>NZ_OZ186798.1:0-4800000 GCF_964272715.1 Streptomyces sp. SudanB182_2057
CCAATGGCATCGATGCCGCGGGTCGCCGCGTACACCGGGCCTTCCTCGCCTCCGTCCGAGTGCTCGGCGAAGGCGTCGACATCGTCGGCGAGCGGGGCGTGGAGGCGGTGTGTTTCGCCGACACCCGCAGCTCCCAGGTCGAGATCGTGCAGAACATCGGCCGCGCCCTGCGCCCGAACCCCGACGGCACGGCCAAGGTGGCCAGGATCATCGTGCCCGTCTTCCTTAAGCCCGGCGAGGATCCGACCGACATGGTCGCCTCCGCCTCGTTCGCACCCCTCGTAGCCGTCCTCCAAGGACTCCGCAGTCACTCGGAACGCCTCGTCGAACAACTCGCCAGCCGGGCCCTGAGCAGCGGGCAGCGGCACGTGTACGTGAAGCGGGACGAGGACGGGCGGATCATCGGCACCACGGCCGAAGGAGAAGGCGGGCAGGACGAGACCAAGGGCGCCGTGGAGTCCGCGCTGCTGAACTTCTCCACCCCCAGAGACGCGGCGACGATCGCCGCGTTCCTGCGCACCCGGGTGTACCGGCCGGAGTCCCTGGTGTGGCTGGAGGGCTACCAGGCCCTGCTGCATTGGCGGAAGAGCAACCTCATCACCGGCCTGCACGCCGTCCCGTACGACACCGAGACCGAAGCCGGCGCCACCAAAGCATTCCCCTTGGGGCGGTGGGTCCACCAGCAGCGGCGCGTGTACCGCGCGGGCGAACTCGATCCCCACCGCAAGACCCTGCTCGACGAAGCCGGAATGGTGTGGGAACCCGGCGATGAAGCCTGGGAGCAGAAGCTGGCGGTACTGCGGTCGTACCACCGCGCGCACGGTCACCTCGCCCCCAGGCGAGATGCCGTATGGGGCGACGCCGACAGCGAACTGGTTCCAGTCGGGGAACACATGGCCAACCTCCGCCGCAAGGACGGACTCGGCAAGAACCCGCAGCGCGCCGCAGCGCGCGCCGCACAACTCGCCCAGATCGACCCCGACTGGAACTGTCCCTGGCCCCTGGACTGGCAACGCCACTACAAAGTGCTCGCCGACCTCGCCGCCGACGAACCCCACGGCCGACTCCCCGACATCGCCCCCGGCGTGCAGTTCCAAGGCGACGACCTCGGCAAATGGCTCCAGCGACAACGCCGCAGCTGGGCGGAACTCACCGAAGAACAGCAGCAGCGGCTCACAACGCTGGGCGTAACACCCGCCGAACGCCCCGCCTCGGCCCCGACGGCCAAAGGCGGCGGGAAGACGTCAGCCTTCCAGCGCGGCGTCACCGCCCTCGCCCAGTGGATCCAGCGCGAGGGCATCCAGAAGGCAGTGCCGAGGGGACACGTCGAATGCGTCGTCATCGACGGCCAGGAGCACCACCACAAACTCGGCGTATGGCTATCGAATACCAAGACCCGCCGTGACAAGCTCACCGAAGAGCAGCGGGCCGCACTCGCCGAACTCGGAGTGGAGTGGGCCTAGCAAGGTCTTCTGGATTGGGCTGTAGCGGCGGCAGCGGGCCCTTGGGGGCGCCTTCAGCGGTTTGTGTTCTCCTCTCGGATCATCCGTCGCAGGCTGGTGCGTGCTGCGGCCAGGTCTGTTTCCAGGATCCTCACGCGGGCGTGGAGCTCGTGATTGTCGTCGGTGGCTTGCTGGAGGCTGTCTTCGAGTCGTTGGTTGGTCCGTGTGAGTTCGTCGACGCGTTCGATCAGGTGCCCGGTATCGAGGGCGTCGAGTTGCTGTCCGAGCTGGTGTTGGATGGCCTGCCGCATCCGGTCTCTGTCTTCCCTCAGGGTCCGGATCTCCTGCCTGGCGAGTTCGAGTTCTGTGCGCAGCGTTGCTGTGGTGCTCCGCGTCCGCGCGGACGGGGGGATGGTGGGTTGCCGACGTTGTTGTGCGGCTTCGATGTGCTCGCGGATGCCGTCGGTGTAGGTGAGCCATGTCGAGACGTCGGCGGTGCGGGCGACCGCGGCGTGGGTGATCTTCTTGCCCTGCCGTTCCAGGGTGGCGAGCGCGGTCAGGGCTCGCTGGCGTTTGTCGAGGCTGGCGCGGCGGCGGGCCTCGGCGAGGGTGTGCGGGTTGCCGTGGGGATTCATGCCGGGTCGGTCCTGGAGAGGGGTGTGAGCGGCAGCAGGGTGTGGGTGCTGCCGGCTCGGGCTTTACGGAGAACGGTGCTGGCTTCCTCGATCTCCTGGCGCTCCGCCGAAGGGAGGGCGGCGAGGCGCCGCTGCATGCGGTCGGTGACCTGCTCGAACGCTGTGATCTGGGCGGTGAAGGCCGTGATGACGAACTCGGCGGCGTCCATGGCCAGGGCAGATTCGCGGTCGGCGCGCAGTTCGTTGATGTGCTGTTCGATCGCCGGGAGGTAGGAAGGGTCGGGTCGGTAGAAGCCGCAGCCTGCGCACTGGAAGCGGATGGGACAGGATCCGCCTGCGGCTTTGACGTTGCTGGGTTCGGTGCACCCGCCGTAGGGGACGGCGACGGAGCGCAGTTCGTAGGCGGTCTCTGAGCTGGGGCTGGGGCGGCCGTGATTGTCGACGACGTGGGTGGCGAGTTTCGTCACAGCGTCGCGCTTTCGTTTCAGGGAGACGGTGTAGTAGCGCTGGGTGGTGCAGACCGACTTGTGATCCATCAATTCACGCAGGACGTCGAGCGGGGTCCCTGCGTCGGCGTGGCGTTGCGCGTAGGAGTGGCGGAAGGCGTACGCGTAGATGAGGGAGCGGTCGAAAGGCAGCGGGTTGCCGTGGGTGTCGGTGCCTTCGCCGTGCAGGTGGGGGATGGAGTCAGCCCAGTCGCGCAGGGTCTCGCCGAGGTAGTTGGTGGGCAGGTAGGGGCGGACGGCGAGGTGGGTGAGAGCGGGGAAGAGGTAGTCGGCGCCAGTGGGCGGGAGGCTGGACTGGAGCTGTTCTCGGCGTTCTTTCCAGGTGCGGATGGCTTGGGCGGTGGCTGTGGTGATGGGCAGGCGCCTGCGGTGACGGCGAGCCTTGTGGTTGTTCCAGACCAGACAGATCTGGTCGTTGCGGGTTTCGAGGCAGTCCCGAGGCAGGGAACAGATTTCAAGGGGCCGCCGTCCGGTGTCTCTGAGCAGGATGTACAGCGTGCGGTACATCAGCTGCAGGTCGTCAGGGGCAAGGGTGCGCTGGCCGCGGGCCCGCCCGTGGCCGAGGAGGTGGAGGTGGGCGTCGAGCTGGCGAATCACCGGTTCAGGGATCGCCTTTCCGACCTCGTCCTCGTTGGTTTCCTCTTCAGAGATGCGGTGGTTGACGGGGTCGCGGACGAAGGCGGCGGAGAGGGTGTCAGCGGTGCCTGAGCGGCGGCCGTAGTCGATCAGGGCGAAGAAGTGGCTGGCGATGGACATGCGGTAGTTCCAGCCGGCTGGTTCGCCGTCCAGCTTGAGCGCGGTACGGAACGCGTCGACCACGGCAGTGACGTCGTCGTAGCGAAGCCGTGTGGGGTCGTCGCTTGCGGGGCGTTGCGCGAGAGCCCGGGAGGCGAGTTCGACGCCGCGCAGCGTGCGGGCGAACTCGTCCGCTCCCGGGCGCTGCTGGATGGTCCAGGTGCGCAGCAGACCGCGCAGCCACGGCTGCCGGATGGTGCGCAGGTCGACGGTCTTGGACTGCCGGATACCGGCCGGGGTGCGCGAGCGCTGGCCCAGCGCACGCAGATCCAGGACGTCATCCTGTGCCGGCGCGGTGCCGGTGTGCTGTGCGTGGCCTGCCCGGACCGCCGTCCGCACGCGGCTGAGCATCCGCAGGACTGCGACGGTGGAGCGTGGGCACATCTGCTGGTCCGTGATGTCGCCGATAAGTGTGCTGGTCCCGGCCAGGTCCCGCACCATGCGGCGGACCTGCGGGGGCTCGAAGATCCGCAGCCACGGGTCCACCTGCTGCAGACCGTAGAGAACCTCCCAGCGCAGCGGCTCGGGCAGCGGCAGGAGACTGAACTGGTGCGGGGCGAGGTACGGGGGCTGCTGGGCTGCCCACGCCGCTACATCCGCGTCCGGGTGGATGCGGCGGTGTTCGCGGAAGCGCTGCGCGTGGTGCCGGCACAGGCCCCGGCCGTACAAGCCCGGCAGCGGACAGGCTGACGCCGGGCAGGCAGGGGTATCGGCGTAGGGCACGGCGGTGTCCTCCCACCGGCCGGCGGTCTTGCGGGTGGTGTGGGTCTTCCACTGGGTGTAGTGCGTGGCGCACAGTTCTTTGCAGTGCCGGGGCCGGACACAGCGCTGCCCGTCCTTCGTGAAGCGGCACTGCTCCGGAACACCGCCGAAGGCAACCCGGTTGCGTAGCGGCACGAAGGTCCGCGCGAACTCCGCGGCGGACAGCGGCGACTTCTTCTGTCCCTCCTTGCAGAAGGGGCAGAAGATGTTGGCCGGTGAGACCACGGTGTCGCATACCGCCGTACGGCACAGCGACACCGAGCTGCGCGGCTCCTGCACACTCCCGGTGAAAAGCCAGCACTCCGGCCGCCACTCAGCCGGCCGCCAGGCGGGATCGAGATGGTCTTGCAGCCACCGCACCCATCTCCCGGCGTCGAGCTCCACCGCGTTTTCGGTGCGCGGTGCGGGCAGCCGCGAGAGCACGGACGCGATACTCATGGGCGCTCCGTCAGCAAGCCGACGCGCTCGACCGCTGCCCGCGCCTCGGCGTCGTCGACGTGCCGGTACTGCTCCATGGACAACGGAGAGGCGTGGCCGAGGAGGCGCTGCACCACATCGCGGTCGACACCGTCGCGCAGCCAGCGCGTCGCCGCCGAGTGACGCAGCATGTGCGGACGACACGCATGCCCGACAGCGCGGCCCAGCCGGTCGAACATCTCTTTGGCGTTCGGGTACGACATCGCCCGGCCCAGCGGAGGCCGGAACAGATTCACGAACACCATCTCCGACTCCCCCGCCTCGGCCACGTCGTCGCGTTCGTACTGGTAGTCGGTGTAGAGGGCGACCAGGTCGGCGGTGACCGGTACGAAGCGGTGACGGCGGGACTTGGCCAGGACCCGGTTGGGGTTGTCGGTGCGGCGGCGGACATGCACGTGCGGGCCCTCGACACCGCAGCCCACAGTCCGTGAGGAGGCCAGCAGGTGCATGTCGTCCCGGTGCAGGCCGAGCGCCTCGCCGATCCGCAGCCCCGTACACGCCAGCAGTGCGATCAGGAAACGATCCCGGGCGCTCGGCGCCGCAGCGATCATCCCGCGGATCTGCTCACCACTGAGGTCCTCGTAGCCCGGCTCGGTGACCTTGAAGCGGAACACGGCGGCCTCGGCCTGGAGCCGCTGGCCCGATTCGCCGGTGTCGTAGCCGGGCGGGGTGAAGCGCAGCAGTTTCGGCTGGGACAGCAGTCCCGCCGTGCTGGCCGGCACCCAGCCGTGCACAGCAGCGAACCGCAGGAACTCCCCCACCACCGTCATGATCGCGTTCGCCGTCCCCCGCGACCGGTAACGGACCGGCCCGGGCCGCACCTGGCCAGCCCGGGGCGGAAGGGGCGTCTCCACCAGCCACCGCTGCACGTCGGCCAGATCCAGAAACCCAGGGGTCCGCCAGTCCAGCCGCCGCATCCGGCAGTAGTTCAAGTACAGAGCGACCCGCCCCGCATACGCGCGCTCGGTGTTCGGCGAACACCCCCGCGCCCGCAACGACGCCAGGAACGCCACCGCCTCGGTCTGCAGATCAAACGAACCGGCGTCCACCACCACCCACCGCACCACACCAGTCACGGGAGAAAAAGCACGCTCCGCCACAAAGTCGACATCCACGTGACAAACACAACCATCGCCCGCAGCGACGCGTACGGCACTCGTTCACAGCCCATCACCGCAGGTGACAACCCAAACAAACATTTCCCCACCGCTGGCTCGCCCCGAGATAACTCTCGGCGGGGCCAGGACCAGGGCTCAGTGGGGTCAGCGTTCGTTTTCCAAAGCAGCGGTCAACCCGTAGGCACCTGCCTGCGAGAGCCTGTCGATGACGTCCAGGCAACGGATCCGTTCGGCCTGCCGGCTTTGCCGATAGAGGCGGAGGACTGCCGAGACCAGGTGGTGGCCGTCCGCCGCACGATGGGTTCTGAGGTCGCCGAGCTCCCTGCCCGCGTGCTGAACGATGCGCTCGCACGCATCAATGGCGACAGTGGGAAGGGGGCCAGCGTGGTCGTAGAGAGCGAAGGCCAGATGTTCGAGGTGGTCAGGGAAGGCCTTGCCGTCGAGGAACGCTCTGACGAGTTCTTCGGCTTGTGCAGGAAACAGGTCGAACACCTGCCGCATGCCCTGGGAGGCGTTCTTTCGCACGTCGGCGTCATCGTCGTTGAACAGCGGGAGAAAGTGCGGGTAGTGATCGATGTTGTCGGCGAAGACCGATGCAGCCCCACGGCGGGCGAGGGCGCTGAGTTCATCCGTGCTGTTCGGAAGGTCCGGGGTGAGGCACCCCTGAATGGTGGCAACAGCCCAGGACTGGCCTGCGAGTTCGGCCGTATCGCCCGTCCCTTGTAGGGCTCGAGCAAGGTGGGCAGCGAAACGCGAGGGTTCACGAACCAGGGTGTTGATGAGCAGCCGTTGAGTGGTGGAGGCGTTGTAGACGTTGGCGTCCTGGTGGTTCAGGAGTTGTTCAGCGGTGTCTAGCGCAATCTGCGGGTCATGCTTCATCAAGGCCAGTACAGCCTGGGCGGCACAGACTCGGACAGCGAGCACAGGGTCGTTGGCGAGGCGGGTGGCCAGGGGCGTCAAGGCGTGCAGGTGCTCACTGCCGTGGAAGAGCAGGGCGGCAACGGTGAGCGCTGCCTGGCCGCGGTTGGAGTTCATGCCGACGGTCAGCAGATCCGTGCGGGTTCCTTCGGCATCCGGATGACGGATGTCATGCTCGGGGTGGGGGTCTGTGGTGTAGCCGTCGAGGGCCGGCAACAGAGCAGGAGTGAAGTTCTGCGGGGCCGCCTGCAGGGCCTGGCAGATCGTGAGCGCTGCCTCGGAGCCGAGCGTCTGGTGGGTGTGGAAGGCCAGTCGTTCCCAGCGGTCGGCATCCAGATGGGGCGTGACCGCCTCCACGATCGCGCAGAGGTAGGCGGCTGGTGAGCCTGGGCCGAGAGTGAAGGCGAAGTCGGTGAAGCGGTCGGGTTCCTGTTGTGCGCGGCTGCCAAGTGTCCGAGCGAGCTCGTGGACGCCTCCTCGGAGAGGCCAGAACCGTTCGGGCTGGGGCCGGGCGTACTTGTCCAGGGCACGGTGCCACTGGTCGTCGGTCATATGCCGGGCCGCATGGTCACTGATCGGCGAGCCGACGACCCCAGTCTGAATTGGTGTCGGTGGCGACGGTACGTGGCCGGGGAACTTGCGCTCCCATTCGGCGAGCCGACGGCGTACCGCTGCACTACGGCGCGAAGGGCAGATCGCCGACAACAGCTCGTACTGGCTCCGGCCCCAGGCGCTGCGCTGCCCCTTCTGCCGTCGGCGCTCCCACGCCGGGTAGTAGCCAAGCAGCACCGCGGTCAAGCGATCCAGCATCTCGTCCGTGCAGTGGGGGGTCGCGGTCTCGATGAGTTCGCGCGAGGCCCAGCGCGCGCTGTCCACCCATCCCAGGCGCAGGTGGCGCTCATCGGTCAGGAGCCAGGCGATCGCCTCATCGGGCTGTCCCAGGGCAGTGTGCAGGCGGCAGGCGAGGAAGCGTAGTTCCTGAACTGGTGAGGCGGTCAGTTGCCGCAGGGCATCGGCAGCGGCAGCCGGGGCTTGGCCGGCCAGGCAGCGCAGTGCCGTGTCGAGGGCGGCCAGCAAGGCGGTGTCGACACTGCGGCCGCCCACGAGTCGGTAGGCCCAGCGGCCACCGAGGTCCTGGGAGCCGGTACGGCCCGCGCTGCTAGCGGTGGCCACGTCGATGACGAAGGGCAGAACCTGGTCGACGTAGGTTTCCGGTTCGGCCTGCGCGATGCGGGAGAGGACCGTGTCGGCCACCTGTGAGTTCGTTGACAGGTGCTCGGACGCGAAGGGGTCGCCGGATCCGTCGGCGCGGGCACGGGCTAGGTGACGACGCAGATAGGCGCCGACAAGGCGGGCAGCGGGAGCGGGGTGGGTTTCGGACAGACTGTAGAGGAGCGACCAGAAGTCGCTGTTGACCGCTATCGCCCCCCTGGCCTCATCCGCATACCCTCGGTCGATCAGATCGACAGCAAGGTCGACAAGGTCGGGCGTGAGCGCCCACTCGATCAGCCCCACCAGCCGGCGCCGCCACTGCGGCGTGGTGCCCACGTACGGTCGCACCAGCTCTGCGACACGTTCGGGCCGGTGGCGCGCGACGGCCAGCAGTTCAGGGAACGCAGCATCGGCAGTTTGCGGCGTGCCCAGCCAGCGTTCCCACCTCTGATCGTGGTCGGCGGCGTCGAACCACTGCGGCAGGGCGAGCAGACCTCGTACCTTGCCCGCCACAGGAACCTGACCCCAGGCGAGCGGTTCGATGGCCTTCCAGTCAGGCAGAGCGGCGTCGAGCTGTCCGAGGACAGCAATGATCACATCATGCAGGTGCGGGCGGATCTGGTCAGAGCCCAAGAGCCTGGCCACCGTGGTGCGAAAACGTCCGAGGTCCGTGCCGGCGAGGTGCTCGAGGATCTGCCTGGTCTGGGCGCGACGGAACAGATACTGACCTGAATTGGCCAGGAAATCGTGGATGTCCTCTCCGGTGGAGATGAAGGACCGGGCGAAGAGGAAATCGAAGTACGTCTCGTGGAAGAACCCGATCTGTTCCCCGTCGCGCACCAGCACACCGTGCGACTCGAGCACCTTGATGTGCTGGCGGGCGAAACCGTCGAGGAGAGCCAAGGGCGCCTGGAGGGTTTCACGTTCGCTCATGGAGGCACACAGCGTGCCCGTGATACCCCGCCAGTCCAGCGCGGCGACCTGTCGCTCGATCTCCTCGCGCCGTTCATCGGTGTAACGCGCGTACAGCTCCTGCAAGGTCCGGTACGAAGCGCCGCGTGCGGAGGGCGACAGGCGGCTGAAGACCGACAGATGCAACGGAGTCCGCAACAGCTCCAGTGTCACCGGTCCCAGGCCGTCGGGATCCGTCCCGCTGGCGGACAGGACAGCCCGCACCTGTTCCGGATCCAGAACGCTGAGGGGGAATCGGGCTGTCCGGGCGGGGTCGGCTACGAGACGGGACAGCCTCCGGTCGTTGTCGATGTCGACGGTGCGTGCTACCAGGATCACCTTGACGTTCGGGGTGACGACCAGCTGTGCGAGTACGTCTTCCACGGCCTCGTAGGCGTCCGACATCCTGCCGTTGTAGGTGCTGACCGCATCCAGCTGGTCAATCACCAACAGCGCCGGCGTTCCGTCCGCGACCCCAGCCAACAGCACCGCCGGCGAGTCCGGCAGGGTCATCTTGGTACCCAGGTCCTTGGCCGTCTGCACACTCGCGTCGGCGCCGTCCATCCGGACCGCGGCCGCCGGCCATCCCTGCTCGGTCAGCCGGACCAGAACGTCGGTGACGACCGCTGACTTACCCAAGCCAGCGCCGCCCTCGCAGACCACCACCTGCGGGCCGTCCTCAGCCACCAGGCGCTCGTACAGCTGCTCCACATGCGGACGAGCGGCCATTCCAAAGGCGGGCTTGTCCCGTCGCACGCGCCGCACAAAGCGATCGACCGTCCCGGCCAGGGCCGTGAGCGTCCCGGTGTCACCCGCCAGCAGACGTGGGCGCACCCCCGGCACGGTTAGAAGATGGCTGCGGATCTGGGAGCCGGTGAGGCGCTGGTGCAGGTGCTCGTCGAGATAGCCGCTCAGCTGCCTGACGATCACTTCCGGGTCCCCGACAAACAGCAGCTCATACTCGGAGACCACCAGGCGGCGCAGTGCCTCTGGTGGGATGTGCTCCACGTGCACGGCCTGCAGATACCGCCAGCCGACCTCCCGGTCGACCGGCATCCCGTTGTCGGACCAGTTCTCAAGTACCTGTACGAACTGGGGAATCTGGGCCTTGGTGATCATGCACTCGAACTCGGCGAGTGTGTCGGCGCCCCGGGCCCGCTTAGAAAGATCATGCAGTTCAGGGGCCCCCGTGGACAGCACAAGGCGCACCTTCTTGCCCCCCGCAAGATGCCCCGTGACCGCCTCGAGGATCTTGCCCGCAGCGTTCAGGGTCCACGGCCCCTTCGAGGGGACGTCCTTCACCTGCTCGCACCAGGTGCCGTCGTCCGCCTCGAGCTCGAACTCGATCCCGGCGCCCGCTGGGCCCGGGGGTTCCAGACGAATCCGCGTCGCCCGCCCCCGCAGCAACTCCGCCACCCTCAGCGCGGTCCACCAGTCCTCGTACCGGTTACCCGCCTTGTCCGCAGCGCCGCCCGCCAGTCCCACTCAGACTCACTCCCCCAGGACGTCCCATCGGCTCCCACCCTTCGGGGACCGCGCCACGCGACCCTACTCCCACCAACCGACAACCATGCAGACCGTCACAAAATGACCAGAGCATGATCATCTACGGCTGCAGGCTCCACCACCACCAAACGTGCCTACTGGACAGCCCTCCCTGAGATAAAGGGCCTGCGCTCGCATGACGAACGTCTGGTCGAACAGCTCGCCTCCCGCGCCCTCACGAGCGGCAAGCGCAAGGTCCACGTCCGGCGCGACGCGGACGGGCGGATCGTCGGGGCCGGCGGCGAAGGGGACGGCGAGGACCAGGAGCACGACGACGGCGCGGACGGCGCTGCCGAGTCCGCGCTGCTCCATTTCTCGAGCCCGCGCGACGCCGCGACCATCGCCGCGTTCCTGCGGACCCGGGTCTACCGGCCGGAGTCGCTGGTGTGGCTGGAGGGCTACCAGGCCCTGCTGCGCTGGCGGAAGGAGAACGAGATCACCGGCCTCTACGCCGTCCCGTATGACGTTGAGGTCGAGGTCGGGGCGACGAAGTCGTTTCCGCTTGGCCGATGGGTCCATCAGCAGCGGAAGGCGCTGCGGGCCGGGGAGCTGGAGGAACGGCGCAAGAGCCTGCTCGACTTGCCGGAGGCCGGGATGGTCTGGGAGCCGGGTGAGGAGGCGTGGGAGGCCAAGCTGGCCGTGCTCCGGTCCTACCGGCGTGCCACGGGGCATCTCGCGCCGCGTCAGGACGCGGTGTGGACCGACCCCGCCGACGGGGTCGAGGTGCCGATCGGGCAGTACATGGCCAACCTCCGGCGCAAGGGCGGTCTCGGGAAGGACCCGAAGCGGGCGGAGGAGCGCGCGAAGCAGCTGGCGGAGATCGACCCGGACTGGAACTGCCCCTGGCCACTGAACTGGCAACGCCACTACCGGGTTCTCGCCGACCTGGTCGACGCCGACGGCCACCTGCCCTACATCGCGCCCGGCGTCACCTTCGAGGGCGACGACATCGGGCGGTGGCTTCAGCGGCAGAAGAACCCGCGCACCTGGGCGCAGCTGCTGCCCGAACAGCAGGAGCGGCTGTCCAAGCTGGGCGTGAAGCCCGTTGAGGCGCCGTCTCCCGCCCCGGCGGCCACGCGCACGACGAAGGGCCCGAGCAAGGCACAGGCGGCGTTCCAGCGGGGCCTGGCGGCCCTCACGCAGTGGGTGGAACGCGAAGGCGACCGGCCCGTGCCGAGGGGGCACAGCGAAGAGATCACGGTCAACGGCGAGCCAGTGACCGTGAAGCTGGGCGTATGGATTTCGAACATGAAATCGAGGAGGGGCCGGCTTGGCCAGGAGCAGCTGAACGCGCTGCGGAAGCTCGGCATGGACTGGGCATGATTCGCGGGCATTATGGCGCATCTGGTGCGCCGACCAGCACGCCGTGGCCCCAGACAAGGCACTCCGCGAGGGCTGTCCCGGCGGGGATGATCCGCGCTGTCCGAACTGTCGACGAAAGATCGTACGGCGTCTTACTCTGCGTATGCAGAAGGTGACGAGACGAGGGAAGGTCGTGGCCAGCCCTTGCTACGGGGCCCTGCGGATGCGTGCTTCGCATGTGCGGGCGCGGGGCGGCAGGGGGCAACGGGCCTTGGGGGGGATGAATGACGAGCGGATTGCGAATCCGGCGGGCGAGCCGCTGGCAGGACGCGGTGCGCATGCTCTTGCTGATCAATGCGGCGGCTCATGAACCGCGACCCGGCGTGGACGGTGAGGTGCCAGCCGAGTGCGTGGGTGTGGTCCGCGCGCAGGTGCGGCTACAGAAGCTCGATTTCTGGGTGCGCTACCCCGACTATCTGGCTTATGAGCTGATGACGGAGTACGAGAAGGCTCCGGATGAGCCGGCGCTGCTCGATCTCGCCGAGGACATCCTCTCCTCCCAAGAGCCGGACCTGCGTCGATTTCCGATGCTGCGGCACCGCTTCGGCGCCTTCGAGGAGCTCGACGACGCCCTCGCGGTACTGGTCGAACGGGGCTTGCTGAAAAAGACGCAGGTCTTGCGGGAGCGGAAGGTGGTCGAGCACCGCTACTACCTGTTGCAAGCGGGCCGCACGCTTGCCGTGAACATCGTCGTAGAGGCCCCGGCGCTTGCCTGGTACGTGGAGCGGACCAAGCGGGTGGTGGCGTTGGTTGACGGGCTGGGAGGATCCCAGTTGAAGAAACGCCAGTATCTGTTGCGGGACTACGCCGATACTCCCATCGGGTCGTACATCACCCCGATCACTGACCAGGCGCGGGCAAGGCTGCGGGCGCTGCGGGCCATCGCGGCACCCCCACAGACCGGTGCACCAGCCGACGGACAGGAGGCGTCGTGACCAAGCCGGACCCCGTGGCTACGCCACCGGTTGTGCCCACCGCCGACGACATTCTGACCCAGGCCGCCGCCCGGTTGGACGTCGCCAAGCACCAGGTCGAGCGTGCCCTTGCCGAAGCCAACATCGCGCTGACAACGCCAGCCCCTGCCGACCGGCGCCTGCGCATCCTGCGTCTGCGAGTCGACGGGATTAAGCACGACGGCGAGCCGTTCACCATCGACCGGCCCTTCGAGCCCGGTATCTGGGCCATCGTGCACCCGGAGAACAGTGCTGGTAAGACCAGCCTGCTGGAGTTTTTGGTCTGGCCGCTGCGCGGCGCCCCGCGCGATCTGCCACCAGGCGTCCAATCCTGGGTACGCACGCTGCGTCTGGACCTCGTGGTGGCTGGCAAACCCACTCGGATCGCTCTGGAGCAGATCCCTGGTCTACTTCCCCCCGTCAGCGTCGACATCTTGACCGCCGATACTGTCCAGGCCTTGTTGGCGGCCGCGGACGACAACCCCTTGCGCCTGGTCGCCAAAGGCTCCGGGACCGACGATGTCGAGCGCGTGATCGGCTCCTTCTTCCTGGATGCCCTGCGGATGGAACGCACCAGCCTGTGGAGCGCCACCGGCGGCGCCGACGGAGAGGGAGCGCCCCAGGTTCACGGATGGCCTGCCTACTTCGGGGCGTGCTACCTCAACGCCGGAGGTGACGAACTACTCCTGGGTGACGTCAGTGCGCCCGGACTGCCCGCCAAGCTGCTGGAACTGTTCGTCGACATCCCCTACAGCAGTGCCCACGCCCAGCTGTCCGTCGCGGTGAAGGGCCGGGCAAAGACCACTCGGCAGGCGCAACGCCGGGCGGAGGGAGATCTGCACGCGCGGTCGGCCGAGCGCGCCCAGTGGCAGGCCCAGCTGGACCTGCTGCAGCAGGAGATCCAGGAGTTGAGCGGTGCTCCCGAGGCCGACATCGTTCCGCTGCTGCAGCGGGCAGACCAAACGGCACAGGAACTGCACCGACTCCGCATGAGCCTGAACGATGCCGCGCAGAGCCTGGCGGATGCTACCGCCGCGCGGGTGGGCGCCGAACAGGCGCAGCTCGACGCTCAGGAGACCTGGCAGGCCCGCCGGGTGCTCGGACGTCTCAATCCCAGTTGTTGCCCGCGCTGTGAAGAGCCGGTCGGTGACGAGCGCCGAGCAGCAGAACGGGACCGGGCCACCTGCGCGGTGTGCACACGTCCGCTGCCCGAGATCGCCGAGGACATCGCCGAGGCCGTGCTCGAGCAGCTCACCACCGACATCGCCACCGCTCGGGAGGCCGAGTCCGCCGCAGCCGCCCACCACCTCGCCCTACAGGCCGCCGCGGACGCCGCCGTCACCGCGCACCAGCAGGCCACCGAGGCCGTGAGCAGCGCCCTCGCCGCTTCCCCCGCCCATGTGCGGCTTCGTGACCTAGAGCTGATGGCTGCAGAGCTGAAGGGACGGCTGGCCGCGACCGGCACCGCTCCCCTGGACACGCCGACCGTATCCGCCGCCCCAGACGTCCTCAGCACGGTGCACCAGCTGGTGGAGGCGACGGTGAAGGCTTCCGCGGACTACCTCTTCCCGACGATGGACTCCGAGATCGTCAGCCTCTCCAGCCAGTTCGGCGTGCAGCACCTGAACTCCGTCGCGCTCAAACGGAATGGCAACGTCAACCCCGTCAAAGAAGGCGTCAAGCACCCCTTCAAGAAGCTCAGCCGCGGCGACCGTCTGCGCATGCGCGTCGCCACCGTCATCGCCCTGCTGCGGGCCGGCGCCGCCCGGCACATCGACTCCCACCCCGGGCTTCTGCTCATCGACTCCGTCGCCGCTGAAGAGATGACGGCCGACGCCGCCCGTAGGCTGATCGGCGAGCTGCAGACCCTGACGCGAGAACTGCCCGAACTCCAGGTCGTCTTCACCACTGCCCAACCGGAGCTGGTCGAAGGCCTGCTACCCGAGGACCACATCATCACCAGCGACGGCGAACACCTGTTCTAAGATGCTCGCTTCCGGCGCGGCCCATCAGAGAGGAGAGGACAGTGGCTCCGAACGTGGACCAGGCCCTCCAAGAGTGGGCCGGCCGGGCGAGCGATGAAGAACTAGACGCCGGACCCGGCCTCGATGACCTCGGCGGAGCAGACGCCGTCGTGGCTGAGGTGGACACAATGGCCGCCGGGCCTCAACTCCCCTACCTCCTCACTGCGCTGGCCCACGGCATCGACACCATCCCGGCCGAGCAGGCTGCGCCCCTACTCGCGGCCGCGGCTCAGGGCCTGCGCCAACCTCACTCGGCCTGGGTCCTCGCCGACGCGCTCGACGTCGTGTGCACCCGGCCTGGGCTGGCCGCCCGCCTAGGCAACCGAATCGTACGAGATCTGGCCACGCTCGCAGAGGACGCGCTCGCCGGCGACTGCGACGCCGCCCTCGCCCAGCCGGCGATCGCCGGCCTGCTGCGCCTGGCGGTAGCGGGAGGCTCCCCGCACCGGCTGCTCGCGCTGCTCACCGAGATCACCGGCACCGAACCTGCCGACGCCCTGGACCGTATGCCGATCCTGATCGGCATCGCCCGCGACCACTTCGCCGACACCGACCGCCTCCTCGACGTCCTCAACGCCCTGGAGAATCAGCCCGACCTGAACCCGGCGACCCGAGCCGACGCGAGCTTCGAACTTGCCCTGGCTGACGA
Source organism: Streptomyces sp. SudanB182_2057 (assembly GCF_964272715.1). NCBI lineage: Bacteria > Bacillati > Actinomycetota > Actinomycetes > Kitasatosporales > Streptomycetaceae > Streptomyces > Streptomyces sp. SudanB182_2057. The sequence continues at coordinate 15,350 of NZ_OZ186798.1, forward strand.
GCGAGCCGCTCTGGAGGCCGCCGACCGAACCACCGCCGGCGAACAACTGCAGCGAGCCCTGATGCGGTTCACCGAGCTCGACCGCACCCACGAGGCACGCCTGGACGCCCGCGCCCACGCCGCCGCCATCGAAGCCGTCCTCGCCTTCGCCGACCTTGAACAGAACCCGGCGGGTGACAGCAGCGCCCGGCAACGGCTCACCAAGGCAGCCAACCAGCTGGACACCACGGCCGCTCACCTCGCCGCCTGGACCGGCAGCATGCACCAGCTCGGCTGGCTCAGCGCCCGGAGTCTGACCCAAAGCGCCTGGGCGAAACTCATCACCACCCTCAACGCAGCACAGGCGCACCTGGACCAGCCCAGCTGGTACAACCCCGCCGATGCCCTGAACGACCTCTTGGAGATCTACCTCGCCAGCCGCAGCATCCACGCCCCCGCCAATGACTCCACGGGCCTCACGGCACTGATCAGCCCGGCTGTCGAAGCGCCGTTCGTACGCAGCCAAGGCCTGCTGCACCAGCTCGAGCAAGCCCTCGCCCACGACCCCCAGTTCACCGACCACCCCGACGCCCAGACGCTGTACGACGCTGTACGTCAGCGACGCCAACAGTTGAGCAGCCAAGCGCCGCAGCAGGAGGCGGTGCCGGGAAAAGTCCTGGAAGGCCGCCCCGCGCTTGCCGCGCTCTTTCAGTCTGATGCCACTGGCCTATGCGGCGAGCCCGACCCGCACCAGCTCGACCGGCTGGAGCAGCTCGCCCACCAACTCACCAAGGGCTACACCTCCACCGGCAACGCCCGCGTGGACAGGCACCTGGAGACCCTGCTCGACATCCTGAAGACCAGCCCGGCCTGGAAGCCGAGCGACAGCCACTACTTCACCCCCCTGCTTGAGCACTTCCTGCGATTCCTCTACGACCGGTTCGACGCCCAGGCCAACCTCTACGGCGAGCGCACCGCCTACCTTGGGCCGGCGCGCAAGAACGCCGACGGCACCGTCGCAGCCTGGAACGAAAAGCACCTCCAGGACGACTTCCACCAGCACATCAGTCCCCTATTCCCACCGGGCACCGTGACACGGGAGAAGTGGGACGTCGCAGGCGGGCGTGCAGATGTCATCTACATGCCCGAGCCTGCCAGCCGGTTCGTCGCAGAAATCAAATGGCGCACTAAGCGGTGGAAGACCCACAAGACCGTCGAAAGGGATTACCTCGCCCAGGTCGCCAACTACACCGCCACCGGGCCGCCCTTCGCCCTGCTCCTCGTCGGCGACGCCAGCGACCACTCCGCCGGATACCGCGACATCGAAGACAGCACCTGGATCATCCGGCACGCCCGCAGCGCCACGGAAATCCCACGCCTGATCGTGGCTGGCGTCCTTCCGACCACACGACCAACCCCGAGCGCACTACGCGTAGCAGGCTCGTCGCCACCAAGCTGACGGGGCCCGGGCGCGGCGGTTCCGGCCGACGCGCAAACGGCTGAGCGCGCCCTGATCTCCGGCCGCTGCCGCGCCGCCCCTCCCGCCCGTCCCATATTCCTTCACTCCAGCCAAGAGACATGGGCAGAGCCGCCGCAACGGGGATGTCACGACCCGGCCAACGGCCCGGTGAAGGCCGGGAGCAAGGCCGAGGCGGTGTTCCAGCGGGGCCTGGCAGCTCTGGCGCAGTGGGTGGAGAAGGAGGGGAAGCGGTCCGTCCCGCGCAACACGGTCGTGGAGATCACGGTCGACGGCGGGGCGGAGCCGGTGCCGTTGAAACCGGGTGTGTGGCTCTCCAACACCAAGCAACGGCGGGACAAGCTCACCGCGGAGCAGGGCGCCGCCCTCGCCGCGCTGGGCATGGCCTGGGCGGCCGTGGTGACGGACGCGCAGGCCGCCCCGCAGCCGCCCACCCCGCAGCCCGCGCCATCGGCGGCCCCCGGCGAAGCGGCGGGTGCGGGAGCGCCCCGTCCCCGCATCGTGGCCGACATGCGCCAGGTCGCCTTCATGGACTCCAGCGGTATCAACATCCTCATCGCCGCCCACCGCTCCCTCACCGAAGCCGGCGGCTGGCTGCGCCTGGCCGCTGCCGGCGAGTCCGTGATGCGCACCATCAGCATCGTCGGCGTCGACGCCCTCATCGACTGCCACGAAACCCTCCGCCACGCCCTCACCGACTGACCGGCGACCGGTCCTCGCCTGGCCGTGCCGCGGGACGCCGCTGCTGGATGATGTGATTCGCCGGACCGGTCTTCGCCGCCACGTGCTCGCTCCTCGCTATCGAAAACACCGTCGATGTGACCGCGCGTCCGGCCGGGAGGGGTAACAGCAGTTGGGCAGCGGCGTCCCGCCCTGGCACACGCCGGGCGGGACGCCGCTGGAGCGGGCCGCAGGCGGCGCCCGTCAGGCCGCGCGCTTGCGGTCCAGCAGCATCACGGCATACAGCGGGGAGTCCGGGAACGGCTGGCGCTCGCCGATCTTCCGGTATCCCCAGCCCTCGTACATCGCCTGGAGCCGGGGCCGCTTGGTGTCCACGGTGAGCACGGCCAGGCCCTCCGGCCGGTCGGCGAGCAGCTCGCGGTGAAGCCGCTCTCCAAGGCTTTGCCCGCGCCACTGCGGCTTCAGCATCAGTTCCGAGACGGAGAACGTCGAGGGGTTGGCCGGCTCTTCGCTCAGGTACTCACGCCACCATTCGCGGCCCGGCTCGCCCGGCGCCCCGTAGGTGAAACCGATCGGCTCGCCGTCGGCGTAGGCGACCACGCACGCGAATCCCTCACGGCCGCCCCAGTGCTGCACGAACCAGGGGAAGCGCTGGACGAACTCCTCGTGCCGCCGCTCGTAGTAGGCGATGGCGTGGACGTCGAGCAGGGTCTGCCGGATGCCGGGCAGGTCGGTGTGGCCGTAGCGGCGCAGGTCGATGACGGGTGCCGTGGTCACGCGGGGCTCCATTCGGATCGGTAGCGGTCGGCCCACTCGCGCGCCACTGTGGTGGAGGGCGCGAGGGTGAGGAGATCGCGGTAGAAGTCGCCGAGCAGGACGCGTAAGCGGCCGGGTAGCGGGCTGCCCCACATCAGGGTGAAGGCGTCCTCGGTCGTGGCGCAGGCGTGTTCGGCGTCGCCCTGGTGGAGCTGGGCGATGGCGAGGTCCACGATGGTCATGGCGCGGTTGCGCCGGAAGGAGGCCGGCAGCGCGGACAGGGCACGGTGGGAGGCGGCTTCCGCCTCCACAGGCTGGCCCAGACGGCTGCGGACCACCCCGGTCAGGGCATGCAGCTCTGCGGGCCCGTAGAAGGCGATCCAGGACGGACGGGGGCGTGCCTCGGCTCGCCCGAGGGCCTCTTCGGCGTATCCGATGGAACGGATGGCGGCCTGCCGGTCGCCCCGGTGGGCGTGCCCCACCGCGGCCCGGGCGTGCGCGAGGGATCCGAACAGCGGGTCGCGGCGCGTGATGGCGCAGGACTGTGCGGCCTGGGCTGCTGCCACGCCTTCGGCGTAGTGGCCGAGCTGGTGGGCGAGGATCGCGGTGGAGTTCCACACCCGCATCAGCGATACGGGGTCCTGGGACAGCCCGGCCAGTCTCAGCGCTTCGTTGACGTGGCTGCGGGCCCGGTCGAGCTGGCGGGCGTCGATGCACGACCAGGCGGCGGCCGTGGTGTAGTCGGCGGCGACACCGAACAGCCGCTGCCGGATCGTCTGCGAGGCGGACCGGTCCTGCAGGCCCACGGCCTCGGCCGCGCCGGCGAGCGCGGCGCGTTCGAGAGCGGCGTGTCCGCCGCGTCTTTGGTCGAGCGCGGTGAGCCGGTCCAGTCCGTCCCGCAGGCGGAGCACGTCGGAGGTGCCCACGCTGGTGGGACGGGTGCCGGCGGGAGGCAGGGCGGTTGCTGCGACGGCGGACGTGGCGGCGGTGCAAAAGCGGCGGCGGAGCATGGCTGAGAGGTCCTCGTAGGGCGGGGCGGGCATGCCCGGGGGATAGAAACCGAGGCAGGCGGGGGTGCATCCGAATACTGCCGTGAGGGCGTCCCGCTGGCGCTGGTGCGGCCAACGGGTTCTTCCGGTCACCCAGTTGCGGACCGTGCGGTCACCGACGGTCCCCTTGTGACCGGCCGCCTTCAGCTCCTCGTTCACCCTGTCGGCCAGCACGCTCTGCTTGAAGGCGTGTTCGACCATGTGGGCCTGCAACCGGGAATTTCCTTCCACGCACTCACCGTAGCCGCGTGCTCATACAGCGTGGAGAGGTTGCGCGGATCCCCCCCGCCAAAATTTCCGGTCACCGCGAGTAGCAACCGGCCGACTTTTCCTACCCGTTGCCCACCCTCCGGCGTTGGACTGGACACGCGCCCCCGGTGAACGCCGCGGACGCCGGCGGCTGTCCCTCGTTCCCCCGTGGGGGACAGCTGCCGCAGGCTTCCCGACCGCGAGCGCGAGGCACCCCACATGACGACGCGCAGCACGCCGCCCCAGCCCCTTGCCGGCGCCTACGTGGACGCCCCGGCGATCCACCGCGAGCGGCTGAGCACGCAGCAGATCACAGGCCGCTCCTGCTGCTGGTGCAGCGGAACCCCGGATGCCCGCTTCCCGGTGCCGATACTGCGCGGTGCCCCCCTGCACGCCTGCGCCCCGTGCGCGGCCATGTACGGCGTCCCGGCCATAGAGGCCGACCAGTGACCCGCGCCGGCACCGACGACTTCCCGGCCGGACTGGACCACTGGACCGCACACGACTGGGCGGACTACCGGGCCCGCATCGAGGACGGCCGGTCTGCGGATGTGCTCGATGGCCGGGTGACCGCGTCTTTGGTGGTGACAGCGGTCGTACGCAGGACACCGCGGCAGCCGAACCTCTTGCGTGTGCAATTGCGCGCACGCCCCCTCGTCCAACTGCCCGTCCGCAGCGCTGGCGCCGTCCGCGCCGTGTGCGCCGGGCGCACTGTTTGTAGTGTCAGCTACTGCTTCGACCGTGTGCTCCCTTCCAGGGCGGGGACGGCGGTGTTGTAGTGGGAACCGTTACGGGCAGGTGCACGTCAAGTATCACGCCTGGGGGCTGGGATGGCTGGGCAGCAAGGCACTGAACCGTTCCAAGTGGTGCATGGCAGCGTGCAAGACCCCTACCGGTCTCGGGTGGAGCGGGTCTACGAGGACAGACCAGAAGTGTGGAAGAAGGCGATCGGCGACTCGCTGCTCTTTCATCTGGGCATCTACCCCGACGGCGCCTCGTCGCTTGAGGAGGCGGGCATCTGCTTCCTCGAGCACACGCTCGAACTGGCGGACGTTGAAGCGCCTGTGCGCGTGCTCGATGTCGGGTGTGGCTGGGGAAGCGTATTGCAGTATCTGGCGGAGCGGTTCGCCGATTGTCCGCGCCTGGACGGCATCAACATCAGTGCCGAGCAGTTGGCCTACGCGGCTGCGGGCATTCGGCGGAGCGGCCTTGACGGCCGTGTGCGTCTGTTCTTGTGCAACGCGCAGGACGTGCGCTTTCTCCCGGGGCCCGAGACACCTTACGACCTGGTCATGGCCCGAGGCTCAGTGGCGCACTTCCCGCCTGCCGTTCTCCGTGGGATGGCGGAAGGCCTTGCCCAGCGCGTCCGGCGCGGAGGGAAGCTCATCGTCGCAGATGTGTTTTACAACGACGTGGCCTCGTACGTGTCGTCGATCGAGGACACCGTGGACCGGTGTGCCTGCGGTTACCGCAAGTCCCCGGACCAGGTGACGGGCCTGCTGGAGGAGTGCGGTTTTCTGGTCGACGACGTACGTGTCCTCCCCGATGCCAAGGACACGGTGCGCTGGTTCCGCCAGGTTCAGGCGAACATGGACGCGCACTGGGCGGCGGGCGAGCGGCCGCGTGCACTCGACGAGTACTACATCACCTTCTCCAACATGATCGCCGCCGTCGAGCGGGGTGCGGTGTCCGCGTACAGCATCATCGCGCGAAGGGGGTAGTTCCACCATGGATGACGAGCAGCACCGGCCTGGGGAGCCGGCGAGTTGGGCCCTGCCCGACTCCCACTGGCACGACATGGTCGGCCGCACCCGGGCTCAGCGTGTCGCTGGACATCTCGCAGCGTTCCGTGCGCTCGGCGACCAGCCGGCCGCTGAGGGCGACAAGTGGTGGATCAGCGAGGCCGTCGACACCGAAGCTGTCGAGGTCGGTTACATGATGCTCGACAGCGTCGCTCCCACCGGGCCGCCCGACCGGGACCGCGTCGCCCTGGCCTCGCTTGAGGCGCTGACGGCGATCAACGACTCCTACGCTGCCTGTGAGCACTACGAGGACATCTTCGGCAAGCACCTCTTCGGCCGCACGGTCGACTCCTGGCTGATGGCAGCCACGGAAGGCGCTGACTGGGCACGGGACGGGATCCGTGAAGCGCTGCGGGTGCAGTACGAGACGCTGGCCGGACAACGCCGGGACCGAGTCACGCGAGAGGCAGTGGCGCGGCAGGTGCAGGCGAACGCGTCCGACTACCGCGAATACCTGAGGTGGCGTGACGCGGAGGGTTGCTTCTACGGAGTTCTGCTCTGCTGCGCCGTAGCGGCGGGCGTCGATCTTCGCCAGGTTCCGCGCGCCAGGGTCGTCGAAGCCCTCGAGGGCGGCATCGTCGCGTTCGACGTCCACAGCATGGTCCGGCACCGGGCGGAGGACGAGACCGGTGACATTTTCCGCTATCTGCCTGGAGGCCACGGTGAACAGGTCGACACCGCGCTGGCACTCGTCCGTGCGCTGTACACGGACCTGATCCACGCGGATGACCTCGGCGACCGCGAGAAGGAGTTGCTGCTCCGCTACGTCACGAGCGGTGCGTTGCTTCCGTACCTGGTGACGCGGTGGTCACGCACCACGCCCCTGCACGCGGCTCCCGTGAACATGCGTGACGGATGGTGGACCCACGTGGTGGCCGACTCGCGGCATGTGGTCGGCTACAGCGAGCTTGCGGGCACCGGGGAAGGGGGAGTGCTGTGAGGGACGAAGGGACGCTCACCCCGATCACGCACGAACAGGTGCCGCAGGCCCACGGCGCCTGGCCGCTGGTCGGCCACGCACGCCTGTTGGTCGGCCGTCCGCTGGAATTCTTCCGGACCCTGCCCGCGTACGGGGACGTCGTGCGCATCCGGCTCGGTCCGCTGCCCGCCTATGTCATCACCCACCCCGACCTCGTCCATCAGGTCCTTGTGACCGAAGCCCGCAGCTTCTCCCGGGGCTACGTTCACGACAAGGGCAAGTCGTTCCTGGGCGAAGGACTGGTCACCAGCTCCGGGGAGCTTCACCGGCGGCATCGCCGCATGCTCCAGCCCGACTTCGCGCGAGTCCGGGTCCCCCGGTACGTTCCCACCATGCTCGAGGGCGTGCGCGAACTCACCAGCCGCTGGCGCCCGGATCAGCCGCTGGAAGTGACCCGCGAGACGGAGCGGTTGGCACTGACCACGGTGACCCGCTGCCTGTTCGCCGGACTGTCCGAGGAGTCCGCGGCTTTGACACAGGGGTCCGTCCCTGTGCTGATGAAAGGAACCGTGTGGCGGGGTGTCACTCCCGACTGGGCGGCGCGGCTTCCCTTGCCGGTCAACCGGCGATTCCAGCGGGCCTCCGATGACATCTCCCTAGTCGTCAGCCGCATGATCAAGATGTATCGGGCCACGGAGCAGGAACACAGTGACGTGTTGACGACACTGCTGAACGCACGCGACGAAGAGGGCCGACCTCTGACGGACCGGGAAATCCACGACCAGGTCGTCACCTTCTACATGGCCGGAGTGGAAACCACCAGCGCCGCCCTCGCCTGGACGTTGCACGAGCTGGCACGCCATCGCGATGTCGAGGAACGGCTGCACTGCGAACTCGACACCGTCCTCGACGGGCGGGACCCCGCCTACGAGGATCTGCCACGTCTCACCTACCTGGCACGGATCGTCAACGAGGTGCTGCGCCAGTACGCCATCTGGTTCCAGATGCGCCGCACTGTACGCCCCGTGTGGCTCGGACGGGTCCTCCTACCGGCAGGAGCTGAGTTGATCTACAGCCCGCACATCCTCCACCACGACCCACGCTGGTTCGACGACCCGGACCGCTTCGACCCGGACCGCTGGCTGACCTCCCGGACCGGGCGGCACGTCAAGCACGCCTTCCTGCCCTTCGGCGCGGGCGTCCACAAATGCATGGGGGACAACTTCGCCCTGGTACAGATTTCCCTTGCCATCGCGGCCATCTGCTCACGCTGGCGACTGCGCCCGGTTCCGGAGTATCGCGTCCGTAAGGTCATCCACGCGACCGTCCATCCTGACCGACTCCCCATGATCCCTGAACACAGGCACAGCTGCCGTAGCGAGCCGTGAGACATGGGACACTAAGCAGTACCTCAGCACGAACACGTCGACGGAGACCTGGGCGGCGGCCCGGACTCCGGCCGGCTCCCTGGCGAGCTCGCCGAAGACCGGCTTCGAACGCACCACAGTGACGGTCCCGTTGACGGCCATCGGGTGGGAGGCCCCACACATCTGTAAACCTCGAGCCCAACGCTCCAGTATCTCCACGTGGCCCGGATCACCAACATCTTCCACCGCATGTCCCCTGACTCGGCAACCGCGCCCGGTGCGCACTCATCATCCCGCCCAACTATGAAGCAGATGTCAATAGCGCACCGCAGGCCGCCATCTGGTCATGGGCAGTCCGCCGTACATGAAGTCCCCTAATTGCATTGACTTGTAATGCGCAGGGCGAACGTTGCTTGATGCCGCTCTAGACGCTGAAACCGGATCCGGGCCGGGCGGGCACGGGGACACTGTCAGCCAGCTGCCCGTTAGAAGGTCGAGGCAACGGCAACCGCCAGGCGACGGTCAGGGTGTGTCGCCGGAGTAGTAGAAGCGACAGCTGACGCCGGGCCCGGATGTGCGGGGTTCGCCCAGGCGCGGGTCGTACAGCGCCCGGCCGCCTGGCCACCGGGAGAGTTCGGTGACCAGGGCGACACCGTCGTCGACTTCCTCGGCCCGCCAGCCGTGGATGTCCAGCAGCAGGCCGTCCAGCGGCCGGCCGACCAGTTCGGCGTAGGTCCGCTCCGGGAGCGGGCCGGGGTATGGGTCGTCGTGATCCGCGCCGTAGACGCGCCGGTTCAGCAGCTGCTCGTCTCCGTTCATGCGATCAGTTTTCCAGCCGCCACCGACAACCACCCCGGCCTTTGAACCCGTCCGTTACCGGCGGCGCCCGATGCCGAACCGGCTGCGGGGCTTCACGGCCGGCGCTTCAGCTGCCGCGCGTCCGGCTTCCTCCGCCCGGCGGCGCGCGACGCGCTCAGCCTCCGCACGGTCGGCGGCCTGCCTCTTGCACGGCCCGCACAGCCGGTCCCATGCGCCGGGCCACGAGGGCCGCCTGGTCTCCTGCCAGCGCTCGTCGGTGAACTTGGTGCCGCACTGCGTGCACACCGGCCGCTGCGCCTCCCGCTCCGCGGCCTCGCGCTCTGCCTGGCGTCGGCGGGCCTCGCGGAGCTGGACCTGGTACAGCCGCTCGCCGTCGGGGTTGTCCAGGGCCTGGGTGAGGGTCTGCCACTCATCGCGCCCGAGCCTGCGCCACACCCTGCCCGCGGCCCCGGCCGGGTCGGCGGTGATCCGCTCCAGCTCGGTGACGACCACGGGCACCGCCTGGTGGTAGTCGACCGACGTGAACCCTGCGCCCCGGTGCGGGGTGGCGGCGAAGTAGGCGCGGGCGGCCTGCTCCAGGCGCCGCATCCGGCTGGCGCGCTGCGCGGCGGTCTTGCCCGTGAACACGAACGCCACCGGCACGTACCCCTCCCGGCCCGTCGCCGGGTAAATCCGCGACCACAGCCGGAAGTCGTGCACCGCCGCGCCCCGGGCCGCCATCGCCTTGGCCGCGTCGGCCTTCGGCGCCAGGAGCTCGAACCACTCGTGGTAACGGCGCAGCTTGTCCACCAGGACGTCGACGGGCTCGGTGACCCGGTCGACCTCCACGAGCATCGCGGGCACCCCGGCGTCCGGCGCGCGCATCGTCAGGTCGGCGTACTGGGTGTACCCGTACGGGAGCTTGTGAGCGATCTCGGTCTGCCAGGACAGCGGCGTGCCGTAGCCGGCCCCGGTGAGCACGGCCGCGGTCGAGGTGACGGCAGCGGCGTGTTCGTCGTAGCCGTCGGCCTGGACCGGCCGGCCTTCGTCGTCATGGTCCAGCTTGCGCAGCGCGGAGAGGCGCACCGTCTTCGGCAGCAGCAGCCTGGCTTCCTTGTGGCCCTTCTCGGTGAGCACCCACAGCTGGTGTCCCGATTCCAGTCGCGTCTCCACCCGGACCAGGCCCGACTCCTTCAACGCGTTCAGGGTGTCGCGGGTGATCCGGTCGTGCCGGTCGGCGGGACGCAGCATCCGCCACAACTGATCGGCGGTCGCCCGCTGGAAGATCCCCAGCGCCTTCAGTACTTCCTTGCGTCGTGCTCCGGTCGGCTTCCAGACCTGTGCCGGCCTAGGAGGGTTGTCGAACGCGTCGCGGAGCCTTGACGTGCGGGGCTGGCCTGCGGATATGCGCCGGGTGGGCGAAGTGGCCGTGGAGGGGGCGATGGAGGGGCCCGTGGAGGGGGCCGGCGGGACCTGGTCCACGCCGTCGCAGGGTCGGCAGTCGCGGGCGGCGCGGTCCTCGTGGGTGGGGTCGGGCGTGTGGTCGGTCGGCACGGTGTCCTCGGTTTCTCCGGCCGGCGGGCCGGGTCGGCGGTCGTCCGGCCCGCACGCGGATCTGCGCACGGGCCGAGACCACCGTGTGAAGCCACCCCTTGACCGCGGTCTGACGGCCACCAACAACCGGCGCCCGATTCCTCCTTGACCGCCCCTTGCAGTCTGAGTTTGTCCGTGACCGGAGTCACGCCCGGCCCGCGTCCCGGAGCGCGGACTGTATCCACAGGGCCGGGCGCGCACCGTAAGGGCGATCGGCCGGGCGCACCAGGCCCCCGGCCAGCGAACGACAAGAAGCCGTCATGGAGACGACGTCGCCCAAGGTGCCCCAGCTCGCGCCGGAGCAGATCCTGCGGGCCTGCGACTCCGTGGAGCTGGTCTGGCAGGAGCAGGGCAGTAAGAGGTCCTAACAAAGGCGTTGGACGTGGCGGTGTGTGATGAGGCAGGTGGCGAGGCCGAGGAAGGCTTCGTGGATGTCGTCTCGTCGTTCCCAGCGGATGCGCAGGCGGCGGAAGCCGTGCAGCCAGGAGATCGTGCGTTCGACGACCCAGCGGGAGATGCCCAGGCCGGTGCCGTGTGGCCGGCCGCGTTCGGCGATCGCAGGTCGGATGCCTCGTTTCCACAGCAGTCGCCGGTACTTGTCGTGGTCGTATCCGCGGTCCGCCAGGAGCATGTCCGGCCGTCGCCGTGGCCTGCCGACGGCGCCGGCGACCGGTGGGACCTTGTCGAGCAGGGGCAGGAGCTGGGTGACGTCGTTGCGGTTTCCGCCGGTCAGCGACACCGCGAGCGGGATGCCCTGGCCGTCGGTGAGGACGTGGTGCTTGCTACCCGGCCGTGCTCGGTCGACCGGGCTGGGACCGCTTTTGGGCCCCGGCGGGCCGCCCTGACGTGGGAGGAGTCGATCACCGCCCTCGACCAGTCCAGCTTCTTTGCCGACCGCAGCTTCTTCAGCAGCACCAGGTGCAGCTTCTCCCAGACGCCGGCCTCGTTCCAGGCGGCCAGGCGCCGCCAGCAGGTCATCCCGGAGCCGAAGCCCAGTTCCTGCGGCAGGTACTCCCACTGGATTCCGGTGTGCAGCACGAACAGGATCCCGCACAACGCCTGCCAATCCGGCACTCGTGGCCGGCCCGCCACCAGCTTCGGCCCCGGCTCGGGCAGCAACGGCTCGATGAGCGACCACAGTTCGTCCGACACGATCCACGGCTGCGACTGACGCTTCCCCACGACCCGAACAACGAGCAGACAAGCCGATGGTCACTTGATCAACAACTTCTGTTAGGACCTCTAAGGAGGAGAAGGCCGCGCTGGAGGAGTTCCACGCCGACGGCCCGGAGCTGGCGCGGCTGATCGGTGAGTTCGGTGCGCTGCTGCTGGCCGACTACCTCGCCGTCGTGCCCGACGAGCACGCCGACTGCGAGTCCGCGTACGTCGCCGGGAAGCTGGCGACGGTCGCGGGCCGGTATCTCAAGCGGTGGTGCCTCGCGAGCGGGGCCGGGGCGCACACCGCGTGGATCGCGGCCGGGTTCCTAATCGAGTGCATGCAGGAGGTGGACGAGGTGGGCCAGTTCCTGGACGACATCCGCGGGAACGTCAGCGGAGGGCTGCGGAGCGGCTACGGCCTGAACTGAGTCGGAGGTCAGGCAGCGCCCGGGACGGAGAGCTCTCCTCCCCCGGGCGCTGCCCGTCGGAGGTAGCAGAGGTGGACAAGGGGGTGCACGACCTGCCATGGACGGTGGAACGGGTGGCGCCCACTCCCCCGCCGTGCCGCCATCCACTCCCACCCGGTGCAGTGGATCGAGTGGAGTCCTCCCTGTCCGGCCATCGGGTGCGGTGGAGTCCACCGAGTGGGGTCCACTGAGCCTCCGCCAACTTGAAGTCGCAGGTCAGAGGGATGGTGTCACCGATGCTCGGGGTACTCGTGCTGGTTGTGGGCGGGAGCCCACGGAGCCGCGCTGGGCGGGGTACCGTGGCGGGGAGCTGTTAGCGGCGGCATTGGCGTTCGGGCATGTGGTCGATTTAGGCTGCGTCGGTTCGTGCCGTTCACGGCGGCGGCCCATCGACGGAGAGGAAAGCCGATGATACGGCGGGCATCGGCCATCGGCCCGGCTCCTGGGCTCCGCCCCGAGCTGGTCCCCGATCCGGATGCGGAGGCGGCCCGGATCGCGGCGGTACGCCGCTACGACATCCTCGACACTCCGCCCGACGGGGCGTTCGACCGGGTGGCAGCGATGGCCGCCCGGCTCTTTGACGTGCCGGTGGCGACGGTCACGATCGTGGACACCGACCGCATCTGGTTCAAGGCCGCCCACGGCCTGCAAGGCGTCAAGGAGATCAGCCGCGATCCGGGCCTTTGCGGCTCGGCGATCCTGCGCGATGACGCGCTGGTGATCCCCGACACACTCCGTGATCCTGTGGCAGCGGACAATCCGCTGGTCGCCGGAGAGATGGGAGTGCGCTTCTACGCCGCCGCACCGATCATCACCCCCGACGGGCACCGGCTGGGCACCGTCAACGTCCTCGACACCAGACCGCGCTCCATCACCGAGGACGACACCGCCACCCTGGCCGATCTCGCCGCGATCGTGCTGGACGAGATGGAGCTGCGGCTGTCGGCGCTGCGCGCCCTGCGCGAGGAACAGGAGCGGCGGGAGGCGGAGAAGCGGCATGCCGAGGCGGAACAGGCGCGTGCCGAGGCGGAGCGGGCGGCGCGGGAGCAGGCGGAGCAGGACAAAGCCGCCATCGCCGCGTTCGCCTCCACCCTCCAGCGCACCCTGCTGCCCCCGGCCCTTCCCGTGGTGCCCGGCCTGGAGCTGGCCTGCCACTACCGCACCGCCTCCGCCCAGGACGTGGGCGGCGATTTCTACGACGTTTTCCCCCTCGACGGCGGCCGGTGGGCGTTTTTCCTCGGCGACGTGTGCGGCAAGGGCCCCGAGGCGGCGACCGTCACCGCCCTGGCCCGTCACACCCTGCGCGCCGCGGCCCAGATCAACCCGGACCCGGTCACCGTGCTCAGCGCGCTCAACACCGTGCTGCTCACCGACGTCACCGCCGGCAGCCGCTTCTGCACCGCCCTCTTCGGCCTCCTCGAGCCCCGGGAAGGCAGCGGCTTCACCGTCACCATTGCCACCGGCGGCCACCCGCCCGCCTACCACGTGCGCCCCGACGACAGCGGCGCCGCATGGGTCAAGGCAGTACGCCCCAAGGGGGGCATGCTCGTCGGCGCCTTCCCCCAGGCATCCTTCGTCCAGACCACCTTCTCCCTGGCCCCCGGGGAGAGCCTGTTCCTCTACACCGACGGGCTGACCGAAGCCCGCACCCCCCAGGGCGCCATGCTCGGCGAGGACGGCCTGACCGGCTTCCTCCATCAGCGCACCGGGCCCGTCACTGCGGCCTCCCTGGTCGAGGACACCGTTACGCTGCTGGCCTCGCTGCCCGACGGAGCCGGCGACGACGTGGCCCTGCTGGCCCTGTCCGTGCCCGGCCCCCAAGCCGCACCCGACAGCGGTGCCGCCGCCACCGCCCACACCGCCGCCGCACCCGAACACATCGGCCAGGAGTGATGACCGACGTGACCGACACGTTCCACCTGACCGTCCAGCACCCTCGCCCCGGCCTTGCCGTCGCCACGGTCGTCGGGGAGGTGGACATGCACACAGCGCTCACCCTGCACTCCGAAGCCCGGGAGATCATCCAGCGAGGGCACCCGCGCCTGGTCCTGGACCTGGCACAGGTCGGCTTCTGCGACTCCGCCGGTCTGAGCGCGCTCATCCGCATCTGGCACGCGGCCCAGGCGGCGGGCGGCTTGCTCAGCATCGCCGCTGTCCCCGACCGCCTGACGCGCATGCTCAGCATGACCGGCGTCGACGCACTCCTGCCGGTTCATGCCACAGCCGCCGAAGCGGTCGCTGACATGTCCGCCGGCCAGTCCACGGGCGCAGACATGCACGGCTCCGTCACCAGCTCCTCCACGGGGGGCGAGTACCGCGAGCTGACCGAGGGCGAGCCGGCGGCCTTGGACAACGGGCAGCGGCAGGAAGCATCCCAGGCAGGAAACGTCGTTAAGGGCTAAACGGACAGGCGGAGACTGCCCTCACCCGCGACGGTGCCCTCGGCCACGCCGAAGGCGCACCCTACGACCGGATCATCGCCACCGTCGGCGCCCACGGCATCCCCACCGCCTGGCTCGAACAGCTCGCCCCCGGCGGCCGGCTCGTCACCCCCCAGCGCCTCAAGGGCAGCGTCTCGCGCTCCATCGTCTACCAAGAGCACGACGGCCGCTGGATCTCGTCCGGCTCGCACATGAACACCTTCATGCCGCTGCGGCGCGGCATCGCCGACGACGACCGCCGCGTCATCCCCCTCTCCACGCAGAGCACCGTGCGCCTCCAGGCCCCCGCCGGACAGCAGATCGACGCCGACGCCCTGGCCGGCGTCCTGGAACAGCCGCGAACCGAGCAGTGGACCGGGATGAAGGTCCGCGCCATGGAGAGCCCGGAGTGGATGGAGCTCTTCGTCTCCTGCTCCCTGCCCTCCGGCCTGATCCGCATGCTGTTCCCCCAGACCGCCAAGGGCACCGTGCTCACCGAGGACCCCTACCCCTCCTCCACCGCCGCCGTGGACAAGGGCGCGCTCACCTACCTCACCCGGCGCCTGCTGGACGAGAAGACCCCCGAGGGCGGCAAGCTCTGGGAGTTCGGCGTCATCGGCCACGGCCCCGGCAGCGAGGACCTCGCCTCCCAGGTCGCCGACGCCATCCGCACCTGGGACCGCAAGTACCGCGGCCGGGAAGCCGCCTTCGAGCTCCTGCCCCTCGACGCGCCCCCCATCGACCAGCGCCCCGGCACGTTCGTCCTCGACACCCCGCTCAACCGCGTCCTCGTCACCTGGCAGTAGCCCCCTGCGCGGGCCCGCCGACCCGACGGCGGGCCCGCGCCCCCCACTCGCCGTTCCCTTACCCGGGAGTCCCCATGGACCCGTACGCCTCCATAGCCCGGCGCTTCCCCCTCATCTCCCGCTTCCGCCCCGCCTGCCTGCCGCTCCCGCAGCGCATCCGCGCCCTGGTCGAGCTCTCCGCCACGGCCCAGACGAAGGCGGACCAGGGCCTGGCGTCCGCGGTCTACAACCAGGCCGCGCTCCTCGCCTCCGACCTCGGCCTGCCCGACCTCGCCCGAAAGTGGTGCCACCAGCACGCCGCCGCCTACCTCCACGCCATCCCCCTCCCCGGCATGACCGCGATCCGAGCCCTCGAACCCGTCGTCAACCTCGCCCGCCTCCAGATCCGCGCCGGCGACACGACGACGGCCGCCACCGACTCCTCAACCTCTTCGACGCCGTCAGCAACGCCGCCCCCGCCGAGTTCGAAGGCGTCCGCATCCTCGCAAAGCTGACCACCAGCGACACCGACCGTTGCGCTGGGGGACCTGGGTGTGCTTGCGGTACCGATTCTGAGTAACCGTCAGTTCGTGGTAGGGCGTCGGGGGCCAGGCGAAAGGGACCTCCAAGCTCCCGACAGAAAAAATCCGACTCTGAGGCGAACGTTTTGAGTTCCTTCTCCGTCGTATGAGGGACTGGAGGGGAACGCCGGCTGATGACCACACCACGAAGATTCGCAGCGGACGGTCCGCTCTTGGATCCGTCTGACATCGAACTGGTACGTGCCATGCTCGTCCTCGGCGGAGTCCCCTGGGGCGAGATGGAGGACGGGGTTCAGCAGGTCCGGATGAAGCTGCTGGAAGCCGGGGCGAGGATAGACAATCTGCAGGCCTGGTTGACCGTCGTCTCCTCGCGGATCGCGGTCGACTGGCACCGCGGCCGTGCCCGAGATGCGTCGTTACGGGACCGGCTCGCAGCTCGCTGGGAGGACCGGCCGCCCCCAGGCCAGTCCGAAGATTCGCGGCTGCTGGCCCTGGTCGTGGCGGAAGAACTGGAGCGGGTGCCCCCGGCGCAGCGCCAGATCCTCGCGCTGCGGTATTTCGCCGATCTGACCGTGCGGGACATCGCGGACCGCCTCGGCATTCCCGAGGGGACCGTAAAGAGCCGACTGCACAGCGCCGTGGCCGCGCTCGGCCGGCGCCTGAGGGACGTGGAGGTGCTGTGACGATGGACGGACCAGACGAGCGGGCCCATGAGGAGGCTCCGGCCGGGTCGCGGGCGGGAGCGGACGAGGCCGAGCAAGCTGTACGCCTCGCTCTGAGAATGATCGGCGAAGAGGCCGGGCGAACCGACAGGCCCGGGGACGCGGTGCCCGAGGCTCTGGTACCACGGCGGCCGGATCCGCGTCGGCGGCTCCGTACAGCCGCTGTGTGGGCTACAGCGGTCGCCGCGTGCGCCGCCGTGGCCGTCACCGTGGCCCTCTCCGGCCTGCTCTCCGGAGAGGCTCCCGGAGACGGCGTGGCTTCACCCGGCACACGGTCGACCGCGGCGGCCGAGGGCGGGCAGGGGCAGACGCTGCTCGAATGGATCGCCTGCGCCCGTACCATTGTCGTCGGCGATGTCACCGAGGTCGCTCCCAGCGGCAAGGGACGGCTTGAAGTTGGCCTCGACGTCGAGGAGTGGATCAAACCACCGCGAGGTGACCACAAGATCACCATGGATGTGGTGGATCCCGGCGTGGCCCAGGACCGGCCACCGATCGAGGAGGGGACGCGTGTCCTGGTCGTCCTGCCCCGGAGGGCGGACCAAGCGGCGGACACCTTCGAGGGCGGGCAGCTGACCCAGTACCGCTCGGCGATCATTGCGGCGCTGGACGACGCGGGGCGGACGACCTGCCCGCAGCCCTGGAACTGACACGAACGCGCCAAACTGGCCACGGATTGTCCGATTTCGCGCAGGCACCCCTTGTGTGCATGTTTCCGAGGGGTCGTAATGAGGGCGCACGGTGGCGCACGGGACACCTGCTGTCCCGTGCGCCACCTTCTGCTTGAGCGATCTCGTATGCCAACGTGTGCGAATGGGGGGGACCCATGTCTTCGAGACGAGTTTCACGAAGAGCGGCGGCGATCGTCGCGACGGCCGTCACCGGCCTGCTCGTCGCGGCGCCGTCCAGTTCCGCCGGGACTGATGCCGCGGCGATCGACAACATCGTCCCGACGTCCAACTACTACGTCGGATGTCTGAGTGGTGAGGCCGACGGAACGGTCTGCCAGACCGACAACGCCGACCTCACGTACTACATGGACTCCGGCGGTAGCGACCAGTTGGAGGCGGGAGACAAGAGCATCGTCCGCGCGATGCTCGCCAGCGAGTACTCGCCCACGGACCTCGCGGTCAGCTACGACTCCACCCCATCGTGGAGCGGCAGCGCCGAGACGGACATCTACTACAGCGAGGGGGCCGTGCCCGGCAGCGACGAGGGCATCACCTTCTGCAACGACAGCTCCCCCGGCAACTACAAATGCGACCAGCAGTACATCCGCATCGAGGGCGGTGGCTACTACACGCCCGGCCTGAGCTGTCACGAGACCGGCCACGCGGTCGGTCTGCTGCACGGGAACCTTTCCTATCCAGCGGTCCCGATGCAGGACTCCCGGCTGGGTTGCATGAAGAAGAGCGTCTCCTACAGCCAGGGGCTCGGCGCCAACCAGAAGACCAACATCAACACCGTCTACTAGGCCGGGGAAGCCAAGTTGAGACGCACAACGCGAAAAACCGCACGCATCGTCACCGCGGTCGTGGGCACCGCCGCCCTGGCTCTCGCCGCCACCTTGACCGGCATCGACAGCAACGAGACGAAGGCGGGAGCACGACAGGGACAGTCCGCAGCGGGCGACGCCGGCAAGGCGTCCCACCGCTCCGGCATCCTGCTGGCCCACGGCTCCGACCGCCACCCGTCCGAGACCGCGACGGACTGGGTCACGTACGCGGACCACGTCGTCGAGGTCACGCCGGTCTCCGAGACCCGCATCGAACCGGACCAGGAGGAGGTCGACCGTGGCGAGGGCCTGATACTCCGCAATGTCAAGCTCCGCGTCGACCGGGTCCTGTGGTCCAGCGAGGAAGCCACCAGGACCGCGCCCGGGACGTTCGACTGGACCGCGCACGGCTGGATGTTCGGCGGCGGGGAGGAGGATGACTCGTCCGTAGTGACGGAGATGGCCGGAGAAGGGCAACCGCGGATCGAACTCGGCCACCACTACATCATGGCCATCGAGTGGCAGGAGCCCCGGTGCGGCACCGACGACGGTGACATTCCCGGCCAGTGGCGGGGCCTGGGTTCCGGATCCACCCTTCCGTACGACGCCTCCGCCATAGGGCAGGGAGAGTTCGAAGGTACGGTGCGCAGCACCGACGCCGCGCGTGCGGCCGTGGCAGAACGCGCGGACCCCGTCTACACCCTGCTCGACGAGTTCACCGGCAGTGAGGCCTCCGGCCTCGTGGACGAACTGACCAAGACGGAACCCGTCCCGGAGGAGCCTGACCCGTCCGCTCCTCCCGTCGGGGTGTGCGGCTGAGCCGGTCACACACGGGCGTGCCGGACCGGCGCGATCCGGCACGCGCCACCACCTCCCTCCCATTCCCCGAGCAACTCCTCATCCCACTCCCGTGCTGAGAGTCCGAGCCCTCGAGGGGCCGACTGGTTCCCGCTCGCCGTGACCGGGTGCACGGCATCGTCGGCGGGCGCGCCGGTGCGCCCGATGCACCGCACCGAGCGCACCGGACGCCGGGATGTTCCGCACCCCCGTTATGTTTTTCCGCGGTCCTGCAAGAGGGCCGCTGGCCTCCGGGCCCGGCATGGCTGTTCCCCCTGTCGAAGGGATGACAATGCCGTTGCTTTTGAGGCTGTCGCTCGGTTGAGCCGGTGTGCTGATATCCCGTCTGGAGCGGTTAGGGCTGGGAGCGCTGACTCGGTCGTGCCCGCCAGAGCTGGTGGACCGGGTGGTCAATGAAGCCGGCCGCTCGGAGAAGCGTCGACGTCTGTTGTCCGCTCGGTTCACGGTGTACTTCGTGCTGGCGATGTGCCTGTTCCCGCAGGCCGACTACCTTGAGGTTCTGCGTCTGGTGAAGGCCGGGGACTCGGGACTGCGACCTTGGAACGGAGTGAACAAGTCCTCACTGTCCAGGGCCCGGCAGCGGCTCGGATGGACCGTGATGCAGGAACTGTTCCGGGCCGTGGCCCGGCCACTGGGCAGGGAAGACGATCTCTTCCACGTACTGCGGGTACTGGCCCTGGACGGGACGCTACTGGCCGTGCCGGACTCGGCGGTGAACAACGACGCCTTCGGCAAGTCGGGATCAGCACGCAGTCCGATGAGGTATCCGCAGGCCCGCGTGGTGGCGGTGGCCGAGTGTTCGTCCCACGCGGTGCTGGACGCCGTGGTCGGCGGGTTCAAGGAGTCCGAGCGGATCGTCTCCGACGCCCTTGGCACCCACGTCGGAAGCGGGAAGCTGCTGCTGGCTGACCGTGGACTGTGGGGCCTGGCCCCTTGGCACCGGCTACGGGGAGCAGGGCACTCACCTGCTGTGGCGGATCGAGCGGCGCAAGGGGCGCCGGGTCCAGGACGTGCTGCCCGACGGCAGTTACCTGGCCCGAATCGAGGCGAACAAACACAGCAAGGCGGCCGGGACGGTCAAGGCTCCGCCCGCTGTGGTCCGGGTGATCGAGTACCGCATCGACGGCCAGGCCGACATCGTCCGGCTGATCACCAGTCTCACCGATCAAGAGCAGTACCCGGCTGCCGAGCTGGCCGCGCTCTACGCCCGGCGCTGGGACGCGGTATCTCGGAGGAAAGGCGCCCGCCGACCGGTGCCGCACCCGATCGGACGGTGAGGACAACAGCAGGCACAGCACACCGGCCGCCTAAGATCCATGAACGTGCAACAGATCCCCGACGAGCTGATCACCCTGGAACGGACCGCCGAGCAGGAGCGGGCCCGGCTCGCCGGCCTCACCGGTGACGACTACGACGCCCAGCTGCGCCGCTGGCGCGAGGCCTCCGCCGCCTTCCACACGGCCGTCACCGAACACGCCACCGCCACCCAGATCAGCCGGTACGAGCTGGAGCAGGCCGTGAAGAAGGCCGTACGGCACCCCGAGCCCAAGGACGACGCAGCCGACCAGTAACCCCGCGGACGGTGCCGGGACTACCGCTGGTCGGGCCAGTCGGCCAGCACCCCACCGGTCTCCTCATCGAGGAGGACGACGCGGGTGCCCGGCCTGCCGCCGCGCTCGCCGATCCAGCGCCGGAACTTCTCCCGCGCGGTCTCCTCCCGGTTCCACCAGCCGTGCTGCACCGGCCGGCCGTCCATGGTGAGCAGCAGGTGGTAGCGGCCGGGGCCGCTCATGGGGGGCGGATCCCGCGGGTGCGGCCCGGCTCGCGGACGATCGCGGACTTCGTCTCCAGCTCGATGAGCTGGTAGTGCACCGAGGCCCGGCTGCGCATGCCGACCGCCTGTCCGATCTGCTGCACCGTCGGCGCCTCGCCGTGGTCGGCGATGTGCCGGCGGATGCAGCGCAGGATGCGCTCCTGGGTGTCGGTGAGGTGGTCAACGCGGTGCATAATCCAATTAGAGCGCTTGTTCGAGTTCAGGGGCAAGCTGGGACTTAAGGGACCGGGAGGAGCAGGTGAGCGGTGGTGAGCAGCCGCTCTCGCGTCTGGACGCGCTGCGCTTCGCCCGGCGCGTCGTCGAGCAGCAGGCGGCACTGCAGCTGGCTCTCATCGACCGGTGGATCGCGGATGAGGAACAGCGCCAGGCCGAGCGGCGCCGTGGTCAGGAGCGGCGGCCGGAGCCGGCGCAGTGGCTGATCCAGTACGGCCTGAACCGCTCCAACGTCGACGCCGTGCACACCGGTGACTGCTGGGCCGCCGCCAAGAGCGGCCGGTGCCGCCCCGCCACCCGGCAGCAGGCCATCGACGCCCTGCTCCAGCACGTCCCGGCCTGCGTCCACTGCCGGCCCGACACCGCCCTCGGCCTCCTCGAGTAGGCGCAGTCTCGGCCCGGCCGGCTGGTGGGTGACCGGGCTGGTGCCCACCGCGCTCCTGACGGACGGCGGGGAAGGCATCACCCGTGACCTGGTCCTTGCCCGAGTCGATGCTGACCGTGACCGTGGACAGCCCCGCTCTGCCCGCCGGGTGGGCCGCCGAGCCGAAGTGGGACGGTTCTCCAGACACGTAGTTGTGTCTCACGTGCAGTGCTTGCTGACGCTCAGCTGACCCGGAACACTGCTGGTCATCTGGGTGGGGGCAGCACTCGGAGGCGTGGTGCACTTGTTCTTCACCGACCGGCGAAATGCCCTGAGGGTAGGGAGCATCGCGGGGCTCGGTCGCGTGGACCTGGAGGAGCTGTTCGAGCGCCGCCGGGTGCCGGACGGGACACCGATCCTGCTCGACGAGGCGATGCGCCCGGTGGAACCGGTGTCGTCGTGGTTCCGGGCGCTGGCGATGCAACGTCTGGACCCGAAGTCGATGAAGGCCTACGCGTACACCGCGCTGATGCTGCTCAACTTTCTGCTCGCACGGCAGACGGACCTTCGTTGCGCGACCGAGTAGGACATCCACGACTTTGAGGCCTGGCGTCGGAACGACGGAAGGCGGACAGTCGGCGGCTCGACCTGGGACCGGGACTCCGCGGCGGTCGGCCGGCTCTACGACTACCTGGTCGACATCGGCTACGTGCCGTCGCGGCCGTGGCGCCCGGTCCGGGGCAGCACGTCGCTGGTCAGCGGCTTCGCCCAGGACGTGCGGGTACGGCACATGGAGCTGGAGCAGTACCTGTTCTGCCGGGACGTGGGGTTCGGCGGCCTGGCGCCGGAGGCCGGGTTGGACGAGTCGTTCCGGGGCTGGCGCCCGCACCGCAACCGCGCAGCATGCGAGCTGGCGCTGCTGACCGGGATGCGGATCCAGGAGTGGTCGACGCTGCTGCTGCCCGAGCTCGGCGTGGCCGGTGGTCGGCGGCCGCCGAGCTGCGACGTCGACTTGGCGCGCTGCGCGAAGGGTAGACGTCCGCGGTCGGTCTACGTCCCTCGGGGGCGTTGGAGCTGCTCGACCCGTACCTGCTGATCGAGCGGCCGGAGATCGTGGCGGCGGCCCAGCGAAGTCTGCGGCGCCGTTGGCGGGGCCTGTTCGTCGTCAGCCGTCTGGAGGCGGACGGCACCAGGGTGCGCGGGGTACTGGACGGGGTCACGGTCGTGCGGACGATCCGGGATATGCCGCCGGAACTGCGCAGGGTCGCGGTGCTGGAGACCGGTGGTGGCCTGGACCCGCTGGCGCTCTTCGTCGGCCGCGGCGCCACGATGCTTACGCCATCTGGGTGGGACCGGGTGAGGTGGCGGGCCTGGGAGCGGATGACGGCCTGGGCCGGGCATGAGCGGGCACCGGTGTTGCCGCGCCGCTGCTGGGTCTTCCACGACTGGCGGCACACCTTTGCCCTGCGGCTGCTGGTCTTCCTCACGCGGAAGGCGCTGGACGACGCCGTCGGCCCGCAGCTGCCGATGTCCACCCTGCTGGAGCACATGGCCGGCAACCCGCTGTTGGTAGTCCAGCGGCGTCTCGGGCACGCCCACCCGTCCACCACCTACCGCTACGTCCGCTATCTGAAGGACCCGATGCGGGAGGTCGATGACGCCTTCCGGGAGTGGACGGCCGCCGGCGGCGCCTCCTACGCCACGATCGCCCGCCACGGTCTGGGCCTGGAGGAGCACGCCGATGCCGCGCAGGGGTGAGCACACCGAAGTCGATGCGGTTCCCCGGATGCGACCGCCCGAGCCGTCCCGGATCGGGGTGCGGCAGGTGGTGACGGCGGAGACGAGTGGGCGGAAGGCCGTGGTCAGGGTCGACCCGGGCACGTTCACCTGCACCGGTCTGGCGGCCGAGCTGGCCGACGAGTGGATCGAGCTGATGGCCGCCACCGGGTACGGCGCGGCCAGCTGCCGGCAGTACCGGCAGGCGATCGTGGACTTCTGCCGGCGCGTCGAGGAGTCCCTGCCGGACGCCCGCGCGGCTTCGCTGGCTCGCGAGGATCTGGGCCTGCACCGCGCGGTGGCCGAGTGGATCCGTCGGCTGCCCGCCCGGCATCCGCCAGGATCGCGGACTCCCGCCATGCTGGCCGGACGGGTCCGGGCGTTGGTCGCGCGCCGCATCCAGCACCCTGACCGGCCGGTCGCGTCCTGTCTGTACGGGTGGGTCGACGGTGACCTTGGTCTTCGCCGTGGCCGGACGCAGGAGCTGGACGAGTTCACCCGGGCCGACAAGAGGAAGCTGGTGCACGCGGCCTGGGCCGACTGCCAGGCGATCGCGGGCCGGATCAGGGCCGGGCGGGCGCTCGCCGCTCTCGGTATCGACCCCGCAGACGGTGGTTGGAGCGAGCCGGCGAACCTGCTTTGGGCCGTCGCGAACGATGCCTGGTCGCCCCGGCAGATCGCCGAGCGCCTTCCGAGCTGGGAGTCGATGCCGGCCTCGCTCCGGGACCCGGTCGCGGCAGCGGGCTTCACCGTCCAGACGGGCAAGGCCGTCGTCGTGCGCTTCCTGGCGAGTCGGCTCTTCCTCACGCAGCTGGATCTCCAGCCGTTCCGGATCGCGCTGATGGCCGCCACCGGTCGCGCACCCGAGGAAGTGAGCGCGCTGACCGAGGGCGACATCGAGTTCGGGCCCCGCAGCGTTCTGATCGACTTCACGAAGAACCGGGCCCGCCGCCGCACCCGCGAAGCCTTCAGCACCGATAGCACCTCCGCCGGGCCAGTGCTGCATCCGGGCGCCCTGCGGCTGGACGCCGGCCGGACCCTTCAGCTGCCGCTGGAACTGAGCCGGCCGCTCGCTGAGCGGGCCGGGCTGAACCCGGTGCCCCTGTTCCTGCGGGTCTCCGTGTCCACGGCGAACAAGCTGGAGGTCTCCCGGATGAGTCCGCTGGCCGGCAGCTCGCTGCGCGTCTGGCTCACCTCCCAGGGCATCACCGTCGAAGGCGCGCCGGACATCCGGCGCCTGCGGAAGTCGGTGAAGGTTGAGAAGGCCGTCACCTTCAAGGGCCGGGTCAGCGACATCGCCGACGACCACTCCGAGCAGACGTTCCGCCGGCACTACGCACACGGCACCACCCTGCGGTTGATCGCCGGCAACGTCATCTCCGCCGCGCAGAAGCACTGGCTGAACCAGGCCCTGAACGGGCCGGTGGTGCTCTTGCCCCGGGCGGAGACCGCGCTCGACGAAGCCGGTGCCGCGCAGGCGCTCGGCCTGTCAACGGAGCAGGTCGAGCAGTTGCGGGCCGGCCAGCTCGACATGGGCGTCTCCAGCTGCAAGGACCCGCTGGACTCGCCCTACGGCCGCCCCGGGCAGCTCTGTCCGGTCGCGCCGACCCGCTGCCTGGGGTGCCGCAACGCGTTCGTTCTGCCGTCCAACCTGCCTCAGCTCCTGCTCTTCGCCGCCCACCTGGAGCGCCTGCGGCTGCGGCTGTCCCCGCCGCACTTCCACGCGCTGTGGGGCCAGAGCCGGGTCAACGTCACCGAGGCGATCAGTGCCCGCACCGACGCGGAGATCGCCCTTGCCCGGCAGCAGATCACCGAGCAGAACCTGGCCCTGCACCTCCCGCTCGCCGCGCACGTGGAGTTCGACGCATGACCATGATCCAGCCCCGGCCCGCGAGCTCTTCGGTCTTCCGCCCCGACGAGCCGGTCATCCAGTCGACGCCGCTGCTGCCCGGCGCGACCTCCCCACGCTTCGGTGACGCCATCGTCTGGGACTTCAACGGCGTCCTGCGCAAGGCCCCGAACCGGCCGGCAACCGCGATGCGGGTGGTCCTGCGTGACCTGACGGGCGCATGGAACCTCCTCGCCCGGGAGCTGGCCATGATCTGGTTCAACCCTCGCCACCCCGCCCTGTTGGAGCGCGGCGTGCTCCTCAAGCCCGACCCGAAGTCGCCCCTGACGGTCGTCGGGCGGATCGGCCACGTGAAGGCCCTGGCCGCCTTCGCCGCCGACCATGGCCTGCCGCACCACCTCGGCGACTGGACCGGCCGCAACTTCCAGGACTACATCGAGCACCGCCGCGAGAGCGACGAGGACCCCAGCGTCCTCAACCACATTCACGTGATCAAGGCCATGCACCGCCTGCGCCCGGCCCTGGCCGGCGGCGGACTGCCCAAGGATCCCTGGCCCGGGCAGAGCACGAACGCCGTGCTGAACGTCCCCGCCGTCATCCCGCTGCGCACCCCGGTGATCACACCGCAGACGTGGTTTCCCCTGATCCGGTCCGCCTGGACCTACATCGACAAGTTCGCACCCGATATCCTGCGCGCCGCCGAGCTGTGGCGCTGCCTCCGTGACCAGGCGGTCCCCCGGCCCATCGAGGAAGTCGACCGGTGCCTCGACGCCTGGCTCGCCGACCCGGCCAGCAAGGTGCCGCTCCACTCGCCGGGCCACCCAGACGGCCCGGTCAACTGGACGCTGCTCAGCTTCATGGTCGGCACCAGCCGGGGGTACTCCTCACCGTTCGGCCCTCAGACCGTGCCCGGCCGCGACCGCAGGGCCCGGATCGAAGCCCTCGTCGCGGCCGGCCGGACCCAGCACGGACTGCTGGCCGACCTGGCACTCGTCCAGCGCCCGGACGGCAGCACCGGGCCCTGGCACCTCGGGCTGGACGCCCGAAGCGTCTGGGAGGAAGCCGTCGCGCTGCGCAACGCCTGCTACCTGTTCACGGCGGGGCTGTCGATGATGCGTGACAGCGAGATCCGCGACGTCACCAAGGGATCGGTGGTCGAGTACTTCGGCAGCCCGGCCGTGAAGTCGGTGAAGGAGAAACTCGACCCGGACCTGCCGGTCAAGCACTGGTGGATCATCGACCCCGTCGCCAAGGCCATCGACGTGGCCTCCCGCCTGTCCCAGCACCAGGTGCTGGCGTTCGGCTCGGCCCGCTTCGACACCGAGAGCTTCACCAGCGGCCGGGCACCCGAGCGGTTCCGGCGGCACGTCAACGAGTTCCGGAACGTCACCGGCCTGCCCGAGATCCCGGAGGAGCACGTCACCCCGCAGCGGTTCCGCCGCACCATGGCCATGCTGACCCGGGACTTCCCCGGCTCGGAGATCGCGGTCGGCATGCAGCTCAAGCACGCCGCCGCCCGCGCCCTGGCCAACCGCACCACCCAGGGCTACATGGAAGACGACCCCAAGTGGGCACGCCACCTCACCCAGGCGATCGCCGAGCGCCGCTTCGAACGCCTCAAAGACCTTTTCGACGCCGACAGCCGCGGCGAGACCATCGGCTACGGTCCCGGCGCCGACCGCATGCGCGAAGCCTTCGCCGCCGTACGCCACCAGGCCGAACAGCTCCAATCCACCACGGCCGCCCAGCGCGGCGACGTCCGCGTCGAACACGACCTCCTGCGCCGCACCCGGATCTCCGTGCGCTTCGGCAAGCTCAACCACTGCACCATGAACGACGCTGACCCCACCGGCGCCAAGTGCATCGAGGACGCCGTCGTCCCCGACGGCCACCGCGGCCCGCTCATCGACCGCTGCCAGCCCTCCCGCTGCGCCAACAGCGTCATCGCCCCCGAGCACCTGCCGATCTGGAAAGCCGAGCACGCCTCCCTCACCACGCTCCGGGACACCCCCGGCATCGCCCCCGGCCGCCGCACCCACCTGGACGCCCAGCTCCACGAGGTCAACCTCGTAATCAGGAGGACCGAGCAGTGACCGTCACGAACCGGACCGAGCAGGCCCTTCGGGAGGCGATGGAGCGGCTCCTGGTGGGCCGGCCCGAGCGCACCGACGGCAAGCTCTCGAAGAACAACCTCTGGCGCGAGGCCGGGGTCAGCCGGGCCACCATGAACCGGGCCACCGCCGTTCTCGCCGAGTGGGACGCCCGCACCGCCGCCAGCCCGGCCGGGCTGGCCCAGCGCCGCCGCGACGAGAAGATCACCGACCTACGGCGAAGACTGCACAAGGGCGCAGAAGAGCGCCGCAAGCTCCAAGGCCAGGTCGACGCCGCGGCCACCGTGATCGCGACGCTGCTGACCGAGAACGCCGTCCTACGCGAGCAGATCGCCGCGCGATCCTCCGTCATCGTCCCCATCCGGGAAGGGGCAACGCAGCGCTGAGACGGGCGCTGCCGGAGCCGATGCTGGCACTCTCAGTAGCGTGCCGACGGGACGTGCGGCCGAACGGGACTCGCTCGTCCTGGTGTGCCGCCGCTCCAAGGGCGCCTGCAGCGTTGCGCGAGATCGAGCCCGTGCTGACCCCACCAAGTGAGCCGATGCTGGCGCAGGCCCATGACGCGCTGCCTCGTCCCGGCGAGGTATCGGGCCCGTTCTGGCAACAGAAGGTGATTTTGACCTGCTGGAGGCGCCCGGCGGGGAGGTCCTGTTGTCCCGCCCCTACAAGCAGCGCTGGACGCGGTTGGTGGCCCTGTTCTGGTCCGGAGTTCTGCGGCCGCCGGGGATCTTGGTGGCGTCGGGTTCTGTCGGCAACCGAGCGGTGACTACGAGTTCGGCCTGTGTCTACTCATGCTCGGAGCCCAGGGCGCGTGCCAACGCGCGGCTGTGACGCGGGGTGTCCGCCTGCTGATGCGTGGAGGGTGTCGAGGAGTTGTTTGTGGTGGGGGTCGGCGTGCTGGTGGAAGAGGCCGGTGGTCAGGTCGGGCCGGTCGGGTGGGGGACCGGGCAGGTCGTCCGGTGCGGGGTTCGGGTGTCCGAGCGCGGCGGTCAGGCGGGTGAGGGCGGCGTGTCGGGCTGGGAGGGTGCCGCCGTAGTCGGGGCCGGCGAGTTCTTCGCAGGTAAGGGTGGTGACGGCGGGGTGGTGGCGTAGCCAGGCGGTGTGGAGGGCGGCGGTGTTGCCGGGGAAGTGGGGGTCGCTCAGGGCGTGGGTGAGGCGGGCGTCCATGGTGGGCAGGGCTGTGAGAATGTCCCGGTAGATCAGGTGAGCGGGGATGGTTCCCACGCGTCCGTCCTGGCGGCACAGGTGCTGGATCAGGCTGGTGATCCGGTCGCCGGGGTCGCGGTGGAGGTGGACGACAGGCGGGTGGCCGGTCGTGTGCCAGTGGCGCAGCAGGCCGGCGTCGGCGCGGGTGGGGTCGAGTTCGTTGACGTACCAGGCGTTGCGGCCGGGGAGCAGGCTGATCAGAAGGGCGTCGTCGAGGCGGGTCAGGCGTTGTTCGACGGCTGGGTCGAGGGGGGTATGGGCGGTGACGGGCTGGCCCAGGCGCTGCCACCACACCCGCCACAGGGTCAGCACCGCGCCGTTCCAGGCGTCTTGCAGGTCGGCGGGGTCGCGGGTGCTGTGGTGGTAGTCCTGCAGGAGGCGTACGGCTTCGTCCGTACCGTAAGCGGCCTCGAGGAGGGGGTAGACCTCGCCGGGGCGGGCGCCGGTTGCGGGTTCGGCGGCCGAGTTCAGTGTGCCGCGGGGGGTGTATCCCAGGGCGGTGAGGACCGGGTGCAGCAGCTCGATGCCGCTGCCGGGCAGGTAGACGACGACCAACTGCAGCATAAGGGGGAAGGTGTTCCGGGAAGGGGCGGCCCGGGAAGAAACCCGGGCCGCCGGAGCTGATACGTCACCGTGCGAAAGCCGCGGGCACAGCCGTGGCCGGGCGGGGAGCGGGAAGACCGGCGGCCGGACGGGCGGCGAGGAGGAGGTCTTCGTAGCGGTGGTGGGTGCGCCGGGTGAGGCGGTCCTCCAGCAGGGCCGCGGCCCGCTCACCCCGCCCGGTCTCGGCCAGGGCGCGGGCGAGAGTGTCCTGGACGATCTCCCGTTCCACCCGCACACCTCCCAGCCCCTCCAGACCATCGGCGAGCGGCTCCAGCAACGCCACCGCCCGCCCGGGCGCTCCGGCGCACACACACGCCAGGGCCCGCACCACGGGCGCCACCACCTCGCGGAACGCCGCGCGCTCATCGCCCTCAGCGGTCACCGCGAGGCGCTGCAGGTCCTCCACCTGACTTTCGCAGGCCAGGGCGAGGGCCAGGTTGAAGGTGTGCAGGGTGTCGGCCATCCCTCCAGGTGCGGCCAGCAGTTCCCGCACGTGATCCGGCTCCGACAGGCGGGCCGGGCACTGCCCTGCCAGCAGCAGCCGCCAGTTCGTTGCCGCGCGCATGCCCACATCCGACCGCAGCAGAACCTCATCAGCGCGTCGGCGCGCCTCGGGGAAATCACCAACGGCGATCGACTGCAAAGCGGCATGCCAGTTCAGGTGCCGCAGCTGCACCGCCTCAGGATTGGCCGCCAGCCACCCGTCCAACCGGGCCACCGACTCCACACCCGCACCCAGGTCGTGATCGGCGTGCGCGCGAGCGTGCACCGCCGCACCCGAGCGGGGAAACAGGCCCAACGCGTGCTCGGACAGCGCGACGGCCTCCTGCGGCCGGCCCTGCTCCGCACGCACCCACGACAGCCACGACGCCCACGCCCACGACTGCGGACCCATCAACCGGTACTGCCGCTCCACCAGCGCCTCCCCCGCCCGCTGCAGAGCGGGATCCCCGCTGGCGTGGAACACTCCCAGCATCAGACCGGCCACCTCGTCACCGGGGTAGTCGGCGAAGTGCCGCAGCAAGTGCTCCGCGGCCAGCCGGTGCTGGCGCAGCAAGGCGAGGAAGAGGCCGTAGACGAGACTGGCCGCACGCCCGTTCTCCGCCTTCGCGGCCTCGAACGCGCCAGCCATCTGAGCCTTCAGCTCCTCCTCCCCCAGCCCGTCCGCTTCCGCCCACGCCAGCAGCGCCCGCGGCACACCGGCCTCCGGACGCCCGGCCACCCACTGGCGCAGCAGCGGAAGGTGGCGGCCGCTCAACGCCGCGAGCTCCAGCACCGCCTCACTCGGCAGCACGACCGTATCCATCACCGACACCCGTATTCCTAGACGATGACGCAGCCGGTGCCGATGTTGACGAGGCAGACGATGCCGCTGTTCCCGCACTGGTTACGCGGCAAGTCCAACGGCAACTGCGCCAGATTGCCCCCGAGCACGCCGGGGGACGCCGCCGTCGCACCACGCGCCTGCGCATCTCCCACGTTCGCGCAGCTGTTACCGAACACCGCGTTACCGACCCCGCCGATATTCGCGTGCGCCGCACCAGCCGGCACCAACGCCACCCCCATCGCGGCACCCACCGCGGCAACCCGTGCCCCCGTCCGACCGACAGCGACCCGCTTGTCCGACACCTGAGCACCCATACATTCCTCCCGGTACGAATCCGTAAGAGACCCGCCGAGGAGCACCTTCGGCAGGTCATTCCTATAACGACGCACCACCGCAGAAGCCACGGTCGATGGCCGGCAGCGGGTTGTCCATGGGTATCTGGCCGCGTTCTCACCCAGTAGCGAGGGCCTTTTTATAGCCGAACACCCAGCTCAAGACCGCGCTCGCCAAGGACCTCACCTGTCTCATGAGACACCTCGCAGTCTGGAGAAGGACGGCTTCCGCGCCCAGCTCGCCGTGCACACGGGCGACCGGGCGCTGCTGCGCTCAAGACAGGGAACCGATATGACCTCGGCGTTCCCCGAGATCCGGGAGGCGGCCCTCGCACAGCTGCCCGCCGAAACCGGCCTGGACGGCGAGCTCGTAATCTGGGAGTCCGGCCGGCTCGCGTTCGAGCGGCTCCAGCAGCGCCTCGCCCGGCGCGGGACCGGAGCCGTCGAGGCGGCACGGCAATGGCCGGCGCACTACGTCGTCTTCGACCTTCTCCGCGCCGGGACGAGCCTGACCGACTGGCCGTACACGCGGTGGCGCGCGGCGCTGGAGACGCTGTTCGCCGACCACAGCTTGGGGGCGCCGCTGACGCTGTGCCCCTCGACCACCGGCCCGTCCGCAGCGCGCGTGGCTGGAGTGGACGACGGCCGGGCTGGAGGGACTGTGCTTCAAACGGCTGGACGAGCCCTACCTCCGAGGCGCTCGATCGTGGCGGAGGTACAAGGTGCGGGCCACCACCGAAGCCATCATTGGCGCAGTCACCGGCTCACTCACCGCGCCATGGACCGTGCTGCTGGGCCGCTACGACACAGCGGGCCGCCTGCAGTACGCCGGGCGCAGCACCACACTCTCCCAGTCCGCCGACCGCTCCCTGGCCGATCTGCTGGTCTCGCCGACGGGTGCGCATCCGTGGCAGGGTGGACGTTCTCGGCGGGCTGGGGAACACAGCGCGCGCTCGATGTCCTCCTGGTGGAGCCCCGCGTGGTGATGGAGGTGGCCGTCGACGTCGCCCGGGACAGCACCGGACGGTGGAGACACCCCGTCCGGCCGCACCGCATCCGCCCGGACCTCGACGTGGCGCAGGTACCGCTGTTCGGCGAGGACGACGCCTCGCTCTGAACAGGGGGATGGCGCGCTGGGGTGTGGCGCGCAAGCCGGTGATGTGCTGGTCGCGGGTGTCGGTGGTGGGGGGGACGGGGTGTCCATGGGTGAGATCTGCTCAACAGGTGATGCGGGCGACGAGGGCGGTGGCATTGTCCGTGTACGGGTCGCTCAGGTTGTGCGTGCGGCGGACGGCGTCGTCGACCAAGCGCTCGGCAGCGGTGTGCGGAGTGCCGGTCAGGTAGACGGCCAGGTCGTGGCCGACTTCCTCGTGGGATTCGTAGGCGCCGGTCGGAGGCGAGCAGCAGCCAGCCCGGCCGGGTGAGACGATGAACGCCGACGCCATCCAGACCGCCGTGCCCACCCCGCCCATCTCAGGCGGCGCGGCGGCGAACCGGATCGCCAACGCGCTCGGCACCGCCGACGTCTTCGCACCTGCGCCACACCACGGCCCACCAGCCTGCGCCCCTTTCCGAGTGGCGGGCCAGCACACTCGCTCGGTGTCCTCCCGTGCGAACGCCGCCTGTTCGGCTCTGCTGCCGTCCGCGGCGCGACTTCGACGGCACCGACCCCACGGTACGACGGACCGCCCGCGCCATCTGGGCACTGATGATGGGGACGGCCCGCCTGGCGCAGGGCCGCCCTGCCACCCGGATGTCCCGAACCGGTGGCGCTTCCCGCGCCCCGGCAGCGATCCTCGCCGGGTGGCCGCTCCCGGCCATTGTGGCCGCCGATCGCAGCCGGTGCCGGGGCGGGCCGCACGCGGAAGCGGGGCCAGGGACGCCCGTCCCGGGAGCGAGAGTGATGGTGGTCCTGCCCCGTCGTGGCCGGGAAGACCGTCCCCAGGGGCGGGGGTGCCGGCGTGGTCGGCTGCTCAGCGTACGAGGGCCGGCGGCTCTCTCCAGTACGGCTCCCCGGTCATCTCCCTGCGCCCGCTGCGCGACGTCATGGTCCGCGTGCACTCACACAACGTGCGGCCTTCGCCGTCGACGGGGGAATCCGCGCCCCTAGCCTGCCCGGTGCGGCTCGGGGAGGTGAGGCGGGCGGCTTGTTCCCCAGCCCCGCTCGTTGCCGGAACTGTGGCGCTGCCCCAGCGCGCCCGAGCCCCGGGGTCCGTTGCCGCCTGCGGCGGGAGCACCCTGCGGGCGCGTCCTCAAACGCCGGACGGGCCGGATGGTGCGGACCGTGACCAGCGAATTCAGCCTGTCCGGCGTCGAGGACACCGGGCGGTCAGTGGATCCGAGAGGCCGCGCCCGGCGCAGCGGCCGCACCACCCGCCGCGACAGCCACAAGCGCCCGTATCTGCCGCACGATCGCCATCCGGTTGCGCACGAAGACGGGATCACTCACCCGCCCTGTCGCCGGATCCGCATTGGACGCCCCGAACTCGAGTACAGGCGTGTGCAGATGCCCACCCGGCACCCGCAACCGCAGCGCGTCGCGCAGGAGCGTCGCGCGGTAGGCGATCTCGTTGGAGAGGTAGTCGCCCCCGCCGCCCTGGCGGGCCGTGGAGCCGGGGGTCGGGCCGTTCGGGCGGACCACGGGGGCCGTGCCGCCTACCGGGATCTCGGTGACGGCGGTGTTGTCGTGGACGGGGTACGGGCCGGTCCGGGCCGTCGTGAGCGCCGCGTACGGCAGGGTCGTCGATGTCCACTGCGGCTGCGGGTGGACGGTGGGGATGCCCGGCGGCACGGGTACGGTCTCCGAACGGGAGACGTCCGCGTTGTCCGGATGGCCGCCGCGCCAGGCGCCGTTGGTGCGCTCGACGTCGAAGCGGCCGGGCCGGCCCTGGCTGACGGTGGTGAAGAGGTCCACGCGCCGCGGCCCCGGCCGGAAGTACGGCAGGAGCGTCCGTTCTACCGTGCCGTCCGCGAAGTCCCCCCAGCGCACGGGAAAGACGACCGCCTCCACGCGCGCGAGCCCACCGGGGGTGCGGACGGTGGTGCCGTCGAGGGCGAGGGCCGCCGCGCCGGAGGGGTTGGAGCGCCGCGCGTCGTCGTCCAGTTGGAACGGGTCGAAGCCGGTGATCAGTACGCGCTTCACGCCGCGCCCCGGCGGCAGGTCGACGGAGTCCTGTCCGCGTGAGGTCCGCTCGACTTCGGCGATAAGGTCCGTGCGCTGCTTCCCGGACAAACGGAAGGCGGGTTTCCACTCCCGGAGCGTCCGCGTCATGCCCAGCCGCGCCCAGTACAGCGGCCGGTCGTCGTCCCGGCTCAGCGCACCACCGGCCGGGCCCCTCCCCTGCACCCGGTCCACGGCCCGCTGCCACAGCCGCCGCCCGTCACGTACCACTACCCGCTCGGCCTGAGCGGGCGTACGGACGGTGGCCAGATCGCGGCCGAAACCGCTGATCACGTCGGCGAACCCGCTCTCCCGCAGGATCTCCCCCGGCACGGGACCGGCGAGCCGTCGCTCCTCGGCCGTGGCCGAAGGGGCGGCAGCGGGGGCCGCAAGGGCGGGGTACGGGGCGGCCGCGCACACCAGAAGCGCGGCGCTCAACGACATCCATGCTTTCCCATCGCGTTTCATAGGACAGAACACAACCACCGCGCGGGCATGGACGGTAGAAGGGAGCGGCGGGGCCGGGCGACCGCAGTCGCCGAGGCGGCGTGAGCGGTCCGGGGCGGTACGGACCAGCTCGTCGCTGGCGGTGGAGGGCGTCCGGTCCGTGCTGCGGCGCCACGCCGTCCTCACGGCTGCCTCACCGGAACCGGCTTGCCCAAGCCCTCCTGACGACCACCACGCTATGAAGGCCTGTGGGAAGTGCGGACGAGACACTGTGCAGAGCGATGCCGGCCAGCTCGCCCGTGGCACGAACGGCGTTGGCACGCGTGTCACGAGCACGATGAGCAGGATGTGGGCGGGGACCGGCAGTGGGAAGGGCCACCATCACGGCCTGGCATCGGCCTGACAGACCTCCACACCCCGGTCCTCTGGTGAACCGGGCCTCCGACGGCTACCGCGCCGATGGCAAGACCGACGCCCGCGTCATCGCCGACCCGGTCGAGTCACCGCAGCCAGGCAGTGGAGTTGCGCATCCGGGACAGGACGCGGGCATCACGGCGCACTGTCGACCGCGACCCGTCGCTCCGTAAATCTGCTCCGGCTGGTGCTCTGAGGGGGTCTTGCGCGCACTGGCTGAGGTTGGCACCGCGCCCCCGTGGGTCACCCACCGCGGAAGGCGGCGGGGTGACGCCGCCCTTTCAGTTGGTCCGGTCGGCGAAGCCCCGCGGCAGGTCCTGAGGTCCCACCGCGACGACGCTCTCGTCGTTCTCGCCGACGTACTCGAACAGGGTGATGCGGGCGAACTCCGGGACGACGTAGATCGGGTAGGTGGGACCGGCGTCCCGGTAGGCGCGCATCTCCTCCAGGTGGTCGTTCTGGTAGAGCACCGTCTTGCTGCCGTCCTGCTCGATCCACTGCGGGAAGAAGATGGTGCCGTGCAGGACCCGCAGACGGGGCAGCACGTTGACGACGACCGAGGTGCCGGTCGGTTCGTTCCAGGACACCTTGTAGATGTCGTCGGCGAGCCGCACCAGGTCGACTTCCTGGTCCTTCACCCAGCGGCCGCCGACCATCCCGGAGTGGATGCGGTAGTCGATGGTCGTGGCGTTCTTGACGTACATCTCGTACTGCCAGCCGTTGGCGTACGTGTAGATGAACCTGTGCCCGACGATACCGGCCAGATCCTGTGGCGGGACGGGGTTCTCGACGGTCGGGGTGTCGTGCACGGTGGTCATGGTGGTGCTCCTCGCTGTGCTGTGAGCGGTCACCGACGGCATGGGGTCCGGCCGGTTCGGTGCCCTCGCTCCACACACCACTGTGCCACAAAATATATTTGTGACAAAACTTTATCTTCGCGGTCCACAATGGTGGCATGCGTAACACAGACACAGCGGCGGACGAGACGGGCGACCGCGCCGCCTCCGGCGCGCCGGAGGCGGCGCGCGTCGCGGCCGGACTGGGCGGGCTCCTGGGGCCGCTGCGGCGCGCGGTCCTGCGCGCCACCCGCAACGCCGAGGGGTTGCCCGATCTGCCGGAGGCGCAGATCGAACTGCTGCGGGCCCTGTCCTCCTCGCCCGAGGGCCTCAGCCCCGGTGCGGCGGCCGCACGCGTACGGGTGGCACCGTCCACCGTGAGCAACCTGGTGCGGGCGATGTCCGCGGCCCGGCTGGTGGAACGGGTCCGGCCCGAGCATGACCAACGGACCGTGGTGCTCACCGCGTCGCACGAAGCCCTTCACCTGCTGGAGCGCTATGACCGGGCCAGCACCGCGGCGCTCACCCGCGTCGTGGAGGAGCTGTCCGACACCGACCGAGCGGCACTGCACCAGGCGCTGCCGGCTCTGGACCGGCTGGTCACCGCACTGGAGACCGGCGACGGCACCCGCCCGGACTCGATCAGCCCCTGATGAGAGTACGAACGCCCCGTCGGGCGCGTCCCTGAACAGGGTCCGATCTGCACACCCCGGCCGGCCGTGCCCCGGTCCTCGGCCACGACGGACCCGGGGGACATCCGCCCGGCATCGTCACCACGGCCGGGCGGTCGAGTGCCGCACCCGGCACAGGGCACGGACGTCGCGGCGCGCGGCAGCGCTGCCAATCCGGTTCTACCGGCCCCGGCGGCAAGGCGACACCGTCCAGCGGCCTTCAGCCGCCCGCGCTGCCTGCGCAGCGCTGCCTTCTTCGCCGCCTTCGACTTCGGCTTGCGGGGCCGCTTCCGCACCGGCTGCCACCCCCGAGGATCACCGGCCCCGGGGCCCGGGGCTTGTCGAGCGCGGCGGCGACGGCTTCAAGCGTCCGACGGGTCTGCTCCCGTGTCGACGCCGGTCCCCTGCTCCGGGACGCGGCCGGCCTTCAGGCCGATACGGGACGGCCGCGGACGCGGCCTCGAGGCAGTAGGCACGGCGACGGGATGCGGCCGGGCACGGCAGCCCAGTCGGTCCGCGCTGCGTCGGCGGCGAGGTGGGCCCGCTCGTACGGCGGGGCGGTCCGGTAGCGGGCGCAGCACGGCCTGGTCCTCGGTACGGCGCGGGTAGAGGCGCGCAGGTCGGCGGTCACCATCCCGTCGGCCGGCCGGGTGTAGTCGTCGACGGCCGTCTGCACGATCTGTCCGTCCAGGCCGGGTTGGTGTGGCTGGCCGCGCAGAACGCAGGAGAGGTGGCGGCGGGCGGCGAGCAGGTGGTGGCGTAACGCGCCGCGCATCACGTAGACCACGGCGACGACATCGACGGCGGCCGGCGCGGTGTCGACCACCGGCCGGACACGCGCCCACACTGCCGTGGCCGCCGCCCACGCACGCTCGGCCAACCGGTAAACGGTACAGGCGCCGAACGCCCGGATCGCGGAGTCCCTCCTCGCCCCGGATCACCGTCGAATCCACCGTCGTCGCCCGGGAGACCTGGCGGTTCCCGGCTCCGCATCGTCCTTCGCCGACGACAAGAGCGAAGCCCGGCGCTTCGTCCGGGCCCGGCGGTGACGCGACCCCCACGGACTGCCCCGCTTCTTCTTCGTCGTCTCCCCCACCGAACCCCGACCCTTCTTCGTCGTCGGCTTCGGCAGCCCCGTCTACGTCAACATCCTCGCCACGGCCCGACCGTCGGCTCACGCACAAGGCCCCGACGCCCGCCTCACCGTCACCAAGATGCTCCCCAACCCCGCACAGACCTGGCTCACCGACGACCAAGGCCACCGCTACGAATTCCGCCTCGTCTCCGTGACGGACCGAACCCGCGGCACGGCCACGCCCCGACTCGCTCGGGACGGCGGCGCCGGACCGCCCCTGCCCCCTGGACAAGGCCGCACCGGTCCGGTTCCCTCTCCCGGGACCCGGCCCCAGTCGCGCGCGGCGCCGAGCGGACGGGCGCCCGCTGTCGCACGTCCGGACGACACCGGGATGCAGTAGCCGCTCACTTCCGTACGGTCATGTACAGGGCCGGAACACCCTCCGGCCCGGTCATGAGGAGGCGCGCCATGCGTCGCATCAGCTCGACACTCACCGTACTCGCGGCCGCCGGACTGCTCGCGCTCACCGTTCCCGCCCCGGCGTCCGCCACAACCGGATTCCTCCGTATCGGCGGAGTCGTCCACAACCACCCGCTGGGCTGCTACGAGGTCGTACAACTGTCCACGGTACTCAACTTCACGGACGTTCCCGTCCGCATCCACAATGTCCCGGGGTGCCAGGGCAGCGTCGTCCAGATCCTTCCCCCGGGACTGGCGGCGCAGGTGCCCGGGACACACAGCATCCTCGTCGAAGACCCGCTCGGCCCCGTGGGGTGACATGCACGACTGACGGCGCCCTCCACCCCAGCGTCGTCGACGATGCCGGTGACACCCTCGGCGAGCCGGCCGAGGTACGGCGGCAGCACGGCCCGGCCGATCGCGCCGTTGACGGTGAGCGGGAGGGCGGCCAGCCCCACCCGGACACCGGGCACCAGCCAACCGGGCACCCGCCGCCGAAGCCGCGCGCGCAGCGCGGCGACCTCGAGCGGACTGTTCCCGAGCTCCAGGACACCTGGGCTGGAACGGGACTGCGCCGCGGTGAGCCGTGGCCGGTGCCCGCCGACTCAGCCGCGGGCACGCGTTGAGGCGAGCCCGTCGTTCGTGTTCGCCACGATCAGCTCGCGCTGGAGCTCGGCAAGTACCGACAGCATCCCGAACATCGCCTGCCCTTCCTTAGAGCTCCTAACGGAATGAGGCGGGGACAACCTGCTTGTGCCCGTTGATCTGGCTCGGAGACCCTGAGCTCCGACAGATGTGAGCGGGCAGGGCAAAGGGTGCAGGGTGGAACTGATCAACCTCTCGGATGGCGACAACAGCTTCCAAGTGCGTGTGCTGGGGCGTAGGTCGCCGGGTGTGTTGCATCTTCACGATCAGCTCGACGCAGAGGTCATTGTGACCAGCAGCTTCGTCGGCGGTCGGCTGGTCATGTCCCTGTTCCCTTCGGACCTGGAGGAGTGGTCCCGTGCTCTGGACCTGCTTGCTGCCGGTCAGGACATCTGCTGGAGGGATGACGGCCACAGCCCCGAGATCAAGATCCAGCCGTACAACGAGGAACATGAGACTGTCGCTGTCCGTGTAGAAGATCTCGGCAGTTCATGTGTCTCCGTGTTCCTTCCCATGAGCCTTGAAGAGGGCTGGATCGACGAGCAGCGGAAGCTGCTCGGGCAGGTGCTGCAGGCGTGGCCGAGCGAAGTACTGAAGTCCTCACCGGGCGTCTATGAGTGGCGGCGCTGAACTGCGGCCAGGCGCCGCCAGCAGATGAGTGCGCACCCGAGGGTGAGGAAGGCTTCGTGGATGTCGTCGCGTATTTCCCAGCGGATCCGCAGACGGCGGAACCAGTGCAGGTGGGCGAACGCGCGCTCCACTACCCAGCGTTGGATGCCCAGGCCGGAGCCATGCTCGGTGCCGCGGCGGGCGATCATCGGCTTCACGCCGAGGTCCCAGACGAGGCGGCGGTACTTGTCGTGGTCGTAACCGCGGTCTGCCAGGACCACGTCCGGGCGGCGCCGGGGGCGGCCACGCTTGCCCCGCACGGACGGCACGGCCTGGAGGAGTGGGATCAGCTGGGTGGCGTCGTTGCGGTTGCCGCCGGTCAGAGTGGCGGCGAGCGGAATGCCGGTGGCGTCGGTGATCAGGTGGTGCTTGCTGCCTGTCCTGCCCCGGTCGACAGGGCTTCGTCCCGTCTTGGATCCCCCTTTAACGCCCGGATGTGGGAGCCGTCAACCGCCGCCCGGGAGAAGTCCAGGGCGTTTGCGCCGCGGAGCTTGGCGAGGAGGGCCTCGTGCAATCGCGGCCACACCTTGGCCTCGGTCCACTCGGCCAGCCGGCGCCAGCAGGTCATGCCCGAGCCGAAGCCGAGTTCCTGCGGCAGGTGTTCCCAGGCGATTCCGGTGTGCAGGACGAACAGGATGCCCTGGAACACGAGCCGGTCCGGATGCCGCTTGCGGCCCGGATGCCGGGTCCGGCGCTCGACCTTGGGCAGCAGTGGCTCGATCACCGCCCACAACTCGTCATCGACTTCCCACGGCTTCGGCCGAGCCACCCCGCACCCCCGGATCATCAGTCCCGGAGCGATCCAACCACCTCGAAGATCATTTCGTTAGGAGTTCTTAGGGGCAGTGTCGATGCCCTGCCCGATGACGTGCAGTCCGATGCCGCGCTCGCGCAGCTCGGCACCAAGCGTCACCAGGTGCAGCACGAAGCGGGAGAGCCGGTCGAGCCGGGTGACCTTCAAGGTGTCGCCTTCGCGAGTTGCCGACAGTGCCCGCCTGCGAGTTCGTGATCACGGGCGTGCGTGTCGGCAGACGGTCGTTCGCCGACACGCACATCGAGTTCCGCACGGCCGGCGTCACCGACTGCACCCACCGCCTGCGGAGCAGGCGTTCCCTTCAGCCTGCCAACTGCTGGAGCCATTCGCGCAGCAGAGCCGTCTCTGTGTCTCGCAGAGGTACCCCGGTGCTGAGCGCGGTTTGAAGTGCGGCATCGAGGGCGAGTGCGTGCGAGGCCAGGTCGGACCCGGAGGAGGCGGGCCTGTCCGTGGTGACCGAGGCGATGACGGTGTCCCGCAGCCGCGCCGAAGTGGTCAGGTCCCGCTGCGAGGGCTCTTCGCCGATCAGCGCCAGCGTGGCGCCCGTCGTCGCCGCGTGAATGACGCGGGTCGCCTGCTCCACCGGAATGCGAAGGCGCCCGGCCTCGGCCGTGCGGTGCAGCAGTCTCACCAGTAGAGCGTGCGCCTCGTCCGCGGCGGGGGGCCGCCGCCCGGGCTGCACGGTGCCGTACATGAGCATGTAGAACGCGGGGTGCCGCAGTCCGAAGTCGACGTGCAGGTCCCAGCCGCGGTAGAGGTCGGCCACCGGGTCGTCCGGGGTCAGCGCCAGTGCCTCTCGTTTCTCGGCCAGGTACATCTCGAATCCGTAGGCGGCCAGCTCGGCCAGGAGTCCGTCCTTGTCGTCGAACATCCGGTAGAGCGCGGGGGCCGTGATGCCCGCGGCTGCGGCGACCGCGCGCGTGGAGACCGCTTCGCTGCCGCCCTCCTCCAAAAGCTTGGCGGCCACCTGCAGTACCTGGCGTCGCGCGGCGCGTCGTCCCTCATTCATGGAACAACGATATCGGATATTGCGTATCGGCGGTGTATCGGTGATACCTTCTAAAGCGGAACGACGATCCACGCTGATGGTGGTCGGCGCCGGCCCGCGATACCTGGGCATGCCCCGCACTCCGGCCCGGGACGTCGGTCCCCACTCGTGGAGCAGTGCGGCCGACCGCCGCACCGGGCAGCTCATCGTCTGCCTGCACACCACCGAACACGCCGCGATCGCGGCAGGATAGGAACACCCGTGTCCGATATCTCGATCGTCATCGCGTCGCATTCCGGCTACGGCCACACCGCGCAGATCGCCACTGCCGTCGCCGACGGCGCGCGCTCCCTCGTCGGGACGCACGTCCACCGCGTGGACGTCGCCTCCCTCAGCGACGCCGACTGGGAACTGATGGACGCTGCGGACGCCATCATCTTCGGTACCCCCACCTACATGGGCACCGCGTCGGGGGCGTTCCACGCCTTCGCCGAGGCCACCAGCAAGCGGTGGATGACCCGCGCCTGGAGCGACAAGCTCGCGGCGGGATTCACCAACTCCGGCTCCATGAGCGGCGACAAACTGCACACCCTGCAGTACCTGGCGCTCCTGGCGGCCCAGCACGGAATGCTCTGGGTGAGCCTGAACCTCCTGCCGGGCTGGAACACCACCACATCCGGCCCCCAGGACGACAACCGCCTCGGCTTCTACCTCGGCGCCGGCGCACAGAGCTTCAACGACACCCCCGCCGTCCACGACGCGGACCTCAACACCGCCCG
Organism: Streptomyces sp. SudanB182_2057; assembly: GCF_964272715.1. Taxonomy (NCBI): domain Bacteria; kingdom Bacillati; phylum Actinomycetota; class Actinomycetes; order Kitasatosporales; family Streptomycetaceae; genus Streptomyces; species Streptomyces sp. SudanB182_2057. Next base: position 57,039 of record NZ_OZ186798.1, read on the forward strand.
CCACCTCGGCCGGCGCGTCGCCGAGCACACCCGCATCCACCGTGCCGGACTGACCGCCGCAACGCACTGACACAACGGTCCGCCAGTAATTCCTTCTAGTCTTTCCGAGGAGTGAGTCATGCAGCACCGGACACTCGGAAGCCAGGGCCTTGCGGTCTCGGCGATCGGCTACGGCGCGATGGGCCTGACGATGGCCTACGGACCCACCGACGCGGAGGCCGGCGTCGCCGCCCTCCGCCGCGCGTACGACCTGGGCGTCACCTTCTTCGACACCGCCGAGATGTACGGCTGGGGTACCGGATCGAACGAGATCCTGGTCGGCAAGGCGGTCAGGGACTTCCGCGACGACGTGGTCCTGGCCACCAAGTTCGGCGTCGACATGTCGGTACCGCCCGAGCAGATCGGCGGCCCCCTCAACAGCCGGCCCGGCACCATCCGCAAGGTCGCCGACAACAGCCTGCGCTACCTCGGCGTGGATCACATCGATGTCTTCTATCAGCACCGGGTCGACCCCGAGGTGCCCATCGAGGAGGTCGCAGGCACCGTCAAAGAGCTGATCGACGCGGGCAAGGTGAAGTACTTCGGTCTCAGCGAGGCCGGGCCCGAGACGATCCGTAGGGCGCACGCCGTGCAGCCGGTCTCCGTCCTGCAGACCGAGTATTCCCTGTTCGAACGGGACGCCGAGCAGCTCTTTGCCACCCTGGACCAACTCGGCATCGGCTTCGTCGCCTACTCCCCCCTCGGCCGCGGGTTCATCACCGGCACCGCCAAGCCCTCCGGCCAGTACGAAGCCACGGACATCCGCAACGTCGACCCGCGCTGGCAACCGGGCAACTTCGAGAAGAACATCGAAGCCGTCGACCGGCTCGCCGAGTTCGCGGCGACCAAGGGTGCCACCGTCTCCCAGCTCGCCCTGGCCTGGCTCCTGACCCGGGGCGAGCACATCGTGCCCATCCCCGGCACCCGCAGCCCGAAGCGTATCCAGGAAAACGTCGGCGCCGCCGACCTCACCCTCACCGACACCGACCTCAAGGCCATCGGCGAGATCCTCCCCCACGGCGGCTTCGGCGCCCGCTACACCAAGGGGCACGTGCCCACCTGGATCTGAGACCCTCTGGAACAGATGCTTTCGACACCACCGAAGCCTTGCCATGCCAGCCACGGCTAGAGTGCCCGAAGCCGTTGGAGCTCCGGTTCGAGCTGGACCTGAACAGACGCCTCGACTTGCACTTGACCGCCCGGGACGCCGTGCCCAGGCCGCGCCCCGAGGGCGGACCGGCGGCGGTCCTGGGGTGAGGAGCTGGGGCTCCGATCGCCTACGAACAACGTTTCGGTCACCAGCACTCTCGTCGCATAACGGCATAAACAGGTGTCCACTTCACGGGAGAAGGTTCACGTCTCTTCGTGGGCCGCGACAACCTCCTGGTCGAGCATCTTGACGCCGTCGCCGGCGAACTTGATGGCCGCCCACGCAAAACGCTCGGCTGGGAAACCCCAGCCGAGCGTTTTGCATGAACTGCCCGCGGCCTGATCGACACGACCACGGGTTGCAGCGCTCGCCTGAAACCGCCGTGGTGGCGGGCCTTGCGCCCGTGGGACGGCGGACGAGCTCAGAGCTGGGTTTCGCCGCCATCCACGGCCAGCTCGATGCCGGTGGTGTACGTGGCATCGAAGGCGAGGAATGCGGCCGCCTTTGCGAACTCTTCGACGGTGCCGTAGCGCTTCATGGGGTTGCTCGCGGTCCGTTCCGCCCTGAACTGGTCGGCGGCCTCTTTCGACAAGTTCATCGTTTCCAGGATCCCCGAGTCGATGGGACCCGGACTGATCGCATTGACACGGATTCCCCGCGGAAGCAGCTCGCGGGAGAAGGTGCGGGCCATCGAGCGCAGCGCCGCCTTGCCGGCCGCATAGACGCTGGTGTCCACCATGCCGATGACGTTCGCGATCGAGGTGGTGAGGACGATGCCGGCGTTCGCGCTCAGCAGCGGAGCGAGCTTCTGCACAGTGAAGAAGGCGCCCTTGACATTGATCGCGAACAGCTCGTCGTACACGTTCTCGGTCGTCGACTCCAGGGGCGTGAGGGCTGAGATGCCGGCGTTGACGAACAAAGCCTCGATCGAGCCAAGTTCGCTCTTTACACGGCCGACGAGCATTTCCAGGTGGGACAGTGAAGCCACATCCGCCCGGACGGCCACGGCGTTCTCGCCGAGCCGCTCGCGTGCCGCGTCGAGCTTGGCCTGAGAACGGCCGGTGATCACCACGCGGGCTCCGCCTTGCACCAGCAGCTCCGCCAGTGCGAGCCCCATGCCGCTGCTGCCACCCGTGATCACCGCATTCTTGCCGCTGTACTCACCCATGCCGGGGTTGCTCCGTTCCATCATCGAAGACGTGTCGACATATGTGGATATCGCTGTTCATGAAGCGCATCAGCCAAGGGTCTCGATCTTCATGTCGCCTGTGGTGACCGTGCGGATGTGATCGCTGGCGAGCAGGTCGTGCGGATTGCCGAGGTCGATGGCGCTGACCTTGTCGAGGCGGGCCAGCTGGGAAGGAGTGAGGTCGACGTGCAGGGCACCTAGGTTGTCCTCCAGCTGCGCGATGGTGCGGGCGCCGATGATGGGTGCCGTCACGCCTGGGGCGTTCAGGGTCCAGGCCAGTGCGACTTGGGCGGGTGTGCGGCCCAGCTCGGAGGCCACCTCCTTCACCGCATCGGCAATGGCAAGGTTGCGGTCGGTGACCCATCCCAGAGCCACGTTGAGGCTCTTGCGGTTGCTGGCGGTTTCGCCGGCGCCGGAGCCCGCCGGGTTCTGGTCCTCCCGGCTGTACTTGCCGGTGAGCACCCCGCCGCCCAACGGGGAGAAGGGGACCACGCCGAGTCCCATCTCGCGTGCCATCGGGATCAGGTCACGCTCCGCGGTGCGCTCGATCAGGCTGTACTCGGTCTGCAGTGCGACCAGTGGAGACCAGCCGCGCAGGTCGGCGATCGCCTGCATGCGCGACACCTGCCAGGCCGGGGCGCTGGAGATCGCCACGTACAGCACCTTGCCCTGCCTCACCAGGTCGTCCAGGCCCCGCAGGATTTCCTCCACCGGCGTCCTGAAGTCCCATACGTTGACGTAGAGGAGATCGATGTAGTCGGTGTTCAGCTGCCGCAGACTGGCTTCCACCGACACCAGCATGCTCTTGCGGTGGGTGCCCCCGGAATTCGGGTCACCGGGCTGACGCAGCGTCGAGTACTTGGTCGCCAGCACCATCTTGTCGCGGTTGGTGCGGGCGAATTCGCCGAGCAGCCGCTCGGAGCTGCCGTTGGTGTAGGTGCTGGCGGTGTCGAAGAAGTTTCCGCCGAGCGCGGTGTAGCGGTCGAAGAGCTTGCGTGCCTCGTCGCGTTCGGCGCCCCAGCCCCACTCGGTGCCGAAGGTCGCCGTGCCCAGCGCCAGCGGTGAGACCCGGAGTCCGGAACGGCCCAGCAGCCGATAGGTGTCGAGAGTGAGTGCCATCGTGTTCTCCTGTGAGGTGCGGTTCGTGGCGTTCGAGAGGTGCGGATTGGTGGGCGGATCGCTCGGGTTTCAGGCGCCGAGCCCGTAGCCGCCGGCCACGGTGATGTCCTGGCCGGTGATGTAGCCGGCGGCGTCCGAGGCCAGGAAGGCGACTGCTTCCGCGACCTCCTGGCTGGATCCGAAGAGCTCGAAGGAGATCTTCGAGCGCATGGCGTCCCGGCCGCTCTCGGGCACCCCCAGCTTGTTGAGCAGCGGGGTGTCGGTGACCCCGGGGCTCACGGCGTTGACGCGAATCCTGCGCGGGGCTAGTTCGAGCGCGAGCGAGGGCAGCATGGCCAGCAGCGCGCCGCGTGTCGCCGCCCCACTGTGGCGCCAGGAGTGCCGCGACGGGATCCGATGCCGACGGTCAGCACGATCGAGCCGCCGTCGTTCATGAGGGGAAGGGCCTTTTGAAGGGTGAAGTACTGGCCCTTGAAGTTGAGGTCGGCGTGCTCGTCGAACGACTCCTCCGTCACCTCGGCTACCGGTGCCGGACGGAAGATCCCGGCGTTGAGGAAGAGCAGGTCCAGCGATCCGAAGCGCGCCGACACCGCCGACATCAGGGCGTCGATGTCGGAGAGCACGCGCCCGTCGGATCGGACGACGAGCACGTCGTCGGGGAGCTCGGACTGCGCCCGCGCGAGGGACTCGGGATTCTGTCCGGTGACCGCGACCTGGTAGCTGCGGGCGTGCAGCAGCTCGGCCGTCGCTCTGCCGATCCCGGTCGTCCCCCGGTGATGACCGCTGTAGGCATGGCAAACCTTTCGTCGCTGAAGCGATGGGCGAGACCACCCGCAATCGGGGACCTCCCCGTTTTCCTCACCGTACACTGAAACGGGGACATCCCCGAATCGCTCTCGAATCTCATCCGACACTCACGATCGCGAGGGTCATGACACCTCCACGCAGCACCCTGCGCGCCGACGCGCAGCGCAACCGCGAGCAGTTGATCGCCACGGCCGCCGAAGCCTTCGCGTCCGGACGCGCGATCTCGCTGGACGCGATCGCCAAACGCGCGGGAGTGGGGAACGCCACCCTGTACCGGCACTTCCCCACCCGAGAGGATCTGGTCGAAGAGGTCTACCGGGACCAGATCCGGCCCTTGCGCGAAGACGCGCGCACCCTGCTGGCCACCAAGCCGCCCGCGCAGGCCCTCCACGCGTGGATGCTCCGATTCGCCGACTGGGCCGGTGAACGACGCGGCATCTGCGAGGCCCTGGTCGCCATGAGCGCTTCCGGCCGCTTCGGCACCGGACCGGTCTGCGACGAGGTCCAGCAGGTCCTGGCGATGGTCCTCGAGGCCGGCGCCACAGCAGGAGAACTGCGCAGCGACATCGACCCGGTCGAGGTGGGCGGCATCCTCGCCGGTTTGCTCTCCGTGGCCGGCACACCCGAGCAGCGCCCCCAGCTGAACCGAATGCTGGACGTCGTCGTCGACGGACTCAGGACCCGCTGAGCGACACTCCAGCGGTTCGGCGAGGCGTCGGCCCATGCCGGACGGCATGGCTGCTGCCGAGGCCGCCGCGATCAGCGGGGCGGCCCGACGATGAGTTCCTGTTCCCGGAACTCTGTATCAGCAGGTCGAAAGGTGTCAGTGGTGAGCTGACGCCCCCAAGCCGCTACCGGACGAGGAGGCTCTCGATGTGGTCGATCACCGCTGACACGGCCTGCCGGTAGGCGGTGCTCGACCGACGGACCTGGGACAACAGCATGCCGCCCTGGATGGCGGCCAGCAGAGCGGTGGCGAGCGCGGCGGTATCGGCGCGCTCGCTCAGCTCGCCCCGTGCCTGCATGCGTGCGAGTCCCGACCTGATGGGGCCTTCCCACCGGTCGAAGGCGGAGACGAGTCTGGTCCGTGCCGACTGGTCGCCGTCGGCGAGTTCGCTGGCGAGCGAGCCGATCTCGCAGCCGCCTTCGCATCCTCTTGCGTCCTGTCGGCTCCCTGCCCTGTCGCACCATTCGCGCAGGGCCTCGATGCTGTCCAGGTTGTCCAGCAGCGGACGCTGCTGGGCGAGCTGGGTGTCCGTTTGGTGGTCGATGACCGCCAGGACCAAACCTTGCTTGTCGCCGAAGTAGTGGTAGATCTGCGACGCGCTGACCCCGGCGGCCGCCTGGATGTCCGGGATGCTCGTGCCCCCCGCGCCGCGGTGGAACATCAGCTCCGCAGCGGCTTCGATGATGCGATCGCGGGTCTTGCGGCCCCCCTTGGTGAGCCGCTGTCTCTTCGGCTCTCCGGTCTTCGCTGGTGTGCTCATATGCCCACACTAGTCAAGTTGGAATTGACATTCCAATCATGCCCTACCGATGATCCTGGAAAGGTCATTCCATGCCGGGTGGCCGTCTCTTCAGACAGGTGAGTGCCATGCTCCTCGACCCCCAGATCGAGATTCTGCTCAAGGGAGTGGCCGCAGAAGGCGGACCGGCTCCCCACACCCTGACGGTGGCGGAGAACCGCGCGTTCGGGCGTGCCTTCGGCGCCCTGGCCGGCGCTCCCGTACCGGTCGCCGAGGTCCGGGACACCACGGCCACTGCCGAAGGCCGCGATATACCCGTCCGTATCTACCGGCCTTTCACCGAGCCGGATGCCGGGCCGCTGCCCGTGACGCTCTTCTTCCACGGCGGCGGGTGGGTTTTCGGCGATCTGGACACCCAGGACAACATGGCCCGCATCGTGACCAGCCGCTCCGGCACGATCGTGGTCTCCGTCGACTACCGGCTGGCACCCGAACACCGCTTCCCGGCCGCAGTCGACGACGCCTATGCTGCGCTGACCTGGGTCGCGGGCAACGCCGCGGGCTTCGGGGGCGACGGAGAGCGCATCGCCGTGTTCGGCGAGAGCGCCGGCGGCAACCTTGCCGCGGTTCTCGCACAGGACTCTCTGCGCCGCGGGGGGCCTCGCATCACGCTCCAGGTGCTCGCCTACCCGGCGGTCGACCGGTTCGACGACAGCCCTTCAATGTACGAGAACGTGACGGGTCCGGTCCTCTCCCGTTCCTATCTCGAGTGGTTCTGGGGCGCCTACCTCAGCACCCCGGACCAGGGCGCCGACCCGCGGGTCTCACCGGCGCGCTGCGGCGAACTGGCCGGACTTGCTCCCGCCGTCATCGTCACCGCCGAGAACGACCCGCTGCGCGACCAGGGCGACTACTACGCCCGCAAGCTGGCCAACGCCGGCGTACCGGTCCAGCACCTCCCGGTCGAGGGAGCCATTCACGGCTTCCTCTCGTTCACCGGCTCGGTGCAACTCTCGCGGGACATACTGAACCAGCTCTCGGACGCCGTGGCCGCGGCCTTCAACTGACCCAACCTGGCACCGCCAGCCGCCGAACCTCTGCCGCACGCATACGGGACAGCGACCACCACCGAGCTGCCCCTCGCCGTGAAACGGCTGGTCCTGGGCTGCTCGGAGAAGCAGGCGATGGAGGCGCACCCGGCGCACCGCACCACCAGGTAGCCGCACCTCCAGGACTGCGGTGGTGCGGTGCGCACCGGGACCGGAATGCTTGATGTGACCGTGCACGATAGTTGGCCCGGGGGGCCAGGTCCTCGCTCAGACACGGCAGAGATGCGGCAGGCGTCCGGATGGGTCAGGGTGTGGACGAGGCCTCGGTGAGTGCCATCCAGTCCCGGATCGTCTCCTGGTGCGAACCCTTCGCCGTACTCGCAGCCACCGCCTCGGCGTCCTCGACGGAGCACGGCGTTCCTGCTCGGGTGAGCAGGACAAGTGGCCACGCAGGGCCCGCGCCAGCCGACTCCCCGTCGAAGGCGGTCCAGTCCCAGGGCCCGCCGGACCGCCATACCCGGCCGACGGCATCGGCGACCTCGTCGCCCACCTGGAGGAACGCGTATGGGCGCATCAACAGTACGAAGGTGAAGGGAATCCCATCGCCCGGGTGGATGGTGTACCCCGAGCCATCGAGATGGCTCTCGTCCGGGAACTCGCGATAGGACAGACCTCGGGGCAGCACGGTCACGGTCTGGGTGGGATGTGGCAGCCAGGCCGTCTCCAGCGGGGAGCGTGGTGTTCAACGTCCGTCACGTGCACGACGGTGGGCGGCACGCCGACCCGGCAGACGTCTCCCGCCTTCAGCTGTTCGGGCGGGGGGCCGTTCGAAAGAGCTCGGCCTCCACCTCAGGCGAGAGGCTCCCGCCGCTTTTCACGCCGAGGGCGACGACCCCGTTCCAGCGCGCGAACTCGTTCTCGGTGTCGATATCCCGCCACGGCAATCGCACTTACACGTGACACCCTGCACGACCCGGGTAACCGTGAAGGGGCAAGCAACCGACAGCACGTCACCGATCCGGAAGTCCCCCTCATCAATCATTCGATCAGGGCAGTCGGGTTCCTTCGGCGGCTTACGCGGGCCTACCAGCCAAGGGGCCCGCTCGGGTTTGCGGTCCACCACCGCGCACACGGGCCGACTAGCACGTGCTCACGCGCGCTCTCGGCGGCGGCGCGGGCCAGGCGCAGGGCGGCGGTGCTGGTCCAGGAGTGGACGGCTGGGGTGTCGCCGACGCCGTCGAGCAGGGCGTACGCGCGGGTGCCGTCCGGCGCCGTGGACACGGCGGTCGCGTCGCACTGGAGGGCCCGGTCCCCACGCCGCTGTGCGGTGGCCTACGACGTCAGGGCCAGGTCCTCGTCCATGTCCTCGCGCATGCGGAAAGCCTTCCGGGACGCGGGGTCCGGACGGAGCGCTTTGTGAGGGTGTCCGTGCCCGGGCGGGTGAATCCTTTCTCGCGCACGCGGACGCAGCCGTAGACCCCCTCCCCTGCTCGCTTCCGAAGCCTCGCGGTTCGACGTCAGAAACAAGTGCTGCAGAGAGCTTCCGTGCGGTTGCCCGGCGCATCTAGGCTCACTACCTATGGGAGCGCTCCCACGGTCGTCGGATCAGCTTGTGCGCAGTATCGAAGGTCATCCAGCCAGGTAGAGGCGCATTGCCCACTGTGGAACCCGCTTTGAGGCCGGTCTCTCGCCGGGCGGTGCCATATGGAGTGATCGGTCATATACGTGCGTTGAGGGAGAGTGCGATGAGCATGCGAAGAGCCCTTCGGGCTTTCGGCGTTGCCGGAGTGCTTATGGCGGGTTCGGTGGCCGGATTCGGCGGCCCGGCCTCGGCGGTCGCCTCGCCGGCGGCCGGTCAGTCCGCCGCAGACGGCAGGGCATCGGCGGTCGCAGCGGCGCCGGCACTGCACGTGTCGGGCAACCGCCTGGTCACCGGGTCCGATTCCACGTTCCGCCCACTGGGCGTCAACCGGTCCGGCGGGGAGTTCGGCTGTGTCCAGGGCAAGGAGATATTCGACGGGCCGACGGACCAGGCGGCCGTCGACGCGGTGAAGGCATGGAAGATCAACACTGTCCGGATCCCGCTGAACGAGGAGTGCTGGCTGGGCACCGGGAACCTACCTCCGACAGCGCCCAGCGCGGCGGCGTACCAGCAGGCGGTCAAGTCCTACGCGGACCTCCTGGTGTCCAACGGCATCAACGTGATCCTCGACCTGCACTGGACTTGGGGCGAGTACACCGGCCCCGGCGGAGGCTGCCCGGACGTCGCGGCCACCTGTCAGAAGCCGATGCCGGACGCGCGCTACGCCCCCACGTTCTGGTCCGAGGTGGCCACGATGTTCAAGGGGAACGGAGCGGTCGTCTTCGACCTGTTCAACGAGCCGTACCCGGACGCGGCCAACAACTGGTCCGACGCCACGGCCGCATGGACCTGTCTGCGTGACGGCGGCACCTGCGCCGGGATCACCTACCCCGTCGCCGGCATGCAGACCCTCGTCAACGCGGTACGCGCCACCGGTGCCACCAACGTGATCATGTCGGGCGGTCTGGAGTGGACGAACAACCTGAGTCGGTGGCTGGAATTCAAGCCGGCCGACCCCACCGGCAATCTGATGGCCTCATGGCACTCCTACAACTTCAACGGCTGCGTGACCACCGCGTGCTGGGACAGCAACATCGGAGCGGTCGCCGCCCAGGTGCCGGTCCAGGCCGGCGAGATCGGTCAGAACACCTGCGCCCATGACTACATCGACCAGGTGATGGCCTGGGCGGACGCCAACAAGGTCGGGTACACGGCCTGGACCTGGAACCCTTGGGGCTGCAGCGGTGGCAGTGTGCTCATCGAGGACTGGAACGGCACACCGACCAGCACCTACGGTGAGGGGTTCAAAGCGCACCTGCTCAGCCAGAGCCCCGGTGAACCCGGCGGTGACACCGCTGCGCCCACCGCTCCGGGGACTCCCACCGCCTCCGAGGTGACGGCCACCTCCGTGACCTTGAGCTGGGCGGCCTCCACGGACGACGTGGGTGTCACCGGCTACGACGTCGTCCGTGTCACCGGCGGCACCGAGACGCGGGTGGCCGACTCCGCGTCCAACCGGGCCATGGTCACAGGGCTGTCCGGCAACACGGCCTACACCTTCGCCGTTTACGCCAAGGACGCGGCCGGCAACCGCTCCACCCGCTCGGCCACCGTTACCGTTACCACCACCGGCGCCCCGGCGGGCACCTGCTCCGTCGGCTACCGCTTGGTGGGGGACTGGGGAAGCGGCTTCCAGAGCGAGATCACCATCCGCAACACCGGCGCCGCCGCTGTCAGCAACTGGAAGCTCGGCTTCACCTTCACCAACGGCCAGACCATCAACAACATGTGGGGCGGCATCCCCACCCAGACAGGCGGCTCCGTGAGCGTGATCCCCGCCTCCTACACCGACACCATCACCGCCGGCGGTTCCGTCACTCTCGGTTTCATCGCCAACAGGGGCGCCACGAACACTGCCCCGACCACCTTCACCCTCAGCGGCAGGACCTGCACCACAGCCTGACCTCAGCCGCTGGCCCCGCAACCGACATCAGCCGCGCCCCCGCAATTGCCCCACCGCAACTACACCACCGCCTCCGTCGACGCGATCCACGCCGCGCACCCGAACGTCGACCGGGAGCAGCTGCGCGCCGTGGAGGAAGGCCGCCGTTCTCCGCTTGCGGCGCCGCGCCCGGAGCGTGCGCCCCTACCGGCGTAAGCCTTCGGGGCCCTCCCCCACCCGCGCCCCACGCCGTCCAGAAAGGACGGCCCCGGGCGCGGGCGTTCTTCTTGCGTGTCGCTCACGCCTGCCCTGCAGCCGGCTCCCACAAGGGCCGGGCGTGCCCGGTCCCGCCGCAGTGGAAGCAGCGGCCGCCTCCCGGCGTGCTGCGGGCACCGATGGTGCCGGCCGCGTGGCGGAGGAGCCGGGTGAGGCCGGCGGTGTGCGCCTGGTGGATCGGGAGTTCCTGCCGTCTGCCGAGCGTGACCTCCAGCGCGACGCCGGGACCGGTGAAGTGGGCGTGCATGCCCCCGGTGATCGCACGGAGCGTCTCTTTTCAGCTCCTGCATCGTCTCCGCGCCGGACAACTGCACGCGGGCCGCGAGGACGGTGTCGGCGGCCGCGGCGAAGGACAGCCATCCGACCGGGCGGGCGAGTGACCCGACGCGGCCCACAGCGTCGGGGTGGGTGTGCTGGAGCTGGGACAGGGCGTGCCACAGGTCACCCGGCAGATCCTGGGATGCGGTCTCTTCCCGGCTGCGTCTCATACGGCCCTGTGTGGGACCCCCGGTGGGCTGTCCACGTCGGATGGGCCCATCCGTCCCGTCCAGTGGTGCGGTGACCTCGGGACCGGTCCCGCTGTGCGGCCTGGCGGCTGCCGGCCGCACAGCGGGCTCGTGCGGTCAGATCCGCCGGCGGAACCAGCCGCGGCCACGGCCCGGCTCCTGGTCGTCCTCCGGCTCCGGGGGTGCGGCGGCCTGGAGGCGGGCGGCTCCGGCGGTGGCTTCCTCGCGGGCGACGTCGTCGGCGTGGCAGGTGCCGCACACCGACAGTCAGCGAGTCGGGCCCCCTCCACCAGGTGTCCGCCGCGCCCCTCACCTCGCGCGCCGGCACGTAGCCGTCCAGGTCGATGCCGTCGACGTCGTCGCCGACGAGTTCGGTGATCTGTGTGCCCGCATGGACACGTGGTGAGCCAAGGCGAGCGATTGCACCCAGCCCTCGATGGTCGCGTGGAGGGGCGCCCGCCTCTGCGTGTGGATACCGAGCTCACCGGACGGCCTGATCATGAATGAGCAGGGAACTGCTGACCGCTGCATCCCGGCTTCGAACCACCACCCGGCGGAGTCTGCTTCGGGCGCGTTCGAATCGAGGTACTTGGGGCCTCCGTCGTACTGCGGTGCGGGCGGCAGGAGCAGACCGCCCCGTCGGTCTTGGTAGGCCGCCATTCGATCGATCACCGTTGCCGGGATGTCCCGCTCGAGCCATCACTGCCTGAGGTCCTCGACGGTGCGGACGCCCACCCTGACGCCGTGCGTGCCGACAAAGGACCGCGCCCGTCGGGTCACGCCGTCCGGCACATCGTTGGTGAGGTGAAGGTCCGCCCGGGGGGCGCTACCCACCAGCCGTGGCGAGAGCATGCCCGGGGCCGGCATCAGTACCTGAAAGCGGCCCTCCCGCGATTGACGGCCCGACCCGAGCACACCGTACGAGGCCGTGCGCGGGGACGGGCTCCACCGGGCGGGGTGCGGATGCGGGCTGCCCGGTGGAGTCCGGCCGCTACCGCGTCAGCAGCTTCTCCAGGACGTCCGCCCCCTTCGACGCGCCGCCCGCCCCGCGCACGATCCGGCTCAGAGCCGCCGCCCGGGGGCGGCAGGCCCGGACGTCCTGGACGGCTTCGCGCAGGCCCCGCACGGTCGGCTCGGCGAGCGTCCTGCCGACCCGGAGTTCCTCCGCCCGCCGGGCCACCGCCCGCTGTTCCGGGATCTGCGGCACCGCCACGAAGGGCACCCCGTGGTAGAGAGACTCCATCACCGAGTTCATCCCGGCATGGCTCAGGAACACCTCGGTGTGTCGCAGCACCGCCACCTGCGGCACGTGCGCGTGCACCTCGACGTTCGCCGGGACCGCGCCCAAGGTCTCCCGGTCCAGTCCGCCCACCGCCATGACGACCTGCCAGTCGCTGTCCCCGAACGCCTCGATGCAGGTCCGGTAGAACCGGGGCCGGTCGTTGAAGACGGTTCCCAGCGATATCAGCAGTACCGGAGCGCGCGACCGGGGGCTCCACTCCTCGGCGGTCCGCCGGCTGCTCAGCGACGGCCCGACGAAGTGGAAGCGCCCGTCGAAGGTCTCCCCCGCCATCTGGAACTCCCGGGGGATGAACACCAGGGTCGTCGGGGCCACGTGGCCGAACATCAGGTTCGGGTCCTCGAGGAAGGTGTGGCCCTGCGCGAACTTCCCCATGTCCTGGGTCGCGGCCACCAGCCGGGGGTTGGTGTGGTCGAAGTCGGCCGGTAGGTACACCTGCGCCGCCGAGAAGGACTCGTTCTCCGCGAAGGTCGGCACCAGGGAGATCTCCCGCACCCCGAGCAGGTTCGCCAGCATCCTCCCGGTGAAGGTCACCGAGTCGTAGCACACGGCGTCCGGCGGGTCGGCCGAGAAGTGCTCGGCCAGGACGGGGAAGGAGGCACGCGCGTCGTCGAGGTAGTACTCCATCGTCACGGCGAGTTGTTCCGCCGTGAACTCGCTCCGCGCCGCCATGTCGGGTGGCAGTCGCGAGGGCAGGGTCACCGGCGCCGCCCCGGCGGCGACGGGGCCGTCCATGGTGGCCGGTCCCGTGGCGTAGCTGACCCGGTGACCGCGCCGGACCATCTCTTCGACCAGCGGCAGGGTCGGGTTCACATGCCCGGACGCGGGCGCGCTCACGAAGGCGAAATGGGCCATCAGCCCTCCTCCAGGATGACCGGCAGAGTCTTGTGCCCGTTGGTGAAGAAGGAACCCAGCGGCTCGAGTTGGGACGACGGGACGGCCAGCTTCAGCCGGGGGAACCGGGAGAACAGCGCGGACAGCGCCGTCGTCGCCTCCAGCTTGGCCAGGGGGCTGCCGAGGCAGTAGTGCACGCCGTGCCCGAAGGTGAGGTGGTCGGCCCGCGACGGCCGGGTGACGGAGAAGTCCTCCGCGTCGGCCCCGTGCTGCCCCGGATCGCGCCCGGCCGCGCCGTAGGACAGCAGGATCGCCTCGCCCTTGCGGATCCGCACGCCGTCCACGGAGATGTCCTCCACGGCGTACCGCAGCGGCAGGTTCGGCACCGGCGCCTGCCAGCGCAGGGTCTCGTCCACCACGTCCTCCCACGTGCTGGTCCCGGACCGGACCAGGGCGAGCTGGGCCGGGTGCGTGGCCAGCGCGTGGACGGCGTGGTCGAGCAGGTTGACCGTCGTCTCGAAGCCGGCGGAGATGGTCAGCAGCAGGGTGTCCAGCAGTTCCCGCTCGGACAGTCGTGTGCCGTCGGCTTCCCGCGCGGCGATCAGGTCGCTGGTCATGTCGTCGCCGGGGTCGCGTCGTTTGGCGGCCACGAGGTCCTTGAGCAGCATGTACAGCTCGCCGGAGGCGGCCTGCACGCCCGCCGGGTCCGCGTCGAGGCTGAACACCGCGTCCACCAGCCGCCGCAGGTCCGCACCCGTCTGCGCGGTCACCCCGAACAAGCCGGTGATGACCTGGATCGGCAGCGGGAACGCGAACCGTGCGCGCAGGTCGACCGCCTGCCCCGGCGGCACCGCGGCCAGGTCGGCGATCAGGCCGGCCGTGATCTCTTCGACGCGCGGCCGCGTCGCTTCGATACGGCGCGGGGTGAACGCCTTGGCCACCAGGCTGCGCAGCCTGGTGTGGTCGGAGCCGTAGGCGGTGAACATGTTCTGCATCGCGACCCACATGATCAGCGGCCAGTCCGGCGGGATGTCGCCGTCGTGCCACATGGGCCAGTGCTTGTTCGCGTCCTTGGAGACCCTCGGGTCGAGCAGCAGCTTCTTCGCCAGGTCGTGCCCGGTGACGGCCCAGGCCGACACGCCACCGGGCAGTTCGACGGGCGTGGCCGGGCCGCGTTCGCGCAGGGCAGCGGCCTCGCCGAAGATGTCGCCGCCCGAGGGGTCGATGACATACGCGTCGGCGGGCGGGGCCTGCGCGCGCACCGGTTCGGTGAAGGTGGTGGTCGTACGGGGCTTGGGCGGCTCGGTGACCTCCAGCAGGGACGCGGTGAACCGCGAGCCCATGCCGAGGCCGATCGACATGATGGTGTCGCCGGGCTTGAGGGTCTCGTCGTGCAGCAGGTGGTCGATGCCGAGCAGTTGGTCGCACGGCCCGACGTGCCCGAGCTCGCGCAGCATCGGCCAGGTGGTGCGGCCCAGGTCGATGCCGAGCGGCTCCAGCACGACGACCTCCAGTTGGGCCAGGCCCAGACCGGTGACGACGAACCTGGTGATGTCGGCGACGGCGACGCCGGCCTCCTTGGCGGCCTGCTCGACCGCGGTGACCAGTGCGCCGCTCATCAGCGTCAGATACGGGGCCAGGCCCGTGACCTCGATCGGCGTACGGTTGCGGTGGCCCTCTGGGTCCGGGATCGTCGGGGTGGCGAGGACCTCCATCTGGGTCGCGGAGCTGTTGGCGGTGGCGACCAGCCGGGCCCGGCCGCCCTCGCGGTCGAGCACGGCCGCGACCGCGCCGTCGGCCAGGAAGATGCCGATGGTGGGCTGCCAGCGTTCCCACCGCGGCGGCAGGAACCGGGCGGTGGCCGTGACCAGGGTCGCGGTCGCGGCCGGGTCGGCCACCAGGTGCGCGGCGGCGGACTGCAGCGCGGCCGAGCCGCCGTTGCTGGTCGCCTCGACCTCGTAGACGAGGGCGTGGCCGAGGCCGAGGACGCGCTGGAGGTGGCAGGAGGACGCCATGTGGTCCTGGTGGTCCATCTGGGCGTAGGCGGCCATGGAGATGTCGGCGCCGCTGAGGCCGGACTCGCGCAGGGCTCCGATCGCCGCGTGCACGGCCATCGCGTGCTCGGTGACGTCGTCGGAGCGGGTGAACGACACGAAGTCCGACAGCGCGAGCAGCCGCCGCATGGTCTCGGTGTCCGGCACGGCCCGCGTCGCGGGCGTGCGGGGCGGCAGATAGCGCCCCGTTCCGCCGATGTAGACGTTGTCCCAGATCATGCATCGTCCTTTCCCCTGAGCGCGGACAAACCGGCTCCGTATCCGCTGAAGTCGAGGAGCCACGTGCTGATGGCCAGCGCCGTGGCCGCGGAGTGCTCCTCCAGTACGGTGAAGTGGTCGCCGGAGAGGGTGAGCACTTCCTGCGCGGTGGTGGACAGCCGGGGCCACG
Source organism: Streptomyces sp. SudanB182_2057 (assembly GCF_964272715.1). Lineage (NCBI taxonomy): Bacteria > Bacillati > Actinomycetota > Actinomycetes > Kitasatosporales > Streptomycetaceae > Streptomyces > Streptomyces sp. SudanB182_2057. The sequence continues at coordinate 72,740 of NZ_OZ186798.1, forward strand.
ACCGCTTCCCGGTGCCCACCAGCAGCACCGGTGCGTTGACGGGCTCGGGGGTGCCGGCCAGATCGAGGTAACGGCCCATGGCGACCAGCCGGTCGTCGTCGACCGGCTGGACCTGGTGGCCGGCGTCGAGCATGCCGGTGAGCACACCCGGCAGGTCGTCGGGGTAGCCGTCGATCAGCACCACGGCGCTGGGCCGGGCCCCCCGCCGTTCCAGTTCCCCGGCGGTCGCCAGCGCCAGCCACGCCCCCACCGAACGGCCGACCAGCACCGGTGCGGCGACGGCCGACGCGGCCTCGGCGAGTGCCTGGACCAGGACGTCGGCGTCGGCGGGCAGCGGGTCGCCGGCGAAGCCCGGCAGGGTGACGGCCGTGACGTCGCGGGCGGCCTCCAGCGCCGCGGCGAACCGCCCGTACTCCTCGATGCCGCCGGACGCCAGCGCGGACGGCAGGCAGACCAGCGACGGCTGGAGGAAGCCGGCCGCGAGGGCGACCGCCTCGGCCTTGGGCGCGTCGGTGGCCGGGCTCAGCCGGGACGCCGTGGCCAGCAGGTCGAGGCCGTCCTGCGCGCGACCGACGTCGAGGGCCTTGCGCAGCAGGCGCTCCATCGGCCCGGCGACCCGGTTCTCCGGGGAGCACAGCTGCCCGTAGAGGTGGTTGACGAGCTGTTCGGGTGTCGGGAAGTCGAAGACGAGGGTCGCCGGGAGCTGGAGTTGGGTGGCCGCGTTGAGCCGGTTGCGCAGTTCGATGGCGGTCAGCGAGTCGACGCCGTGGTCGCGGAACAGTTGTCGCGGGTCGTCGATCCCGCCGGGTGCCATCCCGAGGATGCTCGCGCTGTGCGTGACGACCAGGTCGAGCAGCAGGGCGCGCTGTTCGGGCTCGGGCAGGGCGTCGAGCCTGGCCCGCAGGTCGCCGGGGCCGGTCGCCGGGGCCGGCGCGCGCCGCGGCCGGGCCAGTCCGCGCAGCAGCGCGGGCGGGGCGTCGATCGCCGCGAGGTCGAGACGGACCGGCACCAGTGCCGGGCGTTCGCCGGCCAGGGCGGTGTCGAACAGGTCGAGGGCCTGCTCGGTGACCAGCGGCAGCATCCCGGTCCTCGCCAGCCGGCGGTGGTCGGCTTCGGTCAGGTTGCCGGTGATGCCGCTGGACTCGGCCCACTGGCCCCAGGCCAGGGAGGTGACCGGCAGACCGCGCGCGTGCCGGTGCTCGGCGAGTGCGTCGAGGAACGCGTTCGCGGCCGCGTAGTTGGCCTGCCCGGGAGCGCCGAACACCCCGGACGCGGAGGAGAACAGCACGAACGCCCGCAGGTCCAGGTGTTCGGTGGCCTCGTGCAGGTGCCACGCGGCATCGGCTTTCGGGCGCAGCGCCGTGTCGATCTGCTCCGGTGTCATCCTTTCCACCACGGCGTCGTCGACGACCCCGGCGGCGTGCACGACGACCCGCAGGTCGGGGATCGAGGCGACGAGATCCCTCAGTGCACCGCGGTCACCGGCGTCGCAGGCGACCACGGTGAGGGCGGCACCCAGTTCCTCGCGGAGCCCGGGCGGCTCGACGCCGCGGCGGCCGGCGAGCACCACGTGCGGGGCGCCGTGCCGCGCGACCATGTGCCGGGCGACCAGGACACCGAGGGTGCCGGTGCCGCCGGTGATCAGCACGGTGCCGTCCAGGGGCGCGCCGTTCAGGGGCCCGGCCGGCCGGGCCGGGGCGGCCCTCACCAGTCTCGGTACGAGGGCGGCTCCGTCGCGCAGCCGGATCTCCGGCTCGCCGTCGCTCACGGCGGCGCGCACCGCGGCGGGGATCGCCCGTCGTGAAGCGGCCGTGCCGTCGTGCCGGACGGTCAGGATCCGCCCGGGGTTCTCGCTGTGCGCGCTACGCAGGAAGCCGCGGGCGGCGGCCGAGGCCAGGTCGTCGCCGGTGAGGACCACGAGCCGGGCCGACGTGTCGGCGGCGAGGTACTCCCGGACCCTGCCGAGCAGTTCCCGGGTCACCGCGTGGGCGGCCGCGACCGGTTCGCCCTCGCCGGCGACCTCGTGGAGGACCGTGTCGGTGTCCGGGCCGTCCGGTGCCGCCAACGGGGCCCAGTCGACGGCGAACAGCGCGTTCGACCGGCGCCCGGCACCGGGACCCGCCGCTTCGACGGGCCGCAGGACGATCTCGTCGATGCTCACGACCGGCGTCCCGGCGGTGTCGGTGATCCGCACCGCGCAGGTGTCCGGCCCGGTCGGGTGCAGCACCACGCGGACCGTCGCGGCCGACCCGGTGACCGACACACCGGAGAACGAGAAGGGCAGCCGCGCCGGGTTACCGCCGGCCTCGCCGTCCTCGGCCGCGAGGCCGGTGAGGCCGGCGAGCAGGGTCAGCGGCTGTATGGCGGCGTCCAGGAGCGCGGGGTGGACGCGGTAGCCGGTGAGCTGCGCGGGGTCCGCCGGGAAGCTCACCTCGGCGTGCAGGTCCTCGCCGTGCCGCCGGACGCCGGTGAGGCCCTGGAAGGTCGGCCCGTAGTCGTAGCCGGCTTCGGCGAGCCGGTCGTAGAGGGAGCCGATGTCGATCGGCGCGGCCTCGCTGCCGTCCGCCCCGGGTACGTCCGCCCGGTCGGCCCGTGTCGCCCGGTCCGCCGGCGGATCGAGCACGCCGGTCGCGTGGCGGGTCCACTCGTCGGGCTCGGCGGAGGTGCGGGAGTGGACGGTGACGGGCCTGCGTCCGGTGTCGTCGGGCGCGCCCACGGTGACCTGCACGTGCGCGTCGTCGCGCTCGGACAGCACGAGCGGCGCCTCGAGGACCAGCTCGGACAGTACGGGGCTGGCCGTGTGCTCGCCGGCGTGGACGGCCATGTCCACGAACGCCATCGCGGGCAGCAGCGTCGAACCGAGCACGGTGTGCTCGGCCAGCCATGGGTGGACGGACGCCGAGAGCTTCCCGGTCAGCACCACGCCCTGCCCGTCGGGGAGCTTCACCAGGGACCGCAGCAGCGGGTGGTCGGGCGTGTCGAGGCCCTCCGACGGGGTGGTGGGCTGGAGCCAGTAGCGCTCGTGCTGGAAGGGATACGAGGGCACCCGCGCGCCCGATACCCCCGCCGGCGTGGTGGAGGGTGGCATCCACCGCGTGGCCCCGTCCGCCCACAACCGGCCCAACCCCACGAACAACCGCTCCGCAGAATCACCACCACGCCGCATCAACCCATTACTCACCAGCAACGGATGCGGACCCACCTCCACAAACCCCGTAACCCCCCGGCCCACCAGCCACTCCACCGCATCGGCGAACCGCACCGGCTCCCGCACCTGCCGCACCCAATACCCAGCCTCCCCCATATCCACCGGACAGCCAGCCACCGTGGACACCACCGGAATCACCGGCTCACCGAACGACAAACCCCCCGCCACCCGGCCCAGCTCCTCCAGCACCGGATCCATCCGCGCCGAATGGAACGCGTGACTGACCGCCAACCGCCCAACCTCACGCCCACGACCCCGCCACACCTCACCCACCGCCACCACCGCCGCCTCATCCCCCGACACCACCACCGCATCCACCCCGTTCACCGCCGCCACCTCGGCACCCGCCACCAACGACCCCACCACCTCCTCCACCGACGCCCGCACCGACACCATCGCCCCACCACCAGACAACCCCTGCATCAACCGACCCCGCGCCCCCACCAGCACACACGCATCCTCCAACCCCAACACCCCCGCCACATGAGCCGCCGCCACCTCACCCACCGAATGCCCCACCACGAAATCCGGCCGCACCCCCAGCCACTCCACCAACCGGAACAACGCCACCTCCAACGCGAACACCCCACGCTGCGTGAACGACGTCTGCCCCAACACCCCCTCCCCGTCCTCGAACAACACCTCCACCGGCACCCCCAACAACCCACACACCTCGTCCAACACCCTGGCGAACACCGGAAACACCCGATACAAACCCCGCCCCATCCCCACCCACTGACCACCCTGACCAGAGAACACGAACGCCGACCTGCCCGAGTCCCGGGCCTGGCCGGTCACCAGCCCGGGATGTGCCTCCCCGCGCGCAAGGGCCGCCAGCGCGTCCGGTCCGGTCACCATGGCCCGGTGCGCGAACCGGGTCCGCGCGGCGAGCGCGGCGCCGATTCCGTCCACGTCGGGGGCCTTGGCCGCGTACGCCTGGAGTCTGCGGACCTGGGCCCGGAGCGCCTGCTCGGACTTGGCCGACAGCAGCCACGGCAGCGGCACCGCGGCCGCGGGGGCGGGCGTGGAGGACGTCTCCTCGGCAGGGACCGGGGCCGGGGCCGGTGCCTCCAGGATCACGTGCGCGTTCGTACCGCTGATGCCGAACGCCGACACACCGGCACGGCGGGGACGCCCCGTCTCCGGCCACGGCCGGCCCTCGGTCAGCAGCGAGACTTGGCCCGCCGACCAGTCGACGTGCGAGGTCGGCGCATCCACATGCAGCGTCGCCGGCAGCTGCCCGTGCCGCATCGCCATCACCATCTTGACCACACCCGCCACACCCGCCGCCGCCTGCGTGTGCCCGATGTTCGACTTCACCGACCCCAGCCACAACGGCTCCACCCGCCCCTGGCCGTACGTCGCCAGCAACGCCTGCGCCTCAATAGGGTCACCGAGAGTGGTGCCGGTGCCGTGCGCCTCCACCGCGTCCACCTCCGACGGCTCCAGCCCGGCACTCGCCAACGCCTGACGTATGACGCGTTCCTGGGAAGGGCCATTGGGTGCCGTCAGCCCATTGGACGCCCCGTCCTGATTGACCGCCGAGCCCCGGACGACCGCTAGTACCCGGTGACCGTTGCGCCGGGCGTCCGACAACCGCTCCAGCAGCACCAGCCCCGCGCCCTCACCCCACGCCGTACCGTCAGCCGCCTCGGCGAACGCCTTCACCCGCCCATCGGCCGCGAGCCCCCGCTGGCGGGAGAAGTCGATGAAGGCGGCGGGTGTCGCCATGACCGTCACACCGCCGGCCAGGGCCAGCGAGCACTCCCCCGCCCGCAGCGCCTGCGCCGCCAGGTGGATCGCGACCAGCGACGACGAGCACGCCGTGTCCACCGACACCGCCGGACCCTCCAAACCCAGCAGATACGACACCCGCCCGGAGGTCACGCTCGTCGCCGTGCCGGTGGCCACATAGCCGTCGGCGTCGCGCGAGATCTGGTCCACTCCGCCCGCGTAGCCCGAGGACCAGATGCCGGTGAAGACGCCCGTCTGACTGCCCCGCAACGACGTCGGATCGATCCCCGCGTCCTCCAACGTCTCCCACACCGTCTCCAGCAACACCCGCTGCTGCGGATCCATCGCCAACGCCTCACGCGGCGAAATACCGAAGAACGCGGCATCGAAGCCACCCGCATCCGCCAGGAAACCGCCCGACCGCGTGTACGACGTCCCCGGACCACCAGCCGGATCATAAAGACGACCCACATCCCACCCGCGATCCGACGGGAACTCCCCCACCGCGTCCACCCCACCCGACACCACACCCCACAACTCCTCCGCCGATCCCACCCCACCCGGATACCGGGCCCCCAACCCCACCACCACCACCGGATCACCCGACACCGCGAGCGGAGCCGACGCGGAGGCGATCGTCCGGCGCTCCTTGCCGAGAACCACCTCACGCAGGTACTCGGCCAGCCGGACCGGAGTCGGATGGTCGAAGATCATCGTCGCCGGCAGCCTGGTCCCGACCGCCGTGGACAACCGGTTGCGCAACTCCACGCCGGTCAGCGAATCGAAGCCCAGGTCCTTGAAGGCCAGGTCGCCACCCATCTCGTCGCTGCGGCCCAGCACTGCCGAGGCGTGGGTGCGGACCAGGTCGAGCAGGATCTCGCGTTGCCGGGCCTCGGGGAGCGAGCCCAGCTCGCCCACCAGTCCCGTGGTCCGCACCGGTTTGCGGGCGCGTGTCAGTGCGCGCAGCACCGGCCGGTCGCCCAGTGCGGACACCTTGAGCCGGGCCGCGACCACCGCTGGTTCCGCGGTGTCCAGGCCCCCGTCGAACAGCCCGAGTGCGTGATCGGTCGGCATCGGCAGCAGCCCCGCGCGGGCGAGGCGTTCGCCGTCGGCCTCGGACATCCGCCCGGTCAGTCCGCTGACCTCGGCCCACTGGCCCCAGGCCAGCGACACCCCGGGCAGGCCCTGGGCACGCCGGTAGGCGGCCAGGCCGTCGAGGTAGGCGTTCGCCGCCGCGTAGTTCGCCTGCCCCGCCGCGCCCAGCGTCCCGGCCGCCGAGGAGAAGAGGACGAACGCCGTCAGGTCCCGTCCGAGGGTGAGTTCGTGCAGGTTCCACGCCGCCCGCGCCTTGGGCTCCCAGACCGCGGCGAGGCGTTCAGGGGTCAGGTTCTCGACCAGGGCGTCGTCGAGCACACCGGCGGCGTGGACGACCGCGGTCAGCGGATGCTCGGCCGGGACCGAGTCCAGTACGGCCGCCAGCGCGTCCCGGTCGGCCACGTCGCAGGCGGCCACGGTCACCTCCGCGCCCAGCCCGGACAGTTCCCCGCGCAACGCCGCCCCGCCACCGCTCCGGCTGACCAGCAGCACGTGCCGCACACCCCGCTCGGCCACCAGATGCCGGGCCACACGGCCCCCCAGCACCCCCGTACCACCCGTGATCAGCACCGTACCGGCCGCGTCGAGATCCGCGGGAACAGTCAGGACGACCTTCCCGATGTGAGCGGCCCGGCTCATGAACCGGAAGGCGTCCCGCGCGCGGCGGACGTCCCAGGTGGTGAGCGGCGGCAGGCGCAGCTCGCCCGCGCCGAGCAGCCGGACGGCCTCGGCCAGGATCTGCCCCAGTCGCTCCGGTCCCGCGTCGGCCAGGTCGAAGGCCATCACGCCGGGCCGGATGTCGGCCTTGCCCATCTCCACGAATCGCCCGCCGGGCGCGAGCAGTCGCAGGGAGGCGTCCAGGAACTCGCCGGACAGCGAGTTCAGCACCACGTCGAAGGGTCCGAACCGGTCGGCGAACTCCAGCGTCCGGGACGAGGCGATGTGGTCCTCGTCCAGCCCGAGGGTGCGCAGGGCATCCCACTTGCTGGGGCCGGCGGTCGCGTGGACGTCCGCGCCCCAGAGCCGTGCGAGCTGGACCGCCGCCATGCCGACGCCGCCGGCCCCGGCGTGGATCAGCACCCGGTCACCGGCCTTCAGCCCGCCCAGATCGCGCAGGCCGTACCACGCGGTCATGAACGCGATCGGCACGGTGGCGGCCTGGGTGAACGTCCACTCGTCGGGGATGCGCACCAGCACCCTGTGGTCGGCGACGGCCACCCGGCCGAACGCGCCGGGCAGCAGTCCGGCGACCCGGTCGCCCGGCCGCAGCCCGCTGACGTCGGCGCCGACCCCGGTGACGACGCCCGCGCCCTCGCTGCCGAGCAGCACCGGGTCCGGGTAGACGCCGAGGGCGATCAGCACGTCCCGGAAGTTCAGGCCGGCCGCCCGCACGGCGACGCGCACCTCCCGGGGCCCGAGCGGTGACTGCTCGTACGGCAGGAAGGCGAGGTCGTCCAGGCTGCCCGAGCCCGCCTGCGTCAGCCGTCCGTCGAACGCCTCCGGTGCGCGGCGCACGAGCCGGGGCACGTAGACGCCCCCCTTGCGCACCGCCACCTGGTCCTCGTCGCCGACCGACAGACCGTCGGGCAGCTCGTCGGCGTCCACGAGCACGAACCGGCCGGGGTGCTCGGACTGCGCGGACCGGACCAGGCCCCATACGGCCGAGGCTTCCGGATCGCTCACCCCGTCACCGGGAACGACGGCGACCGCTGCCCTCGTGCGCACCACCAGCCGTTCGCCGGGGCCGGCCAGGAACTCCTGGACGGCCACCAGCGCCTCGGTGACCGAGCCGGGCGAGACGAAGGCGTCGCCGAGCGCGCCTTCGCCCGGGGTCAGCGGAATCCAGTCGAGGGCGTACAGCGGGCCGCGTTCGGCCATCGGACGGGTGGTCAGCGCCTCGATGGTCGCCACGGGCTCGCCGGACCGGTCCGCCAGCTGGACGGCGTAGGTGCCGGGGCGCACCGTCGTCAGCCGCACGCGCGCGGAGGTCACGCCGGTGCGGTGGACCGCGATCCCGCCCAGCGAGAACGGCAGCCGCACGCCGCCTTCCGTGCCGGCCAGCAGCGCCAGCGGTTGCAGGGCGGCGTCCAGCAGGGCCGGATGGACGGAGAACCGGGCCGCGTCCGCCACGGTGACCTCGGCGAACACCTCGCCGCCGCGGCGCCACACCGACTGCACGGCCTGGAAGGCCGGCCCGTACTCGTAGCCCGCAGCGGCGAGCGTGTCGTAGAGCCCGGTGACCGGTTCCGCGCCGGCCGGCGGCCATTGCGTCAGCTCCTGCCCGACCACGGGTTTCCCGCTCACCGTGGCGGTGGCGTGCCGCACCCAGCCGTCCGTGCGGGACCGGACATCGACCGTGCGGCGGCCGGCCTCGTCCGGTTCGCCCACGACGACCTGCACATCCACCGCGCCGTCCGCGGGCAGCACCAGCGGCGCCTCCAGGACCAGTTCCTCCACCGCCGCCCCGGCCGCGTGCACCACCAGTTCCACGAACGCCGTCGCGGGCAGCAGCACCGTCCCCAGTACGGAGTGGTCCGCGAGCCAGGGGTGGGTGGCCAGGGAGAGCCGGCCCGTCAGGACCCGCTGCTCGCCCACCTCGACAGCGGCGCCGAGCAGCGGGTGGTCCACCGAGTCGAGCCCGGCCGCGGACACGTCTCCCGCGCCTCCCGCGAGCCAGAACCGCGTCCGCTGGAAGGGGTAGGTGGGCAGCGCCACGGGCTCCCCTTGAGGGAACGGCCACCGCACCGGCACGCCGGCGACGAACAGCCTCGCCACGGCGGTCAGGAACTCGGCCGGGGTGCCGTGGTCGCGGCGCAGTGTCCCGGTCACCACACCCGCCTCGTGCTCCTCCAGCGCGGGCGTGAGCACCGGGTGCGGGCTGATCTCGACGAAGACGGGGGCGTCGCCCGAGGCCAGCAGCAGCCGGGTGGCCTGCTCGAACAGCACGGGTTCGCGAAGGTTGCGGTACCAGTAACCTGCGTCGAGGGCGGAGGTGTCGACGGGTTCGGCGGTGACGGTGGAGTAGAAGGGGACGTCCGTGGTCCTCGGCTCGATCTCGGCAAGGTCGGTGAGTAGTTGCGCGCGGATCGCCTCGACCTGGACGGAGTGGGCCGCGTAGTTCACCGGCAGACGGCGGGCGCGGATGCCGTCGGCCTCACAGGCCGCCACCAGTTCGTCCAACGCGTCCAGATCACCCGACACGACGACCGAACCGGGGGCATTGACCACCGCCACCGTCAACCGGCCGCCCCAACGGGCCACGAAACCGACCGCCCGCTCATGCCCGAGACCGACCGACACCATCCCGCCCTGGCCCGCCAACGCGACCAGAGCCTTGCTGCGCAGGGCGACCACCTTCGCTGCGTCCTCCAACGACAACGCCCCCGCCACGTACGCCGCCGCGATCTCCCCCTGCGAATGCCCCACCACCGCATCCGGCTCCACACCATGAGCACGCCACAACTCCGCCAGCGCCACCATCACCGCGAACAGGACGGGCTGCACCACGTCCACCCGCTCCAACGAACCACCACCGGTCAGCACCTCCACCAACGACCAGTCCGTGTACGGCGCCAACGCCGCACCACACGCGTCGACCGCCTCCCGGAACACCGGCTCCGAGCCGTACAACCCCCCACCCATCCCCACCCACTGCGCACCCTGCCCCGGAAACACGAACACCGACCGGCCCAACGGACGGGCGACCCCGGTGACCAGACCCGGCGCCGACCGGCCCCCCGCCAGCGCCTCCAACGCCTCCACACCGCTCAGCACCGCGCGGTGCTCGAACACGGCGCGGGCGGCCAGCGCGCCCCCGACCGCCTCCGGACTCACCTCGGGATGCACGGCGGTGAAGGCGACCAGCCGGCGCGCCTGCTCCCGCAACGCCGCGTCCGACCTGGCCGACAACACCCACGGCACCGCTCCGCCCGCAGGCCCCACCGAAACCCCGGCCGGTTCCTCGGCTGCCGCCTCGATCACCACATGCGCGTTCGTACCGCTGATGCCGAACGCCGAGATGCCCGCGCGACGCGGCCGGCCGTTGCCGGGCCAGGGCTGGCCCTCGGTGAGCAGCCGGATGTTCCCGGACTCCCAGTCGACGTGCGAGGTCGGCGCATCCACATGCAGCGTCGGCGGCAGCTGCCCGTGCCGCATCGCCATCACCATCTTGATCACACCCGCCACACCCGCCGCCGCCTGCGTGTGCCCGATGTTCGACTTCACCGACCCCAGCCACAACGGCTCCACCCGGTCCCGGCCATAGGTCGCCAGGAGAGCCTGCGCCTCGATGGGATCGCCGAGCGTCGTCCCGGTGCCGTGCGCCTCAACCGCGTCCACCTCCGACGGCTCCAGCCCGGCGTTCGCCAGCGCCTGACGGATCACCCGCTCCTGCGACGGACCATTCGGCGCCCCGAGGCCGTTCGAGGTGCCGTCCTGGTTCACCGCCGAGCCCCGGACGACCGCCAGCACCCGGTGACCGTTGCGCCGGGCGTCCGACAACCGCTCCAGCAGCACCAGACCCGAACCCTCACCCCACGCCGTACCGTCAGCCGCCTCGGCGAACGCCTTCACCCTGCCGTCGGGAGCCAGGCCGCGCTGGCGGGAGAACTCCGTGAACCCCAGCGGGGTCGCCATCACGGTCACCCCGCCGGCCAGGGCCAGCGAGCACTCCCCCGAGCGCAGTGCCTGCGCGGCCAGGTGGATCGCCACCAGCGAGGACGAGCAGGCGGTGTCCAGCGAGACCGCCGCGCCCTCCAGTCCCAGCAGGTAGGCGATCCGTCCGGAGGTCACGCTGGTCGCGGCGCCCGTACCGAGATAGCCCTCGGCGTCGGCGGGTGCCTGGTCGCCGTAGCCGGAGGACCAGATGCCGGTGAACACACCCGTCTGACTGCCCCGCAACGACGTCGGATCGATCCCCGCGTCCTCCAACGTCTCCCACGCCGTCTCCAGCAACACCCGCTGCTGCGGATCCATCGCCAACGCCTCACGCGGCGAAATCCCGAAGAAATCGGCATCGAACCCCGCCGCATCCTCCAAAAACCCACCCCACCGCGTATACGACGTCCCCGCATGACCCGCATCCGGATGGAACAACCCCTCGACATCCCACCCACGATCCGACGGAAACCCCCCGATCCCATCCACCCCACCCGACACCACACCCCACAACTCCTCCGGCGACCCCACCCCACCCGGCAACCGGCACCCCATACCCACGATCACCACCGGATCATCCCCACCACCCACCCCACCCACCGACACCGACGACACCACCGGCACCCCACCCCCGCCGAGGATCGAGCTCAGCAGGTGTTCGGCGAGTTGCCGCGGGGTGGGGTGGTCGAAGGCGACGGTGGCGGGCAGGCGCAGGCCGGTCGCGGTGTTGAGCCGGTTGCGCAGTTCGACGGAGGTCAGGGAATCGAAGCCGAGGTCCTTGAACGGCTGCCGGTCCCGTACGGCCCCCGGTTCGCGGTGACCGAGCACGGCGGCGGTGTGGGCGGTGACCAGGTCGAGTGCGGCTCGCAGCCGTTCGGCCTCCGGCAGTGACCGCAGTCGGTCGGCGATCGCGCCGTGCCGCGCCGGGCGCCGGGCCGCCTTGCGGGAGACGAGGTCCTTGAGGGCCGCCGGGACCTCCGGGGCGCCCGCCAGCACGGACAGGTCGAGGCGTACCGGCGCCGGCGCGGCCCGGTCCGTTGCCAGGGCCGCGTCGAACAGCGACAGGGCGTGGTCGGTGGCCAGCGGCACGACCCCGGCTCGCGTCAGCCGGTCCTGGTCGGCGCCGGTCAGGTGCCCGGTCATGCCGCTCGGCTCGGCCCAGTAGCCCCAGGCCAGCGAGGTCGCCGGCAGTCCGAGGGCGCGCCGGTGCACGGCGAGGGCGTCGAGGAAGGTGTTGGCCGCGGCGTAGTTGGCCTGTCCGGGGCTGCCGAGCGTCCCGGCCGCCGAGGAGAAGAGGACGAACGCCGTCAGGTCCCGTCCGAGGGTGAGTTCGTGCAGGTTCCACGCCGCCCGCGCCTTGGGCTCCCAGACCGCGGCGAGGCGTTCAGGGGTCAGGTTCTCGACCAGGGCGTCGTCGAGCACACCGGCGGCGTGGACGACCGCGGTCAGCGGATGCTCGGCCGGGACCGAGTCCAGTACGGCCGCCAGCGCGTCCCGGTCGGCCACGTCACAGGCGGCCACGGTCACCTCCGCGCCCAGCCCGGACAGTTCCCCGCGCAACGCCGCCCCGCCACCGCTCCGGCTGACCAGCAGCACGTGCCGCACACCCCGCTCGGCCACCAGATGCCGGGCCACACGGCCCCCCAGCACCCCCGTACCACCCGTGATCAGCACCGTACCGGCCGCGTCGAGATCCGCGGGAACAGTCAGGACGACCTTCCCGATGTGAGCGGCCCGGCTCATGAACCGGAACACGTCGACCGCGTCCCGGACCCCACGCACGTCGATGGGCAGCGGTGTGAACTCGCCGTCGGCGAAGGCCCGTACGACGGCGTCCAGGATCTCGCCGAGCCGTTCCGGCCCCGCGTCGGCGATGTCGAACGCCCGGTAGACGATGTCGGGATGGTCGGCGGCGTCGCGGATGTCGGTCTTGCCCATCTCCACGAACCGGCCGCCGGGTGCGAGCAGCCGCAGGGAGGCGTCGACGAACTCGCCGGACAGCGAGTCCAGGACCACGTCCATGGGCGGGAACTTCCGCTCGAACTCCAGGGTGCGTGACGAGGCGATGTGGTCCTCGTCCAGCCCCAGGGCGCGCAGGATGTGCCATTTGGCCGGACCGGCGGTGGCGAAGACCTCCGCCCCGAGCCGCCGGGCCAGCTGGATCGCCGCCATGCCGACGCCGCCGGTGCCGGCGTGGATCAGGACCCGGTCGCCGGCCTTCAGGCCGCCCAGGTCGCGCAGGCCGTACCACGCGGTCAGGAACACCACGGGTACGGACGCGGCCCTGGCGAACGACCAGTCGTCGGGCATCCGGACCAGCAGCCGCTGGTCGGCGACGGCGACCGGGCCGAAGGCGCCGGGGACCAGGCCCATGACGCGGTCGCCGGGCCGGAACCGGGTGTCCGGGCCGGTTTCGAGGACGACGCCCGCGCCTTCGCCGCCCATCAGGGCCGCGCCGGGGTATACGCCGAGGGCGATCAGCACGTCCCGGAAGTTGAGCCCGGCCGCCCGCGTGGCGATCCGGACCTGCCCACGCCCCAGCGGCTCCATGAGCTCCGGGCGGGGTACCAGCGCCAGGTCGTCGATGCTGCCGGTGCCCGTGTCCTCCAGTCGCCAGGGTCCGTCCGGCGGGGTGAGGCTGGCGCCGACGCGGACCAGGCGGGGGACGCGCAGCGTCCCTTGGCGTACCGCCAGTTCCGGCTCGTCCGTGCCGGCGATCAGTGCGGGATCCCAGGTCGGGTCGGCGTCGACCAGGATGAACCGGCCGGGGTGCTCGGCCCGCGCGCCGCGGACCAGGCCCCAGACCATCGAGTGGTGGAGGCCGACCACGTCACCGGGCGTGGCGGCGACGGCGTCGCGGGTGACGACCGCCAGCCGCGTCCGCTCGCCCGCCAAGTGGTCCTGGATCACGGCGAGTACGCTCCGTGCGCTCTCGTACGCCGCCTCGACGGTGTCCGCCTCGGGCTCCGGTCCGGGCACCTCGTAGACGGCCAGGTCGGCGGGGCCGCCGCCGGTCGGCGCCGGTGCGAGGGGGATCCAGTCGAGTGTGTACAGGCTGTCCGGGACGGCGGTGGCGTCCCGGACGGTCAGCGACGTGACGACCGCGACCGGGGTGCCGTCGGGATCGGCCACGGCCACGGTGTACGTGTCCGGCCCGGTGGCGGACAGGCGTACGCGCAGCGTCCGGCGGCCCGCGGGTCGTATCGCCACTCCGGTGAACGCGAACGGCAGGCCGGTGCGGTCGGTGAGGAACGCCATGGGGTGCAGTGCGGCGTCGAGCAGCGCGGGGTGGAGGGGAAACGATTCCTCGGCGGGAAGCTCCACCTCGGCGTAGACGGTGTCGCCGACCCGCCGGGCCGCCGTGACACCCTGGAACGCCGGCCCGTACTCGTAGCCGAGCACGGCCAGCGAGTCGTAGAGCCCGTCGATGTCGAGGGGCTCACCGGCCGACGGCCAGTCCCAGGCGCTCAGCACCGGCTCCTCGCCCAGGGTGCCGGTGGCGTGCCGCACCCACTCCTCGCCGGCACGCGAGTACACCGTGAGCGGGCGGCGGCCGTCGTCCTCGGGGCCCACGACGACCTGGAGGTGCACCGGGGTGTCGTCGAGGACGAGCGGCGTTTCGAGCACCAGCTCCTCGACCGCGTGGCCGAGCCGGCCAGCCGCGTAGGCCGCCATTTCCGCGAACGCGGTGCCGGGCAGGAGGACGGAGCCCCGCACGGCGTGGTCGGCCAGCCACGGGTGGGTGGCGAGCGAGATCCGTCCGCTGAGCACCGCGCCGTCGGGCAGTTCCACGAACGTGCCGAGCAGGGGGTGGTCGCCCGACGCCGCCGGGACGGGCCGCAGCCAGTACGGCCGGCGCTGGAAGGCGTACGTCGGCAGGCTGACGGGCTCGGTGTCGTCCGGGAACCGCCAGTCGACCGGGACACCGTGCACGTGCAGGCGGCCGAGCGGGGTGAGGAAGTCGTCCTGGTCGCGCCGGAGCGTGCCGGTGACGAGGAGGTCGGAGCCGTGGTGGTGACCGGTCTCCTCGACGGCGGAGACCAGGACCGGGTGCGGACTGACCTCGACGAAGACGGCATGGCCGTGGTCGAGCAGCAGCCGGGTGGTCTGGTCGAACAGCACGGGTTCGCGGAGATTGCGGTACCAGTAGGCGGCGTCGACGGCGGAGGTGTCGATCTCCTCGCCGGTCACCGTGGAGTAGAACGGGATCGCCGCCGGACGCGGTGTGATGCCGGCCAGGTCGGTGAGCAACTGCTCGCGGATTGCCTCCACTTGGGCGGAGTGGGCGGCGTAGTTCACTGGCAGGCGGCGGGCGCGGATGCCGCCGGCCTCGCAGGCCGTCAGCAGTTCGTCCAGCGCGTCCAGATCACCGGAAACCACCACGCTGTCCGCTGAGTTGACCACCGCCACGGTCAGCCGGCCGGTCCAGCGGGCCGCGAACTCGGCGGCCTGCTCGTGCCTGAGACCGACCGACACCATCCCGCCCTGGTCGGCCAGCACCGCCAGCGCTCTGCTCCGCAACGCCACCACCCTGGCGGCGTCTTCCAGGGACAACGCGCCCGTCACACAGGCCGCCGCGATCTCGCCCTGCGAATGCCCGACGACCGCGTCAGGTTCCACACCATGAGCGCGCCACAGCTCCGCCAGCGCCACCATCACCGCGAACAGGGCCGGCTGCACCACATCCACGCGCTCCAGCGGGGCGCCGCCGGTCAGCACCTCCACCAACGACCAGTCGGTGTACGGCGCCAGCGCCGCGTCACACGCGTCGATCGCCTCCCGGAACACCGGCTCCGAGCCGTACAACTCCCCGCCCATACCGGCCCACTGCGCACCCTGCCCCGGAAACACGAACACCGACCGGCCCAACGGGCGGACGGTCCCGGTGACCAGACCCGGCGCCGACCGGCCCTCCGCGAGTGCCTCCAGCGCCTCCGCACCGCTCAGCACCGCGCGGTGCTCGAAACGCGACCGCCCCGCCAACGCCCGGCCCACCGCGACCGCGCCGGCTTCCGGATGCCCGGCCAGGAACGCCCCCAGCCGGCGCGCCTGCTCCCGCAACGCCGCATCCGACTTCCCCGACAACACCCACGGCACCACCCCGCCCGCGGGTCCCGGGGAAACGCGGACCGGCTCTTCGGCGGCCGCCTCGATCACCACATGCGCGTTGGTGCCGCTGATGCCGAACGCCGACACGGCGGCACGGCGGGGACGCCCCGTCTCCGGCCACGGCCGGGCCTCGGTCAGCAGTGAGACACGGCCCGCCGACCAGTCGACGTGGGAGGTCGGCGCGTCCACGTGGAGGGTGCACGGCAGTTGCCCGTGCCGCATCGCCATGACCATCTTGATCACACCCGCCACACCGGCCGCCGCCTGCGTGTGCCCGATGTTCGACTTCACCGACCCCAGCCACAACGGCTCGTCCCGCCCCTGGCCGTAGGTCGCCAGGAGCGCCTGGGCCTCGATGGGGTCGCCAAGGGTGGTGCCGGTGCCGTGGGCCTCCACCGCGTCCACGTCCGCCGTCGACAGTCCGGCGTTCGCCAGCGCCTGCCGGACGACGCGTTCCTGGGACGGACCGTTCGGCGCCGCGAGGCCGTTCGACGCGCCGTCCTGGTTCACCGCCGAGCCCCGCACCACCGCCAGCACCCGGTGGCCGTTGCGGCGGGCGTCGGACAGGCGTTCCAGCAGCAGCAAGCCGGCGCCCTCGCCCCAGGCCGTACCGTCAGCCGCTTCGGCGAACGCCTTGATACGACCGTCGGCCGCAAGTCCCCGCTGCCGCGAGAACTCGACGAACCCCGCCGGTGTGGCCATCACCGTCACACCGCCCGCCAGGGCCAGCGAGCACTCCCCGGCCCGCAGCGCCTGCGCCGCCAGGTGGATCGCCACCAGCGACGACGAGCACGCCGTGTCCACCGACACCGCCGCGCCCTCCAGCCCCAGCAGGTACGACACCCGCCCGGACGTGGCGCTGGTGGCTGTTCCGGTGGCGATGAATCCTTCGAGGTCCGGCGGCGGCTGGTTGCCGTAGCCGGAGGACCACAGGCCGGTGAACACGGCCGTGCGGCTGCCGCCGAGCGTGGTCGGGTCGATGCCGGCGTGCTCGAAGGTCTCCCAGGCGGTCTCCAGCAGCACCCGCTGCTGCGGGTCCATCGCCAGTGCCTCGCGCGGCGAGATGCCGAAGAACCCGGCGTCGAAGCCGGCGCCGTCGGCGAGGAAGCCGCCCGACCGGCTGTAGGTCGTGCCCGGCCGGTCCGGGTCGGGGTCGTAGACGACGTCCCAGCCACGGTCCGGCGGGAATTCGGTGATCGCGTCGGCACCGTCCGAGACGAGCCGCCACAGGCCGTCCGGAGACTCCACGCCGCCCGGGTAGCGGCAGCCCATGCCGATGATCGCGATCGGCTCGCGCGCGGCCTCCTCCATGTCGGCGAGGCGCTTGCCGAGCACTCCCAGGTCGGCCGTGGCGCGCTTGAGGTAGGTGCGGAGCTTCTCTTCGTCGGACATCGCTACTCCTCAGCGTTTCGGGACTCGCCCGAGCGGATGACCTCGGTCCTGCGGTGCGCATCGTCCAGAAGGCTGAACAGTTCGTCGTCGCTCGCGTCGTCGACACCGGCCGCGGAGCCGGCGCGTTTGGCGGTCCAGGCCGCGAGAAGCGCTTCGAGGCGGGCCGCGACGGTCTCGTAGTCGGCCTCGGCGGCTGCCGCGTCCAGGGTGGTCTTGAGCCGGTCGAGTTCGGCGAGCAGGGGGTCGGGTGCGGTGCCGTGCAGCCGTGTGTGCACGAAGGCGGCGAGGCGGGCCGGTGTCGGGTGGTCGAAGACGAGCGTGGCGGGCAGGCGCAGGCCGGTGTCCGCGTCGAGATGGTTGCGCAGTTCGACGGCGGTGAGCGAGTCGAACCCGATGTCGGTGAACGCCCGGTCGGGGTTGACCGCCTCCGGTGACGCGTGCCCCAGGACCAGGGCGACCTGGCCCACGACGAGTCGCAGCACGTCGGCCGGCGTCCACACGCGGTCGGCGGGCTGCCTGCGCCGGGGCCGTACCAGCTCCCGCAGCAGGGCGGGCGGGTCGCCGGCGCGGCGCAGCGCCGGCAGGTCGAACCCGACGGGGACGAGGGTCGGGGTGCCCGCGGTCAGCGCGGCGTCGAACAGGGCCAGCGCTTCCGTCGTCGGCAGCGGCCGTACGCCCGCCCTGGCCAGGCGGTGCCGGTCGGTGGCGGTCAGACCGCCGGTCATGCCGCTGGCCTCCGCCCAGTAGCCCCAGGCGAGCGACACGGCCGGCTCGCCCTGGGTGTGCCGGTGGGCGGCGAGGCCGTCGAGGTAGGCGTTCGCCGCCGCGTAGTTCGCCTGGCCCGCGCCGCCCAGCACACCGGCCGCCGACGAAAACAGCACGAAAGCCTCCAGGTCCGAGGTCAGTTCGTGCAGGTGCCGCGCCGCGAGGGCCTTCGGCCCCCACACGCGCGCGAACTGCTCCGGGGTGAGGGATTCCACGACGGTGTCGGCCAGCGCGCCCGCCGCGTGGATCACCGAGGTGACCGGGTGTTCGGCGAGCAGCCGTGCCACCGCCTCACGGTCGGACACGTCGCACGCCACGATGACGACGGTCGCGCCCAGCACGGCCAGGTCGGAGGTCAGCTCGGCCGCTCCGGGGGCGTCCGGGCCGCTCCGGCTGACCAACAGCAGGTGCCGCACGCCGTGCCGTACGGCGAGGTGGCGGGCGATCGTGCCGCCCAGGGTGCCGGTGCCGCCGGTGACGAGCACCGTGCCCTCGGGGCTGAGCCGATAGGGCTGCGGTGCGGTCCGCGCCCGTTCGAGGCGGGGGACGTGCACGGCGCCGGCGCGGAGCGCGAGCTGGGGTTCGTCACCGGCCAGCCGGACCTCGCCGTCGTCGCCGTCGACCAGTACGAACCGGCCGGGGTGCTCGGTGGCGGCCGACCGGACCAGGCCCCAGACGGCGGCGGCCTGCGGGTCGACGTCCTCGCCCGGCCGGACCGGCACGGCGTTGCGCGTGGCGACCACCATGCGCGGGGTGTCCGTGGTGAGGAAGTCCTGGAGCACCCGCAGGGTCTCGACGGGCGAGGTGGCGTGGTGGACCGGGATGTCCACTTCGGTGGTCGCCGCTTCCAGGACCGGCCACGCGACCTGGTACAGCACGTCCTGCGTGGTGGCCCCGGCCGGCGGGCGCAGGGTCAGCGAGGCGATCTCGGCGACCGGGGCGCCCGACTGGTCGGCGAGGCCGATCGCGCAGGTGTCCTGACCGGTCACGGTCAGCCGGACCCTGGCGTGCTCGGCCCCGCGCCACCAGGAGATCCCGGCGAAGGAGAACGGCATCTTCGCCCGGTCGTCGGAGACGGTCACGGTCTGGATCGCGGCGTCGAGCAGGGCGGGGTGCAGGGCGAACCGGGGGTCGCCGGAGGGTACGGACACCTCCGCGTAGAGGGTGTCGCCGTCGCGCCAGGCCGCGCGCAGACCTTGGAAGGCGGTGCCGTAGGCGAATCCGGCGTCGGCCAGGTCGTCGTAGAAGGCGTCGAGGGCGACGGCTTCGGCGTGCGGCGGCCACTGCCGTGCCCAGGGCTCCCGTGGTACGACGGGTACGGCGCCCAGGGTTCCGGTGGCGTGCCGTACCCACTCGCCGTCTGTCCGCGAGTGGATCGAGACGCTGTGCCGGCCCGCGCGTTCGGGGCCGACGGTCACGGACACCTGCACGCCGTCCGCGACCACCAGCGGTGTCTCCAGCGTCAGGTCCTCGACCGCCGGGCAGCCGACGTGTTCGCCGGCCCGGAGCGCCAGGTCCACGAACGCCGCGGCGGGCAGCAGGGGCGAGCCCGAGACGACGTGTTCGGTGAGCCACGGCTGCGCGGCGGTGGCGAGTCGTCCCGTGAGCACCACGCCGTTGTCGTCGGGGAGTTCCATGGCGTCCCGCAGCAGCGGGTGGTCGATCCGGCCGTCACCGGCCGTCACCGGGGTGGTGGGCTGGAGCCAGTAGTGCTGGTGCTGGAAGGGATACGAAGGCACCCGCGCGTCCGCTCTGGCCGACGTGGTGGTGGGTGGCATCCAGTGCGCGGCGCCGTCCGCCCACAACCGGCCCAGCCCCGCCAGCACCTGCTCCGGAGAATCCCCGCCACGGCGCATCAACCCATTACCCACCAGCAACGGATGCGGACCCACCTCCACAAACCCCGTAACCCCCCGGCCCACCAGCCATTCCATGGCGTCGGCGAACCGGACCGGTTCGCGCACCTGCCGCGCCCAATACCCGGGCTCCCCCATGTCCACCGGATGTCCGGCCACCGTCGACACCACCGGAATCACCGGCTCAGCGAACGACAGACCCGCCGCGACCCGGCCCAGCTCCTCCAGCACCGGATCCATCCGCGCCGAATGGAACGCGTGACTGACCACCAGCCGCCGCACCCGGCGCCCACGACCCCGCCACACCTCACCCACCGCGGCCACCGCCGCCTCGTCCCCCGACACCACCACCGCATCCACGCCGTTGACCGCCGCCAGCTCAGCACCCGGCACCAGCGACCCCGTCACCTCCTCCGCCGACGCCCGCACCGACACCATCGCCCCACCACCGGCCAGCCCCTGCATCAACCGGCCCCGCGCCCCCACCAGCACACACGCATCCTCCAGCCCCACAACCCCCGCCACATGAGCCGCCGCGACCTCACCCACCGAATGCCCCACCACGAAATCCGGCCGCACCCCCAGCCACTCCACCAACCGGAACAACGCCACCTCCAACGCGAACACCCCGGCCTGCGTGAACAACGTCTCCCCCAACACCCCCTCCCCGTCCTCGAACAACACCTCCACCGGCACCCAACAACCCACACACCTCGTCCAACACCCTGGCGAACACCGGGAACACCCGGTACAAACCCCGCCCCATCCCCACCCACTGACCACCCTGGCCAGAGAACACAAACGCCGACTTGCCCGGGGAGGCGGTGCCCGTGACGATTCCGGGTCTTCCGTCGATCAGCGCGTCCAGGCCGGCCGGGTCCGTCAGCACGGCACGGTGCGGAAACCGAGCCCGCGCGGCCAGATCGGCGGCCACCTCTGCCGGTGTGACCTCGGGGTGCTCGGCGAGGAACCCGCGCAGCCTGCGGGCCTGGTCGCGCAGCGCCGCGTCCGACTTCGCCGACAGCAGCCACGGCACCGGCACGACGGCAGGGGTCTCGCTATCGGAAGCGGCCGGGGACTCGGCCGGTGCCTCCAGGATGACGTGCGCGTTCGTACCGCTGATGCCGAAGGCCGAGATGCCCGCGCGACGCGGCCGGCCGTTGCCGGGCCAGGGCTGGCCCTCGGTGAGCAGCCGGATGTTCCCGGACTCCCAGTCGACGTGCGAGGTCGGCGCATCCACATGCAGCGTCGGCGGCAGCTGCCCGTGCCGCATCGCCATCACCATCTTGATGACACCCGCCACACCCGCCGCCGCCTGCGTGTGCCCGATGTTCGACTTCACCGACCCCAGCCACAACGGCTCCACCCGGTCCCGGCCGTAGGTCGCCAGGAGAGCCTGCGCCTCGATGGGATCGCCGAGCGTCGTCCCGGTGCCGTGCGCCTCAACCGCGTCCACCTCCGACGGCTCCAGCCCGGCGTTCACCAGCGCCTGGCGGATGACGCGCTCCTGCGAAGGGCCGTTGGGCGCGGTCAACCCGTTGGACGCCCCGTCCTGGTTCACCGCCGAGCCCCGGACGACCGCTAGTACCCGGTGACCATGGCGACGGGCGTCCGACAACCGCTCCAGCAGCACCAGCCCCGCACCCTCACCCCACGCGGTACCGTCAGCCGCCTCGGCGAACGCCTTCACCCGCCCGTCGGCCGCCAGCCCCCGCTGCCGCGAGAACTCGACAAACCCCGCCGGCGTCGCCATGACCGTCACGCCACCGGCCAGGGCCAGCGAGCACTCCCCGGCCCGCAGCGCCTGCGCCGCCAGGTGGATCGCCACCAGCGACGACGAGCACGCCGTGTCCACCGACACCGCCGGACCCTCCAGCCCCAGCAGGTACGACACCCGCCCGGAGGTCACACTCGTCGCCGTGCCCGTCGAGAGGTAGCCCTCCAGGTCGGGCGGCTGTGCCCCGGCGCCGTAGCCCGAGGACCAGATGCCGGTGAAGACACCTGTCTGGCTGCCCCGCAACGACGTCGGATCGATCCCCGCGTCCTCCAACGTCTCCCACACCGTCTCCAGCAACACCCGCTGCTGCGGATCCATCGCCAACGCCTCACGCGGCGAAATACCGAAGAACGCCGCGTCGAAGCCGCCGGCGGTGTCGAGGAAGCCGCCCCACCGTGTGTACGAGGTTCCCGGACCGCCGGCCGGATCATAAAGACGACCCACATCCCACCCGCGATCCGACGGGAACTCCCCCACCGCATCGACCCCGCCCGACACCACACCCCACAACTCCCGCGCCGATCCCACCCCACCCGGATACCGGGCCCCCAGCCCCACCACCACCACCGGATCACCCGACACCGGAACCGCAGCCGGCACGGGTGAGGCAGGGGCCTGGCGCCGGGCGCCGACCAGGAGGTCCCGCAGGTGGCCGGCCAGCGCGTCGGGGGTCGGGTAGTCGAAGGTCAGGGTCGCGGGCAGCCGTACGCCGGCGACCGCGGACAGGCGGTTGCGCAGTTCCACCGCGGTGAGCGAGTCGAAGCCCAGGTCCTTGAAGGCCCGTTCGGCGCTGACGGCGGCGGTGTCGGTGTGGCCGAGGACCGCGGCCGTCTGGCCGGTGACCACTTCCAGGACGCGGTTGTGCTGCTCGGTCTCGGGCAGGGCCGCCAGTTCCCTGCCCAGGTCCGGCCGGTCCGTGCGCCGGGCGGGCCTGGTCCGGGTGAGGCGGCTGAGCAGGGGCCGGGTGGACGCCGCCGACAGGTCGAGGTGTGCGGGGACCAGTGCGGGATCGGCGGCGCCCAGGGAAAGGTCGAACAGTGCCAGCGCCTGGTCCGTGGGCATCGGCAGCACGCCGGCGCGGGCGAGGCGCTTGCGGTCGGTGTCGGTGAGGTGTTCGGTCAGCCCACTGGACTCGGCCCATTGCCCCCAGGCCAGCGACACGCCCGGCAGACCCCGGGCACGCCGGTGCACGGCGAGGGCGTCCAGGAAGGCGTTCGCGGCAGCGTAGTTCGCCTGGCCCGGGCCGCCCAGCACACCGGCGGCGGACGAGAAGAGCACGAACGCGCTCAGGCCGAGGTCCTTCGTCAGTTCGTGCAGGTGCCAGGCGGCGTCGGCCTTGGGCCGCAGCACCTGGTCGATCCGGGCGGGCGTGAGGGACTCGACGACGCCGTCGTCGAGCACGCCGGCCGCGTGCACGACCGCGGTCAGCGGGTGCGCGGCCGGGATCGAGTCCAGTACGGCGGCCAGCGCGTCCCGGTCGGCCACGTCGCAGGCCACCACCTCGGCGTCGAAGTCCACCTCCGCCGCGGTCCTGCCGAGCAGGAGCAGGTGCCGGATGCCGTGCCGGTCGCGCAGGTGCCGGGCGAGGAGGCGGCCCAGTGTTCCGGTGCCCCCGGTGATCAGCACGGTGCCGTTCGGGTCGAGCGGGCCGGGTGCCGGGGCCGCTTCGGCCCGTACCAGGCGGGCGGCATGGGCGGCGCCGCCGCGGACGACCAGCTGCGGTTCGTCCCCCGCGACGAGGACGCGGTCGTCGGTGTCGATGAGCACGAACCGGTCGGGGTGTTCCGCCTGGGCCGCGCGGACCAGGCCCCAGACGACGCTGGACGGCAGGTCGACGGGGTCCGGCCCGACCGCCCCGCGGGTCACGACGGCCAGCCGGCCGTCCCCGTCGCGCAGGAAGTCCTGGAGCACTCCCAGCGTCTCGGCGGCGACGGTGTGCGCGGCCGCCACGGGGTCTCCCGCCGGGGGTGTGACGTGGTGGACGGCCGGGGGCTCGCCGGTGGTCTCGACGGGCACCCAGTCGAGGCGGTAGAGCTGGTGGGTCCCGGCGACCGGCAGGCCCGGCGGCCGGTGACGCACGGTCAGTGCGTCGATCACCGCCAGCGGGCCGGACTCGTCGGCGAGCGCGACCCGGAAGGTGTCGGGGCCGGTGGGTGTGAGGCGGACCCGGGCCGTGGAGCCGGCTTCCCGCATCGACACCCCGGCGAAGGAGAACGGCAGGCGACCGGCCGCCAGCAGGGTCAGCGGCTGGAGTGCGGCGTCGAGCAGCGCGGGGTGGAGACCGAAGCGGTCGCGGGTGTCGGCGGGCAGCGCCACCTCGGCGTAGAGTTCGTCGCCCTGCCGCCGGATCTCGCGTACGCCCGCGAACACCGGCCCGTACTCGTAGCCCTGGGCGGCGAGGGTGTCGTAGAAGTCGGTCAGGTCGACGGGCTCGCCGGACGGCTGCCAGGTCTCGCCGGTGTCGTACGGGTGGGGACCGCCGGATGCGAGCACGCCGGTGGCGTGCCGCAGCCAGGTGCCGTCCGTCCGGGAGTGCACGGTGACGGGGCGCCGGCCCGTCCCGTCCGGTGCGCCGACGACGACCTGGACCGGCACGGAACCGTCGTCCGGCAGGATCATGGGGGCTTCCAGTACCAGTTCGTCCAGGACGTCGGAGCCGGCCTGTCGTCCGGCGTGCAGGGCGAGTTCCACGAACACGGTGCCGGGCAGCAGCACGGAGCCGAGGACGACGTGGTCGGCCAGCCATGGCCGGGTGGCCGTCGAGAGCCGCCCCGTGAGCAGGACGCTCTGGTCCCCGGCCAGTTCGACGACGGCCCCGAGCAGCGGGTGCCCGGTCGAGTCCAGTCCGGCCGCCGACACGTCGCCCTTCGCGGCGGCGGGGTTCAACCAGTACGGCCGGTGCTGGAAGGCGTATGTCGGCAGCGGGACGTGCCGGGGCTCGCCGGGGAAGACCGGGGTCCAGTCGACGGTCACACCTTGCGTGTGCAGGCGCGCCAGGGCGAGGTGGAATTCCTGTCTGCCGCTGCCGCGGCGCAGTGTGCCGGTCACCACGCCGTCCATCACCGGGACCAGTACGGGGTGCGGGCTGACCTCCACGAACACGTCGTGTTGGTCCTGCGTCAGGGCCTCGACGGCGAGGTCGAAGCGTACGGGTTCGCGGAGGTTGCGGTACCAGTAGCCGGCGTCGAGGGCAGAGGTGTCGATCGCCTCGCCGGTCACCGTCGAACAGAACGGGATCTGCGCCGGGTGCGATGTGATGTCGGTGAGGTCGGTGAGCAGTTGCTCGCGGATCGCCTCGACCTGGACGGAGTGGGCCGCGTAGTTCACCGGCAGACGGCGGGCGCGGATGCCGTCGGCCTCACAGGCCGCCACCAGTTCGTCCAACGCGTCCAGATCACCCGACACGACGACCGAACCGGGGGCATTGACCACCGCCACCGTCAACCGGCCGCCCCAACGGGCCACGAAACCGACCGCCCGCTCATGCCCGAGACCGACCGACACCATCCCGCCCTGATCCGCCAACGCGACCAGAGCCTTGCTGCGCAGGGCGACCACCTTCGCTGCGTCCTCCAACGACAACGCGCCCGCCACGTACGCCGCCGCGATCTCCCCCTGCGAATGCCCCACCACCGCATCCGGCTCCACACCATGAGCACGCCACAACTCCGCCAGCGCCACCATCACCGCGAACAGGACGGGCTGCACCACGTCCACCCGCTCCAACGAACCACCACCGGTCAGCACCTCCACCAACGACCAGTCCGTGTACGGCGCCAACGCCGCACCACACGCGTCGACCGCCTCGCGGAACACCGGCTCCGAGCCGTACAACTCCGCACCCATCCCCACCCACTGCGCACCCTGCCCCGGGAACACGAACACCGACCGTCTCACCGAACCGGCGACCCCCGTGATGACGCTGGGGTCTGCGTCGGCGAGGGCGGCCAGTTCCGCCATGAGGTCGGTTCGGGTGCTGCCCACCAGGGCCGCCCGATGGGCGAGCATGGTGCGGGTGGTGGCGAGGGCCCGGCCGATCGCGGCCGGCCGGAGCCCGGGGTGGGCCATGATGTGGTCCGCGAGCCGTCGGGCCTGGGCGCGGAGGGCGTCGTCCGTCGTGCCGGACAGCAGCCACACGGTGGGCTCCGCGGAGTCGTCCCCGGTGTGTTGTTCGGGGGTCTCTTCCGGGAAGTGTTCGATGACGACGTGGGCGTTGGTGCCGCTGGCCCCGAAGGCCGAGATGCCCGCGCGGCGGGGGCGCCCCGTCTCCGGCCACGGACGGGCCTCGGTCAGCAGCCGGACGTCACCGGTGTCCCACTCGACGTGCGGCGTGGGCTCCTGGACGTGCAGCGTCGGCGGCAGTTCACCGTGCCGCATCGCCATCACCATCTTGATGACACCCGCCACACCCGCCGCGGCCTGCGTGTGCCCGATGTTCGACTTCACCGACCCCAGCCACAACGGCTGGTCCCGTCCCTGACCGTAGGTCGCCAGGAGTGCCCGCGCCTCGATGGGATCGCCGAGCGTCGTCCCCGTACCGTGGGCCTCCACCGCGTCCACCTCGGACGGCTCCAGCCCGGCGTTCGCCAGCGCCTGGCGGATGACGCGCTCCTGGGAAAGGCCGTTGGGCGCGGTCAACCCGTTGGACGCCCCGTCCTGGTTCACCGCCGAACCCCGCACCACCGCCAGCACCCGGTGACCGTTGCGCCGGGCGTCCGACAACCGCTCCAGCAGCACCAGACCCGCGCCCTCACCCCACGCCGTACCGTCAGCCGTTGACGAGAAGGGCTTGCATCGGCCGTCAGGGGCCAGGGCACGCTGGCGGGAGAACTCCGTGAACTGCAGGGGGGTGACGCTCACGGTCACCCCGCCGGCCAGGGCGAGTGTGCACTCCCCCGAGCGCAGTGCCTGCGCGGCGAGGTGGATCGCCATCAGTGACGAGGAGCAGGCGGAGTCGACGGACACGGCCTGGCCCTGGAGGCCCAGCAGGTAGGAGACCCGGCCGGAGGTGATGCTCGGCGAGATGCCGGTGGCGAGGTAGCCCTCGGTGTCGGGTGGTGCCTGGTCGGGGCTGCCTACGTAGCCGGAGGACCAGATGCCGGTGAACACACCCGTCTGACTGCCCCGCAACGACGTCGGATCGATCCCCGCGTCCTCCAACGTCTCCCACGCCGTCTCCAGCAACACCCGCTGCTGCGGATCCATCGCCAACGCCTCACGCGGCGAAATCCCGAAGAAATCGGCATCGAACCCCGCCGCATCCTCCAAAAACCCACCCCACCGCGTATACGACGTCCCCGCATGACCCGCATCCGGATGGAACAACCCCTCGACATCCCACCCACGATCCGACGGAAACCCCCCGATCCCATCCACCCCACCCGACACCACACCCCACAACTCCTCCGGCGACCCCACCCCACCCGGCAACCGGCACCCCATACCCACGATCACCACCGGATCATCCCCACCACCCACCCCACCCACCGACACCGACGACACCACCGGCACCCCACCCCCACCCGCACCGGAGAGTTCGGCGGTGAGGTGGTCGGCGAGGTCGGCGGGGGTGGGGTGGTCGAAGACGAGGGTCGCGGGCAGCCGCAGGCCGGTGGCGCCGGCGAGGCGGTTGCGCAGTTCGACGGAGGTCAGGGAATCGAAGCCGAGGTCGCGGAAGGCGAGTCGGGGGGTGATCGCGGCGGCGTCGGAGTGGCCGAGGACGGTGGCGGTGTGCGCGGCGACCAGGGACAGCAGGTCCGACGCGGGGGGCTTGGGCGTCGGCAGGGTCCGCGGTATCGAGAGGTTGGCCGTGGTCAGCGCGGGACGTCCGGCGGCCAGCGCGGTGTCGAACATGGCGAGGGCGCGTTCGGTGCTGAGGGGACGGATGCCCTTGCGGGCGAGGCGTTGGCGGTCGGCCACGGTGAGGTGGGCGGTCATGCCGCTCTCCTGCTCCCAGTAGCCCCAGGCCATCGACACGGCGGGCAGTCCGAGGGTCTGCCGGTGTGCGGCGAACGCGTCGAGGTAGGAGTTCGCGGCCGCGTAGCCGGCCTGACCGGCGTTGCCGAGGACGCCCGCGGCCGCGGAGAACAGTACGAAGGCCGCGAGAGGGTCCTCGCGGGTCAGCTCGTGCAGGTGCCAGGCGCCGTCGACCTTGGGACGCAGCACCCGGTCGAGCTGCTCCGCGGTCAGCCGTTCCACGACGGTGTCGTCGAGCACGCCGGCCGCGTGGACGACGGCGGTGAGCGGATGCTCGGCCGGGATCGAGTCCAGTACGGCCGCCAGCGCGTCCCGGTCCGCGACGTCACAGGCCACGACCCGCACGTCGGCGTCTCCTCGCGCTTCCAGGTGCGGCACCGCGCCACCGCCGCGGCCGACGAGCAGCAGGTGCCGTACCCCGTAGCGGGACACCAGGTGCCTGGCGACGGCCCGGCCGAGGGTGCCTGTGCCGCCGGTGACCAGCACGGTGCCGTCGGGATCGATCGGCCGGGGGACGGTGAGGACGATCTTGCCGATGTGGCGGGCCTGGCTCATCAGCCGGAAGGAGGCGACGGCCTGGCGGAGGTCCGCGGCGGTGACCGGCAGCGGCTCCAGCGTCCCGTCGGCGACCATCGCCACGACCCGGGAGAGGATGTCGCCCTGCCGCTCGGGATCGACGTCGTTGAGGTCGAAGGCCCGGTAGATCCGGCCCTCGGGCGAGCGGACGTCCGTCTTGCCCAGCTCGACGAACCGTCCGCCGCCGGCGAGCAGCCGCAGGGAGGCGTCGGTGAGTTCTCCCGCGAGCGAGTTGAGGACGACGTCCATGGCCGGGAACCGGTCGGCGAACCGGGTGTCGCGGGACGAACCGATGTGGTCGTCCGCCAGTCCGAGGCGCCGCAGGGTGTCCCACTTGGCGGGACTCGCGGTGGCGAAGACCTCCGCGCCGCTGCCCAGGGCCAGCCGGATGGCGGCCATGCCCACTCCGCCGGCGCCGGAGTGGACGAGGACCCGGTCGCCGGGGCGCAGTTCGCCGAGGTCGAACAGCGCGTACCAGGCGGTGGTGAACGCGATGGGCACCGACGCCGCCTCGGTGAAGCTCCAGCCGTCGGGGATCGCCGTGAGGAGCCGGTGGTCGGCGACCGCGCGCGGTCCGAAGGCGCCGGGCATCATTCCCATGACGCGGTCGCCGGGCCGCCAGGCCGTGACGCCGGGACCGACCTCCAGGACGGTGCCGGCCCCTTCGCCGCCCAACGGGGGCCGGTCCGGGTACATGCCGAGGGTGATGAGCACGTCGCGGAAGTTCAGGCCGGCCGCGCGTACGGCGACCCGTACCTGGCCGGGTTCCAGCGCGGCCTCGTGCCAGGGCAGCAGGGCCAGGTCGTCCAGTTGCCCGGTGCCGGACTCGCTGAGCCGGTACGCGCCGTCGGGGGCGGTCAGTTCCGGCGCGTACCGGGCCTGCCTCGGCACGAGGACGCCTTCGGGGCGCAGGGCCAGTTCGGGTTCGCCGCCGGCCGTCATGGCGGCGCGGACCGCGTCCTCCTCGGACGCGTCGCCCATGTCGACCAGGACGAACCGGCCGGGGTGCTCGACGGCGGCGCTGCGGACCAGGCCGCGTACGGCCGCGCCGGCCACGCCGCGGGTCAGGACGGCCAGGCGCGCGGCCGTCCGTTCCGGCTGCTCGGCCAGGAAGTCCTGGATGAGCGCGCGGGCCCGCTGGAGGAGGGCGTGCACGGAGTCCGCGTCGGCGTCCGCGGTGAGTACCGGGCTCGGCACCACCTCGGTCGGCGTGTTCGCGGTGAGGGGCACCCACTGGGTGTGCAGCACCGCGGCCCGGGGCTCGGCGGCCGGGCGGACGGTCAGCGCGGTGATGTCCGCGACCGGGTTGCCGGACAGGTCGGTCAGTGTCGCGCGGTAGGTGTCGGTGCCCGTGCGGGCCAGGTGGACCCGGGCGGACGACACCCCGGTGGTGTGCACGGTGACGCCGGAGAAGGAGAACGGCAGCCGGACCCGGGTGTCGGGGCCGAGCAGGATCAGCGGCTGGAGTGCGGCGTCCAGGAGCGCGGGGTGGATGCCGAAGCCGGCGCCGTCGGGGACGGACACCTCGGCGTACAGTTCGTCCTCGCCCTGCCACAGTTCCCGCACACCCCGGAACGCGGGTCCGTACTGGTAGCCGAGTCCGGCGAGGAAGGCGTAGAACCCTTCGGGGTCCACGAGTTCGGCGTTCCGCGCGGGCCAGTCGAGGCGTCCGGCCGTCACCTGGCCGCCGAGCGTTCCGGACGCGTGGCGGACCCAGCCGTCGCCGCCCTTGGAGTGCACGGTGACCGGGCTGCGGCCGGCGTCGTCCGGGGCGCCGACCGAGACCTGGATGTCCGTCGGTGTGTCCGAGAGCGCGAGGGGCTGGTGCAGGACGAGATCGTCAAGGGTCCCGCCGGCCAGGGTGGCGAGTTCGAGGAAGGCGGTGCCCGGCAGCAGAATCGTTCCTTCAACAGCGTGGTCGGCCAGCCAGGGATGGCTGCGGGTGGAGACGCGGCCACTGTGCACGGTGCTCCCGTCGGGCAGTTCGACGGTGGTGCCCGCCAGCGGGTGCCCGGTGCCGTGGTCGCCGGCCGCGGGGGTGAGCCAGTAGGTGCTGCGCTGGAAGGCGTAGCGCGGCAGGCTGACGCCGTGCGGGCGGTCGTGCGGCCAGGTCACGGCGACGCCCTGGACGTGGAGGCGGGCCAGAGCGGTGTGGAATTCCCCGATGGTGCCGTGGTCGCGGCGCAGAGTGCCGGTCGCCACGCCGTCCAGATCCTGTACCAGCACCGGGTGCGGGCTGACTTCCACGAACACCTCGTGCCCGTCGGCGGTGAGCCGGGCGGTGGCCAGGTCGAACCGTACGGGCTCGCGCAGGTTGCGGTACCAGTAGCCCGCGTCGAGTGCGGAGGTGTCGACCGGCTCGCCGGTGACCGTGGAGTAGAACGGGATCGCCGCCGAATGGGGCCGGACGTCCGAGAGGTCGGTCAGAAGGCGCTCGCGGACGGCCTCGACCTGGACCGAGTGTGCCGCGTAGTCGACGGGGACGGCGCGGGCGCGTACGCCGTCCCTGGCGCAGGCTGCCAGCAGTTCGTCCAGGGCCCGGGGTTCGCCGGACACGACGACGGTCGAGGGGGAGTTGATCACCGCGACGGTGATCCGGTCGCCCCAGGGGCTCAAGTAGCCGGCGGCGTCGTCCGCGGACAGCGCGACCGAGACCATGCCGCCCTGGCCCGCCAGGGCGACCAGGGCCCTGCTGCGCAGGGCGACCACCTTCGCTGCGTCCTCCAACGACAACGCGCCGGCCACGTACGCCGCCGCGATCTCCCCCTGCGAATGCCCCACCACCGCATCCGGCTCCACACCATGAGCACGCCACAACTCCGCCAGCGCCACCATCACCGCGAACAGGGCGGGCTGCACCACGTCCACCCGCTCCAGCCCACCACCACCGGTCAGCACCTCCACCAACGACCAATCGGTGTACGGCGCCAACGCCGCACCACACGCGTCGATCGCCTCGCGGAACACCGGCTCCGAGCCGTACAACTCCGCACCCATCCCCGCCCACTGCGCACCCTGCCCCGGAAACACGAACACCGACCGACCCAACGGGCGGACCGTCCCGGTGACCAGACCCGGCACCGTGCCACCCTCGGCCAGGACGTCCAGCGCTTCGGCGGTGCCCACCACCACCGCCCGGTGCTCGAACACGGTGCGGGCGGCCAGCGCGCCCCCGACCGCCGCCGGACTCACCTCGGGATGCACGGCGGTGAAGGCGACCAGCCGGCGCGCCTGCTCCCGCAAGGCCGCATCCGATCTGGCCGACAGCGGCCAGAGGACCTGGTCGTCCGCGTGGCCCCGGGGGGAGGGTGCGGCGCAGACGGCCTCGGCGGGCTGTTCGAGGATCACGTGGGCGTTGGTGCCGCTGATACCGAAGGCGGAGACGGCGGCCCGTCGTGGCCGCCCGCTCCCGGGCCAGGCGACCGGTTCGGTGAGCAGGCGGACCGCGCCGGACTCCCAGTCGACGTGCGGGGTGGGGGCGTCCACGTGGAGGGTCCGCGGCAGTTCGCCGTGCCGCATCGCCATGACCATCTTGATGACACCCGCCACACCCGCCGCCGCCTGGGTGTGCCCGATGTTCGACTTCACCGACCCCAGCCACAACGGCTCCGCCCGGTCCCGGCCGTAGGTCGCCAGGAGCGCCTGGGCCTCGATGGGGTCGCCGAGGGTGGTGCCGGTGCCGTGGGCCTCCACCGCGTCCACCTCGGACGGCTCCAGCCCGGCCTGGGCGAGGGCCTGACGGATCACCCGCTCCTGGGAGGGGCCGTTGGGCGCGGTCAGGCCGTTGGAGGCGCCGTCCTGGTTGGTGGCGGAGCCCCGGACGACGGCCAGTACCTCGTGGCCGTTACGGCGGGCGTCGGACAGGCGTTCCACCAGCAGCAGGCCGGCGCCCTCCGCCCAGCCCGCCCCGTCGGCCGCGGCGGCGAAGGACTTGCTGCGGCCGTCGGGCGCGCTCGCTCCCTGCCGGGACATCTCGGTGAACAGTGTGGGTGCCGCGTTGACGGTGACGCCGCCGACCAGGGCGAGGGAGCATTCTCCCGAGCGCAGCGCCTGGGCGGCCAGGTGCAAGGCCACCAGGGACGACGAGCAGCCGGTGTCCAGGGACAGTGCCGGGCCGAGCAGGCCCAGCTGGTACGCCAGCCGGCCGGACCCCACGCTCGACGCGGTGCCGGTGACCTGGTAGCCCTCCAGGTCGTCGGGGACCGGCCCGGTGGCGTAACCGGTGGACCAGATGCCGGTGAACACGCCGGTGGGTGTGCCCTCCAGCGCGGTCGGGTCGATACCGGCGTGCTCGACGGTCTCCCACGCGGTCTCCAGCAGGATGCGCTGCTGCGGGTCCATGGCGAGCGCTTCGCGGGGGGATATCCCGAAGAACGCCGCGTCGAAGTCGCCGGCGGCGCCGAGGAAGCCGCCCCGGGACGTGCTCGACGTGCGGGGGCGGCTTCCCGTCGGGTCGTAGAGGCGGTCGATGTCCCATCCCCGGTCGGCCGGGAAGTCGCCGACCGCGTCCACGCCGTCCGCGACCAGCCGCCACAGGTCCTCGGGGGTGTCGACGCCTCCGGGGTAGCGGCAGCCCATGCCGATGACGGCGATCGGCTCGTCCGTCGCGGCCGGGGCCTGCGGCGCGTTCCGCTCGCCCGTCTCGCCGGACAGGTGGGCGGCCAGCCGTGCCGGGGTGGGGTGGTCGAAGACGAGGGTGGCGGGCAGTCTCACCCCGAGCGCGGCGGTCAGGCGGTTGCGCAGTTCCACCGCGGTCAGCGAGTCGAAACCCAGGTCCTTGAACGCCTGCCGGGGGTCGAGCCGCCCGGGGGTGGCGTGTCCCAGCACTCCGGCGACGTGGGTGGTGATCAGCTCCAGCAGGTCGGTGCCGCCGGCGGGGGGCGCGGGCCTGGGGGCCCGCGGCCGGCTGTGGGATTCGGGCAGGTCCCGCAGCAGCCTGCTCGGCCGCGCGTGGGTGTAGGCGCGGGCGAACTGTGCCCAGTCGGTCTCGGTGACGACCGCCAGGGCCTCGTCGTGGTCGAGGACGTCCTGAAGCGCGTCGAGTGCCCGGCCCGGGTCCAGTTCGCCGAGGCCGAGCAGGGTGCGCTGGTGCTGCACGGACTCCAGGGCCGCCATCCCGCCCTCGGCCCAGATGCCCCACGCGACGGAGGTCGTGGCGCGGCCCTGGGCGCGGTGCTGTGCGGCCAGGGCGTCGAGGAAGGCGTTGCCGGCGGCGTAGGCCGCACCGTGGCCGTCGCCCCACACGCCCGCGGTGGAGGAGAACAGGACGAAGGCGTCGAGGTCCGGCAGGAGTTCCGCCAGGTTCGCCGCCCCGGCGACCTTGGCCGCGACGACCTCGGCGAACTCCGCCGCTGTCGTGTCGGCCAGCCTGGTCGCCCTGATCACGCCGGCGGTGTGGAAGACAGCGCGGATGTCGCCGACGCGCTCGACGAGGTCCCGCAGGGCGTCCCGGTCGGCCACGTCGCACGCCGCCACCGTCACCCGGGCCCCGGCTGCCTCCAGTTCGTCACGCAGGGCGGCCGCTCCGGGTGCGTCGGGGCCTCGGCGGGCGGCCAGCACGATGTGCTCCGCGCCCTGCCGCGCGAGGCGGCGGGCCACGTGTCCGCCGAGCGCACCGGTGCCGCCGGTGACCAGCACCGTGCCCCGCGGCCGCCAGGGCCGCGCGGCCGGGCCCGACGGGGCCTTGTGGCGCAGCCGCTTGGCGAAGCGCCGGGTGCCGCGGATCGCCACCTGGTCCTCGCCCGGGCCGGCGAGCACGCCGAGCAGCGCGTTCACGCTGTCCTCGTCGGGCACGGCGGGAAGGTCGACCAGGCCGCCCCAGGCGTGCGGGAACTCCAGCGCCGCGGACGCGCCGGTGCCCCATGCCAGGGCCTGGGCCGGGCTGGTGACCGGGTCGGTGCCCGAGGTGCTCACGGCGCCGCTGGTCGCGCACCACAGCGGGACGGCCGGTGTCCGCACCGGGTCCAGGGCGCGGACCAGATCGAGGGTGCGGACCAGGCCCGCCGGGAGCACCGGGTGATCGGGGTGCGGCTCCTCGTCCAGCGCCAGCAGCGACAGCACACCGTCCGGCCGGGGCCGGGCGTCCGGGGTGTCGGCCGCGTCCCAGGTGTCGGCCACCGCGAAGCCCCGTTCGCGCAGGGCTTCGGCCCACGGGTGCCCGGTCGTGGCCAGAACGAGCCAGCGAGCCGGGTCCACCGGGGCCGCGGTGCCGCTCGTCGGCGCCCACGCCACCTCGTACCGCCAGTCGTCGCAGGGCACCGGCGGGGTCGCGGTCACCCAGTAGGGCTCGCGCTGGAAGGCGTACGTGGGCAGGTCCGCCCCGGGTGCGGTGCGGGGCAGGACCGGGGTCCAGTCGACGTCGGCTCCGGCGGCGTGGAGGCGTCCCGCGGCGGCGAGGAACTCGGTAAGGCCGCCGTGATCGCGGCGCAGTGTCCCGGTGGCGGCGACATCCAGCGCGGGCACCAGCACCGGGTGCGGGCTGACCTCCAGGAACAGGTCGTGGCCGTCGGCGGTGAGCCGGGCGGTGGCCAGGTCGAACCGTACGGGCTCGCGCAGGTTGCGGTACCAGTAGCCCGCGTCGAGTGCGGAGGTGTCGACCGGCTCGCCGGTGACCGTGGAGTAGAACGGGATCGCCGCCGAATGGGGCGTGATGTCCGCCAGTTCGGTGAGCAGTTGCTCGCGGATCGCCTCGACCTGGACGGAGTGGGCGGCGTAGTTGACGGGCAGGCGGCGGGCGCGGATGCCGTCGGTCTCGCAGGCGGCCAGCAGTTCGTCCAGCACGTCGGGGCCGCCGGACACCACGACCGCCGCGGGCCCGTTCACCACGGCGGTGGTCAGCCGCTCGCCCCAGCGGGCCAGGTAGCCGGCGGCCTGCTCGGCGGACAGCGCGAGGGACACCATGCCGCCCCGGTCGGCGATGACGGCCAGTGCCCTGGACCGTAACGCCACGACCTTGGCGGCGTCCCGCAGCGACAGCGCGCCGGCGACGTAGGCGGCCGCGATCTCCGCCTGGGAGTGGCCGACCACGGCGTCCGGGCGTACACCGTAGGACCGCCACAGGTCGGCCAGCGCCACCATGACGGCGAACAGGGCCGGCTGGACCACGTCGACGCGGTCCAGTGGGCCGTGGCGCAGTTCGTCGACCAGCGACCAGTCGGTGTACGGGGCCAGGGCGGCGGCGCAGGCGTCGATGCCGGCGCGGAAGACCTCGGACTGCTCGTACAGGTCACGGCCCATGCCCGCCCACTGCGAGCCCTGTCCGGGGAAGACGAACACAGTCCCGCCGGTACGGTCCGGCAGTCCCGGCGGGAGCGCGGCCAGGCCGGACAGCAGGTCGTCCCGGTCGGTGCCGACCACCGCGGCCCGGTGCGCGAACCGGGTGCGGGCGGCCAGTGCGCGGCTGATCGCGGCGGCCGGGACGTCGGGGTGGGCGGTGGCGTACGCGTGCAGCCGCTCGGCCTGGGCGCGCAGCGCGGCGTCGGTCTTCGCGGACAGCAGCCAGGCGGTGGGGGCGGTCAGGTCGGCGGGTTCGGGAAGGTGGCCGGGGTCCGGGTCGGGGGACTGCTCGATGATCAGGTGGGCGTTGGTGCCGCTGATGCCGAAGGCCGAGACGCCGGCGCGGCGCAGGTGCTCGCGCTCCGGCCACGGCCGGGCCTCGGTGAGCAGCCGGACGCCACCGGAGGCCCAGTCGACGTGCGGGGTGGGGGCGTCGACGTGCAGGGTGCGCGGCAGTTCGCCGTGCCGCATCGCCATGACCATCTTGATCAGGCCCGCCACGCCGGCGGCGGCCTGGGTGTGGCCGATGTTCGACTTCACCGACCCCAGCCACAACGGCTCCGCCCGGTCCCGGCCGTAGGCGGCCAGCAGGGCGTGGGCCTCGATGGGGTCGCCGAGGGTGGTGCCGGTGCCGTGGGCCTCGACGGCGTCCACGTCGGACGGCTCCAGTCCGGCGTTCGCCAGTGCCTGACGGATGACGCGTTCCTGGGAGGGGCCGTTGGGCGCGGTCAGGCCGTTGGACGCGCCGTCCTGGTTGACCGCGCTTCCCGCGACGACCGCCAGCACCCGGTGGCCGTTGCGGCGGGCGTCCGACAGGCGTTCCAGCAGCACCAGGCCGGTGCCCTCGGCCCAGC
The DNA here is from genome assembly GCF_964272715.1 of Streptomyces sp. SudanB182_2057. Lineage (NCBI taxonomy): Bacteria > Bacillati > Actinomycetota > Actinomycetes > Kitasatosporales > Streptomycetaceae > Streptomyces > Streptomyces sp. SudanB182_2057. Next base: position 109,013 of record NZ_OZ186798.1, read on the forward strand.
TGGTGCCGTCGGCCGCGGCGGCGAAGGGCTTGCTGCGGCCGTCCACCGCGAGGCCGTGCTGGCGGGAGAACTCGGTGAAGCCCAGCGGTGTCGCCATGATCGTGACACCGCCGGCGAGCGCCAGCGAGCACTCGCCCGCGCGCAGGGCCTGGGCGGCCAGGTGGACGGCGACCAGGGACGACGAGCAGGCGGTGTCCACGGACAGCGCCGGACCGCGCAGCCCGAGGTGGTAGGCGACCCGGCCGGACGTGACGCTGGTCGCGACGCCGGTGAACAGGTAGCCCTCCAGGTCCTCCGGCAGGCCCGGCCCGGTCGCGTAGCCGGACGACCAGACGCCGGTGAACACGCCGGTGTGGCTGCCGCGCAGCGAGGCCGGGTCGATCCCGGCGTGCTCGAAGGTCTCCCAGGCCGTCTCCAGCACGAGCCGCTGCTGCGGGTCCATGGCGAGCGCCTCGCGGGGCGAGATGCCGAAGAACGGAGCGTCGAAGCCGGCCACCGCCTCCAGGAACCCGCCCCGGGTGGTGTACGTGGTGCCGGCGCCGCGCAGTTCGGGGTCGTACAGGCCGCCCAGGTCCCAGCCGCGATCGTCCGGGAAGTCGCCGATCGCGTCCACGCCCTGAGCGACGAGCCGCCACAGGTCGTCCGGCGAGGCCACCCCGCCGGGGAAGCGGCAGCCCATCCCCACGATGACGACCGGGTCGTCGTGGAGAGCCGGGGCGGCGGGGGCCGGCCGGTCGCCGGGGCCCCGGCCGCGCAGCCAGTCGATCAGCTCCGCGGGCGTCGGGTGGTCGTAGACGAGACCGGAGGGGAGGTGCCGGTCCAGGGCGCCGGCCAGGCGGTTGCGCAGTTCGAGCCCGGTGACCGAGTCGAAGCCGAGGTCCTTGAAGGTGAGCGCGGGATCGATGTCCGCGGGGTCCTCGTGGCCCAGCACGAGCGCGATCTGCGCCGTGACCAGGGCGGCCGCGTCGACCGTGTCGCCCGGCTCGGGGTCGTCCGTGTCCGTGCCGCCCGCCCCGGTGCCGCGGATCTCCGGGCCGCCGTCCGGCCGGCCGGGCGCGGTGGTCTCCGCCGCGTGCGTCCCCGGGTCGGCCGGGGTCCGGCCGCTCTGCCCGGCTGTCGCGTCGGGCAGCCAGTACGAGCGACGCTGGAAGGCGTACGTGGGCAGGTCGACCGGCGCGGCCTCGGTGACGGCCGGGGACCAGTCGACCGGCACGCCGGCCACGAACAGCCGGGACAGCGCGGTCAGGAAGACGTCCGGCCCGCCCCGGTCACGGCCCAGCGTGCCGGTGGCGACGCCGGGCACGCCGGTCCGCTCGCGGGCCTGTTCCAGGGTCTGTTCGAGGGCGGGCAGCAGCACCGGGTGCGGGCTGACCTCGACCACGACGTCGTGCCCGTCCGCCAGCAGGGCGGCGGTGGCCAGGTCGAAGCGGACCGGCTCGCGCAGGTTGCGGTACCAGTAGCCGGCGTCGAGCTGCGTGGTGTCGTCGAGGAGGCCGCCGGTGACCGCGGAGTAGTACGGGATGGTGCCCTGCCGGGGCCGCACACCGCCCAGTTCGGTGCGCAGCCGCTCGCGGATCGTCTCGACGTGCGCGGAATGGGAGGCGTAGTCCACCGGGACGACGCGTGCGCGGACGCCGTCCGCCGCGCAGGACTCGACCAGTTCGGACAGGGCCTGCGTGTCGCCGGACACCACGACCGAGCCGGTGGCGTTGACCACGGCGACCGTCAACGCGCCGCCCCACCGCGACACGTAGTCCTCGGCCCGCTCGGCGGACAGGGCCACGGACACCATGCCGCCCCGGCCGGTCAGCGCCGCCAGCGCGCGGCTGCGCAGTGCCACGATCCGGGCCGCGTCGGACAGCGGCAGCGCGCCCGCGACGCAGGCCGCGGCGATCTCGCCCTGCGAGTGCCCAACCACCGCGTCGGGCTCGACACCGAAGGAGCGCCACAGTGCCGCCAGGGACACCATCACCGCGAACAGGGCGGGCTGCACGACGTCCACGCGGTCGAGCGGCGCGCCGTCCAGGACATCGGCCAGGGACCAGTCCGTGTACGGGGCCAGGGCCTGGGCACACTCGTCCATGGCGGCCCGGAAGACGGGGTACGCGGCGTACAGCTCCCGGCCCATGCCGGCCCACTGGGCGCCCTGGCCGGGGAACACGAAGACGGTACGGCCCGGGGTGCCGGCCCGGCCGGCGGCGACCTGGGCGGAGTCGAGCAGGACCGCGCGGTGCGCGAAGCGGGTCCTGGTGGTGGCCAGCGCGTGCGCGACCTCGGCGCCGGTCAGGTCCGGGCGGCTACGCACGTGTTCGCGAAGACGCTCGACCTGCGCTCCCAGCGCCTGCTTGGTTCGCGCTGTGACGATCCACGGCGCCGGCCCCCCGGGGGCGGGCCGCCGGACCGGCGGCGCGACCGGTGCGGGCGGCTGCTCGACGATCACGTGCGCGTTGGCGCCGCCCATGCCGAACGACGACACTCCGGCGAGCAGGGGCGCGTCCGGCCGCGGCCAAGGGGTCAGGGCGGTTTGGACCCGCAGCGCCAGTGCGTCGAGCGGGATGCCCGGGTTGGGGGTCTTGTAGTTCAGGCTCGGCGGCAGTGCGCGGTGGTACACGCTGAGGACGGTCTTGAGGAGCCCGACGATGCCCGCGGCGCCTTCCAGGTGGCCGACGTTCGTCTTGGCGGATCCGACCCGCAGGGCGCTGTCGGCGTCGCCCTCCGTGTCTGTTGACCCGGCCGGATCGCGGTAGGCCGCCGCGAGGGCGGCGGCCTCGACGGGGTCGCCGACAGCGGTGCCGGTGCCGTGCAGCTCCACGTACTGCACATCCGCGGGACGGACGCCGGCGCGGGCCAGTGCCTCGCGGATGACCTGTTCCTGGGCCTGCGCGCTGGGCACGGTCAGGCTCTGGGTCGCGCCGTCGTGGTTGACCGCGCTGCCCCGGATGACACCGTAGACGCGGTCCCCGTCGGCCAGGGCCCGGTCCAGCGGTTTCAGGACGATGAAGGCGCCGCCCTCGCCGCGGACGAAGCCGTTGGCCCGGGCGTCGAAGGTGAAGCAGCGGTCGTCCGGGGACAGGCCGCCGAACTCCGCCGCTCCCTCCTCGCGGGCGGCGGTCAGATTGAGGTTCACCCCTCCGGCCAGGGCGAGCACCGACTCGCCGCGGCGCAGGCTCTCGACCGCCAGGTGCACCGCGACCAGCGCCGACGACTGGGCCGTGTCGACCGTCATGCTCGGTCCGCGCACACCGAGGAAGTGCGAGACGCGGCCCGCGATGACGCCCCGGTTGGTGCCGGTCAGCGTGTGCGGCGTGATGTGACCGGGGTAGGCCAGGGACGTGTAGTCCTCCCACATGGAGCCGACGAACACCCCCGTCGGGCCGCCCGTCAGCGTGCCCGGCACGATCCGGGCGTCCTCCAGTGCCTCCCAGGCGAGTTCGAGCATGAGCCGCTGCTGCGGGTCCATGCCTGCGGCCTCACGGGGGGACACACCGAAGAACGCCGCGTCGAAGCCGTCCACCCGGTCCAGGTAGCCACCGTGCCGTAGGCCCTGCCGGCCCACGGGCGGCGCGGTGATCGCGTCGGCCCCATCGCACAGCAGCCGCCAGAACGCCTCCGGGTCCGGGGCTTTCGGCAACCTGCCCGCCATGCCGACGACAGCGACACGATCAGCGTCCGAATCCAAGGGGAAGCGCATCACATCGACACCTCGTGAGCCGGGGAATGAAGGAAGGCGGGCTGCTTCCGTAGCAGTCCCCACGGTGCGGCTCCGGCCGCGCGAGCGACCGGATGATGGAACGCGCGGGCAGCCCGGCGACCCGGTCGTATCCCGAACCCGGACTCGACAGCGCTTCGGGCGCCTGGAACAGTGGAGCGGACCTCGAAAGCGACAGCATTGGCGATCTTCGAGGAAGATGCACTGGTGCGCTGAGCGTAGGGGGGTCGAGGCGATGATCGCCTCGCTGCGCAGACGAGCATGGCAGCAACATCACGCCATTGCCATAGGCCGAGGGAAGGCTGTCTGAAACGCAGCACATCGCAATGTCATATGCCAGCCTGACAAAGGCATCGTGGCGAGATTTATCCCCCCCCGTGAGGCGCGTCGATTCGTACGGCCGTCCCGTCGCGGTGACCTCCGGTGAATCCGCCGGTGAACCGCCCCTGGGGCAGCGGGAGATCGTGCACGCCCTGCACCGCCGTGGCCGGGCCGGATTCATGGGCACCGTCGACGCCGCCGGTGACAACGCCCTAGAATCCCCCATCGCACTCACGCGCAAGAACGTCCTCGACCGTCATCCGGCCACCCGCGGAAACCCCGCACGGCGATCACCACGCGGATCGAGCGAACCGGCCACCGGTGCCGTTCACAGCTCCGACTGAACCGTTCGACCTCATCGACACCGTTCGACCCCCTCGACTTCGAGACGATCGCGAAGCGCCACCGCCCCCGGCGGCACGAAACCCAGCTGTCACCGGTCCGTGCGTCTGGTCCGGCCGTTCGCGCCCGGCACTCGATGCCCGGCCCCGGTGACATGGATCAGGAGGCAGCGATGCAAGCCACGTTCCCCTTCACCACACCACACCACCTCGACAACGAGCCCGAAGCCGAGGCTCTGCTGGCACAGGCTCCGGCCGTCCTCGCGACGATGGGTACGGCAGACGTCTGGCTCGCCCTCTCCTACAAGGCGGTGCGCCAGGTTCTGAGCGACAGCCGGTTCAGCCGGGAGGCGGCCACACATCCGGGCGGCTCGCTGAAACTGTCCGTCGCCGCCGACCCGCTGCTGGTCTCCAGCCAGGACGGCGAGCGCCACGCCCGCCTGCGCAAGCTGATGTCGCAGGCGTTCAGCCCACGCATGGTCGATCAGCTCGAGCCACGCGTGCAGTCCATCGTGGACTCCTTGCTCGACGGCCTCGCACCCACCGCGGACCTTGTGGCAGGGCTGTGCGCTCCACTGCCGTTGATGGTCATCTGCGAGCTGCTCGGCGTGCCCTACTCCGAGGCGCCGGCCATCCGCAGGTGGACCAGACGGCTGTTCGTCACGGACATCACTCCGGAGGAACTACGGGCCGCGCAGAGCGAGATGCAGGACTGGCTCGCCGACCTGGTGCGACAGAAGCGGGCGCGGCCGGACAACGGGTTGATCTCGGCGATGGTCGCCGCCAACGACGAGGGCGACCACCTCACCGAACCCGAGCTGCTGGCCAACCTCGAGGGTCTGCTGATCGCCGGCCACGAGACGACCGTCAACCAGTTGGGCAACTCGTTGCTGACCCTGTTGCGCCACCCGGACCAACTCGCGCTGCTCCGGTCGTCGCCGGACCTGATCGGACCGGCGGTCGACGAACTGCTGCGCTACAGCAGGCTCTTCACCTCGGCCGAGGTCCGGGTCACTACCGAGCCCGTCGCGCTGGAGGGCGTCGAACTCGGGGCGGGCGAGGCGGTGTTGCCGGTCATCGTCGCGGCCAACCGCGACCCCGGTGTGTACCCGGACCCCGGCCGCTTCGACATCACGCGCGAAGGACCGGCAGCACACCTCGCCTTCGGACACGGGCCGCACTTCTGCCTCGGCGCGATACTGGCCCGCCGGGAGATGCGGGTGGCGATCGGGTCCGTGGTGAAACGGTATCCGGGACTCCGCCTCGCCGTCGACGAGTCCGAGCTCACCTACGTGCCGGAACTGGTCTTCCGCAGCCTGCAGGCGTTGCCGGTCACCTGGTGATCCGTGGTCTCTCGAACCAGCGCCGTTCCGACTGCGGAATGACAAACGGGCTGTCCTGGTCACCGGCCAGCGGACGGCCTCGACGGATCGCGTCGATGTTCGCCTGACTGCCGTGGCGGCTTCTCCTCGCATCGCCTTCGGTGCGGTCCGACAACGCCGGTTGCCGGACCGCACCACGGGCTCGGTCGTGCGCAGCCGACCATCTGTCCGTATCGCTGGGCGGCGTGCGCCGGGGTCTCCGGGGTGTGCTCCTTCGAGGCCGGGGCAGAGGGCGACACCAGGACCTTGATCTGATCGCCGCCGTCCAGCGGCGACAAGAACCCCTCGCGCACCACGTCGTCGAGGGCGATGACGGACGTCACCACGGAACGGAGGTCCAGGCCCTCCGTCCCGACGCAGCCGGATCAGCTCCGGATAGGTGTCCCGGTAGCCGACACTGGCCACGATCGCGTGCTCGTTGTCGGCCAGCGCGGAGGAGTCGAAGCCGACGCGGCGCCCCAGCCCCACCAGCACCGTCCGCCCGCCGCGACGGGTCGCCGCCAGGCAGGTGTCCAGCGCCGCCTGGGCGCCGACCACCTCGAAGGCCACGTCGGCGCCCTCGCCTCCGCAGGCGGCACGTGCCCGGAGCCCCGCTTCCTCCTCCCGGGCGTCCACCACCTCGGCCGCGCCGAGGCGCGCCGGCCGAGCCGGACGGGGTTGACGTCGGAGGCGACGATCCGCCGGACTCCCCGCCACGCGGCGAGCAGCACGGTCAGCAGCCCGACCGGGCCCAGGCCCACGACGGCCACGCTGTCGGCGTCCCCGCCGCGCCGCAGCGCGTGCAGCGCGACCGAGGCCGGTTCGAAGAGGGCCGCCTGCTCCAGCGGCACCTCGCCGGGCAGCCGGTGTGCCATGTACGAGGGGACCGGGCGTACTCGGCCGGCCCGCCGTGACCCACCAGCCCGGCGAAGCCGGAGTAGCGGCAGATGTCGTACTCGCCCGCCCGGCAGCGCGGGCAGGCGCCGCAGCGGTGGTGCAGTTCGACCCCGACGCGGTCACCCGTCGCCAGCTCCGTACGGCCGAGCCGACGGCGGTGACCGTGCCGCAGAACTCGTGCCCCAGGACGAGTGGGGCGCGGGCGCCCGAAGCCGGGTGGGGCCTGCCGACCGGCACCAAGTGGGGGCCGTCGGTGTACTCGTGCAGGTCGCGCCGCAGATCTCGCAGTACGCCACCGACAGCAGCACCTCAGGCCCATCTCTTGAGCGAGGACCCGGATCGCCGCCTCGCGCAGCCTGGACCGGTTACCACGTTGTCGCCCGGCGGTCTGTCAGGGCCCCATGGCAGGGTGATCTCAGGTCGTCTTCTGACCTTTCCCAGCCCCTGCCTGACGCGGCCCGGCGCGCCGCCGCCGCGATATCCCAGTGGGAGCCGATGCGGGACGCCATCGACTCTCTGGGGAGCTCGGTGCAGTATCAGGCGCGACCTGAATGCGTACCTCGCCGACGTAGAGGCGCGTCTTGGCCAGCGGCCGGCCGAGCGGATGCAGCAAGCCCTGGCCGATCCGCGGTCTGCCTGGCTCGCCGACGTCGAAACGAAGGTACAGCGGCTGGCCGCCGTAGTCGGCGAGCGGATCGGAGGGCTGATGTACCGGGGCTCGGACGGGCGGCCGGGCAACTGCCGAAGGCGTAGGCGCGCGCGTGGGTTGGCAGGGTGGTCACGGCGAAGGGATGTCGGTGTTGTCGAATACCCGCAGGTCGCCCGGCTTGTCAGTGCTTGCCGCTATGGTCCCCGGCTATGACGCGATCGCAGGACCGGCCCCGCACCGAGTCCCCTGAAGCGGCCGCCGACTCGGCGGACGAGCAGACCGCGGTGGTGAGACCCGCACCGTACGGTTCCGCGTCCGAACCCGTGTTCCGTCGTGGAGACCGGTCGACCGGCCGTCATGGAACCGGACCCGGTGCCAGCCGAGCTCGTCCCGCCGCGCAAGGTCACCGCGGGAATTCGGGCGGCGCCTTTTGCCGCCGGCTGACCGGGACGGAGCGCCGTAGGGTCCAGGAAATGGTTTGCCGACCCGGTGGCTGTGTGTCACCGTTCGGCCTGGAGCGGCAGTTGATCATCGGCGGCCGGTCGATGTTGACATGTCGCGGCCTCTCGGGGTTCCACCGGAGAGGTGACGAAACGATGGGAACCGGTGCCGTGGGGAACAATTACGAGGACGAGTGTCGCCGGTCGTTGGCCGAGGAGCAGGCGAAGAGCCTTGCCGGGACCAACAACTGGGAACATGTGGACAGGGAGCAGGTCCACCGGGACTGGGACGTCCTGTACCGGGAGATCACAATTTTGCTGGACGGCGGCTCCCTGCCAGGGGACCAGCAGATCCAGGAGCTCGTCCGCAGGCACTTCGACATCGCCTGCCGGTTCTACACTCCCTCCAGGGAGGCTTATGTCGGCATGTCGCTCTTTTACGCCGAGGACGAGGCCATGAGGGCGTTCCACGATTTCTATCACCCCGGTTTGGTGGATTTCCTGGGCGCCGCGATCAAGGTGTTCGCCGAGCAGGGGAGCGGATTCGCCCCCAGCGCAGGGGCCGAGGCTTCGGCGTAGTCGGGCGGTACGGGCCAGGAGATGCATGGACGGGTTACTGAGGTTGAACTCGTGGTGCCGTCTTCGCTGATCAGAAGTTGATGGCCAGTCCTGTGTCGGTGAGGCCCGCCGTCGCAGCGGAGTCCGCCAGGGCCAGCAGGGTGTGCGGGTCGGGTGCGGTGGTCATCACGTCCTCGGGTTTCCCCGGCCGTACGCGGCCGGGTCGGCAGTCGTCCGGCCCGAGCGCGGATCTGCGCACGGACGGGAGCTACCGTGTGCAGCCACCCCTTGTCCGCGGTCTGACGGCCATCGACAACAAGCGCCCGATTCCCCCTCGACCGTCCCTTGCAGTACGGGTTTACCGGTGACTGGCGTCACATCTGCGCCGTGCCACGGAGTGCGGTCTCTGTCCACAGGGCCGGGCGCGCACCGTAGGACAACCGGCCGGGCGCAGCAGGCATCCGGCCAGCGAACAGGAGACGACATCGCCGAAGGGGCCCCAGCTCGTCCCCGTTCAGATCCTGCGGGCCTGCGACTACGTGGAGCTGGTGCGGCAGGAGCAGGGCAGTAAGGAGGAGAAGGCCGCGCGGCGGAGTTCCACGCCGGCGCCGGACGGGCAGCGGCGCCGGTGTCGACAACTCCGCCCGTCGCAGGCGGCTGGCGTCGGTGAGCCGGTCCAGGTGCTCCCGCTGCTCCGATGAGAGCCGTATCAGGATCAGGTCGACGATGCTTACTCCTCGTTCGCGCGGGTCCCCGTACTTTCGCTGCGCCCTGATGTCTCTGGAGCCGGAGCGCCGGTCGTGTCCCGGGTTCTGGCGCGGCGGCTTCGATCTGCGTCCCGCCGGACGGTCACGGCCGGGAACCGTGGCCCTGGTCGTGACCCGGCTGCTGGCGCTGCTGCTCGTGCTCCTGGCGGTGCTGGTCGACACGGCTGGTAGGGGCGGCCGCCGCGGCCTTCCTGTCCTCCATGACGCGGCGGCGGGTGTCGGCGGCACGGGTGAAGGCGGCGAGCTGGTCCAGGCTCTTCGGTGTGCGCCGCCACGTCGCCAGGTCGGTCGTGCGGCCCTCCAGATACTCCTCGGGCATCGCGGCCTGCCGGTGGGCCTGAGCGGCGGCGGCCCGCTGCGCCGGGGTCAGGGCGGCATCCCGGTCTGGGTGGTCGACGGCGTAGGGAGCGGACGCCGTCTCGCCCTCGAGGTCGCGGTTCCACGCCGTCCCGCTCCCGTTGCGACCGCCGGTGCAGGCGTTCGCCGAGTCCATGCTGCGAGCACGCGAGCGTGCCAGGAAGGCCGGCACTCTGCCGCGCTCGGGCCCGCAGCATGGCGACATCGGCCAGGCAGTCCCCCCAGAGCCGTCGAGAGCGCGATATCCGGCAGGACCGTGCCCGGGTCGTGCACCGTCAGCGGCTTGCGCCACGGCGTCGGCGCCGCCGATATCGCGGTGTCCAGGCCCACCTTGCGGACCGTTCCGACCATCAGCACCGCCCCGGCCTGCGAGACCAACCCACTGCCACCGCCCTCGACACGAGCCCGCGGGTACAACCCGACACGCTTGCTCACCTGGAGAGTGCTTCTCTCCGTGCAGCCAACAGGACCCTGCACATGTCCCATCGTTGCGGGTCAGAAGCACTCTCCGGTTATGTGGTCAGGACGTGGAGTGTCAGGCGGGGTGGCTGGAAACGGTCAGCTGGCGGTGCCGATCAGCTTCCAGGGCTCGTGGTCGGCGTCGGCCCCGGTGCCGGGGGCATCGCCCTGCGTCCACCACTTGGCCTTCCAGACCTTGCCGTTGTACTTGACCGTGGTCTGCTCGATCGGCTGGCTGGCCGGGGAGTAGGCCTTGGTCGCGTCCCAGTTCCCGGCGCTGCAGCCACCGGCCGGCGGGGTCGCCGTACCGAGTCCCTTGAGGTTGTCGGTCACCGGTGCGTACGCCGTACCGCCGATCGACAGACTCGTGTTCACCGGACCGGTGATCGGGAGGTAGTAGATGATCGGCAAGTCGAGCGACTTCCCGGCCGGGATGATCTGGCAGTAGTCCAGCGTCGTACTGATCCGGTGGAGCGTGGCACCGGGTGTCAGTTTCCACTGGCCGCCTTGGGCATCGGTTTGCCAGTTGCCGTCCTTGACCAGCCATGACGTCGAGGCCGGGATGTCGAACGACAGCTTCGTGTCCTTGCCACCGCCGAGCGTGCGCCCGGTGTTGTTGGTGATCCGGACGGTCGGCTGCAACGGCCACAGGTTCGCCGTCGAAGTCGGGTAGTTGACCAACTCGACGCTCACGTTGGCCGTCACTGCCGGCGCGGCACCGCTGCTGCCGGTGCGCAGATCGTTGTCGTAGGCAGTGGCATTGCCCAGCTTCTGGTTCAGCCGGGTGGTCAGCGTGTACCCCATCCCGCACGGGGTGTCCGGCTGGACGTCGGCCGGGCAGGCGTAGTCGCCGCCGAGTTCCCACATCATCACGCCGCCCGCACCGGTCGACTTGACCAGATCGGTGACCGCGTCGATGCCCTGCTCGTCCTCGGTCGAAAGGAACACCTTCTTCTCGGCGTTCCACAGCCACGACGTCTTGGTGGTGTCGTCCCAGTACCGGGTGTAGTAACCCGTGCGCCGGTCGGTGACGTCGGTGTGCGGCTTCAGCCCGACGCTGGGGGCGTAGACCGGGGTGATGTTCTTCTCCAGGTTCTTGGCGTGCCACAGCGGGTTCGTCCCGGAGCCGAGCTCGCTGCCGTTGCTGGTCTCGTCGTGCCAGATGTTGTCGATGCCGAAGGCACCGTCACCGCACGGCCGCTTGATGCCCGTACCCGGCTCGCAGCCGCTCGGCTTGGACGACGTACCCCACAGGCCGTTGGTGCCGCCGGTGACGTTCTGCCAGCCGCGCGTGTAGTAGGGCACACCGATGTTGACGCGCCCGGCCTGCATCGCGCCACGCATGTACTTCATCGCCCAGTCGGTGTTGAAGTACCCGATCCTCCCGTACTCCGGGGTGGCGTACTGGTCGGCCAGTTCGGGGTCCTTGCCGTCGTCGAACAGTGCCGCGTTCGGGCCCACGACGTCGTTCCAGGTGCCGTGGTAGTCGTAGGCCATCAGGTTGGTGAAGTCCTGGTACTTCAGCGCGGTCTGGTTCGCCATCCCGCGGGCCAGGTAGCCGGAGGCCGACGACGCCGAGGTGAGCAGGTAGTACTTGCCGTCCGCGACGGAAGCCCGGTTCAGCGAGTCCCGCAGCGCCTTCATCAGCGCGGCGTATGTCGTGGGCAGGCCCTTGCGGCGCGGGTTCGACACCGCCCAGTCGGCCGGATTGCCGGTGTCCTCGAGGACCGTGGGGTACTCGAAGTCGATGTCGACACCGTCGAACCCGTAGGTCCGCAGGAAGTCCACGACCGAGCTCGCGAACGTGTCGATCCCACCCTGGTTGACCGAGCCGTCGGCGTTGGTGGTCATCGTGTAGAAGCCACCGGAACCGGCCCAGCCACCGACCGAGATCAGCGTCTTCACCCGCGGGTGCAGGCGCTTGTACTTCGTCAGCAGGTTGAAGTGCCCCTTGTAGGGCAGCGAGGGATCCATCTCGGCGCCGGCCTCGCCGGGCCACTCCTTCTGGGTGGCGTTCGAGTCGACCTTGATCTTGTTGTTCTCCACCGACGCGAACGCGTAGTTGAGGTGGGTCACCTTCGACCACGGGATGTTCTTCACCAGGTAGTGCGGTGTGCCGTCGGCGCCCGTGCGGCCACCGTTGAAGTAGCCCACGACCCGGCGGCTGCGTCCCTCACCGAGCCATTCGCGGCCGTCGCTCTGGTAGATCTTGCAGTACGGCGTCGCCACACCCGGAGTGGTCGCCAGACCGTCCGGTCGGCAGTCGCCGGTCGCGGCCGGCCGCGTACCGCCGTCGTCGCCACCGGGGTGCGACTCCATAGGGTCGCCGACACCGCCGTTGACACCGAGATCACCGGCACCTCCGTCGGTGCGGCTGCCGTCGCCGTAGCTCGGCACCAGCCAGCCCTCGATGTCACCGGCACCACTCGCCGTGGCCTCCTGGGCCGCCTTGGCTGCCTTGAGGGCGGTCTTCGCCGTCGTAGCCGTAGTCGTAGTTCCGGAGCGGGTCAGGGTGAAGTCCTGGATCCTGTCGCCGTTGAGGTCGGCGAAGGTCCCGGTGGTGCCCTGGAACGGGTCGCCGGCGCGGATCACGCCCAGCGACTTCCAGCCGGAGGTGACGGTCCACGGCGAGCCGGTGTTCTCCCAGGCCCGGACGTCACCGGTGGTGAACTCGACCCGGACCGTATCGGCCTTGCCGTCACCGGTGATGTCGGCGAAGGCGACCTGCCCGGCGGGCGACTCACCGGGAGTGGCGAAGCCCGAGATCTTGCTCCAGCCGCCCGGAGTCGGCATTTCCTCGCCCTTGTTCTGCCAGGCGGTCGGGAAGCTCATCCGGTCCAGCGTGATCAGGTCTTCGCGGTGGTCACCGTCGAGGTCGGCGAAGTACATCTGCGGCGGGTAGCCGAGGTTGTTCGCGACGATCGTCGCGGTGCCCCAACTGATGCTGTCGCCGCTGCTGGTGTTGCGCGACATCCGCATCGCGACGATGCCGGTCGGTGAGTCGGCCGGCGGCAGGATCCGGATGTAGTCGTCCTTGCCGTCACCGTCCAGGTCGGCGAAGTAGACCTCATCCGGGTTGTTCCCGCGGTCGGCCGGGCTGATGTCGCCCAGTGAGACCGCTTCCTTGGTCGGGTCGTCGTTGCGCCAGCCGGTGACCTTGCCGTCCGTTCCGACCACCGCGTAGTCGGCCTTGCCATCGCCGTTCAGGTCGGGGAAGGCGGTCTTCGAGCCGGTCGCGGCGGCGTCCCGGATCTTGCCGATCGGCTTCCAGGCGTACGAGCGGCCGCTGATCATGTGCTGCAGGAGCGCGATCCGAGTGCCCGCGGCGAAGGCGTCCGCGATCTTCTTGTAGCCGGCGTCGGTCGGGTAGATCTCGTCGGTGATGTCCTCCGTGGTCACCGCGCCCATGTCGACCAGCACCAGCCGTGCGCCGTCCTGGATCTTGTCGTAGGCCATCGTGCGGAGCGCGCTGTTGTAGGCGTCGATCCGGGCCTGGTACGTCGGGTTCGTCGACGGCGGCAGGGTGCCGAGCAGGACGGTCGTCGTCGGCGAGGTCCGGTAGATCTCGTCCAGGAAGCCCCGCATCTTCCCGGCCGTCGCGGCGCCGTCGGCACCGCCGGTCAGATCGGCCGTGCCCGCGATCAGGGTCATCATGTTCGGCCGCAGTGTTGTCAGCGCGGGGATCGTCTGGGCCTTGATGTCGTCGATTCCCTTGCCCACGAACCCCATGTGGTCGGGGTCGCCGCGCTTGCCGGTCTTCTGCTCACCGACGAAATCCGTGCGCCCGAAGATGACACTGAGCGCGCCACCGAACAACGCGGCGATGGTCATGGCCTCCGCCTGGGTGCTCAGTCCGTCCCGGTAGCCGGTCTCGTCGGTGCTGTTCGCACCGACCGTGATCCCGTCACCGACCGGCATCACCCGGAGCTCTTCGATCGGACTGGCGGCGGGTGACGGAGTGGGCCCGGCCGCGTTGAGCCGGCCGAACTGGACCGGCCGGTGGTCGGAGTTGCCCTCGGAGCGGACATCGACCGGGGTATCGAGATTCAGGTGGGTGGTGACGAAGTAATCCAGCTCACGGCCTCCCTGGTGGGTCGCCCTACCCGAGCTGCGGATCTGCATGCCCTGCGGGAAGTTGGCCCGCGCGGAGAGGTCCTCCGGATTGACGTTGAAGTCGCCACCGATCGTCGCGTGGTAGGTCACACCACGCTGGGTCCCGAGGGCCGCGATCCAGTCGTTGATGGCTCTCAGCATCGGCACGGAGTCACCGCCGCCGCCGGACAGGCCATGGAAGGTGAAGTACCACTCGTCGCCGAACCGCGCCCCGAGCGCGTTCCGGCCGGCGTCGACCGGGTTGCCGACGACTGTCATCTCGTCGGGCCCCTCACTCAGGACGAGCGCGACGTTGACCCGGCCGCCGATCCGGCGCAGGTTGGTCGCGTCGTCGTCGGTCGGCAGGAAGTAGACCTCACGGGTCGGGATGGGATTGCGCCAACTGGAGTCGACGACCCAGGTGTGGTGCAGCACGGTGTGCTGATGCGTGTTGCCCTGGCTGTCTACCGTGGTGTAGGTCCCGTTGGGCTGTGCGGTGCTGCCCAATGGAGGCTGCGGGCCGGCCTCCTGAACCATCACGATCGGCGCCTGCAGCGCGAACTGCCGGACCGTGTTGGTCCACTTGCTGCCCGTCGGTGCGCCGTTGTTGGCCCCCTCCATGTTCCAGGAGACCAAGGGCGTGGTGGCCGCAGGGAAATCGGTGGCGGAGGCCGGAACGACAAGTGTCGCTGCCAGCCCGGCCATCATCGTCACTACGGCGATTAATCGGCGGAACAAAGAGTTCCTCCCCGTTTCTCACATCCAACGGATCGGGAGTGATCGCTCGCTGGGCACTAGTCGGCTTCTCAAGGTACGTCTCGATCGTTCCTGGGGCTACGTCGACTTATCGGCCATACCTGGGTGTTAGTTCCGATGGCCTACCGGAGTCGGGGCAGGCTGAGCCCTGATCCACCGTCTTGATCCAGGAGTGGTCCTTCCGGGGGGCTCGTCGGCGCCTCCCGTCCGCTCCGGAGCGACCGGCCGCCGCTCAGTGCAACTCCTCCTCGGCCGCCGCCGCGTTGGTGTACGGCTACGGAACGTATACGGCTGACACCTTCGAGAATCGCGTCCTGCGCGCCGCCGGCGAGCGGCTGCTGCGGCTGCCGGGCGTCCCCGGCCCCGTCCGGCGGCGCTTGGCCCACCAGCGGTCCGGCTCGCCGGCACCCTGCCCCTGGTACGGGGACAGGAACTGCCGCACTGACAGCCGTCCCGCCTCGGCTCCCACCACCGGCCCGCGCTGCGGCTCGACGAGGCCGCCGCGACGGAAGCCGGCGTCCTCCCGGCCTTCACGGCCGCCGAGGACGCCGGGCGGGCCCTGGCACAGGCCGCGAGGACGGATCTACCTGTTGATCCAGATGCCGAAGTCCCGCGTGGCCGTGTAGAAGTCCTGGAAGCCCAGGCGCGCCCCCGCGCTACGGGTCACCGTGCCCTTGGCGATCGCGCCGCCGGCGGCCGAGGCGGTGTATATCGGGCCGCCGCTGTCACCGCTGCGGGCCGCCTCCCGGCCGTCCATCTGCTCCGCCTCCACCAGGTCTTCGGAGTCGTTGTAGAAGAAGAGGACCTTCATGTTGCAGACCGGGCCGCCCGTGGCCCGTGCGCTGGTGATCCCGGACTGGCACAGGTACTCACCCGGGAAGACGTGGTCCCAGCCGTCGACCCGCACGCCCGCGTCGCTGTCGGGTCCTCCGGTGTACATGAAGTTGTCGGAGTTCGTGGGGATGAGCATCACGTCGTGGTCGTCACTGGACTTGGTGGAGGTGCCGATGTAGGTGCCCTGCGGGTTGGTGAACCGATTGCCGCTCCGACCGCAGTGCTCAGCGGTGAGCAGGTAGGTCGCACTTACGTCACGCACACCGAACCCGGCCGTGCACGCCCCGCCATCGAAGTTTATCTGTGCTCCGCCCGACCACGGCGCACCGTCGTTCACACGCGAGCGTTCCTGGAGAGGCTCCTCGCTGATCGTCTTCACGGACACGCCGGCGATCCGGTCGACCGTGCTGTGGTCCTGCCCGACGGAGGCGGTGCGTGCTGCGCGGGTGGTGTCCTGTGCCAGGACCAGTCCGCTGCCGTCAGTGGGGATCTTGACGCTGTGGCCGAGCGAGGGGTCCTTCTCCAGCCGGGCTTGTAACAGCTCGGAGGCGTCCTTGAGTTCGGCCAGCGAGTGGTCCGCGGCGACGATGTGCACGGGGGCGGTTCTGCGGGCCCGCTCCGCGGCCCGCTGTACGGGCTCGGGCAGGTCGCCCTTCCACCAGAGGGTGACGTGGTCTTCCTGAAGGCCGATGCCCGTGTAGCCCTCGTAGTGGCCCCGCTCCTGGGCCTTGGCGAGGATGCTCGCAGCGGCGACGAGGGGTCGCTGCTCGTTCATCTTCCGCAGGTTGTCGGCGCCGACAACCTGTGAGATCGGGACGCTCTTCTCGCTGTTACCGTCGCGCTGCTGCTCGGCGCTGGCGCCCGGGGCGAGGGTGCCGACGAGCGCCATCGCCGCGGCCAGGGCCGAACCCGCAGCCCACAGGCTGGTTCTGCCGTATCTCATGAGAATGCCTTTCCTCTTGGCGTAGCAGTCTGTGATCAGACGGCACAGACATCCTCATGGGCCCCGATTTCCATTCGATCTACAAATGATTAATATCAACCAGATACTCGGGGGTCGGAAGTGACCGGCAGGAAGCCCGGCTCCACCGCAGCGTGCTCTCAACGGCACGGCCAACGTGGGTGCGGTACCGCCTCATTCTGTTGCCGTGGTCAGGGCGTATCGCCGTAGACGCGCCGGTTCAGCGGCTGCTCGTCTCCGTTCACGCGATCAGCTTTCCAGCCGCCACCGGCGGCGCCCGAT
This sequence comes from Streptomyces sp. SudanB182_2057, assembly GCF_964272715.1. Taxonomy (NCBI): domain Bacteria; kingdom Bacillati; phylum Actinomycetota; class Actinomycetes; order Kitasatosporales; family Streptomycetaceae; genus Streptomyces; species Streptomyces sp. SudanB182_2057. Next base: position 125,797 of record NZ_OZ186798.1, read on the forward strand.
GTCGAACCGGCTGCGGGGCTTCACGGCCGGCGCTTGGATGCCGCGCGTTCGGCTTCCTCCGCCCGGCGGCGCGCGACGCGCTCAGCCTCCGTACGGTCGGCGGCCTCCCTTCGCCCGGTGCGGGGTGCCGGCGAAGTAGCGGCGGGCGGCCTGCTCCAGGCGCCGCATCCGGCTCTCGCGCTGCGCGGCGGTCTTACGCGTGAAGACGAACGCCACCGGCACGTAACCCTCGCGGCCCGTCGCGGGGTAGAGCCGCGACCACGGCCGGAAGTCGTGCACCGTCTCGGCTTTTTGACGGGCCATCATCTCCTTGAGCGCGTCGGCCTTCTGCGTCAGGCGCTCGAACCACTCGGTGTAGCGACGCAACTTGTCCACCAGGTCGTCGACGGGCTCGGTGACCCGGTCGACCTCCAGGAGCATCGCGGGCACGCCGGCGTCCGGGGCACGCATCGTCAGGTCGGCGTGCTGGGTGTAGCCGTACGGCAGGCGGTGGGCAATCTCGGTCTGCCAGGACAGCGGCATGCCGTAGCCGGCCCCGGTGAGCACGGCCGCGGTCGTCGTGACGGCGGCGGCGTGTTCGTCGTAGCCATCGTCCTTCACCGGCCGGCCCTTGGCGTCGAACCGGAGCTTGCGCAGCGCGGAGATCCGCACCGTCTTCGGCAGCAGCGGCTTGGCTTCCTTGTGCCCTTGCACACCGGCCGAGCGGACGCCCTTCTTCAGGCCCGGTGTCATCCACGATCAGAACGGCCTCTGGGTCTGCGAGGTGTTCGACGACGTAGTCGCGTACGTCGTCCAGGACCTCGTCGGCATCCCGACGTGGCGCGGGTGCCGCTGTTCGGCGAGGACGGTACCCCGCATGAGCCGTCTCAGACCGTGGCCGTCTCAGCTGCGGGCGGTCGAGGGCAGGAGCGTGGTCACCCAGCGCCGCTCACCGCGCGACGAGCGCCAGGTCCTCATCCGCCTCGCCCAGGAAGGCGCCGCACACCTCGCGGTCATGCGGGCCCAGCTGCGCGCGCCAGTACGCGGCCCTGTCGCAGTTCACTCCGCAGGAGCAGCGCGTACTCGCCGCACAGCTGCACCGCCTGGCCGGCCTCATCAACGAGACCATTCCCAGGGCGGCCGGATCGGCGGCGGGCGAGGGCCGACCATCCAGGCGACGGTTCCCGCTGACCCGTCCCTCGGCCTGGCACCGGCACCGGCACCGAGCACCGCAGGCCCTTCACGCCGCAGAACGTTGCGGGGCTCGCACGAAATGCGGTCCCTCGGCAAAGAGATGCTCCGGGTCGTTGCCAGAGCCGCCGCAGTCGCCGCCGAACGGTTCGAGGAGGACTGGTTCGCGCGGTCCGTCGGCGCTCTGGAGGGAACGGCTCCCGTCACGACCCATGGCTGTCGCACTCGCCCGGTGCGGACAGCTCGCCTCGTGAAGGAACGCGTCGCACGGCGTGCGTGCCCGATCAGGTCCATGCCTGGCGTTCCCGGCCGCGAGGGTCGTCGGTCTGCGTCCAGTCGGCGTCGATACGCATGGTGGCCCGGCGCACGGTGTCGTACGGGACCCAGCCGGGATCACCGGTCCTGGCGAACCGGATCCATGTCTCGTGCATACGGGGGGCGAGACCGGCGGGCGGTCTGTCGGGGCCGAGCAGGGCATGGGCACCGTGCAGCCGGGACAGGTGCGTGAGATCGAAGACGAAGGGGAGCTCCACCGCGTGGGCGGCGCCCAGTTGTCCGTCCAGGGCGTGGGAGCGCCACGCGAACTCGTACGCGTAGGTGGCGCCACCGGACCGGTCGGTGTGTGCGTCGGCCAGGGCCCGGCTGCCCGCGCCGAACAGGGCGTCGCCCATGATGGCCGACCGCAGTTCGCCGAAGGCCGCCCTCGGGCGGGTCCTGCGGTACGTGTCCACGAGCCGGACCGGATCGGGATGCACACGTGCCGCGAGGGCATCGACGTCCGCACGGGTCGAGGTGGCGTAGGTGCCCATCGGGACCAGGTAGAGGTTTCCCTCCTCCGTGTTGGTCCCGACGAGCAGGTCGACGCCGGCGCCGGGGCCCGCGGCGACGGATTGCGCGGGCTGGGTGTCCAGGACCAGGCTGAAAGGGCTGAGCCCGACCAGCGGGTCGTGGTGGGTGGCCGTCCGCAGGTCCGTGCCGGCGAGCGCGGAGGCCGCTTCCACCAGGCGGGCGTCCGGGATCTCCGCGAAGGCGTCGACGTGCGGTTCGACGCCCAGGGTCCGGGCCGCCGCCCCGGCGACGCGGGCGGCCTGCTCGGGCGTGAACGCGCCCAGACCGTTGCCGCTCTGGACGATCGCCCGGTGGAACAGTCCCGCGGCCTCGGGAGTGGCCAGGACGCCCCCGACGACGGTCGCCCCCGCCGACTGGCCGAACAGGGTGACGTTGTGCGGGGCACCGCCGAAGGCGGCGATGTTGTCCCGTACCCAGCGCAGCGCGGCCACGACGTCGAGCAGCCCGCGGTTGGCAGGCGCCCCGGGAAGGTCGAGGAACCCCGCGATGCCGAGCCGGTAGTTGAGGGTGACGAGGACGACACCGTCGCGGGCGAAGGCGGAACCGTCGTACAGCGCGGACCGCGTCGACCCGGCGACGAACCCACCGCCGTGGACGAACACCATGACGGGCAGGTCGCCGTCCGGGTCGGCGGGCGTCCAGACGTTGACCGTGAGGTAGTCCTCGCCACGGCTCCAACCGGCCCCGAAGTAGGGGGACATGTCCAGACGGCCGAACTCGCGTCCGGGCTGTGGAGCATTGGGCCCCGGCGTCGTGGCGTCCCGTATGCCGTCCCATGGTTCGTGCGGGCGGGGCGCCGCGAACCGTCCGGCGCCACGGAGCGGGGCGGCGTAAGGGATGTTCAGGAACGCGGCGACGCCGCCCCGGCGCAGGCCGCGGACGGGTCCCCGCGTCGTGGTGACGACGGGGTTGGTGCGAGGGTTCACCGGAGTGCCTTTCCGCAGGGCTCAGCCCTGTTCGGGGTAGGGGACGAAGGAAGCCCAGTCCTTGATCGCGAAGTTGCCGCCGTCGCGTACCACGTGTGCGGCGCCGTGGCCGCCCAGGTGCGCGGGCACGACGAGGGCGTGGTGGTCCGCCGCCCAGCCCAGGATCTTGCGGCGGGTGGCGCGTGCCCGCGCGGGGTCCTCGCAGAAGCAGCTGTTGCAGTCCGGTTCGAGGATCTGTACCGGGCTGTGCAGCAGGTCGCCGACGAAGACCGCGCGGTCCGTCCCGGAGGTGAGGATCAGTACGGAGGACCCGGGGGTGTGCCCCGGGGCGGACTCCAGGCGCAGAGCGGCGTCGATCTGGTGGCTGTCCTCCCACAGCAGTGTCTGGCCGGCCTGGTGCACCGGGGCGACACTGTCCTCGAACACGTTCTGGTTGCCGCGGCCGAGTACGCTCGTGTGGCCGTTCTCCGGGTTCCAGAAGTCGAAGTCGTCCTTCGGCATCAGGTAGGTGGCGTTGGGGAAAGTGGGCACCCAGGTACGCCCGTCGAGATACGTGTTCCAGCCGACGTGATCGATGTGAAGGTGTGTGTTGATCACGATGTCCACGTCCTCGGGGCGGACTCCGGCGCGGGCGAGGTTGTCGAGGAATCCGGTGTCCATCCGGCTCCATACAGGGGCGTAGGGGCGCTCCTTGTGATTGCCCACGCCGGTGTCGACGAGGATGGTCCTGCCTTCGCTGCGCAGGAGCCAGGTCTGGATCGCCGCGTTGACGATCCCGGTGCCGTCGTCCAGGAAGTCCGGGACCAGCATGGTGCGGTGTTCTTCCCATGTCTGCGCGTGGCTGTCCGCGAAGAACATCTCGGGGGTCATGTCCACGGGCCCGAAGTACTCCCGGACACGGGTGAGGGTGACGTCACCCAGGGTGATGGTGTTCATGTGGCTTTCCCTGCGCTTTCTCAAGGGGCGACGAGGCTGTCCGGCGTGGCACGGCCCGTACGCGTCGGCGGTCTCGGCCGGACAGCTCCCGCAATGGCGCCCCGGACGGAGCGGCGGTGCCGAAGAGCCCGGTCATGTGGACGTCCTTACGAGAGGTGCGGCGCACGCCGGTGCCGTCGTCGCGACGGGTGAACGGTGCGGAACCCATGCCAGCCGCATCACGGCGACCGCGCCAGACCTGACCGTGCCTATCCCCGGCCGGGTCAGGTTCCCGGCACGCGAGGCCCGCATACTGGGCCACATGAGCGGACAGCGAGAACTCGGGAACTTCCTGCGGACTCGGCGGGCTCGGCTGCGTCCGGAGGATGTCGGGCTGCCGGACTACGGAGACCGGCGCCGGGTGCCCGGCTTGCGCCGTGAGGAACTGGCGCTGCTGGCCGGTGTGAGTTCCTCGTACTACACCCGTCTGGAACAGGGCCAGTCCATGGGCCCCTCACCGGAGGTCCTCGACGCCATCGGCCGGGCGCTGCACCTGGACAAGGCCGAGCAGCGCCACCTCCACGACCTGGCGGACCGCGCGAAGCGGCGTACGGCCGTCCACCGCCCGCCCGCCGAACACCTGGACGCGGCGACCCTCGACCTGCTGGAGGCTGTCGGTGACGTTCCCGCCCTCGTCAGCGGGCGGCGCGGTGACGTCCTGGCCTGGAACCGGACGGGGCACGCGCTGTTCGCCTCCCACCTCGACCCGGCCGGCCCGGCGGATCCCGGCAACCGGCCCAACCTGGTCCGCCTGATCTTCCTCGACCCCCACACCCGCGCGCTGTACGCCGACTGGCCGAGCAAGGCGAGGGCCGCCGTCGAGAACCTCCGTATGACGGCCGGCCGGCACCCCGATGACACGCTTCTCACCTCGCTCGTCGACGAGTTGACCACGAGGAGTGCGGAGTTCGCCGCCATGTGGGCCGATCACAGGGTCAGCCCCTGTGACTCCGCGGTGTACGAGATGCACCACCCGCTGGTCGGCAGCCTCACCGTCCGGCAGCACAGCCTGCGTCCCCCGCAGGACGAGGAACGGCACATCGTCCTCGCCATCGCCGAACCCGGCTCCCCGTCACAGGCCGCCCTCCGCCAGCTCGCCCTGGTGACTGTCCCGTCGGTCCGTCAGGAGTGAAGCGCCGACGACGTCTGCCCGGGGGCACTGGACGACTCGCACGGCCCGGCCCCAGTGACCTGAGTCAGAGATTCACCGGCAGTAGGCGGCCAGGAACTTTTCGAACTCCGCAGCGGGGCCGACCACATCGCGGACCTTGTCGATGAACAGCGGGTCCGTGGACCGTTCGAAGTTCTCGGAGCGGTGCGGGGCGAGGGCGAAGGCACGCCAGATCCTTGAAACGGCCGACTGGGACATCCCGGTCGCCGCCGCCATCGACCGGGTCGACCAGTGCGTGGCGTCCGGCGGCTGCTCCTCCCACGTCTTGACGATGACCCGCTCCACATAATGCGGTGCGGTCGGCCGGATGGTGGGAGAGGCTGGTGCGGTGGATCAGGTTCGGCGGGTCGTGGAGCTGGCCGGTGGTGTGCTCGGCCGGGATGTCATCGGCACCTACCTGCACGGCTCCTCCGTGCTCGGTGGACTCAGCCCGGCCAGCGACGTGGACGTACTGGTCGTCTCCCGACGGCGCATGGACGAGCGGGCCCGGCACACGCTCCTCGATGGACTGCTCGGGATCTCCGGCTCCGGAAACCAGGTCCGCCCGGTCGAGCTCACCGTGGTCGTACAGTCCGAGGTCCGGCCGTGGCGGTACCCGCCCACCTGTGACTTCCTCTACGGCGAGTGGCTGCGCGGCGAGTACGAGGCGGGGCTGGTCCCCCAGCCGGAGCCGATGCCCGATCTCGCCCTGCTGATCACCATGGTGCTGAGCGGGGACCACCCGCTCACCGGCCTCCGCCCGGCGCGGGTCCTCGACCCGGTTCCGCGGGCCGACCTGGTCCGGGCGAGCGTGGCGGGTATTCCGGGCCTGCTGGACGAACTGGACAGCGACACCCGCAACGTCCTGTTGACCCTCGCCCGTATCTGGACCACGCTCGCCACCGGCCGGATCAGGTCGAAGGACGCCGCCGCCGACTGGGCCCTCGCCCGGCTTCCGCCCGAGCACCGCGCCGTCCTCGGACACGCCAGACAGCTCTATCTCGACTGCCCCTACTCCGAGGAGAGTTGGAGCGACGCCTTGCGGGCGCGGGTGCGTCCGCATGTGGACCACGTGCTCACCGAGATCGACCGGCTGCTCACCCGTACCCCGCGCATGTGAGGGAGCACCGGGCCGGCGTGGGCGGGGACGGGGAGAGACGGGTGGCGGGTTTCCGGCCGTCCGGGGCCACCGCCTCGTCCAGGGCGCCGCAGGGTGGTGCCCGTGCCGGCCGGGACCGCGTGAGGGACCACACTCCGCGCCACCTTCACCGGGGCGGTCGTTCCCCTCATGTGCGCTGCGGATCCGCCGGCGTCCGCGGAGATCGATATCGCGCCGGATTCGTGGACCCCGGTACGAACCGGTCTGACGGGTCTTACAGTGATCCGGTGCATGTTTGGGCCGAAGCAGTGCGTTTCGACTTCCGTCCACGACGCGGCGGCCACCGGATGCGGACAGACCCGTCTTCCTGCTGTCCGGGACCGCCGAGCCGACTTCCGCGGCGGTGCGCGCGTTCGTTCTGTGGCGCCTTCTCGTGCGCTTGATCTGTCGCTCACTCATCCTTTTGGGAGTGCACTTTCATGGCGAGACAGCACCGTGCCCTCAGAACCCGTGAAGACCTGATCCGCTCGGCCGCGGAGGTCATCGACGACGTCGGCTACGCCGAGGCCTCGATCTCCGCGATCAGCCATCGGGCCGGTGTCAGCAATGGCGCGCTCCACTTCCATTTCAAGAGCAAGCGTGCCCTGGGTGAGGCCGTCGAACTGGCCGCGGCACGGACGCTGTTGCACATCACCGGTCGTGTCCCGCTGCGTCACCCCGCGCCGTTACAGCTCCTGGTGGACACCTCGAAGGCGCTGGCCGGGTGCATCGTCCGGGACCCGGTGCTGCGGGCCGGCTTCAGCCTCGGCGGCGACCCCACCTGGCAGGGCACGGTGGATCTGTGGGAGCAGTGGCAGGACTGGGTGCAGCTGATGCTGGTGGTGGCCAGGGACCAGCGCGCCCTGTCACCGGACGTGGGCATCGACGAGGCCGTCTCCATCATCACGTCGTTCCTGGCCGGCCTGGAGGTGCGGGCCCGCTCCGGAACCGAGCGGAGCCCGGACCGCTCCGTCACCGGCTTCTGGCGCCTGCTGCTCCCCCACCTGGTGGCCCAGGGCACGGCGCCGCCGGTCGACCACGAAGGAGTCACGGTGCCCTTGTGGTGCACCGCCGGCGTCGGCGCCGGCGGCCAGGAGAGGGAACAGGTCTGCGGCGTCGCCTGACGGCGCCACGAACGGGCCGGGGACCGAAGCGGTGCTTCGGTCCCCGGCCCGCGTGTGTCACTCCCCGTGCCCGGCCGGAGGCGGCGGGAAGTACCCACGGTCCACGAAGAAGCCGACGTACTTGGCGTACAGCTCCTTCGTCATCTCCGGGCAGACGACCGGGGTCCCTTCGAGCGCGGCCCGGGTCGCGGAGGTGTCGAAGACCGGGTAGAACCTGCCGGTGTCCGACGCCAGTGCCTCGAACGCGTCGAGCAGCGGGTTCACGGCGTTGTCCGGGTCGGCGGCCACCCTCGTCTTCCAGGCGTCCCAGCCGAGTTCGTCCAGGCGGTACCCGCTCGCCCGGAGGTGGTCGACGAACTCACCGAAGTCCAGGCTGCTCCCGTTGGACAGGTGGAACGTCCCGCCGGCGGCCCCGGGCACCCGGGAGACCGTGAGGATCGCCTTGCTGACGTAGTCCGCCGGGACGGGGTGCACGGCCGCGGACAGCCCGGCGGGAACGGCTTCGGCCTGCACCAGCCCCTTGAGGCTCAGCCACACGAAGTCGGCCGTCTGGCAGGCACCGTTCACCTGGTCGCCGCAGATCACGTCGACGCGGTACACGGATACCGGCAGGCCCCGCTCCCTGGCCAGGCCGACGATCTGTTCCGCGACCCACTTGCTCTGCACATAGCCGGTGGCCAGTGCCTCGGGGGGACCGGTCGGGTCCGTCTCCCGCACGGGCTCTCCCTCGGTCACCGGGCCGGGGAACACACCGACGGAGGAGACATGGTGGACGGGTACGGTGCGGTGCCGGGCGGCGAGGCGCAGGATCTCCTCGGTGCCGTCCACGTTGGCCGCCCTCAGCTCCGTGTAGGGGCGCAGCCAATGCACCTGGGCCCCGGCGTGGTAGACCACGTCGGCCACGCGCGCCAGGCGGTCGAACTCGGCGGGCTCCAGGCCGAGTCCGGGTCGGGCCAGATCACCGACCACGATCCGCAGCCGGGCCGGATCCACCTCGTCCCACAGGTGGTACCACTCCATGTTCGTCCGCAGCCGTTCCAGGGCCTCGTCCGCGTCGGTGCCGCGGAGCAGACAGTGCACCGTGGCCCGGGTGTCGCGCATCAGGTCGCGCAGCAGGAAGGCCCCGAGGAAGCCGGTCGCGCCGGTCAGCAGCACCTCCGCCGGGTCGGTGACGGCCCGGACGACCTCCCGCGCGGGACTGATGTCATCGGCGAGCCGGACCTGTGCCGCGAAGTCCACGGCGGGCCGGGACGAGGTGTCCAGGGCGTCCGGTCCGCGCAGTGCCACGTCCAGCAGATGGCCGGCGAGGGAGCGCGGAGTGGGGTGGTCGTAGACGAGGCTGCCGGGCAGCCGGGTGCCGACCGTGTCGCTGAGCCGGTTGCGCAGTTCGACGGAGGTGAGCGAGTCGAGTCCCAGGGTGTTCAGGGGCTGGTCGGGGCCGATCGTGCCGCCGTCGGCGTCCGCGTGGCCGAGCACGCCGGCGATCCCGGCCCGGACCAGGGCCAGCATCCGCTCCTGCCGCGCGGTCTCGTCCAGGGCGGCGAGCTGTCGCGGGAGCGGCACGGCTTCCCCGCCCGAGTTGCGGGCGGCGCGCCGCATCGGGGCCGGTACCAGGCCCGTCATCACCAGCGGTGCCTGGGCCGCGTTCGCCCGCAACGCCGCCGGGTCCACGGGGGTCGCGGTCACCGCCGGTTCGCCGACGGCGAGGGCCGCGTCCAGCAGGGCCGTTCCCGCTCGCTCCGTGATCGGCAGCAGGCCGCTGCGCGCGATCCGTTTGAAGTCCGCCTCTTCCAGGTGGCGGCTCATCCCGGTGGTCTGGGCCCACAGGCCCCAGGCTATGGACGTGGCGGTCAGCCCGCGGGCGGCCCGGTGCTGGGCGAGCCCGTCGAGGAAGGCGTTGGCGGCGGCGTAGTTGCCCTGGCCGGGGCCGCCGATCACGCCCGCGGCGGACGAGAACAGCACGAACGCCGACAGGTTCAGCTCCCGGGTCAGCTCGTGCAGATGCCAGGCCGCGTCGGCCTTCGGGCGCAGCACCCCCGCCAGCCGGTCCCCGGTGAGTGTCGACACCAGCCCGTCGTCCACCACGCCCGCCAGGTGGACGACACCGGTCAGCGGCCGGTCCTCGGGAAGGGTCGCGAGCAGTTCGGCGAGTGCGTCGCGGTCGGCGGCGTCGCACGCCGCGATCGTCACCTCGGCGCCCAGTTCGGTGAGTTGACGGCGCAGTTCGCCGGCGCCTGGTGAGTCCGGTCCGCTCCTGCTGACCAGCAGCAGGTGCCGGATGCCGTGCTCGGCGGCCAGGTACCGGGCGAACAGTCCGCCGAGGGCGCCCGTGCCGCCGGTGACGAGGACCGTGCCCCGGGGGTCCCAGCCGCCGGACGCCTTCCGTACCGCGTCGGCCGTGGTCCTGCCCAGGCGGGGTACGAACACGCGCCCGGCGCGGAGGGCCGCCTGCGGTTCACCGGACGCCAGCACCCGCGACAGCGTCCGTGTCGTCACCGGCTCGCTGTCGAGGTCGACGTCGAGGAGGACGATCCTGTCGGGTGCCTCCGACTGCGCCGAGCGCAGCAGCCCCCAGACCGCCGCCGCCGCGGGGTTCACGTCCTCGCCGGGGGCGACCACCGCGGCGCCACGGGTGAGGATCACCAGCCGGGCTCCGGCGGGTTCGTCGTCGGCGAGCCACTCCTGGACCAGTGTCAGCACGGCGCGGGTCGCGGTGTGCGCGGCGTCGGCGCCGCCTGTGTCGTCGGGCGCGCACCACACGGCCACCGCGTCCGGCGTCCGGCCGGCCGCCGTGGCGCGCCGCACCGCGGCCACGTCGGCGAAGGTCTCCAGGTCCGCGAGGTCCGGACCGGGCCCGCCGGAGCCGGGGAGCACCGCGGGCAGCGCCGCCCAGCGGTGGGTGCCGGACGGTCCGGTGGGCGTGAGCGGGCGCCAGGAGAGGGTGAACAGGGATCCGAGCAGGCGCGCGTGGGCGTGGATGTCCACGGCGGCCGCGCCCGGCCGGGGTTCCACGTGGTCCACCGAGGCGACCGGCTGCCCGGCCGCGTCGGTGAGCCACATCGACAGCGCCCCGTCCGGCGTGCGCCGCAGCCGCGCGCGGACGGCCGTGGCCCCGGTGGCGTACACGCGTACACCGCGCCAGCGGGAGGCCAGGGCTTCCGCCGGGTACGGTGCTCCGGCCGCCTGGTCGAGTCGCGCGGCGTGCGCGGCGGCGTCCAGCAGGGCGGGGTGCAGTTCGAAGCCGTCGGCGCCGGATTCGGCGGTCTCGGGCAGGTGTACCTCGGCGAGGATGTCGTCGCCGTGCCGCCATGCCGTGCGCAGACCGCGCAGCGCCTCGGGGTACGCGAGCCCGGCTTCGGCGAGCCGGTCGTAGGCCGCCGTGCCGTCGAGTGCGGTCGCGTCGGCCGGGGGCCACTCGGTGAGACCGAAGGGGGCCGGCCGGCCGGCGAAGCCGAGTTCTCCGGAGGCGTGCAGGGTCCACGGGACGTTCTCGTCGGTCCGGGCGTGGATCGTCACCGTCCGGCTGCCGGCGGTGTCGGGTCCGACGGCGACCTGGAGGTGGACGGTGCCGTGCTCCGGCAGGGGCAGCGGGGTCTGCACGGTCAGTTCGGTCAGCACGTCGCAGCCGAGTTCGTCACCGGCCCGTACCGCGAGCTCCACGAGAGCGGCGGCCGGGAGCACCTGGGTGTCCAGGCCGGTGTGCCGGGGTGTCCAGGGCACGGTCGACCGGGAGAGACGGCCGTTGAACAGCATCCCTTCGCCGGAGGCCGGCGCGATGGAGGTGCCGAGCAGCGTGTGTCCGGTCGCGCCCGGTGCCGACGCGCCCGTGGTGGTGTGCGGGTGTTTCCTGTCCCGCCAGTACCGCCGGTGCTGGAAGGCGTAGGTGGGCAGGTCGACCGTGCCGGGGCGCATCGGACGGAAGAACGCGGGCCAGTCCACCGCGATGCCGTGGGCGTGCAGTGTGCCGAGCCCCGTCAGCAGGGTTTCGGGTTCGTTCCGGTCCCGTCGCAGCAACGGCACCACCAGGTGGTCGGTGTCGTGCTCCGCCAGGGTCTCGCGGGCAGCGGTGCTCAGTGAGGCGTCGGGGCCGATTTCGACGAAGGCGGTGACGTTCCGTTCCGCCAGGACCCTGACAGCATCGGCGAAACGCACCGTGCCACGGATCTGCTCCGCCCAGTACCCGGCCGACACCAGATCATCCCCGGACGCCACCCCACCCGTCAGCGTCGACACCACCGGAATACCAGGCTCCTGAAACCGCACCGAACCAGCGACCGCACGGAACTCCTCCAACACCGGCTCCATCAACGGCGAATGAAACGCATGCGACACAGCCAGCCGCTTCACCCTCCGCCCCAACCCCCGCAACCGCCCCACCACACCCTCCACAGCCCCCTCATCCCCCGACACCACCACCGACCGAGGACCATTCACCGCAGCAATCCCCACCCGCCCCGCCAACAGCGGCAACACCTCACCCTCCGACGCCTCCACCGCCACCATCGCCCCACCACCCGGCAGAGCCTGCATCAACTCCGCACGCACACACACCAACCGCGCCGCATCCTCCAACGACAACACCCCCGCCACATGCGCCGCGGCCAACTCCCCCACCGAATGCCCCACCACCACATCCGGCCGCACACCCCACGACTCCACCAACCGGAACAACGCCGTCTCCACCGCGAACAACGCCGGCTGCGCATACCCCGTCCCCTCCAGCAAACCCGCCTCCACACTCCCCGGCTCCGCGAACACCACCTCCCTCAACGGCCGCTCCAACCCCTTGTCCAAACACCCACACGCCGCATCGAACGCCTCCGCGAACACCGGAAACACCCCATACAACTCCCGCCCCATCGACACCCGCTGAGCCCCCTGCCCCGTAAACAGGAAGGCGACCTTGCCCCGTCGGGAGCCCGCCGCCGTGTTCACGGTGTCGGGTGTGGGGGTGCCGTCGGCGAGGGCCTGGAGCTGTTCCCGCGGGAGGGTGTCGGCCGGGGCGACCAGGACGGCACGGTGGTCCAGCGCGCTGCGGGTGACCGCCAGGGAGTACGCCAGGTCGAGCGGGGCCGCGTCCGCACCGAGCCCCTCGATGTGGTCCAGCAGCCGCCGGGCCTGCGCGGCCAGCGCCTTCGGGGACTTGGCCGACAACAGCCACGGCAGGCTCGCCGGCACCACCGCACCCACGGTCGCACCGTCATTCTCGCCACCGCCGTCACCATCACCGGCGGGGTCGGGTGCCTGTTCCAGGATCACGTGCGCGTTGGTACCGCTCACGCCGAAGGCGGAGACGGCGGCGCGCCGGGGCCCGCCGTCGTCCTTGCGGGGCCACTCGGTGGCCTCGGTGAGCAGGCGGACCGCGCCGGAGTCCCAGTCCACGAACGGCGTGGGCTCGTCGATGTGCAGGGTGCGGGGAAGCACACCGTGGTGCATGGCCTGCACCATCTTGATCACTCCACCGACGCCGGCCGCCGCGACGGTGTGTCCGATGTTGGACTTCAGGGAGCCGAGGTGGAGAGGCTGTTCGGCGGGGCGATTCCGGCCGTAGGTCGCCAGCAGGGCCTGGGCCTCGATGGGGTCGCCGAGGCGGGTGCCGGTGCCGTGCGCTTCGACGGCGTCGATGTCGGCCGGGCCCAGACCGGCGTTGGTCAGGGCCTGGCGGATGACCCGTTCCTGCGCCGGGCCGTTGGGCGCGGTCAGCCCGTTGGAGGCACCGTCCTGGTTGACGGCGGACCCCCGGATGACGGCCAGCACCCGGTGCCCGTTGCGCCGCGCGTCCGACAGCCGCTCCACCAGCAGCAGCCCCACACCCTCCGACCACGCCGTCCCGTCCGCCGCCGCCGAGAAGGACTTGATCCGTCCGTCCGGCGCCAGGCCCCGCTGCCGGGAGAAGTCGACGTAGCCGCCGGGGTCGCCGTTCACGGTGGCGCCGCCGGCCAGGGCCAGGTCGCACTCCCCGGTCCGCAGCGACTGCACCGCGAGGTGCAGTGCCACGAGGGAGGAGGAGCACGCGGTGTCGACCGACACCGCCGGGCCCTCGAACCCGAAGGTGTAGGAGATGCGTCCGGAGGCCACGCTGCTCAGCTTGCCGGTCATCAGGTGGCCTTGGAGTTCCACGGGGGCGTCGAGGCCCAGGTAGCTCTCCTCCACCACGCCGACGAAGACACCGGTGTCGCTGCCCTTGAGCGGCGCGGGATCGATGCCCGCCTGTTCGAAGGTCTCCCACGCGGTCTCCAGGAGCACCCGCTGCTGGGGGTCCATCGCCAGCGCCTCGCGGGGCGAGATGCCGAAGAACTCCGCGTCGAACCGGGTCGCGCCGTCGAGGAAGCCGCCCTCCCTGACGTAGGAGGCGCCCGGTGTGCCGGGCTCCGGGTCGTACAGCCCCTCGATGTCCCAGCCGCGGTCCGTGGGCCACGGCGAGATCGCGTCCACCTCGTCGGCCACCAGCCGCCACAGGTCCCCGGGGGAGGCGACCCCGCCCGGGTAGCGGCAGGCCATGCCCACGATCGCGATCGGCTCGGTGGTGCTCGCTTCCAGCTCGGCCAGCTTCCGGCGGGTCTTCTGAAGATCGGCAGTCACCCATTTGAGGTACTCGACGAGCTTCTCTTCCTTGTCTGGGTCAGCCATGGGACACCCACATCTCCTCGGAACCGAATAGGTGTGACTGGTCAGCCGGACGTACGGCCGAGTTCGTTGTCGATGAAGTCGAAGATCTCGTCCGCCGAGGCGGTTTCGATCTCCGCGGGCCGCCGGTCCACCGCCTGCGGCGTCGGTATGGGCAGCCGGGACAGCAGGGACTGCAGCCGCTGCGCCACGGCGGCGTGGTCGTCGCTCTCCGGCGGGAGCGAGCCCAGGGCGGCTTCCAGTCGGTCGAGTTCGAGGGCCACCGTGGTGTCCCCGTCGCCCGGGGCGGACGGCGGAGCGAGTTGCGCGAGCATATGGGCGGTCAGCGCGCCCGGTGTCGGGTGGTCGAAGACCGCGGTGGCGGCCAGGCCGATTCCGGTGGCGTGGCGGAGCCGGTTGCGCAGGTCGACGGCCGTCAGGGAGTCGAAGCCCAGCTCCTGGAAGGAGCGTTCCTCGTCGATGGCGGCGGGGTCGGTGTGCCCGAGGACCGCGGCCATCGTGTCGCGCACCACCTCGGACACCAGGTCGTACCGCTGGGTCTCGCTCAGCCCGGCCAGCCGGTCCGCGAGCGACCGGACCGGTTCGGTCCGGGTTCCGGCGCGGCGCCGCACGGGTACCTTGACCGGTTGGGCGTCCGCCGCGCCGGTTTCGCCCCCGGCACGGGTGAACAGCGTTTCGGGGACGTCCCGGAAGGCGACCGAGGCCACGGTGGCGACGAGTTCGCCGGCGGGGTCGGTCAGGCGCAGCCCCAGCCGGTCGTCGCCGGCGTCGGTGCGCTCCACCCGCGCCGCCGTGGCGCCGGCCGCGTGGAGGCGGACCCCGCGCCACTCGGCCGCCACCGTGACATGGCCCGGGGCGGGGTCGTGCGGGGGGTTGCCGACGGCCGCGTCCAGCAGGACCGGGTGCAGTTCGAAGGCGGCCGCCTCCTCGCGGAGTTCCTCGGGGAGTTCGATCTCGTGGGACGCGGTCCCGGAGGCCGGGGCGTCGGATGCGGGGTCCGTCCCGAGCGTTCCCCCGGCGAGTTCCTCCCACGGGCCGTCCCCGTGGCGGGCGAACACGGTGACCGGGCGGTCGCCGTCCGCGTCGGCCGCGCCGACGGCGACCTGGACGTGGACGGTGCTCTCGGCGGGCACCGTCAGGGGTGCGGCGACGGTGAGTTCACGCAGGACGTCGCAGCCGAACTCGTCACCGGCCCGGACCGCGAGCTCCACCAGGGCCGCGGTGGGCAGCACGGTGGTGTCGCCGGACAGGTGGCCGGCCGGCCACGGCGTGCGCCGCGGTGACAGCCTGCCGTTGAACACCGCGCCGTCCTCCCGGGCCAGCGGTACGGCGACGCCGAGGAAGGGGTGGCCGGTCGGGCTCAGTCCCCACGTGCTCGCGTCGGCGGTGTCCTGCCCTGCGTCCAGCCAGTACCGCCGGTGCTGGAAGGCGTAGGTGGGCAGGTCGGTGCGGTGCGCACCGGTGCCGGAGAAGAACGCCCGCCAGTCCACCGGTACACCCAGGTCGTGCAGGTCGGTGACCGCCCGGACGACGGAGGCGCATTCGGGCTGGTCCCGCCGCAGCAGCGGCCATACGAAGGGCGCGTCGTCCAGTGCCTCCTGCGCCAGCGCGGTGAGCACTCCGTCGGGGCCGATTTCGACGAAGGCGGTGACGTTCCGTTCGGCCAGGACCCTGACAGCATCGGCGAAACGCACCGTGCCACGGATCTGCTCCGCCCAGTACCCGGCCGACACCAGATCATCCCCGGACGCCACCCCACCCGTCAGCGTCGACACCACCGGAATACCAGGCTCCTGAAACCGCACCGAACCAGCGACCGCACGGAACTCCTCCAACACCGGCTCCATCAACGGCGAATGAAACGCATGCGACACAGCCAGCCGCTTCACCCTCCGCCCCAACCCCCGCAACCGCCCCACCACACCCTCCACAGCCCCCTCATCCCCCGACACCACCACCGACCGAGGACCATTCACCGCAGCAATCCCCACCCGCCCCGCCAACAGCGGCAACACCTCACCCTCCGACGCCTCCACCGCCACCATCGCCCCACCACCCGGCAGAGCCTGCATCAACTCCGCACGCACACACACCAACCGCGCCGCATCCTCCAACGACAACACCCCCGCCACATGCGCCGCGGCCAACTCCCCCACCGAATGCCCCACCACCACATCCGGCCGCACACCCCACGACTCCACCAACCGGAACAACGCCGTCTCCACCGCGAACAACGCCGGCTGCGCATACCCCGTCCCCTCCAGCAAACCCGCCTCCACACTCCCCGGCTCCGCGAACACCACCTCCCTCAACGGCCGCTCCAACCCCTTGTCCAAACACCCACACGCCGCATCGAACGCCTCCGCGAACACCGGAAACACCCCATACAACTCCCGCCCCATCGACACCCGCTGAGCCCCCTGCCCCGTAAACAGGAAGGCCGTTCCCCCGGACAGGTCGGCGCGGGCGCGTACGGCGGTCGCGGTGCCGGCGGCCACGGTGCGCAGTCCGGCGAGCAGTTCGTCCCGGTCGGTGCCGGTGACACCGGCGCGGTGGTCGAGTGCGGCACGGGTGGTCGCCAGCGAGTAGGCGACGTCCAGGTCGGTCGTCTCCGGGTGGTCCTCCAGGTAGGTGAGGAGCTTTCGGGCCTGCCCCGCCAGCGCCTCGGGGGTCTTGCCGGACAGCAGCCACGGGACGACGGGCAGTGTGCGGCCGGTGCCGTCGGGCTCCGCGTCCGCCGGTGCCCCGGCCGGCTCCGGCTCTTCGAGGATCATGTGCGCGTTGGTGCCGCTGATACCGAAGGACGAGACACCGGCACGACGCGGAGCGTCCGCCGTCTCCCATTCCCGTGCCTCGGTGAGCAGGACGACCTCGCCGGCCTCCCAGTCGACGTGCCGGGTGGGGCTCTCCACGTGGAGGGTCCGCGGCATCGTCCGGTGGTGCATGGCCTGCACCATCTTGATGACGCTGCCGACACCGGCGGCGGCCTGGGTGTGGCCCAGGTTGGACTTCAGCGACCCGAGGTACAGCGGGCGTCCTTCGGGCCGGTCCTGGCCGTAGGCCGCCAGCAGGGCCTGCGCCTCGATGGGGTCGCCGAGGCGGGTGCCGGTGCCGTGCGCGTCCACCAGGTCCACGTCCGCGGGGGTGAGCCCGGCGTTGGCCAGGGCCTGGCGGATCACCCGTTCCTGCGCCGGGCCGTTGGGCGCCGTCAGCCCGTTGGAGGCACCGTCCTGGTTGACGGCGGACCCCCGGACGACGGCCAGCACCCGGTGCCCGTTGCGCCGCGCGTCCGACAGCCGCTCCACCAGGACCAGTCCGATGCCCTCGGACCAGCCGGTGCCGTCCGCCGTGTCGGAGAACGACCGGCAGCGTCCGTCCGGCGACAGGCCCCGCTGCTGCGAGAACTCGACGAAGCCCAGGGGCGTCGACATCAGCGTCACGCCCCCGGCGAGCGCGAGGTCGCACTCCCCGGCGCGCAGCGCGTTCGCCGCCTGGTGGATGGCGACCAGCGAGGAGGAGCACGCGGTGTCGACGGTGACGGCGGGTCCCTCCAAGCCGAAGGTGTACGCCACCCGGCCCGAGGCGACACTGCCCGCGTTGCCGCTGAGCAGATAGCCCTCCATGTCCTCGGGGACGTCGCGCACCCGCGACGCGTAGTCGTGGTACATCACGCCCGCGTACACCCCGGTGCGGCTGCCCCGCAGGGTCGACGGGTCGATGCCGGCGTTCTCCAGCGTCTCCCAGGCGGTCTCCAGCAGGAGGCGCTGCTGCGGGTCGGTGGCGAGGGCCTCCCGCGGGGACATCCCGAAGAAGGCGGGGTCGAAGTGGTCGCCGTCGTAAAGGAATCCGCCGTTCTTGGTGTACGTCCGGCCCGGACGGCCCGGCTCAGGATCGTAGAGCGCGGCCACGTTCCAGCCGCGGTCGTCGGGGAACTCCGAGATGGCGTCCACCCCATCGGCCACCAGGCGCCACAGGTCCTCCGGCGTCGACACTCCGCCCGGGTAGCGGCAGGCCATGCCCACGATGACGACGGGGTCGTCGGCCGCCGGGGCGGGGGTCGGCACCGGACCGGCCGCCGGATGCCGCTCGTCCTCCTCCCGGCCGGCGAGCAGCCCCGACAGGTGGGCGGCGATCGCGGCCGGTGTCGGGTGGTCGAAGACCAGCGTGGTCGGCAGGCGGAGCCCGGTGGCGCTGCCCAGGCGGTTGCGGAGTTCGACCGCGGTCAGCGAGTCGAAGCCGAGCTCCTTGAAGGCGCGGTCGGCGTCCAGGCCTTGGGGGTCGGAGTGGCCGAGGACCCCCGCCACATGTCCGCGCACCAGATCGACCAGGACCCGGCGTCGCTCGTCCGCGGAGAGGCGGGCCAGCTGTTCGGCCGGCGAGGAGCCCGCGGAGGCACCGGCCCGGGCGCGCCGGCGCGCGGCGGGCACGAGTCCGCGCAGCAGGGCCGGCGGTTCGGCGTTGTGGCGCAGGGCGGCCGGGTCCAGGGCGGTGACCGCGAGGACCGTCTCACCGGTGGTGAGGGAGGCGTCGAACAGCGCCAGGCCGTCCTCGGACGACAGGGGCAGCAGCCCGGAGCGGGCCATGCGCTTCAGGTCCACCTCGTCCAGGTGGCTGGTGCTGGCGCTGCCCTCCTCCCACAGGCCCCAGGCCAGCGAGGTGGCGGGCAGACCGTGGGCGGCGCGGTGGGCGGCGAGCGCGTCCAGGAAGGTATTGCCGGCCGCGTAGTTGGACTGTCCCGCCGTGCCGAGGAGACCCGCCAGCGAGGAGTAGAGCACGAACGCGGACAGGTCCAGGTCGCGGGTCAGCTCGTGCAGGTGCCAGGCCGCGTCGACCTTGGGCCGCAGTACGGCGTCCATCCGCTCGGGGGTCAGCCCGGAGAGCAGGCCGTCGTCCACGGCGCCGGCGGTGTGCACGACCGCCGTCAGGGGGTGCTCGGCGCCGATGGTGTCCAGCACCGAGGACAGCGCCTCGCGGTCCGCGGCGTCACAGGCCGCGAAGACGGCCTCGGCGCCCAGCTCAGCCAGTTCGTCGCGGAGCTCCGCCGCGCCGGGGGCGTCCGCGCCGCGCCGGCTGAGCAGCAGCAGCCGGCGCGCGCCGTGCCGGACGACCAGGTGCCGGGCGAGCAGCCGGCCGAGCGTGCCGGTGGCGCCCGTGACCAGGACGGTGCCCCGCTCCCAGGGTGAGGTGTGCGCGCCGTCCCGGGGCGTCCGCCCGCGCTGTACCCGGGCGAGGCGGGGGACGACGACCGTGCCGTCCCGCACCGCGGACTGGGTCTCGCCGGAGGCCACGGCCGCGGCCAGGGCGTCGGCGTGGCCGGGCCTGCCGTCCAGGTCGACCAGTGTGAAACGGCCGGGGTTCTCGGTCTCGGCGGAGCGGAACAGTCCCCACAGGCCGGCGTGGACCAGGTCGGTCACCTCGTCGTCGGGGCCCGCGGCCACCGCCTGGCGGGTGACGACGACCAGGCGGGTGCCGGCGAACCGCTCGTCGGCGAGCCAGTCCCGGGCGAGTCCGGCGTGGTGCCGGATGGCGGCCCGGGCCGTGGTGGGCAGTTCCCCGGCCGCTGTGTCGTGCGCGGCCGGCACCACCAGCACCACGTCGGGCACCGGTGCCCCGTCGTCGACGGCCGCGGTGAGGGCGGCCAGGTCGGGCCAGGTGTGCCCGGTGCCCGCCGGGAGAACGGGGTCGCCGGTGCCGACCACGGCCCAGCCGCTGGTGTCGACGTCCCGGTCCGGATCGGCGAGACGGGTCCACTCCACCCGGAACAGCCCGTCCCGGTGGGCGTCGGCCGCCGCGGCGAGCGCCTCCTTCGACAGCGGGCGCAGCGCCAGCGATCCGACGGTGGCGACGGGCTCGCCCACGCCGTCCGCCACCAGGAGGGTCACGGACTCGGGTCCGGTCGGGGTGATCCGCACTCGCAGGACGGACGCCCCCGCCGCGTGCACCGTCACGTCGGACCAGGCGAAGGGCAGCAGGGCGGGCCGGTCGCCGGCCACGCCGGGCAGCAGGCTGTGCAGTGCCGCGTCCAGCAGCGCGGGGTGCACGGCGAACTTCCCGGCGTCGGCCTGGAGCTCTTCGCCGAGGGCGACCTCGGCGAACAGCTCGCCGTCCGCCGTCCACAACCGGCGCAGTCCCCGGAATGCGGGGCCGTAGGCGTAGCCGTGTTCGGCGACCCGCTCGTAGACACCGTCCAGGTCGACCTCCTGGGCTCCCGCCGGGGGCCAGGCGAGCAGCCCGGCGGGGGCTTCCCCGGTGTCGGGGGCGAGCAGTCCGCCGGCGTGGGCGGTCCAGGCCCGGCGGTCGTGCGCGGCGGACTCGGGCCGGGAGTACACGCCGAGTCTGCGGCGCCCGTCCTCGTCGGCTTCGCCGACCACGAGCTGGATCTGCAGGGCCTCCGTGTCGGGGAGCGTCAGCGGGGCCTCAAGGGTGAGTTCCTCGATCCGCTCGCAGCCGGCGTACTCGCCGGCCCGGGCGGCCAGCTCCACCAGACCGGTGCCGGGGAGCAGCACCGAGCCGTACACGGTGTGGTCGGCCAGCCACGGGTGGGTGCGGCGGGACAGCTTGCCGGTGAGCAGGAATCCGTCCCGGTCGGCGACCGCGACGGCGGCGCCGAGCAGCGGGTGGTCGGCGGAGCCGAGCCCGAAGCCGGAGGCGTCGCTCGGCGCGGAGGAGGTCTCCAGCCAGTGGCGGGTGCGCTGGAAGGCGTAGGTGGGCAGGGTGACGCGCCGTGCGCCCGTGGCGGCGAAGACCGTCTGCCAGTCGACGGCGACGCCGTGGTTGTGGGCCTCGCCGAGGGAGAGCCAGAAGCGTTCGAGGCCGCCCTCGTCACGGCGCAGCGAGCCGATCACCGCGGCGTCGTGGCCGGTGGCCTCGGCCGTCTCCTGGACGGCGACCGCCAGCACCGGGTGCGGGCTGGATTCGACGAACGTGCCGAAGCCGTCCTCCAGCAGCGAGCGCACCGCCTGTTCCAGCTCCACGGGCCGGCGCAGGTTGCGGTACCAGTAGCCGGCGTCGAGCTCGGGGCCCTTGACCCACCGGCCCGTCACCGTGGAGAGGAAGGGGATGCTCGTCGACCGCGGGCTGATCGGGGCGAGCAGGGTGGCGAGCTCCTCCTCCAGCAGTTCCACGTACTTGGAGTGGGAGGCGTAGTCCACGGGGACGGCGCGCGCCCGGACCCGGTCGGCCTTGCAGGCGGCGAGCAGTTCCTGCAGGGGCTCGACCTCGCCGGCCACCACGACGGAGGCGGGGCCGTTGACCGCGGCGATCTGGATGCGCTCCTGCCACGGGGCGATGCGCTCGCGCACCTCCTCGACGGGGAGCGCGACGGACACCATGCCGCCGAGGCCCGCCAGGACCCGGCCGATGGCCTGGCTGCGCAGCGTCACCACGCGGGCGGCGTCGTCGAGGGAGAGGATGCCCGCCACGTAGGCGGCGGCGATCTCGCCCTGGGAGTGCCCGACGACGGCCGACGGCTGCACCCCGTGGGCTCGCCACAGTTCGGCCAGTGCCACCATGACGGCGAACAGCACCGGCTGGACGACGTCCACCCGGTCCAGCGAGGGGGCCCCGTCGGCCTGGCGGAGGACGTCTTCCAGGGACCAGTCGACGAAGGGGGCGAAGGCCCGGCCGCACTCGGCGATCCGGGCGGCGAACACCGGTGAGGTGTCCATCAGGGCCACGGCCATGCCCGTCCACTGCGAGCCCTGGCCGGGGAAGAGGAACGCCGTCCTGGACGGCTCGCCGGCACTGCCGGTGACGGTATCGGGTGTGGGGGTGCCGTCGGCGAGGGCCTGGAGCTGTTCCCGCGGGAGGGTGTCGGCCGGGGCGACCAGGACGGCACGGTGGTCCAGCGCGCTGCGGGTGACCGCCAGGGAGTACGCCAAATCAAGCGGGGCCGCGTCCGCACCGAGCCCCTCGATGTGGTCCAGCAGCCGCCGGGCCTGCGCGGCCAGCGCCTTCGGGGACTTGGCCGACAGCAGCCACGGCAGGCTCGCCGGCACCACCGCACCCACGGTCGCACCGCCGTTCTCGCCACCGCCGTCACCATCACCGGCGGGGTCGGGTGCCTGTTCCAGGATCACGTGCGCGTTGGTACCGCCCATGCCGAAGGCGGAGACGGCGGCGCGCCGGGGCCCGCCGTCGTCCTTGCGGGGCCACTCGGTGGCCTCGGTGAGCAGGCGGACCGCGCCGGAGTCCCAGTCCACGAACGGCGTGGGCTCGTCGATGTGCAGGGTGCGGGGAAGCACACCGTGATGTATGGCCTGCACCATCTTGATCACGCCACCGACGCCCGCGGCGGCCTGGGTGTGGCCGATGTTGGACTTCAGGGAGCCGAGGTGAAGGGGGTGGCCGGCGGGGCGGTCCTGGCCGTAGGTGGCGATCAGGGCCTGCGCCTCGATGGGGTCACCGAGGCGGGTGCCGGTGCCATGCGCCTCCACGGCGTCGATGTCGGCCGGGCCCAGGCCCGCGTTGGTCAGGGCCTGGCGGATGACCCGTTCCTGCGCCGGGCCGTTGGGCGCCGTCAGCCCGTTGGAGGCACCGTCCTGGTTGACGGCGGACCCCCGTATGACGGCCAGCACCCGGTGCCCGTTGCGCCGCGCGTCCGACAGCCGCTCCACCAGCAGCAGCCCCACCCCCTCCGACCACGCCGTCCCGTCCGCCGCCGCCGAGAACGGCTTGACCCGTCCGTCCGGCGCCAGGCCCCGCAGCCGGGAGAACTCGGTGAAGGCCACCGGCGTCGACATCACCGCGGCGCCGCCGGCCAGGGCCAGGTCGCACTCCCCGGCGCGCAGCGCGTTGACCGCGAGGTGCAGTGCCACGAGGGAGGAGGAGCACGCGGTGTCGACCGCCACCGTCGGGCCCTCGAACCCGAAGGTGTAGGCGATGCGGCCCGCGGCGATGCTGCCCGCGCTGCCGCTGTAGAGGTAGCCCTCGAAGCCCTCCACGGGCAGTTGCGGCCGGGCGCCGTAGTCGGTGTACATCAGCCCGGCGAAGACCCCGGTCCTGCTGCCGCGCAGCGAGACCGGGTCGATGGCCGCCCGTTCCAGGGCCTCCCAGGTCGTCTCCAGGAGCATGCGCTGCTGCGGGTCGGCGGCCAGGGCCTCACGCGGGGACAGCCCGAAGAACCCGGGGTCGAACTGGTCCGCGTCGTGCAGGAACCCGCCCTCGCGCACATACGAGGTGCCCACCCGCTCGGGGTCCGGGTCGAACAGCTTCTCCAGGTCCCAGCCGCGGTTGTCGGGGAAGCCGGAGACGGCGTCGGTCTCGTCGGCCACCAGCCGCCACAGGTCCCCGGGGGAGGCGACCCCGCCCGGGTACCGGCAGGCCATGCCGACGATCGCGATCGGCTCCTGTGCCTTGTCCTGCACCTCACGCAGCTTCCGGCGGGCGTCCCGCGCGTCGGCGATGGCCCGCTTGAGGTAGTCGCGAAGTTCCTTCTCGTCAGCCACCTGTGGTCAACTCCCCAATCGAATGAGCATGTGTGCGGGGTGCCGCCCGGCGCGCGGGCCGCGGCACGCGGTCAGTCCAGTCCGTCCACGAGGGCGAACAGATCCTCGTCGGACGCGGAATCGAGGTCGTCATGGCCGGGCTTCTCGCTGTCCTCGCCGTCCCCCCGGTCCGCCGTGTCGGTGATGTCCAGCAGCTCGCGCAGACGGGTACGGATCCGGTGCCGCGCGTCCTGGTCCGCTCCGGCCGAGCGGATGAGGTCCTCCAGCCGGTCGAGGCCGTCGAGCGCGGCACCGGCCGGCTCCGTGTCCGCGACGAGCTGCGGGCGCAGGAAGGCCGCCAGCGCCGCCGGAGTGGGATGGTCGAAGACCAGCGTCGTCGGCAGTCGCAGGCCGGTGGCCTTGCCGAGCTGGTTGCGCAGCTCGACCGCCGTCAGCGAGTCGAAGCCCAGGTCCTGGAAGGCCCGTTCGGCGCCGACCGTGCCGCGGTCGGCGTGGCCGAGGACACCGGCCACCTCGGTGCGGACCAGGTCGACCAGCAGCCGGTCCTGTTCGGGTCCGGGCAGTGCGGCGAGGCGCTCGGCCAGCGTGGGACCGGACCGTCCGGTGCCGGCCGCCGCCGTGGCGCGCGGGGCGGGCCTGTGCACCAGGCCGCGGAACAGGACGGGCGGCTCCGCGTCCTGGGTGCGCAGGGTCGCGAGGTCCAGGCCGGTGACCGCCAGGACGGCCCGGCCGGTGGCAGGGGCGGTGTCGAAGAGGTCCATCGCCGTGTCGGCGGGCAGGGCCCGCAGGCCGGTGCGTGCCAGGCGGCGCAGGTCGGCGTCGGTCAGGGAACCGCCCATGCCGTCGCCTTCCCACAGTCCCCAGGCCAGCGAGACCCCGGCCAGGCCGTGGGCCCGGCGGTGCTGTGCGAGGGCGTCCAGGAAGGTGTTGGCGGCCGCGTAGTTGGCCTGTCCGGCGGTGCCGAGGAGACCGGCGATGGAGGAGTAGAGCACGAACGCGGTCAGGTCCAGGTCGCGGGTCAGCTCGTGCAGGTGCCACGCGGCGTCGACCTTGGGCCGCAGCACGGCCTCCAGGCGGTCCGGCGTCAGCCCGGTGAGCAGCCCGTCGTCCACGATGCCGGCCGTGTGCACGACCGCCGTCAGCGGGTGTTCGGCCGGGATGCCCGAGACGGCTTCGGCCAGGCTGTCCCGGTCGGCCGCGTCACAGGCGGCGAAGGTGGCCTCCGCGCCCAGCGCGTGCAGTTCGTCCCGCAGGGCGGCCGCGCCGGGGGCGTCCGCGCCGCGCCGGCTGAGCAGCAGCAGCCGGCGCGCGCCGTGGCGCGCCACCAGGTGCCGGGCGAGGATCCGTCCCAGGGCGCCGGTGGCTCCGGTGATCAGCACCGTGCCGCCGGACAGGTCGGGGGTGTTCTCCGCGGCGGCCTGGTCCGGGTGGGCGCGGACGAACCGCGGCACCAGCACCGTCCCGGCGCGGACGGCGGCCTGCGGCTCGCCCGTCGCCACGGCGGAGGCCAGCGCCTCGGCGGAGGCCGGCGCGCCGTCCAGATCCAGCAGGGCGAACCGGCCGGCGTGCTCGCTGTGCGCGGTGCGCAGCAGGCCCCACAGCGCGGCGTGGGCCAGGTCGGTGACGTCCTCGGGGCCCGCGGCGACCGCGCCGCGGGTGACCACGACGAGCCGGGTGCCGGCGAAGCGCTCCTCGGCCAGCCACGACTGGAGGAGTTCCAGCGTCTGCCGGGTCGCGGTGTGCACCCGGCCGGGCAGGTGTTCGTCCGCTTCCCCGGGGGCGGACCGCAGCGGCAGCAGGACCACGTCGGGCACCGGCGCTCCGGCGTCCACGGCGGCCGTGAGCGCCTTCAGGTCCGGATGGCTGTCCAGCCCGTCGAACTCCGGGCCGTCCTCGCCGACGACCGCCCAGGCCCGGCGGTCCGGGGGCGTGGCGGGGGCGGCGGGGGTCCACTCCACCGCGAGCAGTCCGTCGTGGTGGGCGCGCGCCGCCGCGTGCAGGGACTCGGCGGACAGCGGCCGCAGCGCCAGTTCGGCCACCGAGGCGACGGGTTCCCCCGTCGTGTCGGTGACGGTCAGGGAGGCCGTGTCGGTGCCGGTCAGGGAGAGCCGGACCCGCAGGGCCGTGGCACCCGACGCCCATACGGCCACGCCGGACCAGGCGAAGGGCAGGACCGCGGCCCGGTCCTCGCCGGCCACCCCCGGCAGCAGGGTGTGCAGGGCGGCGTCGAGCAGCGCGGGGTGCAGGACGAACCGCGCGGCGTCCCGGTGCTGTTCGTCGGCGAGGGCTACCTCGGCGAACAGCTCGGTGTCCGTGTGCCACACCCGGCGCAGGCCCCGGAAGGCCGGGCCGTAGGCGTAGCCGTGCCCGGCCAGACGGTCGTACGCGCCCTCCAGGTCTGCCTCCCGGGCCCCGGCCGGCGGCCAGGGCGACGGGTCGGGGGCCGGTCGCGGACCGGTGCCCGGGGCGAGCCGGCCGGTGGCGTGCAGCGCCCACGGCAGGGTGTCGTCGGTGTCGGGCCGTGCGTGGATCTCCACGCTGCGGTGTCCCTCGTCGTCGGGTTCGCCGACGACGGCCTGCACCTGTACGCCCTCCCGTTCGGGCAGGGGCAGCGGTGCCGACAGGGTCAGGTCCTCCACCCGGTCGCAGCCGGCCTCCCGCGCGGCGCGCAGGGCGAGGTCCGCGAAGGCCGTGCCCGGCAGCAGGGCCAGTCCGTGGACGGCGTGGTCCCACAGCCAGGGCTGCGTGTCCCGGGAGATCCGGCCGGTGAGCAGGAGGGAATCGCGGCCGGCCATCCGTACGGCCGCGCCGAGCAAGGGGTGACCGGTGCGGCCCAGGCCGAGCCCGGTCGCGTCGGCGGACGCGGCCGGCTCCTGGAGCCAGTAGCGGGCGTGCTGGAAGGCGTACGTCGGCAGGTCGATCCGGCGGCCCCCGGGGAACAGCGCGGACCAGTCGGGCCGCACGCCCCGCAGGCACAGCCGTGCCAGGACGACGGCGGCCGTGTGGGTCTCGGGCCGGCCGGAGCGCAGCACCGGGGTGAGGGAGCCGGCGGCCTCCTCCAGGCAGTCCTGGACCAGGGCGGTCAGGACGCCGTCCGGGCCCACCTCCACGTAGTCGGTCACGCCCTGGCCGGCGAGGCAGCGCACGCCGTCCAGGAAGCGGACCGCCGTGCGGATGTGCCGGGCCCAGTAGTCCGGTGACCGCAGTTGCTCCGCCGTGGCGAGGGCCCCGGTGACATTGGAGACGAGCGGAATACGCGGTTCATGGAAGGCGGCCTTCGAGGCGACGGCGCGGAACTCGTCGAGGACTTCCTCCATGTGCGGGGAGTGGAACGCGTGGCTGACCGGCAGCCGCTTGGTCTTGCGTCCCCGCTCCCGCCAGAGGGCGGCGACGGCCTCCACCGCGTCCTCGTCGCCGGAGAGCACGACCGACCGGGGGCCGTTGATCCCGGCGATCGCGAGGGCGTCGCCGTAGCCGGCGAGGGTGGGCAGCACTTCCTCCTCGCTCGCCTGCACCGCCGCCATCGCGCCGCCGGCGCGGGCCGCCTGCATGAGCCGGCCGCGGGCGGCCACCAGCGCGCAGGCGTCGTCGAGGGTGAAGACGCCCGCCACGTGCGCGGCCGTGACCTCGCCGATGGAGTGGCCGAGCAGGAGGTCCGGGGTGACGCCATGGTGTTCGAGCAGCCGGAACAGCGCCACCTCCACGGCGAACAGCGCGGCCTGGGCGAAGACCGTCCGGTCGAGCAGCGCCGCTTCCTCGGACCCGGGGGTGGCGAACAGCACGTCTTTCAGCGGCCGGGGCAGCGCGGGGTCCAGCCGCTCGCAGACGGCGTCGAGTGCCTGCGCGAACACCGGGGAACTCCCGTACAGCTCGCGGCCCATGCCCAGGCGCTGGCTGCCCTGCCCGGTGAACAGGAAGGCGAGCTTGCCGCGCCGGGAGCCGGGGGCGTGGACGACGGCGGGTGTGCTCTCGCCGTGTGCCAGGGCCTCCAGGCCGCGCAGCAGTTCCTCCGGGTGGTCCGCGACGACCGCCGCGCGGTGCTCCAGGAGGGACCGGGTGGTCGCCAGGGAGAATCCGACGTCCACCGATCGCGTTCCGGGGTGTGCGGTGAGGTGGCGGTGGAGCCGCAGCGCCTGGGCGCGCAGCGCCGCCTCGTCCTTGCCGGAGAGGATCCACGGTACGGCGCCGTCGTGCGGCGCCCGGGCGGCGCCGGTGCCGGTGCCGGTGCCGGTGGCTTCCGCGGGTTCCGCCGGTTCCGCCGGTTCCGCCGGTTCCGCCGGTTCCGCGGAGGGGGGTTCCTCCAGGATGACGTGCGCGTTGGTGCCGCTGATGCCGAAGGAGGACACTCCGGCGCGCCTCGGCCCGTCGCCGACACGGGCCCAGGGCCGCTCTTCGGTGAGCAGTTCCACGGCCCCCGACTCCCAGTCCACGTGCGGGGAGGGCTCGTCGACGTGCAGGGTCTTGGGCAGTGTGGCATGCCGCATGGCCTGGATCATCTTGATGACGCCGCCGACGCCGGCCGCCGCCTGCGCGTGGCCGATGTTGGACTTGAGAGAGCCCAGGTACAGCGGCCGGCCGGCGGGCCGGTCCTGGCCGTAAGTGGCGAGCAGGGCCTGGGCCTCGATCGGGTCGCCGAGCGCCGTGCCGGTGCCGTGGGCCTCCACGGCGTCCACGTCGGACGCGGTGAGTCCCGCGTTGGCGAGGGCCTGCCGGATCACCTGCTCCTGCGAGGGGCCGTTGGGCGCGGTGAGACCGTTGGAGGCGCCGTCCTGGTTGACCGCCGAGCCGCGGAGCAGGGCGAGGACCCGGTGGCCGTTGCGCCGCGCGTCCGACAGCCGCTCGACCAGGAGCAGACCGACGCCTTCGGACCATCCGGTGCCGGCGGCGTCCGCGGCGAAGGACCGGCAGCGGCCGTCGGGGGACAGACCGCGCTGCCGGGAGAACTCGATGAAGGTGTTCGGGCCCGACATCACGGTGACGCCGCCGGCCAGGGCCAGGTCGCACTCGCCGGTGCGCAGCGCGTTCGCGGCCAGGTGCAGTGCCACCAGCGAGGAGGAGCACGCGGTGTCGACGGTCAGCGCCGGGCCTTCCAGCCCGTAGGTGTACGCCAGTCGGCCGGACACCACGCTGGAGAGGTTCCCCGCCAGCAGGAAGCCCTCGAACTCCTCGGGGGTGGCGGCGAGCCGGGAGGCGTAGTCGTCGTACATCGCTCCCGTGTAGACGCCGGTGCGGGTGCCGCGCAGCGAGGCGGGCGGGATCCCCGCGTTCTCGAAGGTCTCCCAGGCGGTTTCGAGGAGCAGCCGCTGCTGGGGGTCGGTCGCGACGGCCTCGCGCGGGGACATCCCGAAGAAAGCCGGGTCGAACCGGTCGGCGTCGTGCAGGAAGCCGCCGTGCCGCACGTAGGAGGTGCCGGGCTTGGCCGGGTCCGGGTCGTACAGGCGGGACAGGTCCCAGCCGCGGTTCACGGGGAACTCGCTGATCGCGTCGGTGCCGGAGGCGACGAGCCGCCACAGTTCCTCGGGGTTGCCGGCGCCGCCGGGGAAGCGGCAGGCCATGCCGACGATGGCGATCGGTTCGTCGGCGGCGGCCACGGCGGTCCGGGCCGGGGCGGCGGCCGGGCCGGTGCCCGCCAGCCGGTCGTCCAGCCAGCCGGCCAGAGCGGCCGGTGACGGGTGGTCGAACACCGCGGTGGCGGAGAGCCGCAGGCCGGTCGCGGCGGCGAGCTGGTTGCGCAGTTCCACGCCGGACAGCGAGTCGAAGCCGGCCTCCTTGAAGGAGCGGTCGGGGTCGACGGCGCCGACATCACTGTGCCCGAGCACGGCCGCGACCGTGCGCTGGACGAGGCCGAGCACGGCTTCCCGCCGCTCCTCCTCGGGCAGTTGTGCCGTCTGCCGGGCCCAGGACGAGTCGGTGTCCCCGGCGGCGGGCGCCGCGGTGGCGCGCGGCCGCCACCGGACCAGGGCGCGCAGCACGGCGGGCGGTTCGGTGCCGTCGGCGGCCGCCCGGGCCGGGTTCAGCGCGACGGGGACGAGGAGCGTGCCGCCGTCCGCGAGCGCGGTGTCGAACAGTTCCAGGCCGTGGTGCGGGGTCAGGGGCGAGACGCCCGACCGCGCCCACCGGGCGAGGTCGGCCTGGCTCAGCGAGCCGCCCATGCCGTGGTCGCCGTTCCACAGTCCCCAGGCGAGCGAGGTGGCGGGCAGGCCCTGGGCCCGGCGGTGCGCGGCGAGGGCGTCCAGATAGGTGTTGGCCGCCGCGTAGTTGGCCTGGCCGGCCGTGCCGGTGATGCCGGAGATGGAGGAGAAGAGGATGAAGGCGGCCGGGTGGGCGTCCCGGGTCAGCTCGTGCAGGTTCCAGGCGGCGTCGGTCTTGGGCCGTAGGACGGAGTCGAGCTGTTCGCCGGTGAGGGATTCCACGGTGGCGTCGGCCAGGACTCCGGCGGTGTGCACCACCGCGGTCAGCGGGTGTGCGGCGGGGATGCCGGCCAGCACGGCGGCCAGGGCGGTGCGGTCGGCGGCGTCGACGGCCGCGACGGTGACGTCGGCGCCCAGTCCGGTCAGTTCCTCGCGCAGCGCGTCGACGCCCGGGGCGGCCGGGCCCCGGCGGCTGGCCAGCAGCAGGTGGCGGATGCCGTGGCGGACCACGAGGTGCCGGGCCAGCAGGGCGCCGAGCCCACCGGTGCCGCCCGTGATCAGGACGGTGCCCTCGGGGTCGAGCGCGGTCCGCGCCGCGCCGGTCCCGGGTGCCGTCCGGGTCAGTCTCGGCGTGTGCAGCCGGCCGTGGCGTACGGCGACCTGCGGTTCGCCGCAGGCGACGGCGGCGGGCAGCAGGTCCCGGGCGTTCTCCTCGTCGCCGGGTGCCAGGTCGACGAGGAGGACGCGGCCGGGGTGCTCGGACTGCGCGGCGCGTACCAGGCCCCACACCGGGGCCTGTGCCAGGCCGGGCACCGGGTCGCCCGGGAGCGCCGCGACGGCTCCGTGGGTCACGAACACCAGCGGGGTCCGGGCGTACCGGTCGTCCCGGAGCATGTCCTGGACCCACCGCAGTGCCCGGTGCGCGGCGGCGTGGGCGGCTTCGGCGGAGTCTTCCCGCCCGGTCTCGGGGGCGCAGGTCACGATGACGGCGTCGGCGCCGTCCGGGTCGGGCAGTTCCTCGCCGGTGGCCACCACCAGGCGTGTCCCGGGGTTCTCCGGTGCGGCGACGGCCGGCCAGTCGACGGTGAACAGCGCGTCGGCGGTGTCGGCGGCGGACCGGGCGAGCCGGTCTCTGGGGACCGGCCGGAGGGTCAGCCGTTCGACGGTCGCGACGGGCAGTCCCGCGGGGTCGGCCAGGGCGAGGGTGAAGCTGTCGGGTCCGGCCGGGGTGAGGCGGGCCCTGAGCGAGGTCGCGCCCGTGGCGTGCACCGTCGTTCCGGACCAGGCGAAGGGCAGCCGGATCCGCGTGGCGTCGCCGCTTCGGTCGGCCGCGTCGAGCACCAGGGGGTGCAGGGCGGCGTCGAGCAGCGCGGGGTGGACCGCGAAGAGACCGGCGGCCTCGTGGTGTTCCTCGGCGAGTCGCAGTTCGGCGTAGATGTCCTCGCCGTCGCGCCAGAGGGCGCGCAGCGCCTGGAAGGCGGGGCCGTAGGCGTAACCGTGGCCGGCCAGCCGCGGATAGACGTCGGTCAGCGGCTGGGGCACCGCCCCGGCGGGCGGCCAGGCGGCGGGTTCCCCGGCTTCCCCGGCGGCGGGCGCGCCCGCCGCCGGCGGGGTCAGGGTTCCCGAGACGTGCCGGGTCCACGGCGCCTGCCCGGTGGTGCCGGAGTCCGGGCGGGAGTGGATGGTGAAGGTGCGCGCGCCGGTGGTGTCGGGTGCGCCGAGCGCGATCTGGACCTGGGTGGCGCGGTGTTCCCGCAGCACCAGCGGGGACTCCAGGGTGAGGTCGTCCACGCGTGCCGTCCCCGCCTGTTCGCCCGCCGCCGTGGCCAGTTCGACGAAGGCGGTCGCGGGCAGCAGGACGCTGCCGTCGATGGTGTGGTCGGCCAGCCAGGGGTGCTCGCTCAGCGAGAGCCGGCCGGTGAACAGCAGCTCACCGCGGTCGGCGAGTTCGACGGCGGCCGTGAACAGCGGGTGGCCGGAGGGGGTCAGGCCGAGGCTGGTGGCGTCCGCGCGGCCCCGGGGCACGAGCCAGTAGTGCTCCCGCTGGAAGGCGTAGGTGGGCAGGGGGGTCCGGGTGGCGCCCGGGAAGAAGGACGTGAGGTCGAGGGCGGCGCCGTGGACGTGGGCGGTGGCGAGGCCGGCGGCGAGGGTGGCGGTCTCGTCGCGGCCGGCGCGCAGCAGGGGGACGGCCGTGGCGGTGCCGGTGGTGAAGCAGGTGTCGGCCAGGGCGGTGAGGACGGCGTCGGGGCCGATCTCCACGAACCGGGTGACCCCGTCGGCCTCCAGGGTCCGTACGGCGTCCAGGAATCTGACGGTGCCGCGGATCTGCCGCACCCAGTAGTCGGGCGAGGTCAGTTCGCCGGTGTCGGCGAGGGCGCCGGTGAGGGTCGAGACGATCGGGATCGCGGGCGGCCGGAAGTCGAGTCCGGCGGCGACGGCCCGGAACTCCTCCAGGATGCCGTCCATGTGCGGTGAGTGGAAGGCGTGGCTCACCCGCAGCCGCCGCGTCTTGCGTCCCCGTGCGCGCCACCGGTCGGCGAGTTCACCGGCGACGGTCTCGTCCCCGGAGACGACCAGCGCGGTGGGCCCGTTGACCGCGGCGACGGCGACGGCGTCCTCGTGGCCGGCCAGGTCGGCCGCCACCTCGGCCTCCTCCGCCTGGACCGCGATCATGGCTCCGCCCGAGGGCGCGGACTGCATCAGCCGGCCCCGGGCGGCCACCAGCGCGGCGGCGTCCTCCAGGGTGAGCACCCCGGCGACATGTGCGGCGGCCAGCTCTCCGACCGAGTGGCCGGCCAGCCGGTCGGGGACCAGACCGTGGTGTTCCGCCAGGCGGTACAGCGCCACCTCCACGGCGAACAGCGCGGGCTGGGTGTACGTCGTGCGGTGCAGCAGGCCGGCGTCCTCGGTGCCGTCCTCGGCGAACATCACCCGCAGCAGCGGGCGTTCCAGGTGGGGGTCGGTCGCGGCGGCCACAGCGTCCAGGGCGGCGGCGAAGACCGGGTGGGCGCGGTACAGCTCCCGGCCCATGCCGACGCGCTGGGCGCCCTGGCCGGTGAACAGGAACGCGGTCAGCGAGGTGCGGTGTGCGTCGCCCTCCACCACGTTCGGGTGCTTGGTCCCGCGGCTGAGCGCGTCGAGGCCGGCGAGGAGGCCGGCGGCGTCGCGGCCGAGCACGACGGCGCGCCGTTCGAAGCGGGTCCGGGCGGCGAGCGACCGGCCGACGCCGGCGACGGGCACCTCGGGCAGTGCGGCGATGTGGTCCCGCAGCCGGGCCGCCTGGGCCCGCAACGCCTTGTCGTCCCTGGCGGAGATCACCCAGGGCACCGGTACGGCGGCCGGCGCTTCCGCGGATCCGGGGTGTTCCGGTGCCCCGGCCCGCTGCGGGAGCGCGGGGGTGTCGGCCTGCTCGATGACGACGTGCGCGTTGGTGCCGCTGATGCCGAAGGAGGACACGGCCGCGCGCCGTACCCGGTCGGTGCGGGGCCAGGGGCGCCGGTCGGTGAGCAGTTCCACCGCGCCCGAGGACCAGTCGACGTGGGGGGTGGGCTCGTCGACGTGCAGGGTCTTCGGCAGTGTGCCGTGCCGCATGGCCTGGACCATCTTGATGACGCCGCCGACTCCGGCGGCGGCCTGCGCGTGCCCGATGTTCGATTTCAGCGACCCCAGGTAGACCGGTTCCCGGCCGTCGCGGTCGCGGCCGTACGTGGCGAGGATCGCCTCGGCCTCGATCGGGTCGCCCAGCCGGGTGCCGGTGCCGTGCGCCTCCACCGCGTCGACCTCGCCGGCCGTGAGGCCCGCGTCCGTCAGGGCCTGGCGGATCACCTGCTGCTGGGACAGTCCGTTCGGCGCGGTGAGGCCGTTGGAGGCGCCGTCCTGGTTGACGGCGCTGCCGCGGATCACCGCGAGGATCTCGTGCCCGTTGCGGCGCGCGTCCGAGAGCCGCTCCATCAGGAGCAGTCCGACGCCCTCGGCCCACGAGGTGCCGTCGGCCGAGGCGGCGAAGGACTTGCTCCGGCCGTCGGCGGCGAGCCCGTGCTGCCGGGAGAACTCGACGAACATGCCGGGTGACGACATCACGGTGACGCCGCCGGCGAACGCGAGGCCGGTCTCACCCGACCGCAGCGAGCGCACCGCCATGTGCAGCGCCACCAGCGACGACGAGCAGGCGGTGTCGATGGTCAGCGCCGGTCCGATCAGTCCGAGCTGGTAGGCGATGCGGCCGGACATGACGCTGGGGGTGGTGCCGGTGAGCACGTGGCCCTCGACGCCGTCGGACGCTTCGTGCATGCGGGGCCCGTATTCGAGGGCGGTGCCGCCGACGAAGACGCCGGTACGGCCGCCTCGCAGGGACACCGGGTCGATGCCCGCGCTCTCGGCGGCCTCCCAGGCGGTCTCCAGCAGCAGTCGCTGCTGGGGGTCCATGGCCAGCGCCTCGCGCGGCGAGATGCCGAAGAAGGCGGCGTCGAAGGCGCCCGCGTCGTGCAGGAATCCGCCCGAGCCGACCGAACTCCGGCCGCCTCCGGGCTGGTTCGGGTCGTGCAGATCCGCGTCCCAGCCGCGGTCGCCGGGGAACGCCGAGATGGCGTCGCCGCCCTCGTCGACCAGCCGCCACAGGGCCTCGGGGGTGTCGACACCGCCCGGGAACCGGCAGGCCATGCCGACGATCGCGATCGGTTCGCCGGGGTCGGCCCCGGTGCCGGGCGGGTCCGCCGCGTCGTCGCCGGCCGCATCGGTCAGTTCGGTGAGCAGGTGGGCGGCGAGGGCGTCCGGGGTGGGGTGGGCGAACAGCAGGCCGCTGGGCAGCGGCAGGCCGGTGGCGGCGGCGAGCGCGTCGCGCAGTTCCACCGCCATCAGGGAGTCGAAGCCCAGGTCCGCGAAGGCCGCCCGGAGGTCGACCTGCTGGCCCGGTGCGTAGTCCAGGACGGCCGCGGTGTGCGTGGCCACCAGCTCGGTGACCGCGCGCGGGCGCTCGCCGGGCGGCAGCTGCGCGAGCCGGCCGGCGAATCCGTCGCGCTCCGCCGCGGGTCGCGGGGCGTCGCGGCCGGGCAGGGGTGCGGGCCGGGCCGTGGGCCCGTGCGCCGCCGAGGCGCGCAGGGCGCCGTCGATCCAGTACCTCTCCCGCTGGAACGGGTAGGTGGGCAGCGCGGTGCGCCGGGCGCCGGTGCCCTCGTAGGCCACGGTCCAGTCGACTTCGGCCCCGCGCGCGAAGACGGCGGCCAGTGCCGTCAGGAACGACTCCGGTTCCGGGCGTCCGCGGCGCAGCGTCGCGAACGCGCCGGCCGACTCCGGGTCGAGCACGGATTCGGCGGCCAGGGCGGAGCACACCCCGTCCGGCCCCAGTTCCAGGAAGGTGCCGGCCCCCGCGGCCTCCATGGTGCGTACGGCGTCCAGGAACCTGACCGGACGGCGCACCTGCTCCACCCAGTACTCCGGGGAGCTCCACTCCCCCGCGGCCACCTCGCGACCGGTCACCGTGGACACGACCGGGATGCGGGGCTCGGCGAAGGCCAGTGTCCCGACCACGCGCCGGAAGTCGTCCAGCATCGGTTCCATGAGGGGCGAGTGGAAGGCGTGGCTGACGGTCAGCCGCTTGGTCTTCCATCCGCGCGCCGCGGCCTCGGCCGTCACCGCGAGGACGCCTTCCTCGGTCCCGGAGACCACGGTCGCCCGCGGCCCGTTGACCGCGGCGATCCCGACCTGGCCGGCGTGTCCGGCGAGCAGCGGCAGCACGTCCTCCTCGCTCGCCTGTACGGCGGTCATGGCCCCGCCCTCGGGCAGTTCCTGCATGAGCCGTCCGCGGGCGGCGACCAGCCGGGCCGCGTCGCCCAGCGAGAGGACCCCGGAAACGTGTGCGGCGGCCACCTCGCCGACCGAGTGGCCCGCCAGCAGGCCGGGCCGCACCCCCCAGGACTCCGCCAGCCGGAACAGCGCGACCTCCAGGGCGAACAGCGCGGGCTGGGTCCATCCGGTGCCGTCCAGGCCCTCCCCGGAGAAGACCACCTCGCGCAACGGCCGTTCCAGCAAGGGGTCGAGCTGTGCGCACACCTCGTCGAAGGCCTGGGCGAACACGGGGAAACGCGCGTACAGTCCGGCTCCCATGCCCGCCCGCTGGGCGCCCTGGCCGGTGAAGAGGAGGGCCAGTGGGCCGGGCCGGGCGGTGCCGGTCACCACTCCCGGCGCCGGGTCGCCCGAGGCGAGGGCGGCGAGCCCCGCGGACAGCTCCCCGGGGTCGGCGATGAGCACCGCGCGGTGCTCGAAGACGGTGCGAGTCGTGATCGTGGACCAGCCGATGTCCGCGGCACCCGGACCCAAGTCACCGCTCCACTGCGCGTGCAGGCGGCCGGCCTGGGCGCGCAGCGCCCGCGGGTCGCGGGCGGACAGCACCCACGGCAGCGGACCGCCTTCGGCGGCCGGGCAGGACGCGGACCCCTCCGCGCGGTGGCCGGCCGGCGCGGGTGCCTCGGACACCACCACGTGGCAGTTGGTGCCGCCCATGCCGAACGAGCTGACCCCGGCGATCAGCGGCCGGTCGGGGCGCGGCCAGTCGCCCGGCTCCGCCTGTACGGACAGTCCCAGCCGGTCCAGCGGGATGCGGGGGTTGGGGGTCTCGAAGTTCAGGCTGGCGGGCAGCCTTCGGTGGCGCAGGCTGAGCAGCACTTTGAGCAGGCCGGCGATCCCGGCGGCACCTTCCAGGTGCCCGATGTTGGTCTTGACCGAGCCGACCCTGAGCGGCTCGCCGGCGTCGCGCGCCGAGCCGAGCACCGCACCGAGCGCGGCGGCCTCGATGGGGTCGCCGACCGGTGTGCCGGTTCCGTGCAGCTCGACATACTGCACCTCGCCGGGCTCGATCCCGGCCCTGCGGTACGCCTCGCGCAGCACCTGTGCCTGGGCTTGTTCGCTGGGCACCGTCAGTCCGGGTGTGGCGCCGTCGTTGTTCACGGCGCTTCCCCGGATCACGCCGTGGACGGTGTCGCCGTCTGCGAGGGCGGCGGCCAGCGGCTTGAGCACCAGGACGCCGCCGCCCTCGCCGGGGACGAAGCCGTTGGCGCGGGCGTCGAAGGTGTGGCTGCGGCCGTCCGGGGACAGGCCGCCGAACCGCTCCTGGGTGACCGCGTGTTCGGCGAGGATGTTGAGGTTGACGCCGGCCGCGAGCGCCAGCGAGGACTCGCCGTTGCGCAGGCTCTCGCAGGCCAGGTGCACCGCGACGAGGGAGGACGACTGGGCGGAGTCCACGGTGAGGCTGGGCCCGTGCAGACCGAGGTGGTACGAGACCCGGTTGGCGATGACGCCCCGGTTCACCCCGGCCATCGTGTGCTGGGTGATGGCGTCGGTGCCGTGCTGGTAGAGCAGGCTCGTGTAGTCGTCGCGCAGCGTGCCCACGAAGACGGCGGTGCGGCTGCCGCGCAGGGTGGCCGGGACGATCTGCGCGTCCTCCAGTGCCTCCCAGGCGAGTTCGAGGACGAGCCGCTGCTGCGGGTCCATGGCCGCGGCCTCGCGCGGTGAGATTCCGAAGAAGGCGGCGTCGAAGTCACCGACGCCGTCGATGAAGCCGCCCTGGTACGGCCGTTCACCGGGCCGCGGTCCGGCGGCTTCCCCTTCCCCGTTGCCCTCCCCGTGCCCTTCTCCGTTCCCGTTCCCGTTCCCGTCCCCGTTCTCTTCGCCGGGCGCCGTCGTGTCCCACCGGCCGGCCGGTGCCCGGGTGACGGCGCTCCGGCCGTCCCGCAGCAGTTCCCAGAATTCCGCGGGGCCGTCGGCCATCGGCAGTCGGCAGGACATTCCGATGACGGCGACTGCCCGGTCCGTTTCCTCGTACGACGTCGCTGACTCAGCCTGCTCAGGTGCCGTCACCGCTCGTCCGCCCTTTCCTAGCCGCCCCAGCGGGCGAGGTATTTCGATCCCGCTCAGCTTTCCGCAGAGCCCTGATAAGAACGTTTAATTGGTGCTGCCAGCGATGCTAGCGGCGCCCGGGACAGGCAAGGTCAATGTGCAGTCATCAACCGACAATTCCTGTTCCGCCGATTCGATGGCCGGGCCGTTACCCGCTGATTGACCCGTGATGAGGGAACGCGCTTACCCTGTTTCAGATTCGCGCCGGCGGCGCACCGAGACCGAATACAGCGAGGGCCACAATGAACCCTGGAGCACCGGAAACCGGCCTTGCGGAACCCCATCTGGCCGAAGTTCTGACGACGGTCAGCCTGGACGTCGAGTATGTACGTGCGGCGGGAAACCATCTTTTCCGGCTCGACGACAACGGCCGGGAAGTCCCGGTGCTCGACTTCGTCGGCGGATTCGGATCCGTCCTCCTCGGGCACAACGATCCGGAGATCGTCGCATACGCCCGGAAACTGCTCGACAATCAACTTCCGATCCATGCCCAGTTCTCCCGGGCGTCCCATGCCAACAGGCTCGCCGCCGCGCTGAACGAGATACTTCAGCGGGAGCACGGGGACGACGAACGGTACTTCGCGATATTCGCCAACAGCGGTGCGGAGGCGATCGAGGCCGCGGTCAAGCACGCCGAACTCGGCCGCACGCTCCGGGTGGCGGCCCTGACCGGTGAGATCGAGGCGAACGTGGAGGCGGCACGCGCCCTGGTGCGTGCCGGACAGGCCGTGGTGGCGGACGGCGCCTTCGACCGGGCCGGTGTCCGAGAGCGGCCCCAGGACCCCGGGGCGGCGTTCGACGCCCTGGTGGCGGGCATCGAGCGGCACAACGCGCGCCGGCTGTCGGCGCCGCCGCTGTTCCTCGCCCCCGAAGGCGCCTTCCACGGGAAGCTGATGGGCAGTGTGCAGCTCACGCACAACGAGGCCTTCCGGGTCCCCTTCAGGGCGCTGGCCGCGCAGACACGTTTCATCCCCCTCGAACAGCCCGAGGCGATCCGGAAGACGGTCGACGCCGAGCGGGGGGTGCTGTACGACGTCGCGGTCGTGGACGGGGCCGTCACCGTGGTCGACCGGGACTTCCCGGTGTTCTGTGCCTTCGTGCTCGAACCGCTCCAGGGCGAGGGCGGCATCCATGAAGTGCCGCCGGAGTTCGCGCGGGAGGTGCGCCGGGTCTGCGACGCCATCGGCTGTCCGGTCATCGTGGACGAGATCCAGAGCGGCATGGGCCGCACCGGCTCCTTCCTCGCCGCCCCGTCCGTCGGGCTGCGCGGTGACTACTACACCCTCGCCAAGAGTCTGGGGGGCGGTGTGGCGAAGACCTCCGTCGCCCTGATCCGGGAGTCGCACTACCACAAGGAGTTCGAGCTGGTGCACAGTTCGACCTTCGCCAAGGACGGGTTCTCCAGCCTCGTCGCCCTGAAGGTTCTCGAACTGCTGGAGGCGGACGGCGGCGCCCTGTACCGGCGGGCCGGGGAGCTGGGGCGCGAGCTGCTGGCCGCGCTGGAAGCGGTGCGGGCCGAGTTCCCCGACGTGATCAAGGACGTGCGGGGCAGGGGGCTGATGCTGGGCGTGG
The DNA here is from genome assembly GCF_964272715.1 of Streptomyces sp. SudanB182_2057. Lineage (NCBI taxonomy): Bacteria > Bacillati > Actinomycetota > Actinomycetes > Kitasatosporales > Streptomycetaceae > Streptomyces > Streptomyces sp. SudanB182_2057. Next base: position 164,795 of record NZ_OZ186798.1, read on the forward strand.
AGTTCCACGACCGGTCCGATGCCGGCGCGCCCGCCGTCCGGGACCTGGCGCGGTCCGGTTTCCTCGGTTACGCCGTCGCCGGGTACCTGCTGCGGGAGCACTCCGTCCGGCTCTTCCCGACCGGCAGCGCCGTGAACACCCTCCGCCTCGAACCGTCCGTCCGGCTCACCGACGACGGCATCGAGCAACTCCGCACAGCCCTGCGCGGGGTGTGCTCCGTCCTGCGCGACGAGGACGGACAGCGCTTCCTGGGAGGCGGTCCCGCGACGTCCTGAACCGTGTCCCCGGCCGACGGCGCGGCTCCTTGTCCGGAAAAGTCCCCCCTTCCGATCCGGACAGGGAGCCGCGCGGCCCCCTCCCGGGGCGCTTTGGCCGAGGTTTGTGTGCGCTTGGACCGGACCGCCGCAGGATGGTAGCCACCGGTACAGGTACGTCCTGTCGCCCAGGCTTCGTGCCACGGGCGCACACTGACATGGGGGGATACCGATGGAGTTTCGCGTTCTCGGTTCGATGGAGGTCGTCCACGACGGTGATCAGGTCAGACTGGGCGGCAGCCAGCGGCGGGCCATGCTCGGCTTCCTGCTGCTCCAGGCCAACCGTACGGTGGCCGCCAGCCGGCTGCTGAACGCGCTCTGGGACGAGGACGAGGCGCCCCGGACCGCGCGGAAGATCCTGCAGAACGCCGTGCACGCCCTGCGCGGCGTCCTCGCTTCCGCGTCCGACGGCTCGTCGGGAGCCGCGCGACTGCTGACCAGGTCGCCCGGCTACATGCTGCAGGTGGCTCCGGAACGGATCGACCTGCATGTGTTCCAGAAGTGGGTCGCCCAGGCCCGGGAGAAGAAGGCGCAGGGCGCCCCGGAGGAGGCCGCGGAACTGCTGCGCGACGCGCTGGCACTGTGGCGCGGCCCCGCCCTCGCCGACCTGGTGGAGGTCGGCTTCGAGTGGCCCGAACTGGTCACGGTGCAGAACTCCCGGCTCGACGTGCTGGAGGACTACTTCGACACGCAATTGACCCTCGGCCGGCACCACACCGTGCTCGCGGAGCTGGAGACGACGGTGCAGGCCGAGCCGCTGCGGGAGCGCCTGTGCGGCCAGCTGATGCTGGCGCTGTACCGGTGCGGCCGGCAGGCGGACGCCCTGAGCACCTACAGCCGTGTGCGCAACCTGCTGGTCGAGGACCTGGGGCTGGTTCCGGGCCAGCCCCTGCAACGGTTGCAGCAGGCGATCCTCACCCAGGACCCGGCGCTGTCCCTGCGCACCGGGCCCGGCCCGGTCGCCGGTCTGACCGTCGCCGGCCTGACCGGCGACCAGCCGCGGAAGGCCGTCGCGGTGTCCGCGCCGGCGGCCGCCGGGAACGGGGGACGGGCGGCCCGCCCCGCCGCCGGTCCGGCCCCGCGGGGCCCGGAGGGCCGCTCCCCGGACGCTACGGCGGACCGGGGCACCGAACGCCGGTGGGTGAGCGTGGTCGCGCTGCGGACCCAGTTCGTGCCCCCGCCGGGTGAGGTGTCCGGCGAGGGGCTGGAAGACCTCCTGGACGACGCGGCCTCGGTGGTCGGCGAACAGATCGCCCGGTTCGGCGGGACCGTGACGGCGTCGCTGGGATCCGTCTCGCTGGCCCTCTTCGGCATCGGCTCCTCCGCCGCCGAGGACCACGTCCGCCAGGCGGTGTCGGCCGCTCTGGCCGTACGTGACACCTTCGGGTCCCGCTCGGCCTCGGCCGCCGGTGCGGCCGGCCTGACGGTGCACGCCTACGTGGACACCGGGGAGGTGCTGCTGCGCCACTCCACGAAGAGCGATGTGCCGATCGTCATCGGCACCGTCCTCGACGAGTCCCAGCCGATGCTCTTCGACGTGCCCGCCGGTGAGGTGCGGGTCAGCGACGCCGTCCGCCGCCTGACCGAGGACGCTGTCGCGTACCGTTCCTCGGGCAGCACGGCGGCCCCCTGGCAGGCGATCGGCACGCGGCAGGTGCTGGCCCGCGGGGGCGGTGTTCTGGCGGCGGACCAGTCGTCCGAGGCGGACGTCCTGTGCGCCCTGGCCGAGCGCACCCGCCACCGGTCGGTGCCCCATCTGGTCACGGTGGTGGGCGGCGCCGGGACCGGTAAGAGCCGGCTGCTCGGGGAGTTCGCCCGCCGTATGGCGGGGCAGCCGGTGCCGGTCAGGGTGCTGTCTGCCGCCGTGGCTCCGGACGACGGCCCGGCGCGCGTGCAGGCCCGGTTGTTCTCCCTGTACTGCGGCGTCCGCCCCGGCGACGACACCCTCACCGCGCGCGCCGCCGTGACCCGGCGGACCGAGGCCCTGGTCCGCTCCGAACGGACCGCGCGGTGGTTGTTGTCCCGGCTGCTGCCCCTCGTCGACCCGGCCCTCGCGCCCGCGCCCGCCGACGAGGTCCTGGACGCCTGGCACGAGTTCTTCCACCGCGCGGCACGCGGCGAGCCCCTCGTGCTGTGCGTCGACGACCTGCACCGGGCCGGGGACGCCGTGATCGACGCGATCGCGGGACTGGCCGGGAACACCGCGCCGGTGCCCCTGTTCGTGGTCGCCACCGCCAGGCCCGAACTGCTGCTGCGGCGCCCCGCGTGGAGCGGCGGCCTGGCTCACGCCACCACCGTGACGCTGGGCCCCTCGGAGCGGACCGGCACCGAGCGGTCCATGGGCATCCCGGTGGCCGCGGCGCGTGGCGAGCATGCCCAGCGGGTCGGCGGGCAGGGCCGCTGATCATCCGGTTACCCGGGAATGAGTGTCCGTGGTACGCAGCGGCCTATGTTCGCTTCATGAGTCCGACGAAGGGTTTGGCATGAATCCGGCGTCCGTCGTGAAATCCACCGACCGCATCCCCCTGGCCTCCTCCTCCCTGCGAGACGCGATGTCGTGTTTCGCGACGGGTGTCACCGTGCTGAGCGTCGGCGGCGAGGACATCCACGGTATGACCGCCAACGCGTTCACCTCCGTTTCCCTGGAACCGCCGACGATCCTGTGCTGTGTGGCCCAGGACGCGGTCATGCACAAGGCGCTCACTTCCCAACGGCGCTTCGGCGTCTCGATCCTGGAGGCGGGGCAGGAACGACTCGCCCGCTATTTCGCCGACAAGCGGCGCCCCCTGGGGCCGGAGCAGTTCGACGGCCTCGACTGGGACCTGGGCGAGTTCAGCCGGGCGCCGCTGCTGCACGGCGCGCTGGCATGGCTCGAGTGTGAGCTGACAGAGTGTCATGACTCGGGTGACCACACGCTGTTCCTCGGCAGGGTCGTCGATGCCAGGACCCGTACCGGCGGATCGGGGCTGCTCTTCTTCGGCAGCGCGTTCCTGGGCACCGGGGCCGGCGGCGCGGGGCACACCGGGGAGCCGGCCCATGCCTGACGAGGACGGGCCGGACGGTGACGACATCGCAGGCACCCCCAACGCGGGCCTCATCGTCCGGGCGTTGAACGTGGGGCTCGCCCGGTCGGCGGCGGTACGGGCCACCACCAGGCTCGGCCGGCCGGACGAGCATCCGTCCGGAGCCCGGTCCCGCTCGTCCCACCGGTCCGCCATTCCGTCGTAAGCACCACTGCCCAGCGTCGGCGGCGAAGACAGTGAGCCCGGCCCGCACCGGAGTGCGGACCGGGCCACAGTCATGCTCACCGACCGACGCCAGGCGCACCGGCGGAAAGAGGACCGGGATCCTCTTCCAGGGTGTCAGGGGCCGGGGTGTGGGGCGGAGCACGCAGCGGTGTCGCGCGCTCTGCCAGGCCACGCTCGCACGCAACGTCGGAACCCCGCATGCGGCACCGGGACCGGCCGCGCGCGCGACCGGAATCCGTATCGTCGTCCGCTTTCCCCTGCCCCGCGCGATCCGCCCACCACCCCTTCCACCCGGCCACAGCGTCCCGACCGGCCCGTCCACCGCGCCGTACACCAGCGGCCGGATGCGGCATTTGAGTAACCAATACCGGACTACCATCCGGTAACTTGACTCTCTCTTTGTCAGATACAGGCGTCCTATCCCGATGACTCCTTACCCTCGGGGCAGTACCACCACCCCGCCCCGGGGCGTGACAAGCGTTGGAACAGGAGCGTGCGTAGTGCGGTTCAATCTCATCGGCCTGTTCGAGATCATCACCGACGACGGCGAGAGGCTCACTCCCAAGGCGCCCAAGGTCTGCCAGACGCTGGCCGTCCTGGCCCTGCACGCACGCAAGGCGGTGACCACGGACGTCCTCGTCCGGGAACTGTGGGGGGCGGACCCGCCGGCCGGCGCCGTCCGCACCTTGCAGACGCACGTCTACCACGCGCGCCGGATGCTCAACGACGCCCGTGTCAGCGCCTCCGGACGCCAGTTGCTGACGACCGAGGCGCCCGGCTACCTCCTGGACGTCTCCGGGGACGAGGTCGACGTGGGCGTCTTCGAGAAACTGGTGCGCCGCGCCCAGTGGGAGCTCGCGGAGGGCTCGCCGGAACAGGCCTCCAGACACCTCGTCACGGCCAGGGAGCTGATGCGCGGCCCCATCCTGAGCAATGTGCCGCATGGCAGCGTGCTGGCGTCCCGGATCGCCCACTTCGAGGAACTGCGGCTGCGTGCCCTGGAGTTCTGGGTGGAGACCGAGAACCGTCTCGGCCGCCACCGGGAGCTGCTCCCCGAACTGCGCACCCTGGTCGACGACTACCCGCTGCACGAGTGGTTCCACGGGGAGCTGATCTCGGCGCTGTACCGGGCCGGTCGCCGGGCCGAGGCCCTGGAGGCGTACCAGAACCTCTATCGCATCCTCAAGCGCGAGCTGGGCCTGGAACCCGCGCCGGAACTCCGCCAACTCCAGGCCCGCATACTGGACTCCACCGTCACCGAGATCCCCGCGCAGCTGTCGCGGTTCAAGGAGCGCCGGCCCGCGCCGCACGGCGCCCCGCCCTTCTGGACCTGCACGGCGGCCGGCTGATCCCACGGCCGGCTCGTGCGACCGCCCGGTCCGCCGTCACACGTACGGCGGGCCGTCGCACGCCCTGTCACCGGGTCGCGGTCCGGTACGGGGGGAGGGTGGACGGCGAGGACGGCGAGGCCGGGGCGAGCCCGTAACCGGTCCGCGATCCGGTTTGGGGATTTCCGCGACCGTACCGGCGTGTGCGCCGTCCTGAGTTCCAGCGGGCCGCAAGGGGCGCCCGGTTTTCCGCCGGGAGCAGGGACCTGGCGGGCCCGCGACGGGAGGCCGGGCCCGCTTCAGCTGTGCGCGCCGCGCAGCAGTGCCTCGAAATCGGCCGGTTCCCGTTCCGACGCCGCATGGCAGGCCCCGTCCTCGACGACGTCGCGCGGCAGCGTGGCGGTCATGATGGTGTCCAGCACGACGCGCGCGGCCTGGAGATCGGCCACCGCCCGGTCGATGCGCTCCCGCTCGTGCTGAAGGTCGGACAGCATCCCGGTGCAGGCCGGCGCCAGCAGTTGGCCGTCGTCGACCATGCACGGCAGCAGGGCGCCGATCGTCCGCGTGGAAAGGCCGGCCCCCAGCAGCGTACGGATGTTCTGCACCGTACGGACATCGTCCTCCGAGTACTCGCGGTACCCGCTGGGGCGGCGCAGGGGGCGCAGCAGTCCCTGTTCCTCGTAGTAGCGAAGGAGGCGCACACTGACGCCGGTCCGACGGGAAAGGTCTCCGATGCGCATGTGTCGCTCACCACACCAATTCGAGTTGACTCTCACATCGATGTGAGACCCTAGCCTAATCGTCATGACAACGCAGTCAACTGACCAGCAGAACAAGCCCGTTACCCTGATCGGTCTCGGCCCGATGGGCATGGCCCTGGCCGAGACCCTGCTGAAGAAGGGCCATTCCCTCACCGTCTGGAACCGCAGCCCCGAGAAGGCCGACGGCCTCGTGGCCAAGGGGGCCCGGCGCGCGGCGACGGTGGCCGACGCGGTGGCCGCGAGCCCGGTCACCATCGTGTGTCTCACCGACTACGAGACCATGTACAAGGTCCTGGAGCCGGCCGCCGAGGCGCTGCGGGGCCGCGCCCTGGTGAACCTCAACTCCGGTACGCCGACCGAGGCGCACGCGGCCGTCAAGTGGTTCGAGGAGCGGGGCGCGGGTTACCTCGACGGCGCCATCATGGTGCCGCCGTTCCTGGTGGGCGAGCCGGGCGCGGTGTTCCTCTACAGCGGTTCCCAGTCCGTCTACGAGCAGCATCTGGAGCCGCTGACCAGCCTCGGCGACCCGCGCTTCCTGGGGGACGACCCCGGTCTCGCGGTGCTCTACAACACCGCCATGCTCGACATGATGTACACGACCCTGAACGGCTGGCTGCACGCCACCGCGCTGGTCGGCTCGGCGAACGTGTCGGCCGAGAAGTTCGCGGAGCTGGCGCTCGGCTGGTTCATGCCGGTCGTGGTCGACTACGCGGGCCTGGCCAAGCAGGCGCCCGACCTGGACGCCGGCCACTACCCGGGCACCCTGAACACCCTGGAGATGAACCTCAACGCACTGGACCACATCACCCGCACCAGCGAGGAGCAGGGCGTCCACTCCGACCACCCGCGGCTGATGAAGGAACTCGCCGAGCGCGCCATCGCCGAGGGCCACAGCGGCCAGAGCTACCTGGCGATCTACGAGCTGTTCAAGAAGGCGACGCCGCGCCCCTGACGCTCCTGTAGCCATCAGGGCGAACAGACGGTCCCAGCCCCGCCCCGGGGGCTGGGACCGTCTGTTCTCCGCCCCGTGACTCCGCCGGACCGGGCCGGGGCACCGCGTCACGGCCGCGGTGGAGAACGCGTTACTCGCTGATGTCCGGCCAGTGGATCACCGCTCATAGGCTTCTCGCCGGATTCGGGTCATGCGAAGACCCGATCCGGTCAATGTGGAAGCACGACGATTGGTTGGGGCGGTTTCACTGTGACCACTACCCATGCTGGCGGCGTCGAAGCGCACCTCGAGGTCTACGTCCGGGCTTTCAACTCGGGTGATCCCGACGCCGTCAACGAGCACTACACCGACGAAGCGGTCTCCGCCTGGGATCCCGACAAGCCGCTGACCGGTCAGGCGCGCAAGGACAGCCTCGCGGAGTTCCTGGCGCTGAAGCCGACGCTGACGGCGAAGATCCGCGAATCCCACGTCACCCGTGACACCGCGCTGCTGACCGTCGACTGGACCATGGAGGCGCCCGGCGAGGACGGCAACGTCGAGCGGCTCTCCGGCATCGGCACGGACGTCCTGACCCGCGGGGCGGACGGCAACTGGCGCTACGCCGTGGACGCCCCGTACGGCGACCCGCGCAACACGGCCGGATAACCGCCGGCCGTGGGTACGAAATGCGGAGACCGGGCGATCGTCCTGGGCGGGAGCATGGCGGGGCTGTTCGCGGCCCGGGTCCTCTCCGACGCCTACACACATGTCACCGTCATCGACCGGGACACCCTCACCGGCGCGATCGAACCGCGCAAGGGCGTGCCCCAGGGACGCCAGGTGCACGGCCTGCTGGCCAGCGGTCACCAGGTCATCGAGGAACTGTTCCCCGGGATCACGGACGAGATGGTGCGGGCCGGGGCCCATCTCGGTGACCTGGCCGGGAACCTGCGCTGGTACGTGAACGGCGTGCGTCTGCGGCGGAGCCGGACCGGGGTACAGGCACTCACGTCCAGCCGGCCGTTCCTCGAACGCCATGTCCGTGAGCGCGTCCAGGCCCTGCCCAACGTGGAGTTCCTGGAGCGCCGCGACATCCTGCGGCTGTGCACCACGCCCGGTCACGACCGGGTCACCGGTGCCGTGGTGGCCCGTCAGGACGACGGCGGCGCGGAGGAGACCCTCACCGCCGACCTGGTCGTGGACACCACGGGCCGCGGTTCGCGCACCCCGTCCTGGCTGGCGGAGTTCGGGTACGGACAGGTGGAGGAGGAGCGGCAGAAGATCGGCCTCGGCTACACCACCTGCCACTACCGGATGCGCTCGGACCCCTACCGGGGTGACACCGCCATCAACATCATGGCCTCCCCCGCCCTGCCCCGGGGCGCCATCGCCGCCAAGGTGGACGGGGACCGTACCGTGGTCACCGCCTACGGCATCCTCGGCGACCACCCGCCCGCCGACCACGAGGGTTTCCTCGCCTTCATCAAGTCGGTCGCCGTGCCGGACATCTACGAAGCCCTGCAGGACGCGGAGCCGCTGCACACCCCGGTGGCCTACCGGTTCCCCGTCAGCCTGCGCCGCTGCTACGAGCGGCTGCCCCGGTTCCCACAGGGGCTGCTGGTGATGGGGGACGCGGTGTGCAGCCTCAACCCCTCCTACGCGCAGGGGATGACGGTCGCCGCGCTGGAGACCCGCACCCTGCGCCGGCACCTGCGGACCGGCCGGGCACCGCAGCCGCTGGCCTTCCAGCGTGACATCGCCCGGGACGCCGTCGACCGTGTCTGGGACCTCATGACCGGAAGCGACCGCGCCTACCCCGGCGTCAAGGGCGAGCGGAACCTGATGAGCCGCGTAGGCCATTTCTACGTGACGCTGGTGCAGCGGGCCGGCACCCGCGACCCCGCGGTGGCCGCCGCGTTCCTGCGGGTCATCGCGCTCCTCGAACCCGCCGAGTCCCTGATGCGGCCCGCGATGCTGCTGCGCGTTCTGCGGCACTCGCTCGGCACCGCCCCCGCAGATCTCCGTGCCCTGATACCGGGCACGGCCGAAAGAGGTGCACGCACACGATGACCGACACATCCGTCGACCTCGTCCACCGCTACATCGAGGTCATCAACGAACGCGACGACGCCCGCCGCCGCGCCCTGCTCGCCGACCTGTTCACCGAGGACGGGTCGTACATCGACCAGAACCTGACCGCTCCCCTGGTGGGGCTGGAGGCCATCAACGAGTCGATGGTCGAGATGCAGGAACTGGCGCCCGACGACTACTTCTCCATCATCTCGGTGCTCGGCTCCCACAACGACATGGTGCTGTTCACCTGGCGCTGGGCCACCCCGGGCGGCGCGATGTCACGCGCCACCGGCACCGACACCGTCCTGATCCGGGACGGGCGCATCCACCGCATCCTCGGCTTCATCAACTGACGCCCACCGCACCGCGACTCACTTCCGCAACGCCCAGGAAGGCGAAATGACCACCACAGCCACAGCAGTCGACACCGTGCTGCGCCAGGTCGAGAAGATCGTGCCGACGCTCCGGGACAACGGTGAGGCGTCCGAGACGCGCCGCTGGATCCTCGACGAGAACATCGACCTCCTGGACAAGGCGGGCGTGTTCCGGATCGCCACACCCCGGCGGTTCGGCGGCCTCGACCTCTCGCTGGCCGACCAGGCCCGGGTCCTGACCGAGATCGCTCGCGGCTGCGGCTCGACCGGCTGGGTCTCCATGGTGTGGGTGTCCAACGCCTGGGTGGCCACGCTCTACCCGGACCAGGCCCAGGAGGAGGTCTTCGCCCAGGACTCCGTCCGGATATCCGGCGGCTTCACTCCGAGCGGCACCCTGACGCCCACCGAGGGCGGCTACCTCCTGAACGGCAGTTGGCGCTTCAACACCGGCTGTCGTGGGGCACACTGGAACATCGCCGCCGCGCTGCTGGAGCAGCCCGACGGTACGGTGGAGGACCTCGTCGCGCTCGTGCCGATGGACCAGTTCACCGTCGCCGACGACTGGAACACCTCGTCCGCCGCGGCCACCGGCAGTTCCACCACCACCGCCATGGACGTCTTCGTGCCCGCCCACCGGGTCATCGGTTTCGAGGACGCCGTCCTCAACACCACCCCGGGCCGCGCCCACGCCGGCAAGACCGGCCGGGACTACGGCCTCTTCAGCTTCGTGATGGCGGAGTGCGCCGCCACCTTCATCGGCATCGCCCGTGGCGCGCTGGAGCTGTTCCTCGACCGGGTGCCCGGCCGGCCCATCACCTACACCTCCTGGACCGACCAGGTGCAGCACCCGCTGACCCAGATCCAGGTCGCCACCGCGGCCAACAAGATCTCGGCGGCCGAAGGGCTCGCCGAGGGCTGGCTGCGCCGGCTCCAGGCGCGGGCCGACGCGGGCGAGCAGCCCACCGTCGAGGAGAAGGCCACCGTCCGCGGCCAGGCCGCGTACGCCATCCAGCTGGCCAAGGAGGCGGTGGAGACGCTCTACAACGCCAGTGGGGCCTCCGCGATCCAGCGCGGCGTCCCCATCCAGCGGTTCCACCGCGACAGCCAGGGCCTGGCTCTGCACGCCCTGCTGCTGCTGAGCACCAACCTGGAGACCCACGGGCGGGTCCTGCTGGGGCTCGACCCCGACACGCCGCTTCTGTGAACCGGCGCGCCGGGTGTCCCACCGGTCGGGTTCCACACCTTCCCATCCCGATACCACCACCACACCACAGACAGACCGCACACGTACCCACGGGGGAACAGTGAACGAGCAGCATCCCGTAAGCCGCCGGAACGTTCTGAAGGCGGGCGGCACGGCCGCGCTCGCCGTCGGCGCCGGCTCGCTCCTCACCGGCCCGGCCTTCGCCGAGGACGGCGAGACCGGCCTCTACGACGCCATCGTCATCGGTGCCGGGTTCGCCGGCGCCACCGCCGCCCGCGACCTCAAGGACAAGGGACTGCGCCCGCTGGTCCTTGAGGCCCGCGACCGCGTCGGCGGACGGGTGTACAGCGCCGACTACGACGGCGTGGCGATCGAGCGGGGCGGCGCCTGGCTGCACCCGAACTACCACCGCACCTACGCGGAGATGAAGCGCTACGGCCTCACCACGGTCGTGGACACCCCGGTGGAGCAGGTCATCTACCCGCGCAACGGCACCTACGCCCCGGTCGACCCGGTGGCCACCTCCCAGCGCGTCGGGGAACTGCTGGGCAGGGTCTTCGAGGGTTCCCAGGACTACTTCCCGCGCCCCAACGAGCCGCTGTACCGCGCCGACCTCCTCAAGAGCGTCGATCCGCTGTCGCTGGCCGACCGGCTGAAGGCGCTGAACCTGTCGTCGGAGGACCGCAGCCTCATCCACGGCCAGCTGGCCACGTACTCGGGCGGCGATGCCGCCAACGGCGGCCTGACCGCTCTCGCCCAGTGGTGGGCGCTGTGCGACTGGAGCGCCGACGGCTGGAACAAGATGACCGCGGCCCGCATCAGCACCGGCGCCACCTCGCTGGTCCAGGCCATGCTCAACGGCATCCCCGTCCGGCTGAGCTCCCCGGTGGTGTCCGTCACCGACAGCGGCGGCAAGGTGCGGGTCGTCACCAGGAGCGGGCTGGCCTACTCCGCGCCGGTGGCCGTCGTCGCCGTCCCGGTCAACATATGGCGCACCATCCAGTTCAACCCGGGCCTGCCCACCGTGTTCGCCAACGCGACCACGGAAGGTGTCGGGGTGCGCCCCCACGCGGCCAAGATGTGGCTCAGGGTCGCGGGCGTGACCACCCGGCTGGCGGCGCAGGGAGAGGCGGGCGACCCGATCGCGTCGCTGGTCACCCACGGCTTCTTCAGCAACGGCGACGCCCTGATGATCGCTCTCAACGGTCCCGGCCTCAACGTCAACGACCGGGCGAGTGTGGAGGCCGCGCTGAAGCGGATCGTGCCCACCGGCCGGGTCATCTCGACGAAGGTCCAGGACTGGGTCAACGAAACCTACACGCAGGGCGGTTGGGGCATGCGTCGCCCCGGTCAGATGCTCCGTCAGCTGCCCGCCATCCACCAGCCGCACGGGCGGATCACCTTCGCCGGCGGCGACATGCCCAACGGCTGGATCGGCTCCTTCGAGGGCGCGATCGAGACCGGGAACCGCGCCGCCACCCAGGCCGCGGCGCTGATCTAGCACGACGTGGACGCCCGGCGGACAGACAACGGAGGTCTTACCCATGTCCATCGATCCGCGTGACCTGAAGCTCACGGACGACCCCGTCCAGCAGAACGAGGTGTTCCTCGCCGCGTTCAACACCGGCGACGGAGCGGTCTTCGACAGTCTCTACCGGGACGACGCCATATCGAACCTGTCGGGCAGCCCGCTCACCGGTGCCGAACGCACCCGGGTGATCACGGAGTTCCTCGCGCAGAAGCCGAGGCTCAACGCGAAGTTCCTCAACGCCTATGTCGCGGGCGACGCTCTTCTGATCTTCGTCGAGTACGACATGGAGGTGCCCCAGCCGGACGGTGGCCCCGTGCACATGCGCGGCACCTGCACCGACGTACTGCGACGCGGCGAGGACGGCAACTGGCAGATGGTCATCGACCGTCCGGTGGCCGAGGAAGAGTACGCGTAGGAACCCCTCGGCAACAGCCCTTCACCCACGCGCGAGCCGGCCGCGGCCCCGGATCCCTCCGACGGCGGCCGGCTCGCGCCGCTGCGCCGCGCAGACCTGATACACGAAAGGGGCCGTCCGATGGCTCAGACGCAACAGGCTCGGGAATCGCTGACCGGGACGGAGGGGAAACGGCCCCCGTTGGCGTCGCTCACCGGGATGCGCGGCGTCGCCTCGGTGATCGTATTCCTCTGCCACATCATCATCCTGGCCGGCGACCTGCCCTACGAGGTCGACGTCCTCACCATCTTCGAAGATCCCGGGATCCGTGACACCTACCGGTCGGTCTTCGGGTTCGTCGGCTACACCTGTGTCTCCTTCTTCTTCGTCACCAGCGGCTTCATCCTGACCTGGGCGTCCCGCCCGAAGGACACGCTGGCCCGTTTCTGGCGCCGCCGCTTCTTCAAGATCTTCCCGCTGCACCTGGTGACCTACGGCATCGGCATGCTGGTCCTCACCGGGGCGAACACCAACGCCAAGGACCTGCCGGCCATCTTCCTCGTACAGAACTGGGTTCCGGACACCAGGGTCATCTTCAGTGCCAACGGCCCGAGTTGGTCCATATCGGCCGAGGTGTTCTTCTACTTCCTCTTCCCGTTCCTGCTGCTGGGCATCAGGAAGATCAAGGAGACCCACCTCTACGGCTGGCTGGGGGGCCTGGTGGCGGCCGCCCTCGCGCTCACCATCGTCAGCCATCTGGCGATCCCCCTGGAACACCAGGTCTGGTTCAGCTACGTGTTCCCGCCGGTGCGGATGCTGGAGTTCGTCGCCGGCATCATCGTGGCCCGCCTGATCCTCAGCGGCCGCTGGCTCGACGTCGGGTTCGGTCCCGCGGCCCTGCTGCTGGCCGTCTTCTGCTGTGTCGCACCGCAGTTGCCGGAGGTGTTCGCCTTCGCCACGTTCACCTTCGTCCCCGTCATCCTGATCGTCGGCGCGTCCATCCGGGCCGACCTCACCGGCCGGCGCACCCTGATGCGCGGACGGCGCCTCGTCTGGCTCGGCGACCTCTCCTTCGCCTTCTACCTGGTGCATCTTTCGGTCATGCTCGGCGCCCGGAAACTGATCGGGCAGGACAAGTCCTGGGGTGTTCCCGGTGCCCTCCTGTTCATCGTGACCACATACGCCATCACCCTGGTGTGCGCCTGGATCCTGCACACCTGCGTCGAGAAGCCCGTGATGCGGCGCTGGAGTTCGCCCCGGCGGAAGCCGAGCCCCGCGCAAGAGGCACCCGCCGCGCTCAGCCGCCCGGCCGAGCCCGTGCAGTGAGCCGGCCGCCCAGGCGGACGCGGAGGGGCGGCCGGGGGACGGGCCGCCCGGTCCCCCGGGCCCCGTCGTCGCCCCGCCGGGCGTGAGACGCCCCCGCCGCGGACGGCCTCCCGCCGTGCCGCGTCACCGCGCCGGCCAGGACACGGTTCCTGGCCGGCGCACATGCGTGTTGGGGGCTCCAGAGGCGCGTGTTACTGGCGTGTTTCATACTTGACCGACACTTGGTGAGCTGTTTACCCGTCGGCGACTTGACACTCTCTCTTCGTACAGTGGCCCCCACCCTAGGTGCCTATTACAGTCGGCAGAACCCTCGTGGGAGCGAAGTCAGGACGGTTCATGGAGGTGGGGGATGGCATCGCGCGTCGAACCGGCGGCGCCGGGAGACCGGGTGTGCGGGACACCGACGACGCACACCGCAGTGGTCACCCGACGTTCCCACCCGCGCCGCTGACCCTTCAGGTCGCCCCATCCCGTAGCCGAGTGCCCGCTCATGCGCCCGTGCGCGTGACTTGCGCGTCTTTTCCGGATCCCAAGGAGACCCCCCATGACATGCGTCGACGTGCGTCCTGAGACCAACGGGCGAGCGGCCTTCCCCCCGGTCACCGCTCCCCCGCGCGAGACGACCCTCGGCGAGCTGGCGCCCCGGCTCCTCGCCTCCCTGAACCGCAGCGACCAGCACCGCAAGGCTCTCTACTACTTACGCGGACTGCTGGAGGCCGAGGGGCGCAAGTCCATTCGCGCCATCGCCTCACTGTTCGGCGACCACGTCTCCGAGCAGAATCTGCACCACTTCGTGTCCTCCTCCACCTGGGACTGGGTGCCCATGCGGCGGGCGCTCGCGCACTACCTGACGACCATCACCCACGTCCAGGCCTGGGTGGCCCGGCTCCTGATCATCCCGAAGTCCGGGCAGCATTCCGTGGGCGTGGAACGGCAGTTCATCCCCTCCCTCGGCCAAGTGCTCAACGCCCAGCGGGCCATCGGCGTGTGGGCCGCCTCCGAAGACGTGACGGCGCCGGTCAACTGGCGGCTGCACCTGCCGCAGACATGGTTCGAGGACCGCCGCCGGCGCAGTCAGGTCGCGATACCGGACGGCGTCGGGCCCGAGACCCTCACCGAGTGTCTCGCCAGGGTCTGTACCGAGACCGTCCTGGCCTGGAACCTATCCCCGCGCCCGCTCGTCGTCGACACCGTCGAGGCCGACGTGGCCACGTTGTTCCCGGAGTTCGCGGAGTCGGGCATCCCCTTGCTGGTGCGCGCCGACGCCGGAACGAGCCTGACCGTCTCCGACCCGCTGCTGCCGGCCAGCGCGGGCCAGACGATGCCCGCGGACCAGATCATGGGGATGGCACGGGACTTGCGGCGGCCCGCCAACTGGACCGACTCGCGTGCGGACAGCGGCCGCCACACCCACCTGGCGGCGACCGTCCGGGTAACCCTGCCGGCCGCGGGCGGGTCCGCCGCGCCCTGCGGCGAACTGGCCCTGCTGGGCGTGGAGGACGCGGGCGGGCGGGGCAGGACGCAGCTGTGGCTGACCACTATGACCACCGCGCAGCCCGCCCTGCTGGTGCGCCTGACCCGGCTCGCCGACAAGGTCGGCGCGGATTTCACCGGGATCTCCGAGGAAGTGGGCATGCGGGACTTCACGGGACGCTCCTTCGGCGGCTGGCACCGGCATGTCACCCTCGCCTCGGCGGCCCATGCGGTCGTCGCCCTGTCCGGCCGCGCCCGCCAGCCTCCCGGCCCCCGCCCCCTCACCGGCCCCGCTTCCCTTTCCGATGCGGGTCTGCCGCCCTCCTGACCCCCGTCCCGCACGAGCACGGTCCCCGGCCCCGGCCCTGCCCTGCCCCGCAGGGCTCATGGCCGCACTCTCCTCCGCTCGCCCCGCAGGAGCCACGCCAGGTACACACCACCGGCCACGCCGGTCAGGACGCCGACCGGGAGCAGGGCCGAGCCGCTCAGGCGTTGCGTGGCGAGCACGCTCCCGTTCCCGACGGGAGCGGCCGGGCGCTGGATACCGGCCCTGGTGGCGAGCCGACGTGGTACGCGACCTGGCTTCTTCGAACTACCGGTGCGTTCCGTGGTCAGGTGACAGGACGATCAGTCCTGCGGGGAGGGAGCCGGTATGGGCCCGGAGAACTGCCGTGAACGGCGGGCGGCACACGTATCGGCTGTGGACCCGGCCCGACACCGGCCTGCAGGCGGGACATGCGGCCCGCTCCGCCGATGCGCGGGCAACCTCCGTTGCCCCGGCACTGAAAGTGATCCCGAACCAGGGTTCCGTGGGAGACGTCAGGACGTGAGTCTTGCTCACATCACCGCATCGGTGCGCAGCGGTCCGGCGGTGACGTGGAGGGTGCGGATCCTGCCGTCGTCGTCGAGGCGGTACAGGTGCATGAACGGGGCCCGCACGATGGTGTCCGGGTCGGTCTTCTTCGCCATCACGGCCTCGCCGCGCAGGAACAGGACCCCGTCGGGGGCGTCCCAGCACTCGAGGACGGTGTGCTCGATGTGCAGCGGCTCGTCGATCGTGACGAAGAACGCCTTGACGGCCTCGGCACCCACCACGTGGGCCGTGCCGAAGAACATTTCGGTGTCGTCGGTCATCCGGGCGAAACCCTCGCCGAAATCGAGGGTGTCGAACTCGCGCATGAGCTGTCCGACCCACCGCGGCACAGAGACGGGAGCGGCATGCTGCGCCATCGTTCTTCCCCTTCCTGCGGCCTTCGCCAGGGGATGTCGGTGTCGGCGGCACACCACAACGAGTGTCCTCCACAGACTACTTGAGGCGGCGCCGCTCCCTCGGGTCGGCCGCGGCCCGCGTACCGCGGTCCCGGCTCGCCGGTGCCGCCGCACGTCCCCGCCCCGCCCCGCCGCGCGGCGGCCGCACGGGCCCGGCCAGGCCCGCGGTGCGGGGAGTGCCGATCGCCTTCCGCAGGGGTTCCAGCCGGGTACGGCCGGTGCCGGTCAGGGTGAATTCTCGCGTCGTGCCTCGCCCCGGCTCCGGGTGGCGTGGAGGGAGCCGAGCAGGTCCAGCGCCTGGGCGCTGGGGCTTCCCGGTTCGGCGTGGTAGATGACGAGTTGCTGGCCGGGCGCGTCGCGTACGTCGAAGGCTTGGTAGGTGAGGGTGAGGGGACCGACGTCCGGGTGGTGGAGGTGTTTGGCGTCCCGCGTCTTGCCGCGCACGGTGTGGCTGTTCCACTGGCGGGCGAACAGGGTGCTGTGCTCGGTGAGGGTGCGGACCAGCTCGCGCAGCCGCGGAGCGTCCGGGTCGAAACCCGTCGCGTGGCGGAGGTTGGCGACGACGGCCTGGGCCGCACGGTCCCAGTCCGTGTAGAAGTGCCGGCCCGCGGGGTCGAGGAACGTCATGCGGGCCAGGTTGTCCGGCGGGTCGAAGGGGGCGAAGAGGGCGTCGGCCAGGGCGTTGGTGGCGAGGATGTCCAGGGTTCGGTCCAGGACGAATGCGGGGGTGTTCGGGTAGCCGTCCATCAGTTGGCGCAGTGCGGGACTGACCCGTGCGGACGTGTGCGCGGCGAGGTGGTCGCCGGGTGTGGCCCCGGCGAGCCGGTACAGGTGCGCGCGGGTGTCCTCGTCGAGCCGGAGCGCCCGGGTGAGGGCGTCGAGCACCTGGGGTGAGGGGTTGCTTTCGCGTCCCTGTTCCAGGCGAGCGTAGTAGTCGGCGTTCACTCCGGCCAGGACGGCGACCTCCTCGCGGCGCAGTCCGGTGACCTTGCGGGTCCCGTAGCTCGCCATGTCGACGTCCTGCGGCCGCAGGCCCGCACGGCGTGCACGCAGAAAGTCGCCCAGGTGGTTGTCGGTCATTTGTTCAGGTTAAGCACAGGCCGGGTGCGCTGCCTGGGTGTGCCGCACCCAGGCAGCGTACGTCCTGGTCAACTGCTGCCGACCTGCTCATTCTCGGTGGAGAGCGACTGGCGCGGGACGCGCGCCGATCGAGGAGAACCGAGGAGAGGAGCCGTCCGTGGCCGGGATGGGTGGCGGTGATCGGCGGGATGCCGAGTTCGCCGGGAAGGTGGCCCTTGTCACCGGGGGTGCGCGAGGGGTCGGCAGGGAGACGGTGGCGCTGCTGAGCGCCCGTGGCGCCCGCGTCGTCGCCGTCGACCTGCGTCCGGAGACCGAGGACCTGCCAAAGGAGTTTCCCGGTGTCCTGGCTGTGACCGGGGACGTGACGCGGGAGGAGACGGCCGTCGGGGCCGTGCGCAGGGCGGTCGACGCGTTCGGGGGGCTGGACATCCTGGTGAACAACGCCGGGCGCACCGTGAACAAGCCTGTCACCGACACCACCGCCGAGGACTGGGACGCGGTGATGGCGGTCAACGCCCGCGGCTCGTTCTTCTTCGCCCGCGAGGCCTTCGGGGCCATGCGGGCCGGCGGTGGCGGGGCCATCGTCAGCACCGGCTCCTACGCGGGCACCGTCGGGCTGCCCGAGGGCGCCGCCTACAGCGCGTCCAAGGGCGCTCTGGCCCAGCTGACGAAGGTGCTCGCCGTCGAGGGCGGGCCCCTGGGCATCCGCGCCAACCTCGTTGCCGCGGGCGTGATCGAGTCCGACTTCCTCGACACCTTCCGCTCCGACAGCCGCGCCTACCTCGCCTCCTTCGCCGACGCACAACCCCTGGGCCGGGTGGCGCAGCCGGACGAGATCGCCGAGGTGCTGTGCTTCCTCGCCTCCCCGCGCTCCAGCTTCGTCACCGGAGCCGTGGTCGCCGCCGACGGCGGCTTCACCGCGCTCTGAACCGGCACACGAGGTACCCAACACACCACATGAGGAATCGAGGGATGACCATGACGGGACGCCTGGCAGGAAAAACAGCGCTGATCACAGGCGCGACGGGCGGCATCGGACAGGCCACCGCGAAACTGTTCGCCCGCCAGGGAGCACATCTGGTGCTCACCGATGCCTGCGCCGACGCCGCGGCGGACCTCGCGGCCCGGCTGGAGAGCACTGGCGCCGAAGCACTGGGCATCGGCCTGGACGTTTCGTCGCAGCAGCAGTGGCGCGAGGCCATCGCCCAGGTAGAGCGACACTTCGCAAGGCTGGATGTGCTGGTGAACATCGCCGGAATCGTGGACTGGGCCGGCGTCGAGGAAACCGATCCGCACACCTGGCACCGGGTGATCGCGGTCAACCAGACCGGCACCTGGCTGGGCATGAAGACCGCCATGCCGCTGCTGCGCGCCAGCGGCAACGCCTCGGTGATCAACACCTCGTCCGTCCTGGGGCTGATCGGCAGCGGGGGCGCCGCCGCCTACCACGCGTCCAAGGGAGCAGTACGCCTGCTGACCAAGACCGCCGCCGTGGAGTACGCCGCTCAGGGCGTACGCGTGAACTCCGTGCACCCGGGAGTCATCGCCACCCCCATGATCCAGAAGATCCTCGACCAGGAGGGAGACCAGCAGCCCGACATCGTGCGGACCCCGATGCGGCGCGCCGGCCGCCCCGAGGAAATCGCCCCCATGATGCTTTTCCTGGCCAGCGACGAATCCTCGTACATCACAGGGGCTGAATTCGTCGTCGACGGCGGACTCACCGCGCACTGACCCATCAGCTCCTATCGGCAACCGGCAACCGGCCCACAACGGTGGCGGTCGTCCCACCAGCCGTGCCGGGTCACTGCGGCGCCTGCTGGGCCAGCCGCCGCGAGCGCACCCCGGCGGGCCGGACCCGCAGTACGAGGAACCGGAAGGTCATAGGGCCGCACGAACCTTCCCGCCAGGTCACCTCGCTGAACGCCTTCCGCCCGGCGGCCGCGGCCAGTTCCTCCTGCCCGAGGTGCGACCGCCGGCCGTATGGCCCGACGGCGAGGACGGATCGACCCGGTTCTGGCTGTCCGACCTGCCGCCGACGCCCCGATCGCCGCCCTGGTCCGCCTGGCCGAGATCCGTCGGCGCATCGAGCACGACTACCGCGAACTCGAGCACGGCCTGGGCTACTTGGAAGGCCGCTCCTGGACAGGCCGGCACCACCACGTCACCCCGGTCACCGCCGCCCACCTGCCACCGGCCGCTGCCCACACTCCCGGCGCAGATACCGAACAGCAAGAGCCGCGACAACCTGACGGAGTCCTGCTACCCGGCGGTCAGGACGGTCTCGTGCACGGTTCGCAGTGTCTCGTCGGTACCGGTGCGCTCCAGGCGCAGGTGGGCCGAACGGCCGCGCAGGGTGAGGGTCATGAGCTGGTTGCCGAACCAGGGCCCGCCCTGCTTGCGCCACCTCACCGGCGGCCGGGGGCAGCGGCCGTGCCGGGCCAGCAACCGCCCCAGGAGGCGGGCCGGGGCGCTCCAGCCGAAGCGGAACCCGATCCGCATCGTCAGAGGCACAGAGTTGTGCACGGGTGAGCAGGTGAGCTGGACCACCGGTATGCCGGGGCCGCCGGACGGCCAGGAGGCGCGCGCGACGTAGCCGTGGTGCACGTCCCCGGACAGCACGCACACGCTCGCCGGGGCGCCCGGCGCGGATGCGGCTTCACCGATGAGGCCGGCGAGGTCGGCGAAGGAGCGCGGGAAGGCCGCCCAGTGCTCCAGATCGGCGCCACGGCGCAGCCACTCGCCGAAGCGGGCCCAGCGGTCCCCGCGTTCCCCGGCGCACAGGGCCGCGTCCCAGCCCTCGGCGTCGTGCACCAGGTGCGGCAGCAGCCAGGGCAGGGAAGTGCCGATCAGAAGGTGGTCGTAAGCCCCCTCGTCGGCCAGGACCTGCTCGCGCAGCCAGCCGGCCTCGCCCGGGTCGAGCATGGCGCGCCGGTCCTCGTCCAGCACGCGTGCGGCCCGGGAGTCGACCATCACCACCCGGACCCGGCCGAAGTCGCGCCGGTAACTGAAGCGGACCGAGGAGGGATCGGCGTCGGCCCGTTCGGCGAGGGCGCGCAACGCGTGCGTGCCGTCAGGGGCGTCGCGCACGGCGGCCCAGGCCGGGTCGTCGGCCAGTTCGGCGGGCGAAAGGTTGCCCAGGTGCTGGTGGACCCAGTAGGACATCAGGCCGCTCAGCAGCCGCTGCTGCCACCAGTCGGTGGCGCGCATGTCGGCGAGCCAGGCGGCGGAGGTGTTCCAGTCGTCCACGATGTCGTGGTCGTCGAAGATCATGAAGCTGGGCACGGTGGACAGCAGCCAGCGGATATCCGGATCGAGCCAGGATTCGTAGTAGAGGTGGCAGTACTCCTCGTAGTCGGCGACCTGGCTGCCGGGCGCCTCGTCGAGGTCGCGGCGAGTGGCCAGCAGGCGCCGGGTCTCCTCGGAGACCTCGTCGGCGTAGACCTGGTCCCCCAGGAGCAGCAGGACGTCCGGGCGCCGCGCGTCGGGGTCGGCCGCCAGCCGCTTGGCGAGGGTGTCGAGCGCGTCGGGGCCCACCGCGTCCTTGCCGTCGGCCGGGGGCGCGGCCCAGCGGCACGACCCGAAGGTGACCCGGACGGCGTCGCCGGCGCCGGGCGCCCGGATGACCGAGGGCGGGAAGCGGGAGTCGGGCAGGGGCCACACCGGCGCGTCGTCCAGGAACACCTCGTACGACGGCGAGGTGCCCGGTCGGAGCCCGGTCACCGTGACGAGGGCGTAGTGGTGCCCGGCCACCCGGAAGGTGGGGGCGGTGCCGCTCGCACCGTCCGAACAGCGCACGTGCGCCGTGCAGGGCACGTCCGTCTCGACCCACACGGTCGCGCACGAGCCGTCGGTGTACCTCAGCAGTGGTCCCAGGCGCAGTTCGGCCATGTGATCGCCATCCTGTCTCGCACCGTACGGAAAGGAACGACCGTAGCGACGGTACATGGGACCCGTTCGCGTGGGCACGTGGGAGAAGACCGGGCGGGAGGGCCCCGGTGAGTGGCGAGGCGGAGAGGCGATGTCGTGGCCGAGCACGAGCAGGCGACCCAGACCCAGGAGATCCACGGCACGGCACGTGAGGACGACCTGCTGCGGGGGCTCGAGGTGGACGACCGGCAGCCGGAACGGCCGGTGCTCCTGGACTCCGGCGGCCGGCCGATCGAGACCTGGCGGGAGAACCACCCATACGACCACAGGATCGGCCGGCGCGAGTACGAGCAGACCAAACGCATACTGCAGATCGAGCTGCTGAAGTTCCAGCGCTGGGTGAAGGACACCGGCCAGCGGGTCGTCGTGGTCTGCGAGGGACGGGACGCGGCGGGCAAGGGCGGCACGATCAAGCGCTTCACCGAGCGGCTCAACCCTCGCGGGGCCCGGGTGGTGGCGCTGGAGAAGCCGACCGAGCGCGAGGCGGGTCAGTGGTACTTCCAGCGCTACGTGGCCCATCTGCCGGCCCGCGGCGAGATCGTCTTCTTCGACCGTTCCTGGTACAACCGCGCGGGCGTCGAGCGGGTCATGGGGTTCTGCACGCAGGACGAGTACCGGCAGTTCCTCCAGCAGGCCCCGATGTTCGAGCGCCTGCTCACCGATGACGGCATCCTGCTGGTCAAGTTCTGGTTCTCGGTGTCCCAGGCCGAGCAGCGCACCCGGTTCGCGATCCGCCAGGTCGATCCGGTGCGCCGGTGGAAGCTCTCCCCGACGGACCTGGCCTCCCTCGATCGCTGGGACGACTACACCACGGCCAAGGTCGACATGTTCCGGGCCACCGACACGCCGCACGCGCCCTGGACGGTCGTGAAGAACAACGACAAACGGCGGGGCCGGCTGGAGGCGATGCGCAGTCTCCTCGACCGCTTCGACTACCCGGCCAAGGACCACGACGCGGTCGGCACCCCCGACCCGTTGATCGTCGGCGCGGCGGAGACCCTGCTCGAACCGGGCGAGGAACCCACGGCCCTGTCGCCGACACCGCTGGCCGGACCGGGCGGCGAGCCCGGCAACCACCCGGACCCGCGGTGACGGACCGGCGGCGTCCGCGCGGCGTCGAGACGTGGGCACGTCCGGCTGTGTCCGGCCGGCGGCGACGGCCCGGAACGCCGCCCGGTCCGGCACCCATTTTCCCGCAGAGCCCCGCCCCGTCACGCGTGTGTGCCGTTCCGGCACAGTGAGCACGTGCTCATCGTGATCGGCGGACTGCCCGGCACAGGCAAGGCCACCCCTGGCCCGGCTGCCGGCAGCCCGGCACAGGCAAGGCCACCCTGGCTCGGCTGCCGGCCGCGCGCGTCGGCGCGGTCCACCTGCGCGACGACCCGGCGGCGAATAAACGGTGACGTGACGGCGCAGCGCGGACGGCAGGGGCGCCGCGGGAGACGACGGGCAGCGACACCTCCCCCGACCCCGGCCGGGCGGGTGTAGTCGTCGACCGCGGTCAGCGCCTCAAGCCGTCCTTGGCCCGGGCGCCCTGCCTGCCGCCGGCCCTCCATCGGATCTCCGCAACCAACCAACCTTCTGGTGAACGGATGTACTGGTAACGGACCCGGCCCTGGTCGGGCAGGTGGTACTGGTGGAAGTGGATGCTGTGGTCCTCGAACGCGCCGACCACGTTGATCGGCGCCGTGACCAGGCCGAAGAAGATCGCGCCGGACCACCTCCGCGCTCCCGCACGCGCGGACGGCCACCGGGAGCGGCGGCCGGGTGGTGATACCGGCGCAGCGGCTGGGCTCTACCGACTTCGCGGCGCTCCACGACTTCGCGCAGGGCCTGCGATTGGCGGACCCGTGGCTGAACGGGCCAGGTGGGGCGGTGGGCGGGGGCGAGGCCGGCATGTTCGTCCGGGCACCGGATGGTCGCGGAGCTGTCCAACGACGAGCAGCTCACCCACGAGCACAGCGCGCCGCTGCCTACGGACCACTTCCGCCTGCCGGTCAGCTGGCCCGTCGCCCACAAGATCTACGGGACCCGGCGCATCCCTCCCGCCTGGTGCTGCCCCTTGTCGACGGCGGCCGGAGGCTCGGCGCCGGGGCGCAGGCGGTGGCCGCTTCAGCGGAAACGCAGGAGTCCTGAGAGCCGGTCCATCGCACGGATGGCGTTCTCGGGCCAGTCGCTGCCCGGCATTACCCGGGCCACCGGCCGGACCACGGCCCGCAGCCCCTTGTCGAGCCAGTCCGTCTCCACGACGGTGCCGATCGTCCCGCTGACCGCACGGAGCGCCCCTGCGGACCAGTCCACCGGCCACCGCCGCCTGGACTGCCCCCGGTGGTCGGGGGTGAGCTTGAGGAGCTGCCAACCGGCGCGGCGCGGCGGGTTCGCACGTGGTTCGGTCGGGTACTGCCACCCCTGGTTGGTGCCGAAGAAGAGGTACTCGTCGCCCACCGGCAGCACGCCGCGGATGCCCCAGGTGCAGGCGTTGTTGAAACCGGTGGTGGTCAGCGGCCGGGCTGGGTCTTCGGCGTTGTCGAAGACCCATACCTGGCCGGCCACCCGGTCGTCCGGGAAGGCCAGCGCACGCAGCAGTCTCAGCTCCGTCGCGTTGACGGGCCGGTCGAGCATCCGCTCGAGTACGCCGGTGGAGGGGTTCAGGGTGATGTCCCGCAGGATCTTCGCCATGTTGAACGTGCCCATGTACAGCTTGCCGCGGAAGACGGCCGCGCCCCAGCCGACGTAGTCGTTCCACCGGTCGCCGAATCCACCGCGGCCGAATTTGGGGTCCTGGTGCAGCAGGTTGTCGCGGAGTGTCCATCCGTCGCCGCCGCGGCCGGGTTCGTAGGTCCAGTACCTGCGTTCGCCGTAGAGGAGCTCGGCCTGTTGGTACGGCTCGCCGAGGTCCCTCAGCCGGTACACGACTCCCGCCGGGGAACTGCGCAGAAAGGCCACGGTCAGGTCCGGCAGCGTCTCGCGGGGGATCTCGGGGTAGGCGGCGAGGTGGCGGGTGAAGGACGGCTCGATGCTGGGGATGCCGAAGGTGGCGTACACCCACCCGGCGAACGAGGTCACCGCGAACGACACCATGGAGCGCGCGGTGACGGGATCGGGGAACAGCTGCGCTGCGGTGAACACCAGCCGCCACTGCGTGCGGGTGTCCGGCGACAACGCCTCCAGCGGCGGGCTGACGTACACCCCCGCGTGCTCCCGGCTTCGGGTGCCGACCCACGTACCGGTGACGATCCGGCCCTGGTGGACCGTGAAGTAGCTGGGTTGGTTGCCCAGCAGCCCGACCTCCTCGAACCGGAACGGGTCCTGCTCGTCGCCCGACCAGCGCTGCACGCTGCCCGTCGGCCGGTTCGGGCCGGAGCCGGTTCCCGCTTCGCCGGCTTCGGCGAGGCCGACACCGAAGTACAGCCGGTCGCCGGCGACGACGAAGTTCTTGATGTTGTTCCACTCGGGAAAGCGGCGCCAGCCCAGGAACTCGGCGTCGCTCGCCCGGTACGCCAACAGGACGACCGTGCCGCCCGCCTGGGCACCGGCCTCGGTCGTGGTCTCGATCCCGCCGATGAGGACGACGTTCGCCAAAGACCCTGCCGCCCGCAGCCCGGCCAGTTTGTTCAGATCGGGGCACTGCTCGGCGGTGGGGGTCCGGTTCGTCGACGTACCGTCGGCGATGTCGTACTGCCACACCTGCACCGGGACCGCGTCGCCGACGACGCCCTGGGCCGGCAGCACCTGGTGGGCGGAGTCGTAGGAGGCGCTGAACTCGCAGGTCACGTTCTCGGGGTCGTCCCACGGCCGCAGCGGGGAAGCCATTCCGGTGCCGGGGAAGTCGGTGGCCACGGTGACGAAGCCCGCGCTGGTGACGTTCGTGGCCGTGCCCCACCAGACACTTCGTCCGGCGTCGTCGGCCGTGAACGCCCAGATGTAGTGCTGGGTGATCTGCGCCCGCCCCCCTGCGGGCCGTTCACCGCCCGGTGTGATCGGCTCGGTCCGCTGACCGAACCCGCACCACCACCGGTCCGGCTCCGCCTGGGCCACGACCGTCACTCCGCTGCGGCGGTCCTCACCCGGCGTCGAAGGTCCTGCGAACATCACGCCTCCGTGGACGTTCATGGGGGTTCGTCCGCCAAGTCTCCGGTCCCTCGGCCGACCGGGCCACGCGAACCGCACCGACCGGGTGAGGGCGGACCGGAAGAGGCGAAGGCCGCCCGGCCCAAGATGCACCCCCGTGCGGGCAGCTCGTTCACTGGCGGAACGGACCTCGACCGCCAACTCCCCTGAGCCGGAGGACAACCGTGGCCACCGTCTGGAAGTCCCACGCTCCGGGAGGGGCTGATCACGGTCGTGGAGACGGCGGTGGTCAGCCGGCCGCAGGATCCGAGGAGGCCGAAGACCGAGCGGTCGCACAACCTCGCCGGGACCGGCGCGCCTGCGGGCACTCCCGCCGTTCGTTCCTGCGGACCGCCGTCACGGCCGGCCTGGGTGCCGCCGCCCGCGCACCGCTGGTTGCGGCGTGTGCCCGGTCCCCGGAAACGGACGCGGCCGCGGCCAGTGCGGCCCCGGCCACCCCGAGTGCGCGCCCCTCGGCCAGCACCCGGACGTCCAACGGCTACGGCCGCACCGACGCCGACTTCGCCCGCGCGGGCCTTCGGCGCGGCGGCATCCAGCAGTGGGAGGACGGCTTCCGCACCGCCGGCCTACCGCAACGGCCGGGACAGGGCCGGCTTCACCTTCACCGACGGCACGAGCGCCGGCCTTCGGGCTGGGTACTGGCGAAGAAGCGCGAGAGGCGGGGCCCGGCCCGGGAGTGCTGCACGCGCCGGACTGCGAGGTCTCGCCGCTGCTCGATCCGGAGCACGCGCTGAACGTCGCCGAGACCCCGGGGACGCGGCTGTACGCCATGTGCGGGTGCGCCCAGGAGCCGACGCCGACGCTGAGCGGGTTCGACCACATCACCGAATCCTGACCTGCCGTGGGCGCCCGGAGTGTGGCAGCGTCAGCAGGTCGCGCCCGGCTTCACCGGCTTGAGGTCGATGAGGTAGCTGTCCACGGCGTTGTCCACGCAGCTGCTGCCGCGCCCGTAGGCGGTGTGTCCAAGGCCCTCGAAGGTCAGCAGCATGCCGTGGGGCAGCTGGCGGGCCAGGCTCTGTGCCTCGTGATACGGCGTGGACGGGTCGCCGGTGGTGCCCACCACGAGGACCGGAGGAAGGCCATCCGCACTCACCCGGTGCGGGCCTCGTCCGCGGTGCGGCCAGCCCTTGCAGTCGAGCGCGGCGACCACGCTCTCGGACCCGAAGTCGCCCTCTGCGAGGTGCGCCTTGTCGAGGGCTTTCCAGTATTCCCGGGGGTCCTTGGGGTGGGGGATGTCGACGCAGTCGACCGCGGTGCCGGCCGCGTCGGAGTTGTCGGGGTGACTCTCCTCCTCCACTTCGCTACTGCTGCCGGTGTCTTCGTCCGCCGAGGCGTTTTCCTCTCCGTCGGCGATCTCGGCGAGCCGCGTTCCGTCACCGCCGGCCGCGTCGCTCAGCCCCTGGGACAGGGCCTCCCACTGCTCCTCCGGGGTGTACATCGAGTTGACGACGGCGCTGTGCAGAGTCGCCACGTCCAGGCCCCACTCGCTGTCGTCGACCGGCAGCGGCTTCTCGGCGGTCCGCTTGTAGAGACCGTCGAGCAGCTCGCGGATGCCGTCAGGGGTGCCGGCGGGGCAGGCGTCCCCCGCCATGTCGGCGCAGTGTTCGGCGTAGTCGTCGACCGCCTTCCTGAATCCGGCGGCCTGACTGCGGGCCCGCTCGGCCCAGTCCTGCGCGGGGTCGACGGCCCCGTCCAGCGCCATCGCGCGTACCCGCCATGGGAACAGCTCGCCGTAGGTGGTGCCGAGAGACGTCCCGTAGGACCAGCCGAGATAGCTCAGTTTGTCGTCTCCGAGCGCGGCGCGCAGCACGTCCATGTCGCGGGCGGCGTCTACCGTTCCGACGTGCGGCAGGATCGAGCCGCTGTGCCTCTTACAGGCCGCGGCCGTGCTCTCGGCGTCGGCCAGGGCGGCCCGGCGCTGCTCGGCCGTCGCGGGGTGGAGCGGCTGGGGCGCGGCGTCATCGGCCCGCGTATCAGCCTCGTCGTCAGGGCCGCAGTCCACTGCGGGCTTGCTGCCCGCCACACCGCGCGGGTCGAACCCGACGATGTCGAAGCGGGCCCGTATTCGCTCGCTGAACGACTCCGCTCCGCCGTCCTTGAGCAGGGCGACCCCGGATTCCCCCGGGCCGCCCGGGTTGAAGACCAGCGCCCCGATGCGGCGGGTCGTGTCAGTCGCGGTGGCTCGTATGAGGGGAAGGGTGAAGGTCTTGCCGTTGCCGGGCGCCGAGTAGTCCATGGGGACCTTCAGCGTGGCGCACTCCTCCTCGCCGCAGGGCTTCCACTGCGGCTTCTGGTGGTAGAAAGCGCGCAGGTCGGCGCGGGCGGCGGGATCGTCGGCGGCGGCCGCGGGGGTGTCCTGCGTACAGCCGCTCAGCGAACCCGCGGCGAGAACTGCCGCCACGGCCAGGACGAGGGCGCGGCGGTGCCGCTTGCCATGAGTGAACAAGGGTGACTGCTCCGGACTCCGAATCGAGCATCGCTGCGACGTGTCAGCGACGAGGACACGGTACGAAGCGGAATCCCACCCTCACATCGTTCCGAGGTAGAGGCCGCTTCTCCTTTTCTCGTCCGGAGGGATGACAACCAATGCCACCGACGAACCCTCCGGGAGCGCCGCCGGTCTTCAGACCGACCGAGTTCGCGAAACCAGCCCACCACGTCGGCTACGGACTCGCTTCGAGCCAGCCGACTGGCTCGGGCATGCCCTCAACTCGGAACACTCAAGCGGCCGACCCGAACGCTCACCGGACAACTGAAGCGCTCAGTCACGGATATGTTTCCAGCAGGTGTGGAATTCGGCCGGGTCGGAAGCGGAATCAAATTGCCGAGACGTACGTGAAATCCACCAGGTCGGCCCGGGGGCGCTTCTGCGGGGTCGTCAGCGTCCCGGCGCGGTAGCGCTCCACCCGTGCGGCGCGAGACACCCATGCGCTCCGCCGGGGGCTGCGTCGGCCCCTTCGCCCGCGTGAGAAGGAGTGCCACCTGAGCCTTCCGGATGCCGGCTACCAGGGTCCGGGCGC
The DNA here is from genome assembly GCF_964272715.1 of Streptomyces sp. SudanB182_2057. Classification (NCBI taxonomy): domain Bacteria; kingdom Bacillati; phylum Actinomycetota; class Actinomycetes; order Kitasatosporales; family Streptomycetaceae; genus Streptomyces; species Streptomyces sp. SudanB182_2057. The sequence continues at coordinate 193,182 of NZ_OZ186798.1, forward strand.
CCAGACCGGCGGACGCCTAGTGATGCCACCACCGCGAGTTCAAGAAGAAGATCCCGGACTGGTACGAGGAGACGCACGAGCGGCAACGCAAGACGCGCTCCTCACGCCGTATCCGCGTCGAGCACAGCATCGCGCATTTGAAGAACTGGCAAACTCTGACCCGCCCTCTCGGCCGCCACGAGCACATCGGCGACACCGTCCAGCCCTCGCCGACCTGTTGTCCCACCTGCAAACTACGAACCTCGCCTCGGCACGGAAGAACCGGCCGGGCCGACTTTTTACGCCTGCAACGCCCTGCAACGTCCGCGAAGAGCAGTCGGACATCCAAAACAAGAAATATCCGCATTTATTCTACTTTGCTCTTTCTGGTGTGTCAGCTCATCCCGAATGGCCAGGTCGCGAATGCAGGGAGCCATTTTGAGTCACCTGGCTCATTCGCGTTCGCCCAGCTCAGGAGAATGCTCGTTACACTGATTCCGGCGAGGCACACCAGCCTCAGAACAGCAGGGACATCGCGAACACCATGAACGCAGACATGTCCGAGCGGAATGAGAACATCAGCCGACTCACCACAGCCGACCCGACCATCCCCCTCTCACACAGCGCGGCAGTCCAGGTAAGACCTCGCGAGACCCAGCAAGCCTGGCCGGCCGGGACACGCTCCGAGATCGTGACGAAAGGCGACCCCTGGGGAGGATGGGCGGTGCGCCACCGGCGCGGGGCCAAGGCGTCCGCTCTCAGGCAGGCAGCGGGGCCACCAATTGAATACCAGGCGCTGACGAGAAGAGGCGCTCGACTACCAGGCGAGACCGCGTAATGGCCGGCATTCGCAGGGTCCGCTGCGGCCTCCTTATCGCGATGCGGTTCGGCGTCGGCAATGTTTGCTATTGGCTGTGGTCGAGTGCGGACGTCGGCACGTTAGTCGTCTCCGGAAATCTGGTCATCGGGGGTTTTTCCGGCCGCCGTGGGTCGGCCGGAAGCGGAACCAGGCGGCCCGGGTATTCCGCGAACCCGGGCCCCGTGCGCATCAGGTCGTCCCTGCCCTCCACGCCCGCCGGGCCCTCAAGCCGAAATGGCCGCGCCCCTCCGGAACGCGGGACCGGACGAGCGGGCACGGCCAGCTCACTGGCCGGCATGGAAATCGCCGTGTCATGGCGTGTTCAGCGCGTCACTTGCTCGGCACTGTTTCAGCACCTGTCCCGCCCTACGACCGAACGCCCGTCAAGTGACCGTCGAAAGGCAAGAGCCCCCCACATGGCGTACACAGCTCAAGAGCAACACAGCGCGTCCCTGGCAGATCTGTCGTTCGAGGCTTTCGGTGTGATGACGGCTCGGCGCGGAGCCGAGCAGGTGCCTCTCGGTCCCCCACGGCACCGGGCCGTGCTGGGGCTGCTGCTCATCCGGCTGGGCCAGGTCGTGCCCGCCGATCAGCTCATCGACGAACTATGGGGCGACAGCCTCCCCAGACGCCCGCAGGCCACCCTGCAGACGTACCTGTCCCATCTGCGGCGGGTGCTGACAGGGCGGCACGGGCCGATCGCCCCGCTGCGCTACCAGGCCCCCGGGTACGTCCTGACGGTGGAGCCGGACACGTTCGACCTGTCCCGGTTCGAGAGCCTCGTCTCCCAGGGGCAGCGCCATGCGGCCGACAGCCGGCTCCAGGACGCCCGCGACGCGTTCGACAAGGCGCTGCGGTTGTGGCGGGCGGACCCCTTCCTGGACCTCGCGGCCTACACCCCGCTCGCGGAGGAGGCCGCCCGCCTGAGCCTCCTGCGGACCACCGCCGTCGCGGCCCAGGCCGACACGCTCCTCGAGCTCGGCGAGGCCGGTGTCGCCGTCGCGCTGCTGCGCCGCGAGGTGTCCCTCCAGCCCATCGACGAACGCCTGGTCGGCAGCCTCATGACGGGCCTGTACCGCCTGGGCCGGCAGGCCGAGGCGCTCCAGCTGTACGACCGGACGCGCGCCTACCTCGCCGAGGAACTCGGGGTCGCCCCGGCCCGCGAACTCCAGCGCGTCCACCTCGCCCTGCTGCGCCACGAACTCGACGACCGGACGTCCGCCCCGGCCGCCGTCGAGGTACGCGTCCGGCCCGGCACCGTGGCCGAGCGGGAGGCGGAGGGGCCCGCGCCGGCAGACGGTCCGGCGGCCGACCCCGAGGACGGACAGCGGGGTACGGCACCGGCGGCCTGGTCCGCCTTCCCCTGCCGCGGCGACGCCCTCGACACTCTGCGGTCGTCCATCACCGGGGCCCTGCGCGGCAGCGGGCACACCACCGCCGTCGTCGGCGAGGCGGGCGTCGGCAAGACCGAACTGGTGGCACGTGCCACGGATCGGGCGCAGCCGCCGCTACCGCAGACGGAGTTGATCCGCGTCAACTGCCGCAGCAGCGAGGGGATGCCCGTCGGCTGGGTGTGGCAACAGGTGCTGCGCCGGCTCGACATCCCGTTCGGGACGTCCTTCGACGACCTGCGCAAGCAGCGCGCCGAACGGCACCCGGTGACAACGCTGTCGCAACCCCCCTCGGACCGGATGGACTTCCTCGCCCAGGACGCGCTGTGCGAAGCGATCCTCCAGTACGCCGACGGCAGCCCCCTCCTGCTCGTCCTCGAAGACGTGCACCTGGCGGACCGCCTCACGCTCGACGTGCTGGGACTGTTCTGCAGCCGCACGCAGGGGCGGCCCGTCAGCGTGGTGATCACGGTCCGCGAACCCGGTCTCGGGGCCGGGCCCGAGACCGACGGCCCGCTCGTCGACCTCCTGGCCGACTCCCGCACCAAGGTCGTGCACCTGGACAACCTCACCGAGGACTACGTCCGGGCCGCGGTCACGGCCCAGGCCGGGCCCGGCGTCGAAGCGTCCGTCGTACGGGCGCTGTACGAGCGCAGCGCCGGCAACCCCTATCTCCTCGACCAGTTGCTCGCCGACGCCGGCGGGGCGCGGCGCCTGCGCGATCCCCGTGCGGCCGACGTCGTCCGCGCCGGGATCCCGACGGGCGTCCGCAGCATGCTGCGCCGGCAGTTCGCCGGACTGCCCCCGCGCGTCCTGCACCTCCTCCAGTGCTGCGCCGTGCTCGGCGGCGAGGCGACGCTGGCCGCGCTGACCGCCATGCTGGACGACGAGGACGCCGGCCACGACGTCCTGGAAGAGGTCCTGGCGACCGGGCTCATGCACAGCGACCCCGACGACCCGCACCGGCTCGTCTTCCGCTACGGCCTCATCCGCGACGTCCTCCTGGCGGAGCTGCGCCGCCAGGACCGGGCGGCCCTGCACGCGCGCGCCGTCGGCGTGCTCGGTGCCCGCCACGACGACTCCCCCGAGGCGAGCGAGCGGATCGCCGAGCACGCCTGGCAGGCCGTGCTGGCCCTGCCGGCCGAGGACGTGCTGCCGCACCTCAGGCGCGCCGGCGAACAGGCCATCGTCGACGGCGACTACCGGCGCGCGCAGACCTGGTTCGAGCACGCGCACACCTTGCTCTGCGCCATGCCCCGGGACGGTGGCGAGGCATCGGAGCAGACGCTGGACCTGCGCAGCAAGCTCCTCTACACGGCGAGCATCACCCGCGGCTACAGCAACCGGCAGGTGGCGGCCGAGGCCGGGCGCGTCCGGAAGCTGTACGCCGCCACGGCGGGCCGGTCCATCGAGCAGGCCGCCTTGCTGCTGTGGCAGTTCGGGGCAGAACTGATCACCGGCCGGCACGCCGAGTGCGCCCGGCACGCGGAGCAGTTGCGCACTCTCGCCGAGCGGTGCGACGCCCCAGAAGTCCGGTTCTACGAGCGGATCGCCCGCGGCATGCTCCAGTTGCCCAGCGAGACCGCCGACGCGCTCACCGCCCTGACCGAGGCGGAGCGGATCGCCGAGAAGCTGACCCCCGAACGGCGGGAGCGCATGACCGGCCGCTCCCAGCACGACCCGCGGTTCATGGCCGCGAACCATCGCGTCCTCACCCTGTGGCTGCTCGGCGCCACCGACGAGGCGCGGGCGCTGTGCGAGAAGCTGCTCGTGGCCACCGGCCTGGACGGCACGCCGGTCGACCAGGCGAGCGCGTACTACTTCCACTCCCTGACAGCGGCCCTGGGCGAGGACCCCCACGGGGCGGCGGCCTCCAGCGGCCGGGGCCTGGACATCGCCCGCGCCCACGGTCTGAGCCACTGGACTGCCATGCTCCAGGTGTGCCAGAGCTGGGCACTCCAGCAGAGCGGCGAGGCCGCCGCACTCGACAGCCTGGAGTCGGCCATCGCCGAACTGCGCGAGCGGCGGCTGCTCATCCGGCTGCCGCTCCACCTGGGCCTGCTGGCCCACGCCCAGCACAGCAGCGGGGCGGCCGAGGACGCCAGACGGACGCTGCGGTCGTCGACCGCGGAGGCCAGATCACGCGGGGAGCTCGCCTATGTGAGCCACACCCTGCCGTTCACCCGGCTGTGTCCCCTGACGTCCGCTTCGTAGCGGCCGGGTCCGTCGAGGTTCCGCGCCGCCTCCCGCCACAGGGCAGGGCGGCGGCGCGGTCTCCGCGGGGGGGGTCATCCCGTCTCGTCGGTGAAGGGCTCCCGTTCGACGCCCGGTTCGGCGGGGCCTCGGGGGCGGCGTCGATGCGGTCGGGCGTCAGCGCGGTCGTGGCGGCGTTGGGCGCCGTGGACGTAGTGGTCGAGCATCCGCCGTGCGGCGGCGGCCCGTCAACGAGGGTGGCTGGTCCGGGACGGGTTGTCGTAGCGCCGTTCGTTGTAGCTGAGCATGTCGAGGAGGCCCCGGGCGGTGAGCCGCTGCCGGTCGCCGGCCAGATCGCGCGCCCGGGGAACCGGCACCCCCGCGGGGTCGGCCCAGGTGAGCCGGCCGCGGTTGTCGATGCGGGCCCGGCAGCGGTTCGCGTTGTCCTGGTGCAGGCAGAACGGGATGTCGAGGTGTCCGAGGGCGAACGCGCGGACGAGCGCCTTGCCGACATCGCTGCCGAGGGTCAGCGTGTGCGTGATGATCGCCTGGGCCTCCTCGTAGATCCCGGAGTCCGGGATTCCGGCCGGTTCGGCCACCGCCTCCCGCTCGGCCGCCCTCGCGGCGCGTTCCAGGGCGTCGACGTTCTCCGTGATCGACGGGATTCTGCTGGCCTCCACCGCGGTCTTGACGATCAGCCGCTCGGTCCCGGATCTGGCGGCGAGCCTCGCGCTCTCCTCGAGGAGCCCGTACGCCCCCTGTCGGCTGCGGGGATAGACGCCCATGTAGGTGTACAGGACGGCGTGCCAGTCGGTGTCGCCGAGCCATTCCTTCGCCAGGGCGCGCAGGGCGTGGATCGCCTCGATGTCCTGTTGCTGATTCGTCTGCTGGGCGTAGCTGAGGGAAATGTCCCGCAGTCCGTGTTCGCGGAAGAACAAACCTTCCAGAATGCTCAGGGAGATCAGCAGGCTCGGCGGGCACAATTGTCCCAGCATGCAGCCGCCGAAACTCTCCAGATGCACCGGTTCGCTGATTCCCGCGAGCATCTGGCAGCATTCCGCCCAGGCGGCGACGGCTTGCGCCAGGGGGACGCGGCTATAAGGCAGACAGTAGGAGACAGGGCCGCCTTCGGTGGCGTCGATGCCGGCCGCCACCAGTCCCTCGAACAATGCGCCGGGCAACGCCGAGCCGTGCCTCACCTGCACCGGGAAGTCGTCGCCCGCGATTCCGGCGAGCAGCTCGCGGGTCGCCGCCGCGCCGTGGGCCACCAGCGGGAACCCGTTGAGGTCCGCTCCCTTCTCCAGGGCGAGAAGGGCCGAGGCGTGATCGTTCACCCGCGTGTAGCTGTCGACGGTGATGGTGCCCACCGTGGCCGCGTCGACGGTCCTGACCGCGTCGAGTCCCGCGCGCATCTGCTCGACCGTGCCGAACCCCATGCGCGGCTGGACGACCAGTTTGCCTTCGCTCGACGCCCGCCGGACGAACCGGGTGAAGCGTCCGGGGCCGGTGGGAGGTGCCATCAGGTGCTCCGGATTTCCGTAGAGGCGACGCGTCGCGGGGCGGGTGTGCCCAGTCCGAGGCAGTCGAGGAACCGGTCGAGATCGGCGTCCGCCTCGAACACCGCGTCGAAGCCGTTCGCGACCAGTTCCGCCCGGGATCCCGCCTGCCGGGAACCGTGGACGCCGAGCTTTCCGCCGATGACGACTTTCATGGAGGCGAGGACCGCATGCCCGCGAATCTTTCTGATCAGCCGTAGGCCGTCGATATGACCGTGTCCGTTGACCGTGCTGATGACCAAGGCGTCCGGCCGGATTCTGAGGCATTCGGACATGACCAGTTCGTCCGGAGCGCACGCGCCGAGGTTGATCACCTTCCCGCCGTTCTCCTCAAGCAGCAACTGGAGGAAAACGAGGTTCCACATGTGGGAATCCGACGACACACTGGTCACGACGAACGTCCTGCCGTTTCCACGGGAAGCGGAATTCACGGGCGGTTCATCTCGGCCGCTGCCAGGAACGCGTCGTTGTCCTCCGCGGTTCCTGTCGTCACGCGCACGCCGTCGCCCGGGTAGGGCCGTACGTCGACTCCCGCCGACGCGCACGCGGCGGCGAACTCCTGGGCGCGGGCGCCGAGCGGCAGCCAGAGGAAGTTCGCCTCCGAGGGCGGCACGTCGAATCCCAGGGCGAGCAGCGCGGCGCGGACGCGGTCCCGTTCGGCGGCCGTTTCCCGGACGCGGCCGAGGAGTTCCTTCTCCGCCGCCAGCGACGCGACGGCGGCGGCCTGGGCGACGTCGCTGACGCTCAACGGCATGACCATGCTGTGGACGCGGGAGATCAGGCCGGGTTCCGCGAGCAGGTAGCCGACGCGCAGGCCGGCGAGGCCGTACGCCTTGGAGAAGGTGCGGGCGACGATCAGGTTCGGCCGCGAGGTGAGGAGGCGGGCGCCGAGGCCGGGGTCTCGCCCGTATTCGCAGTACGCCTCGTCGAGCACGACCAGGCACGTGCGCGGCACGGCGTCGAGGAACCGCAGGAGGTCGGCCTCGCCCGACGCGGTGCCGGTGGGGTTGTTGGGGTTGCAGAGCAGCACCAGGCGGGTGTGCTCGTCGACCGCCGCGGCCAGGGCGTCGAGGTCGTGCCCGTCCTCGGCCAGCGGGACCCGTACCGTGCGGAACCCGGCGAGGTCCGCGAGCACCTCGTAGCCGTCGAAGGACGGCCACGAGTAGGCGACGGCCGCTCCCGGTCCGGCGGTCACCGTGAGCAGTGCCTGGAGGAGCGTGATCGATCCGGCGCCCACCGCGACGCGGTCCGGGGAGAGGCCGTAGTGCCGGGCGAGTGCGGCGCGCAGCGCTCCGCAGGCCGGGTCCGGGTACCGGTTGGCCTCGGCGGCGGCCCGGGTGATCGCGTCCAGCACGGGCGCGGGGGGCTGGAACGGGGTTTCGTTGCGGGCGAGTTGGTGGGCGGGGGCGGGGCCGCCGGGGCGGTCGCCGTCCCCGCCGCCGAGCAGCCGGGTGAGCCCGGCGTGCTCGCGGTCCTCGGCTCGGTCCGCCGTCTGAGCTCCGGATGCTTCCGGGGAGCCCGGCAGGCCGGTGGTGCGCTTCTCCAGGAACTCGGCGATGTCCGCCAGTGTCCTGAGACCGAACAGGTCCTCGTCGGCGATGGTGACGCCGAGGCGCTGGGTGAGTGCCAGGGAGAGTTCGAAGGTGGCGAGGGAGTCCAGGCCGGCGTCCTCGCGGCTCGCGTCCGGGGAGACCTGGCCGGCCTCCACCTCCAGCTCCTCGATCATGATCGTCTTCAGCAGTTCGTACACGGGTCCTCCGGTCCGATTGCCGGGCCGCTACGCGTCGGCCGGCTTCCTTCGGGGCGTCTTCCAGCGGTCGGGCACCGCGTTGGTCCGGTCCTCCCAGACGACGTTGTCGTCCCACCACTCCTCTATCCGCCGCAGCTCCGCCCCGGTGTCCGGCTCGGTGAGCCGGAAGACCATCTCGGCGATGGGCCGGCCGAGTCCGGAGTTGCTGCCGTAGCGGCGTCCGACGTCGCCGCGGGGCCGGTAGCTCACCGTCCCCGGCAGCGGGCACGTGCCGGGCAGCGCGCGCAGGACTCCCTTGGCCGGCGGGAACCAGACGAAGCCGAGCCGTTCGCCGGTCGGCCGGATCTCGACCTGGTCACCGCGTCCGGCCTGGCCGAGCAGGCTCGCGCCGTGGAAGTTCACGCCCAGCACGGCTTCGTGGACGTCGCTGACGAGGGCCGCACCCGCCCGGCAGGCGATCTCGCAGACGACCAGGCGGTCGTCGGCGGTGTGGAACAGTTCGAGGTGGAAGGCGCACAGGTCGGGTACGGCGGGAAGCGCGGCCACGACCTGCCGCGCGGTACTGCGCAGCCGCTCGGACAGGGGGTGGTCGTCGGGCATCATCCCCGTCATGGTCGGGGCGTCGTAGGCGACCGAGAACCAGTCGGAGTACAGGTTGCGGGAGGGCACCGCGAGCACCACCTCGCCGTCCTTCATGAGGCCGTTGACGTGGTAGAAGTCGCCCTCGACCCAGGCTTCGGCCAGCCGGGGGGCCGCGGTGGCACGCTCCGGGAGGGCGCGCAGGTCCTCCTCGTCCATCAGGACCACCGTGCCGTTCGACGCGCCGGAGTCGAGTTCCTTGACGACGACCGGGAAGCCGACCTTCCCCACGAACTCGGCGAGGTCGTCGGTGGTCCGGAACTTGCGCATGGGGGCGACGTCGATGCCCGCCGCCGCCAGGGTCGACTTCATGACGTGCTTGTCCCGGTACGCCGTGGCCGAGGCGAGGCTCTGGCCGGGCAGGCCGAGTTCGGCCCGCAGGCGCGCCGCGCGCAGCACCTCGCGCTCGCCGAGCGACAGGATCCGGCGTACGCCGAACCGCCGGGCGAGGGCCAGGAGTTCGTCGTCCGACAGCTCCCACAGGTTGGGCACCACCTCCAAGTGGAGGAAGCGCCGTGCGTACGCGGAGATGTCGGCGGAGGGGATGTCCGCTCTCGTGGTCACCACGACCAGCTCCCGCGCCGCGTCGGGGAACCACTCGTGCAGGCGCGAGACGATCTTCTTGGTGTTCAGCAGGAGAAACGGCCCCTGTTCGGCCTTCATGTGCGTCCTTCGATCAGTCGTCGTTTCACGGTCTTCCGGGCCGGCCGGGGAAGCCGGCCGCGCACGCGTCAGGCGTCCGTGCCGAAGTAGCGGTCCCCGAAGTCCCCGATGCCGGGCAGCATCCACGCGTCCTCGGTCAGCCGCTCCTCGATGGCGGAGGTCACGATCCGCACCCGCGGGTACTGCTCGCAGACGGCGGTGATGCCCTCGGCGACGGTGATGAAGTTGACGAAGACGATGTTCTCCTCGGGCACGCCGAGGTCTGTCAGCACGCGCAGCGCCGCCAGCGCGGTCCCGCCGGTCGCCATGACCGGGTCGAGGAGCAGGACGTGCCGCCGGGGTATGTCAGCGGGCAGGGAGGTGTAGTAGAGGCGGGCCTCTTTGGTCGTCTCGTCCCGCTGGATGAGGATCTTCCCGATCCTGATCCCCGGGCAGACGTCCCGCAGTTCGCCCTCCATGCTCTCCCCGGCGCGCACCACGGTGACCCCGCACAGCCCGGAGGCGAAGCGCAGCCCCTGGTAGGCGGCGCCGGTCGGGGTGCGGACCTCGTGCGGCTCGAAGGGCAGCAGGTCCATGCCCGCCTCGATCAGCAGGCGGATGATCCGGCGCGAGTAGCGGACGAAGTCCTCGCGGCGGGCGTCCTGGTCGCGGATCGCGGTGTGCAGGGCGCGCAGTTGGCCGGTCTGGGGCAGCAGACGGACGTTGGTGCCGAGGTACGTGTCGATCGAGGGGGCGGTGGGCGCGGTCATGGGGCAGCTCTCCTCAGGCCCTCGGTACGAATTTCACGGGAAGCGAGTCGAACCCCCACAGCAGGTTCGAGCGCAGGCGGCGGACCTGGCCGGCGAGTTCGGCGACCTCGACCCGTGCCAGGAGTTCCTCGAACATCACCGTGAGTTCGAGCTTGGCGAGCGAGGAGCCGATGCAGTAGTGGTTGCCCTGGATGAAGCCCAGGTGGCGGTTGGGTTCGCGCGCGATGTCGAAGCGGTCGGGGTCGTCGAAGACCTTCTCGTCGCGGTTGGCCGAGGGCAGCCAGGCGACGACGTGGTCCCCGGCGCTGATCAGCTCCCCGCCGAACTCGACGTCCTCGGTCGCGGTGCGCAGCGCGTGCATGACGGGCGAGGTGTAGCGCACGATCTCCTGGATCGCCGAGGGCATGAGGGCGGGCTCGTCGCGCAGCCGGTGCCACTGGTCCGGGTTGTCGATGAGGGCGAGCAGCCCGCCGACGGTGGCGTGCCGGGTCGTCTCGTTGCCGCCGGAGACCAGGGCGTCGCAGTTGTAGAGGATCTCCTGGTCGGTGAGCGGGGCGCCGTCGATCTCGCCGCACACCAGGGCGCTCATGAGGTCGTCCTTCGGCTCCCGCCTGCGCTGCGCGGCGAGGTCCTGGAAGTGGAGCAGGATCTCGGTGTGGGCCCGGACCTTGCGCGCCTCCTCCGCCTCGTCGAGGGCGGTGGAGCTCCAGGCGAAGCGGGTGCGCTCGACCATGAAGTCCCAGTCGGCGGGCTCGACGCCGAGCATGTCGCAGATGACCGAGACCGGCAGTTTCTGGGCGACGCGCGTGAACTCGCACTCCCCCGCGGCCAGCGCCTCGTCGATGGCTATGGCGGCCGTCTCGCGCATGGTGGCCTCCAGCCGGCTCACCATGCGCGGGGTGAACGCCGAGCTGACGACCTTGCGTATCTTGTCGTGCCGGGGCGGGTCGGTGATGTTGAGCATCTTGCCGGCCGCGGCGGCGAGGACCTGCGGGTCGGAGTCGAGGCGCATCCCGTTCTGGGAGCTGAACACGCGGGGGTCGGTCAGCATGTCGGTGCACAGGCCGTGGGTCATCACCGCCCAGAAGTGCTCCCCGTTGGCCCGCTCGTTGCGGTAGACGGGGTGTTCGGCGCGCAGCCGCGACCAGACCGGTGCGGGGTCGGAGTCCCGGTACAGGAGCGGGTCGGACAGGTCAACTCTCATCGGCTCTCCCGGTGTCGATCGTGGTGGCGGCACGGAGGACCTCGCGCAGGGCGTGCAGGACGTCGTCCGGGTGTTCGCCCAGGTAGAAGTGGCCGCCGGGGAAGGTGCGGAGCGTGAAGCGGCCCCGGGTCGCGCCGGCCCAGGCGCCCGCGTCGCCGACGCCGACCGCCTCGTCCTGACGGCCCACGAACGCGGTGACGTCGGTCCGCAGGAGCGGGCCGCCGGCGCGCGGGGCGTAGGACTGGACGATGCGGTAGTCGTCGCGGACCGCCGGCAGGAAGGCCGAGCGCATGTCCGGGTCGTCCAGCAGGCCCGCGTTGCCCGAGCCCAGCTCCTTGAGGAGGGCCACGAGCCGGTCGTCGTCCAAGAGGTGGGCGCCTTCCTGTCCGGCGAAGGGGCGCACCCGCTGGGGGGCGCCGCACCCCGAGACCACGAGGTGGAGTACGGCACCGCCCCGGCCGTCGGCCGTGAGGCGGCGCAGGACCTCGTAGCCGACGACGGCGCCCATGCTGTGCCCGAAGAAGACGGTGGGCCGGTCGAGGAGTCCGCGCAGCTCCTCGGTGACCTGGTCGGCGAGGGTGTGCAGGTCGGGCGGGAACTCCTCCCGGATCCGGTTCTCGCGGCCCGGGTACTGGACGGCCCACACCTCGGCCCCGGCGAGGTCACGGCCGCCCCAGTCCCGGAAGTAGCTGGCCGCGCCCCCGGCGTGCGGGAAGCACACGAGCCGGGCCGGGGCCGCGGGCCGCGGCGGGCCGAAGGTGCGCAGCCAGGGGCTGTCCGGGCGTGTGGCGGCGGCCTGTCGCGGTGCCACCGCCGGTCAGCTCCGTCCGGCGCGGGCCGCCGCGCCGTCGCCGGTCGCCCGGGTGACGGCTTCGGCGAGCCCGGCGATGGTCGGGGACTCGAACAGCACGCGGGCCGTCATCGGGACGTCGAACCGGGCGCGGATGCGGGCGATGAGACTCGCGGCGAGCAGGGAGTGGCCGCCCACCTGGAAGAAGTCGGCGTCGACGCTGATGCCGCGGCGGCCGAGGATGTCCTCCCAGATGTCCGCCAGGACCGCTTCCTCGGGGGTGCGCGGCGCGATGTGGACGGCTTCGCCGTCGTCGGCGGGTTCGAGGGCGAGCAGGGCGGCCCGGTCGATCTTCCCGTTGGGGGTCAGGGGGAAGGCGTCCAGGACGTGGACGGCCGTCGGGATCATGTACCAGGGCAGCCGGCCGCGCAGGTGGGCAATCAGTTCGGCGGCCGGCGGCGCGGCCCGCCCGCCCGCGGTCACGAAGCACACGAGGGCACTGTCGGGGCCGTCGCCGGTCACCAGGGCGACGCACGTCCGGACGTCCTCGTGCTCGGTGAGCACGGCCTCGATCTCGCCGAGCTCGATGCGGTAACCGCGCAGTTTCACCTGGTGGTCCCGGCGGCCGAGGAACTCCAGGCAGCCGTCGGCGTCCGCGCGCACCAGGTCCCCGGTGCGGTAGAGCCGGCTGCCGGGCACGCCGGAGAAGGGGTCGGGCAGGAACCGCTCGGCGGTGGTCCGCGGCGCGTTCAGGTAGCCGACGGCCACGCCCGCCCCGCCGATGAACAGCTCGCCCGGCTCTCCCGCCGGGACCGGCCGCAGGGCGTCGTCGAGGACGTAGGTGCGGACGTTGTCGATGGGGCGGCCGATCGGGACGGAGCCGTACTCGCCGGTCTCCCAGTCGGCGCCCGGCTCGTGGACCGTCGTGGTGATGGTGCCCTCGGTGGGGCCGTAGACGTTGAACCAGCGAATGTCCTCGCCGACCCGTTTCTTCCAGGTCAGCAGGGACTGACGGGCCGCCTTCTCGCCGGCCACGATCATCGTGCGCAGCGCGGACTCCGTGGCCAGCCGCAGCAGGCAGTCCTCCTCCGCGACCCAGCTGTGCCAGAAGGCCGTGGGCACGCTCAGGAAGGTCGTGCCGGTGTCGATGACCTGCTGGGTCAGGGCCCGGAACGTCTGGCGCAGGGGGTCGCTGCCGAGGACGAGGGCCGCGCCGTGCAGGAGCGGCGGGAAGATCTCCTCGGCAGCGGCGTCGAAGCTCAGCGGCCTGCACTGCAGGACGCGGTCGCCGGGGCCGAAGGCGAAGTACCGGTTCACGGCGGAGCTGTGGTTCGCCAGGGAGCGGTGCGTCACCAGGACGCCCTTGGGGCGGCCCGTGGAGCCGGAGGTGTGGATGACGTAGGCGGTGTCCGACGGCAGCGGGACGGGGCTGTCCGGTGCGGGCGCGGCGGGCAGCGCGTCGATGTCCTGCCGGTGCTGGTCGAGGCAGAGGATCTCGCCGTCGTGGTCGGGGAAGAGCGGCCTGAGCGGCTCCTGGGTCAGGAGCAGGCGTGCTCCCGTGTCGGACAGGACGTACCGCAACCGCTCGACCGGGTACTCGGGGTCGAGGGGCACGTAGGCGGCGCCGGTCTTCAGGATGCCGAGCAGGGCCGTGATCATCTGCGGCGACCGCTCGACGCACAGGCCCACGAACGCGCCGGGCCCGACGCCGCGCAGCCGCAGGTAGGCGGCCAATTTGCTGGAGTCGTCGTCGAGTTGACGGTACGACACCTCCTGGTCCCGCCAGATCAGGGCCGGCGCCCCGGGGGTGCGCGCGACCTGGGCGGCGAACAGGTCGTGCAGGCAGGCGCCCGTGTCCTTCCCGGCGTCCGGGAGTCCGGCGGGCCGGATGTCCGGCCAGTGGGCGCCGATGTACTCCAGGCACTCCCGGCGGCCGGCCGCCCGGTGCGCGACGCGCCAGCCCGGTGGTACGTCCAGGCCGTCGGCCCACAGAGCGTGCCGGTTCTCGCTGTTCACCAGGACCAGAGAGGCATCGTTGTCGTCATGAATCGGGTTGACCACGGATCGCAGTCCCCTTCGGATGCTGGATGTGCGGCGTACGCACTGGCGTGGTAGCGGGGGAAGCCCCGGGGTGGTGCCCGCACAGCATGTCGCCGCGTGCCTGCAAGGGCCTCGCCGCCTCGCTTGCCCCGCCCGCGGCGCCGGCCGGTCAGTGCACGGCAAGCCGTCGGCAAGGCCCCGGTTCCAGGCTGGGCCGCGTAGGGATCACCGCGGCCGGCCTCCGCGGGCGGTCCCCGTGCGGATCACGCCGCACCTTGACGGAAAGGCGACCGTACATGCAAGCAACTGGACGGCTGTCCGTGTCGGTCCTGGGCGCCGGACTCATCGGTATGGACCTGGCGACCAAGATCATGCGCTCGGACTGTCTCGATCTGCGGCTCGTCGCGGGGCGGCACGACGCCGCCGAGCTGCGGCGGGCCGCCCGGCGCGGGCTGCCGGTGGCGACCGGGGGCATCCAGTCCCTCGTCGACGCCGAGGAGGACTTCGACGTGGTGTTCGACGCCACCAACGCGTCGTTCCACGCCGAGCACGCGGAGAAGCTCGCGGCGTCCGGGGCGATGATCGTCGACCTGACGCCCAGCAGAGTCGGGCAGATGATCGTCCCGAGCGTCAACCAGGAGGACATCGGCTCCCACCGCGACATCAGCATGGTGACCTGCGGCGGGCAGGCGTGCGTACCGATCCTGCACGCGATCGCGAGAGTGCACGAGATCGACTGCGTCGAGGTCGTGACCACGGCCGCCACCCTGAGCGTGGGCCGTGCCTCACGCCTGAACCTCGACGAGTACGTGCAGACCACGCAGGACGCGGTCCGCTGGTTCACCGGCGTCGAGGACGTGAAGGCGCTCGTCAACATCAGCCCGGCCCGGCCCGCGGCCACCTTCCGGGTCGCCATGTACCTGCGGGGCCGGGACCTCACCACCGACTCGGTGCGCGCGCTGGTGACGACAGCCGCTGACGAGATCCGCGCGTATGCCAAGGGGTTCAACGTCAGCGTGTGCACCGTCAACGACTCCACGGCCTTCGTCTCCGTGGAGGTCACCGCGTCCGGCGACCGGCTGCCGCACTACGCCGGGAATCTCGACATCATCAATTCCGCCGCGATCCAGGCCGCCGAGTGTTACGCGGCGGACCGGCTCGCACTGGCAGGCAGGGAGACGGCATGAGCCAGGAAGCGGCCCGGGACGCCGCCGCGGGCAGGCCGGTCCAGATCCACGACCCGACGCTGCGCGACGGCCAGCACGCCGTGCGGCACAGCCTCGGCGCGGAGCAGTTCCGCGCCTATCTGAAGGCCGCGGACGCCGCGGCCGTCCCGGTCGTCGAGGTCGGCCACGGCAACGGGCTGGCCGCCTCGTCCCTCCAGGTCGGCCGGGCCCGGCTGAGCGACGACGAGATGATGTCGATCGCCCGGGAGACCCTGACGACCAGCAAGCTCGGGGTTCTCATGTTCCCGGGCTGGGCCACCACCCAGGACATCAAGAACGCCCTCGCGTACGAGGTCGACCTGGTGCGCATCGCGACGCACTGCACCGAGGCCAGCGTCGCCGAGCGCCACCTCGGCTTCCTGCGCGACGAGGGCGTGGAGGCGCACGGCATCCTCCTGATGACGCACATGGCGAGCCCCGACCAGCTCGCCGAGGAGTGCGCGCGCCTGGTCGGGTACGGCGCCACCGGTGTGGGCATCCTCGACTCCTCGGGGCACTTCCTGCCCTCGGACGTCACAGCCCGCATCGAGGCCATCTGCGCCGCCGTCGACGTGCCGGTGATGTTCCACGGGCACAACAACCTCGGCATGGCCGTGGCGAACTCGATCGCGGCGGCCCAGGCGGGGGCCGGCATCCTCGACGCGTGTGCGCGGGGCTTCGGCGCCGGCGCCGGCAACACCCAGCTGGAGGTCCTGGTGCCGGTGCTGGAACGGCTGGGGTTCCGGACGGGCATCGACCTCTACCGGCTCCTGGACGCGGCGGACATCGCCGAGCGGGAGCTGATGCCGGCGCCGCCCACCATCGACTCCGTCTCCATCGTCAGCGGGCTCTCCGGGGTGTTCTCCGGGTTCAAGAAACCGGTGCTCGACATCGCGGCGCGGGAAGGGGTCGATCCGCGCGACATCTTCTTCGAACTCGGCAGGCGTCAGGTGGTCGCGGGCCAGGAGGACCTGATCGTGGAGGTGGCGCTGGCCCTGCGCGCCGCCCGGGACGGGGGAAGCCCGGCGAGCAGCGGGACCGGCTCATGCTGACCGTGGACGAGAACTCCCGGTACTTCGTGCCGGCCCCCGCGGTGGGCAGCATCCTCGGGGGCGCCGAACTGGCCGCGCTGGGCGAGGTCGTCCGGTCCGGCGAGAGCCTCTCGCAAGGGCGGTGGCGGGACGCGTTCGAGCAGGCGATGCGCGAGCACGTCGGCAGCCGGTACGCGCTGACCGTCACCAGCGGGACCGTCGCCGTCGCGCTCGCCGTGCACCTGCTGGACCTCGCCCCCGGTGACGAGGTCATCGTGACCCCGCAGACCTTCAAGGCCACCGCCGACCCCCTGCTGGCCCACGACGTGACGGTCCGTTTCTGCGACGTGGAGCCGGACACCCTGAACGTGGACGTCGACTCGTTCGAGTCGCTGATCACCCCGCGGACCCGGGCCCTGATCCTGGTCCACTACGGCGGCCGGCCGGCCCGCATGGACGAGATCATGCGGGTGGCCCGTCGGCACGGCGTCCGGGTGATCGAGGACTGCGCGCACGCGCTGGGCGCCCTCTACCGCGGCCGGCGGCCGGGCGTGCTCGGCGACATCGGGTGCTTCAGCTTCCACTCCAGCAAGAACATCACGACCCTCGGCGAGGGCGGCATGCTCACCTTCGACGATCCCGAGTGGGCCGAGCGTCTCGACCGCATCCGCTCCAACGCCGCCGACGGGGTCCTCATCCCGTCGCCGCTGTCGGCCGGGCCGTACCAGCACGCGGAGCCCTGGATGATGTGGGCGGGAGACTCGTACGAGAAGGAGTGTCTGCGCATCCGGCACCCCGGGAGCAACGCCACGCTCAGCGAGGCCGGGGCGGCTGTCGGGCTCGTCCAGCTGGAGCGTCTCGGGGAGCTGGCCGGGCGGCGGCGCTGGATCGCCGGGCGCCTCACCCGGACGCTGGCCGAGTTGCCGCAGGTGCGGCTGGCCGACGTGCCCGAGGACATCCACCACCCCTACCACCTGTTCACCTTCTTCGTCCGGGCGGGACAGGGCGTGAGCCGCGACGAGGTCATCCACGCCCTGGAGGACGCCGGGGTGCAGGTGCAGGTGCGTTACTTCCCCTTGCACCTGCGCCCCGAGTGGCGGGGCCGGGGCCACCGGCTCGGCGAGTGTCCGGTCGCCGAGCGGCTCTGGTTCCACGAGCAGGTCAACCTGCCCTGCTACCCGTCGATGACCGACGGCCAGGTGGAGCACCTGGTGCTGGCCCTGAAGTCCGCGCTCACCGGACGGCGGAACACCGGCGAGCGCGGCACGTCGAGTTACGAGGAGGCCCGGGCATGACGGAATCCTATGACGTGGTGGTCGTGGGAGGCGGGCCTGTGGGCCTGGCCACCGCCTGGCAGGTCGCCGAGCGCGGCCACCGGGTCCTGGTCCTGGAGCGGCACACGTTCTTCAACGAGAACGGGGGCACCAGCGGCGCCGAGCGGCACTGGCGGCTCCAGTACACGCAGGAGGACCTGTTCCGCCTGACGCTGGAGACCCTTCCGCTGTGGCGCGCGCTGGAGAGCCGCTGCGAGCGCCGCCTCATCCACGAGATCGGCAGCCTCTGGTTCGGGGACACCGACGTCGTCACCAACGAGGGCCAGATCTCGGGGACCGCCGCGATGATGGACAAGCTCTCGGTGCGCTACGAGTGGCTCAAGGCCACCGACATCGAGCGGCGGTTCGGGTTCCGCGGCCTGCCCCGGGACTACGAGGGGTTCCTCCAGCCGGACGGCGGCACGATCGACGTCAGGGGAACGCTGGCGGCGCTCTTCACCCTCGCCCAGGCGGCCGGCTGCACCCTGCGCGCCGGGGAGACGGTGACGGAACTCGTGCCGGACGCGGACGGGGTGAGCGTCACCACCGACCGGGGCACCTACCGGGCCGGCAAGGTGGTGCTGGCCTGCGGCCCCTACACCAACGACCTGCTGGAACCGCTGGGCGCGCGCCTCGCGTACTCGGTGTACGAGATGGCCATCGCGGCCTACCGGCAGGCCACGCCGGTGACGGAGGCGCCGTTCTGGTTCGCCTTCCAGCAGCCGACACCGCAGGACACCAACCTGTTCTACGGGTTCGGCCACAACCCGTGGGCGCCCGGGGAGTTCGTGCGCTGCGGGCCGGACTTCGAGGTGGACCCGCTCGACCATCCCTCGGCGGCCACCGGTGTCGCCGACCGGCGCCAGATGGACCGGCTCTCGGGCTGGCTGCGGGACCATCTGCCCACGGTCGACCCCGACCCGGTGCGGACCTCGACCTGCCTGGCCGTGCTGCCCACGGACCCCGAACGGCAGTTCTTCCTCGGCACCGCCCGGGACCTGATGACGCACGGGGAGAAGCTCGTCGTCTACGGGGCGGGCTGGGCGTTCAAGTTCGTCCCGCTGTTCGGCCGGATCTGCGCCGACCTGGCCGTGGAGGACTCCACCGCGTACGACATCTCACGGCTCGCCCCGCAGTCGGCCCTCTGACGTGGCCGCCGGAAAGGAAGGTGACAAAGCGTGAATTCATTCCGTCCCGAGGATCCCGGCCTCCCGAGGATTCCACCGGATCGCGCGCGGGAGTACCGCGACCGCGGGTGGTGGCGTCCCGAGCGGGTCGACCGGCTGGTGCTGCGGCATGTGGCCGAGGATCCCGAGAAGGAGGCCGTCCGCGGCCCCGGCGGCCGGCTGACCCGGCGCGAGCTGGCGGACGCGGTCGCCGGCGCCGCCGCCCGGCTGGCCGGCCTCGGGATCGCGCGCGGGGACCGTGTCCTGGTCCAGCTCCCCAACGACCTGGAGCTGGTCGTCCTGCCGCTGGCGCTGATGCGGCTGGGCGCCCACCCGGTGATGGCGGTGCCCACGCTGCGCCGCCGCGAGCTGCTGGCGGTCGTGGCGGCCACCCGGCCCACGGCCGTGGCCGTACCCCGCCGCTGGCAGCGCTTCGACCATGTCGCGCTGGCGAGGGAACTGCGGGAGAGCTGCCCCAGCATCCGGCACATCCTGGTCGCCGACCGCGCGGCGGACACCGTGCCCGAAGGCACCGAGGACCTGGTCGAGCTGTGCCGACCGGACCCCGGCGCGAGGCCCCTGCCCGATCTGGGGCCGCCGCTGGCCGACGAGCCCGCCGTCTTCCTGCTGTCCAGCGGGACCACCGGCCCGCCGAAGGCGATCGCGCGCGCCCACGAGGGCTACGGCTACATGATCCGCACGGCCGCCCGGTGGGCCGGGCTGTCCCCGGACACGGTGTACCTCGCCGTCATGTCGGGGGCGCACGGGTTCGTCCTCAACTGCCCCGGCATGTTCGGCGTCCTGGCCTTCGGCGGCCGGGTCGTCCTGGGCTCGCCGGGAGATCCCGCGGCTGCGCTCGACCTCATCGACCGGGAGGGGGTGACGCACACGACGCTGGTGCCCGCGCTGATCACCCAGTGGCTGGGCGAGGCCGGGAAGCGGGGGCGCGGGCCGACGTCACTGCGCGTGCTCCAGGCCGGCGGCGCCCGTCTGGAGCCGGCCCCGGCGGCCGAGGCGCACAAGCTGCTCGGCTGTACGGTGCAGCAGTGCTACGGCATGAGCGAGGGCCTGCTGACCTACACCGCGCTGGACGACCCCGCTGACGTCATCGCCCACACCCAGGGGCGGCCCGCCTCACCCGGCGACGAGATCCGCATCGTGGCCGAGGACGGCACCGAAGTGGCACCCGGCGAGACGGGAGAAGTACTGACCAGGGGCCCGTACACGGTCGCCGGGTACTACGCGGCGCCGGACGCCGACGCGCGCGCCTTCACCGACGACGGCTTCTACCGCACCGGCGACCTGGCACGCCTCCACCCGTCGGGCGGGCTGGTGGTGGAGGGCCGGATCGGCGACGTCATCAACCGCGGCGGGGAGAAGATCTCCGCCGGGGAGATCGAATCGCTGCTCGCCGAGCACCCCTTGCTGCGGGCGGTCGCGGCGGTCGCGATGCCGCACCCGGTGTGGGGGCAGACGGTCTGCGCCTTCGCCGTCCCCTCCGACCCGGAGAAGCAGCCGACGCTGCTCGGCCTGCGCCGCTTCCTCACCGAGCGCGGCATCGCCACGTACAAACTGCCCGAGGAGATAAGGGTGGTCGATGCCCTCCCGATGATCGGCGTCGGCAAGATCAACCGGGTCGCGCTCCGTGCGGCGGCAGCGGACCGGCAGGCCCGAGAGGAACGGGAACCCACCCCATGACCGACACGTCCGGCCACGACATCCCGTCGTTCCCCATGGCCCGCGAGTGCCCCATGCACCCGCCCGCCGAGTATCGCGAGCTGCGCGGGCAGGAGCCGGTCAGCCGGGTCCGCATGCCCGACGGTCAGGTGGCCTGGCTGGTCCTCAGGCACGATCTGGCCCGCAAGCTGCTCGCCGACCCGCGAGTCAGCGCCGACCGCCTGCACCCGGCGTTCCCGGGCCGGCTGACCGCCGAGCAGCGCGCGGCGCCCGAGCGCGTCCGCCGGCTCAGCACCCGGCGGTCCATGATCCACCTGGACGGGGACGAGCACGGGGCTCACCGCAAGATCCTGACCGGCGAGTTCTCGCTGCGCCGGATCGCCGCGCTGCGCCCGCGTGTCCAGGAGATCGTCGACCGGAGCATCGACGAGATGCTGGCCGCGCCGCAGCCGGCCGACCTCGTCGAGCACGTGTCGCAGGCGGTGCCGTCGCTGGTGATCTGCGAGCTGCTGGGCGTGCCCCACGAGCAGCGCCGTGACTTCCACGCGTGGGCGGGCATGCTGGTCAGCCGGTCCGTCTCGATACGGGAGCGCGCCGCGGCCTCCGACGCGCTCAACGACTTCCTGGAGGACCTCGTCACCGAGAAGGAGCGGGGGGAGCCCACCGACGATCTGATCGGCCGGCTCATCGCGCGCAACCGGCGGACGCCGGTGATGACGCACGACGAGATCGTGGGCACCGCCGTCATGCTGCTGGTCGCCGGGCACCAGACCACCGCGAACATGATCTCGCTGGGCGTGGTGGCGCTGCTGGAGAACCCGGAGCACAAGGCGCGGATCGCGGCCGATCCCTCGCTGCTGCCCCCGGCGATCGAGGAGATGCTGCGCTACTTCAGCGTCGTGGAGAACGCGCCCGCCCGGGTCGCCACCGAGGACATCGAGATCGGCGGCGTGACCATCCGCGAGAACGAGGGCATCGTCGTGTCCGGGCTGGCCGCCGACTGGGACGACGAGGTCTTCGAGCACCCGGACCGGCTCGACTTCGAACGCGGCGCGCGCCACCACGTCGCCTTCGGGTACGGAGTCCACCAGTGCCTCGGGCAGAACCTGGCCCGGGTGGAGCTGGAGGTCGTGTTCGAGACGCTGCTGCGCCGGGTTCCGGGCCTGTCGCTGGCCGTGCCCGCCGAGAAGCTGCCGTACAAGGACGACGCCGGGATCTACGGCATCTACCGGGTGCCGGTGAACTGCTGAGGAGAGGGGCACGCCCGTGCACATCACCGCGGACAAGGGGCGGTGCGTCGGCGCCGCCCAGTGCGTCCTGGCGGCGCCCGCCGTCTTCGACCAGGACGAGGAGGGGCTGGTCGCGCCGGTGACGGTGGATCCGGCCGGGGCGGATTGGCCGGCCGTCCGTCAGGCGGTCCACTTGTGCCCGTCGTCGGCCATCCGGATCGACGAGGAGTGACCGGCGAAAGCCGCCGTCCGGGACGACTCGGGCGGCGGCTTCCGTCTGTCCGGCCGTCGCTGTCGGGCCGGGGTTCGCCGGCTACTCGAAGAAGGCCAGGGTGACCCACCGCCGCACCAGGCCCCGCCCCGCGCTGACCGGCGCCATCTGGTGCCAGGACGAGGGCGAGGGCGAGTAGAGCCAGGCGGTGCCTCCCGTCGGAAGCATGGTCGAGGCGGGGCCGGCCGACCTGTCCGGGCCGGACCAGCACTCCTGTTCTCCGCCGCCGTCGGCCGGCCAGTGCTCGTTGGTGTGCAGTGCGAAGGAGAGCCTCTTGTGCTGTTTGCCGATGCTGAGGTCCTCGAAGTCGCCGTCGTAGTGGTGGTAGATCTCGGCCCGGCGGTGGAGCCCGGTGGTGTCCACCCCGGTCTCACGGCGGAGCCAGTCTGTGAACCCGTCGGACAGCAGGTCGGTGACCAGTTCGCGCCAGGGCGCCGCCAGCGGGATCTCCTCGGGGGTGAGGCCGGTCCTGTTGTCGGAGACCGGCAGGACGGATGAGCGGTAGCGGCGCCGTACCTCACCGGTCGAGGTGTCGATCCGCCGGAACAGGCCCTCGTCAGGCGCGGTGGCACCGAGGTCGGCCAGGTGGCGCGCGGAGAGCAGACCGGCGCCGCGGAAGTGCCGGAAGGGGTGGTCCCGCGTTTCGAGCCGGACGTCCAGGTTGATCAAGACTCGCACCTCTCGGCGGCCGGCGTGTGCGCCGGTTCGGGTATCAGGGCTGCCCCGCCAGTGTCACCGTGCCGCTTGCCGTGCGATGGCGCGCCGGTTTGCGAAGACCTTGCCGATCCCCGGCAGCGGCCGGGCAGCGAACCGACGAGGGGTCGGCAGGGGCCCGTGGACAGGCTGTGGCCAGGTCGGGCCCGGGCCGTCCCGGGCCCACGCATCGACTCCAAGGAGACACCGTGGTGCTGACGCTCGACTCGGCGCTGGAGGAACGTACCCAGCCGTTCCAGCTCTTCCGCGGCCGTGACCTGCTCGACGACGGGCAACTGAAGGAGCTGCTCGCGACCGTGCCGACCGCCGACATCGCGGAGATCGCGGTCGAGGACCCGAAGCACGAGAAGCAGTACCGGATGAACCTCGTGGACCTCATCGTCCTTGAGGAGGAGGCCCCGGTCTTCCCCCGCCTGCCCGCGGTCTGGCGCGACCTCGTGGAGGACCTGCGCGGCGCCGAGTTCACCGCCTGGCTGGAGAAGTCGACCGGGATCGAACTGGCCGGCCTGCAGCGCAGCATCGGCCTCTACACCCACCGCAACGGCGACTACCTGTCGGTACACAAGGACAAGCCGACCAAGGCGATCACCGTGATCCTCTACCTGAACCGTGACTGGCCCGTCGAGGCGGGCGGGCAGTTCCAGATCTTCGCGTCCCCCAAGGAGGGTCCGACGGAGGAGATCAGCCCGGTCGGCGGCCAGTTGCTCGCCTTCCCGCCCACCGACACGTCGTGGCACGCGGTCTCGAAGATCGAGCACCCGGAGGGGACCGAGCGGATCACGGTCCAGATCGAGTACTGGCTGACCACCGGGCTCGCCGGGTCCGCGTACCGGCCGCAGAACTGACCGTCCGGCGCCCGGCACCGAAAGGACCCCCATGGGAAAGATTGTGGACGAACCCCGGAAGATCCTCGTGATCTGGCCGCCGCAGGTGCTCAGTTACTTCAACGCGGGGCACCACCTCGCGCTCTACCAGGTCACCGGTCACCTGCGCGCCGTCTACCCGGGCGCCCAGGTCACCGCGATCGACGCCAGTGTCGAGCGGCTGACGTGGAAGGACCTCGGCAGCAGGCTCTTCCAGGAGCGGTACGACGTGATCGCCGTGATGAACGAGTTCGACGGCATCGACGGGCTGCGCCGGCTCGTCTCCTACGCGCGGGCGCTGAACCCGGACGCCCCGATCGTCACGTTCGGCAGGCTGTCCGGGGTCAACCCCCGCTTCTTCGAGCGCTTCGACATCGACGCGATCGTGGAGAACGGCGACTTCGAGTCCGGCGTCGTCGCCGCGATCGAGGTCTTCCGGGGCCGGGCGGCCGACGCGGCGGGGGTGCACCTGCGCCGCGACGGCTCCTGGACCGCTCCCAAGCGCCGCGGCGACCTGCTCCCGGCAGAGGACTGGTACCTGCCGACGCCCGACGAGATCCCGTACGGGCACTACGACGCCCTCTACTTCGACGACGCCAACAAGTTCTGCGGCATCCCGCGCCGCCGCGAACTGGTCGTACCGGCGGCTCGTGGATGCCCGGTCGGCTGCTCCTACTGCGAGGTGCCACTGATCTACACGCGGAAGGAACGGCGGCTCACGGTCGAACGGACACTCCAGTACATCGAGGAGTCGTTCGCCGCGGCGCCGTTCGAGTACGTGGCGTTCTACGCGCCGACGTTCACGCTGGACAAGAAGTGGATGGAGGAGCTGTGCCGGGAGCTGACCGGCCGCGGTTCCCCGTACCCGTGGAAGTGCGCGACGACGGTCCACCACCTCAGCGAGGAGATGATCCGGTCGATGGGGGCGGCCGGCTGCGTCCGGATCAGCGTCGGTCTGGAGACGCTCGACCCGCAGGAGGGCGCGTTGCTGCCCCGGGCGAAGCAGAAGTCCGCGATGGACCTCGACCGGCTCTCGGCCTGGTGCGAGGAGTCGGGCATCGAGCTGAACTGCTTCGTCATCGTCGGGCTGCCCGGCACCACGATCGAGGGGGCCGAGCGGACCATCGAGGCCGTCCAGGAGCGCGGGGGCCGGGCCCGGCCGACCGTGTACGCCCCCTGGGAGCTCGCGGGCCCGGACCTCCCCGACCACGAGATGGCCGCGTTCAACCGGCAGTTGTTCGTGCCGGGCACCCACGCGCTGACCGACGAGGAGCTGGCCCGCGGCTACGACATCGTCTTCGGCAGCCAGCCGGACGTCACGCAGGTGTTCGAGAACATCCCCGCCCGCGCCGCCGACCCGGCCCTGCGCCCGGCATGAGGGACGAGACGCTCGTGCCGGCGCGGGAAGGGGCGGGCTCCCCCTTCCTGCGGGAGAGCGCCGGCCGGTTCCGCAACCGGCGCGTCCGGATCCCCGACGAGATCAACCTGAAGAACTGTGGACTGCTGGACAGCCGGGCGGCAGCGGTGCACCGGGCCACGCTGGCGGAGCTCGACCCGAACGACGTGCTGACCTACCCCATCCTCCAGCCGGTCTACGGCATGCTCGCCGACCGGTTCGGGGTGGACACCGACTCCCTCGTCCTGACCGCGGGCAGCGATCCCGGGCTGAACCTGCTGACCCGCGCGTTCCCCGACGTGTCGCGGATCGTCCTGCACCAGCCGAACTTCGACGGATGGGCGAAGTTCGCGGCGATCTCGGGCTGTGTGCTGGACCCCGTGGCACCGGACCCGGAGACCGGGCTGTTCGACCTCCGTGACCTGGCGCGGCGGCTGCGCGCGGGTGCGCCGGCGTTCGTCGTCGTCACCACCCCGCACAGCTTCACCGGGCAGGTGCACGGAAGGGAGGAACTGGCCGAGCTGGCGGACGCGGTGGCGGAGCACGGCAGTCTGCTGGTCGTGGACACCGCCTACCTGGCGTTCACCGAGGGCGGCGAGGAGCTGGTGCGCGGGCTCGCCGGTCTGCGGCACGTCGTCCGCGTCAACACGTTCTCCAAGTCCTACGGGCTGTCGGGCGCCCGGATCGCGGTGACGGTCGCTCACCCGGCGACCGCCCGCCACCTGTTCGACCTGGACCCGGAGGGCTCGGTCTCCGCTCCGGCGGTCGCGCTGCTGCGGCGTTCACTGGAGCAGCAGGCCGTCTTCACCGGGATCTGGGCCGACGTGCGGCGGCTGCGGGAGCGGTTCGCGGCCGAGGTCGAGCGCGCGGTGCCCGGCTGGCACGCCCGGCCGAGCGGCGGGAACTTCGTCACCTGGGACGTCCCCGACCCGGCGGACGCCGGGGCCGCGAGCCGGCACCTCCTGGGGCTGGGGATCGTCGTACGGGACCTGTCCGGCGCGCCGGGGCTGCCGGCCGCCGTCCGTATCGCGGTCGCGAACGAGGCCGTCGTCCGCCGGGTCGTCGCCGCCCTGGGCGACCGGTACCGCGAAGGGGTGGCATGAACACCAGGAGGATCATGGTTCCGGGCCTGCCCAACGTGCGCGATCTGGGCGGGCTGCGCGGTCCCGGCGGGGGGTACCTGCGCCGGGGGCTCCTCGTCCGGGGGCCGGCACCGTCCCCGGAGACGGCGCCGGCGCTCGGCGGCCTGGGCATCCGCACGGTCGTCGACCTGCGCCTGGAGGAGGAACGCCGGCAGTACCGGGGGCCCGAGTACACGGGCGCGACCGTGCTGTCCCGGCCCGTGGCCGGCGACATGAGCCGTATCCGGGGCAATGTGCGGCCCCGGCCCAGCGACTACCTCGCGAACTACCGAGACATGCTGACGAGGGCGGCGCCGGTCGCGGCGGAGATCGTGGACCTGCTCGCCGAAGGGGCGGAGGTCCCCGTCTACATCTGCTGCGCGATGGGCAAGGACCGCACCGGCGTCGTCAGCGCCCTGGTCCTGCGGGCGCTCGGGGTGCGGACGGCGGACGTCGCCCGGGACTACGCCCTGACCGCCCGCGCCTACCGCGCCCTGCGCAGCGCCGACGCCCGCCCGAGCTGGACCCGCGAGGACACCCTGGCGCAGTTGCGGCTGCGGACCTCCACACCGGCGGCGACGATGCGTTCCCTGATCGCGGGGATCGAAGCCGAACACGGCAGCGTCGCCCGGATGCTCACGCTCCACGGTCTCCGGGAGGAGACCCGGCTGCGCACGGTCGTCGGCGCGTTCACCCATCCCGTCCACCTGTGAGGAAGAAGACGTGTCCCTAGTCGACATCGAGACCATCAGCCGGGCCGAGCTGGAACAGGACCCGTTCGGCCACGTGGTGATCCCTCGCTCGTTCGTCACGGACGCCGTCGCCGAGAAGCTGCGCGGCGAGTTCAGCGACGACGGCTTCGAGGAGTCCGAGCGCACCGACCTGAACCGGTCCGACAAGCAGTACCGGATGTTCAACCGCAACCTCGTCACCGCCGGGGCTGTCGTCGAGGACCAGGTGCGCACGCTCCCCGCGGACTGGCAGCAGCTCGTCGCGGACGTCGTCTCCCGGCCCTACCGGGAGGCGCTGTCCGCGCTCACCGGCGTGGACCTGGAGCGGTGTCTGGTCGAGGCCCGGATGACCCGCTACGCGCGGGGCTGCTGGATCGAGCCGCACACCGACCGCCCGGACAAGGCGGTGACCCACCTCTTCTACTTCAACGACGGGTGGGACCCGGAGTGGAGAGGTGACCTGCGGCTGCTGCGCAGCGCCGACATGGCCGACTGCGCGAAGCGGGTGGCGCCGACCACCGGGACGTCCGTGGTGCTCGTCCGCTCGGACCGGTCCTGGCACGGCGTGCCGCCGGTCGCCGACACCTGCCCCGTGGACCGGCGGGCACTGCTGGTGCACTTCGTCCGCCCGTGATCCCGTTCCTGACCGGCCGGGGGCGGGAGACGCCCGGGAAGCGCACCTACCTCGTGGCGCTGACCGTCGACTGCGTGGGCAACGGCCTGTGGGCGCCGGTCGCGCTGATCTTCTTCACCCGGGGTCAGCACCTCCCCCTGGCGCACGTGGGTGCCGCGCTGACGGTCGGCGGGCTCCTCGGCCTGCTCGCGGGGCCGGTGAACGGCCTGCTGGTGGACCGTTGGGGTCCGGCGAGCGGGGCGGCCCTGAGCTACGCCGTGCGCACCGGGGTGTTCGCGCTGTTCCCCTTCGTCTCCGCCACGTGGCAGGTCGGCGCGCTCGCCGTCGTCGCGGCCGCCGCGGACCGGCTGTTCTGGACGGCCAGCACCCCTCTGCTGGCCCGGCTGGTCCCGGCCGGGGAGCTGATGGGCGTGCTGAGCACGGCGAGCGTGCTGAAGGTCAGCGGGTGGGCGGCGGGCGGTGCGATCGGCGCGACCGCCGGGGGCCTGCTGATCGACAGCGGTACGGGACTGCACCTGGTCGCGTACGCCAACGGCCTCACCTACGCGGCGGCCATGGGCCTGGTGCTCACGGTGCGCCGGCACCTGCGGCCCTCCCCCGCGGCCGAGCCCCCGGCCGACGGGCGGGCGTGGCGGTGGCGCGACCTGCGCGACGCCCCCGGCTTCCTGCGGCTGTGCCTGCTGACGCTGTTGCTGGCGTTCGTCTCCGACTGCCTGACGACGATGCTCCCGGTGGTCGCCGTCGTGGTGCTGAGGCAGCCGTCGTGGGTGCCGGGGGTGGTGATCGGCGTAGCCTGCGGGGCGATGGCCGTGGCCCGGCGGCCCGCGGTCGCCTACGCGCGGCGGGTCTCCGCCCCGAAGGCGCTGCGCCTGGCGGCCTGCTTCTTCACCCTGTCGGTCCTCGTCATGGCGCCGTCCGGCTGGGCGGGTCCGGTGACCACCGCGGTCGTCCTGGCCGCGGCGCTGATCGGCACGCTCGGCGACGCGCTGTTCGCCCCGGTCGTCACGACGACGGCGAACGCCGCCGCGCCGCCCGGTCTGGAGGGCCGCTACAACGCGACTTTCCAGACGTCCTTCGGGATCGCGGGCGCCGTCGCCCCGGCGGCCGGGACGGCGCTGCTGGCCCACGGGAACACCGTGCTGTGGCTCGGCCTGGCCGCCGTCTGCGCGGGGACGGCCCTGTCGGTCGGGTTCCTCACGCGGCCCACCCGGCCGGTGACGGCGCCCGCGGCCGCGCCGCTGCGGCGGATCGTCGTCGGCGGGATCTCCGGCGCGGGCAAGACGACGCTGGCCGCCGCCCTGGCCGGGGCGCTGGACATCAGGCACATCGAGATGGACGCGCTCTACCACGGTCCCGGCTGGACCCACCGGGCGGAGTTCGCGGACGACGTGGAGCGCGCCACGCGGGCACCGGCGTGGATCTGCGACGCCCAGTACCACTGGGTCGTCGGCGACCTGCTCGGCGGGCGCGCCGACACGTTCGTCTGGCTCGACCTGCCCCGCCGGACCGTCATGCGCCGCGTGCTGTGGCGCTCGGTGGTCCGGGCCGCCACGGGCCGGGAGCTGTGGCACGGCAACCGGGAAACCTGGCGGTCGATGCTGCGCAATCCGCGCCACCCGCTGCGCTGGGCCTGGTCCCAGCACGCCACCCGGCGGGCCGAGACGGCCGCTTTCCTCCGCCTGCACCCCGGCCTCACCGTCGTCCACCTGACCGATGCGGGGCAGGCGCGGCGGTGGCTGCGCTCGATCCCGCACCGGACCCTATCGCCCGACCCCTCACCACTCAGCTCAGGAGGTACCCCCATGCAGGACCGTCGGCGAGAACCCGCTCCCCCTGGTGAGCCGCTGCTGGAGATCCACGGCGGGAACCGGCTCTCCGGGGCCGTCCGCACCTCCGGGTTCAAGCACTCCTTGGTCACCACCGTGGCCGCCGCGGCCACCGCGAGCGCGCCGGTGCGCATCGAGAACTGCCCGGACATCGTCGAGACCGCGGTGCTGGGCGAGATCTTCCGCGCCGCGGGCGCGCACGCGCACTACGACGGGGCGGCCGAGACGTTCACCGTCGACGCGTCCGCCTGGGACCGCGCGGAGCTGCCGGCCGATCTCGTCGGCCGCATCCACGGTTCGCTCTACCTGCTGCCCGCCCTCGTCTCCCGCAACGGCGTGGCCCGGCTGTCCGCGAGCGGCGGCTGCTCGATCGGCGAAGGCCCGCGCGGGAGGCCCGTCGAGCACCTGCTGGACGTGATGGGGCGGTTCGGCGTCACCACCCGGCTCACGGCGGACGGCTCCGTGGACCTCACGGCGCAACGGCTCACGCCCTGCACCATCGACATGCTCGACTACACGCGCAACAAGGCGCTCATGAGCGGGCCCTGCTACAGCGGTGCGGTCAAGACCGCGCTGCTGATGGGCGCGGTCACGCACGGGACGACCACGCTGCGGCACCCGTACCTCAAGCCCGACGTGACCGACATGGTCACCGTGCTGCGCGACCTGGGCGCCGACATCGAGTTCGCCGGGCCCGAGACGTGGGTGATCCACGGGCGCGGCCCCGAGTCGTTGAACCAGCCCGTCGACGTGACCCTGATCCCCGACCTGATCGAGGTGGTCACCTGGGTCTGCGCCGGTGTCCTGCTGGCGGACGAGCCGCTGCGGATCACCGGGCCGGGCATCGACCGCGCGGTCCACGCGCTCGCGCCCGAGTTCGACCTGCTGGACCGCATGGGGGTGCGGGTCGACGTCGGCGCCGACGAGGTGACCGCGCACCCGCTGACGAAGCCGTTGCGGCCCGTGGAGTTCACCGCCATGTCACGCGGTGTGTTCAGCGACAGCCAGCCCTTCCTGGCCCTGCTGGGGGCGTACGCCGAAGGTCCCACCTACATCAGGGAGGCCGTCTGGGAGCACCGGTTCGGCTTCGCCCCGGAACTGGAGGCGCTCGGCATGCGCACGACGGTCGACGACACGGTCCTGCGCGTCGACGGCCCCTGCCCGCCGCACCGGCCCGGCACCGACCTCCACGCCACCGACCTGCGCGCCGCCGCGGTCCTGCTGCTCGCCGCGCTCGCGGTACCCGGCCGGACCACGCTGCGCAACCACCACCACCTGGCCCGCGGTTACCGCGACCTGGTCGAGGACCTGGTGAAGCTGGGCGCCGACATCCGGCACACGACGGCGCCCGACGTCCGGCCGAAGCCCACGGCGGGGGCCGGTGTGGACCCGGCCTGACGTCCTGAGCCGCGACCGCCGCGGGGCCCTGCCGGAGCACGGAGACTCTGGGCGCGCTCGCCACCACCGCCCGTCCGGGCGGGCGGGCGCGCCCCAGCCTCATGTACTCGCCGGGTGCCGGGGCCGGGGGACGTACGCGAGCGCCGACGCACGGTGTTCCGTGTACGGATGCGGGTCGTCCCTCGTCGTGCGGCGTTACCGGACCCGGGTGGACACGCCGCGACGCACGGCACGGGCGCGTTCCACGATGCGCCCGGAACGGTAGTGCATGCCGGTCTCCAGCGCGCTCGAGGCGAAGGTGAACGGAAGGTGGACTGTTCAAAGGGGTGATATTGGGATTTCCCGCGCTGCACCCGGGGAGGAAATCTCCACTCTCCCACATATCACCCACTGACTTTTCCCCTTTCACGGCTTTTCACTCTTCCCGCTCAACTCCCTGTGAGCGGCAGGCGTATCCGGGAAGTGCTTTTCCAGAGAGGAACCGGAAAGCGGCGAGGAGAGGGAGCGTGCGGTGGACGGCAACGTGTACTACGACGAGGACGCCGGCCAGGGAGCTGGGGGGCAGGCAGACTGGATCGTCGTTGCGGGGTCCATGCCGACGGTGATCTGGCAACCGGCCGTCCAGCATTTCCCGCAGCCGGGGAACGGAACGGACGCGGCCGAGCAGACCGTGGAAGAAGCCCGCGTCGACGAGAAGATCCCCCAGGAGATCCTGTCCCGCGGAGGCATGGGCGACGCGCAGGGCTGGCAGGCGGAACTGAGCAAGGCACTGGACGGGGCCCAGACGCTGTCGGACGCCGAACGCGCGATGGCCTTCCTGGGCGGCCGGCTGTGGCAGCGGGCCGTCGACCGTGCGCAGGGCCGGACGACGTCGCACTCGGACTCGGACCTGCCGGTCACCGACGACCGCCCCCTGTACTGGACACGCCTCACGCTCGCCCGGGCCCTGCGCGCCTGGTGTGCCCGCTCACCGCTGGACGAGGCAGACCGCCAGCGAGTCCTGCTCGCCTTCGAACGGGCATCCAGGGGTATCGGCCGCACCCAGTCCCAGGCTTCGCCGCCACCGCAGGAGGGGCTCCGTGCGGTGATCACCGGCTTCGACCCTTTCCAGCTGGACCGCGGCATCGACCACATCAACGACGACCTGCGTCACAGCAACCCCGCCGGCTGTCTCGCGCTGGCCCTGGACGGCACCACCCTGGACACCGACGCCGGACCGGCACACATCACCACGATGATGTTCCCGCTGCGCTGGCACGCCTTCGCCCAGGGCATCGTCGAACACGCCCTGACCCCCTACTTCCAGCCCGGCCCGCACAGGGTCGACCTGTTCATGACCATCAGCCAGGGTCGCCTCAACCAGTTCGACGTGGAACACACGAACGGTGCCTGGCGCGGCGTCGGATGGGACAACCTCAACCAGCGGGCCCCCGGCCCCGTACCGATCCCGCCCGGCGTCCCCACGGTCCACCCGCAGCCGCAGTGGACCACCACCACCCTGCCCGCCAGCCTCCTGGCCGACCAGCCGGCCGCTCCGTTTCCCGTCTACCACCACACCGGGGTCACGGAGATTCCCGCCGACTCCGACAAACCAGCCGAGCGCAAAGACGGGCCCACGCCCAACTCCCTGGCCCGCGAGGGCGGTGGCGGGGACTACCTCTCCAACGAGATCGGTTACCGCGCCACCCTGCTCCGCGACGCCTGCCGCCTGCGGGTCCCCGGCGGCCACCTGCACACACCCAAGCTCCTGCTGGCCCCGGACAACCAGGACCCCGCCACCGGGCACATCACGGACCCCGTCCTCGAACGCTACCGGGACGCCGTCCTCGCCCAGGCCCGCGCCCTTCTCACCACCGCGCTGGGAACTCTCGCCGCCCGCTGAGCCCGATCGCCCGTCTGCCGGACCGGGGACGACCACCGGGCAGCGTCGCCGTCGGCCGAGGTACGCGGCTCACGCCGCTGCCTCACACCGGCCGGCGGCGCGGCCATCGCGGCCGGCAGGCGGCAGGCGCCAAGGACGCGGAGTAGTTGCTGACTCTCACAGCGCAGACGGATTCGAGGGCGGTGCCCTCGCCGTGGGCGAGGTTCTTCGCGTGCGGTGTCACACCGAGTCGACCAAGGCCACGACGATCAGGCGGAAGGGCTCATGGCCTGACGTCGGCCGGGCCCCTTCATTGGGCCGGGTGTCGATGTCGCGTCGGGGCCCGGGGCCGTAAGGCCCTCGTGGTCCACCGTGACGCGCCCCTGACCGAGACCGGGCGGCTACGCCTGCCCCGCCGCGTCGTCGAGGAAGGCTGGCCCCGACGCCGGACAGCCGAACGCTTCCAGGTCTCGCCCACCGCTGCCCGGCGACGGGCCGACCGCTACCGCACGCACGGCGAGACGGGTATGACCGACCGCTCCTGCCGACCGCGTACAAGCCCGCGTCGGACCCCGACCCGTACCGAACGACGGATCACCAAGGTCCGCCCCTCCCTGCGCCGGTGAGGACCGGCCCGCATCCCGCACCCGCCGCCGCACCTGGTGCCCTCGACGGTGCACCGCGTTCTGACCCGCCTGGCTCACCTGGACCGGGCCACCGGCCGCGTCATACGCCGCTACGAACGCGACCGCCCCGGCCGGACCTATACCGCTGCCCGGCGACGCCGCCTCCCCCGGTGTGGGCGGCGGGGTCGCCGTGCCGGAGGCCGGCTTCGGTGCCACAGAGGCCCGGCCGCCTCACGGCTGTCGTCCCCGGGGCGGATCCTCCTGGTCGTGCCCGGGCCGGCCGCGTACCAGGCTCATCCGTGCCGCACCCGACAGCACGCGGAGCACCACCCCGAGCACCACCAGGTCCAGCAGCATCTGCACGGTGACCATCAGGCGAGCCGGTTGCGTCACCGCCGCCAGGTCGCCGAAGCCCACGGTGGCGAAGACGGAGACCGTGAAGTACAGCGCGTCGATCCGCGTCAGAGGCTGTGTGAACGCCCTTGGATCACCGGCCGACAACCTCACGTAAAGGGCGGCGAACACCACCAGGAGGAACAGCACCGACACACACAGGGCCCTGACCGCACGCAGAACGGGACGCCCGGCGCGCGGCACCGCCCGCACCTGCCGTGCCGCCACCGCCGCGACCAGGACCACCGCCGTGACCAGTCGCAGCAGCTCCGGCAGGGACGTGCCGGCGGACAGCGGCAGCAGCGCGTACGCCCCGAGCAGTGCCGCGCCCGAGAGACCCGACTCCAGGACGGACAGGACCACGGCCCATCGCCGCCTCGCCGGCGGCAGATCCCGCAGCGGACCGCTCGGCCTCATCTCCGTCTTCGTCTCCTCGGCAGTCGCCCTGGGGCCGAACCGACCCTCCTCCCCCCCCCGTCGGAGCGGCACGGCGGCTCGGTCATCAAGCCTCCGGCTCCCGGCCCCGCCCGGCCACGGCAACCGGTCCGACCGGGTGAGCCACCGGAGCGGGTGATGGCCCGCCGTTCGAGATGCGTCGTCCCCCCGGAGGCCGTTCACTGGGCGGACCGCCTCCTGACGACGGTGGGACGGCCCTCGTCAGGACGCACATCGGTGAGTGGAAAGGCTTTCGCCATGGACGAACGGTGCGCACCCTCCCGCCGCGCGTTCCTGCGCACCACCGCCGCGGCCGGGCTGGGCACCGCGGCTTGCGGCCTCGCGCTCTCCGCGTGCGCCGGACCGCCGCGGCGGACGGAGGCGGCCCCGGTCAGCCCCGCCCCGTCCACACCGGCCGCGCCGTCCTCGGCAGGCGGCCGGACGTCCAACGGCTACGGACACACCGACGCCGACTACACCCGGACGGGCCTGCGGCGAGGCGCGATCCAGCAGTGGGAGGACGGCTTCCGCACCCACGCCCACAACGACGACCCGAACGTCTTCGAGTGGTGGTACTCCGACTTCACGGGCGACGACGGCACGGTCGTCTCCTTCACCCTGAGCACCCGGCTCGACGACGGCTTCGTCCCCGAGCCCGGCGAGCCCGGGCGCACGCCCAAGGCCGCCGTCACCGTCACCGACCCCGACGGCACCAGCCACGGCGGCGTCCACCGCTACGGCTGGCAGGAATTCACCAGCGCCAAGAACCGCTGCGCCGTGCGCCTGGGCCCCTTCACCTTCACCGGCGACCTGAAGACCTACCGCATGCGGGGCCGGTCGGGCGACGTGGGCGTCGACCTGACACTGACCAGCACGGTGCGCCCCTTCCGGCCGGGCACCGGCGTCATCTACTTCGGCGACACCGGCCACTCCTTCGGCTGGCTGTGCGCGGTGCCCTCCGGAACCGCCACCGGAACGGTCACCGTGAACGGCCGGACACGATCCTTCACCGGCCACGGCTACCACGACCAC
Source organism: Streptomyces sp. SudanB182_2057 (assembly GCF_964272715.1). Lineage (NCBI taxonomy): Bacteria > Bacillati > Actinomycetota > Actinomycetes > Kitasatosporales > Streptomycetaceae > Streptomyces > Streptomyces sp. SudanB182_2057. The sequence continues at coordinate 227,917 of NZ_OZ186798.1, forward strand.
AACTGGGGCGACCGCCCCTTCCCCTACGGCGTCGAACACTGGCGCTGGGGCCGCGGCAGCGTCGGCCCGTACGCCGTGATCGGCGCGGACCTGCACCTGCGCGAGGAGTACGGCGCAGGCACCGTCCCCGTCTTCGTCGTCGACGACACCAAGAGCGGCGAACGCCTCGTCGGCGCCTACGACCCGAGGACGGTGACCGCTCACGAATCCGCCCCGAAGGCGCACCCCGACGCGGACTACCCCCGGGACTACTACAGCAAGGTCCGCTGGTCCTACCACCACGGCGGCGACAGGGCCGACTTCACCTTCACCGACACCGACCAGCTGATCGTCTCCCGGCGTTACCTCCCCCACCCCACCCAGGCCCAGAAAACCGCCCTGACCAGGCTCGGGATCGACGAGATCTGGTACACCCGCTACGCCACCACCAACGACCTCACCCTGAGACTGGCCGACGCGCACGCCTCGGGAAGCGGGACGGGAACCCTCGAAGCGGCTCAGTTCGGTCTGAGCAGCGCGCCCGCCAAGGACGGCCACACCCACCCACCGTCCACATAGACACCCGAGAGCACTACAGGTGACGCTCACCGCACCGCACCGCCGCTCCGGACCCGGACCCGGCGTCCGGCGCGCCCGCGGCCTCCGGGCGGACGTCGGCCTTTCGGCCATGGTCCGCCCGGCCATCACCCCTGGGCGACGACAGGCGCCTCGGTCGTCTTCCGGCTGGGGCGGGCGCCCATTCAGCCGTCCTTGCGCAGCAAGATGCCGTCTCAAGCAACGCGTGTGAACGTCTGACCGAATGGCGCCGAATGACATGATGCGGTGGCCGAATGCCGCCTTGTCGGTATCCATGGGACCGGGCCATCCTCGTGACGCATCCCCGTTCACCCGATGACCGACCACCATCGGAGACCCCATGCTGCGGGTGCACTTCACCGCCGATGACATCGCGCGCGTCCGTGTCGCCGCCGCTCCCGATCCCCTCTGGGAGATCACCAACAGCTTCCAGGCCCTTCTCACCGGGGACGAGGAACCCGTGTTCGGAGCCTGGCGACGGCTGGTGCGGCCGAGGCTGGGACCGGTGGGCGCGCTGCTCGCCGGGCTGCTGCCGCAGCGCGGCTACTCTCCCGACTTCCTCACCCCGAGCCCCGCCGACCCAGGCGCCGCCCGCGACCTGGACAGCGCCGTCGACGCCGTACTCGGCACACCACGGGACCGGCTACGCGCAGACCTCACTCGCCTGGCCGCCTCGCCGCAGCGGCGACGCTCCCTGCCGGACGGCTCGCACGCCCTGGCCGCCGGCGACCCCGACGCGCTGCGCCGCCTGGGCGCCGCCCTGGGCGGCTATCACCAGCGCGCCCTCGCCCCCTACTGGCCGCTGATACGGGCTCAGGTGGACGCGGACCGCGCCGACCGCGCCCGCAGTGCGCTGGCCGGCGGAACCGACGGGCTGCTCGCCGGGTTCGGCCCGGTGCTGCGCTGGCAGCCGCCCGTGCTGAGCGCCGACTACCCAGCCGAGCGTGAGATCCGCCTCGACGGGCGCGGGTTGGTGCTGCAGCCCTCCTTCTTCTGCATCCGCAGACCCATCATGCTGGCCGTCCCCGCCCCCGACCGCACCCCGGTCCTCGTCTACCCGATCCCGCACCTCCCCGGCTGGGCCGCCCACGGCTACGCGGCGGCGCGGCCCGACGCGGAACTCGGCGCGCTGCTCGGCCGGACCCGCGCCGCGATCCTGGAGGACGTCGTCACCGGCCGCACCACCAGTGAACTCGCCGAGCGCGTCGGCATCTCCGGGGCAGCCGCCAGCCAGCACACCGCCGTCCTGCGCCGGGCCGGCCTGCTGCTCAGCGTCCGCCACAACCGCCATGTCCTGCACACCATCACTCCCACAGGCCTCGCCCTGCTCGACGGTCCCGCAGGCTCCGTTTAAGGCACGGCTTCAACGTGTGGCGCATCGTTCGCCGCCCCCGGCAGGCTGGACGCCGACCAAGTCGCCGTCTTTCCTTGGGGGTTCGAAACAGCATGCGCGACAAACGATCCGTCCTCGGCCTCGTCGCCGCCCTCGCGGTGGCCCTCGCCGCCCTGTTCTTCGCCGCGCCGGCCCAGGCCGCCGCGCCCGTGAACCCCACCGCGGGCAGCCGTGTCCTGGTCACGCCGCCCGCTCCGCACGGGGCGTCGGCGAAGACCGTACTCGCCAGTTCGCCGGGGATCTCACCATCGGTCTCGACGTCGCACCTGCCGCCGAACACGCCGTACACCTGTTCCAGCGGCAACCTGTGTGCCGTCGTCTGGGATCCGACGACCTCGGACTTCAAGATCTTCTACCTCTTCAACTGCGCCAAGTACTCCCTGTCGTACTGGAGCGGCAACGGCAACTACTACGACGCCCAGACCGGCGGAGTCACCTCGTACTTCTACGGCCAGAGCGGCAACGTGCTGAAGTCCTTCACCCCGGACTTCACCAACCACACCCAGGACTGGAGCCCGGTCTGGTCCATCCGCAACTGCTGACCCTCACGGCGTGCCGGCGGCTCGCGCCACCCACCTCCGCGAGCCGCCAGTACGTCAGGGCCGCGGCCCGGACCACGACGAACGACCCGACGACGACGCCACCGGCGTTGTCGAGATCGACAACGGCCGTACGGCACACCATGCCGCCGGGTTCGGACGTATCGCCCGACATGCGGGTCTCACCGACGAGCGGGGTGTCGGCGGGCCGGGGTAGTCGGGGGTTGCTGACGGGATACAGAAGGGCGGCCGTCGAAGACGTTCAGCGCGGTCTTCAGCGGAAGGAGTTCCGCAGCAGGTAAACCACGCAGGTCTGGCGGGAGACCTCGGCGCCATAGACCTCCGCCAGACGGGCCCGCACTTCGCCTGTGGCCAGGCCCTTCGCGGCCGGCGGGATCACCATCGCGCCGACGCCGGTCAGGTGCTCTGCCGCTTCTTGACGATCTTCGGCTCGGAAAAGCCGTCTCGCCGGTCGGCTACGGGCCCTCTGCCTGGGCCCGGCCCACCAGCCCGTCGGTCAACTGGTCGTCCACGGCCTTCGCCGGCACGGCCTCCGCCGACTCGGCGGCCTCGGGCATGGACACGTTCTCACTGGTCATCGACGCATCTTCCATGATCGGGAGTTGCACCGAACGTCTTGCGGGCCCGTCCCCGGCATCCCGAATCTGCGAGTATGAGGCATATGGACGTGCGCAGCAGGAACCACGTGCGGGTGTCCGGGCGGCCGGGCGGGCCTGTCGTGATGCTGGCGCACGGGTTCGGATGCGATCAGAACTTGTGGCGTCTGGTGGTGCCGACGCTGGAGCGTGAGTTCACGGTGGTGCTCTTCGACCATGTGGGAGCAGGCCGCTCGGACCTGTCGGCGTGGAGCGAGGACCGCTACTCCGGCATGGACGGCTACGTGGACGACGTGCTGGAGATCTGCCGGGAGCTGGACCTCGGTCCGGTGACGTTCGTGGGCCACTCGGTCAGCGCGACGATGGGCGTGCTGGCCGCAGCGCGGCACCCGGAGTACTTCGCCGGGCTGGTGCTGCTCGCCCCCTCCCCCTGCTTCATCGACGATCCCGCGGCCGGGTACCGCGGCGGGTTCAGCGCCGAGGACATCGAGGAACTGCTGCAGTCCTTGGACGCGAACTATCTGGGCTGGTCAGGGTCGATGGCACCGGTCATCATGGGCAACCCCGAGCGCCCGGAACTGGGGCAGGAGCTGACCAACAGCTTCTGCGCCACCGACCCGGAGATCGCCCGGGTCTTCGCCCGGGTGACGTTCCTGTCCGACAACCGCGCCGACCTGGCGCAGGTGGCGGTGCCCACCCTCGTCGCCCAGTGCTCCAGCGACGCCATCGCCCCACCAGAGGTCGGCGCCTTCGTCCAGGCCCAGATCGAGGGAAGCCGGCTCATCACCCTGAACGCCACTGGGCACTGCCCCCAGCTCAGCGCCCCCGAGGAGACGGCCCAGGCCATCGCCGCGTTCGCGAGGACACTGCGATGATGTGCCGGAACGGCGGCGACCAGGGCTCCGGCCCGGATCCCGGACAGCCCCCGGACGACGACCGGACTTTCGCCGCTCTGCTGGAAGACAGCGTCGAGGACCTGTACGAGAACGCCCCGTGCGGCTATCTCTCCACCCTGCTGGACGGGCAGATCGCCAAGGTCAACACCACTCTGCTGAACTGGCTGGGCTACGAGCGCGCGGAGCTGGTCGGCCGGAGGAAGTTCAGTGATCTCCTCACCACGGGCGGGCGGCTGTATCACGAGACGCACTTCGCGCCGCTCCTGCGCATGCAGGGCGAGATCAGCGGCATCGCACTGGAGCTGAGGGCTGCCGATGGCAGCCGGATTCCGGTCCTCGTGACCTCCACCGTCAAGACCGGCAGTGACGGGCAGCCCCTGCTGATCCGTACCACCGTCTTCGACGCCCGTGACCGCCGCGCCTACGAGCAGGAGCTGCTGCGCGCCCGCCAGGAGGCCGAGCGCGAACGCGAACGCCTCCAGCAACTGGCCACCACCCTGCAGAAGACGCTGCTGCCGCCGGCGGTGGCGAACGTGCCCGGCCTGGACGTGGCCGCGTACTACCACATCGCCTCGACCGACGAGGTCGGCGGCGACTTCTACGACCTCTTCCCCCTCGCAGCCGGTACCTGGGGACTGTTCCTCGGAGACGTGTGCGGCAAGGGCGCCGAGGCGGCGGCCGTCACCTCCCTGGCCCGCTACACCCTGCGCGCCGCCGCCGTCTACGACCCCGACCCGGCCGCGGTCCTCGGCAACCTCAACACCGTCCTCAACCACGAGTACAACGGAACCGACCCCCGGTTCTGCACCGTCATCTTCGGCCTGCTCACCCCCGACGGCGACCAAGGCGGCTTCCGTATCATCCTCGCCAGCGGCGGCCACCCCCCGGCGCTGCTGCTCCGCGCGGACGGCACCGCCGACTACCTGCCCACCCCCGGCGGCCAGCTCATCGGAGTCCTGCCCGACGCCGACATCGCCACCATCACCTTCCGCCTCGATCCCGGGGACACCCTCCTGCTGCACACCGACGGTCTCACCGAGGCCCACACCGCCATCCGCGGTGAACGCTACGGCGATGAAGCCCTCCTCGACTTCGTCCGGGCCTTGGCCCCCACCACCGCCCAGGGCACCATCACAGCCGTCCGTGACCTCCTCGGCACGCTCGGCACCGGGGTGGACGACGACGCCGCCGTCCTGGCCGTCCACGTGCCCCGCGCCGGCCGAGCAGAGGAACAGTGAGCGAGATGGACACCCGCACGCAGCCGTTCGTCAGGGCGCGTGGCAACCGGCCGTGGCGGTGGCGGCGCCGGCCGGATCGCCGGTCGCCCGCTGGGCCGCCTGCCGTACCCCGGCCGCCGCGTGTCCGGGCAGGTAACGGTGGGTGTGCAGGCGGGCCGCCGCGGTGACCGTGGCGGCCCGCGCGGTCCGGTCGGTGAGCAGATCGGCGCAGTGCCGTGCCAGGCCCTCGGCCGTGTCGGCGATCGCCAGGTACTCACCGGCGACCACGTCGAGTCCCTCGGCGCCGATCGTGGTGCTGACCACCGGCACACCGTGTGCGAAGGCCTCCAGGATCTTGATGCGGGTGCCGCTGCCCACACGCAGCGGCACCATCACCAGGTCGGCGCCCCGCAAGTGAGGTGTCATGTCGGGGACCGCGCCGGTGACCTCGACGTGCGGGCCGGCCAGCGCGGCGACCTCCGGTGTGGAGGCGCCCGCCAGGACGACCCTCGCGTGCGGGATCCGCTCGCGGACCAGCGGGAGGATGTCCGCGGTCAGCCAGCGGGCGGCGTCCGTGTTGGGCGCCCAGTCGAAGGAGCCCTGGAACAGGATGGTCGCCCCGCCGTCGGGGCGCGGCGGCTCCGGCGGGTGAGCGGGCGGAGCGGGGTAGGTGTTCGGGACCACGGCTGTCCGGTCCCCGCTGCCGAGCCGGGCCGCGTCGGCGGCGCAGGCGGCCACGACCACGTCGGCCTGCCGTGCCACCCGCCGGTGGACGCGGCGCCACCAGGCGATGGAACGGCGTGCCTGCACCCGCTGCCACGGGGTCAGCGGCACCCCCCACACGCCCTGGCCGAGCCGTGTCCAGCGGCGGATCAGCACGTCCTCGAAGTCGTCCACGTCGACGACGGTCCGGCCGGTGAACCAGCCGCGCAGCGGCAGCCAGGTGCGTTCCCGGTTGAACCAGACGAGGTCGTAGCGGGTCCGGGTCGACCAGTCGGGCAGCCCGGGGGCGAGGGTGCGCCGCTGGTGAGCGGCGTAGGCGGCCGACGGCCCGCGTGCCGTGATCTCCAGCAGGGCGCGGACGCCCGTGTACGGCGGGACACCGGCCACGCCGGTGCGGGCGAAGCGGGTGGTCTCCCGCGGCGGTGGGGCGGTGCCGGGCGGTGCGAGGAACAGCGCGTCCACCGGGCCCAGTTCGGCGAGGGCGGCGGTGACGACGTCCATCCGCCGCACCGCGCCGCCGGCGGGGCGGTGGGGCAGGATGTCGCTGACGAAGAGGGTGCGGATCACCGGTCGCCCCAGTTGTCCGAGGTCGCCATCGGGCCTTCCTTGGTGTCGTGGTCGCGGTCGTGGTCGCGGTCGTGGCCGTCTTCGGGTGGGCTCCCCGTGCTCCGGGCGGCGGCCAGGAGGGTGTACACCAGTCCCGCGGCCCAGCCGATCACCGTCGCCCACATGACTCCGTCGACGCCCCGGGCGTGGCCCAGCCCGTACGACAGCGGCAGCCGGATAACGCCCAGCGACAGCACCGTGCAGACCAGTGGCACCACGGTGCGGGCGATGCCGTTGAACCAGCCGTGCAGTACGACCGTCAGCGTGTAGCACAGGAAGAACGGCGCCGTGATGAGGATGTACCGCTCGGTGATCAGCCGGGTCTCGTCGCTGCCGGAGAACAGCGCGGCGACCGGCCCGCGTCCGGTGAGCAGCAGCAGGGACACCACCGCGGTGAGCGCGACGCCCAGCCATACGCTGTGGCGGACGCCGTCGCGGACGCGCGCGGCCTGTCCGGCACCGGTGTTCTGCGCGGTGAACACCATCAGCGCGCCGGACAGGTTGAGGAACAGCGCGCTGGTCAGCAGCTCCAGGCGGGAGACGACGGTCAGCGCGGCGAGCGCCTCGTCCCCGAACGGCGTGATGATCCACACCAGGGCCAGGACACCGACGCCGATCAGCAGGTACTGCACGGCCATCGGGGCGCCGATCCGCAGGCCGCGCCGTATCTCGGCGCGGACCGTGGCGGCCGTGACCCCGGACGTCCCGGGCGGGCGCCGGCGCTGTTCCCTCACCAGACGGGTCAGGCCGGCCGCCGCGGCCAGCGCGCTGGCGGCCGGTACGGCCAGCGCGGCGCCCGCGATGCCGAGCCGGCCCGGGCCGACGAACAGCCAGGCGAACACCGCGTTCAGCACGCTCGCGGCGATCATCAGTCCGGTGGCCCGGCGGGCGTCGCCGCGGCCGGTCAGGACCGCACAGACCGCGCCGAGCGCGTACACGGCGATCATGCCCGAGCACAGCGTCACCAGGAAGGTCCGGGCCTCGGCGGCGACCTCGCCGGTCACACCCGTCAGCGCCAGCAGCGGCGACGTGATCAGTACGGCGGCCACGGCGCAGACCACCGCCCACACGACGGTGCACACCGCGAGGGCCCGCAGCGCGCTGGGGTCGTCGCGCCGGCCGGCGCCGGCGAGGTGCCCGAGCCGTACCGAGAAGGCGTTGGAGACACCTGTGAACAGCGAGGTCAGGATCGCGTACAGCGGTTGTGCCGCACCCATCGCGGCCAGCCCGTCGACGCCCAGGTAACGGCCGACGACCGCGCTGTCGACCAGCAGGTAGCCCTGCTGGAGCAGGTTGGCCAGGGCCAGCGGGGCCGCGATGCCGACGACGCCGGACAGGACCGGGCCCCGCGTCAGGTCCGGCACGTCACTCACCGGGCATGGTCAGCAGCTCGTCGAGCCACGCGTCGTCGTCCCCGTCGTCGTCACCCCGTACGTCCGTGTCGTACTTGGTCTCGATGAGCCGGGCGACGGCGACCACGGTGCGCTCGCTCATCAGGTCGACGGCGTCGAACTGGCGGCCGATGCAGGAGGAGATGCTGTTGCCGATGGTCAGCGCCATGATCGAGTCGGCGCCCAGGTCCCGGAAGTCGGCGTGCACGTCGATCTCCGGATGGCCGAGGGTGTGCGCCAGGCAGCGGCCCACCATCCGTTCGGTGTCGGTGTACTCGCCGTCCGGCTGCCCGGTGAGCCGTACCTCGGTGGACTCCACCGCCTCGCGCACGCGTCCCAGGTTCCGCTTGGTCCGCTCGGCGAGCGCCGCCAGCCCCGTCGCGATCTTGTCCTCGATGTCCGCGGACAGGGCCACGTCGTACGTCGGCAGGACGCTCATCAGGTCGCTGTCGTAGTTGATCTCGCCGGCGAAGAGTACCGGCCGGCCGCCGCACAGCGCCGCGTCGATCAGGCCCAGGCCGTCGCGTGTGCGCAGCGAGCGGAACGCCAGGTCCTCGTTGACGCCGGCGGCGACCGCCATGCCGACCTCCCGCCAGGCCACCCACTCGACGCTGACCACGCGGTGCTCGGGTGTGTCCAGGGCGCGGGCCAGGTGGTCCAGGTAGTAGTTCGCGGCCGCGTAGTCGGCCTGCCCGAGGGCCGGGAAGACCGCGGCCACCGAGGACATGTGCAGGATGAAGTCGGGACGGTCGTCGCGGGTCAGGTGGTGCAGCAGGAACGCGCCGCGCAGCTTGGGCCGCAGGACCGCCGTGAACCCGGCCGCCTCCCGGTAGGCGATGAGGCTGTCGCCGGGCACTCCGGCGGCGTGCACGATCCCGTCGACACGGCCGTGCGCGGCGCGGACGGTGTCCAGCACGGCCGCCAGCGCGGTCTCGTCGGCGACATCGGCGGCCACCGGGTGCACGGTGGCGCCGAGCGCGGTGATCTCACGGACCGCGGTGACACGCGCCGCGGCGGGATGCTGCGGGTCGGCGGCGACCGCGTCCCACTCGGTCTCCGGCGGCAACGCGGTGCGTCCGAGCAGGTACAGGTGTACGCCGGGAGCGCCGGCCGCGAAGTGACGGGCCGTCTCCAGACCGATGCCGCCGAGTCCGCCGGTGATCAGGTAGGCGCCGCCGGGCCGCAGATACGTGTCGCGGACCGTCTCGACCTCCGGCAGCTCCGCGAACGACTCGCGGTACTTGTCCGTGCCGCGCAGCGCGTACACGCCGGCCTGCCGGGCGAGGATCTCCTCGCGCAGCAGCTCGGCGGGCACCGCGTCGTCGGTGTCGACCAGCCGGACGGTCACATACGGGTACTCGCGGGCGATCGCCTTGACCAGCCCGGCGAGCGCCGCGTGTTCCGTGACGACGTCCGCCTCGCCCGGTACGACCGCCAGCGCCCGGCGGGTCAGCACCACCAGGTCGACCGTCGCGCCGGCGTGCATGAGCGCCTTCGCCAGCCGGAACAGGCCGGTCAGGTGCTCGTCGACGCGGCGGTCCAGCTCGGCCGGACCGGCAGCCGGTGCGCCGCCGGGGGCCGGGGCGTACACCAGGTGGGTGTACGCCTCGCCGACGAGTTCCTCGGCGAGCCCGTCCGGTTCGGTGCCGGGGGCACCCGGCGTGCGCAGTACCGCGTCCGGCGGCAGGACGGCGGCCACGGCGTCGGCCGCCTCCGGTTCCGCCAGCGCCAGCACGCGGGGCGACGCGTCCGCGTACCGCGCGGGCGGCGCCGGCGTGAACTCCACCGCGTGGGTCAGCGGGTGTGCCACGCGCGGCGCGGCCAGGGCGAACCGGTCCTGCCAGTCGTCGGGGAAGTCGACCCAGGCGCGGGTCTCGTCGAACTCGTACGGCGGCAGGTGCACGGTGCGCGGGTCCGTTCCCCGGTACTGCGCACGCAGGTCCGCCTCACCTCCGCCGGCCCAGTGCCGGGCGGCGTCGGTGCGGGCGGCGTCCGGCACCTCACCGGCCTCGGTGGCCGCCAGCGCGGCCCGCAGGGCGGGCAGGTCGGCGACCGTGCAGGCGAGCCGGTGGCGGTGGTGGGCGCGGGAGACGTTCGACGTCCAGCACACGTCCCGGACGGTGCCCTCGATCCGGCCCGCGTCGATCGCCTCGCGGTAGCGGGTGACCAGCCGGCTGAGGGACGCCGGGGTCTGCGCGCTCAGCGTGAAGAGGTAGGGCGGCCGGTCCTCGCCGGGTTCCGGCGGCGCGGCGGTGAACTCCTCCAGCACGACGTGGGCGTTGGTCCCGCCGAGGCCGAAGGCGCTGACTCCGGCACGCCGGGGGCCGTCACCGTCCGGCCACGCGTGGGCCTCCAGGGGCACGTACACCGGACCTCCCGCCAGGTCGATGGCCTCGTTGGGCCGCACGTAGTTGGCCAGTGGAGGGATCGTGCGGTGCCGCAACGCGAGGGCGGTCTTGATCACGCCCATGACGCCCGAGCCCTCGAAGAGGTGGCCTATGTTCGCCTTCACGGTGCCGACCGCGCAGAACCGCCGGTCGTCGGTCCGGGCGGCGAACGCCCGCCGCAGTCCCTCGAATTCGATCGGGTCGCCGACCTTGGTGGCGGTGCCGTGCACCTCCAGGTAGCCGATCGTGCGGGGGTCCACGCCGGCGGCGCGCCACGCGGCGTCCAGCAGGTCGGCCTGGGCCCCGGCGTCCGGCGCGGTCATCATCTCCGAGTGGCCGTCGTGGTTGACCGCGCTGCCCTTGACGACCGCGTACACCTGGTCGCCGTCGGCCAGTGCCCGGTCCAGCCGCTTGAGCACGACCGCCCCGGAGCCCTCGCCGAATCCGGTGCCGTCGGCGCTCTCGTCGAAGGTGCGGGTCACACCGTCCGAGGACTCGATGCCGATGCGGGTGTGCGGGTGCCGCACAGGCGCCATCACCACGCGGGTGCCGGCCACCACGGCCATCTCGCAGTCGCCGAGCAGCAGCGCGGCCCTGGCCTGGTGCAGCGCCAGCAGCGAGGCCGAGCAGGCGCTGTCGATCACCATGCTGGGCCCGCGCAGGTCCAGCAGGTAGGACAGCCGGTTGGCCAGCATGGTGACGATGTTGCCGGTGATGCCGAGCTGGCCCAGCGCGGGGTCGATGCGGCAGAAGTAGTCCAGGTAGGACCCGCCGGGGTTGCCGGCGTAGCCGATGTACACGCCGGTGCGGCTGCCGGCCAGTCGCCGGCCGGTGTATCCGGCGTCCTCCAGCGCGCGGTACATGGTGCGCAGGACCAGCCGCTGGTGCGGGTCGGTGACCGCGGCCTGCTTCGGGGTCATGCCGAAGAACGCGTGGTCGAACAGGTCGACCCGGTCCAGGAAGCTGCCGTCGTGGAACGCGACGCGTTCCTCGGCGTCCGGCACCAGGGCCGACGCGCGGTGGTAGCGCAGGAACTCCTCGACGTCCCGGCGTCGCCGCGCCGGGAAGGACCGGGTGAGGCTGCGGCCGGTGCGGACGACGTCCCAGAAGGCGTGCTGGTCCGGCGCGTCCGGTACCTCGACGGACAGTCCGACGATGGCGATGTCCGTGGTCATACGCGTTCCTCCGTGGGCTGTGCCGCGATCCGTGCGATGAAGGCGGTGAGAGTGGTGCCGTCGGCCTCGTCGAAGTGGTCCACTCCGGCGGCGCGCAGAGCGCGGACGGTGCGTACCCACTCCACCGGGCGGGAGATCTGCCTGCTGAGCAGTTGGACGGCCTGGCCGGGATCGAACTCGGCGCCGGTGACGCTCGACATCACGGGCGTGTGCCCGGCGCGGAACTCGTACGCGCGCAGGACGTCCGCGAACGCCCGGCCGGCCGGGGCCATCGCCGGCGTGTGGAAGGGGCCGCTCACGTGCACCGGCAGCACCCGGACGCCCGGGCCGCGCAGGGCCTTGGCCGCGAGCGCCAGTTGCCGCCGGTCGCCGGCCACCGTGACCTGCCGGTCGCTGTTGCGGTTGGCGACGTGCACCAGGTTGAACCCGGCGGTGCGCAGTGTCGCCTCGACCCGTGCCGAGTCCTGCCCGACCACCGCGACCATGGCGCCGCCGGTGACGCCGGCCATCAGCTCGGCGCGGCGCCGGACCAGGGCGAGGCCGTCCATGAGGCCGATGACTCCGGCGGCCACCAGCGCGTTGAACTCGCCCAGGCTGTGCCCGGCGAAGTAGTCGTAGCGCCGGCCGGCCCGTTCCAGGTCCAGCCAGGACAGCGCGTTGACGAGGAAGACGGCCGGCTGGGCGTAGCGGGTGTCGGCGAGCCGGCCCTCGGGGTCGTCGCGGCACAGTTCCGCGACGGGGTATCCGAGCAGCTCGGACGCGGCCGCGGTCTCTCGCGGGTACCGCTCGAACAGTGCTTCCCCCATACCTCTGCGCTGTGCGCCTTGGCCGGGGAAGACCAGACAGTGCATGCGTGGACGCTCCTCAATCAGGCCGCTGGTGCGGGGATGCTGCGGTAGCGCAGCCCGTTGTGGCTGCCGCGCAGGCTCTCCCGGGTGAACACCCGGGCCGAGGGGCCCGGGCCGAAGTCGACGATCCGGTCGGGCCGGCAGTCGTCGATCGCCGCGTGGACCGTGCCGGGCCAGTCCAGTGGCCGGCACACCGCGTGGGCGAGGAGGTCCGGCAGCAGGTCGCCGCGGTGCTGGAGGTTGACCGGCGCGTCGGCGACGTAGACCGGCAGGGCCAGCCGGTCTCCGGTCAGCGTGGACGTCATCAGGTGCCGGTCCTCCAGCGCCGCACGCACCGCCGCGTTCAGCAGCGGGGTGTGAAACGGCGCGGTGCTGCGCAGATAGGCCCAGCGCACCCCGGTATCGGCGAACCGCCGGGCGTGCCGTGACCGGAAGCCGGCGAGGTCGGCCGGTTCTCCGGCCAGCACGTGCGAGCGGCCGGAGTTGGCGAGCGCGACGTGCACCGGGGAGTGAGCCGCGAGGTCACGCAGTTCCCCGGCTTCCAGGCCCGTCACCGCTGCCATCGGGGTGGCCTCGCCGCTCCGCGGCGGCGCCTGCTGGTGACAGCGGATCAGGGTGAGCGCTGTCATGGTGATCATGTCGTGGCAGAGTTCCGTGTACTGCCGGCGGTTGGTGATCCGCAGCCCGGCGACCACCGCGCCGATCAGGCCCAGGCTGTGGCCGATGGCGGCGACCGGCGCGGGCCGGTTGCCGTCGCGGCCGCCGATCGCGGGCTGGAGCAGGCACAGTTGGTAGAGGTGGGCGCACAGCCCGTCGACGATGGAGTGGCCCAGCGCGGCGTCGTCGGGTGACGCGCCGCGGAGCCAGGCGGTCAGCGGGATGCCGCCGGGCAGTTCCCCGCGGTAGGCGTCCTGGCCGACGTGGTCGAGCACGCCGGCCACCGCCTCGACAGCGGTGGTGAAGTACCGGGCGTTCTCGGGGCGCGCGTACAGCGCCCGTAACGCGGCGAGCGGTGGTCCTTGCATCCCCGCCATGCCGCTGAACAGGTAGAGGTCTCGCATGTGCCTTTCCCCGTGAGGAGGTGCTACCGGCCGCTGGGAGGCGTCGGCAGGAGCTGCGGGAGGGCGTCCGCCTCGGCGACCAGGCGCCTGGCCGCCCGCTGTTCGAGCTGCCGCAGGCCCTCGAGCCCGCGCCGGATCCGGTCCGCCGGCAGCGCGGGCAGCCCGGACTGGAAGGCGGTGACCCGGTCCGACAGCACGGTGGCCAGCCGCGCGATGCGCGCGTAGGCGGACCGGACCTGCTCGCCGTGTGTGGTGTGGGCCAGGAAGCGGTGGAACAGGGTGCGTGAACCGGCCAGCAGGGCCATGCTGTTGACGCCGGGCGCGCGGTACGCGGCGGTCACCGAGGCGCGCTCCACGACGAGGTTGTCGCCGACGACGTCGTAGAGTTCGAAGCCGTCGCGGAACCGGCCGAGGAAGGCGCGGTAGGCGGCCTCGAACCCCTCGTGGTCCGGTCCGGAGGTCTTCCGTACGGTGGCGCAGCCGGTGAACCAGCGTTCGGGCTCGCGGGCGTGGCCGGCACGCAGGACGTCCCAGCTCACGGTCAGCGGGGCGTACTCGTGGTCGTCGGAGACGTTGTCGACCAGAAGGACGTCGGTGCCGCTCACTCCGCACAGCAGGAACGAGTGCGGCAGGTGGTACTCCTCGGGGAGGGTGCCGACCCTGCGCATGAACTCCACCCAGTACGGGAAGTGGTGCCGGGGCGCGTAGAAGAAGACCGGCTGTCCGGCGGCGAGGAAAGCGGTCACACCGGACTCGAAGCGGGCGAGGTCGACGGCCCCGGCCGAGAGCACCTCGAAGCCGAGCAGGCGCAGGTCGTCGTCGGTCACGTATGGGGTGTCGAAGGCCCAGCGGTCCTCGCCCCGCAGGTAGCAGTGGCGGTGGATGGCGGAGGTGGAGCCCAGCGCTCCGTACATCAGCAGGTCGGACCAGCGGGTGCGGCCGCCGACGTAGGCGAGCAGTTGGGTCTTGCGGCAGTGCAGGTGGTTGTTCGGATCCCGGGTGCGGATCAGATCCAGGCCCGATAACTTGATCATTTGGTCGACGGACAAAAGCGTAAACCTCCGTTCGGCGGAGCCTCTGACGCGGAGGCTCGGACCGGGGAGAGCCGCACACCTCTTGAGGGGTGCCGCATTCCGACGGGTACGGGCCGTCCGCGCCGGGACGGCGACGCCGGGGCGGGTGTCAACGGATTCACCGAGGTCACGCACATCGATGTGCGGACTGTTCACGCGGCACACACCATGGATTTCCCGCCATTGGGCGATCAGGCGAGGCGCGCGGCGGCAAGGGCGGATGGGTCACGTGGGACCCGTCGATGGCTTCTTCGTCAGCGACACAGGCAACCGCTCAGGTGTTCGCCTGGTGCGCCTCATGATGTCAGCGCCGTGAGCGCCGGTCAATAAAAGTCATACGATTAGCCGCCCGCTGGAACTCCGCTCCACCGGTGTGATGACGGAGGATCAGATTCCATATAAGAAAGCCCAATTGATCGAAGTAGTCGCCACGAGCGGGGGTTTCTCCTTCGAGCGATGGTATGAGGCCGCGCACGGCGCGGCATCCCGCGCCTGCGGAACCGATCCCTACTCGGACGACGGTGGGCGCCCGGGTGCCGCCGGTCCGGGTCCGTGACGGCGCGCGGCTCCTCCTTGTCCACCGCGTGGGGGCGGCGGGAGCGTCGCTCCATGGGGCCGGTGAGCGGTGCGAGGAACCACTCCGCGGCCTCCACGGGATGGCGCGCGCGTAGCCGCCCGGCCGGCGACAGGCAGGCGAGCGTGTCGAACCGGATCCACGTCTCCTGAAACGGACGTGCCTCGGAGGCGGGAATGCCTCCGAGGCACGGTGCTCATGATGGCCGGACCGCGGGCGCAGGGGTCACGGTACGAGCTTCAGCAGGCGGTTGGGCGAGCCCGTGCCGGCGCCGGTGACCTTGCCTGTCGTCGCCCCGTTCACCAGGGCCGTGGCGACCTGGGCCGGTGTGGCGGAGGCGTGGCCGGCCAGGTAGACCGCCGCGGCTCCGGCGACGTGCGGGGTCGCCATGGAGGTGCCGGAGATCGTGTTGGTCGCGGTGTCGCCGGTGTTCCAGCCGGCCGTGATGGAGGATCCCGGGGCGAAGATGTCCAGCACGGAGCCGTAGTTGGAGTAGCTCGCCCGGGCGTCCGTGCTGGTCGTCGCACCGACGGTGATGGCCTCGGTGACCCGGGCCGGGGAGGACGAGGAGGCGTTGGTGTTGCTGTTGCCGGCGGCCACGGCGTACGTCACGCCGCTCGCGATGGAGGTGCGCACCGCCGCGTCCAGCGTGGCGGAGGCACCGCCGCCGAGGGACAGGTTGGCGACGGAGGGACCGGAGTGGTTCCGGGTCACCCAGTCGATGCCGGCGATGACTCCGGCGGTGGTCCCGGATCCGTTGTTGTCCAGTACCCGCACGGCGACGATCTTCGCTTTCTTGGCCACGCCGTAGGTGGAGCCGGCGATGGTGGTGGCCACATGGGTTCCGTGGCCGTTTCCGTCCGCGGCGGTGGTGTCCCCGTCGACGGCGTCGTAACCGTAGGAGGCGCGGCCGCTGATCTGCTGGTGCGTGATGCGTACGCCGGTGTCGATGACGTAGGCGGTCACACCGCTGCCGGCGCTGTCCGGGTAGGTGTAGGTTCCGGACAGGGGCAGGGAGGTCTGGTCGATGCGGTCGAGGCCCCATGGCGCGCTGGACTGCGTGGTGTCGGTGACGCCGACCCGCTGGTCCTGCTCGACGGTGGCCACCGCCGGGTCGGCGGCCAGGCGCTCGGCCTCCGCCGCGGAGAGGGTGGCGGCGTAGCCGTTCAGCGCGCTGCCGAACGTCCTGGTGACGCTGCCGCCGTACTGCTTGACCAGTTTCTTGCCCGTGATCGAGGAGGCCTTGAATCCGGCGTCCTTCCGGAGCGTCACGATGTAACTGTCCCGGACCGCCGTGGGCGAGCCGGCACCGATCACCTTGCCCACGGCGGGGGCGGCCTGAGCGGGGACGGCGGCGAGACCGCCGGCCAGGGCGGTCGACGTGATCGCGGCGATCGCGGCGAACCGTATTCTCTTGCTCCGCAGTTGTGCCATTACGAGGGATTCCTCCTCTTGGCGGCGCGCAGGGGTGGGGCGCGCGTCTGTGGGGGCGGGTGCGCGTGATCGCGCACCCCTGCCCAGGCGGGGCGTGGCATCCCGCTCGGGCTGTGATCAAGAGTCGCCAACAACGGAGGCTATTTACAAGGCAGTTGACGAGAAGTCAACACACTTGCCATGCGCACGACATAACGGCGGGTGCGTTGCGGGGAGGGGTTGAGCACGCTCTTCCTGGTTGCCGCCCTGCTGAAGCGGAAGGTGCGCTGGCGTTCGTACAGGGGCCAGGAGACGGGCGACTCGCGGTCGACGCCGGTGCTGATGCCCTGGAAGGGTGCCATGCCGATGTGCACACTGTCGGACACGGCCCGTCCTCCGTACAGCGGCAACACCCTGTGGGCCGACACCGCGACCGCGTACGCCCGGCTGCCTCAGCCGCTGCGCCGCCTCGCCGACGAGCTGCGCGCCGTGCACTCCCACGGCTACGACTACGCCTCGCTGCCGGACCATCGCCGTCCTGGGCGAGATGAAGGAAGTCGGCGCGGACGGCGGCGAGGAACACCGCCAGGTCGGCCGTCTCTCGGCAACCGCCGGGATCCACGTGCTGATCGCGGTCGGCGGCGACGACGCCCAGACGATGGTCGACGCCACCCAGCAGGGCGACCCGCGACTGAAGATCGTGGCCGCCCGCGACCGCGCCCGCGCTCTCGCCCTGGCCCGCGAGACGATCCAGCCCCGGGACATCGTCCTGGTCAAGGGCTCCCACATTGTCGGGCTGGAGCACACGGCGGAGCGCCTGGCCGAGCCCGACACCATGACCGACGACCGCTGATCGAGGCCGGTGGGGCGGCCCGCGGGCGCCGGGAGCAGGAGCGGCTCACACCCCCACCAGAAGCCGGTCAACGAGACCCGGCGGTGCGACCGCTGGTAGGGCCTCGTAGTCTGCCGCTATGACCGAGAAGATCCAGACGCCGACGCCCCTCGACGCCTTCGAACTGCTCATGGCCGGCAACCAGCGCTTCGTCGCCGGTACGCCCGAGCACCCGAACCAGGACGCCACCCGCCGTACCGAGACCGCACCGTCCCAGAAGCCGTTCGCCGTGCTGTTCGGCTGCTCCGACTCCCGGCTGGCCGCCGAGATCATCTTCGACCGCGGCCTGGGCGACCTGTTCGTGGTGCGCACCGCCGGCCACGTCGCCGGTACGGAGGTGCTCGGCTCGATCGAGTTCGGCGCGGCGGTTCTCAACGCGCCGCTGGTCGTTGTGCTCGGTCACGACTCGTGCGGTGCCGTCGCCGCGGCCTGCTCGGCTCTGGAGAACGGACAGACGCCGGGCGGCTTCGTCCGGGACGTCGTGGAACGGGTGACCCCGAGCGTGCTGGCAGCCCGCGCCGTCGGCCGCGAGAGCGCGGAGGAGATCCTGGCCGAGCACATCGAGCACACCGTGGACCTGCTGCTGGAACGCTCCCGTGTCCTGGCCGAGCGAGTGGCTGACGGCCGCCTCGGCGTGGTGGGCCTGTCCTACCGCCTGGCCGACGGCAGCGCCCAGCTCGTCGCCGCCCGCGGCCTCGACGTCCCGGCTCCCACCGCGTCCTGACCGCCCCGCCCACCCCGATCGACCACGAGCCCGGCCCGCGGCCCGCGCCGACCCGGCGGGGCCGCGGGCTGTCACGTGGGTCGGGGCCTGAAACGGTCCCGGGCGCCCGACGGCGGCCTGGCAACTACTTCAGGCAGGGCCACGACAAGAAGACCGAGGACGATCTCAACGCGATCTGTCACGGCGACCGGGCTGTCCGGCGGCTTGTCGACCGCTGGTACGGGCCGGGCGGCCAGAACCCGCATCAGGCGGCCCTCGACGTGGATACGCGGGAGGCGTGCGGTGTGGTGGAGGGCTGTCCGGCCGGCGGACGGCCCCGCAGCGCGGAGCTGAGAAGGCACGCGGCGGTTCCGGTCTGCCCGAGTCCCCGCCGCGCCAATCGTCGGCAGTGAGGGTGCCGCGGGCGTCGATCACCTTCGGGTTCGCGACGCGGGAGGCGAGGCGGACGGGCCGATGTGCCGGTACGCGGGCCACTCGGTCAGGTGCGGCGGCAGGTCGGCGTCCTGTGCGGCGGCGATGGGTCGTCGGCGTGATGCCGCGTACCAGGTCGGCCGGGGTCCGGGTGCGGTGGCAGGAACGAGGAACTCGGGGCACGTGCATCCGGCGTGGAGCTCTCCCAGGACCGCCGACGCCGCCGGGGCACTTCCCTCTCGGTCAGCGGGGCGCGCGGCGACGGCGGAGCGGCGCTGAGGGGCGCCGTGAGTGGCGGGTGGCCGTGTCCAGGGGTGAAGCTGGAGGTGTCCGCCGGGCGACGGGAGTAACCCCTGAGCGGCGTTCCTTCCCGTGCCTGGGGCCCGGCGCCCTTCTCGCGGTCGGGTCCGCGCCCAGGGTCGTCGGCGCGGTCGGGTGACTCGGAACCCGGGATCGGGGAACCGGAAGTGGTGGCCAGACCCATGAGGTGGGAGGACGGGTGCCCGGCTTTCTCACCGGAAGAAGGACCATAATGGCGCACGAAGAGGACGACGGGCGCACCGACGGCGACGGCGTCACACGCCGCCGTCCGCTGCGTGAGTGGCACGTCGAGGAGACGGTCGAGGTCGCGGTGCCGGTCCGCACGGCCTACAACCAGTGGACGCAGTTCAAGACGTTCCCGCGCTTCTCGGCCGTGGTGCGCGACGTCGAGCAGGTCAGGCCCACCGTCACCGCGTGGACCATCGGCTACGGCCTGCTGCGCCACCGCTTCCCGGTCGAGATCGTGGAGCAGGACCCCGACGCCTACCTGGCCTGGCGTGGCCTGGTGCAACACCCCACCCACGAGGGTGAGGTCGAGTTCAGGCCCACGGAGTCCGGCGGCACCGCGATCACGGTCCGGATGCTCCTGCGGCCGCACAGGGCCGCGAAGGTCCTCATCCGCTCCCCCGGGGTCACGGGGCTGACCGCCCGGTTGGTACGCGCCGAACTGGTCAACTTCAAGCACTTCATCGAGGGTCTCGGCCAGGAGGGTGGCGCCTGGCGCGGCACCATCCGCAACGGCCGCGTCCAGCACGACACCCCGGAACCGCCCAGGAGCCGTGTCGCCCAGTGGCCCGTCGGCTGACGCGCCCACCCGCACACGGCAGGAGAAAGGCCAAGCGATGCAGAACCCGCCCGGTCAGGAGCCGGAGACCGCCCTCTCCGTGACGCCGCCGAAGAAGTGGGCGGCCGGGGTTCCCGCCGTCGTGCACGCGTTGGAGTACTCCCTGGAGCAGACCTCCCCGCGCAAGACCGGGATCGACCTGCTCACCATGAACCAGGTGGGCGGGATCGACTGCCCCGGCTGCGCGTGGGCCGACCCCGCCCCGGGCCGGCGCCATCGCAACGAGTACTGCGAGAACGGCGCCAAGCACATCAACGACGAGGCCACGACGCGCCGGGTCACCGCCGACTTCTTCCGCGAGCACAGCGTGTCCGATCTGGCCGCCCGTTCCGACATGTGGCTCAACCAGCAGGGCCGGCTCACCGAGCCGATGATCAAACGGCCCGGATCGGACCACTACGAGCCCATCGGCTGGAACGACGCTCTGGGCGTCCTCGCGCGGGAACTCGGAGGGCTGGACTCGCCCGACGAGGCGGTCTTCTACACCTCCGGCCGGGCCGGCAACGAGGCCGCTTTCGTCTTCCAGCTCTTCGCCCGGGCCCTGGGCACCAACAACCTGCCCGACTGCAGCAACATGTGCCACGAGTCCAGCGGCTTCGCCCTGAACGAGACGCTCGGCGTCGGCAAGGGCACCGTGAGTCTCGACGACCTCCACCACGCGGACCTGATCTTCCTGGTGGGGCAGAACCCGGGCAGCAATCACCCGCGGCAGCTCTCGGCCCTGGAGGAGGCCAAGCGCAACGGCGGCCGCATCGTGGCGGTCAACCCGTTGCCGGAGGCGGGGCTGCGGCGCTTCAAGAACCCGCAGAAGCCGCGCGGGATCGTGGGGCGGGGCACCCAGATCGCCGACCGCTTCCTGCACATCAAACCGGGCGGGGACCTCGCCCTGTTCCAGGCACTGAACCGGCTGCTGCTGGAGGCGGAGGACGCGCGTCCCGGCACCGTCCTGGACCATGACTTCATCAACGCCCGCACCTCCGGTTTCGAGGACTTCGCCCGGCACGCCCGCACCGTCGACTGGGACGACGTGCACGCGGCGACGGGACTGACCCGTCAGGAGATCGAGAAGGTCCGCGACGAGGTGCTGCGCAGCGAACGCGTCATTGTGTGCTGGGCGATGGGCATCACCCAGCACAAGCACGGCGTGCCCACCATCAGGGAGATCGTCAACTTCCTTATGCTGCGCGGCAATCTGGGGCGCGCGGGCACGGGCGCCTGTCCGGTGCGCGGCCACAGCAACGTCCAGGGCGACCGCACGATGGGCATCTGGGAGCAGATGCCGGACACCTTCCTGGACGCCCTGCAGAAGGAGTTCGGCTTCGACCCGCCGCGTCCGCACGGCCTGGACTCGGTGAACTCGATCAAGGCGATGCTGGAGGGCCGCGTCAAGGCGTTCCTCGCCCTGGCCGGGAACTTCGTGCGCGCGGCGCCCGACAGCGCGGTCACCGAGAAGGCGATGCGTTCGTGCCGGCTGACCGCCCACATCTCCACCAAGCTCAACCGCTCGCACACCGTCTGCGGCGACACCGCCCTGATCCTGCCGACGCTGGGGCGCACCGAGCGTGACGTCCAGGCCGACGGCGAGCAGTTCGTCACCGTCGAGGACTCCATGAGCGAGGTACACACCTCCCAAGGGCGGCTCGAACCTGCCTCGCGCATGCTGCTGAGCGAGGTCGCCATCCTGTGCCGGCTCGCCCGGCTGACCGTCGACGGCGTGGGGGACATCCCCTGGGCCAGGTTCGAGGGCGACTACAACACCATCCGCGACAGCATCTCCCGGATCGTGCCGGGCTTCCACGACTTCAACGCCCGGGTGACCCGTCCGGGAGGCTTCCAGCTGCCCAACCCGGTCAACGAGGGCGTGTTCCGGACCAAGACCGGCAAGGCCCGGTTCACCTGCAACGAGCCGGTGGTCCCCCGGGCCCCCCAGGGGCACCTGCTGCTGCAGACCCTGCGCTCGCACGACCAGTGGAACACCGTCCCATACACCGACAACGACCGCTACCGCGGCATCCACGGCAGCCGCCACGTCGTCCTGGTCAACCCCGCCGACCTGTCCGAACTCGGCCTCGCCCCAGGCGACCGGGTGGACCTGGTGAGCGTCTGGGAGGACGGCACCGAGCGCCGGGCGGAGAACTTCGCGGTCGTGTCCTACCCGGCGGCCAAGGGTTCGGCCGCCGCCTACTACCCGGAGACGAACGTCCTGGTCCCGCTCGACAGCGTCGCCGACATGAGCAACCAGCCCACGTCGAAGGGCATCGTCGTCCGCCTGGAACCCACGGGCGACCGGTCCCGTCCGGCACCCGGGTGAGGACCTTGCTGATGTCAGGTCGTGGTCGGCCGAACTCGAAGGTCTTGGCCCGGGACCGACGTCGTGAAACCATCAAGCGGTGACCGGGAAGAGCAGCGACGACGGCCACGCCTTCCGTCGCGAGACCGAGCGGGTTGTCAACGAAATCGCCCAGGGACTGCGCACGCTGGACGCTGGCGTGGGCTGGTTCTCCGGCCTCGCTCCGACATGCCGGCAAGAGGTACTCCGGGAAGACGCCGGCTACGCGATGCAGGCACACATCACAGCCGCGGACGGCCGTGCCGGGGTGGCACGGTCCGGTGTGAAGCCCACGGCCAACCCCTCGGTGATGATCTGCATGGACCCGCCCCGGTACGGGTTCGCGGGTCTCCCCGCCACCGAACACGTCAATGCCTTCCGTGTCCTCGTTTCCGTGTTCGCCGTTGCCGACACTCGCCGCCGCGAGACGTACTGCAGAGGCGCCTGCGGGCATGCATGGCACAACCTTCCAGCGGCAACCGAGCAGTGACGTCCACATCGCCCAGGGCGATCCCGCTGCCCGAAGGAAGCGGAAAGCGCTGACGTCTCAAGGTCATCACATTGACGGGCATGGCTACCCGGCACGGCGCCGTCCACCGGATGGGCCCAGGGCGCGACGCGTCGTGAGCCGCACTGACACAGATCGTCAACTGATTGATCCTCACGGGTCTGGTCGCTGTCCCGGTCCTGCGTAGGGTTCCAAGAAGACGACAGTGCGGCATGTGCGCACTCGATCTGTTGCCGCGCCGAATGTTCAGGCACATCCACGAGAGAAGGAGACGCGCTCCTATGCGCGCCCTTGTGGTCGATCACAGTGAGGCCGGACCCGTCCGGTTCGCCGATGTCGATGAACCCGTACCGTCCACCGGTGAGGCGTTGGTGGAGATACGGCACATCAGTCTCAACTTCGGAGAGGTGAATTACGTGCACCAGTGGCCGGCCGGCGCTGTGCACGGTCACGACGCGGCCGGCGTCGTGGTGCGCGCCGCATCGGACGGCTCGGGGCCGCCCGAAGGTACGCGCGTCGCAGTGGGAATGGCTTCCCACGCGTGGGCGGAGCGGGTGGCAGTCAGCCCCGCCTCGCTCGGCACCGTCCCCGAAGGCGTGGATCTGGCCGACGCCGCCACGCTGGGGATCGCCGGGGTCAGCGCATTCCGGGTGCTGCGCAAGCGGTCCCTGCTGGCGCGCGACGTGCTGATCACCGGCGCCAGCGGGGGCGTGGGGCACTTCGCCGTCCAGTTGGCGGCGCTGGCGGGCGCCCGGGTGACGGCACTCGTCGGTTCGCCGGAGCGGGCCGCCGGACTCCGTGAACTCGGCGCCGACAGGATCCTGACCGATTTGGCTGAGACCGGGGACCGGTTCGACCTCGTCCTGGACACGGTCGGCGGGCCGCTGGTGGCCCAGGCGTGGAGTTCCCTCGCCGAGGGCGGCACCATCCACCTGGTCGGTTACTCCTCGGGGCAGGAGACCACGTTCCCGTCAGGGGCCTTGTTCGGCTTCGGCGAGCCCCGCACCATCGCCACCTACGGCGACATGACGCCGACCGGCGGGGAGCTGACGGACCTGCTGGGCCTCATGGCCGCCGGGAGGCTCTCGGCACCGGTCGGACTGCGGGGCGACTGGCAGGACGTCGGCGACGCCGTCCAGGCGCTGCTCGCCCGGAAGGTGCACGGAAAAATCGTTCTCGACGTGGCCTGAAGCTGTGGACGAGGACACACGCGTCGTCGGCCGTCGGCGGCGGTTCGTGACGGTGGACGAGAATGGGCCCATGGACGTGCTGGCGGAGGTCTTACGAGTTTCGGGTGCGCGTGGGGCGCTCGGGGTCGTGCTGCGGGCCGGAGGAATCTGGGGCCTGTGCCTGGACTCCTTCCCAGGAGCGACGCTGCACGTGGTGTCCCGTGGCACTATGTGGCTCCACGTCACAGGCGAGAAACCTCTTCGGGTGCAGGCCGGAGACGCCGTCCTGGTGTCGCCGGGCACCGCACACGGGATCGCCGGCAGCGCCGGCGTGACAATGGGTTCCTGCGACCGGGAAGAGGCGGCCCAAGCCATTGGCGATGGCAGGGCCCTGCGTCTGGGTTCGGCGCCCGTGCAGACGGAAGTGATCGTCCTGCACTACGAGCAGGACCCGGAGGTGCGCACACCGGTGCTCACCGGCCTCGCTCGGCCGATGCACGTCACAGCCCGGGAGAACGCGCAGCTCGGAAGGACCGTCGAACTTCTCGCCGCCGAGCTCGCACAGCCGCAGATCGGCACCACCGCCGCCATCAACAGCATCGTCAACCTTCTGCTCGTCCAGTTCGTACGCGCCTGGCTGGCCCGCCACCCGCAGGAGCGGTCCGGCTCATGGCTGGGAGCGATGCGTGATCCGGTCGTGCGCGACGCTCTGGCACATGTCCACGCCCAGCCGGAACACCCCTGGACCACGGAGACCCTGGCCGCCGCGACAAGCGTCTCCCGGGCGACGCTGTCCAGACGTTTCCGGTCCGCCCTCGGACAGACGCCGGGCGCGTACGTGACGCAGTGGCGCATCGATCTGGCGTCCGTCCGGCTCCGCGATACCGATGAGCCGGTCGAGTCGATCTCCAGCGCGGTCGGATACGCCTCTCCGCACGCATTCAGCCGCGCCTTCAGACGTGCCCGGGGCACCGCCCCGGGCGAGTACCGTGCTCGACTTCGCGAGTGATCCGGGCTCGGGAGAGGTCAGCGCCAGTCGGGTCCCCTTCGCCTGCCGCCGCGCGACGCGCCAGCCGATGCGGGCCGGGTCGACCGGCTCGCGGGGCGCGGCCGTTCGGGTGACAAGGGGCCGCAGGCTCGTCCGCCGGGTCTGCCAAGGGGTGCTTATAAGGCCCCGTAGCCCAGGGCGGCAAAGGTGCGGGCCGCCCCAGAGCGCTGTGTCGCGGCTACCGGGGATCACCGGGATGGACTGCCCCGCTCAGTGACCCGTCACAGGGCTCCGGCGTCCCGGGCCGTCCAGACGCTCGGGTAGATCGGCCGGAAGCCGAGTTCCCGGCGGATGCGCTGGTTGGACGTGATCCCGAACCACGGGTCGGGGTCCGTGTTCTCTTGCAGCCCGGCGGGCACCTCGACGCCGTTGAGCTGGTACAGCTCGACCGTCGTGACGGGGGCGTCATCGGCGATGTTGTAGATCCGGCCGGCGATACCCGGCGCGTACAGCAGACGCAGCAGGCCCTGGGCGACGTCCGCGTGGTGGGCCATCTGCAGGCGCTGGTGCGGTGCCCAGCGGACGGCCCAGTGCAACGCGTTGGCAAGGTGCGGATCGCCCTCGCCGTAGACGAAGGGGAGCCGTCCGATGCGTACGTCCAGACCCTTGAGCGCGAGCAGTTCGCGCTCGGCCTCGGCCTTGGACTCGGGGTAGGCGCCCCACAACGCGCCGCCCGGCCGGCTCTCGTCCTCCTCGGTCAGCGGGCGGCCCCGTCCGACGCCGTACACATTGCTCGTGCTGACCTGCACGAACCGCTCCACGCCCAAGGCCTGCGCGGCGTGGCCCAGGGCCACCGCGGCGTCCCGGTTGACGGCCCACGCCTCCTCGTCGGGCACCCCGCGGAAGGAGGCGGCGACGTTCACCACGGCGTCCACGCCGGCGAGCGCCTTCCCGAGAGTCTCCGCGTCGCGCATGTCTCCTACGGCGACCTGGGCGCCCAGCTCCGCGAAGCGCTCGCCACGAGCCGCGTCCCGCACCAGGACCCTCACCTGCTCGCCCGGCTGCCGCTGGGCCAGCAGCCGCGGCACGAAGCGGCGTCCGACCTGTCCCGTCGTACCGGTCACCAAAGTCAGCATGATGTGCTCCTCACGCACTGTGTCGTCTGCCGTCGAAGACCAGCGTCGGCGGATGCGGGGACGACCGGCAGAGACCTCTGCATCAGGGGATCGGCAGTCCCTGGATAAGCCGGCCGGGGTCCCGCACCCTGGAGAGGTGAACCGAGTCGAACTCACCGACTTCCTGCGCCGTGCTCGTGCCCGCCTGGCCCCTTCCGACGTGGGCCTCCCGGCCGGCGCCCGCCGCCGTACGCCGGGGCTGCGCCGCGAGGAGGTGGCCCAGTTGGCGGGCATGTCCGTGGACTACTACACGAGGCTGGAACAGTCCCGGGGCCCGCGCCCGTCCCGCCAGATGCTCACCGCGCTGGCCCGCGCCCTACGCCTCACCAAGGACGAGCACGACCACCTCTTCCACCTCACCGGTCAGGAACCGCCGCGCCGTGAGGTGACCAGCACGCACGTGCGCCCGGGCCTGCTCCTGGTGCTGGACCGGCTGCACGACACCCCGGCGATCGTGGTGACCGACTGCGGCGAGGTCCTGGCCCAGAACGCGCTGTCGCGGGCGCTGAGCGGAGACGCCCTCGCCCGCCCGCCCCGAGAACGCAACATGATCCGCCGCTTCTTCCTGGACCCGTCGGTCCAGGAGCTGTTCCCGCCCGAGGACCGCCCGGTGCGCGCCCGCGAGCACGTCGCCGGCCTGCGGGCGGTGGCCTCGGCCCGACCCACGGACCCCGAACCCGCCGGCCTCGTCGCCGAACTGCGCTCCGCGAGCCAGGAGTTCGCCAGCCTCTGGAACGAACACGAGGTCGCCGTACGCCGCGCCACCACGAAACGATTCCGGCATCCTGCGATCGGTGTCCTCGAACTCGACTGCGAGGTCCTCGTCAACTCCGACCACAACCAGCAACTCGTCATCCACACGGCCCGCCCGGGCACGGAGTCGTACGAGCGCTTGCGGTTGCTGCGGGTGGTGGGCTTGCAGGACCTGACGCCGCGGAGCATCACGCCGTAGCCATCGCCGCCGGCGTGCGGATGGCCTCGACCGTGTGGACAAGGGGCTCGAGCCGCGGGTCCTCGGCGGCTTCGGCGAGGGCTTGGCGCAGTGCGGCCTCGTTGGTGGGGCGCGCCTGCTCGAGGAGCGTCAGGCCCTCCCCGGAGACGTCGGTGTAGATACCCCGGCGGTCGGTGGGGCACAGATAACGGGCCAGCAGTCCGCGGGCCTCGAGGCGGGTGACCAGGCGGGTGGTGGCGCTCTGGCTGAGGACGAGGGCGTCGGCGACCTGCTTCATCTGCAGGTGACCGCCCTCTCCGTCGCGCTGGCGGCTGAGCACGTCGAGCAGGGAGTACTCGCGCACACTCAGGCCGTGTCCGGTCTGGAGGGCGTGCTCCAGGTGGGACTCGATCCGACCGTGCAGCAAGGAGAGGGCACACCAGCCGTGGGCCAGGCCGGTGAGTGCGGGGGCGGTGGCGGTCATCGGGTCTCCTTCGTCGGACCATCCCCATAATAGTTGCACACGACGACTAATGCGCACAGCGATTGCCTTCGTTTGCATTTACCCCGCGCCTGCAATTATTGTCCTGAGACGTAGTCGCTTCACGCAATCATCTGGAAGGTACTCCCATGCCTCTCGCGCTCCTGGCCCTTGCCATCGGGGCCTTCGGGATCGGCACCACCGAATTCGTGATCATGGGTGTGCTGCCCCAGGTCGCGGGAGACTTCGGCGTCAGTATCCCGACGGCCGGCTATCTGGTCTCCGGCTACGCGCTCGGCGTCGTGATCGGCGCCCCGCTGCTGACGGTCCTCGGAACCCGGGTCTCCCGCAAGAAGATGCTCATGTTCCTCATGGGCCTGTTCATCGCCGGCAACGCCTTGTCCGCCGCCGCCCCCGGCTTCGGCCTCATGCTGACCGGCCGGATCGTCGCCTCCCTCGCGCACGGCGCGTTCTTCGGCATCGGCTCCGTGGTCGCCGCCGACCTGGTCGCCCCGCAGAAGAAGGCCTCCGCGATCTCCCTGATGTTCATGGGACTGACCGTGGCCAACATCGTCGGCGTCCCCGGCGGCACCTACATCGGGCAGGCCGCCGGCTGGCGCGTCACGTTCGCCCTCGTCGCCGCGCTGGGCGTGATCGGCCTGCTGGGCGTGGCCAAGCTCGTACCCGGGACCGGCCGCCCGGAGTCGGTGAGCGTCCGCGGCGAGTTCGCGGCCTTCAGGAACGTCCAGGTCTGGCTCGCGATGGCGATGACCGTCCTCGGGTACGGCGGTGTGTTCGCCGCGATCACCTACATCACGCCGATGATGACCGAGGTCGCCGGCTACACCGAAGGCGCCGTGACCTGGCTGCTCGTCCTGTTCGGCATCGGCATGTTCCTCGGCAACCTGCTGGGCGGGAAGTTCGCCGACCGCGCCCTGATGCCGATGCTCTTCACCGCGCTCGCCGCCCTCACCGCAGCCCTCCTGCTGTTCACGGCCACCGCGCACGACAAGATCCTCGCCGCGATCACCCTCTCCCTGATCGGCGCCCTCGGCTTCGCGACCGTACCGCCGCTGCAGAAGTGGGTGCTCGACCAGGCCGCCGCCGCACCGACCCTCGCCTCCGCCGCCAACATCGGCGCCTTCAACCTCGGCAACGCCCTCGCCGCCTGGCTCGGCGGTGTCGTGATCGCCGCGGGCCTCGGCTTCACCGCCCCGAACTGGGTCGGCGCCATCCTCTCCGGAACGGCGCTGCTGCTCGCCCTCCTCGCGGCCCGCCTGGACCGGCGCAGCCGTACGGCGAGCCGCGTCGCGCGCCGATCGCCCTCGCCGGGCGCCGGGGCATCGAGCCGAACGGGCACCGTCACCGGGTCCGCAGCGGCCGAGCCCACCCCGGAAACAGTCTGACCCGCCCCCACTCCTGTCCCCGAGATCCCCGACACATCCCTCCGTGAAAGAACCCCTCATGAGCACCACTCCCGCAGCGGCCCCTGTCGCCCCGCTGACCACACGGGACGCCGAGCTGCTGATCGACACCGCCCGGCGCGCCGCCGAGGCCGCCGACGTCACGGTCAGCGTCACCGTCCTCGACGCGGGCGGCCACCTGCTCGCCTTCCGTCGCGACGACCGGAGCGTCCTGATCTCCGGCGAGACCAGCACCCGCAAGGCGTACACCGCGCTGCAACTCAACGCCCCCACCGCCGACCTGGCCGACCTGGTCAGGCCCGACGGGCCGTTCCACTCGCTGCCCACCGCCCTCGACAAGCCGTTGCTCTTCATCGCCGGCGGCATCCCCGTCCACCGCGACGGCCGGCTGATCGGCGCGATCGGTGTCGGCGGCGGAGCCCCCGAGCAGGACCACGGCTTCGCCACCGCCGCGCTCGCCCGGTGAGCCGTACCGGCAGGAGGTCTTCGCCGACCACGGCAACCGGCTCGGCACCGGCGACCCGGACCTGATCAGCCAGCACTACACCGAGGACGCCGTCTTCCCCGCCCCCCAGGAGCCCCCACGGGAGGCGAGGGAGCACGACGGGGCATCAGCGCCCTGCTCGCCAGTCCGCCGGACGCCGATCGGCAGCCGGCCCCACAAGTTCGCCGGTGACGTGCTGTTCCTTCAGTGGAGCGCCACCACCGGCACCCACGGTCACCGACGGCATCGACACGTTCGTCCTCCGCGACGGACGCATCAGCGCCCAGACCGTCTGTCATACCCCCGTACAACCCGTACCGTCTGAAAGGTCATTCGCAGCAATGGCACCGCTCAGCAGCATCCCCACCGTCACCCTCAACAACGGCGTCGAGATCCCGCAGCTCGGCTTCGGCGTCTTCCAGGTCCCCGACGCGGAGACCACCGCCGCGGTGAGCTCCGCCCTGGAGGCCGGCTACCGCAGCATCGACACCGCCACGATCTACGGGAACGAGTCCGGCGTCGGCCGCGCCCTCGCCGACTCCGGGATCGCCCGCGAGGACCTGTTCATCACCACGAAGCTGTGGAACGCCGACCAGGGCTACGACGCCACGCTCAGGGCCTTCGACACCAGCCTGGCCAAGCTGGGCCTGGACCACGTCGACCTGTACCTGATCCACTGGCCCACCCCTGCCCGCGACCTGTACCGCGAGTCCTGGAAGGCCATCGAGAAGCTCGTCGCCGAGGGCCGGATCCGTGCCGCGGGCGTGTCGAACTTCCAGCCCGACCACCTCAAGCGCCTCCTGGCCGACTCCGAGCTGGTCCCGGCGGTCAACCAGATCGAGCTGCACCCCGGCCTGCAGCAGAGCGAACTGCGCGCCGTCCACGCCGAACTGGGCATCGCCACCGAGGCGTGGAGCCCGCTGGCGCAGGGTGCCGTCCTCAAGGACGAGGCGATCACCACGATCGCGGCCCGCCACGGCAAGTCGCCCGCCCAGGTCGTCCTGCGCTGGCACCTCCAGCTCGGCAACGTCGTCATCCCCAAGTCGGTGACGCCCGCCCGCATCCGCGAGAACCTCGACGTCTTCGACTTCACCCTCACCGACGACGAGATGACCGCGATCGCCGGACTCGACCGCGACCTGCGCACGGGCCCGCACCCCGACCAGCTCAACTGACCCGGTTCCCACCGGCCGGCCCGGCGGGGCGGCGCCCCTTCGCGCCGCCCCGCCGGACCGCCCCGGCTCGCGCGGGCGCGGAGGGCAGGCCCCGCCCGCGCGAGCCGTCACTCTCCGCCTCGTGCGCGCCCCCACCGCTCCTGCCTCCTCGCGACGCTGAAAGGCTCCCCTGGCCATGTCCCCCACTCCTACCGCCCTGGACCGGCTCGTGAACCCCGCGGGCCTGCCGACCCTGGGGCTCGAACTGCCCCTCGACAACGACTGGGGCGCCACCCGGCTGCGTGCCGGCCAGGCCGCCGGCACGCCCTTCGGCGTCCCCGACCTGACCCGCCACACCGAACTGGCCCGCCTCGCCGACACGTCGGGTTTCGCGGGCCTGTGGGTGCGGGACGTACCGCTCTACGACCCCGAGCAGTTCGGCGACGCCGGCTCGGTCTTCGAGACCTTCACCCACCTCGGGCACCTGGCCGCCGTGACCCGGCGGGCCGTGCTCGGCACCGCGGCCGTCGTACTGCCCCTGCGCCGCCCGCTGCTGGTCGCCAAGGCCGCGGCCACCGTCGACGTCCTGTCCGGCGGCCGGTTCGTCCTCGGCCTGGCCAGCGGGGACCGGCCCGTCGAATACCCCCTGTTCGGAGAGGACTTCCACGCCCGTGGTGACCTCTTCCGCCAGGGAGTGAAGACGCTGCACGCCGCCTGGGCCCGGCACGCCGACGGCGCGGGCATGGAACTGCCCGAACTCGGCCTCGAGGCCGGACGCCGTCTCGACGTCCTGCCCAAGCCGACCGGCCCGACCGTGCCGATCGCCGTCGCGGGACATGCCCGGCAGACTTCCGAGTGGATCGCCCATAACGCGGACGCCTCGCTCGACTACCCACGCCCACTGGAAGCTCTGCGCCTGAAGACACGCCAGTGGCGGGAACTGACCGGCGACGCCCCCAAGCCGTACCTGACGCCCATGCAACTGGACCTCACCCGTGACCCGGCGACGGCCGCGACCCCGATCCGGCTCGGCCTGCGCACCGGAAGTCGCGCCCTCGTCGAGCACCTGCGCGCGATGGGCGAACTCGGTGTCGCCCACGTCTCGTTCAATCTCCGCCCGGGCGACCGGCCCGTGGAGGAGGTCCTCCACGAACTCGCCGAGACCGTACTGCCCCACTTCCCCTCCCCCGGCACCACCACCGGAACGGGTGCGGCCGGCGTGCTCGCCTCCTGAGGAAGGCCGCAGCGAAGGCCGAGTCGAGCGCAGCGGGTCGTACGACGACAGCTCGATCCCCGCCGGGCGAGACGGGCCGCGTTCAAGCCGGCGTACGGGCCGACCGTGAGCCCGGACGTGCCGGGACCGTCGACGACCACCAGCCCGTCGGTCTTCGGCACCGCCCCGGGCGACGGCCGGATGCCGGGGCCGGCCGGGCGGAAGCGGGCACGGGTCTCCAGGCCGGCGGCGCCGGGCAGTCCGGCGGCCACCGACACGGAACCTCCCGCCGTACGGCGACTGCGCGACCCTGGTGTCCGCCCGTGGCAGTCGCGCAGACCCAGCGCACTCCCGCCACCTTCCGAACACGCCTACCCGGCCGGGCGCCCGGAATCTTTGTTCACCCCGGTGCGGGGGCTGCCGAACAACGGCCGGGCCGCTGAAGTCGGCACAGGAAAGCGCGAACCGCACCCGGGAGGGGAGATCCGCATGCGCATCCGCACCAGCGGCGGCACAGGGCTGTCGCGCCGTCTGTCGGCGGCCGTCGTGAGCTGCCTGGCGTTCCTGTCCGTTCTGACGGCGACGGCACCGGCGGCACACGCCGACGACGGGCCGGCCGGCGATGTGTTCGTCTCGTTGTCCGACGGCGCCAAGTTCGTCCAGAACGGCTGGAAGTGGCACGACCACTTCGGCGTCGGCAACGAGACGCCGCTCACCGGCGACTTCGACGGCGACGGCAAGGACGACGCCGTGACCTTCACCCGCGGGAACACGGCAGACGTCTACGTCTCGCTGTCCAGCGGCGCCAAGTTCGTCCAGGACGGCTGGAAATGGCACGACCACTTCGCCATCGACACCGAGACGCCGCTCACCGGCGACTTCGACGGCGACGGCAAGGACGACATCGTCACCTTCACCCGCGGGAACACGGGCGACGTCTACGTCTCGTTGTCCGACGGCGCCAAGTTCGTCCAGGACGCCTGGAGATGGCACGAGCACTTCAGCATCGGCGACGAGGTCCCGGCCGTCGGCGACTTCAACGGTGACGGCAAGGACGACATCGCGACCTTCACGCGCGGTGACACCGCCGACGTGTGGGTGGCACTGTCCAACGGACACGGCTTCGGCACGGCGTCCGTCTGGCACAACCACTTCGGCATCGGCGGGGAGGTCGTCGACACCGGTGACTTCGACGGTGACGGCAAGGACGACATCGTCACCTTCACCCGCGGTGACGCCGCCGACGTCTTCGTCTCGCTGTCCGACGGCGCCAAGTTCGTCCAGGACGCCTGGAAATGGCATGACGGTTTCGCCGTCGGCACTGAGATCCCCACCGTCGGCGACTTCGACGGCGACGGCAAGGACGATGTCGTCACCTTCACCCGCGGTGGCGCGGCGGACGTCTTCGTCGCCACCTCCGACGGCGGAAAGTTCCTCGGCACCGGACAGAAGTGGCACGACAGCTTCGCGGTCGGCACCGAAGTGCCCAGGGTGGGCGACTTCAACGGCGATCACCGCGCCGACGTCGCCACTTTCCTCCTCGGCGGCACCAACGCCCTGCGCCAGCACATCGCCGACATCGCGCGCGGCCGGCTCGGCACGACCAACAACGGGTGCTCCTACGGCCCCTGCGGCCTCGACTGGTGCGCCATGTTCGCCACCTGGACCTGGGAACGCACCGGTGTCACCGGCGTTCCGCGCGGCTTGTACGTGGCCACGGCACTCGGCACCTGGGGACAGCAGCGCGGGCTGTTCAAGGCCCGGCCGGCCGGGCAGAGCGGCAGCCCGGCCGTCGGCGACTGGGCCGTCTACGGGGCCCCGGGTTCCGGGACCGGCGGCCACGTCTCGGTGGTGGTCGCGGTGCACGGCGACGGCACCATCACCACGGTCAACGGCAACTACAACGACAAGGTCGTCGAGACACACATCAATCCGGCCACCCACCGGGCCGGTTCCCGCAACGTCCTGATCTCGGGCTACGTCAGCCCGCCGGGCGCCTGACGGACACCACCCCGCATAGATGCCACCACGTAGGAAACGCCCCGCGCACGGCTTGCCGCCGGCATCCGCGCGGGGCGTCACCACGTCTCGTACGCCCCGCCCCCGACAAACCGGACCGTGCTGCGAGACGCCACGCGACGCGTCTACTGTGAGCGGTGGGAACCGGGAAAGGTCGGGGGCGGGATCAGCATGGGTCGTCGTGAGACTCCACTGGATCCGAACGCGGGTCCGGTGGAACGGTTCGCGTTCGCATTGCGCAAGCTGCGGCAGGAGGCGGGCGGGCCGACCTACCGGCAGATGGCCCAAAGCGCCGGGTACTCGGTCGCGACCTTGTCGCAGGCCGCCGCCGGGCGGCAGTTGCCGTCGCTGGCGGTCACCCTGGCGTACGTGCGGGCCTGCGGCGGCGACCCGCGGGACTGGGAGGCGCAGTGGCGGGAGGCCGCCGGGCAGGAGGCCGAGCAGCGTGCGGCCGCCGACGACGCCGTACCGCCCTACCGGGGGCTGGCCCGTTTCGAGCCGCAGGACGCGGATGTGTTCTTCGGCCGTGACGCGCTCATCGGCCGGCTGTCCGAGCTGTGCCTCGCCCGCCGTCTGACGGCGGTGCTCGGGCCGTCGGGCAGCGGTAAGTCCTCGCTGCTGCGCGCCGGTCTCATTCCCCGGCTGCGCGATCCCGCGGGGCCGCTGCCGCGCCCCGCCGCCGTCCGCGTGCTCACGCCCGGCCGCCGGCCGCTGGCCACGCACGGCGACCGCCTCGTCCCCGCGGCCGGGGCCGACGGCGACACCTGGCTGATCGTGGACCAGTTCGAGGAGCTGTACACGCTGTGCGCTGATCCGGCGGAGCGTGAGGCGTTCACGGATCTGCTGCTCACCGCCCTGGCACCGGACAGCCGGCTGCGCGTGGTCATCGCGGTGCGCGCCGACTTCCTGGGCCGCTGCACCGAACATCCGCGGCTCACCGCCGCGTTGCAGGGCGCCACCGTACTGGTCGGGCCGATGACGCGCGACGAACTGCGCCAAGCGATCACCGGGCCCGCGACCGCCGCAGGTCTGATCGTCGAACGCCCGCTGACCGCCCGGGTCCTGGATGACGTGGAGGGCGAGCCGGGCGGGCTGCCGCTCATGTCCCACGCCCTGCTGGAGACCTGGCGGCACCGCAGGAACCGCAGTCTGACCCAGGCCGCCTACGAGGAGGCGGGCGGGCTGCACGGCGCCATCGCGCGCACCGCCGAAGAGGCGTACGCGGACCTGACACCGTCCCAGGCCGATCTCGCCCGGCGGGTGCTGCTGCGCCTGGTCGCGCCGGGCGGCGACGGCGCACCCGACACCCGCCGCCCCGTGGACCGGACGGAACTGGACGGCGCCGGCCCTCCCGGTGAGACCCGTTTCGTCGTGGAGCGTCTGGTGCGCGCCCGCCTGCTCACCGCCCAGGGCGCCACCGGTCAGGCCGAGGAGGGCGGCGGCACGGTCGAACTGGCCCACGAGGCCCTGATCACCGCCTGGCCACGGTTGCGCGACTGGGTCGACAGCGAGCGTGACCGGCTGCGCGTCCACCGCCACCTGACCGAGGCCGCCCGGGCCTGGCGGGCCGCCGGCCACGACACGGCCCTGCTGTACCGGGGCAGCCGGCTCGCCCGCGCCGAGGAGGCGTTCCCCGCCCCGGGCGGCTCGCTGACCCCCGGCGAACTCGCCTTCCTCGCCGCCTCGGCCCGCCAGCGCCGTCAGGCCGTACGATTACGGCGCACCGTCACCGCCCTGCTGGCGGTGCTGGCGATCCTGGCGTCGACCGCCGCGGTCGCCGCCTTCCGGCAGCGTGCCGCCGCCCAGGCCGAGCGCAACACCGCCGTCTTCAACCGGATCACCGCCGAGGCCGACGGCGCCCGCGCCACCCAGACCTCGCTGGCGGCCCAACTGGACCTGACCGCCTACCGGTTGCGCCCGACACCCGATCTGTACACGCGGCTGGTCGCCGACGGCTCCAGCGCCCTGTCCCGTCCGCTCACCGGCCACACCGACATCGTCGCGTCCGCGGTGTACGCCCCCGACGGCCGCACCCTCGCCACGGCGAGTTACGACCGCACCGTCCGGCTGTGGGACATCCGCGACACCACCCGCCCGGCGCCGCTGGGACGGCCGCTGACCGGTCACACCGCCGCCGTCACCGCCGCCGCCTTCAGCCCGGACGGCCGCCTCCTGGCGACCGGGGGCGCCGACCGGACGATCCGGCTGTGGGACCTGACCGACCGCTTCCGCCCCATCAGCGCGGCACCACCGCTGACCGGCCACGCGGAGGCGGTCAACGCGCTGGCCTTCAGCCCGGACGGGCACACCCTGGCCGGTGCGAGCGACGACCACACGGTCCGGCTGTGGGACGTCACCGACCGGCACCGGCCCAGGGCCCTCGGCCGGCCGCTCACCGGCCACACCGACGAGGTCAACTCCGTGGCCTGGACGTTCGACGGGCACACCCTGGTCAGCGCCGGTGTCGACGGCACCGCTCGGCTGTGGGACGTCACCGACCCGCGCCGCCCGGCCCGGCGGGGACGGATCACCGTCAACACCGCGGGCGTGTACCAGGCCGCGCTCAGCCCCGACGGGCGCACCCTGGCCACCGCGGGCAACGACGCGCTGGTACGGCTGTGGGACGTCACCGACCCGCGCCGGCCCAAGGCGCTCGGTTCGGCGCTGACCGGCCACACCGCGGCCGTGTGGTCGGTGGCCTTCAGCCCCGACGGTGCCACCCTGGCGAGCGCGGGCTACGACGACACCCTGCGGCTGTGGGACGTCGCCAACCCCCACTTCCCCGTCCCTCTCGGCGAGCCGCTCACCGACCACAGCGACGGTGTGTGGTCGGTGCGGTTCGGGCCGGACGGGCGGACCCTGGCCAGCGCCGGCTACGACCACACCGCGCGGCTGTGGAACCTGCCCGCCACGGTGCTCCCGGGGCACGGCGGCGCCCTGTCCGCCACGGCCTTCAGCCCCGACGGGCGGCTCCTCGTCACCGTGGACAACAACGGCGTCCAGACCTGGGACACGACACGTCCCGACCGCCCCCGCGTCCTGGGTGACCGGCTCACCGGCTCCGGCGGCCCCCTGCGGGCACTGGCCTTCTCCCCCGTCGGCCGGGTACTGGCCGGTGCCGGGGACGACGGCACGCTGCACCTGTGGGACCTGGCCGACCCACGGCGCCCCCGGCTGCTCGCCCGGCCCGCGGCCCCCGGCCGGAAACCGGTCGGCGCGGTGGCGTTCGGCCCGGACGGCCGCACCCTCGCCACCGGGGGCGAGGACGGCACGATCGCCCTCTGGGACGTCACCGACCCGCACCACCCGGCGCTGCGCGGCGACCCGCCGGCCGGCCACCGCGGGAAGATCACCGCGGTCGCCTTCGGCCCGGACGGGCGCACCCTGGCCAGCGCCTCCGAGGACGACACCGTACGGCTGTGGCGACTCGCCGACGGCCCGCCCAAGCCCCTGGGCAAGCCGCTGACCGGGCACACCAACTGGGTGACGGCACTCGCCTTCAGTCCCGACGGGCGCACCCTCGCCACCGCGGGAGTGGACCGCGCCATCGTGCTGTGGAACGTCACGGCCGCGGACCACCCGGTGCGCTACGGCGGTCCGCTGACCGGTCACCGCGACTGGGTCACCTCGGTCGCCTTCGGCCCGGACGGCCGTACCCTCGCCAGCGGCGGCTACGACCGCACCGTGCGGCTGTGGGATGTGGCCGACCGGTCCCGCCCCAAGGCGCTCGGCCGGCCGCTCACCGGCCACACCGACGCGGTCGTCTCCGTGGCGTTCAGCCCCGACGGGCACACGCTGGCCAGCGCCGCCTGGGACACCACCACCCGGCTGTGGGAGCTGCGGCCGGGCCGGGACACCGCGCGGATCTGCGCCGCCACCGGACAGACCCTCACCGAGTCCCTGTGGCGCCGGCACGTCGGGCAGTTACCCTTCGATCCGCCGTGCCGCGAGCGGTGAGCGCGGCGGGAACACGTCCCGCCGCGCCGGTTCGCCGCCGTGCTCAGCCGGCGGACTCCACCTGGCTGGGGCGCGGCCATTCGCCGCCCACCGCGAAGTGGCCGTGCCAGGGGCTTCCGGCGGGCCGGAGGGTACCGCCGTCGGACAGTGCCACGTACACCTGCGCCGATGTGCCCCGGGTGAACGCCACGGCGTCCGCCCGGCCGTCCCCGTCGAAGTCACCGGCACCGGGCACCTGGTCACCGGCCGCGAGACCGTCGAGCCAGCGCCAGCCGTCCTGGACGAACCGGGTGCCGTCGGACAGGGAGACGTAGACGTCGGCGGTGTCACCGCGGGTGAAGGTGGCGATGTCGTCGCGGCCGTCCCCGTCGAAGTCACCGACCACCGGGAGCTCCGCGCCCGTGGCGAAGTGGCTGTGCCACTGCCACCCGTCCTGCCGGAAGACGCTGCCGCTGGACAGGGAGACGTACACGTCGGCGGTGTCGCCGCGAGTGAAGGTGGCGATGTCGTCGCGGCCGTCCCCGTCGAAGTCGCCCACCGCCGGGAGCTCCGCACCCACCGCGAAGTGGTCGTGCCACCTGCGGGACGGGGCGAAGGACGAACCCGTCGAGAGGGCGACGTAGACGTCGGCGGTGTCGCCGCGGGTGAAGGTGGCGATGTCGTCGCGGCCGTCCCCGTCGAAGTCACCGACCGCCGGGAGCTCCGCACCCACCGCGAAATGGTCGTGCCACTTGACACCGTCCCCGGTGAAGCGGGAGCCGTCGGACAGGGCCACGTAGACGTCCGCGGCCGGCCCCCGGGTGAACGTCACCACGTCCGCGCGGCCGTCCCCGTCGAAATCGCCGGTCAGCGGGATCTCCGTACCGGCGGCGAAGTGCTCGTGCCACCGCACGCCGTCGCCCGAGAACCGCGCACCCGTCGAGGTGGCCGCGTACACGTCGGCGGTGTCGCCGCGGGTGAAGGTGACGATGTCGTCGCGGCCGTCCCCGTCGATGTCGCTGCGGGTGGGCGTGGCGGCGCGGCCGGACGCGGTGCCGCCCACGTCGCCGGTACGGCCGGCGAAGTCGACCGCCACCACACGGTAGTGCCAGGTCTGCCCCGCCTTGCGGCCCCGGTGCGTGAAAGCCGGGACACGCGCGGTGCCGAGCAAGGTCTCCGCGCCGACCGGGACGGGCGACGAAGCGGCGCCGTACACCCGGTACTCGCGCACGCCGGTGTCGTCGGCGGGTTCCCGCCAGGTCAGGTGCAGCGCGTGCTCCGCGCGGCCGACCGGCGTCGGCGTGTCCGTGACGGCGGGTGCCTTCGTGTCGGTGTACGTGCCGGGGACGACGCTGTCGGCGGTGTACCGGGCGGCCGTCCAGGCGGGCGCCCCGGCGGTGGGCCGCAGTTCCACCCGGATCCGGGTCCGGCCCGCCGTGGCGCTCGCCGGGAGCGGGAAGGCGTCGGCCAGCCAGCGCTGCACCCCGTTGCCCAGCGGCTGCGTCCAGGTCCCCACGTCCACGCCGTCCACCAGGACCCGGGCCGACTGGTGGTCCTTGGCCTGGTCGGAGGTACGGCGCAGCAGCACGCCCTGGTTGCCGTCGTCGACAGCGAGGTCGAAGGACACCGGCGAGGAGGTCGCCCGCAGGGTCAGCGGGACGCGGTCCTCGTCGTCGTCGCCCTCGTACACCGAGGTGAGGGCCGTCTGGGTCGCCGGACCACTGTCGGTGTACCGGTGGCCGGTACGGGCGGCGGCGTCGCCCACCTCCAGGGTGTCGGTGCGGTGGGCGGTGGCCTCGGGCCGGGCGTACAGGAAGGCGGTGGAGCCGTAGACCGCGGCGGCGTCGTTCTGCGGGCCGTGCTCCATGCCGAACCGCAGCGCGGTGGCGTAGCCCACGGAGTCGGACAGCATCAGCCGGTAGGCGGCGTCGCACTCGTACGGGCAGCCGGTGCCGCCCTGCTGGTGGGCGGTGTTCCCGGTGAGCGGAGCGGTGAACGTGCCGCGGTTGAAGTACCAGCCCGACTCGTAGAAGTCCTCCGTGCCGGTGCCGTGCAGCTGAGGGGTGAGCGCGCCGTCGACCCGTACGCGCTCGTCGCCCTCCAGGTACTGGCGGGTGACGCCGGCGGTGACCCGCCCCCGCATGGTGTGCGACACGCCGACGAACTTGCCGCTGCCGGTGCGGTCGGCGAAGAGCCAGTCCTGGCCGGGCACCGTGGCGCCGCCGCGTGATTCCGTGGTGAAGTACGCGGCCGTCCCGCCGGGGGCGAGCGCGGCGGCCCACTGGTCGTCGGGCGCGGACGTCACCTGGGTGGTGATGCCCGCGAGGGGCCGTCCGGTGGTGTTGACGAGGCTCACCGTCGCCGAGGAGCGGTACGGCATCGGCCACCAGGCGGTGTACCAGCCGCCGGCACTCGCGTCCACGGAGAACATCAGCGAGCGCACCGCGTGTTCGCCCAGGCCGGAGCCGAAGAACTCCCCGACGGGCGAGTCGACGGTGGTGCGCCCGTCGAAGGCGATCCGCAGCCGCAGCCCGGACAGCGTCTCGTCCCCGGCGTCGGCGTCCGGGACACGTACCCGTACGGCGGAGATGCTGCCCGGTCCGGTGGCCCGTGCCACGTGGGCGGTGGCGCCGGCGGCGAGATCCACGGTGCCCGTCGCGGTGGTCGCGCCGGGCCGCGCGGGTTTGGGGTCACGGGTTCCCGAGTCCCTGAGCACCGCGAGCACGTCGTCGGCGCGGTCGGACGGGTCGAACCGTGTCACCCCCTCCGCGTCGGGGAAGTGCCGGTAGGTGACGTGGTGGAAGAGCGGGTTGTTCCGCACCGTGACCCGCATCGACTGCCGGTAGGGCATCGGTACCTTGATGTACACCCCGCCGGAACTGCTGTCCGCGTCGGCGACCAGCGGATGGGCGAACGGCGCGCCGAGGGCGCCGCCGACCACGTCCCGCAGCGGCGCGTCGAGCACCGTGGCACCGTCGAGTTCGACGGTGATGGTGCCGGTGGCCGTGACATCACCGCCGTCCCTGGTGAACCAGATCGACGAGATCTCGCCCGCGCCGGTGTCCTGCGCGATCACGCAGCCCGCCGCGGTCTGTGACAGGCACGAGTACTGGCCCGAGAAGCCGTCGTCGTTGCCGCCGGCCCGGTCGAAGCCGGAGTACTGGCGCGTCTGGGTGCCGGGGCTGAGGTAGGGGAGCCGGTCGAGGCGGCGGAAGGCGTCCCAGCCGACCGGGCCCTTGTCGGCCGCGGCGGCCCTGGTCGCAGGGGCGGCGGCCGCCCGTTGTCCGGGCGCGGCGAGGCCGAGCACGCAGAGCAGCAGGGCGACGACCGCCGCCACCGGAATTCGTGTGCGCATGCTTTCTCCCGGGTGCCGGCTCAGAGGGTGGTCTCGCCGTCGAGGCCGAAGAAGTCGTGCCATTTGCCGGCCGTGGCGCCGTCGCCGAACCGGGCGCTGCCGGACAGGGCCACCCACACGTCATTGGTGCTGCCCTTGGTGAAGGTGACGATGTCGTCCTTGCCGTCGCCGTTGTAGTCGCCGACGTAGGGGAATTCGCTCCCCGGGGCGAACCAGCCGTGCCAGGTCGGCGCCGTCTTGCCGTCGCCGAACGCCGAACCCGTGGACAGGGCCACGTACACGTCCGCCGTCGTCCCCTGGGTGAAGGTGGCGATGTCGGTCTTGCCGTCGCCGTCGAAGTCGCCGACCCGGGGCAGTTCGGCGCCGGGTGCGAACCAGCTGTGCCAGATCCGCGCGCCGGTGAACGAGGTGCCCGTCGACCGCGCCACCCATACGTCGGCGGTGGTGCCCTGGGTGAAGCTGATCAGGTCGGCCTTGCCGTCACCGTCCACGTCGCCCACGGCCGGGTACTCCCCGGCCGGCGCGAACCAGTTGTTCCACTGCTGGCCCGGCCCGAACGAGGTGCCGTTGGACAGGGCCACCCACACGTCGCCCTCCGCGTCGTGCGTGAAGGCGATGATGTCGTCCTTGCCGTCACCGTTGACGTCGCCGACCGCGGCGAGCTCCTGCCTGGGCGCGAACCACTCGTGCCACTTGGCCGCGGTGCCGAACGAACCGCCCTGGGACGGCGCGACCCACACGTCACCCTCGGCACCGTGTGTGAAGGCGGCGATGTCGTCCTTGCCGTCGCCGGTGAAGTCGCCGGTCAGCGTGGTCTCGCCGCCGAGGCCGAAGGTGTCGTGCCACTTCTGGGTCGTACCGGCGAAGGCGGTGCCGGTCGAGGTGGCCACGAAGGCGTCCTCGGCGGCGTTCTTGGTGAAGGTGACGATGTCGTCCTTGCCGTCGCCGGTGAAGTCCGCGGGGGAGCCGGGGAGCATGTCGGCGGTACGGGCCGCGGCGCCCATCATCGCGCGCGCCTTGGACTCGGCCTGGTCGTACCGGTCGGGGAACGCCGAGCGCTGCACGCTCTGCGCGAGCCGGCCGGCGGTGTACTCCGGGTGCGCCCGGTCGTTGGTGATGGCGCGGGTGACGAACTGGGTGGCGGCGTACACCGGGTCCATGATCTGCGCCGGGCTGCCCCAGCCCTGGCTGGGGCGTTGCTGGAACACGCCGAGGGAGTCGGAGTCGCCGCAGTCGAGGTTGTTCATGTGCGACTCGACCCAGCCGGCCTCGAACGCGGCGAGCGTCACCTTGGCGTTGGCGCCGTACCTGTGCGCGACCCGGTGCACCATGACGAGGACCGACGGGTCCTCGGCGGCCGGTACCGAGCAGGCCGCGTCGAGGAACTCGGCGTTCGCCTCATGGGGCGCGGGATACGGGGCCGGGCCCGGCCCGGCGTGGGCGGGCGCGGCGGCCCCGAGGGAGACGAGCAGCGCCGTGGCGAGGGCCGGCAGCCATCGGTGGCGGAAGGCCGGTCGGGCGGTCATGGGCGACAACCTTTCGTCGGAGAAGCGGGAGAACCCGGCGAAGCCGGTGCGGCGGGCGGTGTCGGCGAAGCCGAGAGCGCCGCGGCGGAAAGGGATGGCACCGAGTCCAGCGGCCGACGGGGTTGTACGGCAGCCCACCGAGCCCGCCGAACAAAGCGACGCCGTTGTTCAGCGGGCCCACAGGCTGGTGAACAAAGCGGTCCGGAGCTGGACTTGCCCCGCGGCTCCCGCCGGGAGCGAGCCGCGACGCGCGGCGATCGCCGCGCGTGCGACACCACCGGGCCGCTCCTCCAGCCCACTGGGAAAGGACTTCGATGACACGCAGACTGCGCGGCGGCCGCCGGACGGCGACCGCCGCCGTGACGCTGGTACTCGCGGCCGCCGGCGGATTCGCCCCGGGCAGTGGACCGGCGGCCCACGCGCTGCCCGGCACGGCCGCGGCGTCGGCTTCGGCGTCGGCTTCGGCTTCGGTGGAGCACGTGCCGGCCGTTCGCGCGGGCACGGCGTCCGTCACCACCGCCGCGGAACGCTACGGCTGGGGGACACCCCTGGCGGCGGCGTCCGACGAGTTCGGCTACGGTTCGCCGGCCGCGCCCGCGAAGCCCGACCCGGCCAAGTGGGTTCAGGCGGGGGACGAGGACGGCTGCTGGCCGGGCAACGGCCGTCTGGGCGGACACCGTTGCGCCGAGAACAGCGGGGTGGTGGGCGGCGTGCTGCGGCAGGTGGGCGAGACGAACGGCGACACCGGATGGCTCGCCTCCCGCTTCGGGCAGCGCTACGGCCGCTGGGAGGCGCGGGTACGGTCGTCCGAGACGGGACTGGAGGGGCGGGAAGTCACCGAGCGGTACCAGCCGTTGCTGATTCTGTGGCCGGACTCCGAGCGCTGGCCGCAGGACGGCGAGTACGACTACCTGGAGAACGACACCCCGGGCGGCGACTGTGCGCAGGCCTACCTCCATTACCCGCACGACGAGGACGTCCCGGTGCAGCAGGAGTGGGCCGCCACGTGCGGGACCGACATGACGGAGTGGCACGCCATCGCCATCGAATGGACGCCGGACCACGTCCGCGGGTACGTGGACGGGCAGCAGACCTACAGCTTCTCCGGCGGCGCGGACGAGGTGCGCCGCTGCATCC
Organism: Streptomyces sp. SudanB182_2057; assembly: GCF_964272715.1. Taxonomy (NCBI): domain Bacteria; kingdom Bacillati; phylum Actinomycetota; class Actinomycetes; order Kitasatosporales; family Streptomycetaceae; genus Streptomyces; species Streptomyces sp. SudanB182_2057. Next base: position 271,427 of record NZ_OZ186798.1, read on the forward strand.
AGTGCGCCCCGTCGATGCACCAGACGATCCAACTGGACAGCACCCTGCCCGACCGCACCACCCCGGTCCGCGCGGCGGTCTACGAAGTCGACTGGGTCAGAACGTACGCACTCGCCGACTGACGTCTCGACTGTCCGGTCCCGGACTTCTCGTCAGGTGAAGAGCCCTGCGGGCCTCCCAAGGGGTATTCCTCGCCCCGCTTCCCCGGAGGGTTCGAGGACGAGGTAGTACTGCTCTCGGCGATCGGCGTGTACCGGCTGGATACCGGGTGAGTGTGACGGCCCGGACCGTAGCCGGTCTCACGTCACCGGCGTTCTGTGCCGCCGGACGCAGTGCGGCAGGTGGGCCGGCCCTCCCCCGGCGGCGGCCCCCGCGCCTCCCGCTGACCTCGGGCTTACCGCCCTCGTGCGGGTCGGGGCTCCTGGGCCCCCGGGCAGGCACCGTCATCCGTCCTCGTCTCCTCCGGCTTCGCCCCTTCCGGCTTCCTCCCATCCGGCTTCGGGGAACCGCTCGTCGAGGAGTCCGGCGAAGGCCGAGGCGACGAGGGCGACGGCGCGGTCGTCGTCGTGGGCCAGTCGGCGCAGGATCCCCCGGGCGGCGTCCCCCGGCAGTTCGACCAGTGCCTGGGACAGGCGTATCCGCGTCGCGGAGTCCGCCGCGGGCGCGGCGAGTTCGCGGGCCAGCGCGGCCGTGATCCGCTCCGCGCACCCGTGGTCCCGGTACAGCGTTCGCAGGACTTCGGCGGCTTCGACGTCGTTGCGGCCCTCGACCACCATGCCGACGAGCGTCGGCACGGCCCCGCTCACGCCCCGCCTGCCCAAGGCGAGCGCCGCGTACCGGCGCACCGTCGGGTCCGGGTCGCCGAGCGCGTCCGCGAGCAGCGCCGACGCGCCCGGGCTGTCGGCCAACTCGGTGATCGCCAGCACCGCGCGCCGCCGGACGTCCACGTCCTCCGCATGCGTGCCGGCGGCCAGCGCCGCCACGCCCTCGCCGCCCGACCTGGCCAGCGCCCAGCGCAGGGCACCCGCGACGTTGGGGTCGGATTCGGCGAGGACCGCCCCGGCCAGCACCTCGGCGGGAACCGGCACACCGTCCGGCCGGACCAGGACGGCCTGCTGCCTTCGTGCGGCACTGGCCGAGTCGAGTCCCTGCATCAGCTCGACGGTATGCAGGACGTCCTGCCAGTCCATGGGCGCCGAGGCGTCGATCGCGCGGAGCCGATCGAGCAGCCGCCGTTCCCGCTCCAGGCGTTCTTCCGTCCACCGGATGAGGTCGCTGACCAGGTCGGACGGCGTGAAGGCCGGGTCTTCCAGCGCCCGCCCGATCTGCTTCAGCGAGAGTCCCAGGGACCGCAGGCCCTCCACGTGGAAGATTCTGCGGACGTCCTCGGCGGAGTACTCGCGGTAGCCGCCGACCGTGCGGCCGGTCGGCCGGACCAGCCCGAGGGCATCGTAGTGCCGGAGCATCCGGGGGCTCACCCCCGAGTGGCGGGCCACCTCACCGATCAGCACTCCGCGGTGTCCCCGGCGTTCGTGGTGGTCACGGCGTCCCCGGCGTTCACGGCGTCCCCGGCGTTCACGGTCGTCGTCCCCATGGACTCGGCGGTCTCCGCCGTGCCGGCGGTCTGCGCGGTCTCGGGGACTCCCGGCGCGGCCAGGGCCGTCGGGACGGCCGTCGGAACTGCTTCTTCCGAGCCGAGTGCGACGAGGCGCCTCGCCTCCTCGACGGCCGCGTCGAAACCGGCCTCCGGGTCGCGCCGGAGCAGCTCGGTGGCACGAGCGTGCGCGGCCACGGCCGGGTCGGGGTGCCGCGCGGCCCGGTCCAGGGCGGGCACGGCCGCGTCACCGAGGTCGACGAGGGCCCGGCTCAGGCTCAGGCGCACATCCCGGTCACCTCGGCCGAGTTGTGCGACCAGTTCGCCGGCCAGGTACTCCGTCTCGTCCTCGGGCACCAGGACGACCGCGGCCCGCCACGCGGTCCGCGCGACCTCGTCGTCGCCGTCGCGCAGCAGGTCGCGTGTGATCCAGGCCCACGCGCTCCTGTCACCGATCTTGGAGAGCGTGTGCAGCGCCTGGCTGCGGGCCTGGGCCCGCCCGGAGGCGAGTTCCCGGCGGATCCGGGGCAAGGTGACCTCCGGCGAGAGGCGGGTCAGGGCCCAGGACAGCATGTCCCGCACGAAGAAGTCCGGCTCGACCGCGCACCGCTCGACGAGCGTCTCCAGGAAGCCGGGGTCGGGGGTCGTACCGACCGCCAGGGCCGCCTGGAGCCGGACCGAGGAGTCCTCGGCGCTCAGAGCGTGGGTCACGCGGGCGTTGCGCGGGGTTCCATTTGTCGGGTTGATCGAAACCACCTCCTGCCCCCAGGGGACACCTTCTCACGGTGTCAAGGTCAACCCCGCGACCACGGCCCCGCTCCCCATCACCGTCCCGCTCCGGGGAGGCGCCCGGCACCCCGGGGGCGTGACGGTGGAGCAGCGGTCATCCGCCCGGCCGTATTACCGCGCGCGCAGCCGTCCTCCTTCTCCTTGCACATCCTGTAGGCCCGGGGAGCTTCGTCCAGCGGCATGGAGCGGGGCGCCAGGTGCGCTGCGCTCAGTTCTCCGGCCGCCAGCCGGTACAGCAGCTTGAGGATGTAGCGCTGACCGTGCTGCTGGGCACGCCTTGTACTGTCGGCCCGTGTTGATCACCGCTGCCGGAGGAAAGTTGTCGGCGACTCCGGCGAACACGCCGAGGACGAAGACCGTACCGCCCTCGCGGCACGCGTGAATGGCCTGCCGTCTTCAAGGCCAAGTACATCTCCCCCGAGCAGTACGGGCAGTTACAAGACGGGCGCCGCTGCGGTGGTGAGTCCGTCACGGCTACGGGCCCCGCCACGAGGACGGGGCCCGTAGCCGGTTGTTCGCCGGACGGGGGTCAGCCGCTGACCGTGATGGTCGAGCTTCCGCTGCTCTGGTAACCCTCGGTGGCCATGATCATGTAGTACTTGAACTGGCCCAGGTTCATGCCCGCGCGCGCCCAGGCGTCGAAGTGGCTGCCGGTGGTGATGGTGCCGGAGCCACTGGTCACCTTCGACTGCCGGACGCTCCAGTACTGGTCGAAGGTGCGGGTGCCCTCGACGGAGGGGGCGTTGTACCGCGTCGTCTTGTAGATGTCGTACGTGCCGCCGTCACTGTAGACGGTGCCCCTGTGCTCGCCGGTGGGCCGGTAGCTGCCCCAGTTGTCGACGATGTAGTACTCCACCAGCGGGTTCGACGTCCAGCCGTAGAGGCAGCCGTAGCCGTTGCCCGACGGGTTGAAGTAGCCGGTGTAGCGGACCGTCCTGCGTCCGCCGGTGTTCCAGCCCTTGCCGGCGACGAAGTTGCCGCAGTTGGTCCACCGGGTGCTGTAACTGCCGCCGCCGTTGAGCGTCATGGAGACGGAGCCGCCGCCGTCGGTCCAGAACGAGTAGTACATGCCGTCGTAGCCGGTCTGATTGGTGGTGATGGTGGTGGCGGCGTGGGCGGTGCCGGGCAGCAGCAGTCCGGTCGCCGTGGCGAGCGCGGCGGCGCCGGCCCCGCCGAGGAAGCCTCGTCGGCTCAAGCCGCTGAAGGGAGCGGGGTTCTGCTGGTCGTGGTCCTGTCGCGTACCGTCCTGCTGCATGCGTCCTCCCGGTGAAGGCTGGTGGGGGGCGGGCGGCTCCCGCTGTCCGCTGCCTTGCCTGGACACGGCGCGGGTCGCCCGTGGTCGTGCCGCGACGACCGACCGCCGCACCCGGTCACATGACGCGAGGGGGACGACGGTCTCCTGTCGTTCGGTTGCCACAGTTTTCGTAGAGCGCCATGACCCTGTCAACAGTTTCGACGTTCTTTCGGAAACACCTCTGTAACCGGAGGAGGTCTCGGCGCGTATGTTCCCTGATCAACCCACCCCTCGCGCGAACCGTCATGCGGAACGGACCGACACTCGGAAGCGACGCAACGCAAGCACGCACGCGGCACCCGAAAGTTTCGAACAGCTGGGGGCGCGACCTCGACGGCGCCCGGGAGGCACGACTGCGCGCGAACAACCCGGCCAAGTCACCGGGTACGACGACCCGTACAGCAGGTCAGCCTGCATCTCCCCCTGCTCGCGGGCCGGGTGGACGGCGAAAGCCCCTCAGGCACCCCAGCCCTCGCACCTGCGGATCCTGCCCCGGCAGTCCCGGCCCTCCAGGGGCCCTGACCGAGGCGCCGCCGCCCTCACGGCCCCTGCGGACAGGCCGACTGCGGCGGGAGCGGTGGCGTGGTCGCAGTCGCCGTCCGCCTCCGCGGCGGCGGCCGGGACGAGTTCGGCGGCGCAGGCGACACGAGGTCGGCGAGACGGACGGCCTCCGGGGCGGGACCCGGCGGCCGTCAGGCGCGGGACGGGTTCGGCGGCCCGCCCCCACCAGTCGTTCACGTCCCCGGCGCCGGCGGGTGCCGGGCACGGGTCGGCCACGGGAGGGTGCGGTCGGCCATCAAGCGGTCGTGCGGTGGGGCGCCGACGGCGGCCGGCCGGCGGAAGGCGCGGGTGTGTCGCGCCAGGCTCACCCCGGCGTCCACGTCATCCGCGGCCGGGCCGAGGACGGTGCGCGCCTACTACGGCCCGCCGTACGCGCCGGGGCACCGGCGTGCACCCGGCCGAGGCCCACGACACGCTCGCAAGGCTGCACCCGGCCGGTCGCATGGAGAGACGAGCGGCACCGTGGACGCCGTGCTCCGCCTGGAGTCGGCCGGTTCCGTGACGGGCGACATCCTGCACGTCGGCGGTGGCCAGAGCGCGGGCCGCTGGTCCGGATCGTCGGGAACGGGCCCGGTCCGGCCCCTCTCCCGGTAGCGGTGGACGCGACGGTGTCCGGCGGTGCGCCTCCTGGCACACCGCCGAGCTGCGACCGCCATCGGTCACCCGGCCCTCCGCGGGCGGTGCGTCACCTCAGCTCCGCCTCGATCCACCGCACCACGTCCGGTGTGGCGGGCTCGGTGATGTCCGCGAACCCCTCTTGCTTGTCGAGGAACGCCTTGACGTACGGGCAGACGGGGACGACTAGTCTGCCCGTTTCCCGCACGTCGACCAGGGCCTCGCGGACGAGTCGGGACGCCAGTCCCCGGCCGGAGAACGCCTCGTAGATCTTGGTGTGGTAGAAGACCCGCTGCCGTTCACCGCGGTCCCGGTAGGCCGTGAAGCCGGCGGTTCGGCCGTCGACCTCTATCTCGTAGCGGAACCGTTCCGGCACGTGGCGGACGGTGGGAACGGTGGAGGATGCCTGCTCTGTCATCGCGCGTCCTTCGTGGCCGGAGCGGGGTTCCCGCGCGGGGTGAGGGTGGCGTTGGGCAGGGCCGGGGCGGGAAGGCGGTCTCCCGGATATCCCTCGACCCGGCCGAAGCGGTCGGAGGCGTTCTCCCAGTCCTCGCGGGCCCGGACGATGTCGTCGTGGGTGCGGCCGATGAAGTTCCACCACATGACGATCTCCTCACCGAAGGGGGGTCCGCCCAGCAGTACCAGCCGTGCGGTGTCGGGTCCTTCGTTGGTGACGGTGAGCTCGGCACGTCCGGGGGCGGCGTAGCCGAGTTCGGCCGGCTTCAGGGCCGTGCCGTTCAGGAGGACGTCACCGCTGTCCACCAGGAGGCCGTGCTCGAACACCGGGTCGACGCCGAGGGTCACCGTGGCGCCCGGATCCACGGACAGTTCCGCACCGAGCAGGGGCGTGAAGGTGCGCACCGGGGAGGTGTCGCCGGCGAGCGTGCCGAGGAAGACACGGGCCGTGCCGCCGTCGAGCCGCACCGGCTCGGGTACGTAGTGCTGGAAGTCCCGGGCGGCGTCACGGTGTTCGTCGGGCAGCGCCACCCACAGCTGGACGCCGTGCAGGATCGTCGTACGCGGGGTGGACACCTCCGTATGGCTGATCCCAAACCCACCGGTCATGAGGTTCAGCTCGCCGGGCCGGACAAAGGCGTGGCTGCCGAGGCTGTCGCGGTGTTCGATCTCCCCGCTGAAGAGCCAGCTGACCGTCTGCAGACCTGTGTGCGGGTGCGGTGCGACGTCCATGCCACCCGTCACGGACACGTCGTCGGGGCCGTAGTGGTCGGCGAAGCACCAGGCTCCGATCAGCGTGCGACCGCGCTGGGGCAGGGTGCGCCGCACCGGCATCGCCCGCGGGCCGCCGAGCGGGACCTGCCGGGCGGTGAGCACCTCGACGGCCGGGGTTGCCCCGTCGTCGGCCGGTCCGCCGCACTTCAACTCGGCAGGGTCAGTTTCGGTGTTGCTCACGGTTCCAGCCTCTCACCAAAGAATGTTTGAGTTTCAACAATAATGCGTCGATGATAGAGCGGGCGGCGAATGATCGCTCGACGAAGGAGACGACATGACCGAGACAGCGGCGGCGAGAACCGGCAACCGGGTCTTCATCGACAAGCAGCACCCCGACGCCTACCGCGCGCTCACCGCGACAGCGCAGGCCGCGAAGGACGCGGCGGCCGCGGCCGGGCTCGACCGGACGCTCGTGGAACTGGTCAACCTGCGCGTGTCCCAGCTCAACGCCTGCGCCTACTGCCTCAACCTGCACACCCGCGCCGCCCTGCGAGCGGGCGAGACCACCCAGCGGCTGGGCGTCCTGGCGGCCTGGCGCGACACCGAGCTGTTCACCCCCCGGGAACGCGCCGCCCTCGCCCTGGCCGAGGCCACCACCCGCCCCGCCGACGCCGACGCCCAGACCACGGCATACGAGGAAGCCCGCACCACGCTGTCCGACGACGAGATCTCCGCGGTGATCTGGGTCGCGATCACCATCAACGCGTTCAACCGGGTCTCGGTCATGAGCAAGCACCCTGTCCGTGCGAGCCCGGCGGTGCCCGTGCGGTGATCCGCGCGCGGCCGCGTACGCCTGCAACCACGTCCGGCACGATCGCGTCGGACGTCACCACGACGATCGCGGACTATGTGGCGCACGGCCTGGGTGCGGCCCTGCTGCCTGCGGATTTTGTGGGAACGGCCGGGGACGCTATGCGTGTCGACCTCCTCGCGGACACCGGCCTCTCCTGGACGCTCAGGGGTGGTCGCCTCGGCGAGGCGCCCGCCGACGGGCGCTGTCGCGGTCACTGGACGTTTTCCTCCGACCTGATCCCGATCCCGCATCAAGTGCGTGGTGGCCCGGTGTCCGCGCCGCTGGACGTTCACGCCGTCCGCGCACGGCGGCTTCCGGTCGGGGAAACGCGGTGCGCGAAACGACGCCGGGCACCGAAGTCGAGGTCCCGAGTGACCGGTGAGGCGCCGCACGAGCGCCGCTAGAGCCGATACAAGCGGAGCACCGACGAGAGTTGTCCCCTGGCGGTCACCTGGTGCCCGGGGCCTTAGGCGCCGACCGTCTGCCCGGCCGTGATCAGCGCGGTCGGCCCGCCCAGCGCCATGGAGCCGGACCTGCCCACCGGACCGACATGGCGATGGGCCGGTGACTGCGCCGCCTCGGCGGCGTACCCGGGAAGATCACCGAAGCCCGCACCGACTGGGCGCGCCTCGGACTCGCGCAGGCGGCCCCCGCGCCCTGCCGGAAGTCCGTCCGTCACTCCTTCGGCCCCGTATCGCGGCCCTCCGACGGGCGCGCGTACCCCATCCGGCCGAGGCTTCCTTACGACACGACTGAAATCGACGTAGGTGAGGGTGGTGGCGATGGCGATGCGCACGCGGGCGTTGGCGTCGGAGTTCCTCGGGACTCTGCTTCTGGTCTTCTTCGCCGTGGGCTGCGCGGCTCTGGGGGTCAAGTTCATCGGCACCCTGGGGGTCGCGCTGGCCTTCGGCTTCGTGCTGCTCGCCCTCGCCTACGCGCTCGGACCGATCTCCGGGTGCCATGTCAATCCGGCGGTGACCCTGGGCATGCTGTGCGCCCGCCGCATCGACGTGGCCACCGCGATCGGCTACTGGATCGCGCAGTTCGTCGGCGGCATCGCCGGGGCGGCCCTGCTCTTCCTGCTCGCCAAGCAGGTGCCCGGCTTCCAGGCCGAAGGCGCCTTCGGCAGCAACGGCTACGGGGACCGGTCCGCGGTGCACATCAACACCGGCGGCGCGTTCCTCGCCGAGGTCGTGCTCACCTTCCTCCTCGTGTTCGTGGTGCTCGGGGTGACGCACCGGGTCGCGGTCGTCGGCTTCGACGGCCTGCCGATCGGCATCGCCCTCGCTGTCATCCACCTCATCGGCATCCCGCTGACCGGTACGTCGGTCAACCCGGCGCGCAGCCTCGGCCCGGCCCTGTTCGCCGGCGGTTCCGCGCTGTCGCAGCTGTGGTTGTTCATCGTCGCTCCGCTGGTCGGCGGTCTGCTCGCCGCACTCGTCCATCACGTGACGCACCCGGCGGGCGAGGAACGCACGATCGCCGACGAGGTGGCGGCAGCCTGACGGGCCGTCAGCCGAGCAATTCCGCGACCATGCGGCGAACTCGTCGGGGGCGGCGAGAAGGACACCGAGGGACTTGGCCTCGCACGCTTGGAGTCCGCTCCTTTGCCCACGAAGACAGGCTGGTGTTCTTCGAGAGCGGGAGAGGTCCGTGACAGGACCGGTCATCGCACCGGTGACCATGACCTTCACCCCGACCAACGGGCCCGCGTCGGCGACAGCCCTCCGTCGCCTCCCCTGGCGACGCACAAACCCAACCCCTCCACACCCGACAGCATGAGGCACACCGAGTGTCCGGATAACGGGCGTGAGGCGAGAGTGTCAGCGGAGTTGCAACAAGGTCGGTGCGCGTGACCCAGGCAGAGCTGGTGCGGCCGGCGACGTCGCCGACCGCGTCACCGCAGCGACCTGCGTCTCCCGCCCCGGCAACGCCCCCGACGCCTTGCGGCACCGCCTGGACCTACGGCATCCCCATCGTCTCGACGAGGTCCTCGACACGGTGACCCCCGATACGGCGATCAACGCGCCAGCGGGGCGGCGGAACCGGGGAGTCCCACCGACAGCACCGCCCACGGCCCCGCCCGCCTCGCCCAGATAACGGCGCGACGGGGAACCCGCCTGGTGCACGTCTTCAGCGATGCCGTCTTCTCCGGGTCCTCGCCGGTTACCGCGTATTGTCTTCAATATGAGTATCGAGTTCCTGGTCGCCGCGATATCGGGCGCCGTGGCCCTGGCGAGCGTCTTCATGAGCGCGCGAGCGAGCCAGAAGCAGACACATTTAGCCGCAGAACTAGAACGCCAGACCGCGAATCTTTCCAGGGCCGCAGATCGTCAAGATGTCATGAGCCGCGTCCGTGACCCGCTACTGTGGGCCGCCTTCGAACTCCAGTCCAGAATCTACAATATCGCCCGCAGTCAGTTCGGTTTCCTTACCCTCTACTACAAAGAGGGCAATCCGAGGGAGCGCGAGTACGCGGTACGCAATACCCTTTACGTGTTCGCGCAGTATTTTGCATGGGTGGAGATCCTCAGACGGCAGATCCACTTCTTGGACCTGGGTGAACAAGAGTACAACCGCAAGATCATGGCGCTTCTTCACGAGGTGTCGGAACAATTCAGCTCAGACACGAATCGCGGCACCGGTTTCCGCCTCTTTCGAGGCGAACAAAGGGCGCTCGGCGAGTTGATGATCTCCTCCGGTGGAGAAGAGCCCAGCTGTATCGGATATGTCGATTTTTGCAGCCGTCTCGACAATGACCGTGATTTCGCCGATTGGTTCACCTCGCTGGAAGAATCCATTCGCCAGCTGGGCGACAACTATTACAGGGAGTCACGGCTGATCAACATTCAGCACTCGCTGGTCGGACTGATCGGGATCCTCGACCCCGACAGCGAGAGGTTCCCTCAGCACAGTAGGAGCACGCTCCCGAGACAACACGCTGAAGGGCCTTCATGGCTCAACGGCCTTCAGACGGATTCGCCGGAGCCGGGCGCCTGAGAAACTACAGAAAGAAGACTTCGAGAGCCGCGTTGACCCGCAGTCCCAGCACTCGAACTCGTCCGGCAGCTCTTACTTGTCCGCCCACCAGGAGGCGGCCGGTCAGCCGTACAGGACGCATTCCGCGCCGCACCATCCGCACTCGAACAGGAAGTCCACGAAGGCCATCCAGGCGGTCACGTAAACGCCCGTCACCACCCCTTCAGGTGACCGAGACCGGCGATCAAGCCCGACCGGTTCACGGCGTGGTGCGTCAGGCCGCTAAGGAGATCAAGTGGGCATCGCACGGCGGCTGTCGCGCGCGGCACGTCGCCGAAGCGCCCGCAACGCCCTGTCACGGCAGAGCTCCGCGAGGACAAGGTGCACGAAGATCGAGGAAGAATAACCTATAAATATTACTATCTGTACTAAGTGCCTCTTTTTGAAGCCTTCTGGAGTATTCCGCCAAAGGGGACGCTAATCTGACAGGGCCTCATCTCCGAGAAGGGGCGCATGTCGGCGTGTCCCGATCAAAGGAGGAACAAGACACATGAAGGAAAGAGAGGCACGTCCAGCACGATCAGAAAGTGAAACGCACTGGGTACTCGGATTCGACGGATCGTGCCGCACCTGTGGAGAGATTTCACAGGCGGTCGCCGCCGCCTGCGCCGGCAGGCTGGAGGTGCTCCCGCTCGAGAACCCGCGGATGAAGGAGTGGCGGGCGGCGGCCTTCGGCTCCGACGTCCCTTTCGCACCGACCCTCATCCGTGCCGACGAGGACGGGCGGGTGCGCGCATGGACGTCGCACCGCATGGCCCTTCCTCTCACCCGTCGTCTCGGGGTGCGCGCCACCTTCCGGATCCTGAGCGCCCTCGGCCGGCTGCGCGAGCAGATCCATCAGCCGCTGGTCAGCTCTGCCGACGACACGAAGCGGTTCAGCCGTAAGCAGTTCCTCCGCCTCGGCACCGGAGCCACCATCGCCGGGGGTCTGCTGTTCACCGGAACGGCGCCGGCCTTCGCCGAGGAACGCCGTTCCGCCGCCGCGGCGTGGGTGACGGCCAACCGGGACCGGCTGCCGCAGACGTACCAGGAAATCATCGCCTACTCGCCCGACTACCGCAGGGCCATCCACGCCGCGCTGCCGACCTCCACCCGCGCGCGCCTGTGGCGCGAGCACGTCGCGACCTACCGGGCCGCCCACCCGCCCACCACCCCGGAGCAGAAGCGGGCTCTTGCCGACCTGGAGCGGTACATCTCCGATGACGCGGTGTTCGGCAGCGACAAGTCGGACGCACGGATCCGGGCGGACCAGGAGATGAGCCGGCAGATGATCGCGGCGTTCGGCGCCGACGAGGCCTACCGCATCATGGCGTCTCTCGGCCCGGCCGACCAACCGGTCTCCGCGAGGGCCGAGTACTGCAGCTGTGCCGACGCATCGGACTTCTGCCGTGTCGGAACGCACTGCCAGTACCGCGTTTCCTGCGAACGGATCCCGAGCGGCTGCGGAGCCTGGTGGGACTACACCTGCGACGGTCACTGCTTCGCGAACGGGTAGGGCCATCGGCTCCCTCTCCCGCGAAACCCTCGGCTCGGCGTCGACGGCAGTACACCGGTGTCGACGCCGAGCCAGTGGAACGCGCGGCTGCCACCGCTCACTCGGGACGGCTGCCGCGCTCTCGTCCACCGGTCCTGCCCCTGACGGGACCGGGGTCGAGGTGGCAGGACGTGACGGAGGCGTGGGCCGGGGCAGGGCCTCCCCCACGGGCGTGTATGAAGGTAGGCGGCCGTCCAGAAAGACCATGGCGGTCACCCGGTCCGTCACCTCGCGGATCGGGTTCCACAGAGTGCTGCGGCAGATGCCGGAAGGTCAACGAGGATACTCAGGCCCCAGACGCGACGGCGGTGCAGGAACGTCGCGAGATCCGGTTGCCGTCGGTGACCTTCTGCCGGAGCACGCCACCGCGGATTCCGGGGCAGTGGTCGCCGCCACGCTGGCAGTGACGGCGCTGGTCGTGGAGCACTGTGCGACACTTGGCATCTGCGGCGCCAGCAACACCAGTTCAGCATGTGCGCGCGAAGCGACCGGCCAGTTCGGTGGTTGTCGGCGAGATGCCCAGAAGACACCGGGCCGTTGCCATGGTGAATGGAGCTCCGCGCCGCATCTCCTTCCGCGGCTCGTCGTCCCTGCTGGCGGCAACCCCGACGCCCTGGCGTGAACAACCATGCGGGCGCCAGAGTTGCTCGTACAGGCAGCAAGTACCCGGGGTTCCTCGACCGTCGTCCCCGTGTCCGGGGTAACTCGTCAATACCAGTTGACGAGTTGGCGACGGGTTGTCCAGCACCGTTCCTGGGGGCCGCCCCACTCTGCGATGCCTGTAGGCACCTTGCCACCTTCCGGGCCGCGACCAAGGCTTGGCGTGCGTGGTCGCTCCGTTCTGCTTGGTACTCACACCGACACTGCCCCGCTGGCGTCGCCGTCCAGCGAACACGCACGAGCCCGGGCGACCGGTCCGTCCCCACGCGGGGCGTGGCCGTCTCGGCGCGTGCCGACATCCGCTCGCGTAGTTGCTCCGGCCGCGCCGCGAGCAGGTACTCGGCCATGCCTCCCCGGCCGTGTCGGCCGCCTTCGGCTCGGCGGCGACGCCCTCCGGGTCGGTCAGGTCGGTCGACCCGGTGGTCGCAATCAGCCCGGCCGACCGCCGAAGCCCACAGCCCTCTCACACGGCAGGTCTTGGCGCACCGTCTCGGTGGCGGTCGCAGCGGCACGCTCGCGTCGGCCTGTGTCTGGGCAGCAGCACGGGCGGCATCCCGGCGGGCCGGCCCCGCGCACGCCTGCTCTCGCCACCGGATGCAGTTCTGCGCCTCGATGACGGCGTGCTCGCGCAGCCTCTCTTCCGGAACCCCCTAATGCCGTGACCGGATAGGTTCACCGAGGTCTCTTGATCTGCGGGTGTGTGAGGAGCCACTGCTCCCCGGCTCCGACTGGTCGCAGGGCCGAACGACCTCGTTTGCGTGGTTGTATTCAAACTTGCTGCCCGCTCCGTCGGGCGGGCAGGGTCTGAATCATGCTTGAACTACGCACTGTGGAAGCAGACGACTGGCCCCTTTGGCGGGAGTTGCGACTGGCCGCGCTTGCTGAGGCGCCCTACGCGTTCGGATCGACGCTGGCCCAGTGGCAGGGCTCCGGCGACCGAGAGGAGCGCTGGCGTGCCCGTCTGTCGATTCCCGGCGCGCACGATCTCATCGCGCTCCTCGACGGCCTCCCAGTGGGCATGGCCAGCGGAGTGCCGGGCGAGGGAGCGGAGAACGTGGAGTTGATCTCGATGTGGGTCAATCCCACGGCTCGAGGCAAGGGCGTGGGTGACTACCTGATCCAGGCGGTCGAGCGGTGGGCGGCGGAGCGCGGCGCCACGACGCTGCGGTTGTCCGTCATGCCGGACAACCGCAAGGCGACCGCGCTCTATGAGCGGCACGGTTTCACGGACACGGGTGAGCCCGGCGATCTTCTGCCTGATGGTGTGGGCAGGGAACGCGTCATGGCCAAGAACCTGGCCGCTGTCTGATCTCCACTTCCGGGCACGGCGGAATCCCCCACGTGCTCAAGCTGCGGCGGCGAGGGGCGTCCGCCCGAGTGAATGCCCTTCTCGCTGCGGACGCGAGCGCGTTCCCGGCGTTGTGCGGCGAGTATGTCGGGGTGGCGGGCATTGGGTAGGCGTACAGCGCCCGGGTCTGCACCGTGTGATTCGGATGGTGGAGTTGGCCAGGGTGAATTGTCACCGCGGGCCGAAGTGGGCCTCGATCGGGTTGACCCAGGAAGCGTAGGTCGGGCCGAGCGGCTCGGATCGGCTTCAGCGCGGCCAGCGTGTTGGCGGTGCCCTTGCGGCAATGGTTGACGCCCCGCAGCCGGTCGTTGCCGACGGAGTAGCAGCCGTGGAAGTAGGTCACGGCGTGCGTGCGGCGGTGGTCGCCGGCAGACGGTCGGGCTTGCCCTGCCTCGCTCGGCAGGAACCTGTGGTCGGCCCCACGTCGAAGGTAGTACATCCCGACACACGATCTGCTGCAGCTTCTGCCCCTCCTGATCGGTCAGTCGGCGCACCGTCACAGGCTCAGCCACCACGCCTCCAGCGATCGGAACGGACGTCACGCCCATCGAACCGTTTCCAACCGCCAACCTGACGATCCTTCCCGGTCAGAGCACTGGGCGCGGGGGACAGTGAGACCCAACACGCGAGGCCAGTCACCCCTGCGCCAGGTCAACGAAACGGGCTTGGTGCCCTGGAAGGCGACGGTGATGGTGTGGGTGAGGCCGTCGCGGTGTTACGCCACGATCAGGTCGGCCTCGCCCTCACGGAGCGACTCCGCAGGCCCAGTTGTCCGTACTCAGGGTGGAAGACGACGGCCCGGACGTGCTCGGGCCGCCCTTTCCATCCGGCCCGTGGCCCGTAGCCCGTAGCCGGTCACCTCGTCGACCGCCAGCCTGTGCCTGTGCTCCGGCAGGACAGTGAAATCGCGCTGGTTCAGCTGGGCTTGAGCGGACCGGTTCGCGCGGCGAACCGCAACGGTCAGGCGAACTGACAAAGACGTCATTAACGCTTCTAAGCTCGAAGAAGTCAAGCGCTCAGAGCCGCCGGCTTCCTTTGCCCCTGCCCCGCAACCGAGCCGGCCGGTCCGGCACGAGCCGGGCCTCCTCGGCCGCCCCATGAACTCCGTACGGGAGAATCCATGATCCATACCCGTGAGCTCACCCGCAGCTTTCGCGTGAAAGGAGAGACCGTCGAAGCCGTGCGCGGGCTCGACCTCGATATCGAAGCCGGTTCCGTGGTCGCCTTCCTCGGCCCCAACGGCGCCGGGAAGACCACCAGTCTGAGGATGCTGACCACTCTGCTGCCGCCGACCTCGGGCACCGCCGTCGTCGCCGGCCACGACGTGCTGACCGACCCTTGCGGCGTCCGCCACCGCATCGGCTACCTCGGCCAGGGCAACAGTGCCGGCAGCAACTTCCGGGTCGTCGACGAACTGACCACCCAGGGCCGCGCTTACGGTCTCACCCGTACGAAGTCCCGAGCCCGGGCGGAGCGCCTGATGGCCGCGCTCGAATTGGAGGGCCTGGCCAAGCGGTCGGTGGGCACCCTCTCCGGTGGCCAACGCCGCCGCCTGGACATCGCCATGGCTCTGGTCCACGAGCCCGAACTGCTCTTCCTCGACGAGCCCACCACCGGGCTCGACCCGCACAGCCGTGCCAGGATCTGGGAGCACGTGCTGCGGCTGAACAAGGAGTTCGACACCACGCTCGTCTTCACCACCCACTACCTGGAGGAGGCGGACCTCTGGGCCCGGCGAGTGATGGTGATCGACCACGGCCGGGTGATCGCCGACGACTCACCCGAGAAACTGAAGGCCGATCTGGCCGGCGACCGCATCACCCTGGGGGTCTCCGACCATGCCGACGCGCAGCGGGCCGCCAGCCTCGCCCGCGCCTTACCCGCCGTCCACGAGGTCACCGTCGACGGCTCGAAGCTGCGGGTACGTACCCCACGTGGAGACGCCCGGCTCCCGGTCCTGCTGCGGAACCTGGAGAGCGTCGGAGTGCGGGTGCTCACCGCCCGGCTCACCCGGCCCACCCTCGACGACGTCTTCCTCGGCCTGACCGGCCGCACCCTGCGGGAGAGCGCCGACGCCACCGCCCCGACCATCACGCACGACGGAGCTTGACCATGAAGGTGCTCAACGACACCCGCACCGCCTTCGCCCGCGAGCTGGGGCCCGAACTGCGCCGGCCAGTCGGCCTCCTGTTCACGATGCTGCTGCCCCTCCTCTTCCTCGCCCTCTTCGCGCCCCTGCTCCCAGACACGCGTTCCCCGGGCGGGGAGACAGGCACCCCATGGCAGTGGTTCGTGCCGGGTGTGCTCGTCCTGCTGGCCCTGTCCGCCACCTCGGGGGCGGGGGCCTACCTGCTCAACGAAATGACCTCGGGCTCCTTCGAGCACATGCTCGTGACCCCGCTGAACCGGGCCGCGATGCTCGTCGGGCGGGTACTCAAGGAGGTAGTGATCCTGCTGACCCAGGCCATGCTGGTACTCGCCCTGCTCCTGCCGACCGACTTCCCGATCCATCCCCTCGGCGCCTTGGCAGGCCTGGCACTGCTGACCATCTTCGGGATCGGGACCGGCGCCCTCTCCTTCGCCCTCGCGCTCCACTGCCGCAAGCAACAGACCTTGTTCTACGGTGTGCAGCAGGCGATCTTCTTTCCGCTGCTGCTGCTCTCCGGCGTCCTGCTGCCCATCACCGAGACGTCAGCCCCCACCTGGCTCTACGCGCTGAGCCGGATCAACCCCGCCGCCTACGTGGTCGACGCCGAACGCGCCCTGTTCGCCAACAAGTTCGGCGAGACGGGTGTGCTGTACGGGACCTTCGCGGCGACGACCATCGCGGTACTGGGAGTAATCGCGGGCATCCGCGGCATGCGCAACGCCTCGGCGTGATCGCCAGCCTGACACACCGTCCGCCCGCAGCCGTCCGAGTCCGTACGCGAAGGAGTACCGCCCCATGACAGTCGAGGCCGTCCTGAGCGCCCCACGTCCCCGACCCCGCACCGTGGACGTCTGGTTCGACCCCGCCTGCCCCTACACCTGGCTGACCGCCCGCTGGCTGCGGGAGGCGGCACAGGTCCGTCCACTGGCACTGCGCTGGCACCTGATGAGCCTGGCCCTCCTCAACGAGGGCCGGGACGACGACCCCGAAGAGGACCCGGAGGGGTACCTGATGGTGCCGGTGCGGATCGGCACCGCCGTCCGGCACCACTATGGACAGGAGGCCCTGGCCGGCTTCCACGCCTCACTGTGGGCCGATCTCCACCCCCTGGGGAGCAGGGCGCAGGCAGCCGGAAGTGGATCAACGATCCGGCCATGGCACTCGCCCACGCGGGCTTGCCGGGAGAGCTGGCGGCGGCCGGGATCTCCGCCGCCTACGACGGAGAGCTGCGGGCCTCGCACGCGCAGGCCGTGACGCTGCTCGGCCCACGACCGGGGACGCCGGTGATCGCCGTCAGGGAGCCGGCAGAGCCGGACCGACCCTCCGTGGCCTTCTTCGGGCCGGTCATCTCCCGCGTACCGGAGGGGGAATCGGCGGGGCGGCTGTGGGACGGGACACTGCTGGTGGCCGGTACTCCCGCGTTCCACACCCTCAAGGGGAGAGCCGCCGACCCGGATCCGGACATGACCGCAGCGGACGTCGATCCGGCTGGGCATGGCGTATGCACACCCCGGGGCCGGTAGTTACCGAGGCCGCCGCAGACGTTGAGGGCCTGGGTGGTGACAGGGGCGGCCGTGTCAGTGATCAGACAGCCGACCCGGCCCGCCGCCCTCTCAGGGGGGGTGCGCCGGCCAGGGCGGTCTTCGCCTGGAGCCGGTTCGAGCACGGCCTCGGTGGAGATGTCCCACGTCGCCGCGCAGCCGGCACGAAACCGTACCGCCATCGGCGTCTCGGCATACTCCGGGCAGACGGCGTTGACCGTGCCGCCTGGCCCACGAGGGACTACCAGAGGTTGTTGTCCCTCCCCGGTGTGGTGCAACACCCGCCGAGACCGATCCCGGCCCAACAGCTACAAGGTGCCGACGTATGTCATACGGTCAGGGCCCGATAACCACTGTCTCCGAGGGGGCGACATCGCCTTGAGCATGCACATCCCGTATCTCTTAGCCGTGGCGAGCACCGTCGCGACGCGCCGGGTGGACGAGCAGCTCGTCGCTTACGACCTGACGGTACGCCAGTACGGACTGCTCGCCCAGCTCTCCCTCGAACCCGAGTTGACCATGGCGGAGCTGGCCCGCCAACTGGGCATCGCACGGCAGTCGGTGCACCAGCTGGTCAACGAACTCGTCGAGGCCGGCCACGTACGCCGCCGCCCGGGCGCCGACGACCGCTCACGCCGGCTGGAGATCACCGACACGGCGCACTACCTGCTGGCCCGGGTCCACGAGCCGCTGGAGCGAGTGGAGTCGGAACTTCTCGACGATCTCGCCCCGGACGAAGCCGAGACCCTGCGCCGCCTCCTCCAGCGTGTCCTCGCGCATGCCACCGACGACGAGGCGTGGCTCCGCGCCTGCTGACGATCACCTCGTCCTGGCACGCACCAGAGCGCCGACCACTCGGCGTGGCTGCGAACACAACAAGCCACTGCGGCGAAACACGAACCTGCGCCGATACCTCACCACCGACGAGGCCGACACAGGATCGCTGTTGCCCTCGCGCCCGCGGGGGTGGTTCGTCCTCGCCGACGACGGCTTCCTGACCATCCTGCTCAGCCACGCCGGACAGGCTCTCGGCTTCGCCACCACCAGCGATGGCCTACAAACCCCGACGACCGAATCACCGCCCGCACCGACCTCAACCGCGCGGAGGACCACCTCACCGCCCTCCGCGCCGCACTCCCCCACAGCACCTTGCCCAGGCCTGTCACCGGCTCCAGAACGACCCCTCGGCTGCGGCTGCGGCTGCCGCCGTGAGCGACATGCCCTGGTGGCCGCAGGGCCGCCCGCCTGCACCCCGGCACCGGCCCACACCGCCGAAATGCTCCTGGGCACCGCCGGTCTCCCCGCGCGACCTGCCGGCTCCCGGCTGTATCCCTGCTCGCCGCCCGCCCGCGTGATCAACTCTGTTCGTTTCATTGACATTTCACTCAGACGTCCTACCGTTGGGAGCGCTCCCATAACAGCCTTGCAACTGGAAGGAGTTCCCCCCACATGCGCAACCAGAGTCCGTTAACCGGGCGTTCCCGGTCGCCCCTCCGCCGGCCTCTCCAGGCGCTCGCCATGCTGTTCGCCGTGGTTGTCGGCGCACTGACCTGGTCGGCCCCCGCCCAGGCCCACGGCACCATCGTCGACCCCGCCTCCCGCGCGTACCAGTGCTGGAAGACGTGGGGCAGCAACCACACGAACCCGGCCATGCAGACCCAGGACCCCATGTGCTGGCAGGCCTTCCAGGCCAACCCCGACACCATGTGGAACTGGATGAGCGCGCTCCGCGACGGCCTCGGTGGCCAGTTCCAGGCGCGGACCCCTGACGGGACGCTCTGCAGCAACAACCTCTCGAGGAACTCCAGCCTGGACAAGCCCGGGGCGTGGAAGACCACCAACGTCAGCAACAACTTCTCGGTCCACCTGTACGACCAGGCGTCCCACGGTGCCGACTACTTCAAGGTCTACGTGAGCAAGCAGGGCTTCAACCCCAAGACCCAGACCCTGGGTTGGGGCAACCTCGACTTCATCACACAGACCGGCCGCTACGCCCCGGCACAGGACATCACGTTCCCCGTCCAGACCTCCGGCTACACCGGACACCACATCCTGTTCGTGATCTGGCAGGCCTCGCACCTCGACCAGGCCTACATGTGGTGCAGCGACGTCAACTTCGGCTGAGCCGGAGAGCGCCGCGCACGCTATCGACGTCTGCCGGGCGACCGCTAACCCGCCGCCCAGCCGACCGAGCCCCGTCGGGGCAGGGAACCCACTTGGTCACCCTGCCCCGACGGGGCTTCTCGCGCTCCTTGGCATCGTGCCGTGAATGATCTATCGCGGCCCGGACGGATTCGCGGCGGTGCAAGGTGATGAGACCGGTGCCCGGTAGCCGCCGCCCGCGATGACCGTGGTCTTGCCGACGGTGACGTTCGCACCTGACAACTCCCGTGCCCCGCAGAGAGGTTGCGGTTGTCCGCAGCGGCCGGCCCACATTGCGGCACGAAGGAGCTGACCCGGCTCGTAAGGTCCGACCCTGGAGAACTCGGCCCGCTGAATGGGGCTGGTCCGCACCCGCAGCGGTTGCGACCACCGCCCCCGCCCCCCGCCCCCCGGCACGAAAGGGATCCCCTCCAAGTCCAGCTCCTCGCAGCCGTCCACAACTGTGGCAACGCCCCGCCACGCCAATCCAATGCCGGGCACCGCCCCCGCTCAGCCGGGACCCACCGGCATATCCGACATGGTGGGGGTCTCCCTCCAGTGGTCCGCACAGCGGGGTGACTCGGCAAAGAGCCTTCGAAGTGGATGGGATGGGGAAGGCGGATGGTCGGCGACAGCTCGGCTGGTCGCATGGCCGGTACGATCGGCGCTCTCATGGGGAGTGCGATGCGATCATCAAGGCGGGGCGGCGAAGGGCAGAAGTACGCGCTCACCTCGGACGAGGACGACGTCGACTTCTGGGGCTTCGCTCACGAGGCCGACGGGTTGTTCACGCCGCTGCCGGATGAAGACGGAGCCCGCCGAGTGCGCCTGGCGGGCTGTCTCCCGCAGGGTGGCCTACTGAAGAGCGTCGACCACGTTGGCCGTCGTCGCGCCATGGCGGGTAATGCCTGGCTGGAACTCCTCGACGGTGACGGTGCCACCATGGGGTCCTACTTCGTCAACGAGGTCACCGTCATCGACGTCGAACCCTCCGCCCGCGGAGCCGGCCTCGTCGACCTCACGGTGACGCTGTGGTGCGAGAACGCCTTGGCCGGATCGGAGCGAGTGTGGGATCTGATCCGCACGCGTCAGCTGAACCACACCGGCATGTGGCACGAACTCGACCCCAAGGACAGGCACGCGTGGCTGTCCGTAGCGCTGTGGTCCCGGGAGTACCAACGCCAGGGAAGACCCGACGCCCCTGCAGGCCAGGTGTTCACCTTGGACGGTCGACGCATCATTGACAGGGACAGCTTCTACTGCGCGATCGGTGAAGCCGTCAACGGGCCCGGCGGATACTTCGGCTGGAACCCTGACGCCCTGGACGACTGTCTGAGCGGCGGCTGGGGCGCCCGTACCCCATTCACCTTGCACTGGGATTTCTCGGTCGAAGCCAGGGCACGGTTGGCAGAACGTGTGCCCACCGGCGATGACGAAGTGTCGGTGTTCGACCTGCTCCTGGATATCTTCGAGCAGCGGAGCGTAAGCGTCGTCCTTCGGTGACAACTGTTCTCTCCCCAGCATCGTCCTCGGCAGGACGTCGAAGTGCTCCGTGAACCCGTCCCATTCTTCGGTGCTGGCTGGACGGTACTCGTCGCTGAGGCGGATCTTGCGGCGGTTGTCGAAGTGGGTGACGTAGTGGCGGATGACGTCTTCGTTGAAGACCGCGACGTATCCACGGGTGGTTTGGATGTTGAGGTGGCCAAGTAGGGCGGCGCCGATGTGGATGCGCAGTCGGCCACTGACCAGTTCGGTGGCGAAGTTCCTCCGGAAGTCGTGCGGGGTGAAGCGCAGGTCCCGGAAGCCGGGGTGTTCTTCGCCGAGCGCCTCGCAGCGGCACCGGATCATATTGAGGACGGTGTTGGTGCCGATCGCCGCCCTGGATGCGGGTGAGAGCTGCGGGAAAGAGCGATGTCTCAGCAGTTGCTGTTCATGAGGTTCGGGCAGGGCCGGGGCGTGGTGTGGTGGGCGGGTCGGTGAGTCGCAGGAGGAACTCGGCGGCCGCGTAGCGGGCCTTGCCCGAAGCGGTGCGCGGGTCGTACCCGAGTTCACGCGTCAGTGCGTCGTGCCGCGCCTGAAGGGTGGAGTGATGCATACCGAGCCGTACAGCCGCCGACCGCAAGCTGTCCGCTTCGATGAGCGTGCGGAGTACGAGGGTTGAGCGAGGGTCCAGGCGAGCGAGCCCCCTGACATCCTCATGCGGCTCCCGCGGATCATGCGCCCGAGCCAGCAGCAACAGCGCTCCCAGGTCGGTCGCATCCACCACCGGGTCCGACGCGTCGGTGAGCCGCAGCGCGATCATGGCGCCGTCCCACGAGTCGGGCGCGTGGTCGGCCCGTACCCACTGGCCGAGCCCCGCGGGCTGCGACGGCGGCTCCTGCTCGGTACGGCACAAGGTCGCCCGCACGATCCCGTACCTGGTGGGCACGACGGCGGACGCCGCGGTGGTGGCGGGCGTGTCGGGCCGCGTCGCGACGATCCGGACCCGTGATGCCGGCTCCAGGCGCAGCTTCGCCAGCGCTGTGGTCCGCTCGGCGACGGTGCGGGCCGGGTCGATCACGATTTCGAGGGCGTTTACGGGGCTGTGTCGTGCTTCGATGAGGTCGAGCGACAAGGCCAGGCGTTCGACGATCATCTCGTCGTTGGCGCGGGGGGTGCCGACACGTTCCAGCCACACGGATCCGGCCGAGCACGTCCGCTGCGGCGATCGGGCGAGCGGCTCGGTCTGGAGTGTTCGGCCGTCGGGGGTGCGACGGCTGGTCCGCCCGCGCCGGTCCGCCCCCGCGACGACTCCGGACAGCGCGGCCGCGCCGCGCAGCAGGGCGTCGAGCCCGGCGCCGGCGGTGACCAGTGTGTCGAAGTACGAGACGACCTTGAGGCTCTCGCTGGCCTCGGGATCGAGGGCGGTGAGCCGTCCGAGGAGCTCCTGCATCTGCTCTCCCTCGCTCAGGCAGCCAGTCTACCGTCCCCTTCTGGCCCGCCTACCGCCCGCTCCGCCCCGCCGGATCTAGTGGTCCTTGCCAGGCGGGCTGTACCGGCCGCCAGCCCACCCCCGGCAGCCGCACCCTCACCCTCACCCTCACCCGCACTGCCCATTGCCACTAGCACCAAGACCGGCACCAGCACCAGCGATCAAGATGCGCGCAGTGCGGGCTTGGTGCCTGCACGGTTCCGGGCGGCCGCAGGGATCGGCCGCCCGGAGCCGGAGCTGCCGGTGTCAGCCGCCCAGGAGGCGGTTGACCCACGCGCGGCGGGTGTTGAGCATCGCCTGTCCCAGGGCGCTGTCGGGTGCGACGAGGTCGAAGCCGTGGAAGCCGCCGGGCCAGACGTGGAGTTCGGCCTGGACACCGGCCGCCCACAGGGCACTGGCGTAGGCCACGTCCTCGTCCCGGAACACTTCCGCCGACCCGCAGTCGATGAAAGCCGGCGGGAGCCCGGTGAGGTCGGTCGCCCGGGCCGGAGCGGCGTAGACGGAGACGTCGTCGGTACCGCGCCGCTCGCCCAGCAGCGCCGTCCACCCCACCCGGTTGCTCTGACGGTCCCACACACCCACGCCGTCGAACTGCCCGCTCGAGACGGTCCGGTCACGATCATCGAGCATCGGATAGACGAGGACCTGGCCGATCAGCCGTGGCCCCTTGCGGTCGCGGGCCAGCAAGGCGGTACCGGCCGCCAGACCGCCCCCGGCGCTGGCACCCGCGATCATGATGCGGGCCGGGTCGACACCGAGCTCGGCCGCGTGATCGGCCATCCACAGCAGACCCGCATAGCAATCCTCGACCGGGTAAGGGTCGGGGAACTCCGGCGCAAGGCGATACTCGACGGTCACCAGCACGGCGTCGTTGTCCACGGCCCAGGGGATGGCGTGCTGGATTCCGGCGAAGCGGTCGCCGGTCACCATGCCGCCGCCGTGGGTGTGGTAGATCCCCGGGCCGCGGCGCTGGTGGCCCTTGGGGGTGATGACACTGACGAGGATGTCATCGCCCTGGTGACCGGCGATCGTCACGTCGCGGACCGTCACGCCCATCGCGTCGAAGTCCTCGCTCGTCAGCTGGTACGGCGGGTTGGCGCGGACCACCGGGATCATGTCCGCGGTGAACGTGAGTGGTGCCACTTCGGCCATCTGGCCGAGCGTTTTCTCCAGCTCCGGGTCGAACGGCGGGCGGGGCAGGGACGACGTCGTCATGGGTTACTCCTTTGCTTGGGTCGGGCGGCTGGCGTACTCCCGGTGAAGAGAGTCCGCAGGTGAGGGGCGGGTGAGGGGCGGGCCACGAGGAGCCATCGCAGCGCCCGTGCCCGTGCCCGTGCCCGTGCCGCGAGGAGCGAGCGCCCCGCCCGTGCCCGGGCCGCGATCAGGGCCGTGGCGATCTCCTCCGGCCGGTGCGGGCGCGGCAGGGGCGCACAGGGCCGTACCGGGGCGGCCGTCGGCGGCTTCGTCCTGGCCGGCGGCGATGGGGGTTCTCGTGAGTCGTGTTCCGACGGGCGCGAGCACTTCTCGGGCGGGAGGCGTCCGCACCGGGCGGTACGACGGCCCAGGCGGCTGTTCCGGCGTGCCTCCTCGGATCACGTCGGCAGGATCGCCGCTGCACCGGCCCGGACAACCGCCCGGACGGCCGCGCGGACGGCCTCGGGTTCCGGGGCGAACGGCGGGCGGCCGCGCGCGGCCCGCGGCGGCCTCCTGCCGCGGCGCGCTCAGGCCGACACCGGGTTCGTGCCGCCGGCCAGCATCCGAGCGGTCGGATCCGGGCCGTGGCGTCCGTCGAACGCCTCGTAGGCGTCCTCGATCTCGGCGTGCGTACGGCGGACCAGGGCCCCCCACTCACGGTGGGTGACGATGACGAACCGGCCGTCTCGGACGGCTTCGACGACCTGTTCGCCGACTCGGTCGGGATCGGCGCCCGCGGCGAGTACCGCGTGGTTGGCTTCGGCCATCTCACGGTTCAGCCGCCGTCCGAGCAGCTTGGCCTCGGCCTCGCCGGCGGTGAGGTTGATGCGGGTGGCGACGGTCCCCGGGATGAGCAGGGAGACGCCGACGTCGCTGTCCCGCAGTTCCTCGCGCAACACCATCGTGAAGCCGACGCCGGCGAACTTCGACGCGGTGTACGCCCCCACGTTGGCCATCGGCACCAGCCCGGAGACCGAGGCCGTGTTGAGGATGTGCGCTCGCGTGCCGCTGCTCCTGAACCGGGGCAGGAATGTCGACGCGCCGATGAACTGGCCGTCGACGTTCACTCCGAGCACCCACCGCCAGACCTTGAGCGGCGTCTCCTCGATCGGGCCGCCGCCGTTGACGCCGGCGACGTTGCACAGGAGTGAGACGGGCCCGAGTGCTTCCTCCGCCCGGTCGGCCGCGGTCGACCAGCTCTTCTCGTCGCTCACGTCGAGCCGTACGGCCGTCACGGTGCCGCCCGCGGCCGTCAGCTCCTCCGCGGCCTCG
This sequence comes from Streptomyces sp. SudanB182_2057, assembly GCF_964272715.1. NCBI lineage: Bacteria > Bacillati > Actinomycetota > Actinomycetes > Kitasatosporales > Streptomycetaceae > Streptomyces > Streptomyces sp. SudanB182_2057. The sequence goes on from NZ_OZ186798.1 coordinate 296,153, forward strand.
GCGAGCCGATCTTCGTCGACATCGGCCAGCGCTACCTTCGCGCCCGCGGCGACGAGCGCCCGGGCGATGCCGAGGCCGATCCCGGACGCCGCGCCCGTGACAAATGGCGCTTCACCAGCCGGCCAGTCCATGGTGTGCTCCTTCACCCTGTCCATCGCTCACATTCCCCCTGTCCACCGCTCACATCCCTCCGGTGAGCCGTGTCCATGGTGGGCGGGGGACGCCGGAGCCGGGCACCGCCGTTCGCCGCGGATGTCGGCCGATCAGCCCGCCGTTCGAGCACACCGTCGTGGTGCGAGGTGCCCCGCACCGCCCGGCCGGGGACCCGAGGCCCTTGCCCTTGCCGGGCAGACACCGTGCTCCCGACCGCGCGAACGGCGGGCAGGATCTCCCGAACCAGCCACGTCCGGCGGTCGGCCCGAGACATCGGCGCGCGCGACGATGACAGCCGGACAACGCGACCGCACGGCGGGCGCGCCCACAGTCGGCCGGTCCGATGCCCATGACCGCGACGCGGCGCTCGGGCCGTGCGGTACGAGGACGCGGGAGGAGCGCCGCCCGCGGCTACCGAACGGGCACGCCTTCCCAGCTCGCGAGGGGGTGCGGGCCGGCCCCGCCACGGTGACCGGCGACCCCGGTCCCGTCAGGAGAAAGGAGCAGAACGATGAAGGCAGCACGGTTCTACGGGAAAGAGGACCTCCGCATCGAGGAGGTGCCGGAGCCCGTTCCCGGTCCCGGACAGGTGAAGCTGCGCAACGCCTACGCCGGCATCTGCGGTTCCGATCTCCACTTCTTCTTCTACCCCGAGTCGCTGCCGTTCGCGCTCGACAAGCCGCATCCCCTGACCGGTGCCACGCTGCCGCAGATCCTCGGCCACGAGTTCTCCGGCACCGTCGTCGAGGTCGGCGAGGGAGTGGCGGACGTGAAGGTCGGCGACCGCGGCGCCGTCTATCCCCTCGCGGTCTCCTGCGGCACGTGTGCGGCGTGCCGCAAGGGCCTGCCCTTCTCCTGTCCGCTGATGGGCTCGCTCGGGTCGAATGTCACCGGCGGCGGCCTGGCGGAGTACGTCACCCTCGACGCGTCCAAGCTGCACGTGCTGCCGGACGGTGTGGACCTGCGGATGGGTGCGCTCGTCGAGCCGATGGCGGTGGCCTGGCACGCCGTCTCGCGCAGCGGTGTCGAACCGGGCGGTACGGCGCTCATCGCAGGCGCCGGTCCGATCGGCATCGGCTCCTGGTTCGCGCTCAAGGCGCGCGGTGTGGACAAGGTGCTGGTGTCGGAGCCGAGCGCGGACCGCCGGGCCATCATGTCCGGGCTGGGTGCGCGGGTCGTGGACCCGGTGAACGAGGACCTTCCGGCCGCCATCGCCTCGCTCACCCACGGCGACGGCGTGGACATCGCGGTGGACGCCGCGGGTGCGGGCCCGGCGATCACCTCTGCCCTGGCGGGCCTCGCCCCCGGCGGCCGGCTCGTGGTTCCCGCGCTGCACGAGCACCCGGCACAGCTCCAGCCCACGCAGCTGATGATGGCCGAGACGGAGATCGTCGGCGCGGTCGGATACCGGCCCGCGGAGTTCGACGAGGTCATCGCGGCCATGGCCGACGGGTTCTACGACACCACCGGCTGGGTGCGGGAACTCCCCCTGGAAGGTGTCTTCGACGCCCTCCGTTCGCTGCGCGGCGGTATCGGCGGGAAGATCCTCCTGAAGGTCGGCTGAACGCGTCCCCCGGGCCGGGTGCGGACGGCGTCGGCGGGGCCGTCCGTACCCGGTCGCGGTGCCGTGGCAGGCGGAGCGCGCGAACGACCGAGGCCGTGTGCCGATAGCGCGGCGTTCAGCGGTCCCTGCCGCGCCCCCACGCAGGACGATGGATACGACGCCGCACGCGCGGCGCAGCCGAAGGAGACCTGATGGCCGGGAACATGCCGCGACCGCCGTTCGACCCGGAGCTGAAGGCTGTCCTCACGATCCTCGCCGACCAGGTCCCGCCGACTCTGACTGCCGAGATGATCCCCGGCCTGCGCCAGGCGGCACCGGCGGAAGTCACCGACGACGCCCTCGAGTCCGCCGGTCTGACGCGGCTGGACGTCACGGTCCCGGGACATCTCGGCGACGACATCACCGTCTCGGTGATCGCCCGCCGCGATCGCCAAGGGCTCGGCCCGGGGATCTATCACACCCACGGCGGCGGCATGGTAGCCGGTCATCGCTTCTCCGGCCTGCTCCAGGTACTTCCCTGGGTCGTCGAGCACGACGCCGTCCTGGTCACTGTCGAATACCGGCTAGCACCCGAACATCCCGACCCCTTCCCGGTCGAGGATTGCTATGCGGGTCTGCTGTGGATGGCCGATCAGGCGGCCGAGCTCGGTATCGACCCGGCCCGCATCATGATCGCGGGTGCCAGCGCCGGGGGCGGGCTGGCGGCCGGTACGGCCTTGCTGGCCCGCGACCGCAAGGGGCCGCGGCTGATCGGCCAGGTGCTCGTCTATCCGATGCTCGATGATCGTGACCGGACGGTGTCGAGCGGGCAGTTCGACGGCGTGGGTGTGTGGGACCGTGAGAGCAACCGGGTGGGGTGGACGGCGCTGCTGGGCGAGCGGCGCGGTACCAACGACGTCTCCGTCTACGCCGCTCCGGCCCGGGCGACCGACCTCACCGGGCTCCCGCCGGCTTTCATCGACTGCGGGTCGGCGGAAGTGTTCCGGGACGAGGACGTGGCCTACGCCAGTGCCCTGTGGGCGGCCGGTGTCCAGGCCGAACTCCACGTCTGGCCCGGCGGCTTCCACGGCTTCGACCTGACCGCGCCCCACACGGCCCTCGCGCACGCCATGACGGCCGCACGCAACTCCTGGGTGGCCCGAATCCTGGGCTCATGAGCCGCCTTCTCGCGGCGCCGGCCTCCGCGGGCGCCCCTCCCGCTGCCGCGATCATTCCCGTACGGCCACGCTTCCAGGGCGAATGCGCCAACGGCGACCCCTCGCCGCCCCCTGGCTGTGCGGACGCACGAGCCGATCACCGGAAGGGAACCGGTCTGGGGGCGGGAAGGGGTGGGCACGATTCCTGCCATGGCATACGCAGACGCAGGACTACGCCGCCCGCGCTTGCTGTGGGAGCAGCATTGCTGTCTGCCGTTGGAGCGGCACGCCGATGTCGGTGAGCTGGCTCGCTACCGCAGGCCAGGGGGCAGTTTCGTGTCGGTGAACGTGGGCTACGTCCCGCATTCCGCGGCTGACGTCGCCGGGCTGATCACGAGTTGGCGGGAGCGGATCGCCGCGGATCACCGCTTGCGGCCGGCGGAGAGTATCGGTGATGTCGAAGCCGCCGGCCGTGAGGGGAGCGTGGCCGTGGCCTTCGACCTGGAGGATTCTGGTCCGCTCGCGGGGCGGCTGGAGCGTGTGCGCCAGTTCTATGAACTCGGTGTCCGCACGATGCTGCCGAGCTACAACAACCGCAACGCGGCGGGCGGAGGCTGCCTCGACGCGGTGGACGAGGGGCTCACCGCCTACGGCCGGGCGCTGGTGCGGGAGATGAACGCCGTCGGCATGGTGGCGGACGGGTCTCATTGCGGGGCCCGCACGGGGCTGGACATGTGCGAGGTCTCCGAACAGCCCGTGATCTACAGCCACTCCTGCATGCGCTCGCTGTGGGACCATCCCCGCAACATCACCGACGAGCAGGCCAGGGAGTGCGCCGCCACGGGCGGGGTCGTCGGCATCACCGGTGTCGGGATCTTCCTCGGCCCCAACGACGCCTCCGTCGACGCGCTCGTGCGGCACATCGACTACGCGGTCGAACTCGTCGGCCCGGAACACGTGGGAGTGTCGACCGACTACCCGTTCGACCACGACGACTTCAACGCGATGCTCCAACAGAGCCCCGAGCTGTTCCCCGACTCCTACACCCGTTGGGGGCCGATCGAGTTCCTTGCCCCGGAACGTCTGCTGACCGTCGAGGACGCGCTGATCGCTCGCGGATATCCCGACGACGCCGTCACCGCGATCCTCGGCGGCAACTTCCGCCGCGTCGCCGCACAGGTATGGCAGTAGCCGCCGGGTTCTCGGACCGGCCGCCCTTCCCGGTGGGATCAGCTCGCGCCCGGGCCACCGCACCGGCGTGTGGTGGCCCGGGCTGCCGGGGGTCAGGGGGTGGCCAGGAGTTCCTCCAGGGCTCGGGCGGTCTGCGGGTGGCGGGCGAGCAGCACCGCGCCGGTACGGGACGACGGTGCGGGCGTCCGCCAGCCGCCCTCGCAGCCCAGCAGGTCCGCCACCGCGTCGCAGGTCGCGGGGTGTGCCGAGAGCAGCGGCACACCGCCGGGCGCGGCCCGGCCGTCGCGCGACGGCCGGGCCGCGGCCGTAGTCGGCTCGGCCTGCCACGGCGGGACCCAGGTGTCCAGGGCCGCCAGCCGGCCCGGGAAGATCCGGCCGGCCTCGCGGATCAGCAGGGGCGCCAGGTCGGCGCCGCCGCCCCGGACCGTGGTGATCAGCGTCGGCAGCCAGGGCAGCAGCACCGGGTCCGGCAGGCGTGCGAAGGCGTTGGAGACGGCCTCGACGGCGAAGTCGGCCAGGCCGGGCACCGGTTCCAGGGCGTGCAGGAATCCGCTGAGGTAGCGCGGATAGGCGGGCAGGGTCAGAGGGTTGCCCAGCAGCTCGTCGCAGCGGGCCCGCAGGTCCGCGCGCGAGAGGTGCCCGAGCTGGTTCTCGGCCGCCCACAGCAGCGCCGTCTTGGCCGCTTCCCCGGGGCGGGACTGGGCGACGGCCAGTTCCAGCTGGTTGCGGTCGCAGCCGAGGGAGAGGGCGAGGCCCTCCATGCTGAACAGGAAGCCCAGCATGGCCGCGACCTGGCGGACGCTCGCGTCGTCGTCGGCGAACGCCGTCGGCAGAAGCGTGCAGTAGTGGGCGTAGCCGGCCTTGACGAAGGATTCGATCCAGGCGGGCAGGGACGGCTCGCTGGTGCGGTAGTAGGCCAGCAGTCCGCGGACCCGGCGCAGTACCTCCGGTGCGCCGTCGACGCTCCGCTCGGTCGCCAGGACCTGAAGGGCGTGCCGGCCGAGTTCGTCGGCGAGGCGGCGGCTGCCCAGGTAGAGGGTGGCGTCCTCGACGGCCTTGAGAACGGTCGCCGTGGTGGCCTGCGGGCCGTACGCGGTGCGCCGCAGCCGCTGTTCGAGGACCTGCTCGATGCTGACGCCCTCGTAGCCCAGCTCGATCAGGGCGCGCTGGTGGGTGCCGAGGGCCAGGTCCCACGACTCCTGGAGGGAGCGTTCGCCGAGCCGCCGTTCGCCCATGACGGTGCGTGCGGCGCCGTGCGGCATCAGGTACCGCAGCATCCACAGCACGTCGGAGCACTGCCGAAGTTCCGGCCGGGACGCCATGTCGAGCAGCGCCCGTTGTACGCCGCGCTGCTGGAGCTTGAGGTTCAGCGGAGCGAGCCGGTCGTGCACGTCGCGGGCGAGCGGCGGCAGGGCGTCGTAGCCGACCTGGCCGACGCGGTCGCCGCCGAGCATGATCTCCACGAGGCGGCGCACATCGCGCCGGCCGGGCACGGTGTCCTTCTCGATGCAGGTGACCGCCGCGTCCTGGAAGTCGTACGGCGTGGGTCTGGCCCGGTCGCGCATCCCGGCGAGCAGGATCGACGTCTCGAACACCGCGATGGCGTCGGCGGTGGAGGCGAGGTAGCCGTTGCGGCGGGCGGCGCGCACGATCTCCACGGACCAGCCGAGGAGTTCGGCCTCGTCGAGGCGGTCCAGGACGGGGGGCCGCTGGAGGAATCCGGTGAGCCGGTCCGGGGCGGCGGGTTCGGCGGTCGGTGCCTGGGCGACGGCCTTCGCGGTCCTCCCGGTCGTTTTCGTACCCGCCTGCCCGGCGAGCCGGTAGGGCTTGACCCGGGTGCGCTTGAGGTTCTTCGCCCACTGGGCCGCGGCGATGGACACCGAGCCGGCGGCGAGGCCGAACTGCGCCTCGATCGCGGCGTGGCTGGAGGGGATCAGCCCGTGCTGCCACTTGGTGGCGCTGGGCGGGCCGATCTCGAACGTGTCGGCGCCGTGGACGCCGAACTCGGCGACGCGGCTGGCCGCGTGGAAGGCGCCGCACACGTAGAGGGCGTCGGCCGGGTCGGTGCCGGTCGCGGTCATGTGCCGGCGCATCCGCGTCCACATGTACCGCTCGCGGTCCTCGTCGACGCGGACCCGGTACGCCTCCCCCGGGGCGAGGCGCCTGAAGAGGCTGCCGATCAGCAGCATGACCTGGCGGTAGGTGTCGTGGTCGCTGTCGCCGAGCGGCAGTTCGACGTACTGGTGCCACCACTCCGACCAGTGCCGTACCCGCCCGTGCCGCAGCAGGTGCTCCTCCAGTTCGGCGAAGCGGGGGCGCAGGTCGCCGATCTCGACGCCGACGGAGTCACCGTGGAGTGCCGCCTCCTCCTCGGCCGGTGGCGCGTCCGGGTCGGCGGGTTCGGCGGGTTCGTCCTTGCTCTCCTGCCACTGGAAGACGTGGTCGGAGGAGCGGTCCACGAGGACGAGTTCGACACCGGGGGTGTCCAGGGCGTAGGCGATCGCCTGGTACTCGGCCGATGCCTCGGTGAGGGGGGCGACGACCGACAGCGGGGCCCACTCGGCGGGGAAGCCGTCGACCTCGGTCGCGAATGCCTGCACGGCGACCGGCAGCCGGCAGTTGCGCAGTTCGGTCAGGAGCGGGGCCATGTCCTCGCAGAGTTCGAGGTAGACCACCTTGGGCTGCTTCTCGCGCAGCCGGCGGGCCATGGCGAGCGCGGAGGCGGGCGAGTGGTGGCAGACCGGGAAGATCTCCAGTGGTTCGCGTACCGCGCGGTCGACGTCGTCGACGATGCCGAGGAGGATGCCCTCCAGTGCGCCGGGTCCGTCGGCGAACGCGGCGGCGGCTTCCTGGAGCTGGGTCCGCAGGGCGGTGAAGGTTCCCTCGTTCACCGTGCTGTCCTTGGTGCTGTTCCGGGCGGTCACGACAGGGTGGCGATCGCGTCGCGGCCGCCGTCGAGGAACTCCGGCCAGGAGCCGCCCTCTTCCTTGCTGCGCGGCTCCACGACGCCGTGCAGGTACTTGTTGAGGATGGCCAGGTCCTCCGGTTCGCGCCGGGCGAGGGAGCCGACCAGGGAGGAGGCGAGGGTGCGGGCGGTCAGGGTGCGTTCGCCGAAGAAGTTGCCGTGCAGGATCGCGTCCTCCAGGACGCCGATCTGTTCGGCGGTGGACAGCGCGGACTCCAGCTTCTCGTCGTCGCTGCCGGCCGCGGCGGCGGAGGCGCGCAGGTCGGCGAAGCTCTGGAGCAGCACGTCCAGCAGGGTGGGCGGCACGTCGAGTTCGATCTGGTGGCGGCGCAGGAGTTCCTGGGTGCGGAAGCGGACGATCTCCGCCTCGCTCTTCTTGTTGGTGACCACCGGGATGCGGACGAAGTTGAAGCGGCGCTTGAGCGCGGAGGACAGGTCGTTGACGCCCCGGTCGCGGCTGTTGGCGGTGGCGATGACACAGAAGCCGGGCTTGGCGAAGACGATGTTGTCGCTGTCGAGTTCGGGGACCGAGATGTACTTTTCGGAGAGGATGGAGATCAGCGCGTCCTGGACGTCGCTGGTGGAGCGGGTCAGCTCCTCGAAGCGGCCGATGACGCCCTGTTCCATCGCGGTCATGATCGGTGAGGGGATCATCGATTCCCGGGACTGGCCCTTGGCGATGACCATGGACACGTTCCACGAGTACTTGATGTGGTCCTCGGTGGTGCCGGCCGTGCCCTGCACCACGAGTGTGGAGTTGCGGCAGACGGCGGCGGCGAGCAGTTCGGCGAGCCAGCTCTTGCCGGTGCCGGGGTCGCCGATCAGGAGCAGGCCGCGGTCGGAGGCGAGGGTGACGATGGCCCGCTCCACGATGCTCCGGTCGCCGAACCACTTCTGGGCCACCTCGCGGTCGAGGCCGTCGGCCCGCTCGGACCCCAGGACGAACAGCCTGATCATCTTGGGGGACAGCCGCCAGGAGTAGGGCTTGGGGTTGTCGTCGATCGACTCCAGCCAGTCCAGTTCCTCGGCGTACTTGATCTCGGCGGGGGCGCGCAGCAGGTCGGACATGTCGAATACCTTTCGGTGAGAGGGGAGGGAAGAGTGCTGAGGCGCGGGACGGCTCAGGTGAGGAATGTCTTCAGTTCGTGGACGAGCTTGCGGATGTGTCCGGAGATCACGGGCGTGCCGAGGTCCTTGAAGCGCTCCCGGAACCACGGGTTGACGCTGCCCCGACCGGAACTGGTCACCGAGCCGACGGGGATGAACTTCGCCCCGGAGCGGTGGACGGCCGCCATGGACTCGAACAGCGGCTCGTATTGCCATTCGTAGAAGTCGGAGATCCACACCACGACCGTGTTGCGCGGTTCGGTGATCTTGGGCTGGGCCAGGGCCATGGCCACCGTGCCGTCGGTGCCGCCGCCGAGGTTGGTGCGCAGCAGGGTCTCGAAGGGGTCGCTCACCCAGGGGGTGAGGTCGAGTGCCTGGGTGTCGTAGGCGATCAGGTGGACGTCCACCTTGGGCAGTCCGGCGAAGATGGACGCCAGGATGGTGCAGTTGACCATCGAGTCGACCATCGAGCCCGACTGGTCGACGACCACGATCAGGCGCTGGGGTGTCGTCCTGCGGACGGTGTGCCGGTAGTAGAGGCGGTCGACGTAGAGCCGTTCCTCCTCGGGGTCCCAGTTGGTGAGGTTCTTCCAGATCGTGCGGTCGAGATCGAGGTTGCGGAACACCCGCTTGGGCGGTATCGACCGGTCCAGGGCGCCGACGGATGCCTTTTCGACCTGGGTGCGCAGGACGTCGCCGACCTCGTCGACGAAGCGGCGGATCAGTGCCTTGGCGTTGGCGAGGGCGACGCCGGAGAGGTTGTTCTTGTCGCGCAGCAACTGCTCGATGAGCGACATGCTCGGGGTGAGCTGTGCGGCGAGCGCGGGGTCGGCGAGGACTTCGCGCAGGTGCATCCGCTTGACCAGGTCGGCTTCCAGGGCGCCGAGTTCGGGGCCGATCTCCGGGACGAGCCTGCCGAGGTCGGGGGTGCGGCCGCCGCCCCCGGTGCCGGTCGGGCTCACTCCCCCGCCCGCGCCACCGCTGCCCGTGCCGGCTCCCGCTCCCCGGCCGCCGTGTCCCGTGCCCCGGCCGCCGCGCAGTTCGCCGGGCCGGCAGCCGAGCGCCCGTTCCAGCCATCCGGCGTCGGACTGCCAGCGGGCGAGCTGCCCGGCGGTCACGGTGCCGGTGCCGGTGGCGAAGACGTTGAGCAGCACCTTGGAGGCGAGGGCGGCGCGGCGCACCTCGGCGGTCCGGTCGCGGCCCTCCTCGTCCGGCTCGGGCACCATCAGGGCGTCGAGTTCGGCGGCCAGCTCGGGGTGGCGCTGCACGATGGCGTCGATGGATGCCTGCGGGTCCAGCAGTGCGGGCGGCAGTCCGATGTCCTCGACGACGGCGAGGGAGGCGGACTCCAGGGCGGCCTGCTCCTCGTGGTCGAAGAGGCGGGCGAGCAGCCGCCAGTACAGGACCTGCCGGCGGTTCTCGTCGGCGCCGGGCGACACGGTCTCCTCGACGGCGGGTGCGGTGGTCTGGTCGGTGGTGTGGTCGGTCATTTCCGCAGCAGCCTTCCGGCGCGCTCACGCAGCACGTTCACCGCGTCGGTGGCGGCCTTCTCGGCCCTGGTCCCGGCCTTGTCGGTGGTGCCCCCGGCCCAGGCGCCGGCGTGCACCGCGACCGGTTTCCTGCGCACGGTGGTCTCCACGGCGAGCGGCTGGAGACGGAACCGGCCGGCGTCCCAGCGGAGCAGCCCGATGCAGGCGCTGGAGGCGGCGACGGACTGCGCGGTGAGGGGGCCGGCGACCGGGACGCGGTCGGTGTCGACCGGCAGGCGGTACGCGGGAAGGGTGAAGGTCACTGTGTCGCCGTCCCGGTCGATGCCGTAGCCCTCCAGGAACACGGGCTCGGCGAGGCGCGCCGGGTGCCGGTCCAGGGGTACGGCCGACGTCGTGGTGGCGGTGGGCAGGGCGACGCGTGCGGTGGCGAAGGGGTCGGCCGGCTCGCCCGGGCGGGCGTGTTCGTCCTGCCAGATCAGGTCGCCCTCGGCGGTGACGGGCATGTCGGTGAGGTCCATGGAGCGGCCCTCGCCGGCCGCGGCCAGGAGCGTCATGTGCGGGCGCAGCAACTGCCAGACACCGGCGCCGAGGACGGTGTCGGGCTTCGGTACGGACACACTCGCCCGGACCAGCCGGGCAGCGGTGCCGTCGGCGGGTTCGAACACGGCGTGCACCTGGGCCTGTACGGCGGTGGCGTGTTCCTGGACGTCGACGCCGAGGGGCAGCAGCCGGCCCGTGGCGGTGTGCGCGGCGGGCGCGGCGGCGGCGCCGGGGAGGGTCAGCAGCATGCCCCGTGCCCACAGGTCGGCCCACCGGCGCACCGGTATCCGCTCCAGGGCGGCGCCGGGGCAGGACGCGGCGAGTTCGGCGGCGAAGCCGTCGAGGAGGGTCGCCAGGCGGCGCAGCCGCGGGTCGGGGAGCATCGCGGAGACGATCTGGGCGGCGCCGGAGACCACGTCGTGGTCGATGCCCTGCCAGCCGGTGCGGGCCAGGTCGCACAGCCAGGAGCGGGCGGCGGCGAGCAGGTTCGGCGCCTGCCCTCCGGCGGCGGGCGGCACGGTGGCCTCCTCGCGGGCGCGACCGGTGATCTCGTCCGTGCGGGCGGTGAGCGCGTCGTGTGCGGAGCCGAGCAGGGCGGTGCGGGCGGCGGCGAGGGTGACGAAGTGGTCCTCGCTCGCGGCGCCGGCCGCCGCCTTCTCGGCGGCCTCGGCGACCCGGGCGGCGAGCGGGCTCGCGGCGACCGCGTCGGCGAGCGTGATCAGGTCTTCCGCCTGGGCGGGCCGTGGGCACAGCAGACCGCCGGTCAGGGCACGGTCGAAGGCGTCGACGGCGGTCAGCGCCTCCGTCAGCCCGTCGACGGGTTCCGTGAGCGCGTCGAGTCCTTCCTCGTCGCCCGCGCCGGCCTCCCCCAGGGGTACATCCGTGCTCTCCGCGCGCGTGGTCGGGAACCACTGCATTTCCGGCAACGGCGCCGTGACGGGGGCGAGTTCCAGGTAGGTCAGGTGGCGCAGGAACCGGCTGAAGACGGACGCCGCGGCCTTGCTGTCCGCCGGGGACGGGCGGGTCGCGCTCATGCCGGCGTTGATCGTCTGCGCGCTCGCCTCGCCGTCCCCGAGGTCGGCCCGCAGATAGCGGGCGACGCGTTCGGCGCCGTACTGCACCACCGCTTCGCTGATCAGGGCGCCGATGTGGTTGCAGAAGCCGCCTCGGGCGCCGCCGCAGGGGCGGTTGTTGTTGGTGCTGCACGCGTAGGCGTATGTCCCGGCGGCGACCGAGGAGACGTAGACCCGCTCGATGGCCGAGCCGCTGGAGACGACGCCCTGGAGGCGTCCCTCGGCCAGTTCCACGAACGGCACCTTGGCGAGCTTGCGCGGCCGGGCGGGCGGGATCACCCGCGCCGTGCTCGACCTCTCGTGATCGGACAACGCACCATCTCCTTCGCAGCACAAGGGAAGCCCCATCGCCGGATCGGCGGGACATGGATCAAGTTAGCGGGACCCACTGACAACGCCCCTCGCCCGAACCGGCCCACGGCGTCCGGCCGGACGCGCAGGGCCCGCACCTTGGCCAAGCCGGCGGCTGCACGGGGGAGGACGGCGAGCAGATCGGACGGTTCGGCGCGCGTGCTCCGAGGAGGCGGCCGTGCCCGACCGCGGGCGGGCGGCTGCGACATCGCTTGTGCCCGGATCAGTGGATCATGCGCGGCAGGGTGGGCGACGGGCACGGCGCTGAGGGGGACGGACGACGGTGAGGCGGACGGCACCCAGGCACGCGGGCTCGGCAACGAGGTGTTGGCATCAGCCCGTAGGGAACGGGACAGGCACCAGCCGAGTCGCGGTCTCGACGCTGCCGCGGTCAGTCATTCGTCGGCGTGGAGTCGCAGGTGATCGCCCAACGGGGTTCGGCCGCCGGGTCGTTGACCCAGATGTATTGCGTCGCGCCGCTGTCGGTGACGGTCATGCCGAAGTCGTACAGGTCGGGGCCGCCCAGGTCCAGCCAGGTGTCCCACGCCGTCTCGAGTTCGTCGGCCAGGCGTCGGGGGCCGCCCTGGGTGGCGATCGTCCGGCCGCCGCCGATGGCCGAGAGCACGGCCCAGGACTCCTCGGCGTCGTGCATCCAGGCGTTGAGGCCGTCGGCGTCGTAGGCGAGCGTGATCCTCAGCTGAGGCAGGGCGACGCGCAGCGCGAACCGCAGGTGTACGTCGGCATGCAGTGGGGTGAGGTCGCGGGGGAAGGTCCGCTCCCCCTCCGGTTCGCTGCGGGCGCGCACTTGTGTGAAGCCGGGTTCGCGGCGCAACGCGGCGCGGTCGGGCATGAACTGTGCCAGGCCCTGGATCCATCCGGTCGCGGACCGGCCGTCGTCGGCGACTGTGAGCGCGACGTGTCCGAGTCGGCCCCAGGGAGTGACGATGCGTCCGCCCGGCCGTGTCTGTGCGACCCAGGCCCACGGGATCCGCTCGACGGCGTACGTGGCTATGACCCGGTCGTAGGGTGCTGCGGGGGCCCATCCCCGGTTGCCGTCACCGACCTTCACGTGCGCGGCGAGTCCGGCTCCGGCCAGTGCCCGGCGGGCCGCCCGTGCCAGGCCGGGCCTCGTCTCGACGCTGACGGTGAGACGGGGGCCGGTGCGGCGGCTGAGCAGGGCTGTGTTCCATCCACTGCCTGTTCCCAGCTCGAGGACGCGGTGGCCGGGTTCGAGGAGCAGGGAGTCCAGCATGTCGACCACGACGGCCTGACTGGACAGGCTGGATGCCGGCAGTCCGTCCGTGACCTCGGTGACGGTCGCCGCGTCGGGGCCGGGATACACCTCCCTCGCCCAGCCGGCCGGATCGATCCGCTGGTCCACCGGCACGTAGACGTGTCCGTCCCACCGCCAGACGCGGTCCGGGGCGAACCGGTGCCGGGGCAGGGCATCCACGGCCTCACGGATCCAAGGGGATCGTTCGGGCCAGTCGCCGCGCTGGTCCATGGCCGCGGCCAGCGATCGCCGCAGCCTGCCGACGCCGGGTGCGGTCATCAGCACCGTACGGCTACTTCTTGTGCTTGCCGGTACTGGGCGGAGGCGGAGGAACCTGTCCGTCACTGTTGCCGGGCGGCGGGGTGCCCGTACTCGGGTCGGCCGGCGGCTTCTCGTGCTTACCCATCCCCGTCTCCTCAAGATCGGCAGGAAGAATGGCCTCTCCATGGTGAGGCTTGCGACGGGCACTGTCCGCCGAACGCCGGAAAGAGACGGCCAACGGGTGTGGCCGGCACGTCGGGCGCCCGCTTGGCCGAAGCGCTCTTCGCCCGGGAAGCTCGCCGGGCCCGGTCGCTTCGCACGGCCGGGCCCGGCCGTTCCGTGTCGATGACGCCGCGCACGGCGTTCCCCGTCGATGACGCCGCGCACGGCCGTCGCAGCGCACGGTCCGGCGACCCGGTGCCGGTCAGTGGGGACGGGGCAGCCACACGGGGGCACTGCTGCCGCGCGGCACGAGGGCGGTGCGGAAGCGTCCCGGGGTCCTGGACATGATCACCTGGTCGGTGACGCCCTGGTAGCGGCCGCAAGGGGTGTCGGCGGTGAAGGTGTCCGGGTCGAGGTAGGCGTGCGGGGAGTCCGGGTCCGGGGCGAGAGCGGTCTCCTGGGCGTAACCCCGGTCGAAGACGCCGAGGCTGAGGATCCAGGTGGCGATCCGCGTGAGGTTGAGGGTGACGCGGTAGCTGCCGCCCTCCTCGGCGCGCCGCATCAGCGCGGCGAGCGCGCCGGTGGTGGCCAGCCAGGACAGGACGTAGTCGTTGACGACCATGATGTACGGCAGGCCCGGGGCGCTGGTCGGGCCGGCCGTGACGCCGTCCTCGCCCTCCATCAGCATGATGCCGCTGAGCGCGCCGGCGGTCTGGTCGAAGCCCACCCGGTGGGCCCATGGGCCGGTCTCGCCGGCGAGGGAGAAGCTGCAGTGGATGATGCCGGGGCGGACGGCCGCGGCCTCCTCCGCGCTCAGGCCGATCTTCTCCAGGTAGCCGGGGCGGCGGTTCGCGTAGAACACGTCGGCGTCGCGCAGCAGTTGACGGATTTTCGCCCGGCCGTCGGCGCCGTAGGGATCGATGGTGGCCGAACGGACTCCGACGTTGGCGCTGTTGTACGTCGAGTCGTGCTCCAGCTCGTTCGGCCGCCAGATGTTGAGCACGTCGGCGCCGTGCTGGGCCAGGTCCCGGCCGACGCCGGCACCGGCGATGATGTGGCCCATGCCGAGGGCGCGCACGCCGGACAGCGGCTGGTCGGCGCCGGCGCTCAGGGGCTCGGGCTCGCTGTCGCCGATCTTCTCGATCTTGATGAGCGGTTCTTCGGCGATGTACTCGTACGCCGGTTCCCGCAGAAACTCCTCCGTGGTGCGCAGCATCGGCATGACCACGCCGATCTCGTCACCGGCCCGTTCCAGGTCGGCGGCGTCCCACTGGGCGATGGCGGCGGCGACGGCCTGCTTCTCGGGCCAGGTGCGCAGCAGTTTGTAGACGGCGTTCTTGATCTTCGGGTAGGGGTTGAGCGGCATCACCCAGCGCCCGTCGCGGGTCTGGTAGAAGTCGAACCCGAGCGGGTTGACGGGGTCCGAGGGGGTGCCGCCGGGGTAGCCGTTGAGCAGCTCCCACTTCTTGTCGTAGAAGGGGCACAGCCGGTGCGGGGCCTTGCGCAGGTCCATGGTGATGTCCTGGCCCTCGCCGCCCCGCCGGCGCCACAGCGCGGCCAGCGCGACCGACTTGGCGGTCATTCCCAGGGCGGGGACGGCGCCCAGGCGCATGATGCTCGGCACGACCGGGTCGCTGCCGATGAACGTGATCTTTCCGCCGCTGTCCTCGCGGCGCAGACCGGCCGGGGCCAGCACCTCGCGCAGGGCCTCGTGGATGTCGAAGCCGTCGTCCTCGTGGGTGAGGGGGTGGGCGAGGGCCTTCCGGATGCGTGCGGTGACTTCTTCAGTGCTCGTGCTCATGTTCAGCCTCTGTGCGAGTGTGGGTCGGGTCAGCCGTCGTAGCCCTCGCCGAGGGCGCGCATGACGGCGATCTGCCGGCGGTCGCGTTCGGCGGCGAGGTCGGCGACGGGGCCGCCGAAGTCCTTCACCTGCTCGGTCAGCAGCCGCCGGGTGCGCTCGTCGAACGCGACGTGTTCCTCGGCCATGTCGGCCCAGCGGCGCTCCATGCCGGTCCCGAGGTGGCTCATGAAGTGGGGCAGTCCGCCGTCGCCGCCGCCGAGGTGGAACGAGCGGAAGGGGCCGGCGACCGCCCAGCGCTGCCCCAGGGAGGAGGTGACGATGTCGTCCAGCTCCCGCATGGTGACCACTCCCTCGCTCACCAAGTACACGCACTCCCGGAAGATCGCCGACTGGAGCCGGTTCGCGACGAACCCCGGCACCTCCTTGCGCAGCACCTGCGGACGCTTGCCCAGGGCCTCGTAGAAGGCGCGGGCGCGCTCGGTGGTCTGCGGTGAGGTCCGCTCGCCGGGCACGACCTCCACCAGCGGCACCAGGTGGGGCGGATTGAACGGGTGCCCTACGACCAGCCGCCCCGGGTCCTTCAGGGCGGTGGCGATCTCGGTGGCGGGGATGCCGGAGGTGGAGGTGGCGAACAGCGCGCCGGCGGGGGCGTTCTCCTCGATGACGCGCCACATCTCGTGCTTCACCTCCAGCCGCTCCGGGCCGTTCTCCTGCACCAGGTCCGCCGCGCGGACCGCGTCCGCCAGGTCCGGTACGAAGGCGAGCCGTGCGGTCAGGTCCGAGGTGTCCAGCCCCAGCGCGCCGAGCGCGGGCGCGGCCTGCGCGATGTGCCCGCGCACGGCCTCCTCGATACCGGGCTGGGGGTCGCTGACCGTGACGGACAGCCCGCGGGCCAGGAACAACGCCGCCCAGGAGGCGCCGATCACCCCTCCCCCGACGACGGTGACGTTGCGGATTCCGGCGATGCTGTCGTGCTCTGACATGCGCGCCCTTCTCCTCTCGGTTGCTCTTGTGCCGGGCCGGTCTCCTGCTCCGGGCCGGTTTTTCCCGCTCCAGCCCCTGGGAGCGGTCAGGCGAGGTAGTCGTGGACGACCCGGGCGCGGCCCAGGGTCAGGTCGGTCAGGACGTGGGCGGCGGAGACGACCTCCAGGACCGGCAGGTCCGCGAGCGGGGCCAGCGCGTGGGCGAAGAGCTGGAGCCGGGCGGGGCCGCTCCAGGCTCCCTTGACCACGATGTCGGCGATCTGCGTCCGGACGAGTTCGCAGATGCGCGGCGAACCGTCGTAGTGCGACAGCTTCTTGATCATGAACGTGGGCCGGGTCAGCTCTTCGCGGGCCTGCTCCATGTTCAGCGGCCGGTGCTTGTAGCCCATCGTGGCGCGGGCCACGGGCAGCGTGCCGTGGTCGAGGGTGCCGACCAGGGTGTCCTGGTCGACGTACAGCCGGGGGCGGCCGGCCTTCTTCGGGAAGGCGCCGGTCTCCCGGCCGCTGGCGATGGCGGGGAAGTTGTCCACGTGCATCGAGATGCTGTACTCGCCCGCCTCGCCCTCGTACTCGACGACGGCGAGCTGCCCGGCCTCGGTGTAGTCGCCCAGTCCGGTGACGTCGGGCATCCGCATGACCTCGAAGCGGACCAGCGGCTCGGCCACCCGCAGTGGTTCCGGCACCACCCGGCGCAGGGCCTCGGGGTCCGTGCGGTAGGTGATGTTCAGGTACTCGCGGTCGGTGAACCGGTACGGGCCCGCCGGGAAGGCCGGGGCATCCAGAGGTGTCGACGGTGCACGGACGACGTCCTCGGCTCGCATGACTCTCGCCTGCCTCTCCTGGCCCGCTCCGGACTATCCGGAGCATAAGGGGCCAAAGTGCGGCGAACATCTCGCCCGACTGCCCCTGGAGAGGTTCGGGTGGGGCCGCACGATCGGTGAGTTGTAAATAGCAACTGAAGCCACTGTAACGCCGGGGCGAGTGAGTTGCAAAAGGCAACTCCAGTCCGCATGTGTGATCATGCGTACCGGAATCATGGGGAAGGACGGACACACGTGACCGACGACGACACGGAGGTCCCGGGGCTCGTCCGGGAGCTGGTGACCCTCTCCCGGCGCTTCCGGGCCCACGCCGAACGGCTCCACCCCGACCTGAGCTTCGTCGAGTACTCACTGCTGTCCGAGCTGTCCGAACGCGACGGGGCCCGGGCGGCGGACCTGGTCGGGCTCTACGGGCTGAACAAGTCCACGATCAGCCGCCAGGTCACCGCCCTGGAGCGGGCCGGCCTGCTGGTACGCGAGCCCGTCCCCGGCAATCGCCGCGTCCAGCTGCTGCGCCCCAGCGACCGGGGCCGGGAACTGCTCGCCCGCGCCGACGCCCGGATGTACCGCGAGGTCGACGCCCGCACCACCGGCTGGTCCCCGGACGAGGTGAAGGCCCTGCGCACCCTGCTGGCCCGCTACAACACCGCCGCGTCGGCGGTGGCGGAGGAGGCTTGACGGGGACACCTGGCGGGGGCGTTCGGCGGGCGTTGCCGCGTCGGTCTCCAGGGCACCGGACGCGGGAATCGTCCAGCCGGGCGGGCTGGTCAGCTCAGCGAACGCAGGGCCCGGCCGAGCCGTGCCACGCCGTCGGCGATCACACCGGGCGAGCCGGCCGCGTAGCCGAGGACCAGGCCGGGCGGCCCGGGAGACTGGCGGTGCCAGGACAACGGGTGGCACTTCACCCCGTGCGCCAGCGCCGCCGCCGCGAACTCGGTGTCCGGTACGCGCCCGGGGTAGGTGACCGTCAGATGCAGACCCGCGGCCGCGCCGTGCACCACCGCACCGGGCAACTGCCCGGCCAGCGCGGCGATCATCAAGTCCCGCCGTCGCCCCACCCTGTCCCACCATTGGCCCGGTCACCAGGGCCATACAAGGTGCGGCGCACAGGTCCATAACCCGGCGCGCGACCGGCGGCGGATGCCCTGCCACCGGCCCCGGTACCGCAGCGCAAATCTCGACGGTCCGTAGACAGCCGTACGAAAGCCGAGATCCGCGATGAACCCCGGGCGCGCGACCGCAGCCCGCCGGGCACCCGGATCAACATCACCTTCCTGGCCGGAGAGGACACCGCCACCCGGCTGTTGGCGGCCCGCGCGGCCGAGCGGCTCGGCTTCGTCCCCGTACCGCATATCTCCGCCGTCCGAGGTCCTCTACGGTAATGCTCTTCGCATTTGGGTGGGCCTGGACGAGTCGAAGGCCTCAGATCACATGGAGGCCGTGCGGTGCGGTTCGTCTGCCGGAACTTCGGACTGTCGGATCTGCCGCAGCGCGGGCTCACCCCGCAAGAGGCTCCTCTGGAAGTGCTCCTCCTCGACATCGAGGCAGAGTTCTCCATCTGGGAACAGGGGCGGGTGGTGTGGTCGGAAGAGGCGTTCCCCGTGACCGAGCTGGCGTATGACTTGGCGCTCTGGCTGCAGAGGCCGACCGCCGGCGAAGAGGACTTCCAGCTCGACTCGATGCAGGCGGAGGAGGGACTGATCCGCATCGTGAACTCCGTCGACGGCTGGCGGGTCGGCTCCGTCTTCACGCCGGACTTCTGGACCGCTCCCGTCACCTGGGACGTCTTGGTGGCGGCGATCGAACAGTTCGACCGCTCTGTGCGCGAGGGTGTTGCCGCGATGGGTATCGACCCTGCCTTCATCCCGGAGCCCTGACGGCCGGGACGGGGCTGTGGCGCTCGGCGGAATGATCGCCGCGCTGCGGCGGGAGGGAGCGGATCCGGTTCGCTGACGGGCGGCCGTGGAGACTGCCGCCGCTGGAGGATCTGGTGCTGCTGGCGGGCCGACCTGACGCTGCGGAAGCTCGCTCCGCTGTTCGGGGTGTCGAAGTCCGCCGTCGGCCGCGTCATCGACCAGGCGCGCCCGCAGGGCCACGGCAGGCCCGAGGTCAACGCCTCCCAGCGCAGGGGGTCCGGGGGGCCGGGGTCCTCACCCTCGACGGCTGACCAGCACTCACAACCTTTGAGGAGAGCAGGTGGGCAGGATGGTGGTGAGCTGGTTCAGGTCGTTCGGGCGGACGCGGATCCCGGGGAGCCACAGGTGCTTTCCATTCCGTGTGACCTGGATCCAGATGCTGGTGTGTTTGTGGTTCTCGTCGGTGACGGTGACGCCGTTGGCGATGGTGCAGCGTGCCTGGAGCAGGTCGTGGTGCCAGACGCGGTCGGCGGAGTTGGAGGTCACGTAGGGGCGGTACGGGTTGTAGGCGAGGGACAGCGCGCATTCGTGCGTACGGGGCTCCTGGCATTTCTTCTCGACGTTGTGGACGAGAACACCGGCGCTGCCGCTCTCGCCCGGGCTTCCCTCGGCGCTCCGCGCCGCATCGGAGGCACCGCGCAGGCCCAGCGCGAACAGCAGTCCCGCTACGAGCGCACCCCCGACGGCAGCGGCCACGGCGATGCCCCCGCGGCTGGACAGGGCTCCACGCAGCCGTCGCCACCAGGCAGGACGGGAACGGGAAGACGGGCCGGTAGCACCGGCGGTGTAGGTGCCGGCCGGCAGGTCGGGCCGGTTCCGGTCGGCTGCCTCCCACAGTGCGCGGTACTCGGCGGGGTCCGCGCCCAACGCCCGGCACAGGTCCCTCACCACGCCCCAGGCCGGCACGGTTTCGCCGCGGAAGTAGCGGGAGAGCGACGAGTCGCTGATACGGACCTGCGCCTCGAGGCTGCGGAGCGTACGCCCCGATTGCTGCTGCAGGCTCCGCAGCGCGTCCCCCAGCCTTCGTGCTGCCGTACCCCGGTCTGGTTGTTGGCCGGTCATCGATCGGGGCCTTCCTCAAGGGCGGGGCAACAGCGTCCCGCCGACTGACCCATGTCCCGGGACAGGCATGTCCCAGCAGGTCAGGACTTTATTTATCCCGACATCGGTGAAGCAAACGGGATCTGGTTGTGAAGGCGCACCTTCCTGCGCAAACTCGGCATACCGGCTGAGCGGATCACCCCCGAGGGTGAGCGTGACCGGTGGTCGGGGCCGTGTCGGCGGATGCCGCACGGACCGACTTCACACCCCAACCGAAAGGATGTTCATCATGCGTATGCGCACCACACTGTCCGCCTTCGCGGCCATCGCGGTGACCGGTCTCGGTCTGGCGTCCGCGGCTCCCGCCGTCGCGGTCCCCGGCACGGCGTCCCACCAGGTGGCCGCTGTCCAGGCGGCCGACAGCCTCGACATCCACCGCGGCAAGTTCATGACCTTGAGCGGCTGCCAGACGGCCGGCCAGCAGGGCATCGACCGTGGGCACTGGGACCGCTACCAGTGCGCCGAGGGCAACATGTGGCCCTGGAAGTGGAACCTGTGGACCAACCGCTGAGAACGTGACGCTGTCGGTGGCCTCCGCTAACGGGGGGGAGGCCACCGACGGCCGACGACCGCTGACCAGCTCGGCCACCCGCCTTCCCCGGCCCACCTGCCGGTGGACGGCGGGCACGGCCACGATCACGACGATCCCACTCAGGCCGCCGGGGGCGCCCCGCTCCTCGTTTCCGCCTACGGCGAGGCCGCTCGTCAGCACGAGCACAGCGGCCACCACGGCGCAGCCGGTCGCGTCACTCGTGTGCCGGGCGACCATGCCGATACGCCCCGCCGAACGGACCGGGATCGTCGGCGACGTTTTCGCGTGCTCAAGGGCGCCGTCACCGGTCATCCGGCCGACGCTGCGGCCCCGCCCGGGGGCCGGCTCGGTCCTGCTCCTCGACGATGGTCTTCAGCACGTCTCACGGGCGCCACGCCGACGCCCCTGGTGGCTCGGCCTCGAACAGCACGGCGGCCGAACCCTCGGGAGGGTCGGCCGTCCGTGTCGCTGCCGCACCGCCGGGCGCTTACGGTTTCCGCGCCACGCCGACGTAGAGGGGCACCTGTTCGTCGGCGAACTCCTGGTCAGGCTCCGGGTGCCAGTCGGTGACGACCTGTACGCCCGGGTCGATCAGGTCGAGGCCCGTGAAGAACCGGGCGACTTCGTCCCGGGAGCGTACTTGCGCGGGCACGCCGCTCTTCCGGTAGATGTCGACGGCCTTGGCCCACCCGGCAGGATCGAAGTCGCCCGTCACGTGCGAGAGCATGAGGAAGCTGCCGGAGGAGAGCGGGGCCAAGAGATTGTTGACGAGTTCGTAGGGCTGGTACTCGTCGGAGACGAAATGCAGGAGGGCCACGAGCGAGAGAGCGACGGGTTCCTCGAAGTCGAGGATTTCCTTGGCGCTTTCGGTGATCTTCTCGGGCTCGCGGACATCCGCCTCGATGTACTTCGTCGCCCCTTCGGGGGTGCTCCGGAGGAGCGCCTCCGCATGACGGAGAACGATGGGGTCGTTGTCGACGTACACCACACGTGCTCGCGGATTGACCGCTTGTACGACCTGGTGGAGGTTGGGCTCGGTCGGGATACCGGTTCCGATGTCGAGGAACTGGGTCACACCCCGTTCGGCCAACAGTCGCGCGGCTCGGTTCATGAAGCTTCTGTTGGTGCGGGCGGCGATCCTGATGGCTGGCAGGAACGATATGACCCTCTCCGCGGCCTCCTCGTCGACCGGGTAACTGTCCTTGCCACCAAGGTAGTAGTCATACATGCGCGCCGGGTGGGGCCGACTGGTGTCAATGGGCTTCGATGTCATCGTTATTCCGTGTGTCCTTTGTAAGGGGAACCGCGACTTCGGGGGTACGGGTGACGCGGGGCTCAGGAGAGGAGGAACCGGCGCCGGCCCAGGACGACGGCCGGCACGGTCGGGGCGGACTTCCGTTCGCTCACGCCGATTCCCTCTTCCCTTCTGCCGGCAGCAGCGTGCTGAAGTGTGCCACGGCACCCGCATGGCACACGGACTGCGGCCCGCGCCGCGCAGGTTGCGGAGGGGGGCTCGCCAACACCACAGACTAGTCAGCTTAGTTGCGTGGTGCCGAGTCGGCTTCGGCAGTTCCTCGCCGCACGGTTCGCCGGGTGCTCCGGACCGCGGCCCTGCCGCGAGGGCGCCGCGCGGCTGCCAGTTGACAGCGGACCGCCCACGAAGGAGGACCCTATGCGTCCTCGACCGGCTGGCGGGTGAGGCGTAGTTCCAGTTCCGCGGTAGCCAGCATGCGTACGACGTCGATCGGGAGAGCGGCGAGTTCCCTCCTGACGATCCCGTCCGGGTCGAGCCGGCGTGTCCGTCCATCGACCCCCGTGGCCTCGATGACGTAACGGTATCCGCTGGATGTGACGGAGTCGCGTTGCGCCTGCCACCGTGCGCCGTGCCGTCGAATCAGGAAGTCGGAGAGGCAACACAGCAGGTCCTCGTGCAGCGCCAGCCAGTCGGGGTGCCCGAATTCATCGAGTGGCGCCCGCGAGACCCAGCCCTGGAGGGCCGGGATGAGACTCATGGGGTCACGGGCACAAGCCTCCGGGGACACTCCCAGCATGTCCGCCACATCGAGGGTGGTCCGGTGTACCTGCTCAGCCCATTCCTGGATGTCGGGTCGGCTCGCTTTGGGCATGTTGTGCGCCTTCTGATGGATTATGCCGCTGAGAGCAGGGATGGTACTTCGCCTTCACCTTAGGAGAGCGTGCGGCGCACGCGTCGCCGCGCCGGTGAGACAACGACTCCGGGCGGCGCACGCGCGGTGAGCGCGTGCGCCGCCCGGAGCGACGTGAAGGCGAGGAAAGCGAAAAGACTTGTTCAGTCGAAGAAGGGAGAAGGAAGCCCTTTCATGGCCTCGCCACGGGTAACGCTAGCACTCAGCCGGGGATCAGGTCGCGCAGGTTTTCGACGGTGATGACGCGGGAGTCCGGGTGCAGTTCCTCGGGACGTTCAAGACCGATGTAGGTGACGGGCTCGTCGGGGACCGGACCCCCGTCCCACAGGTCGACTTCCGTGACGCCGTCGGACATCAGGCCGACGAGATGGCGCACCGTCAGGTACTCGCGCTCCACGACGGCGCGCACCACCGTGGACACCGACGTCTGGTTCTCCTCGACCCGGTTGGCCGACGAAATGCCCCGCAGATACAGGTGCAGCCACTTCGCGTGCCACCGGCCGTCGTAGTCGCGCCTGAACACCAGGGGCAGCGCCACCCGGCCCGTCCCCCGCAGCTCCGACTTCATCCGCACCGTTCGCGGCTCGAACGGCCGGCCCTTCTGCTCCCCCTCACGCAGCATCCAGCCGAAGACAGATTCCGCGGCCTCCTCGAAATCCTCGCCCGCGTAGATGTTGACCTGTGGAGCGATGAAAGTGGCGCGTATCTGGTCCAGCGACAGGTCGATGAACTCCGAGGCCCCGTCGGGTGCCTCGGTGACATCGCCCGAGTGCCGGCCCCCGACCGCGCTGAGAGACGTGTAGGAGAGCCAGCAGTCGGTGCTGTAATCGGTGTTGAGCAGCAGGGCCGAGAGGTCGTAGTCGGTTCGCCTCTCGGTCTGCTTCCAGTACACGAAGAAACGAAGCAGTTCGCCTTCGACCGCCGAGACCGTACCGCGCGGGAGCACACCGAGCCCGGCCGGGGCCGCCCTGCCGCTGAGCGGGAGCGCCACGTCGAGGACGTCGGGGTCCACCAGCAGCCGGCCAGGCGCGGGGAGTCTGCGGCGTACCTCGGTGTCGAGGGCGGCAATCAGGCGGTCGCGGTCGGCGGCCGGGACCGGGGGCCGCGTGTCGGGAGCGACCCAGCCCCGGCCCCGGCGATTGACGAAGATCCGGGGCCTGCCGCTCTCCCGCTCCCGGTTGAGGAAGTGCTCACGGACCGAGAGCACGACCCGGCCGGAGACCTCGGGAGCGGCCCGCACCGCGGCGTCCACCACCGCGTCACGCTCGTCCTGGTCGGCGGCGACACGCAGCAGCAGGTCCAGCGCCCGGAACAACTTGCCGGGCGCGGACGACAGCAGACGCACGGCACCCATGACGTCGGACCCGGCGAGCAGTCGCTCGGCACGGCTGTCGAAGGAGCGCGCCTCCTTCTCGCCCCGTGCCACGGCGAACACCTCGGCCGCGTTCGGCCAGCGCGGGTACTCGTGCGGGTGCAGACGCTCGCCCAGCCGCTTGAACTGCTCGCGGTAGGCGGGTACGTCGGCCAGCTTGGCGGGGTTCGCCGCGACTACGGCGTCGAGGCCCGCGAGCAGCGCACGGCGGACCGCCCGTGGCAGCGCGCGGAACCGGGTGGGTTCCCGCAGCGTCACGTCGCCGCCCGAGAGGGCGCAGGCCAGTCGCAGCACGTCGACGACGGTGTCCAGCAGGAGGTCGGCTCCGGCGGTGAGACGGGCCGCGTTGACGACCGCCCGGTTCTCCCGGACCGGGATCGACTCCGGCTGGGGGCCGAGAGCGCACCGCTCGGCGAGAATCCTGAGATCGCTCAGGTGCTCCTCGGCCAGGGGCGTCGGGCTGCCCGCCAACGCCAGGTACAGGTCGGTGAGTTCGTCGTCCAGGTCGCGCCCGAGGTGCAGCACGGTCACCCGGTCGCCCGCCGAGGCGATCAACTCGTCCTGCGCCGCGAGCATTTCCTCGTAGGTGTGCTGGTAGCGGCCGTAAGCGGGAAGACCGAGCAGGTCCAGCGTCCCGTTCGCCGCCTGTCGCCGCACGTTGTCGCGCGACTCCTCGTCGCCGAGGGCCGCCGGCACGCACCGCGTCCAGAACTCCTCGGTGTCCGGCACGTTCGCCGGGAAGTCGATGAAGTACGCGTTGTGCCGGACGTGGTCCCCCACCATCTCGCTCACGGTGCGCAGCACCCGCTTGGCGGTGTGCAGGACGGCAGGCTCGGACTTTCCGGCGAGCCGCTCCAGCAGTCGCGCCGAGAGTTTGAAGCCGACGGACATCAACGCCGCGTCGAACTGCCGTGCAGCGGCGGCGCCTTCCCCGGCAGCGCCGCCGGGGCAGGGAACCCGGTGCGTGTGCCGGATGACCAGTGCTGCGAGACCATGTGCCATGCACGGATGATCGCAGGGGCGCGGGAACCGACGCATCGGAGTTTCCGGTGCGGCGGCAGAGCGGACGGCCGTCCACGTTCGGCGCCCCTCGCCGGGCGCTCCGCGTCATCGTGGAGAAAGGTCCGGGCAAGGTGAGTGACGTCCGCTCCCGACGGCCCGACAGCCGCGGTGCCCGGACGAGGCGCTCGATCAGGTTCGGGGGGCCTGTCCCGGCCGCTCTCGGCCGGGGATCGGGGGTCGCGGCGCGCGCCTGCCCGGCGTCAGCGGCAAGGGCGGACGGCCAGGTGACCCGTGTGCGGTCAGGAGGTCTCCAGCAAGGCGCGCAACGCCGCCTTGTCCGGCTTGCCGCTCGGTGCGACGGGCACCTCGGTGATGCTGTCGACCCGGACCGGGGCGGCGGCCTCCCCCAGTTCCCGGGCCACCAGTTCGCGCAGCGCGTCCACGGCCGGTACGGCCCCGGGGTGCGGGACCACGAAGGCGTGGATCGCCTCGCCGGTGCGGTCGTCCGGGACTCCGACGACGTAGGCCTGGTCGATGTCCGGATGGGAGGCCAGGACCCGCTCTATGGGGCCCGCGTAGTGGACGACGGCGTTGACGATGACGATGTCGCGCGTGCGCCCGGACAACCGCAGATACCCCCGTGTGTCGAGCCGGCCGAGATCCCGGGTGCGGACCCAGCCGTCCCGCAGGACCTCCGCGGTCTCCCGAGGGTCCTCCCAGTAGCCGTGGAACGCGTCCGCCAGCCGGACCCACACCTCGCCCGTCCGGCCCGCGGGGAGGTCTCGTCCGTCGGGATCCCGCACGGTCATCTCGACGGTGTCGAGCGGACGCCCGACGCTGTCGGCCAGGCCGGGATCGGCCACCAGTTCCCCGGGTTCGAGGACGGTCAGCATGCCCGTCTCCGTCTGGCCGTAGGCGTGGTGGACCACCGGACCGAGCAGCCCGGCCGCCTCGGTCAGCCGGTGCGGGGCGAGCGGGGAGCCCGCCACGACGAGGGCGCGCAGGCTGCCGGTGTCGACGGCCCTGTCGCGGACGGCGTCGAGGATGCCGTACAGGCGCGGCACCGTCGTCATGCAGGCGCTGACGCGGTGCTCGGCGAAGACCTCGGGGAAGCGCAGGGGCTGGTCCGGGATGACGGCGGTGCCTCCGCCCAGCAGCGACAGACACACGTGTTCGAACATGACGGCGCTGCTGAGTGTGCCGAAGAGCAGGAAGCGCGCGTACCGTGCCGCGAGGCGCCGGGTGCGGTCGGTCCAGCGGCCGGGTCGCAGGGCCCATGCCTCCGACAGGGCGCCGTAGGTCACCATCGTGCCCTTGGGCCGGCCGGTGCTGCCGCTGGTGAGGTGGATGACGCCGATGCCGTCGCGGTCGCCCCGGGCGGTGAGGTCCTCGGGGCCGGGCGTGAAGGGTGCCGGGGGCCGTAGCGCTCCGCCGGTGTCCAGCAGCGGGATCCCGCCCGCTTCGGCGGCCTGTGCCGGCCGGCTCGCGGGGTCGTCCGTCACCACGGCGCTGATGCCGCGGGCGAGGATGTCGCGCAGGTGCTCGGGGGTCAGCCCGGGGCGCAGTGCCACCACCTGGCAGCCGACTACATGGGCGGCGACGCGGACGGCGAACGCCTCGGGCGTGACACCGGTGTCGAGGGCCACGCGGGATCCGGCGGTCAGGCCCGCACCGCGCAGCCCTCTCACGAACCCGGCGATCTGGACGAGCACCTGCCCCCTGGTGACCGCGCGCCCCCGGTACTCGAAAGCGGGCAGACCGGGAGCTTCGCGGAACGCGTCGACGAGCGGTTGCGGAAAGACTTCCCCGGGCTTTTCGTCCACTTCGTCTCCACTCTGGGCCGATAACCGATGTAAAGGCAGTGTGAATGACTGGAAAACGACCATGGCCGGCGCGCCCGACACTCCGGACCGCCCCTCACGACTTCACGTTAGCCGAAGGAGGAAATGCGCCACCCCTAGTGTTGTGTGATCTAGATCACACAACACTAGGGGTGGCTCCATGCTTTAACCGTCAAGTACCGTCCTTCCCACCCCCACGTCAGGCAGGAGAAGGCCATGTCCGATTCAGGACAGGTTGACTATCTCGTCATCGGCGGCGGCCCCGCGGGCCTCCAAGCCGGGTACTTCCTCCAGAAAAGCGGCAGAAACTACCTCATCGTGGAGGAGAGCGACGCTCCCGGCGCTTTCTTCACCCGTTTTCCCAGACACCGGACCCTTATCTCCTCCAATAAGGTGCACACCGGTTGGAGCGACCCCGAGATGCGTCTGCGCGTCGACTGGAACTCCTTGCTCTCGGACGAGGGCCCGCTGTTCACCGCTTACTCCCCGCGCTATTTCCCGCCGGCCGACGACATGGTCCGCTACCTCGCGGACTTCGCCCGGACGCACGGGTTGAACATCCGGTTCAACACCCGCATCACCCGTATCTCGCGGCCCGACGGCGGCTTCTTCGTGGCGGCCGACGACAATGGCAACGTTGTCCGGGCCCGCCGGGTCATCGTCGCCACCGGTGTCTCGCGGCCGTACGTGCCGCCCATCGAGGGCGCCGCGGAGGCCGAGCACTACGCCCAGGTGTCGGTCGACCCCGCCGAATTCACCGACAAGCGGGTACTCATCATCGGGCGGGGAAATTCCGCGTTCGAGACCGCCGACCATCTCATCGAGACCGCGGCCGTCATCCACGTCGCCGGACCCGGCTCGCTCAAGCTCGCCTGGCGGACGCATTTCGTCGGACATCTCCGGGCCGTGAACAACAACTTCCTGGACACCTACCAGCTCAAGTCCCAGAACGCCGTACTGGACGGCGACATCCTCCGTATAGCACGGAACCCCGACGGCACCTATGTCGTGAGTGTTAAATTCGCACGCGTCGCGGAAGTGGTGAAGGACATCCCGTACGACCGGGTCATCCTGGCCACCGGTTTCCGCTTCGACGCCTCGATCTTCGACGACGACTGCCGACCCGACCTCGTCATCAAGGACCGCTTCCCGAAGCTCACCGACGCCTGGGAATCCGTGAACGTGCCCGATCTGTATTTCGCCGGCACCATCACCCAGTCCCTGGACTTCAAGAAGTCGACCAGCGGATTCATCCACGGGTTCCGGTACGGGGTGAAGGCGCTGCACCGCATCCTCGAACTCCGCTACCACGACCAGGACTGGCCGCACACCGCCCTGCCCGCCGCCGCGGGCCCGGTGACCGACGCGCTCATCGAGCGGGTCAACCGGACCTCGGCCCTGTGGCAGCTCTTCGGGTTCCTCGGCGACGCGGTGCTCGTCACCGCCGATGGAGCGGTGCGCCACTGCGAGGAGATCCCGGTGGCACACCTGCACCATGCCGCCGCCCAGGGACGGTTCGGCGACCTGGCCTCCTACTTCACCGTCACGCTGGAGTACGGCGCCGACCACGACCAGGTCGATCCCTTCGACATCACCGTCAGCAGGACGCCCCAGCAGGACACCAGCGGCCTCGACGCGCGCTACCTGCACCCCGTGGTGCGGCAGTTCCTGCCCGACGGCACCGGCAAGCCGGTCGCCGAGCACCACATCACGGAGAACCTGGAGAACGAGTGGGACAACCCCGACGTCCATGTCGGTCCGCTGCGTTCCTTCCTCGCGTCCCGGCTGCCCGCCGGGGCCGACCTCGCGGCCGGCGAGGACATCGCCGCGCCCCGGGCATGACCGGCCCGCGCCCCGGCCCGCCGCACGATCCGGCCGAGTCGGCACGCGAGAAACTCAGCCCCGAGCACTACGACTACTTCGCCGGCGGCGCGGGCGAGGAGACGGCGCTCAGGGAGAACGCGGACGCTTTCAACCGACTGGCCCTGCTTCCCCGGGTGCTGCGCGGCGGTGGCGACCGCGACACCCGGGTGAGCGTGCTGGGCCGGGACTGGCCGGCGCCGCTCTTCGTCGCGCCCACCGCCTTCCACCGCCTCGCCCACCCCGACGGCGAACCGGCCACCGCGCGCGCCGCCGCCGCGGCCGGCATCCCGCTGGTCACCGGCATGGCAGCCACCACCGCCGTCGCGGACGTCGTCGCCGCGGCCCGCGAGGCGGACCCGGAGGCCGTGGTCTGGTTCCAGCTGTATCTGCAACCGGAGCCCGAGGTCACCGCCGAGCTGGTGCTCCGGGCCGAACGGGCGGGCTGCTCCGCCCTCGTCGTCACCGTCGACTCGCCCGTCTTCGGCACCCGCACCCGGGACCTGCGCAACGGATTCCACGACCTGCCGCCCGGCCTCGCCGCCGAGAACATGCGGGACCTGCCCGGCGTGCCACCCGGCACCACCCGCGACATCGCCATGTGGCCGGCCGGCTGGGACGACCTGGCGCGGCTGCGCGAACTGACCGGCCTGCCCCTCGTCCTCAAGGGCGTGCTGCACCCCGAGGACGCGCGTGCCGCCGTCGACCGGGGCGTGGACGCGTTGGTCGTGTCCAATCACGGGGGACGGCAGCTCGATGCCGCTCCGGCGTCGGTCGAGGCGCTCCCGGCCGTGGCCGAGGCCGTCGCCGGACGGGTGCCCGTCCTGATGGACGGGGGAGTGCGCCGGGGCGCCGACATCGCCCTGGCCCTCGCCCTCGGAGCCCGGGCCGTCGGTGTGGGCCGGCCCGTGCTGTGGGCCCTGGCCACGGGCGGCGAGGACGGCGTACGCCAGGCGCTGACGGCACTGCGCGAGGACTTCGAGCAGGTGCTCGCCCTCTGCGGCGGGCGCCGGCCGCGGGATCTGACGACCGACCAGGTGGTGCCGCGCGGGTTGCCGTACCCGCCGTACGGTCTCGCGGCCGGACAGGGGGCCGCACGCCGCCTTCCGTACCGGCCCTGGAGAGGAGAACGCGCATGGTGAGCAGGAGAACGGCGGCGGCGCTGGCCGCGGGCGGGGCGCTGCTGCTGTCGTCCCCGTCCTGGCTGCCCGGCAAGGTCGTCGCCCTCCGCACGAAGGTCTTCGCCCGCGTCAACGGCGACGAGGGCATGCTCCTCCCCAACGCCACGTTCGACCCCGACCGTTTCCAGGAGGTCTACGGCCACCCGTCCGCCGGGGGCCGCAGCAAGGGCGCGGCGCTGTCCGACTTGTTCTGGTACTGGCTGGCGCCCGGCGCCGACATCCATCAGGAACACCTGGAGGCCGGACCCCGCTACGACGAGGTCGCCCGCCGGACGCTCGACCTGCTGTCCGGCCCGTCGGCGGAGCTGTACGAAGCCGCCGCACGGCACACCCGGCAGGCCCTGGACGCGGCGGACACCGGCCGCGTGCGCGTCGTACGGCTGCGCGATCTGATGATGCCGGTGTGGGCCGAGTTCTTCTACGGCCTGGTCTTCGAGGAGCCCTGCCCGGCCGAGGCCCGGCGGCTGATCGTCGCCCACGCCGAGGACGTCGTCAACGCCCTCAAGTGCACCCGTCCACGCCACATGCGCCGCAGGAACCGGCTCACCCGCTACCTGCTGCGCCGCCTGGCCGCCGGGGACGTACCGCACGCGCTGCCCGCCGGCCTGACCCGCCGGCAGCAGGCCCACTACCTCCAGGGCACCTTCTTCAACACCGCCGTCGTGCAGATGTCCGAGGCGACGGCCCACCTTCTGCTGGCCCTGGCCCAGCACCCGGACGTGCAGGAACGGGTGGCGGCCAGCCCCGACGACGACCGCTACCTGACCCAGGTCATGAACGAGACCTTCCGTCTCTACCCGCTGTTCGGAGTGGCCCACCGGATCACCACCGCGGACATCACCCTCGACGGCCTGCCCACGATCCCGGCGGGCTCCGTCCTGACCTTCAGCTACCCCGACTACCACGCCACCGGCTACGCCGACCCCGACCGCTTCGACCCCGACCGCTGGGCGGCGCTCTCCGCGAAGAACGCCCACCACATCCCCTTCGGGGTCGCCGCCAACCGGCCCTGTCCCGCCTGGCGCCTCGCACCCGTCGTCATGCGTGCCGCGACCCGCGAGGTGCTGGCCCGGTACGTGCTCGACTCCCCCGTCGGCCACACCCGCTCCATCCCGCACCGCGCTCCGTGTCTGCTCCTCCCCCGGGGCCGGCCGGTCCCGGACCGTCCGCGCCGCGTCCTGCGCACGGCGCTGACCGTCCGCGACCGCGCCGAGGACGTCGGGCGCAGCCTGCTGCAACTGGTCCTCGGCACCTGGATGGTGCTCGACGCCCGCCGCACCAGGCCCGCGACGACGTACTTCGCCCGGCACGACACCGAGGGCCGTCCGCTGGACGGCCCGCACCCCCCGCCCGGCCGCGCGGCGGGGCCCGAACAGGCCGCTGCCGCCTGCCCGTTCACCGGCCGCGGTGCCTGACAGCGGCAACACCCCCCATACGTCTCCTCGTCAAGGAGTCACCGTTGTCGACCACCGAGATGGGCCCGGCGTTCTTCCTCGCCGTGGTCGTCATCCTCACCGCGTGCCGCCTCGTCAGCAGGCTGCTGCGCCCGCTCGGCCAGCCACCCGTCGTCGGCGAGATGGTCGCCGGCGTGGCCCTCGGTCCCTCCGTGCTGGGCCTCCTTTCGCCCGGCCTGGAGAAGGCCGTGTTCCCGGACGAGATCCGTCCCGTGCTGTACGTGGCGGGGCAGGTCGGTCTCGTCGTCTTCATGTTCCTGTCCGGCTACGAGTTCCGCACCGACCGGCTGCGGTCGGTGGGCCGTACGGCGGTGCCCGTCTCGGCGGCCGGCATCGTCGTACCGCTCCTCCTGGGCACCGGACTGGCCTGGGCGGCGCACGACGCGGTGGACCTCTACCCGGACGGGATCTCACCCTCGGTGGGCGCGCTGTTCGTCGGCGTCACCGTGGCGATCACCGCTTTCCCGATGATGGCCCGGATCATCACCGAGCGGGGCCTGACGAAGACCCGTTTCGGCGCGGTCTCCCTGGCCGCCGGCGCGCTGGACGACGCCGTGGCGTGGGTCCTGCTGGCAGGGGTGCTCAGCATGGCGGGCAGCGGCGCGGAGACCTTCCTGCGCGCGGTCATCGGTACGGTCGGGCTCGCCGTGTTCCTCGGGATCTTCCTCCGCCTGCGGCCCAGCGCTCTCGAGCGGGCCCGGCGCCTGACCGGGGAACAGATGCTGCTGGTCACCGTCCTGCTGCTGTTCCTCGCCGCGTGGTACACCGACCGCATCGGCCTGTACGCCGTGTTCGGCGCCTTCAGCCTCGGCGTCGCCTTCCCCCGCGACCCGGTGGTGACCCGCGCGGTGGAGGCCGTCGCGCCGGTGAGCCGGATCGTGTTCCTGCCCCTGTTCTTCGCCTACTCCGGCCTCAACACGGACTTCACCCTGCTGTCCGACGGGGGGCTGCTGTTGTTCACGGTGGTCTGTGTCGCGGTGGCGATCATCAGCAAGTTCGGTGCCTGCTGGGCCACGGCGCGCCTGCTGGGCGAGCCGCAGGCCGTCGCCGTCCGCGTCGGCACGCTGATGAACGCACGAGGTCTGATGCAGCTCATCGCCATCAACGTGGGCCTGTCCGCGGGCATCGCGTCTCCCGCGCTCTTCGGCGTCCTCGTGATCGTCGCCCTGGTGACCACGGTGATGACGGCGCCGCTGCTGGCCCTGCTGGACCACCGGGACCGGCGCCGGCGGCCCGAGGAGACACCCTTGGCCGGGGTCACCCCGACCACGGGAGAACCATGACACCGTCCCCGGACCGCTCGGCAGCTCGGCGGCCCGTCACGTCCCGGTCCGGGCGGCGACGGGCTGTCGCGGGGCGGCCGGTGGTGTGAAGAGTGCCTCGACGGTTTCGGTGGCCAGGTCCCGCAGCCAGGCGTGGGCGCGGTCGTTGTCGTACCGCTGGTGCCACAGCAGGTAAAGGGGTACGTCGGGCAGCGGGAGCGGCGGCGGCAGTGTGACCAGGCCGAGTTCGTCCCGGGCCGCCCGGGTGACCGCCTCGGGAAGGGTGACGACCAGGTCGGTGTCGAGGGCGAGGCGCAGGGCGAAGGCGGCGGTGGGCCCGGCGGCGACGACGTGTCGTTCGAGGCCGTGTGCGGTCAGGGCGTCATCGATCGGGTCGCGCAGGCTTCCGCGCCGGGAAACGGTGAGGTGTTCGGCGGCCGCGTAGCGCTCGGGGCTCAGCGGGCCCGCGGTGAGCGGGTGGCCCGGGCGGACGGCGACGACCAGCCGGTCCTCGCCGACGAGGCGGTGGCGGATGTCGGGGAGCGTCGGTGCCTTGGAGCTTGAGGCGAGGTCGACCTCACCCCGGCGGAGTTCGGCGTCGTCGGTGCCGGGTTCGGCGGACAGGCGCAGCCGGACACCCGGGGCCTGATGGTGGACGGCCGCGGTCAAGGCGGTGCCGCACGCGGCGGTCAGGGCGTCGTGCCAGCGCACGGTGAACACCCGGTCCAGAGCCGCCAGGTCGAGTTCCTCCCGCGCGGACAGAAGGTGGTGGGCCCGCTGTACGAGGGCGTGGACCTCGGCGCGCATGGCCAGCGCGCGGGCGGTGGGAACCATACTGCGGCCGGTGCGGACCAGGATCTGATCACCGGTGACCTTGCGGATGCGGCCCAGGGAGCGGCTCATCGCCGGTGCGGTGACGTGCAGGCGTGCTGCGGCTCCGGCGACGCTGCCTTCTTCCAGCAGCGCGTCCAAGGCCGTGAGCAGGTTCAGATCCAGTTGCATGCGAGTAACTCTACGAGTGACAAGCATGCACTTGTTGTCAATGATCGGGCGGCCTAACGTCGAAGCGCGGGGGCGGACGACCGCCCCGCTTCGACCGATCCCAAGGAGCCCGCCATGAGCACAGTCATGCCTTTCGGCGCCGGTACGACACTGCTGGCCGACGTGACGGCCGCCGTGCGGACCGCCGGCGACACGCTGCGCGACCGCGCCACCTCGCACGCCCGGGGCGTGAGTCTGGACGAGATAGTGGGCGAGATCCACGCCAACGACGACGCGGTGCTGGACGTGCTGCGGGAACCGCTGCTGCGGGTCCGGCGAGGGTCGCGGTGGGCCGAGGACGAGTTGGCCGGCGGCGCGCTCCCGCCCGGGGAATGGTGGGTCGTCGACCCGGCGGAGGGCAACATCAACCACGTGCACGGCATGGCGGACTGGGCCGTCACCGCCACCCTGGTCCGCGACAACCGGCCGGTGCTCACCGTCGTCAACCTGCCGCTGACCGGCGACACCTACACCGCGGTCGCCGACGGCGGCGCCCGCTGCAACGGCCGGCCCCTGAAGGTGTCCGCCAAGACCGACCTGGGCGCGGCGCTCATCGGCACCGGCCAGGCCAAGCCCGGCGAGAGCGAGCGCACTTTCCGGCGGATCGGTGACTCCGTCACCGCGATGCTCGGCAACGGCCTGGTCGTGCGTGTGTCCGTGCCCGCCACACTGCAGCTCATCCACGTCGCCGCCGGACGCATGGACGCGTTCTGGCAGTTCTCCGACGTCCGTTCCGGCCTGGTCTCCGGTGCCCTGCTGGTCTCCGAGGCCGGAGGCACCGTCACCGACCTGACGGGCGAGCCCTGGAACACCGGCAGCCGCGACTTCCTGGCCGCCGCCCCCGGCATCCACGGCGCCGCCCTCAAGATCCTCTCGACGACCGCCTGACCGGGGAATTCTCGCTGCTTCCCACCCTTCAACACCGCAAGGAGCACCACCACATGACCAGCATCGGCATCCTGGGTACCGGCCGCGTCGGCACCAACCTCGCCGGCAAGCTCGCCGCGGCCGGACACCACGTCACCCTCGGTGGCCGGAACCCCGAAGACACCGCCGCCCGCGCCGCCGGGCTCCCGTCGCGGATCGGCTTCGCCGACCAGCGCACGACTGCCCGCACCGCGGACATCGTGATCAACGCGACGCCCGGCGACAGTTCCCTGGACCGCCTCACCCACCTGCGCGCCGACTTGGACGGCAAGATCCTCGTCGACGTCTCGAATGCCACGCGCGACGACGATGACGGTCTGCCCGGCGACCTCTGCTTTCCCGGCAGCAGCCTCGCCGAGAAACTCCAGGCGGCGCTCCCCGGCACACATGTGGTCAAGACTCTCAACACCATGCTCTTCATGGTCATGACCGCTCCGGAAACCCTGGCCACCCCGCCGACCGCCTATCTCTCCGGCGACGACGAACACGCGAAGAAGACCGTCACCGATCTGCTCGGTGATCTGGGCTGGCGGCCCGAATGGATCGAGGATCTCGGCGGCATCACCACGGCCCGCGCGACCGAGGCCATGATCCTGGTCGTGCCGCACATCCTGCGCCGGCACGGCTTCGAGCCCTTCGCCGTCTCCCTCGCCCGCTGACCCACGGACCGCGGGATCCGCGCGGCGACACGGACGCCGACTGCGGCGCGCGTGCCGTTTCCCGAACTAGAGGCCCAGATCGAGGGCCAGGCACGAGTAGTACTTCCATGCGCCCTCCCGGTCGTAGGAGGCGCGCGTCCCGTCGCTCGGCCCGGTCTCCACCCCCTCGGTCATCTCCTCGAAGCGGATGCGCTCGGGCAGCCTGCCGTAGCGCGCGTGCCGGGCCGCCTCGGCGGCCGCGTCGACGGTGGGTTCCTGGTTCATGGCCATGGTCCACTTCCTCGATCGTGGAAGGCGCCCCCTGTCACCCCGGGGACGACTCCAGCCTGAACCCTTTTACGTCACCAGTCAAGCCGGTGACGCATCTTTCATGGCACACACCCTGATGACACGTTCCACCGGTGTGGCCGGATTGGCCCTGCTCGACACATGCTTCAATGTGCAATGATCTGCGGCGGTCATATGCCGAACCCCTGGTGCCGACGCGCGTTCGCGGCGGCACGCAGACGAAAGGGTGGGTCACATGTTTCTCCGCAGGACGAAAATCCGCAGCGCGGCCGTCGCCGCCACCATGGCCGCGGCCCTGATCGGCCTCGGTGCCGGGGCGGCCGGGGCCGCCGGCTGGCCTCCGCTCCAGGAGGGCGGTTACCTGTATGCGGGCAGCAACGGGACCGGCGCGGTGACGACGGTCGACCTCGGCGACTTCGGCACGTGTCACACCCCGTCGGAGCCGTCCCGGTCGATCCAGATCGTCTCCGGCTCCAGCTCCGTGGTGATCTACTCCGGGACCGGCTGCACCGGCTACGCCTGGGGCAGCGGCTCGCTGGCACAGTCCAACCTTCCGTGGGCGGCGCTCAGCTACCGGGTGGTCCCGGCGTAACAGACACGTGTGTTCCGTTCACACCCGACGGCGGCAGGTGGGCAGGCCACCTGCCGCCGTCGGCGGTTCGGCTCCCGGGGATCAGACGGTGATGGTCTTGTACTCGGTGTAGGTGCCGATGCCGACCGCGCCGTACTCGCGGCCGATTCCGCTGGCCTTGAAGCCGCCGAACGGCCCGTCGAACGCGAGGGAGGCACCGTTGACGGTGACGGTGCCGGTGCGCAGGCGGCGGGCCACGGCCAGGGCGCGCTCCTCGTCGGCGGACCAGACACCGCCGGAGAGGCCGTACTCGGAGTCGTTGGCGATGCGCACCGCGTCGTCCTCGTCGTCGTAGGCGATGACGACCAGGACCGGACCGAAGATCTCCTCCCGCGCGATCCGCATGGAGTTGTCGACATCGGCGAAGACGGTGGGCGTGACGTAGTTGCCCTTCTCCAGGCCCTCGGGGATGTGCGGGCCGCCGGTGACCAGGCGGGCGCCTTCCTCGATGCCGAGCCGGATGTAGTCGCGCACGCGCTCCTGCTGGTCCGGGCGGATCATCGGGCCGATGAAGGTCTCGGGGTCGCCGGGGTCACCGACCTTCAGCGATTCCACCAGCTCCTTCACCGCGGTCACCACCTCTTCGTACCGGCTGCGGGGAGCCAGGACGCGGGTCTGCGCGACGCACGACTCGCCGTTGTTGAGCAGGGAACCGGACTTCAGGCCCGCGACCGCCTTCCCGAGGTCCGCGTCCGGCAGGATGATGGCCGCGGACTTGCCGCCCAGCTCCAGGCTCACCCGCTTCAACCGCTCTCCCGCGATCGAGGCGATACGACGGCCGGCGCGTGTCGAACCGGTGAAGGCGATCTTGTCGATGTCCTTGTGGGACACGAGGTACTCGCTGGTCTCCCGATCCGCCGGCAGCACACTCAGCACACCCTCGGGCAGGCCCACCCGCTCCATCAGCTCGGCCAGGAAGCCCATGCTCGGCGAGTTCTCCGGAGACACCTTCAGGATCACGGAGTTCCCGGTGACCAGGGCGGGGATGATCTTCGAAGTGGCCGACGAGAACGGCGAGTTCCACGGGATGACCGCGGCCACGACGCCGATCGCCTCCCGGCGCACCACGCTGCGCACCGGGGAGGCCGGATCGGAGGGGGCCAGCGTCTCTTCCCACGCGAACCCCTCCGCCGCCTTCAGGTAGGCGTTGGCCTGACGGGTCAAGCCGGTCTGCCCGGCACGGGTGAACCAGCCGGCCGAGCCGTTCTCCCTGGAGATCAGCTCCGCGATGTCCTCCGCGTTCTCCTCGCGCAGGGCGTTGAACCGGCGCAGGACAGCGATCCGCTCGGCCGGCGGGGTCAGCCGCCACACGCCCCCGTCGAAGGACTTCCGGGCGGCGGCGACCGCGCGGTCGATGTCCGCCGGCCGCGCCTGGGCGGCGCGGGCGATCACCGACCGGTCGTGCGGCGAGACGATGTCGAGCAACCGCGGGTCGCTCGGCTCGACCCAGCGACCTCCGATGTACAGCCGGTCGTAGGTGATCATCTGCTTCCCCTCTTCCGTCCGGCGCGCGTCCGGAGTGGCCGGGCGCGCCCACCAAATGTCACTTGAATGTAGCACTTACTTGAGTAAGCGACTCATTCGAGTGGAGACAAGCTCGCGCACGGCTCGGTCGCAAGACACACGTGTCGCCTGGTGCCGTCATACATAAAACAAGCCTCCAGCCCGTGCGCGGATACCCTCAGGAGTGCGTCACCTACTTGACTGGTGACGAAT
Organism: Streptomyces sp. SudanB182_2057; assembly: GCF_964272715.1. Lineage (NCBI taxonomy): Bacteria > Bacillati > Actinomycetota > Actinomycetes > Kitasatosporales > Streptomycetaceae > Streptomyces > Streptomyces sp. SudanB182_2057. The sequence continues at coordinate 333,972 of NZ_OZ186798.1, forward strand.
CACATGCGAAGGTCACCGGACACGCACGACGGAGGGGTTCCGAATGATCGACAGGCGTACTTTCAGCAAGGCCGTCGGCCTGGGCACCGGCGCGGCCACCGTGGCACTGACCGGCCCGCAGAGCCAGGCGTCCGCCACGACCGCCGCGCGGCAGCCGGGAGGCGGGGCGGCTCCCACCGTGCCCGCCGTCGCCCCCGGCACCCACACCACCTTCCCCACGCTGAAGCACGTCAAGGCGGGTGTCCTGGACGTCGGTTACGCCGAGCTCGGGCCCCACCACGGCCCGGTCGTCATCTGCCTGCACGGCTGGCCCTACGACATCCACAGCTACGTCGACGTCGCCCCGCTCCTCGCCGGCCTGGGCTACCGCGTGATCGTGCCCTACCTGCGCGGCCACGGCACCACGCGCTTTCTGTCCAGCCGCACGCCCCGCACCGCCGAGCAGTCCGCGATCGCCCTCGACATCATCGCCCTGATGGACGCGCTCAAGATCCACGAAGCGGTGCTGGCCGGCTTCGACTGGGGCTCGCGCACCGCCGACATCATCGCCGCCCTGTGGCCCGGCCGCGTCAAGGCGCTTGTCTCCACCAGCGGTTACGTCATCACCGACCGCACGGCGCAGCTGAAGCCGGCCGCTCCCGCCGTCGAGCGCAACTGGTGGTACCAGTGGTACTTCGCCACCGAGCGCGGCAAGAAGGCGATGGAGAATCCCGACGAACGCCTCGCCCTGTGCCGCTACGTGTGGACCCTCGTCTCCCCCAACTGGGACTTCGACGACGCCACGTACCAGCGCACCGCCCAGGCCTTCCTCAACCCGGACTACGCCGCCATCGTGCTCTTCAACTACCGCTGGCGCATCGGACTCGTCGACGGCGAGCCCCGCTACGACCGTTACGAGCAGCGGCTCTCCGCCCAGCCCCCCATCGGCGTCCCCACCATCACCCTGGACCCGGCCCTGGACCCCTTCACCCCGCCCGGGGACGGCTCCGCCTACCGCGGCCACTTCACCGGCCCCTACGAGCACCGCACCCTCGCGGACGTCGGCCACAACCTGCCGCAGGAGGCGCCCACCGTCTTCGCCCAGGCGGTCGTCGACGCCGCCCACCTCTGACACGCGACCCGCTGCGAAGCCGGCGGTGCGCTGCGGGTGGATCACCGAGACCGCAGCCCCGAGCAGCGAATCTCCATCCATTCGTCACCAGCGCGACTGGTGACGATTAGATCTGACACATTCGTCACCATTCAGGGCGGTGATGATCCGGCGAAGCCGGTCCGCCCACTTCCGAAACATGTGAAAGAGGTATGTCGTGGTGAGCATCAAGGGTGGGCGCAAGCGAGTGGTGACGGGTGCTGTCCCGACGCTCACGGCGGGACTCGCGCTCGGCGCGTTCGCCCTGAGCGGGACCGCCGACGGGGCGACCGGCCCCGAGGCCGCCGCCGGCGGACCGCGCGTCAAGCCGACCGTCGTCCTGGAACACGGCGCCTTCGCCGACGGCTCCAGTTGGAACGGTGTCATCGCCGACCTGCGCGCCGACGGCTACCCCGTCGTCGCCGCCGCCAACCCGCTGCGCGGCCCGGCCTCCGACGCCGCCGCCCTGCGTACGGTCCTCGATCACATCAAGGGCCCCAAGGTCCTCGTCGGCCACTCCTACGGCGGCAACGTCATCAGCGAGGCCGCCGTCGGCGACCCCGACGTCAAGGCGCTGGTCTACGTCGCCGCTTTCCTCCCGGCCCCCGGGGAGACCGCGCTGGAGCTCACCGGCAAGTTCCCCGGCTCCACGCTCTCCGACGCCCTGGACCCGGTCACCTACCGGCAGGCCGACGGCACCAGCGCCACCGACCTGTACATCCGGCAGTCCGCGTTCCGCCGCCAGTTCGCGGCCGACGTGCCCAGCGGGCAGGCCGCCCTCATGGCCGCCGAGCAGCGCCCGATCGCCCAGGCCGCCCTGGCGGAGAAGGCCACCGCAGCCGCCTGGAAGACCAAGCCCACCTGGGACATCATCACCACCGAGGACCTCAACATCCCGGCCGCCGCCCAGCGCTTCATGGCCGCGCGCGCCCACGCCCACGTCACCGAGGTGGCCGCCTCGCACTCCGTCGCCGTCTCCCGCCCCCACCTTGTCGCGGACGTCATCGAGCGGGCCGCCCGCGCCACGGTGCGCTGACCCTCCCCGGCTCCGCCGGACCGGGCCCGGACGGGTTCCCACAGCGCAGTGCCACCCCGAGCGCGGTACTGAGCGAACGGGTTCCCGCAGCCCGGTGCCGTCCGGTGCCGCCTCCGAGCGCCGTACTGGGCACGGTCGCGCGCCGGGGCGGAAAGCGCGCCGGGGCGGAAAGCCGGAGACGGTGCCCGTTCCCGGCCTCGTCGTGTCCGACCGACTGACATGTGACGGTGAATGACATGAACCCCCATGCCCGCCTGGGTGCCTTCCTCAGAGCGCGCCGGGCGCAGTTGACGCCGCGGGAGTGCGGCCTGCCCGATACCGGATCCGGCCGCAGGGTCGCCGGGCTGCGCCGCGAGGAGGTCGCCCGGCTCGCCGCGATCAGCGTGGACTACTACACCCGCCTCGAACAGGGCCGCGTCCGCGCGTCCGCCCCCGTCCTCGCCACCCTCACCCGCGCCCTCCGTCTCGACGAGGACCAGCAGAGCTACCTGTACGAGCTCGCCGGCCGCGGCGACGACCGCCCACGCCGCCGACGGCCCGCCGAGCGTCCGCGGCCCGCCATGCGCCGTCTGCTCGACCAACTCACCCATACCCCTGCCCTGGTACTCGGCGAGCGCCTGGACATCCTTGCCTGGAACCAGGCAGCGGTCGCTCTCTACACGGACTTCTCCACCCTCCCGCCCGACCGCCGCAACTACGTGGACCTGCTGTTCACCGACCCGGCCGTCCGCGGCATGCACCGGGACTGGGAACACGACGCCCGCGACGCCCTCGCCGCCCTGCGCATGGAGGCCGCGGCCGACCCGGACGATCCTCACCTGGCCCGCCTCGTCGGCGAACTGATCAGCCGGGACCCCGACTTCGGCACGTGGTGGGCGGAACACCGCGTCGTCACGGCCACCTACGGCACCAAGCGGTACCGCCACCCCCTCGTCGGCGACCTCACCCTCGACTGCGACACCTGGGCCGGCCCCGACGGCTCGGGACAACGCCTGATGGTCCTGACCGCCGAGCCGGGCACCCCCTCCCACGACGCCCTGCGCATCCTCGGCTCCTGGACCGCGCGGCCGCCCGCCCGGAACACGGCGAAGGGCGGGACTCCTCGGCAGCCCGGGCACCTCCCCCGGCAGTGAACGCGGGCGCCGGCCAAGGGGTGGCCAACGGCCCTGTGCGCCGAACCGGACGTCGTCCCCCACGGTCCGGCGCGGCGCGTACGAACTCCCCTTCGTACGCGTACCGGACCGGGCCGGCGTTCGGCCGGGGTGCTGCTCCCGGCGTCCTCTAGACTGCGGTGACCGTATGGGGACGCGCGGATCCTGGATGCGGGAACAGCAAGGCCGGCGCAAGGAACCGGGCCTCCATGCGCGGGCCGTTGGAGGCAACCCGATGACTGACCCGGACTCGACCGTCCGCCCGGCCACGCCACGGCTGGTCGGACGCGACGCGGACCTGTCGTTCATCCACTCCTTCTTCGGCAACACCGAGGTCCACGGTGCGGCCCTGCTGTTGTCGGGCGAGGCCGGGGTGGGCAAGAGCGCGGTCCTCGACGCGGTGGCGGCCGGCGCCGCGCACCAGGGCGTCCGGGTCCTGCGCGCGGCGGGTGTGCAGTTCGAGGCGGACATCGGCTACGCGGGGCTCAACCAGCTCCTCGTGCCGCTCTTCGACGAACTCGACATCCTGGACAACCCGCACCGCGACGCCCTGCGGGTCGCCGTCGGCATCGGCGGCGGGCCGCCTCCCGACCGCCTGCTGACCTCCACCGCGGTCCTGCTGCTGCTCCGGCTGATAGCCGCCGACACACCGCTGCTGCTCGTCGTGGACGACCTGCCGTGGCTGGACCGGGCGACCAACGCCGTGCTCGGTTTCGTGGCGCGGCGGCTCGTCGGCAGCCGTATCGGCTTCCTCGCGGCCTCCCGCGCGGGCTCCGACAGCTTCTTCGAGTCCAGCGGCCTGACCGAGCACCGGCTGGCACCGCTCGATGACGCGGCGTCGGCCGAGCTGCTCGCTCTGGCCCACCCCGATGTCTCCCCCGCGGTCAGGCGCCGGATCGCCGCCGAGGCACGCGGCAACCCGCTGGCGCTGGTGGAGCTGCCCGTGGCGCTCTCCGCCGAGCAGCGCGCGACCCTTGCCGCGGTGCCCACCGTGCTGCCCCTGACCGAGCGCCTGCAGGCCATGTTCGCCTCGCGCGTGGCCGGGCTGCCCGAGCGCAGCCGGGAGTTGTTGCTGATCGCCGCCCTCGACGGCACCGGTGACCTGGCCACGATCGAGGCGGCCGCGGCCGGCCGGGCCGCCCTCGACGATCTGGCCCCCGCCGAACGCGGCCGGCTGGTGACGGTCTCGGCGGACAACCGGCGGCTGTCCTTCCGGCACCCGCTGATCGGCTCCGCGGTGGTCGAGATGGCCACCGCCTCCGAACGCAGAAGGACGCATCAGGCGCTCGCCGACGCGCTCGGCGATGCGCTCGGCGACGAGCTGGAGCGGCGCGCCTGGCATCTGGGAGAGGCGGCCCGGGGCCCGGACGCGACGGTCGCGGCCCTGCTGGAGGAGGCGGCGCGGCGCCGGCTTCGCCGCGGCGACGCGCTCGGCGCGGTGACGGCGCTGACCCGGGCCGCCGGGCTCAGCCCCACGGCGGCGGACGAGAGCCGACGGCTGGCCGAGGCGGCGTACGTGGGCGTGGACTCCAGCGGTGAACTGGAGGACGCCTCGCGTCTGCTGGCGGGGGCCCGGCTGGCCCACCCCGGTACCGGGCGGCAGTCGCTGCACGCGGCGGCCGCGTCCGTGTTCCTGCTGATCAACCGGGACGGCGACATCGACACCGCCTACCGGCTGCTGGTCGGGGCGATCGAGTCCGGTGACCACGGCTACGACGCCTCCGACGAGGCCCTCGTCGAGGCCCTGCACCTGATGGTGCTGCTGTGCTGGTACGGCGGTGAGCCCGCGCTGTGGCAGCCGCTGCTGACGTTCGTGGACCGGCTCACCCCCGCACCGCCGGAGCTGCTGTGGGTCATCGTGCGGACCTTCGCCGACCCGGCGCGCACGGGTCCCTCCGCGCTGCCCCGGCTGGAGGAGCTGATCGCCACCGTCGGGGACGATCCCACCCGGGTGATCCGTGTCGGCACCGCCTCGGTCTTCGCCGACCGGCTCGGGGACTTCCGGTTCGCCACCCGCCGGCTGGTGGAGCAGGGCCGTGCCGGCACCTCGCCGGTGCGCCGGCACCTGGGCGCGCTGATGCACCTGGGCCTGGACTACTTCCACCTGGGTCGCTGGGACGAGGCCGCGGAGCTGGCCGCCGAGGGGCTCGCCCTGTGCACGGACCACGACTACCGGTTCTTCGCGTGGTACTTCCAGTACGTGCGGGCGGCCGTGGCCGCGGTACGGGGCGACGCGGAGACCGCCGCCGCGCTGACCGAGGAGATCGTCCGGTGGGCCACGCCCCGCGGGGTCCTCGGCGCGCGGTTCTTCGCCTGCCACGCCAGGGCGCTGGCCGCTGTCGGCGACGGTGACTTCGAGACCGCCTACCGGCACGCCCGCGCGCTCAGCCCGCCCGGGACCGTGGCCCCGTACGTGCCGATCGCCATGTGGGGCACCATGGACCTGGTCGAGGCGGCTCTGCGGACCGGACGGGAGCGGGAGGCGGCCGCCCACGCGGCGGCGATGCGCGCGTCCGCGATGGCCGAGCTGTCGCCCCGCCTGGAACTGCTGGTCGTGGCCTGTGAGGCGCTGACGACTCCCGGCGAGGAGTCCGTCGCCCTGTTCGAGCGGGCACTGGCCCTGCCGGGGCCGGAACGCTGGCCGTTCGACGCCGCCCGGGTCCGTCTCTTCCACGGCGAACGGCTGCGGCGGCTGCGTGCCACCACGGAGGCCAGGGAGCAGCTGACCCAGGCCATGGAGGCGTTCCAGCGGCTGGGCGCCAAGCCCTGGGTGACGCGTGCGGCGGCCGAACTGCGGGCGAGCGGCCTGTCCGCGCGGGCCTCCGTGCGGCCTGGGCCCGTGACCCTGACCGCCCAGGAGCTCCAGATCGCCACGCTGGCGGCGACGGGGCTGACCAACAAGCAGATCGCGGAGCGGCTGTTCCTGTCCCACCGGACCATCGGCACGCACCTCTACCAGATCTATCCCAAACTGGGCATCAGTTCCCGTGCCGCGCTGCGGGACGCGCTCTCCGAGCTGGGCCTCGACCGGGAGGAGTGACGAGGGGTGGGAGGCGCCGACGACTCGGGCGTCCGCTCAGTCATTTGACGTATGCCGGGTCCGTGGGCCCCGCGCACAGTGGACGCCGGAGCGGCTCTGGAGCCTTCTCCCGCGGTGGCCGTCCCCGGAGCCGCCGACGGCGACGCGAAAGGAGGACCGGATGCCCGACGCCTCGGACAGCCATCCGGACTTCCACTGGCCGTCGGGTTTCTCACCCGCGCAGGCCCACGGTTTCTGCCAGGCCGAGGTCGTCGTGCACGCCCCGCCCGCCACGGCCTTCGCCCTGCTGGCCGACGTACCGGGGTGGCCGGAGTGGGTTCCGGGCATCACCGAGGCGCGGGCCGGTCCGCTCGCCAGGACGTACGAGGTGCTGTTCCACGGGCAGCGGTTCGAGGTCTTTCTGGGAGAGCAGGTGACACCCCGTCGGCTCGGCTGGTCGGGGGTGGGCGCGGGCGTGCAGGTGTACCAGGCCTGGCTGCTCACCGCCGTCGAAGACGGCACTCACGCGGTGGTCGCGAACGTGATCCGCGGCCCTGCCGCGAAGGCCAAGAATTGCCACATCAATGTCACTGTTAGTGCACTAGCTTTCGCGTGTTTGAGGCATTAAATGCCTCAGGCTCCACATTCCACGGTTAGACTCGGTTCCGTGAGAGCCGACGCAGCACGCAACCTGGAAGCCGTCCTGACCACCGGCGCGCGCGTGCTCGCCGCCGACCCGGGCGCGAGCATCGCGAGCATCGCCGCCGAGGCCGGTGTGGACCGGCGCACCGTCTACCGCCGCTTCGCCTCCCGCGAGGACCTCCTCGCCGCCATCTACGAAGCCCGGCTGACGGCCATCGAGCAGGCCATCGAGGACGCCCGGCTGCGGGAGGCACCCGTGGCCGTCGCGCTGCACCGCTACGTCGAGAACATCATCGCCGTCAACCGCACCTGGCCCGTGGACCTCGCCCGCATGCTCGCCGACGAGCGCGTGCGGGCACGCCGTGACGCGGCCGTCCGCGAGGTGGACGCCTTCCTCGAACGGGCCACCGACGAGGGGCTTCTGCGGCCCGGGCTGCCGGAGGGGTGGGCGAGCGCACTCCTGCCGAACCTCATGCACCTGGTGTCCCGGCAGCGGCCCGAACTGAGCCCCGGCCGGGCGGCGGACGTCGTCGTCGACACGCTGCTGCACGGCCTCGGCGCCTCCTGACAGGGCGACGGGCCCTCAGCGGTCCGGGGCGGCGCGGACGCACACCCGACACCGGCTCACACGTGTTCAAGTCGCCACGCCGGGCCGGTGTGTCCCGCCGACGACATCCGGCCAGGACCGGGTCACACGTGTCCGGCCATACCCGGTATCGGAATACCCTGAAGACCTCTAGTCTTTCGCGTGAGGCCGGCACATGGCGGGGGTGGGCGGCGACCGTGACGTGTGAGCCGGTCCCGTCCAGCGGGGAAGGAAGTGGGGGACGATGGAATCGATCGCCGGGACGATCGTCGGCCGTGAGCGCGAACAGGAGGTGCTGTCCGAGTTCGTGACAGCCGCCGAGGGCCGGGCCCTCGTCCTGCGCGGCGACACGGGCGTGGGCAAGAGCGCCCTGCTGGAACACGCCGCCGCCCTCGCCGCGGGCGAGCGGCACCGAGTCGTCCGGGCGGCCGGTGTGGAGGCCGAGTCACAGCTGCCCTTCGCCGGCCTGCACCAGTTCCTCTACCCGCTGCTCCCGCACATCGACCGGCTGGACGACGGCCACCGGGAGGCGTTCGACGTCGTCTTCGGCCGCGGCGAGGGCTCACCTCCCTCGGTCATGACCCTCGGCATCGCCGTCCTCGACGTGCTCTCGCTCGCCGCGTCGCAGCAACCCGTCCTGCTGGTGCTCGACGACGGCCAGTGGCTCGACACCGCCAGCATCGAGGTGTGCGGTTTCGTGGGACGACGGCTCACCGGCAGCTCGGTGAAGCTCCTCGTCGGCCTGCGCTCCGACGTGCCCTCCGGTTTCGACACGGCCGCGCTGCCCCGACTCGCGGTGACCACGTTGTCGGAGAAGGCGTCCGAGCAGCTCCTGGACCTGCGCCATCCGGGGCTGGACCCCGTGGTCCGGCGTCTGGTGCTCGACGAGGCCCAGGGCAACGCGCTGGCCCTGCTGGAACTGCCGCCCCATGTGCTGCGCAGCGGCCTTCCGGCGGACAACCGCCAGGCCCTGTCCGGCTACACGGGCCTCCCCCTGCCCCAGCGCCTCCAGCAGGTGTACGGCGACCGCATCAGGGCGCTGGGCGACGCCGTGCGCACGGAGCTGCTGCGCGGCGCCCTGGACGGCGTCGGAGCGGGCACGGCGGCCCGGCACCCGCGTGGCACGCGCTACCGCATGCTGAACGCGGACGAGGCCGCGGCCGGCGGCCTGCTGGACGTCGATCCGCTCAGCGGCGACTTCGTCTTCCGGCACCCCTTGGTGCGCTCGACCGTCGTCCAGCTGGCGACCCCCAACGAGCGGCGCACGGCGCACGCGGCCCTCGCCCAGGTGCACCGTGAAGACGTGGAACGGCGTGCCACGCACCTGGCGGCCGCGACGGTCGACCCGGACGAGGAGGTCGCGGCGGCGCTGGAGGCGGCGGCCGAGTCGGTGACCCGGCGCGGCGGCGCCATGGTCGCCGTGTCGTGGCTGACCCGGGCGGCGGAGCTGAGCGAGCGGCCGGAGGAGCGGTCCAGGCGGCTGGGGGACGCGGCGTTCGTCGCCGGGCACGCCGGCCTGCTCGGCCAGGCCCGGCAGCTGGTCGGCTCGGGCCCCGCCCCCGGCGACGGCCACTCCCCCGCCTCGGTGGTCGCGGCCGCCTACGCGGCGCTGTACGAGGACGGGGACGTACGGTCCTCGCGGCGCCATGTCGTCGCGGCGATCGAGAACCTGCGGGACAGCGGGGTCAAGGACTCGCCCGAGGTGCTCACGCTCACGCGACTGATCAACCTGTTGCTGGCCATCGACCAGTACGCGAGCGACGAGACGGCGTGGGAGCGGACGCACGCGCTGCTCGACGGCCTGGGCGATCTGGTGCCCGCCCATTCCCGTATCTACGAGGATGCCTGGGGGGATGTGGTGCGGCGCGGCTCCGGTGTGCGCGAGCGGGTGGAGAACGCCTTCGCCGCCCTGCGCGATCCCGAGCCGTGGGACATCACGCGGCTGGGCGTCGCCGCCTATCACGTGGACGTCCTCGGCCAGTACCGGCCCCTGCTGGAGCGCGCGTTGGACCGTGAGTCCGGGACGGGAGCCATGGCGACCAGCATGACGATGCTGCACCAGATCATGCTGGACCAGATGGCGGTCGGCGAGTGGGACGAGGCCGAGCGGACCGGGCAGCGGTGCCTGGACCTGGCGACGTCCCATCGCCACATGCTGTTCGCGCACCACGCCCGGGCATATCTCGGCCTGCTGGCCGCGATGCGCGGCCAGAGCGACCGCGCCCGCATGCTCCAGGCGACCGTCGACGCCTGGGCCCGGCCGCGCGGCGTCGGCTTCCTCACCCAGATCGCCGACGCCACCGGCGCAGCCACCGCCCTCACCGAAGGCGACTACGAAGCCGCCTACCTCCACGCCATCGGCATCACGTCCCCCGGCACCTTCACCCCCTACGCCCATCAAGCCCCCCGCACCCTCCTCGACCTCGTCGAAGCGGCCCTGCACACCGGCCGCCACGAAGAAGCCCGCACCCATGCCCTCGCCGCCCGGCAGGCCCGGCTCCCCGACATCTCCCCCCGCCTCGCCGTCGTCACCCACGGCGCCCTCGCGATGACCGCCACCGATCCCGCGGAAGCCGACCACCACTACCACCGGGCCGAAACCCACCCCGCCGCCGCCTCCTTCCCCTACGAACTCGCCCGGATCCGCCTCGCCCACGGCATCCACCTGCGCCACGCCCACGGCCGCAAAGCCGCCCGTCTCCCCCTCACCCTCGCCACCGAGACCTTCGAACGCCTCGGTGCGCCCGCCTGGGCCGAACGCAGCCGTGCCGAACTGCGGGCCGCCGGAGCGCCCCCGCTCGCCTCCTCGGCACACCTGGCGACGCTGACCTGGCAGGAGCGCCGGATAGCGGGCCTCGCCGCCGGCGGTCTGACCAACAAGGAGATCGGCGCGCGTATGCACCTGTCGCCGCGCACGGTCAGCTCACACCTGTACCGGGTGTTCCCCAAGCTGGGCATCACCTCGCGTGCCGCACTGCGCGACGCCCTGGGCAAGCTGCCCAACGGCCAGGACGCCTGACAGCGGCAGGCGGCGGTGCCCGGCGTCCCGGGGTTCCGCGCGCGGGCCGCGGTGTGTCAGCCCTGCGGGGCGTGGGCCCGGATGCCGTGCTCGTCCAGCCAGCCGAGCACGTAGTCGGCGACGAAGCGCCATCCGCTGTCGACGACCAGGGAGTGGCCCCGGTCCGGGAACTGCTTCAGGTCGGTGACGGCGGTGGTGTCGCCGTACTGCTTGTACACCGCGCGCGTGGCCTCGTCCGGTACGAGTCTGTCCTCCTGTCCGGAGATCAGCAGGAGCGGGCCGCGTGCCGCGTTCCCGACGTCCGCCACGGCGCGCGGGCTGCGGGGAACGCCCGCGCACCCGAGGTCGGCGAGCAGACGGCGCGGTGCCGGGACGGCGTAGCGGTCGTAGAGCCGGCCGGACTCCTCCGCTTCGAGTGTGCCGGCGAAGACCTGGTGGAACTGTTCCCTGGACAGGGTCACCAACTCCTCCTCGGCGGGGCCGCACCGGCCGGGCGGCGGCAGTCGGCCGGGCGACGCGGGCAGCGGGACGTCGTTGATCGGGGCGGGGGCGATGGCGACGGCGGCACGGCCGACATCGGCGGCGACGAGGTGCTGCGCGATGAGCCCGCCGACCGAGTGTCCGACGATCACCGGCGCGACATCGAACGACCGCACGATTCCGGCGTAGTGCTCGATCAGCGCGTCCAGCCCGACACGACCGAGCGGCTCCGGTGACGCGCGCACGTCCGGGGCGGTCGGGGCCTCCCCCGGCCAGCCGGGCGCGAGGGCGAGGAAGCCCATGCCGGTGAAGCGCGCGACCCACGACTCCCAGCAGCGCGCGTGCAGCCACACGCCGTGGATGAAGACGACGGGAGTACGTTTCACGACTGGCTCCTCCGAGCACGACGACCATTGGCACCGGGGCACCGGCGGCTGTCCCAGCATCGTTCAGGCAGGGGCCGGGGACGACAGTCGAATGACTTAATGTCGGCGGCCCCCGGCGCGCGCGGCCCGAACCGGCCCCAGGGGCCCCGGAGATGGCGTGCCGAAGCGGACGGCGGCCCGCCCCGGCGGACTCCGGTCAGGGCGAGGACCGACACGGCAGGTCGTGTTCGACGGTCAAGTTACTTATGCACGGGGATCCCACGCGGACGAGAGTGGGCCGGGCCAGCTTCCGCAGCAGGGGAGGATCCACCCGTCATGAGCGGCAACCAGCCAGGTGTACAGGACCGCCGGACAGCACCGCACGGTCGTCGGCGGCTGTCCTTGGACATCAAGCGCGTGCTGGGCGTCTCGGCCCGGCAGGCGGTCAGGGCCGAGTTCCGGTACGACCCGGCACTGCCCCTGACCGTCTCGGTGGAGCTCCGCGTCGAGGACGGCCCGCGGGTCCTGTGGCGGATCGGGCGGGACCTCCTGCGGCAGGGGCTGTACACGATGAGCGGCCTCGGCGACGTCCAGATGTGGCCGTCGAGCCTGGAGGGCGGGGCCACGGCGCGGCTCCAACTGGCCTCGGGGGACATGGCGGCGCTGTTCGAACTGCCCGTACCGCCGCTGGCGGCGTGGCTGGAGCACACCTACGCACTCGTACCGGCGGGTCAGGAGCTCGCCGGGGTCGACTGGGACGCCACCGCCACGGACCTGCTGCACGGCCCGACTTGCCCGGAATGAGCACCGGTGGAGGCCCCGAGAACCGCTCGACGCGTCACCGCCTTGACGGGTGACGCAAAGGATTGCCATGATGTCGTCACCACCTCAACCGGTGACGCCTGAAGTGTCCCGAAAGGGAGGTGGGCGAAGACCTATGCGAACCAGATGGGGAGCCCCAGTCATGGCAGTCAGCTACACAGCCGTCGTCGACGTCGACGGAGAGGGCCGCAATGGCGGCCACGCCCGCTCTTCCGACGGCCTTCTGGAGACGGGCCTCGCCCTCCCCAAGGAACTGGGCGGCGCCGGCACCGCGACCAACCCCGAGCAACTCCTGGCCGCCGGCTGGGCCGCGTGCTTCCTCGGCGCCCTGCGCCGCGCCGCCACGACCCGCGGGATACGGCTGACCAGTACCCGCATCACCGCCGAGATCACCCTCACCCACGGCGACGACGGTGAGTTCTCGCTCTCCGCGGCCCTCAGCCCGGTCCTCGGCGGCGTCGACCAGGCCACGGCCGAGGAACTGACGCGGACCGCGCACCAGATCTGCCCCTACTCGAAGGCCACGCGCGACAACATCCCCGTCGTCCTCAACGCCACGGCTGCCGCCTGACCCTCTGACGGCGGGTCCCGTGTTCCTTCCCCCGGCACGGGACCCGCTCCCTCCCCTCCCGCACACCCGCACCGTCCACCGAAGAGCGAGGGCAGGACGTTGGCCTCCATGGCACACCCATCCGGGCGGAAGACCGGACATCGCCGCTCCGTCCCCACATCAGCACCATCACTGCCTGAAGCGGTGACCTCCGTCCGTGGCAGATCGGATGGCATCCACGGCCGGACCGCTGCCGGCTCCGGCGAGCGGCGGGCCGGGGCCTCGGGAGCCCCTCAAGGGCCTGAAGGGCCGGACGCCACGCAGGTGTGGAGCTGGTCGGCGAGCGTGGCGCTGTCCGGGTTCGGCCCGACGGCCTCGGACTTCCTGTGATCCGGGTCCCAGACCGGGCCGGGACGTCGCCGTCGGCACATGTCGTGGTCCCGGCGTGTGTCAAGGCGGCGACGAGGCTCAGCCGACGGGACGAGCGGATGAGTGTCAGTCGCCGTCGCCCGTCGCGCCCTTGCCCGGCCGGACCAGGGTGTACATGACGGAACGCTCCTGCTTGTGACGCCGGATGCGGCCCTTGGCCACCAGGGACTCAAGGGTGTTCCGCACGACCTGAGGCGTCGGGTCGCGGTCGGGGTACTTCTCCAGGAGCTCGTCCCGCAGATCCTTCGCCCGGCGCGGCTCCTTGTACTGACCGAGCAGCTCGGCGAGCAGGTCGCCGAGCAGGGGCTGACGCGGCTTCCCCTTCGCGCCGGCCTTCGCCGCCCTGCCCGCCCGGGCGGAACCCGCCGGTGACGAGCGCCGCGAGGCGGCCCGGGGGGCGGGCTTCGACTTCGCGACGACGGGCTCGTCCTGCATCTGCTCGGGCAGACGGGAGGGGTCCGCGAACCCTTCGTACCGCTCGGCGAGGCTCAGGATGTCCTTCAGGAGGGCCTCCTGCTGTTGCAACACCTTGATCCGCTCTGTCAGCTCCTGCTGTAGGCGGCGGTTCTCCTCCAGGTCCGATGCGGCCTGTACCACGTACCGCGACCGGAGCGTGGCGGCCGACTCGCTCGTCACAACCGTTCACTCCCTCGATATGGACGACGTTGCGCATGGTACCCACGCCGAGGCTCCCACTGCGGACAAGTGTCGACCAGACGGTTCCCCGGGCTGGTTTTCCGGCCCTGCCTCCAACGCACGCATGAACAGGGTGCCCGGCGGGTGTGTGGCCGAACCGCACACGCCCGCCCTGCCGCCCGGCACACCGCGGGTTCACACGCGGCATGTCGCACGTGACATATGCGGTCGCGGCGGACGCGCCCGGCACCCGGCCTCCGACTCGCCTCACTACACAGAACCAGGATGGTTCATCACGCCATGGCTACCCCCCTCACCGCCGTATCCCGATCCGACCTGCTCGGCGTCATCATGAGGGAGCACCGCGAGGGTCTCGTCTCGTACGCCGAGAAGATGCTGGGTGATCGCGGACTCGCCGAGGACATCGCGCAGGAGGCCGTCATCCGCGCCTGGCGGAGCATGGACCGCCTGCTCGGGATGGAGGGATCCGTGCGGGGCTGGCTCTTCACCGTGACCCGGCACCTGGTCATCGACTGGGTGCGCAAGCCCCACGCCCGCAGGGAGGTTGTCGGGGACGCCCACAACGATCCGATGCCGGGTGCCGACGGCACCGGGGCAGTGCACGACCGTCTCGTGGTCCGGCCGCTCCTGCGCAAGCTGTCCGCCGAACACCGCGCGGTACTGGTGCACATCTACCTGTGCGACCGCACCATCCAGGAGACCGCCGGCATCCTCGGAGTACCGGTCGGCACCGTCAAGAGCCGTCAGCACAACGCCCTGCGCAAGCTGCGTGCCGTCGTACGGCCCGAGGCGGCCTGAACGGCCTCCGGATCCCGGTCTTCCGGGCGCCCGACGTTCGTGTGAACCCGGGGACCCGCCCCGGCCGTGTACTGACTGACCCAGTGACACGGCAGACCCTCCTGATTCCGGCGGGCCGTCGTGTCACACCTCTGACCGGAAGGACGGCCATGCTCGTTCGTTCCCTCACGGCTCTCGCCTGCGGCGCTGTCGCGGCCCTGACTCTCGGCGTCTCCCCCGCCTCGGCGGCGCCGGCCGCGAGCTGCGACGGTGCCCTCGTGCTCTGGGACAACATCAACTACAACGGCACCCACATCTGCTTCGCCTCCTGGGAATCGGAGAGCGACCTCGGCAAGGTCGCGGCGCTTCCCAGCGGGAGCATGCAGGACAAGACCTCGTCGGTGCAGAACTTCACCGGCTCGGCCTTCTGCCTGTACGTCGACAACAACTATTCGGGCGACCGGTTCACGGTGGAAGCGCACACCTCGATCGTCGACATGAGGGTCCCGAACCCCTACTGGAACGACAAGATCAGCTCAGTGCGGCCCGGCGCCTGCTGACGGTTTCTGCCGCGTGACCGACACTGTGGCCCGCCGGTCCGGTCCGGCGGGCCACAGTCGCGCCCGGCTCGGTCGCCCGCGCGCCGAGCGGCGGCGGGGCCCTGCCGGACCCGCTCTAGTAGGTGGTCACCAGGGGCTTGGTCGCGTCGACCACGTAGGTGGAGAGCATCATCGTCGTGACCGTGCCGACGTTGCGGGCGTTGTGGATCACGCCGTCGGGGATGAAGAACGGGTCGCCCGTGCGCAGCCGCAGCGGCGGCCGGTCGTCGAACTCCATCAGGACGTCACCCCGGATGATGTAGCCCACCTCGATGCCCGGGTGGCTGTGCCGGCCCGACTCCTTGTGCCGGGGGATCTGCACGAGCGTCTGCACGGCTTCCCAGCCCTCGGCGGGCGAAGGATGCTCCTGGAGCAGGGTACGGGTCACCCCCGCGGTCGGATCGGAGTCAGCGGGGAGACGGGCCGGCCCGGCCGCGGTGGCGGGGGTCGGCAGGGCCGCGGCACCGAGGGCCCCGGCCGCGGCGGCGCCGCTCGCACGGAGCAGCTGGCGTCGGTCGAACGTCATAGGTGTGTCCTCACTCGTGTAGGGCGGACGTGTGCCGCCCGCTAAGGGGTGTCGATCTCGTACATGGCGGCACCGTCCAGGTACCGCACGGTGTTCAGGTCGCGTCGCAGTACCGCCTCCACGGGGTGCCGCAGGCTCAGGACGACGGGATACTCGAGGTCCCACGTGGTGGCCGCGATCTCCTCGCCCGGCCGGACCAGCAGCGTCAGTTCGCGCACGCTCTCCAGCTTCCGCACCTCGTCGAGGGCGCGGTAGCGCACCAGACGACCGGACGCGGGTGACACCAGGGCCGCCCATGCGGCGGCGGTCCTGCGCCGGTACGGGGTGCCGGACCGGGCGAGGAATCTGCGCGGTCTGACATAGGCGTCGACGGCCCACTCCAGCTGGCCCTCGCCGATGGCGTCCGCGACGTGGTACGGCAGCCCGGACGGCCGGGCACCGGCCTCCACCAGCCGGGGCCCGTCCGGCGTCAGCTTGATCTCCAGGTGGGCGGGGCCGTGGCGGACACCGAGGGCGTCCAGCACCCGGAAGGCGTAGGGCACCAGTTCGCCGGTGCACGGGTCGTCACCGTCCAGCAGGATCTGCGCGACGACCAGGTCCCGGACGCCGTTGGCCGTGACGCGGTCCGTGCTCCAGACGTCGGTGACGGTGTGCACACCCTCGCAGCTCACCGTGTTGACGATGTACTCGGCGCCGACGAGATACTCCTGGGCGACCACTTCGGTGATCCGCTCGCCGAGCGCCGACGTCTCGTTCCGGAGGGCCGCGAGCGCGGCGGCCGACTCGTCGGGCGCGTCGCAGAACCGCACGCCGTGGCCCAGGGCGCCGCGCAGCGGCTTCACCACGGCACTCCTGCCCAGGTCCGCGTGCCAGGCGCGCAGCTCCGCCTCGTCGCCGGTGCGCAGTTGCCGCATCGCGGGCACGCCCGCCGCCCGGACGCGCTCGATCTGGAGGTACTTGTCGCGCCGGGTCGCACTGAGCGCCGTGCCGTTGGACGGCAGCCCCAGCCGCTCCGACAGGGCGTCGGCCAGCTCCACCCCCGACTCCCGGCCGGGCAGCACGGCGACAGGCCGCAACCTCTCCAGTCTCCCGGTCAGGTCGTCGAGGTCCCCCTCGTCGAACAGCGTGTGGCTGAACCTCGCCGGGTCCACGGGAGCGACTCCCGGCAGCAGGTCCGGCGTGCTGCGGACGTGGATCACCGAGCCGCCGACCGCGGCGAAGGCGTCCACATAGCGGTGCGACGTGCCGAAGGCGTCCACGACTGCCACCTGGAAGCCGGGCATACGGTGTTCCTTTCGCGGGTGGGTGCCTGGGGAGGCACCAGGCGGGGCGGGACGGTGCGTTGTCCGTGCGTGGGGCCGTCCCGGTGGCGGTGCGCGGTCAGTCCGTGACCGGGCCGAGGGCCTCGGCGACGCGGCGGCGTGCCCGCAACAGCCGGTGCACGGCGTTCGTCAGGACGTTGTGCACGCTGAAGCCGGATGTGCCCAGCTCGTCGCCCCGGCCGCCACCCGGCCCGGCGCCGCCGAGGAAGTCCCGTTCGCCGTCCTGGGCGAGGATGCCGCGCCGGGTGGGCCTCGCGGAGGGGTCGAACGCCTCCGGTATCGCCTTCCTGGTGACGCCCAGGTGCACCATGCGGAAGTCCACGAACGTGTCGATCACGCCGAGCAGCGCGACGGCGGCGCGGCGGTCGGGTTTCAGACGGCCGTCGAGCACCGCCTGTACGACGTTGTCGCCGGCGCGGGACCGTTCGCGCCACTCGGAGACGACGGGCCGCGACCACGCCGGGAAGTACGCCAGGGACTGGTCGAGGTACAGCTCGTACAACGGGGTCGGTGCCAACAGCGCCAGTTCCAGCAGTTGCACGCTCGGCATGAACGCGCCGCTCGCGCCGCGGGCACCGCTCGGATGGCTCATGTGATAGCGGCGGAACGCCTGGAACGCCTCCCTGGGCAGCCTGCCGTACTGCGCCATGTACCGCCGGAAGTCGTCGAGGCCCCGCAGCGCCTCCTCCAGCGCGGCGGCCGGGTCCACGGCGTCCGGCTCCAGCACCAGTGAGCCCAGGCGGTCGAAGGCGCCGCGCGCCGCCGGTTCCGCCAGATGGTGCCCGAGGTAGAAGTCGCGTTCCAGGCGCCCGAGTTCGCCCTCGGAGAAGACCCTGATGTGCCCGGTGCCCTCCCACTCGGCGCAGTTGACGTCGATGAGGAGTTCGTAGCTCATGTGCGGGTCGAGCGAGGGATACCGGTCGCACTGCGCCGCCAGGGCCGCCAGCAGCGGGCGGGGGAAGGCCGTCGGGCCCGCCGGGAGGTATCCGTTGAGCATGAACAGCAGGTCGAGCTGGACCAGGCGCGCGGAGGACGGATCGGTGGCGAGCGGTCCGTCCTCCGCGCCGGCCTCGCGCAGCACGCGGCACTGCTCCGCCGCGAGCTGTTCATACGTGCTGCGGCCCTGGGCGACGGCGGCCAGGTCGGCCGGCAGCCGGTTCAGCACATAGGGCCCGAGCGGGGAACGTAACAGGGAACCCGCGTCCCGCTCGGGGCCGCGTGGCGGACGCTCCGGCGGTTCGTGACGGGCCGTATGCCCCTGCGGGGAGAACAGGTCTTCCTTCTTCACCTTCGCCTCCATGGTGCGGGCACGTCTCATGAGGGGAACGAGACCGCGGGAGGAAAAGGTTCATCGGACACCGGAAAACACGTGTGAAGTGCGGGACGCAAACATGTGCACAGCGTGTGTGCCGAGCCGCCGCGCGCCGCGACCGGCACCTGATGGGGTGCGCGTCACCCGAGGGTCAGCAGCCCGGTGACGGCGACGTGCAGGGTACGGCCCAGCCGCTCGGCGAAGTCGACCCTGGTGTGGGCGAGTCCGGGGTCCCGCTGGGCCTCGGCGACGGCCGGTGAGGGATGGGCGAAGGGCCAGAGCCCGGCCGTGCAGACCACGGTCAGTGAGACCAGTTCGACGGCGGCCGCGGGGGTCAGCCCGGGGAGGTGGTGCCGTAGCAGGTCCGCCAGGTCGCCCAGCAGCCGGATGTGGACGAGTTTGAAGTCGCGCACCGACTCGGCGGAGATGTTCCGTTCGAGTTCGGGGCCCAGCGAGCTGAACAGGTCGCACAACAGGGTCCGCCGGGCCAGGGAACGGGCCAGGGCGTCCGTCAGCGCCTGGGACGGCACCGGTCCGGACGCCGGTCCCCCCGACGCGTCGGACGCGACGGCGGGCGCCAGTTCGGCGGGCAGTTCCTCGATCCACCGCGCGAGGTTCCGGTTGAGCAGTTCGAAGAAGACCGCTTCCCTGGTCTCGAAGTAGCGCACCACATTGGTCTTCGACAGGCCGACCCGTCGGCTGAGTTCCCGCAGGCTGATGTCGCTGACGGGCATTTCCGCCGCGAGCTGGGTGGCGGCGTCCAGGATGGCCCGCTTGCGGACCTCGCGCTGCTCGGCGCTGCGCGCCCGCTGGAATTCCGTCGGCCGGTGGTCTGTCATCGTCGCTTTCCTCAGGGAACGTGCCCGCGGCGCGCGCCCTGCGCCGCCTGCGGCAACCCTAAGCCCCGCCGGTGCGGGCACCGGCGGGACCCGGGAGGCCGGGTCAGGCGGCGGCGGATTCGCTGACCTCGCGCCACCGGGCGTCCTGGGCGGCGAGCCGCTCGGCCATGGCCTGGGCGACGGCGACGGCGTCTTTGCCCAGCAGCAGGCGCAGCGGCGGTTCCTCGGCCTCGGTGATGTCCAGCAGGATCCGGGAGATGCGCTCGGGGTCGCCGGGCTGCTTGCCGTCGGCGCTGCGGATGGCCGCTATGGCGCCGCCGACGACCGCCTCGTAGGGCGCGCTGACCGGCGGGGTCTCCATGGAGGAGCCCGCCCAGTCGGTGCGCATGCCGCCGGGTTCGGCGACGGTGACCTTGATGCCGAGCGGTGCGACTTCCTGGGCGAGGACCTCGGAGAAGCCGCCGACCGCCCACTTGGCCGCCTGGTAGGCACCCAGGCCCGGGACGCCGACGCGTCCGCCGACGGAGGAGATCTGGATGATGTGCCCCGAGCCCTGCTCGCGCAGGACCGGCAGGGCGGCGCGGGTGACGTTGACGACGCCGAAGAGGTTGGTGTCGATCTGGTCGCGGAAGGCCTGCTCGGACATGTCCTCGATGGCGGCCATGTCGGCGTAGCCCGCGTTGTTCACGACCACGTCCAGGCGGCCGAACGCCTCGACGGCGGCCCGTACCGCGTCCCGGGCCGCCGCGGCGTCGGTGACGTCCAGGGTGACCAGGCGCACGCGCTCGCCGTACGTCTCGACGAGGTCGCGGAGGGATTCGGTGCGGCGGGCGGTGGCGACCACGTTGTGGCCGACCCGCAGGACGGACTCGGCGAGGGTACGGCCCAATCCGCGGGAGCTTCCGGTGATCAGCCAGGTCTTGCTCATGGTGTGCCTCGGTTTCTGTCGAGGGCGTCCGCCGCGCCGAGCGGCTAAGAGGCCAGTGGACCTTTATACTTCGACATTAAGAGTCCACTGGCCTCTTGTCGAGCCGTGGAGTCCCGCCGTGACGAGCGCCACACCTGGCCGTGCAGCCGTAAAGGGGGAAGGTTCTTTCCCCGGCAGAAACATGTCTCTTCCGCCCGGGCGGGGGCTGGCGGACGGTGGAGGTGTGCCCGGCGGGCAGCCGCCCCCGTGGGCTCACCGCCCGGCACGGTCACCACCACCCCGTCGACCTCTTCGCAGGAGTGCGCCCCATGCCCAGGACCACCGTCGCCTACGACAGCGCCGGCATCCGCATCGCCGCCCACCTCTACACCCCCGGCACTCCGGCGCCGGGGCCGCGCCCGGCGCTGGTCGTCGGCCACCCCGGTACGGGCGTGAAGGAGCAGACGTCCGGCACGTACGCGCGGCTGATGGCCGAGCGCGGCTTCGTCACCCTGGCCTTCGACGCCGCCCACCAGGGCGAGTCCGGCGGTCTGCCCCGCGGACTGGAGGACCCGGCGCAGCGCGTGGAGGACTTCAAGGCCGCGGTGTCCTACCTGACCACCCGTGAGGAGGTCGACGCGGAGCGGATCGGTCTGCTCGGCATCTGCGCCTCCGGCGGCTACTCGCTGGCCGCGACCGGCACCGACCACCGGGTCGGGGCCGTGGCGACCGTGTGCACCGCCGACCCCTCCCGCCAGTTCCGCCTCGGCGCCGAGGGCGACCAGGACCCGGCCGTCTTCCAGGCCCTGCTGGCCGCCGCCGCCCGGGCCCGTACCGCCGCCGCCCGCGGCGAGGACCCCGGCGTGCTGACGATGTTCCCGGAGACGGCGGAGCAGGCGCGCGCGCTCGGCGGTGAGCACGGCGTCGCGGGCTTCGAGTACTACTGCACCTCGCGCGGCGGGCACGAGAGGTCCGCCAAGTTCCTGGCCTGGGAGAGCATCGACAGGCTGGCCCTCTACGACGCCTTCTTCGCGGTCCCGCTGATCGGCCCCCGCCCGATGCTCCAGATCGTCGGCGAGCGCGCCGTCACCGCCTGGATGGCTGTGGAGGCGCACCAACGGGCCACCGGACCGAAGGAGTTGTTCCGGATCCCGGGCGCCGGGCACGTCGACCTGTACGACAAGGAGGAGTACATCGGCCCCGCCGTCGAGAAGCTCGCCGACTTCTTCACCCCCGCCCTGGGCACCGCGGCCTGACCGGCGGCGGCGTCGGCCCGGCGCTCCCCGCCTTGCTTTAATGACCATGCCGGAACTGGGGGTGGGGATGGGCACGTCGGAGTTCGGCCGGCTGCTGCGGGAGGCGCGGCGGCGTGCGCTGCTGACCCTGGAGAGCCTGGCCGAGGTGTCCGGGGTGAGCGTCCGGGCGATCAGCGACATGGAACGGGGCCGGAGCCTGCCCCGCCAGGCCACGCTCGGCGAGCTGATGGACGCGCTGGGTCTGGACGAGGACGAGCGCCGCGGATTCGTGGATGCCTCAACGCGCCGCCCGGAGCGGATCCCACGGCAACTGCCGCCGGATCTCGCGACGTTTCGCGGCCGCGCGGAGGCCCTCGCGGCCGTCCACCGGATCGGCTCGCACGTCGCCGGGCCCGGAGCGCATGTCGTCATCTCCGCGATCGGCGGCATGGCCGGGGTCGGCAAGACGACACTGGCGGTGCACTGGGCCCACCAGGTGGCGGACCGGTTCCCGGACGGCCAGCTGTACGTGAACCTGCGCGGCTACGAGGAGTCGGGACGTCCCCTGGATCCCGCGGAGGCCCTCGCGGGGTTCCTCGGCGCGCTCGGTGTGCCCAGTTCCTCGGTCCCGCACGGCACCGAGGAGCGGGCGGCCCTGTTCCGGGAGCGCACGGCGTCCCGGCGGCTGATCGTCGTACTGGACAACGCGCGCGACGAGGAGCAGGTACGACCGCTGCTGCCGGGGTCGGCGGGGTGTCTGACCATCGTCACCTCACGCAGCCAACTGTCCGGCCTGGCCGTCGCCGAGGGCGCCACGCTGGTCGGTCTGGACGTGTGGACGCGTGCGGAGGCGCTGGCCGCGCTGGCCGCGAGGATCGGCGAGGAGCGGTGCCGGGCGGAGCCGGAGGCGGCGTCGGAACTGGTGGAGCTGTGCGGGTTCCTGCCGCTGGCCGTGGCCATCGTGGGTGCCCAGGTGAGCGCGTCGCCGCACGTTCCGCTGCGGTTGGCGGTGCGCGAACTGCGGGAGTCCCGGCCCCGGTTGGACGCCCTGTCCAGCGGTGACCGGCGGGTCGACGTCCGGGCCGTGTTCTCGTGGTCGTACCGGGCCCTGACACCGGCGGCCGGGCGGTTCTTCCGGCATCTGGCGCTGCATCCGGGACCGGCCGCGTCGGTGGAGGCCGCCGCATCGCTCGCGGGCACCTCGACGGCCGGGGCCCGGCGGCACCTTCGGGAGCTGGTGTCGGCGAACCTGCTGTCCCGGGACGCCGAGGGGCGGTACGTGCTGCACGACCTGGTGCGGGCCTACGGCGCCGAACTCGTCGAGGAGCAGCGGGACGACCGCTTCGCCGCCGAGTCACGCCTGCTGGACTACCTGCGCTGCAACGCCCATGTGGCCGGCCGGCTCCTGGGGCGGCCCGCCTTCCATTCGTCCGACCCGCCGGCCGAGGGTGTCGTGCGCGTCGCTCTCGGCACCCCGGAGGAGGCGCTGGACTGGTTCCGGCAGGAGGAGTCGACGGTCGCGGCGGCGCTGCGTGCCCTGGACGATCCCCGGCTGCTGCGGTTCCGCGTGACCCTCACGTCGGACTGGGTGAGTTACTACTCGGTCATGGGCCGCTGGACGGAGGAGATCGAGACCAAGCGCATCGGTCTGGAGGCCGCCCTGCTGCTGGACGAGCCGGCGGCCGTCGCCCGCAACCGCGCCGCACTCGCCCGCGCGCTGGCGGAGACGGGCCGACTGGACGAGGCCGACCAGCAGGTCGGCCTGCTGCGCGAGCTGCTGCCCCGGCTGGCTCCCGCGGAACGCGCGGCCGCCGAACGCAGCATCGGCTGGGTGCGCGGCCGTCAGAAACGCCACGCCGAGGCCCTGCACCACGCCCGCGAGGCGCTGGAGATCTTCCGCGCGGAGGGCGACACCGGGGCCGCGGCTCGCGAGATGAACGCCGTCGGCTGGTACCTCGCCCTGCTCGGCCGGTACGAGGAGACGATCGCCCTGTGCGAGGAGGCGGTCCCCTTGCTGCGGCGGCACGGCAACCTCCGTATCGAGGCCGCCGCCCGGGACACCATGGGCTACGCCCGACAGCACCTCGGCGAGCTCGATGCCGCGATGGCCGACTACCGGGAGTCCCTGCGTCTGTACGGGGAGGCCTTCGACGGGTACAACCAGGCCGAGGTGCTCGACCATCTCGCGACCGCGCAGCAGGAGTCGGGGGACCGGGCGGGGGCCCGGGAGAGCTGGCTGCGCGCGGCCGGCCTGCTGAGCGCGATCAACAGCCCGCGCGCGGCACGGATGCGGGCCAAGGCCGAAGCGCCGGACGCCGGCCCGGCGCACACCGGTCCCGCGCCGTCCGGGCAGACCTGAGCCGCCCCGCCCGGTAGCCACCGACCGCGAGCCTCCCAGGGCTATGGGCCCACGCCTGCGGGCCCGCGCACCGGCACCCCTGCGATGCCCTCCGCGACGCGGCGAACAGCACGCTCGGCGCCGCGCAAGCTGCATGTGAACCGCCTGGTTCCGCGTTCCCCGCTGCCGTGAGATGGAGGCAGGTACGGGACCGCTCCCCCGTACGGGTGGATCGTTGGCTCGGAAGGGGCTCGATGAACGCGCGGACCAGGCTCTCCTCTCTCGCCCCGGCGCCGGAGAGGCGGCGCGCCCTGACGCTCGTCACCCCGGTGGGCGGGACGCCAGGGAGCGGGTCGGTACTCGTCGGCCGGGATCCGGAGCTGCGGGCGCTGCGGGAGTTCCTGCGCGAGGGCGCGGCCGGTGGAGCGGCCCGGGTGCTGTGCGGGCCCGCCGGTACGGGCAAGTCGGCGCTGCTGGAGGCCACCGTCCAGGCGGCGGCAGCCACCGGCATGCGGGTGCTGCGCTGCGCCGGCACCCGGGACGGCGACCCGCCCGACCCGTCCGACCCGTCCGGCCTGCGCCGCCTCGTCTGGCCGGTCCTGGCGGGCCCCCGCAGGCCGTCCATCGCCGGACGGTCCGACGCCGTACGGCAGGTGCTGGCCGACGGCGGGCCCGGGCGTGGCGGGCGGTCCTGGCTGTCCTTCGCCGTCCTCGGCCTCCTGGAGTCGGTCAGCGACACGGGGCAGCCCCTCCTGATCGCCGTGGACGACTGGGACGCGCTGGACGAACCCAGCAGAGACGCGCTGGCGTTCGTCGCCCGGCGCGCCGAGGGCCGTCCGATGGCCGTACTGCTGGCCTCCCGCCCGCACCGCACCCCTACGTCCCCGCTCACCGGTCTTCCCGAGCTGCCACTCGGCCCGCTCTCCCCGCTACGGTCCGCCGAACTGCTGGCGGCGCGCCGCCCGGACCTGGACGCGCAGGCCGTGCGCGAACTGCTGGCGGACGCGGCCGGCAACCCTCTGGCGCTGCTGGAACTCCCGGCCCGGTCCGAGGAGCCGGTGCCCTGGACGCCCGCCTCCTCCGACCGGCTGGCCGCCGCCCTGGCCCCCGGCGTCCCGTTGCTGCCCCGCGCGACGCGTCACCTCCTGCTGGTCGCGGCGCTGCACCCGGCGGGGGACCTGCCCGTGCTGCTGGCGGCCGCGGCGCGGATCACGGGGGCGGAACCGTCCTTCGCGGCGCTGGAGCCCGCGGAGCAGGCGGGCCTCGTGGTGTCGGACGGCCCGCGGCTCCGCTTCGGCCATCCCGCGGCGGCGGGGGCGGTGGTCCACGGCACCGACCGGCGTGGCCTCCGCGCCGCGCACGCGGCGCTGGCGGCCGTGCTGCCCCCCGCTTCGGTCCGCGCGCTGTGGCACCGTTCGGAGGCGGCGGAGGGGTACGACCCGGTGCTGGCCGCCCGCCTGGAAGCGGTACACGGCCACGCGCTGGAGCAGGACGGGCCGCCGATGGCCGTCCGGTTGCTGCGCCGGGCGGCCGACCTGTACCCGGAGTCCGCCGACCGGGGCCGCTGCGCTCTCCGGGCCGCCCGGCTCGCTCACGGCCTCGGCCTGGAACGCACCGCCCGGACGCTGGCGCGGCGTGCCCTGCGCGAGCGCCTGAGCCCCCTCGGCACGCTCTGCGCCACGGCGCTCGCGGAGACCGGGGACGGACGCCGGCCGGTCGCCGACCCCTCGGTGTGGCCCGTACCGACGGGTGCCGCCGAGCAGGAGGACGCGCTGGAGCTGGTGCGGATCACGGCGGCCGGAATCGCGGGCGACGACCAGCGGTCCGGCGCGCTGCTGGCCTTCCTCGACGGGCTGCCGGACCGCTCGGCCGACCCCCGGCTGCTGCACGCCATGGCCACGGCCGACCCGGTCCGCCGGGCCGCGACCGTCCTCGCGGGCGTCGCCGCCGTCCGGTGCCTGCCCGGCCTGCCGGTGCGCGACCTCGAACGACTGGGCGAGGCCGCCCTGATGGCGGGTGATCCGCCGACGGCGCTGGACCTCTGCCGCCGGGCGGAGCGGGACCACCGCCTCCACGACCGGCCGGACCGGCTGCCCCCGGTACTGCTCCGGCAGGGACTGGCGCACCTGGCCCTGGGCGACCGGGGCCAGGGCGGCGACGCGTTCCGGCGGTGCGCGGAGCTGGCCGAGGCGTACGGCCACGCGCATCACACGGCGGCCGCCCGCCTGCTGGAGGACCTGGCGGGAGCGCTGCGCACCGGCGGCGCGGTCCGCCCGGGCAGCGCCCATGAGCTGGCGGCGGCCCGCCGCTCGGTGCGTTCGGTCGACGCGGTGCTCGCGGTCGGCACGGCCTGTGCCCTGGTGGAGGCGGGCGAGTCCGCTGCCGCCTGGCCGGCGCTGGCTTCCCTCCTCGCGGACCCGCGCACCCGCCCGACGGCCCTGTTCGCCCTGGTGCCCTTCGCGGAGGCCGCCGGGGCCGCGAACGCCTCCGGCGAGGCGCTCGCGGCACTGGACGGGCTCGAAGCGGAACTGGGATCGCGGTGCCCCCGGGTGGTCGCCGCCCGGTTCGCCGTGGCGCGCGCCGTGCTCGCGGACGACGAGGACACCCAGGCGCTGCCCGAGCGTGCCTTCGCCGAGGAGCTGTCCCGCTCGCCCGGCCTGGCGGCGGCGCTGCTGCTGGCCAGGGGCCGACGGCTGCGGCGGCGTCGGCAGGTCACCGAGGCCCGTGCCGCGCTGCGTCGGGCGGCGGCCGGCTTCGCCCTGCTGGGCGCCGCCGCGCGCGCCGCCCGGATCACCGCGGAGCTGCGGGCCTCCGGCGAACGGGCCGAGGGCGGCGCGCCCGGCACGCCCCGCCCGGACGCGGCCCGCGACCTGCTCTCGCCCCAGGAACTGCGGATCGCCGAACTCGCCGGGCAGGGGCTGTCCAACCGGGACATCGGCGAGCGGCTGGGCCTGTCGCCCCGGACCATCGGGGCGTATCTCTACCGTGTCTTCCCCCGGCTGGGTGTGACCTCGCGGGCGCAGCTCGCCGAGGTGCTGAGGGACCCGCACACGGCCTGACGCCGTCGGCCGGACCCGCGCCTCAGGCGGGGCCCAGCAGCGCGGCGAGCTGTGCGCGGGAGGAGACGCCCAGCTTGGGGAAGATCTGGTACAGGTGCGAGGCGACCGTACGGGGGGACAGGCGCAGTTGTTCCCCGATGGCCCGGTTGGTCAGGCCGTGGGCGGCCAGCCGGGCGATGGTGAGCTGCTGGGGCGACAGCACGCGGGTGAGGTCACCGCCGGGCGCGTCGCCGGTGGGGGTCCCGGCGGAGCCGCCCGCCGCGACGCGCCCCGTCGCCCGCAGTTCCAGGGCCGTCTGTTCCGCGCGGGACGAGGCGCCCAGGGTCCGGAAGACGGACTCGGCCGTGGCCAGCGGCGTGCGGGACTCGGTGACGCGCCGTCGGCGCCTGAGCCAGGCCCCGTAGCCGAACTCGGTCATGCCGTGCAGCAGCGGCCATGCCTCGATGCCGGGCCGCAGCGCGCGACGGTAGCGGGCCTCCGCCTCTCCCTCGGGGGCCAGGACCGCGTCGGCGTACGTCAGGATCCGCCGCAGCAGGGGGGCGCACCCCTTCCCCGTCAGGGACGCGACGTGGTCGACGACGGTCCTGGCGTCGGCCTGCTCCCCGGCGGGCGGCGCCGCCTCCGCCAGGAAGACGAGTCCCCAGAACTGCTCGAAGCCGTACGGCGTCGCCGGGTCGGCGAACAGGGAGCGCAGCCGCTCGTATGCCTCGGCGTAGCGGCCCGTGCCCGAGGCGGTGAGGGCGCGGGCCAGCACCGCCAGGCTCAGTTGCCGGTCGTGGCCGAGGCGCAGGGAGGACTCCTCGACCTCGGCGGCGTGCTCCAGGGACCGGTCGTGGTCGCCCCGCAGCGCCTCGACGATGCCCAGCATGCCGGTGGCCGTCGCCGCCCGGTCGGGCTGTCCCGTCCGGTCGGCGATCATCCGCGCCTCCTCGGCCGGTGCCCCGGCGGTGTGCCACTCGGCGCCGAGCCAGATCCGGCACATCGTGCGCGGTACGAGTACCAGCGGCAGTTGTCCGTACCGGCCCTCGGCACGCAGGGCCGCCTCGGTCTCTGCGAGGAGGGGCGCCGCCCGTTCGAAGTCGAGGGTGAGGGCGGCCGCCTGGGCCAGCAGGCTCCGGTGGTCGGCGTCGGACGTTCCCGGGGCGGGGTGCGGGGCCGCCGGTCCGGGCACCCGCAGCGGGTCGGTCAGCGCCGTCACGGTGAGGTACCAGGCGTCCCGGGGCCCGGCCCGCAACCCCTCGGCCGTCCGCAGGAGCAGCTGGCGGTCGGCGGGTCCGCACCGCTGCCACCGGCCCCGGCGGGCCGCCGCGAGCAGCAGTTTCCGCGCGAGGGCGGGATCTTGCGCGGCGACCGCGCGAGCCGCCTCGCACAGGTCGGCAACGTACTCCCGGCCGACCGCGCCGCTGGCCGGCAGCAGGTCGTGCACCCGCAGCAGCAGGGCACGGCCGAGCGTCCCCAGCCCGGTCGGGTCGATCCCGCGCACGTACCGCAGCGCCTGGTCCACCAGGCCACGCTCGCCGGCGAGTTCGGCGGCGCGCAGCAGCCGGGCGGCCCCGCGTTCCGGGTCCGGGGAGAGGTGGGCCGCGGCTTCCAGCGCGGCGAGCGCCGCGAGCACCGCACCACCGGGACAGGGGCCGGCCGCCAGTGACTCCAGTCGCCGCGCGAGTTCCTCGTCGGGCCCCGCGGCGCACCACGCGGCGTGCCAGGCGGCGTGCGCGGGACTGCCGATACTCCGCCCGAGCGCGGCGTGCGCGGCCATGCGCCGGGCGGCGGACTCCAGCCCCAGGACGGCCGCACGCACCAGGGGATCGGGGAACCGGAGGTGGCCGGCCCGTGCCCTGCCGACCCCGCCGGCGCCGACGGAACCGGCACCTCCGGCACCTGCCGCCCCGGTGGTCCCGTCGGCATCGGCGGGTCCGGACGACTCCACGACCAGCCCGCGGGCCATCACCTCGGCCAGCCCGTCGCGCGCCGCGTCGGCGCTGCCCAGGAGCAGGGCGCCGGCGGCCAGGACGTCCCGGGCGACCGGGGAGGCGCTCAGGGCCGCGGTGAGCAGTACGGTGCGGGCGGGCGCCGACAGGGCCTGCCGGTCCTCCGCGTACGCCTCGGCCAGCCGGGGCGTCGCGGGCGGCATGCCGAAGCACGCCGTGTCCCCGAGCGGTCCGCCGCCCAGGGAGAGTTCGGTCAGGGCGAGCGGGTTGCCCCGGGCCGCGTCGAGGACGAGCCGCTCCTCGGCGTACCCGGTGACGCGTCCGGCGCGGGCGACGAGTGCGCGGGCCTCGGGATCCGGCAGACCTCCGAGCGTCACCGTCGGCGGGTGCGGGCCGGGCCGGGCACCGGACCCGGTGCGCTCGGCGACGATCAGGCCCACCCGGGTCCCGCCGCACCGTCCGGCGAGCGCGCGCAGGGTGTCCCGGCTCGCGGGGTCGAGCCGGTCGAGGTCGTCCACGCACAGCAGGACCGGTTCCGGCATCGTGCCCAGCAGGCGCAGCACGGCCGCGGCCAGGTCGGCGGGGGCGGGCGTCGCCGGGCCGCCGCCGAACGCGGTGTCCAGCATGGCGCGTTCGTGGTCCGGCAGGCCGGTGACCCGGGGCAGAGCGGGCCGCAGGAGGTGGTGCAGCGCGGCGAGCGGCCATTCCCGCTCGGCGGGTGCCCACACCGTCGACAGCACTCGTACCCCCTGCTCGGCGGCGCGCGCCGCCGCGAAGCGCAGGACGGCGGTCTTGCCCGTGCCGGGGGTGCCGCTCAGGCGGAGGGCGTGCCCGCCGTTCCGGGGCAGGGCCGCCAGCAGTGCGGCCACCCGGTCCCGTTCCCGATGCCGACCGATGAGTCCGGCGGCCTCCGGCCCGCCGAGGCCCGGCCCGGTGACGTCCGAGCCGACGTGCGCGCTCATCGCGTGTGTTCCCCCGCTCCCCCGGTACGTCGCGGCCGTGCCCGTGGGCCGATCCGCGTCCGGCACATGTGCCGGACCACGACACACGTACTCATCTTCGCTCCGCCGCCGCGTAGAGCTCGCGGATGCTGACGTCGGCTCCGCACCGCAGGCGGCTGAACACCCAGTCGATCGGGTGGCATTGGCGGGCGTCGGGCAGTTCCACGATGAGCGGCGCGTTCGTGGGGTGCGTGTCCGGGGCGGGCCGCCAGGCTCCGCCGAGGTGGCGGGTCATGATCTCTCCGACGTAGCAGCCGAAGGCCACGAGGGACTCCTTCATGTCCTCGCTGGTCACACCTTCGGCCCGGAAGCCGTCGACGATGTCCTGCACCAGAGCGATGCTCTCTGGGCTGTAGTCCAGGCGCGCACCGCTGATGTCGGCCGCGGCCGCCACAATGGCGGCGGCGTGCCAGGGCGCGTTTCCCGGATCCAGCGGGGGGTTCGGATGCACCTGCATGTGGGTCCTCGGGCTGTTGCCGTCAATGCGTCGAGCCTAGCCGCACAAGGCCGGCCGGCACATGCCCCGGGAGCATTTCGACGGAAGCCCGGCCGTGCGCGGTCGATCGCCTCATGCCCCCGGCGGCCACGTCGTCAGGGTGATCGGCCGGAAAACACGTGTTTCCGCCTCCCCGCGCCGACCTGCCAGGTGAGAGACACGGTGTGCGTTTCCGGCCACAGGGCGCCGGCTTCCCACGGAGACACCTATGCTCCTCGGTGGCACGCCAGGAACACATGTCATGGAGCCGGCCGACCGGCCCTTCCCTCACGACTTCGAGGACGAACCGACGTGAACGACTTCCACCCCGGCCGTCGACGCCTGCTGAAGATGTTCGGACTGAGCGCCACCGCGACCACCGCGGCCATCCTCCAGGCCGACCCGGTGCTCGCCGCGACCCTCGGCCACGACGAGCGGACCGGGGTCGACCCCGCCACCTACCGCGCCCCCACGGGGCTGGCGAAGAACACCGCGGCCAAGCGGACCGCACTCGAGTGGATCACCGCCAACGAGGGCGCCGTCACCGGGCTGAGCGACCACGTGTGGCAGTACGCGGAGCTGTCGCTGCGCGAGTGGAAGTCCTCCCTCGCCCACGCCAGACTGCTCCAGGACAACGGCTTCACCGTCACCTGGGGCTCGGCCGGCTTCCCGACCGCCTTCGTCGCCACGTACGGCACCGAGGGCCCCGTCATCGGTTTCAACGCCGAGTACGACGCCCTGCCCGGCCTGTCGCAGAAGAAGGGCGTGGGCGTGCACGATCCGCTGGTCCACCACTACGACGCCTACGGCCCCACGTACGGCGCGGGCCACGGCGACGCCCACAACTGCCTCGGCGCGGGCGGCACCGCGGCCGCCATAGCCGTGGCGCGGGCGATCCGCGCCCACGGGCTGAAGGCCACGGTCAAGCTGTTCGGCAGCGCCGGCGAGGAACAGCTCGTCGGCAAGGCCTACGCGGTCAAGGAGGGCGTCTACGACGGTCTCGACGCCTTCCTCGACTGGCACCCGTTCAGCATCACGGTGCCGTTCTGGAACACCACCAGCGCGCTGATTTCGGCCACGTTCACCTTCCTCGGCGCCTCCGGTCACGGCGGCACCCCGCTCGGCAACAAGAGCGGCCTGGACGGTGCCCTGCTGATGGCGACGATGTCGGAGTACCTGCGGGAGAAGAACGTCGCCCCGTCCGGCCGGTTCCACTACGCCGTCATCAACGGCGGCGGCGCCCCGAACGTGACTCCGGACATGTGCTCCATCTGGTTCTTCGTCCGCGAGGGCAGCCCGGCACGCGCCCGGGTGCTCTACGACAAGATCGTGGAGTGCGCCAGGGCCGCCGCGCAGGCCAGCCAGACCCGCCTGGTGCACAAGTTCCACTCGGCGACGTGGAACCTGCTGGCCAACAAGGCCGGAGCGGAGCTGCTGAACGACAACATGCGGGAGATCGGCGCGCCCCGGTTCACCGACGCCGACCATGCCCTGGCCAGGAGCATCCAGAAGTCACTGGGCCGGCCGGAGACCGGCATGCCGACCTCGCTGACCCCGCTCGCTCCCCCGGCCGCCGCCTATACCGGCGGCCTGGCCACCGACACCGCCGACGTCAGCTGGCAGGCGCCGACCGCCGTCCTGCTGTCCGCGGCCTACCCGCCCGGCATCCCGAACCACAACTGGGGCGCGACCGCGACGGCGGCCACCAACATCGGCCACCAGGCGCTGCTGTCCGCCGCCCGCTATCTCGCGGCCGGCGCCATCGACCTGATCGAGCAGCCGGAGCGGCTGGACGCGATGAAGCAGGAGTTCGCCGAGCGTACCGACGGCGTCGGCTGGGCCTCGATGATCCCCGACGGGAGCCAGCCGCCGCTGTACGAGCCGCCGGCCGAGTTCCTGGAGGCGACCGGGCAGAACTGGCCGCCGAAGGGCGTGACCTGGCCGGTGCCCCCCGTGGTGGCGGCCGAACGACTGGGCACCACGGGCCCCGACCTGCCGCCCGTCACCTGAGAGGTGCCGTGCGAAGACACCCGGGAGGGCGTTGACTTACGTCAGGCCCCGGGACACGTCCGATGGGGTTTCGCCGACTGCCGCGCCAAGTACCGCCGCTCGACCGTCAAGTGACCGATGTGCGGCCCGGGCGCGCGGCGGACAGTGGGAGGCGCAGACTTCGTACCACTGAGGGGAACTCCTGTCATGCACCCTGATCAGTCACCGCTGCGGGCGCGGTCGGCGTCCCGGCACGTTCCGGCGCTGCTCCTGGACATCGACCAGATGCTCGACGAGTTCTCCCGTCAGGCCGTTCAGGCGGAGTTCCGGTTCGACCCGGACATGCCCGCGGTGATCACCGTCGAGTTCCTGGCGGAACGCGGACCCGGTGTGGTCTGGCGGATCGGCCGTGAGCTCCTGCACCGCGGACTGACGGAGATGAGCGGCTTCAGCGACGTGCGGATGTGGCCGACCCTGCCCGGTGAGCGGCCCTCGTCCTGGCTGCTCCTCGAAACACAGGAGCTGGAGGCGCTGTTCGAGCTGCCCACCGCGGAACTGGCGGAGTGGCTCGACGCCACCTACCGGATCGCCCCGGCCGGGACGGAGCTGGACGGTCTGGACTGGGACGGGTTCCTGCTGGGACTGACGGGCGGGCCGGGGGTGCCGGGCGAGTAGAGACGACCGTATCCGGGCCGAGAACGACTTGCCCCCTCGTACGTCACCTGTCAGAGTGGTGACGCGCAAGGGTTGTCTCGTCGGCCCGGTCAGCGGTCACCGGCACACGTGTGCCCCGGGCACCCGATGGCGACGCTTCGCTCAGGCCGCACTCGCGGCACACGAGGAGGAACGACGTGAAGAGCAGCAACCCGGTCTTCTCCCGCTGGGGCGCGGGCCGTGACAACACCCCCGCCGGCTACCCGCGGCATCCGGTGGGCGCCGCGGTCGGCGGTCACTCGGCCAACCCCTACGCCCCCGCGGCCGGCCCGGACGCGCGGACGGCCGCGGCCCCGTCCGCGATCACGATGGACGACGTCGTCGTCCGCACCGCGACGACGCTCGGCACCGCGGTGCTCACCGCGGTGCTGTCCTGGCTCCTGCTGCCCGTCGACGAGGCGAACATCGGCCGCTCCTACGGTCTCGCCGTGGGCGCCGCGCTCGTCGCCTTCGTCCTGTCGCTGGTCCAGGGCTTCCGGCGCACGCCGTCCCCGGCGCTGATCCTCGGCTACGCGGCGTTCGAGGGAGTCTTCCTCGGCGTCGTCTCCAGCGCCACCTCGACGTACCTCACACCGGGTGTCGTCACGCAGGGCGTGCTCGGCACCTTCGCGGTGTCCGCGGGCGTCCTGATCGCCTACCGGATGCGCTGGATCCGCGTCACGCGGCGGTTCGCCGGGTTCGTCACCGCGACCGCGACCGGCTTCCTCCTGCTGCTGGCCGCCGACCTGCTGTTCTCCGCCTTAGGCGCGGGCCACGGCCTGGGCTTCCACAGCGGCGGACTCGGCATCCTCTTCGGCGTGCTCGGCATCCTGCTCGGCGCGGCCTTCCTCGCCCTGGACTTCCGGCGGATCGAGGACGCCGTCGCCTACGGCGCCCCTCGCGAGGAGGCGTGGCTGGCCGCCTTCGGGCTCACCACCACCCTGGTGTGGATCTACCTGGAAGTGCTCCAGGTACTGACCATCTTCAACAGCGACGACTGAACCCCACCCCGCACCTCAGGGGCACGCGCCGCGCCGCGCGTGCCCCTGAGGCATGTCCGTGCGCGGGCCCGCGCGAACCCGTGCGAGGTCCGGCTCGTTCTCCCCACGACGACCCGACTCGCCGGACCGTCAGAACGGGAGAACCCCATGAGTTCCCACGAGCAGTGCCCGTACCAGGACGGCAGGGTGGTCATCGACCACGCCTTCAAGGCGGACTCCCCCGCCCGCTTCGCCCGGCTGCGGCGGCTCGGCCCCATCCACCCGGCCGAGTTCCACCTCGGCCTGAAGGGCTGGGTGGTCGTCGGCCACGACCTGGCCCGCGAGGCGCTGACCCATCCCGACCTGCTCAAGGACGCCGGCCCCGCCGCCGAGGCCCTGGCCGCCGCCGGATACGTCCTCCACCGGCCCTCGGTCGGCCTCGGCGCGCAGATGATGGAGGCGGACCCGCCCGAGCACACCCGGCTGCGCCGGCTCGCCTCCGCCGCCTTCACCCCCCGTCGTACGGCGGAGATGGGGCCGCGCATCGAGCAGATCGCCCACGGCCTGATCGACGCGATGCCGCCGTCGGGCGAACTCGACCTCGTCGAGGCCTTCAACGCCCCGCTGCCCGCCACGGTCATCGCCGAACTCCTCGGCATCCCGCACCGCCACCACCAGGAGTTCCGCCGCTGGGCGGGACAGGCGCTCCAGGTGGCCTCGCCCGAGCACCGCCCGGCCCTGGCCGCGCTGCACGCGCTGCTGGCCGAACTGGTCGCGGACAAACGCCGCCGCCCCGAGGACGATCTGCTGTCCGCCCTGGTCGCCGTGCGCGACGAGGAGGACGGCCGGCTCTCCGAGGAGGAACTGGTGGGCACGGCCCTGATGCTGGTCGTCGCGGGCCACGAGACCACGGTGAACCTGCTGGGCAACGCGGTGCTCGCCCTGCTGCGCCACCCCGGCCAGGCGGAACTGCTGCGCGCGCGGCCCGAGCTGATGCCGGGCGCGGTGGAGGAGTTCCTGCGTCACGACCCTCCCGTCGAACGCTCCACGAGCCGCTACGCCGCGCGCGACCTCGAACTGGGCGGAGTGGCGATCCCCCGGGGCGCCATGGTCGTCGTGGCTCTCGGCTCCGCCGGGCACGACGCCCCGCAGCCGGGCGGCGGCGACCCGGCCGTGCTGGACGTGACCCGGCCGGGCGCCCGCCATCTGGCCTTCGGGCACGGCATCCACTACTGCCTCGGTGCCCCGCTGGCCCGTCTGGAGGCGACGATCGCCCTGCGCACCCTGCTCGCCCGGATCCCGGAACTGGAACTCGCCGTCCCGGCGGACGCGTTGCGGTGGATCGGCTCCGGGATCGTGCGCGGCGTGCTGTCCCTCCCGGTGCGCTACCGCGTGGGCTGACGACGACCGTCGTACGACAACACCGTCCCGGCCCGCGCCACGGGGGCGAGCCGGGACGGTGCGGAACGGGACGGTGCGGGAGGGTACGGGAGGGTGCGGAAACGGTACGGCGTCAGGCCGCCGGCCCGGTCAGCGCCGGGAGGGGAGGACGCAGCGGAAGCTGGTGGCCAGGGAGGGGTCGCCGTGGCCCTGGTAGCGGGACACCGCGGGGTAGGCGCACAGGTCGCGTTCGAGCCGCTTGCCCTCGGCGTTGACGAGCGTGGCGGGCAGGGTCCTGGGCGCCTTGCCGTGCTCGACCCAGGCGGTCAGGGCGGCGAGGCCGTCGGCCGAGCCGTCCTGGCCGTCGAGGCCGCAGTGGTCGGTGCCCGGGGCGAGGAAGAGACGGTAGAAGTCGTCGACCTTCTTGGCGCCGCCCAGGTACCGTACGACGCGCCGGTGGTAGTCCACGGTGCCCTGCGGCGGGATGTACTCGTCGGCCTGGCCCTGCCAGGTCAGGAGCTTGCCGCCGGACTCACGGAAGGCCGAGAGGTCCGGGTCGTCGGTGTCCATGACGGGGCCGAACTCGGCCACGGCCTGGTGGAACAGCTCGGTGAACCGGCGGTAGGTGAGGGTCGAGACGTCGAAGGACGGATCCTTCTCCACCCAGCTCGCCGCCCAGTGGGCGGGCACCTGGAACGGTACGCCCTTGAGGTTGCCGTCGGCGTCGGGCGCGGTGCCCGCGAGGCCCTTCAGGTCGGCCACGACCGGGACACCGGACCACAGCTTCCTGCCGGCGGCGGTCCGCGGGCCGTCCCAGATCTTGCGGACGACGGCCGCGTCGGCGGCGGTGACGGTCAGCTCCCTGCCTTCGCACAGCACCTTGGTGCCGATCAGCCGGCGCGGGTCGAAGTCGCAGCGGGAGGCGTCGTTGACGAGGCCGTCCCTCGCGCCGTCGAGCGTGTCGCACGCCTTGACGGCGGCCGCGGTGAAGGCGTTCAGCTCGCAGCCGGTCACATAGGTCTTCTCGTTGTTCATGACGACCTGCGGCCACAGGGTGGCGAGTATGTAGCGGTCCCAGTTGACGGCGGGCGCGTCGGCGAGAATGCCGTCGTAGTCGTCGGGATAACGCTGGGCCTCCATGTAACCCTGGCGTCCGCCGGTGGAGCAGCCGGTGAAGTAGGAGTACGCGGCTGCCCTGCCGTAGACCGCGTCGACGACCTCCTTGCCGACGACCGCCGCCTCGTGCTGGGAGCGGGAGGCGAAGTTCTCCAGCAGCGCGGTGTTGACCCGGCCCTGGCCGTTCAGGGCCCAGCCGACGTCGAGGACATCGCCCACGCCCGCGTCGGTGGTGGTCGCGGCGTAGCCGTTCTTGACGGCGGTGGCCAGGCCGGTGCCGTTGTCCCCGGCCGCGAAGGCAGTGCCGCCGAGCGCCTGGAGGCGACCGTTCCAGCCGGTGACGGGGAGCCAGGTCCGGATTCCGGCGTGGTCGCCGTCGCCCGGGTGGGTGAGGGTGACCGTCACCTCGCAGTAGGCGGGTACGCCGGTGACGGTGCCGCCCAGGATGCCGCCGCCGTGGACGGTGCCGCCCTCCCGGCGGACCGCGGTCACGGACTCGACGCGGGTGCCGGGCGGGGCCTTCACCGGGGTCGTCGTGCAGCCGGGCGGGGTGGACGCGGGGGTCCGGGGTTCGGCGGACGCGGTCGGCAGGTACACCGCCGCGGCCAGCGGCACACCGGCCGCGAGAACGGTCAGAAGTCGTCTCATAAGTTTTCCCATCCGAGAAAAAGGCATGTGCCAGGCGGCGACAGCACACACGTGTGCGCGGCACATGAGCAGAAGATCCAAGCAGGACGCTATCACCGGTTGAAACGGTGACGAAGGGAAATTCAGCCGCAGGGGACGCGTCAGGCCGTGCCTCCGGGCCTGCCCGGCTCGTCGGTCGCGGCATCCAGCCCTTCCTCCTTGAGCCACCTGGGGTGGTGGGACTCCGCCCAGGAACGGCTGACGTAGCCGGTGCGCATGCCGAGTCGCGCCTCGGGATCCCCGAGGGCCCGGCGCGTGTGCCCGATCAGGACGAAGGTGATCGCCCAGGCCAGGAGGTCGTGGACGAAGATGGCGCTGGTGCGGGAGATCAGGGGAAGCAGTCCGGTGAACCACATCAGCAGGCCGGTGGACATCATCGTCAGCACGGCGCCGGCGATCCAGCCCGCGTAGAGCTTCTGGCCCGCGTTGAACTTCCCGGCCGGGCGCGCCCCGGCCGCCGTGCGGCGCCTGCGGACGGCCCGCAGCCACTGACGGTCGTAGACCGCGAAACGGTTCAGCCTGCGCAGGTCCGCGCGGAACTCGGCGGAGAGCAGCCCGAGCAGGAAGGGCAGCGGCAGGGAGATGCCGGACCACTCGTGGACGGTGACCATCAGATGGCGCCGGCCGACGAGCAGGGCCAGCGGCCCGAAGTACAGGCAGGCGGCGGAGACCAGGCACAGGAGCATCAGGCAGCCGGTGGCCCGGTGGACCAGGCGCTCCGCGGTGGTGAAGCGGCGGACCCGGCCCGCGGCGTCAGGCCGCTTCGGCGTGCCGGTCCTCGCCGTCGAGCCAGCCGTCGACGGCATAGCCGCGCTCCTCCCAGTAGCCGGGAACGACCTTGTCGGTGACCGAGATGCCGGACAGCCACTTGGCCGACTTGTAGAAGTACATGGGTGCCACGTAGAGGCGGACCGGTCCGCCGTGGGCGTGGGTGATGGGCTTGTCCTGCATGGTCAGCGCGACCAGGACGTCCGGGCGGCGGGCCTGCTCCAGGGTGAGGCTCTCGGTGTAGGCGCCGTCGAAGCAGGTGAAGCGGACCGCGGTACCCGAGGAGCGGACGCCCGCGGCGTCGAGGAGGTCCGCGAGCCTGATCCCCGCGAAGGGCGTCCGGTCCACCCGCCATCCGTCCGTGCACAGCACGTCGTGGACGATCCGGGTCTGCGGCATCGCGCGCAGGTCGCCGAGGGTGTAGGTCTTCGGCCGGTCCACCAGGCCGTCGATCCGCAGTTCGTAGTCGGTCGCGTCCTTGTGCGGCACCGAGCCGACGACGCTGTAGTACCGGAAGCCGCCCGGGTTGGGCAGCAGGCCGGTCAGACCCGTGACGTCCACCTGGGAGGCGGAGGCCAGGAATCCCTCCCAGCCGCGCTGGAGATACGGCGCGGTGGCGAGCCCCGCGGCGCCCGCGCCGAGCATGCCGAGCATCGCCCGCCGCCCGGCTGGCGTGCCCTCGGCCCTCCGGTTCGGCTTTCCTGCCATCGTCAGTGCGCTCCTTCGCTCACACGTGTGAGCAGTGCCCGGATCGAGCACCGTCACCGGTTCAATTGGTGACGACCATGACATGGGGTACTCGACGTGTCAACAAGAGGGCGCACAGGGCATCGAGCGCCCGTACACGTGTGAGTGGCGGACACCGGCCGAATGCGGGAGCGGAACCTGCTACGCTTGTCGGCGACCTGGACCGTGTGAACGAGGAGTCGCAGACGTGGTGGGTGAAGACGACATCTCCGGGTGAGATCCGGATCTGACGGCCACCGGCCGGCGCACAGGAGCGCCGTCGCCGACGTGGCCCGTCTCGTCGTACCCCTTTCCCCGTATCTGCCCAGGGCAGAGGTCTCTTTTCTGCCCTCCGTGCCTTCGAGGTCCCTTCATGTCTCACGCCGCCATCGTCTGCTCCGGCCTCTCCTTCGCCTGGCCCGACGACACCCCCGTCTTCCACGACCTGTCCTTCACCGTGACCACCGGCCGTACCGGACTGGTCGCCCCCAACGGTTCCGGCAAGAGCACCCTGCTCAAGCTGATCGCCGGTGAACTCAAGCCGGCCGGCGGCTCGGTGTCGGTCGGCGGCACGCTGGGCTACCTCCCGCAGAGCCTCCCCCTGACCGGTGACCTCACCGTCGCCGAGGTGCTCGGCGTCGCCGCGGTGATCCGCGCCCTGGACGCCGTCGAGTCCGGCGACGTCAGCGAGGAGCACTTCGCCACCATCGGCGACGACTGGGACATCGAGGAGCGCACCCGCGCACAGCTGGACCGGCTGGGCCTCGCCGGCCTCGCCCTGGACCGCAGTCTGAGCACCCTCAGCGGCGGCCAGGTCGTCTCCCTCGGGCTGGCCGCCCAGCTGCTCAAGCGCCCGGACGTCCTCCTGCTGGACGAGCCGACCAACAACCTCGACGCCGAGGCCCGCCACAAGCTCTACGACGTCCTCTCGGACTTCACCGGCTGCCTGCTGCTGGTCAGCCACGACCGCGCCCTGCTCGACCGCATGGAACGCATCGCCGAACTCGGCAGCGGCGAACTGCGCTTCTACGGCGGCAACTTCACCGAGTACGAGGAGGCGGTCCGCGCCGAGCAGGAGGTCGCGGAGAAGAACGTCCGCAACGCCGAGCAGGAACTCAAGCGCGAGAAGCGGGAGATGCAGCAGGCCCGCGAACGCGCCGAGCGCCGGATGAGCAATGCCTCCAAGAACCTCAAGAACGCCGGCCTGCCCAAGATCTTCGCCGGCAACATGAAGCGCGGCGCGCAGGAAGCAGCCGGCAAGTCCGGCCAGTTGCACGCCTCCCGTGTCAGCGAGGCCAGGGCCCGCCTCGACGAGGCCGGACGCGCGCTGCGCGACGAGCAGCGCCTCACCCTGGAACTGCCCGACACCAACGTGCCGGCCGGCCGCAACCTCTTCCTCGGCGAGGACATGCAGGTCCACCACGCCGGCCGCGCCGTCTTCGCCGACGGCGGCGTCGACCTGACCGTCCGCGGCCCCGAGCGCATCGCGCTCACCGGGCCCAACGGCTCCGGCAAGACCACCCTGCTGCGGCTGATCACCGGGGACCTCGCCCCCGACAGCGGGGAGATCAAGCGCAACGACGGCCGGATCGCCTATCTCTCGCAGCGCCTGGACCTGCTCGACCTGGACCGCACCGTGGCGGAGAACTTCGCCGCGTTCGCCCCCGAGCGGCCCGAGGCGGAGCGGATGAACCTGCTCGCCCGCTTCCTCTTCCGCGGCGCCCGCGCCCACCTGCCCGTCGGTGTCCTCTCCGGCGGCGAACGGCTGCGCGCCACCCTGGCCTGCGTCCTGTGCGCCGAGCCCGCTCCCCACCTGCTCCTGCTCGACGAACCGACCAACAACCTGGACCTGGTCAGCGCGGGCCAGCTGGAGAGCGCGCTCAACTCCTACCAGGGCGCCTTCCTGGTGGTCAGCCACGACGAGCGGTTCCTCGCCGAGATCGGCGTGAACCGCTGGCTGCGGCTGGCCGACGGCGTGCTGACGGAGACGGGAGCCCCCGTGGAGTGAACCCCGGCGTGTGACGTGGCCCGCGTCCGAGGCTCCGCGCCCGGCGGGCCGACCACCGAACACGACTGGACGGTTCCCCATGCCCCAGCCCGCTCTGCTCGCCCACGACCTCGTCCGCGTCCTGGACGGCCGGCGCGTCCTCGACGGCATCTCCCTGACCGCCTCCCCCGGCCACCGCATCGGCCTGATCGGGGAGAACGGCGTCGGCAAGTCCACCCTGCTCCGGGTGCTCGCCGGCGTCGACGAACCCGACGCGGGAAGCGTCTCGCGCCCCGCCGAACCGGGCTTCCTCCACCAGGAGATGCCCTACGACGCCGACGCCACCGTCGCCACGGTGCTGGACGAGGCGCTGCGCGAGGCCCGCGAGGACCTCGCCGAACTGGAACGGCTCGGCCAGGAACTCGCCCGCGTCCCGCAGGACGACCCCGGGCACCAGGAACTCCTCGACGCCTACGGCAGGCGGCTGGAGCAGGCCCAGGACCGGGAGTCCTGGGACGCCGACCGCCGCGCGGCCCTGGTGCTCGACGGACTGGGCCTCGGCACGGTCGGCCACGACCGCCCGCTGGGCTCGCTGTCCGGCGGGCAGCGCGGCCGGCTCGCCCTGGCCGCGCTGCTCGTACGACGCCCCTCCGCGCTGCTGCTCGACGAGCCGACCAACCACCTCGACGACGGCGCCGCCGCCTTCCTGGAGGAGCGGATCCGCGCCCTGCCCGGAACGGTCGTGGTCGCCAGCCACGACCGGGCCTTCCTCGACGCGGTCTGCACGGACATCATCGATCTCGACCCGGCGGTGGACGGCCCGGTCCGCTACGGCGGCGACTACACCGCCTACCTGGGCGAGAAGCGCGCCGAACGGGAGCGCTGGGAGCGGCGGTACGCCGAGGAACAGCGGGAACTGGCGGAGCTGCGGCAGGCGGCCGGGGTGACCGCGCACCGGGTCGCCCCGGACCGGGGCCGCACCGACAACGAGAAGATGGGCTACGGCCACCGGGCGGGCCGGGTGCAGAACCAGATCTCCCGCCGGGTGCGCGACGCCACCCGGCGGCTGGAGGAGCTGGAGCGCGCCCGGGTCGCCGAGCCACCGCGCCCGCTGCGGTTCGCGGCCGGGGAGCTGACCGCGCGGGCCGAGGAGGGCCCGCAGCCGCTGGTGGCCCTGCGGAACGTCCGGGTGCCCGGCCGGCTGGCGCTGGACGCGCTGGAGATCCAGGCGACCGACCGGCTGCTGGTCACCGGCGGCAACGGGGCCGGCAAGTCCACGCTGCTCGCCGTACTCGCCGGACGGCTGGCGGCCGAGGGCGAGGTGCGCAGGCGGCGCGGGCTGACGGTGGGGCTGCTCACCCAGGACACCGTGTTCGACCGGCCCGAACGCACGGTTCGCGACACCTACGAGCTGTCGCTGGGCCCGGCACGGGCCGAGCGGGTGCCGCTGACCTCGCTCGGGCTGCTGCACGAGGCCGACCTGGACAAGCCCGTCGGACGGCTGTCCGTCGGGCAGCGGCGGCGGCTCGCGCTGGCGCTGCTGGTGGCCCGCCCGCCCCAGCTCTTGCTGCTCGACGAGCCGACCAACCACCTCTCCCCTCGGCTGTGCGACGAACTGGAGGAGGCCCTGGGCTCGGGCCCCGGCGCCATCGCCGTCGCCAGCCACGACCGCTGGCTGCGGCGGCGGTGGCGGGGCCGGGAGCTCCGGCTGGAGCCGGGAGGCCGGCTGGACGCGGGAGGCGGGCGGCGAGAGAATCCGGCCGTGGTGCGTTCGGGGGCCTGAGCCGCCGGGCGCCGGGCGCTGCGGGGTGGTGCTCCCCATGGGGCGGCACCGCCCAGAACGGTGACGGGTTCTTGCGCCACACTTCAGTCACCTGTCAAGATGGTGATGTGAACCTTGACCACGTTTTCGTATGCGGACACCCGGCCCTCGACTTCGCGGCCACCCTGCGTGCCCGGCGCTCGACCCGGTTCGAGATGTTCGTGACGCCGGACCGGCTCAACGCCTGGTACCTGGAGTCCGGACTCGTGGACACGATCACGCCCGCCGACGAGTCGGACGTCCGGGAGGCGACCACCGTACGCGAGGCCGTGTACCGCCTCGTCACCAATCGCCGACTCGGCGAGCAGTTCGACCGCGAGGCGCTCGCCGTGGTCAATGGCGCGGCGCGCAAGACGCCGGTGACGCCGCAGCTCACCCTGGCGGGCCGGCACAGCGAGGCGACTCCGGCGCAGGCCCTGGCGACCGTCGCGCGGCAGGCCGTCGAGCTGCTCAGCGGCCCGGACGTCCCGCTGATGAAGGAGTGCGGCAACCCCGAGTGCACGCGGGTCTACATCGACCGCTCGCGGGGCATGCGGCGCCAGTGGTGCGGCATGGAGTCCTGCGGCAACAAGATCAAGGCCGCCGCCTACCGGGCCCGGAAGAAGACCGCGCCCGCGCTCGCGCGATGACCCTCTGACCTGGGCATCGCGCTCCTCGGCCGTGCCGCGGGCCCGGCCGGCCGCGCGAGCCGGTCGGCGTGGTCGTGCCGTCCGGCGGTGTCCTCGGTATGCCGAACGGCGACGGCTCCCGGTCGTGGTGCGCGCCGGACTCCTCGCGGGGGCGGCCGGCCCCGCGGCACGGGTGAGGAGTGCGGCGAGCGCACCGCCTCGCGTGGGGACGCGGACGGGGCGGGGGCGGGGCCTCAGCCGATGGTGACGACCCGGGCCCACGCCGGCGGAGTCTCCGGCACGTAATCAGGATCCGTCTCGTCCACGGCGCGGGCGGGGCGGGGGAACAGTCCGACGACGGTCCGGCAGGCCGGCTGCTCCGAGGGCCAGGGTGTCTGGCCGTCCGTCAGGGCGACGATCACGTCCGGGCGCGGCCGGGAGCGGAGCGCCCGGGCGAAGCCGGAGCGCAGGTCGGTGCCCCCGCCGCCGATCAGTTCGATGTTCTCGGCACGGCAGAGGGGTACGGCGATCCCGGCCGCCGCGTCGCAGGAGATCACCGAGACCAGGTCGCGTCGCCCTCCCACCGCACGCGCGATCGCCGCCACTTCCAGCAGCGCGCTGCCCAGTTCGGCGTCGCTCACCGACCCGGAGGTGTCGATGACGACGCAGACCCGGGGCGGCGTACGGCGCAGGCTCGGCAGCACCACCCCGGGGACGGAGGCGGAGCGCCGGGACGGGCGCCGGTAGGTGTGGTTCTCCCCCGCCCCCGGCGCGCCGGCCGCCGAGCGGACCGCCGCCCCGAGCAACTGCCGCCACGGCTGCGGCGGATGGAACGCCTCGTCGGCCCAACGGCGCCAGCCGTCCGGCGCGTTGCCCGGCTCGCCCTTGATGCCCTCGGCCACCCGGAAGCGGACCGCGTCGCGCTGCCGCCTGGTCAGCCCGTGGGCCCCGTCAGGCCCCAGCTCCCACGGCGGCTGCCGGCCGTCGGCGCCGCTGCCGCAGTCCAGCCAGGCCAGGTCCGCGGCGAGGGAGGTCATCGTCGCCGTCCGCAGGTACTCCTCCATCAGCAGCCCGGCGGGCAGCCGCAGCAGCGACGGCAGGACCGCTCCGGTGGGCAGGGGCAGGCCGTCGCCGTAGATGTCGTCGTTGATCTCGAAGTCCGCGGCGATGTTCTGCCGCAGCC
This sequence comes from Streptomyces sp. SudanB182_2057, assembly GCF_964272715.1. NCBI lineage: Bacteria > Bacillati > Actinomycetota > Actinomycetes > Kitasatosporales > Streptomycetaceae > Streptomyces > Streptomyces sp. SudanB182_2057. The sequence goes on from NZ_OZ186798.1 coordinate 378,117, forward strand.
GCTCGCCCGGCCCGTGCAGATCGTGCTCCCGTGCGTACCGCTCGCCCCGCTCGTGGTGGTCGCGCAGCAGATGGGAGACCTCGTGCACCCAGACGCCCGCCAGCTCCTCCACCGGGGTGCGCGCCACGAAGCCGGGCGAGACATAACAGCGCCAGTACGCGTCCACCGCCATCGTCGGGACCGACCGGTCCACCACGATGTGCAGCGCGAAGAGCGCGTCGGCCAGATAGGGACGGACCTTCACCGCGTGCAACCTCGCGGCCAGCAGTTTCTCCATGTCCAGCGGGATCTCCGGGCCGGCGGAGCCCCCCGGTCCGCCGGGTACGGCCGACGCCTCCTCCGGAGCGGCCCGCACCGGACGCGGCTTCGGGGGCCGGGACAGGGGGCGTGGCAGCGGGCGGGACAGCGGGCGCGCGGACACGGAGTCCCCCGAGGCCCCCGTCATCGGCGCGCCCCCGTCACGTGTCCGGTGTCGGCCGTCGTGGCCCGCGCCACCGACCGGTCCGCGCGCCGGGCGAGACCGACCACCGGGGCCAGCCGCTCCACTGCCCGCGGCACCTCCCAGTCGTCGCGGCGCAGGGAGGCCAGTGTCCTGGCCGGGGCGACGAGCAGGTCCGGAGCGCCGGTCTCCATGGCGCGGGCGAGCACCGCCCAGGCCGCCTCCCACCGCTGCCGCTCCGGGCGGGCCCCGACGGCGGCGACCAGTGCCTCCAGCGCCGCCTGGCGCAGATCCCCCCGCTCGGGGAGTACGGCGGAGGACGGATCGGCGAGCAGTGTCTCCGGGTTCGGCAGGTCCATGCGGTCCAGGTGGGCGAGGAGCTCCAGCCCGGGGCCGTCTCCCACCGCGCCCCGCACCAGCAGCGCCAGCACCTCGCGGGAGGCGGCGGCCGCCGTGCCGAAGGCCAGCAGGGTCAGCGCGGCCTCCCAGCTGCGGGGCGAGGGCCAGGCGCCGCCGCGCCGAGTCTCGGTGCTCGGCAGCCGGTGGATCAGCGTCGGCCTGACCTCGAGAAAGCCGCGCACCGCGCGCCGGGCGAAGGCCACCGCCTCCGGCAGCCGCTCGGGCACCAGCCGTGGCAGCTCCGCGCGGGGCCAGACCCCGCCCAGCCCGCGCACCACCACGTCCCGGTCGTGCACCCAGTGGAGGTGGACGAAGCGGTTGGCCAGCGGCGGGCTCAGTTCCCATCCGTCCGCGGCCGACGCCCACGGATTGGCGGCGGCCACGATCCGCACGCCGGGCGGCAGTCTCAGTTCCCCGACCCTCCGCTCCAGGACCACCCGGAGCAGGGCGGCCTGGACGGCCGGAGTGGCGGTGGACAACTCGTCCAGGAACAGCAGACCGCGCCCCGCGCGCACCAGTTCCACCGCCCACCGCGGCGGTGCCATCGGCACTCCCCGCGCCGCCGGGTCGTCGCCTATGACGGGCAGCCCGGAGAAGTCGGACGGCTCGTGGACGCTGGCGATCACGGTCGTCAGCGGCAGGTCGAGGGAGGCGGCGAGCTGGGTCAGGGCCGCGGTCTTGCCGATGCCCGGCTCGCCCCAGAGCAGCACGGGCAGGTCGGCGGCGACGGCCAGGGCGAGCGCGTCGAGTTGTTCGTCGGGGCGTGGCTCGGTGGTGGTCGTCCGCAGGAGGGCGAGGAGGTCGTCGGCGAGGGCGAGCCGGGCGCCGGTTCCGGACGCGTCGGTGGCAGCGGGGGCGGGCGCGGACAGCGGGGTACTGCGGGTCATGGACATCACCTGGGGTGAGGGAACGGGAAAGCCGTTCCGGAGGTCATGGGAAGGAGCCGTACGGCACCGAACGCGCGGTACGGGTGAGGGTTTTCCGTCGGTGTGCCGGTGGTCAGCGGGTCATGCCGGTACGCGGACGGTCCCGGCCGGCGCGCTTGCGGCGCACCTCGTGAGGCGTGCGGCGGTCGAGCCGGGGACGGTGGCCCGCCTCCGCGTGTCCGCCACCCGCCGCCCCGGCGGCGGGGTGGACGGCGACCAGTCCCGAGCGGAAGAGCCCGTGGTCGACACGGCGCTGCGCGGCCGACTCCAGTTCCTCCCGGAGCGGCCCGTCGCGCAGCACCGCGGCGGGGCCGAGCAGACCCTCGACCACGGCGAGCGCCCCGGCGACGTCACCGTGGCGGAGCCGCTCCCGGACCGCGGGCAGTGCTTCGGGGCTGCGGTGCACCGCGTCGATCGCTCGCAGGCAGGGCAATGCCGGGCCGCCGAGCGCGACCAGCAGTCCCTCACGGCGCAGTTCGGCCGGGTCGTGGTCGACCGCCGTCAGCACCCCGTCCCGAAGCGCGATCCGGTGGACCTCGCCCCGGCATGCCACCCGGTGCGGATCACCGGGCGCGGCGGCCGGGCCGGACACCGCCGCGCGACCGGACGCCGGAAGCGCCGCGGCGACGAGCGGATGCAGCCGCCCGGGCGCGATCAGCCCGGCCCGCAGCAGTTCCAGGTCCGGCAGGACCCGGGCCGCCGCCTCCGGCAGCAGCGGAAGCGCCGCTGCCTCCGCCGGAGGCAACACCTCCCGCAGCGGTCGGCACACCGGGGCGTGGCTGTCGTCCGGGGCGACGAGTTCGAGGACGGCGCGGCTGCGGGCGTCGAGCCGCACGGCGAACGCCCCTCGGGGACGCCCTTCGGCCCGCAACAGCAGCTCCGCCTCGGCGGCCCAACGCCCCACCGCCCACAAGGCACTGGTACCGGCGGATGGGTCGGCCGGGTCGGACCGGCCGCGCCCACCGTGCGGGTCGGATAGGTCCGCGGGCTCCGCGGAGGTCGCTTCGTACGCCCCGCATCGCCGCGTCAGTTCCCGGCTCCGTCCGGCGTCCCAGAGGTGCCGGTGCAGGTCGAGCCGGAAACGCCGGTCGGGGTGCGGATGCGGGTGGTGCCGTGGTGCGCCGTGCGCAGGCCCCTCCCACAGGGTCAGGGACATCCGCTGCCCGGCGTCCGCCCAGGCCGGCGGGGTGCGCACCACCAGTTCCAGCGGCGGGGCGCCATCCGCACCGTACCGGGCCAGCGACACGGTGAGGCCGGGTCTGAGCCGCCCGTCGGGGGCGATCCGGGGCATGTGCCAGCGGAGCAGGTCCGGCGTGAGCCGCCGCAGATCCGCTCGGAGGCGGTGGACGAGGTCGGTGCCGTGGCGGTCGCGCACGGCGCGCAGATCGAGATCGACGTCGATCCGGGCGGCGGCGCAGGCCCCCGCCCAGTCGCCGACAGCACGCCGTGCGGTCGCGGTCTCGATCATGGACGGTGGCACGGCGTACTCACGCACGCGTTGCCACATCGACAGGCGGGACGGGGGGTCGTTCGCGAAGTGATGTGCCATCAGCCACCACCTTGCGCGGACGATGCCCCCAATCCGTACGAGGAGAAGTTCATCATCGCGGGCATCGTAACCGTCCCGCCGATGATCCGCCTCTCCTTTTTCCGCCCCGCGCACTCCCCCACCTACCGAGATGAGCGCCGGAAGTACTGTGCCTCTACCAGCCGTTGTGGTTCATGGGACGCCGTGTCCTGCGGGTCGTGCGCACCGGGCGGTACGAGATACCGCGCGGAGCCGAGGCGAACTACAGCGCCGCACCGCGACTCCGCCTTGTTCCCGGAGCCGGGTTCCCCATCCCGCGACCGAACGTTCGCCGATCGCACCCGTCTGTCCGAGCTGCTCCTCGCAAGGGGGACCGGCAAGACATCCCGCAACGGCCTGCCCACGTCCGGGTGAAGACGGCCGGAAGCCCTCTGTCCGCACCGTGCCCGAAGGGATGCACTGGGACCAGCGGCCCCACCGGTCCCACCCACCGTCAACACCGGTCACCCCAACCGTCGCACGCACGTCGGCAACCGCCGTCCCCAGCCATCCTGGACCCCCGCCCTGCTACCCCCTCCCCGCGGCCCGGACGTCGCGGTACCGGGGTTCGCCAAGAAGAGGTGACGCAGCAATGAACACGGAACGGCAATCCGCCGCCCGCCTGATCGACGAAAGCCTGGGCTTCCTGTTCCCCGCGGCGCTGCGCGCTGCCGCCGCCGTGCGAGTGGCCGACCACATGACGGACGACGACGAGAGCGTCGAGCGGCTCGCCGAGGCGACGGGGACCGACGCCCGCAACCTCGGGCGGGTCCTGCGGCTGCTCGCCACTCGCGGCGTGGTCGAGGAGACGACCGCGGGACGTTTCCGGCTGACCACCACCGGTCAGGCGCTGCGCTCCGACGCCCCTCATTCCGCCCGCGCCGCGATCCTGATGCTGACCGACGCCACCATGTGGCGTCCTGCCGGGGAGATGCACCGCTGCCTGACCGAGGGCGGTTCCGCCTTCGCCGACATCTTCGACACGACGTTCTTCGACTACTTCGCACGCGACGCGGAAACCGCCGCCGTCTTCCACGACGGCATGGCCGCCATGTCGGACCACGAGAACGACCCCATCGCCGAGGCCTACGACTTCCCGCCCACCGGCACCGTCGTCGACGTCGGCGGCGGCCACGGCGGCCTGCTCCTGGAGGTCCTCCGCCGACAGCCCGGCCTGCACGGGATCCTTTACGACCAGGCCCACGTCCTGGCCGACCACCGGCTGCGCGACCACGACGACATCTCCGGCCGATGGTCCACGGCCGAGGGTGACTTCTTCTCCTCGGTCCCGACCGGGGACGTCTACCTCATCAAACGCATCCTCCACGACTGGGACGACGAGCAGTCCGCCCTCATCCTGCGCAACTGCCGGCAGGCCATGGCACCCGGCGGCCGCATCCTCGTCATCGACGCCGTCGTGCCACCCGGCAACCAGCCCCACCAGTCCAAAACCCTCGACCTGATGATGATGAGCTCCCTCGTGGGACGCGAACGCACCGAAGAGGACTTCGTCCAACTCCTCAAGGAAGCGGGACTGCGCCTGCGACGCATCGTGCCGACATCAACCGTGCTGTCCATCATCGAAGCCGTGAGCACCGACCAGTAGTGCTTCGTTGGGTTGTGCGTCCGCTTCTGCTGGTGGTGAGGGGCTGGCCGCATGAAGGGTGGGTGTCGGGGACCTGGTAGAGGGTCTGGCGGTGTGCGGACTCTCGGGTCGAGCCGCCTGAGGGTGAACCGCCGGGCAGATGTTCCGGGCCTGGCGCGCACAGCGTGGGAGCACGCCCGGCAGCCCGCCAGTGCTCCCGGCCAGGCCGCCCGCGGACCCGGCGCCCGCAGGATCGAGACGAAGGCCGTGCGCGGGGCACAACTGCCGCGTGCGGTCCGGGCTCTTGGCCATCGGCCGGTCCGAGACGACCACCGCCGGACGGGCCCCGGCCGCGCGGGTGAGGTCGGGCGGATGTCAGTGGGTCGTGTGCAGTTCGGCGATGTATCCGCCCGGGAACCGAACCGTCGCGGTGGAACGGCCCTCGGCGGTGTACGGCCCCCACAGCACCTTCGCGCCCGCTGCCTCGGCCTTGCGCAGCGTGGCTGAGAGGTCGTGCACCGCGTAGCCGGTGGTCTCGCGGCCGAACGGGTAGGGAAGGTGGCCGTCGGTGACGCTGACGACGGTGTTGCCGAACGGGGAGCGGATCGCGATGCGCCGGTAGGCCCGGCCGGGCAGACCGATGTCACCGGCGTCCGCCGCCCACTGGTCCGAGACGATCCGGCCACCGGTGAACCGGAGGTAGGCGCCGAGGAACTCGCCCACCGAGTCGGGCGTCAGGTAGACGCGGTTGTCCGGCACGGTCTTCAACGGCGCGTACGACGGGGCCTTGGTGTGCCAGTAGAGCTGGGCGTTGACGCCCCCGGGGAACTGGACGACCGCGTCCCGTCCGATGGGATCGTCGAAGGGTGCCACGACGACGCGTGCCCCGCTCTGGCGGGCCTGCCGGACGCCCCGGTCGAGGTCGCTCACGAGCCAGCCCGTCCGCTCGGTGCCGAACGGATACGGAACGGGCGTCTTGAAGTCGAAGACGGACAGGGTGCCGACGGGCGAATGGACCAGCTGGGACTCGGTGCTGCTGGGCGTGGGGGTGACGGTCGTGACGACCTTCGCGGTGTGCGTGCCACCGAAGGTCGCCTCCCAGCTCGCGACGAAGGTGTCCACGTCGCCCGGGGTGACGTAGACGTGCGTGGTGTCGTACTGGGGGCCGACCGCCGTGGTGGGGACCACGGCGGCGGCCCGCTCGCTGTGGGCCGAGGTCGGTGCCCCGGAGCCCACGACGCTCAATGCCACCAGTAATGTGGGCAGCACCCAGGCCATCGTCTTGCGCTTCATCGCCGTCCTTTCCCGTGCGAGCAGGTCAGCCGAGCGTAAGGAACGGGAAGGCGGGCGAGGTTACCGTCAGCGCACCGGGTGTTGCCTGTCAGCGAACGGACCGGCCCTCCCGGTGGCCCCTGACGGAGGTACCGGTCGTCGGGCCTGCTCTGGTGGCCGTTCACGGTGCTCCCGGGATGCCAGGGGCGGCGCCGTGTACCCGTCTTTCTTCCCGTTCCGCCACGGCGGCGGGTTCGCCTGCGGCCGAACGGGACGCGCAGGCTCGTGCCCCGGGCGGTTTCACCGGGTGAGGAGACGCGCGGGGCGTGACGCGTCACGCGCGGTCGTCACCGGGCCTGGACATGAGTAGTGCGCTCAGGAGCGCCGAGTGGTGCACGGAGGAACAACCGGTCCGCCCGGCATCTTCCTAGCCTGGCCGCGACCCCGTGAGCGACCATCCGAGGAGAACCATGGCCGGACAGACCGTCGCCGAGCAGTATGCGGACCTCGTCGACGCGGTCCGACGGTATGACTCCCTCGAATGGGTCCAGGTGCGGCACGAGGAGGTCGCGGCCTTCGCCGCCGGTGCCGAAGCCCAGTTGACGGGCAGGCTCGCCGCGTGCGCGGGCTCGTGCGGGCCGGGCAACCCGCATCTGATCAACGGCCTGTTCGACGCGCACCGCTCGATGGCACCGGTCCTCGCCCGCCGCACAGATCCCGAGCGGCGAGATCGGCACCGGATACTTCCAGGAGAGCCATTCCGGGGACGTCGCCGCGCAGGCCGCCCCGGCCGGCGGCGCGGCACTCGCCACGCCGCCGGACCGCCCGACGATCCGGCCCGCGGACGATGAACTGCGAGGCTGCGTGAGGCATTCGCCCACGACGGGCCGGCCCTGGTCGACGTGGTCACCGATCCCCACGCCCTCGCGACCCCGCCGAAGATCACCACCGAACAGGTCACCGGGTTCGCGCTGTCGGCGAGCCGCACCCGCCCTCACGTGCGGCGCCGGGCGCGTGCTCGACCTGGCCCGGGCGAACCTCCGCGATGTTCCGCGTGCGGGACGGGGACGACGGCCAGGCGCCGTCCCCGTCCCGCACGGCAACCCACGCTCCGCACCCCCGTCGACCCGAAGGGCCACCGGCATGTCAGATCCGACAGGTGTCACGCACCACACCGCCGTACTCAACGGCATCAAGCAGCACTGGGCGAGCGCGGGCCACGGCCCGCCGGTCTACCTGCTGCACGGCTTCCCCGAGACCTGGTACGGCTGGCGCAAGCAGATACCCGTGCTGGCGGAGCGGTTCACCGTCATCGCACCGGACCTGCGCGGCTACGGCGACACCGACAAACCCGCCTCCGGCTACGACAAGCGCACCATGGCCAACGACATCGTCGCGCTGGCGGATCACCTCGGACACGAGCGGATCGCACTGGTCGGCCACGACCGGGGAGCCCGGGTCGGCACCCGGTTCGCCAAGGACCACCCGGAGCGCATCGACCGTTTCGTGGCCATGGACAACATTCCCACCCGGATCATCGCCGAGACCTACGACGTGCGCCTCGCCCGGCAGGGCTACTGGTTCTTCACCTTCCTCGGCGTCCCCGACCTGCCCGAGGCGCTGATCGCCGGCCGTGAGGAGACCTGGCTTACCCACTTCTACCGCAGCTGGTCGTACAACCCCGACATGCTCACCCCCGACGAGATCGCGGTCTACGTCCGCGCCTACCAGCAGCCCGGCGCCGTACGAGGGTCCTGCATGGACTACCGCGCGGCACCGCAGGACGTCGCCCAGGACGAGGAGGACGCCGACCGGCTCATCGACTGCCCCGTGCTGACCCTGTGGGGCGAGGACTTCAGCGCCGTCGGACAGGCCTATGACGTCCTCGACGTGTGGAAGTCGATGGCCCGCGACGTCCGTGGCGTGCCCATCGCCCCATGCGGGCACCTGTGCCAGGAGGAACGACCGGACGTCGTCAACCGCGAACTCCTGGACTTCCTCGCCGACTGGAGCGGCTGACCCGTGTCCCCCTCGCGGGCACGGACAGTCCACAAGCGGGGCGCTGACGGACAAATGCCTTCAGCGCGCCGGTTCTAAGGTTCCTGACGAAACCAGCGGCAACCCGCTCATCCAGTCCGCGCCGTCCGCTCAGGCCGTCCGGCACACCGACCATCACCCCGGAAGAGAGCACTCCCATGTCCCGTTCCCCCAAGCCGACCGTCGTCCTCGTCCACGGCGCGTTCGCCGACGCCTCCAGCTACGCACAGGTGATCCCCCGGCTCATCGCCCGCGGCCTGGACGTCGTCGCACCGGCCGTCCCCAACCGCAGCCTGATCGGCGACGCCGCCTACATCGCCTCGATCGTCCGGCAGATCCCCGGCCCCGTCGTCCTGGTGGGCCACTCCTACGGCGGCGCGGTCATCACCGTCGCCGGCACCGAGGAGAACGTCCAGGCGCTGGTCTACCTGGCGGGTTACGCGCTGGAGAAGGGCGAGAGCCTCGGTGAGCTCCAGGGACGCTTCCCGGACTCCGACCTCGCCGCCGCCCTCGTCTACACGCCCTTCCCCATCGAGGGCTCGACCGAGAACGGCACCGACGTGTCGGTCCGGCCCGACAAGTTCCCGGCCATCTTCGCCGCCGACGTCGACACCCGGCTCGCCGAGATCCTCGCCGTCTCCCAGCGCCCCCTGGCCGCCCAGGCGTTCGCCGATCCGGCCCCGGCCGCCGCCTGGAAGACCAAGCCCTCCTGGGGCCTGGTGGCCTCCTCCGACCACACGATCAACCCGGACGTGGAACGCTACGGCTACCAGCGGGCCGGCATGACCACGGTCGAGGTCGACTCGTCCCACCTGGTGATGCTCTCCCACCCCCAGCGCGTCGTCGAACTGATCGAGGAAGCCGTCCGGGCCACCTCCGCCTGAGGCCCCGGCTGCCGGCCGCGCCCGCACGCCCGCCCGCCCGGCCGTCCGGGCGCGGCCTCCTTCTCCTTCCTCCACCCCGCTTCGCAGAGAGTGACCGATGAACTCACCGATCTCACGCCGCACCGTGACCACGTCCCTCCTGGCCGGCGCCGCCGCGCTGGGCACTTCGGGCGTCGCGTACGCCGCACCGGCCCAGACGTCCCACCGCCGCCCGGGCAGACCGCACGGGCGCCCGGACACCCCCACCGTGGTGCTGATCCATGGCGCGTTCGCCGACGCCTCCAGCTGGAGCGGCGTCGTCCAGCGCCTCCAGCGGCACGGCCACCGGGTGCTGGCGCCGGCCCTGCCCCTGCGCGGACTGGCCAGCGACGCCGCCTACATCCGCAGTGTCCTGGACAGTGTCACCGGACCGGTCGTGCTGGCGGGGCACTCCTACGGCGGAGCGGTCATCAGCCAGGCCGTGTCCGACGCCCCGCACGTCAAGGCCCTGGTGTACATCGCCGCCTTCGTGCCCGAGGTCGGGGAGAGCGCGCTCCAGCTCACCGGCAAATTCCCCGGAAGCACCCTGGGACAGGCCACCGTCACCCAGAACTACCCGCTGCCCGGCGGCGGACAGGGCGAGGAACTGATCATCAGGAAGGACCTGTTCCGACGCCAGTTCGCGGCCGGTGTCCCCCTCCGGACCGCCCAGGTCATGGCCGCGGGACAGCGGCCGATCACCCTCGCCGCGCTCCAGGAGCCCGCCACCGCCGCCGCGTGGAAGACGATCCCCAGCTGGTACCTCGTGGCGACCGAGGACCGCAACATCCCGCCGGCCGCGGAGCGGTGGATGGCCGCGCGCGCCCGAGCCCGCACCGTCGCCGTCCGGGCCCCGCACGCGGTGTCGGTGAGCGACCCCGGGCCCGTCACCGATCTGATCCTGAGCGCCGTGCGCTCCGTGTGCTGACCCGGACCGCTCACTCGTTCCCGCGCGCGACGACGGCGTCGCGCCCGACGACGGGCTCCCTGCGGTCGTGACCGACCGGCCTCGGGAAGCGGGCAAGAGGCGTCCGCGGCCGACCGGGTCCCCGACGCCCGGGCGTCCGGCACACCGGACGCCCTGCGCGCCGACTGCGTCAGCTCAACAGGTGGGAGTCCGCAGCGTAAGGGGCGTCGCCCCGGTGGCGTTGCCGGGGAACGCACGGAACTTCGCCTGTCACGGCGTGTCCGGCCGGTCGGGCAGCGGATCACCCGGGTGCGACGCTCAGAGCGAAGAACCAGGGCGCGCGGAGACAACCGAGGCGCGTCGGCGGCCCCTGGTCTGTGGGCGTTCCACGTGCCCACTGCTCGACGTACGACCGGCGCATCCGGCGAATCGGCGCGCATTTCGAGTTCCCCCTCGCCACCTCGGGCACGGCCCGGAACCCGCCCGCCCCGATCCCGACGGTGTCCTCCGGCCGACACGGCGATCCCGCCGGCCACCTGCCGTCGCCCACGTGGTGCCCCACCTTGCGATCGACCACCGACAGACATCCTCGAGAAAGAGACAAGCACGCACATGCCCACAGCCCTCCCGAGAATCGCCGCCGGCCTCCTGGCCTCGGCCCTGACCGCAGCCCTCACGGTGACCGCGGCAGGTCCCGCGGCCCCGGCCCCCGCCTCCTCGCACAACGCCGTCCGCTTCCTGGCGCACCTGGACATCGCCGAGGGGCAGCGCCCGGAGAACATCACCCTCGAACCCGGCGGCGCGGCGGTGGTCACCTTCGCCTACAGCCGTCAGGTCGCGCGCATCACCCCCGACGGCACCGTCCACGTCCTGGCCACCCTGCCCGAGCCCCCGGCCGGCGCGGTCACCCCTGCCCTGTCCTCGCCGTTCCTCGGCGGCATCGTCCGCGCTCACGACGGCACCCTGTACTTCCTGTATGCGACCGGCAGCGCCGACCTCACCGGTCTGTGGCGCCTGCGCCCCGGAAGCGCCCCTCGGCGCATCGCCGCACTCCCGGCCGACGGTCTGCCCAACGGGCTGGCCCTGGACGAGCGGACGGGCGCGCTCTACGCCGCCGACTCGGTTCTCGGCGCGGTGTGGCGGATACCGCTCTCCGGGGGCAGGGCCACGCGCTGGGCCGATGCGCCTGAGCTGGACGCCACCGGGTTCCTGGGGGCCAACGGCGTCAAGGTGCACGACGGCGCCGTATGGGTCTCCAACCTCGACCAGGGCACCGTACTGCGCATACCGCTCACCCCCCGTGGCACTGCCGGCCCGGTGCGGATTCGCGCTACCGGCTTGGCGAACATCGACGACTTCGCCTTCATCGGGCAGGGCGAGACCCTCCTCGCGGCGATCAACGCCGACAACGAGGTGGCACGGGTCGAGCCCGACGGCAGTCACCGAGTCGTCCTGACCGGTACCGACGGCCTGCGGAACCCCACCTCACTCGCCGTGCGAGGCCGTACCGCCTACATCGCCAGCGGTGCCTACTTCACCAACGAGGACCCCAACCTCCTGACGGCCCGCATCGCTCCGGGCAACTAGCCGCGACCCTGCCGCCCCGCGCGGCGGCAGGACCACCCCTCGTACGAGAGGACAAACCCATGACCCAGCCCTCCTCAGCGGCTCCGACGACGACCGGCTTCGATCCCGAGGCGTTCCTGGTCGTACCGGCCCGGACCTTCGACGACCTGAGCGTCGGCGAGGTATTCCGCGCGCCCAGCCGCACGCTGACCGACGCTCACGCCGCCGCCTTCCAGACAGTGTCCGCGGACAACCACCCCGTGCACTATGACGCCGAGTGGGCCCGACGGCACGGCCACGCCGCCCCCGTGGTGCACGGCCTGCAGGTGCTCGCCTTCACCGCGCCGGGAGCCACCCTGTTCCCCCACGTCATCGGCGAGGTCTTCATCCGTTTCCTGGAACTGTCCTGCACCTTCCTCGGCGAAGTACACTCCGGTGACACCCTGTACCCGGCCCTGACCGTCACCGCTTTGGACGCCCAGGGCGACGACGGCGTCGTGACGACGTCGGCCACCATCCACAACCAGCGCGGCGAGTTGGTGCTGTCCGGGCAGCACAAGTACCTGCTGCGGCGTCGGTGAGGTGGCCGCCATGAGACGCCGCTTGCTGCTGCCGGCCGCGCTGGCCTGGTGTGCCGTCCTGGCCGGGTGCTCCGGCCAGGACGCCGACGACTCCGTCGGAGGCGACCCGTCCCCGGTCACGACACCCTCGCCAGGGGAGTCGGCCGAGGGCCCGGCAGCCGGTGGTACCGCCGGGCCGGCCGTACCACCGACGGCGACCGCCTCACCCGGCACGGCGAGCTCGGCGTCCCCCGGCGTACCCGGGCGCTGCCATACGTCCGAGCTCAGTGCGTCCGTCGGCACCAACCGGCCGGGCGCGGGGCAGTTCTCCTTCGCGCTGGTCGTGACCAACAGCTCCCGTCGCACCTGCACGGTGCACGGCTTCCCCGGGGTGGCATTCGTCGACGCGGCGGGCGAGACCGTCACTCCCGCCCCGGAACGAGCCACCGGCGAGAAACCGCGGACAGTGACGCTCGCACCTGGTGCCAGTGCCTGGTCGGCGCTGACCTACACCAATCCCGCGCTCACCGGGGTCACCACGGTGATCCCGGCAGGACTGCACGTCACCCCGCCCGACGAGACAGCCTCGCTCCCAGTGCGCTGGGCCGGTGGTGCGGTGTCCAACACGGGAAAGGCGTCCGTCCCCGCCGTGACCCCGTTCCGTCCGGGTGACGGCGACTGAGAGGAGGAACCGGTATGGGGACGAGCTGACCGGCGCCGACACGCTTCCGGCCCGGCTGCCACGCGCAGCCGGGCCGGACGCGTGTGGGCGGGCCGGAAGCGCCGAAAGCGGGGCATCCGGCACCGCATCGCCCGCAAGGGCATCGAATCCTCCACCCGGCTGAGCCGTCCCCTATGATCTCGATCGTGGGCAACTTCTCCTGAGCGGGCCGCGACGGTCCACAGACATCCGCCCGGCAGGTGCCGGGTTCCGTCAGCGTGTCCGCACGCCCATCTCAGGAGATACGACCACACCATGTCCGTTCACTCTGCCCGTTCCGCCCTGGACGACCGCATCGCACGCCTGCGACAGCTCGCCCACGCCGACACCCGGCTGGAGGGCGTACTGCTCTACGGCTCGTGGACCGTGGGCGAGGCCGACGCCCATTCCGACATCGAGGCATACCTCTACATCCAGGACGACCGCCTCGCCGACTTCGACGGCCCCGGCTTCCTGTCACAGCTCGCACCGCTCCAGCTCTCCTACACCAACATGTACGGCATCCTCGCCGTCGTCTTCGACGACCTGATGCGCGGCGAGTTCCACCTCACTCCCGCCGGTACCGGCATCGACGAAGTCCCCGCCTGGCAAGGCATGGTGCACCTACCCCGCCCCGACGACGCCGTCCTGCTCGACCGCACCGGCCGACTCACCGAGGCCGCCCGGCAGCTGGCCACCTTCCAGCCGCCCGAGCCGGTGACCACCGCCCAGCAGCTCACCAACGAGCTGACCAACTGGACCCTCATGCTCGCCCATGTACTGGCCCGCGGCGAGATCGCCCGCGCCCATGCCTTGCTGCACACCGTCATCGCGCCCCAGCAACTGCAGCTGTGCCGCCTGTTGCGCAACAGCACAGCCCACTGGCTCACCCCCAGCCGCGCGCTCGAACAGGACCTGCCCGACACCGACCGTCATCGTTACGTCGCCACCACAGCTGTCGCCCGCGACCAGGACGTGCGCACGGCGGCACGCAACAGCTGGCGCTGGAGCCGCGAGCTGGCCTCCGAGGCCGCCGACCGCTGGGCCATTCACCTGCCGCACGAACTCCACGAACAGATCAGCGGCCGCATGAACGAACCTCGCTGACCACATCCTGCCACCACTTGGAAGGGCAGCCGGTCTGGAAGCGCCCCCGGAAACCGAAGTCCAAGGCGGCGAAGAAACAGGAGCCGCGCAAGCGGCGGCGTGCGGAAAGCCGGGCGACGCGACACGCCTGGCCCGGGTGTAAGCACTCCAGTGCCTGGCGGTGCTGACGCTGCCGGACATCGTCCACCGAACAGAGCCTTCGAGTCCGGCCGGCCCCTGCCGGACCGGTCGGCTTCCGCCGGGCCGGATCGGCTCAAAGGGGCGCTGATGAGGCGGCGTCAGGTGGCGGTCTCCCGCAGCAGCAGCGCGGCGATGGCGGTCGCCGTGCCCTTGGGCGAGGCGAGGTCGATGCCGGTGCGTTCGGCGATGCGGGCGAGCCGGTTGTCGACGGTGTTGGGGTGCAGGCCGAGCGCGTGGGCGGTCGCCCGCCGGTCCTGGCCGTGGCCGAGATGGACGCGCAGGGTCTCCAGCAGTTCCGGGCGGTCGGCGATCGGGTCGAGGAGCGCAGCGATGCGGCGGCCGCTCTCGCCGGGCCGGGACAGATGGTATTCGAGGAGCACGTCGTCCAGCCGGTGCTGACCCGGCGGCAGTCCGCAGGCCCGGGCGACGCGCAGTATCTCCCCGGCGGTGCGCGCCGCCTCCGGCACGTCGGCGGGCGCCGCGGCCGGCACGACGGCGATCCGGACCGGGCCGCCCGCCGCCTTCGACAGCCGTGTCACCAGGTCATCGGGGGCTTCGGCGGCCCCGGGCACGATCGCCCGGCCGCCGTCACGTCCGGCGTCGAGGAGGGAGGGCACCTCCACCCCGAAGGCGTGGTCGAGCGCGGTCTGGACGCGGCGCAGCCGGCGGCGCGCGGCGACGGCGCCCTCCTCTCCCGACGGCGCCCCTGCGGCGGGGCCGGGACCGGTAGTGGTGCCGACGGCGAGGACGAGACAGGGGCCTTCGAGGCCGAGCTGTTCGAGCAGTACGTGTCCCGGCGGCAGGGTGCCCTCGAGCAGTCCGCGGACCAGTGAGCGGCGGTGGGCACGCCGTTCGGCGTCGATGGCGGAGCGCTCGTCGAGGTAGGTTTCGGCGACCGCGCCGACGATCCCGTGGTGGGAACCGAGCAGCAGGTCGGCGAGTTCGACGAGGGCGGCCTCCTCGCCGGGCGCGGCCGACTCCCGCAGCCCCTGCCAGAGCACGTACATGCCCAGGGCATGGCTGCGCAGCAGCAGGTGGAGTGGCATGCCCTCCTCGGCGCGCTGGGCGGCCCGTTCGCGGAAGAGCCGCATGCCGCCCGTCCCGGCCGCACCCGCCGCGTCCCCCGGGTCCGCCGGGCGGGATCGCTCCACGACGCCGCGCAGGAAGAGCCGTACCCCGTGGCGTACGGTCGCCGCGATCTCCAGGTCCTTCATCTCGTCGGGCAGCGCCGCGTATCCCGGCAGTTGCTCGAAGGTCTCCCGGGACATCCGCCGGGCGAGGGCGTTGACCTCGGGCTCGCAGCGCAGCGCGAGCGCCCGGGCCGCCTCGGAGATCTCCCGCACGCTCGCTCCCTGTGCTCGTCGCCGCCGTTGTGACGGATCACCGTACCCGGGCCCGGGAGTTGTGACGCGACGGGGTGTCGCACCTGACGTGGGCGGCCGAGACTCGGTGCCGTCCCCGCACACCGCACCGCAGCGAAGGAGCCATCGGTATGACCGAGCACAACCCCACGACGCGCCCGGCGCCCCCGGCATACGAGCCGAAGGACTATCTGGCGTACGCGGACCGCGTCTGGCGGGGCGAGGAGACGCTGTTGCCCCATCTGACCGGCGCCTTCACCTCCGACGAACTGATCCCGATCGGGGACCGGACCGGCTTCTTCCCCGCCTTCGCGAACGTGGCCGCGTTCGACACCGGTGCCGGGCTCGTCCTGGTCGACTCCGGTGACATCCGCACGGCGGAACGGCTGCACACGGCGGTACGGGCGTTCAGTCCCGACCCGGTCCGTGCCGTGGTCTACACCCACGGCCATGTCGATCACGTCTTCGGCGTCGCTCCCTTCGACGCGGAGCCGGTCCGGCCCGAGGTCATCGCCCACGAGGCGGTCGCCGCCCGCTTCGACCGCTACACCGACACCGCCGGCTACAACTCCTGGATCAACCGCCGCCAGTTCGGCGTTCCGGGCCTGAAGTGGCCGACGGCCTACCGGTACCCCGACACCACGTACCGGGACCGGCTGACCGTCCGTCACGGTGCGTTGACGTTCGAGCTGTTCCACGCACGCGGAGAGACGGACGACCACACCTATGTGTGGGTGCCGGAGCTGAAGACCCTCTGCACGGGTGATCTCTTCATCTGGAACTCGCCCAACGCCGGCAACCCGCAGAAGGTGCAGCGCTACCCGGAGGAGTGGGCGCGTGCCCTGCGCGCGATGGGCGAGCTGGGTGCCGAGGTGCTGCTCCCCGGCCACGGCATCCCCGTCATCGGCGCGGACCGTGTCGCCCAGGCCCTGGACGACACGGCGACCTTCCTGGAGACGCTGTGCACACAGACCCGGGAGCTGATGAACCGGGGACTGCGGCTCGACGCCGTCATCCACGGCGTCCGCGTGCCCGAGGAGCTGCTGGCCAAGCCGTACCTCCACCCGGCCTACGACGAGCCGGAGTTCGTCGTACGGAACCTGTGGCGACTGTGGGGCGGCTGGTACGACCAGAACCCGGCCCACCTCAAGCCGGCCCCGGAGGCTGCGGTGGCGGCGGAGCTGGCGGACGCGGCCGGCGGCGCCCTCGCCCTGGCCCGGCGCGCCGAGCGGCTGCTGGCCGCAGGCGAACTGCGGCTCGCCTCTCACCTGGTGGAGACGGCGGCCCTGGCGGCGCCCGAGGACACGGCGGTGGCCAGGATCCGGGCCGAGGTGTACGCGACGCGGGCCGCGCGGGAGACATCGACGATGGCGCGCGGCATCTTCCACTGGGCGGCGGCCGAGTCGGCGGCCGTAGCCGAGGGCACGGACGTGACGACGGAGCTGACCCGCTCGGCCGAGGGCCGGGCCCGCGCGGAAGGGGCGATCAGCGTGGGCGTGGCCGGGCCGGGCGTGGGCGGCGGCGCGGCGGACGAGGACGGCTGCCGCTGATGACCGGCGCGACGGCGAAGGCCGGCCCGTGGGGCACGACCTGGCTGCTGCTCGGCTTCATGCTGGTCAACTTCGCGGACAAGTCGGTCCTCGGGCTCGCCGGGCCGGAGATCATGCGCGAGTTCGGCATCTCCCGGCAGGAGTTCGGCACGGCGCAGGCGGCGTTCTTCGCGCTGTTCTCGGTGTCGGCGCTGGTGGTGTCCGCGCTGACGCGCCGGGTGCGCACCTCGGTGCTGTTGCTCGTGATGGCCGTGCTGTGGTCGGCGGCGCAGCTGCCGATGGTGTGGGCCGCCACGGGTTTCGGCACCCTGGTGGCCACCCGGGTGCTGCTCGGCGCGGCCGAGGGTCCGGCGGCGCCGGTCGCCGTGCACCATCTGCACGGCTGGTTCGGGCAGCGCGAACGCACCCTGCCGACGGCCGTCCTGATGGCTGGCGCGGCGGCGGGCGTCGCGGTGGCGGCACCTGTCCTGTCCGCGGTGATCTCGGTCGGGGGCTGGCGCTGGGCGTTCGGTGCGGTCGGCCTGACCGGTCTGGTGTGGGCGGTGCTCTGGCGGCGGTACGGCGCGGAGGGGCCGCTCGCGCCACCGGTGGGCGCGACGGCGGGCGGAGTCTCGGAGGCGGGGACGGTGACGGGGGCACCGGCGGCGAGTACACCGGCGGCACGGGATCGGGAGCCGGTCCCCGGGGTGCCGCTGCGGCGGATCCTGCTGAGCGGCACCTTCCTGACCGCGAGCGTGGGCTCGTTCGCCGCGTACTGGCTGATGAGTTCCAAGCTGACCTGGCTGCCGGACTATCTGGAGACGGTCCTCGGCTGGGACGCCCACCGGACGGGCCTGGCGGTGGGTGCGGCGGCGGTCGCCAACGGGGCGGTACTGCTGGTGCACGGACTGCTGGCCCAGCGGGCGGCCCTCCGGGCCCGGCCGCCCCGGCTGCCCGAGGGATCGGGGGCCGGGCTGTTGCTCCTGCTGTCGGCGGCGTCGGTGACGGTGTTCGCGACGGCCGATGCCGGCTGGTTGCGGCTGCCGATGATGCTCGGGCCGATGGCGCCGGCGCTCGTCATGATGACGGTCGGCCAGACGGCCTGTGCCCGGATCACTCCGCCCGCGCAGCGGGGGCTCGTGCTCGGCGCGCTGGTGTGTGTCTTCGCGCTCGGCGGAGTGCTGGCCCCGCTGGTGCTGGGCGCCGTCGTGGACGCGGCCCCGACCGCGGCGGCGGGTTACCGCGACGGCTGGCTGCTCACCGCCGCCCTGCTGGCGGTCGCGGGCGCCCTGGCGACGCTGTTCCTGCGGCCGGAACGGGACGCGCGGCGGCTGGGCGTACCGGAGACGCCGTCGCTGCCGGGTGCGCCGGTGGCGCACTGAGCCGGTCTTCCGCCGCCGCCCCGGCGCCCGTGCCCGCCCCGGCGCCGCGCGCGGTGCCGGCCGTGTGACCTGACACCCGCCCCCAACCGGCATGACGGGGAGGGGCTACCGCTCCGGCGACACACCCTGACCGTCTCCTGGCGGTCGCCGTTGCCTACGGCTTGGTGTCCGGCGGTGCGCCGCCCTGGACGACCACCGGGTCCGGACCGACCACGCCTGGGCCTGCACCACAAACACCTGCTCGACGCGGCGTCACCGCCTCCACCTGGCCGTAAAGAATCGTAAAGAATCCTGTTGAAAGTCTTTGCCGATCATGCCGGGCCCTGCGGCATCCGATCGCAGCAGGTCCCGCGCCGCACCCGGCCCTCCCCACCGGTGTGCGGCGCCCACGCGTGCGTCGCGTCCCCTCGCTCGCGGTGTCCGCGCCCGCGAATCGGGGGGTACTCGGTGAACGACAACCGGTCAACTGCGGGCGTGGTCACATTGGGTGAGCGATAGATGTACCTACCAAGCGTCTGCCCGCCGAGATCCATGGCCGCACTCTGGGGCCAACGTGAGCCAGGTCACTCGCCGACACTCGCTGTGGTGACTATCAGTGGACGACGCATGTCCGCCCGACGTCCGGAAGGTTGATCTCGCACGACGCTGGAGGGTCCGGAAGGTGGCCTGAAACAGACCCCCGGCAGCTACGGTGGCGGGGACGGGTGTTGACGCAGTGACGGAACGGACCATTTCCTTTATCTGCCTCTCCGTGACCGGGAGAGACACCTCCCCAAGGGGGGCAAGCAGAGGGGATCGCGCCCTGTGTGCAGTTCCACTTTCTCCACGTGACACAGGGAGCGAGCAGGTCCTCCCTGCGGGTAAGCCTGTAGTCCAGCGGTATCGCCTGGCAGATCGTGGCCGTCGGCCATCGATTTTCACGCTCGTACCATGCTTCTCTCGCTGACATCGTCACCTTCGGCGGACCAGCGGCCCCTGGGCCGTGCCGAAGAGCGGTCAGGGAGCCGGGCAAGGTAGTCGGCTCCCCGAGGGCGAGGGGCCGGACACCTGCCGGCCGGCGAGGGAGCGCTTTCGTCGACAGGGGAACCAATGAGCATTTCCACCGTGGGAAACGAGACCCGTCTGGCATCCCTGCGGGAATCCCTCGCCCGAGGAAAGACCGCGCGCATCATCGAAGTGCACAGTCCACTGGCCGCCGTCATCGCAGAACACGCCCAAGGCAAAGGGCCGGACAAAAGGGCGTTCCACGGCTTCTGGTCGAGTTCGCTGACCGACTCCGCACTACGTGGCCTGCCGGACATCGAACTGCTCGACCTGGAGCTTCGGCTGTCCTGGATCGACCAGATATTCTCCGTCAGCACCCTGCCCCTGGTCATGGACGGGGACACCGGAGGACAGGTCCTCCACTTCGAATACATGGTCAAGGCCATGGAGCGCCGTGGCGTCTCGGCCGTGGTGATCGAGGACAAGAGCGGAGAGAAGCGAAACTCCCTGCTGCCCGGTGACGGACTGCACACCATGGCGTCGGTCGACGAATTCTGCGAGAAGATCTCCCGCGGAAAGGCCGCGCAGTCCACCTCCGACTTCATGATCATCGCACGTCTGGAGGGGCTCATCACCGGCCTGCCGCGACAGGAGATCCTGGACCGCGCCGGTGCGTATGTGGCCGCCGGTGCGGACGGTCTGGTACTGCACAGCCGCAGCGCGGATGAGGGACCCGTACTCGACCTGGCCCGCGAACTGCGGAAGCGTCACCCGGACACCCTCCTGGTGGCGATCCCCACCGCCTACCCCTCCGTCACCGAGGAGGATCTGCACGCGGCGGGCTTCAACCTGATCATCTACGCCAACCAGATGCTCCGCGCGGCGACCAGAGCGATGGAGGAGGTCAGCCACCGCATCCTCGACCACGGCCGGGCCCTGGAAGCCGGGGAGATCTGCATCGAGACCTCGAAGCTCCTGTCGATGCCCGAAGACAAAAGGCCCATCGTGCGGGCACCCCGTAGCTGATCACCCGGAGCCGACCACATGCCCTCGCAACGCAGGGAACACATGGTCATGGGTGCCTACGTCTCCTACGGCACCGGCCACCACGCCGCCTCCTGGCGGCATCCCGCAAGTGACACCACGGCCACGCGCAACCTCGACCACTACGTAGAGGTGACCCGACTCGCCGAACAGCACCTGTTCGACACGCTGTTCCTGTCCGACGCCCCGGCGGTGTTCAACGACGACCGGGCCGGCTTCGGCGGACGGGTGACCTTCTTCGAACCCCTCACGCTGATGGGCGCACTGGCCATGGTCAGTCAGGACATTGGCCTGGTGGCAACGTCCTCGACGACCTACAAGGAGCCCTACAACCTGGCGCGCGAGTACGCCAGTCTCGACATCATCTCGAAAGGGCGCGCCGCCTGGAACCTGGTGACCACATCGAAGCCGGCGGCGGCCAGGAACCTGGGGCTGCCCTCCCACCCCGCGCACGCGGAGCGGTACCGACGGGCGAACGAGTTCATCGACATCGTGCGGGGGCTCTGGGACACCTGGGAGGACGACGCGTTCCCCGCCGACAAGGCGAAGGGGCAGTTCTACGACCCCGCCAAGCGCCACGAGTTGCGTCACCGCGGCAGTGTCTTCTCCCTGGACGCCGAACTCAACGTCTCGCGGCCGCCGCAGGGTCATCCGGTCATCGTGCAGGCCGGTTCCTCGGAGGCCGGCCGTGAACTGGCCGCCAGGACGGCCGAGATGGTGTTCACGGCCCAGCCGGACCTGGAATCCGCCCTCGTGTTCGCGAAGGACCTCGACCGGCGTGCGTCCCGCTGTGCCAGGCTGAACCCGGGCGTCATCATTCTTCCCGGCCTCACCGTTTACGCGGGAACGACCGAGAAGGAGGCCCAGGACAAGGTCGAGGAACTCCAGTCGCTCATCCGGCCGGAATTCGGTTTGAGCATGCTGTCGGACCTCGTCGGCGGCTTCGACCTGTCCTCATGCGACATCGAGGGACCGCTGCCGCGCCTGCCGCCCAGCAACGCGAACACGAGCCGTCGCGCGCTCATCGAGCGACTCGCCTACGACGAGGGGCTGAACGTCCGTCAGTTGTACGAGAGGATGACCACCTCACGCGGGCACATGACTCTCATCGGCAGCTATGACGCGGTCACCGACGAGATCGTCCGGTGGTTCGAAAGCGGCGCCGCCGACGGGTTCAACATCATGCCGCCGATGCTGCCGGAAAGCCTCGGCGACTTCTCCGAGAACATCCTGCCCCGGCTCCAGCACAGGGGAGTCTTCAAGCGGCGGTACCGACCCGGGACGCTGCGCGAGAAGTTGGGACTGCGTCGTCCCGAGAACCGGTACGTCACCCGGAACGTCACCACATCGGAAGGGGAACACCATCATGCGCGATGACCTGATTCTCGAGGACACCACCCTGCGCGACGGCGAGCAGACTCCCGGGGTGGCACTCTCGGCGGAGAAGAAGGTGAAGATCTTCAACGCCCTCGTGGACGCCGGCGTGCGCTGGATCGAGCCGGGCATCCCCACCATGGGCGGTGAGGAGGTCAAGGCGCTCAAGGAGATGCTGGAGCGCCGCGACGAGGTCACCCTCATCGGCTGGAACCGCGGTGTGCGAAGCGACGTGCAGAAGAGCATCGACCTGGGCTTCAGGGCTGTGCACATCGGTCTGCCCACCTCCGACAACCACCTGAAGAACTCGGTGCGCAAGGACCGCACGTGGCTGCTGAGCACCGCGCAGGACATGGTGAAGATGGCCAAGGACCAGGGCTGCTTCGTCAGCATCAGCGCGGAGGACATAGGGCGGACCGAGCCCGAGTTCCTCAAGGAGTACGCCGTCGCCGTCGCCGAGGCGGGTGCGGACCGGCTGCGGCTGTCCGACACCATCGGCATCCTGTCGCCCAGCCAGTACGCCGACCGGGTCCGCGCCATCACCGGCGTGTGTGACATCGACCTGCAGGCCCACTGCCACAACGACTTCGGGCTGGCCGTGGCCAACACGCTGGCCGCCATCGAGGCCGGCGTGCGCTACTTCCACGTGACGGTCAACGGCATCGGCGAGCGGGCCGGCATGGCCGACCTCGCCCAGGTGGTGATGAGCCTGCGCCAGTGGTACGACGTCGACCTCGGCATCGACACCCTGCAGCTCACCGCGCTGTCCCGCCTGGTCTCCCACGCCTGCGGCTTCCCCTCCTCGCCGTGGCAGCCGATCGTGGGGCCCAATGTCTTCGCGCACGAATCGGGCATCCACACCACCGGCATGCTCCGGGACACCTCGACGTTCGAACCCTTTCCCCCGGAGCGGGTCGGCGGCGAGCGCAAGCTGCTCGTGGGCAAGCACTCCGGACGCGGCGTGATCGCCCACGCACTGGGCGAGGAGGGCGCCGGACTGGACTCGGACACGCTGGACGAGTTGCTGCGGGAGGTGCGCGCCGAGGCCATCGCCACCGGCGGAACGGTTCCTCCGCACCGGCTTCGCGAGATGGCCGGCAAGGCCCGCGCCACACAGCACTGAGGACTGGGTGTGACGAAGAAGCTCGAAGGCGGCGTCCCGCTGGCCGAACAGATCATCGCCGGCCACTTGGCCGGCGGTGAGGGCCCGGTCACGCCGGGCCGGCTGGTGACCGTCCGGCCCGACCGGGTCTATGTACAGGACGGCAACGCGCCCACCATCGCCAGGTTGTACGAACAGCACGGATTCACAGAGGTCTTCGACCCGGAGCGGGTGAGCTTCGTCTTCGACCACTCCGTGCTCGTGGCCGACATCGACATGGCCGACCGGATGAAGGACGCGGACAGGTTCGCGGCACGTCTCGGAGTGGACGTACGGGCACGGGGCCAGGGGATCAGCCATGTGCTCGCCGCAGAGGTCGGCTGGTTCTCCCCCGGCGCCCTGGTCCTGGGTTCCGACTCGCACACGTGTGTGGGCGGTGCCTTCGGGGCGCTGGGGCTCGGGATGGGCGCCTCGGACATCGTGGCCGCGATGGTGACGGGGACCACCTGGCTGAGGGTCCCCGACACCGTCGAGGTGAGGTTCACCGGCACCCCGGCACGGGCCACACGGCCGCGTGACGTCCTGCTCTCCCTGTTGCGGGACAAGGGCCAGGAGCCCTTCCTGTACCGGTCGGTGGAGTTCACCGGAGCGTGGGCGCGTTCGCTCTCCGACGACGCGTCCGCCAGCCTGGCCAGCCTGGGCGTCGAACTCGGTGCGAAGTGTGTCTTCGTCCCCGACGAGCGGGGGGCGATCCCCACGGGGACGGCGCCGGGACTTCCCCGGGTCGACTTCGACATCGGCGGCCTGCAGCCGACGGTGGCGCTCCCCCACCTCCCGGCCCGGACCGTGCCGCTGGACGAGGCGGCGGGCACCCCGATCTCGTACGTCTTCCTGGGCAGCTGCACCAACAGCCGGCTGGAGGACATCGCCGAGGCGGCGGCGGTCGTGCGGGGCCGGCGGGTGGGACCGGGAATCCAGTTCGTCGTGACCCCGGGCTCCAACGCGGTCTACCGTGAGGCGATGCGCGCCGGCTACATCGACACCCTGCTGACCGCGGGAGCCGTGGTCACCCCCGCCGGCTGCGGCACCTGCGTGGGAACCCAGGGCCCGCTGCCCGCCCGGGGCGAGAACGTGCTGTCGACCATGAACCGCAACTTCCGCGGCCGGATGGGCAATCCCGAGGCCAACATCTATCTGTCCTCGCCCGTCGTGGCCGCCGCCACCGCGCTGTCCGGTGCCATTCCCCGGGTGGAGGACCTGCCGTGACGCACACGTCGACGTACCGGGTACGCCGGGTCGCGGGTACGGTCTCGACCGACGACATCATCCCCGCCCGGTACAAGCACATGCACACCGACCCGAAGCTCCTCGCGCCGCACCTGTTCGAGGCGTATCTCCCCGGGTTCGTCGACACCGTCGAGCCGGGGGACGCGATCGTCAGCGACTCGGTCTTCGGCATCGGCAGCTCCCGGGAGCAGGCGGTCTCCACCCTCCTGGCCAACGGGATCGGCCTGGTGATCGCTCCTCGCTTCGGGCGGATCCTCTTCCGCAACTGCTGGAACCTGGCGCTGCCGGCCATCGAAGCCGACACCGATCGCCTCGCCGAGGGGATGGTCATATCCCTCGACCTGGGGCGCGGGGAGATCCGGTGCGAGGGGACGACCCTGGCCACCTTCCCCGAACCGCCGCCCTTCCTCCTGGAGATGATCAGCCACGGCGGGCTCCTGCCCCGTGTCAAGACCCGAGTTACCGGAGGGTGAGCCACTTGTCCACTTCCGAAGCCAAGTTCGACGGACTGGCCAACAACTACGATCAGGCACGGCCGCGTTACCCCACCGGACTGTTCCAGCACGCCGTCGGGTACCTGCCGAAGACCGGCCGGCTGACGGTCGTCGACGCCGGAGCCGGGACCGGCATCGCCCTGGAGGGACTGCTGCCGCACCTGCCCGATGACGCGACGGTGCACGCGGTGGACGTGTCGACGGACATGATCCGGGTCGGGCGGGAGAAGTTCCCGCATGTCGTGTGGCACGAGGGCACCGCCGAGGGCTACCTCGCCTCGTGCCCGCCCTCCTCCGTCGACCTCGTGGTGGCCGCCCAGTCCTACCAGTGGATGGACCGGGCCACCTATGTGCGCGAGGCCACGCGGTGTCTGGCTCCCGCCGGGTTGTGCCTGGTCATCCAGAACAACCGCGACCACGCGGCCGGCGGTTTCGCCGCCGCGTACGAGGACCTGCTGGAGGAACTCTCCCCCGGCTACAGCCGCTCGTACCGCAGCTTCGACATCGCGGACGAACTGGGCGTGGCGTTCGCGGAGGTGGAGCGCCGGGCATCGGACTGGGTGCAGACGCTGACCGTCGACGCGTTCGTCACCATGAGTTCCTCCTCCACCCAGGCCCAACGGGCCGTCGCGGCCGTCGGGCCGGTCTTCTACGCCCGGTTGCGCGAGCTGTGCGGGCGGTACGAGGACGGCGGACGCCTGCGGCTTCCCTACGTCAGCGAGGCGTTCTACGCCGTCCGTCCGCGGTGATCCCCGTCCGGATCCGGCAGGCGCGGGCCGCGGACGCGACGTCCGTGGCGGACCTTGTCCAGGAGGTCTACCGGCCTTTCGCGGCGGGGTTCCGCCCCACCGCGCTCACATGGTCCGCCGAAGCCGTCCGCGCTTGTGTCTCCTCCTGGCTGGTGGCCCACAGGGAGGACGAGCTGGTGGGCGTGGTGCACCAGACGCCGGATCCGGCGGGGCACACCCTGGACGCCCTGGCCGTCCCCGTCCCGTGGCGCCGGCGCGGCATAGGGACGCAGTTGGTCGCCGCCGTCGAGGACCGGGCTCTGGCTCTGGGAGGACGCCGGATGGTGATCGCCCTGCGCGACAGTCTCGGCGCCAACATCGAGTTCTTCACCTCCTTGGGATACCGGCCGACGCAGCCTTTTCCCCCAGCCCATCACCTCTATGTGAAAGAGATCGGTGCACGAGAGTGACAGTTGTCTGTCTGGGATATCGAGCGGGTTTCGTCGAGGCGGCTCGGCGACGGGACCTGGACCTCCACTTCGTCGTCGACAAGCTGAAGCCGGGGCTGAGCGGCCTGTCCTACACGAGGGTCGCCGACCTCGCCGACGGCGAGGAAGTGCTGCGTGCCGTGACGGAATATCCGGGCACCGACGTCAGCGCGGTCGTCACCGGCCACGAACACCCCATGTTCGCGGCGACCGTGCTGCGTTCGGTGTTCGGACTGCCCGGTGACACCGACCTGGCACGGTGCCTGAGGTTCCGTGACAAGCGGATCCAGAAACGCGCGGTGTCCCCGCGCATTCCCACGGCCGCATGCGTGTACCTGGAGCCCTCCGACCCCGACTACGCGGCACTGGCGGAGCGCCTCGGCGCGACCTTCGTGGTCAAGCCGGCGGACGGTTTCGGCTCCCAGGCCACCGAACCCGTCCGCAGCCAGGAAGAACTCGACGACTACCTGCGCCGTCACGCGTTCGTGTCCGAGGTACGGACGGTGGCCGAATCGTTCGTGGAGGGCCACGAGATACACGTCGACGGAGTGTGGCGGGACGGCCGCCTGGTGTGGGCCGCGGTGTCGAGCTACCTCGCGCCGCTGATGGGCTGGACCCAGGGGGGTGCGGTCGCCGACGCACCGCTCGGGCCCGCCGAGAGCGAACTGAGCGAACGGGCCAGCCGGTTCGCGTCCGACGTGCTCCACGAGCTGGACGCCCCCGACACCGTCTTCCACCTCGAGGCGTTCGTGCGGCCCGACGGTGAACTGGTGCTGGGCGAGGTGGGAGCACGCCCGGCCGGCGCGCTGACACCCGAGGTGCTGCGCATGACCCACGGGATCGACCTGTACGGCGCCACCCTCGACGTGGCGCTCGGCCGGGCGCCCGAAGTGCCGGAACAGGGGAGCGAGCCCACCGACCTGTTCGGCTGGATCTATCTCGTCCGCAACCCGGACCGGGATCTGTCGGAGGAGTCCTTCCGTGACCGTTTCGATGTGGTCGAGGTGGACTACCCCGCGCCGGAGAACGACCGGGTGGGCATCTACGGCCGCTGCGGACACGCCATCGTCAAAGCCGCCACGCACAAGGAACTGGTACAGGAACTGCGTGCGATAGCCGACTTCAACCGGAGCGCCTGACGTGTCGGAATCCAGGACCCGCGTCCTCGTGCTGGGACGCGACAAGGAATGGGCCCGCCGGGCCATGAGCATGTTCTCGGACACCCACGAGTTCGTCCGTCTCCCCTCCGGGGCGGAACGGCACGACCGGCTGCCGGGCCCCGACCTGCTGCGCGCCGCCGACGAGCTGATGTCCCGCCGGCCGTTCGCCGCGGTGGTGGCGACGAGCGAGAGCACCATGCTCGCCGCCGGGTTCCTGCGCAGCCAGTACGGCCTGCCGGGACTCGACTACCAGCAGAGCCTGCTGGTCACGAACAAGTGGCGGATGCGCGGCCGGCTCGGCTCCGTGGTGCCCTCCCCCCGTGCCTGGCTGTCCGGACGCTTCCTGGCGGACGGACCGGAGCTCACGCCCGGCACCACCGACGTGGTCGTGAAGCCGATCGCCTCTTCGGCGTCACGGGACGTGCGTCGGATGCCGGTCGACCGGGCCCGCGCCTGGCTCGCGGGCCAGGACGGTCTGTGGCTGGTCGAGGAGGCCGTCGCGGTCGAGCGCGAGTTCCACTGCGACGGTGTCTTCCACGACGGCCGGGTCTCCTGGCTGGTGATCTCCGAGTACGACCGGCCGGCCCTGCAGACCACCGGGACCTGGGGCACGTCGTTCCTGCGCCGTGACGACCCGCTGCGGCCCCGGCTGACCGATCTCACCGGCCGCGTGATCGAGGCGCTCGACGCCGGCGACGGCGTCTTCCACGTGGAGTTCCTGTACGACGGTGCGCACCTGTCCTTCGGGGAGGTCGGTGCCCGTCCGGCCGGCGCCGGCTGGGGAGAACTGCTGCGCGTCACGACCGGAGCGGACATCTGGGCCGCCTTCGTGGCCGCGCAACTCGGCCTCGACCACCTCGGTTTCGCGCCCGGGCATCCGGCGGCCGAGACCAGCGGGATGCTCTGGGCCCGCCCCAACGCGGACGGCAGCCTGCCACTGCCGGCGGCCCAGGCAGGCCGGCTGCCCGGCGTCGTCCTGATCGGCGAGGGGAACATGACCCGCGGGGCCGACCCGACGAACTCCTGCGACTTCGAGTACCGCGCCTACTACGAGGGACTGACCGCGGAGGGGGCCGCCCGGCTGCGGACCGCCATCACGGCCCCGAGCGGCGCAGGACCGGTGACGGCGGGGATCGGCACGGCCCCATGACACAGGTGGCGACTCCCCGGCCCGCACGCAGCGCCAGGTGGCTGCTCACCTTCTTCTGCACCAGCAGCGTCGCCGAGACCCTCCAAGCGGTCACCATCATGTGGGCCTCCTATCGCCTGAGCCACAACGCGGCGGTGACCGGGGCGATGAACGCCGCGGCTTACCTGCCAGGTGTCGTCCTGGGGCTGATCGTCCGCAAGAGGGCCGACTCGGGAGACGCGGCCCACCGGCTGTCGCGGACCAACTGGGTGCTGTTCGCCGGGTCCTCGCTGCTCGCCCTGGTATGGATGGCCGGCTCGCCCCCCGGGCCGGCCCTGGGCGCGTTCGCGGTCGTGCAGTGCAGTCTGAGCTTCGTCAAGACGATGAACAAGGCGCACGCGGGCCGGGTCATCCGCCAGGGCTACGCGGCGTCGGAGGCCGTACGGCTGCGTCAGCGCTCCACCTCGCTGGCCCAGGTCGGCGGGGCGATCGGCGGCGGGGCCGCCGGTGTGCTGCTCGGACTCGGAGCGGTCGGCTGGTGCTTCGCCACCGCGGCCCTCCTCTACCTGGCCGGACTGCTGGCGGTGCGACGCGCCGCCCCCTCGGGGCCGCACGAGGAGGAGACGACGGCCACCGCGGCCGCACCGGCGGCCCAGGACACCGGGCGAGCAGCGGCACCGACCGGAAAGAAGCCAGTGGGGAGTTCGTCGGCCCGCTCACGGGTACTGCTCATGATCCTGCTGTACTCGTTCCCCAGCAGCGGCGCGCTCCCGTTCCTCTCCACCGTCTCCGTCCCCCTGGCCCAGGCGGTGTCGCCCGGATCCGGCGACTTCTACGCGGTGCTCAGCGTGGCCGGCATGAGCGGTGGATTCCTCGCGGGAACGGCGTTGGCCGGCGGACGACTGACGTCGCACGTCGTCCTGCGGGCCGCCTTCCTCGTCGGCGCGGCGTTGACCGCCGGCATCGCCGTGACCCGCTGGCCGGCCGCCGTCGTGCTGCTGTTCCTCGTGCTCAGCGCCGTCCTCACCACCCATGTGATGGTGATGCAGGTGCTGACCAACCAGGCGCCGCCCGAGGACCAGGTGGGACGGTTCACCGTGGTGCGCAACGCCGTCGCGGGCGTGGCCAAGTGCGTCGCCGCACTGGTGGCCGGCTGGCTCGTGGAGGGCTTCGGACTCACCGCCGCCTGGCTCGTGCTCGCCGTCGTCCTGGGCGCGGCCGGGCTCAGCTGGTGGGGCGTGGGACGGAACAGGGAGATGGAGGAGCTGGTCGGTGCCACCTGAGAAGACGTTCATCGACTACGTACGGCGCAGGCGCCGGGACCTGGTACGTCCGGACGCGCCGGCCGCGGCCGCCGACGAGGTCCTGAACCTGCTGGGTCTCGACGACGCCTCGCTGACACGGTGGGCCGCGAGCGGGACCGTCCTGGTGTCGCTGCCGCACGCGAGCCCCAACGTGTTCGACCCGCGCACGCGGGTCTGCTGGTACGCGGGCGCCCTCCAGCGCCGGGAGGCGGACCCGCCCCACCACGTCCGCGTCGTCCTTCCCCACATCAACTTCTCCGACCTCGGCTGGCGACCCTACGCCTGGTGGTACCTGGACGAGGACGGGAAGGTGCGCTGTCATCGTCAGTTCTCCCGGAACAAGAAGCGCAAGCACGTGACCGTCGCCAGTCAGCCGCCGATGGACGTCACGCTCGACGGAGCGACCCCGACGGACCTCCACGCGTCCCGGGTCGCCCGGTGGGGAGCGGACCTGGCCGTCTCGTACATGCTGGTCGGCTCGGTGGTCGAACGGGCGGCCGGCATGGTGTCCGGACCGGTGGCGACCTACCTTCCGCTCTCTCTGCTCGTCTCCTTCGTACGGGAACACTCAGCGGACCCCGCTGCCGTGACCGACGAGTCCAGTGAGTCGCTGCTCGCCTGGTGCCGCCTGCTCACCGGCCACGCGCAGGGGCGGCGGGTGACGCCCGACGGCGTGCTCGTGGAGTGCCCGGCACGTCAGGCGACCGTGTTCGACAACTACAGCAACCTCGCGATGCTCCCCTTGCTGGGCGACTGCCACGTGCTGGGCGGCGCCAAGATGGCCGGCTACTGGCCGCACGTCCAGCGCCGCGTCGACGCGCTGCGGCAGGTCGCCGCCGAGGACATGCGCGACCCGCGGGTCGTGGTGGTCCCGGATGCCGACCTGCTGCGGTTCGCCGGGCCGTCACCGGCGGTCGCGGAGCAACTGGAGCGCCAGGGTGTTCCGTACAGCCAGGGGCTGGCGGTCGTGGAGCACGGTGCCTTCGCGCAGCGGATCGACCCGTTCGAGCGGGCCGGATCGGAGCCCGGGTGAAGGACGCGGCGGAGCAGAGGGCGAAGGGGACCGGCGCCCCGTCGACGGGCGGGCGACGCGGTGGTCCCCGTGATGATGCCGGTGGTTACCTCGGAGGAGAACATGATGCGTGAAGTCGATGGCGGCGGCCGGGTCCTGCTGCTCGGTGCGAAACCGGACGAATCGGTGGCGGCTCTGGGCGAGCGGGGGGCACGGATCACCTGTGTCGCGACGCCCAGACACGCGGTCTCGCTGCGCCGGCGCGGTCCGGTCGACCGCATCGTGGTGGTGGCGGACCCGATGGACGCCGAGCAGGTCCTGCTGGGTCTCGCACGAGACGGGATCAGCCTGGACGAGTTCGACGTGGTCACCAGCGCCCTGGAGCACGGCCTGGTGGCGGCCGCGGCGATCGGCGCGTCCTGCGCGGCTCGTTCGCTGCCCTTGTCCACGGCGGTGCTGCTGCGGGACAAGCAGGCCCAGAAGACGGCGCTGCGCCGCGCGGGCGTGCCGTTGGCGCGGTCCGCGGTCTTCGTCCATCCGGAGGAACTGGCGGAGGCCGTGACCTCGGTGGGCGGGCTGCCCGTCGTGGTCAAGCCGCCGTCCGGGGCGGGGGCCGCGGACACCGCGGCGCTGCGCTCCGCCGACGACGTCGCCACCTGGAAGAAGGGCCACGGCGCGGGCCCCTGGCTGTGCGAGGAGTTCGTGCCCGGCGACGAACTGCACATCGACGGTACGGTCAGGAGCGGGCAGGTCGTCGAGCTCTGCGTGTCCCGGTACTTCCAGAACCAGATCACTGCCCTGGACGGAGCGCTCAACGGCTCTGTCGCGCTGCGCGCCGCTCAGGAGGGAACGCGGTACGCGCGGGCGCGGCGGTTGGTCCAGACAGTGGCCGACGTCCTGGGTTTCACCGACGGGGTGTACCACCTGGAGGCCTTCGAGCAGACGGACGGCACACTCGTCTTCGGCGAGTGTGCCGGACGTATCGCGGGCGGACGCATCGACCGGTCCGTTCTGCTGACCACCGGGGTCGACCTGCACCGGGAGTGGGCGGCGGCGGTGCTGGCCCTTCCCGCCCCCGGGCGAGCCGGTGCGGCGCTCGGCGAGGACCTGTTCGGATGGGTCACGCTGAGCGCTCCGCCGGGACGAGTGCTCTCGATGCCGTCGGTCGACGACATCCGGGCCAGGCCGGGTGTGGTCGATGCGGAATTGAAGCTCGCGGTGGGTTCGCTGATGACGGCACCGCGGAACACCACCACTCGCGCGGGCCGTGCCGTGGTGCGCGGAGCCGGCGCCACGGAGGTGGAGTCGACCGCGGCGGACGTCGCCGCCTGGTTCAACAAGGCCGCCCGTTCCGTCGGCGACACTTGCCGTGACTGATGGCCGGGGCCCGTGGGCGAGGGAGGCGGCGGGGCCGATCAGGTCCGGTTCTGTTTCCAGTGGCCCATGGCCGCCTTGCGGCTGCTGGCCAGGTGCTGCGCCACCAGGGCCTCGACCCGGGGCACGTCGCGTTCCGCGATGGCGTCGTAGAGCGCCTCGTGTTCCCGGGCGACGGCCAGCAGGTCGTCGTGCTGCCCGAGCAGCCAGCGCAACCTGCTGCGCAGGACACGTTCGAGTTCGGTCAGCAATTCGTTGCCGGCCAGCGAGGTGACCGTCTGGTGGAAGTCCGCCGCCGCGCGCCGCGCGCGCACCGCGTCACCGGCGCGAGCGGCTTCGAGTTCGGCGTCCACGTCGGCCCGCAGCTTCTCCAGTCCGGCGCGCGTGTGCCGCTGCGCGGCCAACCGGAACGACAAGCTCTCCAGAGCCGACCGCACCTCGTCGAGGTCGGCCGCGTCACTGGGGGTGAACTCCCGTACGACCGCCCAGGACCGCGGTCGCGGCGTCACCAGGCCCTCGGCCACGAGCACCTTCAGGGCTTCCCGTACGGGGAGGCGGCTGACGCCCAGCGCCTCGGCCAGTTCCCGTTCGACCAGCCGGCTGCCGGGTCGTCGTACTCCGTCGAGGATCTCGTCACGCAACTGCCGCGTCACCCGCTCCGACTCGGGTGCGAAGTTGCCTTGCTCAGTCATCCCCGTCCTTCTTCTCTCCTGGGCACCCCGCGGTGCACCGGGGTCCTTCACGGTGCACCGTGTGCCACGGGATCCGCGCACAGCGACCTTAGCGAACGGTGTCTTCGGCGGCACACGCGGCGACGGGGCGCCCGGGCGGGGAGGCGGTCCGGCCGCGGACGGCTCTCGGCCTGTCAGCCCGCCGGGGGCGGCCAGTTGACGATCCGCTTGGGCCGCGGCGGCGCGTAGGTACGCACCTTCGATGTGGACAGGCCGAGGCGGACCAGCGACTCGGCGATCGTCACGGCGGCGGTCACCCCGTCGACGGCGGGCACGCCGGTGCGCTCGACGACGGCCTCCGCCAGGCCGGCCATGCCTCCGCAGCCGAGGCAGATCACCTCGGCTCCGTCCTCCCGGACGGCCCGCAGGGCCTGCTCGGCGATGGCGTCGACGGTGGTCTCGTCGTCGCGCTCCAGGTCGAGCACGGGCAGTCCGCTCGCACGCACGGAGGCGCAGCGGGCGCTGAGCCCGGCGATGTGGAGGCGTTCCTCGATCAGAGGGACGGTGCGGTCGAGGGTCGTGACGACGGAGTAGCGCCGGCCGAGGAACTGGGCCGTGCTCGCGGCGGCCTCGGTGATGTCGACCACGGGGACGTCAAGCAGTTCCTGCAGTCCTTCGCGGCCGTGTTCGCCGTATCCGGCCTGGATGACCGCGTCGAAGGGCTCGGGGTGGGCGCGGACGGCTTCCATCACGGCGATCGCCGCGAGGTAGCTCTCATAGTTGCCCTCCACGGACTCGGCGCCGAACGAGGGGGTCAGCGGGACGATCTCGGTTTCCGCGGAGGCCACGCGGGCCGCCTGTTCGCCGATGGAGTCGGTGATGGACTGCGTGGTGTTGACGTTGACGACGAGGATGCGCATGGGTGCCCTTTCCGTCTGTTGTCCGGTCTATTCGGCGTCGACGGCGATGGCTTCGCCGTCGATGTCACGGGTCGGGGTGGCGCGGTCGGCGATGACCGTGTAGAGCCCGGCGGCGAGTACGGCTCCGACGAACCAGGAGAATCCGGCCGCGTCCCGGAACGCCGGCGCCAGGGCGACGACGACGGCGATCGCGGCGCTGGGGAGGAAGGCGAGGACGGCGCGCGGGTTGTAGCCGTGGCGGTAGTGGTACTCGCCCTGTGCGTCCTCGGTGTACAGGTCGGGCACGTTCACGCGGGCCCTGCGCAGCAGCCAGTAGTCCGCCATGATCACACCGAACAGCGGGCCGAGCAGGGCACCGAGCCCGCCCAGGAAGTAGTTGACGACGATCGGGTTGTTGTAGAGGTTCCAGGGCGTGATCACCAGGCCCAGGACGGCGCTGACGACGGCGGCCCGCCGGAAGTCCAGCCGGCGCGGGAAGAGGTTGACGAGCGCGTAGACGGGTGCGACGAAGTTGGCCAGCAGGTTGACCGCCACCGTCAGGGCGATGAGCGCGAGGGATGCCGTCACCAGCAGGAACATGTTGGGGATCGTCCTGACGATGTCCGTGGGGCTGGTGATGACACGGCCGTCCAGTTTGAACTGGGCGCCGCTGAGGACAGCCACGATGACGGCGAAGAAGAGCATGTTCACCGGGATGCCGACGACGTTTCCGCGGACGATGGAGGTACGGCTCCGGGCGGACCGCGTGAAGTCGCAGAAGTTCAGGACGAACGTCCCGTAGATCACCACCCACAGGGCGGCGGCCTGCAGAATGTGCAGCCACATCGCGCCGCCGGTGAGCGGTGCGTCGATGGACAAGGAGATCGAGCCGTCGGCGCGGACGAACATCCACAGCGCCAGGGCGCACATGGTGATGAGCGTCGTGGGCGCGGCGAACGCCATGTAGCGGCGGATCATCTGCATGCCGTAGCTGACGATGAGCACTTGCAGGGCCCACAGCGTGAGGAAGGTGATCCAGCCGAGCGTCGACTGGCCGAGCACGGAGTTGGTGTCCAGACCGCTCAACTCCGGGAACATGGCGACCAGAAGGGTGCTCAGGACCACGGAGGCGAGGTAGGTCTGGATGCCGAACCAGGCGATGGCGACGGCGCCGCGGACGCCGGCCGGGATCTTGGCGCCGTTGACGCCGAACGCGATGCGGCTCATGACCGGGAAGGGGACACCCGTCTTGTGGCCCATGAACCCGGACAGGGTCAGCAGGAGGAAGAGCAGGACGGAGGCGACGGCGAAGGCCGCGAGGATGCCCCATACGCTCAGACCGAGGGCGAAGAGACCGATGGCGAAGGCATAGTTGCCGAGGCTGTGCACGTCGTTGGCCCAGAGGGTGAAGACGTTGTAGGCGCCCCAGCGGCGCCCTTCGCGCTTCGTCGGGGCGAGGTCGTAGGTGTAGAGGCCGGGGCTGAGGGCGGCGCGGGTCTCCACGGGCGACTGGTCGTCCAGGGCAGTCATGGGGGCTCCTGGGATCGGTGGGCGGGGAACGGGGAGTTTCCCAAGACGGAAGGCGATTTCCGGTTCGCAGAAGGTAGGTTTCGCCGATCGGTGGAGTCAAGGGTCCTGCCGGGCCGTTCACCAGGCTTTTCACCGGCTTGGAAGCGGTCCGGTCCGAGGCATGCGAAGGTGCCGCCCGGCCCGGTCGGACGGCACTCCTCGCACGGGCCTGACGGCGTCCCTTCGCGCCGGCGGTACGGCGCCTGCTCAGACGAGTCGACCGTCGCGGGCCACGACGGTCCCGCCGTGCACCACCATGTCCCGCTGCGGCATGTCGACCACGACCTGCGGCACGCACTCGCCCCGCACGAGGACGAAGTCGGCCGGGCTGCCGGGCGTGAGGCCGGCCCGGGGCAGGCCCATGACGTCGGATCCCCCGTGGCTGGCGGCCTCGTAGCAGGAGGACAGTTCCTCGTCGAGACGTATGTCCGTCACCCAGCCGAGGATGTGCGCGCGGTGCATCATGTCCGCGTTGCCGAAGGGGCTCCAGGCGTCGCGCACTCCGTCCGAGCCCAGTCCCACCTTGACACCGTGCTCGCGCAGCCGGGCGATGGGCAGAACGAGGTCCCGGCTCGGCGCCACGGTGGTCAGGGAGATGTCGAGGTCGCCCAATTGCTGGGCGAGCGTGCCGAGTTCCGCGTCGGGCAGTCTGGGCAGGCAGAAGACGTGGCTGACGGTGACCTTGCCCCGCAGGGACAGGGCCCGGGTGCGGTCGATGATGTCGCGCAGCACCGTCACGCCCTTGTCGTCGGTGTCGTGGAGATGGATGTCGACGCCGACGCCGTACCGGTCCGCCAACCCGAAGACGACGTCGAGCTGTTCTTTCAGGGCTCCGTCGAAACTGATCGGGTCGATACCGCCGATGAAGTCCACGGCGCCGCTTCGCACTGCCTCTTCGAGCAGGGCGGCGGTTCCGGGGGTACGGATGACACCGTGCTGCGGGAAGGCGACGATCTGTACGTCCAGCGCGTGCGCGAGCCGTGCGCGCGCCTCGGCGATGCCTTCCACGCCGGCCAGTCCGTAGGCGGGGGCCACGTCGGCGTGGGCCCGCATCGCGCGGGTGCCCCGCGTCACGGCGTGCGCCATGAGCCCGTATGCCCGCTCCCCCACGCTCCGGCTCTGACCGTGGAACAGCTCGACGTCCTGCGCGACGTAGTCAGCGATGGTGGTCGCGGGTTTGCGCGACACCCAGGAGCCGCCCCATGACGTCTTGTCGGGATGGATGTGCGCGTCGACCAGGGACGGCAGGGCGATGCGGCCGCCGCCGTCGATCACGTCCGCGTTCCCGGGGGCGGGACGGTCGCTGATCCGGCCGTCGACGACGGTGAGGTCCACGGGCCTGCGGGCGCCGAAGGGCCGCACGTTCCGGAAGATCACCGCCTTGCGAGGAGGCTTCCGCGCCTCGGCCGCGGCCGATGCCGCGCCCGTGGACAGCGCCGCGCCGACGGCGGTGGCGGTGGCGAGTACGGCGCGCCGGGACGGCGATGAGGGCGTGGGTGTCACGGGGGTACTCCTTCGGGGAGGCGAGAGGACGTAGGGGGCCTTTGGGGCGCCCGGGTGTGGCCGTGACGCTCAGCAGATCCGGCCGGCACGGACGACGCGGGCGGGCCGGGACAGCGCCGAGACATCGCTCAGGGGGTCGGAGGCGACGACGAGGACGTCACCCGCACACCCCGGTGCCAGCCGGCCGACGGTGCCGGAGAGCCCGAGCAGCCGCGCCGCGTTGGTGGTGGCCGTGCGGATGGCGTCCAGCGGTGACAGCCCGGCGGCATGCATGAGTGCGACCTCGTGTCCGATGGGGGTCACCTCGCCGCCGGACGAATCCGTGCCCGCGGCCAGGGGCACACCCATCTCGTGGGCGGCGCGGACGGCGTCCTTGAGGACGGGCAGATAGGCGCGGCCCCGCTCGGCCAGCACCGGGTCGGGCGACTCGGCGAGCCCCGCGATGGCGGTCAGGGTGGGCGTGAAGTACGTTCCCCTGCTCCGCATCTCGTGCAGGGTGCGCTCACCGACGAAGACACCGTGCTCGAGCGACCGGATACCGGCGCGCACCGCGTCGTGGCAGCCCTGTTCGCTGTAGCTGTGGCAGAGCACGCCCTTGCCGGCGCGCCGGGCCGCCGTCACGACCTCGGCCAGCTGCTCGTAGGAGTACACCTGGGTCAGCGGGTCCTGGTCGGGCAGGCCGGCGCGCTCGTTCACCCGCGTCTTGATCACATCGGCGCCCCGGGCCACGTTCACGTCGACCACGCGCCGGAGAGCCTCGGCGGAACGCACTCCGCCCTTGAGAGCGGCGAGAGGCGCCAGGTCGGGGTCGGCGAGCACCGAGTCACCCATGTCGGGCGTGACGAAAACGCCGGCGGCTCTCAGCCGGGGCGCCTGGACGGGCAGCCGGCGGGCGAGTTCCCGGACCGCGATGTCCTGATAGAAGGTCGTGGACCCGCTCCGTGCGCTGGTGGCTCCCTTGGTCACCGCCTCCCGCGCCTCGCCGACGGTGCCGAGGTGGATGTGCGCGTCGACCAGCCCGGGGAGCACCCACTGCCCCCGGGCGTCCAGGCGGGGCAGGCCTGCGGGGACGCCTCCCTTGCGGCGTGGGCCCGCCCGGTCCACCTTGCCCGTGCGGATCACTACGACCGCGTCCTCGGTCACCTCGCCCGTGGCCGGGTCGAGCAGCGTGCCGCCCTCGATCACCAGGTCGCCGTACGGTGCCGCCTGGTCCGCCCGGTCCGTCGGGCGTGCGGCGGCAGGGCCCGCCGCGGAGAGGGCCGCCGCGGTTCCCGCGAGAGCCGCGGCTCCGGCGAGCACGCCGCGCCGCGTGAGCCGGTTCGGGGGCGGAGGGGCGGGCTCAAGACACATGACATCTCCGGTGTCCGGGTGGCGAGCAGTCACCCCTCGTTTTGTATACCAAAATCCTTCGACGCAACAGTGGCCAGTGTGATTGGTGCGCGTTGTCTCCCCAGAACATCCTCACCGAAGGGCGGGTGTTGATCGACAGAAATCGGTATACCAAATGGGTAGCGTCGCCCACTCACCGTCGACCGGGCGACAGCGTCCCGGCCCAGAACCTCGGAGCTGCCCGCGCGCGAGACCGCGGCCACATTCGACGGTCCCGGACAGTGACCCGGCGCGCAGATTCGAGTACGGGACGCGTGCGGGCCGGTGAAGGACCCCACATGACGCACGTCACCTACGACCCCGAGCCGTAGCACCTTTTGCCCGATTCACCCTGCCTTGCACCCCGCCTGACCTGCGGATTGAGACGCACGCCACATACTTCGCGTCCCTCACTAATCCGGCCACCACTAGTAAAGGGGGTCATTGCGGGCCCCCGGCGGGCCTGCTTATCTGGATGACGTCGCCAGGCGCCACGAGCCCCGCAGCGGGCCGCCGCGCCGACGTATGCGGGCCACTCCAAGTGGTCCACCGCATGCGGGCGATCCCCTGTCCCCGAACGCAAGAGGTACTTCGTGACCGTCTCCGTCATCCGCCGCATCGCTTCCCCGAAGAAGGTCCTCACCACCGCCGCCGTGGCCGCCGCCACCGCCGGCATGGCGCTCACCGCCGCTCCGGCTCACGCCGCCCCGGCCCAGGCCTCCTCCGCCCAGGCGATCGCGCACAAGATGATCCCGGACGCCGCGCAGTTCAACGCCTTCAGCAAGATCGTCTCCCACGAGAGCGGCTGGAACCCCCACGCCACCAACAGCTCCTCCGGCGCCTACGGCCTCGTCCAGGCCCTCCCGGCCTCCAAGATGGCCTCCGCCGGCTCCGACTGGAAGACCAACCCGGCCACCCAGATCAAGTGGGGCCTCGACTACATGAACTCCCGCTACGGCAGCCCCGTCAAGGCCTGGGACTTCTGGCAGGCCAACGGCTGGTACTGAGCCCAGCCGACAGCACCCCACAACGCGCCCGCACCCCCGCCCACCCGGCGGGGGTGCGCGCGTTTACAGGGCCCTGGGCACCAGCAAGGTGTCGGGCAAGGCCGCGCCACCGCGCACCGGCCCCCACCCGGTGCAGAACCCCGTCGAACGCCTGCCGGTCATCCGCGCAGCACCTGCCACGTGTGCGGGCCCACCACGCCGTCCGCCGGCAGTCCGGCCTGTTGCTGCAGACGCATCACGGCGGCGATGGTCTGCTGCCCGTAGACACCGTCGACGACACCGGGGTCCATCTTGCGGTACCGCAGCAGGCATTGGGCCTCCACCACGTCCCAGCCGGGGCCGGCGAGGACGGCGGTGCGTGTCGTGCTGTAGCCGGCGCT
Organism: Streptomyces sp. SudanB182_2057; assembly: GCF_964272715.1. Lineage (NCBI taxonomy): Bacteria > Bacillati > Actinomycetota > Actinomycetes > Kitasatosporales > Streptomycetaceae > Streptomyces > Streptomyces sp. SudanB182_2057. The sequence goes on from NZ_OZ186798.1 coordinate 417,413, forward strand.
CAGCCCGCCGCCGACCGCCCGGGTCCGGTTGACCTCGCACGGGTAGGTCCGGCCCGGCCTGAAGACGTATCGGCCCGGCCCCGCGCTCGCGGTGGTGCTGCCGCTCGGCCGTGCGCTCGGCGTGCTCCGCGCGGCAGGCGGGCCGGCGTCTCCGCCGCCGCCCAGGGGCAGGCCGATCAGGATGCCGATGCCCGTCCCGAGGAGCGCGGCGAGGACGACGGCGACGAGAACGACCGGTTTGCGTACGCCCGGTGGCCGTTCGTCAGCCGTTGCCGTCGCTCCCCCCTCGGGGTCGTCCGGCCGCTGGTCCGGCTCGCCGGCCCGGTCGTCGGCCGCCGCCTCCCGCCCGGTGCCGGCCGGCACCGGGGCGCGTTGCTGCCACACCTCTTCGGCCACTTCGTGCAGGGCGAGCAGACGGGTCGGGTCGGCGCCGGTGGCCCGCGCGAGATCCTCCACCGCCTGGCGGGGCGGCAGGGCCTTGCCGTTGAGATAACGCTCCCAGGACGAGCGGCTGTAGCCGGTCTTGGCGGCGAGCGACGTCAGGCTCATGCCGCTGCGGTCCTTCAGTCTGCGCAGCTGTACGAAAAGCTGCCGGACCCGCTGGTCCTGCATGTCCGGCAGTTCTTTCCAACGCGCCATGTGACACCCCCGTAGGCATCGGGCTCCCGCGAGGCCCCCCGGCCCGGCCGCCCCCCGCTTGATATACCGAGTGGCGCTCGCACGGGCCAGGCCCTGGCGCCGGTGGTTTCGGCCATGTTCCAAGCGGGCGCGGCGTCCCACCGGGTCCCCGTCCCATCCCGCGTCCCAGCAGGTCAGGGCGGCAGGCGTCCCATGGCGTCCCATGAGGGCCGGTGCCGATGGCGGCCGCGCGCACCGGGCGGCGACCCTGTGGGTGGGAAGCGCGGCGGACGGGGCGGAACGCCCGGAGCCGTCGCTCGTCCGGAGATGCACAAGAGCATCCGCAGAACCGGACGCACGTCGTCCGTCCAACCGGGCACGTTGTCCCATTCATCGGGGAAGGAACCACGAACATGGAATTCCGCAAGACTCTCGCACTCTCGACGGCCGCCCTGACGCTCGGCTCCGGCCTGGCGCTCGCCTCCGGCGTGGCCGTGGCGGACACCGCGCCGGCCGCCCCCGCCAAGGAGGTCACGGCTCGGGCCGGGTGGCACACGATCTGGGGCAACACCTGGGTCCCCGCGCAGCGCAGCGGCAAGTGGACGTCGGGGAAGTACCGCTCGCCGAGCAAGCCGACCCGTGCCGTGCTGCGGTGCTACAACTCCCGCGCCTCCATGCGGGTGCGCCTCTTCGAGAACAAGGGCGGCCACTGGAAGCAGATCGCGAGCAGCGGCTACAAGAAGTGCAACGCCAACGGGCACATCATCGCCAAGGGGAAGGTCAGCAACACCCGTCACTGGCTCAAGGTGCGTCTCGACGGCCGCCAGGGCTCTTTCGTCCGTGCGGAGAAGTGGTCCTGAGACCGGCCGACCGGGGCCGCGGGCCGCCCGCTCGGACGCCGTCCAGGCGCGTGGCACCCGGGCAACGGTCGTACTCACCGACGGCGGGGGGCCGGTGAGCCGCGGGGCGTACCGAGGCAAGTGGTGTGCGGCCCATGGCGCGGCCGCCTTCCGGTGCCGAACAGGGGACGGTACCGGGGGTGGTCGCGTCGCCTTCAGGGGTCGTAGGCGATTTCCGGAACGGGAGACGGCAAGCGGCCTGGCCCGGCCCGCTCAACGGTCGGCGCCAGGCCCTCCCTTGGCGGCGGCCCCCGCTTGCTGGCCGATGTCCAGGTCGGTGTGCAGCAGGTCGTGGTCCGAGTACGGGGTGGGGTGCACGCGGTGGCGGAGCGGCGTGATGCCCCGCAGGAACACGTAATCGAACTTGCTGTGCCAGTCGGTGGTGGGAGTGCAACCGCCGCCGGTGTACGTGGGACGGCACCGTGGGTCCGCGTCCGTGGCCAGTTTCCACATGGGGGCGAGTTCGGGGGCGTCCGGTACGGCGTTGAAGTCGCCGAGGACGATCACGCGGTCGTACCGGGCGACGGCTGCGGCGAGCACCTTGGTCTGGCCCGCCCGGACCGTTTCCTGGCGTCGTTGGGCGAGGTGTGTGTTGAAGACGCGGACGAGCCGCCCGTCCACCGTGGTGGTGACCGCCATGTACCCACGGTCCTCGGAACCGCCGTCGGGGTATTCCACGCTGACGGGGTCCGTCATCGGCGCCGCCGAGAGGACCGCCTGGCCGTAGCCCCCGGGGTTCCACGGCACTCCCCCGCAGCGGCCCCAGTCCTGGAGCACCGTCCCGTACTCGACGTGGTAGACCAGCCCGTAGTACCTCCGCAGGTGGATCCGTATCCGTTCCAGGTCACGCACGCAGGCTTCCTGCACGCCGATGACCTGGGGCGCGTACGTGGCGATCTCCCGTGCCCGGTCGAGGTTGCTCTTGCCGCACGGGTTGCAGAGGTTCCACGTCATGACCCGGTCCGGTACGACGCCCTTGACGGCTCCGGCGGGCAGTGGCCGGGCGAAGAGGGCACCGGTCGGTGCGCTGGGGCCCATGAGGATCACGCAGGCCACGACCAGGGCGCCCGCCCAGATACGCGTGCGTCTACCGAACACCATTGCCTCCTCGCCCCGCGTTTCCCGCCATCCTGCCTGAACTTGTCGAGCCAGTATGACCAGCCGCGGATTCCCGGGGCGCTGGTGGACCGGTGGTTCGTCCGCCGTCGGGCCCACCGCGCGGAAGCGGTCGACCTGCCGGGGGCGTGGGCGGTCGAGGACGTCCTCGCCGTGAGCAAGTCCGAACCGGTTGTTCCGGAGCGGTGGTCAGTGGCCGCGCGTACGAAGCGCCCCCGTCGGCCGGTCGGCCGGGACGGGGGCGCCATCGTGTGAGGGAGCGTCAGGCGGTGACCGGCAGGGTCGCCTTCTGCTCGGCGTCGCGCACGCCGTACTCGTCGTCCACCGGAGACGCCGAGGCGGAGTTGTACGCGTCGACGTCGAGGATCTTCTCGCGGGCCGCGACGACGACCGGGACCAGGGCCTGGCCGGCGACGTTGGTGGCCGTGCGCATCATGTCCAGCACCGGGTCGATCGCCATCAGCAGGCCCACGCCCTCCAGCGGCAGGCCCAGCGTGGACAGGGTCAGCGTCAGCATGACCGTGGCGCCGGTCAGACCGGCGGTGGCCGCGGAGCCGACCACGGAGACGAAGGCGATCAGCAGGTAGTCGCCGATGCTCAGCTGCACGTCGAAGATCTGGGCGATGAAGATCGCGGCGAGGGCCGGGTAGATCGCGGCGCAGCCGTCCATCTTCGTCGTGGCGCCGAACGGGACGGCGAAGGAGGTGTACTCCTTCGGCACGCCGAGGCGCTCGGTGACCTTGACCGTGACCGGCATGGTGCCGACGGACGAGCGGGAGACGAAGGCCAGCTGGATGGCGGGCCAGGCGCCCTTGAAGAACTGGACCGGGTTGAGCTTGGCGACGGTCGCCAGCAGCAGCGGGTAGACGCCGAAGAGGACCAGGGCGCAGCCGATGTAGACGTCGGCGGTGAAGGTGGCGTACTTCCCGATGAGGTCCCAGCCGTAGTCGGCGATGGCGTAGCCGATGAGGCCGACGGTGCCGAGCGGGGCGAGGCGGATGACCCACCACAGGGCCTTCTGGAGCAGTTCCAGGACCGACTCGCTGAGGGTGAGGATCGGCTGCGCCTTCTCACCGAGCTTCAGGGCGGCTATGCCGGCGACGGCGGCCATGAAGACGATCTGCAGGACGTTCAGCTCGGTGAAGGGCGTGATGACGTCCTTCGGGATGATGCCGGTGAGGAAGTCCAGCCAGGAACCGGCGTGCTGGGGCTTCTCGCCGTCCTTCGGGGTGAGGCCGGTGCCCGCGCCCGGGTCGGTGATCAGGCCGATCACGAGGCCGATGGCGACCGCGATCAGCGATGTGATCATGAACCAGAGCAGGGTGCGGGAGGCCAGCCGGGCGGCGTTGTTCACCTTGCGCAGGTTGGTGATGGACACCAGGATCGCGAAGAAGACCAGCGGGGCGACGGCCAGCTTCAGCAGCTGGACGAAGATGTGGCCGACCTTGTCGAGCGTGGTGTGCAGCCACTGCACGTCATAGCTGCGGGTGATCCAGCCGAGGACGACGCCGAGGACGAGACCGGCGACGATCTGGGCCCAGAAGGGGACCGCGGGTATGCGCCGGGCGGGCTTGGCGGGGTTTTCGGTGCTCGCGGACGCGGACACGGACACACTCCAGTGAGGGCGTATCGGGGAATACGGAAGGACAGGGTGGGTGCGGCGCACCCGCGCTACAGGCGGTGCCGCCGCTTGATGCCGGTCACACCGCGCGGCAACAGACCGCGGACATACAGCGGCACAGGTCGACATGCAGGCGCGCCACGAGTAGGAGGCTCATGGCTTCACCGGGGCGCACAGATGTCTTCACATCGAACACGTTAACACTTGTACTTTGAGACTCTCAAAGTACTGCTTTGGGGGCCAAGGAGGCGACCCCTTGGGACCACCCAACCCCCTGTGCCGAAGCACGACTTCACACGGAGGCGGGTACGGCCATGTGACCCACGTCACGCCATCCTGGCTCTGGCCGCCCTTCCTCTGTACGGGGCCCGCGGCACGAGCCGGTGCCGCCACCCGGTCCGCCTCTCCCTCCGGCGCTGTACGGCGCCCCCCCGCGCGAGCCACAGCACCCGCGCCTCGTGCACCTCTTCCACCGCCCGCACCAGCGCGTCCGGACCCACCTCCAGCCGCCGGGGGGTCGCGGCGCTGAGCGTGAGGTGGCGGTACGTCTCCCCCAGGCCGGGGGCACGAATGGCGATGGCGGTGCGGTAGGCGCCTTCGGCCGGCGGCTGGTCATGCCGCTACTGAAGGCGCCGAGCGCGACCGAGCGGCTGCTCGACGAGATCTTCGCCGCGTTGGACCAGCAGACCGCGACCACATACATGGAGCCCGAGGCTGCCGCGCTGCTCGGCCCGCGCACTTGCCCAGCGCTGGGATGGAAAAATGGCCCTTGGTCACAAGAAGGTGGATCTCGGCTATGACTGGCGACTGGCGGAAGGACCGGATCAGGACTGCGCTGAGCGGCGAGAACCCGACCGTGCTGCGACGGCTGACCGCGGGGTTCGCGGTGATCGGGGACGTTCAATTCCTGCCTGGCTACTCGGTCCTGCTCGTGGACGAGCCGGATGTGCAACGGCTGTCGGACCTGCCGAGAGTGAAGCGGCTGTCGTTCCTGTCGGACATGGACCAGCTTGGTGAAGCGGTCGAGCGTGCCTGTCGGCGGCTGGACCCGGCCTTCCGCCGGGTCAATCTGGAGATCTTGGGAAACACGGACCCGTTCTTGCATGCGCATGTCTGGCCGCGGTACGCGTGGGAGCCGGCCGATGTGGTGGGCAAGCCAGTGTGGCTCTATCCGCGTGAACTGTGGAGTGACAAGCAGTTCAGGCTCGGCCCGCAGCATGACGTGCTGCGGGATGCGATCAGCGATGAACTGGACCAACTGCGCTCGGTGACTTGACGTCAACAGTGACCAGGCGGGCACCGGCGCCGAGGCCACTGTGCAGCCAGGCAGTGCCCACTCCCCGACCGGTGCCGCTCTCCGCGACGACCAGGTGAGGCGTCGCGGAGAGCGGCCAGTCGGAGCAGCCTGCGGGCTTGGGGCGGTCGGCCTCGGCCGGTCGCCCCTCGTGCTCGCTCAACGAGGGCTCGTCTTCTCCCGGTCCACCGGTGACGGGCCGGTGGCCTCGTCCCCATCTCCCCTTTCTTCGGGTGGAGGTGGAAGACATGCACGCAGACCCGAGTCCGGTCAAGGGCGTCGGTCGCGTGTGGCTCGGCGGGCAGGGGCGCGTACGGCTTCTCGAAGACGCCCGCCTCGGGCCTGCGGCCCAGTTCTCGCGGGGGGTCTCGTTCCCCTCGCCTCCGTCACGGCCAGGGCGCTCGCCAGTACGAGTGTTGCGGACACCGCGGCGAAGCCGGTGGCGGGACTCGTGTACTGGGCGATCAGGCCGATGCAGAAGCCGCCGAGGCCGAGTCCGACGTCGAAGGCGAGGTTCCATCGCGCGCTGGCGACGCTGAGTTCCGCGCGTCCCGCCCGGTGCAGCATCAGGGACAGCGTGGCGTTCTGTGTCGCGCCGACGCCCATGCCGAAGACCGCCATCAACGGCAGGAGCGCGGCGGGAGTGTCGGTCAGCATGCCGCCGAGAACACCCACCGCGGTCATGAGAGCCGACGGCAGCAGCAACCGCTGGTCGCCGAAGCGGTCGCCCAGCCGTCCCGACAGGTAGCGGCTGCCGGTCAGCCCCGATTGGACCAGCAGCAGGGCGACGGGCGTCAACCAGGCCGGTTGCCGCGGCGCGGCCAGCGGGAGAAACGTCACCACCGCGCCGGACGCCATCGTCCCCGTGGTGAGCAGGAGTAGGGGCCGCAGAATCGTCGGCCGGGTCGCTCCGGCGAGGACCCTGGGGCGTACCACGGGAGCGGGACGCGGTGCCGTGACCGCGAGCGCGCCCAGTACGCCGACGGCCGGCGCCGCGGCGCCCACGGCGAACAGCGGGCCGTAACCGAACTCGTGCGCCAGTAACACGCCGAACGGTGTTCCCACCATGCCGCCGACGCCCGTCGCCACGCCGTACCAGCCCACCCCTTGGCTGCGCCGTCCGGGCGGCGACAGTTCGGCCACCGCGGCGCTGCCGGTCACGACGAACACGCCGAAGCCCAGCCCGCGCAGCACGGAGCAGATCACCGTCGTCGCGAACTGGTCCGAGAGGCCGAGTACCAGCGCCGGGGCGCCGAGCAGGACCATGCTGGTGATCAACGCGGTGCGGTAGCCGAGGCGGGCCAGCAGACGGGGAACGGCGGGCTGCACGGCGACCGTGGCAGCCATCAGCACGCCGGTCACGATGCCGGCCGCGGCCGTACGGCCGCTGGTCCGCGAGGCGTACTCCGGGACGGTCGAGAGCAGCAGATTGAACCCGACGAAGCCGCTCACGGTACAGAGCAGAAGGCCGGCCATGGAGCGGCCCAAGAGGGCTGGACTTCGCATTTCAGGCGATATTGGCGGAGACGTCGTCACCCACCGATTGCATCAGCCTGCCCAGCCGAAAACAATGTCCGTTCCTCGCGGACTCCCCGGCCGTCCGTCGGTTCAGCGGATCGACGCCCGCAGGCGAAGGCGGCCGTCGTGGACTTCGGCGAGCTGGTCGGCGGCGGCGAGGTGGGCGCGGTCGTGGGTGACCAGGACGGTGGCGGTGGCCTGCTCGTGGGTGAGGCGGGTGATCAGGTCGATGACGGCGGCGCCTCGTTCGTGGTCGAGCGCGCTGGTGGGTTCGTCGACCAGGAGGACGGTGGGGTCGTTCATGAGCGCGCGGGCGATGTTGACGCGCTGGCGCTGGCCGCCGGAGAGCTGGTGGGGCCGCCGCGCGGCTTGGCCGGCCAGGCCGACGGCGTCGAGGAGTTCCATCGCGCGGGTACGGGCGGTGCGGGCTTTGCGGCCGTCGATCCGGGCCATGACCTGGAGTTGCTCGGCGGCGGTGAGGGAGGGCAGCAGGTTGGGCTGCTGGAAGACGATGCCGATCTTGTGGCGGCGCAGTGCGGTGAGTTCGCCGCGGGTCAGGCCGGTGGTGGTCTGTCCGTCGATGGTGACGGTGCCGCTGTCGGGGGTGATCAGGGTGGCGGCTACGGCGAGGAGGCTGGACTTGCCGGAGCCGGAGGGGCCGGCCACGACGGTCAGGGTGCCCCTGGGGACATCGAGGTCGACGTGGTCGAGGGCGGTCAGGCGGGTGTCGCCGTCGGGGTAGGTGAGAGTGACGTCGGTCAGGTTCAGGCTCATCGGACGCTCCCCAGGGCGCTCAGCGGGTCGACGGAGGTGATGCGGCGGAGGGACAGGGCGGCTCCGAGGACGCCGAGGAGGATCATCACGGCGGCCGGGAGCAGGACGGTGGCGGGTGTGAGGAGGAACGGCACGGCGGAGCCGGACATCAGGGCGCCGAGGGCGGCGGCGATGCCGGTGCCGATGAGGGTGCCGCCGGCGAGCAGGACGAGGGCCTGGCCGAGGGCGTCCTTGAGGAGGCCCGTTGTGGAGGCGCCCAGTGCCTTGAGGACGGCGATGTCGCCGCCGCGCTGGATGGTCCAGACGGTGAAGAAGGCGCCGATGACGAGGGCGGAGATGGCGAACAGGAAGCCGCGCATCAGCTGCAGGGAGCCGTTTTCGGAGGTGTAGGAGCCGATCGCGGACAGTGAGTCGCCGGTGGAGACCGTTCGGGTGCCGGCCTGCCGGTCGACGGCCGCCGTGTCGGCCCGGGAGGTGGTGGTCAGGGCGATGACGGTGGCGCTCGGACCCTGGCCGGCGCCCGTGGGCGGTGCGGTCTTCCGCCAGGTGTCCAGGCTGGTCCAGATCACCGGGGTGTGGCTGAAGTGGGCGTCGCCCTTGACGGCGGCCACTTCCAGCCGCCGGCCTGCCAGGGCCAGGGAGTCGCCGGCCCGCACGCCGAGGTCGTCGGCGGCCGCGCCGGACAGCACCACCGTACCGCTGGTGATCTTGTCGCCGTGCGGTGCGAGGCGGGAGCCGGGCTCGACGCCGAAGGCCGAGACCCCGGTGCTCTGGTCCGCCGCGGTGGCCTTGGTGAGGGTGATGCCCAGCGGTTCGGCGCTTTCGACGCCGGGGGCCTCGGCCCACTGCCGCCACTGCCGTTCGGTGACGGTGGAGTCGGCATACGACAGGTCCTGTCCGCCACCGGGAGCCTGGAAGGCGATCCTGTCGGCGGGCAGTCCCGTGATCGCGGAGACGTTCTGCCGTCCCAGTCCGGCCGTGAGCCCGGACAGCAGCCCTACCAGCAGGGTGATCAGCACGATGACGCTTCCCATCAGGGCGAAGCGCCCCTTGGCGAACTTCAGGTCTCTCCAGGCGACGAACACGGCCCTGGCCCGTCCTTTCCGGCGGTGACAGCGGTACGACCCCACCATCGCCGTCGGCCCCCCGGGCGCGCGTCCGGCACAGGACGGCACTTGGCGAGCCGGAAGACGGCACCCGGGTTCCAACTTTCGACAGAGGCTTCGGGCCGCCCGTCTCCGTAACCTGGGACGCACTGTGAACATCGCTGCTCCCGCCCCGACCCCGACCACCCGGGCCCTGGCCTGGTGCCTGCACCTGCTGGTCGTCGGCCTGCTCGCCCTGGCCGCCGGCCGCGCCGTGACCGGCGCCCGGCCCCACGCCGGAGTGATCGTCGCCGCGTCGGCCGTGTGCGGCCTGGTGTACGCGGCCGGGCCCGTCCTGCCGCGCGTACGCCGCTCGCGGCGGGCCGCCGCGCTGTGGCTGGGCGTCGTGGGCGCCTGCTGGCTGATGCTGCTCGCCCTGTCCCCCGACGCCGTGTGGCTGGCCTTCCCGCTGTACTTCCTCCAGCTGCACCTGCTGCCCCGGCGCGCCGGATTGGCGGCCGTGGCCGCCACCGCCGTCGCGGCCGTCGCGGGCTTCGCCGCCCACCAGGACGCCTTCGGTCCCGCCATGGCCATCGGCCCGGCCCTCGGCGCCGCCGTTGCGGTCGCCGTGGTGTGGGGGTACGAGGCCCTGTACCGGGAGAGCGAACACCGCCGCGGGCTGATCGAGGAACTCACCGCGACCCGCGCCGATCTGGCCGCCGCCCAGCACACCGCCGGTGTGCTCGCCGAACGCGACCGGCTGGCCCGCGAGATCCACGACACCCTCGCCCAGGGCCTGTCCAGCATCCAGCTGCTGCTCCGTGCCGCCGAACGCGCGCTGCCCCAGGCACCGCGGAACGCGGCCCGCTACGTCGGCCAGGCACGGCAGGCCGCCGTCGACAACCTCGCCGAGGCCCGCCGCTTCGTCGCCGCCCTCACTCCGCCCACGCTGGAGGGCACCACCCTGGCCGGCGCCCTGGAGCGTCTGTGCTCCACCACCTCCGCACGGCACCGGCTCACCGCGCGTTTCCGGCTCACCGGCGACCCCGCCCCGCTCACCACCGCCCAGGAGGTCGCCCTGCTGCGCATCGCCCAGTCCGCACTCGCCAACACCGTCCGCCACGCCGAGGCCACCACCGCCGACGTCACCCTCGGCTACGTCGGCGACCACGTCGTCCTCGACATCGTCGACGACGGGCGCGGCTTCGACCCCGACCGGCTTCCCGCCCCCGACCCGGAAGCCGGCGGCTTCGGACTGGCCGCCATGCGCGCCCGCGCGCACGCCCTCGGCGGCACCCTCACCCTCAGGTCCGCCCCCGGCCACGGCACCGCCCTGGCCGCCCGGTTGCCCCTCTCCCCGCCGGCCGAGACCCAGCCCGAGGCACGCCCGTGACCGACGCCACCCCCATCCGCCTGCTGCTGGCCGACGACCACCCCGTGGTACGGGCCGGACTGCGCGCCGTACTGGAGACGGAACCCGGCCTCGTCGTCATGGCCGAGGCCGCCACCGCCGAGGACGCCGTCGCCCGCGCCGCCGAGGGGGACATCGACGTCGTGCTGATGGACCTGCGTTTCGGCAAGGGCATGGGCGGCGCCGAAGCCACCGCCCGGATCACCGCCCGGCCCGGAGCCCCGCGGGTCCTGATCGTCACCACCTACGACTCCGACGCCGACACCCTGCCCGCCATCGAGGCCGGCGCCACCGGCTACCTCCTCAAGGACGCCCCGCCCGAGGACCTGGCCGCCGCCGTGCGCACCGCGGCCGCCGGACGCACCACGCTGGCACCCACCGTCGCCGACCGGCTGATGCACCGGCTGCGCACCCCCGGCACCGCCCTGACCCGGCGCGAGACCGAGGTCCTCGCGCTGGTCGCCGACGGCCTGTCCAACCAGGCCGTCGGCGACCGTCTCCACCTGACCGAAGGCACGGTCAAGTCCCACCTGGCCCGCGTCTACGCCAAGCTCGACGTCGACTCCCGCACCGCCGCCGTCGCCGTCGCCACCGACCTCGGCCTCATCCGCCGCTGACCCGGACGCGCCCGGGCTCCCGGAGCGGTGGGTCAGTCGCCTTCGGACCAGGTGCGTTCCTGGCGGTGGTAGGTGCTCCAGTCGGCCGGCGGGTAGGTCGCCTGCGGAGCCGCGAGGGCCACGTCGATCGCGATCGCGGTCTCCTCGGGGAAGAAGCCGAGGTCCCGGATCAGTTCCATCGCCTGTACGGTGGCCTCGCCGAGCGGACGTGCCATGCGGTCCGCGCCGGACGGGAAGGACAGCGGTTCCCGCCGTGCCAGCGCGAGCGCCCGGGTGCCTCTCGCGTCCAGGCCGAGGGCGAGGTAGCCGGCGGCCAGCGCGAGTTGTTCGAGTGCCGTGGACATGGACCGGGAAAGGTCCGTGATGCCGTGCAGTGTCTGCGCGGGACTGCCCGCGATGGCGTCGTACGGTGTCGGACCGTGCTGTTGTTCCAGGCGTTCGCGGTCGGTCTCCAGCAGGGCGTGCGCCTCCTCCAGGACACGGCCGACCCGCGCCAGTTCGGTCAGATCATGGGACATCGTGCATCCTTCCCGTCAACTGGCCCGACTCTACGAGCGTTTGGGGCGGCCGTGGCGGATGTCGCGCATAGTCGGCCTGATGGTGTGACAGATGGCCGAACCGTGGCCGCGGCGGTGTCCGCGCCGTGCGGGACCGCGGCGGCCTCGCCGATCAGCCCAGGTCGAAGGTGTTGGGCAGGCCGAGCCGGTAGCGCACCTCGTCGACGCGCTTGAGGGGCTCCAGCTCCGGGGGGCGGTACAGCTCCCAGATCCGGCAGCGTCCGGCGGTTGAGCCGTCCTGGTCGAGCAGCGCGTTGACGGCCCGGCGCGCCGACTCGTTGGCGCCTTCCATCGTCGCCAGGTCGACGTCGGTGCGGACGTAGTCCCCGGCGAGGAAGAGGTTCGGCACGGCGGTCTTCGCCGACGGACGGTTGTAGAGCGTGCCCACGGGGTGGATCAGGAGCGGCTCCCGGTTCTGCGGATCGGGGCCGCCGAGCCCCGTGACGGCCGGATCCATGAACCAGGCGATCCGGTCGGCGTCCCTGAGGGTCGTCTTGCCGGAGTCGTTCAGGGCGTCCTTCAGCTGGGCCCAGCACTCCTCGACGATCTCCTCGCGCGTGCACTCACGGGCCGTCTTGCCGTACAGGATCCCGGGCTTGTCCCACTCCGAGACGATCGCCGACAGGCAGTCGCGGGCACGCCCGTCGCCGTAGTCCGCCGCGAAGTCCCGTACGTCCCAGAACTGCGCCTGCCCGATCCCGGTCACCGACCACGGGGAGTCGAGGCAGTTGATGTGCCCGTGGACGACAGGTGTCGGCGTGCGCAGATAGAACTGCACGCCGGTCATCCAGTCCGTCCGCAGCGCGTCGCACCGGGCGAGCTGCGGGTCGGCCGCGCGCAACGCGGCGCCCCAGGTCCGCCGGGCGTGCTCGACGGGCATGGCGCAGACGTAGTGGTCGGCGGTGACGGTGCGTTCGTCGCCGCCGTCCCGGGCCGAGACCCGTACGCCGGTGACGCGCCCACCGTCGTACAGCACCTCCCGCACCTCGGTGCCGAGGACGAACCGGACGCCCAGTGAGCGCAGGTGAGCGGTCCAGGGGTCGATCCACGCCTCGCTGGTCGGGGCGTTGAGCACCCGGTCGATGTCCGCGTCGCCGTCCATGCCGCGGCCCAGCAGGCCCCACAGCAGCAGCGCCTCGATGATGACGCGGCCGACGGTGCGGGTGGAGGCGACCTCGGCGCGGGTGGCGACGAGGTTGCGGGTCTGTCCGATGCCGAGGAGCGTGCGGTACTCCTCGCTCATCCGCTCGGCGCGGATGAAGTGCCACCAGGTGGTCTTCTCCCACTGGTCCTCGCGGCGCGCGTCGCAGCTGGTGAGGTGGACGAGGACCCGGCCGGCGAAGTAGGCGGCCTCGTGCGCGGGCAGCCGGGTGCCGAGGTCGAGGACGGAGAGGAGCTGGTCGCGGATCCACGACGGGGTGATGTCGCCGGGTGCGGGCGGGGTGGTGACCCGTCGCAGCGGGAAGTGGAGGTCCGGGCGGCCGCCCGCGCGGGCGAACAGTGCCTCGGTGCCGTCGCGGAGGTTGTCGTGGACGCCGCCCGCGTTGCCGGGGAAGGGGATGCGGCGCATGGTGTCCGGCAGGTTCCGGTAGAAGCCCGGGAAGAAGCGGAAGCCGTGTTCTCCGGGCAGGGGTCTGCGGCCGTCCGTGCCGGTTCCGGGTACGTCCATCGAGCGTGCCTTGCCGCCGAGCACGTCGTAGTACTCGTAGACGGTGACGGTGTAGCCGCGTTCGGCGAGTTCGTGGGCGGCGCTGAGTCCGGCGACGCCGCCGCCCAGGACGGCGACGTGCTTGCCGGTGGGGGCGGCGGCCCGGGCGGCAACCGGCGAGAGGGCGAGGGCGCCCGCCGTGCCCCCGGCGCCCGCGAGGAACCGTCTGCGGGTCGTTCCCTGGTGTCCTGTCGTCATGGATACGGGAGGGTAGAGAGACCGGGCAGGAGGCGACAGGTCGCCATTCGGTCACCACGGCATCCTCACAATCCGTGTCCGTCGCGGCCGGCGAGGACGAGGACGACGGGTGCTCGGGGGCCGAGACCGGATGGAGTCCCCCGGCCCGAGGGAGCGGGCCGGGGGTGTGATGGGCCGGGGTTCACCGGTCGGCGCCCGGTCGCCTCCGCGTCACCCGCAGGCGGTGCCGTTGAGGGCGTAGGAGCCCGGCCCCGCGGTGTCGCCGCCGTGGGTGGCCTGGAAGCCGATGCCGACCGAAGCTCCGGGAGCGATGGAGGCGTTGTGGGCGACGTTCCTGGCCGTCACCCGGCCGGAGGCGGGCGAGTAGTCCGCGTTCCAGCCGGAGGTGATGCTCTGGCCCTGGGGCAGTGTGAAGTCCAGGGACCAGCCGTCGATCGCGGTCGTGCCGGTGTTGGTGAGGGTGAGGTTCGCGGTCAGGCCGGTGTTCCACGCGTTCACGGTGCTGGTGACCTGGCAGGTCGCCGTCCCCGGGGGCGGGGTGGACGTCTGGAACTGTGTGAAGAACTTCCAGATCTCCTGCGGCAGCCAGGTCCTGGAGCCGCTGTCGCCCGGGGCCCCGTCCTGCGGAGCGGCGATGTGCCCTTCGTCGAACGCGGCCCACACGACCGGGTGGCCGGCCGAGCAGCCCGAGTAGGCGGTGACCCGGTGGGTCAGGCTGCCCTGGGCCGGTTCGGGCGGGTTCTGGGCGGTGCAGCCGTTGTTCCTGACGAACCTGTCCCGCATCGCCCGGCCGCCGGAGATGCCGAGGACGTTGTCCCTGAGACCGTGTACTCCGAGGTAGGCGATGGGCCGGGTGCCGTCGCCGCAGCCGCTGAGCACCCCGCCGCTCTGGATAGCGACCGCGCGGAAGACCGTCGCGCGGGAGCACGCGAGCGAGTACGACATGGCGGCGCCGTAGCTGAACCCCAGGGCGAAGCGCTGTGTCTGGTCGACACACAAGTCCGCCTCGATCCGCCTGATCATGTCGTCGACGAAGGTGATGTCCTCCCCGCCATTGTTGGCCCAGCCGTTGTTGAGGCCTTGGGGCGCGACGAAGACGGCGCTGTTGTCCGCCAGTCGCTGGAGTCCGTAGTAGGCCCAGGTGCCCGGGTCCACCGTGCGGCCGGTGGCGACGTCGGTGGAGGTGCCGCCGAGCCAGTGGAAGCCGAAGACCAGCCGGTACGGGCGGTTACGGTCGTAGCCGTCGGGGACCCGCAGGATGAAGCTCCGGTTCTTGCCGCCGCTCTGGATCGTGTACGTGCCGCTCGTCAGGGTCGGGGCTTTGCCACAGCCGGGACTCGCGGCGGCGGCACTGACGGGCGCGGCAGCGGCGCCGACGGGTGCCGCAGCGGTTCCGGCGGGTGCGGCGGCGGCGCGGCCCTGTGCCGTACCGCCCAAGCCGATGACCAGCAGCACCGCGAGCAGGCCGGGCCATAAGAGAGATCTCGTCCTTGTCGTCACGCAACTTCCCTTCTGTTCGGGCATCGCCTTGTGCCGGGTCAGGAGGTGGCAGGCGCGAATCGCCACCAGTCGACGTTGAACAGGTAGCCGCTGCCGCCGGTGAAGCGCAGGTAGAGGTCCTGGGTTCCCGTGGCGCCGCTGACCGGGCAGGTCACCGAGGTCCAGGTCTGCCAGCCACCGGTGGAAGGCACACCGCACCGGCCCACGAGGGTCCCGTTCGGGGAGCCCAGCCGCAGCTCGACGGTGCCGCCGCCGCTGCCCGAGGCGACGCGCGCGGTGAAGGAGGAGGCGCCCGGCCCGAAGGCCACGCCCTTGACCTTGATGTAGTCGCCGTTGTCGATCCAGCCGACATCCATTCCGCCGCCGCCGGCCGGTTCGGTCTCGATCCCGGATCCCCAGGCGATCGTCTCGGCCTCCTGGCGTACGTACGGGTCGAGTGCGCCGACCTGCGGCGCGCCGGCGTTTGTCATGCCGATCGTCGGGATCGTGCCGTCGGCGTTGTAGGAGAACCGCTCCACCGCGACCGAGCGGGTGAAGCCGCCGCCGCCCGGCAGCGCGCCGTTGTGGTAGAAGAAGTACGAGTTGCCCTTGAAGTCCACGATTCCGGGGTGGTTGGTGAAGCTGCCGCCCTGGGTGGGCATGACCGTCCCGCGGTAGGTCCAGGGTCCGGTCGGACCGGGCGCCGTGGAGTAGGCGATGAACTCCGAGCAGCACTTGGCCGCGAACACCAGGTAGTACAGGCCGTTCCGCTTGTAGACCCAGGGTCCCTCCTCGTACAGCGTGGGACGGTTGGGGTCGCCGGTGCGGGTGCCGAATCCCGCGGTGGTGAGCGGGATCTTGGTGGGGCTGCCCGCGTAGGAGGTCATGTCGGCGTTCAGCTTGACGTACCAGAGATTCGGGTTGCCCCAGTACAGGTAGGCCTGGCCGTCGTCGTCGATGAAGACGGTCGGGTCGATCTCGCCGTTCTCCACCAGCGGATGGCCGAGGGCGTCCCGGAACGGGCCGGTGGGGCTGTCCGCCACCGCCACGCCGATGGCCATCCGGCCGGTGGCCCGGTTCTTCACCGGCACGTACCAGTAGAACCGGCCGCCTCGCTGCACGGCCTGGCCCGCCCAGGCGTCGGCGGACGCCCAGCTGAAGGTGGCCAAGCTGAGCGGTGAGCCGTGGTCGGTCCAGTTGACCATGTCGGCGGAGGACCACACCCGCCAGTCCTTCATGGTGAAGTAGGTGGAGCCGTCCTCGTCGTGCCCGGTGTAGAGGTAGACCCGCCCGTCATGGACCAGCGGGGCCGGGTCCGCGGTGTAGACGTGCTGCACGATCGGGTTGTCGGCCCTGGCCGGCGTGGGCCCCACCGCGGCGGGGACGACGGCGAAGGCCAGCAGGAGGCCCAGGGTCCAGGCGAGTGCCCGGCCGAGCCTCGTACCGCCGGCGGAAGGCCGCCGGACCGGGATCGTCATCGTGGCCTCCTCGTGGCGTCGGCGGACGGCCGGGCTGTCGTCCGGTGCGCGATGTCCCTCGTGACGTCGGCGGACGGCCGGGCTGGCGTGCGGTGCGCGATGTCCCTCATGGGCGGGACCACTTCTGGGCGGCCCGGCCGTCGCAGGTCCACAGGACCAGCGGGGTGCCGTTGGCGGTGCCGGAGCGGTCGGTGTCGAGGCACAGCCCGGCGTGGACGTTGCGGATCGTCCCGTCCGAGCCGAGGGTCCACTTCTGGTTGTCCTGTCCGTTGCAGGGCCAGGTGATGACACGGGTGCCGTTGGTGGTGCCCTGGTCGTAGGCGTCCAGGCACTTGTCGCCGTAGACCCGGATCTCGCCGCCCGCCCAGCTGGTCCACAACTGGTTCGCTGCCGTGTGGCAGTCCCAGAGCAGGACCGTGGCCCCGGCGGCGGTGGAGGCGTTGTCCACGTCCGCGCAGCGGCCGGACGCCCCGCCGCGCAGACGCGAGGTGGTGGCGGCCAGCGGGCTGCCACCGCTCACCCGGTACACGGCCACGCCGTGCGCGGGGACGTTCGCCGAGATCTGCCCGGACGTGCTCGACGTACCGCCGGTCCACAGGTCGGTGAGGGTGAACGGCCCGCCGGTCAGCCCGACTTGGGCGGCCGAAGCGGTGACCGTCGCGGCCCCCGATCCCCGGTTGAACAGGCCCACCGCGACCGAACCGTCCGACAGCGGCTTGGCGAACACCTCGGTGGCGCCGTCGTCGCGCACCCTGCGTCCTCCCGCGCCCAGCGGATCCTGGTTGACCGCCAGCAGACGCGGATTGCGCAGGACGGCGCTCACGTCGGCGGACATGGTGCGGATGTCGTTGCCGGCCATCAGCGGGGCGCCCAGCAGGGCCCACAGGGCGAAGTGGGAGCGGGACTCGGTCAGCGACAGGCCGGGACGGCCGACGACCAGCATGTCGGGGTCGTTGAAGTGCCCCGGACCCGACTGGGCCGCCAGCGGCGCGGTGACGTCGAGGACGTTGCCGACGCCCATCGGATAGCTGTTGGTGTTGCCGTTCTGCCAGATGTCGAGCAGGTCCTCGGTCGTCCGCCACAGGTCGGCGACCTCGCCCCAGTTGTAGGTGGCGCCGGTGATGGCGTGCAGGCTGTTGGGGTTGATGCTGTAGACGATCGGACGGCCGGTGGCGCGCAGCGCGTCGCGCATGAGCGTGAACCGCGCGACCTGTTCGTCACGGGTACCGCTGGAGGAACACCAGTCGTACTTGAGGTAGTCGACGCCCCACGAGGCGAACGCGGCGGCGTCCTGGGCCTCGTGGCCCTTGCTGCCGGTCGACCCGGTGTAGCCGCCGGTCGCCTGCGCGCAGGTGCGCTCGTTCGGCGCCTGGTAGATGCCGAACTTCAAGCCCTTGCCGTGGATGTAGTCCCCGAGCGCCTTCATCCCGCTCGGGAACTTGGTGGGATGCGCCCGCAGGTTGCCCTGCGCGTCACGCTGTGGGTCGAACCAGCAGTCGTCGACCACCACATACCGGTAGCCGGCGTCCCGCATGCCCGAGGACACCATCGCGTCGGCGGCCTGGCGGACCTGGGCCTCGGTGATGCCGCACCCGAAGCTGTTCCAGCTGTTCCAGCCCAACGGCGGGGTGAGCGCCGGGCTGCCGGGCGCGGCGGAGGCGGTGGAGTGAGAGGCGGCCGTCAGGGACGCGGTGACCGTCAACGCGGCGGTCGCCAGGAGACGGAGCAGTCGTCCGCCTGTTCGTCTGAGCATCAAGGGCTCCTTGAATGCCAAGTAGTTCGCAATTTCGAACGACATTCGGAAAGTCGGGCCTCCCGGATACTAGAGAGACATCCGGGAGTGTCAACACCGTCGGCCTCCTGGCTTTGCCGACTCAGCCGATACGAGCCCGACATGAGCGCGGAACTGCGACTTCGGCCTATGAGTCCACGGAAGTCCCGACACCCGCAGATGCGAATGTTTCGAAGCAATCGACGAATTCTGCGAGGAGGATTGACGCGTCCCACCGGCCGCCTATCATCCGTGTTGCTCGACAGGCCAACTCGCGTTCGACATCACGAACTTACTGCTCCCTGGACGGCGAGCGATCCCGTCGCCTCAGCCATCACTCCCGGAAGAGGACGTGTGCATGAGAAAGTCCTGGATTCTCGCCCTGGTCACATTCGTCGCCGCCGCGCTCGGGTTCATGTCGGCCGGTGTGACCCCCGCCTCCGCCGCCCCGAACACCCCCTTGCGTCTCATGCCGTTGGGCGACTCCATCACCTGGGGCGTGGGAAGCAGCACGGGCAACGGCTACCGGGGGCCGTTGTGGAACAAGCTCGCGGCGGACGGGCATCCACTGGACTTCGTGGGCACGGGGCGCAACGGTTCGATGCCGGACCCCGACAACGAGGGCCATTCCGGATACCGCGTCGACCAGATCGCCGCACTGGCCGACGCCGCGCTGACCCGGTACCGGCCCAACGTCGTGACACTGCACATCGGAACCAACGACCTCCAAGGGGCCTCCGAGGCCGACACCGCCATCGCCCGGCTGCGGTCGCTGGTCGGTCAGGTCACCGCCGACGTCCCCGACGCCACCGTCCTCGTCGCCTCCCTGGTCGTCTCCACCAGCCCCTCGGAGGAACGGCTCCGGGGCGCGTACAACCAGGCAGTCTCCCGCATCGTCGGTGACGCGCGGGCCGCGGGCAAGCACGTCGCCTACGTGGACATGAGCGGCCTGACCACGGCCGACCTGGCCGACTCCCTGCACCCCAACGACGCCGGCTACCAGAAGATGGCCGACGCCTTCCACCGCGGCATCCAGTCCGCGGACAGCGCCGGGTGGCTGAGGAACCCCGCCCCGGCCCCCTCCCTCGTGCGGTCCGGCATCGCCGGCAAGTGCCTGGACGTCAACGGCGCCGTCGGCGCCGACGGGACCGCCGTCCAGATCTGGAGCTGCGGCAACGGCGCCGATCAGCTCTGGTCCGCCTACACCGACGGCACCCTGCGCTCCCTGGGCAAGTGCCTCGACGCGGCCGGCGGGAGCACGGCCAACGGCA
Source organism: Streptomyces sp. SudanB182_2057 (assembly GCF_964272715.1). Taxonomy (NCBI): domain Bacteria; kingdom Bacillati; phylum Actinomycetota; class Actinomycetes; order Kitasatosporales; family Streptomycetaceae; genus Streptomyces; species Streptomyces sp. SudanB182_2057. The sequence continues at coordinate 436,828 of NZ_OZ186798.1, forward strand.
CCAAGGTGCAGATCTGGTCCTGCCACGGCGGCGCCAACCAGGTCTGGCAGCCCTACAACGGCGGCTACCGCAACCCCGCCTCCGGCCGCTGCCTCGACGACCCGGGCTTCTCCACGGCCGACGGCACGCAGCTCCAGCTGTGGGACTGCACCGGCGGCACCAACCAGAAGTGGACGACGCTGACCGCCGGGTGACCTGGCCAGACATCCGTGGGGCGGGGCCGACGGGCGGGCTTGCCCGGGGTCTCAGGCGTAGTGCCGGTAGACGGCCTGGGCGACGCACGCGGGCTTGGCGTTGCCCTCGGCCTCGACGGTGAAGGTGAGCCGCATCTGCACGCCGTCGCCCTTGACGTCCTCCACGGAGTCGACGGCGCCGTGCAGGCGGATCCTGGCGCCGACGGGCACCGGGCTGGGGAAACGGACCTTCTCCAGGCCGTAGTTCACGCTCATGGAGACGCCGTCGATCTCCAGCAGCTCGTTGAAGAGCGGGATGATCAGGGACAGGGTGAGGTAGCCGTGCGCGATGGGCCCGCCGAAGGGGCCGGCCTTGGCGCGCTCCGGGTCGGTGTGGATCCACTGGTGGTCGTCGGTGGCGTCGGCGAAGGTGTTCACCCGGTCCTGGGTGATCTCCCGCCAGCCGGTGCGGCCGAGGTCGGTGCCGGCCAGGGACTTCAGCTCGTCGAGGCCGTGGGCGGTGGTGGGCATGGGGGTCCTTCCGGTCCTTGCGGCGCGGTGCGCGGGGTAGGGGCGTGCGGGGGTCAGTGCGGTGCGGGCGGGCTGTCGTCGTCGGTGGTGGCCGGGGCGTAGGCCGCGCGCACCGCGGGTTTGACGAGCTTGCCGGAGGCGGTGCGGGGCAGGGCCTCGGCGAAGACGACGGACTTGGGGATCTTGTACTTGGCCAGGCGGCCGCGCAGGTGGCCGAGGATGTCCGCCTCGTCCGCGCCGGCTCCGGGTTTGAGGACGACGACGGCGCGGCCGACCTCGCCCCAGTGCGCGTCGGGGACACCGATGACGGCGCACTCCTCGACGGCGGGGTGGCCGAGGACGGCGTTCTCGACCTCCGCCGGGTAGACGTTCTCCCCGCCGGAGATGAACATGTCCTTGACCCGGTCGACGATGTAGGCGAAGCCGTCCTCGTCGGTGCGGGCGACGTCGCCGGTGCGCAGCCAGCCGTCGCCGGTGACGGCGGCGGCGGTCTCGGCGGGCCGGTTCCAGTAGCCCGTCATGACGTTGGGCCCGGACACCAGGATCTCCCCCCGCTCCCCCGGCGCGGCGTCGCGGCCGTCGGGCAGGACCACGCGGGTGTCCGTGAAGAAGTGCGGCACCCCCGCCGAGCCCGCCTTGGCGGAGGTCTGCTCCCGGTCCAGGAAGAGGACGCCGGGGGACGCCTCGGTCATGCCGTAGCCCTGGGCGAAGGCCAGCCCGCGGGCGAGGTAGGCGGCGATGGTGCGTTCGGGGACCGGTGCGCCGCCGCAGTTGAGGCTGCGCAGGCTGGTCAGGTCGGCCTCGGCCCAGCGCGGCCGGGCGGCGAGCGCGTCGTACATGGTCGGCACGCCGAACATGCAGGTCACCCGGTGGTCCTCGATCAGGCGCAGGACGCGGTCGGGGTCGAAGGCGCCGAGCAGGACGACCCGGCCGCCCTTGAGCAGGGTGGGCAGGCAGGTCATGTTCAGCGCCGCGGTGTGGAACAGCGGGGCGGTCACCAGGGTGACCTCGTCGGCGGCCAGGTCGAGGTCGACCAGGACGTTGACGCTGTTCCAGACGATGTTGGCGTGCGAGAGGACGGCGCCCTTGGGATGACCGGTGGTCCCCGAGGTGTACATGATCATGCACGGGTCGTCGGGGGCCACCGGCTCGTCCAGCGGGCCGGTGCCGCCGAGGGCGAGCAGGTCGTCGTAGCCGAGGGCGTCGGGGCCGGGTCCCGCGAGGGCGATGCGGTGGGGGACGCCGGCGTCGGCGGCGGCCCGGGCGGCCGTCCCGGCCTGTTCGGGGGCGTTGACGAGGACGGCGGCACCGGAGTCGGTGAGGTGGTAGGCCAGTTCGGGTGCGGTCAGGCGGGTGTTGAGCGGGACGAACACCGCGCCGAGGGCGCCGGCGGCGAACAGCGTCTCGAGGAAGGCCGGGTGGTTGGGGCCCAGGTAGGCGACCCGGTCGCCGCGGGCCACGCCGAGGGCGCGCAGGGCGTGGGCCAGGCGCAGCACCCGCTCGTGCAGGTGCCGGTAGGTGATCTCGCGGTCCTCGTGGACCACGGCGGTCCGGTCGGGGGTCTTGCGGGCTCGGCGTGCGGGCCAGGAGCCGATGCCTTGGTTGCGCACGGCGGCCTCCGTTTCAGTCGGTGGTCAGGCCGAGCAGGCGGGCGGCGTTGTCCTTCAGGATCTTGGGGCGGACCTCGGGTTTGATGTCGAGCTTCTCGAAGTCGGCGAGCCACCGGTCGGGGGTGATGACCGGGTAGTCGGAGCCGAAGAGGACCTTGTCCTTGAGCAGGGTGTTGGCGTAGCGCACGAGCTGCGGCGGGAAGTACTTCGGGGACCATCCGGACAGGTCGATGTACACGTACGGCTTGTGGGTGGCCACCGCAAGCGCCTCGTCCTGCCAGGGGAAGGACGGGTGGGCGAGGATGATCCGCAGTTCGGGGAAGTCCACGGCGACGTCGTCCACCAGCATGGGGTCGGAGTACTTCAGGCGGATGCCGCCTCCGCCGGGGACGCCCGCGCCGATGCCGGTCTGTCCGGTGTGGAACAGCGCGGGCACGCCGAGTTCCTCGATGGCCTCGTACAGCGGGTAGGCGAGGCGGTCGTCGGGGGCGAAGGCCTGGATGCTCGGGTGGAACTTGAAGCCCCGCACGCCGTGTTCCTCGACCAGGCGGCGGGCCTCGCGGACCCCCGCCCGGCCCTTGTGGGGGTCGACGGAGGCGAACGGGATGAGGACGTCGGCGTGGGCGGCGCAGCTCTCAGCGACCTCTTCGTTGGAGATCCGGGGATGCCCGGTGGCGTGCTCGGCGTCGACCGTGAAGACCACCGCGGCCATGCGGCGTTCGCGGTAGTACGCGGCCATCTCGTCGATGGTCGGCGTGCGGTGCCCGTGGGCCTTGAAGTACTCCGCGGAGGCGCCGAACAGCTCGGGGCTGAGCGCGCCGTGGCCGTCCTTGGAGATCTCGGCGTGCGTGTGGACGTCGATGGCGACGAGCCGGCCGGGGTCGGGGGATGTCATTCCTCGGCTCACCTTCCGTGGGAGGGCAGGGAGTTCAGGCGCTGGGGGCTTGGGGGGCGGGGATGCCGTACGTCTGCGGTTCGCGGCCGACCGAGACGGGCCAGGCCGCGGCGATGTCGTCGGCGCTCCAGCCGCCGTCCCGGTAGGCGGTGGCGACCTCCTGCGGGTGCGACCACAGGGCCAGCTTGTCGCCGCCGATCCCGACACACTGGCCGGTCACCGAGGCCGCGGCGTCGGAGGCGAGGTAGACCACGAGGCCGGCGACGTCCTCCGGGGTGCCGAAGCCCTCGGCCTTGCGCAGCCGGTCCGGCAGCGGTTCGCCGCGTTCCTCCCACGCCTCGACGTACCGGGCGAAGGCGGGGATGGTGCGGGTCATGCCGGTGGCGGCGACCGGGACCAGGGCGTTGACGGTGATGCCGGCGCGGGCCAGCTCCATGGCCCAGGTGCGGGTCATCGCGGCGATGCCGGCCTTGGCGGCGGCGTAGTTGGTCTGGCCGAAGTTGCCGCGCTGCCCGGCCGGGGAGCAGGCGGTGATGATCCGGCCGCCCTCCCCCTGTTCGCGCATCCGCACGGCGGCGGCCCGTACGCAGGTGAAGGTGCCGCGCAGGTGGACGCGGACCACGTCGTCGAAGTCGTCGTCGGACATCTTCCACAGCACGCGGTCGCGCAGGATGCCGGCGTTGGTGACCATGACGTCCAGCCGCCCGAAGGCGTCCACGGCCCGGGCCACCAGCGCCTCGGCGACCTCGCCGTCCCCCACCGGGCCCACCTCGGCCACGGCCCGGCCACCGGCCGCGGTGATCTCCTTCACCGCGTGCGCCGCGGCCTCGGCCGCCACGTCGTTGACGACCACCGCCGCGCCGGCGCGGGCCAGGGCGGAGGCGTAGGCGAAACCGAGGCCGCGTCCGCTTCCGGTGACGACGGCGACCTTGTTCGAGAGATCCATGTGTGCGCAGTCCTTGCCTCGCGGGTGTGCCGACGAGGGCGACGTTAGGCGTTTCGATTACTGCCGTCAATGGTGTGCCGAACTTTCTCGCCGCCCTACACTGAGCCGCGTGACCGGGACACAGACCACGCCCTCGACGGGCCAGGAGGAAGGGGCCGCGGCGTCCGCGCGGCCGCAGACGCTGATGCTGAGCTTCCTGGGCCTGTACGTCCTGGAGCACGGCAGCGCGGTCTACTCGGGCAGCGTCATCGACGTGTTCGCGCGCGTCGGGGTCTCCGAGGACGCGGTGCGCTCCACGCTGACCCGGATGGTCAAGCGCGACCTGCTGGCCCGTCACCGCCGGGGCCGCAAGATGTACTTCGGACTCACCGCGCGCTCCACCGAGGTGCTGCGCGACGGTCACGACCGCGTCTGGGGCGCGGGCGCCGTCAACCGCGACTGGGACGGCACCTGGACCCTGGTCGGCTTCTCACTGCCCGAGGCCTGGCGCAGCCAGCGCCACGACCTGCGCTCACGCCTGGTGTGGGCCGGCTTCGGCCCGCTGCAGAACGGCCTGTGGATCGCGCCGGGCCACCTGGACGTCCCCGCCGTCGTCGCCGGGCTCGGCCTGGAGGACCACCTCAACGTGCTGCGCGGGCACGCGGCCGAGCCGACCGAGGCCGCCCAGTTGCTGCACCGGGCCTTCGACACGGCCGGCATCGCCGAGCGCTACCGCGCCTTCCTCGGCCAGTGGGACCGCCCGGATCCGCTGCCGTCCGCGCCGGACGACCTGGCCCGGCAGCTCCTGCTGCACACCGACTGGCTGCAGGTCGTCCGCTCCGATCCGCGCCTGCCCGCGGAGCACCTGCCCGAGGACTGGCCCGCCATCCGCGCCGAGCACGTCTTCCGCGCCCTGTCCGCCCAGTACGACGCCCCGGCCAAGCAGTTGGCCGACGCGGTACTGGACACCATCCCGGCGGAGCCGGCGGCCGGGCGGGGCTGAGCGGGGGCGATGGCGGGGGCGGGCGCGACGCCCCACGGGTGACCGCTCCACGGGTCACCACCCCACGGGTACAACCCCCTTCGGGGGGCGCGGGGCGCCGCGCCGACGCGGCGTGGGCAGCCGTACAGTCGGCGCCACAAACGTTCGTCACTTCATTGACCGCCGTCCACGATCGGCCCTATATTCGGCGCACCCGCCGCTGGGACCGGGGCTTCGCGGAGCCTTCCGCCACGCCGTCCGCCTGCCCGTCGGCGGCTCACGGACACCAGCACGGCCGGCACAGCCCGCCGAACAGCACCCCGAGGCGCCTTCGGCGGTGGTTCCCTCGCTCGTACGCCCCTCGTCCGCACGCCCCTCGTACGTCTTTCCCGTACCGAAACGCCACTTCCGTCGGGCAACGCCTTCCGCACCGACACGCCCATCCGCCGTACAGTCCCCACCCCCCGTACAGAGATGAGCCCGCACATGCCGAAGTTCGCGCTCGGCGCGGCCGCGCTGGCCGCCGCCCTCGCTGTCAGCACGGCGACTCCCGCCACCGCGCGGAGCGACACCCCGCGGACCACCGCACCGGCCACCGCCACCACGCGCCACCTGAGCGGGCACCTCCCGGACGGCGCGAGCTGGATCGCCGACGTGCCCGCCCACTGGAACGGCACCCTGCTGCTGTTCAGCCACGGCTACGGCCCCACCACCGCCCAGGACGCCCCCTCCCCCGCCGCCGGCCGGGCCCTCCTGGCCGAGGGCTACGCGCTGGCCGGCTCCTCCTACGACCCGAACGGCCCCTGGTGGGCGCTGGAGAGCGCCGAACGCGACCAGCTCGCCACCCAGGAGGCGTTCGCCGACGCCGTGGGCCGCCCCGCCCGCACCCTGTCCGTCGGGCAGTCCATGGGCGGCCTGGTCAACGCCCGGCTCGCGCGGGACGCGGGCGGCCGCATCGACGGCGCCCTGGGCCTGTGCGGCCTGGTCGCCGGCGGAGTCGACCTGGGGAACTACCAGCTGGACGCCGAGTACACGATCGCCTCCCTGCTCGCCCCGGACGAGCACCTGCGGCTGGTGGACTTCGCCGACCAGGACGCGGCCGCCGCGACCGCGGCCCGACTCACCGCCGCCGTGGAGCGAGCCCAGGCCACGCCCGCGGGCCGGGCGCGGATCGCGCTCGCCGCCGCGTACCTCAACCTGCCCGACTGGGCCCCGGGGCACAACCCGCCCGCGCCCGGCGACGCCGAAGGGCAGGAGGCCCAGCAGTACGTCTGGTTCGCCCAGGGCGTGCTGTCGTTCATCGTGCCCGCGCGGTACTCCGTGGAGCAGTCGGCGGGCGGCAACGCCTCCTGGAACGCGGGCGTGGACTACGCCGGCCTGCTGCGCTCCTCGGAGCACGCCGACGAGGTCGAGGCGCTGTACCGGACGGCGGGACTGGACCTGCGCGCCGACCTCGCCGCCCTGACCCGCGGCGCCCGGGTGCAGGCCGACCCGGAGGCGGTGCGCCGCCTCGAGCGCACCTCCACCGCCGGGCAGGGCCTGGCCGTGCCGCTGCTGGACCTGCACACCACCGCCGACCAACTGGTCCCCGTGCAGCAGGAGAACGCGTTCGCCGCCCGGGTACGGGCCGCCGGTGACGGCGCCCTGCTGCGCCAGGCCTACGTCGCCCGCCAGGGCCACTGCGACTTCACCGCGGCCGAGGTCGTCGCGGGCGTGCACGCCCTGGAGCACCGGGTGGCCACGGGCCGCTGGGACGGCGGCACCACACCGGCGGCCCTCCAGCACGCCGCGCGGGCCCTCGGCCTCGACGGAGCGGCGTTCGCCCCCTACCGGCCCACGCGCCTCGTCGTCGGCCGCCGCCACTCCTGATCCCGCGATCCCCCTCCCGCCGTCGGCCCTCCACCCCTGGACCCGTCATGTCGCTGACCGATCCCCGCTCCTCCGCGCACCCCGCCGGCCCCGCGCCGGGCCGGCTGCCGCTCGGCACCCTCGTCGCCGGCTGTCTCGCGGTCTGCCTCGCCCAGATCGCCCTCGCCGTGCCCGCCACCCTCAACGGCCTCTTCCAGGAGGACCTGCATCCGGTCGGCTCCCAACTGACCTGGATCTCCGACGCGTTCCTGCTGCCGGTGACCGTGCTGGAACTCACCTTCGGCGTCCTGGGCGACCTGTTCGGACGCAAGCGGCTGCTCGTGGGCGGCTCCGTCCTGGTCGTCGTGGGCGAGGCCGTCTCCGCCGTGAGCGGCGGCGTCCACCTGCTGTGGGTGGGGCAGGTGATCTCCGGCCTCGGTGCGGCGGCGCTCTTCCCGACCTCGCTCGCCATGATCGCGGCGGGCACGCACGGCCACCGGGACCGGGCGCGCGCCATCACCGTGTGGGCGGCCGCCCTGTCCACCGGCGGGTTCATCGCCCCCGTCATCGGCGGCGTCACCGGCAGCCACGGCTCCTGGCGCGCGGCGTTCGTGGTGGTCGTGGTGATCGCCGTGGCCAGCACCATGGTCAGCCTGCTGGGCGCCGCCGACTCCCGGGCCCCCGAGGGCCGCTCACTGGACCTCGGCGGCCAACTCACGGTTGGCATAGGCCTGTTCGCGCTGTTGTACGCGGTCATCCAGGGTCCCAGCGACGGCTGGGGCTCGACCCCGGTCGTCGTCGCGTTCGTGGTCGCCGCGGTGTTCGTCGTGCTGTTCGTCGTCGCCGAGCGGCGCGCCCGTTCCCCGCTGCTGCGCCTGGACCTGTTCGCCAACCGGGCGTTCGCCGTCGCCTCGGTCGTCGCGGTCGTCGGCATGTTCAGCTTCCTGGGCACCGCCTACGCCACCAGCATCCGGCTGGGGCCCGTGCAGCACCAGAGCCCGCTGCGCACCTCCGTGGCCTTCCTGCTGCTCAACGGTCTGACCCTGGTCCTGGCGCCGCTCACCTCGCGGCTGCTGGAGCGGGTCAGCGGGCGCTGGATCCTCACCGTGGGCCTGGCGCTGATGGCCGCGGGCGACTTCCTCGCCGCGACCCTGCCGGTGGAGGACCGGGCGCTGGCCTCCCTGGTGCTGCCTCTGGGACTGGTCGGTGCCGGGTTCGCGCTGACCGTCTCCTCGATCACCGCGACCGCCGTGAACACGGTGCCGGTGCGCTACGCCGGCATGGCGAGCGCCTCCACCAGCCTGCTGCGCGACTTCGGGTTCACCCTGGGGCCGGCGGTCATCGGCGCCGTCGCCCTCAGCCGCGCGGGCTCGCTGTTCGGCTCCGACCTGCACCGCTCCGCGCTGAGTCCGCAGGTCAAGGCGGCCGCCGCCGAGGTCGCCGCGGAAGGCGGCCCGCTGGCCGTCAACTCCGTCCCGGCCACCGCGCCGTCGGGCGGTGCCGCGCCGCTGGCCCTGCGGGCGCTCGGCCACGGGTACGCGCTGGGCTTCACGATCTGCGGCGCGGCGGCGCTGCTGTCCTGTCTGCTGGCCCTGATCGCCCTGCGCCGCACGGACGCCCCACAGCACACCGGCACAGCCGCACCCACGGCACCCGAGACGGCGCCGACCGTCTGAGCCGCCCCGGGGAACGCGTGGCGGAGTGCTCAACCGCCTTGCGTGGCAGGCCCGCCGGAAACCGCGGGCTGCCAAGTCGCGGACTGCTCGGGAATGGTTCACTGCTGAGGTGACTCAGGACTTGGAGATCCTTTCGTTCGGCTCGGCCGAGGCGTTCGATGCCTGGCTCGCCGAGAACCACGCGTCCTGCCCCGGTATCTGGCTCAAGCTGCGCAAGAAGGGCCCGGGAATCGTCGCGCTGGACTACGCGCAGGCCCTCGATGTGGCGCTCTGCCACGGCTGGATCGACGGTCAGAAGGCCAAGTTCGATGACGAGTGGTGGCTACAGCGGTTCACCCCCCGGAGGGCGAACAGCAGGTGGTCCAAGGTCAACCGGGACAAGGTCGCGGCGCTGATCGAGCAGGGCCGGATGCGTCCCGCCGGGCAGGCGGAGATCGACCGGGCCAAGGCGGACGGCCGGTGGGAGGCGGCCTACGACAGTGCGAGGACCGCGACCGTGCCGGACGACCTCGCCGCCGCGCTGGCCGCCGAGCCAGCCGCCGCCGCGTTCTTCGAGACCCTGGACCGGCGCAGCCGCTACGCGATCCTGTACCGGATCCAAGACGCCAGGAAGACCGAGACCCGGGCCCGCCGGATCGAGAAGTTCGTCGCGATGCTGGCCAGGGGCGAGAAGCCCCGCCCGTGAGACCGAGGACCAACACGAGCAGGTGCCCCGGCCGGCTTTCACGGGCCGGGGTGGTCCCCGCCGGCCCGGCCGGGCTAGGACTTGTCCGGGCGATCAAGTTCGCAGCCAGATGATCAGGGCTGCCGCTGTGGCGGTGCCGAGGAAGACGTACCCGCGTTTGTCGTAGCGGGTGGCGACTGCCCGGGACTGCTTCAGCCGGTTGATCGCCCGCTCGACCGTGTTGCGTTTCTTGTAGCGGTCTTCGTCGAAGCCGGGTGGCCGTCCGCCACGCGAGCCCTTTCGCAGGCGGGCGGCCTGGCTGTCGGTCTTCTCGGGGATCGTGTGGCGGATGCCCCGCCGTCGCAGGTACTCGCGGCAGGGTCCGTTGCTGTAAGCCTTGTCGGCCGCCAGGCTGTCGGGTTTCTTGCGCGGCCTGCCCGGTCCGGTCCGGGGGACGCGGATCTTTTCAAGGACCGGCTTGAACTGGGTGCAGTCCGCCCTCTGCCCGCCGGTGACCACCACAGACAACGGGCGGCAGCGACCGTCCGCGCTCAGGTGGAGCTTGCTGGTGAACCCGCCCCGCGAGCGCCCCAGGCCCTCACCTCCAGCACCACCTCCACCAGGCGGGCGAGCAGGCTCTGCCACGGCGTTTCGCCCTGGTGTTCCATCTCTTCGGCCCCCTTTGACGCCGGCGGCGGCTCGGTCCGGGCTCCGGCCGCGTGCTGATGAGCACGCACGATGGTGGAGTCCACCGCGATGTCCCAGTCGATCTCACCCGCCGCGTCGGCCGCGGCCTGGACCTGCTGGAGCAGACGCTCCCAGGTGCCGTCGGCCGACCACAGCCGGTGGCGTTCGTAGACGGTCTTCCACGGCCCGAACCGTTCGGGCAGGTCACGCCACTGCACCCCGGTCCGCACCCGGTGCAGAATCCCGTCGATCACCTGCCGGTGGTCCCGCCACCTGCCACAACGCCTGTTACTGACCGGCAGGAACGGCCGCAGCCGTTCCCACTCGGCATCCGTCAGATCACCCCGCCCCATGTCCACATCAACGACCCGAGCGCAAAGTAGTCACATGATCGGCCGGACAAGTCCTAGGCGGCGAGCAGCGCCTCCACCGTCGAGGCCGGATCCCACTCGGGGTCGAGGCCGGTCAGCCGCCGGGCGACCCGGTGCCAGGCTGCCGGGTCCGTGCCGAGTCCGCAGCGCACGAGGTCCGCGAGGAGGGCGCGGGCCTCGGCGGCCTCGCGCGGGGCGTCCGTGCGGCGGGCGGCGGCGCCCAGGTAGGCGAGTATCCGCGCGGCCGGGGCCGCGAGCCGTATCAGGTCCGTGCCGTCGAGCAGTCCGGCCGTGAGCAGTCCGTCCAGTTGGGTGGTCGGCGCGCAGTGGAAATGTCCGCCGAGTCCGTACCGGGCGCGCTCCCGGGTGAGCCGTGCGCCGCCGGGCAGGCCGTCGGGGCCCGGCTCCGGCAGCAGCGCCGCGTGTCGCAGCCGTACGTCCTCGGGGACACCGTCCAGGCGGACGATGTCCTGCCAGTACAGCAGCGGCTCTTGGGCGTGGGCGGCTTCGAGCGCGGCCCAGTCCACCGGCTCGCCCGGCGGGAGCGACTCGATGAGGTCCCGTGCGTGCGGGGCGTGCCGGGCGCGCCGCAGCTTCCGGACGAGTTTCTCCGGGGCCAGTTCGCGGTCGAGCCGGGCGCGGAGGACGGCGGCGGGGTCGGGGGACGCCAGGGCCTTCGCACAGAGGGTGGTGGCGGAGCGCCCCAGCACGTCCCGCCCCGCGAGCCCCGCCAGCCGGTCGGCGCCACCGTGCCGCAACAGCCGCAGACAGCCGAGCAGTTGATGTCCGAGGCCGAGCCGTGAGCCCTCTGCTTCGAGCAGTGCCTCCACGAGGTCGGGTTCGGCGGAGCACAGCCACATCAGTCCGCCGGCCGGGCGCGCGGAGTTTCCGGCCCGCCAGTCGGCGAGCACGCGTGCGCCCAGGGAAAGCCGCCCGGCACCGGGCCGTGACCGGGTCACGATCCGGTGGACGAGGGGCCGGGGATTCCAGTGCCGCAGCAGGGCGAGGTCGACCTCGGGGTCGTCGAGGTCGACGAGGCGCTCCACCGCGCCGTCGCGCTTCATCCAGCGGGACTGGGCGGCCAGGACGCGCAGCGCGTCGGGGTCGCGGTCCGCGAGCAGCCGGTCGAGGACGGTGCGTGGTGTGCGGTCGTGGCGCAGCAGGTACGCGGCGAGCAGCCAGGGTCCGTCCGGTCCGAGCCGGGGCAGGACGGCGTCGACCACCTCGGCGTCGGCGAGGCACAGCAGGGTGCCCTCCGGCCAGGCCCACAGATGGTCGCCGTGCTCCAGCAGTTCGATCGCCTCGTCGGGGGTGGCCGGTCCGGCCCTGCCGATGGTCGTGCCCTCGCTCGCCGCCGGGCCCGCACCGGACCGCGCCCGCTGGAGCAACTGCGCCCAGGTCAGCCCCTCGGAGGCGGCTTCGGACGCCGTCACGGTCGCGGCCAGGCGGAGCCAGGCGTCGGGGTCGGTGCCGAGTTCGGCGCGCAGCCGACGGGCGAGCGCGGCCCGCCACGCGTCGGCGAACGCGAGCCGCCGCCAGTCGTGCGGCAGCAGGAGCAGGCGCCGGGCAGGCAGCAGGGTGAGCAACTCGTCGGCGGGCAAGACGCCCTGTACGTAGGCGTGCTCGATGTGCCGCGCACCCGATCCGTACGTCTCGGGGAGTCGCGCACGCACCTGCGCGAGGCTGGGCGCCGCGTACGCTGAGCCGGCCTCGGACGGGGGGATGCCGTGGTGGGCGCAGGCGAGGGCGAACCAGCGAGGGGTGGCGAGGCCGGGCGCGGTCGCCGGCTCGTACGCCGTCAGCGCGCGCAGCACCTCGGGGTCCTTCGGCCGGGGCGCACCGTCCGGGGCGAGGGAGTAGAGCAGGTCGAGCGCGGCCAGGGCGTGCGCATGGTCGCGCCGGTGGAGTGTCCGCCGGGGTGAGGGTTCCGGGACGGGGGGCTGGGGGCGGACCGGGGATGGGGACTCGGCTTGTGGTCGGAGCTCGACCGGTGAGGGGGACTCGGCCTGTGGTCGGGGCTCAGCCGGTGATGGGAACTCAGCCTGTGGTCGGGGCACAACCGGCGGTTGGGGCTCGGTGGTCACCTCGTCCGGGGTCTTGCCCGCCTCGGCGATCAGCTCAGCGACCGTTCCCGCGTGTTCGGGCAGCAGGGCGTCGAGCGCGGCCCAGGCCCGCTCCCGGTCCCCCAGATGCGCCTGGGTCGACGCCCGCAGTTCGGCGGCCGCCGCCGTGCCCAGCAGGTCCCGTTCGGCGAGGCTGACCAGTGCGGTGAGGGCGTGGCGGGCAGGGCGCGCGGTGCCGATCAGCTCGACCGGGTCGAGGAGCCCCGCCGTCGCCATGCCCTCCGCCCAGACGGCGGCGCTGTCGTCCAGTTCCTCCTCCGCGAGGCGCCGTGCGGGCAGGGAGGTGTTCCCCGCGCGGCGGCCTCCGGCCCGCCACGGCTCGTTGAGGACGGACAACCGGAACGCCTGACGCTGTGCGTCGCTCGCCGCCTCGTGGCGGGCCAGTTCCTCGCAGGCCCTGGGCATGAACGGGGTCGCGGCATGGGCCGCGGCGAGGGCGTCGAGGTCATGGGTGTACGGCTCGGACAGCAGGTCGCGCAGGGTGCTGGTGCCCCGGGCGGTGGCGAGCAGCGCGGGCAGCCGGGTGGGGTCCTCGTACGGCTCGCCCTGCGCGCGCAGTCGGCGCGGTCCGTCGCCGTCCGGGGCGGCCAGGGCCTCGGTGACCGCGTCCAGGGTGGCCGGGCTCAGCCAGGCGGTCGCGGCGGGGTCGTGGAGCAGGGCGCGTACGGCGTCCGGGCCGGTCCGCTCCCAGACCCTCAGCAGGGCGTACCGCTGGGCGACCTGTCGTACTCCGCACCGCAGTGCCGGCACCACGAGCTGTGGGTCCCCCGAGCCGAGCAGCGGGGCGAGCCAAGTGCGGGGGACCTGGCCGTGCGGCGCCGTCAGCTCGGCGCGCAGCGCGTTGTCGAGCGGAACGGTGTCGAGCCGCTCCGCGATGGTACGGCGCAGGGACTGGGTGGTACGCGGGTTGCGGTAGACGGCTGCGGCGACCTGGGCGTCACCGACCGCGACCAGCCGGGCCAGGACCCGGGTGTCGAGGCGGGGATGGCGGGCCAGGGCTGCCCGGGTGCGCATGTCTCCGTGGTCGACGACGGCGGTGACGAGGGTGGGCGCGGGCAGCGCCCCGCCGGCGAGCAGTTCCGTCGTCACCCGCTCGGGCAGGGCGGCGAGCGCGGCCGCGGCGTGCCGGGGCTCTGTGTGCCCGAGGAGGAGGCCGAGTGTGCGGTGGACACTGCGGGGTGCGGGCGGGCGGAGCGTGTCGTCGTCCGGCACCGGTGGCAGTGGCGGCGCGGCGAGCAGGTCGGGCAGAGCACCGGGGTGCGTGGTCAGCGCGTCGTGCAGGCGGCACCAGCGGGCCGCGTCCCCGCCGAGGTGACGCTGCGTCAGTTGCCGTAGAAGGGCGGCCGTCTCGCCGTCGACTCCTCCCGCGGCGTCGACCTTGGCCGCCACCGACCGCGCGGGCCGCGCCCGTTCCACCACACCCAGCGCCGCACCGCTGCGCGGGCCCGTTCCTTCCGCGCCCGGACCGTTCCCGAGCATCTCGCGCAGCAGCCGCCCCGCCGCCCCCGCCTGCGTCTCCATCATGGTCGCCATGCTAGGAGGCACCACTGACAATCCCGGCCGTCCCCGGCCCCGGCAGGGAGCTCTGCCAGTCGGGTCCATGGTTTCGGGATTGTCGGCCCGCAGTGCCCTGTCACTCGTCACACATAGCGGCACACACCCGGCTGGGCCGCAGCCCGGCCACGGTCAGCGGTCCAGCGCGGGCAGGTGAGCCAGGCCCGTGTCGAGCATGATGCGGTCGATGGTTTCACGCAGGGTGCTGTCGGCGCCGATGACCGTCTCGACGCCGCCGGGCAGGAGATCGAGCGGCCGGTACCATTCACGCAGTCGCTGTTCGTCGACCTCGTCGGCGAGCGGCTTGCTGGCGTGCCGGGCGAGAGTTTCGTCGAACGGCACGTCGAGGTAGTAGTTGTGGGTCGGGCCGCGGTGGTCGGCGCGCAACCGGGTGAGCATGTCGCCGTAACGGTCGGCGGAGAGAATGCCTTCGAGAACGACGTGATAGCCGACGTCCAGGGCGTAGCGGGCCGTCAGGTCGATCAGGCCGATGTTCGCCGCTCCGGGCCGGTCATGCTCGCGCAGCACGACGCGGCGGAGGTTGTCCTGGCCGACCAAGGCCAAGCCGCGGCCGAAGTTCTCCCGGAGGCCGTCCGCGACGCACGACTTCCCCGAGGCGCTGTTGCCGCGCAGTACGATCAGCCGGGTTTCTTCGGTGCCCACCATCACAGTGGTTACGCTACCGGCAGCCGGTGACACCGCCTTGGTCGTTCCTGGGACCGTCGAACCCGGACGAGTGACTCTTTCCCCGGCCGCGTCCGCGCCGCCGTGCCCATACGGTCCCGTCCCCGCGCGGTGGCCCCGTACGACCGTGACGAGGCGAGCGGGGAGTTCTGGACCGTGTCTTTCAGACCATGTGGTTCTGGCAGCGGCCGGATGCTCATCTCAATGTCAAGCGCACCAGGTCGATCTCCTCGTCACGAGCCCGGGCGAAGCACCGGCTTTTCCCTGTGATGACGAAGCCGCACTTCTCCAGCACACGGATGGAGCCGGCATTGTCTGCGGCGGCGTCAGCGTGCAGCGGTCGCACGGGCTCCAGCTTGATCAGTTCAGTCAGTGCCGCAGTGCCGATGCCCTGACCCCAATGTGCTCGCCCGATGACATACGTGACCTCACGCTCCGGCGGCGGACCGAAGACAGCGGCGTGTCCTGCTACAGCGCCGTCGGCGAGAACGGTTCGCAGGATCACGGACGGGTCCGAGCGCACCTTCGTCCAGTGCCGGTCGAAGTGGCCTCGGTCGTAGTGATACTTCCTGGTCACAGCTGCCATCTGCTGTAACTCGGGATCCGTCAACTGCTCCCAGAAGATCGGTAGGTCACTGTCCTCAAGTTCGCGCAGGGATACGCCCATGGGTGCGGTCTCATCCTCCGGGAAATCGGATCGGTACCTCAGCAACTGCTTCAGACTAGGTCAAGCTCGCACTTACAACGGCTGGCACAAGTGACGTCGTTGCGGTTGCCGTCGGCCAGCAGGACCGCGAGCGGGGTGCCGAACCCGCCGGTGGTCAAGTGGTGCTTGGAGCCGGCCCGGCCCCGATCGACCGGCGACGGGCCTGCGAGCTGCCCCCTCTCAAAGCCCTGACGTGGGAGGAGTCGACTACACAGCGGGACCAGTCCAGCCGCGAGACGGCGTTCAACTCGGCGAGCAGGACCTCATACAACCGCTACCACACACCAGCCTCGTTCCAGCTTGAGACGACAGCATGAGTTCAAGTCCGGCAGGGCTCTGCAGTCGTGTGGGGCTGGGGAAACGGCTAGTTCGGCCCTGTTACGGCGGACCTCTGCGAAGTAATGATCATTCACCGTGGATGAGAGCGTTGACTTGACCTGCCCGCAGTGCCAGGCGGCGTTGCGGGTCTCGGACAACCGGTTCAGCATCTGGTGTCCGGCCTGCGACTGGAACCTCGACCCGCTCGGGGACGTTGGTACCGGGCATCACCGGACTCGTGTCCTGGCGCACCACGATCGGATGTTCAACCGCGCTCTGGCTGGCGGAACCGGGGGTAAACGGCCGAGTTTTGCCTGGCTCGGCGCTGTCGTACTCGCGGGCGCAGTCAACTTGGTCACTCTCACACTCGCGGGCACCGGCGTGTGGCTGTTGGTCGCGGGCAACTGGCCGGAGCGAATCGTGGCTGTCATGGAATTGGTGATCGTCCTGGTGCTGCGTCCGCGTCTCGGGAGGATGCCTCGGCACACTCTGGACCGTTCCACGGCGCCCAGGTTGTACGCGCTCGCGGAGCGCGCCGCCGCCGAGCTCGGCACCCGGCCTGTGGATGTGATCGCCGTAGATGAGCGGTACGGCTCCGGTTACACGAAAGCAGGGCTGCGTCGGCGTCGCGTGCTCATCCTGGGTCTGCCGCTTTGGGAGGCCCTCACCATGGATCAGCGGCTCGCCCTGCTCGGCCACGACCTCGGCCGCCTCTCGACCGGCAAGTCTTTGAGTGCTGCCTGGATCCAGACCGCACTGGACGCCCTGACAACGTGGGCGGATGTGATCAGACCCGTTCGCGCGCTGGATGACGAGCGGCAGAAGGTGACAGATAGGCATGTGTTCGACGCGGGTGGCAATCGCCAGAGCAGCATGGTCGGCATGGGAGTCGCACTTGCCCAGCCGCTCCAGGACTTTCTGTCTAGCGCCGCGCTTGGGTATCACCGGCTGTTGAGCCGGCTGCGGGTCCGTTTTGGTGGACAGGCGGAATACCGGGCGGACGAAAACGCGGCCCGTATCGCCTCTGCCGCTTCGGTACAAGGGCTGTTTCGTGCCATGCTGTTGCGTGAGACAGCTCTCTTCGCGCTCGAACGCGCCGCCTGGTGCGAGGACGACCTTTGGGAGGTACTGCGCGTTCACCTGGCCTCGGTGCCGGACACGGAGTTCGAGCGGCGACTACGCCTCTCCGAACTGCGCGGAGACGCGTTCGACGACGGTTGTCCTCCGACCCACCTACGCATGAAGTTCCTCGGTGAGCTTTCCTATCCCGAGGCTGCGGTGGTGGTGAGCATCGGTGAGGCAGAAGCGATCGACGCCGAACTGGCGCCTCTGCGCGCCTCGATCGCCAACGACTTGAAAAGTAGAGCCGTACACGGGGGCTGACTGCTGAGCCGCCGCCCGGAGCGGCCGGTGCCACCCCCCGCCACCCGGCAGCAAGGACTCGACGGCCTGCTCCAGGATGTCCCGACCTGCGTCCGCTGGACCCAACACCGTCCTCGGCATCCTCGAATCGGTGCGGTCGCCCCGGTCGGCTGCCGAGTGACCCATCCCTGCTCATGTGGCCGTGGTCGGCGGTGACGACGAGCAGTGTGTCGGGGTGCTCGGCAGCGTACTGGCGGGCCACCTCAATCTCATCAGCGTCTCCAACGGCGCCTCTCGGACCCGGTGACGCCACCCCCCAGGTCATGCGTTCGACAGGGGGAAACAGTCATGCCGGGCCCGGAGGACAGCTGCCCTCTTGCAGGAGGTCTGACCACCGCCTGCTCTGGCGCAAAGCCTGGCATCCCGCGGGCGGCAGGACTGCATAACGTGGATACGCGCATACGACGCCAACGCCCTGACCAGCACCGCACAAACCCGGTACAGGAGGATGGGTTGTACGACATCGACGACGTGGGCGTCTTCCTCGGCTTGGACGTCGGCAAGAGTGCCCACCACGGCCATGGGCTGACCCCGTCCGGGAAGAAGGTCTTCGACAAACAGCTACCCAACAGCGAGCCGAAGCTGCGGGCCGTCTTCGACAAGCTGGCCGCAAAGTTCAACACCGTGCTGGTGATCGTGGACCAGCCCGCCTCGATCGGAGCCCTGCCCCTTACGGTCGCCCGGCACGCTCGCTGCAAGGTCGCCTACCTGCCCGGACTCGCAATGCGGCGGATCGCCGACTTGTATCCCGGCGAGGCGAAGACCGATGCGAAGGACGCCGCGGTGATCGCGGATGCCGCACGGACCATGCCGCACACCCTGCGCTCGCTTCATCTGACCGACGAGATCACCGCCGAGTTGACCGTGCTCGTCGGCTTCGACCAGGACCTCGCGGCCGAGGCGACCCGCACCTCGAACCGGATACGCGGCCTGCTCACCCAGTTCCACCCCAGCCTGGAACGCGTCCTTGGCCCACGCCTGGACCACTGCGCGGTGACCTGGCTGCTGGAACGCTACGGCTCCCCGGCCGCGCTGCCGAAAGCCGGACGCCGCAAGCTCGTCGAGCTCATCAGACCCAAAGCTCCACGTATGGCCGAGCGGCTGATCGACGAGGTCTTCGATGCCCTGGGCGAGCAGACCGTCATCGTTCCAAGCACGGGCACCCTCGACATCGTCATCCCATCCTTTGCTCGTTCGCTCGCCGCCGTCCATGAACAGCGACGAGCCCTTGAGACACAGATCCGGCAGTTGCTGGAGGCTCACCCTCTTTCCCCGGTCCTGACCTCGATTCCGGGGGTCGCGGTCAGGACCGCCGCCACCTTGCTGGTCACCGTCGGCGACGGAACCAGCTTTCCCACCGCCGCACATCCGGCCTCCTACGCCGGACTCGCCCCGACGACGAAGTCCTCGGGAACCTCGATCCACGGCGAACACGCGCCCAGAGGCGGAAACCGGCAACTCAAACGGGCGATGTTCACGCAGGCTCTTCTCCGTCTCGCCCGCCACCGCATCAGCGTCCTGTTCGCCATGCTCCGCGACGGCGCCTTCTACGAATCCCGGCCTGCAGCGGCGGTCAGTTGAACTCCGAGGGCATCTGCCAGCAGAACCACGCGATCGGCCCTGGGGTCGAACCCGAGCACCGGCTTCCCCCGGTCTCCTTCTCCAGTCATCAGCACGGGCCTGCCCAGCCGGCGCCCGATCATGCCGAGGAGGCCGCACAAGACATTCACTCCTTCCTGGCCTTGCAACTCCCGGAGATCGACATCGAAGTCGATCTCACCGGCCGACATCGGCCAGAAGTTCACCTCCACATCCGCCACAGGCCATACCTTCAGCAGGGCCGTGTCCGCGTCCGTGGGCCGTGACAGCACCTCCTGCGCCGAGGGCAAAGGCATGCGAACACAGCCTTCCCAGTACTCCCACGTCCACCCGCTCGACCCGGCCAGATCGAACACCGCCTGCCAGTCATCGACCGAGGTGTCCATCACGGACACATCAGGCAGAGCACCCATCAGGTCAGGGTCGAAGAAGTTCCTGACGTCATCCCACAGCAGATCCGGCATGCCGCCATGCTGCCCACCAGCCCGCCCAAACGCAGCTCGATTCCTTGACGAACCCCATAGAGGCACCCCCCGCCGGGGCACGCTCCGGGCGGGCCCGGGCAGGGCCGTCCCCAGCAGCCCGGTCCGGGCGGGCCCGCGTACGGCCAACCCCAGCCGGGGCGACCCGGTTCTCTCGGACCAATCGCGCTCCACCTCGGCCCGACGCGCCGCACCCGGCGGAGCAGAGGTCCGGGCCGGTGTGGCGGGACGGGTTCCGCTTCACCAAGGTCATGGCCGACTCCGTGCCGACGGCGGCCGTCGTCACGGCATGGGACGTACTGGAACGGCTGCGCCGGTGGTTGTCCTGGTGCGCGGTCTGGGCTGGCACCGGCCGACGTGGCGTCCCTGGGCAGGGCGCTGGTCGCCTGCGGCCTGCCCACCGGCAGCGCGGCCGTCCTGACGAGCCTGCGCGGTCTGCGCGACCGCGTCCAGCACCTCTCCAACGGCGTCACACCCGGCGTCGCACGCGATGTCATCGAGGCCTGCCTCGCCCGCGAGAGCGAGGCGCTGCGCGGAGGGCGACCGAACGGCGCCTGCGGCCGCAGCGGGCACGCCCTACCGGGCGAGGGCGACGGTGACGGGCACGTTGGGGCAGCGGCCGAGAGTCTTCGCCGGCACGGCTTCCTCACCGGAGTCGTCGCTCAGGCTCCAGCGCATCTTGTCGGCGACCCAGTCGGTGGCGTACCGGGCAGCGGTAGCTTCGGCAAGCGGGAGCCACGTGGTCGGCTCCTGGTCCGCCTTCGACGTTGTCGGTGCCGGGGGATTCCGGGCGGTCTATTCCGTCCCCTCGTACTGAGCGGAACGCGGTGATTTCCCGGAGCAGTCCCTGGCTGTCGCCGTCTCGCCGGCTGCTGTGAAAACGACGGCGTGGAACAACGCTATCCCCCGGCGCGCTCGTCCCCGGCCGGGTCCGTGCCGGGGTCGTCCGCCTGTCGCGGCGGCGCCGACGGCATGCCGCGCAGCAGTGGAAGGCATCCCAGGAGCAGCAGGCCCGCCGTGGCCCAGGGGGCCGCGGGGCCTACGCGCCCGGCGAGGGCGCCGCCCAGCGCGGCGCCGACGGGCATGGTGCCCCAGGCGGCGAGGCGGTAGCCGCTGGTGACCCGGCCCAGCATCCCGGGCGGGGTGAGCCGCTGCCGCAGCGTGACCGTGCAGACGTTCCACAGGATCACGGCGGCGCTGTTCCCGGCGAGCATCAGCGCCACCAGCGGCCACCACGGCAGCACCGCGACAACCAGGTAGGTGAGCGCGGACACGGTCACCGACACGACCAGGCTCCGGGCGGTGCCCAGCCGGTGCGCCGTCCACGCCGCCGACCTGGCCCCCGCCAGGCTGCCGAGGGCCGCCGCCACCAGCATCAGACCGTAGCCCCAGGACGGCAGGCCGAGTTCTCCCGCCACGTACACGACGAGCACCGCGTAGACCGCCTGCTGGCCCACGCCGAGCACCGCGACCACCGCCATCAGGCGGCGCAGCACCCGGTCCCCGCCGAGCAGCCGCAGACCGGCCCACGTTCCGCGCAGCAGACCGGCGACGCCGCGTTCCGTCCGTCCGTCGCCCTCCGGCCGCTCCTGCGGACCGCACCGGGGCAAGCCCCTGAGCAGGAGCGCCGAACCGAGGAACGTCGCCGCGTCCACCGCGAACGCCCAGGGCTGCCCGACCGTCCACAGCGCCACCCCGAGCGGCGGCCCGAGGAAACCGGTTCCCGTGATCTGCGCCCCGATGATCCGGGCGTTCGTCCGCTCCAACTGCCGGTCCGCGGCCAGCCTCTGTACGACCGCCTGGGCCGCGCTGTCGAAGAACACCTCGGCGATGCCGCAGAGGAAGGCCAGCACCACCAGCGCCATGACGGGCACCCACCCGACGACCGTCATGGCGGTCAGCGCCGCCAGCAGCGCACAGCGTGCCAGGTCGGCGCCCACCATGCACCGGCGCGCCGCCATGCGGTCGACGAGGGTGCCGATGAGCGGTGCCGGCAGCCAGGCCGCCCGCCCCGCGGCGGCGACCACGGACACCCAGAACACGTCCCGCGTGACCGCCGCCGCCAGCAGGGGCAGCGCCGCGAACCGCGCGCCGTCACCGACCGCACTGAGCGCGTTCGCGGTCACCAGCCGACTGAGCGGCGCCGCACGATCGGGAGCCGCACGACGGCCGGGGCGCGTACCGAATTCCATAGGTAGGTATTTTCCTTGTCGGCGCACAGGCGGGGAGTCGGCGGTCGCCGGTGTCCACCGAGGACACACCGCACCACACCTCGGTACCCGGGGCCGAAGCAACAGCACTTGGAACCGGGCGACTTTACGGACTCTTTCCCGACACCTCGGCCGTGGTGCGCGGAAGTCCGCACAGTGGTTGACACGGGATTGCGGCCCGTGGCACGTTCGATGCCACCAAGCGACGCCGCATAGGCGCCCGATCGCTATTCGCCACATCACTCCCGCGCGACGGACCAACCCGCAGGGCCGTGATTCAGCTCCGCGATGTCTGCATCTGAGCAGGGACACACATATGCGAGAGCCCAGGATCGCGGAGTTGGCGAACCATCCCGTCTTCGCCGATGCCGCCAATATCCTCGACCGGTTGTACGAGACCTATGACTTCCTCATCGAGTGCGTCGCCCCGGACCTCTGGCCCCCCGGACCGGACGGACGCCGGATCGCACCCGGCACCGCCCTCGAACCCACCGTACGACACCGACTCGACCAAGCGGTACGGAAGATCCGTCACACCCCGGACTGCCGCGACGAGTTGGCCCGGCTGGCTGCGTTGCTCCGCGCTCCGGGCGGTACGACGCTCGCCGCCGAAGCGGAGCGGGCCGGGGTCCGGGACGTGGCGGAGGCGGCCGGGGAACAGGTGGACCTGCTCACCACCCCGGACCTGCCCGCCCGGACCCACCGGGACTTCACCGCCCTCTTCCGCCGCCACCTGAGCGCCGGCGAGGGCGCCGACCGCCTCGCCCGCTTCGGCCCCGGACAGGCGGCGGTCGCGCGCGACGCCGCCGCCCTGATGCGGGAGACCGCGCCCGAACTGTGCGCCGGGCTGTTCCGGCACGCCCGTTACCTCGTCGCCGTCGACGGCCCCGACGCGTTCGACAGCGCCTCCACCCGGGAGATCCCCGGCGCCGCCTTCGTCGCGCTGCGCTGCGTGCGCACCCCCGAACGGCTCGCCGAGGCGATGCTGCACGAGTTCGTGCACCTGCGCTTCTACGACCTGCAGATGACGCGGTCCGTCTTCGTCCCCGACTACGACACGCGCACGGCCCCCACCGTGGCACCGGAGTGGCACCGCGACTCCCCCGTGTCCCGCTGGCCGGTCGACCGGGCTCTCGCCGCCGCCCATGTCTACGTCCACCTGGCCGCGTGGTTCGAGCGGCGCGCCCGGGCCTGCCCCGATCCCGAACTCGAACGGTCCGCGCGGACAGCGGAGTCCCGGGCGTCCAGCCTGCTCGACAAGGTCGCCCGGTCGGCACACCTGTGTCTCGGCCCGGCCGGCGTCGACTTCCTGAACTGGCTGACCGGAGTCCACCAGGAGAGAACGGCCCCGCGCGCCGCCGTCGGCGCGCCGGTGCCGTCGTAACCCCGCCGAAGCGGCACCGCACCGGGAACCACCCCGCCACCAGGCCGACTTCGTTCCCGCCCCCTCCTCGCCACCGGACCGGGTCCGCTCCGTCATCCCTGCCGCCGGACCGGCTCCGCTCCGTCATCCCTGCCACCGGACCGGCTCCGATCCGCGCCATCCTCGCCACACGCCGGCTCCATCCCCACCCCGCCTTCGCCACACGCCGACTCCGTCCCCACCCGATCCTCGCCACACACCGGCTCCGATCCCACCGACCCCGCCCTCGCCACACCCTCTCCACGACGCCGCCGTATCCGACGCGCCGCGCTCCCGCCACCGTGCCGACCAGGACGGAGACTTATGGAACTCGTGCTGCATCAGCCCCTCAAGAGCTGGCTGCAAGTCACCCAGTCGTGCAACCTCGAATGCCGCCAGTGTTACGGGGACTGCGCCGCCCAGCCGCGCGCCGGGGAACTCACCCGCGCCGAATACGCCGCCCTGATCCGCGAGATGGCCGACGCCGGACTCATCGAGGTGTTCGTCGAAGGCGGCGAGCCGCTGAACCGTCCGGACGTCCTCGAAGTCCTGAGCGAGCTCACTCCCCATGTGATGACCCGCCTGCGGACCAACGCCACCCTGCTCACGCCCGAGGTCGCCCGGCGGCTGAAGGAGATCGGCGTCGGCGAGCTGTACGTGGACGTCATGGGGGCGACGGCCGCCACCCACGACTGGCACGTCAGGGTCCCGGGCAGCTTCGACAAGACTCTCCAGGGCGTGCGGAACGCCCAGGCCGCGGGTCTGCCCGTGGTGCTCCTGATCATCATGACCCGGCGCAACGTCGGCGAGTTGCAGCAGGTGCTGGACCTGGCCGAGGAGCTCGGAGTGCCCCGCGTCGGCGTCCTGCGGCTCTACCCCCTGGGCCGGGCGCGCACCCACTGGAAGGACCTGGCGCTGCGCCTGCCCGAGCAGATGGCGGCACTGGACGCGCTGCGGGTTCCCGACTCGGTCCACCTGATGACCTCCTGGCACCCCAAGGACGGCAACTGCTGCTGGCAGAACGCCGGGGTCGACGCCACCGGCCGCTCCGTCGGCTGCGCCTACCTGCGGGACTACGCCGACTACGGCAACGTCCGTGAGGTGAGCTTCCTCGACACCTGGGAGCACCCGCTCTACGTCAGCAACCGCTCCGGGCATGTCGACGAGGGCTGCGACGCCTGCGAGGAGACCCAGGGTTCCTCCGGCGGGTGCAGGTCCACGGCCTTCGCCTTCACGGGCCGCTGGGACGCGCCCGACCCATTCTGCTCCGAGACCAACGGAGGGACCGATGTCTCACAGCTCCCCGACGACCTTGACGAACGACGCGTCCGTCCTGCCGTACCGGCGTCGAGCCGACTGCTATGAGCAGAGCTCCTCGGCCAGGTTCCGCCCGATCCCGGAGTGGAACTGCATGCTCGCCTACACCCCGCACAAGCCGGCCATCCACTACCTCAACCCCGTTGCGTGGGTGGTGACCGAGCTGTGCGACGGATCGTCCGGATCGCGGATCTACGCCATGTTCGAGCAACTCAACAAGGGCCGGATCAGCGAACCGGAACTCAAGGAGGCGTTCGAGTCGGCCATGGACCAGCTTGTGCGAGGTGGGCTGGTCACCACCAACCGGCCGGCCCGGCCCTGACGGAAAGGAGGTGACAGACATGACCAGGAAGAAGACGGACCTGGAGCAGCTGATGGCGGCGGCCAGCGCCAGCGGTGAAGGCCCCGCCGTGGAGGTGGTGCAGCCTGAAGTCCGCACCGGTGCGCAGTACGCCCTGCTGCCGTCCATGAAGGCCAAGCGCGCGGACGAGTCCGCGTCGGCGCCGGAGTCGGAGGCGGAGAGCCGGTAACCACACCGTGTGGCCGCGCCTCGTCGGCCGGCATCCGGGAGTGCCCGGGTGCCGGCCGGCCCCGAGACCGATGGGGAAGAAGATGGGCAAGAAGACCGTCCTGGTGAACCCGCCCCTGTGGAACGCGTACGCACCGCACCTGGCGGTGCCGCTGCTGCTGGGTGACTTGCGCGCACGGGGCCACGAGGCCGCCGCCTACGACCTGAGCATCGAGTGCGTCGACTGGATGCTGTCGGAAGCCGCCCTGACACAGCTGCGGGACAAGGCGGAGCGACGCCGGGCGGCCGGTCTGCGCGACGAGTGGGCCCGGCAGCGGGCGTTGCTGGTGGCGCCGGCCGCGATCGCCGGTGTGGAAGAGGCGAAGGCTCGTCTGAAGTCGCTGGCGACACTGTGCGAACCCGAGGTGTTCCACTCGGCCCGGCGCACCCTGCGCGATGCGCTGTGGCTGGTCTCGGGGGCGTTTCCCGACTGCGAATTCGACCTGGTGTCCAACACGTCGGCGTATTCCGCGGATTCGACGGCACAGGTGCTGGCGGCGACGGAGGACCCGGCCGGCAACCCTTACCGCTGGGCATTCGACCGCATGCTCGACCGGGATCTCTTCCTCGACCCGGCCGTGGGTGTCGTCGGGGTGAGCATGTCCGCCGACACCCAGTTGATCGCGGGGGTCACCTTCCTGCGGATGCTCCGGGACATGCGGCCCGACGTGCACGTGGTCCTCGGCGGGAACTATGCGACCCGGCTGGTGGACCGCTGGCGGCGCCGCCATCCGCTGTTCGACTACGTCGACACGGTGGTGACGGGCGAGGGGGAAGGCGCGCTCGCCTCCGTCGTGGACGCGCTGGAGGAACCCCGGAGGGGCGGGAGCGACTTCCGGGAGAGGATCCCGGGCGCGGTCTGGGACGACCACGGCGTCCTGCGGCGCACGCCCCGGCACAGTGCCGACATCACGGCGTCGGCCGTGCCCGCCTACGCCGACCTGCCGCTGCACAAGTACCTGGCGCCCGGCCCCGTCCTGCCCGTCTTCGCCTCCCGCAGCTGCCCCTGGGACTGTGCCTTCTGCTCCATCCCCTTCGCCAGCAACTCCTTCCGGCAGCGCCCGCCGGACGCGGTGGTGGATGAGATCCACCGGCTGCGTAGGGACGTCGGGTCCCGGTTCTTCATGTTCGTGGACGAGATCATGAGCCTGCGCACCCTGCGCGGTGTGGCCGAGGCACTCGTGCGGACCTCGGCCGGCATCCACTGGTACGGCGAGACCCGGTTCGCGCGCGGGCTGGACGAGGAACTCGCCGGTCTGCTCCACGCCTCCGGCTGCCGCCGCATGAACTTCGGCCTGGAATCGGCCAGTCAGCGCGTCCTGGACCTGATGCGCAAGGGCACGAGGGTCGAGGACGCCTGCGCGAACATCGAGGCCATGCTCAAGGCGGGTGTGCCCCTGCACCTGTTCGTCATCCACGGCTTCCCCGGGGAGACGGAGGAGGAGGCGGCGCGGACGGTGGCCTTCGCCGAAGCGGTGCGGCGCCTGTCCGTGGAGACCTACGGCGTCGCGCACACGACCTGGGGCGGCTCGCCGTTCGTACTCGACGTGCACTCGCCGGTCGGCACCCGGCCCGATGCCTTCGGTGTCCGCATCGAACCACCGGCGCCGGAGGACGACCTGAGCCTGTGGCGGAACTACACGGTCGGCTCCGGCATGAGCCACGAGGACGGTCTGCGGGTCGCCGAGACCGCCGCGGGGTCCGCCGGTGACACGAACGTCTGGTTCCGGGCCGCCCGTGATCCGCTGGCCCGGGAGATAGAGGAGTTCACCTTCCTGCGGGCGAGTGCCGGGGTTCCCCTGCCCGAGGCTCCCGCCGTTCCGCTCTTCGACTGGCCGCCACCGGATGCCGGGGCCCGGCTCGCCCTGGACCCGGAGGTGGCGTGCTCCCGGGTTCCCTGGCCGGCCACCGAGACCGACACCGGCCCGGCGAACGCGCTGTACCACCCGCGGTACGACCGTTTCCTCCAGCTCAACGCGAGGGACGCGGACTGGCGGGAGCTGGACGGCGTCACCTGGCGCGAGCTGGAGACCTGGCTGGCCGACCACGAGTGCCACTACCTGGGCACCGACCCGGCCACCACGGCCACGCTGCTGGTACGCCACGGGTTCCTGGTGCCCTCGCGCCGACGGGCCGGGCGGGGTCCGGGCCGGCTGCGCCCGGAGATCGGCGTCGCCGTCAGGAGCCGTGACGGCATCCACAGCCTCACCAATCCGGTGACCGGGGTGACGGTCCGGTTGCGCGGTGCGGCCGTCGACGCGTGGCACCGTTGGTCGAGCGGCGAGGACGTCGCGTCGGGCCCGGACGTCACCGCGGCTCTGGCGCGGTTCGGGTTCCTCTACCGTGGTCCGGCGGCGGCCCGGCCGCCCCGGCCGGTGCACGCGCGACAGGGCCAGGTGGTGTGAGACATGGAGACTTTCGAGACCTCCGCCCCGGGCGAGCCGGCCATCCGGCCGCTGCGGCCGGAGGACGAGGCTGGCGTCGCCCGTCTGCTGGCGGCCTGCGAGGACTACTTCGTGGCCGCGACCGGCTCGGCCGCCCTGCCCGCGGACGTGCAGAGTCTGTACTACTCCCTGCCCGAAGGCGCGGACTTCGACCAGAAGCACCTTTTGGTGCTGTGGCACGAGGACACCCCGGTGGGCCTGGTCGACGCCGTACGGGGCCATCCCGACCCGGCCACCTGCTCGGTGGGGCTGTTCCTCATCGACCCGCGGGTACGCGGCGCGGGGCTCGGCACGCGGGCGGCGCGGCGCCTGCTGCGGGCGGCCGAGGCCCGGGGCACGGGGCGCGTCACGGCCACCTGCCCGCCGGACTGGGCGCCGGGCGTCGCGTTCCTGCGACGGCTGGGCTTCGAGCTGCACGGGGCTGAGCCCCAGCAGTCCCCCACCGTCGGGAACCGGCTCCGGCGCCCCGCGGAGACGCGCCTGTGCACCGCGGTACTGCGCCTCGGAGCCGACGCGGGCGGTGCTCCCGCGCCAGGAGACCAGGCCGGGGGTGGGGCGTCATGACGGCCGTTCCGCCGTTCCTCGACGCGGGCCCCGACGGCGTCGCCGAGGACCTGGCCGCGGCCTACGCCCTGGTGAACGCCTTCGACACGGACCGGAGCGGGTCACCGGCCGGTGACCCGCACGCGGAGTTCGCCGCTCTGCGCCGCAGGGGCCCGGTCCACCGGTCCACGCTGGAAGAGGTGCTGACCGGCGCCGACGTGCCCGGCACATCCGGGACTCCGGCCTGGCACGTGGTGTCCCACCAGGCGGTCGACCGGGTGCTGCGCGACGAGCGGGACTTCTCGTCCTCCGCCTACGCCGACAGCATGGGCCGGGTGGTCGGCCGGTCGTTCCTGGAGATGGACGGCGCCGAGCACCGGGCCTGGCGGAACGCGCTGCACGGAGGCTTCCACCGGCAGGCCGTGTCCGAGCAGCGGGCCCGCGTCCGCGAAGACGTCGACGCCCGCCTGCGCGCCCTGGCGGACCGAGGCGGTGGGGACCTGGTCGGCGAGCTGGCCTTCCCGGTGGCGCTGACGGCCATAGCGGGCATCATCGGCTTTCCGCCGGGAACGCGGATCGGCACCTTGTACACCTGGGCGGTCGGGCTGCTCGACGACGCCGACGGAAAGATCACCACAGCCATGACGGAGTGGCTCGGCACACCCTCGGCGTGGCCCGCGCGCGGCCTCGTCGGCCGACTGCTGCGCCACGAGGACCCGTTGATCGGCACCGGACCCGAACTCCTGCCCACGGTACGCCTCTTGCTGTCCACCGGCACCGAACCCCCGTTCCGTTCCCTCGCCACGCTGCTGTACGCGGTCCTCTCCGACCCGGCGCTCCTGGAGACCGCCCGCGCAGACGAGTCCGGGGCCACGGCCGTGATCCAGGAGTGCTGGCGCTGGGAGTGCCCGCTGACCTGGGTGCTGCGCCGGTGCGCCACCGACACGGAGCTGTGCGGTGCGCGGCTGCGCGA
This sequence comes from Streptomyces sp. SudanB182_2057, assembly GCF_964272715.1. NCBI lineage: Bacteria > Bacillati > Actinomycetota > Actinomycetes > Kitasatosporales > Streptomycetaceae > Streptomyces > Streptomyces sp. SudanB182_2057. The sequence continues at coordinate 465,535 of NZ_OZ186798.1, forward strand.
GGGTGATCTGGTCTGCGCGAACCTGGCGTCCGCCAACCGGGACGAGACCCGGTGGGCCGACGCGGACCGTCTGGACCCGCACCGGAGGCCGCTGCCGCACCTGGCCATGGGCACCGGCCCGCACATCTGCCTGGGCCGGCACTTGGCCGCCCTGGAGGCCGGTGAGATCCTCGCCGGGCTGTCCCGGACCGCACCACCGGTGTGGCCGGACTGTCCCGCCCTGGACACCGACGGCGTCGAAGGCCGCGGCTTCAGGTCACCGAGGCGCCTCGTGCCGCGGTGGTGACGCGCTCTCCCGCGCGGTCGGCAAGGCATTGGTGCGGCGGATCCCCGGGAAGGGGAAGAATCCCAGGAGCGTCGCAGGTCTGCCATGTGCCCGCCAGGGCGAACGTGAAGGAGTGCCGTGCCGGAACCAGTGGACGTGGCCCGTGCCCGCCGAGAGACTCCCGGGTGCGCGAACGTCGTACACCTCAACAACGCCGGCGCGGCACTCGCCCCGGCCCCGGTCCTGGAAGCCGTCATCGACCATCTGCGGCTGGAGGCGCGGCTCGGCGGTTACGAGGCCGCGGTGGCGCAGGCCGCGCGCATCGATGCCGTGTACTCGTCGATCGCCCGCCTGATCGGCTGCCGGCCGCACGAGGTCGCCGTGGTCGAAAGCGCCACCCGGGCCTGGGACATGGTCTTCTACGCGCTGCGTTTCCGGCCCGGCGACCGCATCCTGACCTCCCGCGCCGAGTACGCCAGCAATGTCATCGCCTTTCTCCAGGTGGCCCGCCGCACCGGCGTCCGCGTCGAGGTGGTCGAGGACGACGAACACGGCCAGTTGTCGGTCGCGGACCTCCAACGGCGCCTGGACGACGACGTCAAGCTCGTCGCCGTCACCCATGTGCCCACCCAGAGCGGCTTGGTGAACCCCGCCGCCGAGATCGGCCGGCTGACCCGTGCCGCCGGCGTGCCGTACCTGCTGGACGCCTGCCAGTCCGTGGGACAACTGCCCGTCGACGTGGGGGAGATCGGCTGCGACATGCTGTCGGCGACCGGGCGCAAGTTCTTGCGCGGACCGCGCGGCACCGGCTTCCTCTACGTCTCGGACCGGCTCATCGAGGAGCTGGAGCCCCCCTTCCTCGACTTGCACGCCGCGACGTGGACCGGCCCGGAGACCTACGAGATCCGGTCCGACGCCCGGCGGTTCGAGGCCTGGGAGACCAATCACGCGGCGAAGATCGGCCTCGGTGTCGCCGTGGACTACGCCCTCGGCTGGGGCCTGGAAGCGATCGAGGAGCGGGTCACGGCTCTGGCCGCACGGCTGCGGCACCGGCTCGCGCGGATTCCCGGAGTGAGTGTCCAGGACCGTGGCCGGCGTCTGTGCGGCATCGTCACGTTCACCGTGGACGGCGTGCCCGCGGCCGAGGTGCGGCAACAGCTCGGCGCGGCAGGCATCAACACCAGCGTGTCGGCGATCGCCTCGGCCCGCTACGACCTGGGGGCGCGCGGCCTGCCCGCCGTGGTGCGTGCGTCGGTGCACTACTACAACACCGACGAGGACATCGAGAGGCTGTGCCTGGCGCTGGGCTCCCTCTCGGCGGTCTGAGCGCCCGTCGGCGTCCGACGGCGGGGTGCCCCTCGTGCCGAAGAAGGGGGCACCCCGCCGCTCGTCGTCCCGAGGCCGTCAGGCGACCGCCTGCCTCCTCCCCCGTCCCGTCTCGTGATGGATCGGCGTGCCGGAACCGGTCAGGGGCACGCCCGTGCCGCCGCGCCGGGTGGCGACGATCTCCGCGACGATCGACAGGGCGGTCTCCTCAGGGGTGCGGGCGCCGAGGTCGAGGCCGATCGGTGAGCGCAGCCGGGCCAGTTCGCGTTCGGTCACGCCTTCGGCCCGCAGCCGCCGGTCGCGGTCCTCGTGGGTACGGCGTGATCCCATCGCGCCCACGAACGCGGCCGGCATCCGCAGGGCCGCCTTCAGCAGGGGCACGTCGAACTTGGCGTCGTGGGTGAGCACGCACAGGACCGTACGGGCGTCGGTCCCGGTGCGCCGCAGGTAGCGGTGCGGCCAGTCGACCACGACCTCGTCGGCGTCCGGGAAGCGGGCGCGGGTGGCGAAGACGGGGCGGGCGTCGCAGACGGTCACGTGGTAGCCGAGGAACTTCCCGGCCCGGGCCAGCGCGGCCGCGAAGTCGACGGCGCCGAAGACGATCATGCGCGGGGGCGGCACGTTCGACTCGACCAGCAGCGTCAGACCGCCGGGGCAGTGCGAGCCGTCCGCCGAGAGCTCCACTGTGCCGGTGCGGCCCGCCTCCAGCATGGCCCGGGCCTCGGCCGCCGCCGTCCGGTCCAGGTCCGGGTGGCCGCCGAGGCCGCCCTCGGTCCTGCCGTCGGAGCGGACCGACAGGACCCGCCCGAGGAGTTCGGCGGGGCCGCGGACGACCCGGGCGAGGGCCGCCGGTTCGCCTCGGGCGGCGGCGGCCAGAACCGGGCCGAGGACCGTCCGCGCCGGGGCCTGCGCCGCCACCGGCGTGATCAGCACCTCGATCGTTCCGCCGCAGGTCAGCCCCACGGCGAAGGCGTCGTCGTCGCTGTAGCCGAACCGTTCGAGGACGCTCTCCCCGGTCCGCAGCGCCGCACCGCACAGGTCGTACACCGCGCCCTCGACGCAGCCGCCGGAGACCGAGCCGATGACGGTGCCCTCGCGGTCGACGGCGAGGGCGGCGCCGACCCCGCGCGGTGCGCTGCCGCCCACGGCCACCACGGTGGCGACGGCGAACTCCCGGCCCTCCTCGGTCCACCGGTGCAGTTCCCCTGCCAGGTCAAGCATCCGGCGCCCCCGCGGCGCCCGCGAGGACGCGGTCCGGCCGGATCGGGAGGCTGCGGTGGCGTACGCCGGTGGCGTGCCAGACCGCGTTGGCGACGGCCGCGGCGGCACCGACGATGCCGACCTCGCCGATGCCCTTGATCCCGACCGGATCGTCCGGGTCCGTGTCCTCGATCCAGCCGACCTCGATGCGGGGCACGTCGGCGTGGGTGGCCACGTGGTAGCCCGCGAGGTCGGCGCCGACGACACCACCGGAGGCACGGTCCCGGGCCGCCTCCTCGTGCAGGGCCATGGAGATGCCCCAGACCATGCCGCCCAGGAGCTGGTTGCGTGCGGTGAGCGGGTTGACGATCCGGCCGGCCGCGAAGACGCCGAGCATGCGCCGCACCCGTACCTCGCCGGTGGTGACGTCCACGGCGACCTCGGCGAACTGGGCGCCGTAGGAATGCCGTTCGGCGGGGCCGAGGGCTTCGACGGCCTCGGTGGTGTCCGATCGCACGGTGAGGCCCTGTGCGGGGATGTCGGTGCCGAGGGCCAGTCGTTCGCGCAGTTCACCGGCCGCCGCCTTGACGGCCCAGGACCAGGAGCGGGTGCCCATGGAGCCGCCGGCGATCATCGCGGGGCCGAAGTCGCTGTCGCCGATGCGCACCCGGATCCGCTCCGGGGACACCTGGAGCGCGTCGGCGGCGATCAGGGCGAGTGCGGTACGGGCCCCGGTGCCGATGTCGGCCGCGGAGATCCGGACGGTGAAGGTGCCGTCGGGATGCGCGGTGGCGCTCGCGGTGGACGGTGCGGAGCCCGCCGGGAAGGAGGCCGCCGCCGTGCCGGTGCCGAGCAGCCAGCGCCCCTCCCGGCGCACTCCGGGGCGGCTGTCCCGGTCCGCCCAGGCGAACCTGCGGGCGCCCTCCCGGAAGCAGGCGGCCAGGTTGCGTCCCGCGAACGGCAGGCCCGACACCGGGCCGGTTTCGGGTTCGTTGCGCAGGCGCAGTTCGATCGGGTCGATCCCGCACTTCTCGGCGAGTTCGTCGAGGGCCGACTCCAGTGCGAACGATCCGGGAGCCTCTCCCGGGGCGCGCATCCACGTCGGGGTCGGCACGTCGAGCGGCACGGCGTGATTGGCGGTGTGGTGGGCGTCGGCGTCGTACATCACCCGCGCCACCCCGGCGCTCGGTTCGACGAACTCGTGCACGGTGGAAGTGCGGCTGACGGAGCGGTGCTCCAGTGCGCGCAGCCGCCCGTCGGCGTCGGCGCCGAGCCGGACGCGCTGGACGGTGGGACTGCGGTGGCCGGCCAGCGCGAACATCTGACGCCGGGTCAGAATGACGCGCACGGGCCGTTGCAGGAGGGTCGCGGCCATCACGGCGGCCACCTGGTGGGCCCGCACCCCTTTGCTGCCGAAGCCGCCGCCGACGTGTTCGGAGCGTACGCGCACGGAGGCCGGGTCGAGCGAGAAGAGGTTCTGGAGTTCGCCGGCGACCCAGGTGACGCCCTGGTTGGAGTCGGTGACCTCCAGCCGTCCGTCGTCCCAGCGGGCGGTGGCCGCATGGGGCTCCATGGGGTTGTGGTGCTCTTCGGGAGTGGTGTATTCGGCGTCCACGACGAAGGCGGAGGTGGTCAGCTGGGCGTCCAGATCGCCCTTCTCCGTCACCGCCGGCATGTGTCCGTCCACCGGGCGGGCGTCGGGGTGATCACCCGTCAACTCGACGTCGTGCGGCTGTTGTTCGTAGTGCACGACGAGGGCTTCGGCGGCTTCCCTCGCCTGCTCGGACGTCTCCGCGACGACCAGCGCCACCGGCCAGCCCAGGTGCGGTATCCGGTCGTGCTGGAAGACGGCGCAGGTCGGATCCGGCTTGCCCAGCAGACCGGTGTAATCGGTGTTCAGGTGCGGGGCGTTGCGGTGGTCCAGCACGGCGAGGACGCCCGGCATGGCGAGGACGGGTTCGGTGTCGAGGGAGCGGATCCGGCCGCGGGCGATGGTGGACAGCACCAGCCAGCCGTGGGCGAGGCCGGCGAAGGGCACCTCGGCCGCGTAGCGGGCGGCTCCGGTGACCTTGTCCCGTCCCTCGACGCGGGTGTGGCCGGTGCCGACGGACGGCGTGTGCGCGGACGTCGTGGTGGTGACGGTGCTCATCGGGCGGCTTCCTCCGCGAGTTCGGTCAGGACGGTCACCGTGAGGTTGCGGATCAGGTCCACCTTGTAGCCGTTGCGGGGCAGCGGGCGGGCCGCCGCCAGTTCGGCGTCCGCCGCGGCGGCGTAGGTCTCGGGGACGGCCGGCGCGCCGGTCAGCACCCGCTCGGCGGCCGAGGCCCGCCACGGGCGGGAGGCGACGGCCCCGAAGGCCAGGCGCGCGTCCCTGACGACGCCGTCCCGGATGTCGAGCGCGGCGGCGAGGGAGCCGATGGCGAAGGCGTAGGAGGCGCGCTCGCGCACCTTGCGGTAGCGGGAGTTGGCAGCGACCGGGGCCGGCGGCAGCGTGACGCCGGTGATCAGCGCGCCCGCCGGCAGGGCGGTCTCCCGGTGCGGGGTGTCCCCGACGGGCAGGTAGAAGCCGGCGAGCGGCGACTGCCCGGGGCCGTCCGCGGTTTGGTAGTGGACCACGGCGTCGAAGGCGGTCAGGGCCACGGCCATGTCCGAGGCGTGTACGGCCACACAGTGGTCGGAGGCGCCCAGGATCGCGTGGTTGCGGTGTTCGCCCGCGACGGCGGGGCAACCGCTGCCGGGGACACGCTTGTTGCACGGCTGGCTGACGTCGGTGAAGTAGCCGCAGCGGGTGCGCTGGAGCAGGTTTCCGCCGACCGTGGCCATGTTGCGCAGCTGTCCCGACGCGCCGGCCAGTACGGCCTGGGCGAGCGCGGGGTAGCGGCGCCGGACCTCGGGGTGGGCGGCGAGGTCGCCGTTGGTGACGGTGGCGCCGATGCGCAGTCCGCCCTCGGCCGTCGCCTCGATCCGGTCGAGCGGCAGTTCGCGGATGTCGACGAGCCGGGCGGGACGCTCGACACCCGTTTTCATCAGGTCCACGAGGTTGGTGCCGCCGCCGAGGAAGCGGGTGTCCGGGTCGGCGTCGAGCAGTGCCACGGCACCGGCGACGTCGTGCGCCCGCTGATAGCCGAACTCCCTCATATCAGGGCCTCCTTCGCTCCGCTCGCGGCGTCCTCGTGGCCTTCGTCGGCGTGGGCCTCCGCCGCGCGGGCCACCGCCTCGACGATCGCCACGTAGGCGCCGCAACGGCACAGGTTCCCGCTCATCCGCTCCCTGATCTCGTCGGCGGTCAGGGGAGGCGGCCCCGCTTGCGGACGGACGTCCTCGGTGGCGGCGCTCGGCCAGCCCGCCGCGTGCTCCTGGATCACGCCGATCGCCGAACAGATCTGCCCCGGTGTGCAGTAACCGCACTGGAAGCCGTCGAGATCGAGGAAGGCCTGCTGCACGGGGTGCAACCGCTCGCCGTCGGCGACGCCTTCGATGGTGGTGATCTCCCGGCCCTCGGCCGCGACGGCCAGTTGCAGGCACGCCACGGCCCGGCGCCCGTCCAGCAGGACCGTGCAGGCGCCGCACTGCCCCTGGTCGCAGCCCTTCTTGGTGCCGGTGAGATCGAGCCGCTCGCGCAGTGCGTCGAGCAGGGTGGTGCGGTGGTCGACGGGCAGCGTGTGCTTCTCGCCGTTGATCTTCAAAGTGATGACGCTGGACGTCGATAAGGCCATGCGCTGCTTCTTTCGCGATTCAGGACAGACGGGTGAGCCGGCAGCCGGGATACGGGCAGCGGGTGGAACGCGTCGTACGGGGCCTGCGCCCGGGCGGGGCGAAGCGAAGGTATGGGGTGCTGGAGGCCGGTCAGTGCGGCCGGCGACTGCCACGGGGCCGTCTCCGCCGCTATGGTGGACGCGACCGGACAGCTGTCCGCTTGTCTGAAAACCTAACGGACAGCTGTCCGCTTAGCAAGGGCGAGGTTTGGCCACGCCTTGAGGAGGACGCGTGCCTCACCAGAGGGACTCATGCCGGCGCTCCGACGCCCAGCGCAACCGCGAGCGCATCCTGGAAGTGGCGGTCGCCGAGCTGTCGCGCTGCGCGGACGCCCCGCTGAGCGGGATCGCCAAGAAGGCCGGAGTGGGGCAGGGCACCTTCTACCGCAACTTCCCCAACCGTGAATCCCTGGTCCTCGAGATCTACCGCCACGAGATGCAGCAGGTCGCCGACAGCGCCCGGCACCTGCTGGACAGCCGCGCGCCCGACGAGGCCCTGCGCGCCTGGATGGACCGGCTGTCCGAGTTCGCCATGACCAAGGCCGGACTGGCCGACGCGATCCGGCAGGTGACGGGCGCGCCGGGCGGCCCCGCGAAGCCGTCCCCGATGCCCGTGGCCCGCGCGGCGGAACTGCTGCTCCGCGCCAACGAGGAAGCCGGCACCATTCGCCCCGGCGTCACCGCGGACGACTTCCTCCTCGCCATAGCCGGCCTGTGGCAGCTCGACCCGGGCGACGAATGGCGGCCGCGCGCCACGCGGCTTCTCGACCTGGTCATGGACGGACTGCGCGCACGGGCACGCCATCGGTGAGGTCCGCGCCACCGGCGATCGGGCTCAACTATCGCTTCCGAGGGCTAGTTTGGTCTAGACCAAGCAGGGTACGCTTCCGTCACTGCACATGGTCGTCCCCACGGCCACGGTGCCGTTGCTTGACATGCTCATGTTCGCCTGTGTCTTCGCATGGGCGGGCACGAACCCCCACAGGAGTCGTCATGAAGAGCAAGAAGATGCTGGCCGCCGCCATCGGCGCGGGGATCGCCCCGCTCCTGGCCGTGAGCCTGCCGGCCGGCAGCGCGAGCGCGCACGGCTACATTTCCACTCCCCCGAGCCGGCAGGCCCAGTGTGCCGCCGGCCTGGTCCCCTGCGGTTCCATCAAGTACGAGCCGCAGAGCGTTGAGGGCCCCAAGGGCCTGATGAGCTGCAGCGGAGGGAACGCCGCCTTCGCCGAGCTCGACAACGACAGCAAGGGCTGGAAGGTCACCCCGGTCAGCCGGACGACCAGCTTCAACTGGCGGCTGACGGCACGGCACGCCACCAGCACCTGGCAGTACTACGCGGGTGGCCGGAAGATCGCCGAGTTCAACGACGGTGGCGCCCGGCCGGGCGAGACCGTCACCCACCAGGTGAACTTCGGCAGCCTGACCGGCAAGCAGAAGGTGCTGGCCGTGTGGAACATCGCCGACACCGCCAACGCCTTCTACGCCTGCGTGGACGTGAACGTGAGCTGACGGGTGTGATGCCGGTGCCCCTCGGGAACTCGTGCCGGGGGGCAGCGGGGGCGGGGCCCCGGGGGAAGAACCGGGGCCCCGCCCCTGCCGGGGGACCGAGGGCTCCCCGGCAGGGGTCCAACAGCTCGCTCCGTAGATCAGCCGCAGGGACCGGAAAGCCCTCCCGCAGGGATCCGGGAACCCCGAGCGGAGCGGGGGAACCGCGGGCAGCGGGCCGCCGGTTGGACCGGGTTCTGAACAACCGGGCCTGGGCCGACCGGGACCACGGAGCGGCGGCTCCGGCAGCGCGGCGGTCCAGGAGCATGACGGGTCCGGCAGCGCGGTGATCCAGAGGCGTGGCGGGTCCGGCAGCGCGGTGATCCAGAGGCGTGGCGGGTCCGGCAGCGCGGCCGCGAGGGCCGTCACGAGGGGTGCCGCGCCGTCACGGCCACCCGCCGCCCAGTCCCCGCCGGACCCCACCCGCTCTCCCCCGCCGGGGGCCGAACCACCCGCTCCACATCGAGAAGAGGTCCCGTGAACAACGGACAACGCACCACCACCCGCACGGTCGCCGCGACCCTGCTCACCGCCGGCCTCGCCACCGGCATCGCCGCCGCCCCGGCTGCCGCCGCCCCCGCCCGGACGGAGGCCCGGGTCGGCGCCGACTGGACGACCCAGTCGATCGTGTTCACCGCCGCCCCGGAACAGGCCAACGACCTCCATGTGTTCCCCATGGATACCGGTGCCGGTGTCCGGCAGGTCGGCTTCCGCGACGCGGTCCCGCTCGCACCCGGCGACCACTGTGCGTACCTCGACCCCGGGGACCACACCTTCGTCGTCTGCGAACTGCCCACCGGCAGCCCCCGCCCGGACAGGATCGACATCTTCCTCGGCGACCAGGACGACACGATCGCCACCAGCGACCCCGGGGTCGCCACCGTCCGCGGCGGGCCCGGCGACGACGAACTGCACGCCCACTCCGCGCACACGGTCCGGGGTGACGCGGGGGACGACATGGTCATGGGACGCGCGGTCCTGGACGGCGGCGACGGCATGGACCACCTGATGGGCGACGACGGCGACCAGCGGCTGTGGGGTGGCCGGGGCAACGACATGATCGAGGCGTACGAGGGTGCGGACACCGTCTACGCCGGCCCGGGCGACGATCACGCCATGGGCGGGGACGGCCATGACATCGTCCTCGGCGGCCCCGGCGACGACACGCTGTCCGGCGAGGGCGGCGACGACCTGGTCAGCGGCGGACCCGGGAAGGACACCGTCGACGGCGGCCCGGGCCGGGACGTCGTCCTCCGGTAGGACCACCCGCCCCCTCGCCCGCTACGCGTCCACGTGGGTGACGACGCCCGCGCGCGGGAAGGTCACGCCGCTCCCGGCGCGGCCGTCCGAGGCGCACCCGCACCGGGCGGGACAGACGGTCGGCTTCACCGTTATGGGGACGGGGTGGCGGGTGACGCCCGACGCCGGTCTTCGCGGCGGTGACCTGCGCAAGCGATCAAGCGGAACTCCTCTCGCACCTGAACGAGTGACATATGTCGTGATGCGTCGGGTTGCGGGACTGACGGACTGTCGGTTGCCTCGTGAGCGGAACACACGAGAGGTACCGCGCAGACAGGCGAGGCCCTGTCCGTTGGAGGATTCGCATGCGTTACACACACATGGGTGCAAGTGTCGTCCTGGCGCTCGGTGCCCTGGGACTACAGGTCCCGGCCGCTGCCGCCGCTGACGGCTCGGACATCCGTATCAATCCCTGGAATGCCTCACCGGGTTCCACGGTCACGGTCAGTACGAGCGCCTGCGACCCTGACTCGGACTACGGCAAGGGCACATCGGAGGCAGGAGGGGACTTCCACCTCTTCGCAGGCGACGAGGAGGGCGTGCTCACCGGTGAGTTCCAGATCCCGGAAGGCACCGAGCCGGGCAGTGACACCGTCACCCTGAAGTGCCCTCCGCTGACCAAGGTCACGGGGACGTACCAGATCACCGGCCCCTCTCCCGAAGGCTCGGTGGACGCCGGTTTCGGGCCGGCCGACGACTCCGGCACGGGGCTCGCCCTGGGCGGTGGACTGCTCTTCACGGCCGCCGCCGGTGCCATCTGGTTGTACCGCCGCCCGAACGCCGACAGAACCTGACGACACCGCACCCGCCGTCCAGAGAAGGCCCCACCGCGATGGCACCCGGACACCAGACCCGCCCTCCCAGGGGCCCGATCCTCCCCGCTGTGGTGCCCCTGGGCTGGGCGATGGCGGCAGGCGCGGTGCTGCTGATCAGCGGGACGCATGACGAGGAGCCGCCGCGGCCTCCGTCGGGTCATGCCTTCTCGGCCTCCGCGGACCCCGCTCCCCCGGCGGTCCGTCCGCTGCCGCCCGCGGATCCGGTCCGGCTCCGGATCGCCGCCATCGGCGTGAACGCCCCGATGACCCGAGTGGGCCTCGACGCGGCAGGCGCGCTACGGCCCCCACCCCCTGGCGAACCCGGCCTGACCGGCTGGTACGGGGACGGCATCGCTCCCGGCTCCGCGGGCACCGCCGTCGTCACCGGGCACGTGGACACACCCGCCGGCGAACCCGGTGTCTTCTACGACCTCGGCACCCTGACCGAGGGCGCCACCATCGAGATCAGCAGGGCGGACCAGAGGATGGCGGTGTTCGCCGTCCGCGCCGTCGAGCTCTACGACAAGAAGCGGTTCCCCAGCGAGAAGGTCTACGGCGGTTCCGGCCGGCCCGAGCTCCGGCTGATCACCTGCGGCGGCGGCTACGCCAGGGGCACCGGCTACCTGGGCAACGTAGTGGTCTACGCGACGCTGACCGCGGTGAGGTAGGCGATCCGGCGTGGCGTCCCCGTCGCCGCGTGCCTCCCGCTCCCGCACGACCCCGTCGGCGCGTGCTCCCCGCACGACCCCGTCGCCGCTCGACCGAGTGCCCCGGACCCGGGCCCGGCACCGCACCGGTGTCCGGATCCGTGGGATGCCTGTCCATAGGGACATGGTGCCGCCCGGCCGCGCGGACAAGACTGAGGTCACTGCGGGAACCCGCGCGTACGCCTGGCAGACATGGGGTGGGAAGATGACGCACGAAACGCTGGTCGCCGGAGTCGGTGTGCCGGACACGAGGCTTGCCCGGGAGGCGACCGAGCTGGTGCGGGACGAGACGAGCGAGCTGATCTATCACCACTCGCGCCGGGTGTACCTGTTCGGCGCTCTCCAGGGCCGTCGGCGCGGCCTCGACTTCGACCCGGAACTCCTGTACATCGGCGCCATGTTCCACGACCTGGGCATCGGCCGGCGCTTCCACGACAGCGGTCGGCGCTTCGAGGTCGACGGGGCGGAGGCGGCCCGCCGGTTCCTGCGGGAGCACGAGGTGCCCGAGGACGGCGTCCGCCGCGTGTGGACGGCGATCGCCCTGCACACCACGCCCGGCGTCCCGGAGTTCATGGAACCGGAGGTCGCGCTGGTCACCGCCGGTGTCGAGTACGACGTACTGGGCATCGGCTACGGCGACATCGCCCCCGCCGACCGCGCCGCCGTACTCGCCCTGCACCCCCGCCCCGACTTCAAGCGGCGGATCCTGGAAGCCTTCACCCAGGGCATCCGCCCCAAGCCGGAGACGACCTTCGGCAACATCAAAGCCGATGTCCTGGAGCACTATGTGCCGGGGTTCGAGCGGGGCGACTTCGTGCGGGCGGTCCTCGATTCGCCGTGGCCGGAGTGAGCGACCGGCGGCCACGGCAGGTCGTGGTGATCCTGGCCTTTCCCGGCGTCCAGTTGCTGGACGTGGCCGGACCCGCCGAGGTCTTCACGACGGCGAACGCCTACGGGGCCCGGTACGACGTGCGGATCGTGTCCGCCGCTCCCGGCCCGGTGGCCACCTCCGCCCCCGTCCGGCTGGACGCCGACACCGACCGGCGGGAACTTCCGGAACAACTGGGCACGTTGCTGGTGCCGGGGCGGCGGGAGTGGCGCGAGGCCGTCGGCGACCCGGCGCTGGTGGCCATGACCAAGGATCTGGCCGGCCGTGCCCGCCGCGTGGCCTCGGTGTGCGCCGGTGCGTTCATGCTGGCCGAGGCCGGTCTGCTCCACGGGCGGCGGGCCGCCACGCACTGGCGCCTGGCCCCCGAACTGGCGCTCCGCTACCCCGATGTCACCGTGGAGAGCGACGCCCTGTTCGTCCGCGACGGTCATGTGATCACCTCCGCCGGAGTGACGGCGGGCATCGACCTCTCCCTCGCCCTGGTGGAGCAGGATCACGGTCCCGAAGTGGCGCGGGAGGTCGCACGGGAACTCGTGGTCTTCATGGCGCGACCGGGCGGGCAGTCCCAGTTCAGCGCGCGCCTGACCCTGCGGGAGTCCACGCATCCCGTCGTCCGGCGGGTCATGGACCTCATCGGCGCGGATCCCGGCGCGGACCACGACCTGACCGCGCTGGCGCGCGGCGCGGGGGTGAGCGTACGCCACCTCAACCGGCTGTTCCGGACGCACGTCGGGACGACGGTCGGACGCTATACGGAGGCGATTCGCCTCGAAGCGGCACAGGCTCTGCTGGAGTCGGGCACCGAGCCCGTGGACACCGTCGCGGCCCGCGCCGGTTTCGGCTCCGCCGAGGCGATGCGACGGGCCTTCCAGAACGCACTGGGCATCTCACCGACCGTCTACCGCGCCCGCTTCCGCACGACGACCCCCGCATGAGACCGACACACCCGGCCAAGGCCGACAGCGCCGTACGGACACAGCAGGGACCGAACGCGGGTACGCCGTGATCCACGTCTTCGGCATGAGGCCGGAGAAGCAGTAGAGGCTCGGCGAGGACCTCGGGCGGTTCACCCGGAACCGGGGATCCCGGCCTCGATGTGGGCGAGTTGGGCGGCGAGGAGCTCTTCGAAAGCCGCGCGGCGGTCGGCGCCGAGGGGACGGACGTCTCGGGCGAAGTGGGCCAGTGTGGGGAAACGTTCGGGATCGGCGCCGAGCACGGCCACGCGGAACTGCTCCATGCCCTGTTCGTACTCCTCAGGGCTGATGGTGCTGACGCCGGCCTCGGAGGAGATCAGCGCGACGAGGAGGACGACGATGCGGTGGTAGCGCGCCGGAACCTCCTCGTCGGCCAGACCGGAGGTACGCAGGGCCTGCAGCAGCTCCTCCATGACCAACCGGGACCCCGTCCCGCCGGACCCGTAGCGCGCCCAGACGGCGGCGAGTTGGGGTTGCTCACCGAATGCCTCACGCAGGCGCACACCCAAGGCGGTGATGCGCTGCTTCCAGTCGCCCTCGGGACGATAGCCGTCCATGGCGGCCAGCAGGATCCGGTCGGCGACCGCGCGCAGCAGTTCCGTCTTGTTGCGGAAGTGCCGGTAGAGGCTGGAGGAGTCGGTCCCGAGCGCCGCGGCGAGCTTGCGGACGCTGAACGACTCGGCGTCGCCCGTGCGCAGCAGTTTCGCCGCCGTGTCCAGGATCTCCTCGGTCGACCATCGCCTTCTGCCAGTCATCCCGCCCCTTTCGTCAACTCACAGCTTAACCTGTGCACTTGGCGTTGCACGCACCGCGTGCATAATGAGGACGACGCACTGTCCGACCGCAACGACACATCCGGCACCGCGCCGGGTGGGAAGAAGGCGACATGAGCGAGATCCCTACCGCCGTACGGCCGCCGGAGCCGGACTTCTCCACGCTCACGGCCGAGGGACTACGCGCCTACCGCGACGCGGAGAACCGCTTCCGGGCCTCCGCTTCGGCGCGGGCGATCCTCGGTGAGCCGGATCCCGGCGCCGCGATCACCTGGGAGAAGATCGCGCTGCCCGGCCGCGACTTACCGGTCCGGGTCTACCGGCCGGCTCCGACCGAGGATGACGACACCGCGCCCCGCACCGGCCTGCCCCTCGTGGTCCATGTCCATGGAGGCGGCTTCGTGGGCACGGCGGTGCAGTGCGACTGGACCAACAGCCACCTCGCCGTTCGGCTGCCCGCGCTCGTCGTCTCGGTCGAGCACCGCCTTCTCGCCCCGGACAGCCCGCTCGTCGACGCGGCCGACGATGGCTGGGACGTGCTCCAGCACACGGTGCGGCATGCCGCGCGGTGGGGCGCGGACCCGGCGCGCACGGCCGTCTTCGGCGAGAGCTGCGGCGGGCTGATCAGCGCGCTGACGGCCGTCCGGGCCAGAGAGGCCGGCCTGGCGCTCGCGGCGCAGGTGCTGGTCAACCCCGTAGTCGACGTGACCGAGACGATGTTCGACCATCCCTCGATCGCCGAGTACGCGTACACCCCGACCCGGGCCCTGCCGCTCCTGCGGTTCCTCCAGCGGCTCGCCGTCCCGCCGGGAACCGACGCCAGGGCGGTCTCACCGCTGTACACACACGACCTGAGCGGGCTCGCCCCGGCGCTCGTCGTGGTGCCCACCCAGGACGCGGTCGCCGACCACGGCCGTCGCTACGCCGAACGGCTGCGCGCGGCCGGCACCACCGTACGGCTCTCCGAATACCCGGGCGCCAAGCACGCGTTCCTCACCTTGCCCGGCGTGGAACCACAGGCCGAATCCGCCCAGGCCGAGATCCTCGAGTTCCTCCGCACGGCCCTGGTGGCGTGACGAGCCCGGCCTCGGTGACATCGACGCCGGATCACGCGGGCGGAGTACTCGCGGGTGTGCTGGACCGCCAGTGGCCGGAGTGGTGCTCCGCGGCACCTCGGCGTGAGTGACGGCCGCATCCGACAAAGGTGGTGCGGGAATTGTCGGGTGGTCGGGGCCGGTGCAGCCGCACGATGGGGGCATGGATGACACGACCCTGATCTCCCGCTTCCTCCGCGACGGCTTCGTCAAGCTCGAGGGTGCCGTCGCGCCGCGCGTGGCCGCGGACTGCGCGCGGCTGCTGTGGCGGGAGACGGGCTGCGACCCGGACGACCCGGCGACATGGACGCGGCCCGTGCACTGGGTGGCCGGCATGGCGCAGGGGCCGTTCGCCGCCGCGCCCAACTCCCCCGCCCTGCACCGCGCGTATGACCTGCTCGTCGGCGCGGGACGCTGGGAGCCGCGCTACTCACTGGGCACGTTCCCGCTGCGCTTCCCGCACGAGGAGGAGCCCGACGACGCGGGCTGGCACATCGAGGGCGGCTATCTGCCGGAGGGCGAGAGCTGGTACTTCACCGATCTCCGTTCCCGGGGCCGGGCGCTGCTGATGCTGTTCCTGTTCAGCGAGGTCGGTGCGGAGGACGCCCCGACCCGGATCCGGGTCGGCTCACACCTCGACGTGCCGAAGGTGCTGGAGAAGTACGGGGAAGAGGGGGCGAGCGGGCTGGCTCTCGCCCCCGAACTGGTGGCGGTGTCCGAACACCGGCCGCTCGCCCTCGCCACCGGGTCCCCGGGTGACGTCTTCCTGTGTCATCCGTTCCTGGTGCACGCGGCGCAACCGCACCATGGGGTGCGGCCGCGCTTCATGGCCCAGCCGCCGCTGATGCCGGCCGCGCCGTACGAACTGGAGCGGGCCGACGGCGCGTACTCTCCCGTGGAGATCGCGATCCGCCGGGGCCTGGGGCACGCCACCCCGGGCCCGGACGGGGACGGCACCGACCTCGACGCCGAGTAGTCCACCCCTTGAAGGAAGGAGACCGGGCGTGCTGGAGCGGCTCAATCAGGCTCTGGAGTACATCGAACGCCATCTCGACCGCGAGATCGAGGGACAGGAGCTGGCACGCGTCGCCGGCACCTCGGAGTACCACCTGCGCCGGATCTTCTCCGCGCTCGCGGGCATACCGCTGTCGGAGTACATCCGGCGCCGTCGGCTCACCCTGGCGGCAGCCGAAGTCCTCGCGGCTCGGGAGACGTTGCTGACGATCGCGGTGCGCTACGGCTACGGCTCCGGGGAGGCGTTCGCGCGGGCGTTCCGCGCCATGCACGGCATCGGGCCGGGCGAGGCCCGCCGTACCGGCGCCGCGCTCGACTCCCAGGCCAGGATGGCCTTCCGCCTCACCGTCGAGGGCCGAAGCAGTATGCGGTACCGCGTCGTGGACAAGGCGGACTTCAGCGTCGTCGGGCTCAAGACCCGGATACCGCTGGTGCATGCCGGGCCGAACCGGGCTATCGCGGATTTCGTCCGGGGAATCGCCCCGCAGACCCTGACCCTCCTGGAGGAACTGTCGGACCAGGAGCCGCGCGGCATCCTGGCGGTCTGCGACGGCCTGGACCCCGGCCGGGCCGAGAACACCGAACTCGACTACTACCACGGCGTGATCACCTCCGCCGCCGCGCCCGCGGGTACGGCCACGCTGAAGGTGCCAGCCGGCACCTGGGCCGTCTTCACGGCCTCCGGTCCGGTGCCACAGGCCATCCAGGAGCTGTGGCGGGACGTGTTCACCGAGTGGTTCCCGTCGAACCCGTACCGCGGCCGCCCCGGCCCCGAGATCCTGCGTACCCGCCTGTCACCGGAGAAGACCGAGGCCGACGCCGAACTGTGGCTCCCGGTGGAGCCCGAACACGGCTGACCACAACGGGCACTCTTCGGCGGCCCGGACCGCTCGCTACGGACGGCGGCCTCCATAGCCCAAGTGCCTGTGCGCCTCCCGGGACCGAGCGTCAATCGGGGCTCTTGGCCATGACGACCACACCCGGCCCGCTGTACTCCTCGGCGGGGAGCCGGAGTTCGGCGACCGGGCGCAGGCCGGCCCGCTCGATCAGGTCGACGAGTTCCTCTGGTCGCCACAGGTGTGTCGTCCAACGAACGGGTACGCCCCCGTAAGCCTCGGTACGCACCGCGTCCTCGTCACCGACGTGCGTCGCGGTGATGAAGTGCCCGCCCGGCTTCAACGCGCGCGCGAACAGGGCGAGTACCTGAGGAAGCACATCACGGGGAAGGTTGAACAGCGACCACCACCCGAGCACGCCACCCAGGGAGGCTGCGTCGAGGTCGAGGTCGGTGACGGAGGCGACGCTGAAGCGGCATCGCGGATGAAGGCGGCGCGCGTTCTCGATCATGCGCGGAGAGAGGTCCACCCCCGACACATCGAGTCCGCGTTCGGCAAGGTAGGCGGTCACCGTTCCGGGTCCGCAGCCGACATCGAGGACGGGGCCGCGTCCGCTCACGGTGTCGGCGAAGGCATCGATCGACGCCTTGAGCCACGGATGGCGCCGGATGTCGCCGACTCCCGTGTTCACCACCATGTCGGCGTAGTTGTCGGCCACCCGGTCGTAGGACTCGCGTACCACATCGAGGTCGGCCGGGCGGTGGACAGGGTGTGCGCTCATCCGCCAACGATACTGCCGGGCAACCGACTTGGTGTCGGCGGTGCGGTAGTCGCCAAGACGTTGTTCACGGTCCGGCGTCTCCGGCGGATGGTGGACGATCATGTGTATTCAGCCAAGATTCAGCGGTTCAAGGCAACCCCGTTGTCCCTACGTAGTGTTGAGGCTTCAAATAATTGTCATGTACCTGCGGCTCATGGTGAGCCGCAGTCTCATGGAGGTGTGAAATGCGCCGAAGACTGTCCGTCGGCCTGGCCGCGTCGGCTCTCGCCGTGATCACCACCGTCGGCGGAGCCACCGCCGCCGACGCCGCTCCTGCCGACAAGTCCCAGGTCCTGGCGAGCTGGACCCAGACCAGTGCGTCGAGCTACAACGTCTGGGTGGCCGCCCGGGCCAATCAGGCCGCCTGGTCCGCGTACGGGTTCGACTGGTCGACCGATTACTGTTCCTCCTCGCCGGACAACCCGTTCGGCTTCCCCTTCGCCACGTCCTGCGCCCGCCATGACTTCGGCTACCGCAACTACAAGGCCGCCGGCACCTTCAGCGCCAACAAGTCGCGGCTCGACAGCGCCCTCTACGAGGACCTCAAGCGCGTCTGCGCCGGCTACTCCGGCGCCACGAAGACCGCGTGCACCAGCACGGCATGGACCTACTACCAGGCGGTCAAGGCGCTCGGCTGAGCCGGGCGGCGGCTTCGCACCAGGTGGGCGAGGGGCGCTCGGCGGCCGCTTCACCGCATGGAGGTCGTCTCCCGGCGTTGCGGGCGGTCGAGCGCACCTTCGGCATGCCCGTACAGCGCCGCCGTCTCATCCGGGACGGGAGCGCCCTGTCAGCCCGCCGCCCGCAACCGTGCCGCCGCACTCGCGGCCCGCTGTCGCGCTCGTGGCGAGCCGGATGCCTCGGCCAGTGCGACGAGGCGCCGGACGGCCTCCTCCCACGCCGGACGGTACGCACTGTCGTGCGCGGTGAGACGCCGGTATGCCTCGGCCGCCAGGGAGCACACCTCCACGGCGGCCCCCGGATCGGGCTCGTACGCGCCCCCGGCACCGGCCAGTTGCTCCGCGACCTGGCGCATCCCCCCGGCCAGAGCCTCCACCCGGCCGACCGGGACGCCCTCGATCTCCAGCGCGACGTACGCCCAGCGCAGGCACTCCGCGAGGTCGCCGCGTTCGTTCAGGTACAGCTCGCACAGCCCGAACACGGAGTCCACGTGGCCGGCCCCGGCGGCGAGGGTCCACCAGCCGAGCGCGGCGTCGTGGTCGCCCCGCTCCCGGTGCAGCAGCCCGAGGTGGTGGGCGGCGTACACCTCGCCGGACTCCGCCGCCCCGCCGACCCGGTAGGTGGTCCCCGCCTCCGGCCCGGAAGGTGTCCTCGCGACGGCCCGGCCAGGCGTGCCGAGGCGCTCGGCGGCGCGTTCCCACAGCCGTTCCCCTTCTCCGGCCCGCCCGTCGCGTACCAGCAGCAGCCCCAGGTAGAAGGCGCCCTCCGCGCTGCCCGCATCGGCCGCCGTGCGCCACCAGCGCTCCGCTCCGGCACGGTCGCCGGCTTCATGGCAGCGGAGGCCGACATGCACGGCCGCCTGGACGTCACCCGCCCCGGCGGCCCGCGTGAACAGTTCGCCGGCCTCCCGGTGCCGGCCCTGCCGCTGGTAGAGGACCGCAAGGTTCTGGTCCGCGTTCGGGACGTCCCGCTTGCCGGCGAGCCGCCACAGCTCCTCGGCCTGCGCCTCGTCCCCCCGCTTCTCCCGTACGACGCCGAGGCCCACGGCCGCCGCCCAGTCGCCCGCGTCCATCCCCCGGCGGTACCAGCGTTCGGCCGCGTCGAGATCGCCGCGCAGCATGGCCAGCACACCGAGGTTGTTGTACGCGGCCGGGACACGGCGGGCGGCGGCCCGCTCGTACCAGCGCGCCGCCCCGTCCAGGTCCCCCCGGTCCCGTACGAGCCCGGCCAGCAGGTAGGCGGCCTGTCCGCTGCCCGCCTCCGCCGCCGACCGGTAGGCGTCGGCGGCGCGGGTCAGGGCGGCGGCACGCCGGATGGCCTCGGCGGCACCGGGCGGCTCGGGATCCGGGTCGGGACGCGACGGCATCACCAGCACTCCCCGGCCGTCCCGCGAGGTGTGGGCCACCACCTCGAACGTGCCGTCCGTCTCCGAGGCGGCGCGCCGTCCCTCCGGGTCCCCGGGGTCGTAGTGGTCGGGGTGGAGCGCGTGCACGGGCGCGGGCGTCGGTGCGGCGTCGGGTCCGAAGCGCGTCAGGCCCGTGGTGGCGGTGACCGTGAGGTCCCACCAGGGCCGCCAGACGCGTCCCGCGCACATGATCTCCGCCGTCAGCCGCCATCGCACCCACCGCCCGTCGTCCGTCACGGGCGCGCAGGTGAGGATGGCGCTCGTACCCGGCGCGGCGGTCAGGGGCAGGGCGGAGCCCGCTGCGGTTTCCGCCAGTACGGGCGCGGGTGAGGCATCCAGGAGGACCGCGACGTCGGGACCGCGCAGGCGCCGATAGGCGCGGACCGCGCGCTGGACGGACTCCAGCAGGTCGGCGCTCATGACCAGGTCGGGCATCCGCGTCCGGGCCAGCGAGACACCGTCCGCGCGCAGCGGCAGACGGTCCGTCACCTCGGCCCGCAGCGACCGCAGTACGACCTCTTCCGCGCCCGTCGCCGTGAGGGTGAGGAGGAGATTGTGCCCGGTCAGCGGGATGTGCACCGCGTCCGGGTGGCCCAGCAGCCCGGGAGAGGCGAGGTGCGCGACCTGGCTGTGGACGGCGGCCCGTACGGTGAACGGCGCGTCGTCCGCCAATCCCCGTACGGGGGCGGGGCGGACGGGCCGCGTCATCTCGTAGACCGACCGCCCCGGCGCGACGGGCGCGCCATCCGCCCGGCTCTCCGTCCGCGGTGTGCGTGCGGTGGAGTTCCGTCCGTCATCGGCGGTCGTTTCGGGGAACTCCGCTGTGTGGCCCATCGGGTCCGTCGCCGAGCCGCGCCGGTTCCGGCCGTGCCGGGTGAGGGCCGTCAGCCCGGAGAGAGCCGCTACGGCGGCCACCGCGGCGTAAGGCACCCAGGCGCGCACGTCCGTGGCGGCGAGGACGGCGCCGCCGGCCACCGCGGGAAGTACCGTTCGCAGGAGGGCCGCGCCGCCACGGCGCCGGTACGACCTCATCAGGTGCCGCTCGGCAGGCGGGCCGCGGTGCGGAACGCGTGGCCCTGGAGGTCGATACGGGTGCTGCCCTGGCGGCCCGCGGAGGTCCAGTCGAGCCACAGCACCCATCGCACGAGGCCGCGGTCGGTGCTGACGAGGAGGTTGAGGGCCTCGGACTCGTCGGTGACGATCCGGTAGGGGAAGTCGCTCCCCGCGAGGGCGCGGACCTGCGGCGGGTCGGAGTCTAGGAGGACCTCGAACCGCCGCACCGGCAGCTCGGCCGCGTGCCGGGCGAGATCGCCGGATGCCTCCTCGCGGGACAGCACCTCCGCCCGCAGTCCCGTGAGTACCACGGCCGAGGGCGCCGTCGTGGTCACGATGATCCGGACGGTGTGCCCGGCGGCCGGAACGTCGACGACGCCGTCCCCGAGGTCGAGCGTGACGTAGTCGTGGTCCCTGACCTGCACGGTCACGGCCAGCGGGTCGGCGTCCGTCAGTTCCCGTGCGGCCCGGCGCCGAGCCAGGGCCTCCTGGAGTTGCTGGGGGGCCTGCTGGCCGAGGTAGGCGGCCGCGGCGGCCGCCACGACACCGGCGGCCCAGGCCAGCGCCTGCCCGGGGTCCCACAGCAGCGCGGCGCCCGCGACCGCGGCCACCGCCCCGCCGGCCCCGCCCCACACCAGGGCGCGGCGCCGCCTGTCGGCTCTCGGCATGTGTCCCCCGTTCCGCCCGTAGCCGCCGCGCACCCGGCTCGACGCGCTCCGCGTCAAATGCGTGGCGTGGCTCACATGATAGTCAACGGGCCCTCAGGGCATGCCAGTTGGGAAGTGGAGGCATCGACAAGCTGCCTGGCGACGGCGGCCGGAGCCCTCAAGGTCTCAGGGTGATCAACTCACCCACTTCGAGCGGGCGGTGGCCGGTGCTCAGGAAACCGTCTTGTCCGCCTTGGTGCCGTCGATGACCTTTCCGGCCGGCGGCGGTGTCGCCTTGACCGGCTTGCCGTAGTCCGAGAAGACGACGGTGCCCGGGCTCTTTCCGCCCGACTGGTCCAGCTTGAGAATGTACGGCTTTCCCTCGGTCGCGACGTACATGGTGATGCTTTCGCCGCTCCCCTTCTTCTTCCTCAGCTCGATCGCCTTCCGGCCGTCCACGGTGATGACGTCGCCCTTCGTCATTCCCTTGCGTTCGGACTTGTCGCTGTCCAGGTCGGCCAGGAATCCCTGTTTGTCACACAGTCCCGTCGTACGGGAATCACCGACCGGCACCTTCACCCAGCGGCCGCTCAGCTCCCGGGCCTGCTTCTCGCCGCCTGCCGAGTCCTGTGCGGCTCCGGCCCAGAACCTCTCGTCGCCCTTGATGTAGGTCGTCTGGCCGGTGTGGATGACGTCGGCCGAACCGCTGTCCGTCGCCAGCCTGCCCTGGCAGTTCTTCTGGGTGTCGACGCGGAAGTCGACCGTCAGGGGCTTGCCTTGCGCGGACAGCTTCCCAGCCATGTGCAGCGAGGTGGCGTTCCGGGTGGCGGTCACCGCCTTGGCGGCCACCTGGTCCGCGCTCTGCCCCTCGAACGGCTGGTCCGACGATCCGTCATCGGAGCAACCCGCTATACCGAGGGCGGTCGTCGCGCAGATCACGGACGCGACTAACGTGCGACTCACAGACATGAAGAGCCCTTCCGGATATCGCTGCCACTTTTTTGTCGATCGGCCGCCGCCGTCCCGTCCCGTCGGCGGCCGTCGTGGCACCCCGGTTTCCCCGGGATACTGGAATAGTCGCTTCCCCTTTCAGTTCCCTTACGACTCCGAGAAGTTGACGATCACTTTCGGACTCCCGGGCCGACTCCCCCGGTGGATCGGGTCCGCCGGTTCCGGCCACCCGTCGTACGGAAGGCTTGCGGAACCGTACGGCGGGCAACCGG
Organism: Streptomyces sp. SudanB182_2057; assembly: GCF_964272715.1. Classification (NCBI taxonomy): domain Bacteria; kingdom Bacillati; phylum Actinomycetota; class Actinomycetes; order Kitasatosporales; family Streptomycetaceae; genus Streptomyces; species Streptomyces sp. SudanB182_2057. The sequence continues at coordinate 487,853 of NZ_OZ186798.1, forward strand.
ATAGCCCAGGGACCGCCGGACAGGACGACGGCTGGACGAAGAAGGAACCGAGGAGGCCGGTGATGGTGTGGTGGGGCTGGGTGATCTTGTTGATCGCGGTGGCGGGGTTGCTCGTCGCGGCGGCCGTGGCGGTCCAGGCCAGGCGTCGCAGCGGGACGGTGATCGCGGTGCGTTCGGACCGCGGGGCCGGCCGGGAGGGTTCGCGGTGATTCCCCTCGTACTCGCCTCCGAACTGACCAAGCGGGTGGTGGTGACGCTGGGCGGCGAGGCCGTCGCCCAGATCAGGGACACCGTCTTCGACGCCCGCGCGGGCCGCATCACCGGCTTCACGCTGAGCGGGCGCGGTCTGCTGGCCGGTCCCCTCAAGGAGAGCCTGCCCTTCTCGGCAGTGCACGCCATCGGCCCGTCCGCCGTGATGATCACCGGCGAGACCGCGCTGGAGCAGCGGGAGCTGGCCGTGGGAGCGGACGGCGCCGGCCACGGCGAGGTCATCGGCGCGCCCGTGCTCACCGACCAGGGCACGGAGATCGGCACGGTTGTGGATGTCGTGATCGAGACCGGCGTCAGCGGACGTGTGGTCGGTTTCGAGATCGCCACCGACGAGAACATGGACCGCCACCGGCGCAAGGCGTTCATCCCGCGCGGAGAGACGCTGGCCGTCTCCGGGCGGGCCCTGGTGGTCCCCGCGCACGCCCGTCACTTCATCGCCGACGACCTGCCCAGCTTCAGCGCACAGGTCGAGGCGTTCCGCGCACACACCGCACAGCAGTACCCGGACAGCCCCGCGACCGGAGCAGGAGGACCGGCATGATGATGTTCACGCAGGTCCAGGGCCTGCCGGTGATCACCGCCGACGAGGCCGAACCGCTCGGGCGGGTGGAGAGCCTGACCATCGACGCGCACACGAGCGGCATCGCCTGTCTGCGCCTGTCCGGAGCCCCGAAGCACGTCACGGCCATCGCGTGGCACGCGGTGGAGGGGATGGGACGGGACGCCGTCATCGTGCGCTCCCGTGCCGCCGTCGATCCCGGGCAGGGCAGCCTCCCCCCTCACCAAGAGGCCCTCGGCCGCCGGGTCCTGACGGAACACGGCGCCGCGCACGGAACGGTCAAGGACATCGCCTTCGACAACACGACCGGACGCGTCCTGACGCTGTACACCGCCCTCGGCGACATCCCCGGGGACCGCCTCCTCGGCGTCGGCTCCTACGCGGTCGTCGTACGCGCCGAACCCTCCTGACGTCCGGGGCACGGCGGGCCTGCGCGAGTACGCGAATACACGGCAAACCGGTCGTGGACCCGGGGCGCCGGGCGCGAAGAGCCGTACCGGGCGGCCGATCCGCGGCCGCGCTCCCGGTTCCCCCCTTCCGGGTGTTTGGTCCTGTACGTGGCCTTTCTCGGCGGGTGACGGGGCAGGCTGGCGCTCGCGAGGGGCCCTGGCTGTCAGGGTCCCGCGAGCGCTGAGGAGCGGGATGCGCGCGAAGAAAGCACTCGGAGCCGGTGCGGTGGTGCTGGCCCTCGTGTCGGGGATCGGCTGGGCGCAGGCGGCGGACAGTCAGGCGCCGGCCAAGCCCAAGTCGGCGGCCGCGGCGGCGGTCGACGGGTATCAGATCGTGCGGCTGCCGAACGCGGACGTGCCGAACTTCCAGCGGCGCACGGTGCGCTGCCCGTCCGGGAAGGTCGTCATCGGCGGCGGCGCGGAGGCGCAGGGCAACGACGCGATCCTCGTCGGCTCGTTCCCCACGGAGGGCGGAGACGGCTGGATCGGCCTCGGCCGTCAGACCAGGTACAGCACCGTCGGCATCTCGGTGTACGCGATCTGCGCCTACCGCTGACCCGCCGGCCGACCCCTCTTTGCCGCGCCCCTCCGGTTCTTCCCCGGAGGGGCGCGGTGCTGCGCCAGGACGAAGGGCGTCCGGGAACCGCTCGCTGTCACCCTTGCCGAACTTCCGCGACGACAGGGGCTGTTGACGGCCTGGGGTGTCCTAGCCGTCGTGAAGGGCCGTGCGCAGTGCGTCCACGGCGAGCTTGCGGGCCACGTTGGCGGCGCGGGTGTCGCGCAGGCTGTCCAGGAGGAGGAAGTCGTGGACCATCCCCGCCACGCGGACGGAGGTCACGTCCACGCCCGCCTCGCGCAGCTTGTTGGCGTACTGCTCGCCCTCGTCGCGCAGGACGTCGGCCTCGTCGGTGATGACCAGGGTGGTGGGCAGGCCCTCGAGCTGGTCCAGGGAGGCCTGGAGCGGGGCGGCGTACACCTCCGTGCGCCGGCTCGGCTCCGTGTACTGGTCCCAGAACCACTTCATGCCGTCGCGGGTGAGGTAGTAGCCCTCGGCGAACTGGAGGTAGGACGGGGTGTCGAAGTCGGCGTTCGTCACGGGGTAGAGCAGGACCTGCGCCTTGAGGTCGATCCCGCCGCGCTCCTTGTTCATCAGCGCGAACACCGCCGACATGCAGCCGCCCACCGACTCGCCGGTGACGGCGATCCGCGAGGTGTCCAGGCCGTGCTCCGCCCCGTGCTTCGAAACCCATTGCCCCACGGCGTAGTTCTGTTCGACCTGGGTGGGGTACTTCGCCTCGGGCGCGCGGTCGTAGACCGGGAAGACGCCCGCCGCCCCGGCGCCGACCGTGAGTTCGCGGAAGAGCCGGTCGTGCGTCTTGTCGTCGCCGAAGACCCACCCGGCGCCGTGGATGTAGAAGACCACCGGCAGCGGTCCCGACGATCCCTTGGGCCGGATGATGCGGGTACGGACCGTGCCCCACTCGCCCGCCTCCACGTCGACCCACTCCTCGTCGACCTCCGGGCGCGGCACGCCGAGGTCGCTCTGGAGGCCGAGCAGGATGTCACGGCCCTTCTCCGGGGGAACCTCGTAGATCCGCGGATGCGGGTCCGTCGCCTCACACAATTCCTTCGCGGCCGGTTCGAGATAGGGAGTGATCGGCGGAGGAAGATCAGTCATGTCCACTCCATGCTCACGAGCACGCGGGTGCCCTGTCCACGCGAGCCTCACCGGCCGCGGCTGTGGCGCATGCCTGCCCGGGGGCGGTCACGCCTGACTCCATCGTTCGCGGCCGGTCCTCCTGTCGCAACCCGGCCACGAAGCCGGGAAGACTCCACCGGGCGGGCGCGGCCCGGCGGTCGTCTCCCGGTGGGCGACGCCGCTGCCTCCGCGTACAGGCCGAACAGCGCCCGGGAATCCGACCGGGCCGGACCGTACGCCGTCGCCGAGACGGGCGCCCCGGGCGAGGGGCCCCTGATCAACGAGCCGGCCGCCGTGCGATCCGCGGCCCCGGCTCCGTGCGCACGATGGTTGAGGACTACCGCGCCGGTCCCGGCCTCGACCGGAAGTCTCCCGCTTCCCGGGCCGCGGCGCTCAGCGGAGCCACCACCTGCCAGCCCACGGCCTCGTACAGTGTCCGGCCTTCCTCGGTCGCACCCAGCACGGCCGCCCGCGCACCCTGACGGGTCGCGGCCTCGGCGAGCGTTCCCATCACCACGCGTCCGAGGCCCCGGCGCTGATGAGCCGGGTGCGTCTCCACCTGGTCGACCACGGCGGTCGGGCCGGTGACCGCGATCTGCCCGCGCGCGGCGAAGGATCCGTCGGCGGCGCGCACCACCGCCCGGGTGACGCCGGCCCGGTCCCAGTGGTGCAGCCGGTAGCCGTCGGGAAGGCGGGGCGGGGCGTCGACGGCGTCCAGCCGGGCGGCCATGAGGACCGCGTCGCCGGCCAGGAGGACCCAGCCCGGCGGCAGCCACGCCTTGAGGGTCTGCGCCGGCACGCACACCTTGAGAGGTATGCCGCAGGCCGCGGTGTTCTCGGCCAGCTTGCGGACGGTCGGCTCGTCGGCGGCGGTGACGACATGCCGGGCCACCTCCCTGGGCAGGCCCACCTCCACGGCGAACCCCCAGGGCTTGGGCGCGGGTTGGGCGGCACCGCGCGAGACGGCCCATCCCTCCACCCACGCGCGTAAAGCCTCCTCGGTGGTCTTGAAAGGCACAGCCGCCCCCCGACTTGGTAAGAGGTAAAGATCCCTACGGGGCATTACACCACGGAGGCGGGCACGCGGTCAGTACCGGGGGCGGTACGGCGCCGTAAGGGCCGGGGCCGATGGGCTACCAGGTGGCGGTGAGGGTGTGGGGCGCGCGCAGGGCGGTGTTGGTCGGCCAGGTGTCGGGGGTGGGGTGGGGCCTGGTCAGGGCGAGGGTGGGGCAGGCGTCGGCGAGGGCGGTGAGGGCGTGGTGGGTGAGGTGGCGGGCGTAAGGGGCGCCGGGGCAGTAGTGGATGCCGGCGCCGAAGGCGAGGGAAGGCGGCTGTACGGGACGGTCGGGACCGAAGACGTCGGCATCCCGCAGGCTGTGGTGTCCGTCGCGGGGCGCGGAGGCGAGGAGCAGCAGCAGACGGGAGCCGGCGGGGATGGGGGTGGCACCGAGGCGGGTGTCGCGGGTGGTGTTGCGCAACCAGCCGATCAAGGGCGGGTCGTGGAGGAGGGTTTCGTCTATGGCGTCGGACAGGCGGCTTGTGTGGTGGAGGGTGTGGAGGCGTGGTAATTGTTTGTAATCTCCGTCTGGATGTGGTGACCGAACAAGCCGGGAACGGTTGCCTTCCATGACCCACACTTCCGACAGCCACGCGGCCTACTTCGCCTTCCGTGACCTCCTTCTTGGTGAACTGCGCACCACCGTCCTGACGGGAGCAGTTGTGCGAAGCAGGACGACGCCTCATCTCCCCGAGGGCCTCTCGCTCTACGGCATCCCCGCCACCGGCATGGAGGCGGCCGGAATCCGCCTGCTGGGACGCACCACGATCGAGTGCTGTGTCGACGAGTACGCCGCTGCCGTCGCCGAGGCACTGACCGTGCTGCACGCCACCGTCGCCGACGGCGAAGGCGGCGACGGGGAGCCGCTGGTGCCGGACCTGTTCTGCGGGTCGGGGAACTTCAGCCACCACCTGGCCACCCGCCTCGGCGTCACGGTGCACGCCGCCGAGCTCGACCCGGCCGTGCACGACGCCACCGCCCACAATCTCACCCGCGTCGGCGCCCGCACGCGGCTGTACCTGAGCGACTACCGTGACCTGCTCGGCAAGCACCCCGCCCGCGGTCCCCGGGACACCTACTTCGTCGAACCGCCCTGGGGGCCCGCTTTCACCCCCGCCGGCCTCGCCCTGACCCGCACCTCACCGCCCGTTCCGGACATCCTCGACGCCATCCGCCGTGCCCGCGCGGGTCTGCCCTGCCTGGTCGCGATCAAGACCAACGACCACATCGCGCACGACTCCCTCGCCCGCTCCTTCGCCGGCCACCGGCACCTGCGCACCATCACCCCCGCCGCCACCCTCCCCCCACGGCGCCAACATGGACTTCCACATCTTCCGCCTCGACGGCGGGGGCGGCCGCTAGAGCTCGAACTCCACGCGCTCGACGTCGGTGAAGCGGACCTCCTCCAGCTGTCCGGCGCGGCGGCCGTCGTCCTGGAAGTAGACCTCCTTGAGCGCTTCGGCGGTGATCCGCCGGAGCTCCCGGTCGCCGGCGCCGGCCTCCTGGGCGCCGAACAGGCGGGCCGCGTGCCGCGGCGGCAGCGCCACGGTCAGGTGCCGGACGCGGTCGTCGTCGGTGGAGCCGATCGGCGCGGTGTAGCCGATCCGGGCGCGGGTGTCGATGACGATCCCGCCGGTGGTGGCCGCCCGCTGCCGCGCCCTGGCCCGGACCTGCGGCTGCCACCGCTTCTTCACCTCGCGGTCCATGCGCGCGGCGAGATCGGGGCGGGGCTTCTTGATCTGGTTCTTCACATACCGCTCGACGGTGCGCTGGGAGATGCCCAGCAACCGGGCGACCGCCCTGGTGCCCTTGAGCTGCTTGACCAGGTACCGCATCTGCGCGGGCGCGCTCTTGGGCGCCGGGCGGGTGAACGCCTTCTGCACCGCGGCCTCCAGACCGTCCCCGAACAAGGTCATCGCCTACTCCCCGTTGTCGGCGCCGGTGACGGTGCCGTCCTTGATGTACCGGGCGAGGTTGAGCGCGGGGGCGTCGAACCGCTCGCGGACCTCCTCGCCCCACAGGACGGTCTGGGTGCCCTCGTGCTTGACCAGTCCCGGATTGACGCCGAGCTTGAAGCCACCGGGCAGCGGCGTGCCGTCGCGGTAGGGCAGGAAGTCCAACGGGCTGGTGCCGTCGGCCGCGTAGACGACGCAGTCGGACAGGATCGCCACGGGGTACTGGCCGGTGAACGCCGCGTGCTTGACGATCTTGCGGTGCAGGTTGACCCGGGTGCGAGAGATGACGGCCGCGCGGATGTCCGGCCGCCACGTGGGCCGGGACAGCGCCCGCCACGGCCGGCCCGGCCGCCAGCCCTCCCCGCGCGGACGCTCGCGCAGCTTGCCGATACCACCCTTCACCGTGGCCTTGATCGCCGAGACGACGATCGCCATCTCCGGGTCACGCTCCCGGTAGCCGTCCATCGCCGCCAGGAAGTCGGCCGGCGCCATGTCCGTGCGCACGCCGAGATCGGCCATCGTGGCCAGGTAGGCATCGCGGAGCCGGTTGTACCAGCCGTCCAGGTAGCGGCCGTTGTCGTGACGGACGTACGCCTCGGCCGGCCGCACCTCGTAGCCCAGCTCCACCGCGTACGCGACCGTCGGCGTGGCGTACCAGGCCGGGCCCTCGGGTCGCTCGCCCGTCGGCGTGAACGGGCTGGGCAGCAACGAGCCGTCCAGGTCCGCCCACTTGTCCTTGCCGACCTTAACCCGGGACAGGTCGACGTGGGAGAGGTCCACCAGCCAGCTTCCCGGCAGCTTCGGATCGAACACCGGCCGCTTGACGTGCGTGGGGGCACCGAGACCGACGACCAGCCCGTTGGCGCCCGCCGCGAAGGCCATGTTGACGTCGATGCCGACCAGGTACCGGACCGTGCATTCGGCATCGGTCATCGGCCGGGCCCAGTCGTACGCCTCCTCGAACAGCTTCTCGCCGGGGCCGCGGACGTGGAAGCGCGGCAGGTCCGCCAGGAGCGGGTGGCCGTCGGGGACCTCGCACGGCGCCGGGTCCACCGGGTCCTTGCCCAGGCTGCCGGGGTTGTGCTCGGAGTGCCGCTTGCCCGTCGCGTCCGGCTGCGAGGCGCGGGTCGGCGGGTGCAGCGCGGTCATCAGCTCCAGGCCGGTCACGGCGGTGGAGCCGCGCGGGGTCATCACCCGGGACGCGTACACGCCCAGTACGCGGGCGAGTTCGGCCGGCGGGAGCTGTGCGGCGTTCCCCCAGTGCCGGGAGTCGAGTGCCTGCCAGGACGGCACGCACAGCTGCACGCATCGGCGGTCCGAGCCCTGTGCGGGGCGGTAGATCCTTGCCCACGGCCCGAGCCCGCGCTGGGTGAGCTGCCAGCCGGCACGGGTCAACTGCTTGACGACCTTGTGGCCTTCGGGGACACGGCCGGCGAGCCGCTCCTCGTCGGTGAGGGCGACGGGCAGGCCGTAGCGTTCCAGCGCGGTCTCGGTGAGCACGAGCAGCGGATCGGCGTCCTTGCCCGGCCCGGACAGCCTCGGCTGCCCGAGCCTGCCCTCGGTGAGCGTCCACTCCACCAGAGCCGGGAGGGACTTGGCGGGCACGTCCAGCACCAGGCCGCCGGTGCAGTACGCCAGGACCTGTCCGTCAGGATCGGCGTCAACCACCGCGAGCGGCCCGTTCTCGAACCGCTCATCGGTGCCGCCCGCCGGGTCACCGACGGGGCCGGCCTTCTTCGCACCCGCGCCGCCCGGGCGGCGCGCCGCCGGCGACGGCCTGCTGGTGCGCGCGGGGCGCGGCGCGACGGCCGGGGCGGGGACGGAGGCGGCGGGGCGGGCTTGAGGGTTCGCAGCGGTCGTCGTGGCGTCGGCGGTCGTCGTGGCCACAGCGGTAGTACTGGCCCCTGCGGTCCTCGTGGCGTCGGCGGTGGTCGTGGCCGCGGCCTGGGACGGCTGGCCTGGGGGCAAGGTCCGCGTCTCCGGTCCCCGGGTTCCCGGGCCGGTGAACGCCTCGGGCACCGCCGTGTCCGCCTCCGCCGTGCCGGTGCCGGTGCTGATGTCGGCCGGGGCGGGGGCCGGGTAGAGCTTGGCGAGTCCGTCGAGGAGACGTGCGTAGGCGTCGCGCTCCGGCGGACGGGGTTCGGTCTTGCCCGCCTCCCAGCCGCTCACCGTGGCCCGGCGCACGCGCAGCGCGGTGGCGACCTCGTCGATCGTCAGACCGTGGGCCTTGCGCAGGCGCCTGCGCTCCTCGGGCGGCGGCAACGAGGCGCGGGACGCCAGCAGCGCGTCGACCGCGTCGAACAACTCGGACATGGAGCACCTCCTGGCCCCACTCTATCCCCCGGGATCGAACGCATCGCGTACATCCGGCGTGCGGGCAGGGCTCTTTCCGCGTACGAACACGGGACGAGGCGCGGCCATCAGTCATCCGACTCAGGCCCGTGGATGCGCTGTCATCCAGATGCCGTCGCGTGCCCACAGCACGAAGCGTTCCGTCGGGGTCACTTCGTGCCCCGGTGCGGGGCTGAAGCGCAGGCGTTTGAGGAGGACGGCCAGGATCAGCTGGGCCTCGACCGTGGCCAGGGCGGCCCCCTCGCAGCCGCGCGGGCCGATACCGAAGGGGATGTAGGCGAGGCGGGGCCGCTCGGCGGCTTTCTCCGGGGTGAAACGTTCGGGGTCGAACCGGTGGGGATCGGGCCAGTACTCAGGGTTCAGGTGCACCGCCCAGAAGGGGTAGAACACGGTTGTCCCGGCGGGGACCTCGTACGGGCCCAGGGTGAGGTCTTCCGTCGTCTCGCGCGCGCCGTACGGGCCGGGCGGGAACAGACGCATCGACTCTTTGAGGACCATGTCGAGATACGGGAGCCGGCGCAGGTCGCCGTAGCCGGGTGCGGCGCGGTCGCCGAGGACCCGGTCCAGTTCGGCGGAGACACGGTCGGCCACGTCGGGGTGGCGGCCCAGCAGGTGGAGTGTCCAGGAGACGGCGACGCCGGTGGTGTGGTGGGCGGCGAGGAGTGTCACCATGACGGTGTCCCGGATGCGCGCCGGGCTCTGTCCGGCTTCGACGAGCGCCCCGATCAGGTCGCTGCGGTCGGTACGGCCGTCCGTGCGGTGCGCCGCCACCACGCGGTCGACCGTCGCGCGCAGATAGGCGAGCGCCGCGTCGGCTCGCCGTGCCGAGCGCGGATCGGCCCGCGGCGCCTGGTACAGCCGGCCGAGGTGCTCGGTGAGTACCTCTTCGAACGCGGTGACGACCCGGTCCGCGTCCGTGTCGGCGTCCGCGCCGCCGAGCGCGAACGCGCAGATCATGCGGAGCGAGAGGGCGGTCAATTCTTTTTGCAGCTCCACCGGTTCGCTTCCGGCGTGCGCGGCCCAGCGGTCCGCGAGTTCCGTCGCCAGGCCGGTGAAGCGTGCGAAGTGCCGCTCGTGGGCCGGGCGTCCGGCGAGCACGGAGAGCAGCAGGCGCCGCCAGGGCGTGTGTTCGTCGGCGGGGAGCACTTGCAGGTTGCCCGCCTCGCACAGCGGGTCCAGGAAGGTGAACAGTGCCTCGGGCCGCTTGTCGATGTGCGCCGTGGCCTCCAGGAGCACGGGGTCGGCGACCGACACGGCCTCGCCCACGCCCGGCAGCTGGAAGCGTACGACGGGTCCGTACGTGTCGTGCAGGCGCAAGGGGTAGCGGTGCAGTCCGCCGGCGGCCGCGACGGCGCGCAGTCCGCCGTCCTCCTCGTGGTGGGGGCCGGGAATGCGCATCTTCGTGCCTCCTGTCCGGGGTTGCCCGGAAGTCTGGTCCGGGCGCGCCCCGGTGTCACGTTCCCGCGGTTCCCCGGGTCCTCGCTGCGCTAGCGTCGGGTCCCGTGATCGTATGGCTCAACGGTACTCATGGCGTCGGCAAGACCACGACCAGTGCGCTCGTGCGGCAACTGATCCCTGATTCACGGGTGTTCGATGCCGAGAAGGTCGGCGAGACACTCATGGACATCACGCCGGGGCTGCCCGCCACGGACAACTTCCAGCACTGGCCGCCGTGGCGGCCGCTCGTGGTCGAGACCGCCCGCCGCGTCCTCGACTACACCGGCGGCACCTTGGTGGTGCCCATGACCGTCCTGGTCGAGCAGTACTGGCGCGAGATCAGCTCGGGCCTTGCCCGGCACGCCATTCCGGTACGGCACTTCGTCCTCCACGCCGATCAGGACACCCTCCGCGCGCGCATCGCGGGCGACATGGTTCTCGGTCCCGACTCCCCGTTCCGTCTGCGCCACCTCGCCCCCTACGCCGAGGCGGCCCGCGAATGGCTGCACGCCGAAGCCGAGGTCGTCGACACCACGCACCTCACACCGGCCCAAGCCGCCCTGCGGATCGCGGAGGCCGTCAAGAGCTGAGTACGGCCCCGCGCCCCGGACCCCCGGTGCTCGATGTCGGTCGGCGGCGTCCGCGCACGCGGGGACGTGGCTGCCGCCGCCCGGGCCGTGAACCGGGCGGCGGCGGGGTGCGGGCGGTCAGGCGGCTGCGGGCGCCGGCGTGCCGTGCTCGGCGTCCCGGAGCCACGCGATCAGTGAGGTGCGGGCGCGCGCGACCCGTGAGCGCACCGTGCCCACCGGGCAGCCGCTCACGTCGGCCGCTTCGGCGTAGGGAAGTCCGAGCAGTTGGGTGAGGACGAATGCCTCGCGGCGGTCGTCGGGGAGCGTGTCCAGCAGGTCGGCGAGGGCGATGCCGTCGTCGAAGCCGGGCAGTCCGCGGGGCTGGGCGCGTTCCGCGGCCGTCTGCCAGTCGCCGGTGCCGGTCAGGCGGGGGCGGGTGGAGCTGTGGCGGATGCTGTCGATCAGCGCGCGGCGGGCGATGGCCAGCAGCCAGGTGCGGGCCGAGGAGCGGCCTTCGAAGCGGTGCAGGCTGCCCAGGGCCCGTAGGAAGGTGTCCTGGGTCAGGTCGTCGGCGGTGTGGGGGTCGGCGCCGAGGAACGTCACATAGCGGTGGACGTCCCGGTGCAGGGCGCGGACGAACAGGTCGACGGCATCGGGGTCTCCGCCGCGGGCGGCGAGTGCCCAGGCCGTGATCGCGTCGTCCCGCGGGCCTCGGTCCGAGGCTTCGCGTGAGGGGGTCGGGGCAGGAGTGAGCACCTTGCTGGTCTCTCCTTCTGAAGGATCCGGGCACACCGGCTTCGCGGCGGGCGCGCACAGGGTGGCGTGGAGCCTCGCTGCGGTGCCGGTGAGAGGGGTGAACGGCCGGGCGTGAACGCGCGCGGCCGATGCCCGAGGCGAGGAGCCGACGGCTGGTCGTCCTTCTGTACGGTCTCGGGAATCCGGTGCGTGTACGGCCTCGGAGATCCGGTGTGTGTACGGCCTCGGGAATCCGGCTGTCGTCAGGCGACAGCGCACCCCGTGGGCGGCCCTCGGGACGTGACCGCACGGGTGAGGAGGAGCCTTCGCAGCGTGCCGTCCGAACGGCCCCGGCGGGCGCGGAGGCGTGGCCGGTAGGGCGGCACGGGCAGCCGGAGGATCAGCCGCAGCGGAGCGACGAGCCATCCGGCGAGGGCCCGCAGGATACGGAACGCGGCCCGCTCGCCGTGTGCCAGCCACAGGCCGCACAGCAGCGCGGCCAGCAGGTGGGCGGTGAGCATGCCGGCCGAGGACATGCCGGACATGCCGTGGCCGGAAGGGTGCGGGGCATCCATGTGGGCCATCGGCCCCATGGAGTGCATGCCCCCCATCGTGTGCTCCATGGAGGCCGTGGACGTCGGCATGGCGCCGTGCCGTGGTGCGGGGCCCGGCGGTGAGCCGTGCAGCAGGTGGCCCAGCCACTGCCGGCCGAGTGACCCGGCGCCCGGGGCCTGCTGAGGGTGTACGACTGTCTGGGCGAGCGCGAACGAGGCGTGGAGCACGGCCTGTGCGGCGACCGCGAGGGAGCCGACGGCGGTCGGCCCGCGCTCCCGTCCGGCCAGCAGCCAGGCCGTGCCGCCGGTCATCGCCGCTCCCGCGGCCATGGCCCACCAGGGCACCGCGGTCCCCGACATCATGACGTGGCCCAGGGAGGCGAGCAGCACGCAGACGGCCGCGAACACGGCGGCCCTGAGCGTGCGGGAACACCACCCAGCCCTCATGGCGCCTCATCCTCGCAGCACGGGCCTCACGGGTCACGCGGGGGTGGGCCGGCCCCTTCCGCCGCCCCAGCCGTGAGCAAGCGGGTTGCCGTCCCCCGCGCGGGAACTCACCGGCCGTCTCGAACGACCACTACCCCGCGGGCAGTTCACGGACCGCATGCCGTTTCCCGAAGCCCACCACGGCTCACACAGGAGGCACACCGATGGAACGCAGAGAGTTTCTTCGCCGGACGTCAGCGGCGGGCGCGGCGACTTTGGGGGCCGGGACGCTGACGGCCACCGCCTCGGGCACTCGGGCAGCGGCTGCCGCGACGCGGCGGTCCGGGCCGCTGCGGGTCGACATCGTGATGTTCGACGGGGTCGAGGAACTGGACTGCATCGCCCCTTACGAGGTCTTCTCAGCCGCCGCCATGCACAGCGCGAACGGCGTCGAGGTCCGGTACGTCACCACCGGACGACCGCGGCTGATCCGGTGCGCGTACGGTACGGGCATCCAGGTCAAGCACCGTTGGGCGCCGCGGGAGACGGACCTGATCGTGGTCCCGGGCGGCGGCTACACCCGCCGGGACGGCCCGGGCGTCTGGGCCGAGATCGACGACGGCACCCTCCCGCGAGCGCTCGCCGCGGCTCCCCGCGACGGGCTGACGATCAGCTCGCTGTGCACCGGGGCGGTACTGCTGTCCGCGGCCGGTCTGACCCGGGGGCGCCCCTGCACCACACACCACGGCGCGAAGGCGTACCTCGCGGAACACGGTGGCCTCGTCAAGAACGCGCGTGTGGTCGACGACGGCGACCTCGTCACCGCCGGCGGCATCACCTCGGGACTGGATCTGGGGCTGTGGCTGGTCAAACGCGAACTCGGCTCGGACGCCGCGACCGGTGTCGAGACGATGCTGGAGTACGAGGCCCGCGGCACGGTGTGGCAGGCGCCCTGACCGGCACGGCCCCCGCTTCCGGAAGGGGGCGGGGGCGCGCGGCGGTCGGGGGACGGTCCGCGGGCCGGGCGGCCGTACTCCGGGGCGACCGCCCGTCCTTCCGGCCTCACCGAGGCTCAGTGACACACGTCACAGCCGGCTTCTGTCAGGAATCGCGGCGCCGTCTCGTTCAAGGGGCACGCGAACGAGACAGGAGCATTGCCGTGAAGCACCGCATCGTCGTACTCGGCGCCGGATACGCAGGGGCCTTCGCCGCCGGGAGCCTGGCCCGTCGGCTGTCCCCCGCCGACGCCGAGATCACCGTCGTCAACGCCGTGCCCGACTTCGTCGAGCGGATGCGGCTCCATCAGCTCGCCGGGGGCCGGGATCTGAGGTTCCGCAAGCTCTCCGACGTGTTCGCGGGTACCGGGGTGCGGCTGCGTGTGGCGCGCGTCACCGGCGTCGACCCCGAGCGCAGGACGGTCGCCGTCACCGACGCGCACGGCGCGGACGGTGAACTCGCGTACGACACACTTCTTTACGCGCTGGGGAGTTCCGTGGCGCACCACGGCGTGCCCGGCGTGGCCGAGTACGCCTTCGACGTGACCGGCCTGTCCTCGGCGCTGCGGCTGCGGGAGCGCCTTGCCGGGCTGGGCGAGGGCGGCACCGTGCTGGTCGTCGGCGAGGGGCTGACCGGCATCGAGGCCGCCACCGAGTTCGCCGAGTCCCGGCCCGACCTCTCGGTCGCGCTCGCCGCCCGCGGCGAGCCGGGCGACTGGCTCGCCCCGAAGGCCCGCCGGCACCTGCGCCGGGCCTTCGACCGGCTCGGTGTCACCGTCCATGAGCACACCGCCGTCGAAGCCGTCGAGCCGGGCCGGGCGATCGCCGCCGACGGTACGTCCCTTCCGGCCGATGTCACCGTGTGGTCGGCCGGATTCGCCGTACACCCCCTCGCGGACGCCAGCGGTCTGGAGGTCACCGGGACCGGGCAGATCGTGGTCGACCGCACCATGCGGTCGGTTTCGCACCCGGATGTCTACGCCGTCGGTGACTGCGTCCACGCGATCGGCGACAACGGCCGGCCGCTGCCGATGTCGTGCGCTTCGGCCGGCTTCACCGCCATGCAGGCCACCGCCGCGATCATCGCGCGCCTGACGGGCGACGAGGTCCCGACCGTCGCGCTGAAGTACTACGGCAACCACATCAGCCTCGGGCGGCGGGACGCGATCTTCCAGACGGTGGACGCGGACGCCCGGTCGAAGTCCTGGTACCTGGGCGGCCGGACCGCCGCGTTGTTCAAGGCGGGTGTGCTCGCGGGGGCGGGCTGGAACATCGCCCACCCGGGCTTCGGCCTGCCGCGGCGCAAGCGCCCTCTGGTCACGGCACCTGACCGGACCGGTGTGCGGGTCGCGGCCTAGGCTCTCGCCATGGACACCGCAGCTATCGATCGGTTCGAGGCCGGCCGGGGCCGGCTGGCCTCGCTCGCGTACCGTCTGCTCGGCTCGGCCGCCGACGCCGAAGACGCCGTGCAGGACGCGTTCCTGCGCTGGCAGGCGGCGGACCGGGAGCGCATCGAGGTGCCGGAGGCGTGGCTGACCAAGGTCGTCACCAATCTCTGCCTCGACCGGCTCCGCTCCGCGCAGGCGCGTCACGAGCGTGCCGCCGGTGACTGGCTGCCCGAGCCGCTCCTCGAGGGTGATCCGATGCTCGGCCCGGCCGACACCTTCGAGCAGCGCGAATCGGTGTCCTTGGCCGTACTGCTCCTCATGGAGCGCCTCTCGCCGGCCGAGCGGGCCGCTTATGTCCTGCGCGAGGCATTCTCGTACTCCCATGCCGAGATCGCCGGGATCCTCGACATCACGGAGTCCGCGAGCCAGCAGCACGTCCACCGGGCCCGGCGTCACCTCGCCGCCGGGCGCCGCGGCGGCGAGGTGGATCCCGTGTCCGCGCGCCGGATCGTGGAGGAGTTCCTCACCGCCGCCGTGTCGGGGCGTACCGATCGGCTGGTGGAGTTGCTCACCGCCGACGCGACCATGGTGTCGGACGGTGCCGGACTGGCCAGGCGGCTGCTGCGGTACACGACACCCGAACGCATCGCCTCCTATGTACGGGCCGGGTTCAAGCCCACTCCGGCGAAGCGGCGGCTGGCCGGCGGCTCCGTCGCGATACACATCGCGCTGGTCAACGGCTCCCCCGCCGTCCTGGCGGTCGTCGACGGCCGGGTGGCGGGTGTCGTGGTGTTCGAGGTCGTCGGCGGCAAGGTCGCGTCGTTGCGCGGAGTCGCCGCGGCGAACGGGCTCATGCGCCTCGACGAGACCTGGCGGCGGCAGAAGCCCGGCGCGCCGGTCATCGACGCTTGGTGAACCGGAGTCACCGCGTCTCCGCCCCCGATGGCCGGCTGGGAGCGGAGACCGTGGCCGGCGCGTCGCGCTCGCCGGATCCGACGGCCCCGTTCACCAGTTGGGGTCGAGTCTCAGCACGGTGTCCTCGTCCGCCATCCACCGGTCGAACTCCGCCTGGGTCGTGAAGACGGGCCGGCCACCGACCGTACCGGTCAGTCCGGCGAGGGCCGACAGCGCGCCGGCCGGGTCGCTCGTCGCCATCTCCTGCTGTACGGCGGACAGTTGGGGGAGGATCACGGCGGTCGCATGGGTGATCCGCTGGTCGTCAAGGCGGGCGATGACGCTGCCGAGCAGGCCGGAGGTCGCGGCCGCGGTGAGGAGTTCGCGTTCCAGGAGGCCGGTGGCAGCGTCCTCGGCGCCATCCGCGCGGGCCGCGACCAGGGCGGCTTGCAGGCCCTGGACGACCAGCGCGGCGGTGGCCTGACCGACGAGCCCGCCAAGCAGTGCCCCGACCACGGGCACGGGCACGACCGTCTGCGCCGCCGCGCCGCAGGCCCAGGTGAGGGCGGTGGTCAGCGTCGCCTCGCAGCTCAGCGCCGCGAACTCGCCCGTGTCGATCCGGCCGCGGGCCAGGTCCAGCCCCGCTTCGGCGACGGCGTACGCCGCCCGGGCGGTGGCGAAGGGGAGTTCGCCACCGCCGAAGACGGCCGGGAGGCGGCCGGCCCTCGCGGCGCCGCGGACCAGGGAGCCCAACGCGGTCAGGGTCCCCGACCTGACCGCGGCACGTGCGGCGGCGGCCGAGGCCGTGAACGCGGCGCAGGCCGCGGAGGTCTCACCGGCCCGTACGCGTGCGGCCTGGGCCGCGGCACTGGTGACACCACCGATCAGGCCGCCGAGAGCGGCTCCGGCGGCCCCGGCGGCGAGTGCCTCGCCGCCGATCGCCCGGGCGGTTCGCCCGCGGGCCCAGCCCACGGGGTTCTGCGCGGCGCGGTGGACGTCCGCGCGGCCGACCGGTGTGCTGCTGACCCCGGCGTGCTCGAGGCGGTCCGACAGGTGGGCGCGGGCGTCCGAGTAGTCCGCGTACCGCACACCGTCGGGATTCATCGCCAGCCGGCGGTCCAGGAGGTCGTCGACGGCCGCGATCCGGTCGGCCGCCACCAGCCTCGTCATACCCGCGTAGTCCTGCCGGGCCATCTGGTGGGCGGTTGTCGTGGCCTTGTCCATGAGCTTGGCCTGCGCCTCGCCCACGACGGTCCCGCGGTCGACGAGGTGAAGGTCGGCCGCGGCGGTCTGCGATCCGCCCGCCATCCACTCGGTGACCCGGGCCCGGACCGGGGAACCGGCCAGGATGGCACGCCGGTTGAAGGACAGTTCGTGCATCACCTCGAAGAGGTGGCCCGCGCGTTGGGCGTTGGTGACATTGGCGTAGCGCCGTGCCAGTTGCCGCACGGTCTCCCGCGTCCGCAGTGTCTCGACGGTCGCCGCCGCCAGCCGCCGGGTGGCCGCGTCGGCGACGGCCCAGACGGCGTGGTCGGCGCCATGGGGGAGCACCGGGCGCCCGGAGCCGCCGGGTACGGGACTCACGACTCGGTGTCCATGGCGCGCAGCCGGGCTCGGGCGTCGGCGACGACCCGCCCCGATTCCTCGGTCATCCGTCCCTCCGCGTCGGTGAGGGGGCAGCTCATGACCATGACGGCGAGGCCGGCGAGGTCCACCATCGCGGCCACCTCGGCGCGCCGACGGGAGTCGTACCGGGCGTAGTCGTCGCACTCCTCCACCAGCGCGGTGAACGACGGCAGCCGCCGCACCAGGACGAACCGGAGGTCCCGCAGGACGCGCCGCGTCTCCTTGCTGCGCTCGTACAGGGCGCAGGCCGCGTCCTCCGCCTCCCTCATCTCCGTCTCGGCCCGCTCCAGGTCCTGTGCCATCTCGCGTTGGCCGCGTCTGGCTCTGCGGCCCTGCCACTCCACGACGGCGGCCAGTGAGAGGACGGCCGGAGCCGCGACGATCGCGGTCAGCACCGTCGTCCCGGCCGCCACCCCGCCACCGCCCGCGGCGAGAGATCCCCCGCCCAGCCAGGCGAGCGTGGCGCTGGTGGCCGCCGCCCCGGAAAGACCCGAGATCGCCGTACCGGTGGACGCGGTGGCGAAGGCCCCGACCGCGAGGTAGGCGCCTATCCCGGCGCCGGAACCGGCGAGCGCGCTGCCCGCCAGCGCGCCGACGGCGGCCGTCACGGCACCTTCGCGCAGCCGGCGGAACTCGACGCCCGCCTGGCCGCCGGCGGTCGGCAGCTCGATCTCGGCCAACTCGGCCAGGTCGACGCGCTTGAGGCGCTGGAAGACGTCACGGAAGGGGACGAGGGCCTCGTCGTAGAGCGCCTGCCTCGCCTTCCGCTGGGCGGCGTTCTCCGCGGCGGCCCGTTGACCGAGTTCCTCCTGGCACTCGACCAAGCGCTCGTATCTTCGTCGGTTCGCTTTCGCGAGCCTGACGGCGTCGACCATGGCGACCGCCATGCTGCCCCCCTTGCTACTCGGCTCGGTGATTCTAGTGCCGCAACTGGTGGCCTCCGCACCGGTGTTGACACCCGCGACCGAGTGTGCGGTGGTGCGGGGGGTGTCGAGGCATTCGAACCCTCCGGACACGGCGTGCACCGTCGCCCACGACCGCACCTCCGACTGGACCGACGGCTACAACGGCAAGGTCACCGTGACGGCCGGCTCCGTGCCGATCACCACCCGGTCCGTGCCCCTCACCGCCGCTCAGGGGCGGGAACGGTGGTAGTGGCGGCGGGCGCGGTCCCGGTTGCCGCAGTCACCGGAGCTGCACCAGCGGCGCGTGCCGCTGCGGCTGCGGTCGAGGAAGAACCATCCGCACCCCGGGCCCTCGCAGCGCCTGATCCGCCCCACGAGCGGACCGGCGAGGAGTTCGTCGGCCTGCAGGGCCAGGGCATGGGCGAGGTCTTCGAACCCGGTCGCCCGAACCTGCCAGCACAGCGGCAACTCGGGAGGCAGCACGGCCTCCTGACGGGCCGTCACGATCGACCGACGCAGGATCTCCCAGGGGCCGGCCGGCAGCGGGCCGCGGTCGGCCACCGCGTCCAGCACCTCCCACAGGGCACTCCGCAACGTCTCCAGCCCGGCGAGACCGTACGCGGCGCGGGACCGGTCGTGCCGCTCGTCGGGCGCGGCCGCGCGCGGCGGCGTTGTGGGTTCCCCGGCGGTGAACAGCCCGACTCGGCCGGCCCAGCGGAGCCACGCCTCGACACCCTCCACGCGGGCGACACGGCGGTGCGGGTCCGTGCGCCACGCGACGGTGTTGGCGAAGTCGAGGACGGGATGCCCGCCGATGAGGGCCACCTCGGCATGGGTGGAGCGCGCCGCGGGTCCCTGGCCGGTCGTGTCCTGGGCTCTGTTCACCTTCACCACCCTAACGAACCTCGCATCTAATGGTCATAGACACTTATGCCTGTTAGGTTGTGGGTCATGTTCACGGAATTGCCCCCGCACGAGGGCCCGTTACCCCGACAACGCCTGCGCGCGGGACTGCGCGTCGGGCTCGCGCTGGGGACGGCTTCGTTCCTGCTGGCGGTGAGTTTCGGGACGATCACCCAGTCGCAGGGGTGGGCCGCGGCCGGCGCCGTCCTCTGCTCGATGGCCGTCTTCTCCGCTTCGGCGCAGTTCGCCCTCGTCTCGGCGCTCGGCGCGGGAGGCGGGGTGGCCTCGGCCGTCGTCGCCGCCGCCCTCGTCAACGCGCGTTTCCTGCCGATGGGCGTGGCGGCCTCCGGTGCGCTGCGCGGAGGCCGGTTGCGCCGGGCCGCGGAGGCCCAGGCGCTGGTGGACGGCTCGTGGGCCGCCGCGCACCTGGGGGGCGGGCGCTTCGATCGGCGGGTACTCTTCGCGGCCAGCGCTGTCCAGTGGGTCCTGTGGGTCGCGGGCACGGCGCTCGGTGTGGTGCTGGCGCCCAGCCCCCATCTGCTGGCCTCGCTCGGCCTGGACGTGGTGGCACCCGCCATGTTCCTGTTCCTCCTTCTCGACGCGCCGGGCGCCGATCGCGCGTACTGGACGACCGCGCTGCTGGGTGGAGTCATCGCCGCGGGACTTTCCTTCCTCCTCCCCGCCGGGCCGGCGCTGATCGGTGCCGCCTGCGCATCCCTGGTGGCCCTGGTACGCCCCCTGCCGAAGGAGGACCGGGGCGGTCCGCGTCGACAACAGGCCGACGATCAGCCCGGAACGGAGCCCGCACAGTGACCCCCTGGCCGGCCATCGCGGCCGTCGCCGTCCTCGGCTTCGCCCTCAAGGCCGCCGGGCCGACGGTGCTCGGCGAGCGCGAACTGTCGCCTCGTACCCGGGCGGTGATCGCCCTCATGGCCCCCGCCCTGCTGGCAGGGCTCGTCGCGACCGGCGTCGCCGGCGACAGGTGGCGGACGGTGGACCCCGCCCTCCTGGCGGCCCTGACGGCCGTGCCGCTCCTCCGCCGGTGCCGGCTGCCGCTGCCGGCCGTCCTCGTCGGCGCGGCCCTCCTGGCCGCCGCCGTACGCGGCCTCACATCCTGACCGTCCGACAGGCCACCCTCCCCAGGTCCGCCGGTCCGGCACTTCTCGGGGATCACCCCACCCGGTTTCCGGGTTCTCCCGGACTGTGCCGAACGGCCCGCCGTCCTAGCGTGCAGGTATGACAACTTCCCGACGCCTCAGGACCTTCGCGGCATGCGCGGCGGTGCTCGCGTGCGCCTTCCGCTTCTGCCGGGCCCCGTCACCCCCTGCCCCTTCGCGAACCGGCAGCGGCCACCGGGGCGGCGCCGACCGGCACGGTCCGGTCAAGGCGACTTGCGCGTCGGCATCCTCACTCCCCCGCGCTTCCGCACCCGCCGCCGCCTCCCCCGGCGTCGCCACCACCGCACACTCCGGCGTACCCGCAATAACCCCAGTGCGCCGACGTGCCGTGCCCGGGGGCGGAGGTGTCGCCGAAGGCCGGGTCCCCGGCCCTCCAGGTCTCGGGTGTGACCAACTCCCTGAATTCCGGCTCTTGCGCGGCGGACAGTCCGCCGAGGGCCACCGCGCCCACAGGCGTGACGGCGAGGACGGCGAGGACGTCTGCCCGGCGCCACGCGGCCGGGCGCTCGCGTTCGCCGCTCAGGATGCCGAGCGTCGACCGGACGCGGTACGGCACCCAGGCCCGGGACGGCTTGACGAGCACGGCCGTGACGGCCGCGCCGGCCGACAGGGCCACACCGGCCCACCAACGTTCAGCGCTACCGGCGGTGAGGTCCCACACCAACGGTACGAGCGCGAGAGCCGCCGACCACCACAGCAGACGCCGGGCGCGATACTGCGCGCGCCGCAGGGTGGGACGGATCAGCAGGCCCTCCGCCAGGAGGCGGTCGCCGACGGCCCGCACCGCTCGGCTCGCGGCGGTCCGGGCGACCAGCTTGCCCGCCCGTTCGCTGCGGGAGATGCCCGCCGCCTCGACGAGCGCCGCCTCGACACCGACCGCGCGCACGCCTTCGGGGACGGTGACCGTGCCGTCCTCCGCCAAGGCCAGACGGCCCTGCCGCACCATCCGGAACAGGACCGTCGCCGACGTCCGGCGCGGCCCACCCGCGAGGAAGGCCAACTCCTCCACGGACAGGTCCTCGCGAACCGCCACTTCCGCCCTCAGCCTCACCGCGATCCTCACGGCGACGACGATCCGGTACCCGATCGCGCCCGCCGTCAGCACCGATGCCGCCAGATAAAGCCCTTCGTCCAGCATCGCCATTCCCCCGTAGCCCCCGTCCGCTCACAACGGTTGTCCCCACAACGGCAGATCGACAAGCTGAACCCGACTCCCCGACCGCGGCAACCGGCACAGCTGAGGAGGGACGCCTCTGAACGGGGTGAGCTTCGGAACGGTGCGGGTGGGTGGTGGCGGGTGGGTGGGCTCAGGTATGGGAGGACAGTGGGCCGAGGCGGTGGAGGATTTCGTCGTGGTCGCCGTCCGGGAGGTCCTGCGCGTGGAACAGCAGTTCGGTGTGGGTGTCGGCGTCGTACCTCGTGGCGACCATGTGCAGCAGCATCAGGATCGCCTTGTTCTGCCGGGAGACGCTTGTCTCCACGTACTTCGCCCCCGTGGCCAGCTGGAGGTCGATCGCGTGCACGAGGAGGTCGATGCCGAGGCCCGAAATGCCGTTGCCGGGTCGCACCGCCGCCTGCCAGATGAAGAACGTGTCCGGCGCGTCGGGCCGGCGGTAGCCGGTCAGGAAGCCCACGATGTCGTCGCCGAGCGTGGCCACCATGGACGTCTCGGCGAAGTCCCGGAACCACAGCCGGTAGTGGTACGAGCTGTTGTCGTCCAGCATCGGCTCGTCGAGCACCATCCGCCAGACGGCTACGGCGTCTTCCGGAACGGGCGTGCGGTAGCGGACGTCGGCGGTGGTCTTCTCCGACGGTGAGCCTGTCATCGTTCTTCCCTTCGCGTCAGGCGAATCGAGCGTTCCTGGTGGTGGCCGGGGCGGCCAGCGACCGCGGTGCGACGGCGGTGATCCGACGCGTGCTGGCGAGCGCCGCGATCCGGGCGCCCTCCACCCGGACGTCCCGCAGATGGATCGGGAACGCGGGCCAGTCCTCGGCGGGGCTCCCCTCGGGCCGGGCGAGATCACCCCGCACCTCGATCCGGTCCAGCCGGGCGGCCAGGCCGTGTCCCGTGAGTTTGACGACGGCCTCCTTCCTCGACCAGAGCCGCGTGAACGCCTCCGGCACCTCCCGCGCGGGCAGCCGGGACAGGGCCGCGCGTTCGCCGGGTGTCGCCGTGCGGGCGATGAGACGCCGCGGCACACCGGGGTACGGGGAGGTGTCGAGGTCGATGCCCACGACGCCCTGGGCCACGACCGCGATGAGGACCCGGTGGCGGGTGTGGGTGACCGAGTAGTCGAACCCGCCGTGGACGATCCGGGGGCGACCGTGGCCGGCGCCGCAGCGGGGGCAGGTGCGCTCTATGCGCAGGTCTCGGGCCGGCCTGCCGGTGTACCGGTGGGCGACCAGGCGCTGCGCCGCGCGCGAGGTGACGAGCAGGTCCCGCCGGCCGCCCTCGGGCATCGCCGCGGCGCGGATCGCCTCGTCGGGGGCCAGCAGGGCCTCCCACTCGGGGCGCTTCCGGACGGGCACCGACCAGAGGTGGCACTCACCTGTGGCGGGCAGGGCGTCGGCGGCCAAGGGCTTCGCGCCTCCTTCGGGCGATGGTCGCGGACAGTTCTCCGCGAGATACGGGCGGGCTGCGGACCGTTCACAGGTCATCGCCGGGTCGTTCCCGGAGCGCCGCCGCGGAACCGACGGCCGGACCTGTTGGCCCGGCGGCCGAGTCCGCGGCGGCCCGCACCGGCGTCCGGCGCTCCGGCGCTCCGGCGCTCCGGCGTCAGACCTCGTACTCGGTTCCCACGCCGTCGAAGCGGAGGCGGTCCTGTATGGCGACCCGCTCGCCGTTCTTGTCGTAGCCGGTCAGCAGGCCCGCCTCCATGAGGCGGATGACGATCTGTGAGCTGATCTCCTGCTGGTCGGCGTCGCTCAGTTCACGGATCAGCTCCTTGTAGCCGACCTCCTCCTTGAGGAGACGGCTGAAGATCTGCCGGTGCCGTTCCTCCAGAGGCCACTTGATCATGTCGAGGCCGTCCTCGTTGGCGAGGACCTGCTTGGGCTCCAGGCGGAACGTCTCGGGATCCACCTTGTAGTACGGCTTGAGGGTGACCTCTTCGCCGTTCCACTCCAGGCGCTTGATGCGGTTGAGCCGCTTGGTCAGCTGGCTGATCCAGCGCACCCGGGCGGGGTTGAGCTCGTCGTCGGTGAACTCGTCGCTCAGTTCCATGCGTTGGTGGCGCCCGATGCTCATCATGGTGGTCGCCCGGTCGCGGAAGTCGGCCACCGACAGGGTGCCGTCCCCGCTGGAGGCGGCCAGCCGGGTGAACCAGCGCTTGCGGTTCAGGCGCCCGTCGTCGGATTCGCTGATGCGCCGCTTCGACCAGAACTCGGACTCCGGCTCGGTGAAGGAGGCCAGCGTGTAGAAGGAGGCGAGGAACTCGTGGTACTGCTCGTAGGTTTCCCGGTAGGCGCGGTTGTACCAGGCGTGGACCTCGTCGCTCTCCGCCCCGCTCCGGGCGATCCGGTCGATCGCGGCGGCGGCGGAGACCGCCGACTGCGTGGCCAGGTGCACGCCCTGGGAGAACAGCGGGTCGGTGAAGCAGGCGGAGTCGCCGGAGAGGAAGTAGCGTCCGCCGGAGTACACCTCGGAGTCGTACGACCAGTCGTGGACGACCCGCACCTCCTCGACCATCTCGGCGTCGCCCAGGATCTCCTTGGCGCGGTCGGCCTTGGCGAGGGTCTCCCGGTAGAAGCGCTCGGGGCCGGCCTGCTTCACCTCGCTCGCCTTGGAGCGGTCGACGACCAGTCCGACGCTGAAGAGGTCGTCCTTGAGCGGGATCATCCACACCCAGCCGTCCTCGAAGGTGATGGAGTACGTCGTCCCCTTGAGGTCGCCCTCGAAGGGGTCGGGGCGGCGGAAGTACGACCAGATGGCGAAGCTCTTGTAGAACTCGTCGTAGCGGCGCACATCGAGCTTCCGGGCCAGCGGTCCGTTGGAGCCGCCGGCGTCTATCACGAAGTCGAACTCCAGGCGCTTGGCGGTCTCTCCGCGGCCGGCGGTGAGCGACACCCTGCCGGGGTCCGAGATGTCGACGTGGGACACCGGTGTGTTCTCGTGCACCTCGATGCCGCGTTCCCTGACCTCGTCGAGGAGCAGCTTGTCGAACTCCTTGCGCTGTACCTGGATGGCGTGGTCGAACACCCACGGGGAGGTCCGCGGTGTGGTGAAGGAGAAGGTCCACGGGGCCTCGTCGCGTCCCCAAAGGAACGTCGCCGAGGGCTTCTTGACGAACCCGGCGGCGTCGATCCGGTCCTGCAGGCCGAGCCGGTGGAAGATGGACAGCGAACCGGGCAGGAAGGACTCGCCGACCCGGTAGCGGGGGAAGCTGTCGCGCTCGTAGACGACCGGTGTGTGACCGAGCCGGTGCAGGGTGAGGGCGGCGGTGCAGCCGGCGGGGCCGGCCCCGATGATGGCGACGCTCGAACCGTTCATGTGTGCTTCCTTCACGACTCGGTGGACTTGATGGCTTTGATGCGGCTCGGGACGAGGTAGGAGAATCCGCTCGCGGCGTTCTCGAAGAGCGTGAGGCCCGCCTGGAACCGGCAGGCGTCGCCGATGCGGACCTCGGGGGCGACGGTGCAGGCCAGGCCGAAGAAGTTCCCGTTCCCGATCTCCACGCTGTTGCCGGCGTGGAAGTTGGGGGCGAAGAAGTTGCCCGAGCCGATCCGGGAGTGGTGCCCGAACGTACACCGGTAGTTGACGACGTTGTAGCTTCCGAGGGCGGTGCCGACGCCGACGTAGTTGTCCGGTCCGATGATGTTGCCCTGGCCTTCGATCGCCTCGGGGTCGACCCGTGAGGAGGGGTGGACGACGTTGACCGCCTGCCATCCGCGGGGGGTGATGTACTCCTCGATGAGCTCGCGCCGCTGCTTCATGCCGGACACGGCGAGGACTACCTTCGTGCCCTCGTCCGGCGGATGTGCGGCGAGCTTGGTCCAGGTTCCGTCCGGCGCGTGCACCTCCTCCCCCTCGACGGCGAGGTAGCGTGCGACGCCGTATCCGGAGTCCTCGGCGTAACGGGCCACTTCCCGTGCGAACTTGCCCGCTCCTATGACGACCACGTCGGTCATGGCCGGCTCCTCTTCTTCTTGAACCGGGCCGATACCGGTATCTCGTCGATCACGGTCACCTTGGCGGGCATCTTGAACGGTTCGACCTTGCCGTCGAGGAACTCGCGGACGTGCCGGCGGACTTCGGCCTTGCTCATCGCGCCGTCGGGTTTGACGTCGACGTGCACGGCCTGGCCCGTGATGGAGTTGGGTTTGCCGTAGACGGCGCAGTAGGCGATGCGGGGGCTGCCCATGAGGATCGATTCGAGTTCCAGCGGCAGGACCTTCTCGCCGCCGACGTTGATGATCTCCTTGGCGCGGCCCTTCACCTTGATGTAGCCGTCCGCGTTCTCCTCCACGAGGTCCCCGGTGCGGAACCAGCCGTCGGCGGTGACGGCCTCGTCGGAGTAGTTGAGGTAGCCCATGAACTGGGTGCGGGTGCGCAGTTGGAGTTCCCCGTCCACCACCCGGTACTCGACTCCCTCGTCCGAGATCCGGAAGTACGTGCTGGACGACGACTCGCTCTGCGTGGTGGAGATGCCGGTCTCGCTGGTCCCGAACGTCTGCAGCAGCCGGGCCCGCGGAAAGGCCGCGTGGACGCGCTTGAGCAGTTCCTCCGGCATGGGCTCGGTCCCGTAGGTGATCAGCCGCAGGCTGGAGAGGTCGAACTTCTCGTGGAAGTCGCCGATGAGGATGAGGTTGAGGAAGGTCGGGCTGGTCGGCAGCAGGCGGATGCCGTACCGCTCGACCAGCCGGCAGATCTCCTCGGGCGTGCGCTTGGCCGGCACCACGGCGGTCGCCGCGCCGCGTACGACGCCGAGCAGCGAGTTGATCCCTCCGATGTGGTCGGCCAGCAGGAACAGCAGGATGTGCGGGGGTTTCCTGCCGACGCGCTCGCCCGTGCCGATCTTCTCCTCCACCAGGGCGTCGAAGTCGTGCAGGACCGCCTTGGGCGCCCCGGTCGAGCCGCTGGAGAGGAGGACGAGCCCGGCCGAGCCGGACGCCATCAGGGCTCCGTAGAGTTCCGATGCCTCGCCCGGTGGCGAGTCGAACGGGGCGACGGTGACGTCGTCCCGCACGTCCACGACGTGCCGGGGGCGGCAGGCGGCGCGGACGGCCTCCAGGGTCGTCTCGGTGAACGTCACGACGGGCACCACCACGGCCTTGCGGCGGTAGAGCGCGAAGAGCGCGGCGATCTGGGAGAAGGAGAAGTCTCCTCGCAGGACGACGGCGTCGTACGGCTTCACTCCCGCCTCGTCCAGCAGCGTCTCGATCCGCCGGATCTCCCCGGCGAGTTCGGTGTAGGTGTGGCTGGACGAGTGGTGGACGACGGCGGTGCGGTCGCCCCACCGCTCCATCCTGTCGGTCAGGGTGTCCCTCATTGGACTCCTCCCAGGTACAGCGTCTCTCCGGTGACGAAGGCGGAGTGGCCCGTGGTCAGGAAGTCGACGGGGCCGACGATGTCGTCCATCTCGCACATCCGCCCGATCGTCTGCCGCTCCACGACGGCGTCGAGGGTCTCCGGTGCGAGGGTGCGGGTGAGGACGGTGCGCACCGGCGGCAGACCGATCCCGTTGACCCGTATGCCGAACGCGGCCAGTTCCTTGCTCATGACGCGGGTCAGCTGTTCCACGGCGCTCTTGCTCGCCGAGTAGACGAGCTGGCCGTCCAGCGCCCACGGCACGGCGACCGTCGAGACGTTGAGGATCGCCGCGGATCCCTCGGGGCTCTTCTGCAGGAGTTTGGCGGCCTCCCGGCAACAGTTCAGCACCGCGAAGAAGTTGAGGTCGAAGACGGCGCGGGCCGTCTTCTCCGGCGTCATCATGAAGTGGTTCATCACCGAGGTGCCGGCATTGTTGACCAGCGCGTCCAGGTGCCCGAACTCGCGGCGGACGGCGCGGAACATGGACCGTGCCTGTGCGGCGTCGGTCAGGTCGATCTCGTGATGACGGTAGGCGGGGTGCCGGATGCCCGACGGCTTGCGGCTGCAGCCGATCACCGTGTCCCCGCGGTCGAGGAAGTGTTCGGCCAGGGCCTTTCCCACGCCGGTCCTGGTTCCGGTGACTAGGGCGATCATCAGGCGGCCCGTGCCGGTCACGCCGGCTGGGAGACGGCGACACCGGCCTCGGCCAGCTCGGCCTCGACGAACTCGGCGAGGCGGCTGACCCTGCCGAACGGGCTCACCCTCTGGGAGACGGCTTTCTCCGAGGTCAGCGAGATCTCCTCGCCGTACGCGTCCTCGACGGCCTCCTCCACCTGCGTCAGGAAGTTGACCAGCTGCATGGAGTCGAAGACTCCGTTGTCCCCGTAGAGGGCTAGGGAGGACAGTTCCGTGACGGGGATCTTCTCGTCCCTGCGTTCGTTGACCTCCTCGATGACGTCCTGGATGAGAGTGAGAATCCGGTCGTTCATGGTCGCCATACCTTCCGAAGTGGGGTGGCCGCGTTTTCCAGGGGCTGTGGGCGGCACATTTCTCTTTCGTCCGAAGGGCCGCACCCGAATTCGAGGCGCCGCACCCGAGCCGGCAATCAACTCTCGGAGTTGTGCCACGAGTCTTTTCGCTCGGGCGACGCGATGACGCGTTCCGTGCCGCGTCGTATCCAGGTCACGAATGTGCCGGACCGCATTCCGATGTGTCAAACAGGTCCGGGAGGCGCCGGGTCAGGACAGCGTGCTCCACTCCCTTTGCTCGGCCTCCCGGATTTCCTCCTCGGCCGTTCGCTCGACCCGCGACATCGCCATGCGCAGGATCGGCGGGGCCAGAAGGGATGTCACCACGGCGACGAGCACCACGATGGTGTACGCCGCCACGCTGAGAATGCCGAGCCGCAGCCCGACCATTCCCACCACGATCTCGATGACGCCCCGCGCGTTGAGGCCGGCTCCCAGGGCCAGCGCCTCCCACCGGCCGAGGCCGCTCAGGCTCGCGCCGGCCCAGACCCCGAGGAACTTGCCGAGGACGGCGACCGCGAGGACGCCCAGTCCGGCCAGGGCGACGCCAGGGTCGGCCAGCGCGCCGAGGTCCATGCGCAGACCGGCGGTGGCGAAGAAGACGGGCGCCAGCACGGACAGGGCGATGGTGCGCAGCGGGGCCAGCCGGGCCGGCTCCACCTTTCCCTCCCGCCCGATGAGGACACCGCCGAGGAACGCGCCGAGAACCGGTTCCAGGTGCAGCGCGTGGGTGGCGGCCGCCGCCAGGAGGATCACCCCGGCCGCCGTGGCGGCCGGCACTCCCGGTTCCGGGCTCGTGCCCACCAGCCGGAAGGCGTGCCGTACCGCCCACCGTCCGGCGGTCAGTGCCACGACCGCGACGAGCGCCACCGAGGCGAGCGCCTCCACCACCGGTGCGCCGCTGATGCCGGTGACGGCGATCGACGAGACGACGGAGAGCATGAACCAGCCGAACACGTCGTCGATCACTCCGGCGGTCAGGGTGAGCTGGCCGACGGTGCGGTGGAGCAGCCGCATCTCCATCAGCGTCTTGGCGATGACGGGGATCGCGCTCACGCACATCGCGACGCCGAGGAACAGGGCGAAGACGCCCCGTTCGGTACCGTCCGGGACCAGTGCGGCGGGCAGCAGGAACGCCGTACCGACACCGAGGGCGAGCGGGACGACCAGGCCGCCGGCGCTGACCAGTGCGGCCGTCCTGCCGCGCCGGCGGACCAGCCCCAGATCCAGGTGCATGCCGGTGACCCCGACCAGCAGGAGCACGCCGAGCTGGGCGACGGCGTCCAGCAGGTGCGCCTGCTCCCGGCCGCCGGGAAACAGCCAGCCCGACAGGCCGGGGGCCAGGCGCTGGAGCACGGAAGGGCCGAGGACGACTCCCACGAGGAGTTCCCCGACGACCGCGGGCAGGCCGGCGCGGGCGGCGAGCCTGCCGAAGAAAAGCGCCGACAACAACAGCAGTGCCACTTGGAGCAGAAAGACCAGCAATTCGTGAGCCGCGAGCGGCGTGGCCGTCGTCGGCGCGAACGAGAAAGGCACATGTCCTCCAGAGGAAAAGGGCCCGCGGTGTCCGAAACGCGTCCGGGAACCAGTTTTCAGACCCCATCCAAGGAAAACCAGCGGAGCCCCTCGGTCGTCCGGGTTGAACAACCCGGCGACGAGGGGCTCCGTTTCGCGCTGCCGCCTCCGGCCGACACCCTGTTCAAGTGTGGATTGTCATCGGTTGAACACTGCCGTGCCGGCTAGTCCGCACGTCCCGCGCGGTCTTCGAGTTCCTGGGCGAGGCTTCGCCACATTTCCGAGCACTGGATGGCCAGTTCGGCGACGGTCGCCGCCAGGTGCGGCGGAATGTTCTCGACGACGTGCGGGTACTTCGCCTTGGCCTGGTACTGCAGGAAGAGCCACCGCAGCAGTTCTCTGCCCGATTCCGAGAACCTGAGCGAGGGGTCCCGCCGTAACGACTGGAGCCTGGCGCTCATGTTCCGTGACTTCCGCTCCCGCTCCCCGGCGGTGAGCGCGGACTCCCCGGCCGGTGCCTCCGGTTCCCGGAGACCGACGGGGAGCCCGACGGGTTGTCGGGGCTGTCCGCGGTCCCTGGGCGCGACGGGGTCCTCCCCGCGCCGCAGGCGTTCCCTGACGTCGTGTGCGGTGCCCACGGAGACCCCCGCCGCCTTCGCGATCTGCCGCAGCGGCGCGTCCGGGCGTGCCGTCAGCGCCTCGGCCGCCCGCCGTCTTCCCTCGGCGGCGCTGAGCGGCCGGCGGCGGCCGTCCCGGCCGAGCCGCACCTCCTGGCGCGAGGAGCCGCCGTTCAGCCGCCGGCGGATGCCGCCGACCGTCTTGGTGGACAGTCCCGTGCATTCGGCGATCGCCCGGTCGGACATGTCCCGCCGGGTGGCGATGATGCGTTCGGCCGCCGACCGCCGGTCGTCCAGGGACAGGGGGAGGCCGTGCCGGATGTTGGCCCGTACGGCTTCGACGAAGGCCGCCTCGGCGGTGCCGTCGAAGAACTCCGCCTTGATGGAGTGCCACCCTTTTTCCTTGGCCGCGCGGAGTCTGTGCATTCCGTCGATCACGTGCATGGTGGCCCGGTGGACCAGGATCGGCGGCCATTCGGTCTCGCTCTCGGCCAGCCTCCGCGCATGCTGCTCGTCCTCTCCCGCGAGGCGGGGGGAATCGGCCGGCTGAAGCTGGTCTACGGGGACTAGATGAGGCACTGGCTCGGTGAGTACCAGGCCTCCCGATCGATCGCTGTGGTCGAGCTGAGCTTCCATATCGGCCCCCAGCCGGTATGTCCGCATCACGGTGCACGCGGATGGTCTCCGATACGCCGTCCGCCTGCTGCGTCCGGACAACTTCTCGTCGTAGCCGTGTCAGCGTGGCATCCCTGGAGGGGGTGCGGACTCGTCACCGATCGGAACCGGCCGTGCCCGGGGCGCTACCGGTACGCGTGCCTCTGCGTGGGTGCGCCGAGGCGTGACGGGGTGGAATCAGCAGGGACGTGTGTGGCGATTCGAAGGTTCTGTGAAGCAGGTGTTCTCCCCTGGCGTGGTGTCGGCGGGCCGGGGTACACAGCGTCCCCGCCAAGATCAACTGACCGTCCATGCCGGTCAGTTGGCCGGAAATATGCGGCCGGGTGCGGCAACGGCGGATCGCGGGCCCATGGTTGATACCCGGCGCCCCTGTTGGTCTAATGGGCTGACCAGGCGGACGCCGGAATTCCGCGGTGCGCCGGCGATACGGGCCAGTGGTCCGGCCGGAATCACCCGTGGCCGTATTTCCCCCCTGCGGGGCCGCCGAGTGCAAGGCCCGCGCAGTGGTACCGGCCCCGCCCTCCCCACCCCGCACACAGACGGGCGAGTCCGAGGACAGTCGCCCGCACCGCTGAGCGAGGCCGCTTCGCTTCGCCCATCCACGACCCAAGGGGGCATCACCCGTCGTGATCGTCCGTTCATTCAGCGACATCGAGGGAACCGACCGGCACGTCAAGTCCAAGTCCGGCACCTGGGAGAGCAAGAGGATCGTCCTCGCCCGGGAGCGGGCCGGCTTCTCCCTGCACGAGACCACCGTCTACGCCGGCACCGAGACGTACATGTGGTACGCCCACCACATCGAAGCGGTGCTGTGCGTGGAAGGGGAGTCGGAGCTGACCAACGAGGAGACCGGGGAGAAGCACTGGCTCACCCCCGGGACGATGTACCTCCTCGACGGCCACGAACGGCACACCCTGCGCCCCCGGACCGACTCCCGCTACATCTGCGTCTTCAACCCGCCCATGACCGGCCGGGAGGACCACGACGAGAACGGCACGTACCCGCTGCTCACCGAAGCGGAGGGGGCGGATACGGCCTGAGACGGCAACCCGGCCGCCCAACCGGGCACTCGCAAGGCACGATCGGCTCCGAAGGAGAGCGCCGTATGAACACCACCGTCCGTCCCGACCTGTACCCGACCCGGGTCACCGGGGAGGCCGTGCCCCAGCCGCGCGTCGACCCCGTGGTGTGGGGTGACGCGCCGGGCCCGCTCGGCGAGGAGCAACTGGCCCGCTACGAGACCAGCGGCTACCTGGTCCTCGACAACCTGCTGTCCCCGCGCGAAGTTGAGGCGTACCGCGCCGAGTTGCGGCGGCTCGGCTCCGACCCGGCGCTGCGCGCGAGCGAACGCGTCATCCTGGAACCGGGATCCGACCGGGTGCGCTCGGTGTTCGAGGTGGAGAAGGTCAGCGAACTCTTCGCCGACCTTCTGTACTCGCCCCGGCTCACGGACATCGCCCGGCAGGTCCTCGGCTCGGACGTGTACATCCACCAGAGCCGGGTCAACTACAAGCCCGGTTTCGGCGGCGCCCCGTTCGACTGGCACTCCGACTTCGAGACCTGGCACTCGGAGGACGGCATGCCCCGGCCGCGCGCGTTCAGCGTGTCCATCGCGCTGAGCGAGAACCTCCCGTGCAACGGCCCGCTCATGGTCATGCCGGGCACACACCGGACGTTCGTCCCCACGGTCGGGGAAACGCCGCCCGACTACCACAAGGAGTCGCTGCGCGTGGAGCGCCTGCCCGTCGGCTCCCCCGGTCAGGAGCATCTGACGCGGATGGCCGAGCAGCACGGCATCGAGCAGGTGACGGGCCCCGCCGGGACCGCGGTGATGTTCGACTCCAACCTGCTGCACGCTTCCAGCGGCAACATCACGCCGTTCCCGCGCTCGAACATCTTCATCGTCTACAACAGCGTGGAGAACACGCTGGAGGCCCCGTTCGCGGCGGCCAGGCCGCGTCCGCAGCACCTCGGCAACCGGGAGTTCCCCGTCTGACCCCCGGCCACGGGACGGCCCCCGCCACTCCGGTCCCGCCGGCCCTGTCGGTCCCGCCGGCCGGGCCGGGACCGTGGCAGGGCGTCTCCCGCTGTCCGCACCCGATGTTCGACACGCTGCCGCGCAGGACGAAGGCGACATGACCCCCTCTTCCCGTACCACTCGCTCCGCAGCGATCTGGACCCTCGTCGGCCTGGTCCTGCTGACCCTCAACCTGCGGGCGGCCATCACCGGCGTCCCCCCGCTCCTGGGCGAACTCCAGGACACGTTCGGGCTCTCCGGTGTCGAGGTCAGCGTGCTCACCACGCTGCCGGAGCTGTGCCTGGGCGTCTTCTCCGCCCTCGCCCCGCTGCTCGCCCGCCGGATCGGCACCGAGGCGGCGATCACCGTGGCGCTCGTGGTGATCACGGCGGGGCTCCTGCTGCGCGCGGTGTCCGCCCAGACCGCGCTGTTCTCCGGGACGGTGCTGGCCGCGGCCGGGATGGCGACGGGCAACGTGCTGGTGCCGGCGGTCATCAAACGCGGATTCCCGCACCGCGTGGGGACGCTCACCGGCCTGTCGATGATGCTGCTGTCGGTCGGCGGCGCCGCCGGGGCGGGACTCGCCGTCCCCCTGGACCACATCGGCGGCTGGCGGCCCGCGCTGGCCGCGTGGGCGGTGCCCGCGCTGATCGCGGCGCTGGTGTGGGGCCCGCTGGCGCTCCGCGCGCGCACGCGCCGGCTTGACCGGCCGGCCGCCGACGCCTCCCCGTCCGCCCCGGCCGGCCGTCCGGGGTCTGCGGCGGACACACCCCCGGACGCGGTGACCCCGGCCGCCGCGGACAAGGGCTCGCTGCTGCGCTCACCGCTGGCGTGGGCCGTGATGGTGTTCATGGGCATGACGTCGTTGATGTTCTACACGCTGACGGCCTGGCTGCCCGAGATCATGCACGACCACGGGTTCTCGCCCGCCACCGCCGGGATGATGAACTCGGTCATCATCGTCATCGGCATTCCCCTCGGTTTCGTCGTCCCGGTGGTCGCGGCCCGCATGCGCGACCAGCGGCCGCTGGTCCTCGGGGTCGTCGCCCTGATGGCGGTCGGGCTCGGCGGCCTGCTCCTGGCCCCGCAGGCCGGCTGGGTCTGGACCGCCGTGTTCGGAGTCGCCACGGGCAGCGCGTTCCCGATCGCCCTCACGCTCCTCAGCCTCCGCTCCCCCGACGCCGCGGTGACGGCGCGGCTCTCGGGCATGGCCCAGTCCGGCGGGTACCTCCTCGCCGCCTCCGGCCCGCTCACCTTCGGTGTGCTGCACAGCGTCACCGGCGGCTGGCAGGCGTCGGTCTGGCTGCTGCTCCTGCTGGTGGTGCCCGAACTCGTCTGCGGTCTGCTGGCCGCACGGCCCGGCTTCGTACGGCCGGGCCCGCAACCGCCGGACGGCCCCGAGGCGAGTGGCCCCGAGCCCGCGCGGGTCTCCGCGCGGTCCACCGAGTCGGACCGCGCGCGCTGAGAGACCGGCCGTCCCCTGTCCGCGCCCAGCCCGAACCGGGCGAAGCGCTCCCCCTGCACCTTCCGCGTCGACCACAGCCGTTTGACGACCCCCGGGAGCACGCATGACCATCATGCCGCCCGACCTGAGCATCTTCGAGAGCCTGGAATCCGAGGTACGCAGCTACTGCCGCGGCTGGCCGGCGGTCTTCGACCGCGCGCACGGCGCACACCTCGTGGACGAGGACGGCCACCGCTACCTGGACTTCTTCGCCGGTGCCGGTTCCCTCAACTACGGTCACAACAACCCCGTGCTGAAACGGGCGCTGCTCGACTACCTGGAACGGGACGGCGTCACCCACGGGCTCGACATGGCCACCACCGCCAAGCGCGCGTTCCTGGAGACCTTCCAGCGCCTCGTCCTGGGTCCGCGGGGCCTGCCGTACAAGGTGATGTTCCCGGGGCCGACGGGCACCAACGCGGTGGAGTCCGCGCTGAAGCTGGCGCGGAAGGTGAAGGGCCGCGAGGCGGTCGTGTCGTTCACCAACGCCTTCCACGGCATGTCACTGGGCTCGCTCGCCGTCACCGGCAACGCCTTCAAACGGGCCGGCGCCGGCATCCCGCTGGTGCACGGCACGCCGATGCCCTTCGACAACTACTTCGACGGCACCGTCCCGGACTTCCTGTGGTTCGAGCGGCTGCTCGAGGACCAGGGCTCCGGACTGGACAAGCCCGCCGCCGTCATCGTGGAGACCGTGCAGGGCGAGGGCGGCATCAACGTCGCCCGGCCCGAGTGGCTGCGCGCGCTGAAGGAACTGTGCGAGCGGCAGGACATGCTGCTCATCGTCGACGACATCCAGATGGGCTGCGGCCGTACCGGCGCCTTCTTCTCCTTCGAGGAGGCCGGCATCACCCCGGACATCGTCACCGTCTCGAAGTCGATCAGCGGCTACGGCCTGCCCATGGCGCTCACCCTGTTCCGGCCCGAGCTGGACGTGTGGGAGCCCGGCGAGCACAACGGCACCTTCCGCGGCAACAACCCCGCCTTCGTCACCGCCACCGCCGCCCTGCACATGTACTGGACCGACGACCAGATGGAGAAGCACACCCGGGCCCGCGGCGAGCAGGTCGAGCAGGCCCTGCTGGCCCTCTGCGACGAGACCGGTGCGGGCGGGGTGCGCTGCCGCGGCCGGGGCCTGGTCTGGGGCCTGGAGTTCGCCCGGGCGGAGCGCGCGGTCGAGGTCTGCCGTCGGGCCTTCGAGCTGGGCCTCCTGCTGGAGACGTCGGGCTCCCGGAGCGAGGTGGTCAAACTCCTGCCGCCCCTGACCGTCTCCGCCGACGAGGCGGACGAGGGTCTGCGCACCCTCGCCCGCGCCGTCCGCGACACCGGCTGAGGCGCCGTCGCCGTAGCGCGAGGAACCGGTCATCGTGCGGCGATCCGGCTCCAGGAGGCCCCCCAACGACTCCCCGACGCCCGTGAGTTGCCGATACTGGCCCGGTGGGAATGCGGATAGCGCTGCTCGGGCCGGTCCAGGCCCTCGACGGGGACGGCAGGCCGGTCGGAGTCGGGGGACCGAGACCGCGCATGCTGCTGGGCCGGCTGGCGTTGGCGGCGGGTGACGTCCTGACGCCCGGCGTGCTCATCGACGGCCTGTGGGGCACGCGGCCTCCCGCGGACGCGCTCAACTCGCTGCACGCGCTGGTGTACCGGCTGCGCAAGGCGCTGCCCGCCAGTGACGTGCTGGAGTCGGCGGAGGCCGGTTACCGGCTCGCGGTGCCGAAGGAGCGGGTGGACGCCGCCCGCTTCGAGGCGTTGGCGGCACGGGGTGGCCGGGAACTCGCCGCGGGGGATCCCGAGGAGGCGGCCTCCCTGCTCGGCGAGGCGCTCGCGCTGTGGCGCGGGCCCGCGCTGGCCGACGTACGGCAGGCCCCGTTCGCCGGTCCCGCCGTGGCCCGGCTGGAGGAAGTGCGGCTCGCGGCACTGGAGGACCACTGCGACGCACGGCTGCGGCTCGGCGACCACGCCGGGGCCCTGGCCGGTCTGGAGGCGGCGTCGGCGGACCACCCGTTGCGGGAACGGCTGGCCGCGCTGCGCATGCGGGCCCTCAAGGCGGCGGGCCGGCAGTCCGAGGCGCTGGCCGTCTTCGAGGACGTACGGGGCAGGCTCGCCGACGAGTTGGGGGTCGATCCCTCGGCGGAACTGCGCGAGGCCCATCTGGCGGTGCTGCGCGGCGAACCCGGGCCGTCCGCCGTACGCTCCGGGCCGGCCCCCGGCCGACTGCCCGCGCCGCTCACCACGTTCGTCGGCCGGGACGGTGAACTGGCCTCGCTGGGCAGGCTATTGGACGCCAACCGGCTGGTCACGGTCATCGGCCCCGGCGGGGTCGGCAAGACCCGGCTGGCCGTGGAGGCCGCCGCCAGGCACCGCACCCGTCAACAAGGCCGGCTGTGGCTCGTGCCGCTGGCCGGAGCGCACGGTCCGGACAGCGTGACCGACGCGGTCCTGGGCGCGCTCAGCACCCCGAACGCGGCACGACCGCCCGCCGACGGCCGCGCGGAGCCGCGGGAACAGGTGGTCGATCTGCTCGGGGGCGGCGAGGCCGTGCTCGTGCTGGACAACTGCGAGCATGTCGTGGACGCCGTCGCCGAGTTGGCGCAGTACCTGCTCGAGCGGCGCCCGCGCCTGACCGTCCTGGCCACCAGCAGGGAGCCCCTTCAGATCCTGGGCGAGGCGCTGTGCCGCATCGGTCCGCTGCCCCTCCCCCGCCCGGGGGCGGACCCGGCCGAGGCCGCCGCGTCGGCCGCCGTGCGGCTCTTCGTGGACCGGGCGACGGCCGTACGGCCCGGATTCACCCTCGACGGGCCCACCCTGGCAGCGGTCGTCGAGGTGGTACGGCGGCTGGACGGGCTGCCGCTCGCCCTGGAACTGGCGGCGGCCCGGCTGCGGTCGATGACCGCCGGGGAGATCGCACACCGGCTCGACGACCGGTTCCGGCTGCTGGCCTCGGGCAACAGGACGGCCCAGCCCCGTCAGCGCACGCTGCACGCGGTGATCGAGTGGAGCTGGGAGCTGCTGACCGGCCAGGAGCGGACGCTGGCCCGGCGCATGGCCGTCTTCCCCGCCCCGACCGGGGCCGGCACCGTCGAGGCGGTGTGCGCGGGCGGGACGCTGCCCGCCGGGGACGTCGCCTATGTCCTCGGTTCGCTGGTCGACAAGTCGTTCGTGGAACGGGTCGGCGACGGTTACCGGATGCTGGAGACCGTCCGGGCGTACGCGGCGCGGCGGCTGCTCCAGGCGGGCGAGCGGGAAGCGGTCCGGGACCGTCTGGTCCGTCACTTCGCGGACGTGGCCGAGGAGCACGAGCCGCTGCTGCGTTCGGCCCGGCAGCAGGCGTCGTTCGCGCTCCTCACCGCCGAGTACGACAACCTGGTGTTCGCGCTGCGGGCGGCCGTCGACGGAGGGGACGCGGACGCCGCGGCCCGGCTGCTCGCCCCGCTGTACTGGTACTGGAACGCGCTGCGCTACGACGCGCGTGCCGAAGCCCTGGTGGCCGAGGTCTGCGGGCTGGGCGACGCGCTGCCCGAGGTCGCACGGGCCGCCTTCACCGGCCTTCGCCTCGTGGCCGGGGGCGGGCCCGCCCCCGGCGCCGAACGGGTGCGCGCCGTGATCGAGGACTGTGCGCGCACCGGGGCCTTGGAGCGCTATCCGATGCTGCTCCTGATGACGCTTCCGATGGGTTCTCTGGTCGGTCTGGAGGATGTGGTGCACCGCCTGATCCAGGAGGTGCGCGGGCGCCGGGACCGGTGGGCCGTGGCCTGTACGTTCCTGGTGGAGGCCTTCGCGCGGTACGACCGTGGCGACTGGGCGGGTCTGGCGGATGCGACGGCCGGCGCCCTGCGCGAGTTCGAGGCGGCGGGCGACCGGTTGTGCACGGCGATGGCGCTGGCCGGCGTGGCACGGGTCCGCTCGGTGGAGGGCAGGCATCACGAGGCGGTCGCCGCGTATCAGCGCGGGCTCGCCCTCGTACCCCGGGACGATATCCAGGCCCGGCTCGGACTCGCCGCCGAACGGATACGCGGCGGTGACCTGGCCGGTGCCCGGCACGACATCGACACGGCCGAGCGGCAGGCCCGGGACCGCGGTGACGACTTCGTGCGGCTCGCGGCACTGGCCTGCCGGGCCGAGTGGCACCGGCGCGCCGGGGAGCCGGAACCGGCCGGCCGGCAGCTGGACCGGATGGAGGCGCTCGGCCGGGAAGCCGGCCTGTCCGACGAGATCGTGCAGGACTGGGTCGCGCCGGTCCGGGTGGCGAACCTGCTGGCGGCGGGCGATGCCGTACGGGCGCGTGAGCTGCTGCCCAGGGCCGTGCGGGGGGCTTTCGCCCACCGGGATCCCGCTCCGGCCGCGCAGCAGTTGGCGGGGGTGTTGCTGGCCGAGGGTGATCCGGACGGCGCGGCCGGCGCGCTCGGCATGAGCGAGGTCATCCGCGGGGCCTTCGACGCCGGTGACCCGGAGCTGCGCGACCTCGTCGCCGCACTCGTGCGACGGCTGGGCCGCGCGGGGTACGCCACCGCGTACGACCGGGGCGCGGCCATGCCGCGGCAGGAGGCGCTCGACCGGCTGCGCCGGGTGGCCGACGGCTCCTGACAGCGGGCCGCCCGGTCTGTCAGCAGCTGATCAGAGCCTTGTCACCACCGGTCGGCATCGTCGTCCGCGTACCGAGAGACGGGCGGGCAGCGGGACCGGCAGGGACCCGGTGGCGCCCGTGACGAGGAGGACGACATGACGAATTCCGTGAGCGGCGGGCGCGAGAAGGTCCAGCGGATGCTGGACGGGGTGGTGGCCGAGCTGGGCGTGCCCGGCATCGTCGCCGAGGTCCGCGACACGCACGGCAGCTGGTTCGGCTCCGCCGGGGTGGCCGACCTGGAGTCCGGCCGGCCGCGCCAGAAGGGCGAACACCTGCACGTGGGCAGCGCCGGCAAGGCCTTCACGGCGGCGGCGATACTGCGGCTGGAGGCCGAGGGCAGGCTGAGCATCGAGGATCCGGTGGAGAAGTGGCTGCCCGGTGTGCTGGACGTCAACGGCTACGACGGCAGCAGGATCACCCTCAGGCATCTGCTCAGCAACACCAGTGGGCTGTTCACCACCGGACTCGCCCCGGAGCTGACGCGCCGCTACGCCACCCGCTCCGCGTTCAACGAGCACCGCCACGACATCTGGACCGCGGACGAGCTGCTGCGGCTCGCGGTCTCCCAGCCCCCGCTGCACGAACCCGGAGCGGCCTTCGCCTACTCCAACGGTGGTTTCTACCTCGCCGGCCTGATCATCGAGAGGGTCACCGGCAACAGCTACGCGGAGGAGGTCGCGCGCACCGTCACCCGCCCCCTCGGCCTGGCGCACACCTATGTGCGCCCCGCTGGGGACACCGGTTACCCGGAGCCGCACCCGAGGGCGTACACGGGTCTGTTCTTGCGGGACGGCGTCGACCCCGCGGACGTGACCTCGGAGAACTGGCAGTCGATGCTGGAGGAGCCCGGTCTTCCTCCCCTCGACATCACCGAGTTCAACACCTCCTGGGGCTGGTCCGCGGGCAACGTCGTCTCCACGACCGGAGAGATGATCGAGGCGTTCCGCGCGCTCGCCACCGGCCGCCTGCTGCCGGCCGAGCAGCACCACGAGATGTGGACCACGGTCTCCACCGAGGGCGGCCACTGGTTGCCCCATTCCGTCTACGGTCTGGGCGTGTTCGAGCTGGACCCGGCGGTGACCGGCGGGCTGCGGCTGCGCGGCATGGCCGGCAGCATGCCGGGGTCCCACCTCGTGGCCGTCGGCACCACCGACGGCGAGCGGACGATAGTCGTCCACACGAACACCGAGGCCAAGGGCTGGGAGGTGGTGTTCCGGGCCGTCGAGGCGCAGTTCGACATCCCGCCCGTCAAGGGGCTGTAGCCGGCTCCCCGGCCTCAACTCCGCGCGCTGTCCTGGCGGATCTCCTCGTGCCGGGAGAACGCGGCGATCAGGTCGTGGGGCAGGGGGCCGTCGGAGTCGTTTCCGTGGGCGCCGCCGCCTTCCCAGGCGGCGGCCTCGGCGCTGCGGGGGAACATGGCCTGCTCGTACGCGCTCAGCGCGGCCTCGGTGTCGTCGGGGTGCGCGGCGAGGGCTTCGCCGAGTTCGGCACCGTCGAGCATGGCCAGGTTGGCGCCTTCGCCGTTCGGGGCCGCCAGGTGGGCGGCGTCGCCGATGAGGGTCACGCCCGGCACCCTGTCCCACCGGTGCTCGGCCGGCAGGGCGTAGAGGCGGCGCAGGACGGGTGCGGTGTCGCTGTCGGTGATCAGTGCGGTGAGTTCCGGTGCCCAGCCGTCGAATTCCCGGGCGATCCGCGTGGCGGCCGCGGCGGCGTCGGTGAAGTCGACGGCGGCGAACCAGTCCTCCGGCTCGGTCAGCCCCACGTAGGCGTGCAGGGTGTCGTCCTTCTCCCGGTGGGCGAAGATGTCCCGGTCCGGGGTGTGCGCGAGCATCGCCCCGCCGCCGACCGCTCGCGCGGCGGCCGGGTGGCGGGTGCCGGCGTCGAACAGGTAGGTCTCGACGACCGACTTGCCGGTGTACCGGGGGGTGGCCGCGGACAGCAGGGGCCGCACCCGCGACCACGCGCCGTCCGCGCCGACCAGCAGGCTCGTGACGACGGTGCCGCCGTCGGCGAACACCACCTCGTGCCGGCCCCCGCCGAGGGACCGGACGCGGCCGGCCTTGTGCCCCCACCGGACGGTTCCGGGCGGGAGCGAGTCGAGCAGCATCTGCCGCAGGTCGCCGCGCTGCACCTCGGGGCGTCCACCCGTACCGTCGTCTGCCTTGTCGAACAGGACGGTTCCGTCCGGGGCCAGGAACCGCATCGCCTGACGGCCCTCCAGGACGAGGCCGGCGAACTCGTCCATCAGTCCGGCCGTCTTCAGGGCGAGCTGCCCGTTGTAGTCGTGGATGTCGAGCAACCCTCCCTGCGACCGCGCGGTCGGGGAAGGGTCCGCCTCGTAGACCGTGGCCGGTATCCCATGCATGCGCAGGACACGCGCCAGCACGAGACCGCCGAGCCCGGCACCGATGATCGTGACGTCAACAGCCATGGGGGGTTCCTTCCGGGTCCGGACCGCCGGGCGGACACCCGGCGGTCACTCCGCGAGCACCGCCGCGGACGGGCCGGGGCGACGCGATGCCGGCGGCCGGACCCGCTGGGAGTCCTCCGCCGGTCACCAACCTCCGCCCGCCCACCGACAAAGCACCGACAGACCGCCCATGGCCACCGACAGACCGCCTCCAGACATGTCCGTCGACCCGTCACATGGCCAAAGTCGCGTGATGTGTGCTTTTATCCCGCTGCTGATTGATCTTTCCTGGAGCACTGGTTGATTGCGATAGCGGCGGTCCTGGCGGACATCGTGCTGATTCTGAGGCACCGCGTACGTACCTCGTCCGAGCCCGTCGAGTCCGCGCCGTGGCGCCACATGGCCGCCGGGCTCGCGGGATGCGTGGCGGGCTGGCTGGTCGTCGGCCGGCCGGACATCGTCTGGGACGACCTGTCCCTGACTCTCATCTGCGGTGTGGTCCTCGCCTCCGAGGCCGCGCACGCGGCCCGGATCCTCTCCGGACGGGCCTGGGCGGGCTGGGCGACGGCGTGCGTGAGCGGAGCGGCGGCGGCCACCTGGCTGCTGCCCGACCCGCTGCCGTTCTCCTGACCCACTCGGCGGGCGGGGCGGATCTAGCGTTCCGCCTTTTGCCACGGTCGGACGCCGAGCTTTCCGGTGGTGCCGAGGTCCAGGTGCGGGGTCACCGTCACCGGGTCGGCGCCCTCCTTCGCCCGGATCCGCACATAGGGGGCGTTCACCGGTGTGCCGAACTGGGTGGTGTTGCGCCAGACCAGGCCGGCGGTCGCCGACTCGCCGGGGTTCAGCCTGACGGGCCGGGGCGGTTCGTCGGGCCCGGCGCCGGTGCTGATCTCACCGCTGCCGTGGAGGATCTCGACGCCGTCGACGGGCTGGAGCTCGTCGTCCAGGAGTTCCAGCAGCGGGTAGCCCTCGACGGTGTAGGCGCGTTCGCCGCAGTTGTCGAGGTGCAGGCCCACGACGCGCAGCCCCATGGCCGCATCGCCCTTGTCGGCGCTGACCCGGATGCCGGAGGCGGGACACGTGCCAGGTTCGGCCGGCGCCTCGGCCGCGGGGACCTTGGTCACTTCGGCCACCTTGGCCCCCGTCACCCGCGGCGTGGTCGGCGGCAGTTGCCCGGCCCGGACCGTGCCCCGTACGGTCTGTCCCGGGCCGACGTCGCGCACGGTCTCGGTCTGGTTGGCCATGGCCCCGCCGTCGGCGCTCGTGAAGGTGACGACGACCGTGTAGGTCCAGGCCTCGGTGCCGTGGTTGGTGACCTCGTACGCCGCGGAGATCCCCGAATCCGCTTCGGTGGGGAGCCTGTCGGCGGAGACGAGGTAGCTGCGGGTGGGCGAGGGGGAAGGGGAGGCAGACGGGAGGGTCAGCGAGGTGATCCGTACGCCGTCCTTGCCCGGGTCATCGATCCGCGTGACATTCCGGGACGCCGACGCGCGGGCGTCGGTGCTCCCGGGGCCCGCGTGCTCCGTCCCGCACGCCGTGAGCAGGACGGCGGCCGCGGCCAGGGCCGACAGCAGGGGAAGGGGCGCGGCGGAAGGGCAGCGGAGGTCAGCAGGTCTGCGCATCCGGCCATCTCATCAAGGTGCGCGCCCCGTGCGTGTCGCAGAGGTCACAGTTCCGGTCACAAGGGTGTCACAAGTGGGCCGGAGGAGGCTCAAGAGGCCGTCCCGCAGGTGTGGTTGAGCCGTCCCGGTGAGGTCCGGCCGTCGCCGCCGGGAGCGAGCGGGCGCTGAGCGGCGAAACCCGGTCGCGGTGACTCGGCACGGTGGTCGATCATACGTTCATGCCCCTGAGTGAGACCCTTGCCCGAGTCGACGCGGACCTGGCCGCCGGCCGGGTTCCCCTCGCGCGCCAGCGTCTGCGCGGTCTCGTGTCGTCCTTCCCGTACGACCTGACGCTCCGCCGGCGTCTGGCCGAGGTGTACCGGCTCTACGGCGACGCCGCCGAGGCCGGGCGCTGGATGTACCTGGAAGAGGACCGGGACGCCGAGGAGACCGCCGCCTTCGAGGCGCGCTACGGGTCTGCCGCGCGGCGGATGAAGGCCCTTGCCTGGCGCGGCCCCGAGGCGATGGCCGCCGACGCCTTCGCGGAGCGTCAGCTGGTCGCGGTGCGGACCGCGTGCGCCGGGGAGCTGGGGCGCGCGGTCGACTGGGACGACCCGGACTCCTACCGGGACGGCCTGGAGGAGGAGTACGGGGAGCCCGCCCGGCCGCGGTCCCTGAGCGATGTGCTGGTGGGCGTCGGCTGTCTGGTGGGGGCCCTCGCGTTCCTCGCGGTCTGGGTGAACGGGGTCGTCGCCCTCTTCGACTGACACACACGTGGACACGGCCGAGGTGGGCGGGGCGGCGCGTGCGACGCGGCACCCGTGTCGTCGTTCCGGAAGGCCGGAGGCGCAGGGGCCGCTTGTTCGCGCCCGGGTACGCGCGAAGGCGGTCCGGAGGTAGCGTGATCGTCATGACGGCTGAGGGCGAGGCGCTGGTCGGCGGGATGGCGAACGCGGGGGCGGTCTTCCGCCGCGGTGGGCTGGTCGAGCGCCCGGCACCGCGCAACGCGCGCACGCTGCATGCCTGGCTGCGCGCGCTGAAGGAGCACGGCTTCGACGCGGCGCCGGCCCCTGTCGGCCTCACCGCGGGCGGGCGCGAGCAGTTGACGTTCATCCCGGGAGACGTGGCGTTGCCGCCCTACCCGGACTGGGCGATGACGACGGCCGCCCTCGCGTCGGTGGGGAGTCTGCTGCGGCGCCTGCACGAGGCCGGCGCTGCCGTCGCGGTCGACACCCGTGCCGAGTGGCCCCGGGACCTGGCCGATCCGGAGGGGGGAACGACGCTGTGCCACAACGATGTGTGTCCGGACAACGTCGTCTTCCGCGACGGCCGTGCCGTCGCCCTGATCGATTTCGACTTGGCGGCCCCGGGCCGTCCCCTGTGGGACCTCGCCATGACCGCTCGCTACTGGGTGCCCATGCTCGACCCCGTGTCCGCGGCCGGCCTCTACCCCTCCGGGCTGGACGCGCCCGCACGGCTGCGGATCCTCGCCGACGGCTACGGGCTCCCGGCGCGGGACCGCGCCGCGTTGCCCGGCGTCGTCGAGCAGGCCACGGAAGTCTGCCGGGCCTTCGTCGCCCGCCGGGTGGCCGACGGTGACCCCGTCTATCTCCGGGCGTTGGCCGAGCGGGGCGGATGGGAACGCTGGGACCGCGTGCGGACGTGGCTGGCGGACCACCGCGAGGCGTTCACGGCCGCCCTGCTGGACTGACCGGCAGCCTCGCGGACCGGAAAGGCCCTGATGGCGGGCCCGCCCCCGCACGCCGCGACGGTCAGTGGATCCCCGTCAGGACCCGCGCCGTCCGCAGGAGA
Organism: Streptomyces sp. SudanB182_2057; assembly: GCF_964272715.1. Classification (NCBI taxonomy): domain Bacteria; kingdom Bacillati; phylum Actinomycetota; class Actinomycetes; order Kitasatosporales; family Streptomycetaceae; genus Streptomyces; species Streptomyces sp. SudanB182_2057. The sequence goes on from NZ_OZ186798.1 coordinate 532,139, forward strand.
AGGCGCGGGCTCGTGAGAGCGCGCGGGTGTTTGCGCATGTTCACCACGGCCATGAACTCCTCGTTGACGGCCCGGTCGATCACGGAGGCCTCCACGACCTTGTCACCGACCCAGCGGAGCAGCCGGTAGCCCGGCGGGTACGGGCCCGTCACATGCGGCTGGGCGAGATCGGCGGCCGCGGAGACCTTCCATGCCGCGTCCACGACGACGCCGAGCCGCCGGAAGTAGTCCCAGGCCGGCGCCTGTGGGGAGGCCCCCGAGCGCAGGTGCGCCGACAGCGACGAGGCGGCGAGCGTGGCGAGGGTGAGCCCTTGGCCGTATACGGGGTTGACGGAGGCGACGGCGTCGCCGACGGCGACGAGTCCCCCGGGGAAGCGCCCAAGCCGGGTGAAGTCGCGCCGTCGGCTCTCGGGGAAGTGGAACGTCTCGATGTCCCCGTCCCAGCGGCAGCGGTCGGCCACCTCACGCAGTGGGGCGACGCACCGGCGCATGCGCCGCAGGAATTCCTCGGGGTCCCGACCGGGCCGGTAGTCGCCGTATCCGACCAGCACCACGGACCACCGGTTCCGCTCGACCGCCACGAGGGCGCCGGGTTCGCTGAGGCGCTGTTCGTAGCCGTTGGCGGGGCCCGGCGTCGCGTGGGCGACCACCGTATCGGGAAGTTCGTCCCCGCGGTGGAACGTGGCGGTGGCGTACCCGAGGTCCACCTTCATCCGCTCCATGGGCGGGCTGTCCCACCCGTGCCCGGCCAGCCACATGCCCAGCCGGCTGGAGCGGCCCATGGCGTCGACGACCAGGTCACCGCTCAGGTCGGCGAGGTCGTGGGGCCGCGCGGTGTCCTCGGCGGGCAGTACGCGGACGCCGCGGACGCGTGTGCCGTCGAAGATCAGGTCCCGGGCCCGCGCGGTCATCACGGTGACCTGGGGCAGGGCCAGCACCCGCCGGCGCACGTGCTCCTCGAGGAACGGCCGGGTGGCGCCCAGCAGGGTGTTGTCCGGAACGCATGCCTTCAGCACTCCGTCGACGTAGTACCGCACTTGCGGGCCTCTTCCCACCTGGGCGCCGCCGGCCACGAGTTCCTCGGTGATGCCGGGCAGCCAGCGGTCGAGCTGCGCGTGGCCCATCGACAACAGCGCGTGCAACTGCCGTCTGTGCGGCGCCCCCTGACCCGAGCCGTCCGCGCCGTCGGGGTCGACGACGACCACTTCCTCGGCATGGTCGGCCAGCACGCGAGCCGCGAGCAGCCCGGCGAAACTCCCGCCCATCACGATGGCTCGTCGCACTTCGAACCCCCTTGAAGCAGGCGGGCGCGGACCCGGTTCCGTCAGCGCGTCGGGCCCCGGCCGATGTCGTGATCGACAAGGACCCCGGGAACCCGTCGGCACCTTCACCTTCACCGTAAGGGCTCACCGCCGCGCGCGTACGCCTCTCCCTCCGCCGAGTCCGGAATCCGCCCCCGCTTCGTCCGGGTGAGTCACCGGTACCCACCGCGTCGGCAAGCCGTCTACTGCCCGTGCCGCTCCAGGTAGATCGAGGTGAACACGGCGACCTTGGCGCGCAGGGCCCACGGGTCGAAGGGCTTGCTGATGTAGTCGACGGCGCCGGCCGCGTACCCACGGGCGGAGTGCTCGGACCCCGTGCCCATCGCCGTCAGGAAGATGATGGGCACGTCCCGGGTCCTCGGGCGGCGTTTGATGTGGGCGCAGGTCTCGTAACCGTCCATCTCCGGCATCTGCACGTCCATGATGATGACGGCGAAGTCGTCGTGGTCGAGCAGGGCCTTGAGGGCCTCCCGGCCGGAGGAGACGGTGACGAGTTCCTGCTCCAGCGTCGCCAGTACGGCGGTCATCGCCAGCAGGTTGTCCGGCTGGTCGTCCACGACGAGGATCTTGGGCATGCCCTGCCGTCCCGTCGGCAGCACGGCCGTCGTGGCCTGCTCGACGGCGTCCAGCTGGCGTTCGAGGAGATCGCAGCGGTCCTCCGCCGCGGCGCGCTGGGCCTGTGCCTCCTTCAGGGCCGCGCCGAGCCGCTCGACCTCCAGCTGGAGCGCGTCGCGCTCCTGGATGAGGCCGTAGACGTCCGGGTGGGCCTTGGCGAACTCGTCCGCCCGCCGCTGCTCGGCGATGCGGTCGACTTCGAGCTGGTTGAGCCGCGTCTCCAGGTCGGCGATGCGCAGGGTGCGGTCCAGCAGCGCGTCGCCGAGGACGTCCCCGCGGACGCTGGACCGCCGGGACACATGGTCGGCGTCGGCCAGTTGCCGCTCCAGGATCTCCACCGCGTGCTTGGGCGACGAGGCGGCGTCCACGGCCGAGCCGTACAGGCCCCGCACCAACTCGATGGCCTCGGTGGTGACCGCGGTCCCGCGATGCTCGGCGACGTCGGTGAAGAGATCGCTGATCACCTGCCACGGCGGTAACCGGGTGCCGTTGAGGTACCGCGAGACCGTGCCCGGGTCGAGCCGGCGCCGGGCCGCGTACCGGCGGACGGACACATCGAGGCTCTCGAACAGCTCGCGCAGCGCCTCGGCCAATGCCCGGGAGTCGTCGTTCAAGTCCTCGCCGAGCGGACGCAGTTCACCCATCGCTGTCCCTCTCGGCCGGGCCGGCGCCGACGGGGGCCGGGGGCCGTGGGGCGTCGTCCTCGGCGGTGATGAGGCGGTTGAAGAACGGCACGGCCAGTCCCGTGGCGGCGAGGCCCGCGAGCAGGCCGCGGGCCGTTCCTTCCCCGGCGACGGCCGTCAGCCCGCTCGCCGTCACGCCGGTGAGCAGGGCGAGCAGAAGTACCAAGGCTGATCTCGGTGACAACAGAGGACGGTCCACCGCGCGCTCCATTCGTGCGACCCGCCGCCGTACGACGGGACATGCCCCCCATCCGGCCGATCGCGGACGGTGGAACCAGGATGGCCGAAGCCGGGGGCGTTGCGGCCCACAACCCGGAAGCGGGGCGACGCGCAGCGCCTGTTGCACGGACGTTGCCGTCCCCCGTGCCGCCGTCCTGGCCGGTCAGGAGCGTGGCGCGGGATCCGTTGCCGGAGTGTTGCTCTGCAACGGTGCGCGCAGGGCGGGGCCGAGCGCTGCCGCGGAGAGCCGGCCGTGCGGGATCACCCCGCCGTCGTGGCGGTCGCGTATCCCTCGTCACCGGGTGAAGACGAGACTGACGTCGTGGCCGCCGGACCCGAACGCGTTGGCGAGCGTGGCAGCCCACTGCCCGGAGGAAACGCCCCCGGCCCGGTGCGGGCCGCACATAGGATCGTCGGCATGGCGCTGCGGCCGGTTCAGGTGAACATAAAAGCTCTCGACAGCACGGCGGTCGGCCGGTTCTGGGCGGAGGCGCTCGGCTGGACCGCTTACCACCCCGGCGTCACCACCTATGTGGGGCCCGCCGGTGGCCTCGTCTGGCCACACCCGGAGACCGTCTGCGTCGATGTCGTTCCCGTCCCGGAACCCAGGACAGCGACGAAGAACCGCGTGCACCTCGATCTCGCCACCACCTCCGCCGCCCATCAGGCGGAGCTGGTCGCGCGCTTGCGGGCGCTCGGCGCGAAGCCCGCCCAGGTGGGCCAGGGCACAGTGCCGTGGACGGTCCTCGCCGACCCGGAGGGGAACGAGTTGTGTGTACTGGAGCCCCGGGAGACGTACCGGGACACCGGGCCGGTCGCCAGGGTGGTGGTCGACTGCGCGGACCCGCGGGCGATGGCCCGGTTCTGGGGTGCGGCGACGGACTGGATCCCGCACGAAGTGACCGAAGAACAGGCGGTGTTGCGGTCCGCCAAGGGCTATGGACCCCAACTCGTGTTTCTCCGCACGCCCGATGTGAAGACCGTGCCGGACCGCGTCCATCTCGACCTGCTGCCGTACCCCGGTGACGACGCGGCGGCGGAGGTGACGCGGCTGCGGGCTCTCGGCGCCACCGACCTGGACCTCGGTCAGGGCGATGTCCCATGGACGTGTCTCACCGACCCGGAGGGCCACGAGTTCTGCGTCCTCGCCCTGCCCTGACACGAAGCCGCCGCCTGGCCGCGGGGCCGGTTCCGGTCATGGCTGACGCGCGTCCGGCCTCTTCGGCAGACCGGCCAGCTCGTCGACCAAGGGCTGGACCCGGTAAGGGATGACCGCGCTCAGCGCGATCACCGTCGTGCTGCGGCGGACGCCGGGCACCTCGAGGACATGGTCGATCACCTGTTGTACGTGCTGATTGCTCGTACCCGCGATGCGGCACCAGATGTCACCGGGACCCGTCACGATGTGGGCCTCGAGGATCTGCGGCACGGCGCGGAGACGCGCGACGATCGCCTCACGGGCCGACTGGTCCACTTCGAACGTGGTGAACGCCTCGACCACGTGGCCTAGGGCGGCGACGTCCACGTCCGGTCCGTAGCCGGTCACCACGCCGGAGCCGGTCAGCCGGTCGAGCCGGGCCTGCAACGTGCCGCGCGCGACGCCGAGTTGGCGGGCGATCTCCAGCAGGCCCGCACGCGGGCGCTCCCGCAGCAGGCGCAGCATCCGGCCGTCGAGCCTGTCGAGTCCCTGTCGTGCCACCGCACCTGCCGATCTGCGACCTCGGAGACACCTTCACACCCTATTTTTTGTCAGATTAGCAAGGGATCGAAGGGTCTGTTGCGTATTCGTCTGCCGGTGGCCCACGCTGTGGCTCCCCGTCCACGAGGAGCAGTCGTGAGGCAGCACACCCACCCGTTCACCCCTTACCGGCCCGACCGGTACGACGAGGCCGAGATGGTCCGGCGGGGGAAGGACTTCGTGTCGTTCCTCGAACGCCGGCGCAGCGTGCGGTTCTTCAGCGACGAGCCGGTGCCCCGGGCGTGCGTCGACCTCGCCATCGCCGCGGCGAACACCGCCCCGTCCGGGGCGCACCTCCAGCCCTGGAAGTTCGCCGTGATCGGTGACGCCGCGACCAAGCACCGGATCCGGGTCGCCGCCGAGGAGGAGGAACGGGTCAATTACGAGGGCGGACGGATCCCGCCGGAGTGGCGCGCCGCGCTCGCGCGCCTGGAGACGGACTCGGACAAGAGCTACCTCGACGTCGTGCCGTGGATCGTCGTCTGCTTCGCCGAGAAGAGCACCGCGTTGCCGGACGGTTCGCTGCGCAAGAACTACTACGTGAACGAGAGTGTGGGCATCGCCTGCGGCTTCTTCATCGCCGCCCTGCAGGCGATGGGGCTGAGCACCCTGACGCACACACCCAACCCGATGGGCTTCCTCACCGAGATCTGCGAGCGGCCCGGCAACGAACGGCCCTACATCCTCTTCCCCATCGGCTACGCGGCGGCCGACTGCGAGGTCCCGGACCTCACCCGCAAGTCGCTGGCGGAGGCGACCATCGAAAGCCCCGGCCTGCTCTGAGCCCGGTCTGCGCCTCGTCCACCCGGTCCGCCCCGTCCGGCGCGCGGGCCGCCGTCAGCGCAGGCGCACGGCGATGATGTCCCGGTGGCCGTTGGTGTCGCCCGGTGCCAGGCCGTCGTCGTGCGGGAAGGCGACGGTGCGGCCGACGGCGTCCGCGGTCACCTCGTACGTCCCGGTGGCGCTCTCGGTGCCGTCCGCGGCCACGTCCAGCCGCCGCACCCCTCCCGTGCGCAGGTCCTTCGCGAACACGTCGGAGGCGCCGTTGGTGTCGCCGGGCACGAGGTTGTCCGCGGCGGAGACGAAGAACGCCCGCCGCCCGCCCGCGCCGAGCAGGCCGCGCCCCGAACTGTCGCGCGCCTGCGTGCCGTCGGCGGCGGTGCTCACGCGCCGGGTGGTCCCGGCGGCCAGGTCACGGACGAACACATCGGCGGCGTCGTTGGTGTCGCCGTCCACCACGTCGGCCGACGAAGAGGAGAACACCGTGTAGCGCCCGTCCGGGCTGAGGCCCGTAGCGGGCGACGCCGGCATGCCGAGGGTGCCGCCGTCGCGGTCGACGGCCGCGGGCACGGTCTTCCCGGTGCGGGTGTCGTGGACGTAGAACCACCAGGGCCTCGGCGCCCGCGGCTGCCGCGCGGCCGACCCGCGCGGCGGGTACCACATCCGGCGGAACGCGATCCTGGTGCCGTCCGCGCTGATCGAGGGCGCCAGGGAGGTGCTGGTTCCCTCGAGGTGGTCGGTGAAGACGCTGACCAGCCTCGTGGTCCCCCCCGCCCGGTCGTGCACGAACACGTCGATCCCGCTGTTGGTGTCCTGCGGCACCAGGTCGTCGCGGTAGGAGGCGTACGCCACGTAGCGGCCGTTCGCGCTGATCACCGGGTCGTAGCTGTTCCCGGGGACCCCGCCCGGGTTGGCCACCAGGACCTCGGTACGCCCGGTGATCCGGTCGTGCACGAAGACGTCCCAGGCGCCGGGCATGTCCCCGGGCGCGAGGTTGCCGGCGCCGGAGTCGAACGCGACGTAGCGGCCGTCCGCGCTCACCGAGACGTGCGAGGCGGTGGCGTCGGCCTGGCCGCCGTCACTGGCGACGTTGACCCGGTCCACGGCACCCGTACGCAGGTCCTTCACGAAGACGTCGGCGAGGCCGTTGGTGTCGCCCGGCACCAGGTTGTCGGCGTCCGAGAGGAAGGCCACGAAGCGGCCGTTCCCGCTGAGCACGGCGCCTGCCGAGTCCCCGTCGGCCGGGGTGCCGTCCGCCGCCGTACTCACCACCACCGGCGCCGGATGCCGCACCGCGTCGCGCGCCTGCGGTACGGCCGCCGCCGGAACCACGCCCGCCGCGCAGGCCAGCACCACCACCGGTAAGACGGCCGGTCCCCGGAACCTCATGTGTCCTCCCCTGCCCGCCCGAGCCGGTCACCGCCGCCGGAACGCGGGCGGCTCGACCGGACGGCACCCCCTGCCGCCCTACGGCCCGAGCCGAGCCAACCCCGGCCCGCCCGCCCGGGTCAACAGGCGATCCGGCCACCTGGCCCCCAGGACGCGCGTTTCACCTTGTCCAGCCTCTTGACCGAATCCGGTCTACGACTATGGTCTAGACCTAACACGCAACAGGTCCAGACCTCTTCGGCCGGCGCCTCGACTCGTCCGGCACGGCCGGGCTGCGCCGACAACGGTTCCGACACACACCGAAGGAAGTGGCACGGCATGAACACGAAAAGACGAGCGGCTCTCGCGATCGGCGCGCTGGTCGCCCCGGTGATCGCCGTCAGCCTCCCGGCGAGCACGGCCAGCGCCCACGGCTGGGTCACCTTGCCCACGAGCAGGCAGCAGCAGTGCGCGGAGGGCGCCGTCGACTGCGGCCAGATCAAGTACGAACCGCAGAGCGTCGAAGGGCCGAAGGGCCTGCAGAGCTGTAGTGGCGGACACGCGGAGTACGCCGAGCTCGACAACGACAGCAAGGGCTGGAAGGCCACGCCGGTCGGCACGACGGCGACGTTCACGTGGCACAACACCGCCCGGCACGCCACCGCCAACTGGCAGTACTTCATCGGTGGCCAGAAGATCGCCGAGTTCGACGGCCGCAACCAGCAGCCGGCCGCGGACGTCAGCCAGCAGGTGGACTTCGGCGGCTTCACCGGTCGGCAGAAGGTGCTCGCCGTCTGGAACGTCGCGGACACCGCCAACGCCTTCTACTCCTGCGTCGACGTCAACATCGGCGGCGGCGACGGTGGCAGCGGCGGCGGTGGCGGTGAAGACACCTGCACCGCGCCGGCCTGGGACGCCGCGCACGTCTACAACGGCGGCGACACCGTCACCTACGGCGGCCACACCTGGCGTGCCAAGTGGTGGGTGACGGGCGACAAGCCCGGCAGCACCGGCCAGTGGGGTGTCTGGGAAGACCTCGGGACCTGCTAGGCCACACCTCCGGCCCGCCGGTGCGCGCCTTGCGGCGCGCACCGGGCGAGGCGGGGGCCGGGGCGCCGCTTCCGCCGGCAGGCAGCGAGCCGCCGCCGAGCGAGCGCCGGGAGAACAGGCGCGCCCTGCCGAAGGCGCCTCAACGCCCGTACTACGTCGGCGAGTTCTCGGTCACCGCCGAGATGCCCGCTCGACTGCCTCCCCCGCCGTGAGCACGCGGCCGGCACCAGTGGCCGGGCCTCGCCGCGTAGTGGCCGACCGAATCCACCGACCGGCTCCGCGCCGCGCGCCAGTCCGCGGCCGGCCTCGGACGACTGCCGCGAAACGCCCTTCGCCTGGCCGATCCCCGGCCGGAAGGGGGTGGACCGCCGGTCACCGGGTATTCGGTCACTCGACGAGTGCCTCGGAAGAAGCGGAGCACGACGACGGGAGGAGCGTCATGGCCGGAGTTGTCGAACGCATCAAGCAGTTCGCGAGGAGCCCGCAGGGCCGGCGAACGATCGAACAGGCGCGCAGGACCGCCGCCGATCCGCGCCGCCGTGCCCAGGCACGGGAACTGGTGCGGAAGCTGCGGGGTCGCCGCTGAGCCCAGCCCCGCACCGGTCACGGGCCCGTGACCGGTGGGCCGGCCGCCCGGACCGCGAACAGGACGTCTGCCCGGCGGAAAGCGCTTGGGGCAGGCGTCCTGTTGCGTGATGAACGACAGTTGGCGTGCGGTCGTCCTGTCCGTGACCAGGTGTCCAGCTCACGGTTCCCTGAAGGCAAAGTTCTCCCTCCAAGATCGGCGTGTCCACGACACCGACCAAGGAAGCGCTTGTGAGAACGCATCGCACTCCGCGCAAGGCCGCCACCCTCGCCCTGGGCGCCGCCCTGCTCGCCCTCCTGACCGCCGCCCCCGCCGGGGCCGACGACGCGGGCCTGCCGACGGTCACCCCGGCCGGCGAGACCCCCGCCCTCTACGACGACGAGGCGGGCGGCGACTCCGACGCGGACGACCCCGCGATCTGGCGCAACGCGGCCGACCCGGACCGCAGCCTCGTCATAGCGACGGCGAAGAAGGGCGGCCTGCGCGTGTACGGCCTGGACGCCCGGCTGGTGCAGTCGTTGCCCGCGCCGCGTCCGGCGGCCGAGGACGACGCCCCGGGCCGCTTCAACAACGTCGACCTCGTCACCGGCCTGAGCACCCCCGCCGGCCGGACCGACGTGGCCGTGGTCAGCGACCGGGGCAACGACCGGCTGCGGATCTACCGCATCGACCCGGCCAGGCCGAGCGCGCCGCTGACCGACATCACCGACCCGGCCGCGGCCCCGGTCTTCTCCGCCGACCAGGCCGAGATCAACGACCAGCGCACCGCGTACGGCCTCGCCACCTGGCGCGACAAGACCACCGGCCGCTCCTACGCCCTGGTCAGCCAGCGGGAGCGGACCCGGCTCGCCCTGCTGGAACTGACCCCGACCGCGCGCGGCACCGTCGGTTACCGCAAGGTCCGCACCCTCGACCTCCCGGCGTCGTTCCGGCTGCCCGACGGCACCACCTGGTCGCCCTGCGCCGAGCCCGGTGAACTCCCCCAGGTCGAGGGCATGGTGGTGGACCCGGACACCGGCACCCTGTACGCCGGCCAGGAGGACGTCGGCATCTGGCGGCTGCGCGCCGACCTGACCGACCGGCCGGTCCTGGTGGACAAGGTCCGCGAGTACGGCGTCCCCGGCGTCTACGACGAGGCCACCGAGGAGTGCGCGGCCGGCACCGACCCCGGTTTCGGCGGCGAGCACCTGACCGCGGACGTCGAGGGGCTGACCCTGTTCCAGGAAGCCGACGGGGACGGCTACCTCTTCGCCTCCAGCCAGGGCGACGACACCTTCGCCCTGTTCGACCGCGAGGTGAGCGAGCACAACGAGTACGAGGGCGGCTTCCGTGTCGGCGCGGCCTCCGCGACGCTCGACGGGTCGGAGGAGTGCGACGGCGCCGCCGTCCTGAACGCCCCGCTGGGCAGCCGCTACCCGAACGGTCTGCTGGTCGTCCAGGACGGCCACGACACCCCGGAGGTCCCCGACGGCGAGGGCGGCACCCGTACGGCGACCGGCTTCAAGTTCGTCGACCTGGGTGACGTGGTGGACGCCGCCGACCTGTGACAAGGGCGCCCCGCGCCATGCTCCGGCACGAGCGCGGGGCACCCCGTCCATCCCGTGGGGGAGTCAGTCGTCACCCTCGGACTCGAAGGTGCGCAGCAGATCGGCGGCGACGCTCACGGCGATGGTCGCCGGCTCCTTGCCGGTGATGCCGGACAGCCCGATCGGGGTCTTGATCCGGTCGATGGCGGCGTCCTCGTGGCCGCCCTCGGTGGCCAGGCGTTTGCGGAACCGCGCCCACTTGGCGGCCGACCCGATCAGCCCGATGGAGCCGAGGTGGCTGGTGCGCAGGGCGGCGTCGCAGAGCGCGGCGTCCTCGGCGTGGTCATGGGTCATGATCAGGACGTGGGTGCCGCGCGGCAGCTCTTCCAGCACCTCCTCGGGCAGCAGCGGCGTGTGATGCACGTGCACCTGCGCCACCGCGTCCGCCAGCACGCCGAGCCGGTCCTCGGCGAGGACGTCGGAACGGCTGTCGATCAGATGGAGGTCGAGGTCCTGGCGGGCCAGGATCCGCGCCAGTTCCAGGCCGACGTGCCCGACGCCGAAGATGGCCACCGCCCGCACCACCCGCAGGGGTTCGAGCAGCACCGAGACCGTGCCGCCGCAGCACTGCACGCCGTGCTGGTTGGTCACCTTGTCGTTCAGGGCGAAATCGATCAGCTCCGGCTTCGGCTCGGACGCGGCGATCATCTCGCGGGCCCGGTCGATCGCGACGGCCTCGACATTGCCGCCGCCGATCGAGCCCCATGTCTCGCCGCGCCCCACCACGAGCTTCGCACCGGCGTCGCGCGGGGCGTGGCCGCGCACGGTCGCGACGGTCACCAGCACGCCGGGTTCCCGGCGTGCCCGCAACCGCGCGACCGCGGCGACCCACGTCATGTCAGGCACCGTGCAGCGCTTCCGCGCCGGTCCGGTCCCTGCCGTCGGCGACCTGCCCGTTCCCGGCGTGCCCGTTCCCGGCGTGCCCGTTGACGGCGAACCCGTCGCGGACCTGCCCGTTCCGGGATGCACCACCCTGCCGAGCCGCCTGGATCGCCCAGTACACCGCCTCGGGTGTCGCGGGCGAGGCCAGCTCGACACTCGTCCCGCCCGGGCCGAACGCGGCGGCGGCCTGCCGCAGCGCCTCCCGCACCGAGAACGCCAGCATCAGCGGCGGCTCGCCCACCGCCTTGGAGCCGTAGACCGCGCCCTCCTCGGTGGCGTTCTCCAGCAGCGTGACGTTGAACTCCTCGGGCATCTCCGAGAAGCTCGGCAGTTTGTAGGTGCTGGCGGCCTGGGTCAGCAGCCGGCCGCGGTGCGGCCCGTCCCCGGTGTCCCAGCGCAGGTCCTCCAGCGTCAGCCAGCCCGCGCCCTGCACGAAGCCGCCCTCGACCTGGCCGATGTCGATCAGCGGGGACAGGCTGTCGCCCACGTCGTGCACGATGTCCACCCGCCGGATGCGGTAGGCGCCGGTGAAGCCGTCCACCTCCACCTCGGTCGCGGCGGCGCCATGGGCGAAGTACTTGAACGGCGAGCCGCGGAACGTCTTGGCGTCCCAGTGCAGCCCCTCGGTCCGGTAGAAACCGGCCGCCGACAGCTGGACCCGCTGGAAGTACGCCGTGCGCACCAGGTCGTCCCAGGCCAGCTCCTTGTCGCTGCCCAGCAGGCGTGCGACACCTCCGACGATGCGCACGTCCGAGGCGTTGCCGCCGAGCTGGCTGGCGGCCACCCGCAGCAGTCGCTCGCGCAGCTGCTCGCAGGCGTTCTTGATCGCCCCGCCGTTGAGGTCGGCCCCGGAACTGGCGGCGGTGGCCGAGGTGTTGGGCACCTTGTCGGTACGCGTCGGGGCCAGCCGCACCTTGTGCAGCGGGATGCCCAGGGTGGTCGCGGCCACCTGCATCATCTTGGTGTGCAGGCCCTGGCCCATCTCGGTGCCGCCGTGGTTGATCAGGACCGAGCCGTCCTTGTAGATCAGCACCAGCGCGCCGCCCTGGTTGAAGGCGGTGAGGTTGAAGGAGATGCCGAACTTGATGCCGGTGAGCGCGAGCGCCCGCTTGGTGTGCGGGTGCGCGGCGTTGAAGGCGGCGATCTCCCGCTTGCGGTCGGCGATGCCCGCGTCGTCCTTGACCTGCTGCCAGACGGTGGCGATCCGTTCGGCCTGCGTGACCGGCTGTCCGTACGGCGTCGTCTGGCCCTGGCCCGGCCGGTAGAAGTTGCGCTCGCGCAGATCCGTGGGGTCCAGGCCGAGCCGTGGCGCGCAGCGGCCGAGGATGTCCTCGATCACCAGCATGCCCTGCGGTCCGCCGAAGCCTCGGAAGGCGGTGTTGGAGACCGTGTTGGTCTTGGCGATGCGGCCGGCGACGCGCGCGTTGGGGATCCAGTAGGTGTTGTCGATGTGGCACAGCGCGCGGGCCAGCACCGGCTCGGACAGGTCCAGGCTCCAGCCGCCGTCCGCTACCAGGGTGGCGTCCAGGGCCTGGATGCGGCCCTCCGCGTCGAACCCGATCTTCCACTTGGCGTGGAAGCCGTGCCGCTTGCCGGACATGGTCAGGTCCTGCGTCCGGTTGAGCCGGAACCTGACCGGCCGGCCGGTCAGCTTGGCGCCGAGCGCGGCGACGGCCGCGAACCCGTGGGGCTGCATCTCCTTGCCGCCGAAGCCGCCGCCCATCCGCAGGCACTGCACGGTCACCTCGTGGGCGGGCACGCCGAGCACGTGGGAGACGATCTCCTGGGTCTCCGAGGGGTGCTGGGTGCTGCTCTGGATAAACACCTGCCCGTTCTCGTCGATCTGGGCCAGCGCCGCGTGCGTCTCCAGGTAGAAGTGTTCCTGACCGGCGAACTGGAACTCACCGGTGAACACGTGCGCGGAGTCGGCGAAGCCGGCGTCGATGTCACCGGTCTCCATCAGGGGCTGGGCGCCGTGGTAGCTGCCGGCCGCCATCGCGTCCTGGAGGGTGACCAGGGAGGGCAGCTCCTCCAGCTCCACCTCGACGGCCGCCGCGCCGAGCCGGGCCGCCTCCAGGGTCTCGCCGAGCACCCAGGCGACCGCGTGGCCGTGGAACATGACCTCGTCGGGGAAGAGCGGCTCGTCGTGCTTCATTCCCGCGTCGTTGACACCGGGCACGTCGGCACCGGTCAGCACGCGCACCACGCCGGGCACGGCGAGCGCGGGCTCGGTGCGCAGTGCGGTGATCCTGCCGTGGGCCTTCATGACCTGGACCGGGTAGGCGTGCAGCACGTCCTTGGTGCGCCAGACCAGGTCGTCGGTGTAGAGCGCGGTGCCGGTGACGTGCAGGGCGGCGCTCTCGTGCGGCATCGGGACGCCGACTACGGGGTTCTCGGGGCGTTCGGACAGATGGCTCATGACGACACCGCCTCGGTGGTTCCAGCGTACAGCTTGAGCAGGCTCTGGCCGAGCATCGCGGAGCGGTAGTCGGCGCTGGCACGGTGGTCGCTCATCGGCGTGCCCTCGGCCCGCAGCACCTGGGCCGCGGCGTCGACGGTCTCCGCCGCCCACGGCTTGCCGGTGAGGGCCGCCTCGGTGGCGAGGGCGCGGATCGGGGTGGCGGCCACGCCGCCCAGTCCGATGCGTGCCTTGCGGACGATCCCGTCCTCGATGTCGAGCGCGAAGGCGACCGCCACGCTGGAGATGTCGTCGAAGCGCCGCTTGGCGATCTTGTGGAAGGCCGTGACCGGGGACAGCGGCAGCGGGATGCGCACCGCGCGGATCAGTTCGCCGGGCCGGCGCACGCTCTGCCGGTAGCCGGTGAAGTACTCCGCCAGCGGAACCTCGCGCTCGCCGTCGGCGTCGGCGAGCACCAGCGACGCCTCCAGCGCGAGCAGCACCGGCGGGCTGTCACCGATGGGCGAGCCGGTACCGAGGTTGCCGCCGAGGGTCGCGCCGTTGCGGATGAGCCGGGAGGCGAACTGCGGGAACAGCTCGGCCAGCAGCGGGATCTCGCCGTCGAGGCGGCGTTCGATCTCGGTGAGGGTCAGTGCCGCCCCGATCTCGATGACATCGGGTGCCACGCGCAGCTCGCGCAGTTCGGGCAGCCGGTCGATGGCGACCACGCACTCCGCGCGGCGGGAGCGGATGTTCACCTCCACACCCCAGTCGGTGGAGCCGGCGACCACCACGGCGTCGGGCCGCTCGCGCAGCAGCCGGAGCGTCTCCGCCAGGGTGTTCTTGCGCACGAACGCGCTGTCGTCCTGGGTGTACTCGGTGGCGACCGGCGCGGGCGGGTCCTGCTCGCGGCGCCGCGCCAGCGGGTCCTCCTCGGCGGGCGTGCCGACGGCGAACGCGGCGTCGCGGATCGGGCGGTAGCCGGTGCAGCGGCACAGGTTTCCGCTCAGCGCGTGCAGGTCGAAGCCGTTCGGGCCGTGCTCGGCGTCGGCGTGGCCGGCCGGGTCCGCGTGCGCGCAGCGATCGGGCCGGTAGTACTCGGCGGCCATGCTGCAGATGAATCCCGGGGTGCAGTAGCCGCACTGGGAGCCGCCGCGGACCGCCATCTCCTCCTGCACGGGGTGCAGGGTGGACGGCTTGCCGGGTTCGCCGGCGGTGGCGAGACCTTCGGCGGTGACGACCTCCTGGCCGTCGAGCGCCGCGACCGGGACCAGGCAGGCGTTGACCGCCACCCAGTCGGTGGCCTTGTTCACCCCGGGACGGGCCACCAGGATCGAACAGGCGCCGCACTCACCCTCGGCGCAGCCTTCCTTGGTGCCGGTGAGGCCGCGCTCGCGCAGGAAATCCAGCACCGTGGTGTGGGGCGCGGCCGGCGAAATCGGTGTCTCTTTTCCATTGACCGTGATACGCGCCGCTACCATGACGGGCCTTCAATCCGGTGCGCGATCGATCGATTCATCATGTTCGCCAATTTCAGGCAGCTTTCTGTGCTCAGACGCGCCACGTGAGAGCAGCGGGCGCAAAACGACACGCGATGACGACGTGCCGGGATGTCGTGGAGGAAGACTCGGGGCGTGCCACGAACGGGCACACCGGAACGGCGTGTTCAGCAGCCGTGTGCGATGCGACCCGGAACCCAGACCGTGCGGCGAGCGAGGCGACCGAGATCAGAGCTGGTGTACATCCGCTGGTCGCCTCCTTTCGGCGGTTATGGTTCGATGTGTACCGCAAAATAGTGGCTGAGGCCACGGAATTCAAGAGGTTTCGGCCCCCGTTATTCACCCGGCGCGGGGTTCCGTTTCCGTCGGTCAGTAGTCGACGCGGTCCGACTTCGCGATCCACGCGTCGAACGGCGCGGTGCGCTCCGGCAGGTCCACGTGGGCGACCTCCAGGGGCCACGCTTCGGTGGGCCGCTTCTCGAACAGGTCGTAGAACTTGCGGTCGTCGAAGCCGGCCACCGCGGCGTCGTTGCGGTCGGCGCAGTAGACGAGCCGGTCCAGGCGCGCCCACAGGGCGGTGGACAGGCACATCGGGCACGGCTCGCACGAGGTGATCAGGGTGCAGCCTTCGAGGATGAAGGTGCCCAGTTCCCGGCAGGCGGCGCGGATCGCGTTGACCTCGGCGTGCGCGGACGGGTCGTTCGTCGCGGTGACCTGGTTGTGCGCGGTCGCGACGACCACGCCGTCCTTGACGATCAGGGCGCCGAAGGGGCCGCCGCCGCTGTTCGCGCTGTCGGTGGCGACGGCGATGGCCTGCTGCATCCATTCCTGCTCGTTCTGCACGATGGTCGCGGTGTTCACGGTCACGGTTGCTCCTTGTCGAATGCCGTGGGGTGGAGTGCGGGTACCTTCGGGGAGGCGGCGGCACCCGCACGAACAGGGGTCCGGCCGGACGCGGCGGGGGTGCTCCGGGGAGACCGGGCGCGGGCGGGGCCGAGGCCCGCGGGCGTGGCCGGCGACGCCGCGCTCGTCGTGGATCGTGGCGGGTTGGCGGTGGACGCGACCGCGGCGCGAGGCGCGCGGTGCCCGCCGGGCAGCGTCTTCGACAAGGCCTTCCCCCTTCTTCGCCGTTCGGGCTTGTCAGAGCAGTACACAGCGGGCCGGAGGAATCAGCCAGGCGCCGAAAACATGAATCGCGGGCACAGCGGGACCGCCGCCTTGTAGCTTCCTACGAGTGCCGTCCCGGCCCGGGGTGGGCGGCGGAGCCGTATCGCCGTGAACGTCGCAGTTCGCCGGGGGTGGGGCGCTTCGTCGGGAAGCATGGGCCACCGGCCGCCGCGAGCCGGGCGGAGCCCGCAGGGGTGCCGGCCCCGTCGCGGGCGCGGTAGGACGCCCGGTGCGGGGGTACGCGTCCGGCATGATGAAACGCGCCATGTGGCAGGGGCTCCTAGCGGGTGCGGCCGGGGTCGCGGTGATGACCCTGGGCGAGAAGGCCGAGCAGCGCCTGACCGGCCGGCCGAACTCGTACGTTCCGGCGCGCACGCTGGAGCGGCTGACGGGCATGCCCGGGCGGCCGTCACCGCCACGCTCGGTGAACTGGGCGATGCACTACGGGCAAGGGGCGCTGCTGGGCGTGGTGCGGTCGGTGATGGCGCATGCCGGGCTGCGCGGGCCGGTGGCGTCGGCGCAGTTCGCCGTGGTGAGGCTGACCAACGACCAGATCCTGGAGAACGCCACCGGGGTCGGCGCCCCGCCGCAGACCTGGCCGCGCGCGGAGCTGGCGGTGGACCTGGTGCACAAGGCGGTCTACGCCTTCGCGACCGGCGCCGT
The DNA here is from genome assembly GCF_964272715.1 of Streptomyces sp. SudanB182_2057. NCBI lineage: Bacteria > Bacillati > Actinomycetota > Actinomycetes > Kitasatosporales > Streptomycetaceae > Streptomyces > Streptomyces sp. SudanB182_2057. The sequence goes on from NZ_OZ186798.1 coordinate 548,695, forward strand.
CGCCGATGCCCTGGCGGCCCGCTCCGGCCCCGGCCCCGGGCAGCGGCACGCGGCGCAGCGGCCGGGCCGGCGGGCCGGCGCGGGACCGCTGCCCCGCCACCGGGCATACGGACACTGAGCGAGCGGGGCGGCCGGGGCGTGTTCGCCGGCGGCCCGGGCGGAAGGAGCGGATGACTCCATGGCCGGCACGGACGGGTCCACCGACGACGCGCTCGATCTACGGTTCATCGGCAATGCCACGGTACTGCTGCGGTACGGCCCCCTGACCCTGCTCACCGACCCGAACTTCCTGCACCGCGGCGAGTACGCCCATCTCGGCTACGGACTGCTGAGCCGGCGCCTGACGGAGCCCGCCCTCGCCCCGGAGGACCTGCCCCGTCTCGACGGCGTCGTGCTCTCCCACCTGCACGGCGATCACTGGGACCGCAGGGCCCGGCGGTCCCTGGACCGTACGGTTCCGGTCCTCAGCACTCCCCATGCCGCACGCCGGCTGAAAGTGCTGCACGGTTTCCGGCGGACGGCGGGACTGCGGACCTGGCAGGCGCTCGCCCTCGACCGGGGAGGGGTACGGGCCACGGTCACCGCGCTGCCCGGACGGCACGCCGGGCACCCGGTGCTGCGGGGGCTGCTGCCGCCCGTGATGGGCAGCATGATCGAGTTCGGTGCCGTGGGCGGTCCGGCACGGCTGCGGCTGTACGTCTCCGGCGACACGCTCCTCTACGACGGCCTGGAGGAGATCGGCCACCGCTTCCCGGCCGCCGACCTGGCCGTGCTCCACCTGGGCGGCACTCGTCTGCCGGGCGGCTTCCTGGTCACCATGAACGGCGCGCAGGGCGCCGAACTGGTCCGGCGTCTTCGCCCCCGCGCCGTGCTGCCGGTGCACTACGAGGACTACACGGTGATGCGCTCGCCGCTGTCCGCCTTCCTGGCCGAGGCCGGCCGGCTCGGCCTCGCGGACCGGATCGTGCCCTGCCCGCACGGCGGCCGGGTGTCTCTGCCTGCCGGCCCCGGAGCGGCACCCGTGGTCCGCTGACGGGCGAGGCGGCGGTCCGGCGGGACCGGGGCGCCGTCGCCCTCGGCCGGGTCCCGTGCGTCCGACGACGCGTGAGTGCCGCCTCTCAGCGCGGGCCGCGTACGAAGACGTCCGTGTGGCCGTTGGTGTCGCCGGGCACCAGGTTGTCGGCGGCGCTGTCGAAGGACACGGTGCGCCCGGAGGCGTCGATGGCGAGGAAGCCCGTCCTTCCGTTGGACTGTGTCCCGTCGTCGGCGACATCGACCCGCTGTACGGCGCCGGTGCGCAGGTCCCGGCGGAAGGCGTCGGCCGTGCCGTTGGTGTCGCCCGGCACCAGGTTGGAGGCGGTGGAGGTGAACACCGCGTATCGGTTGTCGGCGCTGAGGTGGGGGCGGCTGGTCCCGGAGTCGTCGTTCGGCTCGGAGCCGTCGTGTGCCAGGGAGAGGCGCCGGGTGGCACCGGTGGTCAGGTCCCTGGCGAAGTGGTCCCGCGCGCCGTTGGTGTCGCCCGGTACCAGGTTCGCGTACGGGGAGGAGAAGAGCGCGTGGCGTCCGTCCGGGCTGAGGCCGACGTCGCCGTTGAGGGGGGTCTCCTCGCCGTCGAGGTCGACCACCGCCGGTGTGGTCCGGCCGGTCCGGGTGTCATGGACGTAGAAGTAGCGGGACCGCGGGCGTCTCTGGTCCGGCGCGGGCTCCTCGGCGCCGGTGCCGAAGCGGCGTTCGCTCGTGAAGGCGATCCGGGTCCCGTCCGCGCTGATGGCCTCGCTCCTGGACCGGTCGCCGCCCTCGGTGCCGTCCGTGGCGACGCTCACGCGCCGGGTGGTGTGCTTCCACCGGTCGTGGACGAAGGCGTCCGTCTCGCCGTTGGTGTCCCCCGGCACCAGGTCGGAGCGGCTGGAGGTGAAGGCCACGTAGCGTCCGTCGGCGCTGAGGGACGGGGCGTAGGTGAAGCTTCCCTCGGGGCCGGGCCCGATGAGGATTTCCGTGCGCCCCGTCCGGCGGTCGCGGATGAAGACGTCCTCGCTGTCGGGGGTGTCCCCGGGAACGAGGTCGCCGTCGAGCGAGTCGAACGCGACGTACCGTCCGTTCCCGCTGAGCGAGAACGCGGTCGGGGGTACGTCGGCCTGGGTGCCGTCGCTCGCGACGTCGATCCGCTCGATCGCTCCCGTCCGCCGGTCCTTGACGAAGATGTCGTTGATGCCGTTGGTGTCGCCCGGCACCAGGTTCGCCGACCACGACTCGAAGGCGATGTGCCGTCCATTCGCGCTGAGTCGGGGACTCACCGAGTCGGAGTCCCCACCGGTCCCGTCGGCGGCGGTGCTCACGAGACCGGTGTGCGGCCGGCGCCCCTCACCCACGGCCGCCGCCGAGGTCACGGACAGCGCCGTCGCGCAGACGCCCCATATGGCAGCCCCGGCGGCAACTCGCGTCAGGTACCGCATACTTCCTCCTCGCCGACACGTCCCGTGGCCCCGGGCGTACAGGCCGGAGACAGCTAATACCGGGCCACGCGGAGCGTCAACGGCGTAGGCGGCATCGGCTGGTTGCCGTCCTCCGCGCCGCTCGCCCGGTGACCGCGACCGGCCGTCGCCGTGTTCCACAGAATGGATGGGCTCTTGGTCGGGGGAGGCGCCTGTTGTACAAATGGACCATGATCTCCGAGCCCTTGGTGCGACGCCTGGTCATCGACCTGTGCCGGCGTCCGGGCTCGTGTTGTCGCTGATCCGGTCTGTTCCCGCGCCCCTCGTCGTCCGGTGACGTCACCCGGACGAGGGTCTGTGTCGCGCCCTGCCGGGGTGCTCCGTCCGCATCGTTCAGCATCGCTCACGCCGGGGCCGGCCGCCGCCCTCCCTCCTTGAGGCCGTTCCTCCCCGGCGTCCCATGGAGGACGCCCGTGTCCACGACTCCCCCTCTGGCCAAGCCGCCCGCCGCCGGGCCCCACGCCGGCCCGCCGCCCGCCCCCTCCCTCCGGGTACGGCACCTGTGGGCGCGTACTCGCCCGGTGCTGCTGCCGTCCGCCTCCCTCCTCGTCTTCCTCCTGCTGTGGCAGCTGCTGGCGGCGAGCGGCACCTGGAGCGAGACGCTGGTCCCGCCGCCGGCCAAGGTGTGGGACGCGTTCGCCGACGTGTCCACGACCCACGACGGAGTACGCGGGTACAACGGCACCTACCTCGTCGAGCACCTGGGCATCAGTCTGCGTCGCATCGCGATCGGCGCCGGTCTGGGCATCGCCGCCGGGGTGCTGTTCGGGCTGCTCATGGGCACCGTCGGCTGGGTGCGCGCGCTGTTCGAGCCCTGGATCACCTTCCTGCGGACGCTGCCGCCGCTGGCGTACTTCTCCCTGCTCGTCATCTGGCTGGGCATCAACGAGGAGCCGAAGATCACGCTGCTGGCGGTGGCCGCCTTCCCACCGGTGGCGGTGTCGACCACCACGGCCGTCGCAGCCGTGCCGAGGAGTCTGACCGAGGCCGCCCGTGCCCTCGGTGCGTCGCGGTGGAACGTGGTCACGGACGTCGTCGTCCCCTCGGCGCTGCCGGAGACGCTCACCGGGGTGCGGCTCGCCGTGGGCGTGGCCTACTCCTCGCTGGTGGCCGCCGAGTTGGTCAACGGGCTGCCCGGCATCGGCGGCATGGTCAAGGACGCCGCCAACTACAACAACACACCCGTCGTACTGGTCGGCATCATCACCATCGGCGTCTCCGGCCTGATCATCGACGGCCTGCTGCTGCGGCTGGAACGCGCCCTCGTGCCGTGGCGCGGCCGCGCCTAGCACCAGCCCTCCCCAAGTCCCCGTCTTCTTCGTCTCCTTCGTTCTCGTCGTCTTCCCGCTCCCGGTCGCGACGGCGTCGAGCCCGTCGCGGCACCGGCCACCCGGCATTCACCAAGGCACCCCGTCCCGTCCCCCGATCCCAGCACAGAAACGGCCCTGTCATGTCCCCTGTGTCCCAAGGCGCTTCCCGTCGGCTCCTGCTGGCCGGTGCCCTCGCCGCCGTCTCCGCGGCCGTCACCGGCTGCTCCTCCGGTGAGGCGGCGACAGCGGGCGGCGCCCGGCGGCTGCGCATCGGCTACTTCCCCTTCCCCAGCGGTGACTTGCTCGTGAAGAACAGGAAGCTGCTGGAGAAGGAGCTGCCCGAGCACCGCGTCACCTGGATCAAGTTCGACTCCGGGGCGGCCGTGAACCAGGCCTTCCTCGGCAAGTCGCTCGACATCGCCGCGCTGGGGTCCAGCCCGTTCGCCCGCGGCATCTCGGGCGGTTCACCCATCCCGTACAAGGTCGCGTGGATCCTGGACGTCGCCGGGCAGAACGAGGCCCTCGTCGCGCGCAAGGACAGCGGCATCACCGATGTCGCCGGCCTCAAGGGCAGGACCGTCGCCACCCCCTTCGCCTCCACCTCGCACTACAGCCTGCTGGCGGCGCTGCGGACGGCCGGGCTGAAGCCCTCCGACGTCAGACTCGTGGACCTGCAGCCGCAGGCCATCCTCGCCGCCTGGCAGCGGGGCGACATCGACGCCGCCTATGTGTGGCTGCCCACCCTGGACGAGCTGCGTACCACCGGTACCCAGCTCACCAGCAGCAAGGAGATCGGTGCGGCGGGCAAACCGACGCTCGACCTGGCGGTGGTGTCGGACGACCTCATCGCCAGGGACCCGGGGGCGATCGACGCCTGGCGGAGGGCGGAGGCCCGGGCGCTGCGCCTGCTCACGTCCGACCCCGACGGGTCGGTGGCGGCCGTCGCGGCCGAGCTGGGCATCAGCGCCTCGGCCGCGAGGGCCCAGCTCAGGCAGGGAGTCTTCCTCACCCCGGAGCAGGTGGCCTCCCCCGACTGGCTGGGCACCGACGGCACACCCGGCAAGCTGCTCACGTACGTCACCGACACCGCGCGTTTCCTCGCCGAGCAGAGGCAGATCGACGCCGCTCCGGCCGAGGACGCCGTCCGCGAGGCGTTCTACCTCAAGGGGCTGCCCGATGTCCTCAAGTGATGTCTCCGCATCCCCGCGGGAGGCCGGCGCCGGGCACGCGGACGCCGTCCGTCTCGACGAGGTGGTCCACCGTTACGGGCGGGGCGGCGAGTCCTTCACCGCCGTGGGCCCGGTCGATCTGACCGTTCCCGCCGGAGAGTTCCTGGTGCTGGTGGGCGCCTCCGGGTGCGGCAAGAGCACGCTGCTGCGGCTCGTCGCCGGGTTCGAACGGCCCACGCACGGCTCGGTGCACGTCCATGGCGCCGAACCCCGGCCGGGGGTGACGGCCGGTGTGGTCTTCCAGACACCGCGGCTGTTCCCGTGGCGGACCGTGCGCGGCAACATCGACCTGGCGCTGCGGTACGCGGGCGTCGAGCGCGCTCAACGCCCCGAGCGGCGGCGCGAGTTGCTGGACCGCGTGGGCCTGACGGGGGTCGAGGGGCGCCGGGTCTGGGAGATCTCCGGCGGCCAGCAGCAACGCGTCGCCATCGCCCGGGCCCTCGCCGCCGAGAACCCGCTCCTGCTGCTGGACGAGCCCTTCGCGGCGCTCGACGCGCTGACCCGGGAACGCCTCCAGGACGACGTCCGTCAAGTGACCGCGCGGACGGGCCGGACCACGGTGTTCGTGACGCACTCGGCGGACGAGGCGGTGTTCCTCGGCTCGCGCATCATCGTGCTGACCAGGAGCCCGGGCACCGTGGCCCTGGACCTCCCGATCCCGCTGCCCCGCGACGGCGTCGACGCCGAGGACCTCAGGAACTCGGGCGAGTTCGCCGAGCTGCGCGCGCGGGTGTCCCACGCCGTCAAGACCGCCGCGGCCTGATCCCCGTACCCCCGATCCGGAAAGGACACACAGATGAGCCTTCTCAGCGAGCGGCCCGCCCCGTCGCGGCTGCCGGTCACCGCGCTCGGCCCGCACTTCGGCGCCGAGATCCACGGCATCGACCTCGGTCGCCTGGACGACGACGAAGTCCTGGCGCTGCGCGAGGCGTTGGTCGCGTACAAGGTGCTCTTCGTGCGCGGCCAGCACTCGTTGGACGACGCCGCGCAGATCGAGTTCGGCCGCAGGCTGGGCGAGGTCACCGCCGGGCACCCGGTCCACGACTCCGGTGACGTGCCTCCCGAGGTGTACGCGCTGGACAGCCAGGACAACGGGTTCGCCGACGTCTGGCACACGGACGTGACGTTCGTGCGGCGTCCGCCGGCGATCTCGGTCCTGCGGGCCGTGGTGCTGCCGCCCAACGGCGGCGACACCAGCTGGGCCGACAGCCAGTTGGCCTACGAGTCGCTGTCGCCGGGTCTGCGGGACTTCGTCGACACGCTGACGGCCGTCCACGACGGCAGCCGCGAGTTCGGGTACTACCTCGCCCGGCGCCGGGGCGGTCGCGGCAACGTGTGGGAGGGCGAGGTGTTCACCGAACTGACGCCGGTGGAGCACCCGGTGGTGCGGGTCCACCCGGAGAGCGGACGCAAGGGACTGTTCGTGAACCCCGGCTTCACCTCGCACATCGTGGGGGTCTCGGAGCACGAGAGCCGGGGCATCCTCGACATCCTCTACGCCCACCTCACCAAGCCCGAGCACGTCGTACGGCACCGCTGGCGGCCGGGTGACGTCGCGCTGTGGGACAACCGCGGCACGGCCCACTACGCGAACCGGGACTACGGCGACCGGCACCGCGTCATGCACCGCATCACGCTGCGCGGTGACACACCGGCCGGACCGGCGTCCGTCCGCCGCTGACGGGGTGTGCGGGAGGCCCGGCCCCGGTCTCCCGCACACAAGTCCCGGCCGGCGCGCGGACGGTCGTCGCACGCGGAAGGTTTCCTGTCTTCTCGGAAATCCGGTAATGGAATTACACGCTTTCATGTACGGCGCGCCTGGAAGAGCACAACCCGTATCCAGTCGGCACCGACACCTGTGCGCACGACCACAGTCGCGCTCTCTCGAACGTCTTTATCGTCACCGCCGGCGGGTATACAGTTCCCGGCCATGGAATCGGTGGAATCGGCGTCCGCGTCCCCGCGCATCGAGGTGAACGAGCTGGGACCGCTGCCGGCGTTCCTGGCGGAAGCCCCGGGAGCCGTTGCTCGGGTGACGGCACCGACCGGCGACAAGGTGTGGCTCGTACGCGACCACGCCCTCGGGCGCCTGGTGCTGACGGACGGCAGATTCAGCCGGGTCGCGGCCGCCAAGGCCCCGGCGCCGAAGCTGGTCGACGTCCAGCCCGCCCCGCAGTCGATGGTGAGCATGGACGGCCCCGACCACGCGCGGCTGCGGCACGTGGTGGCGGGTGCGTTCACCGGCCGCCGGGCAGCGCTCCTGGGCCCGTCCATCGAGCGGTCGGCCGACGAGCACATCGGCCGGCTGATCGCCGCCGGGCCACCCGGGGACCTGAGCGGAGGTCTGGCCCTGCCGCTGGCACGCGGCGTGCTGTGCTCGCTGCTGGGCGTCCCCGCGCAGGACAGTGACCGCTTCCGGGACCACGTGGAAGTGGTGTTCGACTGCACGCACGGCACACGCCGGGAAAAGGCGCTGCGCCGCGTCCGGCTGGTGAGCTATATGGCGGGCCTCATCGAGCGCCGGCGCCAGGAACCGGGCGACGACCTGCTCACCGCGATGATCCAGGCACACGACGAGGACAGGCTGTCCTCCGCCGAACTGATCACCACGGGCTTGACGTTGCTCACGGCCGGATACGAGACGACCGCAGGCCAGATCGCTCTGGCGGCGCTGGCCTTGGTGTCCGACCCGCTGGCGTACGGGCAGCTGCGCCGCCGGCCCGAGCTGCTGCCCGCGGCGGTGGAGGAGCTACTGCGGCTCACGCCCTCCACCCCGGTGAGTCTGACCCGGGTGGCAACGCGACCGGTGCGGCTGGGCGGGGTCACGGTCGCCGCGGGCGAGGCCGTTGTGGTGTCGTTGCTGCACGGCAACCGGGACGAGAGCGTTTTCGCCGAGCCCCGGGACGGCACGTCACAGAGCCGTGCTGCCGCCCACCTGACGTTCGGCCACGGCCCGCACCGGTGTCTCGGCGCGCCGCTCGCCAGGCTCCAGCTGCGGATCGTCCTGGCACAACTGCTGCGGCACTTCCCGTCCTTGCGTCTGGCCACCGGGCCGCCGCAGCCCGTCGCCTGGAAGGAGGGCCTGCTCACCCGCGGGCTCTTACGGCTGCTTGTGGAGTGGTGAGCCGGGTGCCCGGTACCCGGCCCCTTGGGCTGTGCCGCGCCGGAAGCCTCTTACGAGTGAAAGACCCGCTGTTGGCCAGGCGCGCGGTTTTTCCCCGCGCACAATAGGGGAGTTGCACGCCGATGGCAGCCGCCGATTCGAGCGACGTCACGGGGAGTTTTTAGTGGGCACGGGATACAGCATCGTCGTGGAAGTTCTGGTCGGCGAATTCGGGTGCCTTGAAGGGGACCTGATGCCCGAGACCACGATGGAGGACGTGGACCTGGATTCCTTGTCGCAGGTCGAGTTCGCCGTCGCCCTGGAAAGGCGGACCGGCCTGCCGTTCAGCCACGATCAGGTCACCTTGGACACGACGCTGAGTCAGGTCGCCGCCGCCATCGACGGCGCGTACGCCTCCGGTGCGGAGGTGACGGCGCCGTGACACCGAGCGGCGGCCAGAACGCGCCGAGCGCCCCGGAGGCGGAAACGCGGTGCGCACGATGAGCAAGAGTGTGTTCCTGTCGCCCGTCGATGAACTCCTCGCCGGAATCGGTGCGCGTCCCTCGCCCCCCATCGGAATGGCCCTGCTGTTCACGGGGACACCGCCGTCCCTCGCTGATCTGCGCGCTCGCGTGGCCGACCGCTGGGGCGGCGTTCCGCAGTTGCGCCGGGTCCTGCTGCGGCCCGGGCAGCCCTCCTGGCTGCGCCGTCACCGCTGGCACCCCAGTGAGGACGTCGACCTCGGCGCTCATGTCACCGAGGTCCGCGCGGCGGTGCCCGGTGACGGTATGGGGCAGGAGGCGTTCACGGGACTGCTCGCCCGCCTGGTCACCCAGCCGGTGCCCGGCGGGCGGCCCCCCTGGCGGCTGCTGCTGGTCCGCCCCGGCCAGGAGAGGGCGCAGGAGCGCTTCGCCCTCATCCTCACCGCCCACCACGCCCTCATGGACGGTCGGTCCCTGGAGCGGCTGCTGAGCGGGCTCCTCGACAGCGGCAGCGAACGCCGCGGCACCACGCGCCGCGGTGTGCGGGCCGCACCCGCGCCTCGGGGTGCCGGCCGGCCGCTCGACATCCTGCGGTGCGGGCGCGCCCTGCCACGTCTGCGCGGGCCGGCCCGCCCGGAGAGGGACTTCGCCTGGAGCGGCCTGGACACCGACACCGTACGAGCGGCCCGCCGGGCTCTGCCGGGGCTGGGCGCGACCTTCAACGAACTGCTGCTCGCGGCGTCCGCAGGCGCCCTGCGTGCCGTCCACGGCCCCCCAGAGCGCTGGCCCGGCGCGGCTCGCCCGCTCTACGGCATGTTCTCCGTGGACCTGCGCACACCCGAACAGGGCGAAGAGCTCGGCAACCTCCTCTCGGTGGTGCGACTTCCCCTGCCCGTGGCGGTCGACGACCCCCGGGAACGGCTGCGAGCCTGCCGTGAGCTGCTGGCCGGCCTCGGTCCCCTGCAACAGGCGCAGGCCACGCTCGACCTGATCAACACCGCCTCCCGCATCGGGCCCTGGGCGCTTCGCCTGGTCGGCGCTCCGGCCGCCTTGCCGAACTGGGCCCCTGTGGCCTGCACCGTCATCACCTGGCCGCGCGGGCCCTGGTCCCTGGACGGTGCGGCGCTGGAGCGGGTGATCCCCCTGGCACCGTTGCAGACCCGCGGCACGGTCCGCCTGACGCTCACGGACTACGCGCGCGTCTTCACGCTGACCGTGACGGGCCACACCCCCGAGGGCCACGCCCGCGACCTGGCCGACGCGTTCGGGCGAGAACTGGCATCGCTCGCGCACGGCGTGCCCGCGTCCGGTGCCCGTCCTGGTGACCGGCCCGTCACCGGTCTCGGGCACCGGGCCGGTCGCCGTGCCATGGACGTGCCTGATCGACGTGGCAGGCCATGAGTTCCGCCGCTGCGGCGCCCCGCATCCGGGCCGGGTACCGACGGAAGACAGACAGGCGGTGCACCTCATGAGACTGTCCTTCGCCGACGAGATGCTCCTGCGCAACGGATGCTCCGGCGTCACGGGATTGGCGGCGGTCTTCACCGGGGAACCGCCTTCGCTGGAGGAAGTCCGGCGGCGGGTCGCCGAACGCTGGACGGCCCTGCCCCGGTTGAACCAGGTGCTTCACTTCACGCCCGGCGCCGACGCGGACGGGCGCCGCGCGCACTGGGCCGTCCCCGGACCGTTCCGCCCTGAAGAGCATGTTCTCGACGCGCACTGTGAGTTGCACGAGCTGTGGGCCCGCCTCGTCAACCGGCCGCTGCCCGGCGGGGTGCCGCTCTGGCGGCTGTTCCTCGTTCCCGGCGGCTCGGCAGGCGGCTTCGCGCTGGCGCTGGTGGCCCAGCATGTGCTGATGGACGGGCACTCCCTCACCGTCGCGCTGCGCGTGCTGATGGACGGCGCCGGCCCCGTGCGGACCACCGGCCTCGTGCCCCGGCCTCGTGTCCCGCTGGCCGCGGTGGCCCGGGAGCTCAAGGCGCTGACCTCGCCCGGGCAGATCCTCCCCCTGCCCTCGCCTGACCAGGCGGAGCCCTCGGTCGCCGTCCGTCTACTGCCGGTCCCGACGCTGCGTGCCGCGGGCCGGCACCCTGAGGGCACTCGCGGCGCCACCCCGAACGAGCTGCTGACCAGCGCGGTGGCCGGAGCGCTGCGCAGCCGTTTCGGCCCTCCGAAGGACTGGCCGTCCGTGCGCCCGGTGTACGCGTGCGTGCCGTGCGACCTGCGTACGCGGGAGAACCAGGACGAGTTGGGCAATGTCGTCACCGCCGTCCGGGTCGCGCTGCCCCTCGGCCTCGCCGACCCGGTGGCCCGCCTGCGGGCCTGCCAGGAAGCGCTCCGAGCGGTGCCCGAACGAGCCCGCGTTCACGCCGCCGTGCTGTTCCCCCTGGCGGAGAGCGTTCGGCGGACGGCGCCGTGGGCGGGCGCGCGGCTGACCGGCAGAGGAGGCCGACCGTCCTACATGGCGACGGTGACGACCACCGTGAAGTGGCGTGCCCGCTCGACCACCTTCCAGGGCCGGGAGCTGGGGCACATGGCGGGCCTGCCCCCGTTGTCCCGGCCGGGCGGTGCCGGCTTTCTGCTGATGCAGACTCCGGGCGCGTGCGCGCTGACCGCCGTGTGCCACCTGCTTCCCGGCAGCGCCGACCGGCTCGCCGACGGCGTCGCCCAGGAGATCGACACCTTGGCGCGGACGGCGGAGCCGGGCCACCACGCCGGCCACGCCACCGCGTACCGACCAGGCCGCTGACGACGGCACCGGAACAAAGGAAGACACCGTGAACACAGCCCACTTCGACCACTGGGACGAACTGCGCGCCTTGTGCGCGGACTGCCTGTCCGTGCCGGTGCGGGACGTCGTGCCGCACGCTCGGCTCGTGGCCGACCTCGGAGCCGACAGCCTGGACATCACCGAACTCCAGGCTGCCGTGGAGGGCCACTTCGACGTGTCGTTCAAAGGCGTCGATCCCGCCTCGGTGCACACGGTCGGCGACCTGGCCGAGCTCATCGAGCGGCTGCGCGCCACCCGTGCCTCGGGAGTGGTCGCCGGATGACCCACCAGCGTGCCGTCGCGGTCACGGGCCTCGGTGTCCGCTGCGGGGCGGGGGCGAGTGTCGGCGCGCTGTGGGAGAACCTGCTCGCCTCCCGCTGCCCGGCCCGGATGCACGCCTTCGATGCCGAAGGCACCGTCGTACGCCCCGCGTGCCCGATGCCCGAGTTCACGCCGGAGGGCTACCTCACCTACAAAGAGGCGCGGCGAACGGACCGGTCCGTGCAGCTGGCGGTGTGCGCCGCCGCGGACGCCGTCGCGGACGCCGGAGGCATCCAGGCCCCCGCAGGCCGCAGGGCGGTCGTGACCGGCACCGCCTACGGCGGAGTGATCGCCCAGGAGGCCGGGATCGGAGGGCCCGACGTGCCGTACGTGCCCCGGATGATGTCCAACGCCGGCGCCCACTGGATCAGCGCCAAGCACGGCGCCACCGGCCCCACACTGACTCTCTCCACGGCCTGCGCCTCCGGCAGCCACGCGGTGGGCGAGGCGATGCTGATGATCCGGGCCGGGCGCGCCGACGTCGTCATCGCGGGCGGCCACGAAAGCCCGATGACCGCGACGACCGCGCTCGCCTTCGGACGATCCGGTGCCATGATCAGCGAATGTGACGACCCCGCCAGTGCCTTGAGGCCCTTCGACACAGGCCGGCAGGGATTCCTGCTCGCCGAGGCCGCGGCCTTCCTGGTGCTGGAGCGGCTGGATCACGCCCGCGACCGCGGCGCCCGGATCTACGCCACCCTCACCGGATACGGCAGCACCTCCGACGCCCATCACCTCACGGCGCCGCACCCCGAAGGCACCGGCGCGCGAGCGTGCATGGAACAGGCGCTCGCCGACGCCGGCACCCCCGCCGACGCCGTCACGCACGTCAACGCGCACGGCACCGGCACCGCGTTGAACGACGTGGCCGAAGCACGCGCCCTGACCGCCCTGTTCGGGCCCGCCGCCGTCCCGGTGACCGCCAGCAAGGCGGTCACCGGGCACTCCCTCGGGGCGGCGGGAGCCCTGGAAGCCGTGATCACCTGCCTGTCACTGCACGAGGAGCTCGTGCCACCGACCGCGAACACCGTGCGCGTCGATCCGCGGTGCGACGTGGACCTCGTGACCGCCCGGCCCCGCGAGCTGCCCGCCGGACCGGCCCTCAGCACCAGCTTCGCCTTCGGAGGCCACAACGCCTGCCTCGTCTTCGACACCCCGGTCTGACCCGCCGACCGCACCGACGACGACCGTACCCGTCACGAGCACAGAGGGATCCGCATGCGGCTGTCAGGGAAAGAGGCGAGCTTCCTGCGCCCGGGGCTGCCCGGAACGATGGGCACGGCCACGCTGTACACGGGCAAGCCGTTCGGCCTGGCCGAACTCCGCTCCCGTGTCGGTGAGCGGTGGGGTGGGCTGGAGCGGATGCACCAGATCCTGCGGCCGCCTTCCCGGGCGGCGGTGCTGTCCGGCCACCGCTGGGCGTTCGCGGGGCCGTTCGATCCGGCCGCACACGTCACCGCCTGCGCACAGGACCTGCCCTCGCTCCTGGCCGCGGCGGCAGTGCGGCGGCTGCCCGCCGACCGGCCCCCCTGGCAGCTGCTGATGCCCGAACCCGCACCGACCGGCGAGCCGTCCCTGGTGCTGCTGGCCCACCACGCGCTCCTCGACGGCGGCTCCCTCGCCATCCTCCTCCGCCTCCTCATGGACGAGGCCGACATCCGCGTCCGCGCCCCGAAGGCCGCCCCGCTGCTGCCGCGGCCCCGCGTCCCGGTCACCGACCTGCTCGGGGAGTGGCAGGCCAGCAGCGGCCGGGGGCAGCCCCTGCCGCCGGCACCCGGCGAATGCCGCCCCTCGGTCACCGTCGCCCGGCTCGATGCCGCCGTGATGCGCTCGGCGCGGTGCCAGCCCGCGTCCGGACGGGGCGCGACGTTGAACGAGCTCCTCCTCAGCGCCCTGGCCGGTGCCCTCCCCACCTGCTACGACACCCTCTCGACCCGGTCCTGCGGCGCCGCGCCCCTGTACGCGAGAGTGCCCGTGGACCTGCGCGGCCCGTCCGAGGCGCAAACGCTCGGCAACCTCAGCACCGCCATCCGCGTCCCGCTGCCCGTGGACACCGATGCCCCGGCCGACCGCCTGCGGGCCTGCCAGCATCTGCTGTCGGCCGTGGACCGGCGATGCCAGGCCCACCGTGCGGCCCTGCCCGTCCTGGAAGGCATCTCCCGAACGGCACCCTGGCTGACCACGGCGCTGACCAGGCGCATGCTCCAGCCCGATGTGAGCACAGCGGTGTGCACGGCGTTCAAGTGGCGGGGCGGCCCGAGTCACCTGTACGGCCGCCGTCTGACCGGCATCACCGCCCTGCCTCCCCTCCCTCCGCCCGGCACCGTCAACCTCGACCTCGTCCAGACCGCGGAGACCTACATGCTCACCGTCGTCAGCCACCTCCGCCCCGGTGACTCCCGGCTGATCGCCGACACCGTGGCAGGGCAACTGACGACGCTGGCCGCGCTGAGCACTTCCACCGCCGAATGAACGGCTGGCGTGGGCGGAGCCAAGCGGACGAGAGAGGGTTGCCGATCTAGACCGGACAAGTGGCGGCGCTCGTCCGCGAGTTGCCGGTCCGAGGCCGGCCCGCTCGCGGCGGTCCGCTCAGTCGGGTGTGCCGCCGGGGATGGCGAGTTCGCGGCCCCGGTAGAAGCCTTCTCGCTCCTCCACGACGTACGGGGCCATGGCGGCGCGCCGCTGTTTCTCGGGCTCGGACGTCCGCCAGGAGTCGCACGCCTCCTCGGAGTCCCAGAACGACACCCCGGTGACCTCCTGCCCGTCTTCGGACCAGTAGGCGAAGGCACGGCGCATTCCCTGCGGCCGGTCCGCGGGCCGCCAGGACCGTTCGAAGTCCTCCAGGCTGCCCGGCTGGATGCGGCGGGTCGTCACCCACACGAAGTGCTCCTCCATCGCGTTCTCCTCCGCTACGGCCGTCCGGGGCGTCGGCGCCACTGCGACCACGGTAGGTCCCCGGCGCGAAACCCGCCTGGTGTGACCCTCGTCTCCCGCGACAGGGCGATTCGCGGCAAATAGGGAGTATTTCCATGACGTCTGCATGAACACGAAACATTCTTGCAATCTAACGTCATTTAGCGATGCAACCTTGCAATCACAGGCATTGCAGCCATCTTGATCTTCCGATCTAATGTCCGCTGTCCGGAGCGAGAACCTCGCCTCCGGTGTGATCCAGGGCTCTCCCCCACCACCGGAGCGGCCGAGGCAAGTCGGGAGTACGACAGCATGGCAGCGGTATCGATGACACATGTGTTCCGGCGGGACCGAGTCGGCCTCGTCTCGCTCGCGGTCGTCGCGTTCTTCGTGCTCCTCGCCGTCACCGCGCCGCTGATCACCGCCCTCTACGGCAAGAACCCCACCGAGCACTACGGGCAGAACGAGGCCGGCCTGCTCAGTCCGGAGGGCCTGCCCGTGCTGCCCAACGGCGGGATCTCCTCCGAGCACTGGTTCGGCATCGAGCCCGGACTCGGCCGCGACGTCCTCGCCCAACTCCTCCACGGCATCCGCACCTCCCTGCTGATCGCCTTCGCCTCGGCCGCCGTCATCGCCGTCGTCGGCGTGGTGGTCGGCGTGACCGCGGGCTACCTCAGCGGCCTGGTCGACCGGGCGTTCACCTTCGTCTGCAACGTCCTGCTCGCCTTCCCGGCCCTGCTGTTCCTGCTCACCCTGGGCCCGGTCGTCCAGACCCGCTTCGTGGGACCGGACGAGAGCGAACCCGCCTGGATGCAGTTCACCGTCCTCATCCTCGTGTTCTCCGCCTTCGGCTGGGTGCCGCTCGCGATGGTGCTGCGCACGGTCGTACGGTCCCTGCGCGAGCGGGAGTTCATCGAGGCGGCACGGGCCCTCGGCGCGAGCCGACGGCACATCGTCTTCCGGGAACTGCTGCCGAACGTCTGGGCGCCGGTGCTGGTGCACATCACCCTCGCCGTGCCCGCGATCGTCACCACCGAGGCCGCGCTGTCCTTCCTGGGCGTCGGCATCAACGAGCCCGTCCCCGACTGGGGCCGCATGATCTCCCGGGGCTCGGAGGTCTTCTACGACGACCCCACCTACATGGTGTTCCCCGGCGTCTCGCTCCTCGTCTTCGTCCTCGCCTTCAACCTCCTCGGCGACGCCGTGCGGGACGCGCTCGACCCGCACACCGTCCGCTGAGCCCCGGCGCCTCTCTCTCACCTGTCATCAGCAACACCCGTACCACGCATCGGAGTTCGTCATGCCCACCGTCACCCCGCGCACCGCGGCCGTACCGGCTCTCGCCACCGCCGCCGCCCTGCTGCTGTGCTCCTGCTCCGCGGGGGCGGGCACGGACACACACGAGAACAGCACCGCCGCCAAGAGCGGCCGGCGGCTGACCGCGACCCTCGGCACCGCCGAGGACAGCAAGGGCCCCGCCCCGAAGATCCCCGGCGCCCGCGAGGGCGGCACCCTCACCGTCGCCAACACGGCCGACTACACCCACCTGGACCCGCAGAAGATCTACGCCGGCGAGGCGTACAGCACCTCGCTGCTGTGGGGCAGGCAGCTGACGCAGTACCAGGTGATCGACGGCAGGCCCAGACTGGTCGGTGACCTCGCCACCGACACCGGCACGTCCTCCGACGGCGGCCGGACCTGGACGTACCGCCTGAAGGACGGCATCACCTGGGAAGACGGCAAACCCGTCACCGCACAGCAGGTCAAGTACGGCATCGAGCGCACCTTCGCCCCCGGCTTCGAGGCCGGCCCCACCTACTGGCCCGAGTGGCTCACCGGCTCCAAGGACCGCACCGAGGCGGTGAAGAAGTACGGCGGGCCCAAGAAGGACGGCGACCTGAAGGCCATCGAGACGCCCGACGACAAGACCATCGTCTTCCACTTCCCCGAGCCGCAGTCCGACGTGCCCTACATGGCCGCCCAGTCCTCCTCCTCGCCGGTCCGCGAGGACAAGGACACGGGCACCGGCTACGACGTGAAGCCCTTCGCCACCGGCCCGTACCGGATCGTCGAGCACAAGCAGAACAAGAGCCTCACCCTGGAGCGCAATCCGCACTGGAAGCCGGCCACCGACCCGATCCGGCACGCCTACCCGGACCGCTTCGAGTTCACCTTCGGCAAGGCCGCCCTCAACACCGCCCAGGAGGTGCTCAACGGCCAGGGCTCGGGCCCGACCACCGTGACCACCAAGAACACGCTGCCGCCGGCACTGATCTCGACGGTCGAACGCGACCCCGCCAAGCGGACGTTGGTCGTCTCCGGCAGCCAGGGCGCCTACACCTCGGACCTGTACATCAAGAACGACCGGGTCACCGACCCCGAGGTCCGCAAGGCCATCCACTACGTCTTCCCCCGACAGCAGGCCCGCCAGGTCCTCGGCGGCCAGTACGCCGGCGACTTCGCGACCACCCTGTCGTCACCGGCCGTCGTGGGCTGGAAGAAGTACGACCTCTACCCCGTCGCCCCCACCGGGGACATCGCCAAGGCCAGGGAACACCTGGCCAGGGCGAAGACGAAGGTCACCAAGCTGACGTACGCGTACCCCGTCTACAGCCCGCAGGACGACCAGGTCGCGCAGATCCTCGCCGACGCCTTCGCCAAGATCGGCATCGAGCTGGTGGTCAAGGGCCTTCAGCCGGCCGCGTTCAACGCCCAGGTGTTCCGCAACGAAGCCCCGTACGACCTGTGGCTGTCCACCAACTCCGTGGACTGGCCCACTCCCTCGACCCTGCTCCCCGACAGCTTCGAGAGCCACCTCGACCCGCTGTCCAACTCCATCCGCTACGCCAACCCGCGGGTGGACGCGGAGCTGGCCCGCATCGCGAAGATCGGTGACGCGCGGAAGAAGGCCGCGGAACTCATCGACCTGGAGCAGACCATCATGAAGGACGTCCCCGTGGTGCCCTTCCTCTACACCAGCGTCTCCCAGTTCCGCGGCAAGGACGTCGGCGGCGCCGCCATCCACCCGATCTACGGCGCCACGGCCGCGGTCGACCTGTACCTCAAGAACGCCTGATCCCCGCGACCATGACCCGATACCTCCTCAGGAGGGCCGCGCAGGCCGTGGCGGTGCTCCTCGCGATCACCGCCCTGGCCTTCGCGCTCTTCTACGCCGCCCCCTCCGATCCGGCGCTGATCGCCTGCGGCCCCAAGTGCGACACCGCGCAGGTCGAGGCGGTCCGCGCGAGCATGGGACTCGACCAGCCACTCCTGTCGCAGTTCCTCGACTACGTCGGCGGCATCGTGACCGGCCGCACCATCGCGGACGTCGACGGCACCCCGATCCCCTGCCCGGCACCCTGCCTCGGCTACTCCTACACCCTCCACCAGCCCGTGCTCGCCGCCATCGCCGACCGCCTGCCGGTGACCGTCTCCCTCGCGGCCGGCGCCCTGACGGTGATCCTCGTCCTCGGCGTCGGCTCGGGCCTGGCGGCGGCACTGCGCCGGGGCCGGGCGACGGACCGCCTGCTGTCCGGCTTCAGCCTGCTGGGCGCGAGCGTCCAGATCTACTTCCTCGGCTACGTGCTCCAGTTCCTGCTCGTCTATTCCACGGGCCTGTTCCCGCTCCCCCGCTACGTCCCCTTCGCCGCCCACCCCGCCCAGTGGGCCCTGGGCCTGCTCCTGCCGTGGCTGGTCCTCGGCTTCGTCAACGCGGCCGTCTTCGCCCGCCTCACCCGCTCGCAACTGCTGGAGACCATGCACCACGGCTACGTGCGCACGGCCCGCGCGAAGGGGCTGGGCACCCTGCGCGCCCATCTGAAGTACACCGCGCGCGGCGCGGCCGGCCCGCTGGTGCAGTTGCTCGGCCTGGAGGTCGGGGCGCTGTTCGGGGGCGCGTTCATCACGGAGTCCGTGTTCGGTCTCGGCGGCGTCGGCAAGCTGGCCGTGGACGCGGTGCACGGCAACGACCTGCCCACGGTGGTCGGCACCGTGCTCCTGGCCGCGTTCTTCGTCGTCGTTTTCGTGGCCGTCGCCGATGTGGCGGTGGCCTGGCTCGATCCCCGAGTGAGGCTCGCATGAGCAGACAACCCGCTTTGCGCGTCCGTGACCTGACGGTCACCTTCGGTACGGCACGCGGCCCGGTGCCGGCGGTCCGGGACATCTCCTTCGACGTGGCGCCGGGCGAGGTCCTGGGGCTCGTCGGCGAGTCCGGCTCGGGCAAGTCGACGATCGGTCTGGCCGCCCTGGGCCTGCACGACCCCGCGCGCACCCGTGTCGAGGGGAGCATCCGACTGGGCGGTGACGGACCGGAGTTGGTGGGTGCGCCGGAATCGGTCCTGAGGCGGGTCCGGGGTGCCAAGGCCGCGATGGTCTTCCAGGACGCCCTCGACGCGCTGTCGCCCTACCACACCATCGGCGCGCAGATCGCCGAGGCCTACCGCGTCCACCACCCGAAGGCGGGCCGCAAGGCGGCACTTCAGCGGGCGACGGCGATGCTGGAGCGGGTGGGCATCCCGGCCGCCCGGGCCTCGGACCACCCCCACCACCTCTCCGGCGGCATGCGCCAACGGGTGGTCATCGCCATGGCGTTGGTCAACGATCCGGACGTGCTGATCGCCGACGAGCCGACCACGGCGCTCGACGCCAGGGTCCAGCGGCAGGTCCTCGACCTGATCCGCGAACTCCAGGCGGAGACCGGTACGGCCATGGTCCTCATCACCCACGACGTGGGCGTGGTGGCGGCGACGTGCCACCGCATGCTGGTGCTGCGCGCCGGCGAGGCCCTGGAGGAGGGTCCCACGACGCGCCTGCTGACCTCCGCCGCGCACCCCTACACCCGGGCCCTGGTCCGGGCCGCCCCCACCTTGCGCACCCCGCCCGGCAGCCGGCTGCCCACGGTCGGGGATCCGGAGCCCGAGCCCCGTGTGCCGGCCCGGCCGCGTACGGCGCCGGCCCCCGCCGGTGTGCTGGCCGAGCTGCGCGATGTGCGCGTGGAGTACCCGGGCCGGCGCCGCTCCCGCCCGCACACCGCGGTCGACGGCGTGAGCCTGCACGTGAGCCGCGGCGAGACCCTGGGCCTGGTCGGCGAATCCGGCTCGGGCAAGTCCACGATCGCGCGGGTCCTGGCCGGCCTGCGCCGCCCCACCAGCGGCGAGGTCCGCTTCGACGGCCGGGACATCTCCGGGGCGGCGACCGACACGCGCCTGCGCCGCGAGCTGAGCCGGGACGTGCAGTTGGTCCACCAGGACCCGTACGCGTCGCTGAACCCGCGCCACACGGTGGAGCAGATCGTCACGACACCGCTGCGTATCCACACGGACCTGGACGCGGCACGGCGCAGGGACAGGGCGGCGGAACTCCTGGAGCAGGTGGGCCTGTCCGCGTCGCACCTCTCCCGCCACCCGCACGAGTTCTCCGGCGGCCAGCGCCAGCGCATCGGCATCGCCCGCGCGCTGGCCGTGCGGCCGCGCCTGGTCATCGCCGACGAACCGGTCTCCGCGCTGGACGTCTCCGTCCAGGCGCAGGTCCTCAACCTCCTCATGGACCTGCGCGAGGAGCTGGGCCTGTCGCTGCTCTTCATCTCCCACGACCTCGCGGTGGTACGGCACTTCTGCGACCGGATCGCGGTGCTGAAGGACGGCGCGCTGGTGGAAGCGGGCCCCCGGGACACGGTCTTCGACACACCGAGTGCGCCCTATACGAAGGAGCTCCTGGCCGCCGTCCTGTGACCGGGCGGCTCCCTGGGCCACCGCCTTGCCACCGGCCCCGGGACCGGCGCACCGGGCACCCGCACGCTCCCCTGGCTCCGCCGGAGGACCCGGCTCGCCCCGCTCGGCGGGCGACCGCCCAGGACGCCTCACGCGCCCTCGCACACGCTCTGTCGGCCGTCCTGAGCGGGCCGTGACACTGACAGCCGTCGTCCGGTGACACCGACGGCAGAACCCGCGGAAAGGAAACCACCCCCATGTACCGTGTCACTTCGCTCGCCATCGCCTCCCTCGCCGTCGTCGCCGCGCTCGGCACGGCCCCGGCCGCGTCCGCCACCGCCCCGGCCCCGGTCGGCCCGAGCTCCGCCGCGGCTTTCCGCTGCGACCCGGGACGCTTCTGCATCTACAGCGGCTGGGACGGCGGCGGCACCCGCTGCCAGTGGTCGCAGGAGAGGGTCGCGAACACCGCCGACCTGTGTTCCTTCATCCGCAACGGCAGGAACGTGCTGTCCGTGTGGAACGGGACCGGCCACCGCGTGCAGTACTACACGCAGACCAACTTCAACAGCCGCGTCGGATCGACCGCCGCCGGCCACGGAGGGAACCTCATGGGCACCTACCAGATCCGCTCCTTCCAGCGGCAGTAGGCGCCCGCGGACGTGTGGGGCCCGGGCGGGCGGTCCGCCGCCCGCCCGCCCGGGAGCCGTACGCGGCGCGGGGCTGCCGCGGTCCGGCTACCTCAGTCCGTCGTCCAGCGCGGTCATCAGCCGGCCGTCCGGTGTGTCGCCGGACATCTCCCAGACGAACCCGCCCAGCAGGCCCTTGGACTTGATCCAGGCCGTCTTCTTCCCGATCGACCAGGCGTCGTCGAACGACCACCACTGGCCGCCCGGACCGGTGTAGCCGTACGTCGAGACGGACTGCTCGTCGTGGCGTACGGTCATCGCGGGGAAGCTGGTGATCAGGTTGTGGTAGCCGCGCACCCCGGCCTCGGTGTCGAACTGGCCGGGCGCGGCACCGCCCGCGTCCTGCCACTCACCGGCGGCCCCGCCGTCGGTCACGCCCTGCCAGCCGCGCCCGTAGAACGGGAAGCCCACCGTCAGCTTGCGGGGACTGACCCCGGCGTCCAGATAGACCTTGACCGCGTCCTCGACGCTGAAGTGGAAGGGGTACGGGTCCTGGGCGTCGGCGTACAGGTTGGAGGCGTGGCCGGCGCGCCCGGGCTCCCAGGAGTTGTCGCTGCCGGCGCCGTGGAAGTCGTATCCCTGGACATTGGCGTAGTCGAGCGAGTCGAAGATCCGGGTCAGGTCCCAGCCCGCGGAGATCTTCGCGGGGTCGGCCGGGGTGAACGCGGTCAGCAGCCGGTGCTCGCCGCCGAGCGCGTCGAGTTGCTTGCGGAACTCGGCGAGCAGCGCGGTGAGGTTGGCCTTGTCCTGGGTGCCGTAGTGGTTGCCCGGATGTCCTTCGGAGCCGGGCCACTCCCAGTCGATGTCGATGCCGTCGAAGATCCCGGCGGCCGTGCCCGGGCCGCCCGCGCCGTTGTAGACGGGCAGATCGCCCTTGATCCACACGTCGACGCAGGACTTGACGAACTTCTCCCGGGAGGCCTGGGTGGCGGCCGCGTCCGAGAAGAACTTCGAGTACGTCCAGCCGCCGAGCGACACCACCACCTTCAGCTTCGGGTACTTGGCCTTGAGCTTCTTCAACTGGTTGAGGTTGCCCCGGAGTTTGGCCCAGCCGTCGTCGGCGACGCCGTCCACCGACTGGGCGGCCGACATGGGACGCGCGTAGTCGGCGTCCGCGTCGCCCGCGCCGGTGCCCTCGTCGGGGTCCTGGGGGTTGGCGGAGACGCCCTTGGTGACCCCCGCCTGGCAGGTGAGGTTCACCGGGTCGAGGTTCTCGAAGGCGTAGTTGACGACGTCGAGCTTGGCCGCGGCGCCCGAGGTGTCCAGGTTCTTCACGAAGTACTGGCGGCCGTAGATGCCCCACTGTGCGAAGTAGCCCACCTTGAGCTGCTTGCCCGGCCCGGCCACGTCGTCGGTGGTGACGGTCAGCGTGTCGGACGCCGGTGAGGAGTTGTCGGCGGTGTCGCGTGCCTTGACGGTGAAGGTGTAGGCGGTGGCCGGGGAGAGCCCGTCGACCGTGGCCGTCGTGGCGTCCGCGCCGACGGACTTCGCCAGCGTGCCGCCGCGGTACACGTCGTAGGCGGCCACGGCCACGTTGTCGGTGGACTTGTCCCAGGCCAGGCCGACGCTGGAGGAGGTCTTGCCGGTGGCGCGCAGACGGCCGGGCGCGGTCGGCGGTGCCGGGTCGGTCGCCGGGTCGACGGTCTTGACGGTGACCGGGGCGCTCGCCGGTCCGACGTTGCCGCGCCTGTCCTTGGCGCGCACGGTGAACGTGTGACTCGTGGCCGGGGTGAGGCCGGTGACGGTGGCCGAGGTGCCCGTGGTGGCCACGGTGTCCGGACCGCCGAGCACCTCGTAGGAGACCACGGGGTGGTCGCCGCCCTGCGCCGGGGCCCAGGTCAGCGCGACCGAGTGGGCCGTGACGGCGGTCGCCTCCGGTGTGCCGGGCGCGGTCGGCGGGACGTCGGGGGTGCCGTCGCACTTGTCGCCGTTGACGGTGCAGCCCGCCGGGGCGGCGATCGGCCCGTTGGCGATGAACCAGTAGCTGTACGGTTCGGTGCTGCCGCCGGCCGGGACGCCGGCGTTGTAGAAGGCGTTCTTGACGGTCACGTGCCGGCCGGAGACGGTGGCGTCGCCGTTGTAGTGACCGGTGACCGAGACCCCGGCCGGCAGGTCGAACTCCAGGGTCCAGCCGTTGACGGCGGCCGCGCCGCTGTTGCGGACCGTGTAACTGCCCTTCCACCAGGAGCCGTTGTCCTGGCTGGTGAACGTCGCCGTCAGCGCTCCGGCCGCGTGGGCGGGCGCGGCGAGTCCGGCGAGCAGCGCGAGCGGCAGGAGCAGCATGGCGCCCAGGGCGGCGGTCCACCGCCGGAACCGGGCTCCGTGCCGCGGGGCACCGGGTCCGGGGCCGCCTCCGGACGGGGCGCGGCGAGAGGGTACGAGCGGTGGTCTGCGCCGGTGGGACATGGCTCTCCCTGTGGTGGTGGGGGTGGTACAGGGGTGGGGTGAACCGTGCGTGCGCGTTGCTCGACCGAGCGTTTTCAACGTAGAAGGTCTGGACCAATGCGTCAACGGCCTGCGTGGGGGCGGCCGTTGACGCACGGGTACATCGCGTACATCAGTGCGGGCGCCGGGCCGCCGACTGGTCCGCCAGCAGGAATCCGAGCGTGGACAGTTCGTTCACGGTCTCCTGAAGCCGGCTGATGCGCTCCCGGCCCATCCGGACGAGTTCCTCCCCCGCGGCGGCCCATCGGTCCGGGTCGGGGCACAAGGGCGGGATGCCGGAGAGAATGTCGGCGCTCTCCTTCAGGGTGATCCCCACGCGTTGCGCGGCACGGGCGAGCCTGATCCGGCAGATCGCGTCGACGGTGAAGCGACGGGCGTTGCCGCCGTTCCGGTGGGCGCTGACCACACCGTAACCCTCGTAGAAGCGGACGGCGTTGGCAGTCACCCCCGCGGCGTCGGCCACCTGCCCGACCGTCAGTGCGGCAGGGCCCGCTGCGCGGCCGGAGGACAGGGTGTCGGTCATGAGGCACGTCCCGGGTTCGCTGGTGATTCCTGCCGGTCCAGTATCGCGGGGGTGCGGCGCGGGGAGCGCAGCCGCACGACCAAGGCGAGCGACATCACGACGAGGGCCGCCGCTTGGGTCAGCCGCTGGGCATCGACGACGGTGGCCGCGTACGCGGTTCTGGCCGCCGCTCCCCCGTCGGTCACCGCCGACAGCGAGGCGCCGCCGGTCATCGTGGCCGTCAGCACCGTGAAGAGCGCGCTGACCGCCGCGGTGCCCAGGCCGTTCGCGATGGTGCTCACCAGCGACAGCAGCGCGGAGGCCGACGCCAGGTCGGGACCGTGGAGATCGCGGCTGGCACTGGAGATCGTCGGCATCATGACCGCGCCGGTCCCCGCCCCCTGGAAGAACCCGAGCAGCCCGAGCAGCGCGTAAGGGGTGTCCGGCCGGCCGACGATCACCTGGGCCAGGCCGGATCCGATCGCGAGGCCCAGACCGCTGCCGACGACGAGCCGGGGACCGAACCGTTCGAGGCAGCGGGCGGCGAACTGCACGCTGATTCCCATGCCGATCGTTCCGGGGACCATCAGCGCCGCCGTGACCGACGCGCTGTCCGCCCGCAGGATCTGCACGTAGGCGGGCATCAGCACCACGGTGCCGAAGTAGGGGGCCGCGTACAGGGCGAGGACCGCGGCGCCCCGGCCGAACGTCGGATCGCGCAGCAGGCCGATCCGCAGCAGCGGTTCCGGGTGCCTCAGCGCCCGCACCGCGAACACCGTGACCGACGCCGTACCGAGGACGGCCGTGAGGATCCGAACCCAAGCCGGGCCGTCCTGCGCGCCGATGCCGTAGGCCACCGCGACGAGGCCCGGAACCAGCAGCGCCGCCCCGAGCAGGTCGAGCCGGCTCCGCCGTCCGCGTGCCGCGTCGGCCGGCAGCCACGCGAGCGTGCCGACCGCGCCCAGCAGTGCCGACGGCACGGTGACGAGGAACAGCGGCCGCCATGACCCGGTGCCCAGCAGCACCGCGCCGAGTACCGGGCCCAGGATCGGTCCGATCAGCATCGGCAGCCCGGTGATCGCCATCATCCGGCCGCGGCGCGCGGGCGCGACAGCGCCGAGCCCGATCGTCATCCCGAGGGGCGCCATCAGACCACCGGCGAGACCCTGTCCCGCTCGGGCGGCGATCAGCCAGCCCAGGCCGCCGGACGCCCCGGCGGCGACGGAGGCGACCGCGAATCCGAGCAGCGCCGCCAGGTACACCCGACGGGCGCCCCAGCGTGCGGCGAGATTGGCTGCCAGCGGCATCGTCGCGACCATGGCGAGCGTGTACGCGGTGATGATCCACTGGGCGGCGGCCAACGACGTGCCGAACGTCGCCATCAGCCGGGGCAGCGCGACCGCGACGATCGTCGCGTCCAGCACCGCCATCAGTCCGCCGGACGCCAGCACGAGCGCGGCGCGCACTTCCGCCCTCGTCAGCCTGTTCGCCTTGTTCGCCGCGGGCGCTGCCGCCATGGTCAGCCCGTTCATTTCCGACCGGCCGGAGCCCCGGCCCGGAGGGAGCGCAACGCCTCCGCCCATACCCGCAACTCACGCATCGTCGTGTGCAGTGCCCGCTCCGCACCCGGCGGCGGAACGAAGCGTCCGTCGGCGTCCAGGTGCTCCCACGGCATCGACAGCAGCACCGACTCCCGGACCGTGGTGGCGCGCAGTTCCGGGAAGACGGCCCGCAACTGCTCGATCGCCCTGATGCCGCCAGAACCGCCGTATCCGACGAACGCGACCGGTTTGTACGCCCACTCGGCCACGTGCCAGTCGATCACGTTCTTCACCGGCGCCGGGAAGCTGTGGTTGTACTCCGGTACGAGGAACACGAACCCGTCGGCGCCCGCGAGCCGGCCGGAGACCGGGGACGCCGCCGCCCCGCCCACCCGCAGCCCGTGCATCGGCAGGGAGACCGAGGCGAGGTCGATCATGTCGAGGTCGAGCCAGTGCGCCGCACCGAGCTCGCGCTCCAGCCACGCGGCGAGGGGTTCGGCCATTCTGGGCCTGCGCACACTCCCGATCACCACCGCGATCCGGAGCCTGTTGTCGAGCGCTTCTTCTGTCATGGCGCCGACGCTAGGCATTCGCCTATAGGTGAACTCAACACGCGCCGAGCCGGGGCCGGCGGTACCGGCCTACCGGGGATCGCGGTTGGCGGCGGGGTTCCGGGGCCGTGTCCTGGGCGCGCCTCCTCGGTGCCGTCCCGGGTGAGGGCTGATCAGTCGAGCCGGTGCCAAGCCCGGGTGTGCGTGGTCGTGTCGCGCAGGTCGCTCAGCATGGGTTCCGCGTCGCGGGTGGCACGCAGGGCCTTCGGGTCGAGTTCGGCGGTGACCAGTTCGGGCCGGTCCACGGCGGCCTCGGCGAGCGGCCGTCCGTCCGGGCCCCAAATGGCGCTGGATCCACAGGTGTTCCAGCCTCCCGTAGTGCCGATGTGATTGGCGAGCACGGCGTAGCAGGTGTTGTCCAGGGCCCGTGCCGGGAACCAGGTGCGTGACTCGTGATACCCGTTGCCGACGCTGAACAGGGCGCCGACGACGTAGGCGTGGCAGCCGTCCAGCGCCGCCGCGCGCGCGTGCTCGGGGAAGCCGGAGTCGTAGCAGATGCCCAGCCCCAGGCGCCAGCCATCCAGTTCGAGGGTGCAGCCGGCCGCACCCGCGCGATAGAGCTCGCGTTCCGACTTGAACAGGTGCTGTTTGTCGTAGCGGGCGACGAGTTCCCCGTTCGTGTCGATGACCAGTGCCGACACATACAGGTCACCCTGATCGTGGAACGCGGCGCCGACGACGGCGACCGTGCCGGTCTCCCGGCAGGCGGCGGCGATGGGCTCCAGTCGCGGGTCGCCGGGCCGCACGGCGCATCGCCGAGGGTCGGCCCGGATGAGGTCGGGCTCGTAACCGCTGAGGAACTTCTCCGGGAAGACCACGAGCCGGGCCCCGGCCCGGGCGGCGTCCTGGACCATGGCCGCCACGGTGGCCGCGTTGGCCTCGACATCACCGGCCTCGGCCTGCGCCTGGGCGGCGGCTATGCGGAGCGGACGCGACGGGAGCGGCTGGAGGCGGTGCGCAGCTGTGTGTTCTGTCACGGATCTTCACCCTACCGCCGTACTGGCGCCCTGCGGGCGGGGACCCGGACATCAGCCTCCGGCGGCGCGGCCCTCCGTCGCCGCGTGCCATTCGCGGTCGAGGATGGCGTGCACCACGGAGTCCCGCCACACGCCGCCCTTCAGGACGTGCTCCCGGATGACACCCTCTTCGACCATGCGGGCGGCCGCCATGGTCCGGGCGGATGCCTCGTTCCACGGGGACCGCGCGCCCCAAATGCGGTGCAGGCCCAGGTCGTCGAAGCCGAGGCCGAGCAGCAGCCGCACCATCTCGAGGCCGTAACCGGCACCCCAGGACCGTGGGCGCAGCGCGAAGCCCATGGTGGCCCCCCGCTGTTGATGGGGATCGAGGGCCAGCCGTCCGAAGCCGACGAGCTCGAACGTCGCCCGCTCGATGACGGCGAGCGCGTATTCCCCGCGCGGCGTCTCACCGGCGCCGGCGATGGAGCGCGCCACGATCCGATCGACCTGCTCCCGGCTGCGCGGCTCGAACGACAGGTGTTCCGTCGCCTCCGGGCTGCCGTAGATGGCCAGCACCGCGTTCACGTCCTCGGTGCTCAGTTCCCGGAGGGCCAGACGGGCGCTGGAGCGGTCGACCGGATGCATGCGCCGACTCTACCCACTGGCCCCGGGCCGCCCGGGGAAGCTCTGGCCGCCGGTGGCCGCGGCCGCGTAAGGTGCGCGGATCGTGGTGGAGGAGAGGCGGTCGGGACGTGGCATTAACGGCGGACGCGCGGAAGCGGTTGGCGGAGGCGGCACGGGCCGCGCTGGGCGGCGGACGGCGGCTGGCGGGGGTCGAGCGGGTCGCGGGCGGCAGCAAGAAGGGCGTCTACCGTCTGGTGATGGACGACGCGACGACCGCCATCGCCTACCTGTGGGACGACGCCGAGAAGCACTGGCCGGCGGCCGAGGGCGACGACGACCCCACCGACCCGTTGTCGCCGGGGCCCGGGCTCGACCTGTTCGAGGCCGCGCACGCACGGCTGACCGCGCTGGGCGTCCGTGTTCCGGCGATCCGCCTCGTCGACCGCGCCGTCGGCGGCGGTTCGGCCGGCCTGGCCGTCGTCGAGGACCTGCCGGGCGAGAAGCTGGAGCGGCTGCTCGCCCGGGACCCGCGCGCGGCGGCCCCGGTCGTGGGCCGGCTCGCCGAGGCGCTGGAGGCGATGCGCCGGTACCGCGCACCGGCGTACGGCAAGGTGGCCGTGGTCGACCAGGGCGGCATGTCGCGGGGGTCGTCGTGCGAGGAGGTCGTCCTGGCCCGCGCGCTGCGGGACCTCGCCGAGGCGGCGTCGCGCGACCCGCGGATCGCGGCGGCCCGCGACCGGCTGGCCGAGCGGCTGCTGCGCCTGGCGGGCGCGGTGCGGCCCCGCGCGGAGTACGCCGTCGTGCACGGCGAACTGGGCCCCGATCACGTCCTGGTGGACGCCGACGGGAACCCCGTGCTGATCGACATCGAGGGCACGATGTACTTCGACGTCGAGTGGGAGCACGTCTTCCTGCGCATCCGTCTGCGTGAGGCGTACGGACCGCTGGCGGTGGACGGCCTGGACGAGGACCGGCTCGCGCTGTACCTGCTGGCCCAGCGGCTCTCCCTGACGGCGGGACCGCTGCGCCTGCTCGACGGGGACTTCCCCGGCCGGGCGGCGATGGCGGACATCGCCGAGCACAATCTGAGGGAGGTCCTGCGCCTGCTCCGCGCCTGAACGCGCCCGCGCCGGGCCGGCCGCCACCACGACGACCGGACAGCCACGGGGGCCTGCCCGTAGGACAGTCAGTCCGTGTCCCGGTCCCGCTGGGTCCGAGCCGGGACGTGTGTCCGCACCAGGCGGCGGGCCCTGGCCATGAGCAGCACGGCCCGTACGTTGGCCTGGGGCGGCGCGGTCAGGGCCTCGGTCACGGCTATCTCGACGCCGCCGCTGTACTGCGCCGACAGGTTGTAGAGGAAGGCACCCAGCGTCACCAGGCCGGTGCCGAGGACGACTTCCACGGTGACGACTCCGACCGCGACGGCCAGGAAGGTGCTGAACGCGGGCAGGACATCCGGCGCCACGGCGTTCACCATGATCCAGGAGACGCCCGCCATGGCGACCACGAGCACACCGAGCCCGGCCAGCAGGAGGAAGCTCATCACCATCACCGACCAGGGGTCGGCCTCCGCCAGACGCAGCCGTATCGGCCGCCGGCCCGCCCCGGGCGCCCCACCGCCGGGCACCCGCCGGCTCCAGCGGCCGGGGACCGGCCCGATCCGCCCGGCACCGGAGACACGGGAGGGGCCGGCAGGGTCAGGTCGCTCCGGTACCGTGCTCGTATCCCGGGGGAGGCCGGGCCGCTCCGCGGGTATGGGCTCCCCGTCGGGTATCGGCCCCCCGTCGGTCCCGTCGGCCCCGCCGGGCGGCACCGCGCGCCGGGGTCCGGTCGGCGCGGTCCTCGCGGAGGGGCCGGAGCCGCCGTCCTGCCCGGGTGCCGTCCGTCCGTGGAAGGTGCTGCTGGGCCTGCGCTTGGCTCGGCTCATGCCTGTCTCCCTGACTGGCCCGGCAGCCGGGCCGTGCCGTCCGCCGTCGAACGGGCCATCGCCGACCGCCAGGCGGCCTCTGGGGCCTGCTGGTCCGTGAAACCGACGGTATCGACACTTTTGCCCGCATGCACCCGCGAGTGGTACGCCGGAGGCACCACAGGACGGGCGCGGCGCCCCGGCGCCACGCCGTCCACCGGCATGGCGGCCCGCTCCCCCGCCACGCGGCCGTCCGGGTGACCCGCCGGGGGCCCGGGCGGGCCGCGCCGGGCCGGGGCTCGCGGGGGCGCGGGGGCGCGGGTCAGCGTACGACGTCGAAGACGTTCTTCTGGACGCCGTTGGCGTAGGCCTCGTGCTCGACCAGCTCCAGCTTCTGGGCGTCCTTGTCCGTGGCGCTGAACAGCCGCTTGCCCGCGCCGAGCAGGAGCGGGAAGACGAGCAGGTGGTAACGGTCGAT
Source organism: Streptomyces sp. SudanB182_2057 (assembly GCF_964272715.1). Lineage (NCBI taxonomy): Bacteria > Bacillati > Actinomycetota > Actinomycetes > Kitasatosporales > Streptomycetaceae > Streptomyces > Streptomyces sp. SudanB182_2057. The sequence continues at coordinate 578,772 of NZ_OZ186798.1, forward strand.
GAGACCGGCGTCGGAAAGGCTCCGGTTCAGGGCGGCACTGCCGTGGACGATGATCGGGCCGCCCTCGGTGGCCTTCAGCGCGGCGACCTCGTCGAGCGAGCGCAGGATCGTCGTGCCGCCCCAGTCCGGCACCAGGTCGGCCTCGGTGAGGGTGGTGGACACGACGTACTTCGGCATCTCCTTGTACTCCGCGAACTCCGCCATGCCGGGCCACACCGGGCTGAACGCCTGGTAGCTGGCCCGGCCCAGCAGCATCGCGCCGGCCTCCCGCTGCTCCCGGCCCTTTATCTCGAAGGCCTCGGGCAGGAACTCGACGTCCTTGAAGGTCCATCCGGAGTTCCGGTAGCCGGGCTCGCCGCCCGGGGCCTCCACCACACCGTCGAGCGAGACGAAGGCGGTGCTGATCAGGGTGCGCATCTGGGGTTCCTCGGTATCTCGTCATCGGCGGTCGCGGACGATCATGATGACAGCCGCGTCGTACAGTTCATGATCTTTGACCGGGGAGCCCGTGAAAACTCATCGGCCGCCGTACGGCACGAGCCGCGGCCGCCGTCAACAACCGCCCGCCGGACGCGCTGTCGGGGGATTTCAGGCCACCGTAGGGACCCGTGGCGGCGTCGTGTGCCAGGCTGCCACCGCACGTGCCGCTCACCCGTCCGGGCCGTTCGACCGCAGGAGGCACCGCCCTTGACCGCCGATGAAGAGCCGCTTGGCTGGGACACCACGACCGTGGCCGAGGCCTACCGGGACCGCGACATGCGGCTCGCCGAACGGCTGATCTTCCCCGCCGTGCTGCGCGGGCTCGCGGAACGGGCCGGGCCCGGCCGGCTGGCCCTGGACATCGGGTGCGGCACCGGCGCGGTCGCGGCACGGCTCGTGACCGCCGGGGAGTGGGAGGTCCAGGGTCTCGACCCCTCGGCCGACATGCTCGCCATCGCCCGCGCGGACCGCCCCCACCCCCGTGTCTCCTACCGGTCGTTCGACGGCCGTACCCTCGACTGGCTCGCCGACGACAGCGTCGACGCGGCCGTGTGCTGCCTGGTGTACTGCACCGACCCGGACGACGGGCGGCTGGCCGCCCTCACCGCCGAGATCCGCCGGGTGCTGCGCCCCGGTGCGCCGTATCTGCTGGCCGACCTCAATCCGGCGGCGACCGGCGTGGCCTTCTCCACGCTGCGCCACGGCGAGCCGGGGGCGGTCTACGGCGACGGCGACACCGTGCCCACGCTGCTGCGGCTGCGCGACGGCACGATGATGGGGAGCACCACGCACTACCGCTCCCTCGACCGCTACCGGCGCTTCCTGACCGAGGCCGGTTTCCCCTCCCCCGCCGTCGAGTTGCCCACGCTCCCCGCCGACGGCCCGGGGTCCTCGGCGGACCCGGCGGAGACCCGGACCACGCCGTACATGATCCTGGCGACGCACGCGTGACCTGACCGGCTCCCGGTGCGGGGCCGCGCGCGTCGGCGGGTGGTGTCAGGCCGATTCCCGTACGACCAGTTCCGGGTCGAACACGACCGACGCGGGCTCGGTGCGGGTGCCGTGGATGTGTTCGTCCAGCAGGCGGGCCATCTCGGCGGCCATGTCCTCCACGGGCTGGCGCACGGTGGTCAGACGGGGGTGCCCGTCGACGGCGGCCGCGGAGTCGTCGAAGCCGACGACCGCGACGTCCTCCGGCACCCGTCGGCCGTGTTCCCGCAGCACCTGGCAGGCGCCGCGGGCCATGAGGTCGTTGGCCGCGAACACCCCGTCCACGTCCGGGTGTTCTGCGAGGAGCCCGACCATGGCGGCGCGGCCGCTGGCGTGGGTGAAGCCGCCCTCGGCGACGGGGACGCGGGCATGGCCCCGCCGGGCGAGGGCGTCCCGGAAGCCGGCCAGCCGCTCCCGGCCGGCGGGGACCGCGAGCGGACCGGAGATGGTGGCCGGCCGGCGGCAGCCCCGGGCAAGCAGGTGTTCGGCGGCGAGCCGGCCGCCGTCCCGGTGGGCCAGATCGACGTGGCTGAGCGGGACGGGGCGGGCGGGACGGGCGAACAGGACGGCGGGCAGCGACGCTTCGGCGAGCAGCGCGGGCAGCGGGTCGTCGGCGTGGCTGGAGACCACCAGAGCGCCGTCGGCCCGGCCCTGTCCGAGATAGGCGAGCACCTCCGCGCGGGCGGCGGCGGACTCGGCGAACATCAGCACCGGGTGGACCGAGCGCGGGCGGAGGTAGCCGACGATGCCCGCGACCACCCGCCCGAAGAAGGGGTCGGCGAACACGCCGGCGGCGAAGGCGGCTTGGGCCTCCTCGGAGGGGTCGCCGGCGCCGGAGACCACCAGGGCCACGGCCTCGGCCCGCCGGGTCACCAGGGAGCGTGCGGCCCGGTTGGGTGCGTACCCGGTGCGCCGGATGGCCCGGCGGACCAGTTCCTGGATCGCCGGGTCGACATTGCGTACGCCGTTGACGACCCGGGAGACGGTGGCCCGGGAGACGCCGGCCTCCCGGGCGACGTCCTCCAGGGTCGGGGCCCGTCTGCTCATGTCCCGCACCCTAACGGCCTGTCGGGCGGGGCCGGTAGAGCGCTCTCCCGGGTTCCGGCCCGGCCCGTCGTGCGCCGAGGGCGGTCAGCCGTAGACGCCGAGCTCGTACAGCGAGTAGCCCCAACCCGTGCCGCGCGTGGTGCCGTTGATGCGGACGTACCGGCCGGTGCCGCTGACGTCGAGGTCGTCGATGCCGCCGTTTCCGTCCGTCACGGTCCGCACGGTCTGCCAGGTCTGGCCGTCGTCGGAGGTCTGCACGCTGTACGCCTTGGCGTAGGAGGCCTCCCACAGCAGTCGCACATGGCGGAAGGCGGTGCGGGTGCCGAGGTCGACGCGGATCCACTGGGGGTCGCTCCAGTCGCTCGCCCAGCGGGTGCCCGGGTCTCCGTCGACGGCGTTGGCGGCGGGGCAGGGGCAGTCGCCGTAGCCCGGCTGGAAGGAGGAGGCCGTGGCGGGCTTGCCCCGGGCGAGGTCGGTGCCGTTCACCGGGGGCGGGACGACCCGGACGGACCGGGTCTCGACGCCGACGTTGCCGTGGCCGTCCTTCGCCTTCACATAGAGCTTCCACACGCCGGTCCGGTCGGGCGCGGTCACCTTCAGCCGGCCGCCGCCGAGGTCGGTGAAGGGCAGCGAGGTGAGGTTCCTGTTCTGATCGATGTACGCGCTGCTGTCCAGGACCTCGTAGCCGACCGGGTCGCCGTCGGGATCTGCGGCGCGGACCGACAGGATGAGGTCGCGGCCGGCCGGGACCGCGCCCGCGTCGCCCTCGACGGTCAGGTCCGTGATCACGGGCGGGGTGTTGTCGTGCGTGGTGTCCCCGCCGTAGGCGCGTTTGACCGCGTAGTACGAGAGCCGTCTCTCGCCCGCGGGCAGCAGGTTGAACCAGATGCCGCCGAAGTCGTACTCGGTGCCGTAGTGGAACATCGTGGCGCCGAGCGCGACGCCCTGGTGTCCGGTGACGCAGCCCCAGGCGCGGGTGTATCCGTCGGCCTTGGCCCGGTCGGAGGGTTCCAGCGGCACTCCGTTGGCGTCGTCGGGCACCTCCCACTCGCCGGCCGGTCCGGTCTCGGTGACGATGTAGGGCTTGGTGTAACCGCCCTGTTCCCAGGCGGACTTGAGGCCGCAAACGGCGTCATAGGCGTTGACGGCGTACAGGTCGAGGTCGGGGGCGTTCCTCTTGAAGTAGGGCCAGGCGCCGGCCCAGGCGTCGGTGGAGGTGACCGGGTGGCTGGGGTCGATGGCGTGGATCTTCTTGGTGATGTCGTTGACGAAGGTGGTGTAGGCGTCGCGCTGGCGTTCCAGTTCGGTTCCGCTGTAGCAGTTCTGCAGGCCGAGGACCGATTCGTTGCCGACGTCCCACATCAGTACGCCGGGGTTGTCCTTGTAGGTGCGCACCCACGCGGGGAACTCGTCGAGCATGCGGTTCTTGTAGGCGGTGTCGGTCACGTAGTCGACGCAGCCGCCGCTGCCGGGTCCGCCGCCGGGCTGGAGCCAGAAGCCGGCGATGACCTTGATGCCGTGCGCGGCGGCGGAGTCGAACAGCGGCTTGCTGCCGGCGTCGGTGCCCCAGGTGCGGATGGTGTTGACGCCCATGGACCTCAGATCGGCCAGGTAGCGGTCGGCGTCGGCCGGGGACGGGCCCCACGTGAGGCCCTTGATCCGGTACGGCTGCCCGTCCACGGTGAGCTGCCAGGCGCCCTGCGTGCCGGTGACCTTGACGACGCTGCCGGCCGCGTGCGCCTGGGCGGCCGGCAGGGCGGTGAGGGTGCAGGCGGCCAGCGCTCCCGCGGTGAGGGGCGCGGCGAGACGGCGGGCGCGGGTGCGGGGTGGGGGTCTCATGGCGGGGTCGTGTCTCCGGGGGTGTCGGCGGCGTGGGGGTGGCGTGCGGTGGGTGTGGGGGTACGTCAGGGCAGGCGGTAGTCGGCGTTCAGGGCGGCACCGGCCTCGGGGTGGGTCTGGTCGTAGCCGCGGGCGTCGCACTGGAGTCCGCCGGCCACGCAGTGGTCCACCAGTGCCTTGAGCGTCCGCTCGTCCCAGGCGTTGAAGAAGTCGTAGTGGAAGCTGTGGCCGGTGCCGCTGGACAGCCGTACCCGGGACAGGTCGCCGTTGACGGGGAACGCCATCTTGAACTCGATCATCGGCAGGGCCACCGGATGGCCGGCTGGGCAGACGTCGTCGTTCGTGCCGGGTCTGACCACGGGGTAGGCCATGTGGCCGCGGTGGTCGGGGGTGTCCAGGTACGTGCCGTCCCAGCAACTGGGCGCCTGGAAACGGATGTTGAGCTGGACGTCGGCGCGGTTCGGGCAGGTGGCAGGGAACTCGGTGTTGAAGTAGCTGTCACCGCACTCCCAGCCCTCGACGAACCCGGGGTGGTGGCGGAAGGCGTCGGCGCTCTGCATCGGGTCGCCGACAACGAACCTGAGGCCCTTGGGGAAGGGCCGCACGCTGGTGTAGTCGGTGACGCCGGCCTTGTAGTAGATGGTCTGCGGGCCGACGGGCAGGACGGGCCGGTCCCCGTCGTACAGGGTCGGCATCCAGTAGCCGGACAGGTCCCCGGGGGCCTTGCAGGTGGTGCCGCCAGCGCTCAGCGAGGCGGTCGTACTGTACGCGTCGGTGGTGGTGCTGCCCATGAACGTGTGGTCGTGGGACGTGCCCGGCTGCCGCGGGCGGGCGATCGGATCGTCCGCCTTGGTGTGGCTGACCGCGCAGTTGGCCTGGAACTCGTGGAAGTAGCGGTGCGGCGGGTTGCCGGTGGACGGGGTGACGCCGGTGACCGGCGGGACGGCGGGGATGTAGCCGTCGCCGTCGGGGTCCTCGGGTGAGGCGTCCGTCGGCACCGCCAGGGCGTGGCCGGTGCCGGCGGCGCCGTGCGGGGCGGGCGACGCGGCGGCCGTGGTGACGCCGAGCACGGCCAGCGCCACGGCGGAGGTGACCAGCGCACCCGGGAGGAACTGCGATCTCCGTGACATGGGGGGCTCCTCGACGCGGGGAAGGAGAGGTCGTACGGAGGCGGTGGGAGAGCGCTCTCCCACCGCTGGAGTGTTGGGGCGGCGGCGGGAGGGTGTCAAGGGAGACGACCGAACACATCGACGACCGTCTCCTCCCCCGGACGCACGATGTGGGGCGACGCCCGGCTTCGGTAACGTTGGCCCTCCGTGGAAGGAGGCACGTCAATGTCACGGAGTACGCCCCGTCTTGCCGAGGCCATGCAGGTCGAGGCCTGCCCGGTCACCGAGGTGCTCGACCACGTGGCCGGCAAGTGGAGCATCGGCATCCTGATCGCCGCCGCCCACGGCCCCCTCCGCTTCACCGAGATCGAGCGCGCCGTCAATGGCATCAGCCGGCGCATGCTCACCCTCAACCTGCGCCGGCTGGAACGGGACGGGCTCCTCGTCCGCACCGTGTACCCGACCGTCCCGCCCAGGGTGGAGTACGACCTCACGCCCATGGCCCGCGAGCTGTACACCTCGCTGACCGGGCTGGTGGACTGGGCCGAACGCCACCGCTCCGCCATCGCCCGGGCCCGCGCCGTCTACGACGCGGTGGAGGAGCGGACGGCGGACGCCGTCTGAACGGCGGCCGTGGCCGGAGGCTCGGCGAGTCAGCCGCGCAGAGCCGGTGTCGCGCCGCGCTCCGCCATGACATCGCGGTGGATCTCGATGGCCGCGTCGGACTGGTTGAGCGTGATGTAGTGCAGGCCGGGAGCGCCCTCCGCGAGCAGTCGGCAGGCCATCCGCGTCGCGTACTCGACGCCGATGCGGCGGGAGGCGTCCGGGTCCTCCCGGGCGGCTTCGAGACGATGGGCGAGGTCTTCGGGGAAGGCCGCGTCGGACAGTTCGGCGAACCGGCGGATCTGCCGCACGTCCGTGGCGGGCATGATCTCCGGGATGATCGGCGTCTCGCACCCCGCGGCGGCCACCCGGTCCCGCAGCCGCAGATAGTCCTCCACGTGGAAGAACATCTGGGTGATGGCGTAGTCCGCGCCGGCCCGGCACTTGGCGACGAAGTGCCGGATGTCGCTCTCCCAGTCCGGTGAGCGCGGATGACGCTCCGGGAACGCGGCGACTCCCACGCTGAAGTCGCCCAGCTCGCGGACCAGGCTGACCAGTTCGTGTGCGTGGGTGAAGCCTTCGGGGTGCGCGGTCCAGGGCCCGCGGGGGTCGCCGGGCGGGTCGCCGCGCAGGGCCAGGACGTCCCGGATGCCGACGTCCGCGTACTGGCCGATGATCCGGCGCAGTTCGGCCACCGAGTGCCCGACCGCCGTCAGGTGGGCGACCGGCCGCAGCGTGGTCTCGCCCGCGATCCGCTTGGTGACCTCCACGGTGCGCTGCCGGGACGACCCGCCGGCGCCGTAGGTGACGGACACGAACGTCGGGGACAGCGCCTCGATCCGGCGCACCGTCCGCCACAGCCGCCGCATGCCGGCGTCGGTCTTGGGCGGGAAGAACTCGAAGGAGAAGGACGGCTCGCCGTCCGGCAGCAGCCGGCTCATGCCACGCCCGCCAGCAGCGGCTCCAGTTGGGCGGCGGCGGCCCGGCCGTAGGTCTGGTCGATGCGGGCGGCCAGGTCCCCCGCCGCGAGCTTGTACTCCTGTGTGCCGACCGATTCGAGGACGACGGCGGCGAGGGCGCAGCCGAGTTCGGCCGCGCGCCGGTGGGGCAGTTCCCAGGCGAGGCCAGCCAGGAAGCCGGCGCGGAAGGCGTCCCCGACGCCGGTCGGGTCGGCGATGCGTTCGGTGGGCACCGCGGGCACGTCCACCCGTTCGATGTGTCCGGACAGCAAGGTGACCCCGTCGGCACCGCGGGTGATGATCCAGGTACCGACCCGGTTCTGCACCTCGCGTTCGCTCCAGCCGGTGCGCTCCTGGAGCAGGGCGGCCTCGTACTCGTTGGTGAACAGCCAACGGGCGCCGTGCACCAGCCGCTTGGTCTCCTCGGTGTCGAGGCGGGCGAGTTGCTGGGAGGGGTCGGCGGCCACGTCGAGGTCGAGGTCGTGTGCCGTTCTGGTGTGCCGCAGCATCGCCTGCGGGTCGTCGGCGCCGACCAGGACGAGGTCGAGTCCGCCGACGGACTGGCGTACGGCGTCCAGGTCGATGTGCCGGGCCTCGCTCATGGCGCCCGGGTAGAAGGTGGCGATCTGGTTCTGGTCGGTGTCGGTGGTGCAGACGAAGCGCGCGGTGTGGTGTTCCCCGCTGATCCGCACGGCGGAGGTGTCCACGCCGGCCGCGCGCAGACGCGCGTCGTAGTCGGCGAAGTCGATGCCCGCCGCACCGACCAGTACGGGGTTCAGGCCGAGCCTGCCGAGTCCGAAGGCGATGTTGGCGGCGACCCCTCCGGTGCGGATCCGCAGGGCGTCGGCGAGGAAGGAGAGGGAGACGTGGGCGAGTTGGTCCGGGATGAGCTGGTCGGCGAAGCGGCCCGGGAAGGTCATCAGGTGGTCGGTGGCGATGGACCCCGTGACAGCGATGCGCATCGATTGCTCCTCTGGGTGCGAACTTCTCGGCCTGCGGTGTCTCCTCAGGCGCTCGCGATGTCCTTGAGCCGCTGGGCGCGGTCGGTGCGTTCCCAGGTGAACTCGGGCAGTTCGCGGCCGAAGTGGCCGTAGGCGGCCGTCTGGGCGTAGACCGGGCGCAGCAGGTCGAGGTCCCGGATGATCGCGGCCGGGCGCAGGTCGAAGACCTCGTTGATCGCCTGCTCGATCTTCTCCTGGGCCACCGTGGCGGTGCCGAAGGTCTCGACGAACAGGCCGACCGGCGCCGCCTTGCCGATGGCGTAGGCGACCTGGACCTCGCAGCGGTCCGCCAGGCCGGCGGCGACGACGTTCTTGGCGACCCAGCGCATCGCGTAGGCGGCGGAGCGGTCGACCTTGGAGGGGTCCTTGCCGGAGAAGGCGCCGCCGCCGTGGCGGGCGTAGCCGCCGTAGGTGTCGATGATGATCTTGCGGCCGGTCAGGCCCGCGTCGCCCATGGGGCCGCCGATCTCGAACCGGCCGGTCGGGTTCACCAGCAGCCGGTAGCCGTCGGTGTCGAGTTTGATGCCGTCCTCGGCGAGCCGTTCCAGCGTGTGCTCGACGACGTGTTCGCGGATGTCGGGGGTGAGCAGGGTGTCCAGGTCGATGTCGGCGGCGTGCTGGGTGGAGACGACCACGGTGTCCAGGCGTACCGGTTTGGAGCCCTGGTATTCGATGGTCACCTGCGTCTTGCCGTCGGGGCGCAGGTAGGGCACGGTGCCGCTCTTGCGGACGTCCGTCAGCCGCCGGGCGAGCCGGTGGGCCAGCTCGATGGGCAGCGGCATCAGGTTGGGTGTCTCGTTGGTGGCGTAGCCGAACATGATGCCCTGGTCGCCGGCGCCCTGCCGGTCGAGTTCGTCGTCGTCGCCCCCGACCCGTGCCTCGTAGGCGGTGTCGACGCCTTGGGCGATGTCGGGCGACTGGGCGCCGATGGACACGGAGACACCGCAGGAGGCGCCGTCGAAGCCCTTGGCCGAGGAGTCGTAGCCGATGTCGAGGATCTTCTGGCGCACCAGCTGGGCGATGGGCGCGTAGGCCCCCGTCGTCACTTCGCCGGCGACGTGCACCTGACCGGTGGTGATCAGGGTCTCGACGGCGACCCGGGAGGCGGGGTCCTCGCGCAGCAACGCGTCCAGGATCGTGTCACTGATCTGGTCCGCGATCTTGTCCGGGTGGCCCTCGGTCACCGATTCGGAAGTGAACAGACGACGGGACATGACTCTCCAAAGGACAGGGTTCAGGGATTCCTCGACACCTATGACCGTACGGAAAATCTCGTACGGGCAGAACGTGGCGGACCCAGCCCGGGGAGACTTTGGGAAGTCCGGCGGCGGCCCGGCGCGGGCCGGGCGACCGCAGGTCGGGTGCCTGCCGTGGCCCGGGCGCGCCGGGCCGCCGCCCGGTTCGGGGGAGGAAACCGTCGCCTTCCGGCTCGAAGGGGGTACCGGACGGCGGGCGGGGAGCCGAGCGGGGACGACAGCTCCCCTGGCGCCCGCCGTCCGGGGGTTCAGCGGGCCGCGAGGGCCCCTTCTTCCTCGCTGCCGGGCGCCGGCACGGCGGGGGGCGCCGGCTGCCGCTTCAGGGCGAACGTGACGAGCAGACCGACGACCATGCCGGCCGCGGTGAGCATGACGACCAGGAACTCGCCGTCCGCCTGGGCCGCCTTCAGCGCCTGGCCCGCCTTGCCGTCCGTGCCGATCTCGGCGATGACGGTGAAGATCGCCAGGCCGATGGCGTTGCCGATGTTCAGCGCGGTCGAGGCGATGCCGTTCGCCACGCCCTGCTCCTGCGGCGCGGTGCCGGTGGCGGCGGCGATCCACATCGCGGTCCAGACGATGCCCTGGCCGACGCCGGACACGATCAGGCCGGGCACCAGCATGGCGTAGCTCGCGTCGGAGTCGAAGCCGAAGGCGAGGCCGGCCGTGCCGACGACACCGACGACGAAGCCGATGATCAACGTGGTGCGGGTGCCGATCCTGCTGGCGAACCGCTCGCCGAGCTGGGTGCCCGTGGCGATCGCGAGCGACGGGATCAGGAAGCCGAGTCCGGTCTGGAGGGCGCTGTAGCCGTGCACGCTCTGCATCAGGACGGTGAGGAAGTACGGCAGGACACCGAAGGTCGCCATGTAGAGGAAGGTGACGAGCATCCCCACGGTGAGGTTGCGGTTCTTGAACAGGCGGAACGGCATCAGGGGGTCGGAGCTGCGCGACTCGACCACGGCGAAGAGCGCGAGCAGCACGACGGCGAGAACGAACGCGCCGACCACCAGGCCGTCGCCCCAGCCTCGCTCGGGACCCTGGACCAGGGCGAACACCAGCAGCGTGGCACCGCCGGTGACGGTGAGGGAGCCGGGGAAGTCGAACTTGCGGCGCTCGGTGCGGGCCGGGTCACGCGGGATGACGAACAGGGCGCACAGGGCGACCAGGCCGCCGAAGGGAACGTTGACGAAGAAGACCGACGGCCAGCCGAAGTTCTCCGTCAGCACACCGCCGAGGAGGGCACCGATGGTCAGGCCGCTGGCCCCGGCGCCGCCCCAGACCGCGAGGGCCCGGTTCCGCTTGGGGCCCTCCTCGAAGAGGGTGTTGATCAGCGACAGGGTGGACGGCAGCAGCAGGGCACCGGCGATGCCCTGGACGGCGCGGGCCACGACGATGATCTCGGGGCCGGTCGCGAGACCGCCGGCCAGCGACGAGACGGCGTACAGCGAGAGGGCGAGGACGAACATCCTGCGCCGGCCGAGCAGGTCCGCCGCGCGCCCGCCGAACAGCAGGAAGCCGCCCGCGAAGACGACGTAGGCGCTGACCACCAGCTGCTGGGTCTGGCCGGGGAAGCCCAGCTCCTGACCGATCTCGGGCAGTGCCACGAAGACGATGTTCAGGTCGAGGCCGTAGAGCAGCTGCGCGAGGGCCAGCAGCGTCAGGATCCAGCCCAAGTGGCGTGGGGCGCCGCCCGAGCTTCCTTGGTTCAGCGCTGATGCAGAGGACATGACAGAAGGGCCCCTTCTGGATGGATCTGATGGCGTGGTTCTTGGAGCTGTGGAGCGTGCGCTCTCTCATGGCTCGGAAGCCCGGGCGACGCGCCCGGCAGCCCGGACGGCGCCGCATCATTACTACTGTTCGTATTCTTACGTACGTTGCTCCGTTCGGCAACCTTAGTACAGTCGAACCATCGCGGCCCGCCGACCGCCCCGGTCGGGCGGGCGCGCCGAGAGGAGATCCATGCGGTCGATCAGCCCCCGAGGGGAGCCGGCGGCGATGCCGGACCGGCGGCCCGGCACCCGGGAAAGGCGCCAACGATCCGTAAGCGCCCAGGTGATGGAAAGTTTGAATATCGCGGTACTGTGGGAATATGAGCCGCCATCCAGACCGCGACCAGATCAGGATCGAAAGCGTGCTGTCCGCGCTGGGCAGCCCTGTACGACTCGCCGTCGTCCGTGTCCTCGACGCGGGCGGGGAACACAATTGCGGCAGCGTCCTGGGACTGCTGGGGATCACCGCCAAGTCCACGATGACGCATCACTGGCGCGTACTGCGCGAGAGCGGGGTCATCTGGCAGCACCCCTCCGGCCGGGAGAACCTGCTGTCCCTGCGCCGCGACGACCTCGACGCGCGCTACCCGGGGCTCCTGGACGCCATCCTGGCGGGGGCCGGGGACGACGAGGCGCTGGAGAAGGCCAGGCGCCTGATGTCCGTCGGCGGCCGGGACCGATCCGAAACCTGACCTGCGCATCCGGGACCGGCACGGCCCACGCCTCCCCCACAGCGGGTGCGCGGCATCGCGACCTGTCGTCACTGCGACCCCTGTGAGGAGCTGCCCCATGCAATTCGGCATCTACAGCGTCGGAGACGTCACTCCCGATCCGACCACGGGCCGTGTCCCGACCGAGCACGAGCGGATCAAGTCGATGGTCCGGATCGCGCTCAAGGCGGAGGAGGTGGGTCTCGACGTCTTCGCCACCGGCGAGCACCACAACCCGCCCCATGTGCCCTCGTCCCCGACGACGCTGCTCGGTTACCTGGCCGCGCGCACCGAGCGGATCATCCTGTCCACCGCGGTCACCCTGATCACCACGAACGACCCCGTGAAGATCGCCGAGGACTACGCGTTCTTACAGCACCTGGCCGACGGGCGCGTGGACCTGGTGCTCGGCCGGGGCAACACCGCCCCGGTCTACCCGTGGTTCGGCAAGGACATCCGGCTGGGCATCCCCCTCGCGCTGGAGAACTACGCGCTGCTGCACCGGCTGTGGCGGGAGGAGGAGGTGAACTGGCACGGCAAGTTCCGTACTCCGCTGAGCCACTTCACCGCCACGCCCCGGCCGCTGGACGGCGTGCCCCCGTTCGTCTGGCACGGCTCGATCCGCAGCCCGGAGATCGCGGTGCAGGCCGGCCATTACGGCGACGGGTTCTTCGCCAGCAACATCCTGTGGCCCAAGGAGCACTTCCAGGACCTCATCGCGCTCTACCGGCACCACTACGCGGAGAGCGGGCACGGCCGGCCCGAGCAGGCCGTCGTCGGGCTCGGCGGGCAGGCCTTCATGCGCAAGAACTCGCAGGACGCCATCAGGGAGTTCCGGCCGTACTTCGACAACGCGCCGGTGTACGGGCACGGTCCGTCCCTGGAGGACTTCATGGAGATCACCCCGCTGTCCGTGGGCAGTCCGCAGCAGGTGATCGAGAAGACCCTGCGGTTCCGTGAGTACTTCGGCGACTACCAGCGGCAGATGTACAACATGGACCACGCCGGGCTGCCGTTGAAGACCGTGCTGGAGCAACTCGACATGCTGGGCGAGGTGGTTCAGGTGCTGCGCAAGGAGTTCGCGAACCAGCGGCCCGCTGGTGTCGCCGAGCCGCCGCTGCACCCGGCCGTCGCGGCCCGCCGGCGCGAGCCCGCGGCCGGCTAGCCGGCGAACCGGCCGCCCGAGCGGGCCGGCGGCCGGTCCCCGCGCTCCGGGGGCCGGCCGCCGGCCCGTCGGTGCGTCAGGGCGGGGCACCGCGGCCCAAGCAGACGGCCCCCAGGACCTGGCCGGTCCTGGGGGCCGTCGCCGCGCGGGCCGGGACGAGCGGCGCGGCGGTGGGGAGCGGGCGTCAGGGCTTGCGGGCGACCAGCACGCCGTTGGCCCCCTGGCCCTCGAACGGGGTGACGCCCTCCGGCTTCAGGCCGAACTCCTCCATCCAGGCGGAGTACTCGGCCGCGGTGTAGTTGCGGCCCCACGTCTCGATGAGCATGTTCAGGCTCATCAGCGCCGCGGGCGCCGGGCCGCGCTTGTCGTCGGAGACGAACGACTCCGTGATCAGCAGGACGCCGCCGGAGGACAGCGCCTCGGCACAGGACCGCAGGATCTTGCGCGCGTCCTCGACGCCCCAGTCGTGCAGGATGTTGGAGAGCAGGATCGCGTCGTAGCCGGTCGGCACGCCGCCGACCTTGAAGAAGTCACCGCTGGCGAAGGAGATGCGGTCCGCCAGGCCGGCCTTCTCCACCCGGGGCCTGGTCAGGTCGCACACGAACGGCAGGTCGAAGACGGTGGCCTTCAGGTGCGGGTAGCGGTTGCACAGCTCGATGTCGTACGCCGCGCCGCCGCCGCCCACATCGAGCAGCCGCTTGACCGAGGTGAAGTCGAAGTGCTCGGCGAGCTGACCGGCGGTGTACGCGGACAGCGAGTGCATCGCGTCCCAGAAGTGCTCCTTGACCACCGGGTCGTCCGGCTGGAACAGCGAGCCCTGGTTCTCCACGTCCCAGGTGTAGGGGCGGTTGCCGCGCAGCGAGTCGAGCATCTTCACGTACGCGGGGTACTCGTGCTTGTCGACCAGCGTGACCCAGCCGCCGAAGTACCGCGGCTTGCCCTTGACGAGGAACTCCTCGGACAGCGGGGTGTTGTGGTAGGTGCCGTCGTCGTCCAGCCGGAGCAGGTCGAGCGAGACGAGCGCGGTGAGCAGCAGCTCCGCGGGGCGCTCGTCGATCCCGTGCCGCTCGGCGAAACCGGCGAGGGTCGTGCTGCCGCCCCCGGCGAGCTCGGTGAACAGCTCCAGCTCCGTGGCCAGTCCGAGCGCCTTGAACGCGTAGACGCCGAGGGTCAGGTCCATCAGAGGGGTCGGGGTGAGGGGCGAAGTCATGTAAGTCCTCCGTTGCTCGTCGATGGCGTGAGGCTCGACTCACTTCGACAGTACGAGTATTGACGAACACTCTCCAGTGGTCGCGGGGCGTCTCACGACGACTTTGAGAGGTAGGGCCGTGGTGCTCACTCCGGCTCCGTGCGCGCCGCCCGGTCGACGGCGTCCAGGACCCGGGCGGTGCGTACGATCTCCCGGGCGGTGGGCGGTTCCCACCGCAGGTCTCCTCTCACCTGGCCGAGGAATGCCTCCAGCGCGGCTCCGGCCCGCAGCCGCGGCTCGACGGTCACGCTGGCGTGCGTCCCCTCGATGTGCAGGAGCATGCCGCCGGGCCGGGACGTCCAGCCCGCCTGGAGGGTCACCGGCACGCCGTCCCACGACAGCACGGCGGCCCCGCCCACGTTCAGGTCGGCGCCGGAGCGGCTGAGGTAGGAGGCGCCGCACACCCGCAGGCCCGCCGAGGGGTCCAGCCACTCCAGCAGGTCGACCAGGTGCACCGCGAGGTCGGCGAAGGCGCCCGCGGCGCCGTGCCGTTCGGCCAGCATCCAGGCGGCGGGGCCGGTGAACACGTCGTCCAGCAGCCCCGGATGGGTGAAGCGGAGGTGCACGCCCGCCAGTTCGCCCAGGGCACGGTCGGCCAGCTTGGCGCGCACCTCTCTCAGTTCGGGCGCGCAGCGCAGGAACATCGCGGTGGTGACCGGCCGTTCGGCCGCCGCGAGCAGCACCGCGAGCCGGCCGGTCTCCTCGGCGGAGGCCGCCAGGGGCTTCTCGATCAGCGTGGGGACGCGGGCCCGCACGGCCTGGCGCAGCAGGGTGCCGTGCTGCGCCGTGGTGGAGACGATCACGGCCGCGTCGGCCCCGGCCAGTGCCTCGGCCGCGTCCCGTGCGGGCCGGATGCCCGCCACCGGTGCCGGGCGGTCGCTGTAGACGGCGGCCAGCGCGGCCAGCGGGTCGCGGGCGACCACCTCCAGGTAGTCCGGGAGGTGCACATGGTCCGTGCCCAGCACCGCGAGCCGGAGCGGGGCCGTGGCACGGGTCATCCGGCCGCGGCCAGCTGGTCGTTGGGGACAGGCCGGCCGAACGTGCGGTCGCTGTAGACGAGGGGCGCCCTCTCCCCCGCGTGGGTCGCCTCGACCCGGCCGACGAGGATGCTGTGATCGCCTCCGTCCAGGATCTCGTGGGTGGTGCAGGCGATGCGCGCCGCCGCCTCCGGCAGCCCGGGCAGGCCGAGTTCGCAGGGTGTCATGTCGTCGGCCGCGAACCGGTCCACGCCCGAGGTCGCGAAGCGCAGGGCGACATCGCTCTGGTCGTGGGCGAGTACGTTGATGAGGAAGTGCCGGGCCGAGGTGAAGGCGCCGTGTGTGCTCGCGCCCTTGTCCAGGCAGATGAGCACGAGCGGCGGGTCAAGGGACAGCGAGGAGAAGGAACTTCCGGTGAAGCCCCACCGCCGCCCGGACGCGTCGGCCGTGGTGGCCACCGTGACGGGGGCGGGTACGCGGGACATGGTCCGGGTGAAGGCGAGGCGGTCGACTGGCATACGGTCATCCGTTCGTGTGTCTGGCTGAGCGGGCGTAGATGGGGTGGGCGGGCTGCCACCGGGCCCTCCCGCCGGCCCCGTCCGCAGGCGTCCGTGGGCCGTCCGAGGGCCGAGCCGCCGGGCGTGCGCGTCGGGTGTGTACGACGGGTGCGCACACCGGGTGTACACGTCGGGTGTGTTCGGCGGCTCTGCCGCCCGGCGAGGGGCGGGCCGGGACGGGGCGGGATCGTCCGCCCCCACGGCCCGCACGGCCGGTGCCTCGCCGGCCGTGGTGGCGCGGCCCCGTCGCCGCGTCGCCACGGCACGCGCCCAGTGCACTCGCCGCCCGGCGGCATGGGGTGCGGCACGGCCGCCGCGCCGGGGTGGCGCCCTGCTGTCAGGCGGTCTGCCGGACCGGCTCGTCGGCCGGCGTCCGGTCTTCGAGCGTGCTCAGGAAGGACTGTGCCCAGTGCCCCACGTCGTGGGTGAGTACCTGGGCGCGCAGCGCGCTCATCCGGCGGCCGGCCTCGGCCCGGCTGATGGTCAGGGCCTTCTCCAGGCCCGACTTCACCTCCTCCAAATGGTAGGGATTGACCTGGAAGGCGCTGGTGAGTTCGGCCGCGGCACCGGCGAACTCGCTCAGCACCAGGGCGCCTTGCAGATCGGGCCGGCAGGCGACGTACTCCTTGGCGACCAGGTTCATCCCGTCCCGCAGCGGGGTGACGAGCATGACGTCGGCCGCGCGGTACAGGGCGGCGAGTTCCTCGCGGCCCACCGAGGTGTGCAGGTAGTGCACGGCCGGACGGCCGACCCGGCCGAACTCGCCGTTGATCCGGCCGACGGTGCGTTCGATGTCCTCCCGCATGCGCAGGTAGTGCTCGACACGTTCCCGGCTGGGCGTGGCGATCTGCACCATCGTGGTCGTCTCGGCGGTGACCCGGCCCTCGGCCAGCAGTTCGTGCAGCGCGCGCAGCCGGATGTCGATGCCCTTGGTGTAGTCGAGCCGGTCGACGCCCAGGACGATCCGGCGGGGATGGCCCAGTTGCGCGCGGATCCGCTCCGCCCGCTGCTGGACGTCGGCGCGCCGGGCCAGCCGGTCGAGGTCGGCGGCGTCGATGGAGATGGGGAACGCGCCCACCTTCACGGTCCGCCGCCCGGCGGGGGACTCCGCGACGCCGAGGAGTCCGGGCTCGTCCCCGACGTCCGACACGGCGCGCTCCTCGCGCACTCCGGCCAGCCGCCGGGCGAGCCACTGGAAGTTGCGGGCCCCGCCCGGCCGGTGGAAGCCGATCAGGTCCGCGCCCAGCAGCCCCTGGATCAGCTGGGTGCGCCAGGGCACCTGCATGAACAGCTCGACGGGGGGAAACGGGATGTGCAGGAAGAAGCCGATCCGCAGGTCCGGGCGCATCTCCCGGAGCATCGCCGGCACCAGTTGCAACTGGTAGTCCTGCACCCAGACGGTGGCCCCGCGTCCGCTGATGTCGGCGGTGGCCTGGGCGAACTTGCGGTTGACGTGGACGTAGGCGTCCCACCAGCTACGGCGGTAGCGGGGCGGCATGATCACGTCGTGGTACAGCGGCCACAGGGTCGCGTTGGAGAAGCCCTCGTAGAAGCCGTCGACCTCCTCGGCGGTCAACGCGACCGGGTACAGGAGCAGTCCGTCGTGCCGCCAGGCATGGGCCGGGGTGCCGCTCGCCTCCGCGGTGCCGGGCCAGCCGACCCAGGCGCCCCGCTGGGTACGCAGGAACGGTTCCAGCGCGTTCACCAGGCCGCCGGGGCTGCGCCGCCAGCGCCGGCGACCGCCGTCGGTGCCGTCTTCCTCCAGGCTCACGGGCAGCCGGTTGGCCACCACGACGAGCCCGGCACCGGCCGCGGGCGGCGCGGTGTCCCGTGGAGCGGGCGTCTCCGCCGCCGCGTCGATGGGCAGCGGTTTCATCGCCGGAAGTCGACGATGGTCTTGAGGTCGGTGGTGGAGCGGTAGTTCTCGAAGATGTCCACCAGGCCGTCGTAGTCGTCGAACCGGTGCACGGTCGACAGCAGCGCCTTGCCGTCCACGACGCCGGACCGCAGCATCTGCATGGCGGAGGCGATGACGTTCGCGCTCTTGTGCATCGGGAAGCTGGTCACGTCGAAGGGTGCGGAGCGGATGGTGATGCCCTTGGCGAGCATCAGCCAGGTGTCGAACTTCTGCATCTCCTGGGAGGCGCCGTAGAGGATGTAGCGTCCGCCGGCCTTGAGCTTGCGCATGGCGACGCGGCGCGGGTCCTTGTTCTCGTCGTCGACCTTGACGGTGGGCAGGGCGTCGAAGACGTAGTCGAAGGTGCCGTCCTCGACGGTCTCGATCAGCTCGTCGGGCAGGTACGCCCGCTGCGAGAACTGCTCCTCGGCGAAGGCGTTGCGGGCCGGGTTGTTGTCCACCGAGACCACGGAGTTGGGGGCCAGCAGGCGCCGGATGATGCTGCCGGCGATGACGCCGATGGGTCCGGTGCCCATGATGAGCACCCGGTCGCCGATGCGCGGCGGGTTGGACAGCACCGAGCGCAGCGCGCCGGTGACCGGCTCGATGAAGGATGCCTCCAGGTCGCTCATGTCCTCGGGGATCTTCACGGCCGCGGCACGGCGGTCGTCGTAGAAGTCGCGGTCGGCGGCGAAGACGTCCTCCTTGACCTGGCCGGAGAAGATCGGCCGGACGGTGCGGTACTCGGCGAAGCCGCCGAAGTCCGTCTGGCCCCAGTACACGATCCGGTCGCCGATCCGGATGTCGGTGCCGCTGCGGTCGAAGTCCGGGCCTATGTCGACGATCTCGCCGAGGTACTCGTGCCCGAGGATCACCGGGTACTCGGAGGGGAAGAGGTGGCCTTCGAAGAAGGAGATGTCGGTCGAGCAGATCGACACACAGCGCGTCTTCATCAGCAGTCCGTCCGCCGGGGTGGCGGGGATGGGCAGGTCGGCCAGCACCGTCTTGCGCGGGGCGAGGAGTTGCACGGCCTTCATCGTCTGCATGAGTGGGTCCTCGTCATGTGGTGGGGCGTGGTGTCGGTCGGGCGTGCGGGGCCCTGGGGGCCCGCCGGGCGGTGGGGCGCCGGAGCCGGGCCGGTGGGGGGTGGTGCGGGGTGGCGCGGTCAGCGCCGCATCACGAGCTCTCCGCCGAGCAGGAACTGGCCGACGGTCTCGAAGTGCGTCGAGGAGAGCGTGATGTGCTTCGTGGCCGAGTGGATGTCGCGGAAGCAGCGCTCCAGCCGGCTGGCGGCGTACACGGAGGTGGCCCCGGCCAGGGTGAACAGCGAGTCCACCGCGGCCACGGTCTTCTCGGCGACGGTCGCGGCGGTCAGTCGCACCAGGGCGGTGAGCGCCTCGCCGCCGTCGGTCCCGTGTGCGGTCACCTGCGCGGCGGCGTGGGCGAGCAGGGTCTCCGCGGTGTGCACCTCCGCCTGGGCGCGGGCCAGCTTCTCCTGGACCGTGTGGCTGGTGGCCAGGCTGCTGGACGCGCCGGTCGCGGTCTTGCGGGCGGCCAGTGCCTTGAAGTCGGCGAGGGCGTCCTGGGCCACACCGAGGGCGGTGGAGGCGGAGGTGAAGGGACCGAAGTCGTAGTAGCTGATCGGGTAGGCCCGGGAGGGGCGGTCGGCGGGCGGGCGGTGCATGGCCGCTCCGTCCACGGTGAACTCCTCCGGTACGTACACCTGGTCGACGCGGTAGTGGTTGCTGCCGGTGCCGCGCAGGCCGACGGTGTACCAGGTGTCGCGGATCTCCGCCTCGGCGCGCGGGATGAACAGCATGCGCACGGCCGGCCCGGCGGGGGTCCGGCGGACCTCGCCGCCGTCGGCGACGGGGGCGGCGCACACGAGCCAGTCCGCGTGGGCCGAGCCGCTGGCGAAGGCCCACTCGCCGGTCAGCAGATAGCCGCCGTCCACCGCCTCGGCCCGGCCGGAGGGGTTGACGCCGCCGACCACCAGGCCGTCGCTGTCCCGGAACAGGGTGCGCGAGGTGCTGTCCGGCAGGTAGTCCGACAGCCGTCCGATGGCGCCCTGGACGCCCATCTGCCAGGCGATGGAGGCATCGAGCCGGGCGAGCGCCTGGATGACGGCCGAGCCGGTCGCGATGGGCAGCTGCTCGCCGCCGAACTCCTTGGAGACCCACATGCGCGGGATGCCCGCGTCGCGCAGCGCCTCGAAGACGGGGCGGGGCGTGACCCGGTCCCGCTCGGCTCGCTCGCGGTTCTCCTCGATGACGGGCGCGATCTTCTCCACGCGCGCCAGCCAGTCCTGGGTCTGCTCCGAAGGTGGCGGGCGGAGTATGTCGCCTGCGGCGCCGGCTGAGCTCACGGCAGTCTCCATTCGTAAGTACTACAACTTACGTACCAATGGGTACGCAAGTGGGTGGACGGTGAGTTCGAAGGTGGGGATGTGATCCGGGAACGCGGGGCCGTATCACGCGGATTCACGGTGATTCTTGGGGCTGGCCCTCGGCTGGGGCAACCTCGACTTGCGGAAGTCGCAGGACGGATCGGCGACCGCCCGAGCGCCGGTCAGGCGCAGACGCTGTCGGGTGCGGTGAGGGCCATGGCGCGGCCCCGCGCGGCCAGCCGGGTGAAGGCGTGCGCGGCGGAGGCCATGGTCATGTGATGGTGCCAGCCAGGGTAGGACCGGCCCTCGAAGTCCTGTACGCCGAAGTCGCCGAGGTCCCGGACGGCCGCCTCACCGGCGGCGGCGTGCCGGGCCAGGGCGAGCACCTCCTCGGCCCGCCAGTCGGCCAGGCTGGTGATCCAGTACCGTGCGCCCGGTCTGCCGATGCCTCCCGGGCGGGCCAGGGCGCGGTAGACGCGTGGCCCGCCGGACGGTTCTCCCGTCCTTCCGGGCAGCCGCACCTCCCCGCAGTGGACGGCCAGCCGTTCGAGCCGGCCGGTGACGGCCTGGCGCACCACCACCTGCGGCTGGCGCAGATGGCTGCGCGCCATCAGTTCGCCCAGGCCCGCCGCCGGGGCCACGCCGTACGCGGGCAGCACGGGCTCCGCCGCGTTCACCTCGCAGACGAAGTCCAGCCCGCGCCGCGCCAGGCCCTCCATCACGGCGCCCGCGTCGGCGGTGCGGCGCAGGTCGAGCGCCCACGGGATGCCCGGCAGCGAGGGGGTGGCGGACACATCTGTCGCGAAGTCCAGGATGTGTCTCCAGGCCGGGCGAGCGGTGACGGACGCCGGTATGCGGGCCCGTACCCGGCGCTCCTCGTCCGCGCACCAGGACTCCTCCAGCAGCAGACTCCAGCTCACGGGCACACAGCCGACCTCGGCGGCCAGGAAGAGCCCCATCGCGAGCTGGCAGTTGACCGTCCGGCCCAGGTCGGTGTCGAAGCGGCGGTGCACGCCCACGGAGTGCACACCGCGCTTGGGAATCGTCAGTTCGGCCACGGTCCAGGCCCGTGGCAGTCCCTGGGCGGCCACGGCCCGTGCCAGACTGCGCCGGACCGGACCCCAGTCCCAGGGACTGGCGTTGATGAACTGCTGCAGTCCGTGGGCGGCGGCGGGAGCGGGTGAGACCGCCTTGGCCAGCCGTTGCAGCGTCTTCTTGCCCGGCACACTCAGCAGGGCGCCGAGATACGCATGAGCCCAGCGACGCTGGTCCGCGCGCTGGAGTGGTTCGAAGACCTCCTCGGCGAAGGTCCGGAGCTCATGAGTGTCGACCGAAGTTGCGCCTAAGGTGCCTGCCGGCATGTTGAAACCTTCCCCCCTGGCATCGGCCGCACCGATGTGCGGTGCGGTGCTCGGTGCATATGCGCAATCAACCCCGAGACAAAATACCTTCTCAAACGTCAATTTCTGGGGAGCGGTTGACGACTTTCCAACCTCTCCCCGCCACCTGCGGGAACACACCGGCGGCCGCCGGCCCGCGCCGTCCGGCCGGGCCGGGTGACGGGTACCGCCACCCGACCGGGCGCGCACACCGTGTCCGTTGAGCCGTGCGGGACAGGAGTGATCCGGCCAGCCGGCCGCACCTCTCCGCACGACCCGGCCACCTTCCTATAGGGAAGACAGCAAGCGGTGTCGGTTTCGGACAGCTCATCTCACTCCGCTTGTGGGCCCCGCAGCGTTAAGAAAGGATTTCTTGGGGGTGATTTGTCGATCCATTCCGGAGCACGAAGGGGCACCGTGATCAAGCAAGACAGGGCACGCAGGACTCATGAGTTACTGCTCGACGCGGCGGCGGGAGAGTTCGCCCGGCATGGGTACATGGGCGCGAATCTGCAACGTGTGGCGCAGGAAGCCCATATGACAAAGGGCGCCTTGTACGCGCACTTCGCGTCGAAGGGGCTCCTGGCCAAGGCACTGACCGGACCCTTCGAGCAGGCATGGCAGGAACTGCTGACGCAGATCGAACAGGGCCCTGCCGCACCGATGGACAAACTGCGCCTCCTCGCCGTCAGGCTGGCCGAACGACTCCAGACGGATCTGCGTTTCCGCGCCGGATTCCACTTGTGCAGCGAGGCCGCCCGCGCCCACGGCCGGCTGCCGCGGGTAGCCCAGGACCTGAGCGGCACGGTCGCTACCCTCATGGCACAGGCCCGTCGGCAAGGTGAGCTGATGGAGCATCAGGATCCGGAGCGCATGGGGAAGTTGCTGCTGGCTCTGATGTTCGGCGTCTACTACTCGACGCCCGAGTGCCGGATGGACCGCTTCAGCGAACTTCTGTGCACGGCGTGGTGGCAAGCGTTGAACGACGGTCAGCCGGCCCTGCACGGCCGGAACCAGGACGCGCCCGAGCACTGCCATCAGGCATAGCGGCACAGCGGGGGCCGCAGACCACGAGCCGCAGGCCGCAGGTCGCAGGCCACAGGCCACGGGAGCCGTGGGTCGCCGGGAGCCGCGCGGCACGGTGCGCTACGTGGTCGCCCGCGCGGCTTCCGGAAGGCGGCCACCCGCGGGCGGCCCCAGGGGCGGCGGCCGGCGAGACCCGTCGCGCGCGCTCCCGGCGGCCGGACCGCGCCGGGCCGGACGACGCCGTTCCGCACGCGGTCGGGCGGGTTCTCGCGTTCCCCTGCGCACTTCGATAAGTAAGACATCGTTCGCGGCGCCGACATGACGTCCGCAGGACCGGTCCGGTATGCATGGAACGGTTTTCCGCCACATGGGAGTACACGGTTCACACACATGGCTGTTCCGCCGCCGCTCACCTCTACGCCCGCGCTCCCCGCGCCCGCGTCCAACCAAGGGGCCCGCTCTCCCCTCGCGCCCGGCGAAACCGCTTACCGCGTGCGCCGATGCCACGCCGAATGGCCCGCACCGACGATCGGCACCCTTCCGTTTCCGCGCCGGGACCCCGCGCGCGTGGACCTGCCGCGTCATTGATCACGTCAGACAAGGGAGGCCTTCGTGAAACTTCCCCGCAATCCCCCCACGGGCCCCACCACCGCCACACGCTCCAAGGAACTCAAACAGGAACGCGCCATCAGGTCGCGGCACAATATCCTGCTGGCCGCCGGCCGTGCGTTCGCCGAACGGGGTTACCAGGCCGTAACCATGCATGACGTGGCCGGCCTTTCGGGAATGACGAAAGGGGCCGTCTACTTCCACTACACCAGCAAGGAAAGTCTGGCCGTCGCCGTCAGCGCGGAGTTCGCCGGACGGCTGCCCGCCCTCTCCGACGCCGTCGCCCGACTGGCCCTGCCGCCGGTGGCCTCGGTGACGGAACTGCTGTTGCGCACCGCCGCCGCACTGCGCGACGAGCCGCTGATGAAGGCCGGGGCGCGCCTCCAGCTCGAGCGGAGCCTGATCGACGCCGAACTCCCCCTGCCCTTCGAGGACTACACCGCGCTGATAGCCACCTGGCTGCGGGGCGCGCTTGCCGCGGGCGACCTGGAGCACTCGACGCCTCCCGAGCCGCTGGCCCGCGTCCTGGTCTCGGCGTTCTTCGGCGCCCAGCTGCTGTCCTGGATGGCCGACGACCGGACCGACATCATCGAGCGCACCGTGGAGGTGCTCCACGCCGTCGTCCCCTGCACGCAGGACCCGCGGCACATCAGCCCGTACCTGCGCGAGGCGTCCACGGCCCGCGAGCCCGTACGGACACGACCACACTGCCGCGCGGGCCGACCCCTGACGTAGACCCCGCGTCACACTCCCGCCTGCGCATCGGCCGCCAGTGGGCGGGGCCGGCGTGCCGGTGGTGTGTCCGGGGCCGGACGATGCGTGGGCGGGCGGTACGTGGACGGGTGGTGCGTGGGCGGGTGGTGCGTGGGCGGGCAGTCCGGCACACCGGGAGTTGCCGATCCGTCGGCCGCCGCGTGCGCGCGCCCGAGCCATTCGCGGTACGCCGGTGCCTCCCACGCCACCGTCCAGTAGGCCTCCTCCAACTCCGGGTACACGGCGTCCAGTTCGCGTTCGGTACGGGCCGCCAGCAGCAGCCGTACCCCGATCGGGTCGCCCTCCAGGGGACGGATCGCGAGATCGGGACGCGGCGGGGCGGTCGGCTGGCTGACCGTGACCACCTCGCCGGTGGCGGCCAGCGAGTACGCGGTGAGGTAGTCGCCGTGCAGCATCTCGGAGTCGAGACCCGCCGCGCGCAGCACCCGGCACAGGGCGTCCCACTCGCCGTCCACCGTGGAGTCGACCATCCAGCGGTCACCGGCCAGGTCGGCGAGGCGCACCTGCGGCCGCGACGCCGCCGGATGGTCCGCGGCGAGCGTGACGAACTGCGGTTCCCGCTCGACCAGCACCCGCAGGCACAGTCCGGGCGGCACGCGCAGCGGACTGCCCTCGACCTCGTGCACGAAGGCCATGTCGAGCCGGCCGGCCGCGACCATGCCCAGCAGCGCGTTGGCGGACACGCTCATCTGCAGCGCCGGCTCGATGCCCGGGCGGCGGGCCCGCAGCAGCCGCAGCCAGCCCGGGATGGCCCTGCTCGCCGTGGCCCCGAGGCGCGGCTGGAACCCGCCGGCGGCACGGGCCGCCGCCGCCCTGGTCTCGGTGACGATGGCCGCGAACTCCGCCACCAGCGGCCTGGCCCGGCTGAGCACCGCCAGCCCCAGCGGGGTGGGCCGGCAGCCGGTGCGGGCGCGCACGAAGAGCTGAGCGCCGAGCGCGCGCTCGATCCGCCGTAGCTGGGTGCTCAACGAAGGCTGTGCCAGGCCGAGTTCCCGGGCCGCTTTGTGCAGACTGCCGGTGTCGGCGATGGCGCAGAGCACACGCAGATGTCTCACCTCCAAGTCCATGGAGGGAGCGTAGGGCGGCACGGAACACGACACCAGATGTTCAAGTTACAAGGAAAGCGGACGAGTCGGTCGGCGATAGTCCGGTGCTATCCCTAAGTGCCATCATCCCCCGTCGTGTTGGGCTGCCGGAGACTCACTGGCAACCGATCGTTCAACCCCACAGGACGACAAGGAGCCCCCACATGACGTCGTTCCGGAACAGCACCGGATCGAAGAGCACCAGGAGACTTCTGGGCCTGGCCCTCGGTCTCGGGCTGGCCACGGCCGCGCTCGGCACCGCGAGCCCGGTCAGCGCGCAGGACACCGCCGCGGCACCCGCCCGCACCGTGGCCGCCGGCTACGTGGGCAGCGCCGAGGACGCCGGCACCAAGGCGTTCTTCGACGCCGTGCTGAAGTCGGTCGCCAAGCGGCAGGCCGAGCAGCCCTCCCTGCAGGCGGTGACCGTCTACTACAACGCCTCGCAGGCCCCGAGCTTCCGCAGCCAGATATCGAGCTCCGCCTCGATCTGGAACAGCTCCGTGTCGAACGTCAAGCTCCAGGCGACCACCAGCGGCGGCGACTTCACCTACTACGAGGGCAACGACTCGCGCGGGTCCTACGCCTCCACCGACGGTCACGGCCGCGGCTACATCTTCCTGGACTACGCGCAGAACCGGCAGTACGACTCCATCCGCGTCACCGCCCACGAGACCGGCCATGTGCTGGGCCTGCCCGACCACTACAGCGGGCCGTGCAGCGAGCTGATGTCGGGCGGCGGCCCCGGCCCCTCCTGCACCAACCGCTACCCGAACGCCACCGAGCGCTCCCGGGTCAACCAGCTGTGGGCCTACGGCCTCAGCAAGGCTCTCGCGCAGGTGAACAAGGCGGGCTGAGCACGAGGAAACACCACGGGCCGCGGCACAACACCCGCGGTCCGTGGCACGACACCCGCGGTCCGTGACACGACACCCGCGGTCCGTGACACGACACGCCGATCCGTGACACGGCACGGCGATCCGTGACACGGCACGGCGACCTGTGTCACGGCACGTCGATCCGCGAGACAGCGCGCCCCAAGTCGTCGCGGCTAGGTGGCCGACCGCTCCGGGTGCGGGCCCAGCAGGCGGTCCAGTGCGCGCCGGACGCGGTCGGTGGCGTTGGGTGCCGCGAAGAGCTGGATCTCCTGGTTCAGGGCCATGAAGAGGCCGATCAGCTCGAACACGACCTGGTCCGGGTCGGTGTCCGCCGGCAGGTCGCCCGCCGCCACCGCCGTACGCGCCTCGGCGGCCAGCCGGCGCCGCCACACCCGGGACATCCGGGCGACGGCCTCGCGGACGGGTCCGCCGCGGGCGTCGAACTCGACGGAAGCCGTGGTGAAGAAGCACCCGCCGGGGAAGACGGCGCGCCCGGCGTCCAGGTCCAGGTAGGCGATCCACGCCTCGCAGACGGCCCGCAGCCGGGGCAGGCCCGGTTCCACGTCCGCCGCGGGCTCCCACACCAGGCGGGAGAACGCCGTCGCCGCGCCCTCCAGAGTGGCCAGCTGAAGGGCCTCCTTGGTGCCGAAGTGCCCGAGCACACCGGCCTTGCTCATCCGCAGATCGGCGGCCAGCCGCCCGATCGTGAGCCCTTCGAGGCCGTCCCGCGAGGCCAGGGCGATACCGCGCTCCACGATGCGCTGCCGCGTCCTGCGGGCTTCGGCCACGGAATTGCGAGGGCTCATGCCCACCATCGTAGGCGAGGAGTGACCGCTTCAGCTTCCGACCGATCGGTTGCTATATTCCGGGGCATCTGATGCCGAGCCGAGGAGATCACGCCGTGCCGGGAAGCCGTATCGCCGCCCTGGGCCACTACCAGCCGACGCGCGTCCTGACCAACGACGACCTGGCCACCATGGTCGACACCAGCGACGAGTGGATCCGGCGCCGCACCGGCATCGCCACCCGCCGCATCGCCGCCCCCGAGGAGTCGGTCACCGACATGGCGGCGGCCGCCGCGAGCAAGGCGCTGGCCGCGTCGGGGCTGGAGCCCGCCGACATCGGCCTGATCACCGTGGCGACCTGCTCGGCCGTCGACCGCTGTCCCTCCATCGCCGCCCAGGTCGCCGGGCGCCTCGGTCTGCCCGCGCCGGTGGCCTTCGACCTCAACAACGGCTGCGCCGGCTTCTGCACCGCGCTGGCCTGCGCCGACCACTCGCTGCGCGCGGGCGCCGCCCGGCACGCCCTGGTCATCGGCGCCGAGAAGATGTCCGACGTCACCGACTGGACCGACCGCCGCACCTGCGTCCTGCTCGGCGACGGGGCGGGCGCCGCCGTGCTGAGCGCCTCCGCGGAGGAGGGAATCGGCCCGGTGTGCTGGGGCTCGGACCCCACCCGCGGTGACGCGGTCCGGCTCGTCGACGACTGGCACCCGCGCTTCGCCCAGGAGGGACAGACCGTGTTCCGCTGGGCCACCGGCGAGTTGCCCGCCATCGTCCGCGATGCCTGCGCGCGGGCCGGCCTGACGCCGGCCGATCTGGCGGGCGTGGTCACCCACCAGGCCAATCTGCGGATCATCGACGCGGTCGTACGGCAACTCGACCTGCCGGAGAGCACGGTGATCGCCCAGGACGTCGTGGAGTCCGGCAACACCTCCGCCGCGTCCGTCCCGCTGGCCCTGTCCAAGCTCACCGAGCGCGGCGAACTCCCCAGCGGCGCTCCAGTCCTGCTGCTCGCCTTCGGCGGCGGCCTGTCCTGGGCCGGCCAGGTGGTCACCTGCCCCTGAACACCGCGCCCCGGCCGCACCCGCGCCACCGACGCGGCCGGTTCCCGGCCGACTGGCCCGTCACATCGCTGTAACAGCGGGACATGGCTGTGACTGCGAGACAAAAAAGTGCCTTCTTCCCCGGTCGGGGACGGTTACCCAGGATGGAGCCCGTAACAAAACGGCTCCCATGGAAGGCACCCGCATGTCCGCTCAGGCCGTGCCCGCACCGGCACTCCCGATGTCCCGCTGGTTCGCGCTGGCGATCCTCTGCGCCGGCCAGTTGATGGTGATCCTCGACGGCACCGTCGTGAACGTGGCGCTGCCGGCGATCCAGGAGAGCCTGGGCTTCTCCTCCTCGTCCCTGGGCTGGGTCGTGAACGCCTATCTGATCCCGTTCGGGGGCCTGTTGCTGCTCGCGGGCAGGTTCAGCGACCTCTTCGGCCGCAAGCGGGTCTTCGTCACCGGCCTGGTCGTCTTCACCGTGGCGTCCCTGCTGTGCGGCCTGGCGCAGAACGCGAGCATGCTGCTCGTCGCCCGGTTCGTCCAGGGCGTCGGCGGCGCGGTGACATCGTCGGTCACCCTCGCCATGGTCGTCACCATGTTCCCGGGGCCGGGCGAACGCGCCAGGGCGATCGGTGTCTACAGCTTCGTCCAGTCCGCGGGCGGCACCCTCGGCCTGCTGCTGGGTGGCGTACTGACCCGGGCCGCCGGCTGGCACTGGATCTTCTTCGTCAACGTGCCCATCGGGATCGCCGCCGCCGCTCTGGCACAGCGGGTGCTGGCCGCCGAGCGGGGCACGGGACGGGGCAAGGGCACCGACGTGCTCGGGGGCATACTGATCACGTCCGCGCTCATGCCGGCCGTCTACGCCGTCGTCGCCGCGGCCGACCACGGTTTCGGATCCGCTCGCACACTCGGCTCCGGACTGGCCGCCCTCGTCCTGCTCGCCGCGTTCGTCGTACGGCAGGCCAGGGCCGAGAACCCGCTGCTGCCGCCCCGGATGTTCCGCTACCGCGCTGTCTCCGGCGCGCTGGGCACCCATGCCCTCATGATCTCGGGCATGTTCGGCTTCCAGTTCCTGGCCGTGCTGTACCTGCAGAAGGTGCTGGGGTTCGACGAGGTGGAGACCGGTGTCGCTGTCCTGCCCGTCTCGCTGCTGATCGGCGTCATGTCGCTGTTCCTCGCTCCCCGCCTCATCGGCAGGTTCGGGGCCCGGACCGTCCTTCCAGCCGGCCTCGTGCTGATCGGCGGCGGCCTGGGCTTTCTCGGGCGCGTCACGGCGGACGGCGCCTATCTCACCGATGTGTTCCCGGCGACCGTGCCGCTCGGGATCGGGTTCGGCCTGGCGATGCCGGCGCTGGCCGGACTGGCCATGTCAGGCGCGACCCCGCAGGACTCGGGCCTGGCCTCCGGGATGTTCAACACCGTGCAGCAGGTGGGTGCCTCCCTCGGTCTCGCCGTGCTGAGCACCCTCGCCGCCTCGCACACCGGCGCCCTGCCGCACGACGGCGCGGCCCGCGACGAGGCGCTGACCGGCGGCTACCGACTCGCCTTCCAGGCCGGCGCGGTCTTCGTCCTGGGCGCGCTGGTGATCGCCGTGACCGTCCTGCGTGCGCCGCGCCGGGCCACGAGCGATGCCTCCGCCGTCGGTCCCGCGTCCTCCCGGACGGCGCACGCCGACACCCCGTCGGCGGAATCCTGAGCCGTCGCGGGCACGCCGTCACGGTTCACGCGCGCCGGCCGCCCTGGGACGACGACGGACGTCCTGCGCCTGTCCGTCGACGCCCCGGGCGGTGCGCCTCGTACGAGAACCCGCTCGCCGTCCCCTCCTACGCCGAGCAGGTGCGGCAGGTACCCGGTCCCGGCGCGCCGACTCCTGCGGCCGCCCGCCCCGGCCCCACCCGGAGCGGGCGGCCCCACCCCGGGGGAACCCGGCCCCGGTGGGCTCTGCGGGGCGGCACCGGCCGTGGCCGGAAGGCCGGTGCCCGCCGTTTCAGGACCGTCGCACGCCATGTTCTCAGACCGCGCGCCACAGGGCCGGTACGGCCGGGGGTTCCCAGCCCGGCTGGGCGGTGTGCGGCTGGAGGCAGGCGTAGCCGCGGCCACCGTAGGTGACCTGGTCCCCCGTCCGGTACGCGGTGCCGACGGCCCAGGTGCCACCGGGCGGCGTGGGGCCGGGGCCGGGGTCCTGCGCCACGTCGAGGACGAAGTCGAACGCCGCCTCCCGGCCGCCGCTGCCGTCGCGCACGGTCATCAGCAGCCGCGGGTCGAAGATCGTGTCCGTGTTGTTGCGCGGCTCGTTCGGGAAGTACAACTGCGTGGTGAGCACGGGCCGGTTGGGGGCCTGCAGCTTGACGTGGATGTGCCGGGTGCGCCCCGGGTACAGGCCCGGCACGATCGTGGTGAGCGCGAAGGCGCCGCGCGAGTCGGTGAACTGGTGGCCCCGGAACCGGAATCCGGTGTTGTCGTAGGCGCCGTTGTTGTCGGCCTGCCAGAAGTCCAGCAGGACGCCGGACAGGGGACGGCAGGCCCGGCCGAACACATAACCGCTCACGGTGAGCCGGGTGCCGGGCAGTCCGGGCTCCAGGAGGCTCGTCCGCTGCGGTGAGTTGGGCTTGAAGTAGGGGCCCTCGGTCTGCTCCGGGGTGGGGTCGTCGCCGTCGTCGCACGGCGGCGTGAGCTGGGGTTCCTCGCCGCTCGCGGCCAGGGTGCGGGCGAGGGCGGGGCCGCCGGCGAAGGCCAGGGGGATCGCGGCGGTGGCCGCGAGTGCCGCGCGCAGCACGGTCTTGCGGCCGACGAGCCGGGCGCCCCCCGGTGCGTCCGGCGCGTCCGCGCCGTTGCCGACGGTGTCGCCGATGCCGTTCCGGTCGGTGTCGTGCGTACCTGCTCCGTCCATGTCTCCTCCTCCTGTGGGGGCGGACCCGTGCCTCCGTCCGCGGGGGCGGACCTGCGCGGCCCTGCTGTGGGGCCGGACCCGTACGAGCCGGTGGGGCCGGACCCGTACGAGCCGGTGGGACTGGACCCGTACGGGCCTATGGGGCTGGACCTGTGGGCTGGCCCAGTGGGGCTGGACCTGTGTGGTCGTCCTGCGGGGGCGGGCGCCCTGGGGCCGGTCGGCAACGAACCTAGGCGTGCGTCGACGGGGCTTCGAGGGACTGATGAGGGCGGCTGTGGTGTTTTCGGAAGTCGCCGGGGCTGCTGCCGGTCTCCCGCCGGAAGAAGCGGCTGAAGTAGGCGGGGTCGGCGAATCCGGTGCGGGCGGCGACCTGCCGTACCGACAACTGGGTGTGGGCCAGCAGCCGTTGTGCCTGATAGGCCCGGGCCTCGATGAGCAGCCGCCCGGGTGGGCGGCCGGTGGCGGCCCGGACCGCCTGGGTGAGGTAGTGGGGGGTCACCCCGAGCCGGTCGGCGCACTCCCGGACGGACCAGGTCGCCGCCTCCGGGCGGGTGATCAGCCGGGCGAACTCGTCGGCGACGGCGGCCGGCCGGCCCTGGGCACGCGGGTCCCGGCCCGCGCCGGCGGTGCCCGGCAGCCGGGAGGCGCGCACGACGAGCACGTGCAGCAGGGAGCGCAGGACGCTCTCGTGTCCGGGGGCCCGCTCCCGGTGCTCCGCGACGAGCTCGGCCATCAGCCGCCGTACGGACCGGTCCTGTTCGGGATCGAGGGCGAACCAGCACCGCTCACCGAGTTCCCGCAACACCTCGCGGTCGTGGGGATGGTCGACCAGGAAGTCGTCGGTGAACAGCGCGAGCGTTCCCTCCGGTCCCCGGCCGCCCTCCCAGTGGTGCACCTGGCCGGGCAGGATCACCGCCAGGTGCGGGGGGCGCAGCGGCCAGCGCGCGAGGTCGACGACGTGGGTACCGGAACCGGCGCTGACGTGGACGATCTCGTAGAAGGTGTGCCGGTGCGGCCGGTCCCACCGGGACAGCGGCCCCACGGCCTCAAAGGAACCGGCGGCGAAGGGCGGCGCGCCCGGCCCGGCCACCTCCAGCCGGTGCAGGGGCACGTCCCCGGCCGCGGGCGGCGAGCCGGGGGTTCCCGGTAACACGGTGGTGCTGCGCATCGGCCATGCTCCCCTTTCTCCAGGACCTTTCGGGCACCGCACGGGACGCCCAGCAGGTACAGACCAATCGCGTCGCTGTGACCATGCCACGGACCCGGACACCGGGAAACAGCGAAACCCGCCCCTCTGGTCTGTACCAGCCTCTTGCCCTGGGCCTTCCCACCCCGCAAGCTCCCCTCATGGAGCTGGAGTTGCGGCATTTGAAGACCATTCGGGCCATCGCGGAAGCGGGCAGTCTGACCAAGGCGGCGACGGCCCTCGGACTCGCCCAGCCGGCGCTCAGCGCGCAGCTCAGGCGCATCGAGCGGGCCTTGGGCGGCACGCTCTTCGAACGCGGACGGTACGGCGTACGGGCCACCGCCCTCGGCGAACTGGTCCTGGAGCGCACCCGGATCGTGCTGCCCGCGGTCAGCGAACTCCAGCGGGAGGCGGCCCGGTTCGCGCGCACCCGGCGGGACGGGGAGCGGCTGCGGCTCGGCGGCACCCACGGTCCGCTACTGGGCGCGCTGGTGGACCGGCTCGCCGACGCCGCCCCCGGCACCACCGTGACCACCTGCGCGTCCTGGTCGGAGCGGGAACTGGCGGAGCTGCTGGCCGAGGGGCGCCTGGACTTCGCGCTGGCCGGCGCCTGCGGCTCCGCTCCCCCACCGGACGCACCACACCTGACCTGGGAGGAGGTCGCCGTCGACCCGGTGTTCGTGATGCTCCCCGACGGCCATCCGCTCGCCCGCG
This sequence comes from Streptomyces sp. SudanB182_2057, assembly GCF_964272715.1. Taxonomy (NCBI): domain Bacteria; kingdom Bacillati; phylum Actinomycetota; class Actinomycetes; order Kitasatosporales; family Streptomycetaceae; genus Streptomyces; species Streptomyces sp. SudanB182_2057. Next base: position 611,138 of record NZ_OZ186798.1, read on the forward strand.
GCCGGGAGGCCGACCTGGCCGCGCTCGCCGGCGAGGAGTGGGCGTGCGTCCCGGGCGACGGCTGTTTCGGCGACTGTTTCACCGCGGCCTGCGCGCGGGCCGGTTTCACGCCCCGCCGCATGTACGAGACGGACACCGCGTCCTGCGTCCATCTGGTGCAGGTGGGCCGCGCGGTGGGCCTGTGCCGGGCCACCTTCCCGCCGACGCCCGGGATCACCACCCGGCCGCTGGCCGGGACCCCGCTGGTGTGGCGGCATCTGCTGGGCTGGCACCGGGCCGGGCAACGCCCGGACACGGTGGCCACGGTGCTGGCGCAGGCCCGCGCGGCGCACGCCGGTGTGGCCGCCCGCAGCGACAGCTACGCGCACTGGCTGGCGCGGCGCGAGGACCGGGACGCCGCGGCCCGGCAGCACCGCACCGGCCTCGCGTCCTGAGCGCGCCTCATCTCCCGGGCCGGCCGCGCCCCTTCACGTCGCCGGGTATAACGCGGGGGCAGGGGGTCGGCTGATGTCTTATGGGGCGGGGCGGGATCTCCCTACGGTTTCGGCACTCCCACCGAATCCGAGGAGACCTCCCCATGCTCCAACGACACCTCAGAGCCGCGTGTGCCGCCGCCGCGGCAGCGGGTGCCCTGCTCGTGGCCGGGCTCAGCGGCACCGCGAGCGCCCAGTCGTCCGCCTCCCCCGCCCAGCCGACGGCGGCCCAGACGCTCCGTACCGACGCGGCACCGCCCGCTCTCCTCGGCGCACTCCAGCGGGACCTGGGACTGGACCGCGGACAGGCGGAGCGCCGGCTGGCCAACGAGGCCGAGGCGGGCACGACCGCCGGCCGGCTCGGGGCCGCGCTCGGCACGGGCTTCGCCGGCGCGTGGGTGCGCGGCGCGGAGTCGGACACGCTGGCCGTGGCCACGACCGACCCGGCCGACGTGCCGGCGATCCGGGCGCACGGCGCCCGCGCGGTCGTCGTGGAGCACTCGCTGGCCGCGCTGGACGCCGCCAAGGCCCGGGTGGACCGCGCCGCGGCGCACCGCGCCACCACCGACGCCCCGGTCTGGTACGTCGACGTGCCCACCAACACGCTGGTGGTGGAGGCGATACGGCCGGAGGCGGCGCGCTCCCTGCTGGCCGCCGCCCACGTCGACGCCTCCCTCACCCGGATCGTGAAGTCCGCCGAACACCCCCGTCCGCTGTACGACCTGCGGGGCGGCGACGCGTACTACATCGGCAGCGGCAGCCGCTGCTCGATCGGGTTCCCGGTGACCCGGGGCACCCAGCAGGGCTTCGCCACGGCCGGGCACTGCGGACGGGCCGGCAGCACCACCACCGGCTCCAACCGGGTCGCGCAGGGCACCTTCCAGGCGTCGGTCTTCCCGGGCAACGACATGGCGTGGGTGGCGACCAACTCCAACTGGACGGCGACGCCGTACGTGACCGGTTCCAGCGTCCAGGTCGCGGGCTCCACGCAGGCCCCGGTGGGCTCCTCGGTGTGCCGCTCCGGTTCCACGACGGGCTGGCACTGCGGCACGGTGCAGCAGCTCAACACCAGCGTGACGTACCAGGAGGGCACCGTCAGCGGTGTCACCCGTACGTCGGTGTGCGCCGAACCGGGCGACTCCGGCGGCTCGTTCATCTCCGGCAGCCAGGCGCAGGGGGTCACCTCGGGCGGCTCGGGCAACTGCTCCAGCGGCGGTACGACGTACTTCCAGCCGATCAACCCGATCCTGCAGTCCTACGGCCTCACCCTCAAGACGACCGGGAGCGGCCCGGAGGACCCGGAGGACCCCGGTGAGCCGGGCGGCACCTGGGCGGCCGGCACCGTCTACCAGGCGGGCGACACGGTGACGTACGGCGGGGCCTCCTACCGCTGCCTCCAGGGCCACCAGGCGCAGGCGGGGTGGGAGCCGCCGAACGCCCCGGCGCTGTGGCAGCGGCAGTGAGCCGCTGATCCGCGGGACCAGCGGGGGCCCGGGCGCCGGCGACGGGGCGTCCGGGCCCGACGCGCGTCCGGGCCCGACGCCTCACGCCCCGGTCCCCCGCTCCTCGGCCACCCCCCCCCGTCGGCGTACCGGAGCAACGGCGCGGGCCCCGGCCCTCCGTGGGCGGTCGCGCGGGTCACCGTCCGCCCGATGATCACGCGAGTAGTCTCGGGGCCATGGTTGAACATCGCATGGTCGACGTGAACGGAATCCGGCTGCACATCGCCGAGGAGGGCGAGGGCCCCTTGGTCGTGCTGCTGCACGGCTTCCCGGAGTCGTGGCACTCCTGGCACCGCCAGTTCGGCCCGCTGGCCGCCGCGGGCTTCCGCGTGGTGGCTCCCGACCAGCGCGGATACGGCCGCAGCGACCACCCCGAGGCCGTCGACGCGTACACCATCCTGCATCTGGTCGGCGATGTCGTCGGGCTGATCCGGGAGCTGGGCGAGGAGAAGGCGTACGTCGTCGGGCACGACTGGGGCGCGCCGGTCGCCTGGCACACCGCGCTGCTGCGGCCGGACCTGGTGCGCGGGGTGGCCGGTCTGAGCGTGCCGCCGCCCTTCCGGGGGTCGCGGCCTCCGCTGCCCGCCATGGACCAGATGTTCGGCGGCCGCTTCTACTGGAACTACTTCAACCGTCCCGGGGTCGCGGACGCCGAGTTCGCCGAGGACACCCGCACCGCGCTGCGCAAGTTCTTCTACTGGGGTTCCGGGGACGCTCCCGGCGCCGGGCAGAAGCAGCCGCTGGTCGACCCCGAGCGCGGCTGGCTCGCGGACATGGCCGACCCGGAAGTGCTGCCGGAGTGGTTCACCGAGGAGGACCTCGACGCGCTCACGGAGAGCTTCTCCCAGGGCTTCACCGGGGCCCTGAACTGGTACCGCAACCTCGACCGGAACTGGGAGCTGACCGCCCCCTGGCACGGCGCCGTCGTCACCCCGCCGGCCCTGTACGTCTACGGCGACCGTGACGTGGTCCCCGCCTTCCCCGGCACCCCGGAACTCATCGAGCGGCTGCCCTCGCTGATGCCGAACCTGTGGCGGGAGCCGCTGAGGCTGGCCGGCTGCGGCCACTGGACCCAGCAGGAACGGCCGGACGAGGTGAACGCGGCGCTGATCGAGTTCCTGACCTCGTGCCCGTGAACTGATCACCCGGCGTACCGGCCCGGCATCCGGCCCCGGGCCGGTACGCCGTCCGAGGGCATCGACCCCACCGGTGTCACATCGCCGGCCCGCGAATGGGTACCCCGTGGACGGGAGGTACCGATGTTCGAGGCATCCGATATCCGCGAGTGGCGGGGTCACGACGTGGTCGACACGGGCGGTCACAAGATCGGCGTTCTGGAGTCGGTCTACGTGGACACCGCGACGGACCAGCCCTTCTTCGCCACGGTGACCGTGGGTCTGCCCACCCGCCGCCGGCTGGCGTTCGTCCCCCTCACGGGCGCGACGGTCGGCCCGGGCTACCTGAAGGTCGCCCAGAGCAAGGACCGGGTGAAGAAGGCCCCGTCCATCGAGACCGACGGCGAACTGACCGCCGCCGACGAGCCGGGGGTCTTCGCCCACTACGAGCTGCCCTACGCACCGGGAGCCGGCGGCGAGCGACGCCTGGCCCGCCGCTGATCCACCGAACCCGCCGGAGATCCGGGAGATCCGATGAGCCTGTTCCTGTTGCTGATCCTCGTGGCCGTCGTCCTGGGGATCATCGGTTTCGTCGTCGAAGGTCTGTTCTATCTCCTGGTCATCGGCGCCGTGGTCCTCGTCCTGGCCCTGGTCTACGCGGCCGTGCGTTTCCGCCGGGGCGGGCGCAGGCACCGCGTCGCCCGCTGAGGCCCGGGGCCGGACGCGGCCCGGGTCGCGTGTTCCCACCGGAAGGCGGCAAGCTGGTACAGCTTCTGCTGTGAGCCGTAAGGGAGCGGTCATGGATGGCGCGGACGGCGTGACCGTAGGCGTACTGGGCTCCTACGGGGGCCGCAACGTCGGCGACGAGGCGATTCTCACCGCCCTGCTGGGCCAGGTCCGGGCCGGCCGTCCGGACACCCGGTTCGTGGTCTTCTCCCGCAATCCGGCGCACACCCGCTCGGTCCATCCGGACGTCGAGGTCGTCGGCTGGGAGGGGGTCTGCCGGGAGGGCATCTCCGAGCCGCTGCGCCGACTGAACGTCCTGGTGGTCGGCGGGGGCGGGATCCTCTACGACACCGAGGCGCGCCGGTATCTCCGGCTGGCCGGCACCGCGCAGAGCCTCGGCGTCCCCGTCTTCACCTACGCGGTGGGCGCCGGTCCGCTCACCGACGAGACGGACTGCGCGTATGTGCGCGCGGTGCTGTCGGACGCGGTCGAGGTGACGGTCCGCGACGAGGAGTCGAAGCTCGTCCTGGAGGAGGCCGGGGTCACCCGGCCCGTCTGCGTCACCGCCGACCCGGCGCTGCTGCTGGCGCCCGGCGACCGCGGCCGGGCCCTGCTGCGGGCGGAGGCGGTGCCCCGCCGGGTGCGGCTGGTGGGGATGAGCGTCCGGGAGCCCGGGCACGCCGCGGAACACCTGGACGAGGAGGAGTACCACCAACTGCTCGCCAGCATGGGCGACTTCCTGGTGCAGCGGCTGGACGCGCACATCGTCTTCATCTCCATGGAGCGCGGCGACATCCGGCACGCCCATGCGGTGGCGTCCCGGATGGCGGCGGCCGACCACTGCACCGTGCTGCGCCGCGACCACGGGCCCCAGGAGGTCCTGGACATCGTCGCGCAGCTGGACTTGGCCGTCGGCATGCGGCTGCACTTCCTGGTCTTCGCCGCGCTCGCCGGCATCCCCCTGCTGCCGCTGCCGTACGCCGGGAAGGTCTTCGACTTCGCCCAGCGGATCGGCGCGCCCGCGCTGCGCGGTGTGGTCCGGGAGACGGCCGGGCTGCTGCTGGCGGAGGTGGACCGGCTGTGGGACGAGCGGCACGCCCGCGCGGCGGACGCGGCGGTGCGCACGGCCGCGATGCGGCTGCGGGCGGCCCGGACCGGGGAGCGCCTCCTGGCCTATCTGGACGGTGCCGCGCCCGGCGTCGGCCACGCCGGCACGCCGGTGCCCGCTTCTACTGCCCGCTGACACCGACGGCTGCCATCCCCGAGGGAGTGAACGTGTCCCATCTGATGCCGCCCCGGGTCCCCACCACGGTGGAGCTGCCGCCGCGCCGGGCCCTGCACGCGGGGTCCACCCAGGTGCTGGTGGTCGGCGGCGGTCCGGCCGGTCTCGGCGCGGCCGTCGGGGCGGCCAACGCGGGCGCCGAGGTGGTCCTCGTGGAGCGCTACGGCTTCCTCGGCGGCAACGCCACCGCCGCCCTGGTCATGCCGCTGATGAGCTTCCACAACGAGGTCAAACAGGCCGTGCCCGGCGACACCACGCGATTGCTGCCGCCCGACCACGGCGAGGGCGAGCCGGTCGTCGGCGGGGTGCTGTGGGTGCTGCTGGAGCAGTTGGTGCGCACCGGGGCCGCGATCCGGCCGTCGCTGGAGACCGGCTACACCGTGCCGTTCGACGCGGAGCTGTTCAAGCTGGCGGCCTACGAGCTGCTGGCGAACCACGAGGTCCGGATGCTGCTGCACGCCTTCGCCTCCGGCGTCGTCAGCCTGCCCGACCGGGCCCGGGCGGTGTTCGAGACCAAGTCGGGGCCGCTCGTGCTGGACGCGGACGTGATCGTCGACTGCACCGGGGACGGCGACATCGCCGCGGCGGCGGGGGCCGGGTACGACACCGGCCGGCCGGAGGACGGCTGGACGCAGCCGATGACGCTGATGTTCCGCATGGTCCGCTTCGACCACGAGGAGTTCGCCGCCTACACCCGGGCCCGGCCGGACCAGTGGAAGGGCGTGCACGGGCTGTGGGACCTGGTCCGCGCGGCCACGGACGCCGGTGAGCTGGACCTGCCGCGCGAGGACATCCTCTTCTTCGCCACCCCGAACGCGGGCGAGGTGGCGGTCAACTCCACGCGGGTCACCGAGGTGCTCGGCACCAGCGTGTGGGACCTGACCCGCGCGGAACTCGCCGCGCACCGGCAGATGGCGCAGATCTCCCGGTTCCTGCGCGGCCGCGTGCCGGGCTTCGCCGACTCCTACGTGGTGCAGAGCGGCGTCCAGGTCGGGGTCCGGGAGACCCGGCGGATCACCGGCGAGTACCTGCTGACCGGCGAGGACGTACTGTCGGCCCGCAAGTTCGACGACGCCGTGGCGCGCGGCGCCTACCCCGTCGACATCCACAACCCGAGCGGACGCGGCACCAGGCTCCAACGGCTGCCGCGCGGCGAGTCCTACGACATCCCGCTGCGCTGTCTGCTGCCCCGGGGCCTGGACCGGGTGCTGGTCGCGGGCCGCTGCATCTCCGGGGACCACGTGGCCCACTCCTCCTACCGCGTGATGCCGATCTCCATGGCCACCGGGCAGGCGGCGGGCGTGTGCGCGGCCCTCGCGGCGACCCGGGGGCGGCGGCCGCGGGACGTTCCGGTGAGCGCGGTCCAGCGGGAACTCCGGGCCCAGGGCGCCAGCCTGCCCTGACGCTCCCGGTGCGTCTTCTTCACCCACACGAAGGAAATACGAGGCGTTGATCAGCCCATATGCATGTCCGGAGCGCCGCCGGTGAGACATCGGACATGAGCGAACCGACGATGGGCGCCTCCCCGCCGGCCCCCCGGCATCCGCACCGGTCCGACGTGGTGTTCACGGCGGACTTCGCCTCCACCACGCAGTGGACGGCGGGCCGTTCCTCGGCCTATCCGGGGAACGGCCCGGTCAATCCGGACGACGACAAGCTGGACCATCTGGTGGACGACGCCGACCACAGCCGCTCGGGCGTGTTCCGGGCCCGCCGACGGCCGGACGGCAGGTGGGACACCGGACTGCTGACCACCGAGGACAGCGAGGAGGAGTTCGTCCTCCTCGCGGGAGACATACTCCAGGCCCGGGTCCGGCTGCCCACGGAGACCGGCGCCTGGCCGGCCATCTGGACCTGGCGGGACGGCAACCAGGAGGTCGACGTCTTCGAATACCACCCCGACCACCCGGACCTGCTGGAGTTCACCAACCATGTGCGCCGGTCCCAGCGGTACGTGCGCCACGACGCGGTCCGGCCGGGCGCCTGGATCGACCTGCGCACCGATTTCGGGCGCCACTCGGTGGACTGGTGGCTGAACGGCGAGCGGGTCTTCGCGGACCGGCGCGGGGTGGGACGCCGCTGGCACGCCTTCCTCATCGTCAACCTCTCGGTGTGCGCGGGGCGCTACCACCCGCCGCCCGACCCGGACACGACCGAGATGACCTTCGAGGTGAGCAGCCTGATGGTACGGCGCCCGGCCGGGGACGACGCGTAGCCCGCGTCAGCCGTCGGACCGGTCCTCCTCGCCGCCCCGCGGCCGGTCGTCCTCCCGCCGCCGGTCCTCGGCCTCCACGCCACGCAGCGGCTCGCCGGCCGTGGTGCCGCTGTCGGGCTGGTAGCCCTCCTTGGCACTGGCCGTGCCCGGGACGGTGCGCTCACGGGCCTGGCTCTCGGCGCCCGAATGCGCTCCGGGCTCCTTCTCGTCACGGGCCCGCCCGTACCGGTCGGCGGGCTCGCCGGTGTGTCCGCTCATGGCGTCCTCCGCTCCACTCCTCGGCACGCTCGAGTTCCCCCGTGCCGGGCGGGAAAACGGGCGCGAGCGTCGGAGACGGCTCCGCACCGCGTCGGAGGCGGTGCGGAGCCGCGGGGGTTCGCTTTCCTGGGCCGGGTGCGGCCGTCAGTCGCGGTCGACGTGCTCCCGGAGGATCTTGCGGTTGGTCGCGTCGATGTCGAAGGTCGTCTTGTTCCAGTCGTCGGTGACGACGTCGACGGACCACCTCGGGGCACCGCCGTCGGCGTCGTCGAGCTCGACGGCGGTGACGGTGCCCTTGGTCTTGTCCGTGGCGGTCTGCGCGGCCTGCTGCGGGGTGACGGTGGCCTTCTTCAGCAGGTCCGCCAGTTCGCGCTTGTCGTCGCCGTCGTCGTCCTTGGCCCGCGCCTTGCCGGCCTTCCCGCCGACCGCGTCGACGGAGACGGTGTGGGCGGCGCCGTCGTCCGTGGCGACCTCGGCCTCCCACCGGGGGCTGTCGGGCGAACCCTTGAGTTCGACGGAGACCGGCTTGGAGTCCGGTACGGCCCCCACCGCCGCGCTGAGCGCCTGCTCGTAGCCGGTCTTGGCCTTGGGGACGAGCGCCTTGCGCTCCCGCTGGTCCTCGGTGAGGTCGCCGTCCGCCGTCGGCGTGGGCGAGGTCGCGGCGACCTGGGCGGCCTCGGCGGCGCCGCCGCGCGCGGCCTCGCCGCCGCTGTCGGTGCCGCAGCCCGCGAGCAGCGCTCCGGCCGCGGCGGCCACGCAGATCAGGGCGGTGCCGCGGGCGAGCGGCGGACGGTCGCGGTGCGGAAGTATTTCGTCACTCTTTGTGTCCATGCAGTCAGTTTAGGCGAGATGTCCGCCCGGTGCCTCGTCGGCGGCCGACGGCCGGACGCGGTGGCGGGCCGGGGGCACCGGCCGGGTAGGTGTGCCCGGTAGGGGCGGGGGAACTTGGTCCGACCGGTGGCCCCGGTGGATCCGCCCGGTGGCCTCGGTGGAGAGGAGTCCGCGTGACAGCGTCGACGTCGGCCGCGGGCGGCCGGGAACCGGACACCCGCGGGGACGGGTACGAGCCGGATCCGCAGCGGTGGCGCGCCCTGTGGGTCACGTTGGTGGCCGGGTTCATGAGCCTGCTCGACGTCACGATCGTGGCGGTGGCCCTGCCCACCATCCAGCACGACCTGCACGCCTCCCCGGCGCAGGTGCAGTGGGTGGTCTCCGGCTACGCCCTGACCTTCGCCCTCGCCCTGGTCACCGCCGGCCGGCTCGGTGACGCCCTGGACCGGCGCCGCATCTTCCTGCTGGCCCTCGGCGGCTTCGTGGTCTTCAGCGCGGCCTGCGGCGCGGCCCCCGACATCACGCTGCTGGTGGCGGCCCGGCTCGCGCAGGGGCTGGCGGCCGGCTTCATGGCTCCGCAGAACTCCGCGCTCATCCAGCAGATGTTCCGCGGCGCCGAGCGCGGCCGGGCCTTCGGCTTCTTCGGCGCCACCGTGGGCATATCCTCCGCCGCCGGTCCGATCACCGGCGGCGCCATCCTCGCCCTGGCCTCCGGAGAGCAGGGCTGGCGGTGGATCTTCTACGTCAACGTGCCCATCGGCGTCCTCGCCGTCCTGCTCGGCCGCCGTCTGCTGCCGCGCACCCGGCGCTCCGGGCGGGGCCGGGTGGACCTGCCCGGCGTGCTGCTCCTCGGGCTCGGCGTGCTCGCGCTGATGTGTCCGCTGGTGCTGGCGGAGTCCGGCGGCATCGAGCGCCTGTGGTGGCTGTTCCTCGTTGGTGCCGCGCTCCTCACCGTCTTCTCCTGGTGGCAGCGCCGTCTCGTCGCCCGGAACGCGCAGCCGCTGCTGGACCCGCGCCTGTTCACCACCGTGCGCGGCTATGCCATCGGCGCCGGCATCGGCACGCTGTACTTCGTCGGGTTCAGCGGTGTGTGGCTGGTGTTCGCCCTCTTCTACCAGCGGGGGCTGGACTTCTCCCCGCTCCGGTCCGGGCTCGCCGTCACTCCCTTCGCGCTCGGCTCGGCGAGCGCGGCCGTGGTCTCCGGCCGGCTGGTGGAGCGGTACGGCCGCCTGCTCACCGTCTGCGGCCTGGCGGGGGTGATCGCCGGCCTGGGCGGCACCGCGCTGCTGCTGCGGTTCGCGCCCCTGGACCTCGCGCCCTGGGTCGCCGCGCCGGTGCTCTTCCTCGGCGGCGTCGGCGGCGGCTTCGTGGTCTCCCCCAACATCACCATGACCCTGCGGGACGTGCCCGTGCGCATGGCGGGCGCGGCGGGCGGCGCGCTCCAGACCGGGCAGCGGCTGGGCGCGGCGCTGGGCACCGCCGCGCTGCCCGGCCTGTTCTACCTGGTGCTGGGCCGCAGCGGCGACTACCGCGGCGCTCTCGTCACCGCGCTGGGCGCCGCACTGGCCGGCATGGCGGCCTCCCTGGCCCTCGCGGTGTTCGACTGGCGGCGCGACCGGCGGCGGAAACCGCGCCGGAAGTGCCCGGACGAGGTCGCCAACGCCCCCGTGCACGCCCGGCAGACCTGACGAGCGCCATCGGATACCGGGGCCGACGGCAGGGCCATCAGGGTGGTCCGGGCCCGTGTCGGGCGGCGGGCGCGCGCACCGTTGGCCATGCTGGCCGGGAGCGGCACCCCTCGCGGCGACAAGGAGCACGGCATGCCGACGGACCCGGTCGAACGATTCCTGGCGGCACTGGATCCCGGCCACCGGGAGGACGTCGGCGCACGGCCGCGCGAGGAGCAGGAGCGGCTCGCGGCGGCCTGGACGCGGGAGCTGGAAGCGGACGACGAACTGGACACCCTGGACGAGCTGTCCCCGCCGGCGGCGGAGGCCGAGGCGGCCCGCCGGGTTCTGGAGCGCGGCGCCGGCTGACCCGCCCCCGACCGGGCCTCGTCGGTCTGTTGTCCGTGCCGCCGCGGCGGCGTTAGGGTCGGCCGATGGCACTCTCCAAGCGAGAACGCGAGCTGTTCCTGGCGGAGCCGCACATCGGCGCGCTGTCGGTCGTCGAACACCCGGACCGCGCCCCGCTGACGGTTCCCGTCTGGTACCAGTACACGCCGGGCGGCGACCTGTGGGTGCGTACCGGGTCCGACTCCCGCAAGGGACGGGCGATCCGCGCGGCGGGGCGCTTCAGCCTGATGGTGCAGCGCACCGAACCGACCGTGCGCTACGTGTCCGTAGAGGGCCCGGTCGTCGCGACGGCCCCGGACAGTCCCGAGCTGTCCCGGGAGATGGCGGCGCGGTACCTCCCCGAGGACAAGGTCGCCGCCTTCGTGGAGTACGACCGGAGCCGGCTCGGCGAGCACTTCATCGTCACCATGCGGCCCGAGCACTGGGTGGCCGCCGACCTCGGAGCCTTCTGAGCCCACCGGCGGGAGCGCGGGGGCCGCGCACGGCGTGCCGTGCCGTCGGCGCCCCGCGCGGGTGGGTCACAGCGCGCGTTCCAGGCGGTCCGCCATCAGCTTGACGAAGCGGGCCGGCTCCTTGGGCTGGCCGCCCTCGGCGAGCACCGCCAGGCTGTACAGCAGCTCGGCGGTCTCGGCCAGCTCCGTGCGGTCCTCGCGCTCCTTGTACGCCTGGTTGAGGCCCTTCACCAGCTGGTGGTCCGGGTTCAGCTCCAGGATCCGCTTGGCGCGGGGCACCTCCTGGCCCATCGCGCGGTACATGTTCTCCAGCGCCGGGGTGAGGTCGTGCGCGTCGGAGACGACACAGGCCGGGGAGACGGTGAGGCGGGAGGACAGCCGTACGTCCTTGATGTCCTCGTCCAGCCGCTCCTTCATCCAGCCGAGCAGCCCGGCGTACTCCTCGGTCTGCTTCTCCCGGTCCTCGTCGGCGCCGTCCTCGTCCTCGGCGTCGAGGTCGATCTGCCCCTTGGCGACGGAGCGCAGCTTCTTGCCCTCGTACTCGCCGACGGCGTCGGCCCACACCTCGTCCACCGGGTCGGTGAGCAGCAGCACCTCGATGCCTCGCTCCCGGAATGCCTCCATGTGCGGGGAGTTCTCGATGCTCTGCCGGGAGTCGCCGGTCAGGTAGTAGATGTCCTCCTGGCCGTCCTTCATCCGCTCCACGTACTGCTTCAGCGTGGTCGGCTCGGTGTCGTGGTGGGTGCTGGCGAAGGAGGCGACGGCGAGGATGGCGTCACGGTTCTCCGCGTCGGTGACCAGCCCCTCCTTCAGGACCGTGCCGAACTCCCGCCAGAAGGTGCCGTAGCGCTCCTGGTCCTTGGTCATCATCTCCTTGACCGTGGACAGGACCTTCTTGGTCAGCCGGCGCCGCATCATCTCGATGTGGCGGTCCTGCTGGAGGATCTCGCGGGACACGTTCAGCGACAGGTCGGCGGCGTCCACGACGCCCTTGACGAAGCGCAGGTACGGCGGCAGCAGCGCCTCGCAGTCGTCCATGATGAACACGCGCTTGACGTAGAGCTGCACGCCGCGCTTGAAGTCGCGGGTGAACAGGTCGTGGGGCGCGTGTGCCGGGAGGAACAGCAGGGCCTGGTACTCGAAGGTGCCCTCCGCCTGGAGCCGGATCGTCTCCAGCGGGTCGCGCCAGTCGTGGCCGATGTGCTTGTACAGCTCGTGGTACTCGTCGTCGGACACCTCGTCGCGGGGCCGCGCCCACAGCGCCTTCATCGAGTTGAGCGTCTCGGGCTCGGGCGTCGAGTCGTCGTCACCGGACTTCTCGGGCACCATCCGGATCGGCCAGGTGATGAAGTCCGAGTACCGCTTGATGATCTCCCGGATCTTCCACGGGGAGGTGTAGTCGTGGAGCTGGTTCTCCGGGTCGGCGGGCTTGAGGTGCAGCGTGACCGAGGTGCCCTGCGGCGCGTCGTCGACCTTCTCCAGCGTGTACGTGCCCTCGCCGCGCGAGGACCACCGGGTGCCCTGGCTCTCGCCGGCCCGCCGGGTCAGCAGGGTGACCTCGTCCGCCACCATGAAGCCGGAGTAGAAGCCGACGCCGAACTGGCCGATCAGCCCGTCCTCGCCGGCCTTGTCCTGGGCCTCGCGCAGTTCCTGGAGGAACTTCGCGGTGCCCGAGTTGGCGATCGTGCCGATGAGCCCCCCGACCTCGTCGTACGACATTCCGATGCCGTTGTCGCGCACGGTCAGGGTGCGGGCGTCCTTGTCGATGTCGATCTCGATGTGCGGATCGGACACGTCGGCGTCGAGCGAGTCGTCCCAGAGCTTCTCCAGACGCAGCTTGTCCAGCGCGTCGGAGGCGTTGGAGACGAGTTCCCGCAGGAAGACATCTTTGTTCGAGTACACCGAGTGGATCATCAGCTGGAGCAGCTGACGGGCCTCTACCTGAAACTCAAACGTCTCGGTCGGCATGTTCGCGAATACCTCACAGGTCCTGTTGCCCTGAACTGGTGGCAAACACTGTAAAACACCACGTCAGGGCCGTGGCCCGAAGACGGTGGCGGTGGCCGGATCCGCACCCTTCCGGCCTGGGCGGGGGCGGCGGGGGCCGGGCGCGGTCGCGGGGGTGCCGACGGGCCGGCGGGGATGATCGAAACCGGTGGCCATGACCGTCGGCTCCCCGGGTACCCGGCTCTCCCGGCCCGGGCGCGCCGCACGGACGGCCCGCCCGGGACACCCCACCAGTGAGAACGGAGACCTGGAGATGAGCACGGTCAAGGAAGCGGTGGAAGTCGGCGTTCCGGTGCACACCGCCTACAACCAGTGGACGCAGTTCGAGAGCTTCCCGAACTTCATGGAAGGCGTCGAGGAGGTCACCCAGCTGGACGACCGGCACAATCACTGGACCACGAAGATCGGCGGGGTACGGCGGGAGTTCGACACCGAGATCGTCGACCAGCTGCCGGACGAGCGGATCACGTGGCGCACGGTCGGCGGCGACACCAGCCAGAAGGGCAGCGTCCGCTTCGAGCGGGTGGACGACACCCACACCAGGGTGGAGCTGGTGATGGACGTCGAGACCAGCGGGCCGGTGGAGAAGGTCGGGGACCTGATCGGCACCATCGACCGCCGGGTCAAGGGCGACATGAAGCGGTTCAAGGAGTACATCGAGGAACGCGGCGCCGAGTCCGGCGCCTGGCGCGGCCGGATCAAGCCGGGCGACACGGGCGGCCCGGCTCTGTGAGAGCCGGTACGCCGGCGCGGGGCCGCCGGTGAGACCCGGCGGGCTTCCCCGGTCAGCGGGAGGCGCCTCAGGGAACAGCAGGTCACGTGTGCGTGACCGGGCCGGGCCGCGGACATGGCTCCGCGGCCCGGCACCGCGTTCCCCCGCTTCCCGGGCGACTCCCGGAGGGGACCGCCGGTCGGCCCCCACCCGGACGTCAGTTCGGGTTGTCGCCGTGGGTCAGGGTCTCCCAGGCGACGAAGAGGTTGTTGCTGCCCGCCGGGCGGTTCTGTCCGGTCAGGGTCCCGGTGTTGGTCATGGCGATGCCCAGGCGGTTGTGCAGGGCGTTGTAGCCGACCTCGGTGACCGGGCCGAGCCCGCGGTTGACGCTGCCGCCGCACAGCCAGCTCGGGACGGCCGCGCCGAGTTCGTACTTGGACTGGAAGCCCAGCGCCTGCCGCAGCCGCTCGCCGACATCGGTGCCGTACAGGTCCTGGCCCTGGATCCGGCTGGTCTCGGCCACGTGCGAGATGGCGGAGACGCCGTATCCGGTGTGGGTGAAGTCGCGGCAGGTCTCCTGGGTGAGCCCGGTGACGAAGGTCGACTGGCCCTGCCAGTACGAGACGATCTTGTCACGGGTGTTCAGGTTCTGGCTCGGGACGGTCTTCGGCAGGTCGCCGTCGGAGGCGAGGTACACATACGCGGCGGTGCGGGTGCGGAACCTGGCCATGGCGGTGTCGTACGCCGTCCTGTCCTCCAGGAAGACGGAGATGCCCACGGCCGCCTCCATCATCGACAGCTCCCAATTGCCGTTGGAGTTCGATCCGTTGATGACCTCGGGCAGATAGACGTCGCGCAACATGGTCGCGAACCGGCCCGAGTTGCCCCACGTGCCGGGGTAGGTGTACTTGATGATCTCGGCGGCCTTCGGCCAGGAGGAGCCCGCCCAGCCCGTCTGGAGCGGCGCGTTGCTGTTGGTGTGGTCCCGGAGCACCGCGGACCAGGCGTCCATCAGCTCGATGGCCTTCTTCGCATAGCGCTCGTCACGGGTGATGTACCAGGCGAGCGCGTCGGTGTAGGCCGCGATCGCGTCCTCGCGCTCGTCGGTGCAGCCGTAGTTCGGGTTGGAGTACGAACCGCACTCGACGACGGCACGGGGCTTCGGGGTGCGGCTGAGGCTCGCGTACTTGCTCGCCGCCATCTGGTCGTAGGCGCCCTTCCAGGGCTGGACGCCGGCCAGCACCTTGCCCCGGGCGAAGTCGAGTTGGGCTTGGGAGACGGTGACACCGGGGTGCGCGAAGGCGGCGGGTGCGGCCTGCGCCCGCTGGGTGCCGGGCCAGGCGAGCAGCCCGGTGGCGAGCAGGGTCGTCACCGCGCCGAGCGCGAGAGCGGAACGGGGGGACTTACGGCGGCGTGGGGCGGGTATGTCCTTGTCCTGCATCTGATCCGTCCTCGTATGTGAACGTCATACGGCTTCCTGAACGGCCGAGTTGCCGAGACGATAGGTACGGACCAACGACCCGTCAAGGGGTGTCGCCGACCGTACGCTGGGCCGTAAGGGTGGAGGCAGGCGTGCCGGGTCCGGCGCGGACGGCGGTGGAGGCATAGATGGCAGGGGCGGGCCTGGAGCGTGAACGGCCCGCCGGTCCCCGTGCCCGGTCCGACAAGGAGGATCCTGCCGTGCCTGTTCCCGTGGAGATCGATCGGCGTTCGACGGGCTACAGCCTCGAACGCGCCTACTGGCTAGCGCTGGCCTCGGACCTCGCGTACAAGGACAAGGCCACCATCGAGGCGCAGGCGAGGCAGTGGGGGTTCGACACCGTCCGGCACCACGAGACCCGCTTCACCCCGCCGTTCCCGCTCCAGGACACCCAGGCCTACACCATGGCCGGCGACGGCATGATCGTGACCGCGTTCCGCGGCACCGAACCGCAGCAGATCAAGGACTGGCTCTCCGACGCCACGACCCCGCCCCGGCGGGGACCGGCGGACACCGGACACGTCCACGACGGATTCGGCGAGGCGCTGGAGTCGATCTGGCCGGACGTGAAGAACACCCACGCCGAACTGCGCACCGACGGCCAGACCGTCTGGTTCACCGGACACAGCCTGGGCGGGGCCCTCGCCATGCTCGCCGGCGCCCGCATGTACCTGGAGGACCCGCGCCTGGCCGCCGACGGCGTCTACACCTACGGCCAGCCCCGCACCTGCGACGCCACCCTGGCCAGGGCCTACAACAAGGGTTACAAGGACCGGATGTTCCGGTTCGTGAACAACAACGACGTCGTCCCCCAGATGCCGCCCGCACCCCCTTACTCGCACGTCGACGCGCTGCGCTACATCGACTCCCGCGGCAGGGTCCGCGACGCCATGCCGGTGGTCGGCGGGCTGTTCGACCACGCGGCCGGGCTGACCGCCGATCCGCTGGCGCCCGCCTGCGACGGTGTGCGCGACCACTTCATGCACAGCTACCTCGCCGCGCTGGAGAAGAACCTCTCCTGATCCCCGCCCTCGCGGGCGGGACCGCGCCTCACGAGTCGGCCGGCTCCCGTTCATGACCGCTGTGCCGGGGTTCCCCGGGGTCGTCGTACGGCAAGGTCGTGCCGGGCGGCGCGTACTCGTCGCGGCGCCCGCACATGCCGAAAGCGGCGAGCCGGGTGGGCGCGGCCCGGTACGCGGTGACATCGCCGAGGCAGGCGGGCTCGCCGCTCTCCAGCGCGTCGAGCCGGGCGCCGGTGCGCTCGGCGGCGGCCAGGGCGCCCGCGCGCCACAGCTCGCGCCAGCGGGGCACCTCGGCGCGGACCAGGCGGGCGGCGGCGCGCTGGAAGCCCCGGTAGGGCGCCGCGTCCCCGGCGGCGAGGGCCTCGGGCAGCGCGAGGAAGCCCTCGACCGCGAGGTCCCCGCGCCGCCGGGCCGCCGCTTCCGTCCGGGGGCCGGTGCCCGGCGGCAGCGTGGCCGCCGCCGCGTAGCGCTCGGGGTCGGCGAGCACCTCGGGAGGGAAGGTGAACACCGCCTCCCCGGCCTCGGGCAGGCCGCTGTTCCGCATCAGCACGGTGACGCGCGGCCCGCCGCCCCGCACCATGCGGTGCACGGTGCCCGGGGTGAGCCAGGCGACCGCGCCCGCCCTCAGGGGGATGTCCCGGTAGCCGTCGGGACTGAGGGTCCGCACCGCTCCCCGGCCACCGGTGACGACGTACGCCTCGGTGCACACCAGGTGCGGGTGCGGGCTGCCGCCGCACACGCCGTCGGCGGCCTCCCAGTCGTAGGCGCTGAGGCGGGACAGGCCGACCGCCCCGGGCAGCGGGCGGAGCGGCCGTGGGCCGGCCTGGTCACCACGGCAGGGCCGCCAGGTGGGCGCTGATCCGGTGCCGGTCCCAGGCGCCGTCGGCGATCAGCAGCCGGTAGCGGTAGCCGAAGGACTCCCCCGGCTCCAGCGCGAACTCCTCGAAGAACGCCCAGGAGACCGCGACCGTCGGGACGGGTTCGGCCCGGACGAACCAGTGGGACTCGTGGATCGCCGACGCCTCGTCGAGGTTCTCCGGCGCGTGCGCGAAGACCAGCGTGGAGTGCCCGTCGGTCTCGTCGTGCTCTCCGGTGAAGGCGAGCCAGGGGCCCTGACTGCCCATCAGCTCGCTCGCGTCGGCGTCTCCGGAGCCGGGGGCGAGGACCCGGCCGCCGGTGAAGTCGCGCGGCCCGCGCCACTGGAGCCCGGTGTACCCGGCCAGTTCACGGCCCGCGGTGGTCGGCGAGCCGAACACCAGGGCTTCCGTACGGATGTTGGTGAGCCGGATCGACCAGTCCAGCACCCAGGCGCCGGCCTCCTCGTCGAGCGAGTGCACCCCGATGCCGCGCTCCTCGCGGGCCCACTCCTGCCCGCCGTTCGCGACCCAGGTCAACTCCTCGGTGAAGGTGAGCCGTTCGGCCTCGGCGGTGAGGGCGGTGAAGCCGTCGTGGCGCATGGAGCCGACCCGGTCGGGCAGCGCCAGGTAACCCCGGCCCGGCACATAGCTGTTGCCGCCCCAGAAGTTCTGGCCGGAGAGGTGACTGGCCGTCATCTGTACGCCCTTGTGCCAGCGGTGGTCGTGCGGGCGGTACCCGGTGACCGTGCGCCCGGACAGGGTGCGGACCGGATGGGCATAGGGCTTGGGGGACTCGAAGGGGTCCGGGTCGGGGCGGTAGACGTAGCGGAGGATCTCGGTGCCGTTCGGCGCCCGGACCGCGAGGTGCTCGCCGTGGACGTGGCTGACGCGGATGCTCACGCGCGCCCCTCGGGTGCCCAGTCGGGGTGGCCGCCGTGCATGGCCGTGTAGTAGGGATCGCCGGGGCCGATCTCGCCGGCGCGCACGGGCCGCCCGGTGAACGCCGCCTTGTACAGGGCGGCGGCGAACTCCACGGCGGCGCGCGCGTCCCGGCCGCTGCCTGGCGGCCGTACCCCCCGGTCGTACGCGTCGAGGAAGGCGCCGAGTTGTGCGGTGTGCGAGCTGGGCACGTTGTGCGCGGGGGCGCGCCAGGCGTCGACGCGCTCGGGGGCAACGTGCGGGGCCGGGGTGTAGACCCAGTCGTCGTTGCCGTGTCCGTACAGGTGGGTCAGCTCCACGGTGGCGTCGGCGCAGTCGACGCGGACGCGGCTCACCTCCTGGGGGGACAGCACGCTGTTGACGACGGTGGCGAGCGCGCCGTTGCGGAAGCGGACCAAGGCGGTGGAGACGTCCTCGCTCTCGATGTCGTGGACCAGGCGGGCCGCCATGGCCCGGATCTCCTCCCACTCGCCGAGCAGGTGCAGCAGCAGGTCGTACTGGTGGATGCCGTGCCCCATGGTGGGCCCGCCGCCCTCGGTGGCCCACCGGCCGCGCCACGGCTCGGCGTAGTACGCGGCGTCCCGGTGCCAGGTGGTCTGGCAGTGCGCCACCAGCGGGGCGCCCAGCTCGCCGCGCGCGATGAGGTCGCGGGCGTGTACGGCGCCCGAGCCGTAGCGGTGCTGGAAGACGACCGCCGCGTAGGCGCCGGACGCCTCCTCGGCGGCGGCGATGTCGTCCAGTTCGGCCTGCGAGAGGCAGAGCGGCTTCTCGCACAGCACCCAGGCGCCCGCTTTGAGCGCGGCCACGATCTGCTCCCGGTGGAGCGCGGGCGGGGTGCCGATCAGCACCAGGTCCGGCCGGGCCTCGTCCAGCATGGCCTCCGTCGAGGTGAACCCGGCGACCCGCGCGCCCGCGAGCTGCCGGAACGCGTCCAGTCTGCCCTCGTCCAGGTCGACGGCGGCGACCAGTTCGACCCGCTCGGCGTGGGCTCCGAGCGCGGGCAGATGGCCGCCGGTGACGATGGCGCCGGTGCCGATCACGGCGACGCGGCGGCGGGGTGCGGGCAGGGGCATGCGGCGCTCCTCGGAGGGATCGGCAGGACGCGGGCAACCATGGAAAGCGCTTGCTACCGTACGAGGACGACCCTAGGGGCGAGGAGTGGTCAGGACAAGCCCCGTACGGAGAAGCCGTACGCGCGGCGTTCGGGCGCCTTGACGCCGACGCCGCGCCTTGCCCTCCGGGGTTACGGTCGGCGGCCGCGCGCCGCACCCTTCAGGGAACGGGCGTGCGGCCGGGGCGTCTTGCGCGCCGCACGAAGGCTGGACGCATGGAGGAGGAGCCGGCCGGCGTCAGGAACGCACCAGGCGTGCGATCGCGTCGGACGCCTCCTTCAGCTTCTGCTCGCGCTCCTCGCCGCCCTCGGCGACCGCGTTGCTCACGCAGGTGGCCATGTGTTCGTCGAGCATCTGCAGCGCGAACGACTGCAGCGCGCGGGTCACCGCCGACACCTGGGTGAGGACGTCGATGCAGTAGGTGTCCTCCGCCACCATGCGCTGCAGGCCGCGGACCTGGCCCTCGATGCGCCGGAGCCGCATCATCACGTCGTCCTTGTGCTTCTTCTGCCCCGCCATGACTCCGCTTCCCTTCCCTCTCCCGAGGGATGCCCCGCACCGCGGCGAGCTCCCTCCTGAAAGATACCCTCGCCCCGTATAAAGCACCCGCGACCGACCGGCCATACCCGGCGCGACATGCGAAGTCCGGGAGCACGGGGGCGCCTTGGGCGGGCGTGAGCGCGCGGGCGGACCCCACGGCGGGCATACCCCCCGCCTGTATGCGGCCGGCGATCTTTCCCCGCCTTGATTCTGTGTGGACGCGGGGGTATACATAGCTTCACGGATACCCCGTAGGGGTATGCAACCGGCCGCGGGCCGCCCCCTGGCCCGCCGGCTCCGCAGTCCCCTGCCGAGGAGCATGATGGCAACAACCACCCCGGACCTGGCCCAAGTCGAGCTGACCATCGGCGGGATGACGTGCGCCTCGTGTGCCGCCCGTATCGAGAAGAAGCTCAACCGCATGGAGGGAGTCGAGGCCACCGTCAACTACGCCACCGAGAAGGCCAAGATCACCTACTCCCCCGTCCTCCAGGTGGCGGACCTGATCGCCACCGTCGAGGCCGTCGGCTACACCGCGGCGCCGCCGGCGCCCGCCGTACCGGAGGGCGGCGAGACGGGCGGGAGCGGCGGCCGGGCGGACGACGAGCTGCGCCCGCTGCGCGAGCGCCTGATCACCGCGGTGGCGCTGGCCGTGCCGGTCATCGTCCTGGCCATGGTGCCCGCCTGGCAGTTCGACTACTGGCAATGGCTCTCCCTCACCCTGACGGCACCGGTGGTCACCTACGCCGCCTGGCCCTTCCACCGCGCGGCCTTCACCAACCTGCGGCACGGCGCCGTCACCATGGACACCCTGATCTCGGTCGGCACCGCCGCCGCGTTCCTGTGGTCCCTGTGGGCGCTGTTCTTCGGCTCGGCCGGCACCCCGGGGATGACCCACGGCTTCGAGCTGACCATCTCCCCCTCGGACGGCGGCGGGAACCTCTATCTGGAGACCGCGGCCGGGGTGACGGCCTTCCTCCTGGCGGGCCGGTACTTCGAGGCGCGCTCCAAGCGCATGGCCGGCGCCGCCCTGCGGGCCCTGATGGAGCTGGGCGCCAAGGAGGTCACCGTACTGCGCGGGGGCCGCGAGGAGCGGATCCGGGTCGAGGACCTGGCCGTGGGCGACCGGTTCATCGTCCGGCCGGGCGAGAAGATCGCGACCGACGGCACCGTGGTCGAGGGCAGTTCGGCGATCGACGCCTCCATGCTGACCGGCGAGTCCGTGCCCGTGGAGGTCGGCGAGGGCGACGCCGTCACCGGCGCGACCCTGAACGCCGGCGGCCGGCTCGTCGTCCGGGCCACCCGGGTCGGCTCCGACACCCAACTGGCCCGGATGGCCCAGATGGTGGAGGACGCGCAGAACGGCAAGGCCGCCGCGCAGCGGCTCGCCGACCGGATCTCCGCCGTCTTCGTGCCCATCGTGATCGGCCTGGCCGTGGCCACCCTCGGCTTCTGGCTCGGCAACGGCGCGGGTGCCACGGCCGCGTTCACCGCGGCCGTCGCGGTGCTCATCATCGCCTGCCCCTGCGCCCTGGGCCTGGCCACCCCGACGGCCCTGCTGGTCGGCACCGGCCGCGGTGCCCAGCTCGGCATCCTCATCAAGGGGCCGGAGGTGCTGGAGACCACCCGGAAGGTCGACACCATCGTGCTGGACAAGACCGGCACCGTGACCACCGGCCGGATGAGCCTGCTGGCCGTGCACCCGGCCGAGGGCGTGGACGAGCGGGAGGTGCTGCGGCTGGCGGGCGCGCTGGAGCACGCCTCCGAACACCCCATCGCTCAGGCCGTCGCCGCCGGTGCCGCCGACCGGGTGGGCACGCTGCCGGCCCCGCGGGACTTCCGGAACCTGCCGGGGCTCGGTGTGGAGGGCGTGGTCGACGGGCACCGCGTCCTCGTCGGCCGGCAGAAGCTGCTCGCCGAGCGGTCGATGGAGCTGCCCGCCGGGCTGGCACGGGCCGGCGCCGACGCCGAGGCCGCGGGCCGCACGGTCATCACGGTGGCCTGGGACGGTGAGCCGCGTGCCGTGCTGGAGGTCGCCGACGCCATCAAGGAGACCAGCGCCGAGGCCGTTCGGCGGCTGCGGGCGCTCGGGCTGACCCCGATCCTGCTCACCGGGGACAACGAGACCGTCGCCCGGTCCGTGGCCGCCGAGGCGGGCATCGACCAGGTGATAGCGGAGGTCATGCCCGAGGACAAGGTGGACGTCGTCAAGCGCCTCCAGGGCGAGGGACACGCCGTCGCGATGGTCGGGGACGGGGTCAACGACGCGGCGGCGCTGGCCCAGGCCGACCTGGGCCTGGCCATGGGCACCGGCACGGACGCGGCCATCGAGGCGGGCGACCTCACCCTGGTCCGGGGGGACCTGCGGGTCGCCGCGGACGCCATCCGGCTCGCCCGGCGCACCCTCGGCACCATCAAGGGGAATCTGTTCTGGGCGTTCGCCTACAACGTCGCGGCCCTGCCGCTCGCCGCGACCGGACTGCTCAACCCCATGATCGCCGGCGCCGCGATGGCGTTCTCGTCGGTGTTCGTCGTCAGCAACAGCCTGCGGCTGCGCCGGTTCCGGGCCGCCGCCTCCTGAATCACGGTACGGCGGCGGGCGGACCATGTGGTCCGCCCGCCGCCGTCGTATGTGTGCGAGGCCGGGAGTGTGTCAGGTCAGGGACGCCCGGATGCGGCACAGGATGTCCTCCAGGGTGTTCCGGGAGGCGGCGGATCCGAGGCGTACGCCCCCCCAGCCGCCCGGTCCGAAGGCGCGGACGTCGTCGGGCAGGACCCGGGTCGTCCCGTCGGGAACGTGTACGGGCCGGGCATCCGGCCCCGGTTCGTGGTGGTCCGCCAGATGGCGAACACCGCCTGCGGAATACCCCGCGGGGAGCCCGTCGCGCACCGGCGCGGCGTCGCGGGCGAGGACCTGCCACGGCCGGGCCGCCCCGGTCACGCCGACACCGGCGGCGGCACAGCACGCCCCGGCCACGTCGGACGTCTTCGTGGCGGAGGCCGGGCTCACCGTACGGCCGCCCGTCGGCGTCGGTGGGATGGCGGTGGGAGCGGCGCGAGGGACGCGGGGCCGGAGAACCGGCCGGCCCATGGATATCGCGGCCAACGCCCGGAATGTCGCGGATAATCGCCGGGTTAACGGACTGTCAATACCCGGGCGACGGCGACGACTGCCTCGTCCTGGTATTTCGGAAATCGTAGCGGGACGCGGCCGCCCCGAGCCGGTCCGGAGAAGTTGCGCAAATGCCGCTCCCGCCTGCGGATCGGAGTTCCGTTCCGCACCCACTTATACCCATACCCCCTAGGGGAAGCAAGGTGTTTGAGCACGAAAAAGCACCCGACCCGCCCACGGCGGCGCATCGGATTACCGCTCGATAACCGCTCCCCGACCTTCCGCGTCCGGTGCGGGTGTGAGCGGCTTCACTCTTCTCTTTTCCTCCCGCACCCCCTCTCCGCCCCTCGTTCCGCCCTCCGGAAAAAGAATCTTCCCCCGTTGACAACGGCTACCCCCGTAGGGTTTCCTCGGCACGGTCGCAACAGAGCACAGTCGGCGCCAGGTCGAGTACCAAGGCACAGAAACTGACGTTCGGTTGAAGATGGGGGACGGCAACGATGGAGACATCGACGACGCAGGAACCGAGCGCGACCGCACACCGCTGTCTGTGACGGCGCCGGGGCACACTGACACCTCCGCGGCCGATCGACTCGCCCACCCGATGTCCCCCAGCCGGCCGATCCCCTCGCGCGGGACCGCCGAGCCGCACCCGCGCGCCCGCCGGGCACGGTGACTTCTTCCTTCTGATTCCCGCCCGCAGCCAACGGATTCACCGCACACCGGCACCCCGCGCCTGCCACCCGTTCACCCAGGGCCGGCGCAATCCCAGGCACGAGTCCGCCGTGCGCTCACGCACGTCGGCGGACGGTCAGCGTTCTCATACCCGCACTGGACGAGAGGACTCATGGACATCATCGGGAAGCCGTACGCACACGAGCGCTTCGCCGCGGTGGCGGCGGCTCGTGGCGAGGCGACAGCGGTGGAACACGACGGCCACCGGATCAGCTACGCCGAACTCGACGCGGACGCGGACCGGTTGGCCCACCGGTTACACTCCTGCGGAGTGGGGCGTGGATCGGTGGTCCTGGTCCACCTGGAGCGCTCGATCGACCTCGTCGTGGCGTTCCTCGCGACACTCAAGGCGGGGGCCGCCTATCTTCCGGTGGAGCCGGGCGTCCCGGACGACCGGATCGCCGCCTACGTCAAGGAGACGGGCTGCGCGGTCGCCGTCACCCGCCCCGAGCACGCCGACCGGTTCACCGGGCTGCCGGTGACGGCACTGGACCCGCGGGCCGCCGGGGCCGAGCACTCCCACGGCGCCGGTACGGCCGCCGCCGTGGAGCCGACGGACACCGCCTACATCATCTACACCTCGGGCTCCACCGGCTCCCCCAAGGCCGTACGGGTGTCCCACGCCTCCCTCGCCCATCTGTGCCACCACATCAACGAGCGGTACGGCGTCACACCGCAGGACCGGGTGCTGCAGTTCGCCGCGCTCTCCTTCGACACCTCCATCGAGCAGATCCTCAACACCCTGCTCAACGGCGCGACCCTCGTCCTGCCCGAGTACGCGTGGGCACCGAGCGAACTGCCCGGCCGGCTGAGGTCGCTCGGCGTCACGGTCATGGACCTGACCCCGCCGTACTGGCGTGCCTTCCTCGCCGAACTGGCCCGGGAACCCGTGGACCTGCCGGTGCGGCTCACCATCGTCGGCGGCAGCGCCGTGCACGCCGAGGACTGCCGGACCGCCCTGCGGCTGATGCCCGGCTCCCGCCTCGTCAACGCCTATGGGCTGACCGAGACGACGATCACCTCCTGCACGATGGAGATCACCCCCGAGGCGCTGCCGGCCCAGGGCCCCGCGCCCGTCGGACGGCCGCTGCCGGGGACCGTCGTACAGGTGCTGGACGAGCGGCTGGCCCCGGTCCCGCCCGGACGGCACGGCGAGATCTACCTCGGCGGTCCCGGCGTCGCGCAGGGCTACCTCGGTGACGAGGCGCAGAGCCGGAAGCGGTTCGTGACCCTGCCGGGCGCGGCGGGCGGCACGGGGACCGTGTACCGCACCGGCGACCTGGGCGGCTGGACGGCCGACGGCCATCTCGAGATCGTGGGGCGGGCCGACCGGCAGATCAAGATCCGCGGCTTCCGCATCGAACCGGCCGAGATCGAGGCGACCTTGTCGGCGCACGACCTCGTCGACGACGCCGCGGTCACGTCCTTCACCCACCGGGGCGAGGACCAGCTCGTCGCCTACTTCACCGCCCGGCGCGCCCCGGGCGCCCTCGACCCCGGGGAACTGCGCGCCTTCACCGCCCGCCGGCTGCCCGCCTATATGGTCCCGGCCCGGTTCGTCCAGCTCGACGCGATGCCGACGACCGCGCACGGCAAGACCGATTTCGCCGCGCTGCCCGACCCGTCCGAGCTGCCCGCGGACCGGCCGGCGGCCGGTGACGGGGCGTCCCCGGCGAGCCGGGTGGAGCGCGCCGTCGCCGGCCTGTGGTGCCAGGTGCTCGGGGTGGAGTCGGTGGAGCCGGGCGACAACTTCTTCGACCTGGGCGGGAATTCGATCCTCGCGGCCGAGCTGATGGCGAAGGTGCGGGCCTCGCTCGGCGTCCTGATCACCCAGGTGCGCCCCCTGATCCGGCTGCTGCTCGACGACGCCACCCTGCGCGGTTTCGCCACGGCGGTGGAGTCGGCCCGGGCCGGCACGCTCAGCGCGGACGGCGCGGCCCCGGCCGATCTGCGGGCGGACACCGCCGTCGGCGTGCCGGTCCAGGCACGGCCCACCGAGACCGCGTGGGCGGACCCGGCCCATGTGCTGCTCACCGGGGCCACCGGCTTCCTGGGCGTCTACCTGCTGCGCGACCTGCTGCGGAGCACCGGCGCCACCGTGCACTGCCTGGTGCGGGCCCGCGACGCCCGGCATGCCGTCGAGCGCCTCCAGGGCACCGCGCGGCGCTATCTCGGCGAGGATCTGGCCGAGTACGTGGCGTCCGGGCGGATCTCGGTGGTGCCGGGCGACCTGGCCCAGCCGCTCCTCGGGCTGACGGAGGCGGAGTTCGACCACTTCGCCAGGACCGTCGACGTCATCCACCACCCGGGCGGGCTGGTCAACTTCATCTACCCCTACTCCCACATGCGCCCGACCAACGTCGAGGGCACCCGGGAGATCATCCGGATGGCCGGACGGTACCGGAACATCCCCGTGCACTACGTCTCCACCATGGCCGTGGTCTCCGGCTTCGGCACCGCCGGGGTCCGGCACGTCACCGAGGAGACACCGCTCGACCATCCGGACCGGCTGTCGGTGGGGTACGTCGAGAGCAAGTGGGTCGCCGAGGGACTGCTGCTGAACGCGGCCCGGCAGGGTCTGCCGGTCGCCGTCTACCGGGCCGCCGACATCTCCGGCGACCTCGTGACCGGCGCCTGGAACACGGCCACCGAGATGTGCGCGATGAAGAAGTTCATCGTGGACACCGGGACCTCGCCCATCGCCGAACTCCCCCTGGACTACACGCCGGTGGACCGCTACTCCGCCGCGCTGCTGCACATCGCGGCCGACAGGCTGCCGGCGGGCGAGATCTACCACCTGACCAATCCAGGGAAGGTGAACGTCTCCGTGCTGGCCGACCGGCTGCGGGCGCACGGGCACACCATCCGCGAGATCCCCTGGGAGGAATGGGTCGACGGGATCGTCAGGATGGCCATCGAGCGGCCCGACCACCCCATGACCCCGTTCGCCCCGCTGTTCATCGACCGCTGCTCCACCGGCGAGATGAGCGTGGCCGAGATGTACCTGGAGACGACGTTCCCGGTGTTCACCCGGGACAACGTCGACAACGCGCTGCGCGGCAGCGGCATCGAGATCCCGCCCGTGGACGCGGCCATGCTCGACCGCTACATCCGGTACCTGACCTCCATCGACTTCCTGTGAGGCGGACGTGTTCATCCGAACGCTGGCGCGTACCGGCGGCTCATGGGAGTCGCTGGACATCCTCGGCGGCCCGGCGGACGGGCCCGTGGCCTTCGGGGGCGACCTCGGCCCCCAGTCCCTGCTCGCCGCCTACCGGCGGGGCCTGTACCCGTTCCCGGCGGCGACGGCCGAACAGCGGATCGTCAACGAGCTGATGTACGAGGCCGACGTCGAGGCCGGCGCGGTGAAGGTGCTGCCCGGCCGCGACGAGCCCTTCTCCATCGCCTGGTGTTCCCCCGACCCGCGGCCCGTCATCCACGTGGCCGAGGCCCGCCTCCAGCGCAGCCTGCGCCGGCATCTGCGTAACGCCCCGGACTGGACCACGACGGCGGACGTGTGCTTCGAGCGGGTGGTCCGCCAGTGCCGCGCCGGGCGCACCGAGCAGTGGCTCACCGACGACCTGCTGCGGGGCCTGTGCGTGCTGCACGAACTCGGCCACGCGCACAGCGTCGAGGTGTGGGAGGGCGACGAACTGATCGGCGGCACCTTCGGCGTCCGGATCGGCCGCGTCTTCAGCGCCGACTCCCAGTTCACCCTGCGCAGCGGCGCGGGCAAGACGGCGGTCGCCGACCTGACCCGGCGCTTCGCCGCGGCCGGCGGGCTGGCCGTCGACGTCCAGCGCGACGGCGACCACGTCCGGCTCCTGGGCGCGCGGCCGATCCCCCGGGCGCGCTATCTCGCGCTGCTCGCCGGCCGGCACACGGCCCGGCCGCTGCCCACCGAGCGGATGCCCGCCCGCCGACTCGCCGACTGAGGACCACGCCGACCACCCTGCCCGCACTCACCGACGGGAGAGACGCCATGAGCACCACCAGCACCGGCCTGCGCGCGGTCAGCCTCGCCGAGAGACCCGATCTGGAGGAGGCGATGCTCACCATGGAGTCGTCGTGGCCCGCCTACATCCGCCCCGATCCGCTCCTCGTGGACTGGGCGCTGCGCCGTCACGCCGGGCACCAGTTCGTCGTACTCGACGAGGAGGACCGCGTCGTCGCCCGGGCGGCCGGCGTGCCCTTCGCCTGGGACGGCGACCCGGACGGGCTGCCCGACACCGGCTGGGACGAGGCGCTGCGCCAGTGCCTGTCCGACACCGTCGCCGGCCGCGAACTCACCACGCTGTGCGCGCTGGAGGTCGCCGTCGTCCCGGACCGCCACGCGCGCAACCTCTCCGGGTACACGCTGCGCGCCCTGCTCGGCCACGCCCGCGCCCAGGGGTTCCACGACGTGGTCGTGCCGCTCCGGCCCAGCGGCAAGCACCGCCACCCGTGGCTGCCGCTGGCCGAGTACATAGCGCTGCGCCGGCCCGACGGGCTGCCCGAGGACCCCTGGCTGCGCGTGCACGTGCGGGCGGGCGGCGAGGTGCTGCGGGTGTGCCCGGCGTCCATGACGATCTCGGGGAGCCTGGCCCAGTGGCGGGAGTGGACCGGCCTCCCCCTGGACACCGACGGCCCGGTGGAGCTGCCCGGCGCCCTGACCCCGCTCACCGTGAACACCGTCCACGACCACGCCGTGTACGTCGAGCCGAACGTCTGGGTCCGGCACCGCCTCACCGGCGGGCGCCCCTGACGATCCCGCGCACACCCGCCGGCCTCCCGTACCCCTGGGAGGAACCGGCCGACCCCACCCGAGCGACACCCACGACAAGGAGTACGACCATGAGCACGACTCCCCAGGACGTCCTCGCCACCGGCACACTGGATCTGCGTGCCGCCCTGATCGAGCGGATCGGCGGCTACATGACGGCGCACGGCATCGGTGTTGCAGCGGAACTGGGTCTCGCGGACCTGATCGGCACCGGTTCGCGCACCAGCCGGGAGCTGGCCGACGCGACCGCCACGCACGAGCCCTCGCTGCGGCGGCTGCTGCGCATGCTGGTCGCCGTCGGCATCGCCGAGGAGCCCGAGCCGGGCCGCTTCGCGCTGACCGACGTCGGCTCCCAACTGCGCTCCGACTCCCCCGACTCGCTGCACAAGTTCGCCAAGATGTTCTGCCACCCCATCTTCTTCACGTCCTGGCAGAGCCTGCGCCACACCGTCACCACCGGCGAACGCGCCTTCGACCACGTCCATGAGACGGGCATCTACGACTGGCTGGCCCGGCACGGCGAGACCAGCACGCTGTTCAACGAGGCGATGAGCGAGGAGTCCCGGCTCTCGGCCGCGCAGCTCGCCGCGGGTTACGACTTCCCGGCCACCGGCACGGTGGTGGACCTCGGCGGCGGTGACGGCACCCTGCTCACCGCGATCCTCCAGGCCCGGCCCGGGCTGCGGGGCATCGTCTTCGACAGCCCGAGCGGTGTCGCCGAGGCCCCCGCCACCCTGGGCAAGGCCGGACTCGCCGACCGGTGCGAGGTCCGCTCCGGGGACTTCTTCCAGTCCGTGCCGGACGACGGTGACCTGTACATCATCAAGAGCGTGTTCCAGGACTGGGGCGACGACGAGGCGCGCGCGATCCTGCGCACGGTACGGGCCCACATACCCGCCTCCGCCACCTTGCTGATCGTCGGCACCGTCCTGCCCGAGACCGCCGACACCTCCGCCCCCGTCGCGTACTTCACCGACGTCAACATGATGGTCACGACCGGCGGCCAGGAACGCACCGAAGGGGAGTTCCGGGCCCTGCTGGAGGAGACCGGGTTCACCGTGCGGTCGGTCGGGGTGGGGCAGGCCGGACCGCTGTCGGTCATCGAGGCCGTCCCGGCTGCCGCGGCATGACGGCGCGGGAGATGCCGGAGCAGGGCGCCCCGGTCGGCGCACCGCGGCCGGGGTTCGCCACCGGGCTGTTCCTCGGCCGGCCGGAGACGGACCCGCTCGCCGGTCCCGCGGGCGGTCCGCGGCGGCCGGACCCGGCGGAGGAGCGCTTCCTCGCGCGGCTGCGCGACTTCTGTGAGAAGGAAGTCGACAGCGCCGCGATCGAGCGCGCGGACCGTGTCCCGGACGAGGTCGTCGAGGGGCTGAAGGACATCGGCGCGCTCGCCATCCGGCTCCCGCGCCGGTACGGAGGGCTGGGGCTGTCCACCCACTGCTACCTGCGCGCCCTGATGCTCACCAGTACGACGCATCCGGCGCTGAGCGAACTGCTCGCGGCGCACCAGGCGATCGGGCTGATCCAGCCGCTGCTGCTGTTCGGGACCGACGAGCAGAAACGCGCGTTCCTGCCGCGGTGCGTGCGGGAGATCTCCGCCTTCGCCCTCACCGAGGCCGACATCGGCAACGACCCGTTCCGCATGCACACCACGGCCGTGTACGACCCGGCCGCGGACCGCTATGTGCTCGACGGGGTGAAGACGTGGACCACCAACGGGGTGATCGCGGACCTGCTCGTGGTCATGGCCGTCGTACCCGCCGGGGAGCGCGGCGCGGGAGGGATGACGGCGTTCGTCGTGGAGGCGGACGCGCCCGGGGTCACGGTGGAGCGGCGCAACTCCTTCCTCGGGCTGCGCGGACTGGAGAACGGCTGCGTCCGGCTGCACCGGGTGGCCGTCCCGGCGGGCAACCGGATCGGCGCGGAGGGCGAGGGACTCGCGGTCGCCCTCGCGGCGCAGGACACCGGGCGGCTGTCGCTGCCGGCCGTGAGCGCCGCCGCGGCCAAGTGGAGCCTCAAGGTCGCCCGGCAGTGGAGCGCGGCCCGGGTGCAGTTCGGGCGGCCCCTCGCCCGGCACGACGCGATCGCCGGGAAGGTGTCCTTCATCGCCGCGACCGCCTTCGCGCTGGAGGCGCTGGTCGAGGTCATCGCCCGGCGCGCGGCGGCCGGTGACACCGACACCCGGCTGGACGCGGAACTGGCCAAGCTGTTCGCGTCGGAACAGACGTGGGTCGTCGCGGACGAACTGGTGCAGCTGCGGGGCGGCCGCGGCTACGAGACTGCCGAGTCGGCCATCGCCCGCGGCGAACGCGGCGTCCCGGTCGAGCAGTTGCTGCGCGATGTCCGGGTCGGCCGCATCTTCGACGGCTCCAGCGAGGCCCTCCGGGCTTTCCTGGCCCACGACTTGATCGAGGCACACCGGGCCGCGGCGGCCAGGGACACATCACCAGCCGAAGACACCACCCGAACCGAAGCCAGCGCCCGAACCGGAGACACGGCAGCGGCGGGGCAGGGCGCCCGTGGCGGGGTGTCGGTCGGCGCGGAGCCTTCGGCGGGTCGATGCGGCGGGGTCCTGGACGAGCACCTGGAGTTCGTCGCGCGGACCGGTCGGCGGATCGCCGGTGAACTCGCGGCGGTCGCCGCCGAGTCCACGTCCGGGGGCGAGGGTCTCGACGGTCGGCAGCGGTTCCTCGGGCGGATCGTCGACATCGGTGCCGAGCTGTACGCGATGAGCGCGAGCTGTGCCTACGCCCGGACGCTCGGCGGCGCCGACGGCCCCCCGGCCGAACTCGCCGACGCCTTCTGCCGCCAGGCCCGGCTGCGGGTGGCCGAGTCGCTGGCCCGGCTCGGCGACAACACCGACGCCGCGGACCGCGCGGTGACGGGACATGTCCTGGACGGCCGCTACGCCTGGCTGGAGGAAGGAGTGGTGGACGTCTCCGTCGACGGGCCCTGGATCGCCGAGCAGCGGCCGGGCCCGGCGACGGGCCCCGATCTGCGGCGCGTCATCCGGTCGGCGGAAGCACCGAAGGCCGCCCGGCCGTCCCACGACACCACGAGGAGGACCCGGTGAACACCGTGACGGACGTCCTGGAGGCGGCGCGGCTGCGGATCGCCGAGGACGCCGAACCCAACCGCTTCCTGGACGTGCTGGAACAGGGCCGGATGCCCGGGGAACGGCTCAGGTGGCTCGCCGGGGAGCTGTACCACCTGGTGAGCAGCGACCGCCGCAGCTTCGCGCTGCTCGCGTCCCGCTTCCCCGGCGCCCCGGCCGGAGACCTGTTCCTGGCCATGGCGCAGGGCGAGGCCGAGGCCCTGGAACTGCTCGGGGGCTTCGCGACGGCGCTCGGCCTCACGGCAAAGGAGCTGCGGGCCCACGAACCGCGGCCGCTCGCCCAGGCCTACCCGGCCTATCTGGCGCGTGCGGCGCTGTTCGGCACGGCGAGCGACACGGCGCTGGCGCTGCTGGCGAACGTGGCGGAGTCCACCGCGACCTATGCCCGGGTGGCCGACGCCCTGGTGGCGCGGTACGGCCTCGAGGAACGCGCGCTGGAGCACTTCCGCTACTTCGCCGACACCCCGCAGGCCCTGCTGGACCAGGCGACGGCGACCCTGGCGGAGGGGCTGGCCGGCGGGGACGACCCGGTGGCCGCCGTGCGCTGCGCGTGGACCGTGCACGCGCTGGAGGCCGCGTTCTGGAACTGCCTGGCACGCGGCCTCGGCACGGGCTGAGCACACCCGTCCGCAGGCCCTCCGCCCGGCTTGACACCCATACCCCCCACCCGTATTTTCACTGCAATACCCGGTAGGGGTATGCCTGTGTGCCCGGTGGCCGTGCCACGGCGCGGCGCGGTCTTGCCGCAGGTCTCGACGAGGAGAGGAGTGCCGATGTCTTCGGCAGGGAGTCCGCAGTTACGAGCAGGGGGCAAGCAGTGGGCCGCGTTGGGCCTGCTGGTCCTTCCCGCGCTCCTGCTGTTCATGATGCTGACCATCCTGTTCCTGGCCATCCCCTATCTCGCGGCGGATCTGCGGCCCAGCAGCACGCAGACACTGTGGATCCTGGACATCTACGGCTTCCTGATGGCCAGCCTGCTGGTGCTGATGGGCACGGTGGCCGACCGCTTCGGCCACCGGAACCTCCTGATCACCGGGGCACTGCTGTTCGGGGTGGTGTCGGCGGCGGCGGCCTTCACGGACTCGGCCGAGCTGATGATCGTCTGGCGCGCGCTGCTCGGCGTGGCGGCGGCCATGCAGATGCCGACCACGCTCGGCCTGATCTTCACGATGTTCCAGGACCCGAAGCAGCGGGGCGTCGCCATCGGCACCTGGGCGGCGGCCATCTCGGCCGGTGTCGCGCTCGGCCCGCTGCTCAGTGGTTTGCTGCTGGAGGCGTTCTCGTGGCGGGCGACGTTCTTCGTCGCCGTACCGGTGATGGCGGTCGTGGTGATCGGCGCGCCCCTGCTGCTGCCGGGCCGGCAGGGCCCGAGCGCGGGCCGGCTGGACCTGGTCAGCGCGCTGCTCATGCTGCTGACGCTGCTGCCGCTGATCTACGGCGTGAAGTCGTTCACCACCAGCGACTCACCGCTGGTGCCGGCCCTGGCCGTCGTGGTGGGCCTGCTCTTCGGTGTCCTGTTCGTCGTCCGCCAGCTGCGCTCCGCCGAACCGCTGCTGGACGTCCGGCTGTTCAAGAACCGGACGGTCAGCGGGGCGCTGAGCGTGTTCGTCCTGTCGGCCATGGGCCTGGGCGGCGTGTATCTGATGTTCACCCAGTACCTCCAGCTGGTGAAGGCCCTCTCGCCGCTGAAGACCGGGTTCGCGATCCTCCCCGCCGCCCTGGTCCTGATCGTGGTCGCGATGCGCTCCCCGGTCCTCGCCCGGCGCGTCCGGCCGGGATACGTCATCGCCACCGGCCTGGCCGTCCAGGTCGTCGGCTACATCCTGTTCACCCTCGTCGACAGCACCACAGCGCTGCCCTGGGTGATCGTCGGCTTCATCGTGCTCTACCCGGCGGTCTCCCCGTCCATGGCGCTGACCACGGACCTCGTGGTCGGCTCGGTGCCGCCGGAGAAGGCGGGCGCGGCCGGCGGCCTCGCGTCCACCGTCAACGACCTCGGCATCTCGCTGGGTGTCGCCGTCATCGGCAGCATCGGCACCGCCGTCTACCGCGACGGCGTCGACGGCAAGCTGCCCGACGGTCTGTCGGCCCCGGCGGCCTCCGCCGCCCGGGAGAACCTCGACGGCGCCGTGGCCGCCGCCCGGGAACTGCCCGGCCGGGTCGGGGACGAATTGCTGGTCGTGGCCCGGGACGCCTTCACCAGCGGGCTCAACATCGCCGCCGGAACGGCCGCGGTGATCGCGGCGGCGGGGGCCGTCGTCGCGGCGCTCTCGCTGCGTCACGTACCGCCGACCGGCTCGGCGGTGCCCGACGCCGGGTCCGCCGAGGCGAGCCCCGCCCCGTCGGTCCCCGCGGCCGATTCCGACTGACCGGCGGCGCCCGACCGAACCGGCCGCAACGACGGAACGGCACCAACAGACCCTTACCTACAGCGATTTCCAGTGAACACCGCCGGACGAGGCGGCCGGAGCGGTCCGACACCCGCGCCGGCCGCCGCGTCCGGCCCCCTCGTCAGGAGGCACACGATGTCAGTGATTCCCTTCAGCGCGACTCCCACCGAGACGCTCGACAACAGGGGCGGCCGGTGCATGTACGCGCAGGTCGAACACCTGCGGTCGCTGGGGCCCGCCGTTCCCGTGCGGCTGCCGGAAGGGGTGGCGGCCTGGTCGGTGTCCCGGGGGGACGTCGTACGGATGCTCCTGACCCACCCCGGTGTGTCCCGGGACCTGAAGAAGACCGTGCCGGCCTATCAGCCCGGTTCCGTGCCGTGGCTGTCCCCGTGGGTCGACCTGGACTCGATGGCCACGGCGGACGGGCGGGAGCACGCGCGGCTGCGCAAGCTGATCACCCCGGCCTTCACCCCGCGCCGGGTGGAGCGGCTGCGCGCGCACATCGAGGCGGACGTCACCATGCTGCTGGACCAGCTGGCCACGCGGCCCGGCGACGAACCGGTGGACTTGCACCAGGAGTTCTCCTACAACGTGCCGACCCAGGTGATCTGCGACCTCTTCGGCATCCCGGACGACCAGCGGCCCGAGGTGCTGCGGGTGTTCCGGGAGGTCGCCCGGACCGGCCTGTCCGAGGAGGAGTCGGTCGCGCTGTACAACGACCTGGTGGCCGCGATGCACTTGCTGATCACCACCAAGCGGAGCGCCCCGGCGGACGACCTCACCAGCTTCCTGCTCGCCGCGCGCGAGGAGGGCGAGGAGTCGCTGAACGAGCACGAACTGGTGTCGACGCTGCTGCTGATGATCGGCGGCGGCAGCCAGACCACCATCAACCTCCTGGACCACACCATCCGCGAACTCCTGGCCCGGCCCGACCAGTTGAGCGTCCTCCGGGCGGACCCGGCGCGCTGGGACGACGCCGTCGAGGAGTCGCTGCGCGTGCACTGTCCGGTGATGCACCTGCCGATGCGCTGGGCGAAGGAGGACATCGACCTCGGCGAGGGCGTGGTGATCCGTGCCGGGGACGCCATCCTGATCTGCTACGGCGCCCACGGCCGGGACCCCGGGGTGCACCGCGACCCGGAGACGTTCGACATCGACCGGGAGGACAAGGACCACATCGCCTTCGGTCTCGGCGCGCACTTCTGCCCGGGCTCGCACCTGGCCCGGCTGGAGGCCCGTATAGCGCTGCCCGCCCTGTTCGACCGGTTCCCGCGACTGGCCCTGGCCGTCGACCCGGAGGACGTGCCGCCCGGGCGGACCTTCATCGGCAACGACGTCTCGTCCCTGCCGGTCTTCCTGCGGCACGAGTGAGCACGCCCCACGACACCGGGAGGTCCCGTATGACGGTCGACGAGAGCCTGATCGAGCGGACGGCGCACCTGCTGAACCGGGCCCGCTATCTGAACCTGGCCACCGCGCTGGACGGAGCACCGTGGGTGGCCACCCTGGAATACGCCTGGTTCGCCGGTCCGTTGCGCTTCGTCTTCGGTTCGTCCACCGGCGCCCGGCACAGCGGGGACCTCCGCGCGGACCCCCGGGTGAGCGGTTCGCTGTTCGTGACCGAGGGGGCCGCCGGGGTGGCCATCGCGTCGGTCGACGGCGCCCAGTTCACCGGCCGCTGCACGGAGCTCGGCCCCAAGGAACTGGAGGCGTACCACGCGCCCTTCTACGAGACGGTGTTCCCCGACGACGGGCAGCGTGCCAGGTGGCAGCTGCCGCCGGAGGAGCTGCTCGGGGC
Source organism: Streptomyces sp. SudanB182_2057 (assembly GCF_964272715.1). Taxonomy (NCBI): domain Bacteria; kingdom Bacillati; phylum Actinomycetota; class Actinomycetes; order Kitasatosporales; family Streptomycetaceae; genus Streptomyces; species Streptomyces sp. SudanB182_2057. The sequence goes on from NZ_OZ186798.1 coordinate 646,648, forward strand.
CGCGCCGCACCGCCTGTACCGGGTCGACGTCGAGCGCTGGTGGCTGATCGACACCCGGCACTGGGAGGAGGACCGGATCGACCGCCGGATCGAACTGCCCCTGGACACCGGCACTCAGGCCCGGCTGTCCGCCCACGCGCGCGTGCACGCGGTGTCCCCCTGAGCGAAGGGTGACCAATCCGGCCGGGCTCGCCGACGGGGGTGAGGCGAGCCCGGCCGGATCGCTCCCCGCACCGCGGCGAGGAGCGTCTTGAGGACCGGCCTCAGGCGGCGCGGCCGGCCAGCGCGTAGCCGGCCTCGTCGACGGCCCGGGCGATCAGGGCGTCGTCGGGGTTCTGCTGGGCGACCACGGTGACCCGGCCCGTCTTCACGTCCACCTCGACCGACAGCACGCCGTCGACACCGCTGACGGCCTTGGTGACCGCCGCCTCGCAGTGGCCGCAGGTCATACCCGTCACGGCGTAGACCGTCCTGGTGGCATCGGTGGTGATCTGGGTGGTGGCCGAGCCGGAGTGGCAGCTGCCGTCGGGGCTGCAGCAGGACGACATGGGCTTCCTCCTGAGGGTGGTGATGCGACAGAGCGCGTCCGATACCCATAGAGGGTGGGGGTATCGCGAGCGCTGATGAAGCAAAGGTATACCCCCTCCCCCTATCCAGCGGCAAGTCGTCCGGCCGCCGGAACGGGCCGCGCGGCCAGGTGCCCGGCCCGGTGCAGCCGCGCGACCAGGGCGGCGCAGCCGAGGCCGGTCGCGGCCAGCACCGCCCACGGCAGCCAGCGCGGCCCGGTGTCGAACAGCGCCCCGACGGCCAGATTGCCGAGCGAGACCGCGACGCCGGAGGCGGTGTTGTAGGCGCCGTAGTAGGTGGCGACGAGCCGGTCGCCGGAGAGCCGGACCACGGTGTCCATCTCGAACGGGTAGAGCAGGGCGCCGCCGCAGGCCAGCAGCACCGCGCACACCGTCAGGGCGGCCACCCCGGACACGGTGCCGTGCGTCCCGGGCAGCAGGGGCAGGAAGGCGGCGCCCATGACCGTCAGGCCGTGGACGACGGCCCGCGGACCGGACAGACTGCGCTGCGCCCACGCGGTCAGCTTGGTCTGCGCCGCCAGCGCGGCGAGGGCGGAGACGGCGAAGACCGCGCCCGTCACCACGCCGGTCCGGGCGCCGAACAGGTCCCGGGCGTGCAGCGGCAGGGCGAGATACACCTGGAAGGCCAGCACATAGGAACCGCTCATGGCGGCGGCGAACAGCAGGAAGGGCCGGTTGGCGGCCACGGTGCGCCAGTCGGCGGCGACCGCCCGCCAGGCGGGCCCGGCGCTCCGGCCGGCCGGGGGCCGGGCGGGCAGGGCCCGGGCCTGGAGCACGGCCAGGGCGCCGAAGACGACCGCCGCGACCGTGCACACGGCGCCGAAGTCCCAGGCCAGCAGGGCCAGTCCGGCGAGCGGGCCGATCAGGATGCCCGCCTGGTAGAAGACGTTGAAGGCGGCGAACGCCGCCACTCTGCGTTCCTCGCCGGCGTCGGCCGCGAGATAGGCGCGCACGGCCGGGTTGAACAGCGCGCCCGCCAGGCCGGTCAGCGCCGAGGCCGCCACCAGGACAGGCAGCGATTCCGCCACCGCCAGCAGGGCGAACGCGACCGCGCGCAGGGCGCATCCGGCGAGGATCATCGGCTTGCAGCCGTAGCGGTCGGCGAGGGTGCCGCCGAGGAGGAACATGCCCTGCTGGGAGACGTTGCGCACGCCCAGCACCAGCCCGACGGCCCAGGCGGCCAGGCCGAGGCCGTGGGCCAGATGGTCGGCCAGGTAGGGCATGAGCATGTAGAAGCCGAGGTTGATGCCGAACTGGTTCACCATCAGCAGCCGGGCCGGCCGGCCGAAGCCGGCCGTCCGGGCCCACGGCCCCCTCACCGGGCACCGGCCTTCGCCGGAGCGTCGGCCTTCGTCAGGGCACGGGCGAGCGGATCGCGGACCCGGGCACACCGGGTCCACCGCGTCACCACGCGCGCGCCGGGCTCGGCGATCTCGTCGGGTTCCGTCGGCGGGGCCGACCCGAGGAGTCCGTGGTCGCGGCACCAGTCGTCGTCGTAGACGGTCTGGAGGTAGCGGTGCGGGCCGTCGGGGAAGACGGCCGCGATCCGGGTCCCGGCCGGGTGGTTCCGGGCCGCCCAGCCCGCCACCAGCGCCACCGCCCCGACGCTCCAGCCTCCGGAGACGCCGTACCGGCGGGCGAGGCACCGGCAGGCCCGGACGGCCTCGGCCGGGCCCACCCAGTGGACCTCCGAGAAGGCCGCGTAGTCGACGTTGTCGGGGTGGATGCTGGAACCGAGCCCGCGCATCAGCCGTGGGCCGGCCGGCTGGCCGAAGATCGCCGAGCCGACCGCGTCCACTCCGATGAGCGTCAGCCCGGGGCGGCTCTCGCGCAGCGCGGCGGAGATCCCGGCGGAGTGCCCGCCCGTGCCGACCGCCGCCACCAGCACGTCCACGCCGCCGAGTTGGGCGATCAGTTCGGCGGCGAGGGGCCGGTAGGCGGCGGCGTTGTCGGGGTTGTGGTACTGGTCCGGGCAGTACGCGCCCGGGGTACGGGCGAGCAGCTCGGCGACGCGCGCGCGGCGGGCCTCCTGCCAGCCGCCCTCGGGGTGCGGCGCGGTGACCCGGACGACCCGTGCGCCGAGCGCGGTGAGCAGGCGGTCGACGGGAGGTTCCAGGCCGGGGTCGGTGACGACGGTGACGGGATGGCCGTAGGTCAGCCCGGCCAGGGCGAGGCCGAGACCGAGGGTGCCGCTGGAGGACTCGATGACCGGCGCGCCCGGCGCGAGGTCGCCCCGGCGCCGGGCCTCGCGGACCATGTGCAGGGCGGGCCGGTCCTTGAGGCCGCCCGGGTTGGCGCCTTCCAGCTTGGCGTGGAAGCCCCGGCCGGGCGGGGCGAAGGGTTCGTCCACCCACAGGACCGGTGTGCCGCCGACGAGTTGGGCGGGGTGCCGGGCGGCCGGCGGGCGGGATGTGCGCGGGCGGCGCGGCGCGAGCGGGGAGAAGGGCATGCGGGTACGGCTCCTTCGCGCCCGGCCTCGGCAGGGCGGGCGCTGTGCGAGTGGCGGGCATGGCGCGCGGGCACTCCCCGGCCCGCCTGACGGGACCGGGGGTGCGGGCGCCGCCTACTGCCGCAGCACGCCAAGAGCCGCGAGCGAGGGGCCGTCAACGCGGTCACGGGAGGCCCCGGGGGGTCTGCGCCATCCGGGGTGCGCCGCGCGTCCGCGTGGCACGGCCGGCAGCACCGGCGGGTGGTGCCCGCCGTCGGGTCCGGTGTCGTCCAGGGCGGCGCGCGGCCGGTCCGCCGTGTGGTCCAGATGGCCGTCCGCGGTGTGCCGGTGGCGGGGAGGGCCGGTCGGAGCCGTGCCGTCGGCGGTGTCCGCCGGGTGCACAACCTCCAGTGCCGCCACGGGACTCGGGCCAACTCCGGCGAAGGAGCAGGCGTGCACCGAGCCGGTGAGATGGGCGGCGATCACCAGGACCAGCCCGATCAGCAGGGCGGCGCGGCGCGAGCGCCCCGCGCTCCCGTCGCCGCCGCCCCACGTTCCGATCACATGCGCAGGGTAGCGGTGGAGTGACGTGCTGTCACATCGCCGTGTGCGCGCCGTTCCCCCGGCAGCCGCAGGCCCGGCCGGGGTCCGCGTGCCCGAGGTGGGCAGCCAGGGCCTGGAGGAGGGCGATCGCCGCCATGCGGGTCACGGGGTGCCCGGCTCCCTTGCGGAGCACGGCCCACGCGGCCGGTCCGCCGCTCTCCGGGCCTCGCCGTCCGGGGGTGTGCGGCCTGGAGGTCATCCTCGGGTCCTCTCGTCGCGTACTGACGCCGAAACGACTCCAGACATACCCCCGGCCCGTATCGACGGGCAAGGCGTCCGCCGACTTGACTACGTACCCCCCTGGGGTATGTTGAAGGTCATCGAGCCGCCTGTGGGCAGCGAACAGACGAGGAGTCACCATGAACACCGGGCTGCGGATCACCGCCTACGCCGCCGCGCTCGCCGCCGCGTTCGGCATCGCCTACGGCGTCGGCGGCGGGGTGGGCGAGATCTCCCTCCGGACCGAGAGCGCGGCACACGACGGGCACCCGGGCGCCACACCGGGCGGGAAGCCCGCGCCGGGCACCGGCCCCGCGGCGGCGCCCGGCGGGCTGCAGACCTCGGAGCGGGGCTACACCCTCGACCTGATGACCCCGGTCGTCACGGCGGGCCGGAAGACCGGCCTGCGGTTCGCGGTCGTACGGGACGCCACCGGGCGCCCGCTCACCGCCTACCAGGAGGAACACACCAAGGAACTGCACCTGATCATCGCCTCCCGGGACCTGACCCACTTCCAGCACCTGCACCCGACGCGCGCCGCCGACGGCACCTGGTCCGCGCCCCTGACCCTGCCCAGGGCCGGGGTCTACCGGGTCTTCGCCGACTTCACGCCGGACGGCGGCGAGGGGCTGACCCTCGGCGCCGACCTCACCGCCTCCGGCGCCTACGCGCCCGCGCCCCTCCCGGCCCCCGCCACCACGGCCGAGGTCGACGGGTATCAGGTCAGCCTCCGCGGCCGGCTCTCCCCCGGCCGGGACAGCGAGCTGACGCTCGGCGTGACCCGCGACGGCAAGCCGGTACGCGACCTCCAGCCCTACCTCGGCGCCTACGGCCACCTGGTGGCACTGCGCTCCGGAGACCTCGGCTATCTGCACGTACACCCGGGCGGCGAGCCCGGGGACGGCAGGACGCGGCCGGGGCCGGACATCTCCTTCACCACGACGGCGCCCAGCACCGGCACCTACCGGCTGTTCCTGGACTTCAAGCACGCCGGCCGGGTCCACACCGCCGCGTTCACCGTCCGGGCGGGCCGGCCCGCAGAGCTGCCGGACACCCCGGCGACGCCCGCCCCGGAGTCCGGCGAGCACTCCGGTCACAGCCGTTGAGCGCGGGCGGTGACACGGTCCGGACTGTGTGACAGCCGTGGCACAGCCGGGCCACGCGATCGTCAACTGCCGCCCCGCCCTTGGTCGTTGCCGCCTAGCATGAGGTCCGACGCATGACAACCGGGCGACCCGCTGGGGGACTTCGTGGAGCTGGGAGGGTCGGCGGCGCGCCTCGGCTGCGCCGTCGCGATGTGCGGCGTACTGCTGGCCGGCTGCACCTCCGGCGGGGACGGCCCCGGCCGGCCGGCGGCCGGGACGGAGAACGGCGGCGCCGCCGGCACCGGCCCGTCGCCGACCGCCGCGGTCGACGCCGACCCGGCCAGACTCCCCCGCACCCGGCCCCGGGCCGCCGCCCTGGTCCGCGACATCATGCCGGAGCCCTCCGCGTTCGGCCCCGGCACCGTCCGCCGTGAGCCGTACGAGAGCGACCCGCGGCGGTGGGCGGTGCTCGGGGATTCCTGCGTCTGGGAGCAGCGGGCGCTCCCGGAGGACGTCCTCGCCAGTCTCACCCGCCACTACGAGATCCCGGCGCGCGGTGGCAGGGGGCCGCTGCGCCTGACTGCCGTCGTCACGGTGCACCGCTCCGCCGAGCGGGCCGACTGGGAGAACGCCGAGGTGCTGGAGGAGATGATGCGCTGTCCCTCCCAATTGCTGCGCCCCGGCGAGGTGCTCCGGGACCTGACCGACGTGCCGAACGCCCTCGGCGACTCGGGCAACGGTTTCGCCGACGACGTCCTGGCCGAGTCCGGCACCTACACCGGCGACGATGTCGGCGGCCCCCACCCGTACGTCTGGGAGCAGACCCGCATCGGCCAGTTCACCGTCGCGGTCTCCGCCCGGGGCGCCAAGGGCTGGACCAAGCGCGGCCTGCTGGACCTGCTGCGCGAGCCGCACGCCACGATGCGCGCCAGCCTCCGCGGCGCGATCGAACGACGCACCCCGACCGGATCGCCGCCGCCTCCCGCGACAGCGTCCAACGCCCCGAAGACGACCGGCTCCACCGGTCCGGAGGGCGGTCGCCGATGACCGGAAAGCTCAAGCCCTCCGACCCCTCCCACCTCGGCGGTCACCGGCTGCTCGCGCGGCTCGGCGCCGGCGGCATGGGGGTCGTGTACCTCGGCCGGGCGCGGTCCGGGGAGCTGGCCGCCGTCAAGGTGATCCTGCCGGAGTACGCCGACCAGCCCGAGTTCCGCGCCCGGTTCCGCCGCGAGGTCGCCGCGGCCCGCCGGGTGGACAGCCCCTGGGCCGTGGCGGTGACCGGCGCCGACCCGGACGCGCCCGCGCCCTGGCTGGCCACCGCCTTCGTACCGGGCCCCTCGCTCGCCGAGGCGGTCGCCGCCCGCGGGCCGCTGCCGCCGGACGCGGTGCGTGCGCTCGGCCGGACGCTGGCCCGGGCGCTGACCGCCGTGCACGACGCGGGGCTGGTGCACCGCGACGTCAAGCCCGGCAACGTCCTGCTCGCCCTGGACGGCCCCCGCCTGATCGACTTCGGCATCGCCCGCGCCGCCGAGGAGACGGCCCTCACCGCGGACGGCATGGTCGTCGGCACCCCCGGCTTCCTCGCGCCGGAACAGGCACGGGCCCGTCCCGCCACCCCCGCCAGTGATGTCTTCGCCCTCGGCTGCCTCCTCTCCTACGCCGCCACCGGGCGCCCGCCCTTCGGCACCGGGGCCGCGGACGCCCTGCTGTACCGCACCGTCCACGACGAGCCCGACCTGGAAGGGCTCCCCGACGGTCTGCGCGCGCCGCTGGAGCGCTGTCTCGCCAAGGACCCGGCCGCCCGGCCCACCGCCCGTGAGGTGGCCGAGGCGCTCGGCGGGGACACGCCCTCCGGCGCCGACTGGCTGCCCGACGACGTCGTACGGCTCGTGGCGGAGCGGTCCGCCGCGCTGCTCGCCCTGCCGGGCATCGAGGCGACGGCCCTCGACGCGGGGGCCGACGAGCCGCCGGCGGAGGTTCCCGGGGACGCGGCCCCGGCGCCGGGCCCCGGCGGCCGCCGCCGCTTCCTGCTCCTCGGCGGCGCGGCCCTGCTCGCGGCGGGCGGCGGCGCCGCCTTCTGGGCGAGCCGCCGCGACGACGTGCCCGCCCCCGCCGCGCGCCGCGTGCTGCTGGGCGTCCAGGCCGATCTGACGGGGCCGCAGAAAGCCGTGGGGCAGGCGCAGGAACGCGGTGTGCGGCTGGCTGTCGAGCAGTTCAACGCGCGGAAGGACAAGCAGTTCACGCTGGCCCTCACGGTCGCCGACGACGGCGGCGACGAGGCCCGCGCGGTGCGGGCCGCCCGGTCCCTGGCCGCCGACCCCGGCCTGCTCGCCGTCATAGGCTCGACCGGCGACCGGACCACCGGAGCCAGCCTGGACGCCTACGACGCACAGCTCGTTCCCCAGCTGACGGCCTCCTCCGCGCAGGCGGTGTACGGCGTGTCGGAGCCGCGCCACTTCCTCCAGGCCGTGCCCGGGTACATGGTGTCGCCCGCGCTGATCGCCCTTCGGCTCGCCACGGCGCGGGCCCGGCGGGTGGGCATCCTGATCGACCGCGACGGCGGCATCCCGTCCTGGCAGATCGGCCACACAGCGTTCCAGGCCCTCGGCACCCTCGAGATCCCGGTCGAGCCACGGGTCGTACCCCGGCTGGCCGGGGATCTCGCCCCGGTGGTCGCGCGGATGCTCGCGCGCGAGCCGGACGGGTTCGTCTACACGGGTACCCCGGCGCGCGCGGCGGCCGTCGCCCGCGCGCTCGCCGAGCGGCGCTTCACCGGCGTGCGGGTCCTCGGCTACCCGGCCGCCGGCCAGGAGTTCCTGACCGCCGCGGGCCCGGCCGCCGAGGGCTGGCAGGTCTTCGCGCCGTACATCGACCCGTCGGCCGCACGGGTGCGCGACTTCGCCGACGCCTACCGCGGGCGCTACGGCTCCGCTCCCCCGTACTGGGCGGCGGAGGCCTACGACGTGGCCCGCATGGTCATCGCCCGGCTGGCCCGGGCGGGCGGCCGGCCCTCCCGGAGCGGGCTGTACGGCCTGCTGGCGAAGGGCACGTACGAGGGGCTGGTGCGCACGTACGCGTTCGACGAGAACCAGCAGCTCAAGGGGTACGACATGTTCCGCTACGAGGTGAAGGGCGGCCGGTACGCCTACGCGGGCGAGGCGACCTTGTGATGCGCCCGCTCGCGGCGGACGACCCGGAGGACATCGGCGGGCACCGGCTGCTGGCCCGGCTCGGCGCCGGTGGCATGGGCGTCGTCTATCTCGCCCGCGGCGCGGGCGGGGCACTGGTCGCGCTGAAGGTGATCCGCGCCGAGCACGCGGCGGACCCCGCCTTCCGGGCCCGGTTCCGGCGCGAGGTGACGGTCGTGCGCGGGCTGGCCGGGCGGTGGCTGGTGCCGGTCGTGGCGGCCGACCCGGAGGCCCGTTCGCCCTGGCTGGCCACGGAGTTCGTGCCGGGCCCGGCCCTGGTGGAAGCGGTCGACGGGCAGGGAGCGCTGCCCGTGGCCGCGGTGCGGGTGCTGGGCTCCCGGCTGGCCGAGGCACTGAACGCCGTGCACGCGGCGGGTCTGGTGCACCGCGATGTGAAGCCGGGCAACGTGCTGTTGGGCCTCGACGGTCCCCGGCTCATCGACTTCGGCATCGCCCTCGACGCCGGGGCCACGGCGCTGACCGCGCCCGACGCCGTCGTGGGCACACCGGGCTTCCTGTCACCGGAACAGGCCCGCGCCCGCGCCCGCGCCGAGGAGGTCGGCCCCCCGAGCGACGTCTTCTCCCTCGGGTGCGTGCTGGCGTACGCGGCCTCGGCCCGGCGCCCGTTCGGCACCGGGCACGCGGCGGCGGTGATGTTCCGCACGGTGCACGAGGACCCCGACCTCACGGGCGTGCCCGCCGGACTGCGTCCGCTGATCGAGAGCTGCCTGGCCAAGGACCCCGCGCGCCGTCCGACGGCCGCGCGGGTCCGGGCGGCGCTCCAGGACCCCCGGACGCGGCTGGGGCGGGACATCGGTCCCGCCGTCGGCGGGACCGGGGACTGGCTGCCGCCCGCCGTGCTGCGCCTGGTCGCCGAACGTTCCGCCCGCGCGCTGGACATACCCGCGCCCCGGCGCGCCCCGGTCCGGCCCGCGCCCGAGGAGACCGTCACCGGCCCGGCGCCGACGGCCCCGGCCGGGAAGCGCGCACCGGCCCGGCGGCGGGTGCTCGCGGCGGCATCGGTGCTGGCGCTCGGCGGCGGGACCGCCGCGTATCTGACGCTCGGTCGAGAGGCCGGCGGGGAACTGCCCGTGCACACCCTGGGCTTCCAGGCCGACCTGAGCGGTGCGGACCAGGCGGACGGCGTGGCCCAGGAGCGCGGCGCGCGTCTCGCCGTGGCGCACCACAACGTGCGCGGGGGCATCGCCTTCCGGCTCGCCCTCGACACCTTCGACGACCGGGGCGACGCCACCCGGGCCCGGCAGGCCGCCGAACGCTTCGGCGAGGCCGCCGTGCGCGCGGTCCTCGGGCCGAACACACCGGCCGCGGCACGCGCCGCCGCGCCGCGCTACCGGGCCGCGCGTACCGCCATGATCCTGGTCTCCCTGGACGATCCCCGGCTGGAGGAGGACGACACCCTGCGGACCCTGCGCGTCACCCGCGCCCCGGAGGAGTTCCTGGCGGTTCCGCTGGCCGCGTACCTGACCTCCGTACGGCCGGTCGACCGTACCGCCGTGATCGACGACCGGGCGGCGGGCCGCGTGGGCTCCGACCTGGCCGGCTCGCTCACCCGGCGACCGCCGAACGAGGGCACGACCCGCGTGTACCCCGTGCCGGCCGGAAGCGGCGACTTCTCCCCCGCCGTCCGCGCCGCGCTCGCCGACCGGGCCCAGGCGGTCGTCTTCACCGGGACGTCGGCGGACCGCGCCGCGCGCTGCGCCCGTGCCCTCGCGGAGGCAGGCTTCACGGGGCCGCGCCTCGGCACCTGGCACATCATGCGGCCGGACTTCCTCCGGGAGGGCGGGGCGGCGGCACAGGGATGGGTGTTCGGCGCGCCGTTCACCGATCCCGGCAGCGTGTCCGGCGCCTTCCGGGCCGCCTACCGCGCGGCCTACGGCGCCGCGCCCGGCCGCTGGGCCCCGGAGGCGTACGACGCGGTGGGGCTGGTCGCCCGGGCCCTGGAGTCGCTGGGCGGCCGGGCCGGGATCACCGCCGGGGCGGTCGCCGAGCGGCTGTCGGACCTCACCTACCAGGGACTCGCCAAGCCCCTCCGGTTCACCGCCGGCGTTCCCCGGAGCATCGACCGGTCGCGGGACGAGGGGTACTTCCTCTACCAGACGGAAGGGAACGCCTTCCGGTTCCTCGGGCGGTCCGATCTGATCACCAAGAACAGCTAAAAAATGTGATGCAACCTTGTACGGAGGCTGTGAGTCTTCTGATCGATCACACCGTGGTCGCGTCTACAAGGAGACCATCATCAGCGCCATACGCAAGACCCTCACAGCCACCGCCGTCGTCGGTGCCGTCCTCGCGGGCTCCGCCGCCTGCGGAACGGTGGAGCAGCTCTCCGCCGGCCAGAAGCTCGACCGGGCCTTCGACAAGCTCGGCGAGAAGAAGACGCTCTCCTTCGAGCTGGACCTGGACACCGACGCCGCGACCCTCAAGGCGCTGGACGCCAAGTCCGAGCCGGAGCCCGGCGACGAGATGCCCGACGAGGCCGCGAAGCTGCTCAGCGACGCGAAGATCACGCTCACCGTGGAGTCGAAGAAGCCGCTCGCCGAGTCCGGTGAGAAGGACCTCGTCGGCATGGCCATGAAGGTCAGCAGCCCGGACGGCGACCTCGCCGAGTACCGGATGATCGGTGACTTCATCTACCTCCGCGCCGACATCGACACCCTCGGCGAGCTGTCGGGCAGCCCTGTCCCGTCCGCCGACGAACTGCCGCCGGAGGCCGGGGCCCTCAAGGACGTGCTGCAGGGCAGGTGGGTGAAGTTCAGCGTCAAGGACTTGGAGAAGGCCGGCCTCGGCGGCGGGGAGGACGAGGAGAGCCCCTCGCCCGCCCCGTCCCTGGACGCCAAGACGCAGCAGAAGCTCATGAAGACCCTGCGCGACGTCGTCGCCCGCGAGGTCAAGCTGAAGACGGCCGAGGGGGACGGTGACACCGAGCACATCACCGCCACGGCCCCGTTCCGCACGCTGATGACCAAGATGATCGGCGGGATCCGCCCGCTGGCGAAGGACCTGCCGCCGGGCATGGACCTGCCGACGGAGAAGGATCTGAAGAAAGCCCCCAACGCCAAGGTGACGGCGGACTTCACGCTGAAGAACGGTGAGCTGTCCGAGGTGAACGTGGACCTCGCCAAGCTGGCCGAGACCGCCAAGGTCAAGAAGCTGGGCCTGGTCCTGCGGATGAGCGACGGCATCAGCCCCACCGCGCCGGCCGGCGCCAAGGTGCTGGACATGAAGCAGATCATGCAGGGCCTGTTCTCCGCGCCCGGCATGAGCGAGGAGGAGTTCGGCGACGAAGGGTTCGGCGACGGGGAGTTCTGATCCGCCGGGCGTGCGGCGGGAGGGTGTCCGGGCGGACGCCCTCCCGCCCTCGTGGCGTGGCGGTCGCCGGACCTCAGACCGCCAGGCCGCGCGTGTCGACGTCGTGCAGTGCCATCCAGGCGTTCAGCCGCACGGGAGTCTCCGTGTAGACGGAACGCTGCATCATCGAGTACGGGGTGTCGACCGGTTTGGCGAGGTGGGTACGGATCGCCTCGAGGTTCAGCAGCGGCAGCGCCGGCGCGTTGGGGTCGGCGACGATCCGGCTCAGTTCCCGGTTGATCGCCTCGTCGTACCCGGGGTCCTGGGTCGAGGGGTAGGGCGCCTTGCGGCGCTGGACTATCGACTCCGGCAGCAGATGCTTGGCCGCGTGCCGCAGGAGGCTCTTCTCCCGCCCGTCGAACGTCTTCACCGACCAGGGCGCGTTGTAGACGTACTCGACGAGTCGGTGGTCGCACAGCGGGACCCTGACCTCCAGGCCGGTCGCCATGCTCATCCGGTCCTTGCGGTCCAGCATCATCTGCAGGAAGCGGGTGATGTTCAGGTAGCTCGCCAGCCTCATCCGCCGTTCGACCGGGCTGTCACCGGGCAGGTGGGTGACCTCGTTCGCGGCGCTGTGGTACTGGTCGGCGATGTACTCGGCGAGGTTCAACTCCTTGACCAGGGCGGGGTCCAGGAAGCTCGTGGCCTGCTCGCTCACCGGCACCTTGTTGATCGCGTGCCAGGGGTAGGTGTCCGCCCGCGAGGCGACCGGGTCGTGGAACCACAGGTAGCCCCCGAAGACCTCGTCGGCGGACTCCCCCGACAGGGCCACGGTCGAGTTCTCGCGGACGGCCTTGAACAACAGGTACAGGGAGGGGTCGTGGTCCCCGATCCCGTAGGGGAGGTCCCAGGCCCGCAGGACGGCGTCGCGCACGCCGGGCTCGACCAGCCGGGCGGTGTCGAGCAGGATCTCCCGGTGGTCGGTGCCCACGTGCCGGACGAGTTCGGTGACGAACGGCGCGTCCGGCGCCTCCCGGAACGGCTCGGGCTGGAAGTTCTCGGCGAGGCCGGCGAAGTCGACGGAGAACGTACGGACCCGTCCCCCGCCGTCGGCGTCCAGCGAACGCTGGGCGAGCGCGGTCAGTGCGCTGGAGTCCAGGCCGCCCGACAGCAGCGTGCACAGCGGCACGTCGGACACCATCTGCCGGGCGACCGCGTCCTCCAGGATCTCCCGCACCCTCGCGACACTGCCGGGGACGTCGTCGGTGTGCGGGCGGGTCTCGAGTCTCCAGTACGCCTCCTGGCGCAAGCCCTCGCGGCCGACGCGGACGACGTGGCCCGGCCGCACCTCGTACAGGTTGCGCAGCGGGGTCCGTCCCGGCACCCGGGCCAGCGCGAGCGCGTCGCGCAGGCCGTCGAGGTCCATGACCGCGCTGCTGAGCGGGTTCGCCAGGATCGCCTTGGGCTCCGAGCCGAAGAGCACTCCGGAGGGGGTGGGGTAGTAGAAGAGCGGCTTGATCCCGAGACGGTCCCGGACCAGGAGCAGTTCCTCGGTCCGGGTGTCCCACAGGGCGAAGGCGTACATCCCGTTGAAGCGGTCGACGAAATCGCTGCCCCACTGGAGGTAGGCGCGGAGTACGACCTCGGTGTCGCTCCTGGTGCGGAAGCGGTGTCCCAGGAGGACCAGTTCCTCGCGGATCTCCTTGAAGTTGTACACCTCGCCGCTGTAGCTGACGACGGCGAGCGGCTCGCCGTCCGGACCGGTCTCCGGGGTGCGCATCGGCTGCCGGCCGCCCTCGATGTCGATCACCGCGAGCCGGCGGTGTCCGAGCGTCACGTGCCCGGAGCTCCAGATCCCCTCGTCGTCGGGACCGCGGCAGGCCATCGTCCTGGTCATGGTCTGTGCCGCGGCGACCTCTCTGACGAGGTCGCGTTCGAAGTCCACCCATCCAGCGATTCCGCACATAGGAACGCCCTTCACTACGGGTTGAATGACACGTCGGTCGGCTACGCGGCGACCTTGGCCGTGCGCTCCGGCGAGCTCTTGGCGAGCCGGTGCCCCAGTTCGGAGCAGCCCAGCGCGAGCACGGCCACCGCGGCGCCGATCAGGCTGATGTTCCGGGCCCCGATGGTGTTGATGCCCACCGCGCCGATGACGCCGGACAGGGCGATGGCGAGGTAGAGGAACGCGGCGTTGAGGGAGATCAGGAGGGGGGCCGACTCCGGGTTGAGGGAGATCAGGCGCGACTGCTGCGGCGCGGTGATGCCCCAGGCCGCCATGCCGTACACCACGATGACGACGGCCGCCGCGGCGAACGAGCCGGTGGCGAGCGGCACCACGAGGAGGCTGACCGCCAGCAGGACGATCGAGCCGCCCACCACCACACGGGCCCCGAAGCGGTCGGCCAGCGTCCCGGCGTAGTAGTTGCCGACCATGCCCGTCAGGCCGAAGGCGAACATCAGGATGGCCAGTTTCCGGCCGTCGCCGCCGGTGGCGGGGTCGAACACCTCGGCCATGTAGGTGTAGACGATGTACGCCGCGGTGAAGGCGACGAGCGTCGCGGCGAGCACGGCGACCGCGCGGCGGTCGCCGAGCGGCGCGAGGCGCTGGCGCAGGCCGCCCGGCGCCCCTACGACCACCGCCGGCACGAGGGTGAACACGCCGAACAGGCTCAGCACGGTGAGGAGGGCGATGAACCACATGGTGGCCCGCCAGTCGAAGACGCTGCCCACCACGGTCCCGATCGGAGCGCCCAGCGCGGTGGCGGCGGTGAGTCCGGTGGTGACGGCGGCGATGGCCCGCCCGCGGCGTTCGGGTCCCATGAGCGCGGAGGCGGTGACGCTGGCCGCCGGGATGTAGAGGCCGGCACCGACGGCGGCGACCACCTGGGCCGCCAGGACCACGGGGAACGACGGTGCGAAACCGGTCGCCACGACGCCCAGCAGATAGACCAGCACGGACAGCTTGAGCACCTTGTGGCGCGGCCAGGCGGCGGTGAGCGTGCCCAGGATCGGCGCCATCACCGCGCAGGTCAGCGCGAACACGGTGACCACCTGTCCGGCGGTGGTGATACTCACCGACAGGGAGTCGCTTAACTCCGGCAGAACACCGGCGAGCACGAACTCGTCCGTACCGATGGCGAAGGCACCGAATGCCAGGACGAGGACTCCCCGCCAGGGTGCGGCGGACCCTCCCTCGTCGGTCTTCCCCTCAGGCGTCCCGCTCTTCCGGTCCGGGACGGACTTACTCACGATGAACCCTCCTCGATTTCGGTACCGATCGGTACCATCTCGGCGGACGGTATCGGTCGGTACCGTTTAGCGTCAAGGGCGACTACGCTGGCCACATGCCGACTCGCGCACGTGACCGCCTCCTGCAGGCAGCCGATGAGCTCTTCTACGAGGAGGGCATCAACGGAGTGGGCCTGGAGCGCCTCCTGAGCCACTCCGGCGTCGGCCGCGCCTCTCTCTACCGGCACTTCGACGGCAAGGACGACCTGGTGTCCGCGGTCCTGCAGCGCCGGGACGAGCACTGGAGGCAGTGGCTGCGGGAGCGGGTGGAGGCCCGCGGCGGCGCCCCCCTGGCCGTCTTCGACGCCCTGGCCGAGGGGGCGGAGAGCAGCGAGTTCCGCGGCTGCGCCTTCATCAACGCCATGGCGGAGAAGGCGAAGGAGCCCGGCAGCACGGTGCACCTGCTCGCGGTCGAGCACAAGCGCAAGGTGGCCGATTACGTGCGCGCGCTGATCGAGGACGCCGGCCACTCCGGGGCGCCGGAGCTGGCGGAACAGTTCACGCTGCTCATGGACGGTGCCGTGGTCACCGCGATGAGCGAGCGCAGCGTGGAGCCCTTCCGGCGGGCGCGGCAGATGGCGGAGCGGCTGCTGTCCTGACCGCCGTACCGCGCCGACCGCACACGCACGGGCCGCGGCCCCGGTGGACCCGCCGGCATCGATCTGACTGTCCGTCACATACTTCTGAGTTTGATAAGCATCGAAAGTGACGATGCTCATCGAAGGAGGATGACGACAGCCGCTACGGCGGTCGGGATCGCGGGAGGTGCGGGTGCGCTCATGACGGAAACCGTGCGGACCACCGAAGTGCCGTGGCCGGGCCCGCCCTCGGCCGTGGCGGCACCGGCCTCGCGGTGGCCGTGGCGCGCCGCGCCGCCCTCGCCGAGGGCCGCACCGAGACCGTCACCGGGGCGCGGCGGCGCGCCCCCGCCGTCGGCCCGGGCCGGTGGTCGACGATGTCGGCCGTCCCCGGTCCCGCCCTGCCCGCGGCGCCCGTCGTCGCCGCACGGCTGAGCGGCCGGGCCCGCCGTCCGCGGCCGGCCGGTGCCGCTCCCGCCGGTCTCCGGCCTCCGTCCTCCGGCCTCCGAATGAATACGGATAATTCCGAACCGGCTTGCCCGCGGCCCCGCACTCCTCAAAAGAGGTTGCTCTCCCTGGAATGGAGTGGGCCATCGGAAAGAGCCTCCCAGTGAATTCCTCTGTTTCAACAAAAAAACTTCGCCCGGCCACATGCTAATCGCCCATACCCGCAGGAAACACCGTTGACATATGACGCGGCCGTCAGTAGCGTGACCGGCACGGTGTCATGAAATGTAACCCGCCAGCGGTGCGCCACTCTCAGGCAATTCCTGCGCCCGATCCGGTACGATCCCCCCGACCGGGGACACACGGAAGGTGACATGGCCGTCCAACCCCTCGACAAGAGAAGCGAGTGGATCCGGAGTGCGGTGCCCCGGGCAGACCCCCGGATCCGCCTGGTGTGCTGTCCCTACGCCGGCGCTTCGGCCAGTGCCTACAACGCGCTGTCCGCGGCCCTGCCCGAAGACGTGGAGGCACTCTCCGTCCAGTACCCGGGCCGCCCGGGCAACCGCGGCGAGCCGCCGGTCAAGGACGTCGGCGCACTCGCCGACCGCATAGCCGACGAGGTCCGCCCCTGGCTCGACAGGCCGGTGGCCGTCTTCGGCCACAGTTTCGGCTCGGTCGTGGCCTACGAGGTCACCCGGCGCCTGGAGGCCGCCGGTGCCGCCCCCCGGCAGCTCATCGTGTCCGGGCGCCGCTCGCCCTCGGACGGGCTCGGCAGCCACACGCCGAGCGACGACCAGGAGATCATCGCCGAACTCAAGGAGCTGGGCGGCATTCCGCCCAGGTTCTTCGAGAAAGAGAAGTTCCTGGAGCCGATTCTGACGGTCGTGAAGAACGACTATCACGCCAATTCGACCTACCTCGCCCCCGAAAATTCGTCGGTCGGCTGCCCCATATCCTTCCTGTATGCCGACGCGGATCCGTATCTGACCGGCGGCGGGGAACAGGGATGGGCGCGGCACACCTCCGCGGGTTTCCGGATCAAGCGCTTCTCCGGTGGCCATTTCTTCCTGAACGAAAAGGTAGCGGAGGTCGCCGAGGAGATCACCGGGATCCTCCGCAACGAACCTCTTTGACCGTCTGACTCGGGATGGTGAGCGCAGTGGAGAACATGCTCGCGTACGCGGAATTATCCGAGCTGTCGGCCGAGGACAACGAGAGAACCCGTCACGAGCCGACGGCGCGCGGCCAGGACGTCGGCGAGGACCTGCTCCTCGGGGTGTACGACCACGTCCTGTCGTACCACGCGGCGACCACGACGGAGATCGCCACGGCGCTCGGGGTACCGGGCGCCGCCGTCGACCGGGCGATGCGCGAACTGCTGCGCCTCAGACTCGTCAGGCACTGCAAGGAGCAGGACACCTTCCTGGCGGCCGACCCCGACGCCGCCGAGACGGAACTCGTCCTGCCCCTCGAGTCCGCCATACACGAGAAACGGCGCGAACTGGTCGCCATCCACCACCAGCTGGAACGTTTCTCCAAGTCGTTCAAGCGGCACCAGCGCACCCAGCGGACGAGCCGGCTGGTGGCGACGCTGGAGAACCAGCGCGAGATCTCCCCGAGGCTGACGGACGCGATCCGCCAGTCCACGGGGGAGATCCTCACGATGTGGCCCGTGTGCAGCTACGAGACGCAGATCCTGAAGGACACCCTCCGGCTGTCCTACGAAGCGGTACGGCGCGGGGTGCGGCTGCGCACGCTCTACCCCCACTCGGCCAGGTCCCACCCCAGTTTCCGGGCGACCCTCCAGCAGAACCTGGACTCGGGGGCGGAGGTGCGCACGTCGGACGAGGTCCAGCACTTCGTCATCATCGTCGACCAGGAGACGGCGTTCCTGCCCACCGACTCCTCCGACGGGGGAACCTCCGCGGTCACCGTCGTCTACGAACCGACGATCGTGAAGGTGCTGTCCGGCATCTACCGGAACACCTGGCAGCCGGCCTGCGTCTTCGACGGCAGCGCCTCCAACGGCACCTCGCTCAACAACGTCCGCAACGCCATCCTGAAGATGCTCGCCTGCGGTCTCAAGGACGATGTCATCGCCCGCCGGGTGGGCATCTCCTCGCGCACCCTGCGGCGCCATATCGCGGCGATCATGGAGGATTTGGGGGCGGAGAGCCGCTTCCAGGCCGGCGCGGCGGCCGCGAGCGCCGGCCTGATCGGCACCCTCGGCGGCGGCTGACGGCGGCCCGCGGGCCGTGGCGCGTCCCGGACGGGGCCCGGTGCGGGGCGTCACCCCGCACCGGGCCCCGGGCCGTCAGAGCACCTCCGACAGGCGCGTACGGATCCGGGCCGCCGCGGTCCTGCCGTAGGCCTCCTCGATCCTGATCGCCAGGTCGGCCGCGGAGAGCTTGTACTCCTGCGTGCCGACCGACTCCAGGACGACGGTGGCCAGCGCGCAGCCGAGCTGGGCCGAGCGCTCCGGCGGCCAGTCCCAGGCCACACCGGCCAGGAAGCCGGCCCGGAAGGCGTCGCCGACACCGGTGGGATCCTGGGCGCGGTCCGTCGGCACGGCCCGGACCGCGAGCCGCTGCCCTCCCTTCCCGGCGACGGTCACGCCGTCGGCGCCTGCCGTGACGATCCAGGTCCCCACGCGGTCCAGGATCTCCTCGTGCGTCCAGCCGGTCCGCTGCCGGAGCAGGGCGGCCTCGTACTCGTTGGTGAACAGGTAGCGGGCGCCGTCGATCAGCCGCCTGGCCTCCTCGGCGCCGACGCGGGCGAGTTGCTGGGAGGGGTCGGCGGCGAACGGGACGCCGAGCGCGCGGCACTCGTCGGTGTGGCGGAGCATCGCCTCGGGGTCGTTGGGTCCCACCACCACCAGGTCCAGCCCGCCGGGGTGCCGGGCGGCCGGCTCCAGCCGGATCACGCGGGCCTGCGCCATGGCTCCCGCGTAGAAGGTGGCGATCTGGTTCTGGTCGGTGTCCGTCGTGCACACGAAGCGGGCGGTGTGCAGGGTGTCGCTCACGTGGACGAGCCGGGTGTCCACGCCGTTGTCCTCCAGCCACCGGCGGTACTCGGCGAAGTCGGTGCCCACGGCCCCCGCGAGCAGCGGGCGCAGGCCCAGGCGCCCCAGCGCCAGGGCGATGTTCGCGGCCACTCCCCCGCGTCTGATCTCCAGGGTGTCCGCCAGGAAGGAGAGCGAGACCCGTTCCAGGTGGCCGTCGACGAGCTGGTCGGCGAACCGGCCCGGGTAGACCATCAGATGGTCGGTGGCGATGGATCCGGTCACGGCGATACGCACGGTGCTTCCTCCTTCGGCCCGCCCGGGCGCATGCGCGCCGGGGGGCGGTTCGGACCGTCCGCGCGGCGGTCCTCGGACGGTCCGTCGGGGGTCAGTCCAGGCCGGCGGCGGCGCGGAGGGCGTCGGTGCGGTCGGTGCGTTCCCAGGTGAAGCCGGGCAGTTCCCGGCCGAAGTGACCGTAGGCGGCGGTCTGGGCGTAGATCGGGCGCAGCAGGTCCAGGTCGCGGATGATGGCGGCGGGCCGCAGGTCGAAGACCTCGCCGATGGCCCGCTCGATCCGTCCCGTGTCCACGGTGTGGGTGCCGAAGGTCTCCACGAACAGGCCCACCGGCTCGGCCTTGCCGATCGCGTACGCCACCTGCACCTCGCACCGGGTCGCCAGCCCGGCGGCCACCACGTTCTTGGCCACCCACCGCATCGCGTACGCCGCCGACCGGTCCACCTTGGACGGGTCCTTGCCCGAGAACGCGCCGCCGCCGTGCCGGGCCATCCCGCCGTAGGTGTCGATGATGATCTTCCGGCCGGTCAGGCCGGCGTCCCCCATGGGACCACCGGTCTCGAACCGCCCCGTCGGGTTGACCAGCAGCCGGTAGCCCTCGGTGTCCAGCTTGATGCCGTCGGCCGGCAGCTCGCCCAGCACCCGTTCCACCACGAACTCGCGGATGTCGGGTGTCAGCAGCGCGTCCAGGTCGATGTCCGAGGCGTGCTGGGAGGAGACCACCACCGTGTCCAGCCGGACGGCCTTGTCGCCCTGGTACTCGATGGTGACCTGGGTCTTGCCGTCCG
The DNA here is from genome assembly GCF_964272715.1 of Streptomyces sp. SudanB182_2057. Lineage (NCBI taxonomy): Bacteria > Bacillati > Actinomycetota > Actinomycetes > Kitasatosporales > Streptomycetaceae > Streptomyces > Streptomyces sp. SudanB182_2057. The sequence goes on from NZ_OZ186798.1 coordinate 666,467, forward strand.
GGCGCAGATAGGGGATGGTCCCGTTCTTGCGCACCTCGCTCAGCCGCCGTGACAGCCGGTGGGCCAGATGGATCGGCAGCGGCATCAGCTCGGGGGTCTCGTCGCAGGCGTAGCCGAACATCAGCCCCTGGTCACCGGCGCCCTGCCGGTCCAGTTCGTCGGCGTCCCCCTCCACCCGCCGCTCGTAGGCGGTGTCCACTCCCTGGGCGATGTCGGCGGACTGCGCGCCGATGGACACCGACACCCCGCACGAGGCGCCGTCGAAGCCCTTCTTGGAGGAGTCGTAGCCGATGTCGAGGATCCTGCCCCGCACCAGCGCGGGGATGTCCGCGTACGCGGCGGTGGTGACCTCCCCGGCCACGTGCACCAGGCCGGTGGTGATCAGCGTCTCCACCGCGACCCGGGAGGAGGGGTCCTGCTCCAGCAGCGCGTCGAGAATGGTGTCACTGATCTGGTCGGCGATCTTGTCGGGATGGCCCTCGGTCACGGACTCGGAGGTGAACAGACGGCGGGACACATCGCTCCCTGTGAGGGGTGGGCCGGTGTGCGGGGCGCACCGGCGGCGGATACGGGCACGGCGGGCGGGAGGAGACGGGGCGGGGTCAGTCGTCCGGGCGGTCGCGGTCGTGCCCGCACCCGGCGGGCACCCCGATCGCCGCGGCGACGACGAAGCCCTTCTTGTGCGTGATGGACAGGTTGAGGGCGCCGATGCCCCGTTCCCGCGCGCGGCGGGCGGCGGTCCCCGACAGCCGTACCACGGGGGCCCCGTCCTCCGCGCGCAGGATGGCCACCTGACGGGGGGTCACGCCCGCCCCGACGCCGGTGCCGATGACCTTGAGCGCGGCCTCCTTGCCGGCGAAGCGGCCGGTGAGGAACTCCCGGGCGCGCTCGGCGCCGAAGGAGTCCGCGAGGGCCAGTTCGTCGGCGTCGTAGACATAACGGCGGAACCAGGGCCGGCCGAGCAGGTCGCCGAGTTCGTCCTCGGTCATGACGTCGATGCCGATCCACATGGCTCGCTCCCTGTCTCCCTCCCCGGCCCCGGTGCGGGGGCCGGGGTCATGCGAGGAAAGTGTGCTTGGCCACGCCCTGGAAGACCGCCAGCCGCTGGATGTGGCCGGTGCCCTCCATGAACTCGAAGGCCCGCGCGTCGCGGTACAGCTTGCCGAGCCACGGGTCCTCCAGGAGGGAGGCGGGGCCGAGGAGGTCGGCGGCGGCGAGTGTGGCGCGTTCGGCCAGTTCGGCGGCGCGTGTCTTGACGCCCGCGATGCGGTCGGAGCGCACCTTCCCCGCGTCGATCGCGGACGCGATGTCGTAGTTCTGCCGCCGGGTGGCCTCCAGCCGGTCCCGCAGGTCCTCCAGCCGGTCGCGGGCCGTTCCGGCGAGGGCCGGCCGTTCGCGGCGGACGTGGTCCAGGACGGCGCGGGTCAGGCCCAGGGCGGTGCCGGCGAGGACCGGGCGGAAGCGCTGGAGGGTGCGGATGGCGCCCACCAGTCCGCGGCGGCTGGGCCTGAGCGTGTCGTAGCCGAGGACCTGCTCCCGTTCGATCCGTACGCCGTCGAGCGTGATGGCGGAGATGCGCGCGCCGCGCATCCCGACGGTCGGGATCAGCTCGGCCCGGAAGCCGGGGTCCCGGGTGTCGACGAGCACGGCCTCGATGCCCAGCGGTCCGGGCGCCCGGCGGCAGAACACCACGCCCAGCCCGGCGAAGGCGGCGTTGCCCACATAGCGCTTGGCTCCGCTGAGCCGGAAGCCGTCCCCGTCGGGGGTGAGGGCGGTCTCCAGCTCGGTGGCCGCGGACCCCTTCGCGGGTTCGGTGAGGCCGAAGAACGTCCAGGTGGCCTCGGGGCGGCTGAGCCGCTCGTAGTAGGCGTGCCGCTGTTTGTCGTCGCCGAGCGCGTCCACCGCGACCCCGGACATCAGGGGGCCGGGGCAGGCGAGCATGAAGCCGGCGTCGCCGTAGCTCAGTTCCTCGATGGTGACGGTGTGCTCCAGGCAGGAGCGCATGTCGTAGGTGTGCTCGCCGATGCGCAGCGGAGCGTCCAGGTACTCCACGGGGATGGTGGACAGGCGCATGAGGCCGGCCGCGGGGAGGTGGAGCCACCGGTCGATGGCCGTGGGGTCGCGGTCGATCTCCATGCCGGCGTCCCGCAGTTCCGCGGCCGCGTCCCTGACGTGGGAGCGCAGCACTTCCGTCCGGCGGGGCAGCGGGGGCTCAGTCACGGCCGGCTCCCTCCTCGGGCTCTCCTGGGTGCAGGTAGGTGTTGCCGAGCAGTTCGGCCGCGAGGAGGAGCCGGCCCGGCCCCTCGGCCGCGAAGCTGCTCGCGCCGTACAGCCCGAGCGCGGTGCGGCCGGCGGCGACCAGCTCCCGGTGGATGCGGCGGCGGCGCTCGGCGGTGGGCCGGGGCAGGTCGAGGAGGTCCCGGGTCTCGGACAGGGCCAGGGCCACGTCGGCGATCGTGCCCCGTACGAGCTGCCGGCCGAGCAGCGGGGCGCCTTCCGAGGTGCGCCCGTCGAGGCGGCTGACGGCGCCGTCGAGGACGTCGCGCAGCAGCCGCCAGTGCAGCCGCACCAGCGCGTCGCGGAAGACCTCCGCCGCCCGGTCGTCGGCCGGCGGTTCGTCGCGTACGGCGGCGAGGGTGCCCGAAGTGCCGGGGACTGCGGTGCCCGCGGGCAGGCGCTGTGCGGAGGCGATGGTCCAGCCGGCCGGGGAGGGCACCGTGCCGCCCGGCGCGGCCTGTTCGTGGCAGTCGTCCAGTTCCCCGGCGAACGCCTCCAGCCACCGTGTGACCGGGGCGGGGAGCGTGGTGTCCGTCGTCGTCATCGCTCCTCCCGCGCCGCGTCCCGGGCCGGATCCGAGTGCAGTACCGCGATGTGGGTGCCGCCGGAGACGGGGTCGGTGTCGCACAGCAGCACCGTGCCGTAGCGCTCCCGCCAGTCGGTCCAGTGCCGGGCCAGCGCCAGCCAGACGCTGGTGCAGTACGTGCCCGGGTTGCAGTGGAAGGAGGGGACGTCCCGGCCGACCGCGTCGCGGTCCAGCCAGGGGCCGGTGACCAGCAGCGTGCCCTCGGGGTCTTTCGCGGTCAGCTCGCCGAGCCGGGTGGCGGCGGGCTCGGCCGCCGCGACGGACTCCACCCGGGCGATCCGCGGCCCGCCTTCGGTGCCGAGGACCAGCAGGACCCCGGAGTCGACCAGGTGGTTGTCGTGGACCAGGGGGAACCGGGTGGGCAGGGTGGTCTGTTCCAGGACTGCGAGCACGGCCCGCCGGGAGCGGCCCGCCCGCTGGAAGGCGGAGACGGCGCGCAGCGCGGTGAACGGCGCGGCCAGTCCCTGCTGGTGGATGCCGAAGTTGACGGCCCGGCCGCCCAGCAGCCTGTCCAGGTAGGGAGCCATGGCGGTGAACGGGGTGATGTCCGGCAGGGCGTGGGCCACGATCACCAGGTCGGGCTCGCTGTCGCGGAGGCCGGAGGCGGCCATCAGCCGGTCGACCAGGTCGCTGTGGCTGACGTGGGGCGCGGAGCGCAGCAGCGTCTCGTCCACTTCCAGGCCGAAGGGCTCGACCAGGTCACGGTAGTAGGAGAGGTTCGACAGGGTCGGTTCGGGGGACCTGCGGGGCGGTGCCACCACCCCGCAGGCCGCAAGGAGGGCCGGCATGCGCGATCCGCCTCATACTCCGCTGGTGGTCTGCTGGGACAGCACGTAGTCGGTGAGGGTGCCGACCGATTTGAAGTCGTCCATGTCGAGGTTCTCCGGGTCCACGGACACGTCGATGGCGTCCTCCAGCGCCATCAGCATCTCCAGGACCGAGGTGGAGTCCAGGTGCAGGTCGTCGAAGAGCCGGACGTCCTCGGTCAGGCCGGTGACGGGCTGCTCCAGAACCTCGCTGAGCGCCTTCTCCACGGCTACGACCACGTCGTGACGTTCCATTGCCGATGTTCTCCTTCGGGTGCCGGGTTCCTTCAGTGGCGGGTGAAGTCCACGATGCGCTGCTTGTCGAGCAGGTCCTCCTTGCGGTCCCGTTCGCGGACGAGGTGGGCTCGCCCGTCGTGCACCAGGACCTCCGCGGGGAACCCGTGGCTGAGGAAGAGCCCGGGTGAGGCGGTCGGTCCGTAGGCGCCGGAGAGTTCGACGCCGATCAGGTCGCCGGGCTCGACCCGCGGCAGCTGGACCTTCTTGCCGATGACGTCGTTGGGGGTGCACAGCGGCCCGGTGACCGTGTAGGTGCCCGCGGCCTCGTCGCCGTGGCGGCTCAGCGACCGGATCGGGAAGTTGCGCTTGACGAAGCTGCCGATGCCCACGGCGGCCATGTGGTGGTTGGTGCCTCCGTCGGCGATGACGAACTGCTCGCCCATGGACTCCTTGACGTACAGCGCGCGCACCACGTAGGTGCCGCAGGCCGCGACGAGGTAGCGCCCCAGCTCGTTGATCAGGCGGCAGCGGGGGTACTTGGCCGTGAAGGAGGCGACGGCCTCGTTGATGCCGGCGACCGTGGTCTCGATGTCGAGGCTCTTCTCGTTGTCGAAGTAGGCGACGCCGAATCCGCCGCCGAAGTCCACGGTCTCGGGGACGATGCCCAGCCGGTCCGACAGCTCGGCCGCCAGGGCGAGGATCTCGCGGGTGTTGTGCACGAGGTCGTCGGCGTTCAGGAAGCGCGTCCCCATGTACGCGTGGAAGCCGCGCACCCGCACCCGGCGCAGTGCGGAGATCAGCTCCCGGGAACGGCGCAGCGTGTCGGCGTCGATGCCGAACTGCCGCGGCTTGCCGCCCATGGCCAGGCCGGACCCCTTGGTGTGGAAGTCGGGGTTGATGCGCAGCAGCACCGTGACGTCGTCGCGCCCCAGCTCGCCGGCGATCTCCTCCAGGAGCGTGACCTCCTCCAGTGACTCGCACACCACCGCGTGGATGCCGGCGGTGACGCACGCCTCCAGTTCGGCGCGGGTCTTGCCCGGTCCCAGGAAGATGACGTTCTCAGGTGCGATGCCGGCCCGCCGCACCGTCATCAGCTCGACCATCGAGGAGATCTCGGCCCCGGCGCCCAGCGAGGCGAGGTAGCCGCACACGCTGACGTTCGGGTTGGCCTTGAGGGAGTAGAAGATGTCGACGGCGGGGTGCAGCCGCTCCCTCAGCGAGGTGTAGACGGAGTGCAGTACGTCGGCGTCGTAGAGGAACAGCGGGGTGCCGAACTCCTCCGCGATCCGTGACACCGGTATGCCCTGTACGTGGAGTTCCCGACTGCTCATGGCGTCCTCCCGGCTGTGTTCAGTCGGTCGAGCGCGGCCTCGACCCGGCGGTCCAGCGCGTCGAGTCCCTCGCGGTCCCCGGCGAACAGCATGGTGTAGAGCCGGCCGTTGAACTGGGGCGCCGGCGTGGTCGGTTCGCCGGCGAGCGCGTCGCCGGCCTGGGCGTTGACCGTCCCGAAGCAGGTGATGACGAGTCCGTCCCCGTCGTGCGGCGGTTCGGCGAGGGGGCCGAGCGCGTCGGTGACCGCCTCGAACGGCAGAGGCCCGGCGAGCCGCAGCGGGTAGTGCCTGGCCAGTGCGGCTCCCCCGGGGCGGCCGAAGCGCTCGGTGACCCGTCCCTGGTAACTGGACATGTTCAGCCGGGCGTTGATCTCCAGGACCGGGTAGACCAGGTCGTCTGCCCCCAGCAGGGCGTCCACGCCGACGACGCCGAAGAAACCGTCCGCGTACAGGCGCCGGCCCAGTGCCACGGCGGCGGTCGCCAGTTCGTCCTGCTGGGCCGGGGTGAGGTCGGCGGGCATGACGTGGCCGAGGTGCACACCACCGGACGTGAGGGCCTGCTTGACGAAGTCCAGGCGGACCCGCCCGCGCCGGTCGACGGTGAACTGGTAGTTGAGGTCGAAGCGTTTGGGCAGGAACGCCTCCACGACGACGTGCAGCGCGTCGTCACCGCGGCTCGCGGCCCTGCGCTCGACCATGCGCAGCAGCCGGTCGGCCTTCCTGCGGCTGTCCAGGACCAGCAGGCCCTTGCCCGAGACCCCGTAGGCGTCCTTGACGATCACCGGCCGGTCGTCGCCGAGTTGCCGGTCGAGGGCGTGCCGCAGCTGCCCCACCGTCTCGCAGCAGTGGCCGGGGATGGTGCGCAGCCCCAGCTCCTCGGCCACGCGCCGGCTGTAGATCTTGCTGTTGACGCGTTCGTAGGTGGCGGCGTCGGGCACCGCGGGGCGCAGCCCGGTCAGCTCGCCGATGCGCTCCTCCTGCACGGAGTTGCCCATGGGCATCAGGTAGGCGCCGTCCCGGGCGATCCGGCGCAGCCGCTCCAGGAGTTCCGGGGAGTCCAGCACGGCCGCGCCGGTGCCGCCGGCCGCCGCGGGCGCGGCGGTGACCAGCTCGGTGGGGGCTCCCAGGCCCGTCTTCTCGGCGTAGCTCCGGTAGCCGTCGTCCAGCGGGCGGTCCAGGAGCAGGTAGTCGGTGGGCTCGGCCAGGAGGGCGCCCAGTTCCTCCATGCGCTGCACGGTGGCGGCCGTGGCCGAGCCCCGCGCCGCCGGGAGGCCGGTGTAGGAGCGCGCCCACTGGTTCTCCACCTCGAAGTTGCACAGCCATACGAACCGGGCGTCCCGGTCACCGGTGAGCGCCTCTTTCAGGCCCGCGGTGTAACCGTCGTCGAAGGACATGGCGTTCACCGCTTCCTGTGCCTGATCACCATGGCGCCGAAGGTGGCGCCGAGGCCGACGGAGACCAGCACGTAGTACCGGCCGTCGGCCAGGCGGTCCTGGTCGCGCAGCGTCGTGTAGTTCACGAAGACGTCGGAGGCGTAGGTGTGGCTGTAGTGCGGGACGTTGTCCAGGAAGAACCGCTCCGGATCGGCTCCCATCTCCTTGATGGTCTGGCGCCAGGAGACCATGTTCACGTTGTGCGGGACCACCAGGTCGACGTCGTCGAAGGAGAGTCCCGCCGCGTCCACGGCCTCGTTGATCACCTCGCCGAGCACGGTGCCGTAGACCTGCCCGAACCCCTGTGTCTCCTCCTTCGTCATCTCCAGGCCGGCGGCGTACTCGCCGAGCGTGCGGGTCACGAAGGACAGCACCTCGTCGCCGGGGCCGCCCACGGTCACCAGGCAGGCGGCCGCCGCGTCGGCCATGATGGCGCTGTTGGGGATGAGCTGCACCTTCGGCGAGTACGCCCGCTCGCCGGTGACCATCAGCGCGTACGCACCCTCGGGGGCCTCGGCGCGCAGCAGTTCGCCCGCCAGGTCGATGGCGCCCAGGCTGCTGACGCACGCCTGGTGGGTCAGCGCGAAGGCCTCCGCGTCGTGCAGCCCCAGGCCCTCGCGGATCGTCGCGGCGGTGTCGACGTCCGGCGGGGCGACGGCCTGCACGGTGTGCGCGTAGATGACGTACTCGACCCTGCGCCCCTCGGGAAGTGCCGCCAGCGCGCGCCGCGCCGCCGGGAGCACCAGGTCGAACAGGCCGGTGTCCGGGTCGAAGCGGAGCCGGTCCAGCCCGTAGATCTTGCGGAAGACGCCCACCTCGGCGCGTCTGAGCCCGAGGCTCTCGGCCACGTCGTCGATCCGGACGCTGCGTTCGGGGAGGAACGACTCGATCCTCTCCAGCGTCGTCGCGGTGCTCACCCGGCCTCCTCAGCTGCCCGCGTACTCGGCCCGGACGAGCCAGCTGCGGGCCACGCCGCGGCGGTCGCGCGGCTGCACCTCGTACGGCCAGCGGCCCTCGCCGGCGCCGGGGTCGCCGGGCTCACGCAGATCCCGTACCTTCCAGCCCGAGGCGGCCAGGAAGTCCTCCGGTTCGTCGGTCCCGAACAACCACGGTGTGCCGTCCTCCTTCAGCCCCTTCAGGAACGACTGGGAGAACGGGCTGCGCAGCAGCGCCTTGCTGACGAAGTCCACGGCCAGCCAGCTGCCGGGGGCGGAGGCCGAGCCCAGGGTGCGCAGCAGGTGGACGACCTGTTCCTCGGTGAGGAAGAACATCAGTCCCTCGGCGATCCACAGCGTCGGCTTGGCCGGGTCGAAGCCGGCCTGCTTCAGCGCGGGCAGCCAGTCCCGGGCGAGGTCGGCCTTCACCTCCACGCGCTCGACGGCGGCCTCGGCGCCCAGCCGGGCGAGGCGGGCGCGCTTCTCCTCCATCAGGGCCTGGTGGTCGATCTCGTACACCGTCGTGCCCGCCGGCCACGTCAGGCGGAACGCCCGGGTGTCCATTCCGGCGGCCACGAGGACCACCTGCCTGATGCCGGCGTCCCGCAGCACGGTGTCGACGCTGTCGTCGAAGTACCTGGTGCGGATCGCGATGAACGGGATCAGGCCGCCACCGCCGTACTTGTCGAGCAGTTCGAAGCCGCGCGGCGCCGCGAGTGCGCGGGCGAACGGGTCCTCGAACATGGCGTCCCCGGTGCGCTCCGACTCCAGGGCGCGAGCGGCCGCCGTCCACTGGGCCGTATACGAAACAGCTTCCACGTCCCTTACCTCCGTAAGAAGTCAGACCGCCGCGAAAAATGCCTTCTCGATGGAGGAGAGGGTCTGGAAATCGCTGATGTCGATGTTGTCGAAGTCGATCTCGACGCCACTGGCGCCCTCGATGGCGTAGACGAGTTCGACGAAGGACAGCGAGTCGACCAGGCGGCTCTCGATGAGGTTCTCGTCCGGCGCGACGTCGTCCCGCTCCGGGTGCCGGCTCAGGATCCACGAACGTATTTCCTCGATGCCTGCGGAAGCCATTTCAACTCCTCAGTCGTTCAAGCCGATTCGAGTTGGTGTGCTTCCCTTTCCGTGGCCGTGTCGCAGAATGCGACCGCCACGGCGAAGGGATCGTCGTGCGCGATGCTCACTTCGATGTGCCCGACACGGGCGTCCCGTGCCAGTCGTGCGGCGCGGCCGCTCAGCCTCACCACGGGCCGCCCCCCGTGTTCCTTCAGGATTTCGATGCCGAGCCACGGCATGGGCTGCCCGGCCGCGTGGAACAGTTTGAAGACGGCCTCCTTGGCGGCCAGCCGTCCGGCGATTCCCGGAATGTCCGGCCCGGTCTCCGTGACGCAGAGCCCGAGTTCCTCCTCCGAGAGCATGCGGGGGAGGACGGGCTCCGCCTCCGGCGTCAGGAGCCGGCTCACCCGGGCGAAGGGGACCAGATCGATCCCGACTCGCCCCGGGAGCATGTCAGGAGACCCGATCGGTCGCCGCCCGGACGGCTTCCAGCGCCTTTCGCGCGTCGCCGTCGTGCTTGTCCAGCAGGACCGCCAGCCAGCGTTCGAGACCGAAGGCGACGCAGCTGGTGTAGGCGTGTTCGTCGCTGTCTCCGCGGCGGATGTTGCACCGTTCCCCGAAGAAGTTCCGGTGCGTGTTGACCGAGGCGATGGCCAGGTCGCCCGCCTGGAATTCGTACTTCACGGGGCTGAGCCTCGACAGCAGGGCGCGCGCCCCGTCGTTCTCGAAGAACGGGTCCGTCGCGGCCACCTTCTCCAGGCCGAGGGACAGGGCCCGGGAGAACTCCAGGATCCGTTCGGTGAACCGGGCGAGGGTGTCCTGGGTGTGCTCGTACGAGCCCAGCGCGACGATCTCGCGCATCTGGAAGCTCAGCAGCCGGCGCAGGCCGCCGTAGTGCTCCTCGTTGCGGAAGCACCGGTTGACCAGGGTGATCAGGGTCTCGTCGGGGACGCGGGCGTTCTCGTGGTAGAGGTAGGCCCCGTAGCAGGTGGCGTGCGGGAGCCCCAGGCGCGCCTCCAGCAGGCTCTCGGGGGCGAACCGGCCCTCCGAGGGCTTCGCGGAGCCCGTGTCGAGGTCGAGTCCGGTTCCCACCAGGGCGAGGTGGGGGAAGTTCGTGTAGACGTCGAACTTCTCCAGGTCCCCGACCGGGTAGACCGGCGGCGGGAGGATCTCGCGGGCGCCCTGCGCGCGTCCCCAGCCGGAGAAGACGGCGTCCAGTTCCCTCAGGAGGTCGGTCTCGTCCGGCGAGAGGATGACCAGCGCGTCGCCGGTGCCCAGGTCGAACCGCGTGGTGGCCGGCATCAGATGATTCCCGCCTTCTCCAGGAACTTGGTGGTCTTGCGGAAGACGTTCCGCTCGAACTCCGCCCGGGTCGGTGCCTGGAGCAGTTCCCGGCGGAGTTCCTGCGGCTTCTCCACGCCCGCGTCGCGGTAGACCTGCGGGTTGAAGAGCGACTCGAAGCTGTACGTCATGTACCGCTTGATGTAGGCCGCCACGTCGGCCAGTTCCTGCTCGGTCGAGTTCTTCTTCACCTCGGTGAAGAGGGCCGAGACCAGTTCGCGGCCGAAGGCGATGTGCCGGGACTCGTCCTGGTGGTGGATCCGGTTGATGGCCCGGATCGTCTCGTGCAGGCGGGTGTCCTGGGCCATCTTGGAGTTGAAGTGGTCGACCAGCTCCTCGAAGATGAGGATGCGGGCGAACACCAGCAGGCTCTCCACGTCCGAGCGGGGGATCTCGACGCTCGCGCCGACGGGCTGGCGGTAGATCTTCTTGCCGTAGCGCAGGCAGAACTCGGCGAAGAACCACATGTGCTCGTTCTCCTCACCGATGAAGTGGTGGAAGAACTCGGACGGGGTCTCGAACCCCGAGGTGTGGATCCTCTTGGTCACTTCGATGAGAAGTTCCCGGATTCCGTGGACGTTGAGGCTGTAGAAGTTGATGCTTTCGTAGCGGGACAGCGCGTAGAGCTGTTCCTGCGTCAGCTTTTCGGCGGCGGCCGTTCCGTGCGTGGTGGTGAGCTCGGGGCTCATCCACCACATGTTCTCGGGAAGTTCGTCCGGCCACTCGAACAGTTTGTACGGATTGTAGTAATCCTCGACCGACTTCGAGCTCAGCCGCTCCAGAATATCCAGGAAACGGTCATTCTGATCTATCAGAACGCTGACCACGCCGCTTGTCCTCCGAGTCCGTCCGAAGCAAGTGCCCGCTGACAGGAGACTTCTTGGCATGAACCGAATTTCCGGTGCCGCCCAAGACCATATGTACGATGCATGGCCCGTGCAATGACCGAAAGCGGACTGTCCTCTACCGGTCAGCAGGACCCTGCCCGACACCGCGGCGTAACCGCGGCCTTACCTCCGGCGGCGACGCAACGGCACGCCCGCACCTCAGAAACGGACAGACCGACCCGAACTCCGCGGGCCCAGCCGACCAGGGCGTGCGGCAGGCGGGGCACGGCAGGATGGGAGTCCGACAGAGGCCAGGCACAGGAGTGAGGATGGGGACGCGACCACAGACCAAGGTCTACGGCGAGGCCGTCGAGGACTTCTGCCGGATCTGCGGGTTCGACGAGGACCGGTTCTGGGAGGACGGCTGGCCCACGGCCGCCATCTGCGACAGTTGCGGGAACGAATCAGGTATCGCCGACTTCGGTGCGGAGCCGGGCTCGTGGACAGGGGTCAGAGGACTCCATGACTCGCGCGGCCTATGGCTCGGAACCGGCGCCCAGTGGTACGCGCCATGGAGCAGGCCCCGGGACTGGGACCTGCTCGGGCAAGTCGGGAACATCCCTCCCAAGTGGCGCACGCCGGCGCCGCCGCCCATCGACCGTGCGCAGCGGTTCGGCAGCAGGCCGGACCACGTTTCACTGGGCACCGAGACCGTGTGCCGGATCTGCGGGTTCGAAGGGCTGACCTTCTGGAGCGACGGCGAGCCGACCGAGGCCGTCTGTCCTTGCTGCGGCACCGAGTCGGGGATCGGCGACCTCGGCACGCCCGGAGATCACCTGAGGCTTCGGTGGATCCGGACCCTGCGCGGCTACTGGGTGGGCATCGGAGCACCGTGGACCGTGCCCGAGGCGAGGCCGGCGCAGTGGGACGTCCTGGAGCAGCTGAACGCTCTTCCGGCCGAATGGCGCTGACCGGCACCGCTCACCAGCGCAGCGCCCCGAAGTCGACCGGGCGGGGCCGCAGCCTGCGGGTGCGGGTCGTCAGGGCACGCAGGCGGTGGGACATCTCGTCGGCCGGCAGGCGGCGGCGGTCTCCGTGGCCCGGCAGGACCCATTCGAACCGCAGCCGAGGCGCCGTCCGGGCCAGGGACGCGGCCAGTTCCTCGATGGAGTACCAGGTCACGCTGTCGGCGACCTCCAGGTCCCCGGTGGTCCTCGACCAGTAGAAGCTGTCGCCGCTGAAGCAGTACCGGTCGTCGGCGAGATAGAGGACGCTGCCCCGCGTGTGTCCGGGCAGGGGGTGGACGGTGACGCCTTCGGCGATCTCCCGTGGTTCCAGTCCGCGGATCACCTGGTCCGCGTCCGGCGCCGCGTCCAGGTCGCCTTCGTGGATCCACAGCCGGGCGCCGAAGTGGTCGGCGTAGCGGCGGCCGTGCGCGGCGTGGTCGCGATGGGTGAGCAGCACGTCGGTGACGGGGCCGCCGGCCGTCCAGCGTTCGGCGAGCGCACGGCTCCAGCGCGGGGTGTCGATCATCATCCGGGTGCCGGACGGCCGGAGCAGCAGGTACGAGTTGGCGCCGGCGGTGTGGGTCGAGTTGTGGCCGCAGATCAGCACGCCGTCGTCCAGGGCCAGCGGGAACGGGTCCAGCGACGGGTCCACGCGGCCGGTCGCCGGCCGGATCGAGCGGGTGTGGCAGGCGAAGACCGCCGCGTGCAGGCGCCGGTTCTCCGCCTCGTCGGCGGGCGCGCGCAGGATCCGGGACCTCCCGTCGGCCTCGTCGATCAGCTCGGGCGCGAACTGCCGGGCCACATCGCAGTTCGTGCAGCGGTCGTCCACATACCATCCGTCCACGGCTGGGCTCCTTCCTCGCGGGGCGGCCTCCGCCCGAGGCCGGCCCCTTCCGGTTCCAGGAGTACCCGTCGGCCGCCGGAACCGGAAGCCCGTGCCGATCTTGTGCTTTCCGGGCCCGGGCGCTCTGGGCGGCCGGGCCCGGCACGGCCGGGGCGGATGATCTCCCGGCCGGCTCAGGGACGTACTCCGAAGCCGCCCCGGCCGTCGAACCGCACCTCGTACACCGCGTCGAACCCGTCCGCCACCGAGGGTCTGCGCAGCCGCTTGAGGGTGGCCAGGACGCCGACGTCGGGGACCCGGCCGCGGCCCTCGCGGACGGCGTTGCGGCGCAGGGAGCCGGGCACGTCGGGCGGGAACCAGTAGGCCGTGACGGTGGCCCCGTGCGCCCGGGCCGCCGCCACGAGCGGTGCCCACTCCCGCGGCGACGGGTTGGTGTTGTCCACGGCCACGGACCGGCCCGCCGCCAGGTGCTCGGTGACCAGCCGCATCTGCCGGGCCTGCTTGTTCCTCGCCCCGCGCGGGAACAGGTCCTTGCCGACCAGCTCGTACCGGCCGGACAGGCACCGCGCGTAGAACGTGGACTTCCCGGAGGCCTGGAGTCCGACCAGTACCGCCAGGTCCGCCTGTGCCGCCATACCGCCACTGTGGCACGCCGACGGCCGGCGCCGGGCCTCCCGGAGGTGGCCCTCAGTTCTGCCCGCTGTCCTCCAGCAGGCCGGTGACCTGCGGGCGGACTGTCTCCCAGGCGGTGGCCGGCAGGTCGCCGAGGGCCGTGTCACGCAGGGCGCCGAGGGCGTCCCCGGCGCCGGTGCCGGTGTCGCACCGGGTGGTGCCGGTGAGCACGTCGTAGCCGTCCCGTACGGCGACGCGCAGGCGGCGCCGCTCACCGTCCTCGGCGTACAGGGCCGAGGCCACGACGAGGGGCGGCTCCCCGCCCGGCTCGGCGGGCAGCTTGCGGTAGGCCGAGGCGAGGGGCGTGCGCCAGCGCAGACCGAGCAGTACGGGACGTTTGGCGACCACCTCGGCCAGGTCCGCCTCGCGCACCCCGTCGGGTTCCAGGACCGTGGCCCGGGCGTCCAGGGCGAGGGCGGGCGGCAGCAGACAGCGCAGCGTGCTGCCGACGATGTTGCCGCCGACCGTGGCGGTCCGCCGCACGGCGCCGGTGCCGATGGTGGCGGCGGCCAGCCGCAGGACGTCCGGCACGGTCGCGTCGATCCGGTGCAGCAGCACGGCGCCGCCCAGGGTCTCCGGCCCGACGACGTTCGCCTCCGGCACCTGCCGCAGCGACACCGCGGTCTCGGGGAATCCGTCGCGCTGCCAGGTCGCCCAGACGAGCGTCGCCCCGCCGATCGGCACGGCCCCGTCGGCGAGGCACTGCTGGGCTTCCGGTACGGACGTGGGCAGACGCAACAGCACAGCGGCCGACCTGCCTTTCTGGGCTCTGGACGCGGGGTGTCGGCGGGCTCGGGGCACCGGGCGGACGGCCGGCGGCCACCCGCCCGCCGACGCGCAGTCTTCTCGCGCGACGGGGGGCGCGTACAGGGCTCACGCGAGCATGCGGCGCGCGCTCACGCCGCGCCGGCCGGCCACCGGAACGGAGGGGGCACGCACCCCTCGGGCAAGCGGAATGGGCGGTGCCCGGCGGGTGTTGGAGAGGCGGGAGGCGGCTGTCGCCCTCGTACCGCATGCGGCGTACCCCGTTCCGGGGCGGCCGTGCCCGACGGAAGGAAGCACCATCCATGGCCCGCGACGTGCGCACGATCACCAACCCGGCCACCCTGCACGACCCGACCGCGTTCGGCTACAGCCACGCCGTCTCGGCGCCCGGCGCGCTCGTCTTCATCGCGGGCCAGTACGCCTCCGACGCCACCGGCGCCCCGGTGCCCGGTGACTTCGCCGCGCAGGTCGAGCTGGCCTTCGACCGGTTGCGGCTGGCCCTGGAGGCGGAGGGGCTCGGGTACGAACACGTCGTCCGGCTCGGCACGTTCGTCGTCGACCACGACGCCGCGAAGCTGGAGGTCCTCGGCAAGGCCCTGCTCGCGCGCTTCGGGGACCGGCTGCCGGCCCAGACGCTGAGCGGCGTGGCGTCCCTCGCACTGCCCGGCATGCTGTTCGAGGTCGACGCGATCGCCGTCCGCCCGGCCGCGCCGGAGGCGTGACGGGCACCCGCCCGCGTCACTCCGTCCCGCTCGCGCCGTAGGCCCCGAGCGCCGGTCCCGCACCGGCCGACGCCGGGTGGCGGCCTACGGTACGACGCGTGGCCGACGGCTACCCCGCGAACGGCGTCCGGCACCGATGCGTACGAGGCCACCCGGGTCCGGGCCCCTTCGTACGGGACGTCAGGGCACGGCCCACCGGAACCGTCGCGGCCCACCGGGACCGTCGTACCCCGGCAAGCACCCCCGGCCGGGAAGCGCAACCACCGGGAAGCGCGACCGCCGGGAAACGGCTGCCGGCAATCGGCCGGGAAGCGGCATGAAAAAGCCCTGCCGGGCCAAGTGGCCCGGCAGGACTCGTCTCTCCGTCGTGGTTGCCGCTAGCCGCGGCGGCCCGCCGGATCGTGGGCGGTGGTGTCCCGGTCCTCGTCGTGCCGGACCGTACCGGAACCGGCGGCCCCGGCGCCCGGCGTCTCGGCCCGGTCCCCGTGGCCCGGCCACCAGGCGGCGTGGCCGATCAGGGCCGTGAGGCTCGGGGTGAAGAACATCGCCATGACGAACGCGGCCACCACGATGCCGAAGGAGACCGCGAAGCCCATCTCCGACAGCAGCGAGTTGCCCGCCAGCATCATCGTGGCGAAGGTCGCCGCCAGGATGAAGCCCGCCGCGGCCACGGTCGGCCCGGCGTGCCGCAGGGCCATGCCGGCCGCCTCGCGCGGTTCCCGGCCCTCGCGGGCCTCCTCACGCAGCCGGGCGATCATGAGGATGTTGTAGTCGGTGCCGATCGCGACCACGAAGAGATACATGATCACCGGCAGCATGAACATCAGACCCGAGTGGCCCTGCCAGTCCTGGAAGATCCACACGGTGGCGCCGAGGGTGGCGCCGAAGCCGAGGCCCACGGACGCGATCAGGTACCAGGGTGCGACCACACTGCGCAGCAGCAGCCCCAGGATGATCATGATGAGGATCGCGGCGACCGGGAAGACCGTCCGGTAGTCGTGGTTGACCGCCTCGTCGATGTCCTTGTAGATCGAGGACATGCCGCCGACGAACGCCTCGGTGCCGTCGGGCGCCTCCGAGTGCGCGACGTCGCGGACCCGGCCGACGGCGTCGATCGCCTTGTCCGTCGACGCCTCGTACTTCAGTGTGACGGTGAAGTCGGCGGTGGTGCCTTCCTTGTTGAGCTGGGTCATGCGGGCGCTCGCGACGCCGTCCACCTCACCCAGCTTGCGCGCGTACTCCTTGAACCGGGACCCGTCCAGCTGCTTGCCGTCGGTGCTGGACAGATAGACGTCGGTGGGGGCCGCCGCACCCGCCGAGTACGCCTTCTGCATCTCGTCCTGGACGACCATGGACTCCTTGGTCTTGGGCATGGAGCCCGAGGCCAGGTCGAAGGTGGCCTTGTAGCCGAGGGAGCCGAGGGACAGCACCAGCAGGACCAGGCCGGAGACGATGGCGGTCAGCGCCGGGCGGCGCTGGACACCGCGGCCGAGGGCGGCGAAGCGGGCGTTCTGCGGCTCCTTCTGCCAGGACTTCGACGGCCAGAAGACCTTCGGCCCGATCAGCGAGACCACGGCGGGGATCAGGGTCAGGCCGGCGACCAGGGTGGCGCCGACCGCGATGGCGAGCGCCGGGCCCATCTGCTTCAGGAAGCCCAGCGTGGACAGCACCAGGGCGAGGAAGGCGATGATGACCGCTCCGGCCGCCGAGGCGATGGCCTCGCCGACCCGGTCCACCGCGTTGATCATGGCCTGCTTGGGTTCGTCCCCGGCGCGCAGACTCTCGCGGTAGCGGAATATCAGGAACAGGAAGTAGTCGGTGCCGACACCGAAGAGTACGACGATGAGGATCGAGGAGATCGAGCTGTTGGCCTCGAGGCCGAACAGCTTGGTGGCGTAGGCGATCAGGCCGTTGGCGACGGCGGACACCAGACCGATCAGCACCAGGGGCAGTACGGCGAGGATCGGTGCCCGGAAGATGATCAGCAGGGTCACCAGGATGATGACGAAGGTGCCGATACCGATCAGCGCCTCGCCGCGCTTGGACGAGTCCTGCTGGTCGAGTGCCTGCGCCGCAGAACCGCCGAGCTTGACGTCGAGTTGTGTGCCCTTGGCCAGTTCCTTGGCCTGTTCACGCAACTCCTTCGCCGCGTCCGCCTGTTTGGGCTGACCGGCGTTCTTGCTGTCCATCTGCACCAGGGTCATGGAGTACTTGCCGTCCTTGGACGGCGGGCCGGGGACGACCTTCTGCACCTGGTCGATGTGCTTCTTGCCCAGCTCGGTGGTGATCCGGGCGACATCCTTCTGGTCGGCGGCGGTGAGCTTGCCGCCGTCGGTGCGCTGGTAGAGCGCGATCGCGGACGGGGTGAAGGCGCTGGGGAACGCCTTCTGCTGGAGATCCGCCGCTTTGATGGACTCGTAACTACTGGGTAGGAAACTGCTCTCGTCACTGTTCGAGGGCAGGCTCGGGGCGGTGGCGACTATCGCCACCGCGGCTATCAGCCACGCCACGATCGTCCAAATGGGATGACGGACGACGGCGTTGCCTATTCGTCGGAACATGCGGAGGGTCCTCCTGGGCAGGAAGATCACCGCAGCCCGGGGAGCGGACCCTGGCATCGGCGACCCCGACCGGCACGCATGGAACGGGCCGGTCGCATGGTTGTCTTGGCATCACATCCTAGTGACAGGCTCCCCATGTCCCCTCATCGGCAGGCCCTGTCGCGCGGCAGAACGGTCGAATCACCGGTATATGCCCCTGACATGCGGTGCCGTGGCCGGGATGAACCGCCGGGGCGCGGTCGTTGAAGCGGACGCGGGACTCGACCGGCAACACCGACCTGAGGGAGTGGACATGACCGTCCAGGACATCGACCGGTTGGCCTTCGTCAAGGAGTGGGAGGAGTGGCACCGGGCCAAGGAGGAGACGCTGGCCGGACCGCACGGCTTCCTCGCCATCACCGGTCTGCACTGGCTGGGTCCGGAACCTGCCCGGTTCGAGGACGCCCCCGGCGCGTGGTCGGCGACCGCGGACGGGGTGGTGGTCGAACTGGCCGAGGGCGAGGAGCTGACCGTGAACGGCACGGTGGTGCGCGGCCGGTACGCGTTCGGGACCGTCCCGGAGCGGGAGAGCCGGTACGCCGAATGGGGCGAGGCCCGGCTCGAGGTCGCCCGGCGCGGCGGCCACGACATCCTGCGGCCCCGCCACCCCGGCAATCCGCTGCGCGTCGCGTTCCGCCACACCCCCGTCTACGCCCCGGACCCGCGCTGGGTCGTCACCGGCCGTTTCCTGCCCTACGACGAGCCGCGGCCGGTCACCGTCGGCGCCGCCGTCGAGGGCCTGGAGCACGTCTACGACTCCCCCGGCGAGGTCGAGTTCGAGCTGGGCGGCGCGCGGCACCGGCTCACCGCGTTCGACGGCCGCGGCCCCGGCGGTCTCATGGCGCTGTTCACGGACGCCACCTCGGGCGTGACGACGTACGCGGCGAACCGCTCGCTCTACATCGACGCGCCCGGCCCCGACGGCACGGTCACGCTCGACTTCAACCGCGCCGGGAACCTGCCGTGCGCCTACACCGACCTGGCGACCTGCCCGCTCCCGCCCGCCGAGAACCGGCTGCCGGTGGCGGTGGAGGCCGGCGAGCGCATCCCCCTGGAACGCGGCGGACAGCCGTGAGCCGTGCGGCGTCCGGTGAGGGACCGGGTGGGGCATGGGGTCGCCCGGCCGGGACCGGCGAACGGCGGTGGTGAGGGGGCCGGTTGTGGAGTGGGCGGAGCGGGTGGTGGTGCGGGGCGGGGTCCGGCTGGTCTGCCGTGACGGGGGTGGTCCGGGGCCCGCCGTGGTGCTGTTGCACGGGCTGGCCGGCCACTCCGGTGAGTGGGACGCCCTGGCGGAGAGGCTCTCGGGGCGTCACCGGGTGGTCGCGGTCGACCAGCGCGGGCACGGCGCGAGCGAGCGGCACCCCGGTGATGTCTCGCGCGCGGCCTTCGTGGCGGATGTGGTGGCGGTCGCCGCGCGGCTGGGGCTGGAGCGGCCCGTGCTGGTGGGGCAGTCGCTGGGCGGTCACACGGCACTGCTGACCGCCGCCGCCCACCCCGCGCTGGTCCGCGCGCTCGTCCTGGTCGAGGCGGCGCCCCGCGCCCCCGATCCCCGCGCTCCGGTGACCGTCGGCGGGTGGCTGGACTCGTGGCCGGTGCCGTTCCCCTCCCGCGCGGCGGCGGTCTCCTTCTTCGGCGGCGGCCCGGTGGGCGAGGGCTGGGCGGCGGGGCTGGAGCGTCACGAGGACGGCTGGCGCCCGCGGTTCGACCGGGACGTGATGGTCGCCGCGCTGGCGGAGACCGCCCGGCGTTCCTCCCTGCCCGCGTGGCGGCGGGTCGGCTGTCCCGCCCTGGCCGTGTTCGCCCGGTCGAGCCTGATCCCCGGGCCGGACATCGACGCGATGCTCGCGGGGCGGCCGCCGGCCGTGGCGGTGAGCGTCCCCGGCACCGGGCACGATCTGCACATGGAACGGCCCGATGTCCTGCACGAGTTGGTGGAGGGATTTCTCGCCGCATCCGTCTGACGGATGCGCCGCGCCGGGGCCCGGAGCGAACGGGCGGGACGCACCGCCGGGTCAGCCGGCGGCGACGCCCGACAGGTCGCCGGTCCGCTGCCGGGCCTCGGCGATCACCCGGGTGCCGCGGTCCGGCGCGGTGTCCAGCCGGGTGAGGACGGGCGGGGCCGCGATCGCGGCGAGGAGGTGGCTGTACAGAGCCGCCGTGCGGTCGTCCAGGTCCGACCAGCCGGCCTGGGTCTGCGAGACGAACTGCGCGCCCACCCAGGCGCCGAGGAACACCTGGGCCGTCTCCTCGGGCACCACGTGCGGCAGTACCTCGCCCCGTTTCTTGGCCTCGGTGAGCGCGTGCGAGGTCAGTCGTGCCCAGGCCGGCCAGGCGCTGCCGAGCACGTCACGGCCGGGGTGGTCGGCGGAGATCCGGACGCCGGCGAGCAGGAAGGGTTCCCGGGGCAGCCGCCGGGCCAAGGTCATGCCCGCGTCCACCCACTCCTGTAACTTCAGCTCGCGGGGCAGGTGGTACTGGGGCGTCAGCTGCTCCTGTAACACCCCCTGGGCGAGGGCCGCCTTGGAGTCGAAGTGGAAGTACAGGGCACCCTTGGTGACACCGGCCCGCTTGAGGATCTCGGAGATGGTGGCGGCCGCGTATCCGCGCTCGGCGAAGACCGCTGCCGCGGCCCGCAGCACGGCACGCCGGGTCCGAACAGCCCGGTCCTGCTGAGCCACACATCCTCCCCGGCCGGAAACCAAACCAAACAGTACGTACTGTACCGCACGGTGGGTCAACGTCCGGGCGGCCGAAGGCCGTTGGGGACGCCCGGCGGCAGGTGAATTCGGTTGCGGCGGGGCGGGCCGGCCGGGTGGGGTACTGCCATGGACGGTGCCACGCGAGAGGTGCGACGGGCCGCGGCGCGGGAGGTCGCGGCGCGGCCGGCCGCCTGGCGCCGGGCGGCCGTGCTCGCGGCCCTGATGCTGGCCGCCTTCACCCTCAACACGGTGGAGAGCCTGCCGGTCGGCCTGCTGGAACCCGTCGCCGCGAGCCTGCGGGTGTCCGTACCGGTGGCCGGTCTCCTGGTCACCGTGTACGGCCTGACGGTGGCCGTGGCCTCCGTGCCGCTCGCCCATGTCCTGCGGGCGGTGCCCCGGCGCCATGTGCTCGCCGGGCTGCTGGCCGCGCTGGTGGTCTCCAGCGTGGTGTCGGCGCTGGCCGGCTCCTACGGCGTCCTGCTCGCCGCGCGGCTGCCGGCCGCCCTCGCGCAGGCACTGTTCTGGGCCGTGACGGGGCCCGTGGCGGTGGGCCTGTTCCCGGCGGAGGTGCGCGGGCGGGTGGTCGGGGCGCTGTCCGTGGCCGGCTCGCTCGCCCTGGTGCTCGGCGTTCCGGCCGCGACCTGGCTGGGCCGGCTGAGCGACTGGCGGCTGCCGTTCGCGCTGCCGGCCGTGCCGGGGCTGGTCTGCCTGGTGACGATCGCCGCCCTGCTGCCGACCTCCCGCCCGGACGAGGAGCCCGCCGCGTACGCGGCCGGGCCCGACCCCCGCCGGTTCAAGGCCGTGCTGGCGGCGGGGTTCCTCTCCGCCACCGGCGCGTTCGCGGGATACACGTACATCGTGGCCTTCCTGGACCGGGTGAGCGGTTTCGCCCCGGCTACGGTCGGTGTGCTGCTCTCGGTCTTCGGTGCCGCGTGCCTGGCCGGGGTGAGCGGCACCGCCGTGGTCCTGGACCGCTTCCCGCGCCCGGCGCTCACCGGCGCCGTGACCGTGCAGGCGGTGGGCATGCTCGGCCTGTGGGCGGCCGGTGACCGGCCCGCGGCGGCGGTGCTGTTCCTGGTGCTGACCGGCGGGGCGCTCGGTCCGGTGTTCATGGCCGCGCAGAACGCGATGCTGCACTGCGCCCCGGGCCGTACGGACCTCGCGCTCGCGGCGAACTCCGGCTGCTACAACGCCGGGATCGCGGCGGGCGCCGCGCTGGGAGCGCTGATCCTGCCGCACGCCGGCCCTCGGGGCGTCTTCCTCGCCGGGGGGCTGCTGACCGCGGGTGCCGGTGTGGTGCTGTTGGGCTCGGACCTGCCGGGCCGGCGACGGCGTCCCGCCGGGCGGGCCGGCGCCGGGCCGCGCTGAGCGGCCCGGCCGGGCAGGTGTCGGGGCGGGACGCGGGGGCACCGGCGGTGTATGGACGTACTACGCTCTTCGGCCCGGGCCGCGGACAGCAGACCCATGGCCGTGGCGGCCCGGGCCGGCTTCGCGGCCCGTGGCCTGCTCTACGTACTGGTCGCGGTGATCGCGCTGCGGATCGCCCTGGGGGGTGCCGGCGGTGAGCGGCAGGCCGACCGGGGCGGCGCGCTCGGTGAGCTGGCCGGGCGGCCGTTCGGGGTGGCACTGCTGTGGATCGTGGGCATCGCACTGGCCGGGCTGGCCCTGTGGCAGCTGTCGGAGGCGGTGTTCGGCGCGTCGGGCCCCGACGGGGCCAAGGTCTCCCGGCGGGCGGCGGCCCTGTTCCGCTGCCTGTTCTACGGTTTCGTCTCCTACTCGGTGCTCGCCTACGCGGCCGGGGACCGGGGCAGCGGCAGCGGCTCGTCCGACCGGCAGACCGACGATGTGACCGCCCGGGTGCTGGAGTGGCCCGGCGGGCAGTGGATCCTCGGCCTGGCCGGGATCGGCGTGGTGGTCGCCGGGGGGTGGATCTCGGTGCGGGCCGTGCGCCGGAAGTTCCTGAAGGACCTGCGGGCCGGGGCGCTGTCCGGGCGGGCCCGGCCGGTGGTCGAGGCCCTGGGGGTGATCGGGGGCGCGGCCCGCGGGGTGGTGTTCGCGGCGGCCGGCGTGTTCGCCGTCGTCGCGGCCGCGCGGCATCAGCCGGGGCAGGCCAAGGGCATCGACGACACGCTGCGCGCGTTCCGGGACCTGCCGGCCGGGCCGTGGCTGCTCGCGCTGGTAGCGCTGGGTCTTGCCGCGTTCGGCCTCTTCTGCTGGTGCGAGGCCCGCTGGCGCCGGGTCGGGCACGGCGGCCGCCCCGCCGACCGGGTCAGTCGTCGGAGTCGGGCCTGGCACTGGCCGTGGCGTACGCCTGGGACGGGGTCATGGCGACGCCGTCGAGCGTGACCGTCTTGTAGGGGCTCACCTTGGCGCAGGTCTTGCCCTGGTCGGCGGTGGAGGCGTGGGCGCCGCCCACGGCGTCCCCAGTGCCGGCGGGAGCCGGGGAGGCGGTGGCCGTGCCCGGGTAGCGGTTCCCGCTGGGCCAGTCGCCGCCGACGACCAGGGTCAGGCCGGTTCCGCCGCCCTGCTTCAGGCGGGTGGACGGCAGGCCGAGCGCGCGGGCGACGGTCCGGGCGGCGGCCTCTCGGCCGGGGCCGTAGGCGAGGGTGGTGGTGGTCGCGGGGCCGGGCGCGTTGGCGGTGGTCGCGGAGCGGAAGCCCTGGCCGGTGAGGGCGTCGGCGAGGGCCCGGGCGCGGCCGGTGATGCCGGTGCCGTTCCGTACGGTCACCGCGATCCGCGCGGCGGGCTCGGTGCTCGCGGCGGTCCGCTCGGGGGTCCTGGGTTTCGCGGCGGAGCCGGTGGTCAGCGGCCGGTCGCCGGCGATGGCGGCGAAGAGGGAAGCGGCCCCGGGACCGGCGACCACCCGGTCGGGGTCGGCCGGGTCGGGGGCGGTCTGCATGGTCGCGAAGGTGATCCGCCGGGCGGGCACCTTGTTCACGTCGGCCGCGAGCCCGATCAGCTTCTGGACGCTGCCCAGGCCGTCGTCCACGGTCAGCGCCTTGGTGGCGGCGTCGGCGAGCCGGTAGACCGCGGTGGGGTCGGTGAGCGTGCCCGCGCTCTTGAACTGCCGGATCATCGCGCTGAGGAAGATGTGCTGGGAGACGGTGCGGCCGAGGTCGCTGCCGTCGCCGAAGCCGTGCCGGGAGCGCACGAACTCCAGGGCGGCGACTCCCTTGAGGGTGTGGGTGCCCCGGGACAGCTTCAGCTGGGAGTAGGTGTCGTAGACGTCGTCGCTGACGCACACGGGGACGCCGCCGATGGCGTCGGACATCTTGACCACGCCGGAGAAGTCGAGCTTGACGAAGTGGTCGACGGGGATGCCGGTGAGCCGGTGGACGGTGGCCACCTGGCAGGCGGGCCCGTACCGCAGGGCGCTGTTGACCTGGCCGTAGTAGCCGGTCGTGGACCGGCCGGTCGCGCCGTCCCGGCAGGCCGGCACCCGGGTCATGGTGTCGCGGGGGATGCTCAGCACGGTGGCGTCGGAGCGGTCGGCGGAGATGTGCAGCACCATCTGCACGTCGGCGTTGGCGCCGGTCTGCACCCCGGTTCGCGAGCAGCCGCCGCCGAGCCGGCAGTCCGTGGTGCTGGTCCGCCCGTCGGAGCCCATGACGAGGATGTTGAGGGGGGTGCGGCCGAAGGCGTCGGCCTTCTCGGTGCCGCCCTTGCCGTCCAGCGAGACGCTGTGCAGGTTGCCGTCCAGATGGCGGTAGAACAGCCGGCCCGCGCCGGCGGTGATCACGACGACGAGGGACAGGGTGATCGCTGCGGTCCGCAGCAGCCGCCTGCCGCGTCCGGCCGTCCGCGCCGCGCGGGGCCGCCCGCCGGCGGGTGCGCCCACGGGGCCCCGGCCGTCCGGGGAACCCGTCCGGTCCGGCCCGGCCGTGCGCGGGCGGGGCACCCGGGCGTCCCGGCCGCGGGTGCCCCGGCCGGCCGGTCCGTCCCACGGGTCGGTCATCTTCCACTCCCCCGAACGGTCGGGTCTGCGCGATCTTGATTGCGTGGTTGCGCAATGTAGCAAACCCACGTCCGGGGCGGTGCGGGCCGTACGCGGCGCACCGCTCGGGCGGCACACCCCGGCGCCTGCTCCCACCGGGCTGCGGGGAGTCCACGGGGACTGGCCGGGCGCCCGGCGGTCTACACGGCTCGCGCCGTCGCGCCGGGCAGCCGCGAGCGTACCTCGTCCGGGGCGGGGGGCCGGCCGGTCAGCCGGGGGAAGGAGCGGGCGGCGGCCAGGAAGCAGAGGGTCGTCAGCACGAACGGCCAGGTGAACGCCCGGCCTCCGGAGGGGGCGAGCAGATGGGCGACGGCCGGGGTCACGGCGGTCGCCGTCGCGGCGCCGAGCAGCGCGTACAGCAGGGTGGCCGGGGTCGCCGCGAGGAACACGCCGCACAGGGCGACGGCGACGAGCACCGCGTTGCAGCCCATCGTGCCGTCGGCGATGCCCGCCGCGGGCGCGCCGAGCGCCCACGCGGTCAGGATGCCCGTGACACTGCCGGCGCAGGCCAGCAGGCCCACCATCCGGTCGGCCAGGAACAGTCCTACGAGGAGCAGCGCCCCGGCGTACCACTGGTCCAGGAAGAAGACCTGGGAGATGTCGCGGAAGAAGGCCCGCCACAGGTCTGCCCAGTGGAGCCCGGTCGGGCCGGTGGCCGGGCCGGGCAGGGCGGCGAGGCCGGCGCCGTGCGGCCGGACGCGCTGGAAGGCGGGCGCGGCGATGGTGACCGCGCTCGCCAGCAGGCAGTACGGCAGGGTGAGCGGCGGCAGTCGCCACGCGTCCAGCAGCCGGACCACGGCGGCGGTGGCGACCGCGGTCACCACGCAGGCCGCGGCGGCGAGCAGCGCCGTGGCCGGCCGGCCCGCGCCCAGGAACACCGCGCACCACAGGGCGACGAGGCAGGAGTTGTATCCCTCCAGCCCCTGCTCCACCCGGTCCCGGGCGACGTGCAGCAGCCGTGCCGTGCCGGTGCCCAGGGCGGCGCCGCCGAGGGCGTAGCCGCCGTAGCGCCAGTCGACCGTGGCCAGGGCGAGGCAGAAGACGGCGCCGGTCCGCGCGTCGGCGAGGAACATCACCTGGGCCGGACCGCGCGGCAGCCATCGTCCGAAGCCCTCGCCCCGCCTCCGACGCCCCCACCGGACACCGTCCGACCGCCGCACGTTCCGCCCCCTCACCGACGCTCCCAAAATTCCGTAGTTCGGTATGCATCTTCCGACATACGGTATCGACTTGTCGAGATGTCCTACCGGGGCGGAACCGATGCGCTGATACGCGCCGGAGCGCGGCACGATCGGGCGGCATCTTCCGCGCGATCCGGGGCAGCCGCCCGCTGAGGAATGCGCGGGGCACGGCCCGGAAAGGCCGGTAGGAAAGGCCGGCGGCGGACCCCGGCGGGGTCTGCCCGGGCCCGGGCCCCGGATCGGCGAGCGGAGACGAGGAAACGCGTGGCGGACACGGCGGAGATGAACGAACAGGCGGGACCGGAGCGGCTGTCCGTCTTCCGGTCCACCGTCGACGGGGTCACCGTCGTCACGGTGACCGGCGAGATCGACCACCACACCTCGGGGGTGCTCCGGGACGCCCTCACCCCGGCGGGCCTCGCACCGGGGGCCCGGACGGTCGCGGATCTCAGCGGTGTGCCGTTCATGGACTCCAGCGGCATCAACGTCCTCATCGCCGGGCACCAGGCCCATCAGCCGACGGGCTGGCTACGGCTGGCGGGCGTCCGCGGGTCCGTGCTGCGCACCCTGGAGATCGTCGGCCTCACCCCGCTGATCGCCTGCTACCCGAGCGTCCGTGACGCCCTGGAGGAGGGCTGAGGGGCCGCCGGGGGCGTCAGGACTGCGGGCGCCGCCCGTGGTTGGCGGGGTGGTTGCGGCGCGACTTCTTCTTGCGGCGTCGCTTCGAGGACATGAGGCACCTCCCTCCGCGCCGTCCAGGGGCCTGCGTCGGCCCGGGGACCGGAACAGCAGCACACTATCCCGGTATGTCCCTTCGTACACCCTGCGCGTTATTGCTCCGCTTATGATGCGGAATGCCGGACTATTCCTTCCGGTTACCCGTCCCGCAGAGGAGCAGACGTCATGACCGGTGATCCGGAGCCGATCGGCGCACAGGCCCGCCGTGCGCTGGAGCAGGAGCTGGCCGACCTGCGGGACGAACGCCGGCTGGTCGCCGGAACGCTCCGGGAGCCCTCCGCGTCGGCCGGCGACCAGGCCGACCAGGCCGACCAGTTGCGGCGTGCCGACCAACTGGGGCGCCTGGACCGCCGTATCGAGGACATCACCGAGCGGCTGCGCGAGGCCGCGTCGGCCGGTCCCGCCCCGACCGACGTGGTGGGCGTGGGCAGCACGGTGACCGTCCGCTTCCCGGACGGCGAGACGGAGACGCTGCGGATCGGCGAGGTGGCCGAGGCGCTGGACCAGACGCTGGTGACCGTCGACAGCCCGCTCGGCCGGGCCCTGCTCGGCCGCCGGCCCGGGGACACCGTGCGCTACGACACCCCGGACGGGCCGGCGACGGCGGTCCTGGTCTCGATCGGCGAGCCCGCGCCCTCCTGACGGGCCCCCGGCCGTCACCCGGCCGGTGCGGGGGCGGAGCCGGCGGGTGCCTGGGGGGTGCCGCGGCGCACCGAGCAGTGCAGCGAGTCGTCCCGCACGTCGGCGACGATGGTGTCCCCGGGTTCGGCCTCGCCGCCGAGCAGGAGGGTGGCGATGCGGTTGTCCAGCTCGGCCTGGATGGTGCGGCGCAGCGGGCGGGCCCCGAACTCCGGCTGGTGGCCGTGGGCGATGAGCAGTTTCTTGGCGCTCTCGGTGACCTCCAGGTCCAGGCCCTGGGCGCGCACCTTGTGCTTGCTCTGGTCGAGCAGATGGTCCACGATCCGGCCCAGGTCGTCCTCGGTGAGGCCGTGGAAGATGATGATGTCGTCGATCCGGTTGAGGAACTCCGGCAGGAACCGGACGCGCAGGTCGTCCATCAACTCGTCCCTGAGGTCGGACACATCGCCCTTGTGCTCCAGGATGCGGTGCGCGCCGATGTTGGACGTCATGATGACGACGCAGTGCCGGAAGTCGACGGTGCGGCCCTGGGCGTCGGTCAGCCGCCCGTCGTCCAGGATCTGCAGCAGGGTGTTGAAGATGTCGGGGTGGGCCTTCTCCACCTCGTCGAAGAGGACCACGCTGTAGGGCTGGCGGCGGATCTTCTCGGTGAGCTGGCCCGCCTCCTCGTAGCCGACGTACCCGGGGGGCGCGCCGACCAGCCGGGCGACGGTGTGCTTCTCCTGGAACTCGCTCATGTCGAAACGGATCATGCGGTCGGCGTTGCCGAACAGCAGGGTGGCGAGGGTCTTGGCGAGTTCGGTCTTGCCGACACCGGTCGGGCCGAGGAAGAGGAACGAACCCACGGGGCGGTTCGGGTCGCCCATCCCGGCGCGGTTGCGGCGTACGGCCTGGGAGACGGCGGTGACGGCCTCGTCCTGGCCGACGATCCGCTCGTGCATCTCCTCTTCGAGCCGCAGCAGTCTCTCCTTCTCCCCGGCGGTGAGCTGGGAGACCGGGATGCCGGTGCGGCGGGAGACGACGTCGGCGATGTCGGAGGCCGTGACGGAGACGACGCCCTCGCGGCGCTCCTCGATGCCGGCGAGTTCGCCCTCCACCTCGGCGATCTGCCGCTTGATCTCCGACGCCTTCTCGAAGTCCTCGGCGGAGACGGCCTGGTCGAGTTCCCGGCGCAGCTTGGCGATGTGGTCCTCGCGGCTGACGATCTCGGTGGAGCGCCCGGTGCCGCGCAGCCGTACCCGGGCGCCGGCCTGGTCCATCACGTCGATGGCCTTGTCGGGCAGGAAGCGGTCGCTGACGTACCGGTCGGAGAGTTCGGCCGCGGCGGTCAGCGCGCCGTCCTCGAAACGGACTTGGTGGTGCGCCTCGTAGGCGTCGCGCAGTCCTTCGAGGATCTGCACCGTCTCCTCGACGGTGGGTTCGGGGACCAGCACCGGCTGGAAGCGGCGTTCCAGTGCGGCGTCCTTCTCGATGTACCTGCGGTACTCGTCGATGGTCGTGGCGCCCACGACGTGCAGTTCACCCCGGGCGAGGGCGGGCTTGAGCATGTTGCCCGCGTCCATGGCGCCCTCGCCGGTGGCCCCGGCGCCGACCACCGTGTGCAGTTCGTCGATGAACAGGATGATGTCGCCGCCGGCCGCCTGGACGTCCTCGATGACCTTCTTCAACCGCTCCTCGAACTGCCCCCGGTACTGGGCACCCGCGACCATGCCCGACAGGTCCAGTACGACGACCCGCTTGTCCTTCAGGGTGTCCGGGACCTCGCCTGCGACGATGCGCTGGGCGAGCCCCTCCACGATCGCGGTCTTGCCGACGCCCGGCTCGCCGATCAGCACGGGGTTGTTCTTGGAGCGCCGCGAGAGGATCTCCACCGTCTGCTCGATCTCCTCGGCCCGCCCGACGACCGGGTCCAGCTTGCCGGCCTTGGCCTCCTCGGTCAGGTCGCGGCCGAACTCGTCCAGGGTGGTGGCCGGCCGGCCGCGCTCGGCGGCGCCCGCCTCGGGGCGCGGTGCCGTCTGTTCGGTGAGGCCGGCCAGCCGCCCCTGATCCAGGCCCTCCGCCCGCAGCAGCCGGGCGGCACCGGTGTCGCTGTCGCCGATCAGGGCGCCGAGGATGTGCTCGGGGCCGATGTAGGACACGCCGACGGCCTGCGACCGGGCGTAGGCGGCGCGCAGCGTGCGCTTGGCCGCGGGCGTCAGGCCCGGTTGCGCGGAGGGCGTGCCGGACTCGCGGGGCAGCACCTTGGCCAGCTCGGCGGCGAGCGCGTCGGGCTCCACGCCCGCCTGGGAGAGCAGCCGGCGCGACGGTTCGACCCGGGTGGCCGCCCACAGCAGGTGTTCGGTGTCCAGGTCGGGGGTGCCGTCGTCGGCGGCCCGCTGCGCGGCCAGGTTGAGCAGTTCCTGCGCGGACTCGGTGAGCAGCCGCCCGATCGGTACGCGCTGCACCGCCGGGGGCGATGACGCCGGCGACATACCGAAGAACCGGTTCAGCAGCTCGCTGAAGGGGTCCGACGAACCGAACGGTGCACCGAACGACATCGACATGACAGCTCCTGGCGCGCGTGGGGGGCCGGCCCGTCCGCGGCGCATCTCCGCGAGCGGCGTCCGCGAGGGAATCCGCGCTGTCGGCAACGCGAGGGACCCACGAGGGGTCCCTACATCACTGAAACCCCGGCCGGACGGCACCGCAAGCGGAGGGAGGGGGTGCAGCGGTCGGGCATGACCGCAAGGCGTTCCCGCCCGCCGCCGGACGACGGGCACGGCCGTGCCGTCACCGGCCGGTCTGCCGGGCGGCCGTGCCGTCGCGCGCCTGCCGGGGGCGGGGAGGTGTCACCGCCGGGGTGGTTGTCACCGCCGGGATAGTCATGGCCGCCGGGCGCTCGTGACCGCCGGTGGGCTCGGCCGCTGGAAGCGCCCGTGACCGCAGGGGCGGCCCGGCCGCCGGGGACGGCCCGACGGCCCGGACGGGCGTGGTCGGAGAGCCATGGGGCCGTCGTCGAAGGGACGTTGGGCCGCAGGGTCGGAGGGCCCCGCGCTCGTGACTGCCGGGGGGGGGCGGCTGCCGGTGCCTCGTGGCAGCGGGGGCGGACCGGCCGCCAGGGACGATTCCGACGAGCCCGGCCACCACGGCCTGAGAGCCAGGCACCCGCGGCCGGAGGGACGTGAGCCCGGGGCGCGGAGCCCCCCCACTCATGACTGCCGGGGCCGACTGCCGGGGCACCCGTGACCACGGGAGTGCACCGGCCGCCGGAGACGATTCCGACGAGCCCGGCCGCCGCGGCCCAGGGGCCATGCACCCGCGGCCGAAGGGACGTTGGGCCGGGGATTCAGATGGGGGGTGTGTGGCCCTGGAGGTAGTGGCGTACGGGGGGTGGCAGGGGTATGCCGGTGGTCTCCTCCGCCGATGACCAGCGCAGGTGGTCCGGGGTGAGCCGGCCGCCGTCGGACGGCGACTCGGTCAGCAGCCGGCACAGGACGGCCGTCCCGCCGTCGGCATCCCCCGGTTCCAGCGCCTCGGTGCCGTCGACCAGGTAGCCGGTGAGCTCGTAGACGGCCCGTGCGGCGGTGGCCTGAGGTGTCTCAGCCGGCTGCGGGGTGCCCGAGGGCAGCCCCCAGCCGCCTCTCTCCGCGACCAGCAGCAGCCGCCCGTCGTGCACGACGACCGCCCGCACCACACCCTCGGCCCGCTCCGCTGTCATCGGTCCACCGCCCCTCCCCAGGCACCTAGACCTTGTCGCCT
This sequence comes from Streptomyces sp. SudanB182_2057, assembly GCF_964272715.1. NCBI lineage: Bacteria > Bacillati > Actinomycetota > Actinomycetes > Kitasatosporales > Streptomycetaceae > Streptomyces > Streptomyces sp. SudanB182_2057. The sequence goes on from NZ_OZ186798.1 coordinate 696,901, forward strand.
ACCCGGGTACAAGCGGGTGATGCCCACCAACCCCCGGAAGACACGCGCAAGTTGGCGGATGCGGGTCAGTACAGGACCGGCAGGTCGGCGGGGCGGATCCGCAGGGTGACCGGCAGAGTGGCCTCCACCTCGCCGTCGGCGCCGTAGGGGACGGACCGGCCGGCCTCGATGCGCAGCTCCCGGCCTTGCAGCACCCGTACCTCGGGTCGGCGGACGTGGGCACCGGTGCGCAGTTCGTTCATCAGGGCGAAGAACAGCCGGCGCGGGGCCTCGCGGATCAGCACGATGTCGAGCAGCCCGTCGTCCACCCGAGCGCCGGGGGCGATGAGCCGGCCCGAACCGTAATAAGGGGAGTTGGCGGCCACGACGGTGTAGCCGCGGTGGGTGTGCTCCGCGCCGTCGACGGTGATCCGGTAGTCGGCGGGCCGCCAGGAGGTGACGGCGCGCAGCCCGCCCGCGTAGTAGGAGGCGGCGCCGCGCAGCAGCCGGGCGTTGTTGGCGTGCCGGTTGGCCTCCGCGTCGACACCGGCGTACACGCTGCCCAGCACCACCGTGCGCGGGTGGACGGCCGACTCCACCTCGATGGTGTCGACGGGCCGGGGCTCGGCGTGCAGCAGGATGTCCGCCAGTGCCTCGGGCTCGGCCGGCAGACGCAGCGCGCGGGCGAAGTCGTTGCCGCGACCGGCGGGTACGAGGCCCAGGACGGTGCCGGTGCCGCTGAGCGCGCCGCCGATGCCGCCGGCGATGCCGTCGCCGCCCACGGCCAGCACGATCCGGCCGCGCCCGCCGGCCGTACGGGCGATGTCCTGGGCGTGGGCGAGGCTGTGGCTGTACTCCGTCTCCAGCCCGGCCCCGGCCTCGCGGAGCAGCCGGGCCAGCCGGAGCAGGGTCGCCGCCCCGGTGGAGCCGCCCGCGGTGGGGTTGACGACGGCGGTGAACTGGCGCATCGGTGGGCCTCCGAGGCAGCGGTCGGATCGGGCGGGGTCAGTCGGTGGGCAGCAGGACGCCGGGGTTGAGCAGGCCGTCGGGGTCCAGGCGGCGCTTGACGGCGCGCAGCGCCGAGACGCCGAGCGGGCCGGCCTCGCGGACGTACCAGTCGCGGTGGTCGGTGCCCACCCCGTGGTGGTGGGAGATGGTGCCGCCGGCGGCGAGCACGGCTTCGTTGGCGGCGTGCTTGGCGGGTGTCCAGTGGGCCACCGGGTCCTCGCCCTGGGCGCTGACGACGGTGAAGTACAGCGAGGCGCCGTTCTCGTACACGTGGGAGATGTGGCACATCACCAGGGGCGGGGTGCCGGCCTGGGTGAGGGTGTCGGTCAGGGCGGTGCGGACGGCCGTGTACAGCGCGGGGACCCGGGACCAGAACGCGGCGGTCTCCAGGGTCTCGGCGAAGGCGCCCGCGTCGAGCAGGGCGTCGCGCAGATAGGGCGCGGAGTAGCGGCCGTGCGCCCAGCGTTCGCCGGGTTCGGCGCCGATCAGGGTGCCGCCGCAGGCCGTCAGGACGTCCGCGGCTCGGGCGCGCCGGTGCGCGGTGTCCTCCGCCGTGCCTTCGTAGCCGGTGATCGCGAGGCATCCGGCGCCGCCCTGTTCCGCCCCGGCGCCGATCGCGTCGGGCTGGGCGAGTCCGATGAGCGTCTCGGTCTCGTCGGACAGGCGCAGCACGGTCGGCCGGGGCCCGTCCTGGGCGAGCCGGCGCAGCGCGGCGGTGCCCTCCTGGAAGGTGCCGAACCGCCAGCCCTCGTACACCCGGGTCTCGGGCAGCGGGCGGACGCGTACGGTGACGGAGGTGATGACGCCGAAGGCGCCCTCCGAGCCGAGGATCAGCTGGCGCAGGTCGGGTCCGGCGGCGGAGCGCGGGGCGCGGCCGGTGTCCAGGGTGCCCTCGGGGGTGGCGAGGGTGAGGGCGAGCACCATCTCGTCGAAGCGGCCGTATCCGGCGGACGCCTGTCCGCTGGAGCGGGCGGCGGCGAAACCGCCGATGGTGGCCCACTCGAAGGACTGCGGGAAGTGGCCGAGGGTGTAGCCGTGTGCGTTGAGCCGCCGTTCGGCCTCGGGGGCGCGCAGGCCGGGCTGGAGGACGGCGGTGCGCGAGACGGGGTCCAGGTCGAGCAGGCCGTTCATGCGGCGCAGGTCGAGGGCGACGAACGTGCCGCGGTCCGGGGCGAGTCCGCCCACCACGGAGGTGCCGCCGCCGAAGGGGACGACGGCCAGGCCGTGCGCGGCGCAGGCGCGCAGCACGGCGAGGACCTCGTCGTGACCGGCGGGCAGGACGACGGCCTGGGGGATGGCGGCGACGTCTCCGGCGCGGATGCGCAGCAGGTCGGGGGTGGACTTGCCGCGGGTGTGCCGGATTCGGCTCTCGGGGTCCGTGCGGACGTGCTCCTCGCCGCCGACGGCCTCTGCGAGGGCCTTCAGGGCGGCGGGCCGGGCCGTGACGGCGGGCGGGCGGAGGTCCGACAGGCCGGGGGCGGGCGTGCCGCGCGGCTTGACACCGAGCAGGTCGCGCAGCAGCCCGGTCACCGTGTCGGGCAGCGGTGCCGCCTTGGCCGGGTCGCCCCAGCCGTTCCACAGCATGTCCATTGAACGGTCGTCCTCACAGGGTCGGTGAGCTGGTCCTCGTGCGGCTCGGGCGCCGTGTGCGGGAAGGCTTCCACTTCCGTCCCGCCGCGGGGCGTTACACTGTGACACATGACGCCTATTCGTCACAACAGTTCGGACGGCGATCCCGTGCTCGACGCGGTACGCGACTGTGTGCTGGCCGTCGGGGTGCGGCGCACCACGCTCGCCGACGTCGCCCGCCGCGCCGGGGTCTCCCGGATGACGCTCTATCGGCGCTGGCCTGACCTGCGGACGCTGGTGGGCGACCTGATGACCCGGGAGTGGATCGAGGTGGCCACCCGGGCGATCCCGCGGCCCGCGCCCGGCGTCGCGACCCGCACCCGGATCGTGGACGGGCTGGTGGCCGGCGTCGAGGCGTTCCGGGCGCATCCGCTCTTCCGCAAGATCGTCGACGTCGATCCGGAACTGCTGCTGCCGTACGTCCTCGACCGGCGCGGCGCGAGCCAGGAGGCGTTGCTGACGCTGCTGGGCGACGCGCTGCGCGAGGGCCACGCGGACGGCTCCGTACGGCCCGGGCACACCGAACGGCAGGCCCGCGCCGTGCTGTTGACCGTGCAGTCCTTCACCCTGTCCCTGCGCACGATGACCGACGAGGACGATCCGGAGCTGGACTCCGCCGCGTTCCTCGGTGAGCTGCGCACCCTTCTGGAGAGGACCCTGACGCCATGAGCCACACCGAGGCCGCGCCCGGCTCGTCCCTGAGCGCACACCGGCGCGGCCGGGAACTGGCCGAGGCCGCCGACGGCCGGGTGGCCGACGTCCTGGTGGTCGGGCTCGGCGCGACGGGCGCCGGGGCGGCCCTGGACGCGGCGGCCCGCGGGCTGGACGTCGTCGCGGTGGACGCGCACGACCTGGCCTTCGGCACCTCCCGCTGGAGCTCGAAGCTGATCCACGGGGGGCTGCGCTATCTGGCCTCGGCGCAGTTCGACGTCGCCCACGAGAGCGCGGTGGAGCGCGGGGTGCTGATGACCCGTACGGCGCCGCACCTGGTGGCCGCCCAGCCGTTCGTGCTGCCGCTGACCCCGCTGGTGTCCCGGGCCCAGGCCGCGCTGGCGTGGGCCGGGCTCCGGGCCGGGGACATGCTGCGGGTGGCCGCCCGTACGCCGCGGCGGGTGCTGCCCGCGCCGCGCCGGCTGCCGGCGACCGAGGCACGGCATCTGGCGCCCTCGGTCCGCGCGGCCGGGCTGCGCGGCGGGCTGCTGTCCTGGGACGGCCGGGTGACCGACGACGCCCGCCTGGTGACCGCCCTGGCCCGGACGGCCGCCGCGCACGGCGCCCGGGTGCTGACCCGGGTACGGGCGCTGGAGCTGACCGGGACGGGCGCCCGGATCCGGGACGAACTCACCGGCGAGGAGGGCGAGATCAGGGCGCGGGCCGTGATCAACGCGGCCGGGGTGTGGGCGGGCGCCCTCGCCGAGGGCATCCGGATCCGCCCGTCGCGCGGCACCCATCTGGTACTGCGCTCCGAGCGGCTCGGCGCCCTGCCGGCCGGGCTGCACGTCCCGATCCCCGGAGAGACCAACCGCTTCGTGCTGGTGCTGCCGCAGGGGGACGGCCGGGTCTACGTCGGCCTGACGGACGAACCGGTGGACGACGGGGTCCCGGACGTGCCCGAAGTGCCCGAGACCGACATCGGTTTCCTGCTGGACGTGCTCGGCTCGGTCCTGGACGTCCCGGTGGCCCGGGAGGAGGTGGCCGGCGCCTTCGCCGGGCTGCGCCCCCTGCTCGACACCTCGCCCGGCGCCGGGGCCGACGCCCCGGCCCGCACCTCGGACATCTCCCGCCGGCACGCGGTGCTCACCTCGCCCGACGGTGTCACCACCGTGGTCGGCGGCAAGCTGACCACCTACCGGCGGATGGCGCAGGACGCCGTGGACGCCGCCGCCGAGGCGAGGGGCCTGCGCGCGGTCCCCTCCCCCACCGCCGCCCTGCCGCTGATCGGCGCCGCCGCCCCCGGCCGTCTGCGCGCACTGCCCGCGCCGCGCCGCCTGGTCCACCGCTACGGCACCGAGGCCATGGCCGTGCACGCCCTCGTCACCGAGGACCCCGGCCTGGCCGAGCCCGTGCTCCCCGGCCACCCCGTCACCCGCGCCGAACTCCTCTGGGCGATCCGCCACGAGGGCGCCCTGGACGACTCCGACCTCCTGGACCGCCGTACCCGCATCGGCCTGGTCCCCCGGGACCGCGCCGAGGCACTGCCCGCCGTACGGGAGGTGCTGGAGCGGGCGCGAGCCGTCCGCCCCTGACCAGGAGCGGCCGACCCTGAGCCGGACGGCCGGTCACCAGCCCGCCGGGCACCCCGCTCGTACCGCGCCCGGCGGGGAGGTTCAGGTGTCCGCCCGGCCTCCCGCCGGCCTGGGGAACGGCGTTCGGCGGAGCCGGGTCAGAGGAGGCGGTGGATGTCGCCGCGGACTCGGTAGAAGCCGCCCGACGCGGGGTGGAGGGCGTCAACGACGTAGCGGGCGCCGGGTTCGCGTATCGCGCGGGGGAACTGGACGTTCCAGGAGGGGTCGTAGCCGTCGGAGACGACGTGCACCCGGACCCGGCCGGCCTCCTGGACGCATTCGACCACGATCGCTCCGGCGGGTGCCCGCTCGACCGTGGAAACCGCGGTCGCGGCCGTGGCCGGGGCGTACGTCGGCGTGGCGGCGGCGAGCTTGACGTCCCGCACCACCGGGACCGTGCCCTGCTGGGCCGCGGCGATCGCCGCCTCGCTCGCGTCGACGCAGACCAGGGAGCCGTCGGTGGTGACCAGGTACAGCCGCTCGTCGCGGTACTGCATCGACAGCGCCGAGCCGCCGCCGGTGCCCAGCTTCCACAGCCGCCTGCCGTGCCGGTCGAAGCAGTAGACGGAGGAGGCCGCGTCACCGGCGAAGACGAACCGCCCGCCGGGCGAGGTGGCGCACGAGTACACCGCGCTGTCACAGGCGTACGTCGCCTCGATCGCGCCGGTGGACTTCGACAGCCGCTGGACCACCCGGTGCGCGGTGCCCGCGTACACCGCCTCCCGCTCCTGCCAGCCGAACAGGACGCCGCCGTTGGTGGGGGTGTGCCACAACTCGCCGCCGCCGTCCGGCGCGTAGGCGGTGACGCCGCTCTGGTGGCCGTGGTAGACGGCCCGGTCGTCGGCGCGGACCATCCAGGCGTGCTCGCCTCGGCTGCGGCGGGACCACTGGTGCTCGTCCTCGTGGTCGATGACGGTGAGCCTGCCGTCGCGGTCCGAGACGTCCAGGACGCCCTCGTGGATGTCCAGCCAGAAGATGTCGACGTCGGCGGCTATGTCGTAGGCGGCGAAGGGCAGTTTGGAGGACAGGTCGTACACCGTGCCGTCGTCGCAGCCGGCGTAGATCCAGAAGTCGTCGGCCACCAGGCACTTCACGCCGTCCGGCAGGCTGAAGCGGGCCAGCACGGCGCCCTCGTGGTCCAGGGTGTAGACGTCGCCGGCCTGGTTGCCCACCCAGCAGCGCTCGTCGTCCACGTGGATGCCGAACGCTGCCGAGCCGGTGCGGAACCGCCACAGCACCGGTGCCACGGCCCGTGCCGTGGAGGGTGCCGAGCTGACCTGACGGCGGGTCACCGCACGCGGGGCGCGCTGCCCTTGGACGGCCGGAGCATAGCCCTTGCGGATCTTCTCGCCGGCCTTCTTCGCGGCGGCGGCCCGCGCCTTCTCCTCGGTCGGGAACGTCGTCGTCTGCGTCTGCCCGGCGGCGCCGATCCTGCCGTAGCGCACCGTCACCACCCGGCCGTCGACGGTCACCTCGTAGAACTTGTGGGCGCCGCCGCCCTCCTGCGACAGCTCCAGGTACGTCGTCGACACCGCGGACCCCGTGGACATGGCAGACCCCTCCCCAAGACGGACCCGCGGCCGTTCCGGCGGGCCCCCGACTGCTGTTCACGGTAGGGGCACCCACTGACAACGGCCCCGGACCGGGGCCCGGTCCGCCCGGCCGACCGGGACGTACTAACGGTCGCGGCCTGGCGGCAACTCCTCCATTCCGCCCAGGAGTTGCCGCAGGCACCGGAGTGCGAGCGCGGCCGGTGAGCCCTCACCCGTGACGCCCGCCTCCGTGGCGGCCCAGGTCTCCAGCGCGATGCGGATCGCGTCCGTGGCCGCCGCCGCGACCAGGCGCACCTGCAAGGGCTCCAGGCGACCGTCCGCCAGCCGGGCGACGACCGGGACGAGCCGTTCCTCCGACTCCTGGTTCACCCTGTACCACACCGCGCGCAGCGCGGGATCGTCCGCGGCGGCCCGCAGCAGCCCCCGGGTCCGCTCCAGCGCCGCGGCGGCCTCCTCGTCGGGCGCCGCCAGCGACTCCTCCACCGCCGCCCCCAGCACCCGGAGCAGACCGGCCCCGGGCTCGGCCGCCTCCAGCAGCGCCCGCCACCGGTCGGCCCCGGCCGCGAGCAGCGGACTCACCGCGTCCTGCTTGGAGCGGAAGTAGCGGTAGAAGGTGCGCAGCGCTACGCCGGCATCCCGGGCGATGTCCTCGGCGGTGGTCGCGTGCGGCCCCCGCACGGCGAACAGCTCCGCCGCCGCGTGGGCGATGTCCAGCTGGGTCGCGGCCTTGCGGCGGTCGGTGAGGGAGGTGGGCGGCTTGGTGCTCATCCCAGAAGAGTAGGACCCCCGGACACCTGATGGCATGAGATGCCTAGGTGGCAAAACGTGCCACCTAGGCGTAACGTGAAGTTCATCGGGGCGTCGGACGGCAAGAGAACCGGCGTCGCACAGGGCCCGCCGCACCCCGGCGGGCCGGGCAGGAGAACACATGAACCGCTACGAAGGCCGCCGCGTGCTGATCACCGGGGGCGGCTCCGGCATCGGCCAGGCCACCGTGCTGCGCGTCCTCGCCGAGGGCGGCAGCGTGGTGGCGGCGGACGTGAGCGAGCAGGGCCTTCGGGACACCGCGGAGAAGGCGGCCGGGCACGCGGACCGGCTCACCACCCTCGTCGTCGACGTCTCCGACGAGAACTCCGTACGCGCCGGGGTCGCCGCCGCGACGGCCGCGCTCGGCGGCCTGGACGTGCTGGTCAACGCCGCCGGCATCCTGCGCTCCTCGCACTCGCACCAGACGAGCCTCGAGGAGTTCACCCGCGTCCTCCAGGTGAACCTCGTCGGCACGTTCCTCGTGATCCGCGAGGCGATCCCGGCCCTGCTGGCGGGCCAGGACGCGGCGGTCGTCAACTTCAGCTCCACCTCGGCCGTCTTCGCGCACCCCTACATGGCGGCGTACGCGGCGAGCAAGGGCGGCATCCAGTCGATGACGCACGCGCTCGCCTCCGAGTACGCGAGCCGGGGCATCCGCTTCACCGCCGTGCAGCCCGGTTCCATATCCAGCGGGATGACCGACGGCAGCGGCGCCAGCGGGCAGAGCAAGGGGCCCGGGCTGCCCGCCGACGCCGACATGAGCCTGTTCGCCAAGCTCTCTCCGGCGCTCGGCCAGGGGTTCGCCGGCCCGGAGACGGTGGCCTCCGTCGTGGCGATGCTCGGCTCGCGGGACGGAGCGTTCATCACCGGGACCGAGATCCGCGTCGACGGCGGCACGCATTTCTGACCGCCGTTTCCCGACCACCGTTTCCCGACCACCGTTTTCCGACCGCCGTACGGACCTGCCTCCCTCCGAACGCCCGGCACACGCCCCGGGTCAGGCGAGGGCGACCAGGGCGCGGTAGTCCTCGCTCCACAGGTCCTCGTCCGCGTCCGGCAGCAGCAGGACCCGGTCGGGGCGCAGGGCGTCGAGGGCGCCCTCGTCGTGGGTGACCATCACGATCGCGCCGGGGTACGAGCCGACCGCGTCCAGCACCTCGGCACGGGAGGCCGGGTCGAGGTGGTTGGTCGGCTCGTCCAGCAGCAGCACGTTCGCCCCGGAGTGGACCAGGCCGGCCAGTGCCAGCCGGGTCTTCTCCCCGCCCGACAGCACTCCGGCGGGCTTGTCGGCGTCGTCCCCGGTGAACAGGAAGGCGCCCAGGACGTGCCGGGCCTCGCCCGGGGTCAGGTGCGGTGCGGCCAGGGCCAGGTTCTCCAGGACCGTGCGCCGGGGGTCGAGCGTGTCGTGCTCCTGGGCGAAGTAGCCCAGCCGCAGCCCGTGCCCGTGCACCACCCGCCCGCTGTCGGGGCGCTCGGCGCCGGCCAGGATCCGCAGCAGGGTGGTCTTGCCGGCGCCGTTCAGGCCGAGCACCACCAGCCGGCCGCCCCGGTCCACGGCGAGGTCCACGCCGGCGAGGACGCGGTGGCCGCCGTAGGACTTGGCGAGGCTGATGGCGCCGAGCGGCGTCCGCCCGCAGGGAGCCGGTTCGGGCAGCCGGATCCGCGCGGTCTTCTCGGCGCGCCGCCGCGGCTCCAGCCCGGCCAGCATCCGGTCCGCGCGCCGGGCCATGCTCCGGGCCGTCGTGGCGGTGGCGGAGCGGGCCTTCATCCGGTCGGCCCGCGCGTGCAGCGCGGCGGCCTTGCGTTCGGCGTTCGCCCGCTCCCGGGTGCGGCGCCGCTCCTCCGCCTCGCGCCGGGTGAGGTACGTCCGCCACCCCGTGTTGTGGATGTCGATCGCCGCCCGGGCCGGGTCCAGATGGAAGACGCGGTTGACGACGTCGGTGAGCAGGGCCGTGTCGTGGCTGATCACCACCAGACCGCCCTGGTGGGCCCGGAGGAAGGCGCGCAGCCAGGCGAGCGAGTCGGCGTCGAGGTGGTTGGTCGGCTCGTCCAGCAGCAGGGTGCGGTCGGTCCCGGCGAACAGGATGCGGGCGAGTTCCACGCGGCGTTTCTGCCCGCCGGACAGGGCGCCGACCGGCTCGCCCAGCACGCGTTCGGGCAGGCCGAGTCCGGCCGCGATCCGGGCCGCCTCGGCCTCGGCGGCGTAGCCCCCGCCGGCCTGGAAGGCGGCCTCGGCGCGGGCGTAGGCGCGCATCGCCCGGTCCAGTTCCGGCGCGCCGGTGGCGGCGGTCAGCGCCGCCTCGGCCGCGCGCAGGGCGCGCAGGGCGGTGTCGAGGCCGCGGGCGGACAGGATGCGGTCGGTGACGGTCACGGCCGGGTCGGCGGCGCGCGAGTCCTGCGCCAGGAAGCCGACCGGTCCGGTGCGGACGATGTCCCCGGCGGTCGGCAGGGACTGTCCGGCGAGGACGGTCATCAGGGTGGTCTTTCCGGCGCCGTTGCGGCCGACGAGGCCGATCCGGTCGCCGGGCGAGACGGTGAAGGAGACGCCGGTCAGCAGGAGGCGGGCACCGGCGCGCAGCTCGACATCACGAGCGGTGATCATGGGGTAACGCTCCGAAAAAGCGAGAGGACACACTTCTGGCGTGGAAGCGGGTCCTCGGCTAGGAGATTCGGGGCGTGGACATGCGGTCACGGTAACGCGGGCGCCCGCACCGGCGCACATGGTTTTCGGCGAGCGCCGCTTCTCTGCAAGCCCTGCTTCTGTCGTGTGCTTCTTCAGCACATGCTGTTCGCGGGGCGGGCGGCGGCCCGGCGACCGACGGGGCGGGGAACGGCCCGAGCGCAATGGATTCACCGTTCCCCGCACCGCCGGTCCTGGTCCGACTCTCCGCCCCCGGTGGTGCCTGTGCCACCTGACGGGCGCCGGGCGGGTGAGCCCCTCGGGCACCCACCGACGCCGACGCCGTCGGCCGACGACCGAAGGACAGAGCGTGGCCGGAGGACAGAGCGTGGCCGGAGGGCGGCGGGGTGACCTTAGGGCGGCGCCCCCGGCCGCCCTCCCACCCCGCGGCCTGCGGGAACTCCCGTGATCCTCCGGGAAGTTCCTGTGGGAGGCTGGGCCCGGCCGTCGCGGACCGAGGCCGGGCCGGCCGCCGAGAGGAGCACAGCGTGACAGAGAACGGCTACGAGGCCGTCACCATCGACACCAGCAAGCCGCACCCCGCGCGGATCTACGACTACCTGCTGGGCGGCAAGGACAACTACGAGGTGGACCAGCGGGCGGGCGACGCCCTGGCCGCCGCGGCCCCCGAGGCCCGCATCGGCGTCCGGGCGAACCGCGCCTTCATGGAGCGTGCCGTCCGGTACGTGGTGGGCAGCGGGATCCGGCAGGTCCTGGACATCGGCACCGGGCTGCCCACGTCGCCGAACGTGCACGAGGTCGCCCAGACGGTGGCGCCCGACGTCCGCGTGGCCTACGTCGACAACGACCCGATCGTCGCCGCGCACGGCAACGCCCTGCTCAGCCGGTCCGGTACGACCCGTATCGTCCTCGGCGACCTGCGCGACCCGCGCGCCGTGCTGGACCACCCCGACGTCCGCCGGCTCATCGACTTCGATCAGCCGGTGGCTCTGCTCCTCGTCGCCATCCTGCACTTCCTGGCCGACGCGGACCGGCCCGCCGAGGTCGTCGCCACGCTGCGCGACGCGCTGCCCGCCGGGAGTTTCCTGGTGCTGTCGCACGCCACGGGCGACTTCGCCGACCGCACCGACGCCCAGGCCGTCTACACCAACGCCACCGCGTCCCTGAACCTGCGCGGCCGGGCCGAGGTGGAGCGGTTCTTCGACGGTTTCGAGCTGGTGGAGCCGGGCCTGGCCCAGGTCCCGTTCTGGCGCCCGGACGCCCCGCCGCCGCCCCGGTCCGGGGAGATAGGTTTCTACGGCGGTGTGGCCCGCAAGAGGTCCTGACCGCTGCGAGGCGTACCGACCGAGGCGGACGTCCTGGCCCGCCCGGGACGTCCGCCTCGCCATGTTCGGGCGGCCGGGCACCGCCCCCTCCCCCGGCCTGCATGGTGCCCGGGTCCCCCCGGTGCGACGCTGGAGGAGAAGGTGTCCGACGAGGGGACCCGGGAGGGCCGATGGGACGGGACGTTCCGGCGCTCGTCTTCACCCGCGAGGACCGCCGCCGGTACCGGATCAAGATGCAGGCGTGCCTGGACGCGTTCGCGCAGATGCTGCGCGACGCGCGTTTCGAGGCGGAGCGTCCTCAGGTCGGCCTGGAGATAGAGCTGAACCTGGTGGACGACGGCGGCGAGCCGGCGATGCGGAACACCGATGTGCTGGCGGCGATCTCCGACCCCGCGTGGTCCACCGAACTGGGCCGGTTCAACCTGGAGATCAACGTGCCGCCCCGGCGGCTGACCGCGGGCGGTCCGGACGACTGGGAGGCGCAGATCCGGGCCGCGCTGAACCACGCCGACGAGCGGGCCCGGTCGGCCGGCGCCCGGCTGATCATGATCGGGATCCTGCCCACCCTGCGGCAGGAGGAGATCGGCGAGGAGGCGTTGTCGGAGAACCCCCGCTACCGGCTGCTCAACGACCAGGTCTTCGCGGCCCGCGGCGAGGATCTGCGCATAGAGATCGACGGGACGGACCGGCTGCGGACCTACGCCGACACGATCACCCCGGAGGCCGCGTGCACCAGCACGCAGTTCCATCTCCAGGTCTCGCCGGAGGAGTTCGCCGGCTACTGGAACGCGGCGCAGGCGATCGCGGGGGTGCAGGTCGCGCTCGCGGCCAACTCGCCGTTCCTGTTCGGCAAGGAGCTGTGGCACGAGACCCGTATCCCGCTGTTCGAGCAGGCCACCGACACCCGCCCGGAGGAGATCAAGGTGCAGGGGGTGCGGCCCCGGGTGTGGTTCGGGGAGCGGTGGATCAACAGCGTCTTCGACCTGTTCGAGGAGAACCTGCGCTACTTCCCGGCCCTCCTTCCGCTGTGCGACGCGCAGGACCCGGTGGAGACACTGGACCGGGGCGACGTTCCCGAACTGGCCGAACTCACCCTGCACAACGGCACGATCTACCGCTGGAACCGGCCGGTGTACGCCGTCACCCACGACCGGCCGCACGTCCGGGTGGAGAACCGGGTGCTGCCCGCCGGTCCGACCGTCGCCGACACCCTCGCCAACGGGGCGTTCTACTACGGCCTGACCCGGGCGCTGGTGGAGGAGGACCGGCCGGTGTGGTCGCGGATGTCCTTCGCCGCCGCCGAGGACAATCTGCACACCGCCGCCCGGCTGGGCATCGACGCGCCGCTGTACTGGCCCGGGATGGGTGAGGTGCCGGCGCCGGAGCTGGTGCTGCGCCGGCTGCTGCCGCTCGCGCACCGGGGCCTGGAGCACTCCGGCATGGACGCGGCCTGGCGGGAGCCGCTGCTCGGGGTGATCGAGCAGCGGTGTGTGACGGGGCGCAACGGAGCGGTGTGGCAGAGGGAGATGTTCCACCACGTCGACGCCACCGCGCACGCCGGCCGGCACGAGGCGCTGCGCAGGATGACCGAGGTGTACATCGACTACATGCACCTCAACGCCCCGGTGCACACCTGGCCGGTCGACTGAGCGGGGCCGATCCGGACGCGCTGTGCCGATGACACCGGCCGGCCTCCGCTCAGCGGTGGCCCAGGGGCGTCAGGCCGATGCGCGCCGGGGGCGGTCCGGGGCGGTCTCGGCGCAGTCCGGGACGTCCGGGAGGTGGTCCTTCGCCCACTGGGCCAGTTCACGGAGGGCGGGTTCCAGGGCGGCGCCGGCCTCGGTCAGCCGGTAGGAGACGCGCAGCGGGGGGCCCTCGTCGACCTCGCGCAGGACGAGGCCGGCGGCGCCGAGTTCGGCGAGCCGGTCGGAGAGCATGCGTTCGCTGATGCCGGGGACGGCCCGCCGCAGGTCGGTGAAGTAGGCGGGCTGTCCCACCAGGACGGCCACGATCGGCCCGCTCCAGCGCTTGCCGAGGAGCTGGAAGACGCGGGTGATGCCCTGGTCCACCCGCTTGCAGGCCGCGCTGTCGTGGTTGTCGTCCATGACGTCAGCGTACTACTCCACCGTAGGCTACTGAAGAAAAGTAAGTTCATGTGCTAAAAGTAGTCCAGTACGAAACTTCAGCCCGCGCTTCCGGCGTCCGGCTGTTCCCGCCGTTTTCTGGAGACATCCATGGCCACCCTGCTCCACATAGATTCGTCCGTGTTCCCGGCCGAGGCGTCGGCCTCGCGTGCCGTGACGGAGGCCTTCCGCAAGCACTGGCAGGAGGAGCACCCGCAGGGCACGGTCGTCTACCGCGACCTGGCGGCGCGCCCCGTTCCGCACATCACCGCCGACACCCACCTCGCCGGCTTCACCGACCCGGCCGGCCACACCCCCGAGCAGGCCGCCGCGTTCGCCGAGCGCGTCAAGCTGATCGAGGAGCTGGAGCAGGCCGACGCGGTGCTGATCGGCGCGCCGATGTACAACTACACGATCCCCTCCACCCTCAAGGCGTGGCTGGACAACGTGATCCTGATGGGCCGCACGGCGGGTGAGACCCAGTCCGCCAAGGGCACCCCGGTGACCGTCGTCGCCAGCCGGGGCGGCTCCTACGCGCCGGGCACCCCGCGCGAGGCATTCGAGTACGTGCAGAACTACCTCACCGCCGCGCTCGGCGCCGGCCTCGGCCTGGAGGTGGACTTCATCGTCCCGGAGCTGACCATGGCGACCGTGAACCCGGCGATGGCCGAACTGGTCCCGCTGTACGAGGCGTCCCGTGACCGTGCCCTGGAGGACGCCGCCACCAAGGCCCGGGACCTGGCCAAGCGCCTCGCCGCCTGAGCACACCCCCGCCGGCACGTGCCCCGCGGAGCGTGCCGGACGCCCGGCCCGCACGGCGTGCCCGCGCCGCCTTCCGTAGGCTGAAGGCGTCCGATTCCGGGAGGTCTGCCGCAGGCGGGAGAGAGCCGTGATCGAACTCGCCGCGGCGTTCGCCGTCGCGGGCGCGGCGAGCAACGCCGTGGGCACCGCGTTCCAGCGCAAGGCGGCCTCGGCCAGCACCCGCGGCGGGCTGCGGCTGCTCGCGGAGCTGGTGCACCGGCCCATCTGGGTGATCGGCATGGCCGGCGTGGTCTGCGCCGCGCTGTTCCAGAGCCTCGCCCTGGTCAACGGGCCGCTGGCCCTGGTGCAGCCGCTGTTCATCCTGGAACTGCCGTTCGCGCTGCTCATCGCCGCCCCGCTGATGCACCGGCGGCTGCCGCGCGCGGGCTGGTGGGGGGTCGGCGGCTGTGTCGCGGGCCTCGCCGTCCTGCTGCTCGCGGCGGCCCCGCACGGGGCCACCGACCAGGCGCCACTGGGGCGGTGGCTGCCGGCCCTGCTGCTGTGCGCCGGCGTGATGGCCGTGCTGGTGGCACTGGCCGGCCGGGGCCGGCCGCCGGCCCGGCGCGCCGCGCTGCTGGCGGCCGCCTCCGCGACGGGCAACGCCCTGACCGCCGCCCTGCTGAAGTCGGCGAGCGGCACCTTCGCCGACCACGGCCTCACCGCGTTCCTGCGGTCCTGGCAGACGTACGGCTTCGCGCTCGCCGGTGTCGCCGCCGTACTGCTGCTGGAGAACGCGTTGCAGGCCGGTCCGCTGGCCGCGGCGCAGCCCGCGCTGACCATCGGCGACGCGGTGGTGAGCCTGACCCTCGGCATCACCCTCTTCGGCGAACACGTCCGCACCGGGTGGTGGCTGGTGCCCGAGCTGTGCGGGGCGCTGCTGATCGTCGTGGGCGTGCTGGTGCTCAGCCGGGCCGTGCAGCGCATCGAGGTGGTCCCGGCCCGCGCCGCCGAGCGGAACCCGGCCTCGTAGGACCGCTCAGGGAGCCGCGACCAGCGGGGGCGCGCCCCAGTCGGAGCGCAGGGCGCCCTCCAGGGCGCGCGCCGCGTCCTGCCCGACGCGCTCCACCAGCACCGACTCGATCACCCCGATCGTGGCCTGCGCGCGCTCGTGCACGCGCAGGCCCTCGGCGGTCATCCGGATCAGCCGCCGCCGGGCGGAACCGGGGTCGGGCACCTGCTCCAGCAGGCCCATGCCGATGAGTCCGTGCACCGCCTGATGGGCCGTCTGCCGGGTGACGCCCATCCGGCGGGCGAGTTCGGAGACGGTGGTGCCCTCGGCGTCGAGCATCGCGAAGACGGACGCCTGCGCCGTGGTCACCGGCTGCTCACCGGCCGCCTCCATGCTGGCGAACAGGGCGTCCTCGAACCAGCGGCGGGCCTCGGACAGAAGCTGGGGCAGGTTGGCGGCGCGATGACTCATGGCTCCTCGGATGATCGGATACCCAGCGGATTATCCTCCTGTCCTTCGGTTTCCCGGGCGCAGTGCCGGGCGACGAACCCGGCCGTCCGCGCGAAGACCCGCTCGACCTCCTCCTCCGCGAGCCCCAGCCACAGGTGGTTCGCGCCGGGCACCCGCACCTGCTCGACCGGCACCCCCGCCGCCCGCAGCGCCGCCGCGAGGCGGTCGCTCTGCGCGCAGGGGACCAGTTCGTCCTCGGTGCCGTGCAGCAGCAGGAACGGCGGTGCCGCCGGCGTCACCCGCAGGGCGGGGCTGGCGTCCCGGGCCGGGCCGGGGGCGGCGGCCGGGGCGGCCCCGAGCAGCAGCGCCTCGCGCGAGGCCGCGTCCCACGGGTCGAAGCGGCCCGGCGGGTGGTCCTCGGCGAGGCGGGTGAGGTCGGTGGGCGCGTACCAGGTGACGCAGCCGCGCACGGTCACCGCCGGCCCGCCGGTACCGGCCGCCGCGCGGGTGAGCGCGGTCAGCGCGGCCAGGTGACCGCCCGCGGACTCGCCCCACAGGACCACCCGGTCCGGGTCCAGGCCCAGCTCGCCGGCCCGGTCGCGCAGCCAGACCAGCAGCGCGCGCAGGTCGTCGAGCTGGGCGGGGTGCCGGGCCTCGCCGCTGAGCCGGTAGTCGGGGCAGACCACGGCCACCCCGGACCCGGCCAGCCGGGCGAACGGACCCGGCCGCCAGTGCCGGAACCGCGGCCCGGGGTCGTCGCGCAGTCCGGTGCGCCAGCCGCCGCCGTGCACGAAGACGACCACGGGCAGCGGGCCGTCCGCCGGTTCGGGCAGCCACAGGTCGGTCTCCAGCGGCCGGCTGCCGTCGGGCACGGCGTAGACGGCGCCGCGCAGCAGCCGTACGCCGGGCTCGGGCCGGGCGGGCGGCGGCAGCGGCAGCCGGGCGGGGTCCGGGGGAGCCGGCAGCTGCGCGGGGAAGGACGGGGCGTCCTGGGACACGACTTCTTCCTGCATGGGGTCCTCGGATGGCATGGGTTTCCTCAGTGGGCGAGGCGGGGGAACAGGGTCCGGGCGTCGGCGGCGGTCAGGGAGCGCCAGTCGGTACCCGGCGCGCTCCACACAAGGCACCGGGGCGCTCCTCGCTCGGCGCCCCGGCCGTCAACTGCCGGTGCGCCACTGGTGGTCGGGGCGGAACCGGACGTCGTACTGTTCCGGCACGGTCCGGAACTTCTCCGGCTCGGGCACGAACGGCCGGGCGGGCAGGCCCAGTTCCTCCGCCGGGGTGCCGAGGGACTCGAAGAACCGCTCGAAGGTACCGCCCGGTCCGGCGGCCACGCCGACGACCTGCGAGTGGTGGCGTTCCATGCGGTAGGCGTGCACGCAGTTCTTCGGTACGAAGCCGAAATCGCCGGGCGTGAGCAGCTTCTCCTGCTGCTCGCCCTCGAGGTCCTCGACGAAGAGCCGTACGGCGCCCTGGGTGATGTAGAAGACCTCGTACGTGTCCGCGTGCGAGTGGGCGGGTATCACCTCGCCCTTGGGCCCCTCGCAGGTGAAGAAGTTGAAGGTGTTCTCGGTCTGCTCGCCGCCCGCGTAGATCGTGATCAGGTCGCCGAACAGGTGTGCGCGGTCGCCCAGGCCCTTCTCGATGAAGTAGGGCTTGCCCGGCTCCGGGGGGATGAGGGAGCGGGACCGGTAGCGGGTGGCGTATTCGATGGTCATGCGAAGCCTCCGGTTCGTACGCTTGCTATGTCAGGTTACCTGACATTGAAGCCGTGGCCAATGACCCGGGGCCCGGTTCTCGATGCGCCGGGCCTCGGTTTCCGGTGCGTCACCCGCGCCGACCGGCGCGGCGGCCGTCAGCGCGGCCGGGTCAGCCGCACCTCCTCCACGCCCAGCAGCCCGAGCAGCGGGACCCGGCCGACCCGCTGGCCGGGGTCGACCACCAGTCCGGAACCGCGGACCAGGTCCAGCAGCAGTTCGGCCAGGGGCATGACCATGTGGCGGCCCCAGCAGCGCTCCGAGACGTGCCCGAAGGGCAGGTAGCCGGGGGTGGTGTCGGGGTCGAGGCGGTCCCAGCGCTCGGGGCGGAAGGCGTCCGGGTCGTCCCAGAGGGCGGGGTCGCGGTGGGAGAGCAGCGGCAGCAGCAGGACGTCGTCCCGCTCCCCTATCCGGGCGTCGACGGCCGGGTACTCGGGGGAGGCGTTGCGCAGGATGTTCCACGAGGGCGGCAGCAGCCGCAGGGACTCCAGGATGATGTTCCGGTTGGACGTGCCGTCGTCGAACGGGGCGCCGAGCCAGAGGGCGTTGGCGACGAGGGTGGAGACGGTGAAGCACACGGGGGCCGCGGCCCTGCGGTACATCCCCATGGCGTAGCGCCGCTCCTGGTAGCCGCGGGCCCGCGCGGCGCGGTTCGCGAGGCCGGTGAGCCGGGCGTGCGGCCGGGGCCAGCCGGGCAGGGCGGCGCCGACGGTGATCACCGACCAGGTGAGTTTCGGGGTGAGTTCGAGGGTGCGGCTCATCAGTGTGCGCAGCCGGCGCGGGTCCTGGCCGAGGATGAGGTCGCGCAGGAAGTTGTGCCCGGTCAGCGGCCAGGGGCCGGTGAGGTCCACGTCCCTCGGCAGGGGCCCGGCCAGGGCCTCGCGCACGTCGTTGCCGAAGGTGCGGGTGACGGCGGAGGCCTCGGCGCGGCTGATGGAGCGGCCGTGCAGGGGTTTGAAGGTGGGCCGCTCGGTCTCGGTGGCCCGGCGCGCGGCCAGGATGCGGTCGGCGATCTCGGGCCCCGCGACCCCGACGGTGTCCGGTTCGAGCCGGAAGACGTCCCGGCCCAGGTGGTCGCCGAGGAGGGCGGCGAGCCGCGGGGCGAACACCGTGGTGCGCGCCCGCGCGGTGGATGACGGCGGCATGGCTGCTCCGATCCGGGACGGCGGCGAGGAGAAGGGGGAGGCGTCGCCGCCCGGCCGGACCGCGCGGCGGTACGACCGGGCAGCGACGCCCTCATGTGCGCGGAGCGGATCAGTACCAGATGTACCAGGCGTTGGCCTTGAGGCTCTTGGCGGCGGCGACCCGGTTGCGGATGGCGAAAAGAAGCTTCATCACTGCACCTCCCCTCGGGGGTGGACGAGTGACACGTGACGTCCCCCGGGCGGACCGGTGAAGATCACGTGTCGACGGCTCCCGGGACCTTCCCGAGATCGTTCACGGACTAATCACGAGGGCGGTCAAAACCCCGCCCAGCAGGTTCTTTTCAGACTTTCGCCGATCACCGGCGCTCCGGCTTCCCCCGCCGCACCGGCGCCCGGCGTCCGCCCCTCTCCCTCGCCCGCGCGCTGGTGGGCGGCCGTGCGTGTGCCCGGATGCCGGACGGCAGGTCGCCGGGAGCGGACGCCGGGTGTGGCCCGGGCCGGGCGGTCCGGCGTCCGGAGGTTGGCCGGATACCTACGCCCGGGACGGCGCCAGGTGACCCTGGTGGGCCGAGTCGCGCGGGCCCGACGGGGCCTGCGGCGGTCCCGGACCCGGTCGCTCCGCCGTGCTCAACTCGCGGCCGGGAGGCGGGCATCGACCTCGATCTCTATCTTCATGCGGGGGTCGGCGAGGCCGCACTCCAGCATGGTGGCGGCCGGCCGGACGTCCCCGAAGCGGCGGCGCAGCACCGGCCAGCAGGGCTCGAAGTCGGCGCGGTCCGGGAGCAGGTAGCGCACCCGGACCACGTCGGCGAAGCCGCACCCCGCCTCGGCCAGCGCGGCGCCGATGTTGCGCAGACACTGCTCGGCCTGCTCCACCACGTCGTCGGAGATCGTCATGGTGGTGTAGTCGAACCCGGTGGTTCCGGACACATGGACCCGGTCCCCGTCGACCACGGCACGGGCGTAACCGATCTGCTCCTCGAAGGTGGATCCGCTGAGAATCGCACGTCGTCGCGTCATGCGCGGAAGGCTAGATGATCACCCGGCCGGACCCAACCGCTGTTTCACGAGGTGGGCCGGGGGCAGCCGACGTCCGTCGCGGGCAGGCGGCCGGTGGCGAGGTAGGCGTTGACCGTGGCGTCGACGCATGTGCTGCCGTAGACGCCGTAGACCGCGTGCTGGTCGGCGTCGCGCAGGGTGACCAGGCGGGAACCGGGCCAGTTCCGGCGCACCGTCCGGGCGCCGGTGTAGATGGTGCGGGGGTCGCCGGTGGCGTTGACGAGGAGGGCGGGCAGGTCGGCGCGGATGGTGGTGGGGCGCTCGCGCGGCGGGTCCCAGAACGCGCAGGTGTTGATGTTGCGGGTGACCGGCGCGAAGAGCCGGTCCGCGGTCCCGGCGCGGCGCAGGTCGCGCCAGTACGTCTCCGGGTCGCGGGGCCCGGGCACGTCCCCGCACAGGATGGACGCCTGCGCGCTGCCGTAGGCGGACCCCTGCCCGGTCAGCGCGAACTCCAGCGTCGAGGCCAGCCACGGGGACGGGGTGACGGTCCGGCCCTCGGCGGCGCGCCGCAGGTCCCGCACGCCCGCGGCGAAGTCGCCGTAGGCCGTGGCGTTGTCCTGCGAAAGGCCGTTGAAGACGATGACGGGCAGGTCGTGGTCGTCCACCCGGTAGCCGCCTATGCGCAAGGGGGTGCGGGCGGCGGCCGACCGGGTCGCTTCCACGGTCGCCAGCACGGCGGCGCGGGTGCGTCCCAGTCCGTAGGCCGCGTGGTGGGCGGCGGCCCAGTCGGCCCAGCCGTGCAGGGCGTGCCGGTTGGCGTCCTCGACGTCGCGCAGCAGCCGGGGGCCGTAGCGGGCGGGGTCGATCACGCCGTCCAGGACGACCCGGTCGGTGCGCCCCGGGAACATCGTGGCGTAGACCTGGCCGAGGTAACTGCCGTAGGAGTAGCCCAGGTAGGAGATCCGCCGCTCGCCCAGCGCGGCCCGTATCACGTCCATGTCGCGCGCGGTGTTCCGGGTGCTGGAGTACGGCAGCAGGTCACCGGCGTGGGTGCGGCAGCGGCGGGCCAGGTCGGCGGCGAAGCGGACCTCGCGGTCGAAGCCGGCGCGGTCGGTGCCGGCGCCGCGGATCATGCTGCCGGTGGGCCAGCGGCAGTCCAGCGGGGTGCTGCGGCCGACGAAGCGGGGGTCGACGCCCACCACGTCGTAGCGGGCGGCTACCTGACGCATCGCGCGGCGCACGAAGGGCGGGTCGCCGAGGGTCGGGCCGCCGGGGCCGCCGCTGTTGAGCAGCAGGGCGCCGACGCGGTGCGCGGTGTCGGTGCCCCGGATGCGGGAGATGGCGACGGTGAGGGTGCGGCCGTCGGGCCGGTCGTAGTCCAACGGGACGGTGACGTCGGCGCATTGGGCGCTGGCCTGTTCGAGTTCCCTGCCGGTGGCGTCGTCGGGGCCGAGCAGGCAGCTCTTCCAGTACAGGTCCTGGTGGTGGTAGCGGGCGAGGGGGTCGGCGGCGGGGCGGGCCGGGGCGGCGGAGGCCGGGGCGGGGGCGGCGCCCAGGGACAGCGCGCCCGCCACGGCCAGGGCGGCGGCGGCCGCGGCCCGCGCGGCGCGATGGCGTGGGCGGCGGCGGCCCGGGGAGGTGGTGCCGGTCATGCCGGGGTCCTTTCGGTGGGCGTGCCCTCGCAGAGGGCCTTGTCGACGATGTCGAGGAAGTCCTGTTCGGCCTGGAGCGTGGCGGGCACCTCGTTCAGGGCGACGGCGACGGTGCGGCCGTTCGGGCCCGCGGCGACCAGTGCCCGGTGGCCGCCGGGCACCGTGCCGGCGTGGCCCCACCAGGTGGAGCCGCAGGACAGCGGTGAGGAGATCAGGCCGAGCCCGTAGCGGGCGCCGGGCCACAGCCGGTCGGGGTCGGCGGCCACCGTCCGCCGCATCTCGGCGAGTTGGGGCGCGGGCAGCAGCCGGCCGGTGAAGAGCGCGGTGGCGAACCGGGTCAGGTCGGCCGGGGTGGAGACCAGGGCGCCGCCGACACCGCCGAAGGTCGTGTTCCAGGCGGTGCCGTCCACCCGGCGGCCGTCGGCGGCGGTGAAGTAGCTGTGCGAGTGCGGGCCCCGGATGCGGGGGTCGTCGCCGGGCCAGTAGGTGTCGCGCAGGCCCAGCGGCGCGATGATCCGGCGGGTGATCTCCGTCTCCGGGCTGTGGCCGGTGATCTCGCGGATGATCAGCCCGGCGACGAGGTAGTTGGTGGTCGCGTAGTGCCAGGGCTGCTCCGGCGGCGGCAGCCGCAGGGCGCGGGAGACCAGCTCGCGGGGCTCGAAGTGGCGGTGGCGCATCCGCTCGAGGTGCTGCCACTCGGGTGCGTCGAGGTAGTCGGGCAGTCCGCTGGTGTGCCGCAGCAGCTGTCGTACGGTGATCCGGCGGCCGTCGTGGCCGCCCGCGCGGATCAGGCCGGGCAGATAGCGCTCGACGGGCGCGTCCAGGGAGAGCCGTCCCTCGGCGGCGAGTCGCAGCACGACGGTCGCGGTGAAGGTCTTGGTGACGCTGCCGGCGCGCAGCCGGTCGGTGGTGTTCATCGGGCGGCCGGTGCGCAGGTCGGCCGTGCCGCCGGTCACCGTCCAGCGGGCGCAGGGCGCGGCCGGGCCGGGGTCGGTGACCAGGACGGCGGCGCCGGCGATCCGGTCGTGCGCCACCAGGTGGCCGACAGACCGGCTCAGCTCCGGGTGCGGGCCGCACCCGCGGGGCGCGTCCCGGGCCGGGTGCGCCACGGCGGCGGGGGCGGCGGTCAGCAGACAGGTCACGGCCAGGGCCACCAGGCCGGTGCGCCGGCGAACCACGCGGCGCGGTAAGGAAATCACCATGTGACGCACGCTAGGCAAGGCCCGCCGCGTTCTCATTCCGGCAGGCAGGCGGATCCGCCGGGGGGCCGCCCCCAGCACGGGACCGGAGGACAACCCCCGGTCCGCCCGGGTCGTGCCGGGCGACTCGACGAGCGCGCCGGGCCTCGGACAGCGGTGCTCGGCGAGCGCGCGGGCCTCGGACAGCGGTGCGAAGGGTGAACCGTGACCGTTGCCCCGCCTTCCGTGGCGGGCGGCTGGCAGTCTGCGGGGGACGATCCGGCCCGCGGTCCGACGGGGCCGGGCAGCGGCACGGGTCCGCTCGGTGCCGCAGGGGGCAGGAGTGACGGTGGAGGAAGTCGTGGGCGGTGCCGCCTCCGGCCCGGCCCCGGAGCGGGGACGCCGGGGAGTGCCGCGGCACGTGGCCTGCGTGATGGACGGCAACGGCCGCTGGGCGGCACGGCGGTCCCTGCCCCGTACGTCGGGACACCGGGCGGCCGAGACGACGGTGATCGACGTCATCGAGGCGGCCCGGTCGGCCGGGGTGGAGTGGCTGAGCCTGTACGCGTTCTCCACCGAGAACTGGCAACGGCCCGGCACCGAGATCGACTTCCTGATGCGGCTGGTCCGCCGCGTGGTGCGCAAGCACGCCCCGTTGCTGCACGCGCGCGGGATCCGCTGCCGGTTCCTCGGGGTGACCGATCCGCGCATCCCGCCGCCGCTGGCCCGGGACTTCGCCGATCTGACCACCCTGACCGCCGGGAACCGGGGCATGACGCTGACCGTGGCGTTCGATCACGGCGGGCGCCGGGACATCGTGGCGGCGGCACGGTCGCTGATCCGCTGCGGCGTGCCGGCCGAGGCCGTGGACGAACGGTGCTTCGCCGCCCATCTGCCCTTCCCCGACACCCCTGACGTGGACCTCGTCATCCGGACCTCGGGAGAGCAGCGCATCTCCAACTTCATGCTCTGGCAGGTCGCGTACGCGGAGCTGATCTTCTCCCCGGTCCTGTGGCCCGACTTCCGCGCACCGCACTTCCTGGAGTGCCTGCACACCTATCAGCGGCGCGAGCGCCGTTTCGGCGGCGTACGGCCGAACGAGAACGGAGAACGACGACCGTGACCGAGACGGGCGCCGACGAGCCCCAGCACACCACCGGCGACGGCCGACTCTTCGGCCTGGGCAGCCGGTTCCGAGGCTTCTTCAACGATCCGCGCTGGGCCCTGGCCATCATCCGGGCGACCGTACTGGAGGCGGCGCACCCGCAGATCGGTGCGGCCCTCGCCGACAACTCGTCCTTCGTGACCCACCCGTGGCGACGGCTGCGCAACACCGTCACGAGCCTCCAGCGCATGTCCGGCCCCGACGAGGAGGTGCGGCTGAGGGAGGCGGCACGGCTCAACCGGCTGCACACCCGGATCAGCGGCACCGACGCGCGTGAGCGGCCCTACGACGCGATGGACCCGGCGGTGCGCGCCTGGGTGGTGGCCACCCTCTTCGAGAGCAGCGTCGCGATGTGCCGGTTCAGCGGACAGCCGCTGGAACAGGACGCCATCGAGGAGCTGTACGGCGAATTCCGGGGCTATCTGGCCGCCTTGGACGGTGACGCCCGGCATCTCCCGCCCACGGTCCACGAGTTCTGGCCGTACTACGAGCGGGTGGTGGAGGAGGAGCTGGAGCACACGGAGGCGATGCGCATCATCCTCTACCGGCTCTTCGACCATCTGCCCGCACCGCCGCTGCTGCACGGTCTGCCCACCCTCTGGGCGGCCGGCCGCGCGCTCGTCGGACCGGTCATCGGCGTGCTCACGGTGGCGTCCCTCCCGGAGCCGTTCCGCCGCCGGGCGGGACTGCCCGAACTGCCCGGCGCGCAGACGCTGATGCAGAGCGCCTATCTGGGCGCCGGTCTCGCCCGGTTCCTCCCCGAGGGCTGGCTGCGCACCGAGACCGTGCTGGACCTGCTCGCCCTCTCCCCCGACAGCGACGACCCCCGGGCCCGGACGCTGCGGGCGCTGCGGGACCGGATGCGGCGGGCCGGGGCCCTGGTCCGGCTGATCACCCCGCTGCCGCCGGAGCCGGACCCCGGCACGGACACCGGTCTTCGGCGCGGCGCGGAGGAGTTCTTCGCCACGGTGCTGGACCAGACCGGGGACGGCTACGTGGACTGGCCGGACCTCGCCGCGATGGCCCGGGAACTCGCCGGCCGCCTCGACCTGGACGAGCCGGCGGAGACCCGGCTGTACGACGCCTTCGCCGACTGGTGGCGGGAGTTGCAGACGGCCCTGGACACCGACGGCGACGGCCGCGTCAGCTGCCAGGAGTACACCGAGGCCGTGCCGTCGCTGGCCGGTCCCGCCCTGATCCGGGTCGCCGAGGTCCTCTTCGACGTCACCGACGCCAACGGCGACCAGCGCATCGACGCGGCCGAGTACCGGGCGCTGTTCCGCCGGGGCTTCCACCGCGACCTGACCGGCGGTGAGGACGCCTATCCGCGTGGCGCGTTCGTCCGGGACTTCCTGTCCTTCATGTCGGGCCGGGCCCGCTCCACCCCGTACGACCCGCTGCTCGCGGACGCCTGACCCACGGCCCCGGACGGGGGGCCGCCGGGCGGCGCCGGGTCAGCCGAGGCCGAGGACGCTCAGGGTGTGCTCGGCCATGCGCCGCTCGCCCAGGGCATTGGGGTGGACGGGGACGACGCTCCGCCCGAACAACAGCGGCTCGATCCACCGGGTGCCGGCCGGCCGGCAGGCGTCATGTCCGGCGGATGCCTCGGCGAAGTCCACGTACACGGCCCCGGTCTCCTCCGCGGCGCGCCGCACCACGGTGTTGAGGTGGGTCTGGAGGGAGTGCAGATAGGACACGTCACCCGCGGCGAGGGGCAGCTTGACGAAGCAGGACGGGTCGGCCTTGGCGGGGGTGATCCACGGGTAGCCGAGCACGGCCACCTTGGCGTGCGGCGCCTTGGCCCGGACGGCGCCGAGCGCGGCCTTCAGCGCCGGGTAGGTGGAGGCGTCGATCTGGTCGTCGAAGGACGTGCCGTACTTGTCCTTGCACGGGCTGCCCTGGCCGCCGCTGAGGATGCCGGCGGTGCCGCAGGCGGTCACGGCGTTGATGAAGGTGCCGTTGTCGTTGCCGCCGATGGTCAGCGTCACCAGATCGGTCTCGGCGGTGACCGCGTCGGCCTGCGGGGCGACGCCGGGGTACTGGGAGACGGTGAAGTGCTTGGTCTGGGCGGCGCCGCAGGTGACGTCCGTCAGCCGGGCGCCGGTGCGGTCGGCGATGACGTGGGGGTAGTTCGCGGTGGACCGCAGGCAGAGCGGGCTGCTGAGGTCGACGGGCAGCACACCGGACGCGGCGCTGTAGCTGTCGCCGAGGGCCGCGTAGTCCAGGGACGTGGCGGCCTGGGCGGGGGCCGCGCCGAGGCCGAGGGCCAGGGTGCCGAGGGCCGCGGACGCCGCGGCGAGCACACGACGCATGCTTGGCAGGGGCATGACATGCTCCCTTCCGGGAAGGTCACGGGACGCACGGGCATGCCGGTGCCACGGGCGCGCCGGGAGGGATTACCGAGGAGTTCTACTGGTAGGTAATGTGAGGCTGCCGCAACAAGAAATCAACATTGCGGAACGAACTTTTGAAACATGGACGATCTGGGTCCGGTTGCGGCCACGCCAGTCAGGCGCCGATCGTCCCGTTACGCGAATTTTTTACCGCGCGGGATGCGATTTCCGCCGCGTTCGGGGCACCCGGCGGGCAGGAGCACCACTACCCGCTGGAGGCACGCCATGATCGCCCTCGGCATCATCCTGCTCATCATCGGCTTCGTCACGGGCATTTCGATCCTGTGGACTATCGGCATCATCCTGCTGGTGGTGGGAGCCATCCTGTGGATCATGGGGTCCATGGGCCACGCGGTCGCCGGCCGTCGTCACTTCTGGTAGCCGCGGTCGCCTCACTCCGGTGCCCCCGCCCCCTCGGCGGGGGCACCGGAGTGAGGACGGTCAGGCGCAGGTGCCGCTGGGGCGGGCCCGGGTCACCACGTTGCCGGTGCCGGTGGTCGCGTCCAGCCAGACCACCCGGGTGCCGCCGGCCGCCGCGGCGGAGAGCTGCTCGCCCCGGTCGCACGAGACGCGGGCGCGGCGGGTGCCGTCACCCGCGCGGTCCGGGGTGAACTGCCAGAGCTTGGACAGCGCCGCGTTGGAGATCTCGGCCGAGGGCGTGCGGGCGACCATCGTCACCGCGTCCGCACCGGCCGTCACCTCCGAGATGTTCAGGGCGTCGGGTCCGGTCTCCGGGCTGAGGTCGGTGACGTCCGAGCCGTCGAGTGCGGCACGGCGCAGGGTGGTGGTGCCGTTCTGGCCGACGGCGTCGAGCAGCCAGTAGACGTGCTCGGCGGTGATGGCCGTCGGGCCCAGCGAGACCTCCGGCCCCGCCTTCTGGAGCACCGTCTGGGCGCCGGTGGCCACGTCGATCAGCCGGGTACTGGACTCGTACACGGCGCGGACGCGCTGCCGGTCCTGGTAGACGATCCTTCCGTGGCTGACGGCCGGGGAGGTCGCCCGGTGGTAGGTGCCGCCGCCGATGGTGACGAGGTTCGCCGGGTCCTTCAGACTCAGGTAGGCCACGCCGGCCCGGCCGCCGTGGTTGTAGTAGGCGAAGGTCACGGTGTCGCCGTCGACCCCGAGGGCCGAGCCGGTGCCGCGGCCGTGCCACAGGGTGCGCACCGGTCCGCCCGCGAGCGGCCGGGCGAGGATGTCCACGCCGGTGGGCCCGTGGGCCTGCCAGACCACCGTCGTGCCGTCGGTGGCCGGATTGACGTGGTAGCGGCCGTCGTTGGGGCTCATGAGCTTGAGCTGCCCCTTGCCGTCGGTGCGGCCCGCCCACACCGAGTACGGTTCCGAGCCGGACTCGTCCGACCGGGCGGCGGCCCACCAGCCGCCGCCCGCGCCGAGGTGGGAGTCGTAGGTGTTGACGCCGGAGAGCAGCACGTCGGAGTCGATGCCGAGGGCCTTCTCCCAGTGCGGGACGATGCCGTGCGCGGTGAACGCCTTCCGGACGGCCGTCAGGGCGCGCCCGCCGGCTCCCAGCTGCTTGGCGGCGGCGAGGACCGCGTCCCGGCCCCGGGTGAAGCCGTCGAGCGGGGTGAGGTATTCGGTGAGCGCCTTGTAGACGACCGCGTCGGCGAGCTCGGGGCCGATCTCCTCGCGGATGTCCCAGAGCGCGCCGGCGAAGATGGTGGAGTTCAGGTGCACGCCGCCGTTGTCGGTGCCGAAGCCGACGCCGAGGAAGGAACCGGCCGTCGTACGCCCGTCGTTGAGGTCGCGGAAGGCGCAGCCGCGCGGGTCCTTGGTGCGGCACAGGGTCTCGCCCACGAGCCCGGAGTCGGGGTCGTCCATGGGCAGCCCGCGGGCGTCGGTCTCGATGGCGTTGCCGAAGTAGTCGGCGATGGCCTCGTTCATGGCGCCGGACTGGCCCGCGTACACCAGGTCGGCGGAGGCCGAGACGACCGCGTGGGCCATCTCGTGCCCGACCACGTCCAGGGCGGCGGACAGCGGCCGGTACTCCTCGTCGCCGGAGCCGTAGACCATCTTCTGGCCGTCCCAGAAGGCGTTGACGTACGGCTGCCCGTAATCGGTGGCGCCGACCACGGAGTTGACGGTCATGCCGTGCCCGTCCAGGCTGTCCCGGCCGAACCCGGCGCGGTAGTAGTCGTAGACCTGCCCGGCGGCCCAGTGCGCGTCGACCGCGCCGGACCGGGTTGCCTCGGCGCCGAACTCCGGTGTGGGTGAGGCGACTTCCCGCAGGTCGTCGGGCCAGGCGCCGGACAGGTCGCTCGCCCAGTGGCCGCCCGCGTCCCAGGTGGCGAGCACCTGCCCGGGGTCGCTCTGGATGCGGGTGCGGTCGCGCAGCACGTAGGCGTCGCGGGTGTCGTCGCGGGTGACGGCGAGCGGGACGGTGGTGCCGTCCAGCCGGGCGCCGCTGCCGGTGGTGCCGTCCGGTTCGGGCTCGGCGGCGAGGGCGGCGGGGGCCGCGTGCCCCGGGGCCGCGGCGGGCGCGGCGAAGGTGCGGATCCCGCTGTACTGGAGGACGGGGTAGCCGGCCCGGGCGTCGATGTACACCTCGCGCAGCACCGGATCGCCGCCGGCCGGGCCGGTGCCGCGCACGGTGATGTGCCGGGTCAGGACGCCGGTGCCGTGGGGCACGACGACCAGGCCGTGGGCGGTTCCGGTGAGCGCGGTGTCCGCGTCCTCGCCGTCCGGGCCCGCGGTGAAGTCCCGGGCGGCCAGGTCGCGTCGTACGGCGTCGACCGCCCGCTCCACGGCCAGGGTGTCGTCGATGCCGGCGGTCGTGCCGGTGCGCAGCCCGGTGAAGTACCGGCCGGAGGTGCCGGTGACGATCCGGCGGCCCTCGTGCCGCTCCATGCGGACGAGGTACTGCCCGCCCAGCACCGGGACGCCGTGGTGGGTCTGCTGGAGGCGTACGGTCTCCCGGCCGCCGGAGGCGAGGGTGCCGGCGGGCCTGAGGTCGCGTCCGGGGTCGGCGATCCGGTAACGGTCCTTGCGGGCGGCGAGGTGGGCGCGGGCGGCGTCCGCCGCCGTACGGGCCGCCGGGGCCTGTTCCCGGATGCCGTCCAGCAGCGCGGGCGGCGCCGGGTCCGCCCCGGGTCCGGTCGTCGCGGACCTCCCGTTCGAGGCCGTCGCGGGTGCCGTGGCCGTCGCGGGTGCCGCCGGTGCGGCGGCGGCCGCCGAGACGACGAGTGCGGCGGCGCCCACGAGCGCCGCCGCACCGGACCATCCGTTCGGCCGGGTTCCCGGCCCTGTCACCGGTCGCCCGGCGCGTGTTCTGGAATGACGCACTGTCTCCCCAACCCCCCACATGCGTACGTCCGTCACCGGCGGCCGGTCCGCCGCCGGTGACGGCCATTGGACGCGGTGGTCCGCCCGCGCATCAACAGTCGCGACGCGTCGACGGGCGATTTCCGGCCCCGGCCGGCGGCCACTGTCGCCAAAGCGCCTCGGAATTGTCCGTGATCCGTAACAGCCGGATCCCGTGATCTTTTCCGCCCGTCCTGCCAGGTGCACGGAGACCGAACGGCACGACGGACACATCAAGGGGCGGGGCGGACATGGCACGGCATGGCGGACGGGGCTGGTACGGCCGGGTGATCGCGGCGGCGGTCGGGGTGACGGCGGTGGCCGCCGTCACGTCGGTGTGGTCGGCGCAGGCCGGCCAGAGCGGCGGCGGGCCGGCCACGCCGGGTGTGTCCGCCCGGCCTGCCGCGCCGAAGGCCGCGCCCGTGTCCCCGTCGATAGTCCACGCCTCCGACGGGGGCGCGCACGCGGTCAACATCACCATCGACGACGGCCCGGACCCGGTCTGGACCCCGCAGGTGCTGGCGCTGCTGCGGGACAACGGCGTGAAGGCGACGTTCTGCATGGTCGGCCCGCAGGCTGAGGCCCACCCCGATCTGGTCCGGCAGGTGGTGGCCGCCGGTCACCGGCTGTGCGACCACACGGTCGCGCACGACACCGGCATGGACCACGCGTCCGAGTCCTACCAGGCGCGGCAGATCCTCGACGCGGAGCGGCAGATCACCAAGGCGTCGGGCGGGGTACGGCCGATGTACTACCGGGCCCCGGGCGGCGCCTTCACCCCCTACAGCCGGAAGCTGGCGGCCTCGCACGGGATGCGGCCCCTGGGCTGGAACGTCGACTCCAAGGACTTCGAGCGGCCGGGCAGCGAGGCGATCGTCGCCACGGTCAAGCGCGAGCTGGCCAACGGCCCGACGATCCTCTTCCACGACGCGGGCGGTGACCGCTCACAGACCGTGGCGGCGCTGCGCACCCTGCTGCCGTGGCTGAAGGAGCAGGGGTACTCCTTCGGTTTCCCGGTGCGCTGACGCACCTTCCGGGCGCTTTGTCCGCTTGGGCGTTGCACGGTGTGCGTCGGGTGGTCACAGAGTGGTGGAGACCTCTTGTGGGCATGTGAACGCAGCCTTTAGCCTCCGAGGCGTTGTGCACAGCGAAACCAGCATTGCGCACGTTGCAACGCCTCATCGGAGGAGCACAGTCAATGAAGCTGTCCGTCCGTCTTGCCGGGTTCACCGCGCTCGCCGCCGTCCTGGCCACCGCCTGCGCGCCCCAGACCTCCGGCACCTCCTCCTCCGGCAAGGACGAGAAGACCGGTACCCTGCGCGTCTGGCTCTTCCAGGAGGTCGACAACCAGCCCAAGCAACGCGTCGTCGACGCGGTCCTCGCCGACTTCGAGAAGGCGCACCGGGGCGCCGAGGTCACCGTGGAGTACATCCCGGTGGAGACCCGCGCCCAGCGGGTCAAGGCCGCCTTCAACGACCCCAAGTCCGCGCCCGACGTCATCGAGTACGGCAACACCGACACCGCCGGCTATGTGAAGGACGGCGGACTCGCCGACGTCACCCGGGAGTTCGACGCCTGGAGCGAGGCCCGGGACACCGACCCCACCGCCCGGCGCTCGGTCACCGTGGACGGCAAGGTCTACGGGGCGCCGTACTTCGTCGGCATCCGGGCCCTGTACTACCGCACGGACGTCTTCCGCCAACTCGGGCTGCGGGTACCGCAGACGCAGGCCGAGCTGATCTCCACCGCGAAGCGGATCCGCGCCGAGCGTCCCGATCTGTACGGCCTGGCCGTCGGGGGCGCCTACACCTACGGCGCGCTGCCGTTCCTGTGGGCCAACGGCGGTGACCTGGCCACCGAGAAGGGCGGCGGGTACGCCGCCGCCCTCGGCACTCCCGCCGCCCGCAAGGGCATCGAGGCGTACACCTCCCTCTTCGGCGACGACAACTGCCCCGCCGCCAAGTGCGCGAGCTGGACCGGCAACGACACGGTGACCGCGTTCACCGCGGGCAAGGCCGCCATGGCGATCGGCGGGAACTTCAGCCACGCCGCCGTGGACGCCGGGAAGGCCAAGGGGAAGTACGCGGTGGTCCCGCTGCCCGGGGCGAAGGCCGGCTCGATCGCGCCGGCCTTCGCGGGCGGCAACAACATCGGGGTGCTGAAGAGCACCTCGCACCGCACGCTCGCCGTGGACCTGATGAAGCGGCTCGCCTCGAAGCAGGCACAGGGCAGGCTGTTCGACGCGATGGGCTTCCTGCCCACCTTCACGGACGTGCGGGAACAGGCCGCCGCCAAGGAGCCGTTCGCCAAGCCGTTCGTCGACACCCTCGCCGCCGGCACCAAGTTCGTGCCGGTCACGCCCGCCTGGGCGCAGATCGACTCCTCACTGGTGCTGCCGACCATGTTCCAGGAGATCGTCAGCGGCCGGAAGGACGTGGCGGACGCCTCGGCCGCCGCGGCGAAGAAGATGGACGACGCGTTCGGGTCCGCCGGATGAGGCGGACGACGGACGTGGCGCCCCCGGTGAAGCGGGGCGCCCCGGCGGCCCCCGCCCGGCCGGCCCCCGCGACGACGCCCTCCCGCCGCAAGGGCCCGCGCCCGCGCGGCGGCTGGACCCCCTGGCTCTATCTCGCCCCCGCCCTCGCCGTCCTGGGCGCCCTGCTGGTCTACCCGGTCTACCAGCTCGGGCTGATCTCGTTCCTGGAGTACACCCAGGCCCAGGTCAGCGGCGGCGAGCCGACCCGCTTCCGGGGGCTGGCCAACTACACCGACCTGCTCGCCGACGACCAGTTCTGGCAGGTGCTGTTCGCGACGGTCGGCTTCGCGGCGGCCTGTGTGGTCGGCACGCTGGCGGTGGGCTGCGCGCTCGCCGTCCTGCTCACCCGGGTCCGCGCGCTCCCCCGGCTCGCGCTGCTGCTGGCCGCGCTGGGCGCCTGGGCGACACCGACGATCACCGGCTCCACCGTCTGGCTGTTCCTCTTCGACCCCGACTTCGGCCCGGTGAACCGCCTCCTCGGGCTCGGCGACTTCTCCTGGACGTACGGCCGTTACAGCGCGTTCCTGCTGGTGCTGCTCGAAGTGGTGTGGTGCTCCTTCCCGTTCGTGATGATCACGGTCTACGCCGGGATCCGCGCCATACCCGGCGAGGTGCTGGAGGCCGCCGCGCTGGACGGTGCCTCGCAGTGGCGGATCTGGCGCTCGGTGCTCGCGCCGATGCTGCGGCCGATCCTCGGCATCGTCACCGTCCAGTCGGTGATCTGGGACTTCAAGGTGTTCACCCAGATCTACGTGATGACGGGCGGTGGCGGCATCGCCGGGCAGAACCTGGTGCTGAACGTGTACGCCTACCAGAAGGCGTTCGCGTCCTCGCAGTACA
This sequence comes from Streptomyces sp. SudanB182_2057, assembly GCF_964272715.1. Classification (NCBI taxonomy): domain Bacteria; kingdom Bacillati; phylum Actinomycetota; class Actinomycetes; order Kitasatosporales; family Streptomycetaceae; genus Streptomyces; species Streptomyces sp. SudanB182_2057. The sequence goes on from NZ_OZ186798.1 coordinate 729,431, forward strand.
GCCTCGGTTCGGCGATCGGCGTCGTGATGCTGCTGCTCCTGCTGGCCGTCACGCTCGGGTATCTGCGGCTGCTGCGCCGCCAAGGGGAGGAACTGTGAGTCGCGTACGCCTTCCGGTACGGCGCCCCTGGCGGCTGGCCGCCGAGGCGACCGCGCTGCTGGTCGCCGCGGTAGTCGCCTTCCCGCTGTACTGGATGCTGCTCGGTGCCTTCCGGCCGGCCGGGGAGATCGAGTCCACCGAGCCACGGCCCTGGACGGCCTCCCCCACCCTGGACTCCTTCCGGCGCGTGTTCGAACAGCACGAGTTCGGCCGGTACTTCGTCAACAGCCTCCTGGTCGCGGGGAGCGTCGTCCTCGCCTCCGCGCTGATCGCGTTCCTCGCCGCGACCGCCGTCACGCGCTTCCGGTTCCGCTTCCGGACCACCCTGCTCATCATGTTCCTGGTGGCCCAGATGGTGCCGGTGGAGGCGCTCACCATCCCGTTGTTCTTCCTGATGCGGGACTTCGGCCTGCTGAACACGCTGGGTTCGCTGATCCTGCCGCACATCGCCTTCTCGCTGCCGTTCGCGATCTGGATGCTGCGCGGGTTCGTACGGGCCGTTCCGGAGTCGCTGGAGGAGGCCGCGTACCTCGACGGCGCGAGCCGCGCGCGGTTCCTGTGGCAGATCCTGTTCCCGCTGGTCCTGCCGGGCCTGGTGGCCACGAGCGTGTTCTCCTTCATCTCCACCTGGAACGACTTCCTGTTCGCCAAGTCCTTCATCATCAGCGACACTTCGCAGTCGACGCTGCCGATGGCCCTGCTGGTCTTCTACAAGCCCGACGAACCGGACTGGGGCGGTGTCATGGCGGCGTCCACGGTGATGACGGTGCCGGTGCTGGTCTTCTTCGTGCTGGTCCAGCGGCGCCTGGTCTCGGGCCTGGGCGGGGCGGTGAAGGACTGACGCGCCCGCGCGCCGCCCGGGAAAAATCGCTGGCCACGCCCTCGTACGCGCTGCTGGGATGGGGCGATGCAAGAGGAACGCACAGCGATGGTGGACCGGGGAACGTATCCGGACGCCGTGACTCCATGGGAGTCCGGGTCCTGGCGGGCGGCGGTGCTGGACTGGGTGGGCGGGCACCTCGCCGAGCGGGGACTGCGCGTGGACGGCCCGCTGCGGGTGCGGCTGCGGCCCTGGTCGGTGCTCGTCCGGGTGCCCGTCACCGGACAGGGGGCCGTCTGGTTCAAGGCCAATCCGCGCAGCGCCGCGTTCGAGGGCCCGCTGACCGCCGCCCTGGCCCGCTGGGTGCCGGACCACGTGCTCAGCCCGCTGGCCGTCGACGCCGGGCGCGGCTGGTCGCTGCTCCCCGACGGCGGGCAGCTGTTCCGGGCCGTGCTCGACCGGGAGCCGGTCGAGCCGCGCGAGTGGGAGTCGCTGCTCGGACAGTACGCCGGGATGCAGCGCGACTTGGTGGCGCGCGCCGCCGAGATGGAACGGCTCGGGGTGCCCTCCGAGCGCACCGCCGCCCTGCCCGGACTGTTCGACCGGCTGCTCGACGCGAACACCGCGCTCGAACCCGGCGAACGCGCCCGGCTCGAGGCCCTGCGGCCCCGGCTCGCCGACTGGTGTGCCGAGCTGGCCGCCGTCGGCATACCGGACACGCTGGACCACGCCGATCTGCACGACGGCCAGCTGCTGCGGCAGGCGCCCGGCCGGTTCACCTTCTTCGACTGGGGCGACGCCGCCGTCACCCACCCGTTCTGCAGCCTGCGCGTCCCCGCCGAGTCGGCCCGCGACCGCTACGGGCCCGGGGTGCTGCCCCGGCTGCTCGACGCCTATCTGGAGCCGTGGACCGGCGGCGGCCACACGCCGGCCGGGCTACGGCGTGCGGCGGAGCTGGCCTGGCGGCTGAGCGCGCTGGGCCGGGCCGCCTCCTGGGGCCGGATGTTCCCCGCTGCCCCCGGCACCGCGCCGGGAGCCCGGGAGAGCGCCGAGTGGCTGCGGGAGCTCCTGGCCGAACCGCCGTTCCCGGGCTGAGCGGCCGAGCCGTCCTCGCCGGGGTGAGTGGTCGAGCCGCGCTTCCCGGGCCGAGCCGCCCGGCGGTCAGGGCAGCGGGGTGCCGCCGGTCGCGTTGAGGATCTCGCCGGTGATGTAGCTCGCCTGCGGCGAGGCGAGGTAGACGTAGGCCGGCGCCAGCTCGGCGGGCTGGGCCGGGCGGCCGAGCGGGCTCTGCTTGCCGAACTCAGCGGTGTCGGGCAGGGTCGCGGGGATCAGCGGGGTCCACACCGGGCCCGGCGCGACCGCGTTGACCCGGATGCCCCGCTCGGCGACCATCTGGGCCAGCCCGTGGGTGAACGTGACGATGGCGCCCTTGGTCATCGCGTAGTCGAGCAGGTGCGGGCTGGGCTGGTATGCCTGCACGGACGTGGTGTTGAGGACACAGCCGCCGGCCGGGATGTGCGGCAGGGCGAACTTGGTCAGCCAGAACATGCCGTACAGGTTCGTCCGCAGCACCCGGTCGAACTGCTCGGTGCTGATGGCCTCGATGCCGTCCGGCTGGGCCATCTGGTAGGCGGCGTTGTTGACGAGGACGTCGATGCGGCCGAACTCGTCGACCGCCCGCGCGATCAGGGCGCGGCAGTTGTCCTCGTCCCTGATGTCGCAAGACACGGCGACCGCCTTGCGGCCCGCGTCCTCCACCAGGCGGGCGGTCTCGCGCGCCTCGTCCGCCTCCTCGGCGAGGTAGGTGAACAGCACGTCGGCGCCCTCGCGGGCGAAGGCGAGCGCCACCGCCCGTCCGATGCCGGAGTCCCCTCCCGTGATCACGGTCCGGAGCCCGTCGAGCCGGCCGGCGCCGCGGTAGGACTCCTCGCCGTGGTCGGGCGGCGGGTCCATGGGGCCGGTCCAGCCCGGGTGGGGCTGGTCCTGGGAGGGGAAGTCGGGGCGGGCGTGCTGGGTGACCGGATCGGGCCGGTCACCGTGCTGGTCCGTCACAGTGGCCTCCTGTGTCTCTCGAGAACGGGACAGGCGGCCGGGTTCCCGCCTCGCGGCGGGTGAAAAGCGCTTTGTGCCGGTCAGGCGGTCGGCGCGTCCGGACCGGCGGCCCGCATCGCGTCCCGGCGGGCGAGGTTGTACAGACGCAGCAGATGCTTGGCCACGGCGCAGGGCGCGGCGTCGGCATGGCACTGGCGGCACGTGTTCATGTGCTGCTCGTAGGTGGAGCGCGCGTTTTCCAACGCGTCATTGACAGATGACATGGACTTCTCCGGGCAGGGCGCCGTCGGGGACGGCACCTAGTTGACTGACTGGTACACCCGGAACAAGGTGATCATGTTACTGCCGGTACTGGGAAACTCGTACAGCCGCCGCCCTTCCCGCCTGGGACCTTTCACCCCGTCGGACCGAAGCCGACGTTCCGCTTCCTCGTTGTCCCCAGTGATCCCGTACCGCACGGCAGACAACCCCGCGAAGGACAGGCACCATGGCTCCAGCCCCCCTGTGCATCGGCGTCGTCGCTCCTCTGACGGGGCGGCTGGCCCCGCTCGGCGCGCCGCTCTCCTACGTACGGCGCGCCCTGGCACCGCACCTCGCGCACGTCCGCAACGGCGGCCGGCGCCGCGAGGTGACCGTCGCCGTCCGGGACAGCCGCTCGGAGCCCGGGGCCGCCCGGCAGGCCGTGCGGGACCTGGCGGACGAGGACGGCGCCCAGGTCGTGCTGACCATGGCCGGAACCCGGGTGCTGCCCGCCGTCGCGGACGCCTGCGAGGAGAGGGGGGTGCCGTGCGTGTCGACGACGTTCCCCTGGCAGGCGTACGTGCACGCGCGGGGCGCCGGTCCCGGGCACCGGTTCCGGTGGACGTACCACTTCGCCTGGGGCCTGGACGACATCGCCCGGGTCTTCGCCGGGATGTGGGAGCAGCTCACGCCCCGGGCCGCCGTCGGCTGCCTGTGGAACGACGACCTCCAGGGGCGGCTGCTGCGGCACGAGCGGTACGGCTTCGAGGCGGCGCTGTCCGGGCGCGGCCACACGCTGACCGACCTCGGCGCCTACCACGAGCCGGCCACCGACCTGCGGGACCAGGCCGCCCGCCTGCGCGAGCACGGCGCCGACCTGGTCACCAGCGCCTCCACCGCCACCGACCTGGCCCTCTTCCACCGTCAGGCCCGGCAGGCGGGGCCGCGGCCCCGGCTGATCACCTGCTCACGCTGGCTGACCTATCCGCACACCCACACCACCCCCGCCCCCGACGTGCACGCGGAACTCGGTGACGCGCGGGTGGCCACGCTCGTCTACTGGAGCCCCGGCCACCCCTACCGCTCCAGCCTGGACGGCGGCACGTGCGCCGAGCTGGCCCGCGCCTACGAGGAGGACACCGGCGCGTCCTGGCTCCAGCCGCTGGGGCTCGCGCACGCCCTGCTGGAGATCGCGCACCACGCCCTGGCCACGGCCGACGACCCGGCCGACCGCGCCTCGGTCGCCGACGCCGTCGCCCGTACCCGGCTCGACACCATCGCGGGCCCGCTGGACTGGACGGCCGGCCCCACCCCGAACATCGCGCTGCTGCCCCTGGTCGGCGGCCAGTGGCACCCGGAACCGGACGGCCCCCGCCTGGCCGTGGTGAACAACACCGGCCGGCCGGAGGTACCGCTGACCGGGGACCTGATCCCGGCCCGCTGAACGGACACGGCGGGCGGGAACCCGCGGGACGGGCCCCGTCCCGCGCCGCCCTCGCACCGGTGAGGGGGCCGCTGAGCGGCTACCGCCCCTCGCGCAGGGCCCGCGCGTGGTTGAGGAAGGCCATCAGCCCCACCTCGAAGGCGCGGTCGGCGCGGCCGTCGCCCGCCGCCGCGAGGGCCTCGGCCAGGCGCGGGGTCGGGGTGCCGTCCGCCAGCTCCCACATCGCCTCCGGGGCGGCCAGGTCGAGGGCCGAGCCCAGCACCAGGTTCTCCAGGGCGACGATCAGCGGCATGATCCCGGGCGGCTCGAATCCGGCCGCCAGCAGCACGCCCACCGCGCGTTCGTACTGGGCGAGGACCCGGGGCGCGCGAACGGGCGAGGTCATCAGCAGCGGGATCACCCGGGGATGGGCGGCGAACGCGGCCCGGTACGACCGCGCCCACGCCTCCATGGCCGCGTCCCACGGGGTCAGGTCCAGGGTGGCCGGGTCGATGGCGGCGCAGACGCGCTCGCGCAGCAGCTCCACGATGCCGTCCCGGCCGTCCACGTGGTGATACACCGAGCCGGTCTGCACGCCGAGCCCGCGGGCGATCCGCGGCACGGTGAAGTCACCTGTCTCGTCGATGAGTTCGAGCGCGGCGGTGGTGATGCGTTCGCGGTCGAGGAGCGGTGTGCGCGGCCGTCCCATGGTCAGCGTCCCCCTGAGGTCTTCCCGGATGCCCAACGGCAGGTTACATTGCGGAAACCGAAAGTCTTTAGGTTTACGTCTCCCGGGCGCCCGCCACCCCGTCGCGCGCCCGCAAGACGCCGGTTCGGACGGCCCACCCCGGCCGCGCCCGCCGGTCCCCCGTCAACCCCGCTGCCCCACCACCGGGACCCCCTCCCCCGTCAGAAGGGCCCCCGCATGTCCGTGACCACCGCCGGACTCCCGGAGGAGGACGCGCCGTCCGACGCGCCCGGCCTCCGGTCCGGCACCCTCGGCACCGCCGACATCGCCTTCTTCGTCGTCTCCGCCGCCGCGCCGCTGACCGTCATGGCCGGGGTCGCCCCGCTCGCCCTGCTGCTGGGCGGCGTCGGCGCGCCCGTCGGCTATCTGCTGGCCGGGCTGACCCTCGCCGTCTTCGCCGTCGGCTTCACCCCCATGAGCCGCCATGTCACCAGCGGCGGCGCGTTCTACGCGTACATCACCCGGGGCCTCGGCCGACCGGCCGGGATCGGCGCCGCCCTGCTCGCCCTGATCGGCTACAACGGCATGGAGATCGGTGTCTACGGCCTCCTCGCCACCACCACCCGCGACACCGCGCACGCCCTCTTCGGCGCCGACGTGCCCTGGCTGCCGGTGGCACTGGCCGGCCTGGTGCTGATCGGCTACGGCGGCTACCGCTCGATCGACTTCGGCGCCAAGGTCCTCGGGGTCCTGCTGGTCGCCGAGACCGGGATACTCGTGCTGCTGGCGGGCGGAGTGCTGGTGCGGGGCGGCGCGCACGGCCTCTCCCTGTCCTCGCTCGCCCCGGCCCATGTGTTCGTGCCCGGGACGGCGGCCGTCCTCGCCTTCGCGTTCGCCGCGTTCACCGGCTTCGAGTCGACCGTCATCTACCGCCGCGAGGCCCGCGACCCCGCGCGCACGGTCCCGCGCGCCACCTACGCGGCCGTCGGCTTCCTCGGCCTTTTCTACGCGTTCACCGTCTGGATCGCCGTCCAGGCGTTCGGCGACGACCGGGTCGTCCGGGCCGCCGGGGAGGACCCGGCCGGGCTCTTCTTCACCGCGATCACCACCTATGTGGGCGGCTGGGCCGCCGACTTGATGCACGTCTTCATCGTCACCAGCGTCATCGCCTCGCTGCTCGCCTTCCACAACGCCATCAACCGCTACGCGCTGGCGCTGGCCGAGGAGGGCGTGCTGCCGCGCCGGCTGGGCCGCGTCCACCCCCGGCACCGCTCCCCTTACCTCGCGGGCCTGGCCCAGACCGCCCTCGGCGGCGTGGTCGTCCTCGCCTTCTGGGCCGCCGACGCCGACCCGTACCAGCAGTTGCTGCTGTGGGTGAACACCCCGGGCATGATCGGCCTGTTGCTGCTCCAGCTGCTGGCCGCGCTCGCCGTGTTCCGCTACTTCCGGCGGGTACGGCACACCGAGGGCCGGGTGCGCACGGTGCTGGCACCCGCCCTCGCCACCGTCCTGCTGGCGACCGCGATCGTGCTGGTGGTCTCCCACATCGACCTGTTCACCGGTGCGCCACGCGCCGTGAACGTCGTGCTCGTCGTCGCCGCGCCCGCCGTCTTCCTCCTCGGCCTGCCGCTCGCGTGGTGGCTGCGCCGCGACCGCCCGGGCGTCTACGCCACGTTCGGTACCGAACCCACCGAATGACCCTCTTCACGCTAGGAGTTCACGGCATGCCCGCTGCCGATCTCGTCCTCACCGGCGCCCGGATCCGCACCCTGGATCCCGCCTGCCCCACCGCCACGGCCGTCGCCCTGCGCGACGGGCTGATCACCGCCGTCGGCACGGCGGACGACGTACGGGACTGGCGCGGCCCCGGCACCGAGACCGTCGATCTGCGCGGCGCGCACCTGGTGCCGGGCCTGACCGACGCGCACAGCCACCCGGTGTGGGGGCTCGACATGGCGACCGGCACCGACCTGTCCGGTGTGACGGACCTGGCCGGGCTGCGCGCGGCGCTGGCCCGCGCCGAGCGGACCGAGGGCTGGGTGGTCGGCTACGGGCTGGACCACAACGCGTTCCAGGGCCGCCCGGTCCACCACGAGCTGGTGGCGGACGTGCTGGGCGGCACCCCGGCCTTCCTGCGCCTCTACGACGGCCATTCCGCCCTCGTCAACGGGCCCGCGCTGGCCGCCGCCGGGGTGACCGGGCCGCGCGTCTTCGACCAGCGCGCCCAGGTGGTGTGCGACGCCTCGGGGCGGCCCACCGGGCATCTGGTCGAGCACGCGGCGATGGACCTGGTCAGCGCCGTCGTTCCCCGGCCCTCGTACGGTGAACGGCGAGCGCGGCTGCTGGAGTTGCTGTCCGCCATGGCCGCGACCGGGCTGACCGGCGCCCATGTGATGGACGGCGGGGACCTGGAGCTGGTGGAGTCGGTGGCGCGGGAGACGGTGCTGCCGGTGCGGCTGCGGTTCGCGCCCTGGTGCATGCCGGGCGCGGACGCCGACGCCCTGCGCGAGCTGATCGAGGCGCAGGGCCGGGGCGGCCGGCACTGGGTGGTCGGCGGGGTCAAGTTCTTCATGGACGGCACCGTCGAGGGCGGCACGGCCTGGCTGGAGCACCCCGACTGCCACGGGCAGGGCACCGACGCGTTCTGGCCGGACCCGCGCGCGTACGCCGAGGCCGTCCGCACCCTGCACGCGGCCGGGGTGCGGACCGCCACGCACGCCATCGGGGACGCCGCCGTCCGGCACGTCCTGGACACGGTGGCCTCGCTGGGGCCGGGCGGGCACGGTGCGCACCGGATCGAGCACATCGAGACCGCGCCCGACGAACTGCTGCCCCGCTTCGCCGAGTTGGGCGTCGCCGCCTCTCTGCAACCGCCGCACACCGGCTACACCCGCGACGACGGCACCGACGAGTGGTCGCGCCGGCTGGGCGGCGACCGGGCCGCCCGCGCCTGGCGGCTGCGGGATCTGCGGGAGGCCGGGGCGACGGTCGCCCTCGGCTCGGACTGGCCAATCGCGCACTACGACGTGCGGGCGGTGCTGACGACGGCCCGCCGCCCCAAGGGCGCCGCGGCGCACCGGCCGGGGCTGACCGCGATGCAGGCGCTGGAGGGCTGCACCTCTCACGCCGCGGCGGCCGCCGGGGAGTCCGCCGTGGCCGGCCGCATCGCGCCCGGCTTCCGGGCCGACCTGACCGCACTGGCCGTCGACCCCGTACACGCACCCGACAGCGAACTCACAGACGCTCCCGTGGTGTTGACGGTGACCGGCGGGCATGTGACGCACCGGGGGCCGGGGGAGGCGGTCGGCTAGGATCGCCGTACGGCATCGCGTGTCGGTCACCGTCCGGGTGAGGCATGGAGGTGCCCGTGAGATTGCCCTCGGAGGCATTCCACTCATGTCAGTCGAGTTGAACCACATCATCGTCCACGCCCGGGACAACCGGGAGTCCGCCGAGTTCCTGGCCCACATCCTGGATCTGGAGATCGGCACCGAGTCGGGCCCGTTCGTCCCCGTCGCCACCGGCAACGGGGTGACCCTGGACTTCGCCGCGATCCCGGCGGAGTCGATCGTCATGCAGCACTACGCCTTCCTGATCTCCGAGGAGGAGTTCGACGCGGCCTTCGCCCGCATCCGGGCGGCCGGGATCACCTACTGGGCCGATCCGCACGGCAAGCAGCCGGGCGAGATCAACCGGCACGACGGCGGCCGGGGCGTGTACTTCAAGGACCCCGCCGGGCACGCCTTGGAGATCATCACGCGCCCGTACGGCGGCGCCGCGTAGCCGACGTGCCCTGAGGTGGGCCGGGGCTCAGGCCCCCGGCCCGCCTGCGGCACACTGGGAAGGTGAACGACTTCCCCCTGGTCGACCAGGCCCCCGCCCCCGAGTGGTACGGGCGGCTGCGGGTACGGACCGCCGACCTCTCCCCCGCCGACTGGCTCACCGAACACGGGCCAGGACAGGGGGAGTTCGGCACGGTGGCGGCCATCGCCGCGCCCGGCTTCGCGGCCTACGCGCGGATCCTGCACCCGGCCCGGCTCGACGAGCGGCCGGTTCGCTGGTCGACGGTGGCCGCCGCCCACGGGACGCGGGTGACGCCGGGCAGCCGCTGGCACGAGGTCATCGGGGCGGACCAGGACTGCCTCGACTCGACCGACCACGGCCGGCCCGGCGTGTGGGACGAGCCCCCCGCCGAGGGGCCGACCCCGCCCGAGGTCGCCGAGGCGCTGCTGCCCGTGCTGGCCCGGCACACCGGCACGCCCGAGCGGTGCTGGTTCGGGCTGTGGCACGGGTACGGCCGCTGGGACTGGGACCGGTTCCCGACGTTCGGGACGCCGGGCCGGGAGGAGGTCCTGCTGGCCGGCCGGCTGGCCGACGTCGTCTCCCCGGTGACGCTGGACGAGTTCGCCGAACTGCCCGACCTGTGGTGGCCGCGGGACCGGTCCTGGGTGCTGGGCGGTGACGTGGACCTGGTCAGCACCTACGTCGGCGGCTCGGCGGAACTGATCGCGGAGTTGCTGGCCGCGCCGGACCTGGAGACGCTTCCCGTCTCCTCGGGCGATCCGGTGGGCTGATCCCCCTTCGAAACATTTCGTTGTCAACTCCGAATCATGCGAGGGGTGTTGACGGCACCGTAACCCCTCTTATCATCACGGACATCCGGAGTTCCGATCATTGTTCGTGATATCGAACCGATGGGCGCTCCTTGGAGTGACAGGCGCATGACATGACAACCCGCACGATCGTCCGTACGAGGAGAATCATGAAACGTCCCCCGTGGTCAGGCAGGCGCCTGGTCGCCCTGGTGGGCGCGTTCGCCGCCGCCACCCTCGCGGTGACCGGAACGGCCGACGCCCGGCCCGCCCCCGTGCAGGCAGACACCCTCGGCGCCCAGGCCGCCCAGTCCGGGCGGTACTTCGGCGCCGCGGTGGCCGCCGGAAGGCTCGACGACGGCACCTACAGCACGATCCTGGACCGGGAGTTCAACGCGGTCACCCCCGAGAACGAGATGAAGTGGGACGCCACCGAACGCACCCGGGGCTCCTTCACCTTCACCGCCGCCGACCGGATCGTCGACCATGCCGTCGCGCACCGGCAGCGGGTGCGGGGCCACACCCTGGTCTGGCACTCCCAACTGCCGGGCTGGGTCGGCTCGATCACCGACGCCACCACGCTGCGCGCCGTGATGCGCCATCACATCACCACCGAGGCGACCCACTTCAAGGGCAGGATCTACGCCTGGGACGTGGTGAACGAGGCGTTCGCCGACGGCGGCAGCGGGGCGCGCCGGGCCTCCGTCTTCCAGAACGTCCTGGGTGACGGCTACATCGAGGACGCCTTCCGCACCGCCCGCGCGGGCGACCCCGCGGCCAAGCTCTGCTACAACGACTACAACATCGAGAACTGGTCGGACGCCAAGACCCAGGCCGTCTACCGCATGGTGCGCGACTTCAAGTCCCGTGGCGTGCCCGTCGACTGCGTCGGCTTCCAGAGCCACTTCGGCGCTTCCGGCCCGCCGGCCAGTTTCCGGAACACGCTGGCGAACTTCGCCGCCCTCGGCGTGGACGTGCAGATCACCGAGCTGGACATCGCGCAGGCACCGGCCACCGCTTACGCGAACACGGTCCAGGCGTGCAAGAGCGTCGCCCGCTGTACCGGCATCACCGTGTGGGGCATCCGCGACAGCGACTCCTGGCGCAGCGGCGAGAGCCCGCTGCTGTTCGACGGAGCCGGCGACAAGAAGGCCGCGTACGGCGCGGTGCTGTCCGCACTCGGCGGCACGGTCGCGGCCCCGGCCCCCGCCCCGCACAAGGGGCTGCCGTCGAGCTTCAGCTGGTCCTCCAGCAAGCAACTGATCGCGCCCAAGTCCGACGCGACGCACGACATCGCCGGGATCAAGGACCCGTCCGTCGTCCGCTACAAGGGCAAGTACCACGTGTTCGCGAGCGTGGCCAGCGCCTCCGGCTACAACCTCGTCTACCTGAGCTTCAAGGACTGGTCACAGGCGGGCTCGGCCACCCACCACTACCTGGACCGCACGGCCATCGGCAGCGGCTACCGGGCGGCGCCCCAGGTGTTCTACTACGCGCCGCAGAAGCTGTGGTACCTGGTCTACCAGACGGGCAACGCGTCCTACTCCACCAACAAGGACATCTCCGACCCCGACGGCTGGAGCGCGCCGCGCGACTTCTACCCCGACATGCCCGACATCATCAAGCAGAACATCGGCAACGGCTACTGGGTCGACATGTGGGTGATCTGCGACAGCGCCAACTGCTACCTGTTCTCCTCCGACGACAACGGGCACCTCTACCGCTCGCAGACCACCGTCGGCCAGTTCCCGAACGGGTTCACCAACACCGTCATCGCCGCCCAGGACTCCGACAGGTACGCGCTGTTCGAGGCGAGCAACATCTACAAGGTGAAGGGCGGCGACCAGTATCTGATGCTGGTTGAGGCGATCGGCTCCGACGGTCGGCGCTACTTCCGCTCCTGGACCTCCTCCAGCCTGGCCGGGTCCTGGTCCCCGCTGGCCGATTCCGAGAGCAATCCGTTCGCCCGGGCGAACAACGTGACGTTCCCGTCGGGCGCCTGGACGAAGGACATCAGTCACGGCGAGATGATCCGCGCCGGTTACGACCAGACGCTGACCATCCCCGCGTGCAAGCTCCAGTACCTGTACCAGGGCATGGATCCGAGCGCGAGCGGTGACTACAACAGCCTGCCGTGGCGGCTCGGCCTGCTCACCCAGACCAAGTCCCACTGCTGAAACGGCTGGAAGCGGGACGCCGTACCGGACGGCGTCCCGCCTTTCCTGAACCTCCGTACTCCGGTTACGGGTTGACGACACTGCCGCCGAAGGTCACCGAGAGGCGGCCGTCGGAGGTGAAGGACCAGCCGAGGGCGCCCGCGTACGAGGAGCAGCGGGAGCCGTTGGAGCCGGTCCAGAACTGGTTGGTGCCGTCGGCGCTGCCGACCGTCTTGTCATTGGAGCCGCCGCCGGCGAAGCGGCAGGAGGTGTTGTCGCGGAACACCGACGTGCCCGTGTCGAACGAGAAGTTGCGCTCGGCGTTGTCGACGCCGACGTTGCCGGAGATCGCCATGGAGCCCGGGTTGCTGTTGTAGGTGAACCCGTGGTGGCCGTTCTTGTAGGCGATGCTGTGCCGCACGACGTGGTCGACGGGGATGTCGTCGCCGCCGAGCTTGTAGCCGTTGCGGTCGCCGTTGGTGTTGACGGTGCCGTCGCTCAGCGTGCCGTTGCCGTAGGAGAGGGAGTACTCGATGGTCACCGGGCCGATGGCGCCGGTGTCCGGCTTGGTGTACAGGTCCCAGCCGTCGTCGATGTTGTGGTGGGAGACGTCGTAGCGGAAGACGTTCCCGGTGCCGGTGGTCAGCTTGGCGGCGAAGCCGTCGGCGTCCTCGCCGTCGGAGTCGGCGTTGTCGTGCGACTCGGAGCTGACGATCAGGTTGTTCGCCGGCCACTGGGAGCTGGGGGTGCTGGAGGAGATCCGGCCGAGCTGGAGACCGGTGTCCCGGTTGTAGGCGGTCACCACCCGCTCGACGACATTGTCGCTGCCGCCGACGTAGATCCCGTTGTCACCCGCGTGCTGGACTGTGAGGCCGTACAGCCGCCAGTGGTTGGCGAACAGCTGGATGCCCCGGTTGGACGAGCTCTCCGACTGCGCCGAGAAGTCCAGGACCGGCTTCTCGCCCGGGTAGGCGGACAGGGTGGTGCGGGCGGCGGAGGTGCCGTCGCTGCCGGCCGGGATGGTGACCGTGGCGGACTGGCGGTAGGTCCCGCCGCGCAGGTAGATCGTGCCGCCGGGGGTGATCCGGCTGATGGCCGAGGTGAGCGTGGTCGGGGCCGACTCGGTGCCCGCCGCGCCGTCGGTGCCGGTCGGTGACACGTAGAGCACGCTGCCGGTCGCCGCCCCGGCCACATCGGCTTCGAGGTAGTCCAGGTTGGGCAGGCCGTCGGCGGCGGTCGGGGTGAGGCGTACGGTGTTGGCACCCGCCTTGACCGGGACCGTGAGCGTCTTGGTCGCCCAGCTGTCCCAGGCGCCGGTGGTCTCGAAGCCGGCGGTGGTGGCCGTGGTGCCGTTGACGGCGACGGTCGCGGGCCGGGCGGTGGCCGAGCCGTTGGCGAAGCGGATGCGCACGGTAGCGGTGCCGGCGCTCGCCGCGTTCACGGTGAACTGGGCGTAGGCCCCTGAGGCGTTGGTGGCGTTGCAGAATCCGCTGCCGGAGTAGCCGGTCCAGTCGGAGTCGATGGTCCCGGTGCAGACCGCGGGTGCGCTCTCGGCCTCGTACCGGGTGGTCACGGCCTGGGCCGTGGTGCCGGTCAGCGCGACGAGCGCACCGGTCAGCAGCCCGGCGCACGCGATGGCTGGTCTCATGTGCATCGGTTCTTCTCCCTGCGGGTCGACTCGGCTGTGCGGGTGCGAGCGGTCCAGAGGGGTGAATACGGTGTCCGGTCGTGGCATGGTGAGTCGTGACCGGAAAGCGCTTTCTCTCTGGACCTTCCCGACGGTAGGGAGACGACATGTACGCGTCAACAGTCGCGTACATGATTTCTATTCAGGCTGATGAATCGCAGGGGGCCGACTACTCGCCCGGGGCGAGGGTGCGGGCGACCACGGCCGCCGCCTCGGCGATCAGTGCCTGGTCCACCGGCGCGTCCGGGGCACTCTTGTCCGACAGCACGGCCAGCACCAGGGGGGTCCCCCGGGCCGTCCAGGCCACCCCGATGTCGTTGGCGGTGGCGTAGTCCCCGGTGCCGGTCTTGTCCGCCACGACCCAGGCGGGCGGCAGCCCCTTGCGGAACCGCTCCCCGCTGGTGGTGTTGCCCTTCAGCCAGCCGGTGAACCGCTCCCGGTCGGCCCTGCGCAGGGCCCGGCCCAGGGCGAGGCGCTCCAGGCTCCCGGCGATCGCCTCGGGGGTCGTGGTGTCCCGCACGTCCCCGGGGATCGCGGTGTTCAGCTCCGGCTCCCACCGGTCGAGGCGGCTCACCGTGTCGCCGAGCGAGCGGAGGAAACGGGTGAGCCCGGCCGGGCCGCCCAGTTCCCGGAGCAGCAGATTGCCGGCCGCGTTGTCGCTGTACTGGATCGCCGCCGCGCACAGGCCCGCCACGGTCATGCCGGTCGCCAGGTTCTCCTCGGTGCGCGGAGAGTTGGGCAGGATGTCCCGCGGCGGGTAGTGCACCACCCGGTCCAGCGGAGCCCGGTCGCCGTGGTCGCGCAGCACCGCCGCCGCGGCGAACGCCTTGAACGTCGAGCACATCGCGAACCGCTCCCCCGCCCGGTGGGCCACGCTCCGCCCGGTACGGACGTTGCGCGCGTACACGCCGAGCCGGGCGCCGTAGCGCCGCTCCAGCTCGGCCAGTTCGGCCGGTTCGGTCGGCTCGGACCGGCCGTCACGCGCGGGGGCGGCGGACGCGGCGGGCGCGGCGAGCGCCGTCGCGGCCATCGCGGCGCCGGTGAGGCCGAGGCCGGTCCGCAGCAGGCGGCGGCGCGGCAGCGGGGCGGGGCCGTCGGCGGCGGGCGCGAACCCGCCGGATGCGGCCGTACTGGTCAAGGGTGTACTGGGCGTGGGGGCACTGGACATGGGCGTGCTGGACATGGGCGTACTCCTCCCGGGACGTACGTCGTCGGTGCCGATCTTCGACGGGGACAGCGAAACAGGACGGGGGCACCCATGTCCAAGAGGAAACTTTGAAGTTCCCATGCCTTATTGATATGAGTGCCGGGTGGATCTACTGGCACATTTGGAGGCGTACGTGGCGACGGCCGAGGAGGCGGGCTTCTCCCGGGCCGCCGACCGGCTCGGCATCGCCCAGCCGCTGCTCAGCCGCCGCGTCAAGACGCTGGAGGAGTACTTCGGCGGCCCGCTGTTCGACCGGTCCCGGCGGCAGATCGAGACCACGGAACTGGGGGTGCTGCTGCTCCCCTACGCGCGGGACGTGCTGGACCGGGCGCAGCGGCTGCGGCAGGTGGCCCGCTCGGCCCGGCGCTCGCGGGTGCGCGCCGTCGGCGTCCCCGCGGACTGTGCCCCGGCCGGGCTGGCCCGGGCCCTGCGCGCCGGCAACGAGCACGGGGTCACCCTCGGCATCCGGGAACTGCCGCCGCTGGAGCGGGAGTCGGGGCTGGCGGACGGTTCGCTCGGGTACGCGCTGGTGCGCACCGCGCCGGAACAGGCCGCGTTCCAGGTGCCGTTGGGCCTGGCGTCCGCACCGGTGCCGGACGGCGCGGCCGCGCGGCGCACGCTGCACCTGGAGGAGTTGCGGCCCCGCCGCGGCCGTGGTGCCGGACGTGCCGTTCCCCCGCCCCTGTTGCTGCTGACGGAGGATCAAGTGCCTTATTTCGAAGACCGTTTGGCGCGGGCCGCCGCGCGCGCGGGGCTGCCCGAGGAGCGGATCCGGCCGGCCGGGCGGGCGGCCACCGCGCTCGCCGAGACCCTCGCCGGGCACGCGCTGCTGCTGTGCGCCGAACCGTTCGCCCGGCAGCACGGCGCCCACTGGACACCGCTGGCCGACCAGGCCCTGCACCGGGGCTACGACGTGCGCGCCGCCCCGGGCCGGGACGGCGCGGCGGCGGCACCGCACTGGCTGGCCGCGCTGCTCGCCTCGGCGGTGGGCGCCGTGGCCCACCGGGGCGGGCCGGAGCCGGCGGCCGGGCGCGAGGACGCCCCCGCCCGGCTGGCGGCACGCGGATGAGCGCGGCGGCGCACCACCCGGTGTACACCGGTGGCGACGCGGGGCTGTCGGCCGTCGCCGAGGCCATCGCCGCGGACTGGGCGGCGCTGGGCGTCCGCGGCTCCTTCCTCGCCCGCAACCTCGACACCGGGGAACAGCTCGGTTTCGACACGGACGAGCCGGTGCCGCTGGCGTCGGTGGCCAAGGTCCCGCTCGCCCTGGTCGTACTGGACCGGATCGCGGCCGGGGAGCTGGACCCGGCCCGTCCGGTGACGGTGGATCCCGGTACCAGCAGCGTCGGCCCCACCGGGCTCGCCGCCTTCCGGCACCCGGCCACGGTGGCCGTCGGCGACCTGCTCCTGCTGATGCTGTCGGTGAGCGACAACGCCGCCGCGGACGCCCTGTTCGACCTGGTGCCGGTGGCGGAGACCGACGCGCGGCTGCACGCCTGGGGGTGCGACGGGATCCGGGTGCGGCACCGGATGAACCACCTGTACGAGTGCGCGGCCGGCGCCGCCGGGAACGACTTCTCCCTCGCCCTGGAGCTGGCCGTCCGGGACGAGGGGACGGGCCGGCACACCATCGAGACCCTGGACCCGGCGCACGCCAACGCGGGCACGGCCGCGGCGCTGGTCGGCCTGCTCCAGCGGGTGTGGCGCGACGAGATCGCCGCGCCCGCCGCGACGGCCGAGCTGCGCCGGCTGATGGGGCACCAGGTCTTCACCCAGCGGCTGGCGGCCGAACTGCGCGCGGACACGCTGCGGTGGAGCGGCAAGACCGGCACGTTCCTGCACCTGCGGCACGAGATCGGGGTCGTCGAGGCGGACTCCGGTGACCGGGTGGCCATGGCGGCGCTCACCCGCGCGACCCGCCGCGCGGGACTGGCACCGGACGTCGACCTGGCGATCGGAGCGGCGGGCCGGGACGCGTTCGAGGCCCTGCGGAGCTAGCCGGGGCTCCGGCCGGGAAGGCCGGACGGCCGTACCTGTCACGGACCGCGTCCGCGGCGGTCCCCGCGCTCAGGACAGCAGGCGTTGTTCCTTCGCCACCGCCACCGCGCCCGCCCGGGTGTCCACGCCGAGCTTGTCGTAGACGCGCCGCAGATGGGTCTTGACGGTGGCCTCGCTGATGTAGAGGGCGCGGGCGATGGCGTGGTTGGACAGGCCCCGGGAGAGGTGGGCGAGGATGTCCCGTTCCCGGGGCGTGAGGGCGGGGCGCGGGTTGCGCAGGCGGGACATCACGCGGTCGGCGACCGGCGGCGATAGCGCCGGGCGGCCCTGGGCCGCCGCGTGGATGGCCGTGAACAGGTCCTCCGCGCGCTCGGCCTTCAGCAGATAGCCGGTGGCACCGGCCTCGACGGCACGGGTGACATCGGCGTCGGTGTCGTACGTGGTGAGGACCAGGACGTGCGGGGCGGCCGGTTCGGCGCGCAGCCGCCGGGTGGTCTCGACGCCGTCGATGCCCTCGCCCAGTTGCAGGTCCATCAGGACGACGTCGGGGGCGGTCTTGCGGGCCAGGGCGAGCGCCTCCTCGCCGCTGCCCGCCTCCCCGACGACCTCGATGTCCGGCGCGCTGTGCAGCAGCGCCAGCAGTCCGGCGCGGACGACGGCGTGGTCGTCGCAGACGAGGATGCGCACCGGGGTCCGGGCGTCCGTCGCGGGGGTGTGGGTCATCTCGGCTCCAACGGGATCGCCGCCGACAGGGCCGTACCCTCGCCCGGTGCCGACTCGATGGTGAGGGTGCCGCCCAGCTGGCGCAGGCGGGCACGGATGGCGGGCAGGCCGTGGCCGCGCCGCCCGGCGGCGGACGCGGCCCCGGCGACGGCGGGGGTGCGCGGGTCGAAGCCGCGGCCGTCGTCGGTCACGTCCAGCACGATCTGGTCGTCCAGGCAGGTCAGGGTGAGGATGGCGGTGGTGGCCGCCGCGTGTTCGCGGACGTTGGCGAGGGCGCCCTGGGCGATGCGCAGCAGGGCGGACTCCACGGGCGCGGGCAGCGGGTCGGGCGGGCTGCCCTCGGTGTGCACGCGGACGGTGAGGTCCGGTGTCGTCTCGCGCTCGGCGACGGCGTGCAGGGCCCGGAGCAGGCCCCCGCCCTCGGCGAGGTCGGCCGGGGTCAGGTCGTGCACGAAGCGGCGGGCTTCGGCGAGGCTGCGCTCGGCGATGGCCGCCGCCGTGCGGACGTGGTCGCGGGCCGTGCCGGGGGCGCTGTCCCACAGGCGGTCGGCCGCCTGGAGCAGCATGCGCTGGCTGGACAGGCCCTGGGCGAGGGTGTCGTGGATCTCCCGGGCGAGCCGTTCGCGTTCGGCGAGGGTGCCCTCGCGGCGCTCGGTGGCGGCCAGTTCGCGCCGGGTGCGGACCAGGTCGGCGATCAGGGCGTCGCGGCGCGCCGCCTGGCGCTGCATGACGACGAAGACGGTGGTGGCCACGGCGGCCACCGCGGGCGGGGCCAGCAGCACGTTCGGGTCGGGCCAGCCCGCCAGGCTGAGCTGGGCGGCCACCGCGAGCGCGGTCAACAGGGCGACCAGGAGGATGGCGGCGCGCGGCGGAAGCGTGCGCAGACCGGTGTAGAAGAGCGGGACCGCGCACCAGGCGAAGC
Organism: Streptomyces sp. SudanB182_2057; assembly: GCF_964272715.1. Taxonomy (NCBI): domain Bacteria; kingdom Bacillati; phylum Actinomycetota; class Actinomycetes; order Kitasatosporales; family Streptomycetaceae; genus Streptomyces; species Streptomyces sp. SudanB182_2057. Next base: position 748,038 of record NZ_OZ186798.1, read on the forward strand.
TCGGGGCCAGGACGACGAGCAGCGCCCAGGCCGTCACGACCAGGCCGAGCCAGGCCAGCCGGCGCGGCGTGGGACGGGTGCCGAGGGCGGGGCCGAGGACGTAGAGCACCGCCAGCAGCACGGACAGGGCTATCACCCAGGGGGTGTGCGGTCCCCCCGCGTGCCGGGCCAGGTAGCGGGCGACGGACGCGGACAGCAGCACGAAGAACGCCGTGTGCATGACGACCGTGAGGGCACGGGTGTCGTCGCGCTCGGGTGCGGCCACCCCTGACACCTCCCTGGACTCCGCGCTGAACTGGGCAAACACCTTCCATTGTGCCCAGGTGCGGAGGCCCGGGGGTCATCCGATCGGATGACCCCCGGGGCGACCGGTCCACCGACGGGGCGCGGCCCGGTCCGGCGGCAGGATCGGTTCCGGGAAGCGGTTCCGCCTCCCTGACAGGCTCTACCGAGAGGTTCCTCAGCATGCCCAGTCGCAAGAAGACGTCCGGCCGCACCCGCGTCCTGGTGGGCGGTGCCGCCCTGGCCGTCGTCGGGGCCGGTGTCGTCGGCACGGTCGCCGCGAACGCCGCCGACTCCGCCGACGCCGTGCCCGCCGCCGCACCGGTGGCGGCCCGCGGCGGCGAGCTGACGCAGAGCACGCACCTGTCCGTGGACGCGGCCACCAAGGCGGCGCGCGCCGCGCTGGACGCGGCCGAGAAGGACGGCCGGCAGGTATCCGTGGCCGTCGTCGACCGCAACGGCAACACCGTGGTCACCCTGCGCGGGGACGGCGCGGGCCCGCAGTCCTACGAGTCCGCCGAGCGCAAGGCGTACACCGCCGTCTCCTGGAACGCGCCGACCTCGGAGCTGGCCAAGCGGCTGGCGCAGGCGCCGAACCTGAAGGACATCCCGGGCACGCTGTTCCTCGCGGGCGGCGCGCCGGTGACCGCCAAGGGCGCCCCGATCGCGGGCATCGGCGTCGCGGGCGCGCCGTCGGGCGACCTGGACGAGCGGTACGCGCAGGCGGGCGCGGCGGCCCTCGGCCGCTGACGCCGCCCGGCACAGGGCGCACTGCGGCACACAGCAGAACGTCCGGGTCCGCCCCTGAGGGGGCGGGCCCGGACGCGCCGTTCAGCGGGCCGGAGCGGCCGGACCGGTCACCCGGGAGCGGCCGGACCGGTCAGACCGGTCAGACCAGGTCGAAGCGGTCCGCGTTCATGACCTTGTTCCACGCGGCGACGAAGTCCTTCACGAACTTCTCCTTGGCGTCGTCGCTCGCGTACACCTCGGCGAGGGCGCGCAGCTCGGAGTTGGAGCCGAAGACCAGGTCGGCCCGGCTGCCGGCCCACTTCACCTCGCCGGTGCTCGCGTCCCGGCCCTCGAAGGTGGTCTGGTCCTCCGAGGTCGCCTTCCACTGCGTGCCCATGTCGAGCAGGTTGACGAAGAAGTCGTTGGTGAGGACGCCGGGCGTCTTGGTGAGCACGCCGAGCTGCGACTGCTGGTAGGTGGCGCCGAGGACGCGCAGACCGCCGACGAGCACGGTCAGCTCGGGCGCGCTCAGGCTCAGCAGGTTGGCCCGGTCGAGCAGCAGGTACTCGGCGGGCAGGCGGTTGCCCTTGCCGTGGTAGTTGCGGAAGCCGTCCGCGGTCGGCTCCAGCGCCTCGAAGGACTCGGCGTCGGTGTGCTCCTCGCCGGCGTCCACCCGGCCCGGGGTGAAGGGCACCTCGATCTCGAAGCCGCCCTCCTTGGCGGCCTTCTCCACGGCGGCCACACCGCCGAGGACGATGAGGTCGGCCAGGGAGACCTTCTTGGCGCCGGAGGAGGCGTTGAACTCCTGCTGGACGCCCTCGAGGGTGCGCAGCACCTGGGCGAGCTGGTCGGGCTCGTTGACCTCCCAGCCGCGCTGCGGGGCGAGGCGGATGCGGGCGCCGTTGGCACCGCCGCGCTTGTCGCTGGCGCGGAACGTGGAGGCGGACGCCCACGCGGTGGTGACCAGCTGGGACACGGACAGGCCCGAGTCGAGCAGCTTGGTCTTCAGGGCGGCGATGTCGGCGTCGTCGATCAGCTCGCCCTCGCGCCCGGGCAGCGGGTCCTGCCAGAGCAGCGTCTCCTCGGGGACCTCGGGGCCGAGGTACAGCGACTTCGGGCCCATGTCGCGGTGGGTGAGCTTGTACCAGGCGCGGGCGAAGGCGTCCGCGAATTCCTCCGGGTTCTCGTGGAACCGGCGGGAGATGGGCTCGTAGATCGGGTCGAAGCGCAGCGCCAGGTCGGTGGTGAGCATCCGCGGGCGGTGCTTCTTCTCCGGGTCGTGCGCGTCGGGGATGATCTCCGGGGCGTTCTTGGCCACCCACTGGTGGGCGCCGGCCGGGCTCTGCTCCAGCTCGTACTCGTACTCGAACAGGTTCTTGAAGAACCCGTTGCTCCACTGGGTCGGCGTGGCCGTCCAGGTGACCTCCAGACCGGAGGTGATGGCGTCCCCGCCCTTGCCGGTGCCGTAGGTGTTGCGCCAGCCGAGGCCCTGCTCCTCCAGGCCGGCGGCCTCCGGGTCCGGGCCGACGTTGTCGGCGGGGCCGGCGCCGTGGGTCTTGCCGAAGGTGTGGCCGCCGGCGATCAGCGCGACGGTCTCCTCGTCGTTCATCGCCATGCGGCGGAACGTCTCACGGATGTCGCGGGCCGCGGCGACCGGGTCCGGGTTGCCGTTCGGGCCCTCGGGGTTGACGTAGATCAGGCCCATCTGGACGGCGCCGAGCGGGTTCTCCAGCTCGCGGTCGCCGGTGTAGCGCTTGTCGTCCAGCCAGGTGGTCTCGGGACCCCAGTAGACGTCCTCCTCCGGCTCCCAGACGTCCTCGCGGCCGCCGCCGAAGCCGAAGGTCTTCAGGCCCATCGTCTCCAGGGCGACGTTGCCGGTGAGGATCAGCAGGTCGGCCCAGGAGATGCTCTGGCCGTACTTCTTCTTGACCGGCCACAGCAGGCGGCGGGCCTTGTCCAGGTTGCCGTTGTCCGGCCAGCTGTTGAGCGGGGCGAAGCGCTGCTGGCCGGCGCCGGCGCCACCGCGGCCGTCGCTGATGCGGTAGGTGCCCGCGCTGTGCCAGGCCATGCGGATCATCAGCGGGCCGTAGTTGCCGAAGTCGGCGGGCCACCAGTCCTGCGACGTGGTGAGCACCTCGGCGATGTCACGCTTCACGGCGGCGAGGTCCAGGGCCTGGAAGGCCGCCGCGTAGTCGAAGTCCTCGTCGAGCGGGTTGGCCACGTCGGGGTTCTTGGCGAGGATCTTCACATTGAGCCGCTCCGGCCACCACTGACGGTTGCCGCCGCCCTGGGTCGGGTGCAGGGCCCGGTCGTGCGCGACGGGGCAACCGCCGCTCCCCTCCTCCGACTTGGCGTCTGTGACGATCGCGTCGTGGTTCTCAGTCATGGCAATCCTTCCGAACTGTGCGGAACTCGGTGCTCAGGAACTGCGGCCGGTGGAACAGCCGGGGCACAGGCCCCAATACACGACCTCGGCCTCGTCGATGGCGAAGCCGTGGTCGTCGGAGGCGGCCAGGCAGGGCGCGTCGCCGACGGCACAGTCGACGTCCGCGACGGCCCCGCAGGACCGGCACACGATGTGGTGGTGGTTGTCGCCCACGCGTCCCTCGTACCGGGCCGGGTGGCCGGCCGGCTCGATACGGCGCACCAGACCCGCCGCGGTCAGCGCGTGCAGGGCCTCGTAGACCGCTTGCAGGGAGATGTGGCCTACGCGATCGCGGACACCGGAGGCGATCGCCTCGGCGCCGAGATGGTCGCCGTCCCGGACGGTCTCCAGCAGCGCGACGCGGGCGGCCGTCACGCGCAGCCCGGCACCGCGCAGTTCGTCGGCGGTGGACGGTCTCGGGGAGGCGGACATGGGCCGAACCTATCGTCATAAACACGAGGGGTTCAAGAAAACGAAGGATGCAATTCTGGTCGCGTCCGGGCGACCTCCGGCCGTCTTCGGGGCCCCGCCCACACCGGTCGGGCGGGGGCGGCGGGGCGGGGTCACGCGCATGCCCGCATCATGGGGTCCCCGACCGGCGGCAGCGGCGCGGCGAGCCGGGCGGCCCACCGGAACGGGGGAACCGGAACCCGGACCGACCGCATGGACGCATCACCGCGAACAGGCCGGTGAGCGGGCCCGCCAAGGAGATCGGCGCGCCGGGCCGCCGAGCGGGGTGCCACGGCGGGCCGGGGGCGGCCACCCGGAGGAACCGTCGTGGGCGGGCCGCCGGACGGTGGCATCACTCGTGCGGGTGCACACCGTCCCGCCGTCCGTGGCGTCCCTGGCGACGCGTCGTCCGGCAGCAGTGTGAAGTTTCCCGGGCTACGTGATGGACCGGGGGCGGACGGGCAACGAACCCCTTCATGCCCCACGCGTTCCTCCTGCGGCAGGTGATGTGATGACCACGGCGACGACCCGGGCGTTCCGGACGCCGCCCGCCCGGACCGGCCGGGCGGCCGCCGGGTCCCCCGCACCGACCGCCCCGCCCGCCCTGCCGTCGCTCACCGGACTGCGCTGGATGGCGGCGCTGCTGGTGTTCGGACTGCACGTGCACAACTTCGGCTGGTTCGGCGGCGCCGGTGGCCGCCTGGTGTCCTGGGGCTTCGGCGCCGGCGCCACCGGAGTGTCGTTCTTCTTCGTCCTGTCGGGATTCGTGCTGACCTGGTCGGCGCGGCCCGGTGACCGCGCGGCGGCCTTCTGGTGGCGGCGGGTCGCCCGGGTCTACCCGGTGCACCTGGTCACCCTCGTCATGGCCCTGGTCATGGCGGTGACGCTGACGCACCGGCCGCCGCCGGCGCCGGACCAGGCCCTGGCCAACGCGCTGCTGGTGCACTCCTGGTGGCAGCCGTGGTGGCAGACGCTGAACCCGGTGAGCTGGTCCCTGGCCTGCGAGGCGTTCTTCTACGCCGCGTTCCCCCTGCTGATCGGGCTGCTGCGCCGGCTCGGGGCGCGCGGCACGACCGCGCTGGGCGGGCTGTCGGCGGCCGCGGTGGTGCTGCTGGCCTGGACGGACGCCCACCACTGGTGGACGCACTCGGTCTACTCGTTCCCCGCCGCCCGGCTGCCCGAGTTCGTGCTCGGCGCGGTCACCGCGCGGCTGGTGCTGCTGGGCCGCTGGCGCGGGCCGGGGCTGGAGGCGTCGCTCGCGCTGGCCGTCATCGGCTACTTCCTGGTCCCGCAGGTCACGCCCGGCTATTCGGCCACGGTGTGCACCCTCGCCGGGTTCGCGCTGCTCATCCCGGCGGCGGCGGTCGCCGACCTGCGCGGGCTGCCGTCCCTGTGGCGGAGCGGGCGGATGGTGCGGCTCGGGGAGCTGTCGTTCGCCTTCTACATGGTTCATCTGCTGGTGCTGCGCGCCGCGACGACCGTGCTGGGCACGAAGCCGCGCTTCGGCGCCTGCGCGGGGCTGGCGGTCAGCGCGTCCGCGTTCGCCGTCTCGCTCGGCCTGTCCTGGGTGCTGTACGAGGCGGTGGAGCGCCCGGCCCGGCGCCTGCTGCTGCGCCGCCGCCGTCCGGCCGTGCGGCCGGACCCGGTACCGGCCCGCCGGAAGGCCCCGGCACCGGCACCGGCACCGGCTGCGGCACGCGACTGACCGGCCCTCGCTTTCCAGCCGATTCTTCCGGCTTCATTCGGCCGTCTGTTCCCCCTGTCCCCGGCCGCCCGTTCCCGCACGGTCCGCCCCGCCCGTGCCGGCCTGTGTCGCACGCGCGGGTGACGTCGGCGGGACCGAGGAGAGTCCGCGGGTTTAGGGGGTAGGCGGCTGACCGGCGCCGGCCCGGCGGACGCGCACCGCCGGGCCGGCGACAGCCGCACGCACAGAGGGAGCCGAGCCGTCGTACCCGGACCATCAGCGGACACCCACCGGGGTCCCGCCCGCTCGCCCGCCCGCCCCGCCGGGCCGCCCGTCCCCGGCCTCGGCAGCAGTTGCCCTGGTCACGAAGCCGGGAGCGGGTTTGGCCCGGCCGGACGCCGGTCGCTACGGTGGGCGGTCGGCAATGATCGGCTTCGGCGAGCCGGCCCCCCGGCGCACCTGGCTGTGCGAGAGGAGAGGATGACAGTGCCCGAGCAGGACACGGCGGTATCGGCACCTCAGGTGGTGAGTTCCTTCCTGGAACAGCGCAAAGAGCAGATCGCGCAGCGCTGGGCCGACACGCCCTTGTTCCGCTCGGTCTTCACCGTTTCCCGCGACGAGGCGGTGGAGGCGTGCAAGGCCGTGGTGGAAGCGCTGTCCGAGGTGGCCGTCAGCGGACGGCTGGAGGACGTGGGATCGCCCGGCTTCGCTCCGGTGCGCGACCAGTTGGGGCGGATGACGCAGACCCGGGCCCGCACCGGGTCCACCGCGTCGCAGATCGCCGACGAAGTGGCCGGGCTGCGCGTGCCCGTGATGGATCTGCTGCGCGAGGAGTTCGCCGACGCCACGGCCCCGCGGGCCCAGGAGGCCGTGCTGGCGCTGACCCTGCTGCTGGGCACGCTGCGGCTGGTGGTGATGGAGACGGCGCTGGACGCGAACGCGGAACTCATCGAGCGGCAGCGGCAGCAGCTGCTGGAGGTGGCCACCCCCGTCATCAAGCTGTGGGAGGGCACGGTCGCCGTACCGCTGATCGGCACCCTGGACAGCGCGCGCAGCCAGGTGGTGATGGAGTCGCTGCTGGAGGCGATCGTGGACCAGCGGGCCCGGTACGCCATCCTCGACATCACCGGCGTGCCGACCGTCGACTCGCTCGTGGCCCAGCACCTGATGAAGACGGTCGCCGCGGCCCGGCTGATGGGCGCCGAGTGCATCGTCTCCGGCATCCGCCCGGCCATCGCGCAGACCATCGTCCAGCTCGGCATCGACCTGGGCTCGGTGCTCACCCGGTCCTCGCTGGCCGACGCGCTGGCCTACGCGCTCGGCAAACAGGGCATCGAGGTGTCCCGGGCACACGCGAATGAGAGGGTCCGGTGAACCAGCCCCTTTCAGGCCAACCGGCCCAGGTGCCGGTGCTCGCCCTCGGCGACGTACTGCTGGTCTCCCTGCAGGGCGAGCTGCACGACGGCATGGCCGAGCAGTTGCAGCAGGACATCACCCAGCGCATCTCCACGGACCGGGTGACCGGAGTGGTGATCGACATCTCCGGGGTCGACATGGTCGACTCCTTCCTCGGCCGGGTGCTCGCGGAGATCGCCTCCACGGCCGGGCTGCTGGCGGCGCGCACGGTCCTGGCCGGAATGCGGCCCGCCGTGGCGATCACCCTGGTCGAGCTGGGGCTCACGCTGCCCGGCCTGGTCACCGCCCTGGACGTCGACCGTGCCATGGAACTGCTGAACCAGAGGGGGAGCTGATGCAGCCGTCCGGCCAGGTGTCCACGACGAGCCTGCCCATCGGCTCGGACGCGGACCTGGCCTGGGTGCGGCAGCACGTGCGGCAGTGCGCGGCGGAGCTCGGCTTCGGCCTCGTGCAGCAGACCAAGCTGGTCACGGCGGCGAGCGAGCTGGCCCGTAACACGCTGGTGCACGGCGGTGGCGGGCGGGTGGAGATCACCTCGCTGGACAACGGGCGCAGCCGCGGACTGCGGATGAGTTTCATCGACGACGGTCCGGGCATCCGCGATCTGGAACTGGCCATGACCGACGGGTACACCACCGGCGGCGGCCTCGGGCTGGGACTGAGCGGAGCGAAGCGGCTGGTGCACGAGTTCAGTGTCGACACCGAGCCCGGCCGGGGCACGACCGTCACGGCCGTGGCCTGGGTGGCCCAGGTGCCCGCGACCCGCCCGGGGGTGTGATGAGCCGGGTGTGGGAGATCCCGGTACACGACTCCACCCGGGTGCGGGACGCCCGGATGGCGGCCCGGGAGGCGTGCGACGACTCGGGCCTGGCCCCCGCGCGTACGGCGGCGGCGGAGCTGGTCGCCACCGAGCTGGCCACCAATCTGCTCAAGCACGCCGGCGGCGGCCTGATGGTGGTGAACCTGGTGGAGCCGCCGGACGGCGGCACGGGCGCGTCGGTCCAGGTGTACTCGCTGGACCACGGGCCGGGCATCGCCGACGTGGCCGCCGCCCTGCGCGACGGCTACTCCACCGCCGACGGCTCGCTCGGCGCGGGACTGGGCAGCTGCCGGCGCAGCGCCAACGCCTTCCACCTGTACAGCCGGCCCGGCCGGGGGACGGTCGCGGCGGCCCGGATCGACCCCGGACCCGGCGGGCGCGGGGCGCCCCCGGCGCGGCTGCCCGCAGGCGGGATCACGGTCTCCCTCGGCCAGGACGCGCAGTGCGGTGACGCCTGGGGCTGGGTGCGCTCCGGGCAGTTGCTGACGCTGCTGCTCGCGGACGGTCTCGGGCACGGGCCGAAGGCCGCGCACGCCTCCACCGCGGCGGTCGCGGAGCTGCGCCGGGCCGGGCACCTGCCGCCCGCGGACCTCCTGCGCCGGCTGCACTCGGCGCTGCGGCCCACCCGGGGCGCGGCGGTCGCGGTGGCACAGGTGGACACCGACCGGGCGGAGCTCAGCTTCGCCGGGGTCGGCAATGTGAGCGCCCGGATGCGCGGCGGGGAGTCCTGGACGTCCCTGCTGTCCCATCCGGGGATCGTCGGGGCGTACTTCCCGGCGCAGGTCCCGGTGCGCCGGCTGCCGTGGCGCCAGGACAGCCTGCTCGTCGTGCACAGCGACGGGCTGCCCAGCCGGTGGACCCCGCCGGACGACGCCGGGCTGCTCGCCCACGACCCGTCGGTGGTGGCCGCGGCGATCCTGCGCGACGCGGGCAGCCCCGCCCGCCCCGTTCGTGACGACACCAGCGTGGCCGTACTGGCCCCCGACCGCCGGACCTCCGCCCCATGACAGCCGCCCACGACACCCGCACCATCGCCTCCGCCGCCGACGCGGCCCGCGCCCGTGCCCGGCTGGCGCGGCTCCTCGCGGACGCCCAGGTGCCCGCACTGGACCGCGCCCGTGTCCTCAGCGCGCTCGGGGTGCGGCTGCGGCGCGCCCTGGACGCGGGCGGTGCCGAACTGGCCGTGACCGCCGAGCCGGACGGCCGGCTGGCGATCGCCCTGGACGGGCCGGAGCCCTGGCGGCACACGCTCGTCTGCCCCGGCCCGCTGCCCGGGCCGCGGGACGCCCCGCTCGCCGAGGCGCTGCTGGGCGCCGACGAGGACACCGCCGCCGTGCTGGCGGGCCTCGCCGAGACGGAGGAGCTGCTGCGCCTGCACCGGGAGGAGCTGCACCAGACCAACCAGGGCGTGCTGGCGCTGCACGCCGAGCTGGAGGCGGCGGCGCTGGCCCAGCGCGACCTGCTGGACGCCGAGCGGGCGGCCCGCGCCGAGGCGGAGAGCGCCCGTCGGATGCTGACCTTCCTGGCCAACGCCAGCGCGGTGCTGCACGCCTCGCTGGACCACGAGGACATCCTGCGCCGGCTGCCCGAGCTGCTGGTCCCGGAGTACGCGCGGCACGTGGACGTGTGGCTGGTGGACGACGAGCGGACCCCGCCGGGCGAGCGGGCGGCGGCCACGGTGACGGCGGCGCGCACCGGCCGTCCCCAGCACGCGGGCCCGCATCCCGGGGGGCTGCCCGGCGTGGACGACCAGCCGGCCTCGGCGCTCTCCCCCGACCGGCCGCTGCTGTGCCTGCCGCTGGGCGGGCGCACCGTGCAGGGGGTGCTGACGCTGTCCGCGCCGGGCGACCGCTTCGACCCGGACACCACCGTGATGCTGGTGGAGCTGGCCCGGCGGGCGGGCATCGCGCTGGAGAACGCCCGGCAGTACGAGCAGCACCGGGATGTGGCCGAGGCGCTGCAACGGGCGCAGCTGACGAAGCTGCCCACCGTGCCGGGTCTGGACCTGGCCGCGCGGTATCTGCCCGCGACCCGCGGTCTGAACATCGGCGGCGACTGGTACGACGCCTTCTCCCAGCCGGACGGCAGTGTGCTGGCGGTGATAGGTGACGTCACCGGGCACGGGCTGCGCGCGGCGGTCATCATGGGCCAGTTGCGCACCGCGCTGCGCGCCTACGCCGTGGAGGGCAACGGCCCGGCGCGGATCCTCACCCTGTTGCACCGCATGCTCCGCCACCAGCAGCCGGAGCTGTACGCGACCTGTGCCATCGCCCGGTTCACGCCCGGGGAGCGGGAGGTGGTGTGGGCCGCCGCGGGGCATCCGCCGGCCGTCGCCCGCGGCCCCCGGGGGGAGGTACGGGTGCTGGACGCGAAGCCGGGGATCATGCTCGGGGTGCCGCTGCCGTACGAGTACGAGGAGCACACCGTGGAGCTGCCGCCCGGTTCCGTCCTGGCGCTGTACACGGATGGTCTGGTGGAGCGGCGGGCCGCCGGGATCGATGCGGGCATCGACCGGCTCTCCCGGGCCGTGCAGGTGCTGGGCGCGAAGGAGCTGGCGGAGCTGGACACGGCGGCCGACGCGCTGCTCAAGCCGATGCTGCACGATTCCGAACACGACGACGACATCTGCCTGTTGCTGTGCCGCACCACCTGTGGCTGAACGGCCGTGCGCCGGCTCCCCGTCGCGGGGGCCGGCGCACGGCGGGGGTCACTTGTTGGCGCAGGCGTTGCCGAAGGCCGGGTTCAGCAGCCCGATGATGTTGATGGAGTTGCCGCAGACGTTGGCCTGGAGGTTGATCGGCACCTGGACGACGTTGCCGGACAGGACACCGGGGCTGTTGGCGGCGACGCCGACTGCGGACGCGCCGCCGCCGTCGGAGGCGACGGCGCTGGCCGTACCGGCCAGGGCGAGGGCTGCGGTGATGACGGTCGTGGTGGCCAAGGAGCGAAGACGCATGTTCTGCCTCACTGGTTGACGTCGGGTCGCCTCCATCACACCCGGGGGGCGCGCCGTTCGCCTCCGCTGCTACGCCGTCCGGGCGCCCCCGCCGGGCCGTTCCCCCGTCCGGCCGGTCAGGCGGCGGACGGGAAGCGTTCCCAGACCCGGTGTGCGCCGAGCAGCCGGGTGAGCTCCGACAGCACTCCGGTGGCGGTGTCCCCGGCGATCACACCGGGCGCGTCCAGCGGGATGCCGGCCGCCTCCAGGGCCGCCTCGCCGCCCTTGGCCGCGCCGATGGCCTTGCCGTGCCGGAACGCCTCGCCCAGCAGCAGCCCCACCCGCGGGTCGGGGGTGGCCACTCCGGCGGTGGGCTGGCCGGCCTTGGCGTCCCGGGCCCCGAAGGCGTCGGCGCCCACCCCGGGGGTGCCCGCCACCAGCACCGCGTCGAACTCCACGGACCGCGCGGTGGCGTAGGTCCGTTGGACGGTCAGGGCGTCGGCGCCGTCGCCGAGGGTGCCGCCGACCGGTGCCACGATCAGCGGGACCATGCCGCCGTCGAGGACCGCCTGCCGGACGGCCCGTACGCCGTCGAGGTCGCCGTCGGGCCCGGTGAGGATGCCGATGATCCGGCCGTCGGTGGGCCAGGTGTGCCCGACCTGGGAGAGGGCGGGGCTGGGCTGGACGTCGGCGAGGGGCACGGTGGGTTCGGGCGCGGGCAGGCCGAGGCCGGCCGCGACGCCCGCGCACAGCTCCGGGTCGATGTTGGCGAGGACCTGCAACGCCCTTTCCCGGATGGCCACTTCGTAGCACTTGCCGAGCTCGAAGGTGTAGGCGCCGATGATGTGCTCGCGCTCGGGCGGGCTCATGCTCAGCCAGAACCGGCGCGGCTGGCTGAAGTGGTCGCTGAAGGACTCGGGCGCCTCGCGGACCTTGGTCGCCTCGGGGACGCGCACGGGCGTCTCCACGTACGCCCCCAGGTCCGCGCCGGCGGTGAACGGGCAGCCGCCGTCGAGGGAGTTGGGCCGGTAGGGGGCCGTGCCCCGGTGGACGGCCGTCTGGTGGAAGCCGTCGCGGAGCATGTCGTTGACCGGGGCGTGCGGCCGGTTGATCGGGATCTGCGGGAAGTTGGGACCGGCCAGGCGGGTGATCTGGGTGTCCAGGTAGGAGAAGAGCCGGCCGGCCAGCAGCGGGTCGTCGGTGATGTCGATGCCGGGGACGAGGTGGCCCACGTGGAAGGCGACCTGCTCGGTCTCCGCGAAGAAGTTGGACGGGTTGCGGTCGAGGGTGAGCAGCCCGATCGGCTGCACGGGGGCCAGTTCCTCGGGGACGATGTTGGTCGGGTCCAGCAGGTCGATGCCCTCGAAGGTCTGGTCGGGGGTGTCGGGGAAGGTCTGGATGCCGAACTCCCACTGGGGGTAGGCGCCCGCCTCGATGGCGTCGGCGAGGTCCCGGCGGTGGAAGTCGGGGTCGACGCCGTTGATGATCTGCGCCTCCTCCCACACCAGGGAGTGCACGCCCAGCTTCGGCTTCCAGTGGAACTTCACCAGCGTGGTCTCGCCGGCGGCGTTGACCAGGCGGAAGGTGTGGACGCCGAAGCCCTCCATGGTGCGGTAGGAGCGCGGGATGCCCCGGTCGGACATGTTCCACAGGGTGTGGTGGGCGGCCTCGGTGTGCAGGGTGACGAAGTCCCAGAAGGTGTCGTGGGCGCTCTGTGCCTGCGGGATCTCCCGGTCGGGGTGCGGTTTGCCGGCGTGGATGACGTCGGGGAACTTGATGGCGTCCTGGATGAAGAACACCGGGATGTTGTTGCCGACCAGGTCGAAGACGCCCTCGCTGGTGTAGAACTTGGTCGCGAAACCGCGGGTGTCGCGGACGGTGTCGGAGGAGCCCCGGGAGCCGAGCACGGTGGAGAAGCGGACGAACACCGGTGTCTCGACGTCCTCGGCGAGGAAGGCCGCCTTCGTCACGTTGGCCGCGGTGCCGTAGCTGCGGAACACGCCGTGCGCCCCGGCGCCGCGGGCGTGGACCACGCGCTCGGGGATGCGCTCGTGGTCGAAGTGCATGACCTTCTCCCGCAGGTGGTGGTCCTGCAGGAGCACCGGGCCGCGGGGCCCGGCCTTGAGGGAGTGGTCGGTGTCGTACAGCCGGGTGCCCTGGGCGTTGGTCAGGTAGCTTCCGCTCTGCGCCATCCGGGCCTGGTCGGCGCCGGTGGGCTGCCCGGTCGGGGAGACGGTGTCGGGGCCGGTCTGGTCCGGCTTGGGCGGGAAGGGCTCGTGGGGGTCGGTCGGCTCGGCGACCGGCGGCGTCCTGGGGCCCGGCTTGCCCGGGATGCCGTCCTCGGGACCCTGGGGTCCTCCTTGGAGGGCGTCCGCCACCTTGTCCGCGGCTCGCTTCAGAGGGTTCGTCTCGCTCATCAGTGGCAATTCCTTCGCTGGTCACGGGGGGCGGACCCGGCTCGGACGAGCGGGTGTCCGCCGCACGGTGGCCCGCCGGGGCGGGCGGCCGGCACCACGGCTCGCGTCGGGCGGGTCCCGGGCGGAGGGGAACGGTGGTGGCCTCGTACCGAGGTCCCCGGGCCGGGGCGTCCGAAACCGGGAACCTCAAGGAGATCCCGGTCGGGGTGAAGTCGGGCCGTCTCGTATCGAGTTGCCGGGACGGCGGGCCCGCCGGACGCGCTGGTCCGGCCCGGAGACCGTCGGCAGGGCCACAGCCCCCTGCCGCGGACGTGTCCGTCAGCAGGGCCGGCTTCTTGACCCGGGGCAGGCCGCCGGTGCCCGGCCGCCCGCACGGCCACCCTAGGCGCTGCCCCGGCGCGGCGCAGTTCGAACGGTGGGGGGAGCCCGGCCGGTCAGGGGCGGGCGAGGACGCGGAAGGTGTCCAGGGAGGAGTCCGCCGCGTCCGGCACGAGGAAACCGTGGGCGATTCCGCTGCGCAGATAGTCCACGATCTCCGCGGTGATGACCTCGCCGGGTGCCACGACCGGCACGCCCGGCGGGTAAGGGCTGAGCGTCTCGGCGGCGATCCGGCCCACGGCCCGTTCGGCGGGCACCTGTTCGGCGGGGCCGAAGAAGGCGTCCCGGGGCAGGACCGCCTGCTCCAGTTCCAGGGCGCGCGGCTCGGGCAGGTGCACGGCCGGGCGCCGCTCGATGTCGTCGGCCCGCTCCACCAGCGAACGCACGGACTCCACCAGCAGCTTCTCGGTCTGCTCGTCGTCGGAGTGGGTGATGGAGGCGCTGATCCGGCAGGTGTCCGAGCCGCCCATGTCGATGTGGCAGTTGGTGCGCAGCCACTCGGTGGCCTGCATGCCGCTGATGCCGAGGCCGCGTACGTCGACGACGATCTTCAGCGGGTCGAACTCGGCGGCCAGCCCCTCGTCGATGATCTCGCCGCCCATCACCCGCAGTCCGGGCAGTTCCCGCAGCTGGGCCCGGACGCGTTCGGCGCGGTGCAGGGCCGCGTCCAGCAGGTCGTGCCCCTGCTCGACCATCTGCCGCCGCCAGCCGTCGAGGGCGGCGTAGACCAGGCAGGAGGCGCTGGTGGTGCCGAGCAGGTCCTCGCGCTGTTTGAGCACGGTGGGCGAGACCCGGTCGCCCTGGAGGTGGAAGACCGAGCTCTGCTCGATGGCGCCGCCCATCTTGTGCACGCTGGTGACGACCAGGTCGGCGCCCGCGTCCATGCCCCACACGGGCAGGCCGCGGTGGAAGGGCAGATGGGCGCCCCATGCCTCGTCCACGATGAGGGGGACGTCGGCGGCGTGACAGACGTCGGCGACCGCGCGCACGTCGGCGCAGGTGCCCCAGTCGGTGGGGGTGATCAGCAGCATGCCCTTGGCGTCGGGGTGCTCGCGCAGCCGGTCGCGGACGTCGTCGGCCTCCGGCGGATGGGCCATGTGCCGTTCGCCGTCGAACTTGGGGTGCACCCAGATGGGCTCCACGCCGTTGATGATCACGGCGGCGATGACCGACTTGTGGGCGTTGCGGGACAGCAGCAGCTTCTCCCCCGGTCCGGCGACCGCGAGCATGGCGGTCTTCACGGACAGGGAGCTGCCGCAGGTGGAGAAGAACGCGTGGTCGGCGCCGACCGCGTCGGCCATCAGTTCCTGGGCCTGCTCCAGCACGCCCTGGGACTGGCGGCGGTCGTCCAGCCCGTTGAGGGTGAGCACGTCCGAGCGGAACACGTCCAGCCCGAGGACGTCGGCCACTCGCGGATCGGTTCCCCGGCCCTGTTTGTGCCCGGGCGGCCCGAACACCACGTCCCCTCGTCGCCGGAACTCCTGCAGAGCCTCCAGCACGGGTACGCGGGAGTGGTCCATGGCTGCCTCCTGAGCTGTTCGGTCGCGCACCCACCGTGTTGCACGGGCGGGGCGCCCCAAACCCGGTGGCCCGGTGTCAGGCGCCGTCCGGGTGGAACCCGGCCCGGCACGGAGCACACCCGCCGCACCGAGGAGGTCCCGTGTCGCTGTACCGCCGGATCGGGGAGGAGGTCGCGCGGCGCGCCGACGCGCTGTGGTCCGTGGCGTCGGCGCTGCACGCGGACCCGGAGACCGCGTTCGACGAGCACCGGGCGGCGGCGCTGCTCTCCGGGGAGCTGGAGGGAGCGGGGTTCGAGGTGCGGCGCGAGGTGGCGGGGCTGCCGACGGCGTTCACGGCCCGCTCGGGGCGGGGGCGGCCGGTGGTGGCGTTCCCGCTGGAGTACGACGCGCTGCCCGGGCTGGGCCACGCCTGCGGGCACAATCTGATCGCGGCGGCCGGCCTCGGGGCGGCGCTGGTGCTGGACGCCGTGCGGGACGGCGGGGAGGGCACGGTCCTCGCGGTGGGCACGCCGGCCGAGGAGGGCGGCGGGGGCAAGGCCCTGGAGGTGGAGGCGGGCGTCTTCGACGGGGTGGACGCGGCCCTGATGTTCCATCCGGGGGTGTACGACTGGGTGCGGGCCCCGCTCACGGCGCAGGAGCAGTACCGGGTCGCCTTCCGGGGCCGGGCCGCGCATCCGACGGGCAATCCGACCGAGGGCATCGACGCGCTGGCGGCGCTGATCGAGCTGTTCAACGTGTTGTCCTCGCTCGGCCGGCGGCTGCCGGAGGGCTCCCATGTGCAGGGCATCATCACGCGGGGCGGCACGGCCACGAACATCGTCCCGGAGTACGCGGAAGGGCGGTTCGGGCTGCGGGCGCTGACGACGGCCGCCCTGGACGAGCTGGCCGGGCAGTTGCACACGGCCGCCGAGGGGGTGGCCCGGGCGACCGGCACGACGGTGACCGTGGAGCGGGCGAGCGTGCGCTATGAGCACTTCCGGGACAGCTCCGCGCTGTCGGAGCGGTTCGCCGGGCATCTGGACCGGGCCGGGATCGCCCTCACCGCGCCCGCTCCCGGCGTCTATCTGGGCTCCTCCGACATCGGCAACGTCAGCGGCCGGGTGCCCGCCATCCATCCCTTCGTCGCGATCATGGGCTCCGGGGGCTCGGACCACACGCCGGAGTTCGCCGAGGCCGCGGCCTCGCAGCGGGCGCGCCGGGTGCTCCTCGCCGTGGTGGAGGCGCTGGCCTGCACGGCGGCGGACGTACTGGGCGACGCGGGGCTGCGCGGCCGGGCGTGGGAGGAGTTGCGCCAGGCCGAGGGGTGAGGCCTGGCGCGTCCCGCGGGCGGTGCCGTACGGGTCCTACGGGAAGGACGTCACCTTGGAGGGGATGGTGTCGCTGCCCGAGGTGGGGGCGCCGGTGTTGTTGACGACGTGGGCGTACTGGCCCTTGCCGCCGAGGGAGATCACCAGCAGGTCGTGCATCTTGATGCCCGGGGCGACGGGCACCTGGAAGCCGTGGGTCTGGACGATCGACGGATCGGCCGTGAAGTTGCAGTAGCTGCCCAGGCCCCAGGCCTCGTGGGTGGTGACGGAGTCGGCGACCTTGTAGGCCGCGTAGCCGACGATGCCGTCATGGGTGACGGCGGCGGCGTTCGGGACGTCGTACGCCTTCTCGTTCTGGAAGAAGATCGTGCGGCCGCGTTCCCCGCTCCAGTGGACGTCGTACTTGTTGAAGTGCTCCACGAACAGGCCGGTGGCCAGGACGTCGTCGCCGTTCACGCGCAGTCCGTAGTCGGCGCGGTTGGTGTCCCAGCCGACGCCGCTGCCGTGGTCGGCGCGCCAGATCCAGGTGTGGTCGATGACGACGTCGTCGCTGTCGACCACGACGGAGTTGGTGGCGAGTCCGGGTCCGGCGCCGCCGATGCGGATGAACACGTCCTGCATGGTGGTGGGGTTCGCGGAGTGGTCGGCGGTCGCGCCGGGGGTGCCGATGCGCAGCAGGGTGTCGGAGTTGACCGGGCCCGCGTCGATGAGGAATCCGGCGAGCCGTACGCCGTCGACGTCGGCGACGTGCATCGCGTCGATGCCGTTGTCCGGGATGAGGGTGGCCAGCCCGAGGCCGAGGACGACGGTGTCGGGGCGGGTGACGTCGATGGTCTGGTCGAGGTGGTAGACGCCCGGGGTGAACAGGAGGTTGAGTCCCTGGGCGAGGGCCGCGTTGATGGTGGCGGCGGTGGCGCCGGGCTTGACCACGTAGAACCGGTCGAGCGGGAGCGAGGTGCCGGCGTTCGCGGGCCAGGAGACGCCCCGGGCGTTCGTGCGCTTGGCCGGGACGAACACCTTGTAGGCGGAGCCGTC
Organism: Streptomyces sp. SudanB182_2057; assembly: GCF_964272715.1. Classification (NCBI taxonomy): domain Bacteria; kingdom Bacillati; phylum Actinomycetota; class Actinomycetes; order Kitasatosporales; family Streptomycetaceae; genus Streptomyces; species Streptomyces sp. SudanB182_2057. Next base: position 765,436 of record NZ_OZ186798.1, read on the forward strand.
CAGGTAGAGGAAGGGCTTCTCGCGGGAGACGGGGGTGGTGTCCAGGGTGGTGTACGGGCCGTTGTCGAAGTTGGTGGCGGGGGCGCCCTGGACGCCGGAGAAGGTCATGTTCCACACGCCGTTGGTCCAGCCGCCGACGGAGCTGTCCCGGGTGTACCACTGCTGCTGGGAGTACGGGCCCACGGTGCCGTCGATCCTGGAGTCGGCGATGTAGCCGCCGGAGGCCCAGCCGTAGCCGTTGGGCGCGAGGTTGAGGCCGCCCTTGACGTGGATGCGGCGGAAGGGCGCTGCCTGGGCGACCGCCCAGCGGTCGGTGCCGTTGACCGGGCTGAGGGCGAGGTTCTCCGCCGAACGCCAGAAGTTCTGCGTGGCGTTGCCGTTGAACCAGCCGGCGTCGACCGTGACATCGCCGTTGATCTGCGTGTCGTCGGGGTTCAGCCCGAGGCCGGAGATCGAGGTGTAGAAGCCGAGTTGGGCGTTGATGCCGTTGTACGTGCCGGGCTTGAGCAGGAACTGGTAGCGGCCGGTGCCGAACTGGGCGGACTCCTGCCGGGCGAAGACGTCGTCGAACTTCTGCTGGAGGTTCGGCGTGGAGGGGTCGACGACGATGACGTTCGGGCCGAGGTCGCCGCCGCCCTGGACCGGCGGCAGACCGCTGGTGCCGGTGTGCACGCCGACCTCCCACAGGGAGTAGCCGTAGCCGGTGCCGCGCGCGGTGCCGTTGATCCGTACGTACCGGCCGGAGCCGCTGACGTCGTAGGACGCGGTGCCGCCGGTCGCACCGGTGACGGACTTGAGGGTGTTCCAGTTCTGCCCGTCGGCGGAGGCCTGGATCTGGAAGTCCTTGGCGTAGGCGGCCTCCCAGTTCAGGTCGACCTTGCATATGTCCTTGACGGCGCCGAGGTCGACCTGGAGCCACTGCGGGTCGGCGGCCCGGCTGGACCAGCGGGTGGCGGTGTCGCCGTCGAAGGCGGCGGAGGCGGGGGTGCCGGCGTTCTCGGTGGAGGAGGCGGTGGCGGGCCTGCCCTTGGCCGCGTTGCCGCTGTCGCAGCCCGCCTGGCCGGTGTCCGTGCCGCCGAACACCCGGAACTCCCACAGGGAGTAGCCGTACGGGGTGGCCCGGTGCACGCCGAGCATGCGGACGTAGCGGCCCCGGCCGGAGACGTCGAGGACGTCGGCGCCTCCGTCGGAGCCGGTGACGGACCTCAGGTCGGTCCAGGTCGTGCCGTCCCCGGAGATCTGGACCTTGTAGTCCTTGCCGTAGGCGGCCTCCCAGTCGAGTTCCACCCGGCTGACCGAGGCGGTGGCGCCCAGGTCGACCTGGAGCCACTCGTCGTCGCCGGCGGCCGAGGACCACCGGGTGCCGGTGTCGCCGTCGACGGCCTTGCCGGCCGCGGTGCCGGCGTTCTCCACGGACGACGCGGTGGCCGTCTTCCCCTGGGACAGGGGGATCTCGGCCGCGCCGGCCGAGGGGTGGGTGGCGGGCAGGGCGGTCAGCGCGGCCGTTGCGGCCAGCGCGACACCCAGGGGTCTCCATCTCATACGGCGGCTCCAGACGTGGCGGGACCGACCCACCGGCCCCACGGCTTAGTTCAGGTTTTGATTTAAGGGATGAACCAAGCCGACCACAAGCCTTCGGACAGCACCTCCTTCGTGAGCCGGGGCTCCCGGGCCGCCGTGCGTCAGGCCCGGGACGGTGTGAACGACAGGGTCTGCTCGGCCGCGGTGCGGCCGTCGCCCAGGGATCCCGCGGGGGCCGTCCAGGTGCGCTGCGGAGTGGTCTCGGCGAGCCGGCCGGGGGTCGCGGACAGGCCGAGGACGAGCCCGCTGTAGCGGTTGACCAGGCGGTGGGTGCCGGGGGCGGAGGAGTTCGCGATCAGGAACCACTGCTGTCCGACGGCCGGTCCGCCGGCCGGGGCGGGGGTCACCGTGGGCCGCGCTCCCCAGGCCCGGCCCGCCGTCCGCGCGGAGTCCACGCCCAGCAGGCGGCCGGTCGCCGCGTTGGCGACGGTGAAGGCGCCGTCTCCCGTCGGGATGAAGGACCACGACTCGCGGGCGGAGCCGGTGGGCCGGGCGCGGGAGGTGACGGCCGGGCCGCCGGACTCCTGGGCGAGGATCCGGCCGGTGCCGGCGGCGATGCGGTAGCGGCGGCCGGCGTCCACCGGCGGGGCGGGGGGCGTGGCGGAGTCCACGGTGACGTCGGCGTACTCGCCCGAGGAGCCGTGGGAGCAGCCGAAGGAGCAGTACGCGCGGAAGGTCCGGCCGAGCACGGCGGAGCCGGTGCGGCTCACGGGATCCAGGAACCACCGGTACCAGGAGGCGGTGGTGTAGTCGCCGGTGTCGCCGATGAGCTGCCACTTCTGGGTGGCCAGGTCGTCGGTGGCGTACAGCTGCTGGGGTGCGCCGCCGCTCTGGTCGACGGCCTGCGGGGTGCCGATGTACCGGCCGAGGTGGGCGTCGTAGGCGATGTTCATCACGAACAGCGGTGAGGTCGGGGGCATCTTCCCGGCCGCGATCTGCTCGGCCGCGGTGCCGGTGGAGGACGGGTCGTACTCGGACTCGACGGGGGTGTGGCCGGTGGGGTGCGCGGCGTCGACGGGGACGATGTTGCTCTCCCGGCCGCCGGTGCCGGGCTGGGACCAGGCGCCGTCGTACCACTTGCGCCAGGAGCCGGGGGCCATCTTCGCGGCGATCGGGGCGCGGGCCACATGGGCGTAGAAGGCTTTCCAGCCGCCGCTCTTGTCGACGATCCGCGAGCCGTAGAAGACGTAGAAGTAGCCGGAGGCGGTGTCGACGAACAGGCGCTGGTCGCCGTCGCCGTAGGAGTACGTCTCGTGCGGGAAGGCCGTGGTGTCCCCGCGCCTGGTGCTGTACGGCGAGGTGAGCACGTGGTCCTCGATGGTCCAGGTGCGGCCCCGGTCGGTGGAGACGGCGTAGTCGATGGCGTCGTAGTGCAGTCCGTCGCCGAAGGGGCGCGGGGTGAACTCGTTGTGCACCAGGCCGTACCAGTCGCCGGTGTCGGGGTCGATCCACACCCCGGACAGGTCGCAGTAGTTCTTCCGCGCGTATCCGGAGCCGGCCGGCGCGTACGTGGCCTCCCGTCCGGTGGGGCTGTTGTCGCAGCGCCAGGTGGTGTCGTCGTTGCGGTCGGCGGGGTTGGCCGGGTCGGCCGCCTCGCTGAGGGTCCGGTCGAAGACGGCGGTGTCGAAGTCCTCGCCGGTGTAGAAGTCCCAGACCCGGGGGTCGTCGGCGCCGTACAGCGCGGCGGACTGCTGGTAGTGGAAGGTGCCGTCGCGGTCGGTGAACGCGGTGGCGGGGGTGTCGGTGGGGTGCGGGAACGGTACCGGGGTGCCCACGGTCACGGTGTAGCGGGTGTCGGCGGGGGACGCGGTGCCGCTGCCCAGGACCAGGGCGACGGCGGCGGCCACGGCGCCGCCCGCTCGGATCGACAGTCGCACGGTAGCTCCTAGTTGCCTCAAGGGCCGGTCGCACGGAACGATCCGGCTCCGGCCGCGCCGCGGCAATGGACTCCCGTCCCCCGCCTCTTGCACTTTCGCGCGCCGACGGGCCGGTCCGCGCACCGTCCGGGACCTCCGTCCGGGCCGGGGCGGGCGTGGTGTGCGGCCGGTGCGCACGCCCTGCCGCCGGACGGGCGCCCGCTCGCCCCCGGCCCGTGCGCTGCGCGCTCCCGGCCCGCGTCGGACTGCCGCGCGAGCCGCTCCCGAGGCGCGGCCCGGCGGGCCCGTGCTCCGGAACGCCCCTCGTGCGAAGGGTGATCGCACCGGTGGAACGGGTACGTCCCGGCCATGCGGGTGAGTGTGGTGGACGCGGGGTCGAACACGGTGCGGCTGGTGATCGCGGACGTCGAGGGGGGCGTGCCGCTGCCGGTGCACACGGTCAAGTGGAAGTTGCGCCTGTCCGAACACCTGGGCCCGGACGGCACGATCGCGGACGAGGCGGTGCGGCGGCTGGTCGAGGCGGTGGGCGCGGCGAGCGCCACGGCCCGCAGATGGCAGGCGGCGGGCCCGCTGGCCTTCGCGACCACGGTGGTCCGCACCGCCCCGAACCGCCACGAGGTGCTGCACCGGGTGGCGGCCGGAACCGGGGTGCGCATGTGCACGCTGCCCGGGGAGACGGAGGCCGAGCTGACCTTCCTGGCGGCCCGCCGCTGGCTGGGCTGGAAGGCGGGCCCGCTGGCGCTGCTCGACATCGGCGGCGGCTCGCTGGAGGTGGCCTTCGGACGGGGCCGGATGCCCGGCTTCGTGGCATCCCTGCCGCTCGGCGCGGGCCGGCTGACCAGGGAGTATCTGACTCTCCAGGATCCGCCCGGGCCGAAGGAGCTGAAGGAGCTGCGCCGCCGGGTGCGCCATGAACTGCGGGACGTGGCCGCGCGGATCCGCTGGGAGCGGCCGCGTACCGTCGCCGTCACCTCCCGCACGTTCCAGCAGCTGGCCCGGCTGTGCGGGGCGCCGCCGGGGCGTTACGGCCCGTTCGTGGAGCGGGAGTTGGCCTGCCGGGACCTGCGCGAGGCGGTGCGTGCGCTGGCCGCGCTGCCCGCCGCCGAGCGGGCCGGGCTGCCGGGGATCTCCGCGCCGCGCGCCGAGCAGAGCCTCGCGGGGGCGGTGGTGGGGCACACCGCGCTGAAGCTGATGGGCCTGTCCCGGGCGGTGGTCTGCCCCTGGGCGATCCGCGAGGGTGTGCTGCTGAGGTACGCCGAGGACGGCGCCGACTGGTGGACGGACGCCACCTCCACCGCCGGCCCCGTCACTCCCACCACCGGCACTGGACCCACCGCCGTCGGTGCCATCACCACCACCGCCGGTGCCGGCGCGCCGGCCACGACGGCGGTGCTGCGCGTCGCGGGTCCCCCGGCCTGACCGGCCGGACCCGGGAGCCCGTGGTCAGGAGGTGTGCTTCAGGCGGGGCAGGCAGCCGAACCAGTTCACCGTGTCCTTGTCGGTGGTGTAGCCCATGCACCTGATGCTTCTGTCGTGCAGGGTGCCGGTCCGCTCGACGCCTCCGTCCACGTAGTCGTCCTTCTGGTGCGGCTGTACGAGGGTGTCGAACTCGACGGTGTACCAGGGGTGGTCCTGGTCCGGCACGTCGCAGTGGCGGGCGGTCACGTTACGGCTGGGCCCCTCACTCCATATGGGGCGCTCGGCGCGGTCGCAGTGGGCGCGGCCGGCGGCCTCGGCGGTGCCGGCGCCGGTGCCGAGCAGGGCGGTGGCGCCCGTGGCCACCGCCGCGCCGGCGCCGAGCAGGCGCTTGAGAGCGGAGTTCATCGTGTGGTCCTCCCACCGGCCGCGGTGACGGCCGGAATCGCTGTGTCACCTTGCTGTGATCGTCACACCGGCCCGCGGGTCCGGCCCGTCGGCCGCCTGCCCACTCCCCCGACCCGGTGATCCGCGTCCCGCCAATGCAGCAGGCGGCGGCCCGGTACGGCACTGCGCCACCCGGCATCCACCCCGGTATTGACATGTACCTGCGTCTACCCCGAGGCTTCGTGCGTGAAGTTGCTCGATTGACGCTTGTTTCAAGCGCTTCCGAGCAGCTCCAGTTCAGGACAGTCAATCCGCGAAGGTGCGAGGGGAGCTGTTCCGCCGTGCGAAGACTCCGACATCGTGTGCCATGGCCGGCCTGGGTTCCGCTGGGACTGGCGACCGCCCTGGCCGCGACCGTGCTGTCCGGCCCGGCACCCGCCGAGGCCGCCCCCGCCGCCACCGGCGCCGTACTGGACCCCGCCCACGCCCAGGTCGGCTGGCGCAGCCCGGTCTACGCCAAGGGCACGGGCACCGGCCCCGAGAAGTGCCCCACCGAGGCCGCCGACCCCGACGGCACGGTCTGCCACCGCTTCGACCTCACCGTGTCGGTGCCGGACGGCTACTGGAACGACAACCCCGAGGGCGGCGTCCCGCTGTCCATCAGCTGGGAGCGCCCCTCGGACGACTTCGACCTGTACGTCTACGACGACCACGGCAAGCAGGTGGCCTCCGGCGCGGGCACCGCCGACCCCGAGGCCACGGTGATCCCGCGCGCGTCGGGGACGTACCACGTGCTCGTGGTGCCGTACGACGTGCACGACAACTCCTTCACCGGCACCGCCTATCTGCCCGCGACCACGGACGCCGGCGACCTCACCTCCTTCTCCGGCCGCGACGGCAGCTACACCATCGCCGCCGGCCGGCTGACGGCGCGCGCCGACTTCCTGAAAGACGGTCGGTTACGGCTCCAGGCCGACCCGTCCGGCGCGCTGAGCGATCCGGCCGGCACCGCCATCGTGCGGGAACGGCCCGCGCTCCAGCGCGGCACCTCGTCCTTCGACGCGGGCGGCTACTACGGCATCCGCTCCCCCCGGGCCGTGCTGCGCGTGTACAAGAAGCCGCTGCGGTTCGGGCTGTACCGGCCCGACAACCGCACCCGGATCTGGCAGGAGGACAAGCCGCTGCGCTGGTCGACCGGCGGGATGCGGCAGAGCCTCACGCGCGGCGCGGACGAGCAGTTCTTCGGCGGCGGCGAGCAGAACGGCAGCTTCTCGCACCGCGACCGGACGATGCACGTGGCCAACAGCTTCGACTGGGACGAGGGCGGCTACAACAACTCCCAGCCGTTCTACCTCTCCAGCGCGGGCTACGGCGTCTTCCGCAACACCTTCGCCCCGGGCGTGTACACCTTCGGCTCGCCGGTGACGACCGGTCAGCAGGAACGCCGGTTCGACGCCTACTACTTCCTCGGCGACGCCAAGCAAGTCATCGGCGAGTACACGGCGTTGGTGGGCCGCCCCTTCATGCCGCCGGTGTACGGCCTGGAACCGGGCGACTCCGACTGCTACCTGCACAACGCCAACCGGGGCGAGCGGCACACCCTGGACGCGCTGAAGATCGCCGACGGCTACACCGAGCACCGGATGCCGCTCGGCTGGATGCTGGTCAACGACGGGTACGGCTGCGGGTACGAGAATCTGGAGCAGACCGCCAAGGGCCTTCAGGACCACCACGCCCAGCTCGGCCTGTGGACCGAGGACGGCATCGACAAGCTCGCCGAGCAGGTGAAGGCCGGCCAGCGGGTGGCCAAGCTGGACGTGGCCTGGGTCGGCAACGGCTACAAGTTCGCGCTGGACGCCTGTGACGCCGCCAAGAAGGGCATCGAGGACAACAGCGACGCCCGCGGCTTCGTCTGGCTGCCGGTGTCCTGGGCGGGCGCCCAGCGCTGCGGGGTGCTGTGGAGCGGCGACCAGAAGCTGTCCTGGGACTACATCCGCTGGCAGATCCCCACCTACGCCGGCGCGACGATGTCGGGCATCGCCTACAACACCGGTGACGTCGGCAGCATCTACCGCCACGACGCCGAGATGTACACCCGCGACCTGCAGTGGAAGGCGTTCCTGCCGGCCATCATGACGATGGACGGCTGGGCGACCGACCTCACCACCGGCAAGCCCGCCGACCAGCAGCCCTGGCGGGACGGCGAGCCGTACACCTCGGTCAACCGCACCTACCTCCAGCTCAAGGAGCGGCTGCTGCCGTACATGTACACGCTGTCCGCCGAGGCGGCGAAGACCGGCGTGGGGGCGGTGCGCCCGCTGTGGCTGGAGTACCCCGACGACCCGGCCGCCCTGGGCGAGCGGGCGAAGTACGAGTTCCTGTCCGGCCCCGACTTCCTGGTCGCGCCGGTCTACGAGGACTCCGACACCCGCGACGGCATCTATCTGCCGAAGGGCACCTGGACCGACTACTGGACCGGGCGCACCTACCGGGGGCCGGTCACGCTCGACGGCTACCACGCCCCGCTGGACACCCTGCCGCTGTTCGTGCGCGAGGGCGCGATCGTCCCCATGTGGCCGAAGGGGACGACCAGTTGGCAGACCCGCGACCGGCACGAGCTGGACTGGGACCTGTACCCGGCCGCGCACCGCACCAGCCACTACACGCTGTACGAGGACGACGGCGTGACCCGGGACTTCGCCCGGGGCGCCGCGGCCACGCAGCAGGTGTCGGTGCGCGCCGACGGCCGGGGCACGACCGTGGGCGTCGGCGCGAGCCGGGGCGACTACGCCGGCAAGGTGGACGCCCGGGCGTACCGGTTCACGGTGCACGGCGGCACCGCGCCCGCGCGGGTCCTGCTGGACGGCCGCCCGCTCCCGCGCTCCGCCTGGTCCTACGACCCCGCCACCCGGGTCACGACGGTCACCACGGCCCGCCTGCCGCTCGACCGCGGCTTCTCCCTGCGCCTGGCGGACACGCGGTGACACACCCGGCCGACAGGGGGTGACGTGCCCGCACCCCCCGGAGGGCGGGCCCCGCTCCGGGGTCCCGCCCTCCCGGACATTCCCGGCATACGGTCCGACCTGCGCGACTGGTGCGAACGGCGGGACGGTCGTAGCGTCGGGGTCACGCGTTCGGACCAAGCACGACGGGCGGGAGCGGCGATGCGCGCATCAGTGGCGGGAACGACGGTCACCCTGGCGGCGGGAGCCCTGCTGACGGCTGCCATGACGACGGCCTCGGCCGGTCCGCCGGACTCCGCGCCGCCGCACCGCTCCCGGGCGGACCGGCCCGTCCTGGTCGACTGCCTGTGGCAGCGCACCGTACGCCCCATCGACTTCATCCTGGCCTGCGGCGACGGGAACAGCCGCCTCGCCGGGCTGCGCTGGTCCGAGTGGAGCCCGGGCGGGGCGACCGCCGTGGGCGTGAACGTCGTCAACGACTGCGAGCCGTACTGCGCGGCCGGCACCTTCCACACCTACCCGGTGACCGTCCGGCTCGACGGCGCGCAGCCCTGGAAGGACCACCCGGGCGAGCGGCACTACACCCGGATCAGCCTCACCTACCCGGGCGACCGCCCGGAGGGCTACCAGCGGGTCATGACCTACCCCCTCTGGGACTGACCGCCGGCCCGGGGGCGACGCACCCGCGCCTCCCCGGGCCGCCGCGGCCGGATGCCGCCCGGGTGTGCCTCGTACGGCGCGCCCGGGTGGTCCGCGCGGGCGAACCCGCGGCCCCGGCTCCCGCGGGCGGCGTCCCGTCCACCGTCATGTTGGTGTGGCCCCGCACGCCGGCGCCCCGCGCGCCGACCGAAAAGAGGTCACATGCCCCGACGCCCCCGCCTGACCGGTGCCGCCACGGCCGCGCTCGCACTCGGCCTGGTCGCCGCCGCGCCCGCCACCGAGACCGAGCCGCCCGTCGGCGACGCGCGTGTCGTCGCCCGCTTCGACCCGGCCGCCGGGCAGCGACCCGAGAACATCGCGCTGGAACCGGACGGCTCCGCCGACCTCACCTTCGCCTTCGCCCGTACGGTGGTCCGGGTGGACCCCGACGGGACCCGCACCACCCGTGCCGAGCTGCCCGCGGTCGCCGACCCGCACACCCCACTCGTGGGCGGCGCCGCCGTCACCGGGATCGTCCGCGCCCACGACGGCACCCTGTACGTCAACTACGCCACCGGTACCCGGGCGACCGGCGTCTGGCGGATCTCCCCCGGCGGCGCCCCGGTGCAGATCGCCGCGCTGCCGCCCGACGGGTTCCCCAACGGCCTGGCCCTCGACGGGCGCCGGGGCGTGCTCTACGCCGCCGACTCGGTGCGCGGCACGGTCTGGCGCGTCCCCGCGGCGGGCGGACCGGCCACCGCCTGGGCGCGGCGGACGGAGCTGCGGCCGTCGCGCGCCGGGGGCTTCGGCGCCAACGGCATCAAGGTGCACCGCGGTTCCGTGTGGGTGTCGAACACCGACCGGGGGACGCTGCTGCGCATCCCGGTGGGCGAGGACGGCTCCGCCGGGGCGCCGGAGACCCGGGCGCGCGGGCTCGGCGGCATCGACGACTTCGCCTTCCCCGGCGCCGGCCGCACCGTCCTGGCCGCGCTGAACGGCGGCGACCAGGTGGTGCTGGTCCGGCGCGACGGCGGCCACACCGTGGTCCTCACCGCGGCGGACGGGCTGGCCGGCCCGACCGCCGTCGCCGTACGCGGCCGTACGGTGTACGTGCCCGGCGCCGCCTACCGGACCGAGCGCGACCCGAACCTGCTGCTGGCCCGGCTGCGGTACCACTTCGGCCGCCTGTAGCGGGCCGGGGCGGGCCCCGCGCCCGACGCGGCCGTCGCGCCCGACGCGGCCGTCGCAGCCGTCGCGGCCGTCGCGGCCGGGACGGACCCGGCCACGGCGGGCCTGCGGCGCGGACGCGGGGGCGGCAGACGGCCCGCCGGGTGCCCTGGCGGGCGGTCCGGTGTGGCGGCGGGCGGCGGTCCGGTCGCGCGGGCGCGGGCGGGTCAGACGATCTCCACCAGCAGGTCGCCGCCCTCCACCTGCTGCACGCGGTTGATGGCCGGCCGGGAGACCCGGCCCGCCCTCGGGGCGGTGATCGCGGCCTCCATCTTCATCGCCTCGATGGTGGCGACCGTGGCACCGGCCTCGACCGCGTCGCCCTCGGCGACGGCCAGGGTCACCACACCGGCGAAGGGCGCGGCGACGTGGCCCGGGTTGTTCCGGTCGGCCTTCTCCGTCACCGGGACGTCGGAGGCGGCGGCCCGGTCCCGGACCTGGATGGGCCGCAGCTGGCCGTTGAGCGTGGACATCACGGTGCGCATGCCGCGCTCGTCGGCCTCGCCGATCGCCTGGAGCTCGATCAGCAGCCGGACACCGGGCTCCAGGTCGACGGCGTACTCCTTGCCCGGGCGCAGGCCGTAGAAGAACGCCTTGCTGTCCAGGACGCCGGTGTCGCCGAAGGACTGGCGGTGGGTCTCGAACGCGCGGGCCGGGCCGGGGAACAGCAGCCGGTTGAGGGTCGGCCTGCGGTCCTTGGCCAGCCCCTCGCGGTCCTCGGCGGACAGTTCGGGCGCGGGCTTGGGCGCGGCACGGCCCTGGAGCGCCTTGGTGCGGAACGGCTCCGGCCAGCCGCCGGGCGGGGTGCCCAGCTCGCCGCGCAGGAAGCCGATCACCGAGTCCGGGATGTCGTACGTGCCGGGGTCCGCCTCGAATGCCTCCGGGGCGACCCCGGCGCCCACCAGGTGCAGGGCGAGGTCGCCGACCACCTTGGAGGACGGGGTGACCTTGACCAGGCGGCCGAGGATGCGGTCGGCGGCGGCGTACATCGCCTCGATGTCCTCGAAGCGGTCCCCGAGGCCGAGGGCGACGGCCTGGGTGCGCAGGTTGGACAGCTGGCCGCCGGGGATCTCGTGGTGGTAGACCCGGCCGGTCGGCGAGGCGAGGCCCGCCTCGAACGGGGCGTAGATCCGGCGGACGCCCTCCCAGTACGGCTCCAGGTCGCCGACCGCCTGGAGGTCGAGGCCGGTGGGCCGCTCGGAGTGGTCGGTGGCGGCGACGATCGCGGACAGCGACGGCTGGGAGGTGGTCCCGGCCATGGAGGCCACCGCGCCGTCGACCGCGTCCGCGCCCGCCTGGACCGCGGCGAGGTAGGTGGCGAGCTGGCCGCCCGCGGTGTCGTGGGTGTGCAGGTGCACGGGCAGGCCGAACTCGCGGCGCAGCGCGGAGACCAGCTTGGCGGCGGCCGGGGCGCGCAGCAGGCCCGCCATGTCCTTGACCGCGAGGACGTGGGCGCCGGCCTCGACGATCCGTTCGGCCAGGCGCAGGTAGTAGTCCAGGGTGTAGAGCCGCTCCGCCGGGTCGTTGAGGTCGCCGGTGTAGCAGAGGGCCACCTCGGCGATCGCGGTGCCCGTCTCCCGTACGGCGTCGATGGCGGGGCGCATCTGGCCGACGTCGTTGAGGGCGTCGAAGATGCGGAAGATGTCGATGCCGGTGGCAGCGGCCTCCTGCACGAAGGCGTCGGTGACCTCGGTCGGGTACGGCGTGTAGCCGACGGTGTTGCGGCCGCGCAGCAGCATCTGGAGGCAGATGTTGGGGACGGCCTCGCGCAGGGCGGCCAGCCGCTCCCAGGGGTCCTCGGCGAGGAAGCGCAGCGCCACGTCGTAGGTGGCGCCGCCCCAGCACTCCAGGGAGAGCAGCCCGGGCAGGGTGCGGGCGACGACCGGGGCGACGGCGAGGAGGTCCTTGGTGCGGACCCGGGTGGCCAGCAGGGACTGGTGGGCGTCGCGAAAGGTGGTGTCCGTGACGCCGAGGGCCGGCGACTCGCGCAGGTGCCGGGCGAAGCCCTCGGGGCCGAGGTCCACGAGGAGCTGCCGGGAGCCGGCGGGCGGCTCGCCGGCGGGCAGCGGCGGCAGCTTGGTGAGCGGGTCGGGCAGCTCGGGCCGTTCGCCGTGCGGCTTGTTGACGGTGACGTCGGCGAGGTAGGTGAGCAGCTTGGTGCCGCGGTCGGCGGAGTGCCGGGCGGTCAGCAGGTGCGGGCGCCGCTCGATGAAGGAGGTGGTGACCCGGCCCGCCTGGAAGTCGGGGTCGTCCAGGACCGCCTGGAGGAAGGGGATGTTGGTGGCCACGCCGCGGATGCGGAACTCGGCGACCGCGCGCCGGGCCCGGCCGATGGCGGCCTGGAAGTCGCGGCCCCGGCAGGTGAGTTTGACCAGCATCGAGTCGAAGTGCGCGCTGATCTCCGTACCGGCGTGGGTGGTGCCGCCGTCGAGCCGGATGCCGGAGCCGCCCGGGGAGCGGTAGGCGCTGATCCGGCCGGTGTCCGGGCGGAAGCCGTTGGCGGGGTCCTCAGTGGTGATCCGGCACTGCAGGGCGGCGCCGCGCAGGGTGACGGTGTCCTGGGAGAGCCCCAGGTCGGCGAGGGTCTCGCCGGCGGCGATGCGCAGCTGGGCCTGGACCAGGTCGACGTCGGTGACCTCCTCGGTCACGGTGTGCTCGACCTGGATGCGCGGGTTCATCTCGATGAAGACGTGGTTGCCGTCGCGGTCGAGCAGGAACTCCACCGTGCCGGCGTTGCGGTAGCCGATCTCGCGGGCGAAGCGGACGGCGTCGGCGCAGATCCGGTCGCGCAGATCCGGGTCCAGGTCGGGCGCGGGGGCCAGCTCGATGACCTTCTGGTGGCGGCGCTGGACCGAGCAGTCGCGTTCGAAGAGGTGGATGACGTCGCCCTCGCCGTCGGCGAGGATCTGCACCTCGATGTGGCGGGGCTCTACGACGGCCTTCTCCAGGAAGACCGTCGGGTCGCCGAAGGCGGAGGCGGCCTCGCGGGAGGCGGCCTCGATGGACTCGCGCAGCCGGTCCGGGTCCTCGACGCGGCGCATGCCGCGCCCGCCGCCGCCCGCGACCGCCTTGACGAAGACGGGGAAGCCGATGTCCTCGGCGGCGCGCACCAGTTCGTCCACGTCGGTGGAGGGCGGGCAGGAGCCGAGGACCGGCACGCCGGCGGCGCGGGCGGCGGCGACCGCGCGCGCCTTGTTGCCGGTCAGCTCCAGGATGTCCGCGCCGGGCCCGACGAAGGTGATGCCCGCCTCCGCGCAGGCGCGGGCGAGTTCGGGGTTCTCGGACAGGAAGCCGTAGCCCGGGTAGACGGCGTCGGCGCCCGCCCGGCGGGCGGCGGCCACGATCTCCTCGACGGAGAGGTAGGCCCGCACCGGATGCCCCGGCTCCCCGATCTCGTACGCCTCGTCGGCCTTGAGTCGGTGCAGCGAGTTGCGGTCCTCGTGCGGGAAGACGGCGACGGTACGCGCGCCGAGTTCGTAGCCCGCCCGGAACGCGCGGATCGCGATCTCTCCACGGTTGGCGACCAGCACCTTGCGGAACATCCTGGATTCCCTTCAGCTGCCTGTCGGCGACGAACACCCTGGCCTCGGCCCGCCCTGCCGCCACTCGCCGGAAACCCTAGGGGCTGCCTGTACGGGTCGAGGTGCGAAAACCATCACACCGGCGGGGTGGCCGGGGCCACAAGGGCGCGCCGGGGCCGCCGGTGTCCGAAAGCGGCGGTCCGGCCGGACCGGACCGGCGCCCGAGCCGGGAGCGTACGGCCGTGCGCAGCCGCTCGCCCCGGCCGTGCAGGAACCCGAGGACGACGGCCGCGGCCACGGCGATCAGGTGTTCGCGGCCCGCCAGGTTGGGTGCGGCGACGGACTCCCACACCATCGAGCCGCCGGTCAGTGTGAACACCACGGGGGCGCGCCGGACCACCGCGAGATAGGTGAACAGGCCCACCACGGCCGCGGAGGGGCCGGTGTCGAGCACCTGCCCGGCCTCGGGCGGCAGCCCGAGGCCCCACCAGCCGGGACCCAGGGCGATCATCAGCCGGGCGGTGAGGGTGCCGGCCAGGGTGGTGGTGTAGGCGATGAACAGGGTCCGGGCCCGGCCCAGGGTCAGTTCGGCGAGGGCGAAGGCGAGGAACAGCTGGGTGATGCCCGCCCACACCGGCAGGTCGAGCGCCGGGACGTACAGGGACACGGGGGTGCGCAGCAGGGACAGCCACAGCGGCAGGTCGGCCTGGACGCCGCCGAGCCGTCGTACCCACACCGCTCCGGCGGGGTACTGGGCGATGTCGTGGAAGAGGACGACACCGGACGCGGCGACGAACGCGAGCAGCAGCCCGGACAGTCCGCGCCGCGCGAGCCGCCGTACCGGGTCGACGACGATGCCGTGCCACTCGGTGCCCAGCGTGCGCCCGGCGCACCGGACGAGCCGGGCGAACGTGGTGCGGGGCCGCCGGGTGGGTCCTTCATCGATCACTGGTGACAGTCCAGCGATCCGGGACAGGGCCGTCAAGATCCTTAAGGGGTGGCAAGTACCACCTTGTGAATCAGGTACCGAGAGGCAACCTTCGCCCCCATTGATCCGTCCCCCATTACCGGCATCTCGGCCCGGATGACCGCCGGAAACCCGGATCCCAGGGGTTCTGTTCTTTTCTGATCACGAACTCTCGTATAGTGACCGCGAATTCACCACCTGTGCCATGTCTCCTAGTCGCACGAGGACCAGACCGGACCGATGACCGCGCCCACGCACCCCGGCGACCGACCCTCCCTCCGTACGTTCGTCTCCGCCCTCGCCGTCACCGGTGTGCTGTCGGCGCTCGCGGTCTGCGCGGCCGTGGCGGTGGCACCGGGCGCGGCACGCACCCCGCTCGCCGGCGGCGGGGCCGTGGCGGCGGTCGTCCTCAGCGTGGCGGTGGCCACGGCCGCGCACGCGCGGCGCACCGCGCGCGACACCCGGCAGCGACTGGAGGGCGTCACCCAGGACGTCGGACGGCTGCTCCAGCAGCAGGCCCGTACGACCGAAGAGGCACACCAGGAGCGGCAGCGGCTCGTGGACGAACTGGCCCGGCAGCGCGCGGAGCTGACGGACTCGTTCACCGCCGAACGGGACCGCCTGGTCGCCGAGGGCGCCCGTGAGCTGGACCGGCTCCGGCAGGAGACGGCCCGGCTGGCGGACGAGCTGGAGCAGGCCCGGCGCGAGCGGGCGGCCGCGATCTCCGCGACCTCCAACACCGCCGCCCGGATGCAGGCCCTGGCCACCGCCACGCTCGCCGACCTGCGGGCGATGGAGGAGCGGCACACCGACGAGGACGTGCTGCACGATCTGCTCCACCTCGACCACCGCACCGCCCAGGCCGGCCGGCTCGCGGACTCCATCGCCGTGCTCACCGGGGCGCGTTCGGGGCGCCGGTGGGCGCGGCCGATCAGCATGGAGTCGATCCTGCGCGGTGCGATGGGCCGGATCGCCGGGTACCGGCGGGTGCGGGTGCACTCGACGAGCGAGGCCGCCGTCGCCGGGCACGCCGCCGAGGGCGTGATGCACGCCCTCGCCGAACTCCTCGACAACGCCGCGAACTTCTCGCCGCCCACGGCCGAGGTCCACGTGTACGTGGAGGAGGTGCCGGCCGGGGTCATCGTGTCGGTGGAGGACAGCGGGCTGGTGATGGGCGATGTGCAGCTGCGCCGCGCCGAGCGGGCCGTCGCCGGGGACGTCTCCGGGCTGGGCGGTCTGACCGGCACCCGGCTCGGGCTCGCCGTGGTCGGCCGCCTCTCCCGCAAGCACGGGCTCAAGGTGTCGTTCCGGCCCTCCGCGCGCGGCGGCACGGGCGTACTGATGCTCATCCCGCAGGCCATCCTGACCGGCTCCGCCCCGGCCGAGCCGCCCGCCGCGGCCCCGCCCGCGCAGAGCGTGACCCCCGCGCAGAGCGTGCCGCCCGTACCGGCGCCGCCCGCGCTGGAGGCCGCCCCCATCCACGAGCCGGCCGCGCCGCCGGAGCCGGGCCCGGCCGGGCTGCCCAAGCGGCGCCGGGGCCGGACGCTCGCCGAGGCCGAGCGCGGCCGCTCCGCGTCCGGCGGCGGACCGCGCAGTACGCCGACGGCGGACGAGGGCAAGGCCCGCGCCGCCCGCTTCAGCAGCTTCCGCCAGGCCGTCCGCCCGTCGGCAGCGCCGAGCCCGGCGCCCGCGGCCGGCCCGCCGGAGGAGACACCCCCGGCCTCCCGCACGCCCGACGCGCCTCACGCACCGGCGCCGGACGACCCCACCGACACGCACCCCCACTCGCACACGCACCCGGAAGGCGACACCACTTCATGACCGGCCCGACCACCGCCGACGACAAGCTCACCTGGCTCCTGGAGGGCCTGCTGGAGAGGACCCCGGGTGCCCGGCACGCGCTCGTGCTGTCCCGGGACGGGCTGAAGCTGTGCCGGACGCCGGAGCTGAGCGTCGACCAGGCCGACCAGCTGGCGGCGATCGCCGCCGGCATCCAGTCGCTGTCGCACGGCGCGTCCGTGGAGTTCGGCGACGGCAGCGGCGGGGTGCGCTCGGCGATGACCGAGTTCTACGGCGGTGTGCTGTTCATCGTGGAGGCGGGCTCCGGTGCCCATCTGGCGGTGATCACCACCGAGGACGCGGACGCCGGTGTCGTCGGGCACAACATGAGCGAGCTGGTGGAGCAGCTCGGCACGTACCTGACCGCTCTGCCCCGTACGTCATGAGCGGACCCGGCAGGCACCGCCCGGGCCGCGACGACGCTCCCGACCGGCTGTACACCCTCACCCAGGGACGCAGCCGGTCCGACCCCGACAACCCCTTCGACCTGGTCACCCTCGTGGTCGCCGAGTCGGAGCCGACGGCCGGCATGCAGTCGGAGCACGTGGCGATCCTGAAGCTGGCCCAGTCCCCCACCTCGGTGGTGGAGATCGCGGCCGAGCTGCGGCTGCCCGTGGGCATCACCAAGGTCCTGCTCTCCGATCTGCTGGCGGCGGGCCGGGTCAGCGCCCGGCACCCGCGCCGGCCGGCCATCACCGATCCCGACATCCTGGAGCAGGTGCTCGTTGGACTTCGCAACCTCTGACATGGGGGTCCCCCCGCTCGAGCGGAGCCGAGAGCGGGGGAGCGCCCCGTTGGGTGCCTCCGCCGACCAAGGCTTCAAGATCGTGGTCGTGGGCGGCTTCGGCGTCGGCAAGACCACGCTGGTCCGCTCGGTCAGCGAGATCCGTCCCCTCAACACCGAGGAGACGATGACCCAGGCCGGCGAGGCGATCGACGACATCGCGCAGGTGCGCGGCAAGTCCGCGACCACGGTGGCCTTCGACTTCGGCCGGATCACCCTGGACGCGCGCAATGTGCTGTACCTGTTCGGCGCGCCGGGCCAGGAGCGGTTCTGGTTCCTGTGGGACCGGCTGTTCACCGGCACGCTCGGCGCGGTCGTCCTGGTCGACACCCGGCGGATCGACGACTCCTGGTACGCCATCGACCGGCTGGAGCACCACGGCACGCCGTTCATCGTGGCCTGCAACGACTTCGGCGGTCCGGTGCGGGCCGGGGCGGACGTCCGCGAGGCCCTCGACCTGGATCCGCATGTGCCGCTGGTCGACTGCGACGCCCGCTCCCGGGAGTCGGGCAAGCAGGTGCTGATCACCCTGGTGCAGCATGTGAAGAACCGGTACGCCGACCCGTCCGCGCGGGCGGGCCAGCCCCGACAGGAGTTCGTGTGACCACCCCCGACGCCGTCCCGCTCAGCGGACCCCGGTTCCAGACCGAACCCGCGCGCCTGTACCGGGAGATGCGGCGCGACCACGGCTCCGTGGTGCCGGTGCTGCTCGACGGTGACATCCCGGCCTGGCTGGTGCTCGGCTACCGGGAACTGCACCAGGTCACCGGCGATCCCGTGCTGTTCAGCCGGGACTCGGACCTGTGGAACCAGTGGGAGAACATCCCCGCGGACTGGCCGCTGCTGCCGATGATCGGGCGCAAGCAGCCGTCGATCCTCTACACCGTCGGCGAACGGCACCGGCAGCGCGCGGCGATGGTGAGCAACGCGCTGGAGGCGGTGGACCCGTTCGAGATGCGCGGGCACGCCGAGCGGTTCGCGGACGAGCTGATCGACGCGCTGTGCGCCGCGGGCGAGGCCGATCTGATCGCGCAGTACGCCATGCTGCTGCCGGTGCGGGTCCTGGCCCGGCTGTACGGGTTCTCCGACGAGGACGGCCCCGGGCTGGTCACCGCCCTGAACGACATGATCGACGGCCGGGAGCGGGCGCTGGCCGGGCAGGCGCATCTGGCCGGTTCCATGGCCCGGCTGGTCGCGGAGCGGAGGAAGGAGCCCGCGGACGACGTGGTCTCCCGGATGCTCGCCGACGACAGCGGGTTCAGCGACGAGGAGATCGTCCAGGACCTGATGGTGATGATGGCGGCCGGGCACCAGCCGACCGCGGACTGGATCGGCAACTCGCTCCGGCTGATGCTGACCGACGACCGGTTCGCCGCCTCCCTGTTCGGCGGGCGCAACAGCGTCGCCGAGGCGATGAACGAGGTGCTGTGGGAGGACACGCCCACGCAGAACGTGGCGGGCCGCTGGGCCGCCCGCGACACCCGCCTCGGCGGCCGGGCCGTCCGGGCCGGCGACCTGCTGCTGCTCGGTCTGCAGGGCGCCAACTCCGATCCGCAGGTGCGCACCGACGCCTCGGAGCTGACCGGCGGCAACAACGCGCACTTCTCCTTCGGCCACGGCGAGCACCGCTGCCCGTTCCCCGCGCAGGAGGTCGCCGAGGTGATCGCGCGGACCGGCATCGAGGTGGTGCTGGACCGGCTGCCGGACATCGACCTGGCGGTGCCCGCCGACTCCCTCACCCGGCGGCCCTCGCCCTGGCTGAGAGGGCTGTCCAGACTGCCCGTCCGGTTCAGCCCCGTCCCAGCCCGCTGATCCCGCGTCGCCCCGGCCGGTGCGTCGTGCGGCCGGGGGTCCGGGGGGTGTCCTCCCCGGACCGGCGCCGTACCCGCGCACTAACGACCCTGCCCTGGGAGGCACGTCAGATGACGACCGGTACCGCTGCACCCCGTATCGCCCTGGATCCCTTCGTCACCGATCTGGACGCCGAGAGCGCGGCCCTGCGCGCGGCCGGTCCGCTCGCCGCGGTCGAACTCCCCGGCGGTGTCCCGGTATGGGCCGTCACCCGTCATGCCGAGGCCAAGGCGCTGCTCACCGATCCGCGGCTGGTGAAGGACATCGAGGTGTGGGGGGCCTGGCAGCGCGGTGAGATCCCCGCGGACTGGCCGCTGATCGGCCTGGCGAATCCGGGCCGCTCCATGCTCACAGCCGACGGCGCCGAACACCGCCGGCTGCGCACGCTGGTCGCGCAGGCGCTCACCCCGCGCCGGGTGGAGCGGATGCGGGAGCGGATAGCGAAGCTCACCCAGGACCTGCTGGACGCGCTGCCCGCGGACGGCCGGGCCGTCGACCTGAAGTCGGCCTTCGCCTATCCGCTGCCCATGTACGTGATCGCCGACCTGATGGGGATCGAGGAGGCGCGGCTGCCCCGGCTGAAGGTGCTGTTCGAGAAGTTCTTCTCCACCCAGACCCCGCCGGAGGAGGTCGGCGCGACCCTCGCCGAGCTGGCGGGGATCATGGCCGAGACGGTGGCGGCGAAGCGGGCCGAACCGGGCGACGATCTGACCAGCGCGCTGATCCTCGCGGCGGAGGACGGCGACCGGCTCACGGACGAGGAGATCGTCTCCACGCTCCAGCTGATGGTGGCGGCGGGCCACGAGACGACGATCTCGCTGATCGTCAACGCCGTCGTCAACCTCTCCACCCACCCCGAGCAGCGCGCCCTGGTGCTGTCCGGGCGGGCCGACTGGTCGGCGGTGATCGAGGAGACGCTGCGCTACTCCACGCCGACCTCGCACGTCCTGATCCGGTTCGCGACCGAGGACGTGCCGGTCGGCGACCAGGTGATCCCGGCCGGGGACGCGCTGATCGTGTCGTACGGCGCGATCGGGCGCGACGAGAACGCGCACGGCCCGACCGCGGGCAGCTTCGACATCACCCGTGAGACGCGCAACCGGCACATCTCCTTCGGTCACGGCCCGCACGTCTGCCCCGGCGCCGCGCTGTCCCGGCTGGAGGCGGGCATCGCCCTGCCCGCGCTCTACGCCCGGTTCCCGGGCCTGGACCTGGCGGTGCCGGCGAGCGAGCTGCGCAACAAGCCGGTGGTCACCCAGAACGACCTCTTCGAACTGCCTGTACGACTCAACCCCTAGCGCACCGGCTCAGCGCCCTCGGCGCACGGCAGTGGTGCCGTGCGCCGAGGGCGTCAACTTCACGCCCCCCGATTCATCCTGGGAAAGGGTGAGCGGCATGGAGGTGTGCGGGCGTTTTCGGCCACGGCTGAGCTGGCGTTTGGTGTCACGTATACGTGGGTGGCTGAAGTGGCACGGTCCCGGCGGCGACGGGTGTCCGGGTGAAAGCGGCGTCGATGGACGGCGGTTGAAACCCACTGCACCAGGTTGGCGAGAGCCGTTCGGCCGTCTCTTCCCGAGGTCACGCGGATGCGCTGCCCTGACTGGGCATTCGGGCGTCGCCGCCGGCGCGTACGCGGCCGGTCGGGACGCACTCCAGCAACGCCGACGCAAGGGGAAGACCCATGACCACACCTCCCACCGCTCCGCTCCGGGTCGTGCTCGTCAACGGCAGCTTCGAGCAGCCTCCCGTCGCCGATATGGCGATCCTGCCGGACGCCTCGCAGACCCAGGCACCCACACGGGTCCCGGGCTGGCTCACCACCGCGTCCGACCACATGATCGAGATCTGGCGGTCGGGCTTCAACGGCGTGCCGTCGGCCGACGGTTCCCAGTTCGCCGAGCTGAACGCCAACGAGGTCTCCACGCTCTACCAGGACCTGCCGACCACGCCCGGGTCCACCCTCTACTGGCGGCTCTACCACCGTGGCCGGCTGGGGCAGGACACCATGGCCCTGGACATCGGCGCGCCGGGCTCACCGGTGGAACAGCAACGCTTCACCGACGGCACCACCGCCTGGGGTCACTACACCGGCACCTACACCGTCCCGGCGGGACAGACCACGACGCGCTTCTCGTTCCGGTCCGTCTCCGCGGCCGGCGGCAACCGCAGCGTCGGCAACTTCCTCGACGGCATCTTCTTCGGCACCGCTCCGTTCGTGGAGCTGACCAAGTCCGCCATCCCGGCAGGGCCGTTGGAGGTGGGTGACGTCATCACCTACCGCGTCACCGCGAAGAACGAGGGCGGCGGCGCGGCGGAGAACCTGGTGCTGAGCGACGACATCCCGGAGGGCACGACGTACGTCCCCGGGTCCCTGCGCATCGTCGACGGCCCGAACGCGGGCCCCAAGACCGACGAACAGGGTGATGACGAGGCGTACTTCGACGAGGAGACGAACAGGGTCGTCTTCCACCTGGGCACCGGCGCGTCCGCCGGGCAGGGCGGCAGCCTGCCCAATACCGAGACGCTCCCGGCGGGCACCACGGTGGAGTACCGGGTGGTCATCGACCGGTCCGCCGGCGGCACGCGGATCAGCAACGCCGCCACCGCCGCCTACGAGAACCGGCTGGGCGACACCCCGGAGCCGCTGACCGCCACATCCAATGAGGAGATCACCGAGGTCCTTCCGGCGGCCGACCTGAACGTGACGAAGGCGGCCGACGCGACCACGGTGACCGTCGGCCAGACCGTGACGTACCGCATCACCGTCCGCAACTCCGGCCCGAACCAGGCCACCGGCGTCGTCGTCACCGACGAACTCCCCTACGGCCTCGCCTTCCTGTCCGCCGACAGCGCGTCCGGAACGTACGACCCGGCGACCGGCGAATGGGCGGTCGGCGAGGTACCCGACGGCGCCACCGCGACCCTCGTCCTGCGCGCCAAGGCCACGGAGGCGGGACCGCTCACCAACACCGCCACCGTGACCGGCAACGAGACCGAGCCGGACACCTCCGACAACACCGACTCCGTCACCATCTGCGTCGAACCGGCCCCGTCCTGCTGCGCCCCGTGCGGGGCGCGCGAGTGACGACCGACACCGCGTGAAGCACACCGGCAGGGCCCCGGAACCGTCCCGAACGGCACCGGGGCCCTGCCGTGCGCGCGGTCACCGCTTGACACGGTTGCGCACGGCCAGGACCGCCGGATCGCGGAGACGGGCTCGGTCACTCGGGAAGGGCGACTCTCCGAAGGTCAACCTCTGGAGTGAATTCCGGCAGCCGTACGCATGTCGTTCGCCCGGACGGCGCATGGGGCAAGTAGAAGCCGCGCCGAACGGCGGCACGGCAGCGAGACATCGGAGAGACACATGAGTACTCCTCCCGGTAGCGACGTCGCCAGTCTCCTCAGCGGCCTCCTCGGACCCGACGGTTCCAGCGGCCTCCTCGGCGGACTCCTCGGCCCCGGGGAGCCCGTCGGCCTCGCCCGGTCCCCCGGTTTGCTCCCCTCCGTCGCCAACGGCGCCGGTGAGCCCATCACCCAGGAGCTGGCCGACCAGGCACGGGAACTCGAAGACCAGGCGGAGCGGATCAGGCAGCAGGCGCTGGAGATCAGGGACCGGCTGCCCGACTTCCCCGGGAGCTGACCCGCGAGCCGTGCCCCCCGCCACCCGCATGCCGGGTCCGTCTTGACTTCGAGTGCGCTTCAGCTCGTAGCGTCGCCGGTGAGATGACAACCCACCGTACGAAAGGGACTCCCATGCGCAAGCGCAGTCTGCGGGATCTTCAGGTGTCGGCCGTCGGGCTCGGATGCATGGGGATGTCCGTCTTCTACGGCTCCGCCGACCGCGCGGAGGGGATCGCGACCATCCGGCGGGCCCTGGACCTCGGGATCGACTTCCTGGACACCGCGCAGCTGTACGGCCCGCTCACCAACGAGTCGCTGGTCGGCGAGGCGGTCAAGGGACGCCGGGACGAGTATGTGATCGCCACGAAGTTCAGCTACCGGATGGACGGCGCCGTGCCCGGCGACATGAGCACCATCGGCGCGCAGGACGGCTCGGCCGAGCATGTCCGCAGCTCGGTGGAGGGCTCGTTGCGCCGCCTGGGCACCGACCACATCGACCTGTACTACCAGCACCGCGTCGACCCGAACGTGCCCATCGAGGAGACGGCCGGCGCGCTCGGCGAGCTGGTCGCCGAGGGCAAGGTGCGGTACATCGGGCTGAGCGAGGCGAGCGCGGAGACCATCCGGCGCGCCCACGCCGTGCACCCGGTCACCGCCGTGCAGAGCGAGTACTCGCTGTGGTCGCGGGACGTGGAGGCCGAGGTGCTGCCCGCGTGCCGGGAACTGGGCATCGGTTTCGTGCCGTATTCGCCGCTCGGCCGGGGCTTCCTCGCGGGCCGCTTCGCCTCGCCCGAGGAGCTGGACCAGAACGACTACCGCCGTACGAGCCCGCGCTTCACGGACGCCAATCTGGCGGCGAACCTGCGGCTCGCGGAGAAGGTCAAGGAGATCGCCGCCGAGAAGGGCGTGACCCCGGCCCAGCTGGCCATCGCCTGGGTGCTGGCCCAGGGCGAGGACCTGGTGCCGATCCCGGGCACCAAGCGCCGCACCTACCTGGAGCAGAACGTCGCCGCGACCGCTGTCGAGCTGACCGCGCGGGACCTGGCCCGGATCGACGCCGAGCTGCCCGAGCCGGCGGGCGAGCGGTACGACGAGGCGGGGATGCGCGCCATCAATCTGTAGGCGGGCGCCCTGATGGGCGGGCAACGTGTGGATGTGCCTGTGAGGAACCCCACGCGGCTGGTGACGGGCCTGCTAGGAGGGCGTTTTCCCGGTTCCGCGGGCCCGTTGCGCGCCCGGTGTGGCGACGACTGGGGCGTCCCGTCTGCCACCATGGTCGGCGCCCTGACCAGGCGGCCCGGCCGAGCGACGCAGCCGGCCCGACGGACCCCGCCGGTCTCTCCCGACCCCTGGTTGTCGAGTACCCCGCCGTGCCCTCTGCCTCTGCCGTGTCCACTCCCGCCCCCGCCCCGGCCTCCCGTTCCCCGTGGCGCTCCCTGCGCCACCGCGGCATGCGCTGGTGGTCGGTGGCCAACTTCGTCTCCAACGCCGGTACGTGGATGCAGCTCACCGTGCAGAACCTGCTCGTGCTGCACATCACGGGCTCGGCCGCCGCGACCGGTCTGTCGATGTCCGTCCAGGCGGCCCCCGCGCTGCTGGTGAGCCTGCTCGGCGGCGCGGCCGTGGACCGCTGGCCCCGCAAGGTGACGGTCGCCGTCAGTCAGACGCTGCTCGGCGCGGTCGCCTTCACCACGGCGCTGCTCGTGGCGCTGGACCGGATCGACATGACGGCGCTGCTGGTGCTGGCCGCCGTCACCGGCGTCATCGCCACCGTCGACGGGCCGGCCTGTGCCCTGCTCGGCAACGATCTCGTGCCCGTGGCGGACGTGCCGTCGGCGATCGGGGTGGGCGCACTGGTCCACAGCGCGGGCCGGCTGGTCGGAACCGCCCTGGCCGGGGTCGCCGTCGGCTTCCTCGGTACGGCCTCCGCGTACGCCGCCAACGGGCTGTCGTTCCTGTTCGTGGCCTCGGTGGTGCCGTTCCTGCGGCCGGCCGCCGGGGCCGCCGAGCCGGCGGCGGCCGGGTCGCGGGAGGCACCGGCCCGTACGGAGATGGGGGTGCGCGAGGGCCTGGCCTTCTTCGTGCGCAGCCCCCGGCTGGTCGCCCTCGCGGGCATCACGGGTCTCAGCTCCGTCTTCGGCCGCAACTACGGTCTGACCCTCGCCGTCCTGGTCACCGGGCCGCTCGCGGGCGGCGCCGGGGCGTTCGGCACCGTGTCCACCGTGCTGGCCGTCGGCGGCATCATCGGCGCGGTCCTCGGCGCCCGGCTGCGCAAGCCGTCCGTGCGGACCGTGGGCCTGCTCGCGGCGGCCGGCGCGCTGCTCCAGGTGGTGGCCGGTCTGTCGCCGTCGCTCGCGGTGCTGCTGGTGCTGGTGCTGCCGATGGCGGTCGTGGAGTCCGTCTCCGACACCGCGGGTACCGCCGTGCTCCAGACCGACCCGCCGCCGCGTCTGCGCGGCCGGGTGCTCGGGGTGTGGAGCAGCATCGGCACGGTGTGGAGCCTCGGCGGACCGCCGCTGCTGGGTCTGCTGATGGAGTGGGCCGGGGCGCGCGGCGCCCTGGTGGCGGGCGGTCTGCTGATCGCCGGATCGATCGGCGCGGGCCTGCTGGTGCGCCGCCGGGGCGGGCCGGTGCCGGTGCCGCTGGCCGCCAAGGACGGCGACGTGACCGGCCGCGAGGCCCTGGGCACGGCGGCCTGACGGGCCCGGTCCGGGACGGACCGGCCGCCGGAGCGGGCAGCCGCGCCCCACATGGGCCGCCGCGCCCCGGCGGCCGCCCCGCGTCAGGCCCCCGTACCCGGCAGGTGGTACACGTGGAACGCCTGCCCGATCACCGGCTGGGCCACATTGCGCACGCGTACCCCGCCGGTGGTCATGCCGTGCTCGGTGCCGGCGTGGGCGTGGCCGTGCACCGCGAGGTCGGCGCCCGCCGTGTCGATCGCCTCGGCGAGCAGATAGCTGCCGAGGAACGGGTAGATCTCCAGCGGCTCCCCGGCCAGGGTGTCCGGCACCGGGGAGAAGTGGGTCAGCGCGATCCGTACGTCGCAGTCCTGCTCCTCCAGCTCCTTCAGGGCGCCGTGCAGGCCGTCGGCGCACCGGCGGGAGTAGCGGACGAACTCCTTCATGAGGGGTTCGCCGAACTCCCCGGCGCAGCGGCCGACGAAGCCGCCGCCGAAGCCCTTGGTCCCGGCGACCCCGATCCGGGCGCCGTCGGCGGTGACGACGGCGGCCTCTCCTTCGAGGACGTGGGCGCCGGCGTCCCGGAGGATCTCGGTGACCTCCTCGGGCCGTTCGTCGTGGTGGTCGTGGTTGCCGAGCACGGCGACGACGGGCACCCCGAGGTCCTTGATCTCGCGGGCCACGACCGCGGCCTCCTCCGGGGTGCCGTGCCGGGTGAGGTCGCCGGCGAGCAGCAGCACGTCGGCGCACCCGGGCAGGGTCTCGAAGGCGGAGCGCAGCGTGCCCTGGCTCTCGGGGCCCATGTGAATGTCCCCGACGGCCGCGACGCGGATCATGTCAGGTCCTCTCCGTGGTCGGGCGAGGAGGTCCCGGCGATGAGCAGGTCGCTGTGGACGGGATGCCCCGCCAGTTCCTCGCGGGCCATGCGCAGGATGTCGTCCCGGCACTGGGTGGACGGCACGGTGCCGGTGAGCAGGACGACGTCGCCGCGCAGTTCGAGTCGTACCCCGAGTTCCCCCAGCTCTCCCGAGGCGAGGTGTTCGGCGAGGTGGGCGACGCGGTAGTCCAGGTTCCCGGGCGCCGACGGGGGCGGCGGGCTCGTGTCGGTCATGGCCGGCCCTCCTGGGCGTCGATCACGTTCAGCCGTTCGAGGAGGAAGAGGAAGGCGGCGGGCATGGGCTCGGCACCGCAGGCCGCGCGGACCGCTTCCCAGTCGACCTTCTCGCGCACGGCGCGGGCCACCGGCAGGACGGAGCCGAAGTCGCAGTAGTGCTCGGAGAAGGCGCTGATCAGGCTCTGGATCAGGTCGGTCGGGCTGAGGACGGGCATGAGCACCGAGTCCACCGGCAGGGTGTGGGCCCGGTCGAGCATCTCGCGGGTGACGGGCTGGTGGGCCAGCGAGAAGATGATGTCGACGTTCTGCCCGTGGCAGGTGGTCTTGATCAGCCAGTCCTCCGGCGGGACCCGTACGCCGAGTCCGGCCTCCCGCAGGGTGGCGGCCACCGCCTCGGCGTCCTCCGGGCGGATGGCGAAGTCGGCGTCGTGCTGGAGGTAGCGGCTGCCGCCGTGGGCGTAGACCGCCACGCTTCCGGCGAGCGCGAAGGGATGGCCGGCGCGTTTGAGGAGGGCGCCGATCTGCTTGGCGGCCTCCAGGATCGCCTGGCTGCGGTCCTGCGGCAGCTCCGCCGGATCCGGGCCGGACACGGGCGGCGGCTCGGCCGCCTCCGGAACGGGCTCGGGCCGCGGCTCCGACCGGCCGGGGGTCGCCCCGGGCTGCGGCGCCGCGGGATCCGAGGCCGGCGCGGGCCGGGGCCCGTTGCGGCTCGGAGGCGGCGCGGACGGCAGTTCCGTGGGATCCGTGGCCGATGCGGCCCTCGGTTCGGTGGGATCGGAAGCGGAAGCGAGCTTCGGCCGCACCGGTCCTGTCGAACCCGTCGGATCCGTCGGCTCGGAAGCGTAGGCGAACCCTGGCCCCACCGTTCCCGTTGGCTCCATCGGCTCCATCGACTCCATCGGGCTCCTCGGCCCCGTCGAGTCCATCGACTCGGAGGCGAGAGCGGCTCCCGACCCCGTCGGCCCCGGAACCGGGGTCTCCCGCGGCTCCGAAGGCCCGGAAGCGGGCGTCGGTCGCGGCCCGCCGGTGGCGAGCCGGAGTTCGGTGACCTCCGCTCGCCGCAGGGGCGCGGTGTCCTCCCCGTCGTGCGTCATGACCTCTCCATTCGGCACCCTTGCACCCCGAGCGGCCGGATCGGCCCGGGGGTCGTACGGGTACCCGGGGCGCCGCCTCCGACACGGCACCCGAAGGAGTGGTTCAGTCCTCCACGACGAGCGCCGGGGTGCCGGCGGTGAGGACCCGGCCGCGGAAGAAGGCCGGGTCGCGGCGCCGCATCACCAGCATGATCACCGCGCCGAGGAGCAGCAGGCCGACCCCGATGACGAAGACGGAGCCGACGCCGAGGACGGCGGAGCCGCTGCCGTAGGCCGGGTCCCACATGTCGTACAGCGTCTTGCCGAACACGGCGGTGAGCAGGATGCCGCCGAGGACCGGGAAGAAGCCCTTGAAGAGGGCGTCGCGGGCGGAGCGGGTGAGGTCGCGGCGGAAGTACCAGGCGCAGGCGAACGCGGTGAGCGCGTAGTAGAAGCAGATCATCAGGCCGAGGGCGTAGATGGTGTCGACCAGGACGTGCTCGCTGAGCAGCGACATCACCGCGTAGAAGACGCCGGTGGCCACGCCGGCGGTGACGGTGGCCCGGCCGGGGGTGCGGAACCGCTCGTGGACGCGGGCGTAGGACGGGGGCAGGGCCTGGTACGTCGACATGGCGAGCACCGTGCGGGCGACCGGGATGAAGGTGGTCTGGAGGCTGGCGACGGCCGAGGCGAGGACGGCGGCGAAGAGCAGGATGCCGCAGAGGCGGCCCATGACCGGGCCGGCCAGGGCGGCGAAGACGTTGTCGGAGGTGTCCGGGTTGGCCAGGCCCAGGCCGTGGGTGCCGGAGCCGACGGCCATCTGGGCGGCGACTCCGGTGACGAGGTAGGAGCCGACCAGCACGACCATGGCGATCAGGGCGGCCCGGCCCGGTGTCTTCTCGCTGCCGACGGTCTCCTCGTTGGCGGTCAGGCAGGTGTCCCAGCCCCAGTACATGAAGATCGACAGGGACAGTCCGGCGCTGAAGGAGGCGAAGGAGTCCACCGCGAAGGGGTTGAGCCAGGACCAGGAGAAGTCGGTGTGTCCGGGGAAGGCGCCGGTGCGGGCCTTGTCCAGGGCCAGGACGACGAAAAGGGCGAGCACCACGAGCTGGAGTCCTACCAGCGCGTACTGCACGCCCTTCGTGGTGGTCATGCCCCGGTAGCTGACCGCGGTGGCGGCGGCGATCAGGGCCAGACACGTGATGATGTGCACGGCCTTGTCGCCGTCGAGGTCCGCCACCGCGTCGCTGCCGGTGACCTCTCCGGCCAGCAGCCAGAAGTAGGTGGTGGCGACGCCGGCGAGGTTGGACAGCACGATCACGGTCGCGATGACCAGTCCCCAGCCGCACATCCAGCCGACGTGCGGGCCGAACGCCTTGACGGTCCAGGTGAAGGAGGTGCCGCAGTCGGGCACCGCCTTGTTCAGCTCCCGGTAGGCGAAGGCCACCAGCAGCATCGGCAGGAAGCCGGCGAGGAAGACGGCCGGCATGTGCAGGCCGACCTCGCCGGCGGTGGAGCCGAGCGTGGAGGTGAGGCAGTAGACCGGTGCCACGGTGGACAGGCCGATGACCGC
Source organism: Streptomyces sp. SudanB182_2057 (assembly GCF_964272715.1). Classification (NCBI taxonomy): domain Bacteria; kingdom Bacillati; phylum Actinomycetota; class Actinomycetes; order Kitasatosporales; family Streptomycetaceae; genus Streptomyces; species Streptomyces sp. SudanB182_2057. The sequence goes on from NZ_OZ186798.1 coordinate 794,547, forward strand.
GCTGCCCAGCAGGCCGATGGAATTTCCGCCGAGGCCCTTGCCCCGTACTCCGTCGCCGGGTGCCGTGTCGTGGGCGTCCGGCCTCATCGCCGTCTGTGTCATGACACAGGACGCTAAATGCTGCGATTTCGGTTGAGGGTGGTTCAGATCACCCGTCAAGCACCTTTATTTCCCAGGCCAAATCGGCAAACCAGCCGGTATTTGAACGGGGAATGACGCTAGCCGATCCGCTTCATGAAGGCAAAGCGATCGGCGTCCACTATTCGGGAACCGAAGAGCCACCCGGAATGTCCGATTCCAAATCCGCCGGTGTGACGTGCGTCTCAGGCACCCCGGGCGCACGCTGGGAGGCATGGCATCCCGGCTCGGTCGCGCGCGACCGCGGCAGCCGTGGCAGTCGGCCCGCGCGCTGCTGGTACTGCCCGTCGCGCTCATCGTGGTGATCACCGTCGTGGACCTGCACGCCCCCCACGACGTGCACCTCGGACCGGCCCTGGTGATCGCCCCCGCGCTCACCCCCTCCTTCGCCGGCCCCCGCACCACCGCGGCGGTCGGCGCCCTCGCGGTGGCCGCCCAGGTCTTCCTCGGCGTCACCCACGGCGGGCTCGGCACCACGAACCACATCGTCCAGATCATCACCCTGACCGTCCTGGTCGTGCTCACCGTCCTCTACAGCGCCCTGCGGATGCGCCGGCAGGCCCAGCTGGCCCGGGTCCGCACGGTCGCCGAGGCCGCGCAGCAGGTGCTGATGTGGCCGCTGCCCGAGCGGATCGGCGCGGTGCGCATCGCCTCCCTGTACCTGGCCGCCGAGGACGAGGCGCAGATCGGCGGCGACCTGTACGCGGCGGCCCGCTGCGACGACGGCGTACGCGTGCTGATCGGGGACGTCCGCGGCAAGGGGCTGCCCGCCATCGGGGAGGCGGCGCTGCTGCTCGGCGCCTTCCGGGAGAGCGCGCACCGGCGCGTCCCGCTGACGGAACTCGCCGCCACGCTGGACCAGAGCATCACCCGCTACGCCGCCGAGCTGGACCGCCCGGAGGAGGAGGGCGAACGGTTCGCCACCGCGCTGCTCGTGGAGATCCCGGACCACGACGCGGTGACCCGGATGACCAGCTGCGGCCATCCGCCGCCGCTGCTGCTGGGCCCCGGCCACGTCGTCACGGCCCCGAGCCTGCACCCCTCGCCGCCGCTCGGGGTGCAGTACGGCGTCGGGCACACGCTGGACGTGTTCTCCTTCGCGCCGGGCGACACGCTGCTGCTGTACACCGACGGGGTGGTGGAGGCCCGGGACGAGCGGGGGCGGTTCTATCCGCTCGCCGACCGGGTGGCGCGGTGGACCGGGGACAGCCCGGAGGCGCTGACGCACCATCTGCGGCGCGATCTGCTCGCCCACGCCGGGGGCCGGCTCGGCGACGACGCCGCGCTCATCGCCGTACACCGCACCACCGCCGTACACCGCACCACCGCCGAACGCCGCCGCCACCACGGGTGAGCGTCCGGGGCGCCTCCCCGGACCGAACGGGCCGGGACGTTCACCCGTCCGTGCCGTGATGTTCAGCCCGGAGGGTGGCCGGGCCCGCGGGGCGTTGCGAGAATCCGCCACGCGCCCGGCGGCGGACTCCCCCGCCCGCTCAGACCCGAGTGAGGTTCCCGATGTCCGTACGACACCCGTCCCTACGGCCCCTGCCCCCACGACGCACGTCCCCGCCACGCCCCTCCCCGCGACGCCCGTTCGCGCGCAGCCCGTTCGCGCGTCGCCTTTCGCTGCCCCTGGCCGCCGGCCTGGCTGTGCTGTCCGCGTCGCTGTCCCCGGTGGCCGCGCACGCGGCGCCGGGCGGACCCGCGCCGGCCCGCTTCGACCTCCAGGCCCACCGCGGCGGCCTCGGCCTGACCACCGAGGAGTCGCTGGAGGGCTTCGGCAAGGCGCTGCGGCTCGGGGTGTCCACGCTGGAGCTGGACACCCAGATCACCCGGGACCTGAAGGTCGTCGTCAACCACGACCGGCAGATCAGCGCCGTCAAGTGCCGGGACACCGGCCCGCTCACGCCCGGTGACCCGATGTACCCCTATGCCGGCAAGTACATCAAGGACCTGACGCTCGCTCAGCTCAGGACGCTGGACTGCGGGTACCGGCAATTGCCCGGCTTCCCCGAGCAGGAGGTCGTCGAGGGGTTCCGGATGGTGGAGCTGAAGGACGTCCTCGGCCTGGTCAGGAACTACCGTGCCCGGGGCGTGAAGCTGAACATCGAGACCAAGGTGGAGGCGGGCGCGCCCGAACAGACCGCGCCGCGCGAGGTGTTCGTGCGCCGGGTGTACGAGGAGATCCACCGCTCGGGCATCGAGCGGCAGGTCACCATCCAGTCGTTCGACTGGGGTGCGCTGAAGGCGATGCACCGGCTCGCGCCGAGGTGGCCGCTGGTGGCGCTGACGAACTACGACTTCCTCCAGGTCGGCCGGCCCGGCGCGTCCCCGTGGCTGGGCGGGATCGACGCCGACGACTACGGCGGTGACTTCGTCCGGGCGGCGGCCACACTGCCCGGCGTCACCACCCTCTCCCCCAACTACGGCTTCCCGCAGACCGGCAAGGTCGGCGACCCGGGCTTCCGGTTCTACTCCGACGCGGCCATGGTCGCCGAGGCGCACGCCCGGGGGCTGAAGGTGGTGCCGTGGACCTGTGACGACCCGGCGACCGTGGAGGCGCTGATGGACCTGGGCGTCGACGGGATCATCACCGACTATCCCGACCGGGTGCGGCGGATCATGGCCGACCGGGGCATGCGGCTGCCGCGCCCGTACCACCCGCACGGCCACGCCTGACCGGCGCCCGGGGAGCGCGGAGCGCGGACCCCGCCCCGAATGGGGCGGGGCGGGGCCCACGCCCGGGTCAGGCGGCCGGCTGAAGGCCGGCGGTCTTCGGACTCTCCGGGCCGGACCGGACGCCGATCCGGCCGACCCCGACGTGCGTTCCGCCGGATGCTTCGCGACCGCGCCGATTCCGGCCTTCGGCGGTCCCTAAGACCGCTTCCCGGGCACTCCGGTTCCGTGGTCGCGGGGCCGTTTCCTGTGGCCCTGGCGAGGGCGGGCAGCTCCGATCCCGGCCGAGGCGGGTCGCCTCCGGTCCGGCCGGGGCTCGTTCCAGGGGGCTGTCTTCCGGTCGTCGCGGCTGCGGCGACCGCCCGGCCCGCCGTACGGCCCGTCGTACGTGTCGTACGACGAGGGGCGGGGCCGGGGTCCGGGAGGTGGGTCGGACCCCGGCCCCGGGTCTGTCACGGCTTGCGGGCCACCGCGCCGTACATGGCGATGTCCTCGTCCCGGACGCCTCGCGCGCCGCCGTCGGGATGCCACTTGTGCACCTGGACGATGCCGGGCGCGACCAGGTCCAGGCCGTCGAAGAACTCGTGGGCCTCGGCCAGGGTGCGCAGCCGCATCGGCATGTCCCGTGCGGCGTACTCGCGGGCGACCCGGCCCACCTCGTCGGGGGCGAACTCGGCGGTGCCGATGGACATCGCGAGGTAACTGCCGGAGGGCAGCGGCTCCAGCAGCCGGCGCACCACGCCGACCGCGTCGTCCGCGTCCAGCATGAAGTGCACGATCGCGATGACGGTGAGGGCGACGGGCCGGCTCAGGTCCAGCGTCTCGCGCAGTTCGGGGGCGTCCAGGATGGCCGCCGGGTCGCGGAAGTCGGCCTCCACGTACGCGGTCCGGCCCTCGGGCGCGCTGGCCAGCAGGCCCTGGGAGAGGGTGAGCACGATCGGGTCGTTGTCGACGTAGACGACCCGGGACCCGGGGGCCACGGCCTGGGCGATCTCGTGCAGGTTGGGCGAGGTCGGGATGCCGGTGCCGATGTCCAGGAACTGCCGGACGCCCGCGTCCTCGGCCAGCCAGCGCACCGCGCGGTTCATGAAGTCGCGGTTGGCGCGCATGTGCACCGGGAGCGCGGGCCACTCCCGCGTCATCGCCTCGCCCGCCTCCTTGTCGGCGGGGTAGTAGTCCTTGCCGCCGAGTATGTAGTCGTAGATGCGGGCGGAGTGGGCGTTCTCGGTGTCGATCCGGTCGGCCGGCCATCCGTTGTCGGGCAACGCCGTGTCTCCCATTCGGGTCGGGGTCGGGCCCCCGCGTCGGCACGCGCGGGGTGGTGCGACGGGCGGGTACGGTCGGCGGCTCACCACTCCTCGCGCAACTCGGCGAGCAGGGACTCGGTCTTCCGGGCGGACGGCGCCTGGGCGCTCAGCCGGTCCAGAGCCTCCCGGTAGACCACCACCTCGTCGGGCTTGTCCAGGTACTCGGCCCTGGCCAGGCCGCTGAGGTAGGCGATGTCGGGCAGTTCGCGGGCGCGGAACCGGAAGAGGTGGAAGGCGCCGGCCCACAGCGCGGGATGCGGTCCGCCCGCGAACGGCATGACCTGCACGGTGACGTGGGGCAGCCGGCCCAGCTCGATGAGGTGGTCGATCTGCGCGCGCATCACCCGCGGGCCGCCGACCGGGCGGCGCAGCACGGTCTCGTCCATCACCACCCACAGCCGCGGCGGCCGGGCCCCGGTCAGCAGCTTCTGGCGGCGCGTGCGCAGCGCGACCCGGCGTTCGGTGGTCTCGGCGGGGGCGTGCGGGTAGGACGCGGTGAGCAGGGCGCGGGCGTAGTCCTCGGTCTGCAGCAGGCCGTGCACGAACTGGTTCTCGTAGCCGCGCAGTTGCAGGGCCGCCTGCTCCAGGCTGAGGTAGGCGGGCAGCCAGTGGGGCACGACGTCGCGGTACGTGTGCCACCAGCCGCGCTTGTTGGCCTCGCGCACGGACTGCAGGAAGGTGTCGACCTCCTCCCGGTCCGTGACGCCGTAGACCTGGAGGAGTTTCTCGGCGTCCGCGAGCCGCAGCCGGGCCACCTTGGCGGCCTCCATGCGGCGGATCGTGGAGTGGCTGACGCCGATGGCCGCGCCCGCCTCGGCGAAGCTGAGGCCGGCCCGGGTGCGCAGCTCCTCCAGCCGTCTGCCGAGGATCATGCGCAGCACGGAGGGCGCGCCGCCCCACTCGGTCTCCACGGTCACGCCCACCCCCCTCGTCGGCTTCGGCCGTCCGCGCAGGCGGATCGGCCACCCGCCCATTCGATCACGTTCCGTCGGATGCAGCATGCACTTTGCCACTTGCAAATTTCAACTTGCCGGTTGCGGTGCCTGGTTGGCAGGTGCCAGAGTGGTCCCGCTGCTCCGCCCGACCCACGGAGCAGGCGGCACGTCCGGCCAGGGGAAGACAGGCCGCGGGCAGGGCCTTTCGGCAGGCGGCGCGAGTGTGCGCCGCCCGGACGGCCGGTCCGCCGACCGCGACTTCGCTCACGAGGCCGGACGAAAGGCGTACGGCGATGACTCCGTCCTTCCCCCCGACGGCTCCCCCGCCCCGCCGCCGGCCACCCGCCGCCGCGGACCGCTCCCGCGCGGCGGGGGTCGCACCCGGCGCCGGCCCTGCCGGCAGCCGGCGGTACCGGGCGGAGCGGGCGCGGTGCCCCGCCCTGTGAACCACCCGGAGGCGAGTGTCCTGGTCGACTCCCTGGGCTCTGCGGCCCCGACCGGCTCGCCTCCGGGGCTCACCGCACGCCCCTGACCCACGCCTCCCCCACGGCATCCGGCCCGGCCCGAGTCCGGGAGGCCGGGCGGAACCGGCCGTGCCCGACCGACGGAGCGGACATATGCTGCGAAATGCCGCCCGAAGGGAGTGCTGCTCATGGCCGACACGCCCACCGACCCCACCGCCGTACCACCGTCACAGGACCCGTCGGCGTCCCCGCCCGGCTCCCCCGCCGGCGAGCTGACGCTGCGCCCGCTGGGTTTCGAGCACCTGGCCGCCGTGCTCGACCTCGGTCACCGGGTGTACGACACCGAGGCGATGCCCTACACCGGCTGGTCGCTGTCGGCCGTCGCCGGACACCTGGACGCGCCGGACCCGGCCTGTCTCGTGCTGCTCGACGGGGACCGGGTCGCCGGGTTCGTGCTCGGTTCGCTGTCCTTCGAGCAGCGCGCCGACTGGGGTTACCTGGAGTGGATCGCCGTCGACCCCGACTACCAGGGGCGCGGTGCGGCCTCCCGGCTGGTACGGGAGTGCTGTGCGCGACTGGCCGAGGCCGGCGCGGTGTGCGTGGTCACGGACGTGGAGCGGCGCAACACCGCCTCCGCCGAGCTGATGCGCCGCAACGGCTTCGCGGAGGAGGCCAGCGTCAGCCTCTTCGTCCGGCCGCTCACCGACGCGCCCGCGACCGGCACGGGCCGGGCCCGGGGCGGCTCCGGGCCACGCCGTCATCTCACCCGCGCGGCGGCCGAACGGGTGCGCTGACGCCGGCCCGGTCCGCCCCGGTCCCCCCTGCCCGGCCCCGGTCCGCCCCGGCCGGGCCGTCGGCGTCCGGCGCGCGCGGGACGGCGCGGCGGCGGTGGTCCGGCCAGCGCACGTCGTAGGCCCAGCCGAGGCGTTCGAACCAGCGGATCAGCCGGGCGCTCGCGTCGAGCTGCCCGGTGAGCACGCCGTGCCGGGCGCTGGTGGGGTCGGCGTGGTGCAGGTTGTGCCAGGACTCGCCGAAGGACAGCGGGGCCAGCCACCACACGTTGCCCGAGCGGTCCCGGCTGCGGAACGGGCGGGCACCGGTCGCGTGGCAGATGGAGTTGATGGACCAGGTGACGTGGTGGACCAGGCAGATCCGGACCGGCCCGGCCCAGAACAGCGCGGTGAGGGCGCCCGGCCAGGACCGGGTCAGCGCCCCGCCGAGCAGGGCGGGCAGGGCGAGGGAGGCGAGCACCAGCAGGCCGAAGCGCCGGGAGATCAGCATCAGGGCGCGGTCGCGGACCAGGTCGGGCGCGTAGGCGCGGGCCGAGGCGTGCTCGGTTTCGAACAGCCAGCCCAGATGCGCGTAGAGCATGCCCTTGGCGAGGGCGCGCGGCGAGTGGCCGTACCGCCAGGGCGAGTGCGGGTCGCCGTCCCGGTCGGAGTACCTGTGGTGCTTGCGGTGGTCGGCCACCCAGGTGACGAGCGGGCCCTGCACGGCGAGGCTGCCGGCCAGCGCGAGCGCGATGCGCAGCGGCCGGCGGGCCTTGAACGAGCCGTGGGTGAAGTGCCGGTGGAAGCCGACCGTGATGCCGAGCCCGCTGACCAGGTAGAAGGCGACGGCGAGCGTGAGGTCGACGGGGCTCAGCCCGTGCCGCCAGGCCAGCGGCACGGCGGCGAGCAGGGCGAGGAACGGTACGGCGACGAAGACGCCGATCATCAGCTGCTCGCCGGTGGGCCGGGACCGGCCGCCGGCCGCCGCCGGCGGGGTGGCGTCGGAGATCTCGGAGGACATGTCGGCCCTTTCTCCGCCCGGGCGGGCTAGTCGGCGGCGGTGAAGGCGAGTACGGCGTTCTGGCCGCCGAAGCCGAAGGAGTTGCTGACGGCGGCCGCCATCCGGTGCGGCCGGGGCACCTTGGTGACGATGTCCAGGTCCATCGACGGATCGAGCGTGTCCAGGTTGGCGGTGGGCGGGATCAGCTGGTGGCGCAGGGCGAGCACGGTGCAGGCCGCCTCGATGGCTCCGGCGCCGCCGATGGCGTGCCCGATCGTGCCCTTGAGGGCGGTGACGGGCGGGGGGCGGCGGAAGACGCGGTGCAGCGCCTTGTGTTCGGCGGCGTCCCCCTGGGGGGTGGCGGTTCCGTGCGCGTTGACGTGGTCGATGTCCTCCGGGGCCAGCCCGGCGTCGGCGAGGGCGGCGCCGAGGGCGCGGGCGGCGCCGTCGCCGTCGGGGTGCGGGGCGGTGAAGTGGTGGGCGTCGCAGGAGGCGCCGAACCCGGCGAGCAGCGCCTGGGGGCGTACGCGCCGGGTGCGGGCGTCCGCGGTGCGTTCCAGGACGAGGACGGCGGCGCCCTCGCCGAGGACGAAGCCGTCCCGGTCCCGGTCGAAGGGGCGGGAGGCGGCGTCGGGGCTGTCCGCGCGGCGGGACAGGGCGCGCATCTGGGCGAAGCAGGCGGCGGTCATCCGCAGCCGGGCCGACTCGCTGCCGCCGGCCAGGACCAGGTCGCAGCGGCCGGACAGCAGCCAGTCCCGGGCGAGGCCCAGCGCGCTGGTGCCGGAGGCGCAGGCGGTGCTGACCACCATGTTGGGGCCGAGCGCGCCGAGGTCCAGGGCGATCTCCGCGGCGGCCATGTTGGGCACGCTGCGCGGCAGCGCCAGCGGGGAGACGCGCTCGGGGACGGCGTCGGCGAGCCGGTCGAACTCGGCCTGCCAGCCCTGCATGGAGCCGGTGCCGACGCCCATCACCACGCCGACCCGGGCGCCGTCCCAGTCGGCCGGGGCGAGCCCGGCGTCGGTGACGGCCTCGCGGGCGGCGAGCAGCGCGAAGGTGGTGAACCGGTCGAGCCGGCGGGCCAGCCGGTGCCCGAGCAGGGCGGTCGCGTCCAGGCCGGGGACCTGGCAGGAGAAGGCCACGGGCAGCCCGGCCAGGGCGGGGTCGGCGGCGGCGGTGGACTGCCCGGCGCACAGTCCCGCCCAGGCCGCGTCCCGGCCGATGCCCGCCGGGGTGACCAGACCCAGTCCGGTGACGGCGACCGGGGCCCGGGGCACGCCTGTCTGCACCTGTTGCATGAGCCGTGATTATCCGGACCGGACGGCCCGGCCCCGCGCCACGACAGCTCGTTCGGCCGGGGATGCGACGCGCTACCACCCGGATGCGCGAACGAAGCGAGCGGATCCGCTCACCCGACGGGGTGCTGGTGCGGGCGGTGCGGTGCCCTTCCGGGCGCGGCCGGCCGGTACGGGGCGGTGCCCGCCTCCCCGGGCCCTCCCGGATCAGCCGGTTCCGCCGGGATCGTCCGCTCTCTCCGTCAGAGCCCGGACCGCGGTCGACCATGCCTCGGCGAGGGCGGTTTCCAGGGTGGTCACGGGGTGGTCACAGGTGTCCAGGCGGAGGGCGGGGCCGATGTGGACGTGGACGCGGGGGCGGCGCAGCGGCGCGGTGGCCCAGCCGGCGAGCTGCTTGGCGCGGCTGCCCGAGGCGACCCGGCGGGCGCCGGCGTGTCCGAGCGGGATCACCGGCGCGCCGGTGGACAGCGCGAGCCGGACCGCCCCGGACTTCAGACGGCCGGGCGGACGGTCGTGGGAGGCGCGGTAGCCGGGCAGGCCGCCCTCGGGGTAGATGAGCACGTCCCGCCCGGCGGCCAGCGCGTCGGCGGCGTGCCGGAGGGCGTCCGGGGCGCGGCGGCTGCCCCGGTGCACAGGAACGTGGCCCTCGCGGGTGAGGGCCCGGCCGAGCAGCGGCACCCGCCACAGTCCGGCCGTGGCCAGCACGGCGGGGCGCAGGCCGAGCCGGTGCAGGGTGCCGAGGAGCAGGACCGGGTCGAAGAACGAGGTGTGGTTGGCGGCGAGGAGGCGGCCGGTGCCGGGCGGCCGCGCCAGATGGCCGGTGCCGGTCACGCTCGTGTCGCTGAATACGGGGACCAGCGCCCCGGCCCACGCCGACAGCATCGGGCGCTCCTCTCCGCCGCGTCCCCCGGACGCCCATCGTCGCCCGTACGCCGCCCGCCCGCACCCCTCTGCCCCGAATGCCCGTCCGGCGTGCGGTGGCCCTGGGCCGGTGGCTGAATGACCGGCATGGACTTCCTCGCCGCCTATGACGCGATCCCCCAGGACGACGTCCCGCAGCGGGTGGCCCTGCTGCGGCGGGCCATGACGACCGGCAGGGCAGAGCTGTTCGCCGAGCTGCGCGCCCGCCGGCCGGTGTTCGGCACGCCCATCGGGGTGTTCGTCACCCGGCACCCCGATGTCCTGGAGGTGCTGTCGGCGCCCGAGACGTTCACCGTGGGGGTGTTCGGCCCGGCGCTGGAGGACGTGCTCGGCGGGCCGTTCATCCTCGCCCGGGACGGCGCTGACCTGCACTGGCGGGAGCGCGGGTACGGGCAGCTGATGCTCGCCGCCGAGGACGCGCCCCGGGTGCGGGAACTCACCGCGCGGATCGCCGACGAGGTGCTGGACGAGGCGATCGGCCGGGGCGCGGACACCTTCGACCTCGTCCAGGACTACGCCCGGCTGGCCGCCGCCCGGGTCGCGGTCGCCTATCTGGGCTTCACCGGCATCGACGAGGAGACGCTGCACTCCTGCACGCGCCGGATGCAGTGGGCGTTCGCCATCAACCCCGGGCGTGACCCGGAGATCCACGCGGCGGGCGTGGCCGCCGGCCGGGAACTGCGCGACCGGGTCGCCGAGGTGATCGCCCGCCGCCGGGACGCGCCCCGCGACGACGGCCCGGACGACGTGCTGGGCCGGATGCTGAGCACCCGGCTGCCCGCCGAGTACGGCTTCGACGACGAGCGGGTCAACGCCAACCTGGTCGGCTATCTGACGGGCTATCAGCAGAACGCCACCCAGTGCACGGCCACCGCGCTGAAGGAACTGGCCGTACGTCCCGAGGTGCTGGCGGAGGCGGAGCGCGCGGCGGGCGAGAGCGACCCGTCCCGCTTCGACGCCTACGTGTGGGAGGCGCTGCGCTTCCACCCGTTCGTGCCGGTCACGCCCCGGCTGTGCGTGCGCGACCACCTGCTGGCCGCGGGCACCGGGCGGCAGACGCTCGTCCCGGCCGGCAGCGTGGTGCTGGCCTGCTTCGCGTCGGCCATGTTCGACGAGGAGGTGCTCGACGCGCCGGACGAGTTCCGGCCCGGACGGCCGCCCGCGCACGACCTCGTCCTCGGCTACGGCGCCCACGACTGCGTCGGCCGGTACGCGGCCCGGGTCATCGTGCCCGAGCTGGTGCGGCGGGTGCTGCTGCGCCCCGGCGTGCGCCCGCTGCCCGGAGCCGAACGCGCCCTGGACTACGCGGGCACCCCGTTCCCGCAGCACTACACCGTGCGGTCCGGCCGCGACGCCGTGCCCGCGCCCTGACCCGGGGCCCGGCCGGTCCGCGGACCGGCCGCCCCCTGCGTCGACCGATCCCTGCGTCGACCGATCCCTGAAGCGACCGATCCGTGAACCGACCGGAGGACCGATGACCGTCACGTCCCGACCGCCCCAGGAGGGGACGCCGCCCTGGACCGGGGCCAGGGACAGGTCCCGGGACGGGCTGCGCAACCGCTTCGAGACACATCTGCTGACCCACTTCGGCCCGGCCTGGCAGAGAGCCCAGCGCAACCGGTGGCTGCACCGCAGGCTCAACTCCCGGCTGATCGACCTGGCCGTGCTCAAGGCGCCGCCGCGCCCCAACCCGCTGAGCACCAAAGCCCCGTACACCTCCTGGGACTCGCTGACCGACCGGTCCTGGGTGGGCCGGCAGCTGCCGCCGGTGACCGGGGCGCGGAGGGACCTGCCCGCCCCGGAGCGGGTGGCCGAGCTGTTCCGGCGCGAGGGCGAGGGACGCTGTTGCACCCGGTCCACCGCGCTGCTGCCGGCGTTCGCGCAGTGGTTCACCGACGGCTTCCTGCGCGGGCACGCGGCCACCGGCGACCCGCGGCGCACCGACTCGCCGCACACCCTGGACATGTGCCAGCTCTACGGCGACCGGCAGGAGGTCACCGCCTGTCTGCGCGCCTTCCGGGGCGGCCGACTGAAGAGCCGGATCGTCGACGGCGGCGAGTTCCCGCCCGCGCTGTGCGAGGGCGGGCGGATCAGGGAGGAGTTCCGGGCGATCCGGCCGGTGCGGTTCGACGAGGTCCCCGAGGAGTTCGTGGACACGCTGTTCGCGTGGGGCGGGGAGCGGGCGCACGCGCACATCGGGCCGATGGCGCTGAACGTCCTGTTCCTGCGCGAGCACAACCGGGTCGCCGGCCTGCTCGCCGCCGCGCACCCGGACTGGGACGACGAACGGCTCTTCCAGACCACCCGCAACACGCTGATCGTGCTGATGATCCGGGTGATGCTGGAGGAGTACATCAACCACATCACGCCGTACCACTTCGGTTTCGTGCTCGATCCGGTGCGCACCGACCGAGGGGTGTGGCACCGGGAGAACCGGGCGACGATCGAGTTCAGCCTCGTCTACCGCTGGCACAGCCTGATCCCGTCGACGTACACCATCGCGGGCCGGCCGGTGCCGCTCGCGCACACCATCGCCAACGGGCGGCTAGTCCTGGACCGGGGCCTCGGCCCGCTGTTCCAGGACCTGTCCCGGCAGCCGGCCGGTCTGTCCGGCCTGTTCAACACCGACCCGCTGCTGCTGCCCATCGAGGAGCGCAGCGTCGCCGTCGGCCGGGAGCTGCGGCTGGCCTCGTACAACGACTACCGGGCCTACTACGGCTTCCCGCGGGTCACCGAGCCGGGGCAGATCTCCGGCGACCCGCGGGTCCGGCAGGCGCTCATGGACGTGTACGGCGACGTGGACGCGATCGATCTGCACGTGGGGCTGTTCGCGGAGGAGCCGGAGCCCGGGGCGATCTTCGGCCGGCTGCTCGAACGGATCATCTCCGTCGACGCGTTCTCCGAGGCGCTCAACAACCCGCTGCTGGCGCCCCGCCTGTTCGGGCCCGCCACCTTCTCCCCCGAGGGCTGGGAGATCATCCGGCACACCCGCAGCTTCTCCGACCTGGTGCACCGCAACCTGCCCGAGGACAAGGGGCGTTACGTCGTCTCGCTCGGCCGGAGCGCGGCGGACGCCCGGGCCGCGGCGGCCTGAGCGGGCCCGCCGTCCGGCCGCGATCAGTCACCGGCCGCCGCGTGCGTGCGCAACGCCTCGGCGGCGGTGCGCAGTTGCTCCGCCGCCGTGGCGCAGGCGGCGGCCTGCCGCTCCAACGTGGGGCGGCTCCACTCCGGGGCCGCCGGGCAGCCGGCGAGCGTGTCGGCGGTGGCCCGCAGCCGCCGGGCGTACTCGTCCATCAGCTCGGCGTCCGACCGCAACGCCTCGGCGCGGTCGAGGAGTTCGGCATCGTACGACGTGACGTCGGGGGACTCGGTCACCATGGCGGGCTCCCGTGGGGGTGGGGGCGTCAGCGCGGCAGGACGGCGCCGGCGCTGCGGTGGAGCATGAACTGGGGGCAGGTGAGGACCAGTCGGGGACGGGCCGTGGCGATGCCGAGCCGGCGCAGGTGGCCGGCCAGGGGTTCGGCGGCCCCGGTGTCCAGCCGCAGCCGGATGCCGCCGCCGCTGTGCAGCCGCAGTCGGCCGTGGGCCCGGACCTGGGTGCGGATGGTGCTCTCGCCGCGGCGGCCGTAGAGGATCCAGTCGGCCTCGGGGCAGCGCGCGCCGGGCCCGAGGCGGCCGTCGACGGCGAGGCCGAGCTCCGGGGCGCGGACGGCGAGGTCCCGGCCGGTCAGCCTGGCCTCGGCGCTCGCCCGGACCGCGGGCTGGCCCCAGACCTCCCGGGCGACGGCCCGCGCCTCCTCACTGGTGACGGCCAGGGAGACCACGTACCGGCCGGTGCGGCGCAGGTCGACCCGGCGCAGCAGGTCCAGGGCCACGTCGTAGGGGCGGGGCCGCCACAGGTCGTCCACCAGCACGGAGAGGGAGATCTCGGTGTACGGGCCGATGGTGGTGCAGCGGTGCTCGTACAGCGACAGCACCGCCAGCGCCCGTCGGCCCAGCCGGCTCGGCGTCATCCAGGTGACGCCGGGCAGCAGTCCGCGGGCGGCGTCCGCGTCGACGGGGAAGCACAGGTGGGCGGCGGAGGAGTCGTAGTAGCGCACGGGCACGTCGACCGGGCCGGCCGTGGTGGGCAGCGAGGTGGTGGGCAGGGTGAGGAAGGGGTAGCCCTCGGGCGGGTTGGCGCGGTCCTTGAGCTGGTATGCCTGGGTGCGCACGACCGGGCCGCGATAGGGGGTCAGGGCCTCGTCGACGCGTTCCCGGGCCTCGGGGACGACCGTGCGCAGGTGCTCGATGTACTCGTGGAGCATGTGGCACAGCGGGAACTCGTGGGTGGGCCCGGTGTAGTCGACCTCGTACCAGTTCGGGTGCGGGTCGAACGCGGAGCCCGCGCCGCGGCCGTCGAGGACGGGCACGATGTCGTGCTGGTTGGTGATGCTGGCGACCCAGGTGCGCGGATCGGCGGGCTTCTTGTTGTCGACCGGGGAGCCGACGGCGACGACGTGGGTGACCCGGTAGGTGCGGCAGAACTCCTCGCTCTGGGCGAGGTTCATCACGGCGATCCCGCCCTCGCTGTGCCCGATCAGCGCGAGGTCGGCGCCGCGGGGGATGCCGTAGTCCCGCAGGGCGAGCAGGATCGCGCGGGTGTACGGCGAGTCGGGCATGAACAGGTTGCGCCAGGCGCCGACGAAGTCCTGCGGGGAGTCGGTGCGGGGGCGGCCCGGTGCCATGCCGGGCGCCTGGAGGACGTAGCGGACCACGCCGTCCGGACCGCGCACGTTCTGCAGCAGGATCCGCCCGTTCGTGGAGAGCATCTCGATGTTGCGCAGGAAGCCGAGGAACGACCCCTTGGTGGCGATGACCTGCCGTTCCTGGTCGGTGAGGCCGACGGCCTCGGCGGCGCCCTCGCCCCGGTCCAGGCCCGCGAGGTGGGCGGCGCTGACGCCGTGCAGCGGGTCGGCGGACAGTTCGCGGCCGGTGGCCAGCGCCCAGCCGGTCTCGTCGTTGTACGGGTCCTCGTCCAGCAGGGCGCGGATCGCGAGGAGTTCGGCCATCAGCGGGGCCAGCCCGGACAGCGCGCGCTGGGCCCCCTGGTCGCGGAACAGGGCGCGCAGGGACCGTACGGCCGCCAGGTCCTTGTCGGTGGTGACGGCCTCGGTCAGCCGGCGCATGCCGGGGTCGCGCACGAACTCCGGGTGGTCGACCAGCACGGCGGCGATCCGCAGCCGCAGCGAGGTGACCGCCACCAGCGCGGCCAGGCTCTCCCGGCCCAGCACCTCGCCGGCGGTGCCGAGGGCGTGGCCCACGCCCTTCGGCGCGGTGATCGCCGAGCCGCCGAGGCCGTGTTTGTTGGTCAGGGCGCGCAGCAGGGCCCACTGGGCGGGCAGGCCGGTGCGCGGGCGGCGGCGCGCGGAGGCGGTCAGGGCCGGGGCGAACAGCGCGGTGCTGGTGCGCGCGGAGACCGCGCGGACGCCCTCGGCGACGTCCACCACCTCCCGCGCGCACCGGCGCAGCAGTTCCCTGGTGTCCCGGCCGTCCGGCGCGGGCCGTCCGGGTGCGGTGCCGTCCGCTCGCATCCGACGCTCCCTCGGCTCGGTGACATGGGGCGGAGCCGGGGCCGCGCCCGCGGGCGCGGCCCCGGCTCCCATGGTCGGCCAGCGGGACCGCGCCCGCACCTTCATCCATCCAGGTAGAGGATGCCCGCGCGGGCCGCGCCGCGCGCCGAGCCTGGTGCGCCGGGGCCGCCGGGTCGGCGCATAATCGCCGCCCATGACCCCCTGCACCACCCCGTCCCGCCGCGCGGGAGACACACCGTGACCGTGACCCCCGAACACCCGAAGGGCCCGCCCGCCCCGCTCCCCGATACCGTTCCGGTCGGTCTGCCGCTGCGCACCGGCTATCTGCTCACCCTCGTGGTAGGCCCGCTGGCCGTGCTGGCGCTGGTGCTGCCGGTCGCCCTGGCCGGCGGCTGGGGGCCGCGCTGGTACGACGCGGTCCTCGGCGCCGGCATGTACGCGCTGTCCATCATGGGCATCACCGCCGGCTTCCACCGGCACTTCACCCATCTGTCGTTCAAGGCGAGACGCCCGCTGCGGATCGCCCTCGGGGTCGCGGGCAGCCTCGCCATGGAGGGCCCGGTGACGATGTGGGTCGCCGAGCACCGGCGCCACCACCAGTACGCGGACCGGGCGGGCGACCCGCACTCGCCGTGGAAGTACGGCACCACCCGGCGGGCGCTGCTGAAGGGGCTGTGGCACGCCCAGGTCGGCTGGTTCGCCTCCTCACCGGTCCGCTCCCACTACCCCCGCTACGCCCCCGACCTGCTCGCCGACCCGGACGTGCGCCGCCTGGACCGCTGCTATCCGCTGGCCATCGCGGTCTCGCTCGCGCTGCCGCCGGTCCTGGTCCTGGCGGTCACCCAGGACGCGCGGTCCGCGCTGGTCACCCTCTTCTGGGCGAGCCTGGTGCGGTACGCGGTCGTGCACCACGTCACCTGGTCGGTCAACTCCGTGGCCCACGCCTTCGGTCCGCGCCACTACCGCACCCGCGACCAGTCCCGGGACGTAACCTGGGTGGCCCTGCTGACCTTCGGCGAGGGCTGGCACAACCTCCACCACGCCGACCCCAACAGCGCCCGGCACGGCGGGCTGCGCGGCCAGCCCGACCTCACCGCGTGGCTGATCGCCCGGTTCGAGCGGTGGGGCTGGGCGTACGACGTGCGCTGGCCCGACCAGCGGCGGATCGCCGCCCGGCTGCACGAGGAAGCGGCCGGCCACCGGGCGCCGCACCGTCAACTGCCCGGGAAATAGCGGGAGAACGAGGACGAGTCGACGGCGAACATGCCGTTGAAGGGCTCGTTCAGACCGTAGACCAGCAGCACGGTGAAGGTGATGAGCGCGGTCAGGCCCATCACCATCACCACATGGGTGACGCTGCGCCGTACGCCGAACATGAACATGAAGGCCACGGTCAGCAGGCCGCCGACGATCAGCCCGAACCACAGGACGGGTGACAGGGTGTCGCCGACGTCCGCCTCCCGGCCGCGCCGGGCGTCGTCCAGCACGCTGAGCTGGGCCAGGGTCTCCTGGAGAGTGGCCTGCTGGGCGGGACTGGCACCGGCCGGGATCTGGCCCGCCGCCCGCAGGTCGTTCAGCAGGTCCCAGCCGCGCCGGTCCGGCGGCTCCCCGGCGGCCATGACGGGCCACTCCTCGGACACCACGTGGTGCACGTACGCGTCGACGGCTTCCCTGGTCCGTTCGCCCGCCGGCGCGGGCAGCCCGGCGGAGAGCAGCCGGATCTGGTGCGCGGCGCTCGCCTCCGCCTGCACATGGTCCTCCGCCGCGGACCGGGTCTCCCACACGGCCACCATCGACAGACCGAGCACGAGGGCGTATAGCACGCTGACCATCATGGCGATGTACTCGGCGACGTCCTCGCGGGGTTCCTCGTCCGGGGCGGGCGGCCAGAAGCGGTGCTGGAGCAGCACGGCGCCCGCGGCGACCACGGCGATCCCCAGAACGACGGCGAAGGTCTCGATCATCGGCGCGGTCTCCTGTCGTCTCGATTCGATGTCCCGGCCGGGGGCGGGGGCTGGAGATTGCTGAGGGCTGAGGGCTGAGGGCTGGGCGTTACTTGCCGATGCGCCGCGAGCCGAGCAGCGCGGCGGCGAGGGCGGCGGGGATCAGCAGCAGGAACAGCACGGCGAGCAGGCCGAGCCCGGTCGGCCTGCCTCCGGGCCGCATGAACCGGGACATGATGGAGGGGGCGGAGGGCGAGGGGGAGGGAGTGCGGGGGGTTGCGGTGAAGGGGGTGGTGGGGGTGGTGGACCGACCTCCGGTCGCCTGACCGCCGGTGGCTTGACCACCGGTGGATCGGCCGCCGGTGACTTGGCCGCCGACTGCTTCGCCTCCGGTGGCTTGGCCCCCGGTCGCCTGGCCCCCGGTCGCCTGACCGCCGGTTGCTTGGCCCCCGACCGCTTCGCCTCCGGTGGCTTGACCCCCGGTCGCCTGACCGCCCGTGGCCTGACCACCGGTCGCCTGGCCACCGGTCACCTGGCCACCGACCGCTTCGCCTCCGGTCGCCTGGCCGCCAGTGGCCTGGCCGCCCGTCGTCCGGCCGCCGGTGGCCTGTCCCCCGGTGGCTTGGCCTCCGGTGGCTTGGCCTCCGGTGGCTTGGCCTCCGGTGGCTTGACCTCCGGTCGCCTGACCGCCCGTGGCCCGGCCTCCGGCGGTCTGGCCCTGACCGGTGGTGGCTCCGCCTTGACCGGCCGTGGCACCCGCCGCCGCTCCCGCGGTTCCTCCCCCGGCAGCCGCACCCGCGCCACCGGCAGCGGCCCCGCCACCACCGCCTGCCGCCGCCGCTGCTCCTCCGGCCGCCGCCGCTCCCCCGGCCGCCGCCGCACCGGCACCGCCGACAGCCGCGGCCCCTCCAGCCGCAGCGCCTGCGGCAGCGCCGGCACCGGCGGCAGCACCAGCGCCCGCGACCGCACCGGCTGCCGCACCGGCACCCGCAGCCACACCCGCCGCCGCACCGGCGACTGCCCCGGCACCGGCGGCGGCACCGGCGCCAGCGGCCGCTGCCCCGGCGGCAGCACCGGCACCGGCCACAGCACCCGCGGCCGCGCCCACACCCGCGGCGGCACCAACCCCCGCACCCGCGCCCCCGGCAGCAGCACCCGCAGCCGCACCGACTCCCGCCCCCGCTCCCCCAGCACCGGCACCCGCGGCCGCACCCACACCCGCCGCAGCGCCCGCGCCCACGCCCGCAGCCACACCGGCACCGGCAGCCACCCCGGCGCCCGCCGCAGCACCCGCTCCCGCCGCAACGCCGGCACCCGCGGCCACACCCGCACCCGCCGCCGCACCGGCTCCCGCCCCAACTCCCGCGCCGGCACCTGCGGCTGCCGCTCCGGCGGCTGCACCGGCACCAGCAGCCACGCCCGCACCGGCACCGGCCCCGGCAGCAGCACCGACCCCCGCTCCCGCACCCCCGGCACCAGCGGCGGCACCGGCACCCGCCACAGCACCCGCCGCCCCCGCGACCGCGCCGGGCGCGCCCACCCCGGGGGCAGGCACGACCACCCCCGGAGCGGCCACCCCCGGAGCGGGCGCGCCCGGCAGCGGCAGCGGCGGGGGCGGCGGGAAGACGGCACCGGGCGGAAGGGGCAGCACCGGGGGCCCGGCGGGCGGCACCGGCCCGGGAGGCGGAGCCGGCGCAGGAGGCGGTGGCAGCGGAGCCGGAGGCGGCGGGGCGGGGACGGGTGGAGCCGGGGCCGGTGGAGGTACGGGGACGAAGGTCGGGGCAGGCGGTACGGGCGTCGGCGGTACCGGTGGTGGCGGGGGCAGTGGGGGTGGCGGGGGCGGCAGGGGCGGGGGCGGGTACAGCGTGAACCCGCCGGTGGCCCACGCCTTGAGCTTCGGGGGCTTCTCCGGGCAGCCGTCGGGCCGGAGCGTGGTGAGCCGGTCGGTGCCCTTGACGTGTCCCTCGCTGAGGTACTCCCCCGGGGGCCGCTCGACGGTCGCCACGCACCGCGCCGTGAGGCCCGGTCCGAGGCTCGGGACGGTGTGGTCGCCCGTCGCGCAGACGATGGCGGGGGGCTGGAGGACCGGGTCGATGAGCCGCAGGTCGTACACCGTGCGGTTGCCGGTGTTGGTCACGTCGTAGAAGACGGTGGCCCGGCCGAGGAGGAGGGCGCCGTCGGGGACTTCGCCGCCGGTCGTCACGGTCTCGGTCAGCGACAGCCGCCCGCCGACACCCGCGTATCCGGAGCGGGCCGACGCCCGGGACTGGTAGCCGAGGGAGGGCACCCGGCCGACGGCCGTGACGTCCGCGATCCAGGTGCCCGGGCGCGCGGTGGACCGCGCGGTGCAGGTCGCCGAGGAGAGGCCGCGGAGCATGCGGACGTGATCGCCGCCGCCGGGGCAGCGGATGACGGCGTCGGGCAGGCCCGGGTCGCTCACCCGGACGTCGTAGAGGTCGGCCCCGGTCCGGTTGATCAGGCGGTACGTCTTCACGAGCGGGTGTCCGACGCGGATGCCGAACCGGGTCGCCGCCGTGCCGGGCCTGGTGTTGACGGTGACCTCCAGGGCGAGCCCGTGGGAGCCCGCGCCGTCGGCGACGGCGCGGTCCACCGCTCCGGCCGACACGGCCATGATCAGGGGCAGCACCGCGGGAAGCCGTGTCCCGACGGCCCGTCCACACCCGACCAATGATCCGATAAACACATAAATATGACTAACAGAGGGGTTCGGGGCGAGTTCGGGCCCACGCCGGTCACCGGAGGTAATCGCACGAGGATCACTCCGGTGGCCGCGCCGAGGGAGCGGATGCTTCCCGGGCCGCCGCCCGGCGCGGGCCGGGGCCGCCGCTCAGGCGTCGGGCATCAGTCCCGCCGCGACCGTGGCGCCCAGTTCCCAGCACGCCTCGGTGTCGGCCTTGCCCGGCTCGCCGGTGACGGTCACCGGGTCGGCCGCCCGGCGCCAGCCGAGGCCGGTGGTGACGGTCTCGACGGCACGCACGGCACCGGTGACGTCGTTGCCGCCGTGGACGTAGTAGCCGAAGGGCCGGCCCCTGGTCCCGTCCAGGCAGGGGTAGTACACCTGGTCGAAGAAATGCTTGAGCGCGCCGGACATGTAGCCGAGGTTGGCGGGCGTGCCGAGCAGGTACCCGTCGGCCTCCAGCACGTCGGAGGCGGTGGCCGACAGGGCCGCCCGGCGTACGACGCGGACGCCCTCGATCTCCGGTGCGGTGGCGCCCGACACGGCGGCTTCGAACAGCGCCTGGCAGTTCGGGGACGGGGTGTGATGGACGATCAGCAGGGTAGGCACACCCGGCACCCTGCCGTGCGTCCGCCGCGGGCGCAAACGGCCGGCGGCGCCGGGCGGCGCGAGGGACGCGCCGCCGGGGTCGCGAGAGGAGTCGTCATGACCGAGGAGAGCGGCCGGTCGCCGGCCGCCGTGGTGTTCGACGCGCTGGGCCTGGACTACGAGCGGGCGTTCGCCGATTCCGCGGCGCGCCGGGCCTCCCTGGACTGGCTGCTGGAGCGGCTGGCGCCGGGCAGCAGGGTGCTGGACGTGGGCAGCGGGACGGGACGGCCGACCGCGCACGCGCTGGCCGGGGCCGGGCACCGGGTGCTGGGCATCGACGTCTCGCCGGTCATGGTGGAGCTGGCCGCCCGGCAGGTGCCCGGGGCGGAGTTCCGGCTCGCCGACATCCGTGACGCGCCGTTCGCGCAAGCCTCCTTCGACGCGGTGTGCGCGTACTTCTCGCTGCTCCAGCTGTCACGCGCCGAACAGGCGGCCGTCGTGGCGAAGCTGGCGCGGGTGGTGCGGCCCGGCGGCCTGGTCGCGCTGGCCACCGTCCCCCTCGACGTGGAGGACGCCGAGGGCGAGTTCATGGGGCAGTCGATCCGGGTGACCAGTTTCGGCGCGGAGGCGTTCACCGGCCTGGTGGCCGGCGCCGGCCTGACGGTGCTGGCCGAGGAGTGCTCCCGGTTCACCCCGGACCTGCCCGGGGCCACGCCCGAACCGCAGCTGTTCGTGCACGCCCGGCGCCCGGAGCAGCCGCCCGAGGGGCGGTGAGCCGTACTCACCCGGCGTTGTCGGTGCCCTCGGCTAGAGTTGCGGCTCCGAATCGAACGGGAGACGACAGTGCGGGTCAGGGTGGGGACGGTCGGCGGTCGGGTGGCCGTCGCGGCGGCGGTCGCGATGCTGCTGGGCGGCTGCGCGGGGGCGGCGGACGACGACGGGAAGACATCGGCGGGCGCGTCCACGAGCGCGTCGGCGGGCGCCGAGGGGGCGGCGGCCGGGGACACGGGGAAGAAGACCACGGCGGCCCGCGGCGGCACCCTCGGCCCGGCCGGTTCGGCCTGTGAACTGCCCGTCAGCTTCGGCGTGGCCAAGGACTGGAAGCCCGAGGCCATCGACGCCGAGAAGGAGCTGGCCCAGGTCTCGAAGGGCGGGGACGGCGACCTGGCCGGGGAGCTGGCCGCGGCCATGCTGCGGCAGGGGCCGGTCACCGCGGCCTGCGAGATAGACGCCAAGCCGGCCGGCAACATCGGCTTCCTGCGCGTGTGGAAGGGCAAGCCCGGCGACGCCGACGCGGGCGGCGTGCTGCGCGCGTTCGTCACCGCCCAGAAGGGCGTGGGTGAGGCGAAGTACCACTCCTTCAAGACCGGCGGCGGTGTCCCGGCCGTGGAGGTGGAGTACGTGTCGACCAACAAGCTCCTGGAGGAGACCAAGAAGGAGTGCGCCTTCGCGGTCGGCACGCCCGACGGCCCGGTCGTCCTGCACCTCGGCGGCATGGACACCTCGGAACACGAGGAGATGCTGCCCGCGTACGAGCTCGCCAAGAGCACGCTCGCGCTCTCCTGAGGGCCGCCGCCACCGGGCCCCGCTCGGTCCCTGGCCGTGCTCAGTCCCTGGCCGTGCTCCGGCCCAGATAGGTGAGGGGCCCGGCGTCCGGTACGGGGATCGGGTGGAAGCCGACCCGGTCGTAGAACGCGCGGGCGGCGGTGTTGGCGGTGACCATGCCCAGGTGGACCGCCTGGACGCCCTGTCCGCGCAGGGCGTCCAGGAAGGTGTGCAGCAGCCGTCGGCCATACCCTCGCCCCTGCCAGCGCGGCAGCAGGTCGATGTGCAGGTGGGCGGGGTAGGCGGCGAGTTCGGGCAGCAGCATCCGCTCCGGGCGGTGCAGCAGCCGGACGATCTCCTCGGCGGGCGTGCGCGGCGGCCCGGCGGGCTCGGGGTAGCGGCCGGCCAGCCGGGGCAGCCAGGCGCGCCGGAAGTCCGCGACGAAGCGCTCGGTGTCCGCGGTGCCGAGGATGTACCCCACGGCCCGGCCCGTGCCGTCGTCGAGCACGAAGGCGAGGTCCGGGTCGAAGTGGCAGTACGGCTCGGCGAAGAGGGACGGCATGAGGTCCGGGTCGGGGTAGATCGCCCGGGAGTCGCCGCCGAGGTGCGCGGTACGGACGCAGACGTCGGCGACGGCGTCCCGGTCGGCGGGACGGTAGGGCCGGATCACGGGGGCCGCGTCAGGGAAGGACATGACCCCCATCCTGATCCTTTGGGAGCGCTCCCACAAGAGATCGGACCGAGCATCGAGGTCGCGCTCCCGCACGCCGGACGGGCAGGCGCCCTCCGGCAACGCACATAAGGCGACCCTGGATAAGTCATAAGGGCGGCTTATGAGGTCATAGAGGAGACCCCCGTACCAGGTAAGGTCTGCCTTAGTTTAGGCTTCCTGATCAAGTCGCCGTTCGCGTTCGAAGGGAACCTGATCATGCCGCGCCCCCTGCGGGTAGCCATCGTCGGAGCCGGCCCCGCCGGGATCTACGCCGCCGACGCCCTGCTCAAATCCGAGGTGGCCGCCGACCCCGGTGTGTCCATCGACCTCTTCGAGCGGATGCCCGCCCCGTTCGGCCTGATCCGGTACGGCGTCGCGCCCGACCACCCGCGCATCAAGGGCATCATCACCGCCCTGCACCAGGTGCTCGACAAGCCGCAGATCCGTCTCTTCGGCAACGTCGACTACCCGGCGGACCTGAACCTGGACGACCTCCGCGCCTTCTACGACGCGGTGATCTTCTCCACCGGCGCGATGGCCGACCGCGCGCTGTCCATACCCGGCATCGACCTGGACGGCTCCTACGGCGCCGCCGACTTCGTGTCCTGGTACGACGGCCACCCGGACGTGCCGCGCACCTGGCCGCTCCAGGCGGAGAAGGTCGCCGTGCTCGGCGTCGGCAACGTGGCCCTGGACGTGGCCCGCATCCTGGCCAAGACCGCCGACGAGCTGCTGCCGACCGAGATCCCGCCGAACGTCTACGACGGCCTGAAGGCCAACAAGGCCGTGGAGATCCACGTCTTCGGCCGCCGTGGCCCGGCGCAGGCGAAGTTCAGCCCGATGGAGCTGCGCGAGCTGGACCACTCCCCGAACATCGAGGTCATCGTCGACCCCGAGGACATCGACTACGACGAGGGCTCGATCGAGACCCGGCGCGGCAACAAGCAGGCCGACATGGTCGCCAAGACGCTGGAGAACTGGGCGATCCGGGACGTCGGCGACCGCCCGCACAAGCTCTACCTGCACTTCTTCGAGTCCCCGGCGGAGATCCTCGGCGAGGACGGCAAGGTCGTCGGCCTGCGCACCGAGCGCACCGCCCTGGACGGCACCGGCAACGTCAAGGGCACCGGCGCCTTCAAGGACTGGGACGTCACGGCGGTCTACCGCGCGGTCGGCTACCTCTCCGAGAAGCTGCCCAAGCTGCCCTGGGACGAGGACTCCGGGACCGTGCCGGACGAGGGCGGCCGGGTCATCGAGGACGGCGGCACCCACCTTCGGTCCACCTACGTCACCGGCTGGATCCGGCGCGGCCCGGTCGGCCTCATCGGCCACACCAAGGGCGACGCCAACGAGACCGTGGCCAACCTGCTGGACGACTTCGCGAACGGCCGGCTGCACGCCCCGTCCGCGCCCGAGCCGGAGGCCGTGGACGCCTTCCTCGCCGAGCGGAACGTCCGCTTCACCACCTGGGACGGCTGGTACAAGCTGGACGCCGCCGAGCGCGCCCTGGGCGAGCCGCAGGGCCGCGAGCGGGTGAAGATCGTGGAGCGGGAGGACATGCTGCGGGAGAGCGGGGCCTGAGGTCCCGGCCACGCCGGGGAAACTGCCCGCGGGGCCGGTGCGGGGCGCGTTCGATACCGAGCGGCCCCCGCACCAAACCTCCCCCGCACCGAGCAGCCCCCGCGGCGGCCCCGCTCAGTGGGCGGATCAGGTCGCGGCCCCGGGTGACGGGGCAGCGGCGGACGAGGTCGCGGCCCGGGTGACCGGGCGTACGCCGTGCCCCGCGCGGGCTCGCGGTCGCGTGCCGGTGCGCCGGGCGTACCCCCGGGCGACGCGCGGGGTTCGGCCCCCGCGCCCCCGTCGCGCCGCCGAGCGGTGATACTGGGAGGCGCACCCGCCCCCATCAGCAGATTGGCTCATGTCGAACTCCGCCACCGACCACGCCACCGTCCCGCAGACCCTCTGGGCGGTGCGGGGCCGCCACACCGGTCCCGCCCCCGAGGACGTCGTCCGCCGCACCCTGCGCCGGCACAAGGAGAGCGGGGACATCGACGACTTCGCCGAACCGCCCGCGGCCGGGGACACCGGCCGCCGGGTCTTCGAGGCCCGCTGGCGGGCCGGCGGCGCGGTGACCGTGCGGGCCCGGCTGACCCTCCTGCCTCCGCAGGGCCGGCCGCAGGGGCAGGAGTGGCGGCTGGTCGCGGAGGCGGAGCAGCCGTGGGACGACGCCTGGCCCTCGCCCGCGACCCTGTTCTGGCCCGACGGCGGCTCCGCCGACGACGAAGGCTCCTGGGACCACCACCCCTCGGTCCCCGGCCTGCGCTTCCGGCACGTCAACCCGCTGCCCGAGGACGACAAGGAGATGCGCCGCCGGCTGCGGGACGCGGCCCGGGAGGCGTGGTGCGTCCACGTCGTCGTGCACGAGGCGATGACACCGGACGAGCGGGGCCGGCTGCCGCTGACGGCACTGCTACCGCCCGGTCTGCGGCACCGCGTGATCGAGCACCGGGCCACGCCGCAGCAGTTCCGCGGGGTCAACTGGGCACTGAAGGACCTGGGCGTCGAGGTGCCGCGCGGCGGCGCCGTCCTGCTGCCGCCGGACCCGGCGCCGAAGGACTACGACGGCCGGGAGCACAGCGTGCGCAACGTCTTCCTGGACGGCTCGGAGCCGGCCGAACTCGTCGCGGCGCTAAGGCACTTCGTCGCCCAGCCGCGCCCCCTGTCCCAGGACGCCGCCGACGCGCTGACGGATCTGCGCGAGAACTGGACCCTGATGACCCTCCAGGAGCAGCTGGAGCGCGAGCGGCGGCTGGTCGCGATGTACGCCGACGCGCTGGAGGCCATGACGAAGTCCCGGGACCTGTACAAGCAGGCCGCCGAGCAGGCATTGGAGGCGCTGTCCGCCTACCGGGACGTGCCGTCGCCCGCCCTGCCGCAGCAGCGGCCCGGCTCCCGGCCACCGGGTGCGCTGCACCAGCTGACGCGGACGTTCGAGCGGCTCAAACTGCCCGTGTGGGGACGCCAGCAGCCGGAACCCGTCCAGGACGCCCCGTCCGGCGCGGCCGACGACACCGCCGCACCGACCGGGACCGCCGCACCGTCCGATACGGCGGCGCCGGGGGACGGAAAGCCGTCCTGACCCTCCCGGACGGCCAGGACAAGGAGCCCTGATGGACACGACCACCACCCTGCTGCTGATCGCGGCCTGCGTGGCGGCGGCGCTGCTCGCCGCCGCCGTGGCCCTGCTGGTGCGGCTGGTGCGGACCCGGCGCACGCTGCGCCGGGCGGGGCTGCCCACGGGCCCGCGCTGGGTGTTCTGGGGCGCGGTCGCCTATCTGCTGCTGCCCACCGACCTGCTGCCCGACCCGGTCTACCTGGACGACATCGGCG
This sequence comes from Streptomyces sp. SudanB182_2057, assembly GCF_964272715.1. Lineage (NCBI taxonomy): Bacteria > Bacillati > Actinomycetota > Actinomycetes > Kitasatosporales > Streptomycetaceae > Streptomyces > Streptomyces sp. SudanB182_2057. Next base: position 820,499 of record NZ_OZ186798.1, read on the forward strand.
TCCTGCTCCTCGCCCTGCGCAGCCTGCCGCTGCCGCGCCGGACGCCCGAGAGCTGACGGCCTCCGTCGGCCGACCTCCGGCGGTACCGAAGGACGGTACCGAGGGGTGAGACCGGAGAACGTACGGGGCCGCCCAGGTGCGTCCCCCGCCCCTCGTGGCGCATTCTTGCTGTGTCATCCAGCGCGGGCACACGGGACGAGGTGGGACCGATGGCTGGAAGCGGCGAGCGGGCGGTGCGTGCGCGGGACCGGCTGGCCGCGCTGCTGGCCGATGCCTCGGCGGCCGTCCTCGGCACGGCCGGCGGCCGGGCGGCGGGCGTGTACCTGCGGTCGGACACCCCGGACGTGCTGCGCCTGGCGGTGCTGGCGGGACTGCCCGGCCCGCTGTTCCGGCCCTGGTGGCGGCTGCACGCCGACCGTCCCTTCCCGGTCGCCGACGCCTACCGGCGGGGCGGCCCGGTGATCCTGCCGAACGCCACGGAGACCATGCGCCGGTACCCGCAGTTCGCCGCCGGCCTGCCCTTCCCGTTCGGGTCGGCGCATGTGCCGGTGCCGGGCGGGACACGGCCGCTCGGGGTGCTGACGGTGCTGTGCCCGGCGGTGACGGACACCGGGGACGAACTCCTCGACCAAGGGCTGCTGGTGCGACTGGCCGAGGGCCTGGGCGCCGAGCTGCTCGGCCTGGCCGGCGGGGACGAGGGCGCGGTCCGCTGGGACGAGTCCCCGCTCTGCGTACGGCCGCCACCGGCCCGGCCCGCGCGCCCCGCCGTGGGGCGCTTCACCTGGGACCCGGCGACCTCCCTGGTCCGCGCGGACGACCGGCTGCACACCCTGCTCGGCCGGGGCCCCGGCGCGTTCGCGGGGACGGCCGACGCGCTCGCCGCCGCCCTGGCACCGGCCGACGCGCACCGGATCCTGGCCGCGCTGCGCGACACCGCGGCCGGGAGGCCGCCGGGCGCGCCGCTGAGCCTGCGGGCCCGGGACGGCACACCGCGACTGCTGGACCTGTGGCCGGCGGACACCCCCGGCGCCGGGCCCGCCGTCACCGGGGTGGTGTTCCACGCCGGTGCGGCCGCCTTCGCCGAGGGCGCGGCCGACCCGCTGCCGCAGGGCGTGCTCTGCCTGGACCGACTGGGGGTGATCGTGTACGCCAACCCGGCGGCGGCCCGGCTCGTGGGCCGGTGCCGGGAGCGGCTGCTCGGGCGTGCGCTGTGGGACGCGCTGCCCTGGCTGTCCGGGCCGCCGTACGACGACCACCTGCGCGGCGCCCTGCTCGCGCCGGAGTCCGTGTGCTTCCACGCGCGGCGGCCGGCCGGCGACCGGGACGGACCCGGCGGGGATGACTGGCTGGCCGTGTCGGTGCATCCGGGGGCGGACCTGCTGACCTGCACGCTCGTCCCGGCCAGCCGGATGGACCCGGCGGCCGGCCCGGCGCCCCGGGCGCACCCGGACGAGGGGGTGGAGCCGGACGACCGCTCGATGGCACCGCTGTACCGGCCGATCGCGCTGGCCATCGCGCTGACCGACGCGGTGACCGCCCGGCAGGTGTCGGCGGTGGTCGTACGGGAGCTGCTGCCCGCGTTCGGCGGCCGGCGGCTGGCCATCTATCTGCTCCAGGAGCGGCGGCTCCACCTGGCCTGGGAAACCGGGTTCCCGCGGGGGTTCCTCGACTCGTTCGAGGGCGTCGGCCTGGACGCGCGGATCCCGGGGGTGGAGACCCTGACCACCGGCCGGCCGCTGTTCTTCGAGTCCATGGCGCAGCTCGGGGCGGCCTATCCGGGGCTCGCCCTCGACGCGGCCGTGGGGGCGCGCGCCTTCTTGCCGCTGATCGCCTCGGGGCGGCCGGTGGGTTCCTGCATCCTCGGCTTCGACCGGCCGCGCGGGTTCAGCGCGCAGGAGCGTACGGTGCTCACCGCGCTCGCGGGGCTGATCGCGCACGCGATGGAGCGGGCCCGCCGCTACGACAGCGAGGCTGCCCTCGCCCGCGGGCTCCAGGAGGCGCTGCTGCCGCGCCGGCTGTCGGCGCACCCCGGGGTGGAGACCGCGGGCCGCTATCTGCCGGGGACGCAGGGCATGGACGTGGGCGGGGACTGGTACGACGTGGTGGAGTCCGGGGACGGGCTGGCGCTGGTCATCGGCGATGTGCAGGGGCACGGGGTGCAGGCGGCGGCCACCATGGGCCAGTTGCGCAGCGCCGTGCGGGCGTTCGCGCTGGGCGACCGGCCGCCGGACGAGGTGCTCAGCGGCACCAATCACCTGCTGATCGGCCTGGACCCGGGCCAGTTCGCCAGTTGCTGCTGTCTGCGGCTGGACCCCGCCACCGGCCGGACCCGGATCGCCCGGGCTGGTCATCTGCCGCCCCTGCTGCGCTGCCCGGACGGCCGGACCCGGGTGCTGGACGTTCCGGGCGGTGTCGTCCTCGGGGTGGATCCGCACGCCCGGTACCCGGTGACGGAGCTGGTGCTGGTGCCGGACGCGATCCTGGCCCTGTACACCGACGGTCTGGTGGAGCGGCCCGGCGCCGACATCGACGAGGGCATCGCGGAGCTGCGGCTGGCGCTGGCCAAGGCCGGTGCCGCCGTGCGCCGGCGTGGCGGGACGGGCGCGCGTTCCCTGGCCGCGGTCGCCGACCGGCTCACCGAAGCCGCCCGGCTGGCCGCCGACCGCCCGGACGACGTGGCCCTCCTGCTGGCCGCCCGCCATCCGCCGCCCCCGGCGCCGGGACACCACGGCCGCCACCCGGCGCCCGCCCCCGGCCCGTGAGCCCACCCCGCCGACGCCCCGGCCTCCCGTACGGCCCGTGGGCGCTCCCGGGGCCGGTCGGGTGCCCTCCGGTCGGCCGTCGGCGCCTCGGGTGACGCTCTCGCCTCACGGCGCCGGGCAGTGTAGACATGGGCACATGGTGCGACTGCCCGGCCGGTCCGCTCCCCGGCCGCCCCGAACGTCCGGGCACCCGCGCGCACCGCACAGCCCGCGGCGCCGGGCACATGACCCGGGCGGCAGCCGGTCCGGGGTGCTCCGGTCGGCGGTGACCGGGCGCAGCGTGGCCGGCCAGGTGTTCCTCCTGCAAGTGGTGATCGTGCTGCTGCTGGTCGTCTCGGCGGTGGTCGCCCAGGTGCTCCAGGTACGGCACGACACCGATGTGGAGGCCGGCAACCGCTCCCTGGCCGTGGCGCAGACCTTCGCCAACGCGCCGGGCACGGCCGAGGCCCTGCGCTCCCCCGATCCCACGGCCGTGCTCCAGCCGCGCGCGGAGGCCGTGCGCGTCGCGACCGGCGTGGACTTCGTGGTGGTGATGGACACCCGGGGCGTCCGCTACACCCACCCCAAGACCGACCGCATCGGCAAGAAGTTCGTCGGCACCATCGCCCCGGCGCTGGCCGGCCGCACGGTCACCGAGCACATCACCGGCACCATCGGCCCGCTGGTGCAGGTCGTGGTGCCGGTGCGGGACCCGGCGGGCAAGGTGGTGGGGCTGGTGTCCGCCGGGATCACCACCGCGCACGTGGGCGGCACCGCCGACCAGCAGTTGCCGCTGCTGCTCGCGGCGGCCGCCGCCGCGCTGGCGCTGGCCACCGCGGGCACGGCCCTGGTCAGCAGGCGGCTGCTGCGTCAGACGCACGGCCTCGGGCCGTACGAGATGACCCGGATGTACGAGCACCACGACGCGGTGCTGCACGCGGTCCGCGAGGGTGTCCTGATCGTCGGCGGTGACGGCCGGCTGCTGCTCGCCAACGACGAGGCCCAGCGGCTGCTGGACCTGCCCGCGGACGCCGAGCGGCGGCACGTGCTGGAGCTGGGCCTGGACGACGAGACGGCGGGCCTGCTGGCCTCGGGGCGGGTCGCCACGGACGAGGTGCACCTGGTCAAGGACCGCCTGCTGGCGATCAACCAGCGGCCCACCGATCTGCGCGGCGGCCCGGCCGGCAGCGTCACCACGCTGCGCGACTCCACGGAGCTGCGCGCCCTGTCGGGCCGGGCGGAGGTGGCCCGGGAGCGGCTGGACATGCTGTACGACGCCGGGGTGGGCATCGGTACCAGCCTGGACGTGACCCGCACCGCCGAGGAGCTGGCCTCTCTGGCGGTGCCCCGGTTCGCGGACTTCGCCACCGTGGACCTGTTCGACGCGGTGCTCGGCGGGGAGGAGCCCCGCCCGGGCACGGCGCTGCGCCGCACGGCCTGCGCGGGGGTGCGCGAGGACGCCCCGCTGTATCCGGCCGGCGCGCGGATCCGGTTCGTGCCCACCTCGCCGCAGGCCCGCGCGCTGACCACCGGGCAGTCGGTGGTGGTGGAGCGGCTGCGCGAGGCGCCCGGCTGGCGGGCGCAGGACCTGGAGCGCACCGACCAGGTGCTGGACTACGGCATCCACTCGCTGATCACCGTGCCGCTGCGCGCGGGCAGCCTGGTGCTGGGGCTGGTGAACTTCTGGCGGGCGGAGAAGCCGCAGCCGTTCGACGCCGAGGAGGTGTCCCTGGCGGAGGAGCTGGTGACGCGGGCGGCGGTGTCCATCGACAACGCCCGCCGGTACACCCGCGAGCACAGCATGGCCGTCACCCTCCAGCGCAGCCTGCTGCCGCGTTCCCTGCCGGAGCAGGGCGCCCTGGAGATCGCCTACCGCTATCTGCCGGCCCAGGCGGGGGTCGGCGGCGACTGGTTCGACGTGCTGCCGCTGTCGGGGGCCCGGGTGGCGCTCGTGGTCGGGGACGTGGTGGGGCACGGGCTGCACGCGGCGGCGACGATGGGGCGGCTGCGGACGGCCGTGCACAACTTCTCGGCGCTCGACCTGCCGCCGGACGAACTGCTCGGCCTGCTGGACGAGCTGGTGGGGCGGCTCGACCAGGACGAGACCGGGGCGGCGGGCGGGGCGGCGGGCGGTGCCGTGGTGACGGGCGCGACCTGTCTGTACGCGATCTACGATCCGGTGTCCCGGCGGTGCACCGTGGCCCGGGCCGGCCATCCGCCGCCCGCGCTGGTGCGACCGGACGGCGCGGTGGAGTTCCCGGACGTGCCCGTGGGGCCCCCGCTGGGCCTGGGCGGGCTGCCGTTCGAGACGGCGGAGCTGGAGCTGGCGGAGGGCAGCCGGCTGGTGCTGTACACCGACGGTCTGGTGGAGGACCGGGAACGGGACATCGACGAGGGGCTCGCCCTGCTGGGCGACGCCCTGCGGCGCGGCCCGGACGCCTCGCCGGAGGAGACGTGCCGAGCGGTGCTGGACCGGCTGCCGGCCCGGCCGAGCGACGACGTGGCGCTGATCGTGGCCCGCACCCGGGTGCTGGGCGGTGACCGGGTCGCGCAGTGGCAGGTGCCGTCCGATCCGGCGGCGGTGGCCAAGGTGCGGTCCTCGGTGACCCGGCGGCTGGCCGACTGGGGCCTGGAGGAGCTCGCGTTCACCACGGAGCTGATCCTGAGCGAGCTGGTGACCAACGCCATCCGCTACGGGCGCGGCCCGATCGGGGTACGGCTGCTGCGGGACCGCACGCTGATCTGCGAGGTCTCCGACCGCAGCACCACCTCACCGCACCTGCGGTACGCGGCGAGCACCGACGAGGGCGGCCGGGGCCTGTTCCTGGTGGCCCAGCTCGCCGAGCGCTGGGGGACCCGCTACACCCCGCACGGCAAGGTCATCTGGGCGGAACAGCCGCTGCCGTGAGCACGGCCGCGGCTGGCGGTCGGACGGCCCGGCGGGTGCGCGAGGCGCGGCCGCCGGGCCGTTCCGGTTTCCGTCCGCCCTGGGCGGGAGCGGCGGTCAGCCGCCGTTGAGGCGGGAGCGGAGCAGCTGCTTGCCCAGTTCCGCGCCCTTGCGGCTGTCGGCCTGGGCCTTGCGGAACAGTTCCACGACTTCCTTGTCCCCGTCCCGCTCGGCGTCCTGGACGTACTGCTCCAGCCGCAGGGCGTTGCTCAGGCACGCCTCGACGTACCAGATGAGGTTGTAGTCCTTGTCGCGGGTGCCGGTGACGCCGCCGGTCTCGCTGGTGCTGGTCATCCGGGGTCTCCTCCTTCTGTCGAGACTTGGGTCGATTCCGCTGTGGGAGACCCCGGGTACCCGGGCGATCTGCGGACACACCGGCCGATCAGGGCGGGGGCGCTCAGCCGAGGGCGCGGTCGAGGTTGAAGGCGGCGCTGATCAGGGACAGGTGGGTGAACGCCTGCGGGAAGTTGCCCTGTTGCTCGCCGGTGCGGCCGATCTCCTCGGCGTACAGGCCGAGGTGGTTGGCGTAGGTGAGCATCTTCTCGAAGGCCAGCCGCGCCTCGTCGAGCCGGCCGGCCCGCACCAGCGCCTCGACGTACCAGAACGAGCAGATGGAGAAGGTGCCCTCGTCGCCGCGGAGGCCGTCGGGGCTGACCTTCGGGTCGTAGCGGTAGACGAGGGAGTCGGAGACGAGGTCCTCGGTGAGGGCGTCCAGGGTGGACAGCCACTTGGGGTCGGTGGGGGCGATGAACTTGGCGAGGGGCATCATCAGCACCGAGGCGTCGAGGACGTCGGCGCCCTCGTACTGGACGAACGCGCCGCGCCGTGGCGACCAGCCGCGGTCCATGATCCGCCGGTAGACGGCGTCGCGGGCCTGGCGCCAGCGGCGGTGGTCGGCGGGCAGCCCGCGGTGGTTGGCCAGCCGGATGGCCCGCTCGATGGCGACCCAGCACATCAGCCGCGAGTACAGGAAGTTCTTGCGTCCGCCGCGGGTCTCCCAGACGCCCTCGTCGGGCTGGTCCCAGTGGTCGCACAGCCAGTCGACCAGGTGGCACAGGTCGTCCCACTGCCCGCTGGAGATGGGCTGCGCCCACTTGTCGTAGAGGTAGACCGAGTCGATCAGCGCGCCGTAGATGTCCAGCTGGAGCTGGCCGGCGGCGGCGTTGCCGACCCGGACCGGCGCGGAGCCGAGGTGTCCCTCCAGGTGGGGCAGCTCGCGTTCGGGCAGGTCGGCGCGGCCGTCGATGCCGTACATGATCTGCAGCGGTCCCGAGGCGGCGCCGTCGCCGGGGCTGATGTGCGTGGTCAGGAACTTCATGAAGGCCTCGGCCTCGCCGCTGAAGCCGAGCCTGAGCAGCGCGTACACGGCGAACGCGGCGTCGCGGACCCACACATAGCGGTAGTCCCAGTTGCGCTCGCCGCCGAGCTGCTCGGGCAGGCTGGTGGTGGGCGCGGCGACGATGGCTCCGGTGGGGGCGTAGGTGAGCAGCTTCAGGGTGAGGGCCGAGCGGTGCACCATCTCGCGCCAGCGGCCCCGGTAGCGGGACTGGTGCAGCCACCGGCGCCAGTAGGCGACGGTGGCGTTGAACTCGTGTTCCGCCTCGGCGTGGGCGCAGGCGCGGGGCGGCACCCGCGTGCCGAGCTGGTCGAGGGCGAAGACCGCCGTCTCGCCCTCGGTCAGCTTGAACTCGGCCCGCGCGTCCCGGCCGTCGGTCTCCACGGCGACGGTCGAGGTGAGCGCCAGGGACAGGGCCGGGGACTCGAAGAAGACCATGCCGTCCGCGGTACGCAGGGCGTGCGGGGCGGCGCCGTAGTCGAAGCGCGGCGCGATCAGGGCCCGGAAGGGGACGGTGCCGCGGACGCACACCACGCGCCGGATCAGCCGGTGCCGGCTCACCTCGAGCGACTCCTCGCAGCCGACGGGCATGAAGTCCTGCACCTCGCCGACGCCCTCGTCGGTGAAGAACCGGGTGATCAGCACGTTGGTGTCCGGGAAGTAGAACTGTTTGGTGCGCGCGGGGACGGCGGCGGCCAGCTCGTAGCGTCCGCCGCGCTCGGCGTCGAGGATGGCCGCGAAGACGCTCGGGGAGTCGAAGGAGGGGCAGCAGTACCAGTCGATCGTGCCGTCGGTGCCGACCAGGGCCACGCTGCGCAGGTCGCCGATGAGGCCGTGGTCGGCGATGGGCAGGTAGCGGGGGCGGGGGCTGGGGGCGTCCTCGGCGAACGGCGTCGCGGCCATCGGCGGCCTCCCGGTGAGCGGTGCGGGGCGTTCTGTCCGCGTGCGGAGGCCGGCCGGCTGCGGGCGTTCTCTCCGTTCGCGGGTGTCTCCCGGGCGCGGGGGGTCTTTCCGCGTACGGGATGTTTTCCAGCTTAGGAGGGAGTGGTTCGCCGTGGCGCGGGAACGCGCTCGGCACCCGCCCCCGGCGCCTTCCGGATGCAGGGTGCGCCGGGGCGGGCAATGGTGAGAAGGTGCCCCGTTCGGAGGCACCGGCACGGATGCGCTCATCCGGACCGAGGAGGAGGCAACATGTCGGCATCCACACCCGAAGAGTCCCGCGCGTCGGACGACGTCCGCACCCCGGACGCCCTGCTCCACTCCGCGCCCGCGGGGAACGTCAGCCCCGAGGACCTGGTGATGGCGGCGGGCCGGGACGTCACGCCCAGGACCCTCGACTGGGCGCGCCGCAAGCTGGAGTCGGAGGGCCAGGCGGCCATCGAGAAGCTGCTGCCGTAGGGCGTTCGGGGTCCCGGCGCGAGAGGACGGGAGGAACAGGCCGACGGGCCGGGCGCGAGTGGCGCCCGGCCCGCGCTGTCCGGCCCGGCACCGTCGCGGCACACGGCGACGGCATGTTCCACGGCTACCGGTGCCGGCGCACCGCCCGCCGGTACGGTCCCTTCCGTCGCCGGCCGGCGACGAGCGCGCCGGGCGGGTTCAGGGCTCCTCCTCCACCACGTGGACCGCCGCCTCCTCGGCGCCCGCCGCTCCCCCGTCGATGCCGACGTCCCGGGCCACCTCCTCCTTGGTGGTGTCGGTGTGGCTGCCCTCGTCGGGGGCGACCAGGCGGCCCGCACGGGCGGTGCCGGCCTCGGGGTCGAGGGGTTCGCCCTCGCCGCCGGGCAGGTCGCCGATCTCGTCGCCGGGCGGCGCGGAGACGTCCGGGACCTCCTGGCCGAGCCGTTCGTCCAGGGTCTCGCCCTCGTGCTGCTCGGCGGCGGTGGTGCCGTGCTTGGTGACGCCCAGCGGACGCTCGGGCGGGGAGTAGCCCTCGTCGAGCATGTCGTCGTAGGTGCGTTCGCCGACCGCGTCCTGCAGGTCCAGCGGTCCGGCGTCCTCCTGTTCCTCGTTGCCGCCGGTCGGCTGGTAGGTGTCGTCCGCCATGGGGGTCTGCTCGGACTGCTGGTCGCTCATGGTCGCCTCCTGAGGGTTCACGGACCGTCCTGGTCCGCGTTTCCCCCGGTCGGCGCCTTAATCCCCCGGTCGTGAGCGCGGCGGCCCCGACGTCGCCGCCCCTGATCCGCTCCTGCCGCGTCGGAGCCGCGGACGCGGTGCCGGGTGCGGGCGGGTGGGCCCGGACCGAGCGGGGAGGGGGCGGAGCGGGATCAGGGACGGCCGTCGGGGAGGGGCTTTCCCCCGGTACTGCACCCGCCCCACCCTTATGCCATTTCTCAGTACCTGCAACCCCTGTGCAGTAAAGACCGTGGCAGACCTGTCCCATGGGCAGGGAAAGCCGCCCCGCCTCGCTCGGTCCGGTGGGGCGGGCGGCGTGCTGCCGGATCATGTCGCGGGCGAGGGAGCGCGGCGAGGGCGCCTCGCGGCGGGTCAGGCCCGGCCGGTACGACTTCTGCGCGCGGGAAACTCCCGGGCGTCACAGCGCCTTGCGTCGCACCAGCACCCCGAGCACCAGCAGGCCGGGCAGCAGCGGCAGCCAGACGGTCAGCAGCCGGTAGCCGAGCACCGCGGACGCGGCGCCCGCGCCGGGGGTGCCGGCGGCGCCGAGGGCGAGGGCCAGCGCGGCGTCCAGCGAGCCCAGCCCGCCCGGGGTGGGCAGCAGGGCGGCGGCGCTGCTCGCGGCGAGGTAGAGCAGCGCCACCTGGAGCGGGGCGAGCGGCAGCCCAACGGCCTGGGTGACGGCGATCAGGACCAGGGCGTGCAGCGCGGCGAAGGCCAGCGAGCCGCCCCACAGGGCGGCCGCGCGGGCCGGACGGGCGTGCAGCGCCCGGATGTCGGCCAGCACGGCGGCGAGCGCCCGTCGGCACCGCGCCCACCAGGGCGTGAACAGCGGCAGGATGAGCAGCAGGGCCAGGCCCGTGGCGGCGGCGACGGCCACCGGGGGCACCTGCGGCAGGCGCAGCAGCCCGGGGCAGGCCGGGGCGAGCAGCGCGATCAGCACCAGGCGGACGGCGGCGCTCGTGGCGGTCTTGACGGCGAGCGCGCCGGCCGCGCGCCCGGCGGGCAGTCCGCAGCGCATCAGGAAGCGCAGGTTCACCGCGCCCGCGCCGATCCCCGCGGGCAGCAGGTGGTTGGCGGCGGAGGCGGCGAACTGGGCGGCGAGCAGCCGGGGTCCGGGCAGCCGCGTCACGACGGCGCCCTGCTGGGCGAGCGCGGACGCCGCCCACGTGCCCATGGCAGCCACCGCGCCGGTCAGCAGCCAGCCGTGGTCGGCGACCGCCAGCCGCCCGGCCCCGCTCTCCACCGCGGGCCAGTGCCGGCGGACCACGTACAGCGCGCCGCACAGCACGGCGAGGCAGCCGGCGGCGTGCCAGTAGGCGCGCCGGCGGCCGAGGGAGGCGGTGAGACCGGCCGGCGAGGTCATGAGCCTGCGCCCGGGACGACGTAGTACAGCCGGACCGTGCCGACGGCCGTGGAGGACCAGTCGCGGGCGTAACCGGGCGGCGCGGCTCCGGCCGGTACCAGGGCGGCGACCGGCATCCGCCGGGCGGCCCGGGTGATGGCGTCCCGCGTGGTGTTGGCGTTGGGCCCGGCGGTCGCGGCCGAGGCGCAGCCGGCGGCGTAGGCGACCGGGATCGCCTCGTGGCCGGTGAGCAGGCAGGGCGGGCGGACGCCGCGGTGATGCAGTGCCGCCACGGTACGGGCCCATGCCTCGCGCGCTCGGACGGTGTTGTCCGTCGTCCGCACGGCCACGGCGAGCTGCGCCGCGAGGTGCGCGGCGAGTCCGGCGCACACCAGCGCCCGCACCGGCGGGCGCCGGGCGGTCAGCAGGCGGGCGAGGGCGTCGGCGAGCGGAACGGCCAGCAGGGCGTAGGCGGGCAGCAGGAAGCGGGGGGCCGCGTAGCCGATCAGGAACAGGTACGGGAAGGCGGCCGTCGCCGCGCAGCCGAGCGGGAGCAGGGTGGCCGCCGGACGCCGGGCGCGCAGGGCGACGGTCACGGCGAGCGCGGCGAGCAGGGGCAGGGCGAACCACCACAGGGTGAGCAGGGGGTGCGGCAGGGCGCCGGAGCACGGCCGGCACAGCGTCCGGCCGCCCAGGCCGCGCAGTTGGTCCACGACGGCGAGGTGCCAGCCGAGACCGCCCTGGATCGCCGAGCCGTCGGACAGCCGGCGGGCCAGGCCGCCGTAGCTCGTGTACGCCTCGACGACCCACTCGGCGGCGCCGGCCGCGAGCCCCGCCGACAGGGCGAGCAGGGCCCGCCACCGACGGCGTGCCAGGCCCGCGGCGGCCAGCGGCAGGACCGCCCAGACCGCGTCCACCGGCCGCATCCACGCCATCAGCGCCGCGCAGCCCGCCAGCCCCCACAGGGCCGTACGGCCGGTGCGGGCGCGCAGGAAGCAGCCGACGGCGGCCAGGGCGCCGAGGGCGACCCAGAGGTTGGGCATGGCCTGGGGGCCGTAGAAGAGGGTCACCCACAGGGAGGCGAACAGGCAGCCGGCCAGGGCGAGGACGCGGACGGGGAACAGGCCGCGCCAGGCGCGCAGCGCCCAGAACAGGGCGAGGCCGGACAGCAGGGCGAGGTAGAGCCGCAGCAGCGCGGTGGACGACGACCAGGCCGCCACGGGTGCGACCAGCAGCGAGACGCCCCGGGCGCGGGGAGCGCTGAAGAAGGCGGCGGGGGCGTGGTGGCCGACCTGGCTGACGTACACCGTCTCGTCCCAGCCGAGTCCCATGCCGGGCGGTACGAGGAGGAGTTGGGCCAGTGTGAAGGCCGCGCCGACGGCGGCGAGCGGCCAGGTGGTGCGGGTGGGGGCGGAGCGCGCGCGGCTCGCCGTGTCGAGTGTCGCGTGCGCGCTGCCGGCCATGACCACCCCTCGCGTCCCCACAGGTCGTAGGGTCCACTGTCCCGCGCCGCCCCCCGACCGCCGGGAGGCGAGCGGCGGGAACACGGCCGGACCGGCCCGGATCACCCGGCCGTGCCCGACGGGCAGGGCCATCCGGCCGACGCCCTCACGCTCCGTGGGGTGGAGGGCGTGGCCGGCACCGGACCCGCACCCCCTACGGCGATGCCCGATTCACCGCCCGCCGCCCGCGTTCGGCGCCCGGTGCCGCGGCTGGGCGGGGGTGGGCCGGCGTACCACCGGGGGTACGGGGCGGACCGCCGGCTCGTCGGTACCGACCGTCAGCGGCTCGCCGTGGTGACGCAGGGTCAGCGGCTCGCCGTCCAGCAGCGCGTACGTCACCTTGTCGGGACCGATGTCCACGCGCAGCCGGCGGCCGCGGAAGGCGACGTGGAAGGCGAGGCGGCGCAGCCGTTCGGGCAGGCGGGGCGCGAACCGCAGCCGGTCGCCGTCGCGGCGCATGCCGCCGAACCCGGCGACCAGTGCCATCCAGGTGCCGGCGAGCGAGGCGATGTGCAGCCCGTCCCGGGTGTTGTGCTCCAGGTCCGCGAGGTCCATCAGCGCGGCCTCGGCGGTGTAGGCGTAGGCGAGGTCCAGGTGGCCGGTCTGGGCGGCGACGACGGCCTGGCAGCAGGCGGACAGGGAGGAGTCGCGGACGGTCAGCGGCTCGTAGTAGGCGAAGTTCCGGGCGATCTGCTCCTCGTCGTGCTCCTGCTCGAACCAGTCACCGCAGGTGTACATGGCCAGCACCAGGTCGGCCTGTTTGACGACCTGTTTGCGGTAGAGGTCGAAGTAGGGGAAGTGCAGCAGCAGCGGGTACTGGTCGGGGCGGGTGGCGTCGAAGTCCCAGCGCTGGTAGCGGGTGAACCCGGCGTGCTGTTCGTGGACGCCGAGTTCGTCGTTGTAGGGGATGTGCATGGCGTCGGCGGCGTCCCGCCAGGCCGCGCTCTCCTCCTCGTCCACGCCGAGCTGCCGGGCCCGGTCGGGGTGGCGTTCAGCCGTGTCGGCGGCGGCGCGCAGGTTCTGCCGGGCCATCAGGTTGGTGTAGGTGTTGTCGTCGGCGACCGCGCTGTACTCGTCGGGGCCGGTGACGCCGTCGAGGTGGAAGACGCCGTGGGTGTCGTGGTGGCCGAGCGACCGCCACAGCCGGGCGGTCTCCACCAGCAGTTCCAGGCCGGTCTCCCGTTCGAAGCCGGTGTCGCCGGTGGCCTCGACGTACCGGGTGGCGGCGTCGGCTATGCCGGCGTTGACGTGGAAGGCGGCGGTGCCGGCCGGCCAGTAGGCGGAGCCCTCCGGCCCGGCGATGGTCCGCCAGGGGAACGCGGCCCCGGCGAGCCCGAGTTGGGCCGCCCGTTCGCGGGCCTCGTCCAGGGTGTTGTACCGCCAGCGCAGCGCCTCGGCGACGGCCTGGGGCGCGGTGTGGGTGAGCACGGGCAGCACGAACATCTCGGTGTCCCAGAAGGCGTGCCCGTCGTAGCCGGAGCCGGTCAGTCCCTTCGCCGGTATCGCCCGCTGCTCGGCGCGGGCCCCGGCCTGGAGCACGTGGAACAGCGCGAACCGGACGGCCTGCTGGATTTCCTCGTCGCCCTCCACCTCGACGTCGGCGCCGGCCCAGAAGTCGTCCAGGCAGGCCCGCTGCCCGGCCAGCAGCCCTTCCCAGCCGTCGTGCGCGGCGGCGGCGAGCGCGGCATCGACCTGGTCGGCCATCGCGGGCAGCGACCGGGCGCCGGACCAGCCGTGCGCGACCAGCTTCTCCACCCGCAGTGTCTGACCGGGCTCCAGCACGGAGGTGACGGTCAGCCGGGCCACGTCGATGCCGCTCTCGCTGCGGGTGGTGGTGCGTTCGGGGCCGGTGACGACGTGGTCGGCGGCCACGGCGACCCTGAGGCCGCTGCGCCGGGTGCGGTGCACCAGCCGCAGCCGGTTGCCGGAGGCGAAGTCGTCCTCCTGTTCCAGCGGTGACTTCAGGGCGCGGGCCGCGCGCGGGTCGCCGTCGGGTTCGGGCAGGCTCTCGTTGGCGACCAGCTCGGACTGGATCACCACCCGGCTGCGGTCGCCGACGGCCTCCACCTCGTAGGCGACGGCGGCCACCGCCCGCTGGGCCAGCGACACCAGCCGGGTGGAGCGGACCCGGACCGTGGAGCCGGCCGGGGAGGTCCATTCGCAGGTGCGCTCCAGCACGCCCCGGCGCAGGTCCAGGACGCGTTCGTGGGCGACGAGCCGGCCGTAGCGCAGGTCGAACGGCTCGTCGTCCACCAGCAGCCGGATGATCTTGCCGTTGGTGACGTTGATGACGGTCTGCCCGGACTCCGGGTAGCCGTAGCCGGCCTCCGCGTACGGCAGCGGGTGCACCTCGTGGACGCCGTTGAGGTAGCTGCCGGGCAGGCCGTGCGGCTCGCCCTCGTCGAGGTTGCCGCGCCAGCCGACGTGCCCGTTGGACAGCGCGAAGACGGACTCGCTCTGGGCGAGCACGCCGAGGTCGAGGGTGGTCTCCCGGACGGTCCAGGGTTCCACGGCGTACGAGCGGCCGGTGATCACCGCTTGCCTCCCAGTTCGGCCAGGTCCTTGACGACGGTGTCGGCGCCGTGCGCGTACAGGGCGTCGGTCTGCCCCACCCGGTCCACGCCGACCACATAGCCGAAGCCGCCGGAGCGGCCCGCGTCCATGCCGGCCAGCGCGTCCTCGAACACCGCCGCGTGGGGCGCCTCGACGCCCAGGTCCCGGGCCGCGGCGAGGAAGGTGTCGGGGCGGGGCTTGCCCGGCAGGTGCCGCTCGGCCGCCACCACGCCGTCGATCCGCACGTCGAAGAAGTGCTCGGCGCCCACCGAGCGCAGCACGTCCCGGCAGTTGGCGCTGGACGAGACGATCGCGGTGCGCAGGCCCGCGGCGCGCACGGCCTCCAGATAGCGCAGGGTGCCCTCGTACGCCTCGACGCCGCCGGTGCGGATCTTCTCCAGCAGCAGCTCGTTCTTGCGGTTGCCGAGGCCGTGCACGGTGGCGGCGTCGGGCGGGTCGCCGGGCTCGCCCTCGGGCAGGTGAATGCCGCGCGAGGTGAGGAAGGCGCGGACGCCGTCGGCGCGGGGGCGGCCGTCCACGTACTCGTCGTAGTCGGCGTGGGCGTCGAACGGCCGTCCCCGCTCGCCGTCGTAGCCGCGCAGGAACGCGTCGAACGTCTCCTTCCAGGCCGCCGCGTGCACGACGGCCGTCCTGGTGACGACCCCGTCGAGGTCGAAGAGGCAGGCCTGGATGGTGTCGGGCAGACCGAGCTGAGTCATACCGAGGACTGTTCCCCGTCCGGGGCACTCCAGTGGGTGGCGCACACCACATGTGCTCCCCACGGGTGGTGACACACTGTCCGGTGTGCCTGTGACCACCGGCCGCGCACCGCGGACCTTCGACGACCTCCTCGCCCGTGCCCGCGCCCTGCCCCGGGACGGCCGGCGCGCCCTGCTCGGCATCGCGGGCAGCCCCGGCGCGGGCAAGACGACCCTCGCCGAGCGGTTGGTGGACGCCCTGAACGGCGACGGACCGCGGTGGGCCGCGCGGGTGCCGATGGACGGGTTCCACCTCGCCGACGCCGAACTGGACCGGCTGGGCCGCCGGGACCGCAAGGGCGCCCCGGACACCTTCGACGCGGGCGGGTACGCGGCGCTGCTGCGGCGGCTGCGCGAGGAGAGCGGCGAGGTGGTGTACGCGCCGGGGTTCGAGCGGGTGCTGGAGCAGCCGCTGGCGGGCGCGATCCCGGTGCCGCCCGAGGCCCGCCTGGTCGTGACCGAGGGCAACTACCTGCTGCTGACCGAGGGTTCGTGGGCGCGGGTGCGGCCGTGCCTGGACGAGGTGTGGTTCTGCGAGATCGACGAGGCGGAGCGGATCCGCCGACTGGTCGCCCGGCACGAGGAGTTCGGCAAGGAGCACGCGGCGGCGGTGGCCTGGGTACGGGGTCCCGACCAGCGCAACGCCGACCTGGTCGCGTCGACCCGGGAACGGGCGGATCTGGTGGTACCGCCGGACGCGCTGCCTCGCGGGGACCTACGCCGCCGTACTGCCACGCCGTGACCCGACACCGCTGCACCGCCGCGCCGTGACGGACTCTGGCACCCGGTCGCGCACTTGTGCGGCGGTGAGGGCGAGAGGAGCGCTGCGGCCCGTGCCCACCTGCCGTCGTACGGCTGATACCGCCGGGGGCGGGCGAAGGGGGAGCAAACAGCATCCGGTGCGCACACCCGGTGCTCCCGCCAAGCCCGGCACGAGGACACCGGCCCTATGTCCGAGCACGACCCGGACCGGTTGTCGGTGTACGGGCAGCTCGTCACGAACGCGGCTGTGGCCGCGTCCCGGGGTGGCTCCTCGCCGGACGCCGCACGGGAGTACCTCTCCCAGGCCCACGCGGTCGGCGCCCGCCTCGGTGTGGAACATGCCCGTGGCCGGCATGCCCAGCCCTTCGGGCCCCTGTACGCCGGCACGCAGGCCATGAGCATCGCCGTCGCCCTCGGTGACACAGGCGGTGCGCTGCGACTCATGGACACGGTCCGGCTGGACGACACGGTGCCCCTCGCCACTCGGGCCCGGTACGGTCTCGACGTCGCCTTGACGCACGTGGAGTGCCGCCGATGGGACCAGGCTGCGGACACCTTGGAAAAAGTCTGCGGCATGGCACCGGCGTGGGTGCGGCACCAGATGCTGCCCGGAGTGATCATCTCCCGCCTCGCCGGTGTGTCCGTCGCGCGGCTCCGCGGGCTCGCCCGCGCGGCCGGTGTGCCCCTCGCCGTCCGCTGACCGGCCACCACCACGTGCCGTAGCAGCTCCCACGGCCGCCACCAGTCCGACTATCACGTCCCGTTGCAGTTCTGCCGGAGGACGAGAGCGCAGCAACACGGGTCGTGTCAGGCCATCGAGTCACGAGTTCCTGGCACCGCCATGGACCGTGCCTGTCCCGCGGACAGGGCGGGCAGCACGCTGATCGCATGCCGAAATCCTCACCCGGCGGCATCGGACACGTGCCGGTCGCCATCTACTCCTGCGCGTTCGAGTCGGCCGCTGTCCGCGAGGCCGAACGCCGCGCACGCCGCTACGCCGACGCCCGGCACTGGCACGTGGCCGGCGCCTGATCCGACGACAACCCGTGTGTGCCGTTGGACGTCCGCCCGGCTTGGACTGCCGCCCGGCTTGGGCGGCCGTCACGAGCACACTGTCCTCCGGCCTGGTCCGCGGCATCATCATCGCCGGGATCTCCCACCTCGCGGACGCTGCCGCGCAGTTCGCCGCGCTCGGTGTGCTAATCCGTGACCGAGGTGGTTTCCTCGCCGAGGCGACGTCCCCGCCACCCTGCCAGACCGCCGGGCGACAGGAACGCCGGCGCGTTCTGCTCGAAGCCTCCTCGGGCTGGTGGCTGTGGAAAGACCTCGCTCCGGGAGCCGCCTCGTGACCCGGGCACGGGCAGGGGTCGGTGATCTGGTCGAGGACACCGCCGGACGCCACGCCATCGTCACCGACATCAAGCAGGGCGCTGTGTGGGTCCTGCGTCCGGTGTCGGGCGGTACGACGAATCAGTGGGAGACGGACGAGCCCGACAGCCTCCACGTGATCGAGACGCGCGAGGAACGCGTGCACCGAGAGAGCACCGCTTGATGCCCTGCCGCCATGAGGCCCACGGCGGAGACGGCACCACCGGGCCAGCAACAAAGCATGCGCGCCCACGACTCACCACTCATCGCCAAAGCACTCCCCCAGACACGCCCGGAAGGTGGACCCGCCGAGTACGCATTCGGCATCTGCATCGACCGGCACTACCTCACCCCCGGCTTCGCCACGATCGCCTCGCTGGCCGACAGCCTCAGCCCTCGCGACCGCAAGGCGGCGGCGCTGCGCTTAGTACTGCAACGGTGTTTGTGCTGAGTGCTGGCCAGTTTTCAGGGACTGTGTCCGCGTCGTTTGTAGTGACTGACGCGGGCCTGGTGGTGTCGTCGTCGGCGCCATGGCGACCAGTGCAGGATGTGCCCGACGGGTGTGGGCCGGCGGTCGGTGAGGCGGGTGACCAGGCGTCTGATCTCGGCGAGGCTGAGGTGGATGAGCTGGGAGGATCCGTTTCTGCTTTGTCCGCGTCCAGCTGGCGGGCCCGCAGGACGGTGAGGCATGCGTGGGCGGCCATGGCGAGGGTCATGTGGCGGTGCCAGCCGGGGTAGCGGCGGACCTGGTAGTCGTCCAGGCCTCATTCCTGCTTGGCGGTCTGGAAGCATTCCTCAACAGCCCAGCGGCTGCCCGCGATGCGGATCAGCTCGTCCAGTGTGGTCTCGGCGGGGCAGTAGGCGATGTAGTAGGAGATCTCCTGCGGGCGGCTGTCGCTGCGGCGGGCGATCACCCAGTGCCGGCGGTCCTCGCGGTGCCAGGGCCGAACCTCGACGCGGGCCCAGTCGTAGATCCGCCTGCCGTGGGCTCCCTCACCGTAGGAGCGGCGTTTCCACTTCTGCCGCGGCAGGCCAGTGAACCGCCAGCCCTTGCTGAAGCCGTAGGCGGCGTCCGCCGTCACCCACCGGAACGGGACCTTGTCGGCGATGGCCCGGCGGACCATCGTCTTGGCCATGGTCACCTTCGTCTCGAAGGCGACCTCGTCGCCGATGCCGGCCCGGCGGCAGCGTTCCCGGTCCTCCGTCCAGGAGGTGGGCAGGTAGAGCCGTCGGTCG
Source organism: Streptomyces sp. SudanB182_2057 (assembly GCF_964272715.1). NCBI lineage: Bacteria > Bacillati > Actinomycetota > Actinomycetes > Kitasatosporales > Streptomycetaceae > Streptomyces > Streptomyces sp. SudanB182_2057. The sequence goes on from NZ_OZ186798.1 coordinate 839,159, forward strand.
ATCAGCGTGCGTCCGCGGTTCGTGGCGTAGGCGAGGAACACTCCGATCTGGCAGTTCTCGGTGCGTCCGGCGGTACCGGAGTACTGCCTTTGCACCCCGGCCGAGCGGACGCCCTTCTTCAGGAACCCGGTGTCATCGACGATCAGAACGGCCTCTGGGTCTGCGAGGTGTTCGACGACGTAGTCGCGTACGTCGTCCAGGACCTCGTTGGCATCCCACTCGATCCGGTTCAGCAACCGGTGGATGCGATCGGGACCCGCGTGCCCGGCCTCCTCCGCCAGCGTCCAGCCGTTCTTCCGCTCCAGCGGTGCGACCAGGCCTCGCATGTAAGCAAGCGCCGACTGGCGCGGTTCTTCCCGGTTGAACCGGTGCACGAACCGCTCATGCACCGTCTCCAGTTCACCGGCCCACAGCCTGACATCAGCAAGGTCCCCACCCATGACCACATCCACGACTGAGCTGGCCATCAGTCACGGCAAGCACCGTTGCAGTACTAAGCCCTGGAACCTGACTCGTGCACTACGGGAACAGGAATCATGCAGCAATGATCAACTTTGATGCCCTCGAACAGACAGAGTCGCCATTGCCATGTCAGCTTCAAACAGGAGATGAAGCCAGTGTATCGACAGCATTCACGGGGTGTGGTGGGCCTCCGCCTCACCAGCCTCTTCCTGGCACTTGCCATAGCCCTCGGTCTGGTACAAGCCGCATCGACGTCGGCACACGCCGACCCGAGCGGGCCACTCACGAAGTTCGACTGGGAGATCGGCTCCCTGGTCTATGGTGGCGCTGATGCCCATGATGAGTACTGGGCCTTCATCGACCGCCTCCACCAGACCAGTGGCCACGACATCCCGAACCACCCCGAAGTCGCCAGCACTCTCGATGAGACCACCCTGCTGCCGACCCGGCTGCTCGAAGCCCGTGTAGTCGAGGACGGGGAGTACTGGGGATCGCTGTACTTCTGGGCGGACAACCTGTACCTCGCAGGCTTCTACCAGCCCGGCTACTCCGCGAACGGGGTCACCCACCCGGGCAGGCACTATGCCTTCCCGGACGTCTGGCCGACCGAGTTCCAGCAGGTCCTGGGCGTTTCATCGGTCACCCGGCTTCCGTGGAACGGCAACTACGCCAACCTGCCGGGCGGAAGCACCGACGCACGGGCCGCACGGGTCATCACTCACAACAATATCGCCGACGCCCTGGAGGCCATACGGCGCGCACCCGACCGCCTCGCCCAAGACTCGAACGCTTTCGGACGGCAGCTTGTGCTCCTCATTCAAGCAACCTCCGAGGCGGCGCGCTTCGGCCGTATCTTCGACAACATCAGGGGTAATATCCGCGATTACACGTCCCACCCCATGACCGCCCAGAACGTCGCCCTGCAGCAGGCTTGGGACAACCTTTCCAGCTGGGTATACAGGCGGCTGGGCGGCAGCAACGAGCCATACGCCATCAACAACATCACCTTCCAGACCTTGGCGGCCTGGCTCGCGTATGTGGGCTATATGGAGCTGCACGCCAAGGTGCCCCGCTGAGCAATGTCCTGAACTGCTGAGCGTGAGCAGATGATCTTGCGGTGGCTGGTGCGACCACGGTGTCGGAGCCGTCCCGGACAGCCCCGTTCACCGGGTTGAGCCCGCGGCGGTTCGGCAAGCTGATCACCGCACCGGACTGCCGCAAGATCACGGCAACTGAAATGACGTCGTAGGACCGGCCGGCGTGTGCCGGATTTGCGAAGGGGCGTCGGAGGGACTGTTGGCGTGGTGGCCCCGGTGAGTGACCATCAGGTCTGCGCCACTGCGGCGATGCCGGCCTTGTGCGACAGGCGGGGCAGGTGCCGGTCTGGAGCGGGGGAAGCAACAACAGTTCGTGGGTAACTCGGTAGAGGCCGGCAGTCCGCACTGCGCGGTCACCGTCTGCCGCATCCGCGAAGTACTCCCCGTCCACGGCATCGTGCACCTGCCCGCCCACCACGACCGCGTGAGTGCCTGACGGGCCGAGAGGACGCGACCGTAAGCGTCGACCTGTTCCCCATGTTCGATGAGAACACGGTACTGACCAGACCAGACGATGCCGGTCGCGCCCGTCGGAGCAGGGCGTGGTCGCGAAGAGCGTGTACGGCGCCTTCGGGGTCCCCGTCGCCCTGCTGCTGCGGAGTTGCCGGCCGCCCCGCCGAGGCGGCGTCCACCGCCAGCCTCATGACGACCCTCACCGCGCTCCGCCACACTCGGGCCGCCGCCCACCTGCCCGCAGGCCACGACATAGCCATCCCGTGGGACTACGCCAGCGCCGTGCTGACCGTGCACGCCTCCGGCGGCGCGCTCCGCGCGACGGACGGCCGCGATCTCGCTCGCAGCCGGCTCGTAGTCCAACCGGCCGGCTGGTCACCTCTCGCGCACCCAGGCCGACCGAGCTCGCCGTTGCCGCATCCGCCCGGACGGCCACGGGAGTGCCAAGACGCCGCTTCTGTGGCGCTGTTCAGGCGGGTGGTCCTGCCGATGGAGGTCATACGCCCGGGACTCGGCTACCTCGTGGGCGTTCGCGGCCGGTGCCGCCGAGGCGATCAACCCCGCAGCGGAACGCTCCGGCGTGAACTGGGCCGAAGCAACGGTCGTCGAGATCGACGGCGCCTCGCACGCCGTCGCCGTCACCCGGCCCGAGGAAGTCACCGACCCGATCCGCGACGCGACGCGCGCGACCGCCTGATGTGCCGTAAGCCGGTGATCTGTGTGAAGGCCGCGGGGTCCCCTGGGACCGCGCGGCCTTCACGTGTGTGTGCGCCTCGTCGCAGTGGGCCGGTGACCGGAGTACGTGTGAGGTGACCGGTCTTACCCCCTGTGCCCGGCGTTGCGCACGCTAAGAACGGACAGCGAACCCTGTCCCTACAGACTGACGAGAATCTCGCCCATCGATCTCTACGGAGTGTGGTGGTGCCCGCCTGCCGCGACGACGGAGAATGCAGTACACCGGAGCTGATCCTGTCATCAGCTCCGACCGATCGAGTACTGCGGAGACCGCACACATGGATGTGTGGCACGAGAACCGAGGAACAGTCGTGGGCGAACTGACAACGAGCGACGGCGTACGTCTGGTGTACCGGGACACCGGAGGCGACGGCCCTGCGCTCGTCATGCTGCATGGCTGGGGACAGACCCAGGAGATGTTCCGGCACCAGCTGGCCGGTCTGGCACCCGGCCGTCGCGTCGTCACTCTCGATCTGAGGGGCCACGGAGTCTCCGACGCGCCACACCACGGCTACCGCATCGCCCGTCTCGCCGCGGACGTCGCGAACCTCGTCGATCACCTGGAGCTCGACCGTTTCGACGCTCTCGGCTGGTCGATGGGGGCTTCGGTGTGGTGGAGCTTCATCGACCAGTACGGCACCGGTCGGCTCCGTCGCTTCGTCGTGGTCGACCAGCCGGCTGCGGTGGCCGCTGTGCCTTGGATGACGATCGAGGAGCAGCAGGCGTCCGGCGCGATCTTCGATGTGGCGACGCTCCTCACCCTCGGAGCTGCTCTCGCCGGTCCGGACGGGGAACAGGCCCGCTACGACTTCGTCCGCGGCATGTTCTCCGGCGAACCCGACCCGGAGATTCTTTCGTTCGTCGCCGAGGAGATCAAGGCGACGCCGGCTCACGCCGCGGTGCCGCTGCTGTTCGATCACTGTGCCCAGGACTGGCGCGATGTGCTGCCGCGCATCGACGTCCCCACACTCGTCCTCGGATGTGACGGCAGCCACGTCCATCCGCGTTCCCAGCAGTTCATCGCCCGGCAAATTCCAGACGCGCAGCTGTACGTCTTCCCGAGCACCGTGGCGAACTCACACTTCCCGTTCCTCGAGAACCCGGAAGCGTTCAACTCGGCGGTGGATGCGTTTCTTTCCAAGGAATGAATAACGGATTGCCCGCTTCGGGCACCTAGCAGTTCACTCGGATCGCTTTACATCACGTACACCGTTACGACGGAAATGCGGACATGATTAACTCAATCACTACATCCATGCCAAAAATCGCCCATCACGGCACATCCGTGACGAGTGCCGGTAACTTTTCCGGCCCCTTCATAACCTTGCCGTGGCCTGCCGGGAGAGGGGATTCCTACCTGTATCTAGGAATCAATGTTTCCGGTGGGGAGGTGCATGTGCACGCGGATTCTGAGTACGTACTCGAGCCGGGCGATCTTATTCTCGCCGGTGCTTTGCGGCCGGATGCCCACCAGGCTCAGGAGATGGCCTTCTTCCGTGTGCCCTTGTACCTGCTCGATGCTTCCGCGAAGGCGTTGCGCGAAGGTCGGGCCACCCGCATCAGCGGGAGCAGCGGCCTGCCGGCGTTGGTCTCACAGTTCCTTACCTCTGTGGCCAGAACGTCGAGTTCGCAACACGTAGCCGTCAATAGTCGGCTCGCGCTGAACACCGCCGACCTCGTGGCGTTGCTGGTCAATGATGTGTGTGACGACCGGCGCCGCACCGCGCCCCCGGAGTCGGAGTTGCTGCAGCGCATTCGGAAGTACATCCAGGACAATCTGGCCAATGCCGATATGTCTCCGGAGGTCATCGCGCGTGCACATCACATCTCGGTGCGGTACCTGCACAAACTGTTCCAGGCAGATGGCACCACGGTCGGTTCGTGGATTCGTCAGCGACGACTGGACGCCTGCCGCATGGATCTTCGCCGCAGACGCCGCACGGTGGCTGCCGTGGCGCAGCACTGGGGTTTCACAAGCCCCTCTCACTTCAGCAGGGTGTTCCGGCAGACCTATGGAATCACTCCCAAAGAATGGCAGGAATCTTCACTGAACGACGCGTGAGGCACACCTTCATTCCATTCTGTCGCTGTTCCCTGTCTCTCAGGAGATGCCATGCCATGCATCGTTCAGCAAAATGAGATTGCTGTTGACCCGGCCGTGTCGAGCAAGTCGACCAGTCTGTACTTCCCCTAGCCTTTGAGAGAGCCTCAACCATGCCCACTCCCACTGTTGTACTCGTTCACGGTGCGTTCACCGATGCTGCCAGTTGGCTTGGAGTCATTCACGAGCTGAAGAAGAACGGTATTTCCGTCATCGCCCCGTCGAATCCCCTGCGCGGGTTGGCATCGGACGCCGCATACATTGCTTCCATCGCCTCTCAGATTGACGGTCCAGTCGTCCTCGTCGGCCATTCCTATGGTGGCGCGCTGATTACTGTGGCAGGAGCCACGGAGAACGTGATCGGTCTCGTCTACATCGCGGCCTACATGCTGGATGAGGAGGAGAGTATCGGTGACCTGCAGGGGCGGTTCCCGGCCTCGGAACTGGTCAACAACCTCCAGCAGTGGACGTATCCCACCCTGGATGGCGGCGTCGCCACAGAGGTCACCATCCTGGAAAAGGCGTTTCCCCGCGTCTTCGCCGCCGACATCGCCGCTGACCTGGCTCACGTCTTGGCCTCGACTCAGCGACCGCTATGCACGGGTGCGTTCGGAGAGACGGCCGCCGTCGCGGCTTGGAAGTCCAAGCCGTCATGGGTTCTGATCGCCGGCGCGGATCTGGCGATCAATCCCGAGGCTGAGCGTTTCGGCGCCGAGCGTGCCACCGCAACCACAGTGGAGATCGACGGGGCTTCACATGCCGTCGTGCTTTCGCAGCCGAAAGCTGTCACCCGCGTCATCCTTGACGCCGTCCGATCCTTCAGCTGAGTGGTCCGGCCGGGCAGATAACCACCCGACCAATAACCACGTTCAAAAAGAAGCGCGGCCGGGCAGAAAGGGCCCATAAGCATGGGAGCCGCGTTGGTCGCGTGTCCTGCCGTACTCGAACTGCCTCATGCCTTGGCCGAGTCGGTCACGATGCTCATCGTCACCCGCGAGGGTGACCGCCGCTGCTAGCTTCCACCGGACCAGCGTGCTCCGGTCGGCCTGGTGCACCTGTGTCGGCTCGCCCCCCTCACCCGGCTTGCTGCCGGGTTCGGCATCTCCGTGGGCACCGCACTTATGCCTGCATGACAGCCGCATCGACCTGCTCGCCGGGCGCGTACCCGGCCTGCTGCGCGCCCTGCGCGGGGCGGAAGCGGAGACGTCCTGACCGACGGCATCCTGGCGGAGTTCAACCGGGTCGGCGACAGCCGGGTGGGCTTCTCCGCACGAACATCGCCGGCACGGGGTGAACGCGCGGGTGGTGACCGACCTGGCCGGGCGGCTGTTGTGGAGCTCGCTGCCGATGCCCGGCCGCGCGCACGCTCTCACTGCGGCCCGCGCCCACCGGATCATCCGGATCCGCGAGCACCAGGGCGATCCCCTTCTCTCCGACCGCGCCTGCACGAGAGCCGGCCCGTGAGTGACGACACCCCTCAGGCGCCCGCCAGTCCGTGATCTCCTGCCGGCCCGGCACACCGTCAACCGCGCGCTTTCCGCGGCACGGGCACCGGTCGAGCGTGGCGTCGCATGCTTGAAGCCCCGCTCGCGTCTTCCGCCGATCCGATGCGGCTCGATTCGCGTGTCGTCGGTCTCCGTAGCTGTTCACACTCGGGAGCGGCAGAGCTGGAAGACCTCGGTGACTTACGGCTGGGCACTGAAGGCGGCGCCGGCACCGAGGCCATGGCGGAGGCGTTCGATGAACTCCCGGCCGACGTCGGCTGCGCTCTGCGCACAGCGGCGTGCAGTTCATCGCCGCGGTCCCCGCACCCGCCACCGGGTCCAGCCCCCGTGGGCCTACCTCTGGCCGGGCAATCGTTCACCCCACAACCGGCGGGCACCTCGCCCAGACCGCGATCGGCGAGGCCGGTTTCTGACGCGGCCGTGCTCCGCCGGCCCGTACGCCGCGCTCTGTCGCATTCGTCACAGCCGACGCCGCGCGGCGCTGTGGCTTCCAAGGGCTGGGCAGAGCCGCTCCTGATACCCGACCAGCCGTTGACGAGACGGCATCGAAGCGCGCCGACGCACCGCCGGGGCCGCGTGTACCGGGTACCTGGTCGTGGTGTGCCTGGGGCACTGGCGGCAGTGCTCGAGCAGACTGCGGCCGCCCCAGGAACCAGCAGGCTCCCTGTTGCGCCGCGCCCCGGACCGCGCGACGGCCAGGCTGTTGATCACGTCACGAACGAGCTGGAGCGCGCTTCGCGCGTCCCGCGCCGACCGTGGTCCGGACGAAAGAAGGCGGCTTTGCGCCTGACAGTTCGGCGGTGGCAGAGGCCCCTTTCTGCTCCCCCCTGCCTCCCACCTGCCCCTGGGCAACTGCCTGACGGCCCTGACCTCATCTTGTTGAAAATTTGTCTTCTTGGTTGCGCGGATTGTAGAAAGGCAGCTCACGAGAGGATTCTCATGGCTGAGCAGCAGCGGGTTCGGGTCGGCAGCGATGCGCTGCAACGACTGGTGGAGGCACTCGCGGCGCAGTTGGGCCGCGCGGTGGTTGTCGACGATCCGCTCGTCAGGCTCATCTGTTCGAGCCAGCACTTCGGAGACGCCGACCCGGTACGGATCCACAGCTTGCTTCAGGGCCGGGCAGCCGACGAGATCATCCGGTACGTCCTCGACCAGGGCGTGACCCAGTGGCAGAAGCCCGGGTTCATCGACGGACGTGACGACATCGGCTTGCTCACCCGTTACTGCGTACCGCTGCGCGAGCGAGGCCACCTCGTCGGACTGCTGATGGTCGTCGCCCCCGACGGGGTCCTCACACCGGAGGAGACGGCGACGATCGGCCAGGCGGTACCCGCGATCGCGGCGCAGATGTACGCGGACCAACTGGCCGCCGGGGCCGAGAGCACTGACGTCCAGGAGGTACTGCTGGCGCTGTTCGGTGAGAGTCGGGTCGCCCGCGCCTCCGCGCGCCAGCGGATTCTCACCGAGGGGCTGCTTCCCGACACCTCGCACGTCGTGGTCAGCGTCGTGCAGTTGAGTCCGTCTCCGGAGCCACCAGGACAATTGGAGATGGCGCTGCGCGGCTCGCTCGAGCGCTTCTGCCGTTCGCGCTCAGCGACCGGGATCATGGCCGTCACCCCGGAAAGCGCGGTCCTCCTGCAGTGCTATACCCGGCCGGTCGACGAGAGCGAACTCGCGGACCAGGCTTCCAGCATCCTTGAGACGCTGTGTACGTACCTTGACGCGTCCACCGCTCCCGTGGTCGGGGTGGGCGGTGTCCAGGACAGCCTGGCTGAAGCGCGGAGCTCATACGACGAGGCACTCGTCGCTGCCCGCGCCGCGCGCAGGATGCCCCACCTGAAGAACACGGCCAGCTACGAGACGCTGGGCGAACTCGCCGTACTACTGCGGCTTCCCGATGAGGCGCTCAACGCCTCGCTGCTGCCCAAGCCCGTGCGCACACTGCTGGAGAGCCCGGTGGGCCAGCGGCTTGAGGAGACTCTGCGGTGCTTCCTGGAGAACGCCGGCTCCATCCCTCGCACCGCGGAGGCATTGGGTATCCACCGCACCTCCCTCTACTACCGCCTCCGGCAGGTCCAGGAGGTCACCGGGCTGGACTTGGACAACGGCGGTGACCGGCTGGTTCTGCACCTCGGACTGCGGATCCGTACGCTCTTGGAGCCGGACTCGGTCTCCTGAGCAGATCCGTTCGATCAGACGGTACGAGCGGTTCTTCCTCAGACACCAGAAGGCCAGTGGCGGCGCTTCGCGGAGAGCGTACGCGCGGAGCTGTTCCCGCTCATGTCCGACAGCGGACGCCTACGGGTCGAGCGGGAACTCACTGCACTCGACGGCCTTCCGCACCTCACCCATGCAGTGGTCCATGGCGACCTCGGTGCCGAAAATGTTCTATGGGAGTAGACGCACGGTCTGCCGCGCCTCTCCGGAGACTCGACTGGGACGACGTTACACTCAAGGACCCGGCCGAGGACCTCGCAGCCATCGGCGCCAGCTCCGGGCCCGAGCTCCTGGAGCGGGTGCTCAGGCGAAGAGGGGGCGCAGGGCGTGGTCGAGGGCCAAGGAGTGCCGGGCTGTCCCGCCGGTCGCGCCGATGAGCACCGGTTTTCCCGCGAGGGCCTGCTCGTCGGTGACGCTCAGTGCGTCGAAGAAGGACTTGAACAGCCCGCTGTACGACGCGCTGAACACCGGCGTGACCACGATCAGCCCGTCGGCCTCCGCCACCGCGTCCTGCGCGGCGGCGAGGGCCTTGCCCGGGAAGCCGTTGGTGAACCGGTGCGCGATCTCGACGGCGAGGTCGCGCACCTCGACCACCCGGACGTCCACCGGCGTGTGCCCGTGGACGGCGGCGGCCAGCCGGTCGGCCAGCAGCCGGGTGGAGGACGGGACGCTCAGTCCCGCCGAGATGACGACGAGCTTCATGCGACGGCCTCCTTCCGCGCGGCGGCGGTCAGCGACTGGTGGGTGGGCGCGTCCGGCACGTCCACCGGACGGTCCTTGGCGAACTCCTCGCGCAGCACGGGCACGACCTCCTCGCCGAGCATGTCGAGCTGTTCCAGGACGGTCTTCAGCGGCAGCCCCGCGTGGTCCATCAGGAACAGCTGCCGCTGGTAGTCGCCGGCGTACTCGCGGAAGGAGAGCGTCTTCTCGATCACCTGCTGCGGGGAGCCCACGGTGAGCGGTGTCTGCTCGGTGAAGTCCTCCAGCGAGGGCCCGTGGCCGTAGACCGGGGCGTTGTCGAAGTACGGACGGAACTCCCGTACGGCGTCCTGGGAGTTCTTCCGCATGAACACCTGGCCGCCCAGGCCGACGATCGCCTGCTCCGGGGTGCCGTGCCCGTGGTGGGCGTAGCGCTTGCGGTACAGCTCGATCATCCGCTTGGTGTGGTCGGCGGGCCAGAAGATGTTGTTGTGGAAGAAGCCGTCGCCGTAGTACGCGGCCTGCTCGGCGATCTCCGGGGAGCGGATGGAGCCGTGCCAGACGAACGGCGCGACCCCGTCCAGCGGGCGGGGCGTGGAGGTGAAGCCCTGCAGCGGAGTGCGGAACTTCCCCTCCCAGTCCACGACGTCCTCGCGCCACAGCCGGCGCAGCAGGGCGTAGTTCTCGATGGCGAGGTTGATGCCCTGCCGGATGTCCTTGCCGAACCACGGGTACACCGGCCCGGTGTTACCGCGCCCCATCATCAGGTCCACCCGGCCGTCGGCCAGGTGCTGGAGCATCGCGAAGTCCTCGGCGATCTTCACCGGGTCGTTGGTGGTGATCAGGGTGGTGGAGGTGGACAGGACCAGCTTCTCGGTGCGGGCGGCTATGTAGCCGAGCATCGTGGTCGGGGACGACGGCACGAACGGCGGGTTGTGGTGCTCACCGGTGGCGAAGACGTCCAGCCCGACCTCCTCCGCCTTCAGCGCGATGGCGACCATCGCCTTGATCCGCTCGCCCTCCGAAGGGGTTCGCTCTGTCGTCGGGTCGGTGGTCACGTCCCCGACGCTGAAGATCCCGAACTGGGTATTCGGCGCTGTGTATTCCTGAGGCACTGGAATTATCGCGGTCGTGCACGTCGGTGTAGGGGAGTGGCAGGACGGCTCAGAGATGATGGTCACGCCTCCATGAGTGCGGTGAGGGTGCCGTCGATGTCCAGGAAATCTGTCTCAGCTCCGGCAGGCACCAGACTGAGCGTCTGCCGAATAAATGCAGCCACTTCCGAAGCAGCAAGCTGTATAAGAGCCGCGCCGTGTCTGTTGCTCAGAACGATGCGTATGGAGTGCGGGTGGTGGCTGCACCTGGGAAGGACCAGTACATCGCCAACGCCGACAGGGCCCCTGAGACCCTCGGTGAGCAGTTCGCGGGCGAAGGACCAGGTAACGGGCGGTCCTGACGATGGACCTATGTACAAAGTGACGGCATAAGGGTCGTCGACTCCGTAGCGCAGCTTCACCGGCAAGGGCAAAGGCATGCTATCCAAGGAGCTTACATGTGCCGTCATGGCACACACGATGGCACCAGAAAGGTTTTCCATGGTGTTCCCAAGTGACTGTGTCCGTATAAGGTCAGCTGTGACTCTAAGGTCAGCCGTCGAGGGAAAATTGCCGTGGAGCGTATGGGGTTTGACCCAGGGAGGTACTCATGCTTGGCCGTGGCCCATGAATCACGAGCGCCGGGACCACGAGGCCGCCCGGATCCGCCGGACTGGAGGTCCGGGTGGCTGCCGTGCCCGCTGACAATACGTGGGGGCACCGTGGCGGTCCCGGGCCAAACAGAATGTTCCAGCCGATGTCACCCGCGATGTAGTCGTTCGCGCACATGAAACCTCGCCACGGCGTTCTGCTCGGCGCTGGTCTCCTTGTTGAAGCGGGCGAGAATCGAGTCGACGCCGGACTCCACGCCGAACAGCATCCGCCGAAGCCTTAGACGTCGCTTCAGTTGGTGAGTTTGCGGTAGCTGATGAGGGCCGCGGCGATGCCGACGAAGGCCAGGAAGTGCTCGGCCTTTCGCTCGTAACGTCGGTGCAGTCTTCGGCATCCGGCCAGTCAGGAGACCGTTCTCCATGGCCAAGGAACTCGGCGTGCACCACTAGGCCCTGCGTAACCGGACCCGTCAGGCCGAGGTCGATGCCGGCGAGCGAGGCGACATCCTCAGCACCGCCGAGCGCGAGGAGCTTGCCACCCTTCGCAAAGAGAACGCCCAGCTCAAGCGCGTGAATGAAGTCCTGCGGACGGCCTCGGCCTTTTTCGCCGCCCAGCTCGACCCGACCCGGCCCAGGTGACGGCGCTCGTCCAGGAGCACCCGCGTCTGGGAGTCGAGCCCGTACTCCGGGACCTTTCCATCCCCTCTCCACCTGCTACCTCCTACGCCGGGCGGAGACCGATCCGTGCGAACGGCGTCGTGGCCTGGGAGAGACCTCCGCCCGCGCGGACGCGGACCTGGTCCTCACCTCGCTGGGGTATGCCCTTGCGGAGAACCTGTGGATGGTCGTCGAGACCGGGTGCATCCGCGGCCGTGTCTTCGCCACCAGGGCCGAAGCGAACCTCACGGTCTTCGAGTACATCGACGGCTTCCACAACCCCCGCCGCATCCGGAAACGGCTCGGCCGCCTCAGCCCGATCGAGTACGAGGAGAAGCACTACGCCAACCACGCATTGGCGAAACCAGTGAAGCTGAAACCATGTCAACCCGCTCCGACCAGCTAGTAAGCCACTCCCGCACTGCGAGGGAACCTCAGTGGCGAGGTGAGCCCCCGGCCAGTTCGAGGCCCTTCACGCAACGGGAGGCACCCGCGATGTCGTAGTGGCCCGGGTCGGTGGCGAATGGCCGGGCACCCAGGGGCAGGCGGGCGCGCAGTCATGACAACTCGGCCAGGTAGACACTGTGGTCCACGGACCCGCCGTCGCCCCAGACGGCCGTGGCGTACTTCATTGGCCTTTCCCGCCACTGCAGCTCGTGGCTCATTCATGTTGCCGTGCCCATCGAAGCCTGTCCGACGTGCGGTGGCGTCTTTGGATCCGTCGGCCCTGCCGCACCTTGGAGTCACCCTGGCGCCAGGTGGCGCTGTGGTGGTGTCGTTTCGTGCTGGAGTCCGTAACACGAGGCGCCTCGGCGGTGGTGGAGTGTCGATGCGCGCCGCCGCCGGAGGTTCCCCCCTCCCCCGTGCTGCCCCGCCTCAGCCCCTGGTCACCAGGCCCGGTGAGCTATGTTGAGTGATCGGGCAGACAAAGGAGGCCGACCCCATGCCCTCCCCGCAGCAGGCACGCGCGCAGGCGTCAGCGATCACGTCGGGCCGGATCGCCCCCGGCGCCGAGGCCGCCCCGACCTCCCGGCTGCGGGAACTGTTCGACGGGCCGCGCCTGTCGCCGGGGCAGCGGCGGATCGCCCAGTACCTGATCGAGCACCTCACCGAGGCCGCCTTCCTGTCGATCACCGAACTGGCCGACCGGGTCGGGGTCAGCCAGCCCTCCGTCACCCGCTTCGCCGCCGCCGTCGGCTTCAGCGGCTATCCCGCGCTGCGGGAACGGCTCCAGTCGATCGCGCTGAGCGGCCTCGCGGGCGGGCCCGGCGAGGAGGACCGGGCCAATGAACTCCAGGCGGCCGTGGACGCCGAGATCACGAACCTGGAGAACCTGCGGCGCGACCTCGCCGACCCCGACCGGGTCATCCGGGTCGGCCGCGAACTGTCCCGCTCCACCCCGCTGACCGTGCTGGGGCTGCGCATCTCGGCATCCCTCGCCGAGTACTTCGGCTACGCCGCCCGCCGAATCCACCCGGACGTGCGGCTGGTGACCCGCGGCGGCAGCGTGGCCTTCGACGCGCTGTCGCAGGCCCGTGAGGCGGGCGGCGACTGGGTGCTGGCCTTCGCGATGCCCCGGCACTCCCAGGAGACGCTGCAAGCCGTCCGGGTGGCGCGGGCCGCCGGCCTGAAGGTAGCCCTGGTCACGGACCTGGCGCTGGGGCCGCTGGCCGACGAGGCGGACGTCACCTTCGCCACCGGCACCGGTTCGCGGCTGGTGTTCGACTCCTATGCGGCGCCCGGGGTGCTGGCGGCGGCGCTGCTCCAGGCCATGACGGACGCCGATCCGGAGCGCACCCAGGCCCGGCTGGAGACGTACGAGCAGTTGTCGGAGCAGCATCAGTTCTTCCTCAGGGACTGACCGGCGGGCGAACGGCCGTTCCTTCCGCCCGGGCCGGGCAGTCGTGAAGATCTCGCGGTCATCGACCTCCGGGACGAGGACGATCCACCGCATAAGCCGCATGAATGTTTTCATACGGCTTGCAAAGCACTTGGCATATATAAATACTGCCCTCCGGACGCCGCCCACCGGAAGCGATGATCATGCCCCTGACCAGCACGCGCATCAGCCCAGACTGGCCCTGCCAGGTCAAGACGCCGGGCAGCTACGACTGGGAGCGCTCGGCGGTCAAGTGGCTGCGCGAACTGGTCCCGGCGCGCTACGCCGGCTACCCGGCACTCATCCGGCACCCGGTCCTGCTCGCCCGGCACGCGCAGATCCAGGTGGGGCAGGAGATCCGGGTCGCCCGGACCGCGCTGCAGACGGCACGGACGGAGCTGCCGGTGCTCGGACTGCCCGAATCGGTAATCGAACACACGATCAAGCTGTACGCCGCCGAGGTACTCCAGCTCCAGCACATCGCGCGCGGCGTCCGCGCGGTCAGCGCGGCCCTGGCCGCCCGCTGACCCCGGCCTCGCGAACGGCTCATACGACAGTCGCCGGAACCGGGGCCCGGCAGACGAGTGATCCGACCGGTCCGGGTGTGCGATGCTCATCGCGTGACGAGCGAGCCTCTGCTTCCGGGCGACCCCGCCACCGGTCCGGAGCCGGCGGCACCGGCCGAGGTCGTGACCCGGCTGCGCGCCGAGCTGGAACGGCTGCGGGACCTGGCCGCCACCACGGCCGTCCTGGAGCGGGCCAAGGGCGTGCTGATGGCCGTCACCGGCTGCGCGCCGGACGCAGCGCACGAGGAACTCCTCCGGCGGGCCGAGGAAGGCCACCGCTCGCTCGTCGAACAGTGCTGGCTCACCCTCGGCGCGCTGCCGCCGCCCCATGAGCGGCCCGACCGCCCGGCGCCCCCACCCCCGCCCGCGTCCGCCGGTGCCGGTGCCGGTGCCGGGGAGAGCGTGCCCGGGAGTACCGGGGATGCCGCGGAGGTGCTGGAAGTCCTCGGCCGGGCCCTGGTCCGGGTCGGTTCGCCGCACGAGCTGGCCGGCTGTCTGCTGGACCGGCTGGCGCCCGAGGTGGCCGCCGACGCGGTGCTGCTGTACGAACGGCTGCCCGAGGACGGGCTCGCCCTGATCGGCCACGCCGGTGTCGGGGCGGCCCTCGCCGCCCAGTGGCGGCACGTCCCGCCGCTGCCCGGCCTGCCCGCGCTGGAGGTGCTGCGGTCCGGGCGGCCGCGCTGGCTGGAACGTCCCGCCGAGGACCGCACGCGCCACCTGCTCATCGGGCCGCCGGAACGGTGGCCGACCCGGGCCTGGCTGCCCGTGCCCGAGGGCGGCACCGCGCGCGTCGCCCTCGGGGTGCTGCGCCGGCGCGACGCGCCGTTCACGCCGCGCGAGCGGGAGCTGCTGCGGGCCGTGGCGCGGCTGTGCGCGGGCCGGCTGCGCGCCTTCGACGGCCCGCGCGACACCGGGGCCGGGGACGTCTCGCGGACCGCGCAGACGGTGTTCGACGCGCTGCCGGGCCAAGCGGTGCTGCTGACCCCGCTGCGCGCGGCCTCCGGCGAGGTGACGGACTACCGGATCGCCGCCGCCACCCCGGAGGCGACCGACGTGTTCGGCCGGACCGGCCGGGACCTCGTCGGCAAGCACCTCCTGGACAACTACCCGGCGGTCGCGGGCGCTCCCCTGTGGCAGGGATGTCTGCGGGCGCTGGAGACAGGGGTGCCGTACGAGAGCGAGCCGTTCGCCTACCAGGACGCGGCCGTCCCGGCGCCGGTGACCGCCACCTACACGGTGCGGGCGGCGCCGCTGGACGAGGGCCTGGTGGTGACCTGGCTGCGCTACGACCCGGAGGACCGGCAGGAGCAGCGGCTGGCCGATGTGCAGCGGCTGGGCAACCTCGGCTGGGCGAACTGGAACCTGCTCACCGGCGAGATCGCCTGGGCCGCGCAGACCTACACCGTGCTCGGCCGGCGCGCCGACCAGCCGCCGCTGCCGCTGGAGCGGCTGCCCGACCTGGCCCGGCCGGAGGACACCCGGCAGCTGGCCCGGGCGATCGCCGGCCTCGTCTCGCGCGGGGACCCCCTCGACGTGCCGTTCCGGACCGAGACGGCCGCGGGCGTGCGGCATCTGCGGATGGTCGCGGAGGCGGTCACGGCGCCCGACGGCACCCCCGTCGAGGTACACGGCTTCGTCCAGGACCTGACCGCGCAGCGCAGCGCGGAGCTGGCGCTGGTGGAGAGCGAGCGCGCGATGCTGCTCCAGCGCGGCACCCTGCAGGCCGAGCGCGCCCTGGCGGCCCGGCTCCAGCACGCCCTGCTGCCGCTGCCCAGCAAGCCGGTGCGGCTGGCCGGGCTGCGCGTCGAGGTCGCCTATCTGCCCGCGCAGGCCGGCATCCACGTGGGCGGTGACTGGTTCAGCGCCGTCGAACTGCCCGACTGCGACGCGCTGTTCGTGGTCGGCGACGTGGCGGGCCACGGCATCGACTCCGTGGCCACCATGGCCCAGCTCCGGTTCACCGCGAAGGGCATGGTCAGCACCGGCTCCTCGCTCACCGGGGCGCTGGAGCGGCTCAACCAGCTGCTGCTGAACTCCCGTGACGGCCAGATCACCGCCACCATGGTCCTGGCCCGCTACGACCCCGACCGGCACGTGCTGGCCTGGGCCCAGGCCGGGCACCCGCCGCCGCTGCTGGTGCGCCGGGGCGAGGTGCGTTTCCTCGACCGCCCCGTGGGCATACTGCTCGGCGCGACGGGCGCCCCCGTCTACGAATCGCTGGAGCTGCGGCTGGAACCCGGTGACCGGCTGCTGCTGTACACCGACGGTCTGGTGGAGCGCCCCGGTGAGGGCCTCGGCGCGGGCTTCGCCCGGCTGGCCGAGGCGGTGCGGGCGCACGGCTGCGGCGAGTCCGGCTCGCTGGACGCGCTGCTCGCGGCGATGCTCGCGGACGCACGGCGGGACGACGTGTGCGTGCTGGACATCCGGATGCCGCTGGAAGAGCTGCATGACGCGGCGGCGCCCGCGGAGGCGGACGCCTAGCCGCCGGTTCAGGCGGGGTGGCCCGCCTCGATGGTGGCGGCGTCGGAGAGCCGCAGCAGTTGTCCCGGCCGGCCCTCGCCCCACTGGACGGGGTCGAGCACATGGCCGACGTGGTCGCCGCCGTCGACGCGGTGTACGACGGTGCCGACGAACCAGGCCGCCACCGCGTCCAGCACGGCGGCGCCGGCCGGCCCCTCCCGCCAGGCGAGCCCCGCGAACTTGTCCGCCTCGTCGCCGGTCCGGCCGCCGAAGCGTTCGGCGAGGTCCTGCTGGTCGCGGGTCAGCAGGTGGACGGCGAGGTGCCGCGCGGCGCGGGCGACGCGGTAGGTGTGGTTGGCCTTGGACAGCCACACGACGAACCGGGGCGGCCGGATGGAGCACTGCGAGGCGAAGCCCACCAGGCACCCGGCCCGCTCGCCGTCCGCCACGGCGGTGACCACGCACATGTCGGGGTCCATCCGGTCGAAGAAGCCGTCGAGGTCCCCCGCGTCCGCCACCCGCCCACCGCCGGCCGGCGCGCCGTCCGCGTACTCCGTGCCGCTCTCGTCGCCCATGTGCTCCGCTCCCGTCCGTCGCCGCCCGCTCCGGCCCGCTCGGCCGGTGGGGTGTGGTTCCTGCTGGCGGTGTGCCCCGCGTGCCGTTCCCGAATCGTCGCCGGAGCCGGAACCGGAGCCGGTGCGCGGGCGCGGCGGGCGACGCGTGTCGCCCCCGGAGGGGGCCACCCGCGTGTTAAAAGCGCCATCATGACGTCTCGCTGGTCACGCCGTTCCTTCCTGGCCGCCGGTTCCGGTGCCGCCGCCGTGCTGGGCCTCGGCACCACCTGGGCGTTCACCGCGTCGGACGAGTTCTCGGCGCTCCGGGCGAGGTGGCGCACCCTGATCCTCGGCGAGGGCTTCGACCCCGCCGCCGAACCCTTCCGGTCCCGGCTCGCCGCCCTGGGCGGCACGGCCGACCGGTACCTCGCCACCATGGCCCCAGCCGCCGGCTCCCTCTGGCCCGACCTGGTGTACGCGGACCCGGAGCCGGGCACCGACGACGGGTCGAACACCGCCTCCTCCCGTCTGAACAGCAGTTACACCCGGCTGGGCACGCTCGCGCAGGCCTACTGCCAGCCGGGCACCGGCCTGACCGGCGCCGTGCGGGTGCGCGACGCGCTCCTCACCGGGCTCGGCCACCTCCACGACGACGTCTACCACGCCGGCCAGGTCCCGTACGGCAACTGGTACACCTGGCAGATCGGCGTCCCACAGGCGCTGCTGGACCTGTGCGTGCTGCTGTACGACGCGCTGCCGGACACGCGGCGCACCGGCTTCCTCTCCGCGGTGGACCACTTCGTGCCCGACTCGGTCGTGGCCGGCTACACGGGGAACAGCACCGGCGCCAACCGGGTGGACCTGTGCCGGGTGCTGGCACTGCGCGGGGTGGTCGGGGCGGACGCCGGCAAGGTGGCCCTCGCCCGGGACGCCCTCTCCCCCGTCTTCCGGTACGTCACCTCCGGCGACGGTCTCTACGCCGACGGTTCCTTCATCCAGCACCGGTCGGTGCCGTACGCCGGCTCCTACGGCTCGGTGCTGCTCGGCGGGCTGGGACTGCTGTTCGCGCTGCTGGCGGGCTCCGGCTGGGAGGTGACGGATCCCGGACGCCGGCATGTGTTCGACGCGGTGGAGCGGGCCTGGGCGCCGTTCGTGTACAACGGGCTGGCCATGGACGGCGTCTCGGGCCGGGCGATCAGCCGGGGGCGCGCGGCCGGTGCCCGTCTCCAGCACGACGACCACACGCGCGGACACGCGCTCCTCGCCTCGATCGCGCTGCTCGGGCAGGGTGCGGGCGCAGCCGAGAACGCCCGCTGGCGGGGGCTGGTGAAGGGCTGGATGGAGCGCGACCGCTCCAGCCCGCCGCTCGCCGACCCGACGCTGACCGTGCCGCACCTGGCCCGGCTGAAGGACGTCCGGGACGACGCGTCGGTGCCGGCGGTGCCCGAGCCGACGGAGCACCGGCTGTTCCCGTGCATGGCCCGGGCCACCCACCGCCGGCCCGGCTGGGCGGCGTCGCTGAGCATGGCCGACCACAGGATCAGTCACTACGAGACGGGCGACGGGGAGAACCTGCGCGGCTGGCACACCGGCTCCGGGATGCTGTACTGGTGGGGCGCCACGTTCGCCAACGACCAGTACGGCGACGCCTTCTGGCCGACCGTCGACCCCTACCGGCTGCCGGGTACGACGGTCTCCCGGAAGGTGCTGGCGGACGGGGCGGGTGGCGACTGGGGCGCGGTCAGGCCGGACGTGCGCTGGGTGGGCGGGGCGACCGACGGGCAGCGGGCGGCGGTGGGCCAGTACCTGAAGGGTTTCCAGTCGTCGCTGCGGGCCAAGAAGTCGTGGTTCTTCCTGGACGACGCGGTGGTGTGTCTCGGCGCGGGCATCACCTGCGCCGACGGCACCACCGTGCAGACGACGGTGGACAACCGCAACCTCGGTGCCGCGGGCGACGCCCCGTTCACCTCGGACGGCACGGTGGAGTCCGCCGGCGCCCCGTGGCACCGGACGCTGACCGGGGCGAAGTGGGCGCACCTCGGCGGGCACGGTGGTTACGTGTTCCCCGGCGGGACGACGGTCCGGGCGCTGCGCGAGGCCCGCGACGGCAGTTGGAGCCTGATCGACAAGGGCGGCTCCACGGACGTCCTGACCCGTACCTATCAGACCCTCTACGTCGACCACGGCACCGATCCGACGGACGCCACGTACGCCTATGTGCTGCTGCCGGGCGCGACGGCGGAGGCCACCCGGGCGCGGGCGGCGGACTCCGGGTGGCTGAATGTGCTCGTCAACTCCCGCCGCCAGCAGGGCGTTTCGGTACCGTCGGCCGGGTTCACCGGGGTGAACTTCTGGTCCGGCGGCACGGCCGGAGCGCTCACCGCGAGCGATCCGTGCTGCGTGGTGGTCCACGAGCGGGCCGACGGCACGGCGGTGATCGTGGTGAGCGACCCGATGCGCATGCGCACCGGCCTGACGGTGACCTGGCGGCGGGCGGTCACCGCGGTGATGTCCGCGCCGGCCACCCTCCTCTCCTCGGCCGCCGGGGCCGAGTTGACGCTGACGTTCGGGGACCTGTCCGGCACGGCGGGAGCCGGGCAGCGGGTCACGGTCGGGCTGGGCCGGCCTCCCCGCGCGCGAACCGGCTCAGCGACGCCGTGAACGCGGCGACGAAGCCGTCCCGGTCCCGCTCCGGCAGCACGTCGAGGGACAAGTAGGGGTTGAGGTCCTCCAGTTCGACCAGCAGCAGACCGCCGTCGGGCGCGCGGCAGGCGTCGACGCGCTGGATGCCGCAGCCCAGGGCGTTCCAGTCGATGAACCGGCGCGCGAACTCCAGGTCGGCGGCGGTGGCCGGGTACGGCTCCAGCTCCCAGCGGCGCGCGGGGTCGGGGGCGTACAGGGCGTACTGGAAGTCGTCGTCCACGAAGTAGAAGGACACCTCGTAGGCGAAGTCGACGCAGGGCTGGATGAGGACGTCACCGGTGGCGAGCGCGTCCAGTTCCGCGGCGGGCACGATCCGCAGGCCGAGGGAGTCGGCGCCCAGCTTCGGCTTGACCACGTACCGTTCGGCGGCCGGCAGCACATGCAGGTCCGCGGCGCGGTCGACGGTCGGGATCACGGGGAACCCGGCGGCGGTCAGGTCGAGCAGGTACTGCTTGCCGGCCATGTCCGCCTTCCCGGTGAGCGGGTTGTAGACCCGGGTGCCGGCGGCGAGCGCCCGGGCGCGGAAGGCGTCGTACTCCCGCTGGTGGCCGAGGACGGGCCCGCTGTTGCGGACCACGACGGCGTCGAAGCCGTCCATCAGGGCCACCGCGTCCAGCGGATGACACAGCGCCAGGTCGAAGTGGGCGCGCAGCCGTGCGGTCAGGTGGATGTCCTCGTCGCAGTAGCGGCGCCCGCGGGCCTGGTACGCCAGGTCGGTGACGTACAGCAGGCGGGGTCGTGCGGCGGGCATGGGAGGTCTCCTGGGGGTGCGGGTGCGGGGCCGGCGGGTGCGGGAGAAAGGTTACGCCGCAGGGTGCGGCCTCCTTCGTCTCACCCCCGGACACGGGAAGCGCGACACTCAGTACCCTCAGCGGGCACACAGGCTGCACTGAGTGCCAGGAGAGCGGTCCGGGTGCTACGTTCCCGTCCATGAGCTCCAGCAGCGCGGTGCCGGCCGCGAAGCCGCCGATCCGGGACGCCCTGGTGGCGGCGGCCTTCCGGCTCTTCCTCGAGCGCGGATTCGAACAGACCACCGTCGACGACATCGTGGCCCTGGCCGGGGTCGGCCGGCGTTCGTTCTTCCGTTACTTTCCCTCCAAGGAGGACGTGGTCTTCCCCGACCACGAGGGCTGCCTGGCCGACATGACCGCCTTCCTCGCGGCGAGCGGCCCCGAGCACGAGCCGGTGCGGCGGGTGTGCGACGCGGCCCGGCTGGTGCTGCGGATGTACGCCGAGAACCCGGCCTTCTCCGTGCAGCGCTACCGCCTCACCCGCCAGGTACCGGGGCTGCGCGCCTATGAGCTGTCGGTGGTGTGGCGCTACGAGCGGGCGCTGGCCGAGTACCTGCGCGGGCGGTTCGCCGGGCGGCCCGACGGGACGCTGCGCGCCGATGTGATCGCGGCGGCGGTGGTCGCCGCGCACAACAACGCCCTGCGCTCCTGGCTGCGGTCCGACGGCGCGGGCGACGCGGGCGCGGCCGTGGACCACGCGCTGGCGTATGTGCAGATGACGTACGCGCGGCCGGCGGACGCCCCGGCCGTCTGGAGCGGCCCGGCCGGCGCCGGGCCGGAACCGGCCGGGGACGTGGTGGTGCTGGTCTCCCGCCGGGACGCCCCGCTGTGGCGGGTGGTGCAGGAACTGGAGACGGTCCTCGACCGCCCCTGACCTGCCCCCCCTGGCCCACCCCTAGGGGCTCGGATCGGCTGATTTTAGGGGTACGCAGTGCCTTTACGCCTGACACTCAGTGCCATACCCTGACGGCGTGCACGGTGGCACGCCGACCGTGTACACGTGTGCCCGGTCCGCCCCGGGCACGCGGGTTTCCGGCCGAGCGCAGGGAGTGACCAGCGTGTACCACCACTCAGCAAGCACCTCGGGGCCGGCGGCCGGTTCCGCGACGGGTGTTCTCGACCCCGCCGCCGACGCCCGGGACGCCCTCCTCTTCCAGCGCTGCACCTGGTGCGGCACCGCGATGTACCACCGGCTGCTGTGTCCGGTGTGCCAGGGCAGTGAGCTGCGCACCGAACGCAGCGAGGGCGTCGGCACGGTCCGCCACTCCACCGTGGTGCACCGCAACACCCCCGCGGCGCGCAATGTGTCGCTGGTGGAGATGGCGGAGGGGTTCGTCGTCCGCGGCCGGGTCATGGGCCCGCCGATCGGCATCCACAGCGGCGACCGGGTCCGGCTGTCCACCGCGCAGGACCCGGTGCGCGGCGAACCGGTCTTCCAACTGGTGGACGAACCGTACCGGGCCTGGACCTGACCGCCGTACGGGCGGAGTGTCCGGCGCCGGACCCGAGCCGTCCGGCGCGGGACCCCGGCCGTGCGGACCCGTGATGTGATCCATCACCCGCCGCGCACAGGCAACCCACAGCCTCCGCCTTCCATCCTCCGGGGGCGAAGGGACGTCCGGGGCCGCCCGGACGTCCGAGGTCGGGGTTCAAGGAGGAACAGTGGTCCGTGCCCGGCACATAGGGGTGATGGCCGCCGCGTTGCTCGCGGTGGCCGGGGCATCCCCGGGGGTGGCGCTCGCCGACTCCCAACCAAGCGGTGCTGATGGGGTGTTGGCGGCCAGGGACGGCACGCCGCTGCCGCCGGGATGGCGGCTGACCGGCGGCGGCTCGGCGCCGCAGCTGGTGTGGCGGTCCGACCGGCCGGTGCCGATGGGTGACGCGCGGGTCGAATTCCGGGCCGGTGGGCGCCTGTTGGGCGTCCCACGGCCGGCGGCGGACGGCCACACCTTCCGACTGCCGCTCGGCGAACGGCGGTTGACGGAACTGCGCGGAATCCTGCCCGCCGCGCGGCCGGGCGGGCTGGAGGTCTGGTCCGGCGGACGGCGGCTGGACACGCGGGGAGCCCGGGGCGCCGCGCCGGCGGTCCAGCCGCCCGCCCCGCTGCCGGCGAACGCCGTGGATCCGGGCAAGCCCGGCGGCTACCGCACCAGGACCGGCGAGTACGCGCTGAACTCGGTCCGGCTGCCCGGCCTTGCGGAGCCGGTGGAGATGCGCGCGGTGGTCGTCGCGCCGGTCGGCGCATCCGGCAAGCGGCCCGTCGCGCTGTTCCTGCACGGCCGGCACGCCACGTGCTACAAGGGCCGCGGCGAGGTCACCGGCGACTGGCCCTGCAAGGCGGGCACCAAGCCGATACCGAGCCACCGCGGCTATCTGCGCGACCAGAAACTGCTCGCCTCCCAGGGCTATGTGACCGTGTCCATCGCCGCCAACGGCATCAACGGGCAGGACTTCGCGGCCGAGGACGGCGGCGCGCAGGCCCGGTCGTCGCTGGTGCGGCTGCACCTGGCCCGGTGGGCCGACTGGGCCGCACACCCCCGGACGGCGCCGCAGGCGGTCCGTGAGGCGCCCCGCACCGATCTGTCGAAGGTACTGCTGGTCGGGCACTCCCGGGGCGGCGAGGGCGTCAACCGGGCCGCGCTGGACAGCCTGGCCCCGCCGCCCGCCGGCCAGGACGGCTACCACGGGCGGGTGCGCTGGACCGTCCGGGGCACCGTCCTCATCGGCCCGACCGTCTTCGGGCAGAACCCGGTGCCGGACGTGCCCTCGGTGACCATCCTGCCGGGCTGCGACGGCGACGTCTCCGACCTCCAGGGCGAGGTGTACGTCGACGGCACGCGCGCGGTCGGCAACGGGAGCGCGCTGCACAGCGCCGTGTACGTGATCGGCGCCAACCACAACTTCTTCAACTCGGAGTGGACGCCGGGCCAGGCCGCGGCGCCGGCCGAGGACGACTTCTTCGACGAGCCGGGCCACCCGGACCCGGTGTGCGGCAAGCGGGCCGCGACCCGGCTGTCCGCCGACCGGCAGCACCGGGCCGGCAGCACGTACATCGCCGCCGCCGCACGGCTGTTCCTCGCCGGGGACGACCGGGTGCGGCCGCTGCTGGACGGCTCCGGGAAGCGGGCGCCGTCGGCGGACCCGGCGCGGGTGCTGAGCCACGCGGTGGGCGCCCGCCGGGGCGGCGGGTTCCTGCCGGACGGCGGGGTGTCGGTGACCGGCGGCAGGCTGTGCGCCGCGGTGGACCCGAGCCCGGCCCGCAGCTGCCTGGACGCGAACACCAAGGGGGCCTCGCCGCACTTCGCCCAGTGGGAGACCGACCGGGAGACCGGCCGGCAGGCGGTCGCGCTGCGCTGGACGCGCGCCGGCAGCCCCGCCCGGGTGACGCTCAAGAAGCCGGTGTCGCTGTCGGGTTCGACGGCGCTGGCCCTGCGGGTGTTCGTACCGCCGAACACCCGGGGAACTCGGCTGGACGTGTCGCTGACCGACACCTCCGGCAAGAAGGCGCATCTCGGCCGGGTCACCCTGGACGGGCTGCCCGGCAGCGACCGGACCGCCTCCTACTGGGCGCGGGAGGTCCGGGTGCCCCTGGCGGCGGCCGGCCGTGCCGGACTGAAGCTGGGCTCGGTCAAGTCCCTTGAGCTGACGTCCCGTTCGGCCTCCGGGCGGGCCTGGCTGATGGACGCGTGGGGCTGGCGGGCCGGTACCCCCGCGGTGCGCGCGGAAGCGCTGCCGCGCGTGGACGTCGGCCGGACGACCGTGGCCGAGGGGGACTCGGGCACGCGCACCTACTGGGTTCCGGTGCGGGTGTCGGGCCGGGGCGGCAGCGGCCAGGTCCGGGTGTACGTCATCGACCCGGTCACCGGGCGGGCGACGGACCGGCTGGTGACGGTGCGTCCGGGCGGCCATGAAGCGGATGTGCCGGTCGAGGTGCGGGGCAACACCCGCTACGGCGGCGACGTGTCCCACGATGTGCTGGTCAAGGCGGTCCGCGGCGCGGTCGTCGGCTCCTACCGGGGCGGTCTCACCGTGCGCGACGACGACCCGGCGCCCACGATGACCCTGACGCCGGTCGCCACGAAGGTGACCGAGGGGCAGTCGCTGAAGTGGCGGGTGACGCTGTCGGAGCCGGTGGACGTGGACATGGCCGCCTGGTTCGGGGTCGCGCCGGCCACCGCTCCGGAGCTGTCCACCAAGGACGTCCCGGCGACCTGGCTGCGGGACCAGACCGGGGAGAGCCCCGACCCCGAGCGACCGCTGTCCAAGGTGGCCTGGCTCTGGCTGTGGGCGGACATCCCGGCGGGCCGCACGAGCGCGGACCTCACCGTGCCCACGGTCAAGGACTCGGTGCGGGAGTCCACGGAGTCGGTGCGGTTCCGGCAGCTCGACCCGGAGACCGGCAAGCCGCGCACCGGCGGCCTGGAGGCGACGGGATCGGTGCTCGACGCGTCGTAGGGCCTGCGGGAACGGCCCATGTGGCCGTCGTCCGGGTGGCCCTCAGTCGCCGAGGGTCACCCGGATGCCGACCGTGCCGCGCAGGCCGCGCCGCAGCCGGCTGCCCAGCAGGGTGAGGCGGCCGACGACGCCGTACTTGCGGGCTATGAGGTACCGGTAGCGGGCGGTGGTGTCGGCGCCGGTGATCTCGGCGGTGGCGGGCTTCTGGGGGCCGGTGGGGTTGCCGCGCCGGTCGCAGGGGCCGACGAGGACATCCCGGCGGCGCCGGATCCGCTTGACCTTCCCGCTGTCGTCGGCGGTCCATACGCCGAGGGTGTCCCCGTCCCGGACCACCCAGACCGGGGTGGCGACGGGGGTGCCGTTCCGGCGGAAGGTGGTCAGCAGCAGGTAGGGGCCGGCACCGAGCCGGGCGAGCCGTGTGGGATCCATGTGCGCAGTCTCCCGCCCGCCGGGCCCGGGGTCCAGACGGCGAAGATCGGCCGGGGCGCTAGATTGCGTCCCGCACGGTGCATCCCCCCGTCGCAGGCCCCAGTCATCCAGGAGCTGACCCACGTGACCGACATCCCGGCAGCCGCCAACGGCGTGGCCGCCTCGCTGCGCGCCCGCATCAACACCGACCAGCCGCACACCGCCCGGATCTGGAACTACTGGCTCGGCGGCAAGGACAACTACGAGGTCGACCGGGAGGCCGGCGACCGGATCCGCCAACTGCACCCGGGCATCGGGCAGTACGCGCTCGCCGACCGGCTCTTCCTGGGCCGCGCGGTGCGCCACCTGGCCGGCGAGCTGGGCATCCGGCAGTTCCTGGACATCGGCACCGGGCTGCCCACGGCCGACAACACGCACGAGGTGGCGCAGCGCATCGCGCCGGAGTCGCGGATCGTGTACGTGGACAACGACCCGCTGGTCCTCGCGCACGCGCGGGCCCTGCTGACCAGCACGCCCGAGGGCCGTACCGACTATCTGGACGAGGACCTGCGCAACGTCGACGCGATCTACGAACACGCGTCGCGGACACTGGACTTCAGCCGGCCGGTGGCGCTGATCCTGCTCGGCGTGGTCATCTTCATCGGCGACGACGAGGATCCGTACGGCCTGGTACGGCAGTTGACGGACCGGCTGCCGTCGGGCAGCCACCTGGTGCTGTCGCACACCATCACCAGCCCGTCGATGCCGGACGTGGACGAGGCGGTGCGGTTCTGGAACGAGCACGGCACCCCGAAGCTCACCCAGCGCACGCCCGCCGATGTCACCCGGTTCTTCGACGGCCTTCAGTTGCTGGAGCCGGGAGTGGTGTCCTGCTCGCGGTGGCGGCCGGAGCCCGCGGACGGGCCGGAGCCGGCGGAGGTCGCCATGTTCGGCGGGGTGGCCCGCAAGGACTGAGCCCGGCCGCCGCTGAACACCCGCGCGGCGGGCGCCGTACGGAGGAGCGGGCCCCCGGCCGGGCGGGGCCCCGCGGGCCCGCACGGGCGTCGCGGATCCGGCTTCGGGAGCCTCGCATGCGGCACGCACGACGACGGGCCGTCCGACGGGTGACACGTCTGGCGGCGGCCTGTGGACTCCTCCTGGGAGGCGCGATGGTGGCCCGGGCCGCCGGGGCGGTCGAGGCCCCGGCCGCCGTGCCGGGACGGCCCGGTGACATCGGTGCGGCGCTGGTGGCGCGGCTCGGCACCGCCCGTACGGCGGGCAGTTGGATCGGTGCCGACGGGCGTGCGGTGGTGGCGGTGACCGACGGCGCCGCGGCCCGGGCGGTGCGCCGGGCCGGGGCCGGGGCGAAGACCGTCGCGCACAGCATGGACGAGCTGAAGTCGGCGACGGCGGCGCTGCGTTCGGCGCCGCGGGTGCCGGGCACGGCGTGGGCGGTGGACTACCGGGCCAACCGGGTCGTGGTACGGGCCGACCGCACGGTATCCGCCGGTGACTGGTCCCGGCTGGGCCGAGTCGCCCACCGGGCCGGCGGTTTCGTGCACATGGAACGGACGAAGGGCGTCTTCACCACGCGGCTGAACGGCGGCCGGCCGATCCTGTCGGCCGGCGGGCGCTGCTCGGCGGGGTTCAACGTCACCGACGGGCGGTCCGACTTCATCCTCACGGCCGGTCACTGCGGGCCCGCCGGGGCCGCCTGGTTCGGCGGCGGCCAGGGCGGCCGGCCGCTCGGCACCACGGTCGACAGCGCCTTCCCGGGCAGTGACTTCTCGCTCGTGCGGTACTCCGGCGGCACGGCGGGGGCGGGCGCCGACGTGGTGGCGGTCGGCGGCGGCAAGGGCGTGCGGATCACCGGGGCGGCCGATCCGGCGGTGGGGCAGCGGGTGTTCCGCAGCGGCAGCACCAGCGGGCTGCGCGACGGCCGGGTCACCGCGCTCGACGCGACCGTCAACTACCCGGAGGGGACGGTCACCGGACTCGTCGAGACCACGGTGTGCGCCGAACCGGGCGACAGCGGCGGCCCGCTGTTCGCGGAGGGCGTCGCGCTCGGTGTCACCTCGGGCGGCGACGGCGACTGCACGACGGGCGGGACGACGTTCTTCCAGCCGGTGACCGGGGCGCTGTCGGCGCTGGGTGTCCGGCTGGTCGCGGCGGCGGGTGACACGGGCGGCGGCGCCCGGGCGGGCGCCTCCTCCCCCACGGCCTCCTCGGGCGCGGCGGCCCAGGGCACGGCCCGTGCCCTGCCGTCCCTATTGACGGACGTCCGGAACGCCGGGCCGGGCCTGCTGGTCATCGCGGGCAGTCTGCTCGCGCTGGCGGCGACCCGGTACCTGCGGGCCGAGCGGGACCGCAGGGCGTACCGGCGGCGCTACTCGGCGACCTGGAACTGACCGGGAGGCGGAGGCGGACGGAAAAAGGGCACCCGTGTCGTGACGGGTGCCCTGGGTGGTACGGCGCGGTGCGCGCGGGTGGGTCAGGCGGTACGGTGCGGTGGGCGCGGGGACGGTCAGGCGGCCCGGTGCGACCGCGGAGCCGCGGCGGCCCACTCCATCACGAGGCGCTGGTACTCCGCGCGCTGCTCGGTGGTCAGTGTCCCGCCCGACCGGCGCCACAGGGCCCGGATCTCCTCGTTGACCTCCGCGGCCGATCGCTCGGAGGCGGCTGCAACAGTGGTGGACATGCTGTGAAGCATATGCCGACCGAGGTGAAGGCGCTGTGAGTAAGTGCGAGCGATACGGACATTCCGGACCGTGTTACTCATCACGTCAATGTGTCAAGCCCCAGCGGGAATCCGTGGAGAACGGCGGTCCCGCGCGCGTCCGGGGGTGACCGGCCGCGCTCTTGACGCGAAAAATCCCCCGTCGCGAAAGTGATCCATATGACTTTCTCCCTCGGCATCGTCGGCGCAGGGCAGTTCTCCGGCCGGTTCGCCGCGCTCTTCCACGCTCATCCCGGCGTACGGGACGTACATGTCACCGACCTCCTGCCCGAGCGTGCCGAGCGCCTCGTCGCCGCGCACGGCCTCGCGGGCACCTTCCCGTCGTACGCGGCGATGCTGGAGTCGCCGGCCGTCGACGCGGTCGCGGTCTTCACCCAGCGCTGGACCCACGGCCCGCTGGTCATGCAGGCGCTGAACGCGGGCAAGCACGTGTTCTCGGCCGTTCCGATGGCGATCACCGCCGAGGAGGTCGCCGCGATCGTCGCCACCGTCCGGTCCACCGGGCTGACGTACATGATGGGCGAGACCAGCCACTACCACCCGGCGACCGTGCTAGCCCGCACCCGGATCGCCGAGGGCGCCTTCGGCCGGGTGTTCTACGCCGAGGGCGACTACGTCCACGACATGGACCTGGGCTTCTACGACGCCTACCGGTACAGCGGCGGCGAGAACTGGCGGGCGACGGCCAGCTATCCCCCGCTGCTGTATCCGACGCACTCGGTGGGCGGGGTGCTCGGGGCCTGGCGGACGCACGCGGTGAGCGTGTCGGCGATCGGCGTCCGCGACGAGGGCGCCGACGGTGTCTTCGACCGCTCGGTCAGCATGTTCGACAACGACGTGTCCAACGCCACCGCGCTGTTCGAGGTGGCGGGCGGCGGATCGTTCCGCACGAACGAGTTCCGGCGGGTCGGCTACCCCGCGTATCTGCGCGAGTCCCGGTTCCGGTTCTTCGGGACCGAGGCCAGCATGGAGCAGCTCGCCACGGTGGCCCTGTGGCAGGACCGCGGCGGTGTGGAGGACATCACCGAGCTGCTGGAACCGAAGCGGGCCGTCGCGCCCGACGACCTGTCCCTCGCCGCTGTCGCGCCCGAGCTGCGCGCGGCCTTCACCTCGGGCTCGGCGCCGGTGCACGACCGGTCCCGGCTGCCCCGTGAGTTCGACCACCTGCCCAACGGGCACGAGGGCAGCCACCACTTCCTGGCGGACGACTTCGTCACCGCCGTGACCCGGCGCACCCTGCCGCCGGTGAACGCGTGGGTGGCCGCCCGCTACACCCTGCCGGGCATCGTCGCGCACGAGTCGGCACGGCAGGGCGGTGTACGGCTGGAGATCCCGGACTTCGGGGACGCCCCCGCGGTCTGACGGGACCGGTCCTGGCTCAGGTGCCCGGCTTGCGGCCGTAGACGAAGACGTCGTCGCCGTTCCTCAGCAGTGACCAGTACTTCTTGGCGTCCTTCTTCGTCATGTTGACGCAGCCGTGCGAGCCCGGCGGATTCCACACGCTGATGCCCACCGAGTGGAAGGCCTGGCCGCCGTCGAAGAACTGGCTGTAGGGCATCGGCACGTCGTAGAGGTTGGAGACGTGGTCGATGTCCCGCCAGTAGACCTTCTTCAGGCCGGTGCGGGTCTCGGCGCGGTCACGGCCGGTGCGCACCGGCACGGGGCCGTAGACCAGCTTCTTGCCGTCCTGGATCCAGCTCAGCTGGAGCGTGAGGTTCACACAGGCGATCCGGCCCTTGTTCACCGGGCACTTGCCGTCCTTGTTCGGCTTGTTGCCGACGGCCTTCTGCTTGTTCATGAGGTCCATCACGCCCCAGGTGACCGGACCGGCGTAGCCGATGGTGGGGGTGATGCCGTGCTTGGACTGGAATGCCCGGATCGCCGTGCAGTCGGCGGCGGACTGCCTGCCGTCGACCGGCCGGCCCAGGAACTTCTCCACCTTCTTCTGGTACGGCCCGGTGCTCGTGGAGCAGCTCGCGGCCTGGGCCGGTGCCGCGGTGAAGGCGAGCGCGAGCGGCGCCACCAGTCCCGTCACGCCCAGCCCTACGACGCCTCGTCTGCGTATGCCCCCCATGGCGGCCTCTCTCCTTCCGGTTCCTGGTCTGCTCGCCCGGTCCTCCCGGGTGCTCCCCAGCTCGATTCCCGCGGTCTCGGACTACTAGACGCGGCCGGGGAGGGCATGGTTGTGGTTCCGGTCAGGCTGTGACGAAACGGTGAAGTCCAGACCGTATCGCACACCCCGGACAGCCCCGCCGCCCGGGTCGGGGCCCGGGGGCCGCCGGGTGGGTGTCCGGTTTCACCGGTCCGCTCGTCGTGAAGGGGGCCGGGCGCGGGGCGTCCGGCGCGACCTCGGGCGCGGCGCGTGGACCGTACGCTCGCCGGTGATCCGGCCCGGCCTCCCGAGGTGCCGCAGGCCGCCCGTGCTGTCGCCGCCCGGGAGGTGGCGGGTCCGGCCGGTCGCCGCGTCCGGCCCGATGCCGGGGCGGGCGCCGGGGACCGGCTGACGTCCGCATCTGACCGGAACCTGTCGGGGTCGGTCCTGGGCCCAGGAGCGGGAGACGGTGGCGTGGCCGCGCGAGCTGTTCGGACTGGGCGCGGAGCACAGCGGGGCCTTCGTGACGGGCGCGACCATGTCGAACACGGTGGGGCCGGCCATCGGCCGCGAGGGGGCGGGCGAACGGCTGGCCGTGGACGTCTCCCGGCAGGGAGCGGCGGCGCCGGGTCCGCTGGACGTGCTCTCGGGCAGCCCGCACACCGGCGTCGCGAAGGCGATGTCGGTGCTGGACCCGGGCCGGGACCGGCTGCGGCGGGTGCCGTCGCTGCCGGGCGGGCTGGTGATCGTGGAGCGCGATGCGGCGCCGGCCCGGCGGCTCGGCGCGGGCGTCGAAGGGCTGCCGGGTCTGCGCCCGCCGGCCCCGGTGCGCTTCGACGTCGTCTGCTTCACCCTCGTCGCGGACCCGCCCGAGGAACGAGTGGCACGGCCGGCCCGGGCAACCGTACTCGGGTCCGTCACGGGCCGACGGTACGTCTGAGTGGACGCGGATTCACCTGTGCCGCGCGGGAGTTCACCGGTACCCGGTGACATCGGCCGGTTTGCCGGCGTCCTGTACCTCGGTCAGGTACCGCCAGGCGTCCGGGCGGCTGCCGTCGAGGTCGGTGAAGCCGTAGACCCGCGCCAGGCCGCCGCTGGAGAGGGACTGCCCGTTGAACCGGGCCACGTCCGGGTCGGCGGCCAGGGCTGCCACGGCGCGGCCGGTGAAGCGCGGGGTCTCGGAGATGGCGAAGTGCGGTTCGCGTGCCAGGGCGTCCCGCCAGTTCTCCTCGCGCAC
Source organism: Streptomyces sp. SudanB182_2057 (assembly GCF_964272715.1). Lineage (NCBI taxonomy): Bacteria > Bacillati > Actinomycetota > Actinomycetes > Kitasatosporales > Streptomycetaceae > Streptomyces > Streptomyces sp. SudanB182_2057. The sequence continues at coordinate 870,672 of NZ_OZ186798.1, forward strand.
GCCGTACGTGTCGAGCATGATCTCCGAGCGCATCCAGCCCGGTGTCAGGGCCACGGCCGTCGCGCCGCGCGGCCCGAGTTCGTGTCCGAGGGCGAAGGCCATGCGCAGGACGGACGCCTTGGCGAGGTCGTAGAAGAAGTTGACGCGGTAGGTGTCGCGGTTGTACTCGGCGGTGCCGTCGGTGACCTCCACGACCAGGCCGCCGGGCCGGCGCAGCAGCAGCGGCAGGGCGTAGTGGCTGGTGACGGCGTGGGTCTCGACGGCGAGGCGGAGCAGCCGCAGCCCGCTCGCGAGGTCGTGCTCCCACAGGGGGGTGTCCCACTCGAAGAGGTTCTCCCCGCCCCAGATGTCGTTGACGAGGACGTCCAGGCGGCCCCGTTCCGCGGCGATCCGGTCCACCAGGTGCCGTACGGCCGAGTGGTCGAGATGGTCGGCCGGTACGGCGATGCCCCGGCCGCCGGCCTCGGTGACGAGGTCGGCGGTGTCCTCGATGGTCTCGGGGCGGTCGTACTCCGAGCGGCGGGCGCGGGTGCTGCGGCCGGTGACGTACACGGTGGCGCCGGCCGCGCCGAGTTCCACGGCGATGCCCCGGCCCGCGCCCCGTGTCGCCCCGGCGACCAGCGCCACCTTGCCGTCCAGCGGTCCTGTCATGTCCTGCCTCCCGTGTGCCGTGCGTGCTGTGCCCTGCCACTCTCACGGGAATACCGGACATCTTCTGTCGGTGTTTCGGCGGCGCCCGGAATCAGTGCCCGCGGTCGATCCACTCCTGAAGGTGCGGGGCCTCCGCGCCGATGGTGGTGGCGTCGCCGTGCCCGGTGAGGACCTTGGTCTCGGCCGGCAGGGTGAGGAGGCGGTCGCGGACGGAGTCGATGATGGTCGGGAAGTGGGAGAAGGAGCGCCCGGTGGCGCCCGGGCCGCCCTGGAAGAGGGTGTCGCCGGTGAACACGGTGCCGAGACCGGGGTCGTACAGGCAGACGGCGCCCGGGGCGTGTCCGGGGGTGTGCAGGACGGTGAGGTCGGCGCCGGCGGCCTCGATGACCTGGCCGTCGAGGAGGTGTTGGTCGGGTGCGCGGTCCGGGTGGGTCTGCTGCCACAGCGGCAGGTCGTCGGGGTGCAGCCAGATCGTGGCGCCGGTCAGGTCGGCGAGTGCCGGGGCCGCGTTGACGTGGTCGTTGTGGGCGTGCGTGCACACGATGGCGGTCAGCCGGCGGTCGCCGACGGCGCGGGCGATGGCCTCGGCGTCGTGGGCGGCGTCGATGACGATCACCTCGCGGTCGTCGCCGACGAGCCACACGTTGTTCTCCACGTCCCAGGTGCCGCCGTCCAGGGTGAACTGGCCGCTGGTGACGAGGCGTTCGATCCGCGCGGTCATCACAGCACCACCACCGAGCGCAGCACGTCGCCGTGGTGCATCCGCTCGAACGCCTGCTCCACCTCGTCGAGTCCGACGGTCTCGGTGACGAACGCGTCGAGCGGCAGGCGGCCTTGCAGGTGCAGGTCGATCAGCATCGGGAAGTCACGGCTGGGCAGGCAGTCGCCGTACCAGCTCGACTTCAGGGCGCCGCCGCGGCCGAAGACGTCCAGCAGGGGCAGTTCGAGTTTCATGTCGGGGGTGGGGACACCGACGAGGACGACGGTGCCGGCCAGGTCGCGGGCGTAGAAGGCCTGCCGGTAGGTCTCGGGGCGGCCGACGGCCTCGATGACGACGTCGGCGCCGAAGCCGCCGGTGAGCTCGCGGATCGCCTCGACCGGGTCGGTCTCCTTGGAGTTGACGGTGTGGGTGGCGCCCAGGGTGCGGGCCTTGGCCAGCTTGCGGTCGTCGATGTCCACGGCGATGACGCGGGCCGCGCCGGCCAGGTTCGCCCCGGCGATGGCCGCGCCGCCGACACCGCCGCAGCCGATGACGGCGACCGAGTCACCGCGGCCGACGCCACCGGTGTTGATCGCGGCGCCGATGCCGGCCATCACCCCGCAGCCGAGGAGGCCCGCGACCGCCGGGGAGACGGCCGGATCGACCTTGGTGCACTGGCCGGCCGCGACGAGCGTCTTCTCGGCGAAGGCGCCGATGCCGAGGGCCGGGGACAGCTCCTGGCCGGTGGCGGCGAGGGTCATCTTCTGCCGGGCGTTGTGGGTGTCGAAGCAGTACCAGGGCCGGCCGCGCAGGCAGGCCCGGCACTGTCCGCACACCGCGCGCCAGTTGAGGATGACGAAGTCCCCGGGGGCGACGTCGGTGACGCCCTCGCCGACCGACTCCACGACGCCGGCGGCCTCGTGGCCGAGCAGGAAGGGGAAGTCGTCGGAGATGCCGCCCTGCTTGTAGTGCAGATCGGTGTGGCAGACCCCGCAGGCCTGGACGCGTACGACGGCTTCGCCGGGCCCCGGGTCCGGCACCACGATCGTCTCGACCCGCACGGGCTCGTTCCTGCCCGGTGCGATCACGCCGCGTACTTCCTGCGCCATGGCCTGTCCCTTCATCGAATGCCTTCGCCGACGACCCTACGACGCGACCGGTCGGCAGCGGGAAGGATCACGTACATGATCGCGGATCTTTCCGGCCGCCGTCGGCCGCGGCGCGGGGCGGGGGTCAGCGCAGGCGGACGGGGACGGCGTTCACCAGGCCGAGCAGGGGCGCCACGGGGGCGATGACCTGCTCCACCTGGCGCAGCTGGTTCAGTTCCCGCAGGTGCTTCAGCTCCCCCACCTGCTCGCTGACCTTCGGCACCCGGTCGCGGTACGGGGCCGGGATGTCACCGGCGGTGAGCGAGTCCAGCGTGGAGAGGGCGGCGAGCTTTCCGACGACGGGGGCGCCGGTGCCCGCCGCGTCCGCCTGGGGTGCGGCGATGCCGGCGATCCCGGCGGCCAGACCGACGGCGGCGGCGATGCGACGTGTTGAGATCATGCCCTCAGCAACGGCCCGGTCCTCCGGCCGGACACGGGTGGCCCGGCGGGCTCACTCGTGAGGCGGACCGCGGCGGCCGGGCTTGCCGGGGCCGCCGGGGCGGAGGAGTCTCGTCAGGGGGGCCGTGGCGGTCCGCTCACGGCGGGCCGCGGGCGCCTGAAGGAGGTCACCATGGGCAGCGCGACGGGCTCCGCTTTCGACGGCGAGACACTGCGCCGGGGCATAGAGGGCGATACCGGCAACACCCTTCTGTCGCTCTACGCGGACGACGCGCGGATCCGCATCGTCGACCGTGTCCACCAGCCCAGTCACCCCACGGAGTTGCACGGCCGGGTACAGATCGCCGAGTTGCTGGACGACGTCTACCGCCGCGACATGACGCACAAGCTGGAGCAGTGCGTCATCCAGGGCGACCACGCCGCCTACAGCGAGTCCTGCGAGTACGCGGACGGCACCCGGGTCCTGGCCGAGTCGATGCTCACGCTGCGGGACGGCAGGATCACCGATCAGCTGATCATCCAGGTCTGGGACGAGTAGCCCGGCCCGGCGGCGGAAGGAAGGTGGTCCCGAGGTCGTACACACGCTCGGTTACGCTGTACGCGGGCCGTGACTGGCGCTGAGGTGGAGTACCACCGGGGAGCGGCCCGTGAGGTCAGCCGCGCGCCTGGGCGAGAAGACTCGATCCGGTCCCAGGAGTGTGCAGCATGACCCAGACCCAGGCCGCCCGTCTGATGGACGGCACCGCGCTCGCCCGCCGCATCGTGGAGGACACCGCGCGGCAGGCCGCCGCCCTCACCGAGCGCACCGGCACCGCACCGTGTCTCGCGACCGTGCTGGTCGGCGAGGACCCGGCCTCGGTGACCTACGTCCGCATGAAGCGGAACCGCTGCCGCGAGGCCGGCATCACCTCCCGGCACGTCGCCCTCCCGGCCACCACCACGACGGACGGACTCGTCGCTACCCTGCGGGAGTTGTCGGACGACCCGGGGGTGCACGGCATCCTGCTCCAGCACCCGGTGGGCGACCACGTCGACGAGCGGGCCGCGTTCGAGGCGATCGCGCCGGAGAAGGACGTGGACGGTGTCACCTTCGCCTCGTTCGCCACGATGAGCTTCGGGCTGCCGGGCTTCGTCTCCTGCACGCCGGGCGGCATCGTGCGGCTGCTGGACGAGTACGGCGTCGACCCGGCCGGGAAGCGGGCCGTGGTGGTGGGCCGCAGCGCGATCCTCGGCAAGCCGGTGGGCATGCTGCTGCTGGCGCGGGACGCGACCGTGACGTACTGCCACTCGCGCACCCGGGATCTGTCGGCGGCGGTCCGCGAGGCCGACATCGTCGTGGCCGCGGTGGGCCGGCCGCGGCTGATCCGCGGGCAGGACATCAAGCCGGGCGCGGTCGTGATCGACGCGGGCTACAACCCGGGGAACGTCGGCGACGTCGACTTCGACTCGGCCGTGGAGCGTGCCTCGCTGATCACGCCGGTGCCGGGCGGGGTGGGTCCGATGACGATCGCCACGCTGCTGGAGCAGACGGTGACGGCGGCCGGGCGGCAACTCGGCGCGTAGGGGCGGCGGTACGGGTGCGAGGGCCCGGGGTGTCCGGCCGGAGCCGGAACCCAGGGCCGTACTCGGCAGCTCGCTGCCGGTGAATCGGCCGGGCCCGCCGACCCTCGCGGTGTTCGGCGGCGGTCTCGCCCTCGGCATGTACGTATGGGACATTCGCGCCGACGGGCGGGCGCCGTGGCCACGGGAGCGGCCATACTGGCCGTTGTGCGCGTTGCGATCATGACGGCGGGTTCCCGGGGCGACGCCGCGCCCTACACCGGGCTCGGACACCGGCTGGCGCTGGCCGGGCACGAGGTCACGCTGGTCACCCACGGCCGCTTCGAACCGCTGGTGGAAGGGTCGGGGGTACGGTTCCACGCGCTGCCGGTGGATCCGCTGGCCGAACTCCGGTCGCCGCGCGGCCGGGGTCTGCACCGCAGCGCCAGCGGGGCCGGAAAGCTGGCGCGCGTGGTGGATCTGGCGCGGCGCCTGGTGGGACGGATGACCGAGGACCTGCTGGACGCCGCGCGGGACAGCGAGGTGCTGCTGCTGTCCGCCTCGCTGGCCCCGCTCGGGCACACGATCGCCGAGGGGCTGCGGCTGCCGAGCCTGGGCGTATACCTGCAACCCCTCGCCGCCACCCGGGAGTTCGCCCCGCCGGTGCTCGGCGGCGGCGCCTGGGGCGGGCCGGTGAACCGGCTCGCCGGGCAGGGGGTGAGCCTGGCCGTGGAGCACGTCTTCTCCGGTGCCGTGCCGGCGCTGCGCGAGCGGCTCGGCCTGCCCCCGCTGGGCGCCACCGCGGCCCGGCGGGCCCGGGAGCGGCGGCGCTGGCCGGTGCACCACGGTTTCAGCCCCCTGGTGGTGCCCCGGCCCGCCGACTGGCGGGCGGGACTCGAGGTGGGCGGCTACTGGTGGCCGTACGACGTCGAGCGCCGGCTTCCCGTCGAGGTGGAGGAGTTCATCGCCGCGGGGCCGCCGCCGGTCTTCGTCGGGCTGGGCAGCGCCACCGTGCCGGACGCCGGGCGGCTGAGTGCGCGGGTGGTGGCGGCACTGCGGCGGGCCGGGCTGCGCGGGGTGATCCAGCGCGGCTGGGGCGGGCTCGCGGCCGACGGGGACGACATGCTGACCATCGGCGAGGTGCCGCACGCGCCGCTCTTTCCGAGGATGGCCGCCGTGGTCCATCACGCGGGCGCGGGCACCACGGCGGCGGGGCTGCGCGCCGGTGTGCCGGCGGTGCCGGTGCCGGTGCAGTTCGACGCGGGTTTCTGGTCCGCCCGGCTGGTCGCGCTGGGGGTCGCCCCGGCCGTCGTACCGCTGCGCCGGCTGACCGTGGACGCGCTGGCCGCGGCACTGGCACGGGCCGCCCGGGACCCGGCGTACCGACGGCGCGCCGAGGCCCTGGGCGCCCGGATCCGCGGCGAGGACGGCACCGCGCCGGTACTGACCGCCGTGGCCCGGCTCGCCGGCTGAGCCCGGGCCTGCCGCCCTCGCCTCCGGCCGCCTTCGACGGCACACCGGCACCTGGGCATCCCCGCCCCCGGACATGCATGGCGCCACCCCCGTGCTCGCCGCTCCCGACCCGCTGACCGATCGAGCCGGACCTGCCGCCCGCGCCCCCGCACCCGGCCGTGCCCCATGGCACATCGGCACCCCGGGGGATTTCGGATCACGGCCGGGCACCGTGCCATGCCGCTGCTCGCCGCCCCGGACCGGCTCGCCCACCGACCCGGCCCAGCCGCCCACACCTGGGCGCGAGCCCCCGGGCGTCAGCCGGTGGTCAGCACCATGCGGAAGCGTGCCGCGCCGGCCAGCATCTTGTCGTACGCTTCCCCGGCCCGTTCCAGCGGCAGCGTCTCGGTCATCGGGCGGATGCCGTGCAGGGCGCTGAAGGCCATGGTGTCCTCGATGTCCTGCGCGGTGCCGGAGGGATGTCCGCGGACCGCCCGGCCGCTCATGATCAGCTGTACCGGGCTGATGCCCAGCGGTTCGGGCGTGGCGCCGATGACGGTCAGTTCGCCGCGCGGGGCCAGGCCGTCCACGGTCGCGGTGATGGCCTCGGAGTTGCCGGCGGTGGCCAGGACGGCCTTCGCCCCGCCGAGGGCGGCCAGCGCCTCGGCGACCGGGGTGGATGCCGTGCTGTCGATGTAGTGGTGGGCGCCGAGCCGCTCGGCGAAGTCGGCCTTCTCGGCGCCCCGGGCGATCGCCACGGTCTCGAAGCCCATCGCCACCGCGTACCGCACGCCGAGGTGGCCGAGGCCCCCGAGGCCGAGCACCGCGACCAGGTCGCCCGGCTCGGCCGGACCGCGCCGCAGCCCGTTGTACGCGGTCACGCCCGCGCAGGCCAGGGGCCCGGCGTCGGCCGCCGAGAGCGCGTCGGGGATCCTGGCCAGGGCGTCGACGGGTACGGTCGTCCGCTCGCCGAAGCCGCCGTCGTAGGCCCAGCCGGGGACCTTCAGGTCGGCGCACACGATGAAGTCGCCCCGGCGGCAGGCCGGGCAGTGGCCGCACGCGCCGCCGAACCAGCCGACGACCACCCGGTCGCCGACGCTCCAGCCGCGCTCCCCGGTGCCCTCGCCCAGTTCCTCGATCCGCCCGGCGATCTCGTGCCCGGGGACCTCCGGGAAGGTCACGCCCGGCAGTCCGGCGCCGACGAACAGCGCGTCGCTGTGGCAGACCCCGCACGCCTCCACGGCGATCCGCACCTGCCCGGGCCCCGGCGGCCGGAGCTCCCGCTCGGCGAGTTCGAAGGTGCCGTCGGGTTCGGTCACCTGGGCTACGCGGTAGGTACTCATGGCGCTCTCCGGGCATCGGGGCGACAGCCTTCATCACCAGCAGACCAGCTCCGGCCCGATCACGCGCGCCGAGCCGGACCGCACCCCCCGCCGACCCGCGCGGGTCCCGTCTCAGCGGGGTCGGGGCGCCGGCCCGCCGACCGACGCCGGGTTCACCCACCACCTCGTCCAGCGTGGCGTCCGCCCAGCCGGCTCGCCATCGTTCGCCATCGTCCGTGGACGTCCGTGGCCGTCCGTGATCGTCTGTGGTCGTCCAATCGTGTCGTGCACGCATCTTGTCGAGAAGGCCGCCCTCTCCTTACTTTTCAGTAAGTTCACTGCGAACGCGGCCGTGTTCGGAGCCCCGGACTCCCTGTGACTTCCCTCAGCTCCCCCGTCTTCCCCGAGGAAAGAGAGCCGTCATGGCTGCCTCCAGGACCAGGCACCTGTGCTCCGTGGCCGTCGCCCTCGCCCTGGTCGTCGCCGGGCCGGCGACCGCGGCCTCCGCGCGTTCCGCCGCCCCCGACGGCCTGCGCGAGGTGCTGTTCGTCGGCAACAACTGGGACGGCACCGCCGATGTCATCCGGTCCTCCGGCGACTACGCGAGGATCGGAAGGATCAGCGTCGTCCCGGACAAGGACGCGCGGATGGCGGAGATCAACGCGGACCCGATCAAGTGGATCTACTTCCAGGCGATCCGCGACAGCGTCGGCGAGGGGCACGACCAGTTCGCCGACGACATGTACTCCACGCCGGACGGCCGGTCGGTGGTGGTGTCCCGGCCGAGCTTCGCGGACGTGGTCTCCATCGACCTGGCCGACGGGACGGTCGACTGGCGCTTCCCGGTGGCCGGTTACCGCGCCGACCACATGGCGGTCTCGCCGGACGGCACCCGGGTGGCGGTGTCCGCGTCCACCGCCAACACCGTGCACGTGCTGGACATCGCCACCGGCCGGCAGCTGGGGTCGTTCAAGACCGGCGACAAGCCGCACGAGAACGTGTTCAGCAAGGACGGCAAGTACCTCTGGAACATGTCCATCGGCGACGTCAACACCGCCCTGGACGGCCCCGGCTGGGACTGGACCAAGGGCGACCGGCACCTCACGGTCGTGGACGCCACGACGTTCCGGCAGGTCAAGGTCATCGACATGCGGCAGCGGCTGGACGCCTTCGGGTTGAAGGACTTCTCCGACGCGGTCCGCCCGGCCGTGTTCTCCCCCGACGAGTCCAAGCTCTACTTCCAGGTGTCGTTCTTCAACGGCTTCCTCGAGTACGACGTCGCCACCGACAGGATCACCCGGACGAAGACGCTGCCGAAGAACCCGGCGACCAGCGAGGACCGCACCACCTGGGTCAACGACTCGCGCCACCACGGCATTTCGATGAATCCGGCGGGCACCAAGCTGTGCGTGGCGGGCACCATGGACGACTACGCGGCCGTGGTGGACCGCGCCTCGCTCCAGGAAGGTCCGCTGGTCCCGGCGGCCAAGCCGTACTGGGCGACGGTCAGCGGGGACGGCAAGGACTGCGTCGTCTCCGAGAGCGGCGCCGACCAGGTGACGGCCATCGACTTCGCCACCGGGCGGAAGGTGGCGTCGATCGCCGTCGACGACCACCCGCAGCGCGTCCGGCTGGGCCATGTGCGGGCCGACTGGACCGGCCCCGGCGGTAGTTGACACACCCTCAAGCCGTGGTCTCCGGGGTGCCCCACTCACCCCGGAGGCCACACCGCCGACTGGGCGAAGTGCGGGGCACCGGAGTCCGCGTCGGTGAGCAGCAGCCGACGGCTGCCGGTGCCGCCCGGCTCAGGGCGGGCGGGAAGGACGCCGGCGGGTGCTGTCCGGTGGGCGCGGTGCCGTCTCCGGAGCGCCGCACGAGCAGCCCGTGGCGACCCGCTCCGACCAGCTTCGCCACGTTCGGGGCGGCCGGTCCGTGCCGGTGCGGAGGGATGCCCGGATCGCGCCTGGGCACCAGGTGTCATGTCCTTGAGACGGTGCCGTACGACGGCACGGCCGCGAGGCACCTTCGACGGGTGAACGTTCAACGAGAACGGAGCGGGCGATGCGTGAGATCCTCACGACGCTGGACCGGTGGTACGCCGCCCGGTTGCCGTTCGGGCTGGCCACGGTGGTCGAGGTCAGCCGCAGCGCGCCGCGCGGCCCCGGCGCCGCCATGGCGGTCGGCCCGGACGGCGAGGTCGTCGGCAGCGTGTCCGGCGGCTGTGTGGAGGGCGCCGTGTTCGAGCTGGCGCAGGAGGCCGCCGAGAGCGGTACGGCCCGGCTGGAGACGTTCGGGTACAGCGACGAGGACGCGTTCGCGGTCGGGCTGACCTGCGGCGGTGAGATCACCGTGCTGGTCCGGCAGGTGACCCCGGCCCGGGATCCGTCGTTCGGCGCGGTCGCCGCGTCCGTCGCCGCCGGTGAGCCGGTCACCGTGGCCGCCGTGGTCGACGGGCCGGCGCCGCGCGGGGCCACCCTCGCCGTGTGGCCGCGGACGGCCGCGGGCGGCCTCGGCACCCGGGGGCTGGACGCGGCCGTCGCCGCCGACGCGCGCGGCGAACTCGCCCTGGGAGCGACCGGCCTCAGGCACTACGGGCCGCACGGGGAGCGGCGCGAGGACACCGTGACCGTGTTCGTGCAGTCCTTCGCGCCGCCGCCGCGCATGCTGGTGTTCGGCGCCATCGACCACGCCGCCGCCGTGGCCCGGATCGGGGACTTCCTCGGCTACCGGGTGACCGTGTGCGACGCCCGTCCGGTGTTCGCCACGCCCCGCCGGTTCCCGGAGGGCGTGGAGGTGGTCGTGGACTGGCCGCACCGGTATCTGCGCGGCACGCCCACCGACGCGCGGACGGTGATCTGCGTCCTGACCCACGACCCCAAGTTCGACGTGCCGGTGCTGCGGGAGGCGCTGCGGCGCCCGGCCGCGTACATCGGGGCGATGGGCAGTCGGCGCACCCACGACGACCGGCTGCGCCGCCTGGTCGAGTCCGGCCTCTCCGACGCGGAACTGGCCCGCCTGCGCTCCCCCATCGGGCTGGACCTCGGCGCCCGCACCCCGCAGGAGGTGGCGGTGTCGGTGGCGGCGGAGATCGTGGCGCTGCGCTGGGGCGGCACCGGCACGCCCCTCAGCCGCACGAGCGGGACCATCCATCCGCGGGCGGCGGGCTGACGCCCCTGCGGCGGCCGCTACTCGGGGTCCCCGGCCACCCTCGCGTGCAGGTGCTGGTCGTGCCAGCCGTCGGCGTGCAGGAGGGCGCTGCGCTGGGTGCCCTCGTAGCGGAAACCGGCGCGCTCCGCGACCCGGCAGGACGCGGGGTTGGCCGTGGAGTGGCACAGGCGCAGGCGGTGCAGGCCCAGGTCGTCCAGGGCCCACCGGGCGAGCCGGCGGACCGCCGCGAGGGCGAGCCCGGCGCCGCGGGCTCGGGGCAGCAGCCAGTAGACGAGTTCGGCGCCACCGCCCGCCAGGTCCACGTCGTTGAGCCCGGCGAGTCCGGTCGCCGGGCCGTCCGGCCGGGCCAGCGCCCACACCGCGCCGGTCTCGTCCCGCCACCGTTCGTGCATACGGGCGATCCGGGCGCGGGCCTGCGCGGCGTCGGTCACGGTGAACAGGTTCCACCGCCGGATGTCGGGGTCCTGCCCGGCGGCGAGCAGCGCCTCGGCGTCCTCGGACCGCCAGGGCCGCAGCCGGAGGCCGTCCGGCAGGCCGAGCACGGGCTGCGCGTGACCGGCCATGCGGCCCGCGGGTACGACGTCGGGTATACCGGCGCTGGAGATCATCCCGGCATCCTCGCACAGGCGCCGCCGGGACGGGTCCGGCCGGCGCACCAGGTCGTGGACACGGTCGCACGGCCGTCCTCCGGTATCGCCCGGCAGCGGCGTTTTCCCGCGTCGGACGCGGTCCGTGCGCACTGTCGCTCAGGGGCGGGTGCCGGATCCGAATCCCGTCCAGCGCAGCTCGGCCGGGAGGTGGCCCATGTCGTTGTACAGCAGGACCGTCGGGGCCGTGCCGTCGCGGTACTCGATCACGGTGAGCGCCGCGTTCCCGCAGTTCAGGCCGAGCCATCGCACCGGCGGCGCGTCCAGGGCGTCCCGGACCAGCCAGGCCACCTGGTAGGCGTGGGTGACCAGGACCTCATGTGTCTCGGTCGCGGCGGGGCACGCGAACCTGCCGGTCAGGGCGTCGGCGCGGCGGCGCGCGTCCTCGGCTTCCTCGGCGCCGTAGCCGTCGAAGAACGCCGCCCACGACGGCGGCACGTCGACCGGTACGTGCGGGATGTGATCGATCAACTCCGGTGCCTCCCGCACGACGGCACCCGGCAGGGCCGCGCCCATGATGCGTGCGGAGTGCACCGCCCTGGGCAGCGGCGAGTGCCAGACCGTGTCGATCGGAAGGCCGGCCAGGCGCTTCCCGACCAGCTCCGACTGCCGCCGCCCGACGTCGGTCAGGGTGCCGAAGGGGTCGGCCGCCCCATGTCGTACCAGGTACACATGCCGGGTCGCCATGGTGGATTCTCCTGTCAGGAAGGGTCGGTTCAGCGGTCGCGCAGGGCCCTGTGGGCCGCGTCGAGGCGTTGGATCTCGTCGCGGGCGGAAGTGTCGCCCGAGGCGTCGTCGGCCCAGGCGAGCAGCCGGTGGACGTGTGCGTCGGCGGCGTCGGTGACGACGCGGGGCCTGCCGAGGGCCACGTCGCCGCTGGTCCCGTCGATGGTGACGAGCGTGCCCTCCGGAATGGTGCGGCCCGCGGCCGTCACGCCGGCGCCGTCGGGGTCGACGACGAGACCGGCGACACCCACGACGGCGGGCTTTCCCATGGCGCGTGCGACGACCGCGGCGTGGCTGGCGGGACCGCCGCGCGCGGTGACGATCCCGGTGGCGGCGGCGAGGCCGTGCATGTCGTTCGGGGAGGTCTCCGGGCGTACCAGGACGACCGGACCGGTTCGGGCCATGCGTACCGCGCCGTCCGCGGTGGTCGCGATCCTGCCGGTGGCGACACCCGGGCAGGCGCCGATTCCCCGGGCGAGGACGTCGGCCGCCGCGGCGGACGCGATGCGCGGTGTGCGCACGTGCCGGAGGTGGACCGGCGAGACCCTGAGCAGTGCCTCCTCCCGTCCGATGAGTCGCTCGTCGACGAGTTCGGTGGCCAGGCGGACCGCGGCACCGCCCACGAACCGGCCGGGCCGGGCCTGAAGGAGCCACAGCTTCCCGGACTGGAAGGTGAACTCGACGTAGCAGGCGTCGCGGTAGTGCCCTTCGATCCGGCGCAGGGCGTCGAGCAGCCCGGTCCACACGTCCGGCTGTCGCTCGGCGAGTTCGCGCAGGGGCCGTGTCGTCGATCTCCCGGAGACGACCTCTTCTCCCTGGTGTCCGAACAGGACTTCACCGAAGGGGACGTTCTCGCCGGTGTTGGGGTCGCGGCTGAAGGCGACTCCGGTGCCGCTGTCGCCGTCGCGGTTGCCGAAGACCATCCGTTGGACGATCACAGCTGTGCCCAGGTCGTGCGGGATGTTGTTCAACTCGCGGTAGGTGCGCGCGCGGGGTGCGTCCCAGGACGAGAAGACGGCTTCGACCGCCTGTTTGAGCTGGTGGGTGGCGTCGTCCGGGACGGGGCGACCGCTTCGACGCCGTACGAGGTCCTCGACTGCTTGGATCGACTTCGTCAGCGACGCTTCCTCGGCCCGCCGCCCCGGTTGCCCCGCGGGGGCGGCCGGGGCGGCGTCCGCGTTCGTGGTCGCGGAGGCGAAGCTCGTCAGGAAGCTCAGCCGTGAGTCGAGTGCGAACGCCCGGTCGCCGGTTTCGGCGGCGAGGCCCTCGGTGGCTTCGGTCGTGAGGCCGAGGTTGAGGATCGTGTTCATCATGCCGGGCATGGACACGCTGGCCCCGGAGCGGACCGACACCGCCAGCGGCTTGTGCGGCCCCCCGAAGGTGCGCCCGGTGGAGCGTTCGAGGTCGGTCATGGCCGTCGCGAGTTCGTCCTCGAGATCTTCGGGAAGGCGCCCGTCCCGCAGGAAGGCGCGGCAGGCCTCCGTGGTGATGACGAACCCGGCCGGCACCGGCAGGCCGAGACGGTGCAGTACGACCAGGCCGAATGCCTTGCCGCCCAGGGACTTCACCGTCCCCTCGGCCTGGGCGGAGAGCGCGCGGATCCACCTCATCGCCGCAACCCCAGGGTGGCCAGCAGGTCTTCGTGCAGCTCCGCCCAGACGATGTGGTACGACGCGGTGTTGTCGGCCACGTACTCCAACTGGCCGGCGTGGGCGCGTTCGAGGGCTTCGGTGAGGCGGATACGGTAGCGGCCGAACCGGGGCAGGGCCGCGGACAGTTCGGCGCAGACCACGGCGGCGCGTCGGTCCAGGTCGGCGAAGCGGGCGAGCACCCGGGAGTCGTAGTCGGGATCGCCGTGGTCGTTGACGCTCATGACGCCGTCGACGGCGCGGAGTTGCCAGGCCGTACAGAGGTCGAGCAACTCGGGGTTGAGGACGAGGAACCGCTCGTACGCCGCCGTCACCCGCTCGCGGGCCCCGGCCGACTCCAGTTCCCGGGTGATCCGCTCGGCATCCGCCGCGCGGCCGGCGTCCGTGAGGCTCCACCCCGGTATGTCGCCGGACAGACGGGTGACCAGACCGTCGGCCCCCAGATCGATGAGCTCGGACTCGGCATCGGATGCGTCGAGCCCCGTGATCGCGTGGAGCCGGGCGAGGGTGATGGTGCCGGCGCAGCGCAGGGCGTGCAGCACGAGCAGGCCGGTGTTTGTCGCGCGGGCTTCGGGCCAGGTCATGGGTGGTCCTTCCGGGCTTGTGGTTCTGCTGCGGGAGATTCGTGGGTCGTCGCCGGCTCGCGGGGCGCCGCACGAACGTGACCGGCCTCGCCCGCCGCCGCGCAACGCACGGCAGGCGTCCATGACATGGGTGACGGCCTGAGCGGTCGGGCTCCCGGCCCGTGACCCGGGCGATGACGGCGGCGGGGTCGGCGGCGGCCGGGCGGAGGACGACCGTGTGTCCGCCGAGCCGGCGCCTGAGGTCGGTGAGTGTGCCGGAGGCGATCACCCGCCCGTGACGGTCGTCTTGCAGGCGCCGTTGGGCCCCGACAGTCCCAGCACCTGCCCGCCAGGAGCGGAGAGGCTCACTCCGTCGACGGCCGTCGTCCGGCCGACTGTCTTGATCAGTCCATCGGCCTCGAACCCGTTGCCACCGACGACCATCTTCGATGTTTGCACCATCTGGATACCACCATCATCTGGATGTGGCTTGTATCCTGACACACGAGGAGCCGAAGGGGACACAATGGCGAGACTGACCCGCGCACAACAGCAGGAACGGACCCGTGCGGCGGTGCTGGTCGCGGCCCGGCAGGAGTTCGCCGAGTTCGGCTACGTCGAGGCGAAGATCGACCGGATCGCCGAGCGGGCCGAACTGACCAGGGGGGCGGTCTACTCCAACTTCACCGGCAAGCGCGCGCTCTACCTGGCGGTACTGGTCGACGCCGCCGAGCGGGCGCGGGACGCCGCCGAGCCTCCGGCCGAGTCCCCCGGCTCCGTCGGACAGGCACTCGGCTCGTTCGCCCGGGTGTGGCTCGAACGGCTGCCCTTCCTCGGTGACACCCCGGGCAGCGGCCATTTGCAGTTGCGCTCGCTGTCCGGGGTGCTGGGCACCGAGGCGGCGCGGACCGCGCTCGCGGAACTCGTCCGGTTCGAGGCGCTGTTGCTCGCGCTGGCGCTGGAACCGCGTACCGCCGTGCGCGCCGGGACCGTGCGGCCCGCCGGGCTGGCCCTGACCCTGCTCCACGGCGCGGCCGGCCTCGCGGAGAACGCCCCCGGCGTCGGCGACCCCTTCGATCTGGCGCGCGCGGCCGAGCATCTCGCCGGTATCGCCCTCGGCGACGCCCCGGAGCCACCGCATCTGCCCTATGTCGCCCCGGCGCGCCCGGCCGAGACCCCGTGGGCGCCGCCGAGCGGTCTGCGCGACGAGATCACCGGCGGGCCGGTCGGCCTCGGCGACGACGGGGTGGTCGTCGTACTGGGGGTGGGGCGCCTGACCGCGGCCGAGGACGCGATGCGCTCGGCACGGCCGGACGACGAGGCCACGATCGTCGTCGTCACGAGCGACCCCGCCGAGACCGGCCGACTGGCCCGGCTCCGGATCGTGGATCTCGTCGGCTGTCTGCGCCGGGTGTTCACGGCCGACCGGCTGCCCCGGGTACGCGTCGTGCTCGACGACGCCGGCACGGTCCCGGCGGCCCTCGGCCACCCCTCGGCCGACGACCTCACCGAAATCGCGGTCCGGGTGCGCGACGGACTGATCACGGCCCGGGCCACCGGCCGCGGCGCGGGCCACGCCGTGGCCCGCCACCACTCCCCCGATCCCGGGCGGAGCGGGGCGGTGTGACACCGGGCGCGCTCACGCCGACCGCGTGCCGGGGGCCCGTCGGCCGGTGCGGGGGACCTGCGGCCCTATGTGCTGAGGGACACCGAGCCCAGGACGCCGAACGCGGCGTGCACCTCCTGGTCCGGCAGCAGGTCGACCGCGCCAGTCCAGGATCCGGCCAGTACGAGGTCACCTGCCGCGATGCCGGTACGGAATCCCGCGAGGATGCGGATCAGACAGGCCGCCGACGGGCGCACCGGAGACTCGGCTCAGTCGGCGGTGGCCCGGCGCAAAAGGGCCGTGCCGGGGTCGGCGAGGTATGAGGGCCGCGGTGAGAGGTAGCGCGGCCCGCCGTGGCGACCGGTCGTCGTCCGCGACACCGGGCCGGCCGCAGCCTGCCGACCGGCGTCAGCGGGGCAGGACGGTGGGGCCGGGAGCCTCCTGAGCACCGGTCGTAGATGTCGTGATCCACACCGAGGCCCGGAAGACCCTCACCTGTTCAGGCACCCGGCACGCGTGCCGTCAACGCCCCTTGACAGCGCACCTAGCGCCTCGGCAGTCGGTGCAGGGTCACGTCCGTGAGCGCTCCGTCGGCCGCCGTCGCGGTGAGGTAGGTGCAGTGGGGCTGGCGGCGGCGGTCGGTCGGGGAGCCGGGGTTGAGCAGGCGCAGGCCGCCGGGGGCGGTGGTGTCCCAGGGGATGTGGCTGTGCCCGAAGACCAGGACGTCCAGGTCCGGGAAGCGGGCCGCGCACCGGGCCTCGCGGCCCTGGGCCGGGCCGGTCTCGTGGACCACGCCGAAGCGCAGGCCGCCCAGTTCCGCACGGGCCACCTCGGGCAGCCGGGCGCGCAGCTCGGGGCCGTCGTTGTTGCCGTACACACCGATCAGCCGGCGGCTGCGGCTCTCCAGCAGGTCCAGGGTGGCGGTGTCGACCCAGTCCCCGGCGTGGAACACGACATCGGCGTGCGGGAGTTCGTCGAGCAGTTGCTCCGGGAGCCGCTTGGCCCGCTTGGGAAGGTGGGTGTCCGACATCAGCAGGAGGCGCACACCGTCAGCGTAGTACCGCGGCGGTGCCTGCTCCGGGAGGTCGGCGGCACCGTACGCGTCACCGCACCGGCCCGAGTGCCGGGTCGGCGAACAGGCCGCCTCGGCCACCAGACCCGGTAGTGAGCGTTTTCTTCCGTGCCCTCCCCTGCGGCGCCCCCATTCGGAGGGACAGGTTCCGTAACTGTCCGAAACCTTGCCGTCATCCGGAGGCCACCCTATTCTCGCGGCGCGGAAAGCGCTTTCCCGCGTTGGCCGAGCACGACGCACCCCCCACACACCGCACGAGGAGCACCACCCTGAATCCGAGCCGCGTCCGGCGGCGAACGACCGAGTGGGAGACGACGATGAGACGACCAGTCGCGATGCGACTGTACGCGGCCCTGGCCACGCTGGGCGTGGCCGCCGCGACCGGGATGGTCGTGGCGATGCCCGAGCAGGCGTCGGCCGCCGTCGGAGGCGCCACGGGATACGCGACACAGAACGGCGGGACCACCGGCGGCGCGGGCGGGCAGACCGTGCGGGCCACCACCGGTACCGCGATCCACGCGGCCCTGTGCTCCCGGGCCAGCAGCAGCACCCCGATCACCATCCAGGTCGAGGGCACCATCAACCACGCCAACACCAGCAAGGTGTCCGGCAGCAGTTGCAACACCGCCGACGGCGTCATCGAGCTGAAGCAGATCAGCAACGTGACCATCGTCGGGGTCGGCAGCGGGGCCGTCTTCGACCAACTGGGCATCCACATCCGCGAGTCCCGCAACATCGTCCTCCAGAACGTGACGGTGAAGAACGTCAAGAAATCCGGATCCCCCACGTCCAACGGCGGTGACGCCATCGGCATGGAGAGCGACGTCCGCAACGTCTGGGTCGACCACGCGACACTGGAGGCCTCCGGCGGGGAGGACGAGGGCTTCGACGGGCTCTTCGACATGAAGGACGGCACCCAGTACGTCACCCTGTCGTACAGCGTCCTGCGCAACTCGGGCCGGGGCGGTCTCATCGGGTCGAGCGAAAGCGACTTGTCGAACAGCTACATCACGTTCCACCACAACCTGTACGAGAACATCGACTCCCGCGCTCCGCTGCTGCGCGGCGGCACGGCCCACATGTACAACAACCACTACGTGCGCCTGAACGAGTCCGGGATCAACTCCCGGGCCGGCGCCCGCGCCAAGGTGGACAACAACTACTTCGAGGACTCCAAGGACGTCCTGGGCACCTTCTACACCGACGAGTTGGGCTCCTGGCAGGTCGCCGGCAACACCTTCGACAACGTGACCTGGACCAGCCCCGGCACCGACAACCACCCGGCCGGCCCGAACCCGCAGTCCAACACCACCGTCGCCATTCCGTACGCCTACACGCTAGACGCCGCCGGTTGCGTGCCCGGCGTCGTGAGCCAGACGGCGGGCGCCGGCAAGGGGCTGCGCGTCTCCGACGGCAACTGCGCACCCCAGACGCCGACACCGACACCGACCCCCACACCCACGCCGACACCCACACTGACCCCGACGTCCACGCCGACGCAGCCCGGTGGGGCCAACCTCAGCATCGGAGCGGGTTCCGACGGCTCCAGCAAGGCCGACGGCACGAGCTACGGCAACGTGCGCGACGGTGACCTGAACACCTACTGGTCGCCGGTGGGCACGACCGGCTCGATCTCCATCAAGTGGGGCTCGCCCACCACCGTCTCCTCCATCCACATCCGGGAGACGACGGGGGCCGCGGGCCGCGTCGTCTCCTGGCGCGTCCTCAACGGCGACACCGGGGCACAGCTCACCTCCGGCAGCGGCGCGGGCGTCATCTCCCTTCCCCAGACGACGCTCTCCAAGGTCACCTTCCAGATCACCGGCGCGAGCGGCACCCCGCAGGTCGCCGAGTTCGAGACGTACGCCGGGTAGGGCCGCGCACCGGCGTCCGCCCGCTCCCCGGCCGCCGCACCGCTCCGTCCCAGGGGCGGCCGGGGTGCACGGCTACTGCCCGGCGGGCGCCGGTACGAGACCGTCCGCGACCAGCCCGGCGAGGACCGCTTCGCCGAGGGCGCGGACGGCGGACTGGGGGCGGACCATGACGGTGAACTCCTTGATCCGGCCGTCGTCGTCGAAGTGCAGCAGGTCGACGCCGTGGATCTCCTTGCCGCCCGCCCTGGCGCGGAAGAGCAGCACCGCGGAGGCGGCGGACGTGTCGTCGGCGCTGGTTCGCGCGGTGCCGGTGTAGTGGCCGAGGTAGCGGAAGTCCTCAAACGTGCGCAGCAGGACCTTGAAGAGGCCCCGCACCATCGGCTTGCCCTCGAAGGGGGTGAACTTGACCGGGCTGTAGAAGCGGATGTTCTCGGCGAACAGGTCGTCCAGCGCTCCGAGGTCACGGCTGTTCACGGCGGTACGGAAACGGTCGGCAGTGGTCACGGCTTCCTCACCCTCATAGTCATGAATGTGACTAGTCATTTTCATGACTATCATGGCCTGGGCATCCGCGACAGAGGCAGGCAAGGAGACGGCCCGATGGCACTACGGCACGCCGTGCTGGCGGCACTGCTCGACGGGGAGCTCAGCGGCTACCAACTGGCCAAGGCGTTCGACCTCGGCGTGGCGAACTTCTGGTACGCCCAGCCGCAGCAGCTCTACGCCGAGCTGGCCCGGCTGGAGAAGGACGGGCTGGTCACGGGCCGCGAGGTGCTCCAGCGATCCCGGCCCAACAAGCGCCTGTTCCGGGTGACCGACGCCGGGCTGGCGGAGCTGGGAGAGTTCACGGCCGCCTCGGCGAAGCCGTCCTTCATCCGCGACGACCTGCTCGTCAAGGTGCAGGCAGCCGACCATGTCGACCCCGCCGCCCTGATCGCGCAACTCGCCGAACGTGCCGCCTTCGCCCAGGCCAAGGCCGACCTCTTCGGCAAGCTGCTGCGCGGCATGCGCGGTGACCGTACGGAGGAGGAGTACCTCCGCCACGGCGAGCGCGTCGGCCCCTATCTCACGTGCCTGCGCGGCCTCGCCTTCGAACAGGGCAACCGTGACTGGTGCGAGCGCACCATCACAGTCCTGCGCGAGAGGCAGCGGGCCCGCGCCGGGCACTGACGTGCCGTACCTGACAAGCCCGCCGGTATCCGCCCTTTCCGACCGCGCCGTCCGACTGCGCCACGGACCGGGAAGCAGGACCCGGAAGACGGCCTCCTGCCCAGGCAGTTTCCTGGATCATCCGGTCGGCCCGGCCGGCCGGACGAAGACGGCGGCGAGGTAGGTCGCGGCGATCCAAGATCCGCGGCACGACGGGCTCAAGGACACAGCTTTCCTCGGTACGTGCCCGTCGGCAGGTCGGCTTCGGTCTCCTTGGGCAGCTGCTCGTCGCCGAGGACGCGGCACAGATCTTCGGCCCATTCCTTCGCGCGCAGACGGTCTTCCTCGCCCCCGGTGGCGTCGGGAGAAGGCGGCAATGACGCATCGAGCGGTTCGGCCTCGTGAAGAGCGGGTGGGTCTGTCCGCCCGGTGCCGGTGACGACCAAAGCGACTATATGCCTGTCTTTCTGCACCGCAGTGCCTTCCGGGGCGAAGGGAGCCACCTCCCAACCGTCCGGCCGAGAGGACATGACGGCTCTCGTTGACAGGGTGACGACGCTATTACTGTAAAGGAGTGTCGGCGGCCCCTGGTCGGGGACGGCAACGGCGTACGGCTGGTCGGTGCGCGTAACCGTTTCCCGCCACTCGGTCCTGCCGGTCGTCATGTCGTACACGGTGACGTCGGTGCTCCACAGGTCGGAGGCGGTCCTCCTGTACCGGGAGATGGCGAGCCGGGTCAGGTCAGGGCTCAGGGCGTGATGCAAACCCGAAGTGTAATCCTCCTCGACCTGCTCGAACTTGTGGGTTTTCCGCCGGTCCGGGGGCGATCCACGTAAGTTCCACAAGGACAAGGTGTACGTCCTCCTCCGAACCGAGGCGTACCCCTTGACGGGTGTTTTCTCCTCGGACAGCGTCACTACCCTGTCCTGGCTCACGCCGATCACCTCGGCGCCGCCCCGAAGGGTCAGTTGTCGTGACAAACTGCCGTCGGCGGTGTCCCAGATCAAGACCTGGCCAAGGTTGCTCCAAAGGAGCGTATTCATCCCGAGCCCGAAGAAGTAATCGCCGTATTCCGGGCTGAAGAAAGCGCGGGAAGTACCAGCGGGTGTCTCCAGCTTTGTCTTTTTGTGGGTACGTACGTCGTACAGGAAACCTTGGCGCTTTCCCTCTCCCTTGGCGTACACCACCAGGGATCCGTCCGGGCTGAGCGCCCGAACGGAGATGTCCTCGCCGATGGTCGATCGCTGGAAGCCAGAGCCGTCGCGCTGCCAGACCACACCCTTGCCGTCGGCACTCCGGGAGGTGACGACTTCTCCCCGACGGCTCACGCCGTAGGCAGCGCGGGAGTCCCAGTCGGAGTCGGGGCTGTACAAGGGGATCAGCAGGTCCGCGTCGCGGTACCGGTCGTGCATCCCACCCAGAAGGGCACGCGTCCGCGCTGAGTCATGAGTGCGGTACGCCCGCAGGGCGAGCAACAGGGCGGCATACTTGTCGCCGTTGCCTTGTGATGCCGCGACCGACCTCTGCCACAGTTCGCGTGACGCCGCCTCCGCCTGTCCGGGGCCGCTCGCGCCGCCCTGGTCCAGCGTGGCGGCGAGCGCGGAGGCGGTGACGACGACGGCGGCGACCCCGGCGGACGCCGCCGCGAGCCTGCGGCGGCGTGTGCTCCGAGCGCTCACGTCGATGAACTGTACGTCGACGGCGCTGAGTTCATCGGCACGTCGACGTTGCCAGCGACGGGCGTCGCGCAGATCCGCACCGCGCAGCAGGCGGTGCCGAGAGCGACCGGAACGTTCCCAGTGCGCGGCCCGCCGGCGCAGGTCTTCCTGCCAGGAGCGGAACTCGTGGTCGTCGGCGACGATGTCCCGCAGCCTGGACCACTGAGTGAGCAGTGTCTCGTGTGCCAGCTCGACTGTCTCCTCCGGTGGCCCGTCGTCGGGCAGGTGATCCTCGCCGGGCACGACCAGGCGGGTGGACATCAGCCGCTGGGCGATCCGCCATCTCGCCGACGGCAGCTCCGAACGGCGTACCGTACGGCGGGCGGGGGCGGCTCGGCCCTCGGCGGGATGCACCAGCTGGGTGAGCAGCGCCCTGGCCTCCCGCTGTTCGTCCTCGGTCAGCCAGACCATCCACACCCGCTCGGCGTAATTGGCCAGGGCATCGTCCACCCGTCCCAGGGACTCGTACGCCGCGTGCCCGATGACGCCGCGCTCCTGCCGCTCCCACAGTCGGGTGAGGGTGAACTGGAGCAACGGCAGGCGTCCGGGATCACGGCCGATGTCGGCCAGGATGCGGTCGACAAGCCCGGGTTCGTAGGTCACACCGGTCCGGTCCAGGGGACGTTCCACGGCGGCGCGCAGTTCCTCGTCGTCCATTGCGACGAGCGTGAACATACGGTCGCCGGACAACAGCGGGGCGAGCCCCGGGTGCCCCAGCGCGGTGGTGAGGAAATCGGCGCGCAGGCCGAGCAGGACCTGGAGCCTGGAGCCGGGCTCCAGGCAGTACCGCAAGGCGGCGGCGAACGGTGCGAGGTCGGTCTGCGCCGGACCGACCAGCGCCTCCTCGAGTTGGTCGACGACCAGCAGCAGCTGGTCTTTGCCCTGCCGCGCGAGCAGACGTTCCACTACGGCCGGCATCTCTCCCTCCCGCAGCAGGCGTTCCAGCCGCGGGCGGGCCTCCAGCCGGGCCGTCTCGGCCAGGTCGGGTTCGAGAAGGGGCAGCAGCGCCAGCGCGAGGGTGGCGAGTGGGTTCGGCCCCGGCCGTCCGGGACGCAGGACCACCGTCTCCCGTCCGTGCCCGCCGGCCGCCCGCAACAACGGTAGGACGCCGGCGAACAGCAGCGAGCTCTTACCGCTTCCGGACGGCCCGACCAGACAGGTCGCGGGCGCGTAGCCGAGGCGGTCGACGATCCGGCGGGCAGGCTCCTCCCGGCCGTGGAAGAGCGCGGCGTCCCGCTCCTGGAATGGTTCGAGAGCGCGGAACGGGCTGACAGCCAGCGAGGCGTCACCGAGCATCGGCCAGCTCGCGCGCAGTGTGCGGGTGGGGATGGCGTAGGCCGTGCGGATGCCCGCGTCCTGGTCCGCGGCCACGACCATGCCGACCACGCCACCGCTCTCGGTGTCCCACACCGGTGCGCCCGAGAAGCCTTGTCGGATCGCGTGCTGGGCGGCGGGGTCGGTGTCGTACTGGAACCAGTCGGCGCCCTGCATGCCGCGCAGCCAGCCGACGCTCCACACGCCGTCGTCATAGCCGGCCGGGAAGCCGAAAGTGCGCACCCGACGGTCGGGGCTCGCCCCGTCGTCCACTAGGCGGGCTATCGGTGCGTTGGCCGGTGGTTCGGCGGACAACCGCAGAACGGCGACGTCACCGGAACCGTCACCGCCGAGTGGAGTCCAGGCGACCACGCGGGCCTCGATCCGGTGACCGGGCCGGGCGAGAGGGAAATCGACATCCAATCGGCTCTCGGGTAGTTCCGGCTCGTCCGGCGTGACGCCGAGCACTTTCGCGACCACGTGGGTCGAGGTCAGAATGTCTCGTGGTCCGATGAGGAAGCCTGCCCCCCACGGGCGGCCCGATCCATCGAGGATACGGACGACAGTGGCGTCCCCCGGCGCTGCGCTGTCGAACTCCATGGCCCTTGTTCGCACCTTGTCTCGAAGGCGTGCGAGAGGCTCGCTCGGCCTCCTCGTACCCGAGGATCAACGGCTTGCGACCGTTCGTGGAGAACGCTTTCGGCCATAGTTGCCGCAAGGCCGCCCTCGCGGGGGACAGCCTTCAGGGTCAACCAGGTACTCGGTTCGTCACCGCGGCTCGCCATGTCGAGCCCCCCGGGCGGCAACACCCAGGGCCCCAAGGCGGTCGACTACTTGCGCCGATGGCTCCGCGGCTGCGGCATCCGCCACCGCATCGCCCGCAAGGACGTCGGGCTGAATGCCCCAGTTGGAGTGTCTGAACGGCGCATGTTTTCAGCAGTGCCCCGGCTTGCCTCGAAGCTTCCACCGGCGGCCCACACACTCTCCCCGCCCACGCCACCCCAGCGACCTGTCCGACGCGCGATGGGAACAGCCGCCGATCTCATGAGCCGCCGAGTCACCCAGGAAAGCACCCCAACTGGCGCGACACCTAACCCAAGCCGAACGGACACCAGCGAACCAAACGCTCACTCAGAACGTCCGGCTCAGTCATCTAGACCGCTCGTCCCGTCAGGCGGCGCAGGCCGCGTGTGGTGCCCAGGAGGGCGGCGCCGGCGCCGAGGGCGGTGGCCGCGGGGTGCCGGAGCAGGGTCTCCTGCCAGGAGCGGCCGTGTGCGCTGTCGTCGAAGGCGCCGTGCGCGCCCTGGTCGTCGGCCGGGGTGCGGTCGACCGGTTCGAAGAGGTTGTCCAGGTGGGCCGGCGGGACGCTGTCGGTCTGCTGGGAGTCGAAGCCGGTGCGGGCCAGATAGCGGTCGAGCAGCGCCGGGAAGAGCCGGTTGGCCCAGATGGTGCCGACGGTGGAGGCGCCGACGTAGTACTGCTTGCGGCGCGGGTGGTCGGCCGCGTACAGCACGCCCCGGGCGGCCACCTCGGGCTGGTAGATCGGCGGGACCGGCATGGGGTGCTTGGCCAGCCGGGAGCGGACCCATTCGAACTGCGGGGTGTTGACGGCAGGCATCTGGGCGACGGTGATGCGCACGCCGCTGCCGCGGTGCAGCAGTTCGGTGCGCACGGAGGAGGTGAAGCCGTTGATGGCGTGCTTGGCGCCGCAGTACGCCGACTGGAGCGGGATGGACCGTTCCCCGAGCGCGGAGCCGACCTGCACGATCGTGCCCCGGTCGCGGGGCAGCATGCGCTTCAGGGCGGTGCGGGTGCCGTTGACGAAGCCGAGGTAGGTGACCTCGGTGACCCGTTTGAACTCCTCGGCGGTGATCTCCTCGAACGGCGCGAACACCGTGGCGAAGGCGCAGTTGACCCATACGTCGACCGGTCCGAACGCCTGCTCCGCGGCCTCGGCCGCCGCCTCCAGCTGCGCCGGGTCGGCCGCGTCGGCGACGTGGACCAGGGGCCGTCCGCCGAGCGCCGCGACCTCGTCGGCCGCCGCCTGGAGGCCGCCCTCGCCGCGCGCGACCAGGACGACGTCGGCGCCGCGCCGGGCGTACAGGCGGGCGGTGGCGCGGCCGATGCCGGCGCTGGCGCCGGTGATGACGACGGTGGGGGGCATGATCTTTCTCCTCTTGCAGCACGATGTCCGACACGGTGTACGGCATGGCGTACGGCGCGGTGTCGCGCCCTCCGTCTCACTCCGTCCGGTAGGGCGCCGCCCTCTCCTCGGCGAGCGCGAGGCCGAGCCCGGGTGCTCCGTCGGCGCCCGGGGTGACGCTGCCGCCGCCGGGGTCGAGGACGCCGTCGAACAGCAGGTGCTCGATGCGGACGTGGTCGTGGAACCACTCCAGATGGCGGAGGTTGGGCACGGCGGCGGCAGCGTGGGCGTGGGCGTGCGGTGCGCAGTGTCCGGAGATGTCGATCCCGCGCGCCTGGGCGAGCGCGGCAACGCGCAGCCAGACGGTGATGCCGCCGCACCGGGTGACGTCGGCCTGGAGGCAGTCGACGGCACCGGCGGCCAGCATGTGCTCGAAGTACGGCAGGGTGTAACCGTATTCCCCGGCGGCGACGTCGAGCGGGGTCCGGTCGCGGATGCCGGCGAGGACGGTGAGGTGGTCGGAGGAGACGGGCTCCTCGAACCAGGTGACGCCCTGGTCGGCGAGCGCCCCCGCGACCCGTACCGCCTGGCCGCCGGTGTAGCCGCCGTTGGCGTCCACGTACAGCTCGGCCGTGTCGCCGACGGTCGCCCGCGCGCGGGCGACGCGTTCCAGGTCGCGGTCCTGCCGGGCGCCCCACGACTCCCCGATCTTGATCTTGACGCGGGGGATGCCCTGGTCCTCGGTCCAGCCGCGCAGCTGGCGTTCCTGCCGGTCGGCGTCGTAGGTGGTGAAGCCGCCGCTGCCGTAGACCGGCACGTCGGTGCGGGCGGCGCCCAGCAGGTGGACGAGGGGCAGGCCGAGCAGGCGGGCCTTGAGGTCCCACAGGGCGATGTCGGCGGCGGCGACCGCCTGGGCGGCGAGGCCGGGCAGTCCGGCGTTGCGCACGGCCCGGCACATCCGCTCGTTGGCGCGCGGCACGTCGTACGCGGACAGGCCGGTGACGGTGCCGGCGAGCAGTTCGCGGACGAGGTGGGCGGTGGCGGCGGGCGCGTAGGTGTAGCCGAGCCCGGTGGTGGTGCCGGAGCGGGCGGTGACCAGGACGAGGGTGGTCTTGTCCCAGGCGAGGGTGCCGTCCGCCTCGGGGGCGTCGGTGGGCACGGTGTAGACGGCGGTGTCGAACGCGTCGACGGCCGGCTGGTCGCTCATGCTCACCTCCCGGGCCGGCGCAGCCCGCCCACCGCGGCGGCGGTGCCCGCGGCCAGGGCGGCCACCAGGGCGGCGGTCGCCCAGCCGGCCGTACGGGACGGCTCGGCGGGGCGGACGGCCAGCCGTTCGGGCCGGTCGCTGGGCAGGTTGCCGTCGAGGGCGAACGCGAGGGCCTCGGCGAGGTGCAGCGCGCGGCGGCCGGTCGCGCCCTGTTCGATCTGGGTGCGGCAGCTGAAGCCGTCGGCGATGACCAGGCTGTCCGGGGCGGCGGCCCGTACGGCGGGCAGGACGCCCAGTTCGCCGACGGCCATCGACACCTCGTGGTGGCCGCGTTCGAAGCCGAAGTTGCCGGCCAGGCCGCAGCAGCCCTCGTCGAGCACCTCGGTGTCGAGGTGGGCGCGGCGCATCAGTTCGCGGTCGGCGTCGAACTTCATGACGGCGTGCTGGTGGCAGTGGGTCTGCACGGTGGCCCGCCGGGCCAGTCGCGGCGGCTGCCAGTCGTCGGGGGCGTGCTGGACGAGGTGTTCGGCGAAGGTGCGCGTCTGTCCGGCCAGCCGTTGTACGTCCTGGTCGTCGGGCATCAGCTCCGGGGCGTCGGCGCGGAAGACCGCCGTGCAGGAGGGTTCCAGGCCGATGACGGGCGTACCGGCCTCCAGGTAGGGCCGCAGCACACCGAGGGTCCGTCGCAACACCTTTTTGGCGGTGGCGAGTTGACCGGTGGAGATCCAGGTCAGTCCGCAGCACACCGGTTCGGTGGGGACGGCGACGCGGAAGCCGGCGTCCTCCAGGACGCGGACGGCGGACCGGGCGATGGCGGGGTGGAAGTAGGTGCTGAAGGTGTCCGGCCACAGCACGACCGTGCGCGGGTCGGCCGGGTCCGGTTCCGGCATGTCGCGGGACCGCCACCACTGGACGAAGGACTCCTCGGCGAACACCGGTGCCTCGCGGGCCGGGTCGACACCGGCGAGCCGCTTGCCGAGGCCGGCCAGACCGGGCGCGTGCAGCGCGGAGTTCACCAGCCGGGGCGCGGTGCGGCTGAGCCGGGCCCACAGCGGGAGCCAGCCCATGGAGTAGTGGGCCATGGGGCGTTTCCGGCCCGCGTAGTGGTGGGAGAGGAACTCGGCCTTGAGGGTGGCCATGTCGACTCCGGTCGGGCAGTCCGACTTGCAGCCCTTGCAGGCCAGGCAGAGATCGAGCGCGTCGTGGACGGCGGTGGAGCGCCAGCCGTCCTCGATCACGGAGTCCGGGTGCCCGCCGAGCATCTCGAACAGCAGCCGGGCCCGGCCGCGGGTGGAGTGCTCCTCCTCCATGGTGGCCCGGTAGGAGGGGCACATGACGCCGCCGGTGTGGCCGCGGCAGTTGCCGATGCCGACGCAGCGCATCACCGCGCGCTTGAAGGAGTGCTCGTCCTCGGGGTAGCCGAAGTGGGTGGCCGGGGTGGCGGGCCGCCAGGCGGGGCCGAGCCGCAGTTGTCCGTCGACCGGGTTGGGGTGGACGACCTTGCCGGGGTTCATCCGGTTGCCGGGGTCGAAGAGCGCCTTCAGTTCGCCGAACGCGGTCACGAGCCGCTCGCCGAACATCCGGGTGAGCAGTTCGCCCCGGGCCTGGCCGTCCCCGTGTTCGCCGGACAGGGAGCCGCCGTAGGAGGCGACGAGGTCGGCGGCGCGCTCGGTGAACCGCCGGAAGACGGCCACGCCTTCGGCGGTGCGCAGGTCGAAGGGGATGCGGGTGTGCACGCAACCCTGTCCGAAGTGGCCGTACAGGGACGGGCGGCCGTAGTCGAACTCGGCGAACAGGCCCTTCAGGTCGCGGAGATAGTCACCGAGCCGTTCGGGCGGTACGGCGGAGTCCTCCCAGCCCTCCCAGGTCTCCCGGTCGTCCGGCGGGCGGGCGGTCACGCCGAGCCCGGCCTCGCGGGCCTTGAGCATCTTCTGTTCGCGTTCGGGGTCGTCGGAGAAGGCGACGTTCCGGTCCTTCTCCTCGCGGCCGAGGGCGTGCAGCAGCGCGTGCGCCTGTTCGTCGACGTCCCCCTGGCTGTCGCCGCTGTACTGCACCATCAGCCAGCTGTCGCCCTCGGGCAGCACGGCGAGCGAGTCCAGGTAGGGCCCTCCTCGCGCATCAGCTGGGCCATCCGGTCGTCCAGGGCCTCCAGTTGGGTGGGGTGGCAGTGCTCCAGCAGGCGGGGTACGTCGTCGGCGGCGGCGCAGATGTCGTCGTAGCCGAGGACGAGCAGGGACTGGTACGCAGGCACGGGTACGAGGTCGAGTTCGGCGCGCAGGACGGTCACCAGGGTGCCCTCGCTGCCGACGAGCGCCTTGGCCACGTCGAAGCCGTTCTCGGGCAGCAGGGAGTCCAGGTTGTAGCCGGAGACGCGGCGCGGGATCTTCGGGTAGCCGCGGCGGATGTCGGCCAGGTACTCGGTGGCGATGCGGTCCAGGCCGGCGTAGACCTCGGCGAGCCGGCCGCCGCCGGCGATGATCCGCTCCCGCTCGTCGGGCGGGGTGGGGCCGACCCAGGCGCGCTGCCCGTCGTAGGTGAGGATCTCCAGCCGGCGGACGTTGTCGACGGTCTTGCCGTAGGCCTGGGCGGAGGCGCCGCAGGAGTTGTTGCCGATCATGCCGCCGAGCGCGCAGTGGCTGTGGGTGGACGGCTTGGGTCCGAACTGGAGCTTGTGGCGGGCGAGTCGGCGGTTGAGTTCGTCCAGGACGATGCCGGGTTCCACCACGCAGGTACGCCGCTCGGGGTCGACGGTCAGCACGCCGGTGCAGTACTTGCTCCAGTCGATCACCACGGCGGTGTTGGTCGACTGTCCGGCGAGGCTGGTGCCGCCGCCCCGGGAGAGGACGGGGGCGCCGAAGCGCGCGCACACCGACACCGCGCGGGCGCCCGCCTCCACGGTGCGGGGCACGACGACGCCGATCGGGATCTGCCGGTAGTTGGAACCGTCCGTGGCGTAGGCGCCGCGGCTGCCCGCGTCGAAGCGGACTTCGCCGTCCACCTCGGCGTGGAGGGCCGCCTCCAGGCCGGACCTGTCCGCAGGGGTCATCAGCGCTCCTTGGGTTCACCGCCGTGCTGGCCTGTCCGAGGCCCGGCGAGTACCCCGGCAAACAGACAGCCAAAACTGAACAGTCCGAACTGGACAGCTACGACTGTCGGTCATAGCCTGGCGCGCATGGCCGACATCTCCGACTCCGCCGCGCGCGCCGCGCGTGATCTGCGCGTGGTCTTCAGCAGGCTGCGGCGCCGCATCCGCGAGGTAGCGCAGGACACCGACCTCAGTCCCTCGCAGGAGTCGGCGCTCACCCTGGTCGGCAAGCACGGCGCGGCCACGGCCAGCGCGCTCGCCGCCGCCGAGGGGGTGCGCCCGCAGTCCATGGCCGTCACGCTGGCCGCGCTGGAGCGGCACGGGCTGATCCGCCGGGCCCCCGACCCCGACGACGGCCGCCGCCAGTTGGTCACCCTCACCGACAGCGGCCGGGCCCGCGTCGAGGGCAACCGGCAGGCGCGCGAGGAGTGGCTGGCCCGTGCCTTCGAGGACCGCTACACCGAGGAGGAGCGGCGGACCGTCCTCGCGGCGCTGGAACTGCTGGAGCGGCTGTCCGCGCCGTGACCGCGCGGCGTACGGCGCGGTCCGGGATGCCGTGCGGTCACGCGCCGCTCCGGCCGCGACGCCCTGCCTCCTCCCCCATCGACCTCGCCCTCGTCCGGCTCACCCCCGAGCCCCCGAGCCCCCGAGCCCCAGAAACACCCGAAAGGCCTGACCGACCCATGTCGCTCACCACGCTCGACCCCCGTACCGCACTCGTCGCGATCGACCTGCAGAACGGCATCGTGGCCATGCCCACGCAGCCCTGCCCGGGCTCGGAGGTCGTCACCCGCACCGCGGAACTCGCCGACGCCTTCCGCTCGCACGGACTGCCCGTGGTCCTGGTCCGGGTCTCCTTCGCCGCCGACGGGGCGGACGCCGTGCCCGGCCGCACCGAGAGCCAGGCGCGCGGGCTCGCCTTCCCGGAGGGCTGGGACGTCATCGTGGACGAGCTGTCCGGCCACCCCGGCGACATCCTTGTCACCAAGCACAACTGGAGCGCCTTCCACGGCACCGACCTGGACGTCCAGCTGCGCCGCCGGGGCATCACGCAGATCGTGCTGACCGGCATCGCGACCAGCATCGGCGTGGAGTCCACCGCGCGCGACGCCTACGCGCACGGCTACCACGTCACCCTCGCCACGGACGCCATGGCCGACGCCGACGGCGAGGCGCACGCCAACAGCGTGCGACGGATCTTCCCCCGGCTCGGCGAGACCGGCACGACCGCCGAGATCGTGGAACTGCTGGCCGAGACCCGCGACTGACGTCCGGCCGCTTCCCTTCCCGCGGTCGCTTACGGGGGCACGCTCAGCGGCCGTCAGTCCGAGCCGCGCACGATGGTGTCCTCGGTGTCCGGGCCCGGCCGCCGCCCGGTGGTGCGGTCCAGGACCGCGGGGAGGCAGGTGCGCACCCCCCGGTCCCGACGCCGGCGGGCCTGCGCCCAGCCGGTCTCCGCGTAGGGTGTGGCCGGTTCCGTGTCCGCGTGCGCGGTCATGCCGTTCCTCGTCCTTTCCTGTCCCGCGCGGGGCGGGAACCGTCGCCGGGGCCGCCTCGGGCCCGGCGGAGTGATCCGTGTCCGGCCGCCGTGGCCCGGGACGCCCGCAGCGCGGACGTGGGCAGCGGCCCCTCCGGGCCGGGCACGAACCAGGCAGCCCGCCTGCCCGCCCGGGAGTCCCCGGGCAGCCCGGACGCCTGACTGGTCCTGCCCGGGAGGGCCCGGCCGCTCAGGTCCGGCCGCCCCCGCCACCGCCGAAGGACCCGCTCGACCCCGGCGTCCAGCGCGGACGGCTCTGGTCGGCGGCGCGCTTGGTGCCGACGTTGCCGAGCTGGTGCGGGGTGAGGCGCTCGCTCTCGTCGGCGGCCCGGGGCACCTCGTCGGGCTCCCGGACCTCGCGGGTCTCGTGCACCGGTCCGCCCGGCGGCATCTTGGGCTGCTCCTCCGGACGCGGCGGCGCGGGCTCCCGCTCACGCACCTTGGCACCCAGCCGGAAGGCCCAGATGATTCCCGCGACGAGGGCCACTCCGGCGATCAGGATCAGGACGTATCCGAAAGCCTGCGCGCCCGTGGCCGCTTGGTACATGGCAGTGTTCATGGGCGCCGGGTACCCGGAGGCGGGCGGCGGATGCCTGGTCCGGCGGCCCTACGGGGCTCCGTCCTGTTCGCCGGTCGCCGCGCGTTCCACCTCCGCCTCGACCTCGGCCCGGGGCCGGCCCGTGTCCCGGGCGTACTCGCTCACCGCCGTCTGCACATCGCGGGCGAGGTCGCGCCAGGCGCGCAGGGCGGTCTCGTAGGTGCCCGCCTGGACGCCGGTCAGCCGCTGCTCGGCCGGCGGGCCGTAGGCCTCCCGCAGTTCCTGTACCTGGGCCTGGGCGGCGTCGGCCGCGCGTTGCTTCGCGACCAGTTCTTCGAAGGTGTGCGACACGCCAACCGACCTTAGGCAGCTTCGGCACTGCCGCCCAGAGCGACCTGCCGGAAGTGGCCGCACCCGCACCCGAGTGGCGGGTCGGCCACCGGTCACCGCGGGGGATCAGGACGCCTGCGGGGCCGCCCGCTGGAACCTCGCGTAGAGGTAGGCGGTGTCCTTGGCGCCCTCGGGAACGTCGAAGTTGGGCTTCGACTGCTTCTCCCCCGGCTTTCTGAAGCCGGTGATCTCCACGTCGTACTCGTTTCCGTCGATGTACACCTTTTCGGGCTCGTGGATCACTTCCCACTTGACCACGTCATTCGGGTGCGAACCCTGGTTGGGTGTCTCATCGTGACGTAAACGCACGTTGATGTCGTGGTAGAAGTCTCCGTTCTCGAAATACACCTTGATCGTGAGGTACACCCAGAACTGCGACTGCCCGGAAAGGAAGATCGGGTGGTTGTGGTGGGTGAATTCGCCTATCGGGATCTCCCGGCCGCCGAGATTCGCCTCCATTTCGTACTCCACGAAGTCATAGCCGCTCAATTCGCCACCGGGAGTGGCGGGCTGACCCCATCTGATCTCGCTGGTGTTCACACCCGTGAGACCCGGAAGGTTTACGCTGGTCCCCGTGAACGTGCCGGTGGCCTTGATGAGCCCCATCGCGGGATTCCCCTTTTCCTGGGATTCGCAGAACGAATACTCCGCTGCATTGTTCCCGGATTCCGGGAACAGGTCGACGTCACTATACGAGACGGGAACCGGGGCGATGAAACTAGAAAACCGGACAAACGGCGGCCCCGCTCACTCCGGCTCCCTGGTCGGGATGACGAGCAGCTTGGTGACCGAGCCGTCGTCGCCGACGACGTCCCGGACGTGGCGGAAGCCCAGGCGGCGGCACATGGCCAGGCTGGCGGTGTTCTCGGCGCCCACCATGCCGTACGCCTCGGTGAGCCCCAGGTCGTCGGCGGCGTGCCGGAGCAGGCCGCGGACCACCTCGCCGCCCAGGCCGCGCCCCCAGTACGCGGGAAGGAGCGCGGTGACGAGTTCGTGGCCGTCGACGTTGCCGGTCGGCTTGACCTCGGCGTGGCCGACGTAGCGGCCCTCCAGCCACAGGCCCCACACGTCGAACCGGCGCCCGGGGTAGACGTCGGTGAGGATGGCCCGGAACAGTTCGCGGAGCCGCGGTTCGGGCACGAGGTCCTGCCCCATCCAGCGGCACACCTCCTCGTCGCGCAGCAGGGCGACGAAGACGTCCTCGTGTTCGGGCCGGTAGGGGAGGAAGTCCAGGCGTTCGGTGCGCAGGACGGGGGTCTCGGGTGTCATGGCGGGCTCCTCGGGAGTGATGCGGTGCGGCGGGCCGAGGGCGGTGGGGCGCCGGTGCTGCGGCTTGTGTGTGTGGGGGGGGAGGGCGCGCCGGGCCGGCGTGTGGCCGGCCCGGCGGGTCCGTGGTGGTGCGGCGGTCAGGCGCCGGCGTTCTCCATGCGCTCGCGCAGGCTCTTGGGCCGCATGTCGGTCCAGACCTCGTCGACGTAGGCGGAGCACTCGGCCTCGGTGCCCTCCTTGCCGACGGGCTGCCAGCCGGCGGGCACCTCGATGTCGACGGGCCAGAGGGAGTACTGCTCCTCGTCGTTGCGCAGGACCTGGTAGCGGGTGTTCTCGTCCATGTCGTCTTCCTTCGTCGTCCGGTGTGCGGGTGGGCATGTGGGGGGTCGCGGGCGGGTGGGTGGTGAGCGGGGGCCGTGAGGGGCGCGGGGGCGGGGGGTCGTCACCGGCCTCCCCTGGCGTGCCGGGCGAGGTGGCGCAGGGCGGTGGCGAACTCCTCGGCCACCCGGCGCACGGTCGCGGTGTCGTGGACGCCGGGCCGGTGGTGCCAGGTGAAGGCGAGCCGGCCGTGCTGGACGGCGCCGACCACCTCCAGTGGGTGGGAGCCGGGGTCCCGGGGGTCGTGGTCCTGTCCGAAGGAGCCGTGTTCGGCGCGGACCAGGCCGCCGTCCGCCGTGTCGGGCCGGGCGTCCCACTGGCCGAGGTAGTTGAACACCACCTGGCTGTGCGCGGTGCCGCCGAGGCGTTCGCGGACCTCGGGCGGGCCGAAGGTGCGCAGCGCGCCGAAGCCGATGCCGTTCCCGGGTACGGCGCGCAGCTGGCGGCGCACCGACTTCACCAGCGACCGCCAGTCCCGGTCCGGGCCGAGGGCGCCGGGGTCGGGCACCTGGAGGGCCACGGGGTGGACGGTGGTGAACCAGCCGACGGTGCGGGTCAGGTCGACGCCGTCGAGCAGGTCCTCGCGGCCGTGTCCCTCCAGGTCCAGGCGGACCCGGTCGCGTCCCGTCCAGCGGGCCAGGGCCAGGGCGAGGGCGGCGAGCAGGACGTCGTTGACGCGGGTGCGGTAGGCGGTGGGGGCGGAGCGCAGCAGGGCCGTGGTGTCCTCCTCGTCGAGTTCCACGTCCACCGTGGCGGCCGGTCCGGCGCCGGTGGCCGGCATCGGGGACTCCTCGGTGTCCACCGCCTGTTCCCAGTAGGGCAGTTCGTGGTCGAGTCCGCCCTCGGCGACGTGTGCGGCGAGCCGCCGGGACCACTCCCGGAAACTGGTGCTCCGCTCCCCCAGGGTGACCGGGCCGCCGTGGCGGGCCTGCCGGTAGGCGGTCTCCAGGTCGTCGCGCAGGATGCGCCAGGAGACGGCGTCCACGACCAGGTGGTGGGCGACGAGGAGGAGGAAGACCGGCCGGTCGGCCGCGCCGGTGAACAGGGCCGCCCGCAGGTGCGGGCCGCGGGCCAGGTCGAAGCTCGCGTGGAGTTCGTCGGCGGCCTTGGCCATGGCGGCGTCGGCGTCGTCGGCGGACAGGCCCGTCAGGTCGTGCCGGGTCAGGATGTCCTGACCGGTGGCGGGCGGCGGGTTGAACTGCCGCCAGCCGTCGGGCTCCTGGGTGAACGTCATGCGCAGGGCGTCGTGGTGTTCCAGCAGCGCGTCGAGTGCGGCGCCCAGGGCGCGCGGGTCGGGGGTGCCGTCGAGTTCCAGCAGTGCCGACTGGTTGAAGTGGTGGTGGGCGGCGCGCGGGGTGGTGAGGAACCAGTGCTGGATCGGGGTGAGCGGCACCTCGCCGGTGACCGGGCCGTCGGCGGACCGCCGGGGCGCGGCGCGGACGACGGTGGCGAGGTCGGCGACGGTCTGGTGGGTGAACAGGTCCCGGGTGGCCACGTGCAGTCCGTCGCGGCGCAGCCGGGAGACGACCTGCATGCTCAGGATGGAGTCCCCGCCGAGCGCGAAGAAGTTGTCGTCGGCGCCGACCTCTTCGATGCCCAGCACATCGGCCCAGATCCGGGCGATCCGGCGTTCGGTGTCGGTGCGCGGCGCGGTGCGCGGTCCGTCCGCGGCCTGGGCGGGGCCGGGCGCGGGCAGCGCGCGGCGGTCGGTCTTGCCGTTCGGGGTGAGCGGCAGCCGCTCCAGCGGGACGAAGACGGAGGGGACCATGTGCGGGGGCAGCGACCCGGCCAGGTGCAGCCTCAGTTCGCCGACGGGCAGGGCGGTGCCGTCCGGTTCCGCCGGGACGACGTAGGCGACGAGCCGGGCCGGTGCGCCGGGCCGGTCCGCGCGGACGACGACGGCCGCGTCCCGGACCAGGGGGCTGCGGCGCAGCGCGCTCTCGATCTCGCCGGGTTCGATGCGGTAGCCGCGCAGCTTGACCTGGTCGTCGGCGCGTCCGGCGAACCGGAGCCGGCCGTCGGCGGTCCACCGCACGAGGTCCCCGGTGCGGTACATCCGCTCCCCCGGCGCCCCGGACGGGTCGGGCAGGAACCGCTGGGCGGTCAGTCCCGGCCGGCCCAGATAGCCGCGGGCCAGGCCGGGCCCGGAGACGTACAGCTCGCCGGTCACGCCGGGCGGTACGGGGCGCAGGGCGGCGTCGAGCACCTGGACGCGGGTGGTGCCGGCGGGGCGGCCGATGGAGGGGGTGCCGGTGCCCGGGGTCAGCGGGCCGGTCCAGGTGGCGACCACGGTGGCCTCGGTGGGGCCGTAGGAGTTGATCATCCGGCGGCCGGGGGCCCAGGTGTCGACCAGGTCGGCGGGGCATGCCTCGGCGCCCACGATGAGGGTGCGCAGCCGGGGCAGGGCGGCGGCGGCCTGGGGCGGTACGGTGGCCAGCGCGGCCGGCGGGATCAGGGTGTGGGTGATCTCCCGTGCGGCGAGCACCTCGGCGAGCCGCTCCCCGACCAGTGGCCCTTCCTCGCCGGTGACCAGCGCGGCCCCGCCGAGCAGGGAGACGCATAGTTCCAGCACGGAGGCGTCGAAGCTCGGGGAGGCGAACTGCAGGACCCGGTCGCCGGGGCCCGCCGCGTACTGGTCGGCGGCCGCCGCGGCGAAGGAGGCCAGGCCCCGGTGGGTGACCACGACGCCCTTGGGGGTGCCGGTGGAGCCGGAGGTGTAGATGACGTAGACGGGGTGGGCGGGGGTGAGCGCGGTGGCGCGGTCGGCGTCGGTGGGCGCCGTGTCCGGTCCGGCGGCGGTCCACACCTCGGCGGGGTCGGCGAGGACCAGGTGGGCGCCCGCGTCCCGGATCATGAACTCCCTTCTGGGGGCGGGGTAGTCGGGGTCCACGGGGAGGAAGGCGCCGCCGGCCTTGGCGACGGCGAGCTGGGCCACCACGGTCGACGCCGAGCGGGGCAGCGCCAGGGCCACCACGCGCTCCGGTCCGACGCCGTCCGCGAGGAGCCGGTGGGCCAGCCGGTTGGCCGCCCGGTCGACCTCGGCGTAGGTCAGTTCGCGGTCGCCGTCGATCAGCGCCACGGCGTCCGGGGTACGGGCCGCCTGCCGTTCGAACAGGGCGGGCAGGGTGGCCTCGGGCACCGGGCGGAAGGTGCCCCGGCCGTGCGCCGCCAGGGCGTTCAGCTGGTCGTCGGAGGCCAGCGGCAGGGCGCCGAGCGGGCGGCCGGGGTCCTCCGCGACGGCGCGCAGCAGGGTGCCGAGCTGGGCGGCCATCCGTTCGGCGGTGGCCGCGTCGAACAGGTCGGTGTTGTAGGTGAGCAGGCCGTGCAGGGCGCCGGTGCCGGTCTCGGCGAACTCCACGGTGAGGTCGAACGCGGCCTGCTCCGACTCCGGTTCGACGTCGGTGACGTCCAGGCCGGGCAGGTCGAGGGCGGCGGCCGGGGTGTTCTGGAGGACGACCATGACCTGGAAGAGCGGGCTGCGGCTGGTGTCCCGCTCGGGCTGGACGGCGTCCACGACCCGTTCGAACGGCACGTCCTGGTGGGCGAAGGCGTCGCGGACGGTCTGCCGTACGTCGGTGAGGAACGCGGAGAACGGCCGTGCCGCCTCGGCACGGGAGCGCAGCACCAGGGTGTTGACGAAGAACCCGACCAGGTTCTGGGTCTCGGGCCGGTCGCGGCCGGAGGTGACGGTGCCCACGGTGATGTCCTCGGCGCCCGAGAGCCGGGCGAGATAGGCCTGGGCGGCGGCGACCAGCGTGGTGAACAGGGTGGTGCCGTGGTCCCGGGCGAGCCGGGTGAGCCGGGCGACGGCCGGGGCGGGCACGGTCAGCCGGGTGCTCGCGCCCGAACTGGTGCGCACCGGCGGGCGGGGCCGGTCGGTGGGCAGTTCCAGCGGCGTCGTGCCGGCCAGCCGCTCCTTCCAGTAGGCGAGGTGCTCGTCGGCGTCGCCGTCCCCGGTGGTGTGCTGCCAGTGCGCGTAGTCGGCGTACTGCACCGGCAGCGGCGGCAGCTCCGCTTCGGCCGCGCCGAGTTCGGCTCGGTAGTGGTGGGCGAGGTCGCCGAGCAGGACGGCGGTGGACCAGCCGTCGGTGACGATGTGGTGCAGGGCGAGGGACAGGACGTGGTCCTGCTCGCCGAGCCGGATCAGGCCGGTCCTGAGCAGCGGTCCCTCGCGCAGGTCGAAGGGGCGGGCGCGGTCCTCGGCGAGCAGCCGCCGCACCTCCGGCTCCCTGATGGCGTCGGCGACTTGCGAGAGGTCGCGGACGGGCAGCGGCACCTCCCGGGGCGGGTGGACGATCTGGACGCCGCGCCCGTCGACGCTGTCGAAGGTGGTGCGCAGGGACTCGTGCCGGGCCACCACGGCGTCGAGGGCCGCGCGGAGCGCTCCGGTGTCCAGGGTGCCGCGCAGCCGGAGGGCGAGCGCGGTGACGTACTCCGTGCCGCCGGGCTCGAACTCCTGGAGGAACCACAGGCGTTGCTGGGCGTGGGACATCGGGGCGACGGCGCCGCGGTCGGCCCGGGCCGGCGCCGGGCGGCCGGATCCGCGCCGGGTGGAGAGGAGGCGGGCCAGGGCGGCCGGGGTGGGGTGGGTGAACACCGCGCGCGGGGTGATGTCGGTGCCGAAGTCCTCGGCGAGGCGGGAGGCGAGCCGGATGCTCAGGATCGAGTCGCCGCCGAGCTGGAAGAAGTCGTCCTCCACACCGGGCGGTTCGCTGCCCAGCACCTCCGCGAAGACGGCCGCCGTGCGCCGCTCGGCCTCGGTGCGGGGCTCGGTCCGGGCGCGCCCCGGCAGGGCCTCGGGCGCGGGCAGGGCGGCCCGGTCGACCTTGCCGTTGCGGCTGAGCGGGAGGGCGGCCAGTGGGACCACGGCGGCGGGCACGAGGTAGTCGGGCAGGGTGCGGGCGGCGAAGGCCCGCAGCTCCTCGGCGTCCCGGCCGGCCTCTCCGACGACGTAGGCCACGAGCCGTTTGGCGCCCGGCCGGTCCTCGCGGGCCAGGACGGCGACGTCCGTCACGCCCGGGTGGGCGGCGAGCGCGGCCTCGGCCTCGCCCGGCTCGACCCGGAAGCCGCGGATCTTGACCTGGTCGTCGGCCCGGCCCAGGAACTCCACGGTGCCGTCCGGGCGCCGCCGGGCCAGGTCGCCCGTGCGGTACATGCGGGTGCCGGGCGGGCCGAAGGGGTCGGCGAGGAAGCGGGCGGCGGTGTCGCCGGGCCGGCCCAGGTAGCCGCGGGCGACGCCCTCGCCGGCCAGGTACAGCTCGCCCGGGCAGCCCGGCGGTACGGGGCGCAGCCGGGCGTCGAGGAGGTGTGCCCGCATGTCGTCCAGCGGCCGGCCGATGGGGACGGTGCCGGGTACGTCCGCCGGGTCGGTGAGGGCGAAGGAGGTCGCGAAGGTGGTGGTCTCGGTGGGGCCGTAGCCGTCCACGACGGTCAGTCCGGGGCAGGCGGCCAGCACCCGGCGCACGGCGGGGGCGGGGACGACGTCACCGCCGGTCCACACCTGGGTCAGGCCCCGGAAGCAGTCGGGGGCGTCCTGGGCGAGCAGCCGGAACAGTCCGGCGGTCAGCCACAGCGCGGTGAGCCCGCCGCCGTCGGCGAGCCGGCGCAGCAGGGCCGCGTCCACGCTCTCGCCGGGCGCCACGACCACCCGGCCGCCGTTGAGGAGGGGCGCCCACACCTCGAAGGTGGCCGCGTCGAACGCCACCGGCGAGTGCAGCAGCACCCGGTCGCACACCCCGCCGCCGAACCTGCTGTCGGTGCCCAGCGCCGCCACGTCCCGGTGCCGTACCGCGACGGCCTTGGGCAGCCCGGTGGAGCCGGAGGTGAACATGACGTAGGCCAGCCGGTCGGGGTCGGCGGGCGGCAGGCGGTGCCCCGCCGTTCCGGGGCGGGTGGCGGTCACGTCCGCTGTCGTGAGGTGGGTGGTCGCGCCCGCCTGGGCGAGCAGGGTGCGGCGGCGTTCCTCGGGGGCGCGGGTGTCGACGGGGACGTAGGCGCCGCCGGCCAGCAGGACCGCGAGCTGGGCGACGACGAGTTCGGCGCAGCGGTCCATCAGCAGGGCCACCCGGTCCTCGGGCGCCAGCCCGCCGGCCAGCAACCGTCCGGCCAACGCGCTCGCCCACTCGTGCAGTTCGCGGTAGGTCAGCTCGCGGTCGCCGTCGTGGACCGCGACCGCGTCCGGGGTGCGGCGGGCCTGCTCGGCGAACAGGTCCACGGGACTGCGCGGGTCGGCCGGGCGGGCGGT
This sequence comes from Streptomyces sp. SudanB182_2057, assembly GCF_964272715.1. Taxonomy (NCBI): domain Bacteria; kingdom Bacillati; phylum Actinomycetota; class Actinomycetes; order Kitasatosporales; family Streptomycetaceae; genus Streptomyces; species Streptomyces sp. SudanB182_2057. Next base: position 910,160 of record NZ_OZ186798.1, read on the forward strand.
GGTGTTCCAGGCGGCCAGCAGCTCGCGGTCGGCCGGGGTGAGCAGGTCGAGGGCGGCCAGGTCGGTGTCGAAGCCGTCGGCGAGGGTGGTGAGCAGTGCGGCCAGCCGGCCGGCGGCGCGCTCGGCGGTGCCGGCGTCGAACAGGGCGGGGTCGTAGGCCAGCTCGAAGCCGAGCCGTTCGTCCAGGTGGGCGCGCAGGCACCAGGCGAAGGTGGTGGCGTCGTCGGCGCGCACCTCCTCGACCCGGACGCCGGTGCGGGCGGTCGCCGCCTCGTCCACGGGGTAGTTCTCGAACACCACCATGCTGTCGAACAGCGGTTCGCCGGGCGGGACTTCGCCGACGGCCTGGATACGGGGCAGGGCGAGGAAGTCGAAGCGGCGGGCGTCGCTCTGCCGTTCCTGGAGGCCGCGCAGCCAGGGCAGCACCGGCCCGGCGGGGACCCGGACCCGGGTCGGCACGGTGTTGACGAACATGCCGATCATGCCCTCCACGCCGGGCAATTCGGCCGGGCGGCCGGAGACGGTGGTGCCGAACACCACGTCGTCCCGGCCGCCGGTGCGGGCCAGCAGCAGCGCCCAGGCGCCCTCCACCACGGTGTTGACGGTGAGTCCGGCGCGGGCGGCGCCGTCCCGCAGCCGCCGGGAGACCTCGGGGTCCAGCTCGCGGTGGACGGCGGCGGCGGAGCGGGTCCGGTGGGCCTCGGCGGGCGTGCGGTCGTACGGCAGCGGGGTGCGGGCGGTGAACCCGGCGAGCGCGTCCGCCCAGTGCCGTTCGGCGGCCGTCTCGTCCTGCGCGCGCAGCCAGTGCAGGAAGTCCGCGAAGGGCCGCCGGGCCGGGGGCGCCTCCTCGGGGCCGCCGGTGAGGGCCGCGTAGCGTGCGCAGACCTCGGTGAGCAGCTGTCCGGTGCTCCAGCCGTCGAGGACGATGTGGTGGGTGGACCACAGCAGCAGCACCTCGTCGCCGGGCAGGGCGGCCAGGGTGAGCCGGGTGAGCGGCGCGCGGGTGAGGTCCAGGCCGGCCGCGCGGTCCTCGGCGAGCAGCCGCTCGGTGGCCTCGGCGCGCTCGGCGGGTGTCAGGGTGCGCCAGTCGAGGTGGGTGACGGGCAGTTCGGCGTGGCGGTGGACGACCTGGACGGGGTGGGGCAGGCCGTGCCAGTGGACGCTGGTGCGCAGCGCCGGGGTGCGGTCGGCGACCTGCTGCCAGGCGGCGGCGAACGCGCGCGGGTCGGCCACCCCGGACAGCCGTACGGCGGTGCGGTCGAAGTAGGCGTGCGCGGTGTCGACGAGGCCGTGGAAGAGCATGCCGGACTGGAGCGGGGTGAGCGGCAGCACGTCCTCGGTGTGCCGGCCGGTGCCGACGAGCCGGTCCAGCTGGTCCTGGCCGAGGCCGGCGAGGGGGAAGTCGGAGGGGGTGCGGCCGCCGGCCGCGGGGTCCGCGCAGTGCGCCACGATCTCGCGCAGGGCGGTGAGGGTGTCCTCGGCGAGCCGGCGGACGGTGGCCTCGTCGTAGACGGCCGCCGGGTAGGTCCAGCCGAGTTCGAGGCGGCCGTACTGGACGACGCCGGTGATGTCCAGCAGGTAGGGGCGGGGTTCGTCCGGGTCGGTGTCGCCTCCCGTCGGGGGCAGCGCGGCGCGGAACAGGCCGTCGGTGCCGTCGGCGTCCCACTGGCCGTGGTAGTTGAAGCCGACCCGCGGGGCCGGGGCGCCGGCGAGGGGGCTGCCGGGCAGCAGGTGGCGCAGGGCGCCGTGGCTCAGGCCGTGCAGCGGGACCGCGCGCAGTTGTTCCTTGACCGAGCGGAGGGTGTCGTGCCAGCCGGCGTCCGGGGCGACGCGCAGCGCCAGGGGGTACTCGGCGGTGAACCAGCCGACGGTCCGGGACAGGTCCACGTCCTCGAACAGTTCCTCCCGGCCGTGGCCCTCGACGCCCAGCAGCACGGTGTCGCGTCCGCACCAGCGGGCCAGGGTGCGGCCGAGGGCGCCGAGCAGGACGTCGTTGACCTGGGTCCGGTAGGTCTGCGGGACCCGGCGCAGCAGGGCGTCGGTGGTGGGCTGGTCCAGGGTGACGGTGAGGGTGGCGGCGGTGCCGTGGGTGTTCGGTCCCGGGCGTCCGGCGGGCAGCTCGGCGGGGGCCTCGCCGGTGCGGGTCCAGTACGGCAGGTCGGCGTCCAGGGCGCCGGAGCGGGTGTGCCGCTCAAGGCGGGCGGCCCAGTGGCCGTAGGGGGTGCCGGTGGCGGGCGGGTCGGCGGGCCGGCCGGCCGCCGCCGCCCGGTGGGCGGCCTCCAGGTCGGCGAGCAGGATGCGCCAGGACACTCCGTCGATCACCAAGTGGTGTGCGGTGATCACCAGTTGGCTCGGCCGCCGCGGACCCCGGTCGAGGAACAGGACCCGGACGACCCGCCCGGCCGTGGGGTCGAGGGCCGCCTGTGCCTGCCGGGTGAGCCGGTCGGCCTCGCGCTCCAGCGCCGGGTCGTCCAGCGCTGCCACGTCGTGCCGGGTGAACACGCCGTCCGGTGCCTCGGGCAGCGCCTCCTGGCGCCAGCCGTCGGCGGTGTGGCGGAACCGGGTGCGCAGGGCGGCGTGGCGGCGGACGACCGCGTCGGTGGCCCGCTCCAGCGCCGGGGAGCGGGTGCCGGCGGCGAGTTCCAGGCGCTGGGTCATGGTGAACCGCAGCGGCCGGGCGGGGTCGCGGCCGTCCAGGTACCAGTGCTGGATGGGGGTGAGCGGCGCCTCGCCGGTCTCCTCGACGACCGTGTGCGGCGCGGATTCCTTGGCGCTCAGGGCGAGTTCGGCGACGGTCTGGTGCCGGAAGACGTCCTTGGCGGTGAGCGCGAGTCCGGCCTGCCGGGCACGGGAGACGATCTGGATGCTCAGGATGGAGTCGCCGCCGAGGGCGAAGAAGTTGTCGCGGGCGCCGACGCGTTCGACGCCGAGCACCTCGGCCCAGATCGCGGCCAGGCGTTCCTCGGTGCCGGGCCGGGGGGCGACGTAGGGGGTGGCGCCGTCGGGCCGCTCGGGCGGGGCGGGCAGGGCGCGCCGGTCGGTCTTGCCGCTGGTGGTGCGCGGGACGCGGGTGAGCGGGACGAACGCGGCGGGCACCATGTGGTCGGGCAGGGTGCGGCGCAGCGCGAGGCGCAGGGCGTCGGCGGACGGGACGCGGCCGGCGGCGGGCACCACATAGCCGACGAGCATGAGCCGGCCGGCGTGTTCCCGGGCGGCCACCGCGGCGTCGGCGACGTCGGGGTGATCCAGCAGGGCGGCCTCCACCTCGCCGGGCTCGATGCGGAATCCGCGGATCTTGACCTGTTCGTCCGCCCGGCCGAGGAACTCCAGCAGCCCGTCCCGGCCCCAGCGGGCCCGGTCCCCGGTGCGGTACATCCGCTCCCCCGGCGCGCCGAACGGGTCGGCGAGGAAGCGGGCGGCGGTGAGGCCGGGCCGGTTCAGATAGCCGCGGGCGACCTGCGCCCCGGCCAGGTACAGCTCGCCGGGCACACCGGGCGGCACCGGGCCGAGGGCGCCGTCGAGGACGTAGGCGCGCAGGCCGCCGCCGGGGCGGCCGATGACCGGGCGGTCGGGGCGGTCCGCGGTACGGCCGTAGACGGCGTCGACGGTGCATTCGGTGGGCCCGTACATGTTGTACACGGCCACGCCCAGCTCCCGTTGGGCGCGGGCGAGTTCGCGCCAGTCCGCCGGGGTGACGGCCTCGCCGCCGACGAGCAGCAGGCGCGGGTGGTGGCGGCCGGGGGCGAGCAGTCCGGCGGCGGTGAGTTCGCGCAGGAACGTCGGGGTGACGTTGACCAGGTCCAGGCGGTGTTCGGCGACCTGGGCGCAGAACGCGCGCGGATCGAGGCGGACGTCCTCGTCTATGAGGTGCACCTCGTGGCCGAGGGCGAGGAGCAGGGGCCCCTCCCAGGAGGTGTCGAAGGAGAAGGAGGCGCTGAGCGCGGCGCGCAGCCTGCGTCCGTCCGCGGTGTGCGGGGCGAGCAGGCCCTCGCGGTGGTCGTGGCAGAGGTTGACCAGCTGCCGGTGTTCGACGGCGACGCCCTTGGGGCGGCCGGTGGAGCCAGAGGTGTAGACGAGGTAGGCGGTGTGCCGGGGCAGCAGGGGCCGGACGCGGTCGGCGTCGGTCGGGTCGCGGTCGGGCAGCCGGTCCCAGAGCACCTCGTCGAGGCCGGTCAGCAGGGTGTGCGGGCGGGCGTCGGCGAGCAGGAGGTCCTGCCGCTGCCGGGGCAGTTGGGGGTCCAGGCAGAGCAGGGTGGCGCCCGCCTTGAGGACCGCGAGCAGGGCGACCATCAGGTCGGTGGTGCGCGGCAGGCGTACGGCGATCACGTCCTCGGGGCCCGCGCCCCGGGCGATGAGGTGGTGGGCGAGCCGGTTGGCGCGCCGGTTGAGCGCGGCGAAGTCGAGGATGGTGTCGCGGGCGGCCAGAGCGGTGTGGTGGGGGGTGCGGGCGGCCTGGGCCTCGAAGAGGGCGGGGAAGGTGGTGTCCGGCGTGGGCAGCGGGGCGCCCCGGCCGTGGCGGAGCACCTGGTGCCGTTCGTCACCAGTCATCAGCGGCAGCCGGCCCACTCGCAGCCCGGGGTCGTCGGCGGCGGCCTCCAGCAGGACGCGCAGCCGGGCGGCGAGGCGTTCGGCGGTGTCGGCGTCGAACAGGCCGGTGCTGTACTCCAGATGGCCGGTGAGGCCGTCGTCGGTCTCCACGAAGTCGAAGGCGAGGTCGAAGCCGGCGGTGCGGACCGGCGGGGTGACCGGTTCCACCGTCAGGCCGGGCAGCCGGGGCGGCTCGGCGTCGAGGTTGTGCAGGGCGACCATGACCTGGAACAGCGGCGTACGGCTGGTGTCCCGCTCGGGCTGGACGGCGTCCACGACGCGTTCGAAGGGCACTTCCTGGTGGGCGGACGCCTCCAGGACGGTGGTGCGCACCTCGGCCAGCAGCTCCCGGAAGGACAGGTCGGGGCGGACCTGGGCGCGCAGTACGAGCGTGTTGACGAACATGCCGACCACGTCGTGCAGTTCGGGCCGCTCCCGGCCGGCGGTGACGGTGCCGACGGTGACGTCCTCCTGGCCCGCCCAGCGGGCGAGCAGCACCTGACATGCCGTCACCAGGGTCATGTAGAGGGTGGCGTCGGCTTCCCGGCCGCGCTCACGCAGCCGCTCGGTGAGGGCGGCGGGCAGGGTGAACGTCAGCAGGGCGCCCTCACGGGTGCGGACGGCGGGGCGCGGCCGGTCGGTGGGCAGTTCCAGCGGGACCACGCCGTCCAGGGCCTCGCGCCAGTAGGCGAGGTCGGCGTCCGCCCGCTCGGTCCGGGCACGCTGCCAGGCGGCGTAGTCGGCGTAGCGGACGGACAGGCCGGGCAGGTCGGGGCGGCGGCCTTCCAGGGCCGCCGTGTACAGCTCGCCGAGGTCCCGGGCCAGCACACCGCCGGACCAGCCGTCGGTGACGATGTGGTGGACGGCCAGCACGAGGACGTGCTCGTCGGCGGCGAGCCGGGCCAGGCGGGCCCGCAGCAGCGGCCCGGCGGCCAGGTCGAAGGGGGTGGCGGCCTCGCGGTCCAGCAGGGCGTCCAGCGCGGCGCTGTCCGCGAGGTCGTCCACCGGGAGGTCCACGGGCCGTGGCGGGTGCACGGACTGCCGTGCCTGCCCGTCGTGTTCGGCGAAGGTGGTGCGCAGCGCCTCGTGCCGGGCGACCAGGCCGTCCAGCGCGGTGCCGAGCGCGCCGGTGTCCAGGGCGCCGCGCAGGCGCAGCACGGACAGGGTCGTGTACGCGGTGCCGCCCGGCTCGAACCGGTCGAGGAACCACAGGCGTTGCTGGGCGTACGACAGGGGGGCCGGGGTGTCCGGGCCGGTGGCCGGGATGGCGTCGGCGGTGGTGCTCCCGGTGCGGGGCTCGCCCAGTTCGGCGGCGAGGCCGGACAGCGTGGAGTGGGTGAACAGCAGCCGGGGCGAGACGTCCGTGCCGAAGGCGGCGCGCAGCCGGGAGGTGACGCGCACGGCGAGGATGGAGTCGCCGCCGAGGGCGAAGAAGTCGTCGTCGGCGCCGACCTCGTCGGTGTCCAGGACGTCCGTCCAGGCGGCGGCGACCAGCCGTTCGGCGGGGGTGCGCGGCGGGGTCCGGCCGGCGTCGGCGGCGAAGCCGTCGGGGCCGGGCGCGGGCAGGGCGCGCCGGTCGAGCTTGCCGTTGGCGGTGAGCGGCAGCGCGGCCAGCGGCACATAGGCGGCCGGCACCATGTGCGCGGGCAGCGACCCCGCCAGGTGGGCGCGGAGTTCGGTGGCGGAGGGGGGCGGTACGGCGCGGTCGCCGGTGCCGGTGCCGACGACGTGGGCGACGAGCCGGCGGGTGCCGGCGGCGTCCTCGTACACGCCGACGGTGGCCGCGCCGACGCCCGGGTGGCGGTGCAGGGCGGCCTCGATCTCGCCGGGCTCGATGCGGTAGCCGCGGATCTTCACCTGCTGGTCGGCGCGGCCCAGGTACTCCAGGGTGCCGTCGGCCCGCCAGCGGGCGCGGTCGCCGGTGCGGTACATGCGGGTGCCGGGGCGGCCGAACGGGTCGGCGGGGAAGCGGGTGGCGGTGAGTCCGGGGCGGCCCAGGTAGCCGCGGGCCAGGCCCTCGCCGGCTACGTAGAGTTCGCCGACGGCGCCGGGCGGCACCGGCTCCAGGCGGCCGTCGAGGACGTAGAGCCTGAGGTCGGGGATGCCGGTGCCGATGGGGCTCGCGGTGCCGGCGCGGGCCGCCCGGGCGTCCAGCGGGGCGTAGGTGACGTGCACGGTGGTCTCGGTGATGCCGTACATGTTCACCAAGCGGGGCGCGGTGTCCGGGTGGCGGGCGTACCAGTCGGTGAGCCGGGTGACGTCCAGCGCCTCGCCGCCGAACACCACCGTGCGCAGCGCCAGCTCCCGGCTCACCTCGGGCAGTTCGGCGTCGGCGCGGATCAGCGGGTAGAAGGCGGACGGGGTCTGGTTGAGGACGGTGACCCGTTCATCGGCGAGCAGGCGCAGGAAGTCCTCCGGGGAGCGGGCGGTGTCCTCGGGGACGATCACCAGCCGGCCGCCGTGCAGCAGCGGGCCCCACAGCTCCCACACCGAGAAGTCGAAGGCGTAGGAGTGGAACAGCGTCCACACGTCGTCGGGGCCGAAGCCGAACCAGTCCCGGGTGCGGGTGAACAGCCGGACGACGTTCGCGTGCGGGACGACGACGCCCTTGGGGCGGCCGGTGGAGCCGGAGGTGTAGATGGCGTAGGCCGGGCTCTCGGGCAGCGCGCGGCGGGGCGGGCCGGCGGCCGGGCGGCGGGCCAGGTCGGCGCGCACCTCCGGGTCGTCCAGCGCCACCCGGGCCGCGCCGGTGTCCGCCAGGGTCCGCCCGGTGGTGACGAGCGCCACCGGCCGGGCGTCGTCCAGCAGGTGCCGGACGCGCTCGGCGGGCAGGGCGGGGTCGATGGGCAGGTAGGCGGCGCCGGTCTTGAGGACGGCGAGGACGGCCACGACGAGGTCGGTGGAGCGGGGCAGGGCGAGGGCGACGAACGTCTCGGGCCCGGCGCCGAGTTCGGCGAGCCGGTGCGCGAGCCGTCCCGAACGCGCGTCCAGGGTGGCGTAGTCGAGCCGTTCACTGCCGTAGCTGACGGCCTCGGCGTCGGGGGTGCGGGCGGCCTGGGCGGTGAACAGGGCGTCCAGGGTGCCGGCGGGCCGGCCCTCGGCGGTGCCGTTCCAGTCCGTCAGCATCCGGTGCCGCTCCTCGGCCGTGGTCCAGGCGAGGGCGCGCACGGGCCGGTCCGGGTCGTCGGCCAGCTCGGTGAGCAGCAGGCACAGCCGGCCGGCGAGGGCGCGTACGGTCGGGGCGTCGAACAGCTCGGGGTCGTAGCCGAGGTCGAAGCCGAACCGCTCGCCCTGCCAGGCGCGCAGCACCAGCGGGTAGTTGGTGGCGTCGCGGGCCGAGACGTCGGCCAGGCGGATGCCGGTGGCGGCGGAACGCGCCTGGTCGAAGGGGTAGTTCTCGAAGGCGACCATGCTGTCGAACAGCGGGCTGCCGGCGGGTACGTCGCTCAGCGCGGTCAGTTCGGCGAGGGACACGTCGGCGAACCGCCGCGCCTCGGCCTGCTCTTCCTGGAGGCGCCGGAGCCAGTCGGCCGCGGTGCCCGCGTCGTCCACGCGGACGCGGGTGGGCAGGGTGTTGATGAACATGCCCACCATGGACTCGGCGCCGGGCAGGTCGTCGGGGCGGCCGGAGACGGTGGTGCCGAACAGCACGTCCGGCTCGGCGGCGTAGCGGGACAGTAGCAGCGCCCAGGCGCCCTGGACCACGGTGCCGAGGGTGAGTCCGGCCGCGCGGGCGGTGCGGGCGAGGCGTGCGGAGACCTCGTCGGACAGGGCGGCGGTGTGCACGCGGCCGGAGCGGGTCTCGTGGCCGGGGCGGCGGACGCGGTCGGCGGGCAGCGGGGTGGGGGTGGCGAACCCGGCGAGGACGGTCCGCCAGTGCGCGCGGGCGGCCTCGGTGTCCCGGCCGGCCAGCCAGCGCACGTAGTCGCCGAACGGCCGCCGCGCCGGGGGCCGTGGCGCGGTGCCGGCGGTGAGGGCCGCGTACTCCTCGAACACGTCGGTGAGCACCTGGGCGAGGCTCCAGCCGTCCAGGATCAGGTGGTGGGAGGTCCACAGCAGGTGCAGCCGGGCGTCCGGCAGCCGGATCAGGGTGAGCCGCGTCAGCGGTGCCGTGCCGAGGTCCAGGCCGCGCGCGAGGTCGTCGGCGCGCAGCCGCTCCAGCCGCGCGTCCCGCTCCCGCTCGTCCAGCTCCCGCCAGTCCACCTGCTCTATGGGTACGGCGACTTGCCGGTGGACGACCTGGAGCGGCACGGGGACGCCCTCCCACACCACCGAGGTGCGCAGGGCCGGGGTGCGGTCGGTCACCCGCTGCCAGGCCAGGGCGAGGGCGTCGGGGTCGGTGACGCCGTCCAGCAGGAGGGCGGCCTGGTCCACGTACACGTCGTCCGGTCCGCCGACCAGCCGGTGGAAGAGCATGCCCTCCTGGAGCGGGGTGAGCGGCAGCAGGTCCTCCACGTCCCGTCCGTCGCCCACCAGGCGGTCCACCGCGGCCTGGTCCAGGCGGGCCAGCGGGAAGTCGGAGGGGGTACGGCCGCCCGCGCCGGGCCGGGCGCAGTGCTCGGCGATGGATGCGAGCGCGGCCACCATGGCGTCGGCCAGCCGGCGTACGGTGCCGGTGTGGTGCACCTGATCGCTGTAGTGCCAGGTGATCTCCAGCTCGCCGTCGGCGACCAGGGCGGACACGTCCAGGAGGTGGTCCAGGGGCGCGCCGGGGTCCATGTCGGGGCCGGGTACGTCGGCGGCGGGCGCGAAGTCGCCTCCGGCGGGCGCCTCCCACTGGCCGTGGTAGGTGAAGCACACCTGCGGCAGCGGGAGTTCACCGAGTGCCCGGGCCTCGGGCCGGGGTGAGCCGAGGTGGCCGAGGGCCTGGTAGCCGAGGCCGCGCCGGGGTACGGCCCGCAGCCGTTCCTTGACGGCCTTGAGGGTGGCCCCCCAGTCGTCGGGGCCCGCCGGGGTGAGGGTGACCGGATACTGGGTGGTGAACCAGCCGACCGTGCGGGCCAGGTCGGCGCCCGCGGCCAGGTCCTCCTCGCGGCCGTGGCCCTCCAGGGCGACGGTCACCCGGTCGGTGCCGGTCCAGTCGGCCAGCACCCGGCCCAGCGCGCTCAGCAGCACGTCGTTGACCTGGGTGCGGTAGACGCCGGGCACCTTGCGCAGCAGGGCCTCGGTGGTGGCCCGGTCCACCCGGGTGCGGAGCGTGCGCACGGATCCGGCGAGCGGGGTGCCGGGCAGGTCGACGGGGAGCGGGGCGGGCGGCTCGGCGGTCTCCCGTGTCCAGTAGGGCAGGTCGTCGTCCAGGCCGCCGGACCGGACCCGTTCCGCGAGGGCGCGCGCCCAGGTGGTGAACGGGGTGTGTTCGGGCTCCAGTCGGGGATCCCGGCCCGCCGCGGCCTGCCGGTAGGCGGTCTCCAGGTCGGCGAGCAGGATCCGCCAGGAGACGCTGTCGACGGCCAAGTGGTGGGCGGTGACGAAGAGTCGCGGGCGGTCCGGGCCGGTGAGCAGGGCGGCGCGCAGCAGGGTGCCGGTGGCCGGGTCCAGCGCGGCGCGGGCGGCTCGGGCCGCCTCGGCGGGCGGGGTGCCGGGGGCGCAGCGGGTCAGCAGCCCGTCGGCCGGGCCGGTGCCGGGGTGCTGGTACCAGGTGTCCTCGGTGCGGGTGAAGCGGGTGCGCAGGGCGGGGTGGCGGGCGACCACCGCGTCCAGCGCCCGTTCCAGTGCCCGTTCGTCGAGGTCGTGGGGCAGGTCGAGCAGCATCGACATGCCGAAGTGGCGCAGCGGCCCGTGCGTGGCGAAGAACCATTCCTGGACCGGGGTGAGCGGGGCGGGCCCGTCCTCCCGCGGGCGCCGGGGCGCGGGGACGGCGGCGGTGCGGCGGGGCGCGGCGGCGGCCAGGTCGGCGACCGTCTGGTGGCGGAAGACGTCCCGTGAGCCGATGTCGAGCCCGGCGGCGCGGGCCCGGGAGACGGCCTGGATGCCGAGGATGGAGTCGCCGCCCAGCTCGAAGAAGTTGTCGGTGACGCCCACCCGGTCCACCCCGAGCACCTCGGCCCAGATGCCGGCGAGGAGTTCCTCCTCCGGGGTGCGTGGTGCGGTGAACTTCCGTTCCTCCACGCTGTGTTCGGGGGCCGGGAGGGCGCGGCGGTCCAGCTTGCCGCTGGTGGTCAGCGGCAGCGCCTGAAGCGGGGTGAAGGAGGAGGGCACCAGCGCCTCGGGCAGCACCCGGCGCAGGGCCGCCCGCAGGTCGGCGGGGGCGGGCCGGGGCGCGCCGGGCGCGGGGACGACATAGGCGGCCAGGCGGGTGTGGCCGTGCGGGTCGGGCACGGCGACGACCGCGGCGGCGGCGATGCCGTCCAGGGCGAGCAGGGCGGCCTCGATCTCGCCGGGCTCGATGCGGTGGCCGCGCACCTTGACCTGGTCGTCGGCGCGCCCGAGGTAGTCGAGGCGGCCGTCGGCGGTCCAGCGGGCGAGGTCACCGGTGCGGTACATGCGCTCGCCCGGCGCCCCGTACGGGTCGGCGAGGAAGCGGGCCGCGGTCAGCCCCGGCCGGCCGGTGTAGCCCCGGGCGAGCTGCGGGCCCGCCAGGTACAGCTCGCCGCCGACGCCGGGCGGCACCGGCCGGAGCCGGGCGTCCAGCACATACGCCCGCAGTCCGGGCAGCGGGCGGCCCACCAGCGGGCGGTCGCGGCCGTCGATCCGGCAGGACAGCGCGTCGACCGTGCTCTCGGTCGGGCCGTAGAAGTTGTACGCGGTCACGTCCGGGTGGGCGGCCAGTTCCCGCCACAGCGCGGGCCCGACCGGCTCGCCGCCGAGCATGAGGACGCGGGGACGGTGCCGGGGGTCGGTGAGCAGCCCGGCGGGCAGCAGTTGCCGCAGGTAGGAGGGGGTGAGGTCGAGGAAGTCGATGCGGTGCTCGACCACGTACCCGACCAGGGCGGCCGGGTCCATCCGGGTGTCCTCGTCCACCAGGTGCAGCGGGTGGCCGTCGGCCAGCAGCAGCACGCCTTCCAGGGAGGTGTCGAAGGAGAAGGACGCGGTGAGCGCGACCCGCAGCGGGCCGCCGCCCGCCTCGACGACGAAGCCGGACCGGTGTGCGGCCAGCAGGTGGGCCGCCGCGCGGTGGGGCACGGCGACGCCCTTGGGGCGGCCGGTGGAGCCGGAGGTGTGGATGACGTACGCGGTGTGCTCCGCGTCCAGCGGGGCGCGCCGGTCGGCGTCGGTGGGGTCGGTGTCCGGGCCGGTCGCGGGTACGGCGCGCAGCGCGGCCTCGTCCAGGACCAGGGCCGGGCGGACGTCGTCCAGCAGGAACCGGACGCGTTCCTCGGGCAGCGCCGGGTCCAGCGGCAGGTAGCCGGCGCCCGCCTTCCACACGGCGAGGATCGCGGTGATCATGTCGGCGGTGCGCGGCAGCCGCAGCGCGACGAGCCGTTCCGGTCCGGCGCCGAGCGCGATGAGGTGGTGGGCGAGCCGGTTGGCGCGGGCGTTGAGCGTGCCGTAGTCCAGCCGTTCGCCGCCCGCGACGAGGGCGAGGGCACCCGGGGTGCGGGCCGCGCGACGCTGGAAGATCTCCGGGTGGGTGGCCTCGGGCAGGGGTTGCCGGGGGCCGGCGCTCCAGTCGTGCAGGACCTGCCGCAGCTCCTCCCCGGACAGCAGCGGCAGGCTGTCCAGCGGGCGGTCCGGTGCCTCGGCCGCGCCCTGGAGCAGGCGCAGCAGTTGTCCGGCCAGCCGCTCGGCGGTGCCGGCGTCGAACAGGTCGGTGCGGTACTCCAGCAGTCCGGTCAGGCCCGCGCCGTCCGGCACGAACTCGATGCTCAGGTCGAAGGTGGCCGCCCGCCGGGGCACGGCCACGGGGGTGGTGGCGAGACCGCGCGGGGCGGTCGCGGCGGGCGGGGCGGGGTGCAGCAGCACCATCACGTCGAACAGCGGGTTGCGGCCCGCCTCGCGGGGCGCGCCCACCGCCTCCACGATCCGCTCGAACGGCGTGTCGCCGTGGGCGAAGGCGTCGCTGACCGTGTCGGCGGCCTTCGTCAGCAGGTCGCGGAAGGATCCGGAGGCGTCCACCGGGGTCCGCAGCACGACGGTGTTCACGAAGAACCCGACGGTCCGTTCGAGGTCGGTGCGGGGTCGGCCGGGGGTGAGGGAGCCCACGGCGATGTCGTCCTGCCCGGACCAGCGGGCCAGCAGCGCCTGCACGGCGGCTACCAGCGCGGTGTGCAGGGTGCTGTGCCGCTCGGCCGCGAGGTCGCGCAGGCGCGCGGTCAGGGGGGCCGGGACGGTGAAGGTGTGCACGGCGCCCTCGCCCGCCTCCTCGCCGCGCCGCGGCCGGTCCAGGGGCAGCTCGGGCGCCACCGTCCCGGCCAGCTTCTCCTTCCAGTGGGCGAGTTCGCGTTCCAGGCGGGGGCCGGAGAGCTGTGCGCGCTGCCAGACCGCGAAGTCCGGGTACTGCGTCGGCACCGGGGGCAGCTCGGGGGTGACGCCGCGCGCCAAGGCGTCGTAGGCGGCGCACAGTTCGTCCAGCACCACGCCCATCGACCAGCCGTCCGTCACGATGTGATGTGCCGTCAGCAGCAGGACGTGCGCGGTCGCCGACTCGCGCAGCAGCAGGGCGCGCAGCAGCGGTCCGTGCCGCAGGTCGAAGGGACGGGAGTACTCCGCCAGCAGGTCCGCCTCCAGGTCGCCGGTGTCCCGTACCGGGAGCGGCACCGGGCCCGCCGGGTGGACGCGCTGCGCCGGGCGGCCGTCGGTCTCCTCGAAGGTGGTGCGCAGGGCCTCGTGCCGGGCCACGACGGCGGCGAGGGCGGCGCGCAGCGCCTCGTGGTCCACCGCGCCGGTGAGGCGGACCGCGACCGCGCTGTTGTAGCGGGCGTCGCCGGGCCGCAGCCGGTCCAGGAACCACAGGCGCCGCTGGGCGGACGACAGCGGCAGCGGGCGGTCCCGGTCGGCGCGCGGGATGCCCCGCCGGGCGGCCGGGGCGCCGTCGGCGGCCCGGCCGCCCAGGCGCCGCCGCAGCGCCTCCCGCATCTCCTCGGGCAGCGCCTCGGCGCGGTCCCGCCGGGACGGGCCGGAGGGACGGGCGGCACCTGCGGAGGAGCCGGAGGGGTTGGAAGGGGTCGAAGACGTCATGGTCGTCGGATCCTCACCGTTCGTCGTGGTCGGGGCCGCCGTACGCGGCGTCTTCGTCGTCGGGTCCGCCGTGGGCGGGGTCCGGTCCGTCGCCGCCGTACGCGGCGGCTTCGAGTTCGCTCAGCACCTGTTCCTCCACGAGTTCCGCCAGGGCGGCGACCGTGCGGGAGACCAGGACGTCGCGGGGGGTGAGCGTGACGCCGAACGCGTCGTTGGCGCGGGAGGCGATGAGCAGGGCGCGCAGCGAGTCGCCGCCGAGCAGGAAGTAGTCGTCCTCGGCGCCCACGGCCGTCTGGAGGGCCTCCTCCCAGAGGGCGGCCACCGCCTCCTCGGTGGGCGTGCGGGGCGCCACGTACTCCGGCCGCTCCCGCTCCTGCTCGGCCGGTGCCGGGGCGGGCAGCGCGGCCCGGTCGGTCTTGCCGTTCTCGGTCAGCGGGAAACTGTCCAGCACCACGAACGCCGACGGCACCATGTATCCCGGCAGCGAGCGGGCGGCCAGCTCGCGCAGCGCGGTGGCGGTGGGCGGTTCGGCGCCGGGTGCCGTGAGCAGGTGGGCGACCAGGCGCGGCAGGCCCGGTTCGTCCTCGCGTACGGTCACCACGGCGTCCAGCACGCCCGGATGGCGTACGAGGGCCGCCTCGACCTCGCCCGCCTCGATGCGGTGGCCGCGCAGTTTCAGCTGGTGGTCGACGCGGCCGAGGTAGTGCAGTTCGCCCGCGCCGTCCCGGCGCACCAGGTCGCCGGTGCGGTACATGCGGGTGCCGGGCGGCCCGAACGGGTCGGCACGGAAGCGGGCGGCGGTCAGGCCGGGGCGGCCGAGGTAGCCGCGGGCCAACGACGGTCCGCTCAGCCACAGTTCGCCAGGTACGCCGTCGGGGACCGGCCGCAGCCGGGCGTCGAGGACGTAGGCGCCGGTGGCGGGCAGCGGGCGGCCGATGGGCGGCGCGCTGCCGTCCGGCTCCAGCGGGGCGGACCAGGTGGCGACGACGGTGGCCTCGGTGGGGCCGTAGGAGTTGACCATGCGGTGGTGCGGGGCCCAGCGGGCGACGAGTTCCGCGCCGCACGCGTCGGCGCCGACGATCAGGGTCTTCAGGTCCGGCAGGGTGCCGGGGGTGTCGGCGGGCAGGGTGGCGAGCGCGGCCGGCGGCAGCAGGGTGTGCGTGACGCGTTCGGCGCGCAGTACGCCGGCGAGTTCGGCGCCGAGCAGCGGGCCGGGCCGGGGGACGACGAGCCGGGCGCCGTGCGGCAGGGACATGCACAGCTCCAGCACGGAGGCGTCGAAGCTGGGCGTGGCGAAGGCCAGCACCCGGTCTCCGGCGGCGACTTGGTAGTGGGCGGCCTCGGCGGCGCTGAACGCGGCGAGGCCCCGGTGGGTGACGACGACGCCCTTGGGGGTGCCGGTGGAGCCGGAGGTGTAGATGACGTAGGCCGGGTCGTCCGGGTCGAGCGGGCGCCTCCGGTCGGCGTCGGTGGGCCGGTGTCCGGGGGTGTCGTCCGGGGGTGCGGCGAGCAGGGCGGCGATCTCCTTGGCGTCCAGGGTGAGGGCGGGGGCGGCGTCGCGCAGCATCAGGGCGATCCGCTCCTCGGGGTAGGCGGGGTCCACCGGCAGGAACGCGGCGCCGGACTTGGCCACCGCGAGCTGGGCCAGCACCATGTCCGCCGAGCGGGGCAGCAGCAGCGCGACGAGGTCGCCGGGCCCGGCGCCGCGGGCGATGAGCCGGTGCGCCAGCCGGTCGGCCCGGGCCTCGGCCTCGGCGAAGGTGAGGAGCGTGCCGGGGGCGTCGAGCGCGGGTGCGGTGGGCCACCGGTCGACGGCGGCTTCCACGAGCGCGGGCAGGGTGGCGGCGGGCACCGGGACGGGTGCGGGCCGGGACGGGCCGCGCAGCAGCCGTTCGCGGTGCTCGGGCGGGAGCACATCGAGGTCGTCGAGGCGGGCGATGTCGTCCGGGGCGGCCAGGGCGTGCAGGGTGTGCAGCAGCTGTCCGGCCATCGACTCGGCGGTCGACTTCTCGAAGCACCGGGGGTCGTAGCCGAGTTCGACGGTGAGCCGGTCGCCGGGCGAGACGACCACGGTGAGCGGGTAGTTGGTGGCCTCCCGGGCGTCCAGGTCGCGCAGCGCGAGCCCGTGCGCGCCCGCGGTCGTGTCCCCGACCGGATAGTTCTCGAACACCACCAGGGTGTCGAACAGAGCTGATCCCGGCGGGAGTTCGGTGTAGGAGTGCAGCTCGCTCAGGGGCAGGTGGTCGTGGCGGCGGTCCTCGGCCCGCGCCTCCTGGAGGGCACGCAGCCAGGTGTCGGGGCGGGCGACGCCGTCGACCTCGGTGCGGGCGGGCAGCGTGGTGATGAACAGGCCGGTGATGGTGTCGGCGCCGGGCAGTTGGGCGGGCCGCCCGGAGACGGTGGTGCCGAAGCAGACCTCCCGCCGGCCGCTCCACCTCGCCAGCAGCAGCGCCCACGCGCCCTGTACCAGGGTGTTGAGGGTGAGGCGGTGCCGGCGGGCGAACTCGTGCAGGCCGCGCGTCCGTCCGGGGTCGAGCCGCCGGGACAGCCAGGTGTCGGAGCGGGGGGTGGTGCCGGGGGCGGGCCGCCGGTCGTACGGCAGCGGGGCCGGGGCGCCGAGCCCGGCCAGGGCGTGGCGCCAGTGCTCCTCGGCGGCGGCGGTGCCGCGGGCGGCGAGCCAGGCGGCGTAGTCCGCGAACGGCCGGCGCTCGGGCAGTTCGGGCCGCTCGCCCCGGGTCAGGGCGGCGTGCGCGGCCATGACGTCGGACAGGACGTGGAAGACGCTCCAGCCGTCCAGCAGGACGTGGTGGAAGGTCCACACCACCCGGACCGCGTCCGGGCCGAGCCGGACCAGGGCGAGCCGCAGCAGCGGGGCCCGGTCCAGGGCGAGGCCCCGGGCCCGCTCGTCGGCGAGCAGCCGCTCCAGCTCCGCCGCGTGCCGTTCGGCCGGCAGCACGCTCCAGTCGTGCTCGGTGACCGGCAAGGTCACGTGCCGGTGGACGATCTGGAGGGGCACCGGTACGCCGTGCAGGGCGACGGAGGTGCGCAGGACGGGGGTGCGGTCGACCACGTGCCGCCAGGCCGCGGCCAGTGTCGCGGGGTCGTGGGCGCCGTCGGCCACGAAGGTGATCTGCTCGACGTAGAGGCCGTGTTCGGCCTCGTCCAGGCCGTGCATCACCATGCCGGCCTGGGTGGGGGTGAGCGGGTAGACGTCCGTGACGCCGGACCCGTCGCCGACGAGCCGGTCCACGGCCGCCTGGTCCAGCGGGGCGAGCGGGAAGTCGGACGGGGTGCGGCCGCCCGCGCCGGGTTCGGCGCAGTGCCGGATGAGCGCGCGGAGTTCCGCCGCCAGCTCGGTCGCCAGCCGGGCGACGGTCTCCCGCCGGTGCCGCCCGCGCGAGTACGACCAGGAGAACTCCAGTCGCTCGTCGGTGACTTGGCCGAGGATGTCGAGGAGGTGCGGCCGGTCGGCGGAGCGGTCCATGCCGCCGGTGAGGCCGCCGTGGGGCGCGTGCAGCAGGCCGCCGGGGGCGGGGGCCGCGTCCGGCCGGCCCAGGTAGTTGAAGCAGACCGGCGGCAGGGCGGGCAGGTCACGGCCGGCGGTGGGGCGCAGGTGGCGCAGCGCGCCGTAGCCGAGTCCGCCGTGCGGTACGGCCCGCAGGCTCTCCTTGACGGACTTCAGTACGGTGCCGGGGCCGGTGTCCCGGGGCACGTCCAGGGCGACCGGGTACATCGCGGTGAACCAGCCGGTGGTGCGGGCCAGGTCGGTGTCCTCGAACAGCTCCTCGCGGCCGTGGCCCTCCAGGGTCACCGCCACCCGGTCCCGGCCGGTCCACCGGGCCAGGACCCGGCCCAGCGCGGTGAGCAGCACGTCGTTGACGCGGGTGCGGTACGCCTCGGGCACGTCCTGGAGCAGCCGGCGGGTCTCCTCGGCGTCGAGCCCGACGGTCACGGTGTCCTCGTCGGCGACGGTGTTCGGGCCGCCGGGGTGGTCGACGGGCAGCGTGGTGCCGGTGTCCGTCCCCTGCCAGTATGGGAGTTCGCCGTCGAAGCCGCCCGCCTCGGTGTGTGCGGCGAGCCGTCGCGCCCAGTCCCGGAACGCGGTGCTCTTCGGGGCGAGGGCGGGCCGTCCGCCGTCGCGCAGCGCGCGGTAGGCGGTGTCCAGGTCCTCCAGGATCAGCCGCCAGGAGACGGCGTCCACGACCAGGTGGTGGGCGGCCAGCAGCAGCACCGGGCGCGCACCGTCGGCCGGGCGTACGCCGTCGGCCGTGTCTGCTCCGTCGGCCGGGTCTGCTCCGTCGGCCGGGCGTGCTCCGTCGGCCGGGAGGCACAGCGCGGCCCGCAGCAGCGGTCCGCCGGCCAGGTCGAACCCGGTGCCGAGGGTCTCGGCCACCGCTGCCGGGTCCGCCCCGTGGTGCACCTCCAGATGCGGGTCCCGGTCGCCGGGCGGGGTGCCGTACTGCCGCCAGCTCCCGTCCGCCCGACGCTCGTAGCGCATCCGCAGCGCGTCGTGGTGGTCCAGTACGACGGCCAGGGCGGCCCGCAGCAGCGTCTCGTCGGGGTCGGCGGCCAGCTCGTGGGCGACCGTCTGGCTGAAGTGGGCCGGGTCGCCGGTGAGGGTGGACAGCAGCCAGTGCTGTACGGGGGTGAGCGGGGTGTCTCCGGTCACCGGACCCTGCTCGGCGACGACGGCGGAGACCGGCAGCCGTTCGGCCGCGGCGGCCAGTTCGGCGAGGGTCTGGTGGGTGAACAGGTGCCGGGGGGTCAGCGCGAGACCGGCCCGGCGGGCGGCGGACACGATGCGGATACCGAGGACGGAGTCGCCGCCGAGCGTGAAGTAGTTGTCGTCCGCGCCGACTTCGGGCACGCCGAGCACCTCGGTCCAGATCGCGGCGAGGATCCGCTCGGCCTCGGTGCGCGGCGGCCGTCCGGCCGTGCCGGTGGCCGGCGTGGCCCACTCGGGCTCGGGCAGCGCCCGCCGGTCGAGCTTGCCGGTGGCCCCCAGCGGCAGTCGCTCCAGCGGGACGACGAGGGCGGGGACGAGGTGGTCGGGCAGACTGCGGGCGAGGAACGCACGCAGCTCGGCGGGGTCGGGAACGCCCGCACGGGCCTCCGGCAGGCTGCCCGCGCCGGTCCGCTCCGAGCCGCCGGAGATCACCGGCGCCGGCGTGCCGGGCGCCCCGGAACCGGCAGAACCCGACGCGGTGGCCGCACCCGACGCCCCGGAACCGGCAGAGTCCGACGCGGTGGCCGTACCTGGCGCCCCGGCGTCGTCCGCCGAGACGTGCGGGTGGGGCACCACGTAGCCCACGAGACGGCGGTGCCCGGCGTGTTCGATCACCCGGGCCGCCGCCGCGGCCACGGCCGGGTGGCGGGCCAGCGCGGCCTCGACCTCGCCGAGTTCGATGCGGAAGCCGCGCACCTTGACCTGGTCGTCGCCGCGGCCGAGGTAGACGAGGTCGCCGTCGGCCGTCCGGCGGACCAGGTCGCCGGTGCGGTACATGCGGCTGCCCGGCGGGCCGAACGGGTCGGGCAGGAAGCGGGCGGCGGTCAGGCCGGGGCGGCCGAGGTAGCCGCGGGCGACACCGGTCCCGGCGAGGAACAGCTCGCCGGGCACGCCGACGGGCACCGGGCGCATCCGTTCGTCCAGGACGTGGGCGCGGGCACCGCCGAGCGGCCGGCCGATCGGCGGGTCCCGGTCGGGGTCGGCCGGGTCGCAGGTGAAGGCGGTGGCGTAGACGGTGGCCTCGGTGGGGCCGTAGATGTTGCGCACCTCGCTGCCGGGTATGGCGTCGCGGACCCGGCGTACGGTCCGGGCGGGCAGCCCCTCCCCCGCGAGGACGACGGTGTCGGCGGTGATCCGTACGGCGTCCTCGGCGAGCAGCCGGTCCAGGGCCGAGGGGACCGCGCTGAGCAGTCCGGCCCGCCAGGGGCCGGGGCGCTCGGCGAGAGCCAGCAGGTCGCGGACGATCTCCACGCAGCCGCCGGACAGCAGCGGCGCGAAGATCTCGAAGACCGACACGTCGAAGTTGAGCGAGGTGGAGGCCACCACGTGGTCCAGGCCCCGCCCGGCGAACTCGGCCTTCGCCCAGTCGGTGAGGGCGAGCACGGAGGCGTGGCTGACGACGACGCCCTTGGGGCGGCCGGTGGAGCCGGAGGTGTGGATGACGTAGGCCGGGTGGCCGGGCAGCAGGGTGGTGTGCCGCTCGTCGTCGCCCACCGGGGTGTCCGGTGCCCCGGCTTCCGCGTCATCGAGCGGGATCCGGGTGAAGGGGCCCTCGGGGAGCCGGTCGGCGGTCTCGGCGGCGGTGATCACGGCGTCGGGCCGTACGTCGTCGAAGAGGAACGCGACGCGCTCGGCCGGGTACTGGGGGTCGACGGGCAGGTAGCCGGCGCCGCTCTTGAGTACGGCGAGGAGCGCGGTGACCAGGTCGGCGGTCCGGGGCAGGCAGAGCGCGACGAAGCGTTCGGGTCCGGCGCCCGCGGCGATGAGCCGCCGGGCCAGCCGGTTGGAGCGGGCGTCGAGTTCGCGGTAGGTGAGGACGCGGTCGCCGTGGCGGACGGCCGGGGCACCGGGGGTGCGCTCGGCCTGCCGGCGGAACGCGTCGGGCAGGGTGCCCCGGGGTGCCTCGGCCGTCCGGCCGCCGAACCGGGCCACGAGCGCGCGCTCCTCGGCCGGGTCCAGCAGCGGCAGGTCGGCCAGGCGGCGGTCGAGGCCGGTGGCCATGCCGGTGAGCAGGGTGCGCAGGCTCTCGCCGAGCGCGGTGACCGTGGTGGTGTCGAAGGCGGCCGGGTCGTGGTCCAGGTTCACGGTGAGGGTGTCGCCGGGCGCGACGACCACGCTGAGCGGGTAGTTGGTCGGCTCCAGGTCCCGTTCCGGTTCCATGGTGAGGCCGTTCCGGGCCGGCCCGTCCGGGTCGAAGGGGTAGTTCTCGAAGACCACGAGGGAGTCGAACAGGCTGGTGCCGCCGGGCAGTTCGCTCCAGGACTGGATCTGGGCCAGCGAGACGAAGTCGTGGCGGCGGGCCTCGGACTGGGCGGTCTGGATCTCGCGCAGCCACTCGGGCAGCGGGCGGGAGCCGTCGACGCGGACCCGGGTGGGCAGGGTGTTGATGAACAGGCCCACCATCGAGGTGACGCCGGGCAGTTCGGCGGGCCGGCCGGAGACGGTGGTGCCGAACACCACGTCGGTGCCGCCGCCGTACCGGGACAGCAGCAGCGCCCAGGCGCCCTGGAGCACGGTGTTGAGGGTGAGCCCGTGACGCTGGGCGGTCTCCCGCAGCCGGGCGGAGAGGTCCGGGCCGAGGGTCATGCGCACGGTTCCGGAGGAAGAGGTGCGGTGGGCCCCGTCGGGCCGCCGGTCGCGGGGCAGTTCGGTGGGGGCCTGGAAGCCCGCCAGGGTGGTGCGCCAGTACCGCTCGGCCTGGCCGGTGTCGCGCCCGGCGAGCCAGCGCAGGTAGTCGGCGAAGGGTTTGCGCTCGGGGGTGTGCGGGCGGCGCCCGGAGGTCAGGGCGGCGTAGCGCTCGCACACCTCCTCGAAGACCTGGGCGGCGCTCCAGCCGTCGAGCAGGACGTGGTGGAAGGTCCACACCAGGCGGACCCGGTCCGGGGCCAGCCGGATCAGGGTCAGCCGCATGAGGGGCGCGGTGGCGAGGTCGACGCCCCGCTCGCGGTCCTCGGCGAGCAGCCGGTCCAGTGCGCGGGCGCGGCGCTCCTCGGGCCACGCGGACCAGTCGTGGTGGGTGACGGGCACGGTGGCCCGGTGCCGTACGACCTGGAGCGGTTCGGGGGTCTCCTGCCAGACCAGGCCGGTGCGCAGCACGGGGTTGGCGTCGGCGGTGTGCTGCCAGGCCGTGGCGAGCGCGTGCGGGTCGGTGACGCCGCCCAGCACGAGCTGGACCTGGTTGACGTAGGTGCGGCCGGCGGGGTCGAGCAGGCTGTGGAAGAGCATGCCCTCCTGCATCGGCGTGAGCGGGTAGACGTCCTGGACGTCCCGGCCGTCGCCGGCGACGCGGTCCACGGCGGTCTGGTCGAGCCGGGCCAGCGGGAAGTCCGACGGGGTGCGGCCGCCCGCGTCGGGGCGGGCGCAGTGGGCGACGATGCCGCCGAGCGCGTCCAGCATGCCCTCGGCGAGGGCGGTGACGGTCTCCTCGCGGTGGCGTCCGCCGCTGTAGTGCCAGGTGATCTCCAGCCGGTCGTCCTCGACGCGGGCCACGACGTCCAGCAGGTGCGGCCGCTCGGTGTCCGGTGCCTGCGCGCCGCCCAGGCCGCCGGGCACCGCACGGACCAGGGCGGCGTCGTCGGCGGACCAGTCGAAGCGGCCCAGGTAGTTGAAGCTGATGCCGGGTTCGGGGGCGTTGGTCAGCCGCGGGTCGCGGGCGAGGTGGCGCAGCACGCCGTAGCCGAGTCCCCGGTCGGGTACGGCCCGCAGTTGTTCCTTCACGGATTTCAGGGCGGTGCCCCAGTCCCCCGCCGGGACGGTCAGGGCGACCGGGTGGAGCGCGGTGAACCAGCCGACCGTGCGGGACAGGTCGACGTCCTCGGCCCACCGGTCCTCGCGGCCGTGTCCCTCCAGGCCGACGGCTACGGTGGCGCGTCCGGTCCAGTCGGCGAGGACCCGGCCGAGCGCGGTGAGCAGGACGTCGTCCACGCGGGTGCGGTAGACGCCGGGCACCCGGCGCAGCAGGGCGTCGGTGCGCTCGCGGTCGAGCCGTACGGTCACCTCGCGGAGGTCGGCCGTGGTGTTGCCGCCGGCCGCGTCCACGGGCAGGGGTTCGGCGCACGCTCGGGCGGTCCGCTCCCAGTGGGGCAGCTGGCCGGTGAGGTCCCTCTCGCGCAGCCGGCGGACCCACTCGGCCGCGGACGTGGTGCGGGCGGGCAGCCGTACGGGCTCGCCGCTGGCGGCCTGCCGGTAGGCGGTCTCCAGGTCCTCCAGCAGAATCCGCCAGGAGACGCCGTCGACCACCAGGTGGTGGGCGACGAGCAGTAGCCGGGCGGGCCAGGTGCCGTCGGCGGTGAACAGGCGGGCGACGAACAACGGGCCCGTCTCCAGGTCGAGTCGCGCGTGGGTCGCCGCCGTGACGCCCTCCTCGTCCCGCCGGTCGTGGACTTCGAGGAGTTCGGGGGCGGGGCCGTCGTGGGCGGTGATGTCCTGGTGCCAGGCGCCGTCGCGGTCGTGGCGGAACCGGGCGCGCAGGGCGTCGTGCTGGGTCCACAGCGCGGTGAGGGCGCGACGCAGGGCGTCCTCGTCCACCGGGCCGGGCGTCTCGACCACGACGGACTGGTTGAAGAAGGCGGGGTGCGCGGGCCGGGCGTCCAGGAACCAGTGCTGGATCGGGGTGAGACCGGCCGGTCCGGCGACCGGTGCGGTGCCGGTGACGGCGGGCGCGGCGCCGCCGCCCGCGGCGGCCAGTTCGGCCACCGTGGGGTGCCGGAACAAGTCGCGGGGGGTGAGGGTGAGTCCGGCGGCGCGGGCCCGGGAGACCACCTGGATGCTGAGGATGGAGTCGCCGCCCAGCATGAAGAAGTTGTCGTCCACGCCGACGCGTTCGACGCCGAGCAGTTCGGCCCAGATCGCGGCGAGGGTCCGTTCGGTGTCGGTGCGCGGGTCGCGGTGGGTCCGTTCGGCGCCCGCCGCCCAATCGGGGGCGGGCAGCCGCCGCCGGTCGACCTTGCCGTTGGCCGTCAGCGGCAGCTCGGGCACGGTGACGAACGCGGCGGGCAGCATGTAGTCGGGCAGTCCGGCCGCCAGGTGGGCGCGCAGCCCGGCGGCGGGGGGCACGTCGGCGCCTGCGGCCGGTACGAGGTGGGCGGCGAGCCGTTTGCGTCCGGCGTCCTCGTACAGGGAGACGACGGCCTCGGCGACGGCGGGGTGGGCGGTGAGGCGGGCCTCGATCTCGGCGGGTTCGACGCGGAAGCCGCGGATCTTGATCTGGTCGTCCGCGCGGCCGACGAAGTGCAGTTCGCCGTCGGCGCTCCAGCGCACGAGGTCGCCGGTGCGGTACATCCGGGTGCCGGGCGGGCCGTAGGGGTCGGCGAGGTAGCGGGCGGCGGTCGCGCCCGGGCGGCTCGCGTAGCCCCGGGCCAGTCCCGCGCCCGCGATGTACAACTCTCCCGGAATGCCCGGTGGTTGGGGCTGGAGCGAGGTGTCCAGGACGTAGACGCGGGTGTTGTCCAGGGGGCGGCCGATGGGCAGGACGGCGGGCAGCGGGTCGCCGGAGCGGAAGACGCGGCGGGTGGCGAAGGTGGTGGTCTCGGTGGGGCCGTAGCCGTCCACGACGGTCAGCCCGGGGCAGGCGTCGAGGACCCGGCGGACCACCGCGCCGGGCACGGCCTCGCCGCCGGTCCACACCTCGCGGGCGCCGCGCAGGCAGCCGGGGTCCTCCTGGGCGAGCAGCCGGAACAGGCCGGCGGTCAGCCACAGGCAGGTCACGCCCCGCTCGGTGATGGCGCGGCGGACCTGGGCGGCGTCGAGGCCGGCGGGCGGGGCGAGGACGGCCGTGCCGCCGCGCAGCAGCGGCACCCACACCTCGTAGGTGGCGGCGTCGAAGGCGTGCGGCGAGTGCACGAGGACCCGGTCGTGCCCGGCGAAGGCCCGGTCCAGGGCGAGCGCGACGACGTCCCGCTGCCGCACCGCGACTCCCTTGGGGGTGCCGGTGGAGCCGGAAGTGAACATCAGGTACTGGACGTTGTCGGGGTGGACGGTGTGCGTGGGCGCGGCCCCGGCGGCGGTCACCGGCGGGGGGACGGGTGCCGTCGCGGCGGGTGCGCCGGGGGTGTCGTCCACCCGCAGCACTCCGCCCGCGGGCAGCAGTTCGCGGGCCGTCCGTTCCCGGCCGGCGTCGGTGAGCAGCAGGTCGGCGCCCGCCTCGGCGAGCATCCGGCGCAGCCGTTCGGCCGGGGCCCTGCCGTCCAGCGGCACGTACACGCCACCGGTGCGTACGAGGGCGAGCTGGGCGACGATCAGCCCCGCGGAGCGGTCCATGAGCACGCCGACCGGGCGTTCCGGCCGTACCCCGAGCCCGGCCAGACGGGTCGCCAAGTCATCAGCGAGGACGTCGAGTTCGCGGTAGGTGAGGCGGGTGTCCCCGGTGTCCAGGGCCACGGCGCCGGGGGTGCGGCGCACCTGCGCGGCGAAGAGGGCGGCGACGGTGGTGTCGGG
The DNA here is from genome assembly GCF_964272715.1 of Streptomyces sp. SudanB182_2057. Classification (NCBI taxonomy): domain Bacteria; kingdom Bacillati; phylum Actinomycetota; class Actinomycetes; order Kitasatosporales; family Streptomycetaceae; genus Streptomyces; species Streptomyces sp. SudanB182_2057. Next base: position 935,025 of record NZ_OZ186798.1, read on the forward strand.
CAGGTCGGTGGCGGTGTCGTTCCAGGCGCGCAGCACCTGCGCGCGGCGGTCCGGGGCGAGCAGCGGCAGCCGGGCGGGCGGGCGGTGGGCGCCGGCGGGCAGGTGGGTGAGCAGGACGGTCAGGTACTCGGCCATGCGCTCGGCCGTCGCGGCGTCGAACAGCCCGGGGTCGTAGCCGAGCCGCAGGGTCAGCTCCGGGCCCGGGTAGGCGGTCAGGCTCAGCGGGTAGTTGGTGGTCTCGACGCCTTCCAGGCCGCTGAGGCGCAGCCCGTGGGCGGCGGCGAGGCCGTCGTCGACGGGGTAGTTCTCGAAGACCACGATGCTGTCGAACAGCCCGGCCCGCTCGGGGAGTCCGGTGAACGCCTTCAGCCGGGTGAGCGGCAGGTGGTCGAAGCGGCGGTCCTCGCTCTGGTCGTGCTGGAGGGCGCGCAGCCAGTCGAGCAGGGTGCTGTGGCCGGGGACGGTGACCCGGGTGGGCAGGGTGGTGATGAACAGGCCGGTCATGGTGTCGGCGCCGGGCAGCTCGGGCGGCCGTCCGGCGACGGTGGTGCCGAACACCGCCTCGTCCCGGCCCGCCTGCCGGGCCAGCAGCAGCGCCCAGGCGCCCTGGACCAGGGTGTTGAGGGTGAGGCCGGAGGTCCGGGCCAGTTCCTGGAGCTCCCGGGTGGCGGCCGGGGGCAGCGTGCGGCGCACGGCGTGGGTGGACTCGGCGCGGTGGGCCTCGCGCGGCTCGCGGTCGTAGGGCAGCGGGGTGGCCTCGGTCAGCCCGGACAGGCGGCGGTGCCAGTGCCGTTCGGCCGGGGCGGGGTCGCGTCGCCGCAGCCAGGCCACGTAGTCGCGGTGCGGCGGGCGGTGCGGGAGGGCGTCGGGGGCGGCCCCGGCGTGGTGGGCGAAGACGTCCGAGAGGACCTGGAACATGCTCCAGCCGTCCAGCAGCAGGTGGTGGAAGGTCCACACCACGCGCACGGCGGTCCCGGACAGGCGGGCCAGGAGCAGGCGCTGGAGCGGGGCCCGCCCGAGGTCGATGCCCTCGGCGCGGTCCCGGGCGAGTACGTCGTCCAGGCGGGCGCGGCGCTCGTCCTCGGTCAGGTCGCGCCAGTCCAGGTGGGTGACCGGCAGCTCCGCGCGGCGCGCCACCACCAGCAGCGGCTCGGGCACGTCCTGCCAGACGACCCGGGAGCGCAGCGTCTCGGTGCGGTCGGTCACGTGCTGCCAGGCGGCGGCGAGGGCGCCCGGGTCGGGCACACCGTCCAGGACGAACGTCAGCTGCTGGAGGTAGACACCGCGGTCGTCCTGGGACAGGCCGTGGAAGAGCATGCCCGTCTGGGTGGGGGTGAGGGGGTAGGCGTCCGCCACCGCCGCCGGGTCCGGGGCGGTGATCCGGTCGACGGCGGCCTGGTCGAGCCGGGCCAGCGGGAAGTCGGACGGGGTGCGGCCCGCCGCGCCCGGGCGGGCGGCGTACCGGGCCAGGTCGGCGAGCGCGGCGGCGAACCGCCCGGCGAGGTCCGCGACCTCCTCCTCGCGCTGCGGCCCGTCGGCGTAGAACCAGGTGAACTCCAAGGCGTCGTCCACGAGTCGCCCGACGACCTCCAGGGCGTGCGGGCGGGCGGCGGCCGGGTCGGCGTCCAGTTCCAGCGGGCGTACGGTGCCCCGGTAGAGGCCGTCGGGGTCGCGCGGCAGCTCCATCCGGCCCAGGTAGTTGAAGTTGATCCGCGCGCCGGGGGCGGGCGGCGCCGCCCCGGGACCGGCGAGCCGGCGCAGGGCGTCGTAGCCCAGGCCGTGCCGGGGTACGGCGCGCAGCTGCTCCTTGACCCGCTTCAGCACGGTGTCCCAGCCGGCGTCCTCGGGGACGGCGAGCGCGACGGGGTACCGGGTGGTGAACCAGCCGACCGTGCGGCTGATGTCCAGCTCGGGGAAGAGGTCCTCGCGGCCGTGTCCCTCGACGTCGACCAGCACCCGGTCCTGGCCGCTCCAGCCGCACAGGGCCCGGCCGAGGGCGCCGAGCAGGACGTCGTTGGCCCGGGTGCGGTAGGTGTCGGGCAGGGTACGCAGCAGGGCCGAGGTGACCTCGGGGCCCAACCGTACGGTGTGGGCGCGCTGTTGGGCATAGGTTCCGGCGGGCCCCGTCGGCAGCGCGGGGCCGGCCTCGGGGAGGGCCCGGGCCCAGTACGCGCGTTCGTCGTCGAAGCCGCCGTCCGCCGCGTGGGCGGCGAGCCGGTGGGCCCACTGGCGCAGCGGCGAGGACTTGGCGGGCAGCGCGGCGGCGCCGTCGCGGCCGGTGCGGCGGGCCCGGTAGGCGCGGTCCAGGTCCTCCAGCAGCAGCCGCCAGGAGACGCCGTCGACCACCAGGTGGTGGACGGCGAGGTGCAGCACCGGGGGGCGGCCGGCGCCGGTGTCGTGCAGCACGGCCCGCAGCAGCGGTCCCCGGGCGAGGTCGAAGGGGCCGAAGTGGGGGGTGTCGGTCTCCGGCCCGGTGTGGCGGGCCAGGGGGAGGCGGGGCGCCGCCTCCGCCACCGCCCAGGCGGTCCGGGCGTCCGTGCCGTCGTCGGCGGTGAAGCGGGAGCGCAGGGCGTCGTGGTGGGCGACCAGGTCGTTCAGCGCGTCCTCGAGCGCCGCCGGGTCCAGGTCGTCGGGCAGCCGGACGGACAGCGCCTGGGCGAAGTGGCCGGCGCGTGCGGCGGCGGAGTCGAACAGCCAGTGCTGGATGGGGGTGAGGGGGGCGGCGCCGGTGGCCGCCTCCGGTGCGGGGGCGGCCTCGCGCGGGCCGCCGGCGGCGTCCGCGCGGCGGGCCAGGGCGGCCACCGTCTGGTGCTGGTAGACGTCCCGGGAGGTCAGCGGCAGGCCCTCCTGCCGGGCGCGGGCCACCACCTGGATGCTCAGGATCGAGTCGCCGCCGAGCTCGAAGAAGTTGTCGTCGACGCCGATCCGCTCCACCCGCAGCACCTCGGCCCAGATCGTGGCGAGCGCGCGCTCGGTGGGCGTGCGGGGCGCGACGTGCCGTACCGCGCGCACGGCGGGCCCGGGGTCGGGGAGCCGGCCGCGGTCGACCTTGCCGTTCGGGCTGAGCGGCAGGGCGTCCAGCACGACGACGGCCGACGGGACCATGTAGTCGGGCAGCGTACGGCCCAGTTCCCGGCGTACGGCCTCGGGTTCGGCCCGGTGTCCGGCGGCCGGGACGACGTAGCCGACCAGGCGCCGGTGGCCGTCGTGGTCGGTGACGGCGCCGGCCGCGGCCTCGGCCACGCCGGCGCAGCCGCGCAGCGCCTCCTCCACCTCGCCCAGTTCGATGCGGAAGCCGCGCACCTTGACCTGCTGGTCGGTCCGGCCGACGTACTCCAGCGTGCCGTCGGCGCGGCGGCGCACCAGGTCGCCGGTGCGGTACATGCGCTGCCCCGGCGCGCCGAACGGGTCGGCGACGAACCGGGTGGCGGTCAGTCCGGGTCGGTTCAGGTAGCCGCGGGCCAGGCCGCCGCCCCCAAGGTACAACTCGCCGGTGACGCCGACGGGTTGGGGCCGCAGGGCGCCGTCCAGCACATAGGCCCGGGTGAGCGCCACCGGGGCGCCGATGGGCGGGGCCTGCTCGGGCAGCCGGTCCCCGGCGAACCAGGCGGTCGCGTACACGGTGGCCTCGGTGGGGCCGTAGACGTTGGCGACGCGGCAGCCGGGCAGGGCGGCGCGCAGTTCGTGCAGTGTCTGGGCGGGCAGGGCCTCGCCTGCGAGGACGACGGTGTCGGCGGTCACGGGCGCTGTGCCGCCCGCGATCAGCCGGGAGACGACGGACGGCACCCCGCTGAGCAGCCCGGCCCGGCGTGGTCCGGTGCCGTCGGCGAGGGCCGGCAGGTCGGCGACCACCTCGACGGTGCCGCCGGCCGTGAGCGGGCAGAGCAGTTCGAAGACGGAGACGTCGAAGTTGAGGGAGGTCGCGGCGATCACGTGGTCCAGCCCCTCGGCGCCGAACCGCTCTCCCGTCCACCGGGCCAGCGCGGCGACCGTGCGGTGGGTGACCACCACTCCCTTGGGGCGGCCGGTGGAGCCGGAGGTGTAGATGACGTACGCGGGGTGGTCCGGCAGCAGCGGACGGAGCCGGTCGGCGTCGGTGAGGTCCGTGTCGGGCACCGCCGGGTCGGTGGCGTCCTCCAGGAACAGCGGCTCGCAGTCCGGGGGCAGGGCGGCGGCGGTCTCCCGGGTGGCGACGACGAGGGCGGGCCGGGCGTCGGCGAGCATGAACCGGACCCGTTCGGCGGGGTAGCCGGGGTCGACGGGGAGGTAGGCGGCGCCCGAGGCGAGCACCGCCCACAGCACGGGCACGAGGTCGGCGGTGCGCGGCAGGCACAGCGCGACCAGGGTCTCCGGGCCCGCGCCGCGTGCGACGAGCCGCCGGGCCAGCCGATTGGCGCGCCGGGCCACCTCGGCGTACGCCAGCCGGTCCGGTCCGCAGATCACCGCCGTACGGCCGGGGGTGCGGGCCGCCTGGGCGTGGAGCAGGCCGGGCAGCGTGGCGGGCCCGGTCTCCCGGGGCCGTCCGGCGGGCGGGTTGAAGCCGTCCACCAGCGTGTGCCGCTCCGCGGCGGAGAGCATGGGCAGTTCGGCCAGGGTGCGGCCCGGGCCGTCCGCCATGCCCTCCAGCAGGCGGTGCAGATGGTCGGTCATCCGGGCCACGGTCGCCGCGTCGAACAGGTCCGTGTTGAACTCGGCGGTCAGCACCGAGCCGCCGTCCGGGTCCGGGGTGAACTCCAGGACCAGGTCGAAGCGGGCGGCCGGGCGGGGCAGCGGGTGCTCGGCCAGGCGCAGTCCCCCGGCGAGCGGCGGCACGGGCAGCGGGCTCTGCTGGACGACGAGCGCCTGGACCAGCGGGGTGCGGCTGGGGTCGCGGGGCGGGGCGAGTTCCTCCACCACCCGGTCGAAGGGCACGCCGTCGTGGGCGAAGGCGTCCAGCACGGCCGCCCGCACGCTCTCCACGAACCGGTCCACGGTGGCCCGCTCGTCCACCTCGCCGCGCACCACCACCGTGTTGGCGAAGAACCCGGGCACGTCCTCCAGGTCCCGTCGGCCGCGTCCGGTGGTGACGGTGCCGAACGCGATGTCCCGCTGTCCGGAGTAGCGGGAGAACAGCAGCGCGGCGGCGCCCGCGAACAGGGTGAACAGCGTGGTGCCGCGACCGGCGGCCAGGTGCCGCAGCCGGGTCACCAACTCGGCGGGCAGGGCGTGCCGGTGGGCCGCGCCGGCGGTGGTGCGCACGGCGGGACGCGGCCGGTCCGTGGGCAGCTCCAGCTGCTGAAGGCCCGCCAAGTGCCGCTTCCAGTAGGCGAGATCGGCGGTGTCCGCGTCGCCGGTCCGCTGCCGCCGCTCCCACAGCGCGAAGTCCGGGTACTGCACGGCGGGTTCGGGCAGCCCGGCGGGCTCGCCGGTGGTCTCGGCCTGGTACAGGGCGGCGAGTTCGCGGGTGAGGACGCCGACCGACCAGCCGTCGGTGACGATGTGGTGCTGGGCCAGGAGGAGTACGTGCTCCTCGGCGCCCAGCCGGACGAGCAGGGCCCGGGTGAGCGGGCCGGCCGCCAGGTCGAAGGGCAGCTCCAGCTCCTCGGTGAGCAGCGCCTCGACGGCCTCCTCCGCGTCCGGCGCGCCGGAGAGGTCGGCCGTCCGCAGTGGCAGCTCCGGTTCCGGCGCGACCCGCTGGACGCCCTGGCCGTCGGCGGTGGCGAAGGTGGTGCGCAGGGAGGCGTGGCGGGCCGCGAGCCGGTGCAGGGAGCGGCGCAGCGCGTCCGGGTCCAGGGCGCCGCGCAGCCGCAGGGCCACGCCGGTGTTGTACTCGGTGCCGCCGCCGGAGAGGTCGTCCAGGTACCACAGCCGCCGCTGCGCGCTGGACAGCGGCAGGGCGCCCTCGGCCGGGGCCGGCGGGATCGGCTCCGGGGCCGCGGCGGCCGACGGGTCGGCGAGCAGCGGGGCGAGGGCGGCGACGGTCCGCGCGGTGAACACGTCCCGCAGGGTCAGCCGGACCCCCAGCTCGTCCCGGACCCGGGCGAGCACCCGGGCGGCGAGGAGGGACTCGCCGCCGAGGTCGAAGAAGTCGTCGGTCACCCCGACCTCGTCGACACCCAGCACCTCGGCCCAGATCCCGGCGAGCACCCGCTCCCGCTCCGACCGGGGCGCCACCCGCCCGACCACGACCGCCCGTTCCGGCACGGGCAGCGCCCGCCGGTCGATCTTGTGCTGCGGGGTGAGCGGCATCCGCTCCAGCACCACGACGACGGCGGGCACCATGTGCGCGGGCAACAGCCCGGCCACGGCGGCACGGAGCGATCCGGGGTCCAACGCCTCGGAGGGAAGCGCCGGTTGGGCGAGGTGGGGCTGGGTGGCGGGGTTACGGGGCGCGGCGGAGTTGACCGGAGCGGCGGAGGCAGCCGACTGGACGGAGGCGGCCGACTCCGCGCCGTCGGTCGGGGCGACGGAGTTGATCTGCCCGGCGGGATCGCGGGGCTCGGCGGAGTCGGACGGGGTGGCCGAGCCGACCGGCTCGGCAGCGCCGGCCGAGGCGGCGGCACCACCCGGCTCAACGGAGTCCGTCGGATCGGCGGAGTCCGTCGGATCGGCCGAGTCCGTCAAGGCGGCCGGGTCGGCCCGCTTCGCGCTGTCGGTCGGAGCGGTGGGTGTCGGCCGACCCGCCGGGGTGACGTAGGCGACGAGGCGCTGGTGGCCCGGGGTGTCCTCGCGGACCACGACCACCGCCTCGCCGACCGCCCCGCCGCCCGCGCGCCGCAGGGCCGCCTCGATCTCGCCGGGCTCGATGCGGAAGCCGCGGATCTTCACCTGCCGGTCCAGCCGGCCCAGAAACTCCAGTTCCCCGTCGGCGGTCCGGCGCGCCCGGTCCCCGGTGCGGTACAGCCGGGCGCCGGGCGTGCCGAAGGGGTCGGCGACGAAGCGGGCGGCGGTCAGGCCCGGCCGGCCCAGGTACCCCCGGGCCACCGCGTCCCCGCCGACGAACAGCTCCCCGTCCACGCCGGGCGGCACGGGCCGCATCGCGGCGTCCAGGACGTACACCCGCGTGTGCGGCAGGGCGCCGCCGATCGTCGGGGTGCCCCGGCCGGCGGTGAGCGGCCCGGTCCAGGTGGCGACGATGGTGGTCTCGGTCGGACCATAGGAGTTGATCATGCGGCGGCCGGGCGCCCAGCGGTCCACGAGCCCCGCCGGGCAGGCCTCGGCGCCCACGATCAGCGTGCGCAGATGGCGCGCGGTGCCCTGCGCGGGGTCGGGCAGGGTGGCCAGCGCGGCGGGCGGGATCAGGGCGTGGGTGACGCGGTACTCGTCCAGGACCGCCGCGAGTTCGTCGCCGAGCCACGGCCCGTGCGGCGGTACCACCAGCGTGGCGCCGCACAGGACGGACACGCACAGTTCCAGCACGGAGGCGTCGAAGCTCGGCGAGGAGAACTGGAGCACCCGGTCCCCGGGGCCCACCGCGTACCGTTCGGCGGCGGCCGAGGTGAAGCCGCCCAGGCCGCGATGGGTGACCGTGACGCCCTTGGGGGTGCCGGTGGAGCCGGAGGTGTAGATGACGTACGCCGCGTGGTCGGCGTCGGCGTCGGCCCCCCGGTCGGTGTCCTCGTCGGCGGCCGACGGCTCGCCCGTCTCCAGCAGTTCGCCGATCCGGCGCGGATCGTCGAGGGTGACGGCGGGCCCGGCGTCGGCGAGCATCAGCGCCCGGCGCTCGGCGGGATAGGCCGGGTCCACCGGCAGGAAGGCGGCGCCCGCCCGCGCGACGGCCAGCTCGGCCGCGATCAGCTCCATGGAGCGCGGCAGGACCAGGGCCACCACCCGGTCCGGCCCGGCTCCCCGCCGTACCAGGTGCGCGGCCAACCGATCGGCACGGGCGGCCAGTTCGCGGTAGGTCCAGGTCCGCCGCCCGTCGGTGAGGGCAGGTGCGTCCGGGGTGCGGGCCACCCAGGCGGTGAACAGCTCGCCGAGCGTCGGGTGCGCCGGTGCCGCGCCGCTCACCGGCAGGCCGGCGGCGGGGCTGGTCTGTGACAGGGAGGACGCCGGAGCGGGCTTGTCGTGCAGGTCCGTCATGGGTGAAGTCCTTCGGAGAGCGGGGCGATACGGCGCGGGGCGGCCCCGGTGGACCCCGGGGCGGGGGACTGGGCGCGGGTCACCGGCGGTGCGTGACGGGGCGGTGGTGCGGGGCGGGCGGCGGTGTCCGGTGTCCGGGAGCGGCGAACGGTGTCCGGTGTCCGGTGTCCGGGAGCAGTGACCGTTGTCCAGGAGCGGTGGCCTGAGGCGATGCCCGGTCTCCGGCGACGAACGACCCCGTCGCACCGGGACCGCGCGGGACCAGCGGCCAAGACCACGACCACGACTACGGCCACGGCCACGGCCACGGCCAAGACCACGACCGGAGCCGAACCCCCGGGCCACGGCGGCCACCGCCTCCCCACCGGCCGTACCCGCGAAACCGGCCACACCAGCGCGACCGGGGCGAGGAGCGAACCGGAACCGGAACCAGGACTCGAAACCGCGACCAGGACAGCGACAGCCCCGGAGCCGGACGCGGACCGGCACGGCACCGGCACCGGCACCGGCACCGGTCGACACCGGCACCCGACCGGTACCGGCGGCGCCCCGCCTCAGCCGTCGTCGGTCCGGCGTGCCGTGCGTCCGGAGATCTGTACCCGGTCGATCCGGCCGGTGGCCGGATCGCGGTGGAATCGTCCGCCGGGTTCGAGCCGCCCGGTGGCCGGATCGCGCAGATCGCAGGACAGGTCGGCGTGACAGACCAGCGGCAGGGGCAGGTCCCCGTCGACGGAGAGGGCCATCCCGCCGTCGGGACCGGGGGCGACGCGGTAGGTCGTGGTGCCGTTGCGGTACGTGCCCGCGCAGCCGGGCAGGTCGACGGGCCGCCCTCGGTCAGCGGTGTGCCCCGGGTCCGCGGTGTGCGGGCCGGCCGGCACCGGGATGCCGGTGAGCCGGGTCACCTCCTCGGCGAGGTCGCGCCACAGCGCGGTCGCGGACCCGGAGTTGCCGGTGAAGGCGACCACGACCCCGCTCTCCGGGTCCGCCCGCAGATGGCAGGACGTGCCCTGGGCGTTGCCGTCGTGGCCGCACCAGATCCGGTCGTCCCGCCGGTACAGGGCCAGTCCGGGACCCCAGCCGTCGGCCAGCGCGCCGGGGCGGGCGGCGTTCTCGGGCCGGCGCATCTCCTTGGCGACGGCGGGCGGCAGCAGGTCCGAGCGGCCGGTGAGCGCGTTGCCGAACGCGACCAGGTCCAGGGCGCTCGCGAGCAGCGCGCCGGCCGGTGCCTCCAGCGGTGCCAGGTTCTGCCGGGCCGGACGGGCCTGCCCGGTCGCGGTGTTGACGGCGTGTCCGGCGGCCACGGGGCGGGCGGGCGCGGTGTCGCCGGTGAACGCGGGCCGGATGCCGAGGGGTTCGAGGAGCAGCGCCCGGACCGCCTCGGGCCACGGCATGCCGGTGACCGTCTCCACCAGCCGTCCGGCGGCGACGTAGCCGGCGTTGGAGTAGGAGAAGTCGGTGCCGGGCGCGAACAGCAGGTCGCGGTCGGTGCAGACGGCGGCGAGATAGCGGGCGGCGGTGGTCGTGGCGGCGGTGTCCGAATCGGGCCCGGTGGGCAACCCGCCGGTGTGGGCGAGGAGGTGACGTATCGTCACCTCGGGTATCCCGGCCAGTTCGGGGAGCTGGCCGGCGGCGGGTTCGTCCAGGTCGAGGTCGCCGTCGTCGGCGAGGAGCAGGACGAGCGCGGCGGTGAAGGGCTTGGTGAGCGAGCCCAGCGGGACGGCGGTGTCCGCGGTGAAGGAGCTGCCGGTCGTGACGTCGGCCGTGCCGGTGTGTACGGCGATCACGTCCGTGCCGGTGTCCAGGGCCAGTTGGGCTCCGGGCACCCGGTGGGTCCGGGCGAGGGAGTCGAGACGGTCCTGCAACTCCCGGTGCGGTTCCCGCGACTCCCGGGGCGAGGGGGACGGTGTCCGGGAGGCGGCCGGAGCGGCGGGGATGGTGTACGGCATGAGAAGGGGACTCCGTTGGATAAGTCTGTGGTGCGGGCGTGCCGGTCCGGCCCGTGACGAGCGGTGCGGGGGCCGTCCGGAGGGCGCTGCACGCGCCGGGGCTAGGGTCTGCCGACCTCGACGGGCAGCTGTCGTACGCCGACGATGACGGCCGGGTTCTGGTGGACGATGTCCTCGTAGGAGGGGATCGCCAGCATGCGGAATCGTTCATGCAACATACGCAGGGCGATCCGTGCCTCCAGCCGGGCCAGGGGTGCGCCGAAACAGAAGTGGATGCCGTGCCCGAAGGTGAGATGGGGATTGGGGCTCCGGGTCACGTCGAAGACGTCGGGCGCGGCAAACCGGGCGGGGTCCCGGTTGGCGGCGCCCAGATGGGCCATCAGCAGGGTGTCGGCCGGGAGTTCACGGCCGCCGAGGACCACGGGCCGGGTGACCCGGCGGCCCAGCTCCGGGAAGGGCGGCAGCCAACGCAGCACCTCCTCGACGGCGGCCGGGATGCGCGCGGGGTCGGCGCGCAGCGCGGCGTCCGTGCCGGGGTGGCGGTCGAAGGCGACGACGGCGTTGCCGAGCAGTGCGGTGGTGGTGATGTGTCCGGCGACCAGCAGCAGCGCCACGAAGCCGACCATCTCCTCGTCCCGCAGGCGCACGCCGTCCACCTCGGCGGCGATGAGTCTGCTGGTGAGGTCGTCGCCGGGGTCGGCGCGGCGGGCGCGGATGTGCTCCAGCATGTAGCCGTTCATCTCGCGCACCGTGGGGGCGATGGCCTCCAGCGCCCGCTCCAGGTCGGCCATGTCGGGCGCCTCGCCGAGCTGGTCGCCGCCGAACAGCACGCCCGCCCACTCCTGGAAGAGCCGGTGTTCCCCGGCCGGGACGCCGAGCAGCTCGGCGATGACGATGATCGGCAGCGGGTAGGCCAGCGTGTCGACCAGGTCGAACCGGTCGCGGTCGGCCACGTCGTCCAGCAGCCGGGCGCAGACGGCCTCGATGCGGGGCCCGAGTCCCTGGACGACCCGGGGGGTGAACGCCTGGCTGACCAGGGCGCGCAGTCTGCGGTGTGCCGGCGGGTCCATCCCGACGAAGTTGCCCTGCCGGAAGGTCTCGAAGTCGGGCTGGGTGGGGGTGAGGGCGGACAGGTCCGAGGAGTAGGTCGCCGGGTCGGCGAGCACGGTGGCGACCGATGCGTGGTCCAGCACCTGCCAGACGCCCTGTGTCTCGTCGTACCGCACCGGCCCGGCCTCGCGTAAGCCCCGCCAGCGGTCGGGTAACTCCTCCGACAGAAGGCGCTCGCCCGTCGGTTGCTTGCTGATCACCTTGTCTCCTCGCTAGCGGGTGGCGCGTGCGGGCACGCGGGAGTCACACACCGAGGCTGTCGGAGCCCCGGGGCGCGAGCGGTTCCGGACACGGCTGTGCCGACGCTTTCCGGACATCGGACCGGAGGCAGCGCGCGGCCCGCGCGGCCTTGGCGGTGCGCGGCGGGACGGTCAGCCGGCGTCCGTCCGACGCCGGAGCGGGCCCATGGCCCTCAACACGTGCGGCACAGGAAGCGGCGACCGCGCGGCCGGCCACGGCCCCGCGGCGAGCCCGATCGTGCGGCGCGCCAACCCGACATAACCCATCCCCTCGGCGATACCTCCCGCGCAGCGATCACGCGGGACCCTCCCGGCTCCTGTACGACAGCGGGCCCCCAGCCCCGGCCGTTCGAAACGAGGTGCGAGATGACGCGTTCTGGGCGCCCGCCCTCCCGTATTGCGCGGATGCCACCCCGTGATGGGCATGGTGCACACCCCGGGACACCTTCGTTTCGAGGGAACTCGGCCACAGTCTTCACGGTGCGTCACGCGCAAGCAACCCCCTGAAGTTGAACGGAGAGTACTGTGCAGGTGCTTTTGCGTCATCGTCGGGCCACTTGTCGGAGCCCCTCGCGCCCGTGGAGGCGGCGACCTGATCGTCGCCCCCGCGTGTGCCCCGGCGGCTCACCGGCAAACCGGGCGCGGGAAAAAAGATGCCCGAGGGACGCCTGGGAAGCCGCCACCCGCTCCCGGAGTGCCCGGTCCGATGCCCTACCACCCGGTACGACGGGTTGGCCGAACCTCGCCTGATCTGTGGTGACGATTCGGCCACCGGCCGCGCTGGGCCCGCCGCCCGGCCGACGACGCGACACGCCGTGGGCGACTTGGCCCCGCCACCCACACATCCGGTCCGCCCCGCACCCCCTCACCCAAAGCCGGACCGCTTCGGTATCCGGAATCCACCGGCCCCTCGCGCATACCTACGTTTTCGGCCATGTGGCGTGACCGAGGGGCGTACAGAAGCTATCCCGTACACCACAAGCGCCCCGCGCGCCCGACCGTGCGCCCTACGCGCCAAGACGCCAACCGTGCCCCCCCCCGGCCAGGACAGACCAATGCGTGCGCCCCGCCCGCCGACCAGCGCCGTGCACCCCGCCCCCCGCACGCGCCACGCCGAGCCAGGCCCCGGCCGGGCCGACCCCCTGGACACCAACCGGCCACACCCACGCCCCCCACTCCCCCGCGCGGGGCAGCGGCCGGCCGAGCGATACGGAGTACCGCGCCGCGCACCGGGCGCACCGGGAGCGTTCACCACGCACCGCTCGCGCCGGACCACCGAGGCCCCTTCGTCGCGCACCCCTCACGCCGGACCGCGCCGGACCGTTCGCCGTGCGCCGGGCGCCGCCCCGAGGGAGTCTTGTGGCCTGGACACGGCACGCGGCCGGAGGAGGTGGTCGGCGTGTCCGACGGGCCGGGGCCGGAACCGGCGTCGGCGGACGGCGGGGAGACGGCCGCCCAGCCGGTGCTGTCGCTCGCCCTGGTGTCGATGATGCACGAGGTCCACGCGCACTCCGGCGCGGTGTATCTGCTGCGCCCCGACGAACCGGTCCTGGAGATGGCGGTGCACGCGGGCATGCCCCGGGCGTTCGCGGCGCCGTGGGAGCGGGTGGGGCTGAGCGCCCCGCTGCCGGTGGTGGACGCGGTGTGCGAACGGCGCCTGGTGTGGGTGGGCGGCGAGGAGGAGATGGCCCGGAGCTACCCGCGCATCGCGGTGGTGCTGCCGTATCCGTTCGCGCTGGCCGCGCTGCCCGTGGCGACGGAGCGGCGGGTGTACGGGGCGGTGTTCGTGACCTGGCCCGGCGGACGTCCGCCGGAGCTGGCCGACGCCGAACGCGACGGTCTGTGGGCGGCCTGCGAGCGGCTGGCGCTGCGCCTGGAACGGTCGGCGCCGTGGTCCCGGGCGCCCGGCCAGGGGGAGGACGTGCGGGCGTCCTCGGTGGCCGGGGCCGCGACGGTGGCGGAGACACTGGGCTCGGTCGAGGCGGTCCGGCTGGTGTCCCGGCTGCCGTACGGGCTGATGTCGCTGGATCTGCACGGCCGGATCGGCTTCGTGAACCCGGCCGCCGCCGAACTGCTCGGCCGCCCGGCCGGGGAGCTGCTGGGCACGCCGCTGTGGGCGTCGGTGCCCTGGCTGAACGACCCGATGTACGAGGACCGCTACCGGGCGGCGCTGATCAGCCAGCAGACGGCGTCGTTCGTGGCGCTGCGCCCGCCCGGGAACTGGCTGTGGTTCCGGCTGTACCCGAGCACGACCGGGCTGAGCGTGCGCGTCGGCCGGGCCCACTCGGTGACGGAGCCCCCGCACGGGCCCCGGCAGGCCGGCCCGGGCCCGTCCCGGCTGATGACGATCTCCCAGGTGCTGAGCCTGGCGGGCGCGCTGACCGAGGCGGTGGGGGTACGGGACGTGGTGCAGCTGGTCTGGGACGAGGTGGCCCCCGCCGTCGGCAGCCAGGCGATGGCGATCCTCGGTTCGCAGGGCGGGCGGCTGCACGTGCTCGGGCACCGCGGCTACCGGGACCCGCACATCGTGGAGCGGTTCGACGGGCTGCCGCTGGCCGAGCGCACCCCGGGCACACAGGCGCTCAGCACCGGCGTGCCGGCGTTCTTCGACTCCCGGGCGCACCTGGAGCGGCTGTACCCGAGCCGGCACGAGACCCCGGACGGCTTCGCGGCCTGGGCGTATCTGCCGCTGATCGCGTCCGGCCGGCCGGTGGGCACGTGTGTGCTGGCGTACGCCGAGCCGCATGCGTTCCCCGCCGACGAGCGGGCGGTGCTGACCTCGCTCGGCGGGCTGATCGCGCAGGCCCTGGAGCGGGCCCGGCTCTACGACGCGAAGCACAGCCTGGCGCACGGTCTCCAGCAGGCACTGCTGCCGCACTCGCTGGCGCCGCTGCCCGGCATCGAGGCGGCGGCCCGCTATCTGCCCGCCACCCACGGCATGGAGATCGGCGGCGACTTCTACGACCTGGTGCCGGCCCGGCCGCTGGCGGCGGCGGTGATCGGCGACGTCCAGGGGCACAACGTGACCGCGGCGGGCCTGATGGGGCAGATCCGCACCGGCGTACGGGCGTACACCACGGTGGGACAGGCGCCGCACGAGGTGATCAGCAGCACCAACCGGCTGCTGATCGATCTGGGCGCCGAGCTGTTCGCCAGCTGTCTGTATCTGCGGCTGGACCCGGCCCACGGGCGGGCCGTGATGGCGCGGGCGGGCCATCCGCCGCCGCTGCTGCGCCGGCCGGACGGGAAGGTGAAGGTGCTGGACCTGGCCGGGGGTCCGCTGCTGGGCATCGACGCCTCGGCGGTGTATCCCACGACCGAGGTGTCCCTGGCCCCGGGTTCGGTCCTCGTCCTGTACACCGACGGGCTGGTGGAGTCCCGGGGCGTCGACATCGAGGACGCGCTGGCGGACCTCGGCGGACTGCTCGCGGACGTCGGCGACCAGCCGCTGGAGAGCCTGGCGGACGCGGTGGTCCGGCACGGCGTGGCGGCGCGGGAACGGGTGGACGACGTGGCGGTCCTGCTGCTCCGGGCCCGCGACGACGGGTGACCGCCCGGCCGGCGCCCGGCCGCCCGCCGGGGAGACCGGCAGCGCAGGACGAGGTCCGGCGGTCCGGGTCCGGCCCTCCCGCGGGAGGGCCGGACCGCTCCCCGCCGGCTGGAACCGAGGGGGGCCGGCCGGGGAGTCTCCAGGGGCGCCGGTCCGCTCAGCGGGTACCGGTGGGGGCCGGCGTTCCGTCGTCCGCCGCGCCGGGACGGTGGGCACCGGCACCCGGACCGGTCTCGTCAGCGGAACCGGAACCGACACCGACACCGACACCGGCACCGGCACCGGCACCGGCACCGGACTGATCGTCCGCGCCCGTCTGGCCGCCCTCCCCTCCGCCCGCTCCCCCGCCGAGGGTCGCCCCGGTGGCCCGGAGGGCGGTGGTGACCGGCTGGAAGAAGGTCTCGCCGCCACCGGCGCAGTCGCCGCTGCCGCCGGAGGTGAGGCCGAGGGCGCCGCCGTCCCGGGTGAACAGGGGCCCGCCGCTGTCGCCCGGCTCGGCGCACACGTCCGTCCGGATCAGGCCGGTGACGGTGTCGACACCGCCGGGGTCGGTCTCGCTGGGGAAGTTGACGGTGGCGTCCAGCCCGGTCACCCGGCCGTCGTGCAGCCCGGTGGTGGAGCCCATCCGGAACACGGCCTGGCCGACGGTGGCCTCGGCGGCCCGGCCGATGGGCACGGTCCGGCCGTCGCCGGTGTCGACCTCGCTGGGCGCCCGGGTGCCCGGGTCGTCGTACGTGACGAGGGAGAAGTCGCCCTCGCCGGGGAAGGTCGCCCGGTCGACGGTGGCCGTCGGCCCGCCGGTCTCCGTGTCGGACCACTTCTCGGCGGCGACCCCGCAGTGACCGGCCGTGAGGAAGGCGGGGCCGCCGTCGGCGGCGGTGACGTTGAAGCCGAGGGAGCAGCGCACGCTGCCGCCCCGGGTCTGGGAGAAGACGGCGTCGCCGCCCGAGGCGAGCGTCCTGAAGGTGCCGGGGGACCTCTTCAGGGTCGCCGTGCCGGGGCCGAGCCCGCGCACGGCCGACCGGATCCTGTCCCACCGGGCGCCCGTCACCGTGGAGTCGGCGGTGACGAGGACCTTGCCGGTGCGCGGGTCGACGGCCCAGGAGGTGCCCGGGACGGCCGCCTCGGCCTTCAGCGTCCGGGTGGCGGCCCCGAGTTCGGCGGCGCTGTTGGCCACCCGCCGGACCACCGCGCCCGACTTCTTCGCCCGGCCGATGACGTCGCCGTCGCCGCCGGCCACGTTGACGACGAGCCGTTGCCGGCCGCTGTCGTAGTAGGAGCCGGCGAAGGCGTCGCCGAGGAGCCTGCGCAACCGGGCGTCGAGGTCCGGTGCGTCCGAGGCCCGCAGGGTCCTCGCGGTGCCGGTGCCGGTGCCGGTGGTGCGCGGCGCCCGGCCGTCGCCTGTCGCGTCCTGCGAGGCGCTCGCGTGGGGCAGCACAAGCGCCGCCGCGCCGAGTGCCGCGACACCGCCCACCGCCATCACTGCCTTGCGCCGGGGTTTTCGCTGGTGACTCAACCTTGTCGACCTCCTGGGACGGGGAGCCCGCCGTTCGCGGGCCGTACGGACCGGGGTGGGTATCGCGGCGCCTGGATGGCCGTAGGTACGCGCCGACGGCGCGGTGTGTTCAATTCCGGTTCCGTACGGACGTGGTGGGGCGGCGAACCGGCCACCACCCGCCAGCCCACGATCGATCACTGTCAGCTACCGATCAGTAACGGTCGGCTGTCGACATCAAGTGGAATCCCCCCTTCAGGGAATCTGCACATCCATTACCCAGGCGCCTCACCGGCCCCCGGGCTTCTGCACAACCGCGCACCCCGCGGCACGCCTTTGGCGAGGAGTGCCGGATTCGCGTTCCGGTCCGCAAGGCGCCCGTCGCGACGATGCCGTGCGGCATGTGAAGGAGTAGCCGACACGACGTGCGCGCGCCTGCACGGATGAACCCCGTCGGGAGCCAAGTCCCCAGGTGAGAGCCCTGATTGATTGGAAGCGCGCCCCGCGTGCGTGCTTTGATCCATCGCACCGCCGGGGTCCGGCGGGCCCCCGGAACCGGGTGCCCGGCGCCCGCGGTCGCGGCCGTCCGTCTGTCCCCAGAGGGGGCCGCTCCCCCCTTGTGAAGTCATCCATATGAAGGGAAGTTCCATCATGAACTCCACCCCCCAGGTCGAGACCGTCGAGATCTCGGACGCCGAGCTGGACAACGTCTCCGGCGGTCTGTCCGTGAACACCCTCAACAGCACCCTGGGCACCGTGAACGAGATCGCCCCCGGCGTGACCGGTCTGGTCAACACGGTCGTCGGCACCGTCGAGGGTGTCACCGGCCTGAACACCGCCCCGATCAACGGCCTGGTCGCCGGCCTCTGATCGCACACCCCGGTGTCACCCGAAGTCCCGGAGCCGTTCCTCGGCTCCGGGACTCTCGGACGTTGGGCACCGGACGCGTCACCCATGCGTCACCTCATGCGTCTCCCCCACAGGTGAGGGAAGTTCCGTGCAGTTCCGCCAACAGGCCCTCGCCAAGCTCCAGTCACCGGAGGAGCTGGACCTTCCGGTGCGGCTGGCCCGTCCGCAGGGCTGGCTCGCGCTCGGTGTCACCGTCGTCGTCATGGCCGCCGCCTCCGTGTGGGCGGTGACCGGCTCGGTCGCCTCCACGGTGAGCGCGCCCGCCATCCTCACCCACGGACAGGGCAGTTATCTGCTCCAGAGCCCGGTGGCCGGACAGGTGACGGCCGTCCTCGCCCGGCAGGGCGAACGGCTCCCCGCGAACGCGCCCGTCCTCAAGGTCCGTACGGAACACGGCGAGACCGTGGTGCGGACGGTCGCCGCCGGCCGCGTCACCACGCTCGCCGCGTCCCTCGGGCAGATCATCCGGACGGGCACCGACGTCGCCGCCGTCGAGAAGGTCGCGCACGCCGCCGACCCGCTGTACGCGACCGTGTACGTACCCGCCGAGAAGGCCGCCGCCATCCCGGCGCACGCCTCCGTCGACCTGACCGTCTCCTCGGTCCCGGCACAGCGGTACGGCGTGCTGCGCGGCACCGTGAAGTCGGTGGACCGCGGCGCGCAGTCCGCCCGGTCGATCGCCGCGTACCTCGGCGACAGCCAGCTCGGCGAGCAGTTCAGCCGCGAGGGCCGCCCGGTCGCCGTCCTGGTGGAGCTCGCCGAGTCGCCCGCCACCAAGAGCGGTTACCGCTGGTCCAGCGCCGGCGGACCGCCGTTCCGGCTGGAGTCCATGACCCTCGCCACCGGCTCCGTCCACCTCGCCGACCAGCGTCCCGTCGATTGGCTGCTCCCGTGACCACCGCCCAGGAAACCCGTGGCCGCAGACGGGCGGCCCCCGCCAAGCGGCCGGCCCCCAAGTCCCGTACCGGCAGGGCCCGTACGCCCACCGTGTTGCAGATGGAGGCCGTCGAGTGCGGCGCCGCCTCCCTCGCGATGGTCCTCGCCCACTACGGCCGGCACGTCCCGCTGGAGGAGCTGCGCATCGCCTGCGGTGTCTCCCGCGACGGCTCCCGCGCCTCCAGCCTGCTGAAGGCGGCCCGTAGTTACGGGCTGACCGCCAAGGGCATGCAGATGGACCTGGCCGCCCTCGCCGAGGTGCGGGCCCCGGCCATCCTCTTCTGGGAGTTCAACCACTACGTCGTCTACGACGGCATGGGCCGCCGCCTCGGCCGGCGCGGGGTGTACGTCAACGACCCCGCCAAGGGCCGCCGTTTCGTGCCCATCGAGGAGTTCGACGGCAGCTTCACCGGGGTCGTGCTGGTGCTGGAGCCCGGCGAGGGCTTCACCCGGGGCGGGCGCCGCTCCGGGGTGCTCGGCGCGATGCCGGCCCGGCTGCGCGGCACCGCCGGCACCCTCCCGGCGGCGGTGCTGGCCAGCCTGCTGCTGGTCGCGGTCGGCGCGGCCGTGCCCGCGCTCAGCCGCACCTACATCGACACCTTCCTCATCGGCGGGCAGACCTCGCTGCTGGGCGTGCTGTTCACCTCGATGGCCGCCTGTGTGCTGCTCACGCTGGTGCTGACCTGGCTCCAGCAGGCCAACCTGCTGCACGGCCGGATCATCTCCTCCACCCTCTCCAGCGCCCGGTTCCTGCGCCATCTGCTGCGGCTGCCGGTGACCTTCTTCGCCCAGCGCTCCCCCGCCGACCTGGTGCAGCGCCTGCAGTCCAACGACCAGGTCGCCGAGACCCTGGCCCGTGACCTCGCGGCGGCCGGCGTGGACGCGATCGTGGTCGTGCTGTACGCGGTCCTGCTGTACACCTACGACCCGCAGCTGACCTTCGTCGGCATCGCGGTGGCGCTGCTGAACGTGGTGGCCATGCGGCTCGTCGTACGGCTGCGCGCGACCCGTACGGCGAAGCTGCGCGCGGACACCGCACGGCTCACCACCACCTCGTACACCGGTCTTCAGCTGATCGAGACGCTGAAGGCGACCGGCGGCGAGGACGGCTACTTCCGCAAGTGGGCCGGGCAGCACGCCACCACGCTGGAGGAGCAGCAGCGGCTCGGTGTGCCGAGCGCCTGGCTGGGCGTGGTCGCGCCGACCCTCGCCACCGTCAACAGCGCGCTCATCCTGTGGATCGGCGGGCTGCGCGCGGTGGAGGGGCACATCTCGGTCGGGCTGCTGGTCGCCTTCCAGGCGCTGGTCGCCCGCTTCACCGCGCCGCTGACCCGGCTCAACGGCGTGGCGGGCCGCATCCAGGACTTCGCGGCCGACGTGGCCCGGCTGAAGGACGTGGAGAACTTCCGGACCGACCCGCTCTACGCCCGCCCCGGCGGCGACTCCGCCCGGCGGCTGCACGGCCATGTGGAGCTGGAGAACATCACCTTCGGCTACAGCCCGCTCGACAAGCCGCTGCTGACCGGTTTCGACCTGACCGTGGGCCCCGGGCAGCAGGTGGCGCTGGTCGGCGGCTCGGGCAGCGGCAAGTCCACGGTCTCCCGGCTGATCTCGGGCCTGTACACG
Organism: Streptomyces sp. SudanB182_2057; assembly: GCF_964272715.1. NCBI lineage: Bacteria > Bacillati > Actinomycetota > Actinomycetes > Kitasatosporales > Streptomycetaceae > Streptomyces > Streptomyces sp. SudanB182_2057. The sequence continues at coordinate 954,897 of NZ_OZ186798.1, forward strand.
CCGTGGGACGGGGTGATCCGCATCGACGGCCGCCGGCTGGAGGACATCCCGCGCGGCGCGCTCGCCGCCTCCGTGTCCTTCGTGGACCAGGACGTCTTCCTGTTCGAGGGTTCGGTCCGCGACAACGTGGCCCTGTGGGACCCGTCGATCCCCGACGAGGCGGTGGTGGAGGCGCTGACGGACGCGGCGCTGTACGACGTGGTGATGCGCCGGCCCGGCGGCATCCACAGCCGGGTCGAGCAGGACGGCCGGAACTTCTCCGGCGGGCAGCGCCAGCGCCTGGAGATCGCGCGGGCGCTGGTGCGCCGGCCGAGCATCCTGGTGCTGGACGAGGTGACCAGCGCGCTGGACGCGGAGACCGAGCTGGTGGTGATGGACAACCTGCGCCGGCGCGGCTGCGCCTGTGTGGTGATCGCGCACCGGCTGAGCACGGTCCGCGACAGCGACGAGATCGTCGTCCTGGAGCACGGCACGGTCGTGGAGCGCGGGCGGCACGAGGAACTGGTGGCGCGCGGCGGCGCGTACGCGGCGCTGGTCAGGGAGCGGTGAGATGACATCCGTGCGGGAAGGCGACCTCGTCCTCGGGGCGCTGGGTTCGCTGGGCACCCGGCTGGACTGCGCCGGCCTCGGCCGGCTGGACCTGGCGGGCCCGCAGGTGCTGTGGCTGGTCGCGGCCGGTGCGCTGGACCTGTTCGCGGTGGACGCCGCCGAGCAGGGCCACTGGCACCACCTGGGCCGGCTGGAGGCGGGCACGCTGCTGCTCGGCCCGGTCACCGGGCCCCGGCACACGCTGGTGGCCCGCCCGGTCCGGGACTGTGTGGTGCACCGCGTCGCCCTGCGCGAGCTGTACCAGCCGGCCGGCACCCAGACCTGGTCCTACGACGAGTACGGCACCCCGCAGTACGTGCCGCCGGCCTCCAGCCCGCTGGAGTACGCGGTCGCGCTGGGCGTCGGCCGGGGCCTGTCCGTGCTGTTCCAGGCGCCGCTGGCGGACGAACGCGCCGCCGCGCCCGCCGACGACGACGTGTTCTGGATGCAGGTGCCGCCGGGCAGTGTGCAGTACGGCTCGCTGTACGGCGCCGAGGCCGCGGCCGATCTGCTGATGGACCCGGCGCTGTGGCAGAGCATGGTGGACCAGCAGTACCGGCTGCTGACCGCGCTGGACCGGTGGATCGAGCAGCTGGAGCAGGCCCACGAGACGCGTACGGCCGCCGGGATCAAGGCCGGTGAGGCGGTGCGCGCGCAGGCCGACCGGACGCTGCTGGCCGCGATCGGCAAGCGCTCGTCCCGCCAGCCGACGGCCGCCGACGCGGACGCCACCTACGCGGCCTGCGAGCTGGTCGCCCGGGCGGCCGGGATCGCGCTCGCCGAGCCCGGGCGGAGCGGCACCACGAGCGAGCGGCTGGACCCGGTGGAGCGGGTGGCGCTGGCCTCCCGGGTGCGTACCCGCGCGGTGCGCCTGGAGGGGCGCTGGTGGCGGGAGAACACGGGCCCGCTGGTCGGCCACCGGGCGCTGTCCGGGGCCCCGGTGGCGCTGCTGTGGCGGCGCGGCGGCTATGTCGCCGTGCATCCGGGCACCGGTCGCGAGACCCGGGTCGGGAAGGACAACGCCGGGGAGTTCGAGCCGCGGGCGGTGATGTTCTACCGGCCGCTGCCCGACAAGCCGCTCTCCCCGCTCGGGCTGCTGCGGTTCAGCCTCCGCGGCACCCGCGGCGACCTGCTGAACCTGCTGCTCGCGGGGCTGGTGACGGTGGCCATCGGCGCGCTGGTGCCCATCGCGACCGGCAAGGTGCTCGGCGAGTACGTGCCGCGGGCCGAGGAGGGCCTGATCGTCCGGGTGTGCCTGGCGGTGATGGTGAGCGGGGTGGTCGCGGCGGCGTTCACGCTGCTGGAGAACCTGTCCATCCTGCGTCTGGAGGGCCGTATCGAGGCGGCGCTGCAGCCGGCCGTGTGGGACAGGCTGCTGCGGCTGCCCACCCGGTTCTTCACCCGGCGTTCGACCGGCGAGCTGGCCAGTGCGGCGATGGGCATCAGCGCGATCCGCCGGCTGCTGGCGGGCGTCGGCCCGGTCGTCGCCCAGTCGGTGACGGTCGGCGCGATGAACCTGGGGCTGCTGCTGTGGTACAGCGTGCCGATGGCGCTCGCGGCGGTCGGCATGCTGCTCGTGGTCGCGGCGGTGTTCGCGGGGCTCGGGCTGTGGCAGGTGCGCTGGCAGCGGCGGCTGGTGGTGCTCGGCAACAAGCTCAACAACCAGGCGTTCCAGACCCTGCGCGGGCTGCCCAAGCTGCGGGTGGCGGCGGCCGAGAACTACGCCTACGCGGCCTGGGCCCGCGAGTTCGCGCGCGGCCGGGAGCTCCAGCAGAAGGTCGGCCGGATCAAGAACCTGACCACCGTCCTGGGCGCGGTCTACCTCCCCGTCTGCACCCTGCTGATGTTCATGCTGCTGGCGGGCCCGGCCAAGGGCGCGATGTCAGCGGCGGACTTCCTGACCTTCAACACGTCGGTGACCATGCTGCTGACCTCGGTCACCCAGCTGACCGGCGCGTTCGTGTCGTCGGTGGCGGCGCTGCCGCTGTTCGAGGAGATCAAGCCGGTGCTCCAGGCCCGGCCCGAGGTCCGGGCGGCGAGCACCCGTCCGGGACCGCTGTCGGGCGCGCTGGAGGCCCGCCGGCTGTCCTTCCGGTACGCCGACGACGGCCCGCTGGTCCTGGACGACGTGTCCTTCGCCGTACGGCCGGGCGAGTTCGTGGCGGTCGTCGGCCCCAGCGGCTGCGGCAAGTCCACGCTGCTACGGCTGCTCATCGGCTTCGACCGGCCGGTCTCCGGCAGCGTCCTGTACGACGGCCAGGACCTGGCGGCGCTGGACCAGTCCGCGGTGCGCCGCCAGTGCGGGGTCGTCCTCCAGCACGCGCAGCCGTTCTCCGGCTCGATCATGGACGTCATCTGCGGCGCGGAACCGTACACGCCGGAGGAGGTGATGGCGGCGGCCGAGCTGGCGGGCCTCGCGGAGGACATCCAGCGGATGCCGATGGGGCTGCACACCATCGTCGCGGCGGGCGGCGCGATCTCCGGCGGGCAGCGGCAGCGCCTGATGATCGCCCAGGCCCTGATCCGGCGCCCGCGGATCCTGTTCCTCGACGAGGCGACCAGCGCCCTGGACAACGACACCCAGCGCGTCGTCATCGACAGCACCCGCAAGCTGAACGCCACCCGGATCGTGATCGCCCACCGGCTGTCGACCGTCCTGGACGCCGACCGGGTGATCGTCATGGAGGAGGGCAGAATAGTCCAGCAGGGCCCCCCGTCCGCCCTCCTCGCGGACACCACCGGCCGCCTGCACGAACTGGTACGCCGACAGCTCGCCTAGGCCCGGTCGTCGGGCTCCCGCTCGTCCGTCCACTCCGGCTGATGGTGGGAGGGCATCCAGTGGTGTTCGGTGAACCAGCGGCCGAACAGGGCGCCGCCGTAGATGACGAAGCCGACGCCGATCAGCCAGGACTCCACGACGAGGACGGTGCCGACGGCGCCGTAGCTGAGGGCGTTGGTGACGATCAGCGGGGTGAACACCAGGTAGGAGAAGGCCCGCAGGCCGATCAGGCCGATGACGGTGGCCACCGCGCCCGGCAGCAGCGCCCGCCAGCGGACCTGGCCGCCCAGCAGGAAGCGCTGCCCCCACCAGAAGAACAGCGCGCCGCTCACCGTGGACAGGGTGATCCGCTGCCCGCCGTGCAGCGTCGTCTTCGTCGCCGCCTCCTGGTAGAGGTACGCGGTCAGCACCACCAGCCAGGTCGCCTGCCGCCACACCCGGTGCCACGGGCCGGACGCCAGGCCCCAGATCCGTTCGTAGGCGTTCTGCACGCTGCCGCCGAAGGCCACGCCGAACACGGCGAGCAGGACGCCGCTGAGGACGCTGGTGGTGCCGATGACCTTGCGGGGCGGGCTGATGACGTCGGTGACCGCGTGCGCGGACCGGCCGGACAGGCCCATGCCGTCGGTGAGCCAGGAGGCGAAGCCGCCGCGCACCAGGGGGTCGGCCGCGGCGACCACGATCAGCAGCGGCGCCAGCGTCACCAGGGCCAGGGTGGCGAACCCCATCGCCCGGTGCATCAGCTCCAGTTCCCGCCCGTGCTCGAACAGGGCCCGGATCCGCAGCCACCGCCACGCGCGGTGCAGGCCGCGCCGCAACCGCCTCACCGCTCCTCCCGTGCTCGCCGCCGCCCCGCCGTCGTACCGATGTCTCCAGCCCGGCACGTGCCGGGCGGCCCGCAGCCGCGGCGCGGACACCGGCACGGCGGGGTGCCGCGCACGGGTGACCCGGCCCACCGGCGGGCGGTTTGGGCGCCGCCACGACGGAGAAACGTCAATCCGTGCGGAGCACCGACCACGACCCGCCGGACGGCCGGCGGCGGATCCTGATCCTCAGCGCGAGCATGGGAGCCGGCCACGACACCGTGGCCGCCGAACTCGCGCGCCGGGCCGGGGCCCGGGGCGAGCGGGCCGAGGTGGTCGACGTGCTGCGGCTGCTGCCGTACGGCCTGGGCACCGGGCTGCGCCGCGGCTACCAGGCGTCGGTGCGCCACCTGCCCTGGGCGTACGCCGGGATCTACGACGCGTTCCTGCGCGAGGGGCGCGGCCCCAGGCCCAGCGGGGTGCCGCTGGCCCGGCTCGCCGGGGACCGGCTGACGGATCTGGTGGACCGGTTGCGCGCCGACGTGGTGGTGTCCGTCTTCCATCTGGCCGCGCAGCTCACCGGGCACCTGCGGGCCCGGGGCGCGCTGCGGGTGCCCAGCGCCGTGTTCCTGCTGGACTTCGCGGTGCACCGGCAGTGGCTGCACCCGGGCAACGACCGGTATCTGTGCCTGACGGACACGGTGGCGGTGCGGGTGCGCCGGGCGCTCGGCACGCCGGTGGTCACCACCGGCCCGGTGGTCGCGCCCGCCTTCCGCGGTCCGGCCCCCGGCGCGGCCCGGTGGCGGGAGCGGTTCGCCGCGCGGGCGCCCGGCCGGCCCCCGGTGCTGCTGTCCGCCGGCGCGTGGGGCGCGGCGTCGCGGCCGGCCGCCACCGCCCGGCTGCTCGCCCGGGCCGGCTGGCTGCCGGTGGTGCTGTGCGGCCGCAACGAGCGGCTGTACGCCCGGATGTCCCGGGAGCCGGCCGCGCTGGCCCTCGGCTGGGTCGACGACATGCCGGGGCTGCTGGCGGCGGGGCACGCCCTGGTGGACAACGCGGCCGGCCAGACGGCCGTACAGGCGCTCGCGGCGGGCCTGCCGGTGGTCGCCCACCGCCCGCTGCCCGGCCACGGCGCGGAGGGCGTCCGCCGGATGGCGGAGCTCGGCCTGTGCGCCCTCGCCCCCGACGGCCCCGCGCTCCTGAAGGCCCTGGACGGCCTCGGGGAGGACTCCCCGGGACGCGCCGCCCGGGTGGCCCGGGGGCACGCGCTGTTCCGGGGGGACATGCTGGAGAGCCTGCGGGACCTGTGACACGGCGCCCCGCAGGACCCGCCGGCCCCGCGCCCCGGCACGTCGCGGGCGCCGCCACGACGTACGACAGGGCCCGCGCCGCCCCACCGCCACGGTCACCCCCCGGCCACGTGCTCCGGTACGGCCGATCGGGGTGCGGCCGGGGCCGGAGCCGTGTCGTGTTCGCGGAGAGGGCCCACCGTCAGGCCCGCCTCCCGGCAGTCCCGCACGATGGCCGGGAGGGCGCCGAGCGTGGCGTGCCAGCAGCCGGGGGCCGAGTACCGGTCGGCGTCGTGCAGCAGCACGGTGCCGCCGCCGCGCAGGTCCGCGGCGACCCTGGCCCGCACGGACCCCGGTGTGGCGTCGGCCGTCCAGTCCCTGCCCCACGCCGACCACAGCACCGTACGCAGCCCGGCCCGGCGGGCGGCCAGCCAGCGGCCGGTGGTGAGGATGCCGTAGGGCGGGCGGTACCAGCACGGGCGCCGCCCGGTGAGGTCGTGGACGACGCGGACGGTCCGGGCCACCTCCTCGGCGTCGCGGGCGAACGCGGGCCGCCAGGGCCGGTCGTGGCGCCAGCCGTGCACCCCCAGCTCGTGCCCGCGCCGCACGGTCTCGCGGACCAGCCCGGGATGGCGCACCGCGTGCTCGCCGACCACGAAGAAGGTGGCCCGCGCCCCGAGCCGGTCCAGCGCGTCGAGGAAACGCGGGGTCGACTCCGGATCGGGCCCGTCGTCGAAGGTGAGCGCGATGTGCCGGACGTGGCCGGTGCCGGCGAGACCGGGGAAGAGCAGCGGCCGCAGGCCCGGCAGCCAGCTCGCCGCCGGGACGATGTGGGCCGCGGCGGCGCCGGCCGGCAGCAGGGCGGCGGCCGTCCGCCAGGAGCGTCCGGACACGGGGAACATCGGTGGACCTACCTCCTCGGGGTGCGGGGAACAGCGGTGGTGGAGCCGGGGGACGACGCCGGGCCGCCGGTGTCCCACTCCCCGCCGACGGACGGGGCGCGGGCGAGGCCGATGCTGCCGGCGCCGATCAGGGCGACGCCGACCGCCTCCGGCAGCATGCGCAGCCCCAGGTGGATCGTCTCGGCGAACAGCACCCAGCCGAGGATGACGCTGCCGAGCGCGTCGCCGAGGGTGAGGGCGGGCTGGGAGGCCGTCAGCGGTCCGGTGGCGAGCGCGCCCTGGAGGAGCACGAAGGCGACCAGTCCGGCGGCCCCCGTGGCGTACAGCGACCAGTGCCCGAACATCGCCGCGGGCCCGTCCGCCAGCCGGCCCACGGCCTCCTTCAGCAGCGCGGCCGTGGTGGCGAAGCACAGCGCCGAGGCCAGGCCGAGCAGGGTGGCCCGGGAGGCGCCCGGGGCCGGGCGGGCGGCCAGCCAGAGCAGCACGACGGCGCCGAGCACTCCGCCGCCGCCCAGCAGCCAGGCCCCGGGCCGGGCGATGTCCCGTCCGGCGGTCGGCGCGGCGGCCAGCAGGAACAGGGCCAGCCCGCCGGCCAGGGCGACGAACGCCAGCCAGGTCCGGGCGTCGGGGCGGCGCCGGAAGACGACGCTGCCGACGGCCAGGGTGAACAGCAGTTCGGCGGCGAGCAGGGGCTGCACCAGGGACAGGCTGCCCGTGGCCAGCGCCCCGGCCTGGAGCAGGCTGGACAGCAGGAGCATGCCGGCCCCGGCCAGCCAGCTGCGGCGCCGCAGCAGCTGGGGGATCCGGCGCAGGATGGACATCCCGGGCCCGCCGCCCTGGTCCGTCTCCTGTACGGCGGCCCGGCGCTGGAGCACCGAGGCGGACGCGTTGGCCAGGGCCGCGAGCAGGGCGAGCAGCACCGTGACCGCGGTCATGGCCGCTCACCCGAAGCGGGCGGCGAGCCGCCGGTAGAGTCCGGGCGCGGCGCCGCGCACCAGGACGGGCAGCCGGAGCCACCCGGGGACGTACACCTCGTCCCTGCCGTGCCGTACGGCGGCGCAGACCGCGTCCGCGACCCGCTCGGCGGGCACCGGCCGGGGCCAGGACCGGGTGTAGGGGATGCCCCGCCGGTCGAAGAAGGGGGTGTCGACCACGCCGGGGATGACGTGGCTGACGCCGACCCCGGTGCCGCGCAGTTCGTAGCGCAGGGAGTCGGCGAAGGTGCCGAGGGCGGCCTTCGCCGCGGAGTAGACGGCCTCCCCGCGCACGCCCACGCTGCCGGCCAGGGACCCGATGAGCACGACGCGGCCCGATCCGGCGGCGACCATGGGGGGCAGCAGGGCGCGCACCAGGCGGACGGTGGCCAGCAGGTCGACGCCCACGATCTCGTCGATGCGGGCGGCGGGCATGCCGGTGAAGTCGCCGGCCCAGCCGACGCCGGCGCCCGCCACCAGCAGGTCGAGCCGTCCGAGGCGGTCCACGGCGAGGTCGGCGAGTCTGCGGTCGGCGCCGGGCCGGGAGAGGTCCCCGGGCAGCGCGACCGCGCCGGACTGGGCGGCCACCTGCTCCAGTCGGGTGACGTCGCGGCCGTTCAGCGCCAGCCGCCAGCCGCCCTGGGCGGCCAGCCGGCGGGCCACGGCCGCGCCGATGCCGGAGGAGGCGCCCGTCACCAGGGCGGCACCGCCCCGGCCGGGCCGGCCGCCGGGCGGCGGGGCCGGGCGCTGCTCGTGGGCCGGGGCCGGAGCCGGCCGGGTGCCGTTCGACGGTCCTGCGGGAGACGGGGCATGGGACATGTGACGACCTCACTGCGACGGCGTACGGGCTCGCGAACTGTGGGGGCCGAACCCTCGGGGTGTATCCAGGGCGCCACACCCTGAAACACCGCGCACGGCGAGCACCGTCCCGGCCGCCCGCGCGGAGGCCCTTCGGGCCGCGGACCGGTGCCCGGAGCAGGCCGCCTCCCGGCTCCCCACGCCCCGGAAGCGGCCGTCGCGCCGGGCCGCAGGACGCTTGGGACGGCGCCGTCGGGTAACTCGCAGGGGAGATCACCCCATCGGCGGAAAGGAGAGGTCATGCCGGGCGGGAACGGCCACGACGACCATGAGGACCGGCAGGAGTCGGCCCTGGAGGAGGTGCTCCGGGAGGTCGAACAGGCCGAGAAGCGCGACGAGGACAAGGCCTCGGGCCAGGCCGGCGACGCCATCACCCCGAACACCGGGGCCCAGGAGCAGGCGGACGGGGAGTGAGCCGACCGGGCGGGGCACCCCGGGACGCTCAGGGGCGGGCCGCCGGCACCCTCGGCCGTGGCCCGTCGGCCACGGACCGGCCGGCGAGCCGTGCCGCCGACCGGCGGACCGGGTACGGAGCCGGGCCGGGCCGTTGATCGACGCCGGGCCGGGTACCCGGGGTCCATGAATCACCACCCGCGAGAACCCCTGCTGCCCCGCCCCCGAGGTCCCCTGTCCGCCGCGCTGACCGCGTGCCTGCACGGTGCGGGTCCGCTCCCCCGGCCCGCCGACGCCGGGGCGGCGGACCCGTACGGGGACGACCTCCAGCTCGCCCTGTACGTGTGCTACGAGCTGCACTACCGCGGTTTCGCCGGGGTGCCCGCGGAACGCGAGTGGGACCCGGAGCTGCTGCGGGTGCGGGCCGCGCTGGAGGCCCGCTTCCTGGACGCGCTGCGCGCCGACACCCCCGTCCACGACAGCCTGGACGACGCGCTCGGCGCCCTGCTGGTCGAGCCGGCCGAGGGCACGGGGGTCGCCGGTTTCCTGCACAAGGAGGGCGAGCTGTGGCAGGTGCGCGAGTACGCGGCGCTGCGCTCGCTGTACCACCTGAAGGAGGCCGACCCGCACGCCTGGGTGCTGCCGCGGCTGTGGGGCCGGGCGAAGGCGGCGATGGCCGCGGTGGAGTTCGACGAGTTCGGCGGCGGCCGGGCCGACCGGGTGCACGCGCGGCTGTTCGCCGACCTGATGACGGACCTGGGCCTGGACACCGCCTACGGCCGCCATCTGGACGCGGCCCCGGCCGAGATGCTGGCCCTGGTCAACCTGATGTCCCTGTTCGGCCTGCACCGGGAGCTGCGCGGCGCGCTGGTGGGCCATTTCGCCGAGGTGGAGATCACCTCCTCGCCCGCCTCCCGCCGGCTCGCCGAGGCGATGCGCCGCACCGGGGCCGGCCCGGCCGCGGAGTTCTTCTACGACGAGCACGTGGAGGCCGACGCGGTGCACGAGCAGGTGGTCCGGCACGAGGTGATCGGCGGGCTGCTCGCCGAGGAGCCGGAGCTGGCGCCGGACATCGCCTTCGGCATCGACGCGACCGAGTACCTGGAGGACCGGCTCGCCCGGCGGCTGCTGACCGACTGGCGGGCGGGCCGCTCGTGCCTGCGGATGCCTCTGGGGACGACGGGACAGCGGGAACCGGAGCGGCGGATTTCCCATACATCCTGAAACGAAGGGCATTCGGGTTACGTGAACCTTTTGCTGCTTCCGGGCGTGTACGCCCCGCAGGACGACACGGAGATGCTGGCGGAGGCCCTGCGCGAGGAGGCCCCGCCACCGGGCGCACGCGTGCTGGACGTGGGCACCGGGAGCGGGGCCCTGGCGCTGGAGGCGGCCCGGCAGGGCGCCGAGGTGACCGCGGTGGACGTGTCCCGGCAGGCGGTGTGGACGGCCCGGCTGAACGCCTGGCTGAGCCGGCTGCCGGTGCGCATCCGGCGGGGCAACCTCTTCGCCCCGGTCCGGGGCCGCGCCTACGACCTGATCCTGGCGAACCCGCCCTATGTGCCGGCACCGGAGGACGGGCGCGGGCCGCGCGGCCGGGCCCGGGCCTGGGACGCGGGGAGCGACGGCCGGCTGCTGCTGGACCGGATCTGCCGGGACGCCCCGGTGCTGCTGCGCCCCGGCGGGCTGCTGCTGCTCGTGCACTCGGCGCTGAGCGGCCCCGACCGCACCCTGGAGCTGCTGCGGGCGGCGGGCCTGAAGGCGGAGGTGATCCGGCGCCGCCGGGTCCCGTTCGGCCCGGTGCTGCGCTCCCGGGAGGACTGGCTGCGCCGGCGCGGGCTGCTCGCGCCGGCCGACGACAAGGAAGAGCTGGTGGTCATCCGTGCCGAACGACCCCGCTGACAGCGCGCCGGACGAACCCGGCGCCCCCGCCGCACCCGCCCGGCGGGTCACCGTGCGACGGCGCGGGCCCCTCCTGATGGAAGGGCCCGTGGAAGTCGAACTGGAGGACGGGACCACGGTCCGCTCGGACCGGTTCCGCGTCGCTCTGTGTACCTGTCGGCGCAGCCGCCGCTACCCCTGGTGCGATACGAGTCACCGCCGCAGGGCGGACCCGTCGCGCTGAAACCGTACGTTTTTCGCCGCTCCCCGGACGGCCCCCCACGGACCGGCCGGGGAGCGGCTGTGTTGCCCGGAGCCGGCGGGCGGCCCCACTCCGCCCGCCTGCCCCGGTTGCGAGATCGCCGGTTCCCCGTCCCCAGGGGCCGCACTCCCCAGTTGCGGGCCTGATCCGGCGTTCACGGGGTTCCGTGCGATCCCGGTCCTAGAACGCGAAGAGGCTGCCGCCCACGGCATCCCTCATGCACGCGTTGTCGAACGTGTGCTCGTAGGAGAGGCGCTGGCCCTGCCAGACGCCCTGGAGCGTCACCACGACCGGGTTGTACTCCTTGGTGCACATCACGCCGTCGGCGGGCCTGAGGGCGTCGAGGTCGCCATCGAGGCCGCGCAGCTCGGCGCAGGCCTCGGCCGGGGCGGGATGGGTGCCGGAGGCCGTCGGCGCGCAGCTCAGGGTGACGGCGCGCTCCGGAGTGGCCGTGGCCGCGTCGTTGCCGTGGCCGGTGGTGAGCACCAGGGCCGAGGGGGCGTAGAGCGACGACGGGGCGGCGCCCGGTGCGGCGACGGCGGCCCCGGTCAGGGGTCCGCATACGGCGGCGGCCGTGAGGCCGAGGGCCGCTGCCCAGCGCGCGGTGTTCCGCATTGTGTGCATCCTTCCGCTCGAACAGACGGGTTGCCGGCTCCGGCCCGGTCGGGTGCCGGAGGCGGCGTGCGCCACTCTGCCGAGTCCACCGCCGAAACTCACATCGAACCCATGGGTTTCAGTAACCTTTCGTGTTGAATCAGTGGCGTGAAGTCACGGAATTCGAACGGCGGGACCCCGTAACAGAGCGGTTTCCCGGTCCCGGGACGGGTTGGATGGCCGGAAATCAGCGCGTCGTTAATCGTCCTGAAACATTCCGATCCCGCCCGCCCGGAGACCCTTCATGACTCCGCGTGTTCATGAAGTGATCATCGCGTGGACGGTTCCCGTCCGGCCGGGGGCGCGGGACGCACGGACCGCACGGCCCCGCGCGCCCCGTGTGAAGCGGGCGCACGCACCGGCCGGACGCGCACGCTCCCGAAGGGCACGCTCCGGTAGTGGACTGGGGCCCGTCCTCCCCGAGAGGCCCCGCTCCGGCCGGCGGCTCCGGTGCTTCCCCCACCGGCCGGAGCGGGGTCAGATCTGCCAGGAGCGGAGCCGGTCGGCGGCGCCGTAGACGTCGGTCTTGCCGGAGATGAGATCCCGCGCGAGGTCGACGAGCGCGCCGTAGGGCGGGTCGATGCCGGCGCCGCTGACGAACATGTAGGCGACGGCGGTGGCGCAGGCGAAGCGTGCGTTGGCCGCGGGCAGCGGCTTGAGCACGGCGAGGGTGTGCAGCAGGGCGGCGGCCCGCCAGGCGGCGTCGGAGTCGACGCCGAGCCGGGGCGGGTCCACCCGGTGCCGGGCGACGGCGGCGACCAGCGCCGAGAAGTCGTCCACGGCGGGCTGGTCGGGCAGGACCTCTTCGTGCCGCTGGAGCAGCCAGGGAACGTCGATGTGGATGACGGAGGGCATCGGTCAGGCGGCCTCGCCCCGGCCGGGGCGCTCGTCGTCGGGGAAGGCCGCCGCGAACTCCTCGGCGTGGCCGGCGAAGAAGCGGCGGAACGCCTCCGCGCCCTCCTGGAGAGCGCGGTGCCGGGCGATGTCGGCGGCGGCGGCCTCGCGCACGAGGGCCTTCATCGACGTACCGCGCTCCTTGGCGATCTGGCGCAGGTCCTCTAGTTCCCGTTCGCTGAACTCCACGTTGAGAGCTGGCATGCCCTCACGGTACCGCGCGGGTACTCACGCGTAAATACGCCCAGGTGGGACCCCTTGCATCGCGGTACCGCAGGCTCCGATCCCGCCCCCTCACACGTCCAGCCTGCTGATGCGCACCGCACCGTCCGGGCGACCCGGGCGGGCGCTGGTGAGGGTCAGGCGCAGCCGGGAGCCGCGGACCGGGTCGAAGGTGATGACCGTGGGGCTGTCGGAGGCGGTGGCCCACTCCACCCGCGCCCCGGTCACCGGGACGTAGGCACGCCCGTTCCACACCGCCACCTCGGCCCGGGCGGGCGGGGTGTGGCCCGCGTCGGCCGTGAAGGAGACGGCCACCCGGTCGAAGGTGCGCGGGCGCCCGAAGTCCACCGAGACCCAGTCCTCCGCCCGGGCCCCGTCGAACGCGGGCAGCAGCGCGGTGGCCTGCTTGACGAAGGCGTTGGACCAGCCGGTGGCCGGATCGCCGTCCAGCATCGCGGCGGGCGGGGTGTCCGGGCGGCCGGAGTAGCTCGCGTCCGCGTACGGGTGGGCGGGCGGCGCGGGGTGGTCGGGGCGGAACACCGCGGGTGCGGTGGTCGAGGCGTGGCCGGCCTCGGTGGTGCGCAGACGGACGGAGCCCGGGCGCAGGCCGGCCGCCCGGGCGGTGACCTGGAGGGTGCCGGGCTCGGCGCCGCACCGGACGATGGCGAGCGCCTTTCCGTGGAAGGCGGTGCGGGTGCTCGCCTGGTAGCGCTCGGCGCTCTCCTGGCGGCCGTTGTCGACGCCGGCCAGGGAGCCGCCCGAGACGTCGAAGGCGAGGAGGTGTGCGGCGTCGGGCACGACGACCCCGTGCGCGTCAATGATCTCGGCGGTGACGAAGGCGAGCGAACGGCCGTCGGCGGTGAGGGAGGTGCGGTCGGCGGTGAGGCGTACGGCGTGCGGGGCGCCGGCCGTGCGCAGGACGTCGCTGGCGACGACCTTGCCGTCCCGCCGGGCCACCGCCCTGAGCTCGCCCGGCCGGTACGGCACCTTCCAGGTCAGGTGGAGTTTGCCGGCGCTGCCGTTGGGGCTGGTGTAACTGCCCGGGTAGGGGCCGTCGGTGAAGGTCTTGTCGTCGCCGGTGGCCTCGGTGGTCTCCAGGTAGGCGCGGCCGTCGGTGGTCTTCTTGACGTCGAACTCCCGTACGCCGAGGGACCTTCCGTCGAGGAACAGTTCGACCTCGGGCACGTTGGCGTACGCCCACACCTCGACGGTGTCGCCCTCCTCGTGGTTCCAGGTCATCGGCAGCAGGTGGACCATCGGCTCGGTCGTCCACTGGCTTTTGAACAGGTGGTACATGTCCTTGGGGAAACCGGCCGTGTCGACGGCGCCGAAGAAGGACGCCTTCACCGGGAACACGTCGTACGGGGTCGGTTCGCCGATGTAGTCGATGCCGGACCACAGGAACTGGCCCGCGAACCACTTCCGGTCCCGGTCCTTCTTGTGCCCGTACTCGCCGCTCATCGTCCAGGAGGCGAGGTTGTTGTCGTAGGAGGAGACCTCCCGCCTGCCGGGGGTGTGGTTCTCGCCGGTGTTGAGGTGCTCCGGTTCCTGGTAGGTGCCCCGGGTGGAGGTCTCCGAGGAGGACTCGGACTCGAAGAGGAACAGGTGCGGGTAGGCGGCGTGCAGGGCGTCCACCGACTTGGCCGTGTTGTAGTTGAGGCCGAGGCCGTCGAGCTTGGCGAGCATCAGGTCGGCCGCCGAGCCCTTGGCGGGCGGCCGCCGGTACTTGTCGGAGCCGATGACGAGCGGCCGGGTGTCGTCGGCCGCCTTGATCGCGCCGATGATCCGGTCCGCCATGGCCAGGCCCGCGGTGGAGGTGGAGTCGGGGATCTCGTTGCCGATGGACCACAGCAGCACGGCCGGTGAGTTGCGGGCGGCCAAGACCATCTCGGTGGCGTCCTTCTCGCACCACTCGTCGAAGAACCGGCCGTAGTCGTACCGCGTCTTGCCGGTGCGCCAGCAGTCGAAGGCCTCCACCAGCATCACGATGCCCAGTTCCTCGCAGACCCGGATCAGCTCCGGCGCCGGCGGGTTGTGCGAGGTGCGCAGGGCGTTGACGCCCATCGACTTCATGATCCGCAGCTGCCTGCGGACGGCGTCGGTACTGATCGCGGCACCGAGGGCGCCCTGGTCATGGTGGAGGTCGACGCCCTTGATCTTGACGGGGGTGCCGTTGAGGGAGAAGCCCTCGTCGGGGTCGAAGCGGAAGGTGCGGATGCCGAAGGGGGTGCGGTGGGTGTCGGTGGTGCGGCCGGCCACGCGCAGCTCGGTGTGCAGGGTGTAGCGGTGCCGCGGGGTCGCGAAGTCCCACAACACGGGGTCCGGGACCGTGAGTTCGTGGGTCGCGGCGGCCTCCCCCGCGGCGGCGACGGCGACCGTGCTGTCCGTACGGGCCACGGTCCGGCCGTCGGGGGCGGTGATCCGGGACCTGATCTCCACCTCCGCGGTGGCGCCCGAGTCGTTGCGCGCCGTCGTGCGCACCCGGACCAGCGCCCGGCCGGGCGAGACCTCCGGGGTGGTGACGTACGTCCCCCAGCGGGCGACGTGCACCGGCTCGGTGATCACCAGGCGTGCCTCGCGGTAGATGCCGCTGCCGGAGTACCAGCGGCTGCTGGGCAGTTGGTTGCGCACCTGGACCGCGAGCACGTTGGGCGTGCTGCCGTCGGTGTGCACGAGATCGGTGAGGTCGAGGGCGAAACCGGTGTAGCCGTAGGGGTGGCGGCCCGCCTCGGTGCCGTTGCAGTAGACGTGGGCGTCCATGTAGACGCCGTCGAACTCCACCGAGATGCGCCGGCCGGTGTACGCGCGCGGGAGGGTGAAGGCGAGCCGGTACCAGCCGAGACCGCCCGGGAGGAAGCCGGTGCCGCCGGTGGTGTTGTGCTCGGTGGTGGGGGTCTGCTCGATGCTCCAGTCGTGCGGGACGGCGACCTCGCGCCAGGCCGAGTCGTCGTGGCCCGGGTCGGCGGTCCGGGCCGGGTCACCGGCCGGGTCGGTGGCGCCGACCGGGTCGGCCAGGAGGAACCGCCAGCCGTCCCGCAGCGGCACGGTGAGGCGTCCGGCGCCGGACGCCTCGGCGGCGAGGGCGGCCGGGGCCGCCGCGAGGGCCGGGAGCGTACCGGCCGCGGGTGCTGCCGTGGCCACTACCAGGACCGACCTGCGCGTGACCGTCATAGGCGGCTCTCCCCCATCGGGACTCGTCATGGCGGGAGGGAATCCCGTCATGGCTCAGGGCTCATCAGGACTCAGAACTACTCAGAATTGATCGCGACCAAACAGATTCTGACGGCCTGCTCCACACGATCGTCAAGAGGGCGGACGTACCCGGCCGCCTCCGGCCGGGAACAGTCCGGATTTGCCCCTCACCGGCCCCCGGCCGTGTTCGGCCGGTCGGCCGACCGGCCCCGGCGCCGCCGCTCGCCGTGGGACGTCACGCACTACGCTGGAACACGAGTGGTGCCACCTGATCACTGAGAGTGTGTGCGCTTGGGAGCGGCGACGATGAGCCGGGTCTATCCGTTCGACGACGCGGGCACGGCACGGGCTGTCATCGGCGACGACGGCACGCTGGTGGAGTGGAACGAGGGAGCCGTCCGCCTGCTCGGCCACCCGGCGGACGCCGTCCTGGGCCGCCCCGCCGCGAAGCTGCTGGCCGGCGGCGCCCCCGCCCCGGCCGCGCCCCCCGGCCCGCGCTGGGAGGGCACGCTCGGCCTGCGCCACCGTGACGGCCGTACCGTCTCCGTGTGGCTGCTCGCCCACCACCGCCCGCCGCACGACGGCGGGCCGGGCGACTGGCTCGTGGTCACCCCGCTGGCCGGCACCGAGCCCCCCGCCGCCGACGACCCGCTCGCCGAGGCGGGCCTGATCCAGTCGCCCTGCGCGATCGCCGTGTACGACGACCGGCTGCGGCTGCGCCGGATGAACGAGGCGATGGCCGCCGTCGTCGGGCTGCCCGAGGAGCGGGTACGGGGGCTGCGGATCGCGGAGATCGGCGGCAAGCCGCAGAGCGAGGAGCTGGAACGGGACCTGTTCAGGGTGCTGACCTCGGGCCGGCCGCTGGACGTGCAGACCTTCCTGCGCACCGGCGGCGAGGACCGGGCGCACGCCTGGCTGGCCCGGATGGCACCGGTGCGGGACCGGGCGGGCCGGGTGCGGGGCGTGTCCATGGCCGCGCACGACATCACCGACAACCACCGCGCCCGGCAGCGGCTCCAGCTGGTCAACGAGGCCAGCGTGCGCATCGGGACCACGCTGGACGTCACCCGTACCGCCCAGGAGCTGGCGGACGTGTGCGTGCCCGCGCTCGCCGACTTCGTCACCATCGACCTGCTCGATCCGCAGGACGGCGGCGCCGAGGCCCCGGCCCGCATCACCACGCCGGTGCGGCTGCGCCGGATCGCCCAGCGGTCGGTGCTGCCCGGCGTACCGGAGACGGGCATCGGCCCGGGGCAGACGGAGCAGTACCCGGAGGCATCCCCACAGGCCGACGCGCTGACCACGGGCCGTACCGTCGCCGTCCCGGCGGCGGCCCCCGGCGCCGCGGGCCGGGGGCCGGCCCGGCACGGCGCGGGCGGCACGCCGGTGCGCGAGTTCGGCGTCCACTGCGCGATGTCGGTGCCGATCCAGGCGCGCGGGCTGACCCTCGGGGTCGCGGTGCTGTGCCGGCACCGGCGCCCGGAGGCGTTCACCCCGGACGACGTGCTGCTGGCCGAGGAGATCACCGCGCGGGCCGCCGTCTGCATCGACAACGCCCGCCGTTACTCGCGCGAACGGGAGACGGCGCTCGCGCTCCAGCGCAGCCTGCTGCCCCGCTCGCTGCCGCGCACGGCCGCGCTGGAGGCCTGCTCCCGGTATCTGCCGGCCGCGCGCGCCGGGGTGGGCGGGGACTGGTTCGACGTGATCCCGCTGTCCGGGATGCGGGTCGCGATGGTCGTCGGGGACGTGGTCGGGCACGGCATCCGGGCCTCGGCCACCATGGGCCGGCTGCGCACCGCCGTGCGCACCCTGGCGGACATCGACCTGGCCCCGGACGAGCTGCTCACCCACCTGGACGACCTGGTGCTGCGGCTCTCGGACGAGTCCGGGACGGCGAGCGCCGGTGAGGCGGGCAGCCCCGGCGAGCTCGGCGCCACCTGTCTGTACGCGGTCTACGACCCGGTGTCCCGGCGCTGCGCCCTGGCCCGCGCCGGGCACCCGCCGCCCGTGGTGCTGGAGCCGGGCGGCGCGCCCCGCGCACTGGACCTGCCCGCCGGTCCCCCGCTGGGCCTGGGCGGGCTGCCGTTCGAGTCCGCCGAGGTGGAGCTGCCCGAGGGCACGGTCCTCGCGCTGTACACGGACGGGCTCGTGTGGTCCCGGGAGCGGGACCCGGAGACCAGCCGGGAGATGCTCCACGCGGCGCTCGGGGCGTACGCCGGCTCCCTCGACGAGACCTGCGACCGGGTCCTGCACACCCTGCTCCCCTACGGCGGCGCGCCCGACGACGTGGCCCTGCTGCTCGCCCGTACCCGGGGCCTGCCCGCCTCGCAGGTGGCGACCTGGGACATCCCCGCCGACCCGGCGCTGGTCGCGCCGATCCGGAAGCAGGTCGTGGAGCAGCTGTCCGACTGGGCGCTGAGCGAGGCGACGTTCACGACCGAGCTGGTGGTCAGCGAGCTGGTCACCAACGCCATCCGGTACGGCTCCCACCCCATCCGGCTCCGGCTGATCCACGACGCGAACACGCTGACCTGCGAGGTCTCCGACGCCAGCCACACGGCCCCGCATCTGCGCCGGGCCAAGGTGTTCGACGAGGGCGGCCGGGGCCTGCTGCTGGTCGCCCAGCTCACCCAGCGCTGGGGCAGTCGGCACACGGCGGAGGGCAAGACGATCTGGGCCGAACTACCGCTGTTCGAGCAGGACCGGTAGGGCCCGGTCCCGGCCCCGGCGGGCGGTGCCGCCCGGCCGCAGGTGTACGTGCGGATACGTCAACGGGGTGACGGCGACGCCGCCGACGGCGTACCGCGTTCGCTGCGGGTGGCCTGAACGGCGCCTGGCGAGGGGCGAATCGGGGAAAAGAACCCGCGTGCCCCGAACTTTTCCGGCGGTCCGCGCATCGGACGGGGAGAAACGGCGCACCCGGCGCCCCAGGCACGCACCCCGGTCGCGTGCCACGACCCTTCAGGAGTGTTGAGCGACATGGTGCACACCCCCCGGTCCGCGCGGCGCGGGGCCCTGCTCGTGAGCACGGCCGCCGTGCTGGGCCTGCTGGCCGGCTGCGGCAACGGCAGCGGCAGCGGCAGCGGCGAGGACGTCCGCAGCGATCCGCCGGCCAGTTCCGCCGGTACGGCCGCCCCCGCGCGGGAGACCCCGAGCCCTTCGGCGTCCGCCCCGGCCGCCTCCTCCGCCCCCGCCCGCACCGCCTCGCCGGCCCCGCCGAGGACGACGGCGCCCTCGGGCGGCACGACGGCCGCGCCCGCGGGCGGCTCCCGCTGCCACACCTCCGAGTTGCGGGCCTCGGTGGGCCGCAACGACCCGGGCGCCGGCCAGGAGAACTTCCCGCTGGTGCTCACCAACGCCTCCGGCCGCACCTGCACCCTGCGCGGCTATCCGGGCGCGGCCTTCGTCAACGCCTCCGGTGGTCAGCTGGGCGCCGATCCCAGGCGGACCCCGGGCACCCCGGTCACCGTCACGGTCCGGCCGGGGCAGAGCGCCTGGGCCGGGCTGACCTTCTCCAACCCGCAGGTCAGCGGGGCGCGGTCGGCCACGCCGGCCGGGCTGCTGGTCACCCCGCCGGACGAGCGGGACGCGCTGCGGGTGGCCTGGTCCGGCGGCCCGGTCCCGGTCTCCGGCACCGCCGCGTCCGTCCGGCTGACAGTGCTGAGCCCGGGCACGGGCCCCTGACCGCACCCCCGGCCGAGCCCCTGACCGGCCCTTCGGCCTCCGGTCTGTTTTCATGGGCGGGCAACCCCGTGATCATTTCCGGAAGGAACCGCCCTGAACACCCCGCTCGCCGCGGCCCTGTCCGCCGCTTTGCTGGTCGCCGTGCTGGCCTGGGCCGTCGTACGGCCCTTCGGGTGGCCGGAGGCGGTCATGGCCGTACCCGCCGCCGGGGTCGCGGTGGCCACCGGCGCCCTCTCCCTCGACCACGCCCGGGCCGAGGCCGAACGGCTCGGCCCGGTGGTCGGATTCCTGGCGGCGGTGCTGGTCATCGCCCACTTCTGCGACGTGGAAGGGCTGTTCCAGGCGTGCGGGGCCTGGATGGCCCGATGGGCGGCCGGCCGTCCGGTGCGGCTGCTGTCCGCCGTGTTCGCGCTGGCGTCGGCGATCACCGCCGTACTCAGCCTGGACGCGACGATCGTGCTGCTCACCCCGGTGGTGTTCGCCACGGCCGCGCGCACCGGCGTACGGCCCAAACCGCATGTGTACGCCTGCACGCACCTGTCGAACACCGCCTCGCTGCTGCTGCCGGTGTCCAATCTGACGAACCTGCTGGCGTTCGCGGCGAGCGGGCTGAGCTTCACCCGGTTCGCGGCGCTGATGGCCCTGCCGTGGCTCGCCGCGATCGGCGTCGAGTACCTGGTGTTCCGGCGGTACTTCGCCCGCGACCTCGCCGCGGCGGCCCCGGCGGACCGGGCCGCCGGCACCCCGCCGCGACTGCCGCTGTTCGCGCTGGTGACCGTGGCCTGCACGCTGGCCGGGTTCGTGGTGGCGTCGCTGTTCGGCGTCGAGCCGGCCTGGGTGGCGGCCGGGGGCGCGCTGGTGCTGGCCGGGCGGGCGCTGGCGCGGCGCCGGGCGACCCCGCTGACGGTCGTGCGGGCGGCGTCCCCGGCCTTCCTGGCGTTCGTCCTGGCACTGGGCGTCGTGGTGCGGGCGGTGGTCGACAACGGGCTCGCGGACGTGCTGGGGCATGTCGTGCCGGACGGCACCGGGCTCGTCGCGCTGCTGGCCACCGCCGGGCTGGCCGCGCTGCTGGCCAACCTGATCAACAACCTGCCCGCGGTGCTGGTCCTGCTGCCGCTGGCGGCCCCGGCCGGCCCGGGGGCGGTGCTCGCGGTGCTGCTCGGGGTGAACATCGGCCCGAACCTCACCTACGCCGGTTCGCTGGCCACGCTGCTGTGGCGGCGGATCGTGCACCAGCACGAGCACGACGTGAACCTCGGGGAGTTCACCCGGCTCGGCCTGCTCGCCGTGCCGTCGTCCCTCGCGGTCGCGGTGGTGGCACTGTGGGGATCGTTGCTGGTTCTGTAAGCGGTGGGCGTGTTTCGCCCTCGTGGCGCACACGACGGCGGGAGGTTCGGCGGATGCGGGTGATCGCCTGGCTGGTGGAGGGCACCTGGCCGGCCTGTGTGGACGCGGTGCGCGCGCACGCGCCGCGGTCCGCCGAGGTGGTGCTGCTCCATGTGAGCGGGCCCGAGGTGCCCGCGGTGGCGCACGGGGCCTTCGACGGGCTGCTCGGGCGCGCACACCGGACGGGGCACCGCCCGGCCGAGGGCTGGGAGCGCGATCCGGGGGACCGGCTGGAGGCGCTCGGCGGCACCTCGGCGGCCGCGCTGCTGGACGCGGCGGCCCGGCGGCTGGACCGGCCCTGTGCGCGCGAGGAGCGGTCGGGCCGGGCCGAGCGGGAGGTGGTGGCCGCCGCCGAGGGGGCGGGGCTGCTGGTGCTGGCGCGGGACGGGGACCGGTCCCGGCTCGGGCCGAAGAGCCTCGGCCCCGCCGTCCGGTTCGCCGTCGACCACGCGCCCTGCCCGGTCCTGCTGGTGTGGCCGGAACCGGCCCCCGGCCTGGCCACGATCCCGCCACCGCCACCGCACCACCAGCCGTGACCCCGCGGCCCGATATGAACGTCCGTCACGGGAGGACGAGTTCATATCGGGCAGCCGCCCGAACGGTCGGTGCCGCGCGGTCACTCCGCCCGGAACTCGCGCCACGGTGCCGGTCAGGGCCGTCGCGCCCGCCGGCCCGGCCCCGCGCGGCGGTCAGTGGCCGCTGACCGCGCGCGGGGTGTACGGCCGCTGGAGCTCCTCGATCTCCTCGGCGGTCAGCTCCAGTTCGACCGCGGCCACCGCGTCCTCGAGGTGGCGCGGCTTGGCGGCACCGACGATCGGAGCCGTCACGGTGTCCTGGTGCAGCAGCCAGGCGAGGGCCACCTGGGCGCGCGGCACGCCCCGGTCGGCCGCGATCCGGGTGACCGCCTCGACGATCGCGCGGTCACTCTCCAGGTACAGCCGGCTGCCGAAGTCGTCGGTGGCGCTGCGCCCGGTGACGGTGCCCCAGTCGCGGGTGAGCCGGCCCCGGGCGAGCGGGCTCCACGGCAGCACGCCGACGCCCTGGTCCGCGCACAGGGGCAGCATCTCCCGCTCCTCCTCGCGGTAGAGCAGGTTGTAGTGGTTCTGCATGGAGACGAACTTGGTCCAGCCGTGCCGCTCGGCGGTGTACTGCGCCTTGGCGAACTCCCACGCGTACATCGAACTCGCGCCGATGTAGCGGACCTTGCCCGCCTTGACCAGGTCGTGCAGCGCCTCCATCGTCTCCTCGACGGGGGTGGCGTGGTCGTAGCGGTGGATCTGGTAGAGGTCGACGTAGTCGGTGCCGAGGCGGCGCAGGCTGTGGTCGATCTCGGTCATGATGGCCTTGCGGGACAGCCCGGCGCCGTTGGGACCCGGCCGCATCCGGCCGTGCACCTTCGTGGCCAGCACGATGTCGTCACGGCGGGCGAAGTCCCGCAGGGCCTTGCCGACGATCTCCTCGCTGGTGCCGTCGGAGTAGACGTTCGCGGTGTCGAAGAAGTTCACGCCCGCCTCCAGCGCCTGCCGGATCAGCGGCCGGGACGCCTCCTCGTCGAGCGTCCATGCGTGCGTGCCGCGGTCCGGCACCCCGTACGTCATGCAACCCAGACAGATCCGCGACACGTCCAGGCCCGTCGAACCGAGCTTCACGTACTGCATCGTTACTGCTCCTGCCGTCGAGACGATGATCACCGGCGAGCCTACGACGTGGCCCGGGAAGCGACTTGACGACGGGAGCGTACGGACGATTTGATCCTGGACGTGCCGCGCCGCCCGGCGTGGGCAGGATGGAGCGGACTTGCCCCCCATGGGTGATCCCCGCGTCCGGAGGCCGCGTACGGTCCTGGGCGCCTTGGCAGTGACCCTGGTCGTCGCGGTGTCGGCGCTGGCCGGCTGCGCCTCCGGCGACGGGGACGAGGACGGGTCCGGCGAACCCGCCGCGGTGCGGCTGCCCCCGAAGGGCGCCGGCTTCGACTACCAGATCGGCGGCGCCTACCCGCCGCCCAAGGGCGTGCGCGTGGTCAGCCGCGACCGGTCCGACTCCCCCGCCCCGGGCCTGTACAACATCTGCTACGTCAACGCGTTCCAGGCCCAGCCGGCCGAGCGGTCCTCCTGGCCGGCCGATCTGCTGCTGCGCGACGGGCGCGGCGGGCTCGTCATCGACGAGGACTGGGACGAGCCGTTGCTGGACATCGGCACCCCGGCCAAGCGGGAGCGGGTCGCGAAGCGGGTGAACGGCTGGATCGACGGCTGCGCGGACAAGGGCTTCGACGCCGTCGAACCCGACAACTACGACAGCTACACCCGCTCCGACGGGCTGCTGACCACGGCCGACGCGACCGCGTTCATGGCCCTGTTGTCCCGGCACGCGCACGCCCGGCACCTGGCCATCGCGCAGAAGAACACCGCCGAACTGGCCGCGCGGCGCGAGCGGGCCGGACTGGACTTCGCGGTGACGGAGGAGTGCGGCCAGTACGACGAGTGCGGGGTGTACGCCGAGGCGTTCGACGACCGGGTGGTGGACATCGAGTACACCGACCGCGGGCTGGCGGCGGCCCGCGCCCGCTGGGGCGGCCGGCTGAGCATCGTCCGCCGGGACCGGGACGTGTCCACCCCGGCCAGCGCGGCCTACGTCCGCGCCGTGCGGTAGGGGCACCGCCACGGCGGTACGGCGGGGCCGGGGCCGCGCCGTACCGCCGTACCCGTCAGGCGGTGCGCTCCCGTACGGTGATGGCGCTGACCGGGCAGGCGCGGGCGGCCTCCCGGACCATCGGGTCGGTGACCCCTTTCTCCTGGCCGGGCAGCAGGGTGCTGTAGCCGTCGTCGTCCTGGGTGAAGACGCCCGGTGCCGCCAGCGCGCACTGCCCGGCGCCGATACAGACGTCCTGGTCGATGTCGATGTCCATGTTCATGAGCGAAGCCTCTTACCAGGTCACGGGGAGTTCCAGCATCCCCTGGATCGTGTCGCCCGGTTTGAAGGGGATCTCCTCGGCCGGGGCGGCGAGACGCAGCCCGGGCAGCCGGGTGAACAGGGTGCCGAGGGCGATCTCCAGTTCCGCCCGGGCCAGGTTCTGGCCCAGGCACTGGTGGATGCCGAAGCCGAACGCCACGTGGTGCCGGTCGGCGCGGTGGAAGTCCAGTTCGTCGGGGCCGTCGTAGACGGCCGTGTCCCGGTTGATGACCGAGGTGGAGAAGAGGACGCCGTCACCGGCCCGGATGGTGGTCCCGTCGATCTCGATGTCCTCCAGCGCCACCCGTTGCAGCCCCTCGGCGATGGACAGCATCCGCAGCAGTTCCTCGACGACGGCGGGCAGCACCGCGGGGTCGGCGCGCAGCTCGGCCAGCCGCTCGGGGTGCTGGAGCAGGGTGTAAGTGCCCAGGGAGATCATGTTGGCGGTCGTCTCGTGCCCGGCGACCAGCAGGATGAGGGCGAGCGACGTCAGGTCCTCCCGGTCCAGCTCGCCCGCGCGGAGCCGGTTGTGCACCAGGTCGTCCAGAATGCCGTCGCCGGGCTCGGCCTCCTTCGCCTTGGCGTCGATCAGGTCGCCGAGGTAGGCCTCCAGCCGGTCCCGGGCCTCCGTCGTCTCCGCGCCGGTCGCACCGCGCAGCAGCCGGCGGGACTGTTCCTCGAAGAACTCGTGGTCGGCGTAGGGCACGCCGAGCAGTTCGCAGATGACCATGGACGGCACGGGCAGCGCGAAGGCGGACACGAGGTCGGCGACCGGCCCCCGGGCGATCATGGCGTCGAGCAGTTCGTCGACGATCCGCTGGATCCAGGGGCGTTGCGCGGTGGCACGTTTGACGGTGAACGACGGGATCAGCATCCGGCGCTGCTGGTGGTGCTCGGGGTCGTCCAGGCCGAGCAGGGCCAGCTTGCGGTCGCGGCCCGCCTCGAAGCGGGGGGTGGGCACCGGGAAGCCGTCGCGGCGGCGGTCGGTGGACAGCCGGGGGTCGGCGAGCAGGGCGCGGGCGGTGGCCTGCGCGGTGACGAGCCAGACCTCGCGGCCGTCGTAGAGGGTGACGCGGGACAGGGGTCGCCCGTCGCGCAGCGGGTCGTATCCGGTGGGCGGGTGGTAGGGACAGGTGCGGTCCTGGGGGAATGCGACGGGTTCGGCCTGGGCAGCCGGGCCGGTGATGTCCGTCAGTTCCGTCATGGAAAGACCTCGCAGACGAATGAGTGCGTCGTGCCGATCTTCATTAGATGCCCCAGGCATCTATGGGTCGACGGGAAGTTCGGCCACTTCGGCGGCCTTCGTCATCTGGCCGAAGTACCCCGGACCAGGGGGCGAGAACCGGCCACCGGACCGGCCGGACCTGCGCGTCTCCCGGCGACGCGACCGGCGGACATGGGCAACCGCCCCGCGCGGTACGGATGTTTCCGGCGGCCACGGTTGTTGAGGGCCGTGGCGGATGACCGCCGGACGCAGGAAAGGAATCGGATCCCATGCCTCTTGAGGGCGAGTACGAACCCAGCCCGGAACGGTGGGTGCGCGAGCAGGTCGAGTTGTACGAGAGTTCGGGCGGCACGAAGGGGACGACGCTGCGGGACACCGGGTTGCCGGTGATCGTGCTGACCACCCGGGGCGCGAAGAGCGGGAAGATCCGCAAGACGCCGCTGATGCGGGTGGAGCACGACGGCCGGTACGCGGTGGTCGCCTCCGTCGGCGGTGCGCCCAAGCACCCGGTCTGGTACTTCAACGTCAAGGCCGACCCGCACGTCGAATTGCAGGACGGCCCGGTGAAGCGGGACATGCGGGCCCGTGAGATCACCGGGGCGGAGAAGGCGGACTGGTGGGAGCGGGCCGTGGCCGCGTACCCGCCCTACGCCGACTACCAGCGGAAGACCTCCCGGGAGATCCCCGTCTTCGTGCTGGAACCCCTCGACGAGGGCTCCCCCGGCGAGAGCTGATTTCCGGCCGCCGACCGCTGCGTTTCAGAAAAATCTGTTCTGGGCGCGTGTGAAGCGGCCCGGCGCCGGGCACTCGTCCGTCAGGCCCCGCCGCGTTCCCCCGTCGCGGCGGGGCTTTCCGCTGCCCCGTCCGCGGACCGGTCGGTGACGTCGAGAAAGATCTGACCGGCGTCCGGGAACGTCCGGGCGAGGGACCGCTTGATGCGGTCGGCGACCTCCTCGACGCGCTCGCTGTCCAGGCCCGGCACCAGGTCGATGCGGGCGGCGACCAGGGTGGAGTCAAGGCCCAGCTTCATGGTGAACAGCGCCTCCACGCTGTCGATCTCCGGCTGCGCCCGCAGCAGCGCCCCGATCCTGCCGCTCAGCTCCGGATCGGCGGCCTCCCCGATCAGCTGGTCCCGGGCGTCGCGGCCGAGCCGGTAGGCGACGTAGACCAGCAGCGCCCCGATGGCCAGCGAGGCGGACGCCTCCCAGACGGCCTGCCCGGTCACCATGTGCAGGGCCATGCCCACCAGGGCGAGGGTCACACCGAGGACCGCCGTGCCGTCCTCGGCGACCACCGTGCGCAGCGCGGGGTCGCGCAGCCCGCCGCCCTCCCGGCGCACCTGGTGCAGGGCCCGCAGCAGCGAGCCGGCCTCGGCGACCAGCGCCACGCCCAGCACGATCAGGCCCGCCACATAGCCGCCGAGCTTCTCCTCGGTGCCGTCGCGCAGGGCCTCGAAGCCCTGGAAGAAGGAGAAGCAGCCGCCCATGACGAAGATGCCCACGGCGGCCAGCAGGGACCAGAAGAAGCGTTCCTTGCCGTAGCCGAACGGGTGCCGGCTGTCGGCCGGACGGCGGCTGCGGCTCAGGGCGGCCAGCAGGAAGACCTCGTTGAGGCTGTCGGCGACCGAGTGCGCGGCCTCCGACAGCAGCGCGGGCGACCCGGCCAGCACCCCGCCGACCGCCTTGGCGACGGCGATCACCAGATTGGCCGCGAGCGCGACGAGGACGGTGATCCGGGTGGACCGGTCGCCCTTGGCACCGCCCGGGGAGCCGGAGCCGCGACCGGTGTCCGGGCCGACGGCGGGTTCGGGAAGGCTGCCGGAGTCGGTGTGACCGCCGGTGTCCGGGGCGCCGGTGTCGGTACGGGCGCCGGTGTCCGGGGCGCCGGGTTCGGTACCGGCGCCGGTGTCGGCGTGGCCGCCGGTGTCCGAGGCGGCGTGTCCGACGGGGCCGCCGGTTCCGTCGCGGTGGTGCGGTGGGCCGCCGCGTCCGGCGTGCGCCCGTGGCGCGCCCGGAGGGGCGCCGCGGGCCGGCCGGTGACCGTCGCTCCCGTCCGCACGCGCGGCCGTCTCCCGGTTCGAGGATGTTCCGCTCACCCCTCGCCGACTGCCCCCGACCGCGCGCCTCACACCGTGCGGTCCGCGCCAAACGGGGAACGCGTGGTCCAGGAGCAACCGGCCGGCGAGGAGGAGACATGGGCGGCGACGGAAACAGCGCCTACGGACACCGGACGTTCACCAGGTCCCGGAGCCACTTCGACGACCGGATCACCGCCGACGGCCGGGACGGCTGGCCGGTACGGGCCGGCCGCTACCGGCTGGTGGTCTCCCGTGCCTGTCCGTGGGCGAGCCGCGCGGTGATCTCACGCCGGCTGCTGGGGCTGGAGGACGCGCTGTCGCTGGCGGTCGCCGATCCGGTCCAGGACGACCGCAGCTGGCGGTTCACCCTCGACCCGGACGGCCGGGACCCGGTGCTCGGCATCCGGTTCCTGAGCGAGGCGTACGACCGGCGGGAGACCGGCTGTCCGGGTGGCGTCAGCGTGCCCGCGATCGTGGACGTACCCAGCGGGCGGCTGGTCACCAACGACTACCAGCGCATCACCCTGGACCTGGCCACCGAGTGGACCGCCCTGCACCGCCCCGGCGCGCCGGACCTGTACCCGGCCGCCCGGCGCGCGGAGATCGACGAGGTGATGGCCGAGGTGTACGAGGACGTGAACAACGGGGTCTACCGGGCCGGGTTCGCCACCCGGCAGCGGGAGTACGAGGAGGCGTGCGCGGCCGTCTTCCGGCGGCTGGAGGCGCTCGGCGAACGACTGGCCGGGCAGCGTTATCTGGTCGGTGACACCCTCACGGAAGCGGACATCCGGCTGTTCACCACCCTCGTCCGGTTCGACGCCGTCTACCACGGCCACTTCAAGTGCAACCGCTGGAAGCTGGCGGAGCACCCGGTGCTGTGGGCGTACGCCCGTGACCTGTTCCAGACGCCGGGTTTCGGGGACACGGTCGACTTCGACCACATCAAGCGGCACTACTACCAGGTGCACACCGGCATCAACCCCACCGGGATCGTGCCGCTCGGCCCGGATCTCGGCGGCTGGCTGACCGAGCACCACCGCGAGGAGCTGGGCGGCCGGCCGTTCGGTGACGGAACGCCGCCGGGGCCGGTGCCGCCGGGCGAACGGGTGGCCCCCCGGGGACAGCCCGCATGAGGGCCGCCCGACGAGGAAGGAGTGACACATGGCCAAGAAGGACAAGCACAAGAAGAAGCTTCCGCTCGTCTACCAGCCGTTCGGCTTCGCGCTCAGCTGGGCGGGCGGCGCGGTGGCCGGGATGGCGTTCCGCAAGGCATGGAAGGTGCTCCGGCACGAGGACGACGCGCCCGACGCCCTGGACCCGGACCGCGGCTGGGGCGAGATCCTGCTGGCGGCGGCGGTCCAGGGGGCGATCTTCGCGGTGGTACGCAGCGCCGTGGACCGCACCGGCGCGAAGGCCATCGCCCGCTCGACGGGCGTGTGGCCGACGACGGACAAGGGCGGCCGGGACTGACCGGCACCGACAGGCGGCGGCCGGGACCGACCGGCGCAGGCGTGAGACGGCCGAGGCTGACCGGCGCCCCGGCATGAGACGGCAGGGGCCGGTCGCCGTCGGCATGGGGCGGCCGGGGCCGACGGCGCCCGGCCGCCGCGCCCGGGTTCAGCCCGCGGCCAGCCACCGCCCGTCGCGCATCAGCTCGCGGCCGTGCGGTCCGTCCTCCTCCCGCCGGGCCTGGACCCGCCGCGGGACGACCCGGAAGTACAGATAACGGTCGGCCAGCAGACGCGGGTCGAAGCCGGTCTTGCCGGCGAACACCTCGGCGTCCTCCTCGGGGAGGTCCTCCGGGGTCACCGCCTGGGCGATGCCCTCGATCAGGACGACGTCCCGGGCGGATCCGACACCGAGCCGGGCCCTGCCGGTGGCCGCGAGGCCGCGGCCGGCGGGGCTGTCGGCCGCGGTGGCGATCAGCAGCGAGGTGCCGTCCCACACGAAGGACAGCGGCACGAGATGGGGCGCCGCACCGTCGGGAGCGGCGGTGGCGACCCACGCGTCCACATCGTTCTCCAGCCGGTGGAGGACGTCCTTCGTGCACTGCTCGTCGGAACGGGCGGGGGGCGGAGTCATGGCGTACGGCCTCCTCTTCTCACCGGTCGTCCCGTCCAGTGTGGTCATGAGCGCGGGCCGCCCGCACGGCGTCGGTCCGGGCGGTCCCCCGCGACACGCCGCGAAGTCGCAGACATATGTCAATCGAACATGCTCAAATTCCTTCCGGTAACGGTAACTTGACGGTCGGCAAGCGACGTCGGTGTGCGGGTGGGAGGTGGTGCCGAGGTGCGACCCGAACCTGTGCCCCTCACCCGGCAGCTCGGCGTGTACGCCTACCGCGGGCACACGGTGCTGGAGTTCCGGGGCGAGATCGACCTCGTCGCCGCGGAGGAGATCGGCCCGTTCCTCGACCGGGTCACCGGCCGGGCCGGTGTGCGGGCCGTGCTCGATCTGCGGCCGGTGGAGTTCTTCGACTGCTCGGGGCTGCGGCTGCTGTACCGGGCGCGGTCCCGGGTGCTGGAGCGCGGCGGGCAGCTGCACCTGGTGTGCACGCACCCGCTGACGCTGCGGGTCATCCGGGTCACCGGTCTGGCCCGGCTGCTGCCGCCGCAGCCGGGCCTGGACGCCGCGCTGGACGGCCCGGCCGGATCGCCCCCGGCCGGGTCGCCGTGAGCCGGGGCGCGGGGCACGGCGCGTCCCCGGCGGACGGGCCCGCGGGCGCTCAGGGCCCCAGGACTCCCGGCAGGGCCAGCGCCCCCAGCACGGTGGTGCCCACCAGCAGCCAGGCCACGTAGTCGCCGACGTGCCCGGACTGCAGGCGCCTGGCGGGCGCGGCCCAGCCGGGCGCGGCGGTCCAGTCCGGGCGGGTGACGGCGAGGCCGGCCAGCGCCACGGCCAGCACGGTGGAGGCCACGCCCAGCAGCACGCCGTGCGCGGTCCAGTGCGCGGCGGCGTGCGCGCCGCCCGGGCCGGCCCGGCCGACGGAGCGGGCCACCAGCGTGCCGAAGCCGGGGACCGCGCCCACCGCGAGGGCGGCGGCGAGCAGCACGGCGGGCACGGTCGTCATGGTGTCCGGGATCCGGCTCAGCAGGCCGGTGGTCTCGGGTTCCTCGTCCGAGCCGCTGGTCTCGTACTCCGCGTCCCGGGGGCGCGGCCCGAGGCCGAGGAAGACCCGGGCGGTGACCCGCAGCACCGCGCCCGCGGTGATCGCGGAGGCGGCCACGTACACCACCGTGAGCGGGCCGCCGACCGCCTCCTCGGTGACCGCCTTGCCGAGCGCGGTGCCGAACGGCGGCAGCCCGGCCAGGCCCAGGGCGCCGACGGCGCACATCACTCCGGTCGCGCGCAGCGGCCGGCCCCGGCCGTGCAGGGAGTGTTCGTCGACGCTGCCGAACCGGTCCAGCAGGGCGCCCGCGCAGGCGAACAGCGCGGCCTTCACCCCGGCGTGCCCGAGGAGGTACAGGGCGACGCCGCCGTCCGCCTCGGGGGTGAGCACGCCGAGGCCGACGAGGAACAGTCCGGTGTGGGCGACGGTGGAGTAGGCGAGGAGCCGTTTGATGTGCCGCTGGTACCAGCACATGACGGCGCCGGTCACGGCGGTGAGGGCGCCGAGGGTCACCAGCGCCCGGGTCAGGTCGGCGGCGGGGATGCCGCCGGGTCCGGCGAAGACAGTGCCGTACACCCGCCACACGCCGTAGGCGCCGAGTTCGACCATGACACCGGACAGCAGCATGCAGACCGGGGTGGGGGCGACGGCGTGCGCGTCGGGCAGCCAGAAGTGGAAGGGCACGGCCGCCGCCTTGACCAGCAGTCCGGTGAGCACCAGCACGAAGGAGGCCAGGACCAGTGCGTCCGGTCCGCCGGGCCCGGCCGCGTCGAGGCCGTGGCCGATCCTCGCCATGGCCAGCTCGCCGGTACGGGCGTACAGCAGGGCGATGCCCATCAACAAGGCGTACGCGCCGAGGGAGTTGACGATGCCGAAGGTGAGGGCGCCCTGGACGGCCTTGGCCTCGTCGATGCGGTAGCCGGTCAGGGCGTACGCCACCACGCTCATCAGCTCGAAGAACACGAAGGCGTTGAACAGGTCGCCGGCGAGGGCGAATCCGCACATGGCGCCCTGGAAGACCAGCATCAGCGCGGTGAACGCGCCGGTGAGGCCGTGCGGGGGCGCGTCGAAGTAGCGCCAGGAGTAGGCGAGCGCGGAGAGGGTGAGCAGCGAGGCCAGCGTGGCCATGCCGAGGGCCGGGCCGTCCCCGACGACGAGGATGCCGACGCTCTCCCGGCCGGCGGGCGGCCAGGCGCCGACCCATTCGGTCATCGGCGGGGCGGAGTTCAGCAGCAGGACGAGGGCGAGGGCGGCGGTGCCTCCGGAGACCACGAACCCGGTGATCTCGACGGCGATCCGGGGCAGCCGGCGGCCGGTGGCCGCCAGCAGGGCGGCGCCGAGCAGCGGGAGGGCCACGAGCAGCGGGAGCAGATGGCGCATCAGCCGCGCAGCTCCCGCAGTTCGTCGGGGTCGACCGTGCCGTGCCGCTTGGCGATCTGCAGCACGAGGGCGAGCAGCAGCGCGGTGACGGTGGCGCCCACGACGATGTCGGTGAGGGTGAGGGCCTGCACCACCGGGTCGACCACCGGGCGGGAGCCGGGCCGGACGTCGGAGAAGACGGGGGCGGTGCCGCCGTCGCGGTAGCCGACCGCGAGCAGCAGGACGTAGGTGGCGGACTGGCACACCGCGAGACAGCCCACGGCGTGGATGAGGTCGCGGCTGGTGGCCAGGCCGTAGCAGCCGGTCAGGAAGAGGTGTACGGCCACCAGGTACGGCAGGACGTGCATCACGGTGTGCGCCTTTCGGGTTCGTCCGCGGTGTTCAACTGCCGTGCTCCTCCTCGATCTCGACGGCCTGGTCCAGGAAGTGGGCGAGCAGCACGACGGCCGCGCTCGCCACCTCCATGCCGATGGCCGCGTTCAGCAGCGGGACGGTGCCGCCGGAGGACAGCGTGCCGAACGTGCCGTACGGCAGCAGCGTGTTGGCCAGGAAGGCGGTGCCGGCCAGGATCGGGGCGAGGCCCAGGACGAGGTAGGCGCCGACGGCGAGCGCGTCGGTGGTCTGGTAGACGCCGAGCGGGCGGACGCGTTCCAGTGCGCCGTAGTCGGCGCCGAGGTAGAGCAGGTGCAGGGCGGTCGCGGCGACGACCCCGCCCTGGAAGCCGCCGCCGGGGCTGAGCTGGCCGTGGGCGATGACGTAGAGGCCGGTGACCAGGGCGACGGGGAGCACGAGCAGGGCGTAGCGGCGGACCGGGCGGGCCACCTCGGCGGGTTCGGGCGGGGCGCGGCGCTCGTCGCGGGCCTGGCGCAGCAGCACCACGCAGCCGAGGACGGCGGCGAACAGGATGCTCATCTCGCCGAGGGTGTCGTAGGCGCGCTGGTCGAAGTTGACGGAGGCCACGGTGTTGGCGGTGTGCCGCAGGAGGGAGGCGTGGACGGCCCGGTCGCCGTACGGGTGGCGGTCGCCGCCGAAGTCGGGCAGTTCGAGGCAGGCGGCGACGAGCAGGACGCCGAGTCCGGCGCCGCCGACGGCCAGCAACCACAGCCGCAGCCGGTTCACTTGGGCCCCTCCTTCGCGCCCCGCCGCCGGTTCACTTCGGCTCCTTCCTCGCGCGGCCCCGCCGTCTGACCTTGCGGACCGACAGCATGATCAGCAGCGGGGTGAGGGCCGAGCCGACGGCGAGCTGGGACAGGCCGACGTCCGGCGCCTGGAGCACGGTGAACAGCGCGGCCAGCAGCACGCCCATGAAGGACAGCACCAGCGCCTGGCGGGCGGGGTCGCGCTGGGCCACGGCCGCGGTGGCGGAGGCGGCGACGAGCAGCAGGGCGACGACGATCAGCGCGTCAGCCACCCCGCACCCCCCGGAATCCGCCGGCCAGCGCCCGGGAGGCGATGATGTTGCCGCCGATCAACAAGGCGCCGGTCAGCAGCAGTTTGGCCAGGGCGCGGCCGGGGCCGGCGGCCACACACAGCGCGATCACGACGACCGCGCCGGCTCCCGCCGCCGTCCAGGTCAGCCCCCAGGCGCCCGGGCACCCTTCGGACAGGTCGTCGGAGAGCAGCCGGGCGAAGACCAGCGTGCCGACCGGGCCGAGCAGGGAGAGCAGCAGGGCGAGGTCGACGTAGGAGGGGCGGCCGTAGCCCTGGGCGAGGAGCAGCAGGGCCGGGCAGACGGCGGAGGTGGTCATGTTCTGGGCGATCACCCGGCGGGCCGGCGGGCCGGTGGTCACGCCCCACAGCGCGGCGGCCCCGCCCGCCCCGAGCAGGACGGCCGCCGCGAGGTTCCAGCCGTTCACCGCCAGGTCACCGCCCGCCGGCCGGCCCGGGCCAGCACCGCGCCCACGGCGGCGCAGCTCGCCCCGACGATCCGCTCCAGGGTGTCGACGGTCGTGATCAGCACCAGCCACAGCAGTGCCAGCGCCGCCCACCAGGCCAGGAGTTCGCCGGCGGCCAGGAGGACCGCGCGCGGGGCCGTACGGCGGTTCATGCGGCACCCCCTCGGTGCGTCGCGCAGGGATTCGCGGCGATGTGCCCGGAATGCCGCTGGGGGCATCCAAGCATCGCGGGACCCGCGCGGGAGCGACGGCGCGCGGGTCCGCACCCGGAGTGCCCCGGAGGCGTGAACGGAAACCCGGACGGCCCCGACCGGGCAACCGGCGCGCCCGACCGGGGAGTTGCCGCCGGGACAGCCGGGAGGCCGGAAGGGCCCGACGCTGACACCTGGTCCGTACCAGAGTATTGACGGCCCCTTATCTCACCCCTTAAATCAAGACACGCATCCCCACGGGATCCCCCACGACCGCCCCCACGAGAAACGGAGAGCCATGGCCTCCCCACGCCTGCTCCGCAGATGTCTCCTCGCCGCGCTGTCCGCGGCACTGATCGGTTCCGCCGCCGTCGGTCCGGCGCGCGCCGAGAGCGCCGCCCCGGCGGCAGCGGCCGTCACCACCTTCTCCGACACCTTCGACGGGCCCGCGGGCGCGGCCGTCGACGGCTCCAAGTGGACGCTGGAGACCGGCGACAACGTCAACAACCACGAGCGGCAGTACTACACCTCGGGCACGAAGAACGCGGCGCTGGACGGCCAGGGCCATCTGGTGATCACGGCCCGCAAGGAGAACCCGGCCGGCTACCAGTGCTGGTACGGCAGTTGCCAGTACACCTCCGCCCGGCTGAACACCGCGGGCAAGTTGACCGCCCAGTACGGGCATGTCGAGGCCCGCATGAAGATCCCGCGCGGGCAGGGCATGTGGCCGGCGTTCTGGATGCTCGGCACCCCGGTCAACTGGCCGGACTCGGGCGAGATCGACGTGATGGAGAACGTCGGCTTCGAACCGTCGACCGTGCACGGCACCCTCCACGGCCCCGGCTACTCCGGCTCGGGCGGCATAGGCGCGGGCTACACCCTCCCGAACGGCCAGGCCTTCGCGGACGCCTTCCACACCTTCGCCGTCGACTGGGCGCCCGACTCGATCACCTGGTCGGTGGACGGGAACGTCTACCAGCGCCGCACGCCCGCCGATCTGGGCGGCCGGACCTGGGTGTTCAACAAGCCGTTCTTCCTGATCCTGAACCTCGCGGTCGGCGGCTACTGGCCCGGCGACCCGGACGGCTCCACCCAGTTCCCGCAGACGCTGCTGGTGGACTCGGTGTCGGTGACGACGAGCGACAGCGCCGCCGGGGTGCCGATCCGGGGCCTGGCGGGCAAGTGCGTGGACGTGGCCGGCGCGAACCCCGCGAACGGCACCCCGGTCCAGCTCTACGACTGCAACGGCACGAACGCGCAGGCGTGGACCGTCGGCTCGGACGGGACGCTGCGGGCGCTCGGCAAGTGCCTGGACGTCAGCGGCGGCGGCACCGCCGACGGCACACCCGTCCAGCTGTGGGACTGCAACGGCAGCCCCGCCCAGAAGTGGGCCCTCCCGGCGGCCCGCGACATCGTCAACCCGCAGGCGAACAAGTGCCTCGATGTCACCGGGAACAACTCGGCCAACGGCACGCGGCTGCAGATCTGGACCTGCACCGGCGGCGCCAACCAGAAGTGGACGGTCGGCTGAACGGTCCGCTCAGCGCGGCCGCCAGGTGTACTTGTCCCCGCCCACGAACCGGATCACGTCCGGATCGTCGAGATCATGAATGGTGATGCCGTGGGAGGCCGCCGCCTCCAGGACGTCGGTGACGTTCCTGGTCTCACCGACCACCCGACCGTCGATCTCCATGATCCGGAACGGCGGCTCACCCGGCTTGCCCGGGCACACGCCGAGGACCAGGATCCGCGGGTGGGAGATGTGGGGAGCTGCTTGTTCGGTCATGGCATAGAGCCTAGAACGCTCGGCCGACCGACGGGCGGTCCACGGCGGCCGGCCACTCGCCCGTGACCGGCCGCCCGCGGCTGCGGCCGGGACGATCGGTCACGGGCGGCGCCAGTCGTCACTGGTCAGATGGGATCCGGCCTGCGGGCCCATGCGCAGCATGCCGCCGTCGACGCTCCAGGAGGCGCCGGTGACGTACGAGGCGTCGGGGCTCGCCAGGAACGCGATCACGGCGGCGACCTCACGGGCGTCCCCGGGCCGGCCGAGCGGTACGCCGGGCCGGCGCACGGTGTGCACGTCGGTGTCCTCCTGGCCGGTCATCGGGGTGGCGATCTCACCGGGCGCGACCGCGTTCACCGTGATGCCGTGCTCGGCCAGCTCCAGGGCCATCACCTGGGTGAGCAGGCCGAGCCCGCCCTTGGCCGCGCAGTACGGGGCCGCGCCGACCCGGGGCTGGTGCTCGTGCACCGAGGTCACGTTCACGATCCGGCCGCCGTCGCCCTGCTCGATCATCCGGCGCGCGGCCCGCTGGCCCAGCAGGAAGGGGCCGACGAGGTCGACGTCCAGGACCCGGCGCACGTCCTCCAGGGTGAGGTCCAGGTACGGCGTCATGGTGCCCGTACCGGCGTTGTTGACCAGGACGTCGACCCGGCCCAGCTCCGCGCACAGCTCGTCCACGATGTCGGCGGCCTCGGGCAGCCGGGTCAGGTCCAGCCGGGTCACGGCGGCGCGGCGGCCGTGCGCGCGGACCTGCTCGGCCGTCTCCTCGGCGCCCTTGTCGTCGGTGTGCCAGGTGATCCCGACGTCCAGGCCCGCCTCGGCCAGGCGTACGGCGGTGGCGCGGCCGATGCCGGAGTCCGCGCCGGTGACGATGGCCGCTCGGGGCATGACCGGCCTCCTCTCGGTGAGTGTGGGCATGGCAGTACCCGGGGGCGGGGCGGACAAACGGGGCCGTTGCGGGGGTGAGGGATCGCGGTGGGGCGCGCGGGTGCCCGTGCGGTCCCCCGCCCCCTGGTGTGAACCTGGTGGGATGGAACCCGTCGCCGCTCTCGACCGGATCGCGTTTCTGCTGGAACGGGCGCTCGCGCCCACCTACCGGGTACGGGCCTTCCGTACCGCCGCCCGGGCGCTGGCCGCGCTGCCGGGGGACGAGGTGGCCGAGCGGGCCGCCGCCGGGACGCTGGAGTCGCTGAAGGGGGTCGGGCCGAAGACCGCGCAGGTGGTGCGGGAGGCGCTGGCCGGCGAGGTGCCCGGTTACCTGCGCCGTCTCGAGGAGGAGGCCGGTGCGCCGCCCGAGGGGCCGGGGGCCGGACTGCGGGCGCTGATCCGCGGGGACTGCCATACCCACTCGGACTGGTCCGACGGGGGCAGCCCGATCGAGGAGATGGGACGGACGGCCGCCGAACTGGGGCACGAGTGGGCGGCGCTCACCGACCACTCGCCCCGGCTCACCGTGGCCCGGGGCCTGTCGGCCGAGCGGCTGCGGGAGCAACTTGCGGTGGTGGCGGAGCTGAACGCGCGCTGGGCGCCGTTCCGGCTGCTCACCGGCATCGAGTGCGACATCCTGGAGGACGGCTCGCTGGACCAGGACCCCGAACTGCTGGAGCGGCTCGACGTGGTCGTGGTCTCGGTGCACTCCAAGCTGCGGATGGACGCCCGGTCCATGACCCGCCGCATGGTGACCGCCGTACGTGATCCGCACGCCGACGTCCTCGGGCACTGCACCGGGCGCCTGGTGACCGGGCGGGGGCGCCCGGAGTCGCGGTTCGACGCGGACGAGGTGTTCGCCGCGTGCGCCGAGTCGGGGACGGCGGTGGAGATCAACAGCCGCCCGGAGCGGCTGGATCCGCCGCGGCGGCTGCTGCGCCGGGCGGTCGAGGCGGGGGCGCTGTTCGCCATCGACACCGACGCGCACGCCCCCGGCCAGCTGGACTGGCAGATCCTCGGCTGCGCCCGGGCCGAGGAGTGCGGCGTGCCGCCCGGGCGGGTGGTGACCACCTGGCCGGCCGAGGACCTGCTGGCCTGGACCCACGAGGGCCGCCTGCCGACCCGGGCGACGGGTTCCTGACCCGGCCAGCATGGTGTCCGCCCTGGTCGGCGCGGGGTTCCCGCCCCTCTCGCTCGCTCTCGGCATCGTCCCGCGCCGGCCCGCGCGGCAGGCATCCGCCCGGTCCGGTGCGGCACCCCTACAGGCCCGCGCGGCAGGCATCCGCCCCGTCCGGCGTGGCGCCACCGCCGGCCCGTCCGGCGTGGGGGCCCTTCCCGGCCCGTCCAACATGGCGCCCCCAGTCCGTCCGGCCGTCCGGCGTGGCGCCCCTTCGGGCCCGCACGACGGGTTCCCGGCCCAAACGGCAGGTTCCGGGCCCGGGTAGCGGGTTCCCGACCCGCCTCCGCGTGGTACCCGTCCGTTCCCGGAGCGAGCGCCAGGAAAGGAACCCCGCATGGAACGAGCCGCCGTCTTCGACGTGGACGGAACCCTCGTCGACACCAACCACCTCCACGTCGTCACCTGGTGGGAGGCGTTCCGCCAGGCGGGCCACGAGGTGCCCATGCACGCCGTGCACCGGGCCATCGGTCTGGGCTCCACGGACCTGATAGCCCACCTGCTCGGCGACGGCCGCGACCGGGACCGGGACGGCGAGCTGAGCGCCGCGCACACGGCGCTGTACGGCCAGTACTTCGACCGGCTGCCCGCCCTGCCGGGCGCCGAAGAGCTGCTGCGGCGGCTGCGCGGGGACGGCTGGGCGGTGGTCCTGGCCACGTCGGCGAGCGGCGCCGAGCTCGGCGCGCTGCGCCGGGCGATCGACGCGGACGACGCCATCACGGCCACGGCCAGTTCCGACGACGTCCAGGAGGGCAAGCCGGCCCCCGAGCCGGTGGAACACGCCCTGGAGCTGGCCGGGGTCCCGGCCTCCCGGGCGGTGTTCGTCGGGGACACGGTGTGGGACATGCGGGCGGGCAGCAAGGCCGGGGTGCGCTGTGTGGGGGTGCTGTGCGGCGGGATTCCCCGCGCGGACCTGGAGGAGGCCGGGGCGGAGGCGGTGTACGCCGACCCCGCCGACCTGCTGGCACGGCTGGCCGGGAGTCCGCTGGCGTGATCCGTGACGCAGGTCACGTGGGTGAACGGAACACCCCAGTGTGGTTGCCCGTTGAACAAGCCGTGGGTGTGGACGGGACAGTGTCCCCGGGCCTCACCATTCGCCCACAGGGACGATCGTTCGGCTGAAGCCCTGTGGAGCCTTTCGCCGCGAGGCGACCGCCGTCCGCGCCCACCACCGACCGCCCCGGCCGTGATTCCCCCGTCACGGCCGGGGCGTTTCCATGACGGCGGCCGTTCCAGGCTCCCGTCGACGGGAGTCGGGGGCGCGGGTCAGGCCGGGGAACCGGGGCCGGGCGGCAGGTGGACGGTCATGATCAGGTGACAGGTCCCGGTGCCCGCACCTCGGTAGGTGTGGGGGACGTCCCCGTCGAAGGCGGCGGTCTGGCCGGCCTCCACGGGGTGCTCGACACCGTCCACGATCAGCGTCATCCGGCCGGACGTGACGCTGACGGTCTCCACGACACCGGCCTGGTGGGGGTGGCTCGGGTACTCCTCGCCCGGTTCCAGTGTCCAGCGCCAGACCTCGACGGGGGCCGGCCCCTGGGTGGTCAGCATCAGCCGGGCCTCACTCCCCCGCGGTCCGGTCCACAGCGGGGTCAGCTCACCGGCGGCCACGACGCGTACGCGGCCTTCGGCACGGCCCTCAAGCAGGGCGGAGACGGAGACGCCGAGGGTGTCGGCCAGCCGTACCAGGGTGGCGAAGTTCGGATTCCCCTGGGCCTTCTCCAGCGCGACCAGGGCGCCCTTGCTGACCTGGGCCCGCCGGCCGAGTTCGTCCAGCGACAGACCCGCGCGGGTACGGGCCGCCCGGACGTTGCGCGCGAGCGTCCGCAGGGCCGCCTCGGTCTCTGCCATCCGATCACTTCCTCAATGGTGCACCGCACTGCACCGCTCAGTCGTTCGGTTGACACGCTGCGGTCGGTACGTTGTACGGTTCAGTCGTTCCATTGATGGTAAGGGATCTCGTGGACGCTCTGCCGCGTGACGGTGCCGCCCCGGCTGCCGTCGCCGTACGGTCCCGGGCCACCGTAGGGCCCCCTCTCCCTGCTCCCCGCCTGACCCGCTCACCCCTCACCTCGACCGCCCCCCTTCCCGCAGGGAGAAGCGCATGTTCATCCAGCCCTGGGACGCCGCCCTGGACGACGCCGAATGGCAGAACTGGCTCGCCGACGGCCACGACTTCGGCCAGCTCTGTGTCAACGGCCCCTCAGGCCGGCCGCCCGTCGTCGTCCCCACCCACTTCGCTCCCGACGACGGCCGCCTACTGATCCACCTGGCCCGCCCCAACCCGGTCTGGAAGGCGATCGAGCACGACCCGAACGTCACCTTCACCGTCATCGGCGACTACGCCTTCATCCCCGGCCCCTGGCGCGCCAAGCCGGACATCGCACCCACGGACGGCGTCCCCACCAGCTACTACGCCGCCGTCCAGTTCACCTGCCGGGCCCACATCGTCGACGACCCCGGGACCAAGGCCGACCTGCTGCGCCGCCAGATGGCACACTTCCAGCCCGACGGCGACCACGCCCCCATCGACCCCGACGGGCCCCCGTACGGCCGGATGCTCCCCGGCATCCGCGGCCTGCGCCTGGACGTCATCGACGTACGGGCCAAGTTCAAGTACGACGACCACAAGCCCGTCGAACACCGCACCGCCGTCGCCGACCGCCTCACCCGCCGCGGCCAGGGCCTCGACATACCCACCGCCCGACAGCAGTTGCACCGACTGGACCGCGTAGGCACGTGGTCCCCCTGACCCGGGCCCTGGCCGCCCCACCCCGCGCCCGCACTCGCACTCGCACTCGCACTCGCACGAAACAGGATCTCGCCATGACCGCCTTCCGCATCAGCCCCGCCGTCGCTGACGCGTTCCCCGACACGCTCATCGCCCTGGTCACCGCCACCGGCCTGCGCGGCCACGAGCCCTGGCCCGCCACCGTCACGGCCGTCGGGGACCTGGAGCGGCAACTCGCCGCCGGCACCTGGCAGCCGGCCGACGAGACGGACCCCCGCATCGAGGCGTGGCACGCCGCCTACCGCTCCTTCGGCACCAACCCCCGTCGCATCCGCCCCAGCGTCGACGCGCTCGGCCGGCGCATGGCCAAGAAGGGCAGCCTTCCGCGGATCAACCCGGCCGTCGACTCCTACAACGCCGTCTCCGTCCGGCACGGCCTGCCCGCCGGCGCCTTCGACCTCGACCACGTCACCGGTGACGTCGACATCCGCCACGCCGAAGGGGCCGAGGAGTTCACCCCGCTCGGCGAACCCGACACGGTCGAGACCCCGAAGCCCGGCGAGATCATCTACGCCGACACCACCGGCGTGCTGACCCGCCACTGGAACCACCGCGACGCCCACCGCACCCGCGTCACCGAGGACTCCACGCGCGTCGCCTTCGTCCTGGAAACGCTCCACGCCACCCGCGACGGCCACCTCCTCAAGACCGCGGCGGACGAACTCCAGGACCTGCTCGCCCCTCACAGCGACGGGACGGCGGTGCATTACCTCAGCCCCGTAGACCCCCACATCAGCGTCTGACCGGTGTCGCATTCCGGAATGCGTTCCGCTCGGCCAACCACGGAACGCATTCCGGAAGCACTCACCGGCGAGGGGCTCCCGTGGCAACCGGCGACAATTGGCGACAATTGGCGACAACCGCCGCCTACAGCGAAGCGAACTCGGCCGTGGCGCCGTCCCCGTCCAGATTGAAGCCGAATTTCTCGGCGACCAGTGTGGTGCCGTCGCTGAAGTAGAGCGTGACGCGGGCGACGTCGATGGTCCAGTTGTCGTTGCCGTTCGTCTTGATCCACATGCGGACCCGGAAGCCCGAGCAGTCC
Source organism: Streptomyces sp. SudanB182_2057 (assembly GCF_964272715.1). NCBI lineage: Bacteria > Bacillati > Actinomycetota > Actinomycetes > Kitasatosporales > Streptomycetaceae > Streptomyces > Streptomyces sp. SudanB182_2057. Next base: position 996,201 of record NZ_OZ186798.1, read on the forward strand.
GACTTCCCCGCGCCCGGCGCCTCGACGACGAGCGGGACGATGTGATGGGAGTCGTCGTTGTACGTGGTCATGTCCTTGCCGGAGCTGTCCGCGTTGTTGATCGAGGCCAGCAGCGACTTCTCGTCACTCGTCTTGACGGTGATGTAGATACCGGTGTCGTGATCCTTGTTGTCGTCGTCACCGGTGAGCGTGAAGAGCTCGGCGCGGCTCAGCGTCGGCCCCACGCAATACCCTTCGCCACCGCCGTTGCACGCCGCGGCCACCGGCCGATCGGCGACGGCGAGGTCCTGGCCCGGGCCGTCCCCTTCCGGATTGGTCATGTTTCCCCCCTGCGTGTCTGCCGCGAATTCGGTCTCCTGTGATGTACCCTCGCCGATTTCTCCCAACAGTCGCGGCGAAGGAGAAAGGATTCCGCCCAAGTAGGTCATATTTAATGACGGCAGCCCCACGGTGTTCGAGACCGAAGCCGCTCAGCGCGACGCCCGTGGCGCGTCCGAGCGCACTGCGGATCCGCGGCGTGCGGCGGATCCATGGTGTGTGGTGGATCCATGGCGTGTGGCGGTGCCGGGCGGTGCGTGACCGGGCCCGGAGTGCGGGTTGGCCGCGGTGCCCTCGGTGCTCAGCAGTACGACGACCGAGGCCGGCCCGAGTCCGAGCGCGGTACGGCGTTCCCCGGCGCCCGCGCCGGTGAGCACCGCCCGCAGGCCGGCGAGCGCCGCGGCTCCGCAGGGGCCCGAGGAAACACCGGCGGCGGCCAGATCACCGGCCGCGCGGGCGCTGTCGTGGTCCGCGACGGCGACGGCGGCGTCCAGTCCGTCGCGCAGACGGGGCCAGGCGATGCCGGACGGAACGCCGCAGTTCAGCCCGGCCATGATGGTCGGCCTCGTGGTGACGCCGACGGGTTCGCCGGCGGTGAGGCTCGCCAGGACACAGGGCGCGGCCTCCGGTTCCACGGACAGCAGTGCCGGGGCCTGCCCGCCGGGGCAGCTGCGGTAGTGGGTGACCACGGCCTGGGCCAGGGACCCCACCCCCACCGGTACGGAGACGAGGTCGGGACCGCCCGGGACTCCCCCGGCCGCCAACTGCTCGTCCACCTCGGCACAGAGTGTGGAGTAGCCCTCGACGATCCACCCGGGGATCCGCTCGTAGCCCGGCCAGGCGGTGTCCTGGACGAGGACCGCGTCCGGCGCGGTGGCCTCCTCGGCCGCCAGGCGTACGGCCTCGTCGTACGGCCCCGCGACCTCGGTGACCTTCGCCCGTTCGGCGACGATGGCGGCCACGGCCCGCGGATGCACCCCCTGCGGGACGAAGACATGGGCGTCCTGGCCGAGGCGGCGTGCCATGCGGGCCACCACCCGGCCGTGGTTGCCGTCGGTGGCGGTCACCAGGGTGACGGGGCCCTGCCCCGCGCCTTCGGCGGCCCGCTCGGCGAGGACCCGGTGGATCGCCCAGGAAGCGCCCAGCGCCTTGAACGCGGGCAGGCCCAGTCGGCACGACTCGTCCTTGACGAAGACCCGCCCGACGCCCAACTCGACAGCCAGCGAAGGGATTTCGGTCAGTGGAGTGGGGGCGTAGTCGGGCAGCGAGGAGTGGAAGGCCCGCGCCTTCGCGGGCGCGGGTTCACATCGCCAGGCGCGGGCTTCGGGTCGTACGAACCACGGCAGCGCGGGGGAAGGGGAAGCGTTGTCAGACACATGATCAGGGTCCGACGCACTCCTACGATCGGTCCAGCGAATGTTTCCGACCTATATTCATCGGCAGAACCGAACGTTCACGCGCGGTCCGCGACGGCCAGGAGAGGCACGCTTCCCATGTTCGACCTGCACCGCCTGCGTCTGCTGCGGGAGCTCAAGCACCGGGGCACCCTGGCGGCCGTCGCCGCCGCCCTCTCCTACGCCCCGTCGTCCGTCTCGCAGCAGCTCTCCCAGTTGGAGGCCGAGGTCGGTGTCCGGCTCCTCGAGCCGGTGGGGCGGCGGGTGCGGCTGACCGCGCAGGCCGAGATCCTCGTCGCCCACACCGAGGCGGTCCTCGAACGCCTGGAACGCGCGGAGGCGGACATCGCCGCCTCCCTGAACGACCTGACCGGCACGCTGCGCGTCGCCTCGTTCCAGACGGCCGCCCTGGCCCTGGTTCCGGCCGCGCTCGGCCTGCTGCGTGACCGGCATCCGCACCTGCGCGTCCACGTCACACACATGGAGCCGGAAGCGGCGCTGCCCGCCCTCCAGGCCCGGGACTTCGACCTCGTCCTCGCCGAGGAATACCCCGGCAACCCCCACCCGCGGCCCGCCGAACTCGAACAGGAGCAGCTGCTCGACGACCCTCTGCACCTCGCCCTGCCGACACCGGCCGGCACCTCGGACGCCGACGGCCCCACGGCGGCACTGCGTTCGCTCGCCGGCCACCCCTGGGTGATGGAGCCGGAAGGCACGGCGGCCCGGCACTGGGCCGTGACCCTGTGCCGCGACGCCGGCTTCGAACCAGACGTACGGTTCGAGACCGCCGACCTCCTGCTCCACCAGCGTCTGGTCGAACAGAAGCACGCCGCGGCCTTCCTGCCCGACCTCGTCTGGAACGGACGGCCCCCGACCGTCCCCCTGCGCCCGCTCCCCCGCGGCCGGCGCACGCGCCGCATCTCCACCGTCGTACGCCGGGGCGGCAGCCGGCACCCCGCCGTCCTCGCCTGCCGCGACGCCCTCCGCCACGCGGTCGGCGACCGCTCCGGCCAGGCGTAAGGGGAGGGACCGCGGCCCTTGGGCGGGGGCATCGTCGCGGGGCGAGCGGCGACAGCGGTGCGGGGCGGCCGCCCCGGAGGACGACGGTTTCCGAGACGCCCGGCGTCAAAGACGTGCTCCTGCCGGGATTACGGCCGGCGCGGAGGGTGCGGCCCCGGGCGCGGGGTGCCCAGGACGGTGGCGGGCCGTGTCTCCAACACGCCGGTTGTGCGCCCGATATGAAGTCTTATCCGATAAGCGCTCTCTTCACCCATTCGAGGGACTACGCCCTCCATACGCGTTTCCTACTCTGACGCCAGCGCCCGCTCATCGGGCCTGCATCCGGGAGGAAACATGCACTCCGTCCGACACCGCCTCTCCGCCGTCATCGCGGTCGTCCTGCTCTGTCTGGCCGGCGCCGCGATCAGCCTGCAGAGCACCACCACCGCCTCCGCCCAGGGCCCCGACGGGGGCGTACAGCACATGCGGCCAGGCAGCCTGAACCTACAAGGGACCCCCTCGGGACGGTGGGTGAACACCACGGTCGTGGTCACGCTGCCCCGGCCCGGCACCTACCTCCTCGACGCGGACGTCCGCGGCCGCGTCGCCGGCGACGGCAACGCACGCCTCCTCGCGTCCGTCCAGGCCAGGCTCTGGAACATCACCAACGGCACCCTCGTGCCCCGGAGCGAGCGCCTGGTCACGCACATGAACATGCCCCCGCTGAGCGGGCCCGTCGCCAGGCAGGCGACGGCACCGATCAGCGAGCGCATCACGGTGAACCGGGAGACCGTGATCCGGCTCCAGGTACGACGGGTCAACAGCGTCGGCCAGACCTACCGCGCCGACATCTTCTCGGACGGCGCCGGCCGCACCTCGCTCCGCTACCAGCGGGTCTGACACCCGACAGCCCCCAACACCCCGCCGAGCCCAACCCCAGCGACCCGCGTTCCCGGCTACGGAAGCGCGGGGTCGCGCCGATCCCGGCGATCGGCGCGCGAGCGCCGCCCGCGTTGCCGCGGGCACGACACAGTCCCAGCTCCGGTCGGCGAACGATTCCGCGATGGTCCGTCCACGCCTGGTACGCGGAGACCCCAGCGCTCAGCCACTCGACATCAGGGGTGCGCTCCGCGTCGGCACCCCGATGATCATCGTGAGCGGAGTCGTCGGCGTCAGCATCGCGCTGCCCGTTGACACTCCCTGCGACAGGTGGGGCGGGCCGGCTCCACCTGGTGGGGGCGAACAGACCCTTCATTTCCCGGTGGAGTCTCCCCATACTTGCCCTACTTACCGGGGGAGCAGGCATGGATACAGCGGGCTTGGCGTCGGCGGTGGTACCTCTTGTCGTGGCCGCGGTCACCGGTGCGGGGACCGCGATCGGTACGGAAACGGTGCAGATGGTGTCCGGCCTGGTCAGGGAGCGACTGGGGAACTCGGAGCAGGGCCGGGCGGCGCTGACGGGTCTGGACCGGGCCCCCGACGACTCGACAGCGGCCGATCGGCTCCACGCCGCGCTGCGGGAGGCTCTCGACGCGGACCCGGCGTTCGCCGGACGGCTGCTTTCCCTGTGCGAGGCGCCGCCGCCTCCCCAGCAGCCGCCGGCGCCTCCCGGGAGCGTGGTCATCGGGGACGGCAACCGGTTGCGCGGCAGCCACATCGCCCTCGGCCCGCTGACGATTTCGACCACCCGCGGCGGTCCGGGCACCCTCGTGGCCTTGGGCGCGCTAATACTGGCGATCGTGGCGCTCGCCGTGTACGGCGGCGTGCGCGTCGTCGGAGGGGACGACTCGCCCGGCCGGGGAGGCGGCACGTCGTCAGGGCAGGACACCGTCCGAGAAGGAGGCGGCGCGGGCGCATCCGCGGACGGCTCGCTCGCCGGCGGTCGGCTCCGCCCGGTGCTCCGGAGCCGTGACGTGGTGGAGTCGGTCCTTCCCGGGCTGGACGCGGTGCCCGGCGGCTGGGCCCAGGAATCCGGCCCGAAGGTGCTCGACGGCGACACATCGCGGTGCCTGGCCGATCCGACGGGCGTGTTGTTCTGTGGCACGGTCAAGTACCAGGATCCGGCGACGAACAACATCACCGAGTTCGCCGTGTTCGCGCACTCCAGTGTCAGCGCCGCGAAATCGGCCTACCAGTCGATGAGGAAGGACAGCCCGCCCTCGGTGGCGCTGCCGGCTCTCGGGGACGAGAGCCACGCCTTCGGCGGGGGCGGGAGCTCCTCCGGCAAGACGGTGACCTCCGTGGTCAGGTTCGGGAGTGTCGTGGTCGGCGTCGCCTACCGCATCGAGGCGGTGGACTGGACGGAGACCTTCGGCGGCGATCATCTCGAGACCCTGACACGCATGCTCGTCGACCGGGTCCGACAGGCATGCGACGGCCAGGCCCCTACCGCCCGGGCGGTTCTGTGAGCGTGGCCGGGGCCGGGGCCGGGGAGGCCGGCCGCGACGCGACCCCGCCATGAGCGGCGTCGCGTCCTGCGTGGTCTGTCCGCGCCCTCGCCCGCTCCAGCGTGGAAGCCGGGCGGCCGTCCCTGGCCGGGCGGGAGGGGCACGCCGAGCGCAGCCGCCCATCCACCGTTGAGACCGGGCCGGGCAGGTCCCGGGCCGCCCGTGCACTCACGGACCGAGCAAACGCCGGGCCGCCCATGTGCTCACAAACCAGGCAGGCCCCGAGCCACCCGTGCGCTTATGGACCAAGCACGCGCCGGGCCGCCCGTGTGCTCACGGGCCGGGCAGGCCCGGGCCGCCCCCGTGCTCGCAGACTGTGCACGCCCCTGGCCGCCCCCGTACTCACAGACCGTGCACGCCCCTGGCCGCCCCCGTACTCACAGACCGTGCACGCCCCGGACCCCCACGCGCTCACGGACCACGCCCGTCCCGCAGGTCGAGCTGTCCTGATCGGCGCGTTCGGGATATCCCCACCCCCGATCCGCCGGGAGCCTCCATGTCCCGCGACGGCCGCGCTCCGTAGCGTCGAGTCATCGGCTGGGAAAGATCGTGAGAGGACGGACCATGAGACTGCGCGGCGGCAAGCGGCGGAAGGCGGACGACCGGCTGGAGCCCCAGGGCACACCCGGTCTCGCCGTCGAACTGCGCGGGGTACGGCGGGAGTACGGCCGCGGCACCCGTACCGTGCACGCCCTCGCCGGCATCGATCTCGCCCTGCCGCGCGGCACGTTCACCGCCGTCATGGGCCCGTCCGGGTCCGGCAAGTCCACCTTCCTGCAGTGCGCGGCCGGTCTGGACCGGCCGACGGCCGGGTCCGTGCGTCTGGGCGGTACGGAGATCACGGGCATGCGCGAGAATCAGCTCACCGAGTTGCGGCGCAGCCGTCTCGGATTCGTCTTCCAGGCCTTCAACCTGCTGCCCTCCCTCACCGTGGAGCAGAACGTGCTGCTCCCGATGCGGCTGGCCGGGCAGCGCCGGGACCGCCGGCGGGCGGAGGCGATGCTCGCGCGGGTCGGTCTCGCCGACAAGGCCGGGCGCCGGCCCGGCGAGTTGTCCGGCGGCCAGCAGCAGCGCGTGGCCGTCGCCCGCGCCCTGATCACCGACCCGGACGTGGTGTTCGCCGACGAGCCCACCGGCGCCCTGGACACCGGGACCGCCACCGAGGTCCTCGGCCTGCTCCGGCAGGCGGTCGACACCCTCGGGGCGACCGTCGTCATGGTCACCCACGATCCGGCCGCCGCCGCGTGGGCCGACCGCGTGCTGTTCCTCGCCGACGGCGTCTTCGCCGGCGGCCTCGACCGCGGCACGGCGGACCAGATCGCGGCGCGCATGGCCGCCCTCACCTCCCGTACGGGCGCCGCGGCGGTGGCCGCCGCGTGAAGAGCCTCGCCCCCAACGGCCTCGCCCGCGCGGCCGTACGCTTCAAGCCCGCCTCGTTCGCCGGCACCTTCGTGGCACTGATGATGGCGTCGCTCATCGTCTCCGCCTGCGGCATCCTCCTGGAGACCGGCCTGCGCGCCTCGGTCCCGCCCGCGCGGTACGCGAAGGCGCCGGTCGTCGCGGCGGCCGACCAGTACGCCCGCTTCGTGACGGGCAGCGGGGACAGCCGCTCCGAGGAGGCGATCCCGCTGCCGGACACCGCCCGCGTGGACACCGCGCTGGCCGGCCGGGCGGCCCGCGTGCCCGGCGTCCGGGCGGCCGTACCGGACTTCACGTTCCCCGTGCGCCAGGGCGACCACGCGTTCACGGGCCACGGTTGGGGGTCGCACGCCTTCACCGGAGCCGCGCTCCGCTCCGGGACCGCGCCCCGTGCCGGGGAGGTCGTCCTGGACGCCGCCGCCGCGCGGGCGGCGCGGGCCGGCGTGGGTGACACCGTCGTGCTGGAAACCGCCGCCGGACGCGCCGGTTTCCGCGTCTCCGGGCTGGCGCAGGCCGGACCCGGCGATCCGGCCGGGGGTCCCGTGGGCTGGTTCGCCGACGCCCGGTCCCCCGCGCTCGCCGGGCATCCCGGCAAGGCCGACGCCATCGCCGTACTGGCCGACGCCGGGACGGACACCGATGCCCTCGCCGCCGGTGTGCGCGCGGCGCTCGCCGGGTCCGGTGCCAGGGTGCACACCGGTGACGACCGCGGCGCCGTGGAGAACCACTGGCTCGGGCACGCGAAGGAGACGCTCACCGGGCTCGGTGGTTCCTTCGGCGGGATCGCCGCCATGGTCGCCGTCTTCACCGCCGCCGGCACGGTGGCCCTGTCCGTGACCCAGCGCGCCCGGGAGTTCGCGCTGCTGCGCGCCATCGGCGCCACACCGCGGCAGATCCGCCGCGCGGTCGCCGCCGAGGGGCTGCTCGTCGCGCCCGTCGCCGGGCTCGCCGGCTGCCTGCCCGGGGTGGGGCTCGCGCACTGGTGGTTCGGGCAGTTGAAGGACCGCGGGGCCGTCGCGGAACCCGTGCGCCTGTACGTCTCCTGGCTCCCGCTCGTCGTCGCCGTCGGCGCGGGGCTGCTGACCGCGCTCGCCGCCGGCTGGGCGGCCGGGCGCCGGCCCGCGCGGATCAAGCCGGGGCAGGCGCTCGCCGAGGCCTCGCTGGAACGGCGGCGTCCGGGCGTGATCCGTACCGCGCTCGGTGTGGGCGCGCTGGTCGGCGGCGGGTTCCTCACCGTGCTCGCCGCCCGCTCGGCCGGGGATGACGCGGCCAACGCCGCCCTCGGCGTCGTGATGCTGTTCATGCTGGCGGTCGCGTTGCTCGGCCCGCTGGTGGCACGGCTGTGCGCGGCCCTGTCCGGGCTGTTGCTGCGCGGTCTGGGCGCTGCGGCCTCGCTCGCCGCCGCCAACTCCCGTACGAATGCCCGCCGGCTGGCCTCCGCGCTCACCCCGATCGTGCTGGCCATGGCCTTCGCCTCGACGCTGACCTTCCTGCACACGAGCGAAAGCCACGTCGCCGCCGGGCAGTTGCGCGCCGGCATCACCGCGGACCACGTGGTCACCCACCCCGCCGGACTGTCCGCCGGTGCCGTCGAGCGTGCCGCCCGCGCTCCCGGCGTCCGGGCGGCCGTGGGCCTGCTGGACACCGAGGTGCTGGTGCCCGTGGGGTCGGGCGACGGCCGCTGGTTGCAGGACGCGGCGGCCCAGGGTGTCTCCGGCTCCGGCGCCCGGCTCGCCGAGGTGCAGGACCTCGATGTGCGCGACGGGAGCCTGGACCGGCTCGGCCGGGACCGTATCGCGGTCGACACCACGCTGGCCGCGTCGGCCGGGGTCACGGTCGGCGACAGGCTGCCGCTGTATCTGCCGGACGGCGCCCGGGCCCGCCCCGAGGTCGTCGCTGTCTACGGCCGCGGGCTCGGCCTGCCGGCCGTCACCATGGACCGCGCGTCGCTGGCCGCCCACGTCTCCTCGGGCTTCGCCGGCACGCTGCTGGTACGCGGCGGTGACGCGCGGGACCTCGCCCCGCTGGGCGCGGTCGCCGACGGGTCCGGTTACGCGCTCGGGCAGAGCGCCGGCCGCGAGCTGAACGCCTGGGCGAACTACACGATGGCCGCGGTCCTGGGCGGTTTCGCCGCCGTGGCCGCCGTCAACACCCTGGTGATGACCGTCCTCGACCGCCGCCGGGAACTCGGCGCGCTCCGGCTCGTCGGCGCCACCCGGCGCCAGGTGATGCGCATGCTGCGCTGGGAGGGCCTGCTGGTGGCGGGGGCCGGCGTGGTCCTGGGCACGGCCATCGCCGCGGCCACCCTGATCCCGATGACGCGCGGCCTGACCGGCGCGAACCCGTACGTGCCGCCGCTGGTGTACGCGGCCTTCGCCGGGGGCGCGGTGGGGCTCGGCCTGCTGGCGGTGACGCTGCCGGGACGGGCGGCGCTACGGCGCTGAGCCCCGGCGTTCCGGGACGGCGGGTACGGACGGCCCCGGCCGCCTATCCCTCGGTCACGATGCGTTCGACCGCCGCCGCCACCAGTTGGTCGCGCTCCGCCTCCGTGAAGACGTCCGGCAGGGTGAGCTGCTCGACGATCAGCCAGTTGAGCGTCAGCACCAGGAGCTTGACCGCCGTGGCGTCGCCGGGGAGGCCGGACGCCTCGTGGTAGGCGACGTTGGCGTCCATGTCGGCCCGGACCCGCTCGGTGAGGACCTCGCGGAGTCCGGGGCGGCGGGTGGCCTCGAGGCGCAGTTCGAGCAGCGCGAGGTAGCCGGTGCGGAATGCGGCCACGCGGCCGACGAGTTCGCGCATCAGTTCCGCGTAGGTCTCCCGGTCGCGGCCGGCCGCCCGCTGACGGCTGAGCGTGGCCTCGTCGGGCCGGAGCCGCTCGTAGACCCGGGCGCCGGCCTGGGTGAGCAGGTCGTCGCGGTCGGCGAAGTAGTTGGACGCGGTGCCGACGGGCACGGCGGCCTCCGTGTCCACCGCCCGGAACGTCAGGCCCCGCGCGCCCTCCCTGGCCAGCACCTCGATCGCCGCGTCCACGAGGGCGGCCCGCCGCTGGTCGTTCCGTCTCACGATTGACACCACTCCAGTTGTAGTACTACGTTCAAACCACTTCAGACAGAGTACTACGTGAGGAGTTACCAGCTTGCGCAAGCTCGTGTACTACGTCGCCGTCTCGCTCGACGGCCGCATCGCCGGCCCCGGCGGCGAGTACGACTTCTTCCCGGCCGGCGACGAACGGCAGGCCGCCGCCTATTCCGCCTGGACCGGCGCCCTGTATCCCGAGACGGTCCCGACGGCCCACCGCGCCGCCGTCGGCCTGGGCGACGCGCCCAACCGTCGCTTCGACACGGTCGTCATGGGTCTCGGCGCCTACCGCCCCGGGCTCGACGCGGGGATCACCAGCCCGTACGCGCACCTGCGCCAGTACGTGGTCTCCGGCACCCTCACGCCGGACGTCGACCCAGCCGTCACCGTCGTCCCGGGCGACCCGGTCGGCCTGGTCCGCGCGCTCAAGCGGGAGGAGGGCACCGGGCTGGACATCTGGCTGTGCGGCGGCGGGAAGCTCGCGGGGGCGCTGCTGCCCGAGATCGACGAACTGGTGATCAAGAACTACCCGGTGGTGGCCGGCGCCGGGATCCCGGTCTTCGACGGCTCGTTCGACCCCACCGCGTTCGATGTCGCCGAGCGCACCGCCTTCCCCAACGGCGTCACCCTCACCCGCCTCACCAGGCGCTAGCGACACGCGGCAGGAGCCGTTTCCCCGGGGGCGCTGTGGGTACGCTGACGTTTCAGGTTTCGCATTCCCGTCGGACATCGGTCTCACAGCGCTGGCGGTTGGGACACAGGAGGCCGGGCGCGATGGCCATGAATCACGGCAAGACTCAATCCTCCGGGGCCACGGACGCCGGCTCCGCGGGCTCCGGGAGCGGCGCACCGTGCTGGGTCAGCCTCACCAGTCACGATCTCGAGGCGTCACAGCGGTTCTACGGGGCCGTGCTCGGCTGGCAGTGGCGCCCGGCCGGAGCGGGCGATCACTTCCGTATCGCGCTGGCGGACTCGGCGCCGGTCGCCGGGATCGCCGTGCTGCCCGCCCTGCGGCAGACGGGGGTGGCCTGGACGCCGTACTTCGCCGTCCCGGATGCCGACAAAGCCGCAGCACGGGCCCGGGAGCGGGGCGGCACGGCGGGCGTCGGCCCGCTGCGACTGCCGCCGGGACGCGTGGCACTCCTGTCCGACCGGCACGGGGCGACCTTCGGCATCTGGGAGGGGGAGTCGTTCGGCCGCTGGGAGCCCTGGCGGCGCGCGGCACCGGCCTTCATCACCCTGCACACCCGCGACGCCTTCGACGCCGCCATGTTCTACGGCGGCGTCCTCGACTGGGCCTCGGACCGCCCCGGCAGCTGCGAGGTCGAGTACGAGGCCGACGAGGTGCTGCTGCGCAGCCAGGGCCTCGTCGTCGCGCGCCTGGAGTCGGGAGAGTCGGACACGGCCCCCGACCCCTCGGTACGGCCGCACTGGCAGGTCACCTTCCTGGTGGACGACGTGCCGGGGTGCGCGCGGGCCGCGCGGCGGCACGGCGGGAGCGTCCTGGAGGAGGGCGAGCACGAGGCCGTGCTGCGCGACCCCGACGGCGCCCGGTTCACCGTGGTCGCGGCGGCCGGGCCGCCGGCTGAGCGACAGCGGTAGGCCGACGGCCCCTGCCACCCTCCGCAGAAGCTTGTGAAGAGGTGGAAACCTGGATTTCTTGACAAGCTGGCGTGGGGACTTCATCCAGGCTCAGTGACGTGTGTCCGCTCCGGGGTCTGGGACACGGAGGGAGGAAAGGGCCATGGCACGCGCGGTTGGAATCGACCTCGGCACGACGAACTCGGTGGTCTCGGTCCTGGAGGGCGGCGAGCCCACCGTCATCACCAACACGGAGGGCGCCCGCACCACCCCGTCGGTCGTGGCCTTCGCCAAGAACGGCGAGGTGCTCGTCGGCGAGGTCGCCAAACGGCAGGCCGTCACCAACGTGGAGCGCACCGTGCGCTCGGTCAAGCGGCACATGGGTGACGCGCAGTGGAGGTTCCCGGAGTCCGGGAGCGTCGACGGCAAGCGGTACACGGCGCAGGAGATCTCCGCGCGGGTGCTCCAGAAGCTGAAGCGGGACGCGGAGGCGTACCTCGGCGAGGACGTCACGGACGCGGTGATCACCGTACCGGCGTACTTCAACGACTCGCAGCGCACCGCGACCAAGGAGGCCGGGGAGATCGCGGGGCTGAAGGTGCTGCGGATCATCAACGAGCCGACGTCCGCCGCCCTGGCCTACGGGCTGGACAAGGAGAACGACCAGACGGTCCTCGTCTTCGACCTCGGCGGCGGCACCTTCGACGTGTCCCTCCTGGAGATCGGCGACGGCGTGGTCGAGGTGAAGGCCACCAACGGCGACACCCTTCTGGGCGGCGACGACTGGGACCAGCGGATCGTCGACCACCTGGTCCAGCAGTTCAAGAGCCACTACGGCGTCGACCTGGCCAAGGACAAGATGGCCGTGCAGCGGCTGCGGGAGGCGGCGGAGCGGGCGAAGATCGAGCTGTCGTCGTCCTCGGAGACCACCATCAACCTGCCCTACATCACGGCGTCCGCCGAGGGCCCGCTGCACCTGGACGAGAAGCTCACCCGCGCCCAGTTCGAGCAGCTGACCAGTGATCTCCTGGAGCGGTGCAAGGGCCCGTTCCACAACGCGGTCAAGGACGCCGGGATCAAGGTGTCCGGCATCGACCACGTCATCCTGGTCGGCGGCTCGACGCGGATGCCGGCGGTGACCGGTCTGGTGCGGGAGATGACCGGCAAGGACCCGCACAAGGGCGTCAACCCGGACGAGGTCGTGGCGGTCGGCGCGGCCCTGCAGGCCGGTGTCCTCAAGGGCGAGGTCAAGGACGTCCTGCTGCTCGACGTCACCCCGCTGTCCCTCGGCATCGAGACCAAGGGCGGCATCATGACCAAGCTCATCGAGCGCAACACCACGATCCCGACCAAGCGCTCGGAGATCTTCACCACGGCCGAGGACAACCAGCCGTCGGTGCAGATCCAGGTCTTCCAGGGCGAGCGCGAGATCGCGGCGTACAACAAGAGGCTCGGCATGTTCGAGCTGACCGGTCTGCCGCCGGCGCCGCGCGGCGTCCCGCAGATCGAGGTCTCCTTCGACATCGACGCCAACGGCATCATGCACGTCACGGCGAAGGACCTCGGCACCGGCAGGGAACAGAAGATGACCGTCACCGGCGGCTCCTCGCTCGCCAAGGACGACATCGACCGCATGATGCGGGAGGCGGAACAGCACGCCGAGGAGGACCGGAACCGGCGCGAGACCGCCGAGACCCGCAACCGTGCCGAGCAGGTCGCCTACCAGACCGAGAGGCTCCTGAGCGACAACGCCGACAAGATCCCCGCCGACATCAGGGGCGAGGTCGACACGGCGCTCGGCGAGCTGAAGCAGGCGCTGAAGGCGGAGCCGGCGGACACCGCGGTCCTGCGGCAGGCCACGGACAAGGTCACCGCCGCCGCCCAGAAGGTGGGCACCGCCATGTACGCCCAGGCGCAGCAGGCACAGGGCGCGCAGGCGGCCGGCGGTGGCGCGGGCGGTACGGGCGATGCCGCGTCCGGCGCGGGCGGGCCGGACGAGGACGTGGTGGACGCCGAGATCGTCGACGAGGACAAGCGGCAGGACGGTGCCGGATGACCGGTCCGAGCGGTACCGGCCGCCGTGGCAGGCCCGCGCTGTCGGTCGTCGGGGACACCCGGCGGCGGGAGCCGGGAAACAGCCTGGAGCCCCGCCGCCGTGGCGATGTCGAGCCTGCCCGGCAGCCGGTCCGCACCGCCGCCGGCACGGACGAGGCCGCGGTGCTTCGTGCGCGGCTGCGCGAGTGCACGGCGGACCTGCGGCGCGTGCGGGCCGAGTACGACGCCTACCGCGGGCGGGTCGGCCGCGACCGTCTGGCGGTCCGCGAGATAGCGGTGGCCAATGTGCTCACCGGCCTCCTCCCCGTCCTCGACGCCATCGACCAGGCCCGCGGGCAGGGCGAGGTCACGGGCGGCTTCCGGCGGGTGACGGAGGTCCTGGAGAGCGAGCTCGCGGCCCTGGGGCTGCGGTCGTTCGGCACGGCGGGCGACCTGTTCGACCCGGCCGTGCACGAGGCGGTCTCCTGCGCGTTCACCGCCGGCGTCCGGCAGCCCACCTGTGCCGTCGTCCTCCGCCCCGGCTACCGGGTCGGCGAGCAGCTCCTGCGGCCGGCCCAGGTGGAGGTGGCGGAACCCGTCCGGATGTGAGCCGCCTGCCGTGCGGAAGGAGTTGCCGCAGTGCTGTCCGCCGTCGTGATCCCCGCGATACTGCTCGCCGTCGTGCTCGCGCCCGGCGTGTACGAGGATTGGAAGGTCCACGTCCGACGGACGCGGCTGCCGTTGCCCCCGCCACGGCGCTCCGCGCGCACCCGGCTGCTCCACGCCACCCGGTTCGCGTCCTTCCGGAGGTGCTTCCGCCGTCGTTCGCCGGAGCGACGGGCGGGCTGACGCCTACGGGGCCGGTCGGGCCGCCGGATCCCACGCCGACTCGTGTCCTACGCGGGTTCCGGGCCGACGAGGAATCCGAGCAGGACGCCGGCCTCCGCGCGGAGGCGGGCGGCCCGGTCCGCGTGGGCCGGTGCGGTCAACCGCGCGGCGGCCTCCAGTCGTTCGCCGTTCACGCGCAGGGCGCTCACGGCGGCCTTGTCACGCGCACGCATCGCTCACGGCAGTGCCTGGCGCAGACGAAGACGTACAGACATGCCGGTGGCCTTGTGTCCGCGCTCCCCCGCGCCGGTGGGGCCGCCGTCGTGCCGCGTGTGCGCGCCGGGTGTCCGGGTACCCGGGCGCTCGTCACAGCCCGGCCGTGCCGACGAGAGGAGCCGAAGGTGAGCAGCTCAGCGGGCAGCAGGGTGGTCGTGACCGGCGCCACCGGCAATGTCGGGACCAGTGTGGTGCGCCTGCTCTCCGAGGACCCCGAGGTCGCCGAGGTGCGCGGGCTGGCCCGGCGGACGCCGCGGTGGGCGCCGCCGAAGACCGAGTGGTCCGCCGTGGACCTGGGTTCGGACCAGGCGGACCTCGCCGAGCGGTTCGAGGGCGCGGACGCCGTGATCCACCTTGCCTGGGCGTTCCAGCCGACGCACGACCCGGCCCGGACCTGGCGGACCAATGTGCTGGGAAGCATCCGGGTGTTCGAGGCGGTCGCGGCGGCCCGGGTGCCGGTGCTGGTGCACGCCTCCTCCGTCGGCGCGTACTCACCCGGGCCGAAGGACCGCGCGGTGGACGAGTCCTGGCCGACACACGGCTGGCCGGACGCGGCGTACTGCCGGGAGAAGGCCTATCTGGAGCGCACGCTGGACGTGTTCGAGCGCGACCACCCCGAGGTGCGGGTGGTACGCATGCGCCCGGCGTTCCTGTTCAAGTGGCAGTCGGCGAGCGAGCAGCGGCGGATCTTCGGCGGGCGGTTCCTGCCCGGTCCGCTGGCCCGGCCGGAGCTGCTGCGGTTCCTGCCGGACATCCCGGGGCTGCGGGTGCAGGCGCTGCACACCGACGACGCGGCCGAGGCCTACCGGCTCGCGGTGCGCTCGGACAACGCCCGGGGCCCCTTCAATCTGGCCGCCGATCCCCCGCTGGACGCCGCCGTCCTGGCCGAGCTGCTGGGCTCCCGGCCCGTCCGGCTGCCGCGTACGGCGGCCCGCTCGGCGATCGCCGCCGCCTGGGGGCTGCACCTGCTGCCCGCGTCCCCGCACCTGTTCGACGCCGTACTGCGGCTGCCGCTGATGGACTGCGCGCGGGCCCACACCGAGCTGGGCTGGCGGCCCCGGCGTACGGCGACCGAGGTGATCCAGGAGTTCCTGGAGGGCCTGCGGCAGGGCGGCGGGATGGAGACCGAGCCGATGCGGGGACGGAAGGTCGGCTGAGCGGGCCCCGAGGCCCGAGGAGGAGTGGAGACACGTCATGGCAGTGCGGGAACCGGAGTCCGGCGGCGAGGAGCGGCCGGTGCCCAGGGACATGCCCGACCAGCAGGTCGGTGCCGGGGAGGACCGGTGGGACGTCACCGCCCCGGGGCGGCCCGCCCAGGACGGGCGGGGCGAGGACGGCGAGGAGACCGCGCCGGACACGGACGAGGCCGGCACCGGCCCGCGCGGCGCGCCCCGGACGGGCACGGTGCACCCGGAGCACCCGGGCCCGGAGGAGTCACCGGCGTAGATCCGCGTG
Organism: Streptomyces sp. SudanB182_2057; assembly: GCF_964272715.1. Taxonomy (NCBI): domain Bacteria; kingdom Bacillati; phylum Actinomycetota; class Actinomycetes; order Kitasatosporales; family Streptomycetaceae; genus Streptomyces; species Streptomyces sp. SudanB182_2057. The sequence goes on from NZ_OZ186798.1 coordinate 1,012,030, forward strand.
CGGGGCGCCTGCCGGATCCGTACCGGGCCGCGCCCCGCCGACGGGTCGGCGGGGCGCGGCCGGGGTCAGTGCGGCGCCCTCTCCCGGAGGGCCGTGTGCCAGGTGGGGAGCGGAGTCTCGCCGGCCGGTTCCGGGCGGCGGCCGCCGGCGGCGAAGAAGTCGGCCAGGGGGAGGATCGCGGCGCCGACGGTCACCGCGTCCGGGCCGAGCCGGCCGAGGTCGATGGTCACCTGGTCGCCCGGATGGCGCAGGGCGTACGTCGCCGCGTGCCGGCGGACGGCGGGCAGGAAGCGGGTGCCGAGCTGGAGGCCCGCCCAGCCGCCGATGAGGATGCGCTCGGGCTGGAAGAGGTTGATCAGGTCGGACAGGCCGGCGCCGAGGTACTCGGCGGTCTCCTCCAGGACGGCCAGCGCGACCGGGTCCGGGGCGGTGCCCTCGGGCGGGTACGCGGCGGCGAGCATCGCGGTGAGCGCGGTCTCCTCGTCCGTGTCCTCGGGCGGCCGGCCGCCCTCCTCGCGCCAGCGGGCGAGCAGCGACTCGGCACCGGCGTACGCCTCCAGGCAGCCGGGGGCGCCGCAGCGGCAGCGCCGGCCGCGCACCCGTACGGTCAGGTGCCCCCACTCCACGGCCCGCCCGTGCTCCACCTCGGGCGTGACCAGGCAGGCGCCGACGCCGGAGCCGAACAGCACGACCACGGCGTTGCGGGCGCCGCGCCCGGCGCCGAACCACATCTCGGCCTGGCCGAGGGTCTTGGCGCCGTTGTCGATGAGGTACGGCACCCCGTCGGGGAGCGGGGAGGCGGAGCGCAGCAGCCGCTCCAGCGGGACGGCGTCCCAGCCGATGGTCTGCCCGTGGACGACGGCGCCCTGGTCCGGGGTGTGTTCGACGATGCCCGGGACGCCGACGCCGACGCCCAGCAGCCGGTCGGGGGCGGCCCGTTCGGCGGTGAGGACCTCGGCGACGCCGTCGCGGATGTGACCGGCGATGACGTCGACGTCATAGCCTTGCGGGGTCAACGGTCGTTCCACCCGGGCCAGTTCGGTCAGGGCCAGGTCGAACAGCTCGACGCGGACGCGGGTTTCCCCGACGTCGACGCCGATCATCTGTCCGCTGTGCGGGGCGACGCGCAGCAGGGTGCGGGGCCGGCCGCCGTCGGAGTCGACGCTGCCGGCCTCCTCGACCAGGCCGTCCGCGATCAGGTCCGCGACCACGTTGCTGACCGAGCCGGAGCTGAGTCCGGTGGCCGGGCCCAGCTCGAAGCGGCTGAGCGGGCCGTCGAAGTACAGTCGCTGGAGCACCGCCGTGCGGTTGCCTCGTCTCAGGTCGCGTACCGTGCGACCGTTGCGCCCCGCCATATGGCTCCCTTCACGAACCGTGCCCGACCTGCAACATACTCCTTCGGGCAGCGGGGCGCGACATTACCCCACGCCTTAGTTCACGCTGTGAGCTAAGCGGAACGTGTGATGTCGTCCAGCAGGCCCGGAGGGACGGGCGGGCGGGCCCCCGCCCCTTCCGGCACCCGCCGGATTCGCCCACCGTGCCCCTCCCCCACGCCCCGGCTCACCCGGCCGCGTACACGTCCTCCACGTAACGTCCGTCCGCCACCAGCGAGTCGAGCCACCGCTCGGCCTGCGCGGCGTCGGCGTCCGGGGTGTGTTCCCGGTACAGGGTACGGAACGCCTCGCGGACGCCGGGTGCCATGCGGGCGCCGTCGCCGCACACGTACACCCGTGCCCCGGCGCTCAGCAGCCGCCACACCTCGTCGGCCTCGGCGGCGATGCGGTGCTGGACGAAGGCGGCGCCGTTCACGGGGGCGGCGCTGAAGGCCGGGCGCAGCGCGACGGCGCCGGCCCGCTCGGCGGCCCGCAGCTCGTCGGCGTGCAGATAGTCGGCGTCGGGTGCGTCGCAGCCGAAGTACAGCAGGGCGGGCGGGAGTTCGGCGCCCGCGCGGAGGGCGGCCAGCCGGTCGGCGACGGCGCCCCGGAACGGCGCGAGTCCGGTGCCGGCGGCGACCATGACCACCGGTGCCGAGCCGTCGACGCGGAACGCCTCACGGCAGGGCTGGACCCGGGCGTACACGGTGTCGCCGGGCCGCAGCGAGGCGAGGTGGCCGGAGCCGGTGCCCCGGTAGCGGCCCTTGCCGGAGCGTGCCGGGGCGTCGAGCACGGAGACCATGAGGTCGGCGTGGCGGGCGTCGGCCGCGGGCGCGGAGGAGATGGAGTAGTGGCGGGGGCGCAGCGGGGTGAGCAGGTCGAGCAGTACCGGCCAGTCGAGGGCGCCGCGCAGCGCCGGGTGGTCCTCGGCCAGCTCCACCAGGGTGCGCGGGTCGTCGCCGGGCAGGGCGGCGAGGGCGGCGCGCTCGGGCGGGCAGGGGTTGGCCGCGGCGAGCTGGGCCCGCTGCCGGTCGGTCGGGCGTTCCTGCAGTTCCACGTGGTGGGTGAGGAGTTCGCGTACCGTCAGCGGCCGGTCGACGGCAAGGCTGTCGCGGCGCGGGCGGGTGGCCCGGATGTCCAGGACGGCGTCGGCGTCCAGACCGAACGCGGCGACCGCCCGGTCCACCAGCTCCGGGGCGTTGGCGGGCAGCACGGTCAGGTGGTCGGCGGTGCGGTAGGTGACGCCGTCGGGCAGGGCGACGCGCAGGAACCGCTTGGTGCGGGGGTGGCCGGGCGCGGTGAGGTCGTGGGCCTCGGTGACGGTCATCGGGACCAGTCCGTGCCGTGCGGCGAGGGCGTCCAGCGGGCCGCCGGTCAGGGTGCGTACCTCGTAGGCGTGGGCGGGCTCCTCCTCCGGGGTGCCGGGCCCAGCGTCGGGGTCGCCGTACCGCGCGAGCAGCGCGGTGCGCAGGCGGTCCGTGAACTCCCGTACGGTGCCGGCGAGATCGCCGGAGGCGTCGGCGGCGGCGCGCCCCGTGAGCCGGGTGGCGCCGAGTTCGGCGAGGCGGGCGTCGATCCGGGTGGGGACCTGCTGGTAGGTGGCGGCCCAGTTGCGGTCGCCGACGCCGAGGACTGCGTAGGTCACGCCGGTCAGGTCGGGGGTGCCGTCGAGCCAGGCGGTGAAAGCGGTGGCGTCGTCGGTGGGGCGGCCGTTGTAGGAGGCGGCGGTGATGATCACGGGCCGGTCGGCGGGCAGGCCGTCCGCGTAGGCGTCCAGCGCGGCGACCTCGGTGGCGCAGCCGACGGCGGCGGCCTCGTCGGCGAGCCGGGCGGCGAAGTCGCGGCAGGTGCCGTAGTTGCTGCCGTGCAGGAACAGGGCGCGGGTGCCGGGGCGGACCCGCGCCGGGAGGGTGTCCGGGGCCGGGGTGTCCTGGGCGGGCGCGGGGGCGGTGCCGGGCAGCGGGGCGTGCGCGCGGTCGGCGGCGGTGCGCGGGGTGAGCGTGAGGGTGAAGCCCTCGGGCTTGAGGGTGAGGGTCTCCTTCACGGTGAGCCGGTAGCCGGTGTGGTCGTGCAGCCGGTAGCGGTGGACCAGCAGGGCGAGCAGCATCGTCGCCTCGTGCAGCGCGAACTGCCGTCCGATGCAGGCGCGTTCGCCGGTGCCGAACGGCTTGTAGGCGTGCACCGGGCGGGCCGCCTCGGCCTCGGGGGTGAACCGCTCGGGGTCGAACAGCTCCGGGTTGTCGCCCCACACGGCCTGGCGGTGCAGCATCGGCGCGAGCACGGTGACGGCCTGGCCGGCGCGCAGCGGGATGCGGCCGCCGAGCAGGGTGTCCTCGCGGGCGTGCCGGCTGAACGCGGCGGCCGTCGGCCACAGCCGCAGCGCCTCGTTGAGGACCTGGCGGGTGTAGGTGAGCCGGCCGATGTCGTCGTACGTCGGCTCGGGGTCGGGGGCGCTGCCCCACAGCGCGTCGGCCTCGCGCTGGACGAGCCGGAGCACGGCGGGGTGCTTGGCGAGGTAGTACAGGGCGAAGGACATGGCGCCGGAGGTGGTCTCGTGGCCGGCGATCAGGAAGGTGATGACCTGGTTGCGGATGTTGGCCGGGTCCAGGGTGGTGCCGTCGGCGGGGTGCGGGGCGCTGAGCATCAGCCCGAGCAGGTCCTCGGCGCCGCTCTGGTCGGTGCCGGTGCGGGCGGCGATGACGTCGTCCACGACCCGGGCGAGGTAGTCGGCGTCGGCCCGGAAGGCGGCGTCGGCGGCCGTGTGGTCCCCGTCGGGGGTGCGGGCCAGGCGGGTCATGCTCCATTCCAGGCAGCGGACCATCGACTCCACGAAGGGGTGCGGTTCGGCGCGTTCGAAGGAGCCGAAGTCGTAGTCGAATCCGGCCAGCCCGATGGTGTCGAGGGTCATGCGGGTCATGTCGTCGGGCACGTCGACGGGCCGGCCGTCCCGGGCCGCCCGGTCCCAGGAGTCGATGAGGCGGCGGGCCACCTTCAGCATCACCGGGTGGTAGGTGCGCATCGAGCCGAGCGCGAAGGCGGGCATCAGGATGTCGTGCGCCTTGGCCCAGTTCGGCTCGTCGTTGTACGCGGTGAACAGGCCGTCGGCGGCGAATTCGCGGACGTTCTCCAGGGCGGGTCCGACGTGCTTGGCGAACCGCTCCTCGTCGGCGAGGTCGGCGACCAGGTCCGCGTCGGCGACGAACAGCGCGTCCCGGCCGTGCAGCCGGCGCACCAGCGCCGGGCCGTGCTCCCGCATCAGCCCCATCACCTGCTGGATGGGGGTCCGGCCGGGGCCGGTGGCGGTGATGTCGACGAGGGGGACGCCGGGCAGGGTGGCGGCGGGCTCGGGGTGCAGTGTGGTGGGGGGCATGCGCGACAACTGCCTTTCGCGGAAACGGACTCCTGCGCTCCAGGGTGGTCGACGGGCGGGCCGGACCGGCGCCACGGCACTACACAATCGTGTAGGGGAAAGTCCGCGGCGGCCCTTGCGTGCCCGCGCGGGACCGGGCAGCGCCACCCGGTGTCCGGTCAGCCGCGGGCGCGGCCGGTTGAGGGCCGTGCCCGTCGCCCCCGAGTTGCCGCTGACCTGCCTTTTCCTCTTTGATGGGCGGGCGGCCGGCGGACCGGGAGGTGCGATGGAGGCGGGACGGGCCGACGCGGTGACCTGGCGCAACCGCGCGCTGCTGGTGTTCGACCGGGTGTCGGTGCCGGTGGCGGTGTGCGATGTGTACGGCCAGGTGGTGCTGGCGAATCCGGCGATGGCCACGGAGTGCGGCACCACCCCGGGGCGGCTGCGCGGCCGGCAGGTGCTGGAGCTGTTCCGGCCGCAGGAGGCCGGCCAGGTGGAGCGGATCGCCGAGGCGCTGCGGCTGCGGCACCGCTCCCGCTACCAGGTGTCGGTGTGCTGGCGGGCGCCCGGCGGGGCGGAGCGGTACGGGGAGCTGACCGCGGATCCGGTGAGCGACAGCGCGCAGGAGACTCCGGCGCTGCTGGTGATGTTGCGGGTGCTGGGCGAGCGCGCCGCGCCCGGGCCCGGACCGGCGCCCACCACGGAGGTGGAGCGGCAGGTGCTGGCGCTGCTGGCCGGCGGGGCCACCACCGCCCGCGCCGCCCGTGAGCTGGGGCTCAGCAGGGACGGCGTCACCTATCACCTGCGGCGGCTGTCGGCGCGCTGGGGTGCCGCCAACCGTACCGAACTGGTCGCCCGCGCCTACGCCTTGGGCGTGCTGCTGCCCGGGGTCTGGCCCCCGAGGGCGCGGCCCGAGGAGTCCGATTAGCCCTGCCGGAAAACCGTTGGCCCACTCCTCGGGGGCTAAATACAATAGTTGCACGCCTAGGAACCATAGGCAGCGTGCCGTCGTATCCGGAAGGACCCCCCCATGAAGCCGCTCACCGAGCAGGACATCCGCGCCTCCTTCGTCAACTGCTCCAAGGGCGAGGCCAAGCGTCTGGCCGTGCCGCGTGATCTCGGGGACCGCCCTTGGGAGGATCTGGACTTCCTCGGCTGGCGCGATCCCGGCGCGCCCGACCGCAGCTATCTGGTCACCGAGCGCGACGGCCGCCTCACCGGTGTGACCCTGCGCTATCCGGCCTCGCAGCGCGGCTTCCTGCACCGCAGCCTGTGCTCGGTGTGCCTGACCACGCACCCCGGCGGCGGGGTGTCGCTGATGACCGCGCGGAAGGCGGGCACGGCCGGCCGGGAGGGGAACTCGGTCGGGCTGTACATGTGCACCGACCTGGCGTGTTCGCTGTACGTGCGGGGCAGGAAGGCGCCGGAGTCCGGGGTGCGGTTCGAGGAGAGCCTGACCCTGGAGGAACAGATCGCCCGGACCAGGGACAATCTCTTCGCCTTCCTGGACAAGCTGTACACCTGAGAGCCGCCCGGCCCGCGCCGTGGCGGGCGTGGCCGGAAACAGCCCGCGAACGGCCAGGTTCGACCTGCCCGAGGAACGGGAACAGGCCAAAGGATGATCAACGTACGGAAGTGGACCTCGGGACTGCGGCGGGTGCTGAGGCGTCGCCGGGAGCCGGCGGTCGTCCAGACGCTGCGGTCGGCCGGGGCCGCGTCGGTCGCCTATGTCATCGCGCTCCGGCTGAGCCCGGAGCCGGCCCCGCTCACCGCGCCGCTGACCGCGCTGCTGGTCGTCCAGGTGACGTTCTACGCCACGCTGACCAACGGCATCCGCCGGGTGAACTCGGTGGTCGCCGGTGTGCTGGTCGCCATCGCGTTCAGTGTGCTGGTGGGCCTGACCTGGTGGAGCCTGGCGCTGCTCATCGTCGCCGCGCTGGCCGTGGGCCGGCTGGTACGGGTGGACGAGTACACGGCCGAGGTGGCGATCAGCGCCATGCTGGTGCTCGGCGCCACGGTCGGGTACACCGCGTGGGCCCGGATCGTGGAGACGCTGATCGGCGCGGCCGTCGGCACCGCCTGCAACCTGCTGCTGCCACCGCCCGTGTGGGTGGACGAGGCGGGCCGGTCCATCGAGGGCCTGGCCCGGCGGGTGCGGCAGCTGATGCTGCGGATGGGCGAGGAGGCCGCGGGCCGGGTCCCCTGGCAGCGGGCGGCCGAGCGGCTGCACGAGGCGCGCCGGCTGGACCACGACATCACGGGGGTGGACGCGGCGCTGCGGCAGGCGGAGGACAGCCTGCGACTCAATCCGCGGGTGAAGGAGGGGCTGCTGCACCGGGTGGTGCTGCGCACCGGCCTGGACACGCTGGAGATCTGCACGGTGGTGCTGCGGGTGCTGGCCCGCTCCTTCACCGACCTGGCGAAGGCCCGCGGCTCGCAGGACCTGTTCCCGGCCCGGGTGGGGGCGACCGTGGAGCAGCTGCTGTCGGAGATCGCCGACGCGGTGGTCAGCTTCGCGGTGCTGGTGACCACGGACCTGAGCCAGGACGCCGAGTCGGCCGAGGCCCGGCTGTCGGCCGAGCTGCACACGGCGGCCGGCACCCGGGACCGGCTGGCGGAGCAGCTCCGGGAGGAGATCGCCGAGAACTGGACGGACTGGCAGCTGCTGGGCGCGGTGCTGACCGAGACGACCAGGATCATCGACGAGCTGAACACCGAGCACCGCACCCGACGGCTGCTGGAGGAGCTGGACCGGGTCTCCCGCGAGCACCGGACCAAGCTGCCCCGGCTGGCCCGGCTGCGCGACTGGCTCGGCGTCCAGGAGGAGCTGTGGCGCAATCGCGCGGGTTTCGGCAACCGTTCCCGGTGAGGTGCGCCGGGGCCGCCCGGGCGCGGCACGGGTTGCCCCTGGCGGCGGGTGCGGGCCAAGGTGTCCTGTCAGGAGCGGGCCGGCCGACGACCTGAGGTGGGGCATGGAGACGCAGTCAGGGACTTCCGCGCGCAGCCGGGAGCGCGGCGGCGGGTGGACCAGGCGCCGGTTCGTCGGGGCGGTGGCCGGCACGGCGACGGTCACCGCGTGCACGGCCCGGGTGGCCCCGTCGGCGGACGGGGCGGCGACGCGCGGGGCGCCGGAACCGGCCGCGCCGCCCCGGGGAGCGTCGCGGCCGCGCCCGCTGTACGTGGGCACCTACACCTCGGTGGCGGGCGGCGGCACCGGCATCGGCATCGCGTCGTACGACCCCCGGTCGGGCCGGATCACCGGGGAGGGCACACTCACCGGGGTGGCCGACCCGTCGTATCTGGCCGTGCACCCGGACGGGCGGACGCTGTACGCGGTGGCCGAGCGGCAGGACGGCGCGGTGACGGCCGTACGCCTGGCCGACCGACGGGTCCTCGGCACCCGGAGCACCGGCGGCGCGGGTCCCTGCCACCTGTCGGTGCATCCCACCGGCCGCTGGCTGCTGAGCGCCGACTACGGCTCGGGGAGCGTCTCGGTGCACCCGATCGACGCCTCCGGGGCCCTGGGCGAGCGCACCGGCCGGGTCACGCACACCTCGCCGCCGCCCGGGCCCGGTCAACAGGGGCCGCACGCGCACCAGTTCGTCACCAGTCCCGACGGACGGCACGTGCTCGCCGTGGACCTGGGCACCGACACCGTCTACACCTACCGCCTGGATCCGGTGCGGGGCACGCTCGCGGAGACGGCCCGGGCGCACACCCGGCCCGGCGCGGGCCCGCGCCATCTGACCTTCCATCCCGGCGGCCGGTACGCCTATCTGGCCAACGAGGTGGACGACACGGTGGCCGTGTGCGCCTACGACCCGCGCTCCGGGCGGCTGAGCGTCGGCGCGCCGCAGCCGACGGGCTCGGACGGTGGCACCAACTATCCGGCGCAGCTCCTGGTGACGGCGAACGGCCGGTTCGCGTTCCTGGCCAACCGGGGCCACGACAGCATCGCCCGGTACGCCGTGGAGTCCGCCGGGGCCCGGCTGCGGCTGCTGGGGACGGTGCCGGTGGGCGGGGACTTCCCGCGGCAGATCGCGTTCTCCCCGGACGGCCGGCTGCTGTTCGCGGCGAACCAGCGCTCCGGCACGGTCACCGTCTTCCACGTCGACGCGGGCAGCGGGCGGCTGAGCCCGGCCGGCGAGCCGTTCGCGTCACCCGTCGCCGTCTGCGCGCTGCCGCTGTAGCGCCCGGGGGCAGCCCGCGGCGGCGGCCTGGGCCAGCAGGGCGTGCACCCGCTCGGTGAGCTGGGGCAGGTCGTCGGCGGGCGCGTGGAAGGGCAGCCGTACGTCACCGTGGGCGCGGGTGCGTTCGATGCGCAGGGTCAGTCCGTGCCGGTCGACGGCGAGCGGCACCACCCGGGTCGCGGCGTGCAGGCTCTCCGGCCGCACCAGACGGCTGAGCCGCTCGACGGCGTCCGGGTGGGCGTCGGCGAGATGGGTGAGCAGGCGGGCCTCGGCCTCGGCGAGGGGGTCGGGCCGGGCGGCGGTGAACTCGTCGAGGTCGACGACGACGGGCCCGGAGGCCTGCCGGAGTACCACGCGGGTGGGGCGGAAGAGCAGGGCGCCCTCGGACGGCTCCAGCCGGCCGGAGAGGTAGAGCCGGGCCCGGACGCGGTTGCGCACCGGTACGGGGGCGACGTCGGCGAACTCCAGCAGGGCGGAGGGTTCCTGGCGCGGGGCGCACAGGGACGCGGCGAACAGGCCGCTGTCGTCGGGCACGGTCAGCCGCACCCGGCCGTCCTCGGTCACGGTGTGCGCTCCGGCGTACTCCTCGCGCACGCCGTCCGCGGTCACCGCGCACGACCACGCGACGGACAGCACCGTGCGTGCCCGTTCCGCCGCGCCGGGGGCGGCCGTCCAGTCCTGCGTGTCACCCATCCGAGACCTCCTTAGGTAAGCCTTGCCTAACCTATCGGAGTTCGAGGCGCGCGCCAACCGCGCCGCACCGGCGGACGGAGTCGTTCCGGGTTACGCGAGGACACCCAGCAGCGCGCGGGCACACAGGTCGCGCACCCGCTCGCGACCCAACTCCCCCGCCCCGCCGAGCCATTCCAGACACACGGCGGTGGTGAAGGCGAGCCAGCCGCGCACCGCCAGGCACACCTCGGGAGCGCTCCCGACGACCGGCCCGAACTCGGGGTCGGCGGCGAACGCGGCCAGGATCTGCCGCTCCTGCGCGGCCAGCGCCCGCCGGTAGACGCGGCGCACGGCGGGGTCACCGGCCGCGGCGGCGCGATGGAAGGCGCGGAAGCCGTGCGCGTGGGCCTCGACATAGCCGAGGTAGGCGTCGAGCCCGGCGGTCAGCTGCTCGCGCACCGGCACCCCGGGCACGGCCGCCGTCATCCGCAGCATCCGCTCGCTCTCGCGCTCCACGACCGCGGCGAAGAACTCCCGCTTGGTGGGGAAGTAGTGATACAGCAGCCCCCGCGACACCCCGGCGATCTCGGCGACCCGCTCCACCCACACGTTGTCGTAGGCGCTTTCGGAGAACAGCTTCGCGCCGACCGACAGCAACTGCTCACGGCGCTCTTCGGTACTGAGCCGGCGCCGGGCGCGCTCCCCCTCGTTCGCGGGCATGCCGTCACTCTACTTGACGCCGAATCTAATACGGCACCACACTGAAACGCGTTATTGAACCCACGTCCAACACGCGGGGGCGGCGTCAACCATCCGCTGGATCAAGGGGGATCACGCATGGCGGAGACGACGAAGACCAAGGGGAACCGGCCGCCGAAGGGCTTCCGGAGCGCTGAGCGGGGCTGGCCGGAACTGCATCGCATACCGCACCCGCGGCACCGGCTGCCGCTGCTCGGCGATGTGCTCGGCGTGGACCGGCAGCGCCCGCTCCAGGACTCCCTGCGCCACGCCCGGGAGCTGGGCCCGATCTTCCGGCGCCGGGCCTTCGGCAACGAGTTCGTGCTGGTGTGGGGGTCACGGCTGGTCGCCGACCTCGCCGACGAGTCACGGTTCGCCAAACACGTCGGGCTGGGCGTCGCCAACCTGCGGCCGGTGGCCGGGGACGGCCTGTTCACCGCCTACAACCACGAGCCCAACTGGCAACTGGCGCACGACGTCCTGGCGCCCGGGTTCAGCCGGGAGGCCATGGAGGGCTACCACGGCATGATGCTGTCCGTGGCGGGCCGGCTCACCGACCACTGGGACCGGCGGCTGGCGGCCGGGCACACGGTGGACGTGCCCGGCGACATGACCCGGCTGACCCTGGAGACCATCGCGCGGACCGGCTTCGGGCACGACTTCGGCTCCTTCGAACGCGACCGGCCGCACCCGTTCGTCACCGCGATGGTCGGCACCCTCGGCTACGCCCAGCGCCTCAACACCGTCCCCGTTCAGCTGGCCCCGCTGCTGCTGCGCACCGCGGCCCGGCGCAACGCGGCCGACATGGCCTACCTGAACCGCACGGTGGACGAACTCGTGGCGGCCCGGCGCCGGTCCGGGGACGGCGAGGGGGACCTGCTGGACCGCATGCTGGCCACCGCGCACCCGGAGACCGGGGAGCGGCTGTCCCCGCAGAACGTCCGCAAGCAGGTCATCACGTTCCTGGTGGCGGGCCACGAGACCACCTCGGGCGCGCTCTCCTTCGCCCTGTACTACCTCGCCCGGCACCCGGAGATCGCCGCCCGGGCCCGGGCCGAGGTGGACCGCGTCTGGGGCGACACCCCGCGGCCCCGCTACGACCAGGTCGCCCGGCTGCGCTACGTACGCCGGGTGCTGGACGAGTCGCTCAGGCTGTGGCCGACCGCGCCCGCCTTCGCCCGCGAGGCCCGCCAGGACACGGTCCTGGCCGGGGAGCATCCGATGCGCCGGGGCGCGTGGGCCCTGGTGCTGACGCCGATGCTGCACCGCGCGCCGGAGGTGTGGGGCCCGGACCCCGAGCGGTTCGACCCGGACCGCTTCACCCCGGCCGCCGTACGCGCCCGTCCGCCGCACACCTTCAAGCCGTTCGGCACCGGGGCCCGGGCCTGCATCGGCCGGCAGTTCGCCCTGCACGAGGCGGTCCTGGTCCTCGGCCTGCTGCTGCGCCGCTACGAGCTGCGCACCGACCCCGGCTACCGCCTGACCGTCACCGAACGCCTGACCCTCATGCCGGAGGGGCTGCGGCTACGCCTGGAACGACGACGCCGGCACCCCGAAGAGGCGCGGCCCACGGCCCCGTTGGACCAGGGCGAACCCGCCGCCGCCCGGCGGCAGGAACCGGCGGCGCCCCGTTCAGCGAGCCGCTGTCCAGTGCGCGGGGCGGGTGACTGACGCCGGCAGCCGCGTACCGGCGCCGCCCCGCGCGGCGTTCACCTGCGGCTGGGTGAGGAAGAAGGCCCCGGTCAGGTCCGCGTCGGTGAGATCGGCGTCCCGCAGGTCCGCGCCGATCAGGTCCGCCTCGCGCAGGTCGGCCCCGGTGAGGTCGGCGGCGATGAGGTAGGCACCGCGCAGGCTCGCCCCGCGCAGATCGGCGCCCCTGAGCCGGGCGCCGATCAGGTCCGCGCCCCGCCGGTCCTTGCCCTTCGCCTTCCCCTTGCCCTTGCCTGTGGCCCCGGCCCGGACCAGCTCGCTGGTGCGCAGCAGGAGCACGTTGACCTCCTGCCGGTGCGCGGCCACGTCCAGCGCGGCCAGCTCCTCGGGGCCCTGCCGGGAGAGCCGCTCGGTGTGCTCCAGGGCCGTGCGCAGCTCGGGGTGGACGGGCGCGGCGGCGGGCAGTCCCAGCGCCTCCGTCAGGTACCACAGCAGCTCGTGCAGCTGCCGGACGACCGGGAACACGTCGAACACGCGGCGCGCGTGCTCCTTCGGTCCGCCGCGCCAGTCCCGTCCGCCGAAGGTGACCTGGGACACCTTCTGCCCGGCGCCGAAGCAGTCGTAGACCGTGCAGCCGGTGAAGCCCCGCTGCCGCAGGCGGGCGTGGATGCCGCAGCGGTGGTCGTCCCGGAGGTTCGAGCAGGGGGTGCCCGCGGGCTTGTTCACCGCGAAGTCGGCGGAGCGGGCGAAGGGCAGGGCGACGCAGCACAGTCCGAAGCACTGTGCGCAGTCGCCCCGCAGGTCGGCGGGGTCGGTCGTCTTCTCCGGCATGGGGACCAGCCTACTGACCTGCGAAAGCTCCCGGTCCGTCGCACCGCCCGGCCACCCGCCCGACGGCCGCCCGCACCCGGTCCGCGCCGTCCTCAAGGGCCATCTGCCGGGCGGCCCGTGCGGCGGCGGCCGCGTACGTCCGCCGGCCCGTCACCTCGGTGAGCGCCGCGGCGAGCCGTTCCGCGGTGAGGCCGCGCAGCGGGACCGGGGCCGCGGCGGCGCCGAGCGCGGCGAGCCTGGCGGCCCAGAACGGCTGGTCAGCCGCGGCGGGTACGGCGACCGAGGGGACGGCGGCGCGCAGCGCGGCGGCGGTGGTGCCCGCCCCGGCGTGGTGGACGACGGCGGCCAGCCTCGGGAACAGCAGGGCGTGCGGCACCTCACCGACGGTGAGCAGGTCGTCCCCGTCGGCGGCGAGCCCGGCCGCGCCCGACTGCAGGATGCCGCGCAGCCCCGCCCGGCGCAGCGCCGCCACGGCGATCTCGCTCAGCCGCTCGCCCTGCCCGGCGGCCATGCTGCCGAAGCCGACGAGGACCGGCCGGGGTCCGGCCCGCAGGAAGTCCTCCAGCGCGGCGGGCAGCCGTTCGCCGGGGTCCACGTGGGGCCAGAAGGTGCCGGCGACCTCCAGCCCGGGCCGCCAGTCGGCGGGCCGGGGGACGAGGGCCGTGCTGAAGCCGTGCAGCACCGGCCAGTGCGCCCGTTCCCGGCGGCGGCGCATCGCGGTGGCGGTGAGCGGGGGCAGCCCGAGCCGGCGGCGCAGCTCGGCGACCGCCGGTGCGTAGATCCGGTCGGTCATGCGCAGCGCGAACCGGCCGGCCGCCCGGTTGCCGGCCCGGCCCAGCGACCGGGCGCCCGTGACCACGGGCGGGAAGTCACCGGTGGGCGCGGTCGGCTGGAGATACAGGCCGAGGCTGGGCAGGCCGGTGGCCTCGGCGAGATGCCAGCCGAGCGGGGCGGTGGTGGCCGACAGCAGGAGCAGCTCGGTGTCGTCGGTGACCGCGTCGGCGAACCCCCGGCCGAGTTCCGTGACGAAGGCGGCGGCCGTGCGCATGAGGTCCCGCCGGCTCCCGGCCCCGCCGTGCGCGCGCGGGTCGGCGGTCAGCGGCCGGAATCCCAGCCCGGCACCGCGGGCGAGGCCGGCGAAGCCGTCGGTGGCGGCCAGCGTCACCTGGTGCCCGGCGCGGGCCAGCGCGGCGCCCACGCCGGTGTAGGGGGCGACGTCCCCGCGCGATCCGGCCGTGGCGATCAGGATTCTCATGGCTGCTCCTCGGGATCCGGCCCCGCGGCTTCGCGGCGGGCGGCGTTGGCGTGGATCGCCTTGCTCACGTACGCGGCGAGGCCGGGCCGTTGCTGTGACGGCGGGACGAGGAGGGCGAAGGCGCGCGGGTCGGCGGCCAGGTCGTCGGCGACGCGCCGGTGGGTGTCCGGCGGGCAGGGGGTGAACCATCGGGTCAGATGGCGGCGGTGTTCCTCGGCGAGGTCCATGGCCCGCTCGCCGTCGGCGGGTTCGCCGGCGTCGAAGGCGGCGAGCAGGCCGGTCCGCCAGGCGGCGGCCTCGGCCATCAGCCGCCGCCAGTCCTCCTTGCCGTGGCCGGCCGCCCGTGCCATCGCCTCCCGGTAGGCGGCCGAGTCCCGCCACTTCAGCTGTGCCTCGGTGGCGTAGCTGAGGTCGAAGGAGATCTCGCCGAAGACCTCGAAGCGCTCCTCGGGGCTGAGCGCTACCCCGGTGCGCTGCACTTCGATGGCCTGTTCGGCCACCTCCGCGAGGCGTTCGAGCCGGGCGATCTCCTCGCGCAGTCGGCGCTGGCGTTCCCTCAGATGACCGAGCGCGTCGGCGTGCGGGTCGCGCAGGATGACGGCGATCTCGTCGAGCGGGAAGCCCAGTTCCCGGTAGAAGAGGATCTGCTGGAGCCGGGCCAGGTCGGCGTCGCCGTAGCGGCGGTAGCCGGCGGGGCTGCGCTCGCCGGGCGAGAGCAGCCCCGTCCTGTCGTAGTGGTGCAGCGTCCGCACGGTCACCCCGGCGAACGCCGCGACCTGGCCCACCGAGTAGCCCATGTGCCCGCCCTTTCGTCCGGTCACAGGCTGCGGCCTGACGTAGGGGGAGGGTCAAGCCGGGGCGGGCCGTCCGTCATGCCTCGTCGCGGACCAGGGACAGCAGCCGGTCCAGGACCCGGGGTGCCGTGCGCAGGCCGTCGTGCTCGTACTCGTTGGTGACCCAGGGGCGCAGGCCGCGGATGGCGGCGGCGGTCTGAAGGGAGTGGGTGGCGTCCACGAACATGTCGTCGTGGTAGACGGCCGCGGCGACGGGCACCTCGTTGGCGGCGAGGCGGGCCGGGTCGTACAGCGGGCGCCAGTCGGTGCGGGCGGCGAGCAGTTCGGCGGTCTCGCGCAGGGGCCGCAGGGCGGGGTCGGTCTCGAACATCCAGGGGTGGACGGTCTCGCCGGTGAAGAGCACCGGGCCGTCCCCGGCGAGGGCCTTGGCCGCGTCGAACCGCGGGAACTCGGCGCGGACGCGTTCGGCGGCCCAGGCCGTGGGGCGGGCGTCCTGGCCGTAGATCGACTCGTGGACGAGGGCGTAGAGCGGGTGGCCGGCGTACGACAGCAGGGCCTGCGCCTGTTCCTGGAAGGCGTCGGACAGCTCGTGGCCGGCGGGGGTGCGCACGAAGGCGTCCTCCAGCAGGAGGTGCAGCCGGTGGCTGCCGTCGCTCGTGCCGAGCATCAGGCCGAGGGACTGGAAGGCCTCCACGGTGAAGCGGTAGCCGTTCGGCAGGACCACGTCGTGGGTGAGGAGGTGGTCGGCGATCCGGCGGGCCCGCCGCACGTCCTCGGGGTAGCGGTCGTAGTGGGCGGCGACCTTGCGCTCGATGCGCGGGTAGGCGGCCCGGTAGACGTCGTCGGCGTGGGCGTGCAGGGAGGGCAGGCCGCCGGTGATCAGCGCGGTGTGCACGCCCTCGGGGGCGAGGGAGAGGTACGACACCGTGCAGAAGCCGCCGTAGCTCTGGCCGAGCACGGTCCACGGGGCGCCGCCGGTGAGGCGGGGGCGGATGGCCTCGCAGTCGCGGACGATGGAGTCGGCGCGGAAGTGGGTGAGGTAGTCGGTCTGGGCGGCAGGGCCGCCGCGCAGCGGGAGCGTCTGCCGCGTGGCGGGGGTGGAGCGGCCGGTGCCGCGCTGGTCGAGCAGCAGGACGCGGTACTCCTCCAGGGCCCGGTCGAGCCAGGACTGACGTCCGACGAAACGATTCGCCCCGAAGCCGGGCCCACCCGTGAGGTACACCAGCCAGGGCAGGTCCTGCCCGGCCTTGCCGCTCGCCACCGCCTCGCGGGCGTACAGCTCGATGGTCTCGCCCCCGGGGTCGGCGTGGTCGAGGGGCACGGTGAAGCGGTGGTCGGTGAGGACGACGCCGGGCTGGCGGTAGCTGTGGCTCAACGGGTCTCCCGGGACGGGCGGTACGGACGCCTCCCAGTTCAGCACATCGGCGCGCGCGGGCCGCACCCCGGGACCGCGGTGCGGCGCCGGACCGGAGGTCAGCGCGCGACCAGGCTGGAGCGGCGCACCACCAGCTCCGGCTGGAGCACCACCCGGCGGTGCTCGTGGGCCCGCTCGCCCCGCTCGGTCTCCTCCAGCAGCAGTTCGGCGGCGAGGGCGCCCAGGGTGACGGCGGGCTGGCGTACGGAGGTGAGCGGGACGGCCGCCGC
Source organism: Streptomyces sp. SudanB182_2057 (assembly GCF_964272715.1). Taxonomy (NCBI): domain Bacteria; kingdom Bacillati; phylum Actinomycetota; class Actinomycetes; order Kitasatosporales; family Streptomycetaceae; genus Streptomyces; species Streptomyces sp. SudanB182_2057. The sequence goes on from NZ_OZ186798.1 coordinate 1,028,526, forward strand.
GGCGGCGAACTCGATGTCGTCGTAGCCGACGATCGCCAGGTCGTCGGGGACGGTGACGCCCGCCGCGTACATGGCCTGGAGCAACCCGAGGGCGAGCAGGTCGTTGGCGCAGAAGACGGCGGTGGGGCGGTCGGCGAGGCCGAGCAGCCGGGCGCCCGCGTCCCGGCCCGCGGCCACGTCGAGGCGTTCGGTGGGCAGTTCGCGCAGCGCCTCGGGCCCGAGCCCGGCCTCGGCCAGCGCGGACAGCGCGCCGGTGCGCCGGTCGCGGACCTGGTTGAGGCCGGGCGGGCCGCTGACGTAGGCGAGGGAGCGGTGCCCGGCGTCCACCAGGTGGCGCACCGCGAGCGCGCCGCCCGCGACGTCGTCCACCGACACCGAGCACTCGGTGGTGCCCTCGGCGACCCGGTCGACCAGCACGAACGGGATGCCGTGCCGGCGGAAGGCGGCGATGTTGCGGCCGGTGGCGTCGGCCGGGGTGAGCAGCACGCCCCGCACCCGCTGTTCGGCGAAGAGCGAGAGGTACTCGGCCTCCTCGGCCGCGTCCTGGGCGCTGTTGCACACCATCACGCCCAACCCGGCGGCCCGGGCGGCCCGTTCGGCGCCGCGGGCGACGTCCACGAAGAACGGGTTGCCCATGTCGAGCACGAGCAGCCCCATGATCCGGCTGCGGCCCGCCCGTAGCTGGCGCGCGGACTCGCTGCGGACGTAACCGAGCCGGTCGATCGCGGACAGCACCCGGGCCCGGGTCTCGCTCGCCACGGTGTCCGGGCGGTTGATGACGTTGGACACCGTGCCCACCGACACTCCGGCGGCGCGGGCGACATCCTTGATACCCACCGACTGGGCCATCGGGTTTCGGACCTCCAGAGGACGGGATGCGGCGGGACGAGCCTCACATTACCGTCACGCCGGCAGGACGAAGTCGGCCACGTACAGCGGTGAGGGCGTCGTACCGGCGGACTTCTCCTGGTACATGAACGACAGGACGCCGTCCGCCGCGATCCGGGTCTCGTCCACCACCACCTCGCCGAACGCGTTCAGCCCGGCGCCGTCGAACAGCAGCGTCCAGTCGGTGTGCCCACTGGCCGCCGACGCGGCGGCGATCCGGCCGCGGGGCAGCACGGCGTAGGCGTTGTCGTGGCGGTCCAGGACCAGCCTGGTGCGCTGGCTGGAGCGGAGCGGGACGGGGATCTCGGTCTTCCGCCAGGTGCCGGCGGCCGTCTTGCGCAGATGGTGGGCGCGGGCGTGGGCGGTGCGGGCCGAGGCGTAGCCGCCGGGCCGCGGGCCGAGGCGGACGGGGAGGTGGCTGACGACCCCGTGCGGCCGGCCGGCCGAGTCGGTGCACTGGCTCTCCTGGTTCATCAGGCAGTGGTTTGGGCCCAGCGGGTCGACGACCAGGCCGGCGTCGGTGACGCGGACCCGGTCCGGCCCGCCGGTGGTGCCCACCACCTCGCCCGCGTCGTCGCGCCAGGTCCGGCCGCGGTCGTCGGACGTGACGTAGCCGGTGTCGTGGTTGGTCAGTCCGCCGCCGTCGGCGAGGACGGCCGGGTCCCGCTCCCGCCAGGTGAACAGGGCGTGCAGCCGGCCGCGCCGGTCGTAGTCGAGGCCGTGCAGGTACATGCTGCGGGCGGTGCTGGAGCCGTGCGCGCTGGTGTACGTGCCGGTGGCGCCGGACCACTCCCCCAGCGCGGTCCACCGGGAACCGTCGTACTCCGCGAGGGCGTTGCGGCCGTCGCCGGAGACGCCGGCCCGGTAGGACAGCTGGAGCCGGCCCTCGGGGGTGGTGAGGAACTGCGGGTAGGTGAACCGTTCGGTGAGCGGCAGGCCGTCCAGGGTGGTCTGTACGGGCCCGAAGGCGGACGGGCCCCAGGCGGTGCCGGAGGGGTCGTCCAGGAGTCCGGCGACGGACTTGACGTAGTGGAAGCCGTCGCTGTGGGAGTCGAGGTTCAGGTGCAGGCGGCCGTCCACCGGGGAGACGCCCATGCAGATGACGTTGTGGGAGTCGTCGGCCTTCAGCCGGTGGGGCAGGACGACGGCCGACCAGGCGGCGGTGCCGAGCGCGCGGCGGGCCACGACCGCCTCGCGGCTCGCCGTGTACCAGACGGCGTACTGGTGACCGCCGTGGGTCAGCAGGCCGTGTTTCTGGAAGGAGTTGGTGTTGACCAGGCCGTCGTAGGAGACGAAGTACAGGGCGCGGGCGTCCAGTCGGGTGCGGGCCGGCCCGGTCGGCAGGGGTCTCATCCGCGTGGCTCCCGGGTTCAGTCGAGGTGGAACACTTCGGTGAGCGGTCGCATGGCCTCGTCGGGCCGGGCGTCGTCCAGGGATTCGAAGAAGGGTGCCATCTCCCGCTGCCAGCGGGCGTTGACCTCGGTGGCGGCCATGGCGGCCTGGGCGGCGGCGAAGTCCTCGGTCTCCAGGTAGCCGACGAGCAGGCCGTCCTCGCGCAGGAACAGCGAGTAGTTGTGCCAGCCGGTCGCCTTCAGGGCGTCGAGCATCTCCGGCCAGACGGCCGCGTGCCGCGCCCGGTACTCCGCGAGCCGGTCCGCCCTGACCTTCAGCAGGAAGCACACGCGCCGCATGAACAGTCCCCGTTCTCTCAGAAGTGGTACCGGTCGATGGTGCGGGCGTCGAACACGGTCGGCTCGCCGAGGTCGATCACGCCGTTCTCGCCGAGGGTGTACGTCGTCCCGCCGGACCGGAAGGTCTCGCCCCGCCTGCCGCTGATCTGCCCGGAGGCCAGCGCGACGGCGGTGCGGGCCGCGAGCGCGCCGAGCCTGGCCGGGTCCCACAGCGCGAAGGCCTCGACGGTGCCGTTCTTGACGTACCGGCGCAGGTCGTCCGGGGTGCCGAGGCCGGTCAGCCGGACCTTGCCCTTGTACTTGGACCCGGACAGGTACTGGGCGGCGGCCTTGATGCCGACGGTGGTCGGGGAGATGATCCCCTTCAGGTCCGGGTGTTCCTGGAGCAGGCCCTGGGTCTGCTGGAAGGACTGCTGGGCGTCGTCGTTGCCGTAGGCGATGCCGACGAGCCGGATGTCCTTGTACTTCGGGTCCTTCAGCTCGTCCTTCATATGGCCGATCCAGGTGTTCTGGTTGGTCGCGGTCTGCGCGGCGGACAGGATCGCGATCTCGCCCTTGTAGCCGATCTGCCGGGCGAGCAGCCGCACTTGGGTACGGCCCAGGTCCTCGGCACCGGCCGGTGACACGAAGGCGTTGCGGCAGCCGGGGGTGGTGTCGGAGTCGTAGGTGACGACCTTGATGCCGCCCCGCATGGCCTGCCGCAGCGCGGTGCACAGGGCGCCGGGGTCCTGCGCGGACACGGCGATGGCGTCCACCCGCTGCTGGGTGAGGGTGTTGACGTAACTCACCTGCCCGGAGGTGTCGGTGGCGCTGCCCGGACCCGCCTCCTTGTAGTGCGAGCCGAGTTCGGCGAGGGCCCGCTCGCCGCCCTTGCCGGCGGTACTGAAGTAGGGGTTGTTGACCTGCTTGGGCAGGAAGCCGACGGTCAGATCCTTCTTGGTCGCGGCGTCCGGGTCGGCCGGGCCGGCGGGGGCGGGGGCGGCGTAGTCCGCCTTGACGTCGTCCTTGGTGGTGCCGCCGCAGGCGGTGAGGGCGAGGGCGAGACCGGTGCCGGCGGCGAGCAGCACGCGGGCGCGGCGCGGGGAGGGGTGCGGCATCGTAGGTGTCCTTCGTCCGGAGGGAGGATCTAGGCAGACCGTCGCGCCACGGCGACCTGCCGGGCCGCCCGGGGCCCGAGCACGGACACCACGAGCAGCACACCGGTCACCACGGTCTGCGACTGGGCCGAGACGTTCAGCAGGCTCAGCACGTTCTGCAGCGCGCCCAGCAGGAAGACCCCGGCGAGGGCGCCGCCGATCGTGCCCCGGCCCCCGGCGAAGTCGATCCCGCCGAGCAACACGGCGGCCACGACGGACAGTTCGAGGCCGGTGGCGTTGTCGTAGCGGGCGCTGGCGTAGTGCAGGACCCAGAACACCCCGGTGAGCGCGGACATGAACCCGGTGGCGACGAACAGCGCGAGCTTGGTCCGCCCGACCCGGATGCCGGCGAACCGCGCCGCCTCCTCCCCGGCCCCGATCGCGTACAGCGAGCGGCCGAACGGGGTGGCGTGCAGCACCACCGCGGCGAGGACGAGCAGCGCCAGGAAGAGGGGGAAGGCGCGCGGCAGGAAGGAGTCGCCGATGCGGCCGGCCGCGAAGTCCAGGTATTCCGGCGGGAAGTCGGTCACCGTGTCGGAGCCCAGCACGATCTGCGCGATCCCCCGGTACGCGGCGAGCGTGCCGATGGTGACCGCGAGCGAGGGCAGCCCGAGCCGGGTCACCAGCAGGCCGTTGACCAGCCCGCACACCACGCCCAGCAGCAGGCACAGCGGGATGATCGTCTCGATGGCCAGGCCCTCGTTCCACAGCCGGCCCAGCACCGCGCCGGACAGGCCCGCGGTGGACGCCACGGACAGGTCGACGTCACCGGAGACCACCAGGAGCGTCATCGGCAGGGCGATCAGCGCGATGGGGAGCGTGTTGCCGAGCAGGAACGACAGGTTGAGCGCGTTGCCGAAGCCGTCGACGGTGCCGAACGACAGCAGCGACAGCACGATCAGCAGCGCGCCGACGACCGTGTCCCAGCGGATCGCGCGGGTGAGCGGCTCAGGCACGGGTGACCTCCTTCGCGGCTTCGGGCATCCGCGTTCCTTCGCGCGGCCCGGGCACCGGCGCTCCCTTCCGTGACCTACGCACCGGCGTTCCCTTCCGTGACCTGCGCACCGGCGTTCCCGTTCGTGACCTGCGCACCGGCGTTCCCGTTCGTGGCCCACGCACCGGCGTCGCCCTCCGCGGCTCGAGGGCCGGCGTCGCCCTCCGTGACTCACGCACCGGCGTTCCCCTTCGCCATGGCGGTCCTCCTCGGGCCCGGACCCTTCTTCAGGGCGGCGGCCACCCGCAGCGCGACGACCCGGTCCACGGCGATGGCGAGCAGCAGCAGGACGCCGTCGATGGCGAGCACCCACACGGAGCTGACGCCGAGCGCGGGCAGCACGCTGTTGACGGAGGTGAGCAGCAGGGCGCCGAGCGCGGCGCCGTACACGCTGCCGGACCCGCCGGTGAAGGCGACGCCGCCGACCACCACCGCGCTGACCACGGTGAGTTCGTAGCCGCTGCCGGTGCCGGAGTCGACGTTGCCGAACCGCGCCAGGTACAGCGCTCCGGCCAGTCCGGCGAGGGCGCCGCAGCACGTGTAGGCGGCCAGGATGCGGCGGCGCACGGGGATGCCGGCCAGCCGGGCCGCCTCGGGGCCGGAGCCGAGCGCGTACAGTTCCCGGCCGCCGGTGTAGTGCTTGAGGTAGTACGCCGTCGCCACGAGCACCGCCAGCGCGATCAGCGCGAGCCAGGGCACCGCGAGGATGCCGCCGGATCCGAAGTCGGCGAAGCCGGCGGGCAGATCGGCGGCGGTGATCTGGCGGGCGCCCACCCAGAGGGAGTCGGCGCCCCGCACGATGTAGAGGGTGCCGAGGGTGACGACGAGGGCCGGGACCTGGCCGAGGCTGACGAGCAGGCCGTTGAGCAGCCCGCAGCCGACGCCGAGCAGGACCGCGAGGAGCACCGCGACGACCGCGTTCCCGCCCCCGTGCAGCCAGGTGCCGGCGGCGAAGGCGCTGATCCCGAGCGTGGAGCCGACGGACAGGTCGACGTTGCGGGTGAGGACGACCAGCGACTGTCCGGTGGCCACCAGCACCAGGACGGCCGCGTTCAGCAGCAGGTCCTTCACGCCCTGCTCGGACAGGAACCGGCTGTTGCCCGCCTGGGTGACCGCGATCATCACCAGGAAGACGGCGAGGACGGCGAGTTCGCGCATCCTGAGGACGCGCTCCAGGAGCCGGGCGCCGCCGGAGGGGGGTGTCCCGGCGGCGGAGGGCTCGTCCGTGGTGGTCACCGTCATGCGGCGGCCTTCCCGGTGGCGGCGGCCAGCACGGTCTCCTCGGTGGCGGCGGCGCGCGGGAGGTCGGCGGTGATCCGGCCCTCGTGCATCACCAGGACCCGGTCGGCCATGCCGAGGATCTCCGGCAGATCGGAGGAGATCATCAGGACGGCCACCCCGTCGGCGGCCAACTCCCCCAGGATCCGGTGCACTTCGGCCTTGGTGCCGACGTCGATGCCCCGGGTCGGCTCGTCCACGACGAGTACCCTCGGGGCGGTGGCGAGCCACTTGGCGAGGACGACCTTCTGCTGGTTGCCGCCGGACAGGGTGGAGACGGCGTCCGCGATCCGGGCGTACTTCACCTGGAGCCGCACCGCCCAGTCCAGGGACCGGCGGCGTTCGGCGCGCCGGTGCACCAGTCCGGCCCGGGCGGTCGTGCGCAGGCCGGTCAGGCCGATGTTCCGTTCGACGGACAGGTCCATCACCAGGCCCTGGGCCCGCCGGTCCTCGGGGACGAGGGCCAGTCCGGCGGCCATCGCGGCCGACGGCGCGCCGTTGGGAAGCGGCCGGCCGGCGACCTCGACCTCGCCCGCGTCCCGGCGGTCGACGCCGAACACGGCCCGGGCGACCTCGGTGCGGCCGGCCCCCACCAGCCCGGCGAGGCCGACGATCTCGCCGCGCCGCACGTCGAAGGAGACGTCGGTGAAGACGCCCTCGCGGGTCAGCCGGCGCACGCTGAGGGCGACGTCGCCGACGGGGACGTGCCGCTTCGGGTACAGCTCGGCCAGGTCACGGCCGACCATGCGGCGGATCAGGTCGTCCTCGGTCATTCCCGCGAGGGGTTCGGTGGCGATCCGGGCGCCGTCGCGCAGGGTGGTCACCTTCTGGCAGATCTCGAGGATCTCCTGAAGCCGGTGGGAGACGAACAGCACCGCGGCGCCCTGCTCGCGCAGGCCGCGCACGATGCCGAAGAGCCGGGCGGCCTCGCTGCCGGTGAGGGCGGCGGTCGGCTCGTCCATGATCAGGACCCGGGCGTCGAAGGAGAGCGCCTTGGCGATCTCCACCAACTGCTGGTCGGCGATGGACAGTCCGCGGGCGGGCCGCTCGGGGGCGAGACCGACGCCGAGCCGCCGCATCAGCGCGGCCGTCGCCTCGCGGGTGGCCCTGTGGTCGATCCGGCCGAGGGCGCGGGTGGGTCCGCGGCCCAGGAAGATGTTCTCGGCGACCGACAGGTCCGGGAACAGGGTGGGTTCCTGGTGGATGACGGCGATACCGGCGGCACGGGCGTCGCCGGGGCCGTGGAGGACGACGGGTTCGCCGTCCAGCAGTACGTGTCCGGCGTCCGGGCGGTGCACCCCGGCGAGGGTCTTGATCAGCGTCGACTTGCCCGCGCCGTTCTCGCCGGCCAGGGCGTGCGCCTCACCGGGCAGCAGCTCCAGGGAGACGTCCCGCAGGGCGCGTACGGCGCCGAAGGACTTGGAGACGCCCTTCAGCGCGAGCACCGGGACCGGCCCCGGGCCGGGCGGGTGGGTCATGGGGGCTCCTCTACGACACCGGCGCGGGGCCGCTGGGACGCCCACGATGCCATGAAAGGTTTCAAGTGGATTGCCGGGACCGTAGGCACCGTGACCGCGTCACGTCAATGGGCCCGGATCGAAAAACTTTCGAGCACCGAGGGATGTGGCACAGTCGGGGCGGTCGGCGCGGCCGGAGCGCTTGACACCCCTGGTGGCGGCCCCTAGCTTGCCGTTCTGAATCGTTTCATACGCTCGGTCCGTCGTCCGCCCGACATCCACAGGAGCCCTGAAGTGACCGACCTCGCCGCGGTGAAGGCCGCGCTCAAGACCCAGGCCGTCGAGACGCCGTCGTGGGCGTACGGGAACTCGGGCACCCGGTTCAAGGTGTTCACGCAGGCCGGGGTGCCGCGCTCGCCGTGGGAGAAGCTCCAGGACGCGGCGCGGGTGCACGCGTTCACCGGGGTCGCGCCGTCGGTCGCCCTGCACATCCCCTGGGACACCGTGGAGGACTACGCGGCGCTCGCGAAGTACGCCGAGGAGCGGGGGGTGCGGCTGGGCACGGTCAACTCCAACACCTTCCAGGACGACGCCTACAAGCTGGGCAGCATCTGTCATCCGGACGCGGCGGTACGGCGCAAGGCCGTGGACCACCTGCTGCGCTGCGTCGACATCATGGACGCCACCGGGTCCCGCGACCTGAAGCTGTGGTTCGCGGACGGCACCAACTACCCCGGGCAGGACGATGTGCGCGCCCGCCAGGACCGGCTGGCCGAGGGCCTGGCCGAGGTGTACGCGCGGCTCGGCGGCGAACAGCGGATGCTGCTGGAGTACAAGCTCTTCGAGCCGGCGTTCTACACCACGGACGTGCCGGACTGGGGAACCGCCTACGCCCACTGCCTCGGACTCGGCGACCGGGCGCGGGTGGTGGTGGACACCGGGCACCACGCGCCGGGCACCAACATCGAGTTCATCGTCGCCACGCTGCTGCGGGCGGACAAGCTCGGCGGGTTCGACTTCAACTCGCGGTTCTACGCCGACGACGACCTGATGGCGGGGGCGGCGGATCCCTTCCAGTTGTTCCGGATCATGTACGAGGTGGTGCGCGGCGGCGGGTTCACCTCCGAGGTCGCGTTCATGCTCGACCAGTGCCACAACATCGAGCCGAAGATCCCGGCGATCATCCGCTCCGTGATGAACGTCCAGGAGGCCACGGCCAAGGCGCTGTTGGTCGACAGGGACGCGTTGGCGAAGGCGCAGGCCGCGGGGGACGTGCTGGGGGCCAACGCCGTGCTGATGGACGCCTACGACACGGATGTGCGGCCGTTGCTCCGTGAGGTCCGGGAGGAGATGGGGGTGGACCCCGATCCGATGGCCGCGTACGCCCGGTCCGGGTGGGCCGAGAAGATCGTCGCCGAGCGGATCGGCGGGGAGCAGGCGGGCTGGGGAGCGTGAGCGTCTGCCCCTGGAGCGCCGTCGCGGGGTGCGGGTCCGTCGTGGCTTGTCGCACAGTTCCCCGCGCCCCTTCGAACCCTCCCCTCCTTAGGAAAGGAACCCGTACTCATGACCACCCACCCCTCAGTCGCCGCTCTTCTCTCCCGCTCCCACCGCCTCGGCTCCGACCCCCGCAACACCAACTACGCCGGCGGGAACGCCTCCGCGAAGGGCACCGCCACCGACCCCGTGACCGGGGGTGATGTGGAGCTGATGTGGGTCAAGGGGTCCGGGGGCGACCTCGGCACGCTCACCGAGGCCGGGCTGGCCGTGCTGCGGCTGGACCGGGTGCGGGCCCTGACCGGGGTGTACCCCGGGGTGGAGCGCGAGGACGAGATGGTCGAAGCCTTCGACTACTGCCTGCACGGCAAGGGCGGGGCCGCACCCTCCATCGACACCGCCATGCACGCCCTGGTCGACGCCCCGCACGTGGACCATCTGCACCCGGACTCCGGTATCGCGCTCGCCTGCGCGGCCGACGGGGAGAAGCTGACCGCCGAGTGCTTCGGGGACCGCGTGGTGTGGGTGCCGTGGCGGCGGCCCGGGTTCCAACTCGGGCTGGACATCGCCGCGATCAAGCGGGACAACCCGCGGGCCGTCGGCTGCGTCCTCGGCGGGCACGGCATCACCGCCTGGGGCGAGACGTCCGAGGAGTGCGAGCGCAACTCGCTGTACATCATCCGCACCGCCGAGGCGTTCCTCGCCGAGCGGGGCAGGGCGGAGCCGTTCGGGCCGGTCGTCGCCGGGTACGAGGCGCTGCCCGGGGCGGAGCGGCGGGAGCGGGCCGCCGCGCTCGCACCGTACGTCCGGGGCCTGGCGTCACAGGACCGGCCGCAGGTGGGGCACTTCGACGACTCCGACGTGGTCCTGGACTTCCTGGCCCGCGCCGGGCACCCCCGGCTGGCCGCCCTCGGCACCTCCTGCCCGGACCACTTCCTGCGCACCAAGGTACGGCCGCTCGTGCTGGACCTGCCGCCGGCCGCCCCGCTCGGGGACGCCGTCGCCCGGCTGAAGGAGCTGCACGCGGCCTACCGGGAGGAGTACGCCGCCTACTACCGGCGGCACGCCCGGCCCGACTCCCCCGCCATGCGCGGCGCCGACCCGGCCATCGTGCTGATCCCGGGTGTCGGCATGTTCAGCTTCGGCAAGGACAAGCAGACCGCCCGGGTGGCCGGCGAGTTCTACGTCAACGCGATCAACGTGATGCGGGGCGCCGAGGCGGTCTCGTCGTACGCGCCGATCGAGGAGGCGGAGAAGTTCCGCATCGAGTACTGGGCGCTGGAGGAGGCCAAGCTCCGGCGGATGCCCGCGCCCAAGCCGCTCGCCACGCGTGTCGCGCTGGTGACGGGGGCGGGCAGCGGGATCGGCAGGGCCGTCGCGCACCGGCTGGTCGCGGAGGGGGCGTGTGTCGTCGTCGCCGACCTGAACGCCGAGGGCGCGGCGCGGGTCGCCGAGGAGCTGGGCGGGCCGGACAAGGCCGTCGCCGTCACCGTGGACGTCACCTCCGAGGAGCAGATCACCGCCGCGTTCCGGTCGGCGGTGCTCGCCTTCGGCGGGGTCGACCTGGTCGTCAACAACGCCGGGATCTCCGTGTCCAAGCCGCTGCTGGAGACCACCGCCCGGGACTGGGACCTCCAGCACGACATCATGGCCCGCGGCTCGTTCCTGGTGTCCCGGGAGGCGGCCCGGGTGATGACGGCGCAGGGGCTGGGCGGCGACCTCGTGTACATCGTGTCGAAGAACGGCGTCTTCGCCGGGCCGAACAACATCGCCTACTCCGCCACCAAGGCCGACCAGGCCCACCAAGTGCGGCTGCTGGCGGCCGAGTTGGGTGAGCACGGCATCCGGGTGAACGGGGTCAACCCGGACGGTGTGGTGCGCGGCTCCGGCATCTTCGCCGGGGGCTGGGGGGCTCAGCGGGCCGCGGTGTACGGGGTGCCGGAGGAGAAGCTGGGCGAGTTCTACGCGCGGCGCACCCTGCTCAAGCGCGAGGTGCTGCCCGAGCACGTGGCGAACGCGGTGTTCGCGCTGACCGGCGGGGACCTCACGCACACCACCGGGCTGCACATCCCGGTCGACGCGGGTGTGGCGGCCGCGTTCCTGCGATGAGCGCGGGCGTGAAGGCGTACGCGGCCGTCGACCTGGGCGCGTCCAGCGGGCGGGTCATGGTGGGCCGGGTGGGCCCGGACTCGGTGGAGCTGACCGAGGCACACCGGTTCCCGAACCGGCCCCTGCGGCTCCCGGAGGGGCTGCGCTGGGACATTCTCGCGCTCTACGGCGGTGTCCTGGACGGGCTGCGGGCGGCGGGCGTTCGCGGCGGTGGCCGGCTCGCCTCGGTCGGCATCGACAGCTGGGCGGTCGACTACGGCCTGCTGGACGGCGCGGGGGCGCTGCTCGGCAACCCGGTCCACTATCGCGACGCGCGCACCGAGGGGGTCGCGGAGAAGGTGTGGGCGACCGTGCCGGCGGCGGAGCTGTACGCGGCGACCGGCATCCAGTACGCGCCGTTCAACACGCTGTACCAGCTCACGGCGGACCGCTCGACCGCCCGGTTCGCGCTCGCGGCACGGGTGTTGCTCGTCCCGGACCTGCTGACGTACTGGCTCACCGGCGAGCAGGGCACCGAGCTGACCAACGCCTCCACCACCCAGCTCGTCGACCCCCGGACCCGGACCTGGGCGCACGGGGTCGCCGGCCGGCTGGGCATCGACCTCGCCCTGTTCGCGCCGCTGCGGCAGCCGGGCGATCCGGCCGGGTCGCTGCGGCCCGAGGTGCTGGCGGAGACCGGGCTGCGCGGCCCGGTGCCGGTGACGGCGGTCGGCTCGCACGACACCGCGTCGGCGGTGGTGGCGGTCCCGGCGACGGCGGAGCGGTTCGCCTACATCTGCACCGGCACCTGGTCCCTGGCCGGCCTGGAGCTGACCGCGCCGGTGCTGACCGAGGAGAGCCGGGCGGCGAACTTCACCAACGAGCTGGGGCTGGACGGCACGGTCCGCTATCTGCGCAACATCATGGGGCTGTGGCTGCTCCAGGAGTGCGTACGGGCCTGGGGGGAGCCGGACCTGGGGCTGCTGCTGCGGCAGGCGGCGGCCGTGCCGACGCTGCGTTCGGTGGTGGACGCCGGGGACGCGGCGTTCCTCGCGCCGGGCCGGATGCCGGAGCGGATCGCCGGGGCGTGCCGGGCGTCGGGGCAGCCGGTGCCGGTGTCCCCGGCCGAGGTGACCCGGTGCATCCTGGACTCGCTGGCCCTCGCCCACCGGCGGGCCGTGCTGGACGCGGCCCGGCTGGCCGACCATCCGGTGGACGTGGTGTACCTCGTCGGCGGCGGCACCCGCAACGCGCTGCTGTGCCAGCTGACGGCCGACGCCTGCGGGCTGCCGGTCGTCGCGGGCGCGACCGAGGCGGCGGCCCTGGGCAATGTGCTGGTGCAGGCCCGCGCGCACGGACTCCCCGGCGATCTGCCCGCGCTGCGCCGGCTGCTCACCCGTACCCAGCCGCTCACCCGGTACACGCCCCGGGGGGACACCGGCCGGTGGCGGGCGGCCGAGGCGCGGCTCGCCGCGCGGTGAGCCGCGCTCTCCCCACGGCCGGACCCCGCCGACTACCCTGCGATCGTCCGATGATCCGTTCAACCCGTCCGAGACCGACACCGAGGAGCGCGATGCGTGTCGCCCTGTTCCTGACCTGTGTCAACGACACGCTGTATCCGGACACCGGCCGGGCCGTGGTGAAGCTGCTGACCAGACTGGGTGTCGACGTCGACTTCCCGATGGACCAGACCTGCTGCGGGCAGGCGCACTACAACACCGGCTACCGGCACGAGGCCGAGCCGCTGGCCCGGCATTTCTCCGATGTCTTCCGCGACTACGAGGCGATCGTGACCCCGTCCGGGTCGTGCGGGGCGATGGTCCGGGAGCTGTATCCGCGACTGGGCGAGCGGGCCCGGGCCGAGGGGCGCGGGGACGGGCTCGCCCGGGCGCTGGCGCCGGTGGTGCCGAAGACGTACGAGCTGACGGAGTTCCTGGTGGATGTGCTCGGGGTGACGGACGTGGGCGCCTACTACCCGCACAGGGTCACCTACCACCCGACCTGTCACGGGCTGCGCGGACTCGGCCTCGGGGACCGGCCGCGCCGGCTGCTGGAGGCGGTGAAGGGGCTGGAGCTGGCCGAGCTGCCGGGGGCCGCGGAGTGCTGCGGGTTCGGCGGCACGTTCGCGGTGAAGAACGCCGCGGTGTCGGCGGCGATGGGCGTGGACAAGGTGCGCGACGCGGAGTCGACCGGCGCCGAGGTGCTGTGCGCGGCCGACAACTCCTGCCTCATGCACATCGGCGGCACGATGAGCCGGCTGGGCAGCGGCATGCGGCCGGTGCACCTCGCGGAGATCCTGGCGAGCACGGAGGAGGAATCGGCGGTATGAGCGGCACGTTCGTCGGCATGCCCGCGTTTCCGGAGGCCGCGCGGGAGGCCGTCCGCAACCCCACCCTGCGCGGCAACCTGCGCCACGCCACCCACACCATCCGCGCCAAACGGGAGCGTGCCGTCGGCGAGTTGTCCGACTGGGCCGGGCTGCGCGAGGCGGGCCGCCGGATCAAGGACCACACCCTGCGCCATCTCGACCGGTACCTGGAACAGCTGGAGGAGTCGGTCACCGCGGCCGGCGGTACGGTGCACTGGGCGGCCGACGCCGAGGAGGCCAACCGGATCGTCACCGAACTGGTCCGGGCCACCGGCGAGTCGGAGGTCGTCAAGGTCAAGTCGATGGCCACCCAGGAGATCGAGCTGAACGAGGCCCTCGCGACGGCGGGCATCCGCGCCTACGAGACCGATCTCGCCGAGCTGATCGTGCAGTTGGGCAAGGACCGCCCCTCGCACATCCTCGTCCCCGCCATCCACCGCAACCGGGGCGAGATCCGGGACATCTTCGCGCACGAGATGCGCGCGTGGGGCCGGCCGGCGCCCGAGGACCTGACGGACACGCCCGCCGACCTGGCCGAGGCGGCCCGGCTGCACCTGCGGGAGAAGTTCCTGCGGGCGAAGGTCGGCGTCTCCGGCGCCAACTTCATGGTCGCCGAGACCGGCACGCTCGTGGTCGTCGAGTCCGAGGGCAACGGCCGGATGTGCCTGACCCTGCCGGAGACGCTGATCTCGGTCGTCGGCATCGAGAAGATCGTGCCGACCTGGCGGGACCTGGAGGTCTTCCTGCAGACCCTGCCCCGCTCCTCGACCGCCGAGCGCATGAACCCGTACACCAGCATGTGGACCGGCACCACGGACGAGGACGGCCCGCGCGCCTTCCACCTGGTGCTGCTCGACAACGGCCGCACCGACACCCTCGCCGACACCGTGGGCCGCCAGGCGCTGCGCTGCATCCGCTGCTCGGCCTGCCTGAACGTGTGCCCGGTGTACGAGCGGGCGGGCGGGCACGCCTACGGCTCGGTCTACCCGGGCCCCATCGGCGCCATCCTCAGTCCCCAGCTGCGGGGCACGGGCAGCGAGATCGACGCCTCCCTGCCGTACGCCTCGTCGCTGTGCGGGGCCTGCTACGAGGTGTGCCCGGTCGCCATCGACATCCCCGAAGTGCTGGTGCACCTGCGGGAGCGGGTGGTGGAAGGCGGCCCGGCCGTGCGCCGGGGCAACAAGGTGCTGCTGAAGCCGGCGAAGGGGCACGCGGCCGAGCGGGCGGCGATGCGGGCTGCGCGCTGGGCGCTCGCCCACCCCGGCGCCCTGCGCGCGGGCCAGCGGCTGGCCTCCCGGACGCGCCGGCTGCACCCGCGCACCCTGCCGGGCCCGGGCCGGGCGTGGAGCGGCGCGCGGGATCTGCCGGCCGTGCCCCCGGAGCCCTTCCGGGACTGGTGGCAGCGCACCCGCGGCGGAAAGGACGGCGACAGGTGAACAGCAGGGAGCGGATCCTGGGCCGGGTGCGGCGGGCCCTGGCGGACGTCACCCCGGACGAGCGGCCGTACGAGGCGGCCGTGCCCCGTGACTATCTGCGTGCGCACGGGGAGCGGACCGCCGAGGAGACGGTGGAGCTGCTGGCGGAGAACCTGGCGGACTACCGGGCGATCGTGCACCGCGCCGCCGCCGAGGAGCTGCCGGCGCTCGTCGCGCGGCTGCTCGCCGAGCACGGCTCCCAGGAGGTGCTGGTGCCGCCGGGCCTGCCGCCCGGGTGGCTGGCCGCGGCCGATGCCGTGCGGGTCCCCGACCGGGCGGCGCTCACTCCCGCGCGGCTGGACCGGGTGGACAGCGTGGTGACCGGCTGTGCCGTGGCGATCGCGGAGACCGGCACCCTCGTGCTGGACGGCTCCCCGGACCAGGGCCGGCGCCGCGTCTCGCTGATCCCGGACCACCACATCTGTGTCGTCCGCGTCCCGGACCAGGTCGTCTCCTCCGTCCCGCAGGCCCTCGAACGCCTGGACCCGGTACGCCCCTTGACCTGGATCTCGGGTCCGTCGGCCACCAGCGACATCGAACTGGACCGGGTGGAGGGCGTGCACGGCCCCCGCACGCTGGAGGTGATCCTGCTCGGATGACCCCTCGGCAGGCGGGGTCCGCCGGTCGGGGCACGGCGGGATGAGGGGGCGGGCCGGCTGCCGTAGCGTGGGGGAATGATCCGGTTCGAGCAGGTCACCAAGCGGTATCCGGACGGTACGACGGCCGTGGACGGCCTCTCCTTCGAGGTCGCCGAGGGCGAACTGGTGACGCTCGTCGGGCCGTCCGGGTGCGGCAAGACGACGACCATGATGATGGTGAACCGGCTCATCGAGCCCACCTCCGGCCGGATCCTCGTCGACGGCCGGGACATCGCCGCCGTCGACCCGGTGCGGCTGCGCCGCCGCATCGGGTACGTCATCCAGCAGGTGGGCCTCTTCCCGCACCGCACCGTCCTGGACAACACCGCGACCGTGCCCGCGCTGCTCGGGTGGAAGCGGGCGCGGGCCCGGGCCCGGGCGGCCGAGCTGCTGGACCTGGTGGGCCTGGACCCGAAGACGTACGGGCCGCGCTATCCCCACCAGCTGTCCGGCGGGCAGCGGCAGCGGGTCGGGGTGGCCCGCGCGCTGGCCGCCGATCCGCCGGTGCTGCTGATGGACGAGCCGTTCGGCGCGGTCGACCCGGTGGTGCGCGAGCAGTTGCAGGACGAGTTCCTGCGCATGCAGGCCGAGGTGCGCAAGACGGTGCTGCTGGTCACGCACGACATCGAGGAGGCCGTCCGGCTCGGTGACCGCATCGCCGTGTACGGGCAGGGCCGCATCGAGCAGTTCGACACGCCCGGCGCGGTCCTCGGGGCGCCCGCCACGCCGTACGTCGCCTCCTTCGTGGGCGCCGACCGGGGACTGAAGCGGCTGTCGGTCACCGCGATCGAGCCGGACGACCTGGAGCAGCCGCCGGTGGCCCGCCCGGACGAGCCGGCCGCGCGGGCCCGGCAGCGGCTGCTCGGGGAGGGCGCCCGGTGGGCGGTGGTCCTGGACGCGGACGGTGATCTGCACGGCTGGGTCGGCATCGGGGAACTGGCGGCGGGCGGCACGGTCGGGGAGCGGGCCCACCGGATGACCGCCTGGGTGCCGGTCGGGGCGCCGCTGAAGCAGGCGTTCGGGGTGATGCTCCAGCACGACGCCGGGTGGGTGGCCGTGCTGGACGGGGCGCGGTTCCTCGGCGTGCTGACCCCGGCGAAGCTGCACGAGGCGCTGCGCCGTTCGGTGGACGCGGACGCGCGCGGGGTGACGCGGGGGCAGGTGCCGTTCGACTCGGTGGCGGACGCCTGAGGCGGCCTATCCGGTCAGCCCCTTGTCCTCCAGGTAGGCGCGGGCCACGTCGGCGGGCAGCCGGCGCGCGGAGTCGACCTGCCGGTTCATGGCGGCGAGGTCGGCGGTGGTGAGCACGTCGCCCAGCCGCCCCAGGGCCTTCGCCACCCGGGGGCCGCCGGCGCGGGCGCGGTTGACGACCGGGACGACGTGGTCGGCGTTCTGCAGCCGCTTGTCGTCGGCGAGCAGGACCAGGCCGAAGGAGTCGAGGGTGGCGTCGGTGGTGGTGGTCAGCACCATCTGGTCCCGGCCCTGCTGTACGGCCCGTTTGGCCTGGGTGGTGCCGACGCCCTTGGGGTCGATCCCGGTGATGTCGATGCCGTAGACCTTCCGCAGGCCCGGGGCGCAGTACGGCCGCCGTACGCACTCGTCGCCCGCCGCGAGCCGTACCGGCAGTTTCCTGGCGCCGAGGTCGCTGAGGGTCTTCAGGCGGTGCCGGCGGGCGTAGGCGGCACTCACCGCGAAGGCGTTCTGGTCGACGGCCCGGCCCGGCGCGAGGACGGTCAGGCC
Source organism: Streptomyces sp. SudanB182_2057 (assembly GCF_964272715.1). Lineage (NCBI taxonomy): Bacteria > Bacillati > Actinomycetota > Actinomycetes > Kitasatosporales > Streptomycetaceae > Streptomyces > Streptomyces sp. SudanB182_2057. Next base: position 1,045,773 of record NZ_OZ186798.1, read on the forward strand.
CCGGGGCGTGGCGAGGGCGCGCAGGGCCTTCATCGTGGCGCCGAGGTCGGGCGAGCCGACGGGTTCCGCGTCGGGGCCGTGCGTCTTGGCGTTCAGCCAGTCGGCGAAGGTGGCCGCGTACTCGGGTACGACGTCGATCCGGCCGGATTCCAGGGCCGGTTCGTACAGTTCCCGGTTGGCGACCGTGAGGATGGAGGTCCGGTACCCGGCGTCGCCCAGCAGCCGGGCGTACAGCTGGGCGAGCAGGTCGCTCTCGGTGAAACCGGCCGAGCCGATGGTCAGGTGGCGGCTGTCACCGGGCGCGGCGGTGACCTGGCCGCGGTCCTCCAGGGCGGGACCGGCGGCACAGGCGACGAGGAGGAACAGGGCGAGCAGGGCCAGGGCAGGTGGCCTGGGGTTTCTCATGGCCGGCCGCCCCTCGCCCGGGCCGGCGCGAGCCGCTCGGCGAGTTCGAAGACGGCCTCCACCGCGAGGGCGAAGGCGGCGACGAGGAACGCGCCCGCGACCACCTGGGGCGTGCTGGCCAGGTTGAACCCGGCCGTGATGATCCGTCCGAGGCCGCCGCCGCCCGCGAGCGCGGCGATGGTGGCGGTGGCCACGAGCTGGACCGCGGCGATCCGGACCCCGTTCAGCAGGAGGGGGAGCGCAAGGGGCAGTTCCACGTGGAACAGCAGCTGGCGGCCGGTCATCCCCATGCCCCGGGCGGCCTGTACGACACCGCGGTCGACCTCGCGCATGCCGACGTAGGCGTTGGTGAGCAGCGGCGGTACGGCGAACAGCACCAGGGCGACCACGGTGGGGCCGTCGTCCCAGCGGCCGACGGGGGTGAGCAGCAGCAGGACCAGGACGGCGAAGGTGGGCACGGCCCGCCCGGCGTTGGAGAGGTTCACGGCGAGCGCGCCGCCCTTGCCGAGGTGGCCGAGGACCAGCGCGACGGGCAGGGCGAGCGCACAGCTCAGCAGGAGGCAGACGGCGGTGAGCAGCAGGTGCTGGAGCAGCCGGTGCCGGATGCCGTCCTCGCCCGGCCAGTGCGCGGGGTCGGCGAGCCAGTCCCAGGCGGCGGCGAGGGTGCTCATGCGCGGGCCGCCCTGGTCCAGGGGGTGATCAGCCGCTGCACGCCCAGCAGGAGCAGGTCCGCGGCGACGGCGATCAGCACGCACAGCACGGACGCGGTGAACACCTGCGCCTTGAAGTAGCTGTTCATGCCCGCGTAGATGAGGTTGCCGAGGCCGCCGTAGCCGACGATCGCGCCGACCGTGGCCAGGGAGACCGCCGAGACGGTGGCAATGCGCAGGCCCGCCATCGCGGCGGGCAGGGCGAGCGGCAGCTCCACGGCGAGGAGCAGGCGGACGGGGCCGTAGCCGAGGCCGCGCGCGGCCTGCCGGGTCTCCTCCGGGACGGCGCGCAGGCCCGCGAGGACGTTGCGTACGAGCACGGTGAGCGAGTACAGCGCCAGCCCGGCGACGACGAGGGCGGCGGACAGGCCGTACAGGGGCAGCAGGAGGGAGTACATGGCCAGCGAAGGGACGGTGTACAGGATCGTCGTCACGGCCAGGACCGGGCCGGCCGCCCGGCCCCAGCGCCGCGCCAGCACCGCGAGCGGCACCGCGACGACCAGGCCGATCAGCACCGACAGGAAAGTCAGCTGGAGGTGCTGGACGACCGCGTCGAGCAGGAGCTGCCGACGGGTGCTCAGATAGACCCCGCAGATCCACTCGTTGCGCGTCAGGCAGTCGTCGGGGAGCGGTGTCACGGGTCCATTGCAGCGGGCGGGGGCGGGCGGGGGCGCGTTGGGGTGGGCTGGATGGGGGGTGGGCCCTTACGGGGCGGGCCGGGGTACGGGCCCGGTACCGGAAGGGGTTCGTCGCGGCGCTCGCCGGGCGCGGCTGGTCGGGGCAGACGGTCGCGCTCGCCGGGCGCGGCCGGTCGGCGCGGTCCGTGGCCCTCGCCGGGCGCGGCCGGTCGGGCAGGACCGTGGCGCGTGAGCTGAACAAGCGCTTAGATAGGAGGCCGGAACGTTTCCCCGGGACCCGCTCCCAGGACCGCGCTGCTCCCGACCCGCCGGAGGCCCCCGTTGTTCACGTCCGTCGACGACGTCTCCGCCCGCCTCGCCGAGGCCGGTTACCTCGCCTCGCCCGCCGTCGCCACCACCGTGTTCCTCGCCGCCCGGCTGGGCAAGCCGCTGCTGGTGGAGGGCCCCGCCGGGGTCGGCAAGACCGAGCTGGCCAAGGCCGTCGCCCAGGTGGCCGGAGCCCGGCTGGTGCGTCTGCAGTGCTACGAGGGCGTGGACGAGTCCCGGGCGCTGTACGAGTGGAACCACGCCAAGCAGCTGCTGCGCATCAGCGCGGGCCGCGACGAGAGCTGGGACGAGACCCGTACCGACATCTTCAGCGAGGAGTTCCTGCTCCCCCGCCCGCTGCTGACCGCCATCCGCGGTGACGAGCCGACGGTGCTGCTCATCGACGAGACCGACAAGGCCGACGTCGAGATGGAGGGACTGCTGCTGGAGGTGCTCAGCGACTTCCAGATCACGGTCCCCGAACTGGGCACGGTCACCGCCACCCGCCGCCCGTTCGTCGTCCTCACCTCCAACGCCGGCCGGGAACTGTCCGAGGCGCTGCGCCGCCGCTGCCTGTTCCTGCACATCGGGTTCCCGGAGGAGGAACTGGAGCGGCGGATCGTACGGCTGAAGGTGCCGGGCCTCGGTGCCGCGCTGACCGAGTCGGTGGTGCGGGTGGCCGGGGCGCTGCGCGCGATGGACCTGCGCAAGGCGCCGTCCGTCGCCGAGACCGTCGACTGGGCGCGCACCCTGCTGGCCCTGGGCGCCGGCACCCTGGACGAGGGCGTCGTACGGGACACCCTCGGGGTGATCCTCAAGCACCAGGACGACATCCAGAAGGCGGCGGCCAAGCTGGACCTGGACGCGCTGTGACCGCCGTGGCCGACCGGATCACCGGCCTGGTCGGGGCGCTGCGCGCGCACGGGGTGCGGATCGGCACCGGGGAGACCGTGGACGCGGCGCGGGCGGTGGCGGCGCTGGGCCTCGCGGACCGGGAGCTGCTGCGCGAGGGCCTGGCCGCGACGCTGCTGCACGGTCCGGGCCAACGGGCCCTGTTCGACTCGGTCTTCGACCTGTACTTCCCGCGCGGTGTCGGCGGCCCGCGGAGCGCCTCCGGGGACCGCGACGACCTGCGCGACCGGCTCGCCCGGGCGCTGGCCGCCGACGACCGGGCGCTGCTCGCCCGGTTGGCGGCCGAGGCGGTCGACGGGCTGGGCGGGTACGGGAGTTCACCCGGCTCGGACGGCTGGTCCGCGTACCAGACCCTGGAACGGCTGCGCCCGCAGACCCTGTTGGCCCGGGTACGGGCCGGCATCCGGGGTGCGGGCGGAAGCGGCACGGGCGGGAGCGGCGCGGGCGGGGCGGACTTCGCGGACCGGCTGCTGGACGACGAGATCCGGCGCCGCATCGAGGAGTTCCGGCGGATGGTCGGGGCGGAGGCGCGGCGCCGGGTGGCGGAGCGGCGCGGGCGCGACGAGATCGCCCGGCGGGGCGTCCGCCCGACCGCCGACCGGGTCGACTTCCTGTACGCCGGCCGGGACCAGCTCGCCGAACTGCGCCGGACCGTCCAGCCGCTGGCCCGCAAGCTGGCCACCCGGCTGGCCGCGCGCCGCCGCCGGGCCGCGCGCGGCACGATCGACCTGCGCCGCACCCTGCGCACCTCGCTGTCCACGGGCGGGGTGCCGATGCGGCCGGTGCTGCGCCGGCGCCGCCCGGTCCGCCCCGAACTGGTGCTGCTGTGCGATGTGTCCGGCTCGGTGTCCGGGTTCTCCGACTTCACCATGCTCCTCGTCCAGGCGCTGCACGAGGAGTTCACCAAGGTGCGCGTGTTCGCCTTCGTCAACCGGCTGGACGAGGTCACCGCACTGCTCGGCCACGGCCGCGCCGACCCGGACGGGCTCGGCGCCCGCATCCGCGCCGAGGCCACGCTCACCGGCTGGCACGGCGGCAGCGACTACGGCATGGCGCTGGGCGAGTTCGCCGAACGGTACGGCGGTGCGGTCGGCCCGCGCACGACGGTGTTCGTCCTCGGTGACGCCCGGACGAACATGAGCGACCCGAACCTCGCCGCCGTACGGGACATCGCCCGGCGGGCCCGGCGCGTCCACTGGCTGAACCCCGAGCCGCGCGACCGCTGGGGCACCGGCGACTCGGCGGCGCCCGCGTACGCCGGCCTGGTGGAGATGCACGAGTGCCGCACGGCCCGGCAACTCGGCGCGCTGATCGCCCGGTTGCTGCCGGTGTGAGGCGGTCCCGGGGCGCGCCCGCCGGTGTGGGTGACGGCGGGCCGCCCACCGTGATCGACTGGGCGCGGCGGCGCCCCCGTCCGCCGAACGCCGACCCGAGGACACCGCGATGAGCCAGCACCCGCCCGTGCCGCTGGGCACCTTCCCCACCCCCGTCGAACCGGCGCCCCGGCTGGCCGCCGCGCTCGGGCTGGAGCCGGACGACCTGTGGGTGAAGCGGGACGACCTGACCGGGCTCGGCGGCGGCGGGAACAAGGTCCGCAAACTGGAGTGGACGGTCGGCGCGGCCGTCGCCGAGGGCGCGGACACCCTGGTGACGACCGGTGCCCCGCAGAGCAACCACGCCCGGCTGACCGCCGCCGCGGGCGCCCGGCTGGGGCTGGACGTGGTCCTCGTCCTGCGCGGCTCCCCCGGCGGCTCGCACTCCGGCAACCTCGCCCTGGACGGGCTGTTCGGGGCGCGGATCGTCTGGGCCGGCGAGGTGGACCGGGCTGGGCTGGACGCGGCGGCCGACGAGGTCCGCGCGCGGCTGCGGGCCGTCGGCGCCCGTCCGGCGCTGATCCCGTTCGGCGGCTCCAGCACCCTGTCGGCCAGGGGCTACGCGGACTGCGGGGCGGAACTGCGCGAGCAGGTGCCCCGGCTGCGCACGGTGGTGGTCGCGCTCGGCTCGGGCGGCACCATGGCGGGGCTGGTCGCGGCCCTGGGCAGCGACTCGGTGCTCGGTGTCGACGTGGGCGCGCTGGCCGAACCGGCCGCCGCGGTGGCGGAGTTCGCCGCGCCGCTCACGGACGCGGAGGTCGCACCGGAGGGGCTGCGGGTGCGCCGGGACCAGGTGGGCGCCGGGTACGCGGACCTGACCGGCCCGGTGACGGAGGCACTCCGGCTCGCCGCCCGGACCGAGGGCCTGGTCCTGGACCCGACCTACACGGGCCGGGCCCTGGCCGGACTCCGCGCGGCCGTCCGGGACGGTGACATCCGCCCGGGCGAGAAGACGGTCTTCCTGCACACAGGCGGCCTGCCGGGGCTCTTCGGCCATCCGGCGGCGGTGACCTTCGCGGAGGAAGGCGTGGCCTCCTTCGGCGCGTGACCGCCAACAGGTGAAGGGCGGTGGCCGGAGTCCCCGTCGGCCAGCACGGTGCAGGCGCCGCACTGGCCGTGGTCGCAGCCCTTCTGAACGCCGGGCCGGGCGCCGGCCATAGGCTGGCCCACCGCATGCCCACCGCATGCCCCCTGTCCTCCCGCGACCCGAAGGTGTCCCATGATCGCGCTCTCTCTCGGTGACGACGGCGCCGAGCTGTGCCCGCTCCAGCCCTGGCAGGCCGAGGAGTTCCTCGCCCATGTGGACCGGGGCCGGGAGTTCATCGGCCGGTTCAACGGACTGCCGGACGTGGTCACGGACCCGCAGTCCAGCCGCGCGTTCCTGGAGGCGTACGCCCGCAAGGAGGCGGCCGACGCGGGACTGATCCGGGCGATCCGCCTCGACGGCACCCTGGTGGGCGCGGTGATCCTGCGCCGGCTGGACGTCCCGCAGGGCACGGCGGAGGCGGGCTGCTGGCTGGAACCGGACGCGGTGGGCCGGGGCCTGGTGACCCGGGCGGCGCGGCACCTCATCGACTGGGCGATCCGGGAGCGGGGCGTGCACCGGGTGGAGTGGTGGGTGTCGGCCGGCAACGCGCCCAGCATCGCCGTCGCCCGTCGGCTCGGCATGCGCAAGGAGGCGGTCCTGCGGCAGAGTCACCTCCACCGGGGCGAGCGGCACGACGAGGAGATCTGGGCGGTGCTGGCCCCCGAGTGGACGGCCGGCCCGGCGGCCGACGCGGCCTGACGGCGGTCCGCCGGACGCGGGTCACGTCCGGGGGCCGGCGGCGCGCTGAGCGCGCCGGACTCCGGCGGCTCCCGGCGCGGGAACGCGACGGAGAAAATTCGTCGGCCGGGACCCGCAACCTCGCCCGGGGTCGGACGTCTGTCGGGGTGGAGGCCTCCACTTCGACCAGATGTCCGACCCGAGCGACCGAAGGAACACATGTCCGCACACCGTGCCCCACGTCAGCACCGTACGCACCGGCTGCGCGCCGCCCTGGGGGTCTCCGCCGTAGGCGCCGCCCTGACCGTCGCCGGCGCCATGACCGCGCAGGCGGCCCAGGACAGCGCGCCCGCCAAGGCCGACCGCTCGTCCGCGGCCCCCGCCCAGACCCACCGGGCCACCGCCCCGACGCCGGCCCCGGCGGACGACCAGGCGTCCACCCCGGCTCCGGTACCGCCGACCCACACCGCGACCCCGTCCCCGGTCCCGGCCCCGCCGACCCACACCGCGACCCCGTCCCCGGCCCCGGTCCCGCCGACCCACACCGCCGTCCCGTCCCCGGTGCCTTCGCCGGTCCGTACGGGAACCCCCGCCCCGGTACCGCCGCCGACGGGTACGGCGGCCCCCGCGCCGGCACCGGCCACGGCCGTTCCCTCCCCCGTCCCCGCCCCGGCCACGGCGACCCCGGCGCCGGCCCCGGAGGCGGCCCGCCCGGCGCCCGTCCCGCACCACCACCGCCACGCCGCACCGGCGCCGGTTCCGGTTCCGCAGCAGCACTGAGGCAGGTCCGGTGCGGGGAGCCGTCGCGCGGCGGCTCCCCGCACCGGGACCCGGCACCGGGAGACCCATGACGACAGCGACACCACCGGCCACGGCCCTGCCCTGGGAACGCGCCGGTGCCCCGAAGCCCTCCGCGTCCTGGCCGCGGCGGCTCACCCACGTGCTCCGCGCCCGCGTCCTCGCCCGGACCCACGCGGGTACGACACCGGCCGCGCCCCGCACCGGCGACCCGGCCGGCGCCGTCGCGGCCGGAACCCCGCCGGGCATCGAGGAGTTGTACCACCACCGCAGGCTGTCCCTGGTGCGCCTCGCGGTGCTGCTGGTGGACGATCTGCCCACGGCCGAGGACGTCGTACAGGACGCGTTCACCGCGCTGTTCCGGCGGCACGGCCACCGGCTCGCCGCGCTGGACGACCCGGAGGCGTATCTGCGGACCAGCGTCGTCAACGGGGCCCGCTCGGTGCTGCGCCGCCGCAGGACCGTACGGGCGCACATTCCCGCGCCCGAGGAGCACGCGCCCGCCCCGGAGGAGGACGTGCTGCTGCACGAGGACCACCGGGAGGTGCTGGCGGCGCTGCGCACGCTGACCCGGCGGCAGCGGGAGGTGCTGGTGCTGCGGTACTGGTCGCATCTGACCGAGGCCGAGATCGCGGCGACGCTCGGCCTGTCGCGCGGTGCCGTCAAGTCCACGGCCAGCAGGGCGCTGGACGCTCTGGGCCGGCGTCTGGAGGGGCTGCGATGAACGAGTACGGTACGAGGAGCGGGACGGCGCCCGTCGAGGAGCGGCTGCGGGCCGCCCTGGCCGCGCGGGCGCACGCCGTCGGCCCGGCCGACCTGCGGCCCCTGTCACCGCCCGCCGCGCCGGTACGGTCGCGGCGCGTTCGGGCGCGCCGGATGGTGGTGGGCGGGATGGCCCTGGCCGCCGTCGCCGCGCTGGTGTTCCTCACGCTGGTGCTCTCCACGACGCGCGACGGGCACCCGGCCCCGGCCCCTCCGGCCCGCTCACCGCACCCGCGGACCGGAACCCCGTCCCCGGCGCCGAGCCCGGCGACCCCGAGTCCGGTCACCACGACGCCCACCCCGAGGGCGGCACACCCCTGAGCGGGGCGCGACCCGGCACGCTGCCCCGTGCGGCGGGAGGAGCGGCCGGGGCGCGCCCGTGTCCGCCTGCCCGTGCCGCAACCCACCGTCCGGCCCAGCGCACTTGAAGGGTGAGACGGTCCGCGTCCGCGGGCCGGGAAGGGGGACGGGATGAAGCGCGGTGAGGACGCGCTGCACGATTTCGTCCGGGACAGACGCCTGGCGCTCTTCAGGAGCGCGTATCTGATCTGCGGCAACCACGACGACGCGGAGGACCTCGTCCAGACGACGCTGGTCAAGGTGGTCCTCGGCTGGCGGCGGTGGCAGCGGCTGGACAACATCGAGGCGTATGCCCGCAAGACGCTGTACCACACCTTCATCGCCGGGCGGCGACGGTTCTGGCGGCGCGAGCACGCGTACGGGGAGCTGCCCGACCGGGCCGTACCGGAGGCGGACACGGAGACCGGGGTGGTCGTCCGGGCCGCCCTGGCCGGGCTCACGCCGAAGCAACGCGCCGTGCTGGTCCTGCGGTTCTGGGAGGACCAGAGCGTCGAGGCGACGGCCGCGGTGCTCGGCATGCGGGAGAACACCGTGAAGAGTCACACCGCTCGCGGCCTGGCCGTGCTGCGCGCCCGCATGGAGCGGGAGACCGAGAGGGAAAGGGAAGGGGAACACGTATGAACGACGGCACGCACGAGGTGCGGGAGCTGCTGGGGCGGGCCGTCGAGGGGGTCACCGGTCCCTCGGCCGACCCGGCCGCGGTCTTCGGCGCGGCGACCCGGATCCGCCGTCGGCGCCGGGCGGTGGTCGGGGGGACGGGGCTGGCCCTGGTCGCCGCCGCCGTGATCGCCGGGCCCGGCCTGGCCTCCGGCGGGACGGAGCGGTCGGTGACGGCCACCGCACCCACACAGCTGACCGCGGGCACCGGCCGGCAGGAGAAGCTCGCCGCGCTGCTGCCGTCCGGGGTCGGGAAGCTGGAGGAGGTCTCCTGGCCGGTGCTGATCAAGGGCGCCGACCCGGCGGCCGGCACCGATACCGGGACGGAAGGCCCGCTGGACGGGGAGTACGCCGTGCGACGGGACGGCGGCGTCGGCTTCCTGCACATCGGTGTCCGCGGCGCGAAGGAGGTCGCCGGGAAGGACCTCGGCGGGGGCAAGGCGGCCGACCTGTGCGCACCGGACGCCGACACCGGCGACCGCCGCGCCGACTGCGTACGGGAGGAGTTGTCCGACGGCCGGGTGCTGACGATCTGGCGGCAGCCGGCCCGGCACGACGAGGGCACCCCGGTGTGGGGGGAGGAACTCACCGGCCGCCTGCTGCTGCCCGACGGGCGGGCCCTGCTGGTGCGGGACAGCACCGGCTACGACGGTGCGGGCCGGCTCGGTCCCCTGCTGAGCAGCCCGCCGCTGACCCGCGACCAGCTGCGCACGCTGATGCTGCGTCCGGCACTGGTGGCCGGCTGACGGCGGACCGGCTCATCCGGGAGGGCACTCACCCCGTGTTCTCCCGGATGCGGGCCAGCAGGGCCCGCAGGTGCTCGCGGTCGGCCGCGTCCAGCGTCGCCGTGGCCTCGGCGAGGGCGAGGCGGTCGGTCTCCTCCGCCTCGCGGTGGCAGCGCAGCCCGTCCTCGGTGAGGCGCAGCAGGAAAGCGCGCCGGTCCGTGGGGTGGCGTACCCGCTCCACCAGGCCGTCGCGTTCCAGGCTGTCCACGATCGTGGTGGTGGTGCGGGCGGCGATCCCGGCCATCTCGCCGAGGTCCCGCATCCGCAGCGGTTCCGGCGCCCTGGCCAGCATGCGCAGGGCACGCAGCCGGGCCACCGAGGCCCCCTTCTCCCGCAGCCGGACCTCCACGAACTGCCGTAGCCGGTTGGTCGTCTCGTACAGCTCGTCGATGAGGATGTCACTGCTGCCGTGCACTGCCATGGTGCCCAGTCTCTCCTGTCCCGCACGGCCGGGACCATCGAGCCCGGCCGTCGGCCCGGCCGGCCCGGACCGCTGACCGCCCGTCAGGCACCGTCCCGCACCGCGCACGCCGAAAGCCATGTACTGATCAACAACATAGTGCGTATGCTCAGCATATGCGCCGTCGTCCCTCCGTGCCGTTCGCCCTGCCGTCGCTCAGTCAGCGGCTGGTCGTCCCCGTCGTCTGCGTCAGCGTGACCTTCATCGCGATCGTCGACGGAGCGATCACCACCGTGGCCCTGCCCTCGATCGCCCGTCAGTTCCACCTGACGACCGCCGCGCTGGACGGCGTGGTCATCGCCTACCCGGTCTGCCTGGCCATGGCCATCCCGGCCTCCGCCTGGCTGGTCGAGCGGTTCGGCGGCAAACGCGTGCTGCTGGCCGCCCTGGCCGGCTTCCTCGGCTCCTCGCTGCTGTGCGGGGCGGCGGCCGGGCTCGGTCAGCTCGTCGCCTACCGCGCGGTGCAGGGGCTGTCGGCCGGCGTGCTCTTCCCCGCCTCCGCCGCGCTGCTGTTCGGCACCTTCACCCCCGCCGAACAAGTGCGCGTCTCCCGCTACATGATCATCCCGCAGCAGATCGCCCCGGCCGCGGCCCCCGTCCTGGGCGGGCTGCTGGTGGACCATCTGTCCTGGCGGTGGGTGTTCTACGTCAACCTGCCCGTGGGGCTCCCGGCGGTGCTGTTCGGCGCGCTGTTCCTGGCCGGCGACCGCGGCGGCCGGCCCGGCCGGTTCGACCTGCCCGGCCTGCTGCTGAGCGCGGGCGCCCTGGGCACTATGATGTTCGGCGTCTGCGAGGGACCCAACCGCGGCTGGTCCTCCCCCGCCGTCGTCGTCTGCCTGGTCCTGGGCGCCGTGCTGCTCGCCGCCGCCGTCGCCGTCGAGCTGCGCACCGCCCACCCTCTGCTGCGGCTGCGCCTGTTCACCGACCGGCTCTTCCGCGACACCAACCTGATCAACCTGGTCGGCCTGATACCCATCATGGGCGCCCTGTACCTGGGGCCCCTCTTCCTCCAGCAGGCGCAGGGCCGTACGGCGCTGGAGTCGGGCCTGACCACCTTCCCCGAGGCGTTCGGCGTCCTGCTGACCGTGCAGATCAGCGGCGCGCTGTACGCCCGGGTCGGTCCGCGCCTGATCGTCGGCCTCGGACTGGTCGGGGTCAGCGCGACCCTCGTACTGCTCGCCGGCTGCGACGCCGGCACCGGCCTGTGGACGGTCCGGGCCTACATGTTCCTGTTCGGCGCCGCCATCGGCTGCTTCTTCGTCCCCACGACGGTCGCCTCGCTGGCCACGATCGACCGGGCCGACCTGGCCCAGGCCACCATGCTGAACACCGTGGTGCGCCAGACCGGTGGCGCGCTCGCCCCGGCGGCGGTGACCACGGCCCTGGTCCTCGGCACCCCGTCGGGCGCCGCCGCGGCCCCGCCCGTCGCCGCGTACCAGCACGCCTTCCTCGCCCTCGCCGCGATCGCCGCGGCCACGGCGGTCTTCACCTTCACGATGCCCGACGGCGCCGCCCGCGCCGCCGCCCGCGGCGGCACCGCCGCGCCCGGCCGCTCCGCCCTTCTCCGGCGCCGGAGGAACCGGGTCGACGCCTGAGCCCGCCGGGCCGGGACCCGCGCACCGGCGCCGGCCCGCGAGGCCGACGCCCCGCGACCCGCCCGCGCCGCCCTCGTCTGTCGTGCGAAGCCCGTCGACCTCCCGCATATTGGGGAAGTGACTCTCTCAGGGACGAGGCGACGCCTCGGAGCCGCACGAGCCACGAAGGCCCGGTCGGCCGTACGCCCGCCGGCCGTACTCCGGTCGGCGGCGCCCCCACCGGCGGACGCGCCCGGCCGCATGCGAGGAGCGCGCCCGGCGGCGCACAAAGGAGGCTGTGATGGCGTTCCAGGAACCGACAGTGCTCGAATGCCCCTTCGACTTCGCTGAGGCGCTGGAGTTCGACCCGGAGCTGGACGCGCTGGCACGGCGCGGCCCGGTCAGCCGGATCCGGCTCCCCTACGGCGAGGCCGAGGCATGGCTCGTGACCAGCTTCGCCGGCGTGCGTCAGGTGACGTGCGACCCCCGGTTCAGCCGGGCGGCGATCGTCGGGCGCGACTACCCGAGGATGACGCCCGAGCCCATCGTGTCCCCGGAGTCCATCAACGTGACGGACCCGCCGCACGCCACCCGGCTGCGGCACGTGGCGGCCCAGGCGTTCACCCGCGACCGGGTGGCGGCCATGCGGCCGGCGGTGGACCGGGTGGTGGACGGCCTGCTCACGGCGATGGCCGAGGCGGGCCCGCCCGCCGACCTGGTGACCCATCTGTCGGTGCCGCTGCCGCATCTGACGATCTGCGAGCTGCTCGCCGTGCCCGAGGCCGACCGTGACGAGCTGCGGGACCGCACGATGCGGCTGCTGGCCACCTCCGCCGACGCCCGGCAGACCGCGGCCGAGGCCAAGGCGTCCCTGCGGGCGTACTTCGCCGGGCTGGTCCCGGAGCGGCGGCGGGCGCCGGGCGAGGACCTGCTCAGCACGCTGGCCACGGCCCCGGTGCCGGAGGGCGAGGAGCCGCTGAGCGACGACGAGCTGGCGGTGCTGGCCGTGACGCTCATCCTCAGCGGCAACGACACCGCGACCTGCCAGATCAGCGACATCGCCTATGTGCTGCTGACCCATCCCGAGCAGCATGCCGCGCTCGCCCGCGACCCCGGCCGGTTCCCCGGCGCGCTGGAGGAGCTGCTGCGGTTCATCCCGTTCCGCAAGGGCGTGGGCATCCCCCGGATCGCCCTGGAGGACGCGGAGATCGAGGGCACCCTCATCAGCGCCGGCGACTACGTCCACGTGTCGTACCTGGCGGCCAACCGGGACCCAGTCGTCTTCCCCGACCCGCACCGGCTGGACCTCGAGCGGCCGGTGCGCCCGCACATGACGTTCGGCTGGGGCGGACACCACTGCCTGGCGGCCCCGCTCGCCCGGGCGGAGCTGGACAGCGCGGTCAGCGGCCTGCTGACCCGCTTCCCCACGCTGCGGCTCGCCGTGGCCCCCGAGGAGATCGAGTGGGACACCGGCACCATCCGCCGCTTCCCGGTGCGGCTGCCGGTCACCTGGTGAGGCCCCGCTCGCCCCTGGGGAGCCGGCCCCTGTGAGGCACGTCACCGGCCGTGGTCGTCACACGGCGGCGCCCGCCGGCGTCACGTGGGTGTGACGGGGCCGAGGGCGAACAGGCGGGAGCGGACATGAGCGGGCGCGACACGGGCGCGGGTACGGGTACGGCGGAACCCCGGGTGGCGCGCGTGGACTCGGCCACCGGGGCGTTCGTCGCCCACCGCGACCTGCTGTTCACCGTCGCTTACCAGCTGCTCGGCTCGGCCGCCGACGCCGAGGACGTCCTCCAGGAGACCTGGCTGCGCTGGGCGGGCGTCGACCCGGGGACCGTGCGCAACCCGCGGGCGTACCTGGTCCGGATCACCACCCGCCAGGCGCTGGCCCGGCTGCGGACGCTCGCCCGGCGCAAGGAGTCCTACATCGGCCCCTGGCTGCCCGAACCGCTGCTGACCGCGCCCGACGTGGCGGAGGACGCCGAACTGGCCGACAGCGTCTCGATGGCGATGCTGCTGGTGCTGGAGACGCTCACCCCCACCGAACGGGCGGTGTTCGTGCTCCGCGAGGTGTTCGCGGTGGAGTACGGCGAGATAGCCGAGACCGTCGGCAAGAGCCCGGCCGCGGTCCGTCAGATCGTCCACCGGGCCCGTGCCCATGTCGCCGCCCGCCGGCCGCGCGGCACGGTCTCCGCCGCCGAGACGCGCGCCGTGCTGGAGGCGTTCCGGCAGGCCGTCGACACCGGCGACCTGCGGGGGCTGCTCGACGTCCTGGCCCCGGACGTCGTCTTCCTGGGCGACGGCGGGGGAATCGCGCGGGCCGCGCCGGAGCCGGTCGTGGGCGCCGAGCGGGTCGCCCCGCTGGCCGCCGGGCTGCGCAGGTTCGGCGCGGCGGCACTGCGGCCGGCCCTGGTCAACGGCTGGCCGGCACTGGTGCTCCGGCTCGACGGCAAGGTGGACACCGTGCTCGCCCCGCGCGTCGCCGACGGCCGCGTCACCGGCCTGTACGCCGTGCGCAACCCCGGGAAGCTGTCCCGTATGGACCGGGAGGTCGTCCTGCGCCGCTGAGGCAGCCGGCCCGTCCCGGCCGCGGTCGTACGGGCGTACACGGTCGTGCGGCCGGCCCCGCCGGGGCGGATCCGGCGTGGCCGGGGCGGGAGGCCGCCCCCTCCCGGCACCGGAGGGGGCGGCCGGGAGTCAGCGCTCGGACCGCGGCCGGAAGCGCCGGTAGAGCACGGTTCCGCCCGCCAGCGACGCCAGGCCCGCGGCGGCGGCCGTCCAGGTGCCGTCGGTTCCGGTGCGGGCCAGGGTGCCGGGCGTGCGCTGTTGTACGACGCTGGACGACGGGTGCGGCGCCGGGCGGACGGGGGTCGCGGGGCGCGACGGCTCGTGCGGCTCGTGGCGCGGCGGCGGGGTGTGCCGCACGGGCGGTGTGGGCCGCTCGGGGGTGTGGGGACGGGTGCCGGAGGTGTTCACGGACTGGTTCCCGAAGACCGGGTTGCCGATCCCCACCACGTCCACGGTGTTGCCGCTGACGTTCACCGGCAGATCGACCGGGAGCTGGACGCCGTTGCCGGAGATCACCCCGGGCGAGCCCTGCTCCTTGCCCACGGCGGTGGCCCCGCCCGAGGTCGCGGCGCCTTCCTTGCCCCCTGTCCGGTCACCCTGGTTGGCGCAGCGGTTGCCCATGGCGGGGTTGAGCAGCCCCACCACGTTCACGGTGTTCCCGCACGCGTTCACCGGTACGTGTACCGGCAACTGGATGCCGTTGCCGGAGACCACCCCGGGCGAGCCGGCCACGTGACCGCCCGCGGCGGAGTCGGCGTGCGCCGGCCCGGCCACTGCCATCGCGCCCGAGGCGGCGGCGACGGCGATGACACTGTTTCGGGTAACCCGTTTCATCGGTTCCCTGTCCTTCCAGATACGGTCGCGGGCGCTTGCCCGCACCCGGTGAAACGCGGGTGAAAGCGCGCAAGTTATGGCTTATCAATCTTTCGCCGGGTACCGGGTACGAACGCGCGCGCCCGGCGGGCGTCCCCGGGCCGTCGGAAGTCGGCCGTCCCGCCGGGCCCCGCAGATGGCCGAGCCTGCGGCAGCGGTGGCGTCCGGGAACTGATAGCTGTCGTGAGGGCACCTCAGCCGGAACCGATCTATCCGGAATCGACCGAGACGAGGAGCGATGGCAACGACCGTACGCGACACCAGGAGTGACACCGCGCCCGCCAGTCTGCGCCTGCCCGGCATCCTGCTGGGCGTGGGGCTCGGCGGATTCGTCGACGGGATCCTGCTGCACCAGCTCCTTCAGTGGCACCACATGCTGACCAGCACCGACCACGACCGCGTCGGGGTGAAGTACTACGACCCGAAGAGCGTCTCCGGGCTGGAGATGAACACCCTGTGGGACGGCGTCTTCCACACCGTGTGCTGGCTGGCCGTCCTGTCCGGGCTCGCCGTGCTGTACGCGCGGGTGACCACCGGCCGGCGGCGGGTGTGGACCTCGCGGGTGCTGTGGGGCTGGGTCCTGGCCGGCTGGGGCCTGTTCAACCTGGTGGAAGGGCTGCTGGACCACCAGATCCTGGGCATCCACCATGTGCGCGGCGGGTCGTACCAGGTGTGGTGGGACGTGGCCTTCCTGGTCCTCGGGGCGCTGCTGGTGGCGGGCGGGCTGCTGCTCCAGCGGGGCGGCCGGTCCTTCGACCCGGCGGCTCCGGGCGCCGTCCGTGCGGGACGCCTCGGCTGATGGGCCACCACCACACCTCCGACCCGGCGGGCGGTGGCGCGCCGGGTGCCGTCCTGCCGGTCGTAGCCCTGCTGGTGTGCGCGGGCGGCTATCTGCTGCTGGTCCTCCGGGCGCGCCGGCGGAATCCGGTGCGGGCCTGGAGTCCCTGGCGCACCGTCGCGTTCTGCGCCGGCGTGGTGCTGCTGGCGGTGGCGCTGCTGCCGCCGGTGGCGCCCTTCGCACACCGGGACTTCCGCGGTCATATGGTCCAGCACCTGCTGATCGGGATGTACGCCCCGCTCGCCCTGGTGCTCGGCGCCCCGGTCACCCTGGTGCTGCGCGCCGTGTCCGCGCCCCGCGCGCGCCGGCTGACCGCGGTGCTGCACAGCGCCCCGGCGCGTCTGCTGACCCGTCCGCCGGTGGCCATGCTGCTGTCGGCCGGCAGCCTCCCGGTGCTGTACTTCACCCCGCTGTACGACACCGCCATGGCCCACCCGGCCGGGCACTGGCTGACGCACGCGCACTTCCTGCTGTCGGGGTGCCTGTTCGCGCACGCCGTCGCCGGTCCCGATCCCGCTCCGGCCCGGCCCGGCGTGCCCGCCCGGCTGGTCTGGCTGGGCTGCGCGATCGCCGTGCACGCGGTCGCCGCGCAACTGATGTACGGCGGCTTCGGGGTGGCCGTGCACGCTCCCGCGCCGGAGGTCCGGGGCGGGGCGGAGATCATGTACTACGGCGGTGACATCGCCGAACTGCTGCTGGCGGCGGCGCTGGTCGCCACCTGGCGCCCCGGGCGCCGCCCGTCCGCGCGGCTCGCCCCGCTCAGGCCCCGGGCGCGGCCGTCCGGGTGACCGCCCGGCGGCTCCTGCCCGGCCGCCGGGCAGGCCCCGGCCCTCGGTCTCGGTCCATGCCGTGCGGGCCGTGGATGCCTCCGGTTCACAAAGGGGTGGCCGCGCGCAGGATCAGGACCAGGGTGACGGCCGAGTTCGCCGACGACATCGCGGAGGCCAGCGCCCCGGCGGCGGCGCCCCAGGCGGCCAGGCCGACCGCGGTGAACGCCGACGGCCAGGTGCGGGCCGCCGGTGCGGGCGCCAGCAGCGCGGCCACCCGGCGCGGCACGGGCCCGGTCGCGGCGAGCGCGGCCAGGGTGGGCGCCGGGGTGCGCGGGGACAGCAGGGCCGCCTTGCCGATGGCGCGCGCGACCGTGCGCCGGTCGCCCACCGCGCGGGCCGCCTCCTCGTCCGCCCACCGCTCGGCCGTGTAGACGACGGCGGTGCGCAGCGGGCGCAGGAACGGGTTGGCGCGGGCGGCCAGGTGCGCGGCGAGCAGGTGACGGTGGTGGCGGGCGGTCAGGTGGGCGCGTTCGTGCGCGAACAGGGCGCGCCGCTCGGCCGGGGCGAGTCCGTCCAGCAGGGCGGTGCTGACCACGATCCGGCCCCGCCCGCCGGGCAGCGCGTACGCGTACGGCGCGCTGTCGGGCAGGACGGCCACCGTGGGGCCCGGCACTCCGGCCAGGGCCCGGCGGGCGCGGCGGGTGACCCGGCGGTGCCGCCACAGGGTGCGGGCGCAGGCGGCGGCGACCACGGCGAGCGCCGGTATCGCGGCCCGGCCGGCCACCTCGTCGTGCGGGACGGCGGCCCGCACCTCGGGGTCGGACCAGCCGTCGGGCAGCGGGTTGCCGGGCAGTTGCGCGGTGCCGACCACCATGAGCAGGGCCAGGCACAGCGTGCTGCACACGGCCATGACCACGGCGACCGCGGTCAGCAGCCGGGTGGCGGTGCGCGGATGCAGCCGGTTCTCGGCGAGCCGGGCGACCGGCCACGCGGACAGCGGCAGCACCAGCGGCAGGAAGACGAAGACCCCCATCGGCGCTCAGTCCTCCGGGCGGCCGGCGTCCGGGGCCGGGATGTCGAGCAGGGCCCGCAGCACCTGTTCGTCGCCGGGCGGCAGGGCGGTGACGAAGCTGGCCAGGACCGCCTCGCGGTCCCGTTCGCCGTCCAGCAGGCGGCGCATGCGCAGGGCGGCGAGCCGGGCGACGTCGGCCGTCGGCGTCCACACGAAGGACCGGCCGTGCCGTTCGCGGGAGACGACGTCCTTGGCGAGCAGCCGGGTGAGGATGGTGACGACCGTGGTGTAGGCGAGGTCGCCGCCGAGGCGCTGCTGCACCCAGGCGGCGCTGACCGGCCCGTCCGCCTCACGCAGCGCGCCGAGCACCTGGCCTTCCAGCTCGCCCTGGCCGCGCCGCCGGGCCCGGCCGTCCTGCCCTGTCATCTCCGGTCCCCTCCCCCGTCTCCCACCGCTCTCTCACCGACCCGTCCCACGCTACTTCACGCCACTGACAGTGCCCTGGCCGCGCGGCCCGCGCCGGGTGCGCGCCGACGCCCGGGGGGTGCCGCCGGGTGCGGGACGGACGTGGCATGCTGACGCGATGGCACCCCGTGATGACACACCGCTCGCCGAGCGGGTCGAGGAACTCCTCGCCGCCGGCGGTCCCTTGCCCATCGTCGCGGCCGGCCGGCCGGTGCTGCGGCGCGGCACCGAGCCGTACGACGGTCAGCTCGGCCCCGCGCTGCTGTCCCGGTTCGTCGAGGCGCTGCGCGCCACCATGCACGCGGCGCCCGGTGTGGGCCTGGCCGCCCCGCAGGTCGGCATCCCGCTCCGGATCGCGGTCATCGAGGACCCGGCGCCGGTGCCGCCGGAGGTGGCCGCGGCCCGGGGCCGGGTCCCCCAGCCGTTCCGGGTGCTGGTCAACCCGGTGTACGAGCCGGTGGGCACCGCCCGGGCCGCGTTCTTCGAGGGCTGCCTGAGCGTGCCGGGCTGGCAGGCGGTGGTGGCCCGGCACGCCGAGGTGCGGCTGCGCGGCGAGGACGAGCGGGGCCGCCCGCTGGACGAGGTGTTCAGCGGCTGGCCGGCCCGGATCGTCCAGCACGAGACGGACCACCTCGACGGCACGCTGTACCTGGACCGCGCGGAGCCGCGCTCGCTGTCGACGAACGAGGCGGTGGCGGCCCTGTGGCCCCACCCGACCCCACATCCGGCAGCCGAGGCCCTGGGGTTCCGGCTGCCGTAGCGGCGCGGTCAGTTGTCCCGGTACGCCTCCAGCAGTCGCAGCCACACCTCGCTCAGGGTCGGGTAGGACGGGACCGCGTGCCACAGGCGGCCGACCGGGACGCGGCCGGTGATCGCGATGGTGGCCGAGTGGATCAGTTCGCCGACGCCGGGGCCGACGAAGGTGACGCCGCGCAGGATCTCGTCCTCCAGGTCGACGACCATGCGGGCGCGGCCCCGGTAGCCGTCGCCGTACAGGCCGGCGCCCGCCACGGAGGAGAACTCGACGTCCACGGCGCGCACCCGGTGTCCGGCCTGCTCGGCCTCGGCGAGGGAGAGGCCGACGGCGGCGGCCTCGGGGTCGGTGAAGACGACCTGCGGTACGGCGTGGTGGTCTGCCGTCGCCGCGTGGGCGCCCCAGGGCTCCTCCAGGAGGAGGTCACCGGCGGCGCGGGCGGCGATCGCGGCGCCGGCGATGCGGGCCTGGTACTTGCCCTGGTGGGTGAGGAGGGCCCGATGGTTGACGTCGCCGACCGCGTACAGCCAGTCGGTGCCGGTGACGCGGAGGCTGTCGTCGGTGTCCAGCCAGGAGCCGGGTTCCAGGCCGACGGTGTCCAGGCCGAGGTCGTCGGTGCGCGGGGCGCGTCCGGTGGCGAAGAGGATCTCGTCGGCCTCGATCCGGTCGCCGGCGGAGGTGACCGCCACGACGGTGCCGTTCTCGCGGCGGACGGACTCCACGGAGGTGCCGGTGCGGATGTCGGCGCCCGCCTCGGTGAGGGCCTCGGCGACCAGTTCCCCGGCGAACGGCTCCATCCGGTTCAGCAGGCCCTTGCCGCGGACCAGCAGGGTGACCCGGGAGCCGAGGGCCTGCCAGGCGGTGGCCATCTCGGTGGCGACGACCCCGCCGCCGACGACGATCAGCCGCCCGGGGGCCGTCTTGGCACTGGTGGCCTCGCGGCTGGTCCAGGGCCCGATGTCGGCGAGTCCGGGCAGGTCGGGCAGTTGGGCGCGGGTGCCGGTGGCGACGGCGACGGCGTGCCGGGCGGTGAGCGTGGTCAGGGTGCCGTCGGGACCGGTGACGGTGACCGTGCGCGGACCGGCGAGCCGGCCGTGGCCCCGGTACAGGTCGGCGCCGGTGCCCGCGAGCCAGTCGGCCTGCCCGTCGTCCTGCCAGTGGGAGGTGTACTCGTCCCGGCGGGCCAGCACGGCCGGGGTGTCGAGCGGGCCCCGCACGTCCTGGGCGAGGCCGGGCAGGCGGCGGGCGTCGGCCTGGGCGATGACCGGCCTGAGCAGAGCCTTGCTGGGCATGCAGGCCCAGTACGAGCACTCGCCGCCGAGCAGTTCGCTCTCCACGACGGCGGTGGTCAGCCCGGCCGCCCGGGTCCGGTCGGCGACGTTCTCGCCCACCGGCCCCGCCCCGATCACCACGACGTCGTATGTGTTCGATTCCGTTTCCGTCATGGGGTCAGTCTGGTGGGTGGTGTGTGCCGCGGCCACATGGGGTACGCGCGCGGAACACCGGTGTGCACGGCTGGAATAGGCGGCCCGGCGGCCGTGTTTGCGCCGTCGGCACACCCCACACCAGGAAGAGGGAATCACGCCATGACCAGCACCGTGGAACTGACCAAGGAGAACTTCGACGAGACGGTCTCCGGGAACGAGTTCGTTCTGATCGACTTCTGGGCGTCCTGGTGCGGGCCGTGCCGGTCGTTCGCACCCGTCTACGAGAAGGCGGCGGAGGAGAACCCGGACCTGGTGTTCGGCAAGGTGGACACCGAGGCGCAGCCGGAGCTGGCCGCGGCCTTCGAGATCCGGTCGATCCCGACGCTGATGATCGTCCGTGACCAGGTCGCGGTCTACGCACAGCCTGGCGCCCTGCCCGCGCCGGCCCTCGAGGATCTGATCAAGCAGGCCCGCGCGCTGGACATGGACGAGGTCCGCAAGAGCGTCGCCGCCGCCCAGCAGGGGCAGGCCCAGCAGTAGGTCCCCGGTGCGGCACGGGTCGTCCGGGCTCGCGCCGCACCACAAAGGCCGCCGGTACGGTGTGCGCCCCGGGCCAGCCGCCGGGGTCACGCACCGCATGCGTTCATCGCGCATACCTCTCCTCCCCTTCCGAGGCGAAGCCGCACGGTGCCGCTGTTCCGCGAACACGTTCGTGACGAACGCGTTCGTTACACTGGTGCCATGACCGCTGCCCCCCGCTCCCGCCGGGAGCGTCCCGCCAAGCCCGCCCTCACCCGGGAGGGCATCGTCGCCGCCGCCGTCGCGATCCTGCGCGCCGAGGGGCTGCGCAAGGTGACGATGCGCCGGCTGGCTCAGGAACTCGACACCGGCCCCGCCTCGCTGTACGTGTACGTCCGCAACACCGACGAGCTGCACGCGGCCGTCCTGGACGAGCTGCTCGGCACGGTCGGCCCGGCGCCGGCCGAGGGCGGCTGGCGGGAACGGCTGGAGCGGGTGCTCACCCGCTACACCGCGATGCTCCTGGCACACCCGTCCCTGGCCCGGTCGGCGCTGACCGCGCGGCCGAGCGGCCCGCACTACCTGCGCCTGATCGAGACCCTGCTCGGCCTGCTGCGGGAGGGCGGGGTCCCTCAGGCGCAGGCCGCGTGGGGCGTGGACCTGCTGCTCCAGCACGCCACCGCGACCGCCGCCGAGCACGCCGGGGAGGAGTCCCCGGCCGCCTGGGAGGCGGCGGCCCGGGCCCTGCGCGAGGCGCCCGCCGCCACCCATCCGCACCTCGCCGCCGACGCCGGGGCGCTGCTGTCCGGCACGCCCGAGGCCCGCCTGTCGTGGGCCTTCCAGGCCCTGATCACCGGCATCGAGCGGACCGCCGTACCGACCGAAGGCCAGGAGGCCCCATGACCACCGCGCCCCTCCCCCACCACCCCGTCGCCGTCGTCGGCGCGGGCCTCGGCGGGCTCGCCCTCGCCCGCGTGCTGCACGTGCACGGCATCGAGGCCGCGCTGTTCGACCTGGACGCGTCGCCGGACGCGCGCGCCCAGGGCGGCATGCTCGACATCCACGACGACACCGGCCAGGAGGCGCTGCGGGCCGCCGGCCTGTACGAGGAGTTCCTGGCCCGTGTCCACCCGGGCGGCCAGGCCACCCGCGTCCTCGGGCAGGACGGCACCGTCCTGCTCGCGCAGCCCGACGACGGCACGGGCGGGCGCCCCGAGATAGACCGGGGCGACCTGCGCGAGCTGCTGCTCGGTTCGCTGCCCGCGGGCTCCGTCCGGTGGGGTGCCAAGGTCGTCGGCGCCCGCCCGCTGGACGGCGGACGGCACCGGGTGACGCTCGCGGACGGCTCCGAGTTCACCACCGACGTGCTGGTCGGCGCGGACGGCGCCTGGTCCCGGGTCCGGTCCCTGGTCTCCGCCGCCCGGCCCGCGTACACGGGCGTGTCGTTCGTGGAGGCGGATCTGCGGGAGGCGGACCGGCGTCACCCGGTGAGCGCGGAGGTGGTCGGCGGCGGCATGCTCTTCGCGCTCGGCTCCGGCCGCGGCTTCCTCGCGCACCGCGAACCCGACGGCGGCCTGCACGTGTACACGGCCGTGGTCGCGCCGGAGGACTGGCTGGACGGCATCGACTTCACCGACACCGAGGCGGCGAAGGCGGCCGTGCTCAAGGAGTTCGACGGCTGGGACGAGCGGCTGCGGGCGCTGGTCGGCGACGCGGACGGGGCGCTGGTGCCCCGCCGCATCCACGCGCTGCCGGTGGGGCACCGCTGGGACCGGGTGCCCGGGGTGACCCTGCTCGGGGACGCCGCCCACCTGATGTCCCCGTTCGCGGGCGAGGGCGCGAACCTGGCCCTGCTCGACGGCGCCGAACTGGGCCTGGCGCTGGCCGCGGCGCCCGACGACACGGAGACCGCGCTGGCCGCGTACGAGGCCCGGATGTTCCCCCGTGCCGAGGCGTCGGCGGCGGAGTCCGCGCGCGGTCAGGAACTGCTGTTCGCCGCCGACGCCCCGAGGGGGCTGGTGGAGATGTTCACCGGCCACGGGGACTGACCGGCGGACCGTTTCAGCCAAGGGGATCGACCGGCCCGGTCTCGGCCGGGGGGACTGTTCGGCGTCCGGTCGGCCCGGTTCCCGGCGGGGGCGCACAGCGGTGCTGCGACGCTCCCGGCGGGCTCCGCGGGACGGCCGGGGCCGGGTCGTCAGTCCCGCGGGTCCGTACGCGTCACCCGGGCGACCAGGTCGAGCCAGGCGGCCTCCAGGCGCTCCATGGGCATCTCGCACTGCCGGGTGAGGTGATGGATCAGCGCGGGGTCCAGCGAGGCGAACAGCGTGTGGGCGAGCAGGTCGCAGTCGCCGTCGGGCACGGTCTGCCGGAGCAGCATCGTGAGGTGCGCGCGCAGCGCCCCGGCCGCCGGGTGCACGAACCGGCGGGTCGGCTCGGGCTGGGCGGCCAGTTGCAGATCCAGTTGTTCGGCCGTGCGGTACAGCACCGCCACGCCGAACGCCCGCAGCCGCTCCAGGGGCGGCGCGCCGGGCCCCAGCGGCGGGGGCCCGCCCATGAAGTCGGCCTGGAGCCGGCGGGCCGAGTGGTCGAGGAGGGCCATCAGCAGCCCGGTGCGGTCGCCGAAGCGGCGGAAGACGGTGCCCTTGCCCACGTCGGCCGCCGCGGCGACCGCCTCCATGGTGACCCCGGCCACCCCGTGCTCCGCGATCAGCCGGGCGGCGGCCTCCAGGAGCCGCGCCCGGTTGCGGGCCGCGTCGGCGCGCAGGCCCGGCTCGCCGGGAGCCGCGCCGACCTCCAGCAGGGAGGGGGTGTCGAAGGGCTCTTGAGGCTTGGGGAAGGGCGGCAGAGCGCTGGACATGACGACAGCGTAAAGCATCGGGAACAGAACTGGACCGCGGTCCGTTTGAGGTGATAGATACTTAAACGGACTTCGGTCCGGATCGTCACAGCGATGTTTCAGCCCCTTGGAGTTCCCATGTCTGTTCGCATCCTCGCGCTCGTCGGCAGCCTCCGCGCCGGTTCGCACAACCGCCAGCTCGCCGAGGCGGCCGTCAAGCTCGCGCCGGAGGGCGCCGAGGTCGAGCTCTTCGAGGGCCTGGCCGAGGTCCCGTTCTACAACGAGGACATCGACGTGGAGGGCAGCGTGCCGGCCGCCGCCGTCAAGCTGCGCGAGGCCGCCCAGGCCGCCGACGCCTTCCTGTTCTTCTCCCCCGAGTACAACGGCACCATCCCGGCCGTGCTGAAGAACGCCATCGACTGGCTGTCCCGTCCGTACGGCGCCGGCGCCTTCGGCGGCAAGCCCGTCGCCGTGGTCGGCACCGCCTTCGGCCAGTACGGCGGCGTGTGGGCGCAGGACGACACCCGCAAGGCCGTGGGCATCGCCGGCGGCAAGGTGATAGAGGACATCAAGCTGTCCATCCCGGGTTCCGTCACCCGCTTCGCCGAGACCCACCCGTCCGACGACGCCGAGGTCGCCGCCCAGCTGACCGAGGTCGTGGCCCGTCTGCACGGCAACGTGGGCTCCGCCGCCTGAGCCGTCCGCGCACCGGGGGCCGAAGCCGGCGCGGCTTCGGCCCCCACCTTGTAGCCGGCCCGTTCCGGCCCCGGCCTGGTTCGTCCGGGCCTAGACGCGGCTCGACGTCGCCGTGTCCGCGGACAGCCGCTGGGCGAGGTAGACCGGGATCACCGACAGCAGGACCAGTACCGCGGCCACGACGTTCACCACCGGTGCCTGCCGTGGCCGGGCCATGTTGTCGAAGATCCACAGCGGGAGGGTCTGGACACCCGGACCCGCGGTGAACGTGGTGACCACGATCTCGTCGAAGGACAGCGCGAAGGCGAGCAGGGCGCCCGCCAGCAGCGCGGAGCGCGTGAGCGGGAACGTGACGTCCACGAAGGCCCGCAGGCCGCTCGCGCCGAGGTCCTGGGCCGCCTCCTCGTACGAACCGGCAGTACGGCGCAGCCGGGCCACCACGTTGTTGAAGACCACGACCACACAGAACGTGGCGTGCCCGACGATCACGGTGAACAGCCCGAGGCCCACCCCGAGCGGCTCCAGCACCGTGCCGAAGGCCGAGTTCAGCGCGATGCCCGTGACGATGCCGGGCAGCGCGATCGGCAGCACCACCAGGAACGACACCGTGTCCCGGCCGAAGAAGCGGTACCGGGCCACCGCGAAGGCCAGGAGCGTGCCGAGCACCAGGGCGATGGCGGTGGCCCCGAGCCCCGCCTTCACCGAGACCCACAGCGCCTGCCGGACACCGGGGTTGTGCGCGGCCACCGACCACCAGTGCCCGGTCAGTCCCGGCGGCGGCCAGCCCGCGCTGCGGTCGGGGTTCAGGGAGTTGAGCAGGACCAGCACCAGCGGGACGTAGATCACCGCGAAGCCGAGCCCGGCGGCGGTCCGCAGGGCGATCCGCGCGGTGCGGCCGAGACGCATGGCGCTCCTTCCTACAGGTTGTCGAGGGCGCCGGTCCGGCGGATCGCCAGCAGGTACAGGACGATCACGGCCACGGGTACGGTGCCGAGCGCGGCGGCCATGGGCAGGTCGAGGTCGATGTGGGAGTACACGAGGTTGCCGATGAGCTGGGTCTTGCCGCCCACGATCTGCACGGTGATGTAGTCGCCGAGGCTGAGCGAGAACGTGAAGACGGAACCCGCGGCGGCGGACGGCAGCACCAGGGGCAGCACGATCGAGCGGAAGGTGCGGCCGGGCCGCGCCCCGAGGTCGGCGGACGCGTCGAGCAGCCCGTCCGGGACCTGTGCGAGCGCGGTGTGCAGCGGCAGGATCATGTACGGCAGCCACAGGTACGTCAGGGTGAGCACCGTGGCGGGCAGCCCGTAGCCGGGACCGCTCAGTCCGAACGGGGCGAGCATCCAGTCGGCGAGCCCGCCCTGGGACAGGATCAGCCGCCAGGCGTACACCTTGACGAGGTAACTCGCCCACAGCGGCGTGAGGATCGCCGCCACCAGCAGCGGTCGCCGGCGCGGCGGGGCCACCCGGGCGGTGTAGAAGGCGACCGGGAGGGCGAGCAGCGCGCACAGCGCGGTCACCGCGAGGGCCACGGCGACGCTGCGCAGCACCACTTGGCGGTAGACGGGTGTGGTCAGCAGGGCGTGGAAGTTGTCCGTCGACCAGACCTTCACCACCTGGGAGGTGAAGGAGTCCGTCGTCCAGAACGCGGAGACGAACAGCACCGCCAGCGAGCCGAGGTACAGGACGGTGAGCCAGAGCAGCGGGGCGGTGAGCAGGAGGGTCAGCCGCAGCCGGGGCCGGCGGCGCAGGACCGCGGCGAGCCGCCGCGCCGGGTAGCGCCCGGCTTCGGGCCGCACGGCTCAGCCCTTGATCCCGGTCCAGGCGCGGACCCACTCGGCGTACGGTACGCAGGTCACGTCCCGGCGGCCGTCCAGGCACTGTTCGCTGGGCGTGTTCCAGAAGGCGATCTTCTTCCAGTAGCCCTCGTCGGCCGCGTGGTACGTGGCGCAGAAGTTCTTGTCGGTGGTCTCGGCGCAGGCCCGGGAGTTGGCCGGTGCCTCGCCGAAGTACTCGGCGACCTGGGCGTTGACCTTGGGTGAGATGATCCAGTCCAGCCATTTGTAGGCGCAGTTGGGGTGCTTGGCCTTGCTGGAGACCATCCAGGTGTCCGACCAGCCGGTCGAACCCTCCTCAGGCACGAGCGCCTTGACCTCGGCGCCCTCGGAGGCGGTGAGGTTGGCGATCACCTGCCAGGTGGTGCCGACCACCGAGTCACCGCTCTTGAAGGCCGAGACCTCCTTCAGGTAGTCGCTCCAGTACTCGCCCACGTACTCGTTCTGCCGCTTCAGCAGCGCCACGGCCGCGTCGAACTGCTTCCGGTCGAGCGCGTACGGGTTCCTGATCCCCAACTCCGGCCGGTGGGCCTTGAGATACAGGGCCGCGTCGGCGATGTAGATCGGCGAGTCGTAGGCGGTGACGTGCCCCTTGTACCGGGCGGCGTCGTCGAAGACGGCCGACCAGGAGGTGGGCGCCGGTGTCACCTTCGCGGTGTTGTACATCAGCAGGTTGGCGCCCCGGCCGTGCGGGATCCCGTACATCCGGCCGTCCACGGAGTTCCAGGCGCCGTTCTTCAGCCCGTCGAAGACGTCCTTGTAGTTCGGGACCAGGCCGGTGTTGACGGGGGCCGCGTCTCCGGAGGCGATCAGGCGCAGGGAGGCGTCGCCGGAGGCGGAGACGGCGTCGTACGCGCCGGTCTTCATCAGCTTGACCATCTCGTCCGAGCTGGCGGCGACCTTGGACCGGACCTGGCAGCCCGTCCGCTTCTCGAAGCCGCCGACCCAGTCGGCGCGCGGATCGTTGGAGCCGTCCTCCACATAGCCGGCCCACGCGATCAGGTTGACCTGTCCTTCGGTGCGGCCCAGCTCCGCCGGGGCCTTCAGGGCGGGCGGGTGGACGCCGGGGGCGGACGAGCCGCCGGATCCGGAGGAGCCGCAGGCGGCGGTGAGCAGCAGCGCGGCGGCGCAGAAGGCCGCGGCGCGCGGGGTACGGATGAGACGCACGGCGCTCTCCAGGGGTGGGGGGATCAGGAAGGGAGCCGGACGGCGTGCCGGCGGTGCCAGCGGAGGCGGACCCGGGTGCCGCGGTAGGCGGCGACGTCCGCCGAGGAGTTCTCCAGGTTCTGCTGGAGCGCGGTGAGCCGGCCGCCGCCGTCCAGGTCGACCACGAAGCGGGTGGCGTCCCCGAGGTAGACGACCTCGGCCACGGTGCCGGTGGCGGTGGCGTGTTCCGGCTCGTCCGGTCCGGCGGACTCCTTCAGGACACGGATCTTCTCCGGGCGGATGCTGTAGGTTCCCGGGGAGCCGGTGATGCGGTGGGCCGTCTCGCCGTCGAGGAGGTTGGAGACGCCGACGAAGGAGGCGACGAACGCGGTCGCCGGACGTTCGTAGATCTCCGCGGGCGTGCCGGTCTGGGCGATCCGGCCCCGGTCCACGACGGCGATCCGGTCGCTCATGGTGAGGGCCTCCTCCTGGTCGTGGGTGACGAGGACGAAGGTGATGCCCACGTCCCGCTGGAGCGCCTTGAGTTCGACCTGCATCTGCCGGCGCAGCGTCAGGTCGAGGGCGCCGAGCGGTTCGTCGAGCAGGAGCACGCGGGGGCGGCCGACGAGCGCGCGGGCCAGCGCGACGCGCTGCCGCTGTCCGCCGGAGAGCCGGTCGGGCCGCCGCCGTCCGTAGCCTTCGAGGCGGACCTCGGCGAGCGCCTCGCGGGCGCGGGCCAGCCGTTCGGCCTTCGGCACCTTGCGCACCCGCAGCCCGTAGGCGACGTTCTGCTCGACCGTCATGTGCGGGAAGAGCGCGTAGTCCTGGAAGACGGTGTGCACGTCCCTCTCGTACGGGGCGAGGCCGGTGACCTCCTGTCCCGCGAGTTCGATCCGGCCCCGGTCGGGCGTCTCGAACCCGGCGATCAGCCTCAGGAGGGTCGTCTTCCCGGAGCCGGACGGGCCGAGCATCGAGAAGAACTCGCCGTCGCGTATCTCCAGGTCGACGCCGGCCACGGCGGGCGTCTCGCCGAACGACTTCCGAAGTCCCTGCAACCGGATCGCGAGTTCCTCCACACGGGAACCTTTCTGGCGCGCTCAGCGTTGACCTCAAACCTATGAACTCATAGGTCACGTCTCAAGAGGGCGTCAGGGTAAATCTTCAGCCGACGAGCGAGGAGGTGGCCGTGAACCGGCCCGAGACAGACGGCGGCGCCCGCCGGGCCGTCTTCAGCCCGGTGGACACCCGGGCCCGCGTCGACGCGGTCGTCCGCCGCATAGGCGACGCCATAGAGCTGGGCCTCCTCGCCGACGGCGAGCAACTCCCCGGCGAGAGCGCACTGGCCGGGCAACTGGGCGTCTCCACGGTCACCTTGCGCGAGGCGCTCATGGCCCTGCGGCAGCGGGGGCTGGTCACCACCCGGCGGGGCCGGGGCGGCGGCAGCTTCGTCGCGCTGCCCGAAGTCCCCGCCGACGACCGGCTCAAGGAGCGGCTGCGCGACTGGAGCACCGCGGAACTGCGCGACCTCGGAGACCACTGGGCCGCGCTGTCCGGCGCCGCCGCCCGGCTCGCCGCCGAGCGCGCCGATCCCGCGGGCCTGGAGCCGCCGCGCCGTACGGCACGGGAGTTGGCGCGGGCCGGGGACGCGGCGGCGCGCGGCCGGCTGTACGGCCGCTTCCACGTCGAACTCGCCGCCGCCGCGCAGTCCGCGCGGCTCACCCGCGAACAGGTCGCCCTGCAGGGCGAGGTGGGCGCGCTACCCTGTCTGGTCCTCGCCGAGGACGCATATCGTGAAGAAGTCGCGGACCGGCACCGCCGGGTCGTCGCCGCGGTGCAGGATGGGGCCGACGACACGGCCGGCGCGCTGGCCGAGCGGTGCGTCAGGGAGTCGACGGCACGGCTCGTCGCCGTACGCCTCACCCTCTGACCGCGCCGTGTGACGGTCCCGTCGGCTGGAGGACACCATGGGCACCAGGTCCCGGCTCGCCGCCGTCGCCACGGAACCGGAGAGACGGGTCGCCGCGCAGGTGGGCGGCGCGCTGGAGCCCGCGTTCGAGACGGTCGCCGCCACCCGCGCCGACACGGCGGCCCTGCTGCGCCGGGTGGCCGCCGAGGGGCGGCGGCCGGTCAGCCGCGACCTCGCCGCCCTGCGCCCCGGGCTGCATCCGCGGCTGGCCCGGGACGCGATCGTCTCCGGTGCCGGTTTCGTCGCGGCCCCCGGGCTGCTGGCCGACGCGCCGGCCTGGCTGGAGTGGTGGCAGTCCGGCGCGGACGGTGTCGTACGGCCGCTCCTGCTCGATCTCGACCCCGGCCGGTCGGCCTACTCCGACTACACGCACTGGGACTGGTTCGCGCTGCCCCGCGACACCGGGCGCCGGGCCGTGACCGGACCGTACGTGGACTACCTCTGCTCCGCCGAGTACAGCCTCACCGTGTCCGAACCGGTGTGGGTACGGGGGCGGTTCGCGGGCGTGGCGGCGGCCGACGTGTATCTGCGGCACTTCGAGGCGGCCGTGCTCCCGCTGCTGCGCGGCCTGCCCGGCCCGGCGCACCTGGTGAACGCCCACGGCCGGGTCGCCGCCTCCGCCGACACCGCCCACCTGGCCGGTTCCCTCACCCGGGGCCCGGACTTCGGCGCACTGCTCGACACCGCCCGCCCCGGCACCCACGACGGCCTCCGCCTGATCCCGTGCCGGGGCGTGCCCCTGGTCCTGGTCGTGGGGTGAGCTTGCCGGTCCAGGGGTTACAGGCGAAGTCGGTAACCTCCGGCCGTCAGCACCGAGGCCGGACACGGTGCGACGAGGCCGGAGGGGGCTTGAGTGGCTTACGAGTTGCGGGCGGTGATCGCTGCGGACGGGCTGCTGCGCGGGGTGGCACGGGACGTCGCAGGGGCTCGGGTGGTGGCTCTTCGGCAGGGGCTGTCGTTGATGCCGATGACGGACGATCTGGTGGACGCCGTCGCGGGCGCCGGTGGTGCGGGGGTGCTGGGGTTCCAGCGGCTGTCGGCGGGCTTCGAGAGGATGCTCGCCGGGTGGTCCGTCGCGGGGTCCCTCGCGTATGTCGAGGTCGAGTCCTTCGGGGGTGCGACTGAGGAGCGTGCCGCCGTGTGGGCGGGCGGGGGCTTGGTGCTGGGGCCGTTGGACGTGCCGGTGAAGAGGTGGTTCTCGCGGCCGGTCGGCCCGGTCTCGCTGGCTCTGCGGCGGCTCGGCGCGCGCGGGGGGCTCGGCGGGGACGAGTTCGACGCCGTGGGACTGGGCCGGCACCGGTGGACCGAGGACTGGGCGGCTTCCGGAGCCGCGTGAGGCTGTGCCGCGCCGGCCCGGCCCGCGTTTTCCGGACCGGCGGCGGCTGGTGGCGGGGCGGGTGCGCCCGCCGGTCAGGTCGCCGACAGGGCGATGCCCAGGGTGATCAGGGTGGCGGTCTTCAGGGCCTCCAGCGCCACGTACCACAGGTGGCTGCGCGAGCGGGGCAGGTCCTCGCCCGCGAGCACCCGGTCCGACCTGCGGTTGAGGACGGGGCGGACGACGGCGAGCTGCACGGCGAGGAGCACCGCCGCCACCGCGGTCGGCGCGATGATCCCGGCCGGGGCGCCGCCCGCCGCGACCGTGCCGACCACGACGGCCGCCAGGACGATTTCCACGGCGTTCAGCGCCCGGAACACCAGCCGGCCGATGCCCAGCCCGACGGGGATCGTGACACCCGGGGCGCGGAACTTCAGCGGCGCCTCCAGGAAGGAGATCGCCAGCACCATCCCGAGCCAGACGAAGGTGACCGCGCCGGCGACGGCGGCGGAGGTGTCGTTCATGGGGTCACGGGCCTTTCTCCGCCGGGGCGGTGGTTCCGCGCGGGGATCAGGAGGGTCAGGCCGCCGACGGGCCGGCCAAGTGGGCGACGCAGGAGTCCGGTTCGGCGAACGGCTCCAGCGCCGTGGCCGTCAGCGGCGCCTCCATCCGCGCCAACGCCCCCTGGATCAGCCCCAGGTGGAGCGAGCACACCAACCCGCCCTGTTCCTCGGCGAGTTCCAGGAAGGGGCAGTGCCGCAGCCGGATCCGTTCCGGCGGCCGGCCGGGCTCGTCGGCGCCTTCGGCCCGCGGTGCGAAGCCCAGGCCGTCCAGCAGGGCGAGCAGCCGGGCCGTCGACCGTCCGGGCGTCGGTGTCTCGTCCGGCGCGGGCGGGTCCGCCAGATAGCGGCCCCAGGTCCGGCCCGTCTCCCGGGCCTCCGCGCGCGCCTCGGCGGGGTCGGCGGCGGTCCACCGGCTGAGCAGCATGCGGGCCAGCAGCCGGTAGTCGCGCGGGCCGCCACGGTCCATGCCGGGGCGCGCGGTGTAGACGGTACGGGGCCGGCCGGGCCCGGAGGGCTCCTCGGTCCGGCGCTCCACGCGTCCGTCGGCGACCAAGGCGTCCAGGTGGAACCGCACGGTGTTGGGGTGCAGCCCCATCCGCTCGGCGGCCTGCGCGACCCCGAGCGGCACGGGCGCCGCGCGCAGCACGTCCAGCAGCGCTCGGCGGCGCGGACTCTCCCGCGTGCTCACGTCCGGACACCCCTCTCCACCTCGCCCGGTTTTCACGAATCGTACATGGATCAATTGTAGAGTGGCCGGGATGTGCGAGCGGGGGAACGCGAGAGCCGAGGGGAACATCAGATGACATCGCCGTCCGCGACCGACACCGGACCGGCCGCCCGCCCGGCGGACCGGCCGCGCGTCCTGTGCGGGACCCGCGCGCTGGCCGAGGCGCCGCCGGTGCCCGCCGGGGTGCTGTGGAAGCTGGCCGAGAGCGGGCGCCAACTCGACGCGAACGTGGTCCGGCTGGCCCCGGGCGGCCGGGTCCCGGCCCACACCGAGACACAACTGGACGTGCTGGTCCTGGTCGTCGCCGGGGACGGCCTGCTCGGCGACGGCTCCCCGGACCCGGCGCAGCCGCTCGCCGAGGGCGCCCTGGTCTGGCTGCCGCACGGCTCCGCGCGCGGCATCACCGCCGGCCCGGCCGGGCTGACGTACCTGACCGTGCACAACCGGCGCCCCGGCATGCGGATCGGCTCGCGCCCCGATGCGGCGACGGCGTAGCACCCGGGGTGGCGGGGCCGGTCGCGCGGACCGTTAGGGTGCCCGCGTGAGTACGCACACCGATGAGAGCGCCCCCGGCCGCCACGGCCCGTACGCCACCACCGAGGCCGACCCGCGCGAGGTCGGCCGGGTGCGCACCGAGTACTCCCCGGCCCACGACGGCGACCCCGATCCCGGGGAGATCGTGTGGACCTGGGTGCCGTACGAGGAGAACGACGGCCGGGGCAAGGACCGCCCGGTACTGGTCGTGGCCCGGGAGGCGGCGGGCACGTTCCTCGCGTTGCGGCTGTCCAGCAAGCGGCACGACGGGGACCGGGAGTGGGTGGCCATCGGCGGCGGCCCGTGGGACCGCTCCGGCCGCGACTCCTGGGTGGACGTCGAGCGGGTGCTACGGCTGCACGAGCACGGCATGCGCCGGGAGGCCTGCGCGCTGGACCGGATGCGCTTCGACCTGGTCCGGCGGCGACTGCACGAGCGCTACGGGTGGACGTGACGGCGGGACCGCCGCCCCTTCACGCTGCCCGCCCCTCGGGAAACGCCCGTACGAACGCCTCCCGCACCAGCGCCCCCGGAGTCCGGTCCAGCACGCCGAACACCACATGGTCGAACGTGCGCGCGAACCGGCCGCCGGGGCCCAGGGCCGCTCGGAAGGCGCCCGCGACCCGCGCCGGGTCGTTCTGGAAGACACCGCAGCCCCACGCGCCGAGCACCAGCCGGCGGTAGCCATGGGTCGCGGCCGTCTCCAGTACGCGTTCCGCCCGGACCGCCAGCGCGCCCGGCAGTGCGGCGGCCCGCTCCGGCGCCGTACGCCGGATCACCCCCGCGTTGGGGGCGGCGGCCGTCAGGAAGCCCGCGCGATACGGCTCGGTGAGCAGCCGGCCCCGGTCGTCGCGGAAGACGGGGACACCCGGCGAGTGGATCACCCGGTCGGTGTAGAACGGGTCGCGGTCGGCGCGGTGGTGGTCGTAGAAGCCGCGGGCCCTCAGCAGGCAGGCGTGCAGCGCGGAGGCACGGCACAGGGCCTCCTCCTGGGCCTGCGCGCCGTTGAGGTAGCCGCCGCCCGGGTTGCGGGCCGAGGCGAAGTTCAGTACGGCCACGGGGCCGTCGGCCAGCCGGCGGGCCGCCTCCAGGCTGCTCTCCCCGGTGACCTCGAACCGCGTGCCGCCCTCCGGCGCCGCCCCCGCAGGCCCCGCTCCTGGAAGCCCCGCGTCCCAAGGCCCCACTTCCGCAGGCCCCGGCGCCGAACGATCCGACGCGAAAGGCACCGGGTCGGGGCCGAAGATCCGGGTGCCCGCCCGCGCGGCCTCCACCGCCTCCGCGATCGGCACCTCCCGGCCGTCCGGCGCCCGGTACCGGCCCGCGGCCACGATCCGCTCCGTCTCCGCGGCGATCCCGCGCAGGCGCGCGCTCACGGCGCCACCCCCGCGGACGCCGCGACCGCGCCCCGCGCGGTCTCCCCCGTCGTGCTCATGCACGCATCCTGGGTGATGCTGGTACGCGGCGCAACGGAATTGAGGACGAGCCCGGAATGTCCGGGTCGGCACTCTTGTGCGCGCCCGCCGAAGGGTCTTGGCTGGGACGCGTACCCGCTCGGCCCGCGCCATGGGCCGATGGCATGCTGGAGCCTCAGGAGGATCCCGACATGTCCGACATACAGAGCGATGGCGGCGATTGTACGGAGCACCGCGCCGCCGTCACCGAGGACGAGGCGGAGGCCCTGATCCGGGGCATCTGCTTCAAGACCGGACCGCCTCGCGCCCTCGGTGTCGAGCTGGAGTGGCTCGTCCACTCCCTGGAGCTGCCACAGCTCCCGGTCACACCCGAACGACTCGAAGCGGCCTACGCCACGGTGCGGACCCTGCCCCTGGCCTCGGCGCTCACCGTGGAACCCGGCGGCCAGCTGGAGCTGAGCTCGCCGCCCGCCCCCTCCCTGATGGAGTGCGTCGACACCGTATCCGCCGACCTGGACGCCGTACGGGCCGCTCTGGCCGGGCACGGCCTCGGTCTCACCGGCCTCGGTCACGATCCCCGGCACCCGCCCCGCAGGTTCCTGCGCGCACCCCGCTACGACGCCATGGAGACCTGCCTGGACCGCACCGGTCCGGCCGGCCGGCACATGATGTGCTCCTCCGCCTCCGTCCAGGTGTGCGTGGACGCGGGACAAGAGGAGCCGGGCCCCCTGGGACACACCCGGCGCTGGTGGCTGGCCCACCAGTTGGGCGCGGTCCTGGTGGCCGCGTTCGCCAACTCCCCGCTGGTGGGCCTGCGGCGCACCGGCTGGCGGTCCACCCGCCAGCTGATGTGGATGGGGATAGGGCCCGGCCGGGCCGGCGCTCCCCCGCTGGACGGCGAGCCGCGGGCCGCCTGGGCCCGGCACGCGCTGGACGCGCCGGTGATGTGCGTCCGCCGGGACGACGGTCCCTGGGAGGTGCCCGAGGGACTCACCTTCCGGGAGTGGACCCGTTCCCGGTCGCCCCGGCCCCCCACCCGGGCGGACCTCGACTACCACCTGAGCACCCTGTTCCCGCCGGTCAGGCCGCGCGGCCACCTGGAACTGCGGATGATCGACGCGCAGCCCGGCACGGACGGCTGGCTCGTGCCGCTCGCGGTGACAGCCGCGCTGTTCGACGACCCGCAGGCCGCCGAGACCGCCTACCGGACCGTGAAGCCACTCGCCGAACGGGCCCTGGACCGGCCCGCCCCGCACAACGCGCTGTGGGCGGACGCGGCCCGGCACGCCCTCGCCGACCCGGAGCTGCGCGAGGCCGCCGACGGCTGCTTCGCGGCGGCCCTGGACGCGCTGCCCCGGCTCGGCGCCACGACGCGGGTCGTCGACGCCGTGGCCGGGTTCCGCGACCGCCATGTCGCCCGGGGCCGCTGCCCGGCCGACGACCTGCTGGACGAAGGACCACCCGGGGGCACCCGCGCCCACGGGAGGAAGGACATCCGCACATGACCGCCCCGGAGACCGGCACCACGACCACCGAGACGGACACCGAGGCGCTGCGCCAGCGGGCGCTGGCCTGCCTCACCACCGCCCGTGCCCGCACCACGCTGCTGACCACCTGTGTCGACGGACCCGACCTCACCGCCCAGCACTCCCCGCTGATGTCCCCGCTGGTGTGGGACCTCGCGCACATCGGCAACCAGGAGGAGCTGTGGCTGCTGCGGGCGGTCGGCGGCCGGGAGGCGATGCGGCCGGAGATAGACAGCCTGTACGACGCCTTCGAGCACCCGCGCGCCGAGCGCCCCTCGCTGCCGTTGCTGCCGCCCGCCGAGGCCCGCCGGTACGCGGCCGAGGTGCGCGGCCGGGCGCTGGACCTGCTGGCGTCGGCGGACTTCCACGGCACCCGGCTGACCGAGGCCGGCTTCGCCTTCGGCATGATCGCGCAGCACGAACAGCAGCACGACGAGACCATGCTGATCACCCATCAGCTCCGCACGGGCCCGCAGGCGCTGACCGCGCCCGACCCCGACCCGGCACCGCCGTTCACCGGGCCGTCCGAAGTCCTCGTGCCCGGCGGCCCGTTCACCATGGGCACCTCCGGCGAGCCCTGGGCGCTGGACAACGAACGCCCGGCGCACCCACGGGAAGTCGCGCCGTTCTGGATCGACACCGTCCCGGTGACCAACGCCGCCTACCAGGCGTTCATCGAGGACGGCGGCTACAGCACCGAACGCTGGTGGACGCCGGAGGGCTGGGCGCACGTCCGGCGGCACGGCATCACCGCGCCGCTGTTCTGGCGGCGGGACGGCGACCGGTGGCTGCGGCGCCGGTTCGGGATCACGGAACCGGTGCCGCCGGACGAGCCGGTGGTGCACGTGTGCTGGTACGAGGCGGACGCCTACGCCCGCTGGGCCGGGCGCCGGCTGCCCACCGAGGCGGAGTGGGAGAAGGCGGCCCGCCACGACCCGGTCACCGGCCGCTCCCGGCGCTATCCGTGGGGCGACGCCGACCCCGCGCCCGAGCACGCCAACCTCGGCCAGCGGCATCTGCGGCCCGCCCCCGCCGGCAGCTATCCGGCCGGCCAGTCGCCGCTGGGGGTGAGGCAGTTGATCGGTGACGTGTGGGAGTGGACGGCGAGCGACTTCCTGCCGTACCCGGGGTTCCGGGCGTTCCCGTACAAGGAGTACTCCGAGGTGTTCTTCGGCTCCGACCACAAGGTGCTGCGCGGCGGCTCGTTCGCCGTGGACCCGGTGGCCTGCCGGGGCACGTTCCGCAACTGGGACTACCCCGTGCGCCGGCAGATCTTCTCCGGGTTCCGCACCGCCCGTTCGGAGGTCGTCTGATGTGCCGTCACCTCGCTTATCTGGGGCCCGAGGAGCCGCTCGGTCGGCTGCTCGTGGAGCCCCCGCACGGCCTGTACCGGCAGTCGTGGGCGCCGCGCCGGCAGCGGTACGGGACGGTCAACGCCGACGGGTTCGGGGTCGGCTGGTACGCGCCCGGGGATCCGGCGCCGGCCCGTTACCGGCGGGCCGGGCCGATCTGGGCCGACCTGTCCTTCGCCGACCTGGCCCGGGTGGTGCGCTCGGGCGCCGTCCTCGCCGCGGTCCGGGACGCGACGCTGGCGGGGGCGGACGCCGAGGCCGCGGCGGCGCCGTTCGCGGCCGGGCGGTGGCTGTTCAGCCACAACGGGCTGATCGCGGGCTGGCCGGACGCGGCGGCACCGCTGGTGTCCACGCTGCCCCCGGTCGAGCTGCTGTCGCTCCAGGCCCGCACCGACTCCGCGTTCGTCTGGGCGCTGGTCCTGCACCGGCTGAAGGCCGGACAGCCGCCCCGGCGGGCGCTCGGCGAACCGGTGCGCGAACTGGCCCGGGCGGCCCCGGCGTCCCGGCTGAACCTGCTGCTGACCGACGGGGACACGATCACCGCGACCGCCTGGGGCGACTCGCTGTGGTACCGCGCGGAGCCCGGCCGGAGCACGGTCGTCGCCTCCGAGCCGTACGACGACGATCCGCTCTGGCGGGAGGTCCCCGACCGCACCGTGCTCACCGCGAACCGCGCCGGCGTGCGGTTCGCCCCGCTGGAGGATCCGGCGGCCGTACCCTCGAAGGAGCCCTGCCGTTGAGCCCCCTGCACGTCACCCGCACCCTCCCCGAGGACGCGACGGAGGCCGCGCT
This sequence comes from Streptomyces sp. SudanB182_2057, assembly GCF_964272715.1. Taxonomy (NCBI): domain Bacteria; kingdom Bacillati; phylum Actinomycetota; class Actinomycetes; order Kitasatosporales; family Streptomycetaceae; genus Streptomyces; species Streptomyces sp. SudanB182_2057. The sequence goes on from NZ_OZ186798.1 coordinate 1,083,210, forward strand.
GCGCGCCGACGTCCTCAGCGGCCTCACCACCGACCCCAAGCGGCTGCCGCCCAAGTGGTTCTACGACGCCCGCGGCAGCGAGCTGTTCGAGCGGATCACCGAACTGCCCGAGTACTACCCGACGCGCGCCGAACGGGAGATCCTCGCCACCCGGTCCGGGGAGATCGCCGCCGCGAGCGGTGCCCGCACCCTGGTCGAACTGGGCTCGGGCTCCTCGGAGAAGACCCGCCACCTCATCGACGCGCTGCCCGCGCTGGCCGCGTACGTCCCGGTCGACGTCAGCGAGAGCGCGCTCACGCAGGCCGGGCGGGCGCTCGTCGAGGAGCGTCCCGGTCTCGGCGTGCACGCGCTGATCGCCGACTTCACCGCACCGCTGACCCTGCCCGCGACGCCCGGGCCCCGGCTCGTTGCCTTCCTCGGCGGCACGATCGGCAATCTGCTGCCCGGTGAACGCTCCCGGTTCCTGGCCTCCGTCCGCGCGCTGCTCGCCCCGGGCGACGGGCTGCTGCTCGGCACGGACCTGGTCAAGGACGAGCGGGTGCTGGTCCGGGCGTACGACGACGCGGCCGGGGTGACGGCCGCGTTCAACCGCAATGTGCTCGCCGTGATCAACCGCGAACTGGGTGCCGACTTCGATCCGGAGGCGTTCGAGCACGTGGCCCTGTGGGACGCCGCGCGGGAGTGGATCGAGATGCGGCTGCGCTCCCGTACCGCCCAGACCGTGAAGGTGCCCGCGCTGAACCTCGCCGTGGACTTCGCGGCGGGCGAGGAGCTGCGCACCGAGGTGTCGGCCAAGTTCCGCAAGGAGGGGGTCGCGGCCGAACTCGCCGCCGCGGGACTGGAGCTGACGCACTGGTGGACGGACGCGCGGGGCCGCTTCGCGCTGTCGCTGAGCGTGGTGCGGTGAGCGCGGCGCGGGCGGCCGTGAGCCGAGTGTGGCGGCTCAGCCCACGTCGGGGGCGAGCGCCTCGGTGATCCTCCGGGAGGCGCGGCGGGCCTCGGTCGCCGGGTCCCCGCCCTGGAGCACCCGGGTCATGTACTCCTTGATCGGGTTGTCCGCCTCGACGTCGGCCCACTGAGGGGTGGTGGGGGTCGCCCGGCCGTGCGCCGCGCCCGCGGCCATGGCGGCGACCCCCTCCGCACCGGCGACCGCGTCGGCCAGCGTGGTCTTGTTGGGCACGTAGTTCATGGTGCGGGCCAGCTCGGTGTCCCACTTGTCGCCGGTGAGCGCGCCGACGACGGTGGTCGCGGCGAACTGGTCGTCGGTGTTGCGCGGGACGACCAGGTCGGAACCGCCGGTGAAGACGGCGCCGGGCCGGCCGGCGGTGGGGCCGGGCACGGGGAAGAAGCCGAGCTGGTCCTTCAGGTCCGGGTTCTGCCGGACGATCGACTGGGTGAGCCCGGGTACGGCGATGATCTGCGCGACCTTGCCGCCGGCGAACACCCCGGCCTGGGGCGGGTGTTCCTCGTCGGCGTCCACGGGGCCCGCGCCGAGCGCCTGGAGCCGGCGGTAGAAGTCCATGCCGCGCAGCGCGGCCGGGCTGTCCAGGGTGCCCCGCCACTCGTGGTCCTTCTCCTCGGCGAGTTCGCCGCCCTCGTCCCAGATGAACCCGGAGAGCGTGTACCAGTCCTGGCCCGCGAGGTAAATTCCCTGGTTGCCGCCGGTGTTGAGCTTCTCGGTGGCGGTGAGCCATTCGTCGCGGGTCTGCGGCGGGCGGGCGATGCCGGCCTGCCGGAACAGGTCCTTGCGGTAGATGACGACCCGGTTGGCCGCGTACCAGGGGATGCCGTACTGCTTGTTGCCGTCCTTGCCGGGCTGGGCGAGGCCGGGCAGCCAGGTGTCCTTGCCCCAGTCCCGCATCGACTCCAGTGTGAGGTCCGCGAGCCGGCCGCCGTCGGCGTACAGCGGCACCTGGGTGTTGCCGACCTCGATGACGTCCGGTCCGTCGCCGGAGGGCTCCTTGAGCGCGCCGCGGACCTTCTCCACGATGCCGGTCCATGACTGGATGCGGATGTCGAGGCGCAGGTCGTCGTGGGTGCGTTCGAAGTCCTCGGTGAACCGCCGCAGGAACTCCTTGGAGGCGCTGTCCTTCATCAGCCACACGGTGACGGTCTTCCGCTCCTGGTGGTCGCCGGGGAGCATCCCGCAGGCGCTGACGAGGGAGCCGGTGACACAGACGAGGGCGAGCAGACGACGTCTCACGAAGGGTCCTGTTCTGTCGGGCAGGTGGTGCCGCGGGGTGCTGGGACAGGGTGGAGGGCCCGACGTGGGGGGACGAGCGCATGGGCTCGTACGGGTGAGCTGGATTTTGGTATGTACCAATGCGAAGGTCAAGCGCTACCCGGCGGTACGCCCGCGACGCCATGCGGAGCGGGCGCGGATAGTGCACGGTGGAGTACGGCGTGACACGTAAGGAGCCCCCGCATGACGAACCACACCTACCGGGTCACCGAGATCGTCGGCACCTCGCACGAGGGCGTGGACCAGGCCATCCGCAACGGCATCGCCCGCGCGGACCGGACGCTGCGCAACCTGGACTGGTTCGAGGTGACCCAGGTCCGCGGCCAGATCGAGAACGGCCGGATCGAGCACTACCAGGTGGGTCTGAAGGTCGGCTTCCGCATCGAGGACTCCTGAGCCGTCCCGGCGCGCGTCAGGTGCGGCCCTCCCGCTCCTGCGCCTCCTCGACCGCGGCCGACTTCTCCGCCCAGCGCGCCCGTACGACGGTGAACCCGGCGCGTTCGGCGTCGTCGCACACCAGCTCGTCGTCGTCCACGAGGATGCGGACCTCGTGGTCCCGGGCGAGCCGGCGCAGGATCTCCAGTTTGGTGCGGCGGGCCGGTCTGCGGTCGGCGTCGCGCCGCATGAACACCCGCCCCTCGGGCAGTCCGTGCGCCGCGAGCCAGTCCAGGGTGTCCCGGCGGTACCGCTCGGGACGGCCGGTGAGATAGACGACCTCGCCGGCGCGGGCGCTCTCCACGGCCAGCGCCACGCCCTCGGCGAGCGGCGGATCCGCGGGCGCGGCGGCGAAGAACGCGGTCCAGTCCCGCGGCCGGCGCTCCAGGAAGTGCTGGCGGTGGGCGGTGTCGGCCAGCGTGTTGTCGAGGTCGAACACGGCGATCGGCGGCCTGTCGCGGTCGGTCACACCGTCACCCTAGCCAGCCGCCGTTCGCCGCGCGCCCGCACGGCCGTCCGGGAATCCTGGGCGCGTCCCGGCGTTGAACACTGCGTGAGCAGCACAGTGATCAGCCGCACCCGGTTCTCCGTCCTCGACCGCTCGCGCACCCGCGAGGGCCGTCCGCCCGGCGAGGCGCTGCGGGACACCGTCGCGCTGGCCCGGGAGGCGGAGGCGCTCGGGTACCACCGGTTCTGGGTGTCCGAGCACCACGGCGTGCCCGGGGTCGCCGGGTCCGCGCCGACCGTGCTCGCCGCCGCGGTCGCCGCCGCCACCCGCAGCATCCGGGTGGGCACCGGCGGGGTCATGCTGCCCAACCACCGGCCGCTGGTCGTCGCCGAGCAGTTCGGCGTGCTGGAGTCGCTGTTCCCGGGGCGTGTCGACATGGGGCTGGGCCGCTCGGTCGGCTTCACGGACGGGGTGCGCAAGGCGCTGGGCCGGGACAAGGACGACGCCGAGGACTTCGCGGCCCAGCTCGGGGAACTGCTGGACTGGTTCACGGGCGGCTCGCCGACCGGGGTGCGGGCCCGGCCCGCGGAGGGCCTGACCGTGCCGCCGTTCGTGCTGGCCCTGGGCGAGGGCGCGCGGATCGCGGCCCGCGCGGGCCTGCCCATGGTCATCGGCGATCTGCGGGGCCGGCAGAAGATGCTGCGCGGCATCGACCAGTACCGCTCCCTGTTCCGCCCGTCCCGCTGGGCGGCCGAGCCGTACGTGGTGATCTCCGGCACGGTCGCGGTGGCCGGCACCGAGGCCGAGGCGCGCCGGCTGCTGGTCTCCGAGGCATGGTCGCTGGCGTACTCCCGCACCCACGGCACCTTCCCGCCGCTCGCCCCCGCCGAGTCCGTGGAGGCGCGGACGATGACCGCGAAGGAACGGGAGTTCTACGAGTCAGCGCTCGCCGGGCACATCGCGGGCACCCCGGACCAGGTCGCGCACGAGTTGGAGACGGTGCTGAAGGAGACGGGCGCCGACGAGGTGCTCGTGACGACCAGCGCCTACGACCGTACGGGGCTGCTGGACTCCTTCCGGCGGCTGGCCGCGCTGTTCGCGCCGGGCCGGTGAGCCCCCGCCCCCGAGATGCGGTTCCGGCGCGGGCCGGTGACCCTGGGAGGGCAAGCCTGTCAGCGACGAGGAGGCTGCCATGTCCATGCTGGACAAGCTCAAGCAGATGATCAAGGGCCACGAGAGCACGGCCGACAAGGGCATCGACAGGGGCGGCGACTACATCGACCAGCGCACCGGCGGCAAGTACCGGTCGCAGGTCGACACCGGGCAGGACAAGCTGAGGGACGAGTTCGGCACCCGGCCGCAGGACCCGGGCAACCCTCCGCGGTAGCGGCGCACGGGGGCGGATAGAGTTCCCCCGATGCACACCCCTTACGACCCTTACGTCCGCGTCCGCGGCGCCCGCGAGCACAACCTCAAGGGCGTGGACGTGGACATCCCCCGGGACGTGCTGGCCGTGTTCACCGGGGTCTCCGGCTCGGGCAAGTCCTCGCTGGCGTTCGGCACCGTCTACGCCGAGGCGCAGCGGCGGTACTTCGAGTCGGTCGCGCCGTACGCGCGCCGGCTGATCCACCAGGTCGGGGCCCCGAAGGTCGGCGAGATCACCGGGCTGCCGCCCGCGGTCTCGCTCCAGCAGCGCCGTTCGGCCCCCACCTCCCGCTCCTCGGTGGGCACGGTCACCCATCTCTCCAACTCGCTGCGGATGCTGTTCTCCCGGGCCGGCAGCTACCCGCCGGGCGCGGAGCGGCTGGATTCGGACGCGTTCTCGCCGAACACGGCCGCCGGGGCCTGCCCGGGCTGCCACGGTCTCGGGGAAGTCCACGACACCACCGAGGAGTTGCTGGTCCCGGACCCCTCGCTGTCCATCCGCGAGGGGGCGATCGCGGCCTGGCCGGGCGCCTGGCAGGGCAAGAACCTGCGGGACATCCTGGACACGCTCGGCCACGACGTGGACCGGCCCTGGCGCGAGCTGCCCGCCGAAGAGCGCCGCTGGATCCTGTTCACCGACGAGCAGCCGGTCGTCACCGTCCACCCGGTGCGCGACGCCGACCGCATCCAACGGCCGTACCAGGGCACCTACACGAGCGCGCGCCGGTATGTGCTCAAGACGTTCTCCGACACCAGGTCGGCCACCCTGCGGGCGAAGGCGGAGCGGTTCCTGACCAGCACCCCCTGCCCGGCCTGCGGCGGCAGCGGGCTGCGGCCGGAGGCGCTCGCGGTGACCTACGGCGGCCGGACCATCGCCGAACTCGCCGCGCTGCCGTTGACCGACCTCGCGGGGCTGCCCGACGGCGGCGACGAGACGGCGCGCGTCCTCACGGCGGACCTGAAGTCCCGGATCGCGCCGGTGGTCGAGCTGGGCCTCGGCTACCTCAGCCTGGACCGGGCCGCCCCCACGCTGTCCCCCGGCGAGCTGCAACGGCTGCGGCTGGCCACCCAGTTGCGCTCCGGGCTGTTCGGCGTGGTGTACGTGCTGGACGAGCCGTCCGCCGGGCTGCACCCGGCGGACACCGAGGCGCTGCTCACCGTGCTGGAGCGGCTCAAGGCGGCCGGCAACTCGGTGTTCGTGGTGGAACACCACCTGGACGTGGTGCGCGGCGCCGACTGGGTGGTCGACGTGGGTCCGGGCGCGGGCGAGCACGGCGGCCGGGTGCTGTACAGCGGGCCGCCGGCCGAACTGGCCTCGGTGGCCGGGTCGGCGACGGCCGCCTACCTCTTCGACGAGTCGCCCGGTCCGGCGCGCGAGGTCCGCGAGCCGCGCGGCTGGCTGACGGTGGGGCCGGTGACCCGGCACAATCTGCGCGCGGTCACGGCCCGGTTCCCGCTCGGCGCGTTCACGGCGGTCACCGGTGTCTCCGGTTCCGGGAAGTCCACGCTGGTCGGGGAGTTGACGGAGGAACTGCCGGGGGTGGGACGGCTGGTCCGGGTCGACCAGCGGCCCATCGGGCGCACCCCGCGCTCCAACCTGGCCACCTACACGGGCCTGTTCGACGTCGTACGGAAGGTGTTCGCCGGCACCGAGGAGGCGCGGGCGCGCGGGTACGGGGTCGGCCGGTTCTCCTTCAACGTGCCCGGGGGGCGCTGCGAGACCTGCCAGGGAGAGGGGTTCGTCAGCGTGGAGCTGCTGTTCCTGCCGAGCACCTACGCGCCCTGCCCGGACTGCGCGGGCGCCCGCTACAACCCCGGGACGCTTCAGGTGCGGTACCGGGGGCGGACCATCGCCGAGGTGCTGGACCTGACGGTGGAGGCGGCCGCGGAGTTCTTCGCGGACACCCCGGCCGCCGCCCGGAGTCTGCGCACCCTGCTGGACGTGGGCCTGGGCTATCTGCGGCTCGGGCAGCCCGCGACCGAGCTGTCCGGCGGGGAGGCGCAGCGGATCAAGCTGGCGAGCGAACTCCAGCGGGGGCGCCGGGGCCACACCCTGTATCTGCTGGACGAGCCGACGACCGGGCTGCACCCGGCCGATGTGGAGGTGCTGACGGACCGGTTGCACGGGCTGGTCGACGCCGGGCACACGGTCGTCGTGGTCGAGCACGACATGACGGTGGTCGCGGGCGCCGACTGGGTGATCGACCTCGGCCCGGGCGGCGGCGACCGCGGCGGCCGTGTCGTGGCGCAGGGCCGGCCGGACGAGGTGTCCCGGGCCGGGGGCAGCGCGACGGCGCCCTATCTGGCGCGGGTCCTGCCGTGAGCGCCCGGGCCGGCACGGTCCCGGCCCCGGTCATGCCCTGAGGACGGGGCGGCTCGCGCGGGTGTCGTGGCCGAGCGGGCGCGCCTGGGCGCCGGCGACCAGGGCCACGTGGGTCCAGGCGGGCTCGGGGGCGGGCGGCTGGGCGGCGCGGGCCAGGGTGCGGCGGTCGGGGTGGGTGCCCGGCCGGATCAGCGGACGCAGCTCCACCTCGGCGACCAGGCCGCGGGTACGGGCCACCCGCCACAGCGAGGCCAGCAGGGTGTCCTCGCCGACGAAGGCCGCCGCGGTGCCGGGGCCGCCGTCCCGCCGCCGGTAGCGCAGGCCGACCGGCTGGACCGGTACGTCCGCGTCGAGCGCGGCCTGGAAGACGGCCCGGCGGAACCGGCCCTGGGCGCGTCCGCACCAGGTGCTGCCCTCCGGGAAGGCGGTCACGGCCCCGCCCGCGCGCAGGGTGCCGGCGATCCGGGCCACCGTGCCGGGCAGGGCGCGCAGCCGGTCCCGTTCGAGGAACAGGGCCCCGCCGCGCGCGGCGAGCGCGCCCGCCAGGGGCCACCGCCGCACCTCGGCCTTGGCGAGCATCCGGGCCGGGCGTACGGCGGCGAGCAGCGGTATGTCCAGCCAGGAGACGTGGTTGGCGACGAGCAGCAGCCCGCCGTCCGGCGGGGCGGTGCCGGTGACCCGGACCCGGACCCCGGCGGCCCGCACGATCAGCCCGCACCACCGCCGGACCCACGCGGCGGGGACCCGACCGCCGAACGGGGACAGCGCGATCCCGGCCAGCACCAGGGCCACGAGCGCGGTCAGCCGCAGCACGGCCCGGGGGACGGACGCGGTGGCCCGGACGGACTCCACGCAGGCGGCCGGGGTGCAGGGCGCGGTGGGCAGCCAGCCGCTCATCAGGCCGGGACGAGGGAGAGGAAGTGGCGCAGGTAGCGCGGGTCGACCCGGCGCATGGACAGCAGGACGTACAGGTCGGCGACGCCGAAGCCGGGGTCGTGCGCGGGCGCGCCGCACACCCAGGCGCCGAGCCGGAGGTAGCCGCGCAGCAGGGCGGGCAGCTCGGTGCGGGCGGCGGGGGCGGTCGCGGGCGCCGTCCACGGCAGCAGCGGCCGGACCCGGAACTCCTCGGGCGCCAGGTGCCGTTCGCTCACCCGCTGCCAGGTGCCGGCGGCGAGGGCGCCGCCGTCGGCGAGCGGTACGGAGCAGCAGCCGGCCAGCCACTCGTGGCCCCGCTCGGTCATGTAGCGGGCGATGCCGGCCCAGATCAGGCCGATGACGGCGCCGTCGCGGTGGTCGGGGTGGACGCAGGAGCGGCCGACCTCGACCAGTCGCGGCCGGATCGCGTCGAGCGCGGTGAGGTCGAACTCGCCGTCGGAGTAGAGCCGTCCGGCGACGGCGGCCCGCTCCGGCGGCAGCAGCCGGTAGGTGCCGACGATCTGCCCGGTCGTCTCCTCGCGGACGAGGAGGTGGTCGCAGTAGGCGTCGAAGGCGTCGATGTCGTGCCCCGGTTCCGGGGTGGCCAGCAGGGCCCCCATCTCCCCGGCGAAGACGTCGTGCCGCAGCCGCTGCGCGGCACGCACGTCGTCCTCGTCGCGGGCGAGGGTGACGGTGTAGCGGGCGGGGGCCGCGGGCTGCGGGGGACGGTCGAGAGTGGGAACGCCGGTCATGGCTTACTCCTGGGCACGGGCCGGGTCGGCAGGGGGCGGCGGGCCCGGTGTGCGCGGCCCTCCGCTCCTGTTCTTCCGAGGCCGGTTGGCGTGCGCGTGACCGGTGCCGGGAGCGCGGATGTGGGGCTGGTGAACGCCCCGGGCAGCCGGTCTCCGCTCGTTCCCGGAGATCACGGCGGCAGGCTACCGGGGCCGGAACACCAGACGGGGCCGGGGGAGCACCTCCCCGGCCCCGCCCGCCCGCCTGTGGTCGGCGAACGTCTTCAGTCTGCGGCTACCTCTTGCCGGCCTTCCGGGTGGCCCGCAGCCACTCCTTGTTCATGCTGGTGATGGACATCAGCGGAATGCCCTTGGGGCAGGCCGTGGCGCACTCCCCGGTGAGCGTGCAGCCGCCGAAGCCCTCGGCGTCCATCTGGGCCACCATGTCCAGCACCCGGGTCTCCCGCTCGGGCGCGCCCTGGGGCAGCACGTTGAGGTGGTTGACCTTGGCGGAAGTGAACAGCATCGCCGCGCCGTTGGGGCACGCGGCCACGCACGCCCCGCAGCCGATGCACTCGGCGTGCTCGAACGCGAAGTCGGCGTCGGCCTTGGGCACCGGGGTGGCGTGGGCCTCCGGCGCGGCTCCGGTGGGGGCGGTGATGTAGCCGCCGGCCTGGATGATCCGGTCGAACGCCGACCGGTCCACCACCAGGTCCTTGATCACCGGGAAGGCGGACGCCCGCCACGGCTCGATGTCGATGGTGTCGCCGTCCTTGAAGGACCGCATGTGCAGCTGGCAGGTGGTGGTGCGCTCCGGCCCGTGCGCGTCGCCGTTGATGACGAGGCTGCACGCGCCGCAGATGCCCTCGCGGCAGTCGTGGTCGAAGGCGACGGGCTCCTCACCGGACAGGATGAGCTGTTCGTTGAGGACGTCCAGCATCTCCAGGAAGGACATGTCGGGCGAGATGTCGTCCACCTCGTAGGTGGACATCGCTCCTTCGGCGCCGGCGTTCTTCTGCCGCCAGACGCGCAGGGTGAGCTTCATGCGTAGCTCCGCTGGGTGGGGTGGACGTACTCGAAGACCAGGTCTTCCTTGTGCAGGACGGGGGCCTCGCCGGTGCCGGTGAACTCCCAGGCGGCGGCGTAGGAGAACTCCTCGTCCTTGCGGGCCGCCTCGCCGTCGGGGGTCTGGGACTCCTCGCGGAAGTGGCCGCCGCAGGACTCGGTGCGGTGCAGCGCGTCGAGGCACATCAGCTCGGCGAGCTCCAGGTAGTCGACGACCCGGTTGGCCTTCTCCAGCGACTGGTTGAACTCCTCGCCGGTGCCGGGGACCTTGATGCGGCGCCAGAACTCCTCGCGGATCTGCGGGATGCGTTCCAGGGCCTTGCGCAGCCCGGCGTCGGAGCGCGCCATGCCGCAGAACTCCCACATCAGCTCGCCGAGTTCGCGGTGGAAGGAGTCCGGGGTGCGGTCGCCGTCCACCGCCAGCAGCAGGTTGATCCGGTCCTCGGTCTCGGCCAGCACCTCCTGGACGGCGGGGTGCGCGCCTGTGACCGGGTCCTGGTGGGGGTTGCGGGCGAGGTAGTCGTTGATGGTGGCCGGCAGCACGAAGTAGCCGTCGGCCAGGCCCTGCATCAGGGCGGAGGCGCCGAGCCGGTTGGCGCCGTGGTCGGAGAAGTTGGCCTCGCCGATGGCGAACAGGCCGGGGATGGTGGTCTGCAGGTCGTAGTCGACCCACAGGCCGCCCATCGTGTAGTGCACGGCCGGGTAGATGCGCATCGGCACCTCGTACGGATCCTCGTCGGTGATCCGCTGGTACATGTCGAAGAGGTTGCCGTACTTGGCCTCGACGGCCTTCCGGCCCATGCGCTTGATGGCGTCGGCGAAGTCCAGGTAGACGCCCTGGCCGCCGGGGCCCACTCCCCTGCCCTCGTCGCAGACGTTCTTCGCGGCGCGGGAGGCGATGTCCCGGGGCACCAGGTTGCCGAAGGACGGGTAGATGCGTTCGAGGTAGTAGTCGCGCTCGTCCTCGGGGATCTGGTGCGGCGGGCGGGTGTCGCCCTTGGCCTTGGGCACCCAGATCCGGCCGTCGTTGCGCAGCGACTCGCTCATCAGGGTCAGCTTGGACTGGTGGTCGCCGGTGCGCGGGATGCAGGTCGGGTGGATCTGGGTGAAGCAGGGGTTGGCGAAGTAGGCGCCGCGCCGGTGCGCCCGCCAGATCGCGGTCGCGTTGGAGTTCATGGCGTTGGTCGACAGGTAGAAGACGTTGCCGTAGCCGCCGGAGGCGAGGACGACGGCGTCCGCGAAGTACGTGTCGATCTTTCCGGTGATCAGGTCCCGGGCGACGATGCCGCGTGCCCGGCCGTCGATGACGATCAGGTCCAGCATCTCGGTGCGCGGGTGCATCTCCACGTTCCCGGCGGCGATCTGCCGGGACAGCGCCTGGTAGGCGCCGAGGAGGAGCTGCTGGCCCGTCTGGCCGCGGGCGTAGAAGGTGCGGGAGACCTGGACGCCGCCGAAGGAGCGGGTGTCGAGCAGGCCGCCGTACTCGCGGGCGAACGGCACGCCCTGGGCCACGCACTGGTCGATGATCTCCACGGAGATCTGGGCGAGCCGGTGCACGTTGGACTCGCGGGCGCGGAAGTCGCCGCCCTTGACGGTGTCGTAGAACAGCCGGTGGATGGAGTCGCCGTCGTTGCGGTAGTTCTTCGCCGCGTTGATGCCGCCCTGCGCGGCGATGGAGTGGGCGCGGCGCGGGGAGTCCTGGTAGCAGAACTGGACGACGTGGTAGCCCTGTTCGGCGAGGGTGGCGCCGGCGGAGCCGCCCGCGAGGCCGGTGCCCACCACGATCACCGTGTGCTTGCGCCGGTTGGCCGGGTTGACCAGCTTGGCCTCGAACCGGCGCGTGTCCCAGCGCTCGTGGACCGGGCCGGACGGGGCCTTGGTGTCGGTGACCGGGGCGCCGGTCGCGTAGTCGGTGTACGTCATGGTCAGCTCACCACTCCGGTCATGACGCCCACGGGTACGGCGATGAAGCCGGCCGTGAGCAGCAGCGCGAGAACGTTGGCGACGGTCTTCAGGGCGCGGTCGCGGGCGCGGCTGCCGACGCCGAGGGTCTGGGCGGCGCTCCAGAAGCCGTGCCGGATGTGCAGGCCGAGCGCGAGCATCGCGACGATGTAGATGACATTGCCGTACCAGGTGGAGAAGGTGTCCACGACGTTCTGGTACGGGTGGCCCTCCTGGAAGCCGCCGGAGTGCACGGTGCCGGTGGTCAGGTCGAGGACGTGCCAGACGATGAACAGCCCGAGGATGACACCGCCCCAGCGCATGGTGCGCGTCGCGTAGCTCGCCCGCGGCTTGCTGTGGACGTACTTGGTGGGGCGGGCCTTGAGGTCGCGACGGCTGAGCTGGTAGGCGGAGGTGGCGTGGGCGACCACGGCGACGACGAGCACGACCCGGACCAGCCAGAGCGTCCACTCGTAGTGCATGAACGGTTCGCCGACGGTGCGCAGCCAGTGCCCGTAGTGGTTGAACTCGTCCGGACCGAAGAAGATCTTCAGGTTGCCGATGACGTGGGCGACCAGGTACAGCAGCATGATCACGCCGCTGACGGCCATGACCGTCTTCTTGCCGACGGAGCTGTCCCACACGGTACGCGCCATGGACGGCCGTCGGTCCGTCCGCGTTGCCAGAGCCATGGCACAGAACGCTAGGGCCGAAGGTCCCGATCGGTCCAAGACATGGTGCAGCTTGTTTCCATAGCCGGAGACTATGCTGGTCGGGTGCAGTTCCAGCAGCTCCAGTACTTCGTGGCCGTCGCCGAGACGCGGCACTTCACCCGGGCCGCCGAACGGGTCCACGTGGCCCAGCCGTCGCTGTCCCAGCAGATCAAGGCGCTGGAGCGGGAGCTGGGCGCGGATCTGTTCCTGCGCGCGCGGGGCAACATCACGCTCACCGACGCGGGCGAGGCGCTGCTGCCGCTGGCCCGGCGGATCCTGGCCGACGCGGACACCGCCCGGCACGAGGTGCAGGAGCTGGTGCAGCTGCGGCGGGGGCGGGTGCGGCTGGGGGCGACCCCGAGTCTGTGCACCGGACTGCTGCCGGATGTGCTGCGCGCCTTCCACGACCGCTACCCGGGCATCCGGCTGCTGATCGAGGAGGGCGGCTCGCACGACCTGGTGCGCGAGCTGGCGCGCGGTGCGCTCGACCTGGCGCTGGTCGTCCTGCCGCTGCCGACGCCGGCGCCCGCGCTGACCACGGTGGAACTGCTGCGCGAGGACCTGGTGGTGGTGTCCTCGCCGGAGGCGCCGGCGCCCGGCCGGGGCGGGCGGGTGATCCGCATCGCCGATCTGGAGGGCGAGCGGCTGGTGATGTTCCGGCACGGGTACGACCTGCGGGAGCTGACCGTGGCCGCGTGCCGGGCGGAGGGCTTCGAGCCGGACTTCGCGGTGGAGGGCGGCGAGATGGACGCGGTGCTGGGATTCGTCCGGGCCGGGCTGGGGGTGGCGGTGGTGCCGCGCATGGTCGCCACCCGGGCCGGGCGCGGGCTGCGGGTGACCCCGCTGGACCGGCCCGGACTGCACCGTACGATCGCGCTCGCCCACCGCAGCGACGTGGCCCCGCCGCGGGCGGCGCGCGAGTTGCAGCGGATGCTGCTGGAGCGGTGAGCCGCGGGCTCAGCCGAGGACGGCGGGCCTGAGCACCTCTTCGCACCACTGACGGAAACCGGTCGGCGCGGTGTCGGGGGTGACGGGCACGCCGGCGCCGTAGAAGTCCTGCTCGTCCAGGGCGCGCATCATGTCGGCCAGGCCCTGGGCCGCGGCCTCGCCGGCGCCGTGCCGCAGGAGCGCCGCCTTCTGCTCCCCGGCGCCGACCCGGCGGAAGCGGACCGGCCGGTCCAGCACCTCGGACACCACCTGGGCCATGCCCTCGGGCGTCAGGTCGTCGGGGCCCGCCAGCGGCACGTCGGCCTGGCCGGTCCAGGTGCCGTCGAGCAGCAGCCGCGCCGCCGTGGCGCCGATGTCCCGGGTGGCGCAGGTGCGCAGCACCCGGTCGCCGGGCACCGCCATGGCCAGTTCACCGCCGTCGCGGAGGGCGGCGGTCTGGGCGAGCAGGTTCTCCATCAGGTACGGCGGGCACAGCGCCCGGTGGTGCACGCCGGTGGCCCGTACCTCGTCGTCGGCGGCCAGCGAGGCCGAGATCTGCCCGGCGCGCCCGGCCACCCCGCGGCCCAGGGTGGAGACGGCGACGACCCGCTCGACTCCCTGCTTCGCGATCGCGTCCACGAGCGGCCGGGTGAAGGCGCGGAAGTGGCCCTCGACGCTGTCGGCGGTGAGCGACGGCGGCACCAGCCAGAACACCCGGTCGGCGCCCGCGCACGCCTCGGCCATGACGTCGGGGTCGGCGTGCGAGCCGGTGACGGCCTCCACCCGGTCGCGTACCCGCGCGGGCAGGCGGGCGGGGTCGCGGACGACGACGCGCACCGGTCCCGCCGCGTCCCCTGCGTCGAGGAGGGTGGCGAGGACCTGGCCGCCGATCTGGCCGGTGGGGGTGGTGACGAGGATCATGAGGGCTCCGGAAGGGGTCTGCTCGACGAGCGGAAGAAGATGAGCGGAAGAAGACGTGTCCGAGCCTGCCCGCCGGATCCCGGGAACCGAAGGTCCGGCCGGCTCAGGGTTGTTACCCTCAGGGCAATACCGAGCGGAGGGGGCGCGGGGTGGACTCCCGCCTGTTGCACTACTTCGTCGCCGTGGCCGAGGAACTCAACTTCGCCCGCGCCGCCGAGCGGCTGGGCATCTCCCCGCCGCCGCTGTCCCGGGCGATCCGCCGGCTGGAGGGCGAGCTGGGGGTGCCCCTGTTCGACCGGACCACGCACCGCGTCGCGCTGACCGAGGCGGGTGAGGTGCTGCTGCCGGAGGCGCGGTTCGCGCTGGACGCCCTCCAGGCGGCCGGGCGGCGGGCGCGGCGCGCGGCCGGGCCGGACCGGAAACTGGTGCTGGCGGTCAAGGCCGACGGCGACGCGGGGCTGCTGGAGCCCCTCCTGGAGCACTACGCCGCCCGGTCCGGCGCCCTGCCGGTGACGGTCCGGCTGTGCGCGTGGCAGGAGCAGCCCCGGCTGCTGCGGCGCGGGGAGGCGGACGCGGCGCTGCTGCACGAGCCGTTCGACCGGACCGGCCTGGACAGCGAGACCCTGCTCGAAGAGGGCCGGGTCGCCGCCCTCGGCTCGGCCCACCCGCTGGCCGGCCGCGACCGGCTCGCCCTCGCCGACCTGGGCCTGCGGCCCGGCGGGCTGCACCGGTTCCTCGAGGAGACCCGCGGCGCGGGCCGGGACCTCGCCCAGTTGCTCACGCTCGTCGCGCTGGGCGACGCGGTGGCCGTGCTGCCGGCCTCCGTCGCCGGCCGCTACCCGCGCCCCGGGGTCGCCTACCGACCTGTCACGGACGCACCGCCCTCGGTCCTGGCGATCGCCTGGCCGCAGCAGTCCCGTTCCCTGGCCACGGCGGCGCTGGTACGGTCGGCCGCCACCGTGGCCGCGACGGCGCGGGGGCGGGCGGCGCGGGGGCGGGCGCTCCTGCCCCCGCGAACACGCCCGCCGAAGCCCTCCCGCCCACGGGGGCCGACGCGACGGCCTCCGGCGAGCCGGGCGCCCACGCGTAGCCGACCGACCCGGCCGCCCACGCGAGGCACGCGGGAGCCCGCCGCGGTCATACGGCCTGCCTCCGTCATCGCGCCCGGGACGCCAGGAGCGCCCCACCGGCCCGGGCGGGGCGCGAAACGGGGACATGGCCGGCGGGTCGCGGGACTCCCGGCGTCGGTCAGCCCGTCGCGTCCACCAGGGTCAGGTCGTGGAGCCGCTCCGGCGGGCCCGGGCGGGCGTAGTACCAGCCCTGGGCCGTGTCGCAGCCCAGTATGCGCAGTTGCTCGGCCTGCGCGCCGGTCTCCACGCCCTCGACGGTGACCGCCAGGTCGAGGCTGTGGGCGAGGGAGACGATGCCCTCCACGATCTTCAGGTCGACGGGGTCGGCGGGGAACCGCTGCATGCCCTGGGTGAAGGAGCGGTCGAGCTTGAGGATGCTGACCGGCAGCCGGCGCAGGTTGGCGAGGTTGGAGTAGCCGGTGCCGAAGTCGTCCAGGGCGATGTCGACACCCATCTCGGCGAGCCGGCGCAGCGGCTTGAGGAGGTCGTCGTCGGCGCCGATGAGCGCGGACTCGGTGACCTCCAGGCACAGCGCGTCCGGGGTGACGCCCGCGCGTTCGAGGATTTCCACGGTGTCCTGCACCAGCCCCGGGTGACCGAGCTGGCAGGGCGAGAGGTTGACGTTGATCCGCAGCGGGCCGGCCTGCCCGCCGTGGCGTTCGCGCCAGGCGCGGGCCTGTCGGATCGACTCCTCCAGCACCCAGCGGCCGAGCGGCACGATCAGGCCGGTGTGCTCGGCGAGCGGGATGAACCGGTCCGGGCCGAGCACCCCGTGCTGCGGATGCAGCCACCGCACCAGGGCCTCGGCGCCGCGCACGCTGCCGTCCCCGAGGTGCACCAGGGGCTGGTACTCGATGAAGAACTCGCCGCGTTCCAGGGCGGTCGGCAGGGCCGTGGTCAGGCCGTGCCGGGTGATGGCGCGGGCGTCCGCCTCGGGGTCGGCGAGTTCCGCGCGGTTGCCGCCCGCCGACTTCGCCCGGTACATGGTGATGTCGGCGCTGCGCAGCACCTCGGCGGCGGTACGCTCGCCGGCCGGCCCCTCCACGATGCCCAGGCTGCCCCGGACCAGCAGATCGCGGCCGTCGATGCTGATCGGGGTCACGAGCGCGCTCATGATGCGCTCGGCGAGTTCGTCGACCCCGCGCTCGGTGCCGGGGCCGGTGGTCAGGGCCACGAACTCGTCGCCGCCGAGCCGGGCGACCATCTCGCCGGGCGCGGTCGCGCAGGACTGGAGCCGGTCGGCGACCTCCACCAGCAACCGGTCGCCGGCCGCGTGACCGAGGCTGTCGTTGATGGTCTTGAAGCCGTCCAGGTCCAGGTAGCACAGGCCGAACCGCTGGCCCTCGCCCGCGTTCAGGGCCTTCTCCAGCCGCTCGAAGAACAGCGTGCGGTTGGGCAGGCCGGTCAGGGCGTCGTGGGTGGCCTCGTAGCGCAGCCGCAGATTGAGCAGCCGGCGCTCGGTGGTGTCCTCCATGAGGGCGAGCTGGTACTGCGGGCTGCCGTCGGCGTCCCGCAGCAGCGAGACGGTCAGGTTGGTCCACAGGACCGTTCCGTCGGGCCGGTTGAACGCCTTCTCCACGTGGTAGTGCTCGCGTTCGCCGCGCACCAGCTCCTCGTACAGCCGCCGGATGTGCGGGGCGTCCTCGGGGTGCGCCCAGTCCTGGACGCGCCGGCCGCGCAGGGTCTGCTCGGAGAGGCCGAACATGCGCAGTAGCGCCTCGTTGACCTGGAGGACGTTGCCGCGCAGGTCGGCGATGCCGATCCCTATGGCGGCGCCCTCGAAGACCGCGCGGAAGCGGGCCTCGCTGGCGTGCAGCGCCTGGGCGACCACGCCCTGCGCCCGCAACGCGGCCTGGGCGATGGCCTCCTGCTCGGCACGGGTGCGCTCGCGCAGCGCCTGGGCGTAGCCGGCGGCCATCGCGTGCTGCAACCGCGAGGAACGCAGCCGCAGTTCGTCCTGGGGGCCGTCCTCGCCGCAGTACAGGACCAGGTAGGCGTCGACGCAGTCCAGGGTGCGGACCAGCGCCTCGGGATCGGTGCAGTGCGCGTCGACCAGGGCGGCCCCGACGGCCTTCGCGGCGTCCGCGTCGAAGAGGCGGGCGTGCAGCAGTTCGCTCAACCGGCGCGCGAGCGGCAGGAGTTCCTCAGCGAACTCGGCGCGGGTCAGCGAGGTCGAGGTCACCGGGTAGACCGCACGGCTCCAGATGGTCGTCAGGCGGCGCAGTCTGTCCTCCGGCCCGTCCGGTTCCGCGCTCACGCCGAACGCCCCACGCCGGCGAATCCGGCAAAGGCATACGGATCCTCGTCCTCCGGTGCCGAGTCCGGGCGCCAGTGCGGCATCTGCACCAGTCCGGGTTCCACCATGTCGTACCCCTCGAAGAACCGCGCGACCTCGTCGCGCGAGCGCATGATCAGCGGGTTGCGAATGTCCTTGTATACGTCCACCGCTCCCTCGGCCCGCTGGGCGGGCAGCGGGATTCCCTCGTACGAGGCATGGGTGAGGATCAGCAGGCTGCCGGGCGCGAGCGCCTCGCGCAGCTCGGCCACCGCACCGTACGGGTCGTCCGCGTCGTCCACGAAGTGCAGTATGGCAACGAGCAGCAGCGCCACCGGACGCTTCAGGTCGATGAGCCGTTCCAGCCGGGGGCTGGTCAGGATCTCCCGGGGCTTGAGGAGGTCGGCGGCGAGCACGTCCGCGTCGTCGTTGTCCGCGAGCACGGCCTCGCTGTGCGCGACGGCCACCGGGTCGTGGTCGACGTAGACCACCCGGGCGCCCGGTACGGCGGCCTGGGCCACCTCGTGGACGTTGCCGAACGTCGGGATGCCGGAGCCGATGTCGAGGAACTGGGTGATGCCCTCGCCGGCCGCGAACCGCACCGCTCGGCGCATGAACGCACGGTTGGCCTGCATGACCTTCGGCAGGCCCGGCATGAACTCCATGGCCCGGCGGGCCGCCTCCCGGTCCACCTCGAAGTTGTGCGAACCGCCCAGGTAGTAGTCGTAGATCCGCGAGACGCTCGGCACCGAGATGTCGATGCTGCGTGGGGCCCAGGCAGGACGCTCCATATATGTCTCCAAAGCGTGGACAGGTGTAGGCGATCCGGTGTTCGAGCAGAGGCTACTGATCGCCCGCCAAAGGAGCGACCCGAAACGGAAATTGACCATCCGTTCCCGGTCACTGCCTGCGGCAAGTGCCCGTACGACCCCGGTCCGTGACGACGCGGCCGCCCCTGACGGATTCCGGCGCGCACACGACGATCCGCCCCCTCCGCTCGGTGCGGAGGGGGCGGATCGTCGGCCGTACGCCGGGCCGGGGCGGGTGATCGGCCCGGGGAGGTGGTCTACGTGCCCGTCTCGCCCACCGGCTTGCCGTCGGGCGAGACGGCGTACCAGGTGCCGCCCACGCCCTGACCGTTCGTGTCGCCCGGCGCCTTGTCCCCGGAGAAGGTGTAGACGGGCCAGCAGTCGACGGTCATCTGCCTGGTCCCGTCGGCACGGGTGAAGGGCATGAGGCCCTTCACCCGCACGCCCTCGGTGTCGTCGGCGGCGACCGGGGCGACGGCGGGCCACTTCTCCAGGCAGGCCCCGGCGCAGTTCGAGACGGACTCGGGCCAGGCCTTGTCCTTCAGGAAGCGGTAGACGGTCTTGCCCTCGCGGTCCACGACGATCTCCCCGAGTTCCGGGTCCTTGCGAACGGACAGCCCGGGCCGTGCGGACGGCTCGGCCTTCTCGCCGGTCGGGGTGAGCGCGAACCAAGTGCCGACCACTCCCTGGCCGTTCACGTCACCGGCGTTGACGTCCTTGGCGTAGCGGTACGCGGGCCGGCCGCCGATGGTGAGCTGCTTGGAGCCGTCGGCGCGGGTGACCTCGCCGAGCAGCGCCCGGTCGATGCCGGCGCCCGCGGTGGCGTCGTCGGCGGGGACCGGCGGCCAGGTGGTGGCGCAGTCTCCGGAGCAGTTGGACCTCGGCGGGTCGGCGGTGTCCTTGTCGAACCGGTAGAGGGTGAGGCCGGAGCCGTCGGTCAGCACCTTGCCGAGTCCGGGGTCACTCGCCACGGTGAGCTCGCCCGCGGGGGTGGGCGGGGCCGTGGAGTCCTCGGTGGCGTCGGCGCCGTAGCCGTTGCCCGCGCCGATCGCGGTGCCGCCGCCCGGGGCCGCGTCGTCGCCCGCCGCGACCGTCGCCCCGGCGTCGCGCGCCGCCGACGCGGGAGGGGTGCCGTCGTCCTGACCGCATGCCGTCGTCAGCGCCAGCACCGCGGCGGCCGTGGCCACCAGTGAGGCGGTCCGCCAGGAGGTCCTCATCGTCAACTCCCCATCGTCACCTGGATACCGCGGCGCCTGCCGCGCCGCCGCACGGCCATGGGTACGGGGAGAGGGGCCCGCCGTGTTCACCGGCGGGCGGGAATTTCCTCCATGGGGTCACCGACGGGCGGTGCGGTCGGCATATGCGGCCGTTCCGTCCGTCAAACCTCCGGTAAGCCAAACTCCCTCTTTCGGAGCAACCTCGGGCCACTGTGGGGTAAGGCCGTCCCGCCGCACCTCATGATCTGCCTCGTGCATGGACCCGAAGTGACCCGATGCGCACCCACCGCACGGGTGCTGGCCCTGCTGACACTGACCTGGGCCCTGGTGGGCTGGCCGGCCGGTACCGCGTCGGCCGACGCCTGCCTGTACGTCTCGACGGGCCCGGGCGGCACAGTGGTAGTGGCCCACGCCGGCGGGTCCGACCGGCCTCACCGGCCCGGCGGTCACCACCGCCTCCACCCGCCAGGCCACCACCACCGGCCCGACCTGCCCGGCCACCACCACTGGCCCCGCCCACCCGGCGGCCCTCACTGGCCCGACCCGCCCTGCCCCGAACCGCCGCCCCCGCCCCCGTGTCCGCCCGAGCCGACGCCCACGCCCACTCCCCCGCCGAAGCCCACGCCGCCCCCGAAGCCGACACCGACCCCACCACCACCCGAACCGACGCCCACCCCCACACCCACACCCACTCCGGCACCCACCCCCACGCCTCGGCCACCCACCCGGCCGGCCCCGGCGCCCCCGGCACCCCGGCCGACACCCACCCCCGTCGTCCGCACCCCCACACCCACTCCGGCCCCCGAACCTCCGCCGAAGCCCGCCCCCACGCCCACCCCGCGGCCCTCCGCGTCACCCGTGAGCTACCCGGTGTACCACCCGCACACCGTCCGCCGTCCGGCGCGCCGGCACACCACCCCCGTCACCTATGTCCTGCTCATCACCATCCCGGCGATCGTGGCCGTCGCCGCCCTGCGCCCGCGCTGACGCGCGGCCCCTCACTCCTGGAGGCACCAGTTGTCGGATTGGCTTGTTCTCGTCCTCGCGATGGCGGGGGCCTGTGCCGTGGTGGTCGTCATCACACTGGTGCGGCAGCGGACGGCCTCCGAGGACGAGGATCCCAGCGAGACCCCCGACGTCATCGAGTACATGACGATGTGGATCGGCGTCATCTACGCCATCGTCCTGGGGCTGGCCATCGCGGGCGTGTGGGAGGCCCGCAGCGCCGCGCAGGACCATGTGCAGGCGGAGGCGCAGGCCCTGCACGAGATCTCGGAGCGGGTGCGCGTGTACCCGCCGGAGGTCCGGGACCGGGTCCGCGCGGACGTGGACGCCTACGTCGGATACGTCGTCCACACCGAGTGGCGGCGGATGGCGGACGAGCAGCAGGTCACCGAGCGCGGCGGCGAACTGCTCGGCCGGGTCCGGGCGGACGTCACCGACTACCGGCCGGGGAACGACTTCGAGGCCCAGGCCTACCAGCCGCTGCTGGACCAGATGGCCGCCGCCGACCAGGCGCGCAACGCGCGCGCCGACTCCACCGGGGTCACCATGCCGCCGGTCGTGTGGTGGGGCCTGATCACCGGCGGGCTGATCACCATCGGCATGGTGTTCGCGCTCCAGATCCGGCGCACCGGCCGGGAACTGGTCCTGGCCGGGCTGTTCTCCGCGACCATCGCCTTCATGCTGTTCCTCATCTGGGACTTCGACGCGCCGTACAGCCGGGGCATCGCGGTGACCCCGGAGCCGTTCCTCACCATGTTCCCGGGCGCCGGCGGCTGACCTCCCGCCACGACGGGCCTCCGCCCCCGGTTCCGCGTCGCGCGCGGAAGCGGGGGCGGAGGCCTGTCGTCATGTGGGTACCCGGCGCGGGGACGGTCGCGCCGGTCCCGCTGACCTCCGTGGCGCACCGTGGGCTCAGGCCCCCTTCGCGTGCCGGCGGCGCAGCCAGAAGGCACCGCCGCCGACCAGGGCCGTGGCCACCAGACCGCCGCCGATGGCCATGTCGGTGGGCGTCGCGCCGCTGGTCCGGCTGCCGCCGAGGCCGCCGTTGACACCGCCGAGCACGGTGAAGGCGTCCCGGCGGGTCAGGGTCCGGCCGTCGCAGCGGACGGTGACGCTGTACCGGCCCCGGCGGGCGTCGCGGTCGACGAAGGCGACGCCCCGCGCGGTGTCGTCGCGGAACGATTCCAGCCGGATGGTGCCGAAGGCGTCCGAGCTCGCGGTGCCGCCCCGGCAGCCGTTCACGATGATGGTGAGGCGTCCCCCGGCCGGGAGCACATCGGGCGTGACGAAGATGTCGCGCGAGTTGCCGAAGCCGTCGTCACGGCCCTCGCCGCCGTTCCCGTGCCCGAAGTCGCCTCCCCGGTCGCCGAAGCCCTCGCCCCCGCGGCCGTTGCCCCCGCCCTCGCCGCCGTGGCCGTTGCCCCCGCCGCCCCCGCCACGGCCGTTGCCGAAGCCCTCTCCGCCCCGCCCGTTTCCTTCCCC
Organism: Streptomyces sp. SudanB182_2057; assembly: GCF_964272715.1. NCBI lineage: Bacteria > Bacillati > Actinomycetota > Actinomycetes > Kitasatosporales > Streptomycetaceae > Streptomyces > Streptomyces sp. SudanB182_2057. Next base: position 1,105,214 of record NZ_OZ186798.1, read on the forward strand.
TCCGCGCCCGTTGCCCTCGCCTCCACGCCCGTTGCCCCCGCCCTCGCCGCCGTGGCCGTTCTCCTCGCCCCCGCGCCCGTTGCCCTCGCCTCCGCGGCCATTGCCCTCGCCCCCGCGGCCGTTGCCCTCCCCGCCACGGCCGTTGCCGTTGAAGTTCCCGTTTCCGTTGCCGTTGCCGTTGAAGTTGCCGTTCCCGTTGCCGTTCCCGTTGAAGTGGCCATTGCCGTTGACGTTGCCGTTCCCGGGGAAGACACCGTTTCCGCTGAAGGTGCCGATGTTGCCGGTGCCGGGGACGATGACTGTGGTGTCGGTGCCGCTCGGCCCGCCCCCGTTGCCCATGCCGTCCGCGACGGCCACGGGGGCGGCGAGCCCGAGGACGGCGACCGTGGTGCACGCCGCCGCCAGGGCGCGTTGGTTGCGCATGTGTTCCTCCGCGGGAGGTCACCGGGGCCCGTCCCCGGTGGATCGGCGAGAAGCACCTCCCGGGACGACCCTCGGGCGCGCGGAACACGCCCGCATGTCGAGAATGGTCCGTCCTGGTGAGCCGACACACCGGCGTATCACCACACAATCGGATATTGCCGCAGGTCACGGACCGTCAGAAAATTCCTGGGAACGGCAACTCGGATGGCTCACCGGGCGTGCGGCCGGCCACCCGTTCGCCGATCGCCCCGTCGCCCGCCGCCCGCGCGGGACTTAGCGTTTTCCCATGCGCGATGGACGTGGCGCGACCGCGTCGAGAGGGGATGGCGAATGTCTGCGTCCAAGCTGGCCTTGCTTGCCGAAGAGGAGGAGCGGCGGAAGAGGCGCGCCCCGTGGGGCGTGATAGCGCTGGTGCTGCTGACCGGTCTGGCCCTCATCCGCAACGGCTCCGGGGAGTTCGACGTCGGACCGCCGCAGCCCGCCTCGGCGGCGGCCCCGGACGCCCACGCCACCCTCGGCGCCCTCGCGCCCGCGCCCGCCGCGCTGCCGTTCTCGCCCGTGCGCCGGGTGCGGATCCCGGCGATCCGGGTGGACGCCCCCGTCGTGCAGGTCGGGCTGGACCCGGAGGGCTGGGTCGCCGCGCCGCCGCCGGAGAACCCGGGCCAGGCCGGCTGGTTCACCGGCGCGGTGTCCCCCGGCGAGAAGGGCACCGCGGTCATCGTCGGCCATGTCGACAACCAGCAGGGCCCCGCCGTGTTCTACGGCCTCGGGGCGCTGCGGAAGGGCAGCCAGGTCGAGGTTTTGCGCCAGGACGGCAAGACCGCCGTGTTCGAGGTCTACGGCGTCGAGGTCTTCGCGAAGAACGCCTTCCCCGGCGACCGGGTCTACGGCTCCAAGGGCACCCCGGAACTGCGGGTCATCACCTGCGGGGGCGGCTTCTCGAAGCAGAACGGCTACGACGGCAACGTCGTCGTCTTCGCCCGCCTGGCCGCGGTCCTCTGATCGGGGGGAGCCCTCACACCCGCCGGCGCGGCACGGTGAGGTGATAGCCGGAGTCGAGCAGACGGGGCAGCCATTCGCGGATCGCGCGGACGGTCTGCGAACGGTCGCCCCCGGCGTCGTGGGAGAGCACCACGACGCCGGGGGCGGCGCCGCTCTCCACCTGGTCGACGATGGTGGCGGTGCCGGGCTCCATCCAGTCGGTGGTGTCCACCGTCCAGGCCATCGGCTCCATGCCCATCTCCGCGCCGAGCTGGAACGTGGCCCGGTTCCAGGCACCGTAGGGCGCGCGGAACCACTGGGGCCGGTCGCCGTAGGTGTCCTCGATGATGTCGCTGGTGCGCTCCATCTCGGAGCGGATCTCCTTGCGGCCGAGGGTCGTCAGCAGCGGGTGGGTCCACGTGTGGTTGCCGACTACATGGCCCTCCTCGGCCATCCGGGCCAGCAGTTCCCTGTTGTCCACGACGCACTCCCCGCAGACGAAGAACATCGCCCGGACCCGGTGCCGGGCGAGGGTGTCGAGGATGTGCGGGGTGTAGTCCGGGTGGGGGCCGTCGTCGAAGGTCAGCACCATGCGCCGGCCGCGTCCGGAGATCCGCAGGATGGGTTCGTCGCGCACCTTGAGCTTGCGGGGCGGGGTGCGCGGCGGCCCGTATCCGGTGAGCGGCTGGAGCCGGAAGGCGGAGGGTCCCAGGGCCGGGCGGGCCTGCGGACCGGGCGCGGGGGCGGGGGCCGCGGCGGCCCGGACGGTCTCCTCGCCGTCGCTCGCCAGGACGGCTCCCGCGGTGCCCGCCGAACCGAGCGCGGCGACGCCGGCGAGGAGCATCCGGCGCCGCGTGAACAACTGATCCTTCTGCATGACCCATCAGTCGCCCGGCCGGACTCCGCCGCACCGCACCGCCGTCGGTGCGGCGCGGTAATGCACCCGGACAGCGGAGCGGACGGACGCTTCCGCAGCAGCCTCCTCGCCCGCGTCCGCGGCGACCGCCTGCCGTGCCCGCGGCTCCGCGCCCGGCGGCGGGCCCCGGCCCTGCGCGGGAACCGCGGGTTCCGCTAGCCTCGGGGCGTGACGGAACAGCACGAACAGCCCGCGCACACGTTCGAGCGGGGCACGGACGGCCCGAAGGTCATCGTCGTCGGCGTGGACGGCTCGGACTCCTCCTTGCGCGCCGCCGCGTACGCGGGAGGGCTGGCCCGGCGCCAGCACGCGCTGCTGGCCGTGGTGTACGTGCAGCCGGTGCTCGCGGCGGGCGCGGCGCTCGGGGCGCCGGTGGCCGACACGACCGACGAGATCGCCGAGGACCTGATCACGCAGATCCGGGAGGCGGCCGAGCGGGTCAAGGGCATATTCGAGGTGCGCTGGGAGTTCCACACCTTCCGCGGCGACCCCTACGGCGGGCTGGTGAAGGCGGCGGACGAACTGAAGGCGGACGCGGTGGTGGTGGGCGCCTCGGAGCAGGCGGGCCACCGGATCATCGGTTCCGTGGCGGTCCGCCTGGTGAAGGCGGGCCGCTGGCCGGTGACGGTCGTGCCGTAGGCGGCCGGCGGCGGCGCTCCGGCCGGGACCGGCGGGCGCGAGGGGCGTGCCCGGCCGGTACCCGGATGGCGCCCCGGGCCGTGCGTGGCGCCTTCCCTGGGCGGCGGTGCTGAGACATCATGATCCGCCGTCAGCCGTTTCCGTGGGCAAAAGGGTGAGACGCATGGGCAGGCTCCGCGCGGGCCAGGGAATTCTCCGCCGCAAACCCATCGAGCACATCGAGGAGACGGAGGTCGGCGAGGGCACCCGGCTGGAGAGGTCGCTGGGGCTGTGGCAGCTCACCGCGATCGGGGTGGGCGGCATCATCGGCGCGGGCGTGTTCACGCTGGCCGGCACGGTGGCCAACGGCACGGCCGGGCCCGCGGTGCTGGTGTCCTTCCTCATCGCCGGTGCGGCGAGCGCCTGCGCGGCGCTGTCGTACGCCGAGTTCGCCGGGATGATCCCGAAGGCGGGGTCGGCCTACACCTACGGGTACGCGGTGCTCGGCGAGTTCGCGGGCTGGTTCATCGGCTGGGACCTGCTGCTGGAGTACACGGCGATCGTGTCGGTGGTGGCCATCGGCATCTCCGGCTACTTCGGCTTCCTGGTCAGGGAGATGGGCGCCGATCTGCCGCAGTGGATGCTGGGCGCGCCCGGCACCGGCGGCGGGCACCGGGTCGACCTGTTCGCGGCCGTGCTGTGTCTGCTCATCGCCTGGCTGCTGAACCTGGGCATCCGCAGCGCGGCCCGGTTCGAGACGTTCGTGGTCGCCCTGAAGGTGCTGGTGGTGCTGCTGGTGATCGGGGTGGGCGTGTTCCACATCGACACCGGGAACTACCAGCCGTTCTTCCCGTACGGGATCGGCGGGGCGTTCACCGGCGCGGCCACGGTGTTCTTCGCGGTGTTCGGCTACGACGCGATGTCGACGGCGGCCGAGGAGTCCAAGGACGCCCAGCGGCACATGCCGAAGGCGATCGTCTACTCGCTGGTCATCTCGATGGTGCTGTACGTGGCGGCCTGCCTGGTGCTGACGGGCATGCAGAACTACAAGGAGATCGACAAGGAGAGCGGCTTCTCCACGGCGTTCAAGTCGGTGGGCCTCGGCGCGCTGGCGGACGTGATCGCGGTCGGGGCGATCATCGGCATCCTCACGGTGATGTTCACGTTCATGCTGGGCGTGACCCGGGTGTGGTACGCGATGTCCCGGGACGGTCTGCTGCCCACCTGGTTCGCCAAGACGCACCCGACGCGGCACGTGCCGACCCGGGTGACCTGGATCGTGGGGGTGGCGTCCGCGGCCATCGCCGGCTTCGTCCCGATCGCCGAGGCGGCCGAGCTGACCAACATCGGTATCCTGCTGGCGTTCGTGGTGGTGTGCGCGGCGGTGATCGTGCTGCGCTACCGGCAGCCGGACCTGCCGCGTACCTTCCGCACGCCGGGGATGCCGGTCGTGCCCGCGCTGGGGATGCTCTTCTCCGTCTGGCTGATCACGTTCCTGCAGTGGCAGACCTGGGTGCGGTTCGCGATCTGGTTCGCGCTCGGCTGTGTCATCTACTTCGGCTACTCCTACCGGCGTTCGGTCCTGGCCACCGGGCGGACCGGCGGCTGATCACTCGGCCATGACCAGGCCGTCCTGGCCCGCCCCGCGGCTGAGGACCACCTCCCGGATCCGGTCGCGGGCCCCCTCCAGCTCGGCGCCCTGGGCGATGGCCCGGCCCAGGTCGACCACCCGGCCGGCGTCGAGGTCGTACAGCTGGGGGACGAACTCGGCCCGCACCACCCGCCAGGGCCCGCCCGGCCGGTCGGGCGGGGCGAAGGTGAAGCGGCCGAGCGTGGACTCGTTGCCGCGCGGGTCCTGGACGCCTCGCCGGTCGCGGAGCGGCCCGGCGATCTGGTCGCCCAGCCCGTAGACCACCCACGTCCCGTTGACCTTCTCGTACGCCTGGGGGACGTGGGCGGAGGTGCCGAGGATCAGGTCGATGTCCGGGCGGCCGTCGGTGGCCGAGGCGGTGAGGCGGCCGGCGAGGGTGAGCTGGAGCCGGTCGGGTTCGTCCTGGCCCTCGGTGCCCCAGTCCACGGAGACCACGACCACGTCGGCGCCGCCCCGCCGGGCGGCGCGGGCGTCGGCGATGATCCGGTCGGGGTCGAGCAGGTTGACCGCCCAGGGCCGGCCGTCGGGCGGCGGGTAGCCGGTGGCGGAGGTGTACGACAGGTGGGCGACCCGGGCGCCGCCGGCCCGGTGGAGCACGACCGAGCGGGCCTCGGTCTCGCTGCGGGCGGTCCCGGTGTGCCGCAGCCCGGCCCGGTCCAGGGCGTCCAGGGTGCGCGCGACACCGGCGGCGCCGTCGTCCAGGGCGTGGGCGGAGGCGGTGGAGCAGCCGTCGTAGCCGGTGGCGGCGAGGTCCTCGGCGAGCCGCGGCGGGGCGGTGAGCGGGGGCCCGCCGGTGGGGTCGCCCTCGGGGCCGTAGCCGGTGGCGAGGTGACACAGCGCCAGGTCGGCTCCGGAGACGACCGGTTGGACGGCGGAGAGCATGGGGCGGAAGTCGTGGCCGTCGCCCCCGGCGTCGTAGGCGGCCCGTTCCACGACGGTGGCGTGCGCCAGGATGTCCCCGGAGGCGACCAGGGTGAAGGGGCCGGCCGCGGCGGGCGCCGGGGACGCCGGGGGTGCCGCGTGTCCCGGTGTGCCGGGGTTCTGGTACTGGTTCCGGCAGGCCGCCCCGGCCGCGAGGACGGCGGTCAGGACCAGCGCCACCTGCTTGGTGCGTCCGATCATCAACTCACCCCAGAGTCGTCGTGTGGACAGACGAAGCCGTGACGGGCATATGGGTATGAAGCTGATGCGTCGGATAAACAGCCCGGGTGGCGTCGTTAGCCCGTCCGGTGGCCCGGGCACCGCACGGCCGACCGTTCACCGACGCGATCGACCGTCCGTCGCACGACCGGTTCCGCCCCCTGTCCGCCGGGCGCGGCCTGCGCTGCCATACGGCCATGACGGCCGGAACCTCACTCACGAACGGGACGACGACCGCCGAGCACGAGCTGGCCGCGCTCCAGCGCGAGCACGGCGGTCCGCTGTTCGCCCTGCTGCTCAGGCTGTGCGACGGGGACCGCCAGCGCGCCGAGGACCTCGTCCAGGAGACGCTGGTGCGCGCCTGGCAGCATCCGGAGGCGCTGCACGCCGACGACTTCGACTCGGTGCGGCCCTGGCTGCTGACCGTGGCCCGGCGCCTGGCGATCGACGCCCGCCGGGCGCGGCGGGCCCGGCCGCCCGAGACCGGTGACGAGGTCCCCGAGAACGCGCGGGTGACCGCCGATCACGCCGAGCGGGCCGCGGCGATGCTCGATGTCCGGGAGGCTGTGAAGACACTCACTCCCGCCCACCGTGACGTGCTCGTGCTCGTGTACTTCCGTGGGGCCAGTGTGGCGGAAGCGGCCGAGGCCCTGGGCATTCCACCGGGTACCGTGAAGTCCCGCGCGTATTACGCGCTGCGCGCCCTGCGCCGGGTCCTTCCGGGTTACGCGGCCGACCTGCGGTGAAACCGGAAGGCTGGTCAAACCTCGGCAAAGCGCCTTGCTGTGGCCCCCGTTCGGGCATGGGCTGTCCTCATCCGCGTTCCGGACGGGGGTCCGGGCCCGCAGGTGCGGGCGACGCGTACGCACCGGAGGAAGGGCAGGAAGGGATGCTGCACAGAGGTCACGAGAGCACGGACGGTACCGGCGGCGGTGAACTGGCCGTGCCGATGGCCTGGTTGTACGCCGAGTACATCGCCGACGAGTTGCTGCGCACCGGCGATCTGATGCCGCCGACGTCCTTCGAGTTCCGGGCCGGCCGGGACGCGCTGGCGCTCACCGTCTTCCTGTCCGACACCGACGGGGACCTGTCCGGCATCCGGGTGATCTCCCAGCTGGAGAACTGGCTGGCGCTGACCGCCTACGACCAGCCGTGGCGGGACTGGGTGCGGGCGCGCATGGCCGAGCGGACCGAGCGGGCGGCCGGCTCCGGCGCGCCCTGCCCGGATCTGGCGCTGGCCGACGACGCCTGGCGCTGGCTGGAGGAGACCGAGCTGCTCGCGCCGGACCTGGACGCGGTGCCGGGCGGCGGCCCGGTGTTCGGGGAGGACGACGGCCCGAAGGTGTGGACACCGGCCTGGCGGCTGGGGCTGCCGCTGGGGCACCTCGCGATCCACCTGTTCTGAGTCGTCGTCCGCGTCTTCCGCGACGCGCACCGGTCCACGGGCCGGGCCGCTCCGACCGCCTCGGTCACGATTGTGCGCGTGCCTTGAGCGAACCGGTGGTCCGCCGCGTACGGGTGGGGGCACGGAGCACCCCCGCCCGCACCCATCGGCACGAGGATTCGGCATGAGGTCCCTGGAACGGCATCGCGACGCCGGCGCGTACGCGCTCGGTGTGCTGGACGCGGCGGAGTCCTTCCGCTTCGAGGACCACCTCCTGGCGTGCCCCCGGTGCGCGGCCCACGTGACCGGGTTCGGACCGGCCACCCGGCAGCTGGCGCTCTACCGCCGGGCCACTCCGCCGTTCGTGCACCCCCTGGCCGAGCCCGGGCCCCGGTTGCTGGAGCGGTTGCTCGGCGAGCCGGCGCGCCTCCGCCGGGTGCGCCGCCGCCGGCTCGGGTACGGGCTGGCCGCCTCGGTGGTGCTGGCCGTGGCCGGTCCGGGGGTCGTGGCCTTCGCCGGGCACCCGGAGCCGGCGGACCCACGGGCCATCCGGGTCGTCTCGGCCATCGATCCGCGTACCGGGGTGTGGGCGCGGGTCACCGCGGCGGACGAGGAGTGGGGCGGCGAGCTGCGCGTGGAGGTGGGGAACGGCGGCGGGCCGCCGCGCGCCTGCCGGCTGGTCGCGGTCGGCCGGGACGGCACCGAACAGGTCGTCGCCGGCTGGACCGGCGCGGGCGGGCGGGCGGCCACCGCGCTCGGGGCCACGGCGCTCCGCCCGGACCGGATCGCCCGTTACGAGGTCCGCACGGCGGAGGGAAAGGTGCTGCTCACGGTCCGGGGGCGGTGACGGCCTCACTTCAGCAGCCGGGACAGCCTGCGGTCGGCCAGCGGCTTGCCGCCCGTCTGGCAGGTCGGGCAGTACTGGAGCGAGGAGTCGCTGAAGGAGACCTCGCGGACGGTGTCGCCGCACACCGGGCAGGGTTCACCGGTGCGGCCGTGGACGCGCAGACCGCCCTTCTTCTCCGCCTTCAGCCGGCCCGCCGCCAGGCCCCGGGCCCGCTCGACCGCCTCGCCGAGCGTGCCGCGCAGCGCCGCGTACAGCCGGTGGGTCTCCTCCGGGGTGAGGGAGGCCGCCAGCTTGAACGGGGACATCCGCGCGGCGTGCAGAATCTCGTCGCTGTAGGCGTTGCCGACGCCCGCGATCAGCGACTGGTCGCGCAGGGCGCCCTTCAGCTGCCGCCGTTCGCCCTGGAGCAGGGCGGCGAAGCGGTCCTCGGTGAAGTCCTCGGCGAGCGGGTCCGGGCCGAGGCGGGCGATGCCCGGCACCTCGGCGGGGTCGCGGACCACGTACACGGCGAGGCGTTTCTGGGTACCGGCCTCGGTCAGGTCGAAGCCCTCGCCGGTCTCCAGCGCCACGCGCAGTGCCAGCGGGCCCTTGCCGGGCCTCGGCGGGCCGTCCGGCAGCCGGTCCCGCCACTGGAGCCAGCCCGCCCTGGCCAAGTGGACGACCAGGTGCAGTCCGCCGTCCGTCTCGACGTCCAGGAACTTGCCGTGCCGGCGCACGGCCGTCACCCCGGCGCCCTCGACGGCGCCGGGCGGAGGGTCGTACGTCTTCAGCACGCTGACGGCGACCGGCAGCAGCCGCGCCACCCGGCGGCCCACCAGGTGCTCGGTCAGGAAGTCCGTCAGCGCTTCCACCTCGGGCAATTCGGGCATACGTACAGGGTGCCATCCGGCACCGACAACGCCACGCCCCTGCCGCGCGGGGAGAAGGTCACGCTACGGCAGCCGGAACTCGCACCACACCGCCTTGCCGGAGCCGCGCGCCTGGACGCCCCAGGCGTCGGCGAGCCGCTCCACCAGGAGCAGGCCGCGGCCGAACACACCGCTCTCGCCCGCGTCGCGGCGCCGCGGCAGGGCGCTGGAGCAGTCCTCGACCTCGATGCGCAGCCGCCGCCCGGAGTCCTCCAGCACCCGGACGGTGACGATCGCGGAGCCCTCGGTGTGCAGCAGGGCGTTGGTGATCAGCTCGCCGGCCACCAGCTCGATCTCGTCGGCCGGTGCGCGGGTGCCCCAGGCCCGGGCGGCGGCGCGGACCAGGTGCCGGGCCTGGGCGAGGGCCTCCGGATCGCCGGCCGCCACGTGCTGCCGGAGCCGGCGGCCGGGCCGGGCGGCCCGCGGGGCGCGGCGGCGCAGCAGGAGCAGCGCCACGTCGTCCTCGCCGCCGCGCTCCTCGGCCGCCTGGATCAGCCGGTCGGCGAGGGCCTCCACCTCGGCGGGCCCCTCGCACACGAGCCCCATGAGGCCGGACATGCCGTCGTCCAGATCGGTGCCGGGCAGCTCCACCAGTCCGTCGGTGCACAGCAGCAGCGTGCTGCCGGGGTCGAGCTCCAGGGTGGCGACGGGGTACTCCAGCCGCCCGAACTCGGCGGACAGGCCGAGCGGCAGCCCGCCCTCGACGAAGACGCGGGAGCAGCGGCCGTCGCGGTGGCGCAGCAGCGGGTCGATGTGCCCGGCGCGGACCATCTGCACGACCCCGGTGGCCAGGTCGGTCTCGGCGTACAGGCAGGTGGCGAACCGGTCGGTGTCGAGTTCGTGCAGGAAGACGGAGGCCCGGGCCATCACGGTGGCCGGGGTGTGGCCCTCGGTGGCGTAGGCGCGCAGCACGATCCGCAGCTGGCCCATGACGGCGGCGGCGTGCGTGTCGTGGCCCTGGACGTCCCCGATGACCGCGCCGACCCGGCCTCCCCCCGAGGGGGTGTCCCCGGGCAGCGGGATCAGGTCGTACCAGTCGCCGCCGATGTCCCGGCCCAGGGCGGCCGAGCGGTAGCGCACCGCGATGTCGGCGCCGCGCACGCTGGGGATGGAGCGGGGCAGCATGGCCTGCTGGAGGCCCTGGGCGAGGTCCTTCTCCTGCTCGAAGAGCATGGCGCGCATCAGGCTCTGCGCGATGCTGCTGCCGAGCGCGACGAGGACGGCGCGTTCCTCGGCGGAGAAGCCGCGCCGGTCGTCGTAGAGCAGGCCCATCGCGCCGATCGGGCGGGCCTGGGCGATCAGCGGGAGGTAGGCGGCCGAGGTGATGCGCAGGCCGGTGAGGTGCGGCCACAGGACGGGGTAGTGCGCGGCGAACTCCTCCGGTGACTCGATGAACCGGGGGCTGAGGGTGCGTACGACCTCGCTCATCGGGTACGGCTCGTCGATCCGGGTGACCCGGGTGCCGGGGACGAAGCTGCCCGCGGGGCCCTCGGCCACCAGCCGGATCCGGCCGGCCTCCACCAGGCCCATCACCAGGCTGGTCGCGCCCAGGTGGCGGACGCCGTGGGTGTCCTTGAGCACGTCGATGACGTCCTGGACGCTGCGGGCGTGGGCGAGGGCGGCGGAGATGACCTGGACGACGCCGGTCTGCTGCCGGAACGCCGCGTCCTGCGCGGACCGGAGGCTGCGTGCCGTGCTGTCGGCGAGTTCCTCGGTGGCGTCGCGGAGGATGCCGACCACGCGGTGCGGGCGGCCGGAGTCGTCGCGGCGCAGGCGGCCCCGGGTGTGGGTCCAGCGCATGGTGCCGTCGCGGCAGCGGATGCGGAAGTAGGCGCTGTAGTGGTCGCTGCCGTCCTTGATCGCCCGGGCGACGGTCGCGTCGAGCCGGGCGGCCTCCGGCGGGGGCACCCGGAGGGCGTTCAGGGTGTCCAGGCGCCCGTCGTACTCCTCGGGCGGCAGGTCGAGCACCTTCAGGGCCTGGGCGTCCAGGTGGAACAGACCGGCGTCCAGGTCCCAGTCGAAGCTGCCCATGCCGTTGAGCGCGAGGACCGGGTCCGGGCGGACGGGCCGGTCCCCCGGGAGTGACAGGGCGCTCGCACCCCGATCGGCCATGGGGCCACCTTGCCAGGATCCGGACGATTCTTCGACTTGCCGGCCGGGCCGCGGCCGCGAGGGGCCCACGCTCAGACGCCGTCCGCCGGGGGCAGGTCCGGGGTTCCGGGCACGCCGGACACCCTGGGCGCGCCGGGCGCCGCGCCGGGCGTCCGGGTGGTCGGAGCCGTACGGCTCGGTGCCCTGTCCGCCGGAGTGGTCGGGGCCGTCGGGGCCGGCGTGGCGCGGGCCGTCGGGGACGGGCTGGTGGTGGTCCGGGCGGGCGGGGGGACGACGCGGTCCCGGCGGACGTCGTTGCCGACCCGGCGCTCGGTCCAGGTGCGGTGCCCGGCGTCGACGAGGGTGAGGCTGGTGACGGCCCGGGGCGCCGGGCTGACCACGATCACCTTGTTCGGCCGGTACCCGGGCCACGGTGTGCCCCGCGCGCTGGCCCCGCCGCGGGTCGGCGCGGGCGGTGCGAGCGGGTTGCCGCAGACGCACCGCACCCGCGGCAGGCCCCGGTCGTCCACCAGCACGGCCGTGCCCGCCTGGAGCACGGCCTGGTAGTCGTCCGCCCGGTGGCTCTGGTAGGCGTGGTTGGTGACGCGGGTGTCGGCGCCGAGCACGACCGGGGTGAGGCCGCGCAGATAGGCGGGGAGCGCCGCCCGCCGCACCCCGACGACCCCGGCGAAGGCGTCGGCCCTGGCCGGGTCCGCGGCCAGGTGGCGGATGTGCCGCTCCGCGTCGCAGCGGGCGACGCGCGGGGTGCCCCGGTACAGGCCGGGCGTCGCCCCGGACACGGTGCGGGCCGCGCGCAGGGGCGCCGACAGCTCGCCGGCGGAGACCTTGGCGCCGATGCGGGGGGCCTCGGAGGGGGTGGGGCCGGTCGCCGCCGAATCGGTGAAGGGCCCGGGCCCCCGCTCCCCGGCGGCCTGCAGGAAGACGAGGTCGCCCACCCGGGTCTGCTTCACGCCCGCACCCGCGCAGCCGGCGGCCAGCAGCGCCACCGACAGCGCGCAGGCCGTGACCAGGGTTCGGGTGGGTATCCGCACCGCACACTCCACATCACTATGGGTGATTACGCCCTATTGTTGGCATCGCACAGGTTTGGCTGGCAACTCGGGGAACGCCGCGCCGGGAGTGGCGACGGCGTCGCCTTACGGAAGGGCGCGCACAGCCGTGGACTGGTTCACCGCACCCGACTACTGGCTGAGCCGGCTGGTGCTCCAGCGGGCTCTGGCCGCCGTGTACCTGGTCGCGTTCCTGACGGCGGCCCTGCAGTTCCGGGCCCTGCTGGGCGAGCGCGGCATGCTGCCCGTCCCCCGGTTCACGGCCCGGGTGCCCTTCCGGCGCGCCCCCAGCCTGTTCCAGCTGCACTACTCCGACCGCTTCTTCGCGGGGTGCGCCTGGGCGGGCTGCGCGGTGTCGGCGGCGCTGCTGGCCGGGGCGGACTCGGCGCTGCCGCTGTGGGCGGGGATCGTGCTGTGGCTGGTGCCGTGGGCGCTGTATCTGTCGATCGTGAACGTGGGCCAGACGTGGTACGCGTTCGGCTGGGAGTCGCTGCTGCTGGAAACCGGTTTCCTGGCCGCGTTCCTCGGCAACGACGAGGTGGCGCCGCCGGTCGTCGTGCTGTTCCTGCTGCGCTGGATCCTGTTCCGGGTGGAGTTCGGCGCGGGGCTGATCAAGCTGCGCGGCGACGCCTGCTGGCGGAAGCTGACCTGTCTGGACTACCACCACGAGACCCAGCCGATGCCGGGCCCGCTGAGCTGGTTCTTCCACCATCTGCCCCGGCCGCTGCACCGGGTCGAGGTGGCCGCCAACCACGTCACCCAGCTGGTCGTGCCGTTCCTGCTGTTCGCCCCGCAGCCCATCGCCTCGGCCGCCGCCGCCCTGATGATCGTCACCCAGTTGTGGCTGGTGCTCTCCGGGAACTTCTCCTGGCTGAACTGGATCACCATCGTGCTGGCCCTGTCCGCGCTGCGGCTGCCCACGACGGCGCCGTCGGTGCCCGCGGCGCCGCTGTGGTACGAGGTGCTGGTGCTCGCGGTCGGCGCGCTGCTGGTGTTCCTCAGCTACCACCCCGTGCTGAACATGATCTCCCGCCGTCAGGTGATGAACCGCTCCTTCGACCCGCTGCACCTGGTGAACACCTACGGCGCGTTCGGCAGCGTCAGCCGGGTCCGCTACGAGGTGGTGGTCGAGGGCACGCTGGACGAGCGGCCGCGCGCGGACTCGGAATGGCGGGAGTACGACTTCAAGGGCAAGCCCGGTGATCCCCGGCGCTGGCCGCGCCAGTTCGCCCCCTACCATCTGCGCCTGGACTGGCTGATGTGGTTCGCCGCGCTGTCGCCCGCGTACGCCGGTGAGTGGTTCGGCGGCCTGGTGGAACGCCTGCTGGAGAACGACCGGGACACCCTCAGGCTGCTGCGCCGCTCCCCGTTCCCGCCGGACACCCCGCCCCGCTATGTCCGGGCCCGGCTGTTCCGCTACCGGTACACCGGCTGGCGGGAGCTGCGGGAGACGGGGGCGTGCTGGGAGCGGACATACGTGCGGGAGTATCTGCCGCCGACGCGGCTGGCGTAGCCGACGCGAAGGCGGCGGTCAGCTCAGGGTTCGTGGACGCGGGTCACAGTGGCTCCTCCCCCACCGGGGGCAGCAGGCCGTCGTCGCGCAGCTCCTGCCAGAAGGCGTCCGGTACCGGCGTGCCGAACTGCTCGGCGCAGTCGTGGACTTCGGCCGCCGAGCGGGCGCCGGCCAGGACGCTCGCCACGGCCGGGTGCGCGGCGCAGAAGGCCAGGGCCGCGGCGCGCAGGGTGGTGCCGTGCCGCCCGGCCGCCGCCTTCAGCCGCAGGGCGCGGTCCAGCAACTCCCTCGGCGCGCGGGTGTAGTCGTACGTCGCCCCGGGCGCCGGCGCGGCCAGCAGGCCGGAGTTGAAGGCACCGCCGACGACCACCGACACCCCGCGCCGCAGCGCCTCGGGGAGCAGCGCGTCGGCCGCGCTCTGGTCGAGCAGGGTGTACCGGCCGGCGCACAGCACCACGTCCACGTCGGTGTCGCGGACGAACCGGGTGAGCATCCCGGCCTGGTTCATGCCGGCGCCGATCGCGCCCACCACGCCTTCCGCGCGCAGCCGTTCCAGCGCCGGATAGCCCTCGCGGAAGGCCTGTTCGGCGTGGTCGTCGGGGTCGTGGAGGTAGACGACGTCGACCCGGTCCACACCGAGGCGGTCCAGGCTCGCCTCCAGGGTGCGGCGGACGCCGTCGGCGCTGAAGTCCCAGACCCGCCGGTGGGTCGCGGGCACGGCGTAGCCGTGGGCGCGGTCGTCGCCGGTGCCGTCGGCCGGCTCCAGGCGGCGGCCGACCTTGGTGGAGAGGGTGTAGCTCGCACGGTCGTAGGCACGCAGGGCCGCGCCCAGGCGCCGTTCGGACAGTCCGAGGCCGTAGTGCGGGGCGGTGTCGAAGTAGCGGATGCCGCGCTCCCAGGCGGCCCGGACCGCCGCGTGCGCCTGTCCTCGCTCACCGGGGTGTAGAGGTTGCCGAGGGCGGCGGCGCCGAGGCCGAGCGGGGTGACCTGGACGCCGGTGCGGCCGAGGACGGTCACCGGTGCGCCGTCGGCCGCGGCCTGAGGCCCTGCATGCCGCCGTCGACGGGGAGCGCGGTGCCGGTGGTGGCCCCGGCCAGCGGGCTGGCCAAGTAGGCGATGGCGGCGGCCACTTCGGCGGCGGAGACGAGCCGTCCGGTGGGCTGGCGGGCCTCCAGCGCGGCGCGTTCGGCGGCCGGGTCGGGGACCGCGCCCAGCAGCCGTCCGACCCACGGGGTGTCCACCGTACCGGGGTTGACGCAGTTGACGCGGATGCCCTCGCGGACGTGGTCGGCGGCCATGGCGAGGGTCAGGGAGTACACGGCGCCCTTGGTCGCGCTGTACAGGGCGCGTTGCGGCAGGCCCGCGGTGGCCGCGATGGAGCAGGTGTTGACGATCGCGGCGTGGGCGGAGCGGCGCAGGTGCGGCAGGCAGGCGCGGGCGGTGCGGACCATGCCGAGGACGTTGACGTCGAAGACGTGCCGCCACTCGTCGTCGGTGTTGTCCTCGACGGTGCCCTGCGCGCCGACGCCCGCGTTGTTGACGAGGATGTCCAGGCCGCCCAGCGCGTCGGCGGCCTCCTGTACGGCGGCGCGCACGGAGGTGTCGTCGGTGACGTCGGCGCGCCACGCCCGCAACGGTTCGGGTACGTGGGTGGGGTCCAGGTCGAGTACGGCGACCTGGGCGCCGCGCTCGGCGAGGAGATCGGCGGTGGCCCGGCCGATGCCGGACGCGCCTCCGGTGACCAGGGCCTTGAGGCCCGTGAAGTCGCTCATGCTTGTCCCTCCCGGCCGTCGGGACCGGCGGACCAGTAGGTGCCGCCGGGGAAGGTGTAGTGCGCGAGGGCTTCCGGGCGCAGGGCCGCGGAGAAGCCGGGCGCGGTGGGTGCCGTGTAGTGGCCCGCGCGGATCACCACCGGGTCGACGAAGTGCTCGTGCAGGTGGTCGACGTATTCGATGACCCGGTCCTCGGTGCTGCCGGAGACGGCCACGTAGTCGAACATCGCAAGGTGCTGGACGAGTTCGCACAGGCCGACGCCGCCGGCGTGCGGGCAGACGAGGACGCCGGACTTGGCGGCGAGCAGCAGGATGGCGAGGTTCTCGTTGACGCCGCCGACGCGGGCCGCGTCGAGCTGCACGATGTCGAGGGCGCCGGCCTGGAGGAGTTGTTTGAAGACGATCCGGTTGTGAGCGTGTTCGCCGGTGGCGACCTTGACCGGTGCCACGGCCCGGCGGATCGCCGCGTGGCCGAGGATGTCGTCGGGGCTGGTGGGCTCCTCGATCCAGTACGGGTCGAACCCGGCGAGCGCCTCGGTCCAGGAGATCGCCTCGTCCACGTTCCAGCGCTGGTTGGCGTCGAGGGCCAGGCGGATGCCCGGTCCGACGGCCGCGCGGGCCACCCGGCAGCGGCGCATGTCGTCCGCGAGGTCGGCGCCGACCTTCAGCTTGATCTGCCGGAAGCCGTCGGCCACCGCCTGGCGGGCGAGCCGGGCGAGCTTGTCGTCGTCGTAGCCGAGCCAGCCGGGCGAGGTGGTGTAGGCGGGGTAACCGGCCTCCAGCAGACGGGCCGTGCGCCGGCCGGCGCCCTCCCTGCCCCGGCGCAGCAGCGTCAGCGCCTCCTGCGGGGTGAGCGCGTCCGTCAGGTAGCGGAAGTCGATCTGGCGCACCAGCCACTCGGGCTCGGCCTCGGCGAGCAGCCGCCACAGGGGCTTGCCCGCGCGCTTGGCGGCGAGGTCCCAGACGGCGTTGACGACGGCGCCGATCGCCATGTGCAGCACGCCCTTCTCGGGGCCGAGCCAGCGCAGTTGGCTGTCGCCGGTCAGGTCCCGGTACAGCGTGCCCGGGTCGGCGCACAGCTCCTCGACGGACCGGCCGACGACATGGTGGCGCAGCGCGTGGATCGCGGCGACCTGGACCTCGTTGCCGCGTCCGATGGTGAACGCGAAGCCGTGTCCCTCCGGTCCGTCCTCGGCGCCGGTGCGCAGCACGAGGTAGGCGGCCGAGTAGTCGGGGTCCGGGTTCATCGCGTCGGAGCCGTCGAGACCGCGGGAGGTGGGGAACCGGATGTCGTAGGTGTCGACCGCGGTGATGCGAGCGGGCGTCGGGGACACGGGGGGCCTTTCGGTCCGGGCGGTGTTCGAGTACGGCCAGCCGAGCGGGAGTGCAGGGTACGGGGTGACGGGGTGCGAGGGACGGAGTGCGAGGGACGGGGGTCCGGGGGGCGCGAGGGTGCCGGGTAACGCCGCATACTTATCAGACCACCGAGCCGCTACGACAGCCTCACGCACAAGGCGATGATCGCCGGGGGCCGGCTGGCACCGGGCCGACGGCTGCCCGCCTCACGCACGTCCCGTGGTTCGACGCGGGAGGCGGTCCGCGCGCTGACGGTCATGGGCGCGGTCCAACCGTGGTGGACCCGCACCCATGACAGCCCGCCAGGAGCTCGGGATCCAGTCGAGGAAGCCGCGACCTCGGATCACGGTCGGGCGAGAGCGGCCGCGCCGGTCAGGGTCGGCCGAACCTGAGCGTGACCAGTTCGAACGGACGCAGGCGTACGGTGATCCGCTCGTCCTCGCGGGACGGCGGCTCCGCGTCCGGCAGCGGGCGTTCCAGCAGGTCGGTGACGGTCACCCCCGGTGAACGGGAAGCCGGTCGTCAGGGTCGCCCGGGCCCGGCCGCCGTGGGCCTCGTGGAAGCGGACGACCACGTCCCCGCTGCCGTCGTCGGCGAGTTTCACCGCCGTCACCACCACCGCGTCGTCGTCCACTGTCACCAGCGGGGCCACCGCGCGGGCGCCGGTCGTGTGCCGCTCCGGCAGGTTGATCCGCCAGCCCTCGCGGACCGCGTCGCCGACCGAGGCGCCGACGACCAGGGCGTGCCGGAAGCGGTGGAGGCCCTGGTCGGTCTCCGGGTCGGGGAAGCGCGGGGCGCGCAGCAGGGACACCCGGACCGTGGTGGTCGTACCGCGGTCACCGTCGGCGCGGACCGTGCGGGTCACATCGTGGCCGTACGTCGAGTCGTTGACGACCGCCACGCCCCAGCCGGGCTCCTCCAGGTGCACGAAGCGGTGGTTGCACGCCTCGAACTTGGCCGCTTCCCAGGAGGTGTTGGTGTGGGTGGGGCGGAAGGCGTGCCCGAACTGGGTCTCGGAGGCGTACCGTTCGGCGTGCAGGTCGAGCGGGAAGGCCAGCTTCAGGAACTTCTCCGTCTCGTGCCAGTCCACCTCGGTGTCGACGACCAGCCGGCGTTCTCCCGGCGGCAGGGACAGCAGCTGGGTGACCCGGGAGGAGCCGAAGGACCGGACGACCCGCACGCAGGCGCCGTCCTCGCCGGCCGTGACCGACTCGGCGGCGGTGAGGTCGGTGACGGTGTTGCGGTAGAAGGAGTCGACGTCCCAGGCGTCCCACATGTTCGGGAAGTCCGGGTGGAGTTGGAGGAGGTTGGCGGCGGTGCCGGGGGCGATCGTCTCGCGGTCGGCGGCGGGGTCGTAGACGGAGACGACCAGGCCCCGGGCGTCCACGGTGATCCGCAGCAGGCCGTTGTCCAGCGTGAACCCGCCGTCCTCGTGGGGTGTGAGGGTGCTGGTGCCGGGCGCGTCCGGGGTGGCGGCGGCGCCCGCCGGGACGCCGTGCCGGGCGTGCGGGGCGGAGTTGAACAGCAGCGGGGTCGTCCCCTCGCCCGCCAGGGCGCGCCGGGCCGCGTCGATGACCGCGGTCAGTTCCGTGGTCAGCCGCTCGTAGGTCGCCCGGGCCTCCCGGTGCACCCAGGCGATGGACGAGCCGGGCAGGATGTCGTGGAACTGGTGCAGCAGCACCGTCTTCCAGATGCGGTCCAAGTCCTCGTACGGGTAAGGGAAGCCGGTGCGCACGGCGGCGGTGGCCGCCCAGAGTTCGGCCTCGCGCAGCAGGTGTTCGGCGCGCCGGTTGCCCTGCTTGGTCCGGGCCTGGCTGGTGAGGGTGGCGCGGTGCAGTTCGAGGTACAACTCCCCGACCCATACCGGTGGTTCGGGATACTCGGCCTCGGCCTGCTCGAAGAAGGCGCGCGGGGTCTGCCAGCGGACGGTGGCCGAGCCCTCCAGGTCACGCAGCCGGGCCGCCTTGGCGACCATCTCCCGGGTGGTGCCGCCGCCTCCGTCGCCCCAGCCGGTGGGGGCGAGGGAGTGCCGGGCTCTGCCCTTGTCCCGGAAGTTGCGCACCGCGTGGGCGAGTTCGCTGCCCTTCATCGAGCAGTTGTAGGTGTCGGCCGGCGGGAAGTGCGTGAAGATCCGGGTGCCGTCGATGCCCTCCCAGTGGAAGGTGTGGTGCGGGAACTTGTTGGTCTGCGACCAGGAGATCTTCTGGGTCAGCAGCCACTTGGAGCCGGCCGCCTTGATGATCTGCGGCAGCCCCGCGGCGAACCCGAAGGTGTCCGGCAGCCACGCCTCCTCGTTCTCGATGCCGAACTCGTCGAGGAAGAACCGCTTGCCGTGCGTGAACTGCCGGGCCATCGCCTCCGAGCCGGGCATGTTGGTGTCCGACTCCACCCACATCCCGCCGGCCGGCACGAACCGCCCCTCCGCGACGGCCTTCTTCACCCGCGCCCACACCTCGGGACGGTGCTCCTTCACCCACGCCCACTGCTGGGCCTGGGACATGGCGAAGACGAAGTCCGGCTCGTCGTCCAGCAGCGCGGTCATGTTGGACACCGTCCGGGCCACCTTGCGCACGGTCTCGCGCAGCGGCCACAGCCAGGCGGAGTCGATGTGGGCGTGCCCGACGGCGCCGATCCGGTGCGCGGAGGGGACGGCGGGGGCCGACAGCACTCCGGTGAGCCGTTCCCGGGCCCGGCCGGCGGTGGCGTTCACGTCCTGGAGGTCGACGGCGTCCAGGGCCCGTTCGACCGCGCGCAGGATGTCCCAGCGGCGCGGGGAGTCCACGGGCAGCTCGGCCATCAGCTCGCCGAGCACCTCCAGGTCCATGACCAGCTGCCACACGGTCTCGTCGAACACGGCGAGGTCCATGCGGGCCAGGGTGTACTGGGGTTCGGTGCCGGCGGTGTCCTTGTCGCCGAGCCAGGTGGGCCGGAAGGGGTGGTAGTCGAGGATGACCGGGTTGGAGGCGGCCTCGATGTGCAGGCGCACCTCTTCGCCGCCCGCGACGGGCGCGCCGATCCGCACCCACTGGTTGCGCGGGTTGAGGCCCTTAACGGGGGTGCCGTCGGGCCGGTAGACCAGGCCCTCGCACTGGAAGCCGGGCATGTTCTCGTCGAAGCCCAGGTCGAGCAGGGCCTCCACGGTCCGGCCGGCCCACGCCTCGGGGACGGTCCCGGTCACCCGGAACCAGCTGGTGCCCCAGGGAGCACCCCAGCGGGCGCCCACCGCGATCGGCTCGGGCTCGGCGGCCAGCCCCTCGGCGACCGGCACCGGTTCGCCGGGCGCGTGCCACACCGCGACCCGGAGCGGCACGGACTCGGGGTACACGGCGGGGCGGATACGTTCGTCGAGCACGCGCTTGAGGCGGGCTTCCACCAGCGTGCGGTCGTCATGCATGCGGGGTGCTCCCTGCGGGTTCCGGGTGATTACCAGGGGTGGGTGACGGTGACGGGGGCCGAGGCGTTGTAGAGCTCCCCCACGGCGCGCACTTCGAACCGTGCGGCCGGCTCGCCCTGCTCGGGCCGCAGACCGGCGGCGAACCAGGCGCGCTGGCCGGTGGCGCCGAGGAAGCGGCGGGTGCCGTCGGCCAGGAGGCGATGGAGGGTGTAGTGGCGGACGGGGCCGGGGGCGGGGTTCCAGGCGAGCCGGAGGTCGCCGCCGCTCGCTGCGGTGACGCGGGCGGCGGAAGGGGCGGCGGGGGTCGGCGGGGTGCCGTCGGGGCGGACGGCGAGGCCGCCGAGCCGCCAGCGCACCGGGGTGGCGCCGTCGGTGGGGGTGAGCCGGATGCCGAGAGCGTGCACGGTGCCGGAGAGGCCGGTGAGCGAGATGGTGACGGTCTGCCAGCTGTTGACCGAATTCACACGGGCGTGGGCGCTGGCGGAGTCTCCGCGCGCTTCTGGGTGAGCCGAGTTCACACCACCTTGCGTCTGACCGGAGTTCACACCCGTCCCGCCGACCGTCGCCTGCCCCACAGCCCGCGTGTTGACCGAGTTCACAGGCAGATACCTGTACGGCGGTGTCTCCCCCGGTCCGCTCGGTGGCGCCGTTGCCACCGCCAGTTCCACGTTCACATCCCCAGACTCGCCCCGGAACGTCAGGTCGACAACCGCGTTCACAGCGATCGGCAACCGGGTCGCGTACAGGTCCAGCACCACTGGTTGATCGAGTTCACCCGCCACCAGCACGCTGCTCCCGCCCCGCCAGGCGTCGGCGAAGTCGAAAGCGACCGCCGGCCGTGTCCCCGCCGTCCGGACCACCCACCGCCGTGACGGCAGCCGGTCCTGGAGGCCGAGATGGTTCCAGGGGCTCTCCGAGACGACGGCCCCCTCCTCGTACCACCGCAGGCCGTGGCCCGTGTTGAACACGGTCGCGAACGGCACCGCGGTCACCGTCGACCGGTCCGCCACGGACACCGCCGGCGCCCGCCACGGATCGCCCGGGTCGGGCCGCGACGGGTCCGCGGACCGACCGGTCCAGAACCGGTCGTCGGCCGCGTGGAAGTCACCGGGGGCGCGGCGGTCGGCGGGCAGGTGGTTCCGGGTCCACTCGGGCCGGTAGAACCCGATCGAGGTGACGTGCGGCTTCCCGGCGGGCACGATCGCGTCCCAGTTCACATACGTGCCGGACCCGTTCGACTCGACGTCGACGCCGGCCCACAGTTCGTAGCGGCCGCGCCCCAGCCGGTCCGCCTTCGTCCCGGAGGACGCCAGCGAGGCCGCGCTCCACCGGAAGTCCACGAACATGCCGTCGGCGGCCTGGAAGAACGCCTGGTTCTGGCTGGTCAGCGCGCCCTGCCAGCTGACCGTGCCGTTCACGGTCAGCGCGTCGTACCAGGTCACCCGCTGTCCCTTGGCCGCCGCCAGCGCCCTCAGCTCCTTGACGAAACCCAGCATGGCCGTGCCCAGCGCGGTGTTCCCGCCGCCCGTCTCGGCGTTAAGGAACCAGCCGTCGAAGCCGTACGCCGCCGCCACCGCGACGAGTCGCTCGGCGAGCGGGTAGTGGCCGGTGGCATCCCGCTGCACCAGGTCCCGGGTCCACTGGAGTTGTCCGCCGTAGGCCGCCGGCGGCAGGAAGACGCTCCCGAGGACGGGGACGCCGTGCCGGTGGGCCGCGTCGACGACCGGGGCGTTCGGAGCGAGGATCAGGCCCTCGCCGGCCGAACCGCCCCAGAACACCAGCTCGTCGATGTACGCCCAGTGGGTGAGGGCGTAGTAGTCGGCGGTGGCCGATCCCTGGGAGGGGTTGGCCGACGTCGGCCCGAAGGAGACCAGCGCCTGGACGCGGGCCTGCCCCGTGCGGGCGGTGGGGTTCGCCGGGGTCGGGGTGAAGCGCGTGGCGAGGGGTACGGTCGCGGCGTTGAAGGCGAGATCGGGGTCGTCCGCGGCGCGCCAGTCCTTGAGGCTGCGCCAGGTGATGCCGGGGCCGGGGCTGCCGGCGGGCAGCGAGTCCGGGTACCAGTAGGCGGCGTACGGCGCGGTGGCGGTGGGGGCGCGCGGGGCGGCCGTGGCGGGCGGTACGGGGGTGAGGGCCGTGGCACCGGCGGCGATCAGGACGGTGCGTCTGCTGGGGTTCACGAGCGGGTGCCTCCTTGGGGGACGGGGAGTACCTGGCCGGGCGTGACGACGTCGGTGATGCCGCGCGCGGCGAGGTGGTCCCGGTCGTCGGCGCGGGTGTCGAGCACGGTGGTGGGGCGGGCGCCGTCGGCGACGAGCCGGAAGTAGGCGTCGAAGACGTCGCCGCCGGGCGCGCAGCGGGAGCGGCGGTCCGGCGCGGCGGGGACGACGAGGGCCGTACGGCGCGCGACCGGGGCGCGGTGGCCTGCGCGGGCGGCGCCGGCCAGCACGCGGGCGATGTCCTTGGGCCGCTGTTCGCCGGTGAGCAGCCCCAGGGAGTATTCGAGTTCGGGAAAGTCGGCGAGCGTGCGCGACACGTCGTGGGAGCACCACCAGGTGATGCCCCACAGGTCGGGGCAGTCCAGGACGTTGCCGATCGTGGCCTCGGCGAAGGCGGCGGCGTGCTCGGCGGGCACCAGCGGCGCGGGGGCGCCGACCTCCTGGAGCCAGACCGGCCGGTGCGGGTCGTCCGCCCATGCCTTGGCGAGTTCGACCAGGTAGGCGGCGTGGTGCCGGGTGGGCACGGAGGTGCGGCCGTGGCGCTGGGCGGTTCCGTTGAACACCCAGGAGTGCACGGCGGTGACGGCGCCGAGCCGGGCGGAGTGGGCGGGGGTGAAGGGCTGGTCGTCCTGGTACCAGGTGGCGTCGTAGGAGGCGTGCAGATGGGGGCGGCCGGGGGCGCCCTCGGCGCAGGCGTCCAGCATCCGGGTGAGCCAGCGTCCGGCCTCGTCGGCGGTCACCGGGTCGGGGTCGGGGTGGGGGCCGGCGGCGAACTGGTTGACCTCGTTGCCGACGGTCATGCCGAGGAAGTGCGGCCGGTCGGCGAGGGCTGCGGCGAGGGTGCGCAGGTAGGCGGCCTGTCCGGCGGTGACGTCCGGGTCGGTGAAGAGGTTGCGGCGGTGCCAGGTACGGGTCCAGGCGGGCAGGAAGTCGAAGCTGGACAGGTGGCCCTGCAGTCCGTCCACGGCGGTGTCGAGGCCGCGTTCGGCGGCGGCGTCGGCGAGGGCCACGAGCTGCTCGACGGCGCGGGGGCGGATCAGGGTGCGGTTGGGCTGGAAGTACGGCCACAGCGGGAAGACGCGGATGTGGTCCAGGCCGAGCGCGGCGATGGCGTCGAGGTCGGCGCGGACGGAGTCGAGGTCGAAGTCGAGCCAGTGGTGGAACCACCCTTGACTGGGCGTGTAGTTGACGCCGAAGCGTACGGCGGGAGGCATGCGGTGTCCCTTGCGCTCGGGGGAGGTTCAGCCCTTGACGGCGCCCTCGCCGACGCCTCGGAAGAAGTACCGCTGGAGGCAGGCGAACAGGGCGATGAGCGGCGCCACGGCGATGACCGTGCCGGCGGCGACCAGGCGTTCGTCGTTGGCGAAGGTGCCGTGCAGATAGTTGAGGCCGATGGTCAGGGTGAACTTGGAGGGGTCGCTGAGCACGATCAGCGGCCACAGGAAGTCGTCCCAGGCGCCCATGAAGGCGAAGATCGCCACGACGGCGAGGGTGCCCTTGACCGAGGGCAGGGCGACCCGCAGGAACCGCTGCCAGACGTTGGCGCCGTCGACGTAGGCGGCCTCCTCGATCTCGTAGGGCAGGGCGCGGAAGGCGCCCCGCATCAGCAGGACGTTCATCGCGCCGACGGCCCCGGGCAGGACGACGCCGATGAGCGTGTTGTTCAGGCCGAGTTCGCGCATGGTGGTGAACTGGGCGATGACGATGCCCTCGACGGGTACGAGCATCGCCAGCACGAAGACGAGCGTGGTCGCGCGCCGGCCGCGGTAGCGCAGCCGGGCCAGGGCGTATCCGGCGAGGGCCGAACCGACGCAGTTGGTCACGACGTTGGCGGTGGCGACCTTCAGGGAGTTCAGGGCGTAGTCCCAGACCGGGATGGTGTCGGCGACCCGGGCGTAGTTGTGCAGGGTGGGGTGGGCGGGCAGCAGGCGGGGCGGGGAGCTGTAGATGTCCTCGGTGGGGCCCTTGAGGGAGGTGGCGAGCTGCCAGAGGAACGGGCCGGTGGTCAGGGCGAGGACGGCGAGGAGCAGCAGGTACCGCCAGAGGAGTTCGCCGGGCCGCGCGCGGCGGCCGTCGTGGTCGGTGACGCGGGGTTCCCGGGCCGTGGCGGCGGGCCGCTCGGGGCGGGCCTTCTCCAGGACGCTCACGCTTCCTCCCTCCGGTCGGCGCGCAGGACGAGCAGCATCAGGACGACGGTGACGGCGAACACGACGACGGAGAGGGCGGAGGCGTAGCCGACCCGGCCGGTCAGGCCGGTGCCGGTGCGCTGGACGAGCATGACCAGGGTGGTGTCCTCGCCGGCCGGGCCGCCGCTCGGGCCCGCCATCAGGTACACCTCGGAGAACACCTTGAAGGCGGCGACCGAGGAGAGCGCGGCGACCAGCACCATGGTGGACCGTACGGCGGGCACGGTGACGGACAGGAAGCGGCGCACCGGTCCGGCCCCGTCGACGGCGGCGGCCTCGTGCAGTTCGCGTGGCACGTTCGCCAGCGCGGCCAGGTAGATGACCATGTAGTAGCCGAGGCCCTTCCACACGGTGACCGCCATGGCACTGAGCAGCAGCAGCCACTGGTCGCTGAGGAACCCGATCCGGCCGATGCCCACCGTCTCCAGCACCGAGTTGACCAGGCCGCGTTCGTCCAGCAGCCACACCCAGATCAGGCCCACCACGACGATCGAGGCGACGACGGGGGTGTAGAAGGCGGAGCGGAAGAAGGTGATCCCGGGGATGTTCCGGCGCACCAGCAGGGCGAGCAGCAGCGGCAGGACGACGAGTGCGGGGACGACGACGAGGACGTAGAGGACGCTGTTGCGCAGGCCCGTCCAGAACATGTCGTCGTGGAGCAGTTCGCGGAAGTTGGCGAGCCCGACGAAGCGGCCGGGGAGCAGGGTGCGGCGGTCGGTGAAGGAGTTCACCAGGGTGGAGACGAAGGGGTACAGCACGAAGGCGCCGGCGATCAGCAGTCCCGGTGCGGCGAACAGCCAGGGGCTGGTGGGCAGTTGCCGCCGTACGCGCAGGGGCGCGGCCATGGCGGGTCAGCCCCGGAGCAGCCGGTCGGCGGCCTTGACAGCGTTGTCGAGGGCTTCCTCGGGGCTCTCCTTGCCCTGGAGCGCCTTGGCGACCTCGTTGCGCAGCGCGGTCTTCATCTGCTCGCTGAACAGCACGGGCGTGTAATTGACCGCGCCTTTCAGTGACTTGGCGGCGGCGACGCGTACCCGGGTCTCGTCGGTGCCGTCCTCCCTGGTGAAGTACGGGTCGTCGAGCGAGCCGGCGGTGCTCGGGAAGACGGCGACCCGCTTGGCGAAGACCATCTGGTTCCTGGCGTCGGTGACGAAGTGGGCGAAGGCGACGGCGGCCGGGGTGTGCCGCGTGCGGGAGTTGACCATCACGCCCATCACGTACATGTTGACGTGCCCGGTGCTGGTGATCTGGTCGGTGATGCCGATGTTCCGGTACAGGCTCGGGGCGTTCTTCTTGAAGTTGCCGAGGTCCAGGGCGCTGCCGGGGTTCATGGCGACGGCGCCGGTGAGGAATTTCTTTCCGGCCGACTCGCCGGTGGCGGTCAGGGCCTGCGGGTCGAGGGCCTTGGCGTCGTACAACCGCTTGTACTTGGTGAGCAGTTCGACGCCCTTGGGGTCGTTGAAGGTGAATGCGGTGCCCTGTTCGTTCATGAGCGGGACGCCGTAGCGGCCGAAGTCCTCGATGGTGGGCACGTTGGCGAGGGTGGCGACCTTTCCGCCGCTCTTCTCGGCCAGTTCCAGGGCGACGGCGAAGAGTTCGTCGTATGTCCTCGGGGGCTTCTCCGGGTCGAGTCCGGCCTTTTCGAAGAGGGCTTTGTTGTAGAAGAGCGGGCCGGTGTTGAGGTACCAGGGGAAGGCGTAGGTGCCGGTCGTGCCGGGGATCCGGTGTCCGGCCCAGGCGCCGGGCAGGTACTCCTTCCGGTAGCGGGCGGCGGCCTTGTCGAGGTCCAGCGCGAGGCCCGCCCGGGCGAGCGGGGCGACGAGGTCCGGGGAGACGTTGACGACGTCGGGCAGGGTGCCGCCGCCCGCGTCCGCGCTGATCTTGTCGGCGTATCCCTCGGCGGGCTGGTCGATCCACTTGACGTGGGTGTCCGGGTACTTCTCCTCGAAGGCCGCGATCAGGTCCTCGAAGTAGTCCTTGAAGTTGGCGCGCAGGTTCCAGGTCTGGAAGGTGATGTCGCCCTCCACCTTGCCGGAGGCGTCGCTCGTGCCGCCGTCACCGCCGCCCGGGCCGCAGGCGCTCAGCGGCAGGACGAGGGCGACGGCGACGGCGGTGAGGGCTCTGCGGGAGATGGGCACGGACACGGCTCCCTTGCTGTGTCGGGGCTGTGGGTGGCGCGAAAGACCTTGCACAGGGCGTTCCGGGAAAGTCAATGGATTCGTCGCCGCCACGGCATTCCGTCCGGCATTTGCCCAGGTCGGCGTCGCCTGGCCGGGACCTTGCGGCAGTTGACTAATGCGCTTTAGGGTCTTGACACTCAAGCGCTTTAGCGGTTCTCTGCCGCAGGGGAGGAAACGTGCCGACCAGACGGTCCCCCGCCCGCCGGCCCACGATGAAGGACATCGCCCGGCGTGCCGGGGTGTCCGAGAGCGCCGTGTCCTTCGCGCTCAACGACCGCCCCGGTGTCTCGGAGGCCACCCGGGCCCGGGTGCGCCGGGTCGCCGAGCAGCTGGGCTGGCGGCCGAGTACGGCGGCCCGCGCGCTGTCCGGGGAGGGCGCGGCCACGGTCGGCTTCGTGCTGGCCCGCCCGGCGGCCACGCTGGGCGTCGACTCCTTCTTCCTCCAGCTCGTCTCCGGGATCCAAGGGGTGCTGGCCGAACGCCACTTGGGCCTGCTGTTCCAGGTGGTGGAGGACGTGGCCGGCGAGTGCGCGGTGTACCGGCGCTGGTGGGCCGAGCACCGGGTGGACGGCGTGCTGGTGGTCGATCCGCGCGCCGACGATCCGCGTCCCGGTCTGCTGGACGAACTGTCCCTGCCCGCCGTGGTGATCGGCGGCGCCCCGGACGAGCGGCATCCGGGGCTGTCCACGGTCTGGGCGGACGACGCGGGCGCGATGGCCTCGGTGGTGGGCGAGTTGACCGCTCTGGGCCATCGCCGGATCGTGCACATCGCCGGTCTGCCGGGCCTCGCGCACACCCAGCGCCGCATCCGCACGCTGCGCGCCGAGGCGGAGCGGCGGGGGCTCGCCGAGGTGGAGTCGGTGACGACCGACTACTCCGGCGCCGAGGCCGCCGCCGTCACCCGCCGGGTCCTGCGCGGACCCGCTCCCCCGACGGCCCTGGTGTACGACACCGATGTGATGGCGGTCGCCGGTCTCGCCGCCGCCGCGGAGCTGGGCTTCTCGGTGCCGGCCGATCTGTCGGTGGTGGCCTGGGAGGACTCGGCCCTGTGCCGCATGGTCACGCCGTGGCTGTCGGCGCTGTCCCGGGACAGCGTGGAGTTCGGGTCGACGGCGGCCCGGGAGCTGCTGGCCCTGCTGGACGGCGGCCCGGCCCGGACGGTACGGGTACCGGTCCCCCGGCTGATCGAGCGGGACAGCACGGGCCCGGCACGAACGGCCCGGCGGCCCCGCCTCCGCACCGGGAACGGCCTTACGGGCGCCGATGATCCGGACACCGGCGCGTGAACCGCCGTCCGGGCCGCGAGCGGCGGGCCGAATCCCCGACCGGGTCGCGGGCGCGGCCCCGGAGCCGGCCGAGCCCCGGGCCCGGAGACGAACCGACGCCTGGGACGCGCGTGGGCGTGGAGCCCGCCGAGCCATGGACACGTGACCGCACCGGCGCCTGGGACACGCGCATGGCCCTGGAGCCCGCCGAGCCCCGGGCACCGGAACCGCGCCGGCGCCCGGCCACAGGCCCGGGGACGGCCCGTCGGCCGGGTCGCGGGCGCGGCCCCAGAGCCGGCCGAGCCCCGGGCCCGGAGACGAACCGACGCCTGGGACGCGCGTGGGCGTGGAGCCCGCCGAGCCACGGACACGTGACCGCACCGGCGCCTGGGACACGCGCATGGCCCTGGAGCCCGCCGAGCCCCGGGCACGGAACCGCGCCGGGTCCGGGCCGTCGGCCTCTCGACGTACCGGGCCCGGCGGTGCACAGTTCTCTCTACGCGCCTTCATACCGACGGGTAACCGATGGGGCGCGCAGCCGACGACCACCCGAGGAGCGTCCTTGAGCAGCTGGGCCGGCCGGAGTGCCGCCGAGATCGCCGCCGCCGTCCGCGAGAAGCGGGTCACCCCCCGGGAGGTGGTGGCCGAACACCTCACGCGGATCGAGCGGCTGGACGGCCGGATCGGGGCGTTCCGGAAGGTCCGGGCGCGGGCGGCGCTCGCCGAGGCCGACGAGGTGGCCGCCCGGGCGGAGCCGGCCGGACTGCCGCTCGCGGGCGTGCCGGTGGCGGTCAAGGACAACCTGGCGGTG
This sequence comes from Streptomyces sp. SudanB182_2057, assembly GCF_964272715.1. Lineage (NCBI taxonomy): Bacteria > Bacillati > Actinomycetota > Actinomycetes > Kitasatosporales > Streptomycetaceae > Streptomyces > Streptomyces sp. SudanB182_2057. The sequence goes on from NZ_OZ186798.1 coordinate 1,133,933, forward strand.
CGCGGCGAGTCGTGCCGCAACGGCTCCGCCGCCACCCCGGACACCCCGGCCGCCGAGGACCATGTGACGGTGGCCCGGCTGCGCGCGGCGGGGGCGGTGGTGGTCGGCCTGACGAACGTGCCCGAGCTGTGTGTCTTCGGCACCACGGAGGGCCCGTACGGCATCGCCCGCAACCCCTGGGATCCGTCCCGAACGGCGGGCGGCTCCTCCGGCGGCAGCGCGGCGGCGGTGGCCGCCGGGCTGGTGCCGCTGGCGCTCGGCAACGACGGGATGGGCTCGTTGCGCATCCCGGCCGCGAACTGCGGGCTGGTCACGCTGAAGCCGGGGCACGCGGTGGTGCCGGCCGGGATCGGCCACGGCGACTGGTTCGGCATGGCGGAGAACGGGCCGCTGGCCACGACGGTGGAGGACCTGCGGCTGATGCTGGGCGTCCTCGCCGACGCGGAGTTCGTACGGCGGGAGCAGCGCGGCCCGTTGCGGATCGCCGTCGCGCTGCGCAGCCCGCTCGCCGGGGTGCCGGTGAGCCGGCCGTATACGGACGCGGTGCGGCAGGCGGCCGGGGCGCTGGCCCGGTCCGGGCACCGGGTGCGGCGGGCGGAACCGCCGTATCCGCCCTCCCTCGGTGTGACCGCGCTCCGGTACTGGACGGCCGGGACGGCGGTGGACGCGGAGGGCCTGGACCCGGCGCGGCTGGCCCGCCGGACCCGGGTGCACGCGGCCGTGGGCCGCCGCTTCACCCGCGCGGTGCGCACCGGGGCCGCCCGGGACCGGCTGCGCGACCGGCTGACGCCGTTCTTCACCGAGCACGACGTGCTGCTCACCCCGGCCCTGGCCCGCCGCTCCCCGCAGGCCGGACCGTGGCACGAGCGCGGCTGGCTGCGCAACATTCTCGCCAACTCCGCCTATTCACCGTTCACTCCGCCGTGGAACCTGACCGGCTGGCCGGCGATGTCCGTGCCGGTGGGCACCCTGCCCTCGGGCGCGCCCTGTGCCGTACAGCTGGTGGGCCGGCCGGGCACGGAGTCCCTGCTGCTGGGCGTGGCCGAGGAGTTGGCGGAGCTGATCCCCTGGCGGCGGACGGCGGGAGCGTGAGGACAGGGCCTACTCCAGCGACCGGTACATGATGTGCAGCCCCACCCTGCCGTGCCGCGGGTGCTCGAACGCCTTCGGGACCGTGCCGAGGATCGTGAAGCCGAGGGACGTCCACAGGGCGACGGCGGGGTTGGTCTCGACCACGGCGTTGAAGACCATCGCGCGGTAGCCGTGCGCCCGGGCCTCGGCCAGTACGTGGGTGGCGAGGGCACGGCCGGTGCCGTGGCCGGCGTGCTCGGGGTCGACCATGAAGCCGGCGTTGGCGACCCGGGCGGCGGGGCCACCGTAGTTGGGGGTGAGGTAGGCCGACCCGACCACGGCTCCGCCGGTGTCCTCGGCGACGTAGACCCGCTTGGCCGGGCTCATCCACAGCTCGCGGGCCGCTTCCTCGCCGGTGCGGGGGTCCCAGGCGTAGGTCTCGGCGGCGGCGACGATCCGGTGCCAGAAAGGCCAGATCCGCGGCCAGTCCCCGGCCGTGGCTTCTCTGATCAGCATGGAACGTGAGTCTGTCACGCCCACGCGGACGGCGGTCGCGGCGGGCCGGGGCGGGAGGGTCAGTCCACGCTCGGCAGGATGTGCGGCTCGGCCAGGTCGTCCTCGTATCCGGCGAGGCGGATCGGGGCGGAGCGGGCCCACACCTCGAGGCTGCCGAGTTCTCCGGGCCGGCGGCGCCCGCGCTCCGCGCGTTCCTCGGGGCCCTGTTCGCGATTCGTCTTCTCCGGTGTCACCGCGCACTCCTTATGTGTCGGGTCACCCTCGGGGCATACCGGACGGTCCGTGCCACGGTGCCGGACGCCCGCTCGGGTCTGCTGGGAAGGCCGCTCACGGACGCGGTGGCGCCGGTCTCCGCTGCCGGAGCGGGCCGTTGTGGACCGGCGTGCCCCAGGACGGACGGTGGGTGTGGGTGAGACCCCGTACTGTTGTCCGTCGACTCCCAGATTAACCAAATGAGCGGGCATCCGCTCGATAGGGAATGCAAACAAGGTGTAACCACTGTGCTTCGCGCGGCCTCCCAATAGCCCCCAATATGGGGCCTTTTCCCATAAGATGCTCACTCGTGCGACGTCCGGAATCACCCGTACGGCGGATATGAACGAACGCCTCTTCGAAATAAGTTGGGGAACGGTTGACCGACCCGGCGCAGTTCAAGTGCCGTTGGCCGCGCGGCAAACCGGCCATGGTCTGCTGTCGCGGCAACGGCTGTCTCGCGGAAGGACTGACGCATGGAGCTGCGCAGCGTCGAGGAGCTGATGGATCTGCTGTACGCCGGTCGGCACCGGCACGCGCTGCGGACCGCCGCGCTGCTGCGCCGCGGCCGCCCCGCCGACAAGGAGCTCCAAGTGGCGGGCCTGGTGCGGGGCATCGGACCGGTGCTGTGCCCGGGCGACGAGGCGGCCCGGGCCGGCAGCGCCGCGGAGGCGGTGCGTTCCCTGCTCGGGGAGCGGGTGTCCCGGTTGGTCCGCGCGGACGCGGACCCGGCCGACGACGACGTGCAGCGGCTGCGCCAGGCCGAGGAGGAGGGCCGCACGGCCGCTTTCGACGCGGGCGTGCTGGAGGACTGGCGCACCGTGCTGGAGCTGGTGGCGGCCGGCCGGTGCCGGCTCGGCGCGGTCGACTGAGCCACGGCCGGCCGGGGCGCGGTGCCTGCCGGGTCGCGGTCGCGCTCGGGCGCGGTGGGCCGGGGTGATCCCGGCCAACACCCGCCCGCCGCTCACCACTTGCCGGGTGCGTAGTCCTTCAGGAAGACGCCGTACAGGTCCTCGCCCGCCTCGCCGCGCACGACCGGGTCGTAGACGCGGGCGGCGCCGTCGACCAGGTCGAGCGGGGCGTGGAAGCCGGCCTCGGCGAGGCGCAGCTTCTCGTAGTGGGGGCGCTCGTCGGTGATCCAGCCGGTGTCGACCGAGGTCATCAGGATCCGGTCGGCCTCGAACATCTCCTGCGCGCTGGTCCGCGTCACCATGTTCATCGCGGCCTTGGCGGCGTTGGTGTTCGGGTGGCCCGCACCCTTGTAGCCGCGGCTGAAGACGCCCTCCATGGCCGAGACGTTCACGATGTACGCCCGTCCGCTCGCCGCCTTGCGCGCGGCCTCGGCCATGGCCGGGCGGAGCTTGCTGATCAGGATGAACGGCGCGGTGTAGTTGCAGAGCTGGGTCTCCAGCAGTTCCACCGGGGAGATCTGGTCGATGGTCTGCACCCAGGTGTTGGTGTCGACGACGTCGGGGAGCAGACCGCCCGCGTCGATGGCGGTGCCGTCGAGGTGCCGGGCGACGCTGGCGTTGCCCGCGACCAGGGCGAGGTCGGCCACCTTCTGCGCGTCCAGCCCGCTGGTGCCGACGGGCAGCGCGGCCAGGCCGTCGACCGCGCCGGAGTTGAAGGCGCCGATGACGTGGTGGGCGGGCAGCTCACCGGCGGGCAGCGGGGCGCTCTCGCCGTCGACCAGGGCGGCGTAGGCGGAGGGCAGGCGGCGCACGGTCTGCGTGGCGTTGTTGATCAGGATGTCCAGCGGGCCGGCCTCGGCGACCCGGTCGGCCAGCGCGACGGCCTGGGCCGGGTCGCGCAGGTCGATGCCGACGACCTCCAGCCGGTGCAGCCAGTCCGCCGAGTCCTCCATGGCCTTGAAGCGGCGGATGGCGTCCTTCGGGAAGCGGGTCGTGACGGTCGTGTGCGCGCCGTCGCGCAGCAGCCGCAGCGCGATGTACATGCCGATCTTGGCCCGGCCTCCGGTGAGCAGGGCGCGCTTGCCGGTGAGGTCGGCGCGGGCGTCCCGCTTGGCGCGGTTGACGCCGGCGCAGTCGGGACAGAGCTGGTGGTAGAAGTAGTCGACTTCCACGTACCGCGTCTTGCAGGTGTAGCAGGAGCGCGGGCGCTGGAGTATCCCCGCGATCCTGCCCTCCTCGACCTTGGAGGAGGGCAGGATGCCCTCGGTCTCGTCGTCGATGCGCTCGGCCGAGCCGGTGGCGGTGGCCTCGGTGACCGCGCGGTCGTGGGCGGTCTTGGCAGCCCGACGCTCCTGGCGGCGGCGCTGCTTGACCGTGCGGTAGATGTGCGAGGTGGCCCGGCGCACCTTGATCGCGTCGGGGTGGTCGACGTCGAGCCGGTCCAGTTCCTCCAGCACGCTCAGGCAGACGGCGAGCCGCTCGGGGTCGATACCGGGCCCGTAGACCATCTCGTCCATGGACGCCGAGCCGTCCTCTGTCACCGTCATCGCGCTGCCGTTCCCCTGGTCACCCGAGCGGCGCTCCGACTCGCGCCCGCTTTCGAACAGCGAATTTTACGGAGCGCCGGGCCGCTGGGCCAAACCGCCGCCGTTCCGCTCCCCGTGGATCACCGGCGTCCCGTCCCGCCGCCGGGTCCGTGCGCGCCCGACGCAGGGCGCGCGGAGGACGCGGCCGGCACCTCCGAGCCGCCTCCCGCCCCCGCTCCCGCTCCCGCCAAGGGACGCGAGCCGGCCCCGGGACCGGTCCTCGCCGAGCGACCCCGGGGCCGGGTCCTCGGTGAGCGGGGACAGCCGGACCCCGGGGCGGCCCGCGCGAAGAGCGGCACGTGCCGGACGCGGGGCCGCCGGGGTCCGGTCCTCAGCGGTCGCAGACGGACAGCAGGGCCGCCACCTCCGCCGACACCGCCCGCGCGAGCCGGTCCAGGTCCGGGACGGCCCGCGCGTCGGCGACCAGCCCGTAGTGCACGCGCCCGCGGTACGTGGAGATCGCGATCGCGAGGGCCTGGCCGGGGGCGAGCGGGGCCAGCGGGTACACCTCGGTCAGCTCCTGGCCGCCGAGCCGTAGCCCGGGGCCGGGCAGCGGCACGCTGGTGACCAGGATGTCGAACCACAGCCGGGCCGCTTGGCCGACCAGCGGCCCGCCGAGCCGGTGGCCGAGGGCCGGGACGTGGTCGGCGAGCAGGGCCACCGCGCCGGCGCCCCGGTCGGGCCCCGCGTCCTTGTTGCGGACCATCGCGGTGCGCACGGTGCGCAGCCGGCCGAGCGGGTCGCTCTCGTGCACCGGGAGCCGTGTCAGATAACCGGAGAGCCGGTTGCCCTGCTGCTGGGAGGCGTGCGGCCGGCGCCGGGAGACCGGGATCAGGGCGCGGGGTGCCACGCCCTCGCTGCCGTCGCCGCGCTCGTCCAGCCAGCGGCGCAGGGCCCCGGCGACGACGGCGATGAGGACATCGTTGACGGTGCCGCCGGCGCTCTTGCGCACCCGGTGCACCTCGTCGATGTCGAGGACGACCCCGGCGACGCGGCGGGTGCCGCTGGGCGCGGCGGTGAGCGCGGCGCACGGGCGCATGCCGAGGGTGGACCGGGCCAGCGAGGCGCCGATGTCCAGCGCCCGGCCCATGTCGGTGAGCACCCCCCGGACCAGCCCGGGGACTCGCTCGGGCAGCCGGCGCACATCGGGCAGCGGGCCGCGCGGCGGCTCGATGACGCGGGGCGCGCGCTCGGGCAGGCCGACGGGGTCCAGGATGCCGGCGGCGAGCTTCAGGGCGCGCAGCCCGTCGGCGAGGGCGTGGTGGAACTTGAAGAGCACCGCGAAGGAGACCCCGTCGGCGCCGGGCAGCACATGCGCCTCCCACGGTGGCCGGCCGCGCTCCAGCGGGCGCTCCATCAGCCGGCCGGCGGCGGCGTGGAAGTCGTGGACGGGGGCGTGCAGCCGGACGTGGTCGAGGGGGTCGAAGCGCGGGTCGGTCTCGCGGGCGGCACCGCCGAAGGCGAGCGGCTGCCACAGGTCGCGGATGCGCAGGCGCAGCCCGGGGACGGCGGCGGCGCGGGCGGCGAGCAGGTCGGCGGCGTGCGCCCCGGCGGTCGGCGAGTGCGCGCCGAAGATCCCGAGCGCGCCGAGGTGCATCGGGTGCCGGTCGGACTCCATGTTCCAGAAGGCCAGGTCCAAGGGGGCGAGCAGGTCGGAAGTCACGGGCTTGCCTCACGCGTCGGCGGTCATTTCAGGACGGGCGGCGCCGCGTCGGGTGCGGTGCCCCACGCCGACGGGCGCGGGCCGACCGTGAAGGCGAGGGAGCGCAGAGAGCGCAGGGCGCCGGTCGTCAGATAGGTGCGGCCGTGCGGGGTGCCATCGGCGCGTACGGCCTGGACGTAGCGGTCGGTGGCCGAGGTGCCGGGCGCCGTCACGGTCAGCCGGCCGCTCGGCCAGTGACGGCGGTCCAGGGCCAGGTCGACCCGGTCGAACACGGGGGTGGTCAGGCCCCAGGTGCCGTAGCCGGGCTGGACCGGGTAGAGCCCGATGGCCGACAGCACGTGCCAGGCGGACATGGTGCCCAGGTCGTCGTTGCCGGTGAGGCCCTCGGGGCTGTCGGTGAACAGGGTCAGCGCCGCGTGCACCACGTCCGTGGTCTTCCAGGGCCGGCCGGTGGAGAGGTAGGTGTAGGGCGCGATGAGGTCCGGCTCGTTCATCGGGTTGTAGACGGCGGCGTTGTAGTAGGCGTACGGGTCGCCGTGCACCCACACCTCGCGCGCGGTCCGCTCCGGGTCGGCGAGCAGCCGGTCGTAGGCGAAGAAGGCGTCGAGGCGGGCGTCGGCCGCGCTCCTGCCGCCGATCAGCCGGACCAGGCCGGGCACGTCCTGCGGGACGAGCCACTGGTACTGCCAGGCCGTGCCCTCGTGGAAGCCGGTGCCGCGGGCCGGGTCGGGCGGGCCGGCGAAGGCGCCGGAGGCGTCCCGGGCGCGGAAGAAGCCGGTGTCGGGGTCGAAGATGTCGCGGTAGCCGCGCGAACGGGCGGCGTAGCGGGCGGCGTCCTCGTGGTGCCCGAGACCGCGGGCCATCTGCGCCAGCATCGCGTCGGCGAGCGCGTACTCCAGGGTGACCGAGGCGCCGTAGTGGTAGTCGGAGTCGCCCATCTTGGCGTACGGGCGGTCCTTGACCCAGGGCGCGAAGCCGCGCGCGATGTACTCGGCGTTCGCCTCCCGGCCGACGCCCGGGTGGGCGGCGGGCGGCACGCCGTCGGCGTTCTCGCGCAGCGCCCGGTAGGCCCGTTCCTCGAAGCCCTTCAGCAGGCCCGAGTGGTAGGCGGTGGTCAGGAAGGGGGTGACCGGGTCGCCGGTCATGATGTTGGTCTCGACCGGGCCGTAGCCCCACTTGGGCAGCCAGCCGCCGTCCTCGGCGACCGCGACCACCGACCGGGCCATGTCCCGGGCCTCGCGCGGCGCGAGCAGGGCGAGCAGCTGGGCCTGGGTGCGGTAGGTGTCCCACAGCGACCAGTTCTGGTAGTAGGCGAACCCCCGGGCGCGGTGGACGCGGCGGTCCCAGCCGAAGTAGCGGCCGTCGGCGTCGCCGCCGAGGTTGGGCGCGAGGTACGACCGGTAGAGCGAGGAGTAGAAGGTCCGGCGCAGCGCGGGTGTGCCGCCCCGCACCCGGACGGCGGTCAGCCGCCGCTCCCACTCCTCGCGGGCGCGGCGGCGCACGGTGTCGAAGGTGTGGCCGCCCTCGGCGCGCAGGTTGGTCGCGGCGCCGCGCGCGTCCACGTAGGACAGCGCGGTGGTCGCCTCGACCACGCGGTCGCCGGTGGTGTCGAAGCGGACGTAGGCGCCGCCGGCTCCGGTGCGGGCGCCGGGGGTGACGGTGCGGCCGTCCCAGGTGCCGTAGGCGGTGAAGGGCCGGCTGAAGCGGGTGATCGTGTGGACGGTGTAGGGGCCGGTGTCCCGGCAGAAGCCGCGGCCGGTGATCTCGGTGCGCACGGTGCGGTCGTCCAGGATCTCCACCGCGCCGCGCACCGTCTTGTGCAGCGCCTGGGCCGCGTTCAGCAGGACGTTGGCCTTCCCGGTGGCCGGGAAGGTGTAGCGCTGCACGCCGGTGCGGGCGGTGGCGGTCAGCTCGGCGCGGATACCGGAGGCTAGGCCGACCCGGTAGTAGCCGGGGCTCGCCTCCTCGTCGTCGTGCGAGAAGGCCGCCGCGTACCGGGCGTAATCCGTCTGGGTGACGTCGCCGGTGGTGGGCAGCACGGGGAGGTCGCCGCCGATGCGGCAGCCGACGCCCGAGAGGTGGACCAGGGAGAAGCCGCGGATACGGTTCTGCGCGTAGTCGTAGCCGGTGGTGTGCCCGGTGTCCGGGGAGAGCTGCACCATGCCGAAGGGCACGGCCGCGCCGGGGAAGGTGTTGCCCTCGTTCCGGCTGCCGATGAACGGGTTGACCAGCTCGGTGAGGCGGCCGCCGGGCGGCTCCCCGGCCTGTGCGGCGGGGGTGGCGATCAGCGCCGACGCTGCCAGCACCCCGGCCATGCACCAGCGCGTGCGCCGGGTCCCTCTCATATCGGTGACCTCCGCGGGTTGGACATCGTTGCCTGCATCCTGAAGGCCGCGGGGCGCCAACCCGGGCATTCCGGGTGATTGGCGTGAAACGCGTCGCGTCGAGGAGGCTCCTGTGGAGGAGGAAGCGCCGGGTGCGGGGGCCCGTCCGGGCGGTCAGCCCGGCGGGCGGGTGTGGCAGCAGTCGCCGCAGAGTCCGCCGCCGGGCACCCGGTAGTACAAGCAGCAGCTGCGGCGCCGGAAGAACGCGCCGGTGCGCACTCCGGTGGCGTCGAGCAGCGGATGGGCGAACAGTTCGCCGGTGAGGACACGGGTGCGGGCCGCCACGTCGGCACGGCCGTGGGCGCGGGCCCAGCGGCCCAGTTCCCGGGCGGTCGCGGCCAGCGCGGAGCCCGCGTTGCCCCACAGCAGCCCGGCCGCGACGCCGTAGCGAGCCCGCAGCACCGCCGTCAGCGGCTCCAGATGGCCGTGCAGCACGGTGGCGGCCAGCATGGCCGCGTCCCCGGGCAGGGCGCGCACCTCGGTGAGCCACAGGTCGTCGGGGGCGGTGGCGGTCACGTCCCAGCGCAGCAGGCGCGGGTCCAGGTCGGGCAGCCGGCCGTACAGCACGGCGCAGCCCAGGGCCGCCGACCACAGCCGGGCGGCCAGCCCCTGCTGGGCGAGGGAGGCGGCCACCCGGGGCTCGGCGGTGCGCAGCCGCTCCGCCACCACGGCGATCCGCGCGGCGACCGGGTCGCGGTCGGCCGGCGGCACCCGCGCGTAGCCGTCCGCGAGGGCCGGCAGCCGCCGCGGGTCCGCAGCGCCGGACGGGCCGGAAAGGGTGCGCAGCTCGAAGAAGCCGCCGAGCGGGCGCAGTGCGGCGAGATCGCGATCGACATCCACGACAGCACTCCTACCAGGCGTGTCGTCGAAGCGGCACGGCGGGTGCCCGCCCGGCGTCAGACCGCCAAGGGAGGCGCGGCGCCCCGGCGTACTGCGAAAGAAGTAGACGGCATTGCGCTCAGGGACGACGACGGGAAGATCACGAAAGGGCAGAGTGTCGACCATGGAAGCCGATCGCATACGGGCCCGGGACACCCACCGCCCGCAGAGGAGACGCCGATGACCGCCCTGGCGTTGTCCGTGCTCCTGTCGGTCGTCTCCGCCCTCGCCTACGCGGGCGGAGCGATCACTCAGGAGCGGGTGGCGGTGTCCTCCGCCGGCAGCGCACCGGTGCGCCGCCCGGGCTGGTGGGGCGCGCTCGCGCTCAACGGCCTCGGCGGTGTGCTGCACGTCGTGGCGCTGGCCTACGGGCCGCTCAGCCTGGTCCAGCCGCTCGGCGCGCTGACCATCGTCTTCGCCCTGCCCATGGCGGCGCTGTGCGTGGGCCGCCGGGCGGGGGCGACCGCCTGGCGCGGCGCGCTCATGGCCACGGCCGGCCTCGCCGGTCTGCTGTCGCTGGTCGGCTCCTCCGCCACGCACTCCCTGACCTCCGCCCAGCGGCTGGCCGTCGCGCCGGCCACCGGCGCGGCGGTGGCGGCCCTGGCCGTCGCCGGGCTGGCCGTGCACCGGCATCCGGCGGTGCGCAGCGTGCTGCTCGCCACCGCCTCCGGTGTCGCCTTCGGCATGTCGTCGGTGTTCACCAAGACCGTGGCCGTGGACTGGACGCACGGCATCGGCCTGGGCGCGCTGCCCTCGCTCGGGGTGATCGGCGCGTTCTCGGTCGCCGGTGTCCTGCTGTCCCAGCTGTCCTACCGGCACGGCGGGCTCGCCGCCCCGCTGGCCACGCTGACCGTGGTCAATCCGGTGCTGGCCGCGGCGGTCGGCGTCCTCATGTTCGGCGAGACCTTCCGCCACGGCACCGCGGGCACGGTACTCGCGCTGGGCTGCGGGGTGGTGGCGGCGGGCGGCCTGATCATGCTGACGACGGAACGGCTGGAGCACCCGGAGGCTCCGGAGTCCCCGGGAACCGCCCCGGCGAACGCCCCGGCCTCCCCTCCTGCCCCGGCGGCGTCCCCGGCCGCTGCCGCGGTGTCCCCGGCCGAGCGGACCGCCGTACACCCGCCGCGGGACGCCGCCGAGCCGGATCTCGTCGCCCGGGAGCCGTGTCCCGTGGTGCCGCGGCAGCGCGGGGCGGCGGACACCGACGCGCGCCGGCCCGGGAGCCCGGTGCCGCGCGAGCCGGGCCCGGCCGGGAGCGCAGCGGAAGCCGGAAGCGGAATGGGGACCGGGAACCGGACGGGGACAGGAAGCGGAGCGGAAGCCGGAAACGGCACGGGGGGCGGGAACCGGGCGGAGGCCGAGGGCACGACGAGGATCAGGGACACGACGGAAAGCGGAACCGGACCGGAGGCCGGTACCGGGCCGCCGAACGACGACGTGGCCCCGGCGCCGTGCGTCCCGCTGTCCGTACGCTTCCATGTGCCGGTCGCGCTGTCGTTTCCGGTGCCGGTCCCGCTGTCGGCACCGTGCCCGCGTCAGATGGCGACGCCGCCGGCCCGGAGGTAGGCGAGCGGGTCGACGTCCGACCCGAAATCGGGTCCCGTCCGCACCTCGAAGTGCAGGTGCGGTCCCGTGACGTTGCCCGTGGAGCCGGAGCGGCCGATGCGCCGGCCCGCGGTGACGTCCTGGCCGGCCCGCACGGAGATGGCGGACAGATGGGCGTACTGCGTGTAGCGGCCGTCGGCGTGCCGCAGCACGACCTGGTAGCCGTACGAACCGCCCCAGCCCGCCGCCACCACCCGGCCGGCCGCCACCGCCCGCACGGAAGTCCCGGTCGGCACGGGGAAGTCGATGCCGGTGTGGTAGCCCTTCGACCAGTGCGAGCCGGCCACGTGGTAACCGGTGCCGACGGACGCGGACACCGGGGCGACGCGCGCGTGGCGGGCCGGAGGCGGGGTGCGGTGAGTGCCGGAACGCTCCGAAGGGGCCTGGCGCTTCCGGGTCTTGGGAGGCTCGGCAGTCTTGGGGGACGCGCTCCTGGCCCGGGTGCCGTTCAGGCCGAGCCGCTGGCCCGGCATGATCAGGTCGGGATCGGAGCCGATCGTGGCGCGGTTGCCCGCGTACAGGGCCCGCCAGCCGCCGGGCACGCGCTGCTCGCCGGCGATGCCGGAGAGGGTGTCACCGCGCACCACGGTGTACATCTCGGCCCGGCCCGCGCGGGACTGCGGGGTGGTCTGCGGCCGGACGTCCCTGACGGAGGAGGCCGGGTGCGCTCCGGTCCGCGCCGGGTGGGTGGTCGCGGAGTCGGTGTGCGCCGGATGGGTGGTCGCGGAGCCGGTGTGCGCCGAGTGGGTGGTCGCGGAGCCGGTGTGGGCGTCGGCCGTGCCGCCGCCCCGGGTCAGTCCGGCGCGGGGCGCGCACACCGGCCAGGCGCCGGGGCCCTGTCCGTCCAGCACCTTCTCGGCGACGGCGATCTGCTCGTCCCGGCCGGCCAGGTCGGCGCGCGGCGCGTAGCGGGTGCCGCCGTACGCCTCCCAGGTGGACCGGGTGAATTGCAGCCCGCCGTAGTAGCCGTTGCCGGTGTTGACGCTCCAGTCGCCGCTGGACTCGCAGGCGGCGACCTTGTTCCAGGTGGCCGCGTCGGCGGCGTGCGCGGTGCCGGCGGCGACCAGCGGGATGGCGAGGCCGGCGCCGCTCGCCGTGACGGTGAGCGAGGCGCGGTTGATCCTGTTCGGCTGGTACCGGCGGTGCCGGCCGCGTGCGGCCATGTCCGAATTCCCCTCGGCATGCGTCAGGAGGGGCAAAGGTAAGCACCGCGAACTGGCCATGACAAGGCAGGGAATCAGCCTGCCGCACGGGCCAAGTGGCCGGGAACGCGCTCTTGTTGAGCCGGGTCGCGACCGGTGGCCGAGGCAGGACGTTCGCGACGCGTACCGGAATGTGGCGGGTCGCAAACGCGTTCGCCGTTACAGCACGTCAGGATGAGCAGAGCCCCGTACTGACGGAACCGTAGACATAAGGCAACCAGGGAGCAGGCGGCATGAGCACTTCAGCGCAGATCGGTGTCACGGGCCTCGCGGTGATGGGACGCAACCTCGCACGGAACTTCGCGCGCAACGGCTACACGGTCGCCGTGCACAACCGTACGGTGTCGCGTACGAAGGCGCTGGTGGAGGAGTTCGGGCAGGAGGGCGACTTCGTCGCGGCCGAGACCGCCGAGGAATTCGTGGCCGCGCTGGAGCGCCCGCGCCGGCTGGTCGTCATGGTCAAGGCGGGCGAGCCGACGGACGCGGTGATCCAGGAGTTCGCCCCGCTGCTGGAGCCCGGTGACATGATCATCGACGGGGGCAACGCGCATTTCGCGGACACCCGGCGGCGGGAGCGGGAGCTGCGCGAGCGGGGCATCCACTTCGTCGGCGCGGGCATCTCCGGCGGCGAGGAGGGCGCGCTGCACGGACCGAGCATCATGCCCGGCGGGTCGGTGGAGTCGTACCGGTCGCTGGGCCCGATGCTGGAGAAGATCTCGGCGAAGGCCGCGGACGGCGCGCCGTGCGTGACGCACGTGGGCCCCGACGGCGCCGGACACTTCGTGAAGATGGTCCACAACGGCATCGAGTACGCCGACATGCAGCTGATCGGGGAGGCGTACCAGCTGCTGCGCGATGTCGCCGGGTACTCCCCCGCGCAGATCGCGGACATCTTCCGCACCTGGAACACGGGCCGGCTGGACTCCTACCTGATCGAGATCACCGCCGAGGTGCTGTCCCACGTGGACGAGGCCACCGGCAAGCCGTTCGTGGACGTGGTGGTGGACCAGGCCGAGCAGAAGGGCACCGGCCGCTGGACCGTGCAGATCGCGCTGGACCTGGGCGTTCCGGTGTCCGGCATCGCCGAGGCGGTGTTCGCCCGGTCCCTGTCCGGGCACGCGGCGCTGCGGGCCGCCTCGCGGGACCTGGCCGGACCGAAGCCGTCCGCGCTGAGCGAGTCGGAGGCCGCCGCCTTCGCCGACCGGGTGGAACAGGCGCTGTACGCGTCCAAGATCGTGTCGTACACCCAGGGCTTCCACGAGATCGCGGCGGGCAGCGAGGAATACGGCTGGGACATCGACCTCGGCGCGGTGGCCTCCATCTGGCGGGGCGGCTGCATCATCCGCGCCGCGTTCCTGGACCGCATCCGCGCGGCCTACGACGCCCGGCCCGACCTGCCGAGCCTGCTCTCGGACGAGACGTTCGCCCGCGAGATCGCCGACGCGCAGGACGACTGGCGCGAGGTGCAGATCGCGGCGGTACGGCAGGGCGTGGCGACGCCCGGGTTCGCGGCGGCCCTGGCGTACTACGACGGCCTGCGCTCCCCGCGCCTGCCCGCGGCCCTGACCCAGGGCCAGCGGGACTTCTTCGGCGCGCACACCTACCGCAGGGTGGACCGCGAGGGGGCGTTCCACACGCTGTGGGGCGGGGACCGCGGCGAGGTCACGGCGTAGGCGGGCGGCTCCCCATGCCCCGCCCCACCGGGGGTCTCAGGTGAGGGGAGGGCCCGGTTCGGGGTTCGGCACCGGTTCCGGGCCCGGGGGGACGGGGGACGGTGACGGCTCCGGCGGGCCCGGGTGGGGCGGCGCCGGAGGCGGTGTGGGATCCGGGCCCGGCGGAGGCGGTGCGGGGTCGGGGCCCGGCGGGGGCGGAGTGGGGCTGGGGCCCGGCGCGGGCGGGGTCGGCTGCGGGGCCGGCTCGGGCGGCGGGACCGGGCTGGGATAGGGATCCGGCGGAGTCGGGGTCGGGCCGGGGCCCGGTGCCGGGCCGGGCGGGACGGGGTCGGGATGCGGGTTGGTCATCGTGTCCTCCGGGCTGTCACGGGACGTCGCCTCTGGACTACTCCCCCGCCTACCCGATGCCCGCGCGACCACTCACCCCACGGCGGCACCGGCCGGCCCCGGCCCCGCGGCCGCGCTCTCCGCACGGCCTGAGCGCACTGGCTACCGCTTTCCTCACGGCCTGAGCGCACCGGCTGCGCTCCCTTCACCTCTCACCGCCTGTGCGCGGTGGTGAGGAAGTCCAGGACGAGAGGACTGGCGTGGGCCCGGCACTCCTCGAAGTAGGCGTGCCGGGCACGGGGGATCAGGTGCAGCCGGGCGCCGGGGACGCGGTCGGCGAGCAGGGGCGCGTTGGCGGCGGGATTGAGCAGGTCGTCGCTCCCGTGGACGACCAGGGTGGGTGCGCTGATGTCCGGCAGGATGTCCCAGGCGTCATGCCGGTCGCTGGCCGCGAGGTGGTGGCGCCGGGCGTGGGCGGGCATGCCGGGGTCTCCGAGGGTGTGGTGCGGGACCGGGTGGGAGGCCAGCCATCCAGAGGTGTACATCAGCTCCAGCAGGGCCTGTGGCGCGGCTCCGGGCCGCGGTCGCGTCAGGGCTCGGCGGACGTCGGCGCCGCGTTCGACGCCGTGCGGGCCGCCGGGCGAGGTGCAGCCGAGGACCAGGGCACCCACCCGTTGGGGGTGGCGGGCCGCGAGCTGCTGGGCCACCCGTCCGCCCATGGACGTGCCGTAGACGTCGGCCCGGTCGATGCCGAGTTCGTCGAGTACGGCGATGACGTCCCGGGCGAACAGTTCGGTGCTGTAGGGGGCGTCGGGCTTGTCGCTGGCGCCGGTGCCTCGGTAGTCGAGCGTGAGGGTGCTGCGGGCGGGATGGAAGTCGGCGCGTACGGTGTCCCACCAGTGGTGGTCGTTGGCCTGGCCCGCCAGCAGGACCAGCGGCGCCCCATCGCCCCGGAGCTGGTAGGCGATGCGGATTCCGTCCGGTGTCATGGCGTACGTCATCGGTTTCCTCGTCTCCCGTGCGGTCGGTCGGCGTACTCGCGTCCGGCCCTCAGACACCCGCCGCCACCGCGGCGCCGAGCCCCAGCAGGACGACGCCGGTGGTCACGCTGAGCCCCCGCAGGACGGCCGGCCGCGACACCAGGGCGCGCCCCCGGCCGACGGCCCAGGTGAGCAGCGTGTACCAGGAGGCGCTGACGAGCGCCCACAGGGCTCCCAGGGCGACGGTCGACAGGAACACCGGGCCGTCGGGGGTCACGAACTGGGGCAGCACCGAGACGGCGAACACACCCGCCTTGGGGTTGCCGAGGTTGGTGCTCAGGCCGGTGAGGTATCCGCCCACGAAGCCGCTGCGGCCCTCGCCGTCGCGGGGCGGGCGGGGGGCGGCGGCGGTGAGCGCGGTCCGCAGCGTCTTCACCCCGAGGATCATCAGCACGACGCCGCCCGCGATCCGGAGCGCGGCGTACGCGGTGGGGCTGGCCAGCAGGACGGCGGACAGCCCGGCCGCGGCGGCCGTGGACCACAGCAGGAAGCCGCTGGCGTTGCCCGCGAGCGTGCCCTGGAGCGTGCGCCGACCGCCCTCCAGAGCCTGCCGGATCATCAGAGCTTGGCTCGCGCCTGGCAGCATCGCCAGCAGCAGGGTGGTGACGAGGAAGGCGGGCACATGCGTGGGCATGGGAGAGAACCCCTTCCGGGGGCCGCGGCCGATGGGAGTACCCCCACCCTTCCTCTCCCGGCGCTCGTAAGAGAAGTTAAAGGAGCAAGGTGCAGCGTCAGGTTTTCTGAATGGTGGAGGATTTCTGAATGGTGGTGGATCCGGGTCAGCTGCGGCTTCTCGCGTTGATCGAGCGGCACGGCTCCTTGACGGCGGCGGCTCGCGCACTCCACCTCACGCCCGCCGCGGTCACCCAGCAGGTGGTGAAGGCCGAGCGGGACTGGCAGGTGCCGCTGGTCGTCCGGGGGCCTCGCGGGGCCACGCTCACCGCGGCCGGCGCGCTGCTGGCCTCCCACGGCCGGACCGTGGAGGAGGCGGCGGACCGGGCCGAGACCGAACTGGCCGCACTGCTCGGTCATCTCTCGCTGCGGCTGCGCATCGGCACGTTCCAGGCGGCCGCCCTGCACCTGCTGCCACCGGCCCTGACGGCACTGCGCCACCGCCATCCGGACGCCGACGTCTCGGTCGTGGACGTGGTGTCCGGACGCGGGGCGGACGAGATCGGCGCGGGGCGCCTGGACGTGGCCATAGTCGCGTCCTGGGGCACGCCGCTCGCGCCGCCCCCGCACGTACGGGCCCACCCGCTCCTGCTGGACCCGATGGTCGTGGTGCTCCCCGATGACCATCCACTGGCCACCGGGCAGCCCGTGGACACCGAGCTCCGCCTGGAGCAGCTGCGCGACGAGTCGTGGGTCTCCATCCTGGCCGGTCATGCCGCCCGCGAACAGTTCCACGACGCGGCCCGCGAGGCCGGGTTCACGCCCACCGTGCGGTTCGAGACCGAGTCCTACGACGTCGCCCAGGCCCTGGTCGGCACGGGCATCGCGGTGGCCCTCGTCTCCCGCCTGGCCCTGACCCACGCGCCCGGCACCACCCATCGCGCCCTGGCCCGCCCCAGGCCCTACCGCCAGCTCTACGCCGTGACCGGAGCCGACGCCGTCCTCACCCCACTCGCGGACCTGCTCATCGACCTCCTACGCGATGTGGCCCACGACATCACCACCGCCTGGGAAACTCCCCCACGAGCAACCCGTTGAGCCAACCGAAACCCTCCCACCCGTTCCCCCGGCCCACCGGCCGGCCTCAGCTCAGCCCGATGCGTCCGTGGGCCCGCCGGGACGGCGGCCAGGGGCGTGCGCGGGCTCGATCAGGGCTCCGCGCGCCCCTGGTTCACCGCTCCGCCGGTCAGGCTCCTACGGCCTGCGGGCTGCGCCGCTGGTCCGAACCGGGCACCGGCTCGGACGGGTCGGCGCCGAGGGAAACGATCCGGTTGCCAGCGTCGACATGGACGACCTTGGGCCGCAGCTCACGGGCCTCCGCGTCGGTGACCTGCGCGTAGCTGATGATGATCACCAGGTCACCGGGGTGGACAAGATGGGCCGCCGCGCCGTTGATCCCGACGACCCCGGAGCCGCGCTCCCCCTCGATGACGTACGTCTCCAGCCGGGCGCCGTTGGTGACGTCCACGATGTGCACCAGTTCCCCGGGCAGCAGATCGGCGGCGTCGAGAAGATCGGCGTCGATGGTCACCGATCCCACGTAGTGCAGGTCGGCCTGGGTGACGGTGGCGCGGTGAATCTTGGACTTGAACATGGTGCGCAGCACTATGGACTCCTAGAAGACGGCTCCCCGCCGGCTTTCTGCAGGTCAGGGGCATCTTTCACTGTACACCGACACTCCTTACAGTCGAAGGTGCTGAGGAACATCGATCCCTCTTAGGCAAGAAGGTTCCCCACCTGCGCTTCGCGTAGAATCCGGCTGTTATGCCATCGCCGTCCGAGGACCCGCTCGAGCACCTTCCTCGGAGTTTGCGCGGACCCATGCTGACCAAATGCTGACTTACCCGACGATGCGCCAGGTAGGCACGTCGTTGAGCACGGAGCCATCCTCTGCCTCGACCTGGAAGCCGTTCAACGAATCCGGCAGCCTGGGGCTTCTTCCGGTGCCATAGCTTCAGGCGGTCGAGTGGACCCGCCACGGGCTGCCCCAACGTCGTCTGTGGAGCACTCGATCCTGGCAGCCTCGTGGGTCAAACCACGCCAAGCTCCCTGATGTGACCGATCGATCGACCACGGCCGCCGACTCCCAGGTCAGTTGGTCTCAAGGCAAAGGCGAAGAGGCGGCCTGCACCGTTGCGACCGTGCAGGATCCGCTGTCCGCCCTCGGTGTGTGCCCTGCGCTTCCAGGTGGTGCCGTAGGCATGGAAGGCGGTGCGGGCTCGCTCGGGTGTCACGCCATGACCCTTGTCGGTCACCACAACGTCGGTGATTGCCTTCATGCTGGATCGGCGCAGTTCGACGTCGACCTCGGTGGCATGGCTTCCAGAGCGTTCCACACCAGTTCAGCGACAGCTTCGATCTGGGGTTTCCTCTCGAACTGAAGGATCTTCCGCTCACCGACCGACAACTCGAACTGCGCCGACGGCGGTCCGCTCTGGTCGCATCCCGGCCTCGCCCAGCGTTACGGCGGGACACGAGGGCCTCCTGAGCGCCCTCACCTGTTCAAGCACCCAGCACGCGTGTCACCAACGTCCCAGACAGCACACCTAGCGCGTTCAGCGTCTCATGCTTGCCGTTGTCGATGGCCCAGTCGAGTTGAACGGGGTCGGCCGCGCCGTGGGCATCGACGAGGATGCGCTCGATCCTGTCGCGGTCGGTGGGCATGTACACCTGCGGGAAGAGCCGGCACTTGCCGGTGACGCCCAGCTGGTCCTCCCCCCTCCTGGAGGATCCCACGGTCCTGGTCGTGCCGGCCGGTTCTCCGCTGGTCGACTCCGACCACGTACGGCTGTCCGACCTGGCGGAGCAGGAATGGATCATCCGCGCCGGGAATCACCCGGTCGCGGGCGTGCTCCGGCGCGCCTGTCGTCAGGCGGGTTTCGCGCCACGCATCGCGTACGCCTCCCACGACTACCAGGAGGCACAGGCCATGGTCGCCGCCGGCATCGGCCTGGCGCTCGCGCCCCGCCTCGCCCTGACCAACCGGCGCAGTGACGTACGCCTGCTCTCCCTCGCCCGCGAGCGGGGTTCGGACTTCGCCCCGCCGGTCCGTCGCATTCTCCTGGCCGCACCGGCTCAACGGGCCGCCACGCCCGCAGCCCAGGCGATGGCCCGCGTGCTGCACGCGGTCGCGCGCGGCTTCACCGATCCCGGTCTGGACCGCCCGCAGCTGGAAGCCGTGCGCAAGCGCTGAAACGCCCAACTACGTGACGCGCATAACTAGTTGGACGCCAAGGGGTCCGGGGAGCGGACCGCAAACGTCGTGCGCGCGCCACGCAGGGCGCAGCATGGCTGCTTTCGTCGCTCCTACCTCTCAGGAGACCCAGTGGGATCCACTGTCCGACAGAGACTCGCCTGTCTGGCGAGCTTGCTCTTCCTGCTCACCCTCATATCGGCCGTGCCGGCGTCGGCCGGCGCACGGTCCTTGACGGTCGCCACCGACAAGGGCCTGGTCGCCGGAGCCACGGCCGACGACGTCGACCGCTTCTACGGCATCCCGTACGCGGCTCCGCCCGTCGGCACCGGACGCTGGCAGCCGCCCGCGCCGGCCGCCGCGTGGACGGGCACCCGGCCGGCCACGACCACCGGCCCTCGCTGCCTCCAGAACGGCGGCAGCACGAGCTCGGTCATGAGCGAGGACTGCCTCTACCTGAACGTCTACACTCCGGCCCACCGGACCGACCGGCCGCTGCCGGTGATGTTCTGGATCCACGGCGGCGGCTTCTCCACCGGTTCCGGGAACGCGGAGGACGGTTCGCTCATCGCCCGGACCAACAACGTCGTGGTCGTCACGATCAACTACCGCCTCGGCGTGTTCGGCTTCCTCGACCTGCCCGGGCTGAGCATGCAGGGCGCGGGCAACTACGGCCTGCTCGACCAGGAGGCGGCGCTGCGCTGGACGCAGCGCAACATCGGCGCGTTCGGCGGCGACGCGAGCCGGGTCACCATCGGCGGCCTGTCGGCCGGCGGTCACTCCGTCTGCGCACTCCTCGCGTCGCCCCCGGCCCGTGGCCTCTTCTCGGGCGCGATCATCCAGAGCGGCGGATGCCCGAGCTATACGGTCAAGCAGGCCGTCGCCCGCGGGGAGAAGTACGCGACGGCCGCCGGCTGCTCCACCACCGCGCCCGATCTGGACTGCCTGCGCAACAAGCCGGCCGGTGAACTCCAGTCCGCGGCAAAGGGCTTCATCGGCGGTCTTGTGAGCGGCCCGCTGCCCACGTCCGGGACTCCCGAACTGCCCGTCGCGCCGCTCCATGCCGTACGCACCGGCCGGACCGCGAACGTCCCCCTCCTCATCGGCCACACGCGCGACGAAGTACGCAGCTGGGCGAGGCCGTTCGCGAACGCGACGAAGGACCAGTACGAGAAGGCGGTCCGCATCGAGTTCGGGGACGAGGCCGACGCCGTCCTCGCGCACTATCCGTTCAGCGCCTACGGCGACGCGTACACCGGGGCCTACGCCTTCGGCGCCCTGTGGGGCGACAGCAGCGTCTTCTTCGGTCTTGGGGGCTGCCAGTACCTGTCCCTCACGGCGCAGTACTCGAAGCGTCAACCGCGCACGTTTTTCTACGAGTTCAACGATCCGCACCCACCCACCGGTGGGTCCTCGACCGGCTTCGACGCGGGCGCATCGCACGGCAGCGAGAAGCAGTACCTGATGCCCTCGGCGACCTCGGCGCTGCTGACTCCCGCACAGCAGCAGCTGTCCGGAGAGATGGTGCGCTACTGGGGCTCGTTCGTGAAGCACGGGAAGCCCGCCACCCCGGGAATCGCCGCCTGGCCCTCGTACCGGGCCGGGAGGTTCATGTCCCTGCTGCCGGGCGGTGAGAGCCGGGCGCTGAAGACCGGCGTGTACGAGGCGCGCCGCCAGTGCGCCTTCTGGAACTCGATCGACTACGACTGGCTCCCCCTCGACGCGGACAAGCTCGCCGCGCAGGCAGGCGTTTCGCAGTCCTGATCCGGCACGCACGAAGGGTCCCCTCCGGCGGGAGGGGGCCCTTTGGGTTTGCGTGCGATGGGCGTTCGGCTCAGTTGCCGGTGTGCTCCATGTCGAGCACGATCTTGCCGACCGCCGTGCCCGAGCGCAGCCGCTCCACGGCCTCGCCGAGCGCGTCCATCCCGTACCGCTCGTACGGCAGCGTCAGCGCACCCGAGGACAGGTCCGGCAGCAGGCGCAGCACCTCGGAGGCGACCTCCGGGCCGCGGCTCATCATGTTCACGGGCAGGAGGGTGACGTCCGCGAGGAAGAAGTCCGCGAGGTCCAGGGTGAGTTCGCGGCCGGCCGTGTAGCCGAGGAGCGCGGCGCGGCCGCGCGGGCGGACCAGGGTGAGGGCGTTGCGGAGGATCTGGCCGCCGACCGTGTCGATGAGGACGTCGACCTTGCCGCCGATCGCCTCCTCGGAGAGGTCGGAGGCGAGCAGGGCCTTGGCGGCGTCGGGCACGTGCGGCAGCTTCGCCGGGCGGCCGACGGCGCCGATGACCTCCGCGCCGGCCCGCGCCGCAAGCTGTACGGCCACGGCGCCGACCGCGCCGGAGGCACCGGTGACCAGGACCCGCTCCCCCGGCTCGACCTGGGCGATCGCGTGGACGGTCGCCCAGGCCGTGCCGACCGGGGAGAAGTAGATGCAGGCGAGGGCGGGGTCGGTGTCCTCGGGCATGACCTCCGCGGCGGTGTCCGGGACGAGCGCGTACTCGGCCCAGGCTCCGTCGCGGCTGAGGCCGAGACCTTCGCCGCGCAGGCGGACCAGGGCACCCTCGGGGTGGATGTCCGAGGCGACGACATAGCCGCTGCCCTGGGTGCCGGGGATGAACGGCAGCTCGGGCAGGATGCCGAACTGTCCGTCGAGGATGTTCAGGTCCAGATGGGCGGCGGTGGCCGCCGCCACCCGGACGAGGGTGTGTCCGGGGCGCGGCTCGGGCACGGGCCGCTCGCCGAGACGCGGCAGCGTGCCGAACTCCTCAAGAAAGAGGGCCCGCGATGTGGACGAGGTGGTGCTCACGTGCTGTGGTCTCCATTCTTCCCCCGTTGGACTGTGCCCCGACTCCCGTTGATCCCTGCGACCTCGTTTACACCTTAGCTCCATACTTGTGCAGTACACGCATCGCGATCAGGCGCAGGATCCGGTCGTAGACCAGGCCCAGGATGCCGAGCGTGATGATGCCGACGAAGACCCAGTCGATGCGGCCGTAGTTGCGGGAGGTCCAGATCAGGGAGCCGAGGCCCACCTGGGCGGCGACGATCTCGGCGGAGACGATCGTCAGGAAGCTGTTGCCCATGGCGAGCCGGGCGCCGGTGAGGATGTACGGGACGGTGGAGGGCAGCACGACGCGCTGAAGGATCTGGCGGCGGCTGGCTCCGAGGCTGGCGGCGGCCCGCAGCTTGGACTCGTTGACGGACATCACGCCCGCGCTGGTGTTGAGCGTGACGATGAAGACGGCCGTGTAGAAGATCAGGACGACCTTCGGCGTCTCGCCGATGCCCAGCCACACCACCGCCAGGGTCACGAAGGCGACCGGCGGGATGAAGCGGAAGAACTCGATGTACGGCTCCAGGAGCTGGCGCACGAGCCTGATCTGCCCGATGAGCAGGCCGACCGGGGCGCCCACGACGACGCCGAGGCCCCAGCCGATCAGGATGCGGCGGCTGGAGGCGATGACCGAGTTGCCCAGGGTGCCGTCGGACGCCAGTTCTCGGGCGGCCGACAGGGTCTGGCTCGGGGAGGCCACGAGGGAGGGGCCGTACTTCATGGCCACGAGCTGCCAGACGCCCAGGCCGACGAGGATGGCGACGACGTACAGGCCGAGGGTGCGAAGCCCCTGGGCGCCGGCCCCGCTGGTGCGCCGCGGGCGGGCGCGGGTGCGGGTCGGGGCCGGGGTCTCGGTGGTGGTGATCGTCATGCGCCCTTCGCCTCTCGGTCGGGCCGGTCGTCGAGTCCTTGGTCGCGCATGGCCTTGCGCACCTCTTCTCCGATGTCCTCACGCAGCCGGCTGCGCAGGCGCAGGGCTGCGGGGTCGGACTCGTCGCGGGGGCGCGGCAGGTCCACCGTGTACAGGGACTTGATCGACGCGGCGGGGCCGGCCGTCATCACGGCGACCCGGTCGGCGAGCAGGATCGCCTCGTCGATGTCGTGCGTGACGAAGACGACGGTGCAGCCGGACGCGCTCCAGATGCGGGCCGTCTCCTGCTGGAGCACCTGCCGGGTCTGGGCGTCGAGCGCGCCGAAGGGCTCGTCCATGAGGACGACGCCCGGTTCGTTGGCCAGGACCCGGGCGATCTGGACGCGCTGGCGCATGCCGCCGCTGAGCTGACCGGGGTAGCGGTCCGCGCAGTGGCGCAGCCCGACCAGGCCGAGGAACTCGTCGGCCACCCGGTTCTGCTCGGCGCGGGAACGGCCGCGCATACGGGGCCCGAAGGTGACGTTCTGCTGCACCGTCATCCAGTCGAAGAGGGCCTCGCTGCTCTGGAAGACCATGCCGAGTTCGGGGTCGGGGCCGCGGACGGCGACGCCGTCCGCGGTGAGGGACCCCTCGCTGACCTGGATGAATCCCGCCATCGCCGACAGCAGGGTGGACTTGCCGCAGCCGCTCGGCCCGAGCAGACAGAGGAACTCCCCGGCCGCGATGTCCAGGTCGATGCCCTGGACGGCCTGGAACTCCCCGAACGAGATGCCCGCGCCCTCGACCCGCAGGGCCGCACCGCGGCCGGCCGCCGCCTGCGCCGCGGCGCGGGGGGCCGCAACCGTGACCGCTGCCGCGGCCCGGGTCTGCGCCACCGTCTCCTTCTCCATCCCCTTGGTCATCAGGACCCCTTCGTGTTCTCGGGAAGCCAGCCGCGCTGAACGGTGCCGGCAACGTCGGGACGCGCCTTGACCTTGCCGGTGCTCACGTAGAAGTCGGCCGTGTCGTGGTACCCCTTCAGGTCCTCGTCGGTGAAGTCGCGGACGCCGAAGTCGATCTCCTTCACCGCCTTCACCGTCTGGTCGGTGGGGATCTTCGCGGCGTCCTTGGTGGCCTTCGCCGCGGCCTGCGGGTCGCTCTCGGTCTTCTTGGCCGCTTCCTCGAGGGCCTCGGCCACCTTGACGACGGTGCTCTTGTGGTCCTTGAGCCAGGGCGACGTCGACAGGAGCCAGTGCTGGTAGCTGAAGCCGTAGTCGCCCGTGGACTCCAGGATCCGCTCGCCCAGCTCCTTGCCCTTGGACGGCCACGGCTCCCACAGGACGTACGCGTCGACGTCGCCCTTGTTGGTGAGGGCCGGGATCTCGGCGGGGTCGGCCGTGACGAACTTGACCGAGTCGGTCTTGATGCCCTTCGACTCCAGGAACCGCGTGGTCGCCAGCTCGGACAGGCCCGGCACGACGGCCATCTTGCGGATCTTGTCGGGGGACTTCACCCCGGACCTCAGGACGACCTTGAGGTAGCGACCGGACTGCTCGTACACGAGGAGGGAGCGCAGCTTCGGGTTCTGGGCGAGCAGGCCGATGGTCGTGACGTCGGAGTTTCCCGCCATCTGGACCTGCCCGGCGTTGAGCGCGTCGACTCCTTCACCGCCCTTGGCGAACTGGACGAGGTCGACGTCGACCCCGTGCTTGGCCCACAGCCCCTCGGCGTCGGCCCCGAAGAACGGCGCGTACCCGGCGTCGACTCCGACGGCGATCCGGATGTGGGGATCACCCGCCCCGCCCGAGCCCGCGTCGGCCCCGGAGTCGGTGGTGCCGGCACCGCAGGCGGTCACGAAGGTCAGTGCGGCGGTGCAGAGAAGAGTTCCGGCGATGCGACGAATCGGGCGGGATGTCGAGCGGGACACTGTTTGCATGGTCACCTCGGAAGGGGGCGCTTCTCGGCGGGAAATCGGGGTGCGGGGCCGCGAGTTGGCGAACGGTACTGCCGCTCGGAGGGCAGGCGCATGCGCGGCGGTCCGCTCAGTGGGACGGTCGCGACGCGGCTCGTCGGAGCCGGTCACTTGGCGTGCTGGCCGTACCAGCCACTCAGCAGCACGGTGTCGTAGTCGGGTGCGCTCTTGACGAGCTTCTCCACGAGCAGGAAGTCCACGATCTTGCGCGAGGACGTGACATCGGCCGAGGTCAGAGCGCGGGACGTGAAGGAGATCTCGCCGATGGCCTTCTCCGTCCCGGCCACCGGCAGCTGGGCCTGCTCATGGGAGGCGAGGGCGGCCGCGTGCGGGTCCTTCGTCACCAGCCGGTCGGCCTCGGCGACCACCTTGAACACCTTCCCGGCGACGTCCTGGTGGTCCTTCAGCCACTTCTGGTCCGCGAGCAGCCACTGCCGGTACGTGACACCGAAGTCGCCGGTGGCTCCGGCGATGTGGCCGCCCGCCTCGACGCCCTTGGTCACCCAGGGGTCGAAGAGGATGTAGCCGTCGATGTCGCCGCGCTGGAGCATGGTGGGGATCTCCTGCGGTGAACTTTGCTGGATCTTCACGGAGTCCGGGTCGATGCCGTTGTGCTCCAGGTACTGGTGCGTGGCGTACAGGCCGATGCCCTGGATCGAGCCCATCGTCTTGATCTGTTTCGGCGAGGTGATGCCCTTGCGCAGGACGACCTTGAGGAGGCGGCCCGAGGACTGGAAGACGCCGAGGGCCCGCAGCTGCGGGTTGCTCACCATCTGCGGGAGGGCGGTGGAGTCGGCGTTGGCGGACATCTGCGCGGTGCCGGCCGTGACCGCCTGCGCGGCGGCCGGGCCGCCCTCCACCTTCATCAGCTGGACATCGACGCCTTCCTTCATGAACATGCCGCGCTCGATGGCGAGATACATCGGCGCGTACGCGGCGTCGACGCCGAGCGCGAGCCGCACGGTCGGGTTCTTGCCGTCCGCGGAACCCGCCGAGTCGGTGGTGCCCGCCCCGCAGGCGGTGGCGAGGAGGAGAGCGAACAGGGTGCACACAGCGGCGGCCGGGCGCACGCCCGGCCTGAGGTGGCGGAACATCGGATACGACCTCCGAGTCGGAGTGCTGTCGAGGTGGCGGCAACCTGGCACTCCGGGAGGTCCGCGGACAGCGCGGTGTCTCGCCTGACGGACCGGCACGATTGAGGCGCCTTGCGGCCGTTCGTACGCTCCATCGATCCGAGGCTCTAATGGCAAGGAGCACCTATGCCCCGCACGACCACGACCGAGGGCGCCTCGACGGCGCGGCGCGTGATCATCGCGTCCGTCGCCGGCAACATGATGGAGTGGTACGACTTCTTCCTTTACACCACCGCCGCCGCACTGGTTCTCGGCCAGGTCTTCTTCCCCTCCGGCGAGAATCCGCTGCTCGGCACGATCGCCGCGCTGGCCGGACACGCCGTGGGGTTCGCCGCCCGGCCCATCGGCGGCGTGCTCTTCGGCCACATCGGTGACCGGCGAGGGCGCAAGGTCGCCCTCATGGGGACGCTCTCCCTGATGGGCGCCGCCACCTTCTGTATGGGGCTGCTGCCCTCGTACTCCACGGCCGGTCTGCTCTCGCCGCTGCTCCTGGTGCTGCTCCGGGTTCTTCAGGGCGCGGCGGCCGGCGGCGAATGGGGTGGCGGCGTGCTCATCATCACCGAGAACGTCCCGGCCGAGCGGCGCGGCTTCTTCGCCTCGTTCAGCTCGTGCGGCATGGGCCTGGGCTTCGTGCTCTCCGCGCTGGCGCTGTGGCTGGCCGAGCGGGTGTCCGGCGACGGCTTCCTCGCCTGGGGCTGGCGGCTCCCGTTCCTGGCCAGCGCGGTCATCTTCATGGTGGGCCTCTACATCCGCCGCAACCTCGGCGAGACGGAGAGCTTCGAGGCGGACTCCGCGGAGGCCGATGCCCCGGCGCGCTCGCCGCTGCGGGAAGTGCTGCGCCGCCATCCGCGCCAGCTGCTGTTCGCCATGTCCCTGCGCTTCGCCGACAGCGGCGCCAGCTACATCTTCATGTCCTTCTCCCTCGTATACGGGGCGTACGTGGGGATCTCCTCGGACGTGCTGCTGTGGGCCGGGATCGTCGCGATGCTGGTGGACTCGGCGATGATGGTCGTCTTCGGCCGGCTCTCCGACAAGGTGGGCAGGCGGCCGGTCTACATCGGCGGGGCCATCGGCATGCTGGTGTGGGCCGCGCCCTTCTTCCTGCTCATGGACACGGGGACGACCGCCGGGGTGTGCGTGGCGTTCGTCGTCGGGCACGTCGCCATGGCGGCGATGATCGGGGTCCAGCCCTCGTACTTCTCCGAGCTGTTCAGCACCAGCACCCGGTACTCCGGGATGGCGCTCGGCCACGAGCTGTCGTCGGCGATCGCCGGCGGGCTGTCCCCGCTCGCGGCGGCGGCGCTGCTCGCCGCCACGGGCCATTTCCTGCCGGTCGCCCTGCTGACCATGGGGATGGCGCTCGTCACGCTGGTGGCGCTGGTCTTCTTCGCACAGGTGCCGCGCGGCCTCGAAATCCCCGCCGACCAGGCACGGAAGGAGCACATCGGCGCACCTGTTGCCTGATGTTTACGTCCCCGCCCCTCTATGCAACATGGCGTTGTTGCACTTCGAATGGCCTGTGTCGCCACGAGACGAAGTGAGGGGACGCCAATGGGGTCGTACGTGCAAGAGGATGTCCTGCTGCCCAATTCCGTACTGGGCAAGGCGCAGCTGCTGCTCGCCGCGTTCGAGTCGGGCGCGGACCGGCTGCGGCTGAGCGAGCTGAGCCGCAGGTCGGGCGTGCCCAAGGCGTCGGCGTACCGGCTCGCCCAGGAACTGGTGCAGTGGGGGCTGCTCGACCGGCACGGCGAGCGGTACGAGCTCGGCATCCGGCTCTTCCAGCTCGGGCAGCGGGTGCCCGCTTCCTCCGTGCTGCGCACCGTGGCCCGGCCGCTGATGACCGACCTGTTCACGCGGACCCGCACGGCCGTGCACCTCTCGGTCCTCGACGGGACCCACGTCCTGTTCCTGGAGAAGATCGCAGGTGAGGCCAACGTCCTCACCCACTCCTATGTCGGCGGCCGGCTGCCCGCCTCCTGCACGGCGACCGGTCGGGTGCTGCTCGCCCTGGCTCCGGACGGACCCGAGCGGGTCGCGGAGCTCGTCGCCAAGGGGCTGCCCGCCATGACCCCTCGCTCCGTCACGGACCCGCAGGTCCTGGCCCAGCGGCTGGCCAGGGCCGCGCGGGAGGGGTACGCGCTGGAGCTCGAGGGGGTCAGGATCGGGGACGCCAGCCTCGCCGTACCGGTGGTGCTGGCCGGGTCGGAGTACGCGGCGCTGTCGATCACCGGACCGGTCACGCAGGTGTCGGTGGAGCGGCACCTCGCGATGTTGCAGGACACGGCGGAGCGCATCGCGCGGGGTGTGGCGCGCAAGAGGTCGTACGACCCGGCTCGCACGGTGCGCACACCGAAACCGAAGCCGACCGCCGTGCGCATCGTCACGGGCTGAGCGCTCGCGGCGACGGTCCCGGTCCGGCCAGCAGAACACACCGGTGGCCCGCCTCCCCTCCCACCGTGATCGTGAGATGCCGCAAAGGCTGCGGACATGTGAGGGGAGGAGCCGTGGTGCGAACAGATCCGGACCAGACGCCGCTGCGCGTGCTCGACCTGACCGATGAACTCGCCTTCCAGGGCGCCCGGTTGCTCGTGGGGATCGGCGCCGATGTGGTACGGACCGAGTCGGGTGCCGGTCTCGGCCCCGCGGCCCGGGCGCACTGGCACGCGGGCAAGCGCTGGACAACGGTGCGCGACGCGGCGGAGCTCGACGCGCTCGCGGCGGGCGCCGATGTCGTACTGGAGAGCGGCCCGTACGCAGACTTGCGCGGCCTGCGTGCGGACGGCTCGTCCCGCTGGCCGCACGCCGTGCACGTGGTGGTGACGCCGTTCGGTCTGACCGGACCGCGCCGCGACTGGGTCGTCGACGATCTGGTCCTGGCATCGGCGGGCGGCATGACCTGGCTCGGCGGGCGCCCCGACGGACAGCCCAAGCCGCCGCCGCGCGAGCAGGCGTTCCAGATCGCCGGGGCCCACGCGGCGATCGGCGCGCTGCTCGCCGTCGTGTCGGGCACTCCTCAGCTCGTCGACATCTCCGCGCAGGAGGCCGTCGCCGCCACGCTGGAGACCGCCGCCATCGCCTGGGTCCACGCCGGACGTTTCCCCGTACGCAGCGCAGGGGTGTACGAGCACGTCGCGCACCAGATCTTCGAGACGGCGGACGGATATGTGGCCGGCGGCTACTCCGGCAGCCCCCGGATGTGGACGGATCTGCTGACGTGGATGGCGGAGCGCGGCGCGGCCGGTGAGCTGCTCGACGAGCGGTGGCAGGACGCCGCGTTCCGGTGGCGCGAGCGCCCCCATGTCGACGAGATCGTCCGGCAGTTCGCGAAGGGGCTGCCCACCGCCGAGATCGCCGAGGAGGCACGGCGGCGCGCCCTGCCGTGGGCCGAGGTCGTACCGCCCGAGCGGCTGACCGAGCATCCGCAGCTGCGCGACCGCGCCTCCCTGGTCACCGTCACCGGCGAAGGGCTGCCCGACGGCGGCGTCGAGGACGTCGGCTTCCCGTGGGCGGCGCTCCCCCGCCCGGTCACCCTGCCCGCGATCCGGGAGGCGGAGGGCGACTCTCCGTGGCGCCACACCGGTCGGGCGCGCCAGGAGCAGGAGCAGCCCAAGTCCCGGGCCATGGAAGGCTTTCGGGTCCTCGATCTGACGTGGGTGCTCGCCGGCCCGTACGTGACCAAGCAGTTCGGGGAGCACGGCGCGGACATCGTCAAGGTCGAGTCCCGGCACCGCAAGGACCCCACGCGCTTCGCGCCCTCTATGCATCTGCGGCCGGGCTCCGATCCCGACGACAGCGGCTACTTCATCAACTTCAACCGCAACAAGCGCAGCGTCGCCCTCAACCTGCGCACCGACGAGGGCCAGCGGCTGCTGCGCGAGCTGGTCCCGCACTGCGACGTCGTCGTGGAGAACTTCAGCCCGGGTGTGCTGGCCAAGTGGGGCATGGACTACGCTTCGCTGCGCGAGCTGAACCCGGACATCATCCTGGTGTCGATGGCGGGGGTGGGCCAGACCGGGCCCTGGCGCAAGGCCGTGACCTTCGCCGACA
This sequence comes from Streptomyces sp. SudanB182_2057, assembly GCF_964272715.1. Lineage (NCBI taxonomy): Bacteria > Bacillati > Actinomycetota > Actinomycetes > Kitasatosporales > Streptomycetaceae > Streptomyces > Streptomyces sp. SudanB182_2057. The sequence goes on from NZ_OZ186798.1 coordinate 1,163,742, forward strand.
CGCTCGCCGCGATGTCCGGGCTGGCCTACGAGACCCGCGACCCGGACGGCCCGCCGCAGGGACTGACCTTCGGGCTCGGCGACATGATCGCCGCCAACTCCGCGGTCCTCGCCACGCTCGACCTGCTGGCCCAGGGCCGTGGCGGTCACGTGGATCTGTCCCAGCTGGAGGCGATGGCCTCGACGATGGGCCCGGCGGCTCTGGAGCCCGTCCTCGGCGCAGGCGCCCCCGACCCCCGCACGGCGGAGCATCCGAACCGGTCGCCGCACGCCGTGCCCCACGGTGTGTACCCGGTGACCGGCGACGACCGGTGGCTGGCGGTGTCGGTGACGGACGAAGCGCAGTGGCACGCCCTGACACGCCTCGTCGAACTCCCGGCGCCCGAGGGCGACTTGGCGACGCGGCGGGCGCACGAGGACGAGATCGACGCCGCCCTCGCCGCCTGGACACGCGCCCAGGACGGCCACAAGCTCGCCGAACTGCTCCAGGCCGAGGGCGTGGCGGCGGCGGTCGTGGCGACCGGACAGGACCTCATCGAGGCCGACGAGCAGCTCGCCGCCCGCGGCTTCTACACCGTGCTCGACCATCCGCTCACCGGGCCGGTCCCGCACGAGGGAATCGTCGCGCGGCTGGCCGCGACGCCCGGCGGGCTCGACCGGCCCGCACCGCTCCTCGGCCAGCACACGAATGAGGTGCTGCGCGAGCTCCTTGACCTGACCGACGAACAGCTGGCGGCGCTGACCGCCGAGGGAGTGACCGAATGAGCGGGACGAAGACGAACCAGGTCGACCAAGTACTGCACGTGACGCACGACGGCGCCGTGGCCACGGTCCGCGTGGACCGGCCCAAGGCGAACGCCGTGAACCCGGCGATGATCGAGGAGTTCCTCGCGGTCCTCACGCCGCTGGCCGCCGATCCGGAGGTGCGCTGCATCGTCATCACCGGCACGGGACGGTTCTTCATCGCCGGCGCCGACATCGCCGTCATGCGGGACCTGTCGGCGGGCAACCAGGCGAAGATGCGCCGGTGGATCGAGGTCCAGCGGCTGATCGAGCAGGCGTCCAAGCCGGTCGTCGCGGCGATGAACGGCCATGCCCTGGGCGGCGGCGCGGAGTTGTCGCTCGCCTGCGACCTGCGGATCCTCTCGGAGGCGGCCACGTTCGGGTTCCCGGAGATGAGCCTCGGCCTGTTCCCGGGAGCCGGCGGCAGTCAGCGGCTCCCCCGGCTCGTCGGCCCCCACCTGGCGAAGCGCCTGATGATCGAGGCCGAACGGCTGACGCCGCAGCGAGCCCTGGAGCTCGGCCTCGTCGACGTGGTGGTGGCGCAGGCCGAGTTCGACGCGGTGGTCGCCGAGCGGGCCCAGCGCCTGGCCGAGAAGCCGACGGCCACGATCGGCCTGCTCAAGCGCGTCGTCGACGAGGGATACGGGCTGCCCGTCGAACAGGCCCTGGAGCGCGAGGCCAAGGGCGTGGACGAAGTGACCGGGACCGCCGACGCGGCCGAGGGGCTCCAGGCGTTCCTGGAGAAGCGGCCGCCGGTGTTCACCGGACGGTAGGGCTGAGCCGACGCGGGTGGTCCGGTTCCGGTGACCGGACCGTCCGCGTTGGCGTGTTCGCTTACGTTCCGCATGCTCGGCGAATGAGTTCCCAACAGCAGACCCAGCACACCGAAGAAGCCACGCACAACGGCCCCGTGCTCGTCACCGGCGGCACCAGCGGCATCGGCCTGGCCGTCGCGGAGGCGGTGGCCCGCGCCGGGCGCCCCGTGGTGGTCACCGGCCGGTCCGAGGACCGCTGCCGCGCCGCGGAGAAGCAGCTCCAGAGCATCGCGGGAGACCGCGGGCTGGCGCTGGTCGCCGACACCACCGACGCCGACGCGCTGGCCGCCGTCGTGAGCCGGGCCACCGAACTGTGGGGCCCCGTCACCGGCCTGGTGACAGCGGCCGGCCAGCTGGCCCGCGGTTCGGTGCTCGACCTCACGCCGGACGACTTCCGCGCCGCCTTCGAGAGCAACGTCATCGGAACCTGGCTGGCGATCCGCGCCGTCCTGCCCGGCATGCTCGACGCCGGTCACGGCCGCATCGTCACGATCGGCTCCGTGCTCGGCTCGACGGGCGCCCCCGAACGGGGTGGCTACGCCGCCACCAAGGGCGCGGTCGCCGCACTGACCAGGTCGACGGCCCTGGAGGTCGCCGGCACCGGCGTCACCGTGAACTGCGTCGCGCCCGGCCCCGTGCGCACCCCCATGAACGAGAACGACGCCGCCACCGACGCCGCAGCCCAGGCCGCCTTCACCGCGAAGGTGCCGCTGGGCCGCTGGGGCACGCCCGACGACATCGCGCACGCGGTGCTCCCGCTGCTCGACGCCGGCTCGTCCTACACCACCGGTGCGTTGCTGCACGTGGACGGCGGATACACCGCGCAGTGAGCGCGGCCCACGCCGCCCAGCGGGAGCGGTTCGCTGAACGGACCGCGACGCTGGGCCCGCGCCCGGCGCGGTGATGAGGTCGACACCGCACCCCCCGGTTTCGTGAGGAAGGACGCACATGTCACCTGCACCGGAGAGCCACTACGCGGACGGCGCGGGCATCCGCTACCACTACCACGACCTCGGCTCGGGGCCCGACACCGTGTTCCTGCACGGTGGCGGCCCCGGCTGCACCGCGTGGAGCGACTTCGGGCCCGTAGCGCACCTCTTCGCCGCCGACCGGCGCTGTCTGCTCGTCGACATCCAGCAGTACGGCAAGTCGGAGAAGTCCCCGATCGAGGGCCCGATGTGGGACCACCACGCGGCGAAGACCGTCGGCCTCCTCGACACGCTCGGCGTCGAGCGCGCCGACTTCATCTGCAGCTCGTGGGGCGGCACCATCGCCCTCAACCTCGCCGCGAAGTACCCGGAGCGCGTCCGGTCCCTCGTGATCACCGGCAGCATGCCCGTCTTCTACGGTCCGCTCGCCCCGCTCCCCGAGAACGGGCACCGCGGTCGCACGGCCCGCGACATCTACTACGGCGGCGAGGGCCCGACCCGCGAGAAGCTGCGTGACCTCATCACGAAGCTGGAGTGGTACGACGGCTCGAAGCTTCCCGAGGAGACGCTGACCATGCGCTACGAGCAGAGCCTCGACGAGGAGGAGCGCGCGCTGGCGGCCATGTCCGACTCGCCGCGCGGCGAGTGGCAGGACCTCACCGAGGAACTGGGGCAGATCCAGGCCCCCACGCTGTTCATGTGGGGCATGCAGGACGCGTTCCTCACCCCGGACTACCCGCTGATGCTGGCCCGCATGGTGCCGAACGGGAACCTCCACGTGATGGACCACAGCTCCCACCACCTTGAGGAGGAGCGCCCCGAGGCGTACCACTCGGTGGTCAGCGGCTTCCTCAACTCCCTAAGCTGAGACTCCTTGAGCTGAGTCCTCATCCCCTCCCCGACTGCCCTACGGAGAACGCCCCATGTCCATCTGGACGGAGATCAGCCCCACCCCCTTCCGCGTCGAGTACGTCGACGCCGCCGGTGTCCCCACCCGCACCCTGCGCGCCGGTGACCCGAACGGCCAGGCCGTCGTCTTCCTGCACGGCACCAGCGGTCATCTGGAGGCTTTCGCGCGCAACATCACCGCGCACGCCGCCTACGACCTGCACGCCATCGACATGCTCGGCCACGGCTACACCGGCAAGCCCGACAAGCCGTACGAGATCGCCGACTACGTCGCCCACCTGCTCGACTACCTGGATGCTGTCGGGGTCGACAGCGTCCACATCGTCGGCGAGTCGCTGGGCGGCTGGGTCGGCGCCCGCGCCGCCATCGACCACCCCGACCGGGTGCGCAGCCTCCAATTCCTCTGCTCCGGGGGCACGGTGGCCAACCCCGAGGTGATGGACCGCATCCGGACCAGCACCAAGCAGGCCGTCACCTCCGACGACATCGAGCTCACCCGCAAGCGGATGCGCCTCCTCATGGCCGACGACGCCTCCGCCACCGAGGAACTGGTCGAGGTCCGGCACGCGATCTATCACACACCCGAGTTCGTCGCCGGCGTCGACAACCTCCTCTCCCTCCAGGACATGGAGCGCCGCCGGCGCAACCTGCTGCGCCCCGAGCACCTGGCGCAGATCACCCAGCCGACGCTGGTCGTGTGGGGACGCCAGAACCCGTTCGGCGACACCCCCGAGGCGACGGCCCTGCACGAGGGCATCCCCGGCTCGCGCCTCGAACTCTTCGAGAACTGCGGGCACTGGCCGCAGCACGAGCAGGCCCAGCGCTACAACGCGCTCAGCCTCGAGTTCATCGGCAAGGCCGCCGGCTGATGCGGGCGGTCCGGTTCCACGACTGGGGCGCCGCCCCGGTCCTCGACGAGGTGCCCGAGCCCGTCCGCGCACCGGGCGAGGTCCTCGTCCAGGTGACGGCCGGCGGTGTCTCGCACCTCGATGTCACCGTGGCGTCCGGCGACTTCGATCTCAAGCCCTCGCTCCCGTACATCGGTGGCGTCGAGGGCGCGGGCACGGTCCTGGAGGCGGACGCCGACTCGGACCTCGTCCCCGGCACCCAGGTCGTGCTGCGCGGCGGCGGTCTCGGCCTGCTGCGTGACGGCACGTGGACCGAGCGGGTCAGCGTGAAGCGCAAGGCCGTCACGCCGCTGGACGCTCCGCTCCCCCCCGCGGTGGCGGCGAGCTTCTTCGTCCCCGCGACAACCGCGTACGTGGCGCTGCACGATGTCGCCCGGATCGGTCAGGACGAGAACGTCGTCGTCGTGGGCGCCGCGGGTGCGGTCGGCGCGATGGTCGCCCAGCAGGCACTGGCCGCGGGCGCCCGGGTCACCGGCGTGGTCGGCCGGGCGGACCAGCTGGCCGACGTGCCGAAGGGCGTGGAGGCCGTGACGCTGGACGACGCGGAGGGTCTCGCCCAGGATCGCGCGGCCTCGCTGCTCGTCGACACGCTGGGCGGCTCGGGCCTGGTCGGCCGCAGCCGGTGGGTGCGCCGGGGCGGACGCGCGGTCGTCATCGGCTACGTGGCCGGCCCGCACGTCGAGCTCGACCTGCCGAGCTGGCTGCTCGACGAGGTGGCGCTGCTCCCGGTGAACATGATCCGCCAGGAGCGCCGGGCCCGCGAGGTCTCCAGCGACCTGGCACGCAGGCTCTCCGAGGGCGAACTCTCCCTGGCGGTCGAGGAGTTCGACCTGGCCGAGGCTTCTGCGGCGCTCGACGCGCTGCGCGGCGGACGCGTCCGGGGGCGGGCGGTTCTGCTGCCCGGGTGAGCAGGCGGGACTGCGCGCGGCGGCGGCCGGGCGCGGGTGCATGGGGCGGGTCGGCGCCCCGTGCATCCGCGCCCGGCCACGCGTCGTTGGGGCCCGCACGTGCCGCGGGCCGGAAGTCAGCTGGGCGTGAGGGCGTTCGCGACGGTGGAGCACGCGAGGCGGGCCACGGATCGCAGCTCGGAGTCCGGGGTCCCGGCGCGGCTCAGCACGGCGAGCGACTGGTTGACGGCCACCACGAACGTGGCGAGTTCGTCCAGGGACGGGGAGCCGGCCGAGGACTCCGCCGAAGCCTCCCCCGACGACTCCGCCAGGACCGCCTCTCCCCCTCCGCTCCCCTCCTCGGCAGCCACGAGACGAACGACCGGCTCTGGCACTCGATGGGCGCGTCCAGCGCGCGGTGGAACTCGAAACTGCAGCGCAGTGCTTCCGGGTCGGAGGCCAGTACGTCGATGTAGTACTGCACGGCACGCTCGGGCAGCGGCTTGCCCGCCTTCGTGGCGAACTGGTGGCCGAAGTAGAGCGCCTCCCGTCCGCGGACCAGCTCCTCGTTGACCCCTGCCAGGCGGTTGAAGGCGAGCCCGGGTGCGGCCACTACCCCGCCGAGGAATCACCCGAGGAGATGCTGTCGGCCCTGCGGCCGTTCCTGGCTCCCTACGAAGCGACGGGGCACCCCCACGCGTGACGCGCACGTGGAGCCGACTGACAGCCCCTAGCCGCACCGGTCCCACGTCCCCCCGGTCACCCCCCGCTCCCGCAACACGGACTTCCGTACCTTCCCGGTCTCCGTGAGCGGCAGCTCCCGGGTCACGTCCACATACCGCGGGACCGCGAACGCGGGCAGTTCCGTCGTGCAGTGCCGCACCACCTCCGCCGGGTCGAGCGCGTACCCGGTGCGCGGGACCACCGCCACCATCACCTCGTCCTCGGCGAGGTCGGACGGGACCGGGAAGGCCGCGGCCTCCGCGATGCCGGGGTGGCTGCGCAGGGCGGTCTCGACCTCGTACGAGGAGATGTTCTCGCCGCGTCGCCGGATGCAGTCCTTGACGCGGTCGACGAAGCGGAACCAGCCGTCGGGCTCGCGCACCACGCGGTCGCCCGTGCGCCGCCAGGAACCCGGGTCCAGAGCCTGCTCGCCCAAGTAGCCGCTGGAGAAGGCGTGTTCCTGGTCGGTGCGGACCACGAGTTCGCCGGGGGTTCCGTCCGGCACGTCGGAGAGCTCCGTGTCGACGACCCTCGCCTCGAAGCCGTCGCGCACCGTGCCCATGTATCCGGGGCGGCAGTCCTCCGGCACCGAGCCGATGACCGCGTTGGTCTCCGTGGAGCCGAAGCCGTCGACCAGCGCCACACCGAACCGCTCGCGGAACACCTCCCACAGCGGGCCGGGCGTCCCCGGGCCGAGGCCGCGCCAGGCCCGATGCGCACGGTCGCCCGGGCCCGGCGGCTGGGCGAGCAGCATCGGCACCATGGCGCCGAGCACGTACACGCACGTGGCTCCTGTCTCGGTGGCCCGCTGCCAGTGCCGCGACGCGGAGAACCTGCGGTCCACCACCATCGAGGCGCCGACGGTCATCGCCTGGGCCAGGGTGTTGAGGGCGTTGGTGTGGAACAGCGGGAGGCACGTGTAGAGGGTGTCGGCGGCGGTCAGGCGCAGCTGGCCTGCCACGTTCCGGCCCCACCAGGCGAACTGGGCGTGCGGGCAGCGCACGCCCCGGGACGGGCCCGTGGTGCCGGAGGTGAACAGGATCGCGGCCGTGTCACCGGGGCGGGACGGGTAGGGGTCCAGCGCCTGCTCGATCCCGGGGCCGGGCGCCTGCGGCGAACCCGTCACCCATACCTCTCCCGAGAACCCCGCTTCGGCGACCCGGTCGGCGAACGCCTGCTCCACGTACAGGAATTGAGGCTGCGCCTCGTCCAGGGCGTGCCGGAGCAGCCGCCCGTGCAGCGCCGTGTTGAGCGGGACCACGACCGCCCCGAGCCAGGCGCAGCCGAGGACCAGGTCGATCAGTTCGACGCGGTTGGACAGGAGCGCCGCCACGCGGTCGCCCGGGCGGCAGCCTCGGGCCGCCAGCGCGCCGGCCATCGTGGCGGCGTCCGTACGCGTCTGCGCGTAGGAGCGCCGGGTTCCGTCGACGGTCAGGAAGGCCCGGTCGCCGTGGTCCGCCACCGCCGCGACGACCAGGCCGGGAATCGTCATCCGGTTCATGGACGGATGCTGTCCGCCGCCTCCGTGAGCGATCAAGGGAGACGGTTCGCTGACCGGTCCCCCGTCGGTCACGGTCCGTTCACCGGAACAGGTTCATAGGCAGGCGTCGCACCGCGCCGGATGCTCGTGCCGCACACCCCACCGGAGCAGGAGGCCATGACGAGATGACGACGAGCGAACGCCCCCCCGCCGCGCGGAAGACCGCAGCGAAGGCACCCGCCAAGGCCGACCAGCCGCCCCGCGCGACCCCCGACAAGATTGGCCGGCAGGACTGGTCGTCCTGGCCCCACTACGACAACGCGGCGTCCGGTTTCCGCGGCTACTGGTACCCGGTCACCTGGGCGAGCCACATCACCAACGACCCCAAGCCTTTCACGCTCTGCGGCGAGAAGATCACGCTGATCCGCGACAGCGGCAAGGTGTACGCGCTGCACAACCGCTGCCCGCACCGCGGCGTCCCCCTGTCCGAGGGCAACCAGCAGTTCCCCGGCACCGTCAGCTGCCCCTACCACGGCTGGACCTTCGACCTGCCCACCGGCAATCTGTCCGCGGTCATCACCGACGGCCCCGGCTGCCGCCTCACGGGCAAGCTGGGCGTGCGCACGTACGCCGTCGAGGAGCGGATCGGCATGGTCTGGGTGTACATGCCGATCGCCGACGAGGAGCCGCACCCGATCGACGAGCAGCTCCCCGAGGAGCTGGTGTCGAACGCCTTCGTGATGGGCGGCCGTTTCGATCCGCGCGGCGGCAACTGGCGCTTCGCCTGTGAGAACGGCTTCGACGAGGGACATGCCAAGTACCTGCACCGCACGGCTCTTTGGCGTCTGCTCAAGCCGATGCCGACGTGGAACATCACGCGGATCGTGCCGAAGGGCCGCTGGATCTACCGCGTGCAGGACGAGGTCTACTGGGAGGCCGACTTCCCGGGCGTGGGCCGCTGGACCAACAAGCGGTGGTGGATGAAGCAGCCGCCGGAGGGGACGTTCAACCTCGGCAACACCGGCGCGTCCGACAAGGTCGACCCGGTGATCGAGTCCCAGAACTTCCCCGGCTTCGCGTCCCTGACGATGCCGGGCATGCTGCGGATCGCCTACCCCACCTTCATGCACTACGAGTTCTACGTGCCGATCGACGACGACCACCACATGTACGTCGGCGTGATGGTCAACTTCAAGCAGGGCTGGGACACCCTGCGCTTCTACGGCAAGTACCTCGGCGCCATCCGCTGGCTGTTCCACGGCCAGTTCTCCGGCCAGGACGCCTGGATGGTCGACATCACCGACGCGCCGCCGGAGAAGCTCTACCGCCCCGACGTGTCGCTGACCTCCTGGCGCAACCTCGTCGAGGAGGACTACGCCAAGAAGCTCGCCGCCGCCGGCTTCACCGGACCCGCCACAGACACCTCGGACACCTCGAACACCACCGGCATCATCGAAAAGGAGGCCTGATCATGGCCCGCACCCTCTGCAAGATCCTGCTCGGTGCCGCCGTCGCGGTGGCACTGCCCCGCGCGAAGCAGTTGTTCGCGGAGAAGACCATGACCCAGGTCCACCGGATCAACCAGTGACGGGCGCCGCCGAACTCGACGGTCTCGACGGGCTCTCGGGGCTCGACGAGCAGCGTCGCGCCTGGGTGTCGGAGGCGTGGCGACACGTCACCGACGAGCGGTTGCGCGAGCTGATCGTGGGGCTCGTCGGCATCCCCAGTCCGACCGGTGACGAGCGGCCGCTCGCCGAACACATCGCCCAGACCCTCGCCTCGGTCGGCCTGCGCGCGGCCGCTCAGCCGATCGACGCACGGCAGGCCAACGCCTGGGCCCGCCTGGAGGGCGACGGCACCGGCCCCGATCTCATGCTGTACGCGCCCATCGACACGCTCACCGTGGGGGACGAGAGCGAGGACGTGCCGTGGATCGGACCGAAGCTGCGCGAGGACATGCGGCCCGAGGCCACCGTCTACGACGACCTGGTGACCGGCCTCGGCGCCTCCAACCCCAAAGGGCACGCGGCCTGCGTGATGATGGCCGCCGAGGCGGTCGCGCTTGCCGGTGTGCCGCTGACCGGGGATCTGGTGGCGGCGTTCGGGGCCGGCGGCATGCCGACCAACGCCCGTCCCGGCAGCGACCGGCTCAACACCGGTCAGGGCGCTGGCTGTTCGTTCCTCCTGGAGCAGGGCGTGTGGACCGACTACGCGGTCATCGCCAAGCCGGGGTGGACCGTGTCGTGGGACGAGGTCGGCCTCGTCTGGTTCGAGGTGACGGTGCATGGCACCCACACGTACGTGGGATCGCGGCACCGGCTCCCGTACGACAACGCGATCAGCCGCGCCGGCGACGTCGTGCGGCACCTGGAGGAGTGGTTCGCCGAGTACGCCAAGCGGCACACCGGCGGCACGGTCGCACCGCAGGGCGTCGTGTCGTCGGTGCGCGGCGGCTGGCCGCGGATGGCGGCCGTGACCACGGCGGCCTGCACCCTCCGCGTCGACCTGCGGATCGCGCCGGAGACCAAGCCCATGCAGGCGAAGCGTGAATTCGCCGCGGCGATCGCGGAGTTGAAGCGCACGCTGCCGGGGCTCGACGCCACGGTCGAGATGATCCTCGCCATCCCGGGAACCACCACCAGCCGGGAGAGCTGGGTCTTCCGCAGCGCGGTCGCCGGATGGGAGGCGCTCGAAGGACGGCCGCACGAAATCGTGAACGGCAACAGTGGCGCGACCGACGCCAACATCCTGCGCGGGCGCGGCATCCCGACCGTCCGCGTCGGCATGCCGAAGGTGACCAAGGCGCCCTTCGGCATCGACTTCGCCCGCGGCATGAACACCGTCTCCGTCCAGGAGATGCAGCGACTGACCCGCCACCTGATCCGCACGGCGGTCGACACCGTCACCCGTTCCCGCGCGGAGTGCGAGGCACCCGCGCAGCCGGAAGGAGCATCGGCATGAGCGAGATCGTGCTCGGCGTGGGGGCCTCCCACAGCACCCTGATGAACACGCACTGGGAGGAGACGATCCACAAGGACCGGGCCGAACGGTTCCGGGACGCGCTCGGCGCGGCCCGCGCCGAACTGGCCCGGGTCCGCCCCGACACCGTCGTCCTGATCGGCTCTAACCACTTCCGCGGGTTCTGGCTCGATCTGATCCCGCCGTTCACGCTGGGCGTCGGGGAGTGTATCGCCAGCGGCGAGTCCGGGACCCCGAAGGGCCCGCAGCCGGTGGACGTGCCGCTCGCGCAGCACATCGCGGACTCGCTGGTGGAGAGCGGCCGGTTCGACCCTGCATTCTCCGCACGGCTCCAGATCGACCACGGGCAGTCCCACGCCATCCAGTACCTGCTGGACGGGCTCGACGTGGAGATCGTGCCGCTCGTCGTGAACGTCTTCGCGCATCCGCTGCCGACCCTGCAGCGGTGCGAGGAACTGGGGTACGCCATCCGTGAGGCCGTGCTCTCCTTCCCCGGCGACCGGCGGGTCGCGGTGGTCGGCTCGGGCGGTCTTTCGCACCGGCTGCCCTGGCCCGACTGGCGCGAACCGCACGGCGACGACGAGGAGTTCATGGTCGGCGCCTGGCTGAACGGGCGCGAGAACTGGCAGGACTACGACAAGCGCCGCCGCGAGATCATCCGGGCCGCCGAGGCGTCCCTCACCCCGGGGTTCGACAACGAGTTCCTCGGCCTCCTCGAGCGGGGTGAGGCACACCGCCTCACCGAGTTCACGTCCGAGGAACTGGAGAAGGCCGCGGGCAACGGCGCGCAGGAGCTGCGCACGTGGCTGCTGATGGCCGCCGCCCTCGATAACGCGCCGGCCCGGCGTCTGGCGTACGAGCCGATGCCCGAGTGGCTCACCGGAATGGGCGTCGCGGTCATCGACCCGGCCGCCGCGGACGCGGGGCAGTCGGCATGAAGGCGCCGGCCGACGCAGCACTGGCCGGTCACCACGCCCTCGCCGCCCCGGCGCCGCAGGGCCTCGTCCTCTCCGCACGCCGCGCCGAGCGACATCCCGACAGCGAGGATGCGGGCGGCGCCGACTCCATGAACTCCGTTCTGGGGAAGGTCCGTCCGATCCTGGAGGCCTTCACCTCCGACGACGCCGCACTCTCGCTCGCCGAGCTGGTGCGGCGGTCGGGAGCGGCCAAGGCCACGGTGCACCGGCTTGCCCAAGAGCTGGTCACCTGGGGGCTGCTGGAGCGCGAGGGGTGCGACTACCGGCTCGGCCTGCGCCTGTTCGAACTCGGCCAGCGGGTACACCGGCAGCGCATCCTGCGCGAGGCGGTACAGCCGTACATGGAGGACCTTCTCCTGATCACCCGGGAGACCATCCACTTCGCCATCCACGACAGCCTGGACGTCGTCTACCTCGACAAGATCTTCCCGCACCGCGGGCTGAACGCGGAGTCCCGGGTGGCGGGCCGGCTCCCGCTCTACTGCACGGGTACCGGCAAGGCGATCCTCGCGTACTCGCCGCCGTCGCTCTTCGTCGACGTGGTCCGGGGCGGCCTCAAGCCGATCACCCGGCACACGGTGGTCTCGCCGGGCCGCCTGCGCGCCCAGCTCGACCGGATCCGGGAGGAGGGCATCGTCCTGGAGTCCGAGGAGATCCGGCTCGGGTACGCGAGCCTGGCCGTTCCGGTGTTCGCCGGGGGCACCACGCTGGTGGGGGCGCTGTCCATCACGGCGCCCACCTACCGGATGGACGCGACGGGGTACGCGACGGCGCTGCGGACCGCCGCGCTGGGCATCGGCAGATCGCTCGCCTAGCCGCGCCATCTCCCACGAGCATGAAGACCGCACCACCTCGCACGAGCACGAAGGGGCCCGCCGGACGGCGGGTCCCTCGCCGCGTTCCGGTCCGCGACGCCCCCGTCGCACCCTCTTGACCAGTCGTGTCCTGCTCACCGGAACAACTCCGTAGGGAGAACCGCACCCCGTTCCTACGCTCACCGCATGAGCCAACTCACCGGCGCCACCGACGTCCTGACCACCGACGTCCTGATCATCGGCGCGGGTCCGGCGGGCCTGTACGGCGCGTACTACGCCGGGTTCCGCGGCCTGACCGTGACCGTGATGGACGTCCTGCCGCAGCTCGGCGGACAGATCAGCGCGATGTACCCCGAGAAGCCGATCTTCGACATCGCCGGGTTCCTGTCCGTGCGCGGCCGCGATCTGGTGGACGGCCTCGTCGCCCAGGCAGAGCCCTACTCCCCGCGCTATCTCCTCGGCCACCGGGCCGCTGAGCTGACCCACGACGCCGACGGCCTGCCGGTCGTCCGCAGCGACCAGGGTGCGACGGTGCGGGCCAGGGCCGTCGTCATCACGGGCGGCGTCGGGACCTTCACGCCCCGCCCGCTGCCCGCCGGGGACGAGTTCCTCGGGCGTGGCCTGGAGTACTTCGTGCCGGACCCGTCCGTGCACGCGGACCGCGACGTCGTGGTCGTCGGTGGCGGCGACAGCGCCTTCGACTGGGCGGCCCTCCTAGCCCCGATCGCCCGCTCCGTCACCCTCGTGCACCGCACGGCCCGCTTCCGCGCCCACGCGGCGTCCGTCGAGAAGGTCCGCGACCTCGGCGTGGAGACAGTCACCGACTGCGAGGTGATCCGGCTCATCGGCGGCGACCGGGTGGAGCAGGCGGAGATCCGGCACCGCGTCAGCAAGGAGACCCGCCTCGTCCCGGCCGGCACCGTGGTCGCCGCGCTCGGCTTCCTCGCCGACCTCGGCCCCCTTCAGCACTGGGGCCTTGACCTCAACGCCCGGAAGATCACCGTCGACACCCACATGGCGACCAACCTGCCCCGGGTCTTCGCCGCGGGCGACATCACCGACTACCCCGGCAAGGTCCGCCTCATCTCGGTCGGCTTCGGCGAGGCCGCCACCGCCGTCAACAACGCGGCCACCGTCATCGACCCGGAGGCCGCCCTGTTCCCCGGGCACTCCACCGAGAAGGAGCACTGAACACACCATGGCGTACGTCATCGGCGCGTCCTGCGTCGACATCATGGACCGGTCCTGCATGGAGGAGTGCCCGGTCGACTGCATCTACGAGGGCGAGCGCAAGCTCTACATCAACCCCATGGAGTGCATCGACTGCGGCGCCTGCGAGGTCGCCTGCCCCGAGCAGGCGATCACGGTGGACCGCAAGGCGGACCCCGACTTCCGTGAGGACAACCGGAACTTCTTCGTGGAGGTCCTGCCCGGCCGCGACAGCGCGCTCGGCTCCCCCGGCGGGGCGACCCCGCTCGGCCCGGTCGGCGTCGACACCCCGCTGGTGAGCGCCCGATGAGCGCCGCCGAGGTGACGAAGGCGGCCGACGCGCTGCTCTCCGCGGAGCGTTCGGGCGAGCCCTGTCCGCCCGTACGGTCCCTGCTCGCCGAGGGCGACATCGACACCGCGTACGCCGTACAACGGGTCAACGTCGAGCGCGGCCTGGCCGCGGGGCGGCGTCTCGTCGGCCGGAAGATCGGGCTGACGTCCCCCGCCGTGCAGTCCCAACTCGGCGTGGATCAGCCTGATTTCGGCGCCCTGTTCGCCGACATGGCCGTCCCCGACGGCGGCACCGTCGCGGCCGGGCGGCTCATCCAGCCGAAGGTCGAGGCGGAGGTCGCCCTCATCCTCAAGGCAGACCTGCCGCACCGGGCGACAACGGTGGCGGACGTGATCCGGGCGACCGACTTCGCGCTCCCCGCCCTGGAGATCGTGGACAGCCGCAACGCGGACTGGGACATCACCATCGTCGACACCGTCGCCGACAACGCCTCCAGCGGTCTGTACGTCCTCGGCGGTACGCCCGTGCCCCTGACCGGCCTTGACCTGCGCGCCGTACGGATGACGATGACGCGCGAGGGCGCCGGGCAACCGGTCTCCACGGGCACCGGCGCCGACTGCCTCGGCTCCCCGCTCAACGCCGCCGCCTGGCTCGCCTCGACGCTAGCTGCCGCGGGTGACCCGCTCAAGGCCGGGGACGTCGTGCTCACCGGGGCGCTCGGCCCGATGGCCGTCGCCGCGCCCGGCGACCGCTTCGAGGCGCGCATCAGTCAACTGGGCCGTATCAGCGTGCAGTTCGCACAGACGGGAGACACCGCATGAGTGGCCGTACGAAGGTCGCCGTGATCGGTTCCGGCAACATCGGCACCGACCTGATGATCAAGATTCTCCGGCTGTCCGAGTCGCTGGAGATCGCCGCGATGGCCGGTATCGACCCGGACTCCGACGGCCTCGCCCGCGCCCGCCGCCTCAAGGTCGCCACCACCCACGCGGGGGTCGGGGGTCTGGTGAAGATGGACGAGTTCGCGGACGTGGAGTACGTCTTCGACGCGACCTCCGCTGGCGCCCACCGCCACCACGAGGACGTCCTGCGCCCCCTGGGCCGCACCCTGATCGACCTGACCCCGGCCGCGATCGGCCCGTACGTCGTGCCGCCGGTGAACGGCGACGCTCACCTGGGCGCGCCGAACGTCAACATGGTCACCTGCGGCGGCCAGGCCACCATCCCGATCGTCGCCGCCGTCAACGCGGTCACCCCGGTCCATTACGGCGAGATCGTCGCCTCGATCTCCTCGCGCTCGGCCGGTCCCGGCACCCGCGCCAACATCGACGAGTTCACGGAGACGACCTCGTCCGCCATCGAGCAGGTCGGCGGCGCCGCGCGCGGCAAGGCGATCATCGTCCTCAACCCGGCCGAGCCGCCGCTGATCATGCGGGACACCGTGCACTGCGTCGTCTCCGCCTGCGCCGAGGAGACCGTCACGGCTTCCGTGGAGGAGATGGCCGGCCGCGTCCAGGCGTACGTGCCCGGATACCGCCTCAAGCAGAAGGTGCAGTACGAGACGGTGAACCCCGGCGACCCGCTGCACACCCTCGCGCCCGCCGGGACGGGTGAAGCGCTGAAGGTGTCGGTCTTCCTCGAAGTCGAGGGCGCCGCCCACTACCTGCCGGCTTACGCCGGGAACCTCGACATCATGACGTCGGCCGCACTGCGCACCGCTGAGCGCATGGCCGCGCACCACGCGACGGAGGCCGCCAAGTGACCAGTCTCTACGTCCAGGACGTGACCCTGCGGGACGGCATGCACGCCGTCCGGCACCGCTACACCACCGAGCAGGCCCGCACCATCGCCGCCGCCCTTGACGCCGCCGGGGTCGCCGCCATCGAGATCGCGCACGGCGACGGCCTGGCCGGCTCCAGCGTCAACTACGGGGTCGGCGCGCACACCGACTGGGAGTGGATCGAGGCCGTCGTCGACGCCACGACCACCGCGATCCCCACCACGCTCCTCCTTCCCGGCATCGGCACCATCCACGACCTCAAGCAGGCCCACGCGCTCGGCATCCGGTCGGTGCGCGTCGCCACGCACTGCACCGAGGCCGACATCGCCGCCCAGCACATCGCCGCCGCGCGGGAGCTGGGCATGGACGTCGCCGGGTTCCTGATGATGTCCCACATGGCCGAGCCCGCCGAACTGGCCCGCCAGGCCAAGCTGATGGAGTCCTACGGCGCGCACTGCGTCTACGTCACCGACTCCGGCGGCCGTCTCACGATGGACGGCGTCCGCGACCGGTTCCGCGCCTACCGCGACGTCCTGGACCCCGGCACCGGGTTGGGCATCCACGCCCACCACAACCTCGCGCTCGGTGTCGCCAACACCGTCGTCGCCGTGGAGGAGGGCGTCACCCGCGTCGACGCCTCCCTCGCCGGCCAGGGCGCGGGCGCGGGCAACTGTCCCCTCGAAGCGTTCGTCGCGGTCGCCGACCTGCTGGGCTGGAAGCACCACTGCGACCTGTTTCCGCTGATGGACGCCGCCGACGACCTCGTCCGCCCCCTCCAGGACCGCGAAGTGCGCGTGGACCGCGAGACGTTGAGCCTGGGCTACGCGGGCGTCTACTCCAGCTTCCTGCGCCACGCGGAGGCCGCCGCCGCCCGCTACGGCCTGGACACCCGCACCATCCTCGTCGAGGTCGGCCGCCGCGGCATGGTGGGCGGCCAGGAGGACATGATCACGGACATCGCCCTCGACCTCACGGCGCGGAACGCCAAGTGAGCGATCCGGGGGCCCGGTTGAAGGTCGGTATCCAAGTCCCGCCCTGCGACCGCGCCGACCGGATCGTGGCGCCGAGCGGGCCCCGCAACCTCCGCCTCGCCGGCGAGGCGGCCGACGGCGTGATCCTGTTCAGCGGCGATTCACCCCGCACCCTGGCAAGTGCCACCGCCGGGGTGCGGGAGGGTGCGGACGCGGCAGGGCGCGCGGCGCGGACGGTGCCGCTCACCGTGTCCGCGTACTGCGAGGTGACCGACGACATCGTGGTCGCCGCCCGCCGGATCAAGCCCATCTGCACGGCGATCGCCCGCAACGGCGGCACCCCGTTCCTCGCCCCTCGCGGGGATCCACGTCGACGTGTCCGCTGCCCCCCGATGTCATCGACAGCGTCTATCCGGACCTGGCGCACGCCGAGGACTGGGACGCCGCCGTGAAGGCCGTCACCCCCTGGGTCGACGACGCGGCGGCGCTGCGCTTCGCCGAGGGGTTCTGCCTGTTCGGCACCGCCGACGACATCGCCCGGCGGCTGCGCGCCCTGCACGCCGACGGCGTCGACGGGGTCTTCCTCCAGCACGTCGGCTCGTACGCCCCTCCCACCGGCCTCATCGAATCCGTCGGCGCCTCGGTGCTGCCGGCCCTGTGACGAAAGCGACCCCCGCATGACCGAGACGACGGACGCGAACACACTGCGGAAGGGCTATGTGCCCAGCCGCTTCGGCCAGTTGCACTACGTGGAGACCGGCGACGGCCAGCCCGTGCTGCTGCTCCACCAAACGCCGCGCTCCTGGACGGAGTACCTCGACGTGCTCCCCCTGGTCGGTACCCGGTACCGGGCGATCGCCATGGACACCGTCGGCTACGGAGCGTCGGCGAAGCCCGAGGGGCCGCACACCATCGAGCGCTTCGCGGACGGCGTCGCCGACCTGATCGAGGCGCTCGGCCTGGACCGCTTCCACCTGGTCGGGCACCACACCGGCGGGGTGGTCGCCGTCGAGGTGGCGGCCCGCTTCCAGGACCGCGTGGCGAGCCTGCTGCTTTCGGCGACGTCGTTCGTCGACGACGAGAAGCGGGCATCCCACGGCCGCGTCGACCATGTCGACCCCAAGCCCGACGGTACGCACCTGCAGCAGCTGTGGGACAACCGGCGCGGCTTCTACCAGCCGGGCGAGGAAGCGGCCCTGGGCCGGTACGTCATCGACGCACTGACTGTCCTCGACCGCGTCGAGGAGGGCCACCAGGCGGTACGCCGCTACGTCATGGAACCCCGCCTGCCGAAGATCACCGCGCGCACGCTCGCGGTGTGCGCCCCCGACGACCGGTTCTCCAGGCCGTCCCTTCCGAAGTTCGCGGCGGCGCTCGGCTGCCCGACGCGAGTGCTGTCCGCCGGACACGCGGCGGCGCCGGAGCAGGTGCCGCAGGAGTTCGCCGAGACCGTCCTGGAGTGGGCCGGCCGCGGCTGACCCGGCAGGGCGCGGGACGCGCGACGGGGATCGTGCCGCTGCGGCATCCGGTGCAGCGGGACAGCGCAGGCGCTCGTCGACGTCCCCGCCGGAGCGAGCCCTGCCCGTCGAGTACTACAGCCGGGTCCTGCTCGACAAGGGCGGCCCCCATGTCCGCTCGGCTCTCCGGGATGTCCCGAAGTTCTACCGGCTGTTCATGGTTCCGGGCGGCGGGCATGTGTCGGGAGGCCCGGGTCCCCATCCGTTCGACGCGTCGGCCGCTGTGAGGAGCTGGGCCGAACAGGGG
Source organism: Streptomyces sp. SudanB182_2057 (assembly GCF_964272715.1). Classification (NCBI taxonomy): domain Bacteria; kingdom Bacillati; phylum Actinomycetota; class Actinomycetes; order Kitasatosporales; family Streptomycetaceae; genus Streptomyces; species Streptomyces sp. SudanB182_2057. The sequence goes on from NZ_OZ186798.1 coordinate 1,181,962, forward strand.
AATGCACCGAAGGAGATGGTCGCCACCGAGTACGTGGCGGACCGTCCTGAGAACGAAGTCACCATGACGCGGCCCCTGTGCCCTTACCCGCAGGTGACTCGCCATGACGGGTTCGGGCCGACCTCGGAAGCGAGCGACTTCCGGTGTGCGGACGACTGGGGGCGACTTCGCCGCGGACGTGGCACGAGCGAGGCACTGATGCAGGCGGCCGCGCCCCGTGGCGGGGCGCGGCCGCCTCGGCAGGCGCGTCATGACTCCGATGTACCGGGAGATCGGCGTCCGCCGACCCGCTGCCGGACAACGGCCAGGGGCTCAGGCGATGCTGTTCCAGAAGCCGCACTGATGGTCGGCTTTGTAGGTGGCGGTCGCGATCGCCGTGCTGCCGCCGGGCCGCAGGGACATCAGCCGGCCGCTGCGGTACGACGGCCAGGTGGCCTGGTCGGTGGCGTGCGCGTTCGGCGATCCGGTGCGGATGAAGGACCCCCAGTAGGTCGTCATCTCCTTCGCGAGCTTCCGCTGCGCTGCCGTGAACTGCGCCGACAGGGGCTCGTCACCGCCGGAGTAGGCCCAGATGTAGGGGATCTCCGCCGCGTGCGTGGCACCGGCGTCGAAGCCGGGCAGCGCGGCGGACAGCGACGAAGGGGCGTCCTGATCGTCGAACTCGTAGAAGTACGTGCGCGCCTGCTTGCCGGTGAAGTCCTGGGCCAACTGCTGTGCCGGGCAACCTCCGAGGCCGATCATGTAGCCGCTGTCGGTCCAAACGTGGCCGACCGCGTAGGTGCCGGTGTAGGGGCTCGGGTAGGAGTCGTAGGGATAGCGGGCGAGCACCGCGTCGGCGTGCGCGTCGTATTCGTCGCGGACGGTCTGCTCGTACGTGGCCTTGGTCGCCCCGGTGTAGGCGAGGGCGAACAGGCGCGCCTCGTCATGGTTGAAGCCGATCAGCAGGGGGACGTTGTTGAAGCGTCCGGAGCCGAGTGCGGTCTTCGGGTAGCGCGGGAGTTCCGGTGTTCCCGAGGTCGGCAGGAGCGTGCCCGCGCTGTCGGCGAGGCTTCGCGACGCCGCCAGGAGGTCGCTGCCCGATCGCGCGCGCAGGCAGGTGGCGAGCGCCGCGGTGTCGGTGCAGCCGACCGCCTTCGCGTAGGCCGTGCTCCGGGTGGTCGCCACGGTCGGCGTGATGCTCTCGCAGACGCCGCTTTGCATGATCGCCTTGCTGAACAGGCCGCCGGCCTCGGGGGAGGCGAGCAGCGCACACACCGAGATGGCGCCGGCGGACTCGCCGGAGATGGTGACCCGGCCGGGGTCGCCGCCGAACGAGGCGATGTTGCGCTGGGTCCACTCCAGGGCCGCGATCTGGTCGAGCAGACCGTAGTTACCGGCGCCGCCGGAGCTCAGACCGGGCACGTTGAGGAAGCCCAACACGCCGAGCCGGTAGTTGATGGAGACGACCACGGCGTTCTGGCTCTCGGCGATCTGCGAGCCGTCGTGGCCGTTGCCCGAGCCGTTCTTGAGCGAGCCGCCGTGGATCCAGAAGAGCACCGGCAGCCGCTTGTGACGGACTTGCGCGTCCTTCGGGGTGTAGACGTTGAGGTACAGACAGTCCTCGCTGCCGGTAGTCGTGGTCGTGCCGCCGTAGCCGCCCGCCTGCGCGCACTCGGCGCCGTTCTCGGTGGCCTTCCGCACGCCGGACCACGAGGCGGCCCGGTGCGGCGGCTGCCAGCGCAGCGCGCCGACGGGTGCGGCCGCGTAGGGGACACCGAGGTACTGGTGGGCGGACCTGGCGTCCTTGCCCTGGAGCTTGCCTGTATCGGTCGAGACGATGAGGCCGTCACTGTTCGCTGTCGCGGCGGTGGCCGGCAGACTCACGGTTGCGGTAAGGCACGCGGCGGCCAACGCCACCAGCCCCCGACGCAGTCGTGTGCGTCTTTGCGCGATTCCGCCTCTGAGGAAACCCAGCATGTCATCCCATTCGTGAGAGGTACGCGGGAGAAGCAGGTGCGCGGGGCAGTGGATCACCGGCCCCGTGCGGAACCAACGCCATCGGTCCGTTCACCGGACTCCGCGGCGGTCTGCGGCAGCCCGCGGCTCAGTCGCCGAGCGCCTCGTCGTCGTACTGAGCCCGGTTGCGCGTGATCTCGTCGTGGTGGGTGCCCGCCCAGTCGATCAGGGCGGTGACCGCGACGAGCAGCGTCGCGCCGAGACCGGTCAGCGCGTACTCGACGCGCGGCGGCACCTCGGGGTAGGCGGTGCGCGTGACCAGCCCGTCTCGGCGCAGCTGGCGCAGGGTGTGGGTGAGCATGCGCTGGGAGATGCCGGGAATGGAGCGCTGAAGGTCGGTGTAACGCAGGGGGCCGTTCTCCAGGGTGCCGATCACGAGGACGGACCATTTGTCGCCGGCCCGGTCGACGATCTGCCGGATCGTCTCCCCCTGCTCGGCCGGCCAGCGGGCACAGGGCCCGGTCCGGCCCAGCGGCTGATCCCCCTGAACGCCGGATGCCATCGTGCGCCTGCTCTCCGCGTCTCTTACACGCGTGTGCCTTTTGTACGGACTTCCATTCTGTCGCAGAGTCGGGTTGCGCACCAAAAGTAAGAAACGGCTGCCCGGTGTCCCGTCCCGCGCACCCGCACACCCCCATCGCAGGAGGAACAGCATGATCATGCGTGCCGCTACCGTGTCCCGCTTCGGCGGCCCCGAGGCCGTCGAGATCACCGAGGTTCCGGTGCCCGCCCCGGGCCCGGGACAGGTCCGGATCAAGGTGGCGGCGGGCGCGCTGAACCCGGTGGACGCGGCCATGCGGGCCGGCGCCTTCGGCGGTGAGGGCGAGCGCATCGGCCTGGGCTGGGACGTCGCCGGCACCGTCGAGAGCGCGGGCGGCGGGGTGCGCTGGGCCGCGGGTGACCGGGTCATCGGCCTGTGCACCGGCCACCGCACCCCGCTGGGCACCCACGCCGAGTACGTCGTCCTCGACGCGAACGCCATCGCGGCGGCCCCGGCAACGCTGGACGACACGCACGCCGCGGCCCTCCCCCTCAACGCGCTCTCCGCGGCGCAGGCCCTGGACATGGCCGGCCTCGAGGCCGGGCAGAGCCTGCTGGTCACCGGCGCGGCGGGCGGCGTCGGGGCGCACACCGTGGAACTGGCCCACCACCGCGGCCTGAAGGTCACCGCGCTCGCCTCCGCGCGCGACGAGGAGTTCCTGACCACCCGGGGCGCGGACCACTTCCTGCCCCGCGACGAGCCCCTCCCCGCGGCCGCCTTCGACGGTGTCATCGACACCGCGCTGCTCGGGGACACGGCCCTCGCCGCGGTGAGCGACGGCGGCACCTACATCGGTGTCTGGCCCGGGCAGGAGCCGGCCCCGGAGCGCGGCATCCGCGTCGACGCACTGGACGTACGCGCCGACGGCGCCCAGCTCGGCGAGCTGTCTCAACTCGCCGACCGGGGCGTCCTGTTGGCTCGCGTGTCCGCGACGTTCCCGCTCGCGGACGCCGCCGCGGCCCACGCGCGCCTGGCGGAGGGCGGCCTGCGCGGACGCCTCGTCATCGCGCCCTGAACCGCTCCCCCGCCGGGGCCGGGACGTGGCGGCTCACGGCCGCAGCTCGGCCCGCGGGGTGCGGTCGATCACCTCGATCGCCCGGCCGAGTGTGCGCACCTGGTCATACAGCTGAGCGGGGTCGAGCTTGTCGATATGGCCGTTGCGCGCCTCGGCGAGGAATTAGGTGTTGAAACTGATGTAGCCGATGGTCGGTATCTTCCCCTTGTTCCACAGACAGGTGGCCGGGGTGATCGAGGCGGCGGCACGGTCGACGACCGCCGTGCGCGCGACGCGCGATCCGCGCAGCGCCTCCAGCATCACCGGGACGAGGCCGTTGGGCGCGTCCTCCGGGCCCAGCGTGTACGCCCAGGCGATGTCGGGCCGGTTCGCGGCCGCACGATGTTCCGCGCCGAATCGCTGAGCCATTCACGGCAGCCGAGGTGTTCCATCGCGAGAGCGACGACCGCCTTTTCGGCGATGTCGGGCCGTGCGTCGATCCACCAGTTGTCCGCCATGGCCGAGCCGCCGAAATGGCCTTCGGTCAGCACGCAGACGATCGTGCGGTTCCGTTCAGCGGGCGGTACCTTCGCGAAGTGGCGCATGAGGTTGAGCATCGCCACGGCACCGTTCTCCTCGACGGCGTTTATGCCATCGGTGTGGGTCCAGAGCAGGATCACGTCGCCGCTCTCGCCGGGCAAAGTGGCGATCGTCGTCGCCGTCGGCACATTCTCGGTGACCTCGCCCGGATCGTGCGCGTCACCGAAGCGCCGCGGTCCGCGAGCGCGCGGAGCGCGGGCCGAGCTGGTTCATCGCCACGACGCCACGCCAGATCTCGCGCTGCGAGGGCAGGTGCGCGAGTTCCGTGGCCGCGGCGGCGGGCGTCGCGAGCAGTTCCGGAGTGATCAGCAACGCCGATCCGGCAACACCCGCGGAGAGCAAAGATCGCCGCGACAATGACGCCTGGAACATACCCCATTCATCTGCTTCGCTCATCAATACCTGCATGGATGATGCCGGTCGGCGGTGGTGCGAGGGGATCGGGCCGGGAAAGACCCGACCTCTCAGTCCCGCTCCCGGGCGGCCATCCACTGCCAGATGTGCGTTCCGTTGGAGCAGGGGTCGTTGCGGGCGATGTAGATCCACGAGAAGTGGCCGAGGTACTGGTGGTCGTTCCAGATGACGTGGTCGTACAGCGTCATCAGCGAGCCGGGGATCACCTCGTGCGCGTGGACGGTGTTGGCCTGCGCGTTGATGATCGGGTCGTCCTTGGAGGCGACGAGCCAGCTCGGCGTGGTGATCTTCGCCAGCTCGCTGTCGGGGATCATCGGTGTGGTCACGGGCGGGAGCACACCGACGATGCCGCAGATCGGCACGGAGGCGGCGAACAGGTCGGGATAGACGGCGGTCATCTTCATGCTCATGTAGCCGCCGTTGCTGCAGCCGGCGACGTAAATCCGCTCGTAGTCGATGTCCTTCCGGCGCGCGACCTCGTGGACTGTCTCGTGGATCAGCGGGGCGAAGCGGGGTCCGTCCTCCATCCAGTAGGACGTGCTCTGCGGGGCGACAACGTAGGCGCCGTCGAAGATGTCCTGCGCCTCGGGGGTGGTGAACCCCAGGGCGCCGCGGTTGGCCCGCAGCGTGGTCTCGTTGTCGTAGTAGCCGTAGGGCAGCGCGGCGCCCTCACCCCCGCCGTGCAACCAGACGATCAGCGGGCGCTTGCTCCCCCGCGCGTAGCGGGACTCGGGTGAGTACAGCCGGTACTTCATCCCCGAGCCGGATATGTGGGAGCTGAACGCGTCCACCTCGGGGTCCGAGAGCCGGGGGTTCTGCACGAAGGTGTCGATGGTGACCGACCGGTGGTTGCGCAGGACGATCGGGGCCCGCTGCGTGACGGTGTAGTCGAGGTCGAGCACCACGTTGCGGCCGGTGCCCACGCTCGAGACATAGCCGAGCGTGCTCGCCCCCGGCCAGCCCTCGCCATGGGCCAGTTCGATCACGATGTTGCCGTGGCCGTCGAGCCGCACCGCGGTCACCGTGCGGTCGAGGTCGTACTCCAGCCTGGTGTCGGCGGGGCTGACGGCGAACGGGCGGGTGGCCTTGGCGTGCACGCCGAAGGTGCCGGCGGTCAGAGCGGCCGGGTCGATCGGGCCGAGCCGGGCGGTCTCGAGGGTGATCGAGGTGACTTGCTCGCCACCGTTGAGCACCTCGGCGTTCAGGGTGAATCTCACGTCGGCGGGCGCACGGCCGGCGGCGTACGCGGACACGCCGGGTAGGGACAGCACGCCGGCTCCGGCGCCGGCGGCCAGGATGGTGCGGCGGCTCATATGTGTTGCCATGCGAACTCCTCAAGGGGTGCGAAGGCTTCATCACGGCCTGTGCCCTAAACCGGGCGCGGCCACCGTCGAGTTGCGGAAGGGTCGACCTCGTCCGCCCGGCGCTCGGGCGGGAACAGCTGATGCGGGAGCGGCTGACGCGGGAACAGCTGAAACGGGCGGCTCTGGAACAAGGCGGTTCGTCAGGCGGAAATGCGCTGCCGGACAGCGGAACGCGCTGAATTTCCCGTGAGGCCGGAGCGACGAGGGAGTCATCATGTGACTCGTTCGGCAGGCGCGCGACGCTTGCGTTCCGCTCAGTGGAACGCGGCGCGAGGTGTTGACCTGACCTGCGGCAGAGCCCAGCATGGCCCGCTGGAGAGCTCAGGAAGCGAAAGCCGCGTACTAGCTGTAAACCGAAATTTCTTCTGGGACTGATTTCGCCTTCACTTATTGATGGTTCGAAAAGCGCCTCCTAGCTGTTCCCTCGAATCCGGAAATCAGGCGGCTTCCCACAGGCCGGCGTCCAGGACCCGGGCAGCCTTGGTGATGCTGCCCGGCATCAAGTGCCGGTAGGTCCGGTACGTCTCCTCGATCGACTTGTGCCCCATCCACTCCGCCACATCGGTAATCGGGATCCCGTTCCCGAGGGCGTTCGAGGCGAAGTAGTGCCGGAAGCCGTACATCCCGACGCCCTCCTCCGGCGGAAGATCCGTGAAGAGCCTCTTCACCCGGCGTCGCTCCATGCCTTCGGTGAAGTAGCCGCCCGGGCCGCGCAGCAGGTAGCCGTCCTGCGTGGTGCCGTGCTTCTCCGCGTACTGCTCGATCGCCTCACGGACAGACCGGGGCAGGGGAACCTCGCGGAACTCCCCCGCCTTGCGGTGCTTCAGCTTCGCCGGCCTCAGCGTGTTGGAATGGATCTGCTCCCGCACCCGGTACACGTCCTGCGCCACCACGTTGTGGACGTTCACCGCCCGCGCCTCGCCGTTGCGCAGGCCGCACCCCGTCATCATGACGATCTCCAGTGCGAGGTCCTCGTCGGCGACGACCAGTGCCCTTTTCACGTAGGCGAGAGAGGGAATGGCGACCGTTCCCCGCACATATTCCGGTTCCTGGACTCTCTGCACCGGGTCGTCCGCCATCGCCCCCTTGGCGTAGGCGTCCCGCAGGATCGTCTTCAGGACCCGGAAGATGTTCACCTGGTTGCCCCGGCCGACCCCGTCGTTCTCCATCTCGTCCAGGAAGCGCTCGACCACCATCGGGGTGACCGAGTTCAGCTTCCGCGCTCCCAGACGGGGGACGATGTGGACGTTGATCGAACTGTCGACGTGCTCGCCCGTGGAGTAGTCCGTCATCCTGCGCTGCCTCGGCCGCCACTGCTTGGCGTACTCCTCGACCGTCATCTGACCCAGTTCGCGGCGGGCCGCCGCCACGGACGGCGCTGTGGTCTTCTTTTCCGCATACAGCTGCGTGAGGCGTTCGATCGCGTCATCCTGCGTGGCGTATCCGGATTCCTCGCGCTGCTTGCCGAGGGCGTCCCGGAATCGGATCGAGTAGGGGTGGGGGCAGCGGGCGGGCCTGGGGCAGCCGCAGTCCTTGAAGAAGGACCCCATGCCGCGGGCGAGCTGTCGGGCCATGTGACGCACCATCCGCTCCAGCCCAAAAATCGTGCTCAGGCACCGCACTGCAGGTCGATGGTCAGCAAGCACGGACACCATGCGGACGCATGCTGACCGTTTGCTGACCTGAGGGGGGCACATGATGCCCCTGACCTGCGGCGACGCCAAATAGTCAGATCTTGGACTTGAACATGGTACGCAACATCGGGGCACTCCCAGAAGTAGGCTCCCTGCCTGCGTTCGTGCAGGTCAAGGGCTGTTTCCATAGCCTACAACGAGTCGCACGTCCGGGTGGGTTTCCCCGGGTTCTCCAGGACTCACGCCGACCGCTTGGCGACTTACCCTACGTACCATCAGGTGGCCGGAGGAGGGTCTGGCCCGTCGTCCTGGACCTCGCCACCACGGTGGCACAAGCCTGCGCGACACCCCACTGGCACATCTCAGGTCGCCGCTCGGTCGAGGTCGAAACGCCAAGGTTTAGCAACAAGAGGGCCGAAGTCTTCAAATGGCTAGAGCGACAGAAGAACGCGGATGATCACATGGGAAGATTCGAGGCGCACGGTGGCGCCAAGAGGGATTTCGACTTCAATGTCGGTCTGGCGGTGGGTGATTGGGACGCCAAGCGGTTCGGCGACCGGCTGTGGGCTGACGTCGCACGAATCCTGGAGGTGTCCTTCGCGGACAGCCCCGGTGAGCCGGGGGATGCCGGGAGCCACCGGTATTGGTTCGAGAACGACTCGATGAGCGTTTCCTTGTATGTCGACGACGGAGAGCCGGGCTGGGTGTTCGAGAAGGTTCCGGCGATGCTGACCGCCCGCTCCCGGTCCGAGTCCGTCGAAACCTGGCAGCTGGCGGAGAAACTCTACGACCGCCTCGTTGCGATCGGGAGCTACCTGGTGGTGGTGTTCGCCGACGACGGCATGCCGATCGACGCGAATTTCGACATCGGCAACGACTGGTAAAACTTCGCCGACCTGTGTCGCTGCCGCATCCGTGGTGGCCCGGCCCTGTCACATCCCGGGTGAAACCGGGGTTCAGGCGTCCGAGGTCAGAGCTTGCCAGTCGAGGGTGTGGTCGCACCAGCGTTTCAGGAGGGTGTGGTCGTGGCCGACCGCGAGCAGGCCGGCGCCGGTCGTTGTTCGGTAGTGCTCGACGACCGCGACCAGCGCGGCGGTGGTGGAGGCGTCGAGCATGGCGGTCATCTCGTCGCAGATCAGCCAGCGGGGGCGGAGGACGAGGGCGCGGGCGAGGCAGGCGCGTTGCAGCTGGCCGTCGCTGACCTCGTGCGGGCGTCTGGTCAGCAGGTCGGGGGTGAGGCCGACGGTCGTGGCCAGCTCGGGGACGCGTTCGGGTATCTCCTCGCGACGGCCAGTGGCCCGGAGAGGCTCGGCGATCAGGTCGCTGAGGCGCAGCCGGGGGTCGGCGGAGAGTCTGGGTTGCTGGAAGACGACGCCGAAGGCGGTGCGCTGTTCGCGGGGGGCGCGGTGGCGCCAGTGGCGTACGGGGGTGCCGTCGAGGAGCAGGGTTCCGGAGTAGGGGCGGTGCAGCAGGGCCGTGACGCGGGCGAGGGTGGATTTGCCGCAGCCGCTGGGGCCGAGCAGGCCGACGGCCTCACCGGGTGCGAGGGTCAGGGAGAAGTCCCGTACCACGGGGGCGCGTCGGTCGTAGCCGGCGGTGATGGCGCGCAGTTCAAGCACGGGCTTCCTCCGGGACGTGCGGGTGGTGGCAGGCGGCCGTTTCCGTCATCCGCGGCTGGGCGGCGCAGGTGGAGGTGGCCCGGTCGCAGCGGGCGGCGAAGGCGCAGCCGTCGGGGAGGTCACCGAGTTCGGGGGGCATGCCGGGGATGGGGGTGAAGGCCCGTTCGGGGAGGGCCTGGAGGAGGCCGCGGCTGTAGGGGTGGCGAGGCCCGGTGGGGCCGAAGAAGGTGGTGGCGTCGGACAGTTCGACGATGCGGCCCGCGTACATGACGGCGATCCGGTCGGCGATGCGTTCGGCCGCGGACAGGTCGTGGGTGATCATCAGCAGGGCCCGGTCGGCCTCGTCGACGTGGCGGCGCAGTTCGTCGGCCGTGTGGTTCACCAGGTCGCGGTCGAGTCCGGTGGTCGGTTCGTCGGCCAGCAGGAGAGGGGCTCCGCCGACCAGGGCGAGGGCGGTGGCGGCGCGCTGGGCGAGGCCGCCGGACAGTTCGTGCGGGTGGCGGTCGAGATGGCCGGGCGGGAACGCGGCACGTCCGGCGGCCTCCTCGGCGGCGTCGCGCAGGGCGGCACGGCCCCGGATCCCCGTCAACGCGGTGAGTGTCTCCTCCAGTTGGGAGCGGATGGTGCGTACGGGGGTCAGGTGCGCGGCCGGGCTCTGCGGGATCAGGCCGATCCTGCGGCCCCGTACCGTGCGGGCGAGGGTGCGCTCGTCGGCCGTGATCAGGTCGAGGTCGCCGAGGAGGGCCTCGCCGGTGGTCTGCGCGTTGGCGGGGAGCAGGCCGAGGAGGGCGGAGGCGAGGACGGACTTGCCGCAGCCGCTCTCACCGATCAGGGCCAGGCACTCCCCCGCCGCCACGTCGAAGTGCGCGTCGGTGACGGCGGCGACGCGGCGCCCGCCGGGCATGAGGAAGCGCACCGACAGGCCGCGCACCGACAGCACGGGTTCTCGCTCGGTCACAGCATCAGCTCCGATCGGCGGCGGGGGTTGATCCGTTCCCGCCAGGCCCCGGCGAGACCGGCGATGGCGAGGGTCGGGACGATGATGAACAGCCCGGGGAAGAGGGTCGGCCACCACTGGCCGGCGAGGAGCGAGCCCCGGGCGGTCTGGATGAGGGTGCCGAGACTCGCGGTGTGGGTGGGCAGGCCGAGTCCGAGGAAGGACAGGGCCGACTCGTGCCACATGGCGTGCGGGACCATCAGCACCGCGGAGAGGGCGGCCTGGGGCAGCACGGCGGGCAGCAGGTGCCGTACCGCCACCCGCCACCGGGACGCTCCTCCGGAGACGGCGGCGTCGATGTACGGGCGCGAGCGCAGCGAGAGGACCTCGGCGCGGACGATCCGGGCGGTCGACAGCCAGTGCGTGAGCGCGACCGAGACGACCACCGGCCAGACGCCCGGGCGGAACAGGGCGACGATGAAGATGCCGAGCAGCAGGTGGGGTACGGAGGAGGCCGTGTCGACCAGCCGCATGATGCCGCGGTCGGCCCAGCCGCCGAGCGCCGCGGCCGTGGCCCCGACGGCCGTCCCGATCACGGTCGCCGTCAGAGCCGCCACCACCCCGACGAGCAGGGACACCCGCAGGCCGTAGACGCAGCGCAACAGCAGGTCGCGCCCGACGTCGTCGGTGCCGAACGGGTGGGCCCAGGACGGCGGTAGCAGCTTCGCGGCCAGGTCCACGGCCTGCTGGTCGAGCTGGACCAGCGGCGGTACGAGCAGCACCGCGAGGACCGTCAGGGCGGCCAGCGTGACGGAGGTGCGCACCCGGAGGGTGCGGGTGGAGCGGCGGTTGGTGCCGTACGACCGCCACTTCCCCTCGACTGCGGCCTCAGCCATGGGAGTCACATTTCACTGAGCTTCACCCTCGGGTCGAAGAGTCCGTAGAGCAGGTCCGCGAGCAGGTTGCCGGCCAGGACGGCGGCGGTGGCCAGCGTGGTGAGGGCGGCCAGCAGCGGGAAGTCGACGGCGGTGGCCGCCTGCACCGTGGCCGCCGCGATGCCCGGCCAGCTGAAGACGCTCTCCACCAGCAGGGCACCGGTGATGAGTTCGGGGACGCGGGAGCCGATCAGCGTGAGCACCGGCAGCAGTCCCGAACGCAGGGCGTGGCCGAGCAGCACGGTGCGTTCGTCCAGGCCCCTCGCGCGGGCGCCGCGTACCGGGTCCTCCGCCAGGGCGTCGCCGACACCCTGGCGGACGTAGAGGGTGAACCAGGGAAGTTGTGAGACGGCGAGCACGCAGGCGGGCAGCACGATGTGGCTCGCGACCTGGCCCGCGCCGACCTGTTCGCTGGCGGTGTCGGTCAGGCCGCCCGCCGGCAGTACGTCCAGTTGGAGCGCGAACAGCCAGATGGCGAGCAGGGCGATCCAGAAGACCGGTGCGGCCTCCAGGGCGTAGGCGAGCGAGGTGACGGCGCGGTCGAGCCAGGATCCGGGGCGGCGGGCCGCGAGGACGCCGAGCAGCGTGCCGGCCAGGACGGCGACGGCGAACGCGACCGCGCACAACAAGGCCGACCACACCAGGCGTTCGCCGATGACCTGGGCCACCGGTTGGCGCATCACGCTGGACTGGCCGAAGTCGCCGGTGAGGGCGGAGGTCAGCCACCGCCACCAGCGCTCGGCGAAGGGCTGGTCCGCACCGAGGTTGGCCCGCAGCCGGTCCAGCGTCTCCTGGTCGGCGCCGAGGGCGGCGGTGCCGGCGTACGCCTTGACCGGGTCGAAGGGGGAGGCGGCGGCGATCGCGAAGACGCCGAAGGTGACGACGAGGAGGACCGGGGCGGCGAACAGCGTCCGCCGCCCCGCCAGGCGGGCCATCGCTCCCCAGGGCAGCGGGCTCACTTCTTGGGCTGCCAGTCCTCGAGGTTCCACCAGGGGCCGCTGGCGAAGCCGTGCTCGTGCGGCTCCAGCTGCGTGGTCAGCCCCTGCCAGCGGTCGGCGAGGACGTAGATGTGGTCGATGTGGGTGAGGAAGGTGTAGCCGGGGTCCTTCACGAGTTCGCGCTGGAGGGTCTGGTACGCCGTTTCGCGCGTGGTCTCGTCCTGGCCGCGGCGGCCGGTGTCGAGGGCGTGGTCGACGGCCGGGTTGTCGTAGTGGCCCATGTTGTTGAAGCCGTTCCCGGCGAGGGAGGAGTGCAGCATGGTGTAGAGGCCGAAGTCGGGGTCGCCGGTGCTGCCGCCGGCCGCGAGGACCGCGGTGTTCTTCATCCGCGGCTCGATGACCTCCCAGGTGGCGCTCTCGACCCGCACGTCGATGCCGGCCTTCTTGGCGTCGGAGGCGTACGCGAGAGCGTGGTCCTGGCGGACCTTGTCGCCCGAGGGGTAGAGCAGGGTGAAGGCCGCCTTCTGGCCGCCCTTGGCGCGGATGCCGTCCGCTCCCGGCTTCCAGCCCCCTTCGTCCAGGATGCGCTTGGCCTTGGCGAGATCCCGCTTCCGTTCGATCTCCTTGGCGAACCAGGGGTCGTCGACGGGGAGCGGCCCGTAGGCCGGGCGGCCGGCGCCGTCGAGGATCTTGTCGACCATGGCCTCGCGGTCGACGGCGGCGTCCAGGGCCCGGCGGATCGCGCGGTCGCCGGTGACCTTGCCGGCCGTGGGGAGGGTGACGGTGCGGATGTCGTAGGACTTCGCTTCGTAGGTCTTCTTGTTGTCGTCGTCGCGGAAGGTGGCGGCGAGGTTGGGCGGGAGGATCGCGCCGTCGAGGTCGCCGGAGCGCAGGCGGGTGGCGCGTACGTCGTCGTCCTGGACGATCGCCATGGTGACCGTCTTCACCTTCGGCGCGCCGCCCCAGTAGGCGGGGTTGGCCTTGAAGGTGAGCTTCTCGCCCTTGCGCCAGTCGGCCAGGACGTACGGGCCGGTGCCGATGGGCTTGGTGTTGAAGGCGCCGGTGTTGGGGTCCTGCTTGCCTGCGATGTGCTCGGGGACGATCGGCAGGACCGTACGGCCGGCGAAGGGCGCGTAGGGGTACTTGAGCGTGAAGACGACCTTGTCGTCGCCGTCCGCCCGTACCTCCTTGATGGCGTCCAGTTCGCTGCGGGCGGTGTTGTTGGTCTTGGCGTCGAGGATGGTCCGGTAGGTGAAGACCACGTCGGCGGAGGTGAGCGGCTCGCCGTCGCTGAACTCGACACCGTCGCGCAGGGTGTAGGTGTAGGTGAGGCCGCCGTCGCCGACCTCGGGCAGTGCCTTGGCCAGCGCGGGTCTCAGTTTCAGGCCGGCGTCGCGGGCGAGGAGGCCGTCGAAGATCTTCGAGTTGCCGTCCTTGCCGTAGCCGAGCAGCGGGCTGAGGGTGTCCGGCTCCGAGGCCACCCCGATCACGACCGAGTCGGCGGACCCGCCGCCTCCTTCATCGCCACCGGGCGTCGAGCACGCGGCTGCCCCACTGGCCAGTGCCGTGGCGACGGCGGCGCCGCGTATCCATCGGGTCGTCATGAGCCCCCCTGTTGCATCGAGATCGTTGTTGCATATTAAGTGCAACTGAGGGCTGCTCGTCCATCGGTCCACGTCACACCGCGCGACAGCGGCGGGGCTCCCGCAGGCGACGTGCCTGCGGGAGCCCCGCGTCGTGCCGCCTGCCGGTGAAGGGTGAGAAGACGATCACGAGGCAGGACGCTCGGGGTGCGCTACGCCGTCACGGCGCGAGCAGCAGGCTGTCGCCGCGCTCCTTGGCGGCGGCGTAGCGCTTGGCCACGTCCTGCCAGTTGACCACCTGCCACATGGCCTCGATGAAGTCGACCTTCTGGTTCTTGTACTGGAGGTAGAAGGCGTGCTCCCAGGCGTCGAAGACCAGGACCGGGGTGGAGCCCTGGCCGACGTTGCCCTGGTGGTCGTAGACCTGCTCCACGACCAGGCGCCCGCTCAGCGGCTCGTAGGCGAGCACGCCCCAGCCCGAGCCCTGGGTGGTGGCCGCGGCCTTGGACAGCTGGGCCTTGAAGCCGGCGAAGGAACCGAAGGACTCCTTGATGGCCTCGGCCAGCTCGCCGACGCCGTCCTGGGCCAGCGGCTCGCCGCCGCCGTCCTTCGGGCCGGTCATGTTCTGCCAGTAGATCGAGTGCAGGATGTGCCCGGAGAGGTGGAAGGCCAGGTTCTTCTCCAGGCCGTTGATCGAGCCCCACGTCTCCTTGTCCCGCGCCTCGGCCAGCTGCTCCAGCGTGTCGTTGGCGCCCTTCACATAGGCCGCGTGGTGCTTGTCGTGGTGCAGCTCGATGATCTCCGGGCTGATGACCGGGGCGAGCGCCGCGTAGTCGTACGGAAGCTCCGGGAGCGTGTAAACCGCCATGTCCAACATCCTCCGACGTTATTGCCAGCAATATGCAGCTGCACGCTAACAGCAGAAGAGGTACCTTGCGGATCAGGCGTTGGACCTAGGACTTTCGCCGTGTCACGGACGGGCAACAGCCGGAGGTCCGCGGCCCGTTCACCCGCGCCGGCCGCTGCCCGGGGCGGACACCCCGCGAGGTGTCCGCCCCGGTCACCCGGTGTCTCAGGGCGTCTCGGAGGGCAAGGCGCCGCGCACCTCGCGGGCCGCCGCCACCAGGTTCTCGAGCGAGGCGCGCACCTCGGGCCACGTGCGGGTCTTCAGGCCGCAGTCGGGGTTCACCCACAGCCGTCCGGCCGGAAGGGCCTCAAGACCCGCGCGCAGGAGAGCCACCGCCTCGGCGACGGCCGGGATGCGCGGGGAGTGGATGTCGTACACCCCCGGTCCCGCCTCCCGCGGATACCCGTGCAGGGCCAGTTCGCGGGCCACCCGCATATGGGAGCGGGCCGCTTCCAGGCTGATGACGTCGGCGTCGAGGTCGTCGATGGCCTGGACGATGTCCCCGAACTCGGCGTAGCACATGTGGGTGTGGATCTGCGTGTCCGGTCGCACCCCGGCCGTGGTCAGCCGGAACGCCTCGGTGGCCCAGGCCAGGTAGGCGGGCCGGTCGGCGGCGCGCAGCGGAAGCGTCTCGCGCAGGGCGGGCTCGTCCACCTGGATGACCGAAGTGCCCGCCGCCTCCAGGTCGTTCACCTCGTCGCGCAGGGCGAGGGCGACCTGGCGGGCGGTCTCGGCGAGGGGCTGGTCGTCGCGGACGAAGGACCACGCGAGCATGGTGACCGGGCCGGTGAGCATGCCCTTGACCGGCCGGCCGGTGAGGGACTGGGCGTACGTCGTCCAGCGCACCGTCATCGGCTCCGGCCGTGAGATGTCGCCGGCCAGGATCGGCGGGCGGACGCAGCGGGTGCCGTAGGACTGGACCCAGCCGTGCCGGGTGGCGAGGCAGCCGGTGAGCTGTTCGGCGAAGTACTGGACCATGTCGTCGCGTTCGGGCTCCCCGTGCACGAGCACGTCGAGGCCGGCCTTCTCCTGGAAGGCGATCACCTCGCGGATCTCGGCCTCGATGCGCCGCTCGTACGTCTCCTCGTCGGTCCTTCCGGCCCGTACGTCCGCGCGGGCGGCGCGCAGTTCTCCGGTCTGGGGGAAGGAGCCGATGGTGGTCGTCGGCAGCAGCGGCAGGCGCAGGCAGGCACGCTGGGCGGCCGAGCGTCGCGCGTACGGCTGGGAGCGGCGGGTGTCGGCGTCGGTGACGGCGGACGCCCGGGCCCGTACCGCCGGGTCGTGCGTGATGGGTGAAGCCGCGCGGGAGGCCAGATCGGCGCGGTTCGCGGCCAGCTCCGCCGCGATCGTGTCCGCGCCCTGCGCCAGGGCGCGGGCGAGCGTGACGATCTCCGCGGTCTTCTGCCGGGCGAACGCCAGCCAGCGCAGGATCTGCGGCTCGATGTCCCGCTCGACCGCGGCGTCGAGCGGGACGTGCAGCAGGGAGCAGGAGGCGGCCACGTCGACCCGGTCGGCGAGGCCGAGCAGGGTGGCCAGCGTGGTCAGCGATGTCTTGAGGTCGTTGATCCAGACGTTGCGCCCGTCCACGACACCGGCGACCAGCCGCTTGCCGGGCAGACCGCCGGCTGCGGCGAGATCGTCGAGGTTGGCGGCGGCCGGGCCGGTGAAGTCCAGGGCGAGCCCGTCCACCGGGGCCTTCGCCAGCACGGGCAGCGCCTCGCCGAGCCGGTCGAAGTACGAGGCCACCAGCAGCTTCGGGCGGTCGGCGAGGCGGCCGAGGTCGCGGTAGGCGCGGGCGGCGGCGTTCAGCTCGGCCGGGGTGCGGTCCTGGACCAGGGCGGGCTCGTCCAGCTGCACCCACTCCGCGCCGGCGGCCCGCAGGTCGGCCAGCACCTCGGCGTACACGGGCAGCAGCCGGTCCAGCAGGGTGAGCGGCTGGAAGTCCACCGCGACGCCGGGGGCGGGCTTGGCCAGCAGCAGGTAGGTGACCGGGCCGACCAGGACGGGCCGCGGGGTGTGGCCGAGGGCGAGGGCCTCGCGCAGTTCGGCGGTCTGCTTGCCGGAGTCGGCCGCGAAGACAGTGTCCGGACTCAACTCGGGCACCAAATAGTGGTAGTTGGTGTCGAACCACTTGGTCATCTCCAGCGGCGCCACCTCCTGGGTGCCGCGGGCCATGGCGAAGTAGCCGCGCAGGGCGTCCTCCTCGACGGCGGCGCGGTGGCGGTCGGGGATCGCGCCGACCATGACGGTGGTGTCCAGGACGTGGTCGTAGTACGAGAAGTCACCGGTCGGCACCTCGCCCAGACCGGCGTCGGCCAGTTGCCGCCAGGTGGAGCGGCGCAGGTCGGCGGCCGTGCGCCGGAGGGCGTCGGCGGTGACCCGGCCCTTCCAGTAGCCCTCGATCGCCTTCTTCAGTTCCCGGTTCGGTCCCTGGCGGGGGTAGCCGTACACGGTGGCCCGTACGGGCGCGGCTGCGGACTCGGCTGTCACGGAACTCTCCTTCGCGAGCACTCGTCATGGGGTTCCCGGGACGGGACGAGGGCGCGAAGGGATGACGGAAAGCGGCGAGACACCATGGGTGCTCGCCCTGCCGCCGACCCGCCCTCGAGGTCACCGAGATGCCGTACGCGTCGGCCGCGCACGGGCAGTGGCAGGTCTTCGGACTCGCGAGCACGCCTCGTGCCGTACGACGTGTACGAGGCACCTACTGGCCGTCGCTTCCCAGACCCGCTTGCCGGGCCCAGTGCGTATGACGGCGGTCGTTCCCGCTCACCGCTGCGGGGCAGTCCCGGATTCCCACCGGGTTCCCTCTTGCGACGCGCCTGCCTGGCGGGCAGGGCGAACCAGCTGCACGAGGCAGCCTATACAGCGGCGCGTCCGCCGTGAAGCCGACGAAGACACGGCCCCACGACAACACGCCCGTCCGTCACGGGCGCCCGGGCTGCTCGGCGGCGGGTCCGGCGGCGGGCCGGGCGAGGCCCGCGGCCCGCCTCTCCTCGACGCGGCCGGCCCTCCACACCAGCAGGGCGACGGCCCAGGCGGCGAGGCAGCAAGGGCTGCCGCCCACTGCTCGAGTCCGTTCAGCAGGTGATGGTGCCCCTGCGCAGGGCGTGCCCGCCGTCGTTGGAGTCGTCCGCCCAGTAGACCGGCTTGGAACCCGCCACGCATTCGTCCGCGCCGGCCAGGGAGAAGCCCTCGTTGTTGTAATCGGGCATGCCCGACGGGCGGTTGAAGACGCCGGTGGTGGTGAACACGCCGGTCGTGCCGATCTTCGCCGTGCGGTGCTGACCGTCACAGGTGTCGTCGCAGACCGCCCACAGGCGCGACGCCTGCGGCTCCCACTGCAGTTCCATCACCCCGGACATGCCGCTGCTGAAGGACGCGACACGGGTGTAGGAGCCGGAGTCGGCCAGCACGTAACCGTGGATCATGCCGGTGCCTTCGACGCCCACGAAGAACACTCCGCCGCCGTGGCTGCCGTAGCGGGCCGGGTCGTAGACCGCGCCGGTCGATGCGTCTTTGAACCCGGCGCCGGTCAGCGCTGTGTCCGGGATCCAGGTGATCCCTTCGAGACCGAGATTGGAGCCGGTCGAGGGCAGGTCGGACGTGAGGTTCCACTCCTTGACCGCGGTCAGCGACGAGCCTGATCCGCTCACGTCGTACTTCAGCACCGACAGGCGGCTGGTGCCCGACGCGTCCCCGTTGCGCTCGCCGGCCACGAACGCGCCCGCGGCCGAACCGGCACCGGTCAGGGTGACGCCCTCGCTGTCGGGGGTGCCGGAGCCGCCGGGGAAGCGCAGGGCCCTGCCGGAGGACCAGCCGCCGGCGGCATCCGGCTTCCAGCCGCCGGAGCCGTCACGCACCAGACGCCACAGCCTGCCGCTGTTCTGCGCACCCCACAGCACGCCGCCCTCCTGGTACAGGCCGCTGAGGTCCTGGCCGAACACGTCCGAACCGTCGGCGGTGGCCACACCACTGCTTCCCGGCCACACGGCCGGAGTCGTGGAGCCGCCGGTGCCGCAGTTGTTCGGGCCGCCGAGGGTCACCGTGGCCGCCTGCCCGAAGGCTCCGGTACCGTCAGGGCAGCGTGACCAGGAGGGGCCGGAGTGCACGGTCCAGGAGAAGCCGTCCACCTGGGTCGTGCCGTCCGCGAGGTAGAGGCCGGCCTCGTCGTCCGAGCCCAGGCCGAACTCGCCGCTCACGTCGAACGCCTTGTACACGCCCGGCCCCAGGAGAGTCCCGGAGGGGATCTTGTAGGCGTGGTCCTCGTCGTTGTCCTTCAGGACCCAGCCCGACACGTCGACCGTGGCGGTGCCCTTGTTGTACAGCTCGATCGAGTCGTCGACGCCGCCGGTAGTCACCACCTCGTTGATGCGGACGTCGTCCGTGACGGCCGCGTGCGCCGCCGGTACGCCGGTCAGGGCACCCGCGGCCACGAGGGGGGCGGCGACGAGAAGGCGAGTAAGAGCACGAGCGTGCCGGAAAGCGGCCGAAACGGTCACGGATCGGGTCCTGACGTTGTCATGGGCAAGGCGCACTGACAGTCGCGAGCCAGTCCGAACAAGCCGCCCCGACCGAGAAGGACGGCACATGAACGGCTGACGAACTGCCCTGGTGACCGGAAGCCTGTCCGGGTCACCCTGCCCGCACTTCCCCATCCGTGCCCGTGGCACGGACTTCGCCGCCCTGTCCGGCATCGCCGTCGCCGTGCCGTCATGTGAAGCGGGCCCCACCGGGACCGCGTTCTCGGCGGATACCCGGTGGAACCCGCAAGCCGGTCCGACGACGTCCTGGCCACGTGGAGGGAACCGCCGTGCCGTCGGTCGCGACGGCTGATCAGCGACTGTCTTCCGGGTGGAGGACGCTGAGGTCGCCGTAGGCCGACAGAACGCCGGTCGGGTCGCCTTCGTGCCGCAGGGTGGCCTCCAGGAAGGCGAGAGTGGTCGCGGCGACGACGCGCGGGCCCCGGGCGCGGCCCAGGGAACCGGTTATCGACGGCACGGGCGGCAGGTACAGGGGGCCGTCCATGAAGGTGAGGTGTGCGGCGCCGGGGACGGTGAGCCGGTAGCTCGTCGCGGTGCCGGCCTCGAGGGCCTCGGTGAGGCGGGGGAGGTAACGCGGGTCGGTTTCCGGGGTGATGGCCGCGGTGAGCGCGAGCACCGGCCGGCGCAGAGCTGGGGAGGTGGGCCCGTGCGGGTAGCCGTCCAGATCGATGATGGCGTCGAACCGGTGGTCCTGCCGGGCTGCCCGCAGTGCTGCGGCACCGCCCATGGAGTGTCCGGTGACCGCGACCCGGCCGGTGTCCAGGCGTCCGGTCAGCGGCCCGGTGATCTCTCCTCGTTCCAGGCGGTCGAGTTGGGTGAGGACGAAGCTGAGGTCGGCGGCCCGGACAGCCGTCCAGCCGACGGCCAGGTCGTCGTCCTTGCCCCGGTCTCCTGTGGAGGACGTCCTGGACCGGATCGTCCGGCCGTCGGCTAGGACGACCGCGGCGGAGTCGTACGGATGGTCCAGGGCGGCGACCGCATAGCCGTGGCTGGCCAGTTCCTCCGCCCAGGCGGTGTTCTGGGTACGCACTCCGCCCGAGCCGGGAGAGAACAGCACGACCGGGAACCGTCCGCCCCCACCGGCCACGGGAGCGTTGAAGACCGCATGAGTGCGGGCACGCGGGACGCCGTCGACCAGGAAGCCGGGCAGGCCGGCCCCGTCGGCGAGGGCGTCCGAAACGGTCCGCGCCTCGTGCTCCGTACGTCCCAGGTACCGGGCCCGCCGCACGCCTTCGGGACTTTCCTGCGCGGGATACCAGAGCTGGACCACGACCGTGCGCCGGTCGTGGGGATCGGCGGTGAAGCTCTCGGGGCGGTGCGGGTCGGTCCACTCCACCACACGGGTGCCTACCGGAAAACGGCCCGACGGCTCGGGGAACACCGGGACCGGGAAGGCCCAGGCGGCCACCGGACCCGCGGCGATCAGGCCGGCGCAGGCCACCGTCCCGGGCAACGCCAGCCACCACCGCGCCCGCCGGCCGGTTCGGCGTCGCAGCAGAGGGGAGAGCGCGAACGGCAGCGCCAGGGCAGCGCCTGCCATCACCGGCATCATCTGCCAGCGGAACCCCACCGCGCTCAGCACGCTCGCCGACAGCACGAGCACCGCCCCGGCCGCGATCGTGACGCGTGGACGGGCGGTTGCGGGAAGCCAGCGCGCCGTCACCAGGGCGACGGCCCCCAGCACGGCGAGGAATTCGAGAGGGGACACGTACAGTCCCGCGATGATCTCGGTCACCCGGCCATCCTTGAGGCAGGCACGCGCCGCCGCATCGGCCGCCGGTCGCCATCGCATACGTCCGGAGTCGCAACCGAAGCGTGCCGTCCGTACGACCGGAGTCGCATCCAGACACCCCGCCTGTGCGACCGGCCACGTGGCCGGCGGACGCGACACCCTTGCGGCAGGTGGTGCGCCGGGCCTGCGTGGCACCCCCTGAAGTTCGCTCACGCGCGCTCCGCCCCAGGTTTCCGCACACGACCGAAACACGTGTGTTCGAAGCCCCCGTCGGCTCGTTGAGCCGCGTGAGCAGTCACCCAACCGTCAAGGGGGACCATGTCGACCTCGGCCGGTACACCAGCACCCGCGACTCCCCGAAATACGGCGCGGTGGCCGCGCACGCCGGTTCTCCGGGTGCCGCGCCGGTCCGGGCAGGGAGGTGCGCTGTGAGGAGGTTCTTCGGACGCGTCCGGATGGCCGAGCCGGAGGTCTCCGACGCCGAGCGGGAGCTCTTCGGCGGTCCTCTGCGCTACGACATGGGCTGGTCGGAGCACGAGCGTGCCTGGCTCGACCTGACGATGACGTCGGCTCTGCGCTCCATGCCGGGGCTGGTCGGGACGACCTTGCGGATGGCGTGGCAGGCGGACCGCCGCGCTCTGCTCACGGTCGCCGTCAGCGAGGTCGGGCAGGGGCTCGCCGCGGCGGTCGGGCTGCTCGCGGTGAACTCCGTGATGCACGCCCTGCTCGGCTCCGGCACCCCCGGCCAGCGGCTGCACGCGATCCTGCCCGGAGTGCTCGCCGCCGCCGCGGCCGCCGTGGTCAACTCGGGCCTGGCCGCCTGGTCCACCTCGCGGGCGGGGCGGCTGGAACCGCTGGTGGAGAGGATCGCCACCACGCGGTACCTGGCCGCCGCCGCGTCCGTGGAGCTGGAGGCCATCGAGGACCCGGAGTTCCGGCGGCTGATCGATGTCGCCCAGTACGGCACCGGTTCCGCCCGGCGCATGATCAGCGCCTGCGTGGCCGCCTTGAACGGGACCATCTCGCTGATCTCCACGGCCGGTGTGCTCACCGTCCTCCACCCGGTGCTGCTGCCGATGCTGATCCTGATCGCGGCACCGCGCGGCTGGGGCGCGATGCGGGTGGCGCAGGAGCGGTATGTGTCGGTGATGAGCTGGATCGAGCATGTGCGGGCCGGCCGTCTCATCGGCAACCTGCTCACGGAGCGCACCGCGGCGCAGGAGGTGCGCATCCACGCCGTCGGGCCGTTCCTGCTCAGCCGCTACGAGCGGATGGCGGAGAGCGCCGAGGCGGAACAGGAGCGGCTGGCCGCCGGCAAGGCCGTCACCGAGTGGGTGGCCGCCGCGCTGTCCGGCCTCGCCATGGCGGCGACGTACGGGGCCATGTTCTGGCTGATCACGAGCGGGCACATGGGTCTGGCCGTGGCCGGGACCGCCGTCGTCGCCGTCCGGTCCGGCTCGGCGAGCCTGGGCGGGCTGGTGATGAACGTGAACCAGTTGCACGAGGAGTCCCTCTACGTCCGCGACCACGCCCGGTTCCTGGAGGAGGCGGCACGGCGCACCATTCCCGGCGGGGGCGATCCCGTCCCGGCACGGGTGCGGCAGGTCGTCCTGGACGCGGTGAGCTACCGCTACCCGGACCGGGAGACCCCCGCCCTGGACGAGGTGTCCCTCACCCTGCCCATGGGCTCGGTGACCGCCGTGGTCGGCGAGAACGGCTCCGGCAAGAGCACCCTGATGAAGGTGTTGTCGGGCCTGTTGCTGCCGCAGACCGGGAGGGTGCTGTGGGGCGAGGCCGACCTCGCCTCCCTGGACCGCTCCGGGGTCTTCGACCGCGTGGCGCTGCTCACCCAGGACTTCCAGCGCTGGCCGGTGACGGCGGCGTTGAACATCCGGATCGGCCGGCCCGCCCGGGAGGCCGGTCCCGAGGACCTGCGGCCGTCCGTCGACTACGCGGGTGCCGGACCGGTCGTCGCCAGGCTTCCCGACGGTCTGCGCAGCCTGCTGGCCCGGATGTTCCGGGGCGCGAGCGAACTGTCCGGCGGCGAGTGGCAGAAGATCGGCCTCGCCCGGACCCACTGGCGCGACTCCACGTGCGATGCCGACGGCGTGCTCATCGTGGACGAGCCCACCTCCGCCCTCGACCCGGAAGCGGAGATCGCGGCCTTCGACAGCATCCGCCGGCTCGCCGCCCCGAACCGGGCCGTCGTCCTGGTCACCCACCGCATGTCCGGCGTCCGCCATGCCGACCGCATCCATGTCCTGCACCACGGGCGGCTCGTCGAGCACGGCAGCCACGACGAACTCATGGCCGCCCGGGGACGCTACGCCGCGATGTTCGACGCGCAAGCCGCCCAGTACGCCCCCTCGAACACCGTCCCCCGCCCCGGCTCCCCCACCGTCACGGATCCCGCGTGACCCGCTCACGGCCGGCTCGACGCGTGATGACACGCGGCTTCGAAACCGGCCCGGCCGGGCCCGTCCAAGGAACGCCGAAGGTTCCTCGCAAAGCCGGCGCCGCAGGATGGCTCGGACAGGCCGCGCGAGCATCCGGGGCACGGAAGACCCCGGGCGGTCCCCGGACCGCGCCGTACTCGCCCGGCTGCCACTCAAGGAGCCAGGATGGCAGGAATCGCACGCCACGCAGTCCAGACCCTCGGCGCCGCGGCGCTGGTGCTCGGCGGGACGCTCGCCGTGTCGCAGCCCGCCTCGGCCGCCGCCCACACGTGCAACGGATCGGAGGCGTACGTCTCTTCGACGTCCGGCTCACGGGTCTGCTTCTACAGTGACACGTGGACCATCAAGATCTGCGACACGGCCTCCGGCAACCACCCGGCCGCCAGGGTGTACGAGGGCGGGGCCGCGACCGTGTACCACGAGTACCCCGGCTACAACTCGTGCAGCGCGGAGATCGGCCTGCCGTGGAGGGTGCCCCTGAACTTCCAGGCCCGCACCTACAGCGGGAGCACGCTGGTCAGCTCGGGCAACACCATCTACATCGCTTAGCCCGGGCAGAGCGCGGGAAGGCGGCGCCACCGACGACGCGGTGATGCCGCCTGCGGCCCGTCGCCACCGGCTCATCCGTCCGGAGTCAGCCCGATGGTGAGCGGACCGGGCGCCGCGGACAATGGTGCTCCAGCCCCGAGACGGCGAGAGGTCACCGGCGTGCCCCGACGACGGCCGAAGGAGACGCCCCGCGGGTCCGGTGGGCGCGGACGGGTGGCCGGCCGGCGGACCCTCGCGGGTCGGCTCGGGTGTGTGCCCGGCCGTGGTCACCGTCGGCGGGTCGCGAACCGCCTGCCCGCGGAGGTGATCGTGTGATGGCCCCGCACGGGTTCGGCCTCCGCTCATGGCTGAGGGCGCTCCGCACGCCGACCAGCACCGGACGCTCGCCGCTGGTCATGCTCCTGATCCTGGCGGTGCTCGTCCCGACGGCGGCGCTGCTGGGCTTCTTCGGCTTCCAGGACGTCAGCGAGGCGCTGACCTACCCGGGCCGCATCACCGGCGCCGCCCTCGCCCTCCTCGGAGTCATCACGTTTCTGGGCGCCGGGGCCGTGGTGGACTACTGGTTCCACAACAGCTTCCCCTACTCCGGCTCGGTCGCGCTGCTCGGCGCGTTCGCGGCGCTCGTGGCCAACCTCATGCTGCTGGTCGAGACGTGGAAGGACGGCGACAGCACTCTCTATCTGGCGTTGTGGAGCCTGCTCGCCGCCGGTTCCGTGTGCGCGGTCGTCCTGGTGTACCGGTCGAGGATCTCCATCCCCGGCCCCCGGCGGCTGGCGGCGGCGGTGATCGCCTCCGCGGCGCTCGCGGCGGCCAACTTCGGCTACGAGCACCTCTTCCAGCCGTCCCAGCGCGGGGCCAAGCCGCTCATCGCCATGTCGGTGGGGAAGGCCGTGGTCCGCCCGGACCGGAAGGCGTTCGCCGTGCCGGTCGACATCAAGCTGGAGAACCACGCCGACGTGGGTTTCTACATGCTCGGCACCGAGTTCCACACCATGGGCGAGAAGGTGCCGCTGAGCGCGAAGGACCGGCTGCACGAGCAGTGGCGCGACGACGCCGAGCAGTGGAGCAAGGCCGACCAGGAGCTGCACCCGCTCTCCCGGCGGGAGATCCACCAGCGCGGCCAGTTGCTGGCGGCACAGCCGTGGCTGTCCACCGGGCAGTGGATCGAGCCGGGCGAGAAGATCGTCACCCAGACCGTCGTACAACTGCCCATGGACACCCCGTACGACCAGCTGACCTTCTACGCCACCGCGAGCTTCGCGCGCAAGGACCGGCTCGGCCTCGACACGCTGCAGCGGATGGGCTACTCCTGGACCGGTGTCGACGTGCCGGGCTGGGTGACGCAAGGGGGGCTCGACGCCGTCGTCTACCGCGGCAGGGTGTACGAGAACAACGCGCTCGACGAACACACCCGCGATCCCCGCTGGGTCACCGTCTACTGGCGCTTCGGCACGCACGGCGTGGACCTGATGGAGAACATCGCGCGCCAGGGCGACGAGGCCCGTGTCCTGTCCGCGGCGGAGAGCCGCGAGCTGGTGGCGCGGTACGGGATCGGGAGGGCGGCGACGGGGCCGTACGAGCAGACGCTGTGGGACATCAAGAAGCGGTGACCGGCACGGTCGCGTCGTCCGTGGGGTCGCGCCGGCCGAGTCCTTCCAGCCACACCACGAGGGCGAGGGCGCTGTTCAACCGGTCGCAGGCGTGGGCGTCGCCCAGGCCGAGGCGGGCCTCCCGCACGGCCCGGCAGAGCGTCTCCACGTCGAACATCTCCGTGACCAGCGGATGCCGCGCGGAGCGGCAGAGGCCGACGAGGTCGTCGCCGTGTGTCCGCAGCCCGCGCGCGTACAACTGGTCGAAGGGGATCTTGGCGGTCCGGCCGCGGATCCGCTCCGGGAGCAGATCCGCCATCGCCTCGCGCAGTACCGCTTTCGGACGGCCCGGGCGAAACGCCGCCCCGGCGGGCAGGCGGCGCATCGCGGTGATGACCTCCGGGTCGAGGAAGGGGTGCGAGAGGAGGAAACCGTCCTGCCGCGCGCGGCTCCAGGACAGCGGGTCGGGCGCGGCCAGGTAGTTGGCGGCGTCGTAGAGGGACTCCTCCGGCCGGCGCCCGTACACGAAACGGGCCTCGGCGGCGCCGGCCTCACGGTAACCGTGCGCCCGCGCGAAGCCGCGCCGCAGCCATGGGGGGCGGGAGAAGCCGCCTACGCCGCCGAGTACGGTCGCCCGGCCGCTCAGGGCCAGGGCGGCCCGTTCGGTCGCCAGCGGCAGGGCCGGCCGTACGACGTTGGCGATCACGACGTCCCGCAGGCCCCGCTCACCGCCCGCGGCCCAGGCCCGCGCCTGCCGCGTCAGCTGCCGCAGCCGTCCCGTGCGGGCCAGCCTGTGCAGGTGCAGCGGGTTGGCGTCCGCGACCGGGTCGGCCCCGCAGCCGGTCAGGAGCACGTCACAGCCGAGTCCCGCCGCGGCGCCGTGCAGCCTGCTCCAGAACGGCGCCCGGAAGGCGTGGGCATACGGCTCGTCGGCGTCCCCGGCGTGGTGCTCGAAGTCGTCGAAGTCGGACACGTCGTCGGCGTCGACGCCCACCAGGCGGACGCCGGGCGCGTGCAGACGGACCCCTTCCACCGCCTCGTCCACGTACGGCCGCTCGCCGGCCAGTTCCCCGGCGGCGAAGCGCCCGGCGAGCAGGACGAGGTCTCCGGGGTCGTCCGGTGCGGCGGCCAGCAGACGGGCGGCGAGCAGGGCGACGCTGGTGGAGTCGGTGCCGCCGGAGACGTGGCAGGCCGTGACCCCGCCCAGCCGGCGCGCGACGGCGTGTTCCAGCGCGCGGCGCAGGTCCCGCGCGGCGGCGCCGAGGTCGAGGGGGTCCGCTTCCGGTGCCGGCGGATCGTCCGCCCGGCGGGCGCCTCGCGGTGCGCGGCCGCGTATCCGGCCGGTGGGCGAGAGCTCCACCACCTCGCCGCCGAGGACCCGGCGCACCCCGTGGAACGGGGTGGTTCCCCAGTGCGGTTGCGCGGCGGCACCGGTCAGGTACCGGCAGAAGTAGCGGCGTTCCAGCTCCGCCCCCTCGCCCAGGCGGCGCGCCGAGGTGCTGACCGCGTCCACCCGGCCGCCGTGCTCCCGGAAGAACAGGGGGACGCGTGCCTGCCCGTCCCTGATCAGCAGGACGCGGTCGCGGCACACCAGGACGGCCGCGTAGTCGCCGGGCGGCAGCCGCGGCCGGGGCCCCGGCCGGGCGAAGGCGTCGAGCAGGCGGCGCGCGCCCGCCGTACGGTCCCGGAGGGAACCGGTCCAGCCGACGACCGCCGCGGTGCCGGCCGGGGAGGCCACCGTCGTCACCAGTCCCCGCCCGGCCAGGGCCTCGGACACCGACAGCCTCGGTGCGCCATCGGCCCACTGAAGGAGGAGGGCCCGCACGTCACCGCCCTCCGCCGTCGATGGTGAGCACCGGGGCGAACGCGTGGCCGCGCGGGGCCGCGTCGGGGATGCACACCCCGGCCGCGGCCGTCCAGGTGTGCAGGGCGAACGGGCGCTCGCGCACGCCGACGTGGAGCACCGCCTCCAGGCCCTGCCGGCGCAGCAGGACGAAGGCGGTCACGGCCTCGGTCTTGCAGTCGTCGTCGACGAGCCAGCTGCCGCGGCCGTACGACCGCACGGCCCGCTTCAGCCGGGCGACCTCTTCGGCCGGGGCGGGGTCCGCGCGGGCGTACGCGGGGGCGACCACGGGGAGGAGCCGCAGGACCCGTCCGAACCCGAAGACCTTGATCAGCAGGTGGACGCCGCGCAGCCACCGCCCGACCGAGGCGTCCGGACATCGTTTCCCGCGGCTTCGCACACAGCCCGCACGGACCAGGCCGGTGACGAGTTCGCCGCGTTTCCCGGAGCCCGCGTCGGTGAATTCCCGCAGGTCCGCCGTCGTCATCCCGAGGAAACGGGTCCGCTTCCAGTCGGCGATCAGGACTCCGTCGGACAGCCTGGTGACCCTGCAATGCGGTGAGAGCAGCCGGCTCACGGCCAGCAACGCGTCGGTATCCTCCGCCACCAGTCGTCCTCCAGGGTCGGGGCCGCCGCGTCGACCAGGTCAGGACAGGTAGCCGTGACCGTCGTACATGCTGCCGCTGAAGCCCCGGATCAGGCTGCCGTTGCCCAGAAGGACGAGTCCGCACGGCAGGCGGCGCCGCAGAAGTCGGAGAAGCATGGCCTACCTCCAGGTCGGGCAGTGCCGGGCGATTTCAGGCTACTACGCCCGGAATGCCCCGCAACCGGGCCGCCCTGCCCGGAGCTGGGCACGGGAACGCTCCGGACGAGTTGCGTGCGGCCGTGGCCGGCACGAGGGTGGAAGAAAGGCGACACAGCCAGGCTCGGACGCGCCGACTCACCGTACGGCCGAACGCGCGGCATCCGCTCGCCGAAGGTGTCTCGGGCGTGCGGCGGGGCGGTCACCGTATGCGCGGGGGGAGTCGGAGCGGAGACACCATGACGAACGAATCATTCGACCGCCGTGGGGGCGACGGGCAGTTCGGACTCTACGACCAGGGCGTCCTCAAGCGTGAGAACGCCTACACGGGGAAGTACCTCGTACTTCTCGACTGCGAGGAAGAGGAGCGCGGCATGGCGGCGCTGCGCTCCCAGGCCGGCATCACGAGCGCGGAACCGGTGCGCGGTGCCGAGGCGGAGAACGCCGTGCGCGTCTTCGAGGCGCCGGATGTGAACGCGCTCTTCCCGGAGCTGGGCGTCGCCGTCGTCGACGTGGCACCGGACCAGCGCGAGGCGCTGGTGACGGCGGCTCAGGAGGAACCGGCGGTCATCGCCGCGGAGCCCGAGCGGCTGGTCTACATCTCCACGATCACGGACCGAATACGGGAGGTGAAGGGGTACTACCCCACGTACCGCAGCGACGAGGACGTCCTGGAGCGGCACACCACGGCGGCGATGGCCGTCTCGCTGGGCCCGGCCTGGGACGAGACCGAGCACACGTGGGGCCTGCAAGCGGTACGGGCCAACCACTCCGCCTTGACGGGGCAGGGCGTCAGGGTGGCGGTGCTCGACACCGGAGTGGACACCGGACACCCCGATCTCGCCGCGCACATCACCGGAACCGCCTCCTTCGTGCCGGGGCAGTCCGTGCAGGACGGCAACGGCCACGGCACCCACTGCGTCGGCACGGCGGCGGGGCCGGCGGAGCCGCAGCACGGGCCGCGCTACGGCGTCGCCCCCGAGGCGCAGATCCTGGCGGGCAAGGTGCTCAGCAACCAGGGCAGCGGGAGCGACGGTCAGATCCTCGCGGGGATCGCCTGGGCGCTCTCCCAGGGTGCGAAGGTGATCTCCATGTCACTCGGCGCCCCGGTCAGCCTGGGGCAGTTGTTCTCACCGGTCTTCGAGAGCCTCGCCAAGCGGGTCATCACCGCGGGCACGCTGATCGTCGCGGCGGCGGGCAACGACGGCGGGCCGGTCAACCACCCGGCCAACTGCCCCTCGATCCTGGCCGTCGCGGCTCTGGGCAAGGCGCTGGACGTGGCGCCGTTCTCCTGCCGGGGCCAAGGTCTCGTCGGTGCCGAGATCAACATCGCGGCCCCCGGGGTCGATGTGCGGTCCGCCTGGCCGATGCCCCAGGTCTACAACACGATCAGCGGGACCAGCATGGCCACCCCGCACATCGCGGGTATCGTCGCGCTGCTCGCGCAAGGGGCACCGGAGGCCACGGCGGCCGACCTGAAGAAGCGCCTGCTCTCCGGCGCGTACCGGCTGGCGCAGCCCCCCGCGAGCGTCGGTGCGGGTCTGGGACAGACTCCGTGACCGAATCCCCGCGGGTGGACGTCATCCTGTCCGTCGACGATCCCGGACGGTTCGCCGAGACGATCGGTGCGGCGCGGGCCGTCGGACTCAGCGTGACGAGTGAGCAGCCGCTCCTCGGCACGGCCGCCGGCACCATCGCGGAGGACCGGATTCCGCTGCTGCGGGCGGTGGAGGGCGTGGACGCCGTCGAACGGGCCCGCGCGATCCGCCTGCCACCGCCCGAGCCGCCGGACCGGTGACGACCGGGACCGCCGTGACCGATGACGACCCGGACCGGAAGGCCGCTGAGGGCCTTCCGGTCCTTCTTCCGGTCCTTCATCCGATCTTTCAGGGCCAGACGCCGGAGAAGTCGATGCTCCGGGCCCACTCGGGGTGGTCTATCAGGGGGTTGCGGTTCCCCTGTATCCCGGCGATGGCCGCGTTGCGGTGCGACTCGTACTCGGTCACGGGTTCGTTCTCGTGCCAGTCCAGGAGGATGGACAGCCGCTCCTCGGGGAACTCCCGCGCCCTGTCCCCGACGAGGCCGGGGTACCGCAGCAGGAAGTACAGGGTGGCTCTGGCGACGGCTCCCTTGCTGTGCTCCGGTTCGAACCCGCTCTTCTCGCGCATGCCGCAGTCGTCCCGCACGGCCTCCTCGAAGCCGGGGAAGTCCATGTAGGGGTAGTTGCCGCGGAAGCTGTTGCACGCCGGCTCGCACGCGAACAGATGGTGCAGGTCACCGCGCATGGGCTCGCGCTTGGCGAACCAGGACTGCGGGACGACGTGCTCGCAGTTGAACGGCAACGACGCCTCCAGGGCGTCCAGTTCCGCGGCGAACTCGTCCGCGCTCGCCGTGCTCTCCCGCAGCAGGAACTCCTGCATGCTCCGCAGCCGGGACGCCTCGGCGGCGGCGTCGGCACGGATGAGTTCCTCCGCGGTGAAGGTCTTCCCCGAGTAGACGCTGCGCAGGAGGCGGTCGGGGTGGAGGTCGACCCACGGGTAGAGCATGCGCGCCGGTCTGTAGGAGGGGCGCGGCCCGTGGGTGTCCTCCAGCAGGGCGGTCAGCGCCTGGCGCAGCGGCTCCCCGTACGAGTCGGCGTCGACGTGCGCGTAGTAGGCGTCCCGGGCGGCGAGGTCGTCGTCGCGGTCGTAGTAGGCGCGCGCCTCCCCGAGCCGGAGGTTGAGCAGGGCCGCGTCCAGGTCCCGCGCGACGGCGTCGGCGACGGCGGAGCTTCCCGCCGCCCGCCCCGGCCGGGCGGGAGCGGTGCCGTCGGCGGTCACCGCGGTCACCCGGGGACCGGCGAGCCGGTCGGGGCCGCGCTGTCCGGGCGCCGGCGCGTCGACGCCCACGGTGATCCGGAGCGGCACGGTGATGCCGACGGTGGTACCGGAGGCGGACGGTGCGGAACCGTCCGGCGGGAGTCCGCCCGGCCCCGGCTGCGCCGGCGTCGGCGTCACGCCCTCGGGGCGCGGCCGGTCCGGCGGCCGGAACAGCTCGTCGCGCAGCCGGGCCGCGTTCCCGGTCAGCGTGAGCCGGCTCAGCGCTTGCAGCACGCTGCTGACGCGCACTCCTTCGTTGGCCTTCCACGCGAGCCGGTGCTCGCCCATCCCCGGCCGCCAGGGGGTTCCGTCGGTGGCCAGGGGCAGGCCGTCGGGACCGGTCTCCGGTACGGCCGAGTGGTGCAGCGCGACGACTTCCCACTGGTCGTTGAAGACGGGGGACCCGGAGGAGCCCGGCGCGGTGTCGGTCACGTAGTGGACGAACCGGTCCAGCAGGTCGACGATCTGGTTCTCGCGCAGGGCGAGTTGCTTGGGTTCGCCGTTGGGGTGCTGGACGATGTTGACGAACTCCCCGAGGATGACCTTCCCTTGGGCGCCGTCCAGCGGCAGCCAGCCGAAGTCGGCGAGCCGCGCGCCCTCCTGGTCGCGTTCGGCCACCGCGACGACGGTGAAGTCCAGCTCGCGGTCGGTGGCGAAGAAACCGTGGGGGTCGATGCGGAAGGTCACCGGGACCAGGGGGCGCCCGTCCACGCCCGCCTGGAAATCGAACGCGACGACGGCGTGACCCGCTTCCTCCGGGCCGCGCAGTACGTGGTTGTTGGTGAGGAGGAGGGACGGCGACACCAGGAAACCGGTGCCGTGATGTCCGCCCTCCGGTGTGCGGACGGAGACCCGGCCGATCGACCGGGCGGCCAGGTACCCTCCCTCCAGGAAGGCCACTCCGGTGAGGTTGTTGCGTCCCATGAGGCGTTCCAGGCCGAGGAGGTCGGCGCCGAACGCGTCCGGTGACAGCGACAACGTGCTGCCGGTCGTCGTGGCGGGTTGCGTCGGTATCTGTTCGATCGTCTTGGCGAGCGACCAGTCGGCGTTCAGCCGCGCCAGCCGCTTCTGGACCCGACCGGGGTCGTCGGCGTACAGCACGCCCCGGGTCGCGAGGGTCTGGAGAGTCTCCTCCCGCTGCGGGGACCGGGCGCCGAAGCGTTTCGCGGCCTTCTCCAGCTGGGCCAGGTAATCCGTTTCCGCCTGGGGAACGTGTTCCACGGTGATCATCGAAGGTCTCCCTCGCTCCGCTCCCCTCCCCCATTGTGTCCACCGGTCACCGGTGATTTCTTCTCGTACGGGGGTCACGGGCGGATGGTCACCGTTTCAAAAGTCACCTGGTCAACCAACGGGGCGGGCAGCGGCAGTGCCCGGCGGTCCTCATGGATCCGCCGGGCACGTGGGAGACGCGGTGTGCTCCTGGTGTCAGCGAGCCCGCTCGCGCTTCTTCGGGTGGACGGTGGGCGGCGCGATGCGCTGGGAGGGAGCGAGCTCGGGCGCCTTCTCCCGGGCGCCGTGGAAGCTGGTGGGCGAGGCGTACTCGTAGCCCGACCAGACGCCGCCGCCACGCCATGCGGAGCCGTCCCAGACGTAGGCCGCGGCGAGCGTGCCGTAGTAGCCCTGACCGCAGGACTGCCACCCGCCCCAGTCGAACACCAGCCCAGGCCCCCAGGGTCCGGGGAACTGACCCCCCGTCTGGCCCGTCGCGCCGTACTTCCAGTTGCTGGCACGGCACACCGTCCAGGCGGAGCCGTTCCAGTGGTAGACGGTGGCCCGCGTGGCGGCCCAGCCGTCGGGCCGGGACAGACCGGTGCCGCACCCTTGGGTGAGCGCGTAGGTCTGGGAGTACGCGAGGTTGTTGGACATCACCCCGGGCCGCTTGTGGTCGATCCCCGCGTCACCGCGGACGCACAGGCCGGGCCCGTTGTACACGGTCACCCCTTTGGCCCAGGTCCACGCGCTCGCCGGCTGCGTCCAGACGGCGGCCACCAACAGGGCGACGGCCGTACACAACAGGGCCTTCAGGGTCAGGGTCAGGCGGATTGCTGCCATGGTCCCTCCGTTCGTCGATGCGCCTACGCACTCCCGCGAGCCGTCCTGGACGGCGCGATCGATTCCACCGAGGTGCCGGTCGGGAGGAGTGGTCGGCGGAATGCGCCGGGGACGGGTGAGGTGGCCGGTGTACTCACGGCCCCACGGGGCGGGGCGCCCTCGCAACTGCGCACCGAGTGCCCCCGATCGGGAGAGCCCCCATCGGCTCACCGCCTCCCACCATAGGTGACCCGGTGGCACCACGCCTGTCGACAGCCGCAGCCCGTGCCGCCCGGCAGGTCCGAGGGATGATCCGGGCGGTGCACTGCCCCAAAAAGACGACAGCGAGCCTAGTCTCCTCCACGCCCGCATCGGCGTCACCGCCGGCGTCTCCGCCCACGCGCGACTCCTCCTCCAGCGTCAGGCCGTCGACGCGCCGACGCCGCCCGCGTCGCCGAAGCCACCTCGCACCTGACCGCCGATCCGGACCTGTGCCTGGACGCCCTCCTCTCCTCGACCGGCCGTACCACGGCACCCCGGCCGTCGCTCGTCAAGTAGCCCCGAAAGCCCACACCGGAAAGGAGGTTGAGGACATAGCGGAGGAACGGTTCACCCGGCGCACCGTGACCGTGGTCATGGCGGTCATCACGGCCCTGGCCTTCGTCTTCTCCTTCGGCAACGTCTGGGCACTCGCCCTGCGACTAGTAGTGCTTCGTTAGGTTCTGGGCTGTCTGCGGCTTCTCCGAGGGCTGGGCAGGGGTCGTCCGCAGGTGGCGCAGGTACCGGTCCAGCACCTCAGCAGGTCCTGAAGAGCGTCGAGGACCTGGTAGAGGGTCAGGCCGGTATGCGGGCTTTTGGGTCGTGCCGCCTGAGGGTGAGGAAGGCTTGTGCGGCGGTGACGAGGGTGACGTGATGGTGCCAGCCGCGCCAGGTGCGGCCCTCGAAATGGTCCAGTCCGAGGCCGTGCTTGAGCTCGCGGTAATCGTGCTCGATCCGCCAGCGCATCTTGGCCCACCGCACCAGGTCAGCGACTGGTGTGGTGGCGGGCAGGTTCGATATCCAGTAGTCCGTCGGGGTGTCCTGGCCGTCCGGCCATTCGATGAGGAGTGTCTGGACGGGCAGGACGCCGTCCCACTGGTTGCGGCCGCCGCCGGCCTCCTGAGCTGCGGCCAGGGACTGCTTGCCCGCGGGCCGCACGGTCAGCACCGCGAACCGTGAGGTCATCGCGCCTTTGCTGCCCTGCCTCCAGGTCACCTCGGTGAACTGCTTGGCACCCGCCTGCGCGGCGAGGACGCAGACGGCTCGCGGTGGGGTGCGGTAGCGGGGAAGGGTGGGTGGTCCGAGCCCGCCATAAGCAGGCTGGTGCGGCTCGGCATCCTCCAAGTGAGCGACTTCCTTCCCGTTCAGGGCCAGGACATAGGACAGCCCTCGCGCCTGGAGGCCGAGCCGGAACGGGGTACTGACGCCGTAGCCGGCGTCGGCGACCACGACCGGCGCCTTCAACTGCCACTGGGCGAGCGTGTCCAAAAGGCCGAGCGCCAGACGCCACTTCTCCCGGTGCACCACGTCGTCGGGGACTCCTGCCCTGCGGCACCGGTCCGGCTCGTCCGTCCACTCACGCGGCAGATACAACTGCCACTGCAGCGGGCATGAGGCGGTGTCGGTGGCGGCATGGACACTGACCGCGACCTGGCAGTTCGCCCGTTTGCCGACCGCTCCGCAGTACTGGCGGGCCACACCCACCGACGCGGTGCCGCACTTGGGGAACGACACGTCGTCGATCACCCACACCTCAGGGCGGATGGCCTCGCACAACCGCTCGGCGATCCGCCGCCTCACCGGTAAGGGATCCCACGGCGACTGGTTCACGAACTGCTGCAGGGCCTGCATGTTCCCGTCCGGCAGACGCTCGGCCATCGGCTGGATGGACTTGCGCCGGCCATCGAGCATCAAGCCTCGCAGATAGCACTCGCCCCACCGCCGCTGATCCCGCCGCGGAAACGACCCGAACACATCGGCAACGAACTCCGCCAACTCGCCCCGGAGCCGTTCCACTTCCCCCAACCTCACTCCAGGAAGCTGCCCACCATCAGCCGTGATCACTCAACGTAACGAAGCACTACTAGGACTTGTCCGGCCGATCATGTGACTACTTTGCGCTCGGGTCGTTGATGTGGACATGGGGCGGGGTGATCTGACGGATGCCGAGTGGGAACGGCTGCGGCCGTTCCTGCCGGTCAGTAACAGGCGTTGTGGCAGGTGGCGGGACCACCGGCAGGTGATCGACGGGATTCTGCATCGGGTGCGGACCGGGGTGCAGTGGCGTGACCTGCCCGAACGGTTCGGGCCGTGGAAGACCGTCTACGAACGCCACCGGCTGTGGTCGGCCGACGGCACCTGGGAGCGTCTGCTCCAGCAGGTCCAGGCCGCGGCCGACGCGGCGGGTGAGATCGACTGGGACATCGCGGTGGACTCCACCATCGTGCGTGCTCATCAGCACGCGGCCGGCGCCCGGACCGAGCCGCCGCCGGCGTCAAAGGGGGCCGAAGAGATGGAACACCAGGGCGAAACGCCGTGGCAGAGCCTGCTCGCCCGCCTGGTGGAGGTGGTGCTGGAGGTGAGGGCCTGGGGCGCTCGCGGGGCGGGTTCACCAGCAAGCTCCACCTGAGCGCGGACGGTCGCTGCCGCCCGTTGTCTGTGGTGGTCACCGGCGGGCAGAGGGCGGACTGCACCCAGTTCAAGCCGGTCCTTGAAAAGATCCGCGTCCCCCGGACCGGACCGGGCAGGCCGCGCAAGAAACCCGACAGCCTGGCGGCCGACAAGGCTTACAGCAACGGACCCTGCCGCGAGTACCTGCGACGGCGGGGCATCCGCCACACGATCCCCGAGAAGACCGACAGCCAGGCCGCCCGCCTGCGAAAGGGCTCGCGTGGCGGACGGCCACCCGGCTTCGACGAAGACCGCTACAAGAAACGCAACACGGTCGAGCGGGCGATCAACCGGCTGAAGCAGTCCCGGGCAGTCGCCACCCGCTACGACAAACGCGGGTACGTCTTCCTCGGCACCGCCACAGCGGCAGCCCTGATCATCTGGCTGCGAACTTGATCGCCCGGACAAGTCCTAGTAGTGCTTCGTTAGGTTCTGGGCTGTCTGCGGCTTCTCCGAGGGCTGGGCAGGGGTCGTCCGCAGGTGGCGCAGGTACCGGTCCAGCACCTCAGCAGGTCCTGAAGAGCGTCGAGGACCTGGTAGAGGGTCAGGCCGGTATGCGGGCTTTTGGGTCGTGCCGCCTGAGGGTGAGGAAGGCTTGTGCGGCGGTGACGAGGGTGACGTGATGGTGCCAGCCGCGCCAGGTGCGGCCCTCGAAATGGTCCAGTCCGAGGCCGTGCTTGAGCTCGCGGTAATCGTGCTCGATCCGCCAGCGCATCTTGGCCCACCGCACCAGGTCAGCGACTGGTGTGGTGGCGGGCAGGTTCGATATCCAGTAGTCCGTCGGGGTGTCCTGGCCGTCCGGCCATTCGATGAGGAGTGTCTGGACGGGCAGGACGCCGTCCCACTGGTTGCGG
This sequence comes from Streptomyces sp. SudanB182_2057, assembly GCF_964272715.1. Lineage (NCBI taxonomy): Bacteria > Bacillati > Actinomycetota > Actinomycetes > Kitasatosporales > Streptomycetaceae > Streptomyces > Streptomyces sp. SudanB182_2057. The sequence goes on from NZ_OZ186798.1 coordinate 1,218,390, forward strand.
CCGCCGCCGGCCTCCTGAGCTGCGGCCAGGGACTGCTTGCCCGCGGGCCGCACGGTCAGCACCGCGAACCGTGAGGTCATCGCGCCTTTGCTGCCCTGCCTCCAGGTCACCTCGGTGAACTGCTTGGCACCCGCCTGCGCGGCGAGGACGCAGACGGCTCGCGGTGGGGTGCGGTAGCGGGGAAGGGTGGGTGGTCCGAGCCCGCCATAAGCAGGCTGGTGCGGCTCGGCATCCTCCAAGTGAGCGACTTCCTTCCCGTTCAGGGCCAGGACATAGGACAGCCCTCGCGCCTGGAGGCCGAGCCGGAACGGGGTACTGACGCCGTAGCCGGCGTCGGCGACCACGACCGGCGCCTTCAACTGCCACTGGGCGAGCGTGTCCAAAAGGCCGAGCGCCAGACGCCACTTCTCCCGGTGCACCACGTCGTCGGGGACTCCTGCCCTGCGGCACCGGTCCGGCTCGTCCGTCCACTCACGCGGCAGATACAACTGCCACTGCAGCGGGCATGAGGCGGTGTCGGTGGCGGCATGGACACTGACCGCGACCTGGCAGTTCGCCCGTTTGCCGACCGCTCCGCAGTACTGGCGGGCCACACCCACCGACGCGGTGCCGCACTTGGGGAACGACACGTCGTCGATCACCCACACCTCAGGGCGGATGGCCTCGCACAACCGCTCGGCGATCCGCCGCCTCACCGGTAAGGGATCCCACGGCGACTGGTTCACGAACTGCTGCAGGGCCTGCATGTTCCCGTCCGGCAGACGCTCGGCCATCGGCTGGATGGACTTGCGCCGGCCATCGAGCATCAAGCCTCGCAGATAGCACTCGCCCCACCGCCGCTGATCCCGCCGCGGAAACGACCCGAACACATCGGCAACGAACTCCGCCAACTCGCCCCGGAGCCGTTCCACTTCCCCCAACCTCACTCCAGGAAGCTGCCCACCATCAGCCGTGATCACTCAACGTAACGAAGCACTACTAGGCGTCCCCCACCCGATCGCGCCGCTGATCGCCCCCATGGTCGACCTGTCCGTCGTCGGGCTCCTGGTCGCCCTGCGCTCCCTCGCTCTGCGCGGCGTCTCCAAGGCGGAGCTGAAGGCCGACGCCCGGCTGCTGCACCTGTGCGGCCTGCTCACCTCGCGCTGCACACCGCCGAACCGCTGTTGGCCGGACGCTACGGACGGGCCTGCCTGGACACCGTCGCCCCGCTCCTGCTCCTCGGCTGGGGCCACCTCGGCGCCGCCTTCCTCGCCCAGTTCCACGCCCTCACCCGCCCCAACCCGCGCCTGGAGGCCACCGCCGCCGCTCTTGCCGCCGATCCGGTGCCCGACATCGCTCCATCGCCCGAGTCGGCACCCCCGACTCCCGCCCCGCAGATCGCCGCCGCCATGACCGAGGAGCTGGAGCCCGCTCCGGCTGCCGCTCCGCCGGTCGCCGTCACCACGACGGGCCGACCCGCTTCCGGCCCTGCCCTTCCGGCCGCCCTGCTGGACGCGGCCCGGCGCATCGCGGACACCCACCGCGCCGAGCACGGAACACCGATCACCGCCGCCCACCTGGGCACACGCATGGGCATCGCCCTGCCGGTGGCCACCACCGCACTCGCTCAGCTCTGAGCACCGGCCCCCACCGTCCACATCCCCTCGCAGAACCCACGCCCGCCTCTGGGCCTGGTCCGGCATGCCTCGAGTAGCACCAACACGCCTCCAGATCCGGCTGGTTGCTGCTCGGGATCACCTGCCCGAACAGAAGGGACACGCCCCGGATGGTCATCCTTGACCTGCGTCACGTGGCAAGCCCCGCCGTGCGGGACCTGCTCCAGCTCGTCAACCACCGCGACTTCGACCGCGCACGGCAGCAGCTTGAACACCTCAGCGGCTGCACCAAACCCGTCCACCTGACCGGCCGCGCCGCCACCGTCGACACCACGACCGGTGAGGTACTGCGCTCCTACACCTCCTCCGCCGAGCCCACCGGCAGCCTGCTCACCACGTGCGGCAACCGCCGCGCCTCCCGCTGCCCGGCCTGCTCCCGGCTACGTGACCAAGTACGCCACCAAGTCCGTCGACGCCTCCGGCACCCTCGACCGCGCCCTGTTCTGCCGCCCCTGCCAGGGACGCGGCGCCACCCTCCTGCCCAACGGCGCCCCGCTCCCCTGCACCGCATGCGACGGCACCGGACAGGCCCGCCTACTGCCCCAGCTCGCCGTCGCGCAGCACGTGCGGCAGATGATCCGCACCTGCTGGGAACTCGGCAGGCTACCCGAATTCGCCCACCTCAAGCTCTGGAAGAGGGCACACATGCTCGGCTTCCGCGGCCACTTCTCCACCAAGTCCCGCCGCTATTCCACCACCCTCGGCGCGCTACGCGCCGCACGCCGCGCCTGGCGCACCGAACAGGCCCGCTCCCACGCCGGCCTGCCCGAGCCCGACCTGGACACCACCCTCGTCGTCGGCCATTGGGCCTACCTCGGCTCGGGCTATAGCCCCGGCGCCGCGCTCCTGGCAGCCGCCGTCTGGCACCGCAGAGAGCTGGAACGCCGGTTCATCGCCGAAGGGGGCTGCGGATGAACGCACAGGAACCCGCCCTGACCCGGCAGGGACTGAGTACGCCGGAAGAGCTGCTGACCGGGCCCCAGGTCATGGCCCGCCTCCAGCTCGGCCGCTTCGCCGTCTACGACCTGCTCCGAACCCGCCAGCTCGCCTCGATCACCCTCGGCCGCGCCCTCCGCATCCCCGCCCACGCCTTCACCGACTGCATCCGCACCCGCCTCGAACAGGAAGCCGCCGCCTGATGACCACTCCCCGAGACACTCCCGCCTCCCGCCGTGTGCGCGCCAACGGCAACGGAACCATCTACCAGCGAAAGGATGGCCGATGGGAAGCCGCCGGATGCGTCCTCGCACAGGGCAACACCCGCCGCCGCGTCCGCGTCTAAGGCACTACCCGCAAAAACGCCCTGGCCAAGCTCACGGAGAAGATCGCCGCCAGCAACCGCGGCCTCCCCTCGCCCTCCGCGCAGGGCGGCGTGGCCGCGTACCTGACGTACTGGCTGGAGAACGTCGCCGTTTACCACCTCCGGGAGAACACCCACACGCGCTACGCCGCCTGCGTCGACCGCCCTGATCCCCGGCCTGGGCAAGAAGAAGCTCACCAAGCTCACCGCCAAGGACGTCCAAACCTGGCTCAACCAGCTCCGCACCACCTGCCAATGCAGCGCATCGCGGCATCGATGCCCGGCGTGATGAGCCCCGTTGCTGCGCCACCGGATCATGCTGCTCCAAGCGGCTCTCTCCACTAACCCTGACCTACATCCACTCCGTACTCAAGTCCGCCCTGGAGCACGCCGTCCGCGAAGAGAAAATCCCGCGCAACGTCGCCCGCAACGTCCGCACCGGCACCCTACGGCTCCGACGCTTCGAACCCCTCACCACCGATGAAGCCCGCCGACTCCTCACCACGGCCCAGGGTCACCGGCTCCATGCCCTGTTCGAACTAGCCCTTCACACCGGACTCCGTAAGGGCGAACTCCTCGGCCCGCGCTGGGAAGATCTCGACCTTGATCGGGGCACCGCTGCCGTCCGCCGCACATTGCAGCGCACCAGCACCGGCGGACTCACCACGTTGCCCACCAAGACCCGTGCCTCCGAACGCCGCATCGCCCTTTCCACCCGCTGCCTCCACTCGCTGAAGCACCACCACGAGCAGCAGCAGCGCGAACGGGAAGCCGCAGGCACCAAATGGCAGAATAGCGGCCACGTGTTCGCCACCGCGCAGGGCAGAGCGATCGACCCGACCAACCTCACCCGCGCCTTCACCACGCTCCTGCGCGAGGCCGGCCTCCGCCGCATCCGCTTCCACAACCTCAGACACTCCACGGCCACATCGGCGTCACCGCCACCGTCTACGCCCACGTCCGACTCCGCCTCCAGCGCGATGTCATCGACCCCTTGGCCGCGCCCTCGACCGCCCCGACATACGTACGGCAACGGCGGCGGACACCCAGGTGTCCGCCGCCGTTGCCGTCAACTACTGCCGTCAACCGTGCCAGAAGCCCCGTCAGACGAAGCTCTACGCGGCCGAAATTCACTAACGAGAATCAGGTCTCGGCCAAGGATCGAGTCCCGTATCGGAGTGCAGACAGATCAGTGGGCGATTCGCGCAGACTGCCAACTCCAGGGAGTTTTCAAAGGTGGAACCAAGCTCCCAAATCCAACCCATGCCAGCAGCGACCACCCTTCCCCCAGCTTCGACGAACACGCTTGAATAACTGAGCCATTCACCGATGGGGAAATAATCACCACCGAGAACACTCTCCACCTCTGTTGCTAGATCACGCTGTCCTGATCCAGCGGCGATGGGATCGAACGTGTAAGGCTCGTCATTACTGAAGTTCGGGCCGACTCGATTGACCGGCTCGATTGAGAGCCCTCCCATCGCCGCGAGGATTTCCTCTGCCAATGGGTGAGACCGGTACCCTTCACTCTCCAGCGGCTCCACCCATTGACCTGTGTCAACCTTCCTGCCTGAGCTCCATCCGGACGCAACAAGCGTCCCAAGCAAGTTCTCGCTGAGCGAGTCGAAGCGAATCAGGGACATCAGTTGATCTCCAGGTCTTCCAGCAGTCTGCCACAACGGCCGCAGGGGTGAGCCGGTTCACCATGCCCATCCGTATTAGATGTCGGCATGGAGTTATTCCGTGTCCTTACCGTTTGCATGGTTCCACCCCTGATGGCCTCGGGCCCCTCCGCCGCCTGCGCCTGAATTAGACAGTGCACCTCCGCGCACCCTCCATGGTGACCTGTCCGTTCCAGTGCATCCGCCAACGACCCTTCTGCCTGCTGGCCGTGCTTATTGCGGCCGTAGTACTTCGCGCCTGAAGGCGATGTGTACTCGGAGGCAAACTTCACCCCAGGTTCGTTGCGAACACTGTCGGCGTAGTCCCCGAGGTCACAGTTGTGCACCAGGACCGGCGTAGCCCCCGCCAGCACATAGTACGTGTGGGCCCTGTCGACCGTCAGGTTGTAGACCGCTGCTTGCTGGGTCCAGGCCGTGACCGCTTCTATTTTGACCTGGGTGCCCGAGCCGGTGCGGAGCCACTCGCCGGGGCGCAGGTCTCCGGCCTTCAGCCACTTCTTCAGGTCCGGGACCCAGAAGGGGTGGCCCTCGGTGGCCGTGATGGTGTCCGTCGCCCGGCCCCGGTCGCCGTCCGTGTCGATCGTGACCTTGACGAGGTTCTTCGCACCCTCGCCCACGATCGTGTCGGTGACCTTCTCCTTGGAGGTCCTCCCGGTCGTCGGGTCGGTGGCGAGGACCTCGTCGCCCTCCTTCACCTCCTCGATCGGTTTCCGGCTGCCGTCGGCCATCACGACTTCCGTACCGGGTACGAAGCTGTTGCCGCTGGCGAGAGAGGCGACGTCCCGGGCGGTGGAGACGCACTCGCCGATCGACTCGGCCTCGTCGAGGACCTTCTTGCCCTTGTCCGCCGCCTTCGCGATCTGGTCCGCGTACTTCGCCGCCTTCGTCGTCATCCGTCCGGCCTTCGCCGCCCGGACCGCCGCCGCGCCGGCGCCGCCGAGGACGATGCCGCCCACGGTCGCCGCCGCCCAGGCGCAGGACTCCATGTCGCCCGTGGTGACACAGTCCTTGATGTCGTTGAAGCCGGTGACGTCGCCGACGAAGTTGCCGACCGTCTTGACGTCGTCCCAGACCTCGCCCCAGTCGACCGCGTCCGAGACGGTCTCCACGACGCTGCCGACCTGTCTGACGACCTCGTCGCGGATGGCGTCCGCGGCCTTGGCCGCGTCGGCGACCACCTGGACGGCCGCGCCGACGATGATCGCCGGCAGGTTCGGGTCGGCCGTGACGATCGCCTTGCCGACGGCGATCAGCGGCTTGGTGGCCGCGACGATCGCCGGGATCGGATTGTGCCGGGCCGCGAAGGAGGCCGCCTGCCTGGCCTTCTGGGTGACGTAGACCTTGGCCTGGTAGGCGACCCTGATGGCCTGTCTCGCCTTCTCACGGGCCCACTGGGTGACGCCGGTCTTCTGCCCGACCCACTTGACCGTGTTGACCGTGGCGTCGACGACCGTCTTCAGGCCCGACTTGCGGTACACCCAACTGGCGGCCTTGCCGACGTAGTTCAGGGCCCGCTTGAACGCCGCTCGCGGGTTGTTCCACGCCCACTGCACGCCGTGCCAGACGGACTTGGCCGTCTTGACGACGTAATTCTTCCCCTGCCGGATCTTCTTGCCCGTCCAGCTCGCGCCCTGGCGGATCTTCTTGCCCGTCCAGGACACGGCCTTGCTGCACCAGTCGCAGCTCGGCCAGTGGCCGTCCGGGTCCGTGTGGTCCAGCGGGGCGCCGGCGCCGTAGGTGTAGCGGTTGGCCAGGATGGAGGCGCCGGAGGCGTAGAGATAGGAGTCCCGGGAGTCGAAGGTGCCGGTGCCCGGGTCGTACCAGCGGGACTGCATGTTGACCTGGTCGGTGTCCGGGTCGGTCCAGTCACCCTGGTACCCCATGTTGCCGGCCGTACCGCCGGTGCCGGTCGTGCCGAGCACCTGGCCGAACGGGTCGAAGGCGGTGGACTCGTCCAGGGTGGCGGCCGCGCCGTCCGCGGCGGACATGCTGCCGACGACGTCGCCGTGCTTGTCCTCCAGCGTCAGCCGGGCCGGGCCGCCGCCCTCGGCGACCGAGAGGAGTTCGTCCGCCGCGCCACGGCCGTACGTGGCGGTCTGGTCCTTGACCGGGTCGGGTGCGAAGCCCGCGTAGGAGAAGTCCACACCGTTGCGGGACGCGATCCGGTCCAGCGAGTCGTAGGTGTACTCCGTGCCGGACTCGCCCGCCTTCACCAGCCGGTCGAAGGCGTCGAAGGTGAAGTCCTCCTTCAGTCCGGAGCTGGTGCGCGACGCGAGGGTGCCGCGTGCCGTGTAGTCGTAGGTGTAGTCGCCGTCGGACAGCAGCCGGTTGCGCTCGTCGAAGGCGGCGGTCCTGTCGCCGTTCTTCACGCGGTTGCCGCTGTCGTCCCAGCCGTACGCCGTCGTCGTGCCGCCGTCCGTCCAGGAGGTGAGGCGCCCTGCCTGGTCGTAGCCGTAGGTGCTGGTCCCGGCCTTCGCGGTGCCGGCCGTGGTCTTGGACGTCAGCCGGTCGTCGTCGTCATAGCCGTAGTCGGCCGACGCCATCGTCTGCCCGGCGCTGTTCTTGAGTGTGTCGGTGTCGAGGCGGCCCAGGTCGTCGTAGGTGAACCCACGGGACTGGCCCGCGCCGTAGTCGACCTTCTCGAGCGCGCCGGCGCCGTCGTAGGTGTAGGTCTGCCGCACACCGGTGAGCGGGTCGGTCGCCGAGGCCAGCTGCCGGCCGGCGTAGCCGAAGAGCGCGGTTCCGGCCGCGTCGGTGCGGCTGATGAGCCGGCCGTCGCTGTCGTACTCGTACGTGGCGTCGCCGAGCGGGCCGGTCGCCTTCAGCAGCGCGCCCCGGTCGTCGTACTCGTAGGTGTTGTCGCCCTTCGGGGAGGACGCCTTGGTCAGCCGGCCCGCCGCGTCGTACTGGAACTGCCGTTCGGCGGTGGCCGCTTCGGCGCCCGTGCCGGTCTCGCGGACGAGCTGCCCCGCCTTGTCGTAGGCGCGCTCGCGGACCACACCGCCCGGGGCGGTGGCCTTCACGGGCTTGCCGACGGCGTCGTAGGCGGTGGTCCAGGTGCGGGCCCCCGGTGCCGGGTCGCGGTCGGTGGCCGGTTCGATCACCGATTCGGCGAGACCGAGCGAATTGAACGTGTAGACCGTGGAGTTGCCGCGGCCGTCCGTGTAGCGGGTGCGGTTGCCGAGGGCGTCGTAACCGAAGGACGTGGTGATGGACTTGGTGTCGGAGACCGGCTCGGTCTGGCCGGTCAGCCGGTTGAGGGCGTCGTAGGTGTAAGTCGTCGTCCGGTTCAGCGGGTTGGTCGACGCGACCAGGTTGCCCGCCTTGTCGTAGCTGTAGCCGACCTTGCGCAGCAGGTTGCCCGCCGGGTCCAGGTCCTGGTCCTGGACGAGCTGCCCGAGCTGGTCGTAGATCTTCGCCGAGGTGCGGCCCATGCCGTCGGTGCGGCGGACCTCGCGGCCATCGGCGTCGTAGCCGAGCCGGGTGACGATGCCGCCGGGCTCCTCCATCCGGGTCAGCTGGCCGAGGCGGTCGTAGGTGAACCGGCTGTCGGCGCCGCTCGGTGCGATCTGCCGCACCACGTTGCCCGCGTCGTCGTACTCGTTACGGGTGGTGAAGGCGCCGGGCCGGGGCCTGCGTTCGATCCGCGTGGTGGTGACCGGGCGGTCCAGGTCGTCGTAGGTCGTCTCGGCGCGGGCGCCGCCGGGGTCGGTGACCGACAGGATCTCGCCGGTGCGGGTGTAGGTGTACGTCCACTGGCCGCGCTCGTCGCCCGTGCCGACGGGGACGTCCTTCACGGTGAGCCGGTTCTGGCGGTCGTAGCGGAACCGGGTCACACGGCCGAGCGGGTCGGTGCTCTCGGTGACGTTGCCGAGCGCGTCGTAGGTGTGGGTGACGGTCGGGGCGACGGTCTCGGTGGAGCCCGGCGCGGTGTAGGCGGGCGCGGTCTGGGTGACCGGGCGGCCCAGCCGGTCGTAGGCGGTGCGGTTGAGATTCCCGAGGGCGTCGACCGACTCGGTGACCGCGCCGAAGGTGTCGTAACCGGTGAAGGTGGTGGGCCGGTTGGTGGTGGGCGCGGCGCCGCCGGACTCGGTCAGGACGGAGGGCGCGGTGACGGAGACCGGCCGGCCCAGTTCGTCGTAGCCGTACTCGGTCCTGTTGCCCGCCGGGTCCGTCTTGGAGGTGGCGAGCCCGCGCTGGTCGTAGGAGTAGTCGGTGGTACGCGAGTCGGTGCCGTTCTCGACCGTCTCGTGCACGACGTTGCCCGCGTCGTCGTACTGGTAGCGCACCGAGTCACCGCTGACGCTCACCGGCCAGGGCACGTTGGACGGGGAGCCGCTGGAGGCCGTCGTCAGCACGTTGCCGGCGAGGTCGTAGGTGTACGTCGTGCGGCGGGCCAGCCCGCTGGGGTCCATGACCTCGGACTTCACCCGGCCGACCAGGTCGTAGGTGTAGGCGGTGACGAGCGTGCCGTTGGCGGTGGTCTCGGTCAGGACGTTGCCGGCGCCGTCGTAGGTGTCGGATTCCACGAGGATGTCGCGCTTGGTGCCGTCGGGGTCGTGGAAGTCCTTGAGCGTGATCGACTTGACCAGGTCGTCGCCGTAGTACTGGTAGACCAGCGAGCGGCCCATCGAGTCCGTGTGCCGGACGAGCCGGCCGGCCATGTCGTAGGCGTACGACTGCAGGACGGTGTAGTCGTCGTCACCGCCGTCGTCGTCCCAGTCGCGCAGCCGGGTCTCGGCCAGCATGTTGCGCGCGGTGTAGAGGTAGTCGAAGTGGTTGCCGTTCGCGTCCACCGTCGAGGTCTTGTTGCCGAAGACGTCGTAGGTGTACGCGGTCTCGTTGCCCTCCGCGTCGGTGATCAGTTCCGGGCGGCCGTGGTCGTCGAGGCCGAAGGTCATCACGCGGGTGGCGTCACCGCCCAGCAGGTCGCTGATCTCGGTGCGCACCACGTTGCCGTCGGCGTCGTAGTCCGTGGTGGTCCGCTGCTGGTGCCTGCCCGAGGTGACGGCGTTGGTCGCCGGGGGGTCGGTCAGGGTGCGGACCCGGGAGAGCTTGTCATAGGTGAAGGCGGACGTCGTGCCGTCCGGCTGGGCGTCCGTGACGACGGTCTCGGTGAGCTTGCGGCCCAGCGCGTCGTAGGTGTACTTGGTGACGCGGCCGGACGGCTCGGTGACCCAGGCCAGGTCGCCGTTCTTGTAGTACTGGTAGCGGGTGATCTTCCCTCGCGGATCGGCGGTGGTGAGCGGCAGGCCGGTGGGCGTGTTGCCGCCGCCTATGGCCGCCTCGGCGCCGGTCGTGTATGTGTTCCTGGCCGTGCCGCCGTCGGGCGCCGTCTGGGTGAGCAGCGCACCGCTGGTGTTGTACGTGTACTTGGTGAGGTAGCGGTTGTCGGTGGGGCCGGTGGAGCGGCCGTCGCGGGTCTCGGCGGGCTGGTCGGCCCGCAGGTCGAGGTCGCCGGTCGTCGTCGGGTAGGTGGTGTACGAGGTCTGGCAGTCGCCGGCCGCGCGGCAGGTCGTCCGGCTGGTGACGTTGCCCCGGTCGTCGTAGCCGAGGGTGACCTTGTCGCCGTTCTCGCTGGTGATCCCGGTCTGGAAGCCGTTGTCGTCGTAGGTGAAGGAGCGGATGGCGACGCCGTCGACGGGGTAGCGGATGAAGTCCGGTCCGTCGCCGCCCTGGCCGGGCGGAGTCGTGCAGAAGTCGGGGTCGTTCGGGTCGGGCTGGGTGCAGACCTGGCCGGGGTCGGTCGGTGACGGGGACGGGGCGTCGGTGACGGGCTCCCGGGCGCCGAGCGCCATCGGCTCGCCGTAGCGCAGCAGCCGCGACGACAGCCCGTCGTACTCGTAGAAGTACGGGGCGTCCATCGGGTCGCGCACCTCGACGGTGCGGCGCAGGTCCTTGTTGTTACCGAAGACCGCGGGCGTCCCGATCCGCCAGGTGCCGCCGTTGCGGTCGGTGTACTCCCGGACGCGGTCGCGGGCGGTGTCGTACTGGACCTCGGAGGCGGTGCGGCCGCTCGGCAGCGTCGTCTTCGTCAGGACGTCGGCGGTGCGGCTGCCCTCGCGGTAGTGGGCGGTGACGGCCGCCGTGCCCAGCGGGTGGTGGTAGACGGCGACGTCGTCGATGGTGCCCGCGAAGGACTTGGCGGCGGTGGAGCCCCAGCCCGGCCAGGAGGCGGGGGTGGTGGCGTGGGCGGCGCCGATCTGGTTGTGGGTGAGGTTGTTCTGCAGCGGCTGCTTGCCGGTGAGGGTCCCGGAGAGCTTGCCGTCCAGGTAGAGGCTCTGGGTGGAGCCGGACAGCGACAGCACGGCGTGGTGCCACAGGCCGTCGTTGACGTTCTTGGTGATGTCGGTGACCGGCCCGGCCGTGCCGGTCCAGAACTGGCCGCGGAGCTTGCCGTCGGTGCCGACGTACAGCAGGGGGGCTCCGGTGCCGGGGGTGGTGCCCCAGGCCTTGTCCTGGTAGCCGACGAGCGGACCGCCGATGCCGCTGGAGATGGTCTTGAACCACACCTCCACCGCCGCGTCACGGCTCTTCTTCAGCGTGCCGGCGGGCAGGTCGACGCGTGAGGTGTTGCCGTTGAAGGACGCGGCGGTGCCGGGGTCGCCGCCGATCGCGCCGACGGCCTTCAGGGTGACGTTCTGATAGGTGCCGCGGTCCTTGCCGAGGTTGGCCTCGTTGGCGCTGTTCGCCGCGGCGCCCTCCTCCTCGCCCAGGCGCCAGTAGGACTCGGGGCGGGAGTCGAGCACGGTGGTGGCGTAGTGGCTGCCGGTGCCGTAGGTGTACTGGGTGCAGCCGTTCAGCGGGTCGCAGACCTTGTCCAGCAGGTCGCCGGTGTAGCTGTACGTCCAGGTGAGCGGGGCGCCGTCGACCGCGGTGGTCTGGACCCTGGTGACGTGCGCGCCGGTCCAGGTGAAGGTCAGCGAGCGCGCGGTGCGGGTGTTCGTCGCGGTGACGAGCTTGCCGGCGCTGTAGGTGTAGGTGACCGGGTTGGAGTAGGCGTCGGTGATCCTGGCGAGCAGACCGCTCGTGCTGAAGTCGTACGTCGTGCCGGACTTGTCCTGGAGCTTGTAGGTGCCGGCCGTGGAGTCGAAGGTCAGCTTGGCGAAACGCCCGGGCGGCGGGGCGTAGGTGCCGTCCGCGTTCTTGCCGAAGCGGACGTCCTGGCCGTCGGGGTAGCGGATGACGACGTTGCCGCTGCCGTCGTCGTCCGGGGTGAGCCGCATGTCGAAGCGGGTGGTCCAGCCGGCGCCGAAGGCGAGGTCGCGCCTCGGGTCGAGGCTGTTGTACGTGCGGATGAGGGTCAGGTCGGGACCGACGCCGGCAAGGGAGGCGCCGGTGGCGCTCGCGGTGTAGTTGCCGACGTTCGGGTCGTACTCCTTGCCCTGCGCCCGGGAGAGCCGCGAGGTGATCTCGGGCTGCGGAACGGTGGCGACCAGGGCCACCTGCTGGGTGGGGACCTCGTTGGACGCGTCCTTGACGAAGCCGCGCCACAGATAGGTTTTGCCCCACTTCAGCCGGCCGGAGGGCACCGGGTAGGCCGATCCGGTCTGGTAGGCGGAGGTCGTGCAGGCGATCGGTTTGCCGTCCTTGTCCGCCTCGCAGATCTCGAACTTGTACTGGAGCGAGGACCCGGCGGGCGCGTCGATGTCGACGCCGGCCGCCCACAGCTGCGGGGTCAGCGTCTGGGCCTGGTAGCCGTTGGGCGGGAACTGCTCCTTGACCACCGGCGCGATGTCGAAGACCTGGATGGTCAGCCGGCCCGGCGGCACCTGCTCGTCGGTGAAGACCTTGCCGCCCTGGCGCACCATCGTGAAGTCGAGCATGTAGACGCCCGGCGGCAGGGCCTTGATGGTGGCGTCGACCGTCGCCTTGGCGCCGTGGGCCACATTGCCGGTGAGGCCGCCCGCACGCTGCTGCGTGACCAGCTTGCCCTTCTTGTCGTAGGCGCGGTAGGCGAGGTAGTAGGTGGCGGGCGTCCAGGTCTCGGCGCCCTTGTTGGTGACGGCCACCTTGACCCGGCCGGCCTGGTTCTGCAGCACCGGCGGGTCGGGGACGGGCTTGGGGAAGCTGTAGGACGCGTTGTACGGGGAGTGCGTGACGTACAGCTTGGGCGGGTTGGCCGTGCCGGGGCCGGTGAACTTCTTGAACGCGAGCGGGTCGGTGGCCGAGGCGCGCAGGGACAGGCCGTGGTTGGCCTGGGTGCCGTTGACCCAGCGCTGCACCAGGTCCCGGCCGCCCTTGCCGAGGTCGAACAGCTCACCGGCGGTGGGGCAGGCGGACGCCGACTGGCCCAGGCCGATGTGGCCGTAGGCGAAGGACTTCGAGGCGAGGGCGCCGCCGACTGCGGGGCCGGGGTAGGCGGTGGTGGTGCCCGAGGTCCAGGACTCGGTCACGGGGTGGACGGAGACGGAACGGGGCTTGCAGGAGGCCGAGTCGTAGTTCACGACCTGGAGCTGCACCCCGAAGATCTGGTGGTACTTGAGCTCCTCGTCGAGTCCGGGGAAGCCGAGGTAAGCGGCCGTGGCACCGTTCGGTCCCTTGCCGACCTGGAGTTCCTTGGCGCCGGTGACGGAGCCGCCGGCCGTCATGGCGGTGGAGGCGGACGTGGTGTCGATGGAGGGGTCGATGCGGACGGGGTAGGCCCGGGCCGGGTCGGCGAGCCACTCCCGGTCGGCGGTCACCTTCAGTGCCTGGCCGCCGTCCTGCCCTTCGATGAGTTCGTAGGAGACGGCGTGGGAGACGGACCGGGCGGCGTCCTCCATGAAGCCGGCCGGGACGACGGCGCGGGTGCGGCCCTCGGCGTCGGTCAGAAGAATCGATTCGCCACGGGCTTGGGCGGTCAGGCCCTTCAGGTGGAGCGGGAAGACGAAGCTGTTCGGGGCGGTGTCGGACTTCAGGACGAGGGTCTCCTTGGCCCCGCCGGCCTGTGCGTCCAGCCAGAGGTCGGTCCCGGGAAGCACCTGCGCGTAGGCGGCGCGGGTACCGTCCGCGTGTCCCGCCACCGGTGCGGCGCCGCTCAGCCCGTACCCGAAGGACTCGCCGGACGGCAGGGTGACGGAGGCCAGCACCTCGGCGTCGGCCCGGCCCGCGAAGCGGACGGCCACCGAGTCGGCGGTGTTGGCCCAGCCACCGCCGTCGCCGGTCTCGGTGAGGGAACTGTCGATGCCTCGCCAGTCGCCCTGCCGGTCGCGGTAGTTGAGGGCGCTGGTGGAGATCTCGGTGGTACGGGTGCCGTCGCTGTTGGCGAACGTCCGGCTGTGGGCGTCCCGCCGCTCGACGATCTCCTTGCTCGTCCCGCGGTCGAAGCCCTTGACCCGTGCGGGCGGCGGCGTGGTCACCTCGGCCTTGTTCTTCCGCACCACGGGCCGGGCGGCGGATGAGCCCTTCAAGGGGTACTTGGCCCGCAGGGACCGCGGCGCGTCGTCGTTGGTCCTGCCGCCCACGAGGTGACCGAGCCCCTCGGCGCTGCCCCACCGCTGGGCGGGGCCCTTGGCCGGGGCCGGGTCCGCCGGGAAGAGCAGGAGCCCCCCGTCGGCGACGGCGAGCGCTCCCATGGCCATGACCGCCACCATGGCGAGCGCGACGGCTCTGCCCCACCGGCTGCGCAGCATCCTGGCCGGCAGGAATTTGCGCGCGCGTATTCGATACACCGGCACAGTCCCCCCACGGGAAATACAAAGAATTGAGGGGAGCCTGACGGCTCGTCGGCCTCTTTGTCGACCCGTTGCCCAGACCATTCATCTGGGCGTGATCTTTCCGTGACCATCACAACCCGGAGCGAATCCGGCCATCCGTGAAGCGAGTTGTCCAGGAGGGGGCGGATTCCCGGACTTCCCCACGGAATCTTCATGTTCATGGAATCGAAAGCTCCAAGATCATGAAGTTCATCTATCCGCCACCGCAGCGTTTACCAAAAGCTGCCTAATGTCCGTCGGCATGACTCTCGACTCATCGCCTCGAACAACACGCTGGTCCGTCCTGGCGACCGCGATCGCCGCCACGATGCCGCTGCTCGTCGCGGCGCCCGGTACCGCGCACGCCGCCGAGTCCGCGTCCTGCACCACCACGGGCCCCGCCTACGCGCTCGACTCCGCGGGCAAGCTGTTCCGTTACGACATGCCGACACCGCTCGCGGGCGGCAGCCTGAGCACCCCCACGCAGATCGACACGGGCTGGTCCGGATACGGCCGCATGCTGGCCGGGCCGTCGGCGCAGTTCTACGGCATCAAGTCCGACGGGCTCTATCTCAGCCACCGGATCAGCTCCACCGCCACCTGGGACATCCACCACAAGAAGATCAGCGACAACTTCGGCTGGCTGACCAAGGCCGAGGACCGCAACCAGGTGACCATCGACCGCGGTGGCTGGATATGGGTGCTCGACAACGCCGGGGCACTGCGCGCGTACAAGTACGACGTGGCGGACGGCGCCTGGGTCGCCGGCAGCGGCAAGATCCTCGACCAGGACTGGGACCGCTACAACCTGATCGTCGCGGCGGACGCCGGCGTGCTCTACGGGCGCTCGGCCACCGACGGCAAGCTCTACCGCTCCCGCTACGACTTCGCCAGCCAGCGCTGGATCGAGCGCCATGTCGTGGAGAGCCTCGCGGACTGGAACCTGTACACCAAGGGCATCACGTCGATCGGCGGGGACACCCTGCTCGGCGTCAACGCCGCCGGCCAGGCCCACTACTACCGGTTCGACGAGAACATCCGCGACTTCCCCGTCTACAAGACCACCGCCGGCACCGCCGGCTGGGACGACTACACCAATGTCGCGGGCGCCCCGGACGCCTGCCGGATCCTCAACAACCATACCCCTGCGGCGATCTCGGTGCCATTGGAGTCGTACACCCCCAACACCGTGATGCAGGGCCCCGACGGCAAACTGCAGTTCGTCTACACCGACAACGTCGGACGCCTGATGCATGCCCGCGTCGATCCGGTCGACATCCACGGCGCCCAGTGGTCGGTGATCTCCGGCCAGGAGGCCTTCGCCGGAACTCCGTCGCTCTCCACACACACCGACGGCCGTGTCGTCGTCACCGCCCACAACATCTCCGGCAGGGTCTGGCAGCGCAACCAGTCCGCCCAGGGCGCAGTCGACTGGAGCGACTGGATAGACCTGGGCGGCGCCATGGCCCAGCACCCCGTCACCGGCAAGACGCCGAGCGGGCTGATGACGCAGTTCGCCCTCGACGCCAACGGCACGCCCTGGTACCGCGTCCAGCAGCGCGCCAACGTCGACTTCATGGGCTGGATGCGGCTCTCCGGCACCGGCTTCACCGGCTCCCTCCGCGCCGTCACCATGCGCGACGGCATCCAGCTCTTCGCCCAGAACGGCTCCGGAACGCTGAGCACCGCCCTCTTCAAGGAGGACGGCACCCTCTCCGCGTGGACCTCCCTCGGCAGCCCGGCGGTCACGGGCGCCCCGTCCGTCGTCGTCTACCCCGGCTACCGCATCCGCCTCTTCGCCACCGACACCAACGGCAACGTGATCACCTCCGGCCAATCCGTCGCAGGCGGCGCCTACGGCACGTGGGACACCATCCCCGGCATGACCGCGCAGGGGTCCCCCAGCGCGGTGCTCTCCCCGCTGACCGGTCTCACCGAGATCGTCGTCCGGGGCACCGACAACCTCGTGTACAACACCGGTGAGATCACTCAGGGCAGCCCCGAGTGGCGCACCTGGACGGCGAGGACCCACCAGGACGACGCGGCGGCCACCGAGCCGACCGCCTACTCCTACACCGTCTCCGACCGTGTGGCCTGGGCCTTCACCTTCCGCACCGCCGACAACCGGACTCTTATGTTCGCGGTCGACGGGACCTCTTCGCTCAGCGCGATGCGCGCCGCCGCCGACGCGCCGGACTTCCGGGGCTACGAGCTGCCCGCCCCGCCGGCCGAGTGATCACGCCGCAGAAGCCGTAGCGAAGGCTCCGGCGGCCCGTCGGCCGCCCCTCCTCCGCAGCCGCCCGCTCCGCCCCGCTTTCCTTCCGTCCCGTCGGCACGGGGACGGGGCGGACCGGGCGGCGGTCTGTTCACGGCCGGGGCCCGCCACGGGCCCGCACCGCTCCAGAAAGGTCCGCGCCGCCGTGTCCCGCTCACGCATACGCGTCCTCATACCCCTGCTCCTGCTCCTCCTCGGAGCGCTCGCGCCGCCCGCCGTCGCCGGCGGCACACAGCCGTCGGCCGACGGCCTCATCGGCACCGAACAGATCCTCTTCCGCTCCGGGACCGCCGGATACGGATGTTTCCGCATACCCACGATCGTCCGCACGAAGACGGGCACGCTGCTCGCCTTCGCGGAGGCCCGGCGCTCGCCCTCCTGCGCCGACCGGGGCGCCATCGACATCGTCGTCCGCCGCTCCACCAACGGCGGCCGCACCTGGGGCCCCGTCCGCGTGGCGCTCACCGGCAGCGACACCGACCCGGAGACTCCTTACACGCGCGGCAATCCCTCTCCCGTCGCCGACCTGCGCACCGGCGTCGTCCACCTGCTCTCCACGGCGGAACCGGCCGAGCCGGGCGGCAAACGGCTGCCCTACGTCCAGCGCAGCACGGACGACGGGCTGACCTTCGGCGCCCCGAAGCCCCTGCCGCGACTGGTGAACCCGCGGGACGGCTGGTTCGGCACCGGCCCCGCGCACGGCATCCAGCTCAGGCACGGCGACAAGGCGGGGCGGCTGGTGGTGGGGGCGTACGAGTCCCAGCCCCGGTCGGGCAGGGACGGCGAGTACGTCGGTGTACTCTACAGCGACGACGGCGAGGAGTGGTTCGCGAGCGCCACGCCCGACTCCTCCGGGCCCGGAATCGCGCCGGGCGAACCCACCGTCGCCGAACTCGACAACGGCCATGTGTACATCAACGCCCGCAACAACAACGGCACGTCGTCCGGGCACCGTACGCATGCCGTCAGCACCGACGCCGGCGCGAGCGTGCCCGTGCAGCAGGTCGTCCCCTCGCTGACCGCGCCCGAGGCGCAGGCGTCGGTCCTGGCGCTGGAGCGGACCTATCAGGCCACTCCCGGAGACACGCTCGTCCTCTCGGCGCCCTCGCACCCGACGGACCGGCAGAACATGCGGATCCGCTACTCCACGGACCGCGGCACCACCTGGCAGGACGCCGCGCAGGTCAACGCCAAGCGGGCCGGCTACTCGGACCTCGTCGAGCTGACCGACGGCGAGATCGGCCTGGTCTACGAGGGCGGTGACGGCTTCTCCGCGGCCAACATCTACTTCAACCGCTTCACCCCGGCGGCGGCCGGCGTGCCGGGCACCTTCACCGGCGCGGTCCACCCGCAGCCGTCCCGGGCGGCGGGCCGCACCACCCCGGACACCACCTCGGACGCCAACGACGCCTATCTCGCGGGGGGTTCCGCGCTCGGCGCGGGCCGCTGGGAGCAGGGTCTGGCTCTCGACGGCGCGGGTGAGTACGCCGACGTGCCGTACGCGCCGGGAATCGACCCGGGCGACGGCGACTTCACCTACTCGATGTTCTTCAAGTACAGGGCGCAGCCCGGCGACACCCAGCAGCGGGTGCTGATGTGGGCCTACGGGTACGGCGCGACGAAGCCGCAGGTGTGGGTGCGCGCCCAGCCCGGCCTGAACCGGCTGTACGCGTGGGTGCAGGGCACCGGCGGCGGCGCCTCCGTCGCGCTGACCGGCTCCGGCACCCCGGCCGCCTTCGGCGACGACGCCTGGCACCATCTGACGCTGGTGCGCGACGGCGACCGGATCACGCTCTCGGTGGACGGCACGTCCTCGGCGCAGGCCACCGGCGTGGCCGGGTCGGTGAGCGCCGACCGCGCCGACGGGGTCGACGGGATCCGGCTCGGGGCCAAGCCCGACAGCACGGCCGGTGACCCCTTCGGCGGCGGCCTGGACGAGTTCCGGGTGTACCGCGGCGCGCTGACCGATGCCCAGCTCGCGGAGTTGCGCACGGCGAACTCGGCCCCTGCCGCGGAGGGCCTGCTCGGTGCGCGGCTTCCGTTCCAGGTGATCGACACGGCCGATGTGCCGGCACTGACCTCGGTCGGGATCGAGGACGACGTCTCGGGGCACTGCGCCGACGGCACCCTCCTCGGCGGGCCGCCCGGTGAGGTGGCCGGCCGGGTCGGCAAAGGCGCGATCTCCGTCTCGGCGTCCCGGCCCGGGGTCGAGGTGCCCTATCTGCCGGCCCTCGACGTGGGCGCCGGCGACTTCACCTACACCCTGTGGTTCCGGCACACCCTGACCGAGACCGACCCGAACGCCGCGCTGCTGTGGGCCTACGGCTCGGTCTCCGGTGAACCCTCGCTGTGGGTGCGCGCGCAGCCGTCCGAGCGGCGGCTGCTCGCGTGGGCGGAGACACCCGCGGGGGCGCGGCAGGTGGCGCTGAGCGACCCCGGCCCGTCGGCCGCCTTCGGGGACGGCGCCTGGCACCTGCTCGCGGTCAGCCGGAGCGGTGGCACGCTGCGGCTGAGCGTGGACGGAACGACGGCCGCCGAGGCGACCGGGCTGTCCGGTGCCCTCACCTCGACGGCGACACCGGAGGGGCTGCGGGTCGGCTCCAAGCCGGGCAACTTCATCCCGTTCACCGGCTCCCTTGACGAAGTCCGGCTGTACAAGCGGGCGTTGACGACGGACGAGCTGACGAGGGCCGCGCAGTCCGTCGTCGGTTCCACGGGCGGCTACCCGGCCGACCGGTCCGCCCTGTCATGGACCATGGAGAACGGCCACACCGAGGCTCACCTGGTGGCCCGGCCGGCCGCGGGCCCGGCGACTCCCGACTCCTCGGCACACTGCAACCACGCCTTCGTACGCGGCGGGGCCCGGCCCGTGGCCTCCGCGGGCGGTGGCCGGTTCGGCGCCGGACTGGCCCTGGACGGCACGGACGACTCCGTCGAGCTGCCGTACGGCGCGGACGAGGCCCTCGGTTCCCGTGACTTCACCGTGGCGACCTGGGTGCGCTACACGGCCGGTCAGTCCGGCGCCAACCAGGTCGTCTTCTGGGCCTACGGGATCGGCGGCGCGGAACGGCAGCTGTGGCTGCGGGCCCAGCCCGGCCAGGACCGGCTCACCGCCCTGCTGCAGACGGAGACGGCCACCACCCTCGTCCATGCCACCGATCCGAGCGCGGCCTACGCCTTCGGCGACGGCGCCTGGCACCACGTGGTACTCCAGCGCGCGGGCGGAAAGCTGAGCCTGTCGGTGGACGGCGGACCGCCCGGCGAGGCCGCGGCCCCGGCCGGCTCGGTGACGTACGACGACGGCTTCGCCGTGCTCGGCCTTCATCTGGGGACCAGCCCGGACGGCTACGACCGGTTCAAGGGCTCGCTGGACGAGTTCCGCCTGGTGCGGCGCGCACTGACGGAGCCGGAGCTGACCGCCCTGCGCACGTCCAACGCCGACACCGGGACGGCCACCACCGCCCGTCTCCCCTTCGAGACGCTGTCACCCCAGCCGTACGCCCGGATGTGAGCGGGGCCGCCTGCCGTTCGCGGGGGTGGGCGGCGGCTCGCGTCTCGTCCTCGGTCTACCCCTGCGATTCCTCCAGCAGTCTCAGGGCCCGCTCCTTCAGGCGGGCGTCGGCCCGGGTGGCGTCGCCCGCGTCGTAGGGGGGCCGCGGGTCGTACTCGATGGCGAGCTGGGCCGCCTTCGCGGTGTCGGTGCCGGCGAGCAGGGACGCCAGGTACAGGGCCATGTCGATGCCCGCCGACACCCCGGCCGCGGTGATGATCTTCCCGGAGTGTACGTAGCGGCGGGGCAGGTAGGTGACGTCGAACGTGGACTCCAGGTACTCGGCGGAGGCCCAGTAGGTCGTCGCCCGCCGCCCGTCCAGCAGTCCCGCGGCGGCCAGGACGAGGCTTCCGGTGCACACCGAGGTCGTCCACCGGGTGTGCCGGTGGATCCGGCGGATCCAGTCCAGCAGGGCCGGGTTGTTCATCGCCGCCACGGTGCCGCGGTTGCCCGCCCCCGGGACGAGCAGGACATCGAGGCGGTCCACCTCGTCGAGGGAGCGCTCGGCGACCAGGGCCACGTCCCCGGTGTCCGTGCGGACCGCGCCGCGCCGCTCGGCGATCATGGTCACGGTGGCGCCGGGCAGCCGGGACAGGACCTCCGCGGGGCCGGTGGGGTCCAGCAGGCTGAAGCCGTCGTAGAGGAGGATGCCGATCCGCGGGCCGTCGCCGGCCGGCGGCGCGGCGTGGGCCGGTCCGGCCGGGGCCGTCGTCGTGGCCGCGAGGGCGGCGGTGGCCACAGTGCCGCGCAGGACGTTCCTACGGGTCGTCGAGTGCCGCGTGCTGTGCGCTGTGCGCGTGCTGTCGGTCATGTCCCGGAGTCTGCCGCCCGGGCACGGCGAGGGGCGGCGGCATGTCCGGCATCCTGCGCATCGTGTCCCCCGTGACCCCGTAGTGGTCGAGGAACGCCTGCCGCAGGGTCTGTGCCGACCCGAACCCGCAGCGGCGGGCGATGGCCGCGAGCGGAAGCCCGCTGGACCGCGCGAGTTGCGCCGCCGCCTCGATGCGGGCCACGCGCACCGCCCGGGCCGGGGTGGTACCGAGGTGGGCGGTGAACAGGCGGGTCAGATGGCGGGTGCTGATCCCCGCCCGGCGGGCCAGGGCGGCGGGCGCGAGGTCCTCGGACAGATGGCCGGAGACATAGCCCATCAGGTCCCGGACCAGCCGGTCCTGGGGTGGCGGGGCGGCCAGGAACACCGATATCTGCGCCTGGTCGGCGGCGCGGTGCAGCGGGGTGACGAGTTCCCGGGCGACGGCGCGGGCCAGCGTCGGCCCGTGGTCGTCCTCGATCAGCGACAGGGTCAGGTCGAGCGCGCTGGTGACGCCGGCCGAGGTGTAGACGTTGCCGTCGCGGATGCACAGGGGGCTCACGTCCACGGCCACGGCGGGGTGCCGTTCGGCGAGCCGTTCGCCCCAGCCCCAGTGCGTCGTCACCCGTCTGTGGTCCAGCAGGCCGGCCGCGGCCAGCACATAGGCGCCGGTGCAGACGGACGCCACCCGCCGGCTGCGGGCGGCCAGCCGGCGCACCTGGCGCAGGAGCGGTTCGTCCGCCGCCGCGTCCTCGCAGCCGACGCCGCCCACGACGATCAGTGTGTCCAGCGGGCCCGTCACCGTCTTCAGGTCCTGCCCGGCGCCCACCAGGATCCCCGCCGAGCTGCGGGCGGCCCGGCGGCCGAGGGTGGCCAGCTCGATGGCGTACGGCGGCGCCGCGCCGTAGCGGTTGGCGATGTCCAAGGCACTGCTGGGACAGGCGATGTCGAGGATCTGCGCGTTGTCATAGGCCACGATGAGAACGCGCCGCTGACCGTCCATGTCTCCGTACCCCCTCTTCGGGTCCCACCCCATCACAGCGGCGGGGCCGCCGGTACGGAACGGCCCGGAAGCGAGGACTCGCTAGCGACGGGGGTCCCGGGCGAGCCAGGGGGTCAGGAGGGAGAACGGGACCGGTTCCTTGTACGTCTCGTCGCCGGGCAGCGGGACGACGAGCCACTGGCCGGGCGGGAACAGCCGGCCCTTGGTGAAGGCCAGTCCGCCGTAGACGGAGCGGAGGAAGGCGGGGACGGTGTCGCGGGGGACGTCGTGGAACTCCACGCCCTCGACGGTGATCTTCGCGTCGTCCTCGGGGAAGAGACGGACGCTCACCGACGGCGGGCCCGCGAGCTCCACGAACGCCTCGTGCGGCAGCGAGCCGTCGGGGTCGGTGGCGGTGAACAGCGGGGCCGAGGTGCGGCGTGACGTGCGGTCCGCCCCGATGTCGTCGGTGACCGACAGCGACAGCCGGAACTCCTCCGCCAGCGCGCGTATCGCGGTGACCGCTGCCTCGGTGGTCGGCAGGTGTGCGTGCTCCATGGCCCCGATCATGCCCGACTGGAGGGCCGCCGGGCGGCGGCGGTGCGCGGCTACCATCCGTACACGGTTTCCGGGCCAGGTCCCGGATGGTGTGTGGTGTCGAGGAGTTGGGGGTTCCGCATGGTCGCGGGTCGTGTCGTCCGTTTCGACAGTTCGCGCGGTTACGGGTTCGTCGCGCCGGAAGGCGGCGGAGAGGATGTCTTCCTGCACGTGAACGATCTGCTGATCCCCGAGGAGTACGTGCGCCCGGGCCTGGTCGTGGAATTCGACGTGGAGAACGGCGAGCGGGGGCCGAAGGCGTCGAACATCCGGCTCGCCGAGGGCGTCGAGCCCGGCGTGCCGCGGCGGCCGGGCGCGGCGTCGCGGCCGGTGGTGCTGGACGAGTCCGGCCAGCCGATGTGCGACGTGCTCAGCGCCGCCGAGTACCGGCGGGAGGTGACGGAGCTGCTGCTGAACGCGAGTCCGCTGCTGACCGCGGAGCAGATCCTCGGCATCCGCGCCGCCCTGGTGAAGTTCGGCGAGAGCCACGGCTGGGTCGAGTACTGATCCGGCACTGACGCGGCCGTCCCGTGCGGGGCCGTCGGCCCGGTTTCGGTCCGCGACTTGCTGTAATGCCTGCTCCAATTGGAGCAGGCATTACGGTAAGATCGGCGCTCGACAGGGTCAAGAGCGGGGCGACGGAAGGGTCTTCTGCATGACCGGGCCGCGGACGAGTGGCAAGAAACGCGCCAACGGCGTGGAGTCGCGGCAGCGCATCCTCGACGCGGCGGTGGCCATCGCGGGCGAACGCGGGTACGACGGCACGTCGATCGCGGCGGTCAGTGCCCGGTGCGGATTGCCGGCCAGCTCGATCTACTGGCACTTCAGGGACAAGGACGACCTGATCGCCGCGGTCATCGAGCGCAGCTTCGAGACCTGGCTCGCGGCCGTCGAGCTGCCCGGCGAGGAAGCCGGAACTCCCCTGGACCGGGCCGTGATCATGGCGGCGAACGTGGCCAAGTCGCTGGTGAACGAGCCGGACTTCCTGCGTCTCGGCCTCATGCTCGCCCTGGAGCGGCGGCCCGAGGAGCCCCGCAGCCGGACGGTGTTCTTCCAGGTCCGGCACATCGCCCGGCAGCGGATCGAGGAAGTCGTCCGGTTCGTGCTGCCGCAGTTGGACGACGACGCGGTGCGCGTCCTCACCACCTATGCCATCGCCGGGGCCGACGGGCTGTTCGTCCAGCGGGAGTTCAACGGCGACAGCATCGACCTGGTGGAGATGTTCCAGTTCCACGCCCGGCTGGTGTACGAGACGGGCCTGCGCATGGCAGCGGAGAGCGCGCGATGACCCCGGCCGGCCGGCGGCGCGCGGAGTCCGCCCCGCGACCGAGCGGGGCCACCGGACCCGCGTGCGCCGGCCGGTCGCGGTGCGGACGCCCCGGGCGCCTCCGGCTCCGGGGCGGAGGGGCGGTCCGGGCCTGCGTCCCGGTGCCGGCCGGACGTCCCCACCGGTTACGGCGGCACCCCGGACCCCGGTCCGCGGACCTCACCCGGCGTCTCGACCGCCGCGCCCGGCGCCGTCGCCGGCCGGGCCGGTCGAGGCGCGCCCCGGCCGTCTCGGCCCGGTGCCGGTGACGTCCGGCGGACCACCGCCGCCCGCCCGCGCCGTCCGGAAATCCATCCCCGAGAGAGAGTCAGCAGGTCACCGCATGCCCGCCGCACTTCGCCGGATCGACGTCCATCAGCACGTCACACCGCCCTTCTACGGTGCCCTGCTCGCCCAGGCGGGCATCGCCGAGGCGGGTGGCCGCGCCCTGCCCGACTGGAACCCCGGGGCCGCGCTGGAGGCGATGGACCTGCTGGGCACCGCCACCGCGATGGTGTCCGTCTCGACGCCCGGCACCGGCTTCCTCACCGACCCGGCCGAGGCCGCCGGCCTGGCCCGCCGGCTCAACGACTTCTCCGCCGCCCTGGCCGCCGACCACCCCGGCCGCTTCGGCTGGTTCGCCACCCTGCCCATGCCGGACGCCGAAGCCGCCGTGAACGAGGCCCGCCGGTCCCTGCTCTCGCTGGGGGCGGACGGGGTCACCCTGCTCGCCAACACCCAGGGCGTCTACCTGGGCGCGCCCGGCCAGGACGCGCTGTGGCGGTGCCTGGACGAGCACGGCGCGGTGGTGTTCGTCCACCCGGCCGAGCTGCCGGCGCCCGCGATCAAGGACATCCCGCCGTTCGCCGCCGACTTCCTGCTCGACACCACCCGCGCCGCCTACCTCCTGGTGCGGGGCGGCATCGTGCGCGACCACCCGAACATCCGGTTCGTGCTGAGCCACGGCGGCGGCTTCGTGCCGTACGCCTCCCACCGCATGGCCGTCACCATCGCGAACGACACCGGGCGCTGCCCGCTGGACGTGCTGGACGACTTCCGGTCCTTCTACTTCGACACCGCGCTCTCCTCCAGCCCGGCGGCCCTGCCCACCCTGCTGGGCTTCGCCCGGCCCGGGCACGTCCTGTTCGGCAGCGACTGGCCGTTCGCGCCCACCGCCGCCGGGCAGTACTTCACCGCCGGTCTGGACACCCACGTGGACCCGGGCACCCTGACCGCCGTCAGCCGCACCAACGCCGAGGCGCTCTTCCCCCGCCTGGCCGCCAGGCCGCCCGCGGCGCCGGCCCGGCCCCTGAGCGCGCGGCTGCGCCAGTCGGTGCACCGGGCCGGTGCCCGGCTCGCGTTCAAGCTGGTCCAGCCGGGCGCCGACTGAGCGGCCGGCGGAGCGCCACGCAGCGCGGCCCCCGCCGCCCGCGCGTTCGCCGGTGAAGCCACGGCCGGCTCATGGACGTGACCGCGGAGCCGCCCCACCGTTCAGTGCGCCTCGGCCTCGTCCCGCCCGTCGGGGACGGGGGCGCCGCGCCGGGTGAGCCAGGTGATCGCCCAGAGGGCCACACCGACCAGCAGCAGGACCCCGGCGACGCGGTACTGGTCGGCGGGGCGTCCCGAGGACCAGGGAAGGACCAGGTAGACGCAGGTGACCATGCCCACTACGGGCAGCAGGCGGCCTGCCTTGAAGTGCCACCCGGCGGCCCTGTCCCGGCGCAGGACGAGGACCGAGAGGTTGACGCTGGCGAACACCGTGAGCAGGAGCAGTGACGTCGTCCCGCCCAGCAGGGCGACGACCGAGCTGTCGGGGTTCAGCGAGACGAAGGCGATCAGGCCGAAGGCGATGGCGGTGGTGAACAGGATCGCCGCCTGAGGTGTGCGCCGTACGGCGTGCACCCTGGACAGGAACGGCGGCAGCACTCCCTGTTTGCTCATGCCGTACAGCAGGCGGCTGGCCATCAGCATATTGATCAGGGCGGAGTTGCCCACCGCGAACATGGAGATGAACGGCAGCAGGTCGGCGATGGGGAAGTCGGGAGCGGCCGTCTGCACCACCGTCGCCAACGGCGTCTCGCTCGAGGCCAGCCGGCCGACGGGGACGACGGCGACGGCGCAGACGGACACCAGGACGTAGACCAGTCCGACGATGCCCAGACCGGTGAACATCACGCGGGGGAAGACCCGTTCCGGGTTCTTGGTCTCCTCCGCCATGTTGACCGAGTCCTCGAAGCCGACCATCGCGAAGAAGGCCAGCGACGTCGCGGTGCTCACCGCCAGGAACACGCCCTTGTCCGAGGCGGTTTCGAAGGCGACGGCACGGGAGAAGTCAGCGTTCCCGCCCGCGATGAAGTACCCGCTGATCAGGACGACGAGGAGCAGGCCGGACAGCTCCACCGCGGTCAGCACGACGTTGATCTTGAGGCTCTCGGCGACACCCCGGAGGTTGACGAGCAGCACCAAGCCCATGAAACCGAGGGCGATCAGCATCACGAGAACGTTCCCCGCGTCGAATCCAAAGCCCGTCACCAGGTTCGCCGCGAACGCCCGCGAGGCGGCGGACGCCGAGGTGATCCCGGAGCACATCACGGTGAAGCACACCAGGAAGGACAGGAAGTGCTTGCCGAACGCCTTGTGCACGTACAGCGCGGCGCCCGCAGCCTGCGGGTACTTGGTGACCAACTCCAGGTAGGAACAGGCGGAGACCAGCGCGACGGCGAAGGCGATGAGGAACGGCAGCCATGCCGCGCCCCCGACCTCCCCCGCGACCTGCCCGGTCAGCGCGTAGATCCCGGTCCCGAGGATGTCACCGATGACGAACAGCAGCAACAGGCCCGGGCCCATCGCCCGTTTCAGTTCGGGCCGGCCATCGGTGTCCACGGCGGACGAACCCGGTAAGTCCTGGCGGGACATGCGGCACTCCTTGTCGTGGTGCGGTCGAGGGATCTCCCCGCTGTAAGGGTTGTCGTGCAACAGACCGTTGCATCAGGCTGGCCCCATGGTCAACGAATCGGCGTACCCGGCACCGAACCGCTGTCCGCTCTGCGCGCCTCCGCTCGAGAGCGGTCGCGCGGTTCTTCTTCCCTCCTGAGACAGTACGCATATCGCGGGCTTTCTGTCACCGTCGCGATATGGAGTAGACCGAGCCAGGAGGCGTCTTTTCATGTCGTCTTTTTCGAAGCGTTCTCGCGTTCTTCGCAGCGGTCATGAATTCGACTTGGAGGTCGAAACGCTGGAGGAGACGGAGCTGGTGTCGCGCGCGACCGGCACCTGCACCACCTTCTGCTGGGTGTCCTGCGGCGGGTTCTGTTTCACCGAAGAGTGACGACTCGGCGGGCGGGGCTCAGTGCCCCGCCCGCCGGGCCCGTCGGATCCGTCAGGCCGGGGAATTCCCGGCGGACGAAAGACGCATGGAGGGGAGCGGATCGTGCAGGAGACCGGTAGTCCACGGTTCGAGTGTGCGGGACCGGTTTTACTGCGCGCCTCCGCTCTGCCGACTCCGCGGGAAAGCGCCGCGCGCCCGGGAGATGACGGCGCACCGCTCTCCCGGGCCGATGAGTACGGCGACGCGGAAATGCGCCGGCAGGTGACAGAACTGGCGTCGGTACCCGCGTTCATGGCGGCGGTCGAACTCGCCCGCCTGGTGACGAACAACTTGCACACGGTGCGCGACGGAAGGCTCACGCTCGTCGACTTCCACAGCGCTTCCGGCGACAAGCTGGCGCCCTCGGTCCGCCACACCTCCGTCGTCCGTACGGTCTTACGGGCGGCGCGGGAGCCGGTGAGCTGGTACGCCCTGACCCGAGCGGTACGCGACCGGTTCCCGCAGGTCGACGACGAGGCGATCGAGCGGTGCCTGGAGCAGCTCGTGGGCGGCCGTTTCCTGCTCACCGACGTGGAGCCGCCGACCGACTGCGGTTGCCCCCTCACCCATCTCCTGGACCGGCTCGACGGACTCGACCATCCCGTCGTCGCGAAGCTGCGCGGGGTGCGGAAGGCCTTGAGAACGTTCGACGCCGCCAAGCCGGAAGCCCGTTCCGCTTCCTTTGCGCGCCTACCACGAACGCTTCATGGAACGGTCCGGCACGGACCGGACCGTGCCGGTCCTGGAAGTCCTCGACGACGTGCGCGGGCTCGGCCTGCCCCGTGCCCGGGGCCGCGCGGGGAGACGCGGCGTCCTTGGACGCCCTGCGGGACGTACTGGACGTGCTGATCCGGATGGCGCGCCCCCTGCGGGCCCACGGGAGACAGGTACCCGGCTGGTGGACCAACCCACGGCTGGAGTGGGTGCCGGAAGCGGACAAGGCGGCCTATCCGCTCGGCGACTTCAACGTCGGTGTGTCGCACGGCATCTGCGGCCCCCTGTCGTTGCTCGCCATGGCGTACGAGAACGGACACGTCCGGCCCGCCATGCTGGACGCGATGCGCACCATGGGCGACTGGGTGATGGGCAAACGCGTGGTCGGCGAGGAAGGCGTGTACCGGCCCGGCCGGGTCTCCTTCGAGGAGGAGACCGGGTCCCGCGCCCCCGCGCCGGTCGCACCGCGGTCGGACTGGTGTTACGGAGCCGCCGGTGGCACGCGCGCTGTACCTGGCGGGCCGGGCACTGGGCGACCGGGAGCTGTCCGAGGCGGGCGTCGAGGCGATGCGGTCCGTCTTCCGCCGGGCCCACGGCCGTGCCGCGATGCCGGATCCCACGTTCTGCCACGGCCGGGCGGGGGTTCTGCTGGTGACGGTACGGATGGCGGAGGACACCGGTCGTCCGGAGCCGTGGCAGGGCGCCGACCGCCTGGCGGCCGATCTCGCCGGCGGCTTCGGCCCCGCCACTGCGTTCGGCTGCCGCTACCCGCTGTCCTCGCACGGAAAGGGTCCCGAACTCGACGAACCGGGGCTGCTGCAAGGCGCCGGCGGCGTGGCTCCGACGTTGCTGTCGTACGCCGACGCGCGCGGCGGGGCCCGTCCGGGCTCCGGCACCCGGGACACCGCGCTCCGCCTGGCGTGACGTGGCCGCCGGCGCCCGTGACCGGGTGCGGCGGCCGGGTCGCGGGCGCCGGTCGACCGCGTCGCACATCGCGCTGATGGAGGGGTCTTTTTCGGCCGACTGCCGCATTTCGCGTTCACCGCGCGCCATAAAAGTGCGTCATCAACGCGCGTAAAGTCCTCGACGGTGTGTACCGGCCGAGCCGGTATCGGCGTTACCATTGGCCCGGTGCCGGGCCACCGCGTCGTTGTTGGCGCACCGCACGGAGCAGTAGGCACGGCGGCCATTGCGGGACGTGTCCACGAACGCCAGTCGGCAGACGCGGCGTGCGCAACGGCCGAGCCTGGACGGCGCGGCGGAACAGACGACATAGGACAGACCGGCGGCGGTGATCGCCTTGATGTGGGCGGCCGGATCCGATCCCGGAGCGCTGTAGTGCATGTGCGGGGTACCGTCGTGGAGCGAAATGTGGGGGGTGCCGGCGGCGCTTGCCAATAACTCGTTGATCCTTTCGCATCGTTGCTCCAGCGGTTGGTCGCCGAAACAGTGGGCGAGCCGTCGGCTCCACTCCCCTATATCGACTGCCTGCCGCGGTGTGAGAGTCCGGTGTTCGACGCCGTGCGCCGCGAGGATCGGTTCCAGCTCCCGGGGCCCGACGGGGTCCGTGCAGTTGGCCAGATCCGCTGCGAGCCGGGCGGCTTCTCCGCCGTAAGGGTTGAATTGCATAGCATCATTAGAGCATGCTTTGTCACGTGCCAGCGGCTATTTCTTTTCGGGTATGGCCGCTGGTATGGCACGTGCAGAAGACAACCGACCGAAGTAGGTGTCAACGCAGCACATGTCCGTTCTCAGCCAGGAAAGCATGCCCGTGGTCATCGAGCAGTCAGTGGAGAAACTGGCTGCCTCCGTTCGCTCGAGCGAGGCCCTGAACAACGAGTTCTACTCCCGTTGGATGGGTGGGCCCCTGACTTACCCGGAAGTGCGCGTCTTCGCCGAGCAGTACCTGGCTCGTACCGTCAACACGAGCGTCATGGTGGCCCTGTCGGTGCTGAACACCAGCGACCTGGAGGCACGGGTCGAGTGCGTGAAGAACCTGTACTCCGAGTACGGCAACGGCGATGCGTCGAAGGCCCACCTGGTGCTGCTGGAGGGCTTCCTCAGTGACCTGCTGACGCGGATGAAGGGGGCGCCGGTCCCGGCCCGGGAGATCCGCGAGGCGCCCGCGCTGGACACCACGCGGGCGTTCAGCACGGGACAGCGCGCGCTGTTCGAGTCGGAGGACCAGCGCGTGGTGCAGGGAGCCCTGCTGGCTCAGGAGCACCTGGCCTACTCGATGCTCACGCGCCTCTACGAGGGGGTGCGCAACTACAAGAGCGTCTACGAGACGGACGACGACTTCCACGAGGCCTGCGAGTACTTCTACGTGCACATCGGAGAGGCCGAGAAGGACCACAAGGTCCAGGCCGTGAAGTCCGCGGCCGCCGTCTGCCGCGACGAGAGCGATCTGGCGGTGGTGACCCAGGGCTTCACGCGCTTCGTGGAGCTCACCGCCGAGTACTGGCGCGGTGTCGCCTCGGAGATGACCCGCCGGGCCGCGGCGGCCTGACCGACGGGCGAGGACGGGAGAGCGCTGAGCCGCTGTGAACGCACGACACGCCCACCGCGGCCGATGGGTCCCTCCGCTGCTGGTGCTGGCGCAGATCAGCAGCCTGCAGCTCGGATCGGCCGTCGCCAAGGGCGCATACGACGAAGTGGGCGCCATAGCGCTTGCCGGCATGCGGTTGTTGTTCTCCGCGGTCATCGTATGCGTGCTCGTCCGCCCCCGCCCCAGCGCGATGGCGCCCCGCCAGTGGCGGGCGGCCATCGCGCTGGGGGTGGTCTTCGCCACCATGAACGTCGCCTACTTCCAGGCGATCACCTACCTGCCGATCGGCGTCGCCTCGACCATAGAGCTGTTGGGCCCCGTGGTCGTGTCCGTCGCCATGTCGAGGCACTGGCGTGACATGGCGGGCGCCCTGATGGCGTTGACGGGCGTGGTGCTGCTGGCCTCTCCCGGCGCCGATCTCCCCTTGGCCGGACTGCTGACGGGGGCTCTGGCCGCCGCGTGCCGTGCGGCCTACGTCGTGCTCAACCGGCGGGTGGGACTGCTCTTCGACGACTGGAGCGGCCTGGCCGTCGCCCTGGCCGTCGGTGCCTGCCTGCTGACCCCGGTGGCAGCCGTGACCCACGGAGCCACCGTCGCCCGGCATCCGCACCTTCTGCTGATCGGCCTTCTGGTGGCCGTTCTCTCCTCCTTGATCCCGTACTCCCTGGACATGACGGCACTGCGACGCATCGACGTACGGGCGTTCGGCGTTCTGCTGGCCATGAGCCCCGCCGTCGGCGCCTGTGTGGGTTTCGTGGTGCTCGGTGAGCACGTCACCGTGCGTCAGTGCGCGGCCATCGCGCTGGTCGTCGTCGCCGGAGCGTGGTCGGTCAGGTCCGCCCCGGGCCGCGCCGACCGCGGTCCGGCGGAATCCGCCACGAAGTCGGGATCAGGAACGCTGCGGTCCTGACGTTCCCGAAGGATCCGGCGACGGGCCGCCAGCCGCTCGAACCGAGAGGAAGCGAGTCCATGGATGTCTTCACAGCACTGCTGACCCGGCGCAGTGAGCACCATCTCGTCGATCCCGCTCCCGGGGACGAGGAGTTCGCCTACTTGCTGAAGGTGGCCGCCACCGCTCCGGACCACGGTCTGCTGCGTCCGTGGCGCTGGATACTCCTGCGCGGCGCGGACCGCGAGGAGCTCGGAGCCTGCTTCGCAGCGGCGGCGCCCGAGGAACGCCGCTCACAGGCGGCGGCCAAGACCCGGCGCGCCCCTCTGCTGGCCTCGCTCGTGTTCGCCCCGGCCCGGGCACACAAGGTGCCGGAGTGGGAGCAGCTCGCCGCCACCAGCGCCATGACCCACTCCCTGATGCTCCTGCTGCACTCCCGGGGCTACGGCAGCATCTGGAGAACCGGGGCCGGCGTACAGGCGCCCGCCGTGCGGCGGTTGCTGGGGCTGGGGGAAGCGGAGCGCTGCCTGGGCTGGCTGTACATCGGCACGGCCCGGTCGGACGCGTCCAGGCGCCGCCGCCCGTTGCACGATGTGTCCGACCGGCTGAGCCGGCTGCCGTCCGGCCGGGCACAGGGGTAGGCGCCCACCGGCCATGTAATGGTTGAACGCACTTAGGCCATTGCCTCAGGGTGGCGATATGGATGACTCCGGCATCGATCGCTGTCCCGTCTGCTTGTCGCCGGCCACGGAGGGCGCGGAGTGGGTCCTGCTGTCACGGCACCGGACGTCCGCCGGCTACATCGAGTACTGCCTGTCGGCCTGCGGATGCATCACCGTGCTCCGTGACGGTGACCTGCTGAAGAGCGTCCCCTCGGGCACCGGCCGCGCCCCGGCCCGCCGCGGGGGCCGCCGCGGAGTCGGGTGAGCCGGGTCCGGGCCGGCCTCAGCGGGCCCGGCCGGTCGCCCGGCCGGTCAGCAGGTCGCGCAGGTCGCGGGCGTTGCGGCGGCTCACGGCGAGCGTCCGGTCACCGATGCGGACCGTCAGGTTGCCGCCCTCCACGCGGAGTTCCTCGATCCGGCCGAGGGCGACCAGCCGGCTGCGGTGGATCCGTACGAAGCCGTGCGCGCGCCACTGTTCCTCCAGGGTGGACAGCGGGATCCGCACCAGATGGCTGCCCTCGCCGGTGTGCAGCCGCGCGTAGTCGCCCTGCGCCTCGACGTGGGTGATGTCGGCGAGGGGCACGAACCGGGTCACTCCGCCGAGTTCCACGGGCACGTGGCCGCCGGTGCCGGGTGCGGTGGGCGCGGGAGCCGGGGGTCCGGCCGGGCGGGGGCCCTGACCGGCCCGGACCAGTTCGGCGACGCGCCGTACGGCCTCGGCGAAGCGCTCCTTGCGCAGCGGTTTGAGCAGGTAGTCGACCGCCTTGAGGTCGAAGGCGCGCACGGCGAAGTCCTCGTAGGCGGTGACGAAGACGATCAGCGGCGGCGCGGTGAACCCGCCGAGGGTACGGGCCAGTTCGAGACCGCTCAGGCCGGGCATGCCGATGTCGAGGAAGACGACGTCGAAGCCCTCCGGGCCGTCCGGGTCCCGGGTGCGGGCGTCGTCCAGCCGGCGCAGCGCCTGGGTGGCGTCCCGCGCGGGCACGGCCGTGCCGACCCGGGGATCCTCGCCCAGCAGGTACAGCAGTTCGTCGAGCGCGGGTCGTTCGTCGTCCACGGCCAGGACGCGCAAGGGCGCGTCGCTCACCCCCATGTGCGCACAGCTCCTCTCGTCCTCGACCGCTCCCCCATGGTGGTCCAGCCGTTCACCGGCGTCGAGATCGCGCACCGTGGTGTGTCCGGGCCGTGATGCCCGGGGGACGCGAATCGTTACTTGAGGCCGCTGAGCATGACGCCGCGGATGTAGTGCTTCTGCAGCAGCAGGAACAGCACCAGCACCGGCAGGACGCTCAGCACGAGTCCGGCCATGACGACGGGCATCGTACGGGCCGGGTCGACGTGGTCCCGCAGCAGCTGGACGCCGACCGGCAGGGTCATCAGGTCCGGGTTGGCGGTCGAGACGAGCAGCGCCCAGATGTACTCGTTCCAGGCGTCGACGAAGGTCAGCAGCCCGAGAGTGACCAGCACCGGCTTGGTCTGCGGCACCACGATCCGCCACCACACCGTGAACTCGCCGGCCCCGTCGATGCGGGCGGCCTCCAGCACCTCGTCGGGCAGGGACAGCATGAACTGGCGGGTCAGGAAGATCCCGAAGCCGTTGACCAGGAACGGCACGGCGAGGGCCGCGATGCTGACGGTCAGGCCCGCGCCGCCGCGCCCGAGCAGGTCGTTGCCGCCCGCCAGCGGCCAGTGCACCAGGATCAGGAAGCGCGGGATGAGGAAGAGGAACGGCGGGAACATCATGGTGGCCAGCACCAGCCGGAAGACGAGGTCCCGCCCGGGGAAGCGGAGTCTGGCCAGCGCGTAGCCCGCGAGCGACGAGGTGAGCAGCACCGAAGCGGTGATCACGGTGGTGACGACGACGCTGTTGCGGAAGAGCACCGGCAGGTTCAGCTGATCCATCGCGGCACGGTAGTTGGACAGCGCGAACGCCTTCGGCAGGAACCGGTACGGCAGCGTGCCCGCCTCGCCGGGCCCCTTGAAGGACGTCATCACCATGTCCAGGAAGGGCACCACCGTGAGCAGGGCGCCGGCCACCACGACCAGGTACGACAGCCACGGGAAGCGCCGCCTCACGCGTCCTCCCCCGCCCGGCGGAAGACCCACAACTGGGCCAGGGTGACCACGAGGACCACGGCGAACAGCACGAACGCGGCGGCGCTCGCCGTGCCCCAGTCGCCGTGCTCGAAGGCCCGCCGGTACATCTCCAGCGCGGCCACGTCGGTGGCGTCGCCCGGGCCGCCCCTGGTCATCACGGTGATCAGCGCGAAGGACTGCAGGCCGGTGAGGAACTGGGTGACGCACACGAACAGCAGGGACGGCCGCAGCAGCGGCAGGGTGATCCGCCAGAAGACGGTGCCGGGCCCGGCGCCGTCCAGCGCGGCGGCCTCGTGGTAGGAGGCGGGGATGGACTTCAGCCCGGCGGTCAGCACGAGGATCGCCGAAC
The DNA here is from genome assembly GCF_964272715.1 of Streptomyces sp. SudanB182_2057. Taxonomy (NCBI): domain Bacteria; kingdom Bacillati; phylum Actinomycetota; class Actinomycetes; order Kitasatosporales; family Streptomycetaceae; genus Streptomyces; species Streptomyces sp. SudanB182_2057. Next base: position 1,252,848 of record NZ_OZ186798.1, read on the forward strand.
CGAGCGAGGCCCATGCCTGCACGACCACGACCGAGGGCAGCGCGGTGTCCGGGTCCTGGAGGAACGCCACCGAGCCGAGCCCGAGCGCGTTGAGGACGCCGTTGGCCAGGCCGCCCGGCTCGTACATGTACTTCCAGACGTTGCCGACGGCGACGACGGTCGTGACGATCGGCAGGAAGTACAGGGTGCGCCACAGCCCCTGGAAGCGCAGCCGGTCGACGCACGTGGCGACGGTCACCGAGCCGGTCAGGGCCAGCGCCACGGTGCCCACCGCGAACAGCAGCGTGTTGGTGAGGACCGGCACCAGGAACGTCGACCCGCCGGCGAAGAGGGCGGCGAAGTTGGCCGGGCCCACCGGTTCGATGGCGCCGAGGTCGAAGCCGGTCCAGCGGGAGAGCGACAGCAGCACCGCGAAGCCGAGCGGCAGGAGCAGGAAGACCGCGAAGAACAGCAGCGCCGGGGCCAGGAAGAGGTAGGCGACGGCCGTCTCGCGGTGCCGGCCCCGGCGGCGGCCGTGACCGGCGGGCGTGCCGGGTGGCGGGTCCGGAGCCCGCTCGGGCGTCCGCGGGGTCAGGACGTTCACCATGGCCGGGACACCTCCTGGTCGACCTGGCGGCGGGTGGTGCGCAGCGTCTCCTCGACCGACTGCCGGCCGGTCCACAGCGCCTCGATGTTCTTGCGCAGCAGCGTCTTGGCCCGGGCCGCGCCCGGCCCGTTCGGCTCCGGTACGGCGTAGTCCAGCGCGTCCAGGAACGGGCGCAGGTTCGGGTCGCCGCCCGTGCCGAGGAGCGCGCGCATGTCGTCGGCGCGGGCGGTGAGCGTGCCGACGGACACCTGGAGGGCGCTCATCCGGGTGGCCGCGGCGCCCTTGCGCGCGGGCACCCGGTCGGCGTTGAGCCAGCGCAGGAACTCCCATGCCTCGCGCGGGTGCCGGCTGGCCGTGTTGACGCCGAGCATGAAGCCGGTGGCGAGGGTGGCGGGCCGGGCGCCCGGCGCGGGGACGGGCACGGGGGCGACGCCGACGTCCCGGTAGTCGCCGCCCATCAGGGGCCTCAGGCTGCCGGTCCACCAGCCGGCGCCGACCACCATGGCCACCCGCCCGGACGGGAAGGCCTGGTAGACGTTGACGGCGGGGGCGCTCGCCCCGCGGGTGACGAGCCGGTGCTCCAGGGCGAGCGCGGCGCGGCCGGCCGGCGAGTCGATGGCGGTGGACCTGCCGTCGGGGGTGACGAAGCGTCCGCCGGCGGCGTGCAGCAGGGCGAGGGTCTGGCCGACGGTGGTGGCGTCGTCGTTCGCCGACAGCCCGAACCCCTGGACGAGGGGGTTGCCGTACCGGTCGCGCCGGGTGGTGCGGTAGGCGGCCTCCTCCAGCTCCGGCCAGGTGGCCGGCGGGCCGTCGGCGCCGGCCTCGCGCAGCAGCCGCCGGTTGTAGTAGAGGGCATACGTCTGGGCCTCGGTGGGATAGCCGTAGACCGTGCCGTCCACCGTCACGGCGCCGACGGCGGCGGCGCCGTAGTCGCGCCGGATCCGCTCGGCGTGCTCGGGCGGCGCGGGCCGCAGCACTCCGGCGCGCACCAGCTGGCCGTTCCACAGGCAGTACGGGTGGAGGATGTCGGCGCCCTGGCCCGCCGCCTGCCGGACCATGAACGTGGTCAGCAGGTCGGTGAACTCGACGGCCTTGGTGCGGACCTTGACCCGGTCGTGGGTGGCGTTCCACTCGTCGACCGGGCCCTGGAGGGCCCGGCGGAGCGTGCCGCTCGCGTAGTGGGACAGCAGGGTGAGGACGACGGGGTCGCCGGGCCGCCCGGTGCCCCGGTGCGGGGCGGCGCAGCCGGCGGCGAGCAGCGCCGAGGGGAGGGCGAGCGCGAAGTGGCGGCGGCTCGGCGTCACCGGGCGGCCTCGCGGCGCAGTACGCGGAACACCCGGGTGGTGGTGAAGCCGGCCGCGCGGTACAGGTGGCCCGCCGGGGAGTCCTCGCCGGTCCACAGGAACCAGGCGCCGTGCGCGCCGTGCGCCCGCATCCGCTCCAGGACCAGGTGGAGGAGGACCTTGCCGACGCCCGTGCCGCGCAGGTCCTCGCGCACCCCGAAGGGGCCGAACCGCTCGACGGCCCCCTCGTACGCCCCGTGCATCGCCCAGCCGGCCGGCCGACCCGAGGGGTCGCGGGCGACGACGATCCGGTCCAGCGGGGCGCCCGCGGCGCAGCACTCGCGGATCGCGCGGGCCCAGTCGGCGTGGAAGTGGGCCCCGACGAGCGCGATCAGGTCCACCAGGTCGTCGTCGGCCGGGGTGGCGAACCGGTAGCCGCGGGCCGTCAGCTCGTCCCGGCGGCGGGCGACCTCGTCCGGGAGGCGGTAGCCGACCAGGCCGCGGTCCATGGCCGCCGCCTCGTACAGCGTGCGGAAGCCGAGCGAGGCGAGGAGCCCGGCCGCTTCCGGGTAGGTGCCGGTGTCCAGGCCGGGCAGGAGGTAGTTCGGGGTGTACGACGCGAAGTCGACCCGGGTGCGGCCGTGGCCGCGCAGCCAGTCGAGGGCGTCGGTCAGCAGCCGCCGGCCGAGGCCGCGGCCGCGGGCGGCGGGGTCGACGAAGAAGAACGGGATCCAGCCCTGCTCCGGCTCCAGGTCGGTGCCGGCCTGCGGGACCAGCCGGCGCACCGCGTAGGCGGCGCCGGCGATCCGGCCGCCGGTCACGGCTACCCGGAGCCCTTCCGGGTCGAAGTTGGCGTCCAGCAGGACCAGGGAGCGGAACCGGCCGGGGGTGAGGGGGTCGGCCGGCGCGCTGCGGCGCCACGCCTCCACCACGCCCGGTCCGTCACCCGTGCGGAAGCCGCGGAGCACGGCCCCGTCGTGCTGGCTCATCCTGTGCCCCCGTCTGGCTCGTCCTGTGCCCCCGGCTGCCGGGCGGCCTGTCGAAACGGTGGCTGGAAATCTACTGGTCCGTCCGGGAATGTCGAGCCGGACGCGCCCGGAGCGGCTCAGTCGGGCAGTACCAGGCGGGCCGTCTCCCCGGGGCCGACCGGCACCACCCGGTCGCGCAGCCGGATGCCGATGGGCGAGCGGTCGGAGGCCGGTACGGCGATCTCCAGCAGGCCGCTGCGCAGCCGCAGCCGTACGCCCCAGTGGCCGTGGTAGCGCAGGGAGAAGCCGTAGGAGGACAGCTCGGGCAGCGGGACGGGGTCCAGGCACAGGCCGCCGCGGGTCTCCAGGCCGGTCAGTCCGCGCTGGACGAGGTCGAGGGTGCCGGCCATCGCGCCGAGGTGGACGCCCTCGCCGGTGGTGCCGCCCTGGAGGTCGGCGATGTCGCCGCGCAGTGCCTCCTGCACGAACCGCCAGGCGTCGGCGCGGCGGGCGCGGGCCAGGATCCAGCCGTGGACCAGGCCGCTGAGGGTGGAGCCGTGGCTGGTGCGGTGCAGGTAGTGGTCGACGGTCGCGGTCCAGGTGTGCTCGTCCAGCCGGTGCCCCAGGCGCTGGAACAGGCCGCGCAGTTCGCCGGGCGGGAAGAGGTAGCCGAGCATCAGGACGTCGGCCTGCTTGGACGCCTTGTAGCGGTTGACGGTGTCGCCCTCGGCCTCCAGGATCCGGTCCAGGCGCCGGATGTCGTCGTACCGCTTGCGGTAGTCGTCCCAGTCCAGTTCGGCCAGGTCGGCGTAGCCGTCGAACTGGCTGATCACACCGTCGTGGAAGGGGATGTGCAGTCGGCGGGAGACCTGCTCCCAGCGGGCGGGCTCGTCCTCGGCGAGGCCCGAGTACTCGGTCAGTTCGCGGCGGCGCGGTTCGGGCAGGCCGGCCAGGAGTTCCAGGGCGCGGCCCAGCACCCAGGCGGCGGTGACGTTGGTGTAGGCGTTGTCGTCCAGGCCGGGGCGGGTGGCGCCCGGGTAGGCGTCGTGGTACTCGTCGGGGCCGACCACGCCGCGGATGCGGTAGCGGCCGAGGTGGTCGTCCCAGACGGCCGAGTCCGCCCAGAAGCGGGCGATCTGGAGGAGCATCTCGGCGCCCTCGCCGTGCCGGAAGCCGGTGTCGCCGGTCGCTTCGCAGTAGTGCCAGATGTTGTAGGCCACGGCGGAGCCGACGTGGTGCTGGAGCCGGGAGTGGTCCGGCAGCCAGCGGCCGGAGCGCGGGTTGAGGTGGAGTTGCTGGGTCTCCTCACGGCCGTCGCTGCCGCTCTGCCAGGGGTAGAGCGCGCCGCGCCGGCCGAGCGCGGCGGCGGCGTGGCAGGCGGCGTCCAGCCGGCGGTGACGGTAGCGCAGCAGGGCCCGGGAGACCTCGGGCAGGTGCAGGTTCAGGTAGGGCAGGACGAAGAGTTCGTCCCAGAAGACGTGGCCCCGGTAGGCCTCGCCGTGCAGTCCCCGCGCGGGCACGCCCACGTCCAGGTCGGCGGTGTGCGGGGAGAGGGTCTGCAGCACGTGGAACAGGTGCAGGCGCAGGATGCTGCCCGCCTCGCCGGGCACGTCGAGCGCGGTGCGCCGCCACAGCTGCTGCCAGGCGGTGCGGTGGGCGTCCAGCAGCGTCTCGAACGGGGGCGCGCCGGCGGTCCGGTCGAGGGCCGCGCGCAGCGGGTCGCTGATGGCCGGGTCGCGGGAGGTGTGCAGGGCGACGGTCTTGTCCACGGTGACGGTCCGGCCGGGCGGCAGGCGCAGCCTCAGCCGGTGCACGGCGCGGCGGTCCTCGGTGGCGTGGTGGACCGGTGCCTCGGCGGTGAGCCGGGCGGCCAGGCCGAAGCCGATGTCGGAGGTGCGGGTGTGGCAGCGCAGCCAGACCGTGCCGGGGGCGGCGGCGCCGGCTTCGACCCGGGTGAGGTGCCGGCCGTCCAGTTCCCGGTAGCGGGCGACGCCGGAGTTGGTGACGCGCCCGTCGAGCGCGGCCTCCACGTCCAGGTCGAGGGGGGCGCCCTCGGCGGTGAAGTCGGTGCGCAGCGCGGCGAGATGGGGGTCGGCCAGGTGGACCAGGCGGACCTGCCGGACGAGCAGGCTCGCGCCGGCGCCGAGCGGGTAGCGGGTGCGGCGCTCCAGTACCCCGGGGTCGAGGTGGAGGACCTGGTGGTGCTCGGTGACGGGCGTGGTGTCCGGGGTGAGCCAGTCGCCGCCGGCCGGGCGGAAGCGCAGGGGCAGCCAGTTGGGGAGGTTGACCATGTCCTCGTTCTCGACCCGGCGTCCGGCGACCTCGGAGGTGAGCCGGTTGTAGCAGCCGGCCGCGTAGGTGCCGGGGTAGTGGACGTCGTCGGCGGTGCACTCGGGCAGCGCGCCGCGGGTGGCGAAGTAGCCGTTGCCCAGGGTGCACAGGGACTCCCGCAGGCGTTCCTCGCCGGGCCGGTAGCCGTCGTACTCCCAGGTGGGCCCGGTCACCGTCATCCCTCGGACAGCAGGCCGGACAGGATCCGGTCGGGGGTGAGGGGGAGTTCGCGGAAGCGGATGCCGGTGGCGTGGTGGACGGCGTTGCCGACGGCGGCGGCGGTGCCGACGATGCCGATCTCGCCGATGCCCTTGCTGCCCATGGGGTTGAGGTGGGGGTCGTCCTCCTCGATCCAGTGGGCCTCGATGGCGGGCACGTCGGCGTGCACGGGCACGTGGTAGGAGGCGAGGTCGGCCTCGGGGAAGTCGCCGAACGCCGGGTCCAGGGTGCTGTGTTCGGTCAGGGCCATGCCGAGGCCCATGACCATGCCGCCGGTGAACTGGGAGCGCGCGGTGCGGGAGTTGAGGATGCGGCCGGCGGCGTAGACGCCGAGCAGCCGGCGGACCCGGACCTCGCCGGTGACGGTGTCGACGGCGACCTCGGCGAAGTGGGCGCCGAACGCGTGCTTGGCGTAGGGGCTGTCGGCGTCGGCCTTCCCGGTGGTGTCCGCGCGGGTCTCGATGCCCTCGGGGGGCAGCGGCCCGGGGTGCGCGGCCAGCCGGGAGGCCAGTTCGGCGCAGGCGTCGTGGACGGGCCAGCCCCAGGAGGCGGTGCCCATGGAGCCGCCGGCCAGCCAGGCGGGCGGCAGGTCGCTGTGGCCGATCTCGACGCGGATCCGGTCCAGGGGTGCGCCGAGCCTGTCGGCGGCGATCTGGGCGAGGACGGTACGGGCCCCGGTGCCGATGTCGGTGGCGTTGATCCGGATCGTGAAGGTGCCGTCGGGCAGCGCGCGGGCCGCCGCGGCGGACGGCTGGGCGGCGGCCGGGTAGGTGGCCGCGGCCACTCCGGTGCCGGTCAGCCACGGGCCTTCGCGGCGTGTCCGGGGGCGCGGGTCGCGTCCGGCCCAGTCGAAGCGGCGGGCGCCCTCGCGCAGGCACGCGACGAGGCTCCGGCTGCTGAACGGCTTGCCGCTGCCCGGCTCGCGGTCGGGTTCGTTGCGTACCCGCAGCTCCACGGGGTCGATGCCGAGGGCGTCGGCGAGTTCGTCGACGGCCGACTCCAGGGCGTACATGCCGGGTGCCTCGCCGGGGGCGCGCATCCAGGACGGGCTGGGGACGTCGAGCGCGGTCGCCCGGTGGGTGCTGAGCAGGGCCGGGGTGGCGTACATGACGCGGGAGGGCACCGCGGCGTGTTCCACGAACTCGCGCACCCGGGAGGTGTGGGTGGCGACCTCGTGCAGCAGGGCGGTGAGCCGGCCGTCGGGGTGTGCGCCGAGCCGCAGCCGCTGCACGGTGGGGGCGCGGTGGCCGACGGTGGTGGGCAGGTGGCGGCGGGGGTAGGCGACGGTGACGGGGCGGCCGGTGTGGCGGGCGGCCAGGGCGGCGAGGACGACGTCGGGGCGTGGGGTGCCCTTGGAGCCGAAGCCGCCGCCGACGTGTTCGGTGACGGCGGTGACGTGGTCCTCGGGCAGCTCGAACAGCCCGGCGAGGACGGACCGTACGGTGCTGCCGCCCTGGCTGGAGGTGTACACGGTGAGCCGGTCCCCGTCCCAGTGGGCGGTGCTGGCGTGCGGTTCCATGGGGTGGTTGTGCAGCGGCGGCACCCGGTAGGTGACGTCGAGGCGGACCTCGGCGGCGGCGTAGGCGGCCTCGGGGTCGCCCTGTTCGAGCCGGCCGGGGTAGCCGCCGCCGACCTCCTCGGGTTCGTAGGCGTCCGGGTGGCCGGGGACGAGGGTGACGTCGTGGGGTTCGGGGGCGTAGTGGACGCGGACCGCGCGGGCGGCGGCGCGTGCCGTCTCCAGGGTGTCGGCGACCGCCAGGGCCACGCACCAGCCGCGGTGCGGCACCCGCGGGTTCTGCAGCAGGGCGAGCGTGTGGTCCTCGGGTTCGGCGAGCCGGGGGGCGTCGCCGGGGGTGAGGACGGCGAGGACGCCGGGCAGGGCGAGGGCCTCGGAGGTGTCGACGGACGTGACCCGGCCGTGGGCGATCGCGGCGGGCACGGGCCAGGCGTGGGCGCGGCCGGGCAGGGTGTACTCGGCGGCGTAGCGGGCGGCGCCGGTGACCTTCTGGCGTCCTTCGCGGCGCTCGGCGGGGGCACCCAGGGCGGTGCCGGTGGTACCGGTCGTACCGGTCATGGGGGTCCTCCTGGGGCGGCTCAGGCCGTCGCGGTGGCCGGGGCGAGACGGTTCAGGACGTCCAGGGCGAGGTTGCGGGCGAGGGACACCTTGTAGGCGTTGTCCCGCAGGGGCTCGGCGTGCGCGAGTTCGAGGGCGACGGCTCCTTCGAAGGCGTCCGGTGTGGCGGGGGCGCCGAGCAGGGCGAGTTCGGTGTGCCGGGCCCGCCAGGGACGGTGGGCGAGCCCGCCGAAGGCGATGCCCACCTGGTCGACGATGCCGTCCGCGACGCGCAGCGTGACGGCGACGGAGGCGAGGGCGAAGGCGTACGACGCCCGGTCGCGGGCCTTGCGGTAGGCGGAGGGCACACCGGCGGTGGCGGCCGGGAGCAGCACGGCGGTGATCAGTTCGCCGGGGCGGATCCAGGTGTCCCGTTCGGGGTGTTCGCCGGGCAGCCGGTGGAAGTCGGCCACCGGCAGCCGCCGGGTGCCCTCGGGGCCGTACAGCTCCACCTGGGCGTCCAGGGCGGCGAGGGCGACGGCCATGTCGGAGGGGTGGGTGGCGATGCACCGCGCGGAGTGGCCGAGGACGGCGTGGTCGCGGTGGACGCCGTCGCGGGCGCCGCAGCCGCTGCCCGGTTCCCGCTTGTTGCAGGGCTTGCCGAGGTCCTGGAAGTAGGGGCAGCGGGTGCGCTGGAGGAGGTTGCCGCCGGTGGTGGCGGCGTTGCGCAGCTGGGCGGAGGCGCCCGCGAGGAGGGCCTGGGACAGGGCGGGCCAGCGGTCGCGCACGCGCGGGTCGGCGGCGAGGTCGCTGTTGCGGACGGTGGCGCCGGCGCGCAGCGAGCCGTCGGGCAGTTCCTCGATGGTGTCGAGCGGCAGCCCGCCCACGTCGATGAGGACGGTGGGCCGTTCCACGCCGAGTTTGACCAGGTCGACCAGGTTGGTGCCGCCGGCCAGGTAGCGGGCGCCGGGGTGGGCCGCGTAGGCCTCGGCGGCCTCCTGGAGGGTGGTGGGGCGCAGATATTCGAAGCCGTTCACTCGATCACGTCCTCGATCGCCTCGACGATGCGGGGGTAGGCGCCGCAGCGGCAGAGGTTGCCGCTCATCCGTTCGCGGATCTCGGCCCGGTCCAGCGGGACGGGCCGGCCGGAGGGGGCGGCGGGGTCGGTGACGTGGGAGGGGTGGCCGGCCGCGGCCTCGGCGAGGAGGCCCACGGCGGAGCAGAGCTGGCCGGGGGTGCAGTAGCCGCACTGGAAGGCGTCGCGGTCCAGGAACGCCCGCTGGAGGGGGTGCGGTTCCTCGCCGTCGCCGCCGAGGCCCTCGACGGTGGTGATGTCGCTGCCGTCGAGGGTGACCGCGAGCAGCAGACAGCTGTTGACGCGGCGGCCGTCGGCCAGCACGGTGCAGGCGCCGCACTGGCCGTGGTCGCAGCCCTTCTTGGAGCCGGTGAGGTCCAGGTCCTCACGCAGCAGGTCGAGCAGGACGCGCCGGTGGTCGACGCGCAGGGTGTGGGGTTTGCCGTTGACCCGGAGGGTGACCTCGGAGTGGTGGGGTGCGCTGGTCATGGGCGGGGATGACCTTCCGGACGGACGATGCTGCCGTTCCCACCGCGTATCCAGTCGCCCCCGCCTCACACGTCCCGCCGCGTATCCGGTGGTTCCCGCCCCGGACGTTCCGCCGCCGATCCGGTCGCCCCCGCCCCGCGCGTCCCGTCGCCCGTCCGGCGCGGGGCCGGGTGCCGCTCAGCCGGCCGGCGGTGCCAGCGCCGCCGCCGGTTCGGCGCGGGTCGCGAACTGGGTCCGGTGCAGCTCGGCGTAGCGTCCCCGGGCCGCCAGCAGCTCGTCGTGGGTGCCGCGTTCCACGATCCGGCCGGACTCCACGACCAGAATCTGGTCGGCGGCGCGGACGGTGGACAGGCGGTGGGCGATGACGACGGCGGTGCGGTCCTGGAGTGCCTCGGCGAGCGCCTCCTGGACGGCCGCCTCGGAGGTGTTGTCCAGGTGGGCGGTGGCCTCGTCCAGGATGACCACGCGCTGGCGGGCCAGCAGCAGCCGGGCGATGGTCATGCGCTGGCGTTCGCCGCCGGAGAGCCGGTAGCCGCGCTCGCCGACGACCGTGTCCAGGCCGTCGGGCAGGGAGCGCACGACCTCGGTGAGGCGGGCCCGGCCGAGGGCGTCCCACAGCTCCTCGTCGGTGGCGCCGGGGCGGGCGAGCAGCAGGTTGGCGCGGACGGTGTCGTGGAAGAGGTGGCCGTCCTGGGTGACCATGCCGAGGGTGGCGCGCAGGGAGGCGGAAGTGAGGTCGCGGACGTCGAGCCCGCCGATGCGGACCGCGCCGGCGTCGACGTCGTACAGGCGCGGCAGCAGCTGGGCGATGGTGGACTTGCCGGCGCCGGAGGAGCCGACGAGGGCGACGGTCTGGCCGGGTTCGGCGCGGAAGGAGATGCCGTGCAGCACCTCGGTGCCGCCGCGGGTGTCGAGCGCGGCGACCTCCTCCAGGGAGGCGAGGGAGACCTGGTCGGCGGCCGGGTAGGCGAAGCGGACGTCGTCGAACTCGACGGCGACGGGGCCGTCGGGGACCTCGCGGGCGTCCGGCTTCTCCTCGATGAGGGGCTTCAGGTCCAGCACCTCGAAGACCCGCTCGAAGCTGACGAGCGCGCTCATCACCTCGACCCGGGCCCCGGCGAGCGCGGTCAGCGGGGCGTACAGCCGGGTCAGCAGCAGGGCGAGGGAGACGACCGCGCCGGGCTCCAGGGTGCCGTGCAGGGCGAACCAGCCGCCGAGGCCGTAGACGAGGGCCAGGGCGAGGGCGGAGACCAGGGTGAGGGAGGTGATGAAGACGGACTGGGCGGTGGCGGTGCGTACGCCGATGTCCCGGACCCGGGCGGCGCGGGCGGCGAACTCCGCGGATTCCTCCTCCGGGCGGCCGAACAGCTTGACCAGGGTGGCGCCGGGGGCGGAGAACCGCTCGGTCATCCGGGTGCCCATGGCCGCGTTCAGGGCCGCCGCCTCCCGCTGCATCCGGGCCATCCGGCTGCCCATGCGGCGGGCGGGCAGCACGAACACCGGCAGCAGCACCAGCGCGAGCAGGGTGATCTGCCAGGACAGGGTGAGCATGACGGCGAGCGTGAGCAGCAGCGTGACGAGGTTGCTGACGACGCCGGACAGGGTGTTGGCGAAGGCCCGCTGGGCGCCGATCACGTCGTTGTTGAGCCGGCTGACCAGCGCTCCCGTACGGGTACGGGTGAAGAACGCGACGGGCATGCGCTGCACATGATCGAACACAGCCGTTCTGAGGTCGAGGATGAGTCCCTCCCCGAGCGTCGCCGACAGGCGCCGGCCGAGGATGCCGAGCCCCGCCTCGGCGACCGCGACGAGCGCGATGAGCAGGGCGAGCCGGATGACTCCGGCGGAGTCGTGTCCCGCCACGATCGCGTCGACGACGCGTCCGGCGAGCACGGGGGTGGCGACGGCGAGCAGCGCGGTCACCACCCCGATCAGTACGAACCGGGCGATGCCGGCGCGGTGCGGGCGGGCGAAGGCGGCGATCCGGCGCAGCGTGGCGCGGGCGAACGGGCGGCGCTGGGACTGCGCGTTCATCACGCTGTGCAGCTGCGTCCAGGCGGTGGTCTCCATGCTCATGCCGACGACAGTAGGACCTCAAGCTTCGTTGAGGTCAAGGTCGGCGGTTCTTCACCCGGGGTTCGGCGGGCGCGGCCATCCTGGCGTGCCGTGACGATCTTCCGCCGCGTCCCCGTCCGCCGGGCGCTGTGCCTGGTGCCGCTCGCGCTGGTCGCCGTGGCCGCCGTACGGCACCGCGCCATGCTCGCCGAGGGCTTCGGCCAGTTGCGCACCGCGTCCTGGCCGTGGCTGCTCGTCGCGGCCGGCGCCACCTGTCTGACCTGGGTGGCCGCGGCCGTCACCCGGCAGGGCGCGGTGGTGCAGCCGCTGCCGAAGGGCCGGCTGCTCGCCGCCCAGTTCGCGGCGGCGTCCGCCAACCACCTGCTGCCCACGGGGCTCGGCGCGGGCGCCGTGAACCTGCGTTTCATGACCGTGTGCGGGGTGCCGCTCGCCCGTTCCTCGGCCGCGCTCGCCCTGTATCTGCTGGCCGAGTCCGTGGGCCGGCTCGGTCTGCTGGCGGCGCTGCTGATCGCCTTCCCGGGCGCGCTGCGGCCCGGGGCGCTGCTGCCGGACGATGCGGCGCTGCCGCTGCTGGGCGCGGCGGGCCTGCTGCTCCTGGCGGCCGCCGGCCTGGCCCTGGTACGGCCGCTGCGCGCGCGGGTCCGCTCCTTCGTCCGGGAGGCCCTGGGCGCGGCGCGGTCGGTGCACGCCCGGCCCGCCCGGGCGCTGGCGCTGTGGGGCGGCTCGCTGGCCTTCCCCGCGCTCCAGGCGGCCGGGCTGACCGCGGTCGGCCGGGCGCTGGGGCTGCCGGTGCCGCCCGCCCACATGGCGCTCGCCTATCTCGCGGCGACGGTCGCGGTGGCCCTGGTGCCCACGCCCGGCGGGCTGGGTTCCGTGGAGGCGGCGCTGATCGTGGCCCTGGTCGCGGTGGGCGGCCCGGCCGCGGTGGCCACGGCGGTGGTCCTGGCCTACCGGATCATCACCGTGTGGCTGCCGCTGCTGCCGGGGGCGGTGACGCTGGGGGCGCTGGTGCGGCTGAAGGTCATCTGAGGCTCCGGCGGCCCGCCGCGCCCCGCTCAGCCGGTGCTCACCCGTACCGGTCCGCCCCCGGGGTCGACGCGGTCGTGCCAGCGGGCGGTGAGGGTCAGGGTGCGGTGCGTCGGGGCGGCTCGGGGGACGGGCCGGGCGCGGTGCAGGAGGCGGCCGTCCTGGTGGACGTACAGGACCGGGCCGGGCGGCGGGGCGCCGGTGCGCAGCAGGTGGCGGTCGGGCCGGGCGCCGGGGGTGACGCGGTTCGGGGTGATCCAGCGCAGCGGCGCGGACACCAGGACGGGCACCCCGGGGTCCGGCCAGGGGGCGCCCGCCAGGTGGTCCAGGACCGCGCGGGCCGCCCGGCCGCCCTCTCGGGCCGCGGTGCGGGCGGGCTCCACGGCGTGCAGCAGGTCGCCGGCGGCGAAGACACCGGGGCGCGAGGTGTGCCAGGTGCCGTCGGTCGCGGGGCCGCGGGTTCCGGGGTCGAGGACGAGGCCGCCGCGCCGGGCCAGTTCGTGCTCGGGCACGAAGTCGCCGGTGAACACCACGGTGTCGCAGGGCAGGACCGCCGTACGGCCGTCGCGGTGGCGGACCCGGACGCCGGAGAGCCGTCCGTGGCCGAGCAGTTCGGTGACCGCGGTGGAGGTCAGCAAGGGGATGCCGTGGCGCAGCCGGGCCGCCTGGGCGCGGGCGCCGCCGGTCCGGGCCCGCGGGTCTTCCGTGACCAGGGCGACGACCTCGGTGCCGGCCGCGCGCAGGGTGCCGGCCGCCGCGTAGGAGACGTCCTCGGCGCCGACGACGACCGCGCGGGTGCCGATGTGCTGTCCGAACAGGTGGACGGCCCGCTGGAGTTCGCCGGTGGTGTAGACGCCGGCGGGGCGGGTGCCGGGCACCAGGCGGGCGGCGCGGGGGCGTTCGCGGGCGCCGGTGGCGAGGACGACCGCGCGGGCCCGGACGGTCTCCGGGCCGCCGGGGCCCACGGTGGTGAGCGCGGGTCCCGCGGGCGCCCAGTCCAGTGCCGTCACCCCGGTGCGCAGGGTGGCGCCGGCCCGTTCGGCGGTCTCGGTGAGCAGCCGGGCGTAGCGGGGGCCGGTGAGCGGGCGGGTCCGGGTGCCGAAGCCGCCGTGGGCGCTGTGCCGGGGCACTCCGCCGGGTTCGGGCTCGCGTTCCAGCACCTCCACCCGCCCGGCGCCGGCGGCGGCCAGCCGTGCGGCGGCGGTCAGCCCGGCGGGACCGGCGCCGACGACGAGGACGTCCACGTGCCGTACGGCGGTCATGACCGCGTTCCCCGTTCGAACAGTTCGCGGACCGCCGCCCCGCAGAAGAAGCCCTGGCAGCGGCCGGCCCGGGCGCGGGTGCGGCGGCGCAGGCCCTCCAGGCCGCGCGGCGGGATCGTACTGGCGAGGGCGTCGCGGATCTCGCCCCGGGAGACCCGTTCGCAGTGACAGACCAGGACGCCGTACTCGGGGTCGGCGGCGACCAGGTCGGCCCGCTCGCAGGGGCGGGGGGAGTTCGCGCCGAGGCCGGGCAGGGTCACCGGTTCGGGTTCGCGGACCGGGCCGGGGTCGAGGCCGGTGCCGGCGAGCAGCCCGGTGACGTGGGCGGCGATGGCCATCGAGGCGGTCAGGCCGGTGGAGCGGATGCCGCCGACGGTGACGTACGCCTGCCCGGGGTGCGCGGTGATGCGGTAGTCCTCGTGTCCGGTGGCCGCGCGCAGCCCGGCGTAGACGGCGGTGACCTCCTCCTCCACCAGGGCGGGCAGGACGCGCCGGCCCTTCTCCCGCAGGGCCGCGAGCCCTTCGGCGGTGGATTCGGTGGCGTGCTTGTCGTGCAGGTCCTCGGCGGTGGGGCCGAGCAGGACGTTGCCGTGGACGGTGGGCGCGACCAGGACGCCCTTGCCGAGGGCGGTCGGCACGGGCAGCAGGATGTGCCGCACCAGGGGGCGGGCGAACGTGTCGTAGACCAGGAGCTGGCCGCGGCGCGGGGTGACGGTGAAGTCGTCGTGGCCGAGGGCGCGGTCCAGGGTGTCGGCGTGCAGTCCGGCCGCGTTGACCAGGTGGCGGGCGTACAGGGTGCCCCGGCTGGTGGTCAGCCGGTGTCCGCCGTCCCAGCCCACGTCCCGTACGGCGGTGTTCAGGTGCAGGTCGGTGCCGGCGCGGACCGCCTGGGTGGCGTAGGCAAGGGTGGTCGTCCAGGGGCAGATGACGCTCTCGCCGGGGACGTGCAGGGCGCCGAGCGCGCCGGGGCCGAGGTGCGGTTCGCGGGTGTACAGCTCCCCGGGGCCGAGCAGGGCGGTGTCGTGGCAGCCGTTGTCCTCGGCCTTGCGGGCCAGCCGGGGCAGGGCGGCGAGCTGTTCCCCGTCCCAGGCCACCAGCAGGGCGCCGACCCGTTCGACGGGGATGCCGGTCCGGGCGGCGTAGGCGCCGAGCAGGGTGTGGCCCTCGCGGACCAGCCGGGCCTCCAGGGTGCCCGGGGTGGCGTCGAAACCGGTGTGCAGGATGGCGGTGTTGGCCTTGGAGGTGCCCTGGCCGACGTCGTCCTGGGCCTCGACGAGGGCGACGCGCAGCCGGGGGTGGCGGGCGAGTTCGCGGGCGATGGCGCAGCCGACCACCCCGGCGCCGACGATCGCCACGTCGTACGGCGTCCGCGGGAGCGGTCCGGTCGCGGTGACGGTCACGGGCCGAGGAGGGCGGCGACGGCGGCGCGGAACCGGTCGCGGCGTTCGGCGGCCTGATCGGCCGGGATGCGGGGTTCGTACACGGCGGCGGGTCTCCCGTCGGGCAGGGCGTCCGCGACGCTCAGCCCGGGGTCCGCGCCGAGGCGGGCGAGGGCGGCGGCGCCGAGCGCGGTGGCGTCGGGCAGCGCGGACACCTCGACCGGGCGTTGCAGCAGGTCGGCCTGGGTCTGCATGAGCAGCGCGGAGCGGGTGAGGCCGCCGTCGACGCGGAGCGTGTCCAGCGGGGCGCCCAGTTCGCCGGCGGCGGCCTCGGCCAGCTCGGCGACCTGGGCGGCGATGCCCTCGCACAGGGCGCGCACCAGGTGCCCGGCGGTGGTGTCGAGGCCGAGGCCGGTGAGCGAGCCGCGCAGGTCGCCGCGCCACCAGGGGGCGGCGAGCCCGGCGAGGGCGGGGACGAAGGTGACCCCGCCGCTGTCGGGGACGCCGCCGCCGACGGGGTCGAGGTCGGCGGCGGAGGAGATCACGCCGAGGCCGGTGAGCCAGCGGACGGCGGAGGCGGCCGTGTAGACCTGGCCGTCCAGGCAGTAGCCGGTTTCCCCGGCGAGCCGCCAGGCCACGCAGGAGACCAGGCCGGACGCGCCGCGCCGGGGCCGGTCGCCGGTGTGCGCGAGCAGGAACGCCCCGGTGCCGTAGGTGCACTTGGCGGTGCCGGGGCCGGTGATCCGCTGGGCGAGCAGGGCGGCCTGCTGGTCCACGATCGCGGCGGTGAACGGGATCTCGGGGCCGAACGCGGTGGTGGTGCCGACCGGGTGGGCGTTGTCGGTGATCTCCGGCAGGCGTTCGCCGGCCAGGCCGAAGAGGTCCAGGGCGCGCGGGGACCACTCGGCGCGGTCCAGGTCGAGCAGCTGGGTGCGGCCGGCGGTGGCGGCGTCGGTGGCGAAGGCGCCGGTGAGGCGGTGTACCAGCCAGGCGTCGGAGGTGGTGACGACGCCGTCGCGGGTGAGGTGGCGGCGGATCCAGGCCATCTTGGGCGCGGCGAAGTACGGATCGAGGGGCAGCCCGGTCAGCTGCCGCAACTCCTCTCCGTGACCGGCGAGTTCCGCGCAGACGGTGTCGGCCCGCCGGTCCTGCCAGACCAGGGCGTCGGTGAGCGGGCGGCCGGTGGCCGGGTCCCAGGCGAGGACGGTCTCGCCCTGGTTGGCGAGGCCGAGGGCGACGACGTCCTCGCCGGCCTCGGCGAGCGCGCGCCGGCCGGCCTCGACCACCGAGCCGTACAGCTCGCCCGGGTCCGCCTCGACCAGGCCGCCGGGCAGGTGACGGGGGCGCACCTCGGCAAAGCCGGTGCCGAGGACGCCGCGTTCGGGGCAGACGACGAGCGCCTTGGTGCCGGACGTGCCCTGGTCGACGGCGAGCACCGGCCCCGTCATCGCGCGTCCTCCGCTCCGGCCCTGAAGATCACCGCTCCGGCCCTGAAGATCACCGCTCCGGCCCTGAAGATCACCGCGCCAGCCTGCCGTCGCGGCGGTCCGGCGTCAAGCTCTTCCGGCGGGGCGCCGGCCCGTCCTCGCGGGCGGCCGGACACCGGGTCGGCGGGCTACCGCCGGGTAGGCCAACTGCCCATACCAAGTGGTTGACTTGGCAACAATGGATAGGGAGAACGGTCACCTCTATAGTGACCGCCGACCACGCGAGACCACTTGTTCACCGCCCAGGGGAGGGCCGTTGCTACGTCAGGCGCGCCGGCGGCCGGGGAGCGGCTGATGGCCAGGGACGCGGCCCGCCCCTCCTACGACCCCGCCGGCCCCGACCACGCGCTGCGGGCCGCGCTCCAGGAGCTGCGCACCGGCCGCTGGATGGCCATGCGCACCCTGCTGGCGGAGACCGCCGAGTGGCCGCGCTGGACCCAGCGCACCCAGGTCCTGGCGACGGCCGCGGCCGGCACCGACGTGGTGCGGGCCTGGCTCGCCGAGGAACCGGACAGCGCCCACGCGACGGTGATGCTCGCCCGGGTCGGCGTGGAGCGGGCGCTGCGGGCCCGGCGGGAACGGCACCGGCGCACCCACGAGTTGTGGATCGAGGCGTGGGACGCGGCCCAGACCGCCACCGTGGCCGCGCCCCGGGACCCGGTGCCCTGGGTGTGTCTGCTGGCCCTGGCCCAGCTCGATCCGGAGCAGCGCTGGGAGGAGCACCGGGCCGCCCCGCCGGAGCCGATGCTGCCGCCGGGCCCCTGGGGGCTGCTGGCCGAGGCGGACCGGCGCGACCCGCTCAACCGCGAGGCCCACCACCGGATGTTGCAGTTCCTGTACGTGCGCGGCGGGCCGGGCCGGCTCACCGAGGCGTCCGGGTACGCGCAGTGGGCGGCGGGCCAGGCGCCGCCGGGCTCGGCGCTGCACCTGCTGCCGCTGTACGTGCGGGTGGAGCGCTACCGCCGGGACAGCGGGCAGGACGCGGCGCTGGACCTGCACTGGGTGGTGGAGGAGGCGGCCCGGGAGGCGCGGCGGGCGCTGGAGTCCTGGTTCGACCGCACGGGGCCCGGGGAGCGCGCGCTGCCGGACCTCAACCATCTGGCCCACGCGCTGTGGGGGTCCCTCCAGTTCCGGGACGCGGCGCGGGTGTTCGAGGCGATCGGCCCCTACTTCACACCGCCGCCCTGGATGTACCGCACCCGGGACCGGGAGCGCGCGGCGGAGGTCTTCACCCAGGCGCGGGACCGCTGCCGGGCCGCCGCGGCGGGCTCCGGCCCCTGAACCCCCGGCAGCAGCACGTCAGTTCGGCACCGTTCGGCAACCACGATCCGGAGGTCCTCCGCGTGTCCCCCACCCCCGAGCCCTCGCCCGTGCCCTCCCCCGGGCTGCCGCAGCAGGACGAGGAGCAGCGCCTGCGCGAACTCGGCTACCGGCCGGTGCTGGCCCGCCGGATGGGCGGCTTCGGCAACTTCGCGATCAGCTTCTCGGTGATCTCGATCCTGTCCGGCTGCATGACCCTGTACGGCTTCGGCCTGAACACCGGCGGCCCGGCCGTGATGCTGTGGGGCTGGGCGGGCGTGGGCCTGTTCGTGCTGTGCGTCGGCCTCGCGCTCGCCGAGGTGACCAGCGCCTATCCGACCTCCGGCGCCCTGTACTACATGGCCGACCGGCTCGGCGGCCGGCGCTGGGGCTGGTACACCGGCTGGCTGAACCTGCTCGGCCTGCTCGGCGCGATCGCCGGCATCGACTACGGCGCGGCCCTGTTCGCCGGGGCGTTCGCCAACCTCCAGTGGGGCTTCGTGCCGACGCCCGGCACGACCATGCTGATCTTCTGCGTCATCCTGCTGCTGCACGCGGTGCTGAACCTGTTCGGGGTGCGTCTGGTCAGCGTGCTGAACTCGGTCAGCGTGTGGTGGCACCTGGCGGGCGTCGCGCTGATCGTGGGGGCGCTGGTCATCGTCCCGGACCGGCACCGGTCGGTGTCCTTCGTGTTCACCGAGTTCGTCAACGAGACCGGCTGGGACAACCAGGTGTACGTGGCGGCGGTCGGCCTGCTGCTCGCGCAGTACACCTTCTCCGGGTACGACGCCTCCGCCCACCTGTCGGAGGAGACCTCGCACGCCTCGGTGGCCGCCTCCCGGGGCATCGTCCGCGCCATCTGGGTGTCCTGGCTCGCGGGCTTCGTGCTGCTGGCCGGACTGACCTTCGCCATCCAGGACTACGACGCCACGCGCACCACGGACACCGGTGTGCCGCCCGCGCAGATCATGCTGGACGGCCTCGGCACCGATGGCGCGAGCGCCCTGCTGCTCGTCGTGATCGTCGCCCAGTTGTTCTGCGGGAACGCCGAGGTCGCCGCGG
Organism: Streptomyces sp. SudanB182_2057; assembly: GCF_964272715.1. Taxonomy (NCBI): domain Bacteria; kingdom Bacillati; phylum Actinomycetota; class Actinomycetes; order Kitasatosporales; family Streptomycetaceae; genus Streptomyces; species Streptomyces sp. SudanB182_2057. The sequence goes on from NZ_OZ186798.1 coordinate 1,271,443, forward strand.
CCAGCCGGATGGTGTTCGCGTTCAGCCGGGACGGGGCGCTGCCCGGCTCGCACCTGTGGCGCAAGGTGAGCGGACGCACCCAGACCCCGGTCGCCGCCGTGTGGCTGTCGGTGAGCGTGGCCTGCGTGCTCGCGCTGCCGTCGCTGTACTCGGCGACGGCGTACAACGCGGTGACCGCCATCAACGTCATCGGCATCACCCCCGCCTACGCCATCCCCGTCCTGCTGCGGCTGCGCGCGGGCGACCGCTTCCGGCCGGGGCCGTGGCACCTGGGCCGCTGGAGCCGGCCGGTGGGGTGGATCGCGGTCGGGTGGGTGGCGTGCGTGACCGTCCTGTTCTGCCTGCCGCAGGCGTCGCCGGTCACGGTGGGCACGATGAACTACGCCTCCGTCGCCCTCGCCGTGGTGCTGGTCCTCGCCACCATCTGGTGGTTCGTCGCCCGCCGGTCGTACGGCACGCCCTCGGCCGCCTACGGCAGCGGCCGGGACCAGGCCGACTTCGCGGAGGGCATCGTCTGAGCGGCGCCGGGACGGACGCCGCTGGAACGGTCCTTCGGCGGGCGCCGCTCCCGGTACGAACCGGCGTGCGGGATGCGGCAGGATGAACGAACGCGCCGGACCCCGGAGTTCCTCCGGCCGGCGCGGTCGCACATCCCGGACATCGAGCAGGTGACAACGTGACGAGACTTCACAACCGGCCTCCCGCAGCCGCCGAGCGCCCCGGAGGTGACCGGTGAACCGCGCGCTGACCCTGGACGACCTCGTCCTCGCCGGAATCGCCCTGGCGGCGGGCCTGACGCTCGCCTTCATGTCGCGCACCCTGCTGCGCTGGCTCGCCAAGCACGCCAAGCGGACCCGCTGGAGCGGGGACGACGTCATCGTGGACGCGCTGCGCTCGGTCGTGCCGTGGGCGGCCATCGCGGGCGGCGCGGCGGCGGCTGCGGCCGTGCTGCCGCTGACCGGCACCGTCCAGCACCGCGTCAACGAGGTGCTCCAGGTCTGGGTGATCGTCGTGGTGACCTTCTCCGCGGCCCGGGTCGTCGCCGGCCTGGTCCGCTCGGTCACCCAGTCCCGCTCGGGGGTGGCGGGCTCGGCGACCATCTTCGTCAACATCACCCGGGTGCTGGTGCTGGCCATCGGCTTCCTGGTCGTCCTGCAGACGCTCGGCATCTCCATAGCGCCGCTGCTCACCGCCCTCGGCGTGGGCGGTCTGGCCGTCGCGCTGGCCCTTCAGGACACGCTCGCCAACCTCTTCGCGGGCATCCACATCCTCGCCTCCAAGACCGTGCAGCCGGGCGACTACATCCAGTTGAGCAGCGGCGAGGAGGGCTATGTCGTCGACATCAACTGGCGCCAGACGACGGTCCGCCAGCTCTCCAACAACCTGGTGGTCATCCCCAACGGCCAGCTCGCCAAGGCCAACATGACCAACTACACCCGGCCCGAGCAGGAGCTGACCGTGCTGGTGCAGGTCGGGGTGAGCTACGACTCCGACCTGGAGCACGTGGAGCGGGTGACGGCGGAGGTGGTCACAGAGGTGATGCGGGACGTCACGGGCGCCGTCCCCGACCACGAGCCCGCGATCCGCTTCCACACCTTCGGCGACTCGCGGATCGGCTTCACGGTGATCCTCGGCGTGGGCGAGTTCAGCGACCAGTACCGGATCAAGCACGAGTTCATCAAGCGCCTCCACCGCCGCTACCGCGCCGAGGGCATCCGCGTCCCGGCCCCCACCCGCACGGTGACCCTCCACCAGGGCCCGGTGACCATCCCGCAGCAGCGCAACGGCGAGGACGTGAGGTCGGGGATCCCGGGCGGGACCGAGTAGGACGGGGGCAGGGCGTAGGGCGCCAGCGCGGGGGTAGCAGAGGCCGGGCGGGGGGTCGTAGGTGGCCGGGCGGACCGGGGAGAGCCCGGCCGAAGGCCACAAAGGGCCCCAGGGCCGGAAGGGAAGCCCGGCGCGGCCGGGGCCGAAGACCGGAGAAGACGAAGGAAAGGCCCAGGGGCCGGGCGGGAGGCCACCGGGAGCCAAGGCGGAAAGCCGCCAAGAGTCCGAGAGGACCGCAGGGAGCCGGAACCGAAGACCGCGAGGGGTCAGGGAAACGGCCCAGGGCCCCGGCGGAAGACTCCCGAGAGCCGGCACGGAAGGCCGCCAAGGGTCCGGGGGGCCGTAGGGGGCTGAGGCTGAAGCCCACAGAAGGCCCGGCACACGGGCCCGAAGCCAGGCCGCAGACCGCCCGAACCGGGACCCAAGGCCAAAACCGGGCGGAGGACCCAGAGCCCAAGCCGCAGACCGCCCGAACCGGGACCCAAGGCCAAAACCGGGCGGAGGACCCAGAGCCCAAGCCGCAGACCGCCGGAACCGGGGCCGAAGGCCACAGAAACCCGGCGGAAGGGCCCACAGCCCGGATGGCAGGCCGCCGGGGCCGCCCAGGGTAGGAATGGAAGGCCGCCGGAGGCCAGGGCCGCCGGCCGTCCAGTGATCGGGGCCGACGGTCGCCGGGGGCGGGGCCGGACGCCGGAGGCGAGGGGCGTGGTGGCCGTATGCTCGGGAGGCGTGGTTTCTCCCGCTTTCGACCCCCGTGCGCTCGACCGGCGGCTGGACGCGCTCGCGCGGCAGCCGTTCCGGGCCCGGTTCCACCTGCGCGGGCGGGACCTCGCGACCGCCCGGCTGAAGGGACCGGCAACCCTGCGGTGGCACGCCTACGACCTGATCGCCCGGCGGCTGGCGCCGGCCCGGCCGCACAAGGACGGCAGGCAGACCCCCTACCGCGGCCACCCGGTCTTCGTGGCCCAGCACGCGACCGCCACCTGCTGCCGTGGCTGCCTGGAGCGCTGGCACGGCATTCCCCGGGGACGCGAGCTGACCCGAAGCGAACACGTGTACGTGGTGGACGTCGTCTGCCGCTGGATCGAGCGCGAGATGGCGGGCCGCGGATTTTCCGCGCCGGACCCCTGTCGAGCGGACGGCGATCACGAGATATCTTGATGTCGAGCAATGTTGCAGACGTGGAGCGGAGCACCCGGTGACTGACTCGACCATCATCTACACCTACACAGACGAGGCCCCGGCCCTGGCGACGCATTCGTTCCTGCCGGTGATCCAGGCGTACGCCTCGCAGGCCGGTGTGCCCGTGGAGACCCGCGACATCTCGCTGGCCGGGCGCATCATCGCCGTCTTCCCGGAGTACCTGAACGAGGACCAGCGCATCCCCGACGCGCTGACCGAGCTGGGCGAGCTGGCCAAGACCCCCGCGGCCAACATCATCAAGCTGCCGAACATCTCGGCGTCCATCCCGCAGCTCAAGGCCGCCGTCGCCGAGCTCCAGGGCAAGGGCTACGCGCTGCCGGACTACCCGGACGACCCGAAGACCGACGAGGAGCGCGAGATCCGCGCCCGCTACGACAAGGTCAAGGGCTCCGCCGTCAACCCGGTGCTGCGTGAGGGCAACTCCGACCGCCGTGCCCCGGCCTCGGTGAAGAACTACGCCAAGACCCACCCGCACCGCATGGGCGCCTGGACCTCCGAGTCCAAGACCGACGTCGCGACCATGGGCGAGAACGACTTCCGCTCCACCGAGAAGTCCGTCGTCATCGCCGAGGACGGCGCGCTGAAGATCGAGCTGGTCGGCGAGGACGGCACCACCACCGTCCTGAAGGACTCCGTGCCGGTCCTCGCGGGCGAGGTCGTCGACGCCTCCGTCATGCGCGTCGCCGAGCTGAACAAGTTCCTCGCCGCGCAGGTCGCCCGCGCCAAGGAGGACGGCGTCCTGTTCTCCGTGCACCTGAAGGCCACGATGATGAAGGTCTCCGACCCGATCATCTTCGGTCACGTGGTGCGCGCCTTCTTCCCGAAGACCTTCGCGAAGTACGGCGAGACCCTCAAGGCGGCCGGTCTCACCCCGAACGACGGCCTCGGCGGCATCCTCAAGGGCCTGGACAACCTGCCCGAGGGCGCCGAGATCAAGGCCTCCTTCGACGCCGAGATCGCCGAGGGCCCGGCCCTGGCCATGGTGGACTCCGACAAGGGCATCACCAACCTGCACGTGCCCTCGGACGTCATCATCGACGCCTCCATGCCGGCGATGATCCGCACCTCCGGCCACATGTGGGGCGCCGACGGCCAGGAGCACGACGCCCTCGCCGTCATCCCGGACTCCTCCTACGCCGGTGTCTACCAGGCCGTCATCGACGACTGCCGGGCCAACGGCGCCTACGACCCGTCCACCATGGGCTCGGTCCCGAACGTCGGCCTGATGGCGCAGAAGGCCGAGGAGTACGGCTCCCACGACAAGACCTTCGAGATCCCGGCCGCGGGCACCGTCCGCCTGGTCGACCAGGCCGGCGACGTCCTGATCGAGCAGCCGGTCGCGCAGGGCGACATCTTCCGCGCCTGCCAGACCAAGGACGCCCCGATCCGCGACTGGGTCAAGCTGGCCGTCACCCGCGCCCGCGCCACCGGCGACCCGGCGGTGTTCTGGCTGGACGAGAACCGCGCGCACGACGCCAACCTGATCGCCAAGGTCAAGCAGTACCTGCCGGAGCACGACACCGAGGGCCTGGACATCCGGATCCTGTCCCCGGTGGAGGCCACCAAGCTGTCGGTGGAGCGCATCCGCCGCGGCGAGAACACCATCTCCGTCACCGGCAACGTGCTGCGTGACTACCTGACCGACCTGTTCCCCATCCTGGAGCTGGGCACCAGCGCCAAGATGCTGTCGGTCGTCCCGCTGATGGCGGGCGGCGGCCTCTTCGAGACCGGCGCCGGCGGCTCCGCGCCCAAGCACGTCCAGCAGCTCGTCAAGGAGAACTACCTGCGCTGGGACTCGCTCGGCGAGTTCTTCGCGCTGGTGCCGTCCTTCGAGCAGTACGCGACGGCCACCGGCAACACCCGCGCCAAGGTCCTCGCCGACACCCTGGACCGCGCCACGGCGACCTTCCTGAACGAGGACAAGTCCCCGACCCGCCGGGTGGGCGGCATCGACAACCGCGGCAGCCACTTCTACCTGTCCCTGTACTGGGCGCAGGAGCTGGCGCGGCAGACCGACGACGCCGGCCTCGCCGAGGCGTTCGCGCCGCTCGCCGAGACCCTGGCCGCGAACGAGCGGAAGATCGTGGACGAGCTGAACGCCGTCCAGGGCGAGCCGGCCGAGATCGGCGGCTACTACCAGGTCGACAAGGCCAAGGCGGACGCGGTCATGCGCCCGTCGGCCACCTGGAACGAGGCCCTGGCGTCCCTGAGCTGACGCCCTCGGCACCCTGAGCACCGCGCCCCGGCCGGCACCGCCCGTCCGGGGCGCGGTGCGTTGTCAGTGCCGTGTGGCACCGTGATGCACGCACGATGTCAGCGACACGCCCCTGGAGCAGCCCGTGACCTCCTTCGACCTCCTGCCCGGCGCCCCGGACTCCCCCGTGCTGCTGCACGTGCCGCACTCCTCGCGGGCGATACCGGCCGACGTGCGCGCCGGGATCGTGCTGGACGACGGCGGGCTGGAGCGGGAGCTGGACCACATCACGGACGCGCACACCGCCGAGCTGGCCGAGCTGGCCGCCGCGCTCGCCGGGGTCCGGCCCTGGCGGTTCGTCAACCGGCTGTCGAGGCTGGTGGTGGACCCGGAGCGGTTCCCGGACGAGCGGGAGGAGATGGCGGCCGTCGGGATGGGCGCCGTGTACACGCGGACCACGCACCGGGCCGGACTGCGGCCCGCGGACACCGACCCGGAGCCGCTGCTGGCCCGGTACTTCCGGCCGTACGCGAAGGCCATGACCGAGGCGGTGGCCGGCCGGCTGGCCGCGACCGGGCGCGCCGTGATCATCGACGTGCACTCGTACCCCACCGAGCCGCTCCCCTACGAGCTGCACGGCACCGGCCCGCGCCCGCCGGTGTGCCTGGGCACGGACACCTTCCACACCCCGCCCGCCCTGACCGGTGCCGCCCGCGAGGCGTTCGCCGGCTGCGGGGAGACGGGCCTGGACAGCCCGTTCGCCGGGACGTACGTACCGCTGGACTTCTACGGCACGGACGCCCGGGTCGGCGCGCTGATGGTGGAGATCCGCCGGGACACCTACATGACGGAGCCGGGCGGCCCGGCCGGTCCCGGCCTGGACCGCCTGGCCACGGCCCTGGCGAGGCTGGTCGACGCGGTGTAGCCGAGGGTGGCGGCACGGGCCCGGCCCGAAGGCACCGTCCCGCGCCGCCGCCGTGCCACGCCGCGCCGCCACCGCGTCAGGCCCGCAGCCACTCCGTCACGATCACCTCCGCGCCGGTGCGCAGCCGGAGGGCGAACGGGCCGGTGGGCGGCGGGCCGCCGGTGAACCGGCCGAGGGGGTCGGCGGTGAGCGGGCGGACGTGCCCCGGGCCGCCGAGGAGTTCGATCCGCGCCGACTGCGGCGGCAGCAGCTGGCCGATCAGCCCGTCCCCGGTGACCTCCACGTCCACGGTCACCTCGCCCGCGCGGAAGGTGAGCATGCGCGGTGGGTCCATGGCGCCCCGCACCGGCAGGGCGTCCACGAGCGAGTCGAAGGTCAGCTCGGCGAGCCGGGCGTCCAGGTCGTGCAGCGCGAACGCGTCCAGGGCCGACTGGAGCAGCTCGGCCGGGACCGGGTCCAGCACGGCGGCGGCCTGCCGCAGTTCCTCCTCCAGCAGACCGTCCGCTAGTTCGTCCGGTTCCCCGGGCATCTCCTCGTCCCCGTTCACTGCGCACCTCGCGTGTCCATCCGGGCCCGCAACCGGCGCAGACAGCGCTGGCGCAGCGGGCCGATGCTGCCGACCGCGATGCCGAGCGCGGCCGAGATCTCCCCGTAGCTGGGCGGCGGCGAGGCCATCAGCACGCGCAGCAGCTGCCGGCAGCGCTCGCCCAGTCCGTCCAGTTCCTGCCACAGCCGGCGGACCCGCTCGGCCCGGTCCGCCGCCTCCTCCGAGTCGATCAGCGACTCCTCCGGCGTCCGCTCCTCGCTGGCCCGGTCCAGCACCCGCGGATCGTCGGTCAGGGTCAGCCGGGACAGGCCCTTGAGCACCTTCAGGCACTCGTGCCGGGCCGTACTGGCCAGCCAGGCACCGGCCTTGTCGGGCTCCCGGATACGGCCGAGGTGCTGGGCGAAGCGGAACCACACGGTCTGGAAAACCTCGTGCCCGTCGGCCTCCGAGAGGCGGTGCGCGCGCACCACCGACCACACCAGCGGGCTCAGCCCTTCCACCAGCGCCTTCCAGGCCGCGGCGTCCCCGTCGACGGCGGACCGGACCAGCGCGCCGACCTCTGTTCGGTCCACGACTCCACCCCTTGTGTACGGCACGTCATCGTACGCCGTGCCGCGGAGGGTCCCGGCGCTCATACCGGCAGCGCCGGGGTCGCGGCCGGTACGGGGCGCCACGTGGGCGGGCGGAGCGCCGGAGCGCGCGCCCCACGGACCTCGGCCCGGTCCGCGGTGGCCGCCAGCAGCGCGGCGCCGGCCGCCCGCGGGTCGCGTTCCCGGTACCGGGTCATCCGGTCGGCGACGAGCCCCGCGACCACCGGGGTGGCGAACGAGGTGCCGCTCCACTGCGCCGGCCCCTCGAACATCACCTGGTCCGGTTTCCCGCCCGTGCTCGTCAGGCCCTCGCTCAGCACGCCGGTGTGGGGCGGGTACTGGCAGGTGCACAGGTACGCGTCGGGTCCGAACCGGCAGGAGTCGTAGGTGGAGTGCTGGTAGACGTACGGCACCGGGGCCCGGAAGCCGGTGAGGGCGCTGGTGAGGCGCTCGCCGGGGGCGTACGCCCGTACCCAGGGGCCGTGGTTGCTGAAGCAGGCCCCGCCCTCGCCGTCCGCGCGCAGCGCCCCGACCGACAGCACGCTGCGGGCGTACTCGGGCAGCCCGGCGTAGGCGGCGGGCCAGAACGGGGTGGCGCTGCCGTTGTTGCCGGCCGCGGCGACCAGCAGGGTGCGCTGGTCGCGCAGTTCCCGCATGAACGCCTCCAGTCCGATCAGGCCGTCGGCGTCCTCGCTGGGCGTGCCGGCCGACAGGCTGATGATGTCCGGCCAGCCGTCCCGGTCGACCGCCTCGAACAGCAGCGCGCCGAACTCCGACTCCAGCACGGCGCCCGCGTCGCTGAGCGATCCCCGCACGGTGATGTCGGTGTTGGGCGCGACGGCGGCGAGGATCCCGGCGATGAACGTGCCGTGGCCGACGTACTGGCGCAGCACGCCGTCGGCGTCGGTCTCGGCGCTCTGGACGTCGCCGGTGGTGTGGGCGAGCAGCGGACAGCAACGGTGGTCGTGCACCAGACCGGTGTCGACCACGAGGACGCCGACCGCGGTGGCCGGGTCGTGACGGCCCTCGGCGGGGGCCGGGTTGGCGGATTCGGCGCGCGGGACGGGCACCGGCTCGTCGCCGGGGCAGGCGTTGACCGCGATGTGCATGACGTGGTTGCGTCCGGCCAGCCGGCGGCCCCGCCGGTCCTCGGCCCGCCGGACGGCGTGCAGGGCGTACGGCACGGTGTCCTCGCCCTCGGTCGGGTCGCCGACCCGGATCCGGGTCACGCCGGTGCGGCCCGTCTGCGGGCCCTCGCGGCGTACGTGGTCGGGGACGAGGCCCTGGGTCTCGGTGAAGTGGGTGCGCACGGCGTCCTCGACGAACGGAGCCTCCTCGCCGTCCCGGACGAGGACGACCCCCTTCTCGTAGAGGAGGCCCGCCGTGTCGTCCTCCCCCATGGTCAGCGGGACGTCCGGCAGGGCGCGCTGGATGTGCTGGAACTGCTCGTGGAAACGCTGAGGTGCCACGTGTTGTCCTCCCCCGTAGACGGCGCTACGACAGTTGAGAGTCGCGGGGCCGTCGTCTGATACAGCCGGCTACTACCATGCGAGACGTGACAGCGGGAAGCGAGGCGATTCTCGAACTGCTGCCCATGGTGTTCGCCGACCCGGGCGAGGCCCGGGCGCGGGCCGAACACGTGCTGCGCTCGGGTCCGTCGCCGCTGCACGCGAGCGTCGCCCACCAGGTGCTCGGCATCTGGCAGCGGGACTTCGGTGACCTGCGGATCGCGCTGCGGCACCTGCGGCGGGCCCGGGACCTGGCCGCGCGCGCCGAGTCGGCCGACCGGGAGGCCGACGTGCTCGCGACGCTCGGGGTCGCACTGGTGCACGCGGGGCGCACACGGCAGGGACTCGCCTCGTTCGAGCGGGGGGTGGCCCGGGGCAGCGGGCACACCCGGGCCCGGGTGCTGTACCGGCGGGCCTACGTGTGGTGGGTGCTGGGCCGGCACCGGGAGGCGCTGGAGGACGTGCGGCGGGCGCTGCCGGTGCTGCGCCAGGCCGCCGACGACATCTGGACCGCGCGGGCGCTGACCCTGCGGGCCACCGTCCATCTGGCGCTCGGGGCGGTGGACCGGGCGGTCGCCGACTTCACGGCGGCGGAGCGGCTGTGGGACACCACCGGCCAGGAGCACGACAAGGCGGACGCGGTGGAGAGCCGGGGCCTGGCCGCCTTCCGCTCCGGGGACATCCCGGCGGCACTGCGGCTGCTGGACGAGGCCGAGGAGCGCTACGCCAAGCTGGGCACCCCCACCTACAACCTGTCGATCCGGCGCTGCGAGGTGCTGCGGGCGGCGGGGCTGGCCCCGGAGGCGCTGGCCGAGGCGGACGCGGCGATCGCGGAACTGGACCGGATCGGCGGGCAGTCCACCCGCAAGGCGGAACTGCTGCTGGCCGCCTCCTGGGCCGCCCGCTCGGCGGGGGACGCGCACACCGCCATAGCCCGCGCCGCCGTCGCCGTACGGCTGTTCGCGGCGCAGCGCCGGACCTGGTGGGAGACGCACGCGCGGCTGGTGCTGATCGAGGCGCGGGTGGCGGCCGGGCGCCGGTCGGGGCGGATGGTCGCGGACGCGGCGGCGGTCGCCGAGCGGCTGGCCTCCTTCGGCTCGCCCGCCGCGCCGGAGGCCTCACTGCTGGCCGGCCGGATCGCGCTGGCGCTGGGCTGGACGGCCGACGCGGAACGGCACTTGGCGGTGGCCGCGCGCAGCCGGCACGGCGGACCGCCGCCGGCCCGGGTGACCGGCTGGGCGGCGCAGGCGCTGCGGGCGCGGGCGGCCGGGTCCCGGCGGGGTGTGCTGGAGGCGTGTCGGCGCGGCCTGGACGTGCTGGACGACCACCGGATGACGCTGGGCGCCTCGGAGCTGCGCGCCCACGCGACCGCGCAGGGCGCCGAACTGGCCGCGCTGGCACAGGAGGTGAGCCTGGCGCAGGGCGGTCCGCGGCGACTGCTGGCGTGGAGCGAGCGGTGGCGGGCGACCGTGCTGTCCGCGCCGCCGACCCGGCCGCCGGACGATCCGGCGCTGCTGAGCGGGCTGACCGCCTACCGGGAGATCGCGGCCCGGGCGGAGGCCGCCCGGATGGAGGGCCGCCCGGTGCCGGCGCTGGAGCGCGAACAGCGGCGCCTGGAACGGGAGGTGCGCTCCCGCACCCGGCACATGGGCGGGGCCGCGGCGGGCACCGGGTACCGCTTCGACGTGGACCGGCTGCTGGACCGGCTCGGCGACGGGCGGCTGGTGGAACTGGTCGTGGTCGACGGCCGGGTGCACGCCCTGCTGTGCGGTCAGGGCCGGGTACGGCGGTTCACCGGCGGGTCGCTGGACCAGGCGGTGGCGGAGGCCGGGCATGTGCAGGCCGCGCTGCGGCGGCTGGCGCATCCGGGGGCCGAGGCGCGGCTGCCGCTGGTCGAGGAGGCAGGCCGGCGGCTCCAGGACCTGCTGCTGGCGGGCGCGGTGCCGCATCTGGGGTCCGGCCCGGTGGTGATCGTGCCGCCGGGCGCGCTGCACCAGGTGCCGTGGGCGCTGCTGCCCGCGCTGCGCGAGCGGGTGCTCAGCGTGTCGCCGTCGGCGGGCAGTTGGCTGCGCGCCCGGGAGACGGAGCCGCCGCCGGAGGGCCGGCCGGTGCTGGTGCGCGGCCCGGGTCTGGCGACCGGCGGCGCGGAGGTGCCGGAGCTGGCCGGCCGGTACGGCACGGCGACGGTCCTGGAGGACGACGAGGCGCGGGTGCCCCGGGTGCTGGCGGAGCTGGACGGCGCGGGGCTGGCGCACCTGGCCGCGCACGGCACGTTCCGCGCGGACAGCCCCCTGTTCTCCGCGCTGCGGATGGCGGACGGGCCGCTGATCGTGCACGACTTCGAACGCCTGGCCCGCAGCCCGTACCGGATCATCCTGTCCAGCTGTGAGACGGCGCGCCTGGCCTCGGTCGGCGCGGACGAACTGCTGGGCGTGGTCACGGCGTTGCTGCCGCTGGGCACGGCCGGGGTGGTGGCGAGCAGCGCGCCGGTGAACGACGCGGCGGTGGTGCCGCTGATGCTGGCCCTGCACAAGGGCCTCGGCGCGGGCCTGTCCCTGGCCGAGGCCCTGCGCGACGCCCGCGCCGCCCTGCCGGGCGACGCGGTCCACCAGGCGACGGGCTGGGCCTTCGCGGCGTTCGGGGCGGCCTAGTACTCCAGTCGCGGTTCGCTGTCCCTGCTGGTCAGGGGCGTCTCGCACCGCGGGCGCCTCGGCGGCGGGTGCCACTCCGCCACACTCGGCACGCACCGCGACGGCGACCTGGAGGACCGCCGCCCGGGATCAGCAGCCCTTGCTCGTCCCGGGGCTGTCCTGGTCGTCGACCTCGATGGGGTAGTCGAGGAAGCGCTTGTCGTACAGGATCGCGTCAGCCGAGTAGTCCGTCCTGCGGCTGACCTCGTCGCAGGAGACGGAGGTGGTGAGCGACTTGGTGCCCTTCCAGTTGTTCAGCCGCACCTTGCCGACGGCTATGTAGCTCGTGCCGACGGGCCACTTGGGGCGGCGCAGCGTGACGGTCAGGCTGATGGTGTGCCGTTCCTTGCAGGTGATGGTGGTGCGGGCGTAGAGACGTCCGTTGTGTACGAAGGGGTTCTCCACCGAGAACGGGCAGTCGCTCTTGGTGGAGCCGGCGGCCGTGGCCCGGTCCGCGGCGGAGCCCGCCGAGGCGGTGTCGGACCGGGCCGCCCCGGCGTTCACCACGGTGTCGCGCTCGCCGTCGGCCGCCTCACGGCCGAGGGGCCAGGTGCTGGGCAGGGCGATGGCCCCGCCCAGCAGCGCGCCGGCCACCGCGGTGACGATCAGCGGACGGGCCTTGCGTGAGCGGGTGCTGTGTGCCGTGTGCATGGGCATGCGGATGCTGCTCCGATCGGGGTTGCGGGGATGTGAGCCCGGCGGGTCTTCCCGCCGGGGTGGTGGCCTCTTGGCCGGAGAGGCCGGAGAGGGTCGAGCGGTCACGGTCCCGCCCGGGGCGGGACCGGCGTCCGGGCGCCGGGCGACCGCTCGACGCGGCGGTGGGTGGTGCTCCGTGAGTCAGGTGGGAGCGGACCGACGGTGAGGGCCGGGCCCGGTGGGATCCGTCGGGTCCGGCCGGGCCCGACCCGGCCGGTCCGGCCGCCGACAGCGGCGTGGTCAGCGGTGTGGTCAGCGGTGCGCGAAGAAGGCCTTGGTGACGACGGCGCCGGCGATCGGTACGGGCTCGACACGGATCTTCGGTGTGGCCGCGCTGTTGCCCCAGGGCGTCTTGCCGAAGACGGTCTCCTGCTCCGTGCCGCCCGCGATGACGCCGATCTCGTACCACGTGCCCTTGCCGTTCGGCGCGATCCCGAAGACCTCGACCTGGCTGCGCCGCGGATCGGCGTTCTTGTCGCCCCACAGCTCGTAGGTGAACGCAGGAGTCCTCTTCGACCCGATGAACGCGCACGAGGACAGTCCCACGGACGACTTGCCGACCACGCCGACGGCAGAGCCCTGGCACTTGGGCGCCGTGTCGGACCGGGCGGCCGCGACGTCGGCGATGGTATCGGCGGGCTTCCCCGGGGCGCCGGCGGAGAACAGACCGCCGGAGACGGCCGCGGCGCCGCCGCCGGCGAGCAGGGTGCCGGTGAGGGCCGCGACCACCAGGGGACGGATCCGCCGGGCTCGTGTGCTGCGCATGCTGTTTCCTCCTGTGCTGAAGAGGTGGGTGGGTGCCGGGCAGCCGGGCGCCTGTGTGCGCCGTCCCGGGCTCGTTCCTCGTCTGCCTGCGGCCGTCGACACCGGTGAGCGGCAGAGCGGGCCCGGCATCGCGCGGGGCAGCGCCTTCGACGCGGCGCGGCCCGGTGATGCGGGGCGATGGGCAAGAGCCTCGGGGTGTCCGGCGCACTCGGCAACGGCCTGCGGCGTCCGAGACAGTCCAGGAACGTCCTCCCTGGTCAGCGGTGGTGTCCAGCTCAGTCCGCCGCCGCTTGGGAGGCCGCGACCGGACCGGAAGCAACGCGTCGTCCGCGAAAGGGAGCCAGGGACGCGTAGGGCCGCAACGCCGGCCGGCGGGGAATGGGCGGTGCACGCGGAGGACGGGAGCCGCTCGGCGACGGACGCGGGAGCCGCCCCGTGGCCCGGCCTCAGGGGCCGATGCCGATGAGTCCGGAGGGGACCGCGGTCTGCCCCGCGGACCGTGGGCGTCCGGTGTGCGCCAACGGCAAGAGTCCCGTTGCCGACCAGGGGCCCGCGAGCGTGCATGCCCCTTCTCCCGTCCAAAGGGCGGCTTCTCCCGTCCAAAGGGCGACGCGTGGCCCGCCCGCCCCCGCCCGGCAACGGCTGCCGCAGCCGGCCGATGCCGGGCGCAGACGTCCGCCCGGCCGGGCCGCAGGACCCGGCGAGCCGGTCGGGCGCGGATCCCGGGCACGGCCGTCGGCTGCTTCCTGCCGCTCGCGGGCCCAGGGGCAACAGGCCGTCAGAAGAGCCGCACGGCCCTTCTGACCTGCATGGACAGGCCTGGACTGTCCCGGACGCCTGAGGATCTGGCGAGACACCGACCCGGCGCAACAGCCTCCTTGCGGGCCGCGCATCCCGGCCCGGCCCGTCGAAGGAGGTTGTGATGGCATCTCAGACCCTGCTCCCGCCCCCGCGGCGAACCCCCCGGAAGCAGACCGCGCCGAAGACGGCACCGAAGACACCCCGGCCGGCACCGGCGTCGCACCGGAGGCCTCGCGGTGCCGGTGCGGGCGGGAGAAAGGGCCACCGCGTCGTGGCGGGCGTGGCGGGGCTGGCCGTGGCGTTCGTACTCTCGCTGCTGGCGGGCGTGCTGCTGGCCGTGCACGGCCCGTCGGGCTCGCCGTCGGCCGACCGGCCGGCGGTCGCCCTGCAGCCGGAAGGGCCGTCCGCGCCCGAGCCCGCGCGGACGAAGCCCACCGAGACCACCGAGACCGCCGAACCCGCCGAGGAGGACACGACGGACGCCAGGTCCGTGAAGGTCGAGAAGGTCACGCTGCGGCCCGGTGACTCGCTCTGGGCACTGGCCCGCACCCACGGCACGAGCGTGAAGGCGTTGCAGCAGCTGAACGACCTGGGTTCGACGACGCTGATCTACGCCGGACGGACGCTTCAGGTGCCCGCTCAGCCGGACTCCTCCCCCTCCGTTCGGCAGTCGAAGGCCGCACCGTCGGCGCCCGCGCAGCGGCCGGACGGACGGCCCGGCGTCCGGTCCGCGGACAAGCCCGCCAAGCCCACCAAGCCCACCAAGCCCGCCAAGCGGGCCGCGCCGGTGCCGAACGCCGTCGTCGCCTACGCCAAGGGGCAACAGGGCAAGCCCTACGTCTGGGGCGGCACCGGACCCCGCGGCTTCGACTGCTCCGGCCTGGTGATGCGGGCCTGGCAGGCGGCCGGGGTGACGCTGCCGCGCACCACGTGGGACCAGATCCACGCCGGGACCGCCACCACCCGGGGCCGCCTGGTCCCCGGCGACCTCGTCCTGTCCTACGGAGGCGGCCACGTCGGGCTGTACATCGGCAACGGACAGATCATCCACGCCCCCAAGCCCGGCACCACCGTCACCACCGCCCCCCTCCCCGCCCCCGGCAACGTCGTCGCCTACCGCCACATACGGCCATGAACGGCGTGAACGACTCGAAAGGGCAGTACGGATGACGCGGCATCAGGCAGCTGGGGACACCCCGCCCCGGAACCCGGCCGGACAACGTTGGAGAACGGCACTGATGTACGGATCACCGGCCTTTAAGCTTCCTTGGTACTCACGAGACAAGGGAGCGGTGATGGAGCGGGGGCCCGATCCGGCAGCGGCGCAGAGCCCTGCGGAGTTCATGGAACTGATGCGGCTGTTACGCCGCTGGGCGGACCTGAGTTACCGGCAGCTGGAGCGCAACGCCGCCGACGCCGGTGACGTCCTGCCCCGCGCGACGATCTCCGCCGCCCTCAGCCGGAACGACCTGCCCCGCGAGGAGCTCCTGGCCGCCTACGTACGGGCCTGTGGCGCCGACGACGACACGGTGTCCGCCTGGCTCGACGCCCGCCGCCGCCTGTCCATCTCCCCCGTCGGCACACCGCCGCCCGCACCTGCTGAGGACTCGCGGACCGCGGTTCCGGCCGACGACGACACCCCACCAGGGACACCCCAGGGCGACAAGGAAGCCCCCGACGAGGAGCAGGCCCCGGCCACCGGTCCGGCCGGCGCAGCGGACTCCGGGCCGGCCGACGACGACACCAGTCCCCCGCGCGCTCAGTCGAACCGGCGACGGCACGGGCCGCTGGTCGCGATCACCGCCCTGACCGTCGCCGGAGTCCTGACTCTCGCGCTCTGGCCCCACGACGACCGCGCCGACGACAACCGCGCGGACAGCGCCCCCTCGAGCGCCCCGCCCTCGGGCACCGCGCCCCGCGCGCAGTCCGAGCAGCCCACCGCCTCGCCCACCGCAAGCCGTACGGTCACCGCCGAGGATCCCGTCTCCCCCGTCGCCTCGCCGGACCGGCACGAGGAGAAGACATCCTCCCGCGCCGGCTCCCCACCCGCCTCCGCACAGACGCCGGTTCCCGCCCGGCTGCCGGCCACCGGCTGGACCAGCATCCATCCCGCGTCCTCCGCCTCCCTGTGTCTGACCGAGGGCCGCGAACGCAACGGGCGCACCGACCGGGAGATCGCCGTCCAGCACCCCTGCGCCGACGCCCCGCTGCCCCGCGTCTACCTCCAGAAGCTGGGGCGGCATACCTACCGCATCCAGTGGCACCACCCCGACGCCGACAAGGGCATCGGCTGCCTCACCGTCGACGACGGCTCCACCTCCCCCGGCACCCTGCTCTCCCCCGCTCCCTGTGCGGACAGCGACAGCCAGACGTTCCGCCTGGAGGCCTCCGGCGGCGGCTTCCGGCTCCGGCCGCTGCACAGCGGCCTGTGCGTGGGCTTCCTCCCCCCGGCCACGGACGGCGCCGAGGCCGTACAGACCGCATGCACCGGAGGCTCCGCCCAGGCCTTCACCTTCACCGCGGGCTGAGACGGCGCGGGGCCGCTGACGCTCCGGGCGGCCGGGCGGGTTGTGCCGTGAGGCCGGGGGGAGGACGGCTCGCGGCACACCGCCACCACCACCGACCGCCCTCCACCATCGGCGGCTCACCACGGGCAGCGGCCTCCACAGTCCGGCGGGCGGCCGGGCGCTTCGGCCGCGCCGACGGCACTCGGCGGAACGGGCGCCCGCCAGGCGTGCGCGGTCGGGGCGCGCTGAGCAGGAGCCTGTACGCGGGCGGTGCGGTCACCCACCCCCATATAGGTATCTTGACATAGCTATACTCGTGGACCTACGCTGCTCTCATGCCCGAGACCAGCGCGTCCGCCCAGGACATCGACCGCGTAGCCGCCGGGCTCGTGGCATGTCTGCCGGCGCTGGCCCGGGCCATGGAACGGCGGATCGGGCCGGACTTCCCGCATCCGAAGCCGCCGGAGGCGCAGCTCGCACTGCTGCGTCATGTCGCGTCCCATGACGGCGTCACCGTCCGCAGGGCCGCAGAGGCTCTGCTGATGAAGCCCAACAACGTCAGCGCCCTGGTCACACAGCTGACCGAGCAGGGCCTGCTGGAGCGCCGACAGGACCCCGAGGACAAGCGCATCGCGCATCTGCACCTCACCGCGGCCTCCCGGCAGCAGCTGGTGGAGGTCCAGCGCCTCATGGGCGACCAGGTCGCCCGGGTGCTGCACACGATGACCGACGGCGAGCTCGACGCCCTCGGCTCGGCGCTGTCCTCCCTGCAGGAGCTGAACGAGCGCCTTCACCCCGCCAACGGCTGACCGCGTACGGGCCCGGCCCGTACGCGGCACCGGCGGGCGCCCGTCTCCGCCTCTTCCGCCTTCCATCACCTTCTCTCACCCTTTCTCCCGACCGTGTCCGGGCGCACCCGCGCCGGAACACGGCCGGTCATCCCGCGCGGACGCGCACAGGCGTACGCCGCGGTCCGTCCCTCCACCTCCCCCTGTCTGACCGAGGAATCACCAGCGCATGCCCCCCGAAGTACTGAACTCCGCTGCCCCGCACGATCGTTCGGCGCGCACGACAGAACCGAGCGGCCGCCGGGCCAACCCGTGGCTGACCCTCGTCGCCGTCGCCTTCGGCCTGTTCATGGTCGGCCTGGACGGCTCGGTCGTCTCGATCGCCAACCCGGAGATCGGCCGGGACCTGAACGCCTCCACCGCCGACCTGCAGTGGGTCACCAACGCCTACCTGCTCGCCCTCGCCGCCGCCCTCATCCTGGGCGGCAAGCTCGGCGACCGCTTCGGCCGCCGCACCTTCTACCTGATCGGCGTCGCCGGCTTCACCCTCGCCTCCGTCGCCATCGGCGTGGCCGGGTCCATCGAAGGCGTCGTCGTCTTCCGCGCCTTCCAGGGCTTCTTCGGGGCGCTGCTGATGCCCAACACCCTCGGCATGCTGCGCGCCGTCTTCCCGCCGAAGAAGTTCGGCATGGCCGTGGGCATCTGGGCCATGGTGTCATCGGTCTCGACGGCGCTCGGTCCGATCGTGGGCGGCCTGCTCGTCGAGCACGTCAACTGGGAGTCCGTCTTCTACATCAACGCCCCCATCGGCGTCATCGCGCTCGTCTTCAGCATGGCGGTCCTGCCGCAGAGCAAGAACACCGCGGCGGGGCGGGAGAAGTTCGACATCCCCGGCGTCGTGCTGCTCGCGCTCGGCCTGCTCGCCGTCGTCTTCGGCGTCGTCAAGGGCGAGACGTGGGGCTGGACCTCGGCAGGCACCCTGGGCGCCATCGGCGCGGGCGCCGTGATCCTGCTGTTCTTCGGCTGGTACGAGACCCGCGTGGCGCACCCGCTCCTGCCCATGCGTCTCTTCCGCAACCCGGCGCTGACCATCGGTACCGTCATCACCGCCCTGAACTTCTTCATCCTGCTCGGCGTGATCTTCTTCGTGATGCTGTACCTGCAGAACGTGCGGGGCTTCACCCCCGTCGAGTCCGGTGTGCGCACCCTGCCGCTCAGCCTCGCCTCCGTGGTCGCCTCCCCGCTGGGCGCCGCGCTCACCGAGCGGTTCGGCCCGCGCCTGACGATGCCGCTCGGCATGGCCCTCCAGGCCGTCGCCTGCTTCACGATGCTCGGCTGGAGTGCGGATTCCTCGTACGCCCTGATGTGGCCGCCGTTCATCGCGCTCGGCCTCGGCGTCGGCATGGTGATGGCGTCCTCGTCCGACGCCATCGTCGGCAACGCTCCGGTCAAGGACGGCGGGGTCGCGGGTGGTCTGCAGGCCACCGCCCTGCAGGTCGGCGGCGCGCTCGGCACGTCCGTCCTGGTCTCCCTCATCAGCGGCCGGGTCGGCTCGACCCTGAACGGGGAACTGGTCTCCTCCGGCGTGCCCGCCGGTGCGGCCGGTGCACTGTCCGAGGCGAAGGACGCGGTGGCCATGGGCGTCGCCCCGGTCTCCGGCGACATGCCCGCCTCGTTCAAGTCGGCGGTCGTCGAAGGCAGCCACCAGGCGTTCATGAACGGCGTGCACAGCGCCGTGCTGGTCTCCGGCGTCCTGTGTGTGGTCGGCGCTCTGCTCGCCGTCGCAGGCGTACGGCGCACCCCGGAGACGGCCCGTCACTGACTCCGGCGAGCCCCGGCGAGCCGACGGCCTTGCTCAGCCCTCAAGAGGTGCCACTGGGGGTGCGGAGGTCGGTCGGCTCGCGGTGCGCGACGTCGAGAAGCGTCGCGCGCCCGACCGTAACCAGGGCCGGCGTGCCGGGCGTCCTGCCAGCGGCGGGTCGTCCGTGCCCGTCGGACAGACCTGTGCACGGCGATGACCGCGCCGACGAGGTCGACGAAGGCATCGCGCCAGGTTCCGTCGGGTCCGGGCCGACCGTACCTCCCGGGTCAGCACCCGTCGACGGCCACCGAGCGAGTGGCGTCGGCTCCTGGGCCGCCCGTCATCCGAGCCAGGAAGACGGAAAGACCCGACTGCGTACTCGTACTCGTGCAGTCGGCGCTCGGCCCTTGCGGGAGACCCCCAGGTGGTCCGGACCGGACCGAGTACCGAGTCCACCGACCGCTCGGCAGCCCGCACGGCCGCACGGCCGCACGGCCGCACGGCCGCAGGATGAGGGGCCTTGATCGCGTCGGTCACCACTGCCGTCCCCACTCGGAGAGTGACCACGGGACCTTGCCGGTGCAGGCCGACGGCCGCCGAGCCGGTCATCGAACCGCTCCCGTGGTGTGCAGCGCGGTGATCTCATCGGCCGAGTAACCGGCCTCGGTGAGAACCTCGTCGGTGTGCTGACCGAGCGGGGGGGGGCGGCTGTGCGCATCGTGACCGGGGTGCCGCTGAGCTTAAAAGGCGACCCGGTCGTGCGCAGTCGTCCGATGGTGGGGTGGTCCGACTCAGTCATCGTGCTGCGGACTCGCGCCTCCGGGCTCCCCAGTGCCTGGGCCACTGTGGCGATCGGCGCGCAGGGAACGCCGACTGCCTTGAGCAGCTTCGCCCACTCTTCCCGACCGCGGCTCAGCGGCGAGGCGGTCCGCCCGGCCCAGGCCGACGACTTGGCCGCCGTACTGAACTGGCCGCACACCCGTGCTGAGGACCTCGACCTCGCTGTTGTGACGTAAGCCTAGGTGGCCTGACCCGACTCGTCGGTCAGAGCGGCCGCGGTCAAGGTGAGGTGCTGGACCAGGACCGCGGCCGCGGTGTCGGCGTCGCGGGCCAGCACCGCCTCCTCCAGCCTGCGGTGTTCCTTGGCGCCGTCCCGGCCGGGGTTGCGGTGCGCCGACCAACGGCGGGCCAGCTCACTCGCGGTCCACAACCGGTCGAAGGTTTCCAGCAGTGCGCGGTTGCCACACCCCTCCAGCAATGTGCGGTGGAAGACTCTGTGAGCTTCGGCCCACGCGGCGGTGTAGTACTCGCCCTCCTCCGGCGCGTATGCCGGAGTGCGCGCCAGACGATGGTGGGCAGCCCGCACGCGGGCCTCCCAGTCGACGTCGCCGCGCTCGATGGACATGCGCAGTACCACCGGTTCGACGGTCCGGCGGGCTTCCGCGATCTCCTGCCAGCGGCTGTCGGAGAAGGACGGGACGGCGAAACCGCGGTTGGGCAGCCGGTCCGCGAGCCCCTCGCCGACCACCCGCACGAGCGCCTCGCGCACCACCGCCAGGCTCACGCCCTGTTCCTTGGCCAGTTCCTGCGGCTTGAGAGGGGCGCCAGGGGGGTGGTCCCCGCGCATGATCGCGTTTCGTAGGTGTGCGTAGACCTGCTCGGAGAGCATCTGCTTCCCCGACGGGGTCGAGGAGCGCGCCGTCTGAGTCATGAGCCAACCCTAGACGATCCCTCAAATAATCGATTATCTTTGTTATTGTCGATTCGGCAGTCGATCAGGACATGCTCGTCCGGGAAGGAGCGACCGCCGCGCCTGCCAACGCCCCCTTCGCCCACCTCCCCGTGGCGGCCTCGTTCACCGTCACCAGCACCACCGTCACCGACGGCACCGCGCGGCCGCCCGAGCAGCACCCCTCCGGCCTGCACGACGAGCGAGAAGGACACATCCCCACAGCCGTCCTGGGGCGGCGCCCCGGACGGCACCGAGCGCTATGCCGTCACCGTCTACGGCCCTGACGCCACACCGGCCGTCCTCGGCTTCACCACGGCCGGTCACACCCTTGGACGCGCGGTGTTGACCGCCACCGTCGAAACACCCGCCTGACAGCGCCATCCGACTCCCGGAGACACCACCGCCATGCCTCTCGACGCCCTTCCCGACGACGCCCGTACCGGTGACGGCCCGATGGACCTGAAAGCCGTCCGTGGCGTCAGCCGCGCCATCAGTGACGCTCACCTGTTCGTATATCTCGTCCCCGAGACCGCCGAGGAGGCGGCCGGGCTCGGCGTGACCGACCGCGGGCCGGCGTATCTGGCCTTCCGGTCGGCTGCGATGGGCGCGGTTCCGTGGCAGGTCACGCTCGCGGCCTTCTACAACTTCAGCCCGCGGGCAGTGCGGGCCATGGCGGGCGTATGGGACGTCGCGCCACCCGAGCGGTGGCAGGCCGCCCGCTTCTCGGCCGTCGGCCGTGCGATGCGGCGCGTCGACGCACATCTCACCGACGACCACCTTGCCGAGGCGCGCGCGCTGATCGACCCGGTCGTCGCCGGCGCCGACTACGCCGGCAAGGTGCTGGCCGCCGCCAACGCCTCGGTCGCACTTCCCCACGATCCTCTCGTCGCGCTCTGGCAGCAGATCACGGTGGCGCGCGAGTGGCGCGGCGACGCCCATCTCGTCGTACTCGCCGACAACGGCCTCGGGCCGTGCGACTGTCTCGTTCTGCACACCGCGACCGGCCGCCTCCCGGCAGCTCTGGCGCGAGCGACCCGCCAGTGGGACGACGAGGAGTGGAGCGCGGCGACGGCACGCCTCGTCGCGCGCGGCTGGCTCGACTCCCACGGCGTGATCACCGACGCCGGCACTGCGGCACGCGAGCGCATCGAAGTGGAAACGGACGAGCACTGCGCCGCACTATGGGCACCGATCGGCAACGCAGGCGCCCGCCGCCTCGCCTCGCTCATCGCGCCGATCACCAACGCGTTCACCGCCGCAGGGACGTTTCAGGCCGTTCGCGGACAGTCTGAGACCGCATGAACGGTCCTTTGCGCGAGCACGATCGATTACGCCCACTGCTCGCCCCTCGGGCAGGAATGCGACTCCCAGTTGGACGTGCTCAGCAAGCACGGCATTCCGAGCGACAAAGTCAGTACTCGACGCGGGTTCGGACGCCTTCCCGCTTTCCGAGGTGAACTCCGTTTGCGGTCCCACGGGTTCGGTGAGCCCCCCTCCGACTCTCATGTGGGCTTCATCACTGACTTCACTGTGACCTGACGCTTCGTTCACCCGTCTCCTGTGGTGTACGAGGCCGAAAGGATCAACGCGGAGGGTGGGGGCATCGCGGTCTACAAGGGCCGCGAGATCAACCTGGCGGAGGGCTGGCAGGGCGCCGCTGTCTGCGGTGAGAACCCCGTCACCGGCCAGGCCAAGTGCTGGGACTCCGTGGAGGAGTCAAGTACTGACCCATACAGAAGGAGATCTGCGTGAACATCCGGCGTACCGCCGTCCGCACCGCCGTGCCCGCAGCGATGCTCGCCCTCGCGATGACAGCCTGCTCCAGCGAGGCCCCCGGAGAGTCCCCCGTCCCGGACAAGTTCCCCGTCTCAGGCAACAGCACGGCCATGACCCACAGTGCCGAACAATTTCGCGCGTACGGCAAGGACCACCAGCACGCGCAGATCACCAGCACGGTCGACCGCGTCTTCGACCGCGAGGACGGACACGTCCTGATCAGCACCCGCATCGGCACCGATGACACTGCCACCACGACGGCCGAACAGCTCGCTGACGTCTACCACTCCTACGTCGGCGACACCCCCAAAGCCACCACAGTGACCATCTACAACGTCCTCAACGACGCCCTCGTAACCCAGCAGCTTCACAAAAAGTAGACGACCCCCGGCGGCAACCGGCACGACGTCCCCGCTCATATGTCCGGTCCATGGGCTCCGGCGGCACGAGGCGACCCGGCGAGCTGCGGACGAGGCCTCCAGCCCGGAGCCCCGCCCCCTCCGCCCGCTCCACCCTAAGTAGATTACTGTTCAACCTTTTCTCGCCACTGGACGCACACCGGGCCCAAATCCGCCATCTTGGCGGTGGGCCTGCGCGAACAGGGCGGACGAGTGCGACGTCGGGTCAGGTCGGAGCCCTTGTAGCCGCCAGGCCCAGCCCACACCGAGCAGCGGGCCCGTCCGGGCGCGGATGCGGCACCACACACCACCCGACGCATACCGTCCGCCTGACGCCAACCCCCACTGGCCGACCGACGGGCTACCCGCCCCCGGCGCGCACACAACGGCCCGAATTGATTTAGCGTTCAACTTAATTGAGCGGCATGCTGACCACTAGGTCGGCGACCACCTCGGTCATCAGACCAACACCCCACTCCACCACGGGAGATGACTCGTCATGAGCGAGGCCCTGCCGCTCCGCCTCCACCACCACGCCTGGATCACTGACGACCAGGAAGCCAACCGGCGCTTCTACGAGGAAGTGATCGGCCTGCCCCTGGTCGCCACCTGGACCGAGCGCGAGGTGATGTTCGGAACCGAGCGCGTCTACAGTCACACCCTCTACGGCCTGGCCGACGACAGCGCGCTCGCCTTCTTCCAGTTCGCGAACCCCAAGGACCAGGAGGAGTTCAAGACCGACATCAATTCCACCCCCGTGCGCCACATTGCCTTCAAGGTCGAGGCGGAGGCCCAGGAAGCCATGCGCGAGCGCGTCACCGCGGCCGGCCATGCGGAGACGAACGCCCATGTGGTCGACCACGGTTACTGCGTCTCGCTGTACATCACCGATCCCAACGGGCTGATACTGGAGTTCGCCGTCGACCACCCCGACGTGGAGAAGATCGACGCCGAGCGGCGGGCCACAGCACACGACGACCTCTCCCGCTGGCTCGCCGGCGACCACACCAGCAACAACCGCTGGCGCTGACCACTCGTCCGGCTTCGACCGTGCTGGACCGGCCGTACGACCGACCGCACTGCCGAAGCCCGCCGGCAGACGGCCGGGCCAGGCCCACGCTGGACTCGGCGACCGGCGCGATGGGCGCATCACGGATGTCACCGTCGACGGCGGCATGGACTTCAGTGGCGCGAGCAGCGGGCCCGTCCGGGCGCGTTTCCGGCCGGCGTCAGCCCGCGGAGTCGGCTCCGGCACCGAGAGAGCGGTACGGGGCCGGGGCCGTCTCCGCGTGCGGGCCCAGGATTCCGCGCGCCCGCAGGTCGTCCAGGTCGGGCAGGGCCGTACCCGCGAAGGCGTTGGAGGGCGCCGCGGACCCGAGCCACAGCCGCCCGGGGGAGCATCGCGAGCTGCTCCCGACTCGTCGGCGTCCGGCAGCGCCTCCTTCTCACCGGCCCACGGAAGGACGGCAGCACGGCGCGTCCTGTGTCAGGTCCGTGATGAAACCGCAGATCGGTTGTGAATATCCGGGCCCTTTTCCGTGCCCTTCATCACAGCATTGCCGCAAAACAGTGAATCGAGCTGTGGCGATATGGTCGGCCGATGTACCGATATGCGGCCTCGCCCCCGTCCGCAAGTACGTTGAGCGGCTTCGACGCCGGCTCGAGTGACCTACTCGCAGAGCGCTTTATGATCGTCGGCGAACTACTGGCTTTGCGTCCGTCCTCCTGTCGTCGACGTTTCTTGGCGACCGGGAATGCAAGAACTCCGAGCGAGTCGCGTAACCGAGGCGCAGGGGAAGAAGGGTGAACTCCATGGCTCTCGGGCTGCTCCGTCGTCGGCGTTCCCGTGGTGCCTCCGGCGCCGCGTCGAGCATCTCGGTCCCGCTGCCGCCCGGCGCCGGGGCGTTCGGCTTCGAGGTGCTCGATCCCATGGGGCAGCCCATGGGCGGAGCCGAGGTCACCGTGACCGCGCTGGACAGCCACCGGATCGCGACGCGTGGCGCCACGGACCCCCACGGCTACTTCATAGCCACGCTGCCACCCGGCTCCTACAGCGTGATGATCGTGGCCGAGGGCCTGTCACCGGCCCGCGAGAACCTCGACATCGTGGCCGGGGTGGCTCGGCCCACCGCACAAGTCACGCTCCAGCCCGCCCGCCAGTTGGAACTTCCGACGGCCGGTACCTGGCTCTTCGACCCTCCGCACACCGCGATCCGGTTCATCGCCAAGCACGTCGGCATGGCCCATGTCCACGGGCGGTTCACCCGCTTCCAGGGCAGCATCCGCATCGCTCCGAACATGGCCGACTCACAGGTGGCGGTGCGCATCGACGCCTCCAGTGTCACCACGGGCAACAACACCCGTGACAACCACCTGCGTTCGGCCGACTTCCTGGACGTCGAACGCTACCCGTACATCGACTTCATCAGCACCCGGTTCGCCCACCTCGGCGGCTCCAAGTGGACCCTGCACGGCACCCTCACCATGCACGGCACCAGCCGCTCCGTCGGCCTCGACACCACCTACCTCGGGTCGATCAACGGGGGCTACGAACAGGAACTGCGCTGCGCGGCCCTCGCGAAGACCGAACTTCACCGGGAGGACTTCACCCTCAACTGGCGCTCCATGCTCGCCCGCGGCATCGCCGTCGTCGGGCCGACCGTCCAACTGGAGTTGGACGTACAGGCGATGTACCGCACCCACGACACGCCCACGCCACCGAAGTAGCGCCGCATAGCGGGTCAGCCGACCACGTCCCCCTCGGGCGGGGGGCACCGATCGGGGCAGCGCCCCGGCGACACCTTGGCAGCACAGAGCAATCAGACGGGAAAGGGCTCACGATCATGGGTATCTTCGGCAGACGCCAGACCGCCGTCAGCGAGCCGGCCCCGGCTCTCGCGGGGGCCACGTCCCAGGGTGTCGCGCTCAGCCCCGCACTCCAGGCCCTGACCGGGCGATGGACGATCGACCGCCCGCACAGCCGCATCGGATTCTCCGTACGGCACGCCATGGTCACGACGGTCCGGGGGGCTTTCACCGATTACGACAGCATGTTGTACTTCGACGGGGCCCAGCCCTCCGAGTCGCGGGCCGACCTCGTCATCCGGGTCGCCAGCGTCGACACGGGCGTGGAGCAGAGGGACGCGCACATCATCGGCGCCGACTTCTTCGACGCGCGCCACTACCCGGAAATGACCTTCCGCAGCACCTCCACCGTCCATGAAGGCGGAGAGACCTTCCGCATGACCGGGGACCTGACCATTCGCGACGTCACCCGGCCCGTCGACCTGCACATCGACTACCTCGGCTCGGTTCTGGACCCCTTCGGCTTCGAGCGGGCCGGTTTCGACGGCACCACCACCATCGACCGCACCGAGTGGGGCCTGGTCTACAACCAGCGCCTCAAGGCAGGGGGCACCATGGTGAGCGAGAAGGTCCGGCTGCAGTTCGACATCTCCGCGATCCGGTCGACGTCGTAGGCGGCGTCGGGAGCGCCCGGAGTCGCGGAGAACCGTTGGGCCGCGGGTCTCAGCGGGCCGCGCTCCCTCGAGGCCCTGCGACGGAATCAGACGGTGAGGACGAGCTTGCCCTGGAGGTGACCGGCGTCGAGCAGCCGGTGCGCGTCGGCGACGCGCTCGAACGGGAACGTCTCCCGCACGTGGACCCGGAGCCTGCCCTCTTCGACGAGTTCGACGAGACCTCGCAGGGCGATCGGATCGGGGTCGACCGCGATGCCGCTGAAGCGCATGCCCGCCGCCTCGTAGGCGGCGACGAGCCCCGGATCCTCCTCGGCGACCGCCGTCACCAGGTGACCGCCCGGGCGGAGCACTTCGAGCGACCGCTCGACGGTGTCGCCGCCGATCGTGTCGAGCACGACGTCGACGTCGCGGACCGCCTCGGCGAAGTCGACCGCCGTGTAGTCGATCACATCGTCGGCGCCGAGCCCCTCGACGAACTCCCGCTTGCTCCCGCCGGCGGTCGCGATCACGTGCGCGCCGAGCGCCTTCGCGATCTGGATCGCGACGTGGCCGACCCCGCCGCCACCGCCGTGGACCAGGACACGGTCGCCCTCGCGCACGCCGCCGAGATCGACGAGACCCTGCCACGCCGTCAGCCCGACGACCGGCAGCGCCGACGCCTCGACGTGCGACAGCGACGCCGGCTTGCGCGCCAGGTGCAACGCCGGCGCCGACACGACCTCGGCGTACGCGCTCGCCGCCCGAGGGAACAGCGGCATCCCGAACACCTCGTCGCCGGGCCTGAACCGCCACGTCCGCGGTGACTCCTCGACCACGCCGCTGATGTCCCAGCCGAGGATGAACGGCGGCCGGCCGATCAGCGGGAACTCGCCCGCGCGCAGGCGCGCCTCCAGCGGGTTCAGCCCGATCGCCTTGACGCGGACGAGAACCTCGGTCGGGAGGGGCTGGGGCTCGGGCGCGTCCACGACGGTGAGCACCTCGGGACCGCCGAGCGTCCGCTGGGTGATGGCTCGCATGACTCTCCTGGCTTCGGAAAAGGGGGAGGGGACCAGGCTAGGTTTTCGACAGGAACCAGCAGGTGCCTCTGGCGCGGGTACCTTTGGCTCCATGAGCGGTTTCCGTTCCGGTGATCTCTTTCTCGCCGACTGCCCGGCGCGGCTGGCGGTCGAGCTCATCGCCGACAAGTGGACGGTGGTCGTGCTCGCCGGCCTCAGCAAGGGCCCGGTGCGCCATGGCCGACTGGTCGAGTTGATCGGCGGCATCTCCCGCAAGATGCTCACCCAGACGCTCCGACGGCTGGAGGCACACGGGCTCGTCCGCCGCCACGCCTACGCCGAGGTCCCGCCCCGCGTCGAGTACGAGCTCACTCCCCTCGGGGCGACGCTGATCGAACCGATCCATACGCTGACCGAGTGGGCGAGGGCGAACGGCGACGCGGTGCTCGACGCGCTCGACGCCGGTCCCGAGCCGGTTGCCCATCGCGACTGAGGCCCCCGCCAGGGCAGCGACCTGCCCGTCAGGGCTCACGGATCACTCAAGAAGATGACCGCCACCGCCGCGGTCAACACCGTCGATTGCGGGACTTCGGTGATTCAGGGGTATGCGCGCATCGAAACGGACTGTCTTCCGGGGCCGGTATGTCTCGCCAATGCCGGTGCGATGAGCATGAATCTCCGCCTCGGCACAGCTTTTCATTCCGGCGACAACAAGGTCCCGTTCTTCTGCACGGTGCGAGAAAACAACACCCAGACCTCTCTCACCCTCGAATTCGCCTTCCACGCCACCGTGACCTCGGTGGTGATCTGGTGACGACGACCGTCGGCCGTCCGCTGCCCGGCCGGGCCCCGGTGGCGGGGGGTGGCCGCTACGCCGTCTCCCGGTCGGGGCCGTCCAGCAGCCAGGGCAGCGCGGTGCGGTCGCCCGTGCCGAGGCGGGTGTACGCGCTGTACAGGTGGTTGCCGACCGTGCGGACCGACAGCGTCAGCTTCTCGGCGATCTCGCGGTTGCTCAGCCCGGCCGCCGCCAGGGCGACGATCTGCCGCTGACGGGCGGTGAGTTCGCCGAGGACCAGGCCGGCCAGCGCGGGCGTGCTCGCGCCCTGGCAGCGGCGGGCCAGGGCGACGGCCCGGGTCCGGGAACGCCTGGCGGCGCTCGGATCCCGGTGCGCGCGGGCGGCCTGCGCGTACGCCTCCGCCGCGTAGAGCGTGAAGCCCCGCTCCGCCAGTGCCTCGGCGGCCTCCTCCAGCGCGGGCCCGTCCGCGCGGGCGAGGGCGTCGGCGTGCCGGGCCAGCACGCTGCCGGCCGGCAGCCGCCCGGTCGCCCTGCCGGTCGCCCGGCCGGGCTCCCCGAGGCGTACGGCGGCGTAGCGGGCGTGGACGTCGTCCGGGTCGGCCGGTTCGTCCGGGCCGCCCTCGGCCAGCCGGAGTTCCCTTTGGCAGCCGCCGTCCGAGGGGGTCGACCGCAGCCCCTCCCGGGCCCAGGCCGCCGCCTCCCGTGTCTCGCCGCGCAGGCGGGCGAACCGGGCGCGGGTCTCGGCGTACCGGGCGGGCAACGGCACGCCGTGCGCCACCAGCCACTCCCCCACCGGCGTGGGCAGCGGCCGGACGTCCAGTCGCTCCATGTGCCGTACCAGCGTGTGCCGTTCGGCGTCGAGCGCCGGTCCGTACGCGGGGGCCGTCCGGCCCAGCCGGCGGGCCCGCAGCCGGCCGGCCGTGGCACGCAGCGCGGTGCCGTGCAGGGGGTGGGCGAGGGTGACCCCGCCCTGTTCGCCGACGTCGATCAGACCGTCCGCCTCCAGGCGTTCCAGGGCCTCCAGGTCCAGCTCGTCGAGCGGCAGCGGCAGGGGTTCGGCGAAGGCGAGGCGGTCCAGGATGTCGCGTTCGCCGGGACCGGAGCGCTCCAGGGCGGGGGCGAGCCGTTCCCGGACCGCCGGGGTGACCGGCAACGGCCCCCGCCAGGCCGACTCCCCGGTACCGGGAACGGACTCCAGCCGCCCGACCCCGACGAGCCCGGCACCAGGGCAGGCCACCGGCGACTCGGCCGGGGCGAGCACCGCCCCCGGAGCGGACCCCGGCACGCCGATGTCGCCGAGTCCTGTGCCCGGAACCGAGACCGGCGCGCCGCGTTCTGCGAGTCCCGCAGAGCCAGAGCCCGACGCGCCGCACTCCGCGGCTCCCGTCCCCGAAGCGGACGCCGGCACCCCCACCCCGGCAAGCACCGGTCTCGGCGCCGACGTCGGCCGGGGGGACTCGGTCAGGGCGGTGAGCAGGGCGCGCAGCAGGCGTAGGTCGCCGCGGCAGGACTGGTGCAGGCGGCGCACGGTGAGCGGGTCCAGCGCGGCGCCCGCGAGCAGCCGGGCGGTGTCCTCGGGCGGGAGCGGGCCGAGGGGCAGCCGGGGCAGCAGTTCCCCGGTCCACAGCCGGGACACCGCGCCGGGCGCCGGTACCCCGTCCGCCGCGGCCACGATCAGCCGGGTGCCGCCGTGCACGGCCAGTTGGTGGACCAGCGCGGCGGAGGTCTCGTCCAGCAACTGGGCGTCGTCCACGACGAGGACCCGTACGCCGGACAGCGCGCGGACCGCGCGGTGCAGCGAGACGGTGTCGGGGAGCAGCCGCGCGAACGCCGCGAGCGGCAGGTCCCGGGCCTCGGGCGTGCCGGTCACCCGGGCGTGTTCCAGGCCCCGGACCGCCTCGGTGATCAGCCGGGTCTTGCCGTGGCCCGCCGGTCCGGTCACCACGATGCCGGGCCGTCCCCCGGTCAACGCGGCGCGCACCTGGTCGAGTTCCTCCGACCGGCCGGTGAACGGCCAGGGCAGCTGAAGGGTCTTCGCGTCCTGTCGGTAAGTCCTCACACCCTACTGAGCGCGGGTACTCAGTTCTGATACAGGGCGACTTGAGTAGCCCTCGACTCAGGTGGGCGGCCGGGGCGGGCGGCACTCTGGTGCCATGACCCGACGCCTCTGCTCGCTTCCGCGGCAGCCGGTCCCGTCGTATCCACCGGGACTGACCGCCGAGCGGCTGGGCGCGCTGCTCGCCGGGCGGCGGATGTGGGTCAACGGCACGGTGCTGCACTACTGCTTCCTGGATGCCCGCACCGACGCCTCGGTCATCCCGGTCCCCGGGTCCGGGGAGTTGCGCCGGGTGCCCTGGGCGGGCGGGGAGGGGCAGCGGGAGGTGGTCCGCGACTGCTTCCGCGAGTGGCAGGACCTCGGCATCGGCGTCGTCTTCGCCGAGGTCGCCGACCGGCACGAGGCGGAACTGCGGATCGGGTTCCAGGCCGGTGCCGGGTCCTGGTCGGCGGTGGGCCGGGACGCGCTGTCGGCCGGCCGGGGCGAGCGCACCATGAACCTCGGCTGGGACGTGACCGCGCCCGGGGAGCGCGGGGCGGTCCTGCACCAGATCGGGCACGCCCTGGGCATGGTGCACGAGCACCAGAGCCCGTACGCGGGGCTGCACTGGGACGACGAGGCGGTGTACGCGGAGCTGGCCGGTCCGCCGAACTTCTGGAGCCGGGAGACGACGTACGTCAATGTGCTGGACCGGCTGGACGGCGGCGAGGCGGGGGCCTCGGTGTGGGACCCGCAGTCGGTGATGACGCTGCCGCTCGGGCCGGGGCTGGTGCTGGAGCCGGAGCAGTACCGAGGGGGGCTGCGGCCGCCCGGCAGCCCGTCCCCGGCCGACAAGGAGTTCGTGCTGCGCTGGTATCCGCCCGCCGGTCCGGCGGGGCCGGCCGCGCTGGTGCCGTTCCGGTCGGTGCCGCTCGGCCTCGGGCCGGGCGAGCAGGCGGACTTCGCCGTCGAGCCGGCGGAGACCCGCGAGTACACCGTGGGCACCTTCGGCGAGGCCGACACCGTGCTGGTGGTGTTCGAGGAGCGTGACGGGGAGCCGCGCTTCCTCACGGGGCGGGACGACGGCGGCACGCCGGACAACGCCGTCGTCCGGGTCCGGCTCGTCAGGGGCCGCCGCTACACCGTCCGGGTCCGCCTGTACTCCACGTGGGGGTCGGGAGAGACAGCGGTCATGTGCTGGTGACGGCACACGGACGGCATCGGGCCACAGTCCGGCACCGGGGGAACGGGCGCGGACGTCACCTACGGGGGAGGTGACGTCCGCGCCCACGCCGTGCCGTGCCCGTTCAGGACGCGGTGCGCAGCGGCTCCACGCCGATGACCTTGCGGTAGACGCGGGCGCCGTCGCCGTAGTCGTCGACGGCGTAGTGCCAGGTGGCCTGGTTGTCCCAGAGCACGAAGTCGCCGGGCCGCCAGCCGAAGCGGATCGTGTAGTCCGGCGAGGCGGCGTGCCGCAGGAGGTGGTCGAGCAGGACCCGGCCCTCCTGCTCGGTGACGCCGGTGAGTCCGAGCGCGGAGGAGCTGAGGAAGAGTCCCTTGCGTCCGGTGAGCGGGTGTGCGAGGACGACCGGGTGCTCGGTGGTGGTCTGGTCCGGGGCGGTCTTCCGGCTGCCCTGTGCGTAGTTCTCGGGGTTGCCGTCGTAGACCGCGTGGACGCCCGCGAGCAGCGTCTTGAAGGGCTCGGACAGGTCGTCGTAGGCCGCCTGGAGGTCGGCCCACAGGGTGTGGCCGCCGAGTTCGGGCACCTCGTCGTAGGTCAGTGACTCGATGGCGAAGGCGGGGGTGCGCCACAGGCCGCCGATGTGCCAGGTGCTGGCCTTGCCGGTGTGCCGCACGTTGTAGGGGTAGACCAGCGGGTGGTCCGGGTGGCGCTCGGCGGTGGGGTGGTCGAACGGCTCGGCGAACAGCCGGACGGCCTCGACGTGCTGTTCGGGGGTCAGGTGCTGGTCGCGGAAGACCAGCACCTTGTGGTCGCGGAAGGCCGTCCGCAGCGCGTCGGCGGTGGCCGTGTCGACGGGGCGGGTCAGGTCGACGCCGGATATCTCCGCGCCGATGCGCGGGCCGGTGCGGTGGACGACGAGGTGGGTGCCGGGATCGGTGACGGTGGTCATGTCCATCTCCTCGGTACGGAGCTCGGGTGTGCGCGGACGCGGACGTGCGGCGGTTCAGCGGCCGGCCGGCACGGGGGCCGGTGCGGGCGCCGGGCGGGGGACGACCGGCGCCCAGGGGAACGGCGGGCCGGGGATGTGGCGGCGCAGCACCGGGGCGACCTCGGACTGGAACAGTTCGAGGGAGTCGCGGTGGAGCGTGGGCGGCAGCCCGTTCGCATCCGCCGCCACGTGCAGCACGGTGTGCCCGAGCTCCTCGTGGTAGCGGTGCACCTTGTCGATCACCTGCTCGGGGCTGCCGATCAGGGCCGAGCTGCGGGCGACGAAGTCCTCCAGGGTCTCGAAGACCACGGGCAGGCCGGCCGCCCGCTGGTGGGCCAGGCCGGCCTCGAAGACCGGACGGTACGCCGTCAGCGCCTCCTGCGAGGTGCGGGCGACGTACAGTCCGGCCGTGCCGGCGCCCACCGCGAGGTCCGCCGGGTCGTGGCCGTAGTGCTCCCAGCGCTCCCGGTAGTGGCGGACCAGCGCGGCGTACGGCTCGACGGGGTGGGTGACGTTCGCCGAGAACAGCGGGTCGCCGTGGCGTGCCGCGAGGTCCACGGACTCCTCGCTGGTGGCGCTGCCGTGCCAGACCCGAACGGGCCGCTGGTAGGGCCGTGGGAACACCTCGGCGTCCTTCAGCGGCGGCCGGAACCGGGTGTCGGCACTCACCTTGTCCTCGCGCCACAGCCGCCGGAACACCTCGTAGCCCTCGGCGTTGCGGGCCCACTGGTCCTCGGGGGTGACGTGGAACAGCTCGCGCTGCGCGGTGCCGTTGCCCTTGCCGATGATCAGGTCCAGCCTGCCGTCGGAGAGGTGGTCCAGGGTGGCGTAGTCCTCGTACGCCCGGACCGGGTCGAGCAGGCTGAGCGTGGTGACGGCGGTGAAGAGCCGGATGCGGCGGGTGAGCGCGGCGATGTGGCCGAGCACCACCGTGGGCGCGGAGGAGAGGAACGGCCGTTCGTGCCGCTCCCCCACGCCGAATCCGTCGAAGCCGAGTTCTTCCGCCAGGATGGCGTCGTCCAGCACCTCGCGGAACCGTTCGTGCGCCGGTTTCGGCAGGCCGGTGGCGGGGTCCGGCCGGTTCGCGATCAGGGTGACGGCGAGGAACTTCACGACGCGGCCCGCTCGGCGGGGGCGCCGGTGCGCCGGCCGGTGTCGGGGTGGGCGAGGCCGAGGTGGTCGCGCAGGGTGGTGCCCTCGTAGTCGGCGCGGAAGACGCCCTGTTCCTGGAGCAGCGGGACCACCCGGTCGGCGAACGGGTCGAGCCCGCCGGGGGTGATGTGCGGGACCAGGATGAAGCCGTCGGAGGCGTCGGCCTGGACGAACTCGTTGATGGTCCGCGCGACGGTGGCGGGCGAGCCGATGAAGGTCTGCCGGTTGCCGGTGTTGATGACCAGGTCGCGGATGGACCACTTGTTGGCCTCGGCGAGTTCGCGCCATTCGCGGGCGATGGCGACCGGGTCGCGGTACATCCGCACCTGGGCGCGGCCCCGGGAGATGTGCTCCTCGGCGACGACCGGGTCCACGTCGGGCAGCGGGCCCTCGGGGTCGTACGCGGACAGGTCCCGGTTCCACACGAATTCCAGGTGCTTGATCGCGGTGGCGCCGCTGACCTGCTGCCGGCGGACCTCATGGGCGAGTTCGGCGGCCTCCTCGTCGGTGTCGCCGAGCACGAAGGTCGCGGCGGGCAGGATGAGCAGGTCCTCCGGGCGGCGGCCGTACTTGGCGAGGCGGGACTTGACGTCCGTGTAGAAGGCCTGGCCCTCCTTCAGGGTGGAGTACCGGCTGAAGATGGCGTCCGCGTCGGCGGCGGCGAACTCGCGGCCCTCGTCGGAGTCGCCGGCCTGGAAGATGACGGGGCGGCCCTGCGGGGAGCGCGGGACGTTGAACCGGCCCTGGATGTCGAAGTGCTGTCCCTGGTGCACGAACGAGCCGGCCCGGGCGTCCCGCAGGAAGGTGCCGGTGGCCTGGTCGGCGAGGATCTCGTCGCCGTGCCAGGAGTCGAACAGCTCGTGGGCGGTGGCGAGGAACTCCTTGGCGCGGGAGTAGCGCTCCTCCTGCGGCAGGAAGCCGCCGCGCCGGAAGTTCTCGCCGGTGAAGGCGTCCCAGGAGGTGACCACGTTCCACGCCGCCCGGCCGCCGGAGAGGTGGTCGAGGCTGGCGAACTGGCGGGCCACCTCGTACGGTTCGTTGAACGTGGAGTTGATGGTGCCGGTCAGGCCGAGCCGGTCGGTGACGGCGGCGAGCGCGGCGAGCACGGTGAAGGTGTCGGGGCGGCCGACCACGTCCAAGTCGTAGATCTTGCCGCCCTGTTCGCGCAGCCTCAGGCCCTCGGCGAGGAACAGGAAGTCGAACTTGGCGCGTTCGGCGGTCCGCGCGAAGTGTGCGAAGGAGTCGAACTCTATGTGGCTGCCGGCGGCCGGGTCGCTCCAGACGGTGGTGTTGTTGACTCCGGGGAAGTGGGCGGCCAGGTGGATCTGCTTCAGCGGCTTGCTCATGGTGGGGCGGGTCCTCCCGGCTCAGGCGGCGGTGGTGGCGTAGCGGTTGGCGGGGCGGGTGAGGCCGAGGTGGCCGCGCAGGGTCGTGGCGTCGTAGGCCGTGCGGAAGCGCCGGCGGCGCTGGAGTTCGGGCACCAGGTCCCCGGTGACGCGGGGCAGGTCGTGTCCGGTGACGGCGGGCCGCAGCCGGAAGCCGGTCAGGCCGCCGGCCGCCAGCTCCTCCAGGAGGTCGGCGAGTTGTCCGGCGGTGCCGGTGAAGACGCGGGTGTCGCTGCGGTACGGCTCGCCCGCGAGGGTGTCGAGCCGGTCCAGCCGGGCCCGTGCCGCGGCCTCGCTGTCGTCGAGGAGGACGGCGAGGTCCCCGAAGACGTGCAGCGGCTCTCCGGCGCGGCCGGCCTCCCGCTGCTCGGCGCGGATCTCGGTGACGATGGCGCGGGCCTGGTCCGCGTCGTGCGGGGTGACGTAGCCGATGTCGGCCTGGCGGGCCACCAGCCGGTAGGGGACCGTCTGGTGGGCGAGTGCGGTGACCAGCGGCTGGCCCTGTGGCGGTCGGGGGGTGATGGAGGGGCCCTTGACGCTGAAGAAGCGGCCCTCGAAGTCGATGTAGTGCAGCTTGTCCCGGTCGATGAAGCGGCCGGTCGCCGCGTCCCGGATCTCCGCGTCGTCCTCCCAGCTGTCCCAGAGCCGGCGGACGACCTCCACGTAGTCGGCGGCCTCGTCGAAGAGTTCGGTGAACGGTGCGCGCGCGGGGCCGTCGTCGGTGCCGGTTGGGCGGATGGTGCGGCGGCCGAAGTGGGCGGCCTCGTCGGGGCGGGCGCTGATCCGGACGCGCAGGCCCGCGCGTCCGGCGCTGACGTAGTCGAGGGTGGCGATGGCCTTGGAGATGTGGAACGGCTCGGTGTGGGTGGCCACCACGGTCGGGACCAGGCCGATGTGCCGGGTGAGCGGGGCGACGCGGGAGGCGATGAGGACCGCGTCGAGCCGGCCGCGGACCTGGTCGGTGCGCTCGTCGGGCTCGTGGCGCCGGGAGGACTGCGGGCCGAGGCCGTCCTCGAGGGTGACGAAGTCGAGCAGACCGCGTTCGGCCTCGGTGATCTGGTCGGCCCAGTAGCCGGCGCTGAACAGGTCCCGGGGGCGGGCGGCGGGCTCGCGCCAGGACGCGGGATGCCAGCCGGTGCCGTCCAGGGCGACGGCGAGGTGCAGGTGTGCGGCGGGAGTCGGCGACACGTCGGTGCCTTCCTTGATGTCCGTACGTCGGTGAGCGGCGCGCGGCCGGGCGCGGCCGGGGTGCGCGCGGCGGGGGCCGCGGTGCACGCGGCACGGGCCCGGCGGGCGCGCGGGAGCGGAAGCGGGGCTAGCGGCCGGGCCGAAGGCCGGGCGTGGATCAGTGGCGACAGAGCGCGGCGGACACGCGCTGGAGGTCGATGTGCGGCCGGGAGTGCAGCCGGACGGAGCGGTACGGGCGCGGCGGGCGGATGAGTTCGGGCACCCGGGTCACGGCCGTCACCTCCCTCCGTCGGTCGCGGCGGGCCGGTTCGGCGTCCGCCGGGTGGATCTCGTCACGACCCTCAACACACCGCCGCCGCGGGTTGTTCCCGGGCCGCGTCAGGAGTTGTCCAGGGGCAGGCCGGGCGGGTTGATCTCGGCCTTGGGCACGGCCTCGGCCGACAGGTTGTAGGCGGCGAGCCACTTGCCGTACTGCCCGTTCTCGATCAGGTGGTTGAGGGCGTCGGCGAGCGGCTTGGCCAGTCCGCTGTCCTTCTTGGCGGTGGCGGCGATCAGCCCCTGGACCGTCTCGCCGGCGCCGGAGAAGGTGCCGGCGCCGCGGGTGGGGTCGGGGGTGTGCGCGGTCTGCCGCGTGCGGTAGGCGACGGCGGGGCTGGGGCCGAGATAGGCGTCGACCTTGCCGCCGCGCAGCGCCAGGTTGATGGCGTTCTGGTCCGGGAAGTACTTGACGGTGAGCCGCTTGCCCTCCTTGGCCAGTCGGGCCTTCCACTCCAGCAGGATCTTCTCCTGGTTGGTGCCGGCGCCGACGGTGACCGTCCTGCCGGCGAGGTTGCGGTAGTCGCCGTCGAAGTTCCAGGTGCTCTTCTTCAGCACCTCGAAGGCCAGTTCGTCCTTGCGGTAGGAGGCGAACTCGTACTTCTTCTTGCGTTCCTCGGTGACGGTGACGTTGGAGAAGGCGACGTCGTTCTTGCCGCTGTCGAGGCCGACGAAGAGGTTCTCCCAAGTGGAGTTGCGCAGTTCGGGCTTCAGGCCGAGCACCGCGGCCACCAGCCGGCCGAGGTCGGGTTCGGAGCCGGTGAGGGTCTTCTGGTCGCTGCCCACGAAGTTCAGCGGTGCGGAGCCGGAGGGCAGGGCGCCGATGCCGATGACGAGCTTGCCGCTCTTGCGGATCGAGGCGGGCAGCTGGGCGCTGATGGACTTGACCTCGGACACCTTCAGTTCGACCGGGTCGGCGGCTCCGTTGGACAGCTGTCCCACGGTCACCGTGCCGGCCCGGTCGCCGATCGTGGCGGCGTCGCTGTCCCCGCCGCAGGCGGCGAGCCCGCCGGCGAGGGAGAGGGTGGCGGTCGCCGCGGTGAGGCCGCGTACGAGACGGCGTCGGGAGAACTGGCTGGGCATGGCTGTCCTTGTCGTTCGGGTGTCGGGACGTCGTGGGGCGGGATGTCGTGGGGCGGGCGCGGTGTCGCCGAGGGGCCGCGCGGCGGTCATACGGCGGTCTCGCCGCGCAACCGGGCTCGGAAGTCGGCGAGTCGGGCGCGCAGCCGCTGGAGCGGGGTCGGCGGCAGGACGCGGGTAGCGCCGCGGGCGTAGTACCGCTCGACATAGAACTGGGCGACGGAGACGGCGCTGGTCAGGATCAGGTACCAGACGGTGGCGACCATCAGCAGCGGCACCACGTCGCCGGGGTAGGTGTTGCCCATCGACTGCACCACGCCGAACAGGTCGAGCAGGGAGACGTAGAAGACCAGGGACGTGCTCTTGACCAGGCCGATCAGCTGGTTGACGTAGTTGGGGGTGATGGACCTGAGGGCCTGCGGGAAGACGATCCTGCGGAACCGGTGGGCCCGGGGCAGGCCGAGCGCGGCGGCGGCCTCGTGCTGGCCCTGGTCGACGGAGAGGATGCCGCCGCGCACCACCTCGCCCGCGTACGCCGCCTCGTTGAGGGTGAGGCCGACCACGGCGATGGCCATGTCGCCGGCCAGCCGGGACTCGTCGAAGGTCACGAAGGCCGGACCGAACGGCACCCCGAGGCTCAGGGTCTTGTACAGGGCACTGAAGTTGTACAGGAAGATCAGCACCACGATCAGCGGGACGGAGCGGAACAGCCAGGTGTAGGTCCAGCTGGCCGCGCGCAGCACCGCGCTGCCGGAGAGCCGGCCGAGCGCGAGCAGGACACCGCCGAGGAGCCCCAGCACGGCGCTGAGCGCGGTGACTTCGAGAGTGACGAGGAGCCCGTCGAGGACGGCGGGGCGCAGGAACCAGTAGCGGAAGCGGTCCCACTGGTAGAAGGGGTTCGTGACCAGTCCGTGCAGGATCTGCGCGACGAGCACGAGGACGACGGCGGTGACGACCCACCGCCCGGGCCGGCGCTGCGGCTGAACTCGTGGTGCGTTGAGCCTTTCTGACGGTCTGTCGGCGGGTGTGGGCGCCTCGGCGAGGGAGACGGCGGCGCCTGGGGGTTCACTCATGAGGGGCTCCGGCGGGGTCGGACACCCCGGGCCGCGGCCGGGCGGACGCGCGCCGCCACGGCGGTGGGGCACGGGGCGGCGCACGGGCCGGCGCTAGCCGGGGGCTGGGCGGACAACGGCACACCGGGCGAGCGGGGTGTGCGGCGGGAACGCGAGGGCGAAGAGGAGTGGTCAGCCCTGGCGGCGGGCGATGCCCGGCGCGGTACACAGCGCGCTGTTCACCCGGAGCAGATCGACGGCACGGTCGGCGACCAGGAGTCCGGCGTACGACGGTACGCGGCCCTGGGGGCGGCTCGGGGCCGTCCTGGGAGCTGCGTACATGGCGTCACCTGTCACTGTCGTGGCCCCGGGGGGCCTCGCGCTTACCGAATGCGTCGTCCGGTCCGGTCGTCACCTGGGGCACCCCACCGCGGTGCGAGGGTTGCCGGTCAGCGAGCCAGGGCTTGGCGCTGACGCTCATGACCGTTCTGAGCCGTAAGTAAGGCAGTTGACCGTTCGAATGTCAACGCCTGTCCGCCCAGTGGGCCCCGGCGGGCGCCTCTCACCTGGGGAGGGCGCCCGGGGTGTGCGCGGCATGGCTCGCCCAGTCCAGGATCTGGACGGCGGCTCCGGCGGCCTCCAGGCCCTGGCAGCGGCCGTGGTGGCGGCGGGCGATGCCGTCGAGGTCCAGATGGCGGCCGAAGGCCGGGTGGGCGGCCAGCCGGCGGGCGTAGGCCCACAGCGCGCGGTGCTCGGCCACCCGGTGCACGGCGGAGGCGTCGAGGTGGCAGCGGTGGACGGTGTCGAGTTGCACCAGGGACACCCACAGCTCGATGTCGGCGGCGGTCAGCCGGCCGTCGGCCAGGTACTCCTCGCCGCTCAGCCGGCGCTCCAGCCGGCCCAGGGTGTCCAGCAGGGTGTCGAGCGCGGCGGCCCGCTCCTCCGGGTCGGCGCCCGCCCGGCCGGCGCGCTGGGCGGCCTCCTCCATGCCCTCGGCGCACATCCGTTCCACCGCCTCGATGACGGACTCCAGGCCCGCGGGGTACAGGCCGGCGCGGTCGTCCGGGCGGAACCGGTCCAGGTCGCGCAGGATGTCGGGGGTGTGGGTGCTGACGATGCGTCCGGACCAGTCGTCGCTGAGCACGGGGTCGAGGGCGGGGCCGGTGTAGTGGTGGGCGCTCGCCTCGTACAGCGGGCGCAGCGCCGTGTGGCCGCCGTCGGGACAGTCGGGGACGGCGGGCAGGAGGGTGACCGGACAGCGGGTGTCCAGGCCGAGGAGGCTGTGGCCGACGGCGAGGCGCAGTCCGTCGGGACAGGCGGTGGACAGGTGGAGCCGGTAGCGGTGCGGCACGGCGTAGTGGCCGCTGCGCGCGTCCCGGCCGATGCGGCCCCGGAACAGGGGGGCGGTGCGGTGGGCGGGCCGGACGGCGTCGAGCGGAGTGATGGACATGCGTCTCCCCGGGTGGTGGGCGTGCGGACGGGCGCTCCGGCACGGGCGACGGCCGGCCGGCGGGGGCCGAGGGGCCCGGTTCAGCGGTGGCGGCTGATCGCGCTGCAGACACGCTGGAGGTCGATGTGACGGCGGGAGGTGAGCAGGGGTGCGCGCGTCGGGGTCCGGTCCGTTCGGCCGGTGCCCGGTGCGAGGCGCGCCATGATTCCCTACCTGTTCACTAGGATTCCCTCCCTGGAGTGTCGATCCGGCTCGGTACGACGTCAAGGGGGCGTCCGCGCACTGGAGTCGGGGGTCTCCTTAGGGTGAGAAACATGTGACATAGTACTGGCGTGGCGAAGCGGCCGACCTGCGATGTCGTGGTCGTCGGAGCCGGGATGACGGGCGCGGCCTGCGCGCTGTACGCCGCCCGGGCCGGCCTTGAGGTACGGGTGGTGGACCGGGGCGCGGTGGCCGGCGGCACCACCGGGGCGGGCGAGGGGAACCTGCTGGTCTCCGACAAGGAGCCGGGCCCGGAGCTGCGACTGGCCCTGCTGTCGGCCCGGTTGTGGGCCGAACTGGCCGAGGAGCTGGGCGCCGCGATCGAGTACGAGCCCAAGGGCGGCCTGGTGGTCGCCTCGGCGCCCGGCGCGCTGGCCGCGCTGCGGGACCTCGCCGCCCGCCAGCGGTCCGCCGGCGTCACGGCCGTACCGGTGGCGGCCGACCGACTCGCCGATCTGGAGCCGTACTTGGCGCCCGGGATGGCGGGCGGGGTGCGCTACCCGCAGGACGCCCAGGTGATGCCCGCGCTGGCCGCAGCCCACCTGCTGCGCGCCTCCGGTGCCCGGCTGCACCTCGGCCACACGGTGACCGGGGTGCTGCGCGGGGCGGGCGGCACGGTGTACGGCGTCCGCACCGACCGGGGGGACCTCCACGCCCCGGCGGTGGTGAACGCGGCCGGCGTCCGGGGCGGCGAGCTCGCGGCGCTCGCCGGAATCCGGCTGCCGGTGCTCCCCCGGCGCGGTTTCGTCCTGGTCACCGAGCCGCTGCCGCGCCGGGTGCGGCACAAGGTGTACGCCGCGGACTACGTGGCCGACGTGGCCAGCGACTCGGCCGGGCTGCGGGCCTCGCCTGTGGTGGAGGGCACGGCGGCCGGGCCGGTACTGATCGGCGCCACCCGGGAACGGGTGGGCTTCGACCGCTCGCTGTCGCCGCGCGCGCTCCGGGCGCTCGCCGCCGGGGCCGTCGGGCTGTTCCCGTTCCTCCGGCGGGTCCGCGCGCTGCGGACGTACGCGGGCTTCCGGCCGTATCTGCCCGACCATCTGCCGGCGATCGGCCCCGACCCCCGCGTGCCCGGCCTGTTCCACGCCTGCGGGCACGAGGGCGCCGGCATCGGACTCGCCCCGGCCACCGGGCTGTCGATCGCGCGGGCGCTCACCGGGAAGACTCCGGAGCTCGATCTCACGCCGTTCCGGCCGGAACGGTTCGACCCAGAGGGAGGCGACGACGGTGGATCCCCTTGAGCTGACGCGGGCCCGGCCGGGCCCGGCCCACACCGCCACCTTCGACGGCCGGCCCCTGCGGGCGCTGCCCGGTCAGACGGTCGCGGCGGCGCTGTGGGCGGCGGGCGTGACGGCCTGGCGCGGCGCGCGGGGCACCGGCGAGCCGCGCGGGGTGTTCTGCGGCACCGGGGTGTGCTTCGACTGCCTGGTGGTCGTCAACGACCTTCCCGGCCAACGGGCTTGTCTGGTCCCGGTGCGCCCGGGGGACGTGATCCGCACCCAGCGGGGAACGGGCCGGGACGATGACTGAGCGGCCCCGGCTCGCCGTCGTCGGCGCGGGCCCGGCCGGTCTCGCCGCGGCCGTGACGGCCGCCGCGCGGGGTGTCCGGGTGCTCCTGGTCGACGCGGCCGACCAGGCCGGCGGGCAGTTCTACCGGCAGCCGGCCGCCGGCCTCGGCGCCCGCCGGCCCCAGGCCCTGCACCACCGGTGGCGCACCTGGGAGCGGCTGCGGACCGGCCTCGAACGGCACCGCGCGGCGGGCCGGATCACTCATCTGACCGACCATCATGTGTGGTGGGTGGCAGGCGAGTCGGGCTCCGGCGGGTTCACCGTGTACGCCCTGCGCGGGCCCGGGCAGGAGGAGGGCGTCACCATCCGTGCCGACGCCGTGCTCCTCGCCACCGGCGGCTATGAGCGGGTGCTGCCCTTCCCGGGCTGGACACTGCCCGGGGTCGTCACGGCGGGCGGAGCGCAGGCCATGCTCAAGGGGCAGTTGGTGCTGTCCGGACGGACGGCCGTGGTCGCCGGGACCGGGCCGCTGCTGCTGCCGGTGGCGACCGGGCTCGCCGCGGCCGGTGCCCGGGTGGCGGCGCTGGTGGAGTCCGCCGGTCCGGCCGCGCTGTCGCGCCGGATGCCCGCCCTCGTCGCGCGGCCGGACACCCTCGCCGAGGGCGCCGGGTACGCGGCCCGGCTGCTGCGGCACGGGGTGCGCACCCTGACCCGGCACACGGTCCTGGCGGCGCACGGCACCGAGCGGCTGGCGGCGGTGACGGTGGTCGCGCTCGACCGGTCCGGGCGCCCGCGGCCCGGTACCGCCCGCCGGGTGCGCTGCGACACGCTCGCCGTGGGCCACGGGCTGCTGCCGCACACCGATCTCGCCGAGACCCTCGGCTGCGCCCTGTCCGGCACCGCCGTACGGGTCGACGCCGAGCAGCGCACCGACGTGCCCGGCGTCTGGGCCGCCGGGGAGACCACCGGGGTGGGCGGCGCGGCGCTCGCGCTCGCCGAGGGGCACATCGCCGGGCAGTCGGTCGCCGCCCGGCTGTACGGCACCGTCCCGGACCCGCGCCGCCGGGCCGCCGCCGTCCGGGCGCGGGCGCGGGCGCGCGCGTTCGCCGCGGCGCTGGACGCGGTGTACGCCCCGCCCTCGGGCTGGGCGGACCGGCTGCCGGACGAGACGGTGGTGTGCCGCTGCGAGGAGGTCACCGCGGGGCGGGTC
This sequence comes from Streptomyces sp. SudanB182_2057, assembly GCF_964272715.1. Classification (NCBI taxonomy): domain Bacteria; kingdom Bacillati; phylum Actinomycetota; class Actinomycetes; order Kitasatosporales; family Streptomycetaceae; genus Streptomyces; species Streptomyces sp. SudanB182_2057. The sequence goes on from NZ_OZ186798.1 coordinate 1,314,269, forward strand.
CGCGAGGCGGTCGGCGCGCTCGGCGCCGGTGACGCGCGCACCGTGAAGCTGCTCACCCGGGCCGGGATGGGCTGGTGCCAGGGCCGGATGTGCGGGCCCGCGGTGGCCGGCCTGACGGGCTGCCCGCTCGGCCCCGGCCGCCGGCCGTTCGCCCGTCCGGTACCGCTCGGCGTCCTGGCCGAACTGCCGGACACCGAGTGAGCCGGCGCCCCACAGTGCCATGTCACACCTCACTTAGACGGTTATCCGCCGGGAATGGGGACTTCCGATGTCCGATCTGCCGCACCGCCCCTGGCACGGCGTCCGCGTCGCCACCGCCCTGCCCTTCCGCGACGACCTCTCGGTCGACCACGACCGTTACGCCGAGCACTGCGCCTGGCTCGTCGCGAACGGCTGCGACGGCGTCGTACCGAACGGCTCGCTCGGCGAGTACCAGGTGCTCACCCCGAAGGAGCGGGCCCGGGTGGTGGAGACCGCCGTGGCCGCGGTCGGCGGGGAGCGGGTGATGCCGGGCGTGGCCGCGTACGGCTCCGCGGAGGCCCGCCGCTGGGCCGAGCAGGCCGGCGCGGCCGGCTGCGCGGCGGTGATGCTGCTGCCGCCCAACGCCTACCGCGCCGACGAGCGTTCCGTCCTCGCCCACTACGCGGAGGTCGCCCGGGCCGGCCTGCCGGTGGTGGCGTACAACAACCCGGTCGACACCAAGGTCGACCTGGTGCCCGAACTCCTCGCCCGGCTGCACGGCGAGGGGCTGGTGCAGGCCGTCAAGGAGTTCTCCGGTGACGTGCGCCGCGCCTGGCGGATCGCCGAACTCGCTCCGGGGCTGGACCTGTTGGCCGGAGCCGACGACGTGCTGCTGGAGCTGGCGACGGCCGGCGCCAAGGGCTGGGTGGCCGGCTACCCCAACGCGCTGCCCCGCGCCTCGGTGGAGCTGTACCGCGCGGCCGTGTCCGGCGACCGGGCCACCGCACTGCCCCTGTACCGGCGGTTGCATCCGCTGCTGCGCTGGGACTCCAGGACGGAGTTCGTCCAGGCGATCAAGCTCTCCATGGACCTCGCCGGACGGTACGGCGGCCCGGTGCGCCCGCCTCGGGTGCCGCTGCTGCCCGAGCAGGAGGCCGCGGTCCGCGCGGCCACCGGGAAGGCCCTGGCCGCAGGGCCGGCCTGACGACACGGAAGGAGGCCGGAAGATGCGCAGCAAACTCGTCCTGCACGCCGTCGACTCGCACACCGAGGGCATGCCGACCCGGGTGATCACCGGCGGGATCGGCACCGTGCCCGGCGCGACGATGAACGAACGGCGGCTGTACTTCCGCGCCCACCGCGACCACGTCAAGCGGTTGCTGATGAACGAACCGCGCGGCCACTCCGCGATGAGCGGCGCCGTCCTGCAACCGCCGGCCCGCCCCGACTGCGACTGGGGCGTCATCTACATCGAGGTCTCCGGCTATCTGCCGATGTGCGGGCACGGGACGATCGGGGTGGCCACCGTCCTGGTCGAGACCGGCATGGTGGAGGTCACCGAGCCGGTGACCACCATCCGGCTGGACACCCCGGCGGGGGTCGTGGTCGCCGAGGTCGCGGTGGCGGACGGCGCCGCCCGGAGCGTGACCCTGCGGAACGTGCCGTCGTTCGCCGCCGGGCTGGACCGCGAGGTGACCCTGCCCGGCGGCCGGACCGTCCGCTACGACCTCGCCTACGGCGGCAACTTCTACGCGATCCTGCCGATCGACGCCCTCGGGCTGCCCTTCGACCGCGCCCGCAAGGACGACATCCTGGCGGCGGGGCTGGCGCTGATGCGGGCGGTCGACGAGCAGGACGAGCCGGTCCATCCGCAGGACCCGTCCATCCGCGGCTGCCACCACGTCCACCTGTACGCGCCCGGCGCCACGGCCAGGCACTCCCGGCACGCCATGGTCATCCACCCGGGCTGGTTCGACCGTTCCCCCTGCGGCACCGGCACCTGCGCGCGCATGGCCCAGCTGCACGCCCGCGGTGAACTCCCGCTGCGCACCGAGTTCGTGAACGAGTCCTTCATCGGCACCCGGTTCACCGGGCGGCTGCTGGGCACGACCGAGGTCGCCGGGGTGCCGGCCGTGCTGCCCAGCTTCACCGGCCGGGCGTGGATCACCGGGACGGCACAGTACCTGCTGGACCCGGACGACCCGTTCCCCGAGGGGTTCGTCCTGTAGCGCCCCGGACTCCGCCACCGCCCCCGGCTTCCCCCGCCGTCCCCTCGCCTCCCGCACCGCCTCCGGCCTCCTCTACACTCACCCCGGTGATGCGTGACATGGCACAGAACACGCGCGACGCGGAGCTGTCCGCCCTCCCCCGGCTCGGCGGGCGGCGCAGCAGCTACCGCGAGCGGGTCGCGGACGCCCTGCGCGCCGCGCTGGTCGCGGGCGAGCTGCGGCCGGGCGAGGTGTACTCGGCGCCCTCGCTGGCCGCCCGGTTCGGCGTCTCGGCGACACCGGTCCGGGAGGCGATGCTCGACCTGGCCAAGGAGGGGCTGGTCGACACCGTGCCCAACAAGGGCTTCCGGGTCACCGTCGTCTCCGACCGGCAGCTGGACGAGTACACACAGATCCGGGCGCTCGTCGAGATCCCGACCGTGGCGGCCCTGGCCCGCACCGCCGACCGGGTCTCGCTGGAGGCGCTGCGCCCGGCGGCCCGGGAGATCGTCGCCGCCGCCGCGGCGGGCGACCTGATCGCCTACGTCGAGGCGGACACCCGCTTCCACCTCGGCCTGCTCGCCCTCGCGGGCAACGCGCACCTGGTCGAGGTCGTCGCCGACCTGCGGGGGCGCTCCCGGCTGTACGGGCTGACCGCGCTGGTGCGGGCGGGCCGGCTGCTGGCCTCCGCCGAGGAGCACCTGGAGCTGCTGGACGCCCTGCTGGAGCGCGACGAGCGGGCCGTGCACGCGCTCATGACCCGGCATCTGGGTCATGTGCGCGGGCTGTGGGCGGCGGACTGACCGCGTCCGGCGCCGGACATCTGGCGGCGGGAGGTCCACGCCGCGACGTTTTTTGCGCGATCAAGCGGCCCGCACGGAACAAAAAACGGCGATTTTGAGCCAGTTCCGCGCATCCCCGACCATGGAGCGCGTCCCGGTGATCCCGGGAACGTTCGTTCCATGAGAGGCGCACCACCCATGCACAACACCGGAACCGTCGCACGGTCGGCTCCGGCCTCCGCGGAGACCCCCGCGGCGCCGCCCACGGTTCCCGCCGAGGACCCCCGAGGCGACGCCGGCCGGCATGCCCGTCGGTTCGGCCTGCCCGTCGCCACCGCGCTGGTCATGGGCAACATCATCGGCGGCGGCATCTTCCTGCTGCCCGCCTCCATCGCCCCCTACGGCACGGTCAGCCTGGTCGCGTTCGTCGTGCTGACGGTCGGCGCCATCGCGCTCGCCCTGGTCTTCGGCCGGCTGGCCGCCCGGGACCCGCGCACCGGCGGCCCCTATGTCTACGCCCGCGAGGCGTTCGGCGACTTCGCCGGCTTCCTCGCGGCCTGGTCGTACTGGATCACCACCTGGGTGTCGAACGCGGCGCTCGCCGTCGCCGCCGTCGGCTACCTGGACGTGCTGATCCCGGTCAACGACCACCGCTGGACCGCCTGCCTGGCCGCGCTGGTCCTCCAGTGGCTGCCCGCCCTCGCCAACTTCGCCGGCACCCGGTACGTCGGCGCCGTCCAGCTGGTCTCCACCGTGCTGAAGTTCGTACCGCTGCTGCTGGTGGCGGTCGGCGGGCTGTTCTTCTTCGACCCGGACCGGCTCGGGCCGTTCAACGCGAGCGGGCACGGCGCGGTCGGCGCGGTCTCCGCCTCCGCCGCCCTGCTGCTCTTCTCCTACCTCGGGGTGGAGTCCGCCGCCGTCAGCGCGGGCGAGGTCAAGAACGCCCGCCGCAACGTGGGCCGCGCCACCGTCATCGGCACCGCGGGCGCGGCGCTGGTGTACCTGCTGGGCACGGTGTCGGTGTTCGGCACGGTCCCGCACGACCGGCTGGTGTCCTCCACCGCGCCGTTCTCGGACGCCGTGAACACGATGTTCGGGGGCAGCTGGGGCGGTACGGCGGTGGCGCTCGCCGCGCTGGTGTCGATGACCGGCTGCCTCAACGGCTGGACCCTGCTCAGCGCCCAGACGCCGTACGCGGCGGCGCGCGACGGGCTGTTCCCGAGCGCCTTCGCCCGCCGCCGGCGGGGCGTGCCCACGGTCGGCGTGGGCGTGACGGTCGTCCTCGCCTCGCTGCTCACCGTCTACAACTACTTCTCCGGCTCCAGCAAGGTCTTCGACGTCCTGGTCCTGGTGACCACGTTCACCGCGACCGTCCCGTATCTGCTGGCCACCGCCGCGCAGATCTTCCACCTGGTGGCCGGGCGGCCCGGGCAGGTCGACCGGGGGCGGCTGGTGCGGGACTCCGTGATCACCGCCGTGGCCGCCGCGTTCTCCGTCTGGCTGATGGCGGGCGCCGGGTACGCGGCGGTGTACCAGGGTGTGCTGTTCCTGTTCGTCGGGATCATCGTCTACGCGGTGATGGCGGCGCGCCGGCAGCGCGGGCGGACGCCGGCGGGCGAGGCTCCGGCGTCCGAGGCCTCAGCGGTCGAGGCGGCGTAGCCCACCGGCCCCCGGCTCCGTGACCCCCGGCACCTCGGTGTCCGGGGGTTCGTCGTATCCGCCCTCCGTGTCCATGCCCGCCGTGTCCCCGCGCCCGGTGTCCGGGGGCGCGGTGTGGATCCCGGGCCGGTACTTGGGGACGCGGAGGGTGACCTTCGTCCCGGCCCCGACGCCCGTCTCGATCACCAGGCCGTGCTCGTCGCCGTAGACCTGGCGCAGCCGCTCGTCCACGTTGCGCAACCCGATGCCCGCCGTCGGGCCGTCCTCGCCGCGCAGGATCCGGCGGAGCCGGCCGGGCTCCACGCCCACCCCGTCGTCCTCGACGACGATCCGGGCCGTCGCCCCCTCGTCCCGCGCGGTGATCGTGATCCGGCCGCGCCCGGCGCTCCCCTCCAGCCCGTGCTTGACCGCGTTCTCCACCAGGGGCTGGAGGCAGAGGAAGGGCACGGCCACCGGCAGCACCTCGGGGGCGATCCGCAGGGTGACCTCCAGCCGCGGCCCGAACCGGGCCCGGACCAGCTCCAGGAACTGCTCGACGGCGCGCAGTTCCTCGGCCAGGGTGGTGAACGCGCCGTGCCGGCGGAAGGAGTAGCGGGCGAAGTCGGCGAACTCCAGCAGCAGCTCGCGGGCCCGCTCGGGGTCGGTACGCACGAAGGACGCGATCGCCGCCAGCGAGTTGTAGACGAAGTGCGGGGAGATCTGCGCCCGCAGCGCCCGGACCTCCGCCTCGATCAGCCCGGTGCGGGCCCGGTCGAGGTCGGCGAGTTCCAGCTGGACGGAGACCCAGCGCGCCACCTCCTCGGTGGCCCGCGCCCCGGATCCCGGCTCCCCCGCGCCGAGCACGACGAGGGCGCCGGGCACGCGCCGGTCCACGGTGAGCGGAGCGGCGGCGCCCCAGCGCACCGGGCAGTCCGGGTCCGGGCAGGCGACGGCGAAGGTCTGCGCGCGGCCGGTGCCCAGCACCTGGCGGACCCGTTCCAGGGCCGCCTCCGCGTGGTGCCGGCCCGGCCCCTCCCAGGCCAGCAGCCGGTCCTCGGCGGTGAGCGCGAGCGCGGCCGTGCCGAACAGCGGCCGCAGCCCCCGGACCGCCTTGCGGGCGGCGTCCGGGGTGAGTCCGGCGCGCAGCGGGGGCGCGGCCACGGACGCGGTGTGCAGGGTGCGGAAGGTGGCGCGTTCCACGGGGGTGCCGGGGTCCGGGCCGCCGCGGACCGTCCGGCGGGCCAGCAGGCGTCCGGTGGCGAGCCCGGCGGCGAAGAGCAGCGGGGCCCCGGCGGCGAGCAGGGCGAGGCCGTTCACGGGCGCGTGCCCTGGGCCGCGTACCGCCGGAGCCGGTGGGTCGTCATGGCGTCGTCACTCCTCGGCGGGTGCTGGGCAGGTCCCGGCCGGCCGGGTGTTCGGGCAGATGGAGGCGGGCCATGGCGGCCTCGGTGCCGGGCGGTACGCGGTCCCTGGTCGCCAGGGACACCAGGATCATGGTCAGGAAGCCGAGCGGGACGGACCACACGGCGGGCCAGGCGAGCAGGGAGTGCGCCCAGCCGCCGGCCGGCGGCCCGGCGATGGTCAGGGTGACGGCGGTGAGGGCGCCGCCACCGCCGGCGAGGAGTCCCGCGATGGCGCCGGGCGGGGTCAGGCCGCGCCACCAGATGCCGAGCACCAGCAGCGGGCAGAAGGAGGAGGCGGCCACGGCGAAGGCGAGTCCCACGGCGCCGGCGACGGGGAGCTGGCCGGCGGCCACGCTCACGGTGCCGGGCACGGCCACCGCCGGCAGCGTGGCGAGCCGGAAGCGGCGGACGCCGAGCGAGGGCAGCACGTCCTGGCTGAGCACGCCCGCGACGGACAGGGTGAGCCCGGAGGCGGTGGACAGGAAGGCGGCGCAGGCACCGGCGGCGATCAGCGCGCCGAGCAGATCACCGGCGGTGCCGCCGAGCAGCCGCTCGGGTAGGACGAGGACGGCGGCGTCGGTGTCGCCGGTGAGCAGCAGGTCGGGGGCGTAGAGCCGGCCGAGGACGCCGTAGAGGGGCGGCAGCAGATAGAAGCCGCCGACGAGGGCGAGCACGATCACGGTGGTGCGCCGGGCGGCGCGGCCGTCGGGGTTGGTGTAGAAGCGGACGAGGACGTGCGGCAGCCCCATGGTGCCGAGGAAGGTGGCGCAGATCAGCCCGTACGTGGCGTAGAGCGGGTGCTCCTCCTCGCCGCCGGACAGCGGTGCCGCCCAGCCCGCGGCGCCGCCCGGCCGGCCGTCGCCGGGCACGCGCTCGGGCACCGGGGTGCCGGGCGGGAAGCGCAGGGTGGTCCCGGCCCGGATCTCGTGCACCCCGGGGTCCAGCGCCAGCGGTGTGCCGTCGTAGGTCCTGCCGTCCACGGCACCGCTCGCCACGGCCCGCAGCGGCGCCTCGATCCGCAGCCGTACGGTGCTGTCGACGGTGACCTGGGTGTGCCGGCGGAAGGCCGGCGGTTCCTCCAGGGCTCCGGCGGGGCGCGGGTCGCCGTGCCAGGCGAGCAGCAGGAACAGGGCGGGGACGAGGAGCGCGATCAGCTTCAGGCAGTACTGGAACGCCTGCACGAAGGTGATGCCGCGCATGCCGCCGGCGGCCACGGCCAGGGTGACGACGACGGCGACGAGCACGCCGCCGAGCCAGTGCGGGGCGCCCGTGACCAGGCCGAGGGTGAGGCCGGCGCCCTGGAGCTGGGGCAGCAGGTACAGCCAGCCGACACCGACGACGAGCACCCCGGCGACCCGCCGGGCGGCCGGGGAGCCGAGTCGTGAGTCGGCGAAGTCGGGCAGGGTGTAGGCACCGGAGCGGCGCAGCGGGGCGGCGACGAACGCGAGCAGGACGAGGTAGCCGGCCGCGTAGCCGACGGGGAACCAGAGCATCTGGACGCCCTCGGCGGCGACGAGCCCGGCGATGCCGAGGAAGGAGGCGGCCGAGAGGTACTCCCCGCTGACGGCCATGGCGTTGAGGTACGGCGGGACGGTGCGGGAGGCGACGTAGAAGTCGGAGGTGGTGCGGGAGACGCGCAGCCCCACCGAGCCGATCACCAGCGTGGCCAGGACCGCCGTCGACACGGCCACGACGCCGTACGTCTGGTTCACCCGGCGGCTCCGGAACCCCGGACCCCGGTCACCGCCTGGTCCCCTCGTCCCGTTCCACGGCGTCCCGTTCGTTGCGCTCGGCCCGTACGACGTACCACCGGCCGATGACGACGAACACCGGGTAGGCTCCGACTCCGAGCACGGCCCAGACGAGCAGCGCGCTGCCCGGCCGGACTGCCGGGTCGGGCAGCGCGGCGAACACCAGCGGCAGCGGCCCGATCAGCCCGACGAGCATGCCGAACGCGACGATGCCGAGCCTGAGTTGACGGCGCATCAGGTCCCTGACCACGGCGGCGTCCTGGGGCCGGGTCCGGGCGGGGGGAACCGGGCCGGGGGCCGGGCGGGACGTCCGGGGTGCCCCCGTGACCACTTCACGTCGGGGAGTCCCGGGTCCACCCATGCCGCGCCCTCCGGCCCGCGAAGATCACACGTCGCAGTGGAGTGTACGCACCCCCGGACCGAAGGGACAGCTCCCGGTGGGCGCCGGTCCCCGCCCCCGCCCCCGCCGCCGCCGAGACCCGTGCCCCCGGTCGGCCGGTGCCGAGCCGAAAACCGTGCGGGCCTTCGGGAATGCGGCTCCCGGCGCTTGTGGGGAGTTCCGGTGGTAACGGCGAGATCCCCATGGATAGAATGTCGCGCGCCGCTCGCGATGGCGGTCGGCGAGGTCGGTGGTGGGGGCGAGGGTACCGTGTTCGAGCTGCGCGAACTCCCTACGTTTGAGCTGCGGAAATTCCCGGACCGGGGCGGTCCCGCCCAAGAGCCTGAACGCGTGTTCGCTTTTTCTGGCCCGCACTCCTTACGGCTCACCCGCGATATCCTCCGGCGATCACCATAAAGCGGCCCATGCACAGCGGCGTGGGCCCTTTTTCTTTGCCTCGGGGGCTTCGTTTTCAGGACACGGCGGCTTCGTTTTCAAGACAAGGAAAGTGTGGAGTGTGATGCCATGAACCGAGTCGGCAGAGACTCGCGCCGGGCGGCCGGGGGGCTCGCGCAGCCACTGGCGCGCACCGGCTTGTCCCTCCTCTTACTGGCGGGCGCCGCCGTCGGGGCGACGGCCGGACCGGCCACCGCCGCGGCCGACGACGGCACGCTGACGGTCCAGGTCCTGCGTGACTTCTTCGGCACCGGCGTGATCAACACGACGATGGACGTGCCGCAGCGGGGCATGCGGGTGGAGGTCTCCGATCCCGCCGGGCACCGGGTCACCGGTGTCACGGACACCACCGGAAAGGTCGTGGTGTCGGAGTCGGCCGCGCTCGACGGCGGCCGGTACCGCGTCGACGTCAGCGTCCCGGAACCGTACCGCCGCTATCTGCGGGCGGCGCCCGCGTCGACGGCGGAGAACCACTTCGACAGCTTCACGTCGTTCGTGGACGTGTCGGACGGCAAGGACGCCTCGGTGGTGACCGGGGTGTGGGATCCGGCCGACTACGCGCTGCCGGACACCCGGTACTTCGTGCCGGTCCACAACGGCCCGAACGGGAACGACAACCGGGCGCTGGTGGCGTTCGGGACCGAGGTCCGGCGCACGTGTCCCACCGACGCGGCGTGCCCGACCACGCTGGCCACCCAGGCCCAGGTGGGCACGACGTTCGGGCTGGCGTACGACACGTACCGGACCCGGCTGTTCCAGAGCGCGTTCGCCCGCCGGTACACCCCGTACGGGCCGCAGGGCGGTGGCGCGATCTACACGGTGCCGGTCGACGGCTCGGGTGCCCCGAAGCTGTTCGCGCGGGTACCGGACGCCACGGTGACGCGGCACGACACCGCCAACATGATCAAGGACGCCGGGTTCACCGACGCGCCCGGCAAGGAGAGCATCGGCGGCCTGGCCCTGTCGGAGGACGGCACCACGCTGTACGCGGTGAACCTGCGGACCCGCAGCCTGGTGAGCTTCGACGCGACCGGCGCCACCGCCTCCACGCCCAAGTCGACGGTCCCGATCCCGGACCCGGGGTGCGCGAGCCGCGACGACTGGCGGCCGTTCGGACTCCAGACCCACGACAACACGCTGTACGTCGGCGGGGTGTGCAGCGCGGAGAGCACGCAGCGGCGCGAGGACCTGAAGGCCGTCGTCGCCACCTTCGACGGGAAGCGGTTCACCACAGTGCTGAGCCACCCGCTCACGTACGAACGCGGCAGGGTCTTCGGCAGCGGCGACCGGGGCACCCACTGGAACCCGTGGAACACCAGCCTGGACACGTGGGACGACCGCAAGTCGGGCAACGTCTTCATCGACCCCCAGCCGGAGTTGGCCTCCCTCGCCTTCGCCCGGGACGGCTCGATGGTCCTGGGCTTCCGCGACCGGTTCATGGATGTGCTCAGCTGGGGAGGGCTGGACCCCCGCCCGGACAACGACAATCCGGAGAACGCCATGTCCGGTGGTGACATCACCATGGTCTGCGCCACTCCCACCGGTGAGTACCAGTGGGAAGGCACCGGGAGCTGCCCCAACAACGCCACCCCCGCCAACAACGGCGGCCAGCCCGCCGACGTCGTCGAATACTTCCCGGGCGACTCCTTCGCCAACGCCCACCAGGAGACCTCGCTGGGGTCGGTGGCCTACATCCCGCAGCAACAGTGGGTCGTCAGCACCGAGTTCGACCCGGTCGAGCAGGTCGCGACCTCGGGGACCGGGTACCACGACATCACGACCGGTGAGGGCCCGGGCAACGCTCCGAAGGCCAACGGGTACCAGTTCGTCAGCTCGGCCCAAGGCGGGTTCGGCAAGGCCGGCGGGCTCGGTGACATCGCCTACGCGGCGGCGAACGCGCCGATCCAGATCGGCAACGTCGTGTGGTTCGACGGCGACCACAACGGCATCCAGGACCCGGGGCACGTACTCCTGCCGGGAGCGACGATCAACCTGCTGGACGCGGACGGCGAACAGGTCGCCACGACCAGGACCAACGCGGCCGGCGAGTACTACTTCGGCGGTGTCGGCGCCGCGTACCAGCTCACGCCCGGCGCGAAGTACACGGTGCAGTTCGACGTGTGCACCGCGGACACCAGCCAGGTGCCCGAGCAGCCGGCGGCGAGCGAGCTGAGGTTCACGCTCCCGCGGGCCGGTGACAACCGCGCGCACGACTCCAACGTGACCCCGCCGACCACCGGGGAGCTGTGCAACGGCTACGCGCCCGTCACCGCTCCGGACAAGCCGGGCGGCGTCGACCACACCATCGACGCCGGGGTGTACATCCCGAAGGAGTCCCCCAGCCCGAGCCCGACTCCGACCCCGACTCCGACTCCGACTCCCAGCCCGAGCACCACGACTCCGGCGCCGTCCCCGAGTTCGCCGCCGGCCTCGCCACCGGCCTCGACGCCGCCGTCACCGGTGCCGCCGGTCGGCCCGGCCCCGGGTGGCGGGGGCGGGGGCGGTTCGATGGCGAACACCGGTATGACCGGGGTGCCGACACTGGTCGGCCTCGCCGGTCTGCTGGTGGGCGCGGGCCTGGTCATCGCGTTCGTGACCCGGAACCGTCGCGCCCGGCACCACTGAACGCACCGCACCACACCGCACCACGGTGATCCGCCCGTCCGCGCTCCGGACGGCGCGCACGGGCGGATCACGTCCCGGCCGGCCCCCGAGGGCCGGCCTTGTTCGTCCGCCACCCCGGCGACCGGGCGGCGGGGAGACGACCGAGAGGGTGAGGCAGTCACGTGCCAGTGTCGAACCGCGTGCGCGGCGGGAGAATCCGGCAGGCCCCACCGGGCCGTGCGCCCGGCCGGCGCCGATGGCGGTGGCCGCACTGGGCGGCTCTCGCCGCCGGCCTGACGGCGGTCACGGTGGCCGTGTTCCTCCTCGCCGGGGGCGGCCCGGACCCGGGCGGTCCGCGCGCGCTGACCGAGGACGAGGCGAACCGGCTGGCCATCGCCCGGTTCCGAAACTACGAGGCGCGGGGCCGCGCGGTGACGATCACCGTGCCGGGCGCCGCCGGCGGGCTGACCGTCACCGGATCCGTGGACTACCGGGGCAAGGTCGGTTACGGCGTGGTGCGCGGCTCCGGGCGCGACACGTCCAGCGACGGGCTGATCCAGTGGACGGCGACCTCCGTGCACGTCCACCCGATGGCCCACGCCCCGGCGCACGCCCCCGCGTCACCCCCCGGCTCCGGCTGGTACGACCGTCCGCTCCGGGCGTCCGGCAGCGCGCTGGACAGTTCGCTGGCCATCGCGCTCAAGCTCGGCAGCGACCGGCCGGACAACGCCGAACTGCTGCCGCAGAACGGGGCAGCCTGGTGGGGACGGGACCAGGTGGACGGGCACCGGGTGGACATCATGACCGGGCCGGCCTCCCCGGACCGCTCCGGTACGGCGGGCAACGTGCGCTACTGGGTCGGCCCGGACGGCACCATGTACCGGGTCCGCGTCCGCGTGGAGTCCGAGGAGCAGCCGGTGGTCATCGCCTTCGACGACCGGGCGTACGTGCCGGTCGAGCCGGTGCCCGGGGTGACACCGGCCCGGTAGCCGACGCTTCAGGGCATCCGTACCCGCGCGTGCGCGGCGAGCAGGGACGCGGGCGGCAGGGGGACGTCCGCCGTCTCGGGCAGGTCCGGGACGGCGGGGACGGCGGTGGCGCCCGCGGTGGCCGCGTGGGGGAACTGCGGCTGCGGAGCGGGCGCGGCGACCTCGGTGAACGGGATGCCGCCGGGTGCCGTCGGCACCGCCCAAGTACCGGTCGGGGAGAGCATGTTGGCGGGCAGCGGGCAGGCCTCGGTCGTCGCGAGCCGGGCGGGCGCCGTGCTGTCCAGTGCGTTGCCGCGCAGACAGTTGCCCCGTCCCCGGGTGGCGGTGGGGAACGACCAGCCGACGTCGACGCCGTTGCCGTCGAACGCGTTGTCCACGATCTGGTTGCCGACCGGAGGGATGTCGGAGGTCGCGGTGATCACCAGCCCGGCGGTGCTGTTGCCGGTGACGCGGTTGCGCAGGAACCGGTTGCCGCTGCCGCCGTCGACGCCGATGCCGGTGCCCCAGCCGCCGTCGGCCTGTTCCGGGGTGGCCCGCTGCTGGTTCGCGGCGACCAGGTTGCCCGCGATGACGGCGTCCCGCTGGGGGAGCAGTTTCTCCTGGTGGTCGGAGTTGGTGGTGAGCCCGACCCGGTTGCCGACGAGGCGGTTGCCGACCACGTACATGTCCCCGCCGGCGTTGGTGCCTTCGTAACCGACCGCGTTGAGTTCGGCGATGTTGTCCCGCACCACGATGCGGCAGGGCTTGCACTGGCCCACGTAGATTCCCGAGTCGGCGGCGCCCGAGGCGTACGAGTGCTCGATGACACCGTTCTGCGCGGAGAACGCGTAGATGCCGTACAGGCCGTTGCGGGTGGCGGTCACGTGGGAGACCAGGAACGACTTCAGGAAGGTGACGGGCTCGTCGCCGGTGTCGTAGCCCCCGGAACGCCCCGGCAGCCCGGCGGCCGCCTTCGCGGAACCGGTGACCAGGACCCCGTTCTGCGTGTTGTTCCGCACGGTCAGGTTCTGCACGGCCACTCCGGGCGCGGAGACGACGATGCCGTTCGGCTGCCGCGTCCGCCCGTCGATGACGACCCTGTCCCGGGACTCGCCCCGGAGGGTGACCCGCGGCGTGGAGACCCTCACCGACTCGTGGTAGACGCCCGGCGAGACCAGGACCAGGTCACCGGGGCGGGCGAGGGACACCGCGGCCGAGATCGTCGGGGCGTCGGCCGGCACCTTGATGGTCACGTGCGCCCCGTCGGGCCGCCGGCCCTGGTCCGGCCCGTCGTCGCCGGACCCGCAGCCCGCCAGTACGCATGCCAGAGTGCTCAACAACGCGGCCATCAGACGAAGACGGAGACGAGGCATGACCTCATCCTGGCACGAGGCCGGTCCCGCGCGGGGCCGGTCAACTCGCCCCGGCCGGAAGGGATATGACATCCTGCACACCGTGAGCCGAGCCGAACCCCGCCCGTCACGCCGCGCGTTCATCGGAGCCGGTGGGGCCGTGGCGGCCACCGGGCTCACGGCGGGGTGCGAATCGCCCGCCGCCCGGCAGGACCGGCCCCCGTCCCCCACGCCCACTCCGCGGGTCTCCCCCACCGGCCGTCACCAGGCGGGTGTCACGCTCCCGCGCACGGCCCAGCCGAACCTCCTGGCGGTGGTGGCCGATGTGGACGACGGCGTGGCCGTCGGCCCGCTGCTGGCCGAACTCGGCGAGGCCGTCCGCACGCTCACCGCGGGGACCGATCCGCGCCTGTTGGGACTGGCCCCGGGTGACCTCACCGTGACGATCGGGGTGGGACCACGGCTGGTGCGCGGGGCCGGGCCCGGCCTGCCCGGCGCGGCGGACCTGCCCCGGTTCTCCCACGAGCGGATCGCCCCGGGGTCGCGCGGCGGGGACCTGCTGGTGCAGATCTGCGCCGGCGACCCCCTGCTGCTACCGGTCGTCGCCGCCGCGCTGCTGGGGCAGGCCGGGGACCGGGTCCGGGAACGCTGGCGGCAGTCCGGACGCCGTGGCCCGGACGTCCGGGTGTCCGAGGACGTCTCCGCGCCACGCAACCTGCTCGGCTTCGTGGATGGCATCGTGGGCCCGCACACGGCGGCCGAACAGCGGCGTGATCTGTGGCTGGCCGGACCCGCTCCGGTCGCCGGCGGCACGATCGCCGTGGTACGGCGCATGGAACTCGACCTGCCACGGTTCGCCGCGCTCTCCGTGGCCGAGCAGGAGGCGGTCCTCGGCCGGCGGAGAGCCACCAGTGCGCCCCTCTCCGGCGGGACCGCCGCCTCGGACCCGGACCTCGGCGCCAAGACACCGGACGGACGCTACCTGGTCCCGGCCGACGCCCATGTCCGCCGGGCCCACCCGGGCGTGGTCGGCGTCGGCCTCATGCTGCGCCGCTCCTACAGCACCGACGAGCCCGCCCCCGGCCTGCTCTTCATCAGCTTCCAGAACGACCTGAGCACCTTCACCAAGACGCTGGCCCACATGGAGGGTTCCGACGCCCTGCTGCCGTTCACCACCACCACGGCCGGCGCGACCTTCCTCATCCTCCCCGGCTTCGACCGACAACGACCGCTGGGCACCGGGCTGTTCCGCTGACCAGGTGCCTGGTGGTCCTCAACGCCGGTTGATGCCGCGCAGCCGCACACCGTAGCCGTCCAGCATGCGCACGGTCTCCGTCCGCGTCCGGTCCTTCATATGGGGCCAGGCGGCTTCGACCAGCCCCGCGGCGTTCAGGAGCGGTTCGAGGACCTCGAAGTAGACAGCGCCACTGACGACGGAACTGGGATGGGCGACGACGCGCTCCACGAAGTCCCAGCACCGGCCGAGCAGTTCGGTGTCGGGGCTGCCGCTCTCCAACTCGGGAATCAGCACGGGCGTCGTGAAGCAGTCGATCAGCAGCCAGTACAGCCGCATCCATGCTTCCCCGGCCAGGACGGCCTCTTCCGCCGGCTGCTCGAACAGCTCCTCGATGGCGTCGGCGGATTCCGGGATCATCCGCAGCAGCAGCGAGGGGACCTCCTTGACGTCGATCTCCGCGGCCCGGCTCCCGCCGGAGGGTACGTCGCTCATGTGGTCCTGTCTGATAGGGGCCGTCAGGCGAGCCGGGCGCCCGGCCGCGCCCGGGGTGTCCGTGCCGGAGGTGTCTTGAGCACGGCCATGGGCGCGGTGAGAATCGGATCCCGGACCACGAGACGCAGGTGGAGGAAACGTTGTTGCTGCTGGACACTAGCGCCTTGCCCCCCGCTGAACGGCTGGAGGCCTTCCGTCACGGGATGACCAACGAGTCGGTGCCCAACCACATCGTCCACGAGAAGACCTCCGAGGGCGTCCACGCCCGGATGGAGCTCTGGAGCGTCGGGGGCCTGCCGATGTTCTCCACGTACAACAGCGGTTTCGAGGCCCATCGCACCCCCGCTCACATCCGAAGACAGCGCAGCAACCCGGTCGTCTCGGTGTCGCTCCAGCACCGGGGAACGGGCCGCGCGGAGGTCGCCGGGCAGCGGGTGACCTTCGGGCCGGACGACGTCTGTGTCTTCCACGAGCTGTCGCCCCGCGTCTACGGATGGTCGGGCGACGGGGGCTCCCAGGCCATGGTGTTCGACGTGGAGCGGATCGGCCTGCCCGTGGAGACGGTGGTGCGGGCCTCGCTGCGGCTGCGGGCGAGTCCGCTCCACGACATGGTCCTGCGCCATCTGCGGGACATGTGGCGCCATCCGGGCCGGCTGGCCCGGGACCCCGGCGCGACGGCCCTGGCGGGTGCCACCGCCGATCTGGTCCGCGCGCTCCTGGTGTCCGCGGCGCACGACCCGCGGACACCGGCCGTGCGGTCGGTGATGGACGAGACCCTGCTCACCCGGGTCACGGCCCACGTCCGCCGGCACCACACCGACCCCGGTCTCCGCGCGGAGAGCATCGCCGCCGCGCACGGGGTGTCGGTCCGCCACCTCTACCAGGTGCTGCGCGACGCCGACGTGAGCCTGGAACAGTGGATCATCTCCGAGCGGCTCGCCACCGCCCGGCAGATGCTGGCCTCCCCCGATCACGCGGGACTCGCCATCGGGGCCGTCGCGGCACGCTGCGGCTTCTCCAGCCCGAGCCACTTCACCCGCAGGTTCCGGTCCGCCTACGGCCTGTCCCCGCGCGAGTGGAGGCAGCGGGCGAGACAGAAGGCGAGCACCCCGCCCACCGGCTGACGCCAGGAGGCGCGCCCCCGCGATGCGCGGGCCTTACGGCCGCTCACCGGTCGTACGCCTCGCGCACCGCGTGCGCCAGGGCCGCGCGGGAGGCCACGTTGACCTTCGGGAAGATCTTGTAGAGGTGGGTGCCGACCGTGCGTGGTGACACCTTCAGCTGTTCCGCGATCTGCCCGTTGCTCAGGCCGGACGCCACGAGCCGCGCGATGCGCAGCTCCTGGGGGGACAGCCGCCACGCCTCCGTCGGCCGGGCCCGCGCGACGACCGTGCCGCCGGCCCGGAGCTCCGCCTCGGCGGTGCGCGCCCAGGGTTCCGCCTTGAGCCGGGTGAAATGCGTGTGCGCGGTCAGCAGGTGGGCACGGGCCTCCTCGGGGCGGTGGGCGAGCCGCAGCCACGCGCCGTGGCGCAGGTGCAGGCGCGCCAGCTCGAAGGGCCAGCCGTCGGCCCCCGGCATCGCGTAGGCGGCCTCGCTGCGGGTGTGCACGTCCTCGCCCTCGGCGGCCATCGCCTCGGCGGCCGCCAGCACGAAGGCGTGACGGGGCGCGATGTCCCCCATCCCGATCGCGTGACCGGCCGCGATGTGGCGCAGCGCCTCGGCGCGCCGCCCGGTCCGCACCGCCGCCTCGACCAGGTCGAGGAACACGTGCTGGAAACGCGGCTCCTCCGGGGGGAACGTGCCCGGCGGGGTGAGGGACGCCGCCAGCGCGTACGCGGTCTCGTCGGCTCCCGAGGCCAGAGCATGGACGGCGCGGATGCCGGTGATCCGGCGCAGCATGTACGACTGGCCGCGTGCCCGCGCCCAGGGCTCGGTCCGTGCCAGGAGCGCCTCCGTCTCGGCCTGCTGGCCGCGGGCCGCGTGGACCGCGGCCTCGGTGAGGCGGAACAGCTGGACGTGGAATCCGCAGCCCTGTTCCCGGGCCGTGTGCGCGCCCTGGCGGGAGACGGTGAGGCAGCGGTCCCATCGGCCGCGCAGGTAGTCGTCCCCGCAGGTGGCGAGCCGCACGTGCGCCTGGGTCGGGTAGGGCGCCCGCTGGACGACGCGGTGCCAGAGCTGGGCGTGCTCGCCCACGCTGTCGAGGGCTGCCGCGATCCACAGCAACCGCCATGCCTCCGTGAGCTCTTCCTCCGGCGTCAGCTCCTCGACCAGCCGCCGCAGGTGCCGCGTGCCGCCGGGGCCCGGACCGGCGGGCCGGTTCCAGAGGTCGAGGCAGAGCCGTGCGGCGGGCCCGGAGCGGGACAGTTCCGTGCGCAGGGCGTCCCGGAGCGCCGGCTCGTCGGAGAAGACCGCCGTCAGCTGGAGCAGGAAACGGAGGGTGTCCCGCGAGGTGTCGTCGGCCGTCGGCGTGCGGTGGCGCAGGCCGGCGAGCAGCGCCGGGAGGCGGGTGACGGCCGGGGAGAGGTCACCGTCGCTCTCGAACCGCACATAGGCGTCGGTCAGTTCCCACAGGGGGCGGCTGCCGGCGGGCACGCCGTCGGCCTCGGCGTCCGCCAGCAGGCGGGCGGCGACGGCCGGCTGCCCGCCGACGGCGGCCGCGTTGGCGGCGGCCGTCAGCCGGGCGCCGCGTGCCCCCGCGCGTGCGCTCAGCCGCGCGGCGCGTTCCAGGAGCGTCGCGGCCTCGGGGTGGCCGCCGCGCCGGATCGTACGGCGGGCCACCTCCTCCAGGTGATCCGCCACGTCGTCGTCGGTGCCCGCGACGGACGCGGCCAGGTGGGCGGCGCGCCGCTCGTCGTCACGGGGCAGTACGGCGGCGAGCGCGGCGTGGGCGCGGCGCAGGTCCGCTGCGGAGGCCGTCCGGACGAGGCAGGTGCGGAGGAGAGGGTGAGGAAAGGTCATCCTGGCGTGGTGCAGCCTGACCAGACCGGACCTCTCGGCCGCCACCAGCGTCTCCTCCGAGGCCGGCGATCCGGCGGCACGGGCCGCGTCGAGCGCCAGGCGGGTGCTGCGCTCCTCGTGGCCCGCCAGCGCGTGGAGCAGGAGCAGGAACCGGGTCCTCGGCGGCAGGGCGTCCAGGCGCGGGCCGAAGTCGTGCTCCGGCGGGCCGTCCGGCGCCGGGTCGGCAGGGGCCGGAGCGTGCCCCGTGCGGTGGACGCGCTCCGGCCTCGCGGAAGTCCCCAGCAGGACCAGCGGGTTGCCGGCCGCTTCCCTCACGAGGCGGGCCCGGGCCTTCGCCGTGAGGTCGGGACGGCGACGGCGCAGGACCGCCGCCGATTCCGCGTCGGTCAGCGGGGCGAGGTTCAGGATCTCGGCACCGGTGCTGTCCAGGGCCGACGAGCCCTCCGCGCGCACGGCGCAGACCAGGACGACCGGCGTGGCGGTGAGTCTGCGCTGGACGAAGGCCAGGACGCCCGCGCTGGGCGCGTCCACCCACTGGAGGTCGTCGACGGCCAGGAGCAGGGGCTGTGCGTCGGCGATCCCGCTCAGCAGGGCGAGGGTGGCGGCGGCGACGGCCGGCCCGCCGGGGGGTGTGTCCGCCGCGGTGTCCAGGGCCCCTTCCAGACAGAGGCGTTGTGCGGGGGTCAGCACGTCGTACCGGTCCAGCAGCGGCCGGATCAGCCGGCGCAGGACACCGAGGGCCGTACCCGACTCCGGCGCGGTGCCGGCGGTTCGCAGGACGCCCATGCCCCGTTCCGAGGCGAAGGAGGCCGCCTGGTCCAGCAGCGCGGTCCTGCCGATGCCGACCTCCCCGCGCAGCCACAGCGCCCGCCCTCCGGCCGGGGCCGCGAGCAGGGCGTTCCGCAGGGTCGTCCAGGGGGCGTCGCGCCCCGTCAGCGACGTACAGGGCCGGGACGGTGCTCCCGCCGTGCCGTCGGATGTCATCGTGTCGCTCCCCGAGAACCGTGTCCGTGCCGAGCGGTGAGGACACGGCCCCCACCGCGGTTCGACGCTAGGACGCGGGCGGAGCGGGACCGGCGGTCGCGCACGCACAGGCCAAAGCTGTGCGGGCACGGACCAGAACTCCTCGGCCGCGAACCGCGGGAGTGCCCCTGCGATCCTCTCCGCCCGTCCTCCGGGCGGGGTCCGCCGAGCGGCGCGGGAGGACGCGAAACGGCCGGTCCGGGACGCAGAGGTCCGGACCGGCCGCTCGGAGGGGAGTGGAGGTCAGTCGGCGGTCACGCCCCGTCGCCCGCCGCGGGGTCGACGTGGCGGCCGAGGAAGGCGAGGGCGGTGTCGGCGACCTCGCGCCATCCGCTGTCGATGGTGAGGGCGTGGCCGCGGCCCGGGATCTCCAGGATCTCCGTGACCGCGGACGCGTTGCGCACCTGCTTCTTGTACGAGGCGTGGGCGATGGCCCACGGAACGGTGTTGTCCTTCTCCCCCGAGAGGATGAGGAGGGGGCCCCGGTCGGGGTTCAGGGTGTCCACCTTGACCTCGGTCCAGGGGTTGACGTTCGCGACCGCGGCCTGGAACAACGGTTCGCCCGGCGCCGGCACGGCGAAGGTCTCGTACAGCTCGCGCGCCTCGGCCTCGCTGACGGCGTTGGCGAAGGAATACCGGAACTGCTCGTAGGTGAGCGGCACGGCCCGGTGGTAGTTGGCGGGGTTGCCGAGCACCGCACCGGCCGCGCGCAGGGAGGACAGCGGCAGGGGCAGCACGCCCCGGAACGGGGCGGGATCGATGGCCACCGAGGCCCGGGACAGCCCGCGGCCCGCGATGATCTGGGTGATCAGGCCGCCGAAGGAGTGCCCGACCACCACCGGCGTGCGGTCGAGCTTGCGCACCAGGTCGCAGAAGTGGTCGGCGACCTGGCCGACGCTCTTGCCGGCGAAGACCTCGGGGTGGGCGTTGGCCTCCTCCACCGTCTCGGGGTCGTCGGGCCAGCCCGGCAGTACGGGGACGTAACCGGCGGCGTCGAACACGGCCGCCCACCGCTCCCAGCTGGTGGGCAGGAGCCAGAGGCCGTGGACGAAGACCACGGGCACGCGGCCGTCGGCGTTGGCCCGTTCGACCTGGGCCAGGTCACGAGCGTAGGAGTTCTCGGAGGGGAGAGTCACGGAACAGTCCTTCGGGAGTGGGGCGGCGTCAGCGCCGGACGGCACCGGCGGCCGAGCGGATCAGCGAGGTCACCGCGTGCGGGAAGCTGTGGAGGGGCAGGTGCGAGCTGGGGACCTCGACCGTGTGCGAACGAGCGCGCCGGGCCTGGAAGCGCTGGAGCTCCGGCGGGATGCCGTGGTCCTCGGTGGCGATCAGCGTCCAGGACGGCAGGGTGCGCCAGGCCGCCGCGGTCGCCTGGTCGCCGAAGGCGGTGGCGCTGAGCGGACGCTGGACGGCGGCCAGGGTGCGCGCGGTGTCGCGCGGCACGTCCTGGGCGAAGACCTGGTGGAACTTGTCGGTTTGTATGTAGAGGTCGAGGCCGGGGGTGCCGTCGGGCGCGGGCGCGGGCACCTGGGTGAGCGCCGGTGCCAGCTGGGAGCCGGGGAACCGGGACGTCAGTTCGCCGAGCACGTCGCCGGCGTCGGGCATGAACGCCGCGATGTAGACGAGCGCCCGGACGCCGGGGGCGCTCGCGGCGGCCTGGGTGATCACGGCTCCGCCGTAGGAGTGGCCGGCCAGGACCACGGGGCCCTCGACGCTCTCCAGGAAGGCCGTGAGGTGGGCCGCGTCGTGGTGCAGTCCGCGCAGCGGGTTGGCCGGGGCGAGCACCCGGTGACCGCGGTCCTGGAGCCGTTCTATGACGGGCGACCAGCTGGACGCGTCGGCGAACGCGCCGTGGACGAGGACGATCGTGGGCCGAGGCTTCCCGGAGTGGTCCCGGTCCTGGGCGGTGGCGGGGCCCGCGGCGGCGGTCCCGGTGCCGAGCGACGCGGCCGTGGCGGTGCCGGCCACGATCGCCGTACGCCGCGAGACGCCCTTTCCGGGGCTGGGCGCGGCCTCGACGGAGTCGAACTCGCTCATGGCTGATCCTTCCAGGAGAGGAGAGTCGAGAAGGCGAAGAGAAACGCGTGGAGAGCGGTGCCGGTGACGGCTGACGTAGGGTCAACTCGTGTGCCGGGCAGCCCTGTCCGCGTTCCGACGCTACGGCCGTGAGGGTTACCGGCGCTTTGCTCAGGGTGGCCGGGACTGTTCCCACACTGCATGGCTCGCCGGTGCCGGGCATGGCCGCGGGTCCTACGCGCGCCCGAGGATGGCGTCGAGCGTCTGGTCGAGCTCGGTCCGGATCCGTGTGGAGACCTCGGCGGGCCGGGTCTCGGTCAGGGAGAGGAAGGAGCACAGCGTGTCCATGCGGAGCCGCACCACGCAGGAGCCGTACAGGGACACCAGTTCGATGTCCGTCTCGCCGTCGGCGCCCGGCCGGACCCGGACGTCACCGTCGCCCACGGCCACGACGACCCCTTCCTCCAGCAGGCTCCGGGCGAAGACCCAGGTCGCGGCCCCGCCCTCGTCCGGCCCTGCGGCGGGGGCGAAGTCGAGTCGCACCGCCAGCGGGTCGCCAGGGTCGTGACGGAGCCCCACCACCAGCCGGCCGGCGCCGTGTTCCGGCGACGACACCTTCGCCGTGACGAGTCGCTGGACGGGCTTCACGGACACTCCTTGGGACGTGGTCACGGGAGGGGACGCCGACGCCGCCGGTGCGGGCGGACGCGGCGGCCGGAGGGAGCGGGGCGTGCGGCGGACACCGGTCGCGCGTGCGAGGTCGCGGGGCTGGACGGCAGGGGCCGCACTTCACGGCACGGCCGATCGGCGGAACCACCGAAC
This sequence comes from Streptomyces sp. SudanB182_2057, assembly GCF_964272715.1. Lineage (NCBI taxonomy): Bacteria > Bacillati > Actinomycetota > Actinomycetes > Kitasatosporales > Streptomycetaceae > Streptomyces > Streptomyces sp. SudanB182_2057. Next base: position 1,336,318 of record NZ_OZ186798.1, read on the forward strand.
GCCAGGGAATGGACCAGGAGTTGACGTACGAGGGCGGACGGGACGGTGGAGGCGACGGCCCGGCCCGCGTGCCCCGGGGGCCGCGCGGGACGGGCTCCTGCCCCCGGGCGTCGCCGCCCGGGGGACGGTTCAGTCCTTGGCGAGCGCGTCCCGGAGCGTGCTCACGGCGAGCGCGACGGCGGACCGGGCGGCGTGGGTGTCCCGGAGCGCGTCGAGCATGACGAAGTCGTGGATGATGCCCTGGTAGCGCACGGCGGTCACCGGCACGCCGGCGGCCCGCAGCTTGTTCGCGTACGCCTCGCCCTCGTCGCGCAGGACGTCGGCCTCGGCGGTGATGACCAGGGCGGGCGGCAGGCCGGTGAGCTGCTCGGTGGTGGCGCGCAGCGGAGAGGCGGTGATCCGCGCCCGCTCGGCCTCGTCGGTCGTGTACTGGTCCCAGAACCACCGCATGCCGTCGCGGCGCAGGAAGTAGCCCTCGGCGAACTGGTGGTAGGAGGCGGTGTCGAAGGACGCGTCGGTGACCGGGTAGAAGAGGACCTGCTGGAGCAGGGGGACGCCGCCCCGCTCCTTGGCCATCAGGGTGAGCGCGGCGCTCATGTTGCCGCCGACCGAGTCCCCGGCGACCGCCATGCGGGTGCCGTCCAGGCCCTTGTCCGCCCCGTCGGTCACGATCCAGCGGGCGACGGCCCAGTTCTGCTCGACGGCCACCGGGTAGCGGTGCTCCGGCGACAGGTCGTACTCCGGGAAGACGACGGCGGCACCGGTCCCGACGGCCAGTTCCCGCACCAGCCGGTCATGGGTGTGGGCGTTGCCGAACACCCAGCCCGCGCCGTGGATGTAGAGGATGACGGGCAGTTCGCCCCGGACACCGGCGGGACGCACGATGCGCGCCTTGACGGAGCCGCCGGAGGGGACGGTGACGGTGACCCACTCCTCGTCGATCCGGGGCTTGTCCACCGGCCCGGACTGGACCTCGTCGACGGCCTTGCGGCCGTCCGCCACGGGCAGTTGGAAGAGGTACGGCGGCTGGGCGGTGGCCTCGGCGAAGGCGGCCGCGGCCGGCTCCAGGACAGGGGTGACAGGGGTGAACTCGTGCATGGCTGAACCCGTTTCGTGAGGGACGCGGGACGTTCGGCGCGCCGCCGGGAGGCGGCACACCGGGACGTTATGTCCCTTCGCCCGGCGTGGACCGGCCCCCCGTGCACAGGACTTGCCCGAGGGCGCACGGGGGTCTGCCCGGTGCCTGTTCCGCCGGACGGCCCCTCACCACCCCCGGTGTAAGGCGACGTGGAGGATGTCCACGGTCTGCGTCCGGGCGGCCCGCCCCGCGTCGCTGTCCCGGAGCATGTCGAACAGGATGAACCCGTGGATCGTGCCGTGGTAGCGCACGGAGACGACGGAGACGCCCGCCGCCCTCAGCTTCGCCGCGTACGCCTCGCCCTCGTCGCGCACCACGTCGGCCTCCGCGGTCAGGACCAGCGCCGGCGGCAGCCCGCGCAGGTCGTCCGTGGTCGCCAGCAGCGGCGACGCGGTGATCTCCGTGCGCCGTGCCGCGTCGGGGACGTAACTCCGCCAGAAGCTGCGCATGACGGCGCCGCCGAGGAAGTAGCCCTCGGCGAAGTGCCGGTAGGACGCCGTCTGCCCGGCGGCGTCCGTGACGGGGCAGACCAGGACCTGGTGGACGAAGTCCACTCCCCCGCGCTCCTTGGCGACCAGCGTCAGGGCGGCGGCGAGGTTGGCGCCCGCCGAGACACCGGCCACGGCGATGCGGCAGCCGTCGAGATGCCAGTCGGCGCCGTGCTCCGCGATCCAGCGGGCCACGGTGTAGCTCTGCTCGACGGCCACCGGATAGCGGGCGGCCGGCGAACGGTCGTACTCGGGCACGACGACCGCCGCGTCCGCGCCGAGGACCAGGTCCTCCAGCAGCCGCTGGTGGGTGGTGGCGGTCGTGTGGGTCCAGCCCAGGCCGTGCAGGTAGAGCACCACCGGCAGGACTTCCTCGCTGTCGGCCGGCCGCAGGATCCGCACGCGGATGCGGTCCCCGTCGCACCCGGGGAGCGCCAGCCACTCCTCCTCGACGTCCGGCGTCCGGTCCGCCTCTCCGCGCAGGACGGCGAGCGCCTCCCCGGAGGGAACGGGCCCCGCTCCGTCCGGCACGCCCGGACACTCGTGGGCCTCGACGAAGGCCTGGGCCAGTTGCTCGAGGACCGTCGGCGGTCCAGCGACATGTTCCACGACACACTCCCGCGCGTGGGCGCGATCCCGGGATGGAAGAGCTGACGGATCCGCCGGTCCCGGTCCGCTCCTGTGCGCAGCGGCTGCCGGGACGACGGACCCCCAGCCTACGGACCGGTACCGGCCCCGCCGCCCCTCCGCACCGGCCGCGTGTGCCTGTCCGTGCACACCTCTTGTCCGGGGAGGACGCGGGCGCTCCGCCCGGGTGCGTGACCGCACGTCAAATGACCTATGTGGGGTCTTCTCGCGCCGCCGAGCATGAGAGGGAACGCACATGGCCGTTCGCACCCCCCTGAGCGGAGAGTTCGCCGACCGGCCGGCGTCCGAGAACAAGGAGCACGCGTGGGACACGTTCTTCGGGACATGACGGCGGGGCGGGCGAACGGGGCGCCGGGACTGTGGCAGGACACCTTCGACGGTCTCATCGCCCCCGTCCGGCTCGTGATGCGCGCCGCCGCGGCCGACCTCCCGTCACCGGTGGTCACCCACCTCGGCTATCTGGGCCTGCTGCTCGTCGAGGCGGGGCCGTCGCAGCTGAGCCGCACCCCCCGGCACATCGCCCGGAGCCCGGGCGAGCGGATCGCCGTCGTCCTCCAGCAGTCGGGGACCGCGCTGCTCACCCAGGACGGAAGGAGCACCGCGCTGGAGCCGGGAGAGGTGGTCTTCCTCGACCCGCGCCGGCCCTTCACCCTGGACCAGCGCGAGGCCCACCGGATGCTGCTGGTCTCCGTGCCCCGGCAGGCGCTGGGCGACCCCGCGGACCACCTGTGCCGCCTCACCGGGCGTGCCGTACCGGGACACGGCGGTGTCGCCGCCCTGCTGATCCCGTTCCTCGAACGCCTCTCTCTCCTCGCGGACCGGGTGACCCCCGACACCGGTGACCTGCTCGCCGGGAACACCGTCGAGTTCATCGCCCTCCTCGCCGACGAACTGCTCGGACGGGACCAGGAGCCGCCGGGCGGCACGCGGGCCCGGCTGGTGCCGAGCGTCCGCGGCTACATCGAGCGGCACCTGGCCGACACGGACCTGACACCGGAGCGGATCGCCGCGGCCCACTACATCTCGGTGCGCTACCTCCACCGCCTCTTCGAGGGCGAGGGGACGACGGTGGGGCGGCTCATCCTGCGGCGCCGGGTCGAGGAGTGCGCCAGGGAACTGGCACGCCGGGGACGCGTCAGCCCGACGGTCTCGGCGGTCGCCCGCCGCTGGGGGTTCCACAGCCCCGCCCACTTCAGCCGCGCCTTCAAGGGGGTGTTCGGCGTGCCGCCGCGCCAGTGGAGACTCACCGGCGCCCCGGAGGGGAACCTTCCCGGCCCGGAGCTGCCGAGGGGAGCGCGGCGCGCCGCCGTGAACTGACGCGCCGGGGGCGTCAGTCATCCGACCTACGTGCCGGAGGCGGGGCACGCCGAGAGTGGGGGCACGGACCGTCCGCGTACGAGACCCGGAGGAGCCCACGGTGCCGTCCCCTGCGCCTTCGTCCCACGGAACGGGCCCGCGGCCGCGTTCCGGTCCGGTTCCCCCCGCCGTGGATCCCGGGCGGCCGCCGTGCGTCCGGATCGGCGTCGTCCCCGGCGCGGAACTCGCCCGCGCGGCTGCCCTTCCGGGGCGGCCCGCCGGGGGGCCGGACGCGCGCGAGATCCTGGTCTGCGCCCCGCTCCGGGGCAGCCTCGTCCTCGCCCCCGAGCACGGTGGCCGGGTGTCGCCGGGCAGCCTGGTGCTGGCCGATTCAGCCCGGCCGGTCGCGGTGAGCGGGACGGCCGGATGCGCCCTCGCGGTGCTGCGCGTGCCCCGCCGGCTGGTGCCGTTCCCGGACGACGCCCTGGCGCGGACGACCGGCCGGACGTACGACGCCACCACGGGCGTCGCCTCGCTGCTGCTGCCCCTGCTGCTCTCTCTGGCCACGGCCGAGGACCCCTGGGGGACGGAGCCGGGGAGGGCCGGCGTGGCGACTCGGCTCAGGAACCAGACGGCGGACCTGGTCACCACCCTGGTCGCCGAGGAGGCCGAGCGGAGCGCCCGGTCCGGAAGGACCCGGCCCGGCGGGAGCGGCCTCCCGGACGGCGACCGCCGGGCGGCGGACGAGATCCGGCGCTGGGCGAACGCCAGGCTCGCGGACCCCCGGCTCCGCCCGGACGCCATCGCCGAGGCCCACCACATGTCCGTGCGCCGGCTGCACAAGCTCTTCACGGGGGAGAGCGGCACGATCGGCCGCTGGATACAGCGGCGCCGGCTGGAGGAATGCCGGCGGGAACTGGGCCGCGGGGGCGGCAGTCAGGCGAAGGTCCAGGCGGTGGCCCAGCGTTGGGGGTTCGCCACCGCCGCCCACTTCAGCAGGTGCTTCCGCGCCAGATACGGCATGTCGCCGAGCGAGTGGCGGGACCTGCGGGCGGAGAACGGCACCGTGGACGCGGCGGCCCGGACCGACGCGCTCGACGGGGCCTGCTGACGGCAAAAGCCCGGCCCGCTCGGCGTCACCACCGGTGGGCGGCGGGCGCCGGGCGGGACACGGCCTCAGTCCCGCTCGGCCGAGTCGTCGGCCAGGGCCCGGGCGATCCCGGCCCTGGAGGTGACCCCGAGCTTGGGGAAGATCTTGTACAGGTGCGCCGCGACGGTACGCGGCGACACCTGGAGCGCCGTGCCGATCTCCTTGTTCGTCAGCCCCCTCGCGGCGAGCTGGGCGACGCGCCGCTCCTGGCCCGTCAGGAGCCCGCGTCCGCCGACCACCGCCGTCGGGGGGCCCGCGGCGGCCAGTTCCTCCTCGCAGCGCTCCGCCCAGGGCTCCGCGCCCAGCCGCCGGAACGCGTCGCGCGCCCGGTGCAGCACGTCGAGTGCCTCCGCGCGCCGGCGCCGGCGCAGCCAGGAGCCGTGCGCCAGCCGCAACCGGGCCATGGCGAAGACCCAGGTCTCGGCGCCCTCGACGGCGTACGCGCTCCGGTAGCGGGCGTCGGCGACCTCGTCGGCCGCGGCGACGGCGTCGGCCGCCGCCAGGAGGAAGGCGTGGTGACCGGAGACGCCGGCCATCCGCGCCGCCCGCCCGGCCTCGACGTGCGCGGCGGCCTCGGCCCGGCGGCCCGTGTGCACGGCGGCCGCCACCAGGTCGTAGAACGGCAGGTGGAACCACGGCAGACCGCGCGGCAGCACACCGGGGGGCATGAGCTGGACCAGCGACTGGTACGCCTCCTCGTACCGGCCGTGCGCCAGCGCGACCAGGGCCCGCAGGTGGACGAGGTGGTCGGTGACGAACCGCATCCGGGCCCCCGAGGCCGTCGGCTCGATGAGCGCCTCGACCTCCCGCAGCCCCTGTTCGTCGCCCCGCCCGGCCAGGAAGTGCGCGTAGTAGTGACGGAACAGCAGGGCGTTGCAGTGGTAGCCGCGGTCGTCGGCGGCCTCCGCCTCCCGCAGGCACGCGGCGGCGCTCTCCCACCGCCCCCGCAGGTAGTCCTGGTAGAACCGGGCCTTCGCGACCGACCCCTGGGTGGCGTAGGCGTGCTGGCCGGTGAAGCGGCGCCACAGCGTCTCGTCGGCCGCGTCGACCGCCGACGCGGTCCACAGCAGCAGCCACGCGGCTCCCGCCTCCTGCTCCTCGCTCATCTCCCTGGTCAGCAGGGCGAGTTCGCGGGTCGCCCCGTGCGCGGTCCGGGGCGGGTCGGACCAGACCGCACGGCACAGCCGGGCCAGCGGCGAGACCGCGCCGGCGTGCTTCTCCAGGGCGCGCCAGCCCCGGGGGTCGTCGGTGTAGGAGGCGGCGAGCAGGAGCTTGAAGTAGATCTGCTCCGCCAGCCCCTCGAAGGGCTCGACACCGGTTCGCGAGAGGAGGTCCAGGGCCCGCGGCAGCAGCGTGAAGGACGACTCGAAGTCGATCCGGTGGCTCTGGTCGACGTACACCACCGCGTAGGCGAAGAGGGGCTCGAACCCGGGTGGCACCGGCCGGCGTTCGAGCTCCTCCACCAACTCCGCGGTGTGGGCGAGTCGTCCGCCCCGCGCCGCCATGACGGCGGCCCACGTCAGACGTGCCGTGTGGGACGCGGCGTCGGCGCTCAGGGCGGCCGCCCGGTTCATCAGCACCGCGCCCTCGGCGTCGCCGCCGCGGCGCGCGATCCGCCGCGCGGCCTCTTCCAGCCGCGCGGCGAGGGAGGCGTCCGGCAGGACGGCGGCCAGCGTCTCGTGCCGGAGCCGCCGGGGATCGCCGGCCGCCAGCCGCCCCGCCAGGAACCGGTGGGCCGCCCGCTCGTCCTCGGGCGAGGCCAGGGAGATCACCGCACTGCGCACCAGGGGATGGCGGAAGGCCAGCGCACCGGTCCCGTCGAGGTGCGCCAGCCCGCTCGCCTCGACGGCGGCGACGACCGCCGCGGGGTTCGCGGGTACGGTCGTGGGGACCTCGGGAGCGGCGGCGGTGCCGCCCGTGGGGCTCCCGAGAGCGACAGCGGGGCCGCCCATAGGTTCCACAGGAGCGACAGCGGAGCCGCCCGTGGGGTCCTCGGAACTGACCGCAGGGCCCCCAGATACGGTCATGGGGCCGACGGAAGCGACCGCGGGGCCTCCGGAAACGGCCGTAAGGGCCCCAGGTGTCGCGGCGGGGTGCCCGGGCGCCGCCGTCGGAGCCGGCCGGGTGTCCGTGGTCCGTAGGGTCACCCGGCCGCCGAGCGCGGCCAGGAGCAGGGTGTGCGCGGCGTCGGGCGGCAGCGACCGGATCCGCTCGGCGAAGAGTCGCTCCAGCCGGTGCGCCGGCGGCATCCGGCCGGGGGCGCCGGGGAGCCCGGCGCCGTGCTCGTCGTCCGGCAGCAGGGGCAGTTCCAGGAGGGCCAGCGGATTGCCCGCGGCCTCCGTCAGCACCCGGGTGGCCGCGGCCGCGGGCAGGCTCGGATGGTGCCGGCGCAACAGCGCCTCGGCGGCGGCCGGTTCCAGCGCTCCCACCGGTACCGGCCGCGCGGTCCACCGTTCGGTGGCCGGGCCGTCCTCGCGGCCCGCGCCGACGAAGACCACGGGCAGGGCGGCGACGTGCCGGTGCAGAAAGGCGAACACCTCGGTGCTGGAGTCGTCGATCCACTGCACGTCGTCCACCACGACCAGCAGCGGCCGGTCGCGCGCGGCCTCGGTGAGCAGGGCGAGGGCCGAGGCACCCAGCGGGGCCGCGCCGGCGGGCGGCCCTTCCCGCAGGCCCAAGGCGCACTCCAGCACGTCCCGGTCCCGTGCGGGAAGGGTCCGGGAGCGCTTCAGCAGGGGCCAGAAGACCTGGTGGAAGCCCCCGAAGGCGAGTTCCGCCTCGGCCACGGCGCCCACCGCTGCGAGGACGGCGAAGCCGCGCCGCCGCGCCGCGTTCCGGGTCCAGGCCAGCAGTGCCGATTTGCCGATGCCGGCCTGGCCCCGCAGCAGGACCGCCGCTCCCCTCCCGTCGGAGAGCGCCGCCTCCAGGATGCCGTCCAAGTGGGCCGTCTCCCGCTCCCGGCCCAGGAGTTCGCGGTCCTCCGCCTCAGACACCCGAACGTCGCCCCCTATGCCCCGTCTGCCGGCGAATGCGTGCCCGTCCCCCGCACGTGCCGGTCGTGCCGGCGCCGACACGAGAGTATCGCTCATGCCCATGTCACAGCCGGGAAAGCCGTGGCTGCCGCCGTGCCGGTCCCCGCCGCAACGGGCCGTCGGGGAACGGGGCCGGCGTCATCTCGACTTCGCGCACGGGCGGCGGCCCACGGTCGTCAGGGCGCTCCTCCCGCCAGGAGATCCACCGTTTCGTCCGGATCGCCCGCCGCTCCCTCCAGGAACTCCGCGAAGCGCCGGGCCAGGCGGACGGCGGTCCGCTCCGGGACGACGGCCGGCCGGAACTCGAGCATGGGGTGTACGGCCTCCCCGACGCGGTCGGTGATCAGTCCGAGATCGACCTTCGCGGCGTCGTGCGTCCAGCGGGCCTCGGTCACCGAACAGCCCGCCAGCCGCAGCCTCGGCCGCACGTCACCGCCGCGGTAGGAGAAGAGGGGGACGACGCCGTCCGCCGGAGCCGGACCGGGCGGGTTCGCCGTGCCCGCACCGGTCTCCCCGGCCTCGTCCCAGGCGTCGCGCACCCGGCGCAGCGCCTGCCGGAAGGTGGTGCTCTCGGGGAGCGGGACGTCGAGCCGGTGGAACCGGGTGAAGTAGCCCGTAATCGCGGCGAGTTGCGGGTGGTCGCGCCCGGAGACGGGGACGTCCGCCCGCACGCGCGGAGACGCCGTTCCGCGTGCCGCCAGCGCGAAGGCCGTCAGGAGCACGGTGAAGAGCGGCACCCGTTCCTGGCGGGCGAGGCGTTGCGCCTCCAGGACCGGTACGGGAGCCGTGCGCAGGCGCCGTCCCGGTCCCCCGGCCGGACGGGGAGGCACCCGGGGCAGGGAGCTCTCCGGGCGGGCCGCTCTCCCGGCCTGCCAGTGGGCCCAGTCGGCGTACTGGATGTCGAGCGGCGGGAGGAGCGCGTGCGTCCGTCCCGCGTCGGCGTAGTACTCGCCCAGTTCGTCCAGCAGGATCCGCAGCGACCAGCCGTCGGCGGCCAGGAGGTGGACAGCCAGGACGACGAGGTGTTCCTCTGCCGCGCGGCGTACGACCAGTACGCGCGCCAGGGGCCCTCGGGCCAGGTCGAACGGGCGTCCGGCGAAGTCCCGCAGGAGGGCGTCCTCGCCGCCGGGCGGAAGCGGTGTGCCCAAAGGGGCGGAGGGCGGTGCGGCCACGGTCAGTTCCCAGGGCATCGCGTCGGGTTCCTCGACGTACTGCCGCCGGACCGTGCCGTCCTCGTCCGCGGGAAAGGCCGTGCGCAGGGGTTCGTGACGGGCGGTGAGCGCGTCCACGGCCCGCCGCAGCCGGGACGGGTCGAGGGGGCCGCGTACGTGATGGGCGAGGAAACTCACGTACGCGGAAGGGTCGGTGCCGGGGCCGAGCCGGTCCAGCAGGTGGCGCTGCGGTTCCGCGAGCGGGAACCACACGCGGTCGTACGGCGGCACGCTCCTACTCCTCCCCTGCCGGACGGTGCCTGGGACGGGCCGGGATGAGGTCCTGGGCCGCCGGTCGTGCCAGAGCGGCGGCCGAGGCCGCCGTGGGCGCCCCGAGGAAGGGCTTGAGAGGGATCTCCAGACCCAGTTCGGCACGGGCGAGCAGGGTGAAGCGGAGCGCGCCGAGCGAATCGCCGCCGAGGGCCAGGAAATCGTCCTCCGGCCGCATGCCGGGCACCCCCAGGACCCGGCCCATCAGCCGGGCGAGGGCGGCGGCGTGCCCGTGCGCCCCGGCGCCGGACGGAGCGGGCGGCCGGCGGCTCGTCGTCTCCGCCCGGCTGCCGGGGGCCGACGGGGAGGGTTCCACGGACTCGGCCGCCCGGGGCGCCCGGTGCGGAAGCTCCTCCATCGCCGTGTGCGGGCGGTCGACCACCGTGCGCAGGACGGCCTCGTAGCAGTCCATCATGCCGCGCACCACGTCGTCGTCGAGCCGCGAGGTCCGGTACTGCCAGGTCAGGGTGAGTCCGGCCGGCCGGTCCGCCGGGAGGACCGGGCCACGGGACCGGGGGACGCGCAGCAGGCCGTCCGGGCCGACCCCGCTGCGGTCGGGCTGTTCCTCGTGGTGGGGGAAGCCGGTCACGCCGAGCTCGAACTTGGCCGCGCCCAGGGGCAGGCCCTCGCGGACCGTGATGTCGAGTGGTGACTCGGGGAGGGCCGGCAGGGGGGTGTCGTGGAAGCTGAAGGCGGTCTGCACGAGCCGGTTCCGCTCCTCGGCGGGGCGCCGCGGGTGCGGGGCGATCACCTCCTCGAAGGGCAGTTCCTGGTGTTCGTACGCGTCGAGGCAGGTCGAGCGCACCTCGGCGAGGAAGGCGGAGAAGGGGAGGCCGGGGCGCGGCTTCCCGCGCAGCACCACGGTGTTGACGAACATGCCCACGACTCCGGCGGTTCCGGGGCGGCGCCGGTTGGCCAGCCCCGAGCCGACGAGCACGTCCCGCGCGCCGGTCGTCCGGTGCAGGACGGCCAGGAACGCGGCGAAGGCGACCATGAAGACGGTGGCCCCGTGCGCACGTCCCAACTCCCTTACCCGGTGCATCAGTTCGGCGTCCAGGTGGAGGCGTTGCTCCGCGCCCTCCGCACCGGAGGCGGAACCGGACGCCCTTCGCTCGGGCAGCGGCAGGGGTGGCGGCGGCGAGTCCAGCGCGGTGCGCCAGTACGCCCTCTGCCGTCCGGCCCCGGGCCCGGCGGACCAGTGCCGTTCGGCCGCCGTCAGCGTCCCGTAGCCGGGAGGGCTGGGCCGGGTGCCGACGTGTCCGTGGCGGACGTGCTCCGCGTAGCCCCGCACCAGGTCGGCGAGGAGCAGCCGTGCCGAGTGCCCGTCGTGCACGGCGTGGTGCTCGGTCTGGACGAGGAGGTGCTCCTCGTCCGCCGTGCGCATCAGGTGCCAGCGGATCAGGGGGCCCGCCGACAGGTCGAAGGGGCGGCGGGCCTCGGCGAGGGCGGCCTCGCACGCGACCCGTCCGGCGTCCGGGGTGTCCCGCAGATCGCTGTACCGCACCTCCGCGCGGGCGTCGGGTTCGACCACGTAGCGGGGGGTGCCGTCGTGGACGGGGAGCCGGCAGCGCAGGACCTCGTGGCGGTCCACCAGCGCCTGCAGGGCGGCGCGCAGGGACGGTCGGCTCAGGGGGCCGCGGAGCCGGGCCACGGAGGCGGCGTGGTAGGCGGGTGTCCCGCCGGACAGGTTCTCCGCGAGCCAGACGCGTTGCTGGGCGGCCGAGCAGGGCGGCGGTCCGGCGCTCGCGTCGGCGGGCGGCGGAAGCGGGGGGCGGTCCTCCTCGACGGGGACGGCCAGCGAGGCGAGTCCGGTGATGCCGGTCCCTTCGAGCACGGCCCGCAGCGGAAGGGACATCCCCGTCTCCGTGCGGACACGTGCGGCGAACTCGACGGCCTTGAGCGAGTCTCCGCCGTGCGCCATGAAGGAGTCGTCGGCCCCGAGGGCTCCGGTGCCGAGCACCTCTCCGGCGATGCGGGACAGGCGGGCGGCCGGTCCCGACGCCGGTACGGCGGACCCGGCGTCCCGGCCGGGCGGCGGCAGCAACCGCCGGTCGACCTTGCCCGACGGGGTCAGCGGCCATGCCGCCAGCACCGTCACCGAGGCCGGCACGAGGTGCGCCGGGAGCGCGTCCCGCAGCTCGGCCCGCAGGTCACGGCCGGTCCGCCGCCGGGACGCGGAGTCCTTCAGCCTGACGTAGCCGAGCAGCCTCCTGCCCGCCACGCCCTCGTCCACCACGACCACCGCGTCCCGGACGTCCGGCAGCGCTACGAGAGCCGCTTCGACCTGGGCCGGGTCGACCCGGTACCCGTTCACCTTGGTCTGCGCGTCCAGGCGTCCGCCGAACTCCAGTTCACCGTCGGGCCGCAGCCGGCCCCGGTCCCCCGTCCGGTAGACCGGGCCGGGGACCGTGCCCGTGGGGTCCTCGATCAGGCGGCGCGCCGTCTCCTCCGGGTCACCGACGTATCCGGGGGTCAGACCCCAGCCGCCGATGCATATCTCGCCGAACTCCCCGTCGGGGACGGGCCGCAGCGCCTCGTCCAGGAGCAGGATCCGGCGGCCGGGCACGGGGCGGCCGACGGGGACGGTGCCGGAGGGAGGGGCCGCGGGGTCGACCGTGTGCAGGGTCGCGCAGACGGTCGCCTCGGTGGGGCCGTACCCGTTGACGAACTGGACGTGCCCGGCCCACCGCCGGGCGGTCTCCGGGAGGCAGACGTCACCCGCGCTCAGCAGCATCCTGAGGCCGGGGAAGTCCGCGGGCCGCAGGGTGCGGGCGAGGACCGCCGGGACCGTGGCGTGCGTGGTGCCGGTCTCGGCGGCCACGGTGTGCAGCGGGCGGCCCAGCCGCTCCTCGTCGAGCACTTCCAGGCGCCCGCCGTGGCCGAGCGCGAGGAGCAGGTCGAAGACCCAGCCGTCGAAGAGCGGCGTGAACACCTGGAGCACCACGCTGCCCGGCCCGAGTCCCGAGATCGCGTGGCGTTGTGCCGCCACCAGATGGGGCAGCCCCCCGTGGGTGACCGGCACCAGCTTGGGGCGCCCGGTGCTGCCCGACGTCCGGATGAGGTACGCCCAGCTGCCGGGCTCGGGGGTTCCGCCCTCCGGCCGGCCCTGGGAGGGGACGACGGGGGGCCGGGCCGCCTGGAGGCGGGCCAGGTCGAGCACCGGCACCGGCAGCCCGGGAACGCACGGCGCCCCGGCACCGGACCCGGCCTGGTCCCCGGCCCCGGACCCGGCCTGGTCCCCGGCCCCGCCCGCCGAGCGGGCGACGCACAGGACGGCACCGGCCTGCCGGAGACCGTCGGCCGTCCACGCCGTGCGGTGGGCCGGGTCGAGGGGCAGGTAGGCCGCGCCGGCGTGCCAGATCGCCAGGACGGTCTCCGCGAAGTCCGCGCTCCGGGGCAGCAGGACCCCCACGACGTCACCCGGCCCGACCCCCCTCCCCCGCAGTTGGGCGGAGAGACGCCGTACGCGCTCGACCAGCGCCGCGTATGTCACCGTGCGCCGGCTGTCGCCCAGGGCCGGCGCGTGCGGGGTCCGCTCGGCGAAGTGGGTGATCGCCGCCCAGGGCCCGGTGGGTGGCTCCCCGGCCGGTGCGGCGGTCACCCGGCGGGCGTACGGGTCGGGGACGGGCCGGTCGAGCGGCACCGTGGCTCTGGCGGGCGTCTCGTCACGCATGGGTGTTCCTGTCCGGAGCGGGTCGGTCGCCCGGCACACGGCGGTACCGGGGGCCGACGGCCGGCCGACCTGGGGCAGGCGCGCGGGGGTACACCCGTTCGGGAGCCCGTGCGCCGGACGCAGGTTATCCAGCCGACCGTTTCCGGACACGACCGGCCCCACGGGAACGCCCGGGCAGGCGTGTTACGGGGGTGCGACGCCGTCAGGAGACGTCCGCGCGGAGGGTGTACGCCACGGTGCGGGGCGAGGTGCGGCACCGTCAGGCGACGACCTCCCGAAGGGCGTACGCCACGGTGCGTGAACGCCGCCCGCTTCGAGAAGCTGACGAGCGCTGACGAGCACTGACGAACCGGGAAGCCGCCCGCCGACGAAGTCACGGGCCGCCGACGGCCCCGGCCCCCGGCCTCTCTGGCCGACCGGGATCGAACAGCGACGACTCACGCTTGGGACACGCTCGGTTCCATCACCTGTGCCTGAGTCGGCTCGCCGGCTCCGTCGGCGGCAGCGCCTTCGCCGTCGCGACGGTCCTGTTCCACCGGCCCTACGAGGTGGACGCACAGGGTGGGTCGTAAGACAGTTGGGGAACGTAGCGGCTCCATTGCTGCCGGCCCAGGGCGCCGGAGCTCCCGGCGCAGATACGGCTGATGGCGGACTCGACGTCTAGGTCCCAGAGCGTGGCCACGCCGTCGTCGGTGGTGGCGGCCAGGGTGTGACCGTCCGGACTGAACGCCAGAACGGCGACGAATCCTGTCTCCACGGTCAGCGGCAGGCCGATGGCGGTGGGGTGGTCGGGATCGGTGACGTCCCACAGGTGGATGGTGCCGCTTTCGGTGTCGCCGGCCGCTGCGAGGGTGCGCCCGTCCGGGCTGAACGCCACCGACCACAGGCTGCCGCCGGGTACCGTCAGGGGGCTTCCCCTGCGCGTGAGGTGGTGAGGGTCGGTGGCATTCCACAGGGTGACGGTGCCGCGGCTGTTCCCGGTCGCGAGGGTGCGGCCGTCCGGGCTGAACGCCACCCAGGTGTGGGTGCCGGTCGGCTGGTCGATCGGCTGCCCGATGCGGGCGCCGTCCGTCCTCCACAGTCCGACCTCACCGTTGCTGGCGTCGCCGCCGGCCGCCAGCATCGTGCCGTCGCGGCTGAACGCCAGGGACATGACGGACGATGTGGCGGAATTGGAGATGCCGGACCGGGTGCCGGGGTGTGCGGGGTCGCTGACGTCCCACAGGGTGATGGTGCCATGGTCGGGGTCGTCGCCGGCCGCGGCCAGGGTGCGGCCATCGGGGCTGAACGCCAGGGCGAAGATGGTCCCGTCCGCCCCGGTGAGGGTCTCACTGAGGCGAACAGGATGGCTGGGGTCGGCGGTGTTCCACAACGTGACGGTGCCGCCGCCGTCGCCCGCGGCCAGGGTGCGCCCGTCCGGGCTGAACGCCACGGCGTCGACAGGGTCGTCGGGGCCGGTGAGCGGGTCACCGCGGGGAGCTGGGTGATTGGGGTCGGCGGTGTTCCACAGCGAGACGGTGTTGTTCTGGTTCCCGGCGGCCAGGGTGCGCCCGTCGGGGCTGAACGCCACGGATGCCACGTTGCCGCCACCACCGATGAGCGTCGTCGGCGGCAGATTCCACAGTTGGACGTTGCCGTCGTAGTTCCCGGCGGCGAGGGTGCGGCTGTCAGGACTGAACACCACATCGGTCACCCCGTCGCCGGGACCGGTCAGCGGCCGGCCGAGAGGGCCGATGGTCTTGGAGTGGGTGACGTTCCACAGATAAACGGCGCGGTCGGCGCTGCCGGCCGCCAGGATGTGACCATCCGGGCTGAACGACACCGACGTGACGGGCTGGGCGGGGCCCTCCAGCGGCTTGCCCAGGGGGGTGGCGTGGCCGGGGTCCGCGACCTTCCACAGGTGGACCGCGCCGGGGCGGCTGGCTCCGGCGGCCAGGGTGTGGCCGTCGGGGCTGAACGCCAAGGCGCTGACGGGATTTCCGGCCTTCAGGGCACGGCCGCGGCCGGGGCGGGCCGGGGCGGTGGTGTCCCACAGGCGGATGGTGCCGGCGTCGTCGTCGCATGCGGCGGCCAGGGTGCGCCCGTCGGGGCTGAACGCGATGTGACGAGAGTAGACGTCGGGGCAGTCGAGGCTCAGCGGCGCTCCCGCGGGTCTGGCGTCGTCGGGGCTGGTGACGTTCCACAGGCTGACGAGCCCGGCGTGCCATCCCGCGGCCAGGGTACGGCCGTCCGGACTGAACTCCAGCGCTTCGATGGCGGACGCGGCGTCGAAGCCCTGGATGGCGGGGTCCTCCGGCCGGCCCAGCAGGACTGGGTGACTGGGGCTGGTCAGGCTCCACAGTTCGACGAATCCGCCGGAACCGCCGTCGCCGTTGTCACTGGTGCGACCGCCGACTGCCAGCACCCGGCCGTCCGGGCTGAACGCGAGCGACCGGATCGAGTTGACGGAACGGTCCACGGGTACGGGTCGGCCCAGCGCCACCGGACGGCCGGGATCGGAGACGTCCCACAACCGGACGAGGTTCTGGCGGAGATTCCCGGCCGCCACCATGTGCCCGTCGGGACTGTAGGCCACGGTGGACACCGAGCCGCGCGGGCCGGGAAGCCGGGTGGCCAGCGGGGTGTTCTCGGTCGTGATGAGCCGGGACGCCGCCTCCGGGGTCGAGTCCATGCGGTAGGCGGTCAGCGCGAGTTGAGCGGACAGCGAGGGATCGGTCGACGCCAGCTGCACGGACGTGGAAGTAACGGCCGCGTTGATGGCCTGGTCGCGGGCTTTCAGGGCCTCGGACTCCTGCCGGAAGGCGAACACCGCGGCCGACGAGGCGGTCACGGCCAGGGCGGTGATGGTGGCGATCGCGGCGCGCCGCAGCCGTTGCCCGCGCCGCTGGTGGCGGCGGGCGGCTGCCAGAAACGCCCGGGCGGCGTCGCTGAGCTCCGGTCCGTGCGTCTCGGCCCAGGCGAGAGCGGCCTCCAAGCGGTTGCCGCGGTACAACGCGGCTGCCTCACGGTCGGCCTGTTCCCAGAGCGCGGCCGCCTCTTCCAGATCCTGTCGTACGAGGTTTCCGCCGCGGTCGTGCTCGATCCAGTCCCGCAGCCGGGGCCAGGCGCGGATGAGCACCTCGTGTGTCATGACCACCGTGTCCTGGTCCCGGGTCAGCAGCCGGCCACGGGTGAAGTCGTCCAGGACCGTGACGGCCGCTTCCCGGTCCGGCGCATGACGCAGCAGCTCGCCGTACGGGACGCGCCGACGGCTGTCGTCGGCGTCACGTCCCACGATGACGAGCCGCAGGAACACCCACCGTGCGGCCTCCTGACAGGGCGGCGGCAGGGTGTCGTAGAGCCTGTTCGCGGTGGTGGCGATGGCGCCCTGGATGCCGCCGGTGACGCGGTATCCGTCCACGGTGAGCGTGTGGCCGTGGCGTTGCTGCCAGGTGGCCCGCAGCGCGTGCGCGAGCAGCGGCAGCCGGCCCGTGGTGCTCCTGCCGACCGTTCCGCCGACCGCGCCCAGGTCCGCCAGCAACACCTCGACCAGGCCGTCTTCGACGTCGAGTCCCACGTTGTGCGCCGGGCGGCGGATCGCGTCCTTGAGTTCGTCCTCCGTCATCGGCTCCAGCAGGACCGGTCCGGCCCGGAGCGCGGCCCGCAGCTGCGGGTGGGCCGTGCACGCGGCGTAGAAGTCCGCGCGTACTCCCAGCACCACGACCGCGCCGCCCGTGGGCCGGGCGAGACGGTCGAGCACGTCGATGAGCCACTGCCGTTCGGTCTCGTCGCCGCAGGCCGTGAAGATCTCCTCGAACTGGTCGACCACGACGACCAGGCCCGCGGAGGGGGACTCCCCGGTGGACGACTCACCGATGGGCGCCGGATCACCGGCTCCGGTGATCTCGCGCAGCTCGGCGAGGCATCGTGCGGGGTCGGCCCGCCACGCCGGTGCCGTGCGCCGGGCGGTCGCGGCGTCGAGCCCGGCGGCGGACGCCAGCGCCAGGGCCGGGGACGCCGTCGGGGTCAGCAGCAGCCGCGGCCAGGTGCTCGAACCCGCCACCGGAAGCCGGCCGTCGTCCAGGGCCGGCAGTACCCCGGCCGCGAGCAGGGACGACTTCCCGGCTCCCGAGGGGCCGATCAGCACCAGCGGGCCGCCCTCACGCATCCGGGCGTCCATCCGCTCGCACACGAGGTGAACCATGCGCTCACGGCCGTAGAACCACTGCTTGTGCGGCGCGCCGAACGGTGCCAGGCCCGGGTACGGGCACAGCACTTGTTCGGCGCCGGGGCCGGGCACGGTGCTGCGCCCCTCGTCGCCGAGGCGAACGTGGATGTCGCGGCCGGCCAGGAAGGCGCTGCCGCCGCCGGAGACGTGCGCCTCCAGCCGTTTCGGCTGCCAGAGGGGCGGCCCGTCGGGGGACGAGGCGCTGGTGTCGCGTTCCGTCACGCCTGTCCGCCCCTGGTGACGTTCATGTCCCGGCCGGCCATGAACGCATCACCGCCGGAGACGTGCGCCTCCAGCGTCATCGAGCCGCTGATCTGCTGTTCCGGGGCTCTGGCAGCGCGCGGTTCTCCGCCGAACAGCGTACGCAGCTCGTCGACGGCGTCCGGCCGCGCGGCCATCAGCCGGATGAGGCGGGCCTGCCACTCGGCGACCAGCAGCCCCTGGAGTTCCTGGCCGCCGCCCGTCCGCTGCGCCTGCAGCAACTCACCGCGTGCGTCCGCGAGTTCCTCCTCGACGCGCTCCGGGTGCGCGCACCGCCACAGCGACAGGACCGAGGACTTGACCGCGGCCCAGCCGTCCGTCGCCAGCAGATCGATCAGGCGTGCCGCGGCCACCGATGCCAGGCCGGCGAGTTCCATGCTCGTCTCCATGTCTTCTCCTTGTCTCCTGCCGGCGTGGGCCGTGTCTTACCGCCCGTGGGCCGCGATCGCGGTCAGCGTCAGATGGGAGGCGATGAACACGCGGTCGCCGCCGACCGTCCACCGGAATCCCACGTCCGGCTGGCCGGGGTCGCTGTACTTCCACCGGGCCCTGCCGGTGGCCGCGTCGATGGCCCACAGCGTTTTGGCGCTGTCGGTGGCGAAGACGGTGTCCGCCGAACACTGCGCGCTCCTGCCGGAGACCCTGAGGGCGGCCCGGAACAGGTTGGAACCGCCCATGTCACTGGCCCCGTCGAGCCTCGCGACCCAGCGGGGCGTGCCGTCGGCCGCGGTCAGAGCGACCAGGTCGCTGCCGACCGCGACGTAGACGGTCGCGCCGTCCAGCCCGGCGAAGGGGGCGCCGATATGTACCCGGTCCCCGTTCTTCGCCTCGAAGCGCTGATGCCACTTCTCACTGCCCGTGGCCGCTTCGACGGCGAACAGCGTGTCGCCGTTGCCGCCGGCGAACAGGAACAGCCCGGCGGCGTAGCAGGTCAGCGGCCAGCCAGGGGTGAAGTAGAACCCGGAGTCCTGGACGGACACGTTCCAGCCGCGGGCGCCCCTCCTGCCGGCGTCGATCATCTGGACGCGGCCGGCCTTCTTGCCCGGAACGGCCGAGGTGGCCAGCAGGTGGGAACCGGAGGGCGGCACGAGCACGTTGTTGATGTCCGTGCCCTTGACCCGCCACAGTCCTTTGCCGGTCGCGGCGTCGAACGCACGGACATACCCCGTACTCGGATCTTCGGTCGAGAACTTCCCGTCTATTTGCAGTACATGGCCGCAGACGTACACCGTGTTCCCCGCGACTGCCACATAGTTGCTCGTGTACATGGCCAGACGCGTGCCGCTGCCGGGATCGGCGTCGGCCATCTCGGTGGCCCACTTCACCTTCCCGCCGGCGGCGTCGAACGCCGCCAGCACGCCTGACTGACTCGGTGTGTCGCAGAGGAGGTAGAACACCCCGTCCGCGTACGCCGTGGGGTACTTGTCGCTGCTCATGCCGAAGTCGTTGGTCGTGTTCAGCTGGGGGAACACGGATTTGCCGGTCGCGGTGTCGAGGAAGGACGTGGCGGTGTCCGTGACCACCATGACCACCTTGTCGGACGCTTCCAAGCAGGTGGGGGCGTGCTTTCCGGCGCCCGACCAGGCCTTGGCGGCGTCGGGGCCGGCCAGGACGACCGGTTCCGGTCCGTCCGCCGAGGTCGGCGACGCGGAGGAGGCCGACGTGGATCGCGCGCCTGGCGGAGGGGCCGACCGCGCGGTGGACCCAGGTCCGCCGGCCCGACCGTGGGGTGCCGGCGACGAATCGCCGGAGAAGGCGAGTGCCGCCGCGGCTCCGCCGAGTACGGCCGCGCCCCCGGCCAGAGCGGTGATCAGCTTCCGGCGGCTGACACCCGTTCCGGCAGCGATCACCGGTGCCGGAGGAAACGGGCCCCGGCCGCCGCCCCCGGCGGGCACCGATCCCACCACCGCGGTCGCGGCGGCCATGTCGGCGGTCACGGCCGGGGGCAGCCAACTGCGCCCTGGGGCCGACAGTTCCTGGCGTGCCAGGTAGTCGACGAGTTGCTTCGCGGTGGGACGGTCCGGCGGTTCCGGGGACAGGCAGCCGCCGATCACCTCGCGCAGTGACACGGGGAGGGCGCCCGTGTCCGGCTCGTCTCCAGAGGCCGCGAACAGCACGGTCGACCCGAGGTCGTACATGTCGTCCGTCGGCGCGGGTGCCGGACCGCCGGTGGCTCCCATGATCCCCAGGGTGGTGATGCGGGGCCCGTCCATGGTCAGCAGCACCGAGTCCGGGCTCACCTCGCCGTGGGCCGTCCCGGCCGCGTGGAGTACGGCGAGCGCGCGGGCGAGGCCGTCGGCGAGCACCCGCAGAGCCGGTTCGGGCAGCGGGCCGTGCCGGTCCACCGCCTGCCGGAGCGGCAGTCCGGCGGTGAACTCGGTCGCCAGCCAGGGAACCGGCGCGTCGGCGTCCGCATCCACCACCGGCACGAGGAAGGCACCGGACAGCGTCCGAGCCGCCTCGACGGCGGCTCGGAACCGGTCCCGGAAACCCGGGTCCGCGGCGAGTTCGGGCCGCACGACCGTGACCGTGACGAGGAGTCCCTCGTCCGTGCGGGCCGCGAAGACCTCGCCCCCGCGGACCGTGCGCTGCCTTCCGAGCAGCGCATACGGCCCGATCCGATGAGTACCGTCTGCTC
The DNA here is from genome assembly GCF_964272715.1 of Streptomyces sp. SudanB182_2057. Taxonomy (NCBI): domain Bacteria; kingdom Bacillati; phylum Actinomycetota; class Actinomycetes; order Kitasatosporales; family Streptomycetaceae; genus Streptomyces; species Streptomyces sp. SudanB182_2057. The sequence continues at coordinate 1,356,330 of NZ_OZ186798.1, forward strand.
CGGGATGATCCATCGTCCGCTCCCTCACGCCAGCCTGATCGTCTGATCGCGGGCCGCCTGGTAGGCGCTGCCGCCGCCGGACACATGGGCCGTCATGGTCATGGACGGCTCCGGACCGGCGTTCGGCGCCGGGCCGTGGTCGGGTTCGGCAGCGGGGCCGGTATCGGTGTCGGACAGGAGTGCGCTCACCGCGTCGCCCAAGTGCTTCAGCCCGTCCGTCAGATGGGTCTCCGGGACGCGGAGGAACTGCAGACGCGCCAGCTGTGCGATCTCGGCCGGCAGCGCCGAGGCGTCGGGCAGCATCGTCGCGTCCCCCAGAAGGATCGGGACGACGCGGTTTCCCGCCCGCAGAGCTGTCGCGATCTCCAGGCGGACCCAGTCGTGAGCCCGGTCCAGGAGCCGCACACCGTCCTCGCCCCGCGCGTCGAGCCACCCCGGCCCGATCAGTACGCACATGAGTTCGCAATCGGCGGCCTGCCGTCGCAGAATCTCGGCGAAGTCGGCCCCGGGCGGTATCGACTGGCCCGACTTGAAGATCTCGTCGGCGCCCAAACGGTCGGACAGGGCGCGATAGACGCGGTCTCGCATCCACCGGGAGTCCGGTTTCCGAAAGCTGAGGAATATGCGCGGCACAATTGCCCCCCCTCTCTGGCAAGCCTTGACGTCAGGGATCGTGCTCACCCTAGGGGTGGCTTACCCGTTCGGTGGCTATTCGCCGGGGATTGAATAGCGGCCGCAAGGCTCCGTACGCTGGCCGGTATGGACCCGGCGGACAGCGCGGCGGAGACGGTCTCGGCAGGGAGATCGGCCAGCACGCGTCTGCCGCCTGGCGACTTCGGCGTCGTCCTGGCCGCCCTCCGGGCACGTCGCGGGTGGAGCGTGCGCGAGTTCGCCCGGCGCGCGAACGTGTCCGAAGGGCAGATCTGCAATCTGGAGAGCGGGGTGCGCAACCCGACGCCCGCCGTGGCGGCGGCATGTGACGCGGCCTTCGGCACCGGCGGGAAACTCGTCGAACTGGCCGAGGCCGGCCGCCGCGGCGCCCGGACCGAGAGCATCGTCGAGGCGGGCCCCGTGGTCGCCGGATACGAGCGGGTCCTGGGGGAGCTGAAGGACATCGGCAGATCCACCGGACCGAGGTTCGTCACCGCGTCGATGAAGTCGGCCACGCGAATCCTGACGGACGCCGTTCCGCACGCCGTTGGCGAGCAGCGTGCCGAGATCTGGCTGCTGGCCTCGAGGTTCGCCGAATACACGGGATGGATGGCACAGGAGGCGGGAAACCCCGCGGAGGCGTTGCGCTGGACGAATCTCGCCGTCCGCTGGGGCGCACACGGCGGGGACGAAACGGTGGCCGCTTACGCCCTGGTCCGCAAGGCGTTCATCGCACAGCACCGCGGTGACACCTCTGCGGCGATCGGCTTCGCCGATCAGGCGGCCCGGCACCCGGCGGCCAACCCGGTGATCCGCGCGCACGCCGCGCGACGCGCGGCCCAGGGGCATGCCCTCCGTGGCGATGCGGGGGCCTGCCGGGAGGCACTGGAGCGGTTCAGAAGCCACGCCGCCGCGGTCATCGGCGACCAGACCCCTCACTGGGGCCCGCGCATCGAAAACGGCAACCCCCGGCTCATCGAGGCGTCCTGCATGCTCAGCCTCCGTCGCTTCGAGCCGGCTGCCGACCTCTTCGCCGCCGAGCGCCGACGCCGGCCTTCCGTCCCGGCGGACAGCAACTCCCAGGCTCGCTTCGCCGTCCGGCAGGCGACAGCCCTGGCCGGTACCGGCCGCCTCGACGACGCCTGTCAGGTCGTCGAGGCCACGCTGCCCCTGATCCAGCGCATCGACTCGGCCACCGTCCGCGCGGAACTGGGCCGTTTCGTGGAACAGGCCCGGACCCGGAGAGCCAGCCCGGGCCAACTCGCCCTCATCGACGCGTCGGCCGCCCTCGCGACCGGCTGACAGCCGCGACGGCGCCTGCCCACAGCGTCATTCCCGGCGACGACATCGCCCTGGACCTGCGGCTCCGCACCCGGCGGCCCGCGCCGCAAGGACATCGATGCCCGTTTCCCCGGACTGCTGGACGTGCCCCTGCTGCGCATGCCGCGCCGTGAACAGGCTGACGTCAGGGTTCCCGTGGCCGCCACTCGCAGGCCCTGCCCGAGCGGGACAACTCCCTCCAGCCGGCCGACGCGCTCGTGGCCGCCGCCCACGACCAGCAAGGCGGCTGGGGAGACGCCGTCGTCCTCGCAGCGTGCACCGCCGCCCGGACCGGTGAAACCTCAGAAGGAAATCCCCCCTCCCCACACACCTCAGCGCGTTCCGCGCCCCGCACGCTCCCCAGCCCGTTCGTCATGCCCCACCGACACCGGTCAAGGGAGCCGTGGTCCCCAACCGGCGCAGCCGTGGCGCGGCTCCGCGCGAGCTGTCGGTGGCCTCTGCCCACAGACAGCCCCATCCTCCCGCTCGGCGCCGCTGTGAGCGAGGTGGGTTCACTCGCCATCTGGCTCGATCGGGAGTCCGAGGACGAGGAGGACCTCGAGGCCGAGCGTGACGCCGCTAGCGCTCTCGCCACCGGCGAGTGCCCGCCCCACGGTCCTCGACGAGGAGCGCCGGGCCTTCGCGGCCCTCGTGCAGCCGCTCCGCCTGCTGGAGGCAGCTGCCGTACGTGTCCTGCCCACGCCGAAGTTCTCCGACGATCCCGGCTTCGCCGGGTTGGAAGCAAAGACGGAGAAGACCTTCCGGCGAGCGTGGTACGAGTGGAGTCGGCGAGCCATCTGGTCCTGGCGCCGCCTGGAAGACCACGACTTCTCGGTCTACACCGTTGTCAGCGACGCCTTCGGACGTCGCCGTAGGGGCGGACACACGTGCGACGGAACCTGAATATGATGAATCCCGCGGAAGATAATGCACACGCCGGTACGGGCGACGCCATTGTCTTGGCATGCGGAAGCTCACGGCATTCACATCAACCGTCGCCGTAGCGGCGCTCTTTCTCAGCGGTGCCGCCTTCCCCGCGCACGCGGGCCCCTACTGGAACCAGCGCATCAAGTGTGAGGCGACCGATCCGGACGGCCGCCGGATCCCCACCCGTCTGGGCAACGGCGTGCTGGGCTGGAACCATTTCTCCGGCAAGCACAACATCAAGAAATGCGCGCTCGTCAACATTCCTCTCCGGGACAAGGTTGACAAGGTGCCCGAACTGGGTGAATGAGTAACCCCGTGAACGAAGACGAGCGTGAGATCGCAGACCTCCAGGTCGAGGTGGCCGCCCTCCTGTCGGACCACGTCTACGCCCCGCTCTTGGAGGACCAGCACGTACGCGGAGTGCTGCCCGCCCCGTCGCAGGCGCCGGCCGTCCGGGCAGTGCTGGGTGACCGGGGCGAGACCAGGCCGGAACGGCTGACTGCCTACGAGATCCCCCTCCGGGACGGCGAGGATCTGCGCACGCCGCACGATGTCGTCGCACTGCTGAGGGCCGCGCACACCGGCACCCACATCTACCCGCACAGCCGGGTCACCTCGGTCATGGGCATGGACCTCTACCTGGTCGACCCGGCGGAGGTGACGGAGGCTCCGTTCACCACGGACGACTGGTCCGCCACGCTCCTGCGCTGCCTGGCCCGTCCGACCGATCCGGCCGAGGACCGGCACGGAGCGCGACTGCGCGGCTTCCTGTTCCGCCAGGAGGGTCTGCTGCGCCTGTACATGGACAGCGACGAGGTTCCCGGAGTGATCGCCGCCGACGTACGCCCAGGCGGCGCGCTGACCGCCGTACTCGCGGCTCTGCCGTCACTGCTCGATGAGGAATACCGGATCTCGAAGGACGCGATCGATCCGCACTGTCGGTACGTGGTGGACCTCACCGACTGGTGACCGCACCGCACTTGGCTTGGAGGTCGCGGGCACAGCACTCCCCACACACCTCAGCGCGGTCCGCGCCCCCGCTCGCTCCAGAGCCCGATCGTCATGCCCCGCCGACACCGGTCGAGGGAGCCCTGGTCCCCAACCGGTCCCCAGAAACGGCCGAGGGCCGGTTTCGAATTGCTCCGAAACCGGCCCTCACCTGCGACTCTCACAAGTCGGGACGACAGGATTTGAACCTGCGACCCCTTGACCCCCAGTCAAGTGCGCTACCAAGCTGCGCCACGTCCCGCCGCGGTCCTACGCGGGGTTTCCCGCGTGATCACGCAGGTCAACACTACCGCACCTGGGCGGGTGCCCGTGTCACCCCCGAGGTCGTGGGGGTCTCGGCCGGAGGGCCCTGGCGGCGGGCCGGGACCAGGAGGGCGGCGGCGGTCGCGGCCAGGCAGAGCAGGGTGAGCAGGGTCCAGCCGTGGGTGTAGCCGGAGGCGTACGGCAGGCCCGAGGGCTGGAGCCGGCCGGTGACCAGGACGCTGGTGAGCGCGGCGCCGATGGAGCCGCCGATGGTGCGGATGTTGGCGTTCATGCCGGTCGCGGCGCCGGTCTGGGCCGCCGGCACGCTGCCGACGATGAGGTTGGCCATCGAGGCGAAGGCCAGTCCAATGCCGAGGCCGAACAGAGCCGCGACGACGCCGATCTGCCACCGGGCGTCATGCCAGAGGGTGAGGAAGCCGCAGGCCAGCGCGCCGAGCGCGGCGCCCGTGGTGAGCAGGGCCTTGGCGCCGAAGCGCGGCTCCAGCCGGCCCGACAGCACTCCGGAGAGGAACATCGCGACCAGCATCGGCAGCATGAGCAGTCCGGACTCGGTGACGCCGGCGCCGAAGCCGTAGCCGGCCGCGGACGGTGTCTGGACGAAGCCCGGCAGGAAGGACCAGATGGAGTACATGCCGGCGCCGAACAGCAGGGCGGCGGCGTTGGTCGTCCACACCGCGGGCAGCCGCAGCACCCGCAGGTCGATCAGTGGGGTGCGCGAGCGGGCCTCGGTCACCAGCCACACCGCGAACAGCACGACGGCGGCGGCGAACAGGCCGAGCACCCGCGCCGAGCCCCAGCCCCACTGCCCGGCCTGGCTCAGCGGCAGCAGCAGGGCCACCAGCCAGCCGGAGAGCAGCACGGCACCGGTCCAGCCGACCTTGCCCGCCGCCCGTTCGGGCGACTCGGGGATGTAGCGTAGGGCGATCAGGACCGTCGCGGCGACGATCGCCACCGGGATCCAGAACAGCCAGCGGTAGTCGAGCGCGGACACGATCGGTCCGGCGGCCACCATGCCGACACCGCCGCCGGCCGCGATCACCGCGGAGAGGTTGCTGATGCTGCCGCCGACCTCGGCCGGGGCGAACTCGTCCCGGATGATGCCGAAGGAGAGCGGGAACAGGGCGCCGCCGACGCCCTGGACGACCCGGGCGACGATCAGCACGCCGATGTTCGGGGCCAGCGCGGCGACCAGGCAGCCCGCGAGGACGGCCAGCAGGACGGCGACGAGGGTCCGTTTCCGGCCGGCGAGGTCGCCGACCCGGCCGAGGATCGGGGTGAAGACCGAGGCGGACAGCAGATACGCGGTCATCACCCAGGTCGCGGTGGACGGGGAGGCGTGCAGGGCGTGTTGGACGGTCGGCAGGGCCGGTGCGATCAGTGACTGGAGCATGGAGAAGACACCGGCTCCGGTCGCGAGGACCGCGAAGGTGAGACGGGTGGAGGCGCGGGGCATGGAGAAGCCTCTCCGTGATCGAGAAAGGGAAATCGAGAAATCGAGAAAGGGATCAGGGAAGCGGATCAGGGAAACGGATCAGCTCAGCGGGTCAGGGCAGCGGAACAGGGGAGCCCAGGGGCGGGCCCGTGGAGTGCGGTGGTGCGGGGGCGCGGTCGTACGGGGCCCGCCCCGGTCGCGGGGGCGGCGAGCGCGGGCCGCGTCCGGCCATGGCGGAGCCACCCCGCACTGGTAAAGTGGAGGTACCCCTCCACTCTAGCGGAGGCCAACCTCCGCTTCAATCCGAAATCCCTCCCCGGGAGGCAGCAGTGACGGCCACGCCGTTCCCCGTCAGCGAGATCGTCGCGGCCCGCCGGCCGCACCGTAAGGACGCCGCCCGCAACTACGACGCCCTGCTCGACGCCGCCCGCGAGGCGTTCGCCGAGCACGGGGCCGACGCCTCCCTGGAGGACATCGCCCGCCGCGCCGGTGTCGGCATCGGCACCCTGTACCGGAACTTCCCCACCCGCCGCGACCTGTTCGAGACGGTCTACGCCGACGAGGTCTCCGCCCTGTGCGCGGCCGCCCTGGAGCTGGCGGACCGGGAGCCCTGGGAGGCGCTGACGGCGTGGCTGGACCGGTTCGCCGGTTACATGGTCACCAAGCGGGCGGTGCGCGAGGCGCTGAACGGCGAGTCGGACATCTTCCAGACCTGCCGCGAGTCCATGTTCGCGGCCGGCGGCCCGCTGCTGGAGCGCGCCCAGCGCATCGGCGCCGCGCGGACGGACATGGACTTCGGGGACCTGCTGCGGCTGGTCGCCGGGATCATGGCGACGAACTTCGAGGACGCCGCCCAGCGGGACCGGGTACTGGCCATCGCGCTGGACGGGGTGCGCACCGGCCGCTGAGCAGGGGCGACGAAGTGTCCCGTGGCCGGGCCCGATGCCCCACACCCTGTCCACGGCACCGCGGCGCACCCGCCGACTAGGGTCGGCCGCATGACGCACAGCTTCGCGCTCCACATCCCCGACGCCGACCTCGAACCCGAGCCCCTGGACCCGGCGCAGATCGTCTCCGGGCGCCCGGAGGTGACCGGGAAGGTGGTCTGGGAGTCGCCGGACGGGCGGCAGATCCGGGGGATCTGGCAGATCACCCCGGGCGTGGTCACGGACACGGAGGCCGACGAGCTGTTCGTGGTGATCAGCGGCTCGGCCACGATCGAGGTCGAGGACGGCCCGACGCTGCGGGTGGGGCCCGGCGACATGGCGGTGCTGCGGGCGGGCGACCGTACGCGGTGGACGGTGCACGAGACGCTGCGCAAGGCGTACGCCATCAATCTGTGAGGTCTCCGAGGGAGCGTCGGGAGGGTTGACACGCCTCCATGTCCGGACAAAGGTGTCCCGGAGCCGGGACGGACCGGTCCGGGCGCCGGTCCCACGCTTCTGGGAGACGCTGTCATGGTGGATGCGCTGGGTGTCGCCGTCATCGGGTTCGGCTGGATGGGCCGGGTGCACACCCGGGCGTACGCGCGGCTCCCGCACCACTATCCGGACCTCGCGCTGCGGCCCCGGCTGGTCACGGTCGCCGAGGAGGTGCCGGGGCGGGCCGAGGAGGCCGCCGAGCGGTTCGGGTTCGCCTCCGCCACCCGCGACTGGCGCGAGGTGGCCGCCGATCCGCGCGTCCAGGCCGTCAGCGTCACCGTGCCGAACTTCCTGCACCGGGAGATCGGCGTGACGCTGGCCGAGGCCGGCAAGCACCTGTGGATCGAGAAGCCGGTGGGCCTGACCGCCGCCGACGCGCGCGCGGTCGCCGACGCGGTCGCGCGGGCCGGGGTGCAGGGCACGGTCGGCTTCAACTACCGCAACGCGCCCGCCGTGGAGGCCGCCCGCGAGCTGATCGCCTCCGGCGGGATCGGCACGGTCACGCATGTGCGCGTCCGCCTGTTCAGCGACTACGCGGCGGACCCGGACACCGCTCTGACCTGGCGGTACGAGCGGCGGCGCGGGGGCAGCGGGGTGCTCGGCGACCTGGCCTCGCACGGCGTGGACCTGGCCCGCTTCCTGTGCGGCGAGATCGTCTCCCTCGCCGCGGACACCGCGGTCTTCGTCCCGCAGCGCGCCCGCACGGGCGGTGCGACGGCCGGGCACGCCCTGGCCCCGGGCGGTGCGCCGGGCCCGGTGGAGAACGAGGACTACGTCGGCTGTCTGCTGCGCTTCGCCTCCGGCGCCCGCGGGGTGCTGGAGGCCTGCCGGGTCTCGGTCGGCGAGCAGAACGCCTACGGCTTCGAGGTGCACGGCAGCCGGGGTGCGGTGTTCTGGGACTTCCGGAGGATGAACGAGCTGGGCGTGTGCCGCGGCACCGGCTACCGGGACCAGCCCGTGAGCACGGTCCACGTCGGCCCGGGCGCCGGCGAGTTCGCCGCGTTCCAGCCGGGCGCGGCCAACGCGATGGGCTACGACGACCTGAAGGTGATCGAGGCCGGCCGCTTCGTACGGTCCGTGGCCGAGGGCACGCCGTACGGCACCACCCTGGCGGACGCGGTGCACGGGGCGCGCGCGCTCGACGCGATGGCGCGGTCCGCGCGGACCGGCGGCTGGGTCAGCCCGTAGGGGCGCCGGGGCGGCTCCGTTCCCGGGTTCCGGCGGCTCCGCGCCGATGGTGCGCCGGGTCTGTACGGACAAGAAGGGGACAAGAATGGGGCGCATGCGTATCGGAATCCTCGGTCTCGGCCGTATCGGCTCCTTCCACGCCGAGACCCTCCGCGGGCTGGACGCCGTCGAATCGCTCGTCGTCACCGACCCGTTCGGGGACGCGGCCGGGCGGGCGGCGGAGCGGTTCGGCGCCGAGGTGGCCCCGTCGCCGCGGGCGCTGCTGGCGTCCGGGGTGGACGGCATCGTGGTGGCGGCGGCCACCGACGCCCATCCCGCGCTGATCCGGGCCGGTGTGGCGGCCGGTGTGCCCGTCTTCTGCGAGAAGCCCGTCGCCCGGACGATGCGCGAGGGCGTCGAGCTCCTGGACGTCGTGCGGGACGGTGGTGTGCCGGTGCAGATCGGCTACCACCGGCGTTTCGACGCGGGGTTCGCCGCCGCCCGGGCCGCCGTACGGGCCGGTGAGCTGGGCGCGCTGCACACCGTGCGGTCCACGACGCTGGATCCTGCGCCGCCGCCGGCCGCGTACGTCGCCGCGTCCGGCGGCATCTTCCGGGACTGCTCCGTGCACGACTTCGACAGCATCCGCTGGGTGACGGGCCGTGAGGTCACCGAGGTGTACGCGGTGGGCGGCAACCGCGGCGCCGGCCACATCGCGGCGGCGGGCGACGCCGACACCACCGGCGCGCTGCTCACCCTGGACGACGGCACGGTCGCGACGGTGTCCAACTCCCGCCACAACCTGCGGGGTTACGACGTGCGCCTGGAACTGCACGGCTTCGCCGACTCGCTGGCCGTGGGCCTGGACGACCGGCTTCCGCTGCGCTCGGCCGAGCCCGGCGCCAACTTCCCGTCGGGTACTCCGCACGCCTTCTTCCTGGACCGGTTCGCCGCCGCCTACCGCGCCGAACTGGCCGCGTTCACCGAGGTGGTGGCCGGGACCCGGCCCTCCCCCTGCACGGTGGAGGACGCCCTGGAGGCAGGCTGGATCGCCGAGGCGTGCACCCTGTCCCTGCGCGAGCACCGGCCGGTGACGCTCACGGAGGTGCGGTCGGCCTGAGCGGTACGGGGACGGTGCCGGGCCGGTACGCGGCGCCGCCCCGTCCCCGCACCGGGGTCAGCCGCAGTACCGGATCAGCCACTCGTCCGGGTGGTAGGCGTCCCGCGCCGGGTCCGGCCGGGTGGCCGGCTTCGTCTCGACCGTGTCCTGAAGGCGTATCCGCTCGGGCAGGCGGCCGAAGCGCTGCCGCCGGGCGACGGCCGCCTCGGCGGCGTCGGTGTCGGTGCGGGGCGTGTCGTGGGTGTGCGTACGGTGTGTCATGTCGTCCTCCCGTCCACGCGGGCGTTCCCCGTTGTCGGTGGAACGCCCGGGTGCCCCGGTTGGTTCCCGGCGCCGCCGTGGCCGAATCCGTCAGGGCAGCGCAGGATCCGCGCGCACGCCCGCTCAGGCGCCGCAGGAGCGCAGGAAGCGCCGGGTGCGGACGGCGATCGGCAGCGGCCGGTCCGGTTCGCACGGGTACATGTCCTGCTCGACGATCGCGAACAGGTCCACGCCCAGTCCCTGTGCCGCGCGCAGCACCGGTGCCAGGTCGGGCACCCCGGAGGGCGGTTCGCACATCACCCCGCGCCGCACGGCGGGCCCGAACGGCATTCCCTGGGCGACGACTTCGGCGAGGATCTCCGGATCGACCTGCTTGAGGTGCAGATAGCCGACGCGCTCGCCGTAGGTCTCGATCAGCTTGACGCTGTCGCCGCCGCAGTAGGCGTAGTGCCCGGTGTCCAGGCAGAGGCTCACCAGCCGGCTGTCGGTGGCGTCCAGGAAGCGGGTGACGTGGGCCTCGGTGTCGAGGTGGGTGTCGGCGTGCGGGTGGACGACGATGTCCAGGCCGTAGGTCTCCCTGACCAGGTGGCCGAGCCGTTCCATGCCCCGGGTCAGGTGGGTCCACTGCTCGGGGGTCAGCTCGGGCGGCTCCAGGATCTCGGCGGTCTTGTCGTCGCGCCAGAAGGAGGGGATCACCACCAGGTGCCGGGCGCCCATGGCCCGGGTGAGCTCGGCGACCCGGCCGACGTGGGCCCAGGTCTCCTCCCAGACGGCCGGTCCGCGGTGCAGGGCGGTGAAGACCGTGCCCGCCGAGACGTTCAGGTGCCGCCGGGCCAGTTCGTCGGCGAGCCGGGCCGGGTCGGTGGGGAGGTAGCCGTAGGGGCCGAGTTCGATCCAGTCGTAGCCCGCCTCGGACACCTCGTCGAGGAAGCGGTGCCAGGGGATCTGGTGCGGGTCGTCGGGGAACCAGACGCCCCAGGAGTCGGGGGCGGAGCCGACCCGGATGCGGTCGAGGGTCTGGGCCATGGCAGGGGTTCCTCTCCGGGGCGGTCGTCGCGGGCGGGCCCGCCGTCCATCCTTTGTCAGGACATCATTTCACGAACGGGGCCGCGCGCAATGGGGATGTGCGCTCCCTGGTGCTGGTCTTTCCCGTGTGCGCCTGGTAGCACGGGAGTGTTCGAAGTAGACGCGAAGTCAAGGAAGTTGCCGCCGTTCCCACCGCCCCGGAGGTTTCCCGTGCTGCGAGCGATGCTGACGGCGGGCGCGGCCGTCGCCGCGCTGCTGGCCCCCGCCACCGCCCACGCCGAGGAGGCCGGACCCGGCATTCCCCCGCTGACCGACGGGCAGGGGCGGGTGCTCACCCTGCGCGGCTGGAACATCGAGGACAAGACGCACCGGGGCGAGCAGGCCCTGAGCGCGATCACCGAACGCCATCTGCGCGATCTGCGCGCCCAGGGCTTCGACTTCGCCCGGCTGCTGGTCTTCTGGGACGACCTGGAGCCCCGGCCCGGGCAGTACAGCGAGCGGTACCTGCGCAAGGTCGAGCGCGTCCTGGACTGGGCCGAGCGCCAGGACGTGCGGGTCGTCCTGGACGCCCACCAGGACGTCTTCGGGCCCGCCTTCGGCCACCGGGGCATACCCGAGTGGGCGACCAGGACCGACGGGCTGCCGTTCACCCCGCACCCGGACGACTGGTTCGCCGAGTACTTCGAGCCCGCCGTGCAGCGCGCCTTCACCCATCTCTACGAGGACGACGACCTCAGGCGCGCCCAGGCCCGCATGTGGCGCACGCTCGCCACCCGCTTCGCCGGCCATCCGGCGGTGCTCGGCTACGACCTGATCAACGAGCCCATGGGCGAGCCGCGGCCCGGGGAGGACCTGCCGGCGGCCGCGCGCCGTATCGAACGCGACCAGCTCACCCCGATGTACAACCGGCTGGCCGACGCCGTCCGCCCGGCGGACCGGGACGCCTGGCTGTTCGTCGAGCCGACCCCGGTCGTCGGGGAGGGCGTGCCGACGGGCCTCGGCCGGGTCCGTGATCCCCGGGTGGTGTACGCGCCGCACTTCTACGACACCGCGATGGAGGCGGGCGCCGACTACGACCCCGGGGCCGGCTGGATCGAGGCGTACGAGCGGGCCGTGACCGCGTACCCGAGGCGGTACGGGGTCCCGGTGGTGGTCGGCGAGTGGGGTCCGCCGGACAGCTCGCTGCCGCACATGAACCGCTTCTACCGGGACGCCATGGCCTCGCTCGGGCGCTACGCATCCGGCTGGGCGGGCTATGTGTGGTGCTACGGCGGCGGGTACTGCGCGCTGGACGGCACGGGCGCGTTCCGCGTCAACAAGGAGCTGACCGTGGAGCCGTACGCCGAGGCCGTGGCGGGTACGGTGCGCTCCGCCGCCTACGACACCGGGGCGGGCGGGTACCGGCTGGTCTACCGCGCGGCGGCGCACGGTTCCCGGCTGAGCGTGCTGTCCGTGCCGCCCGGTGCCTGGCGGATCCGGGCCGAGGGCGGGGCGGACGTCGTACGGCGGACGGCCGGGCGGGCGTGGGTCCGGGCGGCCCCGGGCGCGCTGGTGACCGTGACGGTGACACGCGGGTGAGTACGGGCCTCGCGCGCGTGCGGTCGCGACGCCGGCGTGCGGCCGGCCACGGGTGGGGCCGGCCGCGCGCGGCGGGTCAGGCGGCGGGGTCCGCCGGCCGTACCGTCTCCTGCTCGAACCGCGCGTGGAACCGGCGGGTGTGGTCCACGTGGCGTTCCTCGCCGGTCAGGGTCACCGTCGCGGTCAGCCGGGCGTCCGCGCTGGACGCCGCCAGCCGCAGGTGCAGCTCGCCCGGTTCGACCACCCGGCGGCCGTCGCGGCCGGTGAAGGAGGCGAGGTCGGCGGGCACGGTGACGCGTACCCGGCGGGCCTCGCCCGCGGCGAGCCGCACCCGGGTGTAGCCGATGAGCCGCTGCACCGGCTGGACGACGGAGGCCACGGGATCGTGCAGGTACAGCTGGACCACCTCGGTGCCGGCCCGCTCCCCCGTGTTGCGCACGGTGAACGCGAGGTCGAACTCGCCGCCGGTGTCCGCCTCCGCCCGGCCGACGGCCAGCTCGCCCCAGTCGAAGGACGTGTAGGACAGCCCGTGCCCGAACGCGAAGGCCGAGGTGGGGTCGATGCTGGAGACGTCGCTGGCCTGGGCGAGCCGTGCGCCGAGGTAGGTGGCGGGCTGGCCGCCGGTGTCGCGGGGCACGCTGACCGGCAGTCGTCCGGACGGGTTGGTCCGGCCGCTGAGCACGCCCGCGATGGCGCCGGTGCCCTCCGCCCCGGGGAAGAAGGACTGCACGATGGCGGCGGACTCCTCCACGGCCCGGCCCAGGGCGTAGGGCCGGCCGGCCAGGAGGACCGTCACCACGGGCGTCCCGGTGTCGAGCAGCGCGTCGAGCAGCCGCTGCTGGGCGCCGGGCAGGGCCAGCGACTCGGCGTCGCAGCCCTCGCCGCTGGTGCCCCGGCCGAACAGGCCGGCGCGGTCGCCGAGGGCCACCACGACGACGTCGGCCCGGCGTGCGGTGTCGACGGCCTCGGCGATGCCGAAGACGTCGCCGTCGTCCACGCCGGTGCCCTGGACGACGGTGAGTTCCGTGTCGGGGAACTCCCGCCGGAGGGCGTCCTCCAGGGAGGGCAGGTCGATGCCGGCCGGGGTTCCCGGGTGGTGCACGCCGACGTGCTGGGGGAAGGAGTAGCAGCCCAGCACGGCCGTGCCGACGGTGGCGTTGGGGCCGATCAGGGCGATGCTGCGGGGCCGGTCGAGCGGCAGGGTGCCGTCGTTGGCCAGCAGGACGACGGCTTCCTCCGCGATGGTCCGGGCCAGTTCCCGGTTCTCCGCGGTGTCCAGGTCGACGGTGCCGCGCAGGGTGCCGGGGTCGTCCAGGTCGGCTCCGCGCAGCGCGGCCGGGACCGGGTCCCAGCCGGCGTCGAGCAGGCCGAGCCGGGCCTTCTGGGTGAGCACCCGGCGCAGGGCGCGGTCGATGAGCGCCTCCGGCACCCGGCCCGCGGCGAGGGCCTCGGCGAGGGGCGCGCCGAACGTCTTCACGGTGGGCAGTTCCACGTCGACGCCCGCGCGCAGGGCCGCCGCCGCGGCCTGCGACCAGTCCCCGGCGATCCCGTGCAGGGTCTTGAGGAAGGCGATGCCGAAGTAGTCGGCGACGACCGTGCCCGCGAAGCCCCAGGTGTCGCGCAGCAGCCCGGTGAGGAGGTCCTCGTCGGCCGCCGAGGGGATGCCGTCGGTGTCGGTGTAGGCGTGCATGACGGAGTCGGCTCCGCCCTCGACGATGGCCATCTCGAACGGCGGCAGCAGGACGTCGGCCCGTTCGCGCGGGCCCATGCCGACGGGCGCGAGGTTGCGGCCGGCGCGGGAGGCCGAGTAGCCCGCGAAGTGCTTCAGGGTGGCGACGACACCGGCCGAGCCCAGCCCCTGCACATAGGCGGTACCGATGCTGCCGACGAGGTAGGGGTCCTCGCCGATGGTCTCCTCGACCCGGCCCCAGCGGGCGTCGCGCACCACGTCCAGGACCGGCGCGAGGCCCTGGTGGACGCCGACGGAGCGCATGTCGCGGCCGATGGCGGCGGCCATCCGGCGGATCAGGTCGGGGTCGAAGGTGGCGCCCCAGGACAGCGGGACGGGGTAGGCGGTGGCGCCCCAGGTGGCGAATCCGGCCAGGCACTCCTCGTGGGCCAGGGCCGGGATGCCGAAGCGGTTGGCGGCGGTGATCCGGCTCTGGGTGCGCAGCAGGGACAGCGCGCCGAGCGCGGGATCGACCGGTGCCGTGCCGAACGGCCGGGTCAACTGGCCCAGTCCGGCGGGCAGCAGGGCGTCGAGGTCGACGGCCTCCTCCATGTCGTGCTGGTGCGGGGCGACTTCACCTCCCTCGTCGGACGCGCCGACCCACACGCCGTACAGCTGGGCGGTCTTCTCCTCCAGGGTCATCGCGTCGATCAGCGCGGAGACGCGGGTGCCGATGTCCTGGGTCGGGTCGTTCCAGACGGGGACTTCGGGGGTGGTCTCTACGGCCACGTTGGCGGTCACTTTCCTCCCATGCCCATCAGGCCCTGGACCAGGGCTCGGCGGGCGAACAGGTAGACGAGCAGGACGGGCACCATGGACAGCGTCACGGCGCCCAGCAGGCCGGGGATGTCGATTCCGTGAGCGGTCTGGAAGTTGTACAGGCCCAGGGTGATCAGCTTGGTCTCTTCGGACTGGGTCAGGACCAGCGGGAACAGGAAGCCGTTCCATGCCTGGAGGGCGGAGAACACCACGATCGTGGACAGCCCGCCGCGCGAGAGCGGCACGACGAGCTGGAAGAACATCCGCCTCGGGCTCGCCCCGTCCATCGTCATGGCCTCGAACAGCTCCGGGGAGATGTCCCGCATGGCCCCGCTGAGGATGAGCGCCGACATGGGCAGGCAGAACGCCGCGGTGGGCAGGATGACGCCCAGCAGGTTGTCGTACAGCCCGGCCTCGCTGATCAGGTAGAACATCGGCACGATCACGGCCTGGGCCGGAATGGCGAGGCCCAGCAGGAACAGCCGGAAGATCTGCGAGGTGACCCGGGAGCGGCTGCGGACGATCGCGTAGGCCAGCGGCGGTACGAGCAGCAGCACCACACCGACGACGCAGACGGTGACGATGATGGTGTTCAGGAAGTACCGGCCGAAGCCGGCGTCGAACGCCCCGGTGTAGTTGTCCAGGGTGAACTCGCCGGGGAAGGACACGGGGCCCTTCTTGGCGTAGTCCTGCCGGGTGCGCAGGGTCGCGGCCAGCATCACGTACAGCGGCAGGCCGACCACGACGAGCCAGACGATCGAGCCGGCTCCGGCGAGGTAGTTGGGGCGGCGCCTCATGACACCCCCTCCATGTCGCTGCGCATCTTGTCGTAGCCGGAGACGCGGACCACGATCAGCGAGACGACGGTGGCGGCGACGACCAGGCACAGGGCGATGGCCGCGCCGGCTCCGAAGTCGAAGCTCTTGAATGCCTTTTGGTACATGTAGTAGGCGCTGATGGTGGTGTCGGTGCCGGGACCGCCCTGGGTGAGGATCAGCACGGTCTCGAAGGTGGTGAGACCTCCGACGATCATCAGGATCATCGAGGTGACGATCGAGTTGCGCAGCTGCGGCAGGGTGATGTGGAAGAACTGGCGGAAGCGCCCGGCGCCGTCGATCTCCGCCGCCTGGTACAGCACCGGCGGGATGGCCCGGGCCGCGCCCTGGTAGATGAGCGTGTGGAAGGGGGTGAACTGCCAGGTGCTGACGAAGGCGAGGACACCGATGGCGGTGGCCTGCTCGCCGAACAGGTTGCCGTCGCCGAACAGCCAGGTCATTCGCGCGGGGATGCCGAAGTTCGGGTCGAGCAGCGCCCGCCAGAGCACCGACACGGCGGTGGCGGACAGCAGCAGCGGGATGAAGTAGACCGCCGACAGGACGGCCCGGTTGCGCTGGTGTCCGGCGGCCCAGACCCCGAGCACGATGCTCAGCGGGGTCTGGAGGACCACGCCGAGGGCGGTGAGCAGCAGGGTGAGCCAGATGCTGCGGATCATGACCGGGTCGTCGAGGATCCGCTGCCAGTTGTCGGTGCCGACGAACTCGGGTGGACCGAGGCCGTTCCAGCTCATGAAGGACAGCACCGCGACCATGATCAGTGGTGCGATGGCGAAGAGGGTGAAGAACAGGGTGGCCGGCAGCGCCCAGAGGAAGCCGGGGCGGGTGCCGCGGGCGGCGTAGGAGTCCTCCGGCCGCCGCCGGGCCTTACGGGTGGCCTCGGCGGTGGGCGGGGCGCTCGTGAGCTGTGTGGTCATGAGCGGTTCATTCGGTCGGGAGGGCCTGCATGGCCTGGATGAAGCCGTTCTCGTCGAGCTGTCCGTTGAGGAACTGCTGAACGGCCTGGTGCATGGAGGTGGCGGCGGTCTGCGGGTAGGCCTGGTCCCAGGACAGCTGGAAGGACTTGGCCTTGGCCACCAGGTCGTACTGGAAGCGGGAGTACTCGGGGCTCGCCGACTCGTCCAGGAACTGCGGGGTGGTCGTGGTGGTGGGCAGGTTGCCGATGGACAGCTGGGCCTTGACGAACTCGTCGGAGTACATCAGCTTCAGGAACTCGGCGACGGCCTCGGGGTGCTTGGTCTTCTTCATCACCGAGTAGAAGTTGTTGGTGTTGCCGACGACGTTCGAGGCGTCGCCCTTGCCGCCGGGGACGGTCGGGAACGGGCCGTAGCCCAGGCCCTTGGCGGCGAAGTCCTTGGCGTCCGTCTGCTGCTGCGAGTAGTACCAGGAGCCCATCAGCTCGAAGCCGGCCTTGCCCTGAGCGACCAGGGCGGGCGAGGAGCCGTTGGTGTACTTCACCGAGTCGTAGTTCTTGCCGAACGCACCCGCGTCGACCAGCTGCTTGAGCATGCCGAGCGCCTTCTTGCTGTCCGCGCTCGCCCAGGCGTCCTTGTCACCCTTGAGGGCCTTTTCGAACAGCCCCGGGCCGGCGACCCGGTCGTAGACGTACTCGAACCACATCAACGTCGGCCACTGGTCGCCACCGCCGAGGGCGATGGGGGTGACGCCCGAGGACTTCAACTTGTTCACGGCGGCGAGCAGTTCGTCCCAGGTCCGGGGCTGCTTCACCCCCGCCTTGTCGAGCACGTTCTTGTTGCTGAACAGCAGCACCGGCTGGGTGCCGCGCATGGGGATGCCGTACGGCTTCCCGTCCACGACGGAGCTGTTGTAGACGGTGGGCAGGAACTTGTCGTCGAGGTTGGGGTCCTTCTTGATGAAGTCGTCCAGCGGCATCAACAGCCCCGCCTTGACGAAGGGCCTGATGCTGCCGCCGCCCCAGTGGAAGAAGATGTCCGGCGCCTGGGGTGTGCTGATGATGGTCTGCAGCTTCTGCTGGTAGTCGGCGCCGGGAATGGTGTCGAGGACCGCCTTGACCTTCGAGGTCTTGTTGAAGGTGTCGACGATCTGCTTCTCGATCTTGTTGCCGGAGTCGCCGTAGACGAGCACATGGATCTTGCCGTCGTTGGAGGAACCGCTGCCGCTGCCGCTGCCGCACGCGGCGAGGGTCGCCGCCAGGGCGAGGGTCGCGCCGCCCGCGACCACTCTGGACACACGTGTACGCATGGGTCATCCGCCTTCCGAAAGTTTCGGTATAAGAGCCGAAAGTCCTGCGGCTGGACAGTAGGAGGAGAAGGAAGAAGTGGTCAACGGTCGTGCACGTACGCGGCCAAACCGTTACCCGGCGTCCGTGCCCTATGCTGCGACCATGCGCGAAGAAGCCCAGGTCGGTCGGAGAGTCACCCTGGCAGCCGTGGCCAGGGAGGCCGGCGTCTCGCTTCCGACAGTTTCGAAAGTGCTCAACGGTCGTTCGGATGTGTCCCCCGCGACCCGGGCCAAGGTGGAGCGTCTGCTGGAGGTGCACGGCTACCGTCGGCGGACGGCGGGCGCGCCGCAGGCTCCGCTCATCGAGATCGTCTTCCACGAGTTGGAGAGCGTGTGGGCGATGGAGCTCATCCGCGGGGTGGAGAACGTCGCCAAGCAGAACGACGCGACGGTGGCGCTCACCGAGAGCGGCACCCGGCAGGCGCCCGGCCCGGAGTGGATCGGGGGCGTGCTGCGCCGCCGCCCGCTCGGCGTCCTGCTGGTCTTCTCGACGGTGCCGGAGGACGTGAAACGCCAACTGCGGTCACGGGCCATCCCGTTCGTCATCGTGGACCCGGCGGGCGACCCGGACCCGGACGTGCCGTCCGTCGGCTCGGCCAACTGGGCCGGGGGCATGGCCGCGACGCGCCACCTGACCGACCAGGGGCACGAGCGGGTCGCCATCATCACCGGCCCCGAGGACCTGATGTGCTCGCTGGCCCGGCTGGACGGATACCGCTCGGCGATGGCGATGGCGGGGCACGAACCGGACCCGGCGCTGGTGCGGTTCGGCGACTTCCACGTCCAGGGCGGCTTCGAGCACGCCATGGACCTGCTGCGGCGCCCCGACCGGCCGACGGCGATCTTCGCCGGCAGCGACCTCCAGGCCCTCGGCGTCCTGGAGGCGGCCCGGGTCCTGGGGCTGAGCGTCCCCGGGCAGCTGTCGGTGGTGGGCTACGACGACGTGCCCCCGGCCCGCTGGTCGAGCCCGCCCCTGACCACCGTCCAGCAGCCCCTCCAGCGCATGGCCGAGGAGGCGGCGCGCATGCTGCTGCGGCCCAAGGACGCCAGGAAGACGGCCCTGCGCATCGAGCTGGCCACCCACCTGGTGGTACGCCAGAGCACGGCCCCGCCCCGGGGAGGTGACGGGGGATGACCAGGGGGCCGGCCCGCGGCGGTCACCGCGGGCCGGCCCCCTCGCCGCCGCCGCGGCGGACCCGCCCGCCCCTCGCGTCAGCGTGCCGGTGGGCCGCCCCTACTCGGCGGACCGCGGCCGTGCCCGGCCCGTCAGTTGCTCCTGGAGGGTGCGGTACGCGGGCTTGGCGCGGTAGTTCTCATCGAACAGGTTGGCCGCGCCCTCGCCGGGGAACGTGTCGGGCACCCAGGAGTACTTGTCGGTGAAGCCCCAGACGGTGAACGACACGCAGTGCCGGGCGCGCAGACAGGCGTCGAGCAGGCGCCGGTAGCCCTCGGCCTGGGTGGCCAGCTTGCCGGCGTCGGCCGGCATCTCCATGCGGACGTCGGCCTCCGTCACGGCGGTCGCCAGGCCGAGCCTGTCGAAGCGGGCGAAGTTGGCCGCCATGTCGGTGGGCAGGCCGTACTGGATGCCGAGGTGCCCCTGGAAGCCGACGCCGTCGACGGGCACCCCTTCGGCCCGCAGGCGGCGCACCAGGTCGTACACGGCGTCGCTCTTCGGGCCCGTCCACTCGGTGTTGTAGTCGTTGTAGAACAGCAGGGCGCGCGGGTCGGCCTCGTGCGCCCAGCGGAAGGCGTCGGCGATGTAGCCGGGCCCGAGTGCGCGCAGCCAGATGCTGTCGCGCAGGGTGCCGTCCTCGTTGAACGCCTCGTTGACCACGTCCCATTGCCAGATCCGGCCCTTGAAGTGCCGGACGGTGTCGGTGATGTGGCGGTGCAGGATCTCCCGCAGCTCGTCGGCGGTGAAGTCGCCGGAGGTCAGCCAGGCCGGCAACTGGCTGTGCCAGACCAGGACATGGCCGCGCACCTTCTGCCCGTGCCGCTGCGCGAAGTCGAGGAGCCGGTCGGCGGCGGCGTAGTCGTACTCCCCCTGGCGGGGTTCGATCGCCTCCCACTTCATCACGTTCTCCGCGGTGACGGTGGAGAACTCGGAGCCCGCGAGCCGGCGGTAGGCGGCGTCGTCGGCGAGCGCGGACATGTCGACGGCGGTGCCGATCCGCAGGTGGTCGTCGGCGGCGAGCTGCCGCAGCGGGCGGTCCGCCGCGGCGGGGCCGCCCGCCGCGGCCGCGGGGCTCGCGGCGGTGAGCGGAAGCAGGGCGAGGCAGCAGGCCGCGGCGGCGGCCGCGGTGATGCGGGGCAGGTTCACGTGCCCTCCCGGGCATTCGAATGTTTCGGATCCGTTGTCGAGCGTTGCGTCACGCTAGACACCCGCCCACACCCCGTCAACCGTCCGGACAGCCACGGTCACACCGCGACCGACCAGCGCAGACGAAACTTTCGGCCTCCACCCCTACGAACGCTCACCTTGTTTCGATGAAGTTTCGGAAACAGACGGATTGACCGCCGTTTCGGCACGGCCGCATACTCTCCAGCAATCGAGCCCGCCCCCGGCAGGAACGACCCCGTCCTGGCGCATGGCGCGTACATGCCATTCCATCCGCCTGCCTGCCACCCCTGCGCCCGGCACCCCGCACGGCCGCGCCCGCCCCGGGTCCCAGCTCATCCACCCTCACCAGGAGGAAGCATGGACAGCGACAACGCCCTCCCCCGCCCGATGAGCCGCAGGGGCTTCATCGGCCGCGCCGGCGCCCTGGCGGCGGCCACCACCGCCTCCGGGCTGCTGCTGCCCGGCACCGCCGACGCCGCCACCGTCATCACCACCAACCGGACCGGCACCGACAACGGCTTCTACTACTCGTTCTGGACCGACGGCGGCGGCGCGGTCTCGATGACCCTCAATTCCGGCGGCAACTACAGCACTTCGTGGACGAACTGCGGCAACTTCGTCGCGGGCAAGGGCTGGAGCACCGGCGGGCGCAGGACCGTGAGCTACTCGGGCAGCTTCAGCCCGTCCGGCAACGGCTACCTGGCCCTGTACGGATGGACGTCGAACCCGCTGGTGGAGTACTACATCGTCGACAACTGGGGCACCTACCGGCCCACCGGCACGTACAAGGGCACGGTCAGCAGCGACGGCGGCACGTACGACATCTACCAGACGACGCGGTACAACGCCCCCTCCGTGGAAGGCACGAAGACCTTCAACCAGTACTGGAGCGTCCGGCAGTCCAAGCGGACCGGCGGCACCATCACCACCGGCAACCACTTCGACGCCTGGTCCCGCGTCGGCATGCCCCTCGGCAGCTTCAAGTACTACATGATCCTCGCCACCGAGGGCTACCAGAGCAGCGGCTACTCCAACCTCACGGTGAGCGGCTGACCAGCCCTTCCTCCCGTCCGCTCATCCCCGCCCGCGGTCCCGCACGACCCGAGGAGGACCCACCCGCATGCGCACCGCACCCCGTTCCCTGCTGACCGGACTGGCCGTCGCCGTGACGGCCGTGGCCGGCACCGTCACCGCCGCCGTCCAGGCCCCGCCGGCGCGGGCCGCCGCCTGCAACGGCTACGTCGGACTCACCTTCGACGACGGCCCGTCCAACGACCGCACCCCGGCCCTGCTCAACGCGCTCCGGCAGAACGGCCTGCGGGCCACGATGTTCAACGAGGGCCAGTTCGCCGCCGCCTACCCGGCCCAGGTGCGGGCCGAGGTGAGCGCCGGCATGTGGATCGGCAACCACAGCTACACCCACCCCCATCTGACCCAGCTCGGCCAGGCCCAGATCGACTCCGAGATCTCCCGCACCCAGCAGGCGATCGCGGCGGCCGGCGGCGGCACACCGCAGTTGTTCCGCCCGCCGTACGGGGAGACCAACGCCACCGTCCAGGCGGTGGAGGCCAAGTACGGCCTGCGGCAGATCATCTGGGACGTCGACTCGCAGGACTGGAACGGCGCCAGCACCGACGCGATCGTGCAGGCGGTGTCGCGGCTGGGCAACGGCCAGATCATCCTGATGCACGAGTGGCCGGCCAACACCCTCGCCGCCATCCCGCGCATCGCGCAGACCCTGGCGGGCAAGGGCCTGTGCGCCGGCCGTATCTCCCCCCAGACGGGCCGCGCCGTGGCCCCCTGACCGGGAGGGACACCCGTCCCGGCGACCGAGAACGCCTCAGGGGTGGCCCCGGAACCGATCCCTCCGGGTCCACCCCGCGTCGCGCAGCGGCCGGCCCCGGCCCCGTCCCGCCGTCCGGGGTGTCCGCCCGCGGCGCCGCCGGTCTCAGTCCACCAGGCCGAGGCGGGCCGCGGTCACTCCCGCCTCGAAGCGGCTGGAGGCGCCCAGTTTCGCCATGATCTGGTGCATCACGCGGCGCAGGGTGCGGTCCGAGCAGTCCAGCCGGCGGGCGATGGTGTCGTCCTTGGCGCCGGTGGCCAGCAGCGCCAGCACCTCGCGTTCCAGCGCGGTCAGCGCGGGCCCGGGGCGATCCGGTCCGGCGGGGTGTCCGGTGTGGGGCCGGGCCAGGTCCCAGGCGTGCAGGAAGACCCGGGCGAAGCACTGCGCGACGGGCCCGCTGTGCAGGATGACGTCACCGCCCTCGCCCCGGGGGCCGGCCCCCACCCCGATCACGACCACCGCGCGGTCCATGATGTTCATGTGCAGCGGCACCGTCGCCGCGACCCGCACCTCGACCCCGGCCTCGGCCAGCGCGGCCAGATAGCGGGCCGGCGCGGGCGAGCGCAGCGCCTGCTGGGAGGTCAGCACCCGCATGCGGATGCCGTCGGCCGCCATCTCCAGGTCCCGCGCGAGACTGGCGTCCAGGACCCGCGCCCCGGGAAAGGTGTTGCGCATCGCCAGGAACTCCTCCCGGCTCAGCGCGTCGAGTTCCTCCAGCCGCTGCCGGGTGCGCTCGCGGTCGGTGAAGAACTCCGTCTCCACGGTTTCCCGGGTGCCGGGCCGGGGGACCGTCAGCAGGGACAGGACGTCGTCCAGGGCCCGGGCGTCCCGGGCGAGTCCGTCGACCGTCTCCCGCAGGCGGCGCCGGTGCTCGGAGACGACGTGCCGCAGGGCGCTCTCCGGGGGGCTGAGCCGCTCCCCGCTCGGGTCCAGGAGCCGCCGCTCCGCCAGCCACCGCGTCACTTCGGCGGGCAGTCCGCGCAGTTCCTCCCGTTCGGTGGCATGCCGCGCGTCCGATGTCCCGATCCGCTCCCTCATGGCCAGATAGGCCGCCTTCGCCTCGGAGTCCGTCGGCCGCCGTCCCCGCGAAGGGTTCTCCCGCGCACGCATGCGCGCACGATACGGGCGGCTCGCACCGGAGGCCAGGGCCGTCCTCCGGGCCCGGACCCGGGGCGGCGGATCTGGCCGGGAGCGGACGCGCCGGTTTCGGCCGGGGGCGCGAGCAGGGCGAGCCCGTTAACCTCATGGCCGCCCGCCCGGTTCCTCGGGGCCCCGGCGCGCCCGTACGGCACCCGTGCCGGCGCCCGCCGGGAGGACGGGCGGGAGCCGCGATCCGGCCGGTCCCGCACGTCCGTGCTTACCGAAGGCTTGGCATGCGCATGCTCTTCTGGGTGTCGTGGTGCGGCCCACCCGGGCCCGCCGCCCACCCGGCGTTTCCTCCACCCCACAAGGAGACATGGTGCTACGACCACGAAGACTGTCCCTGGCGGGCCTGGCGCTGGCCACGGCCGCCGCGGGCCTCACCCTGCTGCCCGCGAGCGCCGAGGCGGCCCCCGCGGGCCGCCTCCCCACGGCGGCCCACGCCCCCGCCCTGGCCGCCGCGCCCGACATCGACGTCACCAGAGTGCAGGCGCACCTCACCGAGCTGAACTCCATAGCCACCCGCAACGGCGGCAACCGCCGCTCCACCGGGCAGGGTTACCGGGACTCGGTCGCCTATGTGAAGGGCAAGCTCCAGGCGGCCGGTTACACCGTCACCGAGCAGCCCTGCACCTCCGGCTGCACCAGCGGCGCCGGCCCCAACCTGATCGCCGAGTGGCCCCGCGGCGACGCGTCCAAGGTGTACATGTTCGGCGCCCACCTGGACGGTGTCTCCGCCGGCCCCGGCATCAACGACAACGGCTCCGGCAGCGCCACCCTCCTGGAGGTCGCGCTGAAACTCGCCGAGACCGGCCCCTCCATGGCGGCGCGCGTCCGCTTCGGCTGGTGGACGGACGAGGAGCAGGGCCTGAACGGCTCGGACTTCTACGTCCGTTCGCTGACCTCCGCCCAGCGCTCGGCGATCAAGGCGTACTACAACTTCGACATGGTCGCCTCGCCCAACGGCGGCTACTTCATCAACCACATCACCTCGGCCGCCGCCGCGCCGATGAAGGCGTACTGGGACTCGCTGAACCTGCAGCCCGAGGAGAACACCGAGGGCGCGGGCCGCTCCGACGACTACTCCTTCGAGAACTACGGCATCCCGACCTCGGGTTACGCGATGGGCGCGAGCGCCCGCAAGACCTCGGCGCAGGCCGCCAAGTGGGGCGGCACGGCGGGCACCGCGTACGACCGCTGCTACCACTCCGCGTGCGACACCACCAGCAACATCAACGCCACCGGGCTGAACCGCAGCGCGGACGGTGTCGCCTACACGCTGTGGAAGCAGGCGGTCTCGGACACCGCCCCGGCCAACGACTTCTCGGTCTCGGTGAACCCGGGCACCGGCAGCACCGACCCGGGGTCCTCGCTGACCACCACCGTGTCCACGGCCACCACCAGCGGCTCCGCACAGACGGTGAACCTGTCCGCCTCGGGTGCCCCGGCGGGCGTCACGGTCTCCTTCAGCCCGGCCTCGGTGACCTCCGGCGCCTCGTCCACGGCGACGGTCTCCGTCGGCTCCTCCGTGCCACCGGGCACCTACCCGCTCACCTTCACCGGCACCGGAACCGCCACGCGCAGCGCGTCGTACACGCTGACCGTCAAGGGCGCCGGTGGCTGCACGCCGACCCAGGTGCTCTCCAACGGCGGCTTCGAGACCGGTACATCGCCGTGGACGGGCAGCACCAGCGCGATCGGCACGTTCAGCGGGCAGTCCGCGCACTCCGGGTCCCGGTACGCCTGGCTGGCGGGGTACGGCTACGCCGCCACCGACAGCATCGGCCAGACGGTGACCGTCCCGGCGGGCTGCGCGACGGCGACCCTGAGGTACTGGCTGCACATCGACACCGCCGAGACGGGCACGACGGTGTACGACACCTTCCAGGTCAAGGTCAACGGGACCGTCCAGCAGACCTACTCCAACGCCGACGCGGCCACCGGGTACACCGAACGCACCCTGGACCTCGGCCAGTACGCCGGCCGGCAGATCACGCTGGCGTTCGCGACCACCGAGGACTCCGGCCTCCAGACCAGCTTCGTCGTCGACGACGCCACCCTGACGACCGGCTGACCACCCGCACGCCGAGGGGGAGCCGGACCACCGTTCCCGGCTCCCCCGCAACGGCCCCTTCCGCACCCGAGCTCGCCGGGCAAGCGGCCCGAAGCGAAGAACGGTCGGTCAGCATCCGCCGGCGGCCTCCACGAGCATCCAGGGTGCCGGACCGGTGCCGTCGTGCCACGCCCGCAGGGCCGGCCGGCCGACGCACACGATGCCGCACTGTTCGGCGTACTCGGCGGCCGGCGCGGTGAAGTCGCTGGTGGTGACGAGGACCGCGACATCGGCCCCGTGCACGGTGAAGCACGTGCCGCCGAAGCGCTGCAGGTCCTGCGAACCGACCCGGTGCCCGTCGCCGTAGCGCTTGCACTGGATGACCACCCGCCGCCCGTCCGGCGTCACGGCGAGCACATCGGCGCCCAAGTCGCCCGCACCGCCGACGACTTCTACCCCGGTACAGCCGTCCCGTTCGCACAGCCCGGCCACGGCCCGCTCGAACTCGTCGGCGTCCAGGGCGTCGTAGTCGTACGCGCGGTCGTACCCGGCCGGCTCGACGAGGTCGCCGGCGGAGGGGGCGTCAGCCACGGGCGCCTCCCACTCCTCCAGCGCCGTGTGCACGCCCTCCTCCAGCGCCGCGGCGGCCCGCCGGGCGGGCCGGGCGCCGAAGAGGCGGCGCCGTCGGCGGCCCCACGCCAGGACGGCGGCGAGACCCGCCAGGCACAGCACGGCCACCCAGGCGGGGCGCCGCTCGGCGGTCCCGGCCAGCGTTCGGACGGCGAAGCCCAGGACGCACAGGAGCAGGGCGAGCAGCACGAAGAACAGGGCGGTCGCGCGTAGGTCGAACGACCGGCGGCCGGTGCGCGGACGTATGCGGCGTGCGGGCATGGTCACGAGGTGACGCCCCCTTCCCCTGGCGGAACGTGAAGATCACTTCCGTCTGCCCGCAAAGCCCGCGTCTCACCACACCACCGCGCGGAGCACCGTCCCGGCCGGTCTGCGAGGACCGGTCGGGCGTCCTCACCCGGCCGCGGGGTGGGGCACGGTGTCGGGCTCGGGGAGGTGCTGGGGGCGGGGGTGGGGGTCGGGGTGGCCGACGAGGTGGCGCAGTCGTCCGGTCCGGTGGGTGACGGGCTCGGCTCGGCCGTCGGGTCCGGTGAGGTGGACGGTGACGGGCTGCCCGTCGGCTGCCCGGGCGACCGGGAGGGCTCCGGGCTCGCCGGGGGCGTCGTCGGGGCGGAGGGGGACGGGGCCGGGGAGGCGGATGTCGGCGCGGGGGCCGGCGAGGGAGCGGAGGGGGACGGCCCGGGACGGCTTGGCGGGGCCGGGTCCGGGCCGACGATGATGTTCCCGTCACCGTCCCGCGCACCGCCGCCGTCCGCACCGCCGCCGTTCGCGCCGTCGGCGGGCTCGGTCGCCGGTGTGTCGCCGCCCGCGCCCGGGCTCCGGGGCGGCACCCCCGTGCCGTCCGGTACGGCGTGGACTCCCCCGCTGTAGAACTCCAGCCAGCGCCCCACCAGTTCGAGGTAGGGCCGCGAGTGGTTGTAGCTGAGGATCGCCGCGGCCCGGTCCGCGCTCCGGCCCAGGTCGCGGTCGCCCGCGCACAGGTAGTGTCCGGCCGCCAGGGCCGCGTCGAAGACGTTGTCCGGGTCGGCCCGGCCGTCGCCGTTGCCGTCCGTGCCCCAGCGGGCCCAGGTGGAGGGCAGGAACTGCATGGGACCCACCGCGCGGTCGTAGCGCCGGTCGCCGTCATGGGCCCCGCCGTCGGTGTCCCGGATCAGGGCGAAACCCCGGCCGTCGAGGGCCGGGCCGGTGATCCGGCGCGTGGTGGTGCCGTCCGGGGCGACCGCGCCGCCGCCCGCGTGACCGGATTCGACCTTGCCGATCGCCGCGAGCAGTTCCCAGGGCAGCCGGCAGCCGGGATCGGACCGGCCGACCGCGGCCTCGGCGGCCCGGTAGGCACGCAGCACCGTGGCCGGGATGCCGGCCTCGGAGCGCGTGTCACGCAGCACGGCCGGGGACACCACGCCGGACCGGGCGGCCAGGGGCGGCAGTTCGATGTGGTACGAACCGTCGCCCGGCGGGGCGGCTACGGCGTACGGGGCGTAGGGGGTGTTTGTGGCCGTCCGGCGTTCGCCGTCGGCCGGCGGGGCCGCGTGGGCGTCCTTCACCTCCTCGGTGAGGCCGGCGGGGCCGGGTGCCTGGGACGCGGTGAGGGCCGCCACGACCGTCGCGACGAGGGCGGTGGTCCGCAGCCCCTTGCGGGTCCGGCCGGGAAGCGGGCGTCGTACGCGGCGCATGGACATCGCTGGTGTCACTCCCGTGGTTGTCGTGGGCTTCGCGGTCGTGCGCTCGATGGCGTGGTCGAGTGGACGCGTGGTCAAGTGGGCGCGTGGTCGCGTGGTCGCGTCGTCCTCAGCGCCCGAAGGTGTCGATGCCGGAGACCAGCCACCGCCCGTCGCGGAGCACGACGTCCAGGGCGAGCATCGCTCCCGCGTACACGCCCTCGTCCTGTTTCCCGCGGGTCCCGGAGGTGCTGACGCTGCTCTGGTCGGCGTAGACCAGGACCCGGGCCCGGTCGCCGTCGACGCGTTCGACCGCGCTGTCGGTGACCGTCGTGGTGATCACCGCCTTCTGCGCGTCGGCCCGCTTGCGGACGTCGGCGAGCAGAGTGCGGTGCTGGGCGACGGCCTTACCGGTGAGCAGATCCCCGGCGGCCTTCCGGAGCGCGCCGGGGTCGGTGTGGTCGTAGGAGAAGAGCCGGTCGACGGCTTTGGCCGCCTGCCCCTTGATCTCGCTGGTGCGGGCGAGGTCGGTCAGCGCGGTGTTGCGCAGCGCGGGGTCGTCCCGCAGGGCCTCGGCCTTGGCGTGCGCCCAGCCGGCGAAGCCGCCGAGGAGGAGGGTGAGGGCACACAGGAGTGCCAAGGTCGTGCGGTGACGGGAGAGGGTCGTCTTTCCGGCGGGGGGCGGGGCGCCCTCCGGCTTCCGGTCCCGTGCCGTGTCCGGGGCCCTGACGGCCGTTCGTGCGGATCGGGGGCGTACGGCCGTGACGTGGGTACGGGGGCGAGGTGCCGTGCGCTCCGAGTGACCCGGCGGCTCGGCCTGCCCCGGCTGCCCGGGTCGGTCCTGCTGGACCGGGGCGGCGGCGGGCCGGGTGTCGCGCGACTGGCGGCGCCGCTCGCGGTTGATGTGGTGGCGGGTCGTCGACATCGTGCGGTGTCCTCTCGTGCGGGCGGCGGGCGCGGGCGGAACGGTCAGCCGGCCGAGGCGCCGCCCACCGGGGCCTGTCCCAGGGCGCTGAGCCGCCACTGGCTCTTGGTGCGGGTGAGTTCGCCGAACATCCGGCTGTCCTTCTCGGTCTTCGCCCCGTCGGACGCCTTGACGGTCACGCGGAGGGCGACCAGCACCCGGGCCCGCCCGGCACGGTCGTCGAGTTCGGTGACGGCGCCCGACAGCACCCGGGCCGTGGTGACCGTCTTCGCCGCCTTCACCTGCTCGGCGAACCGCTTCCGCCCCGAGGCCAGTTGCTCGCGCAGCTCGCCGGTGGTGGACGACTCCCACAGGTCGAGGCCGTGGTCCAGGTCGCGGTGGTCGAGGGTGTTGAGGTTCTGCACGGCCTGTTCCCCGGCGGCGAGCGCCTCGTCCCGCTGGGCGGCGTACGCGGACCGGTCGTCGTGGGCCGCTTCGTACCAGTCCTCGCCCGCCCACCCCGCGAAGCCCGCCGCGCAGAGGGCGAGGGCGAGGGACAGAGCGGTCAGCGGCCGGGGACGTCTCCCGGCGAGGACACGCGGGGTGCGTGGCATGAGGTTCTCCCGTCTCGCGCGCACGGTCAGCGGGCCTTGATGTCGACGATCCGCCAACGGTCCTTCACCAGCCGGGCCGTGACGGTGAGCTGGGCGGCGGCCGTGGTGGCCTTGCCGGTGCCGCGGCGGGAGGTCTGGTCGAGGAACACCAGCAGGCGCGCACGGTCTCCGGCGAGTTCGATCACGCCGGTGCGTACGGCCTTGGTGCCGAGGGTGATCCGCTGGCCGGCGAGGTCGTCGCGGATCCGGGCGAACAGCTCCCGGTACTGGCGGGCCGCGCGGCCGTCGAGCACGGTGCGTGCGGAGCGCTCGGCGGTCGCGGCGCCGTCGGGGGTGTAGGAGAAGACGCGGGCGAGGGCGTTGTCGATCTCCCCCGCGACCCGGGCGGTGGCCTCGGTGTCGGTGAGCGCGCGGTTACGAGCGGACTCCGTCGACCTCAGCTGGTGGGCGCCGTAGAGGAAGCCGCCCCCGCCGCACAGGAGTACGGCGACGACCCCCGCCGCGGCAGCCCCGCGCAGCCGGCCGCGCGCCGGCCGACGGGACACGCTCCCGCCCGGTTCCGACGGGGCGGCCCCGTCCACGGGGCTCTCCGGCTCCGCCTCCGAACCCGCCTCCGGCCCGGCGGGCCCGCCCTCGCGCGTCTCGCCCTGCGGACGCTCGTCCGCCTCCGGCCCGGCGGACTCGCCGACGGGCGTCACGGGCTCCGGCCGGGAATCCGCCCCGGCCTCGGCCGGCCCAGCCTCGCGCGCCTCGGCCGGCTCACCCTCGTCCGTCCCGGCCGGACCGGAACCGGCCGGCTCGCCCCCCGGCAACGCGGGGCCCGGCCGGGCCGCTTCCGTGGCGGGCGCGCCAGGCGCCGTCACGTCGTCGGCGGAGCCGGCCGTCCCGGTACGCGTGAGCGCCGGCGCCGGGGCGCGTCGCGGGCGGGTGAGTCTCATCGGCGCTCCTCCCCGTGCCCGGTCACCGGCACGGCGTTCAGGGCCCGTACCTTCCACTCCCCCGCGTCCGTGCGGGACAGGACGGCCTCCAGGCGTTTGCGGTCGGTGGCCGGCCGCCCGGTTCCCGCCGGGGTGACCTCGACGCTGACGGTGGCGATGAGCTTGGCCGTGCCGGCGCGGGTGTCGAGCGCGGTGACGGCGGCCTCGGTGACCGTGCCGCGGGCCGAGGCGCCCGCCTTCGGCTCCGTGCGGCCCAGTGCGTCGCGCAACGGCCCGGTCGACGCGGCGCGCCAGGCCCGGACGCCCGCCTCGGCCCGCTGCCGGGTGGAGGCGTCCAGGGTGGTGAGGACGGTGACGCCCGCGCGGCCCTCGGCGAGCGCCCGGTCCCGCTGCCGGCCGTAGGCGGCCGCGTCGTCGGTGCGGGCCTGCGCGTACGTCCACGCGCCGGTCGCGCAGAAGCCGGCCGCCAGCACGAGCCCCGCGCCCGCGAGGAGCCTGGCCGCCCTCACCGTATGCTCCCGGTGCCGGGCAGGAGGAGGTCCGCCAGGTCGTTCGGCGCCGCCCCGTCCTGGCCGGGCAGGGCGAGGGCGCCGGGCAGCGCGGTGGCGGTGCCGCCCGGTGCCGTCGCGCCGCCGGAGGGCAGGGAGCCGGGCCTCGCCGGGTCGGGGACCGGGCCGCCCTTGGGGGCGTGTGCCGAGCCGCGTACGTTGTAGCCGTCCGCGGCGGAGGCGGTGCACGCCGCGCCGGTGTTGAGGGCGGGCGCGGTGCCGAGGTCGAGTCCGTTGCGGTAGCGGGTGGCGCCGTAACCGGCGGTGCAGGGCAGGGGCTTGAAGAAGGTGACGGCCATGCCGAGGTTCAGCTTCCCTCCGTCGACGGCGGTGGCCCCGGCGGACACGGCCGCGGGGTACTTCACGAGCAGTTCCTCCAGGCCGCGCTGCCGGGTGACGGCGATCTCCGAGGTGGTGAGCAGGTTGGCGAGGACGACGCCGAGGCTCGGATCGAGGTCCCGCAGGACCGCGCTGACCTGGGTGGCGGCCTCGGGCGCGGTGGCGAGGAGGCGGCGCAGGTCGGCGTCGGAGCCCTTGAGGGTGCGGGCCAGTTCCTCGGCTCCGCCGGCGAAGTCCCGGATGGCGCGGGCCTCTTCGGCCTGCGTGCGCAGCACGGTCTCGCCGTCGGCGAGGAGCCGGGTGGTGGCGGGCAGGCTGCGGTCGGCGGCCCGCAGGAAGGCGTCACCGCTGTCGAGCAGCGCCTGGAGGTCGTCGCCGTGCCCTTCGAAGGTCTTGCCGAACTCGTCGACGACCGTGCGCAGGTCCTCCAGCGGTACGGACCGGGTCAGGTCGTCGATGCCGGCGAGTACGTCCGTGACGGGTGCGGGGACCTGTGTGTCGGTCTGTTCGATCCGGGCGCCGTCGGCGAGGTAGGGGCCGTCGTCGCCGCGCGGGCGCAGGTCGATGTACTGCTCGCCGACGGCGGAGAGTCCGGCGACGACGGCACGGGCGTCGGCGGGTATGCGCGGGGCGGACTTCTTGATGCGCAGTTCGGCCACGACACCGTCCGCGGTGAGGCCGATCGGTCCGACGCGGCCCACGGAGACGCCCCGGTAGGTGACGTCGGAGTGGGTGAACAGGCCGCCGGTCTGCGGCAGCAGCACATCGACCGTGTAGTAGTCGGCGACCCCGGCGTACCGGCCGAGGTCGGCGTAGCGGATGCCGAGGTAGGAGCAGGCGAGCACGGCGATGAGGAGGAAGGCGAGGTTCTTCAGCCGGACGGCGCGGGTGATCACCCGAGTTCACCTCCCGGCGTGGGTGCCCCGGAGCCGGTGCCGGTGGAGGCGGGGGCGGGGGCGGAGACGGCGGGCAGGGGCAGCGGCGAGGTGGGGGCCGGGGCGGTGCGGCGTGCCTTGCCGGTGCCGTCGCGGGCGGTCGTGCCGGGCTGTGCGCTCGCCGTCGGGGCGGGCGTGCTCCGCGGCACCAGCGGCGGGATGATCCGCGTTCCCGGCGCGGCCGTCATCTCCAGGTAGACGTTGAGGTAGTCGCCCTTGACCCCGCGGAGCACCTCGTCGGTGAACGGGTAGGTGAGCAGCACCTGGAGCGAGTCGGGCAGGTCCGTGCCCGCGTCCGCGAGGGCCTTCAGGGTGGGCGCGAGGGCCTTGAGGTCGGCGATCATGTCGTCCTTGCTCGCGTCGATGGTGGCGACGGCGACCTCGGAGAGCGTGTCGAGGGAGCGCAGCATGGTCAGCAGCGAGCCGCGTTGCCGGTCCAGGGTCTTCAGTCCGGGGGAGAGGTCGGTGAGGACGGTGGCGACGTCGTCCTCGCGGGTGGCGAGGGTCGCGGAGAGCCGGTTGACGGCGTCGAGCGCGTCGGTGATGTCGCCCCGGTGGTCGTCGAGGTCGGTCACCAGGGTGTCGACCCGTTTCAGTACGGAGCGGACGTCGCCCTCGCGGCCGCCGAGCGCCTGGTTCAGTTCCCGGGTGATGGTCTTGAGCTGGTTGACGCCGCCGCCGTTGAGCAGCAGGGACAGCGCGCCGAACACCTCCTCGACCTCGGTGTTGCGGCTGGTGCGGGAGACCGGGATGACGGCGCCGTCCGCCAGCCGCCCGGCGCCGGTCTCCCGGGCGGGCGCGGTGAGCTGGATGTACTTCTCGCCGAGCAGACTGGACTGCTCCACCCGGACGGTGGCGTCGGCGGGCAGCCGTACCGCGCCGTTGATCTTCATGGTGACGCGGGCGGACCAGCCGTCGAGTTCGATGCCGGTGACCCGGCCGACGGCGACGTCGTTGACCTTCACCGCCGCCTGCGGCACCAGGCTGAGCACGTCGCGCAGTTCCGCCGTGACGGTGTACGGGTGGTCGCCGAGGTCGGCGCCGCCGGGCAGCGGCAGTTCCTGGACGCCGTCGAAGCGCGTCAGCCCGAGGGTGGCCGCGCCGAGGGTCAGGGCCAGGCCGAGGGCGAGCAGTCCGCCGACGGTGAGGCGGGCCGCGCCCGGTTTGGTCAGCGTCCGCCCGCGGACCGCCTCGGCCGGCGGGTCGGTGGGCCGGGTGAGGAGTTTCATCGCTGTCCCTTCCCGGTTGCCGTGGTGCCGTCCACCGGGTACAGCGGCAGCAGCGGGCCGCCCAGGCTGATCTCGTTGAGGTTGGCGCGGCCGTCGAGGGTGCGGGTGTCGGGGTTGTAGGCGTTCACGACGTTGCCCGCGGCCAGCGGCGCCACGTCCAGGGCCTCGGCGAGGGAGGCCCGCTGCTCGACCAGGGTCCGGGTGAGGGGGACGAGCCGGTCCACGTTCTCCTTCAGCGCGCCCCGGTTGTCCTCGATGAAGGTCTTGACCCGGCCCAGGGCGGTGCCGAGTTCGGCCAGGGCGCCCGCGAGGTCGTCCTTGTTGTCGGCGAAGACGCCGACGACCTCGGCCAGGCGTTCCTGGGCGGTGCGCACGTCGTCGTCCTTCTCCTTGAGCATGGTGGTGAAGGTCTGGAGCCGGCTCAGCGTGTCGAACAGGTCGTCGCTGCTGCCGTCGAGGGTCTTGGCCGCCTTGCCGAACTGCTCGATGCTGTCGCCGATGGCCTCGCCGTTGCCGTGGAGGTTGGCCGCCCCGGTGCGCAGCAGGCCGGACAGCGCGCCGGTGGAGTTGGCGCCGTCCGGGCCGAGCGCCCGGCTGAGTTCGGTGATCGAGTCGTAGAGCTGGTCTATCTCGACGGGGGTGCGGTTGCGGGCGGCGGGCAGGACGGCGCCGTCGGCGAGGGCCGGGCCGTCGCGGTAGGCGGGGGTGAGCTGCACATACCGGTCGGAGACGACGCTCGGTGCGACGACGACGGCACGGGCGCCGTCGGGCACCTTGACGCCCTCGTCGAGGCGGAGCCCGACCCGTACCGTGGTGCCCTGCGGCCGCACCGACTCGACCTCACCGACCCGTACGCCGAGGATCCGCAGGTCGGATCCGGGGTAGACGCCGACGGCGCGGTCGAAGTAGGCGGTGAGGCGGGTGCCGTCGGAGCCGAGGACCCCTGCGGCGGCCAGCCCGGCGGCGATCAGCACCGTCAGGGCGAGCGCGCAGGCGAGGAGTTTCCGGCGGGTGCTCATCGCTCACCTTTCCGCTCGGCCGCGGCCGGCTGTTTCGGCGGCACGCAGCCGGTCGAGGGCCGGGACGCCTCGGGCAGATAGGCGCGGGGGACGACGCCGCACAGGTAGCTGTCGAACCAGCGGCCGTTGCCGAGGGTGTTGCCGACGAGGCGGTAGTAGGGGCCGGCCAGCGCGAGGGTCTTGCCGAGCTGGGCGCTGTTCTTCTCCAGGACGGTGGTGACCCGGCCGAGCGCGTCGAGGGTGGGACCCAGCTGCCGGTCGTTGTCCTCGACCAGGCCGCCGAGTTCGGTGCCGAGGTCCCGGCTCCCTTCGAGCAGCGCCTGGATGGCGTCGCGGCGGTCGCGCAACTCGCCGAGCAGGGAGCCGCCGTCCCGCAGGAGGATCTCGAAACTGGACTTCTTGTCCTTCAGCGTCTGGCTGAACCGGGCGCTGCCGCGCAGGAGTTCGGCGAGTTCGGTGTCGCGCCGGGAGACGGTCTCCGACAGCGCGGACAGGCCGTCGGCGGCCTTGCGCACGTGGGGCGGGGAGTTGGCGAAGGTCTTGGAGATGGTCTCGAAGCTGTCCGCGAGTTTCCGGGTGTCGAGGGCGTCGATGGTGCCGCCGAGGTCCTGGAACGCCTGGGTCACGTCGTACGGGGAGGTGGTGCGGGTCAGCGGGATGCGGCGGCCGGGGTCCTGGCGGGCGGCGCCGAGCGGGTCGAGCGCCAGGTACTTGTCGCCGAGGACGGTCTTGATGGCGATGGCCGCGGTCGTCCGGTCGCCGATCCAGGCGTCCTCGACCTCGAAGCTGACCTTGACCTTGGGGCCGTCGAGGGCGACGCCGGTGACCTCCCCGACCTTGACGCCGGCGACGCGGACCTCGTCACCCTCGTCCAGTCCGGCCGCCTCCGAGAAGTCGGCGCTGTAGGTGGTGCCGCCGCCGAACGGCAGCCGGTCCAGCCGCAGGACGAGGGCGGCGAGCAGGGCGAGGGCGAGCAGTCCGACGACGCCCACGGCACGGGGGTCCCGTTCCCTGACCGGCTTGAAGCGCGGGCGCCGGGCCGCGTCCGGGCGGCCGGTGCCGGCGCGCCGTGCGAAGGGTCTCATCCGCGGCACCTCGATTCGGTGAGCGCGATACCGGTCGGCGCCTTCGAGCCGTCGGAGGTGGTCACGCCGCTCACCCGTGCCTCGCACAGGTAGAGGTTGAACCACGATCCGTAGGAGGAGAGCCGGGCCAGGGCGGAC
Organism: Streptomyces sp. SudanB182_2057; assembly: GCF_964272715.1. Taxonomy (NCBI): domain Bacteria; kingdom Bacillati; phylum Actinomycetota; class Actinomycetes; order Kitasatosporales; family Streptomycetaceae; genus Streptomyces; species Streptomyces sp. SudanB182_2057. The sequence goes on from NZ_OZ186798.1 coordinate 1,391,502, forward strand.
ATCTTGGCGGGGCTGCGGTCGAGGAAGTCCTCGATCTGCGGGGTGTGTTCGGCCAGGCCCGTCGACAGCCGGCCCAGTTCGCGGATGTCCTTCTTCAGGGGTGCGCGGCCGTCCTGGAGGAGCCCGGCGGTGACGGTGGTCAGCTCGCCCATGGCCTGGACGGCTTCGCCGAGGGGTTCGCGGTCCTCGTCGAAGCCGGTGACGAGGGACCGCAGGGTGGCGACCAGGTCGTCGAAGCCGGCCTCGCGTTCGTTGAGGGTCCGCAGGACGGTGCCGAGGTTCTCGACCACCTCGCCGATCACCTTGTCCTTCGCGGCGACGGTGGTGCTGAGCGAGCCGACGTGGCGGATCAGGCTGTCGACGGTGGCGCCCTCGCCCTGCAGCACCTGGACGATGGAACCGGCGAGTTCGTTGACGTCCTTCGGGGAGAGTCCTTCGAACAGCGGCTTGAACCCGTTGAAGAGCAGGGTCAGGTCCAGGGCGGGGGTGGTGCGCTCCAGCGGGATGGTGTCGCCCGGCCGGAGGGTGCCGGTGAGGTCGCCGGTGCCCCGGTCGAGGGCCACGTAGCGCTGGCCGACCATGTTGAGGTACTTCACGGCGGCGGTGGCCGACCGGGGCAGCCGGCGGTCCTCACGGACGGTGAAGGTGACCTGTGCGGTGCGGTGGCGGACGACCCGCACATCGGTCACCTCACCGACCTTCACCCCGGAGATCCGCACGCCGGCGCCCTCGTCGAGGCCGGTGACGTCGGTGAACAGCGCCCGGTACGTGGCGGTGCCGCCGCCGATGCCGGTGTCGGCGACGCTGAGGCCGAGCACGGCGGTGGCGAGGCCGGTCACCATCACGAAGGCGAGCGACTTCAGCAGCGGCCCGGCCAGGGAGCGCCGCCGGGTGTGGGCGTGGTCGGGGGCGGTCATCCGAGGGTCACCTCCGTGCCCCGGTAGGCCGGGCCGGCCAGCAGGCTGCTCCAGTCGGGCAGTTCGCCGGGGGGCCGGCCGGTGGCGGGGGCCAGCAGTTCGTCGATGAGGGCGTTCTCCTGCGGGGTGTTGGCCGGGCCCAGGTCGGCGCCGGTTCCCGGGTACGCCGTCATGGCGGGTTCCGCGGCGGTGCCCAGGTAGGGCACGGGGTGGCAGCGGGGGCCGCCTCCGGCGTCGTAGACCGGGGTGTCGCGGCCGGGGCGGTAGGCGCCGCGCGAGGGCACGGCGGTGACGTCGACGTGGATGCCGGGCCGGTCGGTGCCCTTGCCGAGCGCCTTGTCCATGGCGGGCACGAACTCGGCGAGGGTGCGCAGGGTGCAGGGGAAGGACGGGGAGTACTCGGCGAGCAGTTCCAGGGTGGGCCGGCTCGCGGCGCTGAGCTGGATTATGTTCTCCGCGTTCCGCTGGAGGAAGGCGGTCATGTCCTCGGCCGCCTTGGTGGTGGCGCCCAAGGTGCCGGCGAGTTCGGCCTCCCGCTCGGCGAGGGTGCCGCTGGTGGTGGTGAAGTCGGTGAGCGCGGTGAGGATGTCGGGGGCGGCGTCCGCGTAGACATGGCTGACCTTCACCAGTTCCTTGAGGTCGCGGTTGAGCGTGGGCAGCTGGGGGTTGAACCGGCGCAGGTGCGCGTCGAGCCGGGTGAGGGTGGCGCCGAGCCGCTCGCCGCGCCCCTCCAGGGCCTGGGAGACGGCGGAGAGGGTGGCGGAGAGCTTCTGCGGCTGGACCGCGGTGAGCATCGGCAGCACGTTGTCGAGGACCTGCTGGAGTTCCACGGCGTTCGCGGAGCGGTCCTGCGGGATGACGGCCCCGGCGGCCAGCGGCCGGGGCGAGGGGCGCGCGGGCGGCACGAGCGCGACGTACCGTTCGCCGAACAGCGTGGTCGGCAGCATCTGCGCGCGCACGTCGGACGGCACCCGGTCGAGGGCGCCGGGTTTCATGGCGAGGGTGAGCCGGGCGCCGTCGCCGGTGGCGTGGACGGCGCGGACCTCGCCGACGACGACGCCGCGCAGTTTGACCTCGGCGCCCAGGTGCATCTCGTTGCCGACGCTGCCGGTCTCGACGACCACCGGGGCGGAGTCGGTGAACCTCTTGTCGTAGACGGCGACGGCCAGCCAGATCAGCAGGGCGGGCACCAGCAGGAACACCACACCGGCGAAGCGGCGGCGCAGCGTGTCGCCTCGTGGTCGGCTCATCTCACCCCGCCACCTTCACGGTCGTGGTCGCACCCCACAGGGCGAGCGACAGGAAGAAGTCGGTGACGCTGATCAGCACGATGGCGTTGCGTACGGACCGGCCCACGGCGACGCCGACGCCGGCCGGGCCGCCGGCGGCGCGGTAGCCGTAGTAGCAGTGCGCGAGGATCACCATCACGCTGAAGATCAGCACCTTCAGCACGGACAGGAGCACGTCCGTCGGGGAGAGGAACAGGTTGAAGTAGTGGTCGTACGTGCCCCGGGACTGGCCGTTGAACAGGACGGTGACCAGGCGGGAGGACAGGTAGGAGGAGAGCAGGCCGATCGCGTAGAGGGGGATGATGGCGACGACCCCGGCGATGACGCGGGTGGTGACGAGGTAGGGCATGGAGCGGATGCCCATGCCCTCGAGGGCATCGACCTCCTCGTTGATGCGCATGGCGCCGAGCTGCGCGGTGAAACCGGCGCCGACGGTCGCGGAGAGGGCGAGTCCGGCGACGAGGGGGGCGATCTCGCGGGTGTTGAAGTAGGCGGAGACGAATCCGGTGAACGCGGCGGTGCCGATCTGGTCGAGGGCCGCGTACCCCTGGAGTCCGACGACGGTCCCGGTGAACAGGGTCATCGCGATCATCACGCCGATGGTGCCGCCGATGACGCCGAGCCCTCCGGTGCCGAAGGCGACCTCGGCGAGGAGACGCTGGACCTCTTTGAGATAGCGGCGCAGGGCGCGCGGGACCCACAGCAGGGCCCGGGTGTAGAAGAGCAGGTGGTCACCGGAGCGGTCGAGCCAGGCGAGCGGGGAGGCCATCGCGGGTCAGCCCCCCTTCGGCGGGACGATCCGGAGGTACAGGACCGTCATGACCATGTTGACGAAGAAGAGCAGGAGGAAGGTGATGACCACGGACTGGTTGACGGCGTCGCCGACCCCCTTGGGACCGCCGCGCGGGTTGAGTCCCCGGAAGGCGGCGACGATGCCCGCGATGAACCCGAAGACGAGTGCCTTGAGTTCGCTGATGTAGAGGTCGGCCGGCTGGGCGAGGGAGGAGAAGCTGGACAGGTAGGCGGCGGGGGTGCCGTCCTGCAGGATGACGTTGAAGAAGTAGCCGCCGAGGGTGCCGACGACGGAGACCAGGCCGTTGAGCAGGACCGCCACGCCCATGGTGGCCAGCACCCGGGGCACGACCAGGCGCTGCACGGGCGAGACGCCCATGACCTCCATGGCCTCCAGCTCTTCGCGGATCTTGCGGGAGCCCAGGTCGGCGCAGATGGCGGAGCCGCCGGCGCCGGCGATCAGCAGGGCGACGATGAGCGGGCTGGCCTGCTGGACGACGGCGAGCACGCTGGCGCCGCCGGTGAAGGACTGGGCGCCCAGTTGCCGGGTGAGCGAGCCGACCTGGAGCGCGATGACCGCGCCGAAGGGGATGGAGACGAGGGCGGCGGGCAGGATGGTGACTCCGGCGACGAACCAGAACTGCTCGATGAACTCGCGGAACTGGAAGGGCCGCCGGAAGATGGCACGGCCGACCTCGACGGCGAGCGCGAAGAGCCGCCCGGTCTGCCGCAGCGCTCCGGTGATCATGCGCCGCCCCCGGCGGCGGGGATCGGCCGGGTGGGTGTCGCGGCACCGTCCGCGTAGGTCCGCAGGATGGCGGCGCGGGCGGCGGAGGGCAGTTGGTCGATCATGCGCAGGACGCGTTCCCGCCGCCGGGTGACGGCGCGGCGGTGCGGCAGGCCGGGCGACGGCTCCAGCTGCGGGACGATCCTGCGGGGCTCGGCGGCGCGGGCGGTGCTCGCCTCGGCCGCGAGGGTGGCCGCGTCCTTCTCCTCCGACATCCCGATGGGGCCTTCGCGCCGGCCGTCGAGGAACTGGGCGACCACCGGTTCCTCGCTGGTGAGCAGCACCTCGCGCGGGCCGAAGGTGACGAGTTCGCGCCGGAACAGCATCCCCATGTTGTCGGGCACGGTGGCGGCGATGTCGAGGTTGTGGGTGACGATCAGCATCGTCGCGTCGAGCTGCGCGTTCAGGTCGATCAGCAGCTGGGAGAGGTAGGCGGTGCGGACCGGGTCGAGGCCGGAGTCCGGTTCGTCGCAGAGGATGATCTGCGGGTCCAGCACGAGCGCGCGGGCCAGTCCGGCGCGTTTGCGCATGCCTCCGCTGATCTCCCCCGGCAGTTTGCCCTCCGCGCCCAGCAGTCCGACGATCTCGATCCGCTCCATGACGATGCGGCGGATCTCGGACTCCTTCTTGCGGGTGTGCTCGCGCAACGGGAAGGCGATATTGTCGAACAGCGACATGGATCCGAACAGGGCCCCGTCCTGGAACATGAGCCCGAATAACTTACGGGTCTCGTAGATTTCCCGCTCGGGGCTGTTCACCATGTCCACCCCATTGATGAGCACCCGGCCTTTCTCGGGTTTGAGCAGTCCGACGAGCGACTTCAGGAAGACGGTCTTCCCGGTGCCGGACGGCCCCAGCATGACGCTTACTTCTCCGGCCGGAAGAGTGAGTGTCACGTCCCGCCAGATGCTCTGCTTACCGAAGGACTTGGTCAGGCCCTCGACCACCACTTCGACGCCCATATCACCTCCAGCGGACGCAGGTCGGTTCCGTGTTCGCGGGTACGCGCCGCGACTCGGCGCGCGGCACGCCGGCATCGGGTGCGGTGCCGCAACTCCCGCCGCCGTCCCGGTGTTTGTCACCGCGCAGACAACCCCGCTCCGTCCGTCCGTGCCTCGGCGGAGACAGGGCGGGCCGGCGGCCGAAGAGCGTCCGCCACGGCTCGGCCGGCGGGGTCGCCGACCTGGCACCGAGCACCGCACCGGCACGTTACGGCCCAGTAACCGCGGTGGGCAATACAGGGTTGCAGGTTTTCGGTGAGTCCCGGTTCGGCCATGCGAAATCTGTCACGGCGCAGACAAACCCGCCCGCGGAACTTGTCGCCGAGTGAGCGATCCGGCCCCGTGCGGGCAGGCCGGGGGCACCCCCTCCCCCACCGCCTAAGGCCCCCGGGTTTGGCAGCGGATGACTAAGACCGGCCATGGATCACTCACCCCGGAAAGAGATGGTTCCTCTTTTCAAAGAATCATGAACAACGGCATTGTTCGGCGAAGTTTCCCGCCAGTAACGTCATGGTTCGCGGACGGGGAACACCGAGCCGCGGGCCGCACACCCTCGAACGATTCGGCGGCGGCCCATCCCTGCCGTTCAACCACAAGGAGAGCCCTGACGCCATGAAGAAGCACACGAGAAGGCTCGCCGTCGTGGCGGGTGCGGCCGCGGCCGCCTTCGGTCTCACCGCCGGTCCCGCCTCGGCGGTTCCCTCCACGACCTGGACCGTCACCCCGACGGGCAGTTACACGGCGACGAACAGCGGCAACATCGTGCTGACCGCGACCATTCCGATGACGTGCACGACCTCCGGCGCGTCCGGCACCATGTCCAACGCCACCGGCAACCCGGCCACGGTCGCCACCATCAGCGCGATCACCTTCGGCACCTCGGCCTCGCCGTGCACCAGCGTCCTGGGCAACGTCAGCACCGTGGCGGTCACCCCCTGGACGGTCGTCGCCCAGGACTACAACGCCACGACCGGTGTCACCACGGGCTACGTCGGCAACGTCAAGGCCAACGTGACCGCGGGCGCGTGCAAGTTCACCGTGACGGGCAAGGCGTCGGGCACCTACACCAACTCCTCGGGCGTCCTGGCGGTCAACAGCGTCGCGGGCGATCTGGTGGTCAGCTCCAACCCGGCCCCCGTCAACTGCGGCACGGTGGTCACCACCTCCACCAAGCCCACCTTCAAGGGCAACTACGTCATCAAGGCCTCCAACGGCACCATCCCGAAGATCGTCGGCTCCAACCCGTAAGGCGCCGCCGTCCGCGTCCGCCCGGCCGGTCACGCACCCCGGCCGGGCGGACGCGGACTGCCCGGCCCCGCCCCCGGCCGCCGTTCCCCCTTGTCCCCACCGGTGTACGACTGACTGGAGCTGTATGAGAGGCCATCGCACCGCCGCGCCGCGGCTGCCCCGGGTCCGTGCCCGCACCTCGGTCATCGGCGCGTTCGTGGTGCTCGCCGCCATGGTCCCGGCCGCGGTCTCGGCCGCAGGCACCCAGCAGGCCGATGTCGCGCTCCCCTACGTCTGCCGGCTGCCCTCGGGAGAACTGCCCGCGACGGTACGCGTCACGGCGGACTTCCCCGCCGCGGCCGAGGCGGGCAGGGCGTTCACCCCCACCGATGTCACCACCACCGTCGAGCTGCCGGCCGAAGCGGTGGCGGACCTCGCCCGCGGCCGGGCGGCCGGCGTGCGCGCGGTGACCCGTCTCGGGGTCGGCATCACGCAGGGCGAGGCGGCGGCCGAGGCGACCTGGCGCGGTACGGCGCGGCCGGCCGCCCTGCCCGCCTCGGGGCCCCTGACGCTGACCGCGACGGGCGAAGTCCCCTCCGTCACCGCCCGCGTGGACGGCGACCTCGCCTTCTCCGCCCGCGCCCTCGACCTCGACCTGGCGCTCGACACCCCGGACGGCGCCGCCGCCGACCCCGCCGCGCTGACCATCGGCTGCTCGCTCGCCGAGGACGCGCCGGAGCGGGGCCTGCTGGCCACCGTACCGATCGCGCCGGACCCCGGGCCCCCGGCCACCACCCCCGCTTCGCCGACGCCCTCGGTCCCGGCGCCGGACGGCGGCACACCCGGCGCGTCCGGCACCCCGCGGGCCCCGGACGACCAGGCCGGCCGGGACGACCAGGGGGGCCGGGCGCCGACGGTGACGGAACGTGCCCCGCGAGGTGCCGCCACCCGCCGCCCGGACGCCCCGCCCTGCCGCTACGACGAGCGGCACCCGTCCACCTCGGCATCGCTGAACGCCTACATCACCGGTTACAGCAACGTGCGCAAGCTGGCCGGGGCCACGCTGATCCCCCTGTCCTGCGCGCTGATCGAGCAGGGCCCCACCGACATCGAGCTCTTCCCGGACTACAGCGGGGGCCATATCACCCAGCACTCGCGGGGAACGCTCTGGTACCGGGGCGAGCCGCAGACCCCGCCGTTCCAGGCGACCTTCCTCACCTTCGGCTTCGTGCCGACGAAGGCCACCATGGTGCTGGAGCAGACGGGGCCCATGACCATGGACGGCAAGGGCGAGACCTGGTTCGGCACCCAGTTCACCAAGTTGGAGACACGGATCCGGGTCCCGCTGGTCCTGCGGGTGACCGCCCTGGAGGTCAACGGGACCCCGCTGGACGTCGGTACCGGCTGCCGGACGCGGTCCCCGCTGCGCTCCGAGGAGCCGGAGCCCGCGAAGTTCCCCGGCGACCACCTGGTGCTGACCGGCCGCAGCTCGCACCAGCCCCCCGCCCTGCCCGTCGGCTATCTGCTCAGCTCCGGCGGCCCGCTGACCGGCGAGGTGACCATCCCCGCGTTCACCCACTGCGGCGGCAAGGGCGAGAACCTCGACCGCCTGCTCACCGCCTCGGTGTCCGGCCCCGGCAACTACGTCAAGCAGACGCAGGGCCAGACCTGCGCGGTGCAGGTCTTCAACCCCGACCAGTGCACCAAGGATCTGCAACCCCTCGTCATTCCCGTCCCCGAGCGCTGAGCCGCCCGCGCCCGGCGCTCGCCCCCGTCCCCTTCTCCCCGGAAGGCCACCACCATGCCCCGGCTCTCCACCCGCACCCGGATCTCCGCCGTCGCCGCCCTCACCGCGCTCGGCACCCTCGCCTCCATCGGCGGCGCGACGGCCGCCGACCCCACGCTGAACGGCCAGTGGGCCCCCTTCACCCGCTGCCCCGTGGACGCCCCGGCGATGCTGGCCGCCGACGGTTCCGACCAGACCCCGCAGTGCGTGGTCTCCAGCTCCGCCAGTGGCTCCATCAAGCTGGGCAAGACCACCGTGGTCACGGGCCGGACCAACCTCCAGTTCGGGGTCGTGCAGAACGCGGACGGCACCAGCACCGTCGTCGCCCCGCCCGCCGGCGCGCTGGTCGCCGACTCCGCCACCGTCCCCGGCGGCCTGTTCGGCCTGATGTGTCCGAGCGACATACCGGTGATCACCGGCATCTGCCAGACCCTCAGCGACGCCAAGCTGAACAAGATCACGGCCACCATGGAGTCCGTCGGCGCGCCGTACGCCTTCGACCAGACCGCGGGCGTCCTCAAGGACATGCCGATCATCGCCCTGCCGGTCCGCGTCCACCTGCGGAACCCGCTCCTCGGCGACAACTGCTACATCGGGTCGGCGTCCGCGCCGATCGTGCTGCGGCCGAAGAACCTCGACTACCCGGCGTTCGGGATGACCTTCTTCAAGGGGGACGGCACGGCCGACGACGCCGGCGAGATGAGCCGGGTCGACCTCACCGGCGCCCCGCAGAACGACAGCGCCTTCGCGGTGCCGGGGGCCACCGGCTGCGGCCTGAACGTCGGCCTGATCAACGCCGCCGTCAACGCCAAGACCGGCCTGCCCTCCGCCGCCGGGAACAACGCCCTCACCCTGAACAGCGCCCAGACCTTCCTGGCCGGCCTGACCGCGCCCGGCACCGTCGTCCCCGACGCCGGCAAGGTCCTCGCCCGCAACTGGCACTCCGCCGTCCGGTGACGGCCACCGCCCGGCCGTTTCCCGGCGGCGGGCCCCGCCGTAATCCGCCTGAGCGGTGTACACCGGGCGGCCGAGTTGATTAAGTGTCAGCACCCAGACCGGTGTGACACCTGGTGGACCGGTCCGGGCGCCCTCCGCGCGAGGCGGACGACGCCCGGCCGGCCACCTCGCCGGACACTTCTGAGCGCAAGAGGTGACTCATGCCCTCGATCGCACGGTCCCCCGAGGTCGGCGAACCGCTCGGCCCCCTGCCCAAGAGGTTCGCGGCCTTCATACGGCCCGAACTGCCGGGCCTGCTCAACGAGATACGAGCGGAGGTCACCCGCGCCTACCCGGTGTACGGCCGGCTGCTCAACGGCCCGAGCGGGGACGCGATCCGCCAGGGCGTGGAACTGGCGGTGGTGACCTTCGTGGACCGGGTGGCCGATCCCGGCAGGCGCTCGGAGGCCCGCGACGAACTGCTGCGCAGATTCGGCCGGGTGGAGGCGTACGAGGGGCGCGACCTGCACACCCTGCAAGGCGCCTACCGCCTCGGGGCGCGGATCACGCTGCGCCGCGCCAAGACGATCGGGCGGCAGCACAACCTCTCCCCCACCCTCATCCTCTCCTTCGCCGACGCCCTCTTCGCCTACGTCGACGAACTGGAGGCGGTCACCCGCGAGGGGTACGCGGAGGTGCGGGAGCGGGCCGCCTCCGAGGTGTCCGCCTTACGAAGACGCCTGCTGCACCTCATCCTGGCCGCGCCGCCGCTGCCCGGGACCACCGTCACCGAGCTGGCCGAGGCCGCCGGCTGGGAGCTGCCCCCGCGGTGCACCCTGGTCGCGCTGCGCCCCCCGGTGGCCGACCGCATCCAGGCGGCGCTCGACGAGGACGTCCTCGTCGACCTCGACATGCCCCAGCCCCACCTGCTCGTCCCGGGCAGCCTCACCCCGCAGCGCCTGGCGATGCTCCGCAAGGCGCTGTCCGGCACCCGTGCCGTGCTCGGTCTCACCGTCCCGCTCGGCCAGGCCGCCGACTCGGTGCGCTGGGCGCGCCGCGTCCTCCAGCTGGTCGACGACGGAGTGGTCCCCAACGCCCCGCTGATCGCCTGCGAGGACCACCTCACCACCCTGTGGCTGTTGTCCGACCACGCCCTGGTCGACCATCTCGCGGCCCGCGAACTCGCGCCGCTCGACGGGCTCCCGCCCAGCCGGCGCGGCCGGCTCATCGAGACCCTGCGGGTCCACATCTCCACCCGCGCGCCCGCCGAGCAGGTGGGCGAGATGCTGGGCGTCCACGCCCAGACCGTCCGCTACCGCCTGCGCACCCTGGACTCCCACCTCGGCGACCGGCTCGCCGACCCCGAGCACCGCTTCGCCCTGGAGGCCGCCCTGCGCGCCCTGCACCTGCGGGGGCACGACGGCTCGCGGTGAGGGAGCGGGGTACGGGTGCGCGGGGGCCGACGGCCTGACAGCCGGGGCGGCCCGGCCGTCGGACGGCAGCGCCGTGCGCGCCCCGCCGGAGCCCTTCACCCGGCGGCCGCTCCCCCGAGCACCGGTCCGGCCGGCCCGGGGCCGACCGGATACAGTGCGGCGAGACGGCAGCCCGGTCAGGGAGGGGAAGCGTGACCGACACCAGCAGCACCCGGCCCGCCGGGGGCGAGGCGGGAGCACCGCGGCGGAGCCTGCCGCGCCGCCTGATGCGTCACCTCCCCCTGATCGCCCCCGTCCTGCTGTGGGCCGTGCCCTGCTGGGTGCTCCTGTACACGGGCCAGCACTGGCCGCTGCCCGGCGCGGCGGCCGGCACCGCCCTGCTCGCCGCCGGTCTCGTCGGCATGCCGCTCGCGATGGCGCGCGGTCACGGCCGGCGCCGGCAGGACCGGGCGGCGATCATCGGTGACACCCTGCTGGGCGCCAGTTGGGTGCTGTTCACCTGGTCCGTCCTGCTCGGCGTCCTGTTGCGGCCCGCCCTGGCCGTGGCCGGTGCCGGGGAGAGCCAGGACCGGGCCCGCGTCGTCACGTGGGCCGTCCTCGGTGTGACCGCCGCCCTGCTCGCCTGGGGATACGCCGAGGCCCGCCGGGTGCCGCGCGTGCGGCGGCTCGACGTGGAACTCCCGCGACTGGGCGCCGGGCTGGACGGGTTGCGGGTCGTCCTCATCACCGACACCCACTACGGCCCGCTCGACCGCGCCCGCTGGTCGGCGCGGGTGTGCGAGAGGGTGAACACCCTGGAGCCCGACCTGGTGTGCCACACCGGCGACATCGCCGACGGCACGGCCGGACAGCGCCGCGCCCAGGCCGCCCCGCTCGGTACCGTGCGGGCCGCCCATGCCCGGGTCTACGTCACCGGCAACCACGAGTACTACAGCGAGGCCCAGGGCTGGGTCGACTTGATGGACGAGCTGGGCTGGGAACCGCTGCGCAACCGCCACGTGCTGCTCGAACGCGGCGGCGACACCCTCGTGGTCGCCGGTGTGGACGACGTCACCGCCGAGTCCTCCGGCCTGGCGGGCCACCGCGCCCATCTCGCCGGGGCCCTGGACGGCACCGACCCCGAGCTGCCCGTCCTGCTCCTGGCGCACCAGCCCAAGTTCGTGGACCGGGCGGCGGCCGCCGGCATCGACCTCCAGCTCTCCGGCCACACCCACGGCGGCCAGATCTGGCCCTTCCACCACCTGGTCCGCCTCGACCAGCCGGCCCTCGCCGGCCTCAGCCACCACGGCGCCCGCACCCTCCTCTACACCAGCCGGGGCACCGGCTTCTGGGGTCCGCCGTTCCGCGTCTTCGCCCCCAGCGAGATCACCCTGCTCGTGCTCCGTTCCCCGCGCCCGTCGACCTTGTCGTAACACGGGTGTCACACCGCGGAATTACGAAACTTTCGAGCGAAAATCGGAATCTTTTCCTGCGGGGAGTATTGACGGTGCACCGTCATGGCTCGATCATCCCTGTCTGAGAGAGCGACCAAAGTTCGACATGCCGAACCGCATCGGCCCCGCTTGATCCGTGCCGCACGGCACCTCAGGCACAGCCGCGCGACGTCGAGACCGCCCGTCCCAGACGCGACCCCCTTCCCTTCAGTCCTTCCGCGATGTCCATCTTGGAGGCACACTCATGGGCTCATACGCCCTTCCCGGACCAGCCGTCCGCCGCAGGCTCCGCGGCCCGCTCATGGCGCTGCTCGTCGGCGCCCTCGGTTCGGTCGGCGCACTGGCCGCGCCGACGACCGCGCACGCCGCCGAGAGCACGCTCGGCGCCGCGGCCGCGCAGAGCGGCCGCTACTTCGGCACCGCCATCGCCTCGGGCCGGCTCGGCGACTCGACGTACACGTCGATCGCGAACCGTGAGTTCAACATGGTGACGGCCGAGAACGAGATGAAGATAGACGCCACCGAACCGCAGCGCGGCCAGTTCAACTTCACCTCCGGTGACCGCGTCTACAACTGGGCGGTGCAGAACGGCAAGAAGGTGCGCGGGCACACCCTGGCCTGGCACTCGCAGCAGCCCGGCTGGATGCAGAGCCTCAGCGGCAGCACACTGCGCCAGGCGATGATCGACCACATCAACGGCGTGATGGCGCACTACAAGGGCAAGATCGCCCAGTGGGACGTCGTGAACGAGGCCTTCTCCGACGACGGTTCGGGCGGCCGACGCGATTCCAACCTCCAGCGCACCGGCAACGACTGGATCGAGGTCGCCTTCCGCACCGCGCGCGCCGCGGACCCGGCCGCCAAGCTCTGCTACAACGACTACAACATCGAGAACTGGACCTGGGCCAAGACCCAGGGCGTGTACAACATGGTCCGCGACTTCAAGCAGCGCGGCGTGCCGATCGACTGCGTCGGCTTCCAGTCGCACTTCAACAGCGGCAGCCCGTACAACAGCAACTTCCGCACCACCCTGCAGAGTTTCGCCGCCCTCGGTGTCGACGTGGCCATCACCGAACTCGACATCCAGGGCGCCTCGTCCTCGACCTACGCCGCCGTGACCAACGACTGCCTGGCCGTCTCGCGCTGCCTCGGCATCACCGTCTGGGGCGTGCGCGACAGCGACTCCTGGCGGGCGAGTGACACGCCGCTGCTGTTCAACAACGACGGCAGCAAGAAGCCCGCCTACACCGCCGTCCTCAACGCCCTCAACGGCGGCACCACCACGCCGCCCCCCACGACCGGCGGGCAGATCAAGGGGGTGGCGTCCGGCCGCTGCCTGGACGTGCCCAACGCGGCCACCACCGACGGCACCCAGCTCCAGCTGTGGGACTGCAACAGCGCGACCAACCAGCAGTGGACGTCCACCGACGCCGGTGAGCTCAGGGTCTACGGCAACAAGTGCCTGGACGCCGCCGGGACCGGCAACGGCGCCAAGGTCCAGATCTACAGCTGCTGGGGCGCCGACAACCAGAAGTGGCGCCTGAACTCCGACGGCTCCATCGTCGGCGTCCAGTCCGGCCTCTGCCTCGACGCCGTCGGAGCCGGCACCGCCAACGGCACCCAGATCCAGCTCTACACCTGCTCGGGCGGCGGCAACCAGCGCTGGACGCGCACCTGAGGAACCCCTCCGCCGACGGAGGTCAGCCGGACGGACGTCACCACCGCCCGCTCGGGCCGACGTGACTCGCCCGCACCATGAAGTGGAGCCAGGACGGATGGTCCTGGCTCCACTTCGTTGTCCGCGCCGCTACAGGCCGACGTCCCGGCCCCGGATGTCCGCCAGGGACTCGCGGCGGACCAGGAGGCGGGCGAGGCCGTCGCGTACGGCGGCCACGGGCGGGCGGCCGACCAGGTTGTAGCCGGAGGCCATGGACAGGTGGTAAGCGCCCGCCACGGGTACGGCGAGCAGGTCGCCGGGGCGGACGTCGGCGGGCAGTTCGGCGTCGGCGGCCAGGATGTCGCCCGCTTCGCAGTGCCGGCCCGCCACGGTGACGCGGGCCCGTTCCGCGGTGCTGTGCCGGCCGACCAGGCGGGGGGCGTAGCGAACGCCGTACAGGGCCGGGCGGGGGTTGTCGCTCATGCCGCCGTCCACGGCCACGAAGATGTTTCCGTCCGAGCTCTTCACGGACAGGACGCGGTACAGCGCGACACCGGCGGGGCCCGCGATCGCCCGCCCCGGCTCGATGACCAGCCGCGGCACGGGGAGTCCGGCGGCGGCGCAGGCGCCGACGAGTTCCTTGCGCACCTTGCGGGCCAGTCGCGTCAGGTCCAGGGCGTCCTCGCCGGGGCGGTAGGCGATGCCGTGCCCGCCGCCGAGGTCGAGTTCGGGCAGGACCAGCCCGTGCTGTTCGTGCAGGCGGGCCATCAGGCCGACCATGCGGCGCACGGCCGCGAGATACGGCTTGACACTGGTGATCTGTGAGCCCAGATGGCAGTGCAGCCCGGTGAGTTCGAGCTGTGGCCGGCCGAGTATGCGGGCGATGGCGTGCTGGGCGTGGCCGTCGGTGAGGGAGAGCCCGAACTTCTGGTCGTCCGTGCCGGTGCGGATCTTCTCGTGGCCGCCCGCGCTGATGCCGGGCACCACGCGCACCATGACCTTCTGGTGGCCGCCCGGGCCCACGGCGGCGGCGAGCCGGGCGATCTCCGAGGGGCTGTCGATGACGATACGGCCCACGCCCAGGCGGAGCGCGGTCTCCAGGTCCCGCGGGGACTTGGCGTTGCCGTGCAGCACCATCCGCTCCGGCGGGAAGCCGGCGGTGACCGCGAGCTCCAGCTCACCGGCCGAGCAGACGTCCAGTCCGAGGCCCTCCTCGTCGATCCAGCGGGCCATGGCCCGGCACAGGAACGCCTTGGCCGCGTAGAGGACTTCGGCGTCCGGGAAGGCGTTCAGGTAGGTGCGGCAGCGGTCGCGCACCTCGGCCTCGTCGAGGACGTAGACGGGGGTGCCGAAGCGGTCGGCGATCTCCGTGAGCGGTACTCCGCCCACGGTCAGGTCGCCGGGGCGGGATTCGGTGGCCGAAGCGGGCCACACCGACAGTCCGGCGAGGGCCGCGGGGACGGCGGATTCGTGAACGGTGGTCATCGCCTGCTCTCCTCTCAGCCGGTTCACCGGGCCGAGGCGGCCAGGGCCGCCGCCGGGACGGCCGGTCCGGCCGGCGCCGGTGCGCAGGCCGTGAAAGGCGGGTCGATCGTGACGGTGGTGACGCCGAGCGGTGCGGTCAGTGTGCGCAGTGCGGGCTCGGCCAGACGGATCCACGCCTGGCCGGCGCCGAGGGCCGCGACGAGCCCGCGCTCGGAGGTGAAGCCGACGGCCGAGCGGTCGCCGAGCGGGGTGCGGAAGAGGCGGACCACAGACCCGGAGGGGCCCGGCCGGACCGGGACGTACAGGGGTCCGGCCGGGAACCGATCGGAGGGCTCGGGGTCGTCGCCGTACAGGAGTTGTTCCATGGGACACCTGCCTGGAGAGTGCTGGGGCGCCCCGGTCGCGGGACGGCGGACCGGGGCTCGCCGTCGACGCTACGCCCGTCCGCGCCCGGTCACCGGCCCTTCCTGACGGAACGCTGACGGCGACCGGGAGGACATTGACGGGTCGCTGACGGGCCGGGCGGGCACCCGGGCTCGCCGGACCGGCCGGAGCGCACTCACCGACCGACTGCCGTGGGGATGCGTGCCCTCAGGACGCCTTCTCGCTCAGCTCCGTGCGCCGGTCGTACTCGGCGCGGGCCGTTGCGATCTCCTGCTGGTGCTGCTCGGTCCAGGTCACCAGCGCCTGGATGGTGTCGTGCAACGTCACGCCCAGCGGCGTCAGTTCGTAGTCGACCCGGGGCGGCACCACCGGGTGGACGGTGCGGCGCACCAGCCCGTCCCGCTCCAGCTGGCGCAGGGTCACCGTCAGCATCCGCTGGCTGATGCCCTCGATGCTGTGGCGCAGCTGGTTGAAGCGCAGGCTGCGGTTCTCCAGGAGGGCGATGACCAGGAGCGACCACTTGTCGGCGACGCGGTCCAGGATCTGGCGGACCTCGCAGCCCTCACGGACGTCCCACTGAAGGACGTTGTAGTCGTCGGTACCCGCGCAGTGCCTCGGTGACTTCGAAGTGCCTTCTTCCATGGGACCTCAGCCTGTCGGATGATTCCGGCAGTTACAACAGGGAACCGACAGGCTCTCGCGTAACCGGGGTGCGCACCCGTGGAATCGAGCCCTTTCCCTTCGATTTCCCTCATCCATGTCCGGACGCGGCGGAGTTCCCCCCGCGTCCGTCCCTCAGACATTCGCAAGGAGAACCCCAGTGTCCACAGTGCCATCCCCGTCGGGCGGCGACACCGGTCGCATGAGCGGGCGCGCCCGGGGCGTGCTGTTCGTGCTGTGCGGCGCGATCTTCCTGGAGGGCATCGACGTGGCCATGCTCAATGTGGCCCTCCCGTCGATCCGTGACGACCTCGGGATGTCCACCGGCACGCTGCAGTGGGTCATGAGCGCCTACGTCCTCGGCTACGGCGGGTTCATGCTGCTCGGCGGCCGGGCGGCGGACCTCTTCGGCCGGCGCCGGATGTTCGTGTCCTGGCTGACGGTGTTCCTGCTGTTCTCGGGCCTGGGCGGGCTGGCGACCGAGGGCTGGATGCTGCTCGTCGCCCGGTTCGTGACCGGTGTCGCCGCGGCCTTCATGGCCCCGGCCGGCCTGTCGATCATCACCACCGGCTTCGCCGAGGGCCCCCAGCGCAACAAGGCCCTGCTGGTCTACTCCGGCACCGCCGCCGGCGGCTTCTCCGTCGGCCTGGTCATCGGTGGCCTGCTCACCGCGGTCGGCTGGCGGTGGGTGTTCTTCGCCCCGGTGATCCTCTCGGCGGTCATCCTGCTCGCCGCCGTCGCCCTCATCCCCGGCTCGCCCCGCCCCGACCGGCGGGGCCAGCCCGTCGACCTGGCCGGCGCCGTCACCGTGACCGGCGCGATCCTGCTGCTGGTGTTCGCCGTCGAACGCGCCGCGCACGTCGACGCGACATGGACGATCGGCACGGTCGCCGTCAGCCTCGCGCTGTTCGCCGCCTTCGCCGTCGTCGAGCGCGCGTCGTCGGCGCCGCTGGTGCGGCTCGGCCTGCTCCGGCGCGGCGGGCTGGTCCGCGCCAACCTCGCCGCGCTGCTCTTCTCCGGCGGGTTCTTCGGCTTCCAGTTCGTCGTCACGCTCTACCTGCAGGAACTGCGCGGCTGGTCGGCCCTCCAGACCAGCTTCGCGATGCTCGTGATCGGTGTCGACACGGTGCTGTCGCCGACGCTCACCCCCAAGCTGGTCGACAAGTTCGGCAACGCCCGGGTCATCTTCGGCGGGCTGGTGCTGGCCTGCCTGGCGTACGCCCTGATGCTGCCGCTGAGGGCGGACTGGAGCTACGCGCTGATGTTCCCGAGCCTGCTCGTGCTGGGCCTGGCCTTCTCCCTCGCGTACGGGCCGCTCACCATCGCCGGCACCGAGGGCGTCGAGGAGGAAGAGCAGGGCGTCGCCGGCGGTCTGCTGTACACCAGCTTCCAGTTCGGCGCCGCGATCGGCCTGTCCGCGGCCGCCGCCATCGACATCGCGGCCACCGACGGCTCCTCACCCGGTGAACTCCTCGACGGCTACCAGGCGGCCTTGGCCGTGCCGCTCGTCACCGCGCTCGGGGCCGCGCTGATCAGCGCCTTCGGCCTGCGCAAGCGCGCGGACGACGTGCCCGGAACGCCCACGCCCGCGCCGGTCGAGGTCTAGCCACCACCCGTACCGCCCTGGGAGCGACCGGACACCCGGTCCCCGCGCCGCGCCGCCCTGGCCGACCCCGTCGGGCCGGGGCGGCGCCTTGGTGGTGCCGGGCCTACGGCGCCGCCGCCCGCCGCAGGACGCGCAGCGCCTCCCGTTGCCTCGTCCCGGTAGCGGCAGCCCCGCCTCACCCCGGAACCAGAACCCGGACCCCGGCTCCTCCTCGGCCCCCGACGACATCCATCCGACGTCGTACTCCCGCTCCAGGAAGTCCTCCACCACGTCCAGCCGTTCATACAACCCCGCGTCCTGGGACGCGGGCCGCTGCACGGACACCCCGGCGACCTTCAGGTCCACCTTCGCCTTCGCCGTCAACCGCGACAGGAGCTTCTGCGGAATCTGCGCGTGGAGCATCTCCACCTTCGCCCCGGACACGTACACGTAGTACCGCAACTCCGCCCCCTCACCGCAACGGCCGTTTCAGCATTCGCAGTTGGGCTCTCAGGCCGGGGACGCGCGGCCGTAGCGGGTTACGTGTGCCGGCCTCCGCCCCGCGGCCCCCTCGAACCCCGCGCGACGCCCTCGGTGCTCTCGCGCAGTACCAGCCGGTGCTCCACGACCAGGTCCTGGGGTGAGCGGACACCGGACGGGGAGGCGTCCGCGGGAGCCCGCTCGGTGGCCTCGTCCATCCGGCGCCGCAGGAGTTCGACGGCGATCCTGGCGACCGCGGCCTTGTCGGGAGCCACGGTGCTCAGCGTCGGCGTGCTGAAACGTCCTCCCTCCACGTCGTCGAAGCCGATCACGGCGACGTCCTCGGGCACCCGCAACCCGTACTCGTACAGGGTGCGCAACGCGCCCAGCGCCAGTTGGTCGTTGAGGCAGAGCAACGCGTCCGGCCGGGCGCCCTCGTCGAGTGCCCGGGCCACGGCCTCGGCCCCGTCGGGCATCCGGAAGGAGGACACGGGCAGCAGCGCGGCCGGGTCGAAGGCGAGGCCCGCCTCGGCGAGGGCGGCACGGTAGCCGCGGGTGCGGGCCTCCGCGGTGCCGAGGCCCGCGTCGTCCCGGCCGCCGACGGCGAGGATCGTACGGCGCCCGAGGCCGATGAGGTGCTCGGTCGCCTCCCGCGCGGCCTTCTCGTTGTCGATGGCGACGTGGTCCGCGCCCTCCTCCAGCAGTTCGCCGAGCAGCACGGTGGGCGGTGCGTCCGCACGGTCCCGCAGATCGTCGGCGGTCAGGGCGAGCGGGCTGAGGATGACCCCGTCGACGAAGGCGGAGCCGAACCCGGCCAGGGCCGCCAGTTCGTGGTCGCGGTCCGCGCCGGTCTGGTGGATCAGCACGGTGAGGGATCGCTGTTCCGCCTCGCGGATGACGTGCCGGGCGAGTTCGGCGAAGTAGGGGACGTCGAGTTCGGGGACGACCAGCGCGATGATGCCGGTGCGGCCCTTGCGCAGATGACGGCCTGCCAGGTTCACCTTGTAGCCGAGGTGGTCGATGGCCTCCTGGACCACGCGGCGGGTCCGGTCCGAGACGTGGACGTAGTCGTTGATCACGTTGGACACCGTCTTCTCGGACACCCCCGCGTGCCGAGCGACGTCCTTGATCCTGACGCGTGCCACCACGACCTCCCTGCCCTCCCTGGGGCCCCGAGTGTAGTGCGCGGGCACGCCGGGGACCGGCGGGCGAGCGCCCGTCCGGTGCCGGCCCCCGGGACACCGGCCCTGCGCCGCGGACTCTTTACAGCCAATGTACATCGATGTAAAAACGTGCCACCGCACCGCGCCGGCCGGTGCGCGCCCCGCCTGCCGAACCCGGTGGGGGCCGTCTTCCCCCTGGTTTGCCGCCGGTCCGCCACGCGTGTCCGGCCGTCGAAAGGTCAACGATGACTGCGCGCCCACCTGTCCCCGCCCGTCCCGCGCGGTCCGCCGCGGACCGCGGCCCGACCCGCCGTCGCCTGCTGGGCACCGGCCTGGCCGGAGCGGGCGCGCTGCTCGCCACGGGCGCGCTGTCCGGCTGCGCCTCCCCCGCCTCGGCCTCCGACGCCTCGGCCCTCAAGGTGTGGGACTTGTTCCAGGGCGGCGACGGCTTGCTGATGGACGAGATGATCGAAGCCGTCACCGGCGGCAGCCGGGGCTTCGACGTCGACCGGACGATCCTGGACTGGGGCCCGTCCTACTACACCAAGCTGGCCATGTCGGCGGCCGGCGGCCGGGCCTCCGACGTCGCGGTCCTGCACCTGTCCCGGCTGGCGGGCTACGCCCCCGGCGGCCTGCTCGCCCCCTTCGACCTGGACCTGCTCGCCGAATTCGGCGTCACCCAGCGGGACTTCACCCCCGCGGTGTGGGCACGCACCCGGCACGACGGCACCGTCTACGCGATCCCGCTGGACGTCCACCCCTTCATCGTCTTCTACGACAAGGACGCCGCCGACGCCGCGGGGCTGCTCGACCCCTCGGGAGAACTGGCGCCCATGGGGTCCCCGGAGGCCCTGCTGGACGCGGGCAGGGCGCTCGCCGATGCCACCGGCCACGCGGGCATCGTGTTCGGCCACGTCAACGACACCGCGCAGAATTGGCGGCTGTTCGCCGCCCTCTACGCCCAGACCGGCGCCGCCTTCAGCCTCCCGGAGGGCGGCCCGGCGCAGATCGACGTCGACGCCGCGATACGTGTGGTGTCACTCCTGCGGCAGCTCTTCGACGGCCGGACCAACCCCAACGACCTGGACTACTACGCGGGCCTCACCATGTTCTCCTCCGGCCGCGGCGGCATGGCGATGCTTGGCGAGTGGGAGCTGCCGACCCTGCGGAAGTCCGGCATCCCGCTCGGCGCCGCGCCGTTCCCGCAGGTCTTCGACCGGCCCGCCGTCTACACCGACAGCCACAGCTTCGTCCTCCCGCACCAGGACGACCCCGACCCGGCCCGTCGGCGCGAGGCCCACCGGTACGTCGCGGAGATGATCAAGCAGAGCCTGACCTGGGCGAGCGCCGGGCACATACCCGCCTACCAGCCCGTGCTCGCGAAGCCGGAGTACGCCGCCCTGGAACCGCAGTCCTCGTACGCGGACGCCGGGAAGGTGGCGGTGCTCGACCCGCCGAACTGGTTCACCGGGGCCGGCTCGAACTTCCAGAGCCGGATGTGCCAGCCGCTCCAGTCGGCGCTGCTGGGCGACACCACCCCCGAGAAAGCGGTGCGTCAGATGGTCCGCGAGGCGGACGCGCTGCTCCGGCAGCCCAACCCGGTGGCCTGACGAGCAGAAGGAGTGATCCCCGTGACCACCACCGCACCTCCCGGCACCGGCTCACGGACCGGTCCGGGCATCCCCCGCGGGGACGGCCCCCGCCGCACCGGCCGGCGGCGTTCCCTCGGCGCCCCCGGCTCCGGTCTGGTCTTCGTCCTGCCGTTCCTCCTCCTGTTCGTGCTCTTCCTGGTGTGGCCCGTCGTGCAGGGCCTCTGGATGAGCTTCACCGACTCCTCGCTGGCGCTGCGCGACACGGCCTTCGTCGGCTTCGACAACTACGCCGAGGCGTTCGGCGACCCGGACGTCTGGCGCAGCCTCGGCAACACGGTCTTCTTCACCGCCGTCTCCAGCGTGCCGCTGGTGCTGGTCGCGCTGGCGATCGCCCTGCTGGTGCACAGCGGGATCGCGGGGCAATGGGCCTGGCGGCTGGCGTTCTTCGCCCCGTACCTGCTGCCGGTGACCGTGGTGACGCTGATCTGGTCCTGGCTCTACCAGCCGGACCTGGGCTTCGCCAACCAGCTCCTGGACACCCTCGGCATGGGACCGGTGGGCTGGCTGGCCGACGAGTCCGTCGCGATGTGGTCGATCGCCGCCCTCACCGTCTGGTGGACGGCCGGCTTCAATTTCCTGCTCTACCTCGCCGCCCTCCAGTCCCTGCCCACGACCTTCGACGAGGCCGCGGCGCTGGACGGCGCCGGGGCGTGGCGCCGCCTGTGGTCCATCACCCTGCCGCAGCTCCGCCGGACCACCGCGCTGGTGGTCATGCTCCAGATCCTGGCGTCGCTCAAGGTGTTCGACCAGATCTACATCCTCACCAAGGGCGGCCCCAACGGCTCGACCCGTCCCGTCCTGGAGTACGTCTACGACGTCGGCTTCACCGGTTACCGGCTCGGGTACGCCTCGGCGGTCTCCTATCTCTTCTTCGCGCTGATCATCATCGTCTCGCTGGTGCAGCTCCGCCTCTTCCGCCGGGAGGACTGACCGTGTCCGTCACCGCAACGCCCCCGCGCCCACGGCGCAGGCCGCCCCGGGAGAGCGCCGGTTCCCCGCTGCTCCTCGGCCACGGCCGGCTGCCCCGGGTCCTGGCCGGGACCGCACTCGTCGTCCTGGCGGCCGTCTGGCTGCTGCCCTTTGTGTGGGCGATCGCCACCTCCCTGCAGAGCGAACAGGATGTGTCCGCCCCCGGACTCTCACCATTCAAGGGCGCCTTCACCCTGGACGCGTACCGGCGGATCCTGGACCGCGGGGACGTGCCCGCCTGGGCGTTCAACAGCCTCCTGATCGCCGGGCTGGTCACCGTCGTCACGGTGGCCGTCTCCACCCTCGCGGCGTACGGCTTCTCGCGCGGCACGTTCCGCGGGCGCCGGGCCCTGCTCGCCGTGACCGTGGCCGCCATCATGATCCCGCCGCAGTTGCTCATCGTGCCGCTGTTCCGGCAGATGCTGCTGTTCGACCTGGTGGACACCTACGCGGCGGTCATCCTGCCGCAGGTGGTCGCCCCCATGATGGTGTTCGTCCTCAAGCGTTTCTTCGACGGTGTCCCCCGGGAGCTGGAGGAGGCGGCCCGGATCGACGGTGCCTGCGAGTTCCGGGTCTTCTGGTCGGTGGTGCTGCCGTTGTCGCGGCCGATCGTGGCCGCGGTGGCGATCTTCGTCTTCATCGGGGCGTGGAACAACTTCCTGTGGCCGTTCATCGTGACCAACGACCCGGACCTGATGACCCTGCCGGTCGGGCTGGCCACCGTGCGGGACTCCCACGGCGTCCAGTACGTGTCGGGGATGGCGTCCGCGCTGCTGGCCGCGCTGCCGCTAATCGTGGTGTTCCTCTTCTTCCAGCGCCGCATCGTCGACTCCGTGGCCACCACCGGCCTCGGCGGCTCCTGACCCCTCCCTCGCCCGACCCGCCGTACCCGACCGATCCACATGGAGCATGTGTGCCCATTCACGCCGTACCGCGACCGGAGTACCCACGACCGCAGTTCACGCGCCGCGACTGGCTCAATCTGAACGGCACCTGGCAGTTCGAGACCGACCGGGGGGACAGCGGCCTGGAACGCGGTCTCCTCGACCGGGAGTTGCACGACGAGATCACCGTGCCCTTTCCACCCGAGTCCGAGCTGTCGGGCATCGGTGACACCGACTTCCTGCACGCCGTCTGGTACCGGCGGGTGCTCACCCTGCCGTCGGAGTGGGCCGGGCGCCGGGTGCTGCTGCACTTCGGCGCGGTCGACCACGACGCCACCGTCTGGGCGAACGGCGAGGAGGTCGCCCGGCACCGCGGCGGCTTCACGCCGTTCACCGCGGACCTCGGCGACATCGCCGGGGCGGGCGAGGAGGTGGTCATCACCGTACGGGCCCGCGACCCCAAGTCCGGCCCGCAGGCACGGGGCAAGCAGGCCGTCCGGTACGCCAACCACGACTGCAACTACACACGTGTCACCGGTATCTGGCAGACCGTGTGGCTGGAGCCCGTCCCCGACGTGCATCTGCGGCGGCCCCGGATCACCCCGGACCTCGCCGGCGGCGCCTTCCACCTGGAACTGCCGCTGTCCGGCAACCGCCCCGGCCACCGGGTCCGTGCCGTCCTGACCGACGGCGACGGCGAGGTCAGCCGCGCCGAGGCCCGCGCCGACCTCGACCTCGCCCCGCGCCTGTGCCTTCCGGTGCCCGCGGACCGGCGCCGCGAGTGGGGCCCGGACGACCCGCACCTGTACGGCCTGCGGCTCGAACTCCTCGACGGCGAGGGAGAGGTGGTGGACAGCGCGGAGAGCTACGCCGGTCTGCGCGCCGTCGGCCTGCGCGGCCGGGCCGTCCTCCTCAACGGCCGCCCGGTCTTCCAGCGGCTCGTCCTGGACCAGGGCTGGTACCCGGACGGGCTGATGACCGCGCCGACCGACGAGGCACTGATCCGGGACATCGAACTGGCCCGGGAGGCGGGCTTCAACGGAGCCCGGCTGCACCAGAAGGTCTTCGAGGAGCGCTTCCTCTACCACGCCGACCGCCTCGGCTATCTGGTCTGGGGCGAGTTCGGCGACTGGGGCTGCGAGACGGGCGGCTCCTCGGGCGACAACCAGAAACCCGACGCCTCCTACGTCGCCCAGTGGCTGGAGGCCCTGGAACGCGACTACTCGCACCCCGCCGTCATCGGCTGGTGCCC
Organism: Streptomyces sp. SudanB182_2057; assembly: GCF_964272715.1. Lineage (NCBI taxonomy): Bacteria > Bacillati > Actinomycetota > Actinomycetes > Kitasatosporales > Streptomycetaceae > Streptomyces > Streptomyces sp. SudanB182_2057. The sequence continues at coordinate 1,415,274 of NZ_OZ186798.1, forward strand.
GCTCAACGAGACGTACCAGAAGCTGCACGACCACATCACCCAGCTCGACGACGTCACCCGGGCGATGTTCCTGGCCACCAAGGCCATGGACACCACCCGACCGGTGATCGACGCGTCCGGTTACGCGCACCGGGTGGCCGAGACGGACATCTACGACGCCCACAACTACGAGCAGGATCCGGCGGTGTTCGGGAAGCTCATGTCCGGGCTCGCCAAGGGCGAACCGTTCGTCAACACCTACGAGAACGGAGCCGCCTACTCGCTGCCGTATGGGGGACAGCCGTACTTCGTGAGCGAGTTCGGCGGTATCTGGTGGGACCCGGATGCGGCCGCCGGGCTGTCCGGCGAGGACCGCACCCGGTCCTGGGGCTACGGTGAACGGGTGAGGGACGAGGAGGAGTTCCACGCCCGGTTCAGCGGCCTCACCGAGGTGCTGCTGCGCGACCCCGGCATGTTCGGCTACTGCTACACCCAGTTGACCGACGTCTTCCAGGAGCAGAACGGCATCTACCGCTTCGACCGCTCCGCCAAGCTCGACGTCGCCCGCGTCCGTGCCGCGCAGTCGCGGCCGGCCGCCATCGAGGAACAGTCGTGAACCGGGGGCCACGGTCGTGCGACCGGGCCCCCGCCTCGCGTCACACCCGCTCCAGCCGCCAGATCTGCGGCTGGAGCCCGTTGCACGTCCACTGCTGGACGTTCGCTCCGGGCTGCCGGGAGCCCTGGGCCACATCCAGGCACTGTCCGCTGGAGCGGACGACCAGCCGGTAGTAGCCCCGGCCCACGTTCTCCAGTCGCCAGTCCTGGGCGGCGGCCTGGTTGCAGTACCACTGGCGGACGTTGGCGCCCGGCGTGCCGGATCCGTTCTCCACGTCCAGGCAGTAGCCGCTGTTGCGGCCGGTGAGCGTGAAGCGGCTGTCACCGCGGGCCTTCAGCGTCCAGTCCTGCGGACCGAGGCCGTTGCACGTCCACTGCTGGACGTTGCCGCCCGGTGCGCGGGAGTCGGCGGCCACGTCGAGGCAGTTGCCGCTGTTCGCGTTCACCAGCCGGTAGAGCGCCCCGTCGACGATTCCTGAGGCGTCACCGCTGCCGGTGATGGAGCCGGTGGCGAAGTACGGCTTGCAGACCGTGCCGTCGAAGTCCGTGGCGATCTGGAGGACTTGGCGGCCGTCCGCCGAGGGCAGCAGCGGGGAGCTGTAGTTCTCGCAGTAGTTGATCTGCGGGTCGGGCACGTCGACCGGTGCCTCGATCTCGTACCAGGGCCCGCTGCCGTTCTCCGTGTTGGCGAGGATCGTCCGGCCGCTCTCCGCGGCGACACTGCCGTCCTTGCGGAGCAGGCGCTGTCCGGTCAGCAGCAGCCGCCCGTTCGCGCCACCGTCCGGCGCGGGTGCCCAGGCGATGGTCGGCGTGGCGCGGAAGTACTTGCCGTCGACCGTCTCGGGGCGGATCCCCAGGTCGGTGATGCTCCCCCAGTTCCAGCCGTCGGCGGAGGTGCGGTAGTGCACCACGCACTGGTACTGGCCGCCGGGGGTGCAGATCTCGTAGCTCATGAAGTAGGTGCCGTTGGGCAGCTTGCGCACCACCGGCATGCCGGGCCGGTCGGTCTGCAACCCGCTGGCCACGATGTCGTGGCGCCCTTGCCAGTTGACGCCGTCGTAACTGCGCGCGGCGGCCAGTTTCTGGCTGTGCGCGGGGTCCGTCTCGTCGGCGTAGTGGCAGACGAGGGCGCCGTCCGAGGCGATGGAGAACTCCGGTTCCCACAGGCCGCCGGTGCCGGTGGCGACGGCGCACGACGACAGGTAGGACCAGGTGCGGCCCACGTCGCCGCTCCGCCAGATCCGCAGCGCCATCCGGCGGTCCGGCTCGTCCTGCCCGACGGAGGAGGCCCACAGCAGGGTGCCGGCGGGCAACGCGCCCACCTGTCGGGGGAGTTCGTACAGGGTTCCGCAGCAGAGCCCCTGGCCGGCCGCGGCGTCGGGGTCGGAGACCCGGCCGACCTCGTGGAAGGTCGCGCCGTTGTCGGTGCTCTCGTGGATGGCGCCGATGCCGTTGTTCCCGTCGAAGGTGACGACACTGGCGAGGACGCGGCCGTTGGCGGCACCGTTGTGGGCGAGTCGGACGGCACGCGGGTAGAGCCCCGTGCCGTCGCGCAACGGCGTGCCGGTGGCCGAGGGGCCGGCCGTCGCGACGGGGGCGGGGGAAGCGGGGGGCGCCGCGACGGCCGGAGTGGCTAGCACCGTACCGAGTACCGCGGCCATCACCGGCAGCACGGCGCGCGAGGGAAGACGTCTGAGGGCGTGGAAGAGGCGGTGCGTCAACGCGTTCTCCTTTTCTGCGCAGCGAAATCCGCGCCAGGCTAGAGCCGGATGTACATCGATGTAAACAGGCCTGCGCACTGGCGTTCCCCAGTCGGGCGCGGGGGTCGTACGGGCTCGGCGCGGGTCCCGGCACGGGGGTTCCCACGCAGCCTTACCGGCGGTAACTTACCCCGGAGTAAGTAAGGATCCGGTGCAACCGAACGCGCTCCCACAGAAGGAGATCAACGGTGAAACGCCTGGTCAGAAAGCTGACGGCAAGAGCGTTACCCCTGGCGCTGGCCGCCGCCGGTATCGCCGCCCTGCCCGTGACGACCGGCTCGGCCGCTGCCGCCGCGCCCGCCCACGGCACCCTGCTGACGTCCGCCCCGGCGGCCGTGCAGCTGGGCACCGGGGCACCCGCCGTGAACGCCTGGCACATCTCGTACGCGTCGACCGACTCACGAGGCGGCGCGAACACCGTCACCGGGACGGTCCTCGTACCCGCCACCGCCTGGTCCGGCGGCTCGGCGCGGCCGCTGGTCGCGTACGCGCCCGGGACGCACGGGCTGGCGTCGAAGTGCGCGCCGTCCGCGCAGCTCGCGGCGGGAACGGACTACGAGACGGCGAACATCGTGGCGCTGCTGAAGAAGAACTGGGCCGTGGTCGTCACCGACTACGCCGGATACGGGGCCGGGCGGACACCGACGTACCTGGCGGGCCGGTCCCAGGGGCAGGCGGTGCTGGACTCGGCGCTCGCCGCGTTCCAGGTGCCGGGGAGCGGGCTGAGCGGCAGCGCGATGACGGCGGTCTGGGGCTACTCGCAGGGCGGGCAGTCGGCCGGCTGGGCCGGTCAGCTCGAACCGTCGTACGCCTCGTCGCTGAACCTGGCCGGTGTGGTCGCGGGCGGCGTGCCGGGCGACTTCAAGGCGTCGGCGCGCTACCTCAACGGCAGCACCGGCGCCTCCTTCCTGCTCCAGGGGGTCGTGGGGCTCGCGGCCGAGTACCCGGACAAGATTCCCTTCGAGGAACTGGTCAACGACGCGGGGCGGGCGGCCGTCGCGGACGCGAAGGGCAAGTGCGTCTTCGAGACGCTCTTCGACTACATCAACGACGACATCAAGCAGTACACGGCGGGCGGCCGCACGCTGGACGAGCTGATGGCGATCGGGTCCGTGGGGGAGGTGCTGGGCGAGCAGGACCTGGGCGGCACGAAGATCCAGGCACCGGTGTACCAGTACCACGGGCAGGCGGACGAGATCCTGCCGCTCGACCAGGCGATCAGCCTGAAGAAGCGCTACTGCTCGCGCGGCACGGCAGTGAAGTTCGACGTCTACCCGAGCGAGCACATCGCCACCCAGTTCCAGGCAGCGCCGCACGTCACCAAGTGGCTCACCGACCGGTTCGACGGCAAGCCGCAGCTCGTCGGCGACTGCCTGAACATCCTTCCGCCGCCCCGCTCCACGGCCAACCCCGGCGGCGGCGACTTCGTCGTCTCGCTGAACAAGTGGCTGCTCAAGGGCGGCCTCCAGCTCAAAACGCTGGGCGAGACCGTGCTCATGCCGGAGGGGTCCACCTTCACGGCGGACACCGACCTGACGGCCCGGCGGCTCGACGGCTCCCTCGCCGTGCCGACGTTCCTGGAACACCTGCGGGTGGTCGGGCTGCCGGTGCAGGCGCGCATCGGGCTGACGTCGGAGGGGACGAGCGGCACCGTCTCGCTGGACGACGCGGGGCGGCTGGCCGTCCACGGCAAGGCGCTCGCCACCGTGGAGATCGTGTCCGCCGGTGAGCTGGGAGTCCACATCCCGGTCGGCTGCCGGACCGCCGAACCCGTCGAGTTCGCGCTGGACTTCGAGGGACCGGTCGCCGCGCTCGGCGGCGGCGGGCTGACGTTCTCCGGAACGACCGCCTTCCCCTCCCTGACCGGCTGCGGACTCTTCGGGCCGGCGCTCAGCCTGGCCTTCTCCGGTCCCGGCAACGGCTACACCTTCACGGTCGTGCCCCCGGCACCGAAGCCGTACTGAGCCACTCCCGCCGAGGCCGACCGGCCGCGCCCGACGGCCGTCGAGCATCGGGGGCGGGCGCTCCCGGCCCAGCGGGCGCGCCCGGTCTCCGGGCTGATCCTCCACCAGCCAGGCGTGCGGCACGTCCGGCCGCTGCTCGAACGTGCCGCCCGTCCCCGCCCTCAGAGCCGTGCCCCCCTCCGCTCGCCCCGCAGGAGCCACGCCAGGTACGCGCCGCCGGCCACGCCGGTCAGGACGCCGACCGGGAGCAGGGCCGAGCCGGTCAGGCGTTGCGTGGCGAGGTCGGCCGCGGTGAGCAGGAGGGCGCCCGTCCAGGCGGCGGGCAGGACGTTGGGGCCGGCCGCGCGGGTCATCCGGCGCGCGAGCTGCGGCGCGGCCATGGCCACGAACGGGACCGGCCCGGCCGCCGCGACGGCCAGCGCCGTCAGTCCCGTGCCGGCGCTCAGCAGGACCAGGCGGCTGCGCTCCGGCGGAACGCCCAGCGCGGCGGCGGTGTCGTCGCCCATCTCCAGCATGGTCAGGCGCCGGGCGTATCCCAGGACGACCGGCCCGAGCAGGCCCACGCCGAGCGCGGCGACGGTGACGTCGCTCCAGTCCCGGGCGTTGAGCGAGCCGATCGTCCAGCTCGCCGCCTGCGCCGCCTTGCCGATGTCGGCGCGCAGGTACAGGAAGTTGGTGACCGCGCCCAGCACCGCGGAGGCGCCGATGCCGACGAGCACCAGCCGGTAGCCGTGCACCCCCCGCTTCCAGGCCAGCAGGTAGACCGCCGCGGCCGTGGCGCAGCCGCCGGTCACGGCGCCGACGGCCGTCTGCGTGGTGCCCGCGTCCAGCACGATGATGGCGACGAGCGCGCCCGCGGAGGCGCCGTTGCCGAAGCCGATGACGTCGGGGCTGCCGAGCGGGTTGCGGGTGAGCGACTGGAACACCGCGCCCGCCATGCCCATCCCGAACCCGACCAGCGCGGCGACCAGGGCGCGCGGCAGCCGGAGGTCGAGGACCACGAACCCGGCGCCCGGCGGCCCGTCGCCGAAGAGGGTACGCACCACCTCGGCCGGGGACAGCGCGTACGTCCCGGTGCCGAGGGCGAGGACCATCGCGAGGGCGGCCAGCGCGGCCAGCAGCACGCAGACCAGGACCGCCCGGGGGTCGTACCGCAGCGACCAGCGCCCCGTGCGCAGCAGCCCGCGCCGCGGATCGACGTGGACGGCCGGGCGCTTCTCTTCCCGCACCCAAGTCACAACTGGGCCACCTTCCGCTGCCGCACCAGATGGATGAAGAGGAGTCCGCCGAGGAACGCGGTGACGGTGCCGACCTCGATCTCCGACGGCGGGACGACGACCCGTCCGACGACGTCCGAGACGAGCAGGAGCACCGGGGCGAACACCGCGCAGTACGGCATGAGCCAGCGCGGGTCGGGGCCGCAGAAGGCGCGGGCGGCGTGCGGGATCATCAGGCCGATGAAGGCGATCGGGCCGCACACGGCGGTCGCGCCGCCGCACAGCAGGGTGATGGCGACGACGGAGAGCACCCGTACCCGCCGCACTCGCGTGCCGAGCGCCTGCGCGTGGTCCTCGCCGAGCGCGATCGCGCCGAGCGGCCGGGCCAGCGCGACGGCGAGCAGCGCGCCGGCCAGCAGCAGCGGTGCCACGGTGAGCAGGAGGGACGCGTCGCGCCCCGCGAGGGTGCCGACCGACCAGTACCGCATCTCGTCCAGGGTGCTCAGGTGCCACAGCGAGAGGCCGTTGACGTAGCCGAACAGGGCCGCGTTGACGGCGGTTCCGGCGAGCGCGAGCCGGACCGGGGTGGCCCACCGGCCGCCGCCGAGGGCGTGTACGGCGGTGGCGGCGACGGCCGCGCCGGTCAAGGCGAACCACAGGTATCCGGTGAACGAGGTGATGCCCAGGACGCCGATCGCGGTGACCACGGCCGCGGAGGCGCCCGCGTTGACGCCGAGCAGACCGGGGTCGGCGAGCGGGTTGCGGGTCAGGGTCTGCATGATCGCGCCGCCCAGGCCCAGGGCCGCGCCGACCGCGACGCCGATCAGCGTGCGCGGCAGTCTCAAGTCCCGCACGATCGCGTCGTTCTCGGTGCCCGACGGGGTGAACAGGCCGGACCAGACCTGGTCGAGGGGGATTGCCTTGGTGCCCACGGCCAGTGACAGGGCGGCGGCCGCCGCCAGCAGCACGAGTCCGAGGAGCAGACCGGCCGGGCGCAGCGCGGCCCGGGTGCGCGCGGCCCGGGAGCCGGGTGCCGCGTCCGGGGCCGTGTCCGGCGGCGGGGCGGACGCGGTGGCGGCGCTCATGAGGCCGCCGCCGCGCGGGCCCGGCACCGGGGCCGGCGCCGGGGGGCGGACACCGTTTTCGGCCGATGGTGTGCACACATTCCAATGGACATGTGCTTAGCTTAGGCTAACCTAACCAGGGTTGTTGACGATCACGTCGACAACCGGTCGCTCCTGCGCGCCCACACCGCGGTTCACGGAGAACACCGATGACCAGCCTGTCCAGTTCCGCCCCGAATGTCACAGCGTCGGACGTCCGTCCGGTGCGGGTCACCGGCCCGCGCGTCGCCCGCCTGCTGGCGGAGACGGCCGGGGCGGACGCGGCCCGCCGCGCCGCGTCGGCCGCCGAGTTCTGGCGCGCGGCGGAACGTTCGGGCACTCCGCTGGTCGAGGAGATCGACGGTGATCCTCGGCATCGCGCGGTCACCTTCCTGTGGCGGGGCCACCGCGCCACCCGGCAGGTGCTGTTCAGCGGCAACCGCATCACCGACCGGGCCCGGCTCGCCGATTCGCTCCTGGAGCGGGTCCCTGGGACCGACGTCTGGCACCTGGGGCTGCGGCTGCGCGCCGACCACCGGGGCTCGTACCGGCTGGCCGCCGACATCTCGCTGCGCGAGCCGCCGGCCGACCCGGACGCCCTCCAGCGGCGGTTGCGCTCGCTCGCCGCGCACGCCGCGGCCGACCCGCTCAACCCCCGTAGAATCGCGACCCGTTGGCAGTCCGCCGACAGTTCGGTCTTCGCGCTGCCGGACGCCCCGGCCCAGCCGTGGTCCGGCCGCCGGGGCACCGTGCCGGCCGGGCGGGTCGAACGCCACCGGGTGACGGCCGCGGCCCCGGCCGGTGACCGGGACGCCTGGGTCTACCTGCCGCCGGGAACCGGACGCCGGGACGGAACACCGCTGCCGGTGGCCGTGGTCTGCGACGGCGACATGTGGTTCGGGCGGCTCGGCCTCGCCGACACGCTCGACGCGATGATCGCCGACGGGGCGTTGCCGCCTCTGGCCGTCCTCGCGCCGGACGCCGTGGACCGGACCGCCCGTTGGCGCGACCTCGGCGCCCGGGAACCGTTCGTCACCTTCCTGGCCGACGTCCTGCTGCCCTGGGCGGCGGGCCGCTGGCCGATCACCACCGACCCGCGCCGGACGGTGGTCGCCGGGCAGAGCCTCGGCGGCATGACCGCCCTGTACGCCGGATACCTGCGGCCCGACCGGTTCGGCAACGTCCTGGCCCAGTCGCCCTCCCTGTGGTGGCGGCCGGGGCTGCCGTCCCCGCCCGGCCCCAAACCCCCCGTGCACGGCGACCCGTGGCTCGTCACCCGCTTCAAGGCCGAACCGCCACGCCCCCTGACCGTCCACCTGGACGTGGGGCTGCACGAGGGCGCCATGGCCGACCACGCCCGCGCCCTGTACGACACCCTGCGCGCGGGCGGCCACCGGGTGACCTTCGACGCCTTCAACGGCGGCCACGACTACGCCTGCTGGCACGGCGCGCTGGCCGACGGCCTGGCCCGGCTGCTGGCCGGCTGAGCCCCCGGCCCGCCCGTTCCCCGGTCCCCGGCCCACCGGCCGGGGACCGGGAACCATGTCCCACCCCTCACCCTCGACTCAGGAGTTCTCCTTCCATGTCCACCCGACGTTCCCCCCGCAGAACCCTCCTGACCTCCGCCGCCGCGGTACTGACCGGAGCCGTCCTCCTCACCGGCTGCGGAAGCGACGACGGCGACGGCGGTGACGGCGCGAGCGGCAAGGAGCCGGGCACCCGTCACCTCACCGACGCCACGGGCCGCGACGTGGACGTGCCGTCCGCCCCCAAGAAGGTCGTGACGCTGAGCGAGCCCACCCTGGACGCCGCCCTGGCGCTCGGTGTCGAGCCGGTCGGCGCCACCGCGGGCCGCGGGCAGAAGGGCGTCTCCACCTACCTCGCCGGCAAGGCGGGCGCCGCACAGGTGGTCGCCACGGTCGCCGAGGCCGACATGGAGAAGGTCGCCGCGCTCCGGCCCGACCTGATCCTGCTCGACGAGACGACGGCCGTGAAGACACAGGTCTCCAAGCTGGAGTCGATCGCCCCGACGGTGGTCACCGCCAAGCTCAACGAGGACTGGAAGAAGGCGTTCACGGCCACGGCCGGCGCCCTGAACAAGGAGTCCGAGGCCCAGAAGATCATCAGCGGCTTCGACGCGGACCTGGCCGCCGCCAAGAAGAGGCTCGGCGGCAACGCGGGCGCGTCGGTCAGCGTGGTCCGCTGGCAGAACGGCGCCCCGTCGGCGGTCGGCCGCGGCGTGGGTCACGTCGGCTCCACCCTCTCGGACCTGGGCCTCGGCCGGCCCGAGGCGCAGCGGGGCGTGGGCAGCGGCCACAGCGAGCCGGTGAGCCTGGAGAAGCTGTCCGCCATCGACGCCGACTGGCTGGTCCTCGGCACCCTCGGCGACAAGGCCGACGGCGAGAAGGCGTACGCCGAGGCGAAGAAGGTCCCCAACTTCGGCAGGCTGAAGGCCGAGCGGAACGGTCACGTCATCGTCGTCCAGGGCTCCGCCTGGAACAGCGCCGGCGGTCCGCTCGCCGCGCGGATCGTCCTGGACGACCTGACGAAGGCGCTCGCCTCATGAGCGCCACCGGTCTCGACGGCCGCCTCGCCCTCGTGACGGGGGCCGGCCGGGGCATCGGCGCGGCGGTGGTCGCGGCCCTCGTCGCGGAGGGCGCCCGGGTGGTCGCCGCGGACCTCGCCTTCGGCGACGCGGCGGCGCCCGGGGAGCGGGTCACCGCCCGGACCCTGGACGTCACCGACGCCGCCGCCGTGGAGGCGCTGGTCGCCGAGACCGAGGACGGCCTCGGCCCGCTGGACGTGGCCGTGAACGTCGCCGGCGTCCTGCGCGACGCACCGGTCACCGAACTCACCGACGAGGACTGGGCGGCGCACTTCGCGGTCAACTCCACCGGCGTCTTCCACGTCTCCCGCGCCGTCGCCCGCCGGATGACCGGACGCGGCCGGGGCAGCATCGTCACCGTCGCCTCCAACGCGGCCGGCGTCCCGCGCGCGAACCTCGCCGCGTACGCCGCCTCCAAGGCGGCCGCGGTGATGTTCACCAAGTGCCTCGGCCTGGAGGTCGCCCGGCAGGGCGTGCGCTGCAACACGGTCTCCCCCGGCTCGACCCTGACCGACATGCAGCGCGCCCTGTGGGCCGGGGGCGACGAGGAGTCCTCGGCGCGACGGGTGATCGAGGGGGACCCGGCGTCCTACCGCACCGGCATCCCGCTCGGCCGGATCGCCGACCCCGCCGACATCGCCGACGCCGTCGTCTTCCTGGCCTCCGACCGGGCCCGGCACATCACGATGCACGACCTGTACGTCGACGGCGGCGCCACCCTGCGGGCCTGACCGCACCCCGGCCCGGCCCCTCCCTCACTGGAGACTGAGATGTCCGTTTCCCTGCCCGCACCCACCGCGTTCGCGCCGGTCTCCCCCGGCGCGGCCACCTCCCTGCTCGACGCGTACCGTCCGGCCACCGACCGGTTCGTGGCCACCCCCCACCGGACGCTGCTGGGCCGCGGCACCGCCGCCGTCATACCCGACGACTCCCGCCCGCCGGCCGTACGGGTTCGCGAGACCCTCGACGGGCTGCGCCGGCCCGGGGCCACGGCGCCGGTCGTCGTCGGCGCGCTGCCCTTCGCCCCCGACGGCCCGGCCGCGCTGGCGGTGCCGGACGCGGTGCACTGGGCGCCGCCGCTGCGCGAGGACCCGCTGGTCGCGCTGCCGGTGCCGGACGACGAGGACCGGCCCCGCTGGCGGATCGAGGAGGTGCCCCCGCCCGAGCGGTACGGCGCCGCCGTCGCGGCGGCGGTCGCCCGGATGCGGGCCGGCGAGCTCCACAAGGTCGTCCTCGCCCGCAGCCTGGAACTGACCTCGGACCGCGCCCCCGACCTGCCGGCGATGCTGCGCCGGCTGGCCCGCCGCGACCCGTCCGGCTACACCTTCGCGGTGCCCGGCGGCCCGGGCCGCACCCTGATCGGCGCCAGCCCGGAACTGCTGGTGGCCCGGCAGGGCGGCCGGCTGACCGCCAACCCGCTCGCGGGCTCGGCGCCGCGCAGCGAGGACCTGGCCGAGGACGTGCGGCGCGCGGTCGCGCTGCTGGAGTCCGACAAGGACCACCACGAACACACCGTGGTGGTGGCCGCCGTACGGGACGCGCTGGCGCCGTTCTGCACCACCCTTCAGGTGCCCGAGCGGCCGACGCTGGTGCGCACCGCCGCGATGTGGCACCTGTCGACCACGGTCACCGGCGAACTGGCCGACCCCGGCGCCACCAGCGCGCTCGACCTGGCGGCCGCGCTGCACCCCACGCCCGCCGTGTGCGGCGCCCCCACCGACCTGGCCCGGCGGGTGATCGCCGAGTCGGAGCCCTTCGACCGGGGCGCCTACACCGGGATGGTCGGCTGGCAGGACGCCGACGGTGACGGCGAGTGGGTCGTGACGATCCGCTGCGCCGAGGCCGAGGGCACCACCCTGCGCCTGTTCGCCGGGGCCGGGGTCGTGGCCGCGTCGACGCCGGAGGCCGAGACCGCCGAGACCGCCGCCAAGTTCCGTACCTTCCTGCACGCCGTCGGAGCCTCCCTGTGACCCTCACCCCCGGGGTGGACGCCCCCACCTGGCCGCCCGAGTTCGCCGAGCGCTACCGCGCCGCCGGCTACTGGCGCGGCCAGACCTTCGGTGACATGCTCCGCGAGCGGGCCGCCGCCCACCCCGACCGGACCGCGCTGGTCGACCCGGCCCCCGAGCGCCGTACCTGGACGTACCGCGAGCTGGACGAGCGGGCCGACCGGCTGGCCGCCGGGTTCCTCGCGCGCGGCATCCGCAAGGGCGACCGGGTCGTCGTGCAGTTGCCGAACACCGGCGAGTTCGTCGAGGTGGTCTTCGCCCTGTTCCGGATCGGCGCGCTGCCGGTGTACGCGCTGCCCGCGCACCGCGAGACGGAGATCGCGCACTTCTGCTCGTTCACCGAGGCCGTCGCCTACGTCGTCCCGGACCGGCACGCCGGCTACGACCACCGGGAGCTGGCCGCGCTGATGCTGGAGCGGACGCCGTCCCTCAGGCACGTCTTCGTGGCCGGTGATCCGGGCGGGCACACCGCGCTGAGCGAGGTGCCGTGCGAGCCGTCGGGGCCGTTCGACGGGCCCGAGCCGCACGAGCTGGCCTTCCTCCAGCTGTCCGGCGGCACGACGGGGCTGAACAAGCTGATCCCGCGCACCCACGACGACTACATGTACTCGCTGCGGGGCTCGAACGAGATCTGCGGGGTGGACGACGGCACCCGGTTCCTGGTCGTGCTGCCCGCCGCGCACAACTTCCCGATGAGTTCCCCGGGCTGGCTCGGCGTGCTGTACGCGGGCGGCACGGTGGTGCTCTGCCCGAGGCCCGACCCGGCGACCGCGTTCCCGCTCGTGGAGAGCGAGCGGATCACCATGACGGGCCTGGTGCCGCCGCTGGCCCTGGTGTGGACGGACGCCGCTCCCGCCACCGCGCACGACCTGTCCGGCCTGGAGCTGGTCCTGGTGGGCGGCGCGAAGTTCAGCGAGTCGGCGGCCCGCCGGCTGGAGCCCGCGCTCGGGTGCCGGCTGATGCAGGTCTTCGGCATGGCGGAGGGCCTGGTCAACTACACGCGGCTGGACGACGACACCGAGACCGTCGTCACCACCCAGGGCCGGCCCATCTCCCCGGACGACGAGATACGCGTCGTCGACGACGAGGACGACGAGGTACCGGAGGGCGAGTCCGGGCACCTGCTCACCCGCGGCCCGTACACCATCCGCGGCTACTGGCGGGCCCCCGAGCACAACCGCCGCTCGTTCACCGAGGACGGCTTCTACCGCACCGGCGACATCGTGCGCCGCCTGCCCAGCGGCCACCTCGTCGTCGAGGGCCGGGCCAAGGACCAGATCAACCGGGGCGGCGAGAAGATCGCGCCGGAGGAGGTCGAGAACATCATCCTCGCCCACCCGGCCGTGCACGACGTGTCCGTGGTCGCCGTCCCCGACGAGTACCTCGGCGAACGCTCCCTCGCCTACGTCATCCTCCGCGAGGGCGCCGAGCCGCCGAAGCCGGTGGCGCTCAAGCGGTTCGTCCGCGAGCGGGGCATCGCCGCGTACAAGATCCCCGACCTGGTGGAGTTCGTCGACGCCTTCCCGCAGACCGGCGTCGGCAAGACCAGCAAGAAGCACCTGCGGTCCGCCGCCGGACAGTCCTGACCCTTCGAGAGGCTCCCCCATGGCACTTCCCGCCATCGCCCCCTACCCGCTCCCGGCACCGGACGAGCTGCCCGCGGGCCGCGTGGCCTGGACCGTGGACCCGGCGCGTGCCGTCCTGCTCGTGCACGACCTGCAACAGCACTTCCTCGACGCCTTCCCGGCCGGCGAGCAGCCCCTGACCGGCATGCTCGCCAACACCGCGCGGCTGCTGAAGGAGTACCGCCGGCTCGGCGTACCGGTCGTCCACACCGCCCAGCGCGGCGGCCAGACACCCGAACAGCGCGGTCTCCAGCTGGACTTCTGGGGTCCCGGCATCGCCAACGACCCGGAGAGGCTCGCCGCGCCCGGCATCGTCGCCCCGGCGGACGGCGACACGGTGCTGACCAAATGGAAGTACAGCGCGTTCGTCCGCACCGAACTGGCGGAGCTGATGCGGGACAAGGGCCGCGACCAGATCGTCATCACCGGCGTCTACGCGCACATCGGGGTGCTGATGACCGCCGCCGACGCCTGGCAGCGGGACATCCAGGCCTTCGTCGTCGCGGACGCGGTCGCGGACTTCTCCCGCGCGGACCACGACATGGCCCTGCGCTACGCCGCCGGCCGCTGCGCGGTCGTGACCACCACCGACACACTGCTCCAGGAGGCCTGAGGCATGGCGCTCACCGTCGAACAGATCCGTACCGATGTCGCCGACTGCCTCGGTGAGGACCCGGCGGACATACCCGTCGACGAGAACCTGGTCGACTACGGCCTGGACTCGGTCCGCGTCATGGCGCTGCTGGAGCGGTGGCGCCACGAGCACGCCGTGACCGCCGGCTTCGCGGACCTCGCCGAGCGGCCCGCCATCGAGGCGTGGGCCGCGCTGCTGGGGGCGGCATGACCGCCGCCGTGGAACCGGCCCCGCCGGTGCTGCCGCTGACGGCCGCCCAGTCGGGCATGTGGTTCGCGCAGGCCCTCGATCCGCTCAGCCCCGCGCAGAACACCGCCGAGTGCCTGGAGATCGACGGGCCGCTGGACCCCGCGCTGTTCACCGAGGCGCTGCGCCGGGTGGCCGCCGAGGCCGAGGCGCTGCGGGTCCGTGTCGAGGACACCCCGGACGGGCCCCGGCAGCACATCGCGGCGGACGTCGAACCGCCGCTGACCGTACGGGAGCCGGCCACCCCCGCCGAGGCGGAGGCGTGGATGCGCGCCGACCTGGCCGAGCCGTTCGACCTGTCGGCCGGGCCACTGTTCCGGCACGCCCTGTTCCGGGTCGGCGAGGACCGCTGGCTGTGGTACCAGTGCGTCCACCACCTCGTCATGGACGGCTACGGCCACTCGCTGCTGGTGCGCCGCACCGCCGAGGTCTACTCGGCGCTGGCGCGTGGCGAGCGGCCCGCCCCGCGGTCCTTCGGCACGCTGGCCTCGCTCGTCGAGGACGACGTGGCCTACCGGTCCTCGCCGGCCTTCGCGGCGGACCGCGCGCACTGGTCTCAGGCGTTCGGCGACCGTCCCGAGGCGCCCCGGCCGGCCGGGCGCGGCGCGCTGCCCTCCCGCACGTTCCTGCGCCGCACGGCGTACCTCTCCCCCGAGGCCACCGGGCGGCTGAAGGACCTGGCGGGCCGGCTCCGCGCGACCTGGCCGGACGTGCTGATCGCCGCACAGGCGCTGTACACCGCCCGCGCCACGGCCCGTACCGACGTGGTGCTGGGCCTGCCGATGATGGGCCGCATGGGATCGGTGGCGCTGCGCGTCCCCGGCATGGTGATGAACGTGCTGCCGCTGCGGCTGCGCGTCACTCCCGAAACGGCCTTCGCCGACCTGGTGCGGCAGGTGGTGCTCGGCATCCGCGAGATCCGCCGCCACCAGCGCTACCGCTACGAGGACATCTGCCGCGACCTGGGCCTGCTCGGTGAGGGCCGGGCCCTGGCCGGTCCGCTCGTCAACGTCATGCCGTTCGACTACGGCGTGGACTTCGCGGGCGCCCCCGCCCGGGCCCGGAACCTGTCCGCGGGCCCGGTGGACGACCTGACGGTGAACATCTACGACCGGGCCGACGGCCGGGGCCTGCGCATCGACCACGACGGCAACCCGGCGCTGTACGACGACACCGGTCTCGCCGCGCACCAGGAGCGGTTCCTGCACCTGGTGGACCGGCTCACCGGCACCGACCCGCGGGCCCCGCTCGCGGTCCACCCGATCGCCACCCCGGCCGAACGGGACCTGGTGGTCCAGGAGTTCAACCGCACCGAGCGGGCGCTGCCGCCGACCACCCTGATCGGCCCCATCGAGGCGCGGGCCGCCCGCACCCCGGACGCCACCGCGGTGGTCTTCCGGGACACCGCGCTGACCTACGCCGAGCTGAACACGCGCGCCAACCGGCTGGCCCGGCACCTCCAGGCCCGCGGCGCCCGGCCCGGCACGGTCGTCGCCGTCTCCGTGCCGCGCTCGGCGGAGCTGGTCGTGTCGCTGCTGGCGGTGCTGAAGGCGGGCGCCGCCTATCTGCCGCTGGACCCGGACTACCCGGCGCCGCGGCTGGCGTACATGCTCGCCGACGCGGCGCCCGTGTGCGCGCTCGCCGACCGCGCCGGCCGGCTCCCGGAGGGCACCGGCACCGACGTGGTCGTGCTGGACGGGCTCGACACCTCCGGGTACGCGCGGACCGACCCGGGCCGCGCGCTCACCCCGGCCCACCCGGCGTACGTCATCTACACCTCCGGTTCCACCGGCCGCCCCAAGGGCGTCGTCGTGCCGCACCGGGCCATCGACAACCGGCTGCGCTGGATGCAGGCCGAGTACGGGCTGACGCCCGCCGACCGGGTGCTGCAGAAGACGCCGTCGTCGTTCGACGTGTCGGTGTGGGAGTTCTTCTGGCCGCTGCGCGAGGGCGCGACGCTGGTGGTCGCCGAGCCCGGCGGGCACAAGGACCCGGTGTACCTGGCCCGGCTGATCCGCGAACAGGCCGTCACCACCTGCCACTTCGTGCCGTCAATGCTCCAGGTGTTCCTGGGCGCGCCGGAGGCCGCGGGGTGCGCGGGCGCGCTGCGCCGGGTGTTCTGCAGCGGCGAGGCGCTGCCCCGCCAGGCCGCGCACGCCTTCGCCCGTGTCCTGCCGGAGGTGGCGCTGCACAACCTGTACGGGCCGACCGAGGCCGCGGTGGACGTCACGTACCACGCGTGCGATCCGGCCCGCTCCGGTGCGGTGCCGATCGGCCGGCCGGTGTGGAACACCCGCCTGTACGTCCTGGACGCCGCACTCCAGCCCTGCCCGCCCGGAGTGCCGGGCGAGCTGTACCTGGCGGGCGTCCAGCTCGCCGACGGCTATCTGGGCCGGCCGGAGCTGAACGCGACCCGGTTCGTCGCGGACCCGTTCGGCCCGGCGGGCGGCCGGATGTACCGCACCGGCGACCTGGCGCGCTGGACGGCCGACGGCGAGGTCGAGTACCTGGGCCGCACCGACCACCAGGTCAAGCTGCGCGGACAGCGCGTCGAACCGGGTGAGACCGAGGCGGCGCTGACGGCCCTGCCGGGCGTGGACGCGGCGTGCGCGCTGGTCCGCGAGGACCGGCTCGTGGCGTATGTGACGGGCGGCGCGGATCCGGTGGAGGTCCGGGCGGCGCTGGCCCGGGAGCTGCCCGAGCACATGGTCCCGGCGGCCGTGGTGGCGCTGGACGCCTTCCCGCTCACGCCCAACGGCAAGCTGGACCGCCGTGCGCTGCCCGCCCCGGTCTTCGCCGGCGGGGCGGGGGCGCGGCCGTTCGCCTCGGCCCGCGAGGAGGCGCTGACCGGGCTGTTCGCCGAGGTGCTGGGCGCGGCGGGCGTCGGTCCCGACGACGCGTTCTTCGATCTGGGCGGCACCTCGCTGCTCGCCGTGCGCCTGGTCGGCCGCGTCCGGGAGGAGTTCGGCACCGAGCTGACCCTCGGGTCGCTGTTCGAGGCGCCGACGCCCGCCGCGCTGGCCGCCCGGCTGGACACCGCCGTCCCGGCCTCGGACGACGCGCTGGGCGTGGTCCTGCCGCTGCGCGCCGAGGGCGGGGGCACCCCGCTGTTCGGCATCCATCCGGCGGGCGGCCTGGCCTGGTGCTACGCGGGACTGACCGCGCGGCTCGGCCCCGGCCGGCCGGTGTACGGCCTCCAGGCCCGCGGGCTGGCGGGCGACGAGGAACTGCCGCGCACGCTCCGGGAGGAGGCCGAGGACTACGCGGCGCGCATCCGTGAGATCCAGCCGCACGGCCCGTACCGCCTGGTCGGCTGGTCGGTCGGCGGGGTCCTCGCGCACACCGTGGCCGTCCTGCTCCAGGAGGCCGGGGAGCGGGTCGAACTCCTCGCGCTGCTCGACGCGTTCCCGTCCGAGCAGTGGCGGGAGCGGCCCGCGCCCGAGGAGGGCGACGCGCTCACCGCGGTGCTGCGCATGGCGGGCTTCGACCGCACCACCGAGCGCACCCGCGAGGACGTGCTCGCCACGCTGCGCGCGGCCGGCAGCCCGCTGGCCGGGCTCACCGACCGCACCCTGTCCCGGATCGTCGACATCGTCCCCAACCACGCCCGGATGATGCGCGAGCACGACCACCGCGTCTACGACGGCGACATGCTGTTCTTCACCGCCGCCGCGCCCCGCGCGGAGGACTGGCTGACCCGGGAGGCGTGGCGGCCGTACGTGACCGGGCGGATCGTCAACCTGGATCTGCCGTGCACCCACCCGCAGCTGATGCGGGACCGCTACCTCGACGACATCGCGGCGGTGCTGGCCGCCCGGCTGAAGGAGCTGGACGCATGAGCGCCGACACCACCGGACCCTTCGACGCCCCGTGCGACGACGGCGCGGACGGCCATCTGGTGCTGGAGAACGCGGACGGGCAGCGGTCCCTGTGGCCGGTCTGGCGTGCGGTGCCGGCCGGCTGGACGGCCCGGTTCGGCCCGGCCCCGCACGCGGCGTGCCTGCGCGTGGTGGAGGCGGACCGGGGATGAGCACGGTGACGGCGGTGCGGTCGGCCGGGCTGCCAGACGTGTCCCTGTGGCTGGTGCGCGTCCCCGTCCCGGACGCACCGCCGGACGCCGCCCTCCTGGGCGTCCTCGACCCGGTCGAGCGCCGGCGGGCGGCGGCGCTGCGGCGGCCCGCCGACCGGGCGCTGTACGTGGCCGCCCACGGCACGCTGCGCCGCCTGCTGGGCGACCGGCTGGGCCTGCCGCCCGCCGGGGTGGCGCTGACCCGGCTGCCGTGCCCCGGCTGCGGCGGGCCGCACGGCCGTCCCGCCGTCGCCGGACCGGCCGGTGACCGCCTGCACTTCTCCCTCTCGCACACCGCCGGCCTCGCCCTGCTGGCCCTGGCCGGTCGGCCGGTCGGCGTCGACGTCGAGCGGGTGCCCGGGCCGCGCCCGGCCGAGGACGCCGCCCGGGCGCTGCACCGCGCCGAACGGGAAGAGCTGGCGCGGCTGTCGCCGGGGGCCCGCCCCGGCGCCTTCGCGCACTGCTGGACCCGCAAGGAGGCGTGGCTGAAGGCGACGGGCGAGGGCCTTTCCGGTGAGGCCCTGCGCGGGCGCTACCTCGGCACCGGCCCCCGGCCCGCCGCGCTGCCCGGCCTGCGCGTCACCGACGTCGAGGTACCGCCCGGCTGGGCCGCCGCCTGCGCGGTGCGCGAGGGGACCCGGGTCAGCGGCCCAGGAGCTCCACCAGGCCGTCGGCCAGCTCGGTGCGCCAGCACAGGTAGTCGTGACCGCCGTTGAACTCCCGGTAGGAGGAGTCGTGGTACCCCCGTTCGCGCAGGGTGTCGCGCAGCCGGCGGGCGGCGGGCAGCGCCACCCACTCCTGCTCGCCGAAGGAGAGCCGGAACCGCACCGGCAGCCGGGGCGCGGCGGCGAGCGCCCGGGTGAGCCACTCGGCGTCCTCCCCGGCGGGCCACCAGAAGGAGCCCGACTGGACGAGGGCGTTGCCGAAGCGGTGCGGGGCGGCAGCGGCCGCGTAGGCGGCGGTGAGCCCGCCCAGGCTCTGCCCGGCGACGACGGTGCGCGCCGGGTCGGCGGTGACGGGCAGGTGCCCGGCCGCCCACGGCAGCAGTTCGTCCGCGAGGTGGGCGACGTACTCGGGGCGGCAGCTCAGTTCCGTCCAGCGGGTGGCTTCGTCCACGGCCTCCGGCAGTACGGCGGCCAGCGGCGGGAGGCGTCCGTCGGCGACGAGGTTGTCCAGCAGGTGGGCGAGGCCGAGCCGGGGTCCCCAGTGCTCGCCGTCCAGCAGCACCAGCACCGGGAGCCCGTCGGCCGGGGCCTCGCCGGCGGGCGCGTACAGCCAGACCCGCCGGTTTCCGCCCAGCCGGGCGCTCGGCATCCGGTGCTCGGTGAGGGTGCCGTGCGCGATGTCCGGCCGGGGCCGCCAGTCGTCCGCGTCGGGGGCGGCGGGGAGTTCGGCGTACGACACCCGCCCGCCGCCCCAGCGGCGCGGCAGGGCGCGGTCGTTGAACGGGTCGGGGCGGGGCCGGGACCGCAGCCGGCGCCAGTACCCGTCCTCGGTGTCCGCGGCTTCCACGTCCCCTTCGTCGACGTGGAAGTCGTACGTACCGCGCCAGTCGTGCCTGAGCCGCAGGGTCCAGTGCCACACGTCCGTGCCCGGCAGGTGTGTCATCAGGTTGCCCGCCGGGTCGCGGGGGTCGCCCAGCTTGTTCGGCAGCACCTCGACGGCCCGGGTGGCCGGGGTGCCGCGCCACAGGAACGTCACCGCCCGGTGCTCGGGGTCGCCCTGTGGATCGGGCCCCACCAGCGGTGTGCCCAGGCGTCGCACGTCCCTCCAGAACGCTTCCGCACCGTCCGGCCCGGGCGGCGCGAGGACCGGCTCGGTGAGCCGCGGTACGGGGTGCGGCCGGGGCAGGCGGGGCGGGCGGGTCGCGGTGGGCCGGGGCGGAACGGTGAGAACGGTGTGCGGGGAATCCATTTGACTGCTCACGATCTTCAAGTTAGGTTAGCCTTACCTTACTTGATCGCACGTCGCTTCGCAGGCCGGCCGTTCGCCGCCTTCTACGTGCCTTCCCCCTCCGTCGGACGCGACGCCGCCGCACCGCGCGGCCCGCGACCCGCCCGCCCCGCCTGCCCCGATCGGTTCCGCATCCCGGACGCCAACCCACACGACAAGGGAGTACTCCCACCATGTCCCACATCGGCACCCGCACCCACCGCCGTACCGCGATCACCTCGGCCGTCGCCGTGGCGGTCGCCGCCGGCTGCGCCCTGACCCTCACGGGCACCGCCTCCGCGCACACCGGCGGCTCGTCCGTCAGCACGGCGAAGCTCACCAAGGGCCTGTACCAGTCGGCCTACTCCGAGCGGAACCACGTGCTGTGGGTCACCGCCGCCGTCGGCCGCCCGCCGGTCACCGAGTCGCACCTGCTGAAGGTCGACCCCAGGACCCTCACCGTCAAGTCGGACATCACCCCGCCGGTCACCGACACCGCCACCGGTGCCGTCGAGGCCGTCTACGGCGTCGCCGTGGACGACGAGCACAACACCGTCTGGACGACCAACACCCGTAACAACACGGTGTCCGTCTACAGCCAGCGCACCGGCAAGCACCTCGCCACCCTGCCGAACGTCGCTCACGCCCGCGAGATCGTCGTGGACGAGCGGCACGACACCGTCTGGGCGAGCGCCTTCGGCGACGGCAGCCTCGTCGCCTTCGACAGCAAGACCTTCAAGGAGAAGAAGCGCGTCACCGTCGACGGCTCCGGCCCGGCCGGCCTGGCCGTCGACGAGAGGACCGGCACGGTCTACGCCGCCGACATGACCAACGACCGGCTCATCGCGGTGAAGCGCGGCTCCACGGCGCCGGTCTTCGTCCCGGCCGGGGACGGCGCGATCTCCGTCTCCCTGTCGAAGAACGGCAGGACCGCCTACACCGCCGACCAGACCTCGGGCACCGTGTCCGTGATCGACCTCAAGAAGGGCGTCGTCACCAAGCCGGTGGCGACCGGCGCGGGTGCCCTGTCGGTCGCCACCGACGAGCGCTCCGGCGACGTCCTGGTCGTCAACCGCACCGCCGCCGACGTCACCCGCGTCGACGTCAAGAAGGGCGTCGTCGAGGAGACCGTGACCACCGGCGCCAACCCGAACCACGTGGAGATCGCCGACGGCACCGCCTACGTGGTCGACAAGTCGGGCGCCGGCGCGGCCGAGGACACCCTCACCGAGATCCGCCTCGCCCGCTGACCTTCCCCCGGCACCGGCGCCCGGTACGCACCGCCACGGCAAGCGGCGGCGCGTGCCGGGCGCACGGGTCGGGACCGGCGGCAGCGGGTTCTCGCCGGACCAGCGGCCTCCCGGTGCCGGACGGCGATGCCGCGCAGCCGGGCGCACCGCCCGCAGTCGTGCCGGCATGAGCACCGAAGTGCAGGTGATCGAGACTTTCCGACCAGCCCAGCGCGGCCGTCCGCGGCCGTCGCCCACCCCCTGAAAAATGAGAACAGAATCGTTGACAATTCTGTTCGCCTAGATTTGGCGTCGACAGGCACTCACTCAGGGAGGGCAGATGCCGATGGAAGCCCGTCCAGGCTCCGGAGAGCAGGCAAAGCAGTACGCGCTGGAACGCCTCAGGGGGGCGATCCTGCGGGGCGAGATGGCGCCGGCCCAGCGGCTGGTGGAGAACGAGCTCGCCGAGACGTACGGCGTCACGCGTGCCAGCATGCGTGCCGCGCTGCTGGATCTGACCTCCGAGGGGCTGGTCGAGCGGATCCGCAACCGCGGTTCGCGGGTGCGGGTGGTCACGGTCGAGGAGGCAGTGGAGATCACGGAGTGCCGGATGGCGCTCGAAGGGCTGTGCGCGGCCAAGGCGGCGACCGAGGCCACCGACGCGCAGCTCGACGAGCTGACCGGCCTGGGCGAGGCCATGGCCAAGGCGGTCGCCGACGGCGATCCGGTCACCTACTCCCGCCTCAACCACGACCTCCACGCCCTGATCCGGGACAGCTCCGGCCAGCACACGGCCGTCGGCCTCCTGGAGCGGCTCAACGCGCAACTGGTGCGTCATCGCTTCCAGTTGGCGCTGCGGCCGGGCCGTCCGCAGCAGTCCCTGGGTGAGCACCTGGCCGTGATCGAAGCGATCAGGGCCAGGGATCCGCAAGCGGCCGAGACGGCCGTGCGTGCCCACCTCGGCAGCGTGATCGACGCCCTGCGCGCCGACTGAACCGCGCTCCTGGGGCGGGTGCGGTACCTGTCACCGAGGAGATGCGGCATGACCCACGGCAACGGCGCACCCGCCGCCGCCCCGCCCCGATCGACCCTCGTCGTCACCGCACACGCCGGTGGCTTCGTGTGGCGGGCGGGCGGTGCCATCGCCCTGGCCGCCTCCCGCGGCGAGCAGGTCACCATCGCGTGCCTGACCTTCGGCGAGCGCGGCGCCAGCGGGTAGTCCCCGGCGTCGAAGAAGCGGACCTCCGCGCCGAGTGTCGCGGCGGCGCGCTCGGCCTCCGCACGACGGACCGCCACGATCTCGTCAAGCTCCTCCCCCTCCCGCCACACCTCCGCCGAGGCCAGCACGCGGAACCTGCCAGAATCGCTTCCGCGCCATCTGGCTGATACTTTGCGAAGTCCCGCTGCACCTGGGGCAAAAGCCCAGGTCACATGGGACTCGGTGCGGCGACTCGGCAGAATCGCCGCTCCGCGAACCGGGCGGAGACCCACTTTTCCCACCCCCGCCTTGGTTGAAGTACGCGGACGCACGCAACTACGTTCCCGGCCATGGAGCCTCGTTCGTCTTCTTCCGCGCTCAACCGTGCCCAGCGCGAGTTCAGCCGTCTCGAACCCCGCATCCCGGCCGCCGGCGCCGTGACCGGCAGACACCTCGACCACCTCGGCGCACGTCTCGCGTCCGACCACGAAGTCGCCTGGTGGCAGGCGATGGAGAACCTCCGCGAGCGCTTCGAGCGGGCCATGGCCCAGCAGCTGGCCCGACTCGGACTGTCCGGATCCATGTATCTCGCACTGGAGCAACTGGCCCTGAACGCCGGCGAATTGTGTATCGCGGAGGTGGCCGAGAAGATCCGTCTCAGCCCCTCCTCCACGTCCCGGGTCGTCGACCGTCTGGTCCGCGAGGGACTGGCCGTGCGCCAGCCGGGCGTCGACGACCGGCGCAGTGTGCACGCCGGCGCCACCGAGCAGGGGCGCACCCTGTACGAAGCCGCGCGCCCCGCCTATCGGGCCGCGCTGGCGCAGGCCCTCGACGAGTCGTGGTACGCCGCGGATTCCACCGGCGAGCGGCGTCCCCCGCGGCGGCGGCTGGCCGCCGCGGGGGGCTGACGCGGCGCACCGCCGCTCCCCCTTCTCTCCCACCCCGCGGCCCCTGCCGGGAAGGGCGCGTGTCCGCGCCCGAGATCGCGAAGGTGAGGGTCGCGCACTCCCCAGGGCCGCTGTCCGTCACACCCTCGCGCGCCGCGAGATCCCCCGAACAGGCTCGCGTGTCCGAGCCCTCAGGCCCGGATCCCACGGACGGCCACGTCCCACAGCCCGGCGAACTGCTGTGGGGTTAATCCGTCGCCGTCGGCGCCGATCCGCCGCTCGACCTCGGCGGCCCGTACGAGCAGGGCCGCCAGCCGGGCGACGCGGTCCGCCGACATCTCCGCCGACACCTCACCCGAGCGGCACGCCGCGACCGCGAGGTGACGCATGACCGGAAACCAGTCGGACGACCAGCGGACGGCGTGTTCCGGCCGGTCGTATTCCAGGCGGGCGGCGCCCCGCACCTCCACGCTGTCGTGCAGCGTCCGGGCCAGTGCGACGACCAGCCGGCCCAGGTGATCGAGCGGCGCGTCACCGCCGCTCGAGCCCACATCATCCAGGACGGACACGATCACGCTGCGTGCGTGCTCCACCACGGCGTCGGCCACATCGCTCTTCGAGCTGAAGTGAAAGGTGAGGGCGCCCATCGAGAGGCCCGCGGTCTGGGCTATGCGCCCCATCGACGCGCCCACATAGCCGTCCCGGTCGAACTCCAAGGCCGCAGCCCGGATGAGAGCCACGCGCGTGCGTCGCGCCCTGTCCTGCTGTGTCATGCTCTTCTCTCTCGTCATGCGGCCCCCCGCCACACCCCAGCATGGAGAGCCCAACGGCCTTGCGCCTAGACGGACTTGCCATAACTGTAAGTTAATCGGCCTCCCGTGATCACACCGTAAAGACGGGTGTGCGTCATTTTTCGCCGCCCCTCGCGGGACGGAGCCGGCCATGACGAATCGAGACACTCGGTACCAGCCGGACACGCTCGCCGACGAGTCGGTTCCAGGACCTCCGCGCCCGCGCCGGAGGGTGCCCGCGTTCGGCCGGGCGGGCCCCCGTCCCCGTCACGACCGGCGGTGCGGCGCCGACCCGGCCGACTTTCGCTTATGATCCAAGCTGCTAACCTAGGGATATTAGGAGGGACGGATGGTCCGACGGCCAGGACTCAACACCGAGAAGGTCACCGAAGCCGCAGCCGCGCTCGCCGACGAAGTCGGGCTGGAGAACGTCACCATCTCCGCGCTGGCACGCGGTTTCGGCGTCAAGGACGCCAGCATCTACTCCCATGTCAAGAACCTCCAGGACGTGCGCACGCGCATCGCCCTGCTGGCGTCCGAAGAGCTGAACGCCTGCCTGGCCACCGCGATCGCCGGCCGGTCGTCCGAAGAGGCCCTGGCCGCCTTCGCGGACGCGTACCGCGACTTCGCCCTGCGTCATCCCGGGCGGTACGCCGCGACGCAGATGCAGATCGACCTCGAGAAGGTGGTGCACACCGAGGCGTTCAAGCGCAGTGTCGAACTGACCTACGCGGTGCTCCGCGCCTACGACCTGTCCGAGCCCGACCTGACCGACGCGGTGCGCTTCATGAGGAGCACGTTCCACGGCTTCATCACCATCGAGACGGCAGGCGGGTTCGGGCACCCGCGTGATCTCTCCACGTCCTGGAAGAAGATCGTCACGGGCGTGCACCGGGTCCTCAAGGAGTGGCCGCGCACCACGGCGGTGTGACCGGCCGTGCCAGGCGCGCCCCTCCGGGCGAAACCGTCGGTCCGCCACGCCCCGCTCCGGGCACCGGCGGGCCCGGTGGGCGAGCCGCGCCGTCGGCAGGCCGGTCCCGCGTCGCGGCGGCAGCACGCCCACCAGTCGCGTCGGCGACCTCTCGTGGACGGGAGCGGGCGCGGGAGCTGCCGGCCCGCACACGGTCGAGCGGCCCGGCAGCACGGGCCTTCCGGGTACGTGTCCGGTCACTCGCCCCACTTCATGTAGATGACCGGCGGCTCGCGGCCCGGGAGCTGCCTCAGCGGCGCGTGGTCGAGGCCGAAGACCTCGCGCAGGGCGGTGGTCTCCCCCGGCCACTTGGGGTGCGCCAGCTCGTCGAAGGCGAGGATGCTGCCCTTGGTCAGGTGCGGCTTGATCGCCTCGAGGAGTTCCTTCGTCGGCTGGTACAGGTCGAGGTCGAAGTAGGCGAGGGCGATGATCGTCTCGGGGTTCTCCTCCAGGTACCGCGGGACCGTCTCGCGCACGTCTCCCTGGACGACGAAGGAGCGCTGCGTGTGCCCGAACGGCTCGGTGGCCTCGTGGGCCGCGAGCACCTCGCGCAGGTGGTCGACCTCCTCGTCCGGCACCCGGAAGCGGCCGGCGACGGCGCTGGTGCTGACCTTGTCGACATCGCTGATGTCGTCCGGGAACCCGGTGAAGGTGTCGAAGCCGACGATGCGGCGCAGCGAGTTGTACGGCTCGTAGATGCTGCGCAGCGCGGTCAGGGTGGCCAGGTGACGGCCGTGCAGCACCCCGAACTCCATGATGGTGCCGGGCACTTCGGGGAGCATGCGGTACAGCGCGTCCATGGACAGCAGGTCGGCCAGCTGGTGCCGGCGCATGTAGACCGGCAGGTTGTCGATCAGGTACTGCGGCGGTATGGGAGTGTCGACGAGCAGCTTGGTGAGCCGCTCACGCGCGTCGCGGTCCCGGTCGGACTCGTGCGGGACGATCCTCGGGTCGGTGAACTTGTTCTCGGCCATGATGTCTTTTCCTTTCGTCTCAGGAGAGCCAGCAGTCGGGGGCGGAACCGCCCCGGGCGACCGGCGGGAAGAGTTCGTCGAGTCGGGCGGTGAAGGACTCGGGCAGGGACAGGTCGAGCGCGCTGAGCGCGCCGTCGATGTGGTCCGGGGTACGCGGTCCGGTCACCGCGGCCGTCACCCCCGGGCGCGACAGCGTCCAGGCCATGCCGACGACCGCCGGATCGAGGCCGTGGTCGGCGCAGAGCTTCTCGTACGCCTCCACGGCGTCGCGCCGCTCGGCCAGGGCCGTGACCGCGCGCCCCTGCGCCGACTTGACCGCGGAGTCCGTGCGCAGCTTGTCCAGCACACCGCCGAGCAGACCGCCGTGCAGGGGGGACCAGACCAGCACGCCGAGGCCGTACGCCTGGGCCGCCGGGATGATCTCCAGTTCGGGATGGCGCGTGACGAGGTTGTACGCGCACTGCTCGGAGACCAGGCCCAGGCTGTTGCGGCGCCGCGCGGCCTCCTGGGCCGCGGCCAGGTCCCAGCCGGCGAAGTTGGAGGAGCCGACGTAGCGGACCTTGCCCTGGGCCACCAGCTGGTCCATGGCCTGCCAGATCTCGTCCCAGGGCACGGTCCGGTCGACGTGGTGCATCTGGTACAGGTCGATGTGGTCCGTGCCCAGGCGGCGCAGCGACGCCTCGCAGGCACTGATGATGTTGCGGGCCGACAGTCCGCGGTCGTTGACCCCGTCGCCCATCGGGTCGCCCACCTTCGTGCAGAGCACGACCTGGTCGCGGCGGGAGGGGCTGCCGGCGAGCCACCTGCCGATGACCTCCTCGGTGTACCCCTTGTAGACACGCCAGCCGTAGGTGTTGGCGGTGTCGAACAGGTTGATGCCCCGCTCCAGGGCGTAGGTCATGAGCCGGTGTGCCTCGGGCTCCTCCACCCGGCCGCCGAAGTTGACGGTGCCGAGGGCCAGCCTGCTCACGCGCAGACCGGTGCGGCCCAACTGGGTGTGCATCACTTGTCTCCGATGCGTCGGACGATGTCACGCGCCCCGATGACGGCGAGCGCGACGCTGGTGAGAGTGGGGTTGCAGAGGGTCGCCGTCGGGATCACGCCGTTGCCCGCCACGTAGAGGTTGTCGACCCCCCACACCCGGCCGGCCGGGTCGCACACGCTCGTACCGTCGTCGGCCTCGCCCATCCGCACGGTCCCCTGGTAGTGCAGGGAGCTGCCGGAGGGCAGGGTCCACGGTGTCTCCCCCTCGAGGGGGTGTCCCAGCACCTTGCTCAGGCGCAGTGCCTCGGCCTCGGCGGCGGCCAGCTCCGCGGTGTCCCGCTCACTCGGCGCGTGGTGGATCGTCATCGCGGGCATGCCGAGCCAGTCCCGCTCGGCGTCGCTGAACTCCAGGCGGTTGTCGGGGCGCGGTTCCTGCGCGGTGAACAGGTGCACGGAGACCAGCGGCCGGTCCGTCCGGGGCGCGTCGTCGGGCCACGCGAGCGTGGCGGGGTCGATGCGGGCCAGCATCCCGTGGAACGGATAGCGCTCCCCCAGGTGGGGGATCCATGTGATGCCGCTGGGGACCGCGTCCGCGTCGCCGGCACCGGTGTGGCCGTCGGCCACCGCGATGAGCGACACCTGCCCGTGCTCGTTGAGGTAGCGGCCCAGGGCCGGGAGGCGCAGCCCCGAGGCGAAGAGCAGCTGGGGCGTGCGCAGCGCGTCGCCGGCCACGACGACACAGCGGGCGCGCACCGTGTGGATCGTCCCGGTCCCGCGGTCGCGGAGCCGGACGCCGACGGCCGTGCCGTCCTCGATCAGCACCCGCTCGCACAGCGTGTTCGCCCGCAGGTGCACGCCCGGACCGGGGGCGGACGCGAACGCGGACAGGATGACGTCCGTACCGCTGCGCCGTACCTCGTCGCCCACGCGCCGGGCGGCCATCGGCATGGCCTGCACACGGCGCCCGGCGGGCCGTCCGTCGTCGAGCGCCGCGCCCAGGACTCTTTCGAGATGGGCCGCGAAGGGGGAGTCGGCGAACTGGGTCGTGGACACCGCGAGCAGTCGCTCGGCGACCGAGAGAGCGTCGTCGAGCACCTCCTGGTCGAGGAAGCCGATGCGCTCGGTCCCGGCCGGGCGCGGGCAGGCCCCGAGCCAGTGGACACCCATTCCGCCCACGTTGCAGGACTGCTGCGCGGCGGGGAGGCCGTCGCCGTCGAGGTCCCCCGAGCCGACCGGGAACATGCCCGGCCGGGTGGTCAGGGCGCGGCCGCGCTCGTCGCGAGCCGCGTTGTGGGCGATGGCGGACGCCGTCGCGATGGAGTAGGGCTCCTGGCGGGGCCCCTGTGAGGCCACCCGGGCGCGGTCGCGTTCGTCGCCGTCGGCGATGTTGACCATGTGCAGGCCCGGACGGCCCTCGGTCAGGACGGGTCCCGCTTCGACGAGCAGTATGTCGGCCTCGGGGCATCCCTCGTGCACCAGTCGTGCGTAGGCCGTCCCCGTGGGACCGCTGCCGACGATGACGATGTCGGCTTCCTCGGTGAAGTTCGGCACGGACACGCCGGCTCCTCTCTACAACGAACGGGCGATGACGACGCGCTGGATCTGATTGGTGCCCTCGATGATCTGGAGGAGCTTGGCTTCCCTCATCCAGCGTTCGACGGGGTGGTCCTGGACGTATCCGTAGGCCCCGAGCGCCTGGACCGCGTCCGTCGTGACGCGCATGGCCGTGTCGGTGGCGAAGAGCTTGGCGCGGGCCGCGGCCGCGGTGACGGCGGACGCGCTCGCGCCGGAGTCCAGGGCGCGCGCGGCGTCGCGCACCAGGGCGCGGGCCGCGGCGATCTGGGTGGACATGTCCGCGAGCAGGAAGGCGAGCCCCTGGAAGTCCGCGACGGGACGGCCGAACTGGCGGCGCGTCCTGGTGTAGGCGACGGCGTGGTCGAGTGCGGCGGAGGCCAGTCCCACGGCGCAGGCGGCGATGCCCAGGCGGCCGCGGTCGAACAGACCGGTGGCGATCAGGAATCCCTTGCCCGGCCGGCCGATCAGGCGCTCGGCCGCGATCCGCGCGCCGTCCAGGGCGACCGTGGCGGTCGGCGAGGAACGCACTCCCATCTTCTTCTCCAGGCCGAGGACGTGCAGACCCGGTGTGCCGGCGTCGGCCAGCAGGACGGACAGGCCCCGGACACCGGGTCCGCCCGTGCGGCAGAAGACGTTGTAGTGGTCGGCCGCTCCGGCGTGGCTGGTCCATGCCTTGGCCCCGTTGACGGTGTAATGCCCCGCGTCGGGGTCCTGCCGGGCCGTGCAGGCGATGGCGGCGATGTCGGACCCGGCCTCCGCCTCGGAGATGCAGTTGGCGCCGAGCCGCTCGCCCCCGAGCATGCCGGGCAGCCACTGCTCACGCTGCCGTTCGGTGCCGTAGTGGGCCAGTGGATAGCAGGACAGCACATGGATGTTCACGGACTGCGCGACCCCGAGCCAGCGCTTGGCCAGGATCTCCAGGACCGAGAGGTACACCTCGTAGCTCTGACCGCCGCCGCCGTACGCCACGGGGTAGGGCAGGCCCAGCAGCCCGGACCGGCCGAGGGTGCGCAGGATGTCGCGCGGGAAGACCGAGCGGGCCTCGAAGTCGTCGGCGCTCGGCGCGAGTTCCTTCTCCGCCAGTTCCTCGGCCAGCGCCAGCAGGTCGCGCACTTCGTCCGCTTGTTCGTACGTGCTATCCGCCATGGTGGCTCAGGGCCTCCTTCTGTGTCGTTCGGTCGCCGGGGGCGCCGCCGGTGCCGAGCTCGTGGGACAGGGCCACGAGGCCGACCGCGGGGAAGGGATCGGGCCGGTCGAAGGCGACGGCCAGGGCGCAGTCGCCGAAGGGCGGCAGGACGTGCCAGCCCAGGCCCCGCCCGTGCCCCCGGTCCGCCCACAGGGGACCGGCGTAGGTCTCCGGCCGGCGCACCAGGCCCCGGCCGGTGGCCTTGGCGCACGCCTCGTGCACCGCCCAGCGTCTGGCCAGGGCGGCCGCCTGGCGCTCGGCGCGCAGTGCGGCCAGTTCCCGCGCCTGCGTCCGTGAGCAGCACAGGGCGGCCACCAGTCCGTCGGTGGGCGGGATCGGCACTTGGACGTCGACTCCCACGGCGCGCCCGTGGGCGAGGGCGACGGCCACCGTCTCGCCGCTGTGGGAGATGCTGATGCCGGTGCTCTCCCTGCCCTCCAGTACGGGCTTGCCCCGGCCGGTCCGGCCGATGCGGGCCTGCCGTCCCTCCTCCCCCAGCTCGCGCCGCAGTACCCAGCGCAACAGGGTCCGGCCCGCGGTGAAGTCCCGGGCCCGGCGCGCCGCCAGGCCCTGCGCGTACGCCGATTCCTCGGCGGTGAGCAGGTGCTGGAGCGGCATCACCTCGGCGAACGTGGCACACACCACGAGCACGTCGTGGCGGTGCCGCCCCGTCACCACGCGGCGCAGTCCGGCCACGCGCGCTGCACGCGTCGCACGGCGTAGTCCCAGTAGGACCGTACGGACAGGTCCGCGTAGATGAAGTCCCGCTTGAGCGCGACGTCGGCGTCGGAGGACCAGTGGTAGGGGACCCCGCTCCGCTGCGCGAGCAGTTGCAGCCGGCAGGCCCGCTCCAGGACCTGGGCGAAGACCGCGGCGTGCCGCACGCTCTTGCCGACGATCACGCCGCCGTGATTGCGCAGCAGCACCCCTTCGCCGTCCCCGAGCGCCTCGGCGATGGCGTCGCCGGTCTCCTGGTCGAGCACGGTGTTGCTGGTCCGGGTGAACAGGCCGAGTGCGCCGGTGAAGTGCGCGCCCTCGTGCGAGACGGGACGCAGCTCCAGGTCCGTCGCGCCGAAGACGAGGGTGTGCGGGGCATGGCTGTGGACGATGCCGTTGACATCGGGCCGCGCCCGGTAGATCGCCTGGTGAAGGGGGAGCTCCGGGGGCGCGAGGGGGTCGACGGGCGCGTCCGGGTCGATGGAGGCGGCCACCACCTGGTCCGGGGTCGCCTCGTCGAACCCGCACAGGGCGTTCTTGATGAAGAAGGTGTCGGAGCCCGGCAGCCGGGCCGATATCTGGCCCTGGTTGAAGTCGTCGTGCCCGTCCAGGGACAGCATGCGCGCCCCGACGGCGATCTGCTGCGCGATCCGGGCCGGGATGCCGGTCCGGGTGCCGCGCGCCCGCGTCGTCGTGGTCGTCACCGGTCGTCCTCCTTTCCGTTCGTGCCGTCGCCCGCGGCGCGGGCCATCGTCGCCAGCAGGTCGTCGAAGACGGCGTGGATCGTGTACGTGCCCGGGGCCTGGCCGACGGCCCAGCCGGCCGCCCCGATGGCCCCGGCCGCGGCGGCGTCCAGCGAGGTCACCGAGTGGCTGATCGTCAGGGACTGCTCCGGCCACATGAGGCGGACCTCGTGGTCGCTGACGGCGGGGCCGCAGCGCAGCGAGCCGATGTCGGCGGCGGGCCGGCCCGTGTGCCGCCGCCACTCGTGTGCCAGCCGCTCGGCGGTGGTGCTCGGCCGGTGCGCCTTGGTGGCCGGGTGGCGCTCCAGGACGGCGGTCTGCGGGACGGCGCCGGTGATGCCGGCCCGTTCCATGGTGGTGACCACCTCCGCGACGAGGCGCAGGGCCCGCGTCTGGAGGTAGTTGCCGAGGGACAGGTTGGGGGCGAGGACGACCGGGACCTCGGCCGAAAGGCCGTCGAGCAGCCGCCTCTCCTCGGTTCCGAGGCCGGAGACGCATTCGACCAGGGGCACCCCGAGGCGCCGGCACAGCCGCGCGGCCGCGCCCACGGCCGCGGGTGCCGAGCAGTCGACGACGGCGTCCACCGCGGTCCGCGCGTCCCAGCTTCCGGGCTGCCGCGGGTCGAGGAGGGTGACCGGGTGGCCCTCCGAGACGGCGAGGTCCCGGACGGCGCGGCCGAGTCGGCCCGTGCCCACGATCCCGAGCGTCGGCTCAGGCATCGGCCGCGTCCCTCAGGTGGTGGCCGACCAGCTCGACCAGGTTGTCGATGGTCTCGAAGCGCTCGCTCTCCTCCTCGGGGTCGAGGTAGACCCCGAGTTCGTTCTCCACCGTGTCGATCATGCGGATGTAGGCGAGCGACGAGTAACTCACCGCGGGCAGCGACCAGTTCGCGGCCGCCAGGTCCTGCTCGGTCAGGTCGCCCTCGGCGGCGCCGAGCACGATGCGGAGGATCCGGGCGCGAAGGTCGTCCGAAGTGGTCGACATGGTTGTGTTCTCCTTGAACGTGGTCACGGGGTGTTCTCGCCGTCCTCGAACATGCGGCGCAGTACCGCGGCGTTGGGCTTGCCACTGGAGCCACGGGGGATCTCCGCGACGACGCGCACGAGGCTGGGAACCTTGTACGGGGCGAGGTGCCGCGCCACGTGGCGGCGCGCCCCGGCCGGATCGAGTCCCGGTGTCCCGGCGAGCACCGCGGCGAGGGCGGTGGCCCCGTGCCGGTCCACGGCCTCCAGGACGACGACGTCCGTCACGTGCGGGGCGCCCAGCAGGACGTCCGTGACTTCCTTGACGTCCACCTTGCGCCCGCCCACGTTGACGAGCTGGCTGGTGCGCCCGGTCAGGACGAGGCTGCCGCCGCTCAGATAGCCGCGGTCGCCGCTGCGGTAGAAGCCGTCCTCGCCGACGCGCGCCTCGAGCACTCCGGGGGCGTTGAGATAGCGGGTGCCCATGGATTCGCTGAGGACCTCCACGACGTCCGGTCGCTCGGCCGTGCCGGCGCGCAGGCGCACGCCGGGCAGCGGCTGTCCGAGACCGGGGTCGGTCAGCGGGTCGGCGGCGAAGGTGAGCGGTCCGGCCTCCGCGATCCCGAAGTAGTTCTGCAACGGCACCCCGGTGGCCGCCTCGAACCGCTCCTTGGTCCGCTGCTCCAGGGGAGCGGCGGAGGACACCGCCATCCGCAGCCGCGGCAGCGCCTCCTTGGACAGGTCTCGCTTGACCAGCGCTTCGTACAGGGCGGGGAAGGCGACCAGCCGTGTCGCCGCGGTGCGGGACAGCAGCCGGGTCACCGAGCCGCCGGTGGGCAGCCCACGGCCGAGGTGGAGCTGGGCGCCGACCAGGAAGGCGGAGAGCAACGACGTGTTGAAGGCCAGGCCGTTGGACAAGGAGGCCAGGCACACGATGCTGTCGTCGCCGTCGAGGCCCGTGCCCTCGGCCCAGTTGACCGCGGCCCTGTGCACCGCGTGGCCCCGGAACTCGATGCACTGGGGGCGCCCCGTCGATCCGGAGGTGAACCGGCACACCTCGGTCTCGTCGTGCAGGGCGGGGCGGTCCGGTGCGGCGGGGAAGCGGGTCACGCGCAGGGATCCCAGCACGCCGGCCGGCACACCGGACTCCGGCACCGGCGCGTCCTCCTCGTGGACGAGCAGGTCGAGACCGCAGTCCTCCTGGATGTACCGCGTGTCCTGCGGCCCGGTGGCCCGGTCGATGAGGAAGGGCACGCACCCGGCTTCCAGGAGGGCCAGGTAGGTGACCACGTAGTCCACGGAGTTGGCGGCGCGGATGCCGACGCGCGGGCGGTCGCACGCGGGCAGCAGTTCGCGGAGCGCGGCGGCGCGGCGACGTCCCGCCTCGGCCAGCTCTCCGTAGCCGAGGACGGTGTCGCGGTCGGACACGGCGACGGCGTCGGCGTGGGCGCGCAGCGCCCGTTCCATGACGTCGAAGAGCACGTCGGTCACCTCTGTCCGTGGGCGTGGGCCGGCTGGAGGCGATCGCTCTTGACGGTCGACGTCCCGGGGAGGCCGAGCATCGCGACGTAGAGGACCTCGTCCTCGTCGGGGAGACCCGCGAGCGTGTGCCAGCGCCCGGCGTCGAACCCCCCGATGGTGGTGACCGCCATGCCCGCGTCGGTGGCGCCGAGGTAGAGGAGCTGGGCGAGCGAGCCGGCGCGCAGGAGTGCCTCGTCGACCCCTCGCATGCCGCGCCGGAAGATGTCGGCGTGGCGGGTGTGCAGGACGACGGCGGCGCTGCTGTGCCGGAGCTGTTCCTGGCCCATGCAGATGCGGACGATGTCGTCGCCGCTCAGCGCGGGGGCGGCCGTCGGCCGGGGTACGAGGGCGCCGGCCTGTACGGAGTAGGCGCCCTGGTCGAGGCCCGCGATGTCGCGGGCGACGAGGGTGACGCCGAAACCGTCCGCGTCGGCGAGGTCGGTGGTCAGCGGAGTGCCGAGCCGGGCGAGCGCCTGGCGCAGCCGGGCCACCGGCAGCTCGCCGGCGGCGAAGTCCTTGGCGGAGCGCCGGCGTGCGGCCAGGGCCGTCAGTTCTTCCTGGTGGTGCGTGGTGCGGGGGCCGTCGCCGGCCTCCGGGCCGGACAGCAGGGCGCGGTGGCGGGCGGCGGCGGGGCGGGTCGGCGGCGACGGGAGGTAGGGCGCCAGCGCGCGCCAACATCGCTCCTCCGAGCTGCCGGCCGGCCGGGTGCCGAACGGCATGCCGCGCCAGTCCGCGCAGCTCCAGGGCCTGGCCAGGGTCGGCTCTTCGTCGACGGGGTCGCCGAGCAGCAGGACGCTGTGGGCGAAGGCATGGCGCTCCCCCAGCCGTAGCAGGCCGGCCAGCGGTCCGGTCGCCGCGCGTGTCAGCCACTCGGCCCGGCGGTGGCCGCGTGCCGCGAGACACAGCAGATGTGTCCCCAGGTGCGCGGTGTCCAGCTGGGCGTAGAGATAGCCGCGGTCGTCGTACTTCCGCATGGACAGCCACGGGCGGATCGCGATGAGCACCAACGCGCCGCTTCGCTCGGGGAGTTCGAGTCCGCCGTCGGCCAGCGCCCGGGCCACGGACGCGCCGCGGTGCAGCAGGCGGCAGGTGCGCCGGGTGGCGTCCACGGCGTACACCGCCGGTGCGAGGGGGTCTCCCACCACCGCGTAGTGCTCGTAGGGGTACAGCGCTCCGGCCGACGGCGCCGACGGCCCTCCGTGCAGGGAGCCCTCGGCGGACGCCTCGAACAGGCCCAGCACACCTCGTAGTTCGCCGGGCACCGGCATGGGTGCCGGCTGCGGAGCACCGACGGGTGCGGCGGCGAGCGACATCTGCTGCCAGAAGCGCAGGGCCCGCTGATCCACGTCCGAGACGGGGACATCAGGTCCGGCGACCGTGTCGACGGCGCCCCCTTCGACGGGGACGACGGATCGGTCGTACATGACGGAGCCTTGGTCCTTCACCGGTTTCACTCCTCCTCTCCTCCGGGGCGGGCCGACGTCAGCACGTGCACTGGCGCCGAAGGGAGTCGTCCCGACTCGTCGACCACGCACAGTGAATATCGAAAAGTAGGCCCGCCTTTCCGCCCACAGCGACTTCGATGTTGCCAGACAAGTACACGGACGTGTAGATCAATTGTCGACCACTAACGGTCGTGGCCACTTGAGGACAGACGAGGGGAAGGACCGATCAACGTGCTTCTGCACGCATATTCCGGGGCAGAGAATTCTCATCTCAATTCGCTCTCGGAACTGGCGGGGAAACAGCGGCAGGCGTTGGAGCTGGCCGCCGAGCACGCCGACGCGCTGCGGTTCCAGCTGGCCGCCCTCGCCCTGCACAGCACTCCGGCCGAGCTGTCCGCCGAGTCCGGCGTCGAGGAGATCGCGGATCCGGGACGGGTGCGGGACCTTCTGAACTCCGTGCCGGCGATGGCCAGGAACCAGATCCGGATCATCCAGCCGTCGGTGGTCGCCCGCCATGTGATCGCCGACTGGCTGACGAACAGCCGCTCCGCGCACGACGAGGACATCGACGTACGCACCATCCATCAGAGCACCCTGCTGCAGAGCGAGCGGGGGACCGCCTATCTGGAGCGGCTCGCCCGCCGGGGGGTGCACGTGCGCCTCGCGTCGCTGGTGCCGTTCCGGCTGATCCTGGTGGACGAGGCGTTCGCCCTGGTCTGTCCGCCGCAGACGACCCTCCTGATACGCCAGCCGGCGCTGCTGCGGCTGCTGGCCCGCGTCTTCGAGTTCTGCTGGGACGGGGCGAGCGATCTGCACCGGACGCCGTCCGCCGCGCCGTCCCCGCAGGCCGGCCCGCGCACGGGCGACATCTCGCTGAGCGACCAGCAGCTGGTCGTCCTGCGGCTGTGGGCCAAGGGCCGGCAGGACACCGACATCGCCCGTGAGCTGCAGGTCTCCCCGCGCACCCTACGCCGCACGGTCTCCTCGCTGCTGCGGCGGCTCGGCGTCAACAGCCGCTTCGAGGCCGGTGTCGTGGCCACCCGGGCGAACCTCCTGACGGACGCCGCCCACACTCCGGCACACCGTTGACCCGGCACCCCTCATCCCATCCGCCCGCCTCACCCACCAGGAGTTCCACGTGTCCCTCCGATCCTCCCTGCCCCTCGCCGAGCCGGAGCTCGCGGCCGCCCTGCCCGTCCTGGGGCTGGACGTCGCGGCGCCGCTGGTCACCGGTGGCGAAGTGCCGTACGCCGCCCTGGACTACGCGGCCAGCGCCCCGGTGCTGCGCAGCGTCTGGGACGATGTCGCCAACTACCTGCCGTACTACGGGAGCGTGCACCGGGGGGCGGGCTATCTGTCCCAGCTGTCCACCGATCTGTTCGAGCAGAGCCGGGAGACCGTCCGGGAGTTCCTCGGGTGCCGTGCCGACGACCATGTCGTGTTCACCCGCTCCACCACGGATTCGCTCAACATGATGGCCGCGGTGATCCCGGCCGGGACCCAGGTGTACGTCTTCGAGACGGAGCACCACGCCGCCCTGCTCCCGTGGCGTGAGCGGGACGTCACCGTGCTGCGCGCGCCGGTGTCGCGACACGACGCGGTGGAGATCGTGGCCGAGGCCCTGGCCGGCCGCTCCCCCGAACTGCCCGGCCTGGTCTGTGTCACCGGGGCGTCCAACGTCACGGGCGAGCTGTGGCCCGTCGCGGAGATCACCGAGGTGGCCCACGCGGCGGGGGCGCGGGTAGTCCTCGACGCCGCGCAGCTCGTGCCCCACCGCCCGGTCGACCTGCGGGAACTGGGCGTGGACTACATCGCCTTCTCCGGCCACAAGATGTACGCGCCGTTCGGGGCGGGTGTGCTGGCCGGGCGCCCGGACTGGCTGTGCCGGGCCGATCCCTATCTGGCCGGGGGCGGCGCCAGCAAGCGAGTCGTGCGCACCGCGCGGGGCATCGACGTCGAGTGGCAGCAGAGCGCGGCACGTCACGAGGCGGGTTCACCGAACGTGATCGGCGCCTACGCGGTGGCCTCCGCGTGCCGTGCGTTGCGCACGGCCGGCTTCGACTCGCTCGTCGCGCGCGAGGAAGCGCTCCTGCGCCGCGCGGTAGCCGGACTCGGCGCCATCGAGCAGGTCGAGGTGTTGTCGCTGTGGGGCGCGGGCAGCGAGCGGGTCGGTGTCATCAGCTTCGTGGTGGACGGCTGGAACAGCTCGCACCTGGCCGCGGCCCTCTCCGCCGAGTACGGCATCGGCGTACGGGACGGGCTGTTCTGCGCGCATCCGTTGGTGCGCAGGCTGCTGGGCAACGCTCCCGACCATCCGGACGGCTGCGGTGCGCCCCAGCCGCTGGGGCCGGGCGAGCGGCCCGTGAACGCCGTCCGCGCGAGCTTCGGCGCCGGCACGCCGCCGGAGCACCTCGACCGGCTCGTGTCGGCGGTTGCCGAGCTGGCCGTCCACGGAGCGCGGTGGACCTATCGCACCGAGGAAGGACGCTGCGTTCCGGTGCGTTGAGAAATCCTCGGTGGTGGCCGCTTGCGGCCACCACCGAGGATTTCGGGCAACACCTTTGGAATTCCGGGAAAAGCGAAGACCCCACTGAATTCAGCGAAGGAACGGCGCGGAATTCAAGGCCGCCCGTGGTTACGGTGAGTGGTCAGTACAGGGGCAGGGACGGGTCGATCCGCTGCGCCCAGGCGACGATCCCGCCGCCCAGATGCACCGCGTCCGGATGTCCGCCGTCCTTGACGACCGCCAGCACCTCGGCCGACCGGATCCCCGCCCGGCACAGCAGCACGATCCGGCGGTCCCGCGGCAGCCGGCCGGCCGCGTCGCCGTCGAGGAACTCCCCCTTGGGGACGAGCACCGAGCCGGGCAGGTGGGCGAAGGCGTACTCGTCCGGCTCCCGGACGTCGACCAGGTGGACCGGTTCGCCCTTGTCGAGGAGTGCCTTGAGTTCCTCCACCGAGATGGTGGACTCCCGTGCCGCCTCGGCCGCTCGCGGCGACAGCAGGCCGAAGAAGGGTTCGGCGGCGGTGAGTTCGGCCGGGCGCCGGGTCGCGGGATCGCGGCGCAGGGGCACCGTCACGCAGGTGGCCGCCATCGCGTCGTACTTCATCACCCGGCCGACGAGCGGCTGCCCGGTGCCGGTCAGGAGCTTGACGCACTCGGCCGCGATCGCCGCGGCCAGCCAGCTGCCCACCACCCGCAGCGTCCCCGCCATGCCACGGAAGTACGGGGCGGGTGCCTCGGGGTACAGGTCGCGGAAGCCGGGGCCGTGCCGGTCCCAGAAGACGGAGACCCGGCCGGCCGTGGCGTCCATGGAGCCCCACACATAGGGCACACCCGCCTGGGCGCAGGCGTCGTCGACGAGCAGGCACCGGGCCTGGTCCTCTCCGGCGCACACCACCAGGTCGTAGCGAGCGACCATGTCCCGTGCGGAGCTCACGTCGAACCGCTGCTCGACAGCGGTGACCAGGGACGGGTGGGTCCGCCGCAGCGCGCGGGCCCAGGCCGACGCCCGGTCGGACGGCTCGTCGTCCGGCAGGCCCAGGTGGCGGTCCCAGGCGTTGAGCGGCGAGCCGTCGGCGATGCCGATGAACCCGACGCCCAGGTCGGCGAGTTGTCCGATCAGGGGCGCCCCGATCTCGTCGGCGCCGACGACCAGCACCCGGCCGGCGGCCAGCCTGGACTGGCCCGGCAGGCCGTGCCCGGCCAGGATCAGCTGGTGCGCGTTGCGCCGTACTTCGGCGTCCGGGAGTTGGGACACCGGTTCGACCAGTGGGGGGAAGGCCATGGAGGACTCCGTACGTTGTCAAGCGGCCCGGAGGACCGGAGGTGGCTGAGGGAACTTCGCCCGGCCGGCTGTCACCGGGTGGCCCAGGAAGGGATGTGCTGGATCTCCAGCACCGCCGCGCCCCAGTTGAAGCCGTAGCCGGTGCCTGCGAGCACCACCCGGTCCCCGGCCGCCAGCTGACCCGTCGTCAGCAGGTGCTCCAGACCCGCGGTCTGGTCACCGGAGCCCAGGTGGCTGACCTGCCGGCCGAAGTCCCACGTGGTGCGCTCCGGGCCGACGCCCATGTCGGCGAGCATGCTCCACCAGCGCACGGTCCGGCCGTTGTGCGGGACGACGAAGCGCCGTACCTCGGCCACCTCGGTCTTGGCCTCGTCGAGGGCTTTGCCGATGCAGTCGCCGATGCCTCCGGCGATCCGCAGCGAGATCGCGTCGAGGTCGCTGAGGCGCTTGCGCATGTAGTCCGTCTTGCGGGCCCGCATGTTCAGCGGCCTGTCCCCGGAGCTGGGGGCGTCCTTGAGACTCCGGCCCCGGTACATGCTCTCCAGGGAGGAGTCCGACGTCAGCACGCAGGAGATCACTCGGGCGAAGCCGGGGCGCCGCGTGAGCAGCAGGGCCGTACCGCCGTCCGCCATGACGGTGCCGCTCTCGGTGCGGAACCGGTCGAAGCCGGGCAGGCAGAACCGCTCGCCGGTGGTGATCAGCACGGCGGCCTCGTCGTCGCAGCCGCCGAGGAATCCGGCCGCCAGCGACAGCGCGGCCATGCCGCCGTTGGACTTCTGGTCCACCTCGACGGCGGGGGCGGTGCCGCCGATGGTCTGCTGCTGGATGTAGGAGGACGGAGTCCACATGTCCTGCCCCTGGAAGTACGCGCTGGCGTGCAGCAGGAGCCGGACGTCGTCGGGGGAGGCGTCCGCCCGCTCCAGCGCCTGGCGCGCCGCCGCCACCGCGAGGTCGGGGGCGAACACGTCGTCCGAGACCGTCACCCCGAGAAGGGCGTTGGCGACGTGTTCGGAGGCGATGTAGCGCCCGTCGGCGACCGCCTCCTCGAGGTCGAGCCGGTCGCCCAGGCGGACGCCGAGGGATTCCACGTAGATGTCATTGAGGAGCATGTCCAAACCTTCCTTCGCGGACGGAAAAGGGCTTCACAGGTAGGCGCCGCCCGTGGTCTCCAGGCGTTCACCGGTGATCCATCGCGCCTGTTCCGAAGCGAGGAACGCCACCGCGTCGGCCACGTCCCCGGGCTGTCCCAGTCGTCCGAACACGGTCATCGCGGCGGCCTCGACGGCGTCTTCCGGATGCGCGCGCAGCCGGGCGCGGTGGAAGTCCGTTTCGATCAGGCCGGGCGCGACGGTGTTCACCGTGATGCCCCTGGCCCCCAACTGGGCCGCCAGCGACCGGCTGAAGGCCTCCAGCGCGCCCTTGCTCATGGCGTAGCCGAGCACGTGCGGATGGGCGATCCGGTTGGCGACGGAGGAGATGTTGACGATCCGCCCGCCGTCACGCAGCAGCGGCAGCAGCCACTGGGTGACGAAGACGGGGGCCTTCACGTTGACCGCGAAGACCCGGTCGAGATCCTCGGGCGTGATGTCGGTGATGTCCGCACGACAGCCGATGCCCGCGTTGTTGACCAGGATGTCGAGTCCGCTGGAGCCCGTGCGAGCGGCCAGGCCGTCCGCCACGGCGGTGGCCAGCGCGTCGGCCGAGCCGTTCTCGCTCAGGTCCGCCCGGACGGCGAAGGCGCTTCCGCCCTCCGCCCGTACCGCGTCGACCGTCTCCCGCGCCGCCGCGTCGTCCCGTCCGTAGTGGACGGCCACGAGGACGCCGGCGCGGGCGAGACGCAGGACGATCTCACGGCCGATGCCCTTGCTGCCCCCGGTGACCACGGCGGTGCGCGCCGCGCTGGTCGTTTCCACCGTTTCCCTCCCTCGCTGCCGGTCGTCACTCATGGGAATCCGGGGACGGCCCGGGCTCGGGCCGCCCCAGGAGCGAGCCCAGCACCTGGGTCAGTACGCGGTCGGGCTCGGGCTCCAGGGCGGTGGCGCGCCAGCCGACGAAGCCGTCCGGTCGCACCAGCACCGCTCCGGACTCCTCGATGCCGACCTGTGCGGTCCAGGTGGCCGACGGGTCGCCGGCCGCGCGGTCGTCCTCGACGGTGTGCGCGTCGACGGCCGTCCCGAGCTGGGCGGTCGCCTTGCCGAGGGCGTCGTGCCAGGCCCGGCCGCCGGGGCCGGTGAGCAGGGTGAACCGGTAGTCGACGAGGTCCAGCGTCGAGACGTCGGCGCCGTCCCGGAGCAGCCAGCGGTGCGGCAGGCGGGAGCCCGGTGTGCCGTCCAGGCCGGCCTCGACGTCCTCCGTGGAGGGGAGTTCGGGTTGCGCGCCGATCACGGCGGTGGAGTCGTAGCGGTACCCCAGGTGCACCACGGGGGCGTTGAGCGCGCCGTGCCGGGCCCGGTGGCGGCGGCCTTCCGGTCCGGACGCCCAGTGCAGGGTGGGGTCGTTCAGGCGCAGCATCGACTGCGTCAGGGCCGTCCGCGCCACGGGAAGCCGTTCGGCCTCGTACGTGTCCAGCAGTGCCTCACCGGCCGTGCCCGCCAGTACGTGTGCGAGCTTCCAGGCGAGGTTGTGCGCGTCGGCGACGCCGGTGTTCATGCCGAAGGCGCCGACCGGCGGGATGACGTGGGCCGCGTCGCCCGCGAGGAAGACCCGCCCGGCGCGCAGCCGGTCGGCGACCAGGCCGCTCACCCGCCAGGGCAGGATGCTGACGACGTCCAGCGCAAGGTCGGCGGCGGGCGCCACGGCCCTGCGGATCCGCTCGGCGCACCGCTCCCGGGTGAAGTCCTCCGCGCGTTCGCCGGCTTCCGGCGAGTAGCGGAAGTGATAGATCCACTCCCCCTCCCCGTCGACCGGCAGCAGCCCGCCCGGCGCCTGGGGGTTGGTGATGTCACACGTGATGAAGGTGTGTCCCCGGGTGAGGTCGTCCAGGTCGGCCTGGAACAGCACGCTGATCAGCGGATCTCCGAGGGTGCCCGGTCCGCTCGTACCGATCCCGAGGGCTTGTCGTACCGCGCTGCGGGCTCCGTCGGCGGCCACCAGGTAACGGGCCCGGATCTCCCGCTCGCCGTCGGCGTCGCGGACCCGGGCCGTGACGCCCTCGTGGTCCTGCTCGAACGAGAGCAGTTCGGATCCGAACTCGATGTGCGCGCCCGCGCCCCGCGCGGCCTCGGCGACCACCGTGTCGAGGCGTCCCTGGGGGCAGGTGCCGCGCAGCGACTGGGGCGTCAGCCGGCCGAAGGCGTCGGTGCTCGGCCGCGCGTCGCGCGCGAGGTTCTCGAGGTCCGCCTCCGCCAGGGTCGGGGCGGAGATCATCCGCAGGTTGCCGGCGGACATGTCCATGCACACGGCGTCCACGGCGTCGGCGAGTCCGGCGGTGCGCAGGATCTCGACGGTACGCGGACCGACGCCCATGGCCCGGGGGTGTGTCGGCGGAGCCGGACGACGCTCGACGATCCGCGCGCTCACCCCGCTCCGGGCGAGGAACAGGGCGGTCATCAGGCCTACGGTGCTGCCTCCGACGATCAGGACGTCGGGGTTGTCGCTCGTCATGAAAGAGCGGTCCCTTCGATGGTTGCCGTGGTGGGTTCCGCCCCGGGGTCCCAGGACCTGAGGAACCTCTCCTGCCGGGAGATGTCCATCAGCTCCACATGGCCGCCGATGCTGTCCACCTTGTGGTACGTGTACGGGCGTCCCAGCGGGCAGGCGCTGAACTCCTGTGGGAAGCCCGCCTCCGACAGCCGGGCCGAGCTCTTCGTCACGTCGTCGGTCCAGCACCCCAGGTGGTGGAAGCGCGCCCCGAGGGAGGAGTCCCAGGGGCTGCCGGGCGGTCCCTGGACGAGTTCGATGTAGGGCGGGCCGCC
The DNA here is from genome assembly GCF_964272715.1 of Streptomyces sp. SudanB182_2057. Lineage (NCBI taxonomy): Bacteria > Bacillati > Actinomycetota > Actinomycetes > Kitasatosporales > Streptomycetaceae > Streptomyces > Streptomyces sp. SudanB182_2057. The sequence continues at coordinate 1,457,916 of NZ_OZ186798.1, forward strand.
CTTCGTGAACGCCAGGCGGTAGTCCCATTCGCCGAGCGAGTCCTCCAGGATCACCGACCACCGGGCCCCGGTGCTCCGGGTGAGGTCGGACATCGCGCGCTCGATGTCCGGTACGACGAAGCACACGTGGTAGAACACGGCGTCATCCCAACTTCTCGAGCAGGCTCACGATCTCGGCGGGCGCGGGCATGGCGGTGGCCTCCTGCTGGAGCTCCCGCGCGCGCGTCCGGTACGACTCCGTGAACAGCAGGTCCTCGGCCGCGCTCGCCATCGCCTGCGGCGTGTCCTCGCCCTCCAGGAGGATGCGTGCCGCGCCGTACGCGGCCAGCCGCTGGGAGGGGGCCACCAGCTTGGGCATGTTGGGCACCAGCAGCTGCGGGATGCCGTGGACCATGCCGGTCAGCGCGGTGCCGCCCCCCGCGTGGTGGACGAGCAGGTCGCAGGTGGGGGCGACGGTGTCGAAGGGCAGCCAGCGCACTCGTGTGCCGGTGGCCTCGGACAGCGCCTCGGCCACCCCGTCCGGGGCGCTGACCAGGAGTTCGGCCTCCAAGTGCTTGAGTTTGGCGACCAGTTGGACCAGGTAGTCGAAGAAGTAGCCCGGCGCGGTCTTGGTGCCCGCCGTGATGGCGATCCGTGGTGCGGCGGTCTCCTTCCGGTACATCCAGGGTTCCAGCGGCGGCTGGAGGTTGCAGGGCACCCACCGCATCGAGACGCCCTGCGGGGCTTCGGGGTCGCGCACGCTGGGCGGGCACACGTCGATCCACAGCGCCGAGCCGGGAATGCCGTCGAAGCCCAGCGCCTCCAGTTCGGGGCGCATCTCGATCTCGGCGGCCACGTCAACCACCTGGGGCTCACCGGAGTCCCATGCCTGGCGCACGAAGGGCACACCGATACGGGCCGCCAGGACCGCGGCCGAGTAGGTGAGGGTTCCGCCCACCACCACGTCGGGGCGCCATGCCTCGGCCAGGTCGTACAGGGGTTCCTGGTAGACGGCGGCCATCCGGCCGAAGGCGTGGCCGATCTTCCGCATCTGCCGGTCGGGGTCGTCGAAGTCCGGGACGGGCCGGCCCTCGCGGTCGGTGGTGATGTGGTGCCGGATCGGGACTTCGGACACGCACACTCCGGGAAGTCCGGCCCCGGCGATCGCCTCCATCGTCTCCCGGTTGGAGGCGACCAGCACCTCGTGGCCCGCGTTGCGGGCCGCCGTGGCCAGGGGGGTCAGCGCGTAGACGGTGGCCGGGCTGCCGCCCGTGACGAAGAGAATACGCAAGGGGAGAACCTCACTCGGTGTCGCAGGAACTGGGTGCAGAGCGCGGTGACGGGAAGGGGGCACCTCTCACACGGGGGTCGAGTCCGTCTCGCCGCGCGCCGGCACGGCCGTGGGCGCCGTACCGGCGGCGGACGTGGCCGTCGCGGGCCGGCCGCGGCTGAAGCGCCGTACCGCCGGCATCTCGACCGCGTGGTACAGGGCGAAGGCGAGCGCGAGGCTCACGGCGAGGGCCAGCAGCGAGACGAGCACGCTCTCCGTGGTCGTCAGGGGCCCGTGGGCGGCCACGAGGTGTTCCCCGAGGTAGGCGATCACGATGCCGTGGACGAGGTAGAAGGCGAACGACGCCTCCCCCAGGCGGCGCATCAGCCCGCCGGACAGCGCCGTGCCCCGCCCGGCGGCGTCGGACACCGCCAGCGCGGCGATGAGGAGGGCCAGCGGGACGACCGTCACCGCGGCCACGGTGTAGAGCATCGGTGTGCAGAGCCCGAGGACGTACGCGGCCACGGCCAGCAGTCCGGCCCACGGCCAGGCGAGCCTGATCCAGCGCCCGCTGAGAACGATGCGCGCCATCAGCATGCCGAGGGCGAATTCGAGCAGGCGCGTCAGCGGGAAGATGTAGACGAACCACAGGCGGTCGATGGAGACGCCGTCCAGCCACGAACCGGTGGCGGGGAAGGCGGGGTCGGCCGGCAGGAGCCCGGCCACGACCGGCAGCACCATGACGGCCGCGACGACGCCGGCCGCCCACCACCACAGCCGTGCGGCACCGATGCGGTTGATCACGACGAGGAGGAGCGGGAACAGCGCGTAGAAGAGCAGTTCGCACGAGAGCGACCAGCTGGCCCCGTTGACGCTCAGGAACACGGTGGGATCGGTCGACCAGGCCTGAAGGAGCAGCAGGTTGAGCAGTCCGGTGCCCAGCGGGGTCGAGGCCGCGGCGTACACGAGCAGCGCCAGGGCGAAGGTGACCACGTGGTTGGGGAAGATCTTCACCAGCCGGCGCCGCAGCACGCCGCGGTAGGTGTCCCCCGGCCGGACCGACCAGGTCAGCACGAAGCCGCTCAGGACGAAGAAGAACGAGACGCCGATGGTTCCGGCGGACTTGGTCGCCGACATGAGTCCGTCCGCGGCGGCTGTCCCCGCCGTGAAGAAGCCACCGGTCGCGAGGTGGCAGACGAACACGAGTCCTGCGGCGATGAAGCGGGCGCCGGTGAGTGAATCCAGACGAGGACGGCGCGCAGTGCCCGCGGCGCTCTCCATGTGTCTCTCCAGTGTCGGGGGGCCGGGTGACGCCGCGGCGGGCCGTGCGCGCCGCGGTCCGACGCGGCGCGGTCGCCGTGCCGGGACTCGCCTTCCGTACGGCGGGGAAGGCGAGGAATCGATCGGTGCCGTCAGGTCCTGATCAGCGACTGGACGTGACGGCCGTACATCGAGCCGGGCGACAGCCGTCCGGCGAGTTCGACGAGCTGGCCCATGCCGATGTAGCCCATGCGGAACGCCGTCTCCTCCAGGCAGGCGATCTGCATGCCCTGCCGCTTCTGCAGCACCTGGACGTACTGGCTGGCTTCCAGGAGGCTGTCGTGGGTGCCGGCGTCGATCCACGCGTTGCCCCGGCCGAGCTGGATGATCCGGCCCCGGCCCTCGGCGACGAGCAGCCGGTTGACGTCGGAGATCTCCAGTTCGCCCCGGGGGGACGGGGAGATCTTCTCGGCGTAGGACAGCGCGTCGTTGCTGTACATGTACAGGCCGGTGATCGCGGTGTTGGAGGGGGGAACGGACGGTTTCTCCACGATGTCGAGCAGTTCGCCGTCCGCGCCGAGCACCGCCACCCCGTAGCGCTCGGGGTCGGAGACCGGGTAGCCGAAGACCGTGCACCCGTCGACCGTCGCCGCCGCTCCGCTCAGTGTGGCGGGCAGGCCCTGGCCGTAGAAGATGTTGTCGCCCAGGATCAGGCACAGGTCCTCGTCCCCGGCGAAGTCTCGGCCGATGATCAGGGCTTCGGCGATGCCGCGCGGTTCGTCCTGGACGGCGTACTGCAGGTCGAGGCCCAACTGGCTGCCGTCTCCCAGCAGTCGGCGGAACGACTCCAGGTGGTGCGTGTTGGTGATGACGAGGATCTCGCGCATGCCCGCGAGCATCAGGACCGACAGCGGGTAGTAGACCAGCGGCTTGTCGTAGACGGGCAGCAGTTGTTTGGAGTGGGTGGCGGTCAGGGGCAGCAGCCGGGTTCCGGAGCCCCCGGCCAGCAGTATTCCGCGCATCTGAATGGAACTTCCTCGGCTCGGGACGGTCAGCTGACGGTGTGCCCCGCGGATGCGGTCACGGTGGTGCCCGGCCGCGTCCGGGACACCAGCGGGCGCCACCACTCGGGGTGCTCCCGGTACCAGCGCACGGTCTCGTCCAGGCCGGCGTCCATCGTGTGCAGCGGCCGGTAGCCGAGCTCGTCGCGGATCTTGCTCCAGTCGACCGAGTAGCGCAGGTCGTGTCCCTTGCGGTCGGGCACCGGCTCGACCGACGACCAGTCGGCGCCGGTGGCCGCGAGCAGCCGCTCGGTCAGCTCCGCGTTGGTCAGCTCGGTACCGCCCGCGATGTTGTAGACCTCACCGGCGCGCCCCGCCCTGCGGACCAGGTCGATGGCCCGGCAGTGGTCCTCCACGTGCAGCCAGTCGCGGACGTTGCGCCCGTCGCCGTACAGCGGCACCGGCAGCCCGTCGAGGAGGCGGGTGGCGAAGAGCGGGATGACCTTCTCCGGGTGCTGCATCGGTCCGTAGTTGTTCGAGCAGCGGGTGACGCTCACATCGAGGCCGTGGGTGCGGTGGCAGGCCAGGGCCAGCAGGTCGGAGGACGCCTTGGAGGCGGAGTAGGGGGAGTTCGGCAGCACGGGGCACGTCTCGTCCCAGGCACCGTGCTCGATGGACCCGTAGACCTCGTCCGTCGAGACGTGCACGAACTTGCGCACCCCGTGCCGGAGCGAGGCGTCCAGGAGGGTCTGGGTGCCGATGACGTTGGTGCGCAGGAAGACGGCGCTGTCCTCGATCGAGCGGTCCACGTGGGACTCGGCGGCCAGGTGCACCACGGCGTCGACGCCGGGCAGCAGGGCGTCGAGCAGGGCACGGTCGCAGATGTCGCCCCGCACGAACCGAAGGCGCTCGTCCCCGGCGACGTCGGCCAGGTTGGCCCGGTTGCCGGCGTAGGTGAGCTTGTCCAGCACGGTGACGGCTTCTGTGCCCGCGTCGCGGGCGCGCAGCAGCATACGCACGTAATGCGAGCCGATGAAGCCCGCGCCGCCGGTGACGAGAATGTGCACGCGACCCCCTGATCCTGAATGAAAAAGCTTGCCTAATAGCCCTAGGCGACTCCCATTTAACCCACCCCGGAAGACCCTGTAAAGAAATGCATGCGGTTGCACGCACCTCTTCACAACTCGCTGATCAGTGCGTGCGGTTGCATGTCTACAGAGGCTTGATACAGGGCCGCCGGCGGAGTCCGGGGATCAATGCTTGACGAGATCGCTGGCACCTGCATATGTTGCAGCTCCATTGCGCAGCGAACCGCCGGACTATTTCGGCAGTGATTCAGCGCCACCCCATTCAACGGCATTCAGACCGGCGCAGTTGCATTTCCGCGATATGTAGAGAAGGGGACCCAGGTGGGGCGAGACATGGCCACGGCCCACGTCACCGAAGTGGAACGGGCTCGCCCGCACCCCGCCGCGCGACAGCAGCCCGACTGGCCCGATCGGCGGCTCCTCGCCCTCGTGCGCGAGGAGCTGCGCGGCCGCCCCGGCCTGGTCACGGCGCGCGACACGGCCCTGCTGACGGGCCTGCTCGCCCAAGTGGCCCTGGGCGAGCGGCGGATCGTACAGGCCGGCGACTGCGCGGAGGACCCCGCGGAGTGCACGGTCGCCGGTGTCGGCCGCACCGTGCGTCTGCTGGACGAACTCGCCCGGCTGATGGAGGACGGCAGCGGGCGTCCGGTGCTGCGGATCGGGCGGCGGGCCGGCCAGTTCGCCAAGCCCCGCTCCCATCCGGTCGAGCACGTCGGCGGGGTCGAGCTTCCGGTCTACCGCGGCCCCATGGTCAACGCACCCGAGGCCGATCCGGCCGCCCGCGAACCCGACCCCCGCCGGTTGCTCACCGGATACGACCTGTCCCACGCCGTCCACCAGGCGCTGAGGGCACACGGCCGCCGCCCGGCGGACGACGCCGGGACGGCGGTGTGGACCAGCCACGAGGCCCTCCTGCTCGACTACGAACAGCCGATGCTGCGCCGTCTGGACGACGGCGGACTGCTGCTCGCCTCCACGCACCTCCCGTGGATCGGGGAACGCACGCGGCAGGCGGACGGCGCCCACGTCCACCTGCTCTCCCGGATCGTCAACCCCGTGGCCTGCAAGGTCGGTCCCGGCACGACACCCGGCGAGTTGCTCGGCCTGTGCGCCGCGCTGGATCCGCTGCGCACCCCGGGACGGCTGACGCTCATCAGCCGCATGGGCGCCTCCCGGGTCCACGACGTCCTGCCCCCGCTGGTCCGCGCGGTCCGCGCGGCCGGGCACCCCGTGATCTGGCTGTGCGACCCCATGCACGGCAACACCGTGCGCCTGCCGGACGGACGCAAGACACGGGTCGTGTCCCGGCTCGTCGAGGAGATCGAGGGCTTCCAGGACGTCGTGCTCGCCGAAGGCGGTGTCGCCGGCGGGCTGCACCTGGAGGCCACCGCGCAGCCCGTCACCGAATGCGTCTGGGCCGCGGGCGACGAGGCGGGCACCGCCTACACCACGTTGTGCGACCCCCGGCTCGATCTGCGGCAGGCCCGTCACACGGTCCGCGGCTGGCACGCCTGACCCGAGGTCCGCCCCAGGCAACCCGACTCATGAAGGAGCAACGTTGACGGACATGGAGTACGCGGACAAGGTCGCCCTGGTGACCGGGGCCGCCGGAGGCATCGGCCGTGCGGTCGTCCACGCGCTGGCCTCGGCCGGGGCCTCGGTGGCCGCCGTGGACCTGGACGCCGCGGCCCTGGCCGCACTGGAGCGGGACTGCGCGGACAAGGGCTGGTCCGTGGCCGCGTTCCCCGCGGACATCACCTCCCCGGCCCAGGTGGAGGCGGCGGTCGCGGCGGCCGAGGAACGGCTCGGCCCGGTCGACCACCTCGTCAACGTCGCCGGCGTGCTGCGGGGCGGGCCGGTCCTGGAACTCGGCGAGGAGGACTGGGAGCACACCTTCGCCGTCAACACGGCCGGTGTCTTCCGGATGTCCACCGCCGTCACCCGCCGCATGGTGGAGCGGGGCCGGCCGGGTTCCGTCGTCACCGTGGCGTCCAACTCCGCCGTCGTGCCCCGCTTCCACATGGCGGCGTACGCCGCGTCGAAGGCCGCCGCCGTCGCCTTCACCAAGAACCTCGGCCTGGAACTGGCGGGGCACGGCATCCGCTGCAACGCGGTGTGCCCCGGTTCGACCGACACCCCGATGCTCCGCTCCCTGTGGAACCAGGAGTCCGACTCCGACGGCTCCCTCAACGGCGTGGCGGCGGAGTACCGGGTCGGCATCCCCCTCGGCAGGTTCGCCGCCCCCGACGACATCGCCGACGCGGTCGCGTTCCTGCTCTCCGATCGTGCCTCGCACATCACGATGCACGACCTCCACGTCGACGGCGGCGCCGCTCTGGGCCGCTGACCGATCCGTCCCAGGACGCCTCGCACTCAGGAGATCAGGAGAACACGTCCCATGGCCATATCCGGCATCCCCTCGTACACCCCGCCCGCCCGCGGCACCTGGCCGGGCAACACGGCCTCGTGGCGGCCCGATCCGGCCCGCGCCGCACTCCTCGTGCACGACATGCAGCGGTACTTCCTCGCTCCCTTCGCCCCGGAACAGGAACCCGCGCGAAGCCTCGTCGGCAATGCCCGGCGGCTCGTGCGGCAGTGCCGGTCGGCAGGCGTCCCGGTCGCCTACACCGCGCAGCCGGGGGACATGACGGCGCGGCAGCGGGGCCTCCTCGTGGACTTCTGGGGACCGGGCATGCGTACGTCGCCCGAGCACCGCGAGATCGTCGACGACGTCGCCCCCGCGGCCGGTGAGCGGGTCTTCACCAAGTGGCGTTACAGCGCGTTCCACAACAACGGCCTGCTGGAGCACCTGCGCGGCCTGGGACGCGACCAGTTGATCATCTGCGGCGTCTACGCCCACGTCGGCTGTCTCATGACCGCGGTCGACGCGTTCACCCATGACATCGAGACGTTCCTGGTGGCCGACGCCGTCGCCGACTTCTCCGCGGACCACCACCGCATGGCGCTGGAGTACGCCGCGTCCCGGTGCTCCGTCGTCGTGTCCGCCGACGAGGTCCTCGCCCGGCTGAACTCCACCGATCTCGTCGGGCAGGCCTGACGGCATGGCATCCCCAGAGACCCGCTTCCGCGAGCTCCTGGAGCTCGTCACCGGTTCCCCGGCCCTCCCCTTCGCCCTGCTGTACCGCCCGGAGGCGGTGGGAGAGCGGGTGGAGCTGCTGGTGGGAGACGTCAGCGAAGTGGACCGCCTGGCCGACGTCCCGCTGGCCGAGGCGGCCGGGGCCGAGCCCGGCCCGCGGCACGAATCACTGGTCCTCGTACCGTACCGGCAGCTCTCCGAACGGGGTTTCGCCTGCCACGACGACGGGGAGCCGCTGCTGACACTGACCGTCTCCCGGCAGGCGGTGTGTCCCCTGGACCGCGCGCTGCCGCTCCTGCCCGACGTACCGGTCGACCTCTCGGACACCCGCTTCGACATCGACGACGAGGAGTACGCCACGATCGTGCGGCGCGTGCTCGAACGGGAGATCGGCAACGGCGCGGGCGCCAATTTCGTGATCAAGCGGTCCTTCACCGCCGAGATCGCCAACTGGTCGCCGCGGGTCGCCCTGAGTCTGTTCCGCCGGCTGCTCGAAGGCGAGCGCGGCGCGTACTGGACGTTCGTCGTGCACACCGGGGAGCGGACCTTCGTCGGTGCCACGCCCGAGCGGCACGTCAGCCTCTTCGACGGAACCGCCGTGATGAACCCCATCAGCGGCACGTTGCGCTATCCGCCCGAAGGCCCGTCCGTGGCCGATGTGCTGGGCTTCCTCGCCGACGCCAAAGAAGCGGGCGAGCTGTACATGGTGGTGGACGAAGAGCTGAAGATGATGGCCCGGATCTGCGCGGAGGGCGGCCGTGTCACCGGCCCGTTCCTCAAGGAGATGGCCACGCTCGCCCACACCGAGTACCTCATCGAGGGGCGGACCACCCGCGATGTGCGCGAGATTCTCCGCGAGACGATGTTCGCGCCCACGGTCATCGGCAGCCCGCTGGAGAGCGCGTGCCGTGTGGTCCAGGAGTACGAGCCGCGCGGCCGCGGCTACTACAGCGGGGTCGCCGCTCTGATCAGCCGTGACATCAACGGCGGTACCTCGCTCGACTCCGCGATCCTGCTGCGCACGGCGGACATCAGGGACGGGCGCCTCGAACTGGGCGTGGGCGCCACGCTGGTACGCGATTCCGACCCGTCCTCCGAGGTCGCCGAGACCCATGCCAAGGCCCGCGGTGTGCTGCGCGCGCTGGGGACGGCGGAGCCGGCCGGCGGCCACCGCGGGCACGCGCGGGAGCTGGCCGGACACGAACTGGTGCGCCAGGCCCTCGACGCACGCAACGAGAACCTCGCCCGCTTCTGGCTGAGCGGGCCACCGGCCGAGCCCGACGTCCGTCGCCGTGCGTTCACCGGCACCCGGCGTGTGCTGGTGATCGACGCGGAGGACACCTTCACCGCCATGATCGGCCATCAGCTCGACGCCCTCGGACTGCAGACCGACATCCGCCGCTTCGACGAGGTCCCCGCCACCACGGCGTACGACATGGTGGTCATGGGCCCCGGCCCGGGTGATCCGAGGGATCTCACCGACCCCCGGATCAACAGCCTGCGCGCGACGGCGCGTTCGCTGCTCGCCGGCTCGACGCCGCTGCTCGCCGTGTGCCTGAGCCACCAGGTGCTCGGCACCCTGCTGGGCCTGGACATCGTCCGGCGCGAGCGCCCCAACCAGGGTGTGCAGAAGAAGATCGACCTCTTCGGGCGGCCGGTCGTCGTCGGGTTCTACAACACCTTCGCGCTGCACAGCGCCACCGACGTGATCACCGACGGCACCCGGACCGTCGAAGTGAGCCGTGACCCCGCCACCGGACAGGTGCACGGGCTACGGGGCCCCGGCTTCCGTTCGCTGCAGTTCCACCCGGAGTCGCTGCTCAGCCAGGACGGACTGGCCGTGCTGGAGGAAGCGGTCGCCGAACTGCTCGCACCCGCGGCCCGGCACGCCGGTCCGGTCACCGCGTCATGACCGCTCTTCACCGACACGAGGTCGCAACGTGCTGAACATCGCGATAGCCGGCGGCGGCATCGGCGGCCTGGCGGCCGCCCTCGCCTGCGCCCGGTCCGGCCTGACCGTCCAAGTCCTCGAACGCAACCCCGACTTCACCGAGCTGGGGGCGGGCATCCAACTGGCCCCCAACGCCTTCCGCGCGCTGGACCTGCTGGGTGTCGCGGAACAGGTCCGGGCCAGCGCCGTTCCGGTGGACAGCCTGCGCCTGCTCGACGCCCGCTCCGCGGCGACCCTGGCCGAACTGCCGCTCGGGCCCGGCTACCGGAAGCGGTTCGGCAACCCGTACGCCGTGGTGCACCGTGGCGATCTGCACGCGGCGCTGCTGAGCGCCTGCCGGGCCCACGGCCGCATCACCCTCCTCGCGGGCACCGAGGTGACCGGCTACGAGAACACCGGCGGGTCCGTGCGCGTCCTGACGGCCCGCGGGCGGGCCTTCGAGGCGGACGCCCTGATCGGCGCGGACGGCATCCGCTCCAAGGTGCGCGCCCAGTTGGTGGGCGACGGCGGCCCGCGCGTCTCGGGCCACACCATCCACCGTGCCGTCGTCCCCATGTCCGACGTCCCGCCCGAGCTGCGGTGGAACTCCGTGAACCTGTGGGCGGGCGCCGGCTGGCATCTCGTGCACTACCCCATCGCCCGTGGTGAACAGCTCAATCTCGCGGTCACCCGCGACGACGGCGCCCGGCGGGCGGTCGCCGGGGTACCCACCGACCGGGACACGGTGCTGTCCGGTTTCCCCGACGCGCACTCCCGCGCCCGGCGACTGCTCGAACTCGGCCGGAACTGGCGGACGTGGGTGCTGTGCGACCGGGCCCCGACCCGGAAGTGGGCCGAGCGGCGGGTGTCGCTCATCGGCGACGCGGCGCATCCCATGCTCCAGTACGCGGCCCAGGGCGCCTGCATGGCGCTGGAGGACGCGGTGGTCCTCGGGCGGCTGCTCGACGGCTGCCCGCCCGACGACGTGGAGCGGCGCCTCGAACGGTTCGTCGCCCTGCGCCAGGAGCGCACCGCCCTCGCGCAGCAGGTGTCCCAGTGGATGGGCCACGCGCTGTACCACCCGTCCGGCGCCGAGGCCGACGCCCGCGACGCGATGCTGGCGTCGCTCTCGGCCGACGGCCTGATGGACGCGGTGGAGTGGCTGCACGCCCACGACGCCGGCGACCTGCCGGTGCCGGTCCACCCGTAGCACCCGGCTCCCAAGTACCCCTGATCAGAGAGGATTCCCGCGCGTGTTGGACATGGACCCGGGCCTGCCGAGGCGGCTGCAGTTGCGGCAGGGCCTGGTGTGGCTGGCGGCCGCACAGGGCGACCCCTACGCCGCCCTGCTGCGGGGGCTCGACACCGATCCCCGCGACCACTGGCAGGCCCTGACCCGCCGGCCGCTGTTCCGCAGCGCCACCGGTGACTGGGTCACCGCGACGCACTCCGTCGCGGAGGAGGTGCGGCGCGCGTCCGCGCTGCGCGCCTGTCCGCTGCTGGACGCGGGCGACGGGGCCGACGACGTGCCGTGGCGGGACGCGGACACCGCACTCCATGCGGAGCGGTCCTGGGACCGGGTGCTGGACCGGCATGCCGGTGAAGTCGACCTGGTGGCCGTCGCGCACGAGGCCGCCGTGGGCACCCTGGCCCGGGCGTGGGCGCTCGACGCGCTCGCGGAGCGGCGGCTGCGGTCGGCCGTGGACCGCAGCCGGGGCGCGCTGGACGCTCCCTTCTATCCGCAGAACCCCGCCGGCACCCGGCGGATCGCCCAGGGCCTGATCGACGTGCGCGATGCCGTGCCCGCCAGGGCGCCGGCCGGCTTGCTCGTCGCGGCGGCCGGGATCCCGATGGCGACGGACCTGCTGGTCAACGCGGTCGCCGCCGGCACCGGCCCGGACGATGCCGAGGCCGCCACGCGGTGGAAGTCCCTGGCCGCCCGGCCGGAGCGGGCGGAGCGCGTGGTGCGCGAGACGCTGCGGTTGGCCCCGCCCGTCCAGTTGCACGCCGCCGTCGCCCGTATCGCGTGCACCGTGGCCGGGCAGCGGATCGAGGCGGGCGAACGGGTGGTGACGGTGCTCGGCGCCGCGAACCGGGACCCGCGCGTGTTCGCGGACCCCGACCGCTTCGATCCCGACCGTCCCGCGGGCGAGCTGGCCGGCGTCCTGCTGCCCGGCAGCGGACGGCACTCGGCCCTCGCCTTCGCCGTCACCGTCGCCCGTCAGGGGCTGCTCCGCCTCGCCGCGCGCCGCCCCTCCCCCGTGCCGGGCCACGTTCCGTTCCGCCGCGCCGCCGCCCCGGTGTCCCGATCCCTGGTCGCCTACCGGGTGACCGTGGCCTGAGCCAGGAAGCACTGAACGTGAAGATTCTGTTTGCCAGCATGCCGCACCCGACGCACTTCCACCCGATGCTGCCGCTGGCCTGGGCCCTGCGGGCGGCCGGCCACGAGGTGCGCGTCGCCGGCCACCCCGACCTCACGGAGACCAGCACGGGAAGCGGCATGACCGCCGTGCCCGTCGGCAGAGCCGGCTGGTACCGCGAGGACGTCCACGAGCCCGAGCTGTACGCGCGGTTGATGGGCAGCGGCGCCTCCGACTTCCTCGGCACCTTCGACTGGGCCCAGGAGGATCCCGCGGCCTGGAGCTGGGAGGGACTGCTCGGCCTGGAGAAGATCCTCGTCTCCGCCCTGCTCGCCGGCATCAACAACGACGTCATGGTCGACGAGTTGGTCGCCTACGCCCGCCACTGGCAGCCCGACCTCGTCATCTGGGAGCAGCTCACCGTCGCCGGCGCCGTCGCCGCCGAGCTCCTCGGCGTGCCGCACGCCCGGTTCGTGTACGGCCTGGACTTCATCGGCCGGGCTCGTACGGAGTTCCTGCGCCGGTACGACGAACAGCCCGCCGTCCACCGGGAGGACCCCACGCGCGAGTGGCTGGAGGAGACCATGAGCCGCCACGGCGGCACGTGGACCGAGCGGTTGCGCACGGGTGCGGTCACGATCGACACGTCGGTGCCCAGCACCCGGCTCGACACCGAGCACCGCGTGATCGGCATGCGGTACGTCCCCTACAACGGCCGCTCCGTCGTGCCCGACTGGCTGCGGGAGCCGGCGGCGCGCACGCGGGTGTGCCTGACCCTCGGCCTGTCCAACGAGATCGAGGACACCACGACGACCGTCGGTGAGATCCTGGCGGGTCTGGCCGGCCTCGACGTCGAGATCGTGGCCACCCTCGGTGCCGAGGACGCGGCCGGGATCGGCCCGCTGCCCGACAACGTGCGGCTCGTGGACTTCGTACCGCTGCACGATCTGCTGCCGACCTGCGCGGCGGTCGTGCACCACGGCGGGATCGGCTCCCGGCTGACCGCCGTTCACCACGGCGTGCCCCAACTGGTGCTCGGCCACGGCTTCGACACCCTGATGATCGCGCGGCGCCAGGAGGAGGCGGGGGCGGGCCTCGCCCTCCCGGCCAATCACGCCACCGCCGCCTCGGTACGGGACCACGTGCTGCGGCTGCTGAGCGAGCCGCGGTTCGCCGCCGGGGCCCTGGCCATGCGCGACGAGCTGCTGGCCGAGCCCTCCCCCGCCGAGGTCGTCCCGGTCCTCGCCGCTCTGGTCGACGAATGGAAGGAGCGGGCCTGATGCGCGCCGGAACCGCAGTCGCGGACCCGATCGCCTCGCTGGACGAGCGGCTGGGCCGCTCCCTGGCCACCGGCTTCCGTGGTCCTGAGCAACGCGCCGACTTCCACCGGTGGTTCACCGCCTGCGCGGAGCGGTCGGACACCGAGGTGGAACCCACGCCGCTCGACGAACTGGCCGGCTGGCGCATCGAGCCGGACACCGGCAACCTCGTGCACGCCAGCGGCCGCTTCTTCTCCGTCGAGGGCATCGAGGTCGACTGGCCGGGCGCCGCGGTGCCCCGGTGGGGCCAGCCGATCATCAACCAGCCGGAGACCGGCATCCTGGGCCTCCTGGTCAGCGACATCGGCGGGGTCCCGCACTTCCTGATGCAGGCCAAGATGGAGCCGGGCAACATCGGCGGAATCCAGCTCTCACCGACCGTACAGGCCACCCGCAGCAACTACACCGGCGCGCACCAGGGCCGCCCGGTCCCGTACGTCGAGTACTTCCGGGACGCCTCCCGGCACACCGTCCTCGCCGACGTGCGCCACTCCGAACAGGGCGCCTGGTTCCACCGCAAGCGCAACCGCAACATGATCGTCGAGGTGCGCGAGCCGGTCGAGGCACGCGACGGCTACCGGTGGCTGACCCTGGGTCAGATCCACGAACTGCTCGCCGTGCCCGACATGGTGAACATGGACTCCCGTGCCGTGCTGTCCTGCCTGCCCCTGACCGACCCCGGCCCCGGTCTCGGGCGGACCCCGGAGACGGGCACGTTCGAGGCGGCGCTCCTCCGCTCCTGCACGACGGAGGCGGACGCCCGCACCCCCACCGCGGCGGTGCTGAGCTGGATCACCGAGGCCCGGAGCACCACCGATCTGCGCACCCGCCGGGTGCCCCTGCGCGAGCTGGCCGACTGGCGCCTGAAGGACGGCCGAATCAGCCATGAGAGCGGTCAGTTCTTCGACGTGATGGGCGTGCGGGTCCGCGCACGGGGCCGGGAGGTCGACCAGTGGGCCCAGCCGCTGATCGCCGCGTCCCACGTGGGCCTGGTCGCCTTCCTGGCCCGCAGGATCGACGGAGTTCTGCACGTCCTGGTGCGGGCCAAGGCCGAGCCGGGGCACGTGGACACGATCGAGCTGGCGCCGACGGTCCAGTGCGCTCCGCCGAACTACGACGCGCTGCCGCCCGGGGCCCGCCCTCCCTTCCTGGACCACGTGCTCGGCGCGGCCCGCCGGGACGTGCGGTTCGACACCGTCCTCTCCGAAGAGGGCGGTCGCTTCCACCACACGCGCAACCGCTACATGGTGATCGAGACGGACGAGAGCGACGGCCCGCTGGAGCATCCCGGCTTCCGCTGGATGACGATGCGTCAGCTCACGCGGCTGCTGCGCCACAGCTATTACCTGAACGTCGAGGCCCGCACCCTCGTCACCTGCATGCGGAGCCTGTTGACCACCGCACCGAAAGGAACCTCATGATGGTGTCCGCCCGTGCCCGCATGCTCCGGGACATGGTCCGCATCCGCACCGTGGAGGAAGTCCTCGCCGACTACTACCGCGACGAGCAGGAGATGCGCACGCCCACTCACTTCTCCATCGGGCAGGAGGCGACCGCGGTGGGCGTGTGCTCGGCGCTCACCGTGCAGGACCTCGTCTACTCCGGACACCGCTCGCACGCCCCCTACCTGGCCAAGGGCGGGGACCTCCGGGCGCTGGTGGCCGAGCTGTACGGCAAGCAGGACGGCTGCGCCCACGGCCGGGGCGGCTCGATGCACGTGATCGACCAGTCGGTGGGCTTCGCCGGCTCGGCCGCCATCCTCGGCGAGATGATCTCCGTCGCGGTCGGCAGCGCCTGGGCGTTCGCCCAGGCCGGCGAGGCACGGGTCGCGGTCACCTTCTTCGGTGACGGCGCGGCCGACGAGGGGGTCTTCTTCGAATCGCTGAACTTCGCGGCCGTGCACCGGCTCCCCGTGGTCTTCGTCTGCGAGAACAACCTGTACTCGATCTCCTCCCCGCTCGCGGCCCGGCACGCGGCCGGAACCTCGATCCACGGGCGGGCGGAGGCGTGCGGCGTGCCGTCGGTGCACGTGGACGGCAACGACGTGTTCGCGGTGCACGACGCCGCCCGGCGGGCGGTCCGCCAGGCCCGTGAAGGGGGCGGACCGGTGCTGCTGGAGCTGGCGACCTACCGGTGGCGGGCCCACGTCGGCCCCGGCGACGACCACGACCACGGTTACCGCTCCCTGGAGGAGATCGAGACCTGGAAGGCCGGCTGCCCCCTCGTGCGGGCCGCTCAGGTCCTCCGCGACGAGGAGCCGGACATCGACTCGGCGGTGCGGGAGTGGCGCACCGAGTTCCGCGGGGAGACCCACCGCGCGGTCGACCGGGCCAAGACGCTGCCCTTCCCGGACACCGGCCGGCTGCTCGACGGCGCGTATCTGCCCGTGGCCCACTGACCGCCGCGGCACCAAGACTTGAGGAGACCGTAATGCGCACGCTGACGTACTGGCAGGCCATCAGTGAGGCCACGGTGCAGTGCATGGAACAGGACGAGCGGATCTTCGTCGCCGGTGAAGGCGTGGACGACGTGAGCGGCAGCTTCGGCACCACCAAGGAGGCCTTCGCCCGCTTCGGCCCGCGCCGCGTGATCGACATGCCGAACGCGGAGAACGCCACGGCGGGCTTCGCGATCGGCGCCGCCGCGGCGGGACGACGCCCTCTCGTGGTGCACGTCCGTGCCGACTTCATGTTCCTCGCCATGGACCCCCTGGTGAACATGGCCGCGAAATGGCGCTACACCTACGGCGGTGACAAGGGCGGGGTGCCGGTCGTGGTCCGGGGCGTCGTCGGGCGGGGCTGGGGGCAGGGCTCGACCCACTCGCAGAGCCCGCACGCGACCTTCGCCCACTACTCCGGGCTGCACGTGGCGACCCCGGCCACCCCGGCCGACGCCAAGGGGATGCTGGTCCAGGCCCTCACCGGGGACACGCCGGTCGTGCTGATCGAGAACCGCAATCTGTACCAGCTCACCGGGGAAGTGCCGGAGGAACCCCTGCCGGTGCCGTTCGGTGTCGGGCGGATCGCGCGCGCGGGCAGCGACGTGACCGTGGTCGCGGCCTCCTTGATGGTGCACGAGGCGGAACGCGCCGCCGAGCAGCTCGCCCAGCAGGGCATCAGCGTCGAGGTGGTGGACGTGCGCAGTCTGCGGCCGCTGGACGAGGGCATCATCTGCGAGTCCGTCGCGAAGACGGGCCGGCTGGTCGTCGCCGACACCAGCTGGGCCCGGTACGGATTCGCCGCCGAGGTGGCCGCGGTCGTGGCCGAACACGTGCCGCACACGCTGCGCGCGCCGGTGCGGCGGGTGACCCTCCCGGACAGCCCCGCCCCCGTCTCCCGGCCGCTGGAGGAGGTCTTCCATCCCGGTGCGAGCAACATCGCGGCGGCCTGTCTGGAGGTGTGCGGTGAGGCACGTCCGGCGCTGCCGCGTCTGGCGGATGTCGCCGCGGGGTTCCAGGGACCGTTCTGATCCGGAAGTCCGCACGTCACGAAGGGAATTCCATGCAAGCCCGCCCACTGAAGATCGCCGGTGCCTACGAGTTCACACCGCAGGTGTTCGCAGACACCCGGGGCGTTTTCGTGTCCCCGTACCAGGAGGACGTCTTCACGCAGACCGTCGGTCACGCGTTGTATCCGGTGGTCCAGTCGAGTTACAGCGTCTCCCGGCGCGGTGTCGTCCGCGGCATCCACTTCACGTCCGTGCCGCCGGGCATGGGGAAGTACGCCTTCTGCCTGCGGGGCAAGGCCATCGACTACATCATCGACACACGTGAGGGTTCGCCGACCTTCGGCATGTGGGACTCCGTCGAACTCGACCCGCACAGCGCGCGGTCGGTCCACATTCCGATCGGTGTCGGGCATCTCTTCGTCGCCGTCGAGGACGACACCACCATCTCCTACCTGCTCTCCACCGGCTATGTGCCCGAGCGCGAACACGCCATCCATCCCCTGGACCCCGAACTGGCGCTGCCCTTCCCCGAGGACATGGAGCTGATCCTCTCGGACCGGGACCGGGCCGCCCCGACGCTCGCCGAGGCGCGGAGGATGGGCATCCTGCCCGACTACGCCGAGAGCCTGCGGCTGGACGCCCTGCCGGGCAAGGGATAGCGGCTGCGGGCAGCCGAAAGCGGGCGGGGCCGCGCGCCCCGCCCGCCGGTCCGCATCACGGCGGCCGCCCGCCGGGCAGCCGCCGCACCGCTCACTGGAAGAGCTTGTCCACGAACGCGGAGAGCTTCCGCCGCAGACGTTCGATCTTCTCCTCCTCCGTCAGGGACTCCTGCATACGGCCGCCGGCCTGCACCCGCTTCTTGCCCCTGACGTACAGGGAGCAGGAGAGGTCGGTGCAGATGTACTCGCCCACGGTGTTGTCCGTGTCGCCGGCCGTGCGGGCCTTGCGGCCCACCATCAGGGCCACCCCGTCCGAGGAGTGCGTGGTCAGGCAGATGGAGCACATGGCGCGGTGCTGCGTACCGAATCCGCGGGGCGCCACCCGCAGCGAGAAACCGACCAGCTCGCCTTCGTGCTCGGTCACGAGGTAACTGCGCTGCGGCGCGGCCGGATCCCGCCATCCCAGGAAGTCCAGGTCGTCCCAGGGGAGATCGGCGAGGTCCCGCGGGACGGAGAGCCTGCCGGCCTCGCCCTTGCTGCAGTTGACGAACGAGGCGCGGATCGCTGAACCGGTCAGTTCCTTCATGGTGACGGACCATAGCAGCGCCTATGTATATTAGGCAACGTCCAATTGCAATTAGGCCCGCGTCTTGGAAGACTGGGCTGAGCCCTACGTAGGAAAGGAAGCCTCATGCCCGAGGAGACCAGCACCCCGAGCAAGGAGGCGGAGCCCGGTCCGGCCACGGAACCGTCGTCCTCGCGCTCCCCCGTCGTCGTGGCGCTCGTCCTGGCCATGGGGGCGTTCGTCGCCCTGCTGGACACCACGATCGTCGGCGTGGCCATGCACTCGTTCACCGAGTACTTCGACGTCAGCCTCGCGGACGCCCAGTGGGCGTCCACCGCGTATCTCCTCGCGATGTCGTCGGTCATCCCCGCGACGGGATGGGCCGCTCAGCGGTTCGGCGCGTCCACCACCTGGATCGCCTCGCTCGCCGTCTTCATGGTGGGTTCGCTGCTGTGCGGGTTCGCCTGGTCGATGGGCAGCCTCATCGTCTTCCGGACCCTGCAGGGATTCGGCGCCAGCATGCTCTTCCCGCTGATGCGCATCATCGTCGTGCAGGTGGCGGGCCGCGCCCAGATGGGCCGGATGATGTCGATGATGGCCGTCCCCCTGCTGGTCGCGCCCGTGCTGGGCCCGGTGCTCGGCGGCACGCTGGTCCAGGAGGCCTCCTGGCGATGGGCGTTCTTCCTGAACGTGCCGATCACCCTCGCCGCGATCGTCCTTTCCCTGCGTCACATCCCGAACACCAAGGGCGAGGCGCCCGGACGCCTCGACGTCCCTGGGCTCGTCACGCTGGGCGGCGGACTGACCCTGCTCATCCTCGGCCTCAGCGACCTCGCCAAGGGGACGGCCGTGACCCAGTGGCCGGTGGCCCTTCCGATGGTGGCCGGCCTGCTGCTGCTCATCAGCCACGCGGTCCGCGCCGCCAAGTCCGAGGCCCCCGGCATCGTGGACTTCTCGCTCTTCCGCAACCGGCATTTCTCGGCGTCCACCTCCATCACCCTGCTGAACAACTTCGGTCTGTACGGTGTGGTGGTCCTGGTGCCGCTCTTCTTCCAGGAGGCAGGGGGCAAGGGCCCGTTGGGCGCCGGCGCGATCATGGTGGCGCAGGGTGTGGGCACGACGATCGCGGTGCTGCTCGTCGGCCGCGTCATCGACACCAAGAGCAACCCCCGGGCGCTGGTGCTGATCGGCCTGCTGCTCGTGGCAGGCGGCATCACGGCCTTCGCCTCGGCCGACTCCGCCGACGTGAGCGTCCTGCTGCTGGTCGCCCTGCTCGCCCAGGGCATCGGGCTCGCCCTGGCCGCGGCTCCGATCATGGTGACGCTGTACCACTCGCTGCCGGCGACCAGCGTCCCCGCCGCGACCACCGCCAACGCGGTGTCCCAGCAGCTCGGCGGCGCCGTGGGCACCGCGGTCACGGCCCTGCTCCTGCAGCACTACGCGGCCGGAGGCACGAGCGCGGGCTTCGCCTCCGTGTTCTGGTGGGCGCTGGCCTTCGTCGCCCTCACCGCGGTCCCGGCCCTGTTCCTCCCGGCGGGCACACCTCAGCAGGACTGACCGCTCACCATCCCCCCACCCCTGCGTCCAGGAAGTACTCAGTCATGGCTACCACTTCGCTCGACCTGGCCAAGGTGCGCAACATCGGCATCATGGCCCACATCGACGCGGGCAAGACGACCACCACCGAGCGGATCCTGTTCTACACCGGTGTCTCGTACAAGATCGGTGAGGTCCACGACGGCGCCGCCACCATGGACTGGATGGAGCAGGAGCAGGAGCGTGGCATCACGATCACGTCCGCTGCCACCACCTGCCACTGGCCGCTCGACGGCGACGACTACACGATCAACCTCATCGACACCCCCGGGCACGTCGACTTCACCGTCGAGGTGGAGCGCAATCTGCGGGTGCTCGACGGTGCGGTGACGGTGTTCGACGGTGTGGCCGGCGTCGAGCCGCAGTCCGAGACCGTGTGGCGTCAGGCGGACCGCTACGGCGTGCCGCGTATCTGCTTCGTCAACAAGCTCGACCGCACCGGTGCCGAGTTCCACCGCTGTGTCGACATGATCTCCGACCGCCTGGGCGCGCAGCCGCTGGTCATGCAGCTGCCGATCGGTGCCGAGGCGGACTTCAAGGGCGTCGTCGACCTGGTGACGATGAAGGCGTTCGTCTGGTCCGCCGAGGCCACCAAGGGCGAGATGTACGACACCGTCGAGATCCCGGCGACGCACACGGAGGCCGCCGAGGAGTGGCGCGGCAGGCTGCTGGAGGCGGTCGCGGAGAACGACGAAGAGATCATGGAGCTGTATCTGGAGGGCGAGGAGCCTTCCGTGGAGCAGCTGTACGCCGCGATCCGTCGTGTCACCATCGCCTCCGGCAAGGGTGACGGCACCACGGTGACCCCGGTGTTCTGCGGTACCGCGTTCAAGAACAAGGGTGTCCAGCCCCTGCTCGACGCGGTCGTGCGCTACCTGCCGACCCCGCTCGACGTCGAGGCCATCGAGGGCCAGGACGTCAAGGATCCCGAGATCGTCGTCAAGCGCAAGCCGTCGGACGACGAGCCGCTGGCCGCCCTCGCGTTCAAGATCATGAGCGACCCGCACCTCGGCAAGCTCACCTTCGTCCGGGTCTACTCGGGCCGCCTGGAGTCCGGCACCGCCGTGCTGAACTCCGTCAAGGGCAGGAGGGAACGCATCGGCAAGGTCTACCGCATGCACGCCAACAAGCGGACCGAGATCGACTCCGCCGGTGCCGGTGACATCGTCGCCGTCATGGGCCTGAAGCAGACCACCACCGGTGAGACGCTCTGCGACGAGAAGAACCCGGTGATCCTTGAGTCCATGGACTTCCCGGCGCCGGTGATCCAGGTCGCGATCGAGCCCAAGTCCAAGGGTGACCAGGAGAAGCTGGGTGTCGCCATCCAGCGTCTCGCGGAGGAGGACCCCTCCTTCCACGTGCACACCAACGAGGAGACCGGCCAGACGATCATCGGCGGTATGGGCGAGCTTCACCTCGAGGTCCTCGTCGACCGCATGAAGCGCGAGTTCAAGGTCGAGGCCAACGTCGGCAAGCCGCAGGTGGCCTACCGCGAGACGATCCGCAAGGCCGTCGAGCGCGTCGACTACACCCACAAGAAGCAGACCGGTGGTACCGGTCAGTTCGCGAAGGTGCAGATCGGCATCGAGCCGCTCGAGGCCGGCGACACCTCGTACGAGTTCGTGAACAAGGTGACCGGTGGCCGTATCCCGAAGGAGTACATCCCTTCGGTGGACGCCGGTGCGCAGGAGGCCATGCAGTTCGGCATCCTCGCCGGCTACGAGATGACCGGTGTCCGTGTCATCCTCCACGACGGCGCCTACCACGAGGTCGACTCCTCCGAGCTCGCCTTCAAGATCGCCGGTTCGCAGGCCTTCAAGGAGGCCGCGCGCAAGGCCAGCCCCGTGCTGCTCGAGCCGATGATGGCCGTCGAGGTCACCACGCCCGAGGACTACATGGGCGAGGTCATCGGCGACATCAACTCCCGCCGTGGCCAGATCCAGGCCATGGAGGAGCGGGCCGGTGCCCGTGTCGTGAAGGGCCTCGTGCCCCTGTCGGAGATGTTCGGCTACGTCGGCGACCTCCGCAGCAAGACGTCGGGTCGCGCAAGCTACTCGATGCAGTTCGACTCCTACGCCGAGGTTCCGCGGAACGTCGCCGAGGAGATCATCGCGAAGGCCAAGGGCGAGTGATCCCTGAACGAGTCGGGGTGAGCACGGAGTTCCGTGCTCACCCCGACTCGTCGTGACCCGCCGTCCGGTGAGGAGGACGTCAGGCGGCCTGCGCCACGGCCGCCACCGACGGCGTCCCGGCCTGCGGTCCGCCGCCGGCCAGACGCCGGAAGGCGTACGCCGCCGACACGAGCGTCATGTGGTGGTGCCATCCGGGGTAGGACCGGCCTTCGAAGTCCAGCAGTCCGTAGTGGTCCCGCATGTCGCGTACGGCTTCCTCGGCCCGCCGCGCGTTGTCGGCGAGCCTGAGCAGGTCGGTGGGCCAGTACTGGGTGAGATCGGTGACGTAGTAGCGCGCCGCACCGCTCTCCCCCG
Organism: Streptomyces sp. SudanB182_2057; assembly: GCF_964272715.1. Classification (NCBI taxonomy): domain Bacteria; kingdom Bacillati; phylum Actinomycetota; class Actinomycetes; order Kitasatosporales; family Streptomycetaceae; genus Streptomyces; species Streptomyces sp. SudanB182_2057. Next base: position 1,479,973 of record NZ_OZ186798.1, read on the forward strand.
TCGGATGCTCCACGAGCAACCCGTACGTCCGCTGCGGAACCGGGCGTTCCCCGAGGTCGAGACGGACGGCGCGGACACATACCCGGGAATGGCCTCGCCGGTCCATCGCCGGCACGACGCTCGAACCCGCCGGGTCGACGCCGCGGCTCATGAGCTGGATCGCCGTGTACGGCCGTCCCTGTCCGGTCGGCAGGTGGAACAGGGTGTTGCCGGGGATCCGCGCCACGAACCCCGTGCCCAGACCGGCGAGTCCGGCCAGGAACGACGCATCGTGCGGGACCTGGGTGAGATCCACGACGAGCGGGATGTCCGAACGGCCGGTCACCGCCCTCTGGACCCGTACGAGGTCGAGCGCGCAGGCTCCCTCGGAAGGGGTGTGCTCATCACTGGGAATGCGAACGCTCGCGCGCAGCGCCTCGTCGCACTGCCACCGGCCGGGCAGGACAAGTCTCCAGTCGACGGGTACGAAGGTGTCCCCGGATCCCAGGAAGAGCCCGATACCGAGCTGGCAGTTGAGGGTGCGGTCGGCTCCCGGGACGAACCGCCGGTGGACGCCCGCCGAGCGATCGCCCCTCTTGGGGAACACGGCGAGACCCAAGGCCCACGTGAGGGTCGGGCGCCGTTCCGCGGCCCATTCGACGAGCGCGCGCCGTACAGGACGCCAGTCCCAAGGGCTCACGTTGAGAAACTGCTGAAGAGCCTGCGAGGCGTGCGGCGAATCGGAGACCACCGCCGCCATGCGGCGCAGCGTCTTCTTGCCCGGAGTCATCAACAGGCCCGTCACATACTCACGGGACCGGTTGCGCTGGTCCGCCCTCGGCAACCCACCGAACAGTCGGTCGACGAACTCCGAGAGAAGCTCGTCGCCACCGCCCGCAAGGCGCCCGTAACAGTCTATGTCGGCAGAATCCTTCACAGTCGTCCCCCTGAATCTTGTCGACTCGATCACCGCCAACCAAACATAGAGAATGCTCTGTTTCTTCGGTACAGCGGCCGCGCACGTCCGAACACTTTGGCAAGTCGCCCGGGCGAGGGGCCCGCGCGGCGCCCTGGGACACCTCTGCCTTCACCGGGTACGGGGCTCAGAGGAGTCTCGCCGGCGTCGTGGCGGTCGCCGGGGATCCGGCCCGGATCAACGCCGGGCCACCGGTGCCGCGTGAGCGGACGCGGGCACCACGGCGCGGTACCAGGAGGCCGCCCCGGCCAGCCTGGCCAGCGGTCCCGGCCCCGGATCCGTGTCGAGGCACGCCCAGATCCGCTCACTCGCGTAGTGGTGGTCCACGGCGAACAGCTCCAACTGCCGTTCCCCGAACCGCCGTCGGTCGCGCGCGAGGAGTGCCACACACTCCGCCCAGCCGGCGTCCCCCTGGGCCGGGGCCACCAGACCGTATCCGCTGAGGGCCTCCCGGAGCCCGCCGCTGGACACGGGTACGGGATGTGCCGCGTGGTGCACGCCCCGTACCGGGATCTCGGCGACGGCCGCAGCGACGGCCAGCCGGGCCAGGTCGTCCACGTCCACGAGGGACAGCAGGCCCGAACCCCCCAGCCACCGCGGGGGAACCCGCTCGGCGAGCTCGGCGAACGCCGGGACGACCCACCGGTCCCCCGTCCCCAGTACGAGATTGGGCCGCAGCACGAGCGCGCCGGCGGCCAGCGCGGGCGCTTCCGCGGCCAGACGGGTGCTGCTGGCCACGGAGACCGGGGCCGGCTCGACCTCGTCGACGTCTATGCCGCGGTGCGGTCCGGTGCCGTACACCGCGGCCGTGGAGAAGTGGACGATCCGCGATATCCCGGCCGCGCGCGCGGCCTCCATCACCCTGGTGGTGATGTGCAGGTTCACCGTCTCGCACCGGCGCGGGTCCCGGCCCACGTAGGAGACGGCGTGCACGAGGGCGTCGGCTCCCTCCAGGACGCGTGCCAGCGCCGTCGGGTCGGACACATCCGCCCTGATCCACTCCACCGCGTCACCGCCCGCCCGCGCCGCTTCGGCCCGGCGGGTGAGCGCGCGCACCGAGCAGGGCCTGCCGTCGGCGGTTCTCCCGGCGCTCAGGCGACGCAGCACGGCGGAGCCGATGAATCCGGTGGCACCGGTCAGGACAACGGTCCACGGCTTCACGCTGTCACCTCCGCCTCGTCCCCCGTGATGTCCAGGCGGCCGATGACGTCCGGCGCGGCGACGGCCGGCAGGAAGTAGGACCACAACTCCGCGATCCGCTCGGTGAGATCCTCGCGCCCCGTACGGATCTCGGAGAGGAGCTGGGTGCCGCTGTAGGCGCCGACCAGGACCCGGGCGAAGCCGGCCGGGTCGGTGTTCTCGCTCAACTCACCAAGGGCCTGGGCCGCGATGAGCCGCTCCTTGAACGTGGTGATCCACAACTGGTAGGCGGAGTCGTCCCGCAGACCGAAGGCGCCCTGCTCCACCGCGAGCCGTACACCGGCGCGGAAGACGACATTGCTCTGCAGCTCCCTGGCCAGGACGAAGGTGAGGTCGACCAGCCCCTGAAGTCCGCCGCGCCCGGTCACCACCGGGAGGTCCGCCGCCTGTTCGGCCATCAGCGCCCTGGCCAGGTCGTGCTTGGAGGCGAAATGGAAGTAGAGGGCGCCCATGGTGCACCCGGCCTTCTTGATGATCTTCGTGGTGCTGGTGCCGGCGTAGCCATGCAGGTCGAACTCCTCCGCGGCCGCCCTGATGATGGCCTTCCTGGTCCTGACCGCACGCTCCTGCTGAGGACGCGGCATGGGCACTCCCCTCGATAAAAAAACCGAATACTCTCTAGGTTATTCGGACAGGCCGCGACAGAACACGTGCGCGATGTACGAGATCCCTCATTCCGGCCGCGGGACACCCGTCCCCACGTCGCCCCTCAGCCTCCGGGTCCGGCCCCCGGGCATGCCAGACCCGAAGTCCACCGCTCCAGGGAGCGCTGGTCCCCAACGGGTCCCCGAAAATGATCGAGGGCCGGTTTCGGATGTCTCCGAAACCGGCCCTGACCTGCGACTCTCACGAGTCGGGACGACAGGATTTGAACCTGCGACCCCTTGACCCCCAGTCAAGTGCGCTACCAAGCTGCGCCACGTCCCGCCGCACTGCCTCGCGGTGGCCCGCGTGATCGTGCGGGCAGTACTTTACCCCACGTCGGCGGGTGCATCGAAGGGGGCCGGGCAGGGAGCCGTACAAACCGGGGCGAAGTGGGGTTATTCGCCGGGTGGGGGCCGGGGCGCGGCAGGGGACACGGCGGGGCACAATCGGCGGTATGACGAACTCGGGGTCATCGGATGCCAGGGACCGGGACACGGCCGGGCGGGCCCGGAACGCGCGGCCCCGGGACGGGCTGGGGCGTCCCCTGCCCTACGGCGCCGAGGGCGTTCCCCGGCAGCCGGAGGGGATCCTGCGGGCACCGCGGGAGACCGTCGGCGAGGCTCAGGCGCTGCTGGCCGCCGGGCGGCCGTTCCACGCGCACGAGGTGTTCGAGGACGCCTGGAAGTCCGGGCCGGAGGAGGAACGCCCGCTCTGGCGGGGGCTGGCCCAGCTGGCCGTCGGGCTCACCCACGCGGCCCGGGGCAACTCCGTCGGCGGGGCCCGGCTGCTGCGGCGGGGCGCCGGCGCGGTCGAGGAATGGGCGGCCGGGCAGGGCGAGGACCGGCCCTACGGGCTGGATCTGCCCGGGCTGGCCCGGTGGGCGCGGGAGCTGGCGGGGCGGGTCGAGCGCGGCTCGGCACCGGTCGACCCACGCGCCGAGGCCCCCCGGCTGGGCCCCGCCGAAGCCTCCCGGCTGAGCCCGCCCACGCCTCCCCGCTGAGCCTTTCCGAAGCCTCCCGGCCGGGCCCCGCGAAGGCACCCCGGCCGGGCTCCTGACCCAGGCCTTCCCGGACCCGGTCGCGCGGTCGTCGCTGCGCGTACGGAGGCGGTGGACGCACTGTCAGTGGCATGCGGCAGACTCGGGGCGTGCGAAAGATTCATGTCATCGGTATCGGCGCGGGCGACCCCGACCAGCTGACCTTGCAGGCGGTCAAGGCGCTGCGGAGCACGGACGTGTTCTTCCTTCTCGACAAGGGCGAGGTGAAGAGCGATCTGACCCAGCTCCGCCGGGACATGCTGGACGCGCACCTGCCGACCGGGTCCTACCGGGTGGTGGAGGCCCGCGACCCGGAGCGGGACCGCTCCGCGGGCGGGTCGGCCTACTCCCCGGCCGTCGGCGACTGGCGCAGCGCCCGCGCCGGGATCTACGAGCGGCTGATCGCCGGGGAACTGGACGAGGACGGCACCGGCGCGTTCCTCGTATGGGGGGACCCGGCGCTGTACGACAGCACGCTGGGCATCCTGGAGGAGGTGCTGGCGCGGGGCACGGTGGAGTTCACGTACGACGTGGTGCCCGGCATCAGCAGCGTCTCCGCCCTGGTCGCCCGGCATCGCACGGGTCTGAACCGGGTCGCCCGGCCGGTGCAGATCACCACGGGGCGGCGGCTGGCCGAGGGCTTCCCGGAGGGGGTGGACGACGTGGTCGTGATGCTGGACGCGCACCAGGCCTTCCGGCGGTACGCCGAGGAGGACATGGACATCTACTGGGGCGCCTACATAGGCACGCCGGACGAGATCCTCGTCTCCGGCCCGATCGCCGAGGCCGCTCCGCGCATCGAGCGCCTGCGAGCCGAGGCGCGCGAGCGCAAGGGCTGGATCATGGACACGTACCTGCTGCGCAGGAACCCGGCGGAGGACCGGCCCACGCGGGACTGACAGCGCGGGAACGCGATCGCGTCACCGCCAGGAACGGGTCCGGGCGGCCCGGCCGGGTCAGGCGCCCGGTCCCCCGGGTGTCGCGAGGCCCAGGCGTTCCAGGGCGCTCGCCACGTCCGGTACGGCTTCGACCCCGTCCGGCAGCGGGGGGCGGCGGACGACGATGACGGGCAGCCCCAGGTCGCGCGCGGCCGTGAGTTTCGCCGCCGTGGCCTGGCCTCCGCTGTCCTTGGTGACCAGGACGTCGATCCGGTGGGCGCGCAGCAGCCGCGTCTCGTCCGGGACCGTGAACGGGCCGCGGGCCAGGATCACCCGGGTGTCCGGCGGCAGGGGCGGCTCGGGCGGTTCCACCGAGCGGACGACGAAGTGCAGGCCGGTCAGGGAGGCGAAGGCCGCGAGGCCCAGGCGTCCGGTGCTGAGGAAGACCCGGCCGCCCAGTCCGGGCAGGGCCTCGGCGGCTCCGGTCAGAGACGGCACGTCGTGCCAGCGGTCTCCCGGGCCCGGCCGCCAGCCGGGGCGGCGCAGTACCACGGCGGGGACTCCGGTGGCCCGTGCCGCGCGGGCCGCGTGGGCGGTGATCGTCGCGGCGAAGGGGTGGGTGGCGTCCACCAGGGCGTCCACCCGGTGCTCGCGCAGCCAGTCGGCCAGGCCCTCCGGCCCGCCGAACCCGCCGACGCGCACCTCGCCGGGCAGCGCCCCGGGCCGCGCGACCCGGCCGGCGAGCGAGGTGGTGACCCGTACTCCGGGCCGGTCGGCGAGGTCGGCGGCGAGGCGGCGGGCCTCGGTGGTACCGCCGAGGATCAGCACGTGCGCGGGCATAGGGGTGAGCGTACGAGGTGCCGGGCGGGGACCCGACGGCCGGGTCGGGTGGGGGCGGCCGGGTCGGGACGGCCGGGGTACGGCGTCCGTGGCGGCCGTGGCGGCCGTGCGTGGCGTCCTGAGCGGCGTCCGCAGGTGTTCGCCGTGTCCTGGCTTGGAAGCCGTCGGCCCGGTTCCAGTGGCAGCGTGGGACGTGATGGCCGCCGCGCCGTCACCGCCGCCGTTCCATGGGCTAGCGCAGCAGGAGTTGCACGCCGCCCACGATCGTCGCCGCGATGACGAGTTGTTCGAAGAGTCGCTGGTTGATTCGGTTCACAGCCCATTTGCCGAACAGCGCACCGGGCACGACGAACAGCACGAGCGCGGCGTCAAGGAGCAGGGCGCGTCCGTCGATCAGTCCCAGGCCCACGCTGAACGGCACCTTCGAGACGTTCACGATGAGGAAGAAGAAGGCCGAAGTGCCGAGGAAACCGAGCTTCCGGAAGCCGGCGGACAGCAGGTACAGCGACATCACCGGCCCGGCCGCGTTGGCGACCATCGTGGTGAACCCGCCGAGCACGCCGTAGGAGTGGGCCTTCATGCGGCCCCCCCGGTTCGTCACCGCCTCGGGGGCGGACGGGGTCTCGGCCGTCCGCCGGCGCCAGATCGTCACCCCGGCCATGAGCAGCAGGATCGCGCCGATCGAGACCCGCACCATGCCGTCGCCGGCCCACACCAGGAACAGGGTGCCGGCCACCACGCCCGCCGCCACGGCCGGGAACAGCCGCCACAGCGTGGGCCAGTGCGCGTGCCGCCGGTAGGTGAAGACGGCCAGTACGTCGCCGGCGATCAGCAGGGGCAGCAGTACGCCGGTGGAGGCGCGGGCGGGCAGGACCGCCGCGAAGATCGCGAGGCTGACCGTGTTGGCCCCGCTGACCGCGGTCTTGGAGAAGCCGACGAGTACGGCCGCGAAGGCGAGCGCGGCGAACTCCCAGCCTGATATGTGCCAGAGCGTCATCGTGTTCATTCGGGGGCCGATGCTATGCGCATGATCAACCCGCGCGTAAGGACCGTCTCGCAGGCCGGGCCGGCCCCTGACAACGCCGGGCCGCCTCCGCCCGGCCGACGGCACGGGCCCGTGGGGCTCGCCGCCGGACAGGGACGCCCCCCCGCCCCGCCCTGTGCCCCCGTCACAACCCCGTGCCGTCGCCCCGCCGGCCCCGTGCCGCCGCGACAGCCGCGCGGTGTCAGCGCCCCGTGTACCGCGCCCGCAGCTCCCGCTTGAGTACCTTCATGCTGGGGCCGAGCGGCAGGGTGTCCGTGAACTCCACGCGACGCGGGTACTTGTGCCGGCCCAGGTGTTCCCTGGACCACTCGGTGAGGGCGGCGGCGTCCGGGAAGGTGCCGGGGGCCGGGACGACGACGGCGCACACCTCCTCGCCGTGCAGTTCGTCGGGCAGGCCGATGACGGCGACCTGGGCGATCTCCGGGTGCCGCATCAGGACCTCCTCGACCTCCCGCGGATAGACGTTGTAGCCGCCTCGGATGATGATGTCCTTCTTGCGGTCGACGATCCGCAGGAAGCCCTCGTCGTCCTTGGTGCCGAGGTCGCCGGTGCGGAACCAGCCGTCCACCAGGGCCTCGGCGGTGGCCTCGGGGCGGCCGAGGTAGCCGGAGAAGACGTTGTGGCCGCGGATGACGACCTCGCCCAGCTCGCCGGGCGGCAGCAGCTCGATCCGGTCCTCCGCCTCGGCGCGGGCGATCTCCGCGTCGACGCCCCACAGCGGGTGCCCGATGGTGCCGGCCTTGGCGCCGAACACCGGCTGGTTGACGGTGGCGGCCGGAGAGGTCTCCGACAGCCCGTATCCCTCGTAGATCCGCGCCCCGAACGCGGCCTCGAACCGCTCCAGTACCGCGACCGGCAGCGAGGCCCCGCCGGAGATGCACACCCGCAGCCCGGGGAGCCGCTCGGCGTCGGCGGCGGCCGCCGCGAGGGCGACGAACATGGTGGGCACGCCGTGGAAGGTGTTCACGTCCTCCTCGACCATCAGCTCGATGGCCCGGGCCGCGTCGAAGCGGGGCAGCAGCACGAGCGTGGCACCCGCCCGCCAGGTGGAGTTCAGCGAGACGGTCTGGCCGAAGGCGTGGAACAGCGGCAGCGCGCCGAGGGCGATGTCGTCGGCGCGGATGTCGTGCGCGTCGAAGGCGTTGACGGTCGCGTTCATCACCAGGTTGAAGTGGCTGAGGACGGCGCCCTTGGGGACACCGGTCGTACCGCTGGTGTAGAAGATCACCGCCGGGTCGTCGGCGGCCCGGGTGACGTACGAGGGCAACGGCTCGGCGTCGACCGCCAGTTTGTCCAGCTCCTCGCCCAGGGTGACCACTCGGACGCCGGCCGCCTCGGCCGCGGCCCGGCCGGTGTCGGCCTGGGCCGGGTGGACGAGCAGCACGGTGGCGCCGCTGTCCTTGAGGACGTGCTCGACCTCCTCGGCCGACAGCAGCAGGTGGACGGGGACGACGACACCGCCCGCCGCGGCGATCGCGTAGTAGGCGACCGGGAACTCGGCGGTGTTGGGGGCCATCAGGGCGACGTGGTCGCCGGGCCGTACGCCGAGGCCGGTGAGCGCGCCCGCCCGGGCCAGCGCCCGCTGCCACACCTCGGCGAAGGTGAGCCGCAGTTCCCCCTCGACCAGGGCGGTCTTGCCGGGGCGGCGCCGGGCGTTCTCGGCGAGGATGGCGGCGACGGACAGGGTTGCCATGGAGTGCTGCTCCGTTTCCTTGCTGCGGCTCGTACTACCGGATCCCCGGGCGGGGGCCCGCTGGGCCCATGCGGTGAGGCCCCGCTTGCTGGACCCTTGCGGTGAGCCCCCGTCGGACCCGTGTGGGAAGCTCCGGCCAAATCCTCGCGGAGAGCTCCCTTTTGAGGTTTCCTCAGTGTCGCTCGACCAGTACCGCGGTGCCCTGCCCCACGCCCACGCACATGGTCGCGAGGCCGCGCTGGGCGCCGGTGCGCCGCATGCGGTGCAGCAGGGTGGTCAGGATGCGGGCGCCGGAGCAGCCGAGGGGGTGACCGAGGGCGATGGCGCCGCCGGTGGGGTTCACCAGGTCGGGATCGAGACCCAGTTGGTCGACGCAGGCGAGGGCCTGGGCAGCGAACGCCTCGTTCAGCTCGGCCTCCTGGAGGTCGCCGATCCCCCAGCCGGCCCGGCCGAGCACCTTCTGGGTGGCGGGCACCGGGCCGAGGCCCATCACATCGGGGTGGACGCCGGCGGAGGCGCCCGCGACGTACCGGCCGAGGGACTCCAGGCCCAGTTCGTTCAGGGCCTCTTCGCTGACCAGCAGCAGCCCGGCGGCGCCGTCGTTCATCGGCGAGGCGTTCCCGGCGGTGACGGTGCCGTCCGCGCGGAAGGCCGGCTTGAGGCGGGCCAGCTTCTCCAGCGAGGTGTCCTCGCGGACGCACTCGTCGTGCTCGACGGTGACCCCGTCCGGGCGCTCCACGGGCAGGAGTTCGTCGTCGAAGTAACCGTTCTTGCGGGCGGCGGCGGCGAGTTGGTGGCTGCGCAGGGCGAACTCGTCCTGCCGGGCGCGGGAGATGCCGAGGCGGGCGGCGACCTCCTCGGCGGTCTCGCCCATGGAGAGCAGGCCGTGCAGCTCCTTCATGGCGGGGTTGACCAGCCGCCAGCCGAGCCGGGTGTCGTAGGTCTCCATGCGGTGCGGCAGGGCCTCGTCGGGCCGGGGCAGCACGAAGGGGGCGCGGCTCATGGACTCGGAGCCGCCCGCGATGACGATGTCGGCCTCGCCCGCGGCGATGGCGCGGGCGGCGGCGGTGACCGCTTCGAGTCCGGAGGCGCACAGCCGGTTGACGGTGGCGCCGGGCACGGAGTCGGGCAGTCCGGCGAGCAGGGCGGCCATGCGGGCGACGTTCCGGTTGTCCTCGCCCGCCTGGTTCGCGGCACCCCAGTAGACGTCGTCGATGCGGGCCGGGTCGAGCGCGGGCACGTCGGCCACCAGGTGGCGGATCACGGTCGCGGCCAGATCGTCGGGGCGGACCGAGGAGAGGGCACCGCGTACCTTGCCGATGGGGGTGCGGCGGGCGGTCGCGAAGTGGACGGGACGCACGGCGGGACTCCTGACCTACGACATTGTGGATCACGGAACTGCGCAGCACCCATTAATTAGCACTGCTAGTTTTGGACTATAGACCTCGGCCGCCCCGCTGGGAAGCTCCCCCCGGGGCCGATGCCGGGGCGAGGGGAGGAGACATGCACCACGTCCGCGAGCACGTCCTCGACGGCAGGCACGGGGCCCTCGCCGTACGCGAGTGGCCGCGTCCGGACCCCCGCCTGCTGGTGCTCCTGGTGCACGGGTACGGCGAGCACGCCGGGCGGTACGACGAACTGGCCGGCGTGCTGACCGGGTACGGGGCCGCCGTGTACGCGCCCGACCACGCCGGCCACGGCCGGTCGGCCGGGGAGCGGGTGCTGATCGAGGACTTCGAGGACGTGGTCACCGATGTGCACGCGGTCGCGGACCTGGCCCGGGCCGCGCGTCCCGGGCTGCCGCTGGTCCTGGTCGGGCACTCGATGGGCGGGCTGATCGCGGCCCGCTACGCCCAGCGGTACGGCGACGGGCTGAGCGCGCTGGTGCTGTCCGCGCCGGTGATCGGCGCCTGGGAGCTGCCGGGGCGGCTGCTGGCCCTGGACGACATCCCGGACACCCCCGTCAGCCCGTCCGCGCTCTCCCGTGACCCGGCCGTGGGCGCGGCCTACGCGGCCGATCCGCTGGTGTGGCACGGGCCCATGAAGCGGCCGACGCTCCAGGCGTTCGCCCGCACCCTGGAGACGGTCGCGCAAGGTGGTGACGTGGGCCGGCTGCCGCTGTTGTGGCTGCACGGCGACGACGACCGCCTGGTGCCGCTGCCCGGGAGCCGGCCGGGGGTGGAGCGGCTGAGCGGCGGCCGGCTGACCGAACGGATCTTCCCCGGAGCGCGGCACGAGGTCTTCCACGAGACGGACCGCGCGACGGCCCACGCGGAGTTGCTCCGCTTCCTGGACCGGGCACTGCCCGACCGGGCCGGGGTACTGCCCGGCTGACCTGGTGTACCAACACCCGACCGGTGCCCCCGTCCCCGTCGCCGCCCCCGCTGATCAGCCGGTTTGCCGTGGCGGAGCGGGGGCACCCGCCCTTTCGGACATCACTGAGGAAAGTTCGAGGAAAGGGGATCCGCGCACCATGACCGTGGTCAAGAGCACACTTCCCGAAGAGGCGCTCGGTGTCACCGCCACCGCCCTCCAGGACACCCTGGTCGACCTGCTCGGGCTGTCGCTGGTCGGCAAGCAGGCGCACTGGAACATCGTCGGCCCGCGATTCCGCTCGATCCACCTCCAGTTGGACGAGGTGGTCGCCACGGCCCGCGCCCACTCCGACACGGTGGCCGAGCGGTCCGCCGCGCTGGGCGTGCCGCCGGACGGCCGACCGGAGACCATCGCGGCGACCTTCGCGCTGCCGGGCACCAAGGACGGCTGGCAGCGTGACACGGAGGTCGTGGAGCTGATGGTGGCCTCGCTGGAGGCGGCGATCGGCCGGCTGCGGGAGCGGATCGAGGCGACCGAGAAGGCCGACCCGGTCACCCAGGACCTGCTGATCAGCATCACCGCCGACCTGGAGAAGCAGCGCTGGATGTTCGAGGCGGAGAACCACCCGCGCGACACGTCCGCCGGCTGACCCGAGGCCCCGCACACCGCCCCGCCGGGGGCGGGGTGACACACGGAAGGGGAAAACCCATGGCCGACTCGCTGGAATTCGAAGCGCTGTGGGACGACTTCCACCGCGTGGTGAACATGAGCTCGGCGGAGCTCGCGGCCTGGCTGAAGGTCCGGGACGCCGGTGAAGAGACCGAACCGCTGCCGGATCGGGCGGGCGACGAGACCGGGCAGCACGTCCTGGCGATCCTGCAGAAGCGCCGCACCGACCTGACCGACGACGACGTGCGGGTCATGCGGCAGGTCGTCGACACGGTCGGCGACCTGGTGGACGCGGAGAACGAGCCCGAGCCGGAGACCGCCCGGGACACCGGCCGCCGACACCAGTTGATGACGCTGGGCCACGACCCGCTCAAGCCGTAGGGCCGTGAACCGTGACGAGCGCGTGCTGCGGGAACTGGTGTCCGGGTACGGGCGGACGTTCGCCGAGGAGGCGGGCATCCGGCTGAAGGACACCCCGCAGCCGCTGTACCGGCTGCTGGTGCTGTCCCTGCTGCTCAGCGCCCGGATCCGGGCCTCCGTCGCGGTGGCCGCCGCCCGCGCCCTGCACGAGGAGCACCTGGACAGCCCGCGCCGGATGGCCGGAGCCGACTGGCAGCGGCGGGTGGACGCGCTGGGCCGGGGCGGCTACCGCCGGTACGACGAGCGGACGGCCACCCAGCTCGGGGACGGCGCCGAACTGCTCGACCGCCGCTGGGGCGGCGATCTGCGCCGCCTGCACCGCGAGGCGGAGGGCGACGTCGGCACCCTGCGGGAACTCCTCCAGGAGGAGCCGGGCATCGGGCCGGCCGGCGCCGACATCTTCCTGCGCGAGGCGCAGCGGGTGTGGCCGGACGTGGCGCCGTACCTGGACGGCAAGGCGCTGTCCGGCGCCGGGCGGCTCGGCCTGCCCGAGGATCCGCGGCGGCTGACCGGACTGGCCGGGGACACCCAGCCGGCCGTGCTGGCCGCCGCGCTGGTCCGGGCGGCGCTCGACGAACACGTGGCCGAGGACTGCCTGCGCCGCGCCGGCTGACCGCGCCGAGCCGCTCCCCGCCCGTCCCGGACCGACCACGCTCCGGAGGGGCGGGGAGCGGCCCGGTGGCTCTCTCCCTCATCGCCCTGCCGTGCGGCGGGGTCTCGCGCGCGAACTCCGGACCCGGTCAGAGGCCCAGCACGTGGGCGATCGTCCGCAGCACGCCGGCGTCGTTGTTGGACGGGGCCAGGTGCCGGGCCCGGCGGATCACCTCGGGGTGGGCGCCGGCCATGGCGAAGGACCACTCGGCGGCGTCGAGCATCTCCAGGTCGTTCAGGTAGTCGCCGAACACCATGGTCTGGGCGGGCGTCACGCCGAGCGCCCGCTGCAGACGGCGCAGGGCGGTGCCCTTGTTCGCGGTGCGGTTCATCACGTCCACCCAGTGCTCGCCGGAGACGACGACCTGGTGGGTGCCGGCGAAGGGGGCGAGGGCCGGGGCGACGGTGTGTTCGGCGGACGCGAAGTCGAACACCGCCACCTTGATCATGTCGTCCTCGACGGCCGTGACGTCCTCCACGATCCGGTGCTCGGCGTAGTACTGGCGCACCTCGGCGAGGAACGCCTCGTCGGTCCGCTCGACGTACGCCGCCCGCTTGCCGCAGACGACGGCGCCGACGTCCGCACCGCCCGCGGCGAGCCGTCGTACCGTCCGCGCGATCCCCGCCGCGACGGGCCCGTCCAGCGGGTCGGAGCTGAGTTCCACGCCGTCGCGGACCACATAGGTGCCGTTCTCCGCGATGAACACCATGCCCTCGGCCACCCGCTCGAACTGCCGGTGCAGCGTCGCGTACTGCCGTCCGCTGGCCGGGCTGAACAGCACCTCCCGGCTGCGCAGCTCGGCGAGCATCGGCCACAGCCCGTCGGGGATCCGCTTGGCGTCGTCCAGCAGCGTGCCGTCCATGTCGGTGACGATCAGCCGGATGTCGGCGGGGCCCGCGGGCAGCGCGGCGGTGTCGAGGAGGGGGGCGGGTATGGCGGACATGTGCTGCTTCCGGTCGGGTGCGGGGATACCGGTCCAGTGTTCCTCATCCGCCCGGCGGGCCCCGAACCGCCCGGGGCGGGCCGCTCCCGGGGCATCCGTCTCCCCGGTGATCCGTTTCCCGGGACAGAACGATCACCGGGAGGGACAATGACGGCGGACGAACCGCATGTGAGAAGGGCGGACAGGTGAGCGAGGGGCACTCCCCGGCGACCGGGACGGCACGGCTGGACACCAGCGTGGCGCACAACGCACGGGTCTGGAACCACTGGCTGGGCGGCAAGGACAACTACGAGGTCGACCAGCGGGTGGGCGACCACATCGCCGGGATGTTCCCGGTGATCCGGGCGGTGGCCCGCGCGGACCGGGACTTCCTGGGCCGGGCGGTGCGGTTCCTGGCCGAAGAGCGCGGGACACGGCAGTTCCTCGACATCGGCACCGGTCTGCCCACGGCCGACAACACCCACGAGATAGCGCAGCGGGTCGCGCCCGAGTCGCGGATCGTGTACGTCGACAACGACCCGATCGTGCTGGTGCACGCCCGCTCGCTGCTGACCAGTTCCCCCGAGGGCGTCACCGACTACCTCGACGCCGACGTGCGCGACCCGGACCTCATCGTGCGGGACGCCGCCCGGACCCTCGACCTGGACCGGCCGGTGGCGGTGATGATGCTGGGCATCCTCAACTTCGTACCGGACACCGGCGAGGCCCGGGACATCGTGCGGCGGATCATGGCGGCCGTCCCCTCCGGCAGCCACCTGGTGCTCACCCACCCGACCTACGACGCCGAGGCGGGCGGCGCGGGCAACGTCGCCGCGATGGAGTTCTGGAACGCCCACGCCACCCCGCCGATCACCGCCCGCGGCCACGCCGAGATCGCCGGCTTCCTCGACGGCCTGGAGCCGGTCGAGCCCGGCCTGGTGCCGTGCTCCCGGTGGCGCGCCGGGACGGAGGCCGCCGTGGTGCCGCAGTACGGCGCGGTCGCCGTGAAACCCTGACCCCGGGGCCCGGCCGTCCCCCGCCGTCCGGGCCCGCCGAGGAGGACGCATGACCACGCTCGCCGACCCCCGCCCCGGCGGCCGCCCCGGCGACCTGGACCGGGTGCCCGCCCTCGCCGCGGACCTGGCGGCCCGGGGCGTGCACGGCATCGTGCTGGCGTATGTGGACACGGCGGGCGTCTGCCGGGTCAAGACGGTCCCGACGGCACGGCTGGAGGCGGCCGTGGCGTGGGGGGTCGGCATGTCGCCGGTGTTCGACACGTTCCTCGCCGACGACTCCATCGTCACCACCGACGTCCTCGGCTCCCCCGACGGCGACCTCAGGCTGTACCCCGACCTGGACCAGCTCGTGCCGCTGGCCGGGCAGCCCGGCTGGGCGTGGGCGCCGGTGGACCGGATCACCCAGGAGGGTGAGCGGCACCCCGGCTGCGCCCGGACCTTCCTGCGCCGGACCGTCACGGACGCCGCCGACCGGCACGGCCTCGCCTTCAAGGCGGCGATCGAGATCGAGTGGGCCGTGGGCGCCGGTTCGGCGCCCACCGACGAGTTCGTCCCGGCGGCCACCGGGCCGGCCTACGGCGCCGTCCGGCAGGTGGAGCTGAGCGACTACACCGCCGAACTGCTGGCCGCGCTCGCCGCCCAGGGCGTGGACGTCGACCAGATCCACCCCGAGTACGCGCCCGCGCAGTTCGAGGTCTCGGTGGGCGCGCTGGACCCGGTCGCGGCGGCCGACCGCAGCGTGCTGGTGCGGCAGACGATCCGGGCGGTGGCCCAGCGGCACGGGCTGCGGGTCTCCTTCGCGCCGGCCTACCTCCCCGAGGGGGTCGGCAACGGCGGCCATCTGCACCTGTCCTGCTGGCGGGACGGGGTGAACCTGCACTCCGGCGGCGAGGGCCGGTACGGCATGACGGCCACGGCCGAGGCGTTCCTCGCCGGGATCCTCGCCCATCTGCCCGGCCTGACCGCGGTGACCGCGCCGAGCCCGGCCAGCTATCTGCGGCTCCAGCCCTCCCAGTGGGCGGGGGTGTTCACCGCCTGGGGCCGGGAGACCCGCGAGGCCGCCGTACGGGTCGTCACCGGCACCGCGGGCCGCCAGGACCAGGACGCCAACCTGGAGGTCAAGCCCGTCGACCTGGCCGCCAACCCGTATCTGGCCCTCGGCTGCGTGCTCGCCGCCGGGATCGACGGCATCACGGCGGGCCGCCCGCTGCCCGGGGAGATCACCGGCGACCCGGTACGGTACGGCCCCGACGAGGCGGCGGCGCTGGGCGTACGACGGTTGCCGCGATCGCTGCCCGGGGCCGTGGCGGAGTTCCGCGCCGACCCGGTGCTGCGGGCCGCGCTGGGCCCGGTCCTCGCCGACGCGGTGAGCGCCGTACGGCTCGGTGAGGCGGCGGCCGTCGAGGGGCTCTCCCCCGCCGCGCTGACGGCGTTCTACCGCTGGGCGTACTGACCGTGGCCGCCGTGGGACCGGTGCACGAGGCCCTCGCCGCGCTGCCGCTGGTGGACCACCACTGCCACGGCGCGGTGACCGCCGACCTGTCCGCCGGCCAGTTCGCGTCCCTGCTCACCGAGGGCGCGGCCTGGCCTGGCGTCTCCCCCTTCGACACCCCCGCCGGCGTGGCCGTGCGCCGCCACTGCGCGCCCCTGCTGGACCTGCCCCGGCACGCCCCGCCCGCCGAATACGCCGCCCGGCGCGCGGAGTTGGGCTGGCGGGAGGTGAACCGGCGGTTCCTCAGGGCGGCCGGGGCCGAGGTGTTCTGCGTGGACACCGGCTTCGCCCCGCACCCGCTCACCACGCCAGCCGAACTGGCGGCGGCGGCCGGCGCCACCGCCCGCGAGGTGGTACGGCTGGAGCGGGTCGCCGAGGCGGTGCTGGCCCGGGGCGTGGAGCCGGGCGAGTACGCGGCCGAGTTCCGCGCCGCCGCCGAGGAGGCCGTACGGCGGCCGGGCGTGGTGGCGGTGAAGTCGGTCGCGGCCTACCGCACGGGCTTCGCCCTGGACCCCGAGCCCCCCACGGACGCCGAGGTGACCCGGGCGGCCCGGCACCGGCCGGCGCGCGGCGGACGCCTGGCCGACCCGGTGCTGGTACGGCACCTGCTGTGGACCGCCGTCGAGCTGGGGCTGCCGCTGCAACTGCACACCGGGTTCGGCGACGCGGACCTGCGGCTGCACCGCGCCGACCCCGCCCTGCTCACCGACTGGCTGCGCCGGACGGCCGGCACGATCCCGGTCCTGCTGCTGCACTGCTGGCCGTACCACCGGCAGGCGGCGTACCTGTCGGCGGTGTTCGAGCACGTGTACCTGGACGTCGGCCTCGCACTGCACCACACCGGCCCGGCCCGCTGCCGGGCGGTGCTGGAGGAGGCACTGGAGGTGACCCCGTTCCGCAAACTGCTGTACAGCTCCGACGCCTATGGTGTGGCCGAGTTCCACCACCTGGGCGCCCTCTGCTTCCGCCGGGGCCTCGCCGCTCTGCTCCAGGACCGGGTGGACGCCGACGAGCTGAGCCCGGCCGACGCCCTGCGGATCGCGCACTGGACGGGCCGCGACAACGCCCGACGGCTGTACGGACCGCCTCTGTACGGACCGCCTCTGTCCGAACCGGCCCGCGATCCCGGCGGGCACCCCACCCGGAAAGTATGATCAAGCAATGTCTGACATGACCGAGACCACGCCCGGCTGGCTGACCACGGACGAGCTGGAGATGGCCAGGGCCCGGATGCCGATCCTGTACGTCGAGGCCGTGCCGGTGCGCGTGGACGACAGCGGTGAGGTCACCAGCATCGGGCTGCTGCTGCGCATCGGCCCGGACGGCACGGTCAGCCGGACCCTGGTCTCCGGCCGGGTCCTGCACCACGAGCGGGTCCGCGACGCGCTGCTGCGCCACCTGGAGAAGGACCTCGGGCCGGTCGCGCTGCCCCGCGTCCCCGCCTCCCTCCAGCCGTTCACGGTCGCGGAGTACTTCCCGACGGCGGGCATCACTCCGTACCACGACCCGCGCCAGCACGCGGTGTCCCTGGCCTACATCGTGCCGGTCACCGGCGACTGCCGGCCCCGGCAGGACGCGCTGGACCTCGTCTGGTTCAGCCCGCAGGAGGCCGCCTCCCGGGCCGTGCAGAGCGAGATGCCGGGCGGGCACGGGGTGCTGCTGAAGCAGGCACTGGCGCACGTCGGGCTGGTGACCTGAGCACACGGAGTCGTGGCCGGCGCATGACGGGGGCGTGTACCCGGCATGACTATCGTGTGCTCCGACAGGGTGAGCCGATCGTGGCCGGGAGTGCGCGTGCGGGAGACGGGCCGGCTGCCGCTGCCGTTGCGGGAGGACGGGTCGCGGTGGAGCACGGTGGCCGCCGAGCGCAGTGTGCTCGGCGTCGTGCACAACATCACGTCCGCCACGCGGCTGCTGGATCTGCTGGCCGTCTTCGAGGGCGACGAGCGGATCCAGGTGTTCTTCACGCGCACCGGTTCCTCCGCACTCGACGGCGGGACGGAGGAATTCCTCGCCTCGCGCGGAATGGCGCGGATTCCCTGGCGGGAGGCGCTGTCCCAGCCGTTCGATCTCGCCGTGGCCACGAGTCGCGGCGGGGAATTGCACAGGCTTCCTTTTCCGCTCATAGGAGCGCCGCACGGGGCTGGATACAATAAGGTTTTGAGCCGGGAGCCGGGAGCCGGGAGCCGGGAGCCGGGAGCCGGGAGCCGGGAGCCTTCGGGCTGACGTCGGAGTGGCTGGTCCATGAGGGGCGGGTCGTGCCGGCCGCGATCGTGCTGTCCCATGAAGAGCAGCTGCGGCGGCTCGCGGACGGCTGCCCCGAGGCGGTTCCCCGCGCCGTCGTCGCCGGTGATCCGTGTCTCGACCAGCTCCGCGCCGGAATGTCCTTCCGGGCGGCGTACCGGCGCGCCCTCGGACTGCTGCCCGGCCAGCGGCTGGTGGTCGTCTCCTCGACCTGGGGCCGTGACTCGGTGCTCGGCGCGCCCGGGGCGGAGGTGCTGCGCCGGGCGCTCGCCGAACTCCCGGCCGACGAATTCCGCGTTCTCGCCGCCGTCCACCCCAATGCGTGGTACGGCCACGGGGCCTGGCAGATACGCCATTGGCTCGCCCCGCTGACCGAATCCGGAATGCTGCTCCCGGCACCGGAGACCGAGACCTGGAAAGCCGCTCTGTGCGCTGCCGATTTCCTCGTCGGCGACCACGGATCGCTCACCCTGTACGGCACCGCCCTGGGAATTCCGGGCGTTCTGGGTGCCTTCAACGATGCCGCCGTGGCCCCCGGCTCCCCCATGGACCGCCTCGGCCGGCTCCTCCCCCGCCTCTCCCGCGCCGTACCCCTGCTGCCCCAGCTGCTGCGCGCGGCGCGCACCCAGCCGGACGACCCGGAACTGGCCGCGCTCCGGCAGGGCGTGTCATCGGCGCCCGGCGAGTCGGCCCGGCGACTGCGCCGGCTGTTCTACACCTGGCTGAAGCTGCCGGAGCCCGCGCACCCGGCGGCCACCCGCGCGATACCCGTCCCCTCCCCCGGCCCCGCCGCGCCCCGGCTCCCCCATCTGTCGGCCGCCCTCGTCACCGCCACCACCACCGTCGGCGAAGCCGCCGGTGAGGATGCCGAGTCCGGCGACGGCGGCACGATCCGGGTCCAGCGCTTCCCCGCCTCGGCGCAGCGCGCCCAGAGCCGTCACCTCGCCGGCGCGCACCTCGCCGCCGACCCCGACGACCCCGATCCCCGCTGGCCGCGCTCCGCCGACGTGCTGCTGGTGCCCGCCGAGCGCGGGCTGCTCCCGGACGAGGTGAGCGGGTCCTCCCTCACCCGGCGCTTCCCGGGATGCGGTGCCGTGGCCGTCGAGGAGTCCGGTCACGGCTGTACGGCGCTGTTCGACGACGGCATCCGGCTCCGGGCCCGCTGGGCCGAGCGCCCGGCCTGGGCGTCGTTCGCCGTCGCGGCCTCGGCCGCGTACGCCTGGGTGCGGTCCGGCCCGGTCCCGCTCCGGCCCGGCGCCCGGGCGCGGGTGACCGTGCGGGCCGGTGACCATCCTGAGGCCGGGCTAGTCGAGTTCACCGTCCGCTGAGCGCACGGGGCTGTTGCCGAGGCGGCGCCGGGCCTCCTCCGCGCGCGGGCTGCGGGCCTGATCGAACAGCGTGCCGGCGGCGGCCCAGTCGGCGGCCGCCCGCCGCTCGTCCCCCAGCCGCCGGAGGACGTCGCCCCGCAGCAGGCGCGCCACCGCGAGGAAGTACCCGGAGCCGCCCTGCTCGATGGCGGCGGCCGCCTCGTCCAGCGCCCGCAGCGCCTCCTCGGGCCGGGCGCAGGCCAGCCGGTCCTGCGCGTACCGCAGCCAGGACTTGCCGACGTTGAGCGCGATGTCCGGTCCGTCCCCCAGCCGCCGGAACCGCTCGCGGGCCTCCCGCAGTGTCCGTTCGGCGTCGTCGTGGCGGCCCAGCGCGGTGTACGCGGCGCCCTTGTGGTAGGCGAGCAGGGCGCGTCCGCGCGGGTGGGCGAGGTCGCCGAGCGCCGTCTCGGCGTCGGCGAGGAGGTCGAGGGCCTGCCGCGGGCGGTCCAGTTTCAGTTCCAGCAGCCCGAGTGCCTCCAGCGCGCTGGACTCCGTACGGGCCTCGCCCTCGCCCCGGCCGGTGCCGTCGCCGCGCACCGACTCCCGTGCGGCGTCGAGGTGTTCACGGGCGCGGCGCGGGTCGTCCTCGGCGAGGCTCCACCGGTCCAGACGGGCGAAGCCCAGCTGGAAGTGCATGCGCGCCACCGCCAGCCGGTCGCCGTCGGCGCGGGCCGCGGCGAGGCCGGTCTCGTGGGACTCGATCCACTCGGCGTGGCTGCCGGTGCGCAGGCAGAAGGTCCACAGCGCCTGGCACAGCCGCCACGCCTCCTCGTACCGTCCGGTGGCGTGGGCGAGGCGGACGGCGGCGAGCAATCCGTCGCGGCGGCGGGCGAGTTCGCGTTCGGCGCGGGCCCCCTGCCCGGGGGTGCGCGGTACGTCCGGGTAGGCGTGTCCGGGGTCGTGGCGCCAGCGGGAGGACAGCGCGGCTTCGGCGGCCTCGGCCGTCTGCCGCAGATGGCGGACGAACCAGCCCGTCACGGCGTCGCGTTCGGCGTCGGTGTCCTCCCGCTCCGCGCGGGCCGCCGCGTGGTCGTGGACGAGGGGGTGCAGGCGGTAGGCGTCCACGCCGTCGCGCTCCAGCAGCCGTGCGGAGAGCAGTTCGTGCAGGCCGCGCCGGGCGGTGGCCGGTTCCCGGTCCGGGGTGAGCGCGTGCACGGTGTCCAGGTGGACGTCGGTCCGGGGCAGGGTGCCGAGGCGCCGGTAGAGGAGGGCGGCGTCGGCGCCGAGGCGTTCGTAGGCGAGGTCGAGGGCGCCGGGCAGGTCGTGGGTGTCGTCCACGGCGAGCAGTTCCCATCGGGTGGTCCGTTCGGCGAGCCGGGCGGTGATGTCCTCCAGGGTGCCCGGCACCGGTGTCCTGAGCTGCCCGGCGACCAGGCGCAGGGCCAGCGGCAGCCCGCCCAGGTGCCGGACGACGGGCCGCAGCCGGTCGGGGTGTTCGGTGCTGCGGCTGACCTTCAGCAGGAGTTCCAGGGCGTGTTCGTCCTTCAGCGGGGCGATCTCCACGGGTTCGAAGTCCAGCAGGGCGTCGAGCCCGAGCGGCACCCGCTGGCCGGTCATCAGGACGACGTGCCCTGCGGAGTCGGGGAGCAGGGGCTTGACCTCGGCGGGCCTGCCCACGTTCTCCAGGACCAGCACGGCCGGCCGGTCGCGCAGTTGCCGCCGTACCAGGGCCGCCTTCGCGTCGGTGTCGGCCGGGCGGTCCTCGCGGGCGACGCCGAGCTGGGCCAGCCAGCGTTCCAGGACGGCCGCCGGGTCGGCGGGGCGTCCGCGCTCGTCCCGGGCGAGGTCGGCCTGGAGCAGTTCGCCGGGCAGGTCGTCCCGGTGGGACTGGAGCCAGCGGCGCAGGGTGGTCCGCTTGCCGACGCCGGGCAGTCCGCACAGGAACATCGCGGTGGTCGCGCGTGCCTCGGTGCAGCGGGCCCAGTGGTCGTTCATCGCCTGGAAGACGGGGACGTGGTTGACGTAGTGCAGGATGTGGCCGAGCGCGACCGGGGCGGGGCTGCGCTCGATCGTCGCCGCGACCACTTCCCGCAGCCGGTTCCCGGACTCGGGGTGGGAGGCCAGGAGGTCGCGCAGGCGCTCGGCCCACGCTTCCTCGACGGCGACGGCCGTGTCCTCGTCGCCGGCGCGCCGGGCGTCCAGCAACTCCCGCCGGGTCCGCTCCAGTTCCTCCTCGGCCGCCGCCTCGTCCGCGGGCGCGCCCCGCCCGAGCAGCGTGGCGAAGCGTCTCCTGCCCCATCCCCACAGATCCTGGAGCGCCAGCGTCACCAGACTGCTCGCGCCCATACCTGCCAGGGCCAGGATCTCCGCTTCCACAGCACTCCCCACGTTCCGGTCGTTCCCCGCCCACCGTAGAGATCACCGGGCCCGGCGCACAGGCGATCCCACCGACGAGTGACGGAATCCGGCCATTGGCTGCCACGGTCGGCCCCCTGTGGCGATGACGTCCAGCGCACGCCACGTGAGCCGGACGGGCCTGAAAAGGGGGTGGGTCGGCGGTGAGGTCCGGAACGCAGCGAAGACCCCCGTGCCGGAGTGGCATGGGGGTCTTCGCCGGGCGAGGGTCAGACGCGGTTGGCCGTCAGGGTGACGGTGAACGTCTCGAGGAGGTTGCCCTGGGTGTCGTAGCGGCCCGAAGTGCCGGTCGAGGACCAGGTGTTGCCGTCGATGGTGCCGGTCTGGTCGGCCTTGATGTAGGAGACGACGGCGCCGGTGGAGTCGTAGATCGGGTGCTCCAGGTGGAAGGTGAACGAGGAGCCGTTCTGCTTCCAGGTGCCGGTGGCGAGGTACGCGTTGTTCTCCGGGATCATCTTCAGGGTGCCGTTGCCGTAGAAGAAGAAGTGCGGCTGGACCGGGTTGGAACCGGCGGTGCCGGAGCCCAGCCACTCGCCCGCCAGGCTGGCGTACGCCGCGTCGGCGGCGACCGGGGCGTCGGTGGTGGTGGCCGCCGACGCGGTGGCGGCGCCCAGGCCGGTCAGCGCGAGTACGGCGGTGGCGGCGACGACGCCGGCGCGGGTGGCGATGCTGCGCATGAGGTGCCCTCTTCCAGATGTGGTGTCGGTGGTGAGGTGATGCGTGAGACTGCTCAGGTGGTGCGTGGTGCGTGGTGCGAGAAGGAGTCTGTTTCGGCCTCCTAGAGCGGCGATCGAGAGCCGCTCGCGAGGCCGCTGTGGCGTCAGGGCGCCAGTTCCCGGAAGTCCCCGCCGAAGTAGAGCATCGGGTGCCCCTCGCCCTCCCCGGTGTGGGTGACCTCCGCGACGAGGATCATGTGGTCGCCCGCGGTGTGCCGCTGGCGGATCCGGCAGGCGAGCGTGGCCAGGGCGCCGCGTACCGCGGGTGTGCCGTTGGGCAGCGTCTCGAAGGCGCCGTCCGTGAACTTGTCGGCGCCCCGGGTGGCGAACCGTCGCGCGACGGCCGTCTGGTCGTGCGCGAGGATGCTGATCCCGCAGTCGGCGGCCCGGGTGAACGTGTCGTACGACGTGGCGGTTTCGGCCAGGCAGACGAGTACGAGCGGCGGCCGCAGCGACACCGAGCAGAAGGAGCTCGCGGTGAAGCCGTGCGGCGCCCCGAGCGCGTCGCGCGCGGTGACCACGACCACCCCGCTGGCGAACCGGGCCAGGGCCGCCCGGAAGCTGTCGGCGTCGACGCCCCGCACCGTTTCGGTGATGCCGCCGGTCACGGATCGGCCCTCCCGCTGTCCTCGCCGGCCCGCAGCGCGGCGAGCACGGCCCCTTGGCGCGCGTCCCGCGCGGCGGCCAGCCGCCGGTAGGCGTCGTCGCCCTGTCCGTACGCCCGCTCGGTCTGCGCGGCGAGCGTCCCCACGATGTCGTCGGTGAGCGCGGGCGTGCCCAGGTGCTCCCACTCGGCGGCCATCCGGCCCCCGACGGCGCCCAGCATGCGCCTGAGGCCCCCGGGGCCGCCGCCCAGGTGGAACGCCTGGAACGGCCCGACCGCCCCCCAGCGCAGTCCGATCGAGCCGGTCACCACGGCGTCGACCTCCTCGGCCGTGAGGTATCCCTCGGCCACCAGGTGCACGGCCTCCCGGAACAGGGCCGACTGCAGCCGGTTCGCGGGGGTGCCGGCCATGGGGCGGCGCAGCGCGACGGGCACCTTGCCCAGGGACCGGTAGAACGCGGCGGCCCGCTCGACGGCGTCGGGCCGGGTGCGGGTGCCCGGGACCAGCTCCACCAGCGGCATCAGATGGGCCGGGTTGAACGGGTGGCCGACCAGCAGCCCCGAAGGGTCGTCCATGGTGGCGCCCAGTTCGTCCGCGGACAGCGACGAGGACGACGACAGCAGCAGCACGTGGTCCGGAGCGGATCGCTCGGCCTCGGCGAACAGCTTCTGTTTCAGCGCGAGTTGCTCGCGGACGTTCTCCTGCACCAGGTCGGTGCCGGCGACCGCCTTGGCCACGTCCGGCTCGATCGTGAGCCGGTCCAGCAGCCGGGCCGGATCGGCGGGCGGCGAGGGCAGCGACGGGGCGAACAGCTCCACTGCCTCGCGCGCCGCCCGCTCGGCGTCGGTCCTGCGGGTGCTGAGCCGTACGTCGAGGCCGTGGGCGAGGAACAGCGTGGTCCAGGCCAGACCGATGGTGCCCGCACCGACCACGGTGACGGTGCGTACGGGCCCGGTCATCGGGCCGGCGTGGCGAAGTGCGGTGCCACCTGCCGCGCGAACAGCTCCGTCGAGCGCTTGGCGACCTCCACGGGCAGCAGCCCGGAGTGGATGGTCAGGCTGAGGGTGATGTCCGGGCCGAACCAGCCCTGGATGCGCTCGATCTGGGCGCGGATCTCGGCCGGCGACCCGGCCAGCAGCTTGTCCGCCTCCAGCTTCTTGTCGAAGTCGTAGGTGCGGGTGGCCTCGAGGATCCTCTCGTAGCCCGGGTAGGCGCTGCTGGAGACGCGCCCCCACGCGGAGACGGCCTCGGCCATGCGCTGGTTGTACGCCCCGTCGTCCTCGCGGGCCAGGCGGCGTGCCTCGTCGCCGTCCTCGGCGACGTAGGTGGGGTAGCTGAACTGCACGCGGCCCGGCCCCTCGTGGCCCGCCGCGGCGCGCGCCGCCCGGTAGGCGCCGAGCATCTCCTGGGCCTTCTCCACGGACGAGGTCGCGGGCACGAGCAGCAGGTGGTGGCCGGCGCGCCCGGCGGACTCGCAGGACTCGAGGCTCATGGCGGTGGCGACGTGGGTCGGCGGGTGCGGCCGCTGCAGCGGGCGCGGCTGAAGGGTGACCGGGCCGAACTTGTGGAAGCGTCCCTCCCAGACCACGTCCTCCTCGGTCCACAGGCGGCGGATCGCCTCCACGTTCTCCTCGAACAGGGCGCGGCTGTCGTCGATGGACACGCCGAAGGCCGCGAACTCGTCGGGCAGGAAGGCCCGTCCGAAGCCCACCTCCAGCCGGCCGTGCGAGAGGTTGTCCAGCATGGCGAGCTTGCCCGCGAGCTTGACGGGGTGGGTGAACGCGGGCAGCACGGTGCCGGTGATCAGCCGGATGCGGCGGGTGCGGGCGGCCGCGGCGGCCAGGAAGGTGACCGGGTCGGGGCTGTAACCGCCGTACCGGAAGAAGTAGTGCTCGACGATCTTCACGTGCTGGTAACCGAGCGCGTCGGCGTCCTCGGCCACGGACAGTGCCTCGTCGTAGTAGGTCGCGCCGTCCTTGTCGGCGGGACCCACGGTCGGGAAGAAGGTCACTCCGAATTCCACTGTGCACCTCGCGGGCTGATGTCGACTGCGGTACGGCGACGCTCGCAAGGCCGGCTCGCAGTCGGCTGGAGGCCGGATCGAGCAAGAACGCACTTGCCAGGGACCGGACCACCGAGTAATAGTTGGTTTGTCACAACCAACCGAGCGGGATCGGTGCCGGACATGGGACGCACGTCAGCCAATTCACCAGACGGACCGGACGAGCAGCGCGAGGCCTCCGGTGAGGTGGCGTCGGCCCTTGCCGTGGTGGGGAACTGGATGTTCTCCACGGCGGCGAGGCGCCGCATCATGGCGGCCTCCGGTCTCGAACTGTCCATCGGGGACTACACGCTGCTCGCCCAGATCTCCCAGCACGCACCCGTGCGGCTGTCGGTCCTCGCGGACCTGATGGAGGTCGACAAGTCCACGCTCACCCCGCCCGCCAAGCGGCTGGAGGCCCGCGGCTTCATCGTCCGCGAGCCCGACCCGGCGGACGCCCGCGCCCAGTTGGTGAGCGTCAGCCGGGCCGGCAAGCAGGCCGTCCGCAAGCTGTGGCAGGCCCGGGCCGCCATCGTGGCGGAGCTGATGGAGGACTGGAGCACCGCCGACATCAAGAGCCTGGCCACCCAACTGGCGGCCTTCGCCGAAGCGATCGAGAAGAAGGGGTAGGGACCGTGACCCACTTAGGGACCCAGGACGGCGCCGGCGGCGGTGCGGCCACCGCCGCCCCCGGCACCCCGCCGTCCCCGGGCCGCACCGCACCGCCCTGGGTGATCGTCACCCTCGCCTGCCTCGGCCAGTTCATGGTCCTGCTCGACGTGTCCATCGTGAACGTCGCGTTACCGTCCATCCAGAGCGGCCTCGGCTTCAGCGACACCGGCCTGCAATGGGTCGTCAACGCCTATACGCTCGCCTTCGCCGGCTTCCTCATGCTCGGCGGCCGGGCCGGTGACCTCCTCGGCCGCAAGCGCGTCTACATCGCCGGCATCGCCGTGTTCACCGCGGCGAGCCTGGTCGGCGGCCTCGCGGACAGCCCCGGCGTCCTGATCGTCGCCCGTGTCGTACAGGGCGTCGGCGCCGCCTTCCTGTCGCCGATCACCCTCGCCCTGCTCACCACCACCTTCCCCGAAGGCCCCAAACGGGCCTCCGCGCTGGGCCTGTGGAGCGCCGTGGCGGGCGGCGCCGGCGCGGTCGGCTCCATCGCCGGCGGGCTGCTCACCGGCTATCTGTCCTGGCGCTGGATCCTCCTGGTCAACATCCCGATCGGCATCGCGCTCATCGCGGGCTGCATGCGCTACCTCGACCACCGGCGAAGCGAGGGACCGCGCCGGCTCGACATCCTGGGCGCCGCCACCGTCACCCTCGCCCTCCTCGCCCTCGTCTACGGCATCGTCAACACCGCCTCGTACGGGTGGACTTCACTCGAAGTACTGCCACCGCTGATCATCGGCCTGGTGCTGCTCGCGCTGTTCTGCTTCGTCGAGGAGCGCGTCGCCAAGGTTCCGCTGATACGGCTCGGCCTGCTGCGCGCCCGCTCGGTGGCCGGCGGCAATCTGGTGGGGCTGATGATGAACGCCGCGTTCCTGTCGATGTGGTACTTCGTCTCGCTGTACCTGCAGAACGTGCGCGGCTACAGCCCCATCCAGGCCGGACTGGCCTTCCTGCCGCACACCCTGATGGTGATGACCGGGGCGCGGCTCAGCTCCCGGCTCATCTCCCGGGCGGGCACCCGTCCGCTCATCCTGGCCGGTGCCCTCAGCGCGCTCGCCGGCTTCGTGTGGCAGTCCCAGCTCGGTCCGCACAGCGACTTCGTCCTGATGGTCGTGCTGCCCGGCATGCTGATGGCGCTCGGTGTCGGACTGGTCTTCACCCCCGTCGCCGCGGCGGCCACCTCCGGGGTCGCGCCCGCCGACGCCGGAGTGGTCTCCGGACTGCTCAACACCTCACGCCAGATCGGCGGCGCCCTCGGCCTCGCCATCCTCACCACCATCGCGACGAGCCGTATCCAGTCGCTCTCCGGTGACACTCAGCCCACCCCGGACAACCTGGTCTCCGGCTACGGCCTGGCCTTCCTGGTGGCCGCGGCCTTCGTGGTCCTCGGCGCGGCGTCGGCACTCGTCCTGCCACGCGTCGCCAAGAACCGCTCCTGACGGCCGACCTTCCTACAAGGAGACCTCGTTGAGCAGCGACAAGCCCCAACTGACCTACCCTCACCTGTACTTCCGCGAGCCCAACCCGCTCGCCGACGGGAACTACCCGGGATTCGCGCCGGGGTCGCGCGTCGCCGACGGGATGCGCATCGACCGTGACGTCGAGATCCCGGTCCGTGACGGCAGCGTCCTGTACGCCGACGTGCACCGGCCCGCCGACCCCGGCGCGGCAGCGCTGCCCGTGCTGATCTCCTGGGGCCCCTACGGCAAGCACGGCGGCCGCAGCACCGCCCCCAGCCGCAGCGCCGCCAGCGGCGTCGACCCGTCCTGGGTCTCCCCGTACGCGGCGATCGAGGCCCCGGACCCGCTGTTCTGGTGCCGCCACGGCTACGCGGTGATCTACATCGACCCGCGCGGCACCTGGAGCACCCCCGGCGACTACACCCTCGCCTCGGAGCAGGAGGCGCAGGACTTCCACGACGCGATCGAGTGGGCCGGCACCCGTGACTGGTCCAACGGCAAGGTCGGCCTGTCCGGTGTCTCGTACCTGAGCATCGCCCAGTGGCGGGTGGCCGCCACCCGGCCGCCGCACCTGGCCGCCATCAACCCGTGGGAGGGCCTGACCGACTTCTACCGGGACATCGCCTACCACGGCGGCATCCCGGAGACCGGCTTCATGGAGGTGTTCGCCCGGCACAGCCTCGGCTACTCCTCCACCCGCGTCGAGGACCTGGAGCGCCTCGCCCCCGAGCACCCCTTCGACGACGCGTACTGGGACGCCAAGCGAGCGGTCCTGGAGAACGTCGAGGTGCCCGCGTACGTGGTCGCCAGCTGGTCCAACCAGGGCCTGCACGGCCGCGGCACCCTGGAGGGCTTCAAGCGCATCTCCTCGGCCGACAAGTGGCTGGAGGTGCACGGCCGCAAGACCTGGGAGTACTACTACCGGCCCGAGAACGTCGCCAGCCAGCTGAAGTTCTTCGACTGGGCGCTCAAGGGCGAGGACAACGGCTGGACCGACCGGCCGAAGGTGCTCACCGAGGTGCGCGAACGGGCCAACGCCGGCTACGTGGCGCGGGAGCGGGAGTGGCCCATCGCCCGCACCGAGTACGTGCCGCTGCACCTGGACGCGGCCACGGGCACCCTGGCCGACAAGCCGCCGCTGGCCGAGGCCGAGGTGAGCTACCCGGTCCAGGACGGCGACGGGGTCGGCGGGACCCGCTTCAGCTACCGGTTCACCGAGCGGACCAGGCTCACCGGCCACGCCAAGCTGCGGCTGTGGCTGGAGGCGAGGGGCTCCGACGACGCCGACGTCTTCGTCGCGCTGCGCAAGAAGGACGCCACGGGCCAGGAGGTGCCGTTCCCGTTCTTCGCGCTGTACGACAACGGCCCCGTCGCCCTCGGCTGGCTGCGGGCCAGCCACCGGGCCCTGGACGAACAGCGCTCCACGCCGTGGCAGCCCTGGCACCGGCACGACCGCGAGGAACTCCTCGAACCGGGCGTCCCGGTCGCCCTCGACATCGAGATCTGGCCCTCGTCGACGCTCTTCGAACCGGGCGAAAGCCTCGAGGTCGTCGTCCAGGCGGGCGATGTGGTCACCGGCGTACTGCCCGGGCACCGCGTCACCCGCAACGCCGGCGACCACGTCATCCGCACCGGCGGCCGGTTCGACAGCCATCTGCTCGTCCCCGTCGTCGCGGACGAGTAATCCGTACACGATCCACCAAGAAGGAGTGAGGACAGGTGCGTGCCGTCCTGCTGAAAGATTTCGGTCCTCCGGACCGGCTGACCGTGGCCGAGGTGCCCGACCCGCGCCCCGCCCGGGGCGAGGTGACGATCCGGGTGGCCGCCGTCGGCATCCAGTTCCTGGAGACCCAGGTCCGCTCCGGCATGATGCGCGGGGCCCTGGGCGGCGCGCCCCTGCCCGTGATCCTCGGCAAGGAGATCGCGGGCGAGGTCATCGAGGCCGGGGCGGGGGTCGACCCGGCGCTCGTCGGCAGCCGGGTGCTCGCCACGACCGGCGGCGTCGGCGGCTACGCCGAACTCGCCACCGCGCCCGCCGACGAGCTCGTCCCGGTGCCCGACGGGCTGGACTTCCGCGACGCCGTCGCGCTCTACCGCTACGGTGCCACCGCCCGCGGCCTGATCGACGCCGCACGCGTCGGCTCGGGCGACCGGGTCCTGGTGCAGGCCGCCGCCGGCGCCGTCGGTACGATCCTCGTCCAGCTGCTCAAGCGGGCCGGCGCGACGGTGATCGGCACGGCCCGCGGCGCCGCCAAGCTCGGCCTCGTCAAGGAGCTGGGCGCCGACCACGTCATCGACTACTCGCTGCCTGGCTGGACCGAGCAGGTGCGCCAGGCCGCCGGGGGCGCCGTCGAGGTCGTCTACGACCACGTCGGCGGCGAACTCGGGCGCGAGTCCTTCTCGTTGCTCGCCCCCGGCGCCGGCCGCCAGATCGTGTTCGGCTTCTCCAGCGGGCAGCCGCTCGACGTGAAGCCCATGGAGCTGTTCGGCCGCGGCCTGACCCTGACCGGCTTCAGCGCGGGTCTCATCTGGAACCGGCCCGCGTTCGCCCGCGAGCTGGTCACCGACGTGCTCGGCCTGGCGGTCGCCGGCGAGATCAAGCCGGTCATCGGCCAGAGCTACCCGCTGGAGCGGGCGGCCGAGGCGCATGCCGCCGTGGAGGCGCGCAGCACCATCGGCAAGACCCTGCTCATCCCCTGAACCACCTTCCGCAGCACGCACCTTGCGCACAATCGTCCGGGCCGGCCGAGGCCCGGGACTTACCGAGGAGAACGACAACACCATGACCACCGCATCCAAGATCTTCGTGGCCGGCGCCACCGGCCTGCTGGGCGGCCAGATCGTCAGCAACCTGCTGGACAAGGGTGCCTCCGTGCGCGCGCTGGTCCGGCCGGGCACCGACGGTGACAAGAAGGCCGCCCTCACCGCGCTCCAGGCCCGCGGCCTGGAGCTCGTCGAGGGTGACATCACCGACCCGGTGGAGAAGCTGGCCGCCGCGATCGGCGACGCCACCACCGTGGTCTCGGCGATCCAGGGCGGCCCGGACCTGATCATCGACGGGCAGGTGAACCTGGTGCGCGCCGCCGAGCAGGCCGGTGCCCGCCGCTTCATCCCGTCCGACTTCGCGATCGACATCACCAAGCTGGACGACGAGGACAACGTCATGATCGGCTGGCGCCGGCAGGCCGCCGCCGCGTACGGCGACACCAGCCTCGACGTGATCTCCGTCCTCAACGGCGCGTTCTACGAGGTCATGATCGGCTTCATGGGCCTGGTCGACTGGGAGGCGGGTACCGTCTCCCACTTCGGCGACCCCGACCAGCCGCTCGACATGACCTCGGTCCCGGACACCGCCGCCTTCACCGCCGCGGTCGCCCTCGACCCGGAGGCCAAGGGCACCCAGCGGTTCGCCGGTGAGGTGCTGTCGATGCGCCAGTTCCACCAGACCCTGGAGCAGGCCACCGGCCGCACCCTGACCCTGAAGAACCTCGGCACCGCCGACGAACTGCGCGCCGAGATCAACCGGCGGGCCGCCGCCACCCAGAACCCGTTCGAGTACGTGGGTCTGCAGTACCAGTGGTGCATGGTGACGGGCAAGGGCAAGTTCGACACCCTTGACAACGCCAAGTACCCGCAGGTGAAGCCTCGTTCGCTGGAGGACTTCGTCCGGGAGGCCGCGCCCAAGGCGTGATCCGGGCACCGCCGGTACGACGTGACCGGTGCGGCGGTCGTCGCCGTACCGGCGGTCACCGGGGCGGCGGCCTGCCGCGGCGGTGGGGAATCCCCCGCTCACCGCCGCGGTTCGCCGCCGCCCCGGTTCCTCGTGTCCACGCCCGGACGGAGACAGCACATCCGGACCGGACAATACCGGCGAGTCGGTTTGGTAAGGGGACGCGCCTCCCGTCCCCACGACCGGCGATCCGGTGGCCTGTTCCTCCGGCAATTGCGCCGACGTTCGCCCTGACGTCCTCGAAAGGTGGTGTGGTGGGCGGCGGGGTGAGGTCAGGTGACCGTTGACGAACCGTGAGACCGGTTTGTAATTTCGTGACCTGCCTCTACAAAAAATACAGGAGGTCCGGATGGTTATGCACGATCTCTACGGTTTGACCACCTGTAGCCGGGGGCTGTCCCCCAGCGCCGCGATGTGTATCGGCCACCCCGTCCGAGCCGTATTAGGCAGGACCAGGTGATCTCTCACATCGCGCGCAGGAAATGTGCGAGACAACTGGTCCCGGCGGTGATCGTCGCGGTGCCGGCCACGGGGGCGGCCATGGTGGCCGACGCCGCCCTGTGGGGCGGCCACGGAGTCTTGCGGGGCCTGGTCGCCCTGCTGACCGTAATGATGTACGCGGGCCTGCCCGGCCTGTTGGTCATGGATGCCTCGTCCTGCAGACCGCGCCGCCGCCTGTGCGGTTCCCTGGCTCTGCTGCCCGCGCTCGCGGTGACTCCGTTCCTGGTGCTCATGCCGGGCGCGCTGAGCTATCCCGTCCTGGCCGTGGTCGTATCGGTGGTGGCACTCGACTGCCGGCGCCGCATCCGGGGGATGCTCTGGGCCCAGCAGCGCAGAATGGTCGAGGAACGGAAACGGACCCTGCGCGAGAGCCGTCAGCTGAGACGCGACGTGCACGACGTGCTCGGCTACAGCCTGTCGGCCATCACGGTCAAGGCGGAACTCGTCGACCGGTACCTGGTGGAGAACGACGCGCGGGTCAGGGACGAGGTGGCCGAACTGCTGGCCCTGTCCCGCAGGACGCTCGCCGAGATGCGCTCCTTCTCCTCGGCCGCGCGGCGGCTGTCCCTCGGCGTCGAACTCGCCTCCGTGCGCCGGGTTCTGGCGGCGGCCGGCGTGGAGACCGTGGTCTACGGCGACGCCTCGGAGGTGCACGACCCGGCGCTGGGTGCGGCGCTCTCGCTCGTGCTGCGCGAGGGCGCGACCAACATCCTGCGCCACAGCCATGCCGGCCTCTGCCGGATCACCCTGAGCAGCGATGACGACACCGTCGTGCTACGGCTCTCCAACGACGGCCACATGGGCGAGATCGAGGGCGGTGAGCCCCTGGGCACCGGCCTGGCGAGCCTCTCCTCCCGGCTCACCGCGTTCGACGGCACGCTGACCTGGACGCACGAGAGGGGCTGGTTCCATCTGACCGCCACCGCCCCGCAGTCCGTCGCGTCGTACGGAACGTACGCGGCGACCTGAGCGGTGCCGTCCGCGCCCGCGCGTCACCCGAAGTCATGCCGAGGCGCCCGGAACACCGGGCCCCGGCAGGGCTTCGGCCGTGGCGGGCTACGACGTTCTTGGCGTGGTGAGCCGGACGGGTCGCGGCGGGTTACAGCGTTCTCGCCGCGGCGAGTCGGTTCGGCCGCGGTGGGCTACAGCCAGCCCGCCTGTTCGGCGATGCGCACGGCGTCCAGCCGGTTGCGCGCGTGCAGTTTGGTGACCGAGGACGCGAGGTAGTTGCGGACGGTCCCGGTCGACAGGTGCATACGGCGGGCTATCTCGGCGGGGTCGGCGCCGGTGGCCGCCTGACGCAGCACCTCCGTCTCCCGCGGGGTCAGCGGGCTGACGTCGCTCTCCCAGGAGGCCAGGGCGAGTTCGGGATCGATGACGCGGCCGCCGGCCGCGATCCGTCGGATGGCCGTGGCCAGTTCTTTCGGGGGCGCTTCCTTGAGCAGGTAACCGCTCACACCAGCGGCCATCGCCCGTTGCAGGGCCCCGGGCCGGCCCAGCGCCGTCAGGACCAGTGTGCGACACTGCGGTAACTGCTCGTGCAGGGCCGCGGCGGCGCTCAGTCCGTCCAGTCCCGGCAGGTCGATGTCCACCACGAGGACATCGGGGCGGTGCTCCAGCGCCGTCGGCACGACGGCGTCCCCCCGGCCCACTTCGGCCACGACCTCGATGCCGCGCTCGCCTGCCAGCAGGGCCACGAGGGCACCACGGATCATCTCCATGTCCTCGGCCAACATGACGCGTATCACGTTCCGCCCCCCACCTCAGGGCAGTCGGCCCCTGAGTAACTTGATCATACACAGCGCTTGTTCCGGACAAGTAAACGGTTTCTGACGGTATGTGAGGATTCGGGGCGCTCGGCGCGCCGGGTACCCGCCGTCGGCTCCAGGGGTGCTCGACGGGTGCCCGAGACGTGCTCGAGGCGCGCTCGTGGCGGCTGTGCGCAGGGGGTGCGGACGGCCGGGGTGGGCAGGCGCTTGAGCGGGACTGCCGGTGGGCCTCGAGCCGGGGGCGTCAAGGTCGTGGCGAGAGCGGAACGACCCATCGAGGAGAGAGCATGCCGCCGTACCTGACGGAAATCGCCGACGACGTCTACGCCTACGTCCAGCCGGACGGCGGCTGGTGCCTGAACAACGCCGGTCTGGTCGTGGCGCGTGGAGAGTCCCTGCTGATCGACACCGCGGCCACCGAGCGCCGGGCCCGGGCGCTGCGCGAGGCCGTCGAGAGCGTCAGCCCCGCCCTGCCCCGGCTGCTGGTCAACACCCACTCGCACGGCGACCACACCTTCGGCAACTACCTCTTCCCCGAGGCCGCCGTCGTCGGGCACCGCGGCACCCGCACCGAAGTGACCCAGATCGGCATGCATCTGACGACGCTGTGGCCGGACGTGTGCTGGGGCGATCTCGAACTGCGCCCGCCCCAGGTGACGTTCGAGGACCGGCTCACCGTTCACGTCGGCGGCACAGAAGCCCAGGTGCTGCACCTGGGCCCCGCCCACACCGCCAGCGACGTCGTGGTGTGGCTGCCCGGCCAACGCGTCCTGTTCACCGGGGACATCGTGATGTCCGGGGCGACCCCGTTCTGCCCGATGGGCTCGGTGGCCGGCTCGCTCGACGCCGTGCGGGCGCTGCGCGACCTGCGGCCCCGCGTGGTGGTGGCCGGGCACGGGCCGGTGGCCGGCGAGGAGCTCCTGGACACCACCGAGGGGTATCTTCTGCTGCTTCAGCGCCTGGCGAAGGAGGGCGTGGCGAGCGGGGCCACCGTCCTGGATGTGGCCCGCGAGGCCGAACTCGGCGCCTACGGCAAGCTGTTGGACGCCGAGCGGATCGTCCCCAACCTGCACCGCGCCTATCTCGAGGAGCGCGGGGCCGAGCGCGGCTGCCCGGTGGACATGCCGGCGCTGTTCGCGGAGATGGTGGAGTTCAACGGCGGCCTGCCCGCCTGCCACGCCTGACCCCGGCTTCCAGACGGTTTCCAGGACGGCTCTAGCCACCAGGCACAGCCTCGTCCGGCATGACCGCTTGTACGACCTTCCAGAAGGGGGCGGCACATGAGCACCATAGAAGAGCGGCCGTTGACGACGGCTCACCTCTCATCCCTGAGCGCCCGCACGGCCGAACTCGCCCAGGTCCGCGAAGCCGTGCGCTTCGGGCCGGGCGAGGCGGCCACCGCGGCGCAGCACGCCAAGGGCAAACTGACCGCGCGCGAGCGACTGGCACTCCTCTTCGACGAGGGGGTGTACACCGAGGTCGAGGGGATGCGCCGGCACCGGGCCACCGGGTTCGGGCTGGAGGCGAAGCGGCCGTACACCGACGGCGTCGTCACCGGCTGGGGCACGGTGCACGGCCGCACCGTCTTCGCCTACGCCCACGACTTCCGCATCTTCGGCGGCGCGCTCGGTGAGGCCCACGCCGAGAAGATCCACAAGATCATGGACCTGGCCGAGAAGGCCGGTGCGCCCATCGTCGGCCTCTGCGACGGCGCGGGTGCCCGCATCCAGGAGGGCGTGACCGCGCTGGCCGGCTACGGCGGCATCTTCCAGCGCAACGTCCGCAACTCCGGCGTCATCCCACAGATCTCGGTGATCCTGGGGCCGTGCGCGGGCGGCGCCGCGTACTCCCCGGCACTCACCGACTTCGTGTTCATGGTGCGCGGCACCTCGCAGATGTTCATCACCGGACCCGACGTCGTCCAGGCCGTCACCGGCGAGCAGATCACCCAGGACGCGCTCGGCGGAGCAGACGCGCACTCCACGCTCTCCGGCGTCGCGCACTTCGCGTACGACGACGAGCGGACCTGCCTGGAGGACGTCCGGCACCTGCTCGCGATGCTGCCCGCCAACAACCGGGAACGCCCGCCCGCCGAACCGGCCGACGACCCCGCCGACCGCACCAACGAGGCGCTGTACGACCTGGTGCCCGCCGAGCCCGGCCGGGCGTACGACATGAAGCGGGTCATCGGCGAGATCGTCGACCACGGCGAGTACTTCGAGGTCCACGAGACCTGGGCCACCAACATCATCTGCGCGTTCGCGCGCCTGGACGGCGAAGTCGTCGGCATCGTCGCCAACCAGCCCGCCGCCCTCGCGGGGGTCCTGGACATCGAGGCGTCGGAGAAGGCCGCCCGGTTCGTGCAGACCTGCGACGCGTTCAACATCCCGCTGGTCACCCTGGTCGACGTGCCCGGCTTCCTGCCGGGTGTCGACCAGGAGCACGGCGGGATCATCCGGCACGGCGCGAAGCTGCTGTACGCGTACTGCAACGCGACCGTGCCGAGGATCTCGCTGACCCTGCGCAAGGCGTACGGCGGGGCGTACATCGTCATGGACTCCCGTTCCATCGGCACCGACCTCGCCCTGGCCTGGCCCACCAACGAGATCGCGGTGATGGGGGCGGAGGGTGCGGCGGGCGTCGTCTTCCGCAAGGAGATCGCGGCGTCCGACGACCCCGAGACGACGCGCCGGGAGCGGATCGAGGAGTACCGCACCCAGCTCATGCACCCCTACTACGCCGCCGAGCGCGGCCTGGTGGATGACGTGATCGACCCGGCCGAGACACGGTCCCGGCTGATCGAGGCGCTGTCCATGCTGCGCCACAAGCACGCCCCGCTGCCCACCCGCAAGCACGGGAACCAGCCCCAGTGAGCGCCGGCCGGCCACTCGTCGTGGTGGCACACGGCAGTCCCGGCGCCGATGAACTGGCCGCGCTGACGGCGGTGTTGCTGACCGTCTCCCGAGGCTCCGGGGGCAGGTCGGTGCCGCCGCGCCCCGCGCTCGCCTCGTGCCGGGCCAACCCCGCCCATGGATCCACCGTCGCCTGGGCGGCCGCTGCGCGGCCCGCCTGGACGTCTTCGTCGTGAGAGGACACACGTGAGTCTGCGCAAGGTGCTCATCGCCAACCGTGGCGAAATCGCTGTCCGCGTGGCCCGGGCCTGCCGGGACGCCGGGATCGCGAGTGTCGCCGTATACGCCGACCCCGACCGGGCGGCCCTGCATGTCCGTGTCGCCGACGAGGCGTTCGCCCTGGGGGGTGACACCCCGGCCACCAGTTACCTGGACATCGAAAAGGTGCTGCTGGCCGCCAAGCAGTCCGGCGCGGACGCGATCCACCCCGGCTACGGCTTCCTGTCCGAGAACGCCGAGTTCGCCCAGGCCGTCCTGGACGCCGGGCTGATCTGGATCGGCCCGCCCCCGCAGGCCATCCGCGACCTCGGCGACAAGGTCGCCGCCCGCCACATCGCCCAGCGCGCCGGCGCCCCGCTGGTCGCCGGCACCCCGGACCCGGTGAGCGGTGCGGACGAGGTCGTGGCGTTCGCCGAGGAGCACGGCCTGCCCATCGCGATCAAGGCCGCCTTCGGCGGCGGCGGACGCGGCCTGAAGGTCGCCCGCACCCTGGAAGAGGTCCCCGAGCTGTACGACTCGGCCGTCCGCGAGGCCGTCGCCGCCTTCGGACGCGGTGAGTGCTTCGTCGAGCGGTACCTGGACCGGCCCCGGCACGTGGAGACGCAGTGCCTGGCCGACAAGCACGGCAACGTCGTCGTGGTCTCCACCCGTGACTGCTCGCTCCAGCGCCGCCACCAGAAACTGGTCGAGGAAGCCCCCGCCCCGTTCCTGTCCGAGGAGCAGATGGCCGAGCTGTACCGGGCGTCGAAGGCCATCCTGAAGGAGGCCGGTTACGAGGGTGCGGGGACGTGTGAGTTCCTGGTCGGGCAGGACGGCACGATCTCCTTCCTGGAGGTCAACACCCGCCTCCAGGTCGAGCACCCGGTCACCGAGGAGGTCGCCGGCATCGACCTCGTCCGCGAGATGTTCCGCATCGCCGACGGCGAGGAACTGGGCTACGACGACCCCGTCCTGCGCGGTCACTCCTTCGAGTTCCGTATCAACGGCGAGGACCCGGGCCGCAACTTCCTGCCCGCCCCCGGCACCGTCACCGTCTTCGACGCCCCCACCGGCCCCGGCGTACGCCTGGACGCGGGCGTGGAGGCCGGCAGTGTGATCGGACCGGCCTGGGACTCCCTGCTGGCCAAGCTCATCGTCACCGGCCGCACCCGCAAGGAAGCCCTCCAGCGGGCCGCCCGCGCCCTGGAGGAGTTCCGCGTCGAGGGCATGGCCACCGCCATCCCCTTCCACCGCAAGGTCGTCACCGACCCCGCCTTCGCCCCCGAACTCACCGGCTCCAACGAGCCGTTCACCGTCCACACCCGGTGGATCGAGACCGAGTTCACCAACGACATCAAGCCCTTCACCGCCCCCGCGGACGCGGAGGAGGACGAGACGGCCCGCGAAACGGTCGTGGTCGAGGTCGGCGGCAAACGCCTGGAAGTCTCACTCCCGGCGTCCCTGGGCATGTCCCTCGCGCGCACCGGCCTCGCGGCGGGGGCCAAGCCCAAGCGGCGCGCGGCCAAGAAGTCCGGCCCCGTCGCCTCCGGCGACACCCTCACCTCCCCGATGCAAGGCACCGTGGTCAAGATCGCCGTCGAAGAGGGACAGCAGGTCAAGGAGGGCGACCTGGTCGTCGTCCTGGAGGCCATGAAGATGGAACAGCCGCTCAATGCCCACCGGTCCGGCACCGTCAAGGGACTGTCGGCCGAGGTCGGCAGCTCGCTGACCTCCGGCGCCGTCATCTGCGAGATCAAGGACTGACCTCTGCCCCAGCAGGAGGAACCGATGAACCACGAGCACGGTGAACCCGACGCCGGCGTCCCCGGAGAAGCCGACGGCCCGCTGAACGCGCCCGCGCTGCGTCTCGCCGGGGAGGAGGACGATCCGGACCCGCACATCGTCCGGGGGATCGATTGACGGCCGTGGGATGAGTGTGTCAGGTGAGCGGGTGTGAATAATTCATGCCCGCTCATGCCGGGCACACTGGTTCATCATACAACGATCCTGCGATGCTCATGGCCATGGAAATCGATGTTCTGGGACCACTTGGAGCACGAGTAAACGGCGTTTCGATCGTACCTACTGCCGGAAAACCCCGGCAGATTCTGGCGCTGCTGGCCATTCGCGCGGGCCGCGTCGTCTCCGTGGAGACACTGATCGAAGAGGTGTGGGGAGACGCTGTCCCGCGCAGTGCCGCCCCCACATTGCAGACGTACATCCTGCAACTGCGCAAAAAGATCACCGATGCCCTGCCCGTGGACAGCGAACTGACGGCGAAGGACATCCTCGCCACGTCCTACGGGGGATACCAGCTCGCCCCGGTGGAGCCGATCCGCTGCGACCTCGTGGAGTTCCAGCGGCTGACGGCTCACGGCACCCGTGCCATGGCCGAGAACGCCCCGCGCACCGCGAGCGAGAAACTGCGCGAGGGGCTCGGCCTGTGGCGCGGCAACGCCCTGGTCGACGTGCCGCTGGGCGAGGTGCTGCGCATGGAGGTCATCGGGATGCAGGAGGCGCGCACCCGCGCCCTCGAACTGCGGATCGAGGCGGACCTGCAATTGGGCCGGCACGCGGAACTCATCGGCGAGCTCCGCATGCTGGTCGCCCAGCAACCCCTGCACGAGAATCTGTGTGCCCAGTTGATGACCGCCCTGTACCGCGCCGGTCACCCCTGGCGGGCCCTCGAGGTCTTCCAGTCCCTGCGCCAGTCCCTGGTCGACGAGCTCGGTGTGGAGCCCTCGCCCCGGCTGCAACGGCTGCACCGCGCGGTGCTCGCCAACGACGACCGGCTGGACCGGTTCACCCCGGCCCAGCGGTTGCTCAGCGCCTGAACCGGGCGGCGCGGCTCACGCGCCGGGCGGTAGTGCGCGGGCCGTGCTGACGACGTGGCCGGTGCCGAGCCGGTGGGTGGTGAACGTCCACTCCCCGGGTCGCACCGGCTCGCCGTTGTCGTCGTGCAGCACGGCGGCGGCGCCCTCCACCCGGAAACCGAACGTGCGGAACGGCAGCGCCGTGCCGACGCCGAGGGCCTTGGTGTATGCCTCTTTCAGTGTCCACAGGCGCACCATGGCATCGCCCCGCTCGTGCGCGGGAAGGGCGCGCAGGTCGGCCAACTCCTGCCTAGTGCAGGCACGTTGGGCGAGCAGTGCGCGGCATCCGGACCGGCCGAGCGGCTCCGCGTCCGCGCCGATCGCACCGTGCAGGCTCAGGGCCAGCACCAGCAGGTCGCCGGTGTGGCTCAGGCTGAGACCGAGCCGGTCGCAGCCACGCAGATACGGCCGCCCGGCCGGCCCCCGGGCGATGTCCAACTCGTCCGCCGGCACGTCCAGGACGGCTGCCGCGGCGTGCTTGACGAGCCGCCGCGAGGCGGCGAAGCGGGCGCGGGCCGCCGGCCGGTGACCGGCGGCCCGGTACCGCTCGTACTCCCGCCCGAGCAGGACGCGCAGTCCGGGCCCGTCGGGGACGCTCCAGGAGCCGGCCGACGCGTGCAGCACCACGGCGGTTCCGGCGTGCAGCGCCGCCCCGGCGGCCCGGGTCCAGGCTCCGCCGGGTCCGTCGGCGCGCAGGTGCGCCACCGGGGGCACGGTCACGCGCCCACCAGCCGGCGCGCGCCGACGGGTGCCGTGCGGGCCGGTGCGGGGGTCCGGCGGCAGTGTGCGACGGCTTCGTCGAAGAGGGCGGCGCTCAACTCGGTGTCGCGGCCGACCGGTTCGAGGTCCAGGCGGATCGCGAGCCGGGAGAGCGCGGCCACCAGGCGGTCCCGGTCGGTGGTGATCCGCCGTCCCCGGCCGGTACCCCGCCAGCCGTCCAGGCAGGCGGCCGCCGCGGTCAGCAGCGCGTAGCGGTCGGCCAGGGCCCAGCTGCCGGCCGAGGCGTCGGCCGGCGCTAGGGCGCAGGCGCCGACCACGGCGCGGCGTTCCCGCTCCAGTTCGTCGAGCAGGGCGTGCAGGTCCAGCGGCAGCGCGGCGGGGCGTACCGAGGTGAGGGGCCGGGCCAGCCGGTCCTCCCCGGTGGGCGGCCCGGCCAGCCGTGCCGTCACGGCGTCGAGCCGCGCGTGGTGGTCGGGGTGCCACATGGCCTGGCGCAGCCGCCGGGCGTGCTCCCGGTAGGCGGCGCCCGGCCCGGTGCTGCGCTGCGCCTGCGCGCCCAGCAGTACGGACAGGGTGTCGACGCTCTCCATGAGCAGCCGCGGCAGCAGGAACCTGGCCACGGCCGAGTGGTTGCCGCCGTCGGCGCGCAGCAGCCGGTCGCCCGCCCACAGGTCCAGGTAGGCGGCTCCGGCCGCGGCCCGCCCGAGCCGCGAGGGCTCGGTGCCGGCCACGGCCGCCAGGGCGCTGCGCAGCGCCAGGTCGGCGTGGACCATGAGCTGGGCCGGGGGCGGGGCGGCGATGGTCCGCACGACGTCAGACGAGCTGGTCGTAGCTCACCGAGCGGGAGCGCAGCAGGATCTCGCCGTCGGTCACCTCGATGACGTCGTGCACGACCGTGCTGGGCCACACCTCCGGCCGCTCGTTCGGCCGGACCCGCACGATCAGCGCGTACACGGTGGACCGGATGCTGCCGTCCTGCTGCGGCTCCAGGACCATCTGGTTGAAGAAGTGGCGGCGCTGAGTGGGGTTGTCCTGGTACTTCTTCAGGAACGACCGCAGCTCTTCGAGGATCGCGTCGCGGCCGACGGCCGGCGCGATGTCGGGCGAGTGCTGGAAGCTGCCGTCCTTCGTGAACGTCTGCGTGTACTCCTCCAGCCGGCCGTCGTCGAGGGCCTGCATCTGGCGGGCGTAGAAGTGCTGGACCTGGGTGTAGAGATCACTGCTGACGGGCGTGGGCATGAGCGTTCCTCACGTGGTCGTCGGGCGGGTGGTGGCCGGGCCAGGATCGCCACCGGCGCTCGAATCGCTCTGGAGCACGGTCGGGGCGGCGCATGAGCGCGGCCGGTGCGCTTCAAGGGACCTTCCAGCAGGGCACGAGGCGCGCCCAGCACGCTCGGTGGGCACCAGCCGACACAGCGATTCGGGAGTACACATGTCACAGGCAGTCAAGCCGGTCGCCCTGGTCACGGGAGCCACCAGCGGGATCGGTCTCGAGATCGCCCGGCGTCTCGCCGGGCTCGGGGCCCGCGTCTACCTGTGTGCGCGCCATGAGGACCAACTGGCCGACACCATCAAGGAGTTGACGGACGCGGGACACGAGGTGGACGGCACCACGTGTGACGTGTCCGACCCCGAGCAGATCAGGGCCTTCGTCCGCGCGGCCGTGGACCGCTTCGGGCCGGTCGACATCCTCGTCAACAACGCCGGGCGCAGCGGCGGCGGAGCCACCAACGAGATCGCGGACGACCTGTGGTTCGACGTCATCAACACGAACCTCAACAGTGTCTTCCTGATGACCAAGGAAGTCCTCAACACCGGTGGCATGCTGGCGAAGAAGTCCGGCCGCATCATCTCGATCGCCTCCACCGGCGGCAAGCAGGGCGTCGTGCACGCCGCGCCCTACTCGGCGTCCAAGCACGGCGTGGTCGGCTTCTCCAAGGCCCTCGGTCTGGAGCTGGCCCGTACCGGCATCACGGTCAACGCGGTGTGCCCCGGCTTCGTCGAGACGCCGATGGCGGAGCGGGTGCGCGAGCACTACGCCGGCATCTGGGGCGTGAGCGAGCAGGAGACCCACGACCGCATCACCACGCGGGTGCCGCTGGGCCGTTACGTGGAGACCCGCGAAGTGGCCGCCATGGTCGAGTACCTGGTGAGCGACGACGCGGCGGCGGTGACCGCGCAGGCCCTCAACGTGTGCGGCGGTCTGGGCAACTACTGAGCCGCGCCGGTA
This sequence comes from Streptomyces sp. SudanB182_2057, assembly GCF_964272715.1. Lineage (NCBI taxonomy): Bacteria > Bacillati > Actinomycetota > Actinomycetes > Kitasatosporales > Streptomycetaceae > Streptomyces > Streptomyces sp. SudanB182_2057. Next base: position 1,522,145 of record NZ_OZ186798.1, read on the forward strand.
CGGTCATGACACGGCCGCCCTTCCCCGTTCCCCGGGGAGGGGCGGCCGTGTGTGTAAGTGCCCGTGTACGTGTCCGCGTTCAGGCCGCGGAGACCTGGCTGCCTTCGCCCGTGTGCGCGGCGGCGTGCGTCATCGTCGTCAGGCTGTTGCGGCCGAGCGCCTCGCGCACGAAGGCACGGGCGTCGGCGAGGGTGGCCTGCTCGCCGAGCACCTCGCGGACCGTCGCCGGGTTCAGCGCGACGGTGTGCCGGGCGGTGGCCACGGGTCCGTCCGGGCCGTCCGTGAACGTCCACAGACCGCTGTGCCCGGTGAGCAGCTTCGGCAGCACGTGCTGCTTGTAGGCGATCCACGACGGCTCGTGGCAGACGCGCACCGAGCGGGTGGTGTGCGCCGAGCCGTCCGCCGTGACGGTGTCCATCTCCAGGTCCTGCACGCCCGGCTCCTCCTCGGTCAGCCGCACCCGGCTGACGTGCGGCAGCCGCTCGGCCCACAGGTCGGCCCGGTTGACGAAGTCGTACGCCGCCGCGGCGCCGCCGGTGATCGGGACGACGTCGGTGAAGGAGAACACCACGTCGGCCACCGGGTGGCCCAGCTCGGCGACCCGGGCCAGTGCCGCCAGTTCCTCGCCGCTGTTGCGGTCCAGCGCGGTGAGCAGCGCCTCCACGGCGGCGGGGGCGTCGTCCTCGACGCTGAAGCGGTGGCGGAGCACCACTTCGGTGCTGCCGTCGGGCAGTTCGCGCAGCAGCCAGCTGCCGGCCATGGAGGTGACCGGTGCGAAGCTGCGCTGCTGGCGGAAGCTCACGTAGCGGCGCGCGGGGTCGAGGACCCGCCGCGACGTCCAGCTGGTGACCTTGCCGTTGACCTGCGCCCAGATCTCGAAGACCTCGCTGCGCTCGTCGCGCTCCAGGTGGCGCACGTACACGCTGGGCCCGAACACCGCGGGCCACAGGGTGACATCGGCCACCAGGTCGTAGACGACCTGGGCCGGAGCGGACACGACGCGGGTGTGCTCGGTGCGGTGGATCACGGTTCGTTCCATGGCGGGTTCTCCTCGGCTGGGGACGGTGGCGCGGAAGGGGCCGGGGCCCGTATCCCGGCGACGGCGGATACGGGCCCCGGAGGCGTACGGTCGGGCCCGGACGTCAGACGGCGGCCGTCGCCGCGCCGGTGTTGACCAGGGCGAGGAGCGCGCGGGGTGTCTCCACCTCCGCGATGTCGTCGTCCGACAGGTCGATGCCGTACTCCTGCTTGATGCGCGCGGCGGACTCCATCAGGGCGAGCGAGTCGTAACCGAGGTCCTCGAACGAGCTGTCGAGGATGTCGCCGGTCAGGTCGAGGCTGTCGTCCTCGCCGGCGCAGGCGATGAGGATGCGTCGCAGATCTTCGATGGCGAGCTGAGCCATGGTCCTTCTCCTGTCAGGGGGGGAACTGCCGGTGTGCGGCAGCTCAGTGGTCGGTGTGGCGGGTGACGACGACGGCCGAGTTGAAGCCCCAGCGCCCGCGGGCGAGGACGAGCGCCGCCGACACCTCCCGGGTACGGGGCTCGCCGGTCACCAGGTCGATGCCGTAGGCGTCGGGGACATGGGCGGTGAAGCCGCTGGCCGGGATGACGCCGTCCCGGATGGAGAGCAGCGCGCTCGCCAGGTCGGCGGGACCGCCTCCCGCGTACATGCGGCCGGTCAGCGCCTTGGGCGCGGTCACCGGCACACCCCGCGGGCCGAAGACGGCGCGCAGCGCGTCCGCCTCGATCCGGTCGAGTTCGGGCAGGCCGGCCGCGTCGGCGAACACCACGTCGATGTCGGCGGGTGCCAACCCGGCGTCGGCCAGGGCCAGTTCGGCGGCCCGGCGCAGCCCGGGCTCGCGGCCGGATCCCGGCTTGGGGTCGAACGTGGAGGCGTAGCCGGCGATCTCGCCGTAGATCCGGGGCGCGCCGCGCTCCCGGGCGCTCGCGGCGTCCTCGGCGACGAGGATCGCGCCGCCCTCGCCGGGCACATAGCCGGCCGCCCGCTCGTCGAACGGGAGGTAGGCCGCCTCCGGGTCGGTGGCGGTGGTGACCCGACCGCCCGCCAGCTGGGAGGCCCAGCCCCAGGGGTCGAACGCGGAGTCCACGCCGCCGGACACCACGAGCTTGGTGCCGCGCTCGACGGTGCGCCGGGCGTGCCCGACGGCGTCCAGGCCGCCGGCCTGCTCGCCGACCAGGGCGGCGCTGGGCCCGCGCAGCTTGTGCCGGATGGAGATCTGGCCGGTGTTGACCGCGTAGAACCAGGCGAACGACTCGTAGACGGAGACGAACTCCGAGCCCTTGGACCAGAGTTTGTTGAACTCCTGGTGGGTGAACGCGAATCCGCCGAGGGCGTTGGAGGTGACCGTGCCCATGTCGTAGTCGGGCAGGGTGTTCTCGTCGATCCCCGCGTCCGCGAGGGCCCAGGCGGCGGCGGTGAGCGCGTAGCGGGTCGACACGTCGGTCTGCGGCAGCAGCCTGCTGGGCAGATGGGCCTTGGCGTCGTAGTCGGCGATCTGCCCGGCCAGCCGCGAGGGGTACGCGGAGGTGTCGAAGCCGGTCAGTTCCCGGACACCGTTGGTGCCCGTCAGCGTCGCCTTCCAGAACGCCTCGGTGCCCAGGCCGTTGGGCGTGGCCGCGCCGATGCCCGTGATCACGGTGGTCATGCCGCGGCCACCTCCGGACGGTGCAGGATCATCGCGCTCTGGAAGCCGCCGAAGCCGGAGCCGACCGTGAGCACCGTGTCGACGCGCTGCTCGCGGGCGGTCAGGGGTACGTAGTCGAGGTCGCACTCGGGGTCGGGGGTGTGCAGGTTCGCCGTCGGCGGCACGACGTTGTGCTCGATCGCCAGCAGCGACGCGGCGATCTCGACGGAGCCGATGGCCCCCAGGGAGTGGCCGACCATCGACTTGATGGAGGAGACGGGCACGTCGTAGGCGTGCTGGCCCAGGGAGCGCTTGAACGCGGCGGTTTCGTGGCGGTCGTTCTGCTTGGTGCCCGAGCCGTGCGCGTTGATGTAGTCGATCTTGGTGCCGTCCAGGCGGGCCTCGTCCAGCGAGACACGGATGGCCTCGGCCATCTCCCGGCCGTCCTTGCGCAGGCCCGTCATGTGGTGGGCGTTGCAGCGGGTGGCGTACCCGCCGACCTCCGCGTAGATGTGCGCGCCGCGCTTCTTGGCCGCCTCGTACTCCTCCAGCACGAACATGGCGGCGCCCTCGGCGAGCACGAACCCGTTGCGGGTGCCGTCGAAGGGCCGCGAGGCGTGCGCCGGGTCGTCGTTGCGGGTCGTCGTCGCCTTGATGGCGTCGAAGCAGGCGACCACGATCGGTGAGATCGGGGTGTCCGCGGCGCCGGAGACGACGGTGTCGACCGTGCCCTCGCGGATCAGCTGGACGGCGTAACCGACCGAGTCGAGCCCCGAGGTGCAGCCGTCGGAGACCATGGTCACCGGGCCTTCCGCACCCACTTCCCAGGCCACCTCGGCGGGCATGACGCCCGGGGAGAGATAGTCGAACATGTGCGGGGACAGGTAGGCCGGGTCGACCTCCCACTGCTTGCCCGCGTCCGACATCACGAGGTACTCGTTCTCCAGGCTGGTCGCCGAGGCGACCGCGCTGCCCAGGCTGACGCCGATGCGGTGCGGGTCGAGCGCGGACAGGTCCAGCCCGCTGTCCGCGACCGCCTCGCGGGTGCAGGCCACCGCGAACTGCGTGGCCCGGTCCATGCGGCGGATCTCGCGCGGGCCGAAGCCCTCGGCCGCCGCGTCGAAGTCGACCTCGCCGGCGATCCGCGAACGGAACGGCGACGCGTCGAAGAAGGAGATGCTCCGGGTGGCGGTGCGGCCCGCCGACAACAGGTCCCAGAACGCCTTCGTTCCGTTGCCGCCGGGAGCGCGTACACCGACACCGGTGATCACGACACGCCGGGTCATGTCCGGCCCGCGTTCGTAGACAACATCGCTGTAAGTCCTTTCGCCTCTGAAACAGCGGCAGTTACGTTGTGAAAGGCTGTGGCGACGGTCTAGAGCACCACTCGACCCCGCCTCGGGAGACGGCGCGACGCCACCGGGAGCGGACCCGCGCGAAGCCGACGCCGGGCGCAGGCGACGGTCCCGCGCGGGGACCGGAGACCGGTGTGCGGGCGCTGTGTGCGGCATGCGTCGGACTCACGCCGCGGTGGACTTCGCGGCCGGCGTACCGGATTGACACGTGAACAAAACCGCTACTAGCGTGGATACAGTTTCTATGTCGAGGTGACCGGCGAGAAGGAGTCACGGTGAGCATCAGCAGCAGGAGTGCGGTCGCGATTCACGCGCTCACCATGCTGGGGCGCTGGGACCGCTCGCTGACCTCCGCGGAGATCGCGGAGAGCCTGGCCGGCAACGCGGTGCTGGTGCGGCGGATCCTCGGCAGTCTGCGTGACGCCGGCCTGGTCCGGTCCACCGAGGGGCGCAACGGCGGCTGGACGCTCGCTCGCCCCGCCCGCGAGATCACGCTCCACGACGCGTACGCCGCGGTCGAGACGGGGCCGGTCCTCTCGCGGCACCCGCATCCACCGAGCGCCGCGTGCGAGGTGGGGCGGAACATGCAGAAACTGCTGGAGGTGGAGTTCCAGGACGCGGAGCGGGCCATGAAGGAACGGCTCGGGCGGACGACGATCGCCCGCCTCGTCCGGCAGGTGCGGGACAGTGAGCGCGAGGCGGCACAGCGCGTCACCGGCTGAACAGACGGCGGAGGCGATGCCCTCCGCCGCCCTTTTACCCTGACTGTAACCACTTTGGTGGCGGTAAGTCACCCGAAGGGGGGGATCACGGTGAAGACCATCGTTGTCACGGGAGGCACTTCCGGTATCGGGCAGGCGCTCGCCAACGCCTGTCTCGGCCGGGGCGACCAAGTGGTCGTCATCGCTCCGGACCCGCTGAAGGGGAGGGAATTCCTCGACACCGCACACAACATGGGCGCCGCCGACCACGCTGTCTTCATCGAGGCCGACCTCAGCCTCGTCAGCGAGAACCGGCGCGTCATCGCGGAGATCGTGGACCGGTTCCCGGTGGTGGACGTACTCGTGCTGTGCGCCCGGTACTTCCGCAGCCACCGGCTGGTGACCTCCGAAGGGATCGAGCACAATCTCGCGCTGTACTACCTCAGTCGGTACCTGCTCGGATACGGCCTGGCCGACGTGATGAACAAGGCCGGAACACCGGTCGTGATGAACATCGCCGGCCCCGGCGTGGGGGCGCCGGGCATCCAGTGGGACGACCTCGGCCTCGAACGCGGCTACGACGGCTGGACGGCCATGTTCCAGGGTGGCCGGCTCAACGACCTTCTCGGAGTCTCGTTCGCCGAGGGGGCAGCCACCCGTCGCGCCCGGTACGTGCTGCTGTTCCCGGGTGGGACCCGCACCGGCTTCGCGGGCGAATTCGACGCCGCCACCGCGGTGCACATCGACCGGATGAAACGGGCCGCGCGGCCGGTCGAGTTCACCGTCCCGCCGATCCTGGAGATCATCGACGCTCCGCCCCGGGACCCGCTGAGCGCCTTCGCGGAGGGCACCCCTCTCAGCCTCCTCCACCCGGCCTTCGACAAGGGCGCCGCGGCACGACTCGACAGCCTCACACGGCAACTCCTGCGCGACACGACAGGCTCCTCATGACGCGCCGCCCAGGGACGACGCGAAGACCCGGCGCCGCACCGAGTTCCGGTGCCGAATTTGGGCCTGGGCCAGCATCGGCTCATCGGTGGGATCAACACGGGCTCAACCTCGCGCAACGCTGCGGGCGCCTTGGAGCGGCGGCACGCCAGGACGGGCGAGTCCCGTTCGGCCGCACGCCCCGTCGGCACGTCGGCACGCTACTGAGAGTGTCAGCATCGGCTCCGGCAGCGCCCGTCTCAGCGCTGCGTTGCCCCTTCCCGGATGGAGTCGATGACGGAGGACCGTGCGGCGATCCGCTCGCGTAGGACGGCGTTCTCGGTCAGCAATGTCGCGATCACGGTGGCCGCGGCGTCGACCTGGTGCTGGAGCTTACGGCGCTCTTCTGCGTCCGTCGGTGCGCTCGGGCCGGTCCGCGAGGAGCCGCTCCATCGCCTTTCGATGGAGGGCCAGCTGCTCAGCTGGCCGAGAGCCTGGAGCTGTACGCGGCGATCAGCCGGCTGGTCCCCGGCGTGGGGGCACGGCAGCGGGTGGTGAAGTGACTGCGCCGGGATTCCGTGGCGGGGCTCTGGACAGGGCTTTTGCCGCCTGTCGGCCTGTTTGGTGTCAGTCGGTGAGTTCGTAGAGGTGGAAGTCCATGTTGGCGCCGTGAGGGAGGGAGGGTTGCGGGGTGATGGTGGCCAGGTGGCGAGCGCCGGTGAAGGAGCGGGTCAGGGAGTCGTGGGCGATGTGGTCGTTGGTCTTGATGGCGATGTGGCAGGGCAGGCCGTCGCGGCTGCGGCGGATGTCGTTGAGGATTTCGGGGACGGGTGGCGCGGTGCGGGTGAGGTCGAGGCCGGCCGCGGTGAAGGCCGGGCCCCAGGGGGGTTCGACGACGTAGGTGTCGTGGGTGCTGCGGGCGGGGAGTTTGCCGAGCAGGTCGCGGTAGTCGAGCAGGTGCAGCTCGATGGCGGAGCCGACACGGTCGAGGTTCTTTCGGGTGGTGGTGTAGACGGCCGGGTCGAGTTCGCTGGCGTGCACCGGGCGAGACAGCCGCTGGCCGAGGTGGTGGCCGAAGTTTCCCGATCCGCAGAACAGGTCCACGATCAGGGGTTTGGCGGTGTCCGGGCCGTGGGGTGGGGTGGCGGCCTGCAGCATGGCGAGGGTGTCGGCGACCGGGGCGGTGTAGGCGTCGACGGAGCACTCGATGGCGGTGCGTCCCAGCAGGGTGATGCCCTTGGCGGTCATGTCGGGGGCGGGGATGCCGTACAGGGACAGGCCGCTGGGGTCGCCGTAGATCAGACGGCCGGCCTCGCACAGCTGTTCACCGGTGAGGATGGTGGTGCGGAGCGGACCGAGAAGCTGGTCACGGAAGGCGAAGTACGCCGAGTGGTCGGGCGCAGGCATGAGGAAGGGTCTCCAGAGACGAGGGAACCGCTCTCTGTAATTCGATCATATGAACACAGGGAGCAACTGACCTTTCGCCGAGTGTAATGTCCTGTCGGATCGATTCGGCAAATCCGTCAAGGAGCCCCACCCGCATGAGCGTTGACACCTCTCCCACGCCTGCCGAACCGCACGGATCGGCCGAGGCGGCCGCTCGCCCCTTCGACGTGCTCGGCAAGACCTACGAGGACACGTACGCGCGGCTACCGGAGCAACTGGCGGCACTTGAGTGGCTGTTGGCCCGGCTGCCCGAGCGGGCGCGCGTGATGGACATCGGTTCGGGGACCGGGCGGCCGACCGCCGAACGGCTCGCCGCCGCGGGGCACGTGGTGACGGGCTACGACGTCTCACAGACGATGGTGGAGCTGGCCCGCGCGCAGGTGCCGGCGGCACGCTTCGAACGCGCCGATGTACGCGCCCTGCCCGCCGCTGCGGGTGCGTGGGATGCGATCACCGCGTTCTTCCCGCTGCTGCAGATGCCAAGGGCGGACCTGGATGCCACGCTCGCGCGGATCGCCGACTGGCTCGCCCCTGGCGGACTGTTCGTCTTCGCGACCGTGCCCTTCGACGCCGAGGACGAGCCGATCCAGTGGATGGGCCAGACCATCCGCGCGACCAGCTACCCGGCCGAGGTCTTCCCCCGGCTGCTGCGCCGGGCAGGTCTGCGGGTCGTCCACGAGCGCATCAGCGTCTTCCATCCCGCTTTCCCCGGTATGGGAGCGGAAGAACATCTGTTCATCTACGCCGTCAAACCCGGCGGCCCCGTGTTCCCGGCACACACGCTGGCCGGCCCCTACCCGCTCCCCGCCGCCTACCGAGGTCCCCACGAACTGGCCCAGCAGGGCTGGCTGGACATGGAGGCCCGCTTCGAACGCCACGACATCGACCCCGTCCTGGCCGCGTTGTCCCGCAACAGCCGGGTTCTGGATGTCGGCGGCGGCAGCGGCGCCGTCGTATCCGCTCTCGCCGGCCGGCTGGATGCGCTCACCACGGTGGAGCCGCACGCCGCACGCGAGGAGAGCATGCGCCACCTCACCGACCGAGGCGTGCGGATCCTGTCCGGGTGCGCCGAACAACTGCCCGTAGAAACCGGCGCGTTCGACGCGGCGGTGGCCACCTGGGTCCTGCACTACACCGACGACCCCGAAGCCGCGGTGGCGGAAATGGCCCGTGCGGTCGACATGTCCCACCCCGAAGCGAAGGTCGTCCTCGTCCAGGGCGCACCGGACAACGAGCTGATCGGCCTGTGGAACCGTATCTGCGCCCCCTTGACCGGCGAAGCGCCCGACCACCAGGGCTACCTGCTCAGCCAGGCCGCCGGCGTCCTGGCCCGCCGTGGCTTCACCGACCTGGCCTTCACCCGGGCCCGCGTCGACGTGCTCTTTCCCGAGTCCGGCTGCGAGGCCAAGGCCCAGGCCGCGTCAGACGTGCTGGCCGCCTTCTGGAACACCGGCCACCCCAACCTCGCCGGCCTGCGCGAGGCACTGCTTCCCGAACTGCGTGCCCACTTCGCCACCGGTACCGACCGGTTCACCGACGATGCCGTCCTTCTCGTCGCCCGCACCCGCCCCACCCACTGACCCCGGGCCACAGGAAAGGACCGACGTGATGGCTACGACCGAGGCGACCACCCGCGCCTGCCCGGCCCTCGCCGGTTGTCCGGCCGCCGTGGCCGGCTCCATCACCGCCCACGGCGCCGGGGAACCCGGCCCCCTGTACACACACCTTCGCCGCTACCACCCCGTCTTCCACGACCCCGAACTGGACGTCTGGGTCATCTCCCGGCACAACGACATCGACACCGTCCTGCGCGACGCCGGCGGAACCTTCTCCACCGCCCTGGGCTACCTGCCCCTGCGACCGCTGTGCCCCCAAGCGCAGGCCGTACTCGGCCGCAGCGCCGCCGTCCCCGTCCTGTCCTCCCTCGACCCACCGCACCACACCCGCTTCCGCCGCCAGATGACCGCCGTCTTCCCCAGCACCGACAGCCGCGTCAACCACCTTCAGAGCCTTCTGCAGGAGGAAGCCCGCCACGCGGCCCAGCGCTTCGCCGGCCGCCTCGGCCGCACCGGCGACCTCGTCGACCACTGGGCCCGCCCCCTGGCCACCGCCGCACTCGGCCGTATGACCGGCATCCCACCGGCCGACCAGCAAGCCGTCCAGGACCAAGCGGCCGCCCTGACCCACCTCGTCTGGGGAAGCCTGGACGACACCGGACAGATCGCCGCCGCCCACGCACTGAACGACCTGTTCACCTACTGCCACACTCTCGCCGAACAGCGCACCCACTCCCCGGGCGACGACCTCGTCTCCGGCTGGCTCACCCACCAGGACACCACCGGGCAGCCCTTCACCACCCGCGAGGTCGCCTCCACCCTGATGGAAGTCCTCATCACCAACGCCGAGATCACCCCCCGCCTCCTCGCCAACACCCTCCACCGCCTGCTGACCACCGGCACCTGGAACGACCACCACCCAGCACAGAGGCTGCCGGCCGCGATCAAGGAGACACTGCGCCACGACCCGCCTTTGGCCGGCTGGCTGCGCAACACCACCCGCGCCGTCGAGCTCTCCGGCGTACGCATCCCCGCAGGAGCCCGTCTGCTACTCCTGCTCGCCTCCGCCGCACGCGACGAACAGCACCCCACCACCGACCCCGACAGCTTCAACCCCGACCGCACCGACAGCCCACCCCTCCTCGCCTTCGGCGCCGGCATCCACTACTGCCCCGGGGCCCCCTACGCCCGCCACCTCGCACACCAGGGCCTGACCGCACTCGCCCGGTCCTGCCCCGACCTCACCCTGACCGACGCCCACGCGGCCCACCCCGACCACTGGCCCCTCAACACGGCCGTCCGCAGCCCCGACCACCTCCTCGCAACCTGGTAACCGGAAAAAAAAGGGGGTGGGGACTGACTTGGCTGCCGGACGTCACCACCGTGCGGCGCGCCGGCCGGCACCCGCACGCCACTTGCCCCGCAGTGATGACGACGAGGAACTGGCGGATCCCGGCCGACCTCCCGCATGCACTCGATCAGGAACCCGGCCGCGATCCACGCGGTGTCCACGCCGCCGCCCGCCAGGCACCACCGCTTGAGGTACCGGCTCGCCACCGTCACCGACTGCACGAGGAAGTACGCGGACTCGCAGTCGGCGTACCCATCGGGCACGACGGTGAGGTAGTCGGCCGGCAACAGCGCACCGAACTCACCGATCAGCCGCGCCAGCACCGGGCCGTCGGCGTGGAGCTGTGCCAGCGCGGCATTCTCCTCCTTACTGCCCTGCTCCTGTCAGGCCAATTCCGCGTAGTCGGCGGCCCGCAGGATTTGCTCCGGGGCGAGCTGGGGCACCTTGGGACGTCGTCGCCAGGACGGCTCCTTGCTGTTCGCTGGCCGAGTGCCTGGTGCGCCCGGCCGATCGCCCTACGGGTGCGCGCCCGGCCCTGTGGACACAGACCGGGCTCCGGGACGCGAGGATGTCCCGGTGAGCGACATCGACGAGCAGACCTGGGGCACCTTCATCACGGCCACCGACCCGGACGGTCACCAATTCCCAGTCCGCCAGGACTGACCGCCACCGGACGACACCCAGGAAAGCTCCTGCCCGGGCGGCTCCCGGCCGCTGCTGGCCGTACGCGTATCACCCATTTGGTCCATCATGCCGATACCTGGCCGGCGGGTGCGTGCGACGGTGGACAGCCCGGGACGGTGCGGATCGAGACGGCAGCCAGAACGCGAGGGGCGAGGCCCTGTCCCCGTTACCGCCGATCGTCAACGTGCCGGGTGGCACCCGTACGACGAAGGAGAATCCGATGCGACGTCCCTCCACTCTCCTGGGCTCCCTGGCCGCGGCCGCGCTGCTGGCCGTGACTGTGCCGGTCTCCGCGCACGCGGCCAACGGCACGCTGGTCATCGACGACAGGACCATCCACAACCCCCACGGCTGCTACAACAACGACCAGGACGCCGGTATCACCAACAACACGAACCGGACCGCCAAGCTGTACGAGGACATCGACTGCAAGGGCGACGTGGCGGAAACCGTCGAGCCCGGCCAGGAGACCATCGCCGACCGGACGAACAGCGTCCGCATCGACTGAGTCACCCCCAGCGATCGGCGGGGCAGCCGAGACCGGGTGCCCCGCCGGAGCCCGGCGAGAGATATCCTGTGTGTGTCCGACTTCGGTGAACCCTGGCTGGGCACGTGCCGGCACCAGGAGCAGGACCAGGCCGTGCCCAAGCGGAAGGCGGCTGGCTCTCCCGCTTCCGCTGGTGACACGACCGCACCCCGGGTTGTCAGCGGTGGCTGCCAGGCTTGACGGGGTGAACCGTGAAGGCGAACAGCTGCTCCGCCGCCGTGTCTACGGCGCCGACCGCGACGATCCCGCTCCCGGCCCGCTCCCGCACCCGGTCTACGCCGAACCGGTCGCGGCCCGCTGGACGCCCCTGCTGCTGGACATCACCGGCTGGCGCGCCGGGGAAGTCGACGGCGGCGTTGCCCTGTCCACCGGGCTCGTGCGCTGGCCCGGTGGCCGCGCCCTGTACGACCCGGGCCCCGGCGAACGGCGCTCTGCCGGCCCCGGGGTGAGCTGCCGCTTCTTCCACTCCGGCGACACGCCCTGACCACGGGAACAGGAGGCGGCCCTCGTACCCGGCGTTCAGGGTGCGAGGGCCGCCTTTGTTCCGGCAGGCGATGCGCGGATGCCGCCGCCGGTTCCGGGCGCAGCGACGCCAGCGGGGAGCGCCGGCCCTTCTCCCGGCGGGCAGTTGCTCCCAGTCGACCTCGGGGTGGGCGGGGACGACCGCGTCGACGTCGGCGGACCGTAGCGGGTGACGTCGACGGTCCCGGCCCGGCTGGTTGTGAAGCGGACCTCGACCGCCTGCGGGGAGCGGACCCGTCCCGAGCCGTACCATCCAGTCGAACTCGCTCCTGCACCTCCCGAGCCGGGGGGCGGCCCGCTCGGAAGGGAGCGGGGTGTCGGTGGCGACCAGGACTTCCAGGGCCTCGTGCCGGCAGGCCGCGGGCGCGGGTGGTGCAGACCCTTGCCGGTTCCGGGGAGGGACGAGCCGATCCCGCAGCGTCGTAGTTCACCGGCCGTGTTCACCATCGTGTCTGGTCGCAGGCCCTGTGGAACTGAAGAGGGTCAGTCGGGCCCGTACACGTTTGCGGGGTCCCTCACTGTCGCCCCAATCCGTCGCACGGATGGGTGACTTATCGCGTGTGACTGTCCTGAGTGTGCAGGCGGGCAGGACGCCGACGGAGCCTCTCGTGCCGCTGCTTGCCAGCAACACCGGCTGAGGCAGAGGCAGCACCCTCTAAGGAAAGGAGCTGATCGATGAGTGAGATCACGCAGATCAAGGCGCATGTGATGACCGCCGACATCGAGCATGCAGCCACGGGCGCATGGATCTATCTCGGCGTCGGTGGTCGTGAATTCGTCCTCGATCTCGTCGGCAAGACCGACTTCGTGCAAGGCGCCGACGACACCTACGTCTTCGGTGACGGTGCCAACGTGGAGAATGCCCAGTACAACGATCCGCGCACACCCCCGCTGGACACGGACGATCTGCAGTACTTCCCGGTCTACCTGCGCTTCGAGAGCTCGCAGAGCGGCGCCGCCTGGTGCCTGGAGTGGGTCTTGGTGACGGTCAACGAAGGGCAGCGCGGCGAACGCAGCTACGAGCACCCGAGTCTGCACACGGTCAACGAAAGGCACCGGATCTGGCTGGACAACAGCTACGGCAAAACCGTCTACCTTCGCCCGCGGGACGACGGCCCCCGGTAGACAGCCCCCGGGAAGGCCGGGACGCAACGCCGCCCCGGCCTGTCGTATGCGCCGAGCTGATCTGCGGACCGGGGTCGCCGGCGTGTCGTCCTCTCGGCGATGGTGGGCTGCCCGGGGCGGCAGCAGGCCGAAGCGTGCGCCTGCCGACGGGGCGGGAGGGCAACCTCTGCCAGGTCGCACCCCCGCCGGGCGCCGGGTGCGGTGTCAGCGGTTGTCGCCGAGTTCCTGGTGCATCTGGGGCTGGTCGTCCTGGTCGTGGGTGATGGCGAACCGGACGACTTCGTTGTAGCCCTTGGCGGCGATGCCGACGGCCTCTTCGTAGGGGTTGACGCCGGTGACCTTCTTCGCGCCGCCGCCCAGGAGGCCAGAGCCGAGCCCGCTGGCGAGCTTGTGGCCGGCGGAGAGGCCCTTGGCGGCGAAGTCGATCGGACTCCTCGGAACTCCTGCCATGTCGGCGTAATGGTCGCCGAGCCCGACGCGGGTGACGGCGATGAAGGCGTCGCTGACGGCCGGGGGCAGCAGGCCGCGGTAGAACTTGACCGCCTGATCGGTCATGAACAGGCAGTCCTCGCTCCTGCGCCATTCCTTTTCCCGCTCGATGCGCCACAGGCGGTCGACCAGGTCGACGTCCTTGGGCAGCAGCCACTTGTCGGGGGTGCCGAGGTAGTGGTTGACGTAGTGCCAGGCGCACATGAAGCCGTGCGCGTCCTGCTTGGACACCGTGATGCCGAGGTTCCGCATCGCCTCCAGCACCTGGACGCTGAAGACGCACGCGGCGCCGGTGGTGTACTTCTGCGAGACGGGCTCGCCCCACATACACCACCGCCACCCTGCTCTCCCACCTCACCGGAGAACTCGCCGAGGGAATCGGAATACGTCAGTCCCGTCCACCCCAGGCGAAAAAGGCGCACAGCTGTACTCCCGCTCTGCTCTCCAGGCCGCCGCAGCAGCCACCAGCCCTGCTGCGACGTTGACCGGCTGAGAGAGACATCGCTCCGCGAGGCGCGGCAGCCTCACGAGCCTCCGCACGCCGGCCAGAACTGCCGTCATCAAGCCGCTTGTGGCAGGTGCGGGCTCCCGGAACGTCCAGCGCCCGAAGCTCCTTTCGCACCACAGCCCGGGCACGGCCGGAATGCCAGTAAACACGCCGGGTCACGAATTCACTCGAATGGCCGGTACTGCCGTGCTGGGTGCCGCGAGGCGGGGATCGGTGGAGAAAGATCCATGAGCGGGCCGCGGCATGCATCGGGACTGTGGCGGCCTCAGTTGTGCCTCTTGTCAGGGGCCGAGAGAAAGGGACTTCCTCATGAGCATGACCTTGGACGAATTCACTCCCCGGGATGCGGGCGAGCAGGACCTGCACAACGTTCTGGCCTCCTGTACGTTCGACGGCGCTGACGCCCACAGCGCGGCGGCGAACTGCGGGTCCACGTGCATGAGCGGCCCGATGACCATCGTGTGTGAGGGCGTCACGTTCTGACGTGGCGTCCGTTGACTCCGGCCCACCCGCAGGGGGGCCGGAGCCCGCGCCTTGTGTGCTCGCCTTCCGCATGTTCCTCGTGCTTGCTTGGGGTGTTGATGACCGCCGCCTTTGTAGCCGATGAGTCCGTGTCGCGTGACGCGCTGTGCGAACGGCTGGGTGCCGGTGCGCGGGCGACCGGGCGCGTGCTGCGGGTGACACGGCAGTGGCTGTATGTCGAGCGGCCGGGGACCGTCCGGGACGGGCATGGGTGGAAGCTGCACATCTCCGCCCGCCCCAGTACGCTCGGCCGGGTTCTCCAGCGGGCGCTTGACGTGCTGCTGGCCGTGCCGTGCGACTTCAAAGCGGTCCCCGGCTCCGCCGACTTGGCCCGGATGAACTCCGGTGACCACGGCAACTGGGGGCTGGTCGGCAAGGCTTTGACCGTCTATCCCGACCAGCAGCCCGACATCCTGGTGGAAGTGGCGGCCCGGCTGGCCGACGCGCTGTCGGGCTTGGAAGGGCCCACGATCCGCAGCGACCGCCGCCTTGCTCCCGGCGCGCCGGTGTACTACCGGTACGGTCCGTTCGCGCCGTGCTGGCGCGCGGACGGCGACGGCGCCCCCGTGTTGATCATGCGGGGTCCGGGCGGGGAGGAGTTTCCCGGACAGGCGGGGGCGGTCTACCGCTGCCCGCCATGGGCCCGTGATCCGTTCGCCCCGTCCCCGTCGGCCCACGAGGTGGGGGTACCGGCCGAAGGGAGCTTGCTGGGCGGCCGTTACCAGTTGGAGGAGGGGGTGCAGCAGTCCGTTCGCGGCGCCGTCTACCGGGCGAGAGACACCACCACCGGCCGCGACGTGATCGTGAAACAGGGCTTCGCCTGGGCCGGGGAGACCGCCGACGGCTTCGATGCACGCATCCTGCTGCGCAACGAACGCCGTGTTCTCGCCCACCTGCGCGGAGCAGGCAACACCCCCTGCCTGGTGGACCACTTCCGCCACGGCGCGGACGAATACCTGGTCACAGCAGACGTGGGCAAGACGACCCTGGGGGAGGACGTCCACACCAACGGCGCGTATACGGA
This sequence comes from Streptomyces sp. SudanB182_2057, assembly GCF_964272715.1. Taxonomy (NCBI): domain Bacteria; kingdom Bacillati; phylum Actinomycetota; class Actinomycetes; order Kitasatosporales; family Streptomycetaceae; genus Streptomyces; species Streptomyces sp. SudanB182_2057. The sequence goes on from NZ_OZ186798.1 coordinate 1,537,548, forward strand.
CCCGGTCGATCGGCGCCCGCCTGCTGTCGGCCGTGCCGACGGGGCAACTCTGGCCGGCCTGGGGCGCCGGCTGCTGGCCGCTTTGGACACCGTGCATCAGCACGGGGTGATCGTCCGCGACCTGGCGCCGAAGAACATCGTCCTGTCCGAGGACGGCGGGCGCCTGTACCTGGTGGATCTGGGCATTGCCGCCCTTCACGACATCCAGCGCCCCGGCCACACTCCCGGCTACGCGCCGCCCCGTCAGCGCAGCAACCCACCCGCCTGCGTCGAGGACGACTACTACGCGCTGGGCGCCACTTTGTGCTTCGCCGCCACCGGCGTCGCTCCGGCCGTCCGCGACAACGGCCTCGCCCCGGACGCTGAACGCACGCTGGCCTGGCTGGCCGAGGCCCACCCCGCACTCGCCGACGGCAGCGCCCGAGCCACCCTCGCCCTTATCCCGGACCTGCTCGCCGAAGAGCCCGAGCGCCGCACCAGGGCAGCCCACCACCTGCGTACCGGCAGCCGCCCAGCCAACACCCGCCGCATGCCCCGCACGTCGGCAGTCACGTCCGGCGTCGACAAGGTCACCGACCAGCTACTGGACACCCTGCACCGCTACACCGAACAGCTCACCGAGCGGACAGCGCCACCGGGGACAAGCCTGTTCACCGGAACGGCCGGGGTGGCCTGGGAACTGCTCAACCACCCCGATGACACCTCCCGCCACGCCGCGTACGCCCTGGCAGCCCACACCGCCCGCCACAGCGAACAGCTCCAGGCCCCGGCGGGCTGGCTGTTCGGGGCCACCGGCACAGCCGTCCTGCTCGCCATCGCCGCACGCACCACACCCCCCACGCGGGCGGCCATCACGCAGGCCGAACTGACGCAAGCGGCGTACAGGCTGGCTCTGCCCGACCCCGCCCTCCTGCCCCCGGCAGCGGAGGTGCGCGACGACTGCACTCACGGCTTGGCCGGGATCGGCATCGCCCATCTCCAACTTGCCGACCTTCTGGGCGACGACCGCCATCGCGATGTCGCCGACGCCTGTCTCGACCGCCTCCTGGCCGGCAACTGCACCATCACCGCGGACATCAAAGACCCTGACGAACCAGGCACCGGCCACAGCGTCCGCCACGGCCACGCGCACGGCACCGCCGGCCTCCTGGCCTTTCTGCTCGCTCATCAGGCCACCGGACCACGGCACCCGGCGGCCGAGGAAACCGCACACCGCTGGTGCACCACTCTGGCCGAACGCATCGAGGAGTACCTCGCCGCCACACGCAGCCCCGGCTGCCGCCCGCTGGCACTGTCGTGGTGCCAGGGCCTGCCCGGCATCGGCACCACCCTCCTTCACGCAGGCGGCATCCTGCACCGCCCCGAATGGGTCGACCTCGCCACCCGGGCCGGACACACCGCCGCCCTGCTCGCCCCCCGCACCACCGTGACCAGTCAATGTTGCGGACTGTCCGGCCTCGGACAATTCCTCATCGACCTCGCCACAGTGACCGGTAACACCGACTTCACCCACCACGCCCACCGAGTCGCGGCTCTCGTCACCGACCGATGCCTCACCACCGGCGAGGCGGAACTGTCCGACCGCGAAGCAAGCTACGGCTACGGCACCGCCGGAACATTGGCCTTCCTCCGCCGACTCAAAGATCCGCACCCCTCCCCTGAAGGTCCTAGGGGGCTCCCGCTGCCCACGGGTCTCTTCCGGCCCTGAACAGCACTACAGGCACGTCGAACACCTCGTTTCCGACGAGAGCGCCGGAACCCGGATGCCTAGTCCACCGCCACCCTTCCATCCCTGCGTCGACAGGCTCACTGAAAACCACCATTTCCCGCAGAAGGCCAGGGACAGAAGCCGCTCACGCCGCCGCGTGGCCGGCCCGGAACAGGTACTGTGCGCGCTCGATGTCCCTTTGTGTACGCAGCGACGAGGGGCTTCGTCTTCGCCCAGCGCATCCTGTCCGCCGGCCCCGACCCCGACGCCCGCCTGTTCACCGGCCCGCGCGGAGGACGCGTCTCCACCGCCGTCCTGCGCGACGCCACCCACTGGGACAACGTGGTCATCAGGCTCGGCTACGAACACCTGCGCCGCCACGACCTCCGGCACACCAGCCTGACCTGGTTCGCCGACGCGGGAGTCCCGGTCCACGTCCTGCGGCGCATCGCCGGGCACGGCTCCCTCAAGACCACCCCGACGTCCACAAGATCACGGCCGCCGGCGCAGCACTCTCCGCCCCACCTCAGCGCGGTCCGCGCCCCCCCCCGCTCGCTCCCGGGCCCGATCGTCATGACCCGCTGACACCGGTCAAGGGAGCACTGGTCCCCAACCGGTCCCCAGAAACGGCCGAGGGCCGGTTTCGGATTGCTCCGAAACCGGCCCTGACCTGCGACTGTCTCCAGTCGGGACGACAGGATTTGAACCTGCGACCCCTTGACCCCCAGTCAAGTGCGCTACCAAGCTGCGCCACGTCCCGGTGCGCGGTCTGACCTGGGGTTTCCCCGGGTGAACGCGCAGGGAAACAATACCGCACTCGGGTGGGTGGTCGCGCGCTCCTTTCACCATTGACCTCAAGTTTGGTTGAGGTTGCACGATCAACCGTATGACGACCGCAACGGACCAGGGCCGTACGTACGGCTACGACGACCTGCCCCGGCTGATGGGGCTGATGACCGGCGACGAGAAGCACGGCCCCGCCGCCACCTCCACCCTCGACGTCCTGTGGGTGCTCTACGACCGGGTGCTCCGCGTGACCCCCGAACGGCGCACCGACCCCGACCGGGACCGCTTCCTGCTCAGCAAGGGGCACGGACCCATGGCCTACTACGCCGTGCTCGCCGCGAAGGGCTTCCTTCCCGCGGAGTGGCTGCCGGGGTTCGGCACGTACGACTCCCCGCTCGGGCACCACCCGGACCGGGTGCTGGTGCCGGGCGCCGAGATCGGCAGCGGGTCGCTCGGGCACGGGCTGCCGATCGCCGTGGGCACCGCGCTGGGCCTGCGTGCCCAGGGCCGGACAGACCCGGCGGTCTGGGTGCTGATCGGGGACGCCGAACTGGACGAGGGCAGCAACCACGAGGCGATCGCCTTCGCCGGCCCCGCCGGACTGGACCGGCTGCACACCGTCGTGATCGACAACTCCTCCGCCAGCCACGCGCTGCCCGGCGGGATCGCGGCCCGGTTCGAGGCCGCCGGCTGGTCCGCCGTCACCGTGGACGGCCGCGACCACGCGGCGCTGTACGCGGCGTTCACCGCGCCGCACCCGGGCCGGCCGCATGTCGTCGTCGCCCGTGTCGAGCCGAAGAACGCCTGACCCTCCCCCGCTTCCCGAAAGGGCACACCTCCATGGACACCATGCGTGACCGCTTCGCACCCGTCGTCTCCCGGCTGCTGGACGAGGACCCCCGGGTCGCCGTCGTCCTCGCCGAGATCGGCCTGGACGGCTTCCAGGACGCCATGCGCCGCCACCCCGACCGGGTGATCAACGTCGGCATCCGCGAACAGCTCCTGGTCGGGGCGGCGGCGGGGCTGGCGCTCACCGGGCTGCGGCCCGTCGTGCACACCTTCGCCAGCTTTCTCGTGGAGCGGCCGTTCGAGCAGGTCAAGCTGGACCTGGGGCACCAGGACACGGGCGCGGTGCTGGTGAGCGCAGCCGCATCCTTCGACTGGCCGGCCGGCGGCTTCACCCACATGGCTCCGGGCGACGTGGCCCTCCTGGACACGCTGGACGGCTGGACCGTACATGTGCCCGGGCATCCGGACGAGGCCGAGACCCTGCTGCGGCACGCGGTCGCCGCGGGCGACGACAAGGTGTACGTACGGCTGTCCGTGCAGTCCAACCGGCAGGGGCGGCCGGTCGACGGGCAGCGCTTCGTCACCGTCCGCGAGGGCCGCTCGGGTGTCGTGGTCGCCGTCGGCCCCCTGCTGGACACGGTCCTGGCCGCCACGGAGGGCCTGGACGTGACCGTGCTGTACGCGACGACGGTACGGCCGTTCGACGCGGCCGGGCTGCGTCGGGCCACGGAGGCCGCCGGTACGGACGTCGTGCTGGTCGAGCCGTATCTGGCGGGGACCTCCACGGCCGCGGTCAGCGAGGCGCTGTCCGACGTGCCGCACCGCGTGCTCGGCCTCGGCGTCGCCCGGCGTGAGCTGCGCCGCTACGGCACGATCGACGAGCACGTGGCCGCGCACGGCCTGGACGCGGCGAGCCTGCGGGAGCGGATCGGCGGTTTCGTCGGAGCCGTACGGGTGCCGGCGGGCGGACGCGGCCCGGTCTCCGTGGGCGGGTGAGCCACCGGCCCCACCGGGCGGACGGGGCAGGCGGGGCGCCGGGCCCTCAGCGGGCCGGTGCGGTCCGGCCACCGTGGGCGGGCGCGGCCTCGGCCCGGACCAGGTCGCGTATCGCCGGTGTCGCCAGCAGGATCACCGCCACGAGCAGGCTCACGGCGGCGGCGGTCAGCAGGACGCGGCCGGCGCCCAGCGCACCGGCCGCCGGTCCGGCCAGGGCCTGGCCGACGGGCAGCATGGCGAGCGAGCCGGCCACGTCGTAGGCGTGGATGCGGTTCAGGACGTCGGGCGGGACCTGCGTCTGCACGGTGGTCGCCCACATCACGCCCCAGAACGACATGCCGGCACCGGCGAGCGCGGCCCCCGCCGCCATGGCCGGCACCCCGAGGCCCGCGCCGACGGCCGCCGGGAAGCCGAAGAAGACGAAGAGGGACAGCGCCCCGGCGCGGAGCATGCGGCGCGGGCGCAGCCGCAGGGCGAGCAGGCCGCCGATCACCGTGCCCGCGCCGAGGGCCGAGTTGACCAGGCCGTAGGCGCCCGGCCCGTGCCGCTGGACGACCTCGGTCGCCACCAGTGGCACGGTCGGGCCCCATACGGCGATCATGTAGAGGCACCAGACGGCGATCACGCTCCACAGCCAGGCGCGGGAGCGGAACTCCCGCCAGCCGTCGGCGAGATCGGCGCGGAAGGCGCGCAAAGCGGAGCCGGCGGCGGTCCGGGGCCCCGCGGGGAGCGGGGGCAGCCGGAGCAGCAGCAGGCACAGGGCGCTGAGCGCGTAGGTGGCGGCGTGCGCGGCGAAGACGCCTCCGGCCGAGGCGAGGCCGACCAGGACGCCGGCCACGGCGGGGCCGGCGAGCTGGGCGGCGGACTCCGCGATCCGTATCGCGCCGTTGGCGCCCTGGACGTCCGCGGCGAGGCGGGGCACGGTGCTGGCCACGCCCGGCTGGAAGACCGCGCCGGCCACGCCGTTGACGATGCCGATGGCACAGATCTGCCACAGCACCACGTGCCCGGCGAGGAACAGGCCGGCGGCGAGTGCCTGGGTGACCAGCCGGACCAGGTCCGCGCCGATCATCAGCCTGCGGGTGCTGAACCGGTCGGCGACGACCCCGCCGAAGACGACCAGCCCCGCGAACGCGGCGGCGGTGGCGGCCATGGCGAGACCGACGGCGCCCGCGCCGTACCCGTGTTCCAGCAGGCCGGCGGCGAGGGCGACGGGCAGCATGGTGTCACCGAGCCGGGCGACGGCCCGGGCCACGAAGAACAGCGCGAAGTCCCGTGACCACACGGCCGGGGCCCCGGCCGCGGCCTCCCGCGCCCGCCCCGCCCGCCGCGTGCCGAAGGCGTGCCGCGCGTCCGTTCTTCCGGTCATCCGAGTGCTCCCCTCCCTGTCACCGGGGCGTCCGGCGGCTCGGGCGGCCACGCTGTCCTCGCCGCTCCCGTCACCCGCACGCCCGCGCCTCCCCGTACCGCCCCCGTCGCGGGATGATGCCACCCCGCCGACCGCCCCCACCGGGTTTTTCAGCCCGCGGCCGGGAGCCCCAACTCGGGGTGGGCGTCCAGGAGTCGGGGCGGGGCGGCCTGGCGCCAGGAGTCGGCCAGGATGTCCCGCAGCTCCTCCTCGTCCTCCAGGGCGGCCAGTCTCGCTCTCACCCAGGCGAACTGGGCCTCGTGGCCGGCGACCCAGAACTTGTCCGGCTCGGCCAGCACCAGTTCCTCGCGCTCCTCCTTGGGGCAGCGCACGGCGATGGACGTCTCGTCCTCGGGCAGGGTCGCGAACATCTTCCCGGCCACCCGGAACGTGGGCATGCTCCAGGCCACCTTCTCCGTGGTGTCCGGCAGGGACAGGGCGATTCGGCGTACGTCTTCTGCGTCCGGCATGACACGCAAGGTAGCCCCTGCCACTGACAATCAGCTCCCAGGGCCGCCATCGAGCCGCTTGTAGTACAGGGTCGTCGGCCGCAGCTCTCCCGCCGGGCTCGCCGCGTAGCCGGGGATGGTGCCGGCCTCGGTCCAGCCCGCCGCGCGGTACAGCCGCTCGGCGGGGCTGCCGGTCTCGGTGTCGAGGTGGAGCAGGGTGCGCCCGTCGGCCGCGGCGGCCCGCTCGGCGGTGGTCAGCAGCCGGCGGCCGAGCCCCTGCCCGCGCGCGCACCGGTGCACCATCAGCTTGACCAGCTCGGCCCGGTGCCGGCTGTTCGGCTTGCCCGGGAAGTCCAGGCCGACGGTGCCGGTCACCCGGTCCGTGGCGTCCAGGGCCGCCCAGACGGCGAGTCGGCCGGCCGCCACGCCGTCGGCCCGCTCCCGCCACCAGGCGACCGCCTCGGTGTGGCCGAGCGGTGCGAGGAAGCCGACGGAGGCGCCCGCGGCCACGGTGTCGGTGAGCAGCGCCGCCAGGCCGTCGGCCCGCGCGCGTATCCGGTCGCCGTCCCAGCGCTCGATCCTCACGGCCGTACCACCGCCAGGACGTAGCGCGCCGGGTCCGGGCCGGGGCAGCGGAACCGGGTCGCGCCGGTCACCCGCATCCGCAGGCAGTCCCCCGCGTCGAGCCGGTGGGCCCGTTCGCCGACGGTGACCTCCAGGGCCCCCGCGAGCAGCCACAGGTGCTGTTCCAGGCCGGGCACGGGCGGGCGGTCGTAGGCGAGGTCCGCGCCCGGGGCGAGCCGGCCCTCGACGAGTTCGCCACGCAGTCCGGTGTGCGGCGGGGAGACGGACCGGCGTACGAAGCCGGCGGCACGGTCCTCCCACACCCGCTGCTCGGCGGCGCGGACCAGCGGGGCCGGGGCCGCCTCGACCTCGCCGAGCAGCTGGGACATGGTGCGGCCGTAGACATGGCAGAGCCGGTTCAGGACGGCGGCAGTGGGGCTGGTCTCGGCGCGTTCGGCGCGGGACAGGGTGGACCGGCTGACTCCGCTGCGCTCCGCCAGCTCGTCCAGGGACCAGCCGTGCTCGGCGCGCAGCTCGGCCAGCCGGTTGCCGATGAGGAGATCGACAGGATCTTCGCTTCTCATATCCGGGACGCTATCCCTGATATGAGACGACCGTGTTACGGACGGCTCACGTCCGGGCCGCCTCGCCGAGCGCCTCCAGCACCGGGCGGATCAGCGGATGCCCCTCGGCTCCCCGGCGGACGGCGGCGAAGACGCGGCGGGTCGGGGCGACGCCGTCGACGGGGCGTACGACCACGCCGGCGAGGTCCATGCCGCACAGCGCGGAGCGCGGTACGAGGGCGACGCCCGCGTCGGCGGCGGCGAGCGCGACGACGGCCCGGAAGTCGTCGGAGGAGTGTTCCAGGCGGGGCTGGAAGCCGGCACTCTCGCAGGCGAGGACGACGACGTCGTGGCAGGGGTTGCCCGGGTAGGGCCCGATCCAGGGGTCCTTGGCCAGTTCGGCGAGCGGCACCTCGCGGGTGTCCGCCAGCCGGTGCCCGAGGGGGACGACCGCGTCGAACGGCTCGGCGTAGAGCGGGACATGGGTCAGACGGGGGTCGTCGGCCGGCGGGGCGCCCCGGTACTCGACGGCGACCGCCACGTCCACCTGCCGGTCCAGGACCATGGGCAGGCTGGCGTCCCCCTCCGCGTCCCGCACCCGGATCCGGATGCCGGGTGCCTTGGCGGCGAGGCGGGCCACGGCCGGGGCCACGACCTGGGCGATACCGGTCGCGAAGGCCGCCACGGTGACCGTGCCCGCCTCGCCCGAGCCGTAGGCGGCCAGCTCGGCCTCGGCCCGCTCCAGCTGGGCAAGGACCGCGTTGGTGTGGCCGAGCAGGATCTCGCCGGCCGGGGTGAGCCGTACGCCCTTGGCACCGCGCTCCACCAGGCGGTGACCGGTCTCCTGCTCCAGGGCCGTCAGCTGCTGGGAGACGGCGGAGGGGGTGAGATAGAGCGCGGCGGCCGCCGCGGTGACCGTGCGGTGGTCGGCCACCGCACGGAGGATGTGGAGCCGCCGCGCCTCGATCATGTCCCTGATTATCCCAGCTCGTCCGGCCTGGTCAGGCGGCCAGTTCGGCGCGCGCCGCGACGAACGCGCCGACCGCGCGGTGGACGTCCTCCGTGGAGTGCGCGGCGGACAGCTGGACCCGGATGCGGGCCTGGCCCTGGGGGACGACCGGGTAGGAGAAGCCGATCACGTACACCCCGCGCTCCAGCAGGAGTTCGGCCATGCGGGCCGCCTCCGCCGCGTCACCGATCATGACGGGGGCGATGGCGTGGTCCCCGGGGAGGATGTCGAAGCCCTCCTCGGTCATCCGGCGGCGGAACAGCGCCGTGTTCTCGGCCAGCCGGACGCGCAGGTCGTCGGCGGACTCCAGCAGGTCGAGGACCTTCAGGGAGGCGGCGGCGATCACCGGGGCGAGGCTGTTGGAGAACAGGTAGGGGCGGGAGCGCTGGCGCAGCAGGGCGACGATCTCGGCGCGGGCGGCGACGTAGCCGCCGGACGCGCCGCCGAGGGCCTTGCCGAGGGTGCCGGTGATGATGTCGACGCGGTCCATGACGCCGTGCAGTTCGGGGGTGCCCCGGCCGGTCGGGCCGACGAAGCCGACGGCGTGCGAGTCGTCGACCATGACCATCGCGTCGTAGCGGTCGGCGAGGTCGCAGATCTCGCGCAGGGGTGCCACGTAGCCGTCCATGGAGAAGACGCCGTCGGTGACGATCAGCCGGCGGCGGGCGTCGGACGCCTCCTTCAGCCTGGCCTCCAGGTCCGCGAGGTCGCGGTTGGCGTAGCGGAACCGGCGGGCCTTGGACAGCCGGATGCCGTCGATGATGGAGGCGTGGTTGAGGGCGTCGGAGATCACCGCGTCCTCTTCGCCGAGCAGGGTCTCGAAGACACCGCCGTTGGCGTCGAAGCAGGAGGAGTACAGGATGGTGTCCTCCTGGCCGAGGAACGCCGACAGCCTGGCCTCCAGCTCCTTGTGCACCTCCTGGGTGCCGCAGATGAAGCGGACGGAGGCCATGCCGTAGCCCCAGCGGTCCAGGGCCTCGTGGGCGGCGGCGATCACCTCGGGGTGGTCGGCGAGGCCGAGGTAGTTGTTGGCGCAGAAGTTGAGGACCTCGCCGGGGCGGCCGCCGGCGGTGACGTTGACGGTCGCGGACTGCGGGGTGCCGATGACCCGCTCGGGCTTGTGCAGGCCGGCGGCGCGGATCTCGTCGAGGGTGGCGCGCAGGTCGTCGCGGACGGTGTCGAACATGGGGGGCTCCTGAAGGTGCTCGCGGTTGCGGGGGGTCAGGCGGTCCAGTCGAGGATGACCTTGCCGCCCTTGCCGCTGGCGGCGTCGGCGAAGGCGGCCTCGAAGTCGCGGTAGCCGTACCGGCCGGTGATCACGGGGGCGAGGTCGAGGCCGCCCTCCAGCAGCACCGACATCGCGTACCAGGTCTCGAACATCTCGCGGCCGTAGATGCCCTTGACGGTGATCATCGAGGTGACGATCCGGGCCCAGTCGACGGGGAACTCCTCGGCGGGCAGGCCGAGCATGGCGATCCGGCCGCCGTGGGTCATGTTGGCGATCATGTCGCGCATGGCCTCGGGGCGGCCGGACATCTCCAGGCCGATGTCGAAGCCCTCGCGCAGGCCCAGGGTGCGCTGGCCGTCGGCGATGGTGGTCCCGGCGACGTTCAGGGCGAGGCTCACCCCGATCTTGCGGGCCAGGTCGAGGCGCTCCTCGCTGACGTCGGTGATGACGACGTTGCGGGCGCCCGCGTGCCGGGCCACGGCGGCGGCCATCAGGCCGATCGGCCCGGCACCGGTGATCAGGACGTCCTCGCCGACCAGCGGGAAGGAGAGCGCGGTGTGCACCGCGTTGCCGAACGGGTCGAAGATCGCGGCCACGTCGAGGTCGACGGGGACCCGGTGCACCCAGACGTTGGACGCGGGCAGGGCCACGTACTCGGCGAACGCGCCGTCGCGGCCGACACCGAGGCCGACAGTGGCCCGGCACAGGTGGCGGCGGCCGGCCAGGCAGTTGCGGCACTTGCCGCACACCAGGTGGCCCTCGCCGCTGACCCGGTCGCCGACGCGGACGTCGGTCACGTCCCGGCCGGTCTCCACGACCTGACCGACGAACTCGTGGCCGACCACGAGCGGGGTGCGGATGGTCTGCCGGGCCCAGCCGTCCCAGGCCCGGATGTGCAGGTCGGTGCCGCAGATACCGGTCCGCATGACCTTGATGAGGACGTCACCGGGGCCGATGGCGGGCTCCGGTACGTCCGTCAGCCAGAGACCCGGCTCCGCCTTCTCCTTGACGAGCGCCTTCAACGCTACGGCTCCTGTGGGTGAGGCCCGGCCCCGCGGGCATGCCGAAGGAGCCCGCACCGGGTCAGAGGGGTGGAATCACCCCGCAATCTGCCGTATGCGCGCGCCGGGGTCCATCGAGCTTTTCTTAACCGGCGCCTCAGCTTTCCTTCAGGCCCCGCGGGTGACCCTCATCTCCCTCGCGCGGAGCCGCACTTGAGCCCGGTCGCGGCGGGACGGCGCCTTCAGAGGGGCAGGCCGTCCCGCGCGCTCCGTTCGAGGCGTACGACGAGATCGGCGGCCAGCGCCTTGATGGTGTCCAGACCCGTCCTGCCCCAGGCGCGCGGGGATGTGTCGGCGGCACACACAGTGCCGAGCGCCATGCCGGTGCCGTCGATGAGCGGGGCGCCGAGATAGGAGCGGACGCCGAACTCGTCGACGACCGGGTTGCCCGCGAACCGCGGAAAGTCGCGGACGTCGTCCAGGACCAGCGCCTTGTGTCGTACCACCACATGGGGGCAGAACCCATGGTCGCGCGGCAGCACCCGGCCCATCTCGGCCCTGCTGCCGTCCTCGCGGACGACCGGGGCGGCGGGGGCGCTCAGACCCGCAAAGAACTGGTGGTCCTCGCCGATGAAGTTGACCATGGCGTAGCTCGCGCCGGTGAGCCGGGCGAGGTGGCCGGCGAAGGCGTCGAGCGCGGGGTCGGGCCGGTCCGCCAGACCCAGCCGGCGCAGCCGCCGGACGCGGGCGGGGGCCTCCTTGTCCTCGGGGGTGAGCAGCAGACCCCGGACCGGCCGGGGCGGCTCGTAGCTCATCGCCGGACTCCGGCGCTGTGGGTGTACCGCATGGGGGAACTCCGTGGACGGTGGGTCGGGATCACCTGTGGGCGCCCTGGCTGGGCGTGGCCGCCGGGGCGAGGGCCAGCAGATGGCGTACGAGGGTGAGCAGGGTCTGGACGCCGGAGCTGGAGATCCGCGCGTCGCAGCGCACGACCGGGATCTCCGGGCCGAGGTCGATGGCGGCCCGCACCTCGTCGGGTGCGTAGCGGTGGGCGCCGTCGAACTCGTTGACGGCGACGATGAAGGCGAGGCCGCGCTCCTCGAAGAAGTCGACGGCGGCGAAGCAGTCCTGGAGGCGCCGGGTGTCGGCGAGGATCACCGCGCCGAGCGCGCCCTCGGACAGCTCGTCCCACATGAACCAGAACCGCTCCTGCCCCGGCGTGCCGAACAGGTACAGCACGTGTTCCGGATCGAGGGTGATCCGGCCGAAGTCCATGGCGACGGTGGTCTCCATCTTGTTCTCGACGCCGTCGAGACTGTCCGTGCCGACGCCGACCGTGGTGAGCAGCTCCTCCGTGCTGAGCGGCGCGATCTCGCTGACCGCTCCCACGAAGGTCGTCTTGCCGACCCCGAAACCGCCCGCGACCAGGATCTTGAGCGCGGTGGGGAACGGGTCAGAGCTGTCGTCGTAGTCCATCGAGCACTGCCTCCAGCAGAGACCGGTCAGTGGGAGTGTGGTGGTAGGCGGGCGGCTTGGTGGTCAGCGCGCCGCAGTCGACCAGGTCCGACAGCAGCACCTTGGTGACCACCGCGGGCAGCTTCAGCTGGGCGGCGACCTCGGCGACCGGGACGGGCGCGCGGCACAGGTCGAGGGCCTGCGCGTGTTCGGGACCGAGGTAGCCGAGCGGGGTGACGCCGGTGGCCATCACCTGCGACATCAGGTCGAGGGCGATGCTGGGCTCGGTGCGGCCGTCGCTGACCGTGAACGGCCGCACCAGCCGCCCGGCCGCCTCGTCCAGCCAGGGCCCGTCGCCGGCTGCGGCCACGCTCAAGGCCTCGTCGCCGCGGGGTCCGCGGTCTGCTGCCGAGGGGCGGTCACCAGGTAGGGGCGGACGCTCTTGACCAGCATCGCCATCTCGTAGCCGAGCACGGCGGCGTCGGCCTCGCGGCCGGCCAGCACGGCGAGACAGGTGCCGGAGCCGGCGGTGGTGACGAAGAGCAGGGTGGCGTCGAGTTCGACCACGACCTGGCGCACGTCCCCGCCGTCGCCGAACCGGACGCCCGCGCTGCGGCCGAGGGAGTACAGGCCGCAGGCCAGGGCCGCCATGTGGTCGGCGCTGTCGGCGTCCAGGCCGTGTACGGACTTCACCAGCCCGTCGGAGGAGAGGAGCACCGCGCTGGTGGTGTGCGGTACGCGCTGCACGAGGCCGCTCAGCAGCCAGTCGAGGTCGGATGCGGGGATGGTCGGCGCATCGCTCGCCATGGTGGATCGACTCCTTGGGGTACGAAGATCTGGGGGAGCGCTGGGGGTGGGGGTACGACGTGCGGGGGCGGGGGTACGTGCGGCGGGTACGGTCATCCGGCCGGGGCACTCCCGTCGGCTCGGCCGGTACCGCGGGCGCCGTCCGGTACGGGCGTGTGGGTGTGCGCCTGGGGTATGGCGGCCGGAGCCGGTGGTTGCCCGGGGGTGGTGTGGTCCGGGTCCATGTGCTCTGAGCCCATGCGGGCGGAGGATGTGGGGGCGGAGGGTGTGTGGGGCGAGGCCATGTGCTCGGGAGCCATGTGTTCGGAGCCCGTGTGGGCGGAGGGCGTGTGCTCGGGAGCCATGTGGGCCGATGCTGTGTGGGGAGGAGGCCCCATGTGGGTGGCGTCCATGTGCGGGGCGCCCATGTGGGGCGGACCCATGTGCCCGTAGGCGGTATTTGCGTACGTCTCTTCGCCGTGGGCCCTGTACGTCCTCCCCTCCCCCGTCGTCCCCCCGTACTCCGTCTCTTCCCGCCCCGGCTCCCCGTACCCGGGCCCCAGGTCCTGCTGGGCGGCCTCGGCGAGTCCGAACCCGCGCTGGAAGGCCGCCATCAGGCCGGGGTCGTGGCCGGCGACGGTGCCGGTGTCCTGGCGGGGTGCCGGGCCGCCGCGCAGTTGGGGCGCGATGTGCTCCTGGGCGCGCCTGCGGGGCAGTTCGGGCTTGTCCATGGTGTCGCGGGTGTCGCGCACCATGTCGACGCGCGGGGTGGGCACGCGCGGGGTGGGCAGCACACCCATGTGTGACTCCACCACCGGCCGGTCCTCGGCGCTGACACCGGGCAGGGCGTCGGCGGGGTTGGGCCGTGTCCCGTGGGCGCCGCGGACCGGCAGCGGGGGCGGAGTGCCCGCTCCCTGGCGTCCGCGCGTACCGTTCTCGGCGTCGTGCCGCCCGGAGCCGCGCTGCGCGTGCCGCCGCCGCCCGGCACCCGGCGCCCGTCCGGCACCGGCACCGGCCCCGCCCTCGGCCGCGGTGCCGCCGGCCCCGGCGCGCCCGGTTCCGGTCCCTCCGCCGTTGGTCCCCGTACCGGTGACCGGCGCGGAACCGTTTCCCGAACCGCTTCCGGCACCCTGCCCGTCCGTGCCCGGATCCGCGTCCACGCCCATATCCGCGCCCGTGTGCTCATCCGACGCCGATCCCGGCACCGGCACAGACACCGGCACCGGTTGCGCCCCCTCGCCCGAGACCGCCCCGCGGCCCGGCTGGTCCGGCCCCGCACCGGCATCCGTGTCCGCCCCCGGCGCCACCCCGGCCTGGCCCAGCAGCGCCTGGGGGACGACGAGGACGGCCTGGACGCCGCCGTAGATGTTGCTCTGGAGCCGCACCTGGATGCCGTGCCGGCGGGCGAGCTGGGAGACGACGTAGAGGCCGATGCGGCCGTCGGCCAGCAGGCTGGCGACGTTGACCTGGTCCGGGTCGGCGAGCAGGGCGTTCATCCGGTTCTGCTCGGTGACGGGCATGCCCAGGCCGCGGTCCTCGACCTCCACGGCGAGCCCGGAGGTGACGAGGCCGGCGCGGAGCAGCACTTGGGTGTGCGGGGCGGAGAACACCGTGGCGTTCTCGATGAGTTCGGCGAGCAGGTGGATGACATCGGCGACGGCGTGGCCGCGCAGCTCGCCGTCGACGGGCGGCACCAGCCTGACCCGGGAGTACTGCTCGACCTCGGCGATGGCGGAGCGCAGCACCTCGGTCATGCTGACCGGGTTGCTCCACTGGCGACGCGAGACGGCGCCGCCGAGCACGGCGAGGTTCTCGGCGTGCCGCCGGATCCGGGTGGCCAGGTGATCGACGTGGAAGAGGCCCTTGAGCAGCCCGGGATCCTCGATGTCGTTCTCCAGGTCGTCGAGGATCGAGATCTCCCGGTGCACGAGGGACTGAAGCCGGCGCGCGAGGTTGACGAATACCTCCAGCTTCTGTTCGCTGCCCGTCTGACTGGAGAGCTGGGCGGCCCGGACGACGGCGGTGACGGCGCCGTCGTACGCGCGGGCCAGGTCGGCGGCGAGCAGTTCGAAGTCGTCGGCGTCCGCGGGGGGCCCGCGGCGCCGGCCGCGCTGGGGCGGGGCCTCGCCCTGCCGGAGCGCGTCGACCAGGGCGTGCAGGTCGGCCTCGACGCGCGCGGCGGTGCGCCGGAGCGCGTCGACGCGGTCGGCGATCGTGCGGGCGGCGCGGTCGGCGGCCACGGCGGCGATCAGGATGCCGGCGACGGTCACGCCCGCCGCCCCGGCGACCATGGCCCACAGCAGGGGGCCGGTGTGTCCGGCGGAGCGGACGCTGAACAGCACCGCGGCACCGGCGCCGAGCGCGACCGCGAGGGGCGGCAGGACGGCGAGCCGCATCAACTGGGGCCGTATGTGCGTCTCGGACGGTGCGGGAGCGGGTCGGGCGACCGGCCGCCCGTGCCGGCCGCCCTCGCGACGGTCGGCGCGGGCGGCCGGCGCTCGGAGGTGAGACATCTGCGTCCTCGTACTGGTCCGTCGGGCTTGTGGTCCTCGTGCGGTGCGCGCTGCGGGCATGCGTCGATGCGGGCACGCGTCATCGCGGCGTCGGCCGACGGGACCGGGGAATCCGGCCGCATGCCACCCGACGGACACTCACAGTAGTTGTCCGCGCATCCTGTGTGGTGGGCAGTTGACAAAGTCCCCCGTGGAGCGTCCCGCTCTGGTATGAGGAGCCGTACGACAGACCGATAACCCGGCCGACTGTCCCCCGGACGGCGCGAAAGAGACCGGTGCGACCTGGTCGGAAGCGATCAGAAAGCGAGATCGGGGGCGGCGGGCCGGATCGGCCTGCCGCCCCCTGTCGGGCGTGAACGTGCGAACGCCAGTGCGCCTCGGCCGCCCGCCTGGCGGCCCCCCTCCCAGGGGGGCCGCCGGGTGAATGTCACCGAGAGTGGTCGCCTTGGCCTGATGTCGGCGAAGTCGACCCTCCATCGGACGTCAGGGCATCAAGCGCATCGAGGTGTTTCCGGGCCTCGGTACGGCTGTTGGGGTCGGCTGACGCACCCAGGGCGAGGCACTGGGAGAAGGCGTCCCGGGCCTCGGCACCACGGCCGGCGGCCAGCAGGCTGTTGCCGAGGCGGACCAGAACGCGGCTCTCCATGGCCGTGTTGCCGCCGGCGCGGCACAGTTCCACGGCGATGCGCAGGTGCTCGACGGACGCGTCCCAGTTCCCGAGGCGGGCGTGTGCGCCGCCGAGGACCGTCCGCAGGTTCATGCGGGTGAACTCGGCGACGTGGGACACGATGCGGTCCCCGACCTGGTCGAGGAAGGAGAGCGTGTTCGTGACGGCCGTGATGGCCTCCTCGTGGCGTCCT
This sequence comes from Streptomyces sp. SudanB182_2057, assembly GCF_964272715.1. Classification (NCBI taxonomy): domain Bacteria; kingdom Bacillati; phylum Actinomycetota; class Actinomycetes; order Kitasatosporales; family Streptomycetaceae; genus Streptomyces; species Streptomyces sp. SudanB182_2057. The sequence goes on from NZ_OZ186798.1 coordinate 1,553,663, forward strand.
CCGTACACAAGGAGCTGATCGTGCTCGACCATGGCCTGGAGGGCGCCGTGCAGGTCACCGGCGGCCTCGAAGAGCGCGGCCGCCTCGCTGTTGTGACGCGCCGCCTCGGCATGGTCACCGAGCAGCCGGAGGGCCCAGGCGCTGTACTTGTGGGACCAGCCCTGCTGGGAGAGGTCACCGGCACGCCGGGCCGCGGCGAGGCCCTGGGCGGAGCGGTCGAGGCTGTCGTGGTGGCGGCCTTCGCAGACGAGCAGGGCCCAGGCGTGGTAGTTGATCTGGGTGGCTTCCAGGAGGGGATCCCCGAGGGCCTGGGCCGACCGGGCCGCGGTGGCGAAGACCTCGGGCCAGTGGCCCCAGAAGATCCACTGGTCGGAGAACCAGTGCAGGGCCTCGGCCACCTCGACCACGGTCGCGTGGTCGCCCGCAGCGGCGGCCGCCCGCAGGGCGGCCAGCCAGTTGGCGCCCTCGTCCTGGAGCCACTGACGGGCACGGTCGGCGGTGGAGAGGTCGACGTCGCTCCGCCAGGTGGCGGGCGGGGCGCCATGGTCGGGTTCGTACCAACGGCCGGCCATGACGGTGGTCTCCAGCAGCCAGCGGTGCAGCGCCGAGCGGGCCGCCTCGGCGGCTCCGGCCGGTTCCTCGGCCCGCAGGCACCCCCGGGCGTAGAGCCGCAGCAGGTCGTGGAACCGGTAGCGGTCCCGGTCCGCGCCCAACAGACCGGTCTCGACCAGTTCTTCGAGGGTGTCCTCGGCGTCGAACAGTGACTGCCCCGTCAGCCGGGCGGCGCCGGCGGCGCCCGCATCGGGTCCGTCGACGAGGGACAGCAGCCGGAACATGCGGGCGGCGGCAGGGGTGAGCTGGCGGTAGGACAGGTTGAAGGCCGCTGCCAGATGGAGGTCGCCCGCGGTCAGGGTGTCCAAGCGGCGCTCTTCCATCGCGAGGCGGTCGGCGAGGCGGCGTACCGACCAACCGGTGCGGGTGGCCAGCCAGTTGCCCGCCACGCGCAGGGCCAGCGGCAGGTTCCCGCAGTGGCCGGCCACCTCGGCCAGCGCGGCCGGGTCGGCTCCGGCTCGTTCCGTACCCACCAGGGCGGTCAGGAAGGCGGCGGCCTCTTCCGCGCTCAGTTCGCCCAGCGGCAGGCGGTGCACGCTCTCCAGGCCGGTGAGCATCCTCCGGCTGGTCACCACCACCATGCCGGCACCGGCGCCGGGCAGCAGCGGACGGACCTGGGCCTCGTCGCGGGCGTTGTCCAGCACCAGAAGGTACCGCCGGTCGGCCAGCATCTGCCGGTACAGCCCGGGGCGGCCCTGCGGCCCCGCCTTCGCCAGGTCCCGGTCGGCCACGCCGAGGGCCTTGAGCACCCCCAGCATCAGCTCGGGCGGCTCGGGCGGAACCTCGTCCATGCCCCGCAGGTCCACCATCAGCTGCCCGTCCGGGAACCGGTCGGCCAGTTCCCGGGCGGCGTGCAGCGCCAGCGTGGTCTTGCCCGCGCCCGGCGGTCCGGACACCGTCGCCACCACCGGACGCTCCGCAGCCGTGGTGCGATGCTCCGCCCGCTCGGAAGGGCCTGGCAGGCCGGCGGCCCGGACGGCGAGCTCCGTCAGCCGGGCGAGCTCCCGCTCACGGCCCACGAAGTCGTCGATGCCGCGGGGGAAAGCGCATACGCCCAGCGGACTGTAACCCCGGCTGCGACCGGCCCGGGCGGCGGCCAGCAGCCGTTCCCGTTCCGGCTCGCCCAGCCCCAGGCCCGCGGCGAGCGCGGCCACCGTTCCCCGCTGCGGCGCCGCTCGCCGGCCGCGTTCCAGATCGCCGATGCCCCGCACACTCACGCCCGAAGCCGCGGACAGGGCCTCGATCGTCAGCGACGCTCCCAGCCGCAATTCCCGCAACAGCGCCCCGAACGCCGTGCCCTCCCCCGCCACCCTGCCTCCCGGCGTCCCGCTCGCGCCGAGCTGCCCGAGCATGTCCGAGACATTTTAACGGGCAACTACTTTTGCCGTGCGGCATGTGGGCGGCACGTGTGCGGGACAGTCGGGCACGCGGGATGCGATGGCGCGGGAACGGTCGCCGCCCGGCGGGCGGGCCGGGCGCGGTGGGGCGTCAGGGCGCCGGGTCACAGTGTCCGCCGTACCCCTGCCTGTCGCTCCAGATTGCGCAGTTGCACCGCGAGGTTGCCCTCCACGGCTTCGTGGGCGGGGCCGAGCCGTCCTACGGGCAGGACCTCCTCGCCCCTCATGTCCTCCAGCATGAGGGCGAACGCCGCGTACAGCGCGGCAACCGCCAGGAGCATGCCGAACGCCCCGGAGAGGTACCCGACCCAGGCGGCGCCGGTGAAGTTGAAGAGCGCTGCCACGGTGAACCTCGGCACGGCGACGCAGAGCACCAGCCACATGGAGCGCTTGCGGTGGGCGACGGTGGCCATCATGAGGGCGAAGAGGGCGAACACGAGGTTGAGTACGCCGAGCACGCGGGCGCCCGAGGGCGGATCGAATGCCAGGACCAGGGAACTCGCGAGCCACGTCCCGGAGAAGCAGGCCATCAGGGTCGCGGCGAGCACGTCCCTCGCCCCGAACGCCAGGATGCTGACGATCAGTTGCAGGATGAAGGCCGGGAGGATGGTCAGCGCGACGGCCAGGTGTGCTTCGTCGCCCAGCAAGCCCAGTTGCAGGCTTCCGACGATGAACGACGCGATCGCCACGGCGAAGAAGCCGACCGGCATCGGGGAGGCGATGGGGCGGAGGTTGATGCGGGTCATCGGACGCAGGTCCGGCTCGAAGTGCCGGGCGGCCTGGGGGGTTTGCCCTGCGGGCGGGCCGGAGTCGTGGGTCATGGTGATTCTCCTGTGAGTCGTTCCGCACCAGGGAGCGGAACGGATCGGTGCGCCGGCGAAGGGCGGCGGCGCCGCGCCGGGGCGGTCGGGCCCCGTTCCTCATCGGGTGGAAGCCGTCGGCCGGTCGGCGCCGCCTGCGGGCGCGGCACGGCACGGCGTGGTGCCCGCCGGTGTCGCGACGGGGCGCGGACGGCCGGGACCGGCTCGTTCAGGCCCGCACCAGGGGTGTGTCCACCAAGTGCTCGGCCAGGAACCACGCCTGCTGTTCACCGGTCCGGACCACCTGCGAGACCAGCAGGTCGTTGGTGCCGTCGTCGCCCAGCTCGGCCACCCGGGCGGCGGCCTCGCGGGCGTCGACGAGGATCGCTTCGTGGGCCTCCAGCAGGCGCGACAGCATGACCGGTACTTCTTCGACGCCGTCCGGGGGCCTGGGGATCGAGGTGATCTCGGCGACGTGCCGGGGGTCTCCGACCGCCACGCCGCCCAGGGTCTGGACGCGTTCCGCGAGGGTGTCGACGAGGTCGAGCTGCTCCCCCGCCTGCTTGTCCAGCAGCAGGTGCAGTTGGTGGAAGGTCGCGCCGCGCATCAGCCAGTGGTGCTTCTTGTAGAGGCCGTAGAGGATCTGCGTGTCGGCCAGGACCTTGTTGAGTCTCTGGCAGGAGTACATGCGGGCGTCGTAAGAGAGCCCGAGCGGAAGCTGCTTGACAGTCCCGAACTCCTGGATGACGGGGCCCGTCTGATGCAGCCGTGGCTGGCTGCTCATATGCCGCGCTTCGATGGTCATGGTCCGCCTCCTGCGGTTCGGGGTGTTCGCGGAGGCGACGCTACGTGCCGGCGCTGGGCGGTCTTTGCCCGTCAGCGCATGTGACGGTGTCCAGCAGCGCACGGCCCGACCCGGCATGCGCGGGCGTGCCTTCCTGGACAAGTCCCTGTGCGCCGGCGCGCATGGACCGGCGCGTTTCCGCCTCTAGGTTCGCGATGAAGGAGCCGTCGGGCATGAGGAAGGAACACTAGTGTGAACGAGCAGGTCGACGTGGTCGTCCTGGGCCTGGGTCACGCGGGCGGGTACGTCACGGGCGCGCTGGCGGAATCCGGCCTGGACGTGGTGGGCATCGAACCCAGGCTTGTCGGTGGTGAGCGCTTGCCTCCCGGGTGCTTCACCGACGTGACGACCGGCTCCGTGTCCGGCTTCCCGGCGGCTCGGCTCGCCGCCGGTCCCGTGGCGGTCGGGCGGGTCGGGTTCGTACACGGAAAGGGCCGGCTCTCCGGGCCACGCCGGGTCACGGTCGGCGGGCGTACCTTCCGCCCCCGCAAGGGTGTCGTCCTGGCCACCGGCGCACAGCCTCGGCTCCCCTCCGTACGAGGGCTGGCGGGGACCCCGTACTGGACCGACCGGAACGCCCTGGCGACGATGGAGTTGCCGGAGTCTTTGATCGTGCTGGGCTCCGGCGGACTCGGCGTGGAGACCGCTCAGCTCTTCGCGCGCTTCCGGTGCGCCGTCACCGTGGTGGAGCGGCGGCCTCGGCTGCTGCCTCAGGAGGAGCCGGAGGCCAGCACATTGGCCGAGCGGGCTCTGCGGCGGGACGGCGTCACCGTCCTCAGTTCCACGGGGGTCTCGGAGGTCGGCCACGACGGCACGGGCTTCACGGTCCGGCTCGACGGCGGGAGGGAGCCGCTGCGTGCCCAGCGGCTGCTCGTCACCATGGAGCAGGAGGCCGGCCTCGTGGGGCTGGGGGCGGACACCGTGGGGCTGGACGCCCGGGCGGGGGCCGTGCCCACGGACGGACAGATGCGTGCGGGGAAGGGCCTCTGGGCGGTCGGCGACGTCACCGGCCCCGTCTCGTCCGATGTCGCGTCGTACCAGGCCGAGGTCACCGTGCGGGACATCCTGGGGTGGCCCGGCCCTGACACCGGCTACGAGAAGCCGGCCCGCCTGGTCTTCACCGACCCGGAGATCGCTGCCGTGGGACTCACGGAGCGCCAGGCGCGGAACCAACGGCTGCGCGTGCGCACCAGTCTGCTGCCGGTCAACTCCTTCGGTTCTCGCGGACCTCGGGGCCGGCGGCGTGAGGGCTTCGTCAAGCTGGTCGAGGACGCCGACCGTGGCGTCCTCGTCGGAGCCACCTCCGCGGGACCGGCGGGGGCAGAGGTCCTGTACGGACTGAACGTCGCTGTCCACACCGCGATGTCCGTGGAACGCCTGCGGTCCTGGGTTCCCGCTTGTCTTCCCTTTCATCGCACGGTGGAAGCCGCTCTGGGAGGGCTGGGGTGAGTCGCCTTCCCTCCGTGGACGTGCGGTGGCCTGGACGAAGAGGGGCCAGGGGCGCGGCCGGTGGCATGCGCGGCCGTGATCCCGGCGAGCCGCACCGGACCGCCACGTCCCTGGAGCTCCTCTTCGACCTCTGCTTCGTGATCGCGGTGGCCCAGGCTTCCGCGGGTCTGAGCACGGCGGTGGTCGAGGGGCACCACTTCACCGGTGTGCTGCGGTTCGCGGTGGTCTTCTTCGCGGTCTGGTGGGCGTGGATGAACTTCACGTGGTTCGCCTCCGCGTACGACCCGGACGACGTCCCCTACCGCTTGCTGGTGCTGGTCCAGATCACCGGCTCCCTGATCCTCGCCGCCGGCATCGCCCCGGCTTCCCGTACGGGGGACCTGCGGGTCGTCATCTGGGGGTACGTCGTCCTGCGCACGGCGCTGGCCGTCCTGTGGCTGCGGGCCGCCCGGTCGGACCCGCCCCGGCGGCGGACAGCTCTGCGCTTCGCCACCGGAGTGACGGGCTGTCAGGCGGGGTGGGTGTGCACGCTCCTGCTGCCGGCGCCGGCCCGGCTCCCGGCCATCGCGGCGCTGATCGCCGCCGAGGTGGCCGTACCGGTGTGGGCGCAGTCCGCCGGGACGACCCCGTGGCATCCGCGGCACATAGCCGAGCGGTACGAGCTGTTCGTCCTCATCGTGCTCGGCGAGTCCGTCGCGGCCGCATCGGAAGCGATCCGTGACGCGTTCGGGCGCGGTCACGACGCCACGGCCCTGTACTCGTTGGCCGGGGGTGGTCTGCTCATCGTCTTCGCCATGTGGTGGCTGTACTTCGCCAAGCCGGCCCACACCCTGCTCGCCACGACGCATCAAGGTCATCGCAAGAGGTTCGCCTGGGCGTACGGCCACTACCTGGTGTTCGCCGCGGCGGCTGCGGAAGGAGCCGGCCTGGCGGCGTACGCCGAGCTGATCACCCGTCGCTCCGTCGACCCGTTCCTGCCGTCACCGGCGGGTGCCGCGATCACCTTGCCCTTGGCGCTGTTCCTGGCGGCGGTGTGGGTCGTGCACGTACGGCCGCATCCGCACGGCCGGACCGAGCGGTTCGCGTATCCCGTGGCAACGGTCGCCGTTCTGGGAGCGGCCTGGTCTCCGGCGCCGGCCCTCATGGCCGGTCTCCTGGCGGCGGTGCTGGTCGTCGTCGTCACCCTGGCCGGGAGGGCCGGGGGCGTACGGCGCTGAGACGACAGCGGCGTCGATCGCCTCCCCGGCGCCGCGCGTGGGGTGCCGAGGCGACGGTGGGACAGGGGTGCTCGTGGAGTGGTTCCTCGTGGTCAGACGCTGTGCAGAGCGACGTACAGGGTGTCGGCGGCGAGCGTGATGGCGGCGGTCGCCGCGTGCGTCCCGCGCAGGGCGTCGAGCATGACGAAGTCGTGGATGGTGCCCTGGAAGCGGACGGCGACGACGGGAACACCGGCCGCGCGGAGCTTGCCCGCGTAGGCTTCGCCCTCGTCGCGCAGTACGTCGGCCTCCGCCGTGATCACCAGGGCGGGGGGAAGGCCGGTGAGCTGCTCGGTGGTCGCCCGCAGGGGGGAGGCGGTGATCTCCCCGCGTTCCGCCTCTTTCGTCGTGTACTGGTCCCAGAACCACCGCATGCCGTCGCGGCGCAGGAAGTACCCCGTGGCGAACCGGTGGTACGAGCCGGTGTCGAAGGCGGCGTCGGTGACGGGGTAGAACAGCACCTGCCGCACCAGCGGAACGCCACCGCGCTCCTTGGCCATCAGGGTCAGCGCGGCCGCCATGTTGCCGCCCACCGAGTCGCCCGCGACCGCGATGCGGCCGGCGTCCAGCCCCTTGGCCGCGCCCTGCTCGACGACCCAGCGGGCCACGGTGAAGTTCTGCTCGATGGCGACCGGGTAACGTGCCTCGGGCGAGAGCGCGTACTCCGGGAAGACCACCGCGGCATCGGCGCCGACGGCGAGTTCGCGGACCAGACGGTCGTGCGTGTGAGCGTTGCCGAAGACCCAGCCGGCGCCGTGGAGGTAGATGACGACCGGGAGCGGGCCTTCGCTGCCGGCCGGTCTGACGATCCGCGTACGGACGCTGCCCGTCGGGCCGCCCGGGACGCTGACCCACTCCTCGTCGACCGCCGGCTTGTCGATCGCGCCGGACTGGACCTCGTCCACGGCCTTCCGGCCCTCCGCCGGGGGCAGTTCGAACAGATGGGGCGGGTCGTCGGTGGCCTTGGCGAAGGCGGCCGCCGCGGGTTCCAGCACAGGCTGAACCGCCTCGATGGCATCGGACACAGGTGTCTCCAGGGGGTACGGAGCATGCCGGTGCTTCCGGCATGACGGGCCGGGCGCCGCCGACGACGACACCCGATGTGACTTCCCGCGACGCTAATTCCGTCGTCCCGGAGGATTTCTCCGGCAGTGCACCCGTTCTTTCCCCGCTGTGCACGGGCCACCCGCTCCTGCCGTCATCCGGGCAGGGTCGGGCGGCACGGTGCGCGGTCAGGCAAAGCGCTGTGCACTCGGGGGTAATTCCGCCGGGCCACAGCGCCTACCTTGGTGATGCGGCGCGGTCGCCGAGGGTGTCGCGATTACCGAAGTCCGCCTTGCCATTTCGTGATGCGGGTCGAAGTCGCTTTTCCAACGGGAGAGGGAGTCCCAGAAGATGTCAACAATGCCCGTCGGCGGGCTGGTTCCACAGCCCACCGACGATGCCGCCGAACTGGTCGTCCGCAACGCCAAGATCCACACCGGGGACCCGTCGCGGCCGCGGGCCGAGGCACTGGGAATCCGCGACGGTGTCATCACGGTAATAGGCGACGACAGGGACGTGGCCGGCCACATCGGCCCGGACACCAAGGTGGTCGACGCGCTCGGGCGACGGGTGATCCCGGGCCTCAACGACTCCCATCTCCACGTGATCCGCGGGGGCCTCAACTACGTCCTCGAATTGCGCTGGGACGGCGTGCGCAGTCTGCGCCAGGGGCTGGCGATGCTCCGCGAGCAGGCGGCCCGCACTCCCAAGGGCCAGTGGGTCCGTGTCGTCGGCGGCTGGTCGGCGGAGCAGTTCACCGAACGACGGCTGCCGACCGTCGCCGAGCTGAACGCGGCCGCCCCCGACACTCCCGTGTTCGTGCTGCACCTGTACCAGTCGGCCGTCCTGAACCGGGCGGCGCTGAAGGCCGCCGGCTTCACCAAGGACACCCCCGACCCCAAGGGGGGCCAGATCGTGCGGGGCCGCGACGGCGAGCCGACCGGCATGCTGCTGGCGGCGCCGAGCGCCCTGATCCTGTATTCCACTCTCGCCAAGGCTCCGGTGCTGGAGGGCGAGGACAAGAAGACCTCCACGCGTCATTTCCTGCGCGAGCTGAACAGGTTCGGGCTCACGTCGGCGATCGACGCCGCAGGGGGGTTCCAGAACTTTCCCGACAACTATGCGACCGTCATCGAACTGGCCAAGGCGGGCCAGTTGTCGCTCCGCATCGCTTACCACCTCTTTCCGCAGACCCCGGGCCAGGAGATCGACGATCTCGCGCGCTGGATCGAGACGGCCCGCCCCGAGGACGGCGACGCATGGCTGCGCCTCAATGGTGCCGGGGAAAATCTCACCTGGGCCGCCGCGGATTTCGAGAACTTCACCCAGCCGCGACCGGAACTCTCCGCCGATTACGAGGTGGAATTCGAGAAGGCGGTCCGCCTCCTCATGGAGAACGGCTGGGGATTCCGGCTGCACGCCACCTATGACGAGACCATCCGCCGCGATCTCGGCGTGTTCGAGAAGCTCGCCGCGGAAGGGCTCTTCCCGGCCGGGAACCGGTGGCTCTTCGACCACGCCGAGACCGTCTCCGCGGAGAGCCTCGACCGCATCGCCGTCCTCGGCGGCGCGATGTCCGTGCAGAACCGTCTCTCCTTCCAGGGCGAGGCGTTCCTGCGGCGCTACGGGCCGGGGGCCGCGGCCGACGCCCCGCCGATCCGGGCCATGCTGGACCGCGGCCTGACCGTGGGCGCCGGCACCGACGCCACCCGGGTCTCCACCTACAACCCCTGGGTCGCCCTGCACTGGCTCGTCAGCGGCCGTTCCGTCGGCGACCTGACGCTGCGACCGCCCGCCAACCGCGTCGACCGGCAGACGGCGTTGACGATGTTCACCCTCGCCGGCGCGCAGCTGACCGGCGAGGACGACGTCAAGGGCGTCCTGAGGCCCGGCTGCTACGGAGACCTCGCGGTGCTGTCCGACGACTACTTCACCGTGCCCGAAGCCGAGATCGCCGGCATCGAATCGCTCCTGACCGTCACCGGCGGCCGGATCGTCTACGCCGCCGCCGAGTACGAAGGGCTCGACGAGGAACTCCCGCCGGTCCCGTCCTGGAGCCCGGTCGCGCGTTTCGGCGGCTACCAGGCCTCCCGCCCCACGGCCCTCGCCGGTGCCCGCCAGGCGGAACTGCTCGGCGAGGCCGTCGCCGAGTCGGAGCGGCACCGCCGGTGGCGCACGGCCCGCGGCCTGACCCCGGCGGCGGCGAGCGCCCCCTTCGACCCCTGCTTCGACCTCTGAACCCCTGGAAGCCCTGACCTCCGGTCACTTCTTCCCACTCCGAGTCCCCGTCCGAGGGGACGGTCCAGCACGGCACGGACAGCGGTCCGCGTCGTCATCCTTCCGAGAAAGGCACCTCCTCATGGTCAACATCTCCCAGGTCACCGCGTCCCCCAGCCCCGACCTGCTCACGCCGGACAACTGCGCGGTGCTCTTCGTCGACCACCAGCCGCAGATGTTCTTCGGCACCGGCAGCGGTGACCGCACGGCCATCATCAACTCCACCGTGGGCCTGGCGAAGGCCGCGAAGGTGTTCGACGTGCCGGTCGTCCTGAGCACAGTGGCCGCCGAGTCGTTCTCGGGCCCGCTGATGCCGCAGCTGGCCGACGTCTTCCCCGGCCACAAGGTCGTCGACCGCAGCACCATGAACGCCTGGGAGGACGTGAACTTCGTCGAGGCGGTCAAGGCCACCGGCCGCAAGAAGCTCGTCATCGCCGGTCTGTGGACCGAGGTCTGCGTGGTCCTGCCCGCCCTCTCCGCCCTCGCCCAGGGCTACGAGGTCTACGTCGTCACCGACGCCTCCGGCGGTGTCAGCCCGCAGGCGCACGAGCACGCCGTGCAGCGCATGATCCAGGCCGGCGCCGTTCCGGTCACCTGGGTGCAGGTGCTGCTGGAGCTCCAGCGCGACTGGGCCCGCACCGAGACGTACGCCGCGGTGGGCGACGTGGTCAAGGCGCACGGCGGCGCCTACGGCCTCGGCATGGTCTACGCGCAGGCCGTCATCGGCGCCCACGCGGCGGGCTGACCTTCACCACGGACACGTAGGGAACAGGCAGGGACATGATGGACGCCGGACTTTTGATCCTGCGGCTCGTGCTGGGACTCCTCATCGCCGGGCACGGCGTGCAGAAGGTGAGCTTCCGCCTCGGCGGCAAGGGGCTGGCAGGCGGGACCGAGGAATTCCGGGGGGACGGATTCCGCGGTGGCCGGCTGACGGCGCTCACCGCGGGAGCCGGCCAGATCGGCTCCGGCCTGTTCCTGGCGGCCGGGCTGCTCACCCCGCTGGCCGCGATGGCCGCCATGGGGGTGATGACGGTCGCCGGCACCGTGAAGTGGCCCAAGGGACTCTGGGTCCAGAACGACGGCTACGAGTACCCCCTGGTCCTCGTGGCCGCCTGCGCCGCGCTGGCCCTCACCGGGCCGGGCCGGTGGTCCGCAGACCACGCGCTGGCCGTCACCCCCTGGCCGGTGTGGGTCTCCGTGACCGTGATCGTCGTGGGGCCGGCGAGCGGCCTGCTGACCCGGCTGGTGCTGCACCGGCCGGCCCCCGCGGGAAGCGGAACCCCTCACCCGCGGTCCGCCCGCTGACGAGTCCGCTCCTCGGCGCCACGCGGAACACGACGGCACGGCCCACCGCCTCCGGAGGGGGCGGTGGACCGGCCGTCGCCGTGTGTCGCGCCCCCGGCCCGCCGCCACCGCGTCACCTCCCCGGAGCGGACGCGCTCGTACTCCTTCTCCGGGACACGTATGAACCTCACGCTCCCTTCCCGACCCGCCCGGCCCGCCGAGCGGGACTCGCCCTGGGCCCCTCTCGCGGCGCGCGTCTTCCGCGCCCTGTGGATCGCCCAGCTGGTCTCCAACATCGGCAGCTGGATGCAGCTGGTCGGCGCCCAATGGCTCCTGATCGGGCACGATCCGGCACTGGTGACGCTGGTCCAGACGGCGTCGAGCCTGCCCGTCGTGCTGCTGGCCCTGCCGTCCGGCGTGATGGCCGATCGCCACGACCGCCGCACGGTGCTGCTGGCCACCCAGGGCGCGCTGTTCGCGGTGTCCGGCGTGCTGACCGCGCTGGCGTTCGCGGATCTCCTCACCCCCTCGCTGCTGCTCGTCCTCACCTTCCTGCTGGGCTGCGGGACGGCGCTGATGGGGCCGGCGTGGCAGGCGATCCAGCCCGAGCTGGTGAAGCGGCGGCAACTGGCGCAGGCCGCGGCCCTCGGCGGCGTCAACATGAACCTGGCTCGGGCCGTCGGGCCGGCCGTGGGCGGCGTGGTGGTGGCGACGGCGGACCCGGCCTGGGTCTTCGCCTTCAACGCCCTCTCCTACCTCGGCATCGCCGTCGTCCTGCTGCTCTGGCGGCGTCCCGGACCCCCTGCCCCCGTACCTGGCGGTGAGAGGTTGCTGGCCGCCCTCGACGCGGGCCGGCGCTACGTGTGGCACGCCCCGGGTATCCGCCGGGTCCTCCTCCGTACGATCCTCTTCGTCCCCGGCGGCGCCGCTCTGTGGGCCCTGCTGCCGCTCGTCGCGAGCCGGTCGCTGCGTCTGGGCTCCGGTGGTTACGGGCTGCTGCTGGGGGCCGTGGGCGCCGGGGCGGTGGCGGGCGCCGTCGTCCTGCCCCGCGGCACCCGGAAGCTGGGCCCCAGCCGGACCCTGGGCTGCGGCGCCCTGCTCCTGGCGGGTGTCCTCCTCGTCCTGGCCACCGTGCGCGACCCGTGGCTGGTCACGGTCGCGCTGCTGTTCGCCGGTGCGGCGTGGATCGCCGTCCTGTCCACGCTCAACGCGGCCGTGCAGACGCAGCTCCCCGGCTGGGTCAGGGCCCGCGGACTCGCCGTCTACCTCCTCGTCTTCCAGGGCGGGCAGGCGCTGGCCGCGCCGCTGTGGGGCACGCTCGCCGCCGGCCTGGGCCTCACCGTTCCGCTGCTGACCGCCGGAGGGCTGCTGGTCGTCTGCGCCGTCAGTCTGCGTCGCTGGCCCCTGCGGGACGGGGAGGAGACCGACCCCTCCCCCTCCGCTCACTGGCCCGTCCCGCCCTTGGTGTTCGCACCGGGGCCGGCCACGGGCCCGGTACTGGTCACCGTCTCCTACCGTGTCGCTCCGGAGAACGGCACGGCCTTCACCGAGCGCATGGAACACGTCGGCCGGGCCCGGCGGCGCACCGGCGCCCTGACGTGGGGTCTGTATCAAGACGGGCAGGATCCGGCCCACTTCATCGAGAACTACCTCGTCGGCTCCTGGTCGGAGCACCTCGCTCAGCACAGGGTCAGGCTCACTCTCACCGACCGGGAGCACGAGGACCGGGCCCGTCTTCTCCTCGCCCCCGGCACTCGCCCGCACGTCACCCACGCCTTCGACACGGCCGCGGGCCCTGTCGTCCCGGAGGACGGCGAACGGACGGAGACCTCTTCAGCAGTCGAAAGGATCATCATGACCGACACTTCCCCCACTCCTGCCGTCGAGCGCGTCGACGGACGGCACCGCTACGAGATCCGCGTCGACGGACGGCGGGCCGGCCTGACCGCCTACCGGGACCGGGACGGGCAGCGGGTGTTCTTCCACACCGAGATCGACGACGCCTACGTCGGCCAGGGACTGGCGTCACGGCTGATCCGGGCCGCGCTCGACGATGTGCGCGCCTCGGGCATGCGCATCGTGCCCGTGTGCCCGTTCGTGGCCGCCTTCCTGTCGAAGCACGACGACTACGAAGCCGTCACCGACCCCGTGACACCGGAGATCCTCGAGTGGTTGGACGCCGAGCTGCGCCACGCTCCCAAGCAGTCATGAGCGGGCATTCCGGAACCGGTTCCCCATGACCGGTACGCGTAGGAGGGGCGGCGCCGCGAATCGGCTCCGCCCCTCCGGTGTTCGAGAGGGCGATCCCTTACGGGGAGGCCAGGGCTCGCCACTGGCCGGGGGACATCCCGTAGGCGTCCGGTACGGGCGATGCGGGAGGTCAGGCGCGGGTGGCCCGGACCGCTTTCTCGATCAGCCCGGCGACGCGCTGAGGACCTCGGCGAGGCGGGGATCGACGTCGGCGGCGAAGACGGCGGGGAACTCGTCGGGCCGGAACGACACGTCGGTGCCGGTCTCGGTGGAGCCGTCGACGGGGAAGGGGGTGTGGACCAGGGCGGCGGCGAGGTCGGAGTCCGGGAAGCGGCCCTGGAGTTCGCCGAGGTCTCGCCCTTCTCCAGGGCGTAACCGGCGAGGTAGACGAGCGCCTCGACGTTGTCCTCCGTGCCGGCGACCGTGATGACGGCGCCTCCGCCGTGACGGTCGGTGGGGCGCGTTCGTCTCTCGGCGCCCTGGTTGTGGCCTGTCCCTGCGCACCGGCCCCGTACGGGCCGGCCGTCGCGGGAGGCTCGCCCGGCAGCGGCGGGAATTTCTGCCTCTGTTGTGCCTGGGACCGGCGCCCGCGGGATGTTTGGCTGTTCCCAGAGAGCGAGAACCCGCAGGTCACACGGTCTGCGAGCCGGTCCTCACGTGCTGCCGTCCGTGCGAGCGGCAGCACGGTACGGCTGGCTTCGGTCGTGCCTTCCGCAGAGGCTTTCCCACTCCGCTGCCTCGCCCTCGGCCCTGGAGAGACCCGTCCCTGAGTGGAGGCCAGCTTGAGCGTGGTGCTGACGACCGACTCCGTACCGGACCAGCAGAAGGTGACGTACTGGAACGAGGTGATGAGCAGAACACTGGTGCCGATGACGGTGTCACCCCGGGGGCCCGGCCCCTTCGACGGCAGGATCGCCACCCGCCACATCGGATACCTCCAGGTCTCGACCGTGGAGGCCGACGCGAAGTTCGTCAGCCGTACACCGGCGCTCATCACCCCGTCCTCCGAAGCGCTGGTGGCGGTGGGCGTCCAGGTATCGGGCACGGCCACCTTCGCGCAGGGCGGCCGGACGACACAGGTGGACGAAGGGGATCTGGTGGTGTATGAGACGGGGAGACCGTACTCCTTCGACTACCCGCGGCGGTTCACCACGCACGTCTTCCAGCTCCCCCGGCGCACCCTGACCGTGCCGGACAGCGACATCCGCCGGATCGCCGGCAGCGCCGTCCACACGAGCGCCGGCGTCGGAGCGACCCTCTATCCCTTCCTGACCGCGTTGGCCTCCCTGGTCTGCGCCCATCCTCCCGTCATCGCGCACAGGCTGGCCGATGACTTCGTCGATCTGCTCAGCGCTCTGCTCACCGAGCGGTCGCATCCGGGCGGCGCACAAACGGACACCGCTTCCGCCGCCCTGCTGCTGCGCGTCCGTGAGCACATCGACCGCAACCTGGGCGACCCGGACCTGTCGCCGGAGAGCATCGCCCGGGCGCACGGCATGTCGGTGCGCTACCTCCACAAGCTGTTCGAGGGTGAGGAGACCACCGTCTGCCGGCTCATCCAGCGACGGCGTCTGGAGGAATGCAGCCGGGAGCTGGCCCGGCGCGGCAGGGCGACCCCCAGTGTGTCGGCGGTCGCCCACCGGTGGGGATTCAGCAGCCCCGCCCACTTCAGCCGGGTGTTCCGCGCCGCCTACGGTGTCCCTCCCCGTGAGTGGCGCGCGCTGCACTCCGCCCCGGGCCGGCTCCTCCCGGTGCCCGCCGGCCCGTCCCCGGCCTCGTCGATGACGAGGGCCGACGGCCCGCGGCATCCGAGGCATCTCCGGCTGGAGAGCGCGTGAGCGACCTTCCGCCCCCGCCCCGTCGGCGCACCGTCCTCGACCGCCCCACCCGGGAGTTCGTGGACCAGGGGTCGGTGTCTTCGGTGCCACACCGGCTCGAACCGCGTTCCGGGCACACGGACCCCGTGCTCGACGAGGATGCCACGACCACGGAGTGGTTCCTGCTGCCCGGCGGGCCCACCGGTCACGTACGGGTGGAGGTGGTCAGGCCCGTCGGCGGCGTCGGGCCGTTGCCCGTCGTCCTGTTCCTGCACGGCCTGGGCCACGGTCTGGGCCATGTCCTGAGGGATGCCCTGGGAGATGCCGGCACCCGTACGTCATCCCCGACCCATGCCTCGCGTCTGGCGCGCACGTTCGCTCTCGGTACGGACGCGGCCGTCGTCCTGGTCGACTACGCGTCCGCTCCCGAGGCCGCGTACCCGGTCGCCGTCGAGCAGTGCTACGCCGTCGCGCGGTGGCTCTGCGAACGGGGCGGGGAGATCGGACTGGACGGCAGCCGGATGGTCGCCGTCGGCGACTCGGTCGGCGGCACCCTGGTGGCGGCGCTGACCCTGCTCGCGAAGGAACGAGGTGGGGTACGGCTGGCGCGGCAAGTGCTGCTGTGCCCCGTGACCGACTCCGATCTCGGCACGTCGTCCTACCGGGAGTTCGCCGAGGGGTACTTCGTCGGCCGCGACACGATGCGCCGGTTCTGGGACCGGTACGCGCCCGACGTCCGGCAGCGCGGCCTGGCCACCGTCTCGCCCCTGCGGGCGACGCTCGAACAGCTCGCGGGGCTCCCTCCGGCCCTGGTGGTCACCAGTGAGGCCGATGTCGTCCGCGACGAGGGGGAAGCGTACTCGGCCAGGCTCCGCGCGGCCGGTGTGGAGGTGGTGTCGATGCGGTACCACGGCACGATCCACGGCTTCATGGTCCTCGACCGGCTCCGGGACACGGACTCCGCCCGCGCGGCGCTCATCCAGACGCTCGACATCGTCCACCTGGCTCTGCACACGCGTCGCGACCAGGCCCACTGAACCGGCCCCGCACGAGCCGTCGGGGCACGCTCCCTCGAAGCTCCGCGCGCCCCAAGCCTGTATCAGGGCCCGGGGCGCGGCAGGTGACCCGCGGTGCGTCAGTCGAACCGGAGGTCGGAGAGCTGACGTTCGAGGGCGGTGACGTCGTCCTCGGGCGCCTCCCGCGCCGGGCGGGCGGCCATCAGCGCGGCGAGCTCGGCGGCCGCCCTCCGTATCCGGCCGGGCAGGCCCTCGGTGTACTCGTCGCCGCCGGACCCCCAGTCCTCGGAAGCCGCGTACACCGCGGTGGGTACCACGGCCGCCCTCAGGTAGGCGAAGAGCGGGCGCAGGGCGTGGTCCAGGACCAGTGAATGGCGGGGCGTCCCGCCGGTCGCCGCGAGGAGGACCGGCCTGCCCGTCAGGGCGTCGGGGTCGATCAGATCGAAGAAGGACTTGAACAGCCCGCTGTAGGAGGCGGTGAAGACGGGGGTCACGGCGATCAGGCCGTCCGCTCGCGTGACCGCGTCGATGGCCGCGGCGAGCGGCGGAGCGGGAAAGCCGGTGACGAGATGGTTGGCGACGGCGAGGGCGAGTTCGCGGAGTTCGATGACCCGCACCTCGGCCGCGTGGCCCTGGGTGCCGAGGTCCTCGCGGGCGGACTCGGCGAGGCGGTCGGCGAGCAGGCGCGTGGAGGACGGGGTGCTCAGGCCCGCCGAGACGGCGACGAGTTTCATGCGCCGGCTCCTTCCTTCGCGGCACGCAGGGAGGCGTGTGTGGGCGCGTCCGGCACGTCGACTGGGCGGCCGACGGCGAACTCCTTGCGCAGCACGGGCACGACCTCCTCGCCGAGGATGTCGAGCTGTTCCAGGACGGTCTTCAGCGGCAGCCCGGCGTGGTCCATCAGGAACAGCTGCCGCTGGTAGTCGCCGACCGTCTCCCGGAAGGACAGCGTCCGGTCGATCACCTGCTGGGGAGAACCGACCGTCAGCGGGGTCTGCTCGGTGAAGTCCTCCAGCGAGGGCCCGTGGCCGTAGACCGGGGCGTTGTCGAAGTACGGGCGGAACTCCCGTACCGCGTCCTGGGAGTTCTTCCGCATGAACACCTGGCCGCCCAGGCCGACGATGGCGTCCTCCGGCCGGCCGTGGCCGTGGAACGCGTACCGCCGCCGGTACAGCTGGACCATCCGACGGGTGTGGTCGGCGGGCCAGAAGATGTTGTTGTGGAAGAAGCCGTCGCCGTAGTACGCGGCCTGCTCGGCGATCTCCGGGGAGCGGATGGAGCCGTGCCAGACGAACGGCGGGACACCGTCCAGCGGGCGGGGCGTGGAGGTGAAGCCCTGCAGCGGAGTGCGGAACTTCCCCTCCCAGTCCACGACGTCCTCGCGCCACAGCCGGCGCAGCAGGGCGTAGTTCTCCTTGGCGAGGTTGATGCCCTGCCGGATGTCCTTGCCGAACCACGGGTACACCGGCCCGGTGTTACCGCGCCCCATCATCAGGTCCACCCGGCCGTCGGCCAGGTGCTGGAGCATCGCGAAGTCCTCCGCGATCTTCACCGGGTCGTTGGTGGTGATCAGGGTGGTGGAGGTGGACAGGATCAGCTTCTCGGTGCGGGCGGCTATGTAGCCGAGCATCGTGGTCGGGGACGACGGCACGAACGGCGGGTTGTGGTGCTCACCGGTGGCGAAGACGTCCAGCCCGACCTCCTCCGCCTTCAGCGCGATGGCGACCATCGCCTTGATCCGCTCGCCCTCCGTAGGGGTGCGCTCTGTCGTCGGGTCGGGGGTGACGTCCCCCACGGAAAAGACTCCGAACTGCATAAGTGCCTCATTGGTAGTGCATCAGTGTCGTTCCCCGGAATGTAGGTGTTCCGTGGGTGACCCTCGTGCTCGTGAGCGCAGGAGGTGTTGTCTCGCAACGCCCGCCCCGGCCGCGGCCGGATGGCCGGCGGAGACGCGGAACTGCCCGCCCGGATGACCGGACGGGCAGTGGACGTGTTCGGGCCCGCCCGCTCGTTCGAGCGGGCGACGGGCCGGTGCGGCTTACTTCCGCAGGAAGGCCAGGAGAGCCTCGTTGACCTCTTCGGCGTGGGTCCACAGCAGGCCGTGCGGGGCGCCCTCGATCTCGACGTAGTCGGCGGAGGGCAGCGCCTTGTGGAAGGGGCGCGCGGTGCCCTCGGCGGGGAGGATGCGGTCGGCGGTGCCGTGGAGGATCAGGGCGGGCACGTCGACGGCGGGGATGTCGGCCCGGAAGTCGGTGTACCAGGTCGACGGCGCGGCGGACGCGGCGAAGAAGCCGCCGCGGGCCGCGGTGTTCCAGCTGTTGCGGACCGCTTCCTCGCTGATCCGGGTGCCCAGGTTCTCGTCGAGGTTGTAGAAGTCGTTGAAGAACGCGGTGTAGTAGGCGTACCGGTCGGCCTTGACGGCGGCGACGACGCCGTCGAAGAACTCCTGCGGGGCCACGCCGTCCGGGTTGTCGTCGCTCTTGAGCAGGAAGGGCTCCAGGGAGGCCAGGAAGGCGACCTTGGCGACGCGGGCCGAGCCGTACGCGGACACGTAGCGGGCGACCTCGCCGGTGCCCATGGAGAAGCCGACGAGGACGGCGTCGTTCAGGTCGAGGGTCTCCATCACCGTGTTCAGGTCGGCGGCGAAGGTGTCGTAGTCGTAGCCGGTCGTCGGCTGCGAGGACTGGCCGAACCCACGGCGGTCGTACGTGATCACGCGGTATCCGGCGTCCAGCAGCACGGCGGTCTGGCGCTCCCAGGAGTGGCCGTCGAGCGGGAACCCGTGGATGAGCACGACCGGCTGACCGGTGCCGTGGTCCTCGTAGTAGAGATCGACGGCGGTGGTGTTCTCCTGGCCAACGGTGATGAACGGCATGTGCTGGTACCTCGTTTTCGGGATGTCGCTCGGCGAACTCCGTCACGCTATGCGGGACATGACGCCGTCGATTGCCGCACAGCGCACCCGTACTTGACCACGGGCGCAGCGGTCACCGGCACCGTGCCGTGCGGCGGGTGTCACCCTGCCCGGCTCGTCCTGATCCCATGTCACCTGTCACCCGCGAGGTCAAGGTCGGCTCGGGGAAGCTCTCCAGGTGTCTCCGCCGGCTTCGGCCGGCGCCACGGACGGGCGATCGGCCGGGACGCCTGCCGCCACCAAGCGTCCGCGGGCAGCTTCCCCGCGGGCTCGAACGGCTCGCCGGGACGGGGGAGCGCCACCGCCTGCCCGGCCTCCTCCGCCGCGTCCTTCGTCCACTCCCCCGGCTCCGCCCAGGGGTGCGGAGCGAGGTTGAAGGTGCCCCAGTGGATGGGCAGCAGCACGCCGTGCGGCGCCCCGCCCTGGAGGTCGAAATGGGCGCGCAGGCCCTCCTCCGGTGTCATGTGGTTCTCGCGCCAGAATTCGCTGTACGCCCCGATCTGGATCATCGTGGCGTCGAACGGGCCGTGCGCGGCGCCGATCTCCCGGAAGCCGTCGAAGTAGCCGGTGTCACCGCTGTGGTGGATCCGGTGCCGCTCGCCGGCGACGGCCCAGGACGCCCAGAGGGTGTGCTGGGTGTTGCGCAGGCCCCGGCCGCAGAAGTGGCGGGCCGGGGTGGCGGTGAGGGTGAGCCCGCCGATCCGGGTGGACTCGTGCCAGTCCAGTTCGCGCAGCCGGTCCGGGGCGACGCCCCAGTGCTCCAGGTGGGCGCCGACGCCGAGCGGCACGGCGAACAGGGTGTTCGTGCCGGCCAGCGCCTTGACGGTGGGCAGGTCCAGGTGGTCGTAGTGGTCGTGCGAGATGACGACGACGTCGACCGGGCCGAGCGCGGCCAGTGGCAGCGGGACCGGATGCAGCCGTTTGGGGCCGGCGAAGGGGACCGGGGAGCAGCGTTCGCCCCAGACGGGGTCGAACAGCACGCGGTGGCCGTCGATCTCGGCGAGCACGCTGGAGTGGCCCATCCAGGTCAGCCGCAGTCCGGTGGCGGGCGGCTCGGCCAGGTCGGCGAAGGTGGTGGGGTGCACCGGGACGGTGCCCAGGGGCGAGCGCAGCGGCCGGGCGTCCTTGTCCAGGTACACCTTGGCGAGGTCCAGTGCCGAGGCGCTCGGCCGGGTGCGGACGGGGCCGCCGGGGTTCCGGAAGGCGCCGTCCTCGAAGTGCGGCGAGCGGCGGATGCGCGCCAGGCGGGCGCCGCCCGGTTCCGCTCCGAACGCGGCGGGCCGCAGGGCACGCGGCCCGGAGCCCGGAGAACGCAGACCGGTCACGGTACCTCCCGGTGGAGTGGGGTGAGGCCCACCATTATGGTCGGCACCTCCGACAGCCGGGTCGGGCCGGGGTACCTCTTCGCGCCCTGCCGTCTCCAAAGGCCCGTCGGCGTGGGCCCGTTCGGTTCCCGCGGACCCGGGGACCGGACCGGCGGCGCGGCCGGCGCCCTTCCCGGGCGGTGGCCCGGTACGGCCTGCGGAGCGGGCGGACGCCGTCCGGGCGGCGAACGACGCGGGCCGCGTCCTGGGCCGCCCGGGCGGGCAGTCCAGGACGCGGCCGGCGGCGTCGGGCCCCGGCGGCGAGCGGCGTCAGGCCACGGAGGCGATGCGCATCTTGATGTCGTCCGGCGAGAGCGTGCCCTTGGCGGTCACGTGGTCGCCGGAGGACTCGCCGCGCAGCCGGCGCCCGATCCAGGGCACGAGGAACTCGCGCGCCCAGTGGACGTCGTCGCGGCGGACCTCCAGGGTGCCCCGGGGCGGCAGCGGCGGCCACGGCTGCTCGGGGTCGGCCGGTACGTCCAGGCCGAGGACCTGTCCGGCCCGCAGCGCCACGCGCGTGTGCCCCTCGGGCGACAGGTGCAGGCGGTCGCTGTCCCAGGCCCGGCGGTCCTGTACGGACTTCAGGGACCACAGGTCGAGCACGGGGCAGCCGTAGCGGTCGGCGATGGCACGGACGTGCCCGTTGTACGTGGCGATCTTGCCGCGCAGGTGCTTGAGCAGGGGCACGCCGCGGGTGTCGAAGCCGGTCGTCACCATCACCGTGCCGGCGGCCGCGGCCAGCCGGGCCACGGCCCGTTCGAAGCGCTCGGCCACCTCGTCGGGGTCGGTGCCCGGGCGGATGATGTCGTTGCCGCCGGCGCAGAAGGAGACCAGGTCGGGCGCCAGGTCCACGGCCTGCGGGAGCTGGTCGGCCACGATCTGGTCGAGCAGTTTCCCGCGCACGGCGAGGTTGGTGTACTGGAAGTCGCCCTCGGGACGCCGGTCGGCGAGCAGCACCGCGAACCGGTCGGCCCAGCCCACGAACGCCCCGTCGGGCCCGGGGTCGCCGACGCCCTCGGTGAAGCTGTCCCCCACCGCCACGTACGACCCGATCACTGATCTGCTGTCACTCTTCGAATCGTCTGCCACGTCGGACCATGATTCACCTTCGGATGTGACCTACGCGACCGTAGGCAGGGGTTGACGAACGGTGAGATGAGCCACTCTTAAAGTCTTCGTAATACAGGAATAAAGGCGTCATCGAGGACCGCGGACCCGCCTGACCGTGCCTGTGGACAACTCATTGCCGCAGGAAATCGATGCCGTATGGTCGATCTCAGTGCCCGCCGGCGAGCCGCGACGGCGGGGAACGACCGGGAGGAGCCCCCGTGACGCAGCAGGTCCCGTCGACCGAGCCGGAGCTGGCAGGAGTGCGCAATTTCCGTGACGTGGGCGGGCTGCCGACCGTGGACGGACGGCGCGTGCGCCACGGCGTGCTGTTCCGCAGCGGGCATCTCGCGCACGCGACCGAGGAGGACGCGGCCTTCCTCGCCGCTCTGGGGCTGCACACGATCTTCGACTTCCGCAACGCGGCCGACCAGAAGCTGGAGGGCCCCGACGTCGAGCTGCCCGGCGTGCGGAATGTGAACCTGCCGCTGAGCGACCCGGCGGACGGCGCCGAGTTCTGGAAGATGGTCCGCGACGGCGACCTCGACCAGCTGCGCGCGATCCTCTCCGACGGCAAGGGGGCGGCCCGGATGACCGCCTCCTACCGCACGATGGTCAAGCACCGCACCGCCGAGCACTCCCGGGTGCTGCACGCGCTCGCCGACGACAGCGTCCCCGCGCTGATGCACTGCGCGGCCGGCAAGGACCGCGCGGGCGTGTCCGTCGCCGTCACGCTGCTCGCCCTGGGCGTGGAGCGCGAGGCGATCGTCGCCGACTACCTGGAGTCCGGCGCCAAGCACCGCCGCTACAAGGTCCGGCGCAGCGGCAGCGCGGAAACGGCGTACACGGCGGAGGTGATGGAGCTGCTGGACCCGCTCTTCGACGCTCGCGCGGAGTACCTGGAGGCCGCGTTCGCGAGCATCGAGGAGACCTGGGGCGACGTCGACACCTATCTGACGCGGGGCCTTCGGTTCGCTCCCGAGGCGCGTGAGCGGCTGCGCGAACGCCTGCTGGACTGACGCGGGCGCGGGGGCGGTCAGCCCTTGCCGCCCACCGCGAACAGCAGGTAGAGGAAGGCGGCCAAGACGTGCCCGAGGGCGATGTAGATGATCAGCCGGATCCACAGGGAACGGGGGAACTTCGTCTCGAAGTCGCTCATGGCAGCTCTCCGGTCGGCGAGCCCAGGCACAGCGTGGCCGTGGGGCTCTGCAGCAGGGTGTGGACGAACAGCAGCTCCACGCCGTCGTGGTCGTCGGCGGCGAGGCGGTGCGGGGTGAGCGAGTCGAAGTGCGCGCTGTCGCCGGGGCCGAGCAGGTGCGCGGTGTCCCCGAGCCGCAGCCGCAGCCGTCCCTGGAGGACGTAGAGCCACTCCTCTCCGGGGTGGACGCGCACGATGTCGCCCTGGGAGCCGTAGGGCACCCGCACCCGCAGGGCCTGCATGCCGCGGCCGGGCGCCCCGGCCTGGAGGTACGTCCAGCCGCCCGCCCGGGTCGGCTCCATGTCGGCGGCGCGCACGATGGCGTCCCGGTCGGCGACCGTCTCGCCGAGCAGTTCGGAGACGGTCGTACCGTAGATGCGGGCGAGCGCGAGGAGCATCGGCAGCGACGGCTGCCGGTGTCCGGTCTCCAGGCGGGACAGATGGGCCGGGGAGAGACCGGCGGAGCGGGCCGCGGCCTCCAGGGTGAGGCCGGCGCGCCGGCGCAGAGCGCGCAGCTGGGGTGCGACGGCGGGCAGGCCGCCGTCCGCAGCCGCCGGCGGCACGGCGTCTGAGGCGTTCATGCCTCCATTGAGCCCGACCTTTGCCCGTCGGGCAATTTTCTTGCCTGAGAGGCAAGAGGGGCGCCTCGGCGTTCACCGCCGTCGGCGCCCCGCCCGCCGGGCGGCCGTCAGCGGTTGGCCACGGCCTGCTTGATCAGGGTCTTGCCGAAGTCCCACATCAGGCCGCCGCCGCTGTGCGCGTCGTCCATCACCGCGGTGAAGGCGTCCACGAACCGGTCCACGTCGGCCTCGTCGATGACCAACGGCGGAATGAGCTTGATCACCTCCAGGTGGTCGCCGGAGACCTGGGTGAGGATCCGGTGCTTCTGAAGCAGCGGTACGACGACCATCTGGGCGAACAGCCCCTTGCGGGCGGCCTGGAGCATGGTCCAGCGACCGCGCAGCTTCAGCGACGACGGCTTGCCGAACTCGATGCCGATCATCAGGCCCCGGCCGCGTACGTCGGCGAGCAGCTCGTACTTGTCGATCAGCGCGGCCAGCCGGGACTTCAGCAGTTCGCCCGTGCGGCGCACGCCGGCGACGATCTGCTCGTTCTCCATGACCGACAGCACGGCGAGGCCGCACGCCATCGCCTGGGCGTTGGAGCCGAAGCTCGCCGAGTGCACCAGCACGCGGTCCATGGACGAGTAGACCTTCTTGAAGATCCACTCCTTGCCGAGGGTGGCGCCCACCGGCACATAGCCGCCCGACAGGGCCTTGGCCACGCACACCAGGTCCGGTTCGACGCCGTCCTCGTGCTGGTAGGCGTAGAAGTCGCCGGTGCGGCCGAGGCCGGTCTGCACCTCGTCGGCGATGAGCAGCGCCTTGTGCTTGTGCAGCAGCTCCTGCGCGGCCCGCAGATAGCCGGGGGGTGCCTCATGGACGCCCTTGCCCTGGATCGGCTCCACGATCAGCGCGGCGACGTCGCCCTTGCGCAACTCCCGGGCGAGGGCGTCCAGATCGCCGAGCGGCACGGCGGTGTCGGGCAGCAGCGGGGCGAACCCGTCGCGGAAGCCGTCCTCGCCGTTGACCGACAGCGAGCCGGTGGTCAGTCCGTGGAAGGCGTGGTCGCAGTACAGGACGCGGGGCTTGCCGGTGGCGTACCGGGCGAACTTCAGGGCCGTCTCGACCGCTTCGGTGCCGCTGTTGCCGAAGAACACCCGGTCCAGGTGCGGGCTGTGGGCGAGGAGCCGTTCGGCGAGCAGGCCGGGCAGCGGCTGGCAGTCGAAGCGGGTGAGGTCGGCGAGGTCGAGGTCCAGGACGTCGTGCAGCGCCTTGCGGACGACCGGGTGGTGGCGGCCCAGGCCCATCACCCCGAACCCGGCGAGCATGTCCAGGTAGTCGTTGCCGTCCGCGTCGAAGAAGTGCGCTCCCTCGGCACGCTCGTAGACCTTGTCGAAGCCGATGGTGTGCAGCATCCGCGGCAGCTGCGGGTTGAGGTGCCTGGCGTGCAGCTCGTAGCGTTCGGCTCCGCGCTCGGCGAGCAGGGCGCCGAGGTCGAACTCGGTGGTCATTCACTCTCCTTGACTGTGCCGTCGACGTCCTTGACGGCCAGGCTCGCGCTGATCCGCCCGGCGATCTCGACGGGGGTGAGGCCGATGTCGGCCAGCACCTCGCTGCGCTTGGCGTGCGCGAGGAACTGCTCGGGGATGCCGAACCGCCGTACCGCCACGTCCACGTCGGCGTCGCCGAGGGCCAGCGCGACGGCCGAACCGACACCGGCGGCGCGGCTGTTGTCCTCCACCACGGCCACCAGCCGGTGTCCGGCGGCGAGCCGGGGCAGGGCGGGGTCGACGGGTTTGACCCAGCGCGGGTCGACCACCGTGCAGCCGATGCCGCGGGCTTCGAGCAGTTCGGCGGTCTTCAGGCACACCGTGGCCATCACGCCGACGGCCACCAGCAGCACCTCGGGGCGTTCGGCCCGGTGCAGGACGTCCATGCCGCCGACCCGGTCGACGGCGGGGACGCGCGGACCGGCGGTCTCCTTGGGGAAGCGGATGAGCGTGGGCGCGTCGTCCACGGCGACCGCCTCGCGCAGCTGGGCGCGCAGTTGGTCGGCGTCGCGCGGCGCGGCGATCCTGAGGCCGGGGACGACCTGGAGGATGGACATGTCCCACATGCCGTTGTGGGAGGCCCCGTCGGTGCCGGTGACGCCGGCCCGGTCGAGCACGAAGGTGACCCCGCAGCGGTGCAGGGCGACGTCCATCAGCAGCTGGTCGAAGGCCCGGTTGAGGAAGGTGGCGTAGACGGCGACGACCGGGTGCAGTCCGCCGGTGGCGAGACCGGCCGCGGAGACCGCCGCGTGCTGTTCGGCGATGCCGACGTCCCAGACGCGGTCGGGGAAGCGTTCGGCGAACTTGGCGAGGCCGACCGGGTGCAGCATGGCCGCCGTGATCGCCACGACGTCCTCGCGTTCCTCCCCGATCCGGACGATCTCCTCGCCGAACACCGAGGTCCACGAGGGCCCCTTGGACGGGGCGAGGGGCTCGCAGGTGAGCGGGTCCATCACGCCGACGGAGTGGAAGTGGTCCTCCTCGTGCGCGAGGGCGGGTTCGTAGCCGCGGCCCTTCTCGGTGAGGCAGTGGACCAGGACGGGGCCGTGGAAGCGTTTGGCGCGGCGCAGCGCCGACTCGACGGCCTTGATGTCGTGGCCGTCGATCGGGCCGAGGTACTTCAGGCCCAGGTCCTCGAACATCCCTTGCGGGGCGAAGGCGTCCTTGAAGCCCTTCTTCGCGCCGTGCAGGGACTCGTAGAGCGTGCTGCCGACGACCGGGGTGCGCTGGAGCACCTCCTTGCCCCAGGCGAGGACCTTTTCGTAGCCGTCGGTGGTGCGCAGGGTGGCCAGGTGGTTGGCCAGGCCGCCGATGGTGGGGGCGTAGGAGCGTTCGTTGTCGTTGACGACGATGATCAGCGGCCGGTCGCGGGCGGCGGCGATGTTGTTCAGCGCCTCCCAGGCCATGCCGCCGGTCAGCGCGCCGTCGCCGATGACGGCGACCACATGGCCCTTCTCCCCCTGCACCTGGTTGGCCTTGGCGAGGCCGTCGGCCCAGCCGAGCGCCGTGGAGGCGTGGCTGTTCTCGATGACGTCGTGCTCGGACTCCTCGCGCGAGGGGTAACCGGACAGTCCGCCCTTGCCGCGCAGCTTGGAGAAGTCCTGACGGCCGGTCAGCAGTTTGTGTACGTAACTCTGGTGGCCGGTGTCCCACAGGATGCGGTCGACCGGTGACTCGAAGACCCGGTGGAGCGCGACGGTGAGTTCCACCACGCCCAGGTTGGGCCCGAGGTGACCGCCGGTCCTCGACACCGCGTGCACCAGGAACTCACGTATTTCCCCGGACAGTTCCCCGAGTTCCGCCTCGGACAGCGCCTTCAGGTCGCGTGGTCCCCGGATGCTCTCCAGAATGGTCACTCTCGGGCCCCCTCTCGTTGCGTGCCTTGCCTCAACTCACCTGGTCCGACAGGCTCTTGCTCTCGGCGAGCTTCATGGCCTCCTCGATCAGGGTCTCCACGATCTTCGACTCGGGGACGGTCTTGACGACCTCGCCCTTGACGAAGATCTGGCCCTTGCCGTTGCCGGAGGCCACGCCGAGGTCGGCCTCGCGGGCCTCGCCCGGACCGTTGACCACACACCCCATCACCGCGACCCGCAGCGGCACCTCCATGCCGTCCAGGCCGGCCGTCACCTCCTCGGCGAGCTTGTAGACATCGACCTGGGCCCGGCCGCAGGACGGGCAGGAGACGATCTCCAGCCGGCGCTGCCGCAGTCCCAGGGACTCCAGGATCTGGATGCCGACCTTGACCTCCTCCACCGGCGGCGCGCTCAGCGACACCCGGATGGTGTCGCCGATGCCCTGGCTCAGCAGCGCGCCGAAGGCCACCGCCGACTTGATCGTGCCCTGGAACGCGGGGCCGGCCTCGGTCACGCCGAGGTGCAGCGGGTAGTCGCACCGCTCGGCGAGCTGGCGGTAGGCCTCGATCATGACGACCGGGTCGTTGTGCTTGACGGAGATCTTGATGTCCCGGAAGCCGTGCTCCTCGAAGAGGGACGCCTCCCACAACGCCGACTCCACCAGCGCCTCGGGCGTCGCCTTGCCGTACTTCTGGAGCAGACGGCGGTCCAGGGAACCGGCGTTGACGCCGATCCGGATCGGCGTGCCGTGGTCGTTCGCGGCGCGCGCGATCTCCTTGACCTTGTCGTCGAACTGCTTGATGTTGCCCGGGTTGACCCGCACCGCCGCGCAGCCGGCCTCGATGGCCGCGAACACGTACTTCGGCTGGAAGTGGATGTCCGCGATCACCGGGATCTGCGACTTCTTCGCGATGGTCGCCAGGGCGTCCGCGTCGTCCTGCGTGGGGCAGGCGACGCGGACGATCTGGCAGCCGGACGCGGTGAGTTCGGCGATCTGCTGGAGGGTGGCGCCGATGTCGGACGTACGGGTCGTCGTCATCGACTGCACCGACACCGGGGCCCCGCCCCCGACCGGTACCGGCCCGACCTGGATCTGCCGCGACTGCCGCCGCTGCGCGATGGGACGGGCCGGTACCTCGGGGACGCCCAGGGGGACGGCGGTCACCGCCGTCACTCCCGGTTTCCGGAGACGGTCTCGCGCAGGGCCCGCAGGGACTCCTTCAGGGAGCCCATGGTGGCGAGGACGGCGGTCGGCTCGTAACCGCAGTGCGCCATGCAGTTGTCGCAGCGCGGGTCCTTGCCGCGGCCGTACTTGTCCCAGTCGGTCTTCTCCACCAGTTCGCGGTACGTGGGCACGTACCCGTCGCTCATCAGGTAGCAGGGCCGCTGCCAGCCGAAGAGCGAGTAGTTGGGAATCGCCCACGCGGTGCACGGGAAGTCGACCTTGCCCTCCAGGAAGTCCAGGAAGAGCGGGGAGTGGTTGAGCCGCCACTTGCGGCGGTTGCCGCCAGCGAAGGCCTTCTTGAACAGCTCGCGGGTCTGCTCCACGCCGAGGAAGTGGTCCTGGTCCGGGGCCTTCTCGTAGGCGTAGGCGGGCGAGATCATCATCTCGTCGACCTTGAGGTCGTCGTTGAGGAAGTTGAGCACCTCGATGATGGTCTGCGGGGTGTCGGTGTTGAAGAAGGTGGAGTTGGTGGTCACCCGGAAGCCGCGCCGCTTGGCCTCCTTGATGGCGGCCACGGCCTCGTCGAACACGCCTTCCTTCGCCACGGATTCGTCGTGCCGCTCGCGCAGCCCGTCGATGTGCACCGCGAACGCGAAGTAGGGCGAGGGGGTGAACTTGTCCATCTTCTTGCGCAGCAGCATCGCGTTGGTGCACAGGAAGACGTACTTCCTCTTGGCCACCAACTGCCGCACGATCTCGTCGATCTGAGGATGCATCAACGGTTCGCCGCCGGCGATGGACACCATCGGCGCACCGGACTCCAGCACGGCGCCCACGGCCTGGGCGACCGGCATGCGCTGCTTGAGCACGCCGGCGGGGTGCTGGATCTTGCCGCAGCCCTCACACTTCAGATTGCAGGCGAAGAGCGGTTCCAGCTCGACAATGAGCGGGAACTTGTCCCGCTTGCGGAGCTTCTGTTCAGCCAGGTATGTAGCGACCTTGATGGACTGGCGCAGCGGCATGGCCATCTGGCTCACCTCCGGGGGAGCAGCAAAGAACGGTGCCAATCGAAAAATGCGGGAAGGATGGAACGTAGAACGCGGAAGGCCGATATCCCTCCGCGCAGGGTGCCGATCCGGACGAGTTCGTGTTCGGGAGCGTCCACGACGACCCGGACGGCGGCCACCGGCCGCTCGCCGGTGCGGACGGCGGCCAGCAGCGTGGCCGCCGACTCCATGTCCACGGCGATCGCGCCGGTGGCGAGCAGATCGGAACGCTCGGGGCCCCGCACGATGTGGTCGGAGCCGGTGAGCGGGCCGGTGTGGACGGCGCGTCCGGGCAGCAGGCGCGCGAGTTCCTTGGCCAGGAGCTCGGTGCCCACGCACGGCGTGGTACCGCGCGGGTCCCGGGTCTCCTCGGCGACCACCAGGTCGCCGGGGTGCATCCCGGGGGCCAGCCCGGCGCAGAAGCCGGTGGCCAGGACGGCCGTGCCGGCGGGTGCCGGGCCGGTCAGGAGCCGGGTGACGGAGCGTTCCGCCGCACGGGGTCCCATGCCCGTGCGGACGAAGGTCACCGGCCCGCCGGCCCCCCGCCCCGCGCCCCGCGGCACCGGCGCGCCCGTCCTGCGCGCCCGGCGGTCGCCGGTGCGCAGGGCGAGGTGCTCGATGCCGAGCGCGCAGGCGATCAGCAGCGGAGCCGGAGCGGGCTGGTGGCTCACATCAGTCTCCCTCGGCCCGCGCGGAGACCTTCCCGGCCGGGGCGAGCAGATTGCGCTCGAAGGGGTCCCCGTGCAGGTACCGGCCGAGTGCGGTGAGCGGGAACACCTGCCGGTACAGGTGGTAGTTGATGGAGAAGTCCCAGGGGAAGCCGGTGCCGGTGAAGTACGGCTCGTCCCAGCCGCCGTCCTCCCGCTGGGTGTCGGCCAGCCACCGCACGCCGCGCTCGACGGCCGCGGAGCCCTTCTCCCCCGCCGCGAGCAGCGCCATCAGCGCCCACGCGGTCTGCGAGGCGGTGGAGGCGCCCCGGCCGCTCCATTCCCTGGCGTCCTGGTAGGAGCGCAGGTCCTCGCCCCAGCCGCCGTCGTCGTTCTGGACGCTCTCCAGCCAGGCCACGGCCCGCCGGATCGCCGGGTGCGAGGTGGGCAGCCCGGCCGCGGTGAGCGCGGGGACCACCGAGCCGGTGCCGTAGAGGTAGTTGACGCCCCAGCGACCGAACCACGAGCCGTTCGGCTCCTGTTCGGCGAGCAGCCAGTCGATGCCGCGCCGGGTGCGCGGGTCGTCGGTCAGGCCCTCGGCGGCGAGCATCTCCACCACGTGCGCGGTGACGTCCGCGGACGGCGGGTCGATCACCTCGCCGAAGTCGCAGAACGGCAGCCGGTTCGGAAACGGGCTGGTGTTGTCCACGTCGAAGGCGCCCCAGGCGCCGTTCTTCGACTGCATGCCCAGGTTCCAGCGGACGGCGCGGCCGATGGCCCGGTCCACGTGCTCGGGGTCGTGGTGGCGGACCCGGCGCAGCGCGAGCGCGACCTCGGCGGTGTCGTCGATGTCGGGATAGTTGTCGTTGTGGAACTCGAAGGCCCAGCCGCCCGGGGGCAGTTCGGGCCGGCGCACGGCCCAGTCGCCGGGCCGGGCGATCTCCTCGCCGAGCATCCAGTCGGCCGCCTTGACCAGTTGCGGGTGGTCCGCGGGCAGTCCGGCGTCCACGAGGGCGATGGTGGCCAGGCAGGTGTCCCACACCGGGGACTGGCAGGCCTCGATCATCCGGGCGCCGTCCTCGCGCCAGACGGCGAAGCGGTCCAGGGAGGCGAGGCCCTCGCGCAGCACCGGGTGCTGGAGGTCGTAGCCGAGCAGGTGCAGGGCGATGACGGAGTACACGGCCGGGGGCTGGATGCCGCCCCAGCAGCCGTCGTTCTCCTGCCGCTCGATGATCCAGCGGGCCGCCGCGTTCATCGCGGCCCTGCGCAGCCTGCGCACGGCGACCTTGCGGTAGCCGCGGACCACCTTGTCCAGCCGCTGGAAGACCCCGTCCCAGCTCGCCACCGGGGCGAGCGGCTGCGGCGGGTTGGGGTTGGCGGGATCGGTGTGCAGCTCGTCCAGCGCGAACGGGGCCGGGCGCACCGGGCGCTTGGCGGAGACGATGGTGAGCGGCACGATGGTCTGCCGCGCCCAGCATCCGAAGTCGTAGATGTTGAGCGGGAACCAGGTGGGGAAGAAGATCAGCTCCGGCGGGAGTTCGGGCAGGTCCTCCCACTTCCACCAGCCGAACAGGGCGAGCCAGATCCGGGTGAAGACCCGGGCGGCGGCGATGCCGCCCCGCTCGCGGATCCACGCCGAGGCCCTCGCCATGTGGGGCGCGTCGGGCGCGTCGCCGGCCAGGCGCAGGGCGACGTACGCCTCCACGGTGGCGGAGAGGTCGCCGGGGCCGCCGTAGAAGGTGGCCCAGGTGCCGTCCGGGCGCTGCTCGCCGCGGATGAACTTCGCGGCGGCCTGTGTGGTGGTCTCGTCCAGGATGCCCAGGAACTGACGGAGCAGCAGGTCCTCGGCGTCCATGGTGACGTTGGTCTCCAGGTCGCCTTTCCACCAGCCCTCGGCGTCCTGCCGGGCGAGCAGGAAATCGGTGGCGCGCTGTACGGCGCGCGTGGCGGCTTCTTGTACCCCGGCCGTCTCGGGGATGGTGAGGGTGGAGTCGCTGGCCGCGGCAGCCCGGGACGGCAGAATGGCCCCGGTGCTTCCGTCGGTC
Organism: Streptomyces sp. SudanB182_2057; assembly: GCF_964272715.1. Lineage (NCBI taxonomy): Bacteria > Bacillati > Actinomycetota > Actinomycetes > Kitasatosporales > Streptomycetaceae > Streptomyces > Streptomyces sp. SudanB182_2057. The sequence goes on from NZ_OZ186798.1 coordinate 1,585,167, forward strand.
GTCGCTGTCATGGCTTCCCCTTCGTGCAGTCGTGCGAGTCGTGCTGCTGTGGGTCCGCCGTCGGCCGGTGTCCTTGACTTGGCGACACCGGCCGGCGACTACGCGAGGCTTATCCAGCCAATGGTGATCATCTCTTTCGTACGACGACGAAGTCGGCGAGCGCCGTGAAGGAGTCCCGTACCCGGTCGGGCATGTCCACGGCGTCGAGGGCTTCGATGGCGATGGTGTGCTGACGGCGCGCTTCGGCGGCCGTCCACTCGCGGCCTCCGGCCTCCTCGATGAGGGCGGCGCGGGCCGCGAACTCCTCCTCGGAGAAGTTCTCGAAGTCGCTGCTCTTGGCGTCCGCGGCGAGGATCTCGCCGAGCTGTTCGGAGGCGGGGCCGCCGGCCGCGAGGGCGGCGACGACCGGCAGGGACTTCTTGCGCTGGCGCAGGTCGCTCCAGGTCTGCTTGCCGGTGGCCTCCGGGTCGCCCCAGATGCCGAGCAGGTCGTCCACGGCCTGGAAGGCGAGGCCGAGGTGGTAGCCGTAGCGCTCCAGGGCGTCGGCGGTGGTGTCGTCGGCGCCGCCGAGGACCGCGCCGATGGACGAGGCGCAGGCGAGCAGGGAACCGGTCTTGTTGCCCTCCATCTCCAGGCACTCCTCGACGCTGACGCGGTCGCGGTGCTCGTAGGAGATGTCCTGGGCCTGGCCGTCGATCAGGGCGCGGGTGGCCGCGGTCAGCCGGCGGGCGGCGCGGCCTGCCTCGACCGTGCCGAGCTCCAGCAGGATCTCGCCGGCGAGGGCGAACAGGGCGTCGCCGACCAGGATGGCCTGGGCGGGGCCGTGCACCTTCCAGACGGTGTCGCGGTGCCGGCGCTGCTCGTCGCCGTCCATCAGGTCGTCGTGCAGCAGTGAGAAGTTGTGCACGAGTTCGACGGCGACCGCGCCGGGTACTCCAGCCTCGGGCGCGGCACCGGTGACCTCGGCGGACAGCACGGCCAGCGCGGGGCGGACGGCCTTGCCGCCGTCGCCGTGCGCGGGGTTGCCGGCGGCGTCGATCCAGCCGAAGTGGTAGGCGGCCACGGTGTCCATGGGCGAGGCCAGGCGGTCGACGGCCGCCCGCAGCACCGGTGTGGCCAGGTTCCTGCCGCGCTCCAGGAGCGCGGTCACGTCCACCGCGGGCCTCCGAGCGGGCGTCGCGGCCGGGGGCACAGTGGGCACAATCTCTCCTCTGGTTGCGGTACCGGGGGTGCGGGGGCGTTCGCCCGCCGGCCGGGCGTCACGCCGCCTCCTCGAACGCGAAGAGGTGGCGGGGACGGGGCCGGCCCAGCGTGCCGAGCACGGCGTCGGCCGCGCTCACTCCGCTGCGGACCGCACTCTCCATGGTCGCGGGCCACCCGGTGGCGGTCCACGCTCCGGCCAGGTACAGGCCGGGGGCCTTGGTCCGGGCGCCGGGCCTGAGGCGTCCGACGCCGGGGGCGGGGGCGAACGTGGCCGTGCGCTCCCGGGTCACGAAGAAGTCCTTCACCTCGGCGGCGCGGGTGCCCGGGATGAGCCGCTCCAGCTCGGGCAGGTAGCGCTCGCGGAGTTCGGCCACCGGCGTGTCGATCTCGTCCCGCGCCGCCGACTGGGACAGCGCGAGGTACTGCCCGGTGCGCAGCCCGGAGGCGTCGGTGCGGTCGAACACCCACTGCACCGGGGTGCCGAGCGCCGTGAGGAAGGGGCGCGCGAGCACCTTGCGGTCGTAGACGACATGGACGTTGAGGATCGGCGCGGTGCCGATCTCCAGCAGCCGCTCGGGCGCGTCCAGGGCGCCGGGCGGGAGCAGGTCGTGGGCCTCGCGCTGGGGCACGGCCAGGACGACGGCGTCCGCGGAAAGTGTCTCGCCGGGAACTCGGACGCTCCACCCGCCGTTGTCATGGGTGGAGACGGAGGTGACGCGTGTACGGACCTCGGTACGGACGCCCGCGGAGTCGAGCGCCTTGCGGGCCAGCCGGTCGTGCAGTTCGCCCAGCGGGACGCGGGCCCAGCCGATGTCGGCCGCGCCCGGGTCGGACAGCAGACCGGTCTTGAACACCATCGCGGCGAGCCCCAGCGAGGCGTCGCCCGCGACCGCGTTGAGGGTGGCGACCCCGACCAGGTCCCACAGGGCCTCGATGGCGCGCGCGGACTGGCCGTGCGCGGCCAGCCAGCTGCCGAAGTCCTGGGTGTCCAGGGTCGGATCGGCGAGGTCGAGCCCCTTCAGCGCGAGCGCGGCCCGCCCGACGGCGGCGCGCTCGGCGAGCGAGAGGTGCGGATAGGCGGCCAGGCTGCGTCCCAGGTGGAGGGGGACGGGCAGCGGGTCGCGCCGCAGCCTGCCGAGCCGCCGGCCCACGGGCTTGGCGACGTCGACGACGGGCACGTCCAGGCGGTCCTGCAGCGGTGCCAGCGCCGTGCCCTGGATCCGGTCGAGGAACCAGCGGTAGGCGGTGCAGCAGCGCAGGTACACGTGCTGGCCGTTGTCGACGGTCAGTTCGCCGCGCTGGAAGGAGAAGGCGAGGCCGCCCAGCCTGGGCCTGCCTTCGAGCAGGGTGACGCGGATGCCCGCGTCGGCGAGGGCGAGCGCCGCGGTGGTCCCGGCGAGTCCGCCACCGACCACGACCGCGCTGCGGGCGGCCGTCGGCGAGGTGGCGGCCGGTGCCGGTGCGGGGTGGGGGGAGCCGTCGCTCATCGTGCGTCCTTCCGTGCGAGCGCTGCGCGGGCCGGGCCGGTGCGGGCCGTCCTTCGTCCGCGGCTTCGTCGTGGCCGGTCGTGTGGCCGGGCCTGCCCACACGAGGCCGGCCGCGCGCCGGGCACGGCTCCGCGCCCTTGCGGGGCGCGGGCATGCCGGGCGGAGGGCGCGCGGTCGGCCGCCGCAGTCAGGGACGCCATGCCGGGGTGGAGGGTTGCCTGGCGCGTGCCGTCCGGTGCGGCCGGCTCCGGTTCGGTGCGCTGCATCAGGCGCGCCTCCGGACGGAGCCCCGGGCGACATGGCGGGTGTCGAGGCCGGACAGGCCGCGCACGGCGACGTAGGCCTTCTCGTGTCCGGGCAGCGAGACCCGGCCGCGCAGCACGGCCTCCGGGTCGCGCTCGATGCGGTCGAGCAGCCGGCGGTAGATGCCGGCCATCGCGGCGACGCAGGCACCGCTGCGCCGGTCGAGCATGGGCAGCAGCCGGTAGCCCTCGGCGAAAAGGGCCCGGGCGCGCCGTACTTCGAAGTGGACGAGGCCGGCGAAGTCGGCGCCCTCCGGCGGGACCGGCGCGCTGAAGCCGGCCGAGCAGCCGAACTTGGCGAGGTCGTCGGCGGGCAGGTAGGTGCGGCCGCCGAGCGCGTCCTCGCGGACGTCGCGGAGGATGTTGGTGAGCTGGAGGGCGAGGCCGAGGGTGTCGGCGTACTCGGCCGCGCGCTCGGCGCCGCGCGCGCCGGGTTCGGTGCCGAACACGCCGAGCGAGAGGCGGCCGATGGCACCGGCGACACACCGGCAGTAGACCTTGAGGTCGTCCCAGGTCTCGTAGGTCTCCCCGCGCACGTCCATCTGGACGCCGTCGATCAGCTCGTCCAGGCCGCCGAGCGGGATCGGGAAGGCCCGCGCGGCGTGGCTGAGGGCGACGGCCACCGGGTCGGTGTCGTCCTCCTCGACCTCTTCGGCGCGGATCCGGGCGAGCAGCGCCCGGGTGTCCTCCAGCCGCGTCAGCTTGACCTCGTCGGCCAGGCCGCCGTCGCCGATGTCGTCCACGCGCCGGGAGAACGCGTACAGCGCCGACATGGCGCGGCGCTTGGCCGCCGGCAGCAGCCGGATGCCGTACGCGAAGTTACGGGCCTGCTGCCCGGTGACGGCCTCGCAGTAGCTGTAGGCGGCGAGTACCGGTGCGGACACGTGCGGCGCAGACTCCACGGTCCGGATCACCCCTCTCCTCGCAGGATCACGCCCACCTCACGCAGCAACTGGACCTTGCCGGGTCTGGGCGGGCCGGGAAGTACGTCGAATCCGGCGGCGGTGATCGCTTCGACCGCCGCCTTTCCCCCCGCCACGAACCCCGCGAGCAGCAGCTTCAGCCTGCCGTGGACGCTACCCACCAGGGGAGCGCCTTCATCCAGCAGATCGCGGGCGCGTTGTGCTTCGTATGCAACCAGGGCGCGCACTGATGCGCCCGCGGTTTTTTGGCCAAGATCAGCTTCCTGGACGTGGAAGCGCTTCATGTCCTCGGCCGGCAGGTAGATCCGGTCGCGGCCGTAGTCCTCGGCGACGTCCTGGAGGTGTTCCACGATCTGCAGCGCGGTGCAGATCGCGTCGGACAGCCGGATCCGCTCGGGGGTGGAGGTGCCGGTGACGCCGAGGACGAGGCGGCCGACGGGGTTGGCCGAGAGCGCGCAGTAGGCGAGGAGGTCGTCGTAGGTCTCGTACCGGGCGACGAGCTGGTCCTGGCGGTTGGCGGCGATCAGCCCGAGGAACGGCTCGGGGGTGAGGGCGCGGCGCCGGACGGTGGGCTGGAGGCGGCGCAGCAGCGGGTGGTGCGGCGTGCCGTCGAAGACGCGGCGCAGGTCCTCCTCGAAGGCGTCGAGGAGGACCAGCCGGTCGGTGGCCTCGGCGGGCGACACGCCGAGCGCGCGGGCGTCGGCGCCGCCGGGGGCGAGGTCGCCGTCGCCGATGTCGTCCACGAGGCGGGCGAAGCCGTAGACCGCCATGAGGTCGGCGCGCCAGGCCCGGGGCAGGAAGAAGGGGGCCACCGGGAAGTTCTCGCTCGCGGCCTTGTCCAGGGTGGCGCGTTCCAGGCCGGACGCCGTATCGGTGGCCGTCATCGGGCGCTGCCCGGGGCGGGGACGGCACACGCTGCGTTGAGCTGGGGCGTTTCCGTAGCCATTGCCGTCACATCTCCCGTTCTACACTGCCGACCCAATACACACTATTTCGGACACGCCGCCCCGCAATGCGCGAAGGCACCCCCACGAAGGAGGGCGCGCATTATCGCCGGACTTGCCGGTTTCCGGCACCGGTACAGCTTACGTTGTACAACGTCGCGCCCATCGCCGGGGTGTCCCGCACATCACAACAACACACCGATTGGCTCCAAGATTCCTGCACCCGGGCCGAGTTGACGTTTCCTTTGCAGTGGAAGGGCCCCGCCGGACGAAATTCCGACGGGGCCCTGGCCGAAACGGGTCACTTGCCCGTGAACTTCTCGTACTCCTTCAGGACCTCGTCGGTGGGTCCGTCCATCCGCAGTTCACCGCGTTCCAGCCACAACACGCGGTTGCAGGTGTCGCGGATCGACTTGTTGTTGTGACTGACCAGAAAGACCGTTCCGGCCTCTTTGCGCAGTTCCCGGATGCGTTCCTCGGAGCGCTGCTGGAACTTGCGGTCACCGGTGGCCAGCGCCTCGTCGATCATCAGGACGTCGTGGTCCTTGGCGGCGGCGATGGAGAAACGCAGCCGGGCCGCCATACCGGAGGAGTAGGTGCGCATCGGCAGGGTGATGAAGTCGCCCTTCTCGTTGATGCCGGAGAAGTCGACGATGTCCTGGTAACGCTCCTTGATCTGCTCCCGGGACATGCCCATGGCCAGACCGCCCAGGATGACGTTGCGCTCGCCGGTGAGGTCGTTCATCAAAGCCGCGTTCACGCCCAGCAGGGACGGCTGGCCGTCGGTGTAGACCTTGCCCTTCTCCGCGGGCAGCAGGCCGGCCACGGCGCGCAGCAGGGTCGACTTGCCGGAGCCGTTGGAGCCGATCAGGCCGATGGCCTCGCCGCGGTAGGCGACGAAGGACACGCCGCGCACGGCGTGCACCTTGCGCACGCCCCGCTCCTCGCCGCGCCGGAGGATGCGGCTGAGGGCCGCCGTCGCGCTGCCCTTGCCGGACTTGGCTCCGTTGACCCGGTAGACGATGTGCAGGTCGTCCGCGATGACCGTCGGGCGCCGGTCCTCGTTGTGCTGCTCAGCCACGGCCGTACCGCTCCTCCGCCTTCCAGAAGTACACGAAGCCGCCGGCGAAGAAGACCACGGCCCAGAACAGGGCGATGGCCCACACGTGCGGCGGCAGATGCGACGAGCCGTAGCCGTCGATCAGCGCGAAGCGCATCAGGTCCATGTAGATCGCGACCGGGTTGACCTGGAGAACCCGGACGATCCACTCGGGGCGGCCCGCCAGCATGTTGTTGATCGAGAACATGACACCGGAGGCGTACATCCAGGTGCGCAGCAGGAACGGCATCAGCTGCGCGAGGTCCGGCGTCTTGGCGCCCATGCGGGCCACGATCAGCGCCAGCCCGGTGTTGAACAGGAACTGGAGCACCAGCACCGGCACGATCAGCAGCCAGGACAGGCCCGGGTAGCTGCCGAAGCCGATCGCCACGGCGAACAGCACCAGCATCGAGAACATCAGCTGCTGGAGCTGCTGGAGCGAGAAGGAGATGGGCAGCGAGGCGCGCGGGAAGTGCAGGGCGCGCACCAGGCCGAGGTTTCCGGAGATCGCGCGGACGCCCGACATCACCGAGCTCTGCGTGAAGGTGAACACGAACACGCCGGTGACCAGGAACGGGATGTACACGTCCTGGGACATGCCGCGGCTGGCGTGCAGGATCAGCCCGAAGATGAAGAAGTACACGGCCGCGTTCAGCAGGGGCGTGGCCACCTGCCAGAGCTGGCCGAGTTTGGCCTGGCTGTACTGGGCGGTCAGCTTGGCCTGGGAGAAGGCCAGGATGAAGTGGCGCCGTCCCCACAGCTGCCGGACGTACTCCACGAGCGAGGGCCGGGCGCCGCTCACGGAGAGCCCGTACTTGGCGGCGAGCTCGGCCGCCGTCAGTCCCGCGTCGGGCGACGCGGCCGCGGTCACCGCGACCGTGCCGTCGTGCATGGTCTCACTCACAGGTGGAAACTTTCGTCCTCGGGTACGCGTGTCTGGTTCGTCCTGCGGGCGGCCGCGCGCGGCGGCACCGGCCCGTCGGGGACGAGCTTGTCAGATGACCGGCGGGCGGCCCAGTCGGGTGAGTCGCCATACCGTACGCCAGCGCATCGGGCGGCGCGGACCGCACGGCGTGGACCAGCCTTCCCGGAAGCCGCCGAACCACGCCTTCAGGGCCGGTCGCGAGGGACGGCGCGCCAGGGTGAGCAGCAGCCAGACCCCGAGGTAGACCGGGACCAGGGGGGCGGGCAGGTTGCGGCGGGCGAGCCAGACCCGGTTGCGGGCGACCATGCGGTGGTAGACCGCGTGCCGCGACGGCGCGGTCGTCGGGTGGTACAGCACCATGTCGGAGCGGTAGTCGATCATCCAGCCCGCGTCCAGCGCCCGCCAGGCCAGGTCGGTCTCCTCGTGCGCGTAGAAGAACTCGTCGGGCAGGACGCCGGCCTCCGCGAAGACGCGGGTGCGCACGGCGTTGGCGCCGCCGAGGAAGGTGGTGACCCGGGAGGAGCGCATCGGGTCGGAGGCACGCAGCCGGGGCACGTGCCGACGCTGGGTCTCGCCGGTGTCGGGGTCGGCGATGCGGAAGCTGATGATGCCCAGCTCGGGGTCCGCGGCGAAGGCCTCGCGGCACAGCTCGGCGGTGTCGTGGCGGGCGAGCAGGCCGTCGTCGTCGAGGAAGAGCAATATGTCGACATCGCGGCCGCCGGGACCGAAGGCGGCTATGCCGACGTTACGCCCGCCGGGGATGCCCAGGTTCTCGGGCACCTCCACGGTCCGCACGCCCTCGGGCACCTCCGGTACGGGCGAGCCGTTGCCGACGACGACGACCTCGACCGGGTCGCCGTCCTGCTTGGCGACGGAGTCGAGCAGGGCCCGCAGCTCCTCGGGCCGGTTGCCCATGGTGATGATGACGGCACCGACCTTCATGGGCGCGCTCACTTCAGCCTGCTGGAGGCGAGGATGGACACCAGGTGCAGCAGGGTCTGCAGCAGGGCGATGCCGGCCAGCACGGCGGTGCCGAGGCGGGTGAAGAACAGGTCGCCGCGGGCCTGGTCCACGATCGCGAGGACGAGGATGAGCAGCGAGGCCTCGATGCCGAGGATCAGCCGGTGGAACTTCAGCGCCGAGGCGGCCCGCCGGGCCAGCGCCATGCCGGAGGAGCGCGGCTCGGACGCGGCCTCCTGCACCGGGGGCTTGCCGGTCTGGTGCCGGGCGACGCCGACCAGGTCGGTCTCGGCCTTGATCAGGATGGCGCCGAGCGCGGCGAGGGTGCCGAGGAAGGCCCACAGCCAGTCGATCCGGCCGGTGCCCCACAGGTCGGCGGCGCGCAGGCCGAGGCCGACCAGCACGGCCGCGTCGGTGAGGTAGGCGCCGACCCGGTCCAGGTAGACCCCGCCCAGCGAGTACTGCTGCTTCCAGCGGGCGACCTCGCCGTCGACGCAGTCCAGCAGCAGGTACAGCTGGGTGGCGACCACGCCGAGCACCGCGCCCGTGATCCCCGGCACCAGCAGGGCCGGGGTCGCGAGCACGCCGCAGACGGTCATCAGGTACGTGAGCTGGTTGGGCGTGACCCTGGTGTTGACCAGGTAGCGGTCGACGCGCAGGGACACCTCGCGCATGTAGAGGCGTCCCGCCCAGTGCTCACCGCTGCGCCGGTCCTTCACCCCCGCGGGGTGGACGACCGGACGGAGTTCAGCTACCGATGGCCTTGACATAGTCGGCGTAGATGTCCTTGATCTGGTTCGTCTTGAGGTCGAGGTGTTCGAGGATCGTGTAGCGGCCGGGCCGGGTCTCCGGGGCGAACTCGACCGCGCGGACGAACTCGTCCACCGTGAAGCCGATCTCCTCCGGCAGGACCGGGAGCCCGTGCCGGCGCAGCACCTCGGCCATGTACGCCGACTCCTCGTGGGCGCCGCGCAGATACATCGCGAAGGCGGCGCCGAGGCCGCACTGCTCGCCGTGGGCGGCGGCGCGCTTGGGGTAGAGCAGGTCGAAGGCGTGGTTGATCTCGTGGCAGGCGCCGGAGGACGGGCGGGAGTCGCCCGACACGGACATGGCGATACCGGTGAGGACCAGCGCCTCGGCCAGCACCTGGAGGAAGCCGTCCTCGCCGACCCCGCCGGGGTGCCGCAGCACCGCCTCGCCGGCCTGCCGGGCCATGGCGGCGGCCAGGCCGTCGACCTTCTCGCCGTTGACCCGGTGGGACAGCTCCCAGTCCGCGACGGCGGAGATGTTGGAGATGGCGTCGCCGATGCCGGAGCGGACGAACCGGACGGGCGCCTCGCGGATCACGTCGAGGTCGATGATGACCGCGATCGGGTTGGGCACGCCGTAGGAGCCGCGGCCCGCGTCGTTGTCGAGGGTCGCGACCGGCGAGCACAGGCCGTCGTGGGCGAGGTTGGTGGCGACGGCGACCAGCGGCAGGCCGACGCGGGAGGCCGCGAACTTGGCGCAGTCGATGATCTTGCCGCCGCCGAGGCCGACGACCGCGTCGTAGTGACCGGCCTTGATGTCGCCCGCCAGCCGGATGGCGTCGTCCAGGGTGCCGCCGCCGACCTCGTACCAGGTGGCGCCGGGCAGCGTCGGGGCGATCCGTTCGCGCAGCCGGGCGCCGGAGCCGCCGCTGACGGCGATGGCGAGCCGGCCCGACTGCGAGATGCGTTCGTCCGCGAGCACACAGGCCAGGTCGTCCAGGGCACCGGGGCGGATGTCCACGACGACCGGCGAGGGGATCAGCCGGGTCAGTACTGGCACGCGATCTCCCGTCCCCGGGCGAGGTCGTCGTGGTTGTCGATCTCGACCCAGTCGACCTCGCCGATCGGCGCCACGTCGATGCGGAAGCCGCGGTCGACCAGCTCCTGGTACCCGTGCTCGTAGAACTGCTGCGGGTCGGTCTCCCAGACCGTCTTCAGCGCGTCCGCCAGCTCCGGCGCCGCGTCGCCCTCGATCAGGGTGACGCCGATGTACTCGCCGGTGGCCTCCGCCGGGTCCATCAGCTTGGTGATCTTCGTCATCCCCTTCGCGGGATCGACGACGACCTTCATCTCCTCGTCGGCCAGCTTCTTCACCGTGTCCACGGCCAGGATGATCTTCTTGCCCTCGCCCCGCGCGGCCAGCAGCGTCTTCTCCACGGAGACCGGGTGCACGGTGTCGCCGTTGGCGAGGATCACCCCGTCACGCAGCGCGTCCCGGCCGCACCACAGGGAGTAGGCGTTGTTCCACTCCTCGGCCTTGTCGTTGTCGATCAGGGTGAGCTTCAGGCCGTACTTCGCCTCCAGCGCCGCCTTGCGCGCGTAGACGGCCTCCTTGCGGTAACCGACGATGACCGCGACCTCGGTCAGCCCGATCTCGGCGAAGTTGCCCAGCGTCAGGTCCAGGACCGTCGGTTCGCCCTCCACACCCTCGGGCCCCACCGGCACCAGTGCCTTGGGCAGCGTGTCGGTGTAGGGGCGCAGACGCCGTCCGGCGCCGGCCGCCAGCACGAGGCCGATCATGCGGTTTCTCCTTCATCGTGTACGGCGGGCGCCCCGGCGGACACCCAGAAGCGGACGCTCTCGACGAGCACCACCAGGGCGATGGCCACGGCGAGAACCGTGAGCGCGGCCTTGAACTGCGCCGCGGTGAGCACGGCGGCCAGGACGGTGAGGAGCAGCGTCCGCCCCTCCTGGCCACCGATGACGCGCACCAGCCAGGCCGGGGGCGCTCCGGCGTTGCCGCGGATGCGGTACACCGTGTCGTAGTGATGGTAGGCGACGGCCGCCACCAGCCCGAAAGCGGCGGGAAGCGCTCCGTTCACCCCCGCTTTACCGGCGAGGGCGAGGACCGTGCCGTACTCGGCGGCCCGGAACACCGGCGGGACCAGCCAGTCCAGGGCGCCCTTGAGCGGGCGGGCCACGGCGAGCGCCGAGGTGAGGACGTAGACCAGGGCCCCGGCCACCGGGAGCGCGCCGCCGAAGTCGGTGAGGGCGGAGCAGGCCACGACCGCGGCACCGCCGAGCAGGGCGACGGCGGGCACGGCGAGACCGGGCAGGCCGCGCCGGAACACCCGGCGCAGCGCGTTCGCCGACGGCCCGGAGTCGGCGAGGTCGGCGAGCGCCCGCGCGGCCCGGTCGGTGCGCCGGGCCCTGCGGGTCACCGAGCGCAGCACCCGGCCGGCCGTGGTGTACGCCGCGGCCAGGGCGCAGCCGACGAGCAGGGCGTAGAAGGTGATGCGCGGGGTGGTGGCCGCGGTGAGGACCGCGATCATCGCCCAGCGTTCGCCGATCGGCAGCACGATCATGCGGCGCACCCAGACCGTCCAGCCGACGCTGTCGAGCTTGTCGGAGAGGGCGGCGGTGGGGCTGGTGTTGGCGGTGGCGTCGTGGTTGGCCTCGTTGAAGGAGAAGTCGACCACGTGCCGGCAGGTCTGCAGGACCATCGCGCCGAGGGCGAGGGCCCAGACGTCGTCGCCGCCGCGGGCCGCGCCGAGGGCGAGGCCCGCGTAGTAGGCGTACTCCTTGGCCCGGTCGAAGGTGGCGTCGAGCCAGGCGCCGAGGGTGGAGTACTTCAGCGCGTAGCGGGCGAGCTGGCCGTCGGTGCAGTCCAGCACGAAGGACGCGATGAGCAGCACGCCGGCCGCGACGAAGCCGCCGCGGGTGCCGGTCGCCGCGCAGCCGGCCGCGATCAGCGCGGTGAGCAGCGAGGCCGTGGTGACCTGGTTCGGGGTCAGGCCGCGGCGGGCGCACCAGCGGGCGATGTAGCGCGAGTAGGGGCTGATGAAGAACGTGGTGAAGAAGCCGTCGCGGGACTTCACGGCCGACTTCAGGCGGACGGCCTCCTCGTCGACGGCGGCGACGGCCCGCAGGGCCTCGTCCCGTGCTCCCGGATCGGCGGGCACGGCGGCGACCAGGCTGCCCAGCTCGGGCCGGTGCACCGCGTCGCCGTCGTCCTCCAGGGCGCCGGCGACGCGGTCGGCGAGGCTGTCCACGGCGAGCGCGGGGGCGCCGCCCTCGGCGGCGCGGGCGGGCGCGGAGGTCGCGCGGGCCACGGCCCGGGTGAGGGCCTGCCGGGCGGCGGGCCGTGCGGTGACGGCGCCGGGTACGGCGGCGAGCGGGAAGCGCGGGTCGGTCAGGCCGAGGCGCAGCGCGTGCGGGTGGCCCACGAAGCGGGCGTCGACCAGGGCGACGCGCCGGTCGGACGGCACGGCGGCGAGCAGGGTCTCGGTCTCGGCGGCGTCGGCGGCCACGCGCACGTCGAAGCCGAGGGACCGCAGATCGTTCTCCAGTGACGATCCGGGGACCGGCTGACCGGTGACGATGGCGGTCGACAACCGAACTCACTCCCTGGGTGCCGGCGCGCGGCGCCGGTCTGCTGCATGGTGGGGCGCCCCGGCCTGCGGCACCGGGCGGCATGTCGGCAGAGGCTATCGGATGGGCCGGAGCCCGCGTTCACCGGCCGTTCACGGCCCGGCCCACCGGGGCTGACCCGGCCTTTGCCGCGATCATCATCAGGGATCCGGGGCCCCGCCCACAAACCCGTGGAGCAGACCCGGGCAACCGGGACACCGGACGGCAAGAACACCGGGCGGCGGGGACGCCGGGCAGCCCGGACACGGGGCGACCGGGGTGCCGGGCTGTCGCGCCGGCGGGACCGGGGCCACCGGGGCGCGTCACGGCGCCGCCCGGCGCGGGCGCCCGCGCCGGGCGGGGGTCCCCGACGCCGGGCCACCGGCCCGGGGACGGGACCGCGGCGGGCGGGCCCGAGCGCGCTGACCTGCGCAGCGTTTCCGCAGGTCACAGCACATGACAACGGTGTTCAGTGCCGCGTTGCCAATACCCCCTGCCCGTAGTTCACTGGCCCTCCGGGCAGACGAACGGAAGGCGGTAGTCATGGGGGCAGGGCACGACCACGGGCACGCGCACTCGCACGCGCCGGCCCCGGGTACGGCCACGGCCGCCTATCGCGGCCGGCTGCGCGTGGCGCTGGGCATCACGCTCACGATCATGGTGGTGGAGATCGTCGGCGGCCTGGTCGCGGACTCGCTCGCGCTGATCGCGGACGCGGCGCACATGGCGACCGACGCGGTCGGTCTCGGCATGGCGCTGCTCGCGATCCGCTTCGCGGGCCGCCCGCCGAGCGCCAACCGCACCTTCGGCTACGCCCGCGCGGAGATCCTCGCGGCCCTGGCCAACTGTCTGCTGCTGCTGGGGGTCGGCGGATACGTCCTGTACGAGGCGGTCCAGCGGTTCGTCGAGCCCGCGCCGACCCGGGGCGGGCTGATGATCGTGTTCGGTCTGGTGGGCCTGGTCGCGAACTCCGTCTCGCTGCTGCTGCTGATGCGCGGGCAGAAGGAGAGCCTGAACGTGCGCGGCGCGTTCCTGGAGGTGGCCGCGGACGCGCTGGGCTCGGTGGCGGTGCTGGTGTCGGCGGCGGTGATCCTGGTCACCGGCTGGCAGCCGGCGGACCCGGTCGCCTCCCTGGTCATCGGGCTGATGATCGTGCCGCGCACGCTGAAGCTGCTGCGCGAGACGCTGGACGTGCTGCTGGAGGCGGCCCCCAAAGACGTCGACATGGCCGAGGTGCGGGCGCACATCCTGGCGCTGGACGGCGTGGAGGAGGTGCACGACCTGCACGCCTGGACCATCACCTCGGGCATGCCGGTGCTGTCGGCGCACGTGGTGGTCAGCTCCGAGGTGCTGAACGCCATCGGGAACGAGAAGATGCTGCACGAACTCCAGGGCTGCCTCGGCGACCACTTCGACGTGGAGCACTGCACGTTCCAGCTGGAACCGGGCGGGCACGCGGAGCACGAGGCACGGCTCTGCCACTGACGGCGCGGGCGCCGCGCGGCCCGGCGGCGCCTCAGCGCCCGGCAGCGCCTCACCGCCCGGCCGTACCTCACCGCCGGCGTGCCCCGGCCGGTTTCCCGGGGCGGAGGCCGGGCACGATGGGCTACCGGGTCCGGCGCCGGTGCCGCGCCGCGCGGAGGCGCGGGGCGTGCCCGGGGCGCCGGATCCGTACGGCAGACTGGGGAAGCTGGGACCGAAGCGAAGGATGCGTATGCCGATCACACCCGCCACCGCGACGCACGGCTCGTCGGAGGACACCGCAGAGGCGATCTTGCTGGAACTGGTCGACGAGGACGGTGTGACGATCGGCACCGAGGAGAAGCTCGCCGCCCATCAGCCGCCGGGGCGGCTGCACCGGGCGTTCTCGGTGTTCCTCTTCGACGCGCGGGGGCGGCTGCTGCTCCAGCAGCGGGCGCTCGGCAAGTACCACTCCCCCGGTGTGTGGTCCAACACCTGCTGCGGTCACCCGTACCCGGGCGAGGCGCCGTTCGCGGCGGCGGCCCGGCGCACCCACGAGGAGCTCGGCGTGTCGCCGTCGCTGCTCGCGGCGGCCGGCACGGTCCGCTACAACCACCCGGACCCCGCCTCGGGCCTGGTGGAGCAGGAGTACAACCACCTGTTCGTCGGCCTGGTGCAGGCGCCGCCCGCGCCGGACCCCGAGGAGGTCGCCCAGACCGTCTTCGTGACCGCGGACGAACTGGCCGAACGGCACGCCCGGGACCCGTTCTCGGCGTGGTTCATGACCGTCCTGGACGCGGCCCGGCCGGCGATCAGGGAGCTGACGGGCCCGACCGCCGGCTGGTGACCCCGCCCGCTACGGCAGCGCCGGGGGCTTGAGCGGCAGGGCGGCCCAGACCACCTTGCCGCCGCTCGCGGTGTGCTCCACGTCGACCACCCCGCCCGCCTCCCGGGCCACCTCGCGGACCAGGAGCAGCCCCCGGCCGCCGGTCCGGCCGTGGTCGGCCTCCAGGGGGGTGGGGCGGTAGGGGTGGTTGTCCTCCACCGACACCCGCACCCACTCCGCTCCCACGGCCACCTCCACGGCGAGCACCGGCGAGAGCAGCGCCGCGTGCCGCACCGCGTTGGTGACCAGCTCGGTGACGATCAGCAGCAGTCCGTGCACCAGGTCGTCGGAGACCGGCACGCCCTGGCGCGACAGCAGGTCCCGTACCGCGTGCCGGGCCTGCGGCACCGAGGCGTCCACTGCGGCGGCGGTGAACCGCCAGACGCCCTCGTACGGCAGGGGGCCCTGCGGCCGTCCGCCGTCCTCCGCCGGGCACGGGCCGTGTCCGTGCCCCTGGTCGTCCATCGTCCGGTCGCCGTCCTCGCGCTCGATTGTCACCACACGTCGAGTGTTGGTAACGATGCGCTGCCACCCGGATACCTGAACACAAGTCAGCGGGTATCGAACGCTTTCTGACCGACCGCGTCTGACCTGGTCGCGGGCGGGACTGTTCCTGTTCTCCGGGCGCCGGTTCGCGAACTAGTCGGGTTGTACGGGTTTGCCCGGCCGTGCCGCCCGCTCCCTCCGGCCGCGCCCCGCGGCTCCCCGAGACGCCTCCGCTACGATCCGCCGCATGGACCCCCAGCTGTCCCATCGCGTCGCCGGCTCCGTCGCCACCGTGGTGATCCGTCATCCCGCCAAGCGCAACGCCATGACGG
Source organism: Streptomyces sp. SudanB182_2057 (assembly GCF_964272715.1). Taxonomy (NCBI): domain Bacteria; kingdom Bacillati; phylum Actinomycetota; class Actinomycetes; order Kitasatosporales; family Streptomycetaceae; genus Streptomyces; species Streptomyces sp. SudanB182_2057. The sequence continues at coordinate 1,600,554 of NZ_OZ186798.1, forward strand.
CGGCGATGTGGCGGGCCCTGCCCCCGCTGCTGGACACCCTGGCGGCCGACCCGGACGTCCGGGCGCTGGTGCTGACCGGCGAGGGCGGCACCTTCTGCGCGGGCGCCGACATCAGCACGCTCCAGGGCTCGCCCGAGGAGGCCCAGGGTCTCGCGGTGGCGGCCGAGGAGGCGCTCGCCGCGTTCCCCAAGCCGACCGTCGCGGCGGTGCGCGGGCACTGTGTGGGCGGCGGGGCGCAGCTGGCGGCGGCCTGCGATCTGCGGCTGGCCGAGGAGGGGGCGCTGTTCGGGGTGACCCCGGCGCGGCTCGGCATCGTCTACCCGGCCTCCGCCACCCGCCGGCTGGTGTCGCTGGTGGGTCCGGCCACCGCCAAGTACCTGCTGTTCACGGCCGAGTTGATCGACGCCGGGCGGGCGCTGCGCACCGGTCTGGTGGACGAGGTGCTGCCCGAGGGCGAGCTGGACAAGCGGACCGCGGAGCTGACCGGGGTCCTGGTGTCCCGCTCGCAGCTCACCCAGGCCGCCGCTAAGGAGTTCGCGGCCGGCCGCACCGACCGGGACGCCCACTGGGCGGCGCGGGCGCGCGAGAGCGGCGAGACCGCGGAGGGGGTCGCCGCGTTCCTGGAGCGCCGGCAGCCGCGCTTCACGTGGACGACGTCCACGGCGTCCGCGCCGGGCTGATGCGGGGTGCGGGCCGGGCCCCGCGGTGTCCAGGCCCAGCGGTGACCGAGCCGGTCACGCTCGCTGACGGCTTTCCCGGGCCGTGGGTTCGCTCTCCCGTGGTTTCCCGGGCCGTTGTGCGGTACCCGGTGCGCGACAGTTCCCCGATGAGAGGAGACCGTGCCGTGTTCCGTGCCCTCGCAGACGTACTGCGACAGATCGGCGGAGCCGTCGCGACGGTGGTCACGCTGCCGTTCCGGGCGCTCGCCAGGCTGTTCGGCGGGGCCTCGTCCACCGCGCGCGGCAGCCGGGCCTGACCGCCCCGGGCCCGGCGCCCCGCCGGGCGCCGCCCTGATCCCCGGTCGCCGGCGTCACCTGCCACAATTGCCGCGCAACCCCAGTGGAGAAGGCGGTACGGGACGTGACCACACCCGGGTCCCTCGGAGCAGGGTCCATCGAAGGCAGGATCGCCGAGGAGCTCGGCGTACGGGAGCGGCAGGTCAAGGCCGCGGTGGAGCTGCTGGACAGCGGCTCGACGGTGCCCTTCATCGCGCGCTACCGCAAGGAAGCGACCGAGATGCTCGACGACGCGCAGCTGCGCACGCTCGAGGAGCGGCTGCGCTATCTGCGGGAGCTGGAGGACCGGCGGACGGCGATCCTGGAGTCGGTGCGGGAGCAGGGCAAGCTCACCGAGGAGTTGGAGGCGCGGATCCGCGGCGCCGAGACCAAGGCGCGGCTGGAGGACGTCTACCTGCCGTACAAGCCCAAGCGGCGCACCAAGGCGCAGATCGCGCGCGAGGCGGGTCTGGAGCCGCTCGCGGACGGGCTGCTGGCCGATCCGACGGTGGACCCGCGGGCCGCGGCCGCCGCGTTCGTGGACACGGACAAGGGCGTGGCCGATCCGCAGGCCGCGCTGGACGGTGCCCGGGCGATCCTGACCGAGCGGTTCGCCGAGGACGCCGACCTCATCGGCGAGTTGCGCGAGCGCATGTGGGTGCGCGGGCGGCTCGCCGCGAAGGTGCGCGAGGGCAAGGAGGAGGCGGGCGCCAAGTTCGCCGACTACTTCGACTTCGCCGAGCCGTTCACCGAGCTGCCCTCGCACCGGATCCTGGCGATGCTGCGCGGGGAGAAGGAGGAGGTCCTGGACCTCGTCCTGGAGCCGGAGGAACCCACCGAGGGGCCGTCGTCGTACGAGGGCGTCATCGCGTCGCGGTTCGGGATCGCCGACCGGGGCCGCCCGGCCGACAAGTGGCTGACGGACACGGTCCGCTGGGCCTGGCGCACCCGCGTCCTGGTGCACCTCGGCATCGATCTGCGGCTGCGGCTGCGCACGGCCGCCGAGGACGAGGCGGTGAACGTGTTCGCGGCGAACCTGCGGGACCTGCTGCTGGCCGCGCCGGCCGGCACCCGCGCCACGCTCGGCCTCGACCCGGGTTTCCGTACGGGCGTGAAGGTCGCCGTGGTCGACGCCACCGGCAAGGTCGTCGCCACGGACGTCATCCACCCGCATGTGCCCGCCAACAAGTGGGACCAGGCGATCGCCACGCTGGCGCGGCTGGCGAAGGAGCACGCGGTCGAGCTGATCGCGATCGGCAACGGCACGGCCTCCCGCGAGACCGACAAGCTCGCCGGTGAACTCATCGCGAAGCACCCGGAGCTGAAGCTCACCAAGGTGATGGTGTCCGAGGCGGGCGCGTCGGTGTACTCGGCGTCGCAGTACGCCTCGCGGGAGCTGCCGGACCTGGACGTGTCGCTGCGCGGCGCGGTGTCCATCGCGCGGCGCCTGCAGGACCCGCTGGCCGAGCTGGTGAAGATCGACCCGAAGTCCATCGGGGTCGGCCAGTACCAGCACGACCTGTCCGAGGTGAAGCTGTCCCGCTCGCTGGACGCGGTCGTCGAGGACTGTGTGAACGGCGTCGGCGTGGACGTCAACACCGCGTCCGTGCCGCTGCTGTCGCGCGTGTCGGGCATCTCCGCCGGGCTGGCCGAGAACATCGTGGCGCACCGGGACGCCAACGGTCCCTTCGCCTCCCGCGCGGAGCTGAAGAAGGTGGCGCGGCTCGGCCCGAAGGCGTACGAGCAGTGCGCGGGCTTCCTGCGCATCCGGGGCGGCACGGACCCGCTGGACGCCTCCAGCGTGCACCCGGAGGCCTACCCGGTGGTGCGCCGCATGGTGAAGACCACGGGCCAGGAGGTGGCGTCCCTCATCGGCAACACGGGGGCGCTGCGCTCGCTCAGGCCGGCCGACTTCGTGGACGACACCTTCGGTCTGCCCACCGTCACCGACATCCTCAAGGAGCTGGAGAAGCCGGGCCGCGACCCGCGTCCCGCCTTCAGGACGGCCACCTTCAAGGAGGGCGTGGAGAAGATCTCCGACCTGTCCGCCGGCATGGTTCTGGAGGGCGTGGTGACGAACGTGGCGGCATTCGGCGCGTTCGTGGACGTCGGTGTCCACCAGGACGGCCTGGTGCATGTGTCGGCGATGTCGAAGACGTTCGTGAAGGACCCGCGCGATGTCGTCAAGCCCGGTGACATCGTCAAGGTGAAGGTCCTGGACGTGGACATCCCGCGCAAGCGGATCGCCCTGACGCTGCGGCTGGACGACGAGGCGGCCCCGCAGGGGCAGGGCGGCGGCCGGCCGCAGCGCGGCGGTGCCCGCCCGCCCCAGCAGCGGCAGGGCGGCGGCGAGGGCCAGGGCCGACGGCAGGACGGCGGCCAGGGCCGGCGGCAGGGCGGTGGCCAGGGGCAGCGGCAGGGCCGGGGCGGTGGCGACCGCGGCGGGCGCCAGGCGCCGGCGCCCGCCAACAGCGCGATGGCGGACGCCCTGCGCCGCGCGGGGCTGCTGGACCAGAAGAAGCGCTGACGCGACGGGGCCGGGGCCGGGCGGTATCTCCGCCCGGCCCCGGATAACCCGTGGACAAAGATCATCTGATCGTCAGACTCGTCCCATGACGGGATCAGATCTGAAAGCCGACCTCCAGGTGTATCTCCAGGACGCGCGCGACGTGCTGCTGTGGAAGCTCGACGGCCTCGCGGAGTACGACATCCGGCGCCCGCTGACGCCCACCGGCACCAATCTGCTGGGCCTGGTCAAGCATCTGGCGGGTGCCGAGGCCCTGTATTTCGGCGCGGTCTTCGGCCGGCCCTTCGCCGGTACGCCCCTGTGGGTGACGGGTGACGCCGAGCCGGACTCGGACCTGTGGGCGCGGGCCGACGAGTCCCGCGAGGAGATCACCGAGCGGTACCGGCGGGCCTGCGCGCACGCGGACGAGACCATCGCGGCGCTCCCCCTGGACGCGGTCGGCCGGCTGCCGGGCGGGGCCGGGGAGATCACGCTGCACCGGACGCTGACCCACATGGTCGCCGAGACCCAGCGGCACGCCGGTCACGCCGACATCGTGCGCGAACTGATCGACGGCGCCGTGGGCCAGCGGCCGGACGGCCCCAACGTCGCGCCCCACGACCCGGAGCACCACGGCCGGGTCGAACGGGCGGCGAAGGAGGCCGCCCCGGGCGGGAGTTAACGCTCCGTCACTTTGCCGTCCGCCACCTCCAGGCGCCGGGTCACCCGGACCGCGTCCAGCATGCGCCGGTCGTGGGTGACCAGCAGCAGGGTGCCCTCGTAGGAGTCGAGGGCCGCCTCCAACTGCTCGATGGCGGGCAGGTCCAGGTGGTTCGTGGGCTCGTCCAGGACCAGCAGGTTGACGCCCCGGCCCTGGAGCAGGGCGAGGGCGGCGCGGGTGCGTTCGCCCGGGGAGAGGGTCTCGGCGGGCCGCAGCACGTGGTCGGACTTCAGGCCGAACTTCGCCAGCAGGGTGCGGACCTCGACCGGCTCGGTGTCGGGCACGGCCGCGCGGAAGGCGTCCAGCAGGGTCTCGGGGCCGTGGAACAGCCGACGGGCCTGGTCGACCTCGCCGACCAGCACACCGGAGCCGAGGGCCGCGTGCCCCGAGTCGAGCGGGATCCGCCCCAGCAGGGCGCCGAGCAGGGTGGACTTGCCCGCGCCGTTGGCGCCCGTCACCGCTATCCGGTCGGCCCAGTCGACCTGGAGCGACACCGGCCCAAAAGTGAAGCCGTCGCGCCGCACCTCGGCGTCCCGCAGGGTCGCCACGACCGCGCCCGAGCGTGGCGCGGAGGCGATCTCCATGTGCAGCTCCCACTCCTTGCGGGGCTCCTCGACCACCTCCAGGCGCTCGATCATGCGCTGGGTCTGCCGGGCCTTGGCGGCCTGCTTCTCGCTGGCCTCGCTGCGGAACTTGCGGCCGATCTTGTCGTTGTCGCCTGCCTTGCGGCGCGCGTTCTTCACGCCCTTGTCCATCCAGGACCGCTGCGTCTGGGCGCGTTCCTGGAGGGCGGCCTTCTTGTCGGCGTACTCCTCGTACTCGTCGCGGGCGTGCCGACGGGCCACCTCGCGCTCCTCCAGGTAGGCCGCGTAGCCGCCGCCGTAGAGGTTGATCTGCCGCTGGGCGAGGTCGAGTTCGAGGACCTTGGTGACCGTGCGGGTGAGGAACTCGCGGTCGTGGCTGACGACGACCGTGCCCGCGCGCAGCCCGGTGACGAACCGTTCCAGGCGCTCCAGTCCGTCCAGGTCGAGGTCGTTGGTGGGCTCGTCCAGGAGGAAGACGTCGTAGCGCGACAGCAGCAGGGAGGCGAGGCCCGCGCGGGCCGCCTGGCCGCCGGACAGGGCCGTCATCGGCTGGTCCAGGTCCACCGCCAGGCCGAGCGAGCCGGCGACCTCCTCCGCGCGGTCGTCCAGGTCCGCGCCGCCGAGGCCGAGCCAGCGCTCCAGGGCGGTGGCGTAGGCGTCGTCGGCGCCGGGCGCGCCGTCGACCAGCGCCTGGGTGGCCTCGTCCATGGCCCGCTGGGCGGCGGCGACACCGGTGCGGCGGGCCAGGAACTCCCGGACGGTCTCGCCGGGCCGGCGCTCCGGCTCCTGCGGCAGGTGGCCGACGGTCGCGGCCGGCGGGGACAGCCTCAGCTCGCCCTGCTCGGGCGGGGTGAGTCCGGCGAGCATCCGCAGCAGGGTGGACTTGCCCGCGCCGTTGGCGCCGACCAGCCCGATCACGTCGCCGGGCGCGACGACCAGGTCGAGCCCGGAGAACAGGGGCCGGTCGCCGTGTCCGGCGGCGAGGTTCTTGGCAACGAGGGTGGCAGTCATCAGGACGCCGATCCTAACGGCGTGCCGCGCCGGCCCCGGCCACCTGCTCGGCCGGTCACCGGGCTCCGGGGTGCGGCCCTCCCCCGGTCTGCCGGGGTGGGCCGTACGGGGCCTATCGTCCTGGCGTGGATTCTGAGCCGAGTGACGAAGTGATCGTGGTCGGGGGCGGGGTCGCCGGGCTGACGACGGCCGTGCTGCTGGCCGAGTCGGGGCGACGGGTACGGGTGTGGGCGCGGGAGCCGGCCGAGCGGACCACCTCGGCGGTCGCCGGCGGCCTGTGGTGGCCGTACCGCATCGAGCCCGAGCCGCTGGTGGGCGCGTGGGCCCTTACGTCCCTGCGCGTGTACCAGGAGCTGGCGGCGCGGCCGGAGGAGACCGGGGTGCGCCTGGTCGAGGGCGTCCACCACGGGGTGCGCCTCGCGGGGCTGGGTGCCTGGGCGGGCCGGGTGCCGGGGCTGCGGGCGGTGGCCGGGGGCCTGGCGGCGCGGCTGCCGGTGGCCGACATGCCGGTGCACCTGGCGTGGCTGCGGCGGCGGCTGGAGCGGGCGGCGGGCACGGTGGAACTCCGCGAGGTGGCCGACCTCGCGGCCGTGCCCGCCGCTGTGGTGGTCAACTGCGCGGGGCTGGGCGCCCGTTCGCTGGCGCCGGACCCTTCGGTGCGTCCGGTGCGCGGGCAGCTGGTCGTGGTGGAGAACCCGGGCGTCACGGAGTGGTTCACCACCGTCGACGACTCCTCGGCCACGTCCACGTACGTCATCCCGCAGCCGGACCGGCTCCTGCTGGGCGGCACGGCCGAGGAGGACGACTGGAACCTGGAGCCGGACCCCCGGACCGCCGCGTCGATCGTCGCCCGCTGCGCGTCGGTCCGGCCCGAGATCGCCGGCGCCCGGATACTCGCCCACCGGGTGGGCCTGCGCCCGGCCCGGACGGCGGTACGCCTGGAACGACAGCTCCTGCCGGACGGACGCGTCCTGGTCCACAACTACGGCCACGGCGGCGCCGGCGTCACGGTGGCATGGGGCTGCGCACGGGAGGCGGCACGGCTGGCGTCTCCGGCGTCTTGAGCCCTCGCTACGGGCAGCGAGCAGGGCACGTTGCCGGGGCGCCCGGGGTGAGCGGCTGGGCGGCTGGGCGTGAACCGGGGTCAGGGTTTCGGCTGAGCGTTGGCGAGACCTGGCGGGTTCGGCTGAACACGACCAGCCACCGCCACCCCCACAACCACCCGCCGCCCAACACGCCTACCAGCCACCCCGCCCGCTCCGGGTTCCCGAACCGTCAGTCGACCGGCATGTGCGGAACGGCTCGCGGTGCCCTCACCCCCTCCAGTACCGTCGGCACCGTCGGCGCGGGAGTCGCCGCCCCGCCGGACGTGGCCCGGGCGAACGCCCCCGCCCCGCCCACCAGCGGCACCTTCGCCGTCGTACGGGAAAGATCCACGGTGAGGGTGGGCCGGGTGGACGGCGGTTCGAGGAGGTCCTTGTCCGTGCCCGCGATGATCAGCGCCAGCCGGTGCCCGGCGGGGACGACGTGGTCGGTGGCGCCCAGCCGGAGGGTCATCGTGTAGGCCCTGCCCGGGGTGAGCGGGACGCCCTTCGTCGCCGAGGCGTGGTGCCCGAGGTCGGCCCAGCCCCGGCTGACCACGGTGTAGCCGACGGCCGCGGCCTTGGCCCGGGTCTCCTTGTAGCAGGCGCTGTCCCCGGCCGTGCTCTCCCCCCAGCAGGTGCGCTCGGCGAGGGTGGTGATGCCCTCGGCGGGGTCGGCGTAGTCGCGGATGGTGTCCGGGCCGATGTCGGCCAGGACGGCGGACAGGTGGGCGGAGGACGTGGTCGGGGTGGCGGTGACCGTCACCTCGGCGGAACCGGCCAGCCGGAGCGCGCGGGAGAGCGGCGCGGTGAGGAAACCCGCCTTCTCGGGCGTGGCCGCGGTGACGTGGGCGGCCCAGTCGGCCTCGCCCAGCCGCGGGTCGTCCGTGAAGACCGCGGTGCCGTGGGCCCGGCGCGGGCCGAGCGTGCCGGCGCCCGCCTGCGGGCCCGGGGCCGGGTGCAGCACGGTGGCGCGGGTGCCGGCCGGGGGCCAGACGGGGCTGGTGACCCACTGGTCGGGATGGCGCTCGATGTCGGCCATCGGCTCGCGGTCGATGCCGTTGTCGTAGCCGAGGAGTTCGTGGTCGAACCAGCGGTGCAGGGTGTCCACCCAGGCGCCGCGCCGGAAGTCGAACGGGTCGACGTGCCCGGTCTGGGACAGCCAGATCTTGCGCCGGACGCCGTGCCGGGCGAGGGCGTCCCACCACGGGCCGAGGTGCTGGGTGCGGACGTTGAGGTCCTGCATGCCGTGCACCGCGAAGACGCTGGCCCGGACCTCGGCCGCGTCCTTGACGTAGTCCCGCTCCGTCCACAGCGGGCTCCAGTCGCCGCCTCGCGGGCTGCCCTCGGCCAGCTCGCGCTGTACGGCCGCGCAGTGGGCGCGCGCGCCGGCGCTCTCGACGCGGTCGGCGAGTCGGTCGGGGCCGCCGTCGTAGAGGGGCGCTCCCTGGGCGAAGTAGTAGTCGTACCAGGAAGAGATGGCGCTGATCGGGACGATGGTCTTCAGGCCCTCGACACCGGTGGCGGCGACGCCGTTGGCGATGGTGCCGTCCCAGCTCTTGCCGATCATGCCGGTGCGGCCGTTCGTCCAGCCGGCCCGCACCGGGGTGCCGCCGGTGCGGCTGGTGTAGGCCCTGGCGCGGCCGTTCAGCCAGTCGATCACGGCCTTCGCGGACCCGATGTCGGAGGGGCCGCCGATGTCCACGCAGCCGTCGGAGCGGTTGGTGCCGGCGAGGTCGACGCCGACGAAGGCATAGCCGCGCGGCACGAAGAAATTGTCGTAGAACAGCGGCATCTGGACGACGCGGCCCTGGGCGTCGTACGTCTTGAGCTGGCTCTCGTTGCCTCGCCCGCAGCAGGAGTAGTACGGGCTCGCGTCCATGATGACCGGCACCCTGCGGCCCTGCCGGGCGGGTTCGGCGGGCCGGACGATGTCGGCGGCGACGCGGTCGTGCTTCCCGTCGCCGTCCAGGTCGAGCCCGGTGTCGACCCATACGGACTCGCGGATCGCCTGGGCGTAGGAGTAGACGGGGGTGCTCTCCCGGGGCGCGGGCCGGGCGCCGGCCGGGGTGGGCAGGAGGGCCGTCAGGGTGACGACGGCGGCGGTGACGAGCGTTCTGCGGATCACGGAGCGCGTGCGTGTCGGCATGCGCGGACGGTACTCCGGTCAACTCCCCTGAAAAAGAGGACTCTCCGGGCCACATGACGGCCGAATGGCGATCATGTGACAGCAGGTGCCATGGACAGGTCAGGAGACGCGGGTAATGAATAGGGTGCGGAACAGAGCCTTTCCGAACGGACCCGTGGTCCTGATGACTTGGAGCTGACGTGCACCGCAGAATCATCGCGCCGGGCGCATTGGCGGCGGCCTCCGTCCTGCTGGCGATCCCGGCATCGGCCGCGAGCTACACCCCCGGAGCGCAGGGTATCGGCGACCCCTACTACCCGTACTACGGCAATGGCGGCTACGACGTCTCGCACTACGACCTGAGGCTGCAATACCAGCCGAAGACGGACGAGTTGCAGGGCACGGCGACGATCGTGGCGAAGACCACCCAGGATCTGTCCCGCTTCGACCTGGACTTCCTGCTGGACGTGAGCGAGGTGCGGGTCAACGGCGCCAAGGCCGCCTTCACCACCTCCGGTGAGCACGAGCTGGTCGTCACCCCGAAGACCCCGCTGCCCAAGGGCACCCCGCTCACGGTCGTGGTCCGCTACAGCGGGGTGCCGTCGGCCAAGAGCGCCTACGGCTTCACCTCCTGGCACCGCACCCCGGACGGCGGGGTGGCCGCCAACGAGCCCGAGGCCGCCTGGTGGTGGTTCCCGAGCAACGACCACCCGACCGACAAGGCCACCTACGACGTGTCGGTGTCCGTCCCGGACGGCACCCAGGCCATCTCCAACGGCACGCTCCAGTCGACCAGTTCGAAGCTGGGCTGGACCCGCTACACCTGGCGGCAGAACAAGCCGCAGGCCACCTATCTGGCCACGCTCGCGCTGGGCAGGTTCGACATCACCACCAGCACCTCCGACGGCGGGGTGCCCGTCGTCAACGCCTACAGCAAGGACCTCGGCGACAACGCGGGCGCCGCGCGGGCCGGCGTGGAGCGCACCGGCGAGATCGTGGACTGGCTGAGCGGCTACTTCGGGCCGTATCCGTTCTCCTCGGCCGGCGGGTACGTGCCGAACACCACCACCTCGTACGCGCTGGAAACACAGACCCGCGTCTACTACAGCCCGCGGCAGTTCGCGAACGGCGCCAACACCTCCCTGGTCGTGCACGAGCTGGCCCACCAGTGGTACGGCGACTACGTGTCGGTCAAGGGCTGGAAGGACATCTGGGTCAACGAGGGCTTCGCCCGCTACGCGCAGTGGCTGTGGTCCGAGCACGAGGGCGAGGGCACCGCGCAGGAGCTGGCCGACTACGTGTACGCCTCGCACCCGGCCGACGACCCGTTCTGGACGATCGCGCCGGGCGACCCCGGCCCGGACAACCAGTTCTCCGGCGCCGTCTACGACCGGGGCGCCCTCGCCATCCAGGCGCTGCGCAACGAGATCGGCGACGACGCGTTCTTCGCCGTCCTGAAGGGCTGGCCGAAGGAGCACGCCTACGGCAACGCCTCGGTGGCCGACTTCCAGCGGTACGCCGAGCGGGTGTCCGGCAAGCCGCTGGCCGGGCTGTTCGACACCTGGCTGTTCCAGCCGGAGAAGCCGGCCGCGCCGTCGGCCCGCGCCCTGGTGAAGACGACCGCGGCGGTGGCGCAGCCGAAGTCGTGGAAGAAGATCGAGGCGACGAACACGGCGCACCAGCACTGAGCCGGCCGCTGAGCCGCGGTGCCGCTGTGCCTCAGTGGGTCGGGGCGGCCGCCCGCCGCAGCAGTTCCTCCCGGTCGATCGCGTCCGCGCGGTCGGCCGGGACGGTGCAGGCGTGGGCGCCCGCGATCGCGCCGTACCGGGCGCAGCGCTCGGGCGGCTCGCCGGCGAGCCGCCCGTAGAGGAACGCGGCGGCGAAGGCGTCACCCGCGCCGTTGGAGTCCACCACCGGCGCGGGCGGCCGCGCCGCCGGTATCCGGGTCAGCGCGCCGTCGGCGAGGAGATACGCGCCCTCGGCCCCGGCGGTGGCGACGACGGTCCGCGCGCGGCCGCGCTCGGCGATGCGCCGCATGGTCCGCTCGGGGTCGGCGAGGGCGGCGGCCGACAGGAAGACGATGTCGGCCGCGTGGGCGAACGCCTCGTGGTAGGGGTTCTCGCCGTCCCAGTCGTGCAGGTCCGTGGAGAGCGGCACGCCGGTCTCCCGGAGCACGGGCAGGGCGTGGGCGCCGGGCTGGGTGATGGTCACGTGCACATGCCGGCTCGCGGCGGCCAGCGCCCGCAGGGCGGCCTCGGGGAAGCGGTCGCCGGGGTGGGCGCGGGTGGTGTCGTACAGCGACAGGCGGCGGCCGTCCGGGCCGACCAGGTTGACCGCCCGCTTGGTCCCGGCCGGCTGCGGCAGCGCGGTGAGGGTGATGCCGTGCTCGGAGTGCAGGGCGCGGACGAGGTCCCCCTCGGGGTCGTCGCCGAGGAAGTCGAGGTGGTGGGTGCGCAGGCCCAGCGCGGCCAGCCCGAGGGCGACGAAGTCGCCGGTCTGCCCGGCGCGGGTGCGGATGCCCGAGTCGATCATGTAGCTGTCGGCGTACGGCAGGGGCAGCTCGGGGACCCGGACGATCGTGTCCACCCCGGCCCCGCCCAACACCAGTACATCGGCCGCGCGCCCGGCTGCGGTCATGCCCCGCCCTCCCCGTGGTCGTACACCGTCACGATCACCCTGACGCCCTCGCCCGACGGCACGGTGGCGTCACCCCGGAGACACGTGTTCTCCGGCATGACGCCACCGTAGACGCTGCCACCGACAGTGGCGCCGGGCCGCTACTTCGACGGCTCCGACGCGGCGTGGGCGGCGTCCTTGGCCGCCTGACGGCGGATGCCGAACCAGCCGACGACCAGCATGACGGCGATCACGGGGATCAGCAGCAGGGTCTTGCGGCCGACCTCCTCGTCGTTCCACATCATGCCGAGGCAGACGAGCAGGAAGACGACGGTGGCGATCTCGGTGACCGGGCTGAACTTCAGCTGGAAGTGCGGCCGGGTGACCAGGCCGGCGCGGGCGCGGCGGACGAAGATCGCGTGGCAGATCATGATGATCACCCAGGTGCTGATGATGCCGAGCGAGGCGACGTTCAGCACGATCTCGAACGCCTTGCTGGGCACCAGGTAGTTCAGGACGACACCGAGCACACAGACCGCGCAGGTCAGCAGGATGCCGCCGTAGGGCACCTGGCTGCGGCTCATCACGCGGGTGAACTTCGGCGCCGACCCGGCCATGGCCATCGAGCGCAGGATGCGGCCGGTGGAGTACAGGCCGGAGTTCAGCGAGGACATGGCCGCGGTCAGCACGACCAGGTTCATCACGTCACCGGCCGCCGGGACGCCGATCTTGGACAGCACGGTCACGAAGGGGCTCTGGTCGGCGGAGTACACCGAACCGGGCAGCAGCAGGGCGAGCAGTACGACGGAGCCGACGTAGAACAGGCCCACCCGCCACATGATCGAGTTCACCGCGCGCGGGACGACCTTCTCCGGCTCGGCGGTCTCGCCGGCGGCCACGCCGACCAGCTCCAGCGCGGCGTAGGCGAAGATCACGCCCTGCATGACCAGGACGACCGGCATCACGCCGTGCGGGAAGACACCGCCGTGGTCGGTGATGACGCTCAGGCCCGGCTTGCTGCCGCCGACGTCGTGCTGGGTGGCCAGCAGGAAGATGCCGATCAGCATGAAGCCCACGAGGGTGGCGACCTTGATGATCGCGAACCAGAACTCCATCTCGCCGAAGATCTTCACCGAGATCAGGTTCACGGTGAGGACGACGGCGAGGGCGATCAGCGCCAGCACCCACTGGGGGATGGAGGTGAACATGCTCCAGTAGTGCGTGTACAGCGCGATCGCGGTGATGTCCGCGATGCCGGTGGTCGACCAGTTCAGGAAGTACATCCAGCCGGCGACGTAGGCGCCCTTCTCGCCGAGGAACTCGCGCGCGTACGACACGAAGGACCCGGAGGACGGGCGGTAGAGGACCAGCTCGCCGAGGGCCCGCACGACGAAGAACGCGAAGACACCGCAGACCAGGTAGGCCAGGGCGAGCGCCGGACCGGCGTTGTGCAGGCGGCCGCCGGCGCCCAGGAACAGGCCGGTGCCGATGGCGCCGCCGATGGCGATCATGTTGACGTGGCGGGCCTTGAGGTCCTTGCTGTATCCGGCGTCGCCCGCGTCCGCGGGCGCTGCGGCCACCTGGGGGTGGGGGGTGGCCTGTGCCGATTCCACGGCTTCCTTGCTCACGGGTGGTTTCACTTCCTGGTGCGCCCGGACCTCGTGGATCCGGGGGTCGTGCAGGTCTTGGCCCGCACCACCCTTTGTCGCGGCACAGACCAAGGCAGCAGCTTCCCAGACGCACCGGCCTTTAAGCGGTGTTCCAGGTCACAGAGCGGTACTTCTCACACCGCGCACACGGGGTCCTCGCGGGTTTCACACCAATGGTGAGACAGCGATACTGCTGTACATGACGACCGACACCGGGGAGCCCATCCTGACGATCGACGAGCTGGCCGCGCGGGCGGGCGTCACGGTCCGCACGGTCCGCTTCTACGGCACCAAGGGGCTGCTGCCGCCGCCGGTGATCGGTCCGCGCCGGGTGGGCCACTACGGCCGTGAGCACCTGGCCCGGCTGACGCTGATCGAGGAGATGCAGCACCAGGGCATGACCCTGGCCGCGATCGAGCGGCACCTGCGGCAGCTGCCGGCCGGCCTCGGCCCGCACGATCTGGCGATCCACCGGGCGGTGGTCGCCTCCTGGGCGCCGGACACCGTCGAGACCGTGTCCCGCCCGGAGCTGGAGCGGCGGGCGGGGCGGCGGCTGACCGGGGAGGACCTGGACCGGCTGGCCGCGATGAACGTGGTGACGCCGGACACGGAGCGGGACGGGGAGCGGGACGAGGAGTCCTTCCGCGTGGACTGCGGTCTGCTGCGGCTCGCGGTGCAGCTGCTGGACGTACCGCTGGCGCAGGAGACGATCCTGGCCGCGCGGACCGTGCTGACCGGCCACGCGCGGGCGGCGGCGCACGAGCTGTCGGACCTGCTGCGCGAGGCGGTGGCCGAACGCGACACGCGGGACGTGAAGTCCCTGTCGGCCCATATGCACCCCCTCGTGGTCCAGGCGCTGCTCACCACGTTCCAGCGGTCGCTGCGGGAGGAACTGCGCCAGTGGCTGGACGGAGCGGCCGGCCCGGAGGGGGCGGTGGGGGCGGACGGCCCCGGACGAGCCGGGGACGCGGACGGCCCTGAACGTTCTGGGGACGGCCCTGACCGCACCGCGAACGCGGACGGCACCGCATGAGCGGCGGCCCCGGACGGCCCTGACGAAGCGGACGGCCGGAGAGCCGGAGGGCGCGCGGACACTCGGACGGCCCTGACGAAGCGGACGGCGCGGACAGCGGACGGCGCGGCGCGCCCCGGGCGCTGAGTCCCGGGGCGCGCCGTCCGGGTGTGGCGGCTCAGCGGGCGTCGGTGAAGGTCTCCCCCTTCTCCGCCTTCGCCACGAGCAGCGCGGGCGGGGCGAACCGGTCGCCGTAGCGCTCGGCCAGCTCGCGCGCGCGGGCCACGAAGCCGGGCAGGCCGCCTTCGTAGCCGTTGATGTACTGGAGCACACCGCCGGTCCAGCCGGGGAAGCCGATACCGAGGAGGGAGCCGATGTTGGCGTCGGCGACCGAGGTCAGCACGCCCTCCTCCAGGAGGCGTACGGTGTCGAGCGCCTCGGCGAAGAGCATGCGTTCCTGCATGTCCCGGAACGGGATGTCGTGGCCGGGCTTGGTGAAGTGCTCGCGCAGCCCCGGCCAGAGTCCGGCCCGCTCGCCGGCCTCGGTGTAGTCGTAGAAGCCGGCGCCGCCGCTGCGGCCGGTGCGGCCGAACTCGTCCACCATGCGGTCGACGACCGTCTCGGCGGGGTGCGCGGTCCAGGTGCCGCCGGCCTCCTCCACGGCCCTCTTGGTCTCGGCCCGGATCTTGCGGGGCAGGGTGAGGGTCAGCTCGTCCATCAGGGAGAGCACCTTGGCGGGGTAGCCGGCCTGGGCGGCGGCCTGTTCCACGGAGGCGGGCTCGACGCCCTCGCCGACCATGGCGACGCCCTCGTTGATGAAGTGGCCGATCACCCGGGAGGTGAAGAAGCCGCGCGAGTCGTTGACGACGATCGGCGTCTTGTTGATCTGCCGGACCAGGTCGAAGGCGCGCGCCAGCGCCTCCTCGCCGGTGCGCTCGCCCTTGATGATCTCGACCAGCGGCATCTTGTCGACCGGCGAGAAGAAGTGCAGCCCGATGAAGTCGGCCTGGCGGCCGACGCCCTCGGCGAGCGCGGTGATCGGCAGGGTGGAGGTGTTGGAGCACAGCAGCGCGTCGGGGGCGACGACCGACTCGATCTCCTGGAACACCTTGTGCTTGAGGGCGGTGTCCTCGAACACGGCCTCGATGACCGCGTCACAGCCCGCGAGGTCGGCCGTCTCCGCCGTGGGGGTGATCCGGGCGAGCAGCGCGTCGGCCTTCTCCTGGCTGGTGCGGCCCTTGGCGACGGCCTTGGCGCACAGCTTCTCCGAGTAGCCCTTGCCCTTGGCCGCGGCTTCCGGGGAGACGTCCTTGAGGACGACGTCGATGCCCGCGCGGGCGCACGCGTAGGCGATGCCGGCGCCCATCATGCCGGCGCCGAGGACGGCCACCTTGCGCACCTGGCGGGGCTCGACGCCCTTGGGCCGGCTGGCGCCGGAGTTGACCGCCTGGAGGTCGAAGAAGAACGCCTGGATCATGTTCTTCGAGATCTGCCCGGCGGCCAGTTCCACGAAGTAGCGGGCCTCGATGACCTGGGCGGTCTCGAAGTCGACCTGGGCGCCCTCGACCGCCGCGGCGAGGATGTTGCGCGGGGCCGGGTAGGGGGCGCCGTTCGTCTGCTTGCGCAGGTTGGCCGGGAAGGCGGGCAGGTTGGCGGCGAACTTCGGGTGGGCCGGGGTGCCGCCGGGGATCTTGTAGCCGGGCGTGTCCCAGGGCTGCCGGGACTCGGGGTGGGCGTCGATGAACGCGCGGGCCTTGGCGATCAGTTCCTCGCGGGTCTCGGCCACCTCGTGGACCAGGCCGTTGTCCCGGGCGCGCCGGGCGTTGTACTGGGTGCCCTGCAGGAGCACCTTCAGCAGGGCGTCCGCGATGCCCAGCAGGCGTACGGTGCGCACCACTCCGCCGCCGCCGGGAAGCAGCCCGAGGGTGACCTCGGGGCAGCCGATCCGGGTGCCGGGGGTGTCCAGGGCGATCCGGTGGTGGCAGGCGAGGGCCAGCTCGAAGCCGCCGCCGAGGGCCGCGCCGTTGATCGCCGCGACGACCGGTTTGCCGAGGGTCTCGATGCGGCGCAGGTCGCGCTTGATGGCGAGGCCGCCTTCGAAGAGTTCCCGCGCGGTCTCGGGGGTGACCCGGATGAGGTCGCGCAGGTCGCCGCCGGCGAAGAAGGTCTTCTTCGCCGAGGTGAGGATGACGCCGCGGATGGAGTCCCGCTCGGCCTCCAGCCGGTCGGTGATCGCGGCGAGGGAGGCGCGGAACGCCTGGTTCATGGTGTTCGCGGACTGGTCCGGGTCGTCCAGGACGAGGGTGACGACACCGGTGTCGTCCTGCTCCCAGCGGATGGTGGTGCTCTCGGTCATGACAGTCGTCTCCGTTGAAGTCGCTTGGTTCCGCGGGGAGTTCAGATGCGTTCGAGGACGGTGGCGATGCCCATGCCGCCGCCGACGCACAGCGTGGCGAGGCCGTAGCGCTTGTCCTGGCGCTCCAGTTCGTCGACGAGGGTGCCGAGGATCATCGCGCCGGTGGCGCCGAGCGGGTGGCCGTAGGCGATGGCGCCGCCATTGACGTTGATCTTGTCCAGGCTCAGGCCCATGTCCTTCGCGTAGCGCAGGACGACCGCGGCGAACGCCTCGTTGATCTCGACCAGGTCGATGTCGTCGATGGTGAGACCGGCCTTGGCCAGGGCCTTGCGGCTGGCGGGGGCGGGGCCGGTGAGCATGATGGTCGGCTCGGAGCCGGAGACGGCGGCGGAGACGATCCGCGCGCGCGGGGTGAGGCCGTGGCGTTCTCCGGCCTCCCGGGAGCCGATCGCGACGAGCGCGGCGCCGTCCACGATGCCGGAGGAGTTGCCCGCGTGGTGGACGTGGTCGATCTTCTCCACCCAGTGGTACCTCTGCAGCGCGACCGCGTCGAAGCCGCCCAGGTCGCCGATGTCCGCGAAGGACGGCTTGAGCTTCGCGAGGGAGTCGGCGGTGGTGCCGGGGCGCGGGTGCTCGTCGTGGTCGAGGACGACCAGGCCGTTGCGGTCCTTGACGGGGACCACCGAGCGCTCGAAGCGGTTCTCCTTCCAGGCGGTGGCGGCGCGCTCCTGGGACAGGGCCGCGTACTCGTCCACGTCGCGGCGGGAGAAGCCCTCGATGGTGGCGATCAGGTCGGCGCTGATGCCCTGCGGGACGAAATTCACGGAGAGGTTGGTCATCGGGTCGTTGAACCAGGCGCCGCCGTCCGAGGCCATCGGGACGCGGGACATGGACTCGACGCCGCCGGCCAGGACCAGGTCCTCCCAGCCGGCCCGGACCTTGGCGGCGGCCAGGTTGACGGCCTCCAGGCCGGAGGCACAGAAGCGGTTCTCCTGGACGCCCGCGACGGTGTCCGGCAGCCCGGCGGCGAGGGCGGCGATCCGAGCGATGTCGGAGCCCTGGTCGCCGACGGGGCTGACGACGCCGAGCACGATGTCGTCGATCCCGGCCGGGTCCAGGTCCGGGAAGCGGTCGCGGATCTCGTGGATGAGGCCGACGACCAGGTCGATGGGCTTCGTGCCGTGCAGGGCGCCGTTGGCCTTGCCGCGCCCGCGCGGGGTGCGGATCGCGTCGTACACGTACGCTTCGGTGCTCACTGGGGTGCCTTTCGGGAGGGTGGGCCGGGCGGAGTCGGCGGGGTCAGCCGCCGTCGGTGACCGCGTCTTCGGTGGCCGGGGCGTCGGGGCCGTGGGCGGGGCGGGGCGGTATGCGCCAGTCCCGGGCGACCGCCGCGCCGTCCGCGCCGGGCCGGGCGGGGCCGGTGCGGACGGCGGTCGGGGTGGCGGAGAACCGGGGCGCGGGGGCGGGCTGGGTGGTGCCGTCGTGGTCGGTGAAGGTGGCGCGGGCGGCGAGGTGCGGGTGGTGCGGGGCCTCGCGCAGGCCGAGCACGGGTGCCACGCAGGCGTCGGAGTCCTCGAAGACGGCCGTCCACTCGGCCCGGGTGCGGGTCTTGAAGGCGGCGGCGATCCGTTCGCGCAGCTCTCCCCAGCGGGTGACGTCGGTGCGGGCGGAGGCGAGGGGGGCGAGGCCCAGCAGGCGCAGGAACTCGTCGTAGAACTTCTCTTCCAGGGCGCCTACCGCCATGTACCGGCCGTCGGCGGTCTCGTAGGTGCCGTAGTACGGGCAGCCGCCGTCCAGGAGATTGGCGGCGCGCCGGTCCTGCCAGGCGCCGGCGGCGAGCATGGCGTGGATCATCGTGGACAGGTGGGCCGTGCCGTCGACGATGGCCGCGTCGACCACCTGGCCGGTGCCGGTCGCGCGCGCGTGGTGCAGCGCGGCGAGGACGCCGACGACCAGGTAGAGGGCGCCGCCCGCGTAGTCCCCGAGGAGGTTGGCGGGCACGGCCGGGGGTTCGTCCGGGCGGCCGATCATGCCGAGGGTGCCGGTGAGCGCGATGTAGGCGATGTCGTGGCCGGCGCGGTGGGCGAAGGGGCCGTCCTGACCCCAGCCGGTCATCCGGCCGTAGACCAGGCCGGGGTTGCGGGCGTGGCAGTCCCCGGGGCCGACGCCGAGCCGTTCGGCGACGCCCGGGCGGTAGCCCTCCACGAGGATGTCGGCCCGTTCGGCGAGGTCCAGCACGCGCGCGGGGCCGTCCGGTGCCTTGAGGTCGACCACGACCGAGCGCTTGTTGCGGTTGGTGAGGTCGCGGGCCGGGTCGAGGCCGAGGCCCGCGCCGCCCGGGCGGTCCACCCGGACCACGTCGGCGCCCAGGTCGGCCAGCAGCATGGCGGCGAACGGGCCGGGCCCGATGCCGGCCAGTTCCACCACGCGCACGCCGGAGAGCGGGCCGGTACCCGGCACCGGCGGCGTCTGTGCCGTTGTCATCCGTCCAGCCCCCAAGCGTGTGTGACACCGTTGCTGTAACACCGGTGATGCTAAGAACGTGTTCCACCGAACACAAGACCCAACGAGCAAGCGCTTAGCCAAGTGCCCGGCGCGTCAGCCATCACCCGGACGAGTGAACGGGACTCCCCCCTCCCCCGCCGTGTCCGCGATGCCGGCACGCCCGCCCGGACGGGTGCGCCGGCCGCCGCGGGCGCGGGGTGTTCCTGGCTGCGGGCACCGCTGCCTCCGGGCTGGTCTTCGGACTGCGCACTCCTCACGCTAGCCTCGGCCACCGACAGCGGCGCGGGCTGCGCTGGGGGTGTGCGGACAAGGGGTGACATGAGCAGCATCGGCAGGACCGGCCGTCCCTACGACCTCGTGCTCTTCGGAGCCACGGGCTTCGTCGGCGCGCTCACGGCCCGCTATCTCGCCGAGCACGCGCCGCCGGGGCTGCGCTGGGCGGTCGCCGGCCGCGACGAACGGCGGCTGGAGCGGCTGCGGGAGAGCCTGCCCGGCGGCGAGGGCATCGGCGTCCTGCGGGCCGACACGGGCGAACCGGCCACCCTGCGCGCGCTCGCCGGGCACGCGCGCGTGGTCGCCACGACCGTCGGACCGTACGTGCTCCACGGCGAGGAACTCGTCGCCGCCTGCGCCGACAGCGGCACCGACTACCTGGACCTCACGGGCGAGCCGGAGTTCGTGGACCTGATGTACGTCCGGCACGACGCACGCGCGCGGGAGACGGGCGCGCGCCTGGTGCACGCCTGCGGCTTCGACTCGGTGCCGCACGACCTCGGCGTGTACTTCACGGTCCGCCGACTGCCCGAGGGCGTGCCGCTGACCGTGGACGGCTACGTGACCGTGGACGCGGCCTTCTCCGGCGGCACCCTCGCCTCGGCGCTGAACCAGCTGGGCCGCGCCGGGCGGATGCGGGCCGCCGCCCGCGAACGGGCCCGGCACGAGCCACGGCTGCCGGGCCGCCGGGTCACCGCGCCGCCCGGCGCGCCGAGGTTCGCCCCGGAGGCCGGCGCGTGGGCGCTGCCGCTGCCCACCATCGACCCGCGGGTCGTGCGCCGTTCGGCACGGGCGCTGGAGCGGTACGGGCCGGACTTCCGCTATCGCCACTACGCCGCCGTACGCCACTTGCCGGTCGCCCTCGGCGGGGTCGCCGCCGTCGGCGCGCTGGCCGTCGCGGCCCAGCTGCCGCCCGTGCGGCGCCGGCTGTCGGACCTGCTCCGGCCGGGCGACGGCCCGGGCCCGGACAAGCGGGCGAAGAGCTGGTTCCGGGTGCGGTTCGTCGGCGAGGGCGGCGGGGAGCGCGTGTACACCGAGGTCGCGGGCGGCGACCCGGGCTACGACGAGACGGCGAAGATGTTCGCCGAGGCCGCCCTCTGCCTGGCCTTCGACGAGCTGCCGCCGACGGCCGGCCAGGTCACCACGGCCGAGGCGATGGGCGACGCCCTGACCGAGCGGCTGCGCGCGGCCGGGATCACCTTCCGGGTGGCGGCGCGGCGCTGACCGGAACGCGTCGGTCCCGGCCCGCCCTCCGGTGCCCGGCTGCGACGATGGGGCCTCGGCCGGAGGATCCCCGAGGAGGCGGAGCGTACGTGAAGTTCGTGCTGGAAGTGACCGTGGACGACGGTGTGGAGGCGCGGGACCGGGCGCGCGAGCTGGAGCGCATCCTGCGCTACTGGGGTGGCAACCTGCGCCACTACGCCGTGGAACCCGGTGCCGGTTCGGCCGTCTACGACTCGGCGTATCAGGAGGTGGGCGCCTGGCGGGTCGAGGCGTCCTGACCGGCGCCGGCCGGGCGCCGCGCCGCCTCGCGCAGGGCCCGCCGGCACAGGGCGTCGGCCCGGCGCGTGGTCTCCGGGAGCCGGAACCGCGGGGTCAGCGCGAGGGTGTGCGCCACGGCACCGGGCAGGCTCACCCGGTGGCCGACGGAGACGAAGACCGGTTTCACGCCGTCCCTGGTGCGCAGGGCGCGCCCGACCTCCTCGGTTCCCGCCATCAGCGGCGCGTCGGCGCCGCGCGCCGGGCCGGGGTCGTCGTGGGTGAAGGTGAACGGGTTCTTGGCGACGCCGATGACCGGCAGGTCCGTGAGCACCCCGAGGTGGCTGGCCAGGCCGAAGCGGCGCGGGTGGGCCAGGCCGTAGCCGTCGCACACGACGAGGCCGGGCGGGCCGGGCAGCCGGTCCAGGGCGGCCAGCACGGCCGGGAGCTCGCGGAAGGCGAGGAGCCCGGGCACGTACGGGAAGGAGACCCGGCCGACGGCCGTCGCCTCCGCGACGACGTCCAGGGTGGCGGCGTCCAGCACCACGGCCGCCGCCGCGACCAGGTCCAGCTCGTCGTCGTAGGCGACGTCGACCCCGGTGACCCGGCCCGTGCCGGGCGGTGGGCCGGGCTCGTCCAGCACCACTCGGCCGCGCAGCTCGTCCTGGACGGCGCGGGCCTCCTCCTCGGTCGCGGGCCAGCCCGCGGGTACGCCAACGATCGTCACGCGGGTGACTGTACGGTTCGCCGGTGGCCGGCGGCGGGGCGGGGTAGGCTCCGGCCCATGTTCGTCCTCGAGCTGACCTACACCGCGCCCCTCGATGCCGTGGACGCCGTCCTGCCCGACCATGTGGCCTGGCTGGAGCGGCAGTACGACAAGGGCCTGTTCCTGGCCTCCGGACGCAAGAACCCCCGCGACGGCGGGGTGATCCTGGCCGTCACGGGGGACCGCGCCGAGATCGAGGAGGTCGTGGCCACCGACCCGTTCGTCACCGCCGGGGTGTGCTCCTACCGCGTCGTCGAGTTCCTCGCCACGAAGACGGGCCCCGAGCTGGAGCGGCACCGGCAGACGCTCGGCTGAGCCGGCGGGTCATCCCTTCTTGCGGTCCAGTGCGCGCTGCAACTGCTCCTTGTTCATGTGCGAACGGCCTTCGATGCCGCGCTGCCTGGCCTCGTTGTACAACTGGTCGCGGGTCGGGCCGTGCGAGCCGACCCGGTTGCCGGACCGCTGACCGCCCCGCTTGCCGGAGGACATGTCCTGCGTCGAGGTGCGGCTGGCGGTCTTGGACTCGCCGGAGCGGGCGCGTTCCTTGTTCACCGTCCGCGCGGCGATCTCCTTGGCGCGCCCGGTGCTCTCGCCCCGGTCCTGCGCGCTCTTCTTGATGTGCTCGTACTGACGCTCGCGCTTGGGGCTTGAACCGGCTGGCATGATCGCTCCTTTCCTTCGCGGCGTAGAGACGAGTACCCGTCTCACGCACGCTCACGTCACCGGACCGGCCACCCGGTGTCCTGAGGACCCGGCTCGGGGCCGCCGGGGCACGTCCAGGGGGCCGGGTGCGCCGGTGCGCGGCGGGGGACGGGCCGATCGGATCGTGCTCCCGGTGCATGAACGCGGTGACCGAGGTCACTCGGTCCGGGGGTGCACGCACCGGCCGTTTCCGTCGTCTCTCCCTGTGCCGGGTGTGGGCGCATCCGGGCGCTGTCCAGCCGTCACGAGGGAGCAAGGCGTTGTCCACCGTCATCGAGCAGCCCGTAGAGGCCCGTCTCGTCGCCGCCGCACCGCGCATGCCGAGCATTCCCGCCACGCTGCGCTACGACCGGCGCGACCCGTTCGCCGTCCGCATGACCTTCCCGGCGCCGGCCACCCTGGAGGGCGTCGACGTGTGCTGGACCTTCGCCCGTGAGCTGCTGACGGCCGGGCTGGAGGACCCCGCGGGCCAGGGCGACGTCCGGGTGCGGCCCTACGGGTACGACCGCACGGTGCTGGAGTTCCACGCCCCGGAGGGCACCGCGATCGTGCACGTGCGCTCGGGCGAGATACGGCGGTTCCTCAAGGCCGCGGACGAACTGGTCCCCGCCGGCCTGGAACACCTCCAGCTCGACCTGGACCACGGCCTCGCCGAGCTGATGCGGGACGCCTGCTGAAGGGCACACGCGCGGGGGGTGCCTGATGAGCGGGGGTGCCCGATGAGCGGGGGTGCCCGATGAGCGGGGGTGCCCGATGAGCGGGGGGGTGCCCGATGAACGGCACGCGCGCGTGCACGCGCGTGCGGAACGCCTCGGTCAGCGCCGCGAGCACCTCGGTGGAAAACGCGTTGACACCCCTTCCCGCCGCTCGTACGGTGTTCAGCGGTTCTGTTGCCGCCGATTGGAGAAGGACGTTGCTCGTCTGAGGTCCCGAGACACCGCGTCGCACCGGTGAGGTGTGCGCGGCGTACGACGACCTCGGCGTCCGAGCCGTCCCCCAGGCACAGGCCCCTTCTTCCGCGGCCCTTCCCTGCCCGGCCCCTCGGTTTCCGCCTCGCGGTGTCTCGATACGCGTCCACCCGAACGCCCACACCCTCGCGAGGCGCCCACCATGTCAGCTTCCCTCACCTGCACCTCCCTGTCCTTCGCCTGGCCCGACGGCACCGCCGTCTTCGACGGCCTCGACATCGCGTTCGGCCCCGGCCGGACCGGACTCGTCGGCGTCAACGGATCGGGCAAGTCCACCCTGCTCAAGCTGCTGGCCGGAAAACTCGCCCCGGCCGACGGCACCGTCAAGGCGACCGGCGAGATCGGCTACCTCCCGCAGAACGTCACCCTGGACACCGCGCTCCGGGTCGACCAGGCCCTCGGCATCGCCGAGCGGCGGGCCGCCCTGCACGCCATCGAGGCGGGCGACGTCTCCGAGGAGCACTTCGAGACCGTCGGCGACGACTGGGACGTCGAGGAGCGCGCCCTGGCCACCCTCGGCGAACTCGGCCTTGGCCACCTCGGCCTGGACCGGACCGTCGGCGAGGTGTCCGGCGGCGAGTCGGTGCTGCTGCGGCTCGCCGCGCTGCTGCTGCGCCGCCCCGACATCCTGCTGCTGGACGAGCCCACCAACAACCTCGACCTGTACGCGCGCCGGCGGCTCCACCAGGCCGTCACCGCGTGGCCGGGCGTCCTGGTCGTGGTCAGCCACGACCGGGCCCTGCTCGACCTGGTCGACCAGATCGCGGACCTGCGCGCGGGCGAGGTGTCCTGGTACGGCGGCAACTTCTCGGCCTACGAGGAGGCGCTGGCCGTAGAGCAGGAGGCGGCCGAGCGCATGGTGCGCGTCGCCGAGGCCGATGTGCGCAAGCAGAAGCGCGAACTGTCCGACGCCCACCTGAAACTGGCCCGCCGCAAGCGGTACGGCCAGAAGATGTACGACTCCAAGCGCGAACCGAAGATCGTCATGGGCGCGCGCAAACGCGCCGCCCAGGAGTCGGCGGGCAAGCACCGCATCCTGCACGAGGAACGGCTCGCCGAGGCCAGGGAACGGCTGGACGAGGCGGTGGAAGCCGTACGGGACGACGACGAGATCCGCGTCGAACTGCCGTACACGGCCGTGCCTCCGGGCCGGCAGGTGCTCACTCTGGAGAACCTGGAAACGGCCTGCCACGCGCGCGTGCCGGGCATCCTCGATCTGCGCGGCCCGGAGCGGATCGCGCTCGTCGGCCGCAACGGCGCCGGCAAGACGACGCTGCTGCGGACCGTCGCCGGCCAACTGGCGCCGCTGGCCGGCACCGTGACGGCCCACGTGCCGCTCCGGTTCCTGCCGCAGCGGCTGGACGTGCTGGACGACGGCCTGTCGGTGGCCGAGAACGTGGCCCGGTTCGCGCCGGACGCCACCAACAACCGGATCCGGGCCCGTCTCGCCCGCTTCCTGTTCCGGGGCGCCCGGGCCGACCAGCAGGCGGGCACCCTCTCCGGCGGCGAACGCTTCCGGGCGGCCCTGGCCGCGCTGCTGCTCGCCGAGCCGGCACCGCAGTTGCTGCTGCTGGACGAGCCGACGAACAACCTGGACATGGCCAGCGTCCGGCAGCTGACCCAGGCCCTGGAGTCGTACGAGGGCGCCCTGCTCGTCGCCGCCCACGACCTGCCGTTCCTGGAGTCGATCGGGATCACCCGCTGGCTGCTGCTGGAAGGAGGCGAGCTGACGGAGACCACGCCCGGGGCGCTGCGCGAACCGGCCTGACCCGGCGGCCGGGGCTCACCCCGGTGACCGGGGTTTTGCCCTGGCCGGAGCGCGCTGCATGATGACGGACCGGCGCCGGGTGACCGGCGCCGGCCACCGCACCGCCGTACCGACCGATCCGAAAGGCCCGTCGTGCCCAGCAAGAAGGCCCTCGTCCGCCGCCCCAGCCCCCGCCTCGCCGACGGCCTGGTGACGCACATCGCGCGGGAGCAGGTCGACGTGGGGCTCGCCGTGGAGCAGTGGGAGGCCTATGTGGCGGCCCTGCGCGCGCACGGCTGGGAGACGATCGAGGTCGAACCGGCCGACGACTGCCCGGACTCGGTGTTCGTCGAGGACACCGTCGTCATGTTCCGGAACGTGGCGTTGATCACCCGTCCGGGTGCCGCCGCCCGGCGCGCGGAGACCGCCGGTGTGGAGGAGGCCGTGGCGAGCCTCGGCTGCTCGGTGAACTGGATCTGGGATCCGGGCACGCTGGACGGCGGTGACGTCCTCAAGGTCGGCGACACCGTGTACGTCGGCCGTGGCGGACGCACCAACGCGGCCGGTGTGCAGCAGCTGCGCGCGGCCTTCGAACCGCTGGGCGCCCGGGTGGTGGCCGTCCCGGTGAGCAAGGTGCTGCACCTGAAGTCGGCGGTGACCGCGCTGCCCGACGGCACGGTGATCGGGCACATCCCGCGGGTAGACCGGCCGTCGCTGTTCCCGGGGTTCCTGTCGGTGCCGGAGGAGTCCGGGGCGCACGTGGTGCTGCTGGGCGGCGGCAAGCTGCTGATGGCGGCGAGCGCGCCGCGCACGGCGGAGCTGCTGAGCGATCTCGGTCATGGCGTGGTCACGGTCGACATCAGCGAGTTCGAGAAGCTGGAGGGCTGTGTGACCTGCCTCTCCGTACGCCTGCGGGAGTTGTACGCCTGATCGGGTGATTCCGCCCCTTCGACAGCCCCGGGACCTGCGGGTCCCGGGGCTGTCCGGCGTGCGCGGGAGCCCGCCCGGCAAGGCTGATCAGCGGTTCTTTACCGCCGTCTTAACCTACGGCTTCGTAACCTACGGATTCGTAGCCTACGATCACGTAGGTTCCCGGCACCGCTCGCCGGGTCGTTCCCCTTCCCCTCGCCCCATGTCCGGCGTCCCCCTGGAGTTCCTGTGACGATCACTTCCCCTCACCTCGGCAGCCCGTCCGTCTGGACCGACGCGCGGCTCCTGTACGCACTGGAGGAAGTGGTCGAAAACGAATTGAACCGGCATCTGAAGGTCGCCAAGGACTGGATGCCGCACGAGTACGTGCCGTGGAGCGACGCCCGTAACTTCCCCGGTCTGTTCGAGGACGGGGAGGCCTGGGAGAAGGGCCAGTCGAAGGTGACGGAGGTCGGCCGTATCGCCCTCGTGGTCAACCTGCTCACCGAGGACAACCTGCCGAGCTACCACCACGAGATCGCCACGCTGTTCGGCCGCGACGGCGCCTGGGGCACCTGGGTGCACCGCTGGACGGCCGAGGAGGGCCGGCACGGCATCGTGATGCGCGACTATCTGCTGGCCTCGCGCGCGGTGGACCCCGACCAGCTGGAACGCTTCCGTATGGCGCACATGAGCGAGGGCTTCGAGTCCGACAACGGACACTCGATGCTGCACTCGATCGCCTATGTCGCCTTCCAGGAGCTGGCCACGCGGATCTCGCACCGCAACACCGGCCACCAGTCCGGGGACCCGGTCTGCGACCGCATGCTGGCCCGCATCGCGACCGACGAGAACCTGCACATGGTGTTCTACCGCAACCTGCTCAAGGCCGCCTTCGAGCTCGCCCCCGACCTGACCATGCGGGCGGTCCGGGACGTGGTGGTGAACTTCCGCATGCCGGGCCACGGCATCCCCGGCTTCGAGCGGGCCGCCGCGCAGATGGCGATCGGCGAGGTGTACAACCTGCGCATCCACCACGACGACGTGCTGCAGCCGGTGCTGCGCTTCCTGAAGGTCATGGAGATCGACGGCCTCGGCCCCGAGGGTCTGCGGGCGCAGGAGGAACTCGGCCTGTTCCTGGGCGGGCTGAACGCGGAGGCGTCGAAGTTCGACGAGAAGCTGGCCGCGCGCAAGGCCCGGATGGCGGCGCGCGCCGGGGGCTGACGCCCCGCACTCGGGCCGGCGGCGGCGGGTGCCGGAGGCGAGGATCAGCGGGCGGTGCGCCGGAGGGCCAGGCGTTCCTTCTCCGACAGGCCGCCCCAGACGCCGAACCGCTCGTCATGGGCGAGGGCGTATTCCAGGCAGGCCGGGCGCAGC
This sequence comes from Streptomyces sp. SudanB182_2057, assembly GCF_964272715.1. NCBI lineage: Bacteria > Bacillati > Actinomycetota > Actinomycetes > Kitasatosporales > Streptomycetaceae > Streptomyces > Streptomyces sp. SudanB182_2057. The sequence goes on from NZ_OZ186798.1 coordinate 1,627,940, forward strand.
TCGCACATGGCGCAGATGCGCTTCGCCTCGCGCACCGAGCTGCCGGGCTCGGGGAAGAAGAAGTCCGGCCCGGTCTGCGCGCACAGGGCCTGCGTCTGCCAGGTGTCGTCGGCCGGGGTGATGGTGTCTGAGTGCATGGCAAGGAGCCTGCCCCAGACAGAAAAACGTTCGATCAACGCCGGCTCAACGGCGTACCCGGGCCCTCGGCCGCCGGCCCCCGAACCGCCCCGATGATGCCCCCTCGTTCCCGGCGCGCGCACGGCGGCGCGCGGGGCCGGTGTGAAAAGCCGAGGAACCCGGGAAAGCGTGTGCTCGTGTGGTACCGCTCCTGGGCAAGGGCCGCCGGGCTGGACGGTGTACTTCCGCGACGAGGACGTCCGGGCCACCACCGAGGCCACCGGACAGGCGCACGGCAGCGTGCCGGTGGGGCCGGCGGACGAGCCGGGGCGGGGCGGCAGCGCGGTGCTCGCCGACCGGGCGGGCGCGCCGTTCGGGATCCGGCAACCGGACCGGAGGCGTGGAGGCGGCGGGCGGGCCGGGCACGCTGTGCTGGGTAGAGCCGCACACGCCGGACATCGCGGCCGCCGCCGCGTTCTATCGCCGGGTGCTCGACCTGGAGACGTCCGGGGTGTCCTTCCCGGGCGGGACCTGTACGTGCGTTCATCCCGGCGGTGCCGGTGAGGAGGCGATGGTCGGGGGCTGGTGCCGACGGCCGGCGATCCCGCCGAGGCGGAGTCCGGCGCGTACTGGCTGCCGTACTTCGAGGTGGCGGACGCGGACGCCGTCGTCGACCGGGCCCGGCGGCTCGGCGGGGCGGCCCGCGGGCCTGCGGGCCCGCGACGTCCGTGCCGAGGGTGGGGCGGACGGTCCGGCTCGCCGATCCGTGCGGGGCCCGGTTCGCGGTGCTCAGGCCCGGGCCGCCCGTCGGCTGACCCGCGGGCGGCTCACGCGGAGGCGCGGCGTATCAGGGTGGTCGGCAGGATCACGCCCCCGCCCCGCGCACCGGGCGTCGTCCGCTCCCGGTCCCGGTCGCCGGACAGGCCCTCCAGCAGCAGGCGGGCCATCAGCCCACCCATCCCCTCGATGTCCTGGCGTACCGTCGTCAGCGGCGGATCGGTCTGCTCGGCGACCGGCGCCATGTCGTCGAAGCCGGCCACGGCCACGTCCTCGGGAACCCGCCGGCCGCTCTCGCGCAGCACCCGCAGGGCGCCGAGCGCGCTGAGGTCGTTGGCGGCGAACACGGCGTCGACGTCCGGGCAGCGGGCCAGGAGTTCCCGCATGGCGCGCTCACCACCGGCCGGGGTGAAGTCGCCCTCCGCGACCAGCCCGGGATCGTACGCGCCGGACACCTCGGCGACGGCGTCCCGGTAGCCGTCGAGCCGGTCCACCGCCGAGGTCTGGTCCAGCGCGCCGGTGAGATGGGCGACACGCCGGCGGCCGAGGCCCAGCAGATGCCGTACCGCCGCCCGGGCCCCGCCCCGGTTGTCGCAGTCGACGTACACCACGCCGGGGTCCGGCGCCCCGGGGTTCGCGCTCCAGTGGGGGCGTCCGCCGAACACGGTGGGCACCCCGGCGTCGCGGATGAGGCCGGGCAGCGGGTCGTCCAGATGCAGGGAGAACACGAGCGCGCCGTCGACATGGCCGCCGGCGAGATAGCGGGCCACGCGGGTGTGGTCGGCGCGGCCCTCGGTGAGCAGCAGCACCAGTTGGTTGTCGTGCGCGGTCAGCTCCTTGCTGATGCCGCGCAGTTGGAGCGCGAAGAAGGGGTCGGCGAAGACCCGGGTCTCGGGCTCGGCGACGACGACCGCGACCGCGTCGTGGCGCCGGGTCACCAGGCTGCGTGCCGCCTGGTTGGGGACGTAGCCCAGTTCCTCCACGGCCCGCCGGACCCGTTCGGCCAGGGGTGCGCGGACCCCGTCGCCGCCGTTGACCACCCGGGACACGGTGGCCCGGGACACCCCGGCCCGCGCGGCCACGGCCTCCAGGGTGGGACGCGACACGGCCTCGGTCACTGCGGGACACCCCCTCCTCGGCGGCCGGCACTCAGGATAGCCGCCGCGCACCGGCCCGGCCGGGGCCGGGCCGAGCGGCCTGGCACCCCGGCGCTCCGCTTCCCGGACCGCGCCGTGATCCCCCGCCCGCTCCCGGCGGGGCTCAGTCCGACGTGGTGCGGCGGGCCCGGCTCGGCTGGACGCGGGTGGGCTCGCCGGGCATCTTCGGGTACTCCGGCGGGTACGGCAGGTCGCCCAGGCCGTGGTCGTGTTCGTCCCGCCGGGCCAGTTCCAGCAGCGCGTCCAGGGAGTAGGCGTGGTCGTCCATGTCGGCGTGCACGTCGCCGAGTTCGGCGAACCGGGCGGGCATGGTGACGAGGTCGAAGTCACGGGGCTGGGCGACGCCGACCTCCTCCCAGCGCAGGGGCGCGGAGACGGGGGCGTGCGGGCGGGGCCGTACCGAATAGGCGGAGGCGATGGTGCGGTCCCGTGCCGTCTGGTTGTAGTCGAGGAAGATGCGGCGCCCGCGCTCCTCCTTCCACCACTTGATGGTGACGTGCTCGGGCATCCGGCGTTCCATCTCCCGGCCGACCGCGATCGCCGCGCGGCGCACCTGGGTGAAGGTCCAGCGGGGTTCGATGGGGACGAAGACGTGCAGACCCCGGCCGCCGGAGGTCTTCGGCCAGCCGCGCAGTCCGCCGAACTCCTCCAGTACCGCGCGCAGTTCGTGGGCGGCGCGGGCCGCGTCGGCGTAGTCGGTGCCGGGCTGCGGGTCGAGGTCGATGCGGAGTTCGTCGGGGTGGTCGACGTCGGTGGCGCGGACCGGCCAGGGGTGGAAGGTGAGGGTGCCGTACTGGGCGGCCCACACCACGGCGGCCTCCTCGGTGGGGCACATCTCGTCGGCGCTGCGGCCGCTGGGGAAGGTGATGTGGGCGGTCGGGATCCAGTCGGGCATGCTCTTGGGCGCCCGCTTCTGGAAGAACCACTCGCCGCCGACGCCGTCCGGATAGCGCTCCAGGGTGGTGGGGCGCTCGCGCAGGGCGCGCAGGATGCCGGGGGCGACCGACACGTAGTACCGGGCGAGGTCCAGCTTGGTGAAGCCCCGCTCCGGGAAGAACACCTTGTCCGGGCTGGACAGCCGTACGGTCCGGCCGCCCACCTCCAGTTCCACCGCGTCGCCCATGCGGCCACCGTAGGCGCACCCCGCATACCTCGCACACCGGGCGAAGCCGCATGTATGCGAGCAGAATCGGAGGCATGGATCTGCCCGTCATGCCGCCCGTGAAGCCGATGCTCGCCAAGTCGGTGGCGACGATCCCGCCGGGCATGCACTACGAGGCCAAGTGGGACGGCTTCCGGTCGATCGTGTTCCGCGACGGGGCCGAGGTCGAGCTGGGCAGCCGCACCGGCAAGCCGCTGACCAGGTACTTTCCCGAGCTGGTCGAGGCGCTGAAGGAGCGGGTGCCCGAGCGGTGCGTACTGGACGGGGAGATCGTGATCGCGCGCGGCGGGCGGCTGGACTTCGACGCGCTGACCGAGCGCATCCATCCTGCCGCCTCCCGGGTGCGGATGCTGGCCGAGAAGAACCCGGCCTCCTTCGTCGCCTTCGACCTGCTGGCCCTGGACGACCACGCCCTGCTCGACGTGGGGCTGACCGACCGCCGCGCCCTGCTGGACCGCGCCCTGGCGGACGCCACCCCGCCGGTGCACCTGGCGCCCTCGACGGCCGACATCGAGGTGGCCCGGCACTGGTTCGAGCAGTTCGAGGGCGCCGGGCTGGACGGCGTCGTCGCCAAACCGCCGGACCTGCGCTACCTCCAGGACGAGCGGGCCATGTTCAAGGTCAAGCACGAGCGGACGGCGGACGTCGTCGTCGCCGGGTACCGCCTCCACAAGAGCGGCCCGGTGGTGGGCTCGCTGCTGCTGGGCCTCTACGACGAACGGGGCCGGCTCCAGCACGTCGGCGTGTCGGCCGCGTTCTCCATGAAGAAACGCGCCGAACTGATCGAGGAACTCGAGCCGCTGCGGATGGACGACGTCTCGGGGCACCCGTGGGCCGCCTGGACGGACGAGGCAGCGCACGAGACGGCCCGGCTGCCGGGCGCGCCGAGCCGCTGGTCCGGGAAGAAGGACCTGTCCTGGGTGCCGCTGCGGCCGGAGCGGGTTGCCGAGGTGGCCTACGACCACATGGAGAACGGGCAGCGTTTCCGGCACACCGCCCGCTTCCGCCGCTGGCGCCCGGACCGTACGCCGGAGAGCTGCACCTACGCCCAGTTGGAGGAGCCGGTGCGCTACGACCTCGCGGAGGTGCTCGGCGAGAAGGGCTCACGGGAGCCGGGCTGAGCGTCCGTGAACGGTACGCGCTACGGCCGCGTCCGGCCTCCGCGTCGTCTACGGCTGCATGAGCACCTTGACGGCGCCGTCCTGCTTGCGCTGGAACATGTCGTAGGCGTGCGGTGCCTCCGCCAGCGGCAGCCGGTGCGTGGCGAAGTCGTCCACGCCGAGCGGGTCGTCGTCCGTGAGGTAGGGGATGATCTGGTCGGACCAGCGGCGGACGTTGGCCTGGCCCATGCGGAGCTGGATCTGCTTGTCGAAGAGGGTGAGCATCGGCATCGGGTCGGCCATGCCGCCGTAGACGCCGCTGAGCGAGATCGTGCCGCCGCGGCGGACCAGGTCGATCGCCATGTACAGGGCGCCGAGCCGGTCGACGCTGAAGCGTTCGGCTAGCGGACCGCTCAGCTTGCGGGGCATCATCGCGGTCGCCGTCTGGGCGAGCTTGGCGGCGGCGCTGCCGTGCGCCTCGGTGCCCACCGCGTCGATCACGGCGTCCGGGCCCCGGCCGCCGGTCACCTCCCGGATGGCGTGGACCAGCGCCTTCTCGTCGTCGAAGGCCCTGAGGTCGTACGTCTCGACCCCGCGCCGCTGCGCCCGGGCGAGCCGCTCGGGCACCAGGTCCACGCCGAAGACGCGTTCCGCGCCGCGGGCCCTGGCGATGCGGCAGGCCATGTCGCCGATCGGGCCGAGGCCGAGGACGGCGAGGGTTCCGCCGGGCGGTACGGCGGCGTACTCGACGGCCTGCCAGGCGGTGGGCAGCACGTCGGAGAGGTAGACGAACCGGTCGTCCGGCGGTCCCTCGGGGACCTTGATCGGGCCGAACTGCGCCTGCGGGACCCGCAGATACTCGGCCTGGCCGCCGGGCACGGCGCCGTACAGGCGGGTGTAGCCGAACAGGGCCGCGCCCATGCCCTCGCCGGTGACCTGGGTCGTCTCGCACTGGGTGGGCAGGCCCGTGTCGCACATGAAGCAGTGCCCGCAGGCGATCTGGAAGGGCACCACGACCCGGTCGCCGGGGCGCAGGTGCGGTACTTCCGGGCCGACCTCCTCCACGATGCCCATGGGCTCGTGACCGAGGATGTCGCCGGGCGTCATGAACGGGGTGAGCACCTCGTACAGATGCAGGTCGGAGCCGCACAGTCCGGTGGACGTCACGCGGATCACCGCGTCCGTGGGTTCCTCGATCCTCGGGTCGGGGACGTCCTCGACCCGGACGTCGCGCTTGCCCTGCCAGGTGACTGCCTTCATCGATCGCACTCCCTAGGTCACGTTCGGCCTCGTCCGTGTGCGGTGGCGGCCGGGTACCCGGGCGCGCCGGGGCCGAACCCGGGGGCGGGCTCGGGCGGCGCTCGGCACACGGCGCTTCGCGCTTGGCCCTTGGCGTGCGGGGCGGGGGCGCTGAGTATCCAGGGCGGGGCGTCCGCCCCGGCACTTTGCGCCCGGCGCGGGGAGGCCCCGGTGCGGGGAGGCCCCGGTGGGGCGGTGGCCGTGGGGCCGGTCAGCCTTGGGCGGCCAAGGGCTCGGGCGGCGCACGGCGCTTGGCGCTTCGCGCTTGGCGTGCGGGGCGGGGGCGCTGAGTATCCAGGGCGGGGCGTCCGCCCCAGCACTTTGCGCCCGGCGCGGGGAGGCCCCGGTGCGGGGAGGCCCCGGTGGGGCGGTGGCCGTGGTGGGGCGGTGGCCGTGGGGCCGGTCAGCCTTGGGCGGCCAAGGGCTCGGCCGGCTCACGCAGGGGCTCGGATGGGTCACGCAGGGGCTCGGCCGGGTTGCGCAGGCTCTCGGCCGCGTCGGCGACCCGGCGGATGAGGTCGAAGAACACGGCCTGCTCCTCGGCGGACAGCGGGGCGAGGAAGACCTGGTTCATCCGGGCGGTGCGGACGGACAGCTTGCGGTGGGTGCGCGCGCCCTCGTCGGTGAGGCGCAGCAGGAAGCGCCGGCCGTCGCGCGGGTCGCGCACCTTGTGCAGCAGTCCGCGGCGGTCGAGGCGGCTGATCACCTCGGCGATCGTGGAGCGGTCCAGACCCACCCGCTCCCCCACGGTCCGCTGGTCGAGTCCGGGCTCGGCGACGAGCGCGTTCATGACCGCGAACTGCGGCGAGGTGATCTCTTCCGAGACCATGGTGTTCCACAGCAGGTAGTGCGCCTGCTGGAGCCGCCGGGCGAGGTGTCCGGGATGGGTGCTGAGGTCCACCGCGGCCATGTGCGCTCCCCTGATCGATTCGTTGGTGCACTGAACGATACCCGGCCGCCGAACTGGCCGTCTCGTTCAGTAGGCACAGAAAATCCAGGTCTTGACGGTCTTCTTCTCCGGTGGCAGCGTGAGCGGCACCTCACGAATTACTCAGTGCCCTGACTATCAGGCCGGAGAGACGGAGCTTCACGCATGGACAAGGTGGTGGCCACCGCCGGCGAGGCGGTGGCCGATGTGCCGGACGGCGCGTCCCTCGCCGTCGGCGGGTTCGGGCTCAGCGGCGTGCCCAACGTGCTGATCCAGGCGCTGTACGAGCGCGGTGTCGGCGGGCTGGAAGTGGTGTCGAACAACTGCGGGGCGATGGAGTCCGGGCTGGCGGTGCTGCTGGCCGCGGGCCGGATCGCCCGGGTGACCGGCTCGTACATCGGCGGCAACAAGGAGTTCGCCCGCCAGTACCTGGCCGGTGAACTGGAACTGGAGTTGATCCCGCAGGGCACGCTGGCCGAACGGCTGCGCGCGGGCGGCGCCGGCATCCCCGCCTTCTACACCCCGGCCGGCGTCGGCACCCAGGTCGCCGACGGCGGACTGCCCTGGCGCTACGACGGCTCGGGCGGGGTCGCGCTGGCCTCGCCCCCGAAGGAGGTGCGGGAGTTCGACGGCGTGGAGTACGTGCTGGAGCGGGGCATCCGCACCGACTTCGCGCTGGTCAGGGCGGCGCGCGGGGACCGGCACGGAAATCTGGTGTTCCACCGGTCGGCGCGGAACTTCAACCCGCTGGCCGCGATGGCCGGCCGGGTCACGATCGCCGAGGTGGAGGAGCTGGTCGAGCCCGGCGCGATCGATCCGGACGCGGTGCACGTGCCGGGTGTCTTCGTGCGGCGGGTGGTGCCGCTCACCCCGGAGCAGGCGGCGGACAAGCGGATCGAGTTCCGGACGGTGAGCGGCTGATGGCGTGGACACGCGAGGAGATGGCCGCCCGCGCGGCCCGTGAACTGCGGGACGGCCAGTACGTGAACCTGGGGATCGGTCTGCCGACACTGATCCCGAACCACCTTCCCGAGGGGGTCGAGGTGGTGCTGGAGTCGGAGAACGGCATCCTGGGCACCGGCCCGTATCCCACGGAGGACCAGGTCGACCCGGATCTGATCAACGCCGGCAAGGAGACCGTGACGGTGCTGCCGGGCGCCTCCTTCTTCGACTCGGCGCTGTCCTTCGCGATGATCCGGGGCGGGCACATCGATGTCGCCGTGCTGGGCGCGATGCAGGTGTCCGCCCGGGGCGACCTGGCCAACTGGGCGGTGCCCGGGAAGCTGGTCACCGGGATCGGGGGCGCGATGGACCTGGTGCACGGTGCCCGGCAGGTGATCGTGGTGATGACGCACACCGCCAAGGACGGCTCGGCGAAGATCCTCAAGGAGTGCACGCTGCCGTTGACAGGCAAGGGGTGTGTGAACCGAGTCATCACGGACCTGGCGGTGCTGGACGTCACCGCGGAGGGGCTGACGCTGACGGAGACCGCGCCGGGTGTGAGTGTGGACGAGGTCATCGCGAGGACGGACGCGGAACTGAGCGTTGCGGAGGGTCTGCTGTGAACACCGCTCACACCCCGAAACCCGTTTACATCGTCGACGCCGTCCGCACCCCTTTCGGCCGGTACAACGGCGCCCTGGCCACGGTCCGCCCCGACGACCTCGCCGCCCACACCCTCCGCGCGCTGCTCGACCGCACCCCTGAGCTGGATCCCGCCCGGATCGACGACGTCTACCTCGGCAACGCCAACGGCGCCGGCGAGGAGAACCGTAACGTCGCCCGCATGGCCGCCCTGCTCGCCGGGCTGCCGACCTCCGTGCCCGGCGTGACCGTGAACCGGCTGTGCGCCTCCGGTCTGGAGGCGGTGATCCAGGCGGCCCGGGCCATCGCCCTGGGTGACGCGTCCCTCGCCGTGGCCGGCGGGGTGGAGTCCATGACCCGGGCGCCGTACGTGCTGCCGAAGGCGGACAGCCCGTTCCCGGCCGCGCACACCGAGCTGTACTCGACCACGCTCGGCTGGCGCATGGTCAACCCGCGGATGGACCCGCAGTGGACCATCCCGCTGGGCGAGAGCGCCGAGAGGATCGCCGACAAGCACGGCATCGGCCGCGAGCGGCAGGACGAGTTCGCGCTGCACTCCCACCGCAAGGCCGCCAGCGCGCGGGAACAGGGCCTGTTCGATGCCGAGTCGGTGTCCGTTCCGGTGCCGCGGCGCAAGGGTGAGCCGGTCGGTTTCGACGCCGACGAGTGCGTACGGGCGGACGCCTCCCTCGCCGCCATGGCGAAGCTGAAGCCCGCCTTCCGCGCCGAGGGCGGCACGGTCACCGCGGGCAACGCCTCTCCCCTCAACGACGGCGCGGCGGCTCTGCTCCTCGCCGACGAGGAGGGGTTGCGGGCCACCGGCCGGGAGCCGCTGGCCCGGATCAGCGCGACCGGCCTCTCCGCGATCGACCCCCAGTTCTTCGGGCTGGCGCCCGTGGAGGCCGTCAACCGGGCCCTCGCCAAGGCCGGCAAGGGCTTCGGCGATCTGTCGGTGCTGGAGCTGAACGAGGCGTTCGCCGCCCAGGTGCTGGGCTGCCTCGCCGAATGGCCGGAGTTCGACCCGGCGGTCCTCAACCCGCAGGGCGGCGCCATCGCGCTCGGCCACCCGCTCGGCGCCTCCGGGGCCCGGCTCGCCGGGACGGTCGCCCACCAGCTCGCCCGCCGCGGCTCCGGCACCGGCGTGGCCACCCTCTGCATCGGCGTGGGCCAGGGCCTCGCCCTCGTCCTCGAACGATAAGGAAGCGTCAGGTACCCCGATGACTCTCACCCAGGACGACATCGACCAGGAGATGGCCGCCGAGCGCGTCGCGTACGCCAAGCGCGTCGCCGACGGCGCGCCGGTCGAGCACCATCCGCGCCGCGACTACGCGCCGTACCGCTCCTCCGTGCTGCGCCATCCGAAGCAGCCCCTGGTGGCGATCGACACGCGCCGGGATCCCGAGCTGGTGGAGCTGCGCTCCCCCGCCTTCGGGGAACGGGACATCACCGAGATCGACAACGACCTCACCCGGCAGCACACCGGGGAGCCCATCGGCGAGCGCATCACGGTCTCCGGGCGGCTGCTGGACCGCGACGGGCGCCCGGTGCGCGGTCAGCTGATCGAGATCTGGCAGGCCAACTCGGCCGGCCGGTACGCCCATCGGCGCGAGCAGCACGACGCGCCGCTGGATCCGAACTTCACGGGCGTCGGCCGTACCCTCACCGACGGCGAGGGCCGCTATCACTTCACCACCATCCAGCCGGGCCCCTACCCCTGGCGCAACCACGTGAACGCCTGGCGTCCGGCCCACATCCACTTCTCGGTGTTCGGCACGGCGTTCACCCAGCGGCTGGTGACCCAGATGTACTTCCCGAACGACCCGCTGTTCCCCTACGACCCGATCCTGCAGTCGGTGACGGACGACGCGGCCCGGCAGCGGCTGGTCGCCGCCTACGACCACGGGCTGTCGGTGCCCGAGTTCTCCCTGGGCTACCGCTGGGACATCGTGCTGGACGGCCCGGCCGCCACCTGGATCGAAGAAGGACGCTGACCGCCATGACGCTCATCGACCCGGGCAGCCCGGAGCAGGTGCTGCCCACCCCGTCCCACACGGTCGGCCCGTTCTACGGGTACGCGCTGCCGTTCAGCGGCGGCGAGGACATCGCCCCGCTCGGCCATCCGGACACCGTCACCGTGCACGGCTACGTCCTCGACGGCGCGGGTGACCCACTGCCCGACGCGCTGCTCGAAGTGTGGGGGCCGCGGCCCGACGGCACGGTGCCGCAGGCGGACGGCGCGCTGCGGCGGGATCCGGCCACGGGCGGTTTCCTGGGCCGCAACGGGGTGGAGTTCACCGGCTGGGGACGGATCCAGACGGATGCGAACGGGCACTGGTACGCGCGTACGCTGCGCCCCGGGGCGCGTGGGCGCAACGCCCCCTACCTCAGTGTCTGCGTCTTCGCGCGGGGTCTGCTCGTACACCTGTTCACCCGTGTCTACCTGCCGGGCGATGACGCCGCCCTGGCCGCGGACCCGCTGCTCACCCGGGTGGGCGACCGGCGTGACACGCTGATCGCGGCCGACGAGGGGAACGGCACCTACCGTTTCGACATCCGCCTTCAGGGCGAAGGCGAGACGGTCTTCCTGGAGTACCAGTGACACCCGAGTTCCCTTCCTGCACCGACACCGGTCTGCTGGCCCCCGGGCTGGGGGCGGCAGGCGCCGGGTCCGAGACCGGCGACCCCGCGTATCTGCGGGCGCTGCTCGACGCCGAGGCCGCGCTGACCCGGGCGCAGGCCGCGCTGGGGCTCGCCCCGGCCGAGGCCGCGGCGGCGGTGACGGAGGCGGCCGATCCGGACCGGTTCGACCTGCGTTCCCTGGCCGCCCGCGCCGCCGGCGGGGGCAATCCGGTGATCCCGCTGGCCGCCGACCTGACGGCGGCGGTCGGCGCCGAGTACGGCCCCTATGTCCACCGGGGCGCCACCAGCCAGGACATCATGGACACGGCGACGATGCTGGTCGCCGTGCGCGTGCTCGGCCCGGTCCTGGCCGATCTCGGGCGTGCCGAGCGGGCGCTGGCCCGCCTCGCGGCCGGGCACCGGGACACCGTGCTGCCGGGCCGGACGCTCACCCAGCACGCCGTACCGACCACGTTCGGGCTGAAGGCGGCCGGCTGGCGCGCGCTGGTCCTGGACGCGCGCGACCGCCTCACCCGGGTACGCGACTCGCTCCCCGCCCAGCTCGGCGGGGCCGCCGGCACCCTGGCGGCCTTCCAGGCGTACGGCGCCCCGGACCCGGCCGCGCTGACGGAGGCGTACGCCCGTGAAGTCGGGCTGGCCGCACCGGCGTTGCCCTGGCACACGCTGCGCACGCCGATCGCGGACCTGGCCGGGTGCCTGGCCTTCACGGCGGGCGCGCTGGGCAAACTCGCCGTGGACGTGCTGACGTTGTCGCGCACCGAGATCGGCGAGGTGAGCGAGGGCAGCGGCGGCGGTTCGTCCGCCATGCCGCACAAGGCGAACCCGGTGCGCGCCACGCTCCTGGCGTCCGCCGCCCGGCGCGCTCCCCAGCTCGCGGCGACGCTGTACGGCTGCCTGGCCGCCGAGGACGAGCGGCCGGCCGGCGCCTGGCACGCCGAGTGGGAGCCGCTGCGCGATCTGCTCCGGCTGGCGGGCGGCGCGGCCGGGCAGGCGGCGGAGCTGGCCGAGGGGCTGCGGGTGCACCCGGACGCGATGCGCCGGGATCTCGGCCGTACCCGGGGGCTGATCGTCTCCGAGCGGCTGACCGCCGTCCTCGCGCCCGTCCTCGGCCGGGCGCGGGCCAAGGAGCTGCTGACCGAACTGGCCGGCCGCGCCCACGCGGAGAACCGCCCGCTGCGCGAACTCCTGGAAGAACAGGAGGAGTTGGCAGACATCGATCTGGCGGAGGCGACCAACCCCGCCCGGTACACCGGTTTCGCCGGCATCCTCACCGACCGTGCTCTGGAGCGACGTTGACCGTGACCCTCCTCAACCACCGTGCGGAAGGCCCCGCTTCCGCGCCGCCGCTGCTGCTCGGGCCCTCGCTCGGCACCTCGCTCGCCCTGTGGGACCAGGTGGCGCCCGAACTGTCCGCGTCCCACCGGGTGATCCGCTGGGACCTGCCGGGGCACGGCGGTTCGGCGGCGGACCTGATCGGGCCGGGCGCGACCGTCGGCGACCTGGCCGCGCTGGTGCTGGCGCTCGCGGACGCGCTCGGCGTCGACCGGTTCGCCTACGCGGGCGTGTCCCTGGGCGGCGCGGTCGGCCTGCACCTGGCCGTCCACCACCCCGAGCGGCTGACCTCGCTGGCGGTGCTGTGCTCCTCGGCCCACTTCGGCGGTGCGGCGCCCTGGCGGGAGCGGGCGGAGCGGGCGCGCCGCGAGGGCCTTCAGTGGCTGGCCGAGAGCGCCGACGCGCGCTGGTTCACGCCCGGGTTCAGCGTGCCGGAGCTGGTCCGGGACCACCGGACGGCCGACCCGGAGGCGTATGCCGCCTGCTGCGACGCGCTCGCCGCGTTCGACCTGCGGGACCGGCTGGCCGACATCACCGTACCGACGCTGCTGGTGGCCGGGCGGGAGGATCCCGCGACCCCGCCCGCGCACCTGCGGGAGATCGCGGACGCGGTGCCGGGCGCGGCGCTGGTGGAGCTGCCCGGAGCTTCCCATCTGGCCCCGGCGCAGGTTCCCCGGGCGGTGCTGGCGGCGCTGCGCACCCAGCTCGACGGGCCGCCGGCGAGCGGTCTCGCGGTGCGCCGCCAGGTGCTGGGCGACGCCCATGTGGACCGCGCGCAGGCCCGGCAGACCCCGTTCACCGCCCGTTTCCAGGACTTCATCTCCCGCTACGCGTGGGGCGAGATCTGGACCGACCCGACGCTGTCGCGCCGCGAGCGCAGCATGATCACACTGACCGCGCTGGTCGCCCACGGCCACTACGACGAGCTGGCGATGCACGTCCGAGCGGCCCGGCGCAACGGACTGACACCGGAGGAGATCGGCGCGGTGCTCCTGCAGACCGCGGTGTACTGCGGCGTACCAGCCGCCAACTCCGCCTTCGCAACTGCCCAACGGGTACTCACCGAGGAGGACCTGGACTGACCGAGGACGGGGGCGCCGCTGCCGGTCGTACGCCCGTCGACGGCTCGTTCCGGTCGTACGCGCGGCAGCGGCTCGTTGCCCGTGGCGCTACCAGGAGGCCGACGTTCGGTGGCGGCGCCGTGACCGAGAGCCGGGTCGCGGACCCGGCTCTCCGTCTTCCGTCGGTGCGAGACTTCCGGCGTGACGCTTCACGAGAATGAGATGCCAGTCGACGAGACGCTGGTCCGATCATTGCTGAAGGCGCAGCGCCCGGAGTGGGCTGCCTTACCGTTGTCGCCCGCGGGTGCGGGTACGGACAACACCATGTATCGGCTGGGCGATGACCTGCTCGTGCGCCTTCCACGCACCGCCGGCGTCGGACGGTCCGTGCGGAAGGAACAGGAGTGGCTTCCTCGCCTGGCGCCCCACCTTTCGTGCCGCATTCCCGAACCTGTGCACGCGGGGAAGCCCACCGACGCCTTTCCGCTGGCCTGGTCTGTCTACCGTTGGATCGACGGTGCCGAGGCCGGCCTTGACACCGTCGGGGACTGGGCCGCCTTCGGAGCCGACCTGGCGGCGGTCGTGAGGGAGCTCCACCGCGTTGACCTCATGGGAGCGACTCGCGCGGACGGTCTCGCCTGGTATCGCGGAGGCAGTCTGTCGCCATGCGACCAGTGGATCAGCAGGTGCCTCGACGACTGCCGCACCACGGTGGGTTCCGAGCTCGATGTCGACGCCCTGGAGCAGTTGTGGCGTGCCGCGCTCGAGTTGCCCGAGCCCCGCGGACCGCACGTGTGGCTGCACGGCGACCTCAAGCCGACCAACCTCTTGGTCCGGAAGGGCAGGCTGCACGCGGTGATCGACTTCGGCGGACTGTCGGTCGGCTTTCCCGACGCCGAGCACTCCACGCTCTGGGACTTTCCGCAGCGAGCCCGTGAGGCCTACTGGGACGCCTTGAACCTCGATGACCTGACCTGGGCCCGCGCCCGCGCCTGGGCCATCGCGGTGGGCATCAGCGGCATCTCGTACTACTGGCGCACCTTCCCCGCCTTCGTGGCCGAATGCACGGCCCGCCTTCAGGCAATCCTCACTGACCTGGCCGCGCGCTGAGCGGACTGGCCGGACCGGGGTTCAGCGCGGGCCCGGACCGCCGGCCAGGGCCTTCTGGGCTCGGGCCGCCAGGCCGTCCGCGCCGCAGAGGTGGGCGAGGTCCAGGCCGCGGGCGAGTTCGGCGGTCGAGCCGGTGGCGATGCCGTACTCGACGCGGGCCGCCGCGTGTTCGTACTGGCAGGGCGATGCCTCCAGGTAGGCCACGGCGCGGGCGGCGAGCCGTACCGCGCGCTGACCGGTCTCCAGCGCGGCGGCGCAGCGCAGGGCCTCGCCGATGGCGGTGTCCGTGCCGAACCGCTCGGCCTGTTTGCGGGCGTCGGCGGCGAGCCGGGCGGCGCGGGCCGGGTCCGTCGTGGCGAGGGCCCGGGCGAGGTCGACGGACCAGGGCGCGAGGACCGGGTTGTGGCCGCCGCGGGAGGCGGCGGTCTTCTCGGCGGCCTCCAGTTCGCCGACGCCTTCCGCGGTGCGGCCGACGGCGAGCAGCAGCCGGCCGCGTACGGAGCGGATGTCGGGCAGCACGATGGTGGACGGGTACGGCGGTGCGAAGCCGTACTGCTCGGCGACCGACCATGCTTCCTCCACCCGGCCGCGGGCCAGCAGGGTGTCGACCAGTCCGCAGGTGGCCGACCAGTACAACGGCAGGCGGCGGCCGACGCGTTCGGCGAGCCGCACGGCTTCGCGCAGGGTGGACTCGGCGTCGGGCAGTCGGCCCTGTCTGCGGTAGGCGAGCCCGAGGAAGGCGTTGGCCAGGGAGAGGTGGACGCCGCGCCAGCCGGCCGAGGTGTAGACGCGCCGGGCCTCGGAGAACAGGCTTTCGGCGCGGTCGAGCCGGTCGGCGTAGGCGTACGCGCTGCCGAGCATCATCAGCAGTTCCATGCCCCACTCGGGGTCGGTCCAGCCGAGGCCGGGCGCGAGGCGGCCGTTGACGAGGGCGCGGTCGCACAGGTCGACGACCGCGTCGGCGCTCTCGCCGTGGGTCATGGCGTCGAAGGCGCGCAGGATCAGCAGGGCGCGTTCGGCGTTGTCACGGCCGGTGCAGGTGCTCGCGAGTTCGGCGAGACGCCGGGAGCGGGCGGGAGCGACGGTCTCGCCGTGGATGCCCTCCCACATGAACTGGAACGCCTGGAGCCGCAGTCGGACCGGTCCGGCCGCGTGCCGGGCGGTCTCGGCCTCGACGGTGCGGACGGCCTCCTCCAACTGGTCGTTGTGGAGCAGTGCCTGGGAGAGGCGGACGACGGCGTCGACCCGGTCGTCCCCGTCCAGGCCGGGCATGCCGAGCGCGCTGCGCAACTGGTCGATGGAGACGGCGGGGTTGGTCAGCAGGGTGGCGCAGCCCAGTTCGTACAGCACATGCGCGTGCACCTCGGGCAGGGGCGGTTCCCGCAGCGCGCGTTCCAGGCAGCGACGGGCGGCGTCCGGGGCGCCGACGGCGAGGTGTTCACGGGCCGCCTGCCGCAACTGCTCGACGAGTTCCTCGTCCTCGTCCGGGTGCACCTTCAGCAGGTGCCGGGCGGCCTCGGCGGCGCCCCGGCCCAGCTCGTTGATGATCTGTGCGGCGACGCCGTGCATGGCGGTGCACACCCCGGAGGGGATGGACTGGTAGACGTCGGTGGCGATGAGCGGGTGGACGAACTCCAGCTCGTCGCTGTCGCCTTCGGTGCCCGTGGCGGGTCCGGGGCGGGTGAGGATGCGGGCGGTGCACAGCACGTCGGCGCAGCTGCGGGCGAGGTCGTCGTCCATGGTGGCGAGGCGGGCGACCATGTCGACGGTGATGCCGGTGCCGAGGATGGCGGCGGCCCAGGCGAACCGGGTGGCCTCCAGGCCGAGGCCCTTGAGCCGGTCGACCAGTCCGCCGCCGCGGGCCGCGCGGTTGAGGGCGCGCAGTTCCCCGGCGTGTGCCTCGACCGGGTCCAGTTCGCTGTCGTGCACCTTGGCGAGGAGTTCGACCGTCTCGTACGGGTTGCCGTCGGTGACCGCCCAGACCTCGCGGCAGAACGCGTCGTCGGCGTGCCGGCCGAGGGTGGCGCGGGTGAGTCCGGCGGTGGCGGCCGGGGTGAGGGCGTTGAGGTCGTTGACCGGGCGGCCCGCGGCGGCGGCGACCGCGTCGAGGTGGCGGGCGCCGACCCCGCCGGCCTGGTCGGGCCTGCGGGCGACCACGACGAGTACGGGCACGTCGTCCAGGCGTTCGGCGAACGCGGCGAGCCAGCGCAGGGTTTCCGGGTCGGCCCAGTGGGCGTCGTCGAGCAGCAGGACGAGCGGCCAGGTGCGGCGGGCGATCCGGCGTACGGCGGAGACGAGTCCGTCGCGGACGTAGTGCGGGTCGGCGTTGTCCCCGCGCGGTTCGGTTATGCCGAGGGCGGGGCCGGCGATGTCGTGCCAGTCGCCGAGGTGGTCGCGGATCTCTGCGGGCGGCAGGGACAGCAGTGCGGGCTGGAGCAGTTGCCGCAGGACGTGGAACGGGACGGATCTGAGGGTCTCGGCGCCGCGGGCGGTCCACACGGAGCAGCCGCGGCGTTCGGCCATGCGGCGGGTCTCGGCCAGCAGCGCGGTCTTGCCGAGTCCGGCCTTGCCGCGGAAGACCAGCAGGGCGCCCGGGGCGTGCCGGCCGGCGCACAGGGCGTCGAGCGCCGCCGTGACGGTGGCGATCTCGGCGTCCCGCTCCCACAGGGGTGCCGAGCCGGCCGCCGTTGGCCGTCCGTCCGTCATCCCGTTCCCTCCCCAAGGTCGCCCGCACGGCATGCAGGCACCGAGCGTAGCCGTCCGGCACGGCCCGTGGGGGCGGTCGGGGCAGGTGCTGCCCGGCCGGGTGAAAGACGGTGCGCGCGGGTGACTCCGGTCCCGGGCCGGCCGGCGGTGAGGGCGGCGCCGGGAGGGACCGCGGGCCGCGGGCGGCCACCGGCACGCGGGGTGCCCGGGGCGGGACTTGCCGGTCCGCCCGCCCAACGCCGAATCCTCTCATCGCACTTTCACCGACACCTCATACGGTGGGGGCATGACGCAGGTGACTCCTCCCGGGTGGTATCCCGACCCCGGGCAGACGAACGACGCCCCGCCCACCGAGCGCTGGTGGGACGGTACGGCCTGGACGGACCGGACCCGCCCGGCGGGCACGGCCGCCCCGTGGGGTCCCCCGGCACCGCAGGCGGCGCCGCAGGGCGCCCCGGCTCCCGGGGGGTACGGCGGGTACCCGGGATATCCCCCGTATCCGGCACAGCCGCCGGCCCGGTCCCGGCGCGGGCTGCGCACGGGGATAGCCGTCGCGGTGGCGGCCGCGGTACTGGCGAGCATCGGGGTCGGCGTGTACGCCCTGGCCGAGGGCGACGGCGGGGGCGACCGCGCGGGGTCGGGGCAGGGGCCGGCCGGCGGGGACGGCGGCCGGGGCCCGCAGGGCGGCCCGGGAGATCCCGGCGGGTCCGGTGGATCTGGCGGGTCTGGCGGGTCTGGCGGGTCAGGTGGGTCGGGTGGTTCCGGTGGCGACTCGCCGGCCCCGGGGCCGTCGGGGGCGCCGGAGATCGAGGGCGGCGGCACGGTGCCGGACCCGGTCAACGGGATCAGCCTGCCGGTGCCGAAGGGCTGGACGGGGCAGACGATGAGCGCGGGTGCGCAGGTGACCTCCGGGGACACCTACAAGTGCCCCGGTGACACGACGCAGACCTGCACGGCGGGCGGCGCCTACACGGCCCCGGCGATGGTGCTGCGCGTCAAGGGGGACACCCCCGAGGAGGTCGCCAAGGCGGACATCGCGGCCAACGCCGAGGAGTCCTACGGCGGCACCACCTACGGCGGCATCACCTCGCACGAGGAGCTGGCCTCCGAGGCGGTCACGGTGGCCGGGCAGAAGGGGTACCTGGTCCGCTGGAAGGCGGTCACCAGCAAGGGCGCCGACGGCTACGTCGAGTCCGTCGCCTTCCCCTCCCCCGACGCCCCCGAGCGGATCGTCGTGATCCGCTTCGGCCTGGACGTCGGCCAGAAGCCGTCCGTCATCGACGAGATCCTGAAGGGCGTGAAGGTCTCGTCGGCCGGCTCGGGCAACGGACAGGCCGTGTAGCCGCCGACACGGCTCCGCTCATCCGCGCGGGCGGGACCGGAACGCGCTCCCGGCCAGCCGGGGGCCGGGCATCGCGCTCCCCGGCAGCCGGGGGTCGGGCACGGCGCGTTCCGGCGCGCTCCCGGCGGGGAGCGAAGCCGTGCCGTCGGTCGCGCACAGCCGGCACCTGACGCGGTCCAGGCGGGAGAGGCGTCCCTTGGGGTCGTACTGGTAGTCGTCCCGCACGGACCCCTGGCAGCCGTCGGTGCCGCACGGTGCCGCCCCGGAGAGGTGCCCATAAGGGGTGCAGCGGACGGTTCCGGTGTTGCACTCCAGGCACGGGAAGGGGTGCAGCCCGTCGTCGTTGACCACGTAGGCGATCATCTCCGGCAGGTGGCAGTTCGGGCAGATGGCGGCCATGGGGGCGGGCTCTCCTTCGATCAAGCGATCAAGCCACACGAGTGACATGCCGCCAACGACGGGCCGGGAGCCGCGGTCACTGCCGGGCCGACGCGCGCGGGAGCCGGCCACCGCCGGAGGTGCCGGCCGCCGCCGGGGGTGCCGGCCGCCGCCGGGGGTGCCGGAGACATGAATCAGCCGGGTGGGATTCCCCTCCGCTCAAGAGGAATCCCACCCGGCCGGGGGGTGCGCGCCGCCCCCGTCCCCACGGTGCGGCGCGGGCAGACCGCCGTTCAGTCATCCCGTGAACGGCGGCCCGCGTCTATCCCAGTCCGAGCGCGGGCAGCACCGCGGCCTCCACGAACCGGACCAGATAGTCGGCGTCGGCGTACTGCCCGTTCAGCACCGGCCGTACACGCAGGACGCCGAACATCATGGCGGGGATGTACTCCAGCGCGGGGTGGTCCGCCCGGACCTCGCCCCGGGCGACGCCCCGGGCGAGCATCTCCTCCAGCGCGGCGATCTCCGGGTGGATCAGCGCCTCGCGCAGTGCCCGGGCCAGTTCCTGGTCCGAGGTCACCGCGTGCCCCAGCGCCTGGAGCAGCCGGGTGTCCTTGCCGGACCAGTCGCCCGCGGCCCGGGCGGCCTGGCGCAGGTCCTCGGCGAGCGACCCGGTGTCGATGCCGGCGAACCGCACCCGGCGGCTGGCGCGCAGGGCCGCGGCGACGAACTGCGGCTTGGTCTTCCACTGCCGGTAGAGCGTGGACTTGCTGCACCGGGTGCTGGCGGCGATGCCCTCCATGGTGACGGATTCGTAGCCGCACTCGCGGATCTGTTCCAGCACGGCGTCGAAGAACTCCCGCTCACGCTCCGGCGTGATCTTGGAGCGGCGCGAGGCGACGACCGTCTCCGGTCCCTCCGCGGCCTGCGACGTCATGCGGTGCTTCCCCTCGCTCGTGCTGCGTCCAGTGTGGCGCACATCAATCGATACGCCAGTGTACCGGTACTCGACCGTATCGGTACACTGGCGTATCGGTACGGCAACGTATCGATGAGTTCCGGTGACCGGCCGGGACGCGCACGCACCACCACACGCACCACCGTCAGTGAAGGGGCCGGGGGATGAATGCCCGAACCGAGCCTGCGGAGGCGGCAACGGCACCGGCCACCCCGGCACGCCCGCCTCTGATACGTGAGTTCCTGCTGGTAGCCGGGCTCTTCCTGGTCTACAAACTCGGCCGCCAACTGGCCACCGGCCACACCGGCGACGCGTTCCGCAACGCCCGCCGCGTGTGGGACCTGGAGCGGGCCGCGCATCTCCCCCACGAGAACGCCGTGCAGTCCGCGCTGCTGCACGGCGACACCCTCGTCCATCTGGCGAACACCTACTACGCGACCGTCCACTTCCCGGCCACGCTGGCCTTCCTGGTCTGGCTGTACGTGCGTCGACCGGCGCACTACGTCTGGGCCCGCCGGGTCCTCGCGGTGGTCACCACGGCCGCCCTGGTGCTGCCGTTCACCTTCCCGCTGGCCCCGCCGCGGATGCTGACCGGCACGGGGCTGGTGGACACCGGCCGGGTCTACGGGCCCAGCGTGTACGGGCCGCCGTCCAGCGACCACCTCTCCAACCAGTTCGCGGCGATGCCCTCGCTGCACTTCGGCTGGGCGCTGATGGTGGCCATCGGCCTGATCGCCGCGACCAAGACCCGCCGGCGTTGGCTGTGGCTGCTGCACCCGCTGATCACCCTGCTGGTGATCGTGGGCACGGCGAACCACTACTGGCTCGACGCGCTCGTGGCCACGGCCATGCTCGGCCTCGCCCTCGCCGTCATCCATCCGCCCCGGCGCACCGCCAGCACGGCGGGACGCGGCACCGGTGTGCCGGTCGCCCTGGAGCCCGTGCCGGTGGGGGCGGGCCGATGAGCGCCGCCGCCCTGGCCGCCCTCGGCCTGTCGCTGGTGTCGGCCGTCGCCTACGCGCTGGCCGCCGTCGCCCAGGAGCGCCTGGCCGCCCGAAGCACCGGCACCGGGCTGCTGCGGCTGCTGGGCACCGGCGCCTGGTGGTCGGCGGTCGGGCTGAACGCCGCCGCCGCGCTGCTGCACGTCGTCGCCCTGAAGTACGGCCCGCTGACCGTCGTACAGCCGCTCGGGGCGCTCACCCTGGTCGCGGCCGTGCCGCTGGGCGCGCGGGCGGCCGGGCGGCGGGTCAGCGCGGTGGAGTGGCGCGGTACGGCGCTCACCCTGCTGGGGCTGGCCGCGCTGCTGGTCGCCGCGTCCGGTCCGGCGCCCTCGCGGGTGCTGTCGCTGCCGGCGGCGCTACTGGTCGCGGGGGCGACGGCCGCCGCGATCGGGCTGCTGTCCTGGCCCGGCGCGCGGCCGGGGCTGCGGCACGCGACCGCGTCCGGTTTCGCCTCCGGGGTGGCCTCCGCGCTCACCCAGACGGTGACCGTGGCGGCCACGGACCGCTCGGGTCCGGTGCTGAGCACCGAGGTGATCGTGGGTGCCGTGCTCGTCGCCGCGTTCGCCGTGGGCGGGCTGCTGCTCTCCCAGACGGCCTACCGCGGCGGGCTGGGCGCGCCGCTGGCCGTGGTCACCCTCGCCAACCCGGTCGCCGCCGCGGTGATCGGCCTCAGCCTGCTGGGGCAGGGGCTGCGGGGCGGGGCCGGCGGGGTGCTGCTGGCGGTCGCCGGCGCGGGGCTGGCCGCCTGGGGTGTGCTGCTGCTCACCCGGGCGACCCCCGCCCCGGATCCCGGCGGGCCGGCGGCGGACGACGAACATCCGGTGGCGGCCGTACTGGCCCTGGAGCCGGGCACGGCCACCGCCGAACCGGCCCTCGTCGCGCGCCGTTCCAAGCCGGGCACGGTGACGGGCACGGGCGGCGAGGGGCCGGCGCGTGTGCCCCGGCAGCCGGAGCAGCCGGGGCATCTCACGGCCCTGTGAGACGCGGATACGGCGGCGGCCGGTGCGCGGGGAGTCCCCGGGCACCGGCCGCACCGCTTCGCGCGTCCGCCGCGGCTCAGCCCCAGCCGCGGGAGTCCTGCTTGAGCGCGGTGTCCACGGTCAGCGCCGTGGCCACCACCAGGCTCAGCAGGGGTTCGGGCAGCTGGTAGTGGATCTGCAGAACGTAGTTGTCCGCGGTCGTGAAGAGCGTCTTGGCCAGGCCCTCCCACGTCTTGGTGATGCGGGCGACCTCGTTGTCCGCGTGGTCGACGATCGCGAAGTTCCAGGCCCGCCAGTTCTCCGCCTTGATCGCGCCGACCTGCTGGCCGTTCGCCATCATCGCGAAGTTGATCTTGCCGATCATGTTCTTCTGGACGATCTCGCCCACCGGGGAGCCGTCCGGGCGGGTCACGATCACCCGGGACTTGAAGATCTTCGCGGGCCGGGTCAGCAGCAGCTGCGGCTGGCCGTGAGCATCGCGGATCTCCAGCTTGTGGGTCAGGAACTGGTCCAGGCTGGAGACGAAGCGCAGGATCTTGCGCAGGACGCCCTGGCCGACCTGGGTGACCGAGCCGATCTCCCGGCCGCCCTGGTCCATGACCTTGTACTCGTTGGTCAGCTCGATGAGCTTGGCCTTCTGGTTCACGACCAGGACGGGCTCGGTGAAGAGGGTGCCGCCGCCGGCGCCGCCGGCCGAGACACCGGCCTGCTGCTGCACCTGGCGCTGGACCTTGGGGTCGGCGGCGGCAGCCTGCTGCTGCGGGAAGGCGGCCTGCTGGGCCGGGGCCTGCTGCGGCGGAACCTGCCCGGCGGCCTGCTGCGCCGGGTTGGTGTGGTCGGTCCACTGCGTGCCGTCCCAGTAACGCAGCGTGTTCTGCGCTCCGTGCGGATCCGGGTACCAGCCGGCAGGGGTGTTCGATTGCGTGGTCACCGGGGCACACTACCCTGATGTGACCGGTACCTGACCAGTCCGCACGGAGCGGTGTTCATCGGTCGTTCACCCCGTGGCGATCGCCGGGTCGCTGACGCCGGGCTGTCCGTTCTCCACATGACCCGCGAAACCGCGCAGGAAGGCGGGGTCGGCGTCCGAGGTCACGGTCAGGTCGTACCAGCGCTTGCTCGCCGCGAGGCGCACCGTCTGCCGCACGGTGGCGCCGGGCCGCACCGTCACCGTGAGCGGGCTGCCGCCGTAACCGTCGGTGACCTTCAGCCGTGCCGTGCCGGAGCCCTTGTTGGTGAAGGCCAGCTCGATGTCGTCGCCCGTGTGCCGGGCGGTGACCTCGGGGCCGGCCACCTTGTTGCGGCCCTTGAAAACGCGCAGGAAGCCGTTGGGCCCGTGCACGGTGAGGTCGTAGTTGCCGCCGGAGTACACCGAGTTCCAGGTGTCCGACACCGTCTTGCCCGCCTCGGTGGTGTACGTCCAGGGGCCGTCGGTGCGGCTGTCGGACGTCACCAGGAAGGCGGCGCCGGCGCCCGCCCCGGAGGCGAACGTGAGCGTGTACTTGCCGGCCGCCGTGTCCGCCGAACCGTCCGTCACCGGGGCGTACTTCAGCGGGCGGGTGGGCCGGCTGCCGGGCTCCTGCCGGGGCAGCGCGCCCTGGGCGGGGGGCTTCGGCACGTAGTCCGGGTGCCGGTTCCGGTCCGGCGGCCGGTAGCCGGCCGTGGAGGGCAGCGCCACCGGCGCGGTGTCCTGGCGCGAGAAGTCGAAGGCGCTCGTCAGGTCGCCGCATATGGCGCGGCGCCAGGGCGAGATGTTGGGCTCCCGGACGCCGAACCGGCGCTCGATGAAGCGGATGATCGAGGTGTGGTCGAAGGTCTCGGAGCAGACGTAACCGCCCTTGCTCCACGGGGAGACGACCAGCATCGGCACCCGCTGGCCGAGCCCGTAGGGGCCGGCGACATGGCCGCTGTCGCCCTTGAACACGTCGGGCGCGGGGTCGGCCGTCGACTTGCCCTGGGCGGCGGAGGCCGGCGGGTAGGGCGGGATGACGTGGTCGAAGAAGCCGTCGTTCTCGTCGTAGGTGATGAACAGCGCGGTCCTGCCCCACACGTCGGGGTCGGCGGTGAGCGCGTCCAGGACCTGGGAGACGTACCAGGCGCCGTAGTTCGCGGGCCAGTTGGGGTGTTCGGTGAACGCCTCGGGGGCGACGATCCAGGAGACCTGGGGCAGCGTGCCCGCCTTGACGTCCGCCCGCAGCCGGTCGAAGAAGCCCTCGCCCTTGCGGGCGTCGGTGCCGGTGCGGGCCTTGTCGTAGAGCGGGCTGCCGGGCTGGGCGGTGCGGTACTGGTTGAAGTAGAGCAGCGAGTTGTCGCCGTAGTTGCCGCGGTAGGCGTCGTTGATCCAGCCCCAGGAGCCGTTCGCGTCGAGGCCGTCGCCGACGTCCTGGTAGATCTTCCAGGAGACGCCGGCCTGCTCCAGGCGCTCGGGGTACGTCGTCCAGCCGTAGCCCTTCTCCTCGTTGCCGAGGACCGGTCCGCCGCCCTTGCCGTCGTTGCCGGTGTAGCCCGTCCACATGTAGTAGCGGTTGGGGTCGGTGGAGCCGATGAACGAGCAGTGGTAGGCGTCGCAGACGGTGAAGGCGTCCGCGAGCGCGTAGTGGAAGGGGATGTCGTCGCGCGTCAGGTACGCCATGGTCGTCGCGGACTTGGCGGGCACCCACTTGTCGTACTTGCCGCCGTTGAACGCGGCGTGGCCGTCGTTCCAGCCGTGCGGGAGGTCCTGGAGGAAGGCCAGGCCCAGGTCGTCGGCGTCGGGGCGGAAGGGCAGGATGTCCTTGGTGCCGTCGGACTGCTTCCAGACGGACCGGCCGTTCCGGGTGACCGGGCGGGGGTCGCCGAAGCCGCGCACTCCGCGCAGGGAGCCGAAGTAGTGATCGAAGGAACGGTTCTCCTGCATCAGGACGACGATGTGCTCCACGTCGTCCAGCGATCCGGTGCGGTAGCGGGCGGGCAGGGCCGCCGCGCGCTGGATGCTGCCGGCCAGCGCCGTGAACGCCGTGGAGGCGCCCGCGAGCTGGAGGAAGCGCCGCCGGTTGACTTCGGGCATGAGTGAGGGTCCTCTCATCCTGACGTACACGATTGCCGCCGGCTGACGGAATGTGCGCGGAGCGAGTGTTCCAAGAGCGTCAAACGTCAGGGAAGGGTGCGGTGGCACGGATGTGAACTCATCGCTACATGAGGTGTGCGGCACCCGCCGACCGGGGAGAGACGCGATCATGACAGGCAAGCAGACGACGGCACCGGAGCGGACCGGGCGATCCGCGCGACAGCTCGTTGCCGCTTCCGTGGGCAACGCCGTGGAGTGGTACGACTGGTACGCCTACACGTTCCTCGCCACCTACATCGCCGCCGCGGTCTTCCCCAAGGGCACCGGCAACTCCCTGGTACCGCTGCTGTCGACGTTCGCCGTGTTCGCGGTCGGCTTCTTCATGCGGCCCGTGGGCGGGCTGCTCATGGGGGCGGTCGCCGACCGGCGCGGCCGGCGGGCCGCCCTCACCGTCACCATCCTGCTGATGGGCGGCAGCAGCCTGCTGGTGGGCCTGACCCCGACCTACGCCTCGGCGGGCGTCGCGGCCCCGGTGGTGCTGGTCGTCGCCCGGCTGCTCCAAGGGCTGTCGGTGGGCGGGGAGTTCGCGGCCTCCACCACCTTCCTCGTGGAGTCGGCGGGGCCGGGCCGGCGCGGGCTGTTCTCCAGCTTCCAGTACGTCTCGACGACCGCCGGCCAGCTGGTCGCCTCCGGCATCGCCACCCTGCTCGTGAACACGCTCGCCGAACCCTCGATGGACGGCTGGGGCTGGCGCGTGCCGTTCTGGCTCGGCGGGGCGTTCAGCCTGGTCGGCTTCTGGATCCGGCGCGGCGCCGCGGAGACCCGCAGCGCCGAGCAGCGGCAGGCGCCGCGGCCGGGCCTGTTCGAGGCGCTGCGCCGCCATCCGCGCCAGTCCCTGCTCATCGTCGGCATCACCGCGGGCGGCACCCTCGCCTACTACACCTGGACGTCGTACCTGCCGACGTACGCCGAGCTCAACGCGGACGTCGCGAAGTCGGACGCGCTGCTCGCCAGCACCGTCTCGCTGGCCTTCTTCGCCCTGCTCCAGCCGCTCGGCGGGCTGCTGTCCGATCGGGTCGGGCGGCGGCCCCTGCTGCTCGGCTTCGGGGTGGGCTTCGCCGTGCTGTGCGTGCCGCTGCTGCACGCGCTGCGCGACTCCTTCGCCGTGCTGCTCGTGGTGCAGTGCGCGGGCATGGTGCTGCTGACCGGGTTCACGTCCATCAGCGCGGCCGTCAACGCCGAGGTGTTCCCGCCCCGGGTGCGCGCGGCCGGAATCGGTTTCCCGTACTCGCTCACCGTGGCACTGTTCGGCGGTACGGCCCCTTACCTCGGCACGCTGTTCAAGGACCTGGGCCACTCGGGGCTCTTCCCCTGGTACGTCGCCGTGCTCTGCCTGCTGTCCTCCCTGGTGTACCTGCGGCTGCCGGAGACGGCCCACGGGGAGCTGGAGCGCTGAGGAGGGAGCCGCGCCGGGGGCGCGGCTCTCCGGTGCGCGGTCAGGACGAGTAGACCTCCACCTCGCCGAACTGGCCCGCCGGCCAGCCGGTGTTGGCGCTGACGGTCAGGCGCAGCTGGCGCAGGCGCGCGCCGTCGGGCAGGGACACGGTCGCGGTGTTGCCGGTGGCCGGGTCGAAGCGGTAGCCCTGGGCGCCGGCCACCGTCGTGTAGTTCGCGCCGTCGGTGCTGCCGAGCACCGCGACGGTCTGGGTGCGGGCGCCCCAGGCCGCCGACGGCGGCAGCTTCAGCACCACGCGGCGCACGCCGTAGGACGCGCCGAGGTCGACCGTCCAGGACTGCGGGAAGGCGTTGTTGGCCGACTCCCAGTAGGAGTTCGCGTCCCCGTCGACCGCCTTGCCGGGCGTGTAGACGTCCTGCGAGCCGGTCGCTGTGGCCGGGCGGCCCCCCGCGAGGTTGCGGTTCGGGTCGGGTTCGGGGTTGCCCTGTCCGGGCCGCGGCCAGGTGGAGCAGTCGGACCAGGTGCTGGACCAGCCGGAGTTGCCGCCGCCGTCAGTGAGCGTGAAGGAGCCGGAGTTCGCCGGGAAGGGGCAGTTGTACACGCCGGCCGCGCCGACCTGGGTGGCAATGACGTTCCTGAAGGCGGCGGCGCCCTGCGCCTCGGCCTGGACGACGACCGTCCCGGTGTTCCGCACACTCGCCCCGGTGACGTTGACGTTGCGCACCGGGTGGCCCTGCCCGCCGCCGGAGACGAACTCGAAGGCGCTGTACGGGCTGTCGGTGATCGTGGTGTCGGTGATGTTCACGGTGGCGTCGACGGCGCTGTCGTAGGAGTCGACGCGCAGCGCGCCCATCGGGTGGTTCCAGTTGGGGTTCATGGCACCGGCGCGCACCAGTGTGTTGCCGTCGACCGTGATGGTGCCGGCCAGGGGGTGGAAGGGGTCGAGGAACTTCTGGTTGGAGATCGCGATGCCGCTGCCGAGGGCGTTGGTGTCGGAGATCAGGTTGTCGCGTACGGCGATGTCGGTGCCGCCGTAGACGGCGATGCCGTTGGCGAGGTTGGGCTGCGAGATGGTGTTGTGCTCGAAGGACGAGTCGGTGTCCGGGGCGTACAGGGACCACATGGCCAGCGCGTCGTCGCCCTGGTTGCGCAGGAAGTTGTGGCGCACCCGGACGCCCTTGGCGTTGCCGTTCAGGTTGAGGCCGTCGGCGGTGGTGTCGAGGATGCGGTTGTTCTCCACCACCAGGTTGTCGTTGTTACCCGTGAGCCACAGGCCGACCTTCAGGTGCTGGAGCCACATGCCCGACACCGAACTGCCGGGTCCGAGCGAGCCGTTGACGAAGTTGTCCGGGCTGGAGTCGACGCGCTCGGTGACCTCGCCGATGACCGCGAAGTCCTTGACGCGCACGTTGCCGGCGGAGTTCGGCTGGTCGATGAAGCGGGAGGCGTGCACGACCGAGTACCAGTGGCCGGCGCCCTGGAGGGTGACTTTCTGGACGCCGTTCAGGGAGGAGGTGAGCCGGTAGTCGCCCGGCGGGATCCAGACCGTGCCGCCCTGGGCGGCGGCCATGGCGTCCCGGAACGC
The DNA here is from genome assembly GCF_964272715.1 of Streptomyces sp. SudanB182_2057. NCBI lineage: Bacteria > Bacillati > Actinomycetota > Actinomycetes > Kitasatosporales > Streptomycetaceae > Streptomyces > Streptomyces sp. SudanB182_2057. The sequence continues at coordinate 1,655,659 of NZ_OZ186798.1, forward strand.
CTGGGTGGAGTCGCCGTTGCCGCTGGGGTCGGCGCCCTTGGCGACGACGGACACCGACCCGGCCGGCTGGCCGGCGGCCGGGGCCGCCAGCTCGAAGTCGGCGACGTCCACGGTCACTTGCACACCGGTCGCCTCGACGGCGACCTTGTCGCCGGCCTGGACGGTCCGGCCCAGCAGCATGCGGGTGTTGTCGTAGAAGTGGTGGGTCTTGGAGCCGGTGATCCAGCCGGTGTCGACGTAGGAGTACTTGGCGGTCACCGGCAGGGACTTGGCGAGCCGGCTGCCGTTGACGTACACGGCCAGCGCGCCCGACTGGCCGTCGGGGACGCTGTAGGCGACGTTGAGCGCGTCGGCCGTGCGCGGCACGGTGAACTCCACCCGCTGCCCGGGGGCCAGCCGGACGGCCTGCCGGCCGGATGCCTCCGAGGCGAGTGTGCCCTGCGTGTGGTCGGGCCCGATACGGGTGCCGTTGCCGCTCGCCGACTCGGCCTCCACGGAGGTGAAGGGGAGCGTGGCGCCCGCCGCCGCGTGGGCGGCCGGGGCGAGGGTGACGAGCATGCCGGCGGTGAGGGCGACGACCGCCCCGATGGCCGGGATGCGCCGGAGCTGTCCGGCGGTGCTGCTGTGCATGTGCCGTTCCCTTCGTGGTGGGGTGCGTGGGACAGCGCGGTGGTGCGTGGGGGTCTGGCGCGGGCGCGCGGAGCGCGGTGGTGCGTGGGGGCGTGGCTCAGGCGCGCAGCCAGGCCGCCGTGTCCTGGGGCAGCCGGCCGGTGTGGTCCAGGGGGCCGCTGGTGAGCAGGGGCCGGGAGTGCGCGGGGAGCGGGGCGGGCGTGGCCGAGAGGTTGACCACGCACAGTGCGTCCGCGCGGGCGAAGGCGAGCCCGCCGTCGGGGGCGGGCAGCCAGGTCAGGGGGCCGTCGCCGAACACGCGGCGCAGGGCGATGGCCGTGCGGTAGAGGGAGAGCATGGAGTGCGGGTCCCGTCGCTGGCGGTCGACCGCGTACGACGGCCAGTCGGCCGGCTGTGGCAGCCACGGCTCCTCGCGGGAGCCGAAGCCGGCGTACGGCAGGCCGGCGGCCCAGGGCAGCGGGACCCGGCAGCCGTCGCGGCCGGGGTCGGTGCCGCCCGAGCGGAAGTGCATCGGGTCCTGGATGCGGTGGAGCGGGATGTCGGCCTCCGGCAGGCCCAGTTCCTCGCCCTGGTAGAGGTAGACCGCGCCGGGCAGCGCCAGCGACAGCAGGGCGGCGGCCCGGGCCCGCCGGGTGCCGAGCGCGAGGTCCGCCGGGGTGCCGAAGGCCTTGGTGGCGAAGTCGAAGGCGGTGTCCGCGCGGCCGTAGCGGGTGACGGTGCGGGTGACGTCGTGGTTGCACAGCACCCAGGTGGCCGGGGCGCCGACGGGGGCGTGCTCGGCGAGGGTGGTGTCGATCGCGGCGCGCAGCCGGCCGGCGTCCCAGGGGCAGGTGAGGAAGGAGAAGTTGAAGGCGGTGTGGAGTTCGTCGGGGCGCAGGTAGCGGGCGAAGCGCTCGGGGTCGGGGAGCCAGACCTCGCCGACGAAGACGCCGTCGTACGCGTCGGCCACGCGCCGCCAGGAGCGGTAGATGTCGTGGAGTTCGTCGCGGTCGAGGAAGGGGTGGGGCTCGGGGTGTGCGGCGAGGTCGGGGAGGTCCGGGTCCTTGGCGAGCAGGGCCGCCGAGTCGATGCGGACGCCCGCGACGCCCCGCTCGAACCAGAAGCGCAGGATCTCCTCGTGTTCCCGGCGGACGGCCGGGTGGGCCCAGTTGAGGTCGGGTTGTTCGGGGGTGAACAGGTGCAGGTACCAGTCGCCGTCGGGCAGCCGGGTCCACACCGGTTCGGTGGAGCCGGCGAACTGCGAGGGCCAGTCGTTGGGCGGGAGTTCGCCGTGCGGGCCGCGTCCGGGCCGGAAGTGGAACAGCTCCCGCTCGGGGCTGCCGGGCCCGGCGGCCAGCGCGGCCCGGAACCAGGGGTGCTGGTCGGAGACGTGGTTGGGCACGATGTCGACGATCGTGCGGATGCCCAGCCCGGCGGCCTCGGCGATGAGTTTCTCCGCCTCGGCGAGGGTGCCGAAGGCCGGGTCGACTGTCCGGTAGTCGGCGACGTCGTAGCCGCCGTCCTTCAGGGGCGACAGGTACCAGGGGGTGAACCACAGGGCGTCCACGCCGAGTTCGGCGAGGTACGGCAGCCGGGCGCGGACGCCCGCGAGGTCGCCGGTGCCGTCGCCGTCGCCGTCCGCGAAGCTGCGGACGTACACCTGGTAGATGACGGCGTCGCGCCACCAGTCGGGGTCTTTCCGGGCAGGGGTGGGCTGTCCCACGGGGCGTGACCTTTCTGTGGACGGGGCGGCGGCGTCAGCCCTTGGTGCTGCCCGCGCCGATCCCGGCGATGATGTGCCGCTGGAAGACGAGGAAGAGCGCCACCATCGGGACGCTGGCGATCACCATGGCGGCGATGAGCACGGTGAGCTGGACGTTCTGCGACAGCTGCACCAGGGCCACGCTGATCGGCTGCTTGCCGGTGTCGGAGAAGACCATCAGCGGCCACAGGAAGTCCTGCCAGACGGCGACCAGGGCGAAGATCGACACCACGCCGAGCACCGGCCGGGACATAGGCAGCACGACGGACCACAGGACGCGGAGCTTTCCGGCGCCGTCGATCTCGGCGGCCTCCAGCACATCGCGCGGCAGTTGGTCGAAGAAGCGTTTGAGCAGGTAGAGGTTGAAGGCGTTGGCGACCGCGGGCAGCCAGACGGCGAGGGGGTCGTTGAGCAGGCTGGTGTGGATCAGCGGCAGGTCGGCGACGGTCAGGTACTTGGGGACGACCAGCGCCTGCGCCGGGACCATGAGGGTGGCGAGGATGCCGCCGAGGACCACCTTGCCGAACGCCGGTCGCAGCTTGGACAGGGAGTAGGCGGCGGCGGTGCAGAACACCAGTTGGAAGGCCCAGGCGCCGGCCGCCTGGACGAGGGTGTTCCCCAGGTGCCGCGGCAGCTCCATCAGCTCCCAGGCGTCGGTGTAGCCGCCGGGGTGCCAGTGTTCGGGCAGCAGGGTGGGCGGGGTGCGGGCCACCTCGTCGGGCGACTTCAGGGCGCCGGTCACCATCCAGTACACGGGGAAGAGGAAGGCGAGCGCGAAGAGGATCACGACGGCGGTGAACACCGTCCAGTAGAGGGCCTTTCCGCGCGGACGGGCGAGGGCGGCCGGGGAGAGCAGGGTGCGGGTGCCCGGGGTCATGTGTCCCCCTCGGTGCGGGTGAGCCGCAGATACAGGGCGGAGAAGGCGCCGAGCAGGACCAGGAGCATGACGCTGAGGGCGCAGGCGCCGCCGAAGTCGTTGTAGAGGAAGGCGTATTTGTGAATGAGGTAGAGCACGGTGACGGTGGAGTTCTCCGGTCCGCCGCCGGTGATGACGAACGGTTCGGTGAACACCTGCATGGTGGCGATGATCTGAAGAAGCATCAGCATCAGGATCACGAACCGGGTCTGTGGGATCGTGACGTGCCGCACGCGCTGGAGGAGGCTCGCGCCGTCCAGTTCGGCCGCCTCGTACAGCTCGCCGGGGATGGACTGGAGCGCGGCGAGGTAGATGAGGACGGTGCCGCCCATGTTGGCCCAGGTGGCGACGAGCACCAGGGAGACCAGCGCGGTGTCGGTGCCGTTCGTCCAGTTGGAGGTGGGCAGGTGCAGCAGGCGCAGGGCCTCGTTGGCGAGGCCGGCTCCCGGGTCGTAGAACCACTTCCACAGCAGGGCGCTGACCACCGGCGGGATCATCACCGGCAGGTAGACCACCACGTGGAAGAAGGCTTTGGCGTGCCGCAGTTCGTTCAGGACGAGCGCGAGCACGAAGGGGACCGCGAAGCCGATGAGCAGCGCCAGCAGGGTGAAGGTGAGGGTGTTGCGCCAGGCGTCGGCGAACTCGGGGTCGTCGAGGACGCGGGTGAAGTTGGCGGTGCCGGCCCACTTTGGCGGTGAGCCCGGGGTGTACCTCTGGAAGGAGATGACGACCGCGCGGATCGCCGGGTACCAGGAGAACAGGGCGAAGCAGAGCAGGCCGCCGAGGAGGAAGCCGTGGGCGCGGGCCTGGTCGGCCAGGCAGCGCCGGCGGCGCCCGGCCGGGTCGGGTGCCGGGAGCGCGGGGACGGGCGGGTGGGCGACGGGCCGTCGCTCGGCCGTCTTCGTCATGGCGGTCAGTCCCGGGCCAGGATGCTGTCGATCTTGCCGGACGCCTCCTCGAGGAGCTGATCGATGTCGGCGTCCTCCTGGGTGAGGACGGCGGAGACGGTGCCGTCGAGGACGGAGTAGATCTGCTGGGCGTGCGGCGGCTCGGTCTTGAGCCGGAGCGCGGCGTTGCCGTCGAGGAACGTCCGGTAGTTCTCCACCGGGACGTTGGCGTTGGCCTGTTTCATCCGCTGGTCGGTGGCGTCCGCAGCGCCGGTGAACAGGCGCGGTTCGGGCAGGCCGACGGGGGCGCCGTGCTTCTTGGCGCGGGCGTAGTCGCCGAGGAAGCCCTTGCCCGGGGTGAGGAACATGTGGTCGAGCCACTTCAGGCCGGCGCGGATCTGGGCGGGCGTGGCCTTCTTCCGGAACATGTAGCCGTCGCCGCCGATGAGGGTGGCGTGGCCGCCCGGCATGGGGGCCAGGGCGAGGTCCTGGTAGTCGCCGCCCTTCTCCTTGACCAGGATCGGGATGTTGTCGGGGGCGGCGAGGTACATGCCGAGCCTGCCCGAACCCATCATCTGCTGCACGTCGTTGATGACGAGGAGCTGTTTGCCGCCCATCGAGTCGTCGGTCCACCGCATGTCGTGCAGGTTCCGCAGTACGGCGCGGCCCTCGGGGGTGTCGATGGTGGCCCTCTTGCCGTCGGCGCTGACGACGTCACCGCCGTGCGCGTACAGCTCGGCGGTGAAGTGCCAGCCGCCCTGGTTCTGGGCGCTGTAGTCGGCGTAGCCGACCGTGCCGTCGCCGAGGGCGGCGATCTTCCGGGCGGCGGCGCGGACCTCGGCCCAGGTCGTCGGGGGCCGGTCGGGGTCGAGTCCGGCCTCACGGAACAGGGCGCGGTGGTAGATCAGCCCCATGGAGTAGCCGGTGCGCGGGATGCCGTAGACCTTTCCGTCGACGGTGTAGATGTCCCGCAGCTGCTTCTGGATGCTGTCGTAGCTCTTCAGTTCCTTCAGGTACGGGGTGAGGTCGGCGGCTTGGCCCAGGTCCACGACGTGCCGGACGTCGGTGAAGTACGTGTAGAACACGTCCTCCATCTGGCCGCCGGCGAGTTTGGCGTCGAAGGTCTTCGGGTCCTGGCAGGGGAAGGCGTCGTGGGCGACGACGTCGATGTCCGGATGGGCCTGTTCGAAGGCGGCGGTGTCCTCTTCGAAGAAGGCGCGGTCGACCTTGGCGCTCCTGGGCGGCTCGCAGTTGACGGTGATACGGGTCTTGCCGCTCGCCGCCCCGTCGGCACCGGACCCGCAGGCGGTGGCGGCGAGGGCGAGGGAGCAGCAGACGCCGATCGCGACGACGGTACGGCGGAACCCGGTGTGTCTCATCGGTGGACCCCTCATGACACGCGTGGCAGGAGCGGTGGGCGCCGCACACTCAAGCACCGCCGACATCCGACCGCAAGATGTCGCGCAGGCTTTGTAATTATTCGACAGGGAGTCGGATTCTCCGGTGGCTCAGTCCCGGGGGGCTTGCCCGGTGGATCCCCGTACCACCAGTTCCGGTTCGAACAGCAGCTCCTCGGCGGGTACGGCGGTGCCTCCGATCTGCGCGTTCAGCAGTTCCACGGCGGCGCGTCCCATGGCCTCGATGGGCTGGCGGACGGTGGTCAGCGGGGGTTCGGTGCAGTTCATGAACGCCGAGTCGTCGTAGCCCACGACGGAGACCCGGCCCGGGACGTCGTACCCCTTGCGGCGGGCCGCCCGGACGGCGCCGAGGGCCAGCGGGTCGGAGGCGCAGATGATGCCGGTGACGCCCCGGTCGATCAGCCGGGAGGCGGCGGCGTGCCCGCCCTCGAGGGAGAAGATGGCCCGCGCGACGCACTCCTCCGGCAGGTCGCCGGCGATCGCCCGGGCGGCGGCGAGTTTGCGGGCCGAGGGGACGTGGTCGCCGGGGCCGAGGAGCAGGCCGATGCGCTCGTGACCGAGGGAGGCCAAGTGCCGCCACGCCTGCTCGACGGCCACGGCGTCGTCGCAGGACACGGCCGGGAAGCCGAGGTGTTCGATGGCCGCGTTGACCAGCACGACCGGGATGTTGCGCGCGGCGAGCAGCCGGTAGTGGTCGTGCGGCGCGTCGGCCTGGGCGTACAGGCCGCCGGCGAACACGACACCGGAGACCTGCTGCTGGAGCAGCAGCTCGACGTAGTCCGCCTCCGAGACCCCGCCCTTGGTCTGGGTGCACAGCACCGGGGTCAGCCCGAGCTGCGCCAGGGCTCCGCCGATGACCTCGGCGAACGCCGGGAAGATGGGGTTCTGCAGCTCGGGCAGGACCAGGCCGACGAGCCGGGCGCGTTCGCCGCGCAGCTGGGTGGGACGCTCGTAGCCGAGCACGTCGAGAGCCGTCAGCACCGCCTGCCGGGTGGCGTCCGAGACCCCGGGTTTGCCATTGAGCACCCGGCTGACGGTGGCCTCGCTGACCCCGACCTTCTTGGCCACTTCCGCAAGTCGTCGCGTCATGAACGCAAGCGTAGCGCAAGCGTTGCAAGCCACTTGCGTAAGTGCGGCGGGGTGGAGGGGGAGGCACGGCCAAGTCGCCCCCCGACGCCCGAGGGCAGGTCACCCCTCGGACGTCGGGACCGCTGTGAGGTGGGAGGTGGTGCCGCGGGTCCGGCGGGGGCGGCGTACCGGTGCGGTGGGGCGGCGGGGCTCGCGCAGCACCATCGTCAGGCGCCGGTAGCCCAGCTCCCGCAGCGGCTGCGGCGCCTCCTCCACGATGCGGCACTCGGTGCGCCCGTGGCGCGGGTCCGGGTGGTGCAGGAGGCGCACGGCACCGTCGAGCCGGGTCGCGGCCTCGCCGACGGCGCGGATCCAGTGCGGCAGGCCGTGCCGGTAGGCCGCCTCCATGATCGGATCCTGGGCGATCTCCCGGCGCACGGCCTGGAGTTCGTGATCGTGGGCGTACGCCTCCAGCGCGGTGCGCAACTGGGCCAGCATCGGCAGGCACCAGGCCGCCTCGTGCTCGCCGAGGACCCGGCCCGCGTCCGGGTGGAACAGCACGAACCGCAGGAAGTTCACCCCCGGCATGGCCGTCTCGTGCGGGCGCACGTCACGGAACAGCGTCTCGAACGCCCGGTTCGCCATGACCACGTTCCACTGGTGGTCGACGACCAGGGACGGGCACGACATGTACTCCAGCAGCGCCCCGTAGTCCTGGAGGTACGCCCGGGTGTCGCAAGTGTCGGGGACGGGCCGCGGTGCCGGCCGCTGCCCTCCTGCCTGATGTGCCATCGGGAGGTCACCCCTCTTGCCTCTGCGGCCTTTCACGCGGCGATGCGATCCTGCTGCCCAGGCAAGAGTCGTGTCAACTATCGTGGCATTTCGTGCCGGTTGACGGCTGAAATTCGCCACAGTTGTGGCGACACCTGGATGTGGGTTCCGGACACGGGCTACTCTCCGGGAAGTTCACGGCGACCGCTCGTGAGAAGCACGGACGCACCTGAAGCCCTCTTTAGAGACGTAGGAGTTCTGTCGGTGACGGATGGCTACGAGGATCCGGGCGCCTCGGCGACCGCCCAGCTGCCGGCCGTCGTCGCCCGCGTCACCGCGCTCGCCGACCGCCTCGGCGTACCGCACGCCGAGGTCTTCGACGTCGGGCGGCTCTCCATCGCCTGCGGGGTGCCCGAGCCGGTGGTCAGGGCCCTGCTCAGCGGACGGCCGGCGGGCGAACCGGACGTCCAGGCGCGTTTCCTGCAGCGCCTGGACCTGTTGCGCCGCACCCGGCTGAAACCGGGCGGACGCCGGTACACCCAGCAGGAGATCGCCGACGGCGCGGGCATGTCCCGGCAGCAGGCCGGCGCCCTCATCAACGGCGACCGGCGGCCCACCATGGAGCACTGCGACGCGCTGCAGCGCTTCTTCCGGGTGCACGCGGGCTTCCTCACCGCGGAGGACCCCGAGGCGTTGGCGGGCGCGTTACAACGCGTCGAGCAGGAGCTGCTGCAGAAGCTCGCGGACCGGGAACGGGCCGATGTCGAGGCCGCGGAGGATCCGCTGGAGCGGCTGCTGCAGGACCACGGGGTGCGCGGAATCGCCTGGCGGGCCGCGCAGTTGCCCACCGACCAGCACCGGGACAAGGTCGCGGAGTGGCTGGACATGCTGCTGGAGAGCGTGAAGCGGCCCGAGTCGTGAATCGGGCGGCGGGGTCCTGACACCCGCCGATGACGGGCCGTACTGCACGCCCGGGTGCCGCCGTTTCCTCCTCGCGCCTGCGCTGAGCGGGCGAACACCGGCCGAGCCGGACGGGATTGTCAGTGGCGGGCGGCAAGCTGGGGGTGTGCGCCGCCGGACGCGGTGCACGGCGCCGCAGGGCGCGCGACCGTGACGCCTACCCGGGGAGAGCCGACCGATGCCCACCGCCGTACTGACCGATCGTGAGCGCACCGCCGTCCAGGCGTATCTGCGGCTGCTCCACACGGTGCGCGCCGCCCTCGACGCGCCGCCGGAGACCGGCCGGCCCGCCGTCGTGCCGCCCGCGGTGCTCGCCGAGGCCGAACATGCGCTGGCGCACGCCGGACTGGCGGGCAACGAGGCGGAGTTCTTCCGCCTGCTGCGCGACTGGTACCCGCCCGCCTGACGGCCCGTCGGCACGCGCGGCGCCCGGCGCCGGGGCACACAGGCATACGGGCGCGCGGGGTACGCGGTCCGCCGGCCGTCAGGTACTCGGTGCCGGGGACGCGTGCGGTACGACGACCGATGTCGCCGCCACTCCGTCCCTGACGATCCACCGTCCCTCGAAGGTCTGGAGGCGTCGGCCGCCGACCAGGGGCCCGGGCACGAGGAGTTCGGCGCGCAGGGTGCCGTACGACTCGCCGCCGGTGTCCGGGTGCAGGGTGATGTCGGCCTCGGAGAAGTCGAGCCACTTGCGGGTGAGCGGGAACCACGCCTTGTAGACGGACTCCTTGGCGCTGAACAGGAGCCGGTCCCAGTGCACGGCGGGCCGGCGCAGGGCCAGCTCGTCGAGCCGCGCGGACTCGGCGGGCAGGAACACCGCGTCGCCGACGCCCTCCGGGAGCGGTCCGTGCGGCTCGGCGTCGATGCCGAGGGAGGCGAGGTCACCGGCGCGGACCAGCGCGGCGGCGCAGTAGCCCTCGCAGTGGGTCATGCTGCCGACCACCCCGTCCGGCCACAGCGGGGCGCCCCGCTCGCCGCTGAGCACGGCCTGCGGCGGCACGCCGAGCTTCTCCATGGCGCGCCGGGCACAGCCGCGCACGGCGGCGAACTCACGGCGCCGCTTGGCCACCGCGCGCACGACGAGCGCCTCCTCCGCCGGGTAGAGCGGGGTCTCCCACAGCGGGTCGTCAGTGTGCGCCTCCACGGCCACGACCGACTCCGGGAGCAGCTCCTCGATCACCTGCTTCGACCTCCATCGGCAGGATGCGGCGCAGCCTTCCCGGCGGGTCCGGTCGCTTGCGCCATTCGCGGGGGTAACCCACGGAGACCTCCATGAAGCGGACTCCGTCGTGCCAGGTGGTGCGGGGGATGTGCAGATGGCCGTAGACCATGGTGGCGACCCGGAACCGGCGGTGCCAGTCGGCGGTCAGCCCGGTGCCGCACCACATGGCGAACTCGGGGTGCCAGAGGATCTCGGTGGGGTGCCGGTCCAGCGGGTAGTGGTTGGCCAGCACGGTCGGGAGGTCATCGGGCAGCTCGGCCAGCCGGCGCTCGGTCTCGGCGACCCGGGCCCGGCACCATGCCTCACGGGTCGGGTAGGGGTCGGGGTGCAGCAGGTACTCGTCGTTGCAGACGATGCCCGTGCTCTCCGCGTAGGCGAGGCCCTCCGCCTTGGTGGCGCAGCCGGCCGGCAGGAACGAGTAGTCGTAGAGCAGGAACAGCGGGGCGACGACGGCCGGGCCGCCGGCGCCGCGCCACACGGGATAGGGGTCCTCGGGGGTGACGACGCCCAGTTCCCGGCAGACCTCGACCAGGTGTTCGTAGCGGGCGACGCCGCGCAGGGTGACCTCGTCCCGGGGGTGGGTCCACAGCTCGTGGTTGCCGGGCACCCACAGCACCTTGCGGAAGCGGCGCGCGAGCGTGCCGAGGGCCCAGCGGATGTCGGCCACGGTCTCGGCGACGTCGCCGGCCACGATCAGCCAGTCCTCGTCGCTCTCGGGCCGCATGCCCTCCACGAGGGCGCGGTTGTCCGGATAGCCGATGTGCAGGTCGCTGATGGCGAGCAGCTGTCCGGCGCCGGCCGTCGACTCCACCCCGCACACCCCTTCCGATCATCCGATGGCACCACAAGAACACACCGACCCTGCCCGCGACAAGAGTCTTCCGGCCGGGCGGCAACTTCCCGGCTCGTGCGGCCACTTGGCGGATCACGGTCGTTTTCCGGTCACCGTGGAGGAGATTCCCGGACCGGATTCCCTGCCGGGTCCGGGTCGTGCGGGATCACCGCTCCACGGTAACGCGACCGCCCGGCCAGGCGCGCGTTCAGATCCGGCACCGGACCGTACGGGCCCCCGCGGCCGACGCCGGTGTGGCCGGATACCGATGGCCCCGTTGAGCGAAAGTTCGACAGTACGCAATTATACGAACTGTTTTGGTGAGCCGGGCCGCCCTGCCCATGACCCGAAGGGCCGACCATGTCCCCCTCCCCCGGGCCGCACCCGCGGCCGACCGGACCCGGCCGGACCCGGCCGGGCTGGAGCCTGGCGCTGCTGGCGCTGGCGCAGCTGATCTTCTCCCTCGACCTGAACATCGTGTTCGTCGCCCTGCCCGACATCGGCGCCGACCTGGACTTCCCCGGCCAGACCCAGCAACTGGTCGTCAGCGCCTACGTGGTCTTCGCCGGTGGCTTCCTGCTGCTCGGCGGCCGGGCCGCCGATCTGCTCGGCCGGCGCCGGATCTTCGTGCTCGCGCTGTCCGTGTACGCCGTCTCCTCGCTGGCCGGCGGGCTGGCGGGCAGCCCGGAGGTCATCGTCGCCGCGCGGGCGGTGCAGGGCATCGGCGGCGCGCTGCTGCTGCCGTCCACGCTGTCGCTGATCAACACCCTGTTCGAGGAGGGCCCCAAGCGGAACCGGGCGCTCGCCGTGTGGGGCGGGGCCGGGGCCAGCGGCCTGACCGTCGGCGCGCTGCTGGGCGGTGTGCTCACCGAGGCATTCGGCTGGCCCGCCGTGTTCTTCGTCAACGTACCGCTGGCCGGGCTCGTGGCCCTGGCCGCCGTGTTCGTGATCCCGCGCGACCCGGCGGGCGGCGCGGGCCGCCGGTTCGACCTGCCCGGCGCCCTGACCGTCACCGCCGGCGCCACCCTGCTCGTCTTCGCGCTGGTCGAGGGCCCGGAGTGGGGCTGGGGCGCGCCGGCGGTCATCGGGGCGGCGGCCGCCGCCGTGGTGTGCCTCGCCGCGTTCGCCGCGATCGAGTCCCGCAGCGCCGACCCGCTGATGCCGTTCCGCCTGTTCCGCAACCGCAGCCTGAGCGTGGCCATCACGGTGACGTTCCTGTACATGGCCACGTTCGGCACCCTGCCCTACTTCCTCACCGTGCTGCTGCAGTCGGTGCACGGCTTCAGCGCCCTGGAGACCGGGCTCGCCTTCCTCGTGCCCTCCGTCGCCATCGCCGCCGGCACCCAGCTCGGCGAGCGCATGACCACCCGGCTGGGCGCACGCACCACGCTGATCACGGGTTTCCTGATCGGCGCGGTGGGCACCGCGGCCCTCTCCCTCGGCTTCGACGCGGACGCCGGTTACGGCATCGCCGTACCCGGGCTGATCGTCTCCGGGGTGGGCCAGGGCATCGTGTGGACGTCCATGTGGATCGCCGCCGCCACCAAGGTCGCGCCCGGCGAGCAGGGCATCGCCAACGGCATGGCCTCCACCACCCTCAACCTGGGCAACGCCATCGGCCTGGCCGTGCTCACCGCGATCGCCGACGCCGGCACCGGCGGCAAGACCGGGCAGGCGCTGCGGGCCGCCACCGCGGACGGGGAGTTCCTGGTCGTCCTGCTCACCGCGGCAGGCATGGCCCTCGGCCTGCTGATCGTGCTGTGGCTTCCGCGCGCCCAGGCCGCCGGCGCCCCGGTCACCGGCTCGCCGGAGCCCTCGGCGGGGGCCGCCGCGCCCGTCCCCGTCACCGAGGAGGCGACGGCGACCGGGAACCACTGAAACACGCGCGGGGACCCGCACCGGCAGGATGCGCGAGGGGCTCCGGTTGGCCGTATGATCGGCCCGACACCGGCGCCCCGACTCCCTCTCCCCCAGGGCCGTTCGGTGACCCTCTCACGCACCTGCCCGGGCACGGGCCGCTCCGCCCTGCCCGCACACCGAAAGGCGGCCTGCATGCTCTCTCGCGTACGCGTCTGGCTCAACCGCACGTACGCGGAGAATGTGTTCTTCATGGATCAGCTGCGGAGAAATCCCGGTGACCGGGCGGTCGAGATCCATGCCACGCACGGTGACCCGGACTCGCCGGTGCTGGCCGCCGCCGACACCGCCGAGCTGGAGCCGGAGGGCCTGTCCCCGGCCGCGTACGTCGAATACGCGCTCGACCAGTGCGCCCGGCGCGGCATCGACGTGTTCGTGCCCCGGCTGCACCAGGCCGCGATCGTGGCGCACCGGGCGGAGTTCGCGGCGGCCGGTACGGCGCTGCTGGCGCCGACGCCCGAGGCGGTCGCCGTGTTCGAGAACAAGGCGATCGGGTACGAGGCGGTGCGCTCGGTGGGTGTCCCGGTGCCGCCGTGGTGGCGGGTCCGGACGGCCGACCAACTTCTCAGTGCCGTCGAGGAATTGGAGGAGTCCGGGCATCAGGCGTGCGTCAAGCCGGCCGCCGGGGCGGGCGGGGCCGGCTTCCGGGTGATCACCCGGTCGCCCGTGTCCCTGCCGGAGCTGAGCGGCTTCCCCGGCCCGTATGTGCGGCTGGACGCGGTGCTCGACGCGCTACGGCGGTCCGGGGAGCCCGTGGACTGGCTGGTGATGCCCCGGCTGGCGGAGCCGGAGGTGTCCGTCGACTGCCTGACCGGGACGGACAACCGGGTACGGCTCGTCATCGGCCGCACCAAGAACGGCCGCCGCCGGGGCTTCACCCTGGACGAGCGGTGGCTGGCACCGGCCCGGCTGATCGCGGAGGGCTTCGGCCTGCACCATCTGTCCAACATCCAGTTCCGGATGCTCGGCGACCGCCCGGTGCTGCTGGACGTCAACACCAGGCCCGCCGGCGGGCTGCACCAGCTCTCGCTCTGTGGGGTGAACGCGCCCTGGGCGGCGGTACGGCTCGCGCTGGGTGACGACCCCGGGGTGATCGAACCGCCGTTCCTCGGCCAGGACTACACGGTGCTGGCGGGACCGCGTCCGCTGCTGCCCGCCGGGCTCGCCCGGCATCGGCAGGAGCCCGCGGAGATGGCGCTCCCGACGGCGCCGGCGCCCGTGCGCACGGCCCCGGCGGGCGAGGTGCTGCCGCTCTAGGTCCTGTCGTCAAACTCCCGCCGTCCGCCCGGAGGGTTTCCCGAGGAGGGTTTCGAGTCGGCGGACGCGGGTCCGGGCTGCTCAGCCGGCCGGCGCGCGGATCGGGCGGAGCAGGGCGGTGCGCGTCCGGCGGGCCGCGCGCGTCACACGGTCGCCCAGCCGGCGCAGTACGGAGGCCGGCAGGAAGACCGTGTCCGCCACGATCATCGCCAGCGAGAAGAACGGCAGGCCGAGCAGCGTCCCGATCCCCGCGTGCATCGCCATCATGACCATCACGATCGCGGTGCGGGTGCGACGGTCGAACAGCAGGAAGGGAAAGGCGACTTCGGCGATGACCGTGCCGTAGCTCAGCAGCAGGACGACCAGGCCGTGGCCGGCGACGGCCCGCGACAGGGCGGGCCACGGCGTGACATTGCCGATGTGCAGCGCGTAGTACAGCGCCGTGCCCTCCTGCCACAGGGAGCCCTGGATCTTGTACCAGCCGGAGGACGAGTAGATCAGGCAGATCTGGACCGCGACGACCAGCATCGCCCCGGCGTGCACGACGTTGCCGGCCATGGTCAGGACGGTGCGCGGTTCCCAGGGCGCGCGGCGCCGTACCAGCCACCCCACCAGCTGCGCGGCGAGGAAGGCCCAGAGCGGCCACGCCCAGCCCGCACCGAGCCGGCCCAGCCCGGTGACCAGGGCGAGTACGGCGGCGAAGCACACCCACAGGACGATCCCGGTCGTGTCGGGGCCGTGGTCCCGGCCCTTCGCGGCACGGCGCGCGTCCAGCGACCAGACCGCGCCGCAGCGGGTGAACACCAGGTAGATCGCCATGATGTGGAGGAGGTTGTCGCCGCCGTTGCCCACGAAGGGGTTGCGGTTCTGGACCGCCATCACGGCGATCATGAAGAGCAGCGCGGCGGTCCGGGTCCGCCAGCCGAGGAGCAGCATCACCGACGCGACGACCGCCGCCGCGTAGACGGCCTCGAACCACGGCCGGCCGTCGTACCACAGCAGGGCGGTGAAGGCGTGGGTCGTGGCGTTCCACCGCCGACCCATGTCCCAGCTCCACGAGCCGTCCGGGCCGTACAGCTCGGCGCGGTCCACCCCCTCGCGCAGCAGCAGGGCGAGCCAGGTCAGCGCGAGGCCGATCCGGAGGGCGGCGGCCTGGTACGGCGCGAAGGGCTCGGCGGCGATCCGTGCCAGGCCGCGCCGCACGGCCGTGGCGAAGCCGGGCGACAGCGGTGCCGGACCGGGCGGTCCGGAGGGGCGGCCGGGCGGCGCCGAGGGGTATGCGGTCATCCGACGTCCTCCGCCCTGACGGTCCACCACGGCTGGACGAGGTGGCTCGTCCTGGTGTCGGCGTACTGCCGGCTCCACGGGGGCGCGGGCACCGGCGTGACGGCCGAGCGGAGCTGGACACGGCGTACGGTGCCGCCGCCGACCCGCGGGCCGAGTCGCCGGACGGCGATGCGCACCAGGTACTGCCGCATGAGGCTTCCGTACAGGCCGGTGGGGCGGCCCTGGCCGTCGAGCGATCCGATGAAGTTGTTCCAGGCGACGCGCAGTTGGTTCTGGTACGCCTGACCGGGCAGCGGATGGTGTGCGATCCGGGTCTCGTCCTGCGCGGTCAGGTCCAGCCACCGGGTGGTGGAGAGGGTTCCGTCGGGCATCTCGACCTGTGCGCGCGCGTGCACATGGGTGTTCGCCGTCGACGGGTTGGGGGCGAAGAGCTTCCACTGCTGGGCGAACTCCGGACCGAGGTACCGGCTGATGCCGGTGGCGTGCCGCTGGGACAGGTGGTTCGGCGGAGCGATGGCGAGGAAGACCACCGCCAGGTGCACGGCGGCCCCGGCGACGACGGCCACCGCCGTGAGCGCGATGACCCACAGCGAGACCGGCGAGAGACCGGACAGCCCGCCCGAGCCGTCGGCGCGGTCTCCCGGCGCGCGGTCCCCGGGGTCCGGCCGCCCCTTCGGCAGCACCTGGGTGTCAGGAGGCCGCCTGGCGTTTCCAGGAGCGGTGCGGGTGCGGTCGGCCGCATACGGTTCTCCGGCGCCGGCCGGGCGGAAAGGGGCGCAACGGCCCCTTTCCGCGTCGTCCTCATTCACCGGTCAGGCCGTACCGCAGCGCCAGCCGGGTCAGATCCGCCCTGCGATGGAATCCGCTCTTGCTGCGCAACCGGTCCAGGTGCGAGTGCACCGTATTCTCGGTGATGTGCAGCGCGACGGCGATTTCCCGGTCCGTGGCGCCGTCGGCGAGAAGCCGTAGAATCTGCCGTTCCCGGTCGGTGAGCCGCGGTGGCGGCGCGGGCAGGACCCGGCCGTCGAGGTCGGCGGAGAAATAACTGCTCCCGGCGGCCACGGCACGGATGGCCGTCAGCAATTCCGTTTCCCCGATTCTGTGGCCCAGATAACCGCGGGCCCCGGCCTCGATGCACAGCACGGCGTCCGACTGTTTCTCGGAGAATGCCAGCACGATGACCGCGTGTCCCTTGCGGTGCAGCCGGGAGACGACGCTGGACGCCTCCCAGGCGGACAGCTGGACGTTCAGCAGGACGACCTCGCCGCGGCTCCCCCGATCGCGGTAGTCGCCCACCTTCCCGACCGAGGTCACGATCCGCAGATCCGGTTCGGGCTCGATCACGCGTGTCAGGCCGTGGGCGATCAGCGGGCAGTCGCAGATGACGCTGATGGGGGTCAGTGGTGCGTCCATACGGGCTCCAGGGCGTAGCCGACCGCCACGCGGCGGGCGACGGGGTCCGACGGCCTGCCGTCATGCCGTCGGATCCCAGAGTGGTCACAGTCCCGTCCCGGGGCACGCCCAGTGGGCCAGGCGGGCGCACGGGCCCCGTCCGGCCCGGGCACACGACGGCCCCGGCGTCTCCGTGCGGAGGCCGGGGCCGAGGCCGGTGCCGGGGAGGCGGACGCGTCGCCCGTCAGCCCTGCTGCTGCTGTTGCTGACCACCTCCGCCGCCCTGCTGTTGCTGCTGACCTCCGCCGCCTTGTTGTTGTTGCTGACCTCCGCCGCCCTGCTGTTGCTGCTGACCGCCGCCGCCCTGCTGCTGTTGCTGCTGCTGTTGCTGTTGCTGTTGCTGCTGCTGTTGTTGCTGCTGCTGCTGCTGCTGTTGCTGCTGCTGCTGTTGCTGCTGCTGCTGTTGCTGCTGCTGCTGCTGTTGCTGCTGCTGTTGCTGCTGCTGCTGTTGCTGCTGCTGCTGTTGCTGCTGCTGTTGCTGCTGTTGCTGTTGCTGTTGCTGCTGTTGCTGACCGCCCCGGCCCCCCTGCTGTTGCTGCTGCTGTCCGCCCCGGTCCTCGCGCTCGGCGAGCTTCGCGCAGGTCACCTTGGCGAACTTGGATGTCACCGTGTACGTGTCGTTCGGAAGCCCGGTGAATTCGAAGAAGCCGCCGGGTGTCGTGGTGAACGTACCCACCGAGGCCCCTGCGGAATTTCTCGCGGTGACCGTCTCACCGTCCGGGAATCCACTTCCCGATATCGCGATCCGGCCGCCGGCGAACGGCGACGCGGTGCACGTTATGTCTTTCCGCGCGGGAGCCGCGTCGGTCGACGAGGTGGCCATGGAAATCCCGCCGGCGAGCACCGCGCCCACTATGGCGGTCGCCGCGATCTGCTTCTTCATCAGTCGTCCCCATCCGTGAGTGAAAAGCCGAGCAGAGACCACCGTGGCTGCTGGCACCCGCCGGCACACCCCCTGATTGCTCCCCCACAGCAGCCTCACCCGGCTCGGACGGAGTTTTCAAGGGGTAGAAATACCGGCCCACTCAGGAGGCGGAACCGCCGGACCTCGCGGAAAATACCCGTCGGCTCCGCTACTTCAGATACCCCAGTCCGGGGTGCGCGGCGGCGTACTCCTCCACCAGCTGGCGGGCGACGTTCACGGAGTCCACCAGCGGATGCAGGGCGAACGCCTTGACCGCGGTGGCCCGGGAACCCGACTCCGCCGCGGACAGCACCTGCCGTTCGACGTTCTTCACGGCGCACACCAGACCGGTGGCGTGGCCGGGCAGCGGATCGGCGGCCAGGGGGTGCGCGCCGCCCGCGTCCACCAGGCACGGGACCTCGACGACGGCGTCCGCGTCGAGGACGTGGAGGGTCGAGCGGTTGCGGACGTTGAGGATCAGCGTGGCCCGCTCGTCCCGGGCGATGGCCCGCATCAGGGCGAGCGCGACCTTCTCGTAGCCGCCGGACAGGTCTTCCTCCTCGCGTTCGCCGGCACCGGCGCTCTCCCGGTTCTCCGCCATGTACGTCGCCTCCCGCTCGGCGCGGGTACGGTCCCAGGCGCGCAGGGCGGAGACGCCCGGGTCGGCCGCCTCGGCGTAGAACCGGGCCTGCTGGTCGCGCAGGAAGGCGCCGCGGGTCCGCTCGGCCTGCTGGTAGGCGCGGACGGTCTCCCGGTTGAAGTAGTAGTAGTGCAGGTACTCGTTGGGGATCGCGCCGAGCGACCGCAGCCAGTCGGTGCCGAACAGCCGGCCTTCCTCGAAGGAGCCGAGCAGCGCGGGATCGCCCAGCAGCCGGGGAAGTTCGTCCCGTCCGCCGACGCGCAGGGCGCGCACCCAGCCGAGGTGGTTGAGGCCGACGTAGTCGACGAAGGCGTGCCTCGGGTCGGCGCCGAGGACCCGGGCGATGCGGCGGCCGAGGCCCACCGGCGAGTCGCAGATGCCGATGACCCGGTCACCGAGGTGGCGGGCCATGGCCTCGGTGACCAGACCGGCCGGGTTGGTGAAGTTGATGACCCAGGCGTCCGGGGCGAGCCGGGCCACCCGGCGGGCGATGTCCACGGCGACGGGGACCGTGCGCAGTCCGTAGGCGATGCCGCCCGCACCGACGGTCTCCTGGCCCAGCACCCCCGCCGCGAGCGCGACCCGCTCGTCCTCCGCCCGGCCCTGAAGACCGCCGACGCGGATCGCGGAGAAGACGAAGGCGGCGCCGCGCAGGGCCTCGTCGAGGTCGGTGGTGGCGGACACCACGGGCGCGTCGGGAACCCCCTCGGCCTGCTCCGCCAGCACCCGGGAGACCGCCCGCAGCCGGCGGTCGTCCAGATCGTGCAGCACCACCTCGGTGACCCGCCCCTCGCCGCGGTCGGCCAGCAGCGCCCCGTACACCAGCGGCACCCGGAACCCGCCACCGCCCAGAATCGTCAGCTTCACGCCCGCACCCTTCATCGCTCCGGCACCCCTGTTTCCCCTGCCGCACCCTTGTAGCAGACCGGCGGCCGGACGGTCGGACCGCCGGCCGGTCACCGGGTGGCCGCCCGACGGACGGTGGCCTCCCGGCAGCCCGGGACAGCCACCGGTCACGCCCACCGGTGGCGCCTGCCGACCGCCGGTGACGGCCGCCGCACGCGACCCGCCGAGAGGACAGCCGTTGCCGCATCCCTCAGACTCGGAAGAGATGACCGGTCTTCCGAGGAATGACCGGTCTCCCGAGAGATGACCGGTCCGTCGCGCCGGAAGGGTCGGAACCGTGCACAGTGTGCCGCTGTGGCTCTGGATGGTCTTCGCCGTCACCGTACTGGTGTCGCTGGCCGTGGATCTGCTCGCGCACCGGCACGCCCATGTCATCCGTTTCCGCGAGGCCGCCGCCTGGAGCGCGGTCTGGGTCGGACTGGCCATCGCCTTCGGCGCGGTCGTCTTCCTCGTGGTCGGGACGACCGCCGGTGTGGAGTACACGACCGCGTGGCTGCTGGAGAAGAGCCTGTCGGTCGACAACCTGTTCGTGTTCGCGCTGATCTTCGGGTACTTCAGGGTGCCGCGGGCCTATCAGCACCGGGTGCTGTTCCTCGGCGTCCTCGGCGCCCTGGTCTTCCGCGGCATCTTCCTCGCCGCGGGCGTGGCCGTGGTGAGCCGCTTCACGGCGGTCCTGTTCGTCTTCGCGGCCGTCCTCTTCTACAGCACGTACAAGATCCTCCGGGAGGAGGACGACAGTTTCGATCCCGGCAAGAGCATCGCCGTACGCCTGCTGCGCAAGGTGGTACCCGTCCGGGACGAGTACGCCGGCACGCATTTCTTCGTGAAGGAGGCCGGCAAGCACGTCGCCACCCCGCTGCTGGCCGTCGTCGCCGCGATCGAGGCCGCCGACATCGTCTTCGCCGTCGACAGCGTGCCCGCCGTGCTGGCCGTCAGCAACGACGCGTTCATCGTCTACACCAGCAATGCCTTCGCCATCCTCGGCCTGCGCGCGCTGTACTTCATGCTCGCCGGCCTGCTCGACCGCTTCCACTACCTCAGCAAGGGCCTGGCTCTCATCCTCGCCTTCATCGGCGTCAAACTCGTCCTCCAGGCCTCGCACAAGACGATCAGCAGCGCCGTGCCCGAGATCCCCTCGCTGGTCAGCCTCGCCGTCATCGCCATCGTCCTGGCCGTGTCCGTCGGCCTCAGCCTGCTGCGCCCGCCGCCGCCCGGCGCCACCCCTCCGGGGCACGCGGAGGCGCCCGCGGAATCCGCGTCCGCCGCCGCCGACGGGGGCGGCTCGGCCGGTGGCGCCCCGCGCACCTCCGGGCCGGACCCGCCGGGCGAACCCCGCCGGAGGCCGGAACCGCCCCACGACGCATGAGGAACGACCGAGAACATCTGAGGCACGGCCGAGAACACCCGAGGCACGGCCGAGGACACCCGAGGCGCCGCCGAGCCGCGCGCACCGGGCGCACCGGGCGCGCTCAGCGAAGTCACTCTTTAAAGTGATGGCAAAGCATCACCAAGGGACAGTAAAATGGCGGTCATGAGGGGCGAACAGAAACACCGGACGCGCACGTCGGAATTCGTCTGCGGCTCGTGCAAACAGCCGGTGGGCACCGTCGTGGAGCGCCACAAGAGCTTCGGCATCTTCATACCGGTCTGGACGGCCGGTCCCTGCCACAACCCCCGATGCCCGGAGTATGTCTCGGAGGCGGAGCTCATCGGCCGGCTGCGCGGCGCCCGGGACAGAAGGGCCGGGCGCATACGCCACTGAGGCGCGAGCCGGGTCCGAGGAGGTGGCCCATGACCCGTGACCACCGCTTCCACCTCGACCGGGAGGGCCATTCGGTCACCGTGCGGACCGGCACCGCGCGGGAACCCACGGAGGTCCTGGTCGACGGCAAGGTGGTGGCCGCCCGGCACCGGCGTGGTCACCGTGAGCGCGTGATCGAGCTGACCGCGGAACTGCCCGGCGACCCGCCACGGCCCGTGACCGTCCGCGTCGACTGGCGGACCGGGGCCGGAAGCGGGCCCGTCTGTGTCATGGAGGCGGAGGGCACCTGCACCGTCGTCCCCCGCGCCTCGCCCGGCCCTTCGGCCCCGCGCCCGGCGGTCCCGGTCCTCGCCCGCCACCCGCTGCGGTGGCTGCGCCGGCACCTGCCGCGACGCCGCCCACGGCCGCACCGGACGGCGCGACGGCTCCGGTGACAACGGGGCACCACCGGACGGCGGCCTCCCGCTCCGCCGCCCTTGGCCCCCCCGGTCCGCCGACCCTGGCTTCCCGGTTCCGCCGGCCCCGGCCTCCCCCACCTGGCCGACCGACGCCACCCGGCTGGCCGGCCGACCTACCGGGTCGGCCGGCCGACGCTTCGAGGGCGGTCGGCCCGGCGCGCCGCCGGGCGGGGACCGAGCTGTGCGGGCGCGCCGGTTGTCACCGGGGTGAGCCGCGCAGCGCCACCGCGGGGATCACCGCCAGGGCGAGGGCTCCGGCCGCCACCGCCAGAGTCGGGTAACCGCTGCCCGTCACCACCAGGCCCGACACCATGCCGCCCGTCGCGCCCGCCACGGACATGCCCACGTCCGCGAGGCCCTGCACCGTGGCCCGGGTCTCGGCGGGGGCGGCGTGGGTGAGCAGGGTGGTGCCGCCGATCAGGGCCAGATTCCAGCCGATGCCGAGGAGGACGAGCGCACAGGCCGACAGGACGACGGAGGCCGGCGGGGCGAGGCCCGCGAGCAGGCCGCCGCCCAGCAGGACGCCACCGGACACGGCCGCCACGGGTCCGCCGCCGACCCGGTCCGCGAGCAGGCCGCTGAGCGGTGACGGCAGGAGCATCGCGCCCACGTGCAGGGCGATGACCAGACCGGCGGTCTGCGTTCCGTGCCCGTGGCCGGTCAGGTGCACCGGCGTCATGGTCATCACGGAGATCATCACCAGCTGCGCGACGACCATCACGGTGGCACCGGTGACCACACCGGAGGTCCCGCGCACCGGCTCGCGGGGCCCGGCCCCGGAGGCCGGTCCCGCGCCGGGGTCTTCCGCGGCCGGTTCCGGGGGCGCCGGGAGGGGGCGCAGCCACACCAGCAGTACCAGGGCCGCCGCCGTGTAGGCGGCCGTCGCCAGCAGGAAGGGCCCGGCCAGCCGTGGGATGCCCCAGGCGTGGGCGAGCTGGCCGGTGGGGCCGACGAGGTTCGGGCCCGCGACCGCGCCCAGGGTCATGGCGACCAGCACCGTGCCGGCGGCCCGGCCGCGCCGGGCGGGTGGGGCCAGCTCGGCGCCGGCGTAGCGCGCGAGCAGCCCCGTGGCCGTACCCGCCCCGTACACGAAGAGCGCGGCCAGCAGCAGGGCGGGCTGGTGGGCCGCGGCCCCCGCCACCACTCCCGCACTGCCGGCGGCGGCCACGCCGTTGCCGAGCGCCAGCCCGACACGGCGCCCCCGGTGCTGACAGACCCGCCCGAGGGCCGCGGCGCCGAGGGCCGCGCCGATGGTGAACAGCGCGACCGGCAGCCCGGACAGGCTCGTGGAATCGAACAGGTCCTGGGCGAGCAGGGCGCCGACCGTGATGCCGGCCGCCGTCCCGGCACCGCCGAGCACCTGGGAGACGACGAGTACCGTCAGCGCGCGGCCCGGCGCCCGGGAGGCGCCCGGCGTCGCGGGCGCCGGGGCCGTCCGGGTCATGTGGCCGACCGCACCGGGGCCGCCGCGCCGTCCCGTCCCGGTGTCCCGGCGGGCTGCTCGGAGGGCGTCGCGTCGTCGGCCAGGGCGGCGATCTGGGCCAGGGACAGGCCGAGTTCGTCGCGCAGGAACCGCACGATCGTCCAGTGCGGCACGGCGTCCTCGTCGAAGGGGCCGAACGCGGCCATGTAGTGGGGGATCCAGCGCAGCGCCTCCTCGGCGGCCGTGTCCCGCCCGGGAGCCTCCTGGTAGGCGTCGTAGGAGATGCTCCGGTGGTGGATGAAGCGGGCGCCGGGCAGCCGCTGTTCGCACAGTTCCCGGTACTCGCGGGTCTGCAGGATGAGGTAGTGCCAGATCTCGTCGATGTCCTGCTCGACGGGGAGGAAGAGGCCGCCGAGCCGGTCGGGGTGGCGGGAGACCAGGTACAGGTAGCGCAGGCACTCGCGGACCTGGTGCCGGACGACGTCTTCGGTGGGGCTGCCGGGCTTGGCCAGGAAGTGCCGGACCACCTCGTCGTGCAGGACGGGGCCGAGCAACTCCTCGGCGGTGGGGGCCGGTTCGGTGGCGCCGCCGGAGAGGGCGGGCGCTGCGGACGTGGGCATGGGATTCCTGTCGGGATCGTGGCCGGGCCGGGTGAGGGGGCGCCGTGAGGGCGGGTCAGGACGGGTCGGGCGCGGACAGCCAGGCGTACTTGCCGGAGCGCCCGATCGGCAGGCGGGCGCGGTGCTCCACCTGGCAGGAGCGCCCGGTCAGGGCCGTGACGTCGGCGGCGAGCCGGGCGGTCTCGTCGGGCGTGAGCGGTACGTCGTCGAAGGTGGTGTAGGCCAGCAGGCAGGTGTCGTCGCCGGTCAGCCTCAGGTGGTGCAGGAAGACGCGGCCGCTGACGCCGGTGATGCGGCCATCGAGGTCGGCCTGGGCGACGGGTCCTTCGGGGGTGGGCAGGAGTTCCTTCTCCCGGCCGCAGAAGGAGACGATCCGCTCCGGGTCGGTGCTGCCGTCGTGGGTGCGGACGCAGTCGCCGGAGCGGTAGCGGACCAGCGGCATGTACGGGTTGCGGACGCTGGTGACGATGAGGCTGTGGATGCCGCTGCCCGGCGCCACCGGGATCAGTTCGACGCTCATGTCCGTCAGGTACGGCCGGTAGCGGCCCTCGGCGTCGCTGTAGAAGAGGTAGCCGAGTTCGGTGCTGCCGAAGAGGTCGACCACGGGGCAGTCGAAGTGCGACCGCAGATAGGCGCGGACGTTGAGCGGCGTGTACTCGTAGGCGTGGACGATGCCCGCCGGGCGGGGGAAGCCGTCCCACAGGCCCCAGGCGGAGACTTTGCGGACCAGGTGGGCCAGGTGGTAGCCGGAGCAGTCCAGGAGATAGGCGCCGTCGGGGTGGGCGCCGGCCACCTCCCGGATCTCGCCGAGCATGCGCTCGACGTCCTCGCGCTCCCAGTCGGCCGGGTCCAGGCGGCGGTTGAGGTACAGCGTGCGGTCGTCGAGCCAGCGTTCACCGGGGGTCGCGCCGGGCTTGCGGGCGTTGACACGGGCCACGTGCTCGGTGGCCAGCACGGTGGTCAGCGAGACCCGCCGGGCCCCGGCGTGCCAGGAGGCCCCGAGTTCGGGGTGCTCCTGCCACAGGCGGTAGTAGGAGCGGAGCAGGAAGTAGGGCGGCCGGATGATCTGCATACGGGCGTGGTTGGTGCCCGTGGACAAGACGAACTCGGCCTCTCCCGTCTCCAGCGCGCGGGCCAGTCGCGGGGTCATCCAGTTGTCGGGGAAGCCCCGGGCGATCTCCGGCTTCTCCAGGATCGGGAAGTGGCCCCGCTCTACGGAGGCGCGGTAGATCGGGATGTCGCGCACCTTGTCCAGCACGTCGGCACTCGGCATGCGGTTCACAGGGGGATCTCCGGGGCGGTGTCGGCGGTGGTGGCGGAGGGCTGCCGGCGCGGCGGAGGCCGCGCCGGCAGCCCGGCGTGTCAGCGGAACGGCCCCGACGTCAGCGGGAGATACAACCGCTCTTCGCCGTCACGCTGATGCAGCCGCTCTTGGGCGCGGCGCTGATGCAGCCGTCCTTCGCCGCCTCGGCGGAGTTGACGGCGACCCAGCGCTGCCACACGGATTCCTCGGTCATGCGCTTGATGAGCTGGTCCATGGGAACCTCCGGAAGATACGAGATTTAACGTTTCTGCACGAACAGACGACCCAGGGCGTTGTCGCTCGCCCATCGCCACCGAAGGTAAAGAGATGGTCAATCAATAGTCAATAGAAAACAGGGCGGTTGGCTGGAAACACACGTTCGCACCTCAAACCCCCGTTCGCGCGCGGCCGTCGGCCGCGCCCGGCCCTACCGCATGTCCGCCCGGAAGGCCACCGGCGTCTGACCGGTGTGCAGGTGGAAGAACTTGGAGAAGTTGGCCGCGTCGGGGAAGCCGACGGCCGCCCCGACGCGGCCGATCGGCATGTCGGTGTGCGCGAGGAGGCGCTTGGCCTCCAGGATCACGCGCTTGTCGATGAAGCCCTTGGGGGTCTCGCCGGTGGCGGCGCGGACGGCGCGGACCAGGGTGCGGCGGGAGTAGCCGAGGGCGTCGGCATAGGCGCTGACGCTGTGGTTGGCGGCGAAGCCCCGCTCGACGGCGTCCCGGAAGCGGATGAAGGTGCTGTCGGCGTGGGGCGGGCACGTCTCCGCGGAACTGGCGGCGAGATGGGCCAGCCGCAGCAGGCACGCGGTCAGGGTGTGCCGCAGGACGGCCGTGTGCAGGCTGAGCGGGAGCGTGGCGGTGTCCTCGTACTCGCGGCGGAGCTGGTCGAGGGCGGCCTGGAGCGCGGCGAGCCGCGCCGGGGCGGGGTGCAGCAGCGGCGGCAGGTCGTAGCGGTACAGGCCCGTGGCCTCGACGGTGGAGCGGGGCAGGAAGCCGGGCTGCATGGTCAGGACGGTTCCGCGGTACTCGCAGTCCCGGGAGAAGCGGTGGACCTGTCCGGGGCGGATCCACAGCAGGTCGCCGGCGCCGGCCTCGTACTCGGCGAAGTCGATCATGTGCCGTACGGGGCCGCCGGTGAAGAGCATGACCACGTGGAAGTCGATGCGGTGGACGCGGTGCAGGGGGGCCTCGGCGTGCCAGGTGCGGTCGGTCCCCATGGGGCCGATCTGCATGCCGACACCGCCGACGGCCAGCTCGGCCGGGAAGGGGAAGGTTCTGATCCCGTCGCCACCTGCGGCCTCGTCGCGACCGGCGTCGCCGTCACCGGCCCCGCCGCCGTCAGCCTGCCCCATTATGACCGCCATGCCCTTTTCTTACCGTTCCCGTCGTTCGATCACTGTCCCAGATTCACCACAGGCTGACACACCCCGACCTTTCCTCGAAAAAGTCAGACTTTTAAGTTTGAACACGTCAGGCCACCCATCCCGCACTCAACGAGGACTTCTTGAAGATGACGACGCAGACCTCCGACGGCTTCGAGTGGACCGACCTCGACCGGCGTGCCGTGGACACCGCCCGGCTTCTCGCGGCCGACGCGGTGCAGAAGGTGGGCAACGGGCACCCCGGCACCGCGATGAGCCTGGCACCTGCCGCGTACACGATCTTTCAGAAGGTGATGCGTCACGACCCGGCGGACCCCGAGTGGACCGGCCGTGACCGCTTCGTCCTCTCCCCCGGCCACACCTCGCTGACCCTCTACACCCAGCTGTTCCTCGCCGGGTACGAGCTGGAGCTGGACGACCTGAAGGCGTTCCGCACGCACGGCTCGAAGACGCCGGGCCACCCCGAGTACGGCCACACCGCCGGTGTGGAGACCACCACCGGCCCGCTCGGCCAGGGCGTGGCCAACGCCGTCGGCATGGCGATGGCCGCCCGTTACGAGCGCGGCCTCTTCGACCCGGACGCCCCGGCCGGCGCCTCCCCCTTCGACCACACCATCTGGGCGATCGTCTCCGACGGCGATCTCCAGGAGGGCGTCTCCGCCGAGGCGTCCTCGCTGGCCGGCCACCAGAAGCTCGGCAACCTGGTCTTCCTCTACGACGACAACCACATCTCCATCGAGGGCGACACCGCGACCGCCTTCTCCGAGGACGTGCTGAAGCGGTACGAGGCCTACGGCTGGCACACCCAGCGGATCGAGCCCACCGCCGAGGGCGACATCGACGCCCCCGCCCTGTACCGGGCGCTGAAGGCCGCGCAGGCCGAGACCGACCGGCCCTCCATCATCGCCATGCGCACGATCATCGCCTGGCCCGCCCCGAACGCGCGGAACACCGAGGCATCCCACGGCTCCGCGCTCGGCGAGGAGGAGATCGCCGCCACCAAGCGCCTGCTCGGCTTCGACCCGGAGCAGACCTTCGAGGTGTCCGACGAGGTCCTGAAGCACACCCGCCGGGCCCTGGACCGCGGTGCCGAGGCGCACGCGGCCTGGGACAAGCGGATCGCCGAGTGGCGCGCCGCCCAGCCGGAGCGGGCCGAGCTGTTCGACCGGGTGAGCAAGGGCGAGCTGCCCGCGGGCTGGGAGGACGCCCTGCCCGTCTTCGAGGAGGGCAAGTCGGTCGCCACCCGGGCCGCCTCCGGCAAGGTGCTCCAGGCGCTCGGCCCCGTGGTCCCCGAGCTGTGGGGCGGCTCCGCCGACCTGGCCGGCTCGAACAACACCACCATCGACAAGACCAGCTCCTTCCTGCCGGAGGGCAACCCGCTGCCCGAGGCCGACCCGTACGGCCGTACCGTGCACTTCGGCATCCGCGAGTTCTCCATGGCCGCGGAGATGAACGGCATCGCCCTGCACGGCAACACCCGGATCTACGGCGGCACCTTCCTGGTCTTCTCCGACTACATGCGCAACGCCGTGCGGATGTCGGCGCTGATGCAGCTGCCGGTGACGTACGTGTGGACGCACGACTCCATCGGCCTGGGCGAGGACGGCCCCACCCACCAGCCGGTCGAGCACCTGGCCTCGCTGCGCGCCATCCCGGGCCTGAACGTCGTCCGCCCGGCGGACGCCAACGAGACCGCGATCGTCTGGGCCGAGATCCTGAAGAGGCACGCCACGCACCCGGCCCCGCACGGGCTCGCGCTGACCCGCCAGGGCGTGCCGGTGTACGCGCCGAACGAGGACGCGGCCAAGGGCGGCTACGTACTGCGCGAGTCCTCGACGGAGGTCCCGGAGGTGATCATCATCGCGACGGGCTCCGAGGTGCACCTCGCCGTGGCCGCGCGGGAGCTGCTGGAGGCCGCGGGCACCGGTACCCGCGTGGTGTCCATGCCGTCCGTGGAGTGGTTCGAGGAGCAGCCGCGCGAGTACCGCGAGCGGGTGCTGCCGCCGGCCGTGAAGGCCCGGGTCGCCGTCGAGGCCGGGATCGGCCTGACCTGGTACCGCTACGTGGGCGACGCCGGACGCGTCGTCTCGCTGGAGCACTTCGGCGCCTCCGCGGACGCCAAGACCCTGTTCGCCGAGTACGGCTTCACCCCCGAGAACGTCGCCGCGCGGGCCCGCGAGTCGCTCGCCGCCGCGCGCGCCTGACACCGACCCCCACCGAAACCGGCGCACACCGCGCCCGATACCGACGCAGAAGTAGAAAGATGAGCACAGTGACCGAAGCAATCGCGACCCCGGGAGCCCTCAAGCGCCTCGCCGACGAGGGCGTGTCCATCTGGCTGGACGACCTGTCGCGCAAGCGGATCACCTCGGGCAGCCTCGCCGAGCTGGTGGCGAGCGGGAGCGCCGTCGGTGTCACCACGAACCCCTCGATCTTCCAGGCCGCCATCGGCTCCGGGGAGGGTTACGAGGAGCAGCTCGCCGACCTCGCCGTCCGCGGGGTCACGGTGGACGAGGCCGTGCGGATGATGACCACCGCCGACGTGCGCGCCGCCGCCGACATCCTGCGGGACGTGTACGACGCCACCGACGGCCGGGACGGCCGGGTCTCCATCGAGGTCGACCCGCGCCTGGCCCACCACACCGAGGCCACCGTCGCCGAGGCCAAGCAGCTGGCCTGGCTGGTCGACCGGCCCAACGTGATGATCAAGATCCCGGCGACCAAGGCCGGCCTGCCGGCGATCACCGAGGTGATCGGCCTCGGCATCAGCGTCAACGTGACCCTGATCTTCTCCCTGGAGCGCTACCGCGAGGTCATGGCCGCCTACCTGGCCGGCCTGGAGAAGGCCCGCGAGCGCGGCATCGACCTGTCGACCATCCACTCGGTGGCGTCCTTCTTCGTCTCCCGCGTGGACAGCGAGATCGACAAGCGGCTGACCGCGTTCGGGAGCGAAGAGGCCCTGGCCCTCAAGGGCCGTGCTGCCCTCGCCAACGCCCGGCTGGCCTACGAGGCGTACGAGGAGGTCTTCGCCTCCGGCCGCTGGCAGGCCCTCGCGGAGGCGGGCGCCCACAAGCAGCGTCCGCTGTGGGCCTCGACCGGGGTGAAGGACCCGGCGTACAAGGACACCCTGTACGTGGACGAGCTGGTCGCGCCCGGCACGGTCAACACCATGCCCGAGGCCACCCTGAACGCCGTCGCCGACCACGGCGAGATCACCGGCGACACGGTGACCGGCGGTTACGCGCAGGCCCGCGCCGACCTGGCCGCCGTGGAGCGGCTCGGCATCTCCTACGACCAGGTCGTCCAGCAGCTGGAGGACGAGGGCGTCGCGAAGTTCGAGGCGGCCTGGCAGGAGCTGCTGGACGCCGTCGCCACGTCCCTGAAGAGCAAGGGAGCTGACGCCCGATGACCGACAACGCCCCCGCCGCCCAGGCATCCGACGAGGTGCGCGTGCCGGTGCTGCCGGCCGCCGACTGGGCGAACCCGCTGCGGGACGCCCGTGACCGCCGGCTGCCCCGTATCGCCGGGCCGTCGGGCCTGGTCATCTTCGGGGTGACCGGCGACCTGTCCCGCAAGAAGCTGATGCCGGCCGTCTACGACCTGGCCAACCGCGGACTGCTGCCGCCGGGCTTCTCCCTCGTCGGGTTCGCCCGCCGCGAGTGGGAGGACCAGGACTTCGCGCAGGTCGTCCACGACGCCGTGCGCGAGCACGCCCGCACCCCGTTCCGCGAGGAGGTGTGGCAGCAGCTCGCCGAGGGCATGCGCTTCATCCCCGGCGACTTCGACGACGACACCGCCTTCAAGCAGCTGAAGGACGCCGTCGAGGAGCTGGACGCCTCCCGGGGCACCGGCGGCAACTTCGCCTTCTACCTCTCGGTGCCGCCGAAGTTCTTCCCGAAGGTCGTGCAGCAGCTGAAGAAGCACGGGCTGGCGAACCCGCCCGAGGGCTCCTGGCGCCGCGCGGTCATCGAGAAGCCGTTCGGCCACGACCTGGCCAGCGCGTGCGAGCTGAACGCGATCGTGCACGAGGTGTTCGAGCCGGACCAGGTGTTCCGGATCGACCACTACCTCGGCAAGGAGACCGTCCAGAACATCCTGGCGCTGCGCTTCGCCAACCAGATGTACGAGCCGATCTGGAACCGGTCCTACGTCGACCACGTGCAGATCACCATGGCCGAGGACATCGGCATCGGCGGCCGGGCCGGCTACTACGACGGCATCGGCGCCGCCCGCGACGTCATCCAGAACCACCTGCTCCAGCTGATGGCGCTCACCGCCATGGAGGAGCCGATCGCGTTCGACGCCGAGGCGCTGCTCACCGAGAAGCTGAAGGTGCTGAAGTCGGTGCGGCTGCCGGAGGACCTGGGCCGGCACACCGTGCGCGGCCAGTACGCGCCCGGCTGGCAGGGCGGCGAGAAGGTCGTCGGCTACCTCCAGGAGGACGGCATCGACCCCAAGTCGAAGACCGACACCTTCGCCGCGATCAAGCTGGGCATCGACAACCGCCGCTGGGCGGGCGTCCCCTTCTACCTGCGCACCGGCAAGCGGCTGGGCCGCCGGGTCACCGAGATCGCGGTGGTCTTCAAGCGGGCCCCGCACTCCCCGTTCGACTCCACCGCCACCGAGGAGCTGGGCCAGAACGCCATCGTCATCCGGGTCCAGCCCGACGAGGGCATGACCGTCCGGTTCGGGTCGAAGGTGCCGGGCACCTCGATGGAGATCCGGGACGTGTCCATGGACTTCGCCTACGGCGAGTCGTTCACCGAGTCGAGCCCGGAGGCGTACGAGCGGCTCATCCTGGACGTGCTGCTCGGCGACGCCAACCTCTTCCCGCGTCACCAGGAAGTGGAGGAGTCCTGGAAGATCCTCGACCCGATCGAGGAGTACTGGGCGGCGCACGGCAGGCCGGCGCAGTACGCGTCGGGCAGCTGGGGACCGAGGGAAGCCGACGAGATGCTCGCACGAGACGGACGGAGCTGGCGCAGGCCATGAAGATCGACCTGACCGACACCACGGCAAGCAAGATCAACAAGGCGTTGGTGCGGGGCCGCCGCGCCATCGGGACGCCCGCCGTGGGCATGGTCCTGACGATGGTCATCGTCACGGACGAGGAGAACGCCTACGACTCGATCAAGGCCGCCGAGGACGCCTCGCGCGAACACCCCTCGCGGACCCTGGTCGTCATCAAGCGGCACGCCCGCACCCTGCGCGACCGCACCCACTCCCGGCTGGACGCCGAGGTACGGGTCGGCTCCGAGGCCGGCACCGGCGAGACGGTGGTGCTGCGCACCTACGGCGAGGTGTCCGACCACGCCGACTCCGTGGTGCTGCCGCTGCTGCTGCCGGACGCCCCGGTCGTCGTGTGGTGGCCGGTGGACGCCCCCGAGGCCCCGGCCAAGGACCCCCTGGGCGCGCTCGCCCAGCGCCGGATCACCGACCTGTACGCCGTCGAACGGCCGCTGGAGGTCCTCGACACCCGCGCCCGCTGCTACGCGCCCGGCGACACCGACCTGGCCTGGACCCGGCTGACCCTGTGGCGGTCGATGCTGGCCGCCGCCCTGGACCAGGCCCGGGTGCCGGTGACCTCGGCGGCCGTGGAGGCGGAGGCCGACAACCCCAGCGCCGAGCTGCTCGCCCGCTGGCTGGAGGCCCGCCTGAAGGTGTCCGTGGACCGGGTGCACAGCGCCGGCCCGTTCGTGACGACCGTCCGGCTCGGCACCGCGAACGGCGACATCGTCGTGGACCGGCCCGAGGGCCCGCTCGCCACGCTGACCCTGCCCGGCCAGCCGCCGCGCACCCTCGCCCTGAAGGTCCGCGCCACCTCCGAACTCATCGCCGAGGAGCTGCGCCGCCTCGACGCCGACGAGATGTACGCCATCGCCCTCCAGGGCGTGGCCCCCAAGGAGAATGCCTGAGATGGCGGAGTTCCCGAAGCTCACCCACCGCCCCGAGTGGACGGCCCTCGCCGACCACCGCGCCCAGGGCCGCCCGCACCTGCGGGAGCTGTTCGCGGCGGACCCCGGCCGCGCCGAGCGGTACGTCGTACGGGTCGGCGACCTGTACATCGACTACAGCAAGCACCTGATCACCGACGAGACCCTGGCCCTGCTCCAGGAACTCGCCGCCGCCACCGGCGTGTTCGCGCTGCGGGACGCCATGTTCCGCGGCGAGCGGATCAACGTCACGGAGGACCGGGCGGTGCTGCACACCGCGCTGCGCGCCCCGCGGGACGCCGTGATCGAGGTCGACGGCGAGAACGTCGTGCCCAAGGTGCACGCGGTGCTGGACAGGATGGCCGATTTCGCCGACCGGGTCCGCTCCGGCGAGTGGACCGGGTACACCGGCAAGCGCATCCGCAATGTGATCAACATCGGCATCGGCGGCTCCGACCTCGGCCCCGCGATGGCCTACGAGGCGCTGCGCCCCTACACCGCCCGCGACCTGACCTTCCGGTTCGTGTCGAACGTGGACGGCGCCGACCTGCACGAGGCCGTCCGCGACCTGGACCCGGCCGAGACGCTGTTCATCGTCGCGTCCAAGACGTTCACGACGATCGAGACGATCACCAACGCCACCTCGGCGCGGTCCTGGCTGCTGGACGCCTTCGACGGCGACGAGAAGGCCGTGGCGAAGCACTTCGTGGCGCTGTCGACGAACGCCGGGAAGGTCGCCGGGTTCGGCATCGACACGGACAACATGTTCGAGTTCTGGGACTGGGTCGGCGGCCGGTACTCCTACGACTCCGCGATCGGCCTGTCCCTGATGATCGCGATCGGCCCGGACCGGTTCCGGGAGATGCTCGACGGCTTCCACCTGATGGACGAGCACTTCCGCACCGCGCCCGCCGAGGCCAACGCACCGCTACTGCTGGGCCTGCTGGGCATCTGGTACGGCAACTTCCACGACGCCCAGTCGCACGCGGTGCTGCCGTACTCGCACTACCTGTCCAAGTTCACCGCCTACCTCCAGCAGCTGGACATGGAGTCCAACGGCAAGTCGGTGCAGCGCGACGGCAGGCCGGTGGACTGGCAGACCGGTCCGGTGGTGTGGGGCACGCCCGGCACCAACGGGCAGCACGCCTACTACCAGTTGATCCACCAGGGCACCAAGCTGATCCCGGCGGACTTCATCGGCTTCGCCCGGCCCGTCGGCGAACTGAGCGAGGAACTCAAGGCCCAGCACGACCTGTTGATGGCCAACTTCTTCGCCCAGACCCAGGCGCTGGCCTTCGGCAAGACCGCCGAGGAGGTCCGCGCGGAGGGCGTCGCCGAGGAGCAGGTGACGCACCGCACCTTCCGCGGCGACCACCCCACCACCACCGTCCTGGCCACCGAGCTGACCCCGTCCGTGCTCGGCCAGCTGATCGCCCTCTACGAGCACAAGGTGTTCGTCCAGGGCGCGGTGTGGAACATCGACTCCTTCGACCAGTGGGGCGTGGAGCTCGGCAAGGTCCTCGCCAAGAAGGTCGAACCCGCGCTCACCGAGGGCGCCGACGTCCCCGGTCTCGACCCGTCCAGCACGGCCCTCGTCGCCGCCTACCGCACATTCAAGAACGCATCGGAGAACTGATCATGCAGCTCGGTCTCATCGGCCTCGGCAAGATGGGCGGCAACATGCGCGAGCGGATCCGCCGCGCCGGCCACACCGTCATCGGCTACGACCGCAACCCCGAGGTCTCCGACGTCAAGAGCCTCGCCGAACTGGTCGAGAAGCTCGACGCGCCCCGCCATGTGTGGGTGATGGTCCCGGCCGGCACCGCCACCCAGACCGTCATCGACGAACTCGGCGACCTGCTCTCCCCCGGTGACACCGTCATCGACGGCGGCAACTCCCGCTGGACGGACGACGAGAAGCACGCCGCCGCGCTCGGCATCAAGGGCATCGGCTTCGTCGACGCCGGTGTCTCCGGCGGCGTGTGGGGCCTGGAGAACGGCTACGCGCTCATGGTCGGCGGCGACAAGGAGCACGTGGACCGGCTGCGGCCGATCTTCGACGCGCTCAAGCCGGAGGGCCCGTACGGCTATGTGCACGCGGGCCGGGTCGGCTCCGGGCACTTCTCCAAGATGGTCCACAACGGCATCGAGTACGCCATGATGCAGGCCTACGCCGAGGGCTGGGAACTGCTGGAGAAGGTGACGTCCGTCGAGAACGTCCGCGAGGTCTTCCGCTCCTGGCAGGAGGGCACGGTCATCCGGTCCTGGCTGCTGGACCTCGCGGTCAACGCCCTCGACGAGGACGAGCATCTGGAGGCCCTGCGCGGGTACGCGGAGGACTCCGGCGAGGGACGCTGGACGGTGGAGGCGGCAATCGACAACGCCGTGCCGCTGCCCGCGATCACCGCGTCCCTCTTCGCGCGGTTCGCCTCGCGCCAGGACGACTCCCCGCAGATGAAGATGATCGCCGCGCTGCGCAACCAGTTCGGCGGCCACGCGGTCGAGAAGAAGGGCTGACCCGCCGTGGGGGACCTGCTGCTGGTCCGCCACGGTGAGACGGAGTGGAGCAGGTCGGGACAGCACACCAGCTGGACCGACCTGCCGCTGACCGGACAGGGCGAGGAACAGGCCAAGTCCCTCGCCCCGCTCCTCACCGGCCGGACCTACGCCCGCGCGCTGTCCAGCCCGCTGAGCCGCGCGCTGCGCACCGCCGAACTGGCCGGCATACCCGGGATCGAGCCCGATCCCGACCTGCACGAGTGGGACTACGGCGGCTACGAGGGCATCACCACCGCCGAGATCCACCGCACCCGCCCGGACTGGGACCTGTGGACCGACGGCGTCCCGCCCGGCCCCGAGGGTCACCCGGGCGAGTCCCCGGACCGGATCGGCGCCCGCGCCGACCGGGTCCTGGCCCGCGTGGCACCCGCGCTGGCCGAGGGGGACGTGGTCCTCGTCGCCCACGCCCACTTCCTGCGCGTCCTCACCGCCCGCCGCCTGGGCCTGCCGCCCGCCGACGGCCGCCTGTTCCGGCTGGCCACGGGCACGGTCAGCCGCCTGTCCACGGAACACGGCCACCCGGTGATCGCGGAGTGGAACGTCCGGCCGTAGCGCGCCGGCCGCCGTCGGAAGCGGACATTGACAGCCGGTTCGGTCCCGGGTCAGAGTCCGGCTGGTGGAGATCGACAATCTGACGGCGGCCGAGGAGCGGGTGTGGCGGGCGTTCCCGCGCGGGGAGTTCGTGGACTTCCGGGAGACGGCCGACGAGGACCCCGCCGACGCGGCGGGGTGGGGGCCCGAACGGACCGTGCGGGCCGGGGTGTTGCGGGCGCTGCTGCTCGACGGGGAGCGCCGGGACGGGGAGATACCGTCGCTGAGCGTGGCGGGCGCCCGGATCACCGGGCGGCTCGATCTGCAGTACGCGACGATCGACCACCCGGTGCGGCTGCGCCACTGCCACTTCGACGAGGCCCCGCGCTGCTACGCCGCCCGGCTGCGGGAGCTGAACCTCAGCGAGTCCGTGCTGCCCGGCCTGGTCGCCCACGCCGTGCAGGTGGACGGGGTGCTGCGGCTGACCCGCACCCGCTGCCACGGCACGCTGCGGCTCGGCGGCGCCCGGATCACCGGCAGCCTGTACCTGGAGGGCGCCGAGGTGGCCGCGCCCGGCGCCGCGGAGCCGGTGCTCCAGCTCAACCAGGCGGCGCTCGGCGCCGACCTGTGGGCGCCGGGGCTGCGCACCCAGGGGCAGATCCGCCTCAACGGCGCGAGCGTCGCCGGGTCGTTGAACCTCAACGAGGCCCGGCTCGGCAACCCCGGGCACGCGGCGCTCGACGCGGAGACGCTCACCGTCGAGGGGGACATGCTGGTCCGGGACGCCGAGGTGCGCGGCTGGACGGGGCTGCGCGGCGCCCGGATCGCGGGGCGGCTCGACCTGTCGTACACCCGGCTCGCGCATCCGGGCGGTTCGGCGCTGCGGGCGGGCAGCTCCACCATCGGGGAGCTGTGGCTGCGCAAGGCCCCGCCCATGGAGGGCGCCCTCAATCTGCGCCGCGCCCAGCTCGACGTCCTGCTGCTGGAACCGGCCTCGGTGCCGAAGACGGTGCTGCTCGGCGACCTGACGTACACCTCGCTCGTCCCGCACGAGCCGGCCGAGCGCCGGCTGCCCATGCTGCTGCGCGAGCGCGACGGGTATGTCCCGCACACCTACGAGCAGTTGACGGCCGCCTACCGGCGGGTCGGCGACGATCACGCGGCCCGGCTGGTGCAGCTCGCCAAGCAGCGCCGGCACCGGCACACGCTGCCCTGGTACGGGCGGCTGTGGGGCCTGGTCCAGGACGTCACCGTGGGCTACGGCTTCCGTCCGCTGCGGGCCGCCGGCTGGCTGCTGTCGCTGCTCGCGCTCGGCTCGCTCGCCTTCGCGCTGAACCATCCGCGTCCGCTGAAGGCGGGCGAGGCGCCGCCGTTCCACCCGGTGTTCTACACGCTCGACCTGCTGCTGCCGGTGATCTCCTTCGGGCAGGACTCCGCGTTCGCGCCGCACGGCGCGTACCAGGTGCTGGCCTACGTGCTGGTGCTCACCGGGTGGATCCTGGCGACGACGGTGATCGCCGGTGTCACCCGCACGGTCAGCCGCCAGTGAGGCGCTCCCGCTCGGTCAGCCGTCCGTGACCCGGCCGGTGACCAGCAGGTCCGTCCAGGCCGCCGCCACCCGGTCCAGCGCGTAGGTGCGGCGTACCTGGGCGCGGGCCGTCTCGCCGGCCTCCCGCCAGGTCTCCCCGTCGGTGCCGAGCCCGGCGATCGCCTCGGCCATCGCCGGCGGGCCGGCGTGGATCCACCGCCGGTCGTAGACCTCGTCGGCGCCGGGCCAGGGCAGCAGCGCGGGCACGGCGCCGGAGGCCATGCCCTCGGCCGGGGCGAGGTGGAAGGACTCGTCGTCGCTGGTGGACAGCACATGCCCGACGCGGCGCAGCCAGGTGGGCACATCGGCGCCGAAGTCGTCGAAGACGACGGCCCCTTCGAGCAGCGGGGAGGTCTGGACGCGGCGCAGGATCGCCTCGTAGTGCGCGCGTTCCTCCGGCTTGTTCCAGATCCACCAGTACTCCCACGGCGGCTTGGACTTGACCGACAGCTGCCAGCGCCGGTCCTCGGCCCGCAGCAGTTCCAGGACGTCGAGGCCGAGGTCGAGGCGTTTGCGGCTGGGCGCGATGCCGATCATGCCGAGGCGGAACCGGGCGCCGGGCGCCTTGGGCCGGTCGAGCTGGTCGGCGTCCACCCAGTTGGGCACGGTGACGACCTTGTCCGCGGGCCAGCCGGTGCGTTCCAGGGTGCGACGGGCGTAGTAGGGGCTGACGCAGACGACCCGGTCGACGGCGTCGATGTCGACCTGGTGCGGCCATTCGGCGTCGAGTTCGAAGCGGTGCAGGCGGATCACCAGCCGG
The DNA here is from genome assembly GCF_964272715.1 of Streptomyces sp. SudanB182_2057. Classification (NCBI taxonomy): domain Bacteria; kingdom Bacillati; phylum Actinomycetota; class Actinomycetes; order Kitasatosporales; family Streptomycetaceae; genus Streptomyces; species Streptomyces sp. SudanB182_2057. The sequence continues at coordinate 1,692,791 of NZ_OZ186798.1, forward strand.
CTGCCGCGCCGTTTGTGGCGGCTGTACCAGACGGCGGCCGGGCCGCACCACTCGACCACCACCACGTCGGCCCAGTCGGCGAGGTCGCGGCTCGCGGCCTGGTCGTGCCGGGCCAGCGCGGGCCAGGCGTCCACCCGGACGTCGAGCCCGGGCAGGGCGCGGAAGTGGTCCAGCAGCCGGGTGAGGAACTTCAGGTCGTGGCCGGCGACGCCGATCCGCAGCGGGCGGGAGCGGTGGGCGACGGCGGGGGGCGCGGGCGGGAAGACCCGGTCGAGGTGGGCGCGCCAGCGTCCGGCGGCGGCCGTCAGGGTGTACCGGCTCGCGGCGGCACGGCAGCGGCCGGCGGCGAGCCGGCGGGCCTCGGGGTCGCGGGCGGCGCGGGCCACGGCCTCGGCGGCGTCCTCGGCCTCGGCCCGGCCGGGGACGTAGAGGGGGTAGTCGCTGCCCAGCAGTGCCTCGTGCGCGGGCGTGCGGTTGAGCACGACGGGCAGTCCGAGGGCGCCGAACTCCAGGACTTTGGTGGACAGTTCGAGGCTGGCGTCGAGCCGGGGATCGCGCCAGCCGAGGCCGAGGTCGCAGCCGGCGGCGATGCGCATGGCCTCCTCGCGGGGCCGGCCGCCGTGGTGCCGGACGCCGGGGGCGGAGCCGTGCAGGGCCCGGTACATGGCCTCGTGGAACTCCGGCTGGCCGGGGTCCTCGTGGATCTTGTCGCCGACGGTGTGGAGTTCGGCCCGGACGCCCCGCTCGGCCAGCAGGGCGGGCAGCCGGGTCATGGGCAGGGTGTTCCACAGCGGGGCGAACTTGCCGGTGTAGACGAGCCGCAGCGGATCGTGCGGCCGGTCGTGGTCCGGCACCGGGAAGCCGGGTTCCGGCACGGCGGGCGGGCAGAGCACGCTGCGGCCGCAGGCCTGGGGCACCCAGGTCTCCAGGAAGCAGCGCAGTTCCTCGGTCTGGCACAGCAGCAGCCGGGAGGCGGCGGCGACGCGGCCGAGTTCGGTGCGGGCCCGCTCGGTCATCGCGGCGGCGGACTGCGGGATGTCGGTGAGGTAGGCCCAGATCCGCCCGTCGAAGTGGCCGTCGGCGACGACCTGGCCGACGATGCGGCGGCCGCGCAGCACGATCAGGTCGCAGGGCTCGTCCCCGTCGAGCCGGGTGAGCAGGCGGGACGCCTGCACCGGGGACAGCGGCCGGCCGGCCTGCCCGGGGACGAGGCGCTCCTCGGCGGGCCTGACCACGCTCACCCCGGGCAGCCCGGCCAGCGGATCGGTCAGCCGGCCGGTGTGCACCGGCGACTTGAGCACCAGCCGGGTCTCGCACCCGGCCAGGGACAGCGCCTGCACGGTCGACTGGGCCCAGACGGCGGAGCCGTCGATGAGGTTGAGGTCCACGTCGCCGTAGACCAGGGCCCGGATCACTCGGCTCATGACGGTTCCTTCCCGCGCACGGCGAACAGTCGGTGGCCCCGGCCGCACCAGCTCGCGGGCGGGGCTCCCGCGAGGTGCAGGGAGCGGCGGACCAGCAGCGGCCGGCGCAGCTCGGGGACGAAGGTGTAGTCGGCGCCGCCCGCCGCGTGGCCCAGCGCGTCGGCGCCCGAGTACTCCTGGGCGCACATCAGGTCCAGCAGCAGGGTGTCCGGGCGGTCCTCGGTGAGGTCGGTCCAGTCGGCGACCCAGGCGGCGGTGGGCGGCCCGGTGCGCACCGGCACGCCCGCGGCGTCGAGTTCCTCCAGGCCGTCCGGGGCGGGCACGACCACCTCGGCGGGGCGGTGCTGCTGGCCCAGCACCTGGGCGACGAGCCGGGCCGCCTCGTGCCGGCCGCGGGGGGCGGCGAGCACGGCGACCCGGCGTTCGGCCAGCGGGTCGGGCGCGCCGACCAGCCGGGCCAGCTCGGCCAGCCGGACCCGGGTGCTGTCCCACTGGAACGCCTCCCGCAGCCGCTCCCGGGCGTCCGGGCCCGCGTCCAGCCGGGACAGCCGTACCCCGGTGTCGGCGTCCAGCACGGCGTCCCAGGCGAGCTGGGCGAGGCCGGGCGCGGCGGACGCCGGGGCGTCCCGCCACAGCACGGCCGACCGGCCCAGGGCGCGTGCCTCGGTGAGGAGCTCCGCGAGCCGCCGGTCCAGGTCGGGGGCCGCGCCGGTGCCGGTGAGCGCCCAGGGGCCGTGTCCGGTGCACGCGCTGAGCTGGACCACGACCGCGTCGGGGTCGGTGCGCCGGACGAGCGGGGGGCCGTCGTGCGGGAGCGGCCGGTTCACCACGGCGTCCGCCGCGAAGTCCTCGGCGGTCTCGTCGGTGAGCACGCCGGTGATCACCAGCCGGTCGCGGGGGGTGGCGGCGAACGCCCGGTGTACGAGGTGGAGGCGGTCGTCGGCGGCGGCTCCGGGCACGGTGCGGGCGGCGGCGGGCCGGGCGGCGGGCGCGGTCCTGCGCGCGGAGCGGGTCCGCCACAGCCCGTACAGCTCGCGGGGCAGTCCGGGCATCTCGCGCCGGGGCGAGCGGGCCGCCGACACCAGGGCCCGGCCCACCTTGAGGGAGGTGGAGCCCTCCAGCATGTGCACCCGGGCATGGAGCACCTGGACCCGGTCGCGGGCCTGGCGCAGGGCGGAGGCCAGCTGCTCCTTCTCCCGCACGGTGGCGGCCAGCCGGTCGGCGAGGCCGTCCTCGCGGACGGCGTCCCGGGCGCGTTCGGCCTCCTCGGCCCGGCGTTCCAGGTCCTGGTGGCGGGCGCGCAGGGTGCGGGCGGCGAGGTCGGCGAGGACGTACTCGTCGGCCGTGCGCAGGGTGGTGGCGAAGCCGTCGGTGGGCACCGGGCGGCCGAACCAGTCGTGCGGGGGCAGGAGTTCGTCGGAGGCCAGGCGGGTGAACACCGCGCCGGCGTGCAGGTGGACGTAGTCGAGCGGGGCTGCGCGCAGCACCTGGCAGCGCTGGGTCACCAGGTCGTCCAGCAGCCGGTGGTAGGGGGGTTCGGGTCCGGGGTGGCCGAACAGCAGCAGGCCGCGGGCGCCGGGCCGCAGGCGGCGCAGTGCGGCGAGCAGGGCGTCCTCGGTGCCGTGCACGGCGGGGTCGGGCCCGTACGACAGGAGCACCAGGTCGCCCCGGCGCAGGGCGCGCCGTCCGTCGTCGCGGCGCAGGGTGACGCCGTCGGGGAGGTGGAGGCAGGGGGCGAGGCGCAGGGCCCGGCCGGTGGCGTCGACGACCGTGGTGACGCCGTCCAGGTGCGGGTGGAGCAGATCGGTCAGGCGCATCAGCGGATCCTCGTGAAGACGTGGAAGCCGGTCTCGGTCTCGCGGAAGCCGTAGGGCCGGAACGCGGTGTGGCGCAGGCCGAGGGGTTCGAGGGCGGCGCGGTAGGCGTCCGCCGGCCGGTGCCGGATCCGGCCGTCGCGGGCCCGGGGTACGGGCGTGTCCGCGTCGGTGACGATCAGCCGGCCGGTGAGGCGCACCAGGGAGGCCAGGTTGCGCAGGGCCGCCGCCCACTCGGTGTCGTCCGGCAGGTGGAACAGGACGTCGACGCAGAGCACGACGTCGTACGGCCACGGGCTGCGCCACTCATCGAGCCGGGCCCGGGTGTAGCGGGGGCCGTCACCGGCGGCGCGGGCCCGGTCGATGGCCTCCTGGCTGGCGTCGACGGCGTCCACGCGGTGGCCGCAGCGGTCCAGGGCGCGGGCGAAGTACCCGGTGCCGCAGCCCGCGTCGAGCACGAACAGCGGGGCGGCCGGGGAGTGCAGGTCGCCGATGAGGGCGAGCAGGGTGCCGAGCCGGAGCGCGTAGAACAGTTCGTTGCCGGCCCGGTCGAGTTCCGGGTGGCCGCCGGCGGCCAGTCCGTCCCGCTCGCAATAACGGGCGTCCCAGTGGTCGAGGGCGTCGGGGTCGAGGGCGGCGTCAGTCATGGTGCTCCAGCCACTGGGTGATCAGGCGGGCGATCCGGGGGCCGGCCTTGCCGTCCCACAGCGGCGGTCCCTCGGCGGGGGCGGCCGGGGCGCCGTCGAGTGCCTTGCACAGGGCGGGGACCAGCTCGTCGGGGTCGATCAGGCGGTTGGTGCCGTGGGTGACGGTGACGGGGCGTTCGGTGGTGGTGCGCAGCGTCAGACAGGGCACGCCGAGCACGGTGGTCTCCTCCTGCACCCCGCCGGAGTCGGTGATCACGGCGGCGGCGCCGCGCACCAGGCTCATGAACTCGACGTAGCCGAGGGGTTCGAGGAGGTGCACGCCGGGCGCGCCGTCCAGGCCGGCCGCGCGCAGCGCGTCCCGGCCGCGCGGGTGCAGCGGGACGGCGAGGTCCAGGTGGCGGGCCGCCTCGGTGAGCGCGCCGGCGGCGGCGCGGGCGGCGGCGGGGTCGTCGACGTTGGCGGGGCGGTGCAGGGTGACGACGCCGTAGCGCTCGGGCAGTGCGTGCGCGGCGCGGGCGGCGGCCGGGTCGAACAGGTCCAGGTGGGTGAGCAGGGTGTCGATCATCGGGTTGCCGACGAAGTGCACCCGGGCCGGGTCGGCGCCCTCGCGGGCCAAGTGGCCGACGGCCTCCGGGCTGGTGGCGAAGAGCAGCCCGGCGAGTTGGTCGACCAGGCGCCGGTTGACCTCCTCCGGCATCGCCATGTCGAAGCTGCGCAGCCCGGCCTCGACGTGGGCGACGGGCAGGCCCAGCTTGGCGGCGGCGAGGGCGGCGGCCAGCGTGGAGTTGACGTCGCCGTAGACCACGACGAGGGCCGGGGCGCGGGCGGTCAGCTCGGCCTCCAGGGCCACCAGCAGGTCGGCGGTCTGCCCGGCGTGGCTGCCGGAGCCCACGCCGAGGTCGGTGTCCGGCCGGGGCAGCCCCAGTTGGCGGAAGAACACCTCCGACATCCGGGCGTCGTAGTGCTGTCCGGTGTGCACCAGGGTCTGGTCGCAGCCGGCCGACCGGAGCGCGGCGACGACCGGGGCCGCCTTCACGAAGTTGGGCCGGGTGCCGACCACATGGAGTACTGGGCCGTTCATGACGCCGTTCATGTCCTCGCCTTCCGCGGGCGGTCGAACAAGGGGCAGCACACGGGGAGACGAGGGGAGCGTCGTGCTCTGGCCGGCGCCGGTGCGCGGTCGCGTCCGAGGCGCCGCGCGCCGCGTCGGCCTACCGTGGCGGCATGTCCCGTCGTGTCCCCCGCGCTGTCAGTCTGGCCGCATCCGTGGCGTGGGGCGAGTTGCGCCAGGACCCGGCGCGGGCCGCGTTGCTGGGGCTGCGGCTGCTGCCGGCGCGGCTGCGGCGCCGGGTGCGGCCGGTGGAGCGGTGGCTGGGCGGCCGGGCCCGGCCGGCCGGACCGGGCGCGCTGCCGTCCGCCGTTCGGGTGAGCGCGCCCGCCGGGCGGCCGGTGCGGCCGGTGCCCGGGCGGGTGCTGCATCTGGTGACCAACTCGCTGCCGTACGCCCACGCCGGCTACACCGTGCGCACCCAGAAGCTCGCCGAGGCGCAGCGGGCCGCCGGGCTCGATCCGCACGTGGTGACCCGGATCGGGTTCCCGGTGGCGCGGGGGGTGCTGGACGCCGGTGCGCTCCAGTTGGTGGGCGGGGTGCCGCAGCACCGGCTGCTGCCCTGGTGGCTGCCGTACGGGCAGGGCCCGGCGCTGGCCCGCAACGCCGAGCTGGCGGGGCGGCTGGTGGAGCGGCTGCGGCCGGCCGTGCTGCACGCGGCCACCGATCACGGCAACGGCCGGGTGGCCCTGGCCCTGCGCGAGGTCTACGGCCTGCCGGTGGTCTACGAGGTGCGGGGCTTCCTGGAGGAGACCTGGCTGAGCCAGGACCCGGCGCGCACCGCCGCGGACCCGGTCTACCGCGGGCGCCGGGAGCTGGAGACAGACTGCATGCGCCGGGCCGATCTGGTGCTGACGCTGGGTGCCGCGATGAAGGCCGAGATCGTGGCGCGCGGGGTGCCCGAGGAGCGGGTGCTGATCGTGCCGAACGCCGTGGACGCGGCGTTCCTGGGGCCGCCGCCGGACGGGGCCGGGGTGCGGGCGCGCCTCGGGATCGCCCCGGACGCGTTCGTGGTGGGCACGGTCGGCAGCCTCACCCCGCACGAGGGGATCGGCACATTGCTCCATGCGGGTGTACTGCTGCGGCGGCGCGGGGTGCCGTTGCGGCTGCTGATCGTCGGCGACGGCCCGGAGCGGGCGCGGCTGGAGCGGCTGGCCGCCCGGCTGGGCCTGGCCGGCGACGGCACCGCCGTGTTCACCGGGCGCGTGCCGCATGACCAAGTCCGGCATTTCCACGCGGCGTTGGACGTGTTCGCGGTGCCGCGCACGGACGCCCGGGTGTGCCGTCTGGTGACCCCGCTCAAGCCGGTCGAGGCGATGGCGGGCGGGCTTCCGGTGCTCGCCAGCGATCTTCCGGCACTGCGGGAACTGGTCGAACACGGGGTGAACGGGCGGCTGATTCCCGCTGAATCGCCACACGCTTGGGCGGATGAACTCGAAAGGGTGCTTTACAGTCATAAGCGACGGCTCGAATGGGGAGCCGCCGCCCGCGCGAGGGTCGCGCGGGAACGCACCTGGGACCGGGTCGCCGCGACGACCCGCGAGGCGTATCGCTCGCTGGGCTGCCTCTGACGCCCCGCGAACCCCCCACCAGTGCAGCCGCGAAGGCCGGGTGAATCCCTATGCAGGTCGAACGGACCCCCTCGCTCGGGGACATGGAAGCGCCGCCGCCGTACGGGAAGGTGGAACTCGCCGTCATCGGGCTCGGCTACGTCGGACTGCCGCTGGCCCGCGAGGCGGCCTCGGCCGGCCTGCGCGTGGTGGGCCTGGACCGTGACCCGCGGGTCGTCGCCGGGCTCAACTCCGGCCGCTCGCACGTCGGTGACGTCTCCGACGACGAGGTGCGCCGGATGCGGGCGGCCGGTTTCACCGCCACCTGCGACGACGCCTGTCTGGCGGGTGCGCAGACCGTGGTGATCTGCGTGCCGACCCCGCTCGGCGCGGACGGCGGGCCCGATCTGGGCGCGGTCGTCTCGGCGACCCGCGCGGTGGCCGGCCGGCTGCGCCCCGGGCAGCTGGTGGTGCTGGAGTCGACCACGTACCCGGGCACCACCGAGGAGGTCGTACGGCCGCTGCTGGAGGAGTCCGGGCTGCGGGCCGGCGAGGACTTCGCGCTCGCCTTCTCGCCCGAGCGGATCGACCCCGGCAACACCCAGCACGGACTGCGCGACACCCCCAAGGTGGTCGGCGGCTGCACCACGGCGTGCGCGGTGCGCGCGGTCGCCTTCTACGCCAAGTTCGTGAACATGGTGGTCCAGGCGAAGGGCACCCGCGAGGCCGAGATGGCCAAGCTGCTGGAGAACACCTACCGGCACGTGAACATCGCGCTGGTCAACGAACTGGCGATCATCAGCCGCGAGTTGCACGTGGACGTGTGGGACGCGATCCGCTGCGCGGGCACCAAGCCCTTCGGCTTCCAGGCCTTCCGGCCGAGCCCCGGGGTGGGCGGGCACTGCATCCCGATCGACCCCAACTACCTGTCGTACAAGGTGCGTTCGTCCCTCGGGTACGACTTCCGGTTCGTCGGGCTGGCCCAGGAGATCAACCGGCGGATGCCGGAGTACGTGGTGCGCCGCGCCCAGGACCTGCTCAACTCCGCCGGCCGCCCGCTGCGCGGCTCCCGGGTGCTGCTGCTCGGCGTCACCTACAAGCCGGACGTCGCCGACCTGCGCGAGACCCCGGCGGAGCCGGTGGCCCGGCTGCTGCGCCAGCGGGAGGCCGCCGTCGCCTTCCACGACCCGCACGTGCCGGCGTGGTCGGTGGACGGGGCGGAGGTGCCCCGCGTCGGCGACCTGACGGCCGCGCTGCGCGAGTACGACCTGACGATCCTGCTCCAGGACCACTCCGCCTACGACCTGCAGGCCCTCGCGGACAGCGCGCGGCTGCTGTTCGACACCCGCGGGCGGATCAGCAAGCCCGGCGTCGAAGCGCTCTAGCCCGACGCCGTTTCCTCGCGTTCTCGGGGAGTTGGAAGGCACTGCCATGCGGATACTCGTCGTCACCGTCGTCCACCACCCCGAGGACGCGCGCATACTGCACCGGCAGATCGCCGCGCTGCGCGAACGCGGCCACGAGGTGGTGTACGCGGCGCCGTACGCGGCCCGCGGCGCCCTGCCCCGGCCGTACGTCGAGGGCGTGGACCTGCCCCGGGCGGCCGGACGGGACCGGCGCGCGGCGCTGCGCGCGGCCCGGGCGCTGCTGGCCGAACGCGGCCCGGCGGCGGACGTGATACTGCTGCACGACCCGGAGCTGCTGCTCACCCTGCCCGGCACCCTGCGCCGGCTGCGCCGGGCCGGGGCGGTGCCGGTCACCGTGTGGGACGTGCACGAGGACACGGCGGCGGCCGTGGCGATGAAGGGCTGGGTGCCCCGGCCGCTGCGTCCCCCGCTGCGCGCGGCGGTACGGGCGGCCGAGCGGCTGGCCGAACGCCGGGTGCGGCTGCTGCTCGCGGAGGACGCCTACCAGCGCCGGTTCCGGCGCCACCATCCCGTCGTCCCCAACCTCGCCACCCCGCCGCCCGGCCCGCCCCCGCCGCCGGGTGACGACCGGGTGGTCTACCTGGGCCAGCTGTCCCGGGCGCGGGGCGCGCTCGAACTGATCGCCCTGGCGCGGCTGCTGGCCCCGGCCGTGCGGGTCGAGGCGATCGGCACGGCCGATCCCGACGTGCGGGACGCGCTCGCGACGGCCGACCGGGAGGGGGTCTTGCGCTGGTACGGCTTCCTGCCCAACGACCGTGCGCTGGCCCGGCTGTCCGGCGCCCTGGCCGGCCTGTCCCTGCTGCACGACCAGCCCAACTACCGGCACTCCCGGCCCACCAAGGTCGTGGAGTACATGGCCCACGGCGTGCCCGTCGTCACCACGCCCACCCCGCTCGCCGCGGAGCTGGTCGAACGGCACGGCTGCGGGCTGGTGGTGCCCTACCGGGACCCGTCGGCGGCGGCGACCGCGATACGACGGCTGGCCGACGACACCGGCCTACGGCTCCACGCCGCCCGCCAGGGCCGGCAGGCCGCCGTCTCCGAACTGAACTGGCGCCCCCACGCGGCCGACTTCGTGGACCTGCTGGAACTGTGGGTCAAGGAGGAGACATCCGGCGCGGGCACGACCTGAGCGCGAGAACGTGCGGCGGCGCCCGACAGGGGGCCGGACCGGGGGCGTACGGCCGCGCGTCGAACAGCGGACCGCGCGGGAGGCGCCCCGCACAGCGGCCACGGCCACGGTGTGCGGCGGCACGCCGAACAACGGGCGTGTCCAAGGCCGTACAGCCGCGCGCCGAACAGAGAACTCGGTCAGGGGTGCAGCGGCGTGCTGTGCGACAGGCCCGGCCGGGTACGCACGGCGGCATACCGGAAGCGGGCCCGGCCGAGGGCGTGCGGCCGCGCGACGGGCCCGCTCAAGGGGTGCGGGCCTGCTCGGTGGGCCGGGCCGGGCGGGGGTGGGCGGCGGCGTCCAGCAGGGGGCCGAGTTCTCGTACGGCGGTGGTGAGGGGGGCGGTGTCGTGTTCGGCGCGGGCCAGCAGGATCGCGCCCTCCAGGGTGCTGATCATGAGCGTGGCCAGCGGCTCGGCGCGGCCCGCGGGCACGCCCAGGTCGGTCAGGGCCGCGGCGAGCGGCGCGCGCCAGGCCGTGAAAGCGGCCGCGGCCGCTTGGCGAGTCGCGTCGGCCGAGGTGGCGCAGTCGACCGTGGCGGCGGCGACCGGGCAGCCCGCCGCGAAGCCGTCCGCCGCGTACTCGTCGGTCCACTGCGCGGCCATCGCCGCGAACAGCCCGCTCGGCGTCGGCTCGTCCAGCCCCGCGAGGAAGCGGGCGATCCGCCGGCCCGCGTACCTCCCGGCCCACTGGACCGCCTCGTTGACCAGCTGTTCCTTGCCGCCCGGGAAGTAGTGCTGGAGGGAGCCGCGCGGGGCGCCGGCGTGCGCGGCGACCTCGCGCATCCCGGTCGCGGCGACCCCGTGCCGCCGGATGAGCTGGGCCGCGCTGAAGACCATCCGCTCCCGCGGTCCGGGCCGCGCCTCGGTCATGCGTCGCCTCCGTTCCTCCCCCGGCTTCCTCCGCCCTCAGCCTATGACCGCCGTCATAACCGGCGCTACTATGACCAGTGTCATAAGCGGCGCGCGGCGCGAAGGGCGGCCGGTCATGGACGTCGGATTCATCGGCCTCGGAGTGATGGGCGGGCCCATGGCCCTGCGCCTGGCGCGGGCCGGCACCCCGTTGGTGGTCTGGAACCGGACCCCGCACCGGGCGGAGCCGCTGCGCGCGGCCGGCGCCGAGGTCGCGGCGGACGCCGCCGAGGTGTTCGCGCGGGCCGGGGTGGTGCTGCTGATGCTCGCCGACGAGGCCGCGGTGGACGCGGTCCTCGGCCGGGGTACACCGGAACTGGCCGCGCGTGTGGCGGGCCGCACCGTGGTGCACATGGGCACGACCGCCCCCGAGTACTCCCGCGCGCTGGAGGCGGACATCCGCGCCGCGGGCGGCCGGTACGCCGAGGCGCCGGTCTCCGGGTCCCGGGTGCCGGCGGAACAGGGGCGGCTGGTCGCGATGCTCGCCGGCGAGGAGGACGCCGTGGCCGCCGTACGGCCGCTGCTCGCGCCGATGTGCCGGGAGACGTTCGGGTGCGGCGCGGTGCCGGGCGCGCTGCTGATGAAGCTGTCGGTGAACCTCTTCCTGATCACCCAGGTGACCGGGCTGGCCGAGGCGTTCCACTTCGCCGAGCGGCAGGGGCTGGACCGCCGGCTGTTCCTGGAGGTCCTGGACGCGGGCCCGATGGCCAGCGCGGTGTCCCGGATGAAGGCGCCGAAGCTGCGCGAGCGCGACTTCTCGGTGCAGGCGGCGGCCCTGGACGTGCTGAAGAACAACCGGCTGATCGCCGACGCGGCCCGTGCCGCCCGCCTCGCCTCGCCGCTCCTGGACGTGTGTCACGCCCTGTTCCGGGAGACGGTGGCCGGGGGCCACGGCGGGGAGGACATGGTGGCCGTGCTGCGCGCGATCGAGGCACGGACGGCCGAAGCGCCTTAGCCGGACCGCCCGAACGCACCGGCCGGGCGGCCGTACCACCTCGCGCACCCCACCGCGCGCCCGGCCTCCCCACCGCGCGCGCCCGGGTCAGCCCTCGCGCGGGATGCCGTACGCGCGCTCGACGTGCAGCCGCAGCACCAGGCGGCGGTCGCGGACCATGGCGGCCCGGAAGTCGTCCCAGTCCGGGTGGTCGCCGAGGACGTCGCGGTAGAGCCGTTCCAGTTCCGCCACGGTGTCGTCGCCCGGGTCGGCGGCGACCGGGGTCAGCTCGGCGGTGCCCTCGGCGACGGTGTACGCCCAGCGGTCGGCGCTGGTGACGTGGTACGAGGCACGCGGGTCGCGGCGCAGGTTGCGGGTCTTGGCGCGGTCGTCGGTGACCGAGATCCGGATGATCCGCTCGTCCGGGTAGTAGGCGTGGCTGACGTTGGACAGCTGCGGGCGGCCGTCGCGCCGGAGGGTGACCAGTACGCCGCCGTGACCTTCGGAGAGCAGGCCGAGCAGCGCCTCTTGCGTGGGGGCTTGAGTCATACCCCGGTCAACCGGGCCGGGCGCCCCGCGCATTCCCGGTCACCCACCGTGAGTAGACACTGTCTACTGCCGACTGGTAGACAGTGTCTATGACCGACTCCGACACCAGCCTGCGCGACCGTCTCGTGGACGCCGGCGTGGAACTGCTGGCCGCCGAGGGCCTCCAGGCGCTGACCCTGCGGGAGATCGCCCGGCGCACCGGCGTCTCGCACGGCGCGCCGCGCCGCTACTTCCCCACCCACCTGGAGCTGCTGTCCGCCATCGCCCGGCGGGGCTTCGCCGACCTGGCCGAGCGGACCCGACGGGCGCTGGACCGGGAGACCGGCGGGCCCCGCGCCCGGGTGGCCGTGCTGGCCGGGACGTACCTGGAGTTCGCGCTGGAGCAGCCCGGCATGTACGAGCTGATGTTCCGTCACGATCTGCTGGAGAGCGGCCGGCTGGGGCTGCGGGAGACGAGCCTGCCGCTGTCCTCGCTGTTCGCCGGCCTGATCGCCGCTGCCGCCCCGGGCGCCGACGCCCCGCGCGTCGCGGGCGCCCTGTGGGCCAACCTGCACGGGCTGGCCCAACTGTGGCGCTGGCGGAGTCTGCAACTCGCGACCGGCGAGGAGGACTTGGCCGCCCTGCTGGAGACGGTGCTGGCCGCGCACCTGGGTCCCGGTGAGAGCCGGTGAACCGGCCCTGGACGCTGGCGAGCAGTGTCGCGGGCGCGGTGGTCGTCGCGCTGGACGGTACGGCCCTCACGGTCGCCCAGCCCAGCCTGCAACGGGACTTGAGCACCTCCTTCACCGAGGTGCAGTGGACCAGCACCGCCTATCTCGTCGCGGTGGCGAGCCTGCTGGTGTTCGCGGGGCGGCTCGCCGACCGGTACGGGCAGTGGCGCGTCTTCGGACTGGGGATGCTCGGCTTCGGGGCCGCCTCGGCGGGCATCGCCGTGGCCCCCGGCGTCGGCTGGGTGATCGCACTGCGGGCGGCGCAGGGGGTGTTCGGGGCGCTGGCGCAGCCGGCCACGCTGGGCATGCTGCGGGCCGCGTATCCGCCGGACCGGCTGGCGTCGCCGCTGGCGGTGCGGACGGGGGCGATCGGGCTGGCGGCGGCCGCGGGGCCCCTGGTGGGCGGGGCGCTGGTGACCGGACCGGGCTGGCGGGCGGTGTTCCTGGTCAACGTGGTGCCCGCGCTCGTCTTCGGCCTGCCCGCCCTGGCCCGCCGGGACCGGCGGGCGGCGCCCGCGCGGACCCCGCTGGACCTGCCCGGGGCCGCGCTGCTCGCGGTGTCGCTGGCCTGCCTGGTGTACGCGGTCACGGCCCGGCCGGTCTCCGGCGCGGGGCTCGCCGCGGCCGCGCTGACAGCCGTCGTCCTGGTCCGGCACGAGCGGCGCGCGGCGAGCCCGCTGCTGCCGCCGGAGCTGATCGGCGCGCGGACGGCCGGGGCGGCGCTCGGCATCCTGGTGGCCGTCTCCGCGTCGATGTCCGGCACGCTGTTCGTCGCCACGTACGTGCTCCAGCGCCGGCTCGGTCTGGACGCCTTCCACAGCGCGCTGAGCGGCCTGCCGCTGGCGGTGCTGATGGTGCTGTCGGCGGTGCTGTGCCCCGCGTCGCTGCGCCGCTGGGGAGCGCGCCGGATGACGGCGACGGCCGCGGCGGCCCTCGCGCTGGGGGTGCTGCTGCTGTCCCGGACCACCGCCCCGGCCGGGATCGGCCTCGCCTTCGCGCTGCTCGGCGCCGGCTTCGGCACGGTGATGGTGGCGGCCACGCAGGTGATCGTGCGCGGGGCCCAGGTGCGGACGGCCGGGGTGGCGGGCGGAGTACAGCAGACCGCGCTGAACGTCGGCCCCGCCGTGGGCGTGGCGGCGGCGAGCGCGCTGCTCGGCACGGGCACCCAGGGCGCGCTGCTCGCCCTGGCGGCGGTGGCCGCGCTCGCCGTGCCGGTGGCCCGCCTGCTGCCGGGACCGGCCGGTGCCGCGTCGCGCGCCCCCGCCCCGCACGCCCCTGTCCCGGCCGCCGCTCCTGAGCGACGATGAGAGGCGGAACGGACGAGTCGGGACGGGCGGACGCGACCGGAGGAGAGCGATGGGACGGCTGCGACAGGACGTCGACCCCGTGGAGGCGGGACTGGACCCCGGGGCCCTCGGCCGGCTGGACGGGCACTTCGCCCGGTACGTCGACGAGGGGCGGCTGCCCGGCTTCCTGGTGGCGGTGGCCCGGGGCGGCCGGGTCGCCCACCTGACCACGTACGGGCTGCGGGACGTGGCGGCCGGGCGGCCGGTGGAGCCGGACACGCTGTGGCGGATCTACTCGATGACCAAACCGGTCACCGCCGTGGCGGTGCTGCTGCTCGTCCAGGACGGCCTGCTGTCCCTGGACGAGCCGCTGGAGCGCCGTCTGCCCGAATTCGCCGGGCCCCGGGTGTACACGGGCGGCTCGGGCGACGACGTGCGCACCCGCCCGGCCGCCGGCCCCGTCCTGATCCGGCATCTGCTCACCCACACCGCCGGCCTGACCTTCGGCTTCTACCACCGCCACCCCGTGGACGCGCTCTACCGCGCGGCGGGCCTGGAGTACTCGGTGCCGCCGGGCAAGGACCTCGCGGAGACCGTCGCGCTGTACGCCCGGCTGCCGTTGCAGTCCGATCCTGGCACGCAGTGGAACTACTCGGTCGCCTCCAATGTGCTGGGCCGGGTGATCGAGGTCGTCTCCGGGCAGCCGCTGGACGCGTTCTTCGCCGAACGGATCCTGGGCCCGCTCGGCATGACCGACACCGGCTTCCACGTCAGCGCCGAACAGGCCGGCCGGCTGGCCGAGTTGTACGGCGAGACGGACGAGGGCGGGATCGAGCCGGTGCCGGGGCTGCCGGTGCGCGGCCGGCCGCTCTTCCTGTCCGGCAGCGGCGGCCTGGTCTCCTCCGCCCACGACTACCACCGGTTCATGGAGATGCTGCGCCGGGGCGGCGAGCTGGACGGCGTACGGCTGCTGCACCCGGACACGCTCGCCCTGATGACCCGCAACCAGTTGCCCGGCGGGGCCACCCTCCGCTCCTTCGGCGCCCCGGTCCACCGGGAGCCGGGCATGGACGGGCTCGGCTTCGGCTTCAACGTCTCCGTCGTCATCGACCCGTCCCGCACCCTGGCCCCGTCCCACCTCGGCACCTACGGCTGGACCGGCGTGGCCGGCACCGCGTTCTGGGTCGACCCGGACCGCGACCTGACCGTGCAGTTCCTGACCCAGGTGCGCCCGAAGAACCTGAAGCTGTTCCCCGAGCTGCGCCGGCTGGTGCACGAGGCGGTGACCGGCTGAACGCACCGGCCCACGCCGCGTAGGCGCGGCGCGGTCACACCAGGTTGGCCTCCGGGCGCGGGGCGTCGGCCGCGAACCGCTCGGCGCTCAGGGGGCCGACGTCCAGGAAGGGCGCGCGCCCCAGGCAGAGGTCGCGGATCACCTCGCCGACGGCGGGTCCCTGGAGGAAGCCGTGTCCGGAGAAGCCGGTGGCGTACAGGAACCTGGACACCGTCGGGGCCTCGCCGATCAGGGCGTTGTGGTCGGGGGTGTTCTCGTACAGGCCCGCCCAGCCGCCGGTGTGGGGCAGGTCCAGCAGGGCGGGCGCGCGCCGGGCCATCGCCTCGGTGAGCCGGGGCAGCCAGCGGTCGTGGGTGCCGGTGGCGAACCCGGGCCGCTCGTCCGGGTCGGACATGCCGAGCAGCAGGCCGGGGCCCTCGCGGTGGAAGTAGAGGCTGGTGGTGAAGTCGATGGTCATGGGCAGCGTGGCCGGTGGCTCCGGCACCGGCCCGGTCACGGCGATCTGCCGGCGCAGCGGCCGTACCGGGAGGTCCACGCCCGCCATCGCGCCGACCGCCCGCGACCAGGCGCCGGCCGCGCAGACCACGGTGTCCGTGGCGATCGGGCCGAGGGTGGTGCGGACCCCGGTGACGGTGTCGCCGCGCAGGTCGATGCCGGTGACCTCGGTGTGGCGCAGGACGCGCACGCCGAGGGCGCGGGCGGCGCGCGCGTAGCCGTGGACGACGGCCTCGGGGGTGCAGTGGCCGTCGTCCGGGGAGTACGCGGCGGCCAGCAGGCCGTCGGTGGTGATCAGCGGGGAGAGGCGGCGGGCCTCCCCCGGGGTGATCAGGCGGCTGGGCACCCCGAGGGAGTTCTGCAGCCGGACGCCCGCCTCGAAGGAGGCCACCTGTTCCGGGGTGGAGAGCAGGAACAGATAGCCGACCCGGTGCAGCCCGATGTCCTGTCCGACCTCCCGCTCGAAGCTGCCGAACGCCTCCAGGCCGCGCGCGCCGAGCCGGATGTTCAGCTCGTCGGAGAACTGGGCGCGCACCCCGCCGGCGGCCTTGGAGGTGGAGCCGGAGGCGAGTTCGTCCCGTTCCACGAGGACGACGTCCCGCACTCCGGCGCGGGCGAGGTGCCAGGCGACGCTCGTGCCGATCACCCCGCCGCCGACGATGACCACCCGGGCCCGGAGACTCATCGCGCTCCCTCCTCCTCGCCGTCGCCTCGTCAGGAGCCGTGGCCGACGGCGGCCGGCCGGGGCAGGTGGTGGTCCATCCGCTCCCGTCCGGTCCGTGCTACGCGATGGTGCGCTCGCACGGCTCGATCGGCAACGGCACCTGCTCGGCCACCTGGACGCCGTGCCGCGCCGGCGCCTCACGCTCGCGCGGCTTGCCGGACAGCGGCCGTACCGGGTCCGGGCAGGACCAGGATCGCCGCCAGGGGTACCGCCGCCAGGGCCGCCCAGGGCAGTGCCGGGGGCAGCCCGAGGTCGAGGAGCGCGCCGGAGGCCGTGCTGCCGAGCAGGACCAGCAGGCCGGAGACGGAGGACAGGGCACCGGTGTAGAGGCCGATGCGGCCGGGTTCGGCGAGGTCGGGCAGCCAGGCGCGGGCGACCGGCGCGACCAGCATCTGGCCCGCGGTGAGCAGGACGACGAGGACGGCGAGCGGGGCGAGTCCGGCCGGGCCGGTGAGGCCGGCCGGGCGGGCCGCGGCGACGGCGGCGAATCCGGCGCCCGTCAGCAGCAGCCCGGCGGCCAGCGAGCGGCGCGGGGTGAGCCGGCGGCCCGCCCAGCGGGTCACGGGCAGTTGGACGCCCACCACCAGCAGGGAGGACAGCGCGAACAGCCAGGCGACCGGCGCCTGGGAGCCGGAGACGCGCCGTACTTCGGCGGGCAGGGCGAGGTAGAGCTGGTTGTAGGCGAGCAGTTGGGCGCCGTAGCCGCAACACAGGGCGAGGAAGCGGCGGTTGCGCAGCAGCGGCCCGAGTCCGCCGCGCACGGCGACGGGTTCGCGGCCGGGGATGTGCCGGGGCAGCAGGACGGCGTGCCCGGCGAGTACGGCCGTGAACACGGCCGCGCCGGCCAGGCAGACCGTGCGGAAGTCGGCCGTCAGCAGCAGGGCGCCCAGCAGCGGGCCGGTGAAGGCGCCCGCCTGCCCGGCGACGGTGAACAGGGCCAGCACCCGGGCGCGCGGCCCGTCGCCGGCCTCCTCCCGCAGGACGGCCTGCCGGGCGACCTCCGACTCCACCGCCGGGGAGAACAGCGCGGCGGCGCAGCCGATCAGCAGCACGGAGCCGATCACCGACCAGGTCCGTTCGGCGTAGCCGAGCCAGGCGAACCCGGCGATGCGCAGCGCGCAGCCGGTGAGGACGACGGGCCGGACGCCGTACCGGTCGGCGAGGGCGCCGCCCACCACGAACAGCCCCTGCTGGCTGAAGGTGCGCAGTCCGAGGACGACCCCGACCAGCCAGCCGGCCATGCCGATCGCCGTGCCGAGGTGTTCGGCGAGGAACGGCAGTACGGCGAAGAAACCGATGTTGAAGGCGAGTTGGGTGAGGATCAGCAGCCGGAGCAGCGGGGTGAGCGGGGCCCGGTCGGTACGCGGGGCGGTCATCGGACGGCCTTCTCCCTTACGGCGCCGACGGGTCGGGCGGGCCTCGCCTCCGCCGCTGCCCCCGTCCCCGGAGCGCCGGTGAGCCGGGCCGGGCGGCGGCGCAGGGCGCCCGCGGAGGTCACCGCCAGCGCGCCGAGGACGGCGAGGACGGCGGCGGGGGCGAGGACGGCCCAGGGGGCACGTTCGGCGTAGGGCTGGTTCTCGGCGAGCAGCCGGCCCCACTCGGGGGACGGCGGCTGGGCGCCGAGGCCGAGGAAGCCGAGCGCGGCGAGGGCGAGCGCGGTGCCGGGCAGCCGCAGCAGGGCGTGCCGGGTGACGGACGGGACGACGGCGGGCAGCAGTTCGTGGCGCAGCAGGTACCAGCGGCCGGCGCCGAGGGCCCGGGTGGCGGTGAGGTGGAGGGCGGCGCGCTCTTGGCGGAGCAGGGCGGAGGTGTGGGTGGCGAGCGGCGCCCAGGCGACGGCGGCGACGGCGAGCGCGGGGGTGGCCGGGCCGCCCCCGGTGACGGCGGTGACCAGCAGCGCGGCGAGCACGGGCGGTACGGCGTTGACGGTGTCGGCGAGCGGCCCGGACAGCCGGGGCACCAGGCCGAGCAGCAGCCCGGCGAGCAGGGTGCCGGCGCTGATCACGAGCGCGAGCAGCAGGGTGTCCAGGGCGCCGTGGGCGACCCGGGCGAGCAGGTCGCGGCCGAGCGCGTCGGTGCCGAACGGGTGGGCCCAGGAGGGGGGCCGCAGGCGGGCGGTGGTGTTCAGGGCGAGCGGGTCGCGGGGCAGGCCGGCCGCGAGGACCGCGAGCAGCGCCCCGCCGAGCAGCAGCGGCGGGGTGCGGCGGACGGCCGGGGTGAGCCGGGGCGGGGCGGGCAGGGCGCCGTCGCGCAGGGCGGGGCCGGTGAGCAGCCGGACGGCGAGCCGGGCCGCGCCGGTGGCGAGCGCGGCGAGCAGCAGCAGGGCGAGGGTGCCGGCCTGGAGGACGGGCAGGTCCTGGGCGAGGGCGGCCTGGAGGGTGGTGCGGCCGAGGCCGGGGATGTCGTAGAGCTGTTCGACGGCCACGGCGCCGCCGGTCATGCCGACGACGAACAGGGCGGTGTTGGGCAGCAGTCCGGGCAGGCAGCGGCGTACCGCCTGGCGGGCGACGCGCGCCCGGGGCAGTCCGCGCGCGGCGGCGGCGCGCGCCCAGGGTTCGGCGAAGGCGCCGGGCAGCTGGTCGTCGAGGAGCCGGCCGAGGACGGCTCCGGCGGGCAGGCCGAGGGCGAGCGCGGGCAGCACGGTGTACTGGGGCCCGTACCAGCCGAGGGCGGGCAGCCAGCCGAGCTGGACGCCGACGACGGTGGCGAGGACGGAGGCGGTGAGGAACTCCGGCAGGGTGGCGAGCATCGCGGAGCCGGTGCCGCCGGGCCGGGTCCGGCCGCCCCGGTACAGGGTGCGGGCGCAGACCGCGGCGGCGGTGCAGGCGGCCACCAGGAGGGCGACCGCCATGAGCAGCAGGGAGGCGCCGAGCGCCTGTACGACGACGGGTCCGGCCTCGGCCCCGGAGATCCAGGACCGGCCCGCGTCGCCGCGCGGCAGCCCGCCGAGCCAGCGCCCGAGCAGGGTCAGCGGCCCGGCGTCCAGTCCGAGTTGGTCGCGGATGGCGGCGAGGACGGCGGGGTCCGGGTCGCGGTCCTGGGCGCGGGCCTTGAGGACGGTGAGCGCGGGGTCGGTGCGGCTGAGCCAGGGCAGCAGGCCGATCCCGCACACCAGGGCGGAGGCGAGCGAGGCCCGCCACAGCACGGTCCGCACGGGTCAGCGCCGGGTGCCGGTGCCGATGAGGGTGCGCTCGTAGGGGTCGAGCAGCACGCCCTTGACGGAGCGGCCGACGCCGGTGATGACGCGCTGGTGGACCAGCGGTACGACGGAGTCGGTGCCGAGGACGCGGGCCTCGGCGCGCAGTGCCGCGTCCTGCCGCTTGACGGTGTCGGCGGTGCGTTCGGCCTCGGCGACGGCCCGGTCGACGTCCTTGTCGCACAGCAGGGCCAGGTTGTAGTTGCCGGCGCAGGTGTAGTCGCCGGCCAGGATGGCGACCGGGTCGCCGGTGTCGACGAGGCTGTTGCGGGCGAGCACGAAGGCGTCGAACTTCCCGGCGAGGGCGTCGCTCTCCAGCCGCGCGTACTCGCGGACGACGAGTTCGACGCGGAAGCCGGCCTTCTCCAGCTGCTGCTTCAGCACCTGGGCGACCTCGGGGAGTTCGGGCCGGTTGTCGTAGGTGGCCAGGGTGATCCGGGTGCCGTCGGGCCGCTTCGGCGCGGCCCTGCCGACCGGTGCGGGGTGCCGTCCCTCGGCCCAGCCGACGGCGGGGCCGTAGATGCCGGTGCCGCGGTCGGCGTGGCCCTCGTAGACGTCCTTGGCGAGGGCGGAGGTGTCCACGGCGGCGCGGGCGGCGGCGCGCAGCCCCGCGTCCTCGAACGGGCCCGAGCGGTGGTTGAGCAGCAGGCTGGTGGTGCGGGTGGTGGCGGTCTCCCGGCGGGTGTCCGGCTCGAGGGTGGCGGCCTGGGCGACGGGGACTGCTTCGGCGATGTCCGTGTCGCCGCTGCGCAGGGCGTTGGTGCGGGCGGTGCCGTCGGGGACGAAGCGGACGTCGATGCCGGCGCTCTGGGCGCGGCCGCCCCAGTAGCCGTCGTAGCGGTCGAGGGTCGCGGAGGTGGCGCCGTTGACCTTCTTCAGGACGTAGGGGCCGGTGCCGGCGCCGGCCGGGTCGACGCGGTCCTTGTCCCGGTAGGCCTTGGCGGAGAGCACGGCGAGGCCGGGGCTGGACAGTCTGAGCGGCAGGATGGGGTCGGGCCGGCCGGTGCTGACGCGTATCCGGTGCCGGTCCAGGGCCTTGGCGGTGAGGGTCACTCCGGACAGGGCGGCCGGGGCGGGCCGGGCGTGGGCGGCCCGGTCGAGGGAGGCGGCCACGGCGTCGGCGGTGACCTCGGAGCCGTCGTGGAAGGTGGCCTCGCGCAGGGTGAACTGCCAGGTGCGGGCGTCCTGCCGGCGCCAGGAGGAGGCGAGGGCGGGCGCGGCGGTGCCGTTGCCGTCGAGCGCGGTGAGGCTCTCGGTGATGCCGAGCCGGCTCAGGATGGTGGCGTCGGCGCCGTACGGGGAGAGCCGTTCGGCGGGCGGGAAGGCGAGCGCGACACGGAGCCGGGAGCCGTCGGCGGGCTTGTCGTCCGCCTCGCCGGAGGAGGCGAAGCAGCCGGCGAGGAGGGGCGTGGCGAGCAGGGTGGCGAGCAGGCGGGAAGGGCGCGGGGCAGGCATGGTCCTCAGGTTCGTGCTGGGTGGGGGTGGCGTGCGGCTGGCTCCGGACGACGACAGATTACATGGAAATCATTTCCACTAAGCCATCGCGTGCTCGGGGTCGCCCACCGCGCCTCCGGTCCGCTTCAACGGGATCTCGAAGTGCACGACGCTCTGTCCGCCCCCGGCGTCCTCGCGCTCGTCGTGCACGACCGTGCCGAGCGAGCGCCAGAAGGGTTCGGCGCCGGGCACGGCGGGGTCGGTGTGCAGGTACACGGACCGGTAGCCGCCGTCCGCCGCGGCGAAGTCCAGCAGCCGGGCCACCAGTTCGCGCGCGATACCCTGGCGCCGGTGGCCGGGGCGCACGTACACGCGGCGCAGTTGCGCGGTCGCGCCGGAGGGGTACCGTTCGGCCAGCCGGGGCGGGTTCGGCGGCGACTGCGGGCCGCGCGAGTCGAGGGCGCCGGTGCCGACGACCAGCCCGTCCCCGTCCACGGCGACGAGCAGGGTGTGCCGGGCGGGCGCGAGGTAGTAGGCGGCCGGGTCCACGATGTCGGCGTGCCACCGGGGTACGTATCCGGTGCCGAAGTCGCGGTAGACGGTGTCGAGCATGACGGACCTCGCACTGTCGAGGTCGTCGGCGGTCGCGGGCCTCACGCTATATGTACGCACTTGCACATCATATGCATTAAGTGCGAGGTCATGATCGTGGGGCAACCTTCCCGCCCGCTCGGCCGTCGCCTCTGCGGAGGCGACGCCTCCGGGTCGCGCCCCGCGGCCTCCAGCCCCCTGAGCGAGACACCTTGACCGAGAGCACCACCACCCTCCGGGACGGGCACACCCCCGTCTCGCCCTCCCCCGCGGAGATACGCGCCGAGCGCCGCCGGCTGATCGAGTCGATCCGCGCCCTGCGCCGGCTGCTGGACGGGCGCCGCGCCTTCGAACTCGCCGACCGGCGGCGGCTGAACCGCGAGGCCCGGGACCACGCGCGCGCCGAGGCGGCCTGTGCGAAGACGCTGCGACGCGTCCACGAGCGAAGGCTGCGCCGGGAACGGTCCCTGGCCCGCCGCATCGACGGCCTCGACGGCAAGCGCGAGCACCAGGAGCGGCGCGCCCTGCTGGTGCTGCGCCGGGAGTCGGTCGAGAGCTCGCTGCGCGCCACCCGGCTCACCACGGGCGACGTCAACGGCATCGGCGCGGGCCTGATCCGGGACCTCGCCGCCGCCGGGATCCGCACGGCCGCCGACTTCACCCGGGTCAGCTGGGGCAAGGCCCCGGGCGGCAAGGGCGGCGAGGTGCTGTACATCCACCGCCCGCACGGCCGCAAGGTGCACGTCAACGGGATCGGGGAGCACCGGGGGCGGCCGCTGATGGAGTGGCGCCGGGCCGCCGTGGCCCGCGCCAAGGCCCGGGCGCCGCAGGAACTGCCGCCGGACCAGCGGCACCGCATCGCCGAGATCATCGAGGCCGAACGGGCCCGGCTCCGGGCGGAGGCGGCCGAGCTGCCCCGGGAGGCGGAGGCGGCCCGCGAGGAGGCCGTACGGCTGCGCACCGAGGCGCTGTCCCGGCTCACCGGGGCGGCGCGCGAGGCCGGCCGGCAGGCCGCCGAGCGCCGGGCGGAGTTCGACGCGATGGCCGAGCGGCTGCTCGCCCTCCAGGCGGAACTCGCCGCCCACCGGGACCGGTACGGCGACGCGGGCCGCCGCCTCCGGCACGCCCAGGCCCGCGCCCTGCGCCCGCTCCCGGCGGCCCCGGCTCCGTACGTTCCCCGCGCTACCGGCTCCCCCGGAACCCCCGGCGAGCCGGGCATCGCGGACGGCGCCCGTGCCGGAGCGGGCGCGCCGGCGGACGGCCCCTGGACCGAGCCAGCACCCGGCACTCACGTGCGCCCGAGCCTCGGCTGGCTGCTGCCGGTCGCCCTGTTCGCCCTGTTCACCGTGGCCGGCGTCGGTGAACTGGGCGACACCACGCCCCCGCTGTGGCTGCGGGCGGGCTCCCGGCTCGCCGCGCTCGCGGCCACCACGGAGCTGCTGCGCCTGTGGGTCCCGCGCAGGCGCCCGTGGACGGCGGCGCCGATGCCGCCCGGCACCGGCGCGCAGTCCGCCGGTGTGTTCCTCGCACTGGCCGCGGCGGGCATGTTCGGGTCCGGGGACGCGGATGTCCTCGGCCCCGCCTGGGCGACCGGCGGCCTGGCGGCCCTGCTGCTGGCTACGGGGACGGGGCGTCGGAGGAAGGGCTGAGCCCCGAAGGACCGGCGCCGGGAAGCGATGCGGCCGCCCGGGAGACCGAGGCCCGTGGGCGGTGTGACGGGCCACGGTGGTTCGGGAGTGGTCGCGGAGTCGCGACAGGTCCGGGCCGGCCGGGTCGTGCCGCTGCGCGAGGGTGGGTCATGTGCGGTGAGCCGGCGGTCAGGCGCCGGCCCCCGCGGCTTCCTCGATGAGGTCGGTGACCGGGCCGGGCTGGGAGGCGAGGGACGCGTGGCCGGCATCCAGCTCGATCGTCTTGCGCGGGTTCATCCGCTGGGCCATACGGCGTTCGTTGTCCGGGTGGATCATGCGGTCGTCGGTGGAGACCTGGTACCAGGCCGGCTTCACGCGCCAGGCGGGCGCGGTGATGGTGTCGCCGAACGTCGCTCCCAGCGGCGCCTTCTGCGTCACCGCCATGACCAGGGCCTCCTCCTCCGGCAGGTCCTGGGCGAAGCTCTCGTGGAACTTGTCCTGCTTGATCCACAGGAAGCCGTCGGAGTCGGGAGCGATGTTCTCGAAGGCCGCAGGGGGCTTCTCCTGGCTGATCTGCCCGGGGCTTTCACCGGCGTCCGGGGCGAACGCGGCCACATAGACCAGCCCGGTGACATGGGGCAGGTCCCCGGCCTCGGTGATGACAGCACCTCCATACGAGTGGCCGACCAGCACCACGGGCCCATCGATCTGCCGCACCATCTTGCGGGTGCGCTCGGCGTCGTCGGCCAGCGAGGTCAACGGGTTCTCCACCGCGTGCAGTGAGGTGAACCCGCGCCGATGCAGCTCGGTGATGACTTTGGCCCAATGGGCGGCACCGCCCCAGAACCCGTGGACCAGGACGATCGCGGGCTTGTCGGCCATGAGGTCCGCCTTCCGCGGGACGAGGACGTGTCTCCCCGAGCACACCGCGGTTCACCGGCCGGCGCACACAGAGCCGACCGATCGGGTGACCCCCTGCCGGGGCCGCCGCCCGAGCGCTTGTCCTGGTCGACCGCACCCCTGGGACCGGGGTCCGTCCCTGCGCAGGGGGGCCCGTCCATCCCCGGCACAGCTGCGTGCCCCTGCCCAGGCCGATGTGGCGGATCAGCCGCACCGCGGGGGAAGTCGCTCGTGGAAGCCGAGCCGAACCTCACACCGGAAGGGGTGATCGGATCTCATGAGCAGACCGGCCGAGCACAAGCACCGCAGGGTTCCTGGAGTTCTGCGACATGCTCTTCCAGCCAGGCAGGGCGGAGGAAGCCGTCGACACCTGCCTCAGCCCCGACTACATGCAGCACAACCCGGGTGTGGCCGACGGACGGGAGCCCCTGGCCCGGTGCGCCGCCGGGATGGTCGCTTCCGTGCCCGGCCTCGAGTGGAACCTGCGGCGCGCCATCGCCGAGGACGACCTGGTGGCCGTGCACCGGCACATGACCACCGGCCCGGGCACGTCCGGCCGTGGACGAGAGCGCCGACCGGCGTCAGGGCGTACGGCCGAAGCAGCCGGAACAGCGCGCGACGTCGCCCCGCGGGAGAGTTCGGTGGTCAGGGGCCGGCCGTCGTGATGCCGCGGCGGGCCGCCGGGTCAGCCCTTCTGCTCGACCCGCACCCAGTCGATCTCGGCCTGCACTCCCCCGGCCGCGATCTTGTCGACACTGGACTGGGGCAGCCCCCAGTAGGGCGCGGTGACCTTGTTCCAGCCGGCCGGATAGGCGCCGCCGAGGGCGAGATTCAGGATGAGGTACTGCTGGTGGCCGAAGACCCACTGGCCCCGGGTGGACTCCAGCTTGTTCCGGGTCGTCTCCTGGACCAGGCGGTCGTCCACGAAGAAGCGCAGCGCCGTCGGGGTCCATTCGACCGCGTAGGTGTGCCACTGGTCCGCGGTGCCGCCGCCGGGGTAGGTCTGGCGGGCGCCGATGTTGCCGTCCGCCGAGTAGCCGGGGCCGTGCAGGGCGGAGCTGGTCCAGTCCGGGTAGCCGATGTTCTCCATGATGTCGGTCTCGCCGGAGGCCGGCCAGGACACGGAGGGGTCGTCGACGTCGCTGCCGAGCAGCCAGAACGCCGGCCAGAACCCGTCGCCGACCGGCAGCCTCATCCGGGCGCCGACCTTGCCGTAGGTGAAGTCGAGACGGGTGTGGGTGTCGACGCGGCCGGAGGTGAAGTCGTAGGTCCCGCCGCCCGCCCGGGTGCAGCCCTTGCAGTACTTGGCCTTCAGCACCAGGCTGCCGTCGCGGGTGGCGATGTTGTCGGACGAGTCGACGTACGCCTGGGACTCGCCGTTGACCGGGCCCATCTCGGTGCCGGTGCGCACCACCCGCCACTTGGAGCGGTCCAGGGCGGCGCCGGTGAAGTCGTCGAAGAAGGTGGTGCGGTAGTCGCCCGGCGGGTCGGCCGGGAGGGCCGGGTACGCGGCCGAGGCGCTGCCGCCCGTGCCCCAGACCTGGAACTCGTAGAGCGAGTAGCCGAACTGGGCGGTGGCGGGGGCCGGGTTGTGGAAGGAGCGGCGCTCCTTGCCGAGCATGCGGACGTAGCGGCCCGTCACGGGCGTGGGCAGCCGGACCGAGTCGTGCAGGCCGGCCGCGTCGGACGGCGACTTGACGTCGGCGCGACGGGCGGCGATCTCGGCGGGCGAGGGTTCGTGGACCGTGCGCCAGGTGCGGTTGTCGTCGGACACCTGGAGGAGGTAGTCGACGGCGTAGGCCGACTCCCAGTAGAGGTCCACCGTGTCGATGGTGGACGGCGCGCCGAGGTCCACCGACACCCAGCGGTCCGCGTTCCAGTCGCTGGACCAGCGGCTGGCATCGCCCTTGAGGCTCGCGGGCCAGCCGCCGTCGGTGAGGAACGCCGGTGAATGGGCCGCGTCCTGGTAGTAGTTCGCGTACGCCGGGTGGTTGAGGGCGAGGTTGGTGCGGGTGGTGGAGGCCGGGGCGGGCTCGCCGCCGTAGACCTTGAAGCTCCACAGCGAGTAGCCGTAGGGCGTGGCGCGTTCCAGGCCGCGCAGCCGGAGGTAGCGGCCGGTGACCTCCTGGGGGTGGGTGTACGCGGTGACCGAGCCGCCGGTGCCGGCGGTCTCGGTGTAGAACGGCGTCCAGTCGGTGCCGTTCTTCGAGCTCTCCAGGACGTAGCGCTTGCCGTAGGCGGCCTCCCAGTCGAGGGTGACGCGGTCGACCCGGAGCACGGCGCCGAGGTCGATACGGATCCAGGCGTCGTCGGCGAAATTGCTGGACCAGCGGGTGGCCGCGTCGCCGTCGAAGGCCAGGCCTGGGCCGGTGCCGGCGTGCTCGCTGCCGGAGGCGGTGACGGCGGCCGGGTTCAGCGCGTAGGCGGCGGCCCCCCGGTCGGTGTCCCAGCCGGCGGCGGCCGGGGCGGCGACGGCTGGGACGGGGGCGGCCAGCAGCGGCCCCGAGGACAGCAGGGCGGTGGCGGCGAGGGTGGCGAGCAGGGTGCGGGATCGCATGCGGCTCTCCTTGTGGGGTTGAGGTGCACTCCGACGGTTGTCGTGCTCATGACATTCAAGGGGCGGGCGCGCCGGTGGACACGGACTCCCCTGCCGTGTCCACCGGCCGTCCGGGCCGGGCTCAGTCGGCCCGGCGTGTCAGGCCGCCCGGCGGGTCAGGCCGCGGTGGGCGCGGACCAGGTCCGCGTACCGCCGGCCGCTGCCCTTGATCGTGCGGACCTGGGTGCGGTAGTCGACGTGGACCAGCCCGAACCGCTTGTCGTAGCCGTACGCCCACTCGAAGTTGTCCAGCAGGGACCAGGCGAAGTAGCCGGCCAGCGGGGCGCCCTTGCGGACGGCGGCGGCGCAGGCCGCGAGGTGGCGCTCCAGGTAGTCCTGGCGTTCGGGGTCCGCCACGCTGCCGTCGGGGCGTACGAGGTCCGGGAAGGCGGAGCCGTTCTCGGTGACGTACAGGGTGCGGGCGCCGTACTCCTCGGTGAGCCGGAGCAGCAGCGTCTCGATGCCGGAGGCGTCGATCTCCCAGTCCATGCCGGTGCGCGGGACGCCCTCGCGCCGGACGGAACGGGCGTACGGCGCCGGCCCCTCGGGGTCGTCGGCCACGTACTGCGGGAAGTAGTAGTTCAGGCCGAGCCAGTCGAGCGGGGTCGCGATGGCCGCCAAGTCGGCGTCTTTCAGGGGTAGTTCGACTCCGTAGGTGTCCACCATGTCGGCGGGGAAGCCGCGGCCGTGCACGGGGTCGAGCCACCAGCGGTTGACGTGGCCGTCGAGCCGGCGGGCCGCCGCCAGGTCCTCGGGGCGGTCGGTGGCCGGGTGCACGGTGGAGAGGTTGTTGACAATCCCGACCCGGGCACCGGGGGCGGCGGCGCGGATCGCCTGGGTGGCCAGGCCGTGGCCGAGGAGCAGATGGCAGGAGGCGCGGACGGCGGCGGTCAGGTCCGTCCAGCCGGGCGCCATCGTGCCTTCCAGGTGGCCGATCCAGGCCGAGCACGAGGGCTCGTTGAGGGTGGTCCACAGGGTCACGCGGTCACCGAGGCGCCCGGCGACGACGGAGGCGTACTCGGCGAACGCCCGCGCGGTGTCGCGCTCCGGCCAGCCGCCGCGGTCCTGGAGCACCTGGGGCAGGTCCCAGTGGTAGAGGGTGACGGACGGGGTGATGCCCGCCTGGAGCAGATCGTCCACCAACTCGTCGTAGAACGCGAGGCCCTTGGCGTTGACCGGGCCGGTGCCGCCGGGGACCACCCGGGGCCAGGCCACGGAGAACCGGTAGGCGTTGACGCCGAGTTCGCGCATCAGGCCGATGTCCTCGCGCCGGCGGTGGTAGTGGTCGCAGGCGACATCGCCGTTGTCACCGTTGGCGATCTTCCCAGGGGTGTGCGAGAAGGTGTCCCAGATCGAGGGCGAACGGCCGTCCTCGGCCACCGCTCCCTCGATCTG
This sequence comes from Streptomyces sp. SudanB182_2057, assembly GCF_964272715.1. Classification (NCBI taxonomy): domain Bacteria; kingdom Bacillati; phylum Actinomycetota; class Actinomycetes; order Kitasatosporales; family Streptomycetaceae; genus Streptomyces; species Streptomyces sp. SudanB182_2057. The sequence goes on from NZ_OZ186798.1 coordinate 1,720,574, forward strand.
GTACGCCGCGGTGGCCGTGCCCCACAGGAAGTCGGGCGGGAAGGCGGCGAGGTCGATGGGTTCGGACACGGGAGTCCCTTCGGGATCAGGGGTGGGGGTCACTTGACGGCGCCCGCCGTCAGGCCCGCGACGAGATAGCGCTGGAGCAGCAGGAACCCGGCCACCACGGGCACGCTGACGACCAGCGAGGCGGCCATGATCTGGTTCCAGTAGACGTCGTTCAGGGTGGAGTAGGCCTGGAGGCCGACGGCGAGGGTGCGGGTGGTGTCGTTGGTCATGACCGACGCGAAGAGCACCTCGCCCCAGGCGGTCATGAAGGAGTAGACGGCGACCGCGACGATGCCGGGGCTCGCGGCCGGCACGACGATCCGCAGCAGCGCCCGCAGCGGGCCGCAGCCGTCCACCAGGGCCGCCTCGTCCAGGTCGCGCGGCACCGAGTCGAAGTACCCGATCAGCATCCAGATGGAGAACGGCAGCGAGAAGGTGAGGTAGGTCAGGATCAGCCCGCCGCGCGAGCCGAACAGGGCGATGCCGGTGGCGTTGCCGATGTTGACGTAGAGCAGGAACAGCGGGAGCAGGAAGAGGATGCCGGGGAACATCTGCGTCGACAGCACGGTCACCGTGAAGACGCGTTTGCCGCGGAAGTCGTGACGGCTGACGGCGTAGGCCGCGAACACGGCGATGACGACCGAGCAGACGGTCGCCGCGCCCGCCACGATCAGCGAGTTCACGAAGTACCGCGCGAGCGGCACCGTCGACCAGATGTCGATGTACGGGCGGACGGTCAGCCCGCTGGGCAGCCAGTGGAACTCGCCGGTGACGTCCGCGAGCGGCTTCAGCGAGCTGGAGACCATCACGTACACCGGGACCAGCACGAACCCGGCGAGCAGGGTGAGGAAGACCCGCCGGAGCCACAGGAACGAGCGCGCGGGCGCCATGGGCGAGCGGGGGGCGGTCAGCCGCGTGCGGGCGGGTGTCGCGGGCGTGCGGGCGGGCGCCTCCGGCGTGCGGGTGCTAGACATCGGCGGCCCTCCGTCCGCGCGAGGTGAGCAGCAGGTAGCCGCCCGTGACGGCGAGCAGGAAGAGCAGCAGCAGGACGGACATGGCCGAGCCGGTGCCGAAGTTCCAGGTGACGAAGGAGGATTGGTAGATGTGGACGGAGACGAGGTCGGCGGCCTCGGGCGCGGACTTGCCGAACAGCACGTACGGCGTGTTGAAGTCGTTGAACGTCCACAGGAACAGCGCCAGGACGAGCACCTGGTTGACGGGGCGCAGCGAGGGCAGGGTGATGCGGCGGATCCGCTGCCAGGTCCCGGCGCCGTCCAGCGCGGCGGCCTCGTACAGCTCCCGGGGGATGTTCTGCAGCCCGGCGGTCACGATGAGGAAGGCGAACGGCCAGCCCTTCCACACCGAGACGGTCAGCAGGGCGTAGAAGCTGTTGTCGCCGATGAGCCAGAAGGAGGGCTTGTCGGTGAGGTGCAGCTGGTCGTGCAGCACGTGGTTCACCAGGCCGTTGTCGTGCTGGAACATGAACACCCAGGTGATCACGGCGGTGTAGACGGGCAGCGCGTACGGCACGAGGAACAGGGCGCGCAGCAGTCCGCGTCCGCGGAAGGTGTCCTGCATGAAGACCGCGGCGGCGGTGCCGATCAGCCAGCACAGGCCGACCGACAGCAGGGTGAAGCCGACGGTGACGAGGAAGGAGTGCAGCAGGGCCTCGCCCACGGGGGCGTCGAAGTCCACCGACACCTGGTAGTTGCCGAGGCCGGACCAGGGGGCGGTGCCCCAGTCGCGGATGTAGAACTGGGTGAGCTCCTTGAAGCTCATCACGACGCCGATGACCATCGGCACCAGGTGGACGAGGAGTTCGAGCAGCAGGGCGGGCAGGAGCAGCAGATACGGCAGCGAGAGGCGGCGCAGCCGTCCGGGGCGGCGGGACGCGCGCGCCGCCACCCCGGACGGGGCCTGGCGCACCGGCTCCTTGAAGGCGGTGGTGGTCATCGTCGGGCTCACGCCGCCGGCATCTGCTGCTGGGCCTTGCGCAGCTTGGCCTGCACCGAGCCGGTGGTCACCGGCCGCCCGGCGGCGGCGTCGGCGAACAGTTCCTTGACGGCCGTGCCGACCGTCGTCTCGAACTGCGACTCGGAGGGGACCTGCGGCAGCGCGGCGGCGCTGGTGGCCAGGGTGTCCTTCAGTACCGCGGTGTCCGGGGCGGCGAACGCGGGGTCCGCCTGCGCGGACTTGACCGGCGGGATGGCGCTGTAGGCCTTGTTGAGGATCTTCTGCTCCTCGTCGGACGTCATGAACTTCACGAACCGCTTGGCGCCGTCGAGGTTGTCGGTGTTCTTGAAGACGGCCATGTTGATGCCCATGACCGGCGAGTTGACCTGGGTGCCGCCGCCGGGCGCACCCGAGATCACCGGTACGGGCGCGATGCCGTAGGCGTCCTCGCTCATCCCCTGGGACTTGAGGTTGGCGGAGGCGGTCTGCCACAGCAGCATGGCCTGCTTGCCCTTGGCGAAGTCGCTGACGGACTGGTTCTGCGCGTACTCGGCGTCACCGGCCGGGATGACCTTGTCCTTGGCCATCAGGTCGACGTAGCTCTTGACCGCGTCGACCACCTTGGGGCCCGTGAAGTCGGGCTTGCCGTCGGCGGTGAAGAAGTCGGCGCCGTGCTGCTTGGCGAAGACGAAGACGTGGTGGATGTTCTCCGACAGGTTCGAACCCTCGGCGCCCAGCGGGGACTTGCCCTTGGCCCTGATCTTCTTGCCGGCCTCGATCAGTTCGGCCCAGGTGGCCGGGGGCTTGGGGACGCCGGCCTCGGCGAAGATCTTCTTGTTGTAGTAGAGGGCGTACGCCATCGAGTACAGCGGGACCGCGGCCGGGTCCTTGCCCTGGGCGCCGGTCGAGCCGAGCGCGGTCTCGGCGAACCGGTCCCGGCCGCCGATCGCGGCGAAGTTCTTCTCGTCCCAGGGCAGCAGCGCGCCGGTCGCCTGGAGGGAGGCGCTCCAGGTGTTGCCGATGTTCAGCACGTCCGGGCCCTGGCCCGAGGTGGTGGCGGTCAGGATCCGGTTGAGCAGGTCCGACCAGGGCACGACCTCCAACTCCACCTTGATCCCGGTCTGTTGCTCGAACTTGTCCAGCTCGGGCCGGAGCACCTTCTTGTCCGCCTCGATGCTGGCCCCCTGGTTGGACGCCCAGTACGTCAGCGTCTTCGGCGAGTCGTTGGACCCGCCGCCGGTGGCCGATCCGCCTCCGCAGGCCGTGACCGCGAGGGCGAGTGACAGGGTGACGGCGCCTACGGCCGCGGCTCGGATGCTGCGCATGCGTCCCGGTGTCCCTTCGGGGATTGCACTCATGACTTAATTTAGGACGTGAGTTAATCCGCCGGGAGGGCGATCGTCAAGGGATTCGACGGGTGATCGTCGGGGAGTGGGGGGTGGGTGCGGGGCGGGCGCGATCCTCACACCAGCCCAGCACGATGCCGGCGCCCCTCCCGCACCGGCGGCCACCGGCCGGTCAGCTCTCGCGCACCGCTTCCCGCAAGGCGGTCGGCTCTCCCCCGAGCCCTTCAGTCACTGCCCCCATGTCGGCCGACGTACCGCCGTCGCGGCCGAGTTCGGGCAGGACGGTGAGCAGCCCTACGGCGGCGAGGCCGGCGCCGAGCCAGAGCGGGGCGCGCAGGCTCCACAGGTCGATGGCGACGGCGCCGAGGGACGAGCCGAGGATGACGCCGAGCGTGATGAAGGAGGAGTGCACGGTGTTGACCAGCGGCCCGGCGTTGCCCGCGCGCTGCACCCGGGTGACCATCGCCGGGTTCATGGTGACGCCCACCAGACCGACGCCCAGCATGCAGACCACGGCGGGGACGGGCACTCCGGCGAAGACCGCGAAGCCGGTGAGGAAGAGCAGGCTGAGCACCAGGCCGATGGCGAGGACCGGCAGGGTGTACCGGTCGGCGAACCGCCCGACGACCGTGTTCCCGACGACGGTGGCGGCGCCGTAGGCGATGAGCAGCAGCGGAACGGTGCCCGCGGAGAAGCCGGTGAGGCCGGTGAGGATGGGGTTGAGGTAGCTGAAGGCGGAGAAGGTGGCGCCGATGATCAGCGTGCTGGTGATCAGCGCCAGCCACAGCCGGGGCCGGGCGAAGACACCGGCCTCGGCGCGCAGCCCCCCGCCCGGGGTGGCGTCGAGGCGCGGCACACCGGCCGCGGTGGCCGCGGCGGCGGCCAGGGCGAGCACCGAGACGGCCCAGAACGCGGCGCGCCAGCCGAGCCGTTCGCCGATCAGGGTGGACAGCGGAAGCCCGAGCAGGGTGCCGAGCATCAGCCCGTTCATGGCCACGGCGATGGCCCGTCCCCGTATCTCGGGCCGGGTGAGCCGGGCGCACAGCGAGATGGCGACGCCGAAGAAGGCCTGGGAGGCGACGCCGGTCACGATCCGGGCGACGAGCATGGTGCCGTAGCCGGTCGCGGTGGCGGCGAGCACGTTGCCGGCCAGGAAGACGGCGAACAGCACCAGCAGGGCGGTGCGGGGCGGGAGTTTCATCACCGCCACGGTGAGCACCGGGCCGCCGAGGGCCATGGCGGCGGCGAACGCGGTGATGAGATAGCCGATCTGCGGAACGGTGGCGTGCAGGCCGGCGGCCATCTGCGGCATCAGGCCGGCGACCGCGAACTCACTGGTCACCATGGCGAAGATGCCGAGCGCCAGGACGTAGACGGCACGGGGCACGGTGGTCACTCCTTCGGACAGGAACCCGCACTGGGTCGGCGGGTGGGCTGGTTATGTACCGACCCATCCAAAACAAGCCCGCGAGAGGTCATCATGGATGGGTGGTTTTGGATAGATCAGTTCAAAAATCGGTCAGCAGCAAGGACCACGACACACATCACGGCACTCACCCCTCGGCCCTCGACCCTCCCCGCCGACCCGGCAGGCAGGGCCGACGGTCGGCCTGGGATCAGGCCGTCAGCGCGTCGAGGGCGATCGCGACGATGGCGTCCAGCGCGGCCCGGTCGGCACCGCCCTGGGCGGAGACACGCAGGCCCGCGATGGTGGCGTTGAGGAACCGGGCCAGGTCGCCCGCGTCCCGGGAGGAGGTGATGCTGCCGTCACGCCGGCCGGCCTCGACGGCGGCGCGCAGGGTGTCCAGCCGATAGGCCGTGTCACGCTCCAGCATCCTGGCCGCGACGGCGTCACGCCCGGCGAGTTCGATGGTGGTGTTCACACCGAGACACCCCAGGCTGCGGCCGGTGGGCCGGTTCTCGGCGTCACCGTCGAGCACCCGGGCGAACAGGGCGCGGATCCGGTCGGCACCACTGAGCGCCGGATCCTCCAGCACGGCCGTCTGACCCGCGTTCATGGCGGTCATGTAGCGGTCCAGGACGCGCTGGAACAGGGCGTGCTTGCTCTTGAAGGTGTTGTAGATGCTGCTGCGCCCCAGTCCGGTGGCGGCGCACAGATCCTCGGTGGAGGTGGCCTCATACCCCTTCCGCCAGAAGGTCCGCATCGCCGCGTCCAGAGCCTGGTCTTCGTCGAACGTCCTCGGTCGGGCCATGCGCAGAGACTACGTTTTTGGACCGGTCATTGCAATACGGCACTCCAGCACCCACCTGCCGAAGGCTCACCGGTACGACTTCGGCGGAGTCGCCTTCCACGCCCGGTCCAGGGAATCGTCCCACGTGCCGTCGCGGTCGTAACTGGCGGCGCGGCAGCCTCGGGACATGGGCGCCGCGGCGCTGTGGAGCCAGGGAGCGTCCCCGATCCGGGCTATGGCGTGACCGCAGTACCGGCACTCCGTGTGGCTCATCAACTCGCTCGTCAGACGATCGAGTTGGGCAGTACGGTCCGCCGCCTCCTCCCTGAGGCCCCGCAGCACCTCCTCGGCGGTCGCAACCCCCGCCGAATCGATGAGGTCGCGCACGAGCGCCGCCGCCTCGATGGCGATGTCGGCCCGCCGTGCGGCATCGACCAGGCTCCGCGCGCCACCGCGGCCGGGCGACTTGCGCACCGCCCGCTCCGCCAACGCGATGGACGGCCGGTCCGACACGGGCAGCCCGTCATCGCCGGCCTGGTGCTGCGCGCCCCCGTCCCTCAGGCGCCTGCGGGCCACTTCGAAGGCCCATGCCTCGGTGGACGCCTTCTTGGAGACGTTGAAGTGGGTGCTGGTCGCGGCATCCATGACCGTGTGGAACTCCCGCATCAACGCTCCCCAGTGGTCGCCGCCGGCGAAGTCCTCCGGAGCCCAGCCATAGTGACGTACGAGCTCGTCACGGACCCGGTCGAAATGGTGCAGGCTCTTGCGCACCGGTCCCGACGTGTCGATGCGGAGGCCGACGCGTTCCGCCTTGGCCAGCGTCTCCGGCTCCACACCCTGCCACTTCATATGGCCGTCGCGTTCGCAGGCGTAGTCGACCCAGGACCAGAACGCCTCGGCGTCCGCCACATCTGGGGCCTCACGGTGGTGGCGCGGGCAGAGGAGGGCGAAGTTGCGCACATCGTTGGAACCACCGAGCGATCCCGGAACCACATGGGCCCTTTCCACCGGCGCCTGCCAGCAGATCAGGCAGATGGGCTCATCGAGACCGAGATAGTCGGCGATGGCCCGGAGCGAGGGCCTCGACCGGCGCCGGTCGGGTTGACTCTCCCGGTTGCGCACGGGCAGTTCGCGGTGATCGTAGGCGTGTTCACGGTCGGGGTCTCTTATGTTCAGGACGTCGGGGAGGTCCTCGCGTTGCGGCTCGGGGTTCCTCGCCCGATAGAGCGGTGTGCTGATCTCCGTGAGGTACGGACCGAGGAACCCCAGGGCGAACTCCTGGATGATCTCCAAGGCGTCGGCGTCATAGCCGCCGGCGGCGTTGCGGTGCCCCTGGACATCCAAGTAGAGGTAGCGAGGGGCGCCGGGACTCGTCGCCGCCGCCTTCTTCAGGATCGAGAAGAGGCGGGTCGCGCACTTGGTGAAGTCCTCTTCGACCCGCATGTCGTGATACAGCGCGATGCCCTGCGGCTTCGCCGCCCCCTGAGGAAGGGCCGCGCTCCGCCCCGTCTCACGCCGAGCGGACCGCCGAGCGGCCGCCGGCTTCTGTTCACTGTCATCCATGGCCGCACAGTAGGCGCCGCCACTGACAACCGGCCTTCCCGGCTTTCCGGACGGCGCCACGGGGCTACGCCCAGTCTGCACGTGCGCGTACGTGAGCCCGTACCAGGGTGGGCCGGTGCGGCCGGGCCACCTGTTTATGCAAGGACACGCATAGTCGCGTCCATGCGTGGACGCGTAGCGCCACCCCCTCTACTGTCGGTGGGAAGGCGGCCCAAGCGAGGCCGGAGCAAGGGGGTTTGGCATGTCCGAACGTTCGGCGCTCACCCGGCTCACGGGCAACGGCAACGGCGAGTGCGGAGAGAAGGACTGCCCGAACGTGTACCGCACGGCCACGGGATCGTTCGTCGTGCAGGGCGACGTGTCCAACGCCTTCACCCCGCCCACCGGGGAAGGGCTCGTGGAAATCCCGGAGGCGGTTCTCAGGGAGGCATTCCGTGCACTTGGATGGTGACGCGTGGAATGACTGCTTCGATTCCATGGAGCGTGAGGCGTGGCGGCTGGAAACGCTGCCCGTCTACACGATGCCCCAGGAAGCGGAGAAGCTGAAGCGCTTTCTCGCCGGGGAGAAGTCGCCGGACGATTACACGTCGGCCTGGATGGACGAGGTTCGGCAATGGACCTCGGAAGGAAAGAGTGTCGGCAGGGTGCACGTCGTGACCCGCCCGCTCTCGGACTACCTTCGGTTCGAGTTCGAGTATTACTACCGGCATCACGTGAAGGCGGGCGAGGATATCCGCATCCTCGACCTTACCGACCGGGAGAACCCGGGACTCCCGGACCAGGATTTCTGGATGTTCGATGAGTCCAAGGTGGTCCTGATGAAATACCGGGCGGACGGGACGCAGATAAACCGGGAACTGTACGCGGGTGATCCCGAGCCGTACCGGCAGTGGAAACGGATTGCCGTGGCCGAGTCGGTTCCATTCCTGGAGTACGTGAGCGGGTGACGTTCGAGCCTGAAAGGTTGGGGCAGCCGAAGCAAGAACTGGCAGCCCTGCTGAAAGAACTACGCAAGCGAGCCGGCCTCACTGGGGACCGGCTCGCTCGGCGTTGCAACATGTCCCAATCGAAGATCAGCCGGATCGAGAACGGGAAGGCTCAGCCGAGCCTGCTGGACCTGGAGAGAATCCTCCGGGCTGTCGTTGCTCCGGCCGAGGTCGTCGAGGAGGTCATTGCCCTCGCAAGGCTGGCCAATACCGAGTGGCAAGACCTTCGCTCGCTGCGCCGCAGAGGACTGGAAAAGAAGCAGACCGAACTTGCCGCGCTCGAATCCTCCTCTACCGAGTTCCGCTTCTTCCTGCTCTCAATGATTACGGGACTACTGTCCACCCCTGAGTACATCCGGGCCAGCCTCGCCCATTCCCCGGCTGATGCCACTAAGACGATCGCGAGGAAGCTGGAGCGGCAGGAGATTCTTTACGACACAAAGAAGCGGTTCACCTTCATCCTCACCGAACAGGCCGTGAGATGGCCACTCCTGCCCCCTGCCACGATGGCGATGCAGATTGACCGGCTGGCCTCACTGACCCACCTGCCGAACGTGAGGCTCGGTGTCATCCCCATCGTGGGATATAAGCCAATGGCCCCGATGGACACCTTCACTGTCTACGACAACACCCTGGCCACTGTGGAGAACACCACCGGAGTCGTGATCCTGAGAGATCCACGCGATATCGAAATGCATTTGGAACTATTCTCGACCCTTGAGGGATACGCGCTGTTCGGGGCCGAAGCGCGAGCCTTGTTGGCGGAGTGGGCTGCCGCCTTCCGTTCATGATCTTTAGTCGATGACGGGAAAGAACTACACAGCCGCCGCTTCCTGGGCCAATGATTTCCCCCATGACAGCGACCGAGCGAAACGAAAAGCGGGTCCGCTACGGCGTGGGGTGGCGGCTGGGGTACAGGCTGAGGTTCGGCCCTGACACTGGTGTGCGCTCATCACAGCGGTGCGGGTGAGCCCGCGCAACGCGGTGATCTTGAGTTCGCCGACCAAGTACCCGCTGTGCAGGTGCTCTCGGTGCACGGGTCGTCCGTCACCACTCAGGTCGGCGTCCGCCGCGCTCGTCGCTGTCCCTCTGCTTCCTGCCGGAATCCCGGTGGGAGTCCCCGAGAGGAGTGAGGTAAGTCCGATGGTGAAGCAGAACACCACGTCAGCCGCCCCCGAGGGGGGTGGCCTGCTCGTCGCGAAGCGGAAGATCGTGGCCGCGCGGACCCGCGCCGAGCAGGAGTCGGACGTCAGCGGTGGCCGCTCCGACGGCAACGACTGACGGGAGCGCCCACGTTGGTTGACGCAGCCTCGTGGGCGGGGCGTCTGGGCGGGGACAGGTTCCTCGCCCGGACGTACCACCGCTCCTACGCGCACTTCCCCGGAGCCGCCGACACGGCGGGCCTGTTCTCCTGGGACGACCTGAATCGGATCATCGCCACGCAACGGCTGGAGCCGCCCCGGCTGCGCCTGTCGGTCGACGGCGAGATGGTTCCGATCCACCGCTACGCGATCCCGACCACGAACCGCCGGTCGGTCACGTGGTCCCGCATCCAACCGTCCGACTTCCATGCCCAGCTCAGGGACGGGGCGTCACTGGTCCTCGACGCGGTGGAGAAGATCCACCCCGCCGTGGGGGCGGCTGCCGAAGGGCTGCAACGCTTCCTCGGAACCTCCGTGCAGGCCAACGTGTACGCCTCGTGGACCGAGCGGGAGGGCTTCGGCCGGCACTGGGACGACCACGATGTGGTGGTGGTCCAACTGCATGGCTCGAAGCGGTGGCGTCTGTGGGGCATGACCCGTGAAGCGCCCACCTTCCGGGACGTGGAGTCGCCGGAGGAGCCGGAGGGCAACCCGGTGGCGGACCTCGTTCTGTCCCCGGGTGACGTGCTCTACCTGCCGCGCGGCTGGTGGCACGCGGTCACCGCTGATCAGGGGACGGAATCCCTGCACCTGACGTTCGGCATGGTCACGCACACGGGCGCTGACCTGATGGTGTGGGTCGTCGATCAGCTTCGGGCGTCCCTCGCTTTCCGCAAGGACATTCCGCGCTTCGGCTCGCTGGCGGAACAGGCGGTCTTCATCGACGCCGTGCGCCGTGAGGTGGTGGACATGATGGCGGACCCTCGCCTCGTGGAGCGGTGGGCGGAGTCGATCGACACGACGGACCTGGGCCACGCGATTCCCTCCCTCCCGTACGTGGAAGGGCTCCCCGCACGGGCAGGTATCACGGTCAAGCTGACCGCTCCGAGGGGTCGCCTGACGGCGAACCGCGAACAGGGCACGGTCACCTTCTCGGCGGCCGGTACCGCGTGGGACTTCGCCGAGTCCGCCGCGCCCGCGCTGGGCACGCTGCTGACCAACCAGCCGACCACGCTCGGCGAACTCGCCGACTCCGCCGGACTGGAGGTCAAGGAGGTGGCCGAACTGGTCTCCGTCCTCATCGACGGCCACGCTGTCGCAGTCGTGGGGACGGCGCTGTGACCGCCGCTCTCTGCCTGGGGACATACCGCGTGCGTGCCGTCAGTCAGGCGGCGCGCACCGCCCTGGCTGCCGGTAGCCCCTGGGTGGACACGGCACCCAACTACGCCCATGGTCGGGCACATGAGGAACTGCGCCCGGTTCTCGGGGAGTACCCGACCGTGCGGGTAGCCACGAAGACGGGGTTCTTCACGGAGAAGCAAGGCGGCATCGCCCTGGCTGAGGGCGTGCTCACCCGCGAAGAGGCGGCCGGTAGGCACAGCCTTGAGCGAGGCTTCGTCCGCTGGCAAACGGAGCGGTCGTTGGCCGCGCTCGGGCGCGTGGACCTGGTGTTCGTGCACAACCCGGAGCACGACGGGCACAGCATTGACCGTGCCGCTCTGCACGGGCGTGTGCGCGAAGCCTTCACGGCGCTGGAGGAGTTCGCCCATGCGGGCAGGATCGGCGGGTACGGCGTCGCCACCTGGTCGGGCCTGACCTCCGGAGCGCTCAGCGTCCCTGAGTTGCTCGCGCTCGCCCGGCAAGCGGCTGGTTCCGCCGAGCACCACTTCACGGGCTTGCAGATCCCCGTCAGCCTGATCATGGATGCCCCGATCACACAGGCCCTGAACGGCGACGGACCTCTGGTGCGGGCGAAGGACGCGGGGCTGATCACATTCGGCTCCGCTCCCCTGCACGGGGGTGAACTCCTCGACGCCATGACACCCGAGCTGGTGAACCTCATCCGCCCCGGCCTGTCGGCCGCAGCCGCTGCCCTGCTGGCCGCCGGCTCGTGCCCTGGCCTCGATGTCGTCCTGACTTCCGCGAGCACCCGTGAACACTGGGACGATGCGGCGAAGGCTCTGGCTGCGCCTCTGACGGCCCAGGAACTCAGGAGGGTGACGGATGAACTCGCCGGTGAATGAGGAGGTGCGGGCCCTGATGGAGGCCGCCCACGACCGGGCGGCCAAGGCGCTGGGGCTCACCTGCACGGGGTCGCTGGCGTGGGGCTTCCTTGGTGTCACCCTCGGGCGGCGAGCGGGTGACCGGTGGCTACGGGTCAGCCGGACGGCGAAGAGGAACGCGGGCAGGAAGGAGGGGGAGGGCATTGCAGGGGCCTCCCTGCTCGTGCCCGATGCCGTCCCGCGCCCGCGCCTGTACGAGGTGCACGACTGGACTGACGGGGAGTGGGCTTTCGAGGCGGAAGTCCTCGACTACGTCGTGCAACCCATCGTGTCCCCGGAACGAGCCGACATCGACCACGACCCGGAGTTGCCTGGTGAGTGGTGGGGGGAGCTGCGCCGAGCCCTTGCCCTGCTCGCTGAAGTGGAGGGGGTGAAGGTCACCGTCCGGGACGGCTGGATCGAGCGGGCCTTCCCCCAGTTCCTCGGCGTCCCGGCCCCCGCCAAGGTGGAGCGGGTGACCGGTCACGGTGACCTGCACTGGGGGAACCTCACGGCTGCGCCCCTGTGCCTGCTGGACTGGGAGCGGTGGGGCTTGGTGCCTTTCGGGTATGACGCCGGACTCCTCCACGCCAACAGCCTGCTCGTTCCCGACGTAGCCGCCCGCATCCGCAAGGAGTTCGGGCCGATCCTCGACACCCCGGCCGGCCGAATCGGGGAACTCGCGGCCCTGGCCGAGATGCTGCAAGCCGTAGCCCGTGGCTGGTACCCCGACCTCGCACCCCACCTCGTGGCCCGCGCGGAGGCACTCACCAGTGTGCGCCCGCCCGTCCCGGCGCGCTCCGAGGTGAGCGCCTGAGAGCACTCCGCCCGGCCGTCGGTCACGCGGTTGGTCACGTCGCGGCCAGAGAAACGGAAAGACCCCAGATCAACTGGGGTCTTTCGCTGGTGTCCGAGGGGGGACTTGAACCCCCACGCCCGATAAAGGGCACTAGCACCTCAAGCTAGCGCGTCTGCCATTCCGCCACCCGGACCAGGTGTCTGTCGCCTTGCGGGGCGTGTTCCCCGCGGCGACATGGACAACAATACCAAGGTTTCGGAGTGCGTTTCACCTGCGTATCCGTCGCCGGGCGGCGGCCGGGAACGCCCCCACCTGCACGGCAAACCCGGCGCACACACTCCGTGAAAGACTGGGCGCCACGTGTGACCGGCCGGAATCCGCCGGGCGCTGTGACCGGAAGCCACCCCACCCCCTGGACACCGCTCGCCGGATGCGGGATAACGAATCCATACAGTATTCGTCGACTGTATGCAATGTGCTGTATGCACACCTCGGCAAGGGAGAGGACCTCGCCATGCCCCACACCACCGGCGACGCCACCGGCGACACCCCCCACGGCACACCCGACGGCCCCCAGGCCACCCGACCCGCCCAGGACCTGATCTCCGGCGGTCATCTCGTCGCCAAGGCGCTGAAGGCCGAAGGGGTCGACCGCGTCTACACCCTGTGCGGCGGCCACATCATCGACATCTACGACGGCTGCGTGGACGAGGGGATCGAGGTCGTCGACGTACGTCACGAGCAGGTCGCCGCGCACGCCGCCGACGGGTACGCCCGGATCACCGGCAAACCGGGCTGCGCGGTGGTCACCGCCGGGCCCGGCACGACCGACGCCGTCACCGGGGTCGCCAACGCCTTCCGCGCGGAGTCCCCGATGCTGCTCATCGGCGGCCAGGGCGCGCTCAGCCAGCACAAGATGGGGTCCCTCCAGGACCTGCCGCACGTCGACATGATGACGCCGATCACCAAGTTCGCGGCGACCGTGCCGGACACCGCCCGCGCCGCGGACATGGTGTCGATGGCCTTCCGCGAGTGCTACCACGGCGCCCCCGGCCCCTCCTTCCTGGAGATCCCCCGGGACGTCCTCGACGCCAAGGTGCCGCGCGAGACGGCCCGGGTGCCCCGGGCCGGCGCCTACCGGGCCTCGACCCGCTCGGCCGGCGACCCGGAGGCGGTGGAACGGCTCGCCGACCTGCTGGCGCACGCCCGGAAACCCGCCATCCTGCTGGGCGGCCAGGTGTGGACGACCCGCGGCACCGAGGCCGCCGTCGAGCTGGTGCGCACCCTGAACATCCCGGCGTACATGAACGGCGCCGGCCGCGGCACCCTCCCGCCCGGCGACCCGCACCACTTCCAGCTCTCCCGCCGGTACGCGTTCTCGCACGCCGACGTCATCGTGGTCGTCGGCACCCCGTTCGACTTCCGCATGGGCTACGGCAGGCGCCTCTCCCCCACCGCCACGGTCGTGCAGATCGACCTCGACTACCGGACGGTGGGCAAGAACCGCGACATCGGCCTCGGGATCGTCGGCGACGCCGGACTGGTCCTGAAGGCCGTCACCCAGGCCGCGTCCGGACGGACCGACGACGGGGCCGTGCGGCGCAAGGAGTGGCTGGACGAGCTGCGCGCGGCCGAGCGGGCGGCCCTGGACAAGCGGCTGCCGCAGCTCAGGTCGGACGCCTCGCCCATCCACCCGTACCGGCTGGTCAGCGAGATCAACGACTTCCTCACCGAGGACTCGGTCTACATCGGCGACGGCGGCGACATCGTCACCTTCTCCGGGCAGGTCGTCCAGCCCAAGTCGCCCGGCCACTGGATGGACCCGGGCCCGCTCGGCACCCTCGGTGTCGGCATCCCCTTCGTGCTCGCCGCCAAGCAGGCCCGCCCGGACAAGGAGGTGGTCGCCCTCTTCGGCGACGGCGCCTTCTCCCTGACCGGCTGGGACTTCGAGACCCTCGTCCGCTACGACCTGCCGTTCGTCGGCATCGTCGGCAACAACTCCTCCATGAACCAGATCCGTTACGGCCAGGCCGCCAAGTACGGCAAGGACCGCGAGCGGGTCGGCAACACCCTCGGCGACGTGCCGTACGACCAGTTCGCGCGCATCCTGGGCGGTCACGGCGAGGAGGTCCGCGACCCAGCCGACATCGGTCCCGCCCTGCGCCGGGCCCGCGAGTCCGGGAAGCCGTCGCTGATCAACGTCTGGGTCGACCCGGACGCGTACGCCCCCGGAACCATGAACCAGACCATGTACAAGTGAGGTGAACGCCCATGACCGCCAGGGCTCTTGAGGGCATTCGCGTCCTCGACATGACCCACGTCCAGTCCGGGCCGTCCGCCACCCAGCTGCTCGCCTGGCTCGGTGCGGACGTCGTCAAACTGGAGGCGCCGACCGGTGACATCACCCGCAGGCAGCTGCGGGACCTGCCGGACGCCGACTCGCTGTACTTCACGATGCTCAACTGCAACAAGCGCGGCATCACCCTGAACACCAAGACCGAGCGCGGCAAGGAGATCCTCACCGAGCTGATCCGCCGCTCGGACGTCATGGTCGAGAACTTCGGGCCGGGCGCGGTCGACCGGATGGGCTTCGGCTGGGAACGCGTCCGGGAGATCAACCCGCGGATCGTCTACGCCTCCATCAAGGGGTTCGGGGACGGCCCGTACACCCGGTTCAAGGCCTACGAGGTCGTCGCGCAGGCCATGGGCGGGTCGATGGCGACCACCGGTTTCGAGGACGGGCCGCCGCTGGCGACGGGGGCCCAGATCGGGGACTCGGGAACGGGGGTGCACGCCGTGGCCGGGATCCTCGCGGCCCTGCTCCAACGGGAGCGGACCGGGCGCGGGCAGCGCGTCGACGTGGCCATGCAGCACGCCGTGCTCAACCTGTGCCGGGTGAAGCTGCGCGACCAGCAGCGGCTGGCCCACGGGCCGCTCGCCGAATACCCCAACGAGGACTTCGGCGAGGAGGTCCCCCGCTCGGGGAACGCCTCCGGCGGCGGCCAGCCGGGCTGGGCGGTCAAGTGCGCTCCGGACGGCCCGAACGACTATGTGTACGTCATCGTCCAGCCCGTCGGCTGGCGGCCGATCACCGCGCTCATCGGCCGGCCCGAACTCGCCGACGACCCCGAGTGGGCCACGCCGGAGGCCCGGCTGCCGAAGCTGAACAAGATGTTCCAGCTGATCGAGGAGTGGTCGGCCACGCTGCCCAAGTGGGAGGTGCTGGAGCGGCTGACCGCGCACGACATCCCGTGCGGGCCGATCCTGTCCACCAAGGAGATCATCGAGGACGCCTCGCTGGCCGCCGACGGCATCGTGGTCCGCGTCCCGCATCCCGAGCGCGGCGAGTTCGTCACCGTCGGCAGCCCGATCAAACTCTCCGACTCCGCCGTGGAGGTGACCGCCTCGCCGCTGCTCGGCGAGCACAACGAAGAGGTCTACGCCGGTGAACTCGGCTTCACTGAGGACGAGTTGCGCCTGCTGAAGTCGGACGGGGTGATCTGAGTGCCGGACGAGGACCGGATGGCCCGGGTGCGGGCGCTGCTGGAGTCGGTGCGGGCCGAGGGCCGTAGCGTGCTGACCGCGCCCGAGGGCAGGGTGGTCGCCGACGCCTACGGGATCGCCGTACCGGGCGAGGAACTGGCCCGGGACGTGGACGAGGCGGTGGCCGCGGCGGCGCGGCTGGGCGGGCCCGTGGTGCTGAAGATCGTCTCGCCGGACATCCCGCACAAGACCGAGGCCGGCGGGGTCGTCGTGGGCGTGGAGGGCGCCGACCGGGTGCGGGCGGCGTTCCACGAGATCGTCGGCAACGCGCGTGCCTACGACGCCGGGGCCCGTATCGAGGGCGTGCTGGTACAGGAGTTGCTGCCGGCCGGCCAGGAGGTCATCGTCGGCGCGGTCACCGATCCGGCCTTCGGGAAGGTGGTGGCGTTCGGGCTGGGCGGGGTGCTGGTGGAGGTGCTGAAGGACGTGACGTTCCGCCTCGCTCCCGTCACCCGCGACGAGGCGCTGTCGATGCTCGACTCCATCCGGGCGGCCCAGATCCTGCGCGGGGTCCGCGGCCGGGCCGGGGTGGACCGGTGGGCGCTGGCCGATCAGATCCGGCGGGTGTCGCGACTGGTCGCGGACTTCCCCGGGATCGGGGAGGTGGACCTCAATCCGGTGATCGCCACGGAGCGGGGCGCGGTCGCCGCCGACATCCGGATCATCCTCGCCGAGCGGCGGCCGGCCCCTCGGCGGACGTACGGCCGCGAGGAGATCCTCACCTCGATGCGCCGGCTGATGCGGCCGGACTCGGTGGCGGTGATCGGTGCCTCCAACGAGCCCGGGAAGATCGGCAATTCGGTGCTGCGCAACCTCCTCGACGGCGGGTTCGCCGGTGACATCCACCCGGTCAATCCCCGGGCCGACGACATCCTGGGCCGCAAGGCGTACAAGAGCGTCACCGACGTGCCCGGCGAGGTGGACGTGGCCGTCTTCGCCATCCCGGCCCGGTTCGTGGCGGCGGCGCTGGAGGAGGCGGGGCGCAAGGGCGTCCCCAACGCCGTGCTCATCCCGTCCGGGTTCGCGGAGACCGGCGAGCACGCGCTCCAGGCGGAGCTGGTGGAGATCGCCGAGCGGTACGGCATGCGCCTGCTCGGGCCGAACATCTACGGCTACTACTCCACCTGGCAGGACCTGTGCGCCACGTTCTGCACGCCGTACGACGTCAAGGGCCCGGTGGCGCTCACCTCGCAGTCCGGTGGCATCGGCATGGCCGTCCTCGGCTTCGCGCGCGCCACGAGGACGGGTGTGTCGGCGATCGTCGGCCTCGGCAACAAGGCGGACCTGGACGAGGACGACCTGCTGACCTGGTTCGGCGAGGATCCGCACACCGAGTGCGTCGCCATGCACCTGGAAGACCTCAAGGACGGGCGGGCGTTCGTGGCGGCGGCCCGCGAGGTCGTGCCGAGGAAGCCGGTGGTGGTGCTGAAGGCGGGCCGTACGGCGGCGGGCGCGCGGGCGGCCGGCTCGCACACCGGGGCGCTCGCGGGCGACGACGCGGTCTACGACGACATCCTCCGGCAGGCCGGGGTGATCCGGGCGCCGGGCCTGGAGGACCTGCTGGAGTACGCGCGCGCGTTGCCGGTCCTGCCCACTCCCGAGGGCGACAACGTCGTCATCATCACCGGCGCGGGCGGCAGCGGGGTGCTGCTGTCGGACGCGGTGACGGACAACGGGCTGTCGCTGATGGAGATCCCGCCCGACCTGGACGAGGCGTTCCGCCGGTTCATCCCGCCGTTCGGCGCGGCCGGCAACCCGGTCGACATCACCGGGGGCGAGCCGCCGGCGACGTACGAGGCGGCGATCCGGCTGGCACTGGCGGACCCGCGCGTGCACGCGCTGGTGCTGGGCTACTGGCACACCATCGTCACCCCGCCGATGGTGTTCGCCGAGCTGACCGCCCGGGTGGTGGCCGAGTTCCGCGCACGCGGCG
The DNA here is from genome assembly GCF_964272715.1 of Streptomyces sp. SudanB182_2057. NCBI lineage: Bacteria > Bacillati > Actinomycetota > Actinomycetes > Kitasatosporales > Streptomycetaceae > Streptomyces > Streptomyces sp. SudanB182_2057. The sequence goes on from NZ_OZ186798.1 coordinate 1,738,340, forward strand.
TCGAGAAGCCGGTGGTGGCCTCCCTCGCCGGTGACGTGGAGGTCGAGGAGGCGTGCCGGTACCTGTTCGAGCGGGGGGTCGTGGCGTATCCGTACACGACCGAGAAGCCGGTGGCCGTGCTCGGCGCCAAGTACCGCTGGGCGCGGGCGGCCGGCCTGCTGCGGGACGGTTCCGTTCCCCCCACCGGCGAGGAGCTGAGCTGACATGACGTCAGATCGCATGAGGACACGGCAGACCCCGGCCGAACCGGACCGGCCGCACCACGCCTACCGCGAGGTGACCGACGCCCGCGGCCGGGTCTACCGCGTCGGTGAGACGGACCGGGACATCCTCGGTCACTCCCGCAAGCTCATGGTGTACCTCCCGTGGGTCTCCATGATGGCCATCAGCGTCTCGGAGTACGCCTACGGCTCCGCGGAGGACACCCTGTCCGCGGCCCACGGCTGGGCCCAGAGCGACACGTTCTGGATCCTGAGCGTCTGGATCTTCTTCCAGGCGGGCATCGCGTTCCCGGCGGGCTGGCTACGCGAGCGGGGCCTGCTCACGGCGCGCCGGGCGATGTACATCGGCGCCGTGATGTGTCTGCTCGGCTTCCTGGCCCTGGCCCATCTGCGCGACGTCCTACCGGCGATCGTGGGCTTCGGTGTCGTGGGCGGAGTCGGTTCCGGGCTGATCTACGCGACGTGCATCAACATGGTCGGCAAGTGGTTCCCGGAGCGGCGCGGGGCGAGGACCGGCTTCGTCAACGGGGGCTTCGCCTACGGCTCGCTGCCCTTCATCTTCATCTTCAACTACGCGTTCGACACCGGGGATTACGACCAAGTGCTCGACCTGATCGGCTGCTACGTACTGATCGTGGTCGCGGTCTGCGCGTTCTTCTTCCAGGACCCGCCGAAGAACTGGTGGCCCGCCGACGTGGCCCCGCCGTTGGGCCCGGAGAGCGGCACGAGTGCCAAGAGCCTGGCGAAGAACCCGCCGGCGGTACGCCAGTTCACCCCCAAGGAGGCAGTGCGGACCGGGATGCTGCCGCTGATGTGGGTCATGGTCGTGATGACGGCGGGGGTGTCGATCTTCGGGATCTCCTTCCAGGTCGACTTCGCCAAGGAGGTCGGCTTCGGCCCGCTGGTCGCGGCCTCCTCGATGGGTGTCATGGCCGTCATCAACGGCATCGGCCGCGCGGTGGTGGGCTGGCTGTCGGACCTGTGGGGCCGCAGGACGACGCTGGTGTTCGTCATCGTGGTGCTGGGACTCGCCCAGTTCGGCGTCATCTGGGCCGGCGAGGCGAAGAACCAGTGGCTGTTCCTGTTCTTCGCCTTCCTCTCCGGCTTCGGCGGCGGCGCGTTCTACCCCTTGTTCGCGGCGCTGACCCCGGACTACTTCGGCGAGAACTACAACGCCACCAACTACGGCCTGGTGTACAGCGGGAAGCTGATCAGCGGGCTGTTCGGCGGCGGCCTCGGCTCCATGGTGGTCGGCGCCTGGGGCTACGACGGCGCCTACGCGCTGGCCGGCGGTGTCTCGATGGCGGCGGCGGCGCTGGCCCTGCTGCTGCGGCAGCCGGGCCGGGGCGGCACGGACCGGGTACCGGCCCCGGCGCCGCGCCCGGCCACCTGAGGCCCACTGCTCAACCCACGGTGCTGTTCCGGGCGTTCCCCCGTCCTCCAGCGGACGGGGGAACGCCCGGCGGTGCCGGTCAGGCGGTCTCGCGCTCGTGGTACGACCGCCGGGTGTGCTCGGTGTGTTCGCGCATCAGCCGGGTGGCGCGCTGCTCGTCCCGGGCGTCGATGGCGGCGATCAGCTCCCGGTGCTCGACCCACGACTGGCTGCCACGCTGCCGGGCCACCGGGGTGTAGTACCAGCGGACCCGCCGGTGCACCTGGGCGGCGAGCCCGGCGAGGACCGTGTTGCCGGCCAGTTCCATCACCTTGCCGTGGAAGGCCGCGTTGAGGGCGACCGCGCGGTCCACGTCCTCGGCCGCCACGGCCCGCTCGCCCTCGGCGCACAGTTCCTTCAGGGCGGCGATGCCGGCGCTGTCCGCGTGCGCGGCGGCCAGCCGGGCGGCCTCCGCCTCCAGCAGGGTGCGGACCGTGAGCAGTTGGTCGGCCTCCTCCTCGGTCGGCTCGTGCACGAACGCGCCCTGGGCGGGCCGCAGATCGACCCACCCCTCGGTGTTCAGCCGCTGCAGCGCCTCGCGCACGGGCTGCCGGGAGACGCCGAGGTGCCCGGCGAGTTCGCTCTCCACCAGGTGCTGTCCGGGCCGCAGGGCGCGGGTGGTGATGAGTTCCAGCAGGGCCTCGTACACGCGCTCGCGCAGCGGGCCCGGCCGCTCCAGCCTGGGCACCGCCCCGGGCGGCAGTCCGGTCGACAACATCGCGGTCCTCCTGGGCGGGTCCGACGGGGGCGATGGACGCTCGGTATCGATTGTCTTTCGTCTACAGTCTACGGTGCACGGGATCCCGTACCCAGGACCGCGGGAACGCCGTACCAGGGGCGCACGGAAGCCCGTACGCGCGGCGGCCCGTACGCGCGGAAGCCCGCACGCACGGCGGCCCGGCTCAGGGGCAGCGCACGACCTGCCCGGCGTAGGACAGGTTGCCGCCGAAGCCGAACAGCAGCACCGGGTCGCCGCTGCTCAGGGCGCCCTGTTCGAGCAGCTTGGAGAAGGCGAGCGGAATGCTGGCGGCCGAGGTGTTGCCGGACTCGGTGACATCGCGGGCGATCACCGCGTGCACGGCGCCGAGCTTCCGGGCCAGCGGTTCGATGATCCGCAGATTGGCCTGGTGCAGGACGACCCCGGCGAGGTCCTCGGGTGCCACCCCGGCCTTCTCGCAGGTCTGGCGGGCGATGGCCGGCAGCCGGGTGGTGGCCCAGCGGTAGACGCTCTGGCCCTCCTGCGCGAACCGGGGCGGGGTGCCCTCGATCCGCACGGCGTGCCCCATCTCGGGCACCGAGCCCCACAGCACCGGCCCGATGCCGGGTCCGGTGCCCGGCGGGCAGGCGGTCACGACGGCGGCGCCGGCCCCGTCGCCGACCAGGACGCAGGTGCTGCGGTCGGTCCAGTCGGTGACGTCGGACATCTTGTCGGCGCCGATGACCAGGGCGCGGGTGGCGGCACCGGCCCGCAGCGTGTGGTCGGCGGTGGCGAGGGCGTGGGTGAACCCGGCGCAGACCACGTTGACGTCCAGCGCGGCGGGCCCGGGGATGCCGAGCCGGGCCGCGACCCGGGCGGCGGTGTTCGGGGAGCGGTCGATGGCGGTGGAGGTGGCGACGAGGACCAGGTCGATGTCGTCCGGGGTCAGCCCGGCCGCGGCGAGGGCCTTGGCGGCCGCGTGCGCGGCGAGCTCGTCCACGGGCTCGTCGGGGCCGGCGATGCGCCGGGTCCGGATGCCCACCCGGCTGCGGATCCACTCGTCGCTGGTGTCGACCATGCCCGCCAGGTCGTCGTTGGTGAGCACCCGGGCGGGCTGGTAGTGGCCGATGGCGACGATGCGCGAGCCGTTCATTGCGGGAATCCCCTCGTGGCCGTGGGTGGCGGGACCCACCAGTGTGGCGAGTGACCGGCCGGTACGACGGCAGGTGAGGGCACAGGAAACCGGCGCCGCGATTGTCGGCTCCGGTCAGACTGTCGGACGTCCACACATTCCGCGCCCGCTCCGTTCCCGCCCCCGCCCGGTCCCCCGCTCCCCATGTGCAGGACAATGAGACGGTCGGCGGCCAGCACGCACAGAACCGGGGCTGATCGGAACATGGGACGAGTCACGGAACGACGCAAGGTCCTGCGCATCCGGGACGGGGCGGTCTCCACCCGTCCGGACACCCTCGTCGCGGAGGAACCCCTGGAGATCCGGCTGAACGGCAAGCCGCTGGCGATCACCATGCGGACCCCGGGCGACGACTTCGCGCTGGCGGCCGGATTCCTGGTGAGCGAGGGCGTCCTGGCCACGGCGGCGGACCTGCGGAACATCGTCTACTGCGCGGGCGCCACGGCGGACGGCTCCAACACCTACAACGTGGTCGACGTGCACACCGCCCCCGGCCTCGCCCTCCCGGACTTCACCCTGGAGCGCAACGTCTACACCACCTCCTCCTGCGGCCTGTGCGGCAAGGCCAGCCTGGACGCCGTCCGCACCACCGCGCGCTGGCCCATCGCCGACACTCCCCCGCTCCGGGTCACCCCCGAGCTGCTGGCGGGCCTCCCCGACCGGCTGCGGGCGGCCCAGCGGGTGTTCGACCGGACCGGGGGGCTGCACGCGGCGGCCCTGTTCGACGAGGACGGGGAGTTGCTGGACACCCGTGAGGACGTGGGCCGGCACAACGCGGTCGACAAGCTCGTGGGACGGGCGCTGCAGAGCGGCGCGCTGCCGCTGTCCCGGACGATCCTCATGGTCTCCGGCCGGGCCTCCTTCGAGCTGGCGCAGAAGGCGGTCATGGCGGGCATCCCGGTGCTGGCGGCCGTCTCGGCGCCGTCCTCGCTCGCGGTGGACCTGGCCGCGGAGACCGGTCTGACCCTGGTGGGCTTCCTGCGGGGCGCCTCGATGAACGTGTACGCGGGCGACCACCGCATCGCCCTGCCGGAGCCGGCCGCCCGCGGCTGACGGGCCCGCCGGGCGGCGGCGTCAGCCGTCCGCAGGAGAGTCCCCGGAGCCGCCCGGGACGCCGGAGACCCCGGAGATCCGGGCCAGCAGCTCCATGAACCGCTCCCGTTCGGCGGCCGAGAGCGGGGCGAGCAGCTCGTCGTTGGCCTCGCGCGCGGCCTTCTCGCAGCGGGCGAGGAGCCGGGCGCCGTCGTCGGTGAGGGTCACGGCGTTCTTGCGCCGGTCGCGGGGGTCGGGGGCGCGCTCGACCAGGCCCGCGGACTGGAGGTCGTTCAGGATGCCGACCACGTCCTTGGGGTCCAGGCTCACGCTCCGGCCGAGGTCGGCCTGGGCGACCGGGGCGAGGTCGCGGACGGCGGAGAGCACCACGTGGTGCCACATCCTCAGCCCCTCGGCCGCCAGGGCGTCGGCGACCAGGGCGCGGCCCCGGGCGGCGGCCCGGCCCAGCAGCCAGCTCGGCAGGGAACGGATCGCGGGCAGGGGTGCTTCGGCCATGACCGCACCCTAACCGAAGAATCATTGGACTTCCCAATGAACCTCTCCTACCGTTGGGGCACCCAACGAATTCATGGGTGTTCCCAACGAACGGTCCTGTGACCGACGGCGCCGGTGTGCCCGGCCCGAGGAGGTGTGCGATGCGTCGCGTCCGCTACGAGTCCGCCGGCGGCCCCCTGTTCCTGGAGGAGGCGCCCGTCCCGGAGCCCGGCCCCGGCGAGCTGCTGGTGCGCTGCGCCGCCGTCGGCCTCACCCTGCCGGTGGTCCGCAAGGTGGCCGAGGCCGCCGAGCCGGTGCCGCTGGGCGGGGAGGTCGCGGGCGAGGTGGTGGCGACCGGTCCCGGCGTGTCCCGCTTCCGGGCCGGCGACCGGGTGACCGGGCTGTGCTTCGGGCACGGCTACGCCGACTTCGCCGTGGTGCACGAGGCCATGGCCTCGCCGGTGCCGGACGACGCCGGGTTCGTCACCGCGATCGCTCTGGTGCGCAGCGGCCTGGTGGCCTACGGCGCGCTGAAGGCGGCACGGCTCGCGCCGGGCGAGTCGGTCCTCGTCACGGCGGCGGCGAGCGGTGTCGGGCACCTCGCGGTGCAGCTCGCCCGGGCGCGCGGCGCGGGCCGGGTGGTGGGGGCCGTCTCCAGCGCGGCGAAGGCGGACTTCGTCCGCTCCCTCGGCGCGGACGACTGCGTGCGGTACGACGACGACGGCTGGGGCGAGCCGGTCGACTGCGTCCTGGACGCCGTCGGCGGCGAACTGCTCGCCCCGGCCCTGGCCGCGCTCGCCCCGCACGGCCGCCTGGTCGCCTACAGCTCGGGCGGCGGCACGATCCAGGCGTACGACCTGCTGGTGGGCGCCAAGTCGGTGACCGGCTTCCAGATGGCGCTGATCGCCCGTGAGCGGCCGGAGCTGTACGAGCGGTGGCGCCGGGACCTGTGGCGGCTGCACGCCGAGGGAGTCCTGAAGCCCGCCGTGCACGGGGAGTTCGCGCTCCAGGACGCGGCGGCGGCGCACCGGGTGATCACCAGCCGGGCCAACCTCGGCAAAGTCGTCCTGCGCCCGTGAGTGCACGCTTCTTGTGAGCGGCGCACCCCGCAATTACCTTCGTGGGAGCGCACGTTGGACGTGGGATGTCCGGATGTCAGCTCATCCGGCCGACGAAGGGCAGGCCGCACCGTGCCGCCGAGTCTCCGCACCCGCCTCAGACCCGTACTCGCCCTCGCCGCGGCCGGGTTGCTCATGCCGTTCCTGCCCGCCGCGCCGGCCCGTGCCCAACCCACCGCGAAGGGACCGCAGTTCGAGCAGCAGGTGCTGTTCAAGGCGGCCCAGGACCCCGGCTACGCCTGCTTCCGCATCCCGGCGGTGGTGCGCACGACCGACGGCACCCTGCTGGCGTTCGCCGAGGGCCGGGTCCTCAACTGCGGCGACGCCGCCGACATCGACATCGTGCTCAAGCGCTCCACCGACGGCGGGCGCACCTGGGGACCGCTCCAGGTCGTCAACGAGGGCGCCGGCGACACCCACGGCAACCCGGCGCCGGTCGTGGACCGCGACACCGGCCGGATCTGGCTCGCGGAGACGTACAACACCGGCCGTACCGACAGCGGCAACTGCCGTGTCCCCTGCGACCGCACCCCGCACCTCCAGTACAGCGACGACGACGGCGAGACCTGGTCCGCGCCGCGCGACCTGAGCCCCGAGATCCTGCCCGCCGACTGGAACTCCTGGTACGCCACCGGGCCCGTGCACGGCATCCAGCTCACCCGCGGCCGCCACGCGGGGCGCCTGGTCTTCGGCGTCAACACCGAGACCTGGGACGGCACCAGGGTCACCGCCAACCACGCGGCGCTGATCGTCAGCGACGACCACGGCGGCCACTGGCGGATCGGCGCCACCGACACCTGGCCCATCGCCGCCGACGGCACCTTCCGGCAGAAGCCCTCCGAACTCACCCTCGCCGAGCGCTCCGACGGCTCGGTCCTGGTCAGCGGGCGGGAGCAGGACGGCACCGACCTCGGCCACCGCACCCAGGCCGTCAGCCGGGACGGCGGCACCGCCTTCACCGGGCCCTTCCGCGCCCTGCCGGACCTGTACACCCCGCAGGTGCAGGGCTCGCTGCTGCGGCTCGGCGACCGCCTGCTGCTCGCCTGCCCCGGCGACCCCGACCGGCGCCGCACCATGATGATCCGCTCCTCCTACGACGGCGGGCGGACCTGGGACGGCGCGGACCGGGGCACGGTCGTCACCACCGACTGGTCCGGCTACTCGGACCTGGTGCGCATCGGCTCGACCGCGGTCGGCCTGCTGTACGAGGGCGGGGCGGTGGACGCCCGGGACGAGATCCGCTTCGCCCGCTTCACCGAGGACTGGCTCGCCCCGCGCCGCGACCCCGACCCGGTCACCCCCGACCTCGCCCGGCACGCCCGCCCGGCGGCGGTGCTCGGCGGCCCCGAGCGTACCGACGGCGTGTCGGGCGGCGCGCTGGAGTTCGACGGCACGGACGACGCGGTCCGTCTGCCCTACCGCGCCGGACTCCCCCTCGGCACGAAGGACTTCACGGTGTCGCTGTGGTTCCGGTACGCGGCGACGGCCGGCGAGCAGCCGCTGCTGTGGATGGGCGGGATCGGCACCGGCCAGCCGCAGGTGTGGCTGCGCGGGGAACCCGCGAACGACAGGGTGCAGGCGCTGATCACCGTGCGGAACGGGGCCGGGGCGCCGCAGTCCGCGTCCGTGCGCACCCCGGTCGCCCACAACGACGGCCGGTGGCACCACGCCGTGCTCCGCCGGGGCGGCGGGCTGCTGTCGCTGTCCGTCGACGGCACGGCCGTCTCCACGGCGGACCGACCGGGCTCGGTCAGCCGCAACTCGGCCTTCGGCGTGCACCTGGGTCAGCGCATGGACGGCCGCGCCTTCCTCACCGGCGCGCTGGACGAGGTGCGGGTGTGGGACCGGGCGCTGGACGACGCGGAACTGGCGGACCCCGAGGTGCTGCGGTCAGCGCAGGACACGGTTCTCCGGCTGCCCCTGGACCGGGTCCGCGGCTGACTCCTCGGGCGCGTCCCCCTGCTCCCGGGACGCGTCCTCGGCCGCCTCCGGGTCCTGGGAGCGGCGCTTGGCGATGACCGCGCACACCATCAGCTGCATCTGGTGGAAGAGCATCAGCGGCAGGACGGCCAGGGACGCCTGGCTGCCGAACAGGACGCTCGCCATCGGCAGCCCGGACGCGAGGGACTTCTTCGAACCGGCGAACTGCACGGCGATCCGGTCCGCCCGGCCGAAGCCGAGCGCCTTGGCGCCGTACCAGGTCAGGACCAGCATCACCGCCAGCAGGACGGCCTCCACACCGAGCAGCCCGGCCAGCCGCAGCGGGCTGACCTGGTGCCAGATGCCCTGGTTCATGCCCTCGCTGAACGCGGTGTAGACGACCAGCAGGATGGAGCCGCGGTCGACCAGGCCGAGGACCTTCTTGTGCCGGGTGACGAACGCGCCGATCCAGCGCCGCAGCAGCTGCCCGGCGAGGAACGGCACCAGCAGCTGGAGCACGATCTTCACCAGCGAGTCCGTGGAGAACCCGACGGCGTCGCCGCCGAGCAGCCCCGCCGCGAGCAGCGGGGTCAGCACGATGCCGGCGAGGGAGGAGAAGGACCCGGCGCAGATCGCCGCGGGGACGTTGCCGCGGGCGATGGAGGTGAACGCGATGGACGACTGGATGGTGGACGGCACCAGCGTCAGGAACAGCAGGCCCTGGTAGAGCGGCTGGGTCAGCAGGGCCGGCACCAGGCCCCGGGCGGCCAGCCCGAACACCGGGAAGATGACGAAGGTGCAGATCAGCACGGTGAGGTGCAGCCGCCAGTGGCGCAGTCCGTCCAGCGCCTCGCCGGTGGACAGCCGGGCGCCGTAGAGGAAGAAGAGGAAGGCGATGGCGGCCGTCGAGGCGCCCGAGGTGACGTCGGCGGCCGTGCCGCGCGCCGGGAGGAGGGCGGCGAGCCCCACCGTCCCGAGCAGCAGCACGATGTACGGGTCGATCGGCAGCCAACTGGGCCGGCGCAGGCGTGTCACGGTGCTCCGATTGCTCTGTGTCTCTTGCTGTGTCGTGCGGTCCCGGGGCCCGCAGGACCCCCCTCCATCGTCCTCTCACCGCCACCGATCGGGAATCCGGTATACCGCTCTGACTGTCATCGCGTTCCGTGATGACCGTTAGGCTCGGGCTGTGTACGAGCCGACGCACCTGCGCACCTTCCTGGCAGTCGCCCAGACGCTGAGCTTCACCCAGGCCGCCCGGCGGCTGGGGCTGCGCCAGTCCACGGTGAGCCAGCATGTGCGGCGGCTGGAGGAGGCGGCCGGGCGGCAGCTGTTCGCCCGGGACACCCACTCGGTGGAGCTGACCGAGGACGGCGAGGCGATGCTGGGGTTCGCCCGCCGGATCCTGGAGGTGCACGAGCAGGCGGCGGCGTTCTTCTCCGGCACGCGCGTGCGGGGCCGGCTGCGCTTCGGCGCCTCGGAGGACTTCGTGCTGACCCGGCTGCCGGAGATCCTGGAGGGCTTCCGCTACGACCACCCGGAGGTCGACCTGGAGCTGACGGTGGAGCTGTCCGGCACGCTGTACGAGCGGCTGGCCGCCGGGAAGCTCGACCTGGTGCTGGCCAAGCGGCGGCCCGAGGACCCGCGCGGCGCGCTGGTGTGGCGCGACGACCTGGTGTGGATCGGCGCGGAGCGGCTGCGGCTGGAGGCGGACCGGCCCGTTCCGCTGATCGTCTACCCGCCGCCGGGCATCACCCGGGCCCGCGCTCTGGAGGTGCTGGAGCGGCAGGGGCGGGCGTGGCGGATCGTGTGCACGAGCGGCAGCCTCAACGGGCTGATCGCGGCGGCCCGGGCCGGCCTCGGGGTGATGGCCCACTCCCGGCGGCTGATCCCGCCGGGCCTGTTCCGGCTGCCCGAGCGGGCGGGCCTGCCCGAGCTGGGCAAGGTCGACTTCGTCCTGGTGCACGGCCGCCGCCGGGGCCCGGCCGGGGACGCCGCCGACGCGCTGGCGGCGGCGGTCCTGGCCGGCGGCGAGCGGCTGCGCCGCAGCGGCGGCTGACCGGCACGGCCCGCCGGGGCGTCACCGCGCCGGGCGGTAGGTGAGCTGCTTGACCCCGCGCAGGATGGGCGTCACCTCCACGTGCCGCACGCCCTCCAGGCGGCCGAGCGGTCCGCTGATGTAGGCGTACAGGGCGGCGGTGTCGCGGACGACGACGGTGACCACGAGCTGGGAGGGGCCGGCGGTGGCGGAGGCGAACGCGACCTCGTCGTGGCCGGCGAGGGTCCGGCCGACGGAGTCCAGGGCGCCCGGCGAGGTGGTGATCCACAGCATGGCCGTCTTGGGGAAGCCGAGGACCGCGGTGTCGTACTCGGCGTCGACGTACACCGCGCCGGAGGCGATCAGGGCGGACACCCGGCGGCGGAGCGCGGACTCGGAGCGTCCGGTGGCGCGCTGGAGTTCGGGGTAGCCGGCGCGGCCGTCGCGTTCGAGGACGGCGAGCAGCGGGGCGTCCCCGGGCTCCAGCCGGACCGGGCCCGGCCCGGGCTCGGGCGGGTCGGGGCGGAGCGCGGCGATCTGGTCCGCGTCGAGCGCCCGGAACCTGGGCAGCCAGCCGACCGGGCCGCCGTAGAAGCGGTGCAGGAGCTGCTGGGCGCGGATCTCGACGACGCTGGGGGTGCGGGGCAGCTTGCCGAGCAGCAGGTCGTCGTGGTCGCCGGGGCTGCGCGGCCGGGTGATGCAGGCGATCTCGGTGCCGCCGGAGCACAGCCCGATCCAGTAGGTGTCGGGGCGCCGGGCGAGCGCGTCGGCGATGACGGCGGCGCCGTCGGGCGCGCAGCGCAGCCGCAGCATCCACTGGTCCTCGCCGAGCCGTGCGGCGTCCCGCAGCACGACGACCCGCAGCCCGCCCTCGGCGCACAGGCGGCGGTAGCGGCGGGCGACAGTGCGGTCGGAGACACCGAGCACGGCGGCGATCCGGCTGAAGGGGGCCCGGCCGTCCACCTCCAGCGCGGAGAGCAGTTGGAGGTCCAGCAGATCGAAGGTGTCGGATTCCATCCGCAGCATGCTCTCCCCCGTCGGATTCCGTCGCCCTGGGCCCGCTGGAACGTCCGATCGGCCGCCGTCGGGACATCGTACGCGGCGGTTGACCGCACGTTCGAACAGGGAGTTGAGGAGATTGCGGAGCTGGGGGACGCTCACGGCCATATGCCTGGGCACGTTCATGCTGCTGCTGGACGTGACCATCGTGGTGGTCGCGCTGCCGGACATGGCGGGCTCGCTGCACGCGTCGCTGGGTGATTTGCAGTGGGTGGTCGACGGGTACGCGCTGGCGCTGGCCGCGCTGCTGCTCGGGGCGGGCGCGGCGGCCGACATCCTGGGCCGGCGCCGGGTGCATGTGGTGGGCGTGGTGCTGTTCGCGCTGGCCAGCCTGTTGTGCGGGCTGGCCTCGGACCCGGGGCTGCTGGTGGCGGCGCGGGCGTTGCAGGGCGTCGGCGGGGCGGCGATGTTCGCGACGACGCTGCCGCTGCTGGGCTCGGTCTACCAGGGCCGGCAGCGCTCGGCAGCGCTCGGGGTGTGGGGCGCGGTCAGCGGCGGCGCCGCGGCGGTCGGCCCGGTGCTGGGCGGGCTGATCACCGAGGGTCCGGGCTGGCGCTGGATCTTCTTCGTGAACCTGCCGGTGAGCGTGGTGGCGGTGTGGCTGACGCTGCGGACGGTCCCGGAGTCGCGGGGGCCGCGCGGCATGAGCGTCGACTGGGCGGGGACGGCGGCCTTCGCGGTGTTCGCGGGCGGGGCGACGTACGCCGTCGTGCGGGCCGGCGAGGACGGCTGGACGGCGCCCGCCACGCTGCTCTCGTTCGCCGTGGCCGCGCTGGCCGTGGTGGTGTTCGCGCTGGTGGAGCGGCGGGTGGCGCATCCGCTGCTGGATCTGTCGCTGCTGCGCCGGCCCGCGTTCGTCGGCACCATGCTGGGCGCGTTCGCCTTCAACGGGGTGGCCTTCGGCGCCATTCCGTACCTGTCGATCTGGATGCAGACGCTGCTCGGGATGTCGCCGGTGCGCGGCGGACTGACGCTGCTGCCGATGACGGTGATGTCCATGGTGGTGGCGGTGCTGGTGGGCCGGCTGCTGCACGGGGTGCCGGCCCGGCTGACGGTCGGCGGCGGGCTGCTGCTGGTCGGCGCGGGCACGCTGTGCCAGGCGGTGCTGGGCGCGGGCTCGGACTGGACGGCGCTGGTGCCGGGGTTCGTGCTGGTCGGGGCCGGTACCGGGTTCGTGGCGCCGACGGTGGCCGGGGCGGCGCTGGCCTCGGTGCCGGCCGAGCGGGCCGGGATGGCGGGCGGCGCGGTGAACACCGTCCGGCAGCTGGGCTACGCGCTCGGGGTGGCGGCCGTCGGCACCGTCGTCACCTCGCGGATGACCGACCGGCTCCCTCAGGACACGGCGCACGCGCTGGCCGGGGGCGGCGCCGGGGCGCTGCTGCGCGACGGGGTCCCGGAGCACTCCCTGCGGGCCGCGTTCGCCTCGGGACTGAACGGCGCCCTGGTGGTGACGGGCCTGGCCGGGCTGGTGGCGGGCGCCCTGGTGATGGTGCTGGTACGGCCGGGCCGCCCGACGCCCGGTCCGACACCCGAGAAGGCGCCCGAGAAGGCAGCGCCCGAGAGGGCGGCGGCAGGAGGCTGAACGCCTCCGGCGGGTGCGGGGGCACGGGCGGACGGCACACCGGCGGAATGCGGCCGGTACGGGCCGCAGGGTGGTCACGGGGCGAGGGCTCCGGGGCCGCCCCGCCCGCGTACGCCGGGACCGGCCTCGCGCCCTCCGGCCCACCGGCCCTGCGGGGCGCCGGGGCCTGTACGGATCCGGCCACCGTCACCGGCGCGTCGGCCACCGTAAGCGGCCCGTACAGATTCGGTGGAGATTACGGTACCGAAACTTACGGTGCCGTCGGTATTGTGTCCGGCCCTTCCCCATCTGCGGGCATTTCCCGGTGGTCGTCCGGGGCGGAACGCACGGTTTGCCCGGCTTCCGGACCCCTCCCGCGCACCGATCGTGTGAGGTAGCTTTCACCGCGCTGTAGCGGTGCGTGGACCGGCGACACCGAGACGCGAGAAAACGGGGAGCGAGGTTGCGCGAGTTCACCAACCCTCCGCTGGTGTCGCCACCGCCGGCGGGCGGTCTGGCCGACATCGTCTTCGAGCACGCCCTGACCGACCCCCGGCACATCGCGCTCGGCCGCAAGGACGCCGCCGGGCGGTGGCGGGACGTGACCGCCGCCGAGTTCCGCGACGAGGTCATGGCCCTCGCCAAGGGCCTGCTGGCCGACGGCGTCCGCTTCGGCGACCGCGTCGCGATCATGTCCCGCACCCGCTACGAGTGGACGCTGTTCGACTTCGCGCTGTGGACCATCGGCGCCCAGGTGGTGCCGGTCTACCCCACCTCCTCGGCCGAGCAGTGCCGCTGGATGCTGTACGACGCCGAGGTGACCGCGGCGGTCGTGGAGCACGAGGACCACGCGATGACCGTCGCCACCGTCATCGACCGGCTGCCGCGGCTGCGCCGGCTGTGGCAGCTGGACGCCGGCTGTGTGCAGGAGCTGTACGACGCCGGGGCGCACCTGGACGACGAGGTGGTGCACCGGCACCGGCAGGCGGTGACCCCGGACTCGGTCGCCACCGTCATCTACACCTCCGGCACCACGGGCCGTCCCAAGGGCTGTCTGCTGTCCCACGGCAACTTCATGTGCGAGGCGGACACCGTGCTGCGCGGGTGGGAGCCGGTGTTCCACTCCCGCGAGGGCGACGAGGCGTCCACGCTGCTGTTCCTGCCGCTGGCGCACGTCTTCGGGCGGATGGTGGAGGTCGCCGCGATCCGCGGCCGGGTCCGCTTCGGGCACCAGCCGCAGCTGCACGCCGCCGCCCTGCTGCCCGATCTGGCCGCGTTCCGGCCGACGTTCGTCCTCGCGGTGCCGTACATCTTCGAGAAGGTGTTCCACGCCGCCCGCCGCAAGGCCGAGCGGGAGGGCAGGTCGGGGCCGTTCGAGAAGGCCGTCGACATCGCCGTGAAGTACGCGGAGGCGGTGGAGGCCAAGGCGTGGGGCACCGGGCCGGGGCCGTCGGCGGCGCTGCGGATGCGGCACCAGCTGTTCGACAAGCTGGTGTACGCCAAGGTCCGCGCCGCGATGGGCGGTCGGATCCGCAACGCGATGTCCGGCGGATCGGCGATGGACCGCCGGCTGGGGTTGTTCTTCGCGGGCGCGGGCGTGCAGATCTACGAGGGCTACGGGCTGACCGAGTCGACGGCCGCCGCGACCGCCAACCCGCCCGGGCGCACCCGCTACGGCACCGTGGGCCCGCCCGTCCCGGGCGTGACCGTGCACATCGCCGACGACGGGGAGATCTGGCTGCGCGGCGACACCGTCTTCCAGGGCTATCTCAACAACCAGAAGGCCACCGACGAGACCCTGCACGACGGCTGGCTGGCCACCGGCGACCTGGGCGCGCTGGACGAGGACGGCTATCTGACCATCACCGGCCGCAAGAAGGAGATCCTGGTGACCTCCGGCGGCAAGAGCGTCTCGCCGGGCGTGCTGGAGGAGCGGGTCCGCGAGCATCCGCTGGTCGGCCAGTGCATCGTGGTCGGCAACGACCGCCCCTACATCGCCGCCCTGGTCACCCTGGACCGGGAGGCGGTCGAGCACTGGCTCCAGATGCGCGGCAAGCCGGGGATGACCGCGGCCGAGCTGGTGCGCGACGCGGATCTGGAGGCGGAGGTGCGGCGCGCGGTGGTGGCCGCCAACACGCTGGTCTCGCAGGCGGAGTCGATCCGCACCTTCCGCATCCTGGCCCAGCCGTTCACCGAGGAACACGGCCTGCTGACGCCGTCGCTGAAGCTGAAGCGGAAGGCGATCGAGAAGGCGTACGAGAACGAGGTGGAGGCGCTCTACCGCGCCTGACCCCTCCCCCCCTCGGCGGACCGGCGGGCCGGCGGGCCGGGACGACGCGCGCGGCCAGGAATGCGGAACGGCCCGTGATCGTTGACCATGGGAGTAACACCTGTCCACAACCGAAGGACCAAGAGGCTCGTGAGCAGCAACGTCCCCCCGATCATCCTCAACAACGGCGTCGAGATGCCCCAGCTGGGATACGGCGTCTGGCAGGTGCCGGACGACGAGGCCGAACGAGCCGTCGCCGCGGCGCTCCAGGCGGGTTACCGCAGCATCGACACCGCCGCGATCTACGGCAACGAGGAGGGCACCGGCCGGGCCATCGCCGCCTCCGGCGTGCCCCGCGAGGAGATCTTCGTCACCACCAAGGTCTGGAACAGCGACCACGGCTACGACGCCACACTGCGCGCCTTCGACACGTCGCTGGCGAACCTGGGGCTCGACTACGTCGACCTGTACCTGATCCACTGGCCGCTGCCGTCCCGGGACGCGTACGTCGACACCTACAAGGCGTTCGAGAAGCTGTACGCGGACAAGCGGGTGCGTGCCATCGGCGTCTCCAACTTCCTGCCCGAGCACCTGCGGCGGCTGACCGAGGAGACCTCGGTCGTCCCGGCGGTCAACCAGATCGAGCTGCACCCGCACCTGCAGCAGCGCGAGTCGCGCGCCCTCCACGGGGAGCTGGGCATCGCCACCGAGGCGTGGTCGCCGCTCGGCCAGGGCAAGGGTCTGCTGGAGGTGCCCGCCATCGTGGCGATCGCGCGCAAGCACGACCGCACCCCGGCGCAGGTCGTGCTGCGCTGGCACCTCCAGCTGGGCAACATCGTGATCCCGAAGTCCGTGACGCCGTCCCGGATCAAGGAGAACATCGCGGTGTTCGACTTCAGCCTGGACGACGAGGACCTCGCGGCGATCAGCGCGCTCAACGAGGACCGGCGGCTCGGCCCCGACCCGGCCACCTTCGACATGGTCTGATCACCGGCCCGGCGCGCGCCCCGCGGCTCAGTCGGGGCGCACGTCGGCGTACACGACCTCGAACTCCTCGAGGCCGACCACGTCGACGTGCGCCTTGGCCGACGCCTCGTGGCGCGCGCCGGCCATGGCCGCCCGCGACGCGGCCAGCGCGCCGCGGTCGGCGAACAGGGCGCCGGCCACGGCCTGTCCCCGCTCCCGGTCGAGCAGCAGGGAGATCCGGCACAGCCCCGGCAGCGTCTCGGCCCGCGGCACCACCGTGGCCCGGAAGGCGTCGACGACCAGGTCCGCGTCGCGCGGGTCGAACTCCAGCCGGGCGGCGCGCAGTCCGCCGCCCTGCCGGGGGTGCTCGATCCGGTGGAACACCGCGGCCTCGTAGTCGGCGACCGACACCGTGCCGGCGAAGGGCTCCAGCAGCGCCCCGCGCCGCTCGCGCATGACCTCGTCGCTGTTGTGCCGCGCCGCCTCGGTCTCCCACCAGCTCGCCGCGAGGAGTTTGCCGAGTTCGCGGTCCACGAAGATGCCCGCGCCCCGGTACCCCGGGCGTTCCTCCAGCAGGTCCCGCCCCTCGCTGTTCAGCGACCGCACGGCCGCGTCCAGCAGCGCGGGATCACCGGTCGCGTACACCGCGCGTACGAACATGGGACTCGCCTCCGCGAACGGCGACCGTGGAACGGCCGGACTTCCGAGTCACGTTTCGACCCCACCAGTCTCTCCAGCGGCAGCGTTCACCGCAACGCGCACGGGTTTCAGCCGTTCGCAACCCGAGGGTTGACGGGGGCATGCCGTGCGGGCACGGTGGAGCGCATCCGGTAAGGAAACTTTCCTAACAGAAGGGTCCCGCCGTGCGTCTCCGAACCCTCACCCTCGCCGCGGCCTCCGGCGCCGCCCTGCTCGCCGCCGGTCTCCTGCCCGCCCACGCCTCCGCCGCCGCCCCGAAGTCCGCCCAGGAGGGCACGGTCGGCGCCGCCGACCTGCTCGCCAAGGTGACCTCCTGTTCCCAGATCTCCAGCGGCAAGTACAGGACCGACGAGGAGACCTCGGCCACGGTCCCCGTGTGCGGCAAGAACGGCGCGGTGTTCTGGAAGGCGGACATGGACATCGACTGCGACGGCCAGCGCACCACCAACTGCAACGAGGACCGCGACCCCTGGTTCCAGGCCGACACCGCCTTCCACCAGTCCGACGGCAAGCCGCTGAACGCGGAGACCCTGCCGTACGTCGTGGTGCCCAGCACCAGCACCATCTGGAACTACTCGAACGCCGGGATCAAGGGCGGCGGCGTGGTCGCCGTCATCTACGGCGGCAAGGTCGAGTACGCCGTCGTCGGCGACACCGGCCCCTCGAAGATCATCGGCGAGGCGTCGTACGCCACCGCCAAGGCGCTCGGCATCGACCCGGACCCGGAGACCGGCGGCGCGGACTCGGGCGTGACCTACATCCTGTTCAAGAACTCCAAGGTCTCCCCGATAGAGAGCCACAGCGCCGCGGTCACCCTCGGGGACCAGTTGGCCAAGCAGTTCCTCGCGGACAACTGACGCCGGTCGTCCGTCAGACGGGCTGGCCCACCGGGCGGACGACCACGGTGTTGACATCCACGCCGGTCGGCTGCCGGATCGCCCAGACCACCGAGTCGGCGATCTGGTCCGCGGTCAGCAGATGCCCCGGGGGCAGGCTGCCGTAGCTGTCCCAGAAGGGCGTCTCCACCCGGCCGGGGGCCACCAGCGTGACCCCGACACCGAACTCCGTGACCTGCCGCCGGGTGTTCTCGGCGAGCCCCGTCACCGCCCACTTGGTGGCGCCGTAGAGGTTCCCGGGGCCGTGCACGAACCCGGCGACGCTGCCGATGAGGACGATCCGGCCCCGGGTCTCCTTCAGCGCGTCGATGGAGGCCCGGATGAGCAGGGCCGGGCCGAGCACGTTGGTGAGGACCATCTCGGCCCAGCCGGACGGGTCACCGTCCGCCACGGTGTCATGGGTGGCGAGCCCGGCGTTGGCGACGACGGTGTCCAGCCGGCCGTACGCCTTCAGCGTGAGGTCGACCGCGTGCCGGACGTCGGCGTGGTCCGCGGCGTCGCCGGCCACCGTCAGCAGCCCCTCGGGGCTGCCGAGTCCGTCGGCGAAGTCCCGCAGCCGTCGCTCCCCGCGCCCGGTGACGGACACCCGGTGCCCGGCGTCGAGGAGTTGCCGCGCCACGGCGGCGCCGATCCCGCTGCCGCCGCCGGTGATGAGCGCGACCGGAGAGTCGTTCGTGGTCATGTGTCTGGCCCCCTGCACATCGGTGAAGTGCCCGGAGTCCATCACTTGGAGAACACTTCAAGTCAAGTGGGGGATCAGCCCTGGCGGACGGCGGTGTGCACGGTGTACGCGCCGAGCACGAACACGTCCGGGCGCAGGTGCACGCTCGCCGGGTCGGCCGGGTCCAGGAGCCGGTCGAGGGTGGCGCGGTCGTCGGCGTCCAGCTCCTCGCCGACACCCTCGCGCACCCGGGACAGGTGCGCGGCGACATAGGCGCGGGCCCGCTCGTCGACCGGGGCGGGCAGGTCGAGCAGGAAGGTGCGGGTGCCGGTGTGCTTCAGACCGGCCGCGGTCAGCAGGGCGGGCCAGTCCTCGGTCTCGGCGACGGAGCCCGGCAGTTCGGCCCGCATCCGGGCGAACCACTCCTCCTGCAGGGCGTCGAGCCGGGCCTGGAGTCCGGGGCGGCCGATGCCGAAGTCCCGGGGCAGGAAGCGGGAGGGCAGTTCGCCCTCCAGCAGGGCCAGGGTGCCGCCGGGGGCCAGATGTCCGGCGAACGCGGCGAGCGCGGCCCGCTGGTCGCCGAGGTGGTGCAGGCTGCGGCTGGCCCACAGCAGGTCGGCCGGGCGGTCCAGGCGGCCGAGCGCCTCGGGCAGTTCGCCGGCGACGGTGTCGAAGCGGTCCCCGACGCCGAGCCGGGCGGCCCGGTCCCGGGCGCGTTCCAGCAGCGGCGCGGTGCCGTCGACAGCGACGACCCGGGCGGTGGGGAACGCCTCGGCGAACAGGCAGGCGACGACGCCGGGGCCGCTGCCCGCGTCCACCACGAGCCCGGGCTCGGTGACGTCCTGCCCGAGCCAGGCCATGGCCTCCTGGTAGACGGGGGCGAACAGCTCCGCCTGCGATTCCAGCAGACCGGCCAGTTCGTTCCAGTCGATGTCCGTACCGTGCCCGTGACCATGTCCGTGGCCGTGCCCGGCGTGGTGCCGGTGGTGCTGTTCCTGGTGTCCGTGTGCCATGGTGATCAGCCTCTCGTCCGGTGTGCCGTCAGGGTGCGACGGCACACCGGCCGGGGGCCACTTCCGTTGCCGTTCCGGCAAACACGTATGCCGGAACGGACCGCCGGGGCCCGGGGGTCGGGCGGGCCCCGGCGGAGTCACCGCGTTACGGCAGCGGCGGGTAGGCGTTCTGCATCAGCTGCTGGAACTGGGCGGAGAACCAGTGCCCGGCCAGCGGCGAGTTCGGCAGCGCGCCCGAGGGGTTGTTGCCGTTGCGCGCGTTGCCACCGTAGGTGGGGTCGCACATCTGGTCGAAGCCCTTGCCCTCGTCGTTGTCGATGGGGGCGCTGGCACCGTCGGACTGCCCCGGCGGCTTGGCCCACACGTAGGCGTCTATCCCGGCGGCGGGAGCGACGGTCGGCCGTTCGCCGAGTCCGGCACCGCTCTGGTTGCACCAGTTGCCGACGTGGATGCGCCGGTCGATGCGACCGCCGTTGACGTAGTTGTCGACCGAGGTCAGCGGGCCGGGGCCGGTGGGCCGGGCGCTGCCGCCCCAGCCGTTGCGGGAGGTGTCGATCAGCATGCCGATGTTGGAGCTGAACCCGGACGAGATCAGCTTGTCCCGCAGGCCCTGCGCGTACGACTGCTCGTCCACGTACTGGTTCCAGTCGACCCACTTCGACTGGCGGACGGTCTGGCCGTTCACCGTGTCGGAGACCTTGAAGTTGGGTTCCTTGGTCGGGCTGTAGTTGGCCGTGTTGACGATGAAGCCGGCCACGTCGCTCAGGCTGGCCCCGTTGGTCGTGGCGACCTTGTAGAACTCCTGGGCGGTCGGGCCGAGGTTGGTGTCCCAGCCGAGCCAGCCGTGGTGGCCGGCGTCGATGTAGTTGTAGACGTTCGAGAGGTTGCCCAGCTTGTCCAGGGCGTAGCTCACGCCCTTCTCGTAGTTGCCGTTGGCCTTCATGGTCACGCAGGCGTCGGTGGTGGTGTTGGTGCCGCCGGCGTTGGTGACCAGGTTGGGCAGCGAGTCGGGCTCGATGAGCGCGGAGATGCGCAGGCCCGCGTACTTGGAGTCGGCCAGGATCGAGGCGATGGGGTCGATGTACTGCGTCTTGTACTTGTCGATGTCCGTCGGGCCGAGTTCGCCGTTGGAGGCGAGGGCGGCGCAGTCCCGGCCGGGCAGGTCGTAGATGACCAGCTGGACGACCAGTTCGCCGGAGCCCTTCTGCTTGAGGGCCTCGTCCAGGTGGGCGCGCAGGCCCATGCCGCCGTTGACGCCGTTGATGGCCGCGATGCGGTCCAGCCAGACGAACGTGGGCTGGCTGGAGACGCGGCTGCCGCCCGGCTCGGCGGCGGCCAGCTTCGACCACTCCGGGTCCACGTACACCTTGGCGCCGGTGTACGGGTTGTCGACGCGGCCGGCGCCGCCACCGCCGCCGGTGTCACCGCCCCCGCCGGTGTCGCCACCGCCGCCGTTGTCACCGCCGCCGCCGTTGTCGACGTTGCAGGCGACCCCGTCGAGGGTGAACGTGGCGGGCACCGCGTTGGTGCCGGTGTAGCTGCCCTGGAACCCGAAGCTCACCGAACCGCCGGTGGCCAGCGAGCCGTTGTAGCTCTCGTTGGCGGCGGTGACCGCGTTGCCGCTCTGGCTGAGCTTGGCGTTCCAGCCGCTGGTGACCTTCTGGTCGCCGGCGTACGACCACTTCAGCGACCAACTGGACTTGGCGGGCGAGTTGTTGGTGAGGGTCACGGCGGCGGTGAAGCCGGTGCTCCACTGGTTCTGCACCTTGTAGTCCACGGTGCAGGGGACGGCGGCGGCAGCGGCGGTGGCCGACTGCATGCCCAGTGCCGTCCCGGAGGCCCCGGCGACCAGCGCCAGGGCGGCGAGCAGTGATGTTCTGGTACGACTCATGAGTGCGGGTGTCCTTCGGTGAGATGTCGTGCCGTGTGATGTCGTGCCGTGTGGTGCCGTGTCGGGAACTAGGGGGTGACGGCGCGCGGGCGGTCGCGCGGCCCGGCGCCGTACGCGGCGGGTGTGCCGTCGTGGGCGTGGCGGTGGCGGGCGGCGGGGAGTCCGCCCGCCGGGTCGGCGGGTTCGCGGGTGTTCCACAGCCCGAGGCCGTCCTGGAAGCCCTCGGCCCACTGGCCGGTGGCGGCCGAGGGTGCGCAGGACGGGGGGTGGCGCATGAGCGAGTCCTCGCGGTGTGGCGCGCCCTGACGGACACGTCGACTGATGGAAGCGCTCCCACTGGTGCGAAGGAACGTAGCGCCAACCGGCCGGAAAGCCCAGGGGGTTCGCTTTACTTTTTTACGATCGGGTTCCCCGAATGTTTTTCGCAGTGTCCAGGTCTTGACCGTCCGTTACCCCGTCTTCACTATGGGAGCGCTCCCACTGGTTCAAGCCTTGACTTCTCCCCGAGCCGCAGCCGCAAGGAGGAACCAGCACATGGATCCTGGACGCAGACGCACGACCGCGCGCCGGTTGTGGACCGCGGTGGCCGCCGCGTTCGCCCTGCCGCTGTCGATGCTCGCCACCGGTGCGGAGACCGCCCACGCGGCCGCCGTGCAGTGCAGCGTCGACTACAAGACCAACGACTGGGGCTCGGGCTTCACCGCCGACCTCACCCTCACCAACCGCGGTACGGACGCCATCAACGGATGGACGCTGACGTACGCCTACGCGGGCAACCAGAAGCTGAGCGGCGGCTGGAACGGGACCTGGTCCCAGTCGGGCCAGTCGGTCACCGTGCGGAACGCCTCGTACAACGGCACCATCGCCGCGGGCGCCGCCGTCTCCACCGGCGCCCAGTTCACCTACAGCGGCGCCAACACCGCTCCCACGTCCTTCGCCGTCAACGGCACCACCTGTGCCGGCGCCCACCAGCCCCCGGTGACCGTGCTCACCAGCCCGAGCCCGGGCGCGGTCTACTCCCAGGGGGACGCCGTCCCGCTCGCGGCGACCGCGGCGGCGGCCGACAACGCGACCATCAGCAAGGTGGAGTTCTACGACGACACCACGCTGCTGGGCACGGACACCAGCGCGCCGTACGCGCTCTCGGCCTCAAGTCTGGCCGTGGGCAGTCATTCGCTGGTGGCGAAGGCGTACGACAGCCTGGGCGCGTCCGGCACCTCCACGCCGGTGGGCATCACGGTGGCCTCCGGGCCCGCCGTGGTCGCCTCGCCGACCCAACTGGGCGTCCAGCAGGGCAAGTCGGGCACGTTCTCGGTGAAGCTGTCCACGCAGCCGAGCGCGAACGTGACGGTGAGCACGGCCCGCACGGACGGCAACACCGGCCTGTCCGTGACCGGTGGTTCCTCGCTGACCTTCACCCCGTCGAACTGGAACACCGCGCAGACCGTGACCATCACGGCCGACTCCTCCGGCACCGGCAGCGCGACCTTCACCGCGTCTGCCACCGGCCACACCAAGGCGACGGTCACGGTCACCGAGCTGCCCGCGGCCAAGGCGTACGACGCCCGCTTCCTGGACCTGTACGGGAAGATCACCAACCCGGCGAACGGCTACTTCTCCCCCGAGGGCATCCCGTACCACTCGGTGGAGACGCTGATCGTCGAGGCCCCGGACCACGGTCACGAGACCACCTCCGAGGCGTACAGCTACCTGCTGTGGCTCCAGGCGATGTACGGCAAGGTCACCGGCGACTGGTCGAAGTTCAACGGCGCCTGGGAGATCATGGAGAAGTACATGATCCCCACGCACGCCGACCAGCCGACGAACTCCTTCTACAGCGCCTCCAAGCCGGCCACCTACGCGCCCGAGCTGGACACCCCGAACGAGTACCCGGCCAGGCTCGACACCTCGGTGTCGGTGGGCCCGGACCCGATCGCCGGTGAGCTGAAGAGCGCGTACAACACGGACGACGTCTACGGCATGCACTGGATCCAGGACGTGGACAACGTCTACGGCTACGGCAACGAGCCCGGCAAGTGCGAGGCCGGACCGACGGCCACCGGGCCGTCGTACATCAACACCTTCCAGCGCGGCGTCCAGGAGTCGGTCTGGGAGACGGTCCCGCAGCCGACCTGTGACGCCTTCAAGTACGGCGGCCGCAACGGCTATCTGGACCTGTTCACCGGCGACAGCTCCTACGCCAAGCAGTGGAAGTTCACCAACGCCCCGGACGCCGACTCCCGCGCGGTGCAGGCCGCCTACTGGGCGGACGTGTGGGCCAAGCAGCAGGGCAAGGGCGGTGACGTCTCCGCGACGGTCACCAAGGCCGCCAAGATGGGCGACTACCTGCGCTACGCGATGTACGACAAGTACTTCAAGAAGATCGGCAACTGCACGAGCACGTCCTGCCCGGCCGGCACCGGCAAGGACGCCTCGCACTACCTGCTGTCCTGGTACTACGCCTGGGGCGGCGCCACCGACACCTCCGCCGGCTGGGCCTGGCGGATCGGCTCCAGCCATGTCCACGGCGGCTACCAGAACCCCCTGGCCGCCTACGCGCTCAGCTCCGTCACCGCCCTGAAGCCCAAGTCGGCCACCGGCGCGAGCGACTGGGGCAAGTCGCTCCAGCGGCAGCTGGAGTTCTACCAGTGGCTCCAGTCCTCCGAGGGCGGCATCGCGGGCGGCGCCACCAACAGCTGGGCCGGCCGCTACGCCTCCCCGCCCGCGGGCACCTCCACCTTCTACGGCATGGCCTACGACCCGGCGCCCGTCTACCACGACCCGCCGTCCAACCAGTGGTTCGGGTTCCAGGCGTGGTCGATGGAGCGGGTCGCCGAGTACTACCAGCAGACCGGGAACGCCCAGGCCAAGGCGATCCTCGACAAGTGGGTGAAGTGGGCGCTGTCCAAGACCACGATCAACCCGGACGGCACCTACCGCATCCCCTCCACCCTCCAGTGGTCGGGCCAGCCCGACACCTGGAACGCCACCAGCCCCGGCGCCAACAACGGGCTGCACGTCACCGTCGCCGACTACACCGACGACGTGGGCGTGGCCGCCGCCTACGCCAAGACGCTGACGTACTACGCCGCCAAGTCCGGTGATACGGCGGCCAAGTCCACGGCGAAGGCGCTGCTGGACGGCATGTGGGACAACTACCAGGACAGCCTCGGCATCGCCGTGCCCGAGACCCGGACCGACTACAGCCGGTTCGACGAGAAGGTGTACGTGCCGAGCGGCTGGAGCGGCACCATGCCCAACGGCGACGCGATCAACTCCTCGTCCACGTTCACCTCGCTCCGGTCCTTCTACAAGAGCGACCCGAACTGGTCGAAGATCGAGGCCTACCTCAAGGGCGGCGCGGCGCCCGTGTTCACGTACCACCGGTTCTGGGCCGAGGCGGACATCGCCCTGGCCATGGGCTCGTACGCGGAGCTGCTCGAATAGCCCCCGCCGCGCTCCGCGTACCCGGCCCCGCCACAGGACGGCGGGGCCACCCGGGCCGGGCGGCCCCCGACCGCACAGGGGGGCCGCCCGGCCCGCACGCGCTCGTGGCCGGCTTCCCCGCCGGGTCCGCTACTCGACGGTGCCGGTGAAGATCGCCGCGTCCGATTCGTAGTCGGGGCTGACCTCGATCTGGATGAGCTTCTCCCCCTTGGGCAGTTCGCAGCCCCACGGCACGTTCAGGGAGCGGCCCGGGAGCAGCTTGGTCTCCGGGCCGCCCTCCAGGCCGGCGTCGGAGTCGAAGACCGAGTCGCTGCTCTTGCCGTCCTTGCCGTAGGAGCAGTTGACGGTGAGCTGCGTGACGTCGAGGGCCTTCTGGCCGCCGTTCTTCACCTTGACGGTGAACCGGAGGTACGGCGTGTTCTCCGGCTCGGCGTACTCGCCGGTCACGGCGCGCTCGAACCCGGAGAGGGCGACCTCGGTGGCCGGCTCGTAGACGGCGGTGTCGTCCAGGGCGTAGACGCCGTCCTCGGCCTCCCCGCCGTCCGCGCCGTCCGTGGCGTCCCCGTCGTCGGTGGCCGCCGTGTCGCCGTCCGGGGCCCCGTCCGCGGCGGCGGTCTCGGTGACGGTCACGGTGGGCGCCGGCTCGGCTTCGGCGTCACCGCTGACCCCCACGGTGACCAGGGCCGAGACCGCGGCGGCGACGACGGCCGCCGCCACCGCGATGAGCACCGTACGGGGCTTCCTCGGCGGTACGGGCGGCGGGGGCGGAGGGACCGGCGGTCCGTAGCCCGGCATGGGCGGTGGTGTGAAGTCGGTGCTCATGGGCCCCCCTGGGACGTGCTGTGTGATCTTCGCATGATCCCCTCTCGAAGCGGAATGTGAAGACCTCGTGATGGAATCGTGTCCGGGGGCCCGGGCGCGGTGTCGCACCGGCTCAGGACGGGGCGGGCGCCGCTTTCCGGAACGCGCGCACGCCGAACAGCGGGTCGGCGCGTGGGCGGTCCTGGTCGGGGAGCGCGGCCAGCCGGGCGGCGAACTCCTCGGTGCGCGGCTCGCCGGGCGGCAGCAGGGTGAACCAGCCCCGGCGCAGGTCGGCGATGGTGCGGCGGGGGCTGCGGCCCTGTCCGGGGCTGCGGAAGGAGCCGTGCCCGGCGGGCCGCAGCCCGTGCCGGGCGGCCTCGGCGGTGACGGTGCCGGGGGCGTCCGCCGCGGGCCGGCGCGGGCGGTCGGCGAGGACCGCGTCGATGTCGCTGCCGACGTTGTGCGCGGCGGCCTTGTCGACGGTGGTGACGTACACCCCGCCGGGCCGCAGCACCCGGGCGCACTCGGCGACGACCGCGTGCAGGTCCGCGGGGTCGTCCAGCAGGTGCAGCAGCCAGATGGTGGTGACGGCGTCGAACGTGCCGTCGGGGAAGGGCAGTCGGCGGCTGTCGGCCCGGACGACCGCGCCGGGCAGCCGGGCCGCCGCCCGGCGCAGCATCGCGGGGGTGAGGTCGGCGCCGGTCACCCGCAGTCCGGGGCGCGCGGCGGCGAGCCGCCGGGTGAGGATGCCGGTGCCGCAGGCGACGTCGAGGAGGCGTCCGGGGCCGGGGGGTATCAGGTCGAGGACGGTGCGTGCGGCGGCCTCGGCCCGGGCCTCGCCGCCGCGCGAGGCGTCGTAGCACTCGGCTTCTTCGTCGTAATCGAGCACATCGCTCAGTGTGCCCCGTGGCCTGGGGCGATGTCCTCCACTCTGCGGGCCAGTCCGAAGTCCTTGCCGGTGAGGGCGCCGCCCGCGCTGTGGGTGGTGACGGCGAGGGTCACGGAGTCGTAGCCGAGGGTCAGGTCGGAGTGGTGGTCCAGCTCGTCCTGGATGCCGGCGATGTGCACCACCAGCGCGGTGGCCGCGAAGTGCGAGCCGAGCCGGTAGGTCCGGGTGAGCCGCCCGTCCCGCACCGACCAGCCGGGCAACTCCGCCAGGCGGTCCTCGATCTCCTGCTGCGACAGCGGTGCTACGGCCATGGCCGTGCGCTCCCTTCCATGCCGGGGGTACGGACCCAGCCTGCCACGGCCGGGGTGGCCGCGCCGGGCCTCGACTAGGGTCGCGCGTATGACCGTTGCCGCCTCCGCCCGCCCCGTCTCCCCCGCCGCCGGCCCCGGTGCCGGTCCGTTGCTGCGCGCCTGGCGCGAGCGGCGCCGGATCTCCCAGCTGGAGCTGGCGCTGCGGGCCGGCTCCTCGGCACGGCACATCAGCTTCATCGAGACCGGACGGTCCCGGCCGAGCGAGGAGATGGTGCTGCGGCTGGCGGAGCGGCTCCAGGTGCCGGTGCGGGAGCGCAACGCCCTGCTGCTGGCGGCCGGTTACGCCCCGCGCTACGCGGAGACCCCGCTGGACGATCCGGCGCTGGAGGGCTTGCGGGACGGGCTGGAGCGGCTCATCCGGGGCTATGAGCCCTATCCCGCGCTGGTGGTCGACGCCGGGTACACGGTCGTGGCCGCCAACCGGGGCATCGAGCTGCTGCTGGCGGGGGTGCCGGAGAAGCTGCTGTCCCCGGCGCCGAACGCCATGCGGCTGACGCTGCACCCGGAGGGGCTGGCGCCGCGCATCCGGAACCTGCGTCAGTGGCGCGGGCATCTGCTGGCCCAGATGGAGCGGGAGATCGCCCTGCACCGCTCGGACCGGCTGCGCGCGCTGTACGAGGAGGTGGCGGCCTACCCGGTGCCCGAGGCGGAGCCGGACGCCGAACCTGCCGGGCCGGTCCCGTACTTCGCGCTGCCGCTGCGCGTGGAGCACGCCGGGCGGGTTCTGTCGTTCGTGTCCTCGATCTCCACGTTCAACACCCCGATGGACATCACGGTCGCCGAACTCGCCATCGAGACCTTCCTGCCGGCGGACCGGGCCACCGCCGACCACCTGCGCGCGCTCGCCGGCTGACCGGCCTCGGGGCATCATCCGCCGTTCACCCCGCGGAGACCGGTCTTCGGACATACGACGGGCCCGGATGTGATCGGATAGGGGCACCGGGAACACCGGCAACCGCGATCCTCGCGAAAGGAAGCAACGTGGCAACCACGCGCACCGCGCACACCGTCTGGGAAGGCGAACTGCTCAAGGGCAGCGGGACCGTCTCCTTCGACTCCTCCGGCATCGGCGAGCAGCCGGTGTCGTGGCCCTCGCGCGCCGAGCAGGCGAACGGCAAGACCAGCCCCGAGGAGCTGATCGCCGCCGCCCACTCCAGCTGCTTCTCCATGGCCCTCTCGCACGGTCTGGCCGGCGCCGGCACCCCGCCCACCCGGCTGGAGACCAAGGCCGACGTCACCTTCCAGCCGGGTGAGGGCATCACCGGCATCCACCTCACCGTGCGCGGCGAGGTGCCCGGCCTGGACGCGGACGGCTTCGCCGCCGCCGCCGAGGACGCCAAGAAGAACTGCCCGGTCAGCCAGGCCCTGGCCGGTACGACGATCACGCTGACGGCCGAGCTGGCCTGAGCCTCGTCCGTGCCCGTGGGCCGCGCCCCCGCACCGGGGCGCGGCCCGCGGCGTCCCCGGGGCGCTCAGCCGCCCAGGCGCTCCCAGCCCCGCCGCTCCGGTCGCGGGCCGAGCTGCCGGGGGTCCCGGGTCCGGTAGACCACGTACGGCCGGAACAGGTACTGCACCGGCGCGCTGAACATGTGCACCAGCCGGCTGTACGGCACGAACGCGATCAGCACCATGCCCACCACCGCGTGCGCCTGGTACAGCACCGGCACGCCGGTCATCAGCCCCGTCTCCGGCTGGAGGGTGAACAGGCTGCGCGCCCAGGGGGCGATGGTGCTCCGGTAGTCGTACCCGCTGCCGCCGGTGTGCGTCAGCTTGGCGACCATGCCGAGCACGATCGCGCCGAGCAGCAGCAGGTACATGGCCTTGTCGTTGGCCGTGGTGGCCCGGAAGACGGGGGCGCGGGTGCGGCGGCGGTAGACGAGCAGCGCGACCCCGGCGACCGTCAGCACCCCGGCCGCCGTCCCGCCGTACAGCGACAGCAGGTGGTAGGCGTGCTCGTCCACGCCGAACGTCTCCGTCCAGGACACCGGCACGAACAGCCCCACCAGGTGTCCCGCCAGCACGAACAGGATGCCGTAGTGGAACACCGGGGAGGCGACGTTCAGCAGCCGTGACTCGTACACCTGCGAGGAGCGGGTGGTCCAGCCGTACTTGTCGTAGCGGTAGCGCCAGACGAGGCCGGCCACCAGCAGGGCGAAGGCGACGTAGGGCAGGGCGCCCCACAGCAGGACGGTCATCGGCGTGCTCCGGGGTGGGGGGCGGGCAGGGCGGCGCAGACCGCGTCCAGGACGCCCGCGTACGGGGTGCCGCAGGCGGCCAGCCGGGTGCGCAACCGCTCCAGGCCGCCGCGGTGTTCCGTCAGCAGGCCGGTGTCGCCGGTCCGCGCGGTGAACTCCAGCACGGCCGGCAGGAAGTCGGGCAGTTCCTCGCCGCTGAACTCCAGGCCGTGGCGGCGGTAGACGTCCTTGAAGCGCACCAGGGACATACCGCGCCGCCGGGTGTCGCCGTCGTGCCACCAGCTCAGGTACAGGCTGTGCCGGTTCTTGAGGTCGAAGACCTCCACGTAGTGCGCGGCCAGGTCCAGCAGCGGGGTGACGGCCGCGTGGTCGGTGAACTCCCGCAGTTGCGGGGCGGCTTCGCGCAGCAGCGGCAGCCGGGCGATCAGGTCGTCGTCCGGGTAGGTCAGGCACAGGGCCGCCGCCTGGTAGAGCACCGCGTCCGAGGGCATCAGGTCTCCTCCGCCTCGTCCGAGGTCTGCCGTCTGCGCAGCAGGTGGAAGTTCTCCACCGACACCAGCGGGAGCCGTCTGCGGCCGGAGTCCCGGCCGAACGGCCCGTCGCCGCCCATGCCGGGTCCACCCGCGTGGTCGAGGCTGCACTCGGTGGGCACCGCCGACTCCTCCAGCCGGCGGGCGTCCCCGACGGCGGCGGTCGGGATCACGTACCGCTCCTCGTACTTGGCGATGGCCAGCAGCCGGTACAGGGCCTCGATGTCGGCCGGGCGCAGGCCGGCCGCCGAGGCGATCGCCGGGTCCGGCGTCTCCCCGAGGTTGAGCGCCCGCATGTGCGAGCGCATCGCGGCGAGCTTCTCCAGCGAGGCCCGCACCGGCCGGGTGTCGCCGGCCGTGAACATCTCCGCCAGGTACTCCAGCGGGATGCGCAGGGTGTCGATGGCGCCGAACAGGTTGCCCGCGTCCTCCCCGTCGTGCCCGGTGGCGGACAGCGCATCCACCACCGGCGACAGCGGCGGGATGTACCAGACCATCGGCATCGTCCGGTACTCGGGGTGCAGCGGCAGCGCCACCCGGTACCGGCTGACCAGCGCGTGCACGGGCGAGCGGCGGGCGGCCTCGGTCCACTCGCGCGGGATGCCCGCGTCCTCGCAGGCGCGCAGCACCCCGGGGTCGTCCGGGTCGAGGAACACCCCCAACTGGGCCTCGTACAGGTCCTTCTCGTCCGGTACGGAGGCGGCGGCGGTCACCTTGTCGGCGTCGTACAGCAGCACCCCGAGGTAGCGCAGCCGGCCCACGCAGGTCTCCGAGCACACCGTCGGCAGGCCGACCTCGATCCGCGGGTAGCACAGGGTGCACTTCTCGGCCTTGCCGGTGGCGTGGTTGAAGTACACCTTCTTGTACGGGCATCCGGTCACGCACATCCGCCAGCCCCGGCAGTGGTCCTGGTCGACCAGGACGATGCCGTCCTCGGCCCGCTTGTACATCGCCCCGGACGGGCAGGAGGCCACGCACGAGGGGTTCAGGCAGTGCTCGCAGATCCGCGGCAGGTAGAACATGAACGTCTGCTCGTAGGCGAACCGCACCTTGTCGGACGCCTCTTGGCGCAGGCGTTCGACCATCGGGTCCAGGTCGCCGTAGGCGGGGGCGCCGCCGAGGTTGTCGTCCCAGTTCGAGGACCACTCGATCTTCATCGGCTCGCCGGTGACGGACGACACCGGCCGGGCCACCGGGTAGTCGTCGCCGAGCGGGGCGTCGGTCAGGTTGCGGTACTCGTACGTCCAGGGTTCGTAGTAGTCCTTGATCTCGGGCAGCCGGGGGTTGGAGAAGATCCCGGCGAGCTTCTTGAACCGGCCGCCGGCCTTGAGGGTGAGCGCGCCGCGCCGGTTCAGCTCCCAGCCGCCGCGCCATTTCTCCTGGTCCTCGTAGCGGCGCGGATAGCCCTGCCCGGGGCGGGTCTCCACGTTGTTGAACCAGACGTACTCCATGCCCCGCCGGTTGGTCCACGCCTGTTTGCAGGTGACCGAACAGGTGTGGCAGCCGATGCACTTGTCGAGGTTCATCACCATCGCGATCTGGGCCATCGGACGCATCAGTACTCGACCTCCTGGCCGCGGCGGCGGATCACCGTCACCTCGTCGCGCTGGTTCCCCGTCGGGCCCAGGTAGTTGAACGCCCAGGACAACTGGGCGTATCCGCCGATCAGATGGGACGGCTTGAGCAGCAGCCGGGTCAGGGAGTTGTGGATGCCGCCGCGCATCCCGGTGGTCTCCGTCTTCGGCACGCTCACCGTGCGCTCCTGCGCGTGGTGCAGGTAGACGGTGCCGGGCGGCATGCGGTGCGAGACGATCGCGCGGGCCACGACCACGCCGTTGCGGTTGACCGCCTCCACCCAGTCGTTGTCCCCGGCGCCGATCGCGTCGGCGTCCTGCGGGGACATCCAGATGGTCTGCCCGCCCCGGGAGAGGGCCAGCATGAACAGGTTGTCCTGGTACTCGGAGTGTATCGACCACTTGCTGTGCGGAGTGAGGTAACGCACCGTCACCTCGCGGTGGCCGTCGGGTCCGAGGCGCGGTTCGCCGAACAGCCGGTGCATGTCCAGCGGCGGCCGGTACACCGGCAGGGCCTCGCCGAGTTCGTGCATCCAGTCGTGGTCGAGGAAGAAGTGCTGGCGGCCGGTGAGGGTGTGCCAGGGTTTGCCGTGCTCGGTGTTGAGCGTGAACGCCGTGTAGCGCCGGCCGCCGGACTCGCTGCCCGACCACTCCGGCGAGGTGATCACCGGCACGGGCGCCGCCTGGGTGTCGGCGTACGTGACCCGTTTGCCCTCGTGCTCGGCGGCGAGATGGGCCATCGGCCGCCCGGTGCGCCGCTCCAGCGTGCGGAAGCCCTCGGTGGCCAGGCGCCCGTTGGTGGTGCCGGACAGGGCGAGGACGGTGTTCGCCGCCTTCACGGCCGTGTCGAGCGACGGCCGCCCCTGGTAGCCGGTGCCGTTGGACTTCCGCAGCTGGGCGACCTCCACGTCCGGGCGCAGGGCGATCCCCTTGGCGGCGAGGCCGAGTCGCTCCACGAGCGGGCCGAGGGCGGCGAACTTGGCGGCGATCGCGGTGTAGTCGCGCTCCACCACGGTCAGGTTCGGCAGGGTCCGGCCGGGTACGGGCTCGCACTCGCCGCGCTTCCAGTCCCGCACCACCCCGCCCGGCTGGGCGGTCTCGGCCGGGGTGTCGTGCTGGAGCGGGCTCGCCACCAGGTCCCGGCGGACGCCCAGATGGTCCACGGCCAGCTCGCTGAGCTTCTCCGCGAGCGCCTTGAAAGTGTCGAAGTCGGTGCGGGCCTGCCAGGGCGGGTCCACGGCCGGGGTGAACGCGTGCACGAAGGGGTGCATGTCGGTGGAGGACAGGTCGTGCTTCTCGTACCAGGTCGCGGCCGGCAGCACCACGTCCGACAGCAGCGTGGAGGAGGTGTGCCGGAAGTCCAGCGACAGCAGCAGGTCGAGCTTGCCCTCCGGTGCCCGCTC
The DNA here is from genome assembly GCF_964272715.1 of Streptomyces sp. SudanB182_2057. Taxonomy (NCBI): domain Bacteria; kingdom Bacillati; phylum Actinomycetota; class Actinomycetes; order Kitasatosporales; family Streptomycetaceae; genus Streptomyces; species Streptomyces sp. SudanB182_2057. The sequence continues at coordinate 1,770,707 of NZ_OZ186798.1, forward strand.
CCGCCAGGTCACGTCCCTCGGCCGCTCGCCTGGCGCGGCCTCGTCGGCGCGCAGCGAGGAGTGGGTGCCCAGCAGGTGCCGGGTGAAGTACTCGGCGCCCTTGGCCGAGGAGCCCAGCAGATTGGCCCGCCACAGGGTCAGCACGCGCGGCCAGTTCTCCGGGGCGTCCGGGTCCTCGCAGGCGAACCTCAGGGTGCCGGCGCGCAGCGCGGCCACCGCCTTCGCCACCGGGTCGCCGCTCTCCTCGCCCAGGTCGAGCGGGTTGCGGTCGAAGGTGGGGTACGACGGCATCCAGCCCGCGCGGGCGGACAGCGCCAGGCAGTCCGCGGCGGTCATCCCGGCGAACCGGCCCTCGCCGAGCGGCGAGGCGAGCACATCAGCGCCGAAGCGGTCGTAGCGCCATTGGTCGGTGTGCAGGTACCAGTACCCGGTGCCGATCGCCTGCCGGGGCGGTCGGGACCAGTCGGAGGCGGCGGCCAGCGTCGCCCAGCCGGTCACCGGGCGGCACTTCTCCTGGCCCACGTAGTGCGCCCAGCCGCCGCCGTTGCGGCCCTGGCAGCCGGTGAGCTTCAGCAGGGCCAGGAAGGCGCGGTAGATCGTCTCCGAGTGGAACCAGTGGTTGGTGCCCGCCCCCATGATGATCATGCAGCGGCCCCGGGAGCGTTCGGCGGTCCGCGCGAACTCCCGGGCGATGCGCACGCACTGGGCGGCCGGGACGGAGGTGTGCGTCTCCTGCCAGGCGGGGGTGGCCGGGGTGCGGTCGTCGTCGTAGGAGGCGGGCCAGTCGCCGGGCATCCCGGGGCGGGCCACCCCGTACTGGGCCAGCAGCAGGTCGTAGACCGTCGTCACCAGCGGGCCGTCCGCGCCGCCCAGCCGGGTGGCCGGGACGCTGCGCCGCAGCACCTCGCCCCGCCCCTGTCCGTGTGCCCCGCCCTCGGTGTCGAACCGGGGCAGCAGCACCTCCACCGGCACCGCGATCTCGCTGCCGTACAGGCTCAGCCGGGGCCGGATGTCGCCCAGTTCCAGGTTCCACCGGCCCTCGCCGGACTCGGTCCAGCGAAAGCCCAGGGAGCCGTTCGGCACCACCGCGCGGCCGGTCGTCTCGTCCAGGACGGCCGTCTTCCACTCCGCGCCCTCCCCGTCCTGGCCGATGTCGGTGGCGCGCAGGAACTTCCCCGGCACCCACGCCCCGTCCCGCTCGGCGAGCGTCACCAGGAACGGCAGGTCGGTGAACTTCCGTACGTAGTCGGTGAAGAACGGCGTCTGCCGGTCGACGAAGAACTCCTTGAGGATCACATGGCCCATCGCCAGGGCCAGCGCGCCGTCCGTGCCCGGGTGCGGGTGCAGCCAGGTGTCGGCGAACTTGGTGGCGTCGGCGTAGTCCGGTGAGACCACCACCACCTTCTGTCCCCGGTAGCGGGCCTCCGCCATCCAGTGCGCGTCCGGGGTGCGGGTCACCGGAACGTTGGAGCCCCACATGATCAGGTAGGCGGCGTCCCACCAGTCGCCGGACTCGGGTACGTCCGTCTGGTCGCCGAAGACCTGCGGGGAGGCCACCGGGAGGTCGGCGTACCAGTCGTAGAACGACAGCATGGACGCGCCGATCAGCGAGTGGTAGCGGGCGCCGGCCGCGTGCGACACCATCGACATCGCCGGGATCGGGGAGAACCCGGCGATCCGGTCGGGGCCGTAGGTCTTGATGGTGTGCACCTGCGCGGCGGCGACCAGTTCCACCGCCTCCTCCCAGCGCGCCCGCACCAGGCCGCCCTTGCCGCGCGCCCGCTGGTAACGGCGGCGCCGCTCGGGGTCGTTCTGGATGTCCGCCCAGGCCAGCACCGGGTCCCCGAGCCGCTGCTTCGCCTCCCGGTACATCTGGAGCAGCACGCCCCGGACGTAGGGGTAGCGGACCCGGGTGGGCGAGTAGGTGTACCAGGAGAACGCGGCGCCGCGCGGGCAGCCGCGCGGCTCGTACTCGGGCCGGTCCGGGCCCACCGACGGATAGTCCGTCTCCTGGGTCTCCCAGGTGATGATCCCGTCCTTGACGTACACCTTCCACCGGCAGGAGCCGGTGCAGTTCACGCCGTGGGTGGAGTGCACCACCTTGTCGTGGCTCCACCGGTCCCGGTAGAAGGCGTCCGCCTGCCGGCCGCCGGTCAGGGTGACGCTGTGCAGGTCGGGCGCGGGCGTGCCGGGCCGGAAGAAGCTGCCCGCGGACAGCAGGGCCGCGCCGGGCTCCCTGGGCGGTCTCCGCGTGTCGGTCACGTGCGCTCCCTCGGTTCGGCCCCGTTACTCAGAACCTAGGGGCAGGCCCGGCGGGGCACCTGTCCGGGGACCCGTACGGGTCACGGCGGGCGCGGGGGGGGTCACAGGCGCTCGCGGTACTCCCGCAGCAGCTTCAGGGTGCGCCGGGCGGACGCGGCGCGGGCCGTCATGTGGTCCAGCACCTCCAGGTGCGCGGCCACCTCGCGGCGCGCGTCCAGGTAGAGCGCGCCGGTCAGGTACTCGGTGAACACCATGTCCGGCAACTCCGGCTCGGCGAACCGGAACAGCGTGAACGGCGCGTACGTCCCCGGGTGCGGGCCCGCGGCGAACTCGGCGATCTGGAGCGTGACCCGGTCCCGTTCGGCGTACTCCAGCAGCCGGTCCAGCTGGTCCCGCAGCACCTTCGGGTCGGTGCTCACCGGGCGCCTGAGCACCGTCTCGTCCATGATCACCCACAGGTGGGGCGGGTCCTCGCGGTCCAGCAGCCGCTGCCGTTCCATGCGCAGCGACACGTGCCGGTCCACCGTCTCCGGGGAGGTCTGCCCGACGGTGCCCGCCTCCATCACGGCCCGGGCGTAGTCCTCGGTCTGGAGCAGGCCGGGGACGAAGTGCGGTTCGTAGGAGCGGATGATCCGGGCGGCGCCCTCCAGGCTGACGTACAGGCTGAACCAGTCCGGCAGCACGTCGTGGAACCGCTGCCACCAGCCCGGCTGGTTCGCCTCCTCGGCCAGCCGGACGAAGGCGTCGGCCTCCTCGTCCGGCACCCCGTAGGTGGTCAGCAGCACCTGCACGTAGGGGATCTTGAGCGCGACCTCGGCCGTCTCCATCCGCCGCACGGTCGCCGCCGCCACCCTGAGGACCTGGGCGGCCTCCTCGCGGCTGAGCCCCGCGGCCTCCCGCAGCTCCTGCAACCGCTTGCCGAGCACCACCTGCCCCACGGTGGGCGCAGCCCGCCGCTCACTCACGACCACGCCCTCCCCTACGTGCCGATGAACGCGGGCAGCAGTCTGTCATGCGATCCCGCTCTCGCACATATGGCCTAGCCGGTGGACGCGCCGGGGCCGGTCGACGGTGGCCGGAACGCGACGGTCCGCCGGGCCGAGGCGCCGGTCGGGCCGGGGTGCGCCGGGAGCGGGGGCCCGGCGCCGTCTTGACCGGCGGGCCGTTGTCAGGCTGCCTTCTCCGCCGCCTCTTCCTCCTCGGCGGCGGCGGGGGTCAGCGGGACCTGGGGGCCGTTCAGCTCGTCCAGCCAGCGGCGCAGGATGCGGTGGATCCGCTCGGCGCCGACCGGTTCCGCCCCGTCGGCGGCCGGCGGGGAGAGGTCCACCGGGGAGAGCAGGAACGGGCGGGACTGGGCGCCGCCGAGACCGCCGTGCGAGCCGATCTGCTCCTCGAAGGCGAGGACCTCGCCGTCGGCGGGGTCGTAGGCGGAGTTGACCATGATGTCGGCGGTGTGCGGGAAGGAGTGGGTGCGGCGGACGGCGTCCGCGGCGCCGGGCCCGAAGCGGGCCAGCGGGCCCGGCTCGTCGTCCAGCCGGTCCAGCGGGATCTCCGCGCCGTGCGCGCCGAGCACCACACCGCCGTGCCGCTCGCTGCGCACCAGCAGGAAGCCGATACCGGGGTGGTTGGCGAGGGTGGTGAGCAGGGCCGGGTGGCGGGCGTCGATCTCCTCCTTGGTCATCCGGTGCGGGACGTCCGGGAAGGAGACCAGACCGAGGTTGCCGGAGGCCAGCACGACGGGCTCGCGGCGGCGGGCCGGGCGGCGGTCCTCGCCCTTCTCCTCCACCGGGCGGCGCAGGGCGGCGCGCACGGCGGCGCGGGCCTCGGCGCCGCTGTGCGTCTGCCGGGCCCGGCGCGGCACGGGCAGCCCGCAGCCGGCCCGGACCAGGTCGCCGAGGGTGAGGCCGTAGCGGGCGCGGAACGTTTCCCCCGGGCTCTGCCCGTGGTCCGACAGCACGACGATCCGGTACGGGCGCGGGGCGTGCTCGGCGACGCGCTCCAGCAGGGCCAGACAGCGGTCGAGGCGCCGCAGGACCTGCTCGGCGTCGCGGCCGTGCGGGCCGGAGTGGTGGGCGACCTCGTCGTAGGCGACGAGGTCGGCGTAGACGGCGGTCCGGCCGGCGAGCATGTCGCCCATGACCGCGGCGACGACGACGTCCCGCTCGACGACCGTGGCGAAGGCGCGGACCAGCGGATACAGGCCGCCCCGGCCGACCCGCGGGCGCTGCCGGCCCAGCCGGGCCCGGGTGGACTGGCCGATCTCGCGGGCCACCTCGGCGACGAAGGACAGGGCCGTGCGGACCGCGTTCGCGGGGTCGGAGAAGTAGGCGAAGTAGCCGGCCCGGGAGCGGTTGTCGCGGCCGCGGCGGCGGGTGGCGATGGACAGCACCAGGGCCTGTTCGCCGGCGCCGCCGCTGAAGAGGTTGCCGCGGCTGGCGCCGTCGACGGCGAGCAGTCCGGCGTCACCGGTGCGCAGGGCGGCGCGGCGCTGGAGTTCGGCGGCGCTGGTCGGCCGGTTGGAGACCATCACCTCGCCGCGCTCCTTCTCGTACCAGCGGAAGGCCGGCACGTCGAAGGTGCTGCCGTGCAGGATGCCGAGCTGACTGGCCCCCGTCTGGCTGGACCAGTCGGTGCGCCAGGGGGTGAGGCGGTGGGTGGGCGCGCGGGCGGGCAGGGGGGTTCCGGGCTCCTGGGCCGGGAGGACGGCGGTGACCTCGTGGGCCGGGAGGGCGGCGGCCGGTCCGGGGGCGGAGCGGCCGGGGGTGGCGGTCGGGCGTGGGCCGTCCACGGCCGGTCTTGTCGCGTCGGCTGCCGGATGCGAGCCCTCGCCGGCCGGTCGCATGCCGTCGGCCGCCGGACCAGGACCGTCCCCGGCCGGCCGTATGCCCTCGGCGACCGGGCCCCGACCGTCCCCAGCCGACCGTGTGCCCTCGGCGGCCGGGCCGTTGCCGGCCGGCCGTCCGTCGTCCGTGCTCGGTCGTATCCCGTCGGCCGCCGGACGCCGGACGCCGTCCACCGGGCCCCGGGCGCCGTCGCCTGTCGGCCGTGCGCCCTCCGTGCCCGGTCGTGTCCCGTCGGCCGCCGACCCGTCGGCTGACGGTCGTATGCCGTGCCCGGCCGGTTCCGGGTCCTCGGGCCGGGACAGCCAGCGGGCGACCGTCGGCATCAGGCCCTTGCGGACCGCGTCCGTGAGGACGTCGTGGCCCACGCCGTCGAGCTGGACGCAGACCAGGCCGGGCGTGGTGGGGCAGGGCGGGTGGGCCCGGCGGCCGCGGGTGGCGAGGCGGTGCAGCCGGCGGCGGTACGCCTCGTCGTCGCGCACCGCGAGGGCCGCGCCGGTCGCGGAGGCGACGGCGGACATCACCGCCGCCACGATGACCGCGGTCTCGGGCGCGGCCTCGCCCCGGCCGGAGGGGTTGACGCGCAGGGCGAGCAGCAGCAGGGAGCCGTTGAGGAAGAACACCAGCAGGCCGAGGACCAGCGCCGGCACGAGCAGCAGCAGCCGGACCAGCAGCGGCCAGACCACGGCCGACAGGATGCCGAAGGCACCGGCGCCGCAGGCGGCGGCCAGGGCGATCCGGGTGACGCTGTCGCCGTCGGCGGACTGGAGCCGGAAGTCGGGCAGCAGCCCGGCGAGGAGCAGCATGGTGACCGTGGAGACCGCCCACACGGCGACACTGCGCCCGACCTGACTGGCGATCCGCCGCCACCGCATGCCCCGCACGCCGTACACCTCACAACCCGGCCCTTCCCGCCACTCGGGCCAGGAGGACCCTCCTCTCGCTCCAGCGGGCCGGTCGGGCCCGGTTCCACCTTGTCACACGAGGCGCGGGCGACCGGGACGGGCCGGGGTCACCGGCCGTCGTAGCCGGCCGTCGGCATGGACAGGCGGCGGTGCACCCGGGCCTTCATCTGCGCGTCGTACGACGGCTCGGCGCGACCCACCGTCTCCACGCGCACGCCCCGGCGCGCGCACTCGGCGGTGAACTCCTCCACCGACGACAGGGCCCGGCGCAGCACCCGGAGGCTGGGCGCGACGAACACGTCCACCCCGGGGCGCACCCCCTCCCACAGCGCGCAGTGATCGAAACGCAGACCGCCGACGAGAAGTTCCCGGGCGATGACGTAGCCGCGCTCGGCGGCCCAGCGGGCGCACATGGCGTGCTGGCTGCGGGAGTCCACCAGGAAGGGGTCGGCCTCCAGCTCCTCCAGGGGCGTCAGACTCGCGATGGCGGTGACCCGCACCGGCGTCAGCGTGCCGAAAACCCCTCGCGGCTGTCTCATGGCGTCCCCTCACCTCCCGATTTCGCCGCCGACCCTACTCCTGCCCGTAGGCTTCGGGGAGTCGCGCGAAGGAGGCGAAAGAAGGTGCCGGTGGAGATCACCTGGTGGGGTCACGCCACCTGCGTGGTGGAGGACGCGAACATCCGGGTGCTCACCGATCCCCTGTTCGCCCGCCGGCTGGCGCATCTGCGCCGCCGCCGGGGTGCCGTGCCGCCCGCCGGGGCCCGCCGCGCCGACCTGGCGCTGGTCTCGCATCTGCACGCCGACCATCTGCACCTGCCCTCGCTGGCCTGCCTCGCCCCGGGCACGCGCCTGCTCGTGCCCCGGGGCGCACCACGGGCGGTACCCGGACTGCGCCGGCTACGCCGGCTGCGGATCACCGAGGTGGTGCCCGGCGACGAGGTGCGGGTGGGCGAGGTGCTGGTCCGCGTGGTGCCGGCGCTGCACGACGGGCGGCGGCTGCCGGTGGGCCCGCGCCGCTCCCCCGCGCTGGGGTACGTCGTGGAGGGCGAGGCCCGGACCTACTTCGCCGGCGACACCGGGCTGTTCGACGAGATGGCCGAGCGGGTCGGGCCGGTGGACGCGGCGCTGCTGCCGGTGGGCGGCTGGGGGCCGTACCTCGGGGAGGGGCACCTGGACGCGGGGCGGGCGGCGCGGGCGCTGGCCCGGCTGGCGCCGCGGGTCGCGGTGCCGGTGCACTACGGGACGTACTGGCCGATCGGCATGGACGCGGTGCGCCCGCACGAGTTCCACGCGCCGGGTGACGAGTTCGTACGACTGGCGGCCGTGGCCGCGCCCCGGGTGGCGGTGCACAAGCTGGCGCACGGCGAGAGCCTGCGGCTGGAGGTCGCCCGGTGACCTGGCTCGCCGCCGCCTCGGCCACCGTGACACCCGAGTCCACGCAGCAGGCGGTGGGCTATCCGTCGCTGTTCCTGCTGGTGCTGATCGGGGCGCTGGTGCCGGTGGTGCCGACGGGCGCGCTGGTGAGTTCGGCGGCGGTGGTCGCGTTCCACCAGAGGTCGCCGTACTCTCCGGCGCTGGTGTTCGTGACGGCGTCGCTGGCCGCGTTCCTGGGGGACGTGGCGCTGTACTGGCTGGGCCGGCGCGGGATGCGGTCCCGGAGCGGGTCGCGGTGGCTGGCGGCGATCCGGGCCCGGGCGCCGGAGGAGCGGCTGGCGCGGGCGCGGGGGAAGCTGGCCGAACACGGGACCGCCGTGCTGGTGCTGTCCCGGCTCGTCCCGGCGGGGCGGATACCGGTGATGCTGGCGTGCCTGATGGCGGAGTGGCCGCCGAGGAGGTTCGCGCGGGGGAACCTTCCGGCGTGTCTGGCCTGGGCGGCCACGTACCAGGTGATCGGCATTGTGGGCGGGTCGTTGTTCGAGGAGCCGTGGGAGGGGGTTGTGCTGGCGGTGGCGCTGACGGTCCTGATCAGCGCGATGCCCGGGGTGTGGCGGCGGGTCCGGGCCACCGGCTGAGGTCCTCAGCTCAGCACTCTCGAAGCGCCGACCGGGAGGTCCCACAGGTCTTCGCGCTCCCGCCCCGCCTTCTCCCAGGCGGCCCGTACCCGGGTGAGCGGTTCCAGGACCGGTTCCGCCGAGAGGATGAACGTGCCCCAGTGCATGGGGGCCATGCGACGGGCGCCGAGATCCAGGGTGGCCTGGACCGCCTCCTCGGGGTCGCAGTGGACGTCGCTGAGCCACCAGCGGGGGTCGTAGGCGCCGATGGGCATCAGGGCCAGGTCGATGCCGGGGTAGCGGCGGCCGATGCGGGAGAACCAGTGGCCGTAGCCGGTGTCGCCGGCGAAGTAGAGGCGCTGTCCGTCCGCGGCGGTGAGGACCCAGCCGCCCCACAGGCTGCGGCAGGTGTCGGTGAGGGTGCGCTTGGACCAGTGGTGGGCGGGGACGAAGTCGAAGCGGGTGCCGGACAGTTCGGCGCCCTCCCACCAGTCCAGCTCGGTGACGCGGGTGAACCGGCGGCGGCGGAACCAGTTGCCGAGGCCCGCGGGCACGAAGACGGGGGTGTCGCGCGGGAGCCGGCGCAGGGTGGGGGCGTCCAGGTGGTCGTAGTGGTTGTGGCTGATGACGACGGCGTCGACGGGGGGCAGGGCGTCCCAGGGCACGCCCACGGGGGTGACGCGGGCCGGGGTGCCGAGGATGCGGCGGGACCAGACCGGGTCGGTGAGGACGGTCAGCCCGCCGATCCGGACGACCCAGCTGGCGTGTCCCGCCCAGGTGACGGCCAGGGTGCGGCTGTCGACACGGGGCAGCGGGCCCGGTTCGTACGGCAGCCGGGGGATGTCGGCGAGGCCGTCGGGGCCGGGGCGCACGGCGCCCTCGCGGGCGAAGCGGGCGAGGGCCTTCAGGCCGGGCAGGGGCGCGGTCAGCCGGTCGTGGAAGGTGCGCGGCCAGACCCGGTGCTCGCCCAGCGGGCGGGGCTCGGCCAGCGGCGGGAAGGGGGCGGCGAGGGGGACCGGCGCGCCGGGTGCCGTGGTCGTCGTGGCCGGGCCGGGCTCATGCGTCTGCTGCGTCATCGAGGATGCTCCCATCGCTGAGCGTCGTCGCGGAGATCGTCGAAGGCCGACCTCAAGGAGACCAACGCGCGTTGCACGTGTGGCAGTTCCAGCGGTGCGGGTGACACGAGGCTTTCCGTGCGCTCCTCGTCCGTGCCGCCGAGCAGGGGTCCGGTGGCGAGCCGCACGCGCAGCGCGCCGAGGTCGTCGCCGAAGCGGTGGCCGCCGGGCGCGGGCATGCCGAGCCGGGCGGTGAGGAGGTCTTCCAGCTCCTGGGCGTCGCCGGCCCCTTGGGCGGCCAGCGGCTCGCGCAGCGGCGCGAGGTCGGCGTACAGGTGGCGGCCGGCCTGCGGGGGCCGGGCGAGCGCGCCGGCGGCGACCACGGCGGCGTGCGCGGCGGCGGCCACGCGCGCGTGCAGCCGGACGGTGGCCTCCCGGCGTTCGACGACGGGCGGCGGTTCGTCCAGGGCGTAGCAGGCCGCCGCGGCGACCGGTACGGCGAGCCGCGCGCCGAGGGCGGTGAGGACGTCGAGCACGCGCGCGTGCAGCCGCCGTCCGGCCCCGGTGGCCGGGAAGCGCGCGACGGCGGCGGGCCAGCCGGCGGGCAGCAGGGCGCCGGCCAGGTCGGTGACGACGGTGACCTCGTCGGGCCACATCTCGGCCGGGCTGAGCAGGACGGTCTCGTGCGGGGCGTGCAGGGTGTCGCGCCAGGTCTCGTCGCTGACCAGGTGGAGGCCCTCGGCGGTGGCGGCCTCGACGGTCTCGTGCAGCAGTTCGGGCGGGGCGACGGTGGCGGTGGGGTCGTCGGCGACGGACAGCACCAGCAGCCGTGGGTCGCCGCCCTCGGCGCGGACCCGGCGCACGGTCTCCAGCAGGGCGTACGGATCGGGGACGCCACCGCTCTCGGCGGGGGTCGGCACATGGAACACGGGCCGGCCGAGCAGCCGGGCGTACGGCGCCCACCAGGCGGCGCAGGGGCGGGGTACGAGGATGTCGGCGCCGTCCCCGGCCAGCGCGGCGGTGATGGCGAGCAGTAGCGCGGGGGCACCGGGGCCCGCGGCGATCCGGTCGGGGACGCAGGACAGTCCGCGCCTGGTCCAGTACCCGCAGGCCGCCTCCAGCAGGGCGGGCGCACCGCCGACGGGCTGGGCGTCGGCCCGGTCCGCCGCGGCGGCGACCACGGCGGACAACTCGGGGAGCACGGGCAGCCCGTCGGCGGGAAGCGGCGGCCCGTAGCGGACGGGACCGTGGTCCTCCCGGGGGCGGGCGGGGGCGTGGCCGTCCCGGCGGTGGGCGGGGCCGTGGTCCTCACCGCGCGGCACAGGTCTCCGGGGGTCCCGGCCGTGGTCGGCGCCGTGATCCTCGCCGCCGCGCACGGCACCCTGGTCCTGCGTGCCGTGGGCGGGGCCGTGGCCGTCCCGGCGGTCCCGGTCCGGGTCCGTGCGCCGCATGTCCGCCTCCGCGAGTGCGTGGTGCCGTCGTGCCGCCTGGTCCGGGCGGGGTCGCCGGTCCGCGTTCCTTGTCCGTGCCGTCCGTGTCCGTCGTGCCGTATCTGTACGTGCTGTGGTGCTGTGCGTCGCGGCTCCGGTGGTCGCGGGGCGGATGGTGCCGGTCAGGCGCTGCCGGCGCCCTCGCGTCGGCGTGTACCCGGCGTACGGCTGTCCATGGGCGGTCGCCGGTGTCGCCGGGGTCACATTTCGGCGGACCGCCTGGCCGCGAGGCGCGTGCGGCCGTACAGCCGGTAGCCGGCGCCCGCGCAGGCGGCGGCGATCAGGGCGGCCCCTACGGCGAGGGCGGGGACCGAGTCCTCGAAGGTGCCGCCCGCTCCGGCGTCCACGCCGTGCTGGACGCCGGCCGGGCGGCAGCCGTCGGCGCCGGGGGCGTCGCGGGAGTCCCCGCACGGGTGGCCGTCCTGCGCGCAGGAACCCCCTCCCGGGCACTCCCGCCCGCCACCGTCCGGGCTTCCGCCGTCCCGGCCCCCACCACCGCGCCCGCCCGCGTCCTGGCCTCCGCCGACCTGTCCGGTCCCGTCCCACCCCGAGCCGTCCGGTACCCCGCCGGTCTGCCCGGCGCCCTCCCGCGCCGAGCCGTCCCACCCCGTGCCGTCCGGCCCGGCCGGCTCCTTCCCCGTACCGTCCGCTGCTCCGGCGTCCGGCACGCCGTCCAGGCCGCCGGCGTCGGGGACGCCGCCCCCGCCCTGGCCGGCCGGCTCGCGGCCGCCGGCTCCGGCTCCGGCTCCGGCTCCGGCTCCGGCTCCGGGGGAAGCGTCCTCGCACCCCGGGCCGCCCGCCGCCCCGTCACCTGGGGCCACGGGCGCGGGCCCCAACGCCCCCGGCACCGGAACCGGCACCGGCACGGTCCCGGTGAGCGGGTCGCAGGCCGCCGGAAGCGGTACCGGCGCGGCGGGCCCGGTCAGGGCGAGCACCGCGCCGTCGGCGGACGCGGCGGGCCCGGTCAGGGCGAGTACGGCACCGGCGGCGAAGGCGGCGGACAGGGCGGCGCGGGCGGTGCGGCGCATGGGCGGGGCTCCTCGCGGGGTGCGGCGGGCGGTCGGACGGCCGTACACCGGCGCACCGGCACCACGGCGACGCGTGCGGCACCCGGCCCCGACGGGACGGTCGTACCGCGGCGACGCCGTGCGGCGCCCCGGCCACGGGAGGCACGGTCGGTGTGCCCTCGGTGCCATGACAGCCCGCGCGGGGCCGTACCGCGCGCGGCCGGAGCCCATTCGCGCGACACGCGGGGCCGCGCGGGTGACGGCCACCGGACCGCGCCGGACGACACGCACCGGCCGACGGCGTCCGGCGGCGCAGGGGCCCTCACCGGCGCGCGCCCCGCCCCGCCCCCGGAGGTTTTCCGTCTGCCGCGCAGGTCACTCGGTACGGGCTGACCGGATCGTCCGCTTCGCTCTCCACCGGGAGGTCTGTCCATGAGCACCAAGGTCTCGGACCACATCCTCGAACGCCTGCGCGCTTGGGGCGTGGAACAGGTTTTCGGCTATCCGGGCGACGGCATCAACGGACTGCTCGCCGCCTGGGGCCGCGCCGAGAACCGGCCGCGGTTCGTTCAGTCCCGGCACGAGGAGATGTCCGCCTTCGAGGCGGTCGGGTACGCGAAGTTCAGCGGACGCATCGGAGTGTGCGCGGCGACCTCCGGACCCGGCGCCATCCACCTGCTCAACGGCCTCTACGACGCGAAGCTCGATCACGTACCCGTGCTGGCCATCGTCGGCCAGACCAACCGGACCGCGATGGGCGGCTCCTACCAGCAGGAAGTCGACCTGCACACGCTGTACAAGGACGTCGCCTCGGAGTTCGTGGAGACCGTGACGGTCCCCGAGCAGCTGCCGAACGTGCTGGACCGGGCGATCCGCACCGCGTACGCCCGGCGCTGCCCGACCGCGCTGATCATCCCGGGCGATGTGCAGGAGCTGGACTACTCGCCGCCGACGCACGCCTTCAAGATGGTGCCGTCCAGTCTGGGGATGAGCGAGTTCACGGCGACCCCGACCGACGAGGCGCTGCGCCGGGCGGCGGAGGTGCTGAACGCGGGCGAGAAGGTGGCCGTCCTGGTCGGGCAGGGCGCGGCGGGGGCGGTCGCGGAGGTGCGGGAGGTCGCCGAGCTGCTCGGCGCGGGGGTGGCGAAGGCGCTGCTCGGCAAGGACGTGCTCAGTGACGAACTGCCGTATGTGACGGGCCCGATCGGGCTGCTCGGCAGCCGGCCGTCGTACGAGCTGATGCGGGACTGCGACACGCTGCTGACCATCGGCTCGTCGTTCCCGTACACGCAGTTCATGCCGGAGTTCGGCAAGGCGCGCGGGGTGCAGATCGACATCGACGCGCACATGATCGGCATGCGCTACCCGTACGAGGTGAACCTGATCGGCGACGCGCAGGCGACGCTGCGCCGGCTGATCCCGCTGCTCAAGGCGGAGGGGCGCAGCCGCAAGTGGTACGACTCGGTGTGCGCGAACGTGGAGCGCTGGCACGCCACGATGGAGCGGCGGGCCGCGGTGGCGGCCGACCCGATCAACCCCGAGTACGTGGCCCGGGCGCTGGACCCGCTGCTGCCGGACGACGCGATCCTGACCTCGGACTCCGGTTCGGTCGCCAACTGGTACGCGCGGCACATCACGATGCGGCCGGGCATGCGCGGTTCGCTGTCCGGGACGCTGGCCACGATGGGCCCGGGGGTGCCGTACGCGATCGGGGCCAAGTTCGCGCACCCGGACCGGCCGGTGTTCGCGCTGGTCGGCGATGGCGCGATGCAGATGAACGGGCTGGCGGAGATGATCACTGCGGCCAAGTACCGGGACCTGTGGTCGGATCCGCGGCTGGTGGTGGCCGTGTGGAACAACCAGGACCTGAACCAGGTGACCTGGGAGATGCGGGCCATGGAGGGCGCCCCCTCGTTCCTGCCGTCGCAGTCCATCCCGGACGTGCAGTACGCGGCGTTCGCCCGTTCGCTGGGGCTGACCGGCATCCGGGTGGAGAAGCCGGAGGACGTGGAGGCGGCGTGGCGGGCCGGGCTGGAGGCGGACGGGCCGGCGGTGCTCGAGTTCCTCACCGACCCGGCCGTGCCGCCGATCCCGCCGCACGCCAGCTGGGAGCAGATGGAGGCGACGGCCGCCTCGATCCTGAAGGGCGACGCCGACCGGGGTTCGGTCATCAAGCAGGGCCTGAAGGCGAAGGTGCAGGAGTTCCTGCCCGGCCGGGCCAAACAGTGACCGTTGCGGACGCAGGGAGCCCGTGTCGGACGTGTGGCACCGGGTACGCGGTGCGGACCTTCGACCCTTGGAGGGAGATATGCAGCGAGGCAGTGACCGGCTGAACGTCCACCGGGACGACGAGATGAAGCACGAGCTGAAGGGGCTGCTGCGGTCGGGCCATCCCACGCGCGTGGAGGAGTGGCACGACCCGGAACCGGCCGCGGACGACGACCCGGAGGTCTGGAGCGGCCCGGTGGGCGGCCTCGGATCCCCGGCGTCCCTGGAGCGGACCCGGCTGGAGCTGGCCCGGCACCTGAGCCGGCACGCCTTCCCCGCGCAGCCGGGCGAGCTGGCCCGGGCGCTGCGCCGGAGCAACGCGCCCGGCACGCTGATCGACGCCGTCGCCGGTCTGCCCCACCAGGACCGGTACGAGAACCTGCAACAGCTGGCCCAGGCGCTGGTGGGGGGCGAATGAGGCAGGGGGCACCCTGGCCGGCTCCCCGCACCGCGGGCCAGGCGGCCGAGATCGCGCGGGGCGCGACGGTCGACGTCGGCGAGGTCACGACGCGCTTCCTGCTGTACGGGCTGCTGCCCGGCTGGTTCGTGCCGGGGCTCGCCGACTGGGCGATGCACCGGCGCACCCGGATCGAGGACACGTCGGGGACCAAGGAGTCCCTGATCCACTCCCTGATGATGGCGGAGGTGGGCCTGCCCATAGCGCTCACCCTGCGCTACGAGGTCAATCCCCTGCTGCTGGCCGTGCAGCTGGGCGCGGCGGCGGCGCACGAGGCGACCGCGCTGTGGGACGTACGGACCGCGGAGGACAGCGACCGCGAGGTCAAGCCGGTCGAGCAGCACATCCACAGCTTCCTGGAGTCGCTGCCGTTCGGCGGGCTGGTCTCCCTGATGTGCCTGCACTCCGACCAGGTGCGGTCGTTGCTGCGCGGCGGGCGCGGGGACCCGGACGCCTGGCGGCTGCTGCCGCGCCGGCGCCCGCTGTCGCCGGGGTATCTGGCGGGCATCGGGGTCGCGATCGGCGCGTGTGTGCTGCTGCCGTACGGCGAGGAACTGGTGCGCTGCCGGCGGGCGGCCCGGGCGAGGAAGCGGCGCGCCCGGGCCCACCGGGCGGCGCTGAGGAAAGTGAAAGGAGTCTGAGACATATGCGTATCGCGTTTCTGGTGGCACCCGAGGGCGTCGAGCAGGTGGAGCTGACCGAGCCGTGGAAGGCCGCCTCGGACGCCGGGCACGA
The DNA here is from genome assembly GCF_964272715.1 of Streptomyces sp. SudanB182_2057. Classification (NCBI taxonomy): domain Bacteria; kingdom Bacillati; phylum Actinomycetota; class Actinomycetes; order Kitasatosporales; family Streptomycetaceae; genus Streptomyces; species Streptomyces sp. SudanB182_2057. The sequence goes on from NZ_OZ186798.1 coordinate 1,785,719, forward strand.
GCCGGTGCTCGTGTCGACACAGCCGGGGGAGATCCAGGCGTTCAACCATCTGGACAAGGCGGACACCTTCCCCGTGGACGAGGTGGTGGAGCGGACGTCGGCCGGGTCCTTCGGCGGTCTGGTGCTGCCGGGCGGGGTCGCCAACCCGGACTTCCTGCGGATGGACGAGAAGGCCGTCGCCTTCGTGAAGGACTTCTTCGACCAGGGCCGGCCGGTCGCCGCGATCTGTCACGCGCCGTGGACGCTGGTGGAGGCCGACGTGGTGCGCGGCCGGGTGCTGACGTCCTGGCCGAGCCTGCGGACCGACATCCAGAACGCCGGCGGCACCTGGGTGGACGAGCAGGTCAAGATCTGCGACCACGGCTCCAACCAGCTGGTGACCAGCCGCAAGCCGGACGATCTGAAGGCGTTCTGCGACGCGTTCGTCCACGTGTTCGCCGGGGAGGCCGGCTGACCGCCGCCCGCCCGTACACCACGGGGCCGGCCCGCTTCCGGGCCGGCCCCGTCGTACGTCCCGCGGGTTTCTCCGGGTGTCAGGTGCCGGCCGTGTCCGGGGTCGCCGCCTCGCCGCAGCCGCGCTCCCGGGCGCCCTCGCGGGTGCGGCCCGCGCTGACCAGGCGGCGGGGGTTGCGCCGCAGGTACTCGCCCTCCAGCTGCGCCATCCGCTCGTTATGGGCCCGCAGTGCGTCGTTCGAGCCGTACAGGAGGGTGTCGTGGCGCGTGCGGTGGATCGTCTCCAGCTCCTTCATGAGCTGCTGGTCGTCCAGCCGGCTGGGGTCGACTCCGGTCATGGTGGTGCCCCGCTCGTCGTGTTCGTTCATGGGGTACGGGTACCCGCCCGGCATGCACTGCCCCCGAGTGATTTCCGGGAGGAATCCATGGAACTCGCGTTCCTGAATCCACTGTACGAACATCCGGGGTCCTGGGCCTCCGCATACGTCGACCTGTCCCAGCACGAGGAGGACATGCACACCCAGCGCAGGCTGACGGCCGAGGCGGTGGCCCGGCATCTGCGGGAGCAGGGCGCCGACGAGGCCACCTGCCGGGCGGTGCACGACGCGGTGGCGGCCCTGGAACGCAGCACCGAGCCGTACGGGCGGGCCCTCTTCGCCCGGGACGGCGAGGTGGTCCTCCAGGTGCCGCTGACCCAGGCCCCGCCGCAGGGCCTGGTGTGCTGGGGCACGCTGCCGCACGTCACCCCGCTGCTGGACCTGGCCGGTGAGGACCCGGTGTCGCTGGTGGCGTACATCGACCGCACCGGGGCCGACTTCGAGCTGCGCAGCGCGGTGCTGCGGGAGGAGGCCGGGCATGTGACGGGCAGCCGGCAATGGCCGATGCACCGGGCGAAGGCGTCCGACTGGTCCGAACGGCACTTCCAGCTGAAGGTGGAGGACACCTGGGAGCACAACGCCCGGGAGGTCGCCGAGGCGCTCGCCGCCTGCCAGGCCGAGACCGGCGCCGATCTGCTGATCCTGTGCGGGGAGCCGCGGGAGTGCCGGTCGGTGCACGAGCGGTTGCCCGCGCATCTGCGGGACCGGGCCGTGGAGACCGAGCACGGCGTGGGCAGCAGGCTGCTGCCGCGGGAGGTGGCGGAGATCCGGGCCCGGCACGTGCGGGAGCGGATCCTGGCCGAGGTGGACCGGTACCGGTCCGCCCGGACGCCCGACGAGGAGCGGCGGGCGGCGGCCGTCGAGGGGGTGCCGGGGCTGATCGAGGCCGCCCGCGAACACCGGCTGGCCGAGCTGCTGATCCTCCCGGACGGGCCGGACACCGGGCGCGAGGTGTGGATCGGCGAGGACCCGGCCCAGCTGGCGGAGCGCCGTACGGAGCTGAGGGACCTCGGCGAACAGCACGCCTGGCCGGCCCGCGCCGACGACGCGCTGGTGCGGGCGGCCGTGGTGACGGACGCGCCGGTCTTCTCGCTGGCACCGGTGCTGGCGGACGCCCGCGAGGAGGCTCCGGCGGGCGGCATGGGCGCGCTGCTGCGCTGGCGGTAGCGGCCCGGCGTCCGGGAGCCGGGCCCGGGGTTACCGGGCCCGCTCGACGCGGCGTTCGTCCCAGACCGGTTCGGTGGTTTCGCGGACCCGGCCGTCGCCGCCGAAGACCAGGAAGCGGTCGAAGGAGCGGGCGAACCAGCGGTCGTGGGTGACCGCGAGGACCGTGCCCTCGAACGCCTCCAGCCCCTCCTGGAGGGCCTCGGCGGACTCCAGGTCGAGGTTGTCGGTGGGCTCGTCCAGCAACAGGGCGGTGGCACCGGCCAGTTCGAGGAGCAGGATCTGGAAGCGGGCCTGCTGTCCGCCGGAGAGCCGGTCGAAGGTCTGCTCGGCCTGCCGGGTGAGTTCGTAGCGGCGCAGCCGGGACATGGCCGCGCCCCGGTCCTGGGCGTGTTCCTTCCAGAGGATGTCCAGCAGGGTGCGGCCCTGGAGCTCCGGCTGCGCGTGGGTCTGCGCGAAGTGGCCGGGGACGACCCGGGCGCCCAGCTTCCACTCCCCCGTGTGCGCGACGTCCTCGCCGGCCAGCAGCCGCAGGAAGTGGGACTTGCCGGAGCCGTTGGAGCCGAGGACGGCGACCCGTTCGCCGTAGAAGACCTCCAGGTCGAACGGCTTCATCAGGCCGGTCAGTTCCAGCCCCTGGCAGGTGACGGCCCGTACGCCGGTACGGCCGCCCTTCAGCCGCATGGTGATCTCCTGCTCGCGGGGCGGCTCCGGCGGCGGGCCGGCCTCCTCGAACTTGCGCAGGCGGGTCTGGGCGGCGGCGTACCGGGAGGCCATCTCGTGGCTGACGGCGGCGGCCTGACGCAGGCTCAGCACCAGCTTCTTCAGCTGGGCGTGCTTCTCGTCCCAGCGGCGGCGCAACTCCTCGAAGCGGGCGAAGCGTTCGCGGCGGGCCTCGTGGTAGGTGGCGAAGCCGCCACCGTGCACCCAGGCGTCGGCGCCGGCCGGGCCCGGCTCCACGGAGACGATCTTCTCGGCGGCGCGGGCGAGGAGTTCACGGTCGTGGGAGACGAACAGGACGGTCTTCCGGGTCTCCTTCAGCTGCTGCTCCAGCCAGCGCTTGCCGGGCACGTCGAGGTAGTTGTCCGGCTCGTCCAGCAGCAGTACCTCGTCGGTGCTGCGCAGCAGCGCCTCCAGCACCAGCCGCTTCTGCTCGCCGCCGGAGAGGGTGCGCACCTCGCGCCACTGGGCGCGCTCGTAGGGGACGCCGAGGGCCGCGGTGGTGCACATGTCCCACAGGGTCTCGGCCTCGTAACCGCGCGCCTCGGCCCAGTCGGCGAGGGCCTGGGCGTAGCCGAGCTGGGCGGCCTCGTCGTCGACGGTCATCAGGGCGTGCTCGGCGGCGTCGACGGCCTTCGCGGCCTGCCGGATCCGGGGCGGGGCGACGGAGACCAGCAGGTCCCGTACGGTCGTCTCGTCGCGTACGGAACCGACGAACTGGCGCATCACGCCGAGGCCGCCGCCGACGGTGACGGTGCCGCCGTGCGGTTTCAGCTCGCCCGAGATCAGCCGCAGCAGCGTGGTCTTGCCCGCGCCGTTCGGCCCGACCAGGGCGACGACGGCGCCCTCGCCGACCCGGAAGGACACATCGCCCAGCAGCGCCCTCCCGTCGGGGAGGTAGTACTCCAGGTGCGCGGCTTCCAGATGTCCCATGGGCAGGCATTCTGCGCGGCGCGCGGGCGCGGGGGCAAACGGGTATCGGGCGGGCGGCGCGGTGGCCGTGGCTACGCCGACGTCCCCAGGGCCTCCCCGGCCGGGCCGCCCTCGCCGGCCGGTGTCACCGCGGCACCCTCCCAGGAGAGGGCCGTCCAGCCGTCGGCCGGGGTGCCCTCCAGGACGATCACGCCGGTGTTCTCCAGGGGGCGTTCCGCGGCGAAGGTCACATCGACGTTGGCGGCGCGGGCGGCGGTCCAGACCCGGATCGCGGCGCCGTGGCTGATCATGGCGACCGTCCGGGCCCCGCTCGCCGCGGCCTCGGCCACCACGGCGTCGTACCGGCCCAGGGCCTGGGTGCCGCTCTCCCCGCCGGGCATCCGCAGCGCGGTGTCCCCGGACGCCCACGCGAACGCGGTGCGCAGGTACCGCAGGCCCTCGGGGGTGTGCCCGGGCAGCCGTTCCAGATCGCCGGCGGACAGCTCGCGGATGCCGTCCCGTACGCGCACCTCCAGGCCGCGGGCGGCGGCCAGCGGGGCGGCCGTCTGCTGGGTGCGGACCAGCGTGGAGGCGTACAGGGCGTCGATGTCCTCCTCGGCGAGCGCCCCGGGCAGCGCGGCGGCCTGCGCCCGGCCGAGCGGGGTCAGCCCCGGGCCGGGCACGGCCGTGTCGAGCAGGCCGTCCACGTTGGACGGGGTCTGGCCGTGCCGGACGAGCAGCAGCCGCATCCGGGGTTCACCTCCGCGCGCGCACAGGAAACGGGCCCTTCAGGGTAACCGCACCCCATGAGCCCTGACCTGGACCTGACCGCCCCCGCGTCGGCCGCCGCCCGCGCCCGGCTGCGCACGCTGCTCGACCTCGACGGCCGGCTGTTCGAGGCCGCCGCCGCCTGGCACTGGCCCGGCGCCGAGCGGGTGCTGCCCCGGCTGAGCCGGGCCGCGAACCACGGCGTGCTGTGGTTCGCGTCGGCCGCCGTCCTGGCCGCGAGCCGCACGCCCCGCTCCCGCCGGGCGGCGGCCCGGGGCCTGGCCTCGCTCGGCCTGGCCTCGCTGACGATCAACACGCTCGGCAAGCGCTCGGTGCGCCGGGCCCGGCCGGAGCTGGACCCGGTGCCGCTGGTGCGGCGGCTGACCCGGCAACCGATCACCACGTCCTTCCCGTCCGGGCACGCGGCCTCGGCGGCGGCCTTCGCGACCGGGGTGGCGCTGGAGTCGCCGGGGTGGGGCGCGGCGGTGGCGCCGGTGGCGTTCTCGGTGGCGATGTCCCGGGTCTACACCGGGGTGCACTTCCCGAGCGACGTGCTGGCCGGGGCGGCGCTCGGCGCGGGCGCCGCCTTCGTGGTGCGGCGGCTGCTTCCGCCGCGCGCCCAGGCGGGGCTGCCCGCCCGGTCCCGCGTCGAGGTGCCCGCGCTACCCGAGGGCGAGGGGCTGGTGCTGGTCGCCAACCGGGCCTCGGGGACGGCGGACCGGGTCGGGGCGCTGCACGACGCGCTGCCGGGCGCGGAGGTGGTCCAGTGCGCGCCGGAGGACGTCGAGGCCGAGCTGGAGAAGGCGGCGGCGGGGGCCCGGGTGCTCGGGGTGTGCGGCGGTGACGGCACGGTGAACGCGGCGGCCCGGGTGGCGCTCAGGCACGGGCTGCCGCTCGCGGTGCTGCCGGGCGGCACCCTCAACCACTTCGCCGCCGATCTGGGCGTGGCGGACGAGCGCCTGCTGGCCCGCGCGGTCCGGCACGGGGAGGCGGTCCGGGTGGACGCGGGCCGGTTCACCGCCGGGAACCGGGAGGGCCTGTTCCTGAACACCCTGAGCCTCGGCGTGTACCCGGAGCTGGTGCGGGTCAGGGACCGCTGGTCGCACCGGATCGGCGGCTGGCCGGCCGGGGTGCTCGGCGCGCTGCGCGTGCTGCGGGCCGGCGAGCATCCGCTGGAGGTGGAGGTGGGCGGTGAACGGCGGCCCCTGTGGCTGCTGTTCGTCGGCAACGGGGTCTACCACCGCATGGGGCTCTCGCCGGGCCGGCGCAACGATCTGGCGGACGGGCTGCTGGACGTGCGGGTGGTGCACGGGGGCCGCAGGCCCGCGCTGCGGCTGCTCGCGGCGGCCGTGGCGGGACCGCTGACCCGGTCGCCGGCGCACTCGGCGGTGCAGGTGAACCGGCTGAGGCTGACCGGTGTCGCCCCGGGCACCCCGCTCGCCTACGACGGCGAGGTCACGTCGGTGTCGGGCGAGGTGACGCTGGAGAAGCTGCCGGAGGCGCTGACGGTCTACCGCCCGCTGGACATCACCGCCTGAGCACCCTTCGGTCCATATGGTGATACGTGGGTCTCATCATTCGGCATGCGCGCGTACGGTGGTGGCGTACCGGCGGACGGGTTCCGCCGGTACGCCACCGAGGGGACGAGGGGAAGGGGCACGGCCATGCCGAAGGCCGAGGAGACCGCCGTCTACACGCACGGGCACCACGAGTCGGTGCTGCGCTCGCACACCTGGCGGACCGCCGCGAACTCCGCGGCCTATCTGCTCGGCTCCCTGAAGCCCCACATGAAGGTCCTGGACATCGGCTGCGGCCCGGGCACGATCACCGCCGACCTGGCGGAGCTGGTCCCCGACGGCCATGTCACCGGCGTCGACCGGGCGCCCGGCGTGCTGGAGCGGGCCCGGGCCACCGCCGCCGCCCGGGGGCTGGCCAACGTGGACTTCGCGGTGGCCGACGTGCACGCCCTGGACCACCCGGACGACACCTTCTGTGTGGTCCACGCCCACCAGGTGCTCCAGCACGTGGGCGACCCGGTGCGGGCGCTGCGCGAGATGCGCCGGGTGACGAAGCCGGGCGGGTTCATCGCCGTACGGGACGCGGACTACGCGGCGATGACCTGGTATCCGGCGGTGCCGGGGCTGGACGACTGGCTGGACCTGTACGAGCGGGTGGCCCGGGCCAACGGCGGCGAGCCCGACGCCGGGCGCCGGCTGAAGGCCTGGGCGCGGGCCGCCGGACTGACCGACGTCACCGCCACCACCGGCACCTGGACGTTCAGCACCGCCGAGGAGCGGGCCTGGTGGAGCGGGCTGTGGGCGGACCGCACCCTGGCCTCCGCGTACGCCGACCGGGCGGTCCAGGGCGGCCACGCCACCCCGGAGCGGCTGCGGGCGGTGTCCGAGGCGTGGCGGGAATGGGGCCGGTGCGAGGACGGCTGGTTCGCCGTTCTGCACGGGGAGATTCTGTGCCGTAAAGAAGCCTGATTCGCGGATTTCTGGAAACCAGATCTGCAGGAGGTTTCACACTATGGTTCCCATCCTGCTGGTATTGCTTCTGGCCCTTGTTCTTTTCGGCGCCGGATTCGCGGTGAAGATTCTCTGGTGGATCGCCCTGGCGGTGCTGGTCCTCTGGCTGCTGGGCTTCGTGGCCCGCGGCACGACGGCCGGCGGCGGCAGGGGGCGCTGGTACCGATGGTGAGAACGCCCCGGCCGGCTTCCTAGTCGCGGGGCAGTAGCGGTCCGAGCGGCCCGAGGTCCAGGTTCAGGTCCTCGGGCCGCAGTCCGTAGCGGTCGCGCAGCTCGGCCATGCGGTCCTCCAGGAGCATCAGGGTGAGCCCGATCCGTTCCTCCTGCTCCTCGGTCAGCTCGCCGGTGTCGAAGCGGCGCACGGCCTGCCGCTCCATGAGCTGGCGCAGCAGTTCCACCACGGTCAGCACGAGTTTCACCAGGTCGCGCTCGACCGTGTCGGGTTCCAGGTCGAGCCGCTTGCGCGGGGTCACGTGGCCTCCTCGGACGGCTGGGCGGGCAGGAACCCGGGCTCGAAGGGCGAGGGCACCGCCGCGTTGACGGAGCTGATCAGCGCGTTCAGGTCGATGCGGACCAGGTCGACGTCCGCGATCCGCAGGGTGATGTCCCCGGTGATCACGACCCCGCCGGACAGCAGCCGGTCGAGCAGGTCGACGAGCGCGATCTCGCGCCGTTCGACTACGGTCACGACACTCCCTCCCCGGCGTCCGCCGCGCCCGCGCCGTTCCCGGCCTGCCCGGCGCCCCCGGTGTCCCCGGTGTCTCCCGTGAACGAATAAGCGGCCCACGGGCCGGTCAGTTCCACCCGGAATCCGGGCTCCTCGTCCTTCGTCCGGTCCACCAATTCCACGAATTCCTCGGAATGGGCCCGGGTCACCAGATAGGCCGCGTTGAGCACATTCAGTCCCGCCGCCCCGGAGAGCGCGGAATTCTGCGGAGGGTGCAGCCGGAAATCCTCGGCGCGTGCCGAGAGGCGCTCGTGCAGCGCGTGGGCGAACCGCTCGGCGCGCTGCCAGGTCTCCTCCTTCGCCTGGCCGCGCTCGCGGCGCCGGCGCAGATAGTCCCGGCCGCTCACGGGCTTCGCCGCCTCGGCGGGCGCCGCCCCGGCGGGCTCGGCGGCCGCCTCCTCGGCGTACACCTTCACGCCCCATTCCACCCGGCCGTCGAGCCGGTCGAGCAGGGCCCGGAAGTGGTCCTCGCCGGCCTCGATCATGACGCGTACGGCGCTGTCGTCGCGGAAGACGGTGGCGAGCCGCAGCGGCAGCGGGGTGGTGACCGTGGTGAGCGCGTCGACCACGCCCTGGTGGGCCCGGGCGGTCGCGGCGAGCCAGTCCAGGTCCTCCAGGTGGGCCTTCAGCGCCTCCTCGCCGAAGTCGGCCTCCGGGACCGTACTGACCACGGCGACCAGCCCGTGGTGGTGGAGCAGGCCGGCCGGGGCGCCCGCGACGCCCGTCAGCTCGGCCTGCAACGGCGTCCCGAAGGGACGGCACACGGCGTACACGTACCGCAGTCCGGTCATGGTGCCTCCTTCGGGGCGCGGCCCGGCTCCAGTTCCTCCAGCCGGGCGAGCCGTTCGCGCAGTTCGGCGTTCTCCCGGGCCAGCTCGTCCCGCCGGGCCCGGGAGGACAGGGCGGGATCGCTCTCCCACCAGTCGATCCCCATCTCCTTGGCCTTGTCCACCGAAGCGACGATCAGGCGCAGCTTGATGGTGAGCAGTTCGATGTCGAGCAGGTTGATCCTGATATCACCCGCGATGACGACACCCTTGTCGAGCACCCGTTCGAGAATGTCGGCAAGGTTGGCCCCCGATGCCTGTCCGTACGGCTCGGGCAGGCGGCTCGGTGTCGTCATCGACCACCCCCACGCCCGTCGCGTCCGTCGTCGTCGGGTTCCTCTTCCTCGTCCGTGTCCGTCTCGTCCTCCTCGTACTCGTCGTAGGCGCCCTCCTCGCCTTCCTCGCCTTCCTCAGGCTCCTCGGGCTCCTCCGGCTCCTCGTCCTCCTCCTCGTACCCGGCCTCGTAGGGCTCCTCTTCCTCTTCCTCCTCGGGCCCGGGCTCCCGGGACCCGTTCGCGGGCGCCCCGGCCTCCTCGTCCTCGTCCCCGGACGGCGCGGCTCCGGACTCCTGGTCCTCCTCCTCGGCCACGGCGTCCTCATGGCTGAGGACCACCTCGCCGTCGCGGATCTCGCCGCGCCAGGCGTCCTCCGCCTCTCCCTTGAGGGTGATGAAACGGGCGAAGTTCTTCAGGTCCAGCCTGGCCCGGCGGCCCTGGGCGCGCCAGATGTTGCCGGTCTTCTCGAACAGGCCCGTCGGGTAGTACTCCATGACCAGCAGCACCCGGGTGAGGTTCTCCTCCAGCCGGTGGAAGGAGACCACGCCCTTGGTGGTGCCCTTGGCGCCCTCCGAGGACCACTGGATGCGGTAGTCGGGTATCTGCTCGGTCGTCTTCGCCTTCCAGCTGCGGGCGGACCAGAAGATCTTCGCCTGCCAGTCGGAGTGGGTGTCGTCGGAGCGGCTCGCGCTCTTGACGCCCTTGGCGAAGGTGCTGAAGCTCTGGTACTGCGTCCACTGGTCGTAGGCGGTGCGCAACGGCACGCCCACGTCGACGGACTCCATGATGACGGTGGGCTTCTTGCCCGCGCCGCGCTTCTTGCCCTTGCTGCCCCCGAGGTTTCTGACCGCGTCCATCACGCTGTCCTTGGCCCGGGAGGCGCCCAGCTCCAGCGCCGAGCGCACCGGACCCTTGCCCTCGGCCAGCTTGCGGCCGCCCTCCAGCGCCAGCTTGGCGAAGCCCGGGCTGTTGCCCTCGGCGATGTCGTTGAGCCGGACGGTGGTCTCGCCGAGCTTGCGGCCGGCACCGGCCAGCATCCGCTCGGCCTGCGCCATCAGATAGGCGCGGGCCTCCTCCTTGAGCCGGTCGGCGGCCTCGCTCCGGGCGAGGCCGGTCAGCGGGCCCGTGGCCTTGGAGGCCGTGGAGCGGAGGGTCTCGGTCATCGGTCATCGCCGCCCTTCGAGTGCCGGGTGACGGCGCCGCGGGCGGCCTCGCCGACCCCGGCCGTGCGCTTCGCCGCCGCCTTCCCGGCCGCGCCGGTCTTCCTGGCCACTCCCTTGCCGGCGGCGGACAGCGGCTTCCCGGCCGCCTTCCCGCCCGACGCCTTCCGTTCGGGAGCCTTCTTCTCGGCGGACCCCCGCTCGGCGGTGCCCTTGGCGGGGGCCTTCCGCTCCGGGGGCCTCTTCTCGGCCTCCTTGCGCCGGGTCTCCCCCCGGGAACCGCCCTTCGGCCGGGCGCCGTCCTCCTCTTCGGCCTCCTCGGGCTCGTCGCGCTCCTCGCGGGAGCCGGCGGACCGGCCGCCCGCCATCTGGTCGCGCACCTGATCGGTGCGCCGGGCGAGCCGGTCGGCGAGCGAGCCTATCTGCCGCTCGACCACCGCACCGGTGGCCGCCTTGCCGACGCCCCGCAGCTCGCCGCGGAGCTGGTCGCCGATCTCCTTGAACTGCGGGTTGGCCAGCAGTTGCCGGTTCACCTGCTCCACCAGCGCCCGCGGGCCCAGGTTGAGCTTCTTGCCGGCCACCAGGGAGCCGACCGCGAGCGCCGCCTTCAGCTTCTTCGTGCGGCCCAGCAGATATCCGGCCCCTACGGCGAGTCCCAGCGCCGTCCTGTTCATCGTCCCCTCCCGTTGCCAGTCGTGTCGCCGGAGTGCATGGCGGTCTCCAGCCGGTCGAGCAGCTCGTCCTCGCGCCGGTCGAACTCCTCATCGGTGATCTCGCCCGCCATGAGCAGTTCTTCGAGGCGGGCCAGCTCCGCGCGGATGGCGGCCGGGTCGTAGTAGATCCGTTCCGCCTCCCGGAGCACCTGCCGGATCGCCCAGGCGCCACCGCGCACGGGAGCGAGGGGCAACATCACGAGTTCCGAGATCAGTCCCACGGGAGCCTCCTTCCGGCCGGGCCCGCCGCTACGGCGCTCCGGCATCGGCGCCGACCGTGCTGCCCGCCGGTTCGGCCGGGCCGGGGTCGACGAAGCTGTACGGCGGCAGCGGGCCGTTGACCCGCAGCTCGAGGTGGGGGTGGCTCTTGCGCACCCCGTCGACCGTGGCCAGGAAGTCGTCGACGCCGTCCCGGGGCAGCAGGTAGGACACGTTGAACAGCCAGCCGGTGGACTCCGGGCCCACGCTGACCGCGGCGGCGCCCGGCTGGAGCAGGCGGCGCACCTCGGCGGCGTCCTCGCCCTCCTTGGCCTTGACCGCGGCGGCGACCAGCTCGCCGAGGCGGATCTTGTCGTCGTAGCTTCCGCCGCCCGCCTTGCGGTTGGCGTCGGCGAGGGAGCGGATCTCCGTGTTCTCGGCCATCACCCGGTGCAGCACGGCGTCCTGGATGTGACTGGCCTTGACGTTGTACTCGACCTTGCCGTCCAGTTCGCGCAGACGTTCCAGATAGTGGTCCGCCCGCTCGGTCAGCACCGACCGCACGGTGTCGTCGTCGTCCGCGACGCCGCCGAACCGCATGGGCAGCACGCAGCCGCCCGCGCCCGCCTCGGCGAGCACGTTCTGGTGCGCGAGCAGGTCCCTGCGCTTGGGCCGCAGCCCGTCGGGGGCGTCGCTGACCAGCGCGGCCAGCTCACCCACCGTGACGATCCGTACCGGCCGGGGCGGTTCGCCCACACCGGGCATCCCCTCCGGGAGCCCCGGGTGCGAGCGTGCGGCGATGCCGTAAACGTAGGTGCTCACTCCTCTTCCTCCCTACGACGGGCCGTGGTCCTGCGGGCGCTCTGCCGGGGCTCGCGCTCGCCCTCCTCACGGGCCTGCTTGAAGGCGTCGGCCACCGTCTGCGCGGCGCCGGACAGCGCTCCCTTGGTCTTGCCGCGGGCGCCGCCCTCGGTGATCTCGCCGACGAGATCGGGCAGGCCGGGGCTGCGGTGCGGGCCCGCCTCAAGGTCGAGGCGGTTGCACGCCTCGGCGAAGCGCAGATAGGTGTCGACGCTGGCCACGACGACCCGGACGTCGATCTTCAGGATCTCGATGCCGACCAGGGAGACCCGCACGAACGCGTCGATGACGAGTCCCCGGTCGAGTACCAGCTCCAGGACGTCGTAGAGGCCACTGGTGCCGCCTCCGCCGCCGGGCTGCTGTGCCGGGAGAACGGTCATACCGGCCCTTCCTCCTCGTGAGTAGTCCGGCCACGCCGTACGCGTGGCCGCGGTGCGCGGACGGTCGGCCTAGCCACCGGAGCGGCGGGACTCGACCCGCCCGCGCTCGTAACGGCGGACGCGCCGGTAGCCCTCGAGTTCTCCGTCCGGGCTCAGCTCGACCTGGTAGGTCGCCATGACGCTCATGGTGTCCGGCACCCGGTCGATCTCGACCACCTCCACCTCCAGCGACCAGCCGTCCGCGGTCTGCTCGAAGGAGGTCACCGCCTCGGGGACGAGTCCGGTGAGTTCGCTGAGCTGCTCGCGCGCCGAGCGCAGCACCCGCATGGGGGTCGGCCGTCGGTCGTCCGCCTCTGCTCGTTCGTCGTGTGTCTGTTTCCGGTCGTTCTGTGAAGGCTGTGTCCGCGATGTGCTGTGTGTGTTCGACATGAGCCACCTCTTCGTGCGGGTGGCCCCTCATGCCCTGGCCAAACCTTCAGGAGCGGATGTCCGCGAGACGGCGCCGGGCCGGGCCCAGGCCGCGCCCGCGGTCCGGCAGCCCGGCCCAGGGGTCGGCACGGGCCTGCTCCAGGGTGTCGGCGAGCGTCCAGCGGCGGGCGCCGGTCCCGGGGTCGTCCAGTTGTTCCCAGGTCAGCGGCACGGCGACCGGGGCGCCGGGGCGGGCGCGGACGGTGTAGGGCGCGACCGCCGTCTGCGCGTAGGCGTTGCGCTGCACGTCCAGGTACAGGCGGTCGCCGCGGTCCGCCCGGCGGGCGGCGGTGGTGAGCCGGTCCGGGTGCCGGGCCACGGCGCGCTCGGCGACCTGGCGGGCGAAGGCGCGTACGTCGTCGACGTCGTGCCGGCCGTTCAGCGGGACGACGAGGTGCAGACCGCGCGAGCCGGTGGTCATGGGGGCGACGGGCAGGTCCAGCTCCGTCAGCAGCTCCCGCAGCCATCCGGCCGCCTCCCGGACGGCGGCGAAGTCCTCCCCGGGGGGATCGAGGTCGAAGACCAGCCGGTCGGGGTGGTCCGGGCCGCCGGCCCGGTCGGTGCGGGCGAGCCAGCGGTGCAGGGTGACGCAGGCCTGGCCGGCGAGGTACAACAGGGTCGCGGTGTCGTCGCAGACGACGTGGGTGACCGTGCCGCCCTCCTTGGCGACCTCGGCGCGGGTGATCCACTCCGGGTAGTGCGCGGGGGCGTTCTTCTGCATGAACCGCTCGCCGTCCAGGCCGTCCGGGTAGCGCTCCAGCATCAGCGGACGGCCCCGCAGGTGCGGCAGCAGATACGGCGCGACGGACCGGTAGTAGTCGGCGAGGTCGCCCTTGGTGTACTCGGGCGCGCCGTCGCGGCCGGGGAAGAGGACCTTCCCCGGCCGCCGGATCTCCACCGTGCGCCGGCCCGCCCGGACCGTCCGCGCGGCGTCGTGGCTCATCGCACGACCGCCTCCTCGACCAGCAGCCGGGCCGCCGCCGCGATGCCCGCGGAGTCGATGCCGGCCGCGTGCAGCTGCTCGTCCGGGGCGGCCGAGCCCGGCATGGTGCGCACGGCCAGCCGGACCAGCCGCGGGCACGGCCGGCCGTCGCCGAACACCTCCGCAACGGCGTCCCCGAGGCCGCCCTCCGGGTGGTGGTCCTCCACCGTGAGCAGGCAGCCGGTCTCCTCGGCGGCCCGGTGCAGGGTGGCGGCGTCGACGGGCTTGACCGAGTACAGGTCGACGACCCGCACCGCGATGCCCTCCTCGGCGAGCCGGTCGGCGGCCGTCAGCGCCTCGGGCACGGTCACCCCGGCCGCGACGATCGTCAGCCGGTCGTCGTCGCCGGAGCGCAGCGTCTTGCTGCCGCCGACCGGGAACTCCTCGTCCGGGCCGTAGATCACCGGTGTCTTGCCTCGGGAGGTGCGCAGATAGCGGATACCGTCCAGCCCGGCCATGGCCGCGACGAGCCGGGCCGTCTGGTTGGCGTCGCACGGGTAGAGCACCGTGGAGCCGTACACGGACCGGAACATCGCCAGGTCCTCCAGGCCCATCTGCGAAGGCCCGTCCTGGCCGATGGCGACACCGGCGTGCGAGCCGACCAGGTTGATCCCGGAGCCGCTGATGGACGCCATGCGCACGAAGTCGTGGGCGCGGGTGAGGAACGCGGCGAACGTGGCGGCGTACGGCACCCAGCCGCGCGTGGCCATGCCGACCGCACTGGCGACGAGCTGCTGCTCGGCGATGTAGCACTCGAAGTAGCGGTCGGGGTGTTCCTTGGCGAACTCCTCGGTGCGGGTGGAGTCGCCGACCTCGCCGTCCAGGGCGACGACGTCGCCGCGCGCGGTGCCGAGCGCGGCCAGGGCCTTGCCGAAGGCGTCCCGGGTGGCGGCCTCCTCGCCCACCTCGAAGTGCGGCAGCCGGACCGCCTCGGTGGTGACGGAGCGCAGCGCGGCGGCGACCTGCGGTTCGCTCACCCGGACCCGCAGGTCGCGCCGCCCGCCGAGTTCGGCGACGGCCTCCTCGGCCTCGGGCAGCGGCTTGCCGTGCAGTCCCTCGCGGTCCTCCACGGCGGCGACGCCCTTGCCCTTGAGGGTGCGGGCGAGGATCACGGTGGGCTGCCCGGCGGTGGACAGCGCCTCCCCGTAGGCCCGGTCGATCTTGTCGATGTCGTGCCCGTCGGTCTCGACGGTGTGCCAGCCGAACGCCTGGAAGCGGCGGGCGTAGGCGTCCAGGTCGTGGCCGTGCCGGGTGGGGCCGCGCTGGCCGAGCCGGTTGACGTCCACGATGACGACCAGGTTGTCCAGGTTCTCGTGGCCCGCGTGTTCGGCGGCCTCCCACACCGAGCCCTCCGCCAGCTCGCTGTCGCCGCACAGCACCCACACCCGGTAGCCGGTGCGGTCCAGCCGCTTCCCGGCGAGCGCGATGCCGACGCCGACCGGCAGGCCCTGGCCGAGCGAGCCGGTGGCCGTCTCCACCCAGGGCAGCCTGCGGGGCGTCGGGTGGCCCTCCAGCCGGCTGCCGAGCTTGCGGAAGGTGACCAGTTCGCCGTCCTCGATGGCGCCGGCCGCCTTGTACGCGGCGTACAGCAGCGGTGAGGCGTGTCCCTTGGACAGCACGAAGCGGTCGTTGGCGGGGTGTTCGGGGCGCTCGAAGTCGTAGCGGAGGTGGTTGGCGAGCAGGACGGCCAGCAGGTCGGCGGCGGACATCGAGGACGTGGGGTGCCCCGATCCTGCGGCGGCGGACGCCCGCACGCTGTCCACGCGCAACTGCTGGCCGAGTTCGGCGAGTTCGTCGGTGTTCATGAGTCTCCTCGGTCTCCTTACAGGTCTGCTGGGGGCCGGCTCCGGTTCGCCCGCGGGCTCAGCCGGCCGGGCCCGGGCCGCCGGTGGAGCCTCCGAGGTCTTCCGCGTAACCGGGGCCGGGGCGGCCAAACGCCGGGCGGGTCACCGTTGCGCCGTCCGGGGGGCGCCCGGTACGCCGACGGGCACTCGGGCGCCCGCGCCCCGGCGGCGTTTCGCGCGGGCGCGCCCGGTTACCCGGCCACACCAGGTACGACACCAGCCTCGCGGAGGTTTCCCCATGCCCGAGTACGGCTACTTCCTGGCGGCCGAGGAGCACGACCCCGCGGCCCTGATCGAGCAGGCCCGGATGGCCGAGCAGGCCGGGTTCCAGGCGCTGTGGATCTCCGACCACTACCACCCGTGGAACGACGAGCAGGGCCAGAGCGCGTTCGTGTGGTCGGTGATCGGGGCGCTGTCCCAGGCGGTGTCACTGCCCGTCGAGACGGCCGTGACCTGTCCGACCGTACGCATCCACCCGGCGGTGCTGGCGCAGGCGGCGGCGACCAGCGCGGTGCTGACCGGGGGCCGGTTCCGGCTCGGCGTGGGCACCGGCGAGGCGCTCAACGAGCACATCCTCGGCGACCGCTGGCCCCCGGTGCGGGTGCGGCTGGAGATGCTGGAGGAGGCCATCGAGGTGATGCGCCGGCTGTTCACCGGCGAGGAGGTCAGCCACCACGGCACGCACTACACGGTGGAGAACGCCCGCCTCTACACCGTCCCGGACGAGCCCGTCCCGATCGACATCTCCGCCTTCGGCCCCAAGGCGCTGTCGCTGGCCTCCCGGGTGGGCGACGGCTTCATCACGATGGTGCCGGACAAGGAGATGGCCGACCGGTTCCGCGCGGACGGCGGCGGGACGAAGCCCGTCAGCGGCGGCACGAAGGTGTGCTACGGCACCGACCGGGACGCGTGCGTCCGTACGGTGCGCCGGCTCTGGTACAACGAGCTGCTGCCCGGCGAGATGGGGCAGGTGCTGCCCTCACCCCGGCACTTCGAGCAGCTCCAGGAGCTGGTCACCGAGGACATGGTGCGGGAGAAGGTCGTGTGCGGCGACGACGTCGAGCAGCACGTGAGCACGTTGCGGGCGTTCGCCGACGCCGGGTTCGACCGGGTGTACGTGAACCAGATCGGCCCGGATCAGCGGGGGTTCTTCGACTTCTACCGGACGAAGGTGCTGCCGCAGCTTGCCGGGTGAGCGGTGTCAGGCCCTGTGGTGCGGGACGTCCGGCGGGTTCTGGGGCATCGGCGGGTACGGCATGCCCAGGCCCGTCGGCGGGGCCCCCGGTGCGGTACCGCCGACGACGCGGTGCGGCGGGTGCGGGCTGTGCCGGCCGTGGGCCGCGCCGCGCAGGGCGTACGCCGCCACGCCCAGCAGCGCCGCCGTGAGCAGGGCCGCGGCCCAGCCGGGCAGCCCGGACGCCAGCGCCAGGCCCACCGCGAGGGCCACCGCGGCGCCCGCGTACAGGGCGACGGCGCCCGAGGCGGCGTAGAGCAGGGCGGTGCGGCGCTGCCTGCGGGTCTGCTCCCGCAGTTCGTCGCGTACCGTCTCGCGGGCCACCTGGGCCAGTTCCTCGACCAGGTGCCGGTCCAGATGATGTTCCAGGTTTTCCGAACGGTTGTTCATGCCCTGCGGGTACCCGTCCCCCACAGCGGGTAACGCGGGAGCCGTGCACGCCCCCGGCGGCCCCAACTAGGCTCGTCCGCATGGAGATTCTGGGCGCTTCGCTGCGCATCTGCGTCGACGACCTCGATACCGCGATCCCCTTCTACGAGCAGCTGACCGGCGGCCGGGCGCTGCGCTTCACGCGCGGCGGTGTCGAGGTCGCCGCGGTCGGTTCGTTCCTGCTGATGAGCGGCCCCGAGGAGGAGCTGGAGATCCTGCGCAAGGTGGCGGCGACGATCGCGGTGAAGGACGTGGAGGAGGCCCACCGGCTGCTGACCGGGCTGGGCGCGCGGGTCGTCGCGGGACCGGTGCCGACACCGGCGGGCCGCAATCTGCTGGCCGTGCACCCGGACGGGTCGGTCTTCGAGTACGTGGACCAGCAGCGCGGCTGAGCCGGTTCAGCCCCGCATCTCGGTGGTCAGGGCCCAGCGTTCGTGGTCGCGCCAGGCGCCGGCGACGTGGATCATGGCGGGCGAGAAGCCCTCCAGGCGGAACCCGGCGCCCCGGGCGAGGGCGATGGAGGCGGCGTTGCCCGGCTGGACGTTGATCTCCAGCCGGTGCAGGCCCAGCGGCCCGAACGCGTACCCGATGACCAGCTCCAGGCCCTCGCGCATCAGGCCCCGCCCGGCCGCGTGCGCGAAGGCGCCGTAGCCGAGGGCGCCGCACTGGAAGCCGCCCCGCACGATGTTGTTGATGTTGATGAAGCCGGCGATGCCCCCGCCGTCCCGCTCGCACACCAGGAAGCCGGCCCGGGCCGGGTCGTCGATCAGCCGGCCGGCGTAGTCGGCGTACGCCTCGCGGGTGTCCGGCGGGAACAGCCAGGGCCGGTGCAGGTCCTTGCTCTCCCGGGCCCGGGCGGTGAACTCGGGCCCGTCTTCCAGGGTGAAGGGCCGGATGCCCACGCGGGGGCCTTCGGCCTGGTACGGGGACGGGGGACGCGCCATCGGCCCAGCCTACGGCGTCAGCGCAGGGCCGGCTCGTCCAGCGTGAGCGTGCCCGCCTCCGTGTCCAGGGTGGCGGCCACCCCGAGCGGAAGCGTGAACGCCCCCTCGCAGTGGCCGAATCCGGCGTCCTCGGCGACCGGGATGCCGAGCCCGCCGAGCCGGTCGGCGAACAGGGCCCGCAGTTCCTCCCGGCCGGCGCAGTCCTCCCAGGAGCCGAGCAGCACCCCGCGCGCGCCGTCCAGCCGGCCGGCGCGCAGGAGCTGGGTGAGGTAGCGGTCCAGCCGGTACGCCGGCTCGCCGACGTCCTCCAGGCACAGCAGTCCGCCGCGCGCGGAGGGCCGGGCGTGCGGGGTGCCGAGTTCCGCGGCGAGCAGGCTCAGACAGCCGCCGAGGGTGACGCCCCGGGCCCGGCCGGGGACGAGGGCGGTGCCGCCGAGGGCGAGGGTGCGCACGGTCTCGGGCGCGAACAGGGTGGCCCGCAGGTGCTCCTGGGTCCGCTGGTTCTTGACGAAGTCGGCGCCGGCCGCCATCGGACCGTGCAGCGTGACCAGTCCCAGCCGGGTGGCGATGGCCTCGTGCAGCGCGGTGACGTCGCTGAAGCCGATGAACGGCTTGGGCCCGGCCGCGCGCAGGGCGTCCCAGTCGAGCAGGTCGATCACGCGCTGGGCGCCGTAGCCGCCGCGGGCGCACAGCACCGCGTCCACCGCCGGGTCGCACCAGGCGTCCTGGAAGTCGGCGGCGCGGTCGGCGTCGGTGCCGGCGAGATAGCCGAACCCGGCGTGCCGGTCCAGGACATGGGGGCCGGCCACCGGGTCGAGGTCCCAGCCGCGCAGCACGTCCAGGCCCGCCTGGAGGCGTTCCTCGGGCACCGGCCCGCTGGTGGCGACGACGGCGACCCTGGCGCCCGGGGCCAGCCGGCGCGGGCGGACGAGTTCCTTCACGGGGACAGCTCCAGCTTCGGTGCGGGCGGCGCCGGGTCCAGCCCGAACACCTGGGTGTACAGCGACAGTTCCGCCTCCAGGGCGCGGACCAGGGTGTCGGCGCGGCGGAATCCGTGGCCCTCGCCCTCGAACGTGAGGTAGGCGTGCGGTACGCCCCGGCCGGCGGTCCGGGCGAGGAGGCGTTCGCACTGGGCGGGCGGGCAGATGACGTCGTCCAGGCCCTGGAGCAGCAGGAACGGCACGGTGAGCCGGTCGGCGTGGGTGATCGGGGAGCGTTCGGCGTACCGGTCGGGGACCTCGGCGAGCGGGCCGATCAGCGACTCCAGGTAGCGGGACTCGAAGTCGTGGGTCTCGCCGGGGCCCCAGGCGGTGAGGTCGAGCACCGGGTAGCGGATGGTGCCGCAGGCGTAGACGTCGGTGGTGGTCAGGGAGGCGGCGGCGGTCCAGCCTCCCGCGCTGCCGCCCCGGATGGCCAGCCGGGCGGGGTCGGCGGTGCCCTCGGCGGCGAGGGCGCGGGCGACGGCCGCGCAGTCCTCGACGTCCACCACGCCCCACCGCTCGCGCAGCCGCTCCCGGTAGGCGCGGCCGTATCCGGTGGAGCCGCCGTAGTTCACCTCGGCGACGCCGATGCCCCGGGAGGTGAAGTAGGCGATGGTCAGGTCCAGCACGAGCGGGCTGCGGCTGGTGGGTCCGCCGTGCGCCCAGATGACGTACGGCGGCCGTTCGCCGTCGGGCGCGGTCCGCGCCGGGTGGTGCGGCGGGTACACGTGGGCGTGCACCTCGCGGCCGTCGGGCCCGGGGAAGACGCGCACCTCGGGCCGCGGGTAGTAGGCGGGGTCGACGGGGTCCCGGTGGCGGGCGCCGACCACCCGGGCGCGGCCGGTGACGGTGTCCAGCTCGACCACCTCGTACCCGGTGTGCGGGCCGGCGCCGACGGTGACCACGCGCTGGCCGTGGACGGCGAGGGTGGGGGCGCACTCGGTCCAGGGTCCGGCGGCGTCGACGATCTCGCCGGACTCCGGGTCCAGTATCCCGAGGGCGGCCGGTCCGCGTCCGTGCAGGACCGCCAGCAGGCCGTTGTCCAGCGGCGCGAACCAGCGCAGCCCGAGCTGCCACAGCGGTCCGCCGAACTCCTCCTCGCGGGCGCACAGGAGGGTGCCGTCGCGGTGGAGCTGCCACCAGCCGCCGCGGTCGCTCGCGTACAGCAGGCGGCCGTCCGGGGCCCATTCGGCCTGGCAGACGGACTCGTCGGGTCCCCCGGCGACCGTGCGGACGCCGGTCAGCCGGCCGTCGCCGGTCACGTCGGCGACCAGCAGTTCGGTGCCGTCCCAGGGCATCCGTGGATGGTCCCAGCCGAGCCAGGCGGCCCGCCGGCCGTCGGGCGAGAGTTGGGCGCCGGTGACGAACCGGTGCCGGGGCCCGGTGAGTTCGCGCACGGCGGCGCGGTCGGCGGCGGCCGAGCCGTCCAGCGGTACGGCGGCCAGCACCCGTCGTACGTCGTCCGGCCCGTCCCCGGTGTGCTCCTCCAGCACGCACCACACCTCGCCGCGAGTGAGGTCCACGCGGGGCTCGGCCCAGCGCAGGCCGCCGCCCACCGGGGAGACGGGGGTGAGCGGGACGGGTGCGCCGCCCGGCTCGTACCGGTACAGCCGCTGGTCGGCGAAGTGCGCGAACACGATCAGCGGCCGGCCGTCCCGGACGGCCCCGGTCCAGGGCCGGCCGCCGTACTCGACGACTCGGCTGCGCACGTTCCACGGCGCGGGCAGCACGCTCTCCTCGCCGCCGTCGGCGCGCCGCCGGACCAGGGTGCGCCGGCCGCCCTCGGCGGGCCGGGGCTCGGTCCACCAGATCTCGTCGCCGACGAACCCCACCCAGTCCGGGTGGCCGTCGTGCGCGGCGGCGAGCGCGGCGGTCACGGGCGAGGGCCAGGATCCGTACGGCGCGGTGCGCATCTCTTCCCCCATCGGCTAGGCCGTCCTCAGGAAGCGGTCCAGGACGCGGACGCCGAAGCGCAGCGCCTCGACGGGCACCCGCTCGTCCACGCCGTGGAACAGCGCCGCGTGGTCGAAGCCGACGGGCAGCTTCAGCGGGACGAAACCGTACCCGGTGATGCCGAGCCGGGAGAACTGCTTGGCGTCCGTGCCGCCGGCCATGCAGTACGGCACCACGTGCCCGCCGGGCGCGAACTCCTCGACGGCGGCCCGCATCCCGGCGAACAGCGGGGTGTCCACCGGTGCCTGGAGGGCCACTTCGCGGTGTGCGAACTCCCAGTGGACGTCCGGGCCGGTGAGCCGGTCCAGGGTGGTGGCGAACTCCTCCTCGGTGCCCGGCAGGTAGCGCCCGTCGATGTGGGCGACCGCCTCGCCGGGGATGACGTTGAGCTTGTAACCGGCGTCCAGCATGGTCGGGTTGGCGCTGTTGCGGACGGTCGCCTCGACCAGCCCCGCGGCGGGGCCGAGCTTCTCCAGCAGCCGGTCCACGTCGGTGCGTGCGGCCTCGATGCCGTACAGCGCGGCGAGCGCGTCCAGGGCGGCCCGGACGGTGGGGGTCAGGCGGGTCGGCCACTCGTGCTCGCCGATGCGGGTGACGGCGGCGGCCAGCCGGGTCACCGCGTTCTCCCGGTTCACCTTGGAGCCGTGCCCGGCCCGGCCGCGCGCGGTGAGCTTCAGCCAGGCGGTGCCCCGCTCCCCCGCCGCGATCGGGTAGATCTCCCGGCCGGAGCCGTCGTGGAAGGTGAAGCCGCCGCCCTCGCTGACGCCCTCCGTGCAGCCCTCGAAGAGTTCGGGGTGCCGGCCGGCGAGGAACCCGGAGCCGTCCTCGGCGCTGGCCTCCTCGTCGGCGGTGAAGGCGATGACCAGGTCCCGGCGGGGCCGTACGCCCTGCCGGGCCCAGGAGCGGACCACCGCGAGGATCATCGCGTCCATGTTCTTCATGTCGACGGCGCCCCGCCCCCACACCATCCCGCCTTGGACCTCCCCGGAGAACGGCGGCACGCTCCAGTCGGCGGGCTCGGCGGGTACGACGTCCAGGTGGCCGTGGACCAGCAGCGCGTCGGCGGACGGGTCGGTGCCCTCGATCCGGGCCACCACGTTGGTGCGGCCCGGGGTGCGCTCCAGCATCAGGGGCTCCAGGCCGGCCCCGGCCAGCCGTTCGGCGGCGTACTCGGCGGCCGGCCGCTCCCGGCAGTCGCCGCCGCCCCGGTTGGTGGTGTCGATGCGGATCAGGCCGGAGGTGAACTCCACGACCTCGTCGAGTGCCTGCGGGTCAGCCATACTGCTCCTCCACGGCGGCGGAGGCGATCGTGGTGACCGCCTTGAACGTCCTGATGCCCTCGTACATGGTGGCGCTGGTGTACGCCACCTTCCGCTCGCCGGTCCGCGCCACGCCGGGGACGACGGTGGCGGCCTGGGCGAGGTGCTCGGCGTCGAACTCGACGGCGACCGTGAACGGCCCGGCCTCTGCGGGCGCGTGACGGACCGCCAGCCGGGCGCCCTCCTTGGCGGCGGCGCGGATGTCGGCGGCGGTCCGGGCCGGGGTCCGGCACACGGCCGCGTACCGGGACACATGGTCCTTGACGGCGACCTTCGGTGCCTCGGGCGCGTAGCCGAGGGCGTCCTCGCAGGCCACGTCGTCACCGGTGACGAGAACGACCGGGACACCGTACTCGGCGACGACGTGGGCGTTGAGCAGACCCTCGCTGGCGCGGACGCCGTTCAGCCACACCCCGGTGATCTGGTTGGCGAGGTAGGTGTGGGCGAGGACGCCCGCCATGCCCGCGCCGGCGTGGTAGCCGACGAAGGCGATGCCGTCGACGTCGCCGTGCTGGACGCCCTCCACCATCGACAGCGCCTTGTGCCGGCCGGTGAGCATCTCCACCCGCTCGTCGAGCCGTTCCAGCAGCAGGTTGCGCATGGTCCAGTGGGCCTCGTTGACCAGCACCCGGTCGGCGCCGCCGTCGAAGAAGCCCTCCACGGCGGCGTTCACGTCCGAGGTGAACATCGACCGGCACCGCTCCCACTGCGGCGTCACCGGCAGCACGTCGGCCGGCCAGGTGACGCCCGTGGCCCCCTCCATGTCGGCACTGATGAGGATCTTCATGCCGTGTCACGTTACGCGCCGGGCCGTCCCCTGGCCACGACCCCGGCGCAGGCGGCGGTGCCCGGTTCCGGTCAGGCCCGGGCGAGGACGAACCAGCGGGCCGGCAGGTCGATGCGGGTGCCGTCGGGGAGGTACTCGGTCTGCGGCAGGGCGGTCTCGCCGTCGGCCAGGACGGTGAGGCCGGCCTCGGCGAGCAGGCGGGGGATCTCGTCGTCGGGGGCGGCGGCGGGCTTGAGGCCGTGGTGGAAGACGCGGCGGAGCTTGGGCGGCGGGCCCGCCGGACCGGCGGCGGCGCGGCCGAGGACGTCCCGGGAGGCGGAGGTCAGCTCGACCACGAAGGCCCGGCCCTCGGTGCCGATGATCTCGGCGACGGCGGCGGCCACCGCGGGGCGCGCGGCCGGTTCGCTCTGGTGGATGACGGCCCGCATGTAGACGTGGCTGTCGCCGAGCCGCCGGTGCAGGGCGCGGACGGCGTCGGTGTCGGTGAGGTCGAGCTGCTGGAACTCGACGGGGGCGTCGCCCGCGGCGCGGCGGGCGTGGGCGACGGCCGCGTGCGAGAGGTCGACGCCCACGGCACGGGCGAACCGGGTGGCCAGATAGCGGGTCTGGGTGCCGTTGCCGCAGCCGAGGTCGACGATCGTCCGGTCCGGGTCGGCGTGCGGCAGGAGGAGTTCGCTGTGCGGGGCGGCGCTCAGCGCGGGGTCGGAGTCCCATATCGCCTCCCCCCGGGCGCCGGAGGTCTCGCTCCAGTAACTCTCCCACGCTTCGCGATAGGTGTCCGAGATGTTCATGCGGTCTCCCCACGGGTCGGTTCCGTGATCGGGATATCGCGGCGGACCGGCGCGGGGCAAGGGTCGCGCGGCCGGTTCCCGGGCGGGGCGGGTCCGGGCGGGTCAGCGGTCGGTGGTGAGGGCCTGCTCGAACCAGACCGTCTTGCGGTGCCCGGTGGCGCTGGCGCCCCACTCCCGGGCCAGCCGGCTGACCACGCGCAGTCCGCGGCCGGACTCGTCGTCGGGTCCGGTGCTCAGCAGGGCGGGCAGGGCGGGTTCGTCGTCGGTGACCTCGAACAGCAGCGCGTCGGTGCGCACGATGCGCAGGCCGATCCGGTCGCTCCCGGCGTGCAGGACCGCGTTGGTGACGACCTCGCTGACCAGCAGTTCGGCGGTCTCCACGGCCTCCGGCAGGCCCCAGTCCAGCAGTTGGCCGCGCACCAGGCGGCGGGCCCGGGGCACCTCGCCCGGTGCGGGGGCGAGGTGCCACTCGGCGACGTGGTCGTCCGGGATGCCGTTGAGGCGCGCCATGAGCAGGGCGACGTCGTCCTTGCGGCCGCCGCGGGTGTTCAGCGCCCGGATGATGGTGTCGCAGGCGTCGTCCATCGAGGCCGCGGGGTGGGCGGCGGACTCGCACAGCGCGGCCAGGCCCTCGCCGATGTCGGAGCCGCGCACCTCGACCAGGCCGTCCGTGCACAGCACCAGCCGGTCGCCGGGCGCCACCCTGACCCGGACCGCCTCGAACGGGACGCCGCCGACGCCGATCGGGGCTCCGGTGGGCAGGTCGAGGAGCCTGCTGCCGCCGTCCTCGGCGCGCACCAGCACGGGCGGGATGTGACCGGCGTTGGCGAGGGTCAGCTCGCCGCGGATCGGGTCGTAGACCGCGTACAGGCAGGTGGCGAGGTAGGTGTCGCCGAGCCGGCGGGCCAGGTCGTCCAGGTTGCGCAGGAGCTGGGCGGGCGGGGTCTCCATGGCCGCCATGGTCTGTACGGCGGTGCGCAACTGGCCCATCATCGCGGCCGAGTTCAGTCCGTGGCCCATGACGTCGCCGACCACCAGGGCGGTGCGGGAGCCGGGCAGTTTGATGGTGTCGAACCAGTCGCCGCCGATCCTCCCGAGCCGGGTGCCGGGCAGATAGCGGGTGGCGACGTCACAGCCGGCCATCCGCGGGGTGATCTGCGGCAGCATGCTGTCCTGGAGGGTGTCGGCGACGTTCTCCTGGTACGTGTACATGCGCGCGTTGTCGAGCACCAGGCCGGCGCGGGCGGCGAGTTCGGCGCCGGTGGTGCGGTCCATGTCGTCGAACTGCGGCCGGTCGGGGCGGCGCATCAGCACCATGAAGCCGAGGACGACGTTGCGCGCCTTGAGCGGGACGATCAGCAGCGACCGGCCGCCGATGAGCGGCCTGAGGTCGCGCTTCTCGAACTCGCCGGAGATCCGCCGGGACAGCTCGTCGGTGACCCGTGGGACGAGCACGGGCTCGCCGGTGACCATGCACTTGTAGAACGGGGTGTGCTCGGGGAAGGCGAATGCCTCGCCGACGGGCACGGTGTCGTCCCAGCGGCCGGGTTCGTCGTTGTGCTCGACCCAGACGCGGAACATCACGGTGCTGGCGTCCGGCGGGCCGTCCGGGAAGCCCTCGCCGGCCAGCACCGCGGCCCGCAGGTGGGTGCCGGCGAAGTCCGCGAACCGGGGTACGGCGGCGCTGGTGACCTCGCGGATGGTCTCGCCGAGGTCCAGGGAGGAGCCGATGCGGGAGCTGACCTCGTTCAGGAACTCCAGCCGCTCGCGGACGGCGGCGTACTCCAGGTCCCGCTCGGCGCCGGCCGGGACCGCGGCGGCCACGGGCCGGTGTCCGGCCGTCACGGCGGCGGGTTCGGGGACGGCCGCCGCGGCGGGGCGGCCGGGGCGGCGGGGCACGCCCCAGTACGGGGTCACGGGCACCCGTTCGTGCCGGCTGAACTCCAGGATCGGGTAGCCGAGTTCGAGGACCTGGGAGACGATGCGGGCGCTCGGGCCCGGGCCCATGTTGGGCAGGATGTCGGGCAGGCGGCGTTCGAGGTCCTCGGCGGCGGGCAGTTCGGTGTGGCGGGCGAAGCCGGGCGTGATGCGTTCGGCGGCCGGGTCGTCGTGGCCGCGTTCGGCGCGCAGCCGGGTGGCGTCGGCGACGAGCACCAGCAGCCGGGACGGGTCCGGGCCGACCAGTGGGTACGCCCACCACACCACGTCGATCCGGTCCTCGGCGCCGGGCTCCTCCCGGTGCGGGCGGAGCCGGGCGCAGCCGGCCTGGGGGTAGCCGCTGAGCCCGTCGAGGGATGCCTCCAGGGCGGGGCCGGACCCGTCGGGGGACGCGGGACCGCCGCGCGGGCCGTCCGGGTCGTCGTGGAGGGCGCCGGAGACGGGCAGCAGATCGGCCGCGGGCCTGCCGACGGCCTCCTCACGGCCGACGCCGAACATCCGCCGCGCACCGCTGCTCCAGTGGGACACCAGGCCGGCGCGGTCCACGACGACCACGGCCAGCGGGACGCGGCCCGCCGCGGTGTCGCCGAAGCCGCGCCCGGCGGGCGCGTCCCGCTCGTCGCCACGGTCCATGGCCCAGGCCCTTTCTCCCCACGGCTGTCCGCACAACGATCTGTGCCGCCCGCCACTACGGTAAGGCGGCCGCCGGTCGCGATGTGCGGCAATCCTGGAATTGGGTGCACCGGATGCACCGGCGCACGGACCGGCGCGCCGCGTGCGCCCCCCGGTCAGTCCTCGTGCCCCAACTGGAGGTCGCGTTCGGTGCGTCCGCCCCCCGCGACCTGGAGCACGGTGGCGACCGGCGGGTAGCCCGCGGCGATGACGGTGTACTCGCCGGAGGAGAGGTCCACGAACCGGAACGTTCCGTCGGCTCCGGTGATCAGGGTGTCGACGACGTTGCCGGCGGCGTCGAGCAGGGTCACCCGGGCCTCCTCCACGGGGCGTCCGCCGCCGGCCCGGACGGTGCCCCGCAGCACGGCGCCGCCCGCGAGCTCGACGTCCTGCCGGGTCTCCCGGGCGGCCTGCACGGTGACCGGGAGCGCGGCGGGCCGGAAGGCGGGGGCGCTGGCGGCGAGGGTGTACTCGCCGGCCACCAGCTCGGTGATGACGTAGCCGCCCTCGCGTCCGCTGCGGGTGGTGGCGACGACCTCGCCGTGCACGTTGGTGAGGGTGACGGTGGCGTCCCGGACGGGGCTGCCGTCGGCGGTGAGCACGCTGCCGGCCAGGCGTCCGGCGCCGCCGAGGACGACGTCGAGTTCGACGGGGCGTTCGCCGACGGTGACGGAGACGGCCTGCGGCTGGTGTCCGCCGGCGGCGGCGATCAGCACGTAGGAGCCGGGGCCGGGCGTGCCGAGCGCGTACCGCCCGTCCTCGCCGCTGGCGCCCCGGCCGACCTGCTGCCCGGTGACGTCGATGAGGGTGAGCGCCGCGCGGGGCACCACGGTGCCGTCGGGGTGCTGCACCGTGCCGCACACGGGGATGCCGGCGGTGAACGGCGAACGGGCGTGCGGCAGCGGGACGTTCACCGGGGCGGTCTCCTGGTCGGTGGCGGGGGCGTGGTGGGACACCAGCGGTTTCTCCTTGAGGAAGCAGGCGATGAGCAGGCCGAGGGCGAGCACCGGGACGAGGTAGAGGAAGACCCGGGGCATCGCGTCGGCGTAGGCGCGGATGTAGGCGTCGCGCAGGGCCGGGGGCAGCGCGTGGACGAGCTGCGGGGTGATCGAGTCGGCGGCGGGCAGCCGGGCGGCCGCGCCCGGGGGCAGCTCGGCGCGGAGGGCGGAGGTGAGCCGCTCGGCGAAGAGGGTGCCGAAGACGGCGGCGCCGACGCTGCCGCCGATCTGCCGGAAGTAGTTGTTGGCGCTGGTGGCGCTGCCGAGGTCGGCGGGGCGCACGGAGTTCTGCACGGCGAGGATCAGGACGGGCATCACCAGGCCGATGCCGGTGCCGAGGACGGCCATCCAGATGCTGTAGTGCAGCCGGGGCGTGTCGGTATCGAGCCGGGACAGCAGCCACATGCCGACGACGGAGACGGCGCTGCCGAGCACGGGGTAGATCCGGTAGCGGCCGGTGTGGCTGATGAGGTGGCCGCCGATGACGGAGGCGCCGACGATCCCGGCCATCATGGGCAGCATCAGCAGCCCGGACTCGGTGGCGCTGGCCCCGTCCACCATCTGCAGGAAGGTCGGCAGATAGCTGGCGGCGCCGAACAGGGCGACGCCGATGACCAGGCCGACCAGGCCGCTGACGGTGAACACGGAGTCGCGGAAGAGCCTGAGCGGGATGAGGGGTTCGGCGGCGAAGCGCTCGGCGACCAGGAAGAGGACGGTGCCGACGAGGGCGCCGGCGCCGAGGAGGAGGACGGGCCGGGAGTCCCAGGCGTACTCGGTGCCGCCCCAGCTCGTGAGCAGCACCAGGCAGGTGGAGGCGGCGGCGAGCAGGATCGCGCCGGGCACGTCGAGCCGGGCCCGCACGGGCGGCCGGGGCAGTTTCAGCACGACGGTGACGACCGCGAAGGTGACCAGGCCGAAGGGGACGTTGACGTAGAAGCACCAGCGCCAGGAGAGGTGGTCGGTGAAGTAGCCGCCGAGCAGCGGGCCGGCGACGGAGGCGAGGCCGAAGGCGGCGCCGATCAGCCCCATGTACCGGCCGCGTTCCCGGGGCGGCACGATGTCGGCGATGATGGCCTGCACGCCGATCATGAGGCCGCCCGCGCCGACGCCCTGGAGCGCGCGGTAGAGGACCAGCTGGTCCATGCTGCCGGCCCGGCCGGCGAGCGCGGAGCCGACGACGAAGACGGCGATGGCGAACTGGAAGACGCCCTTGCGGCCGACGAGGTCGCCCAGCTTGCCGTACAGGGGCAGGCCGATGGTGGAGGTGAGCAGGTAGGCGGTGATGGCCCAGGACATCTTGTCCAGGCCGTGCAGTTCGCCGACGACCTTGGGCAGGGCGGTGGCGACGATCATCTGGTCGAGGGCGGCCAGCAGCAGCGCCAGCATCAGCCCGGCGAACACCAGCCGGACCCGGCGGGGCGTCAGCGGCACGGCGGGCGCGGGGGACGGCGGCGCGGACGCCTCGCCGGCCGCCGGTGCCGCGTCCGGCTCCTGCCGCGCCAGTGTCGTCCCGCCCACGGACCGCTCCCCTCGTCGCGCCTCGCGCGTTTCCCGCGCGAGGCGACAACGGGGATCGGTTGCCTGAGGTTACGGCACCGCCCGGCCCGGACCAGAGATCCACTCGAACCGGTGAAGCGGCCGACCGAAGGTCAACGCCCTTGCACCGGTGGGTGGTTGGCTACTTCTCGACCTCGGCGGCGAGGTTGGCGAGCAGGGCGTCGTAGATCCGGCCGAGGCCCTTGGGGGCGAAGGTCCGCTCGAAGAAGCCGCCGATGCCGCCGGCGCCCTGCCAGGTGCTGGTGACGACCACGCGGGAGCGGCCCTCGCCGGCCGGGGTGACGCGCCAGGTGGTGACCATGGAGGAGTTGCGGTCCTTCTCGACGAGCTCGCCGTCGGTGGGCTCGGTCACCTCGAGCAGGCAGTCGCGCACCCGCTTGCTGGTGGCCTGGAGCTTCCAGTGGACGAGGGTGCCCTCGCCGTCGCCGCCCTCGCGCACCTCGTACTCGCTGAAGTGTTCGGGCAGCAGCTTCTGCCGGGTGCCGCGGTAGTCGGCGAGGGCGTCGAACACCTTCTCCGCGTCCGCCGCGACGACCCGCTCGGTAGTGGCCTCGACCTGCGCCATTGCGTTCCTCCAGGACCTGTCTTCCGGTAGGGGGCAAGCCAACCACCCCGGTACCCGGCGGCCCAAATCGGGGTCCGCACGATCATGGGAACACATGTTCTATTCTGGGCCCAGTGCTACCGAGGAGGCGTCATGCGCTGGGAGAACCTCACCGACGAAGGCGACCACGGCCGGGCCGCCGACGCCGCGCTGTTCGGCGCGGACGCCGTGACCACCCGGGTCGACACGCCCGGGTTCCGCGGGATCACCTTCCACGAGGTGCGGGCGCGCTCGGTGCTCAACCGGGTGCCGGGTGCCTCGCGCATGCCGTTCGAATGGACGGTCAATCCCTACCGGGGCTGCTCGCACGCGTGCGTGTACTGCTTCGCCCGCGCCACCCACGGCTATCTGGACCTGGACACGGGCATCGGCTTCGACACCCAGATCGTGGTCAAGGTCAACGCCCCGGAGGTGCTGCGCCGCCGGCTCGGCTCGCGCCGCTGGCAGGGCGAGCACGTGGCGATGGGCACGAACGTCGACTGCTACCAGCGCGCCGAGGGCCGCTACCGGCTGATGCCGGGCATCATCTCCGCCCTCACCGAGCACGCCAACCCGTTCTCGATCCTCACCAAGGGCACCCTGATCCTGCGCGACCTGCCGCTGCTGGTCCGCGCGGCCGAGGTGACCGAGGTGGGCGTGTCCGTCTCCGTCGGCTTCCTGGACACCGAGCTGTGGCGCACGGTGGAACCGGGCACGCCCGCGCCCGAGCGCCGGCTGGAGGTCGTCCGCGCCTTCGGGGAGCACGGCATCGGCTGCGGGGTGCTGATGGCGCCGGTGGTCCCGTTCCTGAGCGACGACCCGGAGCGGCTGCGGGAGACCGTGCGGGCGATCGCGGCGGCCGGGGCGGTCTCCGTCACCCCGCTGGTGCTGCATCTGCGCCCGGGTGCCCGGGAGTGGTTCATGGCCTGGCTCGGCCACCACCACCCGCACCTGGTGCCCCGCTACCGGCGGCTGTACGCGGAGGGCGCCTACGCGCCGCGGTGGTACCAGCGCCGGATCACCCGTCAGGTGCACGAGCTGGCCGAGGAGTACGGCATCGGGCCGGCACGCTCCGGTCGGGCCCGCCGGATCCGCCCGGCCGCGCCGACGCCGGACCGGGCGGAGCCGGTGCAGCTCAGCCTGATGTGAGCGGGCCGGGGCGCGTTGGGGGCATCCCGCGCCCCGATCGGGTCAAGTATCGCGAAGCCGGGTTCTCCGGGGCCCCGGCGCCGGGACGATCCGGGCGGAACCGTGCCGCACGGTTCGCCCCGTCCCCGCGTCCCGGGAGGACCCGTATGAGAACACGCGCAGCCGCGCTGGGCGCGGTCGCCGCCGTGGTGGCGGGCTCGCTCACCGCCGCCCCCGCCCGGGCGGCCGCCGCCCCCGCGCCCGTCTGGACGGCGTGCGCCACCCGCGACCACCCCACGCTCCAGTGCGCCTCGGTGCGGGTGCCGCTGGACCACGCCGACCCGGCGGGCCGGCAGATCACGCTCGCCCTGTCCCGCGTCCCGCACACCGCGCCGGCCTTCGAGGGCCCGTTGCTGGTCAACCCCGGCGGTCCCGGCGGCAGCGGGCTGGAGCTGGCCGGGTTCGTCGCCTCGGCGCTGCCGAAGAGCGTGGCGGCCCGCTACGACGTCATCGGCTTCGACCCGCGCGGGGTCGGCCGCAGCACGCCCGCCCTGTCCTGTGCGCCCGGCCACTTCGCGGCGCCCCGCCCGGACTCCGTCCCGGCCACCCCGGCGCTGGAGCGGGCGAACCTCGACCGCGCGCGCTCCTTCGCCGAGTCCTGCGGGCGCCGTCACGCGGACGTCCTGCCGTACCTGGACACCGTGAGCGCGGCCCGGGACCTGGAGGTGGTCCGCCGGGCCCTCGGCGCGCCCCGGATCAGCTACTTCGGCTACTCCTACGGCACCTATCTGGGCGCGGTGTACGCGAAGCTGCATCCCGGGCGGGTGCACCGGCTGGTGCTGGACTCGATCGTCGACCCGACCGGCGTCTGGTACGAGGACAACCTCGCCCAGGACCACGCCTTCGACGACCGCCACCGCGCGCTGATGGCCTGGATCGCCCGGCACGACGCGGTCTACCGGCTCGGCACGGACCCCGCGCTGGTCGAGGCCCGCTGGTACGCGATGCGGGCGGCGCTGGCGCGCGAGCCCGCCGGGGGCCGGGTGGGCGCCGCGGAACTGGAGGACACCTTCACGCCCGGCGGCTACTACGACGGCTACTGGCCCCGCCTCGCCGAGGCGTTCGCGGCCTACGCGCACCGGGGGGCCACCGGCCCGCTGCTGGCCGCGTACGACGGGCTCGCCGCCGTGGACGCCGAGGGCGACAACGGCTACAGCGTCTACACGGCGGTGCAGTGCCGCGACGCCCCCTGGCCGCGCGACTGGCACCGGTGGCGGGCGGACACCTGGGCGGCGCACGCGAAGGCGCCGGTGATGGCCTGGAACAACACCTGGTACAACGCGCCGTGCGCGTTCTGGCCGACGGCCCCGCTGCGGCCGGTGGACATCGCGGGGGCCGCGCCGCCGTCGGCGCTGCTCTTCCAGGCGACCGGCGACGCGGCCACCCCGTACGCCGGCGGCGTCGCGGTGCACCGGCTGCTGGCCCGCTCCAGCCTGGTGGTCGAGCAGGGCGGCGGCAACCACGGGGTCACCCTGAGCGGCAACGCGTGCCTGGACCGGTACCTGGCCGCGTACCTGGCCGACGGCACCGTGCCGCGCGGCGCCGGACCGGCCGACGCGGTCTGCCCGAGGTCCCCGGAGCCGGAGCCCGCGAAGCCGGCCCCGGCCTCGCGCGGCACGGTCCTGCACGGCCTGCTGGGTGCCCGCCGGTAGCACGGGGGCGCCCGGAATTCCCGGCCGCCGGCGGGCGCTTGCGCCTAGGGTTCCGCCATGGACGAGCCCCGCGTACGCATCCGCCCGATGGCCCTCGCCGACTGCGACCGCGTCTCGGAGATCCGCGTGTGCGGCTGGCGGCACGCCTACCGCGGGCTCGTACCGCAGCCGTTCCTGGACCGGCTCGACGTCGCGGCGGACGCCGGGCGGCGGCGGGAGCGGTTCGCGCGCGGCGAGGGCCCGGTGGTGAACCTGGTCGCCGAGCGGGACGGCCGGGTGCTCGGGTGGGCGGCGGTCGGACCGTACCGGGACGGGGCGAGGCACACGGCGGACGCCGAGCTGTACGCGCTCTACGTCGATCCGGCGCACCTGGGCGGCGGGATCGGACGGGCGCTGCTGGCCGCGGCGGCCGAAAGGTGCCCCGCGGGCGCGCGCCTGCTGCTGTGGGTGTTCGAGGGCAACGCGCCCGCGCGCCGCTTCTACGAGCGCGCCGGGTTCCGGGCCGACGGCGCGGAGGAGTCCTTCGAGGCGGACGGCGTGCCCGTGCCCGAGGTGCGGTACGTGCGCGCCCCGGCCGGCTGACCGGGCGTCAGGCGGGCCGCTGCTGCGGGAGCCTGGCCAGCGCGCGCACCGCCGCCTCGGCGAGCGCGGGGTGCGCCAGGGCCTCGTTCAGCACCCGCCGGGCGCGGTCGTCGCCGAGCGTGCCCAGGCCCTCCACACAGGCGAGGGCGACCTTCCGGTAGGGGTCGTGCGGGCCGAGCCGCCGCTCCAGGGTGGTGATCAGCGCGGGCACGGACTCCGGGGCGCGCAGCGTGACCAGGAGCCGTACCGGGTGCAGGGCGTAGGCGACGCGCAGTTCGTTGGTGGCGAGGGCGGCGGCGGCCCGCGCGGTACGGGGGTCGCCGAGGCGGGCGAGGGCGTGCGCGGCGGAGGCGCAGCGCGGCGGGTCGCGGTGGTTCAGCAGCAGCACCAGCGCCTCGAAGGCGCGCCGGTCGCCGGCCCGGCCGAGCCGGAAGGCGGCCAGTTCCCTGGCCCACAGGGGCTGTCCGGGCGCGGTGAGCACCTCGGCGAGTTCGTCGCGGTCCTCGGTGGCGAGCAGGCGGTCGAACGCGGCCGTGCCGCCCGACTCCTGCCGTAAGCGTTCCGTGAGCGAGCGCACCTCTTCGTCCACGAGGTCCAGCGTAGGCGGGTTACGGCGGACGGGGGAGGTACCTCACACGGAAGGATTGCCCCGCGGGGGCTGGCGCGCTCGTTACCCGCCGGTTAAGCTCAGACGAGCGAGTACCCCTCGCACTCCGCTGGCGACGGTCTGGTGACGCGGCCGTCGCGAGCGAGCTCTTCCGTCGGTTCGGTACGCCGTACGTACCGCGGTACGACCCGGCTCCGGGACAGGGCCGGTCGGATCCCCCGCCGTGCGCGGGCGTGGACACGCCCGTGGCCCGGCGGCGCTCACCGGGCGTGTGCGCTCGTGGCCCGGCAACACCCGCATCCCCCTCGGCACCGTGGTGCGCTCCGGCGCACCCGGCGCTCCCTTACGCCCCGTGGTGCGCCCTTCGCCGGCGCGTCCGGCGCGCTCCTCGTCGTCACCCTCATTCATGGAGTCCCGCGATGGCCACTCCCCTGTCCGACACCCCTCTGTCCCCGTCGTCCCCGCTGAAGAAGGTCGCCGTCGTCGGCCTCGGCACCATGGGCACCGGCATCGCCGAGGTCCTGGCGAAGGCCGGGCGCGAGGTGATCGGCATCGATGTCGGCGAGGCCCAGGCGGCCCGGGCGCTCGCCGCCCTGGAGGCCGCCACCGCCCGCGCCGTGCGGCGCGGGCGGCTCACCGACGAGGAGCGCGCCGGGATGCTGGCCCGGGTGCGCACCACCACCGACCTCACCGCGGCGGCCGACGCGGACCTGGTCATCGAGGTGGCCCCGGAGTCGTACGAGATCAAGCAGCGGATCCTGGGCGAGCTGGACGGCATCGTCCGCCCCGGCACGATCCTGGCGACCGGCACCAACGCGCTGTCGGTGACCCGGCTGGCGGCCGGCTCGGCGCGCCCCGAGCGCGTGCTCGGGATGCACTTCTTCAACCCGGCGCCGGCCATGAAGCTGGTGGAGGTGGTCTCCTCGGTGCTCACCGCGCCGCAGGCCGTCGCCGCCGTCACCGCGCTGGCGGTCGAGCTGGGCAAGGAGCCGGTCGCGGTCGGCGACCGCCCCGGCTTCGTCGCGGACGGGCTGCTGTTCGGCTACCTGAACCAGGCGGCGGCCATGTACGAGGCGAAGTACGCCTCCCGCGAGGACATCGACGCGGCCATGCGGCTCGGCTGCGGTCTGCCGATGGGCCCGCTCGCCCTGCTGGACCTGATCGGTGTCGACACCGCGCGGACGGTCCTGGAGGCCATGTACGCCGAGTCCCGGGACCGGCTGCACGCGCCCGCCCCCGTCCTGGGGCAGCTCAGCGCGGCGGGTCTGACCGGCCGCAAGGCCGGGCGCGGCTTCTACACCTACGCGGCGCCGGGCAGCGCGACGGTCGTCCCGGACGCGCTGACCCCGGCCGCCGGGGACACCCGCGCCGAGGGCCGTACGGTGCGCTCCGTCGGCGTCGCCGGCTCGGGCACCATGGCGTCCGGCATCGCCGAGGTCTTCGCCAAGGCCGGCCACGACGTGGTCCTCGCCGCCCGCAGCGAGGAGAAGGCGCTGGCGGCCAAGGCCCGCGTCGGCAAGTCCCTGGCCCGCTCCGTCGACAAGGGCCGGCTGACCGCCGAGGCCGCCGCGCGGGCCCTGGAGCGGATCGTCCCGGCGGGCTCCTACGACGCCTTCGCCGAGGTGGACCTGGCGGTGGAGGCGGTCGCGGAGGACCTGGACGTCAAGCGGCAGCTGTTCGCGGCGCTGGACAAGGTGTGCAAGCCGGGCGCGGTCCTGGCCACCACGACCTCCTCGCTGCCCGTGATCGCCTGCGCCCGCGCCACCTCGCGCCCGCAGGACGTGATCGGGATGCACTTCTTCAACCCGGCCCCGGCCATGAAGCTGGTCGAGGTGGTCCGCACGGTGCTGACCGCCGACGACGTCCACGCGACCGCGCGGGAGGTCTGCGGCCGGATCGGCAAGCACGCGGTGGACTGCGGCGACCGGGCCGGGTTCATCGTCAACGCGCTGCTGTTCCCGTACCTCAACAACGCCGTCAAGATGCTGGAGGAGCACTACGCGTCGCTGGACGACATCGACGCGGCGATGAAGCTGGGCGGCGGCTACCCGATGGGCCCGTTCGAGCTGCTGGACGTGGTCGGCCTGGACGTCTCGCTGGCCATCGAGAAGGTGCTGCACCGCGAGTTCCGCGAGCCCGGACTCGCCCCGGCGCCGCTGCTGGAGCACCTGGTGGCCGCGGGCTGCCTCGGCCGCAAGACCGGCCGCGGCTTCCGCGAGTATGCCCGCCGCTGACGGCGCCGGCGACCGGTTCCGGACGGAACCGGACTGGGGCGGGCTGCTCGACCCGGCCGCCGCTCCCCCGCCCCCGGCGGGCGGGGGACGTCCCGGACCTGCGCATCGACGTGCGCACATGCAGTACGTTCGGGTCATGTCCCAGCCCGCCAAGTCCTCACGTACACCCGCTACGCCCGACGCGCCGGAAAGTGCCGCAGGCAGTCGCGCCGCCGCCCAGCGGCTCAAAATGCGCCGAGAACTGGCGGCAGCAGCCATGGAGCTGTTCGCGACCAAGGGGTACGAGGCCACCACCGTCGACGAGATCGCCGCCGCAGCCGGGGTCGCCCGGCGCACCTTCTTCCGCCACTTCCGCTCCAAGGAAGAGGCCATCTTCCCGGACCACGACGACACGCTGGTCCGCGCCGAGGCGGTGCTCAACGCCGCCCCCGCGCACGAGCACCCGCTCGACACCGTGTGCCGTGGCATCAAAGAGGTCATGAGGATGTACGCCGCCGCGCCGGAGATCTCGGTGGCCCGCTACAAGCTCACGCGCGAGGTGCCCACCCTGCGCGAGGCCGAGATCGCCTCCGTGGCCCGCTACGAGCGCCTGTTCACCCGCTATCTGCTCGGTCACTTCGACGAGCACGCGCACGCCGACGACGCCAACGACGACCCGCTGCTGGCGGAGGTCGCCGCCTCGGCCGTGGTCACCGCCCACAACCACGTCCTCAGACGCTGGCTGCGGGCGGGCGGCCAGGGGGACGTGGAGGCCCAGCTCGACCACGCCTTCGCGATCGTCCGCAGGACCTTCGGCACCGGCATCGGGGCCGGCCGGGAGAGCACCCCGCGCACCCCGGCGGCCGCCTCCGCCGCCCAGGGCGAGGTCCTGGTGACGGTGGCCCGCACCGACGCCCCGCTCGACGAGGTGATGCGCACCATCGAACAGGCGCTGAAGGAACGGTCGTAGCCGAGCGGCCGGAAGAGAACGGCCGGGACCGGCCGGACCGTGACGGACGGGCAGTGAGTGGCACCGAGTGCCGCCCACTGCCCGTTTCGCTTGCCGAGCGTTGATCGATCATCGCTCATCTGTTACGTAAAGATTTCATCTGAGAGCAATTTCTGGCACTCAGTGCCTTGTCACCTGTCACGGCGTGTCATACGTTGGGGATGTCCGGGCGGCCGGCGAGCGGCGATCACCCGCTCGCCGGCTGTCCCCGAGGGCCTTCGGCCCGCGCGCCCGGACGCCTGCGTCACAGGCACCCTCCCGCGCCACAAAGCGCTGCCGAAGCACCACCGCGCCGAACCGACGGCACCCCCTGCCCACCCTCAGCAGCACGCATCCCCGCACCGACGAACCCTCAGGCGCCCCTCCCTCAGGGCGCTCACCGCCGGAGGCAACACCGTGACCGTGAAGGACATCCTGGACGCGATCCAGTCGCAGGACGCCACGTCCGCCGACTTCGCCGCCCTGCCGCTCCCCGAGTCGTACCGCGCGATCACCGTCCACAAGGACGAGACGGAGATGTTCGCGGGCCTTCAGACCCGCGACAAGGACCCGCGCAAGTCGATCCACCTGGACGAGGTGCCGGTGCCCGAACTGGGCCCTGGCGAGGCCCTGGTGGCCGTCATGGCCTCCTCGGTCAACTACAACTCGGTGTGGACCTCGATCTTCGAGCCGGTGTCGACGTTCGCCTTCCTGGAGCGCTACGGCAGGCTGTCGCCGCTGACCAAGCGCCACGACCTGCCGTACCACATCATCGGCTCCGACCTCGCGGGCGTGGTGCTGCGCACCGGCCCCGGCGTCAACGCCTGGCGGCCCGGTGACGAGGTCGTCGCGCACTGCCTGAGCGTCGAGCTGGAGTCGCCCGACGGGCACGACGACACCATGCTCGACCCCGAGCAGCGCATCTGGGGCTTCGAGACCAACTTCGGCGGCCTCGCGGAGATAGCGCTGGTCAAGACGAACCAGCTGATGCCGAAGCCGAAGCACCTCACCTGGGAGGAGGCCGCGGCCCCGGGCCTGGTCAACTCCACCGCGTACCGGCAGTTGGTGTCCCGCAACGGCGCGGCGATGAAGCAGGGCGACAACGTCCTGATCTGGGGCGCGAGCGGCGGACTCGGCTCGTACGCCACCCAGTTCGCGCTCGCCGGCGGCGCCAACCCGATCTGTGTCGTCTCCTCGCCGCAGAAGGCGGAGATCTGCCGCGCGATGGGCGCCGAGGCGATCATCGACCGCACCGCCGAGGGCTACCGGTTCTGGAAGGACGAGCACACCCAGGACCCCAAGGAGTGGAAGCGGTTCGGCAAGCGCATCCGCGAACTCACCGGCGGCGAGGACATCGACATCGTCTTCGAGCACCCCGGCCGCGAGACCTTCGGCGCCTCCGTCTACGTCACCCGCAAGGGCGGCACCATCACCACCTGCGCCTCGACCTCGGGCTACATGCACGAGTACGACAACCGCTACCTGTGGATGTCCCTGAAGCGGATCATCGGCTCGCACTTCGCCAACTACCGCGAGGCGTACGAGGCCAACCGGCTGATCGCCAAGGGGAAGATCCACCCGACGCTGTCGAAGACGTACTCCCTGGAGGAGACCGGGCAGGCCGCCTACGACGTCCACCGCAACCTGCACCAGGGCAAGGTCGGCGTGCTGTGCCTGGCGCCCGAGGAGGGCCTCGGCGTGCGCGATCCGGAGCTGCGCGCGAAGCACGTCGACGCCATCAACCGCTTCCGGAACGTCTGAGACACCCGAGGTCATAGATGACTGAGCGTCAGAAGGACCGGCCGTGGCTGATGCGCACGTACGCCGGCCACTCCACGGCACAGGCGTCCAACGAGCTGTACCGGCGCAATCTCGCCAAGGGCCAGACCGGTCTGTCGGTGGCGTTCGACCTGCCCACCCAGACCGGCTACGACCCCGACCACGTCCTCGCCCGCGGCGAGGTCGGCCGGGTCGGCGTGCCCGTCGCGCACCTGGGCGACATGCGCCGGCTGTTCCAGGACATCCCGCTGGAGCAGATGAACACCTCGATGACGATCAACGCCACGGCCATGTGGCTGCTGGCGCTCTACCAGGTCGTCGCCGAGGAGCAGGGCGCCGACATCACCCGGCTCCAGGGCACCACCCAGAACGACATCGTCAAGGAGTACCTGTCCCGGGGCACCCATGTGTTCCCGCCGGGGCCCTCCCTCCGGCTGACGACGGACATGATCGCGTACACGGTCTCCCACCTCCCGAAGTGGAACCCGATCAACATCTGCAGCTACCACCTCCAGGAGGCGGGAGCCACGCCGGTGCAGGAGATCGCGTACGCGATGTCCACCGCGATCGCCGTCCTGGACGCGGTGCGCGACTCCGGGCAGGTGCCGCGGGAGCGCATGGGCGACGTGGTCGCGCGGATCTCCTTCTTCGTGAACGCGGGCGTCCGCTTCATCGAGGAGATGTGCAAGATGCGGGCGTTCGGCCGCATCTGGGACAAGGTCACCCGCGAGCGGTACGGCATCGAGAACCCCAAGCAGCGCCGCTTCCGCTACGGCGTCCAGGTCAACTCCCTCGGCCTGACCGAGGCGCAGCCGGAGAACAACGTCCAGCGGATCGTGCTGGAGATGCTGGCGGTGACCCTGTCGAAGGACGCCCGCGCGCGTGCCGTGCAGCTGCCCGCCTGGAACGAGGCCCTGGGCCTGCCCCGCCCCTGGGACCAGCAGTGGAGCCTGCGCATCCAGCAGGTGCTCGCCTACGAGAGCGACCTGCTGGAGTACGACGACGTCTTCGAGGGCTCGAAGGTGATCGAGGCGAAGGTGGACCGGCTGGTCGCGGACGCCCTCGCCGAGATCGACCGCATCCAGGAGATGGGCGGCGCCATGGCCGCCGTGGAGTCCGGCTACCTGAAGTCGCAGCTCGTCGCCGCGCACGCCGAGCGCCGGGCCCGGATCGAGTCCGGCGAGGAGAAGATCGTCGGCGTCAACGTCTTCGAGGGCACCGAGCCGAACCCGCTCACGGCCGACCTGGACACCGCGATCCAGACGGTGGACCCGGCGGACGAGGCCCGGGTCGTCGAGGCCCTGCGGAACTGGCGGGACACCCGCTACCAGCCGCCGTTCAACCACCCGCGCCCGTGCAAGGCGCTGGAGCGGCTGAAGGAGGCCGCCAAGGGCACCGAGAACCTGATGGAGGCCACCCTGGAGTGCGCCCGCGCCGGGGTGACGACCGGCGAGTGGGCCGCCGCCCTGCGCGAGGTGTTCGGCGAGTACCGGGCGCCCACCGGGGTCTCCTCCGCTCCGGTGGCCGTCCCCGCCGAGGCCGGTTCGGCGCTCGCCGACGTGCGCGCCCGGGTCGAGGCCACCGCCCGTGAGCTGGGCGTCGGGAAATTGCGGTTCCTGGTCGGCAAGCCCGGCCTGGACGGGCACTCCAACGGCGCCGAGCAGATCGCCGTGCGCGCCCGGGACGCCGGCTTCGAGGTGGTCTACCAGGGGATCCGGCTCACCCCGGAGCAGATCGTGGACGCGGCCCTCGCCGAGGACGTCCACGCGGTCGGCCTGTCGATCCTGTCCGGCTCGCACGCCCGGCTGGTCCCGGACGTGCTCGAGCGGCTGCGTGTGGCCGGTGCCACAGATATACCCGTGATCGCGGGTGGCATCATCCCCAGCGGTGACGCCGAACAGCTCAGGGCCGCCGGAGTGGCCGCGGTGTTCACCCCGAAGGACTTCGACATCACCGGGATCATCGGCCGCATCGTGGACGAGATCCGGAAAGCGAACAAGCTCGACCCCCTGGAGGTCCCCGCATGACAACGGTCAACCGCCTTCGTCCCCGGCGCTCCTGCCTGGCCGTACCCGGCAGCAACCCGCGCTTCCTGGAGAAGGCACAGGGCCTCCCGGCGGACCAGGTCTTCCTGGACCTGGAGGACGCGTGCGCGCCGCTCGCCAAACCCGAGGCGCGGCACACCATCGTCAAGTTCCTCAACGAGGGCGACTGGACGGGCAAGACCCGGGTGGTCCGGGTCAACGACTGGACGACCGAGTGGACCTACCGGGACGTCGTCACGGTGGTCGAGGGAGCCGGGCCCAACCTCGACTGCGTCATGCTGCCCAAGGTGCAGAACGCCCAGCAGGTCGTGGCGCTGGACCTGCTGCTGACCCAGATCGAGAAGACGATGGGCTTCGAGGTCGGCCGGATCGGCATCGAGGCGCAGATCGAGA
The DNA here is from genome assembly GCF_964272715.1 of Streptomyces sp. SudanB182_2057. NCBI lineage: Bacteria > Bacillati > Actinomycetota > Actinomycetes > Kitasatosporales > Streptomycetaceae > Streptomyces > Streptomyces sp. SudanB182_2057. The sequence continues at coordinate 1,826,708 of NZ_OZ186798.1, forward strand.
ACGCGGCCGGCCTGAACAACGTCAACGAGATCGCGCAGGCCTCGCCGCGGCTCGAGACGATCATCTTCGGCCCCGCCGACTTCATGGCGTCGATCAACATGAAGTCGCTCGTCGTGGGCGAGCAGCCGCCCGGCTACCCGGCGGACGCCTACCACTACATCCTGATGAAGATCCTGATGGCCGCCCGCGCCAACGACCTCCAGGCGATCGACGGCCCCTACCTCCAGATCCGCAACGTCGACGGCTTCCGCGAGGTGGCCGGCCGGGCCGCCGCCCTCGGCTTCGACGGCAAGTGGGTGCTGCACCCGGGCCAGGTCGACGCCGCCAACGAGGTCTTCTCGCCCTCCCAGGAGGACTACGACCACGCCGAGCTGATCCTGGACGCGTACGAGTACTACACCTCCGAGGCGGGCGGCAAGAAGGGCTCCGCGATGCTCGGGGACGAGATGATCGACGAGGCCAGCCGCAAGATGGCCCTGGTCGTCGCGGGCAAGGGACGCGCGGCGGGGATGCGGCGCACCAGCACGTTCGAGATCCCGGAGGCGTGAGCGCGATGCGGTTCGGACGCACCTACGAGGAGTTCGAGGTCGGCGCGGTGTACAAGCACTGGCCGGGCAAGACGGTCACGGAGTACGACGACCACCTGTTCTGCCTGCTCACCATGAACCACCACCCGCTCCACATGGACGCCAACTACGCCGAGAAGACGACCGACTTCGGCAAGAACGTGGTGGTCGGGAACTACGTGTACTCCCTGCTGCTCGGCATGTCCGTCCCGGACGTCTCCGGCAAGGCCATCGCCAACCTGGAGATCGAGTCGCTCCGGCACGTGGCGCCGACCTTCCACGGCGACACGATCTACGGCGAGACGACCGTGCTGGACAAGCGGCCCTCGAAGTCGAAGGACGACCGCGGGATCGTGCACGTCGAGACCAGGGGCTACAAGCAGGACGGCACCCTGGTGTGCGTCTTCCGCCGCAAGGTGATGGTGCCCACCGAGACGTACGTCAAGGAGCGCGGCGGCGAGCAGCCGGGCCGCCCCGAGCCGAAGGAACAGGGGAAGTAAGCGATGGCCCGTCTCGCCCAGACCGCCGGTCTGACCGACGTCCAGCAGGAGATCCTCTCGACGGTCCGTGACTTTGTCGACAAGGAGATCATCCCCGTCGCGACGGAGTTGGAGCACCGCGACGAGTACCCGCAAGCGATCGTGGACGGCCTGAAGGAACTCGGCCTGTTCGGGTTGATGATCCCCGAGGAGTACGGAGGGCTGGGCGAGTCGCTGCTCACCTACGCGCTGTGCGTGGAGGAGATCGCCCGCGGCTGGATGTCGGTGTCCGGCATCATCAACACCCACTTCATCGTCGCGTACATGCTCAAGCAGCACGGGACGCGGGAGCAGAAGGAGCACTTCCTGCCGAGGATGGCGGCCGGCGACATCCGGGGCGCCTTCTCGATGTCGGAGCCGGGCCTCGGCTCGGATGTGTCGGCCATCACGTCCAAGGCGGTCCGGGACGGCGACGAGTACATCCTGAACGGCCAGAAGATGTGGCTGACGAACGGCGGCACCTCCTCGCTCGTGGCCGTACTGGTCCGCAGTGACGAAGGACACCCCGAGGGCACCGCCCCGCACAAGTCGATGACCACCTTCCTGGTCGAGAAGGAGCCGGGCTTCGGCGAGGTCCGTCCGGGCCTGACCATCCCCGGCAAGATCGAGAAGATGGGCTACAAGGGCGTCGACACCACCGAGATGATCATGGACGGCCTGCGTGTTCCGGCCGACCGGGTGCTCGGCGGGGTCACCGGCCGGGGTTTTTACCAAATGATGGACGGCGTGGAGGTCGGCCGGGTCAACGTGGCGGCGCGCGGCTGCGGCGTCGCCCAGCGCGCCTTCGAACTGGGTGTCCGGTACGCCCAGCAACGTCACACTTTCGGCAAGCCGATCGCCCACCATCAGGCCATCCAGTTCAAGCTGGCGGAGATGGCCACCAAGGTCGAGGCGGCGCATGCGATGATGGTCAACGCGGCCCGCAAAAAGGACTCCGGGGAGCGAAACGACCTGGAGGCCGGCATGGCGAAGTACCTGGCCTCCGAGTACTGCAAGGAGGTCGTGGAGGACGCCTTCCGGATCCACGGCGGCTACGGCTTCTCCAAGGAGTACGAGATCGAGCGCCTGTACCGGGAGGCCCCGATGCTGCTCATCGGTGAAGGTACCGCCGAGATCCAGAAAATGATCATCGGCCGCCGACTGCTCGAAGAGTATCGATTCCAGGGCTGATTGTCCGGATACGGGGTGTTTTCTTCGAGAAGAAGATCACACCCCGTAGACGTTCTTCGGCCGCCGACTCGGCTTCCTGGCTTGCCCAGTTGTGGGCCGCGCCCGGTACGATCCCGGGAAAGCCGCCGTCCCCCGTCAGAGCGCGGCATCATCCGCTACGAAGGTCATCCATGCCCCACTCCTCTGCACACCGCGACAGCCTGGTAGGCGCACGCCTCGCGCGCGGAGCATCGCCGTGGCTCCTCCCGACCGTGGCCACCGCAGCCCTCAGCCTGGTCCGGGCCCGCCGCTCCGGCGCGGCCAGGGCCGTCGCCGTGCCCGCCACCGCGCTCGCGGCGGGCATGCTGTGGTTCTTCCGCGACCCCGAGCGCGAGATCGCCGAGGGCCGGGTCATCTCGCCCGCCGACGGCGTGGTGCAGAGCATCATGCCGTGGAAGGACGGACGCACCCGCGTCGCGATCTTCATGAGCCCGCTCAACGTCCACGTCAACCGGGCGCCCCTCGCGGGCACGGTGACGTCCGTCGAGCACATCCCCGGCGGCTTTGTTCCGGCTTTCAACAAGGAGAGCGAGAACAACGAGCGCGTAGTCTGGCATTTCGACACCGAACTCGGCGACATCGAGATGATCCAGATCGCCGGCGCGGTGGCCCGTCGCATCGTGCCCTACGTCCCCGAGGGCACGAAGGTCGAGCAGGGCGACCGTATCGGTCTGATCCGCTTCGGCTCGCGTGTCGATCTCTACCTGCCCGAGGGCGTGGAGGTCGCGGTCGAGGTCGGACAGAAGACCGTGGCTGGGGTGACTCGCATTGACCGTGATTGATCCGGAGACCCAGGCGGGCTGGGTGCCCGAGGCCGACGAGGTGGACGAAGAGGAGGAGATGCCCCTCTCTCTGCGGCTGTCGATAGCGGACACGCTCACGCTGGGCAACGCCACGTGCGGCTTCATGGCGGTGTACTTCACCACCACCGGCATCCTGATCCCGCACCTCACCGGCAGCCAGGAGTCCGGCATGGCCCGCCACAGCGCGGCCACGGCGGTCATCCTGATGCTCTGCGCGGCGGTCTTCGACCTGTTCGACGGCCTCGTGGCGCGCAAGCTGCGCTCGTCGCCGATGGGCGCGGAGCTGGACAACCTGTCCGACCTGATCAGCTTCGGCCTGGCGCCCGCGTACTTCGTGCTCGTCTACGGCATGGTCGCCGACGACGCGCACCAGCGGGTGGCGGCGGTGGGCGCGATCGTGGTGCTGCTGGCCGTGGTGCTCAGACTGGCCCGGTTCAGCTGCGTGACGATGAAGGACGGCGTGTTCCAGGGCATGCCCTCACCGTTCGGCGCGCTGACCGTCGTGTCGATCGTGCTGCTGGAGCTGCCGTTCGTGGCGACGCTGCTGGCGATCCTGGGGACGGCGTGGCTGATGGTGAGCCGGGTGGAGTACCCCAAGCCGCGGGGCCGGCTGGCCGGGGCGATGCTCAGCTGGATCGTGCTGTCGATGGGGCTGCTGGCCGCGTGGGCCTTCGACGCGCCGAGCGGCCAGCTGCTGCTCCAGACGGGCTGCGCGCTGCAGCTGGTGATGGGCGCGGTGATCCCGCTGTTCGCCACGGCGCGGCGGGTGAACAACTTCCGCGACAACCGTCGTGAGGCGCGGGCGGCGCAGCTGCCGTAGCGGCGCGATTGCCGTAGCGGCGCTTTGGCGAGGGGCCCCTTACCCGGGTTGGGTAGGGGGCCCTCTCTCGTGCCCGCCCTGGGGGCTCCGCCCCCAGACCCCCGCTCTGCCCACCCGCCCACCCGTCTCGGTAAGTCGAAACGCACCCGCGCGGCTATCGCGGTCGCCGAGTCCCACCGCGGTGCGAGGGCTCGGGTTGTGGCCGGGCGAAGGCTTCCGCCTCGGCGGGGCCAGTGGCTCGGGTCGTGGCCGGGGCCAGGGATCGGACCGTGGCTCGGTCGGTCGCCTCTGGGCCTACCGAGACGGGTGGTGGGCGGGCAAGGCCGGGGGTCTGGGGGCGCAGCCCCCAGGAGGCCGGCCCCAGCGAACCTCAGCCGGAGTGAACCGGCCCGCCATAGCCGGGTGGTCACCTCTCGGTGTGACGAGTCGGGTGGTGGGTGGGCGAGGCCGGAGGATCAGGTCAGGTGGGTCTCGGCCAGGCGGGCGGCGACTTGTTCCAGGATCGGCCCGGCGTCCGCGATGCACTTGGCCACGTCCGGCTCGACCGACGTGAGGGGGTACGCCTCCGCGATACCGGCCCGCCGCAGCGCCTCCTGAGGCAGGGCGAGCCGTCCGCAGACGGCCACCACCGGCTTGCCCGCGGCCCGCGCCGCCGCGGCCACCCCGGCCGGCGCCTTCCCGTGCAGCGTCTGCTCGTCCAGCGAACCCTCGCCGGTGATCACCAGGGAGGCCCGCTCCAGGGCGGGCGCGAAGCCCAGGACGTCCAGCATGACGTCGATGCCGGCGCGGAACCGGGCGCCCAGGAGCAGCGCGCCGTAGCCGATGCCGCCCGCCGCGCCCGCGCCCGGGGACGCCGCGTACTCGGCGGCCCGCGGGCCCGCCTCGGCCTCCAGCACCTTCGCGAAGTGGGCCAGCGCCGCGTCCAGCGTCTCCACGTCCTCCGGCGAGGCGCCCTTCTGCGGGCCGTAGACGGCGGGCGCGCCCTTCGGCCCGGTCAGCGGGTTGTCGACGTCGCTGGCCAGCACCAGCTCGACCGAGGAAAGCCGCGGGTCCAGCCCGGAGAGGTCGGCGCGGGCCAGAGCGGCCAGGCCGCCGCCGCCCGGGGCCACCGGCTCGCCCGCCTCGGTGAGGAACCGCGCGCCCAGCGCGGACAGCATGCCCGCGCCGCCGTCCGTCGTGGCGCTGCCGCCGACGCCGAACACGATGGTCCGCGCGCCCGCGTCCAGCGCGGCCCGCAGCAGCTCCCCGGAGCCGTACGTGGAGGCCGTCAGGGGCGCGAAGACCCCGGCCGGCAGCCGCTGCAGACCGCTCGCCTCGGCCATCTCGACGACCGCGGTGCCGTCGCGCAGCGCGAACGCGGCCGTCACCTCCTCGCCGAGCGGCCCGGCCACCCGGACCTCGCGCCGTTCGAAGCCGGCCGCGACCGCCGCGTCCACGGTCCCGTCGCCGCCGTCGGCCACGGGCAGCGCCTCCACCGCCAGGTCCGGCACGACCCGGCGCAGCCCGGCCGTCACCCGCTCGGCGACCTGCACGGCCGTCAGCGAGCCCTTGAACTTGTCCGCGGCGATGAGCACCCGACGGGTCTCGTTCACTGCAGCGTCCGCCACCTTGTCTTCCCCTTGCTCTCCGGGCCCCGCGCACGGCGGGGCCAGTCGCGCCGCTGTGACGATAACCGCAGGACACCCCCGCCGTCATGCCCCGCCCGAACCCTGGAAGGCGGCGCGGAGCGGGCGGAAGTGGGTACCCCGCCGTCATGAGCACCCAGCGCACCGCACCGGACCTCGCCGACCGGCTGCACGGCGGCTGGCTCGGCCGGATCGCGGGCAACATGCTCGGCAAGCCGGTCGAGCAGGGCGAGGTGTGGACCCGCGAGCGGATCGACCGCTATCTGCGCCGGGCCGCCGCCCTCCCGCTGACCGACTACCTGCCCGAGCCGGCCGACCCGGCCGAGGCCGCCGCGCTGCGCCCGGAGTGGCGGTGCTGCGTGCGCGGCCGGATCGACGGCAGCTGCCGGGACGACGACGTGGACTACGCGATCCTCGGCCTGCACCTGCTGGAGACCCACGGGTTCGGCTTCAGCACCGAGCAGGTCGGCGACCTGTGGCTGCTCAGGCTGCCGTACCTGCAGACGTTCACGGCGGAGCGGGCCGCGTACCGGAACCTGGCGAACGGGCTGAGGCCGCCGCTGTCGGCGACGTACGACAACCCGTACCAGGAGTGGATCGGCGCGCTGATCCGCGCCGACGTCTTCGGCTGGACCTGCCCCGGCGACCCCGTCCGGGCCGCCCGGCTCGCCCGCCGGGACGCGGTGCTCTCGCACACCGGCAACGGCGTCTACGGCGCCATGTGGGCCGCCGCGCTGATCGCGGCCTCCTTCACCGCCCCGACCGTCCGGGACGCCCTGGACACCGCCTTGGCGGTGGTACCGGCGGGCAGCCGCCTGGCCCGGACGGTACGGCGGGTCGCGAGCCTGCACGAGGCCCGGCTGCCCTGGGAGCAGACCCTGGCCACGCTGGCCGAGGAGACCGCCGGGTTCGGCTGGATCCACACCGTCCCCAACGCCGCGGTCCTCACCGCCGGGCTGCTGTACGGCGAGGGCGACTTCACCCGGACCCTCGCGCTGACCGTGCGCGGCGGCCTGGACACCGACTCCAACGGGGCCACGGCCGGCTCGGTGGCCGGGGTGCGCGCCGGGGCGCGGGCGATCCCGGCCCAGTGGCGGGAGCCGCTGCGGGACACGGTGCGCAGCGCGGTGTTCGGCTTCGACGGCGTACGGATCAGTGCGCTGGCCGAACGCACCCTGCGCCTGGCGACGACGGGTTCGTAGGGCGGGCCTGCTGGATACCCTGTCCCGATGACCACCACTGCTGACTTCGCCGCGTACATCGCGGGTCTGCCCCGGGTGCTCGCCGGGGCCGCCGCGCTCTTCCGGGACGCCGAGGGCCGGGTGCTGCTCGTGGAACCCAACTACCGCGAGGGCTGGGCGCTGCCGGGCGGGACCATCGAGTCGGACACCGGGGAGACACCGCGCCAGGGCGCCCGCCGGGAGACGCTGGAGGAGATCGGGCTGGACCGCCCGCTGGGCCGGCTGCTCGCGGTGGACTGGGCGCACGGCGCGGACCGGCCGCCGCTGGTGGCGTACCTGTACGACGGCGGTGTGCTCACCGAGGGCGAGCTGGGGTCCATCCGGCTCCAGGAGGAGGAACTGCTGTCCTGGCGGCTGGTCGCCCGCGAGGACCTGACGGCGTATCTGCCCGAGCCGCTGGGCCGCCGGGTGCTGGCCGCCCTGGACGTGCTGGCGGAGGGCGGCGGCACGGCGGAGCTGGAGAACGGCCGACGGGTGGCCTGACCGGCACCCGGCCCCCGGCAGACGCCCAGCCCTCCTGGTCGGCGGTCGGCCCTCCTGGTCGGCGGTCGGCCCTCCGGCCGGCGGTCGGCCCTCCTGGTCGCGGGGCCGCGCGTCCACCTCGCGCGGCGCCTCGTCCCGGGCGGCGGTCACCTTGGCCATGCGGGGACGCCGGCACCGCGGGTCCGCGTTCCGGGAGCCTCCCGCCTTGCCCATCGGCGGCTTATCCGTTCGCGGCGGCCCGCGGCCGCCCCCTACCCTCGGGGGCATGGCCAAGCCCCTCGTCGCCCTGCTCAGCGGGGCCGGTATCTCCACCGACTCCGGAATCCCCGACTACCGCGGGCCCAACGGGCTGTGGCGGCGCGATCCGGAGGCCGAGAAGCTGGTCACGTACGAGTACTACATGGCGGACCCGGAGATCCGGCGCCGGTCCTGGCTGATGCGGCGCGACAGCGGCGCGCTCGGGGCCCGGCCGAACGCGGCGCACCGGGCCGTCGCCGAACTGGAGCGGTCCGGGATCCCGGTCCGGGTCCTCACCCAGAACGTGGACGGACTGCACCGGCTCGCCGGCCTGCCCGCCCGCAAGGTCCTCGAACTGCACGGCAGCGCCCGCGCTGTGGTCTGCACCCGGTGCCACGCCCGGGGGCCGATGGAGGAGGCGCTGGCCCGGGTGGCGGCGGGCGAGCCGGACCCGCCGTGCCTGGAGTGCGGCGGCGTGCTGAAGCCGGCGACCGTGATGTTCGGCGAGCGGCTGGATCCCGTGGTCCTCGGCGAGGCCGCGGCCATCGCCAAGGCCTGCCAGGTGTTCATCGCCGTCGGCAGCAGCCTCCAGGTGCAGCCCGCAGCCGGGCTGGCCGGGGTCGCCGTCGACCACGGCGCCCGGCTCGTCGTCGTCAACGCCGAGCCGACACCGTACGACGAGCGGGCCGACGAGGTGATCCGCGAACCGATCGGCACCGCGCTGCCCGCCCTGCTGGCCCGGCTGGCGGCGCAGGGCGACGCGCAGGGCGACGCGTAGGGCCCGGGCGGGCGGTCAGAACAGGGCCGCTCCGCGTTCGAAGTCCAGCAGGCGGCGCTTGCGGTCCAGGCCGCCGCCGTAGCCGGTGAGGTCGCCGCCCGCGCCGATCACCCGGTGGCAGGGCACGATGATGCCGACCGGGTTCTTGCCGTTGGCGAGGCCGACCGCGCGGGACGCCTTCGGATTGCCGAGAGCGTCGGCGAGCCGGCCGTAGGAGCGGGTCTCGCCGTACGGGATGCGGGTCAGCTCCTCCCAGACCCGGCGCTGGAACGGGGTGCCGTGCAGCCGCAGTTCCACGGTGAACTCCTTCAACTCGCCCGCGAAGTAGGCCGCGAGCTGTTCCGCGGCCTCGGCGAACGGGGTGTCGTCGGGGGTGCCGAAGGTCTCCTCGGGCGGGCGGTGGCGCTGGCCGGCCATGTACAGGCCGCACAGCACGCCGTCGTCGGCGACGAGGGTGAGCGGGCCGTAGGGGCTGTCGATGACGGTGTGCTGCTTCATGGCGGGGTCCTCGTACGGGATGCGCGGGCGCGGGGCCGGGGCGTCGGTGCGCGGGTGTCGGGTCCTGGTCTCGGGGTGGTCTCGGGAGCCTTACGCGGGCAGGAAGTTGATCGGATGGCTGTCGGTCGCCCACAGGTACTGCACCGCGTACGCCCGCCAGGGCCGCCAGCCCTCCGCGCGGGCGGTGAGCGCGGCCGGGGTGGACGGCAGGCCCAGTGCCCCGGCGGCACGCCGGATGCCGAGGTCGGTGGGGAGGAACGCGTCGGGGTCGCCGAGGGCGCGCATGGCGATGACGTCCGCCGTCCACGGCCCGAAGCCGGGCAGCGCGAGCAGCCGGGCGCGGGCCTCGGCCCAGTCGGTGTCCACGCCCAGGCGCAGCCCGCCGTCGGCGAGCAGCCGGACCAGGGTGGTGAGCGTGGCGCGCCGGGCGCGGGGCATGGCCAGGGACCCGGGGTCCACGGCGGCCAGCGCCTCGGCCGAGGGGAAGAGGTGGGTGAGGCCGCCCTCGGGGTCGTCCAGGGGTTTGCCGTGCGCGGTGACCAGGCGGGCCGCGTGGGTGCGGGCGGCGGCCGTGGACACCTGCTGGCCGAGCACGGCGCGGACGGCGAACTCGGCCTCGTCCACCGTGCGCGGCACCCGGCGGCCGGGGCCGCGCTCGACCAGCGGGGCGAGCAGCGGGTCGGCGCTCAGCCGCTCGTCGACGGCGACCGGGTCGGCGTCCAGGTCGAGCAGGCGGCGGCAGCGGCTGATGGCCACAGGCAGGTCGCGCAGGTCGCTCAGGGTGAGCCGGCAGGCGATGTGGCCGGGGCCGGGGGTGAGGGCGGCGATGCCGTGGCCGTAGGGCAGCCGCAGGGTGCGGCGGTAGGCGCCGTCCCGCCACTCCTCCACGCCGGGTACGGCGGTGGCGGCGAGGTGACCGAAGAGGTTGGACGGGTTGAGCGGGGCGCGGAACGGCAGCCGCAGGGTGAGCACGCCGGGGGTGCCGGCGCCGCTCGCGGGCACCCGGGCGCGCAGCTCGCTCGGGGACAGGGCGAAGACCTCGCGGACGGTGTCGTTGAAGGCGCGCACGGAGGAGTAACCGGCCGCGAAGGCGATCTCCGACATGGGCAGCGCGGTGGTCTCGATGAGCAGCCGGGCGGTCTGGGCGCGCTGGGCGCGGGCGAGCGCGAGGGGGCCGGCGCCCAGTTCGGCGAGCAGGTGCCGCTCCACCTGGCGGGTGCTGTAGCCGAGCCGGGCGGCGAGGCCGGGCACGCCCTCGCGGTCCACGACGCCGTCGGCGATCAGCCGCATGGCGCGGGCGACCAGGTCGGCGCGCCGGTTCCACTCCGGGGAGCCGGGGCTGGTGTCGGGGCGGCAGCGTTTGCAGGCCCGGAACCCGGCCTGCTGGCAGGCGGCGGCACTCGGGTAGAACGTCATGTTCTCCGGCTTGGGCGGCACCACCGGGCAGCTCGGGCGGCAGTAGATCCGGGTGGTCAGGACGGCCGTGAAGAACCAGCCGTCGAATCGCGCGTCCTTGGAGCGCACCGCGCGCACGCAGTGGTCCCGGTCGAGATGAGTGCCTGTCCGCATGCCTCCAGCATCGGCCACGGCCCGCCCCGTCCGCTGGCGGGAATCCGACATCACCCTGGCCCGGCCGGTGCCTTCACCGATTCACGGCGCGGGAGCGGGGGCGTGCCGCCGCCGGAATCCGTCGACCCATTCGGCGGTGGCGCGCAGTCCGCCGAAGGTGTAGAAGTGCACCTTCACCACGCCGTGCCGGCCGGGGTCGTAGCGGTCGGCCAGCGCGTGCAGGAAGCGGTCCGGGCCGGTGGTGCCCATGAGGTTGGTCAGCGAGAACCCGTACTTGCGGGCGACGGAGGCGCTGGTGCCGACGCCGAACCGGGTGGCGTAGCCCAGCAGCCGGCGCACCCCGGCCGGTCCGGGGACGCCGACCCGGACGGGCAGGCGCACGCCCCGGGCGCGCAGGTCCTCCAGCCAGGCGAGGACCGGGTCCGCGTCGAAGCCGAACTGGGTGATGACGTCGCCGTCGAACCGGTCCGCGTCGAGGGCGGCCGCCTTGTCGGTGAGGGCGGACCACAGGGCGCGGTCGGTGATGCCGGGGTGGCCTTCGGGGTAGCCGGCGATGCCGACGTGCCGGACGCCGTGGCGGCGCAGCAGTCCGGTGCGCAGGACGGCGAGGGCGTCCTCGTAGGGGCCCTCGGGCCGGGCGGGGTCGCCGCCGACCACGAACAGGTTGTCGGCGGTGCCGTCGGCCGCCAGCCCGGCGAGGAACTCCTCCAGCGCGGGCCGGGAGGGCAGGCGGCGGGCGGAGACGTGCGGTACGGGGACGAAGCCGAGCCGCTTGACCGCGCGGGCCGCCGTGAGCCGGGTCGCGGTGTCCTCGCCGGCCAGGAAGGTGATGTTGATCCGGGTGCCCGGCGGGATGCCGTCGCGCGCCTCTTCCAGCCGGGGCACGTCCTTGCCGGTCATCTCCAGGGAGAAGTCGTCCAGCAGAGCGGGGTTCATGGTGGTTCTCGTGCTCCTCGTACGACGTACGGCTCGGGCCCGCGGCTCGCCGGGCCGTGGCGCGGGTCCCGCCGATGATGTCACGCCGCCCGCCGGGGCCCGCGGGCAGGGCGCGGGCCACCCGGTGACCGGTGCCGCGCGGCGCCCGCCGGGCGGGGGGCGCGGTACGGGCCGGGGTGCCCGTCCGGTGGCGGGCGCCCGGACGGGCCGGCTACGCCGGAAGGGGTGGGCCCGTCACAGGTCGCGGCGGGGGTCGTCCGCCTCGCGGGTGGCGACCACCGCGCGGGCCCCGCCCCGGGCGACGAGGAGTTGCCGCCGCCGGCCGGGGGCGCGACCCCGGCCCGCCTGGCGTCAGCCCAGGTGCTGGGCGAACGCCTCGTACGCGTAGGTGTCGAAGAGGACGAACCGCACCTCTTCGACGGCGGTCGGGGTGGCGCGTACCGTCTCCACCGCGATGCGGGCCGCGTCGCGCATCGGCCAGCGGTAGACGCCGGTGGAGATGGCGGGGAACGCGACCGTGCGGGCGCCGAGTTCGTCGGCGACGCGCAGGGACTCGCGGTAGCAGGAGGCCAGGAGATCCGAGCGGTCCTGTGCCGGTGACCAGACGGGGCCCACCGTGTGGATCACCCAGCGGGCGTCCAGGTCGCCCGCCGTGGTGGCGACCGCCTGGCCGGTGGGCAGGCCCTTGCCGTAGCGGGAGGCGCGCAGCGCGCGGCGCTCCGCCAGGATGGCGGGGCCGCCGCGGCGGTGGATCGCGCCGTCCACTCCCCCGCCGCCCAGCAGCCAGGAGTTGGCCGCGTTGACGAGGGCGTCGGCGTGCTGCCGGGTGATGTCGCCCTGGACGAGGGTGATGCCGGTCATGTCGGTCGTGCCTTTCCCAGCGACGGCGGCTCGGCTCGCGTCGGTTCAGTTCTGTCTCAGTCTGCGCCAGACCGCCTTGGCCGCGTTGTGGCCCGACATGCCGTGCACCCCGGGTCCCGGCGGGGTGGCCGAGGAGCAGATGAAGACGGCCGGGTGCGGGGTGTGGTACGGGAACAGGGACAGCTTGGGGCGCAGCAGCAACTGGAGTCCGGAGGCCGCGCCGCAGGCGATGTCCCCGCCGACGTAGTTGGCGTTGTGGGCGGCCATCTCGGCGGGCCCGGCCGTCGCGCGGGCGAGCACCCGGTCGCGGAAGCCGGGGGCGAAGCGCTCCAGCTGGCGTTCCATGGCCTCGGTGAGGTCCCCGGACCAGCCGTTCGGCACATGGCCGTACGCCCAGAAGACGTGCTTGCCCTCGGGGGCCCGGGTGGGGTCGGCCACGCTCGGCTGCACGGTGATCATGAACGGCCGCTCGGGCGCGCGTCCCTCGCGGGAGGCGGCGCGCAGGGCGGTGCCGATCTCGGCGAGGTTCGCGCCGATCTGGACGGTGCCGGCGGTGCGGGCCTCGGGCGCGGTCCACGGCACCGGGCCGTCCAGCGCGTAGTCGATCTTGAACACGCTGGGGCCGTAGCGGTAGTTCGCGTAGTAGTCGCCGAGGCCGGCGATGCGGGCGAGCGCGGCGGGCGAGGTGTCGAAGACGTACGCGCGCGCGGGCGGCAGGTCGTCCAGGCGCTTGACCTCGAAGTCGGTGTGCACCGCACCGCCGAGGTCGCGCAGATACGCGGCCAGGGCGTCGGAGACGGCCTGGGAGCCGCCGCGGGCCACCGGCCAGCCGCGGGCGTGCGCGGACAGCGCGAAGACCAGCCCGATGGCGCTGGTGGCGAGGCCGCCCAGCGGTGCCATCACATGGGCGACGAGACCGGCGAAGAGGGTCTTGAACCGCTCGTCCTTGAAGCGGCGCATCAGCCAGGTGGACGGCGGCAGGCCGGCCAGGCCGAAGCGGGCGAGGGTGACCGGGTCGCGGGGCAGCGCGGTCAGCGGCAGGGACATGAAGTCCTGCACAAGGGTGTCCCAGTGGGCGAGCAGGGGCTCGACCAGTCTGCGGTACGGGCCGGCGTCGCGCGGTCCGAAGGAGGCGGCAGTCTCGGCCACCGAGCGGGACAGCACGGCAGCGGTGCCGTCCGGGAACGGGTGGGCCATGGGCAGCGGGGCGTGCAGCCACTCCAGGCCGTACCGGTCGAGCGGGAGGGCGCGGAACGCCGGGGAGTTGACGCCGAGGGGGTGGGCGGCCGAGCACGGGTCGTGCCGGAAGCCGGGCAGTGTCAGCTCCTCCGTGCGGGCGCCGCCGCCCACCGTGGACTTCGCCTCGAACAGGGCCACGGAGAAACCGCGGCGGGCCAGCTCCACCGCGGCGGTCAGTCCGTTCGGCCCCGCACCCACCACGACCGCATCGAGCATCGACGGCACCTTCGGACCCCTTCGTCAGCCGACGGCCATTCGGGATCAGGATATGCCGGGGCACCGACACTCCCCCGGCCCGGGTGGCCCCGGCCGGTCAGGAGGCGGTGCGCAGCACATCGGCCACCCGGCGGGCGGTGGCGGCGTCCCGCGCGGCGGTGAACGGCAGGGCGTTGCCACCGGTGACGCGGAACGGCTCGCCGGTCAGGGTGAGGTGCGTGCCGCCGGCCTCCTCGACCAGGAGCAGGCCGGCCGCGTGGTCCCAGGCGGCCTCCCAGGAGAACGCGACGGCGTCCAGCTCGCCCCGGGCGATCGCGAGGTACTCCAGGCCCGCGGAGCCGCACGCGTGCGGGGCGAGGCCGTCGGTCCACAGGGCGCGCAGCGCGCGCTTCTGCTCGTCGGTGGTGTAGTCCGGGTGGGAGGTGGCGACGACGAGGTCCCGGCCGGGCTCGGGCGGGCCGGCGAACAGCCGCTCGCCGTCGAGGAAGGCGCCCTGGCCGCGGACGGCGGTGGCGAACCGGCCGCGCGCGGCGGCGTACGTCCAGGAGGCGATCACGGTGCCGTGGTGGGCGAGGGCCACCAGGGTGCAGAAGCCGTCGTCGCCGTGGACGAACTGGCGGGTGCCGTCGACCGGGTCGACGATCCAGACCGGGGTGTCGCCCCGGAGCGCCTCGTAGACCGCCGGGTTGGCGTGCACGGCTTCCTCGCCGACCACCACGGAGCCGGGCAGCAGTGCGCGGAGGTCCTCGGTGAGCCGCAGCTCGGCGAGCCGGTCGGCGTCCGTGACCAGGTCGTGCGGGCCGCTCTTCTGGTCCACCTCGTGCGCGGCGAGGCGGCGGAAGCGGGGCAGGATCTCGGCCTCGGCGGCCTCGCGGACCGCCTCCTCCACGTCGGCCGAGCGGCGTGCGAGAAACTCCTCGATGGTTTCCGTCTCTTCGATCATGCCTCCCATCAGACCACGCCCCACTGACAGCCCCGGGTCCCCGGGTGGCCACCGGGTGGAATCGGCGTGAACAGCGAGGGCTCGCGGAGGGGCCTCGGTACGGTGCCGGGCGGAGGGCACGGGGGTGGACCGCGGACGCCGTCCGGGGCCCGTCGGTCCGGTCCCGGGCGGGGGCGTCAGCGGCCGACCGCGTAGCCCTGCATGCCGCGTGGGTTCGCCGCCGCCGAGAGGATGCCGGTCTCCGGGTCCCGGGCCACCGCGCACAGCCGGCCCTCGGACCAGGCGGGGCCGACGGTGACGTCGTGGCCGCGCCGCCGCAGCTCCTCGATCACCCCGGGGTCCATGCGGGACTCCACGGTCACGCTGCCGGGGTTCCGGCGGCGCGGGTGGAAGGAGCCGGGGAAGCTGTCGTTGTGCCAGTTGGGGGCGTCGATGGCGCCCTGGAGGTCGAGGCCGCCGCGGACGGGGGCGCGCAGGGCGGCGGCCAGGAAGAAGTGCAGCTGCCACTGGTCCTGCTGGTCCCCGCCGGGCGTGCCGAACGCCAGGACCGGTATCCCGTCGCGCAGGGCGAGGGAGGGGGTGAGGGTGGTGCGGGGGCGGCGGCCGGGGGTGAGGGTGCCCGGCATGCCCTCCTCCAGCCAGGTCATCTGCAACCGCGTGCCGAGCGGGAAGCCGAGTTCGGGGACAACGGGGTTGGACTGGAGCCAGCCCCCGCTGGGCGTGGCCGCGATCATGTTGCCCCAGCGGTCCACGACGTCCAGGTGGCAGGTGTCGCCCCGGGTCGAGCCGTCGGCGGCCACGCTCGGCTCACCGGCCGCATCGGCCTCCCCGGTGACCTGCGCCTCCCCGGTGGCCTCGGCGAGGGTGGGCGCGCCGGGCAGCCGGGCGACGGTCGGCTCCCCGGCGCCCATCGGGTCGAAGCCGGGCCGCGCGTCCGCCGGCACGCACGCGTGCGCCAGCGCGGGCAGCCTCGGGAGCCGTCCGCCGGGGCTGCCGGGACGCAGGTCGTACGAGGCCTTCGCGCCGATCAGGGCCCGCCGCCCGGCGTTGTAGGCGTCCGACAGCAGGTCGGTGAGCGGCACCTCGGCGGCGTCGCCGTACCAGGCCTCGCGGTCGGCCATGGCGAGCTTGCAGCCCTCGATCAGCAGGTGGACGTAGTCGGCGGAGCCCGGGGCGGGCAGCTCGGGCGGGAGCAGGGCGAGCTGCTGGAGCAGCACCGGGCCCTGGCTCCAGGGGCCGGCCTTGCACACGGTCCAGCCGTTCCAGTCGTACGTCACCGGTGTCTCGTAGTGGGCGGACCAGCCGGCCAGGTCGGCCTCGGTGAGGGTGCCGGTGTGCCGTTCGCCGCTGGTGTCCATGGTGGGCCGCCCGGACTGCCGTACCAGGGCCTCGGCGATGAAGCCGGAACGCCAGACCTCGCGCGCGGCGTCGATCCGCGCCTCCCGGTCGCCCGCGTGCGCGGTCTCGGCCAGCAGCCGCTTCCAGGTGGCGGCGAGCGCGGGGTTGCGCAGCAGCGTGCCGGACCGGGGCGGCCGGCCGCCGGGCAGGTACACCTCGGCCGAGGAGGTCCACTCCGTCTCGAACAACCGCCGTACGCTCGCCACGGTGGCGCCGACGTTCTCCACGGGCGCGTGCCCGTGTTCGGCGTAGCCGATGGCGTACTTCAGCACGTCGTCCAGGGACTTGGTGCCGTGGTCGCGCAGCAGGAGCAGCCAGGCGTCGAAGGCGCCGGGCACGGCGGCGGCGAGCGGTCCGGTGCCGGGGACGAGGTCCAAACCGAGGTCCCGGTAGTGGGCCGGGGTGGCGCCGGCCGGGGCCACGCCCTGTCCGCACAGCACGCGCACGGCGCCGCCCGCGGGGGCGAGCAGGATCGGGACCTCGCCGGCCGGCCCGTTCAGGTGCGGTTCCACGACGTGCAGCACGAACGCGCCGGCCACGGCCGCGTCGAAGGCGTTGCCGCCGTCCTCCAGCACCGCCATCGCCGACTGGGAGGCCAGCCAGTGCGTGGAGGAGACCATGCCGAAGGTGCCTTGGAGGGTGGGTCGCGTCGTGAACGGCATCTGTCACCTCGGTGTGCGCGTCGGCCGGCTTGCCCGGAACGGCTGTCGTGACCGGAAGCTGCCCCGCCGCACGACCGGCTACGCGGCCCACTGCCGATCCTTCCGGGCCCGTCCGGCATGTACCCCCGGAGGCCGCCCTTGCCGGGGGCCGCGACGGGGGCGGCCCCTGCCTGGAGTGACACGCCGGGAACACCGGGGGCGGGCCGGACGTTGATCTCGTGGGCAGGAACGAAAGGCCAAGACAGTGCACGGTGAGTACAAGGTTCCCGGCGGCAAGCTCGTCGTCGTGGACGTCGACGTCGAGGAGGGCGTGCTGCGGCGCGTCCGTGTGGCGGGCGACTTCTTCCTGGAGCCGGACGAGGCGCTGGACGCGGTGAACGGCGCCCTGGAGGGCGCGCCCGCGGACACCGACGCGGCGGGGCTGGCCGCGCGCGTCGACGCCGCGCTCCCGGCCGGGACGGTGATGTACGGCCTGACCTCGGAGGGCGTCGGCATCGCGGTGCGCCGGGCGCTCGCCCGCGCCACGGACTGGACCGACTACGACTGGCAGCTGATCCACGAGGCCCCGCAGCCGCCGGCCCTGCACATGGCGCTGGACGAGGTGCTGACCGCCGAGGTGGCCGCGGGTCGCCGGCCGCCGACGCTGCGGGTGTGGGAGTGGGGCTCCCCGGCCGTGATCATCGGCAGCTTCCAGTCGCTGCGCAACGAGGTCGACCCGGAGGGCGCCGCCCGGCACGGCGTGGAGGTGGTGCGGCGGATCTCCGGCGGCGGCGCGATGTTCGTGGAGCCCGGCAACACGATCACCTACTCGCTGTCGGTGCCCGAGTCCCTCGTGCAGGGCCTGTCCTTCCAGGACAGCTACGCCTATCTGGACGACTGGGTGCTGGGCGCCCTCGGCGATCTGGGCGTCCGGGCCTGGTACCAGCCGCTGAACGACATCGCCACCGACCAGGGCAAGATCGCGGGCGCGGCGCAGAAGCGGGTGGTCGGGCCCGGCGGGGGTCCGGGCGCCGTGCTGCACCACGTGACGATGTCGTACGACATCGACGCCGACAAGATGGTCGAGGTGCTGCGGATCGGGCGGGAGAAGCTGTCCGACAAGGGCACGAAGAGCGCGAAGAAGCGGGTCGATCCGCTGCGCCGGCAGACGGGACTGCCCCGCGAGGCCGTCATCGAGCGGATGATCGAGTCCTTCCGCGCGCGCTACGGCCTGGCCGAGGGCAAGGTCACCGACGAGGAACTGGCCCGGGCGGAGGAGCTGGCCCGCACGAAGTTCGGCTCGGCGGAGTGGACGGCGCGCGTGCCGTAGTCCCCGGCGGTCCGCGAGGCCGTAGGGGTGCGGCGACCGGGGCGCATCGCGGGCGAAACGGTACGTCGTGACCGTGGCCCGTGACCGGGTGGGTACGCGGGGCGTTGGCACTTCCGCCCCACAGGCAGTCATGTGACACTGTCGTACCCCGTCCGCCCCGCGGACCCCTCCACCCCTCTCCCCCACGAGAAGTGTGCCCGTGCGTCCCCTCCCCCTGCCGCTCGCCCTCACCGCGCGTCTGTCGCCGGTCGCGGTGCTCGCCTGCGCCGGCTGGCTGCTGTCCTCCGGCCCCGCCGCCCCGCCCGCCGCCGGGCACCAGACCGCCCGCACCCCGTCCGCCGGGACCTCCGCCGCCGCCCCGTCCGCCACCGCGGCGGCGCCCACGTACACCACCGCTCCCTCCCCCTGCGCCGCCGTCCCCGCCGCCACCCTGAAGTCCCTGGTCCCCGGCGCCGGGCCGGCCGGCAAGGAGATCCCCTCCACGGACACCAAGCTGCGCCGCACCTGTTCCTGGAACGCGCTCCACGGCTACGACTACCGCTGGCTCGACGTGTCGTTCGAGATCGCCGAGTCGGAACAGGAGGCGGAGAAGGAGTACGGGCAGCGGGTCGCGGAGAAGAGCGGCGGCGGGGCCGTGCCGGGGCTCGGCGAGACCGCGTACTCCGTCGTCGGTCTCACCACGGAGGACGAGCAGCAGACCCGTGAGGGCGTGGTGCTGGCCCGCGTCGCCAACGCCCTCGTCGTCGTCACCTACAGCGGCAGCGACTTCGAGACCCGCGAGGCGCCGGCCACGGACGAGATCAACAAGGGCGCGATCAAGGCGGCGAAGTCCGCGGTGGCCGCGCTGGACGGCGACGGCTGAGCCGGGCCGCCGCCGCTCAGTCCGCCGGTTCCTCCTCGACACCGCGGACCTCGAAGCCGGCCCTGGGGCCCAGTTCGATCCGGTCTCCGTTGCGCAGGCGGACGGCCCGGCCGGGCACCAGGACGCGGTCGTTGACCCGGGTGCCGTTGGTGGCGCCCCGCGCGACCTCGGTCACCCAGGCCGCGCCCTCGGCAGTGTGCACGACGGTGGCGTGCCGTGCCGACACCGTCTCCTCGTCCGCCAGGAGCGCCGACGCCTCGGGGGCCCAGTCGCCGCTGCGGCCCAGCCGGAGTTCCCCGCCGCGCGGCACGTCGAGATGGCCGCCGCCGGCCCGGAACACCAGCCGCAGCACCCCGCCGGCCAGCCGCTCGGGCGGGGGCCCCGCGCCCGAGGGGGCCAGACAGCCGGGGCATCGGGGGATGCCCGCCGGAACGACCGTGGCGCAGCGCGGGCACCGCTCGCCGAGGTGCGGGGGCTGGGCCGGGGGCGGGAGGCTGGGGAGCGTGACGCCGTCGACGGGCTGCCAGTCGTCGTCATCCCAGTCGCTGGTCTCCGTCAACGGCGTCTCCCTTCCGCAGGACGACCTTGGTGTCCACCCGTCCGCTCTCGGCCTCGCGCACCTCCGTCACCACGACGGTGGTGCCCGGTCCGAGGTCGGAGGCGGCGAACAGCTCCCGGGCGAGCGGGTTGATCAGATGGGTCTCCAGCACCATGCCGATGCCCCGGCCGCCGTTCCACTTGTCCCGGGTGCAGTACTCCAGCAGTTCCCGCCGGGCCTTGTCCTCGATCCTGAGGACCAGCCGGTGCCCGTGGGCCAGTTGCCGCTGGATGTTGCGGACCTGGAGGTCGAAGATCCGCTCGGCGACGTCGTCGGAGATGAAGTCGAAGACGACGACGTTGCCGCCGATCCGGTTCATCAGCTCCGGCCGGCCGATGACCTGTTCGAAGTGCTTCTTCACGTTGTCCCGGACGGTGGCCTCCAGTTGCTTGTACGGGGTGCCGGGCGCCACGATCCACTCGCGTTCCCCGGTGTCCGGGTCGGTGCGCTGCACGCCGAGGTTGGAGGTGAAGATGAGCACGCACTCGCTGAAGTAGGTGGTGACGCCCTGCCCGTCGGTGAGCCGGCCGTCCTCCAGCACCTGGAGGAACTTGTCGAGGATGCCTTTGTCGGCCTTCTCGATCTCGTCGAAGAGGATGACGCGGAAGGGGTTCTCCCGTACGGCGGAGGTCAGTTCGCCGCCCGCCTCGTAGCCGACGTAGCCCGGGGGTGCCCCGACGAGCCGGTCCGCGGAGTGCGCGGCCGAGAACTCGCTCATGTCGAACCGGAGATACGCCTGGTCGCTGTCGAACAGCACGGAGGCCACGGCCTTCGCCAGCTCCGTCTTGCCGGTGCCGGTCGGGCCGGCGAAGAACAGCACGCCGCGCGGCCGGTGCCCGGGGCTGGTGGCCTGCGCCCCGGACAGCCCCAGCGCGGCCCGCTTGAGGATGTCCAGGGTGCGGGCCACGGCCGCCTCCTGGCCCAGTACCCGGCGGGGGATGGACCGTTCGTCGTCCGGGTCCTCGCCGCGCAGGATCCGCTGCCGGATCTCGTCGCGGCCCCAGGGGTTCTTCTCCACGCCCAGCCGGTAGATGCGTACGGCGTCGGGCATGGCGGGGAACGGCAGGCCGCGGGAGCGGGCGAGCTTCACGCTCTCCTCCATGGCGCGCAGGCTCAGCCCGGACGCCGCGCGGGCGAAGGCGCCGACCGCGCGGGAGGTCTCCTCGGCGTCCGTGCCGCCGGGCGCGGCGGCGCCGTCGCGGGTGCCGTGTCCGGGGTAGCGCTCGTAGACCTGGTGGAGGAGGCGGGCCATCGTGGTGCGTTCGTCCGCGTCCGGCTCCGGTACGGCGATGGCCCGGATCCGCTCGCTGCCGGAGAGCAGCCAGGCGGGGACGTCCCGCTCGCCCTCCGCCAGCCAGATCACCGGATTGAACAGGCCGGGGCCCTGCGGCAGGCCGCCGGTGTCGGTCCGGGGCGGCAACGGCCGTGCCTCGTGGGCGAGTTTGAGGCACGCGAGGAAGAAGTCCCGTTCGTCGGGGGTGGGCCGGGCCGGGTCGGTGAGCAGCCGGGAGGCGTGGTCGATCACCAGGGCGACCCGCAGCGGCGGCAGCCGGCGGCCGTCGCGCGGTGCCTCGCCGCGCTGCCGCGCCCAGCCGTCGGTGATGTTCCGGAGCTGGTCCAGCACCGCCTGGCGGCGCGCCGCCGTCTGGCCGGGGAAGTCCCCGGCCCCCCGCAGGAGTTCGGCCACGGCGGCCTGGACGTCGCCCGCGCCGGCCTGGGCCACGCCGAAGCCGCTGATCTGGTCGCACACCACCAGCGCCTCGTAGCCCTGCTGCCGCAGGGGGTTCCACAGCACGTCGAGCAGCGGGTGGAACCGGTCCCGGCCGCGCCGGCGCACCAGGTGCAGATCCCGGATGTTGCCGTGCAGGACGTACTGCGCGTGCACGCCGAGTGTTCCGGTCAGCTCCTCCACGAAGGGCGGCAGCCGGTCTTCCTTGGACAGATCCATCGTTCCTCCCCGTTGCGCGCTGTCGCGGGCCGCGCGCGGGCCTTGGACGCGGCGGTGTGCTCAGGGCCCCGCCGGTGGTTCGTGCTCCCGGCGTCAGCCCGTGCGGCGGTTCCCGCCGTCGGCGTGGCGCTGCCGGGCGGGCCGCGGGAGCACGTCCTGGTACGTGTCCGCGAGCTGTTCCGCCTCGTCGATCAGGTCGTCGAGCATCAGGGCGTTCTCCCCCGGCACCCCGGGCAGTGCTCCCTCGGTGTGCTCGATGGTGAACTCGACCTCCAGGCCGAGCGATGCGGTGATCCGTTCCAGTTCGGTGAGCCGCGTCCGGGCCTCGGCGCAGCGCTCGTCGTCCAGGGCGCGCTGTCGCGGTGTCCGCTCGCCCGGGCCGCCCCGGTACATGGTGGCCACGCTCAGCCGGCCGTCGAGCAGGGTGGCCCGGAGCCAGTGCCCGGGGTCCCAGCCCGGCGGTGTCCAGTCGAGCCGTACCTCCTGTCCCGCGCCCCGGCCCAGTCCGGCCCGGCCGCCGAACCTCCTGGCCAGCTCGGCGACGGCGCCGGCGCACCGCTCCCGCACGTAGAGGGCCTCCAGGGCGCGGACCCGTTCGGTGACCCGGCGTTCGACCAGCTCCCGTTCGGCCGGGCCGAGCGGGACGCCCTCGTCCAGGGTGCGCCGCAGCAGGGCCACGGCGTCCGGTGCCGGGGCGAGGTTCTCGGCGCCCTCGGGGGTCTCGTAGACGAGGAAGTCGTGGTGCAGGGCGGCGCGTTCCTGTGCCTCGCGGGTCTCGCGCGCCTGCCGGTTGGCGTCGCGGACGAACTTGCGTGCCTCGGTGAGGTGGATACGGGCCCGGCGGGGGTCCTCGGCGGCGCGGCGTACGGCGTCCCGGACGGCCTGCGCGGCGAGGCCGGCCGCCTCGGGGGCGGCGTACGGGTCGAGTTCGCCGAGGATACGGGCCCCGGTGCGGCGTGCCTCCCGGACGTCGGTGGGTCCGGGGGCCGGGCGGTCGGCGGCCGGGTGGGGCAGCCGTCCCGCCTCCGCGTCGGCGGTGCGTTCGGCGGAGAAGCGGCGCAACGCGCGCTCGCGGCCCTCGCGCAGGGCGAGCTGCCAGTCGTCGTCGCGGTCCTCGTCCAGCCGGCACCGGGCGGCGAGCCGCCGCTGTTCCCACGCGGCCTGCGCCTGCTCCGCGCCGTGCAGGGCCTGTTCGGCGCGGGCGAGCTCCCGCCGCAGGTCGGCGAGCCGGGCGCCGACGGGGGTGAGCGGCGGCGGTATGTCGGGGTGGGGCGGGGGGCCCGGCGGGCCGCCGAGGGCCCGGGCGCGCGCGACCCGGGCCAGCAGGGCGTGGCGGCGGGCGTTGACCCGTACGGCGGCGAAGGCGGCGGCCTCCCACTGTTCGGCGACCGTGGCCGCGATCCGCTGCCGCCGTTCCAGGCAGCGCTGTTCCTCGGCGGCCCGGACCGCCCCGGCGGCCAGCAGCCGGGTGCCGAGCAGCGCGGCGCGCCCGACGAGCAGCACGCCGCTGAGCGAGCCGAGCACCTGGAGCGCCGCGTCCGCGGCCTGGTGGGCGGCGTGCCCGGCGGCGTCGGTGAGCTGCCCGGCGGCGTCGGTGAGGTGGCCCGACGCCTGCCCGGCCGCGTCGTTCAGGTGGAGCATGCCGGTGTGCGGCAGCGCCTGGGCGTCCAGGGGCGGCGCGGGCGGCGGGAAGTACACGGCGGGTGCCACCGTCTCGATACTGGGCAGGGCGAATCCCGAACTCATGCCTGTTCTCCTGTCGTGTCGGTCGTCGTCCGGGACCGCCACGGCCGGCCCGCGCGGTTCGCCTGCCGGCGGGCCCGCAGACCGCGCCGCCGGCGCCCCCACGCCCGGCAGCGGTGGACGCTCCACGCGACGACGGCGACGGCCGAGGCGAGCGGCCACAGCCAGGGCGCGACGACGACGGCGTAGAACCCGAGGAAGACGGAGACGACGAGCAGCGCCGCCCCGATCCAGCGGCCGGCCCGGGTGCGGGCCAGCCGGCCGGGCCGGTCCGCGCCGCGGATCAGCAGGCCGGCCAGCGAGCGGTGGGGGTGGTAGAAGGGCGGGCCGATGTAGACGGCGGTCCACAGTTCCGCCGTGAACACGACCGCGGCGGCGGGCAGCGCCTCCAGCCAGGCCGTGACGACCGCCTCCTGGGAGGCGCGGCCGAGGACGTCCGCGAGGCCGATGACGAAGGCCCAGGGTGCCGTGCCGGCGATGCCGCCGAACAGCGCCCAGCCGAGGGTGGGCAGGCGGTCCAGGCGGCGCAGTACGGCGGTGAGTCCGTCCTGGTCGGCGGCGAGCAGCAGTTCCCGCTCCTCCTGGACGCGCCGGGCCCTGCGCCGCTCGGCCTCCTGCCGGGCCCGGGCGCCGAGCCGGACGGCGGCGACGAGGCGGGGATCGTCGTCCTGGGCGGCGAGCAGTGCGTCGAACCAGGGCACCGGTTCGGGCAGTTCGGCGCGCAGGCGCAGCAGCGTGCCGGTGAGCAGGCGCCTGGTGCGGTCCGGTTCGCGGGCCAGTTGCAGCAGCCAGGCGTCCACCGCGGCGGTGTGGCGCAGGGCCGCCCGGTCCTGGCGGTCCCGGGCGATCTCCCGGACGGTGGGCTCCCACCGGGCGCGCAGCCGGGCCCACGCGGTGGCCGTGTCGTCCAGGCCCTGGCCGCCGGGCCGCCGGGCGAGTTCGGTCATGACTCCGGGGTGGTCCGCCAGGTGCCGCAGCAGCGCGACCGCGTCGGCGTGTCCGTCCCGGGCGCCCTGGCACAGCCGGCGCATGGTCGGCGCGTCCAGCCGGGCCCCGTGCCAGGTGACGTCGAGGCCGGGGCCGAGCCAGTTCAGCAGCCGGGCGACGGTCTCGGGGGCGGGCGGCCGGGCCAGTTCCCCGGTCAGCTCGTCGAGGCGGGCCAGTTCCTCCTCGCCGCGCCCGCCGAGGGTCCGGAACTGCTCCAGCCACTCGGCCAGCCGGGCCCGGTCGGCGTCGTCGGCCAGCATGCGGGCCGCCGAGACGTGGTTCTGGTCCAGGTGGAGGGCGAGCGACTCGGTCCCGGTGAACTCCTGGCCCATGAAGGGGAACGGGCGGACCGCCGGGCGCGTGGGGTCGTCGGCGCAGATCCGGCCGCCGGTGCGCGGGTGGACGTGGGGTTCCCGGCCGTCCAGCCAGTCCCGTACCTGCGGTGCCTGCCAGCGGTGTTCGGGGGCCCGGGTGAGCAGGCCCTCGCAGAGCAGCCGGGTCCCGCGGTGGGCGATCCCGGAGACGTCGGGGTCGTGGGTGGCGATCTCGGCGAGCACGTCCTCGTCCCGGCGGAACTCCACGGGGTGCCGGCCGAGGGCGAGTTGGGCGACGACCATGCCGAGCGACCACCAGTCGCCGGCCTCGGAGACGGTCTGCCGGAGCAGTCCGGCCTCCGGGGCGAGGTAGAGGGGCTTGCCGCGCCAGTCGGTGCGGGGTTCCAGATCCTCGTCGGGCCGGTGGACGGCGGCGCCGAAGTCCACGAGGACGAGGTCGGCCGTGTCGCCGCGGCGGGTCTGCACCATGATGTTGTCGGGGGTGATGTCCCGGTGGACGACGCCGCGTCCGTGCAGCGCGGTGACGGCGCCGTACAGCTGTCCCACCATGTCCCGTACGGCGTCGGGGGGCAGGCCCTCGGGGTGGTCCCGGTGGTACTTCTCCAGGGTCTCCTCGCCGTGCGACCAGTACAGGTGCCAGGGGTGGCCGTGTGCCTCGCCGGTCTCCAGGAGCCGTTCCAGGTGGGGGGCCGGGAGGGCGCCGAGCTCCCGCAGCTCGCGCTCCACCGCCGGGTCCGGGGCGTGCAGCCGGTGGTACCACTTGAGCACCAGCGGTATCTCCGCCGGTCCGTGCCGGGCGGTCAGGTCGCGGACGCGCAGGACGACGGCCTCGGCGGGCCGCCGCGCGGCGGAGAGGACGGCGACGAGCGGGAAGCGGTCCGCGAGGTCGTGGGGCACCTCGGCGAGGACCGGGCGGGTCTCGGTGTTGCGGGCGTCGGTGAAGCCCCCGTCGGCGGGGTCGACGAATCGGGTGGGCCGCGTGGTCGTCATCATGCGGCCCTCCGGGAGACGCGCCGGGTGCGCAGGGGGGCCGCGCCGGAGGGCGCGGTGGCCCGGCGCGGGGGGACGGAGGCATCCCGGTCCCCGGCGGGTGACAGGGGGTTTCCCGGATCTTCAGCGGATACCCCTCCGGGGCTACGATGCGCAGCATGCACCCCCTGCCCTCGCACGAGAGCCTCGTGGCCGAACTCAGGGAACTGAGGCGGCGCGGCCTGCCCGGGCTGCGCCACTGCACCAGGGACGCGCTGCGCCAGGCGGCGGTCGCGGCCGGGCTGTGCGCCGGTCCGGAGGACGAACAGACCGGCATCGAGGAGCTGTTGGGCGCGGCGGTACGCCGGCTGGCCGGCGGGCGCCCGGTGCGGGACGACGACTCCAGCGATCCGCTGGCCCGTGCCGCCGCGCACTCGTTCGGGATCTTCCCGGCGCGCCGGGGGGTGCCCGGCACCGACCGGCGCAAGGCCGCGGCGGCCGTCTACGGCGTGACCACCGAGCGGTTCCGCAAGAGCCAGGAGCACGATGTCCTCGCCGAGCTGGCGGCGGCGGTGCTGGCCGTCGCCCGCCAGTCGTCGGGCCGGCCCGTCGACGTCGTACGCGAGCCGGCCGCGGATTCCGCGGTGCGCGCGGTGCCCGCGGTGGCCCGTCCGGCGCGTCCGGCGCGTCCGGGGGCCGGGATCACCGTGCGGGTGTGCCCGATCGAGGACGTGCGGGACGTGGACATCCTGGTGTCCTCGGAGAACACCTATCTGGAGATGTCCAAGACGTTCCGCCCCACGGTCTCCGGCGCGCTGCGCCGGGCCGCCGCCCTGCGGGACGCCCAGGGCGAGATCGTGGACGACGTGCTCTCCCGGGAACTGGGCGTGTGGCTGCGGACGCACGGCAGGACGGGCATGCCGGTGCGGCCGGGCACGGTCGTCGCCACCTCCTCCGGCGCCCTGGCCGCCCAGGGGGTGCGGCGCGTCCACCACGCGGCGATCGCCACCCCGGTCGGGGACGGCGACCGCTATCACGTGTCCCCCGCCGTGCTCGGCGAGGCGGTGCGCAGGTCCTTCGAACTTGCCCGCCACGAAAGCGAGTTCCTCTCTCTGCCGATGTCCTCGATCTGCTTTCCGCTGCTGGGCTCCGGCCGGGGCGGACTGCCCGTGGAGACGGTGGCCCGGCGGCTGCTCGACGCGGTCCGCGAGGAGCTGCGCCGGGATCCGTCCTGGTCGGTGCTGCTGGTCACCCCGGAGGAGAGCCACGCCCGGCTGCTCACGGCCGCCAGCTCCGCTCCGTGAGTACCACCCCGTCCCGCCTCAACTCCCGCTCCAGAGCCGTGAGTTCGCCGCGCAGCGGGACGCCGTACAGGCGCAGCGCGCCGTCGGGGCCGGGTGCGGGCTGCAAGCGGGGGCCGGAGGTTTCCCGGGTGAGGTACGGGCCGTAGCGGGCGGCGCCGAGCGGGGTCAGCGGGTGGATCCGCTGGTTGGCCGAGCCGCGCCAGGCCAGCCGGGTGGGTTCGGCCACCCGGAACCGGCCGGTGATCACGGCGTCCGCGCCGTCGAGGGCGCGACGCCGCCCGGGCGTCAGCTCCCCGGGCTCGTACCCCGTGTACACCAGCAGGTCGGGCAGGCGGGGCCCGGCGCTCCCCTCGTGCCGCCGGGCCCCGTCGCGCAGCCGTGCCGCGCCGGTGAGGAGTGCGGCGAGCGCCTCCGCCTGCTGAAGCGGCTCGCCCCCGCTGACCGTGAGGCCGTCCGCGCCGTCGGCGAGGGCCCGGCGCCACAGCCCGAGCACCTCGGCGACCGTGCCGGACGTGCCCGCCGCCGGGTCCCAGGTGTGCCGGGACATGCAGCCGGCGCAGGCCAGCGAGCAGCCCTGGAACCAGACGCCGAGCCGTTTTCCCGGACCCAGCGTTTCCAACGGGTAGTGCGTCCCGTCGAGACGTAATTCCACGGCTTCTCCTCCCCGTACCGGCCCCGAGTATCCAGCGGCCCGGGGGGCGTCCGCAATTGCCGGAAGCCCCTTCGTCCGGCTCTCCGCCGGGCGGGATCCGGTTGTTTTCCGGAAGCCCCACGAGAATGATCGGTTTTCCGCAAACGACCAGTCCCGCCAAGGGTTTCGCTCCGCTAACCTCTCCCCATCGCGGCGCCTTCCCACCCGGACCGCCCGCGACGAATGGGGGATTTTCGAAAATGATCAACCACGCTCGAATAAATGTCCGGGTCCGACGACTGAATGCCGGATTGCTGTCCTCCGCGCGCGCCCGGTCGCACGGCCGCAGGGACGCGGTCAGGCTGCGGGAATTCCTGCGGAAAGCGGCACCGGGGCACCGGCCGGCCGATGCCGCCCCCGGCCTCCCGCCGTACATCCTGGGTCTGCACGCCCAGGTGCGGCGCGGCACCGCGCGGCTGCGCTCCCGCACCCTCCGGGCGCACCGCGCCCTGCACATCCGGATCGAGGCGGAGTCGGTGCGGGTGGTGAACCAGTACCAGGTGCGCGGCACGCCGGCGCCGGCCGCGCTCGCCCGGTTCGGGCGGATGGTCGGCGAGTGGCGCTCGGCCGCCGCCGAATGCCGCCAGCGGGCCCAGCAACTCGCCGACGAGGCGAACCAGTTGATCGCCTGCTACTGGGACGCGGCGTGGGCCGGCGGCCAGGCGGCCGGCCTGGTCGACGGGGCGCGGCCCGCGGGCTGGCTGCCCGGGGAGATCACCCTGGACCGCACCTGGGAGCACGTCGACGACAGCCTGCTCACCGACCGCTGGTACGCCGGGGGCGACGCCGCCGCGGCGTCGGCCGTGGCGCAGGCGCTGCACATCCTCGACAACCAGGCGGCGTACGGCGGCGCCCCGAGCGGCGTCCGCGAGGGATGACCCCGCCCGCTCCGCCGCCCGTCCGCCGTCCCACCGCTCCCCGTCTCCCAGGAAGGCCAGGGAACGTCATCGTGCAACACTCGGCCAGGACCGGTCACCGGTCCACCGTCCGCGCCACCCGCCGGCTCGCCGTCGTCGTCCCGCTGGTGTGCGCGCTGTCCGCCCTCGTGTCCTGCACCAAGCAGGAGGAGGCCCTCACCACACCCTGCGGGGTGGTGGTCGACGGCTCCGGGTCCGCCGCCGCGGTGAAGGAGGGATTCGACTCGGAGGCCAAACTCAAGGACAGCCTCGTGGAGTTCCTCACCGACCAGGAGTGCGGAACCGTCGACTTCGCCCCCATCACCCGTTCCTCGCGCAGCTCCTCCTGCCGGCAGGGCCAGGTCGACCTCGACCCGCCGCACGACGCCACCACCGACCAGAAGGCACAGCGGGCCGGCGCCCGGCGCGACGCGGCCCTCGCCGCCCTCGCCGAGCTCAAGTGCGCCCGTACGCAGAACGGTTCGGACGTGTGGGGCGCGCTGGCCCGCATCGGGGACACCGTCCCCGGTGATGGGCCGGCGCCCAAGCTGCTCGTCGTCAGCGACTTCCAGCAGGCCGACCCGGAGTTCTTCCTCTCCCGCCAGGACCTGTCCACCGAGGCCCGGCGGGCCAAGGTCATCGACTCCCTCGTCAAGGAGCGGGGGCTGCCCGGCATCAAGGGAATGGACGTCTTCCCGGTCGGGCTCGGCATGCAGTACAAGGCGAAACCCAGCGAGGCCGACGACTTCGAGTCCTTCTGGGTGGAAGCACTCGAAGGGAGGGCCGAGGCTCATGTCGACTCCCGTTACCGGCGCTGACCGGCCGCGGCCGCGCCGCCTGCGCATGCCCTTCCCCGGGCGGCCCGCACCGGGCACCGCCCGGCGCGCGCCGGACCGCTCCGGGCGGGCCTCCCGCCCGCCCCTGGTCCTGGCCGCCGGGGACCAGGGCACGCTGCTCAAGGACGCCGGCCGGCACGGACGGCAGGCCGGCCGGAAGAAAACGCTGGACCCCTGGCTGCTGCACGGCGACGAGCCACTGCCCTACTTCGTCAAGCTGGCCGGGCTGCGCGACACCATGGTCCACCGGATCGAGGAGGAGCTGCACGAGCGGCAGGAGGAGGCTCGGCTCCAGGACGCCCGGGCCGCCGCCGACATGACCACGGGCCAGGCCCGGACCCTGCTGCTGGACAGACGGCTGCAAGAGGCCGACAGGGCCGTCCGGACCGCCCTGGACCAGCTCGACCTGCTCGCGCTGCGTTCCTCGCGCTGGCTGCGCTTCCGGGACCGGCTGCGCGAACGGGTGGAGGAACGCTGGCTGCGCGCCCGCTTCGGGAACGCGGCCGGACCCGCCCCGGCGACCGCCGCGCCCGGGGACGACGGCACCGGGCCGGCGCCCGGCCCGGAGGAGGGCGCGGAGCCGGGCGACGACTGGCAGTCGGTGTCCACCGCGGCCACCGCGCCGGACGGCACCGCGGCCACCGCGCTCGGGGAGGACTACCGGGCCGCCCTGCGGGAGACCGGCGTCCAGGGGTCGGCCGACCGCTGGGAGGGACTGCTGACCCGCCCCGGCCTGCCCCGGTGGCTGACCCTGGCCCTGCTCGCGGCCATCATGGCCGTCGAGGTGCCCGTCTACTGGGTCGCCTACCAGCCCTTCCACGGCGTCGGCAGCACCGGCGGTGACGTGCTGTCCGG
Organism: Streptomyces sp. SudanB182_2057; assembly: GCF_964272715.1. Lineage (NCBI taxonomy): Bacteria > Bacillati > Actinomycetota > Actinomycetes > Kitasatosporales > Streptomycetaceae > Streptomyces > Streptomyces sp. SudanB182_2057. The sequence continues at coordinate 1,856,664 of NZ_OZ186798.1, forward strand.
CACGCTCGCCGTCTCGTCCGCGGTCGTCATGCTGATCGTGCCGCACCTGGCGGGGCACATGCTGCGGTGGCGCTCGGCGACCGGGGCGCCGCGCGGCGGATGGCTGCCGTCCCTGACCCTGCTCGGCGTGTGGGGCGCCCTGACCTGGCTGCTCGGCACGCTGCGCGCCAGGTTCGTGACGCAGCACGACACTCCGGCGGAGGGAGACGGCGCCGGCTTCCGCGGGCTCGGCGGCTCGGGGGCGGACGCCACCTCCCTGGTGGACCGGCTGCACCTGTCCACCCAGACGGTGACCTGGCTGTTCTGCGCGCTGCTGCTGCTCTCGGGCGGTGTCGGGTTCCTGCTCGGCCTGTTCCGGGAACACCCGTTCCTCGACGCCTTCCGCACGGCGGTCGAGCGGCGGGAGGACCTGCAACGGCAGCACGACGAGAGCGTGGCCGCCACCGAGCGGGCACGGGCCGCGCGGGAGACGGCCCAGGCCCGGCAGGAGGACCGCCGGGAGGCCGCGCGGGAGCGGATCGCCGCGACCCGCGAGCTGTACGAGTCCGCCGCCGCCGAGTTCCTCCACGGCGTGGTGACGGCTTCGAAGGATCCCGCCGTCAGCGAGGCGGCGATGCGCCGGTCCGACCGCCGGCCGCTGCTGCCCGGTCCGGCGCCGCTCGGCTGACCTCCGGAGCGCCGCGCGCCGCTGCCCCGGCCCCCCTTTCCGGGAGGCCGGGGCAGCGGTGTGCCGGGGCCGCGCTCACTCCTCCGGGACGGAGACGACCGCGCGCAGGGGCGCCAGCAGCCGGTTGACCTCGCGCACGTCCGCCCTGGACGCGAGCCGCAGGCTCTCCTGGGGCCGGGGGTCGAGGGGTCCGGACGGACAGCGGTCCTCGAACAGCTGGAGCGCCGTGCGCGGCCGGCACCGCTTGGACGTCCACCACAGCCCCTGCACATCGGCGCACCGCTCGCGGATCACCCGCACCCAGTACCGGGTGCCGGCGTAGTCCTCGGTGTCGACCAGCCAGTGGTCCTGCCAGACCGCGGCCAGCCCCTCGGCGGTCGTCAGGTCCACCAGGGACAGGTCCGCCGTGGTGCGGAACGCCGACAGCACGTACCGGGACGCCTGCGCCCAGGGGATCAGGCGCACCCCGTCACCGCCGAACTCGACCGAGCGCAGCAGGACTTCGCAGAGCGCGGTGACCGGGTCCAGGGCGGCGTAGAGGTGGCGGTAGGGGTCCTTCTCGGTGGGGTCGAAGCGGTTGCCCTTGAAGAACTCGTGGGCGATCTTCGGGTTGAACTCGGTGGCCTCGTACTGCTCCTCGTGGCACCGCCACAGCACCGTGCCCGCCGGCAGCCTGTGCCGCACCGGCTCCATCGGAACGCCCTCCAGCGGAATCTGTTCAGGCATCAGGCCGCCCCCACCAGTTCGGCGGCGGCGCGTTCCAGCGCGTCGTCCGGCACCACGCCGAGCAGTTCGGCGGGGACCCCGCCCAGCCACCGGTTGCCGCCCAGCCACCAGTCGGCGGCTCCCCACGGGTCGCGGTCCGCGCACAGCAGTACGTTGATCCGGCGGACGACCGGCAAGGGCTGGGCCGTACCGGGCTCGAACTGGAAGCGGGGGTAGCGGAAGCCGTCGTCCGGGTCGCGCAGCCGGATCAGACCGGCGGCGGGGCCGTCCGGCCCACCGGGCGGCGGGGTGGATCCGGCGTCGTCACGCGCGACGGGTTCACGGTGCCCGGCCTCGGCCTCGTACAGGGCCGTGTGCTCGGCCTCGGTCAGGGCGGGGGCGGCCAGGAGGCGCCGACGGGCCGCGCGGAGCAGTTCGGCGGGGTCGGGCGGCGGGGTGCCGAGGACGCCGATCACCGCGTCGATCGTGGCGAGGCGGGGCAGTTCGCGGGGGCCGGTGGCGTAACGGTGGCCGCCGAGCGCCTCGGCCACCGGGTGACCGGGCGGCAGCGCGGACAGCGCGCGCTTGAGCCGGCGTACGGCACGGGCCGCGGCGGCCGGGTTGTCGGCGGCCGTCTGTTCGCGCAACTCCCGCAGCGCGTCGGACAGTTCGCGGTGGTCGTCCGCGTCCAGCCCGGTGGTGACGGTGGTCCAGTGATGCTCCAGGAGCCTCAGCAGGTCCTCGGAGGTCATACGGGCTCTCCCTTCCGCTGCCGGGCGGCGGGGGCCGCCGGTGCCGGGTTGCCGTGGTGGACGAAGGCGGCCCAGGTGTCGGGCCGGTCGCGGAAGTCCTCCGCCAGCCGCCCGGCCGGGAAGCGGCTCAGCGCCGGGACGGGCGGGCGCTCGTCCGGCGGGGTGAGCATCCAGCGCTGGGCGGCGCGCAGCGCGTCCGGGGGCGCGAGTCCCCGGCCGAGGGCGTCGTGCAGGACGAGCATCATCAGCTCGGACCGCTTGTCGTCGACCTTCCACCGGGAGCCGATGGCGTCGGCGGCCAGCCGGTGCACCAGCACCGAGGTGACGGTCAGGGCCTCGTCGTGGTCGCGGGTGGTCAGGTCGGTCTCGCAGCCCCCGCACACCACCAGGGGCCCGGCCGACCGGAAGGCGTCGCCCTCGGCGGGCGTCTCCAGCAGGGTGCTCAGGGTGAGACCGGCGGTCCGGGCCGGCTCGTCCGCCTCGTCCGGGTCGGCCAGGAGCAGCGCGGACCGGGTGGGATCCGTGCCGGCCAGCCCGTGACAGGCGAGGTGGACCAGGGAGGCGGGGGCAGTGGCCCGACCGCCGAGCAGCGCCAGGACGGTCTCCGGGGTGGCGGGGTCCTCGTGCGGGCGGTGCACCACGGCGTCGCGGTAGAGCACGGCGGCCAGGATGTCGATCTCCTCCTCGGCCCACTCCAGGTCGTCCCCGCCGTGGAAGACCAGCGCGGGCCGACCGCCGACCGGCATCCGCCGCCGGCCCGCGGCCCGCAGAAACTCCCGCCCGGAGGCCGCGTGAGTGAGAACGGCAACCTCACAGGCCCGCACCGGGCGCGAGTCGCGGGGGCGGGGGGCCTCGCGTCCGGGCACCCCAAAACCGGCGGTCTCCCCAAGACCGGCGGGCTGTCCGAGCAAGGCCGCCTGCCAGGGGACGACCCCCAGTTCCCCGCAGGGCACCAGGACGAGCCGTACGGCGGCGGGCCGCGTGCCATCGCCACCGCCACCGCCCGCAGTCGTATCCGTCTCGGCGACCACGTCCGCGTCCGCGTCCGCACCCGCACCCGCACCCGCACCCGCGACCGCTGGCGCCGCGAACACATCCGTCCCGGCGACGGCCCGGTCCCCCGCGCCGAGGTGGTCCAGGGCGGGTCCGAGCACCTCTCCGGCCCAGGCGCACATGCCGTCCAGGGCCCGCAGCCAGCGCCGTTCGGCACGCTCCCGCTCCTCCTCGGAGGTATCCTCGCCGGCCATGGTCTCCAGCCGCTGCCGGTCCGCCCCGGCCGCCAGGTACTCCGCGACGGGCCGACGGCCGTGCGGGGTCAGGGCGGGCAGGGGCAGCGCCTCGGCGGGGCCCTCGCGGCGGACGACCAGTACCGCGCCGTCCGGGTCGTCGACGCCCGGGACCAGGTACAGCAGCGCGTCCGCGCCCGTCGCCCGCAGCCCGGCGCGCAGGTCGTCCGCGGCGGGCAGCACCGGTTCCAGGCCGGTCCCGCCCCGCCCGCGCAGCAGCTCCAGCGAGCGGCGCCGCACGTCACCCGGAAGTCCGGGGCTGCCCGCGCCGAGCCCCGCCAGCAGCTCCATCGGGGAGCCGCCCGAGCGACCGCCGGGGGTGCCGGAGGCCACGTCGGCGGAGAGTTCCCACAGGGAGCGCTCGTCGCCGCGGTCCTGGGCGGGGTCGGCGGCGGCCCGCCAGCGCTCGGCCAGTTCGCTCTCGCCGAGCGCGGCCAGCCGGTCGGCGACGCCCGCGGACACGGCCGCCGCCCCGAGCACCAGGGAGCGGCCGGCCTCCAGGCAGGCGATCGCGTCCTCGGTGCGTCCGGCGCGCAGCGCCCAGAAGGCTGCCGCACGGCCCCGGTCGGCCGCCGCGCGGGCGATCCGCAGACCGCGGCCGACGCCCTGCTGGAGCAGGACGTCGTCGGCGGAGTGCCGCAGCGAGGTGCGCGCGAGGCCGATGGCGGCCGTCAGGTCCTCGTCGGTGCCGGGCGCGCCCGCCCGCAGCCGGGCGCGTTTGGCGTGCAGCGCGGCCAGGTCCCAGGTGAGGCCCGCGCCGCCCGGCATGCCGTCGGGCAGACCGGCCAGCCCCTCGGTCAACTCGCCGATGGCCTCGTCCAGTGCCCCGGCGTCCCCGGTGAACGTGTGCAGGGTGTCCAGGGCGAGCGCGATGGCGCCGTGCGACCTGGGCCGGAGCGCGCCGCTGAATTCGGTGGTGGTCAGCGCGGCCCGGGCACGCCGGACGCCCTCGGCGATACGGCTCGGGTCCGATTCGGCGATCGCCGTCAGGGTGAGCAGCGGGGCCCAGGTCATGTCGAGCAGGGTGCGCAGGACGGGCATGTCCACCGCTGTCTCCACGGACCGCTGCATGTGGTGCACGGCCGCCCTGAGGTGGGCGGTCCGGTCCGCGCCCGAGGCGTCGAGGACGACGATGCCGAGGTAGGCGATGCCGAGCGCCAGGCCGATGTGGATGCCGGTCCACTCCTCGGCGGCGGCATAGTTGTCGTCCACCTCCAGTTCGCACAGCGCGTCGATGACGTCCCAGACGGTCTTGACGTCACCCCGGTCCAGGGCGGAGGTCAGCCGCGCCGTGAGCCGCATCGTCTCCCCGCACAGGCGCAGGTTGGCGGCGGCCGTACTGGCGGGGTCGCCCTCCCACCGCTGGGTCTCGAACAGCTCCAGGGCCAGGTCCTCGTCCTCCAGGCTGCCGCCGTTCATGGCGGCCCCGAAGAGCAGTACGGGGACGACGTTGGTGAGCCACGCGCCGTTGGGGTCGGTGTCGAGTTCTCCCTCGGCCCACGCGCCGTGCACCAGCCGGAGCGCCTCCCTGAAGCCCGTCATGTCACCGGAGTACATGGCGCGGGCGGCGTGGAGGAAGGCGCCGGCCATCCGGGACGGCAGCGGTGTACGGCCGTCCTCCCGGCCGGTGCCGGGGTGTTCCCCGGTCAGTTCGGCGAGGAGCCCGGGCACGTTCTGCGGGCCGACGAGTCCGGGTGACATCGCCTCGGCCATGGCCAGGAACTCGGTCATGGTGTCACGGGTGGCCGCGGCCGTGTCGGTGTCCCCGGCCGTCGGCTCCGCGGGGCCCGGGGACCTGGCGAGGGCCTGCTCCAGCTCGCCCAGCATCAGGTTCAGCAGGGTGCCCAGCGAGGCCGGTACCGGTCCGCCCGCGAGGTCGGCGAGCACGGGCCGCGCCTCGCGGACGAACGTGCCGGTGTCGCCGGACAGCAGCGCATCGGTCAGCGCGAGGAACCCCTGTGCTCTCGCGCGCAGTTCGGGGGGCATCCGGTGGGGCTCTTGTTCCAGCAGCAGCCGCCAGAGCAGCGCGGTGTCCTCCACGATGCCCGGCCCGCCATGGGTGAGCGGGGTGCCCAGTTCCATGAGGCGCATGAGCCGGTCGACGCTCCAGTGCGGCTCGGAGAGGACGGAGGTGTCACGGCTGAGCCTCACCAGCCGGAACGCGGTGAGCGCCACGAGTCCCCGGTAGGCGGCCTCCCGCTCCCGCGGGCCGAGCAGGGGTGAGGTGCGGGCCTGGTCCAGCAGGGGCAGCGCGCGCTCCCGGTCGGCCGGGGCGCCGTCCAGCACGAACCGCAGGGCCCGGCACCGGCCGAGCCGTGCGGCCACCGCGGCGGTCGTCGCGCCGTCCGCCCCGGCCGCCTCCAACTCGGCCAGCAGCGCCTCCAGTTCGCCGGTCAGGGCGTCGAGTTCGGGTCCTCGTGTGCCGGTGTGGGTCTCCGGTTCGAGCGGTACGGACACCTGGTCGGTGCGGGCGAGCGCGGCGGCGGCGCGGTCGGCCGCGGACACGGTTCCGGCGTCACTCATGTGTCATCCCCTCCGCCGCCATGGTGCCCGCTTCCGTGCTCCGGCAGCCGGGTCCTGGCGCGCCCCACCGGCATCCTGCCGGACAACGCCCGGCTACCGGCCGGTTTCCGCCCGTTCCGCCGCCCCGGGCCGGCGGGAGAGGCGAGACCAGGGCGGCGAACGGCAGGTGTGAGGCTAGGAGTTGACGGCGGGGATGATCCGGCTGCCGTAGAGGTCGATCGTCTTCTCCTGCGCGTCGTGCATGTCGTACACCGCGAACTGGTCGACGCCCAGGGCGCGCAGCGCGGTCAGCTTCTCGATGTGCCGCTCGGCGGGGCCGATGACACAGAACCGGTCCACGATCTCGTCGGGCACGAACGCGGTGTCGGGGTTGCCGCTGCGCCCGTGGTGGGCGTAGTCGTAGCCCTGCCGGGCCTTGATGTAGTCGGTGAGTTCCGCGGGGACGTCGGTGGAGCGCGTGCCGTACCGGGAGACGAGGTCGGCGACGTGGTTGCCGACCATGCCGCCGAACCAGCGGCACTGCTCACGGGCGTGGGCGAGGGCCTCGGGCGAGTCGTCCTCGGTGACGTAGGCCGGGGCGGCGACGCAGATCGTCACCTCGGACGGGTCGCGGCCGGCGGCTGCCGCCGCGTCCCTGACCGCCTTCACCATGTACTCGGTCAGGTACAGGTCGGCGAGTTGGAGGATGAACCCGTCGGCCTCCTCGCCGGCCGTCTTGAGGGCCTTCGGGCCGTAGGCCGCCATCCAGACGGGGACCTCGGCGCCCTCCTTGATCCACGGGATGCGGATCCTGGTGCCGCCGAGGTCGGCCTCCTCGCCCCGGCCGAGGGCGCGGATGACCCTCATGGCCTCGCTGATCCTGGCCAGGGTGTTGGGTTTGCGTCCGGCGACGCGCATCGCGGAGTCGCCGCGGCCGATGCCGCAGACGGTGCGGTTGCCGTACATGTCGTTGAGGGTGGCGAAGGTGGAGGCGGTGACCTCCCAGGTGCGGGTGCCCGGGTTGGTGACCATCGGCCCCACCGTCAACCTCTCGGTGTGCGCAAGGATCTGGCTGTAGATCACGAAGGGTTCCTGCCAGAGCACGGCGGAGTCGAAGGTCCAGCCGTAGCGGAAGCCGTTGTCCTCGGCCCGTCGCATCAGGGCGACGACGCGGGAGGCGGGCGGGTCGGTCTGCAGGACGAGTCCGAAGTCCATGGTCGCCACTCCTAGTTCAGGTACTGACAGGTGGAGCGCGGGGTGAAGACGCCGTGCCCGGCGCGTCCGGTGTACTCCCGCTGGACGATGACGGGTTCGCCGCGCGAGAGGACCGTCTCGACGCGGCCGGTGACCCGCTTGCCCTCGTACGCCGAGTAGTCGACGTTCATGTGGTGGGTCGCGGCGGACATCACCTGCTCGGCGTGCGGGTCGTAGACGACGATGTCCGCGTCGGCGCCGGGGGCGATGGTGCCCTTCTTCGGGTACAGGCCGAACATGCGGGCCGGGGTGGCGCAGGCGATCTCGATCCAGCGGCGGCGCGAGATACGCCCGTCCACGACGGCCTGGTGGAGCAGGTCCATGCGGTTCTCGACGCCCGGCAGGCCGTTGGGGATCCTGGAGAAGTCGCCCCGGCCGAGGTCCTTCTGGCCGGTGAAGCAGAAGGGGCAGTGGTCGGTGGAGACCACCTGGAGGTCGTTCGTGCGCAGCGCCCGCCACAGACTGGCCTGGTGTTCGCGGGGGCGCAGGGGGGTGCTGCACACGTACTTCGCGCCCTCGAAGTCCGGCTCGGCGAGGTTGTCGGCGGTCAGGAACAGATACTGCGGGCAGGTCTCGCCGAAGACGTTCAGCCCCTCGTCGCGCGCCCTGGCCAGCTCCGCGACCGCCTCCGTCGCCGAGACGTGGACGACGTACAGCGGGGCCCCGGCGACCTGCGCGAGCCGGATCGCGCGATGGGTGGCCTCGGCCTCCAGCAGCGCCTTGCGGACCTCCCCGTGGTAGCGGGGGTCGGTCTCGCCCCGGGCCAGCGCCTGCTGGACCAGCACGTCGATGGCGATGCCGTTCTCGGCGTGCATCATGATCAGCCCGCCGTTCTCGGCGGAGCGCTGCATGGCGCGCAGGATCTGGCCGTCATCGGAGTAGAACACGCCCGGATACGCCATGAACTGCTTGAACGAGGTCACTCCCTCCTCGATCAAGTGGTCCATCTCCTTGAGCGTCTCGTCGTTCACATCGGAGACGATCATGTGGAAGGCGTAGTCGATCGCGCAGTTGCCCTCGGCCTTGGCGTGCCAGGCGTCCAGGCCCTCGCGCAGGGTGTGGCCGACGCTCTGCACCGCGAAGTCCACGATGGTGGTCGTGCCGCCCCAGGCCGCGGCCCGGGTGCCGGTCGCGAAGGTGTCGGAGGCCCGTGTGCCGCCGAACGGCATCTCCATGTGGGTGTGCGCGTCGACTCCGCCCGGGATGACGTACTTCCCGGTGGCGTCGATCACGCGGTCCGCGGTCCAGCTCTGCGAGTGGGGCGTGGCCAGGGCGGCGACGCGGCCGTCCTCGACGAGGACGTCGGCGTGGATCTCGTCGGACGCGGTGATGACGAGACCGTGGCGGATGACGGTACGGCTGCTCATGCTGCTCCTCGGTCACTCGGCTCGGTCAGGGTGCCGTCAGCGGCTGGTAGGCCCCCGGTGCGCGGTCGCGGTAGAACTGCCAGCGGGAGCGCACCTCGTGGAGTGTCGCCAGGTCCAGGTCGCGGACGACCAGTTCGGGCTTGGTGTCGCTCGCGGTCTCGCCGACGAAGCGGGCCTGCGGGTCCACGAAGTACGAGGTGCCGTAGAAGTCGTTGTCGCCCAGGTCCTCCACGCCGACGCGGTTGATCGCGCCGACGAAGTACTCGTTGGCGACGGCCGCCGCCGGCTGCTCCAGCTGCCACAGGTAGCGGGACAGGCCGCGCGAGGTGGCCGACGGGTTGAAGACGATCTCGGCGCCGGCCAGGCCCAGCGCCCGCCAGCCTTCCGGGAAGTGGCGGTCGTAGCAGATGTAGACGCCGATCCGGCCGGCCGCGGTGTCGAAGACGGGCCAGCCGCTGTTGCCCGGGCGGAAGTAGAACTTCTCCCAGAATCCCCGCACTTGGGGGATGTGGGTCTTGCGGTACTTGCCGAGGTAGGAGCCGTCCGCGTCGATCACGGCGGCGGTGTTGTACAGCACGCCGGGCTGCTCCTCCTCGTACATGGGCAGCACGAGGACGATGCCCAGTTCCTCGGCGAGGGCCTGGAAGCGGCGCACGGTCGGGCCCTCGGGGATCCGCTCGGCGTACGCGTGGAACGCCGCGTCCTGGACCTGGCAGAAGTAGGGCCCGTAGAACAGCTCCTGGAAGCAGAGGACTTGGGCGCCCTGGGCGGCGGCGTCGCGGGCCGCCCGCTCGTGGGCCTGGATCATGGACTCCTTGTCGCCGGTCCAGGACGTCTGGAAGAGGGCGGCACGGATCACTCGGCTCATCGGGACCTCCGGTAGCTCGGTGTGCGATGAGCCTAGGAAGCGCGGGCGGCCGGTGCGACGGGCAGCGTGTCACGTCCGCGGCGGGTCGGCGTGCCACCGTGTCACGCCCGTACGGGCCCATGTTTCACCACCGTCGTCGCAGGTCGTCGCATGTTTCACCCCTGTTGCGCGTCGTGTGCGAGGAGCGCGATGTGCACCGAGGCCGCCTGTTCGAAGTCGTCCAGGTCGACGCCGAGACGGGCCTGGACGGCCTCCAGGCGGCGGTAGAGGGCCGGCCGGGAGACGTGGTGGAGCAGGGCGGTGCGGGATTTGTTGCGGCCGGTGGCGAGATAGGTCCGCAGGACGTTCAGCAGCTCCGGATCGGTGGCGCCGAGCAGCCCGTCCAGCTCCCGCTCGGCGAAGGACTGCACCCGCGGGTCGTCCCGCAACAGCCGTACCAGGCCGCGGAGATGGACGTCCCGGAGCCGTACGACGGCCGGCAGTTCCCGGGCGGCCGGGGACGCGGCGGCGTCGGCGACGTGCCGGGCCTCGCGCAGCCCGTCGGGCACCTCCTCCCAGGCGGTGCGGGCAGCGGCGGCGGCGACCACGACCGGCGGCCCGGCCCGCAGCCGGGTGGCGAAGTGCGCGGTGAGCGCGTCGGCGTCCTGGTCGCGGGCGAGGCTGAGCAGCACGGCGGCGGCCCCGTCGGCGAGGCCGGCGACGAGGCCGGGCAGCCCCAGCAGCCGCAGCACCGGGTCGATCCGGTCCGGGCCGGCGTCCCGGACGACGAGCGGCACGAAGGTGCGCCGGTTGACCGGCAGTCCGGCCGCCCGGGCCCGGGGCAGCAGCTGCCGGGCCGGTACGGCGCCGGAGAGCAGGTCGGTGAGCAGGCCCCGCGCGGACTGTTCCGCCCAGTTGTCCGTGGCGGCGCCGCCGAGCAGCCGGTGCAGCACCAGGGCCTCGGCGGCCCGGTCGGCGAGCAGCCGTCCGGTGGCCGGATCGCCCCGGTAGCCGCACAGCAGCAGTCGGCCCCAGCGCTCGCCGCGTCCGCGCAGCTCGGCCCGGATCCAGCCGTCACCGGCGGTGCCTCCCCCAGTGCCTGAACGGCCTGGGCGGTACCCCCATGCCTGACGGGCGATCCGCTCCCAGTCGCGCAGCACGTCGTCCACCGCGGACCGCTCCCCCGCCGTGCCGAGGACCCGGTGGGCGAGGTTGGTGAGGACGACCGGGCAGCCGCTGTGCACGGCGACCTCGTCCAGGAGCCGCTGGAGGGGGGCGCCGGCGGTGATGAGGGCGGTGAGTTCGGTGCGGACGGTCTCCGAGAGGCTGACGGCGGCGAACTTGTGCCTGACCAGCCGGGACTGGACCTCTTCGGTCAGCTCGGCGAAGGGAGCGGGCCGGTGCAGGACGACCATCGGCAGCCCGCACCGTTCGGCGGCCCGGCGCATGGCCTCGGGCGGCGCCGGGAAGGCCCGGCCGAGGCCGAGCACGACGGCGGCGGCCTCCGCCCGGTGCAGGGAGCGGATGTACTCGGCCTGCCCGGCCTCGTCGCCGGCCAGCAGGACTCCGGTGGTGAGCACCATCTCGCCGCCGCTGAGCATCACCCCGACATCGGCGGCCTCGGCGACGTGCACCCAGCGCACCGGCCGGTCCAGCCGGTCGGCGCCGGCCACCACCTCGGGCTGTCCGGCGCGCACCCGCTCCAGGGTGAGCACCCGGCGGACGGACAGGGCGGGTTCCGTGCCGTGCCCGTGCCGGGACTCCGGGGCGGTGGTCATGGCCGTACCCCCGTTCTCTCGTGCGGGACGGGCCCCGGGCGCGTCAGTACCGGCTCCTGAGCGCGTCCTCCAGGATCGCCGCGCCCTCCTCGGCCTCGGCGACGGTGAGGGTGAGCGGCGGGGCGATCCGCAGGGCGCTGCTGTCGTGCCCGCCGCCCTTGCCGATCAGCAGCCCGCCCTGGCGGGCCGCCTCCAGCACGGTGGCGGCGGCCTGCGGGTCGGCCTCGTCCGTGCCCGGCTTGACCAGCTCGATGCCGATCATCAGCCCGCGTCCGCGCACCTCGCGCACCCCGGGCAGCCCGGCGGCGGCCGCCCGGAGCCGTTCGATCAGCAGTCCGCCGACCCGCCGGGCGTTGCCCTGGAGGTCGTGTTCGAGGAGATAGGTGAGGTTGGCGAGGCCCGCGGCCATGGTGATCTGGGTGCCGCCGAACGTGGAGATGCTGTTCGCGTCCAGGCAGTTCATGATCTCGGCGCGGGCGACGACCCCGCCGATGGACATGCCGTTGCCGATGCCCTTGGCGAAGGTGACGATGTCCGGCGGGCCGCTGCGGGCGTGTGCCTGCCAGCCCCAGAAGTGGTCGCCGGTGCGGCCCCAGCCGGACTGCACCTCGTCGGCGATCCACAGGATGCCCTGGGCGGCGAGGACCTCACGGAAGGCCGCGAACAGTCCGTCGGGCGGCGAGGTGAACCCGCCGACGCCCTGGACGGGTTCGGCGATCAGCGCGGCCGGGGGCCGGGTGTGGCCGAGGACGTCCTTGAGGTCGGCCACACAGGCGTCGATGAACGCGCGGTCGTCGAGGTGGGCGAACGGGCCCCGGGTGCGCACGCCGCCGTGGACGTACAGGGTCTGGACCGGGGACAGGGAGGTCGGGGACCAGCCGCGGTTGCCGGTGATGCCGACCGCGGTGAAGGAGCGGCCGTGGTAGCTGTTGCGCATGGCCAGGACGGTGTTGCTGCGCCGGTACGCGGTGGCGAGCAGCAGGGCCGTGTCGTTGGCCTCGGTGCCGGAGGCGGTGAAGAACACCCGGGCGTTCGGGATGCCGCTCAACCGGGCGATGCGTTCGGCGAGTTCGACCATCGGCCGGTTGAGGTAGAGGGTGGAGGAGTGGACGATCCGGCCGGCCTGCTCGGTGACCGCCTTGGTCACCTCGGGCAGGGCGTGCGCGGTCATCGTGGTGAGGATGCCGCCGAAGAAGTCCAGGTATCTGCGGCCGGCGGAGTCCCAGACGTGGCGGCCCTCGCCGTGGGTGATCTCGATCGGGTCGTCGTAGTAGAGGGCGAGCCAGTCGGGCATGACGGCGCGGTGGCGGGAGTAGAGGTCGGTCACGGCCGCACCAGCCCCTCGTAGGCGTCGGGGCGGCGGTCGCGGTAGAAGGCCCACTGCCGCCGCACGTCCTCGATGAGGCCGAAGTCCAGGTCCCGCACGAGGAGTTCCTCGTCCTTGTCGCTCGCGACCTCCCCGACGTACTGTCCGCGCGGGTCGACGAAGTACGACGTGCCGTAGAAGTCGTTGTCGCCGTACTCCTCCTGGCCGACCCGGTTGATGGCGGCGACGAAGTACTCGTTGGCGACGGCCGCGGCGGGCTGTTCGAGCTGCCAGAGGTGGGCGGACAGGCCCCGGTGGGTGGCGGACGGGTTGTATACCAACTGGGCGCCGTTCAGTCCGAGTTGGCGCCAGCCCTCCGGGAAGTGGCGGTCGTAGCAGATGTAGACGCCGACCTTGCCCACGGCGGTGTCGAAGACGGGCCAGCCCAGGTTTCCGGGTTTGAAGTAGTACTTCTCCCAGAAGCCCTTGATCTGCGGGATGTGGTGCTTGCGGTACTTGCCCAGGTAGCTGCCGTCGGCGTCGATCACGGCGGCGGTATTGTAGTAGAGGCCGGGCCGCTCGACCTCGAAGACCGGGACGACGAGCACCATGCCGGTCTCGCGGGCGAGGTCCCGCATGCGGCGCACGGTGGGGCCGTCGGGCACGGGCTCGGCCCAGCGGTAGTGTTCCGGCTCCTGGACCTGGCAGAAGTAGGGGGCGTTGAAGACCTCCTGGAAGCCGATGATCCGCGCGCCCCGGCGGGCCGCCTCGCGGGCGTGCTCCTCGTGTTTCGCCACCATGGTCCCGGTGTCGCCGGTCCAGGTGGCCTGGACCAGAGCGGCGCGGACGACGTTGGCCATGAGCTGCTCCTTCGACACGACGTCAGAGCCTCTACGCCCGTAGAGCAGGCGGTAGAGGGACGAACGTAAGCCTCCGGACGGCCCTTGCCAAGACCATCGTCGTCAAAGCCCGGAGTCGATCACGTTTCGCACTCCGGTGGCGGAGCCGGTCACCGGGGGGTGAGCGGGCGGCTCAGACGGGCGCCAGGGCGCACCGCGCCACCAGTTCGTCCATGGACAGGCCGAGGGCCTCCGCGAGCGCGGCGACGGTGAAGAACGCCGGCGTGGGCGCCCGTCCCGTCTCGATCTTGCGGAGCGTCTCGGCGGAGACGCCCGCCGCGGCGGCGACGTCCGCCATGCTCCGCTCGCCGCGCGCCTCGCGCAGCAGCCGCCCGAGCCGCTCGCCGCGGTCGCGCTCTTCGGGAGTGAGAGGGGTACGCACCATGTCCCCCATTCTGCCCCGGTCCCCCCTCTTCCGGCCCGGCCGGGCGTCACCCAATTAAAATACCGGTATAGTAATTGGCATGGTGGAACTGAAGACCGAAACGTCGATCGACGCGATGCACGCGGCCGGCCGGGTCGTCGGCCGCGCCCTGACGGCCGTACGCGAGGCCGCCCGCGTCGGTGTCACGCTGCTGGAGCTGGACGAGGTGGCCCGGGAGGTGCTGCGCGAGGCGGGCGCCACCTCGCCCTTCCTCGGCTACCGCCCCTCCTTCGCCCCGACCCCCTTTCCCGCGGTGATCTGCGCCTCGGTGAACGACGCGATCGTGCACGGCATCCCGACGGACTACCGGCTCCGCGACGGCGACCTGCTCTCCGTCGACTGCGGCGCCGTGCTGGACGGCTGGGCCGGCGACTCGGCGATCAGCTTCGTGGTGGGCCGCCCCCGCCCGGCGGACCTGCGGCTGATCGAGACCGCCGAGCGGGCGCTGGCCGCGGGCATCGCGGCGGCCGTCGTGGGCAACCGCATCGGGGACATCGCGCACGCCGTCGGCCGGGTCTGCCGCACGGCCGGGTACGGCATCCCGCAGGGCTTCGGCGGCCATGGCGTGGGCCGCCGCATGCACGAGGACCCCGAGGTGCCGAACGAGGGCCGCCCCGGCCGGGGCCTGCCGCTGCGGGCCGGCATGGTCCTCGCCATCGAGCCCATGCTGATCGCGAGCGGCGAGGACGGCTACCACGAGGCCCCCGACGGCTGGACCCTGCGCACCGACGACGGCTCCCGCGCGGCCCACACCGAGCACACGGTGGCCATCACGGAGTCGGGCCCCCGGATCCTCACGGCACGGTAGGCGCCCCCAAAGGGGCGCGAGGAACGGCGCGAGCGACCACAACGCTCCCGCAGCCGCCGAAACACAGGAAACCCCCCCCCGTAGGCGGACATGCCCGACGAAACGGATCGTGTCATCGTGGGCATGAGCGCCGCCCACCCGGTTACCCGGCGGAGCCAGTCGTCAGCGAAGGAAACGCAACGCCATGACCAACGGCTACCCTCCTGACCCGTTCGGTGACTTCCTGGCCCGCTTCTTCGGCGGATCCGCCGGCGGGGCGCCCCGCCACATCGACATCGGCCGCCTGCTCAGCCAGCCGGCCCGGGAGCTGGTCAGAGGAGCCGCCCAGTACGCCGCCGAGCACGGCAGCCGGGACCTGGACACCCAGCACCTGCTGCGGGCGGCCGTGTCGTCGGAGCCCACCCGGAGCCTGCTGAGCCGGGCGGGCGCGGACCCGGACTCGCTCGCCTCGGAGATCGACGACCGGGCGGGTCCGGCCCAGCACCCGCCGGGCGAGTCCCCGCCGCCGACGTCGCTGTCCCTGACCCCGGCCGTCAAGCGGGCCCTGCTGGACGCGCACGACATGGCCCGGGCCAGCGGCGCCGGGTACATCGGCCCGGAGCACGTGCTCAGCGCGCTGGCCTCGAACCCGGACTCGGCGGCCGGGCACATCCTGCACGCTGCCCGGTTCCAGCCGCGCTCCATGCCGCCGGAGGCCCCGGAGAGCGCGCCGCCCCGCCCGGAGCGGCAGCGGCCCACCGACACGCCCACCCTGGACAAGTACGGCCGCGATCTGACCGAGCTGGCCCGGCAGGGCCGGGTCGACCCGGTGATCGGCCGGGACACCGAGATCGAGCAGACCATCGAGGTGCTGTCCCGGCGCGGCAAGAACAACCCGGTGCTGATCGGCGACGCGGGCGTCGGCAAGACGGCGATCGTCGAGGGGCTCGCGGAGCGCATCGCCGACGGGGACGTGCCGGACGTGCTGGCCGGGCGCCGGGTGGTCGCCCTGGACCTGACCGGGGTGGTGGCCGGCACCCGCTACCGGGGCGACTTCGAGGAGCGCCTGAACAACATCGTGGAGGAGATCCGCGCCCACTCCGGCCGGCTGATCGTCTTCATCGACGAGCTGCACACCGTCGTCGGCGCCGGGGGCGGCGGCGACGGCGGCGGGATGGACGCCGGGAACATCCTCAAGCCCGCCCTCGCCCGGGGCGAGCTGCACATCGTGGGCGCGACCACGCTGGAGGAGTACCGCCGGATCGAGAAGGACGCGGCGCTGGCCCGCCGGTTCCAGCCGATCCTGGTGCCGGAGCCGACGGTGGAGGACACGATCGGCATCCTGCGCGGGCTGCGCGACCGGTACGAGGCCCACCACCAGGTCCGCTACACCGACGAGGCGCTGGTGGCCGCGGTGGAGCTGTCGGACCGCTACCTCACCGACCGGCGGCTGCCCGACAAGGCGATCGACCTGATCGACCAGGCCGGCGCCCGGGTCCGGCTCGGCGCCGGCACGAAGGGCACGGACGTGCGCGCCATGGAGCGCGAGGTGGACCAGCTGGCCCGGGACAAGGACCAGGCGGTCGCCGACGAGGACTACGAGCAGGCCAAGCAGTTGCGCGACCGGATCACCGAGCTGAAGCAGCGGATCGCGGCGGCCAGCGAGGACGGGAAGGCCGACGAGGGGCAGCTGGAGGTGACGGCGGAGGCCGTCGCCGAGGTGGTGTCCCGGCAGACCGGCATCCCGGTGAGCCGGCTGACCGAGGAGGAGAAGGAGCGGCTGCTCGGCCTGGAGGAGCACCTGCACCAGCGGGTGGTCGGCCAGGAGGAGGCGGTCGCCGTGGTCTCCGAGGCGGTGCTGCGCTCCCGCGCCGGGCTCGCCAGCCCCGACCGGCCGATCGGCAGCTTCCTCTTCCTCGGCCCGACCGGCGTCGGCAAGACCGAGCTGGCCCGGGCGCTGGCGGAGGCCCTGTTCGGCAGCGAGGACCGGATGGTCCGGCTGGACATGAGCGAGTACCAGGAGCGGCACACCGTCTCCCGGCTGGTGGGCGCGCCGCCCGGCTACGTCGGCCACGAGGAGGCCGGTCAGCTCACCGAGGTGGTGCGCCGGCACCCGTACTCGCTGCTCCTGCTGGACGAGGTGGAGAAGGCGCACCCGGACGTCTTCAACATCCTGCTCCAGGTGCTGGACGACGGCCGGCTCACCGACTCGCAGGGCCGGACGGTGGACTTCAGCAACACGGTCATCGTCATGACCAGCAACCTGGGCTCCGAGGCGATCACCCGGCGCGGGGCCGGGATCGGGTTCGGGCCGGCCGGCTCGGAGGCCGACGAGGAGGCGCGGCGCGAACGCATCCTGCGGCCGCTGCGGGAGCACTTCCGGCCCGAGTTCCTCAACCGGATCGACGAGATCGTGGTCTTCCGGCAGCTCACGGGCGACCAGCTGCGGCGGATCACCGATCTGCTGCTGGAGAGCACCCGGCGGCTGCTGGAGGGGCAGGGCGTGTCGGTGGAGTTCACGCGCGCGGCCGTGGACTGGCTGGCCGAACGCGGCTACCAGCCCGAGTACGGCGCCCGGCCGCTGCGCCGCACCATCCAGCGCGAGGTGGACAACCAGCTGTCCCGGCTGCTGCTCAACGGCACGGTCTCCGAGGGCGGCCGGGTCACGGTGGACGTCAGGGACGGGCGGCTGGACTTCCGCACCGATCAGACGGCCCCGCCCGCGTCGGACACGCGGACCCGGCCGCCCGCATCGGAGTCGTGACGCACGGCTTCGGCGGCCGGAGCCGCCGGAGCCCTACCGCGCCGGGCGCACCACCATCGCCGAGCCGCCGCCGCGCCGTACCTTCTCGGCGGCAGCCAGCCACCTGCCGTCCGGCAGGCGCTGCACGCCGGTGGCGGCGCCGATCTCGGGGGTGGCGCTGAAAGCGTGCCCGACGGCCTCCAGACGGCGCCTCAGCTCGCTGTCGTACAGGCCCGGCTCCAGCTCGGTCCGCGCCGTGTTGCGCTGGCTGGCGCGCGGTGCGGCGATGGCGTCGACCAGCGGCAGACGGCGGTCGAGGAACCCGGTCAGGGTCTGCAGCACGGTGCTGATGATGGTGGCGCCGCCGGGGGAGCCGACCGCCACGACGGGCCTGCCCTGCCGGTCCAGCACGATCGTCGGGGCGACCGAGGAGCGCGGGCGCTTGCCCGGGCCGGGCAGGTTGGGGTCGTGGACGGCCGGGTTGGCGGGGGCGAAGGAGAAGTCGGTCAGCTCGTTGTTGAGCAGGAAGCCCCGGCCGGGGACGGTGATGCCGCTGCCGCCGGTCTGCTCGATGGTGAGCGTGTAGGCGACGACGTTGCCCCACTTGTCGGCCACGGTCAGATGGGTGGTGTTCTCGCCCTCGTACGTCGTCGGGGCCGCGGTGCCGCCCTTGCCGCAGGGTGCGGGACGGCGCGGGTCGCCCGGGGCGAGCGGGCTGGTGAGGACGGCGTCGTCCTTGATGAGGCAGGCGCGCGAGTCGGCGTACCGCTGGGACAGCAGCCCCCGGGTCGGTACGTCCTCGAAGGCGGGGTCGCCGACCCAGCGCCCGCGGTCGGCGAAGGCGACGCGGCTCGCCTCGATGAGGCGGTGCAGGTAGCGGACCTGGTCCGCCTTCGACAGGTCGGTCCGCTCCAGGATGTTGAGGGCCTCGCCGACGGTGGTGCCGCCGGAGGAGGACGGGGCGATGGAGTAGACGTCCAGGCCGCGGTAGGAGGTCCTGGTCGGGGCCTGGAGCTTGGCACGGTAGACCGCGAAGTCCTTCTCGGCGAGCTTGCCGGGGCGGGCCTTCCAGCCGGAGGCGGGGTCCACGGGCGGGCGTTCGACGGCCTCGACGATGTCGTCGCCTATGTCCCCGCGGTAGACGGCGGCCGTGCCCTCGCGGCCCAGCTGCTCGTAGGTACGGGCCAGTTCGGGGTTCTTCAGGGTGGAGCCGACGACGGGGAGCCGGCCGCCCGGCAGGAACAGCTTCACGGTGTCCGGGAAGTAGCGGAACCGGGTCTCGTTGGCCGCGGTCTGCGCCCGGAAGGTGTCGTCCACCGTGAAGCCGTCGCGGGCTATTCGCTCGGCCGGTTCCAGCACGGTGCGCAGCTTTTCGCTGCCCCACTCCTGAAGGGCCTTCTGCCAGGTGGCGGGGGTGCCCGGGGTGCCGACGCTCAGCCCGCTGCTGACGGCGTCGGCGAACGGTATCGGTTTGCCGTTCTCCAGGAACAGGCCGGAGTCCGCGGCGAGCGGCGCGGTCTCGCGGCCGTCGATGGTGTGGACCGTGCGGGTCTTCGCGTCGTAGTGGACGAAGTAGCCGCCCCCGCCGATGCCGGAGGAGTAGGGCTCGGTGACGCCGAGCGCGGCGGCCGTGGCGACGGCCGCGTCCACCGCGTTGCCGCCGCGCCGGAGGATCTCGATGCCGGCGGCGGAGGCGTCCGCGTCGACGCTGGCGACCGCTCCGCCGTAACCGACGGCCACGGGGGTCTTGGTGGCCGTCTCGCTCGCCGGCGCGGCGGGCGGCGCCGCCGCCCCCACCGACACCATGGCGGCCGAGACCGCCAGAACCGCCAGTTTCCGCTTGTCTGGGCGACCCATGCGTACCTCCCGTCGGGACAGTCCGCGCAGCGTAACCAGAACGGTGCTGTACCGACAGTACGCCGCGGCGCCCCGCCCCACCATGCCGGGGCTCGAACACGCGTACGGCACGGGCGTGGTCGCGCCGGTGGCGGATGTCACACCGCCGAGCACAACCCGTCCGGCGCGCAGCTGACCTTCTCCCCGCTGCGGGGACGACCCGTCACAGGTGTCCGTCCCGCTCCGCGAGCAGTGATCTCCGGCTGCCGCCGGACGAGCCTGGCCCGTTGAACTGCCGCCCCCCTCAGGGTTTCGGGGCCATGGGGGGCTCCCCACCGGGCAGCAGCGCCCCAGGACCGGCCGGGGCCTGAGCCACCGCCTCGGTCTTGGGGCTGCGCTGCTCACGGCGGGACACCCAGCCGGCGAACCACGAGAGCAGCATGCACATCCCGATGTAGATCGGCGAGATCACCATCACTACGGGGATGAACGGCAAATCGTAGTCGAGGTTGGAGGCGATGAGTTTCCCGGCATGGAGAAACTCCTCGTAGGTGATGAGGAAGCCGAGGGAGGTGTCCTTCAGCGCGACCACCAACTGGCTGATGATGGCGGGCAGCATGGCGCGCACCGCCTGCGGCACGAGGACGTGCGCCATGACCTGCGTCTTGCGCATGCCGAGCGCGAACGCGGCCTCCCCCTGGCCGCGTTCGACGGCGTGCACACCGGAGCGGAAGACCTCGGCGAGCACCGAGCCGTTGTAGAGGGTGAGCCCGGCGACCAGCGCGGGCAGCGGCTGCACCTTCAGCGCCACGAAGATGAAGAAGATCATCACCAGCACGGGCATGGCCCGGAAGAACTCCACGACGAGCGTGGCGAGCACGCGCACCGGCCGGTGGTCCGACAGCCGGCCGCAGGCCAGCACCCCGCCGAGTGCCAGGGAGAGGACGGCCGCGATCGCGAACGCCTTCAGGGTGTTGCCGAGTCCGCGCAGCAACAGCCGCTGGATGCCCTGGTACTCGAACGGCGTCCACTTGGTGGCGGTGAACTGGCCGGTGTGGAACAGCAGGTACAGGATCCAGGCGAGCAGCGCGAGGAGGACGACGGTGGACAGGGTGCCGTAGAGCGCGTGCCGCCGCCGGGTGCGTGGGCCCGGGACGTCGTAGAGCGCGG
This sequence comes from Streptomyces sp. SudanB182_2057, assembly GCF_964272715.1. Lineage (NCBI taxonomy): Bacteria > Bacillati > Actinomycetota > Actinomycetes > Kitasatosporales > Streptomycetaceae > Streptomyces > Streptomyces sp. SudanB182_2057. The sequence goes on from NZ_OZ186798.1 coordinate 1,876,987, forward strand.
GGGCGGCGGTCATCGGGCGACTCCCCACCTGCGCTCCAGCGCGTGGAACAGGGTGCTGATGGCGAGCGTGACGATCAGATAGCCGACGGCGATCCAGACGAACGTCCAGATGATGTTGTAGCCGAGTTCGTTGAGCGTCTTGTACGTGCCGAGCAGCTCGGTCACGCTGAAGGCGCCCGCGATCGCGGAGTTCTTGGCGAGCGCGATGAGGGTGGAGCCGACGGGCGGGATCACGGACCGGAACGCCTGGGGCAGCACGACCAGGGACAGGGTCTGCCCGAAGGTCATGCCGAGGCTGCGGGCCGCCTCGCCCTGTCCCCGGGGCACGGTGTTGATGCCGGAGCGCAGCGCCTCGCAGATGAAGGCGGAGGTGTAGCAGCCGAGGGCGAGGACCGCGAACACCTGGAAGGGCAGGACGAGTCCGAACCGGGGCAGGCCGAGCAGCACCGCGAAGAACAGCAGGGTGAGCGGGGTGTTGCGCAGGACGGTGACCCACGCGGTGCCGAAGACCCGCAGGGAGCCGACCGGCGCGACCCGGAAGGACGCCATCACGAAGCCCAGGGCGAGGGCCAGCAGGGAGGCGTAGACGGTCAGTTCGAGGGTGCCGAGGAAACCGGCGCCGTAGGCCGAGAAGTTGTCTGTCAGTACGTTCATGACGTCCTCGCTCGGCCCGCCGGGTAGCGGTCGATGGCGGGCGGGTGGGGTGCGGGCACGCCGGACAGGCCGAGCGTGGCGTCGTACGCCTTCTTCCAGTCGCCGTTCTTCTCGCGGGCCGCCAGGGCGTCGTCGAGGGCGAACCGCAGGGCGTCGTCGCCGCGCGGGACGCCGATCCCGTAGGGCTCCTTGGAGAACGGCTTGCCGGCGACCCGGAGTTCGTCCGGGGCCTTGGCCGCGTAGCCGATGAGGATGGCGTCGTCGGTGGTGACCGCGTCGACCTGGTAGGTGAGGAGGTTGTCCACGCAGACGGAGTAGGTGTCGTAGCCGACCAGGACCGCTTTCGGGTAGTCGGCCCTGATGCGCTGGTACGGCGTGGAACCGGCCGCCGAGCAGACGCGTTCGCCGGCGAGGTCCCCGGGTCCGTGGATGGTGTCCTCGTCCTTGCGGACCAGCAGCGACTGGCCGGCCATGTAGTAGGGGCCGGCGAAGCCCACGAGTTTCTTGCGGTTGGGGTTGATGGTGTAGGTGCCCACGTAGTAGTCGATCTGGCCGTTCTGCAGGGCGGTCTCGCGGTTGGCGGAGGCGATGGTGCGGAACCGGATGCTCCTGGGCGCCAGGCCGAGCGAGGCGGACATCATTTTGGCGATCTCGATGTCGAAGCCGGAGTAGGTGCCGGTGGCCGGGTCCTTCTCGCCGAGGTAGGGCTGGTCCTCCTTGACGCCGACGACGAAGTGGCCGCGCCGCTTGGCCCGGGTCCAGGTCCGGGAGGCGGGCAGGCGGACGTCCCGGGCCACCTGGTAGTGCGGGAGTTTCCCGGCGGCCGGTCCCTTGCCGGGCGGGCTGCCCTCCTTGCCGCAGGCGGCGGCCAGCAGCACGAGCAGCGCGCACAGGGCGCGGGGCGCACGGGTGGTACGGCACATGGGTCGCGGTCCCCCGGTCAGTGCTTGAGGATCTTGGAGAGGAAGTCCTTGGCGCGGTCGCTGCGCGGATTGGTGAAGAACTCGTCCGGGCTGCGGTCCTCCACGATCCGCCCGTCGGCCATGAAGACGACCCGGTTGGCGGAGGCGCGGGCGAAGCCCATCTCGTGGGTGACGACGACCATGGTCATGCCCTCCCGGGCGAGCTGCCGCATGACCTCCAGCACCTCGTTGATCATCTCGGGGTCGAGGGCGGAGGTGGGCTCGTCGAAGAGCATCGCCTTGGGTTCCATGGCGAGCGCGCGGGCGATGGCGACGCGCTGCTGCTGGCCGCCGGAGAGCTGGGCGGGGTACTTGCCGGCCTGACTCAGCAGGCCGACCCGGTCCAGGAGTTCGCGGGAGCGCCGGTCGGCCTCCTGCTGGCTCCGCCCGCGCACCTTGACCTGGGCGAGGGAGACGTTCTGCAGGACGGTCCTGTGCGCGAAGAGGTTGAAGGACTGGAAGACCATGCCGACCTCGGCGCGCAGCCGGGCGAGGGCCCTGCCCTCCGCGGGCAGCGGCCGGCCGTCGAGGGTGATGGTGCCGGACTCGATGGTCTCCAGCCGGTTGATCGTCCTGCACAGCGTCGACTTGCCCGAGCCGGACGGGCCGATGACCACGACCACCTCCCCCTTGCCGACCGTGAGGTCGATGTCCCTCAGGACATGCAGCTCCCCGTAGTACTTGTTGACGTTGCGCAGTTCGATCAACGGATCGACGGCCATCCGCAGCCCCACTCGCTCTCGGCTGTGTCGTGGTTGCCGCAACCTATCCAGGCGACGGTGCGGCGGAGGGACGACACGCACCTTCAGGGCATTAGCCGTATTTACGTCAGCGGGCGGCCCAGGGTTCACCGGCGGGCGGCCGGGGTCCGGGGGCCGGGGGCCGGGGCGGGATCAGTCCTCGGCGATCTCGGCGTACAGCTGGGACAGCTCGGGGGCCCCGCTCGCGGCCCACTCCTGCCCGGCCGGCACCACCTCCACCGTCCGGCCGGAGGCGAGCCGTACGACGGGTTCGCCGTCGGAGCGGATCCGCCAGGCGGCGCCGGGCACCGTGCGCACCACGACCGTGCCCAGGTACAGCCCGGCGTCATGGCCCAGCCAGGGCAGCGTCTCGGGGTCGTCGCGCCAGCGCGGGTCCATCTGGTCCAGGGCCTCCAGGGAGGCCGGGGTGTCGTCGAGGCGGACACCGGCCCGGGCCGCCTGCGAGCGCAGCAGATCGCACTCGGACAGCAGCGCGGCGACCGCCTCGGGATCGGCGGGCGGCGCCGGCTCACCGTTCTTGTCGTGCCGGGGGCCCAGGAACGGAAGACGCATGCCCCCAGCGTGGCATCACACGTCCAGGTCGACCACCACCGGCGCGTGGTCGGAGGCGCCCTTGCCCTTGCGCTCCTCGCGGTCGACGTAGGCGTCCTTGACGGCCTGGGCGAACGGCTCGTTGCCGTAGACCAGGTCGATGCGCATGCCGCGGTTCTTCGGGAAGCACAGCTGGCGGTAGTCCCAGTACGTGAACGGCCGGTCGTACTTCAGCGGGCGCGGCACGATGTCGTCCAGGCCCGTCTCGCGCAGGGCGGCGAGCGCGGCGCGTTCGGCGGCGGTGACGTGGGTGGAGCCCTCGAACGCCGTCACGTCGTAGACGTCGTCATCGGTCGGCGCCACGTTGTAGTCGCCCAGGACCGCGAACGGGCGGCTGCCGCGCGCGTCGCCGTACACGGCCGCCTTCAGGGCCTCGAACCACTGGAGCTTGTAGGCGTAGTGCGGGTGCTCCACCTCGCGGCCGTTGGGCACGTACACCGACCAGACGCGGACCGGGCCGCAGGTCGCCGAGATGGCGCGCGGCTCGGTCACGCCGTCGTAGCCGGGGTCGCCGGGCAGGCCCTTGACCACATCCTCGAGGCCGACGCGGGAGAGCACCGCCACGCCGTTCCACCGGCCGGTCGCGTGGACCGCCGATTCGTAGCCCAGCTCGCGGAGCTGGTCGAACGGGAACTGCTCCGCGGCGATCTTGGCCTCCTGGAGGCAGAGCACGTCGGTGCCGCTGCTCTCCAGCCAGGCCAGCAGCCGGGGCAGGCGAGCGGTGATCGAGTTCACGTTCCAGGTGGCGATGCGCATGCCTCACAACCTACCCGGAGCCTGTGACAACGGGCTCAGACCTCCGCCGCCGACCCGGGCGCCAGCCGCTGGTGGTCGGTGCCGCCCAGCCGGCCGAGGTGACCGTCGTAGATCGGCAGGGCCAGGTCGGTGAGCAGGGCGTCGTGGACGTCGTAGGCGCGTCGCGGGGCGACCTCGCGAACGTAGTCGATCACCTCGGAGATCTTGTTCCAGGGGGCCATCACCGGCACCAGCAGCGTCTCCACCGGCTGGTCGGGGACGGTGAGGGCGTCGCCGGGGTGGAAGACCGCGCCGCCGTCGATCAGGTAGCCGACGTTGGTGACGCGGGGCAGGTCGGGGTGGATCACCGCGTGCAGCTCGCCGTGCACCTGGACGTCGAAGCCGGCGGCGGTGAAGGTGTCGCCGTGGCCGACGGTGTGCACCCGGCCCGGGAAGGCGGCCGTGATCCGCTCGGCGACGGACCCGAGCGTCCAGATCTCGGCGGCGGGGTTGTCCTCCATGGCGGCCCGCAGCCGGAACTCGTCGAAGTGGTCCGGGTGCTCGTGCGTGATCAGGATGGCGTCCGCGCCGAGCGCCGCGTCCTCCTCGGAGAAGGCGCCCGGGTCGATGACGAGCGTCCGGCCCTCCTTGTCGAGGCGGACGCAGGCGTGGGACTTCTTCGTGAGCTTCATGTCTCCCATCTTCACGCCCGCGCCCGCCGCGCGCGGCACTACTCGGCGGGCGTGGTCTCCTCGCGGATGACCCGCTGGGCGACCCGGAACGCGCTGTTCGCGGCCGGCACCCCGCAGTAGACGGCGGTCTGCAGCAGCACCTCGGCGATCTCGGCCGGGGTCAGTCCGCTCCGCAGCGCCGCCCGGGTGTGGGCGGCCAGCTCCTCCAGGTGGCCGCCGGCGACCAGCGCGCTCAGCGTGACGCAGCTGCGGGTACGGCGGTCCAGGCCGGGCCGGTCCCAGATCTCGCCCCAGGCGTAGCGGGTGACGAAGTCCTGGAAGTCCCCGGAGAACTCGTCGGAGTCCGCCAGCGTCCGGTCCACGTGCGCGTCGCCGAGCACCTCGCGGCGGATCTTCAGCCCGGTCTCGTACCGGTCGGGCGGCCCGTCGCTCTGGGCGGGTACGGCGGCCGGGGCGATCTCGGCGACCGGCGCGGCCTGGGCCGGCACGACCGGGGCGGGCGCCGGGACGGCGGGCGCGACGGCGGCCGGCAGGGCGGTCTGCCCGGTGTCGAAGGGCTGCTGCCAGGCGGTGGAGAAGTGGTGGACGAGCAGGTCGGTGACGGCGGCGGGCTGCTCGACCGGCACCAGGTGGGAGGCGCCGGGCACGACCGCGAGCCGGGCGTCGGGGATGCCGGCGACCAGCGTACGGGCCTCCGCCGGGCCGGTGACCTGGTCGTCGGAGCCGACCAGCACCAGCGTCGGCACGCCCACCCGGCCGAGCTCGGTCCGTACGTCGAAGGAGGCCAGCGCCTCGCAGGCGGCGATGTAGCAGCCCGGGTCGGTGGTACGGACCATCTGCACGGCCCACTCGGTGATCGCGGGCTGCGCGGCGGCGAACCCGCCGGTGAACCAGCGGTCGGGCGCGGTCCGGGCGATCGGGTCGAGCCCGTTGGTACGGACCACCACCCCGCGCTGCCGGAACTCGTCCGCGGTGCCGAACCGGGGGGAGGCCGCGACCAGCGCGAGCGAGGCGAGCCGCTCGGGGTGGCGCAGGGCCAGCTCGATGCCGACGGCGCCGCCGAGCGCGCAGCCCGCGTAGCCGAAGCGCTGCACGCCGAGCGCGTCCAGGGTGGCCAGCAGCCGGCCGGCGAGGTCGGCGACGGAACCGGCGGGGTGCGCGGGGGCACCGCCGTGTCCCGGCAGGTCGAACCGCAGGACCCGCCACTGCTTGGCCAGCTCCGGCACCTGGCGGTCCCACATGTGCCAGGTGGTACCGAGGGACGGTCCCAAGATCAGGACGGGGAGGTGTTCCGGCCCGTCAAAGCGGTATTGCAGCGTCTCGATCTTGGCTTCGGTCACGGGTTCACACCTTCATCTGTCACGATCTGTCACACCCCCTGCGAGACCACCCCATGCCTCCGCTGCTGGAAGCAGGTCCGCCACGGCCGGCTTCACGTACCACTTCTCCACGGCGAGGTACGTCGAGCAGGACGCCCGAGCATCGTACCGACGGACCCCGCGAAGACCGTTTTCGTCCATGTCATCGCGGCCGCGAGCCATGCGGGCCGGCCCGGGCGGTGACGTGCGTACGCCCGGGCCGGGGGTGGGGCTTCAGATGAAGCGGTAGGACTTGAAGACGAAAGTCACGGTGCTGCCGGGAGACACCGGGTTGGCGAGGAGGGCGCAACTGGTGTCGGTGTAGAGCACCGCGGTGGCGTCCGTCTGGTTGCTCACGCTGGTGCCGAGCACGGACACGAGTTTGCAGGTGTTGAGTTCGGGGTTCACGACCTGCTGGTTACCGCCGAGCAGGTCGGTGTAGTAGAAGGTGCCGGTGGCGTTGCCCGGGGCGGCGAGTGCCTGTCCGGTGAGGAACGACATGGCGGCCACGGTGGCCGCGGCCGTTACCGCTGTGCGACGGCTGTGTCTCATGAGAGGTGCCTTCTTCCTGTTGGTCGGAGCCGGGTTGGCTTCGGGGGCGTCTCGCCGCGCCCGCACGCGGGAGCCCCGGTGCGGTACAGGCGGAGACGGGAGTGCTCCGCCCGGCCGGGGGAGGCCCCGCGTGGCGCTCGCGGTGGTGACTGACAGCCTCGGCCCACCACCCGTCGCCCACCATGGCCCGGACGGGCCGGTGCGCACACCCCACCCACCTGTGCGCACACCGAGTGCGGGATCTGGCCGCCTCGCAGGGCACGCACGGTGCCGCGCGATGAACTCCGTCACGGGGCCAGGCCCCAGGGTGGTACGTCGGTTCCCCGCGTGTTTCCCCCGGCCGGCACCCCGGCAGTGGCAGCCGAAAAGGGCGACGGCCTTGTGACCGCCGCCCACCCTGCCCGGTGCCGGCCGGTGCCGTCAGGCTCCGCTCGTGCCGATGCCGTCAGGCTCGCTCGTGCCGGGGTCGCTTCGCGGGACCTGGGCCCGCAAAGCGGCGACTTCCTCCCGCAGTTCGGTCAGTTCCCGGTGCAGGGCCTGGATGGCGACCAGAGCCACCCCGTTGGCGTCGGTACAGCAGATCGTCCGGTCGTTCTCACCCACTCCGAACGCCTGCCACCAGTCCTGCGCCATCGGTCCCAGGTGCCGCACGTGCGGCGGGTCCCAGTGGTAACGCCAGGTGCTGATGGGCAGGTTCACCACCTGTTCCAGTACCCGGTAGCCGTTGACCGGCTCACCGCCGTACACGGCCCCGCCGACCGCCGAGGACGCCAGCCCAGCCGCCGACACGCCCTGCCGACGCCGTCGGCGGACCTCAGCGGGCGCCCGCACCCGGGCCAGCACACTCCGCAGACGCCAGCCGCTCACCGCTCCCAGACCACCGGAGTGACCGCCGTCTTCAACGCCCGGTCGGAGAACCCTGGGATGAAACTCTTCGCCATGTTCTGTCCCGGTGTCAGGCAGGTCATGCCGCTGTTGCCGCACTCGTTGCGCGGCAGGTCCAGCGGCAACTGGAGAGCGTTGCCCGACAGGACGCCGCTGCCCGAGACGGTGGCGCCGGACGCCTGCGCGTCGCCGTGGTTGGCGCAGGTGTTGCCGAACGCGGCGTTGCCCACCCCGATGATGTTCGCCTGCGCCGGCGCCGCCGACACCGCCACCGACGCCGCTCCCAGCGTCGAGCCCACCAGGACCGCCCGCTTACGCATCGCGCGTACCCGTCTTGCCATCCCCATCTTCCGCTCCTCCTCGCACAGGCCGCGACACCCGCCGGCGGTTGCCGCTGGCCACTTTCCGGCTTGCCGAACCACTAACGACGGCCCCCCCCCCGCCGACAGCACGGCCGGGACCCGCCGACCGTGCCGGTACGGCCCCGGCTTTGGCAGGGGCATCGCGTTCATTCCGGGGTAGACGACGATCACAACCGGGGAACCGAACACGGAAGGAGACGAGCCGTGCGGAAAGGCCAACAGATCACTGGTACGGCGCGTGAGAAGCTCGCGCGGGAGATGAAGGAGCAGTACGAGGCCGGCAGGTCCATACGGGCCATCGCCGAGGCCTACGGCCGTTCGTACGGGTTCGTCCACCGCGTCCTCACCGAGACGGACGTGCCCCTGCGCGCCCGGGGCGGCGAGCACCCGCAGCGGCACCCCGGCACACCCGCCCACCAAGGCCGATAACCACCCTCCGCCGGGCACCCCGCCGGACGGCTGTCACCGTGCCGGCGAAGGGCACCGCCCGGTGATGATCAACCGCCCCGGGCCGCCCCCCGCGAAGCAAGGCGAGAAACCACAACCCTCGCCCACCGACGCGACCGGTCCCGGGGCACCGGCCTGGGCGACACAGATCCGACTGCGGCAGTCCCGCATCATCGGGGCGCCAACGAGTCGGCTCCCGGGCCGGTTGCAGGAGTTCATGGCGCGTCCGACGGACACCGGCGACGCGGACACCGGGTTCGGCCAGTACTTACCGGCCGGGCCCGTGACTGTTCAGGCTCGCTGATCGTATCCAGCCCCGGCCAGGTACCGACGAACGAACGAACTCGCCGCCGCTCTCAATCGGCATCGGTCGCGAGTGCGGTGCGGGCCACCGCCACGAATCGCTTCATCGCCGTGCGGACGTCGGCCAGGAAGTCGCCGCCGATGCGGGCGGGTCGCCCCTCGTCGTCCACCAGCCCGGACAAGTCGGCGGTGAGGGCGGTGGAATGAAGTTCGACAAGTTTCCCGACCACCTCGTTCGCCGCGTCGCTCACCGCCTGCGGACCTTCCAGGTCCACTTCGGCCAGCAGGCGCATGAGAACCGGGGAACGTTCCTCCAAGGCGAGGCCGAGCGGCCCGACGGCGACCTCTCCCGTGTCCTCGTCGACAAGGTCCAGCACGGCCTGCACCGCTTCGCGGCTGCCGGTCAGGAAGTCGCGGTACACCTTCCGTCGCGGTTCCCGCAGGGCCAGTCTGGCGTTGCTCCTGAGCTGCACCTTCGTCTGCCGGTAGGTGAGCAACGCGCCCAGCGACGCGACGGAGCCGGTGATGCCGGCGCCGAGCACCGCCGCGAGTCCTGAATCCATGTGCTCATCATGCGGATGCCGTCCGCTCCGGAAGGCGGCGGGGTCGACGGAGGTCACGTGAGCGACAGCCGCCCGTGGCCGGCGAGCACCGCGCGCACGCGCGTACCTCGGGGACGTCCTCGTACGCCCGCAGTGGCACACGCGGGAGCCGCCCGAACGTTTCGACACCCCCAGCGAATCCTGCGAGAGGGATTGACGGGGGTCCCCTGTCCCCCGATCATCCAGGTTGACCGGTGAGCCGATCGACGTTCGACATATCGAATGCTCACTTCCGCCCCACGCAAGGCACCTCCAGGTAACGCTCACCCCCGACGGCCGAGCCGCAAGGAGTACGCCGCCCATGGTTTCCTCATGGCCGCATGACCCACTGTCCCGGCGCCGCGCGCTGACCGCCGCCACCGGCCTGGTCGCCGGCGCGGCCCTCCCCCTGGCCGGGGCAGCCCCCAACGCGTCCGCCGCCTCCGCCGCCACCTACACCAACCCGGTGATCTGGCAGGACTTCGCGGACATCGACGTCATCCGCGTCGGTGACGCCTTCTACGCCTCGGCGTCGACCATGCACTACTCGCCGGGCGCGCCCGTGCTGCGCTCGTACGACCTGGTGAACTGGGAGATCGCCGGCCACTCCGTGCCCAGCCTGGACTTCGGCGCCAAGTACGACCTGAACGGCGCCCGCGGCTACGTCCGCGGGATCTGGGCGTCGTCGCTCGCCTACCGGCCGAGCAACAGGACCTTCTACTGGCTCGGCCAGATCGACTTCGCCAAGACGTACGTCTACACGGCCACCGCCGCCGAGGGGCCGTGGAGCCGGCTCACGACGATCGGGACGGCCTACTACGACGCGGGGCTGCTCGTCGACACCGACGACACCCTGTACGTGGCGTACGGGAACACCACCATCAACGTGGCCCAGTTGTCGCCCGACGGCCGCACCCAGGTCCGTACGCAGCAGGTGTTCACCACGCCGTCGAGCGTCGGCACCCTCGAGGGCTCCCGCTTCTACAAGATCAACGGCCAGTACTACATCTTCCTGACCCGTCCCGCGAACGGTCAGTACATCCTGAAGTCGTCCAGCGGCCCCTTCGGCCCGTACACCATGCGGCAGGTCCTCCTCGACCTGCGCGGGCCGATCCCCGGCGGCGGCGTCCCGCACCAGGGCGGGCTGGTGCAGACCCAGAACGGCGCCTGGTACTACCTGGCCTTCATCGACGCCTACCCCGGCGGCCGGATGCCCGCGCTGGCGCCCGTCACCTGGACCTCGGACGGCTGGCCCGTCGTCCAACTGGTCAACGGCGCCTGGGGCACCACCTATCCCAGCCCGGCCGTCCCCGCCCCGCCCCGCCCGGTCACCCCCATGACCGGCGTCGACACCTTCAACAGCACCGCCCTTTCACCGAGATGGGAGTGGAACCACAACCCGGACAACACCAAGTGGTCGACCGGCAGCGGCCTCACCCTGCGGACGGCAACCGTCACCAACGACCTCTACTGGGCCCGCAACACCCTCACCCACCGCATCCAGGGCCCCACCTCCACGGCCACGGTCCAGCTCGACCACTCCGCGATGCGGGACGGCGACCGCGCCGGACTCGCGCTGCTGCGCGACTCCTCCGCGTGGATCGGCCTCAAGCGCGACGGCGGCGTCACCCGCATCGCCATGGTCGGCGGACTGACCATGGACACCAACTGGAACACCACCGGCACCGGCACCGAACTGGCGAGCGCGCCCGTCTCCGGAAGCCGGATCTGGCTGCGCGCGAGCGCCGACATCCGCCCCGGCGCGCCACGCCCCGGCACCTTCTCGTACAGCACCGACGGCACCAACTTCACCCGCCTCGGGCCGGACTTCACGATGGGCAACGACTGGCGGTTCTTCATGGGGTACCGGTTCGCGCTCTTCAACCACGCCACGCAAGCGCTCGGCGGCGCGGTCCGCGTCACGCGGTTCGAGCTGTCCACACCCTGACCGGCCCCCGACAGCGGGGCAGGGGCCGTCAGGCGCTCGCGCGGACGACCAGGCGGGTGGGGAGGATCAGCGGAGTGGGGTCCTGCCCGCCCACGAGCGCGACGAGCATGCGCGCCATCTCCCGGCCGAGCGCCGTGACGGGCTGGTGCACGGTGGTGAGGGGCGGATCGGCGACCCGCGCCACGGCGAGGTCGTCGAAGCCGACCACCGCGACATCGGCGGGGACCGCCCGGCCCGCCTCGCGCAGCGTGCGCAGCGCCCCCACCGCCATGTTGTCGTTGGCCGCGAACACCCCGTCGAGGTCCCCGTGTTCGGCCAGCAGCGCCGCCATGGCGGCGGCCCCGCCGGCCTCGGTGAAGTCGGCCTCCCGGGGCGGCAGGGGGGCGACCCCGGCGCCCAGCATGGCGTCCCGGTAGCCGCGGTACCGGGCGCGCCCGGCCTCGGTGTCCAGCCGCCCGCAGATCGTGGCGACGCGACGGCGGCCGCGGGAGAGAAGGTACTCGGTCGCCTCGCGCGCCCCGCCGGTGTTGTCGGCGTCCACGTACCACCGGGGCGTGGAGCCGACCGGGCGGCCGCCGAACACGACGGGCATCGCGGCCCGTTCGGCCGGCCCGGCCAGCGGGTCGCCCTCGCGCAGCGCCATCAGCATGACGCCGTCGGCGCCCTTGCCCCGCAGCAGTTCCGCCACCCGCTCGCGGCCCCGCTCGGACGCGGCCAGGCACAGCATCAGGTGCAGGTCGGCCTCCTCCAGGGCGGCCGAGGCCCCCACGATCACCTGGGCGAAGAACGGATCCGCGAAGATCGACGGGTCCTCTCCCGAGATGACCAGGGCGGCGGCTCCCGTCTGCCGGGTGGCCAGGGCACGCGCGGTGGGGTTGGGTACGTAACCGAGTTGCCGGACGGCCCGTTCGACCGCCTCGCGTTTGGCGCGGCTGACGTGCGGGGCGTTGTTGAGCGCGCGGGAGGCCACGGAGCGGGAGACACCGGCGCGTTCGGCCACCTCGTCCAGCGTCGGCTGCCGACGCGGCGCACCACCTGCCATCACCCGTGAGCCTTTCGCCGCGGAGGCTCCGGCCCGGGGACCGGGAGCGCCGAACGGGACTGGTAGCGCTTCCAGTTCTCCGGCTTCGGAGCCTGGGCACGCGTCCAGGACTCTAGAGCCTGGAGCACGTCTCGTGAAAGGCCAGGTACGGCTGTGAACCGCGCTGTGTGCGGCGGCCCTTGACAGCTCCGGCGGCCCGCAACACGATTACCCACCACACCCCGTAGGCCGTATGGCGCTATGGGACCGCTTCCAATGGGAGCGCTCCCAGCAGGGTGTCGTACCACCGCACTTCCTCAGCGCGTCGCACGTCCGGGACGAGGGCGTGCGCGCGGCCCTGCCAGGAAACCGAGGTACCGTCCATGCGCCGCAGAATCCGCGCCCTGGTGGCAGGCCTGTTGGCACTGCCGCTGGCGCTCGCCGTCGCCCCGTCCGCCCACGCGGCCGACCCGACCACCATGACCAGCGGGTTCTACACGGACCCCGACTCCAGCGCGAAACGGTGGGTCGCCGCCAACCCCGGCGACGGCCGGACCTCCGCGATCAACTCGGCGATCGCGAACACCCCGACGGCCCGCTGGTTCGGCTCCTGGAGCGGCAGCATCGGCACCGCCACGGGGGCGTACGCGGGGGCCGCTGACGCCCAGGACAAGCTGCCCCTCCTCGTCGCCTACAACATCTACAACCGCGACTACTGCGGTGGGCACTCCGCCGGCGGGGCCTCCTCGGCGTCCGCCTACGCGACCTGGATCTCCCAGTTCGCCGGCGGTATCGCCGGCCGCCCGGCCGTCGTACTCCTCGAACCGGACTCCCTCGGGGACTACGGCTGCATGACCCAGGCGCAGATCACCGAGCGCCAGTCCATGCTCACCGGCGCCCTCACCCAGTTCAGCCGCCAGGCCCCCAACACCTGGGTCTACCTGGACGCCGGGAACCCGGGCTGGGCGAGCGCGGCGGTCATGGCCCAGCGCCTCAACGACGCCGGTCTCCGCCAGGCCCACGGCTTCTCGCTCAACATCTCCAACTACTTCACCACGGCCGAGAACACCGCCTACGCCAACGCCGTCAACAGCGAACTGAGCCGCCGCTACGGCTACACCAAGCCGTTCGTCGTGGACACCAGTCGCAACGGCAACGGCTCCAACGGCCAGTGGTGCAACCCCTCGGGCCGCCGCATCGGCACCCCGACCCGGCTGGGCGGAGGCGCGGAGATGCTCCTGTGGATCAAGGTCCCGGGCGAGTCCGACGGCAACTGCGGCGTCGGAGCCGGTTCCTCGGCCGGGCAGTTCCTCCCCGAGGTCGCCTACAAGATGATCTACGGCTACTGATCCGCTCCGGCCGCCTCCCCCACCCACCCACCGACCAGGAGCAGTTCATGACAGCACGCAGCCTGAGACGCGGGACGGCCGCCGTCCTCGCCGCGCTCGCCGCCTGCGCGGCGCTCACCGCCACCCGGGCGGAGGCGGCCCCAGCGCGGGGCGAACTCACCCCGGCCACACGGTTCTACGCGGACCCGCACGGCAAGGCCGCCGAGCAGGCCCTCGCGGACCTGCGCGACGGCGACCTGGCGAACGCCGCGAACATGGCCAGGCTCGCCAGCTGGCCGCAGGCCTCGTGGTTCACCGAGGGCACGCCCGAAGAGGTACGGGGCAAGGTGGACAAACTCGTCCGCCGGGCCGGCGCCGCGCACCGGACCCCCGTGCTGGTCGCGTACAACGCCCCGGGCCGGGACTGCTCCCAGTACTCCGGCGGCGGAGCCGCCTCCTCCGCCGCCTACCGGAAGTGGATCGACGGCTTCGCCGCCGGCATCGGCGACCGCGACGCGGTGGTCGTCGTGGAACCCGACGGCCTGGCGCTGCTCCCCCGGGACTGCGGACCGGCCACCGACCCGACCGGTGAACTCACGGCCGCGCGCATCGCCGACCTCGCCTACGCCGTCAAGACCCTGAAGGCCGGGCCGCGCACCACGGTCTACCTGGACGCCGGCAACGTCCAGTGGCGGTCCGTCGGCGACATCGCCCAGCGGCTGCTGGACGCCGGGGTCCGCCAGGGCGACGGCTTCTCGCTGAACGTCTCCAACATGCACCCCACCGACCACAACGCCCGGTACGGCACCTGGGTCGCCAAGTGCGTGTGGTTCGCCACCGAGGGCCCCGAATGGGCTCGCGGCCACGCCGACTGGTGCGCCAGCCAGTACTACTCGTCCGCCGCCCCCAACGACGGCACCCCGGGCAACAGCGTCTCCTCCGCCGACCCCGCCACCTGGCGCTGGACCGACGCCTGGTACGACCAGAACGCGGGCACGCCGCCGGCCGACGCGCTGAGCCACTTCGTCATCGACACCAGCCGCAACGGCCGGGGCGCCTGGACACCGGAGCCGGGCAAGTACAGCGGCGACCCGGAACCCTGGTGCAACGCGCCCGGCCGTGGACTCGGCCCGCGCCCCACCGCCGACACCGGCGTCCCTCTCGTCGACGCCTACCTGTGGATCAAGGTGCCCGGCGAGTCCGACGGCAGCTGCACGCGCGGCACCGGCGGCACGATCGACCCCGAGTACGGCATCGTCGACCCGCCCGCCGGCACCTGGTGGCCCGACCAGGCCCACGCCCTGGCGCGCAACGCGGTACCGCGCCTGACGTTCAACCACTGAGCGGAGCCCCGGCCGGGAGGCCGGGCCTCCCCGGGCCCGGCCGGGGCGGAGCGGGTACGCCGCTCCGCCCCGGCCGATGGGCTGCCCTCTTTCCCATGCCTGCCATGACCGTGATCCCGCCACGGGAGGGGACCACCGGCCGCCTCAGTCCGCGGCCTTCTCCCACACGGACACGTGCTGCCGGCTCTCGCCGGTGAACGGCTCCCGGCTCCACCCGTCCCACCGCGCCCGCAGCCGCATCCCGGCCAGCCGGGCCATGAGGTCCAGCTCGGCCGGCCAGACGTAGCGGAACGGGAAGGCCTGGTATTCGCCGCGGCCGTCGCGGACGGTCACGTGGTGCGAGCTGACGAACTGGCCGGCCAGGTCGTACAGATCGAACCCCAGCCGCCCCTCGCCCACCCGGAACGGCACGGCGTTCTGCCCGGGCGGCAGCCGCCGCAGGTCGGGCACGCCCACCTCCACGACGAAACAGCCGCCGGGCTCCAGATGGCGGGCCGCGTTGCGGAAGCAGTCCACCTGGGCGTCCTGCGAGGTCAGATTCATGAGGGTGTTGTAGACGAGGCAGACGACCGAAAAGGTCCCCTCGGCCCGCGCGGTCGCGAAGTCCCCGATGGTGACGGCGATCCCGTCCCCGCCGGGCTTGGCCCGCAGCCGGTCCACCATCGCCCGGGACATGTCGATGCCGTGCACCTCGACACCACGCGCCGTGAGCGGCAGGGCGATCCGCCCGGTCCCGACCCCGAACTCCAGCGCCCGCCCGCCGTCCCCGGCCAGCTCGGCCAGCAGATCGACGGCCGGCTCCACGACGCGCGCATCGAACATCTCCGCCGACGACTCGTCGTACGACGCGGCGACGGACTCCCCGAAGTACCCGTCCTCATCGAGCATGCGTCGACTGTACGACGGCCGCCCGGCCGGAGTCCGCGCGTTTCCGGCGCCACTCGCCACCGGCACGAGCCCGCGTCGAACGTCCCCCGAACCATGAGAGAGCGGGCCCCTTACTTCCGACTAATCTAACTAAATGGGCGCGCCAGGGGCAGAGTTCGGCCACAATACAAACCGGGGGTTCGGTTTACAAGATGAGTCGCGTCGTTGGACAATCAAGTCCCCAGAAGGCCGCACGCATTCGGAATACCCATGTGAACTGCGCTTTCACCGAAAGGGGCGGGGCACGCGACGGCCGACACGCCGTCGACGCTCAGCCACATGGGCATGCCAGGATACGGCGGCAAGCTGGATATCCGTCCTGTTACGACTGACCGTCACCAAGTGATCATCGAACGGAGTTACGGTGGATATGCTGCGAAACGGGTCCGCCGCATGAGGCAAGTGAGGGCCGAAGAGACCCGCAACGCCCTGCTTCTGGCAGCGGCCCAGACCTTCGACCGCGACGGCTACGAGGGCACCACGCTGGCGACGATCAGCGACCGCGCGGCGGTGAGCAAGGGAGCGCTCTCGTTCCACTTCAGCAGCAAGTCGGCGCTCGCGGACGCCGTGCAGTACGTGTCGTGCGAGCGGTCCCACGCCGAGCTGAAGGCCCTGGACGACCCCGGGGTCCCGGCCCTGCGGGCGCTGGGCGGCATGGTGCGCGCACTGGCCGACCGGCTGGCGGCCGACCCGCTCACCCGGGCCGGCCTCAGGCTGGCCCGGGAGCGCGGACCGTCCTCGGGAGCGGCCATGGACTGCCGGCTCGCCTGGCGCGCGGTGCTCCGGCAGACGGTACTGCGCGCGCGGGAGGAGGGGAGCCTGCGGTCCGGCGCCGGCGTGGAGTCCGTCGTGGACCTGGCGCTGGCCCTCGCGCTCCATCAGGAGGCGGTTCCCGCGAACCGCGACCGGGAGACCTGGCTGACCGACGCCTGGGAACTGCTGCTCCCCGCGCTGGCCTCGCCGGCCTACTCCGACCCGCTCATGCCGACATCCCCCTGACGCAGGGGGCGCCGGTCGCGGCCCGGCGGGTGGGACGACAGCCGGTCGTCATCGGGTGGACCTCCACGCCGATGGCGACCGGCGGGGAGACCCCGGCTCACCCGTGCGGGACTTGCGGCTCATCCCGTACGAAAGCCCGTAGCCGTACGGTTCGTCGGTTCAGCTCGCCGGTTCCGCCACCAGCGCCGCCGCGTCGGCCGCCCGCATCTCGGCGAGCACCCGGGTCCCGCGGTCCGGTCCGAAGTCGAGCTGCGCGAAGATCGCGGGCATCGCGACGCTGGGCAGCGTGTAGGCGAAGATGGAGGAGATGCGCTCTTCCAGGTCCTGCCACCCGGAGGTCACCTCCGACACTATCTGGGCGCCGACCCAGGAGCTGACCAGGAAGCGGCCCAGTTCCTCGGGCACCACGTGCGGGTAGACCTCGCCGTGTTCCTTGGCCGCGAGCACCATGGAGGCGAACCGCAGCGCCCACGCCTCCCAGGGACCGCCGTCGGTCAGTTCCTGGAGCTGCGGCTCCATCGCCAGCTTGGCACCGGCCCGCAGCATGATCTCCTGCGGCAGCCGACAGGCCAACGCCATGGCCTCGTCGACGAGTTCCTGGAGCTTGTACGTGCGCGGCGGGTACCCCTGCTCCGTCACCTGCTCGGCGAAGATGCCCTGGACCAACTGTTCCTTGGAAGCGAAGTGGAAGTACAGGGCTCCTCGTGTCACCTGGGCCTTGTCGAGAATCTGCGCGATGCTGGCACCGTGGTAGCCGTGCTGCGCGAAGACCTCCGCCGCCGCGTTCAGGATCGCGCCACGGGTTCGGATCGCGCGCAACTGCTGTGCCATGTATTCGTCCTCTCGTCCGCGCCACGCCACCCCCTCCGAGCTGACGCGGATGCCTGATCCCGGCCCGCGGGGTGCGGGCCGGGAGACAAAAGAAACCAGATGATTGGTACTTTACCAATCCGACAAGCCTGGCCACCCGTGGCTGAACGCCGGGACTCACCAGGCTCCGGCGCCGCCGTCCACCGCCATGGTGGCACCGGTGACGAAGCTGGCCTGGTCGCTGCAGAGCCACACCGCGACCTGGCCCACCTCCTCCGGATCGGCCACTCTCCCCTGCGGATTGCGGCGGCGCATGCGCTCCTCGGCCGCCGGGTCACGGGCGAAGACGCCCTCGGACATCTCCGACCGGGTCAGTCCGGTGGCGAGCGCGTTCACCCGGATGCCGTGCGCCGCGTACTGGGCCGCGGCCGACTTGGTCAGGCCGAGAACGGCATGCTTGGCGGCCACGTAGGGCGCCCCCTGGGAGGTCGCGCGGACCCCCGCGATGCTGCTGTTGTTGACGATCGCGCCGCCCGTCCCGTTCGCGAGCATGGCCCTGATCTCGTGTTTCATGCAGAGCCAGACGCCACGGACGTTCACGTCGAACACCGCGTCGTAGTCGGCGTCGTCCGTCTCGTGCAGCGGGGCCGGTTCGGTCGTCGTACCGGCGTTGTTGAACGCCGCGTCGAGCCTGCCGTACCGGTCGACGGCCAGCCGTACCGCCCGCTCCACGTCCTCGGCGCTGGTCACATCGCCGTCGGCGCAGGCGACTTCGGTGCCCTTGTCGCGCAACTCGGCGGCCAGCTCCTCCAGTCGGTGCAGCCGGCGGGCCATCAGCACCAGCGAGGCGCCGTTGCGCGCGCCCACCCGGGCCGTCGCCGCGCCGATACCGCTGCTCGCCCCGGTGACCAGCAGGACCTTGCCGGCCAGCAGTCCCCCTCCCGGTGTCACGCCACCGCCTTCCCGGGCGCGCCGGCCCAGAGGGTGCCGGCCCGCGCCTCCGCGTCGATCGTACGCAGCAGCGCGTCGTCGATCTCGTCGAGGGAGCCTACGACGTGTCGCGCGCCGGTCTCCGCCATGAGCTGCCGCTGGTAGCCGTGCTCGAAGTCGCTGGGGTGCCCGATGAACGGGGCGCCCAGCTCACGGGCCGCCTCGGCGACGCGGGCCACATCGTCCACGAACAGCACCTCGTCGCAGGCGAGTCCGGCGAAGTCGACGGCGATCTCGCGCAGGCCGGGGCGGATGTCGTTGGTGCACACGTACCGGGGTTCGTCGAACAGGTCGGTCAGGTGGCCCAGGTAGCGATCGAAGTGGGAGGCGTCGAGCCCGCCGTAGCAGACGGTCCGCAGGCCCAGGGCGCGGATGCGGCGCAACAGTTCCGCCGCGCCGTCGAGGACGCGGACCGGGTGGTCCGCGAGGTAGCGCGCCCGGTCCTCGAAGTAGACGGCGATCGTCTCCATCGGGGAGGTCCGCATGCCGCACACCTCCGCGAGGATCTTGCCCGCGACCGCCTGCTGCTGGGAGAAGATCCGGCGCTCCAGGTCGGCGGAGTAGGTGCCGCCCCGGCTCGTGACGAAGTGGTGGATGACGGGGCTGAACGTGTCGTTCAGCAGGACTCCGTCGATGTTGAGCGCGACCATGCGGAGCTTCGTGAGTTGCTCGGTCATGGATCCATCCCTCCTCCCGCGATCCGCCGGCGCTTCGTGTGGACAGCGAATCGAGTAAACCTGACGACCGGTTGAGATCTTCACACGGGTGCCTCCGATAGTCCAAGGATCGCGTTCGGGCGTCTCGGGTCGCGGGATTCGACGTCCACGCACGGTGTCCCGCTCGTCACACCGGTGGGTCGCCCGCGACCGGCCGCGAGTAGGCTGGCCGGACCCGGTTCCGGGCGTCCGCACGGGCGCGCGGAACCGGCCGGACGACCGTGCGCGGACGTCCGGGACCGGCCGCAAATCCCGAGGGAGCGTGCAGAGTTGACTGCGGAGGCAGTACGTGCGCACAGGGCCGTCCACCCTCGTCCGCCGGGCTCGGCGGCGCGTTGCCCGATGCGCTCGCGCCCGCCCGCACAGGCCCGGCGACCACCTGCGGAGACGGGTGGGTAAGGCTGGAAAAAAAACCGGTCAGTCCGTACAGTGGCGCCCGTCGCACACCACCCAGCGCAACCCGCGCTCCACTCAATCCTGTTCACGGCTTGACCTGCGTTCCGGCAGCACTCCGTCCTCGACTGCCCAGGGGGAGAGGCAAGATGACCACGTTTGCGCCCATTGACAGTATGATCACGGACTTCCAGGCCGCCCTGCCCACCACACCCGTCGGACTGACCACATTGACGACAACCGTCCCCAAGGAGTACGTCCACCGCTCGGTGGTCACCGAAGTCTTCCTCACCGGCTGGCGTCAGACGGACGCGGACACCTGCACGGTCACGGCCCAGTGGCCGCGCGCCCACACCTTCTACGGGCCCGCCGAGGGCTTCCACGACCCGCTGCTGTTCAGCGAGACGCTGCGGCAGACGGTGCCGCTGCTGTCCCACGCGGTCTTCGGCGCGCCCATGGACCACAAGCAGATATGGCGCGATCTCCATGTCGCCCTGGACCCGGCGGCGCTGCGCGCCGGGCTCACCCCGGCCGACGTGGAACTGAGCATCCGCTGCTCGGACATCGAGCGGCGGGCCGGTGTCCTGCGCGGGATGCGGATGGAGGTGACCGCCACCCGCGAGGGGCAGTACCTCGGCACGGCGTCGACCTCGTTCAGTTCGCACAGCAGGGCGCTGTACCGGCGGCTGCGCGGCGCCTACGCGGACGCCGAGCAGGCCATGGCGGCGGCCGTCGAACTGCCGCCGTCGCTCCAGCCCGGGCTCGTCGGCCGGGACCGCCCGCACGACGTGGTGCTCTCGCCCCGTGCCGCCGACGGCCGCTGGCAGCTGCGGGTGAACACCCTGCACCCGATCATCTTCGACCACCCGAACGACCACGCTCCCGGCATGCTGCTCCTGGAGGCGGCCCGCCAGGCGGCCCAGCACCACCTCGGCCTGGAACCGGTCCTCGCCACGGGCCTGGACGCGGCCTTCCACCGGTACGCGGAGCTGGACGCCCCCGCGTGGGTCGCGGCCGAGACCGCCGCCGACGGCCGCGTCCGCGTGACCGTCGAACAGCACGACGCGCTCGTCTTCGAGTGCGCGGTGACGACACACCCGGCCACGGCCTGACCCCGGACATCGACCGGCCCCCACGGGATCCGGCCCCGACGACGGCCCGACTACGAGGCGCCGGGCACCGTTTCGGGGCAGTGGGATCGTCGGAGCAGCCGGCTTGGCGGAGGCGGAGGCGTAAGCGCAGGGTGGCCGGGCGGCCTGGTCAGGAGCCGTCCGACAACCCGCGATCCGGCGCCGCCCGACGGGCCGGGGGCGGAGGTGCCCCATCTGATCGCCGGGTGACCGGGGTCGGGGGTGCTCCGACGGACCGGAGCAGGAATGACCCGGCAGACCCAGGGACAGGGTCTTGCGGTCGGTCGCCGGGCGGCCAAAGTGAACGGGCTTCCGGCGGGCCGAAGTCAGGAGCGACCCAGCAGGCCGGGGGACGGGGTTCGTGGAGTTGGTCGCCGGATGGCCAGGGGGAAGAGCCGTCCGACAAACCCGAGTCAGCAACAACCCGGCAGACCAGGCACAGACCCTTGCGGTCGGTCGCCGGGCGGCCAGGGTCGACGGGCCTCTGGCGGGCCGAAGTCGGGAACGATCCGGCAGGCCGGGAGCAGCGCCTTGCGGTCGGTCGCCGGGCGGCCGGGGACAAGGACCGTCCGGCAAGCCCGAGTCAGCAACAACCCGGCGGACCAGGCGCAGGCCGCGCGGTCGGTCACTGAGCGGCCAAGGACAACCGGCCTCCGGCGGGCCGAAGGGTGCCTTGCGGCTGGTCGCGAGGCCCTGCGGCCAGGGTCGACGGGCGTGCGGTCGGCCGGAGTCGCGAACGACCCGGCAGGCCGGGGCCCAAGGGCGTTGGGCGCGGGCCTCGGACTGGGTGGGGTCAGAGGTCGTCGGGTAGGGCGAGGCCGGTCAGGGCGCCCACCGGATCGGAGTCCGCAGTGCCGCGGGGCCACCAGTCCTCCTGGCCGGGCTCCGACTCGTAGGCGTACCACAGTCCGTCGCGGCCCAGCCGCAGCTGGACATGGCCGCGCGGATGGGTGAGGCGGTTGCGCCAGGGGCGGAACGCCGGCAGGTCGGCGGCGAGCAGCAGCGGGCGGGCCCGGTCGAAGCGGCCGGCCGGCGGGTCCCACGGCTCCTCCAGGACGGCCAGTCCCGCCTCCCCGCCCTGCCGCCAGGCCGCGACGGCCCGCGCGAGGTCGGCCGGCGTACGGCCGGTGGCGTCGGCGAGCGAGGCGTACAGCGTGCGCGTGGCCGCGGTCAGCCCGGAACCGGGACGGGCTGCGGCCAGACGCACCGCGTCCTGCCACAAGGACAGTCCCCCGACCGGATCGTTTCCGGTGGCGAGCAGCGCGTGGGCGCGGGCGGCGGCGTCGGTCGCCAGCTGGTCCAGCGCGAAGGGGTCCGGGCCGCCGGGCACCGAGGGGTACACAGGGGGCTGCTCGGGGTGCGGCGGCACCGGCAACGGAGGCGGCAACGGCGGGAGTTGTCGGGGCGCCAGGACCTCGGCGGCCCGGACGCCCGGCAGGGTCCGCGGCTGCCGTTCGCTCGCGGCGCGGGCCGCACTGCGCCGGGACAGCGCGTCGAGCAACTCCTTCTCGCCCCGGCCGCGCAGCAGGAGGAGGACGAAGGGATCGGCGTCGAGCAGACGGGCCGTCTGATAGCACAGGGCGGCGGCGTGCTTGCAGGGGTGACCGGAATCCGGGCAGCTACAGCGCGGAACGAGGTCGCCGGGGCCGGGCAGCAGCGGCACACCGCAGTCGGCCAGCGACTGGGGCAGCTCCTTGTCGAGCAGCGCCGCGATATGCCCCGGCCGGTCGGCGGCGGCGTCCAGGAACCGCTCCCAGTCCGCGTCCTCCAGGGGCCGCACCCGCACCTGCGCCCGGTACGGCCGGGGGCGGCTGCCCCGTACGTACGCCAGCACCAGTCCCGGTGTGACGGTGATGGCGTCCACCTGGCCCTGATCGGCGTAATCCCGGCCGCGCGCCAGCCGCTTGGCGTCCAGCGCGCCCCGCTCCAGCACACCGACCCAGGCGTTGCCCCACCAGGTACCGGCGAACTGCTCCCCGGCACCGCCGCCCTCCCGCGCGGGGAACGCCGGGAACGTACGGCGGAGTTCACCGTCGCGGTGGGGAGTGCCCATGGTCCCGGCCCCGAAGTGCGACCGCGCCACCCCGCCCACCGCCGGACCGGTCTCCGCGGGACGGTCGGTCTCCGTACGACGGTCGGTCTCCGCGAGAGGGTCGGTCTCCGCCGGGAGGCCGGCTTCCGTCGAGCGGCCGGTTCCCGCCGGGCGACCAGCTTCCGCCCAATGGCCGACTCCCGCCGCGAGGCCAGTTCCCGCCGGACGGCCCGCCTCCACCGCACGGCCTGTCCCCGTCGGCTGCGGCGTCGCCGGGGCCGGCTCCGCGGGCGGGGTGGTGGCGGGAGCGGTGTCCTCCGGGTCGTCGTCGGTGGTGTCGGTCCAGGAGGGCATCCGGAAGGCGGTCGCCAGGTACTGCCGCATGTCCTGTACGGCCTTGGCCCGGGCGGTCCCCGCCTCCTGCCCGGAGCGGGAGGCGGGGCCCGACGCGGCGGAGCGGTCCGGCCCGGCCACCCGTCGCTCACGCCGCGACCCGGCGGCCTCCGCGGCCTCCGCCTCCGCGCGCGCCGCCTCCCGTCGCGCCGCCCGCAGTGCCTCCCGGGCGACATCACCAGGACGCCGGCCGACGGCACCTCCGGTAGGCGCACCGGCACCGGAACCGGCATCGTCCGGTTCGGCACCCCGCGCCCGGTCGTCAGCGTCCGGTACGTCCGTAGGCACCCAGGGGTCGGCGCCGCCGAGTGCGGTTTCCACCGGACCCGTCCCCGCACGCTCCTCCTCAGCACGCTCCCCCGCCGTGCCCTCCCCCTCCACCGGGCCCGGCGCCGTGTCCTCCCGTTCGGTGTGCGCCCGTCGGCGGGCCTCCCGCAGGGCGCGGCGGGCCGCGTCGGCGGGGTGGGGGCGGCCGGGGGGCGTCATGGCGTCCTCCGCAGGGAAACGAGGTCGGACAGTTCGCGGTCCGTCAGCTCGGTCAGGGCCGCCTCGCCGGAGCCGAGGACGGCGTCGGCCAGGGCGCGCTTGGCGGCGAGCATCTCGGCGATGCGGTCCTCCACCGTGCCTTCGGTGACCAGGCGGTGGACCTGGACGGGCTGGGTCTGGCCGATGCGGTAGGCGCGGTCGGTGGCCTGCTCCTCGACCGCCGGGTTCCACCAGCGGTCGAAGTGGACGACATGGCCCGCGCGGGTGAGGTTCAGGCCGGTGCCGGCGGCCTTCAGGGACAGCACGAGGACCGGGGTCTCGCCGCTCTGGAAGCGGTCGACCATGCGCTCGCGCTCCGCGACCGGTGTGCCGCCGTGCAGCAGGTCGACCGGGATCGCACGGGCGGACAGATGGGCGGTGAGCAGCCGGGCCATGCCGACGTACTGGGTGAAGACGAGTGCCGAGCCGTCCTCGGCGAGCAGGGTGTCCAGCAGTTCGTCGAGCAGGGCGAGCTTGCCGGAGCGGGCGGCCAGCCGCTCGGGGTCCGGCCGTTCCTTCAGATACAGCGCCGGGTGGTCGCAGATCTGTTTGAGCGCGCCCAGCAGCTTCAGCACCAGGCCCCGCCGTGCCATCCCGTCGGCGGTCTCGATGGCCAGCATCGATTCGCGCACCACCGCCTCGTACAGCGCGGCCTGTTCCCGGGTGAGCGGCACCGGATGGTCCGTCTCGGTCTTGGGCGGCAGCTCCGGCACGATGCCCGGGTCCGACTTCTTGCGGCGCAGCAGGAAGGGCCGGACCAGCCGGGACAGGCGCTCGGCCGCCTCGGTGTCCTCGCCGCTCTCCACCGCGCGGGCGTGCCGGGCGCGGAAGGACTTCAGCGGGCCGAGCAGTCCGGGGGTGGTCCAGTCGAGCAGGGCCCACAGTTCGGAGAGGTTGTTCTCCACCGGGGTGCCGGTGAGCGCCACGCGCGCGGGGGCCGGGATGGTGCGCAGCGCCTTGGCGGTGGCCGAGTACGGGTTCTTCACGTGCTGCGCCTCGTCGGCGACGACCATGCCCCAGGGCTGTGCGGCGAGGTGGTCGGCGGCGGAGCGCATCGTGCCGTAGGTGGTGAGGACGAAGCCGCCGTCGACGCCGTCCAGGGTGCGGTCCTGGCCGTGGAAGCGGCGGACCGGGACGCCGGGCGCGAAGCGGGTGATCTCCCGCTGCCAGTTGCCGAGGAGGGAGGCGGGGCAGACGACAAGGGTCGGTTCGGTGCGGGCCCGTTTCAGGTGCAGGGCGATGAGGGTGACGGTCTTGCCGAGGCCCATGTCGTCGGCGAGGCAGCCGCCGAGGCCGAGGGAGGTCATCAGGTCGAGCCAGGCCAGCCCGTGCAGCTGGTAGTCGCGCAGGGTGGCGTCCAGGCCGGGGGGCGGGGTGGCGGGGCGCAGGCCGGCGGTGAGCCGGTCGCGCAGGGCGGCCAGGGCGCCGACGGGGACGGCCTCGACGGTCTCGCCGTCCACCTCGGCGGTGCCGGTGAGGGCGACGGACAGCGCGTCGACCGGGTCGAGCAGGCCCAGTTCGCGTTTGCGGGCCTTGCGGACCAGCGCGGGGTCGACCAGCACCCAGCGGTCCCGGAGCCGTACGACCGGGCGGTGGGCCTCGGCGAGGGCGTCCATCTCGGCCTCGTCGAGGGGTTCGCCGCCGAGCGCCAGCTGCCAGCGGAAGCCGAGCAGCTCGGCGCTGTCGAAGAAGCCGGTGCCGTCGGTGGCGGAGCCGGGGGCGGGGCGGATCACGGCGGTGGCCGTCAGGTCGCGGGCGAGGTCGCGGGGCCAGTGCACGGCGACCCCGGCGGCGGCCAGCCGGCTCGCCGCGACGCCGAGCAGGTCGCTCAGTTCCTCCTCGGACAGGGCGAGGACGTCGGGCACGTCCTGCTCGGCGAGGCGGTCCAGCGGCGGCCAGACCCGGGCGGCGCGCCGCACGGCGAGGGCGGCGTCCACGCGCGCGCGGGGCCCGAACGCCGGGTCGGCCTCCCCGGCCCACAGGGCCGCCGCGTCGGTCACCAGCGTCGGGTCGGCGAGGCTGTGGACCTGCACGACGGCGGCTCCGGCGGCGCGGGCGCCCTCGCGCGTGCCGGTGTCGAAGACGTCGTACGCCGACAGGTCCAGGCGCAGCGAGACGCGGACGCCCGCGTCCATCCCGGCGGCGACCTCGGCCGCCCACTCCTGGGCGGCGGGCAGGCTCTGGGCCGCCCGGTCGGCGAAGGGCCGGCCGGAGGCGTGGGGGGCGGCGGGGGTGCGCGGCAGGGTGTCGGCGACCGCGTCGAGGAAGGAGCGGACCAGGGCCTCGGGCTCGGGCAGCCGCAGCGCGCCGGGGCCGGGGAGGGGCACGGCGTGGCCCTCGGGGGGCAGGGCGGCGGCGATCGCGCGCAGGTGGGCGAGGTCGGCGGGCTCCAGCGGGCCGGCCCGCCAGGCGTCGTGGCCGGCCGGGGTCAGGCCGGGCAGCAGCCGGCCGCGGGCGACGAGCCGCAGCGCGTGCAGGGCGGCGGCGCCCCAGCAGGCGGTGGCCGGGTGGGCGGCCGGGTCGCGCCGGGCGCGCACCAGCAGCGGCAGGGCCCGGGCGAGCGGCAGGGTCAGCGCGGGCACCCGGTGGCGGCGCGCTCCGGTGCCGTGCCGGCGGACGACCGTCAGCTCCTCGGCCGCGTCCTCGGGGGCCGGGGGCAGCGGGTCGCCCGCGGGGTCCCAGAAGGCGAGGCGGCTGTCGCGGGGCAGGGGCGCGGGCAGATAGACGCACGCGAGGCGCGCCCAGGCCGGGTGCCCGGCCCGGGTCTCCGGGGAGCCCTCCGTGCGCTCGGCCACCGCGGCCGCTTCGCTCGTCATCCGTCCTGCCACCTCCCGCCCATGCGTCGCACCAGTCGTCCTCGACTCTACGGGCGGGGTCTGACAATCGGCTCCGGAGCCGGTCGGGGTCCTGGTCAGGGGACCGTGCGGGAGACGACGAACACCATCGGGTTCCGGGGGTCGGACAGGTCGACGACCACGTCCTGGGTGGGCGCGGGGTTCTTCTGCTCGTGGGTCAGTCCCCACCAGGGGCCGCCCCCGCCGAAGGTCCAGCCGCTGACCTCGCGGTCCCGCTCGCCGATCGTGATCTCGCCCTTCCGCAGCTGTTCCCGCCGTACGCCCATGGCCGCGAGGAAGCTGTCGAGGCCGGCGGGGTTGGTGCGGAACTGCACGTAGAGGCGGCTGGTCTTCCAGTTGTTCGTCTCGTAGTAGGCGACGTCCTCGGCGGGGTGCGGGACGGACACCTGGTAGAGGCGGCGCTGCACCTTGGACGGCCAGCCCGCGGTGAGGCCGGTCGCGGAGTACTTGGCCTCCTTGTCCTTGCCGCTGTCGCGGCTCTGGTTGGCCGAGATCACCAGATAGCCGGCCGGTACGCCGATGAGCAGGACGATGATCAGCAGGGTGAGGGCCCGGCGCCGGGCCTTGTGCCGGGGGGCCTCGGCGGGCCGGTCCGGCCGGGCGGGCGGGCCGGCCTGGTGGGGCAGCGAGGGCGTCATGCGGTGTCCCGGTCGCGGCGGGCCTGGGCGTAGCGCTCGTAACGCTCGTAGCGCTCCACCCGGCGCCGCTTGGCCCGGCGGAACCGGCGGGCGACCAGCCGGGCCAGGTCGGCAGCGCCCACCATGCCCGCCTCGGGGCCGAGCTGGGCGCGGGTGATGCGGGCCTCGGGGCGGTAGCCGCGCCCGGTGAGGTGGCGCTTGAAGGCGTCCCGGGCCGGGCCGATGAGCAGGTCGTCGGCGGCCGAGACGCCGCCGCCGATGACGAAGCAGGAGGGGTCGAGGGCCGCCGCCAGGTTGGCGATGCCGACGCCGAGCCACTGGCCGATGTCCTGGAGCAGTTCCACGCACATCGCGTCGCCCTCGCGGGCCAGCTCGGTGATCATCGGGCCGGTGATGTCGCCGATGTTGCCCTTGACGTGCTCGATGATGCCGTAGGCCACCGGGGAGTCGGCGGCGGCCAGCTCCCTGGCCTCGCGGACGAGGGCGTTGCCGGAGCTGTACTGCTCCCAGCAGCCGCGGTTGCCGCACGGGCAGCGGTGGCCGCCGGGCACGACCTGCATGTGGCCGAACTCTCCGGCGACGCCGAACTTGCCGCGCTTGACCTGGCCGTCCTCCAGGATGGCGCCGCCGATGCCGGTGCCGAGGGTGATCATCACGAGGTGGTCCTCGCCGTGGCCGGCGCCGAAGCGCCACTCCGCCCAGGCGGCGGTGTTGGCGTCGTTGTCCACCAGGACCGGCACGGACAGCCTGCTGGCGAGGCGGTCGCGCAGCGGTTCGTTGCGCCAGGACAGGTGGGGGGCGAACAGGACGCGGTTGCGGTCGGCGTCGACCCAGCCGGCGGCGCCGATGCCGACCGCGTGCACGTCGTGCCGGTCGGAGAGGTCCAGGACCAGCTCGACGATGGTGTCCTCGACGACCTTCGGGCTCTTGGACTTGTCCGGGGTCTCCGTGCGGAGCTTCTCCAGGATGTTGCCGTCGGCGTCGACGACGCCCGCCATGACCTTGGTGCCGCCGATGTCGATACCGACCGTGGGCACGCGGGGGGCGGTCAGGTGGGACCGGCGCTCCCTGGTGCCGACGGTGCGCAGGACGGGGGCTCGGCGGGAGCCGATGGGGGCGGCGAGGTCGCGGTAGGTGCTCATCGTTGGTCGATTCTGCCGCACGCTCACCCCGGGTGCCGTGCGGGGCGGGGAGGGAGAGGGCGCGCGTCCTTCGGTGTCGTCCTTCAGTCTCGTTGCAGTTCGTGGCGCAGGGCGTCCAGGTCGGAGCCGCCGGCCATCTGCCGCGTCAGCTCGTCCAGGGTGATCTCGTCCCGTGTGTAATTGCCCACCATCGTGCCCCTCCTCAGGAGCACGAATCTGTCGCCCACGAGATACGCGTGATGCGGGTTGTGGGTGATCAGGACAACACCCAGGCCCTCATCGCGTGCCGCGGCCACATATTTCAGGACCACACCGGACTGCTTGACGCCCAGGGCGGCCGTCGGTTCGTCCAGGACGAGGACCTTGGCGCCGAAGTGGACCGCGCGGGCGATCGCCACGCACTGGCGTTCGCCGCCGGAGAGGGTGCCGATGGGCTGGTCGACGTCCCTGAGGTCGATGCCCATGCGCAGCAGCGCCTCGCGGGTGGTGCGGCGCATGAGGTCGATGTCCATGCGCTTGAAGGGGCCGACGCCCTTGCGGGGCTCGGAGCCGAGGAAGAAGTTCCGCCAGACCGGCATCAGGGGGACGACGGCCAGGTCCTGGTAGACCGTGGCGATGCCCCGGTCCAGGGCCTCGCGCGGGGAGGAGAGGGTGGTCTCCTCGCCCTCGATGCGCAGGGTGCCGGCGTCGTGCCGGTGCAGGCCCGCGATCATCTTGATCAGGGTCGACTTGCCCGCGCCGTTGTCGCCGAGGACACAGGTGATCTCCCCCGCGTGGACCTCCAGGGAGACGCCCTCCAGGGCGCGGACGGTGCCGTAGTGCTTGCTGACGTCGGTCAGCTCGACGAGGGTCATGCGGTCGCCTCCGCGCGCTTGCGGACCCAGGCGTTGAGCAGGGTCGCGAGGAGCAGCATCGCTCCGAGGAAGAACTTGAACCAGTCGGGGTTCCACTCGGCGAAGACGATGCCCTTGCTGGTCATGCCGAACAGCAGCGCGCCCACGGCCGAGCCGACGGCGCTGCCGTAGCCACCGGTGATCAGGCAGCCGCCGATGACGGCCGCGATGATGTAGATCAGTTCGTTGCCGACGCCCTCGCCGGACTGGACGGCGTCGAAGGAGAAGAGCAGGTGCTGGCCGGAGATCCAGGCGCCGAACGCGACGCCCATGTAGAGGCCGATCTTGGTGCGGGCCACGGGGACGCCGACCGCGCGGGCCGCGTCCGCGTTGCCGCCGACGGCGAAGATCCAGTTGCCGGTGCGGGTGCGCAGCAGGATCCAGGAGGCGAGGACGACCAGGCCGAGCCACCACAGGATGGTCACCTTCACGTCGACGCCGCCGACGCTGAGCGTGGAGGCGAAGACGGCGTGGGCGCTGGAGAAGCCCTCCATGTCACCGATGGTCTTGGTGGAGACCGTGCCGTCGATCAGCTTGGTGAAGCCGAGGTTCATGCCGGTCAGCATCAGGAAGGTGCCCAGCGTGATGATGAAGCTGGGCAGCTTGGTGCGGGTGAGCATGAAGCCGTTGAAGGCGCCGACGGCCAGGGTGACCAGCAGCGACACGCCGACGCCCACCCAGGTGTTCGCCGTCATCTGGTAGCTGAACATCGAGGAGATCAGCGCGGACGACGTCACCATGACGCCCGCCGAGAGGTCGAACTCGCCGCCGATCATCAGCAGCGCGACGGGTACGGCCATGATGCCGATGGTCGACGAGGCGTACAGCACCGTGCTGAGGCTGGTGGCGCGCAGGAAGCCGTCGGCGACGAAGGCGAAGAAGAGGAAGACGGCCAGGGCGCCGACGACCGAGCCCAGCTCCGGGCGGGCGAGCAGCTTGCGCAGCGGGGAGGCGGGCAGCAGCCTCTCGTCGAGCGGCTTGTGATCGGTGACCGTGCTCATCGGGTACCCCGCTCGGTGTACTCGGCCAGCTCGTCGGCCTGGTCCTTGGTGACGATCTGCGGGCCGGTCAGCACCGGCTTGCCGCCGCCGAGGACGTCGTCGTTGTACTTGTACAGCCACAGCAGGTCGACGGCCTCGTAGCCCTGGAGGTACGGCTGCTGGTCCACGGCGAAGCCGAGGGTGCCGTCCTTGAGGGCCGCCGCGACCTTGGGGTTGAGGTCGAAGGTGTCGATCTCGGCCTTGCTGCCCGCGTCCGTCCTGGCCTTCACCGCGGTGTCGGCGAAGGGCGCGCCGAGGGTGACGACGGAGTCGATGGACCTGTCCGCCTGGAGCTTGGCCCCGATGGCGGACTGCACGTCGGGCATGTTGGTGCCGTTGACGTAGAGCTTGCTCAGGGTGCCGCGGAAGGTCTTGGCGACGCCGTCGCAGCGCTGCTCGTGGCCGACGTTGCCCTGTTCGTGCAGCACGCACAGGGCCTTCTTCTTGCCGCGCTTGTTCAGCTCGTCGCCGACGGCCTCGCCGGCGATGGTCTCGTCCTGGCCGATGTGGGTGAGGGCGCCGAACGCCTTGGACTCCTCGGAGCCGGAGTTCACCGTGATCACGGGGATGCCGGCCTTCTCGGCGCGGGCCACGGCGGCCTTCATGGCGTCCGGCTTGGCGAGGGTGACGATGATGCCGTCGACCTTCTTGTCCACGGCCGCGTCCACCAGCTGGGCCTGCTGCTGGGCCTCGTCGTCGTGGGAGTACAGGAAGTTGATGTTGTCCTTGACGGCGGCCTGCTTGGCGCCGCTCTGGACGATGTCCCAGAACGTGTCGCCGTCCCCCGAGTGGGTGATCATCGCGAAGGTCCAGCGCGGGGTGTTCACCGCCGCCCTGCCCTGGGCGGCGGCGGCCTTGCGGGCGTCCTCCGCCCGCTTTCCTCCGGTGCTGCTGCACGCCGCGAGGGACACGGAGAGTGCCCCCGCCAGCGCTATGCCTACCCAGGTCCGAAACCGTGCCACGAGGCCGTGCCCTTCTTGCCGCTTCTGCTGTGCTCCGACGTACATAAGGGGCGGGCGACCTCACCGTGGGCGCGTCCCGGCGGCGATTTCACCTGCCCCAAACACTTCAGTATCGGACATGCCGACCGTGTATGGCACGACCGGGGACCGGGGAACGGTCGCTTTGTCCGGACATCTCATCGAATACACGGATCTGATCAAGGCCGTACCAGCAGCTGGAACTCGAAGGAGTAGCGGCTCGGCCGGTAGGTGTGGTCGCCCAGCTCCACCGCGCGGCCGGTGTCGTCGTAGGTGGTGCGCCGCATGGTCAGCAGCGGGGCGCCCTCGGGCTCGGTCAGCCGCTCGGCCTCGGCGGCGGTGGCGCCCCGGGCACCGATGGCCTGGCGGGCGCTGTGCAGGGTGATCCCGGCGGACCGCATCAGCCGGTACAGGCCGGTGGTCTCCAGTTGGCCGGTGTCCAGGTCGAGCAGGCCCGTCGGCAGGTGGTTGATCAGGTAGGCCATGGGTTCGCCGTGGGCGAGGCGGAGCCGTTCGACGCGGTGCACGTCGTCGCCCTCGGGGAGGCCGAGCGCGGCGGCGACCTCGGCGGGGGCCGGTACGACCGTGTTGACCAGCACCCGGGTGGCGGGGCGCTGGCCGGCCGCCTCCAGGTCGTCGTAGAGGCTGCTGAGTTCCAGCGGGCGCTTGACCTGGCTGTGCACGACCTGGGTGCCCACGCCCCGGCGCCGGACCAGGAGCCCCTTGTCGACGAGGGCCTGGATGGCCTGGCGGACGGTCGGCCGGGACAGCCCGAGCCGCGCGGCCAGCTCGATCTCGTTGCCCAGCAGGCTGCCCGGGGTGAGACTGCCGTGCTCGATGGCGGACTCCAGCTGCTGGGAGAGCTGGAAGTACAACGGCACCGGGGAGCTACGGTCCACGCGGAGGTCGAGCGCCACGGTCGGGCCCACATCTGGTTTCGGCACGGGGCCGAGCGTAGTCCGGCGCCTGGTTGACGGGAAGTCGTGTAGTCAGGTTGTCCGGACATAGTCGGGGCCGGTCGGTTCCGGCGGCGATTTCCGGCGACCGGCGCCAGGCGGCGCCCTAGGAGAAACCGCCGTCGCCCCCGCCCTCGCCGCCGTCGCCCTCGCCGTCCAGCAGCCCCGCGTCGTAGACCAGGAGCGCGATCTGCACCCGGTTGTCGAGGCCGAGCTTGGCGAGGACACGGGATACGTGGGCCTTGACGGTGGCCACGCTCAGGAACAGCTCGGCGGCGATCCGCGCGTTGGCGAGCCCGCGCCCGACGGCGACGGCGACCTCGCGCTCGCGGTCGCCCAGGACGGCCAGCCGTTCGCGCGCCCGGGTCTGCCGGGCGTCGGCGGCGCCGGCCGCGTGCCGCATCAGTTGCCGGGTGACCGCGGGCGACAGCACCGGGTCGCCCGCGGCGACCCGGCGCACGGCGTCGACGATCTCGGCGGGCGGGGTGTCCTTCAGCACGAAGCCGGCGGCACCGGCGCGCATCGCGTGCAGCACCTGTTCGTCGGCGTGGAAGGTGGTGAGCACCACGACCTGCGGCGCGTCCGGCCGCGCGCGCAGCCGCCGGGTCGCGGTGATCCCGTCCACCGCCGGCATCCGGATGTCCATGAGGACGACGTCCGGCCGGGTCCGCCGCACCAGTTCCTCGGCCTCCGCGCCGTCGGCGGCCTCCCCGACGACCTCGATGTCCCCGGCCCCGCCGATCATCAGCGCCAGACCGGCGCGTACCAAGGGGTCGTCGTCCACGAGGAGCAGTCTGATCGGCGTCGCAGTCATGGGGTCACGTAATCACGACCGGCGGACCGGGCCGACGGTTCCCCGCAACATCCGCGGACCGGGCCGACGGCTCCCCGAGGCATCGGCGGTCCTGGACGGCATTTCCGAGGGGCCCGCGATCCGGGACGGATTCCCGAGGGCCCCGCAGCCCGGCACGGGCGGATCTCCGAAACACCCCGAGCCCCGTACGGCGGATCCCCGGGGTACCCGCAACCGGGACGGATCCGCGATGCACGGCCCCGGGCAGCGGATCTCCAAGGCACCCGCAACCGGGACGGAATCCCGAGGGCCCCGCAACCGGGAGGGAAGCCCGAAACGCGCCCGGCCCACGACGAAGGGCCCCGGAGCATCCCCGGCCCGGAGCGGCCGCCCTCAAGGCCCCCCTCACCCCCGCGGCCACGGCAGCCGCCCCCGGACCTCGAAGCCTCCGTCGGGTCGCGTGCCGTGGCGGAGGCTGCCGCCCGCCAGGGTGGCGCGTTCCGTGAGGCCGATCAGGCCCTGGCCGGAGCCGGGGACCGGCGGGACCTCGGCGGGCGGTGCCGGGTTGGTGACGGTGATCGTCAGGCCGTCGCCGGGGGCGCCGGACAGACGGACGGCGACCTCGGTGCCGGGGGCGTGCTTGCGGGCGTTGGTCAGGGCCTCCTGGGCGATGCGGTAGGCGGTGCGGCCGACGGAGGCGGGGACGGCGGCCGGGTCGGCGACGCGATGGTCCAGGGTGACCTTCATCCCGGCCTCGCGGCACTCGGCGACCAGGGTGTCCAGCGCGGCCAGCGTCGGCTGGGGCCGCCCGCCGGAGGGCTCCTCGGTGTCGCCGGCCCGCAGTACGCCGATGATCTCCCGCAGGTCCTGCAGCGCCTCGTGCGCGCTTTCCCGGATCACCCCGGCGGCCCGCGCGATCTCCTCGCGGGGCGCGTCCGGCCGGAACTCCAGGGCGCCCGCGTGCACGCTGAGCAGGGTGAGCCGGTGGGCGAGCACGTCGTGCATCTCGCGGGCGATGGCCTCACGGGCCAGCCGCTGCGCCTGCTCGGCGCGCAGCCTGGCCTCGGTCTCCGCCCGGTGCGCCCGGTCCCTGAGGCTGAGCATCAGCATCCGCTTGGAGCGGACGAACATGCCCCAGCCGGTGATCGACACGGTGAGCAGTGTGGTGAACATGACGACGCCGGCGTAGGGCAGGTCGGGGTCGGGCCGCACCCGGTACAGCAGCGGCACCAGCGCGAGGCCGGCGCCGCCGATCCAGGCGACGTACCGGAAGGGCCGGTGCACGGCGAGCGTGAACAGGGCGATCACGCCCGCGCCGCCCGAGCAGTTGGACAGCAGGCCGACCGGGATCATCGCGACGGCGAGCCCGACCGGCCACCGGCGGCGCAGCCAGACGGCGGCGCAGGACAGGGCGCCCAGCACCTGGTCGAGGGTGGCGAGGGAGCGCGGCAGGCCGGCCTCCTCGGGCAGGGACCGGGCCGCCAGCAGGCCGACGAGGACGGCCAGGAGGAAGCAGGAGAAGTCGACGACCCAGTCCCGCGCGGTGCGCCGGGGCCGTCGCCTCGAGGACCCGGCCTCCGGGTCCAGCTCATGGATCAGCGCGGACGGGAACAGCCACCGGCGACCCGTGAACCCGCCCGGCGCCCGCGTCCGTTCGTCATCGCTCACGGTCGGCCAATCTATGCGGGGTCCGCGCTCCGCCGCCGCCCCGGGCCGGGGATCGTCGACCGTACGACCGGCGGCACCGACCGAAGTCGCGTCGCCGGCGAACTTTCGGCGTGGTCCGCCGCCGCCGGACGGAGTCTTCCGGCGGCGCGCGCTCGCCGCGCGGCCGATGCGCGGGAAGGCGCCGCCGGGCGAGAGTCGCCGGGTGAAGCAGCTACTGGAACTTCTCGGATTCATCGCGTTGGTGCAGGGGGTCATGGGCCTGGTGCACGAGTTCACCGACTGGCGGGTGGGCCTGGTGCGGCGCCTCGGCTTCCTCGACGGCTACGAGGTCTACGCGAGCGTGGCGCTCGTGGTGCTGGCGCTCGCCCTGTTCGCGGCGGCGGACAGCCGGAAACGGCCGTAGGTTAACCCCGGGAAAAATCATCGGGCGCGCCGGAAAACATCGCGTGATTGACATTGACATGCCATGTTCTACGCGCGTCATGATGACGTCATGAGATTCCCCCCACGCGCGACGCGCATCGGTGCAGCGGCCGCCCTCCTGTCCGCCCTCCTCGCAGGCGGCACCGTCACGGCCACCACGGCGGACGCGGCGACGGCCGCGGTCGGCAGCATCTGCTACGGCGGTCTGCCGTCCCAGGCGCACGACACCCTGGACCTGATCGAACAGGGCGGCCCGTATCCGTACTCGCAGGACGGGAGCGTCTTCCAGAACCGGGAAGGCATCCTGCCCAGCCACACGTCCGGCTACTACCACGAGTACACCGTGATCACTCCGGGCTCCTCCACCCGTGGCGCCCGGCGCATCGTCACCGGGCAGAAGTACCAGGAGGACTACTACACGGCGGACCACTACGCCTCGTTCAAGCTGATCAACTACGGCTGCTGAGCCCCTCCCCCACGGGGCCGGCCCGAGGAACGGCGCGACACCACGGGGCCCGGCCCGCCGCGGGCCGGGCCCCGGCCGGCACGGCGGGCGGGCGGCTCGGCCGGCACGGCGGGTGGCTCAGCCGGCGTGCGTGGAGAACAGTCCGCCGGTCGGGCCCTGCTTGTCGCCGCCCTGGGCCTTCTTCAGGGCGTTGGCCAGGCCCTCGATGGTGAGGGACTGGAGGATCACCCGGCCGTTGCCCTCCAGGGTGGCCAGGGACAGGCCCTCACCGCCGAAGACGGCGTTCATGATCCCCTGGCGGTTGAGGCCGCCGACGCGCTGGACGCCGTACTGGATGCCCTCCTCGAAGGCGACCACACAGCCGGTGTCGACCTCGATCCGGCCGCCGAAGTCCGCCGGGTTCAGGTCGATGAAGTTGCCCGCGCCGGCGATGATCACCGTGCCCTGCCCGGTGAACTTCTCCAGGATGAAGCCCTCGCCGCCGCTCATGCCGGTACGCCCGCCGGCGAAGGCGATACCGAACTCGACGCTGGACTCGGCGGCCACGAAGGCGTCCTTCTCGGCGAACCACGCGCGCGTGCCGTCCAGCTCCAGGGCGCGCATCTCCCCGGGGAGCACGCCCGCGAAGCCGACCGTGCCCTCGCCGCCCTGGGCGGTGAAGTACTGGAAGGCCAGCGACTCACCGGCGAGCATGCGCTGCCCGACCTGCATGGCGGTGCCCATGGCCTGGCGCAGCAGCCCGCCCATGCCTCCGGAGCCGCCCTGCTGCTGTCCGCCGCCGCCCGACGGGCCGGACAGCCGGGTCTCCATGGTCACGTTCGCCGTCTTGAACAGGAACTTCCCGGCCTCGCAGTACACGGTCTGGCCGGGACGCAGGTTGACGACCGCCATCTGCATGGCGTTGCCGACGATCTCTTGCTGAAGGGTCACGTGAGGGAGAACGCGTCAGGCGGACGGAAGAGTTCCGGACCGGCGGTACGCGGGTCCGCAAGGGTGACGCGGGGGCGCCCCGGTGCTGTCCGGCCGGGGCGCCCCACGCGCGCGTGAGCGGGGATCAGCCGCCCAGCTCCTGGTGGCGGGCGGCCAGGCCGCTCGCGCCGCGCTCGGTCAGCGAGCCGAACAGGCGCAGCCGGGAGATGCCGCCGTCGGGGAAGATGTCGATCCGCGCGTGCGTGCCGACCGCCGCCTCGGGCAGGACGAAGCGGTGGTTGGTGTCGGGCTGGAGCCGGGTGCGCGGCAGGACCTCGGTCCACTCGCCGTCCTCGCCGTCCCGGACGGACACCGACGCCCAGCCGGCGCTGTTGCCCTTCAGGTAGGCGGTGTCGATCTCGACGGCGCGGATCGCGGACTGGGCCACGAGCCGGTAGCGGATCCAGTCGTTGCCCTGGTCGCGGCGGCGGCGGGTCTCCCAGCCGTCGTCCATCTTGCGCGAGCGGCCCGGCTGGATGGTGTTGGTGGCCGGCGAGTAGAAGAGGTTGGAGGCGTCCTCGACCTGGCCGCCGTTCTCCAGCGCGACCACGTCGAGGGTGCCGAGGGCCGCCAGCCACTCGGGGTCCGGGACGACCTCGCCGTACACCCGCAGGCGGGCGATGCCGCCGTCGGGGTGCTGGTTGATCCGCAGGTGGGTGAAGCGCTGCTCGACGGTGACCTCGAAGCCGTTGGCCGCGTGGCCGCCGACCGGGGTGCGCGGGACGAGGGTGGTCCACTTCACGTCGTCGCCGAGCAGCTCCTCGGGCGACGGCGAGCCGGGTACGCAGGCGCCCTCGACGGAGACGGCCTGCGGGTAGTTGCCGCGGAAGTGGGCGGTGTCGATCACGATGCCGCGGATCACCCCGGGCGCGCCGAGGCGGACCAGCGCCCAGTCGTGGTCCTCGGCGGTGGGCCAGGGGTGCTCGGCGGAGACGCCGCGGCGGCGGCGGGTCTCCCAGCCGTCCATGACCTTGCCCTTGTGGCCGAAGTGCTCGGGGTCGAACTCGGCCCGCTCGGGCACCAGCAGGTTCTCCCGCTGGGCGAAGAACTCGTCGTTGGCGGCGATGACACCGGCGCCGAGCTGCCGGTCGGCGAGGTTGGCGTACTGGGTGAAGGGGAAGTCGGCGGTGCGGTAGTCCGCGTACGGGTCGCCGCCTCCGTAGGGGTTCGCGTCGCCGGTGAAGCTGGGTGTCGCCGTCACGGTGATCAGTTCTTCCTTTCGAGGCTCGGTGGGTGGGATTCAGCGGGTCCGGCTGAGCAGCGTCCCCTTCGGTTCGGTGAACTCGCCGTCGGCGACGATGCGTTCGCCGCGCAGCCAGGTGGACTTGATGACGCCGTACAGGGTCCTGCCGGCGTAGGCGGTGACCCGGTTGCGGTGCTGGAGGCCGGCCGGGTCGACGGTGAAGGTCTCGTCGGGGGCGAGGACGGCGAAGTCGGCGTCGCGGCCGGCCTCGATGGCGCCCTTCTGGGTCAGGCCGACCAGCTCCGCGGTCCGCGCCGACATCCAGCGCACGACGTCCTCCAGGGTGTGGCCGCGCTTGCGGGCCTCGGTCCACACCGCCGGCAGGCTCACCTGGAGGCCGGCGATGCCGCCCCAGGCGGTGGCGAAGTCGTCGGTCTTCAGGTCGGCGGTGGAGGGCGAGTGGTCGGTGACCACGCAGTCGATGGTGCCGTCGGCCAGCGCCTCCCACAGCAGGTCCTGGTTGGCGGACTCGCGGATGGGCGGGCAGCACTTGAACTCGCTGGCGCCGTCCGGGACTTCCTCGGCGGTGAAGGCGAGGTAGTGCGGGCAGGTCTCCACCGTGACGCGCACGCCCTCGGCGCGGGCGGCGCGGATCAGCGGCAGAGCGTCGCTGGAGGACAGGTGCAGCACGTGCACACGGGCGTTCAGGCGCCGGGCCTGCGCGATGAGGTTCGCGATGGCGGTGTCCTCGGCGTCGCGCGGGCGGGAGGCGAGGAAGTCGGCGTACTTGGGGCCGCCGTGCTGGGGGGCGCCGGCCAGGTGGTGCGGGTCCTCGGCGTGCACGATGAGCAGCCCGTCGAACCCGGCGATCTCGGCCATCGACTGGGCGAGCTGGTCCTGGTCGAGGTGCGGGAACTCGTCCACGCCGGACGGGGAGAGGAAGGCCTTGAAGCCGAAGACGCCGGCGTCGTGCAGCGGGCGCAGGTCCTTGACGTTGTCGGGCAGGGCGCCACCCCAGAAGCCGACGTCGATGTGCGCCTTGTCCCGGGCCACGTCCTGCTTGATCCGCAGGTGCTCGACCGTGGTGGTGGGCGGGAGGGAGTTGAGCGGCATGTCGATCAGGGTGGTGATGCCGCCGGCCGCCGCCGCGCGGGTGGCGGTCCAGAAGCCCTCCCACTCGGTGCGGCCCGGGTCGTTGACGTGCACGTGGGTGTCGACCAGGCCGGGCAGCAGCACGTGGTCGCCGACGTCCTCCAGCCGGGCCGTGGCCGGGACCTCGGCGTCGTAGGGCAGGACGGCCGTGATCTTCCCGCCGGACACGGTGACCGTGGCGGCCCGCGTGCCCTCCGGAGTGATCACTCGCGTCGAGCGCAGCACCAGTTCAGCGTCGGACACCCGAACCCCTCTCTCTACCGCCGTTACTCACGACCGCCGCTACTCGCGCCCAGGAAACGGGATTTACGCCCATGTAACGGACTTCAACGTTCTGTTGAAGGAGTCTTCACTTCCGCTACTCCGCCGTCAAGGGGCACCCTTCGTGGTGGCATGCAAGACCCACCCGCTCTGGACGTTTCCACAAAGCGGAATTAGAATTCCAACAAGCAGAACGTAGCTACGTACAAGCGGGGAGTCAACCGACTGCCGGGTAGGCTTCTGCTCTCCCGCCAGTCCCGAAAGGAACGCGCCGTGCCGACGTCCAGCGCCAGCACCACCGACTCCGTGAAGCCCTCCGCCGCCGGCGGGGTGCAGTCCCTGGAGCGCGCCTTCGACCTGCTCGAGCGGATGGCGGACGCGGGCGGCGAGGTGGGCCTGAGCGAGCTGTCCGCGGCCAGCGGCCTGCCGCTGCCCACCATCCACCGCCTGATGC
Organism: Streptomyces sp. SudanB182_2057; assembly: GCF_964272715.1. NCBI lineage: Bacteria > Bacillati > Actinomycetota > Actinomycetes > Kitasatosporales > Streptomycetaceae > Streptomyces > Streptomyces sp. SudanB182_2057. The sequence goes on from NZ_OZ186798.1 coordinate 1,916,298, forward strand.
GCACGCTGGTCGCCTGCGGCTACGTGCGCCAGCAGGCCAACCGGCGGTACGCGCTCGGCCCCCGCCTGATCCGCCTCGGCGAGTCCGCCTCCCGGCTGCTCGGCACCTGGGCCCGGCCGTACCTGGCCCGGCTGGTGGAGGAGACCGGCGAGACGGCCAACATGGCGCTGCTCGACGGCGACGAGATCGTGTACGTCGCCCAGGTGCCGTCGAAGCACTCGATGCGGATGTTCACCGAGGTGGGCCGGCGGGTCCTGCCGCACTCCACCGGCGTCGGCAAGGCGCTGCTCGCCGGGGTCCCGGACGACGAGGTGCGCGCGCTGCTGGCCCGCACCGGCATGCCCGCGGCCACCGAGAAGACCATCACCACGCCGGACGGCTTCCTCTCGGCGCTGGAGGAGGTACGCCGGATGGGCTACGCGGTGGACGACAACGAGCAGGAGATCGGGGTGCGCTGCCTCGCGGTGTCCGTGCCCGACTCCCCCACGGCGGCGGCGATCTCCATCTCCGGGCCGGCCGGACGGGTCACGGAGACGGCCACGGAGAAGATCGTGCCGGTGCTCCAGCAGATCGCCCGCGAACTGTCCGTGGCCCTGGCCAGCCAGAACCAGGGGTGACCTGGCGGCCGGCCGGAATCAGGGGGGAGCGGCTCGGCGCCGGGGAGGCCGTCCGGCCGCTGCCCCGCGTTCGTCTGAGTAGCCGTACCCATGCACCCGGCACACCCCTGCGGGCAGGGTGGCGGGCATGGATCTCCCCGTCGCCCCGCCGGCCTTCGACGCCACCGGCACCCCCGGGCCGCGCCGGTCCGCCGACCGGGGCACCGGCCTCGGTGCCGGATGCGGGCTGGTGTTCCTGGAACTGACCGCCCTGGTCGTGATCTTCGGCCTGTGGGGGCTCTCCGGGGTCGACCTCGACCCGGCGCCGACCGTCACGGCCGACCCGCTGTGGAACTACCTGATCGCCGCCGGCGCGGTCGGGGCGGTCGCCCTCGTGGCGGCCGTGATCGCCGCGCGGGCCAGGGCCGTCGTGACCGTGGTCGCCCAGGCCTGACCGCCCTGGTCTGCCTGATCGTCGGCGGCGGGACCGCGCGGGGCAGTCCCGCGAGGACCAGCGGTGCCGCGAGATCCCGGCGGCACCGGGCTGCCGGAACAGCCACTGACCTAGCCATCCGGAACGGCCCCGCACCGCACCCCGGCCGACCCGCGACCGCCCCGGCACCCGACCGGACCGTCCGGCACCGACGTCTGGCCAGGCCCCGGCCGACACCTGATCACGACCCGGCCGACACCTGATCAGGCCCAGGTCAACGTCCGACGCGACCCGGCCGCCCCGTGGCCACGCCCCAGCCGAAGCCCGGCCACGGCCAGACCGACGCCCGGCCGCCACCCGGCGACGCCCCCTCACAACCCGGCCGGAGCCCGGCCACACATCTGTCGGCGGCCGGCTAGGCCCGCGGCGGCTCGCCGAACAGGTCGACGGCGGCGCGTACCTGCGACAGCCCCCGGGCCAGCGCGCTCATCGAGCCGATCGCGCCGGCGATCAGCAGCAGGGAGGCGCGCAGCCGCGGGATCTCCGGGACGCCTCCGGCGGCCATCGCGGCCAGGGACGCCAGCTCGTCCTCGGCTATCGCCCGGTCGGGGAAGTCCGCCGGTAACGCGGCGAGCTGGCGGCGCAGCCGGGACACGGCGGTACGCAATTCCGCCACTCTCAGGTCCTCGTCGACGCCGGTCACCGGCCTCTGCCCCAAGCTCCGCAACGCAGCCCTCCCCGTCGGCACGCCCTTGTGCGCGGGCCAGTAAACGCCACCTGCGGGCCCGTGCGCCACAGCGCGGACCGAAATTCAGCCCATCGGCACCGGCACCGCGCACGCGGCCGGATTCCGTCGCCGCCGGGCCACCGGAGCGCGGCCGGTTTCCATCGTCCCGGGTATGCAGGAGGCATGACGGAGAACCGGGAACTTCACGGGGAGGTCGCGGGGCTGGTGCTCGCCGCCGGCGGCGGCCGGCGGCTCGGCGGACGCCCCAAGGCACTGCTGACGCACCGGGGCCGGCCCCTGGTCGAGCACGCGGCGGGGGTGCTGCGCGCGGCCGGGTGCGGGCGGGTCCACGTGGTGCTGGGCGCGGCGGCGGACGAGGTGCGGGCCCGCGCCGAACTGGACGGCTGCGTGCTGGTGGACAACCCGGACTGGGCCGAGGGCATGGGCTCCTCGCTGCGCGCGGGGCTGGCCTCGCTCGCCAGCACGGGGGCGCGCGCGGCGCTGGCGGGCCTGGTCGACCAGCCCGGCATCGGACCGGCCGCGGCGGCCCGGGTGCTGGACGCCTACCGGGACGAGCGGTCGCTGGTCTCGGCCGCCTACGACGGGGTACGCGGCCATCCGGTGCTGTTCGGCGCGGCGCACTGGGCGGGCATCGCCGAGGCGGCCACCGGCGACCGCGGGGCCCGGGCCTATCTCCGGGCGCACCGGGCGGAGCTGCGGCTCGTGGAGTGCGGGGACGTGGCCGAGCCGTACGACATCGACACCGAGGCGGACCTGAGCCACCTTGAGTGAACGGGGTGGCACCCAGCGCCACCTTCGCTCGACTCAGAGAATCTCGACGTCAACACACCATTGAAGTTCCACGATGAGGAAACTACTATCCACTGTTCAGAAGCGTCCGACCGCACAGTGGGCGCTGTCTGTCCTATTCGTGCCTCTTGGCACCCGGTGCCACCGCTGAAGGAAGTGACAGCTCATGTCCGCACCAGCGCCGTCCCCGCTGGCCATCGTCGACGCCGAGTCCCTGCCCCGGCAGGAGGAGGTCCTCACCGACGCGGCGCTCGCCTTCGTGGCGGAGCTGCACCGGCGGTTCACCCCGCGCCGTGACGAACTCCTCGCCCGCCGGGCCGAGCGCCGCGCCGAGATCGCCCGCACCTCCACCCTCGACTTCCTGCCGGAGACGGCCGCCGTCCGCGCGGACGACTCCTGGAAGGTCGCCCCGGCCCCGGCCGCGCTGAACGACCGGCGCGTCGAGATCACCGGGCCCACCGACCGGAAGATGACCATCAACGCGCTCAACTCGGGCGCCCGGGTCTGGCTCGCCGACTTCGAGGACGCCTCCGCGCCCACCTGGGAGAACGTCGTCCTCGGCCAGCTCAACCTGATCGACGCCTACACCCGCAACATCGACTTCACCGACGAGCGCACCGGCAAGTCGTACGCGCTGCGGCCGAACGAGGAGCTGGCGACCGTCGTCATGCGCCCGCGCGGCTGGCACCTGGCCGAGCGGCACCTCGTCGACGCCGACGGCACGCCGGTCCCCGGTGCCCTCGTCGACTTCGGCCTGTACTTCTTCCACAACGCCCAGCGGCTGCTCGACCTCGGCAAGGGCCCGTACTTCTACCTGCCCAAGACCGAGTCGCACCTCGAAGCCCGGCTGTGGAACGAGGTGTTCGTCTTCGCCCAGGACTACGTCGGCATCCCGCAGGGCACCATCCGCGCCACCGTCCTGATCGAGACGATCACGGCGGCGTACGAGATGGAGGAGATCCTCTACGAACTGCGCGACCACGCCTCCGGGCTGAACGCCGGCCGCTGGGACTACCTGTTCTCCATCGTGAAGAACTTCCGTGACGGCGGCGCCAAGTTCGTCCTCCCGGACCGCAACGCGGTCACGATGACGGCCCCGTTCATGCGGGCGTACACCGAACTCCTGGTCCGCACCTGCCACAAGCGCGGTGCGCACGCCATCGGCGGCATGGCGGCCTTCATCCCGTCCCGCAGGGACCCGGAGGTCAACAAGGTGGCCTTCGAGAAGGTCCGCGCCGACAAGGACCGTGAGGCGAACGACGGTTTCGACGGCTCCTGGGTCGCCCACCCCGACCTCGTGCCCATCGCCATGGAGTCCTTCGACAAGGTCCTCGGCGACAAGCCCAACCAGAAGGACCGGCTGCGCGAGGACGTGCGCGTGGCGGCGGCCGACCTGATCGCCATCGACTCGCTCGACGCCAAGCCGACGTACGACGGCCTGGTCAACGCCGTCCAGGTCGGCATCCGTTACATCGAGGCATGGCTGCGCGGGCTCGGCGCCGTCGCCATCTTCAACCTGATGGAGGACGCGGCCACCGCCGAGATCTCCCGCTCGCAGATCTGGCAGTGGATCAACGCCGGGGTCGAGTTCGCGGGCGGCGAGAAGGTCACCCCGGAGCTGGCCCGCAAGGTCGCCGCCGAGGAACTCGACGCCATCCGCAAGGAGATCGGCGAGGAGGCCTTCGCGGCCGGCCACTGGCAGGAGGCGCACGACCTGCTGCTCCAGGTGTCCCTGGACGAGGACTACGCCGACTTCCTCACCCTGCCGGCGTACGAGCGGCTGCGCGGCTGACCGTCACACGGCCACGAGCGGGCCCGGGGGCTTCCCCCGGGCCCTTCGCCGTGTCCCGGCTCAGCCCAGGTGCGCCGACCAGTCCTGCTCGGCCGCCGGCTTGCCGTGCAGGTCGGGGACCCGCTTCAGCCAGTCCGGGCGGCCCGCCTGGGTCCGGGCCGCGCGGGCGGCCTCCTCGGCCGCCAGCTGCTCGCGGCCCGGGAAGTCGGTGGGCAGCCACTCGGCCGAGAGCCGCACCCGGTCCAGCAGATAGCCGACGTAGGCGTCCCGCACGTCGTCGGGCGTGGCGAAGGCGGCGTCCTCGGCGAGCCAGGCGTCCGGCACCTCGGCGACGATCCCGCGCAGCAGCTCCTCGGTCACCCGGGGCGCCAGCTCCGCGTCGGCGGCGCGCACGTCGGGGCGGTAGTGGCCGAGGGCGTGGTGCCGGAAGTCGTAGCGCCGGCCCGGGGTCGTGGTGTCCCAGCGATGGTGGAAGACGAGCGCGGCACCGTGGTCGATGAGCCAGAGCCGGGCCGGGGCGGTGCCGAGCGTGGGCCAGACCATCAGGTTGGAGCTGTGGACCGTACGGTCGACGTTGACGGTCAGCGCGTCCAGCCAGACGATCCGGCCGGCCTCCAGCGGGTCCACCGGGAAGCTCCGGGCGACCTCCGGCGTGAAGTCCCGGGCCCCCGGCAGATAGTCCATCCCGAGGTTCACCCCCGCGCTGGCACCGTGCAGGTCCCGCACCTCCTGATGCGGCTCGGCGGCGGCGATGACCGGGTCGAAGCGCACGAGCACCAGCTCCGGGAAGCGCAGCCCGAGCGCCCGGGCGAGTTCCCCGACGATCACCTCGGCGACCAACGCCTTGTGCCCCTGCGCGGAGCCGGTGAACTTGACGACGTACGTGCCGAGGTCATCGGCCTCTACGACACCGGGGACGGAGCCGCCGGAGCGGAGGGGCTGGATGTAGCGGGTGGCGGTGACTTCTCTCAGCATCGTCTCCCCAGCAGTCCGTCGATGGCGGTACGCCTCCTGCTCCCGGCCTCCGGCATGAAGTGAGCATAGTAACGAAGAGTGACAGCCGGGGAGGAACAGCCGGCCCACCACGCAGGCGTCACCACGCACTCAATCAGGAGCAATCCGGTCATCGGTCCTGTTCCAGTGATCCGGACCACTTCCCAGCAAACATGGCCAAGCACGGGCTACCGTTGGCCGGTGACAAAGCGAAGATCGGTTCGAATAGCGACCCTTGTGGCGTCGGCTGTCACTGTGATGACCGCCTGTTCGTCGCCTACGGCGGAAGACACCGCAGCAGCCGCGGACACCACCGCCGCCGCTGCCGCGTCACGGTGCACGGTGCCCCAGGTGATCGGCCATCGCGGCACTCCCGAGGACGAGAACACGCTACGAGGACTGCGGGACGCCGCCGACGCCGGAGCGAGCGGCGTGGAATTCGATGTGTGGTGGACCCAGGACGGCGTACCGGTCCTCTCGCACGATCCGACGGTCGACCGCACCACCACCGGGCAAGGGCCCATCGCCACGATGACAGCCGCCCAGGTACGCGCCCTGCGCACCAAGAGGGGCGAACCGGTGCCGGCCCTCAAGGAAGCCCTGGACTTCACGGCCGCGCGTCGCCTCACGGCGATGGTGGAGCTGAAGCCGACGCCGACGCCCGCGCAGGTGGATTCGCTGCTGTCCGTCATCCGCGCGACCGGCGCAGCCCCCTATGTCGTCGTGCACAGCTTCAACGCCGATGCGGTCGACGCCGTGCGCCGGGCCGCACCCGAACTGCACACCGCGCTCACCCATGAGAAGACGCGGATCACCGGCAAGGAAGCGGCACGGTACGGCACCTCGCTGAACGTCTCCCGGTTCCTCGCCACCCCCAGCACGGTCCGGGACTGGCACTCCGCCGGACTCAAGGTCTACACCTGGACGGCGAACTGGCCGCCGGCGTGGGAGAAGGCGCAGGCCGCCGGCGTGGACGCGGTACTCACCGACCGTGTGGAGCCGTACAAGGAGTGGGCCCGGACCGCATGCGAACCGGTGGTGACAGCCGCACCGTAGCGCCGGACGGCCCGAAGGCCCGCTGGCGTCGGGCTCGGGGTCTGGTGGGCTGCCACGGGGTGGAGACTTCCGGCAGCCCGCCTTAGGTGTTCCCCTGCGCAAGGCAAGACGGACGCGGTCGCCTGCGACGTACGGCGTTCAGCGTTGTCCGGCGAGATGGCGTTGCAGGTCCAGGTGTCGGAACTGGTAGACGGGGCCGACCTGGCGCAGGACGCCGCGGTGTTCGTGGGCGTCGCGCAGGAACGTCATCAGGTCGCGGGGCAGGTGACAGCGCAGCGTCAGGTAGATCCGTGCGATCACGAGGTGGGGCCAGGCCACTGCCGCCGTCCCGAGCAGGGGGGCGATCGCTGCCCCGGTCACCACTCCCTGCACGATTCTGGAGCGGGGACCGAGCTGTTCCCCGCTCGAGCCCAGGCCGAACTCGTCTCCGATCGGGGTCGCGAAGACACTTCCGAAAACGGCTCCGGCCACCGCTGCGAGGACGAGGCCCACCAGGAAGAAGGCACGCCGGTCCGCGACGAAGAGTCTGAAATGCCCCCGCAAGGGAACGCCTGGTGGGGTAAAACAGCAGGCACCCCAGTGTGATTCCGGCGCAACACCCCATGACGGCACCGGCCTCTTCCAAGGGAGAGGTCGACTGCCCGGCCGCGCGCTCTCCCCGCCGCATCCGGCACAGGGTGTGGACAGCGGGAGGAACACCCAAGAGCGCGATCAACGCGTCAACCCGGCACCCGCGCCCTCTACGTGGTGAGCGACGAGGGCGGCTCGGGGGTCTTCGGCGTCTGCCGTGGCCCTGTGTGCGGCGCAGGGCGCCAGAAAAGCGACAGGGCCCCGGTCCGCGGCCGGGGCCCTGTGCGGTGGGTGTGGGACGGGCGGGGGTCAGTGGCTGCCTGCGAGTTCGCCGCTGAGCTTGCCGTGGAGGTCGGCGCTGGGGTCGTTCAGGCCGGTGATCTCGACGGTTTTGCCGCGCTGCCTGTACTTGGTCTCGATCGCGTCCAGGGCGGCGACGGAAGACGCGTCCCAGATGTGCGCGGCCGAGAGGTCGATGACGACCTTCTCGGGGTCGCCCGCGTAGTCGAACTGGCCGACCAGGTCGTTGGAGGAGGCGAAGAACAGTTCGCCGGTGACCCGGTAGACGACCGTGTGGCCGTCGGGGTCGGTGACGGCGGTGACGTGGGCGAGGCGGGCGACGCGCTTGGCGAAGATGACCATGGCGGTGACCGAGCCGACGACGACGCCGATGGCGAGGTTGGACGTGGCGACCACGACGATCACGGTGATGACCATGACGGCGATCTCGCCGGCCGGCATCCGCTTGAGCGTCTTGGGGGCGATGGAGTGCCAGTCGAAGGTGCCGAAGGTGACCATGACCATGACGGCGACCAGGGCGGCCATGGGGATGTCGGAGACGACCGGGCCGAAGACGATGCACAGCACCATCAGGAAGACACCGGCGAGGAAGGTGGAGACGCGGGTGCGGGCGCCGGACACCTTCACGTTGATCATGGTCTGGCCGATCATGGCGCAGCCGCCCATGCCGCCGAAGAAGCCGGTGACGATGTTGGCGATGCCCTGTCCGATGGACTCGCGGGTCTTGGAGGAGTGGGTGTCGGTGATGTCGTCGACGAGCTTGGCCGTCATCAGCGACTCCATCAGGCCGACCAGCGCCATGGCGAGGGCGTAGGGGGCGATGGTGGTCAGGGTGTCCAGCGTGAACGGCACGTCGGGCAGGCCCGGGACCGGCAGCGAGGACGGCAGTTCGCCCTTGTCGCCGACGGTCGGCACGGCGATGCCGGCCGCGACGGTGATCACGGTGAGGACGACGATGGACACCAGCGGCGCCGGGATCACCTTGGTGACCTTCGGGAAGAACACCATCAGCGCCAGGCCACCCACGAGCAGCGGGTAGACCGGCCAGGGCACGTCGTGCATCTCCGGCACCTGCGCCATGAAGATCATGATGGCGAGGGCGTTGACGAAGCCGGTCATCACCGAGCGGGGCACGAACCGCATCAGCCTGGCCACGCCCACCGCGCCGAGGACGATCTGGAAGAGGCCGGCCAGGATGACGGTCGCGACGAGGTAGCCCAGGCCGTGTTCGCGGTTCATGGGGGCGGTGACGAGCGCGACCGCGCCGGTGGCGGCGGAGATCATCGCACGGCGTCCGCCGACGATCGAGATGGTCACCGCCATGGTGAAGGAGGCGAACAGGCCGATCGCCGGATCGACACCGGCGATGATCGAGAACGAGATGGCCTCGGGGATCAGGGCCAGGCCGACGACCAGGCCGGCCAGGATCTCGGTGCGCCAGACCTTGGGATCGCTCAGCCAGTCCGGCTTGAGGCCGCGCAGGCGCGCGGCGGGAGTCGCGATGGTGGAAGACAAGGAGATGTGTACCTGTCCGTGTTCGGGCGCACCCATCGGCAGCCAGGGCGTGCGGGAGGGATGCGCGGGGCGGGGCCGGGCCGACACTCCGCGGACGGGCCGGAAGTCGTGGAAGGTGGACGTGAGGCGGCGGCGCGCACGGGCGGCCGGGCAGCTCACATCGGGGGGCGAAGGGTCACGGCGGGCAGGCGGCGGCGATCGGCGGCATGGGCTCGCGCACGCTCTCTCCTGCGGGACTCGGTTCTTCGCCGGGGGCGCCATCGGCCCCGGAACGGCAACAGCGGGGCAGCGGGACCACCCTCACCGCTCCCAACTCTACCCTAACGTTAGAGTAGAGGCCGGTGGGGTCGCGCGGGACGCGGCCTGCCACGGCAGGAAGGGCCAGGGACACGGGCGTGGACGGCAAGCACATGCAGATCGGCGAGGTCGCCGCGCGGACGGAGCTGTCCCTGCGCACCATCCGGCACTACGAGGAGACCGGCCTGGTCATTCCCTCCGCCCGCTCCCAGGGCGGATTCCGCCTCTACACCGAGACCGATGTCGCGCGGCTCATGGTGATCCGCCGGATGAAGCCGCTCGGCTTCACCCTGGAGCAGATGCGCGACCTGCTGGCCGCCACCGACCGCCTGGACAGCGGCGACGCCCTCGACGCCGACGAGCGCGAGGCCCTGCTGGAGCGCGTACGGACCTACGAGCGGGCCGCGGCTGAGCAGGTGGAGAAGCTGCGGGTCCAGCTGGCCCGCGCCGAGGACTTCGCCACCACCCTGGGCGCCCGCCTGGAGCAGAACGCTCCGACCGCTCGCACTCGGACACCTCGCGCGGAGTGACGTCGGGCAGGAAGGACTGCGCGACCGTACCGAGCCGGCCTGACGGGATGACGGACAGCGGGGCGGCCACCGCCCCACGCCACTTGTTGCCCTTTCGGTCAATTCACGTTGCCCGTCCGTACCTGGCACCGCCGATTCCCCATCGGGTATGCAGGTAGGACCGACCGAGCCGCGCCAGAAGGGCACCCTCTTGCACGACCACGAGAACGCCAGAATCACCGGGGCCAACAAGAACCGCACCGCTTCCCGCACCCCGGAATCCGTATCGCCGGCGGAGTCGCGTGGTTTCCTCGGTTTGCAGGCCGCGGTCGGTAACAGTGCCGTCGTCCAGATGCTACGGCGGTCCGGACTCCCGTCGGCCCCGCCCGAGGAACACCGGCACAGCGCCGACTGCGAGCACGGGACCGGGCAGCCGGCCGTGCAGCGCTCCGCCGTCCACGATGTGCTGCGCACCAGCGGTCGGCCCCTGGACGGGGCGACCCGCAGCGACATGGAGGCCCGCTTGGGCGCGGACTTCTCCGACGTACGGATCCACGCCGACGCCGCGGCGAAGGCATCCGCGGCCGAGGTCGGCGCGCGCGCCTACACCTCCGGCAACCACGTCGTCCTCGGCGAGGGCGGCCGGGACAAGCACACCCTCGCGCACGAACTCACCCACGTCATCCAGCAGCGCCGAGGACCTGTCGCCGGTACGGACAACGGCGACGGTCTCAAAGTGTCCGACCCGTCGGACCGGTTCGAGCGGGAGGCGGAGGCGAACGCGCGCCGCGTCATGTCCGCCGGCGTGCCCCTTCGGGAGGACGAGTCCCAAGGCGCCGTGGGTGCCTCCGCGGGCGGCACGCCCTCCGCGACCGTCGCCGTTCAGGGAGCTTGGTGGGACGCCCAGGAGGAAACCCTCAAGGACGATCCACCTCCCGCTGGATACAGGCCGGTGAAGACGGCGCAGGAGAGCAGCAAGGACGCCGCCAGTGTGGGGTATCAGCAGTACGTGCCGAGCAAGCCGGCACCTGCCGGGGTCACAGCTCCTTCTGCCGCTCTGCCCGCGGGCGACGAGGTTCATTCCGAGGTCGACGTCACCACCCGGATGCTGAATCGAATGTCCCGCGTCATGATGGGTGCGAAATACGATGAGCCCGGCAGTATGAGTCTGGCCGCTGTCGGTAGCCCCCACCTCGCGCTCACCTTGATCGACGGACAGGTGCACATCGCCGGTAACACCGGGATGAAGGCCGGCAAGCGCACCGCGGCAGCGAACAGATTGAACGAGCAGGCCGTGCGGGGCAGTGACGGGCACGACGAGCGGAAGCTGACGTCCCTGCTCGACGGCGGGTATGTGAACGAACACGCGGAGCACGCCGACGATCTACGGGCGATAGCGGAAGCGGTGCGGGATCCTGAGCGGCTCCAGTGGGCGAACACCGCGAACAAGGCGCCAGGCGGTGGAAAGATCCACGGGGAGATGGCTCTGCTGGACAGGGTGAAGACGGCGATGGAGGCGAAGCCGCACCCGGATCCGGAAGGTCTGAGGGACTGGCCCATCGGCGGCAGGAAGCGCGACTGCATAGCCTGCCACTGGGCGCATGCGATATTCAACAGGTTCATCGCCGAACCCAATGGCTACCGGATCGCGACGGCCGGATCCCATGGCGGTTTCTTTCCGGGATGGGAAATGCCGCAATGGATGAAGGACCACGCTGCCGCGAAGGCGGAGATGACGAGGCTCGTCAGGGAAAGGGGGTTTGATCTCCAAGGAAACGGCCTCGTTCTCACCGGGATGCAGGAGAAGGGAAACACGAGCGAGCTGAATCCGCGGCACCGGACCGATGAGCCGTATCTCTCCGACTCGTCCGTGGACGAGGGATTCTGACCTTTGAGGGTCGTCGGCACCGGGGGCCGGACCGCTGCCCCCGGTGCTACGGGCTCGAACTCCGGCCGCCGGCGTCGCCGTGCCGAAAGGTTGCCCAGATGGTGGTGGCAAGCGTGACGAGCTGACCGACCAGGAACCCCACAGAAGCGAAACGCATCTGGTAGACGTACATGATCAGACCCGCTCTGGAAGGCCAGTAGCGCCGCTCACTCGTGAATGTCTGGGCATCCATGACCAAGCCGGTGAAGGTCATCACCGCCGCGAAGGCGGAAATGATCGCGATCGTTTCCTGCACAGCATGTCCGCTGAGCTCACCTAGCAGTCGGTGAGTACAGACGGGGACGGAGAAGACGATGGCGACGTAGAACGCCTTCGTCGGCCCGTACCGGCCGGGGAGGCTCCGCCACAGCGCTCCCATGAAGAAAGCCGCACCCACCCAGGTCAACTGCCATCCGAGAATGTCCCGGATGATTCTGACGAACCCCTCGGTGTACTCGATGGTGACTTCCCAGGCGTGGCCGCCGACCATGTCGTGCCAGAGCATCAACCCCGTCCCGGGAATACCGACGAAGCAGGCGATGATCGCGCACTTGCGAGCGTTCTCCCACCATGTGGTCATGGGCCCGCAGGCGAAGGCCACATCGATGAGCCTCACCCCTTCGGGCAGGAACCGGTCCATCTGATCGATGTCCCGCTCGATCGCCTCCCGATCCGCCGTCGTCTCGACCGGTTTTCCGGATCCTGAACGGTGTAGGGAGTCTTGCAGGTCCCGGTAACGCCGGACCATGCGCAGCAATTCCGACCGGTCGGCCATCGGAACCACTTGACCCAACAGGCGGTTCCCGATCGCAGGCCGCGCCAGCACAGCCCTTCTTCTCCCCCAGGAAAGCAGCGCCCAAGCCGACAGGAGACCGAGAAGGACACTGACGAAGTAACCACTGATCCCGAAGTAGATTCCTCCTGCGGATGGCACGACCAAGGTGAAGACGACCATGAGGAAGAACTGCTCCGAGGCGGTGGGCGTGAACGAACTGCCGTCTTTCCGCTCGGCACGGCACACGTGAAGGACCCCCAAAGGGACCAGTGCGAGCAGAGCGAGAGAAGCCGTGTCCCACAGATCCGGCAAAACTCGGCGCGGAAAGTCCCACCACCAGGTGTCGAAGTGCCAGAGCAACCTGCCCTCGTAGGTCGGCCAGTGAGTGTCGGCAAGCCAACTGATGCGGTCCCAGAAGCCCCGGAAGACCAGGTATGTCCACAGAACCGTGACGACCGAGAGGGCGATGGGCAAAGACACCACCAGCCATGACGGCAACGATCCGCCGATCATCCGCAGGACGCGTCGGACCGAGAAGACCGCACCGGTACAGAAAAGGCACACCGCGGCCACGACCGCGAGCGGCGCCAGCCAGGAGCCGGCCAAGAGCCCTGCAACGACGACGACCACGGAACATGGGATCACCAGCAAGGGCTTGGGAAGCTTCCCGAAGACGCACAAGGCGGCCCCGAGGAACAGCAGCGAGAACAAGGAGAAGACCGCATCGGTCGGATGCGATGGGAAGAAGGTCGACCGTACGAGATCGAGGACGTTGTCACCCATGTAGACGAGCAACCCGAGCCCGGTCGACAAGAGCGCCCAGGAGCGCAGTACACCGAGTGCCTTCTTCTCGTCGTCGGCGGGAGGCCGTGCGAGACCCTGCCGGAGCTTCCTTGCCGCGATGAGCAGGAGAACTCCCCTGAGTACGTGGACTGCCGCAGAGGAGCCGCTGTCCAGCCCCACGGCTTCCCACGGGTGCTTCGGCGACACCGTCTTCGCATCCCATTGCTGCGCCGCCGGCGGACGGAAACTCACCGTGAATTCATTCGGTTTCTTGTTCTGCCACTTCAGTACGGTGCCGTCCTTGCCGATGGCGGATTCCGGACTGACGGACCATGCCCGGGGACCGCCCGTCTGGACCTCCACGTTCGCCCACGGCACCTGGCTGAGCCTTTTCGGAGGCTTCAGCCGGACGGTCCAGACGTCCGGCCCTGCCTCCAGCGACCACGGGCCGACCTGGAACGCCCCGAGCCACAGCACCGTGACCACGGCCTCGTAGTGAACCGCCACCTTCTTCCCGTCGGAGTCGACTGTCAGCGGCTTGGATCGCCGCTCGTCGAAGTCGAGAGGATTGTCTTCCAGGCCCTTGCCCAGCAGGCAGCGAAGCGCCTGGCGGTACTCGGCCGCGCGAGGATCCAGCAGAAGATCCGCGGCGTGTTTCCAGCTCGCCGGGATCTCGATGTCCATCACACTGGTGACTTTGCTGTAGTCGAGCCCCCGGTGATCGAAATCCACCGACGCGGTGACTTTGACGCCGCGCACCTGTTCCAGACCGCAGGTGTCCGCCTCGTCCGCTTCCGCGGACGACATACCCGTACCGGCCGGCATGGCGAGGACGGCCAGCACCAAGAACAGCAGGAGCAGCGGGCCGGCAAGAGTGCGACGGATCACCAGGTCAGGATCTCCCGGCGAGGTCATCGGCCTTTCGGTGGCGCAGCGGACGTGGGCAGGTCCACTCCGACAGCCGATGCGCCGGGCGAGGCGGCGGCCCCCGCCTCCCGTGCCGTGCCCCGCCGGAACCCGCCGCCGGAACCGGCGTCAGTCGCCCGCCAGCGGGTTGGGCAGCGGCAGGTAGCGGGCGTCCGCGCCGTCCGCCGCCGTCCAGCGCAGCAGCAGGTTGGTCTTGCCGGGCAGGGTAGGCGCGGTGAGCAGCGCGGGGATCTCGGGCAGGTCGTGGCGGGCGAGTTCGCGGCGCACGGCGGGCCACGGGTCGTAACCGGGACGGTGGTCGGCGAGGGCGCCGGCGATCTCGGTGAGGTGGTTGACGACCAGGCAGTACACCAGCCGTTCCCAGCCCGCCGCGCGGCTCACGTCCGGCAGCAGCTTCGCGCCCTCGGCGTCCCGGAACAGGGCCTGCACGGGTGTGCCCGCCGCGTCCACGGCGACCAGGGTGTTCTGCAGATGGGCCTCCAGGACCACCCCGTGGGTGCCGAACGCGGTCAGGGCGGGCGGCACGACCTGCCGTAGATACGCCTCCCACCAGCGGGCCGGGTCGTCGGTGGCGGCCAGCGGGCTGCCCTCGAAGCCCTCGGCGAGGCCCGCCGCGAGCAACGGGGTGGCGCCCGGCAGGAGGTGGCCGCGCAGCCCGTCGCGGACCAGTACGGCCAGTTCCTCGAAGGCGAAGGCGGCGGTGCGGTAGCCGCGGTCGCTCAGCCAGGCCGCGGGCGGGCCCATCGCCGCGAAGGCACGCCGGGCGGCGGTGTCGGTACGGCGCAGCCGGCGCAGGTCGTGGCGCCACAGCCGGCGGATGTCGTTGGTGATGCGCACGTCCAGGCTGAACTTCAGGAACAGGTCGCGGTGGGGCTCGTACACCGTGCGGACGGCGGCCGTCGGCCAGAGGGGGAACGCGGTGGTGCCGAGCCGCAGCAGCCGGCCGTCGGCGAAGGCGGGGGCAAGTTCGCGGGCGACCAGGTCGAGTTGCCAGGGGTGGGCGGGCAGCAGCCGGTAGCCGGGCGGGGCGGTGCCGAGGGCGTCCAGGGCGCCGGTGTCGCCCTCCTCCGCCACCTGGTCCTCGCGGACGCCGAGCAGCGCCAGCGGGAAACGGGCGTGTGCCTCGGGGGCGTACGGCAGCCAGGACGCGACCGGGCCGCCGCCGCGCGCCTTGGGGGCCGGGTGGTAGGGGTGGCCGGTGAGCAGGGACTGCTCGGAGCGCAGGTACGGGTCCGCGGGGGGTATGGCCCGGGCGCGGGCGGTGAGCAGGGCGGCGACCGCGTCCCGGCTGTCGATCATCTCGGCGGGCAGGTCGCCGCCGGGCAGCCCGGTGTCCCGGCGCAGCACCTCCGCGACCAGTTTGACCAGTTCCGGGTGGCCGATCCGGTGCCAGGCACCGGCCGCGTACAACTCCGGGTCGGCGGGCCGGCGCCCGGCGCGCACCCGGAGCAGCCGGCCGTCCGGCAGCCGGTGCACCCGGCGGTCACCCACGTCCGGCGGCCGGTGCGCCGTGCGGTCTCCGGCGGCCGACGGCCGGGGCGGCATGCGCTGTCCGGCGTCCGGCGGCTGGTGCGCCCGGCGGTCACCGTCGTCCGGGAGCGGCACGGCCACCTCCCGCAGCAGGCAGTTGAGCAGGGGCGCTGCCGCGTACGCGTCGGCCAGGCGGCCGGCCTCGCCGGTGGGGGGTGTGAGGTCCACGCGTTCCATTCGTCCGTCGTCCAGGGGCCCACGGTCGTCCCGGCGCACGCGGGGCGCGTCGGCGGGAAGCCGGGGACGATCAGTATGGCTGCCGTGCCCGACGGCCCCACCCCTGCCGTGCCCGGCGGCCCCCACTCCTGCTGTACGCGGGGATACCGACATCGCCGTACCCGAACGGCCCCACCACGGCCGTTCCGGCCGCGCCCCGCGCCGCCGTACTCGGGCGTTCCCGGCACCGTCGTACCCGCTGGTCCCCGACAATCGTGCCGTGCCCCGTCTACCCCAGGAGCCGACCGTGCGCCCTGCTTCCGCCGCCGAGTCCGTGATCGCCGAGGAACTGGCCTCCGTCCGGCCCGGACTGCTGCCCCGTTACACGGCGGAGCTGCCCGGCGCGCGGGCCGCCGTGCTGACCCGGCTGTGGCGGGCGCTGGCGTACGAGCCGCTGCCGTTCGTCGCCGGCCGGGAGTCGGGGGCGCACGGGCTCGTGGTGCGCCTGTCCGACGGGCGGCGGCTGCGCGGGCCGCACGCGGACCCGTACGCCACCGCCGCGTACGTCGCCGCCGTGCGCCTGGACCGGGAGCGGTACGACGATCCGGCGCGGTTGATGGACGCGCTCGGGGGGCCGGGCGCGGCCGGGTTCGTGGCGGAACTCGCGCACAGCGTGGCGTCGCTGGCGCTGTCCCGGGCCGCGGCGGTGCGACGGGAGCCGGCGGAGTGGCCGGTGGCGGGCGCCTCGGCCGAAGGCCCGGTGGAGGACTGGGAGTGGGAGCGGCGGGTGACCGACGGGCACCCGTTCCACCCGGGATGCCGGTCCCGGCCCGGGTTCTCGGTGGCGGAGCAGCTGGCGTACGGCCCGGAGCACGGTCCGGTGGTGGAGCTGGGCACGATGCCGGTACCGGCGGCCGACTGCCTGGTGTCCGGGCGGTGGCCGGAGGAACTCCGGGACGGCGGGCGGCTGTTGCTGCCGGTGCATCCCTGGCAGGCCGCGCATGTGCTCAAGCGGTCGTACGACGCGTGGCGCCCGGCCCGGCCGCTGATGTCACTGCGTACGCTGGCGCTGCCCGGTGGTCCGCATGTGAAGACGGCGCTGAGTGCCCGGCTGACGTCGTCGGTGCGGGACATCTCCGCCTACTCGGTGCGGGCGGCGGCGCCGCTGTCCGCCTTCGCCGACGAGTTGGTGGCGCGCGCCGACGGGCTGCTGCACCTGACCCGCACGCTCGGGGCGGTCACCGCGCACTCCCCCGACCTGGCCGCGCTGCTGCGGGAGCCGCCGGAGGGGTACGCGGGGCCGGGTGAGCGGGTGGTTCCGGTGGCCGCGCTCGCCACCACGTCGCTGCCCGGACGCCCGGGCTGGCTGGCCGAGTTCACGCGGCTGGCGCTCACGGTGGGCCTGCGGCTGCTGGAGCTGGGCGTGGCGCTGGAGGCGCACGGCCAGAACCTGCTGGTGGTGCTGGCGGCGGACGGTGCTCCGGTGCGGCTGGTCTACCGGGATCTGGCCGACGTCCGTATCAGCCCCGCCCGGCTGTCCCGGCACGGCATCACCCCGCCCGCCCTCACCGGCCGCCTCGTCACCGACGATCCCACGGCCCTGCGCCGCAAGCTCTTCGGCTCCCTGCTGTGCGGTGCCCTGGCCGGCACGGCGGGCTCCGCCCACGCCCTGGCCACCGCCCTGGAGTCAGTCCTCCCGGGCCTTTCCCCCACCGCGGACCTGCCCGCCCTGCGCGAGGCCCCGCTCCCCGCGAAGGCGCTGACGCTGATGCGGCTGTCCCCCGCCGGTACGGGGGACCTCTGGACGGAGCTGCCGCAGCCGCGGTCGCCGGCGCTCCGCGTCGGTGCCGGGCCGGCCGACGGGCAACGGCGTTGACCACGGCGCCCGCTCTCCTCGCCTCCCGCGCCCACCGTCCGCTCCCGCCCGGCGTTTTGGAGTCCGGCGCGTCCGGTCAATAAGATCCGGCGATGATCAGAAGAAAACGGCTGGCGGTGGGAGTCTGTGCTCTGTTCGCCGCCCTGACCGCCGGGATCGCGTTCCCCTCCGGCGCGGTCGCCGACGAGACGGAGCGGGACGCTCCGAAGGTCGAACTCGTGCTGGACGTCAGTGGTTCCATGCGGGCCCGGGACATCGACGGCGGCACCCGGATGGCCGCGGCGAAGCAGGCGTTCAACGAGGTGCTGGACGCGACGCCCGAGGAGGTCCGGCTCGGTATCCGTACGCTCGGCGCCAATTACCGCGGCAACGACCGCAAGGAGGGCTGCAAGGACACCGCGAGCCTGTACCCGGTCGGCCCGCTGGACCGGACCGACGCGAAGGCGGCCGTGGCCACGCTGTCGCCCACCGGCTGGACCCCGATCGGGCCCGCGCTGCTGAAGGCGGCGGACGATCTGGACGGCGGCAACGGCACCCGCCGTATCGTGCTGATCAGTGACGGCGAGGACACCTGCCAGCCGCTCGACCCGTGCGTGGTGGCCCGGGAGATAGCGGCCAAGGGCATCGGCCTGACCATCGACACCCTCGGCCTGGTGCCCGACGCCAAGACCCGGGCGCAGCTCAGCTGCATCGCGGACGCCACCGGCGGTACCTACACCGACGTCCGGCACAAGGACGAACTGAGGGACCGGGTCGGCCAGTTGGTGGACCGGGCGGCGGATCCGGTGGTGACCCCGGTCGCCACCGAGGGCGCCGACCGGTGCGAGAAGGCCCCCGTCCTCAAGTCCGGTCTCTACACCGACCGCGAGGAGTTCGGGCAGCAGCGCTGGTACAAGGTGGACGTCGAGCCCGGCCAGGAGCTGCGGGCCTCGGTGAGCGTGGCGGACGACCGGGCCGTGAACCCCCACTACGGGGTGCTGCTGCGGGCGGTGACCGCGCACGGCCGGGAGATCGTGCGCGGCGAGGCCGCGGGCACCGGCCGTACGGACGTCATCTCCACCGGTCTGCGCTACCCGAAGCGGGACGGCGACGACGACTCGGCGCCCGCGGAGACGGTGTGTCTCCAGATCACCCAGTCCTTCTCGGCGGCCTCGGGCGTGAAGACCACGCCGGGTCTGCCGCTGGAGCTGACCATCGACGTGGTGGACGGCCCGTCGGGCCACCACGACGTGGCCGCCTTCGGTCTCGGCCGTGGCTGGTGGCTGCTCGGCGCCCTGGTGCTGGCCGGCTTCCTCGCGGGTCTGCTGTGGGGCTGGCTGTCGCGCTGGCGGATCTCGGTCTGGAGGACGAACTGATGCGGATCACACGCGTGCTGGGCGCCGCGCTGCTGGCGCTGGGGCTGGCCGCCGGGCCGGCCGCCGCCGACTCCTCGCCCTCGCCGGGCGCCTCGGCGGACGACGACGCGCCCACTCGGGCGGGCACCTCGTTCCGTACGGCGGCGGAGATCGAGCAGGGCGAGCGGGCCACCGCCTCCGGCTCCACCGGCGACTACCTGTACTGGTCCTTCCCCGCGGACACCGGGCAGCGCCCCACCGTGAAGGCGACGGTGAAGCTCCCGGCCCGGCACGGCGCCGAGACCTGGCAGCTCGACGTGTACGACGGGCTGCGGCGCCGCCAGGCCTGCCAGTACGGCGCCCAGTCGCGCACCGCCGCGCCGGACGCCGGTTCCGTCGAACTGGCCTGTGTGCTGCGTACGGTGCGCGGCTGGTCGGAGCCGTGGGCCAATGACCCGCTGCCGGGTACGTACTACATCCGGCTGACGGTGGTGGACCTCGCCGACTCCGACCTCGGCCAGCCGGTCGGCGCCGAAGTGCGGGTCGACTCCAAGGACATCGGCGGCGCGGCGGCGGTCGACGGCTCGCTGGGCAAGCCGCTCGTCCCGGGCATCGCCGTCAAGTCCGCGCAGGACGAGGACGGTTCGAAGGAGGCCGTGCTGTCCAGCTTCGGCCGCGACGGCTGGTCGTCCGGCTGGTGGTCGGACCGCTGGGTGTGGACCGGGATCGGCGGTGTGCTGGCCGCGCTCGCCGGCATCGGCGGCTACGCGCTGACGCGCGGGTCGGGGCGGCCGTCCCGGGTGCCGCCGGGCGCCTGAGCCGCAACACCCCCGAGAACCCGTGAAGGCCCGCCGATCCGGCGGGCCTTCGTGTGTGTCGTCCCGGCCGCCGCTGCCCGCGTCACGCCTCGCGCAGCGCCTTGGCGAGCGTGCCCTCCCCGGTCACCGTCACCCGCCCGTCCCGTACCGCGTCCGGCAGCGCCAGTTCGCCGCGGGCGACGGCCTCGCAGGTCGCCGCGTCCATCACCAGGCGCGCGTCGGCCGGGCCGGGGGCGGGCCCGTCGCCGTAGACCGGACCCTCCTCGGCGCCGACATGGAGGTGGAAATCCCCCTCCTCCAGGTTCACTTCGAGAACGCCCTCGCCCTCCAGCGCGCGCAGCAGCGGCAGCGCGAACCAGTGTGCCCGCACGGCGTCGGTGGGCCTGCGCTCGCCCAGTTCCCGCGCGCCCCAGGTGCCGAGCGCCTGGAGGACCGGCAGCAACTCACGGCCGCGAGGCGTGAGTTCGTACACGTACGCGGCGCCCGGCGGGGGCAGCCGGCGCCGGGTGGTGAGGCCGTCGCGTTCCATCTCCTTCAGCCGTGAGGCGAGTACGTCCGTGCTCACGCCGGGCAGGTCCGCGTGCAGGTCCGTGTAGCGGCGGGGACCGGCGAGCAGCTCCCGCACGATCAGCAGGGTCCAGCGGTCGCCGACCAGGTCGAGGGCGCGGGCTGCGGAACAGTACTGGTCGTAGCTTCGGCGAGGTGACATGCGACGCAGTGTAGACGCGTTGTTGGACTTTCCAAGCTCTCACTTGGTAAAACCAAGCAACACGAGTTTCCGGAGGGGCCCATGGAGTTCCGGCAGTCCAACAAGCTCAGCGAGGTGTGCTACGAGATCCGCGGCCCGGTGATCGAGCACGCCAACGCGCTGGAGGAGGCGGGGCACAGCGTGCTGCGCCTGAACACCGGCAACCCCGCGGCCTTCGGCTTCGAGGCGCCGGAGGAGATCCTCCAGGACATGATCCGGATGCTGCCCCGGGCGCACGGCTACACCGACTCCCGGGGCGTCCTCTCCGCCCGTCGCGCGGTCGCCCAGCGCTACCAGACCCTGGGCCTGGAAGTCGACGTGGACGACGTCTTCCTGGGCAACGGGGTCTCGGAACTGGTCTCCATGGCGGTCCAGGCGCTGGTCGAGGACGGCGACGAGATCCTCATCCCCGCGCCGGACTTCCCGCTGTGGACGGCCGCCACCACGCTGGCCGGCGGCAAGGCCGTGCACTACCTGTGCGACGAACAGGCCGACTGGAACCCCGACCTGGCCGACATGGCGGCGAAGATCACCGACCGCACCAAGGCCGTGGTCATCATCAACCCCAACAACCCGACGGGCGCGGTCTATCCGAAGGAGATCGTCGAGGGCATCCTCGATCTCGCCCGCCGGCACGGCCTGATGGTGTTCGCCGACGAGATCTACGACCAGATCCTGTACGACGACGCCGTGCACCACTCGGCCGCCGCGCTCGCCCCCGACCTGGTCGTCCTCACCTTCTGCGGGCTGTCCAAGACCTACCGGGTGGCGGGTTTCCGCTCCGGCTGGCTGGTGGTCACCGGGCCCAAGCAGCACGCCAAGGATTATCTGGAGGGCCTGACCATGCTGGCCTCCATGCGGCTGTGCGCCAACGCGCCCGCGCAGTACGCCATCCAGGCCGCGCTCGGCGGACGCCAGTCCATCCGCGAACTGACCCGGCCCGGCGGCCGGTTGCACGAACAGCGGAGCGTGGCCTGGGAGAAGCTCAACGAGATCCCCGGCGTGTCCTGCGTCAAGCCCAAGGGCGCGCTGTACGCCTTCCCGCGCATCGACCCGAAGGTGCACCCGATCCACGACGACGAGAAGTTCGTCCTGGACCTGCTGCTGCGCGAGAAGATCCAGGTGGTCCAGGGCACGGGCTTCAACTGGCCCGCCCCCGACCACTTCCGCATCCTGACCCTGCCGCACGCGGAGGACTTGGAGGCGGCCATCGGCCGGATCGGCAGGTTCCTCGCCGGGTACCGGCAGTAGAAAGCCGGTCAGGGGCGACAGCGGAAAGCCGTTGCGGGCGGGCGGGTTGGCCCGTTTCGCTCGCTTGTGCGAAGATCACCGCGCATGATCGGGGGACCTCCGCGACGAGCCCTCGGTGCGCGCCCGACCAGCGCCGCACCCCGGCACACCGCACCGCCGCGCCCCGGTCCGCTCCATCGACCAGGGGGGAAGCAGCAGTGTTCTCGTACCGTGATCCGGACTCCCGCGCGCATCCGGACTCATCCGGAAGACCGGACTCGCCCGCACGAGCCTCCGCGCGCGGCGGACGCGAAGCGGTCGTCGCCCTGCTCTGCGCGGCGCTGACCGCGCTCGCGGTACCGGCCGCGCACGCCGAGGCGCCCGCACCCGCCGAGGCGCCCGCACCCGCCGGGGCGCCCACGCCCGCCGCCGGGCAGGAGGCGCGGCAGGCGGCGCGGTTCTGGACCGCCGAGCGCATGGCCGCCGCCCAGCCGCTCGACGCGCTGCGGCAGGAGCGGACGGCGCAGCCGTCCGGGGCGGCCGCGGCGGCCCGGCCGAAGGGGACCCTGTTCCAGGGCACCCGGCTGGTCGGCACGTTCTTCGGCTCCGACGGTCCGCGCGGCACCACCTGGCACTGCACCGGCAGCGTCATCGACACCAAGGCACGGAACATCGTGCTCACCGCGGCCCACTGCGCGCGGGGCATGACGGGCGACTTCGTCTTCGTCCCGAAGTTCGTGAAGGGCGCGGCCCCGGACCGGCAGCCGTACGGCATCTTCCACATCCAGCGGGTCTTCATCGACCCGCGCTACGTGCCCGACCGGGGCTCCTCCACCACCAAGAAGGCCGCGTCCGACCTGGACACCGCGTTCGCCCGGGTCTCGGCCAACCAGTGGGGCACGTCCCTCCAGGACGCGGTGGGCGGCGGGCTGACCTTCACCCGGCCCGCCGGCTACACCCACCGGGGCGTCACCGTCGTCGGCTACCCCTCCCACCGGCACAACGGGGCCGGACGCGCGGTCAAGTGCACCGTTCCCACCAGCCAGTTGCGCGGCTACCGGCAGCTGTCGATGACCTGCGGCGGCTACTACGGCGGGGTGTCCGGCAGCCCGTGGATCACCGACTACAAGGACGACGCCCGCACCGGCCACGTCATCGGCAACCTCGGCGGCTACAACGGCGGCGGCAACGACGCCAACGTGGACTACATCAGCTACGCCACCGCGTTCGGCGCCGACGCCGCGAACCTCCTCGCCCGCGCCGTCGCCGACAAGGCCCCGCCCGCCGACCTGCCCCCGTACCGGGGCCTGAGCGGCAGCCTGCCGGGCGGCGCGGGGCGCTGGCGCAAGGCCGCTTTCACGGCGCCGGGCGAGTACACCGGCGACCGGCACGGCGATCTGCTGGTGGTGTGGTCCGACGGCGGAGTCACCCTCCACCCGGGCGACGGCAAGGGCGGTTTCGGGGCGGAGAAGCGGCTGCGGCCGGCCAACTCGACCTGGACCCACGCCCGTACCGTGGCCGGCGGCACCTTCGGCGGTGGCCGGCGGGCGGGGCTGCTGGTGCGCTGGTCCGACGGCGAGGTCACCCTCTACCCGCAGCCCGGTCCCTCGGGCCTCGGCCGGGAGATCCGGATGGCGGCGCCCGGCTCATCGTGGAAGAACGCCGCCCAGTTCACCGCCGGGGCGTTCCGGGCCGACGGGGGCACCGGCCTGCTGGTCCGCTGGGCCGACGGCGGGCTCTCCCTGTACCCGCGGGTGGGCACCGGCGGCCTCGGCACCGGCACCCGGCTCCTTCCCGCGGGCGGCGCCTGGACCAAGGCGGCCCTGCTGACCGGCGGCGACTTCGGCGGTACGGCCGCCGGGGACCTGCTGGTGCGCTGGGCGGACGGGGCGCTCGACACCTACGCCGGCACCTCGGCCGCGGGACCCGGCGCCAAGTACCGGGTGCGCGGCCCGAACAGCCTGTGGCAGCGGGCGCGGGTGCTGAGCGCCGGCGCCTTCCGCCACGACGGCCCGGCCGACGACCTCGTCGTGTGCTGGTCCGACGGGGAGGTCACGCTGTACGCCGACACCGGCACCAAGGCCCTCGGCACCGAGTACACGCTGGTCCACCCCGGCACCTGACCGCACCACGGCACTTCCAGGGGGAACGATGCCCGCCACCACCCGACCGGCCGGCCGCCGCGCCGTGCTCACGGCCGGCCTCGCGCTCGCGGCCGGTCTGACGCTGACGGCCTGCGCCACCACCACGACCGCCACACCGGGCACCACCACGACCGCCACACCGGGCACCGCCACGACCGCCACGCCGGACGCCACCGCACCGCCCTGCCGGACCGCCGCGCTGTCCTGGACGCTGTCGCTGCTCGACGGCGACGGTGTCCACGGTGCCGACGGCGCCGAGCGGGAAGGCGACCGGTCCGGGGCGCGCCTCACCGCCGTCAACAAGGGTGCCGGGGACTGCGTGTTCGCGGGGTACCCGGGCCTGGCGCTCCACAACGGCAAGGCCGACGGCATCGAGGGCGCCGGTTCCGGACGGCCCGCGGCCGTCGCCCTGCCCGGCCACGCCGCCGTCACCGTGGACCTCCGCTACACCCGCCGCGGCACGCCGGGCGCGGGCACCTGGTGCGTACGGCAGCACGAGGCCGTCGTCACGGCGCCGCACGACACCCACGGCACGGTCGTCCCGGTCACGGACGGGCACGGGAAGGCGGCCGTGCTCGACGCGTGCGGGGAGACCATCGCCATGGCCCCGCCACGCCGTGCGGGGGACGGAACCTGACGGCGGCGGGACGCCGGGGAACGCCGTCTGGCGCAGTCCGTCCTGCGGGCGGCGGCGGCCCTGTGGGACCGTGCCGTCATGGGTGACCTCTTTCTCGTCCGGCACGGGGAGACCGAGTGGTCGCGGTCCGGGCGGCACACCGGCCGGACCGACGTACCGCTCACCGAGCGCGGGCGGGACGAGGCGCGCCGGCTGGTCCCGCTGATCCGCTCGCACCGGATCGGGGCGGCCTTCGTCAGCCCCCTCCAGCGGGCGCGCGAGACCGCCGAGCTGATCGGCGTCCCGGACGCGCGGGTCGACGCCGACCTGTGCGAGTGGGACTACGGCGGGTACGAGGGCGTGACCACGCCGGAGATCCAGCGGAGCCGGCCGGGCTGGTTCCTGTTCACCGACGGGGTCGCGCCCGGCCCCCCGGACCGTCCGGGCGAGAGTCCCGAGCAGGTCGGGGAGCGCGCCGACCGGATGCTGGCCAAGGCCGACGCCGCGCTCGCCAACACCGAGGGGGTCGTCGTACTGATCGCGCACGGCCACTTCCTCCGCGTCCTCACCGCCCGCCGCCTGGGCCTGTCGCCCCGGTACGGCGCCCTCTTCCAGCTCGCGACGGGAGCGCTCTGCCGCCTCGGCACGGAACACGGCCGCCCCGTCCTGGCGGGCTGGAACATCCGGCCCCCGGAGTAGCGGCGGCCCCGCGAGCACCAGGCGGCGCCCCGCCGCGCACCGGCCGTTGTCAGAGCCCGGTCGTACTCTTCGACTGGGGCCGTACGACAGGCCCGGTGGCCGTCCGTGCGGGCGGGGCCGCCCAGTCAGCGGTGTCGGAAGGAGCAGCCCATGACCCGACCGCCGACCGCCGCGCAGCGGCGGGTGATCGAGGCCGCCGATCCGGTCACCGGCCGGCTGCGCGGTACGCCCGCCCAGCTCGCGGCGCTGGTGAAGCGGGGCCTGGCCTTCCGGCACCCCCGGCCGCCGCACGACCACTTCCTCACCCCGGCCGGCCATCGCGTCCGCGAGGCGATACCCGGGCCGCGGGCCGAGTCCGCGCCGGACACCGGGGTGTTCACGGCCCGGACCGGTGGCGAGGCGGAGCCGCCGGTGTCCGGCCCGGCCCGGCTCCGCGAGGTGCACAGCGCCTGGCAGGGGCTGCTGGAGCTGCGCAGGATGACTAATCCGGACGGCGCCGTGGACCGGCCGTGCGGCTGGGAGCGGACGCATCTGGTGCGGGCCGCGGCGCTGGCGCTGGAGGCGGCCGGGCACCGTCCGGCGGGCGGGGACGCGGACGGGTACCGGGTCCGGGCGACCCCGCAGCCGGAGGCGGTCGCGGTGTACGCGCCGGACCCCGCGGCGCTGGCGGCCTGTGCGGCGACGCTTCAGGAGGCCGGCTGGCAGGCGGGCGAGTACACCGAGCCCAGGACGAGGGCCCGCTTCCTGCTGGCCTCGCCGCGCCGCGTGTGACCGTCATGTCAGGATCAGCCGACGGCGCGGCACCCGACGGCCGCGGAACCGGCCGTCGCGGCACCGAACAGCCACAGAACCGAACCACCGCAGGAACCCAACGTCCGAGCACCGCACACGAGAAGGGCACGCAGTGGCCGAACCGTTTTCCGTCCGGGTGACCGTCCGCGGCTACGAGACCGACACCCAGGGACACCTCAACCAGTCGGTGTACCTCAACTACGCCGAGCACGCCCGCTGGTCGTTGCTCCAGGCCGCCGGGATCAGCCAGGCCCGGCTGGTGGGCCGGGGCGTGGGCCCGGTGGCCCTGGAGACGACCATCGGCTTCCGGCGGGAGCTGCTCGCCGGCGACGAGGTCGACGTGACGTGCGCCTTCGAGTGGGGCGACGGCAAGACGTTCCGGATCCGGCAGGAGATACGCAAGACCGACGGCACGCTCGCGGCGGAGATCACCGCGGTGGGCGGCATCATGAACCTCACCGAGCGCAAGCTGGTCGCCGACCCGCGCGCGGTGCTCAAGGAACTGGCGACGGACCCCGGCCTGTTCGGCCTGTAGCCCCCGGGCACGAGAAGGGGCCGGGGGTGACGGTGTCCCGTCTCCCCCGGCCGGTTCGGCGGCCGGTGCCCATGCCGGTGGCGGCCCGGCGCCCGGTGTCAGCGGACGGCGGCGATCTCCTCCCCCGACTCCATGGGATGGGTGACGTCCTGGGCCTCGCGGCCCTTGCCGAGGTGGTTGAAGAGGAGGTTGAGCACCACGGCCGTGACACAGCCGGTCGAGATGCCCGAGTCCAGGACGATCTTCGCGGTCTCCGGGAAGGAGTGGTAGAACTCCGGCGCGGTGATCGGGATGATGCCGACCGCCAGGGACACGGCCACGATCAGAACGTTGTTGTCCTTGTCCAGGCCGGCCCGGACCAGGGTCTGGATGCCGCTCGCGGCGACCGAGCCGAACAGCACGATGCCGGCGCCGCCGAGGACCGGCCGGGGCACGACCGCGATGAGCGAGGCGGCCATCGGACACAGGCCCATCAGGACCAGGAAGCCGCCGCCGGTCGCGACGACGTACCGGCTGCGGATCCGGGTCATCGCGACCAGCCCGATGTTCTGGGCGAAGGCGCTGCACATGAAGCCGTTGAACAGCGGGCTGAGCGCGGACCCGAGGGTGTCGGCGCGCAGGCCGGCCGCGATGGTCTTCTCGTCGGCGGGCCGTTCGACGATCTCGCCGAGGGCCAGCATGTCGGCGGTCGACTCGGTCATGGAGACCACCATGACCACGCACAGGGAGAGGATCGCGGCGAGCTGGAACTGGGGGGCGCCGAAGTGGAACGGGGTGGGGAAGCCGACCACGTCGGCGTCGGCGACCGGGCCGAAGTCCGTGACGCCGAACGGGATCGCGACGAGCGTGCCGACGACCAGGCCGATCAGCACGGCGATCTGCTTGACGAAGCCCCGGGTGAAGCGGCGCAGCAGCAGGACGATCAGCAGGGTGAGGCCGGCCAGGGTGAGGTAGGTGGTCGAGCCGTAGTCGCCGGCCCGGGGATCGGGCCCCTGGGCCCAGCCGAAGGCGACGGGGAGCAGGGAGACGCCGATCAGGGTGATGACGGAGCCGGTGACGACCGGCGGGAAGAAGCGGATCGCCTTGCTGAAGAAGGGAGCGGCGACGAAGCCGAGGAGACCGGCCACGATGACCGCGCCGAAAATGATCGGCAGGGCGTCGGACTTGTCCTCGGTGGCGGCGACGACCGCGGTCATGGGGGCGACACCGGCGAAGGTGACGCCGTTGACGAAGGGCAGCCGGGCGCCGATCTTCCAGATGCCGAGCGTCTGGAGGAAGGTGGCGAGGCCGGCGGTGAACAGGCAGGCGCCGGTGAGGAAGGTCAGCTCGGTCGCGCTGAGGCCGATGGCCGCGCCGACGATGAGCGGGGGTGCGACGACACCGGCGTACATGGCGGCCACGTGCTGCAGTCCGCTGGTCGCCATTTTCAGGGCGGGGAGTTTCTCGTCTACGGGATGGGCGGCCACGGCGGCTCCTCCGGGCGGGTGACACGTCATCGTCGACGTGGGTTTCATGGAGGTGGTGCGGGGTCGTGCGGGACCCTCGCAGGGGGGTGGCGAAAACGAGCGGTGACGAGTGTGTGGGGGTGTGGGGCGGCGTGGGGGTGTGTCGAGCGTGACGGCATGTGTGGGGGCGGACCGTCTCCGGGGGCGTGCGTCCACACGCGCCCCGGAGACGGCATCACCGTGGATCCCGCTCGGATCCACGGGTCCCGGCCGGGAGCCGTCCCTCCCGGCCGGAGTCTTGGGGATGGGCCGCCGCTCAGTCCTGAGCGGCGATCCGGGCCAGGCGCCGGGCCTCCTCGCGGGTGCTGACGGCGATGGCGTCCTCGTCGGCGGTCAGCAGGCGGCCGTCCGCGACGATCTGCCGGCCGTTGACGAACGACGCGGTGACCGGGGCGGGCGCGCCGAAGACCAGCGCGGTCACCGGGTCGGTGATGGAGGCGTGCGCGAGGGTGTCCATCTTCCACAGCACCACGTCGGCCAGCTTGCCGGGCTCCAGCGAGCCGATCTGCGCGGCCCGGCCGAGGACCTGGGCGCCGCCGTAGGTGCCGAGGCGCAGCGCCTGACGGGCGTTCAGCGCGGCCTCGCGGTGCGCGCCGAGCCGGTTGATCAGCAGGGCGTTGCGCAGCTCGGTGTGGAGTTCGCCGGACTCGTTGGAGGCGGTGCCGTCGACGCCCAGGCCGACCGGGACGCCGGCCCTCAGCATGTCGGGGACGCGGGCGATGCCGGCGGCGAGGCGGGCGTTGGACGAGGGGCAGTGGGCGACACCGGTCCCGGTGCGGGCGAAGGCCCGGATGTCGGACTCGTTCATGTGGACGCAGTGCGCCATCCACACGTCCTCACCGAGCCAGCCGGTGGACTCGAAGTAGTCGGTGGGGCCCATGCCGAACAGCTCGTGGCAGAACTTCTCCTCCTCCACCGTCTCCGAGCCGTGGGTGTGCAGCCGCACCCCCAGCCGGCGCGCCAACTCGGCGGCCTCGCGCAGGAGTTCGGTGGAGACCGAGAACGGGGAGCAGGGTGCGACCGCCACCTGGGTCATGGCGTCGAAGGAGGCGTCGTGGTACCGCTCGACGGTCTCCTCGGTCGCCCGGAGCGCATCCTGGAGCGTCTCCACGGCGAAGTCCGGGGGCAGCCCGCCGTCCTTCGCGCCGCGGTCCATCGAGCCGCGGGCCAGCGTGAAGCGCACGCCGGTCTCGGCGGCGGCCCGGATGATCGAGCCGGACAGGTCGCCGGAGCCGCGCGGGTAGACGTAGTGGTGGTCCATGGCGGTGGTGACACCGCCCCGGGCCATCATGGCGAGGGAGCCCCGCGCCGCCGCGTACGTCATCCGCTCGTCGATCCGTGCCCAGACCGGGTAGAGCGCGACCAGCCAGTCGAACAGGTTGTGGTCGGTGGCCAGGCCCCGGGTGATCCACTGGTAGAAGTGGTGGTGGGTGTTGACCAGACCGGGGGTGGCCAGGTGGCCGCGCCCGTCGATCCGGCGCACCACGTTCTCCAGTCGCCCGGGGGCCTCGCCCGAGCCGACCGCCTCGATCCGGTTGCCGGCGAGGACGAGGTACCCGGAGGCGTACTCGGTGTCATCCGCGTCCACGGTCGCGATCGCGCAGTTCTCGATGACGACGCGCTGGGCTGCCGAGGGTGCCATCTGCTTCCTTGTCTTTCGAATGGCGGCCCGTGGACCAGGGGGGATCCACGGGGTGGGCACGGCAGGACCCTAGGAGGATTCGAGTGCCGGGGCCGCCTGTCGGCGCCGGGTGCCGAGATGGTGGAAGAACAGGTTCAGCAGGACGGCGACGAGCGCGCCGGCGCTGATGCCGGAGCCGAGCACGGTCTGCGCCCACGCCGGGAAGTCGGCGTAGAAGGTCGGCGCGGCCAGCGGGATGATGCCGGCGCCGAGTGCCACGGCCACCAGGATGATGTTGGAGCTGTCGTCCAGGCCCGCCTCGGAGAGCGTGCGGATGCCGCTGACGGCGATGGAGCCGAAGAGGACGATGCCCGCGCCGCCGAGCACCGGCATGGGGACCAGGGAGACGACCGCGCCGAGGACCGGGAAGGCGCCGAGGACGATCAGGCTGCCGCCGGCGACGGCGACGACGTACCGGCTGCGCACCCGGGTGAGCGAGACGACACCGACGTTCTGGGCGAAGGCGGAGGTGGGGAAGCCGCCGAAGACGGGCCCGATCAGGGTGGCGAGGCCGTCGGTGCGCAGGCCCCGGGTGATGGTCTTCGCATCCGCGCGGCGGTCGCAGATCTCGCCGAGGGCGAGCATGCCGGCGCTGGACTCGGTCATCAGCACCAGCATCACGATGCACAGCGAGAGGATCGCGGCGGGCTGGAACTCCGGGGAGCCGAAGGCGAACGGGGTGGGCAGTGCGGCCACGGGCGCGGACTTGATGCCGCTGAAGTCGGCCATTCCGAAGGGGATCGCGGCCAGGGTGCCGATGAGCAGTCCGAACAGCAGGGCGACCTGTTTGACGAAGCCCCGGCCGAAGCGCTGGATCAGCAGGATGACGGCGAGGGTGAACCCGGCGAGCGCCAGATAGCGCATGTCGCCGAAGTCGGTGGCGGTCTTGTCGCCGCCTTGTGCCCAGCCCACCGGGACGGGCATCAGCGTGACGCCGATCAGGGTGATGACCACGCCGGTGACCAGGGGCGGGAAGAAGCGCAGCAGTCGGCCGAAGAACGGTCCGAGTACCAGGCAGAAGGCGCCGGCCACCATCACCGCGCCGTAGATCGCGGGGAGTTGGTGCCCGTTGCCGTTGGTCTCGGCGATCGCGAGGATGGGGGCGATGCCGGCGGAGGAGGCGGCGTTGACGAAGGGCAGCCGGTTGCCGACGAAGCCCTTGACGCCGATGGTCTGCAGGATGGTCGCGATACCCGCGATGAGCAGGCTCGCGGCGATGAGCCGGGTACGGGCCCCGATGTCGAGCCCGCAGGCCTGACCGATGATGAGCGGAGGAGTGACAACGCCCGCGTACATAGCGGCGATGTGCTGGAGCGCGGCGGGGACGAGCCGCGTGGGGTGGAGCTTCTCGTCCACCGGGTGCACGGACGTGACGGCGTCCATCATGTGCACCGGCGGGGTGGAACACGGGGCTTTCGCCGGCCCCTTTGCAGGCTGTGCCATTTTGTTCCCTCCGGTGTAGCGCGCCCCCGGCCCGTCAGGCCGGGCCGGGGGCGGGCGTCCCGCGTCAGAGGTTGGTCATGTCGACCGGGATACGGGCCTCACAGCCGTCCCGCAGAATCGTGGCCTCGATGAGGCCGTAGGGGCGGTCGGCGGCGAAGTAGACCTCGTTGTCGTTCTTGAGTCCGAACGGCTCCAGGTCCACGAGGAAGTGGTGCTTGTTGGGCAGCGAGAAGCGGACCTCGTCGATCTCGCTGCGGTTGTTGATGATGCGCGAGCCCATCTGGTACATCGTCTGCTGGAGCGAGAGCGAGTAGGTCTCGGCGAAGGCGTGCAGCATGTGCTTCTTGACCTGCTCGTAGGACTTCTCCCAGTTGGGCATCTTCTGCGCGTCGTCGGTCCAGTTGAACCGCCAGCGGCCGGAGACCTGGGTGGCGAGGATGCGGTCGTACGCCTCCTGGAGGGTGGTGTACTTGTCCTTGACGTAGCCCCAGAACTCGGAGTTGGTCGAGTTCATCACGACCAGGTCCTTCAGACCGGAGATGACCTCCCACTTCTCACCGTCGTAGGTGATCTGGGTGAGGCGTACCTCCTGGCCCTTGCGGACGAAGGAGTGCTTGACGTCGTCCGCGCCGATGAACTTGCTGTTGGCGTCCGAGGTCTCGATCCGCTCCCAGGCGTACTCCTCGATGCGGATGCGCGCCTTGTGGATCGGCTCCTGGGTGGTGACGAAGTGCCGGGCGAGGTGGATGCCGAACTGCTCGGCGGACTCGATGCCGAATTCCTTGGCGAACGCGAACACCGTGTTCTTGGTGGTGTCGGTCGGCAGGACGTTGGCGTTGGAGCCCGAGTAGTGGACCTCTTCCATGTCGCCGCTCAGCGCGATGGAGACGTTGAGGTCCTTGATGTGATGGGTGGCGCCGTCCCGCGTGATCTTGACGACTCGGTTCTCGGCCTTGCCGTACTGGTTCTGTCCCAGGATGGTCGGCATGTAGCTAGCTCCCTCGGTAAACGGAGTAGCCGAACGGGTTGAGCAGCAGCGGTACGTGGTAGTGCTCCCCGGGCACCACGGCGAAGGTGATCGCCACCTCGGGGAAGAACACGGCACCGCTGTCCCGATTCGCGGGGGCGTCCTGCTGCGCATCGGCTTGCTTCTTCTCGAAGTACGGCTCGACGGAGAAGTCCAGCCGTACGTGGGTGGTCCCTTCCGGCAGGGCCGGCAGGTCCTTGCACCGGCCGTCGGCGTCGGTCGCCGAACCGCCCAGCGCCTGCCAGTCCGCCTCGCGCCCCGAGCGGGCGGAGAGGTGGACGGCGACGCCCTCGGCGGGGCGGCCGATCGATGTGTCCAGGATGTGCGTGGACACGGAGGCGGTGGTGCTGGTGCTCATGGTGTCAGGCGTCCTCTTCGACGAGTCGGGCCAGTCGGATGCGGTTGATCTTGCCCAGCTCGGTGCGGACGATCTCCCGCTCCTGCTC
Source organism: Streptomyces sp. SudanB182_2057 (assembly GCF_964272715.1). Taxonomy (NCBI): domain Bacteria; kingdom Bacillati; phylum Actinomycetota; class Actinomycetes; order Kitasatosporales; family Streptomycetaceae; genus Streptomyces; species Streptomyces sp. SudanB182_2057. Next base: position 1,948,888 of record NZ_OZ186798.1, read on the forward strand.
GGGCGAGTTGCCGATCCGCTCCTTGACCGCGTCGCGCATCTGCTCGCCGGTCCGGCCGGTGGCGCAGATGAGGAAGACATGCCCGAACTTCTCCTGGTAGGCCAGGTTGAGTTCGAGCATCTCCGCCTTGAGCTCCTCGGAGGCACCGGCCATGCCGCGCTGTTCGCGGGCGGAGGTCGGGTCGCCGGGCTTGGGCCGCCCGATCGGCGGGTGTCCGGCCATCGCCTCCGCCAGGTCCGCGGCGGTCAGCTCCGCCATGACGGCGTCGCTGGCGGTGTACAGGTCCTCCGGGGTGGCGTACGGGCGGGCGGCGAGCAGTCGCCGGGCCCACTCGGTGGAGGCGCACGCCTCGAGGAGGGCCGCGAGGGCCTCGCGCTCCTCCAGATCGTTGAACCGGGACAGGCCCGGGGGCGTGGAAGTGGTAGTCACGGGAGCCTCCGTGGCCGCTTCGGGCCGTTGTGCTGAACGGGCTGCGGATAGCTAACGCCCTCGGAAACACCACGTCAACAGTTTGTTGAAAATTCCGCGTAACAAGCCGGGTTGGGGACCGAACGGCCCTTGCGCCCCCACTCCCGCCCCGGTCAGAGGCCCTTCTCGCGGTTGAGGTAGTTGTAGACCGTGAAGCGGCTGACGCCCAGTGCGCCCGCCACGGTCTCGACCCCGTGCCGCACGGCGAACGCGCCGCGCGCCTCCAGGATCCGCACGACCTCCTGCTTGGCCTTGCGGTCCAGATCGGACAGCGGCCGGCCCTCCTTGCGCTCCATGGCGGCCAGGATGTGGTCGAGGGAGTCGGCGAGCTGGGGCAGGCGCACGGCGACGACGTCGGCGCCCTCCCAGGCCAGGACGACGTCCTCGGGGCCGGCCTCGTCGGGCGGGAGCATCGTCCCGCCCATGGCGTCGACCAGCGGCTTCACCGCCGCGATGAAGGGCTCGTCCCCGGTCACCTATCACCCTCCCGAGCCTCGTCGCCGATCACGTTGACCTGGAGCGAGACCCGGGTGGCACCGGCCTGGAGGGCCTTGCGCAGCAGCGCGTCCACCGCGCCGAGCACGCGGTCGGCGCCGCCCTCGGCGGTGTTGCCGAACGGTCCGACGTCCACGGCGTCCAGCTCGGCGGTCTCGATGACCTCGCGCGCCACCAGGGCGTGCGCGGGCGCTTCGTCCAGGTCGAAGGGCTCGGTCGTGAACTCCACTCTCAATCGCACCCGGCCAACCTAACGCGCGGGGCGCCCCTGGCGGGCGGCTCTTGCGGACACCCCTTGACAACCGGCGACACCCGACGGCAATCTTCCATTACGCAGAAACGAACTTCCGTAATACGGAATCTCGACCAACGGAAGGGAGCGCGGCCCGAATGCCAGGTTTCGAGTGGAGCACCGCCGCAGACCAGCGCTTCAACGTCAACCTGTCGATCCTCTTCACGGAACTCCCGCTCCTGGAGCGCCCCGCGGCCGCCGCCGCGGCGGGCTTCTCCGCGGTCGAGCTGTGGTGGCCCTGGATCGACTCCCCCACTCCGGCCCGGTCCGAGCTGGACGCCCTGAAGAAGGCGATCGAGGACGCGGGGGTCCGTCTCACGGGCCTGAACTTCTACGCCGGGCAGCTGCCGGGCCCGGACCGCGGCGCCCTGTCGCTGCCGGGCGAGGAGTCGGAGAAGTTCCGCGCCAACATCGACGTGGCCGCCGACTTCGCGGCCTCCCTCGGCTGCACGGCGCTCAACGCGCTGTACGGCAACCGCGTCGAGGGCGTGGACCCGGCCGAGCAGGACGCGCTCGCCCTGGAGAACCTCGCCCTCGCGGCCCGGGCGGCCGACCGGATCGGCGCCATCCTGCTGATCGAGGCGCTGAACAAGCCCGAGTCGCCGCTGTACCCGCTGGTGTCGGCGCCGGCCGCGGTGGAGGTCGTCGACAAGGTGAACGCGACGACGGGCCTCGGAACGCCAAGTTCCTGATGGACCTGTACCACCTGTCCATGAACGGCGAGGACCTGCCCGCGGTCATCGACGCCTACGCGGCGAAGACCGGGCACGTGCAGATCGCCGACAACCCCGGCCGCGGCGCCCCCGGCACCGGCTCGCTCCCGCTCCAGGAGCTGCTCGGCCGGCTGAGGAAGGCCGGTTACGACGGCTGGGTCGGCCTGGAGTACAAGCCGGGCGACCGCCCGAGCGCCGAGGCGTTCGACTGGCTCCCGCGTGAGGCCCGCGCGGCCCGCTGAGCCGCCGGCCCCGCACATCGGCCGCCCCCTTCACAGACGTACCGCCGCAGCAAGAGAGGCACCCCCGAATCATGAGCAACCTTCCCAAGATCGCCTGGATCGGCCTCGGCATCATGGGCTCCCCCATGTCCGAGAACCTGGTCAAGGCGGGCTACCAGGTCACCGGTTACACCCTGGAGAAGGAGAAGCTGGACCGCCTGGCCGCCGCCGGCGGCACCGCGGCCGGCTCCATCGCCGAGGCCGTGCGCGACGCCGACGTGGTCATCACCATGGTGCCCGCCTCCCCGCAGGTCGAGGCCATCGCCTACGGCCCGGACGGCATCCTGGAGAACGCCAAGTCCGGCGCCCTGCTGATCGACATGTCCTCGATCACCCCGCAGACCTCGGTGGACCTGGCCAAGGCGGCCAAGGACAAGGGCATCCGGGTACTGGACGCCCCGGTGTCCGGCGGTGAGGCCGGCGCCATCGAAGCGGTGCTGTCCATCATGGTCGGCGGCGAGCAGGCCGACTTCGACCAGGCCAAGCCGATCCTCGAGGCGCTCGGCAAGACCATCGTGCTGTGCGGTCCGCACGGCTCGGGACAGACGGTGAAGGCCGCCAACCAGCTGATCGTCGCCGTGAACATCCAGGCGTGCGCCGAGGCCGTGGTCTTCCTGGAGAAGTCGGGCGTGGACCTCAAGGCCGCCCTGGACGTCCTCAACGGCGGCCTGGCCGGCTCCACCGTGCTGACGCGGAAGAAGGACAACTTCCTCAACCGCGACTTCAAGCCCGGCTTCCGCATCGACCTGCACCACAAGGACATGGGCATCGTCACCGACGCCGCCCGCAACGTCGGGGCGGCCCTGCCGGTCGGCGCCGTGGTCGCCCAGCTCGTCGCGAGCCTGCGCGCCCAGGGCGACGGCGGCCTGGACCACTCGGCCCTGCTGCGGGCCGTCGAGCGCCTCTCCGGCGCCCAGGTCTGACGACCCCTCGCACTTCCGGACCGCGGCGCCGCTGACACCTGTCCTGTCGCGCCCAGGCGGCGCCGCGGTCCGGAATCGGCTTCAACAAAGTGTTGACGCTCAGATCGCCCCACTTCTAGGCTCCACAAAGCGGAAACAGTTTTCCGCTGACACCCGCACGGAAGGTCCACGATGTCGAAGCGCGTGCTCACGACAGAGTCCGGCGCACCGGTCGCCGACAACCAGAATTCCGCCTCCGCCGGCGTCGGCGGCCCGCTCCTGATCCAGGACCAGCACCTCCTGGAGAAGCTCGCGCGCTTCAACCGCGAGCGGATCCCGGAGCGTGTCGTGCACGCCCGCGGCTCCGGCGCGTACGGCCACTTCGAGGTGACCGACGACGTCACCGGCTACACCCACGCCGACTTCCTCGGCGAGATCGGCAAGCGTACCGAGGTCTTCCTGCGCTTCTCCACGGTCGCCGACAACCTCGGCGGCGCCGACGCGGTCCGCGACCCCCGCGGCTTCGCGGTGAAGTTCTACACCGAAGAGGGCAACTACGACCTCGTCGGCAACAACACCCCGGTGTTCTTCATCAAGGACCCGCTGAAGTTCCCCGACTTCATCCACTCGCAGAAGCGCGACCCGTTCACCGGCAAGCAGGAGCCCGACAACGTCTGGGACTTCTGGGCGCACGCCCCCGAGGCCACGCACCAGGTGACCTGGCTCATGGGCGACCGCGGCATCCCGGCGTCGTACCGCCACATGAACGGCTACGGCTCGCACACCTACCAGTGGACGAACGCCAAGGGCGAGGCCTTCTTCGTCAAGTACCACTTCAAGACGAACCAGGGCATCCGCTGCCTGTCCACCGAGCAGGCGCAGGAGCTGGCGGGCAAGGACCCCAACTCGCACCAGACCGACCTGCTCCAGGCGATCGAGCGCGGCGTGCACCCGTCCTGGACGCTGTACGTCCAGATCATGCCGGCGGCCGAGGCGGCGGACTACCGCTTCAACCCGTTCGACCTGACCAAGGTGTGGCCGCACAAGGACTACCCGCTCCAGCGCGTGGGCCGCCTGGTCCTCGACCGCAACCCGGACAACGTGTTCGCCGAGGTCGAGCAGGCCGCGTTCTCCCCGAACAACTTCGTGCCCGGCATCGGCCCGTCCCCGGACAAGATGCTCCAGGGCCGGCTGTTCGCCTACGCCGACGCCCACCGCTACCGCCTCGGCGTCAACCACACCCTGCTCGCGGTGAACGCCCCGAAGGCGGTCCCGGGCGGTGCCCAGAACTACGGCCGCGACGGCTTCATGGCGGTCAACGGCCAGGGCCGTAACGCCAAGAACTACGAGCCGAACTCCTACGACGGCCCGGTGGAGACCGGCCGCCCGCTGTCCGCCCCGCTGGCGGTGGCCGGGTACACCGGCAACCACATCGCCCCGGCGCACACCAAGGACGACGACTTCTTCCAGGCCGGCGAGCTGTACCGGCTGATGTCGGAGGAGGAGAAGTCCCGTCTCGTCGCGAACATCGCCGGCGGCCTCTCGCAGGTCTCCCGCGACGACGTGATCGAGAAGAACCTGGCCCACTTCCACGCCGCCGACCCCGAGTACGGCAAGCGCGTGGAGGAAGCGGTCCGCGCCCTGCGCGAGGACTGATTCCCAAGACCGCGTCCGGGCCCGACGGGGAGGTCGTGCCCCGGACGCGAAAGCCCCGCCGCCCCAGGTGATCCGGATGAGGGGTGATCACCCGGTGCGGCGGGCAGGGCGAGGACCGCGGTGGCCTGCGAGCCAGTGCGGTGGTGAAGGAGACCCGGGCCCCCTTCTCGACCAGAGGGAAGGGACGTCCGCCTCCGTCGTGGCCACCGCGGTCCCAGCCCCACCCAAGCCCCGTCCGGCGGCGCGAACGACCTGTCGCGCCCAGCCTCGCGCCGTCGGACGGCCACCATACGGTGCGCCCAGCGCTCCCTCCGGTCCGGAGGGAGCGCTTCGTGCTGTCCGCGACCGGGTTCCCGGCGTGCGCGTCCCCGGTATCCGCAGCACGCTGAAGGCATGGGCAACCCGACACAGCACCCGCACATCGTGGTCCACTCCCCCGCCCTGGACGGCTCCCGGCGGGTCACCGAGGGGGACGTGACGCTGGGGATCGCCTCGCACCTGGACGACGTCGTGGAGATCCTGCGGCTGGCCGACCTGGACCGGATCGAGGTGGAGGAGAGCGACCTGATCGAATGGCAGGGCGGCGGCCCCGACGACTGGCCCGGACTGGGCGAGTACGACATCTGACGGCACCTTCTGCGGCAGGGGTCGTAGCCCGCCTACGCAATCCTCAAATCAAGCTCTGAACAGGGTGGATGGGCGCTTCAACCACCGGATGCGGCGGGCAGGCTACCGACACACGGGGCCCGCCGGCACGGGGGTGGCGGGCCCCGTATGGGGGCCTCACGGCCGTACGACACCGGCCGGAGAAGGCGGCCCCCGCCGGCTCCGCCGCGAAACCCGCTCGGTCCGTGGCACGCCGGGCCCTCCCCGGCCGCGGTCCGGGCCGCCCGCCGGTACATCTACGACGCGTACGGGACACCGTCGGCCGACTGTCACGGCACGGCACTACACGGCGCGGCGGCGGACTCGGCCGAGGGCATGGCGAAGGGGCGGCCCGTCCCCCCGGGCGGGCCGCCCCTGGCTTGTGCCGGATCTGTCGTCCGGTCAGACCTTCAGCGTCTTGATCGAGGTCGGCGCGTGGCCGGGCTCGGTGGCCAGGTCCTCGAACTCGGAGATGTCGCTGATGTCCATGGTGCGGCTCATCGAGATGTTGGTGATCCGCTCCAGGATCGCCTCCACGACGACCGGCACCTGGTACTCCGCGGCGAGCTTCTTGGCCTGCTCGAACGCGGCGCCCAGCTGGTCCGGCTCGGTGACCCGGATGGCCTTGCAGCCGAGCCCCTCGGCGACCTTGACGTGGTCCACGCCGTAGACGCCGAGCTCCGGAGTGTTGATGTTCTCGAACTCCAGGTTGACCTGGAAGTTGATGTCCAGGCCGATCTGCGCCTGACGGATCAGGCCCAGGTAGGCGTTGTTCACCAGGACGTGCACGTAGGGGATCTTGTGCTGGGCGGCGACGGCCAGCTCCTCGATCAGGAACTGGAAGTCGTAGTCGCCGGAGAGCGCGACGACCGGGGAGTCCGGGTCGGCCTTGGCGACGCCGATCGCGGCCGGGATGGTCCAGCCGAGCGGACCGGCCTGGCCGCAGTTGATCCAGTGGCGCGGCTTGTAGACGTGCAGCATCTGCGCGCCGGCGATCTGGGACAGGCCGATGGTGGTGACGTACCGGGTGTCCGGTCCGAAGGCCTTGTTCATCTCCTCGTACACGCGCTGCGGCTTCATCGGCACGTTGTCGAAGTGCGTACGGCGCAGCAGGGTGGCCTTGCGCTCCTGGGTGGAGGCCACCCAGGCGCCGCGGTCGGGCAGCTTGCCGGCCGCCTTCAGTTCCTTGGCCACCTCGACGAACAGCTCCAGGGCGGCCTTGGCGTCGGAGACGACGCCGTAGTCCGGCGGGAAGATCTTGCCGATCTGGGTGGGCTCGATGTCGACGTGGACGAACTTGCGGCCCTGGCGGTACACGTCGAGCTTGTAGCCGGTGTGGCGGTTGGCCCAGCGGTTGCCGATGCCGAGGACGAAGTCGGACTCCAGGAAGTTGGCGTTGCCGTAGCGGTGCGAGGTCTGCACGCCGACCATGCCGGCGTTCAGCTCGTGGTCGTCGGGCAGCGTGCCCCAGCCCATCAGGGTGGGGATGACCGGGGTCTGGGTCAGCTCGGCGAACTCCACCAGGAGGTCGGAGGCGTCGGCGCCGATGATGCCGCCGCCGGCCACGATGACCGGGCGCTCCGACTCCAGAAGAAAGGTGATGGCCTTCTCGATCTGGGCGCGGCTGGCGGTCGGCTTGTAGACCGGCAGCGGCTCGTAGGTCTCCGGGTCGAACTCGATCTCGGTGAGCTGGACGTCGATCGGCAGGTCGATCAGGACCGGGCCGGGACGGCCGGAGCGCATCAGGTGGAAGGCCTGCTGGAAGACGCCGGGGACCTGCGCGGCCTCCAGGACGGTCACCGCCATCTTGGTGACCGGCTTGGCGATCGAGGCGATGTCGACGGCCTGGAAGTCCTCCTTGTGGATGACGTTGGTCGGCGCCTGGCCCGTGATGCACAGGATCGGGATGGAGTCGCCGATGGCGGAGTACAGGCCGGTGATCATGTCGGTGCCGGCCGGTCCGGAGGTGCCGATGCACACGCCGATGTTGCCCGGCTTGGTACGGGTGTAGCCCTCGGCCATGTGCGAGGCGCCCTCGACGTGGCGGGCGAGGGTGTGGTTGATGCCGCCGCCCTCCTTGAGGGCCTTGTAGAACGGGTTGATCGCCGCGCCCGGCACACCGAAGGCGTCGGTGACGCCCTCGCGCTTGAGGATCTCAACTGCCGCGCGGGCAGCGGTCATACGAGCCATCGAGTACTCCTGCTTCGGCCTCTCGGATGCGTACTCCCGTCGCGCCCCGCGGTGAGCACAGTCTCCCGATTGTCAATCTCCGCGAACTTTTCCGTATCGCGGAATGTAACTTCTACTATCTGGAAGCAATGTAAGCGGGTGGACGAAGGTCGTCAAGAGCGGTCCAGCCCCCGGAAAGCACGAAAGGGCCGCCCGTGCGGCACGGGCGGCCCCGGCGGAGGGCGCGGCGGGCGGAGCGGCTCAGAGGGCCGGCAGGCCGAGCGCGATGAGGGTGGACGACAGCCCCTGCCAGGTGCGTACGTCCCAGCCAGTGAGCTGCTGCCAGCGCTGCAAGCGGTACTTCACGGTGTTCGGGTGCACGTGCAGGACGCGGGCGGTCGCGGAGAGCGAGAAGCCGTTCTCGGCGAACCCGCGCACCGTCTCCGCCAGGTCGGGGTGGTGTCGCGCGACCTCGCGGCACGGCTCCAGCAGCACCGCGAAGCGTTGCGCGGTGGGCGCCAGGGTGGCGAGCAGCCAGTGGTCGGCGAAGTACTTCACCTGGCCCGGATCCGCCAGGGGCAGCGCCGCCCTCGCGTCCGCCATGCTCATCGCGGCGCCGGGGAGCCCGGTCCGCGGCAGGCCGATGCCGAAGCTCACCTCGGGGTTCTGCCGCCGGGCCGCGTCGACCACGGCCCGCGGCGCGATGTCCTGGACCAGGGTGATCATGAGGTTGCCGCGCGTCGCGCAGCGCAGCGTGCCCGGCCACCGGTGGTGCCGCAGCTCCATCATGCGCTCGTCGGGCCAGTCCTCGGCCGGTGAGCACAGCGCCTGGAACTCGCCGGCCGGGTCGAAGGTGAGGGCGGCGGCCAGTTGCTCCAGGTCGACGCCCGCGGGCGCGGCGGTGACCAGGCCGTCGAGGAACTGGTGGGTCAGCCGCAGCAGCGTGGCGTCGGCGGCCCGGACGGCGGCGCCGTACGCCTCGGCGGCCGCGCTGCTGGAATGCTGCACCCACGTCCAGACCATCCCGACGATCGAGACGAGCTGCGCGACGGCCCGGGGGTCGTGCGACTGGGCGCGGGCGAGCAGCACGTTCCACATCTCGCGGTAGCCGACGTGGTAGGCCTCGACGAGAGCGTGCAGCGGCAGACCGGTGGCGGCGCGTTCGGCGCCGAGCGCGTGCGCGGCCTCGATCTCCTCCCGGGTGGGCGCGCGGCGTGCGGCCACCCCGGTCAGCAGTCCCTGGTAGTGGCGGGTGACGTCACGTTCCTGCTGCTCGCGGTCCACGATCCGGTAGCTCGGTATCTCGAGCCGTATGCGGTCGACGATCTTCGGGATCACCGTGGGCAGTTCCGCGGCGAGTGAGGCGCACAGTTCGGCGACGGGCTGCCACGCCGCGGCGGTGTCGGCCTGCGCCCCGGTCCCCTCGGTCACGGGCTCCACCATGGCCCCTTCCGATGTGGATTCCGTAGTGATCCTTCTCGCGCGTGCGGGGCAGCTTCGCTGCGACCACGCATTCGACGATAAGCGATCAAGAACGCACACGCTGCTTCTTTGTGGACTCCGCAAAGACAACGGCTGGAAGTTCTCAGATTCGTTTCTGGTCCCGCGGACCCGTCCTCGGCAGGCTGGAGGGGACGCCGCGGGGCCCGGTCCCCAGCGCCGCGTCGGAAACACCTGGGCGCACTGGAGGACGTGTGGAGACTCCGATGGAGTTCGGTCATGAATCGGTCGTGGTGCGACGCGGGCGGCGAAGCGGGCTGCCGATCGTCGTCGCCGTGCACTCCACCGCTCTCGGCCGCGCGGTCGGCGGCTGCCGGATGTGGGCGTACGACAGCTGGGAGGACGGCCTGCGCGACGCGCTGCGCCTGTCGGAGGGCATGACGCGCAAGTGCGCCGCCGCCGGACTGCCGAACGGCGGCGGCAAGACGGTCGTGGTCCTTCCGGCCGGGCGGGGCATCACCGCGGACGAACGCCGCGCGGCGCTGCGCGATGTCGGCGACATCGTGGCGGAGCACGGCGGCGCCTACGTGACCGGTCCCGACGCGGGCACCGGACCGGCCGACATGGCGGTCATCGGGGAACGGACCGAGCACGTGTTCTGCCGGCCGGAGGCCGCCGGCGGGAGCGGTGACCCCTCGCCGTTCACGGCCCTGGGCGTCGTCGCCGCGCTGCGCTCGACCTGCCAGGCGCTGTTCGGCTCGCCGGAGTTGGCGGGCCGCAGCTTCGCGGTGATCGGTCTGGGACACGTCGGGGAGCAGATCGCCCGGCAGCTGGCGGCGGCGGGGGCCGAGCTGACCCTGAGCGATGTCGACCCGGCGAAGCGCTCGCTCGGCGCGGAACTGGGCGCGGTGTTCACCGACCCCGGCGCGGCGGCCACCGCCGAGGTGGACGTACTCGTCCCCGCCGCGCTCGGCGGCCTGCTGACCCGGGACCTGGTGACGCGGCTGCGCTGCCGCGCGGTCGCGGGCGCGGCCAACAACCAGCTTGCCGAACCCGGCGTGGCCGAGTCGCTGCGGGAACACGACATCCTCTGGGCCCCCGACTACATCGCCAACGCCGGCGGTGTCGTCAACGCGGTCTCGCGCGAAGTCCTCGGCGACGAACCGGAGAAGGCGGTCCGGCGCATCGAGTCGATCGCCGACACCCTGACCGGACTGTTCGAGACGGCCGCGCGCATGAGGATCACCACGGCGCGGGCCGCCGACGACCTCGCCCGCCGGCGGCTGGCCGCGCCGGTTCCCACCGCGCCGGGGCCGGCGTGAACCCCCGGGTCTACGTGCTGGCGCTGGCCACCTTCACCGTCGGCACCGAGGGCTACGTCATCGCCGGCGTGCTGCCGGCGGTCGCGCACTCCATGCACGTGTCCGTATCGGTGTGCGGCCAGCTGGTCACGGTCTTCGCGCTGGTCTACGCCCTGGCCGGGCCGCCGCTGATCGGCGCGTTCCGGAAGGTGCCGCCCAAGTCGGTGCTCATCGCGGCCCTGCTGGCCTTCGCGCTCAGCAACGCCCTCGCGGCGGGTGCGCCCAACTACGCCGTGCTCGCCCTGGCGCGCGTGCTGGCCGCGGGCAGCGCGGCCCTGCTGGTCGCGCCGGCGGCCGCGGCGGCGGCCGCGCTGAGCCGTCCGCAGGACATGCCCAAGGCGATCGCAGTCACCGCCACCGGCAACGCGCTGGCGCTGACCCTGGGCGCGCCGATCGGCACCTTGATCGGCGGGCTGTTCGGCTGGCGCGGTACGTTCCTGTTCGTCACGGTCCTTGCGCTGATCACCGCGCTGATGCTGGCCGTCCTGCTGCCGGCGGTGCCGGTGGCGCCGGCCGGCACCGGCCGGGCCGAACTGCTGCGCAGCCCGGCCGTCCGGTGGAGCCTGCTGACCACCTTCGGGGTCTTCCTCGCCGCGTACTGCACCTACACGTACCTCGCGCCGATCGTCGAGCGGGCGACCGGGATGGGAAGCCGGGGTGTCGCGGCGCTGATGATCGTCTTCGGTGCGGGCGCGTTCCTGGCCGGGCGCGCGATCGGCAGGATCCTGGTCAAGGTGCCCGTGGCGCGGGTGCTGCGCGTGGCGCTCTCGCTGATGGCGCTGCTCCTCGCGACCATCGCCGTCGGCACCGCCGCGCATCCCCGTGCCGTCGCGGAGATCGTCGCGTTCCCGGTGCTGTTCTGCCTGGGTGCCTTCTGGTGCTGCGGCGGAGTCGCCCAGCAGACCCGGATCGCCGCCCTGGCACCCGCGCAGCGGTCCCAGGCTCTGGGCCTGCACTTCTCCGTGCAGTTCCTGGGCGTCGCGGTGGGCGGCGCCGTCGGCGGGCTGGCCCTGTCGACGGGGGGACCCGTGGCCGTACCGGCCCTGTCCGCGCTGATCGCGTGCGCGTCGCTGCTCTCCGTACGGCGGACCGTCCCCGAAACGGCCGACTCGCCGGACCGCGTGGCGCCCGCGCCGCTCCCGCGGTGACGACTTTCTGACCGAACCTCTTGTCCGTTCTGCGGACAAGGGGTTCTGTTATGTGCGCAGGGTATGAGGTCGCCGCCCTTCACACCCCCTCAATATGCGACTATTAAGGACAAAAGAGGCTCGATCCTCTTTCAGGCATTTCGCGTCGCCATGGCGGACGGTGGAAAAGTTCGTGGAATCCACAGGATGCCGAGCGCCAGATTCGCAAGAATTGCAATCGGCGTTTCAGTATTGCCTGTTCAGCGCGCGGCGGGTGCGACCGGAAACATAAATTTAATCTTCACCTTTCGCCGTGCCGTCGAATGCGGCCGTTGCCGAGCCGCCCGAGGGGACTGTAAGTTCGAGCCGAGCGAGCCGCACTTGCCAATGGAGTGTGTCAGCCGCAGGTCAGAGCGTTCTGGGGGCTCTCTTCTTCCACGCCCCCCGTCTGATTTCGGTCACTTCAAAGCGTTTGGAGAGCTGCCATGCATGTGTTGCGTGATGCTCGGCTGGATCACGTCGAGTTCTATGTCGAAGACGCCGACGCGACCGCCAAGGATCTCGTGTCCAAATACGCCTTCCAGATAGCGGGAACGTCCAGCGCGAGCATCCGGTCCCACCGCTCGATCGCGTTGACGCAAGGAGGCATCGTCCTCCTGCTCACCCAGGGGCTGACCGAGAGTTCCCCGGCGGCCACGTGGGTCCGCACCCGTGGTGACGGCGTGGCCAGCATATGGCTGCGCACGCCGTCGGTCCGCGCGGCCTTCGAGGAGGCCGTGGCCAACGGCGCCGAAGCCGTGCTCCAGCCGGTCGAGCGCGCCGGTGTGCTGGTCGCCGGCTTCGGCGCGTTCGGCGACGTCCAGCACGGCTTGGTCGAACGCCCGGACGACGCCGAACCCGGACAGCTGCCGCCGGGCATCGTCCCGGCACAGGACTTCGCGCCGCAGGCGGCCGTGGAGTTCGACGTGCTCGACCACTTCGCCTACCTCGTCGGCGCCGGCGACCTCAGCGACGCGGTGAAATTCTACGAATCCGTCCTGGGTTTCTCGGTGATCTTCGAGGACCGGACCATGGTCGGCGGCCAGGGCATGGATTCCAAGGTCGTGCGCAATGCCGCGGGCGACATCACGTTCACCATCGTGGAGTCCGCCGCGAAGCCGGGGCAGGCCATGGACTTCATCGCGGAGTTCGTGCAGAAGAACGCCGGGCCCGGCATCGAGCACATCGCGTTCGGCTGCCCGGACATCGTGACGGCCGTCCGGAAGCTGCGCGGGCGCGGGGTCACATTCCTCGACACTCCCGGCGCCTACTACGACCAACTGCCCGGCCGCCTCGGCGATGTGGCGCGCCACAAGGTCGAAGAACTCCGCGGACTGGGTATTCTCGCCGACCGGGACCACGGCGGCGAGCTGTTCCAGATCTTCACGTACTCCACGCATCCGCGGAAGACCTTCTTCTTCGAGGTGATCGAGCGGTTCGGCGCCGAGACCTTCGGCAAGGGCAACGTCAAGGCGTTGTTCGAGGCCAGGAAGGCGGAACGGGACCAGCGGGAGGAACGGTGACGGAGGTGGTGGGGGCCGGGCAACCGAGTCCGCCCCATTCCGTGGCCGATTTCGCCGACGCGGCCCGCGCCGTGATACCGCCCGCCGCTTGGGATTTCGTCTCCGGCGGCAGCGGTGCCGAACTGAGCATGGCGGCGAACCGGCGCGCCTTCGACCACCTGTACGTGGCGCCGCGGATGCTGCGGGACGTGTCGCACGTGTCGACCTCGGCCCGCCTGGTCGGCACCGAAGCGAGCCTGCCGGTGGCCATCGCGCCGATGGCCTACCACGGGCTGGTCCATCCGCACGGCGAGGCCGCCACCGCGCGCGCGGCGAAGACGGCGGGCGTGCCGTTCACCGCGGCGATGCTCGGCGGGACGACGGTGGAGCGCATCGCCGAGTCGGGCGCCGACCTGTGGTTCCAGCTGTACTGGCTGCGGGACCGGGGTGCCACGGCGGAACTGGTGGGCCGGGCCGAAGCCGCGGGCTGCCGGGCGCTCATGCTCACCGTCGACGTGCCCCGGCTGGGCCGCCGCCTCAAGGACCACCGCAACGGCTTCGCGCTGCCGCCCGACGTCTACGCCGCCCACTTCCGCGGCGAGGCCGCGACCGGAGCGCAACGGACCTCGGCCCAGGGCTCGGCCGTCGCCACGCACACCACTGAGATGTTCGATCCCTCGTTGGCGTGGAGCGACATCGAATGGCTGCGGGAGCGCACCCGGCTGCCGCTCGTGTTGAAAGGCATCCTGACGCGCGAGGACGCGCTCAGGGCGGCCCACTCGGGCGTGGACGCGCTGGTGGTCTCCAATCACGGCGGGCGTCAGCTCGACGGAGCCGTGCCCGCGCTCACGGTGCTGCCGGAGATCCGGGACGCGGTCGGGGACACGATGGAACTGCTCGTGGACGGCGGCATCCGCTCGGGCACGGACGTCCTCAAGGCCCTGGCCCGCGGCGCCGACGGCGTCCTGCTGGGGCGGCCGGTCCTCTACGGGCTCGCCGTCGGCGGCGAGTCGGGCGTCGAGGCCGTGCTGTCGCTGCTGCGCGAGGAACTGGAGACGGATCTCGCCCTGTCCGGCTGCCGCACCGTCGGCGAGGCCGCCCACCTGACCACCTACGACTCACACGCTTCCAGCAGTACGGGGACTGCATCATGGTGAAGCAGGACGTCATCAAGACGCTCGGTCCGTCGGGGACGGACGCGCACGCGGAGGCCGTCCGCATCGGGGGCGGGAACATCGAGCTCTTCCCCTCCTTCCGCGCCGCCATCGACAACTGCGAGACACACGGCGGCAAGGCGCTGGTCGCCGCCGGCTACCTGGACATGCGCGACGGAGCGGTGGTCGACTCCTGGGTCGACCTCCACTTCAGCAAGCTGAGATCGATGACGATGGTCGGGGTCTGGGAGTCGCCGACCAAGCCCATGTGCGTCGCGGTCCATGCGGACTTCTCCGGCGCGCTCGCCGACATCCGCACGGCGGCGGCGCACCCGGCCACCCTGCAGTTCGTGCGCGAGTACATGCCGGCCGACGTGGTGATCTCGACGGTGCGGGCCAAACCGGAGGCCGCACGGCTGGTGAGCGAGCAGGTGGTCGATGCCTGCATCGGTTCGGTGGACGTGGTCGAGTCCATCGAGAACCTGAAGATCCTGAAGAAATTGGAGGCGTCGATGGTGTGGTGCCTGTATGAGCATCGCTGACGTCGCGGCGGACGCGTGGGTCCGGATCGGGTCCCTGCGGGTCGCGCGCGCGTTCCGGGATTTCGTGGAACTGGAGGCCCTCCCCGGCACAGGCGTGGCCGCCGGGGAGTTCTGGGCGGAGTTCGAGCGGCTGATCGCCGACCTCGCGCCGCGTGATCGCGCGTTGCTGGCCCGCCGCCGCGAGCTGCGGGACCGCGTGGACGCCTGGCACACCGAGCACCGCGGCGAGGACTTCGACGCGGACGCGTACCGCCGGTACCTGACGGAGATCGGCTACCTGGCCCCGCCTCCGGCGCCCTTCACCGTGGACACCGCCGGCACGGACGCGGAGATCACCCGGATCGCCGGTCCGCAGCTGCTGGTGCCGGTGGTCGACGAGGACTTCGCGCTCGAAGGGGTCAACGCCCGGTGGGGGTCGCTGTACCGCGCCCTGTACGACACCGACGTGGTCCCCCCGGGCGACGCCGCCGGACGCCGGAAGGCGGTCATCGCCTTCGCGCGCGGCCTCCTCGACGTGATGGCGCCGCTCGACCAGGGCTCGCACGCGGACGCGACGGGCTATCACGTGGTGGACGGAGCGCTGCGCGTGGCGTTCTCCGACGGCTCGTCCGGCACACTGGCCGCCACGGCGCGGCTGGCCGGATTCCGCGGTGAAGCCGCCCGGCCGTCGGCCGTGCTGATCGAGCATCACCACCTGCACGTGGAGATCGGGTTCGACCGGGACGGCGAGTTCGGCCGCCTCGACGCGGCCGGTGTCCAGGACGTGGTCCTCGAATCCGGGATCACCACGATCATGGACTTCGAGGACTGTGTCGCCGCCGTGGACGTCGCGGACAAGATCGAGGTCCACCGCGCCTGGCTGCGTCTGATGCGGGGCGGTTACACCGCGCGGCACGGCAGCGAGGGCATGAACCCCGATCGCGGGTACACCGCCCCGGACGGCGGCCCGATGTCGCTCCCCGGGCGGGCCCTGCTGTTCGCCCGGATCGTCGGGCCGCTGATGACCACGGACGCGATCCTCGGCCCCGAGGGCGCCGAGGTGCCCGAGGTCATCGTCGACGCCGTGCTCGCCACCCTCGCGGCGCTGCACGATCTGCGGGGCGACACCTCCCGCGTCAACTCCCGGGCCGGCGCGGTGTATCTGGCGGTGCCGAAACTGCACGGGCCGGACGAGTTCGCCTTCGTCGACGAGTTGTTCGGCCGTGTCGAGCGGTTGCTCGGACTGCCGGAGCACACGGTGAAACTCGGGCTGCTGGACGAGGAGCGGCGCACCACCGTCAACCTGGCGGCGTGCCTGGAGGCGGTCCGGCACCGGGTCGTCTCCACCAACAACGGCCTGCTCGACCGGACCGGCGACGAGATCAGCACGTCGATGGCGGCCGGGCCCGTGGTGCGCAAGGCCGACATGAGGACCCAGTCCTGGCAGCGGGCCTACGAGCGGTGGCACGTCGACACCTGCCTGGCCCACGGCCTCCCAGGCCGGGCGCTGATCGGGCTGGGCATGTGGCCCACGCCCGACCGGATGCGCGACCTGTTCGAGTCCAAGAGCGCCCAGCTCGCGCTGGGCGCGGGGATGACCTGGGTGCCGACCGCGGTCGCCGCGACGCTGCACGCCGTGCACTACCACCAGGTGGACATCGCCGGGGTGCAGCGCGAGATCGCGGCGGCCGGACCGCGCCATACCCTCGACGAGCTGCTGCGTCCGCCGGTCGCCGAGAACGTCACCGATCTCCGGACGGAGCTGGACGCCCACTGCTACACCGTCCTCGGCTACGCGGCGCGCTGGATCGAGCGGGCCGTCGCCAGTTCCCCGATGCCCGCCTTCGACGGTGTCGTCGTCCTCGAGGACCGCGCCACGGCGCGGATGTCGTCCCAGTTGCTGGCGAACTGGCTGCGCCACGACGTGATCACCGCGCGAGACGTGGACGACGGTCTGCGCCGGGCGGCGGCGGTCCTCGACGAGCGGCTGCGCGGCGAACCCGGTCACCGGCCACTGCTGCCCGCGGGGGACACCTCCCTGCCGTGGCAGGCGGCCCGTGAACTGATCACGCGGGGCGCGACCGCGCCGAACGGCTACACGGAACCGGTGCTGTACCGCTTCCGCCGCGAGCACAAGGCCCGGACCGCGTGATGCGGCCGGACCGACGAGAGCGAGCAAGGGAGACCTCGTGCACGCGATAGTGGTGACCGAGCCCGGCGGCCCGGACGCCCTCCGCTACCAGCGGATGCCGGACCCGGTCCCCGGGCCGGGCGAGGTGCTGGTGCGGACCAGAGCGATCGGCGTGAACTACCGCGACGTGTACGTGCGCAGAGGGGAGTACCCCGCCGAACTCCCCGTTCCGGGTCTCGAAGGAGCGGGCGAGGTCGTGGCGGTGGGCGAGGGGGCCGAGGTCGCCGTCGGGGACCGCGTGGCCTGGGCGTACGGCAAGGGAAGCTACGCCGAACTCGTGTCCGTGCCGGCCGGCCAGTGCGTGCCGGTGCCCGACGGGATCGACTGGCGGGTCGCCGGGGGCGCGCTGTTGCAGGGAATGACCGCGCACTACCTCCTGGAGTCGGTGTACCGGCCGGCACCCGAGGAGCCGGTCCTGATCCACGCGGGTGCCGGCGGCATGGGCCAGCTCCTGGTGCAGTGGGCCACGGCGCGCGGTGCAAAGGTGATCACCACCGTGTCCACCGACGAGAAGGAGAAGCTCGCCCGGGAGGCCGGGGCCTGGCACGTGCTGCGGTACGGTGCCGATCTCGCCGGGCAGGTGCGGGAACTGACGGGCGGCGAAGGCGTCTGCGCGGTCTACGACGGTGTCGGCGCGGCCACCTTCGAGGCGAGCCTCGCCTCGCTCCGGCCGCGGGGCACCCTCGCGTTGTTCGGATCGGCGAGCGGCCGCGTGCCCCCGTTCGATCTGCAGCGCCTGGCCGAATCGGGGTCGCTGCTGGTGACCCGGCCGGTGCTGCCGCACTTCGTCCGTACCCGCGCCGAGGTGCTGTGGCGCGCGAAGGAGGTCTTCGGCGCGCTGTCCGGGAACATCCTGCGCGTACGGTTCGGCGGCACCTACGCCTTGTCCGACGCGGCGCGGGCCCATCGGGCGATCGAGTCCCGCGCCACGACCGGTTCGCTCGTGCTGCTGCCGGGGTGACGATCGCCCGGACGGCTCGGCCCCGGCGCCCGCGCGACGGGCCGGGCCGTCCGGGCGTGCCGCGCGGGCGGGCGGGCACGGGGCCGGCCGTGCGGGCCCCGCTCACCGCCCCCGGGGTCACCTCGCCGCGCACCCCGCCGGTGAGGTGACCGGCGCCGCCGTGCGCGGGGCCCGCGCGGTCACCGGAAGTCCTCCTCGCGGTACTCGTCGGCCGAGCCCTCGGCCGTGGCCTCGCGCAGCTCGATCCGGCGGATCTTGCCGGAGACGGTCTTGGGCAGGGTGCCGAACTCCAGCCGGCGGACGCGCTTGTAGGGGGCGAGCACCTCACGGGAGTGCTCGAAGAGGGCCTTCGCGGTGCCGGGCCCGGGCTCCCAGCCCTCGGCGAGCACCACGTACGCCTTGGGCACGGCGAGCCGCAGCTCGTCCGGGGCGGGCACCACGGCGGCCTCGGCCACCGCCTCGTGCTCCAGCAGCGCGCTCTCCAGCTCGAACGGACTCACCTTGTAGTCGGAGGACTTGAACACGTCGTCGCTGCGCCCGATGTAGGTGAGGTAGCCCTCCTCGTCCCGGGTCGCGATGTCCCCGGTGCGGTAGTAGCCGCCCGCCATGGCCTCGGCCGTGCGGTCCGGGTCGCCGTGGTAGCCGGTCATCAGTCCGGCCGGGCGCTCGGCCAGGTCGAGGGCGATCTCCCCCTCGGTGACACCGGGCGCGCCGGAGACCGGGTCCAGCAGGAGCACCCGGAAGCCGGGGCTCGGCCGGCCCATGGAACCGGTCTTCAGCGGCTGACCGGGGGTGTTGGCGACCTGCACGGCGGTCTCGGTCTGGCCGAAGCCGTCCCGGATGGTCACCCCCCAGGCGCGCCGGACCTGTTCGATGACCTCGGGGTTGAGCGGTTCGCCGGCGGCCACGGCCTCGCGCGGCGGGTGCGCCAGCCGGGTGAGGTCGGCCTGGATGAGCATCCGCCACACCGTCGGCGGGGCGCAGAAGGTGGTGACGCCGACGCGGTCCATCTCGGCCATCAGCCGGGTCGCGTCGAAGCGGGTGTAGTTGACGACGAAGACGGTCGCCTCCGCGTTCCACGGGGCGAACAGGCTGGACCAGGCGTGCTTGGCCCAGCCGGGCGAGGAGATGTTCAGGTGGACGTCGCCGGGCTTGAGCCCGATCCAGTACATGGTGGACAGATGGCCGACGGGGTACGAGGTGTGGGTGTGCTCGACCAGTTTGGGGCGGGCGGTCGTGCCCGAGGTGAAGTAGAGCATCAGCGGGTCGTCGGCCAGGGTCGGGCCGTCCGGGACGAAGTCGGCGGGGGCCGCGTAGGCGTCCTCGTACGGCTCCCAGCCCTCCTCGGGCAGGCCGCCGACGCTGATCCGGGTGTAGCCGCCGGGCACGTCGTCGAACTTGGCGGTGTCCTCCGCCCGGACGATGGCGTGCCGGACCCGGCCCCGGTCCACCCGGTCGCGCAGATCGGCGGGGCCGAGCAGCGGGGTGGCCGGGATGACGACCGCGCGCAGCTTCATCGCGGCCAGCGCGGTCTCCCACAGCTCGGCCTGGTTGCCGAGCATCACGAGGATCCGGTCCTCGGGGGCGACCCCGCGCTCGCGCAGCCACCGGGCCACCCGGTTGGAGCGCGCGGACAGCTCGGCGAAGGACAGCCGGGTCTCGGTGCCGTCCTCCTCCACGATGTGCAGCGCCGTGCGGTCGTTGCCCTCGGCGATGACGTCGAACCAGTCCAGTGCCCAGTTGAAGTGTCCGGGCCGGGGCCAGCGGAAGCCCTCGTAAGCGGTGGCGTAGTCCTCGCGGTGCGCCAGCAGGAAATCCCTGGCTTCGCGGAACGTCTCGGTCGCCGTCATCCACGTCCTCCTCGGTACCGGACCATTGCCGGGCGGCTCCCCGGCATCGTCTAATCCGTGATGCGGGTCTCACTACCCCCGAACGGGGTGGACCGCACCGAAGGAGCGTCAAGGTGGCAGCAGAGGCCGTGGCGGCGGCGGAGAAACGCGGCGCGCCGGCCCGGCCACGGCGCGTCCCGGGGCTGCCCGCCGCCTTCGCCGGCCTGTCGGCGTCCGGCCGGCCGCACCTCCGCGTCAGCGCCCCGAGCGGCCCGCCCACGGCACCGCCGCGCCCGCTCGCGGCGGTCTCCGGCCCCGCGCCGTACGGCAGGACGGGGGCACCGGCCCGGCCGTACGCGGTGCCGGACCGCGCGCGGTCGCGGCGGATCAGCCACGCGTACGACGCCCCGGCCGCCGCCGAGCGCATCCACGCGGTGCTCGCGGTACCGGTGGTGACGCGGCGCCGGGTGCGCGGGGTGCTCCACGGCGGGGTGCTCCACACCTCGGTGCCGGGCAGCAGCGGCCGTACCTGGGCCGCGTCCTCGGCGTTGTCCAGCAGGACCGGCACCCGCCGCCCGGCGAGGCAAGCCCAGGGCGCCGGGCCGGGGCCGCGGGCCGAACCGCTCGCCGGGGGCGGGCCGCCGGCCACGCCGCCACGAGCCGGGGGCGTGACCCTGGCGCCACGCGAACCGGACGTGCTGTCCTGGGAGACGGCGGGAGCCACCGGTGCGGCGGTGGCCGAACGGCCGGGCACCGGCCCCGAGTCGGTCGAGAGGCATCCGCGTCCGGCGATGCGGCGTCCGGGCGCCCGCACACGAGGGGAGGCGGTGAGCGCGGCCCGGGGGGCGCGAGGGCTGCCACGGCCCGAAGACAGTTGGGAAACCTGCCCATTCATCCGGCGCCGCTTTGAATTTCCCCCTGCTTGACCGTTTGTTATTTCCCTCACCACGGCTTCCGTCCGAATTTCAGGGATCGTTGCCTAGAATTTGGCCCGGACACGACACAGGAGGGGAGCGGTGACCGTGCGACGGGACTTCCAGGAGTCTGCCAGGTGCCGCCCCGACCTGGTCATCGGCCGCGAGGAGCTGTTCGCCGGCGCCCGCGGGCAACTCGCCTCGGGGGGCAGTGTGCTGCTCCACGGCCCCGCCGGAATAGGGAAATCCACCGCCCTGCGGGCATTGGCCGAGGAATACGGCGCCACCGCGCGCACGGTCTTGCGGTGCTCGGCGACGGAGTCCGAATCCCATCTGCCGTTCCTCGCCCTCGCCGATCTGCTCGGCCTGGTCCTGGACGAGGTCTCCCCCCGGCTGCCCGCCGCCCAGCGCACCGCCCTGGAGTCGGCGCTCACCGGCCGCGGCGAGTCCAGCCTCCAGCGCGACGGCCTCGCGCTGCGCCTGGCGGTGCTCTCCGCGCTGCGCGCGCTCGCCGCCGACGGTCCGGTGCTGGTCGTCGCCGACGACCTGCAATGGCTGGACCCGGCCAGCGCCGAACTCCTCGGCTTCGCCGCCCGGCGCCTGGAGGGCACCCCCGTGCAACTGCTGTGCGCGGTACGCACGCAGGGCCAGGAGAGCCAGGAGTACGACCGTCAGCTGCGCGCCTGCCCGCCGGGCACCCTCGCCGTCCGGCTCGGCCCGCTCACCCGCGCCCAGGTCGCCCAGTTGCTCGACCACCGCGGCCACGGCTGCCTGCCCCGCTCCACCGTCCGCGAGATCCACCGCACCAGCGGCGGCAACCCGCTGTTCGCCCTGGAACTCGGCCGCGCCCTCGCCGACAGTCCCACCCCGCCCCGGCCCGGCGAGCCGCTGCCCGTGCCGACCTCGCTGCGCGCCCTGGTGCTCAGCCGCCTGGACATGCTCTCGGTGGAGGCCCGCCGCACCCTGCTGGTGGCCAGCGCCGGCGCCCGCCCCACCCCGGCGCTGCTGCGCGCGGCCGGCCGGGAGAACGCCGAGGCCGAGTGCGCCCAGGCCGCCGAACTCGGGCTGCTGGCCACCGAGCCCGACGCCCCCGCCGTACGGTTCGCGCACCCGCTGATCTCCGCCGCGCTGTACGCGGAGGCGCCCGCGCACGAGCGGCGGGCGGCGCACGCGGCGCTGTCCACCGCCGCCTCCGACCCGATAGAGCGGGCCCGGCACCTGGCCCTGGCCACCACCGGCACGGACCCGGAGGTGGCCGCCCGGCTCGCCGAGGCCGCCGCCCTCGCCCGGGACCGCGGGGCGCCCTCGGTCGCCGCCCAGCTCGGGCTGCTCGCCGCCCGGCACACCCCCGCCGACGGCAGCCCGGGCCCGGAGGAGCGCCGGCTCGCCGCCGCCGAGGACGCGATCACCGCCGGGGAGGTCGACCTGGCCCGGGACATCGCCCGGGAGGTGCTCACCCGGGCGAGTGTGCCCGCCGACCGGGTACGGGCCTGGATCATCGTCATCGACACCGCCGGCCACACCATGGCCGAGGTCGACGCCGTCTTCCCGCAGGCCCTCGCCGACGCCGGGGACGACCCCCGGCTGCTGGCCCTGGTGCACTACCAGCTGGCCTGGCGGGCGCTGATCGTGGAGGGCGACTTCACCGAGGCCCGGCAGGCCGCCGCGCACGCCGCCGAGCTGGCCGCGCGCGGCCAGGACCGGCGCACCGAACTGCTCGCCCTCGCCTTCCAGGCGCAGACCGAGACCCTGATGGGCCATCCGGAGGCACCCCGCACCATCAAACGGGCCCTGCGGGAGCCCCAGGACCCCCGGGTGGCCTGCCATCACAACGGCGCGGGCAGCGCCCGGTTCCGCTGGCTGGTGATGGGCGACCAGCTGGCCGAGGCCCGCACCACCGTCACCGCGCTGCTGCGCGAGGTGCGCCGGCGCGGCTCGGTGGAGAGCGAGGTGCACTTCCTGCGCGGCCTCGCCGAGACCGAGCTGCGCGCCGGGCACTGCGGGCGCGCCCTGGACCTGGCCCGCGACAGCCTGCGGCTGGCCCGGGACTCGGGCATCGGCGAGACCGCCTCGGCGATGCTCACCTCGCTCGCCGAGGCCTCCGGCGGCGACGTCGACCGGGCGCTGGCGCTCGCCCGGGAGGCGGTGCGGCACGCCGAGGAGGACGGCGACCAGATGTACCTCTCCCGGGCGCTGGGCGCCCTCGGGTACGCCCAGCTGGTGGCCGGGGACCCGGCGGGCACGGTGCGCTCGCTGCGCCGGGTGCGCAGCCTGGAGCTGGGGCTCGGCATCACCGACCCGGCCCGGGGCCGCTGGCAGGGGGACCTGGCCGAGGCGCTGGTCCGTACCGGTGAGGTGGCCGAGGCGCAGGACGTCATCGACGGGAGCCGGGAGCACGCGCTCCGGCTCGGCCGGGAGAGCGTGCTCGCCGTGCTGGACCGGTCCGAGGCGCTGGTGCGTGCCGCCCGGGGCGACCGGGAGGCCGCCGTCGCCCAGCTGACATCCGCTCAGGACCGGCTCGGCAAGCTCGGCTACGGCCTGGAGGAGGCGCGGGCCGCGTTCGCGCTGGCCCGGCTGCGCGGCCGGGGCCCCGGCGCGGCGGCCTTCGACGAGGCCGCCCGGCTGTTCCGGCGCTGCCGGGCGCTGCCCTGGCTGCGCCAGGTGGAGGACGCGCTCGCCGCCCCCGAGCCGGAACCGGTGCCGGGCCGGGCGGAGGCACCGGCCGCGCTGGAGGTGCTGGCCGCGATGGAGCGTCAGGTCGCCGCGCTGGTCATGGAGGGGGCCACCAACCGGGAGATCGCGGCCCGGCTGTTCATCAGCGTGAAGACGGTGGAGGCGACCCTGACCCGGGTGTACCGCAAACTCGGGATCCGGTCGCGGGTCGACATCGTCCGATTGGCGGCGGCTCGACGGGCGCGCTGAGCGAGGCCCTAGTTAACTGAACCGGACCGAGGGTTTTCCCTCACCCAGCCCCTTAGGGGGTTCCCTCATTGGGAGCCGTGGGTTCCGGGTCCTAGCGTAAAGGGCGTGCCGCTCGCCCGGGCACACGGGGTCGGTCCTGCGACCTCCCCGTGCACACCCTCCACCGACACCCGCGCGACCCCCCACCGGTGCAACCCCCACTGAGGAGACTCATGTTCGGGCACAGACGTGTGAGAAAGACCGCCGCGACCCTGGTGGCCACCGCCGCCGCGACGGCGGCCGCGCTGCTCGCCTCCCCCACGGCGAGCGCCGCGCCCCAGCCCATCGTCGGCGGTACGACCACCACGACGACCGCGTACCCGTTCATCACGCAGATCACGGACGCGTCCCAGAACCAGTTCTGCGGCGGCACCCTGGTGTCACCCACCAAGGTCGTCACCGCCGCGCACTGCATGGTCGGCGAGACCACGAGCAGCGTCCGGGTGGTCGGGGGCCGGACCTACCTCAACGGCACCAACGGCACGGTGAGCCGGGTCAGCAAGATCTGGATCAACCCGGGCTACACGGACGCCACCAACGGCGACGACGTGGCCGTGCTGACCCTGTCGACGTCGATGCCGTACACCACGGCCAAGTACGTCTCCTCCGCGCAGACGAGCGTCTACGCGGCCGGCACCTCGGCGCGCATCCTCGGCTGGGGGACCACCTCGGAGAACGGCAGCTCCTCCAACCAGCTGCGGACCGCGACCGTGCCGATCGTGTCCGATTCCAGCTGCCGTTCCTCCTACGGGTCGGACTTCGTCCAGTCCGACATGGTGTGCGCCGGATACTCCTCCGGCGGCGTGGACACCTGCCAGGGCGACAGCGGCGGTCCCCTGCTCATCGGGGGCGTCCTGGCAGGGATCACTTCCTGGGGCGAGGGGTGCGCGGAGGCCGGTTACCCGGGTGTCTACACCCGGCTGACCACCTTCTCGGACCTGGTGACCGCGCAGGTCAACTCGTAACCCAGGGGACTTCCCGAGCACCCCTCGGGGATGTGCCGGGGGGCGTTGCGGGCCACCACGAGCGGCCCGCAACGCCCCCTTTCCAATGCCCGCCGCCCCCGGCCCGCGCGGGGGCCCGCTACGTCCGGTCGCACACCGACGGCAGCCAGGTCAGGCCCCGGGTGCCGCTGAGGGTGTCCAGGGAGCCGAGCAGGCGGTCCAGGCGGTCGGGGTGGGCGAGGAATTCGATGGCCGCCTCGGCGAACGCGTCGCGCACCGCGGGCGGCATGGCGTCGGAGGCGTCGAAGCAGTGCGCCGCCTTCTCGTCGCGCAGGGCGAGGGCGAGCGAGCGGTGCCAGGCGGAGCCGGAGCCGGCGGCGGGCGGCAGACCGGCGTGCACGGAGAAGCCGGACTCCCCCTCGCTCCAGGCCCGTTGGGCGTCGGCCGAGGCCAGGTGGCGGATCAGCTTCCGTGCCTGCGGGGTGTCGTGCAGCAGGGCGACGAGGTCCCCGGAGACCTCCCAGGCGCGCGGGGCGGCCCCGAAGAGCAGTTCGGCTGAGGAGACGTAGCGGCCGTCGGTCTGCCGCCAGGCGGGCCGGCCGCGGATGAACGACGCCTGGTGCTCCAGCAGGCAGCCGCGCGGGCGGGCGGCGACCGGGTCCGACGCCGACTGGTACGGGGTCTTCAGGGCCCGGCGGACCAGGTCCGGGTGGCCGCCGGCGCCGATCAGGCCGCGCCAGGCCGTCCAGGCCGACTTCACCTGCGGGGACCGCCAGGACAGGCCGCCGCTCGCCCAGCGTTCGTAGACGGCGGGGCCGTGGCGCTGGAGCAGGATGTCCTCGATCCAGTCGGTGCCGGGCCAGCCGCTCGTGGCGCCGGAGCCCATGCCGACGCACCACGCGGCCGGCCGGCGCACGGCGTCCCGCAACTCCCGTTCGCCGAGCCCGGCCGGGTACCAGACGATGCTCTTCAGGTCGGCCTTCAGCGGGAACCAGTACACGTGCCCGTCCGTCAGGGGGGTGGCCCAGGAGGGGCCGAAGTCCGCGTGGCGCACCAGGTCTTCCAGTGGCACGAGGTGCTTCTGCCGGGCGTACTCGGCGAGTTCGCCGGGCCCGGTGAGCACCACCACGTCGGGCGGGGTGCCGGCCTCGACGTCGGCGCCGAGCACCTGGCTCTCGGCGTTGCTGCCCTGGTAGTCGACGCGGATGCGGTACTTCCGCTCGAAGGGCTCGATGACCGCCTCGCGGAAGTGGCGCTCGTCGCCGCCGGTCCAGTTGGCCAGCAGGGTGACGGACGGCTCGTGCCCGAGGGCGCGTACGCCCGCCACGGCGACCGCCGCCAGGACGGCCAGACAGCTCGCCACCACGGTGACGACGCGCACCGGACGGCGGGAGCGGCGGGGCCGGGGGCCGGGGGCGGCCGTCGCCGGGCCGCCGGGGCGCGCGCTCACCGGGGCCTGAACCGGTAGTCGTTGATGTGCCCCCTGAGGCCCGTCTCGGCCAGTGCCATCAGCAAGGCGCCTCCTATCAGGATCCACACCGCCGCCGCCGCGCGGAAGCCGGTGCCGGACAGGTACGAGGCGGTGTGCCGCCCCGCGTCGGGGATGAGCCGCCCGGGCAGCGGGCGGTCGAGCAGGGTACGGGTGTCGGTCATCCCCGCTTGCGTCCACACGGTGAACAGCACGGTGACGGCGACACCGGCGAGCGACAGCAGTCCGGCGGCGATGAGTTGCCGGTTGTAGCGGCGCCGGAAGCGGCGGCGCAGGAAGCGCTGGGTCTCCAGCAGCGCCGCGGTCAGGGCGAGGGCGAGCAGCAGGGTGACGCTCCAGGCGAGCCACAGCAGCGGGCCGAAGGAGGTCTGCCGGTGCACGGCGGCGCGCTCCTGCCGCTGCAGGGCCTTCAGCCGGTCCTGTATGCCGGCGCCCTGCTCCGTCAGGACGCTGGTGGCGTAGCTGAGGTACGCCTCGCGCAGGACGCTGCCGTCGGGCTGGAGCTGGGACTGCTGGACCTTGACGGCGTAGACGGTGATGAGACCGGCCACCGTCTGCAGGGCCTGCCGGCCGCCGGGCCCGCCGAGGTCGTCGTCGGCCGCGGCGGCGGCCAGGCTCTGCACAGCGACCGAGATCTGCTTCTGGAAGTCGCTCGTCGGGGCCGGCTGGGCGGCGGCCCGCTGGGCCTGGCCGAGCGCGTAGAGCGCGGTGTCCAGGGACAGCACGGCCGGGGCGGTGGAGGTGCGCAGCGGGTCCGCGTCGTCGTGCACGCCCTGGTAGGACACGAACAGCGACAGGGTGAGCAGGGCCGACAGGGCGAGCAGCAGGCGGTGCCGGAGGGCCAGGTCGCGCGCGGTGGTGCTGCCGCCGTCGGCGGGCCGGGAGCCGGTTCCGGGGAGCCACGGGACCGGCCGGGAGACGAGCCGGGCGAGCCGGTGGGCCCGTCGGCCGGGCGTACGGCGATCGGACCGGGGCTGCCGGGAGGACGGGGGGTGCGGGGCGGCGGGGGGCGGCTGGGACGGGGGGTGGACGGGTGAGCCGGTGGGTGCGCCCGGAGCCGTACCGCCCGCGTCGGGTGTCGCCGCGTTGCCCGGGTTCATGCCGGTGCCCCTCTCAGCAGGCGCCCGCAGTCGCCTCCGCAGTACAGGGAGCCGGCCGGTCCGAGCCAGCGGCAGTCCGGGCATTCGATCAGTCCGTCCGGGCGGACGGGCAGGGCGCCTCCCGGAGCTCCGCCGCCCGGCGCCGCGTGGCCCGGCCCGGGGTCGCCCGGGTCCGCGTCGGCCGGAGCCGCGCCGCCCTCGTCACGGCTCCCGGGAACTCCGGCGCCCACCGGTTCCGGCATCCCTGCCGCGCTCCCCGCCGGTCCTCTCGCCCCCGCCGCACGCCCCGGGGATCCCCGGCCGCCGCCCTCCTCCGGGAACCGCTCCGGAGGGGTCGTCAGGGCGCTGGAGAGGATGAGGTGCTGCCAGTCGACGTCCTTCAGGCCGGGGCGGATGCGGCCGGTGCCCGGTGGGGACTCGATGAGGCGGAGCGCGCCGAGCAGTTGGGCGTCGCCCAGCTCGGCGGCCAGGGCGAGGGCGCGGGCGAGGGCGCGGTCCGCCGCCTCCCGGCCGTCCGCGCCGCGCAGCCAGGCCCGGTACGCCTGGGCGACGGCGGCGCTCGCCCGCTGGTACACCTCGTGCCGCCGGACCCCGGGATGCTGCCGGGAGGCGTCGAGTGGATCGTCGGTCCAGCGCACCAGGATGGGCCGGGGCGGCGGCAGCCGCAGCGGGCGCCGGACGCCGGGTACGACGATCTCCACGGCGGCCAGCTGGAGTTCCTCGCCGCTCTCCCGGCCGGTGGGGTCGGCGGTCAGGACGACCTGGAAATGCCGTACCTCGTCGCCCCAGGCCCGGGTGACGTACTCCGCGGCGCGTCCGCCGGGGCCGGCCGGGACGGGTCGCAGCTCCTGTTCGTTCGGCACCACCTGCTTGACCTGGCGGATCACCGTGCCGGGGCTGGTCGGGGTGAGCCGGATGCGCAGTTCGGGCACCGCCGTGCCGAGCAGCCCGGCGATCAGTTCCTCGTAGGCGGCGGTGAGTTCGGACTCCCGGCGGACGGCCCGGGCGCGGCCGTGCAGCCGCCGGGTGATGGCCAGCAGCAGTTCGGCGTCCCAGTCGTCGCCGATGCCCCAGGCGTCGCAGACGAACTGGCCCGCGCAGGCGTCGAGCACGGTCTCCAGCGGCCGGCGGGAGCGGTGGTCGTGCTCGTTGCGGCCGTCGGTGAGCAGCAGGACGTGTTTGACGGGCGCGGGCTGGTCCTTGAGCAGCCGCCGGGCGAGGTCGAGCCAGGCGCCGATGGCGGTGCCTCCGTCGGCGTCCAGGAGGCGGACCGCGCGTTCGGCGGCCTCGCGTTCGCCGGGCCGGGCGACGGCGAGCACCTGGCTGCCGGGGCCGGGGTGCACCACGGTGGCGTCGAACCGTCCGGCGAGGACGGCGAAGGAGGTGCCGAAGGGCAGCATCCGGACGGCGGCGGCGGTGGCGTCCTTGGCCGCGTGGAGTTTCGCCGGCGGGTGGAGCATCGAGCGGGAGGTGTCGACGATCAGCACCTCGGCGAGGGCGGGGCCGGTGCCGGGCGCGGGGGTGGCGTGCGGCGCGCCGGACGGGCCGCGCACCCCGATCTCCAGGATGGCGTGCATCTCGCGTTCGGGGTGGTGCCCGGCCGGGTCGGGCAGCGCGGGCAGTTCCGTCCGCTGGCCGACCTCCAGCGTCACCTCGGTCTCCTCGGCCACGGTCATCGCTGTCTCTCCCGGAGCTGGTGGGTGGGTCAGAAGGTGGTCATCGGCCGCACGGCGTGGGCGAGGTCGAGCAGCCGGCCGTGTTCCCCGGCGGTGCGGGCCTGCGCGGCGAGCTGCCGGAAGGACTGTTCCAGCCGGGTGCGCAGCCCGTCCTCGTCCCCGTCGCCCAGCAGGTCCCCGGCGGGGAAGTCCCGTCCCCAGCCCTGGGCGGGGCGGCTGTACAGGGCGTTCTCGCGGACCTCGGCGATCAGCCGGGCCCGGGACTCGCCGTCGGCGGCGCCGCCGTCCAGGCGCAGTGCGGGCAGTCGCCGGGCGGCGTCGCGCAGGCCGGCCGGGGTGGGCGGGGTGGCGCCCAGGATGCCGGCGCGGACGCGGACGGCCGCGATGCGGGCGGCGTCGTGGTGCCGGGAGGTGGCGGGGACCTCGTCGAGGACGTGCACGGCGGCGTCCCGGTCGCCGGCCGCGAGGTGGCCGCGGGCCAGGCCGAACGCGGCGGCGGTGTGCGCGAAGTCCCGTTTCCAGACGGCCTCGTAGTACCGCATGGCGCGGGCCGGGCGGGTGCCGGCGGTGTGCTCGGCGCAGTAGCCGAGGGCGAGCTTGGGCACGTACTCGCCGGGCAGCGCCTGGTGGACGGCGTCGAAGCGGGTGCCGGCCAGGTCCACCTCGCCCTTGCTGAGGTGCAGTACGCCGTGGTGCCAGGCGATGCGCCAGTCGTGGGCGGCGGCGCGTTCACCGAGCAGGGTCTCGGCCTCGGCAAGCCAGCTCTCCGCCGCTCGCTGCTCGCCCTTCCTCAGGTAGGCGCGGCACAGCCACAGCGCGGTCTCGGGGGTGCCGAGGCGCGATTCGCGGGGCCACTGCCGGGCGACCCGGTCGGGGGCCTCGGGCGGGAAGGAGTCGAGCAGCAGGGCGGCGCCGTCCTCGGGGTCGGGGACGGGTTCGGGCAGGGCGCCGGCCACCTCGGCGGGGTGGGGCGGGGAGACGTCCAGGGCGGCGGGCCGGCCGTCGGCGCGGCGGGTCCAGTGGCCGAGGGCGGGGATCGCGCCGAGTCCGGCGTCGAGGCCGGCGCCGGAGGGGCGGAACAGGGTGGAGCTCTCGGGGAGTTGTTCGCCGAACCGGAGCGCGCGGAACTCGCGCAGCACCTCCCAGAGCTGGCGGGACATCTCGGCGGCGGAGCGGAACCGGGCGCGGGGTTCGGCGTGGGTGGCGCGGGCGATGACGCGGCGGAAGGAGTCGGAGGCGAGGCCGCGGGCGGGTTCGGTGCCGCGGGCCAGGGCCTGGAGGGTCATGCCGACGGTGTAGAGGTCGCTGTCGACCTGCCAGCCGCGGCGGTCGATCTCCTCCTTGGGCGGGGCGAAGCCGGGCGTGTAGACGTAGGCGGAGGCGCGGTCGCCGATGGCGCGGACGGCGCCGAGGTCGACGACCTTGACGGCCCGGCCGAAGTGGATGACGTTGGCGGGCTTCATGTCGCAGTAGAGCAGGCCGCGTTCGTGCATGTACTGGAGGGCGCCGAGGATCTTGCAGCCGTAGGTGAGGACGTGGTCGAGGCGGGGGCGGCCGTGGAAGATCCGCTCGATGTCGTCGGCGTCCATGAGCTGTTGCAGGGAGCGTCCGCCGATGTAGTCCATGACGAGGTAGCCGGTGGCGGGGTGGCCGGCGCTCTGGTGTTCGGCGTAGGTGACGATGCGGACGATGTCGGGGTGGTGCAGGGCGGTGAGGGAGCGGCGTTCCTCGACGGCGGTGTGCCGGGCGAGGACGTCGTGGACGTTGATCTGGCCCTTGAGGACGACCCGGTGGCCGTCGGCGCGGGTGTCCTCGGCGAGGTAGATCCAGCCGAGGCCGCCGTGGGCGAGGCAGCCGAGCACCTTGTAGTGGTCGGCGACGACGTCGCCGGGGGCGAGCTGGGGCAGCAGCGAGTAGGGGGTGCCGCAGCGGGGGCAGCGGCCGGTGGCGCGGGCGGGCTGGCCGCCGTAGCCGACGCCGATGGTCATGGTGCAGCCGCCGGCGCCGCAGCGGCGGCCCCCGGTGGGCGGCCGGGGGTCGGTGAGGAGGACGTCGTCGGGGGCGGGGACCTCGGGCAGGACGACCAGTCCGTGCTGGTCGAGTTCGCCGAGTCCGGCGACGGCGTGCACGGCCGCCGGTCCGGGCGGTTCTTCGGCGGCTTCCGCGCCCGCGGACCGCGCGGGCGGTCCGGTACGGGGGCCGGTGTGCGGTCCGGTGCTGGGGCCGGGGTGCGGTTCGGTGCGGGGTTCGGCGTGCCGGTGGCCGCAGGTGTCGCAGTAGCCGGTGGCCATGATGCGGCCCGCGCAGCCGGGCCGGACGCACGAGGTCACGAGGCGCCTTCCTCCTCCGGTGCGGTGGTGGAGCAGAAGCCGACGAACCGTTCGACGGCCGTCTCGGCCCGCTCGATGTCGCAGGGGGTCTGCCGCAGCAGTGACAGCGCCTCCTCGTAGAGCCGGTACGCCGTCATGACCCGGTCGCCGTGCGCGGCGGCCCGCTGCCGGCACAGCGGCCATTCGGCGCCGACCCGGCCGAGGAGTTCGGCGCGGCGGCGCAGCCGGGCGTCGAGCAGGCCGATGGCGTTCTCCAGGCGGCGCCGGCGGCGGGCGACGGCGTCCTCGAAGGTGAACAGCAGGGCGGCCGCGGCGGGGTCGCGTTCCGGGTCGGGGGTGTGGGCGACCCAGGCGCGCAGCATCCGGGTGCGCCGCACGCCGGCCTCGGCCCGGTCCAGCAGCGGGCGGGTGCCGGGGCCGGGCAGGACGCGGTCCCGGCGGGTGTCGAGGGCCGGGCCCAGCTCGTCGGTGATGTGGTCGAGTTCGGTGTGCAGCCGGGCCCAGCGGTCGCGCAGCGGGCGGTGGACGAGCAGTTCGGCGGCGCGGGCGGCGCGCTCGCCGGGGCCGCGGAAGGCCAGCAGCAGCCGGGCGCCCTGCCGGGCGAGCCGGTCCAGCAGGGCGAGCAGGGTGTCGGGTTCGGCCGCCTCGTCGACGCCGGCCAGCACGGCGGCGAGCGGCAGGCGCAGGGTGCCGAGCCGTTCCGGGCGGGGGTCGTCGCGGATGCCGAGGCGTTCCGCGATCCGGTCCATGACCTGGGCGGTGGTCAGTCGCTGGACGTCCAGGGCGAGGTCGTGGGCACCGGCGGGCGGCACGGTCTCGGGCGGGTCGTGGCTGACGGCGCTGGTGTTGCGGTGGGTGCGCAGTTCGCGGTCGGCGAGGGTGACGGCGCGCTGGAGGGTGAAGGCGCGGTCGCCGCCGGCGGGGACGACGGTGACGAGCACCGGCCAGCCCTCGCCGCGGAACCAGGAGGCGAGCGCGGTGGCGAAGGGCACGTCGAGCCGGCCGGCGGCGGGGCCGGTGCCGGTGCGCAGCCGGGGGTCGACGGCCTCGGCGCCGTCGGTCCAGGCGGCGACCTGGGGCAGGTGGCTGAGGATGGTCTCGGTGGGGCTCATGTAGCTGAACGCGGAGCCCGGCCCCTCGTCGACGCTGAGGACGATGCCGATGACCTGGTCGGTGGCGTGGTCCACGACTCCGCCGCCGCTGAAGCCGGGTGCGGCCAGTTCGCCGGGGGTGAGGGGGCGCAGCTGGACCTGGCTGTCCCGGCCGCGGGCGGCGACCAGGGTGGCGCCGTGCCAGCGCCCGCCGTCGTCGCCGTCCGGGAAGCCGTACATGCTGACGGGCCCGTGCGGGGCGGCGAGGCGGTAGAGCCGGGTGGTGTGTTCGGCGGGCAGGGGCGGTGCCAGGCGCAGCAGGGCGAGGTCGCCGCCGCGGTCGCCGAAGGTGTCCTGGCGCTGGGGCACGTACTCGTCGGGGCGGACGGTGGCGGTGACGGGGCCGAGGCCGGGCACGCCGACCAGGCGGACGGTGTAGGGGTGGCCGGGCCGGACGACATGGGCGGCGGTGAGGACCCGTTCGGGGGCGAGCAGCACCCCCGCACCGAGGACCCGCCCGTCCGGCGTCTCGATGCGCGCGATCCAGGCGGGTGTCCGTAACCGTGCCGTGCCGACTCGCTCCCCCGTGCGCGTCATGGTCCTTGAGGTTACTCGGAGTACCCGGTCGGTACTACTGGTGTGCACGGGGTCTTTGCCCGGTATCACCCGAGGGGGTTCGAACTGTTGCGCTATACACGCAGTGTATAGTCCCGGCATGCCTCTCTTGACCGACACGATCGCCACGCCGCAGCACGCGCCCAGGAAGATGCACGGAACGGGCCGGAGGTTGCGTCGCCGGGCCCTCGCCTGCGCGGCGGCAGCGGCCGGCCTGTCGCTGACCCTGGCCGGCTGCGCCCAGGTCGACACGACAGCGCCGAGCACCGTCCGTGCCGAGGCGAAGGGCGCGCCGGCCAAGTTCGGCAGCGTCGACTGCCGCAAGGCCAAGTGCATCGCGCTCACCTTCGACGCGGGGCCCAGCGAGAACTCGGCGCGGCTGCTCGACATCCTGAAGGAGAAGAAGGTCCCGGCCACCTTCTTCCTGCTCGGCAAGCGGCACATCGAGAAGTACCCGGAGCTGGTCAAGCGGATGGCGGCGGAGGGCCACGAGGTCGCCAGCCACACCTGGGACCACAAGATCCTCACCAAGATCTCGGACAAGGAGATACGCGAGGAGCTGAACCGGCCCAACGAGGCGATCGAGAAGCTCATCGGGCACAAGCCGACCCTGATGCGCCCGCCGCAGGGCCGCACCGACTCCAACGTGCACGAGATCTGCGAGGAGCTGGGCCTGGCGGAGGTGCTGTGGAGCGTGACTGCCAAGGACTACACGACCAACGACTCGGCGCTCATCACCAAGCGCGTCCTGGAGCAGTCGTCCCGGGACGGCATCATCCTGCTGCACGACATCTACGCCGGGACCGTGCCGGCCGTGCCCGGCATCATCGACGCGCTGAAGCAGCGCGGCTACGTCTTCGTGACGGTCCCCCAGCTGCTGGCGCCCGGCAAGGCGGAGCCCGGCAAGGTGTACCGCCCGTAGCCCCTACGGCGGCGGCACCGGGGCACGGCGGACCGGTGGTGCCTACGATCGTGCCGTGCCCCCTTTCTCCCTCACGCGTACGGTGCCCCTCCCGCCGGACGAGGCCTGGCGCCGGCTCACCGAGTGGCCGCGTCACACCGGCGCCGTCCCGCTGACCCGGGTCAGGGTGCTCACGCCCCCGCCGACCCACGTGGGCACGCGGTTGGTCGCCCGGTCCGGGGTCGGCAGGTTCGCCGTGGACGACGTGATGGAGGTGACGCTCTGGCGCCCGCCGTCCGGGGGCGCGGGCGGGAGGTGCCGGCTGGAGAAGCGGGGGCGGGTGGTCCTGGGCTGGGCGGAGATCGAGGTCCGGCCCGGCCCCGGGGGCGGCAGCCGGGTGGTGTGGCGGGAGGAACTGCGGGTCGGCTTCCTGCCACGGTTCTTCGACGGAGCCTTGGCCCGCGCGTCCCGCCTGCTGTTCGACCGCGCGACGGACCGCCTGCTCGCCCGCCCCTGAGCGGACGGCTCGCACCCCGGGGCCTGCCGTACGCACGCGACGCCGAGCAGCCCGCGCGGGACAGCCTCTCGGGCGGCGCACACACGGCCCCGGGGACCGGAAGGCCCGCCACACGGCGGACCGGCTGCCCCAACGCCCCTGAGCGGGCGGCTCGCCCCGGTATCTGCCGTACGCACCCGACGCCACATGACCCATCCGCACAGCGGACGGCAGGAGTGCGACCGCACGGCCCCGGGCGGCACACACACGGCCCCGGGGACCGGAAGGCCCCGCCGCACGGCGAACCGGCTGCCCCAACGCCCCTGAGCGGGCGGCTCGCCCCGGTATCTGCCGTACGCACCCGACGCCGCATGACCCATCCGCACAGCGGACGGCAGGAGTGCGACCGCACGGCCCCGGGCGGCGCACACACGGCCCCGGGGACCGGAAGACAGCGGACCGGCTGCTCCAACGGCCCTGAGCGGGCGACCCGGCCCGGGGCAGCCGTACGCATCCGGCGCCGCGTGGATCATCCGCCCAGCGTGCAGCGGGAGTTCGGGCAAACGGTTTCGGGCGGCGTGAGCACGGCCTCTGGGACCGGGAGAGCCCGATCACGCGGCGAACCGGCTGCTCCAACGGCCCTGAGCGGTCGGCCCACCCCGGAGTCTGCCGTACGCACCCGACGCCACATGGCTCAACCGCCCAGCGGACCGCAGGAGTTCGACCGCACGTTCTCGGGTGGTGCATGCACGGCCCCGGGGGTCGGGAGGCCGGGTCGCGTGCGATCCGCGCCGCCGTCGCCGCCTCCCCACTGGCGGCGACGGCCGGCGCGGGCGCGCGCACCGGCCGGGCGGGACCGTCCGCCCGACCGGTCTGACGAGGATGCCGTTGTCGCCGCCACGGGTCAGGCCGGTGGCGAGGGCATCCTCGTCGCCGTACCGGAAGCGTCTCCGGACGGTCCTGCCCGTCCGTCGGCGCCTGCCGGCACAGCGCGTATACGTGGCCCCCACGCGCCCCTCGGCAGACCGAGCCCCACCGCCGGTCCGCTGGGGGTCGTGGGCGGGCTAGTGGACTCCCAGCCAGCCCTCGATGGGGTTGAGGGCGAAGTAGACGAGGAACACCACCGTGAGCCCCCACATGAAGGCACCGATCTCGCGCGCCTTGCCCTGGGCCACCTTGATGGCGACGTAGGAGATGACGCCCGCGGCCACACCGGTGGTGATGGTGTACGTGAACGGCATCAGCACGACGGTCAGGAAGACCGGGATGGCCGTGGCGCGGTCGGCCCAGTCCACGTGCCGGGCGTTCATCATCATCATGGCGCCGATGACGACCAGGGCGGCGGAGGCGACCTCCTGCGGCACGATCGCGGTGACCGGGGTGAAGAACAGGCAGGCCGCGAAGAACAGGCCGGTGACGACCGAGGCGAGCCCGGTGCGGGCGCCCTCGCCGACACCGGTGGCCGACTCCACGAACACCGTCTGGCCGGAGCCGCCCGCCACACCGCCGATGGCACCGCCGGCGCCGTCGATGAACAGCGCCTTGGACAGACCCGGCATCCGCCCCTTGTCGTCGGCGAGGTTGGCCTCGGTGCCGACGCCGATGATGGTCGCCATCGCGTCGAAGAAGCCGGCCAGCACCAGGGTGAAGACGACCATCCCGACGGTCATCGCGCCGACCTCGCCCCAGCCGCCGAACTCGACGTCGCCGAAGAGCGAGAAGTCGGGCATGGAGACCGCGCTGCCGTGCAGCTCGGGCGTGCCGTTGGCCCACTGCTTGGGGTCGATGACACCGGCGGCGTTCAGGATCAGGGCGACGACGGTGCCGCTGATGATGCCGATGAGGATGGCGCCGGGGAAGTTCCGGGCCTGGAGCATGAAGATCAGCAGCAGGGTGCCGGCGAACAACAGGACCGGCCAGCCGGTGAGTTCGCCGGCGGGGCCGAGGGTGACGGGTCCGCCCTTGCCCTGGTGGACGAAGCCGGCCTTGTAGAAGCCGATGAACGCGATGAACAGGCCGATGCCCATCGTGATGCCGTGCTTGAGCGCGAGCGGGATCGCGTTCATGATCATTTCGCGCAGGCCGGTGACGACGAGCAGCATGATGATCACGCCGTACATCACACACATGCCCATGGCCTGCGGCCAGGTCATCTCGGGGGCGACCTGGGTGGACAGGACGCCGGAGACGGAGAGCCCGGCGGCGAGGGCGAGCGGTACCTTGCCGACGAAGCCCATGAGCAGGGTGGTGAAGGCCGCCGCGAACGCGGTCGCGGTGATCAGCGCCTTCTGGCCGAGCGTGTCCCCCGCCGCGTCCTTGCCGGACAGGATGAGGGGGTTGAGCAGGAGGATGTACGCCATCGCCATGAAGGTGGTGATGCCGCCGCGCACTTCCCGCGCGACCGTGGATCCTCTTCTGGTTATGTGGAAGTACCGGTCGAGCCAGGACCGGCCTGCGGGGACGCGGCTGCCTTCGCCCGCGTCCTCGGCGGCGGTCCTGGGCTCCACTGACTGGTGGGTCATGGGCCAACTCCCAAGGTTCATAGGGACACCCGCGCACGCCGGTGCGGCACGGGATTTGGGATAGACGACCCGGGGGACGGCCCGAGACGAACAGTGGGGGCCGGGGAGCGCGAGTCCCCCCGGAGGAGCACCGGTCGCGACCCCGGAGGGTTACGCGGTTCCCGCGAGGTGCCCGGGAAGTGCCGGCGTGCGGTCGGGCTGGGGACCCGTCGCGTCCCGGACCGCCGCAAGGGCGGCCGGGATGGACGACGGGGCCGGGGCCTCGTCGGCGCCGCGCGGCCCGTACGGGGCGCGCTCGTCGGCGAGTTCGAGCACGCCGGCCGGCGTGGCCGGCGTGTCGAGGACGGTGGGGACCGGCTCGTCCGGGCGGAGCGCCGCGCGCTCGACGCCCGTACGGAACGCGCCGGCCGGGGTCATCCCGGTCCCGCGGGCCGCCGACGCCCCCTGGGCCCCGGCGCCGGCGGCGAGGAGGGCGGGGTGGGCGTCGCCGGCCGGCGAGGCCGTGCCGAGGCCGCCGCCGGCGCCGCCGCGGCCGCGGATCCGCGGGGAGGCGACCGGGTACGAGGCGAGCGCCGGGCCCGGCGACCCGGCACGGAGACTCCGCGTGATCACGCCGTACGGGACGGAGGGACCCGGCCGCACGCCCTGCCCGCCGGACTCCCGCTCGTGGAGTCCGCCGACGCGGTACGGGCCGAGCGGGTGCTCGGGCCGCCGGTGGCCGGAGTCGGTCCCGACCATGACATCGGTGCCGCCCGCGATCGGCACAGCGGTGAGGTGCTCGGCCTGCGCGGCGAGCGCCTCCTCCCGGCTGGCGGGGCGAAGGAAGTCCATGACCGGCTCTCTTCTTCGTCTCGTGAGTCGTGCGGATCGAGCCAATCCGTGTGCGGCGGGCGCGGCTCGTTCATGTGCTGTTCACGCGGAGTGGACTCAGTAGACCGCCCGGTACTCCGGCCCGGTCAGTCACCGAAACCATGAAGGAGTTGGCTGGCCAGGGCAGGCATCTTGTAGATTCGTATGAACGGAGGCCATCGGTAACCTCTCCGATTTCCTGGGGAAACGCGGGAAACAGCGCGGAGGACCGCACCACGCCTCCCCGGGCGTCCGGTTCCGGGCGCCCCGGGACGGCCCGGGCCCACCTTCCAAGATTCATCGTAGGTTTCGAGACAAAGAACGGCGGCGACGAGATGCGGCTGCGCGCACTGCTGGACACCGATGCGCTGGGCCTGCGGCTGCTCGGCGGCGAGGACGAGCTGGACCGCACGGTACGCGGGGTCATGACCACCGACCTGCGCGACCCGAGCCGCTACCTCTCCGGCGGCGAGCTGGTGCTGACGGGCCTGGCCTGGCGGAGGGACGCCGCGGACTCCGAGCCTTTCGTGCGCATCCTGGCCCAGGCGGGGGTGGCGGCGCTCGCGGCCGGCGAGGCGGAGCTGGGCGATGTGCCGGAGGACCTGGTGCTGGCCTGCGCCCGGCACCGGCTGCCGCTGTTCGCGGTGCACGAGTCGGTGGCGTTCGCCACGATCACCGAGCACGTGGTCCGGCAGGTCTCCGGCGAGCGGGCCGGGGACCTGGCCGCGGTGGTGGACCGGCACCGGCGGATGATGACCTCGGGCCCGGCGGGCGGCGGCCCGGACGTGGTCCTGGACCTGCTCGGCTCCGACCTGGACCTGCGCGCCTGGGTGCTCTCCCCCACCGGCCGGCTGATCGCCGGCTCGAAGGTGGCGGGCCCGGCGCTGCCCGCCGAGACCTGCACCCGGCTGGCCGCCGAGCACCTGGCGGCCGGCCGCACCGGCCGCCGCGGCCCGCACCGGGTGCAGCTGGACGGCACCACCTACTCCCTGTTCCCCATCCGCTCCTCCGGACGCTCCGCGCAGGCCGCCCGCGACGTGCGGGAGACGGTGCTGTCG
The DNA here is from genome assembly GCF_964272715.1 of Streptomyces sp. SudanB182_2057. Lineage (NCBI taxonomy): Bacteria > Bacillati > Actinomycetota > Actinomycetes > Kitasatosporales > Streptomycetaceae > Streptomyces > Streptomyces sp. SudanB182_2057. The sequence goes on from NZ_OZ186798.1 coordinate 1,987,580, forward strand.
GACTGGCTGCTGGCCGTGGAGGCGGACGCGGGCGACTGGCCCGGGGAGCGGCTGGACCTGCTCCAGGGCGTCACCCAGCTGATCGCCGTCGAACGCGACCGCAGGGACGCGGCCCGCACGGTCCGGCGCCGGCTCGCCCAGGAGGTGCTGGAGCTGGTGCAGACCGGCGCCGCGCCCGCCGAGATAGCCGCCCGGCTCCGGGTGGCCGCGCCGGTGCTGCTGCCCGGGCTGGGCGCGGCCCCGCACTGGCAGGTCGTGGTGGCCCGCGTGGAGTGGGAGAACGGCCAGCAGGCCGACGGCGGCCAGGTCGCCCAGTCGCTGCTGGAGGAGGTGCTGGTCGACCCGCTGGCGACCGGCCCGGAGCCCTCCGACCGGATCGCCGTCGCGCACACCGGGGAGGAGGCGGTGGCCCTGGTCCCGCTGCCCTCGGTCACCGCCGAGCACGACGGCTCGGAGGCCGGGCTGCTCGCCGACTCCCTGCTCCAGGCGGTGCGCGAGCCGCTGTCGGCGGGCCTGGACGACGACGGCCGGCTCACCCTCGGCGTCAGCGCGGCCGTGCACTCGGCGGAGGGCCTGCGCGGCGCCCTGGAGGAGGCCCGGCACGCCCGCCGGGTCGCCGCCGCCCGCACCGGCCGGGTCTGCGCGGCCGGCCACCAGGAACTGGCCAGCCATGTGCTGCTGCTCCCCTTCGTCCCGGACGACGTCCGCCGCGCCTTCACCGCGCGGCTGCTGGACCCGCTCAAGGACTACGACCGGCGGCACCGGGCCGAGCTGATCCCGACCCTGGAGGCGTTCCTGGACTGCGACGGCTCCTGGACCCGCTGTGCCACCCGTCTCCACCTGCACGTCAACACGCTGCGCTACCGGGTCGGGCGGATCGAGCAGTTGACGGGACGGGACCTGTCCCGGCTGGAGGACAAGCTGGACTTCTTCCTCGCCCTGCGCATGAGCTGAGGCCGGCGGGGGGCGCGCGGCGGCCGGCCCGGCACCGCCCGCACCCCCCTACTTTGTGAAATTTTTCACCCATCCTCTTGGCCGGGCCCGGCGATTGGTGCTGGAATGCCGCCACCACTCAACAGCTCGATGGCGTGCATGGGGAGGGCAACGTGGCGCATACCGCCATGTCTGGTGATGGAACGACCGATGACGATCCTGTCCAGACCGCGGTATGGCGGCTGCGCAGCCGGGCCTGCTGGGCGGACGCGGCGGCCCTGCTGCCGGCCGACCGGGCCGCCCCGGCCCTCCAGCGGGCCGCGCTGCTGGTCGAGCGGTGCCTGTACACCGAGCGGGGCTGGGCCGAGGCGGAGGACGCGCTGCGCACGGCGGAGGCGCTGGCGCTCACCGACGAGGAGCGGGGGGCCGCCGCCTGCGAGCGGGGCCAGCTCGCCTACACGGCCACGCTGCACGGCGTCCGGGACCGCGCGGACGAGGCGCGGGCCGCGCTGGGCCGGGCGGCGGCGCTGCTCCCTCCGGGGTCGCGGGGGCGGGCGCTGCTGGACTTCCGCCGGGGGCTGGTCGCCGAGAACCTGGCCCGCTCCCCGCAGGCGGCTCGCGCCGCGTACCGCCGGGCGCACGCGGCGGCGGGGGCGCACGCCGACGCGCTGCTGCTGTCGTTCACCTGGCGCCATCTGGCCGGACTCGCCCTGCGGGACGGGGAGTTGGCCGACGCGCGGCACGGCTTCGCCGAGTCCCTGCGGATCCGGGAGGAGCTGGGCTATCTGGTGGGCACGGCGCCGGCGCTGGTGTCCCTGGCGGACACCGAGGAGGAACCGGAGGCGTCCCGGCTGCGGGAGGAGGCCCGGCGGCTGTTCCGGCTCCTGGGCGGCGTCCCGACGTGGCTGGCAGGCCAACTGGCCCCGCCGGCACCGGGGGTGGCCACGGCGTAGGGGCGACCGACGGGGCGGGGGCGGGGTGGTCGGGGTGCGTTGCCGGGTGGGGGTGCGTGGGGCTTGTCCGCGCAGTTCCCCGCGCCCCTTTCGGGACGCGTCGGCGGCGACACCCCAGGGGCGCGGGGAACCGCGCGACCGGCCACGACGGACCCGCGCCCGGCAGACAGTCCGCACCCCACCGTCGCGGCCCGCGGCCCGGCCGCGCCGCCCCGTGAGGGCTCAGCCCACGCCGGCGAAATGGCGGCGCACCAGCGACCGCACCCCGTCCACGTCCCCGGCCGCCAACGCCTCCAGCAGGGCCACGTGTTCGGCGGCGTCGGCGAGCAAGTCGGCCCTGCCCCGCCGGACCGGGGGCCACTGCGCCCGCCGGTGCAGGTCCTCGGCGATCCGGACCAGCTGCTCGTTGCCCGCGAGGGCGAGCAGCGCGCCGTGGAAGGCGCGGTCGGACTCGGCGTACGCCGCCGGGCAGCCCGTGGCCGCCGCCCGCACCGTCTCCTCCGCGAGCGGCCGCAGCCCGGCCCACCGCTCGGCCGGCACCGTGCGGGCGAGCCGTACCATCACCGGCACCTCGATGAGCGCGCGCACCTCCGCCAGCTCGGCCAGCTCCCGCGCCCCGCGCTCGACCACCCGGAAGCCGCGGTTGGGCACGACCTCGACGGCGCCCTCCAGCGCGAGCTGCTGCATGGCCTCCCGTACCGGCGTGGCCGAGACGCCGAAGCGTTCCCCGAGCACCGGCGCGGAGTACACCTCGCCCGGCCGCAGATCGCCGGTGACCAGCGCGGTGCGCAGCGCGTCCAGGATCTGCCCGCGCACCGAGGAGCGCTGGACCGGAAGCGGCCGCCCGGCGGGGTCGGGCCCGTCCAAGGCCGCGACCGGCCGGCCCGGGGAGCCCTGCACGCCCTGCTTCACGGGTCCTCCTGGCGGCTTGTCGGTACTTGGGGTCATTGACGACGGGTTGTCGGTTGTCCGTCAAGACCTTAGGCGCACCGGGCGGCAGTTCAAACTCCGCCATAACTGAGTAAGGTAAGGCTTACCTGTACAGCTCGTCCGCTCTCGCGGACGCGTCCAAGGATCGGTGGTTCCGCCATGCCCGCTGCGGCCTCGCCGCTCACCGCCGCCTACGACCGCCTCGGCGCGGCCTTCCCGGGGCTGACCGTGACCGAACTGGGCCCGGAGGACCCGGCGCCCGGCGGCCCTGGCTGGGTCGACGCCGCGGAGCTCGCCGCGGGCGGCGCGGCGCTGGACGCCTTCCTGGCGTGGGACGCGGCGCAGGTGGAGCGGGACTACGGCGGCCCGGCCCGCCCGGACGTCGTCGCGAGCTTCGGCCTGCACCGCTACGCCTGGGCCGTCTGCCTGCTGATCACCGCCCCGTGGTTCTGGTACCGCCGGGTGCCCCGGCTGCCCGTGACCCACGTCCGCTACGACCGCGCGGCCGGGCGGATGGCCGTACGCCGCCCGGTTTCCGTCGCCTGCCTGCCGGGCGACCCCGCCGCGGCGCTGCCCGGCACGGTCGTCGTACCGGACGAGGAAGCGCTGCGGGCCGAGGTGCGCGCGGCCGTGGCCGAGCATCTGGAACCGGTGCTCACGGCCTTCGGGCCCCGGATGCGGCGGCGCGGGCGCGCGCTGTGGGGCATGGCGACGGACGAGGCCGTGGAGGGGCTGTGGTACGTCGCCGGGCTGTCCGGCGCCGAGGAGGCGGACCGGGCCGTGCGGGAGCTGGAGCTGCTGCTGCCGGGGACGACCCCGCCGTACGCCGGCTCGGCCGGGTTCCGGGCGCTGACCGCCCCGGACGGCACCCGGCTGCCCACCCGGGACCGGGCGAGCTGCTGCATGTTCTACACCGTCCGCCCGCAGGACACCTGTGTGACGTGTCCGCGCACCCGGGACGGCGAGAGGATCGCCAGGCTCACCGCGGCCGCGGCCTGCTGAGGAATCGTTCCGTCCGGGCACAGCCGCCCCACCCGGCGCGGAAACTTCTCCGCGGCCACCCGTACGGGTGGTTCATTCGAACGCAACTCCCGTTCCTCAAGCGGTAGTTCGAGAAGAACACCGCTCTGGGCACCCCTCGCGCACTCCCTTGGCGGTCTCTTGCCCCGAAACCCCCTGAGGGCCGTCGGGAAAGGGCCACTATGGCGGGCGTTACGCCCTATCCCCATGCAAGGGACCCTGATGAGACTGACCGACATATCGCTGAACTGGCTGCTTCCGGGCGCCGTCCTGCTCCTGGGCATGCTGGTGGCAGTGGCGGTGCTCGCGCGCGGCAAGCGCTCCGCCGGGGAGGACGCGGGCGCGGACGACTCCTGGGAGCGCAGCGAGGAGCGCCGCCGGCGCAAGGAGGCCCTCTACGGCACGGCCTCCTACGCGCTGCTGTTCTGCTGTGCGGCGGTGGCGGCAGCCCTGTCCTTCCACGGCCTGGTCGGCTTCGGCGAACAGAACCTCGGACTGAGCGGCGGCTGGCAGTACCTGGTGCCGTTCGGGCTGGACGGCGCGGCGATGTTCTGCTCCGTCCTCGCCGTGCGCGAGGCGAGCCACGGTGACGCCGCCCTCGGCTCCCGGCTGCTCGTGTGGCTGTTCGCCGCGGCGGCTGCCTGGTTCAACTGGGTGCACGCGCCCCGCGGCGCGGGTCACGCCGGTGCCCCGCAGTTCTTCTCCGGCATGTCCCTGTCGGCCGCCGTGCTGTTCGACCGGGCGCTGAAGCAGACCCGCCGGGCCGCGCTGCGCGAACAGGGCCTGGTGCCGCGCCCGCTGCCGCAGATCCGGATCGTGCGCTGGGTGCGGGCGCCCCGCGAGACCTACCGGGCCTGGTCGCTGATGCTCCTGGAGGGCGTGCGCAGCCTGGACGAGGCGGTCGAGGAGGTCCGCGAGGACAGGCGGCAGAAGGAGGAGGACCGGCGGCGCAGGCGCGACCAGCGGCGCGTGGAGCGGGCCCGGCTGAAGGCGATCAGCCGGGGCCGGCCCGGTTTCGCCGGCCGGGGCGCCGGCCGGCAGGTCGAGGTGCAGCCGGTGGAACGCGGGTCCGCCCCGGCGGCGACCGCGGAGCCCGCCATATCCACCCCGGAGCCGCTGCCCGTACGCGCCCGGCCCTCTCTCCAGCCGGTCCGCGGCGCGGCTGAACCGCTGACGGTCGACCTGACGGCCGAGGACGACACCCTGGCCCTGCCGCGACTGGACTCCCTGGAGCGCAAGCTCAAGGACCTGGAACAGCAAATCGGCTGACATCGCCGGGAGTTCGGGGCCGGGGCGTCACCATCGTCGGTCCTGCCCGACGAGGCTGGGGGCGTGACCCCACCGGCCCGCGGGAACCGGGGTGCGAGCGCTTCGGTCCCGCGCCGTTCCGTCAGCGGATCACGCCGCCTCGGTGCCGAGTTCGAACCACACCGACTTGCCCACCCCGTGCGGCCGTACGCCCCAGGCGTCGGCCAGGGACTCGACCAGCACCAGGCCCCGGCCGTGGGTGTCGTCGTCCGCGGGCGGGGTGTGACGCTCGGGTCTGCGGGCCACGAAGTCCCTCACCTCCACGCGCAGTCCGTCCGGTTCCAGCACGGCCGTCAGGACGGCGTCGTGGTCGGTGTGGACGATCGCGTTGGTGACGAGTTCGCTGGTGAGCAGTTCGGCTATCTCCGAGCGGCCCGGTTTGCCCCAGTGGCGCAGCAGTTCGCGCAGCGCCCGGCGGGCCTCCGGCACCGCTCTGAGGTCCGCCCGGCCCAGCCTGCGCCGGAGCCGTCGCTCGTCATCGGTGATGGTGTCCGTCTGGTCCCCCGCTGTCATCGAGTAGGCCTCGACGGTCATCGGACCGCCCCCTCGTGCCTGCCTGTTCATGACCCCCGCCCGCACGCCGCCGGTCCCTGCCCCTCCTGGTCGAACACGTTCACGGGGGATGCTTGCCCAGCGGACACCGGGGCAGTCCTGACGTATGCCCGATGACCGGCGGTTCGGCCATATCCGCACAGCGCCCCGGCCGCCCGGGGCACCGCTCCGCCGCCACGCACCGGGCGCCACGAACGCCGCAGGACGCCACCGAGGCCCCGGGACGGCGGCCGGACCCCGCCCGGCACCGGTGGTCGGTACGCCGTCACACCCGGTGAAACTGGCCGAAATACGCTCCCCCGTGAAGGCTCTTACGGGCGTGGCACGTTGCGGAGGTTGGAGCGGGCCATCTGGAGCATCCGGCCGACGCCGCCGTCCAGCACGATCTTGGAGGCGGACAGCGCGAACCCGGTGACCATCTCGGCGCTGATCTTCGGCGGGATGGACAGGGCGTTGGGGTCGGTGACGATGTCCACCAGGGCGGGGCCCTTGTGCCTGAATGCCTCCTTGAGCGCCCCGGCGAGCTGCTTGGGCTTCTCCACCCGCACGCCGTGGGCGCCACAGGCCCGGGCCACGGCGGCGAAGTCGGGGTTGGTGTTGGCGGTGCCGTACGAGGGCAGGCCCGCGACCAGCATCTCCAACTCGACCATGCCGAGCGAGGAGTTGTTGAACAGCACCACCTTCACCGGCAGGTCGTACTGCGCGAGCGTGAGGAAGTCGCCCATCAGCATGGAGAAGCCGCCGTCCCCGGACATCGCCACCACCTGCCGGCGCCGGTCGGTGAACTGGGCGCCGATCGCCATCGGCAGCGCGTTCGCCATGGACCCGTGCGAGAACGAACCGATGATCCGGCGGCGGCCGTTGGGCGTGATGTAGCGGGCGGCCCAGACGTTGCACATGCCGGTGTCGACCGTGAACACGGCGTCGTCGTCGGCGACCTCGTCCAGTACGGCGGCCACGTACTCGGGGTGGATCGGGACGTGCTTGTCGACCTTGCGGGTGTAGGCCTTGACCACGCCCTCCAGCGCGTCGGCGTGCTTCTTCAGCATCCGGTCGAGGAAGCGCCGGTCCGTCTTCTCCTTCACCCGCGGGATCAGGCACCGCAGCGTCTCGCGCACGTCACCCCAGACGGCGAGGTCGAGCCGGGAGCGGCGGCCGAGCACCTCGGGCCGCACGTCGACCTGGGCGATGCGCACGTCGTCGGGCAGGAAGGCGTTGTACGGGAAGTCGGTGCCGAGCAGGATCAGCAGGTCGCACTCGTGGGTGGCCTCGTAGGCGGCGCCGTAGCCGAGCAGTCCGCTCATCCCGACGTCGAAGGGGTTGTCGTACTGGATGTACTCCTTGCCCCTGAGCGCGTGGCCCACCGGTGACTTGATCCTGCCGGCGAACTCCATCACCTCGGCGTGCGCGCCGGCCGTGCCGCTGCCGCAGAACAGGGTGACCTTGCGGGCAGCGTCGATCATCTCCGCCAGCCGGTCGATCTCGGCGTCCCCGGGCCGCACGGTGGGCCGGGAGGTGACGAGCGCGCTCTGCGCCGCCTTCTCCGGGGCGGGCTCGGCGGCGATGTCCCCGGGCAGCGAGACCACGCTCACCCCCTGCCGGCCGACCGCGTGCTGGATGGCGGTCTGCAGCAGCCGGGGCATCTGCTTCGGGCTGGAGATCAGCTCGCTGTAGTGGCTGCACTCCTGGAACAGCCGGTCGGGGTGGGTCTCCTGGAAGTAGCCGAGGCCGATCTCGCTTGAGGGGATGTGGGAGGCGAGCGCGAGCACCGGGGCCATGGACCGGTGGGCGTCGTACAGGCCGTTGATCAGATGCAGGTTGCCCGGGCCGCAGGAGCCGGCGCAGGCGGCGAGCTTGCCGGTGATCTGGGCCTCGGCGCCGGCCGCGAAGGCGGCGGTCTCCTCGTGGCGCACGTGGATCCAGTCGATGCCGGCGTTGCGGCGGACGGCGTCCACGACCGGGTTCAGGCTGTCGCCGACGACACCGTAGAGGCGGCGCACGCCCGCGCGGACGAGGATGTCGACGAACTGCTCGGCGACGTTCTGTTTGGCCATGGCTCGCTTCTGCCCCTTCGCTCCCGGAATACGGCCCTGCCGTTTCCATCAATCCACAGGGGCCGGGGTTACGCCTCCCACACGGCCGCCGCCGTACGGTCGTCGGCGTACCCCTTCACCCGCACCCGGGCGTCGGCGAGGAAGGCGGCGAGGCCGGGCGGGGTACCGCCGGACCAGCGACGGGCCAGCCGGGCGCGCAGGGCGTCCGTGTCGCGCAGCGGGTCGGCGAGGCCCGCCGTGCACAGCACCAGCACATCACCCGGGCGGGCTACCGAGGCGCGGAACCGGAACGGCTCGCGGGGCGGGCGGGGGTCGGACGGGCCCGGCCGGGGTGCGCCGGCTCGCGAGGCCGTCCGGTCGTCGCCGGGCGGGGCGCCGGGGGCGATGTCGTCGGCCGCCGGGCGCGGCTCGATGTCCTGCCAGGCGCCGTCCCGCAGCCGGAACAGCCCGCCGTCGCCGACGCCGAAGAAGACCCGGATGCGGCAGTCCGGGTCGGCGGGCAGCAGCAGACACCTGAGGCCGGCCACGGGCGCGTCGGTGCCGGCGCTCGCCCGGAGCCCGCCCAGGGCGCGGTCGGCGAGCCGGTGCAGACCGGACTTCAGGTCGCCGCGCCGGGCCGCCCGGATGTCCTCGGCGAGCCGCCGGTGGCTGCGGCCCACCGCCCGAGCGATCTCCCGGCACGCCTCGGCCGCGGCCAGGTGCGCGCCGGGCACCGCCCGGGTGCCGGTCGCCATCGCGACCAGCACCAGCGCCTGTTCCCCGGTCCCGAACCGCGCGGTGAGCAGCGCGTCCCGGCGGGGCTCGCCCCGGTAGCGCGCCGAGTCCCCGCGCTGCGACACGGCCCGCAGCGTGCACGGCCCGTACCGGGCGCCGTCCAGCACGGTGTCCGGGACCAGGCCGTCCAGCGCGTCCGGGTCGGCGGGCGGGAGCGCGGTGGGCTCGGGGTCGTGGGTGGGCGGGCCGGAGCCGACGTGGTCCGGGGTGTCCGCGGGGTCGGCGGGGTCGGCGGGGTACTCCGGAGGCGGCGGTCCGGTCGGTTCCGATGCCATTTCCGGTTCCGATGCCGGTTCCGGTTCCGGTTCCGGGATGGTCGAGGGCTCCGGGGGAGGCGAGGGTTCCGGGGGAGGCGAGGGCTCCGGGGGCCTTGGCCGTTCCGTCACCGCGTTCCGCGCCGAGGCGAACCGGTCGTCCAGGGAGTCGGGCGTCTGCGCGGGGCCCGTGTCCGGTGTGGTGCCGTCGTACAACTCCCCCCACCAGTCGTCGCCTTGACGAGCGGGACTCGCACCCTGCTGGCTCATGCCCCTGATTGTCACCGCACGGGCCGCGGGAAAACCGGGCACCGGGAAAATCCGGTACCACCGCCCGCCTCATCCGAACGCATCGAGTGAGGGGCTGAACAGCCGTACGGGGCAAGGGTGTTGGCCGCCGGGCGGCCCCACCCCCCACGGGAGGGCCGCCCGGCGGCGTCCGCGGTGCCCCGGCCCCAAATGCCCCTTACACGCGCTCGCACACGTCCGGGCCCGGGCCACCGCACCGGCCGGGTTCCCCGGTATCGCCTCTGTGAACCAGGTGAACGGCCGTGCTTCTCGCGACTGGTGACACCTTGGCAGAGGTGCCGTCACTACGGCGATGATGTCCGGCGGCGGGTTCGCGCCGTGGCCGTTTCCCGCCACGCCGCCTCCGTTTCCGCCGGGTGGACGCACAGGGAGGACGCGGGGCGATGCTGGCAGCGATAGGCCTGGACGAGACGCACGAGGCGGCCTACCGGGCGCTGGTGTCCGTGGGCGCGGCCGACGTGGCCGACCTGGCGCGGCGTCTGACGCTGGCCGAGCGGGACGCCGAGCGGGCGCTGCGCCGGCTGGAGCGGCACGGCCTGGCGGCGCAGTCCCCGGCCCGGCCGGGCCGCTGGGTCGCGGCGCCGCCCGGGGTGGCGCTGGCCGCCCTGCTCACCCAGCGGCGGCACGAGCTGGAGCAGGCGGAGCTGACGGCGGCGCTGCTCGCGGAGGAGTACCGGGCGACGGCGACGGAACCGGCGGTGCACGACCTGGTGGAGGTGGTGACCGGCGCCTCGGCGGTCACCCAGCGCTTCCTCCAGCTCCAGCTGGGCGCGAACGACGAGGTGTGCGCGCTGGTGACCGGCGACCCGATGGTGGTGTCCGGGATGGAGAACGAGGCGGAGGAGCAGGCGGCCGGGCGCGGGGTGCGCTACCGGGTGGTGGTGGAGCGCGCGGTGCTGGACCGGCCGCACGGGCTGACCGAGCTGCGGGCGGCGCTCGGCCGCGACGAGCGGGTCCGGGTGGTGGACCGGGTGCCGACGAAGCTGGTGGTGGCCGACCGCTCGCTCGCGCTGGTGCCGCTGACCGCGAAGTCCGCCGAGCCAGCCGCGCTGGTGGTGCACGCCAGCGGGCTGCTGGAGTTGCTCGCCGGGCTGTTCGAGTCGGTGTGGCGGGACGCGCTGCCGCTGCGGCTGGGCGCCGAAGGGGTGACCGCGGAGCCGCCCGGCGGGCCCGACGCCACCGATCTGGAGGTGCTCTCGCTGCTGCTGGCCGGGCTGACCGACGCGAGCGTGGCCAAACAGCTCGACGTAGGGCTGCGGACCGTACAGCGCCGGGTGCGGCGGCTGATGGAACTGGCGGGGGTGACCACCCGCATGCAACTGGGCTGGCACGCCTGGGAACGGGGCTGGGTGACCCGGGAGGAACACCGCTGACCCGGGCGCCCGCCCCGGCCGTCACCGGCGGTGCCTGCTGTCGCCCCCGCATCGTGAATACTGTGCCGACCGTCGTCACGTCGGGGAGAACATGACCGTCACCGAGTTCTTGAGACCCGCCCTCGCCGCCGTGCTCCTGGCCTCTATCACCGCCTGCGGCGCGTCGTCGGCAGCGGACGGCCCGGCGAGCGCACCGACCGGCCCGGCGAGCGCCCCGACCGGCTCGGCGCCCGCCGGGACGCACCGCCCGGTCAGCGCCACCATGCCCGACGTCATCGGCGGCAACGCCGGGCGGGCGTACGAACAGATGGGCTCCACACTGGAGATGACCTTCCAGGACGCGAGCGGTCAGGGCCGCCGGGTGGACGACCTCGCGGCGTGGCGGATCTGCACCTCCCGGCCGGAGCCGAACCAGCAGATCACCGATCACCCGGTGGTGTTCGGCGTGGTGAAGGGCTCCGAGAGCTGCGGGGAAACGACGACGGAGTGACGGGGGCCGACCGGTTCGTTCCCGGCCGGGAGGAGAGCGAGGGGCGGGCGGGTCAGGGCGTCGCGGACGGTGTCGGCCACGGCGGACATGCCGACGTCGTTGAAGTGCAGGTGGTCGCCGGGGTCGTAGGCGGGCCGGATGCGCGTGGGGTCGGCCGGGTCGCGTACGGCGGCGTCCGCGTCGGCCACGGCGTCGAAGACACCGCCGGTACGGATGAAGGCGTTCACCCGCAGCCGTACGTCCTCGCCGGCCGGGGTCCAGGCGGGGTAGCCGCCGTACGGGGTGAGGGTGACGCCGACGACCGGGATGCCGCGGGCGTGGGCGCGGGCCACCAGGGCGCGGTAGGCGTCCGCGTAGGCGGCGGGGTCGTGTGCCTGCGGGGTGCCCTTGATGTCGTTGATGCCCTCGAAGACGACCAGGGCGCGCACCCCGGCCCGGTCCAGGGCGTCGGCGTCCAGGCGGGCGAGGGCGCTCGGTCCGGTGCCGTCGCGCAGCAGGCGGTTGCCGGAGATGCCGGCGTTCAGGACGCCGAGCCGGTGTCCGCGCAGCCGCTGGGCGAGCCGGTCGGGCCAGCGGCGGTTGGTGTCGGGGGTGGAGCCGTTGCCGTCGGTGAGCGAGTCCCCGAACGCGACGACACTGCCGGCGGCGGGCCCGCGGACGTCGACGCCGGTGACGTAGTACCAGTGGCCGGTGGTCAGCGCGTACGCGGTGCCGTCCTCGTCGGCGGCCCGGCCGGCGCCCGCCGGGGCCAGGTAGCTGGTCTGGAGGGCGCTGCGGTGGTAGGTGGCGGGACCGGAGTCGTCCGGGGTGTACACGGTGACGAGCAGGTCGGCGGCGGGCGGCACGGGCAGCGGCACCGTGTCGCTGACGGCGTCCGCGCCGGGCGGGACGGTCACCTCTTGGGCGCCGTGGAAGGTGGCGGTGCGCAATGTGCCGGGCAGGGCGGCGGGGCCGGCCGCCCGGCGCAGGGCGACGGTGACGGCGCCGAGGCGGAGCGGCCGGGTGCCGAGCCGGTTGCTGAGCCGGACCCGGACGGCCGTGCCGCCGACGCTGAGGTGGACGACGTTGCGGACGGCGGCGCCGGGCAGCGCGGCGGCGGCACCGGAGGGCGCCGTCTCCCAGCTGCCGGTCCAGGGCAGCGGGGCCGGCTGGGCGGCGGCCGGTGTCATGAGGGCCGCCGGCAGCAGCGGAAGGAGGACCGCGAGAACCCGTACGACCTTGGCCATGTGTGCCCGCCCTTCAAGGACGCCCGTCGAGGGCGCCCTTCGCAGCGAAGGTGCCACACCCCGGGCCGACACGCCGTCCCCCGGACCCACATTCACCCGTTCGGCGCAACGGGGACCCCGGCGCGTTGATCACAGGACTGGTCGCGCGCGCTGGACCGGCCGGCCCCACGCGCACGCGATGTGACCGGCACTGTCGGGACAGGACCGGAGGGCTGGTCAGCGGGCCCGGAGGGCGGCGCCCCTTCCTGGTTGTCCGGGCGTCCCGGCCGGGAGGGCGCCCTCCAGGGTGAGCAGCCGGAGCTTGCGCTCGAGTCCGCCCGCGTACCCGGTCAGCGTGCCGTTCGCGCCGATCACCCGGTGGCAGGGGCGCAGGATGAGCAGCGGGTTGGCGCCGATCGCCCCGCCGACGGCGCGCACGGCGACGCGGGAGGCGCCGATCCGGGCGGCGATCTCCCCGTAGGTGACGGTGGTGCCGTAGGGCACCTCGTCCAGCGCGGCCCACACCGCCCGCCGGAACTCGGTGCCGGACGCCCGCAGCGGCAGCCGGAACTCCGTCCGCTCGCCGGCGAAGTACGCGGCGAGCTGCTCGGCGGCGGCCCGGAACGGACCGGGGTCGGCCCGCCAGTCGTCGCGCACGCCGCGCCCGCCCTTCTGCCCGGGCACGGACAGCGAGGTGAGCGCGCCGTCCGGGTCCGCGGTGAGCAGCAGCGGCCCGACGGGGGCGTCCAGGTGGGTGTAGTACACGGTGGTCATCGGACCGGTGTTCCTCGCTTCGTGAGGGAGTGGATGAGGGGGGCGCGCGTCCCGGGCGGGCCGGGCGTTCAGGGGATCCGCTCGCCCGCCACCCGCAGGTGCCGGACGGCGTACGACCGCCAGGGCCGCCAGGTGCTGGGGAGGACGGCGCCGGGCGGGGCGACGTCGGGGTCGCCGAGGGCGCGGACGCGGAGGGTGGCGACGGTGTCCGGGTCCATGCCGGGCAGGGCGAGCAGGGCCTCCTCGGCGGTGTGCCGGTCGGTGCCCGGGTCCAGCCGTACCGTGCCGTCGGCGAGGGCGGCGGCGAGCGCGCCCAGCGGGCCGCCGGGCTCGGCCTCGGCGAGGACGGCGGGCTCGGGGAAGAGGTGGGTGAGGCCGCCGTGCGGCGCGTCGAGCGGTTTGCCGTACCGGCGTACCAGTTCCCCGGCGCCTTGGGTGCCGGCCAGGGCGCGCACGGCGGGCTCCAGCGGGTCCACGGCGCCGGGCGAGCGCAGCCCGGGGCGGGCGGCGACCAGCGGGGCGAGCCGGGGGTCGGCGCCGAGCCGCTCGTCGACGGCGTACGGGTCGGCGTCCAGGTCGAACAGCCGACGCAGCCGCTGCACGGCGGTGGTGAGGTCCCTGGGGTCGGTGAGGCGCAGCCGGGCGTCGAGCCAGCCGCCCGGGTGGGTCCCGCCGCGGGACCGGGCGCAGTGGGCGCGTTCCCGGACGGCGGCGATCCCGGTGCCGTAGGGCAGCCGCAGGGTGCGCCGGTAGGTGCGGGCGCCGGGGGCGCCGGTCACCTCCTCGACGCCGGGGACAGCCTCCCGGGCGAGCTGGTCGAAGACGGCCGCCGACTGGTAGGGGCCGCGGTGGGCGAGCCGGAGCGGGATGCCCGTGCCGGGCGTGGCCCGGCGGGCGGCCCGGTCCCCGGCGGCGGCCCGCAGCTCGGTCGGGGTCGCGGCGTACACCTCGCGGATGGTGTCGTTGAATTGGCGGAGGCTGTTGAAACCGGCCGCGAAGGCGATCTCGGTGACCGGCAGGCCGGTGGTCTGGAGCAGCACGCGCGCGGTGTGCGCGCGCTGGGTCCGGGCGAGCGCCACGGGTCCGGCCCCCAGTTCGGCGGTGAGCTGGCGCTGCACCTGCCGGGCGCTGTAGCCGAGCCGGGCGGCGAGCCCGGCGACGCCCTCGCGGTCCACGACGCCGTCGGCGATCAGGCGCATGGCCCGGCCGGTGACGTCCGCGCGGACGTTCCACTCGGCCGAGCCGGGCACGGCGTCCGGCCGGCACCGCCGACAGGCCCGGAAACCGGAGCGCTGCGCGGCGGCGGCCGTCGGGAAGAATCGCACGTTGTGCCGTTTCGGCGGTACGGCCGGGCAGCTGGGACGGCAGTAGATGCCGGTGGTCTCGACGGCGAAGAAGAACACCCCGTCGAACCGCGCGTCCCGGCTGCGCACCGCCTCGTACCTGCTGTCCTCGTCCTTCACGTGTCCCAGTGTGGGCCGGACGGGAAGGACGGGGCCAGCGGGAATCGGACACCTGGCTCCGGGACACCTGGAGCCAGGTGTCCCGGAGCCGGCCGCCGCCCGGCCAGGGCCGCCGGCTAGCTCCAGCGGCCGCGCTTGGCCTCCATCGCCGCCCGGCCCTCGGCGCCCTTCCGCTTCCAGTCGCGGCGGAGTTCCGCGCGGACCCGGGCGTCGGTCTTGGCCGCGATCCACTGGTTCTCCCGCATCAGCTTGCGGTAGCTGTCCAGCCGCCGCTCGGGCAGCCCGCCGTCGGCCACGGCGGCGCGGACCGCGCACCCCGGTTCGCTCTCGTGGGCGCAGTCGTGGAACCGGCACCCTCCGGCCAGCTCCTCGATCTCGGCGAAGACCTGTCCGACGCCGCTCTCCGCGTCGTAGAGGCCGACGCCGCGCAGCCCGGGGGTGTCGATGAGGACCCCGCCGGTGGGCAGGGGCAGCAGGTTGCGGGTGGTGGTGGTGTGCCGGCCCTTGCCGTCGACGTCCCGGGCGGCCTGTACGTCCATGACGTCCGCGCCGACGAGCGCGTTGGCGAGGGTGGACTTGCCGGCGCCGGACTGGCCGAGCAGCACGCTCGTACCGGAGCCGACGAGAGCCACGAGCACGTCCAGCCCGTCGCCGTGCAGGGCGCTGACGCCGAGCACGGGCACGCCGGGGGCGCTGGTCTCCACGTCCCGCACGAGGTGGGCGAGGGTGACCGGGTCGGACACGAGGTCGGCCTTGGTGAGGACGACGACGGGCTGGGCGCCGGACTCCCAGGCGAGGGCGAGGAACCGTTCGACGCGGCCGAGGTCGAGTTCCACGGCGAGGGACACGGCGACGACGGCGTGGTCGACGTTGGCCGCGAGGACCTGCCCCTCGGACCGCTTGGAGGAGGTGGAGCGGACGAAGGCGGTGCGACGGGGCAGGTAGGCGCGCGCGTAGCGCGGGTCGCCGTCGGGGTCGACGGCGACCCAGTCCCCGGTGCACACGACCTTCATCGGGTCGCGGGGCACGACGTACTCGGTGTCGGCCCGGACGGTGCCGGCCGCGGTGACGACGTCGCACTGGCCCCGGTCGACCCGCACGACCCGGCCGGGCACCAGCCCGTCGGCCGCGTACGGGGCGAACGCGGCGGCCCATTCCTCGTCCCAGCCGTAGGGAGCGAGCGCGGAGAACACAGCAGAGGTGGAAGACAAGGGGAAGAGACCCTTCACAAGGGTGGCCCCGGACACACGCGCACGACGCGCGGTGGGTTCAGCCGGCGGCCACGGAGGTGGACTTGAGGAGTTCCTGGATGAGGGCAGCGCCCGGCACAGTGACAGCCATCGGTCGACACCTCCTCTTCCTCACTCGCGCTCGCGCACGCCACCTCGGCGTGTGGTCCGACTCTAGCCCGCGGGCGGGGCCGTGCGTCAAAGGGTTTTTCTTCCGGCCCCTCAACCCGCCGCGGAAGTCGCCCTGTCGGGCTCTCGTCCGGCGTCCGGTCCGTCCGCGGGCAGGCTGTCCATGAAGGAGCTGACGGAGAACACGGCGCGGCCGGGGCCGGGCGGGCCGTAGCCGGGCGGGGAGGACAGGCCGAAGTCGTCCATGGTCTGCCGGTAGGCCTCCAGCAGGCGGATGTGGTACTCCAGCGGCGCGCCCTGCGGGTTGGCCTTGCCGAGCGGGGTGGTGGGCTCCGGGCACCAGGTGGTGAAGCGGGGCGTGATGCCGTGGGACATGAAGAAGCGCAGGCCCTCGGTGGTGGAGGCGATGGCCTCGTCCACGGTGGTGAAGCCGAAGGGCTCGGCCATCTCCACGCCCGCCACGAAGTTCGGGATCACGTTGCGCGCGCCGAACACCTCGGCGGAGTCCAGGATGCGGCGGTGCCACTCGTCCCGGCCGACGTAGCGCTCCTTGCCGGGGCAGTACAGCTCGAACAGCCGGCGGTCCCACACCTCGAAGTTGGGGTGGTAGATCTGCACGCCGTAGTCCTTGAACCGCCGCACGTCCGCCTTGGGCAGCGCCTGGGCGACGACCTTGCCGATCCAGCGGCCCGGGAAGCGCTCCTCGATGGCCTTGGCGTAGTGGCCGTAGAAGTCGGCCTCGTCCCGGCCCGCCACCTTCGAGGTGATCGCGCCGCCGGTGAGGGTGTAGGCGGTGGACGCCTTCTGGGTGTCGTACCGGTCGATGATCTCCAGGGCCTCCAGGACCTCCTCGACGTCCTTGACCCCGGTGTACGGCCGCCCGGCCGCCTTGTGCTGGCGCCAGTTGTGGTTGATGTCGCAGTACTGGCACTCCTCCTTGGCGCCGAAGTACTGGCAGACCCGGAAGACGGTCAGGTAGATCAGGTAGCCCCACTGGATGGTCGGTGCGACCTCCATCACGGACTTCCCGTTGGAGAGGGTGTGCCGGTAGTACTCGGGCATCGGCGGCACGCCGACGTCGGCGATGCGCGTGCCGTCGAGGTAGAGCCCGAGCAGCCCCTCCTCGTCGGCGGCGACCCGGTACGGCGAGGCGGGGTTCACCCGTACGGAGACCACCGTGCGCCGCAGGTCGTACGGACCGCCGGTGAGGATGATCTCCTCCGGGGGCCGGCGCAGCGCGGCCTCGCCCAGCTCGGGCAGGGTGCCGTGGTCGAAGGAGAAGATGAAGTAGGACTTCGGCTTGACGTCCCCGGCCGCTTCGTTGGCGGTGTCACTCAGGGCGGACTTGTCGAAGGCGACACCGCCCCGCAGCAGGTCCTCTTTGAAGACGGCCTCCCGTGGGACGTGCGGGAACCGCTCCATCAGATCCTCGACCAGCGCGGTACGACTGCCCATTCGTCTGTCTCCTCCCGGTTCAGGCGTACGGACCACACCGTATGCCCCCGCCCGGGACTCAGCCGTGCCGGGTCCCCGCCCGGCGCGCGATGTGGTCCGGTACGGCGGTGCCGGGCGGCAGCGCCGGGTCGGGGACGGGGGTGCCCCAGGTCCCGGTCAGCGGCAGGACGCCGGCCCACAGGCCGAGCGCGGCGTCGGGGCCGTCTCCGTCGTCGGGGGCGCCGGTGTGGATCTTGACGGACGCCTCTTCCAGGGAGAGGGCGAGGACGGTGGTGGCGGCGAGTTCCCTGCGGTTCGGGCGGCGGGCGTAGGACCACTGTCCGGGAGTGGCGTGCTCGGTGAGCCGGCGCAGCCCCTCCAGCTTCTCCTCGGGGTCGGTGACCTTGCGCGCGTCGCCGTGGATCATGGCGCTGCGGTAGTTCACCCCGTGCTCGAACACGGACCGGGCGAGGACCAGCCCGTCGACGTGGGTGACGGTCACGCAGACCGGGAGGCCGCCGGCCATGCTGCGGCCGGCCACGGACCCGTGCACGTAGAGCCGCCGCTCGTCCCGGCCGTACACGGTCGGTACGACGAGCGGCCGGCCGTCGATCACGACGCCCAGGTGGCAGACGAAACCGGGGTCCAGGATCGCGTTGAGGTCGGCGCGCTCCAGGCTGCCCTGCTCGCGCAGGCGGCGGTGCCGGGTGCGGTCGGTCACGGGGAGCCGGGAGGGGAGGTCGTCGGAGGCCATGCCGGGAAGCTATCGAAACAGCCAGAGTGCGGCCAGATTTATTTCTGATTCCATCGCAACCAGCACGGAAGACGACTAAATCCGTTGCTCCTGCCGACGTTCACGCCGTGCGGTCCAGTACCGTCTCGTTGACCGCGTGCCGCAGCGCCTCGCCGGACGACAGCCGCTCGGCCTCCTCCACCATCGCCCGGCCGAGGCGGGCCATCTCGTTGCCCAGCGAGCCCGCCAGGTGCGGGGTGACGAAGGCGTTCGGCAGGTCGAACAGCGGGGAGCCGGCGGGCAGCGGCTCGGGGTCGGTCACGTCCAGTACGGCGCTCAGGCGTCCGGAGCGCAGGTGCGCGATCAGCGCCTCGTGGTCGACCAGGGCGCCGCGCGCGGTGTTGATCAGCACGGCGCCGTCGCGCATCAGGCCGAGCCGGCGGGCGTCGACCAGCCGGTGGGTCTCGGCGGTCATCGGGGCGTGCAGGCTGACGATGTCGCAGGTGCGCAGCAGGTCGTCCAGCGCCAGCAGCCGTACGCTGAGCCGGGCGGCCTCGGCGGCGTCCACGTACGGGTCGGCGAGCGCGACGTCGAGGTCGTGCGGGCGGAGCAGTTCGATCAGGCGGCGGCCGACCCGGGAGGCGCCGACGATGCCGACGCGGCGGCCGTGGTTGCCGATGCCGGGGAGGACGCCGTCGTAGGGGAAGGCGCGCAGGGCGCGCGTCTCGTCGCGCAGCGCGAAGACGTCCTTGCCGGCGAGCAGGATCATGGCCAGGGCGTACTCGGCGACGGGCAGGGCGTTGGCCTCGGCGGCCGAGGAGACGGCGATGCCCCGCCGCCACACCTCGGGGGTCGTGAATCCCTTGACCGAGCCGGCCGCGTGCAGCACGGCCCGCAGGCGCGGGGCCGCGTCCAGGACGGCCGGGTCCAGGCGGGGGCAGCCCCAGCCGGTGACGAGGATCTCGGTCCGGGCGAGCGCTTGCCGCACCCGGGGTTCGCTGAAGTCCTCGGCCACCAGCGCGGGGTCGATGTCCACGCACGCCCGCAGCCGCTCCAGCAGCTCCGGCGGGAACACCGCCGGCACGTTCCGGGCCGTCATGGCGAACAGGGCGCGGGGCCGCTCGGTCAAGGAAGGGGCCTCCCGGCTCGGTGACGCACGGACAGCAACCGTTCTCTACGGTAGGTCCCGGCCGATGAGAGGGTCAATGGATCACCACTTGCGGGAGAGCGGGATGACGGACGTGACGGAGACGGTCGCCAACTGGGCGCGCAGCATCACCTACACGGTCAAGGAGTTCCACCGGCCGGGATCGCTGTCGGCACTGCGGGCGGTGGTGGCGGGCGCCGCGAAGGTGCGGGTCCTGGGCAGCGGGCACTCCTTCAACCGGATCGCCGACCCCGGCGAGGAGGGGGTGCTGGTGTCGATCGCCGGTCTGCCGCCGGTGATCGACGTGGACACCGCGGCCCGTACGGTCCGGGTCTCCGGGGGCGTCCGGTACGCCGAACTCGCCCGGGCGGTGCACGACCGGGGGCTGGCCCTGCCCAACATGGCGTCGCTGCCGCATATCTCGGTGGCCGGGTCGGTGGCGACCGGCACCCATGGCTCGGGGGTGGGCAACGCCCCGCTCGCGGTGGCCGTGCGGGAGGTGGAGCTGCTCACCGCCGACGGCTCGACGGTGTCCATAGGCCGCGGGGACGCCCGCTTCGACGGCGCCGTGACCTCGCTCGGCGCCCTCGGTGTGGTGACCGCCCTCACCCTGGACCTGGAGCCGGCCTACGAGGTCGAGCAGTACGTGTTCACCGAACTGCCTTTGGAGGGACTGGACTTCGACGCGGTGGCGGGGTCGGCGTACAGCGTGAGCCTGTTCACCGACTGGCGGCGGCCGGGCTTCCGGCAGGTGTGGGTCAAGCGCCGGACCGATCAGCCGGCGGTGGACTTTCCGTGGGCCGAGCCGGCGACCGAGGCGCTGCACCCGGTGCCGGGGATGCCCGCCGCCAACTGCACGCGCCAGTCGGGGGTGCCGGGGCCCTGGCACGAGCGACTGCCGCACTTCCGGGCCGAGTTCACGCCCAGCAGCGGCGAGGAGATCCAGTCGGAGTACCTGCTGCCGCGCGCGGCCGCGCCGGCCGCGCTGCACGCGGTGGACGCCGTCCGGGAGACGGTCGCCGGGGTGCTCCAGACCTGCGAGGTGCGCACGATCGCCGCCGACGCGCAGTGGCTCAGCCCCGCCCACGCCCGGGACTCGGTCGCACTGCACTTCACCTGGGTGCGCGACGAGTCGGCGGTGCTGCCGGTGGTGCGCCGGCTGGAGGAGGCGCTCGCCCCGTTCGATCCGCGCCCGCACTGGGGAAAGGTGTTCGGCATCCCGGCGGCGGACCTCCGCGACCGGTACGCGCGGCTCGCCGACTTCCGCGCGCTGGCCCGCGCGCTGGATCCGGCGGGCACGTTCACCAACGGCTTCGTGCGGGACCTCCTCGGGGAGTGAGGGGACCGGCCGGTCGGCCCGCCGCGGCGACCGGCCGACCCGCCGACCGATGGGTCCGCCGCGGTGACCTGCCCCGGCGGACCGCCCCACTTTCTCCGTCCACTTTCTCGGTCCACTTCTTCCACCCCCTTTCCTAACCCCTTGTCGAACCCGACGCCCACCCCATAGCCTGACGCCGCGCCGGTGCCGTGCCGCACGGGAGGGGCCGGACGGGAAGGAAGGGGCAGCCGCGTGAAGCGCACATCGCGCGACATCCGCACCGCGAACCGCTACGAGGTGCTGCGCCAGATCATCGCCGAGTCCCCCACCTCCCGGCAGGAGCTGGCCGCGGCCACCGGACTGAGCCTGGCCACGGTGGCCACGCTCGTCGGCGAGCTGCTGGACCTCCGCATGATCACCGAGGTGGGGTTCGAGGACTCGGCCGGCGGCCGTCCCCGGGGCCTGGTCGCCGTCAACGCCTCGGGCGGCGCGCTGATCGGCGTGGACATCGCGGAGACGTACGTCCACGTCGAGCTGTTCGACCTGGCGCTGAACGTACTGGCCCGGGCCGACGAGGCCATGCGGCCCGGGGAGAGCCGGCCCGAACAGGTGGTGGGGCAGGTCGCCGCCGCCGTCGGCTCGGTGGTCGCCCAGGCGGGCGTCGAGGCGGCCCGGGTGCTCGGCGTCGGGGTGAGCGTGCCGGGCCAGGTGGACCGGGACTCGGGGGTCGCCGAGTACGCGCCCAACTGGGACTGGCACGACGTGCCGTTGCTCGATCTGCTCGCCGAACACATCGCCTATCCGCTCTACCTGGACAATCCTCTGCGGGCCTGCGCGGTGGCCGAGCTGTGGTTCGGGGCGGCGCGGGGGCGCGGGGACGCCGTGGTGGTCAACCTCGGCACCG
Organism: Streptomyces sp. SudanB182_2057; assembly: GCF_964272715.1. NCBI lineage: Bacteria > Bacillati > Actinomycetota > Actinomycetes > Kitasatosporales > Streptomycetaceae > Streptomyces > Streptomyces sp. SudanB182_2057. The sequence goes on from NZ_OZ186798.1 coordinate 2,008,866, forward strand.
GGGTCGGCGCCGGGCTCGCGCTGGGCGGCGGGCTGCACCGGGGGGTGAGCAACAGCGCCGGCGAGTGGGGGCACACCACGCTCGTCCTGGACGGCCGGCCGTGCCACTGCGGCAACCGCGGCTGTGTGGAGACGTACGTCGGGGCGCCCGGCATCATGCGGAACCTGAGCGAACTCGACCCGGGCTCCGCGCTGTTGCACCCCCAGGACCAGACGGCCACCATCGACGCGCTGGCCCGCGCGGTCGCCGGGCGGGACCCGGTGGCGCTCAAGGTGGTCCAGGACACCGCCCGTTACCTCGGCGCGGGCATCGCCGACCTGGTCAACCTGCTCAACCCCGAAGTGGTGGTGCTGAGCAGCTGGGTGGCCGCGCGGCTGGGCGAGCCGCTGCTGGACGAGGTCCGCCGGGCGGTCGCCCGGCACGCGCTGCGCCGGCCGCTGGCCGCCACCGAGATCGTCCTCTCCCCGATCCCCACCGACCCGGTGTCCCTCGGCGCGGCCACGTTCGCCCTGGAGGGGGCGCTGCGACCGGCCGGGCAGCGGACGGTGCGGCGCCCGCGGTCGGGCAGCCGTACGGCGTCGTCGGCATGACACGGGCCGGAACGCCGGGCCGCTCCCCCGGTCCGGCGGTTCCCGTGCCGTAGCCGGGCGTCGTCGGTCGCGGCGCGCTCCCATCTCCCTCGCGCCACACGCCTGTTCGCGATCCCGAACGGCGGGCAACAACTCGTACGCACTTCGTCCGACCCCTTGCCGAAGCCTTAGGCGAAGGTTAGCGTCCCGCACCACACCCCCTTCGGCCCTCGGGCACCGGGCGTGCGAGCCGTAGCCGCACTCGACCAGACAAGGACGTCAGCATGTCGGCACACAGCAGCACCTGGGACCGTCGATCGATATTCCGGGCCGCCGCGGGCCTGGCCGCCGCCGGTGCGCTCGGCGCGTGCGGCGGCAACGACGGCCGTGGCGGCGGCCCGGGTTCGGGAAAGCAGCTCGTCCAGTACTTCCACGCCTACGGTGAACCGGGCACCGAGCAGGCGATCAAGCGCTACGCGAAGGCGTACTCCAAGGCCGACGTGACCACGCGGTGGATCACCGGCTCCAACTTCGAGAGCAAGCTCTTCGCGTCCCTGCTCACCGACCAGGCGCCGGACCTGTTCGAGTTCCACCCGCAGATCCAGCTCGTCAGAAGCGGCCAGGTGGCGGACCTGACCGACCTCGTCGCACCGGTCAAGGACGACTTCAACCGGGCCGACATCCAGTCGCACACGGTGGACGGCAGGATCTACGGCGTGCGGATGATCGACGACCCGCAGTTCTTCTTCTACCGCAAGTCGATGCTTCAGAAGGCGGGCGTCGAGCCGCCGCGGACGCTGGACGAGCTGGTGGAGGCCGCCGCCAGGCTCACCACGGACGAGGTCAAGGGCCTGTTCCTCGGCAACGACCTGCACGCGGTGATCAACCCGCTGATCTGGTCGGCCGGCGCGGACACCCTGGACGAGAAGAACGAGATCGCCTATCACACGGACGCCGTGGTCGCGGGCCTGCGGACGATGCGGGAGCTGTTCACCAGCGGCCATCTGCTGCTGGACGCCCCGGCCGACTTCTGGGACCCGTCGGCGCTGAACCAGGGCCTGTGCGCCATCCAGTTCTGCGGGATGTGGGCCATGCCGCAGTTCCAGCAGACCCTCGGTGACGACCTCGGCGTCATGCCGTTCCCGAAGGTCGGCGACGCGGGCCGGCCGTCCGTCTACAACGGCGGCTGGTCGATGTTCGTCAACGCCAAGGGAAAGAACGTCGACGCGGCCAAGGAGTACGTCAAGTGGCTGTGGCTCGACCAGAAGGAGTACCAGGAGGACTGGGCGACGTCGTACGGCTTCCACATCCCGCCGCGCACCTCCATCGCGGAGGCGACCGGCAAGCTGGAGTCGGGCCTGCCGGCGGAGGGCGTGCGGCTCTTCAACGAGTACGGGCACTTCGACAACATCGGCTGGACCCAGGCGATGATCACCGCGACGGAGGACCTGTTCGCCGACTGCGTCCGCAAGGGCGGTGACCCCGAGGCCGCGCTCGACCGGTGCGACAGGACGGTGGACGCCGAGCTGAAGAAGCTGTTCGGATAGGCCGCCGGACGGATCCCGAGATGCCGACCACCACCACGCGCGCGGTCCCGGCCCGCCCCCGGCGGCGGCCGCGCGGCAGCCGCACCCTCAGCTTCTGGCTCTTCACCGGCCCGTTCCTGACCGGGCTGGCCGTCTTCGTCTACGTCCCGATCGGCTGGAGCCTCTACCTCAGCTTCTTCGAGGCCCGCTTCACGGTCACGCCCAGCGAGTTCGTGGGGCTGGGCAACTACCGGGAGATCCTGTCCGACAGCGGGTTCACGGGCTCGCTCGGCACCTTCACCGTGTTCGCCGCCTTCATCGTGCCCACCACCTGGGCGCTCTCCCTGGGGCTCGCGCTGCTGGTGAACCGGCTGCGGTTCATGCGGGCGTTCTACCGTTCGGTGTTCTTCCTGCCGACCGCGTGCAGCTACGTCGCCGCCTCGCTGATCTGGAAGATGTCCCTCTTCAACGGCGTGCGCTTCGGCCTGGCCAACACCGTCCTCGGCCTGTTCGGCGTGGACGACACCGCCTGGCTCGCCAGCCCGGACCCGCCCTGGTACTGGCTCGTCGTCATCACCGCACGGCTGTGGCTCCAGTCCGGCTTCTACATGATCCTGTTCCTGGCCGCGCTCCAGAACATCCCGCGGGAGCTGTACGAGGCGGCCGCCATCGACGGGGCCAGGCCCGGCTGGCAGACCTTCCGGCACATCACGCTGCCGCAGTTGCGGGCCACCTCCACGGCCGTGGTCCTGCTGCTGCTCGTGGCCGCCTACCAGGCCTTCGACGAGTTCTTCAACCTGCTGTCCAAGACCACCTGGGGCCGCCCGCCGCTGGTCGAGCTGTACTACACCGCGCTCGGCCAGGACCAGAACTACGGCAAGGGCAGCGCGGGAGCCGTGGTGCTGACCGTGCTGATCTGCGTCGTCACCCTGTTCCAGGGCCGGATCATGGGCTTCGGCAGCAGGGAGGAGACCAAGTGACCACCACCGCACCCGAGTCCCGCGCACGCGCCCGGCGCGGCGGGCCGATGGGCTCGGCCGGGCTGCACCTCGCGACCGGCGTCGCCGCGCTGCTCTTCCTCGTCCCGTTCTACCTGCTGGTCCGCAACGCGCTGTCCACCGACCCGGAGATCACCGGCGAGGACTGGAAGTTCTTCCCGAGCCACATCCAATGGGGCAACGTCACCGAGCCGTTCGAGGACCCGACGGTGGACTTCGGCCGGTCGATGTGGAACTCGCTGGTCGTCGGTGTCCTGCACACGGCCGGCACCCTGGCCGTGTGCTCACCGGCCGGCTACGCCCTCGCCCGCATCCCCTACCGGCACGCCGACAAGGTCTTCTACGCCGTCCTGGTGACCCTGATGGTCCCGGCCGCGGTCACCTTCGTGCCGAGTTTCGTCCTGGTGTCGTCACTCGGCTGGGTGGACAGCTACCGGGGTCTGATCGTCCCGGGGCTCTTCAGCGGTTTCACCTGCTTCCTGTTCCGGCAGTACTTCCTCGGGTTCCCCAAGGAACTGGAGGAGGCGGCGCGCGTGGACGGGCTCGGTCACTGGGGCGCGTACTGGCGCGTCGTCGTGCCGAACTCGCTGAACTTCTTCGCGGCGATCGCCACGATCACCTTCATCAGCGGCTGGAACGCCTTCCTGTGGCCGCTGGTCATCGGCCAGGACCCGAGCGCCTGGACCGTGCAGGTCGCGCTCTCGTCGTACATGACCAACCAGACCGTCAACTACCACCTGATCTTCATGGCGACCGCCATCTCGATCCTGCCCCTGCTGTTCGTGTTCCTCTTCCTCCAGCGCTGGCTGGTGCAGGGGATCGCGCAGACCGGCATCAAGGGCTGAGCTAGGAGACCCATGTCCGTGACCACGACCACCGAGTACGTCGAGGACGTCTCGCCGGGCTCCGGGACGCTGCCGCCCCGCGCCTGGTACGCGTCCTCCGACGCCCCGTCCCTGTCCCTCAACGGCCCCTGGCGCTTCCGGCTTTCGGACACGGCCGACGCCGAGGACGACTCCTTCGCGGCGCCCGGGTACGACGCCGGCGGCTGGGCGGAGGTCGCGGTGCCCGGCCACTGGGTGCTCCAGGGCCACGGCTCCCCGATCTACACCAACCACCTCTATCCGTTCCCGGTCGACCCGCCCCGGGTGCCGACCGAGAACCCGACCGGCGACCACCTGCGCGTGTTCGACCTGCCCGACGGCTGGCCGGCGGACGGCGGCGCGGTGCTCCGCTTCGACGGCGTGGAGTCCTGCGCCCGGGTCTGGCTGAACGGCACGGACCTGGGCGAGTTCAAGGGCTCCCGGTTGCCGCACGAGTTCGCGGTCGGGCACGTGCTGAAGCCGGCCGGCAACGTGCTGGCCGTGCGGGTGCACCAGTGGTCGGCGGGTTCGTACCTGGAGGACCAGGACCAGTGGTGGCTGCCGGGCATCTTCCGGGACGTCACCCTGCTGCACCGCCCGGCGGGCTGCGTCCTCGACTTCTTCGTGCACGCCTCCTACGACCACACCACCGGCGCGGGCACGCTGCGGGTCGACTCCGACACGGACGGCCGGGTGAGCGTGCCGGAGCTGGGCATCGACGTGCCCACCGGGGAGCCGGTGACGGTACCGGTGGAGCCGTGGTCGGCGGAGACGCCCCGGCTGTACGAGGGGGTGCTGACCACCGAGGGCGAGCGGGTGCCGCTGCGCATCGGCTTCCGCACGGTGGAGCTGTCGGACGGCCTGATCAAGGTCAACGGGACGGCGGTCCTGTTCAAGGGCGTCAACCGGCACGAGTGGCACCCGGAGAAGGGCCGGGCGCTGGACCTCGCGACGATGCGCGAGGACGTGCTGCTGATGAAGCGGCACAACATCAACGCGGTCCGCACCTCGCACTACCCCCCGCACCCGGCCTTCCTCGACCTGTGCGACGAGTTCGGGCTGTGGGTGATCGACGAGTGCGACCTGGAGACGCACGGGTTCACCGAACAGGGCTGGCGGGACAACCCCGTCGACGACGACCGGTGGACCCCGGCCCTGCTGGACCGGGCGGCCCGGATGGTGGAGCGGGACAAGAACCACCCGTCGGTCGTGATGTGGTCGCTGGGCAACGAGGCCGGCACCGGGCGGGGCCTGACCGCGATGGCCGAGTGGATCCGCGGCCGCGACGCCTCCCGGCTGCTGCACTACGAAGGCGACGCCGACTGCCGTGACACGGACGTGTACTCGCGGATGTACGCGAGCCATGCCGAGGTGGAGCGGATCGGCCGGGGCCTGGACGGCGGGCCGCAGCGGCGCCGCGAGCTGCCCCTCGTCCTGTGCGAGTACGCCCACGCCATGGGCAACGGCCCCGGCGGACTCGCCGACTACCAGCGGCTGTTCCGGTCCCACGACCGGCTCCAGGGCGGCTTCGTCTGGGAGTGGATCGACCACGGCATCGCCCACCCCGGGCTGGAGTACGCCTACGGCGGCGACTTCGGCGAGGAACTGCACGACGGCAACTTCGTCTGCGACGGCCTGCTGTTCCCGGACCGGCGGCCGTCCCCGGGGCTGATCGAGTACCGGAAGGTGATCGAGCCCGTCACCCTCACCGGCGACGGCGGGGCCGGCACCGTCCGCGTCACCAACGGCTACGACTTCACCGACCTGTCGGCACTGGCCTTCTCCTGGTCGTACGAGGTCGAGGGCGAACCGGTTCAGGAGGGCACGCTGTCGGTGCCCGCGCTGGCTCCCGGCGAGTCCGCCGAGGTCAAGCTGCCCGCCGTACCGGCCGGCGCGCCGTCCGGCGAGGCGCTGTGGACCGTCCGGGCGCGGCTCGCCTCCGGCACCGCGTGGGCACCGGCGGGTCATGTCGTCGCCTGGGGCCAAATCCCGGTGACGGAGCGCCGGGTGCCGTCCGTCACCGCGACCGCCCGGCCGGTGCCCGGTGACGGGGTGATCTCCCTGGGCCCGGCCACGTTCGACGCCCGGACCGGCGCGGTGCGGACGATCGGCGGGGTGCCGGTGACGGAGCTGCGGCTGGACGTGTGGCGGGCCACCACCGACAACGACGACGGCGCGGCCTGGCAGAGCGACCCGCGCTACGGGCCGCTGTGGCGGAAGCTGGGCCTGCACCGGATGCGGCACCGCCTGGCCGCGGTGGAGGCCGGCGAGGACGCCCTGACGGTCCGGACCCGGGTGGCGCCGGCCGCCCGGGACGTGGGGCTCGCGACGGTCTACCGGTGGACGTCGGACGGCGACCGGCTGCGGCTGACGGTGTCCACCGTCCCGGACGGCGACTGGACGGTCCCGCTGCCCCGCCTCGGCATCCGCTTCGGCCTGCGGGCCGCCGACCGGGTGCGGTGGTACGGCGGCGGTCCGGGCGAGGCGTACCCGGACACCCGGGCGGCGGCGCTGACCGGCCGCTGGGAGGCGGCCGTGGCCGACCTCCAGACGCCGTACGTCCGCCCGCAGGAGAACGGCGCCCGGATCGACGTGCGGTGGGCGGAGCTGGGCGGCCTGCGGATCGAGGGCGACCCGGCGTTCTTCCTGACCGCCCGCCGCTGGACCACCGAGCGGCTGGACGCCGCCGCCCACCGCACGGACCTGGTGCCCGGCGACACGGTCTGGGTGAACCTCGACCACGGCCAGCACGGCATCGGCTCCCAGTCCTGCGGCCCGGCCCCGCTGCCCCGCTACCACCTGCGGGCGGAGCCGGCGGAGTTCTCCTTCGTCTTCTCCGCGATCGACGGTGTTTCCTCAACTACCCTTTAAAACGTGACCATTTGACGTGACCATGGGTCGCATGCGACCCATGGGACGACTCCTCGGCACCCTCGCCGCCGGCCTGCTGGCCGCCTCCGGGCTCACCGCCGCCTCGGCCGGCCCGGCACAGGCCGCCGGCTCCGGCACCTTCAGTGTCCTGACGTACAACGTGGCCGGACTGCCGGAGGGCCTCAGCTCCAGCCATCCGGCGGTCAACACCCCGCTGATCTCGCCCAGACTGGCGGACTACGACATCGTCAACGTCCAGGAGGACTTCAACTACCACGCGGCGCTCTACGCGGACGACCACCACCCCCACCGCACGGCCACGAGCGGCGGCGCGGGCCTCGGTGACGGCCTCAACACCCTGTCCGCCCATCCCCTCCAGGACTTCGAGCGGGTGCGCTGGAACGACTGCACCGGCACCAACTGCCTGACCCCCAAGGGCTTCAGCCTGGCCCGGGTGCGGCTCGCCGAGGGCGTGTACGTCGACCTGTACAACCTGCACCCCAACGCCGACGACAGCGCCGACGCCCTGGCCGCCCGGCGCGCCAACATCGCCCAGCTGACGGCCTTCATCCGGGCCAACTCGGCGGGCAACGCGGTGATCGTGATGGGCGACACCAACACCCGCTACACCCGCGCCGGCGACAACATCCGCACGCTCGTCGACGAGGGCGGCCTCACCGACGCCTGGGTACAGCTGGTCAAGGGCGGCACGGCCCCCGCGCAGGGCGCCGATCCCCTGCTGTGCCCGGCGTCCGCACCGCCCGACGACTGCGAGGTGGTCGACAAGGTGCTCTACCGGAGCGGCCCCCTGCTCTCCCTGACCGCGACGCGCTACCACGACGAGTGGGCGAAGTTCCTGGACCCGGCCGGCGGCAACCTCTCCGACCACTTCCCGCACACCGTCGACTTCACCTACACGCCGAACCCCGGGCTCCGCGCCAGCGACTTCTTCGGCGGGCCGCACGGCACGGCCTTCAACGACGCCGACGACCTGCCGGCCACGCCCGCCCCGCGCACCCTCACCCTGCGCGGCTCCGCCCGCCTGGACGCCGTGTCCCTCACCCACGACGGCGGCACGGTCCTCGGCCACGGCGGCACCGGCGGCACGGCCGCCTCGCTCACCCTCGCCGCCGGGGAGCACCTCACCTCCGTACGGCTCACCGAGGGCCGGAAGGACGGCCGGACCCGGATCTTCTCGGCCGCCTTCACCACCGACCGGGGCCGCACGCTCTCCGCGGGCACGCCGACCGCCGACGGCACCACCCTCACCGCCCCGGCCGGCTGGCAGATCGTGGGATTCACCGGCCGCTCCGGCGACGAGATCGACAAGCTGGGGGTGCTGTACGCGCCGATCAGCTGACGCGGGCTGTCGATCCGGCCTCGTCCCGTTCGACGTCATGGTGTGCGGCGCCTCGCCGCACGATGACGCGACAGGCAACTGACGAGGGAACAGTGGATCAACTGCTGAGAGTCATGAACTTCAACGTCTCGAGTGACGGAATCGCCGCCGGCGAGCACCAGAGTTTCGAGAGGCCGTTCGGCTTGGACCATGCCGAACGGCTGTTCGCCTGGGCCGGAGCCACGGCGAGCTGGCCCATGCGCACGGATCCCGGCGGGAGCCGGGGCCTCGACGACTACTTCACGCGGGACTTCGCCCGCGGCATCGGTGCGGAGATCATGGGCCGCAACAAGTTCGGGCCCCAGCGCGGGCCCTGGCCGGACCACGAGTGGCGCGGCTGGTGGGGGGAGGAACCCCCGTTCCGCACCCCGGTGTTCGTCATGACCCACCACACGCGTCCGTCGTTCACGCTCTCCGACACCACGTTCCACTTCGTGGACGGCGACGCGGCCACGGTCCTCGAACAGGCGCGGGAAGCGGCCCAGGGCAAGGATGTCCGGCTCGGCGGCGGGGTCACCACCATCCGGCAGTTCCTCGACGCCGACCTCGTGGACACCCTGCACGTGGCGGTCTCGCCGGTGGAACTCGGGTCCGGGCTGCGGCTCTGGGAGTCCCCCGACGAGCTGCTGGACCGGTTCCACCTGGAGGTCGTGCCCAGCCCGAGCGGCGTGACGCACCACCTGTTCTGGCGAAGGTGACGCGAGGGCCCGCTCGGGACCGGGCGGGCCCCCCGGCACGCCGGATCACCCGGCGCGGTCCGCGGACCGGCTCGCCGAGACGCCGCGGTCGAACGCGCGGACGTCGGCGTAGGAGGGGGTCGGGCCGGCCGGGACGCGTCCGGCCGCGATGTCGGCCACCGCGTCCACGGCCGCGCCGAGCGCCCTTCGGTACAGCAGCGAGCCGAGGCTGACCCGGCGCACGCCGAGGTCGGCGAGGCGGGCGAGCGGGGGTCCGACGGGCGAGTACAGGACGTTGAGGGGGGCCTCGGTGTGCCGGACGAGGGCGGCGATGCGTTCGGGGTCGGTCACGCCGGGCACGAACACCCCGTCGGCGCCGGCCGCTTGGTAGGCGTCGAGCCGGCGCAGGGTGTCCCGCTCGTCGCCGTCGCCCTGCCAGTGAGTATCCGTACGGGCGTTGACGAACATCCCCGGCACGGCCGCCTTCACCGCCGCGATCTTCGCCGCGTGCCGGGCGGCCGGGCCGAGACCGTCCTCCAGATTGATGCCGACGGCTCCGACCGCCCACAACTCGACCGCCAGCCGGGCGACGTCGTCCGGGTCGTCGCTGAACCCGGCCTCGGCGTCCACGGAGAGCAGGTACGGCTCGGAGCCGAGCGTCAGGGCGAGCCGGACGGTCTGTTCCCGGGTGGCGCCGGTTCCGTCGGGCAGTCCGGCGCCCGCCGCCACCGCCAGGCTGGTGGTGCCGATCGCGGGAAAGCCCCGGGCGGCGAGGGCGGCGGCCGAGGCGTGGTCCCAGGCGTTGGGCAGTAACAACGGCTCCCCCGGGCGGTGGTGGAGGCCGGCGAAGGAGACGGGGGCGTGCTCTGTGGTCATACGACCACGCTAGGCCCCGAACGGTTCGGCACCCGCCGAAGCGACGTCCGCCTGCCCACCAGGACGGGTCACGGCCCGCCGAGGGCTCCGCCGACGTGCTCGCCCGGGGCCACCGACCACTTCGTGCCCTCGGCCGTGAACCGGAAGGCGGTGGCCGGCCCGCCGGGCCAGCTCACCCGCACCTCGCGCTCGTCCTCCCCCACCGCCACGGACACCAGCCCGGGCAGCGGCCGCGGTGCCGCCTCCCCGGTGAGCCGGGCGAGTGCCACGAAGAGCGTGGCGCCGCCGTCCGGCCTGATGGCCCCGGTCAGTTCCGTGGACAGCCCGTGGACCGGGGCGAGTTCGGCGCTCACCCCGTCCTGGTCCGGCCAGCCCGTCACCCGGACCGGGGTCCCGGGTGCCGCGCCCGCCACCAGATGGGCCCGCACCTCCACGGCGCCGCGCACCACCACCAGGCTGGTAACGCCGGCCCCGGCGCCCGCGGTGTGCCGGGAGGCGATCCAGCCATCGCCCGTGCCGAGCGGCTCGATGCCCGTACGGCCCGGGTCACCGCCGACGATCACGCTGTTGTCGTACGACGGCTCGGGCGCGGTGGCGGTGGAGTAGGCGAGCCGGGTGTAGCAGGGGTCGTACCGGACGTCCTCGCTGCCGTGGTTGTGCAGCCGGACCAGTCCGTCCGAAGCGGTGGACTGGAGCAGCCAGTTGGGGACGGGAACCGGGTGGGCCGCGTCGGCGCGTTCGACGGGGGCCGCCTCCTCCGGTGCCGTCCACACCTCGTGGCCGGGCGGCAGCAGCAGGCCGAGGAAGCCCTTGCTCGCCCAGTACGGCGAGGCGGGGCCGGAGTAGCTCTGCACCAGCGAGGTGTCGGGGGCGAGCCAGCCGAGCGGCAGCAGGCCCCGCTCGTCGACCGCGCCACCGCCCAGGAAGTACCGCAGGGCGCCGGAGGCCAGGCGCCGGGTCTGTCCCGGGGGCAGCGAGGTGTGTCCGGTGAGCGCCCCCAGCCAGAGCGGGGCGGTGGTGGCGAACCGGTAGGTCAGGGAGCGGCCCTGGCGCAGCGGAGCGCCGTCGCCGCCGAACAGGCGGGCGTAGTCGGCGAGATGACGGGAGAGCCGACGGCCGTAGCGGTCGAGGAGGCCGGTGTCGCCCGCGAGCCAGGCGTGCAGGACCGGGTACAGGTGCATGGCCCAGCCGTTGTAGTAGTCGAACTTCCGGCCGTCGCCGTCGGTGTACCAGCCGTCGCCCGCGTACCAGGTCTCGATCCGCTCCAGGCCCCGGTCGATCGCGGCGCGGGCGGCCTCCTCGCGGTGCCCGATCTCGGCGAGGAAGCCGCCGACGGTGACCGGGAACAGCTCCCAGTTGCACGGCCAGGGCGCGGCGGTGAGGGCGTCCGCCAGCCAGTCGGCGGTGCGCCGGCGCACGGGGGCGGCCAGCCGGTCCCACAGCAGCGGCCGGGTCAGCCGCAGGGCGAGCGCGATCGAGGCGGCCTCCACCAGCGGCTGGCTCCGGTCGGTGATGCGGGGCCAGACCCCGCCGGGCCCGGTGGCGAGGCCGTCGGCGTACCGGCCGAGGGCGTTCTCGTCGCGGCGGAACGCGGCCAGCAGCAGGGTGCGGGCGTAGCCTTCGAGGCCGTCGGAGAGGCGGCCGGAGCTGCTCACGTGGTCGCCGGGGAGATGGTAGAGGGCGCGGTCGGGGCTCGCGTACGGCTCGACGGCGGCGAGGAGCCGGTCGGCGGCGGCCTCCCAGTGGGCGCGGGTGTAGCCGGTGTACGGGCTCACCTCGCGGTCGTCGGCGGGGAGTTCGATCACGGCGGTGGCTGTCCTTCCTCGGCGGGAACCCGGGACGCCCCGGTTCCGGTCGGGGCGCCCCGGGGGCCTATCCCACCCGTACCCTGCCCTCGGGAACCAGGCGGCGGGCGAGCAGTTCGTCGCGGACCAGGCCCGCGAAGACGGTGGCGCCGTGCACGGAGGTGTGCGTGTTGTCGCGCTTCTCGTTGTACAGGTACAGCGCCTTGGATGCCTCCGGGCCGAGGGACTCCACCAGGGCCTTGGTCTTCGCGGTGAGGTCGATCAGCGGGACATTCCCGTCGGCGGCGACCGAGCGGATGACGGCCGGGTGGTCGACGCCGAGGCCGTTGACGAGCAGGGCGGTGTCGTTGTCCAGGGTGCCGTCGGCGTTGAACCAGCGGCGGACGACGGGGGTGACGAGCACCGGTGTGCCGCCCCGGTCCCGGACGCCGGCGACCAGGGTCTCCAGGTTGGCGCGGTAGGCGGCCTCGCCGGTGGTCTTGTCGTTGTGGGCGAGCTGGACGAGGACGAGGTCGCCGGGGCGGATCAGCGGCTGGACGGCGGCCCACAGCCGTGGGTCCCGGAGGTAGGTGACCGTGCTCTCGCCGGAGTCGGCGTGGTTGGCGACGGACAGGCCGGCGCGCAGATACTGCGGGAGTTGCTGGCCCCAGCCGGAGTAGGGGTCGGCGGGCTGGTCGCAGACGGTGGAGTCGCCGATGAGGAGGATCCGGCGGGCGGCGGGGGCCGGGGTGACGCGGATGGCGTCGAGGGCGGGCGCGGAGCCGCCGAGTGCCAGGTCCAGGCCGGGGGTTCCGGCGGCGCCGGCCGGTTCGCCCTCGGGGGTGCGGACGTCGACGGTGAGGCTCCGGGTGACGTGCTCGCCGGCCGGGACGGCGGTCTCCGGCAGCAGGGTGCGGCGGGTCTCGCCGGTGACGCGGGTGGCGGAGGCCGTGGCGGCGCCGAGCCGGACGGTCACGTCGTAGGTGCCCGGCGGGACGTCGAAGTGGCAGGCGGTGGCGGTGCAGTGCTCGATGCCGGGCGGCCGTCCGGTGCCGGCCCGGGCCGGGGCCGCCGTCAGGACCGTGCTCAGGGCGAGGGCGGCCAGGGTGGCGCCGCGCAAGGCGGTGAAACGTCTCACTGAAGGCTCCTCGGCGGTCGGCGACATCCGGCGGCTGGACCGTACCGTTACTGACAAGCGCTTTCTAGACCTGAGCGGGAATTCATACGATCACCGTCCCGAGACTGTGCAAGCCCTTTCGCGAAAACGATTCAACTGTCACCCTGCCAGTCACCCGCACACCCGGACCTCCCGAAGGAGGCACCCCATGTCCGGATCCCCCGCCGGCGCGATCACGCGCCGCGCCCTCGTCGCCGGCACCGCGGCCGTCGCCGGCTCGGCCGCCCTCGCCGGACCGCTCGCCGGTGCCGCCGTCGCCGCCGGCTTCGGCTGGCGCGACGACGGCGCGAACTACGTCGTCGACACCGGCGCGGCCCTGGTCTTCAAGGTCTCCAAGTCCACCGGCGACCTGACCTCGCTGGTCTACAAGGGCACCGAGTACCAGGGCTACGGCGGCAAGAACTCGCACATCGAGTCCGGCCTCGGCAGCTCCGCGGTGACCCTGGTCCAGTCCGGCTCCACCATCCTGATCTCCGTCACCCACGGCACACTGCGCCACTACTACGCGGCCCGCAGCGGCGAGAACCACGTCTACCTGTGGACCAACAAGGCCGACTCCTCGGTCAGCGCGACCCGCTTCATCCTGCGCGTCAGGGCGGGCCTGTTCCTCAACGACCAGCCCGACTCCTACACCTACACGACCGGCACCATCGAGGCGTCGGACGTCTTCGCCAAGGCCGACGGGCAGACCCGGTCCAAGCACTACTCCAAGGTGCGGGTCGCCGACTACGACTACACCGGCTGGTCCGCCGGCGGCGTCGGCCTGTGGATCGTGCGCAGCAACCACGAGAAGGCGTCCGGCGGCCCCTTCTACCGCTCGCTGCTGCGCCACCAGAGCGCCGACGGCGGCGGGCTGTACGAGATCCTGTACTACGGGGAGAACCAGACGGAGGCCGAGCGCTACGGGCTCCAGGGCCCGTACGTCATCGCGTTCACCGACGGCGGTGCGCCGCCGGCCGCCCTGTACCCCGGCACGCTGACCACCCCGTGGGCCGACTCGCTGGGCATCGCCGGCTACGTGCCGGACAGCGGCCGGGGCCGTGTCGCCGGGGTCGGCATCGCCGGGCGGGACACGGCGTACCCGTACACGGTGGGCCTGGCCAACTCCTCGGCCCAGTACTGGGCTCCGGCGCGCGCCTCGGACGGGTACTTCTCGGTCCCGCGCGTCCTGCCGGGCACGTACACGCTGACCGTCTACAAGGGCGAACTGGCCGTCCACAGCACCCAGGTGACCGTCACGGCGGGCACGACGACCACGTTGAACACGCTCACCGTCCCCGCGTCCAACGACCCGTCCCGGGCGAGCGCGATCTGGCGGATCGGGGACTGGGACGGCACCCCGAACGGGTTCAAGAACGCGGAGCTGATGACGTACGCCCATCCGTCCGACGTGCGGGCCGCGCCCTGGACCGGCAACGTGGTGATCGGCAGCGGCACCGAGACGTCCGGCTTCCCCTGCTATCTGTGGAAGGGCGTCAACAGCGGCCTGCTCGTCTACTTCAAGCTCACCGCCGCGCAGGCCGCCGCCGCGCACACCCTGCGGATCGGCGTGACGACGGCCTACGCCAATGGCCGGCCGCGGATCACGGTGAACGACACCTGGACGTCGGCGATCCCCTCCCCGCCCGCCCAGCCGGCCACGCGTTCCCTGACGGTGGGCTCGTACCGGGGCAACAACCACACCTTCACCTACAGCGTCCCGGCCGCCGCCTGGCATACGGACACCGGCCAGTACAACGTGCTGCGGATCGACGTGGTGAGCGGTTCGGGGACGACGGGCTACCTCAGCGCCGGTACGGCCGTCGACGCGATCGACCTCCTCGCCTGACGCCGGATCAACTCGCGAGCGTCCACTGCTGATTGGCCGCACCGTTGCACGCGTAGGTGATGATCGCGGCCGAGTCGGCGGTGGATCCGCCGGAGACGTCCAGGCACTCCCCGCTCGCGCGGGACCTGAGGGTGACGTAGGAGCCGGACGCGGTGAGAGACCACTGCTGGGCGGTGGCGCCGGTGCAGTCCTCCTGGGTGACACCGCTCGCGTTCTCCTGGAGGCACAGGGAACTGCCCCGGCCCACCAGCGCCCGGTAGCCGTTGCCGAGGTCCTTGGACCACCACTTCTGGTTGGCGCCGCCGTTGCAGCCGTACTGGCTGATCGCCACGCCCTGCCACAGCGACTTGTCCGGCACGTCGGCGCACCTGGAACTGTGCCGGGCGATCAGCGTGTTGTAGGACGCGGCGGTGCCGGTGACGGTGCCGGCCGTGGTGTCGACGGTGACCTCCGGGTACCAGGACATGGTCATCGAGGTGGCGCCGGGGAAGGCCAGCGGCAGCCACACATAGCGGGAGTCGTTCACCGTCCCGCCGAAGGAGTTGCCCCAGCGGTCGCCCAGGTACAGGTACGAGGTGCCCGACGTGCCCTGCACGGGAAGGACGTAGGCGGTCTGGGAGCCGTAGGCGGTGGAGTCGCCGACGGCCTTCCAGGACGTCCAGGGGCCGGCCAGGGAGGTGGCGGTCGCGTACTGCTGCTGGTTGGGGTTCCAGCCGGTGGCGCCCGAGGTGAGCATGAAGTACACGCCGCCGCGCTTGAACAGCGCCGGTGCCTCGCGGTGGCCGCCCGGCCACGGGTTGGCGACCAGGCCGGCGACGCCCGTGTAGTCGGCGGTGAGCCGGTAGATGTGCAGGTCGTAGTTCTCGTTGGCGGCCGAGACCATATAGCCGGTGCCGTCGGTGTCGACGTAGGTGGTCAGGTCGCGGGACATGTACTGGCCGAGCGGGCGGAAGCTGCCCCGGTAGGTGTAGGTTCCGTCGACCGTGTCGGAGACGGCGACGGCGGCGCGCGCCTCGCTGTAGTCGGTGCCGTTCTCCTTGTGCATCCACATCACGAACTTGCCGGTGGCCGCGTTGTAGACGACCTTGGGGCGTTCGATGTAGGCGGTGGACAGCTCGGCGGCGGAGGACCGGGTGAGGACGCGGGCGCGGAACTCCCAGGTCTTCAGGTCGGTGGAGCGGTAGGCGGACACGGACCGGAAGGTGTTGTCGCTGTCGCGGTCCTCGCCGAACCAGTAGTAGTAGCCACCGACTTTGATCACCCCGCCGCCGTGGGCGTGCACCGGGTTCCCCGAAGTGTCGGTGAAAAGGGTGCCGTTGGCGATGGTCGCCGACGCCGCCCGGGCGGGTCCGGCGGTAGCCAGGGCGGCGGCCAGGGCGCAGTACAGGGCGAGCAGGACGGCGTACGCGCGTCTCATCTCACGCCCCTTCCTTCGGGGTGTCGGCCACGGGGACGCCGAAGTCCGGGGTGCCGTCCGGCTTCCAGCCGAGCTTCTGGACCCGGGTGTGCCGGTTGGGGTCGTGCAGCGGGTCGCCGGTGATCTCCTTGTACTGGCGGGCGTGGTAGACGAGGACGTCGGTACGGCCGTCCTCGGCGACGGTGAAGCAGTTGTGCCCGGGGCCGTACTGCCCCGTGGTGTCGTCGCTGGTGAACACCGGGACTGGTGACTTGGTCCAGCTGCGCGCGTCCAGCAGGTCGGCGTGGGCGTCGGCGGTCAGCAGGCCCACGCAGTAGTGCCAGTCGGTGGCGCTGGCCGAGTAGGTGAGGAAGATCCGGCCGTTGCGCTTGAGGACGTACGGGCCCTCGTTGACCTTGTAGCCGACGCACTCCCAGTCGTACTCCGGTGTGGACAGGCGCACTTGGGGGCCGGTGAGGGTCCACGGGTTCGCCATCTCCGAGATCCACAGGGCCGTGTTGTTGTCCATGCCGGGCTCGTGCTGGGCCCAGACGAGGTAGCGGGTGCCGCGGTGCTGGAAGGTGGTGGCGTCCAGGGAGAAGGTCTCCCAGGCGGTCTTGATCTGGCCCCGCTCCACCCACGTGCCCTTGAACGGGTCGGGGTCGGCGTTCTCCAGCACCCACATGCGGATGGCCCACACGTCCTCGGCGGGGGCCGAGGCGAAGTAGATGTACCACTTGCCGCCGATCCGGTGCAGTTCGGGCGCCCATATGTGGGCACCCATCGGACCGGTCGCGTGCGCCCGCCAGATCACCGACTCGGCGGCCGTGGACAGGCCGTTCAGGGTGCGGGCGCGGCGCAGGACGATGCGGTCGTACTCGGGGACGGTCGCCGTGAAGTAGTAGAGGCCGTCGGTGTGGCGGGTGATGTGCGGGTCGGCGCGCTGGAGGACGAGCGGGTTCGCGTACGGGGTCGCCGCCGAGTGCTTCCTCGGGTGCGGCCCGGGGCCGGTCGCCCGCGCGGAGGCCGCCTGGGCGAGGCCGGGCGTGACGGCCAGGGCGCCGGCGGCGAGCGCGGCGCCCTTGAGCACCGTTCTGCGGCCGGGGGTGTCGGGCAGGTCGTGGTCGCGGCTCATGCGGACTGCCTCTCGGTCGTTCGACATTTCGTACTACATCTGTGATCCCGAACGCCGAAAAGGTACGGGCGGGCAACGGAAGGGTCAATGGGGCGGACGCCGGGACCCCCGGCCGCGCCCCGCCCCGCTTCGACTAGCGTCGTGACCATGACCAGCGACACCTCCCCCAGCCTCGCCGACGCCCTCGCCGCCGGGACGGTCGTGCTCGACGGCGGCATGTCCAACCAGCTGGAGTCGGCCGGGCACGACCTGAGCGACGAACTGTGGTCGGCACGGCTGCTCGCCGAGCGGCCCGAGGCGGTCACCGAGGCCCACCTCGCCTACTTCCGGGCGGGCGCGAGCGTGGCGATCACGGCCAGCTACCAGGCCACCTTCGAGGGCTTCGGCAAGCGGGGCATCGGCCGGGCGGAGGCCGCGCGGCTGCTCGCCCGCAGCGTGGACCTGGCCCGCACGGCGGCCCGGCGGGCGGCAGACACGGGCGTGCGGCGCCCGCTGTGGGTGGCGGCCTCGGTCGGACCGTACGGGGCGATGCTCGCGGACGGCTCCGAATACCGGGGCCGGTACGAGCTGGGCGTGGCCGAGCTGGAGCGGTTCCACCGGCCCCGGATCGAGACGCTGGCCGCCGCCGCGCCGGACGTGCTGGCACTGGAGACCGTGCCGGACGCCGACGAGGCCGCCGCGCTGCTGCGGGCGGTGCGCGGGCTGGGGGTGCCGGCCTGGCTGTCGTACACGGTCGACGGGCGGCGGACGCGGGCGGGCCAGCCCCTGGAGGAGGCGTTCGCGCTCGCCGCCGACGCGGAGGAGGTGATCGCGGTGGGTGTGAACTGCTGCGCGCCCGGGGACGTGGGGCCCGCCGTGGAGATCGCGGCGCGCGTCACCGGCAAACCGGTCGTGGTCTACCCCAACAGCGGCGAGGGCTGGGACGCCGGGGCACGCGCCTGGCGGGGCGGGGCGACGTTCGGCGCGGCCCAGGTCACGGCGTGGCGCGAGGCGGGGGCGCGGCTGATCGGCGGGTGCTGCCGGGTGGGACCGGAGAGCATCGGCGAGATCGCGCGGACACTGGGCGCGGCCTGAGCGCAGTCCCCCGCCGGGGGGACGCGGAGGCGCCGACCCCACGCGGTGGTGCGCCGACCGGCGCGCGGGGCGTTCCCTGGCGCCCGGTCGGCGCCCCCGGGTCGAACAACGACACCGGGCGCCGATGACGTTGCGTACCCGATCCCGTACGGTCGGTGTCTGCCTGGTCCGGTGCGTCCGGTGACACCCCGACCCCGCCCCGGCCGAAGCTCCGGCCGCCCGGACCCTCCCACCGGGCGGCCGGCTCGTTCCGTCCCCGCAGCGCCCCGTCAGCGGCGCGGTGCGTCCACCGAGCGGCGCGGCCGGCGCACGGCGGAGGCGTGTTCGGCGCCCGGTGGGAGGGGCCGGGCGGCCGTCCAGGGGGCCTCCTCCTTCCCCGCCCCTACGCGCCGGCTCCCGGCGCGGACGCCCGCCTCGCGGTGTCGCGGCGGGCGATGGCCTCGGCCACCTCGCCGATGGCGGTGCGGACGAGGGTGCCGTAGCCGTCCTCCGGGAGGCCGGAGGCGTGCCGCCGGGCCGCGGTGATGTGTGCGGCGGCGGCGTCGAAGGAGCCGAGCCGGCGGTAGAGGTCGGCGAGGTTGAGGTGCAGGGACGGGTGGAACCCGGTGAGGCTGAGGCCCTCGTGGTGGGCGCGCAGGCGCTGTTCGGTCAGCGCGTCGGCGGCGTCGAGGGCGCGGATGTCCCAGGCCAGGGCCTGCGCGGGGTCGTCGTACAGGTCCGCCAAGTGGTGCGCGAGGGTGCAGCGGTGCAGCGCGTCGCCGGTGACGCCGATCGCGGACCAGAGGTCCAGGAGCGTCCGGCGGGCGGCGGCCGGGTCACCGGCTCGGCCCTGGTCGACGGCCCGGCCGATGGCCTCCATGACCGGGTCGGGGGCGGCGGGGGTGGTGGTCATCGCGGGGTGTCCTTGTCGGTCAGGGGCGGTGGTCGTGCCGGACGGGCATGGCCAGGGTGGTGAGGTCGCCGCGGTCGGCGGAGCGGACGGTGACGGGCAGGCCGGGGCCGCGCAGGTCGAGCAGCACGTCGGGGCCGACGGCCGTGCTGACGGCCGGGTAGAGCGTGGTCAGCTCGAAGGAGATCATCAGTTCCGGCCCGGTGACGGTGGCCGGGAGCGCGGCGCCGGGGCCGGGGCCGTCGGCCGCCTGGACGTGCAGGCCGTCCCGGGTCACCCGCAGCGTGCTGCGCTCTTCGGAGTGGTCCTCCAGCGCGCGCAGCAGCGGCTCCTTCGCGACCGCCACCCGGGTGCCGGCCCCGGGGAGCGAGGCGAGCATCAGCCGGTGGTCGGGGAACTCCGCCGCGAGCAGTCGGCAGTGCCGGTCCGCGCGGTCCGCGCCGCGCAGCCGGATCGTGTGCGGTGTCGCCTCGAGGCGCAGCAGCGGGCTGCGGCGGATGTGGGTGAGCGCGGTGCGCAGTTCGTCGCCGTCGACCGTGGCGGCCCAGTGGGTGGTCGCGGGTTCGGCGGGGACCAGGGTGCGGGTCGAGAGCCGGTAGCGGTCGGTCGCGGTCAGCGTGACCGCTTCCGCGGACACCTCCACGAGCAGCCCGCCGAGTACCGGCATGGCGGGGTCGTGCGCGGTCGCGGTCAGGACCTGCTCGATGGCGTCGGCCAGCACGGGCCCCTTCAGCGCGGCGAGGGGCCGGCCCGGCGCGCCGGTGAGCGAGGACTTGATGACGGCGGCCTTGTGCCGCACCGCTTCCGCGTCCGCGAGGGCCTTCGCCACGTGCGCGTCGATCAGCCGGGCCGCGTCCTGGGGTCCGGCGTCGAGGACCGCCTCGGCGGCGGCGAGGGGCATGCCGATCTCCCGGAGCCGGCGTAGTCCGGCGGCGCGGGCCACCTGGTCGGCGCGGTAATAGCGGTAGCCCGTGACCGGGTCCACCTCGGCGGGGGGCAGCAGCCCGGAGTCGGCGTAGAACCGCAGCGCGCTGGAGGTCAGTCCACTGCGCCGGGCGAAGACCCCGATCGGCATCAGCTCAGAGTTGGGCACGGCGTCATCGTGGGGCTTCAACCCACTCGAAGGTCAACACCGGGCGGTCGGGGGTCGCCTCGGCGCCGGCGGAGCGGACGGTGCGGGTGCCGGAGGAGATGAGCGTGGTGGGCTTCAAAAACCTGCCCGAGGCCCGCTGGTCCGCCCCGGCGCCGACCACCGTCCGCCGACCGCTCGCGGAGATGGCGGCGACGGCGCTGCGGCCGCTGGTGCGCATGGCGCACGGGGAGCGCCCGGAGGGCACCCGGACCGAGCCGTCGACCCGACTGGTACGGCGGGCGAACACGGCCCCGCCGCCCCAGGCCGGCCCCGCCGCGAACGGACCCGTGACCGCACAGCGGCCAACCGCGTGATGTCCGGGCCCGGTTCCGCTGTCGCGCGGTGACCCCGCCCCGCCGGAATCGTTGGCCGGGCATGAACCACAGCACGCGCATCGCCGCGCCCCTCGCCGTGGCCGCGGCCGTCGCCCTGGCCGCCGCCTACGGTACGGCCCATGCCGCCCGGCACACCCTCGCCCCCGCACCGCAGCGCGCCGCCGTGACGTCGCCCGCGGCCTCACCCGAGGCCCCTTCGGCGACCTCACCGGCGACATCGTCCGCGGCCTCGCCCGCCGACGAGCACGACCCCGAGGAGGACGTCGAACTCGACGAGAACGGCCGCCCGGACCTCGGAGAGGACTGAGCCCCGGCGGAGTTCGTCACGCGTGACGGCCGGCCACCCCCCCGGGGGTGGCCGGCCGTCGCTCGTGTTCCGTTCTTCTCCCGATCCCCCGGGTCCCGCCGTGCTCCTCAGTCTTCCTCGTCCTGGTCCGGCCCGGCGAGGAGGGCCTCCACCACGTCCACGGCGCTGCCGTCGTGGTCGCTGCCGGCGGTGCCGCTGCCGCTCTGGAGGTTGGCCGTGCGGTCGACTTCGAGCCAGGAGTCGGCTTCGGAGTTGTCGATCACGGTGATCAGGCTGTCGGACGCCGCGGCCGGGACGGCACCCGCCCCGAGGAGCGCGGCGGCGACCGCCGCGGCCATCCCGAGCCCGGACACGGCACGGGTCACACGCCCACGCCCTCGGGGACGAGCCGCTCGCGGGCGATGTTGCGCTCCAGCAGGCTGGTGGAGGCCTTCACCCCGACACCGCTCGCGGGATCGACCTCGGGCAGCCGTCCGTCGGCCGCCTTGAGACCGGCGAGCGCGGAGTCCATCGCCTCGTGCGCGGCGAACAGGCACGGGGTGCTGTAGATGGCGACGTCCACGCCGAGGTCGGAAAGCTCGCCGAGGGACAGGCGGGGCGACTTGCCGCCGGCGATCTGGTTGAACAGCAGCGGCTTGTCCCCGACGACCTTCCGGATGCGCTCGATCCACTCGACGCTGCGCACTCCGTCGACCAGCACCACGTCGGCGTCGGTCGCGGCCAGCCGCTCGGCGCGGTGCAGGATGTCGTGCTCGTCCGTGGCGTCCGTACGGGCGACCACGACCAGGTCCTTGCGGGTCTCCAGGACCTTGTTCAGCTTCTCCAGGTACTCCTCCAGGGGCAGTACCTGCTTTCCGTCGGCGTGGCCGCAGCGGCGGGGCCGCTTCTGGTCCTCCAGGATCACCCCGGAGGCGCCGATGCGTTCCAGGCCCTCCACGACGTGGCAGGCGACCTCGGGGTCGACGTACCCGTCGTCGATGTCCACCAGCAGGTGGTGGTGCGGGAAGGCGCCCCGCAGTCGCTGTACGAAGGCCACCATGTCGGGCCAGGCGATGAATCCGATGTCCGGCAGCCCGTAGTACGAGGCCGCGAAGCCGAATCCCGAGACGAACATCCCGTCGTAGTGCTTGGCCGCGATCGACGCCGAGTACATGTCGTACACGCCGATCAGCGGTGTGGTCCCGGGCCCGGCGATGGACTCGCGCAGCTTCTTACCGTAAGACAAGGTCCGGCTCCTTCTGTGGGTGGGTGACGCGGGCAGGATGGGTCACGCGTCTCGACGCCCTTTGCCAAGACGAGAGCATCTCTAGATACACACATGACCATCCCTCTACGCGAGCTTTAGTCACTCCGACGGGGGAACCGGTTCACCGCAGAAACGTTACCGAGTCACCCGGGCGGCCCAATCGAGTCCGCCGTTCAGGTGAGCCAGGAAGTCCGGGTCGCGGTACGCGCCCGCATCGTGGCCAAGGGCTGTGTAAAACACCCGCCCTCCTGCCGGGCCCCGCTCCCGGCACCAGGCCAGCGGATGGTCCGCGCCCATCCCGCCGCCGTCGTACGACGTCTCGTCCGCGCGCAGCAGCAACCGCGCCGGACCGCCCGGGACGCGGTCGAAGTCGTACCACTCGTCGGTGAACTCCCACACCGGCGGCAGATGCCGGGTCGCGGGGTGGCCGGGGTCGGCGACCAGGGCCCGTCCCGGCTGGTAGGCGGGGTGCCGGGTGAAGCGGGCGCCGAGGAGTTCGCCGTAGTACGGCCACTCGTACTCGGTGCAGGCCGCCGCGTGCACCCCGGCGAAGCCGCCGCCCGCCCTCGTGTACCGCTCCAGCCCCGCGCGCCCGGCCGGGGTCAGCACCTCCCCGCTGGTGGACAGGAAGACCACGGCCGCGAACCCGTCCAGCGGGCGTTCGAGGTCCGCGGGGTCCTCGGTGTGCTCCACGGCGAACCCCCCGAACCCCCGCACGGCGGCGACGGCATCCGGGATGGAGTCGTGACGGTAGTCGGCGGTACGGGTGTAGAGGAGGAGACGAGGGGGCATGGCGGGTTCTCCGGGGGGCGGGAGAGCGGCAGCGGGAGTCGCGTGGTGGCGGGCGGAACTCCGGGGCGGCGTAGGTGGTGGGTGAGCGGGAGTCGCCGGGCGACGAACGGGCCGGGGACGGGAAGGGTGGGCCGGTCAACTGCTCCCGGGGACGCTGTTGTCGGGGGCTCCGTCGCCGTTGGGCGGGAGGTCGCCGCGCTGGACGGGGGCCGTCGCCGTGCGGGGCGACGGCAGGAGCGGGACGAGTTCCCCGGGGGTGGGGCGGTGGAGGGCGTCGGCGGCCCGGCGCAGCACGTCGGACGCGACCTTCTCCCCGTACAGGCGCACCACTTGACCCTTCGCAGGTGCCCGGCAGACGTGGTCCCGGGGACAGTCGGCGGCGCTGCCCCGCTCCGCGTACAGGTGCAGGACGGCGCCGTCCTTCGCCCAGTACGCCACGGAGAAGCCGTCGTCGCCGTTCACCCCGATGGACTGCTGCGCGAGCGTGAAGCCGGGTATCTCGGTGACGTAGACGAATTCCGGCGCGATGCCCAACCCCCGTAGGCGCTCGTCCATTTCGGCCTGCCCGGGGGCGGCGGACGCCGGCTGCCGGGAGCTCCCGGCAGCGGAGGCCGTCGGCGCGGTACCGGAGGTCAGCGACTCGGAACCGGTGGCCGCCGGCTCGGGGCCGGAACGCGCCTTCTCGGTGCCGCACGCGGTGAGCAATGCGGGAAGGACGAGGAGCAGCGGCAGGGCGCGTGCGGCACGGATCATGCCGCCCATGGTGCCGCACGGGCATACCGCGGGGCACCGCCGGTCCCGTAACCTCTCGCGGGATGAACGCCATTCCCCCGTTGCTGGATCATCTCGTGCTCGCCGCCCCGGACTTGGACGCGACGGTCGCCGACTTCGCGCGCCGGACCGGGGTCACGCCGGTGCCCGGCGGGGCCCATCCCGGTCTGGGCACCCGGAACCATCTGGTCGGGCTCGGCGGCCGGAGCTATCTGGAGATCATCGGTCCCGACCCGGAGCAGCCGGAGCCCGCCGGGCCACGGCCGTTCGGTGTCGACCGGCTGGCCGGGCCCACCGTGCCGGCCTGGGCGATCAGCCCACCGGACTTGGACGCGGCGATCACCCGCGCCCGGGCACGGGGTGTCGACCCGGGCCCGCCACGGCGGATGAGCCGCCGCACCCCGGACGGCACCGTACTGCGCTGGCGGCTGACCGACTCGGATGCCGGAGCGGTCCCGGATCCGGTGCCGTTCCTGATCGACTGGGGTGACTCCGGGCACCCGGCCGCCTCGGGCCTGCCGGTCACCCCGCTGCTGGCGGTGTCGGCCTCGGTGCCCGACCCGCAGGTGATGCGCGCCCGGCTGGCGGCGCTGGGCACGTCGCTGGATCTGACCGAGGGACCCACCGCGCTCTCCTTCACCGTGGACACTCCGAACGGGCCGGTCGTCTTCGGCTGACCTCTGGCACGCCACTCCTCCCGCGCTAACCGGGCCTGCGTACGCGGTCATCGGACCGGGGGCCGTCGTGGGCGGGACGGTGCCGGTCAGCCGCCCTGGCCCGCGCTGCCGATCGGGCCGACCTTCACCGGCGTGCCGGAGCCGTCCGTGACGGGCAGCGTAGCGGCGCCGGGCCAGCTGAGGGAGACCGACTTCGTCTCGTCCGGCGGGGTCACCACCAGCCCCGTGATACGGACGCCGGAGCCGCCCGAGTCGTTGATCGGGTAGGTGATGCCGAAGGCCACCGACTCACCGTCCTTCAGGACGACCCGGCTCGCCGGCTCACCGGTGCGCTTCGCGGACAGCGATCCGGCGTTGGTCTTCAGGTCGACACCCGCGTAACCCGACATCACGCAGTCCCGGCCGCCGCCGTTCGTGAACTCCACCGCGACGGTGCCGCCCGGGTCGCCGTCGATGGTGTTGTCCATCGCCTTGACCTCCAATTCGTCGGTACGGCACTTGCCGGTCGTGTGCGAGCCGGTCCCGGCGTTCGTGCCCTGTCCCCCGCCCGTCCCGCCGGTCTTCTTCCCGGCGGAGACCGTCGCGCCGTCCTGAGCGGAGCCGCCCGATCCCGAGCCCTCCTTCGCCGCTCCCGTCCCCGAGCCGCCGTCCGCGGAAGCCGATGCGGACGTGGCGGGCGAGGTGCCCTGGCTCGTGGCGTCGCCGTCGCTCGAGCAGGCGGTGAGTGAGAGGCCCGCGACGGCGGCCAGGACCGCGATGGTGATCGTGTTGGCGCGCATGCTGTCATCCTTCGTGTCGGTCGGAGTGCCGGCCCCCGTCGGTCGCGGGCGGGCCTTTCTGACTGCCTAGAGTCGCCCGGCCCGGTTCATCGTTTCCCCCGACTACCCGCTGGTACATCCCTGTTACAGGCAGAGCCCCCGTACGGCACACACCACCGCCGGGCGCACCCCGTCCGCACCAGCACCGCCCCTTTGGTGCTCCCAGACGTGATCCGGCGGGAAAGACGCCGGTCCGAGCGCGGTGTGCCGCACCGCACCGGGCACTCCGCCGGTCCATCCGGGACGGGGGTTCCCCCGCCCTTCCGCGCCCGTCCGCCACAGCCATCCGTTGGGACGGACTCATGACCTGGCGGGCCTTGACCGTGGCGGGTTTCGGAGTGGGTCCGTGCGCGGCCGGGCCGCCGTGACCGGTGTCCGATTCCTTCAAGACCGGCCCGTCGTGCGCTGCCTACGGTGACCGCATGACCGTACGTATCGCCGTGATCAGCCTGGTCAGCTCCGACCTGGCCGCCTCGCTCGCCTTCTACCGCCGCCTCGGGCTGGTGTTCCCCGAGGGAGCCGAGGAACAGCCGCATGTCGAGGCCGAGTTGCCCGGCGGGCTGGTACTCGCCCTGGACACCGAGGAGACCATCCGCTCCTTCCATGCCGGGTGGCGGCCGCCCGCCGGGCCGGGGCGGGTCTCGCTCGCCTTCCGGTGCGGCTCCCCCGCCGAGGTCGACGCCCGGTACGAGGAGCTGGTGGCCGCCGGCCACCACGGGGAGCTGAAGCCGTGGGACGCCTTCTGGGGGCAGCGCTACGCCACCGTGCACGACCCGGACGGCAACCCGGTCGACCTGTTCGCACCGCTACCCGCCCCCGGCGAGTAGCTCCCCGAGCGGCATCCCCGCCAGCCGGCGCACCTCCCGCGCCAGGTGCGGCTGGTCCGCGTAGCCCGCGCGGACCGCCGTCTCCGCGTACGGCGTCCCGGCGCGGGCCAGGGCCAGCGCCCGCCGCAGGCGCAGGATCCGGGCCAGGGTCTTCGGCCCGTACCCGAACGCGGTCAGGCAACGGCGGTGCAACCGGCGCTCACCGATACCGAGTTCGGCGGCCGCCGCCGACACCGGGCGGCCCTCGTCCAGGCACTCCACCAGGCGCCGCAGCAGCGGGTCCGGGGCCTCCGCCTCCGCCGCCCGCTCCAGGGCGATGCCCTCCAGCGCCCTCGCCGGGTCGGGAGCCGCCGCGACCCGGTCGCACAGCCGTCGCACCCTCGCCGCGGGCCAGAGATCGGCCACCTCCACCCGCAGGTCCCTCAGTTCGTGCGCCGGTACGCCGAGCAGCGCGGGCGCGGTGCCGGGGAAGAAGCGGATGCCCGCCCAGGGTCGGTCCGGGCCTTCCGGGGCGTAGGGGCGGGTGTCGGGACCCGCGACCAGCAGTCGGCCCTCGCTCCACAGCAGGTCCATGCAGCCGTCCGGCAGCACCGGCCGGGCGGCGGTACCGGTCGGCGGCTTCGTCCACACGACCGCGCCGGCCAGCCGCGACGCCCGCTCCGTGTACACGGCGGCCAGCCTACGGGGTGCACGACACCCGCGATGGGCCCGGTGCCGCCGCCGGTGCGAGGGCGCCGAACAGCGGCAGCCCGTGGCGTCTTCGGAAGCGGCGGGCGTAGCCGGCGGTGATCCCGGCGGCCAGGGCCAGCAGGGCCAGGGAGACGGCGCGGTCCAGCAGCGGCACCGTGTCGGGCGGCAGCGTGGCGGCGGCGAGGGCGCCCGCGCCGCCGTCGAGGAACTGCTCGGCTCCCCAGAGCAGGGTGAGGGCACGCTGCCCGCGACGGAAGGGGGCGCTGTCCTGCCAGAGTCCGGCCCGGGCGCGGACCGCGTCGCCCCGGTGCATCCGCTGGCCCAGTTGGAAGGCCAGGGGGCTGCGGGTGAAAGCGGTGCCGAGGGCCCAGGCGCCGACCGCGAGGGACAGCGCCGCGTTCTTGAACAGCAGGACCCGGGGGCCGCCGCCGACCAGGGCCACCAGCGCGGCGGCGACGAGCAGCACCGTGAGGAACAGGTCCACACCGTCGATCCGGCGGTGCCGCACGGCTCCGGTGAGCAGGCGCAGGGCCGGCGGTGCGCCGCTGAGCAGCAGGGCCGGGCCCTGATCGGCGCCGAGTGCGCGGGCCGCGTAGTAGACGAGGAGCGGCAGGAGGACGTCCACCGCGAGGGAGAACAGAGGGCCGCGGAGGGTGCCGGGGGGCCTTGGCGGACCGGAGCCAGGGGGCCGCACGGGTCGGGAAGAGTCGGGTGGCCCGGCTGACTCGAGTGTCTTGGGTGGCCCGGGTGGCTCGGGCGGCCCGGACTGCCTCGGCGGCCTGGCCGTTCCGATCAGCCCGGCGGTGCCCATCGCCCCCGCGGTCCCGGCCGGCCTCCCCGTCGTACCGCGCTGTTCCCCGCGTCCCGTCCGCTCCGCCATGTCCGCTGCCTCCTTGCCCCGCGCCGGAGCCATACCGTGCGGTGCTGCGACGGTGACGGCGCCCGGCTGTCCTGCTGCGGCCGGAGGGATCCGGCCTGTGCGATCACGCTAGGCGCGGGGCGGGGGTGGGCGGATCGGAGCACGGGTGGAGTGACGGGTGGAGATTCACAGGACAGGCACCGGCGTCTTCTCCACCGAGAGGTCTATCCGGGACCTGCCCCTGTGGGTGGAGACGGTCGGCCGGTGCCGGTTGGCCGTGGGGGGCCGGGCGGCGCGGAGAGACCGCTCGGCACTCACCACTCGGGACGCGCCGTACTCCTGCCGTCCCCGGCACCGTCCGCGGTACCGCCGCCGCTGCCGTTGATGTCGCCGCTGCCGTTGATGTCGCCGTAGCCGTTGTGGCCCCCGTTCCAGTACTCCCCGCCACCGGCACCGCCGTTGCCCCCGGCCCAGTACCCCCCGGCCCCGCCGAAGCCACCGCTCCCGGTTCCCCCGTTGCCGCCCCCGAAGCCACCGCCCCCGCCGAAGCCGCCTGTGCCTCCACCGGCTCCGCCGGGCCCCCCGCCGCTTCCGGTACCCCCACCGCCGGCGCCGCCCTCAGGGCCCCCGCCGCTCCCGTTCTCCCCGCTTCCCTTCGCGTGCCCGTGTCCGTTCCCGGTCCCGCCCCCGTCGCCGTTCTTCCGGTGCGCGTGATGGGGATTCCGCGCGTGGCTGCGCAGGCGTGCCGTCACGTCCTCCGGAGGGAGGAAGCGGGACCAGCGCTCGGGGAACTCGGAGGGCATGTCGGGGTCGTCGGGGTCGGCCTCGCGGGCCGCCGCCGCGGCGCGGGCCACGTACTCGGCGACCTGTGCCTCCCGCATCCGCTCGTTGGCCTCGCGGGCGGCGGCCGTGGCCGCGGCCGGCCAGACGCGGTCGATGGCCGCGTTCACGGCCGCGCCGACGAGCACGGCGAAGGCGCCCACCCCGATCCACAGCAGCACCGCGACCGCGGCGGCGAGGGAACCGTAGATCGTGGCGCCCTCGATGGTGTACATGAGGTAGATGCGCAGCAGGAAGCTGCCCAGGACCCACATCGCGAGGGCGACCAGCGCGCCGGGCACGTCCTCGATCCACGGGGAGCGCACCGGCACCGAGACGTGGTACAGCGTCGTCAGGAAGGCGATCGACAGGACGATCACGACCGGCCAGTACAGGACCTGGACGACCGTCGCCGACCAGGGCACGATCCGGACCACCGCGTCCGGCCCGGCCACCATCAGCGGCAGCGCCACCGAGCCGATCAGCAGCGCCACGATGAACAGCAGGAACGCCATGATCCGGGTCTTCACGATGCCCCGGACGCCGTCGAGCCCGTACATGACGGTGATGGTGTCGATGAAGACGTTCACCGCGCGCGAGCCCGACCACAGGGCGAACAGGAAACCTATGGAGATGACGTCGGGCCGGCCGCCCTTCATCACGTCGTGCAGGATCGGCTCGGCGATCTCCTTGACGCCCTTGTCGGACAGCACCGTGCGCGACGCGTCGAGGAGGTTGGTCTCAAGGCTGTGGATGGTGTCCGCGCCGGTCCAGTCGTCGACGTAGCCGAGCAGGCCGATCAGGCTCAGCAGCAGCGGCGGCACGGACAGCAGCGTGAAGAACGCCGCCTCCGCCGCCAGGCCGAGGATGCGGTACTCCATGCAGGAGTTGACGGTGTCCTTGAGCAACAGCCAGGCGGTTCTGCGCTTGGAGACGTTCCGGTAGAGAGCTCTGGCCCGGTGGAAGCGGCCGGCCGGGCGCTCGGGGGTTTCACTTGCTGGCTGCACGACCCAAAGGTATCCGCAGCGCGGGACCGCCCTCACCTTCCGGGGCCCGCGACCGGTTCCACGGGGTGGGGTGAGGCGGTTCCGGCCCGCCGCGCGGGTCCGGTGTGTCACCCTGGAAGCCGTCACCGTCACTCCGGAAGCCATCACCTCGGCCTTCCCGGGTAGGTTCCCCGTCATGGCAGGCATCCCCACCCACACCGTGACCAACCAGCCGCCGCCGCTGGTGGGCTACGACGTCTTCACCGCCGACCGCGCCCTCGCCGAGGCCGTCGACCGGTACACCGGCGCGGACGTCCTGGACGACGTGCGCGCGGAGCTGTCCGCGCTGGGCCGGGCCGTGGGTTCGGCGCAGGTGCAGGAGTGGGCGGTGCGGGCGAACGAGCATCCGCCCCGGCTGCGCAGCCACGACCGGTACGGCCACCGGATCGACGAGGTGGAGTTCGACCCGGCCTGGCACCGGCTGCTCGGCAAGGGGGTCTCGGCCGGGCTGGCCGGCGGCGCCTGGACGCGGCCCTCCGGGCAGGTGCGCCGGGCGGCCGGATTCCTGGTGTGGACGCAGGCCGAGGCGGGCACCTGCTGCCCGCTGTCGATGACGCACGCGGCCGTGCCCGCGCTGCGCGCCGACGCGGAGCTGGCCGCCGAGTGGGAACCCCGGCTGGCGTCCACCATCTACGACCCGCGGCTGCGCATGGCCGGACAGAAGCCCGGGGCGCTGTTCGGGATGGGGATGACGGAGAAGCAGGGCGGCAGCGACGTCCGCGCCAACACGACCGCGGCCCGGCCGCTCGCGGAGTCGGGCACGTATCTGCTGACCGGGCACAAGTGGTTCTGCTCGGCGCCGATGTCGGACGCGTTCCTGGTGCTCGCGCAGGCCCCGGGCGGGCTCACCTGCTTCCTGGTGCCGCGCGTCCTGCCGGACGGCGGTCGCAACGTCTTCCTGATCCAGCGGCTGAAGGACAAGCTGGGCAACCGCTCCAACGCCTCCGCCGAGGTCGAGTTCGACGGCACCTGGGCGCGCCGGGTCGGCGAGGAGGGGCACGGCGTGCGCGTGATCATCGGGATGGTCACCGCGACCCGGCTGGACTGCGCGCTCGGCTCGGCGGGCCTGATGCGGCAGGCGGTGGCCCAGGCGGTGCACCACTGCGCGTACCGGGAGGCGTTCGGCGGGAAGCTGATCGACAAGCCGCTGATGCGCAACGTGCTCGCCGATCTGGCGCTGGAGTCGGAGGCGGCGACGGCGCTCGCGCTGCGGCTCGCCGCGGCCTGCGACGACGGCGGGGAGCAGGAGCGGGCGTTCCTGCGGCTGGCGGTGCCGGCCGCCAAGTACTGGATCACCAAGCGGTGCGCGCCGGTGGCCGTGGAGGCGGCCGAGTGCCTCGGCGGCAACGGGTACGTCGAGGAGTCCGGCCTGCCCCGGCTGGTGCGGGAGTCGCCGCTGAACTCCATCTGGGAGGGCGCGGGGAACGTGCAGGCGCTGGACGTGCTGCGGGCGCTGCGCCGGGAGCCGGGCGCGCTGGACGCCTGCCTGACCGAGATCGGCCGGGCGCACGGCGCGGACCACCGGCTGGACCGGGCGGTGAAGGACCTGTTCACCGAACTCGCGGACCTGGAGGGCGTCGAGGGGCGGGCCCGGCGGCTGGTGGAGCGGCTCGCGCTGGTGCTCCAGGGTTCTCTGCTGGTACGGCACGCGCCGCCGGAGGTCGCCGACGCCTTCTGCGCGTCCCGACTGGGCGGTGACCACGGCGCGTCCTTCGGCACCCTGCCGGCGGGCCTGGACCTGGAGTCGGTGGTCGAGCGGGCGCGGCCGGCCTGACCGCCGGACGCCACAGCGCTCCGCTGCCGCCGGACGCCGCGCGTTCCGGCTGCCGCCGGGGACCGTCACGCCCGGCTGTCGTCGGCCGCGGCCACGCCCCGCTGCCGCCGGGGACCGCCCGCCCCGCCACCGCCCGCCGGAAACCGTCACTTTCCGGCTGCCGCCGGGCGCCGTCACGCCCCGCCTGTCGTCGGTCGGGCCGCCGTCGGCAAGGGGTGGTGCTGCGCCGACACGGCACCACCCCCACCGCACGGG
The DNA here is from genome assembly GCF_964272715.1 of Streptomyces sp. SudanB182_2057. NCBI lineage: Bacteria > Bacillati > Actinomycetota > Actinomycetes > Kitasatosporales > Streptomycetaceae > Streptomyces > Streptomyces sp. SudanB182_2057. The sequence continues at coordinate 2,040,276 of NZ_OZ186798.1, forward strand.
CTCGACAAGCCCCCGCGGACGCGCAGTGCGTCGTGGTCAAGTCTCGGCCGCCGCCCGGTGCTTCACCAGGGTTGCAGGGGGTTGCAACTTATGGGGGCACATGCGCGGAGTCTGTGCCTCCGCCATGAGCGGAACGGCACTATGTGAGGACAGTCGGACCGGAAACCGCCGCCCGGACCGCTTGACAAGAGTGTTCGATGTGTTTTCCGGGAGGACCGCAGTGGGGAACCCGCCGATGGATCTGGTGCGCCTGGCCGCGCGGGACGCGGTGCAGGCGGCGCGGGTGCTGAGCGAGGTGCGCGAGGCCGCGCTCGCCGGGCGACGTGCGCGGATCGCGCCCCGCCCGGTGATCGAACAGTCGTGGGACCGGGTGCAGCGCAGCGGTGTCGACCCCGAACGCGACGTGCGCGTCGGGCTGTTGCCCTCGGACGAGGTACGGCGACGACGGGAGGAGTCTCCGCTGCGGCAGGTCCTGCCGGTGCTCCGGGAGGGGCTGCTTTCGGTCGCCGACGTGGCGCAGCACATCATGGTCGTCGCGGACGCCGACGGCCGGGTGCTGTGGCGGGAGGGCGCCTCCCCGGTGCTGCGCAAGGCCGACGGCCTGGGGTTCGAGGTCGGCGCGGACTGGCGGGAGGACGTCGTCGGCACCAACGGGGTGGGCACGCCCGCGGTGGTACGGCGGCCCGTCCAGGTGTTCGCCGCCGAGCACTTCGTACGGTCGCACACGTCCTGGACCTGCACGGGCGCGCCGATCAGCGATCCGCGGGACGGCCGGCTGCTCGGTGTGGTGGATGTCAGCGGCCCGCTGGAGACGATGCATCCGGCGACCCTGGCCTGGGTGGACTCGGTGGCCAAGCTGGCCGAGGCCCGGCTGCGGGAGCTGCACCTGGCGTCGCTGGAGCGGCTGCGGGCGGTGGCGGCGCCGGTGCTGGCCCGGCTGCCCGGGCGGGCGGTGGTGGTGGACCGGGACGGCTGGGCGGCGGCGGTGACCGGGATGCCGTACGTGCGGCGGGTGGCGCTGCCCAAGTCGCTTGCGCCGGGCCACCGTTGGCTGCCCTCGCTGGGCGCGTGCGCGGTGGAGCCGCTGGCCGGCGGATGGCTGCTGCGGGCGGAGGACCGGCCGGCCGCCCCGGACGCGTGCCGGATCGTGCTGGATCTCGCCGGGCGGGACCGGCGCACGGTCACGGTCACCGGCGCGTCGGGTTCCTGGTCGCGGGAGTTGAGCCCGCGCCACGCGGAACTGCTGTTCCTGCTCGCCGAACACCGCGCCGGGCGCGGGGCGGCGGAGCTGGCCGGGGATCTGTTCGACGACCCCTCCCGGACGGTGACCGTACGGGCGGAGATGTCCAGGGTCCGGCGGTATCTCGGGGAACTCCTACGGCATCGGCCGTATCGTTTCCGCGACGATGCGGAAGTGGCGGTCGTGCTGCCGGACGACCCCGGTGACCTGCTCCCGCAGTCGACGGCACCGGCGGTGACGCGGAAACGGAACACCGGTCAGGAAGGCCGTGAGCGAGCGGCCCCGGCGTAGTTCCCGCACGGTTCCCCCGCACTTCCCCACATGGTCTCCGCCTGGTCACCTCCGGTACCGGCCCCCTCCGGCCCGATCCTGCCGTAGCATCCCGTAGGGGCCGCACCACCTGTTCCTCGCGTCAATGTTCGGACCAGCGGGCGCAGTTGGCCGGGCCCCTGGAGGAGAGATGAAGCATCGCGGCAGACACCGGCGGCGCAGGCGGGGCGCGGCCCTGCGTGCCGCCCTGGCCGGGACCGCGCTGGCGCTCACCGCCGCCGCCACCCTGATCAGCACCTCCCAGGCCGGGGTCGCCACGAACCCCGGCGCGCTCACCCCGCTGACCTCCCCGGCGGACACCGGGCGACTGCGGCTCCACGAGCACCTGGTGCCCGCCCGCTCGCTGGACCGGCTCGCCTCCGCGATGGGCCGCCCGGTCGGCGTGGACGCCGTGCTGCGCGACGCCGACCACCGGCTGCGCGAGGCGGACGACTGCTCCGCCGACGACCGCGCGTCCCTGCCGGTCGCCCCCGCCGCCGCCCGCGCCTACTGCTGGGACCCGGCCGACACCGCCGGCGACTGGCGGCCGGCCTCGGTGACCACCTCCGGCGACGCCGACGACGACGGCGTGTGGGGCACCCACCGGGTGATCCTGGCCGGCTGGACGCACAGCGCCACGGCCGGCCGCCCCGGGGAACAGGGCCTCGCCCGGGTGGCCTTCGTGAACGCGGACGACCCCGCGCACCTCGCCTACCGCTGGGTGCTCCCGGTGGTGCCGGTGGACGGCGGCCGCGACTACCGGGGCCTCGCCTCCGGCGTCTCGGGCATGGTCTGGCACCAGGACAAGCTGCTGGTCACCACCACGTCCGGCGGCGGCGACGCGCTCTACGTCTACGACCTCGACCGGATCCAGCGCGCCACGGTCGACGCGCCCGCGATCGGCCGGGTGCCCGGCGGCTGGTCCGCCGGCGGCTACGGCTACGTCCTGCCCGCCGTCGCCTCGTACCGCTTCGCCGCCGGGCCCTGCTCGGCCTCCGGGCCGCCCTGTCCGGGCGCGCTCGCCCTGGACCGCGGCACGGCCCCCGACAGCCTGGTGGCCGCGGAGTGGACCGCGCCGGACGGCGACCGGCGCGCGCGACTGTGGCGGTACCCGTTCGACACCGACCCGGCGCGCCCTGGGCTGCTCGCCACGGACGGCGCGGGGCGGGTGGACGCGGTGGAGGCGTACCGCACCCGGGCGGCCGGCATCCGGGGCGTGCTGTCGTACCGGGAGGCCGGGGCGGACCGGCCGTCCTGGTATGTGGGACGGCTGCCCGGTACGCAGGACGGGCACGGCGGGCTGTGGCGGCAGGACACCGAGCGGACCCGGGAGGCCCGCTGCGGCGCCGACGCCTCGGACCGCTGCTGGGCACGGGACGCGGGCTCCCTGTCCTACTGGCGGGAGACCGGCGAGGTGTGGTCGCTGTCGGACCGCATGCTGTTCGCACTGCCCCTGGCCGGCCTGGACGACTCCCTGGACTGAACCGGCGGCGCCCCACCCGGGCGCGTCGACAGACCAGGTGGCGGGATGATTCCCTGGCCCGCATGAGCAGCGTTCCTGTCACCACGTGGTCCCTGGAGCAGACGTCCCCGGCCGACCTCCTGCCCGCCGCCGCCCCCGACGGCGACGTCCGGATCGTCCGCGCCGAGCTGCCCTCTCCCGAGTTCAGCCGGTTCCTGTACGCCTCGGTGGGCGGCGACATCCGCTGGACCGACCGGCTGGGCTGGACATACGCGCGCTGGCAGGAGTACCTGGAGCGGCCCGGCGTGGAGACCTGGGTGGCCTACGACCGGGGCACCCCGGCCGGTTACGTGGAACTGGAGCCGCAGGACGACGGCGTGGTCGAGATCGTCTACTTCGGGCTGATCCCCGCCTTCCGCGGCCGGCGCGTCGGCGGCCATCTGCTGGCCTACGGCACGGCCCGCGCCTGGGACCTGGCCGAGCGGTGGCCGGGGCGGACGCCGACCAAGCGGGTGTGGCTGCACACGTGCAGCAAGGACGGCGAGCACGCGATGGACAACTACCTGCGGCGGGGCTTCAAGCTGTTCGACACCAAGGTGGAGCCGGAACCGGAGGTGGCCACACCGGGGCCGTGGCCCGGCGCATACCCCGCCTGACCTGCTGGGACAAGCCTTACGGCGGCACATGTGAGCCACACCACCCCTGTTTCACATTCCGAGACATCAATGTCCGGATGACGGACGAAGCTGGACTGTGTCCAGATCGCCGTGACACGCTTCCGTCATGTCCGGAACTGGAATTGCCTTGGTGAGTCGGCGGCACGTCGACCTCGGCCGCATGTCCAGCGCCATCTGTCCGGTGGGCTGACGCCTCCCAGCACCGCCGCACACCCCGTCCCCCTTCCTTCCGCGCAACGCCGCGCACGCCTGCCCGCGTGCGCGCGTCTGTGCAGGTCAGAGCTGATTCCCACCGGTCCCGAAGGACGTACAACCATGGCCGCCACCCCACCGAACCCCGCCGCCTCCGCGCCCCGCCGCAAGGTGAGCCGTCACCGCGGCGAGGGCCAGTGGGCCGCCGGCCACTTCACGCCGCTCAACGGCAACGAGCAGTTCAAGAAGGACGACGACGGTCTCAATGTGCGGACACGCATTGAGACGATCTACTCCAAGCGCGGCTTCGACTCCATCGACCCGAACGACCTGCGCGGCCGGATGCGCTGGTGGGGGCTGTACACCCAGCGCAAGCCCGGGATCGACGGCGGCAAGACCGCGATCCTGGAGCCCGAGGAGCTGGACGACAGCTACTTCATGCTGCGCGTCCGCATCGACGGCGGGGCGCTGACCACGCGGCAGTTGCGGGTCATCGGCGAGATCTCGCAGGAGTTCGCGCGCGGCACCGCGGACATCACCGACCGGCAGAACGTCCAGTACCACTGGATCCGGATCGAGGACGTGCCCGAGATCTGGAACCGGCTGGAGAGCGTGGGCCTGTCCACCGTGACCGCCTGCGGCGACACCCCGCGTGTGATGATCGGTTCGCCGGTGGCGGGCATCGCCGAGGACGAGATCATCGACGCGACTCCGGCGCTGGAGGAGATGAAGCGCCGGGTGCTGAACAACCCGGCGTACTCGAACCTCCCCCGGAAGTTCAAGACGGCCATCTCGGGGTCGCCGCTGCTGGACGTGGTGCACGAGATCAACGACGTCGCGTTCGTCGGCGTGACCCACCCCGAGCACGGCCCCGGCTTCGACGTGTGGGTCGGCGGCGGTCTGTCCACCAACCCCAAGCTCGGTGTGCGGCTGGGCACCTGGGTGCCGATCGACGAGGTGCCGGACGTCTACGAGGGCGTCATCTCGATCTTCCGCGACTACGGCTACCGGCGGCTGCGCAACCGCGCCCGGCTGAAGTTCCTCGTCGCCGACTGGGGCGCGGAGAAGTTCCGGCAGGTGCTGGAGGACGAGTACCTGAACCGCAAGCTGGTCGACGGGCCCGCCCCCGAGCAGCCGGTGCGGCAGTGGCGCGACCACATCGGGGTGCACCGGCAGAAGGACGGCCGGTTCTACGTCGGTTTCGCGCCGCGGGTCGGCCGGGTCGACGGCACCACGCTCACCAAGGTCGCCGACCTCGCCGAGGCGCACGGCTCGGGACGGGTCCGCACCACCGTCGAGCAGAAGATGATCATCCTCGACGTCGAGCAGGACCGGGTCGACTCGCTGGTGGAGGGCCTGGAGGCGCTGGACCTCACCGCCCGCCCGTCCTCCTTCCGGCGCGGCACCATGGCCTGCACCGGCATCGAGTTCTGCAAGCTCGCCATCGTGGAGACCAAGCAGCGCGGCTCCCAGCTGATCGACGAACTGGAGCGCCGCCTGCCGGAGTTCGACGAGCCGCTCACCATCAACCTCAACGGCTGCCCGAACGCCTGCGCCCGCATCCAGGTCGCGGACATCGGCCTCAAGGGGCAGCTCGTCCTGAACGACCGGGGCGAGCAGGTCGAGGGCTACCAGGTGCACCTCGGCGGCGCCCTCGGCCTGGAGGCCGGCTTCGGCCGCAAGGTGCGCGGCCTGAAGGTGACGTCCGAGGAACTGCCCGACTACATCGAGCGGGTGCTGAAGCGCTTCCAGGCCGAACGCGAGGACGGCGAACGGTTCGCGACGTGGGCGGCGCGCGCTTCCGAGGAGGCGCTGTCGTGAGCGAGCGGGCCGCGCCCTTCTACTGCCCCTATTGCGGCGACGAGGACCTGCGCCCGAGCGGCGAGGGTCACGGCGCCTGGGAATGCGGGGCGTGCAACCGCGCATTCCGGCTGAAGTTCCTCGGGCTGCTGGCCCGGGGCGTTCAGCGAGCCGACCACGGAGGGGACGAGCGGATATGACGACCACTCAGGACGAACGGTCCACCGAGGAGTTGAAGGCGCTCGCCGAGCGGGCGGGCCGCGAGCTGGAGGACGCCTCCGCGCTGGAGATCCTCCAGTGGGCGGTGGACACCTTCGGCGACGGGTTCTGCGTCACCTCCTCCATGGAGGACGCCGTGGTCGCCCACCTCGCCTCACGCGTGCGCAAGGGCGTGGACGTCGTCTTCCTGGACACCGGTTACCACTTCCCGGAGACCATCGGCACCCGGGACGCGGTGCAGGCCGTGATGGACGTCAACGTCATCACCCTCACCCCGCGCCAGACGGTCGCCGAACAGGACGCGGAGTACGGCCCGAAGCTGCACGACCGCGACCCCGACCTGTGCTGCAAGCTGCGCAAGGTCAAGCCCCTCGAAGAGGGACTGGCCGGCTACCGGGCATGGGCGACCGGCCTGCGCCGCGACGAGTCCCCGACCCGGGCGAACACCCCCGTCGTCGGCTGGGACGAGAAGCGGCGGAAGGTCAAGGTCTCGCCGATCGCCCGCTGGACCCAGGACGACGTGGACGCCTACATCGCCGAACACGGCGTGCTGGCCAACCCGTTGCTGATGGACGGCTACGCCTCCATCGGCTGCGCCCCGTGCACCCGCAGGGTCCTGGAGGGCGAGGACGCGCGCGCCGGCCGCTGGGCGGGACGCGCCAAGACCGAGTGCGGGCTGCACGGATGACGAACGACCAGACCCAGGAGATGCACGTGACGACCGGAGCCACCGTCTGGCTCACGGGTCTGCCGAGCGCCGGCAAGACCACCATCGCGTACGAGCTGGCGGACCGGCTGCGTGCCGGGGGCCACCGCGTCGAGGTGCTCGACGGCGACGAGATCCGCGAGTTCATCTCGGCCGGGCTCGGCTTTTCCCGCGAGGACCGGCACACCAACGTCCAGCGCATCGGCTTCGTCGCCGAACTGCTCGCCCGCAACGGCGTCAAGGCGCTGGTGCCGGTGATCGCGCCGTACGCGGACAGCCGGGAGGCGGTGCGCAAGCGGCACGCGGAGAACGGGACGCCGTATCTGGAGATCCATGTGGCGACCCCCGTCGAGGTGTGCAGCGTGCGCGATGTGAAGGGGCTGTACGCCAAGCAGGCAGCGGGCGAGCTGTCCGGGCTCACCGGGGTCGACGACCCGTACGAGGAGCCCGAGACGCCCGACCTGCGGATCGAGTCGCAGCACCAGACGGTCCAGGAGTCCGCGGCGTCGGTGTACGCGCTGCTGAGCGAGAGGGGACTGGCATGACCACGGTCGCCAAGACGGAAGGCGGCACGGAGAGCCCGTACGCCCTGTCGCACCTGGACGCGCTGGAGTCCGAGGCGGTGCACATCTTCCGCGAGGTGGCGGGCGAGTTCGAGAACCCGGTGATCCTGTTCTCCGGCGGCAAGGACTCCATCGTCATGCTGCACCTCGCGCTGAAGGCGTTCGCCCCGGCCGCGGTCCCCTTCTCCCTGCTGCACGTGGACACGGGACACAACTTCCCGGAAGTCCTCCAGTACCGGGACGGTGTGGTGGCCGCGCACGGGCTGCGCCTCCACGTGGCCTCGGTCCAGGACTACATCGACCGCGGTGTGCTCAAGGAGCGTCCCGACGGCACCCGCAACCCGCTCCAGACGCTCCCGCTCACCGAGAAGATCCAGAGCGAGAAGTTCGACGCGGTCTTCGGCGGCGGCCGGCGCGACGAGGAGAAGGCCCGCGCCAAGGAGCGCGTGTTCTCCCTGCGCGACGAGTTCTCCCAGTGGGACCCGCGCCGCCAGCGCCCGGAGCTGTGGAACCTGTACAACGGCCGGCACGCCCCCGGCGAGCACGTCCGCGTCTTCCCGCTGTCCAACTGGACCGAGCTGGACGTGTGGCAGTACATCGCCCGCGAGGACATCGAGCTGCCGCAGATCTACTACGCGCACGAGCGCGAGGTCTTCCAGCGTTCCGGCATGTGGCTGACCGCGGGCGAGTGGGGCGGCCCGAAGGACGGCGAGACCGTCGAGAAGCGGCGGGTGCGCTACCGCACCGTCGGCGACATGTCCTGCACCGGCGCGGTCGACTCCGACGCCGACACCATCGAGAAGGTCATCGCCGAGATCGCGGCGTCCCGGCTGACCGAGCGCGGCGCGACCCGCGCCGACGACAAGCTGTCCGAGGCCGCGATGGAAGACCGCAAGCGCGAGGGGTACTTCTAGGCATGAGCACGACCACGACCGAGGCGCTCTCGGCCACCACCCTGCTGCGGTTCGCCACCGCCGGCTCCGTCGACGACGGCAAGTCCACCCTCGTCGGGCGGCTGCTGCACGACTCCAAGTCGGTCCTCGCCGACCAACTGGAGGCCGTGGAGCGGGTGTCCGCCTCCCGCGGCCAGGACGGCCCGGACCTCGCCCTCCTCACCGACGGCCTGCGCGCCGAGCGGGAGCAGGGCATCACCATCGACGTCGCCTACCGCTACTTCGCCACGCCCCGGCGCCGGTTCATCCTCGCCGACACCCCCGGCCATGTGCAGTACACCCGGAACATGGTCACCGGCGCCTCCACCGCCGAGCTGACGGTCATCCTGGTCGACGCCCGCAACGGCGTGGTCGAGCAGACCCGCCGGCACGCGGCCATCGCCGCCCTGCTGCGCGTCCCGCACGTCGTGCTGGCCGTGAACAAGATGGACCTCGTCGAGTACGAGGAGCGGGTCTTCGCGGCGATCGCCGAGGAGTTCACGGCGTACGCGACCGAGCTGGGCGTCCCGGAGGTCACCGCGATACCGATCTCGGCGCTGGCCGGGGACAACGTGGTGGAGCCCAGCGCGAACATGGACTGGTACGGCGGTCCCACCGTGCTGGAGCACCTGGAGACCGTGCCGGTCAGCCACGACCTGGCGCACTGCCACGCGCGGCTGCCCGTGCAGTACGTGATCCGGCCGCAGACCGCCGAGCACCCCGACTACCGGGGCTACGCGGGCCAGATCGCGGCCGGCACCTTCCGGGTCGGCGAGGAGGTCACGGTCCTGCCGTCCGGGCGGACCACCCGGATCGCCGGCCTCGACCTGCTGGGCAAGCCGGTCGACGTGGCCTGGACGACGCAGTCGGTGACGGTGCTGCTCCAGGACGACATCGACGTCTCGCGCGGCGACCTGATCGTGCCGACGAAGGACGCCCCGGCCACCACGCAGGACGTGGAGGCGACCGTCTGCCACGTCGCCGACGCGCCCCTCACCGTGGGCCACCGGGTGCTGCTCAAGCACGGCACCCGCACGGTCAAGGCGATCGTGAAGGACATCCCGTCCCGGCTCACGCTCGACGACCTGTCCCTGCACCCGCACCCGGGGCAGCTCGTCGCCAACGACATCGGCCGGGTGAAGATCCGTACCGCCGAGCCGCTGCCGGTCGACTCCTACGCCGACTCGCGCCGCACCGGCTCGTTCATCCTGATCGACCCCGCCGACGGCACCACGCTGACCGCAGGCATGGTCGGCGAGTCGTTCGCCGCCCCGGAGCCGGTCAAGGACACGGCCGACGACGGCTGGGACTTCTGACATGAGGACGCCCGACGTCTACTCGACGTTCGCCAAGGAGGGCGGCCGCGTCGGCAGCGGCGCCCTCGGCAGCGGGCAGGGCGGAGTGGCGCGATGTGTGCGCTGACGTACGCGCACCGCTCGCGCGCCCGCTCCCCCCACCCGGCGTCGTCCCGGAAGCGACGAAGACCTCCAGCCGAACTCCCGGCCACGACCTGAGAGACCGTGACCGCCGGGCCAACGAGAGGAAACCCTCCCGTGCCTGCCATCAGCTCATCGCTCCTGCGCCGCGGCACAGCGGCCCTCGCCGCTCTTCCCCTGCTCGCGCTGGCCGCCTGCGGCTACGGCTCCGAGGCCAAGGACGACGGCACCGCCAAGATCGCCGCCGGCGCCGAGAAGACCGACGGGCTCGACTCCGTCAAGATCGGGTACTTCGGCAACCTGACCCACGGCACCGCGCTGGTCGGCGTGCAGAAGGGCTTCTTCCAGAAGGAGCTGGGCGCCACCGCGGTCAAGCCCGCCGTCTTCAACGCCGGCCCGTCCGAGATCGAGGCCCTCAACGCCGGCTCCATCGACATCGGCTGGATCGGCCCGTCCCCGGCCATCAACGGCTACACCAAGTCCAACGGCAAAAGCCTGAGGATCATCGGCGGTTCGGCCTCCGGCGGGGTGAAGCTGGTCGTCAACCCGGCGCGGATCAAGTCCCTGAAGGACGTCGAGGGCAAGAAGATAGCCACGCCCCAGCTCGGCAACACGCAGGACGTGGCGTTCCTCAACTGGGCCGCCGACCAGGGCTGGAAGGTCGACGCGCAGAGCGGCAAGGGTGATGTCACCGTCGTCCGCACGGACAACAAGATCATGCCGGACGCCTACAAGTCCGGCTCGATCGACGGCGCGTGGGTGCCGGAGCCGACCGCGTCGAAGCTGGTCTCCGAGGGCGCCAAGGTGCTCCTGGACGAGGCGACGCTCTGGCCGGAGAAGAAGTTCGTGATCACGAACATCATCGTGCGGCAGGACTTCCTGAAGGACCACCCGAAGGCGGTCGAGGCCGTGCTGAAGGCGTCGGTCGAGACCAACAAGTGGATCAACGCCCACCCAGACGAGGCGAAGGCCGCCGCGAACCAGCGGCTGGCGACGGACTCCGGCAAGGCGCTCCCGGCGAAGATCCTCGACCCGGCCTGGAAGTCCATCCAGTTCACCGACGACCCGCTGGCCGCCACCCTCGACACCGAGGCCGAGCACGCGGTCAAGGCCGGCCTGCTGGAGAAGCCGGACCTGAAGGGGATCTACGACCTGACGCTCCTCAACAAGGTCCTCAAGGCCGAGGGCCGTCCCGCGGTCGACGCCGCCGGCCTCGGCACCAGCTGACGCCCCCGACCGACGCGTCCCCAGGAGGTGACGACCATGGCCACGACCCTCGCCAAGGCCGACGAGACCGTCGAGTTCGCGGCACGCCTTGAGCACGTCTCGAAGTCCTTCGCGGCCCCGGGCGGGCAGCAGCTCGTCCTGGACGACATCAGCATCGATGTCGCGCCGGGTGAGTTCGTCACCCTCCTGGGGGCCTCGGGCTGCGGCAAGTCCACGCTGCTGAACCTGGTGGCGGGCCTGGACCGGCCGAGCGCCGGCTCCATCACCACGGACGGCCGGCCCGCCCTGATGTTCCAGGAACACGCCCTGTTCCCCTGGCTGACCGCGGGCAAGAACATCGAACTCGCCCTCAAGCTGCGGGGCGTTCCCAAGCCCGACCGGCGCGACAAGGCCGAGGAACTGCTCGAACTGGTGCGGCTGAAGGGCGCCCACGGCAAGCGGGTGCACGAGCTGTCCGGCGGTATGCGCCAGCGGGTGGCGATGGCCCGCGCGCTGGCCCAGGAGAGCAACATGCTGCTGATGGACGAGCCGTTCGCCGCGCTCGACGCCATCACGCGGGACGTGCTGCACGACGAGCTGACCCGTATCTGGGCGGAGACCGGGCTCTCCGTCCTGTTCGTCACGCACAACGTGCGCGAGGCGGTGCGGCTCGCGCAGCGGGTGGTCCTGCTGTCCTCCCGTCCGGGCCGGATCGCGCGCGAGTGGCGCGTGGACCTGCCGCAGCCGCGCCGCATCGAGGACGCGCCCGTGGCCGAACTGTCCCTTGAGATAACCGAAGTACTGCGTGGGGAGATCCGCCGCCATGGCCAGCACTGAGACGACACCGGTCCAGGACGCCGGGAGCGTCGAGGCCGGCCTGGACGCGCTGGAGACCACGACCACGGGCCGCCCCCCGCTGCGCGAGACCCTCGTCAACAAGATCCTGCCGCCGGTCGTCGCCATCGCGGTGGTGATGGTGGTCTGGTACATCCTGTACCCGGTCGTGGACGACCCGACGAAGCTGCCCTCGCCGGGCGCGGTGGGAGCCGCGTTCCGGGACGCCTGGCTCCAGGGCGAGCTGCTCGGCTACATCTGGACCAGTGTCTCGCGCGGTCTGCTGGGCTTCGCGTTCGCGCTGGTCATCGGCACCCCGCTGGGTCTGCTGGTGGCCCGGGTGAAGTTCGTGCGCGCGGCCATCGGCCCGATCCTGTCCGGGCTCCAGTCGCTGCCGTCGGTGGCGTGGGTGCCGCCGGCGGTGATCTGGCTGGGCCTGGACAACTCGATGATGTACGCGGTGATCCTGCTCGGCGCCGTGCCGTCCATCGCCAACGGTCTGGTGTCCGGCGTCGACCAGGTGCCGCCGCTGTTCCTGCGCGCGGGCCGCACCATGGGCGCCACGGGCGCCAAGGGCGTCTGGTACGTCACCCTGCCGGCCTCGCTGCCCGGCTATGTGGCGGGTCTGAAGCAGGGCTGGGCGTTCTCCTGGCGTTCGCTGATGGCCGCGGAGATCATCGCGCAGTTCCCCGACCTCGGCGTGGGCCTCGGCCAGTTGCTGGAGAACGGCCGCACCGCCAGCGACATGGCGATGGTGTTCGAGGCGATCCTGCTGATCCTGTTCGTCGGCATCGCCATAGATCTGCTGATCTTCAGTCCGCTGGAGCGGTGGGTGCTGCGCAGCCGCGGCCTGCTGGTGAAGAGCTGACGTCCCATGCGCACCAGGCCGGTTCTCCTCGTCATCGCCCACGGCAGCCGTGACCCGCGGCACGCGGCGACCGTGCACGCCCTCGTGGAGCGGGTGCGGTCGCTGCGGCCCGGGCTGCGCGTGGAGACCGGCTTCCTGGACTTCAACGTCCCGACGGTGCACGGGGTGCTGGAGTCGCTGGCGGCGGAGGGCGTCCGGGATGTGATCGCCCTGCCGCTGCTGCTGACCCGTGCGTTCCACGCCAAGGCCGACATCCCGGCCGTGCTGCGGGACGCCCCGGCGCGGCTGCGGATCCGGCAGGCGGAGGTGCTCGGCCCGTCGCCGCTGCTGCTGTCCGCGCTGGAACGGCGGCTGTACGAGGCGGGGCTGACGCCCGCCGACAAGTCCTCGACCGGGGTCGTGCTTGCCTCGGCGGGGTCCTCCGACCCGGAGGCGATCGCAGTGATCGCTGATATCGCGCGGGAGTGGCGGCACACCGGTTGGTGCGCCGTGCGGCCTGCGTTCGCCTCCGCATCCCTTCCCCGCACCGAGGACGCGGTGCGGGAGCTGCGGCGGCTCGGCTGCGCGCGGGTCGCCGTGGCACCGTATGTGCTGGCCCCCGGCTTCCTGCCGGACCGGATCGCGCGCGGCGCGGCGGAGGCCGATGTGTGCGCCGAAGTGCTGGGAGCGGCACCGGAGGTCGCCCGCGTGCTGCTGGAGCGCTACGACCGGGCCCGGCGGCCGGCTCTGACGGCACTCGGCGCGTGACGCCCGGGCCGGTCGCCCCGGCCTCCCCGGCCTGACCGCGGCCGGCCTCGCGGGTGGGCCGGGCGTGGGCGGTCAGAGATCGAGGGCGTGCAGCAGGTGCCGGGTGTAGTCGAGGCTGGCGGTGCCGGCCGAGGCGGCGATGGCGATCGTCTCCAGTGCGGAGCGGATCCGGCCCCGGTTGGGCGGCAGGCCGTCGTCGGCGGACTGCGCCAGCTGCTCCTGGATGGTCTCGCCGCTGCTCACCAGCCCGGGATACTCGGCGCGCAGCGCCTCGGTGAGCCGGTCGGCGGCCTCCATCAGGGTCTCCAGGTCCGGGGTGCGGTCGCCGTAGCGGGCCGGGCCGTTGACGTTTCCGAAGTTGTATGTGCTCATGTCCTGTCCTCGCTCGCGGGCCGGAGGAGCCGTCGGGCGGCCGGGGCCGCAGACGTCACCGATGTCGTGGGTGCGCGCCGCCGGCCGGTAGGGCCGTGCCGAAGGAACGGTGCCGAGGCGGGCCGACGGCTGAACGTTGGCCTGATTTCGCCGGTACGGTGCGGCCTGGACCGCGGATTCGGGCGCCGGACGTCGTCCGTCCCGGACGGGGCCGTGGGCCCGTGGGGGCCGGAAATCGCCACCCGTCCGGGTGAGCGCCGTCCGTTGACCGTCCTCGCCGGGTCCGGTGCGGAAGGGAGCGTACGGCTGGTCGCCCGCGGGAGCCCGGCCGGCCCTCGGCGGGCGTACGGCCGGTCGCCGACGGGGCCGCGGCCGTCCGCGCGGCGAAGTCGCAGTCCGGGCCGCGCGCGGGTGTCCGGGCGCCGGGGAATGGCGCCCTCGCGGCGGCGTGGCGACACCGGTAGTGGTCTGCCCCTCACCCTGATTCCGCCCCTTCCGGCCTTCCGTGGGCTTCACCCTAGGAACAGCCTGACGGGTTTGTCGCGCGCTTCGGTGAGCCGGACCAACGGGGGGCGGGTGTGTGGTATCGGCGGCCGCGGTCCGGCGTTCCCCTGTGACGTCGGACCGCGGCGGCGTCTGGTTCTGCGTCGGCCGCGGCTCCGGTGTCACTGACAGGCCCACGCATGGACGATTTCCGGCCAACTGTCCAGCGGGCCCTGTGCGTTGCGGGGAGCGGGCGCGCGTGTACGGCCGTCGTGCCCCGTGGGGGCGGGCACGACGGCCGTGCCCGCGCCGAGGCGGGCTGCGCGAAACTCTGGCCGATGAGCGGGGGCCGGGGCAACCTCTTCACGCGGCTGTGACTTGTTCAACAAGGTTTCGATATCACGCAGTGGATCTCCGCCGGCCGGAACGGACACGGGCCGCCCGGCCGGCCGCCGGGTCCTACGACTCGTGGCGCCCGGGCAGTTCGGCCTCGATGAGGTCGGCCGCCCGCCGGGTGCCGCCCTCCTGGGCCATCTCCGCCTGGATCCGTTCGAGCCGGCGCGCGACCTCCGGATCGTCCACCAGAGAGAGGGCGGTCTCGCGGAGCAGGCCGGCGGTGGCCTCCTCGGTCGCCAGTTTCCGGGCGACGCCGAGCGCCTGGAGCATGTCGGCGTTGCCGAACTGGTCGACGGCCTGCGGTACGGCGATCATGGGCGTCGCGGTGGCCAGCCCCTCCTGGCTGCCGCCGGCGCCCGCGTGGGTGACGAACAGGTCGGCCTGGCGCAGGATCGCGAGCTGCGGCACCCAGTCGTGGACCTCCACGTTGTCCGGCAGCTCGCCCAGTTCGGCGCGGGTCACCTTCCGGCCGACCTGGAGGACGAGGTGCCAGCCGGGCAGGTTCCCGAAGGCGCGCACGCACTCCCGGTAGAAGGCGGGCTGCTTGGTGAAGGCCGAGCCGAGCGACACCAGCACGACCTTCTCCGCGCCGGCGGGCCGCTGCCAGCCGCCCTCCTCGGTGCGGTCTCCCTGACAGCCGCCGACGAAGGTGTACGCGCTTTCGTCCACCCGGTCGGCGTGCGGCTGGAGCGCCTTCGGGATGAGCACCAGGGAGCGCGGCGGACGGCCCGCGAACGCGTCGGGGTGCTCGGTGATCCCGTTCTCCCTCAGCCATGCCTCGAACCGGGCGTAGTAGGCCTGTCCGCGCTCGGTCTGCCGGGGCTCGCGCCACATCGGTTCGGCGACCTCCTCCT
This sequence comes from Streptomyces sp. SudanB182_2057, assembly GCF_964272715.1. Taxonomy (NCBI): domain Bacteria; kingdom Bacillati; phylum Actinomycetota; class Actinomycetes; order Kitasatosporales; family Streptomycetaceae; genus Streptomyces; species Streptomyces sp. SudanB182_2057. The sequence continues at coordinate 2,055,572 of NZ_OZ186798.1, forward strand.
CGTACCCCTTCCAGGCGACGAGGTTCGGGGACAGGGAGATCGCCGGGACGCCCCAGCGGTGGGCGAGGACGCGGGCCGGGTAGGAGGTGATGTCGTGCAGGACGAGGTCGGGGACGTCGTCGGCGTATGCCTCGGCGAGTTGCGGGAGCGCCTGGATCGCGTCGTTCAGGAACGGCTCGACGTTGTCCAGCAGGGTGCTCCCCCATGCCTCCGGGTCGGCGTCGGGGCCGGGCAGGGTGGAGCGGTAGAGCACGGGCCGGGCGCCGGTGGCGGCCACCTTGTCGGCGAAGACCGGCGGAATGGCGTACGTGACGCGGTGGCCGCGGGCGACGAGTTCACGGATCACCTCCAGGCTGGGGTTCACATGGCCGTGGGCGGCGATGGAGAACATGGCGATGTGGGCGGGGGCGGTACGAGCGGTCATGACGCCGACGGTATGCGAGACGAAACGTCTCGTCTAATTCTTTTCCGGTGCGTGCGGTGCGTCCGGGGCCGGCGGTCAGCGCTGGTAGCGGGCCAGCACCAGGTTGCCGTCCCGCTCCAGGCGGCGGCGCAGCTCGGCGAGGGTGCTCGCGCCGCTGTAGTACTGCTGGTAGGCCGGGGTGGCCACCTTGTCCTTCCATTCCGGGTAGCCCCGCACGGACTGGGCGGGGGCGGGGCGGAGCCGGGCCGCGAGGGCGGTGCCGGTGGCCCAGCCGTGCCGGGCGGTGTGCAGGGCCGGGTCCTTCAGGGCCTGGGTGCCGGTGGGCAGCATCCAGTCCCCGAGGGCGAGACGCACCATGTTCCGGGGCCGCAGCAGGAAGTCAATGAAGGCGACGGCCTCCTTCTTGTGCGGGCAGTCGGCGGAGACGGACAGCGTCTGCGGGCTGACGCCCTGGGTGAGCCCGTCGGCGCCGGCCGGGGCGGGCAGCACCTGCCAGTGGAAGTCCTCGGGGGCCTGCCGCACGATCTGCTGGCGGTAGGAGAAGCCCAGCGGGACCATCGCGTACCGGCCGCCGAAGAGGCCGGGCAGGGTGTCCGCGCCACCGCTGCCGAGGGTCGAGGCGGGGGCGCTGCGGTCGACGGCGACCTGGTCGTGGATGGTGCGCGCCACGACCGCGTCCCCGTCCTCGAACCGCACGGTGACCTTGCCGTCCGCGCCCCGGTGGAAGAGCCGTCCGCCCGCCGACAGGGACAGGTTGAGCGTGGCGGACACGGGGTCCTTCAGCGGCCAGGCCACGCCGTACCGGCCGGGCCCGGTGAGCTTCTTGGCGACCTGCCGGAACTCCGGCCAGCTCCAGGGGCGTTCGGGTGTCGGGATGCGCACCTTGGCCGCGCGCAGCCGGTCGGCGTCGGCGACCAGCACGCGGGGCTCCTGGAGGAACGGCACGCCGTAGACACCGCGCCCGAAGGTGGCCGTCTGCCAGCTGCCGCGCGGGATGTCGGAGGCGAGCCGGGCGGGCAGCAGGCCGGACAGGTCGGCGAGGTAGCCGCCGTAGGCGAAGTCGGCGAGGTCGTCGGAGGCGTCGTGGATGACGTCCGGTGCCTCGCCGCCCTCGAAGGAGGTGAGCAGCTGGTCGTGCACGCTGTCCCAGCTGCCCTGGACGTACTCGACCTTGACGTCCGGGTGGGTGGCGTTCCACTCCCGCACCAGCTCCTTGGTGGCGGCGACGGAGTCCGGCTGCCAGGCCAGGGACTGAAAACGCAGGGTGACCGGGCCGTCCGCGGGGTCGCCCGAGGAGCAGCCCGCGAGGAGGAGCAGGAGCGCGGCGAGCGCCAGGGTGAGCCGGGTCCGCATCAGCTCTTCACCGCCCCGGTGAGCAGGCCGCTGGTGATCCGCCGCTGGACGAGTGCGAAGAAGGCCAGGGAGGGCAGGGTGGCCAGGAACGCGGCGGCGGCCAGCGGGCCGAGGTCGGCCACGCCCTCCGCGCCGATGAAGTGGGTGAGGACGACCGGGAGCGTCTGCCGCCGCGGGCTCTTGAGCAGCACCAGCGCGAAGAAGAACTCGTTCCACGCGGTGACGAACGCGAACAGGGCCGTCGCCGCGATGCCCGGCGCCAGCAGCGGCACCGTCACCGACGTCAGCGTTCTCAGCCGCCCGGCCCCGTCGACGGCCGCCGCCTCCTCGAGTTCGGCGGGGACCGCGCGGGCGTGGCCGGCGAGCATCCACAGCGCGAACGGCAGCGACCACACCACGTACACCAGTACCAGTCCGGTCAGGGAGTCGATCAGCCGCAGCCGCTTCAGCACCAGGAACAGCGGGATGATCAGCAGGACGAAGGGGAACGCCTGGCTGACCACCACCCAGCCCGTGGCCGCGCGGGCCGCCCGGGTGCGGTGCCGGGCCATGACGTAGGCCATCGGGGTGGCGATCAGTACCGTGACGGCGGCGGTGGCGAGCGCCACCAGCAGGGAGTTGAGGGCGGCGGGCGCCAGCGGCTGCTCGGCGAAGGCCTGCCGGACGTTGGCCAGGGTGGGGTGGCGCGGGATCCAGGTGGGGTGCGGGCTGCCCAGCTCGCGCGGGGACTTCAGCGCGGTGGACAGCAGCCACAGCAGCGGGAAGGCGAGGAACAGCAGGTAGCCGAGCAGGGCCGTGTACTGGCCGGCGCGGGCGGCGCGGCGGGTCCTCGGGGTGCGTGCGCTCCTCATGCGTCCGCACCGCCGCGCAGCCGGCCGGCCAGGAACACCGCGAGCAGGACGGAGACCACGGCGACGAGCACGCAGCCCATGGCCGCCGCGTAGCCGAACTGGCCGTAGCGGAAGGCCTCCTCGTAGGCGAAGAGCATGGGCAGCCGGGTCTGGCCGCCGGGTCCGCCGCCGGTGAGGACGTAGACCAGGGCGAAGGAGTTGAGGTTCCAGATCAGGTTCAGCGCGGTGATGGCGAGGGCCACCGGTCTGAGCGCGGGCCAGGTGACCGTGCGGAAGCGGCGCCAGGCGCCCGCGCCGTCGACCGCGGCCGCCTCGCGGAGTTCGCGGGGGACGTTCTGCAGTCCGGCGAGCAGGGCCACCGTGGTCTGCGGCAGGCCCGCCCAGACGCCGACGACGATCACCGCGGGCAGCGCGGTGGCCAGGCCGCTCAGCCAGTCCCGGCCGTCCCCGAGGCCGAGGCCGCGCAGGGTCTCGTTGAGGACGCCCGCGTCCGGGTTGTAGACGAGCCGCCACATGATGCCGACGACGACCTCGGGCATCGCCCAGGGCACGATCGCGAGGGCGCGGGCCAGGCCGCGCAGCCGTAAGTCCTGGCTGAGCAGCAGGGCCAGGCCGAGCGCCAGCAGGAACTGGGGCACGGTCACGCCCGCCGCCCAGACCAGGCCGATGCGGAACGACTCCCAGAACAGGGTGTCGTGCAGCAGGTCCCGGAAGTTGAGGGCGCCGATCCACCGGGTGGCGGCCGTCCGGCCGGACTGGGCGTCGGTGAAGGCCAGCAGGACGCCGTAGAGCAGCGGGCCGACGCTGAGCAGCAGGATCGGGATGAGGGCGGGCAGGACCAGGAACCAGGCGCCGCGGTCGGAGATCCGGAGTCCGGCGCGGGGGTGTGCCCCCGCCGCCGGTGTCCGTGTTTCGGCCACCTCTGTCACGGAATCAGCCCCTTTGCCTGCTCCGGTTGGCGTGTTCATGGTCGTCAAGGCCCGGTACCCCGTCAAGGGCCCGCGCACCGCCGCCGACCTGTGCGGATGCGAGACTGGCCGGGCACCGGACGGACACGGCACGGGAAGACGGCACGGAGGCGGGACGATGGACGAGGCACGCGCGCGGGACGTACTGGCCGCGGCGGGGGTGCTTCCGGGACCGGCCGGGGACGCCCGGCTGCTGGCCCTCGGCGAGAACGCGGTGTTCGCCGCCGGCGACCTGGTGGTGAAGGTCGGCCGGGACGCCGAGCTGCTGCCGCGGGCCGAGCGCGAACTGGCCGTCGCCTCCTGGCTGGCCGAGGCGGGCGTGCCCGCGGTGCGGGCGGCCGAGCCGAAGCCCCTGCTGGTGGACGGCCATCCGGTGACCGTGTGGCACCGGCTGCCGGACGCCGTGCGGCCCGCCGAGCCACGGGACCTGGCCGTGCTGCTGCGCGTCGTGCACGCCCTCCCCTCTCCCCCGTTCGCCTTGCCGCCCCGCGATCTGCTGGGCGGGGTGGAGCGCTGGCTGCGGCTCGCGGGTGACGCGATCGACCCGGAGGACGCCGCCTATCTCCGTGCGCGCCGCGACGGCTTCGCGGCCCGGGCGGCGGCGCTGACGCCCCGTCTGCCGCCGGGGCCGGTCCACGGCGACGCGCTGCCCCGCAATGTGCACGTCGGACCGGACGGGCCGGTCCTGGTCGACCTGGAGACCTTCGCCGCGGACCTGCGCGAGCACGACCTGGTGGTCATGGCCCTCTCCCGCGACCGCTACGGGCTGCCCGCCGAGGCGTACGACTCCTTCACCGGGGCCTACGGCTGGGACGTGCGCGAGTGGGACGGCTGCGGGGTGCTGCGCGGCGCCCGGGAGACGGCCAGCTGCGCGTGGGTGGCCCAGCACGCCCCGGCCAACCCGAAGGCCCTGGCCGAGTTCCGGCGCCGGGTGGCGTCCCTGCGGGACGGGGACGAGACGGTGCGGTGGTATCCGTTCTGACGGCCCTGCGCCCCGGAAGGCGGGGGACGCCTCGACGCGCCCCCGGAGGGCTTCGCTAGACGGGTTGGTCCTCGGTCAGTTCGCGGAGCGGCCACGCGCCGTCGACCACCGCGTCCGTCTCGCCCTTGCGCCGCAGGAACGCCTGGAAGTCCGCCGCCCATTCGGCGTACCACCCGATCTGACGCCGGTGCAGTTCGGCGGGGCCGAGGGCGGCGATCTTCGGGTGGCGGTCGGCTATCGCGGAGGCGAGCCGCGCGGCGGCCAGGGCGTCGGCGGTGGCGTCGTGGGCCGCGCCCAGGACTATGCCGTACTCGGCGCAGACCGCCTCCAGGTTCCGTTTGCCGCGGCGGTAGCGGTCGGCCCAGCGGTCGATGGTGTACGGGTCGACGACCGGGGCGGGGGCGGTGCCGAGCCGGTCGGTCAGGGACGGCAGGCCGTACCGGCGCAGTTCGGCGGAGAGCAGGGTGAGGTCGAAGGCCGCGTTGTAGGCGACGACCGGGACGCCCGTCTTCCAGTAGGACACCAGGACATCCGCGATGGCGTCGGCCACCTGGTCGGCCGGACGGCCCTCGGCCGCCGCGCGTGCGGTGCTGATGCCGTGGACCGCGACCGCGTCGGCCGGGATCTCCACGCCCGGATCGGCCAGCCACTCCCGGCGGCCCACGGGCTCACCGGCCCTGACCTCGATCACGGCACCGGTGACGATGCGCGCCCGACGCGGATCGGTCCCGGTCGTCTCCAGGTCGAAGCCGATCAGCAGCTCCTGGTGCCAGCCCATGGGCGGCCCCCCTTCTCGGTGGTGCTTTCCCCCAGTGCCTCCACCATCGCACGCGGCACTGACAATCCGCCGACGGCCTCGCACCGCCCGGCTCCGGCGGGTCAGGACACCGGACGCGAATCCGCCCAGGCCAGCTCGAATTCCTCGCGGTATGTCGGGAAAAGACCGGATTCTCCGGCATCGTCGGAGGTGACCAGCCGGCTGCCGTTGCGCAGCACCAGGACCGGTGACTCCATCCCGCGCGCCCCGCGCAGATAGGACTGCACCACCGCGACGCCGTCCGCGCCGTCGCCGTCCACCAGGTAGGCGGTGAAGCGGGGCGTCTCGTCGTACACCTGGATCTCGAACGCGCCCGGGTCGCGCAGCCGGGACCGCACCCGGCGCATGTGCAGGATGTTCATCTCCACCGAGCGGCTCAGTTCGCCCCGTTTCATCCCCAGTTCGCGCTCGCGGCGCTTGACCGAGCTGGAGGCCGGGTTGAGGAAGAGCAGCCGCACCCGGCAGCCGGACTCGGCGAGCCGGACCAGGCGGCGCCCGGAGAAGTTCTGCACCAGCAGGTTGAGGCCGATGCCGATGGCGTCGAGCCGGCGGGCGCCGCCGAAGATGTCCTCGGCCGGGAACTGGCGCAGCAGCCGCACCCGGTCGGAGTGGACCGCGACGACGTCCGCGTACCGGTCGCCGACCAGGTCCTCGACCGCGTCCACGGGCAGCCGGCGCGCCGAGGGCACGTCCCCGCCCGCGCCGAGCATCTCCAGCAGCCGGGCCGAGGCCCGCTCGGCCTGGCCGAGCACCGCCTCGGACAGGGCCCGGTTGCGGGAGACGACGTTGCGGGTCACCTCCAGCTCGTCCAGGGCGAGTTCGAGGTCCCGGCGCTCGTCGAAGTACGGCTCGAAGCACGGCCAGTGCTGCACCACCAGCTCGCGCAGCTGCGGCAGGGTGAGGAAGCTGAGGACGTTGTCGTCGGCCGGGTCGAGCAGATAGCCCTTGCGGCGGCTGACCTCGCGGACGGCGACCGCCCGCTGCACCCACTCCTGTCCGGCCGGGCCGGCCGCGGCCACCACCCACTCGTCGCCGTGGACGGGTTCGTAGACGGGCCGCAGCACGGCGGCCACGACCGCGCGCAGCCGCTGTTCGACGAGGTTCAGCCAGATGTAGGCCCGGCCGGCCCGCTGGGCGCGGGTGCGCACCTCGCGCCAGGCGTCGGCGTCCCAGTCCAGCTCCGGGCCGATGGACCCCACGTCCATCGGCCGGGCCAGGGACACCGCGCCGGGCGGGACGTCTGCGGAGTTCCCCTCGTGACCCTCGTCACCAGGAGGCAGCTCCAGCCCTCCCGAGCCCACCCGTGCACCGCCTTCCGCTCCCGGGGCTTCCCATCTCAACGATCAAGGAAGCCTACTCCGGGAGCGGCCGGCGGTGCAGCCGGATGGACAGGTCGGTGTCCCGGCTGCTCGGCTCAACTACGCCATTCCCAGTGTCCGTTCTGCCATGCCAGTTCCTTGGGAGTGAGCGGATTCATAGCCGTGACGTCCCGCGGCGCGATGGAGAAGCCCTGCCAGTGCACGGGCATGGGCTGCTGGTCCTCGTCCCGGGCGATGTGGTGGAAGCCGACGTTCACCCAGACCACGGGGTGGGTGAGGGCCTGGCCGTTCACCCACTTGTCGACGGACTTCGGGTGGCCGGTCGCGCACTTGGGGTTGTCGTTGGCGAACAGCTCGCACTTGTCGTACTGGGTGACGTACAGGTCGTGCTTGGTGAAGGGGCGGCCCGGGTACTTGGTGGTGGGTCCGGGGACCAGTTCGTACGAACGGGCGTGCCCGTCCTTGTTCTTACCGGTCGCGCTGACCATCCGCCACCAGCGGTAGTTCTTGTAGTCGCCCGCGAACTCCTTGGCCGGCTTGGTGCGGGTGGTCCTGGCGGTCGGGCCCTCCTGCCGCCCGGAGGGGGCGCTGACGGTGGAGTCGTACTGCTCGACCTTCGTCCCGGAGGAACCGTCGAGGCCGAAGTCGAGCCGCCAGAAGACGTTGTGGCTGTGGCTGGTCGCGTAGTCCTTGGCGTTCTTGCCGATGGGCCAGCCGCGCCCGTCCTGGGCGTTGTAGTCCTCCCAGGAGAGGCTGCCGGTGGCGCCGACGTTCATGTTGACGGTGCCGTCGTCCTGGAAGCGCCACTCGGTGATGTACTCGTACCAGCCGACCTGGTTGACCGTGTACACCAGCAGGTCCTTGCCCTGCTGCTGATAGGTCTTGTCCGACTGGACGACGTCATGCATCCGGTAGGCGTGACCACGCGAACGAGTGGTCGTGCACAGCCCCTTGACGTTCGGGTTCCTCGGGTCGCCGTCCGGGACCTTGACGGTCTTGATGGTGCCGCCGGGACACTCGCCGGGCGACAGTGTCATCAGTTCCTGCGCGAAGCCCTGGCCCGTCAGGTCGTAGTACTCGTGCTTCCCGTCGTCGTAGGGGACGTGGACCTGGGCGAGCCTGGCGCTGTTGAGGACCTTGATCGGCTTGGTCTCGCCCTTGGGCCGGTAGGAGACGTTCTCCAGGACGAGGCCGGCCTTGCTGTCGTAGCGCCAGCACATCCGCCAGGTCGTGCCGGTGCTGAGCTTCTGTTCGATCGTGTAGGCGGCGCTGCAGCCGGGGGCCGCGGCGGGGGCGGTGCGCGGCCGGGCCGCGGCGGGGCCCGCGCCGGCCGTCGCGGCGGCGGCCAGCGCGGCCAGGGACACTCCGACGGCCGCGGTCTTGCGGGCGGCGCGGCCGAGTGCGCGCGGCCGGGCACCGGCGGGCAGGTGCTGTTCGGGCAGGTGCTGTTCGGGCATGGTGGGACGACTCCTTGCCGAGGTCACGGGTGTGCGGGCGGTCAGCCGCGGTCGAGGGCGGCGGTCTTGCGGGCGCTCAGGTCGATCACCAGGTCCCTGGTGTCGATCCACGGCCCGTTCCTGACCTTGGAGAACAGCCGTACGCACCGGTGCGTCCCGCAGGCGTCGAGGACGGCGGGCTGGGCGCCGGGCGCGGCCCGGTAGATGCCGCCGCTCAGCTCCAGCTGGTCCGGGGAGGTGAGGTCCTCGCCGGTGGCGTCCTTGTAGTCCGCCTTGAGGCCCGCGCCGAGCGGGCTCGCGATCAACAGGCGGGCCGCCTCCGCGTTCTCGGCACGGCTCGGCGGCGGCTGCGCGCCGCGCTGGATGTCCGTCCGCTCGACCTTCCCGGTGCCCAGGTCGACGGTCTTGGTGACGAGCGTGTCGTTCTTGTAGTCGTAGAAGGCCACGTCGGCCCGGCGCGGCGCGTCCGGGTCGTCCGTCTCGCCGGCCTCGGGCTCGGCGAGGTCGACGCTCAGCCGCTGCGGTCCGCGCTCCCCGGCGACGTTCTCGCCCAGGGCGGACAGCCGCCCGGCCAGCGCCGCCTTCTCCACCCGGCCCAGCTCGTCGTCGGTGAGCGGATCACGGCCCGTGCCCCGCTCCGCCTCGGCGGGCGCCCGCTCCACGACACCGGGCGGCGCGGCGTCCGGCCCCTGCCCGGCCTGGCGCGCGGCCCGCGTCTCGCCGCCGGCCCCTCCCGGCTCGCCGGCGCCCGCCGTGCCCGGCAGGGTGATCGCGACCATGGCGGCGGTCCCCACCGCCGCGAGGGCCGCACCGGTCAGTACTTTGCCCAGATGGCGGTGCACTTTCTCGCGCACGTCTTCCCCCTACTCCCCCTCGGTGCCTGGGAGTACGTTTTTTCCCCACTGGTTCGGCGCGTGGCGGGTACCAGAACCGCCACACGCACTGGTCACCTCACAAGAGGCCGGGCGGGCCACAGGAGGTTGCCTCACTTTCGGACAACACTCGGGGCCGACGCGGCCCCGGGCGGACGGCACACCTGGGAGAGTCGTATCCATGCAGGTCTGGCCTGGAGAGGCGTATCCGCTCGGCGCCACCTATGACGGCGCCGGAACCAACTTCGCGGTCTTCACGGAGGCCGCGGACCGAGTAGAGCTGTGTCTGCTGCACGACGACGGCTCGGAGACGGCGGTGGAACTGCGCGAGAGCGACGCGTTCGTGCGGCACGCGTACCTGCCCGGCGTGATGCCGGGGCAGCGGTACGGGTTCCGGGTGCACGGCCCGTACGACCCCGGGCGCGGGCTGCGCTGCAATTCGGCGAAGCTGCTGCTCGACCCGTACGCGAAGGCGGTCAGCGGGTCGGTCCGGTGGGGCGAGGAGGTGTACGGCTACCACTTCGGCGCGCCGGAGCGGCGCAACGACCTGGACTCGGCGCCGCACACCATGACGTCGGTGGTGATCAACCCGTACTTCGACTGGGGCGACGACCGGCCGCCGCGCACCGAGTACCACCACACGGTGATCTACGAGGCCCACGTCAAGGGGCTGACGATGCGTCACCCGGAGCTGCCCGAGGAACTGCGCGGCACCTACGCGGGCCTCGCCCACCCGGCGGTCATCGAGCACCTGACCGAACTCGGGGTGACGGCGCTCGAACTGATGCCCGTCCACCAGTTCGTGAACGACCACCGGCTGGCCGACATGGGGCTGAGCAACTACTGGGGCTACAACACCATCGGCTTCTTCGCCCCGCACAACGCGTACGCCTCCTGGGGCGACCGCGGCCAGCAGGTGCTGGAGTTCAAGTCGGCGGTCCGGGCGCTGCACGAGGCCGGGATCGAGGTCATCCTGGACGTGGTCTACAACCACACCGCCGAGGGCAACCATCTGGGCCCGACGCTCTCCTTCAAGGGCCTCGACAACCCCTCGTACTACCGGCTCGCCGACGACCCGCGCTACTACATGGACACCACGGGCACCGGGAACTCGCTGCTGATGCGGTCCCCGCACGTGCTCCAGCTGATCATGGACTCGCTGCGGTACTGGGTCACCGAGATGCACGTCGACGGCTTCCGCTTCGATCTCGCGGCCACCCTCGCCCGGCAGTTCCACGAGGTGGACCGGCTGTCGTCGTTCTTCGACCTGGTGCAGCAGGACCCGGTGGTCTCCCAGGTGAAGCTGATCGCCGAGCCGTGGGACGTGGGCGAGGGCGGCTACCAGGTGGGCAACTTCCCGCCGTTGTGGACCGAGTGGAACGGCAAGTACCGGGACACCGTCCGCGACCTGTGGCGGGGCGAGCCGCGCGCGCTGGCCGAGTTCGCCTCCCGGCTCACCGGCTCCTCCGACCTCTACCAGCACGACGGCCGCCGCCCGCTGGCCTCCATCAACTTCGTCACCTGCCACGACGGTTTCACCCTGCACGACCTGGTGGCGTACGACGCCAAGCACAACGAGGCCAACGGCGAGGACAACCGGGACGGCGAGAGCCACAACCGGTCCTGGAACTGCGGGGTGGAGGGCGACACCGACGATCCCGGGGTGCTGCGGCTGCGCGCCCGGCAGATGCGGAACCTCATCGCCACCCTGATGCTGTCCCAGGGCGTGCCGATGATCAGCCACGGCGACGAGTTCGCGCGCACCCAGCGCGGCAACAACAACGCCTACTGCCAGGACAACGAGCTGTCGTGGATCGACTGGCCGGGGGACGGCGGCGAACTGCTCGAGTTCACGCGCGCGATGGTGTGGCTGCGCCGGGAGCATCCCGTCCTGCGGCGGCGCCGCTTCTTCCACGGCCGTCCGGTGGAGGGCACCCACGACGAGCTGTCCGACATCGCCTGGTTCACTCCCGAGGGCGCCGGGATGACCCAGCGGGACTGGGACCCGGCACGGGCCTCCGCGCTGACGGTGTTCCTCAACGGCAACGCCATCTCCGAGCCCGGCCCGCGCGGGGAACGCATCACCGACGACTCCTTCCTCCTGATGTTCAACGCCTCCCCCGAACCGCTGGACTTCGTGGTGCCGGTCGACCACGGCCGGCAGTGGCAGGTGGTGGTCGACACGGCCCGCCCGGACGGGGTGGAGCCGGGGACCGGCGAGAAGGTCGCGGCCGGCGACCGCCTCACCCTCCCGGACCGCAGCCTGACGGTGCTGCAACGGCCCGCGGAGTAACGAGCGCGGAGTAGGGCGCGCGGCCCTTGGCGGGGCCGCGCGTCCGCCACGCGCGCGTGGCGCGCGTCAACCGCGGGGCCGGTCGCGAGGGACCTGTCGCGGGGGGCCGGCAGGGACGCCGCGGCGGCCGGCGCGTGGGCCGGACGGGTGAGTACGGCGGCCCGGCCGGCGCGCCGAGCGCGAGCGCGCCCTCGGCCGAACCTGGACACGCGGGCGTGATCCGGGCACCGGCCGATGACACGAAAGGCGGCGGGCGGGGTACGTAGGCTCCATGAGTCCTGCGCGTACCGGACCGGGGGTGCCCACGGCCACCTACCGGCTACAGCTTCAGCCAGCGTTCCCGTTCGCCGCCGCCGAAGCGGCCGTACCGTACCTGGCGTCGCTCGGCGTCTCGCACCTGCACCTGTCCCCGGTCCTGGAGGCCGTCCCGGGCTCCGCGCACGGCTACGACGTGGTGGACCACGCGCGCGTGCGCGAAGAGCTGGGCGGCGAGGAGGGCCTGCGCGCGCTCGCCCGCACCGCGCGGGAGCACGGCCTCGGCCTGGTGGCGGACATCGTGCCCAACCACATGGCGATGGTGCCCCGGTACAACCGCGCCCTGTGGGAGGTGCTGCGCGACGGGCCCGAGTCGCCGTACGCGCGCTGGTTCGACATCGACTGGGCGGCGCACGGCGGCCGGGTGCTGCTGCCGGTGCTCGGCGGCCCGGTCGGCGCGGAGCTGGAGCGGCTGCGGGTGGACGGCGACGTGCTGCGCTACCACGACCACGCCTTCCCGCTGCGCCCGGGCACCGAGGGCCTGCCGCTGCCCGAGCTGCTGGACGCGCAGTGGTACCGCCCCGTGTGGTGGCGGCTGGCCCGTACCGAGCTGAACTACCGGCGGTTCTTCAGCATCTCGGAGCTGATCGGGCTGCGGGTGGAGGACCCCGAGGTCTTCGACGCCACCCACGCCACGATCCTGCGGCTGCTGCACGAGGGGGTGCTCGACGGGCTGCGGATCGACCACCCCGACGGCCTCGCCGACCCCGACGGCTATCTCGCCCGGCTGCACGAGGCGACCGGCGGGCGCTGGACGGTCGTGGAGAAGATCCTGGCCGACGGCGAGCACCCGCCGGCCTCCTGGCCCGTCGCGGGCACCACGGGCTACGACGCCCTGCGGCACGTCGACGGCCTGTTCACGGACCGCACCGGGGCGTACGAACTGCTGGGCCGCTACCGGGCGTTCGCGGCCCCGCAGACGGACCGGGGCGGCAACTGGGAGGCCACGGTCCGCCGGGCCGCGTACAAGGTGCTCACCCACGAGCTGGCCACGGAGACGGACCGGCTCACCCGGGTGGCCGCCCGGCTGTGCGCCACCTCGCCCGACCTCTCGTTGCGCGACCGCGCCCCCTGGGCGCTGCGCACGGCCGTGGAGGAGCTGCTGGTGCGGTTGCGGGTCTACCGGCCGTACGCCTCCGGTGACGCCGCCGCCGTGATCACCGAGGAGGCCGCCGAGGAGGCCCGGCTGGCGTTCGTGGTGCCGGAGGAGGCCGAGGCCGTCTCCGTGGTGCGCCGGCTGCTGGTCGAGCCGCCCGGCGACCCGGCGGCGCCGGACCACGCCGACCGGGTGGAGTTCCGTACCCGGTTCGCGCAGACCGCGTCGGCGCTGCGCGCCAAGTCGGTGGAGGACACCGCCTTCTACCGCTACGTGCCGCTGCTGTCGGCGACCGAGGTGGGCGGCGACCCGGGCAGCCCGGGCGTGTCCCCGGAGGAGTTCCACGCGTACTGCGCGCGCGTGCAGCGCGACCGGCCGCTCACCGGCACGGTCGTCTCCACGCACGACACCAAGCGCAGCGCGGACGTGCGCGCCACGCTGGCCGTGCTCACCGAGTGCCCGGACCGCTGGGCGGAGCTGCTCGCCGAGGTGAGCCTGGCCGAGGAGGGCGCGCCGGACGGACAGCTGGCCTGGGCGGCCTGGCAGACGGTGTTCGGGCTGGGCCCGGCCGAGGAGGACCGGGTGCAGCAGGCGCTGCTGAAGCACGCGCGCGAGGCGGGCATGTACACCAGCTGGACGGAGCGGGAACCGCCCTACGAGGACGCGGTCGCCGCCTTCGTCTCCGCCGGACCGTGCGGCCCGCCCGGCGAGCGGGTGGCCGCGTTCCGCAAGGCGCTGGATCCGCAGGTGCGGGCCAATGTCCTGGGCACCGCGCTGGTGCACCTGACGATGCCGGGGGTGCCGGACGTGTACCAGGGCACGGAGGGCGAGTACCGGGCGCTGGTGGACCCGGACAACCGGCGGCCGGTGGCGTTCCCGCCCGAGGCGCCCGGCGAGAAGGCCGCGCTGACGACGGCGGCGCTGCGGCTGCGCGCCCGGCGCCCGGACGCGTTCGGCGCGGACGCGTCGTACGAGCCGCTGGACGCCGAGGGTCCGGCGGCCGATCACTGTCTGGCGTTCGCGCGCTCCGGTGAGGTGGTCACGGTGGTGACGCGGCTGTCGCTGCGGCTGGCGGAGGCGGGCGGCTGGCGCGAGACGCTGCTGCCGCTGCCGCCCGGCCGCTGGGCCGATGTGCTCGCTCCCGGCCGGGAATTCACCGGCCACGCGCGCGTGGCGGACCTGCTGGACCGGTCCCCGGTGGCCCTGCTGGAGCGCGTCACGGAGGACTGAGGACCGAGATTCGAAGGCTGGACTAGCACTAGCACTGGCACTGGCACTGGCACTGGCACTGGCACTGAGGCAACGGGAGGGGTGTCGTACCGGTAGTGCGCTCGCGGCACGCAGTGGCGCGGTTCCCGTCGGTTCCGCGCCCCCGCACGCCCCCGGGCGCCTCCCCCGCCGACTGCTTGACAGTTCCCCCGCCGCGTGCGGGACTGGGAGGGCGAAGCCGGTCGGACAAGTCGGGGGTGAGTCCTCTGCCGGAGCCGCGCTATCCCAGCGTTCCCGAACTGATCGTCGGCGCCGAGGCGTTGGCGGCCCGGGAACCCGGGCTGTGCGCACTGCGCCAGGTGGGTGTCTCGCGCGCGGGAAGACCCCTGCACCTGCTGTCGGTGGGACACGCCCGCCGTGCGGTGCTGGTCGTCGCCGGAGCGCACGCCAATGAGCCGACGGGCGGTTCCACCCTGCTGGTGCTCGCCGAACGCGTGCTGTCCTGCCGGGAGTTGCGGACCGGCACCTCCTGGCACTTCCTGCTGTGCGCGGACCCGGACGGCGCGAGCCTGCATGTGACCCCGGCGCCGCGCAGCCTGCTCGACTACCACCTCGGCTTCTACCGGCCGACGGGCGCGGAGCAGCCGGAGTGGTCGCCGTCGGTGCTGCCGCCGGACCGGCTGCCGCCCGAGACCCGGACGCTGACCAGGGTGATAGACGAGTTGCGGCCGTATCTGCAAGTGACCCTGCACGGCACCGATTTGGGCGGCAGCTGGGTGCAGTTGACCAAGGACGTGCCGGGCCTCGCCGAGCCGTTCGCCAAGTCCGCGGCGGAGCTGCACATCCCGGTGGAGACGGGGGCCTCGGACGCGGCGGGCTGGCCGGCCTCCGGCCCCGGGGTGCATGTGATGCCCGGCCCGGACAGCGGTGTGCCCTATCCGAGCATGCCGGACGACGCCCGGCACAGCACCTGGTACCACGCGCACCGGTACGGCGGTCTGACGGCCGTGGTGGAGGTACCGATGTGGGCCAGCGACCTGGTGGACGACCCGGCCCCGCACCCGGAGCCCGCGGCGGCCCTGCGCGGCCTGGCCGCCCGGCTGCTGCGGGACGCCCGGCAGGTGGAGCGGGTCCTCGCCGAGGCGCTGCCCCGGCTGGAGGGCGTGGACGGTCCGCTGCTGCGGGCCGCGCGGTGGGCGCTGGAGCTGATCCCGGGCCTGGCCGAGGACTGGGCGCAGACCTCTCCGGCGGGCACCACGATGGCGTACGTCGGGAGTGTGGACGCCTTCGGGCGGCGGCTGCCGCTGCGGGCCGCGGCGATGCTGCTGCGGGTGCTGCGGGAGGCGGACGACCGGGCGGCGCCGCGCCTGGAGCGGCTCGTGGCCGCCTGGTGCGACGCCTTCGCGCAGCGGTTCCGGGCCCGCTGGGTGCCGCTGGAACACCAGGTGGAGCACCAGTCGCGGACGGTGCTGGTGGCGGCGCGGCAGGCCCGGGAGCGGGTGGCGTGAGCCGGTGCGGCCGGCGCACCGCCCGCCCCCGCCGGGCCACGGGCCGTGGCCCGGCCCCGCCCCCGGTCCCCGTCTCTCAGCCGTCGAAGGCGAAGACGTGCCGGGTGCGCGCCTTCATGACGCACGCGCTGGTGTACGTCTCCCGGAAGTCGACCGTCCGGCCGTTCCACCGGCCGAGCGCCCGGGCGGTCACCGGGGCGTGGATCATGGGACAGAAGACGTCGTCGGCCGGGATGCGCCCGATGTCACCGCCGGCGGTGGCGAGTTCGGCGCATGCCTCGGCCGCGCGCGCGTGCAGGCGGGGCGGGTCGCAGCGCAGCAGCGTGCCGCGCACCGCTCCGGTCCGGGCGCCGCCCTTGGTGACCGTCAGGTAGAGCCAGGTGTCCGCGCGGGCTTCCCGGGTGGCCGCCCGGGCCGGCCCGGCGGTGAGGAGGGCCGCGACGGACAGCAGGGCACCGGCAACCGCTGTCGCTCTGGTGAGGTGAGTCATGCCGGTTCCATCGGCACGACGCCCCGCCTACCCGAGGGCCGCTCACCCGTTCGGGACGGCCCACCCGCGTACCCGCTCTCCCGTTCGGGGCGGCACGCGCTCGCGCTCGTTCACTCGTTCGAGAAGGACTCGTCGACTTCCTATCCCACCGCCAGCCGGAACGCCATCCGTCCGAAGGCGACCTGGTCGCCCTCGCGGACCACGACCGCGCCGGTGACCCGGCGGCCGTTGACGGTGGTGCCGTTGGTGGAGCCCAGGTCCCTGAGCACCCACAGGCCGCCCTGGCGGCGGAGTTCGGCGTGCGCGCGGGAGACCGTCTCGTGGGTCAGGCGCAGCCCGTTGGCGGGATCGCGGCCGATGCGCAAGGGGTGGGTGTGGTCCGGGTGCGGCAGCAGCAGCTTGGGCAGCCGCTCGGCCTGCCAGGCGCGGCGCAGCCGTACGGTGAACCCGGACACGGCCTCCACGGTGCCGAGGACCGCCCGGGAGAGGCGGTTCTCCTGGGGCAGGTCGGCGAGGAGGACGGCCAGTTCGTCGGAGCGGCGCGCGGCGAGCGCCAGCTCCATGCGGCGGACGAACGTGTCGTGCGAGAGCCGGCCCAGGGCGACGCCGTCGCGCAGCACCCGCAGCGCCTTGTCGCGCTCCGCGTCGGACAGGCGCGCGGGGTAGGTGGAGAACTCGAATGACGACGTCACGCTGGTGATTGTCGGGCAGTGAACTCCGGGTGTCCAGGAAACGCGGAACCGGTGGCGCGGTGCCGGTACTTCCGCGACACCAGCCCGCCGGGGGCGAATTGACGCGCGGATCGATCGTCCGGGACGGCACGATGGGGGCCGCTGGACATCACGGTGAGCAGACGAAGGGGAACCGTCCGTGCAGTTCGAGGTGTGGGCTCCGCAGGCAGACCGGGTGACGCTCCATTGCGAGGGCACCACGCGCGCGTTGGCGCGCGATCCCGCGCGCGAGGGGTGGTGGACGGGTGAGGCGGAGGCGGCGGACGGCGCGCGGTACGGGTTCGCACTGGACGACGGGCCGGTGCTGCCCGACCCGCGTTCGCGCCGCCAGCCGGACGGCCCGGACGGGCTGAGCGCGGTCGTGGACCACGGGCGCCACGAGTGGCGCGCGCGGTGGGCGGGGCGCGGGCTGCCGGGGGCGGTGCTGTACGAGCTGCACGTGGGCACGTACACCCGCGAGGGCACCCTGGACGCCGCCGCGGCCCGGCTGGACCACCTGGTGGAACTGGGCGTCACCCACGTGGAGTTGATGCCGCTCTGCCCCTCCCCGGGACGGCACGGCTGGGGCTACGAGGGCGTGTCGCTGTGGGCGGTGCACGAGCCGTACGGCGGGCCCGAGGCGCTGAAGCGGTTCGTGGACCGGGCGCATGAACTCGGGCTGGGCGTCGTCCTGGACGTCGTCCACAACCACTTGGGCCCGTCGGGCAATCATCTGCCGCGGTTCGGGCCGTACTTCACGGACACGCACACCACTCCCTGGGGCTCGGCGGTGAACCTGGACGCGCCCGGCTCGGACGAGGTACGGGCGTTCCTCGTCGGCAGCGCGCTGGCGTGGCTGCGGGACTACCGGATCGACGGGCTCCGGCTGGACGCGGTGCACCAGCTGTACGACACGCGCGCGTGCCACTTCCTGGAGGAGCTGTCGGCTGCCGTGGACGCGCTGGCCGGGGAGGTGGGCAGGCCGCTGTTCCTGATCGCCGAGTCGGACCTGAACAACCCGCGGTTCATCACCCGGCGCGCGGAGAACGGGCTCGGGCTGCACGCGCAGTGGAGCGACGACTTCCATCACGCCCTGCACACCGCGCTGACCGGCGAGTCCCAGGGCTACTACGCCGACTTCGCGCGGGAGCCGCTCGCCGCGCTCGCCAAGACGCTCACCGGCGGCTACTTCCACGACGGCACGTACTCGTCGTTCCGGGGCCGGCACCACGGCCGTCCGCTGGACCGCACCCGGGTGGCCGGGCACCGGCTGCTCGGCTACAGCCAGACCCACGACCAGGTCGGCAACCGCGCCCAGGGCGACCGGCTGGCCGCGCTGCTCTCCCCCGGCCTGCTGGCCTGCGCGGCCACGCTGACCCTGACCGCGCCGTTCACGCCGATGCTGTTCATGGGCGAGGAGTGGGCGGCGGGCACACCCTGGCAGTTCTTCACCGACCACACCGACCCGGAGCTGGCCGAGGCGGTACGGCGGGGCAGGCGGCGGGAGTTCGCGGCGCACGGCTGGGCCGAGGAGGACGTACCGGACCCGCAGGACCCGGCGACCCGGGAGCGGTCGTGCCTGGACTGGTCGGAACCGGAACGCGAGCCGCACGCGCGCGTGCTGGCCTGGTACCGGCGGCTGATCGCGCTGCGCCGCGCCCAGCCCGACCTCACCGGCCCCGACCTCGCCGCGACGCGGGTGGCCTACGACGAGGAGGCCCGCTGGCTGGCCCTGCGGCGCGGGGACGTACGGGTGGCGGTGAACCTCGGCAAGCAGACCGCGGCGATCCCGCTGGGCACCGGCCGGGGAGAGATTCTGGCGGCCTGGGAGCCGGTCCCGGCACCGGGCCCGGACGGTCTGCTCCACGTCCCCGGCGAGTCCTGCGTGGTCCTGGCCCAGCCCTGAGGCGGGTGGATCCCGCCCTGATGGGCGTGGACGCCGCCCGCCGTCAGGGTTCCGGCTCGTGCTCCGGGAGGTCGGTGACCCGCTCCAGCAGGATCGGCTCCCAGGCGCGCCGCAGCCGGTCGCGCAGTACGGGCGGGGAGCCGGCCGCGCGGCCCTGAAGGTGGTCGGCGAACCGGATGACGGTGTCGCAGCGGGCCAGCCACAGGCCGCGCAGGCAGGGGCGGGCGCCGTAGCCGGCGAGGGTGGCGGCGCGGACGGCCGCCGGGGAGCCGACGGCGGCGGCCAGCCCGGCGATGTCCTCGGCGGGGTCGCCGAGGGCCGCCCGCGTCCAGTCCAGGACGCCCCGTACCCGGCCGTCGGCACCCACCACCACGTGCGCGCCGGTCAGCCCGTGGTGGGTGAGGACGGCGGCACCGGGCTGCGCGGTGAGCTGGGCCGCGTTCGCCGGGGAGAACTGGTGCAGCCGGGCGGCGTCGAACTCGTCGGCCGCGGCGAGCCGTTCGGCCGCGTGCACGGCCATCCGGCGCAGCGCCTCCAGCGAGCGCGGTGCGGTGCGGGGCACGCCCAGCGTCTCCGCCTGCCGTGCGGGCACCGCGCGGAGCCCGCCGAGCAGCCCGGCCAGATCGGCCTCCCCGACGGCGGACACGTCGTGCTCGTCGGCCGTGCCGCCGGGCACCCGCGTGTCGAGGGTGTAGGCGAGGCCGGGTGCCCAGTCGCCGTGCGCGACGCCGACCGGGACGGCGACCGGCAGGTGCGGGCGGACCAGGTCGCGCAGCCGCAGTTCCCGGCGGCGGCGCGTGGACGCCTCCCGGTCGGGCGCGAGGCGCAGCACATGGCGGTCGCCGACCCACCAGGTGTACTCCCGCCCCGGCGTGACGGGCCGCACGTCGGGCCCACCGGTGCCGTCGCGGCCCTCCTTGAGCAGCGAACGGACCAGTCTGCGGACGGTGTCCGCGGTGGGTGTCGGTGCCTGGGTCATGGGTGCGCGCGTCGCCGTTCCGGTGTCGTCGGGGTGGGATCTCGCGGGGTGTCGTCAGTCCACTGTGACCATCTCGCGGGTGGTGTTGTTCAGGCGCCGGCCGCCGTCCTCGGTGACCGTGACGATGTCCTCGATGCGCACCCCGAAGCGGCCGGGCAGATAGATGCCGGGCTCCACGGAGAAGCACATGCCGGGCACGAGCGGCTGCTCCTCGCCCTCGATCATGTACGGCGGTTCGTGCGTGGTGACGCCGATGCCGTGCCCGGTGCGGTGGATGAAGTACGCGCCGTACCCGGCGTCGGCGATCACCGCGCGGGCGGCCCGGTCGACGTCCTGGCAGGCCGCGCCGGGGCGTACGGCCTGGTAGCCGGCCTCCTGGGCGGCGCGTACGACGTCGTGCACCCGGCGCTCCTCCTCGGTGGGTTCGCCGACGTGGACCGTGCGGGTGGTGTCGGAGCCGTAGCCGTCCTTCAGGCCGCCGAAGTCGAGGACGACCATGTCGCCGGGCCGGATCTCCCGGTCGCCGACCTCGTGGTGCGGGTTGGCGCCGTTGGGGCCGGAGCCGACGATGGTGAAGTCGACCTGTTCGTGGCCGAAGCGGCGCAGCAGGGCGGCGAGGTCCCGGCCGACGTCGGACTCGCGGCGGCCGGCGAAGGGCAGCTCGCGGATCTCCTCGAACGCCTGGTCGGCGGCGGCCCCCGCGGCGGCCAGGAGCTCCAGTTCGGCCTCGTCCTTCACCGCGCGCAGCATGGGCAGGGCGTCGGTGAGGGCGGCGTAGGAGGTGCCGGGCAGGGTCCGCTGGAGGCCCAGCAGGTGCATCGCCCAGGTGTTGTCGCTGATGCCGAACCGGCCGCGGTCGTCGAGGAGGCCGGCGGTGACGGTGTAGGGGTCCGTGCCGTCGGTCCAGTCGCGCAGGGTCAGCGCGGGGGCGCCGGGTGCCTGCTCGGCGTCCGGGGCCTCCAGCGTGGGCACGACGAGGACGGGGTCGCGCCCGGGGGCGAGGACGAGCACGGTCAGCCGTTCGGTGATCGCGGTGGGGGTGTAGCCGGTGAGCCACACCAGGTCCGGGCCCGGGGCCACGAGCAGTCCGGCGAGACCGGCGTCGGCCGCGGAGCGCACGGCGCGGTCCATGCGGGCCCGGTAGTCGGCGGCGGTGAAGGGCGCGGGCGTGGTACCGGTCATCCGGGCCTCCGGGCACTGCTGGGGAGAGGGGGCGCTGACGTCTCGGGCAGCATCCTGCCCGTCCGGCCGGACCCACGCGACCGGATCCCCGGAACGGGCGTCCCGCGGTACGCGGCGAAACGGCTCGGCATGCGCCCATGATGACGCGTGGGACGGATAGTGACCAGCGGTTTCACGGGGTGTGGTGGGGCACCGTGCCGGTCGCGGAGGCGTCAGGTGACCAGTCCGGGGGTCACCGTCAGCTGCTGGTACGCCCCGCTGCCGTGGCGCACGGTGAGGAGCACCGCTCTGCCGGGGCGGGACCGGCTGACGGCGCGGGCGAGGTCGGCGGCGGTGTCCACGCGGTCCGCGCCGAGCTGGAGCACGATGTCGCCGCGGACCAGGCCGGCCGTGTAGCCGGGGCCGGGCACATGGACGGCCACCACCAGCGCGCCCGCCTTCTCGCCGTCGGCCACTTCCACGCCGAGGGTCGCGGCGGGCGGGGCGGGGGCGGCCGTGGGGGTGGCGTGGGCCCCGGGGGCGGGCGGCGGGGCCTGACGGGACGGCCCGGCCGGTCCGCCGACGCCGGTCACCGCGGCGACGGCGAAGCCGATGGCGATGCCGCAGAGCAGCAGTGCCGCCCCGGCGCCCAGGCCGAGCAGCAGGGTCCGCGACCGCCGTGCGCGCCGGGGCGCGGCATGCGGGCGGCGGACGGGGCCCTGGCCGCCCGCTTCCTGCGGGCTCTGTCCGGGCATCGGCTTGGGACGCAACACAGTCTGTTCCATGGTTCGCTCTCGCCTCCGGGTGGTGCTCTACCCGGGACGACGGGCCGTGACGAGACACGAAAGGGTGAGACTGGCCGGAGGGTGGCGGAGGGTAGTCATGCCTGACCACGACCGGCCACGACCGACCGCGGCCGGTGTGACCGCACCCCGTCTCTCAACCGCGCTCGGCTCCCCCGCTCAGCAGCCCGCGCACCACCTCCCCCGCCGCTCCCGCCGGGGCGCCGCCGTGGAGGAGTTCCGTGCGGTGCGCGACGCGGGGGGCGGTGAGGGGGACGGCGACCGTGCCGGCGGCGCCCGTGGCCGCCGAGCGGGGCAGCAGGGCGAGGCCGTGCCCGGCGGCCACGAGGGCGGTGAGGGTGTGCAGGTCGGTGCCCTCGTAGCGCAGGGCGGGCCGGAAGGCGCCGCCCGCGGTCGCGGCGCGCGCCTGCGCGAGCGGCAGGGCGGCGTCGGGGGCGTCCAGCCAGCGGGCGTCGCGCAGATCGCCGAGGCGCAGGCCGGTCCGTCCGGCGAGCGGATGTCCGGCGGGCAGCAGCACGCTGACCGGCTCCTCGGCGATGCCGTGCGTGGTCAGTGGTGCCACGTCGGGCAGCCGGAGCGGATCGCTGGGCGCGGCCAGGCCGTCGACGAGGCCGAGTTCGGCGGCGCCGGTGGCGACGGCGGCGGGGATCTCCGCGCGGGTGAGGACGCGCAGGACGACGCCGGTCGGCGGGAGGGCGGCGAGGACGGCGGGCGCGAGCGCGGTCGGGGTGGTGGCGAGGGTCAGGCCGTGCCGGGGCGCGGCGGCGAGGCGGACGACGTCGGCGCGGGCCGCGTCCAGGCGCAGCAGCAGGGGTTCCGCGTGCTCCAGCAGCCGTGCGCCGGCCGGGGTGGGCTCGACCGGCCGGCGGGTCAACAGGGTTGCGCCCAGGCCCTGTTCGAGGGCGGCGATGTGCTGGGAGACCGCGGACTGGGTGTAGCCCAGCTCGCGGGCGGCCTGCGAGAAGGAGGCGAGGCGCGCCACGGTGACGTAGGTGCGCAGCAGATGCGGGTCCATGCCGTCCAGCATCCCATCGCATCAGCATCGCTTATGGAACGTGCGGAAACCATCGTTGGACGTGAACACCCGGCCACGCGGAGGATGGTGGCCATGACGCACACCGCCACGCTCGCCCTCGTCGGCGACCACTCCCCCCACGTCGCCTCGCACACGCGCGTACCGCTCCTGCTGGACGCCCTGGCCGCACGCGACCGGCTGGTCCTGGACGCGTACTGGATCTCCTCCGAGGACGCCGGGGGCGGCGACGCGGTGCGCGGGTTCGACGCCGTATGGGTGCTGCCGGGCAGCCCGTACCGCAGCGAGGCGGGCGTCCTCGCGGCGATCCGTACCGCCCGGGAGGAGGGCATCCCGTTCCTGGGCACGTGCGGCGGCTTCCAGCACGCGCTGCTGGAGTTCGCCCGGAACGTGTGCGGGCTGGCCGGCGCCGCGCACGCCGAGACCGACCCGGACGCCGCGGCGCCGCTCATCGAGCCGCTGGCCTGCTCGCTGGTGGGCCACTCGGCCGCGGTGACGATCGCGCCGGGTTCGCTGGCCGCGTCCGTGATCGGCGCGACGCGCACGGTCGAGCGGTACTTCTGCGCCTACGGCCCCGCCCGCCGTCTCGACCCGCTCGGCGCCCATGGGCTGCGGTTCTCCGGGCACGACGAGGACGGCCGGGTCCGGATGGCCGAACTGCCCGGCCATCCGTTCTTCCTGGCGTCGCTGTTCCAGCCGGAGCTGGCGGGCGACGGCTCGGATCCGCACCCGATGGTCCGGGCGCTGGCCCGCGCGGCGGTCGAGCACGCGGCCTCCCGGCCCGCCCGCACCGCCTGACCGCCGCCCCGGCCACCCGGCCACCCGGCCGGTGGGACCGCCGTCGCTCAGCCCGTGTGCCCGTGGCCGTCGTGCGCCCCGTCGTGGGAGAACTTCAGGGCCTCGGGCGGCATGACGACGAAGGGTCGCATCATGCCCATGTCCTCGTGCTCCAGCAGATGGCAGTGGTACATGAACCGGCCGTACGCGCCGTCGAAGCGGCCCATGATCCGCAGCATCTGGTTGCCCGGCACCCGGAAGACGTCCTTGTAGCCTCGCTCGTTGGGCGCGAGCGGTATCGCCGTCCTCGCGTCGTACCGGATCGGGGTGCGGGTGCCGCCGACCGCCGGGTCGAAGCCGGAGACGTCATAGGCGTCGCGGCCCAGCAGCTGGAAGTCGGCGAGGTGGATGTGCATCGGGTGCTCGATGGGGGCGAGGTTGAGGAAGCTCCACTGCTCATGGCTGCCCTCGCCGATGGTGAACCCGAGGGCGTCGTTGAAGGTGCGCGCGGTGCGCCGGTACGTCTTCGTGGTGCCGTCGGGCCCGGTGACCTGCACGATGCCGTCGGCCGGGAGCCTGAGGCCCGCCGGACGCTCGATCTCGGTCATCTCCCACATCTCCGGGTGCCCGCCACCGCCCTTGGTGGCGGGCGGGGTGAGCAGGATCAGGCGGTGGCCGTGCGGTATGTCGTGGGTGAGGCGGCGGAAGGAGCCGGAGAGCACCTCGGGCAGTTCGAAGGTGTCCTCCTCGCGGCTGTCCCGCACCCGGAACTCGAGCACGTCCGGATACGGCACGTCCCCAACCGGGTCGGCCACCCCGGCGGGCTGGTTGGGGCCCTTGTTGACCAGGCGCAGGGTCCGGCCGGCCAGGGCGCGGAAGTCGATCAGCAGGTCGAACCGCTCGGCCGGCGCGGCGGTCAGGTCGGGCAGCTCCGCGTCGAAGTCGACCGGCACCGGGCGCGGCAGCAGGCCGCCGTCGCTGCCGATCTGGTGCACGATGCCGGGCACCGGCTCGCCGTCCTCGTCGATCAGGACCAGGTGGAAGATGCGCGCGTTGGAGGCGTTGACCAGCCGGAAGCGGTACCAGGCCGGGTCCACCTCGGCGTACGGCCAGATCCGTCCGTTGACCGTGGTGTACGGGCCGGTGAACGGGATGGAGACCGGCTTGCCCGTCTCCGGGTTGCGGTCCTGGACGATCAGCGTCTTGTGCAGCAGCCGGCCGTTGAGCCGGCCGTCCTCGTCGGTGTCGATGTTGCGGTCGGCGATGAGCAGGGGTATCTCCCGCTCCCCGGACGGCAGATGGAGGGCGTCCTCCTCGTCGTCCCGGACCAGGTAGGTGCCGTACAGGCCCGCCATCACGTTCCAGCGCGTGATGTTCATAGCGTGGTCGTGGTACCACCACTGGACCGCCTGGTGGTCGTTCGGGTACTCCGACAGCTGGGCGTCACCGGGGCCCACGGCGTTGTCCGTCCAGCCGTCGTTGCCGCCGCCGGTCTGCGCGCCGTGCAGATGGGTCACCAGCCAGGCGGGCAGGGCGGCGACGTCCTTGTTGGGCTCGACGCCCCCGCGGCCGGGCTCCGTGGTGGGCTGCGCCCCTTCCGCGCGCCGCTTCACCTCCACCGCCGTGACCGGGTACTCGCTCTCCCTGGGAATGCGGTTGGTCCAGGCGATGCGGACGCGCCGGCCGCGCCGCACTTCGATGGTCGGACCCGGCACCTGTCCGTCGTAGCCCCACATCAGGGTCGGCGGCAGCTGCGGGTGGAGCCGCACCCAGGTCGGGCGCAGCGCGATCTCGGTCTCGCGCAGGACGTCGTCCGTGGCGGGCCGCAGGACCGGCGGTACGGTCAGCGGCGCCAGGTACGGCGTCAGTTCCCTCGTGGTCGGCGCGGGCACGCGCCCGGTGTCTGCGGCGAGCCTCTCGATCATCTCGGTCAAGGCCGAACACCCCCCGTGTTGGCGACTTGTTGTTCCCCTTGCTCCTGAAGACTCCCGAGGAGTCACCGAAGTTCCCTGAATGCCCGATTCCGTACGAGGAGATTCGGCGACCGTCAGCCGAGCGACAGGGCGGGCACCGCGGGCGGCCGGCCGGGCAGGAAGCCGTGGGCGCGGCGGCCCAGCCACTCGGCCTTGTACCGGTCGACGGACCGGTGCCAGTTCAGGATGCCCGCCAGCCAGTTGCGCAGGTCCAGCACATAGGCGCCCATCGCGGCCCTGGCCTCCTCCGACAGCGCGAAGTCGTCGTAGAGAACGGGCAGTTCATGGGCGACGACGTGCTCGAACTGCCGCATGCGCTGGGTGGTCAGGTCGTGCACGACGGTCAGCGCGGACGGGTAGTCCACGCCGAAGAAGTTCTGGACCACGAGGATGGCGTTGTGGATCTCGCCCTCGTACTCGATCTCCTTCTGGTAGGAGAAGATGTCGTTGAGGAGGCAGGCGTAGTCGATGGCGGCGTTCTCCAGGGAGCGCACCGGGCCGCTGGCGTACACCTCGGGCGGGACGGCGGGGCCCTGCCCCATCCGGCACAGGCTCAGGGTGAGGTCCGAGCCGAAGGTGGCGCGGCGCATCTCCAGGTAGTCGACCGGGTCCGGGACGCGG
Source organism: Streptomyces sp. SudanB182_2057 (assembly GCF_964272715.1). Lineage (NCBI taxonomy): Bacteria > Bacillati > Actinomycetota > Actinomycetes > Kitasatosporales > Streptomycetaceae > Streptomyces > Streptomyces sp. SudanB182_2057. The sequence goes on from NZ_OZ186798.1 coordinate 2,081,489, forward strand.
TTCTGGAGCTGGTTGGACAGCTCCCAGACCCAGCTCTCGGTCATCACGTCGACGGACGCCTTCAGGGTGCGCCGCTGGTCGGTGGTCATGGTGGCCGTGGTGCGTGCCCACAGGTCGATCAGCGCGCGTTCCATGGCGTTGCCGGGGACGACGGCCGCCTCGCCCTCGACCGGCATGCACTGCGAGAGCCGGGCCGTGGTCAGGCGGGCGGCGGCCAGGTCCCTGCGGTGGCCGTACACCAGGGGGTAGTAGTCGTCGCCGTAGGTGCCCCAGGCGAGCCAGTGCGCGCTCAGGTCGAGGGCCTCGGGGGTGGCGTCGGGGTCCAGGCCGGCGGAGCACAGCGCGAGGTCGTAGGCGGCCAGCTTGTCCTCGTCCCAGACGCCCTCCTGGAGGATGCCCATGCGATGGCACCAGTCGACGAGGTGGCCGCGGGCCTGGTCCAGGTGGGGGCTGAGCTGGAGTTCGAAGGGCATGTACAGGTCGGGGATGCGGGACGGGCCGACCTTCTGGTAGGGCACGTGGGAGTAGGAGCGCAGGCGGTCCTGCGCGGCCGAGGCGAGGAGCGCGCCGATGTCGGCCGCCGAGGTGCCGAGGCCGCTCGGCACCTGCCACGGTGATCCGGTGCGCGCGCCCTTGTTCATGTAGCGGCTGGAGCGCAGGTGCCATTCGTGGCCGCCGGACTGCCAGTCCTGGAGCCCCTTGGTGTAGGCGGCGACGGCGGCCACCTCGGCGGGGGACAGGCCCTTCTCCAGGGCGACGGCGGGCACTTCGGTGAGCGCGGTGTGCTCGAACTGGTGCAGCCGGGAGGTGAGGACGTCGTTGACGATGTCGGCGGCCTCCTGGGTGGTGCACGCGAAGAACGTCTCCAGGACCAGCACGCCGTTGCTGTTCTCGCCCTCCTCCTCGACCTCGCGCTGGTAGGAGAACAGGTCGTTGCGCAGGTGGACGGCGTCGGAGAAGGTCTCCATGAGGACGCGCAGCGGCCGGGTGCCGGCGACAGCGGCGGGCACCTCGGCGGTCGCGTACTCCACGAGCCCGGCCGACCAGGGGGCGCCGCCCACCTTCCGGCGCATCTCGATGTACTCGACGGGGTTGGCGATCCGCCCCTCGTTGATGTTGGACAGCTCCCACATCGACTCGTTGAGCAGGTGCTCGGTGGCGACGGAGAAGCGGCGCCGCCAGTCCACGGACATCGCCGGCACCGTACGCGCCCACAGGTCCTTCAGGCCCGCCTCCACCGGGTTCTCCGGCTCGGGCACGGGCGTGCCGGGGTCGAGCGGCATGAACAGCGGCAGGCGGTCCAGGTGCGCCTTGCCGGCGGCGCGGTCCTGGGTGCGCTTGTACATGTCGAGGAAGTGGTCGTCGAAGAAGAACACCCACACGTACCAGTCGGTGATCAGCGAGAGGGCGGGTCCGTCGCAGTCGGGGTGGGTGTAGGCGCACAGGAGTCCGTAGTCGTGCGCCTCCAGGTCTGCCTGGTCCCAGATCCCGGAGCCCTCCAGCATGCCCATCTCGCGCGCCCACCGGGTCGAGTGGGCGCGGGCCTCGTCCAGGTGCGGGTTGAGCCGCGCGGGATACGGCATGTAGAAGTGCGGGAGTTCGAACGGCTGCGTCATGGCCGGGGCCCTACCCGTGTCCCCGAAACCCCATCCGCACCAAGGCACATGATCACACCATCGCGTGAACCGTGGGCGAAACCGGAACTCCGGCGGGTGGTGTGGTGTTGGCCGCCTTGCCGTGCCCGCGCGCGGGGGCCACGGTAGGCGCATGGCCTCCTTCCCGCTTCCCCATGAGGTGCACGGCGACGGCGCCCACAAGGTGTTCGCCGTGCACGGCTGGTTCGCCGACCGGTCCGCGTACGACCCCGTGCTGCCGGACCTCGACCGCGCGTCCTTCTCCTACGCGCTGGTCGACCTGCGCGGCTACGGCGAGGCCCGGGACGCCACCGGCGCGTACACCACCGCCGAGGCCGCCGCGGACCTGGTGGAGCTGGCGGACCGGCTCGGCTGGCGGCGGTTCTCGGTGCTCGGGCACTCGATGGGCGGCGCGGTGGCCCAGCGGCTGCTCGCGCTGGCCCCGGACCGGCTGCGCCGGATCGTGGGCGTCTCGCCCGTGCCCGCCTCAGGCCTGCCCCTGGCCGGGGAACAGGCGGCGCTGTTCGCCGGGGCGGCGCACCGCGCGGAGAACCGGCGCGCGATCATCGACTTCACCACCGGGGGCGACCGGCCCGCAGCCTGGCTGGACCGGATGGTCGCCCGCTCGCTGGAGCGGAGCGACGCCGAGGCGTTCCGGGCCTGGCTGGACTCGTGGTCGGGCGACGACTTCAGCGCCGAGGTCGCCGGCAGCGAGGTGCCCGCGCTGGCCGTGGCCGGTGCGCTCGATCCGGCGCTGTCACCGGAGGTCATGCGGCGGACCTGGCTGTCCTGGTACCCGCGCGGGCGGCTGGCGGTGCTCCCCCGCGCGGGTCACTACGCCATGGACGAGACCCCGCTGGACCTGGTGCGCGTGGTCGAGGACTTCCTGCGGGCGGATGTCACCGAAGAGGCGGACGACGCCGAAGAGGCGAACGGCGCCGAGGAGACGGAGGGCACCGCGGAGGCGGAGGGTGTCCAGGAGGCGGATGGCGCGGGCCGGGACGGGCGGGCGTGAGCGGGCGCGGGGCACCGCCGGTCCCGGACGTCTTCGATCCGCGCCGGTACGCCGCCGGGGTGCCCCACGACGACTACCGCGTGCTGCGCGACCATCATCCGGTGGCCTGGCAGGAGGAGCCGGAGGTGCTGGGCTGGCCGGCCGGGCCCGGGTTCTGGGCGGTGACGAGGCACGCGGACGTCGTGCGCGTACTGAAGGACGCGGGGGCGTACTCCTCGTACGCGGGCGCCACCCAGATCCGCGACCCCGATCCGGAGGACCTGCCGTTCATCCGGCGGATGATGCTCAACCAGGATCCGCCGGCGCACGGGCGGCTGCGCAGGCTGGTGAGCCGGGCCTTCACGCCGGGGCGCGTGGAGCGGTTCACGGCCGTCGCCCGTGAGCGGGCGCGGGTGCTGCTCGCGGATGCCCTCGCGCGGGCGCGGGAGGGGGACGGCACGGTCGATCTGGTGGCCGCCGTCACCGACGAGTACGCCCTGCTGAACCTGACGGATCTGCTGGGCGTCCCGCGCAGCGACCGGGGGCTGCTGCTGGACTGGACCCGGCGGGTCATCGGCTACCAGGACCCGGACGAGGCCGCCCCGCCGGTGCCGGACCGGGCGGGCAGGCCGGTCGATCCCCGGTCGCCGGCGATGCTGCGGGACATGTTCGACTACGCCGGGCAGCTCGCCGCGCACAAGCGCCGGCACCCCGCCGACGACATCATGACGACGCTCGCCCATGACGCCGGACTCGCCCGCGCGGAACTGGAGATGTTCTTCTTCCTGCTCACCGTGGCGGGCAACGACACGGTGCGCGCCGCGGCCCCGGGCGGGCTGCTGGCGCTGGCGGAGCACCCCGAGGCGTACGAGCGGCTGCGCGCCGAGCCGGCCGTCCTGCCGTCGGCCGTCGACGAGTTGCTGCGCTGGCATCCGCCGGTGCTGACCTTCCGCCGGACGGCCGTGCGGGACACCGAGCTGGCCGGCCGCCGGATCCGGGCGGGCGACAAGGTCGTGGTGTTCCACGCCTCGGCCAACCGGGACGAGCGCGTGTTCGCCGACCCGGACCGGCTCGACCCGGCACGCTCCCCCAACCCGCATGTCTCGTTCGGGGACGGCCCCCATGTCTGTCTGGGCGCCCACTTCGCCCGGCTGCAACTGCGGCTGCTGTACGAGGAGCTGCCGCGCGTCCTGCCGGGCCCGCCGGTGCTCGCGGGACCGGCCGGACGGCTGGTGTCGAACTTCGTCAACGGCGTCAAGTCACTGCCGCTGCGCCTTGTCTGACGGACCAGGGGCGCGAAGGGGTCCGGGCGACCGGTCCGTCGCCGTGTCGTGGGTGTCAGGCGGCACGGACCTCCCGTTCCAGCTGGGTGGCCAGGGTGACGTAGCGGGGACGCCGGTGCACCGGGACCAGACCGCGGATCACCAGGTGCCACATCTCCGCGACCCTGCGCGGCAGCCGCCCGACCGGTTCCAGCGAACGGCCCGCGACCCGGGTGCCGACGAAGAAGCAGACGAGGGAGTGCGCGACCACCCCGACGTCGATGTCCCCGTGCAGGTCGGCCTCGCGGACGGCCCCGCCGAACTTGCGGGTGGCGAACTCCAGCCACTCGGTGAACGGGTGCCGCAGCGGCGGCCGTACGGCGATGTCGGCGGTGGCCAGACGGAGCCCGGCACGCGGCACGGGATCCTCGACGGCGAGCCGGGCGATCCCGAACGTGGTGCGCATCAGCGCCTCCAGCGACGAGCAGCCACGGCTCTCCACGTCGGCCACGAGCTGCCGGGCCGCCTTGGCCTGGAGCTCCAGGATCGCCTGGGCGAGGTCCTCCTTGGCCGCGAAGTGGAAATACAGGGCACCCTTGGTGACCTTCGCGTGCGCGACGATATCGCTCAGGCTGGTGGATTCGTAGCCGTGCCGGTCGAACAGGTCGGCGGCGGCCGTGATGATGGTTGCGCGGGTCTGCTCCGCGCGTAACTGCCTCGCCATCCCGGGACCCCTCCTCGCACCTCAAAAGAACAGGACATGCGGTTTGTTTTCAACCCCCCGCATACGATAACTCACCGCACGGGAATGGGAGTCCGGAGGGCCACACACGCGATACGCCCCGTGTCAGCGGTAGAACAGCGCTCGGCGGGCTCCGGGCGACGGGAGCCGCACTCTCGATCCGTCACGATACGAGGCGGACGCCCGGTCTTCAACGGGGTGCCGGAGCAGCCGCAAAACGGCAGGACCGGTCGGTGCTTTCACGTCCCCGAGGGCGAAACCCGCCTTCCCGCCCGCCGGTTGGGCCACCTCGCCGCCCCGCCCTGTCGTCACCCGTCACGCCACGGGTCCTTCGAACGGGTGACCTGGGAACTTCTGCGTCCTCGCCGGGAGTTCACCGGGCAGCGGGACGGTCGAGGAGTGCCGTCCGGACAAGGCGAGGCGCAAGGGAGTCACGGCATGGTGTTCAAGAGGCTGCTGGGTGCGATCGGGGTCGGCGGCCCCTCCGTGGACACGGTGCTGGACGGGGGCACGGCGCTGCCCGGCGGCGCCCTGACGGGCCGGGTGCTGCTGCGGGGCGGCAAGTCGGCCGTGGACATCGAGCACATCGGTCTGGAGCTGATCGCCCGGGTGGAGGCGGAGCACGCGGAGGGCGAGAGCGAGGGCTCGGTCGTCTTCGAGCGGTTCACCGTGGGCGGCGGCTTCCGGCTCGGCGAGGAGGAGGAGCGCGAGCTGCCGTTCAGCGTGCCGCTGCCCTGGGAGACGCCGGTGACCGAGCTGCACGGGCAGCCGCTCGGCGTCGTGCTGGGCGTGCGCACGGAGGTCGCGGTGGCGGGCGCCCGGGACAAGGGCGACCTGGACCCGCTGGCCGTCGGTCCCCTGCCCGTGCAGGAGGCGGTGCTGGAGGCCTTCGGCCGCCTGGGCTTCGGCTTCCGCTCGGCCGACCTGGAGTACGGCCACATCGGCGGTACGGGCCAGCGGTTGCCGTTCTACCAGGAGATCGAGCTGACCCCGGCCCCGCAGTACGCGCACGCGATGAACGAGCTGGAGCTGACCTTCCTCGCCGCCCCCGCCGGCGTCGAGGTCGTGCTGGAGGCGGACAAGCGCGGTGGACTGTTCTCCGCGGGACACGACGCGCTGACCCGGTTCACGGTGCGCCACGAGGACGCGCCGGCCCTGGACTGGCAGGCCGAGGTGGACGGCTGGATCCGCCGGATGACCGAGCACCACGACGCCTACGGCAGCCACGCGGCGTACGGCCACGGCGGTCACACGGCATACGGCCACGACGGCGTGCCCGGGTCCGGCCACCACTCCGGTCCGGGCCTGGGCACGGCGGTGGCGGCGGGCGCGGCGGGCCTCGCCGTGGGCGTGGTCGGCGGCATGGTGGCCGCCGAGGCCGTGGACGAGATCGGGGACTTCTTCGAGGGCGAGGAGGAGGACGCGGACGAGGCCTGACCTCAGCCGGCGGAGCCGCCCGTACCGTTGCCGTCCCTCATCGCCCGGGCCTCGCTCTTGAGGATCCGCACGGACTTCCCCAGCGCCCGGGCGGTGTCGGGCAGCTTCCGGTGACCGAACAGCACGACGAACACGAGCGCGACGACCAGCAGATGCCAGGGCTCGATGGCGTTACGGAACATGACGGCCCCTTCTTCGTCTCGGCCTGCGGCACGGACAGTTGCCGCATTGCGCAACTGTACAACTGCGAGCGTGCCCACTGTCGCCGCGGACTCGGTGGGGGTCCGCGGAACTTCCCGGCCGGTCCGCTAGTTTCTACAGTGCTGTAGAAATTCCGTGGGGTGCCGCGAGGGCACCCCACGGCTGTTGCGAGGAGTGGACATGGCCCTGTGGGACCGCATCAAGGAGTCGGCGTCGCAGATGCAGACCCAGTTGGTGGCGAAGAAGAACGACCTGAAGAGCGGCGCGTTCCGCGATGCGAGCATGGCGATGTGCGCGCTGGTGGCCGCCGCCGACGGGACGGTGGATCCCTCGGAGCGGCAGCGGGTGGCCCAGCTCATCGCCAGCAACGAGGTGTTGCAGAACTTCCCGGCGGACGACCTGCGGCGCCGTTTCGAGGACAACCTGAACAAGCTGACGGCCGACTTCGCCTTCGGCAAGGTGAGCGTGCTCCAGGAGATCGCCAAGGCGAAGAAGAAGCCCGCGGAGGCGCGGGCCGTCGTGCAGATCGGCATCGTCATCGGCGGCGCGGACGGCGACTTCGACAAGAGCGAGCAGGCCGTGGTGCGTGAGGCGTGCTACGCGCTGGACCTGCCGCCGCACGAGTTCGACCTCTGAGCACAGGCCGGAAACCCGCCGCGGGTGCCCCCGGGTACGGGGACACCCGCGGCGGGCGCCATGGGCTGCCGGTGGGTCAGACGAGCCCGGCGGACTTCAGCCACGCTCGGGCGACGTCCAGCGGGTCCTTCTTCTCCGCCTGAACCTGGGTGTCCAGTTCCAGCAGGGTCTTGGTGTCGAGCTTCGCGGAGACCGCGTTGAGCGCGTCGGCGCCCTTCTCGGGCAGCGCGCCCTTGCGGACCAGCGGCTGGACGTTCTGGAAGCCGAAGAGGTTCTTCGGGTCCCGCAGGACGACGAACTTCTCCTTGGTGATGTTCGGGTCCGTGGTGAAGACGTCCGCGACCTGGACGGCGTTCTTCTTCAGCGCCGCCAGCGTCAGCGGGCCCCCGCTGTCCAGCGCCTTGAAGGACTTGAACTCCAGGCCGTAGACGGACTTCAGGCCCTCCAGTCCCTGCTGCCGGGCCTGGAACTCCGGCGAGCCGCCGATGACCAGGTCCCCCGCGATGTCCTTCAGGTCGGCGATGGAGGACTTGTCCGTGAGGTGGTACTTCTCGGCGGTGGCCGCGTTCACCGTGACGGAGTCCTTGGACTGCGCCGGCGCCGGGTCGAGCAGGGTGAGCTGGGAGTCCAGCTTGGCGTTGATGGCGGCCTGGGTCTCCTCGAGCGTCTTCGGAGTGGCCTTCTTGTCGAGGTGAGCCAGCAGGGCGCCGTTGAACTCGGGCATCACCGTGAGGGAGCCGTTCTTGATCAGGCCGTAGGTGGTCTCGCGGCTGCCGATGTTCGGCTTGTACGTGACCTTGATCCCCTTGGCCTTGAGGGCCTCGCCGTAGATGTCGGCGAGCAGGGTGCTCTCGGGGAAGTTGTTGGAGCCGACGACCACGCTGTCGCCGTCCGCCTTGCCGCCGACGAGGGGGTTGTCGGCCTTGTCCGTGCTGGAGGAACAGCCCGCCAGCAGAGCCGTCGCCGTCAGGGCGACCACCGCCGCGCCTCTGCTCCCCCGGATGGACCTGCTGATATGGGTCGTTGAAGTCACCCGTCGATCCAAGCCAGCCGCTTCTCGGTCAGTCAAGTGCCCCCGGCCGGAAACAGCCGCCGTTCCGCGCGCGTCGTCGCGGCGGCCGTCAGGCCCGGCCGCTCCGGCGCACTCCCGGGGACACCGTGAGCCGGGACACCGCCCAGAACACGGCCAGGGTCACCAGGGCGAGCCCGGCGACCAAGGCGGCACCGCCGACGACCTTCGCGTAGTCCTTCTGGTAGAGGCCGTCGATGATGTACCGGCCGAGGCCGCCCAGGCTGACGTAGGCGGCGATGGTGGCGGTGGAGACGATCTGGACGGCCGCCGTGCGCAGGCCGCTCAGGATCAGCGGGAGCGCGACCGGCACCTCCACCTGGAACAGCACCCGCGCCTCGGGCATCCCCATGCCCCGGGCGGCGTCCACCGGGGAGGGGTCGACGGAGCGGACCGCCTCGTAGGTGGTCACCAGGATCGGCGGGACGGCGAGCACGACCAGCGGGATCATCACCGGCAGCAGTCCCAGGCCGATCCAGATGAACATCAGCACCAGCAGGCCGAAGCTGGGAAGGGCCCGCCCGGCGGTGGCGAGGAGCGCCAGGGCGTTGCCGCCCCGGCCGGTGTGCCCGGTGAGCAGGCCGACGGGCAGACCGATCGCGGCGGCGATCGCCAGGGCTTCGAGGCAGTACCCGATGTGCTCGGCGAACCGGGTGGGGATGCCGTCGTAGCCGTGCCAGTGGGCGCTGTCGGCGAAGAAGGCGCGCGCGAAGTCGAGGACGTTCACCGGCGGGCCCCCTTCCGCGGCATCCAGGGGGTGAGCAGGAGACGGAGGAGGACCAGCGCGGCGTCGGCGAGCATGCCCAGCACCCCGATGGTCAGCACCGCGTTCACGGCCAGGGCGGGGCGGCCGTAGGTCTGGGCGGCGTAGAGCATGTTGCCGAGGGCGCCCTGGTTGCCGATGAGCATGCCGACGCTGACCAGGGAGATGCTGGAGACGGTCGCCACCCGCAGGCCGGCGATGATGGCGGGCACGGCGAGGGGCAGCTGGACCTGGAAGTACCGGCGTACGGCGCCGAAGCCCATGGCCTGGGCGGCGGCCAGGGTCTCCGGCGGCACCGAGCGGACGCCGTCCACGATCGCCGGTACCAGCACCACCAGGCTGTAGAGCGCGAGCGGGATCATCACCGTGGTCTCGCTCTGGCCGAAGTAGTCGATGAGGACCACGAAGAAGGCGAGCGAGGGAATGGCGTAGAGGATCGTGGCGATGCCGAGGACGGGCGGGTAGATCCAGCGGAAGCGCACGCACAGCTGCGCCACGGGCAGCGAGACGAGCAGCCCGGCCAGCACCGGCAGCAGGGCCTCGCGCAGGTGCAGCCCGACGAGACCGAGCCAGCTCTGCCCGAGGTCGCTCGGGAGGTCGAAGAAGCCGCTCATCGTCCGGCCGCCTCCCCGGCGCGCTCGGCCACGCGGCCGTGGGCGGCCCGGATCGCCTCGCCGATGACCTGCTGGGACACGACACCGACGGCGCGCCCCTCGCCGTCCACCGCGACCGCCCAGCCGGTCGGCGAGAGCACGGCCCCGTCCAGCGCGGCCCGCAGCGAGTCGGTGCCGGGCACGAACGGCCGCCCGTAGTCGAGGAGTTCGTCCCGGTCGACGGCGCCGGCGGTGAGCCGGCCGGGCTCGCTCCAGCCGAGCGGCCTGCCGTCGGGGTCGGTGACGAGGAGGTACGGGGCGGCACCGGCCCGGGCGGCGAGCGTGCCCGCGTCGGCGTCGGCCGGCACCAGGGGCGCGGTCTGCAACTCCAGCCCGGCGGACGGGAAGAAGGAGAGCCGGCGGATGCCCCGGTCGGCGCCGAGGAAGTCCTCCACGAAGGCGTCGGCGGGCGCGCTGAGCAGTTCGGCCGGCGGGGCGTACTGGGCGAGCCGGCCGCCGGTGCGCAGGACGGCGACCCGGGTGCCGAGCTTGATCGCCTCGTCGATGTCGTGCGTGACGAAGACGATGGTCTTGCCCAGTTCCTCCTGGATGCGCAGGAGTTCGTCCTGGAGCTGCTTGCGGACGACCGGGTCGACGGCGGAGAACGGCTCGTCCATCAGCAGCACCGGCGGATCGGCGGCGAGCGCGCGGGCCACGCCGACGCGCTGCTGCTGGCCGCCGGAGAGCTGGTACGGGTACCGCCGCGCGAGCGCCGGGTCGAGTCCGACCCGCTCCATCAGCTCGGCGGCCCGCTCCCGGGCCTGCCGCCTGCTCCGGCCGAGCAGCCGGGGCACGGTGGCGATGTTGTCGAGGATGGTGCGGTGCGGGAAGAGACCGGCGTTCTGGATGACGTAACCCATCGAACGGCGCAGGGTGTTGACCGGCTGCCGCCGGATGTCCTGACCGTCGAGGAGGATGCTGCCCTCGGTGGGCTCCACCATCCGGTTGATCATCCGCAGGGTCGTCGTCTTGCCGCAGCCGGACGGCCCGACGAGGACGGTGATCGCGCGGTCCGGTATCTCCAGCGACAGCCGGTCGACCGCGACCGTGCCGTCCGGGTACCGCTTGGTGACTGCATCTATCCGTATCAAAACGCCGCGTACCCTTCGGTCCGTCCGCTCTGGGCTGATGCGGGGAGAGTCTAGACCGCGAGTGTCGCGACACCTTGGCGGGAAAACGGCGCGTCGCGGCCGGGACCGGCGGCGGTGGCTCCGCCCGGCCCCGGTCGGCCGGGGCCGGGGCCGCCACGCGCCCTCAGTCCTCCGCGGACGTCAGCCGCAGCGAGATCGAGTTGATGCAGTACCGCTGGTCGGTGGGCGTCGGGTAGCCCTCGCCCGCGAAGACGTGCCCCAGGTGGGAGCCGCAGCGGGCACACCGCACCTCGGTGCGGACCATGCCGTGGGAGCGGTCCTCGACCAGCTCCACGGCGTCGGAGTCCTTCGGATCGTAGAAGGACGGCCAGCCGCAGTGCGACTCGAACTTGGTCTCGGAGGTGAACAGGTCCGCGCCGCAGGCCCGGCAGGAGTACACCCCCTTGGTCTTGGTGTCCGTGTACTCACCGGTGAAGGCCGGCTCGGTGGCGGCCCGGCGCAGCACGGCGTACTCGGCCGGGGTCAGCTCCGCACGCCACTGCTCGTCCGGCTTCTCGACGTCGTACGCCATCAGCTCTCAGCCCCTTGTCACTGCGCGAGTCGGTCCAGGATCAGCGGGCCCAGGTCGGTCACGTCGCCCGCGCCCATGGTGAGAACGAGATCACCGGGCTTCGCCATTCCCGCGATCACCGCCGGGATGTCCGCCTTGTCGTGGACGGCCGTCACGTCGGCGCCGGCCGCGCGCGCGGACTCGATGATCAGCTCGCTGGTGACGCCCGGGATCGGGTCCTCGCGGGCCGGGTAGATGTCCAGCACCACCGAGGCGTCGGCGAGGGCCAGCGCCTGGCCCATCTCCTTGCCCAGCTCCTGGGTGCGGGAGAACAGGTGCGGCTGGAAGACGACGAGGATCCGGGCGTCGCCGGCGGCGCCGCGCATGGCCTCCAGGTCGGCCGTCATCTCGGTCGGGTGGTGGGCGTAGGAGTCGATCACCTGGACGCCGGCCGCCTCGCCCTTGAGCTGGAGGCGGCGCTTGACGCCGGTGTAGGCGGCGAGCGCGGGCGCCAGCTCGGCGGCCGGGATGCCGAGGGCGGCGCCGGCGGTGAGCGCGGCGACCGCGTTGAGCGCGTAGTGGCGGCCCGGTACGGAGACGGCGAAGGTCAGCTCCCGCCCGTCCAGCACCACCGTCACCCGGCTCTTGAGCCCCTGCGGGACGATCGACAGCACGCGCACGTCGGCGTCCTCGGCCTCGCCGTAGGTCACCACCCGCACCGCGCGGCCGCGCACCCGCCGGGTCAGCTCCCGGGCGCCCTCGTGGTCGGCGGAGACGACCAGGGTGCCGCCCTCGGTGATCCGGTCCACGAAGGTCTCGAAGGACTCGTGGATCTCGTCGATGGAGGCGTAGTGGGCGTGGTGGTCCAGCTCGACGTTGAGGACGATGGCGACCTCGGGCGCGTACTTGTGGAAGCTGCGGTCCGATTCGTCCGCCTCGGCGACGAAGATGTCGCCCTCGCCGTGCAGCGCGTTGGAGCCGGGCGCGTCCAGGTCGCCGCCGATGGCGTACGACGGCTTCAGGCCCAGCTCGGTCAGGGAGACCGCCAGCATGGAGGTGGTGGTGGTCTTGCCGTGGGTGCCGGCCACGGCGATCGGCCGCAGCCCCGTCATCAGCGCGGCCAGCGCGTCGGAGCGGTGCACCACCGGGATGCCCAGCTCGGCGGCGCGGAGCAGCTCCGGGTTGTCCGCGCGGATCGCCGACGACACCACGACACAGCTCGCGTCGTCGGCGAGGTGCTCGGCGGCGTGTCCGATGCGCACGGTGGCGCCCAGCGCCCGGAGTGCCTCGGCGGTCGCCGACTCCTTGGCGTCGCTGCCGGCCACCCGGGCCCCGCGCTGGGCCAGGATCTTCGCGATTCCGGACATCCCGGCGCCGCCGATGCCGATGAAGTGCGGTCGGTCCATGGCGGTAGGAAGGCCGGGTGCCATGCGTTTCTCCCCAGAGACGGTACGAGCTAGAGCAGGGCTAGCCTATGCGCTGGAGCACCGGTCGCCCCGCAAGGGGCGCGGGAGGGCGGGCTCGGCCACGAGGGACCCGCGGCCCGCGCGCGACGGCCCCCGCGCCTATGCCTTGCTGTGGGAGAACAGCTTCAGCACCGGCACCCCCACCTTGTGCCGCGCCCGCGAGGCCCAGTCCCGGTGGAAGAACTCCTCCACGTAGTGCGGATCGGTCAGCACGATCACCTCGTCCGCGTCCACCTCGGCGACCAGCGCCTTCAGCGCGTCCAGCGGGTGGTCCTCGACCAGCCGCCCCGCCGCCTCGCTCCCCGCGGAGCGCAGCGCCTGGAGCGACACGTCGAGGGCCTGCCGCCCCACGCTGCGCGCCTCGTGGCCCTCCGGGGTCTCGCCCTCCCGCACCGCCTCGTCGAGTTCGCCGAGCGCGATGTCGTCGATGGCCCGCAGCAGCCGGTCCGCCTGCTCGCCGCGCGGCTGGAGCAGCACGTGGAAGGAGACGGGCTCGTCTCCGTGCAAGGTGGTGACGAACTCCACGTCGGCGGACGTCAGGGCCTTCTCGATCATCAGAACGCTTGTGAACACCAGGCGCCTCTTCTCCTTAGAGGGCCCGGCAGGGCCCCTGCGGAAACCATCCTTCCCCGTGATCGCACGGGTACTGCCGCATTAAGTCTGCCCGCCGGAAGCTAACCGGAACGGATGATTCCGTCGATATCAAGGCCGACGGTAGCGCCCGAAGAGGAATCCGTCCTCCTCCAGCAGGGACACGAGTTCGAACCGGTGCGGAACGGCGACCGACGGCCCCCCGGCGATGCGCTGCGCGCCGCCCGCCGTCAGCGTCGGCGAGACGGTCAGGCACAGCTCGTCCAGCGCCTCCGCGGCGATCAGCTGGCCGAGCAGCCGGGGGCCGCCCTCGGTGAGCAGCCGGGTGTGTCCGAGGCCGGCGAGGGCCTCGACCGCGCGGGCGGGCTCCACGCCCATGCCCTCCCCGGCGGTCAGCACCCGGGCGCCGGCCTTCTCGGCGGCGGCGACCCGGTCGGGCGCGGCGGCGGCTCCGGTGAGGATCAGCGTGGGGACCAGGGGCGAGGTGAACAGGGGCAGCGTGAAGTCCAGGTCCAGGCTGGCGCTGACGATCGCGATCGCCGGGACCGGGGCCTGTCCGGCGGCCGCGCGCGCCCCGGCGAACTCGGCGCGCGCCCGGGCGGGGCGGTACCCCTCCTGCCGTACCGTTTCGGCACCGACGAGCACGACGTCCGCGAGCGCCCGCAGGGTGCCGAAGATCCGCATGTCGGCGGCGCTGGAAATGGGCTTGGAGTGGCCCTCGTGCTGGGCGGCGCCGTCGAGGGAGGAGACCATGTTGGCCCGCAGCCAGGGGCGCGGGGCGCCCGGCCCGGGATCCGGGTAGGCATAGGCGGCGGCCAGTTCGGCGAGGCCCCACTCCCGGTCCGCGGCCCGCCCCGGGGCGGCCGGCGCTCCCCCGTCGGTGCGGGCCTGGGCTGCTGTTTCTTCGGTCACAGGGAAGAGGCGTCGCATTCGTGCAGTGTGACACGGCGCTTAGCATGGATGACCGTGTCCTCCTCCAGCACCGCCCCCGGTTCCGGCCCCCTGACCGACGCGGGCCCCCTCTCCCTGTGCGCCCGCGAGCCGCACGTGCCCGCGGACCGGCTGGTCGCCGAGATGGTGCCGCCGCCGCGTTTCGACTCGGTGCGCTTCGCCACGTACCTCCCGGACCCGAACCAGCCCAGCCAGACGGAGGCCGTCCGGGTCCTGGAGGGCTTCGCCGCCGGTCTGGGCGGGCCGAGCGCGTCCGGCACCGGCCGGCGCGGCTTCTTCGGGTTCGGCAGGGCCAAGGCGCCCAAGACCCCGGCCGGCCCGCGCGGGGTGTACCTGGACGGCGGCTACGGCGTCGGCAAGACCCACCTGCTGGCCTCCCTGTGGCACGCCGCCCCGGCGGAGCCGTCCCGCAAGGCGTTCGGCACCTTCGTGGAGCTGACCAACCTGGTCGGCGCGCTCGGCTTCCAGCAGACGGTGCGCACGCTGTCCGGGCACAGCCTGCTGTGCATCGACGAGTTCGAGCTGGACGACCCCGGCGACACGGTCCTGGTGTCGTCGCTGCTCGGCAAGCTGGTCGAGGCGGGCGTGGCGCTCGCCGCCACCTCCAACACGCTGCCCGGCAAGCTGGGCGAGGGACGCTTCGCCGCCGCCGACTTCCTGCGCGAGATCCAGGGCCTGTCGGCCCACTTCCGCACCCTGCGCATCGACGGCGAGGACTACCGCCACCGCGGGCTGCCCGAGGCACCGGCGCCCTTCTCCGACGAGGAGGTCACGAAGACGGCGTTCACCACCGAGGGCGCCTCGCTGGACGACTTCCCGAGCCTGCTGGAGCACCTGGCCAGGGTGCACCCGAGCCGGTACGGCGCGCTGACCGACGGGGTGCGGGCGGTGTGCCTGACCGGCGTGCGGCCGGTGCCGGACCAGTCGACGGCGCTGCGGCTGGTGGTCCTCGCCGACCGGCTCTACGACCGCGAGGTCCCGGTGCTGGCCTCGGGGCTGCCGTTCGACCGGCTGTTCAGCGAGGAGATGCTGAACGGCGGTTACCGCAAGAAGTACTTCCGCGCCATCTCCCGGCTCACCGCGCTGGCCCGGGACGCGAAGGGGCTGACCGACTCGTAGTCGGCGTCATCCAATAATCCATCAACTAACGCGGGTCAAGGGCTACTTCACGCCACTTGACCCGCGTTTTTTACGCTCTCTCAGCCCGTTAACTTCCAGTTAACCCAGCAAAGGTCTTTGCCAGGCTAAGGTGTTTCTTGACCATCAGTTGACCAAGACTTGGTCCGTACTAGAAACATGAACAAGGCGGAGGGGGGGCTCATGTTCCGCAGTACAGCCGTACGCGGTCTGCTGGCCGCCCTCGCCTCGGTGCTGCTCGCGCTCCAACTGCGCGCGGGCGCCGAAAACTTCGCATCCGCGCACACGTTCGGCCAGACTTTGCTCAAGGCGGAGACCGGAATTGTTCCCTCCGCGCTGTCGGCGCGCGCCGGAGCGGACACCGTCCGCGCACCCGGCGGCCCGGACGCGCCCGTGGGCACCCCGCACCTTCGCGACCGGCATCGCGGCCCGGCGGCCGGATGGCCCGAAGAGAGCATCCTCGACTCCGGCCGGGGGGCCGGAGAGGCCCCGTCGGGACCGCCCGACGGAACGCGCCACTCTTCCCCGAGAGCCACCAGAGCCCACAATCCGGCAGCGCTTCAGGTCTTCCGCTGCTGAGAGGCGGGCGCCACGCGCTCTCACCCCCCACGACCATCGTTCGAGTCCGACGCGCCAGGCAGGCGCGCCAGGAGGAACCCACACACATGCAGCCCCTCATCGACAACGCCCGTACGTTCGGACAACGCCCTGAGGAGTTCGCCAAGCTCGCCGAAGGCCAGTCCCCGCAGGTCCTGTTCATCACCTGCTCCGATTCCCGGGTCGTCCCCGCCCTCATCACGGGCGCCCGCCCCGGCGAACTGTTCGAGCTGCGCACCGCGGGCAACATCGTCCCGCCCTACGCCTCCGAGCACCCCACCAGCGAGGCGGCCACCATCGAGTACGCCGTGGAAGTGCTCGGCGTCCGGGACATCGTGGTCTGCGGCCACTCGCACTGCGGCGCCGTCGGCGCGCTGGTGCGCGGTGACGACCTCACCGCCGTGCCGGCCGTGCGCGACTGGCTGGTCTCGGCCACCCCGCGCCCGTCCGGCAAGGCCGAGGACCCGGAGGTCGCCGAGGGCGTGCAGAGCCATGTCCTCACCCAGCTGCTGCGGCTCCGCTCGTACCCCTGCGTCGAGCGGAAGGTGGCCGAGGGCGAACTGGGCCTGCACGCCTGGTACTACGAGGTGCACACCGGCACGGTACGGACGCACCGCCAGCAGACCGACAGTTTCGAGGCCCTGTGAGTCCGCCCATGACCGACAACCGCACCCTCACACCCCGTTACCCGCACCTGAAGCAGGACTTCGCCGCCTCGCTCGTCGTCTTCCTGGTCGCCGTCCCGCTGTGCGTGGGCGTGTCCGTCGCCTCCGGGGCACCGGCCGAACTCGGCCTGGTCACCGGCATCGTGGGCGGACTCATCACCGGATTCATGCGCGGCAGCAGCCTCCAGGTGTCCGGGCCGGCCGCCGGTATGACCGTGCTCGTCTACGAGGCGGTGCAGGAGTTCGGCCTGCCGGTGCTCGGCGTGATCGTGCTCGCCTCCGGCGCCATCCAGATAGCCATGGGCCTGCTGCGGCTGGGCCGGTACTTCCGTGCCATCTCCGTCTCCGTCGTGGAGGGGATGCTGGCCGGCATCGGCCTGGTGATCATCGCCGGGCAGCTCTACCCGGCGATGGCGGCCAAGGCCCCCGACTCCGGTCTGGACAAGATCGCCGAACTGCCCGCCACGCTCGTGGACTCCTTCGGTGACACCGGCGCGCTGTCCTCCCTGGCGGTGGCCGCGGGCACCATCGCGGTGCTGCTGCTGTGGAAGCACGCGCCGGAGAAGGTGCGCACGGTGCCCGGCCCGCTCGCCGCGGTGGGGCTCGCCACGCTGGCCGTGTTCGCGCTGGACATGCCCGTCGCCACGGTCGAGGTGCAGGGCCTGCTCGGTTCCGTCCAGCCGCCGCCGCTGAGCGCCTTCGGCGAACTCGCCGGCATCGGACTGCTGGGCACGGTCGTCGCGTTCACCCTGATCGCGTCCGCCGAGTCCCTGTTCAGCGCGGCGGCCGTGGACCGGCTGCACACCGGGCCGCGCACCGAGTACAACAAGGAGCTCATCGCCCAGGGCACCGGCAACATGGTGTGCGGTGCGCTCGGCGCGCTGCCGATGACCGCGGTGATCGTGCGCAGCGCGGCCAACGTCCAGGCGGGTGCCCGTACGAAGGCGTCCCGGGTGCTGCACGGCGCGTGGCTGCTGCTGTTCGCGGCGCTGCTGCCCGACGTGCTCGCCTACATCCCGATCCCGGCCCTCGCGGGCATCCTGATCCACGCGGGTGCCAAGCTGATCCCCGTGCGGTCGCTGGGCTCGCTGTGGCGCGAGCACCGGGGGGAGGCGGTGGTCCTCGCCGTCACCGCCGTCTCCATCGTCGCCGTCAGCATGTTCGAGGGCGTGCTCATCGGTCTGGCGCTGGCGGTGGCGAAGTCCGCCTGGGAGGCCTCGCACGTCAAGCTGGACGTCGTGGACGAGGGCACGGGGCCGATAGAGGCGCGCCTGACGGGCAACGCCACCTTCCTGCGGCTGCCGAAGATCCTGGACAGCCTGGAGTCGCTGCCCCAGGACCGTCCGGTCCGGCTCGACCTGTCCGGGCTGCACCACGTGGACCACGCCTGCCGCATGGCCATGGACAACTGGGCGGCGCGGCACAGCACGGCCGGGACCGACCCGGTGAAGCTGGTCACGGCCGCCTGACAGCCCTCCCGTGGGGCCGGGACGCCGTAACCTCTCGGCTTCCCGGCCCCACGGGCCTATCGTGGCAACAGCAGACAAAACCGACCTCTGGGCGAGGAGGTCGCCATGGTCGAGGACCTGCTGGTGGCCGTCGCGGCGGCGGGCTCCGCCGGTGTCGTGTATCTGGCGGCGGCGGTTCGAGTGATCAAGCAGTACGAACGCGGGGTGCTGTTCCGGCTCGGCCGGGTCAGCGGGGACGTACGGCCGCCGGGCCTGAACCTGGTCATTCCCTTCGTGGACCGGCTGCAGAAGGTCAACATGCAGATCGTGACGCTGCCGGTGCCGGCCCAGGAGGGCATCACCCGGGACAACGTCACCGTCCGGGTGGACGCGGTGGTCTACTTCCGGGTGATCGACGCGACGAGCGCCCTGGTGAAGGTCGAGGACTACAAGTTCGCGGTGTCGCAGATGGCGCAGACGTCCCTGCGGTCGATCATCGGCAAGAGCGACCTGGACGACCTGCTCTCCGACCGCGAGAAGCTCAACCAGGGACTGGAGCTGATGATCGACAGCCCGGCGGTGGGCTGGGGCATCCAGGTCGACCGGGTGGAGATCAAGGACGTGTCCCTGCCGGACACGATGAAGCGGTCGATGGCCCGCCAGGCCGAGGCGGACCGGGAGCGCCGGGCCCGGATCATCAACGCCGACGCCGAGCTCCAGGCGTCGAAGAAGCTCGCCGAGGCCGCCCAGCAGATGGCGGAGACGCCGACCGCGCTCCAACTGCGGCTGCTCCAGACGGTGATGGCGGTGGCGGCCGAGAAGAACTCCACGCTCGTGCTGCCGATCCCGGTGGAACTGCTGCACTTCCTGGAACGCGGCGGCCGGCCCTCCCCGCCGGACCAGGACCGGGGCGCCACGCCCCGGCACACCGACGGCGGACCGGAGCAGGGCACCGGTGGCGGACCGGAGCGGCACACCGACGGCACCTCCCGGCTTCCGACGCCCGACTCCGGCGGCCCGCCACAGGTCCCTGTGACCGACACCGGCGGCCCGCTACAGGTCCCTGTGACCGGCGCCGGTGGCCCACCGCAGGCCCCTGTCATCGACACAGGTGACCCGCCGCAGACCCCTTTGACCAGCACCGACAGCACGCCGCAGGTCACGTGACCGCCGACCGGCCCCCGCCTCTGATGTGAGCCGGGGCGGCCGGGGTACTCGGCGGGCATGCGTGAGCAGCGGAAGGTCACCGATTCGTACTGGTTGCACACCGCGCCCGGGCCCGACCACCCCGCCCTGGACGCGGATCTCGAGGTGGACGTGGCCGTCGTCGGCGCGGGCATCGCCGGGCTGAGCACCGCCCACGCGCTGGCCCGGGCCGGGCGTCGCGTGGCGGTGCTGGAGGCCGGGCGGGCGGTGGCCGGGGTCACCGGCTACACCACCGCCAAGCTGACCGCCCAGCACACCCTGGTCTACGACCGGCTGCGGCGCACCCGGGGCCCGGACGGCGCCCGGCTGTACGCCCGTTCGCAGTCGGAGGCGATCGAGCACGCGGCGGAGCTGGTGGCGGAGCTGGGCATCGACTGCGAGTGGGAGACCCGGGACGCCTACACCTACGTCCGGGACCCGTCGCGGGTGGACGAGGTGCGCGCGGAGGCGGACGCCGCCCGGCAGGCGGGGCTGCCCGCGTCGTTCACCACGGAGACCGGCCTGCCGTTCCCGGTGGCGGGCGCGGTGCGGGTGACCGGGCAGGCGCAGTTCCATCCGGTCAAGTACCTGCGGGCGCTCACCGCCGATCTGCTGCGGCTCGGCGGCCGGGTGTACGAGCACACGCGGGTGACCGGGCTGACGGAGGGCGAGCCGTGCCGGCTGACCACCGAGGCGGGCCCCGTGGTGACCGCCCGGGACGTGGTGATCGCCACCCACTACCCGTTGTTCGACCGGGCGCTGCTGTTCACCCGGCTCTCCCCGCGCCGGGAGCTGGTGGTGGCCGGGCCGCTGGGCGACGGCCCGGATCCGGACGGCATGTACATCACCCCGGACGAGAACACCCGCTCGGTGCGCACCGCCCCCTACGGCCCGGACGGGCGGCGGCTGCTCGTGGTCACCGGGGAGCACTTCACGCCCGGCACCGGCGATCCGCGGGCCGGGTTCGACCGGCTCGCCGCCTGGGCGGAGACGCACTTCCCCGGGGTGAGCCTGGACCACGCCTGGGCCACCCAGGACAACGAGTCCACCGACACCGTCCCGCTGGTCGGCCCGTTCCATCCGGCCGCCCGGCACACCTATGTCGCCACCGGCTTCGGCGGCTGGGGCCTGAGCAACGGGATCATGGCCGGGCTGCTGCTCACCGCGCTGATCACCGGCCGGGACTGCCTGTGGCGGGAGCTGTACGACCCGCGCCGGCTGAAGTCGGTGGTCCGGGAGGCGCCGTCGCTGCTGAAGACGCAGGCGGAGGTGGCCCGGCACTTCGTCGGCGACCGGCTGAAGGCGCCGGGCTCGGTGGCGGACCTGGCGCCCGGCGACGGCACGCTGGTCCGCTCCGGCGGCGAGCGGCTCGCCGTGCACCGCGACGAGGAGGGCGCCCTGCACGCGGTGTCGGCCCGCTGCACCCACCTCGGCTGTCTGGTTTCGTTCAACCGCGCCGAGCGTGCCTGGGAGTGCCCCTGCCACGGCTCCCGGTTCGCGGTGGACGGTTCGGTGCTCCAGGGCCCGGCGGTCAAGCCGCTGGAGCGGCGGGAGCTGGACTGACCGGCGGGGGGCGGCCCGCCGGGCGGGTGAGACCACTGCGACGCCGAACACATATAGACATATAAACGGACAATAAGCCTTACCTTCGTGGGGTGATCCCACCAGCACGTCGACTCACCGCCCTCTGCCTCCTCGGCGCGGCGCTCACCGCCTGCGGCACCGCGGACCAGGAGCACCCCGCCGCCCCCGCCTCCCGTTCCCCCGCGCCCGCCCGTACCCCGGTGCTCGCACCTGGCCCCGGCGGGCTGACCCCGGTCTTCGAGCACGGCCCGCGCACCCGGGGCAAGACGGTCGCGCTCACCTTCGACGCCGACATGACCGCCGACCAAGGGTCCCGCGCGGCCTCCGGCGAGCGCTTCGACAACCCGGGACTGATCCGGGCACTGCGCGAGCTGAAGGTGCCGGCGACGGTCTTCATGACCGGCAGCTGGGCCGAGCAGTACCCGGCCGAGGCCCGCGACCTGGGCCGCGACCCGCGCTTCGAGGTGGCCAACCACTCCTGGAGCCACTACGCCTTCACCGCCGACTGCTACGGCCTGCCGACCGTGGACGCCGCCGCGATGCGGGCGGACGTCGAGCGGGCGTACGCCTCCCTGCGCGCGGCCGGCGTGCCGCACCCCATGCCGTA
This sequence comes from Streptomyces sp. SudanB182_2057, assembly GCF_964272715.1. NCBI lineage: Bacteria > Bacillati > Actinomycetota > Actinomycetes > Kitasatosporales > Streptomycetaceae > Streptomyces > Streptomyces sp. SudanB182_2057. The sequence continues at coordinate 2,102,752 of NZ_OZ186798.1, forward strand.
CTTCCGCTTCCCCGGCGGCTGTTACGACCAGCAGGCGCTGCGCGCGCTCAGCGGGCTCGGGGTGACCGCCGTGCAGTGGGACGTGGTCAGCGGTGACGCGTTCGCCACGGACGCCGACGCGGTGGCCCGGCAGGTGCTCGACGGGGTGCGGCCGGGCTCGGTGGTCGTACTGCACTGCACCCGCAGCGCCGCCCCGACCACCGAGCAGGTGGTCCGTACGGTCGTACCGGAGCTGCGCGAGCGCGGCTACCGGTTCGTGAAGGTCTCCGAGCTGATCGGCGAGACCGGCACCGGCCGTTGACCCACGCCGACAACCGCCGTCCTACGCTGAAGGCATGAGCGACGAGGACTACTGCACCATCGCCGAGGCGGCCCGGCCCCCCAAGGCCGACGGCCCGCCGTACGCGGACTGCGTGCTGTGCCAGGAGCCGACCGAGTACCCGGAGTCGTACAAGGGCATCACGCTGTGCCCGGTGTGCGAGTGGCAGGAGGCCCAGCGCACGGCCTGCTCAGGGTGACCGGCGACCGGTGAGCCAGGCAGCGGCGGCGCAGGCGGCTGCCGCGAGCAGGGCCGCGCCCGCCAGCGGCAGCAGCGGCACCGGCGCCCGCCCGCTGTGCGAGCCGGTGACCAGACCGCTGACGGCGGCCCGCGCCGGGGAGCCGGAGGCGACCACCGCGAGCAGCGCGCCGAGCAGCATCGCGGGCACCGCGCGCCCGGTGGAGCGCAGCACCGGCGGGCCGGTGAGCGCGCCGACGGCGGTGCCGAGCAGGGCGCAGACGAGCGCGGCCGGCAGCCCGGCGGCCAGCGCCCGCGCCGGCGGGACGCGCACCCGGTGGCCGGTGCTCGCGGGATCGCTGATCAGCGTCACCACCACGACGGCGGCCACGCCCAGCAGCGCGGCCGCGAGCAGCGCGGTCAGCAGGCAGGCGAGGTGCGCCCGGGCGGGGCCGCGCGCGGCGGCGACGCACGCCCGGGCCGCGGGAGGCTCGCCGGTGGCACAGATCCGTACCAGCCAGGCGGCCACCGGCAGCAGGGCGGCGGCGGTGTAGCCGAGCGAGTCCAGCACCGGCTGTCCGCCGCGCACGCCGACGGCCAGGAAGGCGGCGTAGAGGAGCACCGGGGGCAGCCAGCGCTGGGAGCGCAGCAGCAGGTCGGCCTGGTAGCGCAGCAAGGCGGTCATGGGCGGCTTCCGGGGTCGGGGGGCGGGGCGCCGGCGGGTTCGACGCGCACCACGTGCCAGGGCGGGCGGGCCGTGAGCAGGGCGCGCAGTACGAGGTCGGAGTGGGGGGCGGGGACGGTGAGGCGGTGACCGCCGGGAGCCGTCTCCGCCACGGCGACGGCGGCCCGTACCGCCTCCGGGGGCAGCCGCCCGTCCGGCGGGCCCTGTACGACGACGACGGTGACCGGCCCGTCCACCGCCGGGCCGGCGCCCCCGGTACGGCGCCGCAGGGCGCCGTCGGCCACCGTGTGGACCGCGTCCGCCGCACCGGCGAGCCGGCGCGGGTCGTGGTCCACGAACACCACCGAGCCCCCGGCGGCCGTGCGCTCGGCCACCGCCCGGTCCAGCTCGGCCCGCGCCGGCCCGTCCAGCCCGGTCCACGCCTCGTCCAGCACCAGCAGCTCCGGGTCGCCGAGCAGGGCCTGGGCGACGGCGACCTTCTGGCTGCCGCCCTTGGACAGCCGCGCCATCGGGGTGCCGGCGTACGGGCCCGCGCCGAACCGCTCCAGCCAGGCGTGCGCGGCGCGGGCGGCGGCCTTGCGGCCGAGGCCGTGGAGGGTGCCGAGGTGGGTCAGATAGCCGGCGGCAGTGAAGGGCAGGGCGGAGGGGAACCGCTCGGGCACGTACGCCGTGCGCGGCCGGCCGGTGACACGGCCCTCGGAGGGCACGTCGAGCCGGGCGAGCAGCCGCAGCAGCGTGGACTTCCCGCTGCCGTTCGCCCCCTCGATCCGGACGAGGGCGCCGGGCGCGACGACGAGGTCCACCCCGCGCAACACCCAGGGCCCGCGCACGCCGTAGCGACGGCCCACGGCGGTCAGGCACAGCTCACGGCCTTGACTCATGGAGGTCATTCTCGCCCGGCGGCAGCGGCTTCTTCGACCCTGCCCCGGGTTTCGACGGGTCCCGGGACGCACCGGGGACCGCGCGTTGATCGGCGCGTCGGCGGGTTCGTAGGCTGGGCTCTCGTGAACCACGATCCCGCCCCCTCCAGTGCCCGCCCGTTCCGCGCCGGGTCCGACCCCCGTGACGAGGCGCCGCAGTACGTGCTGCCGCTCGTCGTACGCATCGAGCGCGGCGCCCCGCCCGCGCGGACCGACGCGCTGCGGACGGCCGCCCGGGCCGTGCTCGTCCTGCTCTCCGACGAGCGGGCGCACGGCGACGGGGAGTGGGCCGAGGCGGTGCGGAACTGGGAGGACGCGCGGATCCGCAAGGTGGTCCGGCGGGCCCGGGGCGCCGAGTGGCGGCGCGCCGAGGCACTGCCCGGGATCACGCTGACCGGCAGGTCGGCCGAGGTCCGGGTGTTCCCGCCGATCCCGCTGGACGGCTGGCCCAAGGACCTGGCGAAGCTCCAGGTGTCGGGCACCGAGCTGGACGACCCGGAGGCCCCCGGTGCCGCCGATCCGGCGCACCCGGTGCTGTGGCTCAACCCGGATCTGGAGATGTCGGCGGGCAAGGCGATGGCCCAGGCCGGGCACGGCGCCCAGCTGGCCTGGTGGGCGCTGTCCGACGCGGAGCGCACCGCGTGGCGCGAGGCGGGCTTCCCGCTGTCCGTCCGCACCGCCGCCCCCGCCGACTGGCCCGGGCTGACGGCCGCCGGACTCCCCCTGGTGCGCGACGCCGGTTACACGGAGATCGCACCGGGCTCCTGCACGGTGGTGGCGGACCACCCGGCGCTGCGGCGGCCGTGAACCGCCGTTCCGTCGGGCGGGTACTGCGCGGTGGGTAGTCCCGCCCGCGCCCCGTGCCGGGTGGGTGCTTGCACCTCTTGTCCGCCGTGGCCGGAGCAAGGACCGTGGGAGGGGCAAGCCACTCGGTCGGCACGGCGTTTCGCCGCACCCCTTGGCTGCCGGACGAACCCCTCTGCGTATCCCGCTCGTATCACAGGCATCCGCTTGTACGCAGACACCCCAGGAGAAGGCATAGAAGAAGTCATGCGCAATCGCCTCGCGATTCTCGCCACCGCGGCAGTGCTCCCCCTGACCGGCCTCACCTCGCTCGCAGCAGCGGGTCCGGCGGCCGCCGACCCGAACAAGGCGACGGTCACGGTCACCGGCAGGGTCGCCGACTGCGAGAACGACGCCTCTCCCGTCAGCGTGACGATCACCACGAGCAAGGAAGCCCAGACCGACGACAGCGGGACCGTGACCAGCAACAACAGGTACTCGGTGACCTTCAAGAACATCGCCAGGAAGGGCCGGGACGCCGTGGCCACGGTGACGTGCAAGGACGATTCGTACACGGACAACTTCAGGATCATGCGCCCCGCCGACACCTCGACGACCTTCACACGAAACCTCGAACCGTAGGCCCAACCGAACAGCCCCGAAACGGCCGGCGTCCGGCCGCCAGCACCGGGAGGACGGAGGCACGCGACGCCCCGCCCTCCCGGACCGATGTCCTCAGGCGCTCAACCTTTCGGTGACGCACCGGAGGTGGGCGTACCCGAGGTGGAACCTGGAGCTGCCCTCCCAGCGCACGGGTGCCACGAGTTCCGTCGCCAGCAGCGGGGCGGGGCAGGCGACACACCGGGGCTTCTTGTCGATCGGGAGCGCCGTCCGCTCGTGCAGGACGCGACGGCCGTGACCGACGTGGCAGATCCGGCGCCGCTGGCAGGCTGCGCACACCTCGACGTGCGCGTGCCAGTCGTACCAGGTGATGTACCAGGCGAGTCGGGACAAGTAGCAGCGCAGGCAGGCCAGTCGCGGAAGAACGGCCGACGGGACCAGTTCCACGGCGACGGCGTCCGCCGGGTCGGCGCACCAGACGCACGCCTCGCCGGCCAGGGCCGCCGCCGGTAGCCGCCGGGGTACCTCGAACCAGGAGACAAGCCGGTGCAGCCGTGCCAGCTCCTCGGGAATTCGCACCGTCATCGGGGCGGCACCTCCCCGACACGGGACTTCATCGTGCCGTCCCCGAACCCACCGCCGGCCCCGAGCGATGGCGCGGGCAGGCGCACGGCGGGAAGGCGGTGTTCAGGGTGAGGGGTGGCGGCCCGTCACCGATCACCACGGTGACCGTACCGCGGTCCTGGACGACCGTGCCGTACCGGTCCACGGTGTACACATGCATCGTCATCCCGCTGCCCCGTGCGCTGAGTTGGGGACGGGCAGTACCGTTCGTCATGTCGACGCTCCTCGGTGGCGTTGGCCGCGCCCGGGACCGTGGCAGCGGTCGCCGGGCTTCGTGTGCGGACAGCCGGGCACAGCACGGCCGCTTTCGCGGCACATCTGCCCGGCACAACGAAGAGACTGGACCGGTGGACCGGTCCAGTCAAGCCACCAGGGCGAGTTACTACCTCATCGGGTATGTATCGGTTTCCTCGTAGACGTGCGACGGCGTGACGCCTTCCTCGCACACCAACGGAAGATGCTCCATGTCATAGGCGATGTGCAGCACCACGGCCACGGCAGCCGGCTGTTCCACCTCGAGCAAGCGGGCCTCCTCGTCGCTGGCCAGCCGGACCGTGGTGGTGTCGACGCCTTCGGCGGGCGAACGACCGGTCTCCCGGCGTACGTAGTGCGTGGTGCCTTCGGCGATGGGCCCGGGCAACGCAAGACGGGGTGCCACGTCGGCGACGGCGGGCGGGAACCAGGCCGTGACGATGGTTCCGGGCGAGCCGTCGTCGAGCAGCACCAGCCTCATGCGCCGCAACGCCGTCTCACTCGGTCCCAAGCCGAGGGCGTCAGCGATGTGCGGCGGTGGCGTGAGCCGGTCCGGCATGCCCAGCCGACGGTACGGTGCGCCGCCCGCGACGCGACTGGAGCCCGCACGACGGCGGCCTGCCGGTCGCGCGACCGGCGTGTCCACGACCGTGAACCCGGAGCCCTGCCGGGCGACGACCAGACCGTCGGCCCTCAGCACCTCGTACGCCTTCACCACGGTGGCCCTGGATACCTGCCACTGTTCGGCCAGGTCACGGCCCGACGGCAGCAGTTCACCTGGACCGAACTCGCCGGCCGCGATCCGGGTGCGGAGATCGTCGGCGATCTGCTCGTACTTCAGCAACGGCATGGGTGTCTTTCCGATCACTGGACTGGTCCACCTTGCGGGAACAGAATGCCCCCTATGACACTTCCCGAGCTAGCGCCGGAGATCGTGAGGTTCTACACCGAGACCATCGACGAGGCGGACCGGCTGACCGCGACAGCGGACGGTCAGCTGGAGATGGTGCGCACCCAGGAACTGCTGCACCGCCACCTTCCCTCACCACCGGCCCGGATCCTGGACGTAGGCGGCGGGCCAGGCGCCCACGCACGCTGGCTCGTCGAGGAGGGTTACTCGCTGCATCTCGTCGACCCGATCCAGCGCCACATCGAGCAAGCCGAGAGCACCGGTGCCACCGTCGAACTGGGCGACGCCCGCCGCCTCACCGCCGACGACTCGTCATATGACGTCGTTCTGCTCCTCGGTCCCCTGTATCACCTCATCGACGCCGCGGAACGGCGCCAAGCCCTCGCCGAGGCACGCCGAGTGCTCAAGCCGGGCGGACTGCTCGCAGCGGCCGGTATCAATCGGTACGCCAGCCTCTTCGAGCACGCAGCCTTCGCGCACCTCCACAAGGAAGCGATCCAAGGGAGCATCGGCAGCATCCTGGGCAGCCAAGTCCACGACGGTAAGAAGGCGTTCACCGCCGCGTACTTCCACAGCGGGGAGCAACTGCGCGACGAGGTGGCCTCGGCCGGATTCGAGGGCGCCGAGGTCTACGGAGTCGAGGGACCGGCCTGGTCGATGCTCGCGGCGGCCGAACGGAACACCGGCGACGACTTCCGCGATACGCCCCTGTTCGAGTCCGCCCTCACGGCCGCGCGCATGGCGGAGCCCTATCCAGAGCTGCTCGCCGCAAGCTCCCACCTACTGGCAGTCGGTCGCCGCCCGGCACCGTGAATCGCCCCCGCCGCCCGAGGGAACGCCGATGGCGGATTCGGGGGCAGGCTCTTCTCGGTTCGGTACCCGGCTGTCGGCTCGGTCCGGCCGGGCCGGCGGCGCCAGGTGTGTCCGCTCGTCCCGTCCCGGCCGCCCGAACCTCAAATGTTGCTCTGAACGCCTCAGGGCCGGGGTTCGTGGGCGGTTGGTGGGGCCATATCCCCCTCACTCGACGTACGAAGCGCGGGCCGAGGAGGGGGAGGTGTCATGCGGCTGGGGAGCGGGATCGGGTGGCGGCCGGAGATCGCGGACGCCGTGGAGGCGATGGCGGGCATCGACTGGGTGGAGGTCGTGGCGGAGAACGTCTGCCCCGGCCATCTCCCCCACTCCCTGCTGCGGCTGCGCGAGCGCGGTGTGACGGTGGTCCCGCACGGCGTCTCCCTCGGCCTCGGCGGCGCGGACCGGCCCGACGCCAGGCGGCTGTCGGCGCTCGCCGAGCGCGCGGAGGCCCTCGCGTCCCCGCTGGTCACCGAGCACATCGCCTTCGTCCGGGCGGGCGGCGAACTCACCGCGTCCCCCCGGCTGGAGGCCGGTCATCTGCTGCCCGTGCCGCGCACCCGGGACGCGCTGGACGTACTGTGCGAGAACGTCCGCATCGCCCAGGACGCGCTGCCGGTGCCGCTGGCCCTGGAGAACATCGCCGCGCTGTTCTCCTGGCCGGGCGAGGAGCTGACGGAGGGACAGTTCCTGTCCGAGCTGGTCGAACGGACCGGGGTACGGCTGCTGATCGACGTGGCCAACCTGCACACCAACCACGTCAACCGGGGCGAGGACCCCGCCGAGGCGCTGGCCGCGCTGCCGGTGGAGGCGATCGCCTACGTCCATGTCGCGGGCGGATTCGAGCGCGACGGCGTCTGGCACGACAGCCACGCGCACCCCGTGCCCCGCCCGGTGCTCGACATCCTGACCGGCCTCGCCACCCGGGTCGCACCGCCGGGAGTACTGCTGGAGCGGGACGAGAACTTCCCGGAACCGGCGGAACTGGAGCGGGAGTTGGCGGACATCCGGGAGGCGGTGTCGGCCGGGCGCGAGCTCGCCGGGGAGCGGGCGGCGGAGCGTGCTCCGGTGAGGGGCGCCGCCGGTGCCGGGGCGGGGGGCGTCAAGGTCCTGGCGCGGCCGGTGGCCGGTGTGCGCGAACGGCTCGGGGTGGCGCAGACCGCCGTACTGTCGGCGCTGGTGGCGGGGACGCCGGTGCCGGAGGGGTTCGACCGTGTCCGGATGGGGGTGCAGGCGCGGGCGCTCGCGGCGAAGCGGGCGGGCGTGGTGGCGAAGGTGGCGCCCGAACTGCCGGTGATCCTGGGGGCGGGGTATCGGGAGGCGTTCCTGGAGTACGCGCGTCGGCGTCCGATGCGGGGCGGCTACCGGCAGGACGCGCTGGACTTCGCCGGTCACCTGTTGAAACTGGGCCGGCCGGAGGACGCCCGCGCCCGCCGCGCCCTGCGGGAGTGGTGGCTGGACCGAGCGGGCCCGGCGCCCCGGAAACGGGGGCTGTTGGGGCGGGTACTGCGGCGTCACGGCTCCTGACCAGCGAGGAAAACGGAACGTCACGTACCGGCAACGGTGCGTCCGGATAGTGAACAGAGCATGGTGCGTACCCAGACTCCTGACATACAAACAGCTCATGTTCTGGGTCCTTCTCCTCTTCCTGGCCTGGGCTTTCGCCGGTACGGCCTGCGCTCGCCTCTGCCTGGCGGCCGTACGCACGGACGCGTCGGACGCGCCGGACGCATCCGACGCGCCGTACGTACCCGACGCGCCGACGGTCTCCGACCGCGATCTGACGCTGTACGAGGCGGCGTTCCTCTCCGGCGGGCCCTCGCGGGTCGCCGATGTGGCCCTCGTCTCCATGGCCCGCCAGCGCCGGCTGCTGCTCGCGCACACCGGCTGGGCCACGGTGGTGGACCCGCGGGGCCGCGACGAGATCGAACAGTCCGTCATAGGGGCCATAGGGCCCGGGGGGCAGTCGCGGATCGCCCCGGTGCGGACGCGGGCGGCCGACGCGGAGGCCGTGCGCCGCCTGGCCGACGGCCTGGTGCACGCGGGGCTCGCGGTACCCGAGTGCTCGGACACGGTGGCGTCCGCCGTCCGGCACGTGCGCGCCGCCGCGCTCGCCGTGGCGGCACTCGGCGGCACGGCCGTGCTGCTGCCCGGCGACACCGGGGCACCGCGCCCGCTGGTGGGCGCGTGGTTCGCGCTGCCCCTCATCCTGACGCTGGGCAGCCTGGCCATCGCCCGGTTCGAAGCGCACCCCTACTCGCCCTGGGCCTCCCCCGCCGGGCAGCGGCTGCTGCGCGCGCTGACCGGCAAGCCGGCCGGGGACGAGCGCTCGTTCCTCACCTCCGTGGCCATACGGGGCATCCGCGCGATCGGCGAACCGGAGCTGCGCGCGGCCTTCACCCACCGCGACCAGCCGCTGCGCGAGTGACCGGGAGCATCCGGGGCTTGGCGGCCCGGCAGGCGCCGGGGGCGCACAGGGGGCATTGACGCCGACACCGGCCGGGCGGTCCTTGCCTTCCCCCACGGGCGTACCAAATATCCCTTGTGTTCGCGCCGGGCCGTGGCAGCCGTGCCACCGCCGCCGCGCGCCGAAGGGATTACGCGATGAAAGCTGCCGCCCTCTGCTCGGCCGCCGGGTCCTTGCTGCTGACCACCCTGGCCGCGGCCCCGGCGGGCGGCACCCCCGGCACCCCCGGCACCCCCGGGATCCCGCAGGCGCCTCATGCCCTTCACGCCCCGCATGCCGCCCCGCATGCCCCTGCCGCCCCCGGCGCGGCCGAGTCGCGCGGCACCGCGGTGGCCGCGGCCCGCGCCCAGGCGGCCGGGATCGACTTCGGCCCGTGCCCGGCGGCCGAGGTGCCGGGCACGCCCACCGGTGTGCGGTGCGGCACGGTGAGCGTCCCGCTGGACTACGCCCACCCGGACGGCAAGCGGATCGAGCTGACCGTCAGCCGGGCCCGGGCCACCCAGAAGGACCCGCACAACAGCAAGCGCAAGCTCCCCCGGCAGGGCGCCCTGGTCTTCAACCCGGGCGGCCCCGGCGCCTCCGGCATGTACTTCCCGCTGATCGGCACGGTTCCGGGCTGGCAGCGGATCGCCGCCGTCTACGACCTGGTCGGCTACGCCCCGCGCGGGGTGGGCCGCTCGGCGCCGCTGTCCTGCGAGGACCCCAAACGCTTCTTCAAGGCCCCCACCGAGGCACCGACGCACCCGTCGGAGGCGTACAAGCGGGAGCGCGTCGCACAGGCGCGGGCGTACGCGCGCGGCTGCGCCCAGCGGTCCGGGAGCCGACTGCGCCACTACACCTCGCTGAACAACGCCCGGGACCTGGACGTGCTGCGGGCCGCGCTGGGCGAGGACCGGCTGACCTTCATGGGCGCCTCGTACGGCACCTACTTCGGCGCGCTGTACGCGGCGATGTTCCCCTCCCACGTGCGGCGCATGGTGCTGGACGCGCCGGTGGACCCGGACCCGGAGAAGATCTGGTACCGCAGCAACCTGGAGCAGTCGGCGGCGTTCGAGGACCGCTGGGCGGACTTCCGGGACTGGATCGCCCGGCACGACGACGTGTACCGGCTCGGCACCACCTCCGCGCGGGTGCAGCGCGCCTACGACACCGCGCGCGAGCGGCTGGCCGGGAAGGCGGCGGGCGGGAAGGTGGGCCCCGGCCAGCTGCAGAACGCGTTCCTGACCGCCGGGTACTACGAGGACTACTGGCCGAGCCGGGCCGCGGCCCTGTCGGCCTATCTGCACGGCGACCCGGGGCCGCTGGTCCGGCTGGCCGCGCCGCGCCCGGAGACGGCCGCCGGGGCGGAGAACGCGTCGGCCGTGTACACCGCCGTCGAGTGCAACGACGCCCCCTGGCCGACGGACTGGGCGGTGTGGGACCGCGACAACACCCGCCTCGCCCGGGTGGCGCCCTTCGAGACCTGGGACAACGCCTGGACGAACCTGCCGTGCGCCTACTGGCCGGCACCCCGGCAGCAGCCGCTGGACGTGCGGACCGGGCCGGGCGAGCTGCCGCCGGTGCTGATCCTGGCGGCCGAGCGGGATGCCGCGGCGCCGTACCAGGGGGCGCTGTCGATGAACCGGCGGCTGGCCGGGTCGGTGCTGGTGACGGAGCGGGACGCGGGCACGCACGGGATCGCGGGCGGGCCCAACGCCTGCGTCAACGGGCACCTGTACGCGTACCTGCTGGAGGGCCGGGTGCCGGCCCGGCACGCGTCCTGCGCGCCACGCCGGCCTCCGGAGGCCCGGCCGGGCAAGGGCGCCTAGTGGGATGCCCTGTCATGCCCGTCGGGCGGGTGCGGGACGTCCCGGTTGCTCGCGCCGTTCCCCGCGCCCCTTCGGGGCGGCTTACGCCAGCCCCGCCACCAGGTCGCCGATGTCCTTGCGGCGGCCCGTGAAGAAGGGGACTTCCTCCCGGACGTGCATGCGGGCCTCGGAGGCGCGCAGGTGGCGCATGAGGTCGACGATGCGGTACAGCTCGTCGGCCTCGAAGGCGAGGATCCACTCGTAGTCGCCGAGGGAGAACGAGGCGACCGTGTTGGCGCGCACGTCCGGGTAGCCGCGGGCCATCTTGCCGTGGTCGGCGAGCATCCGGCGGCGGTCCTCGTCGGGCAGCAGGTACCAGTCGTAGGAGCGCACGAACGGGTAGACGCTGACGTAGTTCCGGGGCGTCTCGTCGGCGAGGAAGGCCGGGATGTGCGAGCGGTTGAACTCGGCCGGGCGGTGCAGCGCCATGTTCGACCAGACCGGCTCCAGCGCGCGGCCCAGCTTGGTGCGGCGGAAGAGGTTGTACGCCTCCTGGAGCTGGTCGCTGGTCTCGGCGTGCCACCAGATCATGAGGTCGGCGTCGGCGCGCAGACCGGAGACGTCGTAGGTGCCGCGGACCGTGACGTCCTTGGCGGCGAGCTGGTCGAACAGCTCCTGGACCTCGTCGGCGTAACCCGCACGGTCCTCCGGCAGGGCGTCCTTCAGCTTGAAGACCGACCACAGGGTGTAGCGGATGACCTCGTTGAGGTCCTTGGCCAGCTTGCCCTTGTTCGGGATCCTGCCGGACTCGGTGATGGGGGCGTCGTCACTCATGGTCCCTATTCTCCCGCTCCGCCGTGCAGGCTCTGCACCGGGTGGGCCGCCAGGTCCCGGACGCCCCTGTCGTCGCCCTCCAGCTGGTCCACCGCGGCGTAGGCGCTCGCGACGCAGGCCGGGATGCCGACGCCGTCGTACTGGGCGCCGCACACCGCGAGCCCCGGGAGCTTGGCGACGTGCTCGCGGACGCGGGCCACGCGCGCGTGGTGCCCGACGGGGTACTGGGGCAGGCCGTCGGTCCAGCGGGTGACCCTGGTCTCCAGCGGGACGGCGTCCAGGCCGGTGGCCTCCCGCAGGTCGTGCCGGGAGACCTCCACCAGGCCGGCGTCGTCCCGGCCGAGGATCTCCGTCTCGCCGTGCCGGCCCACGGAGGTGCGCAGGACCAGCACGTCCGGGTCCTCCTCGGCGATCCAGCCCCACTTGCGGGAGGCGAAGGTGGACGCCTTGATGGTGCGGCCGTCGACGGGCGGCACGAGGAAGCCGCTGCCCTCGGGCAGGCGCGCGTCGGCGCGCCGGTAGGCGAGGGTGACCAGGGCCATGGAGGCGTACTCGACGGCGGCCAGCTCGGCGGCGGCCCCCGGGGCCTCGGCGCGCAGCAGCCGGGCGGCGGCCGGGGCGGGTACGGCGACCACGACCGCGTCGGCGCGCAGCACGCGCTCGCCCGCGGTGATCCGCCAGCCGTCCGGCTCCCGGCGCAGCGCGTGGGCGGGGGCGTTGGTGAGGATCTCGCCGCCGCGGGCGCGCACCGACTCGGCGACCGCGAGCGGCAGCCGCCCGACGCCGCCGGCGATGCCCATGAAGACCGGCCCGGACTGCTGGTTCGCGGCGGCCTTCGCCTGGATCTCGCGGACGCCCTCGGTGAGGGAGGTGTGGGCGCGGGCGGCCTGGAAGAGCTGCGGGACGGCCGAGCGCATCGAGATGCGGTAGGCGTCGCCCGCGTACACCCCGCCCAGCAGCGGTTCCACCAGGCGGTCGACGACCTCGCGGCCGAGCCGTGCCGCCACGTACTCGCCGACGGCGACGTCGTCGCCGATCTCGGTGCGGGGCAGGTCGGCGTCGCGCTCGATGCGGGCCAGGCCCTCGGCGGAGAGGACGCCGGAGAGCGCGGCGGCGGTGCCGGGCACGCCCATCACATGGCCCTTGGGCATGGGCCGCAGGGCGCCCCGGGTCCAGATCGAGGCGGTCGCGGTGGCCGGCGGCTGGAGCGCCGCGCCGAGGCCCGCCTCGCGCGCGAGGGTCACCGCCTCCGGGCGGCGGGCCAGCATGGACTCGGCACCGAGGTCGACGCGGACGCCGGCGATCTCGCCGGGCAGCAGCTTGCCGCCGACCCGGTCGCCGGCCTCCAGCACCGTCACGCGCGCGCCGCGCGCCAGCAGCCGGTGCGCGGCGGCCAGCCCGGCGATGCCGGCCCCGATGACGACGACGTGCCCCAGGCCCCTACCCGTTGTGCTCATGTCCCCCACTCTCTCAGACCCCACTGACACTCCGGCCGGGGCCCGGCGTCCGGCCGGCGGGGGCCGACAGGGGCCGGACCCGCCGTGCCCCGTAGCGTGTTCCCATGAGCATCGCTGGCGGCAGACAACGGCTGGTCGTGATCGGGGGCGACGCCGCGGGCATGTCCGCGGCCTCGCAGGCGCGGCGGCTGCGGGGCCCCGGGGAGCTGGAGATCGTGGCGTTCGAGCGCGGCCACTTCACCTCCTTCTCGGCGTGCGGCATCCCGTACTGGGTGGGCGGTCAGGTCCCGGAGCGGGACCGGCTGATCGCCCGGACGGCAAAGGAGCACCGCGCGCGGGACATCGACCTGCGCATGCGCACGGAGGTCACGGAGATCGACGTGGCCGGGCAGCGGGTACGCGCGCGTGACGTCGATTCCGGCGCCGAGTACTGGACGTCGTACGACAAGCTGGTCATCGCCACCGGTGCCCGGCCGGTCCGCCCGGACCTGCCCGGCGTGGACGCGCCCGGGGTACACGGGGTGCAGACGCTCGACGACGGCCAGGCGCTGCTGGACACCCTGGCCGGTACGCGGGGCCGCAGGGCCGTGGTCGTGGGCGCCGGCTACATCGGTGTCGAGATGGCCGAGGCGCTGATCCGCCGGGGTTTCGAGGTGACGGTCGTCAACCGGGGCCAGGAGCCGATGTCGACGCTGGATCCGGACATGGGCCGGCTCGTGCACCGGGCCATGGAGGGCCTCGGCATCACCATGGTCGACGACGCCGAGGTGACCGAGGTGCGCACCGGACGGGACGGCCGGGTGCGGGCGGTGGCCACGCGGGACGCCGAGTTCCCGGCGGACGTGGTGGTCCTCGGCATCGGCGTCCGCCCGGAGACCGCCCTCGCCCGGGCGGCCGGGCTGCCGCTCGGCGCCCACGGCGGGCTGCTCACCGATCTGGCGATGCGGGTGCGCGGGCAGGAGGACATCTGGGCGGGCGGCGACTGCGTGGAGGTGCTGAACCTGGTCTCCGGGCAGCAGCAGTACGTTCCGCTCGGCACCCACGCCAACAAGCACGGCCAGGTCATCGGCACCAACGCGGGCGGCGGCTACGCCACCTTCCCGGGGGTCGTCGGCACGGCGGTGAGCAAGGTGTGCGACCTGGAGATCGCCCGCACCGGCCTGCGGGAGAAGGACGCCCGCCGGGTGGGCCTGCGGTACGAGACGGTCACCATCGAGTCGACCAGCCGCGCCGGCTACTACCCGGGGGCCGCCCCCATGACGGTGAAGATGCTCGCCGAGGCCCGTACGGGACGGCTGCTGGGCGTGCAGATCGTCGGCCGGGAGGGGGCGGCGAAGCGGGTGGACATCGCGGCGGTGGCGCTCACCGCGCGGATGACCGTGGAGGAGATGACGGCCCTGGACCTGGGGTACGCCCCGCCGTTCTCACCGGTGTGGGACCCGGTGCTGGTGGCCGCGCGGAAGGCCGCCTCGAAGGTGCGGTCGGGCTGACCCGCGGCGGTGGGCTCCACCGACGGCGGACGCGCTGATAGGCGGGTCGGATCGCGGGCACTACTTGTGTGTGGTCATCCCCGTCCATGACGTCAACCCGGTGCGCCGCACCCCCTGGGTGACGTACGCGCTCATCGCCGCCAATGTGCTGGTGTTCGTCACCATGCCCGGCATGGCCGGTTCCGTGACCGGCGGCACCAAGCTGGCGCAGCTGTGCGATCTCCAGGCGTTCCTGGACCGCTACGCGGCGGTGCCCCGGGAGCTGATCCACGATCGGCTGCCCCGGCTGGTGCCGACCGGGGAGGTCGGCCTGGGCCCGCAAGGGCCGGGCTGCGTGGTGGCGCCGCCCGGTTACGACAAGTCGCCGCCGCTGTCGGTGTTCACGGCGATGTTCCTGCACGGCGGCTGGCCGCACCTGCTGGGGAACATGCTGTTCCTGCTGATCTTCGGCAACAACGTCGAGGACCGGATGGGCCACATCCGCTTCTTCCTCTTCTACGTGGTGTGCGGCTACGCGGCCGGGTACGGCTTCGCGCTGCTCAACGACGCCTCCGCGGACCCGCTGATCGGCGCGTCCGGGGCGATCGCCGGGGTGCTCGGCGCCTATCTGGTGCTGTATCCGCGGGCCAGGGTGTGGGTGCTGGTGCCGTTCCTGGTCTTCCTGCCGCTGCGGCTGCCCGCCTGGCTGGTGCTCGGGTTCTGGTTCGGGCTCCAGGCGGTGTACTCCTCCGGGCTCGGCGTGTCCGGCGCGGGCACGGTGGCGTACGCGGCGCACGTGGTCGGCTTCGTGGCGGGCATGCTGCTCGCCTGGCCGCTCAAGCCCGGCACGCCACCGCCGCCGGAGCCGCCCGGCCTGCTGTTCGGCAGGCGGGCGCGGCCCCGTCACACCTGGTGAGTCAGCGCGCGGTCGCGGTGTGGACGTACTCCGTGAGCCGGGTCAGCGCGTCCGGGTCGGTGTTCGGCATGACGCCGTGACCGAGGTTGAAGACGTGCCCCTCCAGCCCGGCGGCGGCGTCGAGCACCTCCTGGGCCTTGGCCTCGACGGTGTCCTTGTCGGTGAACAGCACGGTCGGGTCCAGGTTGCCCTGGAGGGCCTTGCCGGGGCCGACGCGGCGGGCGGCCTCGTCCAGCGGGACGCGCCAGTCGACACCGACGACGTCCGCGCCGGCCTCGCCCAGGAGCTTCAGCAGCTCGCCGGTGCCGACGCCGAAGTGGATGCGCGGGACGCCGTACCCGGCGACCGCGTCGAAGACCTTCGCGGAGGCCGGCATGACCGAGCGCCGGTAGTCCGCCGGGGCCAGCGCGCCGGCCCAGGAGTCGAAGAGCTGGACGGCGCTGGCGCCGGCCTCGATCTGCACCTTCAGGAAGGCGGCCGTGATGTCGGCGAGGCGGTCCAGCAGGTCGGCCCACAGCTCGGGGTCGCCGTACATCATCGCCTTGGCGTTCTCGTACGTCCGCGAGGGGCCGCCCTCGACCAGGTAGCTCGCCAGGGTGAAGGGCGCGCCCGCGAAGCCGATCAGCGGGGTGGCGCCCAGCTCGCGGGTGAGCATGCCGATGGCCTCGGTGACGTACGGCACGTCCTCGGGGGCGAGGTCGCGCAGCCGGGCCAGGTCGGCGCGGGTGCGGATGGGCTGCTCGACGACCGGGCCGACACCGGGCTTGATGTCCAGGTCGAGACCGATGGCCTTGAGCGGGACGACGATGTCGCTGAAGTAGATCGCCGCGTCCACGTCGTGCCGGCGCACCGGCTGGAGGGTGATCTCGGTGACCAGTTCGGGCCGCATGCAGGACTCCAGCATGGGCACGCCCTCGCGCACCTTGCGGTACTCGGGCAGGGAGCGGCCGGCCTGGCGCATGAACCACACGGGGGTGTGCGGCACGGGTTCGCGCCGGCACGCCTTGAGGAACGCGCTGTCGTACGTGGCTGCGGGCCCCTGGCCCGTGGAGGTGTCGTTCGCGGTCACGGGGCAAGTCTCGCATGACACCGGGGAGGGGTGGCGCGGGGTGTCTTGCCCTGCGCGACGGCCCGCTTCCCCTTACTCTTCCCCGCATGGCTGCGGCTCAGGGACGACTGTCGGACGGCGCTGACGGAATGGACGACGCGGAGGACACCGCTCAGGCGCGGGCGGGCGGCGGGCTGCCGCCGGCGTTCCGGGCCGCGGTCGACGCGCTGCGGGCGGCGCGGCCGCGGCCGCAGGTCGAGGTGGAGCCGACGCCCGCCCCGCAGCGGCTCGCCCCGTACGCGTACGCGCTGGAGGCGGTGGTGGTCGACGGCGAGCAGGAGCTGGCCGACGGGCGTCTGGTGCTGCTGCACGACCCGGACGGGCATGACGCCTGGCAGGGCACGTTCCGGCTGGTGACGCTGGTGCGGGCGGAGCTGGAGCCGGAGATGGCGGCCGATCCGCTGCTGCCGGAGGTGTGCTGGTCGTGGCTGACCGGGGCGCTCCAGGCCCGCGGGCTGGCCTACGGCGAGCCGAGCGGCACGATCACGCGGGCGGGTTCGCACTATTTCGGCGGGCTGGCGGAGCGGCCCGCGGCCTCGCAGATCGAGATCCGCGCCTCGTGGACGCCTCGTGAGGGCCTGGGCGGGGTGCCGGACACCGCCGCGCACCTGGCCTCCTGGTGCGATCTGCTGGCGCAGGTCGCGGGCCTGCCGCCGGCCGGTCCCGGGGACGCGTCCGTGGTGACGCTGCCGCAGCGCCGGGGCCCGCAGTCCCGCTGAGCGGGCGCCCGCCACGCCCATCTCGCGGTTCCGCCGAGGGGCCGCGATCGATCCGCGCACGCGACATGCCGAGCGGCCTGCCCCGGTCCGCGTCCGCGGCCTGCCCGGGGAGGGGCACCGATCCGCGTGCGCGGCCTGCCCGGGGGCTTGCGCCGATCCGCATCCGTATCCGCGTCCGCAGCCCGTCCGGAGACCTGCGCCGTTCCGCAATCCCGCCAAGGGGTCGTCGTGAAACGCCGTATTGACCATCTCTTTGTCGATACGGCCACTTTCCGCACTCGAATCGCACTGGCTCGAACCGACTCGATCTTCGGTTGATCGATCGTGTGTCCGAAGCGCACGGATTGTTACTCACTAGATCGTGATCACTCCCTAAAGGCGGACGAGTTTGCTGCCGAAGACGACTGTGACCTTGAAAGCACGGTTCGTCCCGGCTTCATCCCCACAAGCCGGCCCCGTCCCCCACCCAGGAGGCCTGGTGTCCGTTCTCCTTGAGCAACCCGCAAGCCTGGTCGCCTACCGCCCGAACAAGCCGACCGCCATGGTGGTCGTGGCCGACCCGCGCGTCCGCTCCACCGTCACCCGCCATCTGTGGGCGCTCGGCGTGCGCGATGTCATCGAAGCCTCGTCCATCGCGGAGGCTCGTCCCCGCATCGGCAACCCGCGCGACATCTGCGTCGCCGACGTCCACCTCCCCGACGGCTCCGGCCTCACCCTGCTGTCCGAGACCCGGGCCGCGGGCTGGCCCAACGGACTGGCACTCTCCGCCGCCGACGACATCGGCGCGGTCCGCAACGCGCTGGCCGGCGGCGTCAAGGGCTACGTCGTCACCGGCACCCGTACCAACATCGGGCTCCCCACCCGTCCCGGCGCCGCTCCCCTCGGTGCCGCCGCCCGTATGCACCGCCGCCCCCCGGGTGCCCCGAGCCACCCGGGCGGCTACCGGGAGCTGTCCGGACGCGAGGTCGAGGTGCTGCGGCTGGTCGCGGAGGGCCAGTCGAACAAGGCGATCGGCGTGTCCATGGGCCTGTCCGCCCTCACCGTCAAGAGCCACCTGGCCCGCATCGCCCGCAAGCTGGGCACCGGCGACCGGGCCGGCATGGTGGCCGTCGCCCTGCGCACCGGGATCATCCACTGAGCCCACCGGATGCCCCCTTCGGCGCAATTCCCGTTCACCCCGGCGAACCGGCGGCGGCCCGCCGCTGACCGGTTTACGACCCTGCCGCGCCCGTCGACGGAACGTTCCGTCGACGGGCGCGGTGTGCGCACGGATACCCTTGACAGGTGACCGACGCCCAAGACACCGCAGCAGACAGCTCCCTGCGCACCACCGGAGGCACTCCTCCGGACGACGCCGGATCTTCTGTGGGGGCGCCGACTCCGTTGCTCGAACCGCGCGAGGGCATTCCGCCCGTGATCGCCGACGCCGCGGGCCTCGCCCGGGTGACGGCCGCCTTCGCCGTCGGCTCCGGCCCGGTCGCCGTGGACGCCGAGCGCGCCTCCGGCTACCGCTACGGCCAGCGCGCCTACCTGGTGCAGCTGCGCCGCGAGGGCGCCGGGACCGCGCTCATCGACCCCGTCGCCTGCCCCGATCTGTCCGGTCTCGGCGCTGCCCTGTCCGACGCCGAGTGGGTGCTGCACGCGGCCACCCAGGACCTGCCCTGCCTGCGCGAGATAGGCATGGTCCCGGCCCGCCTGTTCGACACCGAGCTGGCCGGGCGGCTGGCCGGTTTCCCCAGGGTCGGCCTCGGCGCCATGGTCGAGGGCGTCCTCGGCTACGTCCTGGAGAAGGGCCACTCCGCCGTCGACTGGTCGACCCGCCCGCTGCCCGAGCCGTGGCTGCGCTACGCCGCGCTCGACGTCGAGCTGCTCGTCGACCTGCGGGACGCCCTGGAGAAGGAGCTGGACCGGCAGGGCAAGCTGGAGTGGGCCCTCCAGGAGTTCGACGCGATCGCGACGGCGCCGCCGCCCGAGCCCCGCAAGGACCCCTGGCGCCGCACGTCCGGGATGCACAAGGTGCGCCGCCGCCGGCAGCTCGCCGTGGTCCGGGAGCTGTGGCAGACCCGGGACCGGATCGCCCAGCGCCGGGACGTCTCGCCGGGCAAGGTGCTGAGCGACGCGGCCATCGTGGAGGCCGCGCTCGCCCTGCCGGGCAATGTGCACGCCCTCGCCGCGCTGAACGGCTTCGGGCACCGGATGGGCCGGCGGCAGCTGGAGCAGTGGCAGGCTGCGGTGGACCGCGCCAAGGCGCTGCCGGAGACGGCGCTGCCGCAGCCGGGGCAGCCGGTGGCGGGGCCGCCGCCGCCCCGGGCGTGGGCCGACAAGGACCCGGCCGCGGCGGCCCGGCTGTCCGCCGCGCGGGCCGGGGTGTCCTCCCTCGCCGAGCGGCTCACCATGCCGCAGGAGAACGTGATCTCCCCGGACACGGTGCGCAGGATCTGCTGGGAGCCGCCGAAGGTGGTGGACGCCGCTTCCGTGACGGCCGCGCTGGCCGGATACGGCGCGCGTCCGTGGCAGATCGAGCTGGTGACGCCGGTGCTGGTGGACGCGCTGGTGACCAAGGGAGCCTAGCGCGTGGAGATTTCCAAGCTGCCGGCCGAGGCCCGCGAGCGGCGCAGCGCGGAGATACGGGCGTTCCTCCGCTCGCGGCGCGCGCGCCTGACCCCTGCGGACGTGGGGATGGCGGCCGGGAGCGGGCGCCGTACGCCGGGCCTGCGGCGCGAGGAGGTCGCGGTGCTCGCCGGGGTGGGGGTCTCCTGGTACACGTGGCTGGAACAGGGGCGCGACATCAATGTGTCGGCCGACGTGCTGGACGCCGTCGCCCGTGTGCTGCGCCTGGACGCCGCCGAGCGTGAGCATCTGTATCTGCTGGCCGGGCTGAATCCGCCGCAGGCCAGGCCCGCCGAACGGGCGGTGCCGGCCGGGATCCGCCGGGTCGTCGACGGCTGGCTGCCCCGGCCGGCGTACGTCATCGACCGGCACTGGAAGCTGATCGCCGTCAATCGGGCCGCCCGGCTGGTCTTCGGCTACGAGGAGTCGGCCCACAGCTGTCTGGTCAGCTTCTTCACCAGCGCGCACTTCCGCGCCTCGCTGTGCGGCTGGGAGGACGCGGCGCGGCAGATCGTCGGCCAGTTCCGCGCGGACGCCGCGCGCTACCCCGACGACCCGGAGTTCGGCCGGCTGGCCCAGGACATGTGCGCCGCCAGTCCCGCGTTCGCCGCGGTCTGGGCGGAACACCCGGTGGGAGCCGCGACCGAGGGAATCAAGTCGCTGCGGCACCCGGACGCGGGCGAGCTGACCTTCGACTACACGATGCTGCCCGTCTCCGATCTGCCCGGCGCGCGTCTGCTGCTGTACACCCCGGCGGAGGGGACGCCGACCGGGAGCCGCCTGGCCGGCCTGCTGGAGGCGGCGGACGCCGAGCCTTCCGCGCCCGCCTGGGCACCGGTCCCCGCCTCGTAGCGGCCCCGCCCCTCCTTCGCGGCCCCTCGCCGCGCCGCCCGGTCGCGGGCCCGCGGCGAAAGTGGTGGTGACAGACCCAGGCTCAGGCGACACTGCCGGGGCCGTCCGCGCCGCACGAGGATCACTGCCATGCGGCGATTCACGAACAAGACGGCTCTGATCACCGGCGGGACCAGCGGCATGGGCCTCGCCACGGCGCGGCGGCTCCTGGACGAGGGCGCCTACGTCGTCATCACCGGACGTGACCGGGCGCGCCTGGACGCGGCGGTCGCCCGGCTCGACGCGGTGGACGACCGGGTGCTGGCCGTCCGGGCGGACGTGGCGTCCCTGTCCGACCTCGACGCGCTGATGCGCCGGATCGAGACCTGGCGCGGCACGCTGGACGCGGTCTTCGCCAACGCCGGGACCGGCGTTTTCAAGCCGACCACGGAGATCACCGAGGAGGACTTCGACCGGACCGTCGACGTCAACTTCAAGGGCGTCTTCTTCACCGTGCAGAAGGCGCTGCGGCTGATGCCGCGCGGTGGTGCCGTCGTCATCAACGCCTCCTGGACCCTGCATCGCGGGCTGCCCGTCGCGTCGGTCTACTCGGCGGGCAAGGCGGCGGTGCACAACCTCGCCCGCACCATGGGCTCCGACCTGGCCGCTCGCGGGATCCGCGTCAACTCCGTCAGCCCCGGTTACATCGACACGGCGATGTGGCGTCAGGCCAACCCCCACCCGGACGCAGAAGCCCGCGACTCGGCCCTGGTGCCGCTGGGTTCGCTCGGCCACCCCGACGACGTCGCGGCGGCCGTCGCCTTCCTGGCCTCCGACGACGCCGCGTACATCACCGGTCAGGATCTGGTCGTCGACGGAGGCCTCGTCGGATCGGTACCGGCCGTATGAGCGCGGCACACGACACTCTGCCCCGGCGGGCGGACGCGCGACGGGGAGCGGCGGCCGTGCTGGTCGCCGTCCTCCTGGCCCTGCTGGTGCTGCCGACCTCGGTGACCGGCTCGGGTGTGGCCCTGCCGGCCATCGGGCGGGACAGCGGCGCGTCGCTCGCGGCGTCGCAATGGGTGGTGCACGGTTACAACCTCACCTTCGCCGGCTTCCTGCTGGCCTGCGGGTCGCTGGCCGACCGCTGGGGCAGGCGGAGGGTGTTCGGCGGGGGTGCCGCCCTCTTCACGGTGGCGTCCGCGGTGAGTGCCGCGGCACCCGGCATCCTGGTGCTCGACCTGGCGCGTGCCCTGGCCGGGGTCGGCGCGGCCGCGCTGCTGACCAGTGGCAGTTCCCTGATCGGCGAGACGTTCGACGGCCGGGCACGCGGCCGTGCGTTCGGGGCGGTCGGCGTCACGACGGGCGCCGGGCTGGCGCTCGGTGCGATGGTGGCCGGGGCGGTGACCGACACCCTCGGCTGGCGCGCCTTCTTCGGGCTGCACGCGGTGCTCATGGCCCTGGTGTGGTGCACGGTGCCCCTCCTGCCCCGGGGTGACACGGGCGGCCACGCCGTCCGGGGCCGCCGTCCGGGCCGGGCGGGCCGGGCGGACGGTCCTCGCCCGGCCGGGGTCGACTGGCCGGGTACCGCCACCTTCTCCGGCGGGTTGTTCCTTCTGATACTCGGCACGGTGGAGGGGCCGCAACGGGGCTGGGGCAGCGGCGAAGTGCTGGGTCTGCTGGCCGGATCGGTGGTGCTGCTCGCGGCCTTCGCGCTGGTGGAGTCGCGGGTCCGGCAGCCGATGCTGGACTTGCGTCTGCTGCGCAACGGCCGGTTCGTGGCCCTGTGCCTGATCCCCGTCGTGGCCACCTTGTCGTTCGTGATCCTGCTGCCCCTGCTGCCCAACTACCTCGTGGTGGCGGGCGGTTACTCCAGTCGTGCGGCGGGCGGGGTCATGCTGCTGATGACGCTGCCGATCCTGGTGGGCCCGCTGCCGGCGACCTGGCTGCTGCGGCGCGGGCTGACGCTCCGGGGCGTGTTCGGGCTGAGCCTGCTGTGTCTGACCGCGGGGGTGGGGTGGCTCGCCTCCGCGCTCGAACCGGGGCTGACGCCCGGCTCGCCGGCCGGCCCCCTGATCACCCTGGGGGTCGGGCTGGGCCTGAACTTCGGGCTGGTGGACGGGGCGGTCCTGGACGTGGTGGCGCCCGAGACCACCGGCACGGCCGCGGGCTTCCTCAACACCCTGCGGCTCGGCAGCGAGGCCCTGGCGATCGCCGCCGCGAGCGCCGCCCTCGTCAACCTCGTACGAAAGCCCTTCGACGCGGGGCTGAAGGAGTTCCCGTCGTACGACGGCGGCTCGGGCGCCCTCGCCAACAGCGTCAACGCCGGGGATCTGGCCGGGCCGCTCGCCGAGCTGCCCGCCCCCGCGCGGCCCGGTTTCACCTCCCTGGTGACCCACGGCCTCACCGACGCCTGGCAGACCGTGCTGTGGACGAGCGCCGCCGGGTGCGCGGTGCTGTCGGTCGCCATCTTCCTCCTGCTGGGCGGACGCGAACGGGGTTCGACGGCTCACCCGAAGGTGTGACGTTCACCGCTCCCCCGTACAGGGCTGTGCAGCTACGTTACCCATAAGTAGCATGGGGCTGAGCGCGCGCTCAGCGCAACGCAGCAGTGCCATCCCGCATCTGGAGGAGAGCCATCGTGCCTCGTACCGTCAGGGACGTCGTCTTCGTCGACGGCGTCCGCACCCCGTTCGGCAAGGCGGGCCCGAAGGGCATCTACCACGAGACCCGCGCCGACGACCTCGTCGTGAAGGCGATCCGGGAGCTGCTGCGCCGCAACCCCGGCCTGGACCCGAAGAAGATCGACGAGGTCGCCATCGCCGCGACCACGCAGATCGGCGACCAGGGCCTGACCCTCGGCCGCACGGCCGGCATCCTCGCGGGCCTGCCGCAGTCCGTGCCCGGCTACTCGATCGACCGCATGTGCGCCGGCGCGCTGACCGCCGTGACCACCACCGCCGGTTCGATCGCGTTCGGTGCCTACGACGCCGTCATCGCCGGCGGTGTCGAGCACATGGGCCGGCACCCGATGGGCGAGGGCGTCGACCCCAACCCGCGGTTCGTCTCCGAGAAGCTGGTCGACGAGTCCGCCCTCTTCATGGGCATGACCGCCGAGAACCTGCACGACCGGTACCCGACGATCACCAAGCTGCGCGCCGACGAATACGCGGTGCGCTCGCAGGAGAAGGCCGCCAAGGCGTACGCCGACGGCAAGATCCAGGCCGACCTGGTGCCGATCTCGGTGCGCCGCACCAACCCGGAGGGCGGCGAGACCGGCTGGGGCCTGGTCACCGCCGACGAGCCGATGCGCCCGGGCACCACGCTGGAGAACCTGGCGAACCTGAAGACTCCGTTCCGCGTGCACGGCCGGGTCACCGCGGGCAACGCGGCCGGCCTGAACGACGGCGCCACCGCGTCGGTCATCGCGAGCGAGGACTTCGCCCGCGAGAACGGCCTGCCGGTCAAGATGCGCCTGGTGTCGTACGCCTTCGCGGGCGTCGAGCCGGAGGTCATGGGCTACGGCCCGATCCCGGCCACGGAGAAGGCCCTCGCCAAGGCGGGCCTGTCCATCTCCGACATCGGCCTGTTCGAGATCAACGAGGCCTTCGCCGTCCAGGTGCTGGCCTTCCTGGAGCACTACGGCATCGCCGACGACGACGCGCGCGTCAACCAGTACGGCGGCGCCATCGCCTTCGGCCACCCGCTGGCCTCCTCCGGCGTCCGGCTGATGACGCAGCTGGCCCGCCAGTTCGAGGACCAGCCGCACGTCCGCTACGGCCTGACCACCATGTGCGTCGGCTTCGGCATGGGCGCGACGGTCATCTGGGAGAACCCGCACTTCGAGGGGGACAAGTGAGCACCACCGCCGAGCTTCTGAAGCAGGCCTCGGACCTGTTCCCCGACGAGGTCGTCACCAGCGCGCACGTACGCCACTTCGACCTGCCCTTCGGCGCGGGCCGGTTCGCGCTGATCACGCTGGACAACGGCCTGGACCACACCAAGCCGACCACCTTCGGCCCGGCCTCGCTGGCGAACCTGAACACCGCCGTCGACCAGGTCGAGAAGGAGGCGGCCGAAGGCGCGATCGTCGGTGTCGGCATCACCGGCAAGCCGTTCATCTTCGCCGTCGGCGCCGAC
Organism: Streptomyces sp. SudanB182_2057; assembly: GCF_964272715.1. Taxonomy (NCBI): domain Bacteria; kingdom Bacillati; phylum Actinomycetota; class Actinomycetes; order Kitasatosporales; family Streptomycetaceae; genus Streptomyces; species Streptomyces sp. SudanB182_2057. The sequence goes on from NZ_OZ186798.1 coordinate 2,127,230, forward strand.
CTCAAGGGCGTCGAGCTGCTGAAGGAGCACGAGCACGCGCTCGCCATCGGCAAGGGCGGCCACGAGGTCTTCAAGCGGCTGTCGAAGCTGGCCGTGCCGACCTTCGCGTACTACAACGGCGCGGCCATGGGCGGCGGCGTCGAGGTCGGTCTGCACTGCTCCTACCGGACCGTCTCCAAGGCGATCCCGGCGTTCTCGCTGCCCGAGGTCTTCCTCGGCCTGGTCCCCGGCTGGGGCGGCTGCACCCTGCTGCCCAACCTGATCGGCGCCGAGAAGGCCGTCTCGGTCATCATCGAGAACTCGCTGAACCAGAACAAGCAGCTCAAGGGCCAGCAGGTCTTCGACCTCGGGATCGCCGACGCGATCTTCGAGGGCGCCGACTTCCTGGAGCAGTCCCTGATCTGGACGGCCCAGGTCCTCAAGGGCGACATCACCGTGGAGCGCCCGGCCATCGACCGCGGTGAGGCCTGGGACCAGGCCGTCGCCAAGGGCCGGTTCGTCGCCGACGGCAAGGTGCACGGCGCGGCCCCGGCCGCCTACCGCGCGCTGGACATCATCGCCGCCGCCAAGAACGGCGACCTCCAGCAGGGCTTCGACGCCGAGGACCAGGCCCTCGCCGACCTGATCATGGGCGGTGAACTGCGCGCCGGCATCTACGCGTTCAACCTCGTCCAGAAGCGCGGCAAGCGTCCCGCCGGCGCCCCGGACAAGAACCTGGCCCGCCCGGTCACCAAGGTCGGTGTCGTCGGCGCCGGTCTGATGGCCTCCCAGCTCGCCCTGCTGTTCCTGCGCCGCCTGGAGGTGCCGGTCGTGCTGACCGACATCGACCAGGAGCGCGTCGACAAGGGTGTTGCTTACGTCCACGCCGAGATCGACAAGCTGCTCGGCAAGGGCCGCGTCAACCAGGACAAGGCCAACCGCCTCAAGGCGCTGGTCACCGGTGTCCTGGACAAGGCGGAGGGCTTCGCGGACGCGGACTTCGTCATCGAAGCCGTGTTCGAGGAGATCGGTGTCAAGCAGCAGGTGTTCGCGGAGGTCGAGGCGGTCGCCCCGGCGCACGCGATCCTCGCCACCAACACCTCCTCGCTGTCCGTGACGGAGATGGCGTCGAAGCTGAAGCACCCCGAGCGGGTCGTCGGCTTCCACTTCTTCAACCCGGTCGCGATCCTGCCGCTGCTGGAGATCGTCCGCGGCGAGCAGACCGACGACGCCTCCCTGGCGACCGCGTTCGCCGTCGCCAAGAAGCTGAAGAAGACCGCGGTGCTGGTCAAGGACGCCCCGGCGTTCGTCGTGAACCGCATCCTGACCCGCTTCATGGGCGAGATCCAGAACGTCATCGACGAGGGCACCCCGGTCGAGGTCGCCGAGAAGGCCGTCGAGCCGCTCGGTCTGCCGATGTCCCCGCTGGTGCTGCTGGAGCTGGTCGGCCCCGCGATCGGCCTGCACGTCTCCGAGACGCTGCACGGCGCGTTCCCGGACCGCTTCAAGGTCTCCCCGAACCTCAAGGCGGTCGTCGAGGCCGGCAAGCGCGGCTTCTACGTCTACGACAGCGGCAAGCCGGAGCTGGACCCGGAGGTCGCCGCGCTGCTCAAGCAGGGCGACACGGTCCTCACCGAGGAGCAGGTGCGGGCGCGGGTGCTGGACGCGGTGGCGCAGGAGATCGGGCTCATGCTCGACGAGGGCGTCGTCGCCGAGGCCCAGGACATCGACCTGTGCCTGATCACGGGCGCCGGCTGGCCCTTCCATCTGGGCGGCATCACGCCGTACCTGGACCGCGAGGGCGTCTCCGAGCGCGTGAACGGCAAGAAGTTCCTGGCCCCGGGCGTGGCGAGCGTCCCGGCGTAACCCCGTACGACGTGTGAAGGGCCCCCGCTCCGGCGGGGGCCCTTCCGCGTGCTCAGGGCTGCCGCCACGCCTCCAGGGCCAGTCCCGGTTCGTCCTTGCGGCGGGTCAGCAGGAGCTGTCCCGTCGAGGGGGACAGCGTGGCCGCCACCACCCGGCCGGTCTCGTCCGTGGCGAGGGACACCAGCGCGTCCAGCGGCAGTTCGGGGCCCGACTCGGTCCACCAGGCGCCCGCCGACTCCTGCTCGGTCGGATAGGCGGCGAAGGCGACCCGGCGGCTCGCCGTCCGCTGGGCCAGCAGCGTGCAGTCGTACCCGTCCAGCTCGCAGCGGACCGCCGAGACCGGGCCGGGGCCCGCCGCGGGCAGCAGCGTGGCCGGCTTGCCGCCGGGCCGCCAGGCGCACAGGGTGTCGTCGGCGTCGGTGTAGAAGACCGTCGTGCTGTCCGGGGAGGTGACCAGGGCGCGCAGGGTGCCCGGACGGACCGGGGTGGTGAGGGTCTCCTGGAGCACGGGCACGGCGCCCGGCGACTCCTGATGCCAGTACAGCAGGCCCTGCGGGACGGCCGCGTACAGCTCCACCGTGCCGGACGCCGTGGTGACGGCGGCCAACTGGTCGTGCACCTCGCTGCCCTTGAGGTCCCGCCAGGGGCCCCAGCCGCCCTTCTCCTTCTGGCCGAGCATGCTCACGCCGCCTCCCTTGTTCCGGACGAACACATGGGCGCGGCCCTGCGCGTCGACCGTGACCGCGGGGGTGCCGGTGCGCTCGCCGGTCCTGTCCGGGTGGCCGATCGGCTGCCAGTCCAGGGCGGCCAGGTGCGGGCGGAAGTGGGTGGAGTGCACCAGTCCGGATTCGCCCTTGACGGTGGGCCGCCAGGAGACCAGGTGGGCATAGCGGTCGGCGCCCTGACCGATCGCCAGGACGGGGTGCAGTTTCTGGTCGCCGCCCATCCTGCGGGCGGCGGACCAGGGGCCGCCGGGGCCGCGCTCCGCCCGGCACAGGACGGTGTCGCCCGACAGCTGGTACACACTGAGCCGGCCGTCTCGGCCGCGAAGGAGCCAGTCGCCGTTCACCGGTTCACTTTAAGCCGCCCCGCGCCGGTCACGGGGCACGGCCCCCGGCTCGGCCCATGGGACCCTTGCGGTATGACCGGTCCCCTCGACACCCCGCCCTCCCCCGCCCCGCCGCTCGTCATCGTGGACGGCGCGAACGTCGTCGGGTCGCGGCCCGACGGCTGGTGGAAGGACCGCAGGGGGGCGGCCGAGCGGCTGCGGGACCGGCTGGCGGGCGAGGGCCTGCCCGGGCACCCGGGGCCGGTGGAGATCGTGCTCGTGGTCGAGGGCGCGGCCCGGGGCGTGGCCTCGGTGCCGGGCGTGCGGGTGGAATCGGCGCCGGGCAGCGGGGACGACCACATCGTGCAACTGGCCGCCGCCAGCCCCGGCCGCCCCCGCCTGGTGGTGACCGCCGACCGCGAACTGCGCCGCCGGGTGACGGAACTGGGCGCGCGGGTGGCGGGCCCGCGTACGGTCCTGGGCTGAGCCGCACCGGCGGCGGCCCCGGCCCGCCGCCGGGATGCACTGCCACCGGGCCCCGCGCCGGCGGGAGCCGCGTACCAGGAGCCGCAACCGCCACGACGCTCCGCGGGGCCGGTCTCCGAGTGCCACCCCGCCACGCCCCACGCCCGGTGCCCGCCGGAGCCCCGCGCCGGCGCGAGTCACGGCCGACGGGGCCCGCAGCCCGCCCCGACGGCCGGCGGGGGCCGCACACCGGGAGCCGGCCCGCCCTGCGCCACGCCGTGTGCCCGCTACAAGCGTGCGCCCGGCCGGGTCGTCGCGCGGGCGTACAGGACGGCGCCGTCCACGCGGGCGACCTCCGTGTAGTGGCGCGCGAGCAGGCGGCGCAGGGTGGGCAGGCGGGTGGGGGCGTACGGCTTGCCGCGGGAGTCGTCGGCGATCAGGGCGGGGGCGTGCGCGGCCAGCTCGCGGCGGAAGACGGGCCAGGCGCCGGGCACGGCGTACGCCTCGCCGACCCGGGAGCCGTCCCGGCCGCCGCTGTAGTTGGTGAGCAGCCCCGCGGTGAGGTAGCGGGTGGCGGGGGTGCGGCCGGCCAGCCAGTACGTCTCGGGGTGTATCCCCCACACCAGGATCCGGTCGCCGGGTGCCGTGCGGTGGGTGAGGGCCGCCGCCAGCCGCTCGGCGTGCGCGAGTTCGGGGCGCGGGGCGACGAGGCCCCAGCCGACGAAGAGGGCGCAGGCGCAGCAGGAGGTGAGGACGGCGGCCAGGCACCGCTGCCCCGGCCGGGTGTGCAGCGCGGCGGTGGCCAGCAGGGCGAGCGGCGGGAGGAGTTGCAGGTAGTAGTGGCCGAAGAAGTGGCAGCCGAGGGTCACGGCGACGGCCGAGGAGGCGAGCCACAGCCACAGCCAGGGCCACGGCTCGAACCTCCGGGCGCGGGCGCCGCGCAGGGCCCGCCCGATCGGCGCCAGCAGCCCCGCCGAAGCCGCCGCGACGAGCGCGGTATTGGCCAGGGCGCGGCCGAGGACGTGGGTCACGGAGCCGGAGACGGTGGCGTAGGCGGCGGAGCCGGTCACCGTCCAGAACACGAAGCCGCCCGGGTCCGTCAGCAGCGCCGCGCCGAGCACGGGGGCGGCACACCCGGCCGCGAGCCGGGGCAGGCCCGCCCGGACGGCGCCGCGCCGGTGGAGCAGCCAGAGCACCGGCAGCAGGACGGCACCGCCGGTCTGCTTGGTCAGGAACGCGGCGGCGACGGCGGTGCCGGCCGCGCCCCAGCGCCCCCGGTCCGCGCACCACACGGCGGCGGCCGTCCAGGGCAGCATGAACACCTCGAAGCCGGCGGCCTGGGCGTCCTCCGGGTTGAGCCCCACCGACACCAGCAGATACAGCACCCCGGCGGTGCCGCCCGCCTTGTCGCCCCAGTGGCGGCGGGCCAGGGAGGCCAGCAGCACGGCGGTGAGCAGCTGGGCGAGGACGGCGAGGATCCGCAGCGGGGTCAGGGAGCCGGAGCCGCACAGCGCGAACGCGGCCTCGTACAGCCAGGGCAGCAGCGGCGGTTTGCGGTCCACCACCGTGTCGTAGAGCTGCCCGCCCTGGGCGAGCAGCCGGGCTTCGACGGCGAGGTAGCCCTCGTCGGGGTTCCACAGCGGGCGGACGAAGGAGGGGACGCGGGTGACGCAGGCCAGCGCGGCCAGCAGGGGCAGCAGCCGCGTCCAGTACGCCGTCCGGGTGATGCCGGTCCGGGCGGGGGCGAGTGGGGCGGCGAGCATGGGCAGCACGCTATCCGGATCCCTGGCGCCGGGTGCCGGAGGACGTACGGGGCCGGGAGTGTCGCCGGGCGGTCAGGCGGGCGGGCGCGGGGGCTCGCCGGCCGGGGGGTGCCCGCGCGGGGCGAGCCGGCTGTGCGAGCGGCCGTAGAGGAAGTAGACGATGAAACCGATCAGCATCCAGACCGCGAACCGCAGCCAGGTCTCCGCGGGCAGGTTGAGCATCAGCCACAGCGAGGCGAGCACCGACAGCGCCGGGACCAGCGGGACCAGCGGGGTGCGGAAGGCCCGGGGCAGGTCGGGGCGGGTGCGGCGCAGGATGATGACGCTGAACGCCACGATGGCGAAGGCGAAGAGGGTGCCGATGTTCACCAGCTCGGCCAGTTCGCTCAGACTGGTGAAGCCCGCCACGACCGCGATGACGACGCCGAGCAGGATGGTCGACCGGTAGGGGGTGCGGTACTTCGGGTGGGTCTGGGAGAAGAACCGGGGCAGCAGCCCGTCGCGGCTCATCGCGAAGAACACCCGGGACTGGCCGAGCAGCAGGATCATGCACACGGTGGTCAGGCCGACCGCGGCGCCGAAGCTGATCAGGCCCGCGTACCAGGGGTGCCCGGTGGCCTTGAACGCGTCGGCGAGGGGCGCCTCCACGGACAGCGCGCTGTACTTCTGCATGCCGGTGACGACGATCGAGACGGCGACGTACAGGGCGGTGCAGATGACCAGGGAGCCCAGGATGCCGCGCGGCACGTCGCGCTGCGGATTGCGGGTCTCCTCGGCCGCGGTGGCGACGACGTCGAAGCCGATGAAGGCGAAGAAGACCACGGAGGCGGCGGTGAAGATGCCCATGACCCCGAAGTGCGAGGGGGCCCACCCGAAGATCAGCTGGACCAGGGGGGCCTTGAGGCTGCCACCGGCCACGGCGGGCTGTTCCGCGGGGATGAACGGGTCGTAGTTGGCGCCCTTGACGAAGAAGGCGCCCGCGACGATCACGATGAGGACGACGGCCACCTTGACCCCGACGACCACCGAGGTGACCCGCGCGGACACCTTCATGCCGACGACGAGGACGGCGGTGAGCAGCAGGACGAGGGCGGCGGCGAGGATGTCGAAGCCGAACCCGGTGGCGCCGTCCCGCCCGCCGAGCGCCTCGGGCAGGTGCCAGCCCCAGTTGTCGAGCAGCGAGTGGATGTAGCCGGACCAGCCGACCGCGACCACCGCCGTGCCGAGCGCCAGCTCCAGGACCAGGTCCCAGCCGATGATCCAGGCGGGGAGTTCGCCGAGCGAGGCGTAGGAGAAGGTGTAGGCGGAGCCCGCGACCGGGACCGTGGAGGCGAACTCGGCGTAGCAGAGGGCGGCGAGCGCGCAGACGGCGCCGGCGATGACGAAGGACAGCGAGACCGCGGGGCCGGCGGTGTTCTTCGCCGCCGTGCCGGTGAGGACGAAGATGCCGGTGCCGATGATGACGCCGACGCCGAAGACGGTCAGGTCGAGCGCGGACAGTGACTTCTTGAGCGCGTGCTCGGGTTCCTCGGTGTCCTGGATGGACTGCTCGACGTTCTTCGTCCGGAACAGCGTGCTGCTCACGAACCCACCTCCCACGCTTGCCGGCCTCGACATGATCGAGAGGGCCGGTGGTGCGGTTTGCCCCGGCACAGGCAGGTTCACGCAAACAGGCCGGTTCCGCCACCGGGGAAGCGGCGGGACCGGCCTGTCGGAGGTGGGCGCGGGGGCGCTCGCTAGTCGCGGGCGTGCTCCACGGCGTCGGCCTGGCGTTCGAACCGGCCGTCGAGCTTGGCGACCAGCCCGGTGACCTGGCGGGCGATGTCGGGCGCGGTCAGCCCGATCTCGGCCATGACCTCGGCGCGGGAGGCGTGGTCGAGGAAGCGCGGCGGGATGCCGAAGTCGCGCAGCGGCACGTCCACGCCCGCGTCCCTGAGGGCCTGGGCGATGGCGGAGCCGACACCGCCGACCCGGCTGTTGTCCTCGACGGTGACGACGACCCGGTGCCGTTCGGCCAGCGGGGCCATGGCCTCGTCCACGGGCTTGACCCAGCGCGGGTCGACCACGGTGGTGGAGATGCCCTGCTTGTCGAGCAGGGCGGCGATCTCCAGGCACATCGGGGCGAGGGCGCCCACGGAGACCAGCAGCACGTCGGTGGGGGCACCTCCCGTGCCGTTCAGGCCACGGGGGAGGTCGGAGCCGGGCTCGCGCAGTACGTCCATGCCGCCGACGCGGCCCACGGCGGGTACGGCGGGGCCGACGGCGCCCTTGGAGAAGCGCACCACGGTCGGCGCGTCCTCGACGGCGACGGCCTCGCGCAGCTGGGCGCGCACCTGGTCGGCGTCGCGCGGCGCGGCCAGCCGCAGCCCGGGCACCACCTGGAGGATCGACATGTCCCACATGCCGTTGTGCGAGGCGCCGTCGGTGCCGGTGATCCCGGCCCGGTCCAGCACGAAGGTCACCCCGCACTTGTGCAGGGCCACGTCCATGAGGACCTGGTCGAAGGCGCGGTTGAGGAAGGTGGCGTACACGGCGAAGACCGGGTGCAGTCCGCCGTGGGCGAGGCCGGCCGCGGAGACGGCGCCGTGCTGCTCGGCGATCCCGACGTCGAAGACCCGGTCGGGGAAGCGCTTGGCGAACTTGTCCAGGCCGACCGGCTGGAGCATGGCGGCGGTGATCGCGACGATGTCCTCGCGCTCCTCGCCGAGCCTGACCATCTCCTCGCCGAAGACCGAGGTCCAGTCGGCGCCGGAGGAGCTGATCGGCAGCCCGGTGTCCGGGTGGATCTTGCCGACGGCGTGGAAGCGGTCGGCCTCGTCCTGGAGGGCGGGCTGGTAGCCGCGGCCCTTCTCGGTCAGGCAGTGCACGATCACCGGGCCGCCGAACCGCTTGGCGCGGGCCAGCGCGGACTCCAGCGCCTCGATGTCGTGGCCGTCGATCGGGCCGACGTACTTCAGGCCCAGGTCCTCGAACATGCCCTGCGGGGCGATGAAGTCCTTCAGCCCCTTCTTGGCGCCGTGCAGGGTCTCGTACAGCGGCTTGCCGACCACCGGGGTGCGGTCGAGGATGTCCTTGGTCCGGGCGAGGAAGCGCTCGTAGCCGTCGGTGGTGCGCAGGGTCGCCAGGTGGTTGGCGAGGCCGCCGATGGTCGGCGCGTAGGAGCGCTCGTTGTCGTTGACGACGATGACGAGCGGGCGGTCCTTGGCCTCGGCGATGTTGTTCAGCGCCTCCCAGGCCATGCCGCCGGTGAGCGCGCCGTCCCCGATGACGGCGACGACGTGGTCGTCCCGCCGGCGCAGCTGGTTGGCCTTGGCGATGCCGTCGGCCCAGCCGAGCACGGTCGAGGCGTGGCTGTTCTCGATGACGTCGTGCTCGGACTCGGCCTGCGCCGGGTAGCCGGACAGGCCGCCCTTCATCTTCAGCCGGGAGAAGTCCTGCCGGCCGGTGAGCAGCTTGTGCACGTAGGACTGGTGGCCGGTGTCCCACAGCACCTTGTCCGCGGGCGAGTGGAAGACCCGGTGCAGGGCGATGGTCAGCTCCACCACACCGAGGTTCGGACCGAGGTGGCCGCCGGTCTTGGAGACAGCGTCGACGAGGAAGGTACGGATCTCCTCTGCCAGCTGGTCCAGCTCCTCCAGGCTGAGCCGGTCCAGATCGCGCGGTCCCCTGATGCGGGTCAGCAGCGGCACCCGTGCCTCCTTGAACTAGAGCTGATCGAGCTGTTGCCGGGCTCGCCCGAGTCTAATGCCGGGCCCGACGGGCATCCCGAAGGGGCGCGGTCGGCCGCGCGACCAGCCACGACGGGCCGGTACGCGGTCGTTCCGCGCCCCTGGGGCGGGCGGTCGCTAGGCGCGGCCCGCGGTCTTCTGCGTCTTGCGCGTGATGGAGTCGATCACGACGGTGGTGAGCAGAACGGCGGCGGTGATCATGTACTTCACCGGCTCCGCGATGGACTGGAGCTGGAGACCGTACTGGATGGACACGATCACCAGCACGCCGAGCAGCGCGTTCCAGGTCCGGCCGCGCCCGCCGAAGAGCGAGGTGCCGCCGATGACGGCCGCGGCGATGGCGTTCATCAGCAGGTCGCCGGTGCCGGCGCTCTGGTTGGCCGAGGCGATCTTCGAGGCCAGGAACAGGCCGCCGACCGCGGCGAACCCGCCGGAGATCGCGAAGACGGAGATCCGGACCGCCGTGACGTTGATGCCCGCGCGCCGGGACGCCTCGACGCTGCCGCCGAGCGCGAAGACCTTGCGCCCGTAGGTGGTGCGCCGCAGCAGGAAGTCCGTGGCGACCAGGAACACCAGGAAGATCACCGTGGCCAGCGGCAGGCCCTTGTACTGGTTGTACATGTAGGCGGCGGCGAAGGCGACCACGGCCAGCAGCACCGTGCGCAGCACCGTGTCGCTCAGCGGCCGGGCCGGGATGCCCGCGGCCTCCCGGCGCCGGTTGCCGAGGAAGGAGGTGAGGAAGAACACCGCGACCACGACCACGGCGAGCCCGTAGGCGGCGGCGATGTCGGAGAAGTAGTACGTGGTCAGCTTGGCGACCAGTCCCTCGCCGTCCAGGTTGATCGTGCCGTCCTCGCCCAGCACCTTCAGCATGAAGCCGAGCCAGAACAGCAGGCCGGCCAGCGTGACGGCGAAGGCGGGGGCGCCGAGCACCGCGAAGAAGAAGCCGTGCAGCGCGCCGATGGCGACACCGGCGGCGATGGCGAGGAGGACGGCCGCCCACTCGGGCCAGCCCTGGTTGACCGCGAGGACGGCCATCAGGGCGCTGGCCGCGCCGCTGACCGAGCCCACCGAGAGGTCGATCTCGCCGAGCAGCAGCACGAAGACGATGCCGACGGAGATCATGCCCGTGCCGACCATGGTGATCGTCACGTCGTTGATGTTCTGCGCGGACAGGAAGTTGGAGTTCAGCGCCTGGAAGATCACGCAGATGATCACCAGGCCGACGACGACCGGGAGGGAGCCCAGCTCGCCGGCCTTCATCTTGCGCTTGAACTCGTTCCAGTAGCCGAGCAGGCCCTCTTCCTGCACCAGCAGGCGGGGGTCGACGGCGGTGACCGCGGCCGCGGCGGCCTCGGGGTTCTCGACCGGGGTCGCGTCCTGCGCGGACGTCGTGCCGGGCTCGGTGGCGGAGGTCTTGTCGATGCTCACTGGGAAGCCTCCCCGTTCGCGCTGGACGTGCGCGCGGCACGGCGGGTCACGGCATTGTCGGTGGCGCCGGTGATGGCGGAGATGATCTCCTCCTGCGAGGTCGTGCTGACCTCGAAGACGCCGTTGTTGCGGCCGAGGCGCAGGACGGCGACCTTGTCGGCCACCGCCTTCACGTCCGCCATGTTGTGGCTGATGAGGATGACGGCGTGGCCGCGCTCGCGCAGCCGCTCGACCAGGTCGAGCACCTGGGCGGTCTGCTCGACGCCGAGGGCGGCGGTGGGCTCGTCCAGGATGACCAGCTTGGGGTCGCCGAGCATGGATCGGGCGATGGCCACGGTCTGGCGCTGACCGCCGGAGAGCGAGGCGATCGGGATGCGGACGCTGGGGATGCGGATCGACAGCGTGGTGAGCAGCTCGCGGGCGCGGCGCTCCATCTCGACCTCGTCGAGCACGCCCCACTTCCTCAGCTCACGGCCGAGGAAGAGGTTGCCGACGACGTCGATGTTGTCGCACAGCGCGAGGTCCTGGTAGACCGTCGCGATGCCCAGCGCCTGGGCGTCGTGCGGCTTGCTGATCGACACGGGCTTGCCATCCCATTCGATGGCACCCTCGTCGATGGGGTGCACGCCGGCGATCGTCTTGACCAGCGTGGACTTTCCGGCGCCGTTGTCGCCGACCAGGGCGACCACCTCACCGGCGTGGATCTCGAGCTCTACGTCGGTGAGCGCCTGAACGGCACCGAACCGCTTGGAGACCCCGCGCAACGCCAGCACGGGCGTAGCGGACACGTGAACCATCTCCTTCGCCGCCTGACCCGGCGGGAGGTTGTGCAGAAGTTTGGGGGGAATTTCCGTCCGGCGCCCCGGGCCGAGCTCGCGGGGCTGGGTGAATGCGCCGGGGCGCCGGAGGAGCGGGGACGCGGCCGGCCGTCGTCCGCGCCGCGGGCGTTCAGGGGTCGAACGCCGGGCGGGCGGGAAGGGGCCGGGCGTTCGCCTACTTGGTGAGGCCGAGCTTGTCGCAGGCGGCCTTGTACTTGCCGGAGCAGATCTCGTCGACGGTGTAGATGCCGTCCTTGACGACGGTGTCCTTGATGTTGTCCTTGGTGAGGGACACGACCGGGACGAGGACGGACGGGATGTCCTTGGCGCTGGTGCTGGAGACCTTGTCCTTGGCGATGGAGTCCAGGCTCTCGCCCTTGGCGAGCGCGACGGCCATCTGGGCGGCGGTCTGCGCCTCCTGCGGGTACGACTTGTACACGCTCATGTACTGGTCACCGGTGACGATGCGCTGCACACCGGCGAGTTCGGCGTCCTGGCCGGTGACCGGGACGTTGAGGTCGGCGGCCTTGAGGGCGGTGATGATGGCGCCGGCCATGGTGTCGTTGGCGGAGTAGACGCCCACGATGTTCTTCTTGCCGACGGCGGAGATGGCCGCCTCCATCTCGGAGTTGGCGTTGTCCGGCGCCCACTCCTTGGTGTCGTACTCCTTGGCGATGGTGACCTTGCCGTCCAGGACGGCGTGCGCGCCGTCCTTGAACTGCTTGGCGTTGGGGTCGGTCACCGAGCCGTTGATCATGACGATCTTGGAGGACTTGGTGGCCTTGTCGCCCAGCGCCTTCAGCAGGGCCTCGCCCTGGGTCTTGCCGACCTCGACGTTGTCGAAGGAGGTGTAGGCGCTGATCGGGCCCTCGGCGAGGCGGTCGTAGGCGACGACCTTGATGCCCTGGTCCACGGCCTTCTTGACGGAGTTCTGGATCGCCTTGGCGTCCACCGCGTCGATGATCAGGACGTCCACCTTGTTGGTGATCATGGTGTCGACCTGCTGGGCCTGGAGGTTGGCGTCCTGGCGGGCGTTGTTGTACTGGACCTTGCCCTTGCCGTTGGTCAGCTCTTTGACCTTCTGCTCGATCATCGGCCGGTCGAACTTCTCGTACCGCGCGGTCTTGTTCTCCGGAAGGAGCAGACCGACCGTGATGTCGTCGCCCTTCTTGGGGGCCGACGCGGCCGAGGAGTCGTCGTTGCCCTTCGACTCCTTGGCGCTGCCACAGGCGGCCAGCGAGACGGCCATCGCACCCGCGGCAACGGCAACGGCGGCACGACGCATACGTGCGTTCACTTGAGAAACCTCCCTGACGAGGCCGCGTCGTTGCGGCCGAGGTGGCTGGAAGTCAACTCGGCCACACGTGCGACGTCAAGAAGTAAATCCTTAACGAGATGGCAACGGTGCCATCCGTTCTCTAAGTGAAGGCAGAGGCGGGCACCTGGAGCGCGCCTTCCAAAAGGGTGGAATCACCCATCTCGCTGAGGGCGAGGGCGAGGGCGCCGAGCACTTCGGCCCGGCCGCCAAGTGCGCCGGGGAGAACGGACAGTTGGCGGGCCGCGCTGGGGATGGCGTAGCGGCCGACGGACTCCCTGATCGGCCCGAGCACCAGTTCCCCCGCCTCGGCGAGGTCGCCGCCGAGGACGACCCGGCTCGGGTTCAGCAGGTTGCAGAGGTTGGCCACTCCGCTGCCGATGTGGCGGCCGACGTCGGCGATCACCCGGCGGCAGCCCGGGTCGCCGTCCCTGGCCAGCCGGACGACGCCCTCCATGGTCAGGTCGGGGCCGTGGCTGGGCTGGAGCAGCGGGAGCACGTAGCGCGCCGCCGCGAAGGTCTCCAGGCAGCCGCGGTTGCCGCAGCGGCAGACCGGACCGGACTCGTCCAGGGTGATGTGCCCGATCTCGCCCGCCGTGCCGCCCGGGCCCCGGTAGATCTTGCCGTCGATCACCAGACCGGCGCCGACACCGCTGGCCACCTTGATGTAGGCCAGGTCGCGCACGCCCTTGCCGCTGCCCCAGACCAGCTCGCCGAGGGCGCCGAGGTTGGCGTCGTTGTCCACGTGCACGGGTACGCCGAGCCGCTCGCGCAGTTCCTCGGCGGGCTTGGTGCCGCCCCAGCCGGGCAGGATCGCGGTGGAGCCGAGGGTGCCGGACTCGACGTCGATCGGGCCGGGCACGCCGAGGCCGACGCCGGCCACCTTGGCCCGGTCCACTCCGGTCGCCGCGACGAGCCGGTTGACCAGCTGTTCGGCCCGGTCGAAGCCCTGGTCGGCGGAGGCGTCCACGTCCAGCGGCTCGGCCTCCTCGGCGAGCACCTGGTGGGCGAGGTTGCCGACCGCGACGCGCAGATGGGTGTGCCCGAAGTCGACTCCGATCACGATGCCCGCGTCCCCGCTCAGGCTGACGCTGCGGGCCCGCCGCCCGCCCGCCGACGTGGGGGTGACCTCGACGGTTCCGCCGTCCTTCAGCTCCCGCACGATGTTGGAGACGGTGGCGGCGGACAGCCCGGTCGTCCGCGCGATCTCCGCCTGGGTGAGGGACCCGGCCAGTCGTACGGCCCGGACCACCCGCTCCAGGTTGGCTCGGTGCAGTGACGACTGCGACCCTGGAGTCTCCACGACGACCTCCTGAGCGCGGGGCCGCTTCGGCGAGGCCCCGTGTATGTCCAACTAGTGAACTCTAAGCTGAGCCGTTCGGGGTGACTCACGTCAAGAGGTTGAACCGTTTCCGGGTACCCCGGCACGACGGCGCACACCGCCCCGAAGACGCCGGGACGGTGTGCGCACGCGCAATCACGGGGTGTGGCCCCGCCTGTCCGCCGGGGTTACTTCAGCGCCCCCGCGGTCAGCCCCTGCACCACCTGCCGCTGGAAGACGATGTACGCCGCGAGCACCGGCAGCATCGCCATGACCAGGCCCGCGAACAGACCGGACCAGTCGCCCTTGTACCCCTGGCTGACCGCGAGCTGGACGAGTCCCTGGGTGAGCACCTTCTTGTCCGGGTCGGTGTTCAGGACCGTGGGCAGCATGTACTGGTTCCACTGGCCCAGGAAGTTGAAGATGCCCACGCTGATCAGGCCGGGCTTGGCCATGGGCAGCATCACCTGGAAGAACGTACGCGTGTGCGAAGCTCCGTCCACGAAGGCCGCCTCCGCGACCGATGTGGGCAGGGTGCGGAAGAACGCCGTGAGGAAGAACACCGTGAACGGCAGCGAGTAGGCGATGTAGACCAGGATCAGGCCGTGGATCGTGTTCAGCAGGCCCATGTTGTTCACGACGTAGAACAGCGGGACCAGCGCGAGCATGACCGGGAAGCTCATGCCACCGACGAACAGGTAGTAGATGAAGCGGTTGCCCGGGAAGTCGAACCGGGCCAGCACATAGGCGGCCATCGAGCCGAGCACCAGGGTGCCGACGAGCGAGCCGCCGACCACCAGGACGGTGTTCAGGAAGTAGTCGCTCATGTGGGCGTCGGTCCAGGCCCGGGCCCAGTTGTCGAAGTGCAGCCGGTCCGGCAGGGACCAGGGCGAGCCGAAGATGGAGCCGTCGTCCTTGAAGGACGTCATCACCGCCCACACCAGCGGCATGACCACCATGATCGCCCAGATCACGAGGACGCCATGGGAGAAGACATTGAGGACGGTCCCCTCCTGCTGCCGCCCGGGGGGCCGGCGCGCGGCCGGGTGCTGGTCCGTCTTGCGGACGGTGGCGCCGGACTCGGCCGGCGGCGGGGCGGGGGTCTCGGTCGTCTTCATCGGTTCAGAACTCCAGCCGCTCGCGACGGCCCAGCCGCATCACGATTGCCGCGAACGCGAGCGTGACGATCAGCAGGGCGACGCCGATGGTGGTGGCGTACGCGGCCTGACCGTCCCGGAACGCCTTCTGGTACACGTACAGGACCATCACGGTGGTCGAGTAGTCCGGCCCGCCCGGCCCGGTCGTCATGATCTGCACGACCGCGAACGACTCCGCGCCGAGGGCGAGGATGCCCATGTAGACCCAGCCGGACTGCACGGTGTCCCACAGCAGCGGCAGGGTGACGCGGAAGAACGTGGTGGCCCGGTTCGCGCCGTCCAGCAGCGCCGCCTCGTACAGCTCGGCCGGGATCGAGGCCATGCCCGCGGAGAACAGGACCACGAAGAAGCCGACCGTGGACCACACGAGCACCGCCATCACACACCACAGGGCGAGGCCGGGATCGCCCAGCCACAGCGGCTGCACGCCGTCGAGGCCGATGCCGCGCAGCAGTGAGTTGATCGCTCCGCTGTCCGGGTTGTACGCGAAGGCGAACAGCAGCGAGACGATGGCGATCGAGAGTACCT
The DNA here is from genome assembly GCF_964272715.1 of Streptomyces sp. SudanB182_2057. Classification (NCBI taxonomy): domain Bacteria; kingdom Bacillati; phylum Actinomycetota; class Actinomycetes; order Kitasatosporales; family Streptomycetaceae; genus Streptomyces; species Streptomyces sp. SudanB182_2057. The sequence continues at coordinate 2,142,649 of NZ_OZ186798.1, forward strand.
GCGGGAAGAAATAGACGATTTTGTAGAAGGCCGAGCCCCGCACCCCGGAAATGGCGGGGCCGTGCTTCCTCCGCCGGCCGCCCACATTGATCATGAAGGCGAAGAACAGCGCCAGACCGAGCGTCAGCACCGGCAGCACCAGAGCGAACAGGAGACTGTGCCGCAACGACTTCCAGAAGATGTCGTCGTCGAGCATCCTTTCGTAGTTGTCGAACCCGACCATCCGGAAATCGGGGCTGAGGCCCGTCCAGTCCGTGAACGAGTAGTAGATGGACTGGATGAACGGCCACACCACGAAGAGCGCGTACAGTCCCAGGGGCAGTGCCAGGAACCCCACGATGAACCGGTATTTGCCGTGCCGCATCGCCACTCCGGTGCTGTCAGGGTGCCGGATTACTGGTGCTTGTAGTGCTTGATGGAGGAGTCCTTGGCCGCCTCGTCGGCGAATGACTGGATCTTCCTGATCGCCTCGGCGGGGGTGAGCCGGCCGGCCATCATCTCGCCGAGGCCGGACACCCCGATCTTCTCCTTCTGCAACTGCACGTACCAGTCCTGCAGCCGGGGGTTCACCACGTTGCTCCCGGCCTTCTCCAGCGCCGCCACACCCGACTTCAGGCCCGGGGTGAGGGCGATGCCGGACGTGCCGCCGTTGAACGCGGTCAGCGACTTCACCTTGGCGGTGAAGTTCTTCGAGGACGCCTCGGAGAGCATGATGCGCAGCTGCTCCATGCCGCCCTCGGCGTTCTTCGCCTTGGCCGGGACGATGAAGGGCTCGCCGCCGGAGGCCCAGAGGGTGCCGAACGGCAGCTTGTCGGAGGCGTCGAGGCCGGAGGGCGCGGAGACGGCGAGGCCGAAGTCGGACGGGATGACGTTGGCCGACTCGTTCTCCACCCAGGAGCCGTTCGGCAGGAACAGCGCCTTGCCCTTGGCCCACGCGGTCTGCGACTGGATGTGGTCCAGGCCCGGGGTGCCCTGGAGGATGTAGCCCTTCTTGTACAGCTCGTAGTAGGCCTCGAAGCAGGCCTTGACCGCGGGGTGCTTCCAGGCGTTCGGCTCCAGGTTGTCGATGGCGTCGAGCACCTCGCGCCCGCCGACCTTGCCGATCATCGGGTACAGCGAGAAGGGGATGTAGTACGGGTACTTGCCCGCGTAGGTCCAGCCCGCGATGCCCTTCTTCTTGGCCTTGGCGCACAGGGCGATCATGTCGTCCCAGGTCTCCGGGTACGCCGCGTCCAGCGAGTCCAGGGCCTTCTGCGAGTACCAGACGCCGTAGACCGTGTAGGCGTAGTACAGGATCCAGACCGGGTCGCCGTCGAACTGGCCCATCTCCACGATGCCGGGGCGCAGGGTGTCGCGCACCTTCTTCTTCGGGTCGTCGTACGACGGCGCGTCCAGCAGCGCGGTGAGGTCGGCGAGCTGGTTCTTGCCGACGAGGACGCCCATGTCCATCTGCTCGGCGCCGGAGTTGTCGATGAGGTCCGGCGGGGTGCCCTGGTTGAAGCGGGGCTGGAGGGTGGACTGGATCTTCTGGGTGGCCGCGAACTTCACCTCGGCCTTGGGGAAGTCGCGTTCGTAGATCTTCACCGCGTCCTCGGCGTACTCCTTGCCGAAGCCGCCGTCGAAGAGGACGAATTCCAGTCCGGCGCTGTCGTTGACGCCGAGCGGGTTCTTGGCGGTCTTCTCGCCCTGCTCGGCCTTGTCCTGTCCGTCGCCGCCGCTGCTCGCGCAGGCGGACAGCAGGCCCATCCCCGGCGTGGCGACCAGACCGAGCGCCGCCGAGCGCTTGATCAGATCACGGCGGCCGACACCTTCGGCACGGTGGTGCGCAGTGGATCCCATGCTCAAGTCCTCGCCTTCTCCAGGACTCAGGCGGTGAACCGGATCCTTGCGCCGGCACCGCGGGTCGGGTCGTGCAGGGTCGTGCGGGAAGTGCCGACAGGTATAGTCCACTTAACCCCGGCGGACAAGATCGAGTGCAGGGTTCCCCGTGGGTCTTTTCCGAGTTGAGACCTGCCGGAAATATGCGCCCGCGCCACGTGCCGCGCGGGAAAAACTCGCGACATTACTCCCTGAATGCCACAGCCAACAGCCTTGACATCACGGAGCACTTGACCACCTACTGGTTCCTGCGCCGGTAGCTGACAACGTTGTCCGATGGGCGCAGGAGGGGAAGTCCGTAGATGCAGCGGAGAACTCGGCACAGATGGGGTCCGGCGGCCGCCCTCACGGCCGCCTTCGTCATGGCCGTCGGCACGCAGGGCGCCGCGGTCGCCCTGCCGGCCGGTCCTGCGGCGCCCGACCGGGAGTTCGCGTCCTCGTTCGAGGCGGGCGAGCCGGCGCCGGACTGGCTGAACACCGTGGACACCGGCCCGGACGGGGGCAAGCGGGCGTCGGGAGTCGACGGCGGCTACAGCACCGGCATCCCGGGCAGTGTGACCGACCATGTCACCGAGGTCCGGGCCGGCGGCGAGAACGCGGGCGCCGGCGAGGTCAAGGAGAACCTGGCCGACGGCGAGCCCGGCACCAAGTGGCTGACCTTCGAGCCCTCCGGCTGGGCGGAGTTCGACCTGGACAAGCCGGTCGGGCTCCGGACGTACGCGCTCACCTCGGCCAACGACCACGCCGAGCGCGACCCGAGGGACTGGACCCTGAAGGGCTCCGCCGACGGCACGCACTGGACGACGCTCGACACCCGCTCGGGCGAGACCTTCTCCGAGCGGTACCTGACCAAGTCGTACGACCTGGCGGAACCGGCCGTCTACCAGCACTTCCGGCTGGAGGTGACGCGCAACAACGGCGCCCCGGACATCCTCCAGCTCGCCGATGTGCAGTTCTCCACCGGAGGCGGCGGCGGGCCGGTGCCGCAGGACATGCTGACCCTGGTGGACAAGGGTCCCAGCGGCTCCCCGACCGCCAAGGCGCGGGCCGGGTTCACCGGCAAGCGGGCCCTGCGCTACGCCGGCCGGCACACGGCGGACGGCCGCGCCTTCTCCTCCAACAAGGTCTTCGACGTGAACGTGCGGGTCGGCCGCGACACCGAGCTGGCCTACCGGATCTTCCCGTCGATGGCCGACGGGGACCGCGACTACGACGCCACCAACGTCTCCGTCGACCTGGCCTTCACCGACGGCACCTACCTCAGCGACCTGGGCGCCCTGGACCGGCACGGCTTCCCGCTCTCCCCGCGCGGGCAGGGCGCGGCGAAGGCGCTGTACGTCAACCAGTGGAACGACGTGGCCGCGCGGATCGGCCCGGTGGCGGCCGGGAAGACGGTCGACCGGATCCTGGTGGCCTACGACTCCCCGGACGGCCCGGCGAAGTTCCGCGGCTGGCTGGACGACGTGTCCCTGAAGCCGGTCGCGCCCGCCCGGCCGAAGGCACACCTGGCGGACTACGCGCTGACCACCCGCGGCACCCACTCCAGCGGCAGCTTCTCGCGCGGCAACACCTTCCCGGCGACCGCCGTGCCGCACGGCTTCAACTTCTGGACGCCGGTGACCAACGCGTCCTCGCTGAGCTGGCTGTACGAGTACGCGCGCGGGAACAACGCGGACAACCTGCCGACGATCCAGGCGTTCAGCGCGAGCCATGAGCCGAGCCCGTGGATGGGCGACCGGCAGACCTTCCAGGTGATGCCGTCGGCCGCGGCCGGCACCCCGGACACCGGCCGCGAGGCGCGCGAACTGGCCTTCCGGCACGAGAACGAGACCGCCCGGCCCTACTACTACGGGGTCCGGTTCGAAGGCGGCCTCAAGGCCGAGATGGCCCCCACCGACCACGCGGCCGTGCTGCGCTTCACCTACCCCGGCGACGACACGAGCGTGCTGTTCGACAACGTCACCGAGCAGGCCGGGCTGACCCTCGACAAGGAGCACGGGAGGGTCACCGGCTACTCGGACGTGAAGTCGGGCCTGTCCACGGGCGCCACCCGGCTGTTCGTGTACGGCGAGTTCGACAAGCCGGTGACGGACGGCGCGGCGAGCGGGGTGAAGGGCTATCTGCGCTTCGCCGCGGGCGCCGACCGCACCGTCACCCTGCGCCTGGCGACCTCGCTGATCGGCGTCGACCAGGCGCGGGAGAACCTGCGCCGGGAGATCCCCGAGGGCACGTCCTTCGACACCGTCAAGGCGCGCGCCCGGCACGCCTGGGACGAGCTGCTCGGCAAGGTCGAGGTGGAGGGCGCGAGCGAGGAGCAGCTGACCACGCTCTACTCCGGGCTGTACCGGCTGTACCTGTACCCCAACTCCGGCTTCGAGAAGGTGGGCGGCAAGGACCGCTACGCGTCCCCCTTCTCCCCCATGCCGGGCCCGGACACCCCCACGCACACCGGCGCGAAGGTCGTCGACGGCAAGGTGTACGTCAACAACGGCTTCTGGGACACCTATCGCACCACCTGGCCCGCCTACGCGTTCCTGACGCCCACCCGGGCCGGGGAGCTGGTCGACGGGTTCGTGCAGCAGTACAAGGACGGCGGCTGGACCTCCCGCTGGTCCTCCCCCGGCTACGCGGACCTGATGACCGGCACCTCCTCGGACGTGGCCTTCGCCGACGCCTACGTCAAGGGCGTGAGGTTCGACGCGAAGGCGGCGTACGACGCGGCCGTGAAGAACGCCACCGTCGTCCCGCCCGCGCCGGGCGTGGGCCGCAAGGGCATGGCCACCTCCCCCTTCCTCGGCTACACCCCGACCGACACCCACGAGGGTCTGTCCTGGGCGATGGAGGGCTACGTCAACGACTACGGCATCGCGAAGATGGGCGAGGCGCTGTACGAGAGGACGGGCGTCCGGCGCTACCTGGAGGAGTCGCGGTACTTCCTGGACCGCGCCCGCGACTACGTGAAGCTGTTCGACACCAAGGCGGGCTTCTTCCAGGGCCGGGACGCCAAGGGCGGCTGGCGGGTGGACTCCGCGAAGTACGACCCGCGGGTGTGGGGTTACGACTACACCGAGACCAACGGCTGGGGCTACGCCTTCACCGTCCCGCAGGACAGCCGGGGCCTGGCCAACCTGTACGGCGGCCGGCCGGGCCTCGCCGACAAGCTCGACGCCTACTTGGCCACCCCGGAGACCGCCTCCCCGGACTACGTGGGCTCCTACGGCGGTGTCATCCACGAGATGACCGAGGCCCGGGACGTCCGGATGGGCATGTACGGCCACTCCAACCAGGTCGCGCACCACGTCCTGTACATGTACGACGCGGCCGGCCAGCCATGGAAGACGCAGGCGTACGTGCGCGAGGCGCTGTCCCGGCTGTACACCGGCAGCGAGATCGGGCAGGGCTACCACGGCGACGAGGACAACGGCGAGCAGTCCGCCTGGTACCTGTTCTCCGCGCTCGGCTTCTACCCGCTGGTGATGGGCAGCGGCGAGTACGCCATCGGCTCCCCGCTGTTCAAGAAGGCGACCGTGCACCTGGAGAACGGCCGGGATCTGGTGGTGCGGGCCCCGCGCAACAGCGCGAAGAACGTCTACGTGCAGGGCGTCAGGGTCAACGGCCGCCCCTGGACGTCCACTTCGCTCCCCCACTCGCTGCTGGCCAAGGGCGGGGTGCTGGACTTCGCCATGGGCCCGGAGCCGTCCGCCTGGGGCACGGGCGAGCACGCGGCGCCGGTCTCGATCACCCGGGACGACAAGGTGCCCGAGCCCCGCGCGGACGTCCTGAAGGGCGCGGGGGCGCTCTTCGACGACACCTCGGCGACCAGCGCGACGCTGGCGTCCGCCGACCTGCCGGCCCAGGGCGCCGTACGGCCCGTCCGGTACACGCTGACCTCGGGGGCCGACCACACCACCGCGCCGTCCGGCTGGACCCTCCAGGGCTCCGCCGACGGCACGACGTGGCGGACCCTGGACCGCCGCACCGGTGAGACGTTCGCCTGGGACCGCCAGACCCGCCCCTTCACCATCGCCGCGCCGGGCACGTACACCCGCTACCGCCTGGTCCTGGACGGCGAGGCCACCCTCGCGGAGGTGGAACTGCTGGCCTGAGCGCACACCGGGTACGGCGGCCGGCCCGCCGGAGGAGCCCCGCGCTCCTCCGGCGGGCCGGTGTCGCGCGGGCGAGGGGCGGTACAGGCACGGCGGGCCGGGTGGGGGTGGCGGGGGCCGGGCGGCGGGGTGATCCGTCCGCCGCCCATACTGCCTTCGAGGACCCGACAGGCCACAGGAGCACCGATGACACCACGCACCCCCGACCGCACCGCACGGGAGGCGGCGACGGCATGAGACTGCTGGTCACCGGCGGAGCCGGGTTCGTCGGCTCGCACTTCGTGCGCACACTGCTCGACGGCGGCTACCCCGGCCACGAGACGTCCCGGGTGACCGTCCTCGACAAGCTCACCTACGCCGGACACCGGGACAACCTGCCCGCGGCGCACCCCCGGCTGGACTTCGTACGCGGGGACATCTGCGACGCGGAGCTGCTGGACCGGCTCCTGCCCGGGCACGACGCGGTGGTGCACTTCGCCGCGGAGTCGCACGTGGACCGGTCGGTCCGGTCGGCGGCGGAGTTCGTCCGCACCAACGTGGCCGGCACCCAGACGCTGCTGGACGCCTGCCTCGCGGCCGGCACCGAGCGGTTCGTCCACGTCTCCACCGACGAGGTCTACGGCTCCATAGCCGAGGGCCGCTGGACGGAGGACCACCCGCTGCTGCCCAACTCTCCCTACGCCGCCTCCAAGGCGTCCTCGGACCTGCTCGTCCGCGCCTGTCACCGCACGCACGGCCTGAACGCCTCGATCACCCGCTGCTCGAACAACTACGGCCCCTACCAGCACCCCGAGAAGCTGATACCGCTGTTCGTGACCAACCTGCTGGAGGGCCGGCCGGTGCCGCTCTACGGCGACGGGCACAACGTGCGCGAATGGCTGCACGTCGACGACCACTGCCGGGCCGTCGCGCTGGTGCTCGACCGGGGCCGGCCGGGCGAGGTCTACAACGTCGGCGGCGGCGACGAACGCACCAACCGCGAGGTCACCGAACGGCTGCTCGCGCTGTGCCACGCCGACTGGTCGCGGGTGCGGCACGTGCCCGACCGCAAGGGACACGACCTGCGCTACGCCCTGGACGACACCAAGATCCGCGAGGAGCTGGGCTACGCCCCGCGGATCCCGTTCGAGCGAGGACTCGCCGACGTCGTCGCCTGGTACCGCGACCACCCCGGCTGGTGGAAGGCCGCCCGGCACCCGGCGGACGGCGACGCCCGCTGAGCGGCCGGCCGCGTCCGCCGTACGGCCGGCCGCGCCGCACCGGCGGCGCTCGCGGGAACCGCTTGGTAGAAAGGCATGTCCGCCCCTTTCGTCACCGCAGCGCTCGTCACCCCGCCGCCCACGACAGGAGGTACCCCCGGTGCAGGCCGTACCGTCGCCAGGGCTCACCCGTCCGGACTCCCCCACGCCCACCCCGCCGGACGACCCGCCCGGCCCCCGGGAACTGACGCTCGACGGCGGCGACGGAGTACGGCTGTCGGGGCTCCTCGCCGAACCCGGGGCGGGGCGGACACCCAGGGCCGTGGTGCTCGCCCTGCACGGCAGCGGCATGCGGGCCGGCTACTTCGACAACCGGGCGCGGCCGGGCCTGTCGCTGCTGGAGCTGGGCAGCCGGCTCGGCTGCACCGTGCTGGCGCTCGACCGCCCGGGCTACGGCGCCTCGGCCGCCGCGCTGCCGGACGGGCAGGACCTGGCCGGGCAGACCGCCACGCTCGGCTCCGCCCTCGCCGACTTCGCCGGACGGTGGCCCGTCGGCGCGGGGTTCTTCCTGCTCGCCCATTCCGGCGGCGGCCGGCTCGCGCTGTCCACCGCGGCGGCCGACGCCCTGCCGGCCCCGCTGCTCGGGCTGGACCTGTCCGGGCTGGGCAGCGCCTTCGCCGTGACGCCCGACCAGTTGCCCGGCGCCGGTGCGCCCGGGGCCTGGCGGCGGCACTGGGGGCAGCTGCGGCTGTACCCGCCGGAGGCCTTCCGGGAGGGGCAGCGGCTGGTGGCCCCGGTGCCGGTCACGGAGGCCGGCGAGACCCTGTCGTGGCCCCGGATGTACCCGGAGCTGGCGGCCCGGGTGCGGGTGCCGGTCCGGTTCACCTTCGCCGAGCAGGAGCAGTGGTGGCGCACCGACGAGGAGGGGGTGCGCGCCCTGCTGGCGCCGCTCGCCGCACCGCGCGCGGTGGTGGACCGGCTGCCCGACGCCGGGCACAACATCAGCCTCGGCTGGGCCGCCCGCACCTACCATCTGCGGGCCCTGGCCTTCCTGGAGGAGTGCCTGCTGGCCCGCGCGGCGGCGCCGCCCGGTGCGCCGGCCCGGTATCAGCCCTCGTAGGGGCGGGCGGCGCGGCCCTCGCGCAGGGTCAGGCCCCACCAGGCGAGCTGGTCGAGCAGCACGGCGGCGGCCTTGCCGGCGCCGTCGGCGTCCCTCGGGCGGCCCTGTTCGTCGAACCGGTCCCAGGCCATGTGGAAACTGACGGTGTCGCGCAGGGTGACGGCGTGCAGCTCGGCGAAGACCTGGCGCAGCTGCTCCACGGCCCGCTGACCGCCTGCCATGCCGCCGTAGGAGACGAAGCCGACGGGCTTGGCCCGCCACTCGCGGTAGACGTAGTCGAGGGCGAGCTTCAGCGAGGCCGGGTAGCCGTGGTTGTACTCGGGCGTGAGGACGACGTACCCGTCCAGTCCGCCGATGCGCTGGGCCAGGGTGAGCGTGCCCTCCCCCGGGTCGGTGGCGTCCAGGGTGAGTTTCAGCTCCGCCACCAGCGCCGGCTCGGAGAGGTCGATGACGTGGACGTCCATGTCCTCGCGCCGGCCGATCTCGGAGAGGAACCACTGGGCGACCTTGTCGGCGAAGCGGCCGGTGCGCACGCTGCCGATGATGACGCCGATCTTGAGCGGGTCCGTGGGCATGAGAGATCTCCTCGCAAGAGTGGAAGGAAGGCAAAGGAAGGAAAGGGGGATGAGGCGGGCGGCGCTCAGCCGATCAGCAGGACGATCTTTCCGCGGCCGTGGCCGGTCTCCAGCTCGCGATGCGCCTCGGCGGCCCGGGCCAGCGGCAGGGTCTTGCGGATGTGCACGGTGAGCTCCCCGTCGGCGACCAGTCCGGCCAGTTCGGCGAGCCGCCGCGCCGAGCGCATGCTGCGGATCCAGCGCACGCCCAGCTCCTCGTAGACCGCGTGGGCGAAGACGGTGCCGACCCGGTCCTTGTCCTTGACGAGTTCGGCCGCGACCCGCAGGCCCTCGACGCTCGCCGCGTCCAGGGCGGCGTCCACGCCCTCGGGCGCCGCCGCGCGGACCCGGTCGATCAGGCCCGCGCCGTAGGCGACAGGGACGGCGCCCAGCTCGCGCAGGTAGGCGTGGTTCTCCTCGCGGCCGGTGGCGATCACCTTGGCGCCCCGGGCCACCGCGAGCTGCACGGCGATGGTGCCGACCCCGCCGGCGGCACCGTTGATCAGCACGGTCTCGCCCGCGCCGACACCGAGGAGCTCGATCGCGGTGTGGGCGGTCTGTCCGGAGGCGGACAGGCAGCCGGCGACCTCCCAGGACAGCGCGGCGGGCTTGGGCACGATCTGGTCCGCGGGGACGACGAGGTACTCGGCGTAGGTGAGCTGGGTGCGGAAGCCCAGGACCTCGTCGCCGGCCGAGAACCCGGTGACGCCCTCGCCGAGCGCGTCCACCACGCCGGCGAAGTCGCCGCCGGGGATGTGCGGCAAGGTGACGGTGAAGCCCGGCGGGACCCAGCCGGTGCGCACCGCGCAGTCGACGGGCTGGGTACCGGCCGCCTTCACCCTCACCCGCACCTCACCCGGCCCCGGTTCGGGCGTCGGCAGCTCCATCAGCTCCAGGACCTCGGGCCCTCCGAACGCGCGGAACGCGACAGCCTTCATGGTTCAACCCTTCCTAACGGCACGGCACTTCGGCTGATCGGCGGCCTGCGGCTCGCCGTCGCCGGGAACAGGACGAACGTAGAAGCTCAAGTCCGCTTGAGGTCAAGCGCCGGCCGAGGCCACACCGACCCCAGGGGCAACAGAGGGCGTCGCTGGTACCACAGAGGCCCGCGTACGCTCCGGCAGGCGCGCGCCGGTATCACCCGGTCGGGCTAGGAAAGCGGGTTGACGGGCTCGGCGGTCGCGGCGGTAGAGTCGGGACACGGCCGATGACAACGATGTCGCGAGGCTCGGCGGTCACGTCGGCCGCGCGCCCCGACCCCCCTCTCCGGGCAGGTACCCGCCCCCCTCGCCTGCCCGGCTCGCGGACCCGGTGGCCGAGTACACCGGGTCCGCCAGAGCTTTCCCGTCCGGGACGGCGAAGGGCCGCGCCCCCGGGTGCCCGGGGACGCGGCCCTCTGCCGAACCGCTGTGCCGTACCGCTTACTTGCGGATCAGGTTGCGCAGCACGTACTGCATGATGCCGCCGTTGCGGTAGTAGTCGGCCTCACCGGGGGTGTCGATGCGGACGACCGCGTCGAACTCCACACCGGTGTCGGTGGTGACCTTCACCGTGCGCGGGGTGCGGCCCTCGTTCAGCTCGGTGACGCCGGAGATGGAGAAGGTCTCCTCACCGGTCAGGCCGAGGGACTCGGCGGAGGCGCCCTCCGGGAACTGCAGCGGCAGCACGCCCATGCCGATGAGGTTGGAGCGGTGGATGCGCTCGTAGGACTCGGCGACGACGGCCTTCACACCGAGCAGCGCGGTGCCCTTGGCCGCCCAGTCGCGGGACGAGCCGGAGCCGTACTCCTTGCCGGCCAGGACGACCAGCGGGATGCCGGCGGCCTGGTAGTTCTGCGAGGCGTCGTAGATGAAGGAGACCGGCCCGCCGTCCTGCGTGAAGTCGCGGGTGTAGCCGCCCTCGGTGCCGGGCGCGATCTGGTTGCGCAGGCGGATGTTGGCGAACGTGCCGCGGATCATGACCTCGTGGTTGCCCCGGCGGGAGCCGTACGAGTTGAAGTCACGCCGCTCGACACCGTGCTCGGTGAGGTACTTGCCGGCGGGGGTGTCGGCCTTGATGGCACCGGCCGGGGAGATGTGGTCGGTGGTGACCGAGTCGCCCAGCTTGGCCAGGACACGGGCGCCGGCGATGTCCTCGACCGGGGCCGGGTCCATGGTCATGCCCTCGAAGTACGGGGGCTTGCGGACGTAGGTGGACTCCGCGTCCCACTCGAAGGTGTCGCCGGTCGGGATCGGCAGCGACTGCCACTGGGCGTCGCCGGCGAAGACGTCGCTGTAGGACTTGGAGAACATGTCCTCGCCGATGGCGTTGGCGACGACGTCGTTCACCTCGGCCTCGGAGGGCCAGATGTCCTTCAGGTAGACCGGGTTGCCGTCCTGGTCGGTGCCCAGCGCCTCGCGGGTGATGTCCAGCTTCATGGAGCCGGCGATGGCGTAGGCCACGACCAGCGGCGGGGACGCCAGGTAGTTCATCTTGACGTCGGGGTTGATCCGGCCCTCGAAGTTGCGGTTGCCGGACAGGACCGAGGTGACGGCGAGGTCGTGGTCGTTGACGGCCTTGGAGACCTCGTCCGGCAGCGGGCCGGAGTTGCCGATGCAGGTGGTGCAGCCGTAGCCGACCAGGTTGAAGCCGAGCTTGTCCAGGTACGGCGTGAGGCCGGCCTTGTCGAAGTAGTCGGTGACGACCTTGGAGCCCGGGGCCAGGGTGGACTTCACCCACGGCTTGCGGGTCAGGCCCTTCTCGACCGCCTTCTTGGCCACCAGGGCGGCGGCGACCATGACGTACGGGTTGGAGGTGTTGGTGCAGGAGGTGATGGCCGCGACCGTCACCGCGCCGTGGTCCAGCTCGTAGGTGGTGCCGTCGGGGGCGGTCACCTGGACCGGGTTGCTCGGGGCGCCGTTCGGGGCGACCGCCGGGGCGTCGGAGGCCGGGAAGGACTCCTGGCCCGCCTCGTCCACGATGTCCACGTAGTTGCGGACGTCCTGCTTGAACTGCTCGGCGGCGTTCGCGAGAACGATGCGGTCCTGCGGGCGCTTCGGGCCGGCGATGGAGGGGACGACCGTGGAGAGGTCCAGCTCCAGCTTCTCGGAGAAGTCGGGCTCGGCGGCCGGGTCCAGCCAGAGGCCCTGCTCCTTGGCGTACGCCTCGACCAGCGCGACCTGCTGCTCGGAACGGCCGGTCAGACGCAGGTAGTTCAGCGTCTCGTCGTCGATCGGGAAGATGGCGGCGGTGGAGCCGAACTCCGGCGACATGTTGCCGATGGTGGCGCGGTTGGCCAGGGAGGTGGCGGCCACACCCTCGCCGTAGAACTCGACGAACTTGCCGACCACACCGTGCTTGCGGAGCATCTCGGTGATGGTGAGCACGAGGTCGGTGGCGGTCGTGCCGGGGCTCAGCTCGCCGGTGAGCTTGAAGCCGACGACGCGCGGGATGAGCATGGAGACCGGCTGGCCGAGCATGGCGGCCTCGGCCTCGATGCCGCCGACGCCCCAGCCGAGGACGCCGAGGCCGTTGACCATGGTGGTGTGCGAGTCGGTGCCGACCAGGGTGTCGGGGTAGGCCTGACCGTTGCGGACCATGACCGTACGGGCCAGGTGCTCGATGTTCACCTGGTGGACGATGCCGGTGCCCGGCGGGACGACCTTGAACTCGTCGAAGGCGGTCTGGCCCCAGCGCAGGAACTGGTAGCGCTCCTTGTTGCGGCCGTACTCCAGCTCGACGTTCTGCTTGAAGGCGTCGGTGGTGCCGAACTTGTCGGCGATGACGGAGTGGTCGATGACCAGCTCGGCCGGCGCCAGCGGGTTGATCTTCGCCGGGTCGCCGCCCAGCTCCTTCACGGCCTCGCGCATCGTGGCGAGGTCCACGACGCAGGGGACACCGGTGAAGTCCTGCATGATCACGCGGGCCGGCGTGAACTGGATCTCCTGGCTGGGCTGGGCCTGAGAGTCCCAGTTGCCGAGGGCGCGGATGTGATCGGCGGTGATGTTCGCGCCGTCCTCCGTGCGGAGCAGGTTCTCCAGCAGGACCTTGAGGCTGTACGGCAGCCGGGCCGAGCCCTCCACCTTGTCCAGCCGGAAGATCTCGTACGACTCGCCGCCCACCTGCAGCGTGCTGCGGGCGTCGAAGCTGTTCGCCGACACGACAGTCTCCTTCATTGATGTGCGCGTACCACCGTCAATCGTGCCGCCACGCCGGCTTGGCCGAACCAGTAAGGTCAGGCTAAGTTAGGCATGCCTTACCAGTGTGGCGACCGCGGTGCGCCTCGGCAGATATCTCGATGTCGAGATAACACTAGTACATGGGCGCGGCTTGGTCATGTCCGCACGCGTTCTTCGGCGGTCGGCGGCGGGGCTTTCCGCGCGTGCGCGCCCCCGGCCGACGGCGGACCTCAGGTGTCCGCGGTGCTCCGGTCGAGCGCGGCGAGCGCGGCGTCGGCCTCCCCCTGGTGCGGGTCGCGCAGCGTCGCCAGGGCGGCGCGGGCGGCGATCAGCGTCTCCCTGGCCTCGGGGTGCCCCACGGCGCCGAGCGCCTGGCCCAGGTCGAGCCGGGCCTGCGCGGCCCAGGCCGGCATCTGCGCCGCCTCGAAGGCGGCGAGGGCCTGCCGGAGCGGCACCTCCGCCTCCTGCCAGCGCTCCAGGGCCGCCAGATCGTTGCCGATCTGCTGCCGGGCGACCGCGTGGTACAACGCGATCACCTCCTCGGTCCGGCCCGGGACCCCCGCGAGGCAGATCCGCTCGCTGCGCCGGTGGATGTCCAGGGCCTCCGCCGCCCGGCCGGCCCGGCGCAGCAGGGTGCCGAGGGAGTTGAGGGCCGTCAGCTCGGCCAGCCGGCCCTCCGGGGACTCCTGCGCGGCGAGACAGCGGACCGCGCCGCGCAGGCGCTCCTGGGCCTCTTCCGGACGGCCCAGCCGGCTGAGCGCGCCCGCGCCGTAGCCGAGCGCCCAGCCCTCCTGCAGCCCGTCCCCGCAGTCGCGGGCCGCCGTGAGCGCGGCGTCGGCGCTGGTCAAGGCGGCACGGGGGTCGTGGACGCAGATGTTGTGGGCCCAGGCCAGATAGTTGAGGTGGATCGCCTCCTCAGGCCTGCTGCCCAGGGCGCGGGCGGCGTCGGCGGAGAGCCGGAACACCTCCACCCACTGCTCCCAGTGCTGGTTGAGGTCGGAGAACCAGTGCATCGCCTCCGCCGCGTCCAGGACCTGCCGGTGCCGGCCCGTCTCGTGGGCCCGGCGCAGCGCGGCGAGCCACTGGGCCCGCTCGGCCTCCAGCCAGGCCCGTGCCTCGTCCCGGCCGGTGGGCGCCGTGTCCGGGTCGGGGTCCGCGTCCGCCCCGGTCCGTTCGTGGTCGACGTCGAAGTGCAGCGCGGCGGCGGTGGCCCGGCGCAGCATCCAGTCCGCGGTCCGGTCGAGGACGGCGTTCCGGACCTCGGGACCGTCCTCGGCGTCGGCCTGCTCGGCCGCGTAGAGCCTGAGCAGGTCGTGGAAGCGGTACCGCTCGGCGGCGGGGTCGCTCTGCAGCAGACCGGCGTCGGTCAGTTCCTCGGCGCGGGCGACCGCCTCGTCGTAGGACAGGCCGGCCAGGAGCGCCCCGGTCTCCGGGCTGAAGTCCGCCCCGGCGGCCAGCGCGGCACGGCGCAGCAAGGTCCGGGTGTCCGGGGGGAGCTGACGGTAGGAGAGCGCGAAGGTGGCGCGCACCCGCAGGCTCCCGGCCTGGAGGCCGTCCAGCCGCCGGCCCTCGGCGGCGAGGCGGGCGACGAGCTTGGCGAGGCGTTCGTGCGGACGGCTGAGAAGCCGCTGGCCGGCGATCCGGACGGCCAGCGGGAGATGCCCGCACAGGTCGGCGAGGTCGCGGGCGGCCTGGGCCTCCGCCCGCACCCGGTCCGGGCCGATGATGCGGGTCAGCAGTTCCACCGCTTCCTCGCGCCGCAGCAGGGCCAGATCGGTGCGGTGCACGGACTCCAGACCCGCCAGGGCGTGCCGGCTGGTGACGAGGGTGAAGGACGGGCCGGCGCCGGGCAGCAGGGGGGCGACCTGGGCCTCGTCGGCGGCGTTGTCCAGCAGCAGGAGCACGCGCCGTTCACCGGCCAGGGACCGCCACAGGCCGGCGCGGTCGTCGGTGCCGGCCGGCAGCGCGGCGTCGGGGACCCCCAGCGCGCCCAGCAGCCGGGCCAGCGCGTCCCGGGGCGTGGTCGGTTCCGGGTCCATTCCGTGCAGGTCCAGGGCGAACCGCCCGTCGGGGAAGAGCGGGGCGAGGCGGTGCGCGGCGTGCACCGCGAACGCGGTCTTGCCCAGACCGGGCTGCCCGGCGACCACGCTGACCACCGGCCGGTCCTCGGCGGTGCTCCGCGCCAGGTCCAGCAGCCTGGCGAGGGCCGGGCCGCGTGCGGTGAAGTCCCCGATGTCGCGCGGCAGGGCCAGCGGGCCGGGGCCGGCCGGGCCGAGGGCCGCCCGGGGGCGCGGACGGCCGAGGGCGGCGGCCTCCTCCAGGCCCGCCGCCTCGCCGTCGTCCAGCCCCAGCGCTTCGGCCAGCGCCCGTACGGTACGGCGCTGCGGTCCCCGGGTACGCCCGCGTTCCATGTCCGCCAGCGCCCGGACACTCACCCCGGCGGCGTGCGCGAGGGCTTCCTGGCTCAGTCCGGCACGGGCCCGAAGCCGACGCAGCTCCTGCCCGAAGTCCCCGCCGGGCGGCGTGCCGTGGCCCTTGCTGGAGGGCGTGCCGTCGCGCACCGTCGATGTCCCCGCTCGTCTGGCTCGTCCGGTCGCGAGCGTCCGGCAGAAGTATGGCCGACGGTACTTCTGCCGGTGGAACCGCCTGGGCGGCACAGACCGGAAGTGATCGACTGAAGGCCGACGCGGAACGGCCGGCCTCCCGGGGCGCACACGCTCCCGGCCGGCCCGGACCACCCGCCGTCGACGGAACAGGCCGCGTACCACCGGCACACGACCGCGTACTACCGGCAACACGACCGCGCACCACCGGCAACACGACCTCGGCCGACGGCACCACGCCGCGGCCCCGCACTCTCCAGGGGGAACCTCTATGAACACTCCGCGTCACCGCTCCGCGCTGCTCGCCGTCGCGGGCACGGCTCTCGTCCTGTCCCTCACCGCCTGCCAGAGCGGCGGGGACACCGCGTCCTCGGCCACCCCCGAGGCCACCGTGGCGGCCACCGTGGCGGCGACCGAGGTGACCGCCCAGCCGGCCGGCGAAAAGGGCACCGGCACGTCCGGGGCGACGGGCTCGACCGACTCGGCGCGGTCGCAGGGATCGAAGGGCTCCGCGGGCTCGACCGGCTCCAGCGGCTCTTCCGTCACCACCGGTGAGCGGGCCTCCGCCTCCTCCCCGCTCTGCACCGCGGGGAACGTCACCATCAGTGCCGCCACGCAGGACGGTCCGCCGTACACCCACATCGTGCTCACCGCGAAGAACACCTCCTCCCACGCCTGCCGGCTGACGGGCTTCCCGCAGATCCAGTTCCTGGAGAGCCACAAGCGGGATGTCCCGGCCGTCGCCAAGAGCAAGCCGGCCGGCCCGGTCGTGCTCACGCCGGGAGCCCCGGCCTACGCCCTGGTGAAGCTGTCGGACGGCGGAATGGACGAGGACGTCGAGCCCGTGACGGACTTTTCCGTCATGCTGGAGGGCGACCCCACGGTCATCGCCGTGACCGCGCCCGGCAGCGAAGGCATCGCCGTCGACCCGGCCAAGGCGCTGACCGGCTACTGGACGCCCGAACTCCGCGAGGGCGCGGACGATTTCTGAGTGCCGGTTCTGTGTGCCGGGGCTGAGTGCCAGTTCTGTGGGCTGGTTCTGAGTGCTGGTTCTGAGTGCCGGCACCGGCGCTCGCCCCGGCCGCGAGGGATACGGCACACGGCCGGCCCTCGCGGCGGAGGGCGAGCGCCTCTCCCGCCGGGCCTGCGGTTCCCCCGCGCCTTGGGCGGGGCTGGGTACGGGCCCTTCCCGCCCGGCGCGACGGCCTCCCGTACGGCCGACCGGCTGACATCCCGTCATCCCGTCACCCGGACAGACCCCCCTGGCGAGCGCCATCTCATATCTGAGATAGCCTCAAGGTCATGTCAGACGACTACCTCGTACGCATCGGCAAGCTCATCCGTGACGCCCGGCAGCACCGGGGCTGGACGCAGACGCAGCTCGCGGAGGCGCTCGGCACCAGCCAGAGCGCGGTCAACCGCATCGAGCGCGGCAACCAAAACATCAGCCTTGAGATGATCGCCCGAATCGGTGAAGCCCTGGACAGCGAGATCGTGTCCCTGGGTTACGCGGGTCCGATGCATCTGCGCGTGGTCGGCGGTCGCCGTCTGTCCGGCGCCATCGACGTCAAGACCAGCAAGAACGCGTGCGTGGCCCTGCTGTGCGCGTCGCTGCTGAACAAGGGACGCACGGTCCTGCGCCGGGTGGCGCGCATCGAGGAGGTGTACCGCCTTCTGGAGGTACTGAACTCCATCGGCGTGCGCACCCGCTGGATCAACGACGGCGTCGACCTGGAGATCGTCCCGCCCGCCGAGCTGGAGATGGCGGCGATCGACGCGGAGGCCGCCGTGCGCACCCGCTCGATCATCATGTTCTTCGGCCCGCTGCTGCACCGCATGGACCGCTTCAAGCTGCCGTACGCCGGCGGCTGCGACCTGGGCACGCGGACCATCGAGCCGCACATGATCGCCCTGCGCCGGTTCGGTCTGGACATCGCGGCCACCGAGGGCCAGTACCACGCGCAGGTGGACCGCTCGGTCCGCCCGGACCGGCCGATCGTGCTGACCGAGCGCGGCGACACCGTGACCGAGAACGCGCTGCTGGCCGCCGCCCGCCACGACGGCGTCACCGTCATCCGCAACGCCTCATCCAACTACATGGTCCAGGACCTGTGCTTCTTCCTGGAGGCGCTCGGCGTGAAGGTGGAGGGCATCGGCACCACCACGCTCACCGTGCACGGCGTGCCGAACATCGACGTCGACGTCGACTACTCGCCCTCCGAGGACCCGGTCGAGGCGATGAGCCTGCTGGCCGCCGCCGTGGTCACCGAGTCGGAGCTGACGGTGCGCCGGGTCCCGATCGAGTTCCTGGAGATCGAGCTGGCGGTCCTGGAGGAGATGGGGCTCGACCACGAGCGCAGCCCCGAGTACTGCGCCGACAACGGCCGTACGCGCCTGGTCGACCTCACGGTCCACCCCTCCAAGCTGGAGGCGCCGATCGACAAGATCCACCCCATGCCGTTCCCCGGCCTGAACATCGACAACGTCCCGTTCTTCGCGGCCATCGCGGCCACCGCGCAGGGCAAGACCCTCATCCACGACTGGGTCTACGACAACCGCGCCATCTACCTGACCGACCTCAACCGCCTCGGCGGCCGGCTCCAGCTGCTGGACCCGCACCGCGTCCTGGTCGAGGGCCCGACCCGCTGGCGCGCGGCCGAGATGATGTGCCCGCCGGCCCTGCGCCCGGCGGTGGTCGTCCTGCTGGCGATGATGGCGGCGGAGGGCACGTCGGTGCTCCGCAACGTCTACGTCATCAACCGCGGTTACGAGGACCTGGCCGAGCGCCTGAACTCGATCGGGGCGCAGATCGAGATCTTCCGGGACATCTGATACGCCGCTGCCGCGGCCTCTCTGTCCGACCTGCGGTGAGGCGGGTCGGACAGAGAGGCCGCGACATTCCGGTCCCGCGTTGAGAGGGCGGGTCCGGATCAGGACCTCATGGCCGGTGGTTCAGGGTCGGCCGGGGGGGGTTGGGTCAGAACGTCACGTCCGAGCAGGCGTAGAACGCGTTGCCGGTGTCGGCGATGGTCCAGACGCCGAGGATGACGTGGTGGCCGCTCAGCCCGGTCGGCAGGGTGCCGCTGTGGCTGAGGGTGGCCGGCGGCTGCTTGCCGCCGTAGGGGATCGTCAGGAACGGTGTCGTGTTCAGGTCGGCGCGGGCCAGGGCGTGGCCCTGGTTCCAGCCCTGCTTGGTGACGTAGTACCGGAAGTCGGTCGTCGCGTGCCGGGCCTCGAACTGCCAGCGGAAGGTGTAGCTCTGGCCGCCGGTGACCTTGGTGGTCGGCCACTCCGCGCCCCTCGGGGTGCGGGCGCCGTCGAGCTGGCCGAACCGGGTCTCGCCGCCGGAGCAGAGCTGCCCGTCGGCCGGTCCGCCCGCCGGGAAGCCCTTGGGGCCCTCGACGCTCTGCGGCTCCCACTGGATCTCGCCGCAGCCCCGCACCGTGCCGTCGGCGCAGAGCAGTTGCCTGCTGATGGGGAGGTCGGTGTAGCCGTGGCCGCTGGCGCCGCCGGTGGACAGGACGAAGGCGCCGGCGGTGGCGAGGCCTAATACGGCCGCGTACAACTTGCCCTTGGTGCGCATGTAGCCGCTCCTCGGAACGCGTGGGGAGTTGATCGAGCCGAACCGTGCGTTGGTCTAGACCAAGACCCAGGCTATTGCGGCCGCCCGGACATGTCCATACCAATGCCGCCCCCGAGTCGGCCGGACCGGGCGACAGGCACCCCGGGCACTGAACTCCCACTAAACTTAACCGGTTTTGCTCAGATGGTTGTCTCTTTCAATCTCTCGCCCTAGCCTCGCCGCGACACCACCTCCGGGCAGCGGTATTTGGGGAGCAGAGATGAGAAAGAGACTGGCCGCCGCGGCGGGAGCGTTGCTGGCCTGCGCCGCCTCGCTACTGGCCGCACCGACCTCCGCGCAGGCACAGCCGCAGACACGGGCCCAGGCGGCCCCGGGGTTCCATGTCGCCGGGGGCCGGCTGCTGGACGCGAACGGCGAGGATTTCGTCCTGCGGGGCGTCAACCACGCGCACGCCTGGTATCCCGCCAGGACGGCGCAGACCCTGAAGGACGTCAAGGCCCTGGGCGCCAACTCGGTGCGCGTGGTGCTCGCCACGGGTGATCGGTGGACGAAGAACGACGCCGCGGACGTCGCCGCCGTCGTCGCGCAGTGCAAGCAGAACCGGCTCGTCTGCGTCCTGGAGGCCCACGACACCACCGGCTACGGCGAGCAGGCCGGAGCCGTCACCCTCTCCCGCGCCGTCGACTACTGGATCGGCGTCAAGGACGCGGTTCAGGGCCAGGAGAAGTACGTCATCCTGAACATCGGGAACGAGCCGTACGGCAACTCCGGCTACGCGGCCTGGACTTCCGACACCGCGGGCGCCCTGGCCCGGATGCGGGCGGCCGGGTTCCGGCACACGCTCATGGTGGACGCCCCGAACTGGGGCCAGGACTGGTCCTTCACCATGCGCGACCACGCCGCCGAGGTGTTCGCCGCGGATCCCGAGCGCAATACGGTGTTCTCGATCCACATGTACGGCGTATTCAACACCGCTGAGAAGGTCAGAAGCTACCTTGACCGGTTCATCTCGCAGCGGCTTCCCATCGTCGTCGGGGAATTCGGCGACATGCACTCGGACGGCGATCCGGACGAGGACGCCATCATGTCCAGCGCGCGGCAGCTCGGTGTGGGCTACCTCGGCTGGTCCTGGAGCGGCAACGGCGGCGGTGTCGAGTACCTGGACATGGCCACCGGCTTCGACGCCGCGCGCCTCACCGGCTGGGGACAGCGCGTCTTCTCCGGCGCCGACGGCATCCGGCAGACGGCCCGGGAGTCGGGCGTCTTCGGTGACGGCGGATCCGGTCCCGCGCCCGCGAGCTGCTCGGTCGACTACCGCCTCGGCGACTGGGGCGCCTCGTTCAACGCGGACGTCACCATCCGCAACACCGGGACGACGGCCGTCAAGGGCTGGCAGCTCGCCTTCGCCTTCCCCGGGGACCAGAAGCTCGGTTCCGTGTGGAACGCCAAGGCCGTCCAGCAGGGCAGCGAGGTGAAGGTCACCCACGAGTCCTGGACGGAGACGATCCCGGCCGGCGGCTCCGTGAGCTTC
This sequence comes from Streptomyces sp. SudanB182_2057, assembly GCF_964272715.1. Taxonomy (NCBI): domain Bacteria; kingdom Bacillati; phylum Actinomycetota; class Actinomycetes; order Kitasatosporales; family Streptomycetaceae; genus Streptomyces; species Streptomyces sp. SudanB182_2057. The sequence goes on from NZ_OZ186798.1 coordinate 2,163,440, forward strand.
GGGTTCAACGGCTCCTCCGGCACCGCGAACGGCGTCCCGGCCGCCTTCGGCCTCAACGGCGCGGCGTGCGCGAAGGGCTGATCCGGGGTTCCCGGCGGTCCCCATCCCGGAAGGCCAGTAGCCCGGCAGTCCGGCACATCGAAGGGCCGCGTCCGCTGTGGACGCGGCCCTTCCGCACGGCCCGCGCGCGATCGGCCCACGAGACCGCAACCGGTCGCCGAAGACCGCCGGTCGGCCCTGTCCCGGCTACACCTCCGGCGCCCGTGCCGTGGAGCCGCGTGGGGTCAGGGACGGGGTCGGGACCTGGTGGCCGCCGGTGTGCACGCCGTTGAGCACGTCGAAGAGGACGCGCGCCACCTCGGCGCCGAAGTGGTGCACGTCGTGGCTCATGGCCGACAGGGTCGGATGGGTGATCCGGCACAACTGGGAGTCGTCCCACGCCAGCAGCGACACGTCGTCGGGGACCGTGAACCCCATCTCCGCGGCGACGCCCGCCCCCGCGACCGCCATGATGTCGTTGTCGTAGACGATCGCGGTCGGCCGGTCGGCGGCGAGCAGCAGGGTGCGGGTGGCCCGGGCGCCCTCCTTCTCGTCGAAGCCGGTGGCGATCTGCCGTGCCTCCTCCAGGCCGAGTTCCCGGACGGTGTCGGCGAAGGCACGGGTGCGGATGGCGCTGTGGCCCAGGTCGGCCGGGCCGCCGACCCGGGCGACGCGCCGGTGGCCCAGGGCCGCCAGATAGCGGACGGCCTCGGCGACCGCCGACGCGTCGTCCGTCCACACCGCCGGGAAGGCGCCCGTGAGGCGGGGGTGGCCGACGGCGACCGCCGGCATGCCGAGCCGCTCCAGGGCGGGCACCCGGGGGTCGTCCTCGCGGAAGTCCACGAGGATCGCCCCGGCGATCATCCGGCCGCGCCACCACTCCTGGTAGAGCGCGATCTCCTCGTCCGGGTCCCGCACCAGCCGCAGCAGCAGGGAGCAGGACCGCTCCGCCAGGACGCTCTCGATGCCCGAGATGAAGTCCATGTAGAACGGCTCCAGGCCGAGCAGCCGGGCGGGCCGGCACAGGGCCAGCCCGACGATGTCGACCCGCTTGCTGGACAGGCTGCGCGCGGTGGCGCTGGGGGCCCAGCCCAGTTCCCGGGCCGCCGCGAAGATCCGTTCCCGGGTGGCCTCGGAGACGCCGGGCTTGTGGTTGAAGGCGAGCGAGACGGCGCCCTTGGACACCCCGGCGCGCGCCGCGACGTCCTTGATGGTGACGCGTTCCCCGGTGCCGCTCACCCGAGGTCCACGCAGAACAGGGCGGCTTCGACAGCGTCCACGGTGACCGGGCCGCAGCCCTCGACCCGGATGCGGGTGCGCTCACCGGGCAGGAGGGTCTGCCGGCCGCGGTCGCAGACGGCGGCCGGGCCCAGCCGGTCGGGCTGGAGCAGGAGGTCTCTGACGAGGGTCTGGGCGCTCACCACGACGTCGACTCTATCCCCCGGTCCGGGCACGGGCTCGAGGGTGACGTCGTACCGGGGGCCGGGGTAGGCGAAGTCCTTGTCGGGGACGGGGAAGTGCAGTGCGCGCAGCCCTTCCCCGCTCCCGGCGCCGCCCGGGCGGGGGGCTTCCCCGGCGTCCGCGACCAGGAATTCCCTGCCGGTGCGCGGGTCCGGTACGAGGTGTGGGGGGACCGGGATCCGGGCGACCGAGCGGGGGCCCGCGGCCGGCTCGACCACGGCTTCGGCGAGCGTGGTGCCGTCGGCGTCGAGCCGGCGCAGGGTCACCGCCGGCCGCCAGGGCGTGGCGGCCTGGTTGACCGCGGCGAGCACCAGGCCGTCGGGGTCCGGGCAGAGGGTGAGCAGCCGGTCGGCGTAGACGCGGCGCAGCTCGTGGTAGAGCGGTTTGGGGCGGCCGTCGCCGTCGATGGCGGCCCAGGAGGTCACCGGCCAGCAGTCGTTGAGCTGCCAGACGACCGTGCCGGCGCACACCGGCCAGTGGGAGCGCCAGTGTTCGACGCCGGCGGCGACGGCGCGGGCCTGCACGAGCTGGGTCAGGTAGTGCCAGCGGTCGAAGTCGTCGCCGGGCGGCGGGAAGTGGCGGGCGACGCCGCGGTTCAGCTTGCCGTTGCCGTCCTCGGCCTTCTGGTGGTGGAGCATGCCCGGGGAGTCGGGCGTGAGGGGCTCGCCGGGCAGCGCGCGGCGCAGGGTGGCCAGGGCCGGGGGTGCCTGCCAGCCGAACTCGGCGACGAAGCGGGGCACGTTCGCCCGGTACTCGGCGTAGTCCTGGCGGTTCCACACCTCCCAGGAGTGGTGGGTGCCGTGGGCGGGGTCGTTGGGGTGGTGGTCCCAGGAGCCGGACCAGGGGCTGCCCGCGGTGTAGGGGCGGGTGGGGTCGAGTTCGGCGACGATACGGGGCAGCAGGCCGAGGTAGTAGCCCTCGCCCCAGGAGTCCCCGGCGAGCGGGCCCTCCCAGTCCCAGTCGCGGAAGCCCCACAGGTTCTCGTTGTTGCCGTTCCACAGCGCCAGCGAGGGGTGCGGCATCAGCCGGACGACGTTGTCGCGCGCCTCGGCCTCGATCTCCCCGCGCAGCGGCTGTTCCTCCGGGTAGGCGGCGCAGGCGAAGAGGAAGTCCTGCCAGACCATCAGGCCCAGCTCGTCGCAGGCGTCGTAGAACGCCTCGTCCTCGTAGATGCCGCCGCCCCACACCCGGACCAGGTCGACGCCCGCGTCGGCGGCCTGGGTGAGCCGGGTGCGGTAGCGCTCGGGGGTGATCCGGGAGGGGAAGGCGTCGTCGGGGATCCAGTTGACGCCCCGGGCGAAGACCCGTACGCCGTTGACGACCAGGGTGAAGCCGGTGCCGTGGGCGTCGGTGGAGCGGTCCAGCTCGATCGTGCGGAAGCCGATCCGGCGGTGCCAGGTGTCGAGCGGGCCGCTGTCGTCGCTCAGGGTGAGATCGAGGTCGTACAGGGGCTGTTCGCCGTATCCGCGCGGCCACCACAGGCGGGGGTCGGGGACGTCGAGGGCGAGGACCGTCTCGTCGCCGGTCAGTTCGGCCTCGGCCCGGACGCCGGCCGTCTCCGCCGTGACGCGCAGGCGCCGGTCCCGTCCCCGCTCGGTGCGCTCGACGCGCAGCCGTACCTCGACGCGGCCGGTGCCCCCGGCCACGGTGACCTGGGGCCGCACCTCGGCCAGGCGGGCGGTGGACCAGTGCTCCAGCCGGACCGGCCGCCAGATGCCCGCGGTGACCAGGGTGGGTCCCCAGTCCCAGCCGAAGTTGCACGCCATCTTCCGGATGTACTGGCTGGGTTCGGGATAGACGTTGGGCCGCTCCCCCGTCACCGCGCGGACCGCCGCCGCCTCGTCGTAGGCGGAGGCGAAGCGGACCTCCAGTTCACCGGTGCGTCCGGTGACGTCGAAGCGGTAGGTGCGGTGCATGTTGCGGGTGGTGCCGAGGGGGCGGCCCGCGAGGGTGAGGTACGCGGCCGTGTCGAGGCCCTCGAAGACCAGGTCGGTGCGCTCGTGGCCGCTGTCGTGGCCGAGCCGGCGGACGTAGGTCCAGGCGCGGCGGCCCACCCAGGCGACGTCCGTCTCGTTGCGGCCGAGGAAGGGGTCGGGAATGGCCCCGGCGGCGAGGAGGTCGGTGTGGACGCAACCGGGCACCCGGGCTTCCAGCAGTTCCTCCCCGTGGCGCAGGCTCCAGCCCTCGCCGAGCTGGGTGACGTCCTTCATGGTGCGGCTCCAATCGCCTGACTCAGACCGGTCAACGGGCAACGGCGCACAACCTAACGCGCGGCCCACCCGCTGTCTATAAACCGGTCTATCTATGTAGCCGTAATGAGTGGCAAGGGAAACAGCACGTCAGAGGATCGGGTTACGGGCTTCGGTAACGATTGCGCATCACGCTGGAAATTGGAGCTTTACCGGTTCACCAGCGGCTGCCATAGTGCCGACATCCCACTCGCAGAGCTGAGCCGCGATCCTGGAGGAGCTGGGCACATGGGGAAGAACACGACGTTCGCTGGGCGTCGGTGGCGCGGCGGGCTGCTGGCCGCCGCGGTGCTGACCGTCGCGGGGTGCGGCGGCGGGGGCGCGGTCTCCGGTGAGACGGCGAAGGCACCGGACGACCCGGCCGACGCCTCGGGCACGATCAAGGTCCTCACCCACCGCACCGACCTCGTGCAGAACGGGACGATGGCCCGGTACGCCGAGGAGTTCAACAAGGTCTACCCCAAGGTGAAGGTGAAGTTCGAGGCCCTCACCGACTACGAGGGGGAGGTCAAGATCCGGATGAACACCGACGACTACGGCGACGTCCTGATGATCCCGGCCGCCGTGGCCAAGAACGACTACCCGAAGTTCTTCGCCCCCCTCGGCACCGCCGCCGACCTGGGCGGCACCTACCGGTTCAGCGACAAGACCGAGGTCGGCGGCAAGGTCTACGGCATCGCCCAGTTCGGCACGGCCAACGGCTTCGTCTACAACAAGGCGGTCTGGAGGAAGGCCGGCATCACCGACTGGCCCGCCACGCCGGACGAGTTCCTGGCCGGTCTGCGGGCCGTCGAGGCGAAGACGGACGCCCTGCCGTACTACACGAACTTCAAGGACGGCTGGCCGCTGACCGCCTGGAGCAACAGCATCGGCTCCGTCACCTGCGACGCCAAGGCCGGCGACGAACTGGCCGGCGCCGTCTCGCCCTGGCGCGAGGGCGGCGAACTGCGCGCGATCGACTCCCTGCTCCACGACATCGTCAAGGACGGCCTGTCGGAGAAGGACCCCAACACCACCAACTGGGAGGCGTCCAAGGGGCTGATCGCGCGCGGCGAGGTCGCCACCATGCACCTCGGCTCCTGGGCCATCACCCAGATGCGCGACGCGGCGGAGAAGGCCGGCACCGACCCGGACGACATCGGTTTCATGCCCTTCCCCGTGCGGAAGGACGGCAAGTACTGCGCCGTCCTCGCCTCCGACTACCAGCAGGCCGTCAACGCCCACTCCGCGCACAAGGCGGCGGCACGCGCCTGGATCGACTGGTTCACCCAGAAGTCGGGCTACTCGGCCAGGGAGGGCGCCGTCCCCGCCCTGAAGTCCGCCCCGATGCCCGGCACGCTGAAGGACTTCACTGACAACGATGTCGTCTTCCTGGAGCGCTCCGAGGCGAAAACCGGTGAGGTCAACGCGATCGACAACGCGGCCGAGATCGGGCTGAACAAGCCCGACTACCGCCAGAAGCTGATCGACCTCGCCCGCGGCGCGCAGCGCGGCGACCTCGACGGCTACTTCGCCGACCTGGACAAGCGGTGGAACGAGGCGGCGCGGACCGCCGGTTCCTGAACGGTGCCGGGCCCCGACCGCCCGTAGCCCGTACGCGCCGGGCGGGGCCCGGCCCGCCGTACCGACGGCGAAGACGGAAGGCCGAGATGGAGGACGGAAGGCCGAGATGACCGAGACGACCCGTACGGCACCCGCCAAGGTGCCCCGCGCCACCGCATCACCCGGCGCGGCGCGCACACCGGACGGCGGCCGCCGGAGCGGCCGGACGCTGCGCCGGCTGACCCCCTGGCTGTTCCTGGCCGTTCCCCTGGCCCTGCTGGTGACGTTCACCTATGTGCCGGTCGGGAACATGATCTACTACAGCTTCACCGACTGGGACGGCGTCAGTCCCGACCGCCGCTTCACCGGCGTCGACAACTACGAGCAGCTGCTCACCCGGCCCGAGCTGTTCCGGGTGTTCTTCGTCAGCTTCTACTACCTCGCCGCCTCGGCCGTGCAGATCGTGATCGCCCTGTACTTCGCGACCGTGCTCAGCTTCGACCTGCGCCTGCGCAACCTGTTCAAGGGCATCCTGTTCTTCCCCTACCTGATCAACGGCGTGGCCATCGGCTTCGTCTTCCTGTACTTCTTCCAGGACGGCGGCACGCTCGACTCGGTGCTGTCCTGGTTCGGCGCCGGCTCCGGCCACGCCTGGCTCGGCGATCCCGAGTCGGCCAACACCTCCCTGGCCGGGGTGTCCGTGTGGCGGTTCACCGGGCTGAACTTCGTGCTGTTCCTCGGCGCGATCCAGTCCATCCCGGCGGAACTGTACGAGGCCGCCCAGCTCGACGGGGCCTCGCGCCTGCAGCAGTTCCGGCACATCATCGCGCCGAGCATCCGGCCGGTGATCAGCCTGAGCGTCATCCTGGCCGTCTCCGGCTCGCTGTCGGTGTTCGAGATCCCCTACATCATGACCGGCGGCGCGACCGGCACGACGACGTTCGTCATCCAGACGGTCAAGCTCGCCTTCCAGTTCAACAAGACCGGTCTGGCCTCGGCCGCCGCCGTCGTCCTGCTCCTGATCATCCTGCTGATCACCTGGATCCAGCGCCGCCTCGTGCCCGACGAGAAGGTGGACCTCGTATGACCGCGCCCCTGCCCGCCCGCCGCCGGACCGGCCCCGCGCTGACCTATCTGTCGCTGATCGTCGCCTCGTTGGTGGTGCTGGTCCCGCTCGCCGTCGTCTTCCTGACCTCGCTGAAGACCTCCGAGGAGGTCGCGGACGGCGGTGCGCTGTCGCTGCCGGGCGACTGGCTGAACTTCGGCAACTACGTGACGGCGTTCAACGACGGCAAGATGCTGTCCGCCTTCTTCAACACGGCCGTCATCCTGCTGTTCTCCCTGACCGGCACGGTGCTCATCGGGTCGATGACCGCGTACGCCATCGACCGTTTCCGTTTCCGGCTGAAGAAGCCCGTCATGGCGCTGTTCCTGGTCGCCACCCTGGTGCCCGGGGTCACCACCCAGGTGGCGACCTTCCAAGTGGTCAACAGCTTCGGGCTGTTCAACACCATCTGGGCGCCGGTCCTGCTCTACATGGGCACGGACATCGTCTCGATCTACATCTTCCTGCAGTTCGTCCGCGGCATCCCGGTGTCCCTGGACGAGGCGGCGCGGCTGGACGGGGCCAACTCCCTCACCATCTACTGGAGGATCATCCTGCCCCTGCTGAAACCGGCGATCGCCACGGTCGTCATCATCAAGGGGATCACCGTGTACAACGACTTCTACATCCCCTTCCTCTACATGCCGTCCGAGGACCTCGGCACCGTCTCCACCGCCCTGTTCCGCTTCAAGGGTCCGTTCGGCGCGCACTGGGAGAACATCTCGGCCGGCACGATCCTCGTCATCGTGCCGACCCTCGTCGTCTTCCTGTTCCTCCAGCGCTACATCTACAACGGCTTCGCGCAGGGCGCGACCAAGTGATCCGCGGCCGGGGGCGGTGGCGGGCTCAGAGCTCGTTGGCGACGTACTTGCGCAGCCAGTCGCGGAAGTCCGGGCCCAGGTCCTCGCGTTCGCAGGCCAGGCGGACCACGGCGCGCAGATAGGCGCCGCGGTCCCCGGTGTCGTAGCGGCGGCCGCGGAAGACCACGCCGTGGACGGGCCCGCCGGGTGCCGCACCGGAGGCGAGGGCCCGCAGGGCGTCGGTGAGCTGGATCTCGCCGCCCTTCCCGGCCGGGGTGGTCCGCAGGACGTCGAAGATCTCCGGCGACAGGACGTAGCGCCCGATGACCGCGAGGTTGGACGGCGCCGTTCCCGGGGCCGGTTTCTCCACCAGCCCGGTGATCCGGGGCACGTCGGGGGTGTCCCCGGGGGCCGTCGAGGCGCAGCCGTAGCGGCCGATGTCCTCCTCGGAGACCTCCATCAGGGCCACCACGCAGCCGCCGTGCCGCTCCCGCACGTCGAGCATGGTGCCGAGGAGGGGGTCCCGGGGGTCGATGAGGTCGTCGCCGAGCAGGACCGCGAACGGCTCGTCGCCGACGTGGTCCGCCGCGCACAGCACGGCGTGGCCGAGGCCGAGCGGATCGCCCTGGCGGACGTAGTGCACGGTGGCGAGGTCGTCCGAGGCCGTGACGGCGGCCAGCCGCCGCTCGTCCCCCTTGCGCCGGAGCGCGGTGACCAGTTCGTGGTTGCGGTCGAAGTGGTCCTCCAGGGCCCGCTTGTTCCGTCCGGTGATCATCAGGACGTCGTCCAGCCCGGCGCCGGCGGCCTCCTCGACGACGTACTGGATGGCGGGGGTGTCCACGACCGGCAGCATCTCCTTGGGAGTCGCCTTGGTCGCGGGGAGGAAGCGGGTGCCGAGGCCGGCCGCCGGGATGACGGCCTTGCGGACGCGGCTCATCGGTCCTCCCCGGTGCGGTTGCGGTGCAGCGTGATCCTGGCGTCCTTGGCGACGTAGTAGTTGTCGACGGCGTAGGAGATGGTGGCGAAGTCGATCCGGCCCTCGCCGTCGAAGTCGCCGAGGGCGATCCGGGCCACGGACTCGTCGGCGACGCGCCACTTGGTCCACACCCCGGCCCGGGCGTCGAGGGCCTTGTAGTAGAAGACTCCCTGCCAGGGCCAGGGGCCGCGCAGGGCCACCAGGAACTCGTCGTCGCCGTCGCCGTCGAAGTCGGCGCAGACGATCTGGTGTCCGGGGCCTTCGCCGTTCTCGTTGGGGTCCCCGAACACGTCGAGGATCGTGCGGGTCCAGGTGTGGGTGCCGTCGGGCTCGGGCCGCTTGGTGTAGACGGCGACGGTGTTGCCGTGGAAGGGCTCGACCGCGGCGACGTAGGCCAGGGGGTCGTCGCCGAGGCGCCCGGCGTTCAGGTCGCCGCTGCCGCGGAAGCCGGTCCGCTCGAACTGGCCGCGCTCGCCGGTACCGATCAGGACGCGTTCCCACTGCGCGCGTTCCTCGTCCCAGTACAGCCAGGTGACGCCCTCGTCGGAGGCCAGCAGCAGGCTGTCGCGGTCGCTGCCGGGGATGAGTCCCTTCTTCTTCTCCGCCCCGTGGATCATGCGGAAGTGCTGGTCGTCGATGACGGTCATGGGCCACTCGGCGGCGCTGTGCACGTCGTCGGGCTGGGTGAACATCACCACCGGCAGGACGGCGTGGACGTCCTCCACCGCCACGATGGGCAGACCGATGATCTCCAGGCGCTCGCTCTGCGTGAAGTAGCCGGCGCGCAGCCGGTGCATGCCCACGGCCCGCCCCACGTAGTGGCGCTTCCAGCGCGAGGGGTCCTTGTCCGGCTGGCCCGGGTTCTCCAGCCAGCTGATCTTCCCGCCCTCCGGGTCGGGGTCCACGATGGTGCCGATGGGGCCGTACAGCTCGTGGCACACGATGATGTCGGCGACGCCGTTGCCGCTGATGTCGGCGAAGTCGGCGCCCACCGGCATGTGGATCCCGTCGGCGGCCAGCCGGCGCTCCCAGGTCCCGTCGTTGCGGTACCAGTAGATCTCGCCCAGGCGCAGGCCGTAGCCGAACAGGTCGACGCGGCCGTCGCCGTCGAGGTCGGTGGCCTCCAGCCAGTAGCCGTCGCGCAGTTGGTCGGTGACGGTCTCGGAGTCGAAGCGGGGGATGCGCACCATCGGGCTGTCCGTGTGGTCTGTCACGGCGTCACTCTCCTGGATGTTGCGGGCGGTGGTGTTCCTCGGGATCGGCGGGTCGTGCGGACGGCGGGGTCAGCAGGGGTGGTACTCCAGGGCCAGCCAGACGCAGTCGGTGTCCGACCAGTAGCGGTGCCAGGGGTAGTGCCAGGCTCCGGTGTCGTCGTGGGCGCAGAACGGCGCGTGGGTGGCGCCCGGTTCCAGGGCGAGGTCCTGGTAGCGGGTGGCGGCGTCCTGGGCGTGGAACTTCTGCATGCGTCCGCGCCCCGCGATCTGGGTGTGGACTTCGAGGAACTCGTGCTTGCGGTGGATGTGGCAGTCGGTGCCGGCCGGCGCGTACCAGAGGTTGGCCTGAAGGCGCAGCGGGACGGCGGTGCGGGCGGCGCTCGGGATGCCCAGCAGCTCCGGCGGGAGCGTCACGGTGCCGAGCTGTTCCACGGGCGAGCGCCACAGGGGGGTGTGCGCGGGGAAGGGGGCGCCCTCGCCGGCGCCGGCGGCCAGCGACGGGTCGTCACCGATGCGCAGCCATCCCTCCCGGGTGCCGAGGTCCGTCAGGTCCTGCTGTTCCCAGCCGGTGAACAGCAGCAGCGGGCCGGGGTGGCGGAGCGTCACCCGGTTCAGCACGGCCGACCGCAGGGCGGGGACCAGGGAGGGCTGGTCGGTGCCCAGGTCGAGCGGGAGGGCCGTGGGGTTCACGACCAGGGTCTCCTCGCGCAGGGGTGTCTCGTCGCCGGGCGCGGTGAGCCGGGCGCGCAGCGTACGGGTGGAGAAAGCGAGCACCGTCTCGGTGAGTGCCATGGGTGTCCTTCGTCAGTGGCTGTGCTCCCGGTCCGGGGAGCGGCGCGGGTCCGGGTCAGCCGGCGAGCTGGGCCACGCCGGCCGGGAAGTGCCCGGTGACCAGGGCCGTTTCGGGGGCGAAGAGGGAGGGCGCCGGGCCGAGGCCGAAGTAGTGGGCGAGCGCTCCGACCGTGCGCTCGGCCGCGTAGCCGTCGCCGTACGGATTGACCGCGCGGGCCATGGCGGTGTAGGCGGCGCTGTCGTCCAGCAGGGAGGCGGCGGCCTCGACGATGCCCTCGGTGGTCTTGCCCACGAGCCGGGCGGCGCCGGTCTCGATGGTCTCCACCCGCTCGGTGACGTCGGCCAGCACCAGGGTGGGGGTGCCGAGCGCCGGGCCCTCCTCCTGGGCGCCGCTGCTGTCCGAGATGATCATGTCGGCGCGGTCGAGCAGCCTGCAGAAGGAGAGGTACGGAAGGGGGTCGGTGACGGTGATGTCCGGGTGGCCGGCGACGACGGGCAGGATCGCCTCGCGTACGGCCGGGTTGCGGTGCAGCGGGATGACGACGCGCACGTCGCCGCGGTCGGCGAGCCGCCGCCAGGCGCGGGCGATGTCGCTCAGCTGGGGCCAGGCGTCCCGGCGGTGGGCGGAGGCGAGGACGACCCGGCGGCTCTCCTGTTCCAGGTCCTCGAGTTCGGGGCGTCCCCAGTCGGCGGCGTGCCGGGCGCCCCACTGGAGGGCGTCGATGACGGTGTTGCCGGTGACCACGATGTCGCGGGCGGGCACGCCCTCCTTCAGCAGGTGGTCGCGGTTGCCCCAGGTCGGTGCCAGGTGCAGGTCGGCGACCCGGGCGACGAGCCGGCGGTTCCCCTCCTCGGGGAAGGGCGAGGACAGCGTGCCGCTGCGCAGTCCGGCCTCGACGTGCACCACGGGTATGCGGTGGTGGAAGGCGGCCAGCGCGCCCGCCAGGGTGGTCGCGGTGTCCCCGTGGACGAGGACGGCGTCCGGGCGTTCCTCCGGGAGGTAGGTGTCGAGGCTCTCCAGGATGCGCGCGGTGGTTCCGGAGAGCGTCTGGCGCTCCCTCATCACCGCCATGTCGTGATCGACCGACAGACCGAAGGCGGCGAGGGTCTCGTGCAGCATCTCGCGGTGCTGGCCGGTGGAGATGACGGCCGGCTCGAAGCGCGGGTCGCGCTGGAGAAGACGGATCACCGGAGCGAACTTGATTGCCTCCGGACGGGTGCCCATGACAAGGGCGACTCTCTTCACGGCGGAACAGCTCCTCGAAATTTCGCCGCCGGGGCACCGTGGAGGCCGGTGCCCCGGCGCGTGGTCGTGCGGCCTCTCTGTCGCACGTGGACGAGTCCGGGACGACGGCGCGGTCACTCACCGCAGCTCGGCTGTCGCTCACCGGGTTCAACTGACCGTAGCCTAGATCCCGCATCACCAAAAGGATCAAGGTTTGCTCGGCTGCGAATCGCACCAAGCAGAATCCGGGCGGGTGGGGCGCGCGTCACACGGTCGGGGTGACGCCTCCGTCCACGACGATCTCGGCGCCGGAGACGAACGCCGACGCGTCGGAGGCCAGGTGCACGGCCGCCGCGGCGACCTCCTCCGGCCTGCCGAGCCGGCCCGCCGGGATGCCGTTCAGCTCGACGTACCGCTTCAGCGCGGTCTCGCGGTCGGTGCCGAACTCCTCGGCGAGCGCGTCGGCCAGGCCGCCCGGGCGGTCGTAGACGGCCGTGCGGATGAAGCCGGGAGAGATCACGTTGGAGCGCACGCCCCGCGGGGTGAACTCCCTGGCCAGCGTCTTCGACAGCATGAGGACCCCGGCCTTCGCCACGCTGTAGTCCGGCAGCCTGGGATTGGGCATGCGAGCCGCCTCCGAGGCGGTGTGCAGCAGCACACCGCTGCCCCGCTCCAGCATGTGGGGCAGCACGGCGCGGGACATCCGGACGTACCCCAGCAGGTTCAGCTCCAGGACGTCCCGCCAGGCGTCGTCCCCGACGCCGAGGAAGCCTTCCGGCCGGACCGTGGCCACTCCCGCGTTGTTGTGCAGGACGTCGACGCGCCCGAAGCGGTCGAGCGCCGCCTGGACCAGCCGCCGGGCCCCGTCGGGGTCGCGCAGGTCGGCCTCGACCGGCAGCACCCTGTCGTCGCCCAGTGCCGCGAGCGCTCCCGGGTCGAGGTCGCCCCCCACCACGGACGCCCCTTCCGCCAGGAACGCGCGGGCCGTGGCGAAACCGATTCCGCCGCCCGCGCCGGTGATGAGAACGACCTTTTCCGCGAGATTGTGTTGCACGGCTTCCTCTCTCTTCCGGTTCTCTTCCGGTTCTCTTCCGGTGTTTTCTCCGGTGCCTGACGAGTGTGTGCGGGACGAGTGTTTCTCGCACACCCCGGTTCTTGTCCAGTGCGGGTTAGAGTCGCACAGCGAATTCACCGAACCCTCTGCAGAAGGAGGACGCACGCCGTGCATATCGATCTCTCGGGCCGCGTCGCGCTGGTCACCGGTTCCACCGCCGGAATCGGACTCGCCGTCGCCAAGGGTCTCCACGCCGCCGGTGCGGAAGTGGTGCTCAACGGGCGGACCGAGGAACGCCTGGACAAGGCCCTCGGCGAGTTCGGCTCCGCCGAGCGGGTCCACAAGGTGGCCGCCGACGTGGGCACCGCGGCGGGCTGCCGGGCGCTGGTGGAGGCTTTTCCGACCGTGGATATTCTGGTGAACAACGCCGGAATCTTCGCCCCTCAGCCGATTTTTGAAATCCCGGACGAGGAGTGGCAGCGCTTCTTCGACGTGAATGTGATGAGCGGCATCCGGCTGTCCCGGCACTATGTGCCGAAGATGGTGGAGCGCGGCTGGGGAAGGACCGTCTTCGTCTCCAGCGAATCCGCCGTCCAGGTGCCGCCGGAGATGGTCCACTACGGCATGACGAAAACCGCTCAGCTGACCGTGGCCCGGGGCCTGGCCGAGGCGGTCGGCGGCACCGGCGTCACGGTGAACAGCGTGCTGCCCGGACCGACCCTCAGCGAGGGCGTCGAGAAGTTCGTGCGCGAGCTGGTGGGCGATGCCGCGGGTTCGCCGGAGGAGGCGAGCCGGCTGTTCATCGAGAAGGAGCGGCCCACCTCGCTGCTCGGCCGTCTCGCCTCCTCCGAGGAGGTGGCGAACCTGGTGGTGTACCTGTGCTCCGAGCAGGCGTCGGCGACCACGGGTTCGGCGCTCCGGGTGGACGGCGGCGTGCTGCGCGGCGTGCTGTGACGCGCGGGGCCGCGTCCCGCGGGGCGCGGTGAGGGCACGCTCGCGGGACCGGCAGAAGGGCGGGGAGGCCACTCCCCGCCCTTCTGCGTGTGCGGACGCGCTCAGACCTGCTGGGTGACGGGCTGGGGCGTGCCCGGGGCGGGCCCGGCCGCGGGCCCGGCGGGCGTGTCCTCGCGCTTGCGCGGCCGGCCGGCCCAGCGGCGCATGACCGGGCGCTCCACCGCCGCGTAGAGCAGCCAGCCCAGCAGCTGGGCGGCGACGAAGGACACCGCGACGACGGCGAGCGCCGCCGGGGTGGCGAACCTGCGGCCGTCCAGCAGGTCCTGCACGGCGAGCAGCACCAGGTAGTGCACCAGGTAGAAGGCGAACGACACCTCGCCGAGCAGGGTCATGACCCGGCCCCGCAGACCGGTCGGGCGTCCGGCGACGTCCGCGGCCGCCACCGCCGTCACGAGCAGGGCGAGCGGCACGGCCAGGGTGACGTTCAGGCCGTACTGCCAGGGCACGGCCAGGGCCAGGACGTAGCCGAGGCAGGTCAGGCCCAGCGCGGGGGCGATGCCCAGGCCGATCCACCGGCCCTCCCGCAGGATCCGGGCCATGAGCATGCCGAGGACGAACTCGAACAGGCGCAGCGGCGGGATGTTGTAGGCGAGCCACCACTGCGTCTCGGACAGGGGCCACTCGGCCAGGCGCGGAGTGGCGGGTACGGCCGTGTCGATGACGATCTGGGTGACGAGCAGGCCGGCGAAGGTGACGGCGAACCACGCCCACAGCCGGCTGCTCCTCAGGTCCTTGACCCAGCGCCACAGCAGCGGGAAGAGCAGGTAGAAGAGCAGTTCGCTGCAGAGCGACCAGCTGGGCTGGTTGACGCTCACGAAGGTGTCCAGGCGGGGGATCCAGGAGTGGACGAGGAAGAGGTTCGGCAGCCACACCGCCACTCCCCCGACGGTCGAGGAGAACAGCAGGAGGGTCACGGCCCAGGTGACGACGTGGTTGGGGAAGATCTTCAGCAGCCGGCGCCGGTAGAAGGGGCCGAGCCGCTCGCCCGGCCGCGCCGACCACGCCAGCACGAAGCCGCTGAGGACGAAGAAGAAGGACACCCCCGCCCAGCCGGCCTTGCTGAAGAGCACGCCGTAGCCGTCGGCGAAACCCCGGTCGGCGAACGGGTCCACCATCTTGGTGAGCGAGGTGTGGAAGCAGAAGACGAGCGCTGCGGCGTAGAACCGCAGGCCGGTGAGCGAGGGCAGTTTCTGCCTGGTCCCGCTGGCTTGCCGGTCGGGCACGGTCACTCCTTTCGGCGGCACGGCGCGGCGCGCCTGTCCGCCCGGTGGGGAGGGGGGAAGTTCGTCTGCGGGGCGGGGAGTCGACAACGGCCTCTACCGGCCCCGGAGTTCGTCGGCCTCGGACGATAGTGGCTGCTCAGGTGAGCGGCCACGCGCCGTGGGTACGTGAGTTGGACAGCCGGGTGTGCAACCGCTGATCGCTTCAGTTGCACACCCCGTCGGCGTCCTTCGCCGGCCGGCCCGCCTCGGCCAAGGAGCCGAGCAGGGCGGCCAGTTCGCCGATGAGCGGCGATTCCTCCAGCGCCCGGCAGAGCGCGGCGTCGTGTGCCGGTCGCGCCGCGGCCAGCAGGTCCCGCCCCGCGGCGGTCAGTTCGGTGGAGACCCCGCGCCGGTCCGTCGTGCACAGCACCCGGGCCAGCAGGCCGCGCGCCTCCAGCCGGTTGACCATGCGGGTGGCGGCGCTGTCGCTGAGCGCGGCCACCCGGGCCAGCTGCTTCATGCGCAGGTGCCAGCCGTCCTGCCGGGCCAGCGCCTCCAGCACGGTGTACTCCACCACCGACAGACCGTGCGGACGCAGCACGCCCTCCAGGGTCCGTTCCAGATCGCAGTGGAGTGCGGCGAGGGTGCGCCAGCCGCGCACGCGGACTTTTGAGGAGTCGTCGGGGATGTACATGGGCGCCTCCCGGGATTCTCTATGAGCAATGCGTGTGCACGCTATCCGCTTGCGCCCATAGCTGGCGTGCGCAACTGTTGTGCACGCTTGCTATGAGCGTCTGCACAAAGGAAGGACACCCATGCCCCTCGCGTTGCTGGCCCTGGCGATCAGCGCCTTCGGAATCGGCACGACCGAGTTCGTCACCAACGGCCTGCTGCCCGAAGTCGCCGCGGACTTCGATGTCTCCATCCCGACCGCGGGTCTGCTGACCTCTGGCTATGCGCTGGGCGTGGTCGTCGGAGCGCCCGTGCTGACCGCGGCCACCACCCGGGTGCGCCGCAAGCACCTGCTCGTCGGGCTGATGCTGCTGTTCATCGCGGGCAACCTGGTAGCGGCGGTCGCGCCCACCTACGGCCTGCTGATGACCGGCCGGGTGCTGTCGGCCCTGTGCCACGGCGCCTTCTTCGGCGTCGGGTCCGTCGTCGCGGCGGGCCTGGTGGCCCCCGACAAGAAGGCCGGCGCGATCTCGCTGATGTTCACCGGCCTCACCCTCGCCAATGTACTGGGCATGCCGATGGGCACCGTACTCGGCCAGCACTTCGGCTGGCGAGCGGCGTTCTGGGGCGTCGTGGTGCTCGGGCTGGTCGGCCTGCTCGGCATCATGACCCTGGTGCCGAGCGAACCGGTCGCCGAGGAGAGCAACCTGCGCGCGGAGCTGGCGGCCTTCCGCAAGCCGCAGGTCTGGCTGGCGCTCGCCGTCACCGCGATCGGCTTCAGCGGCCTGCTGGCCTCCTTCACCTATGTCACGCCGATGATGACGGACGTGGCCGGGTTCTCCGAGTCCAGCATCACCTGGCTGCTGGCGCTGTACGGCCTGGGGCTGGTGGCCGGCAACTACCTGGGCGGCAAGGCCGCCGACCGCGCCCTGACCGCGACCATCTTCACCCTGCTGATCGCGCTCGCCGCCGTCCTGCTGCTGTTCACCGCGACCGCGCACAACAAGGTGACCGCCGTCATCACCCTGTTCGTGCTCGGCGGCGTCGGGTTCGGCACCATTCCGCCGCTCCAGACGCGGGTCATGCAGCTGGCCGGCGGTCCGGCGACGCTCGTGTCCGCGGCGAACATCGCGGCCTTCAACCTCGGCGCGGCGGTGGGTGCCTGGCTCGGCGGTGTGACCATCGACGCGGGCCTGGGCTACACCTCCCCGAACTGGGTGGGCGCCGTCATCACCACCGTCGGCATCCTGCTGGCCGTCGTCTCCGTGGGCATGGAGCGCCGGGGCCGGCAGGGCACCGCGCCCGCGTCGCCGGCCACGCCGGTCACCACCTCCGCGTCCGGCGGCTGACCGCGACGGCGTCCCGCCCGCCCGCCCTCGTGCGGCCCCGCGCCGACGGCGCGGGGCCGCACTTCCGCCGGACTCCTCCCCGGCGGTCCGACTTCCTCCCCGGCAAGGAGCACCCATGCCCCGAGTACGCACCGAACTGTCCTCCGGCCCGAGCGTGGTGGAGTACCTGCACACGGGTTCCGGCGAGGGCGTCGTCCTCGTCCACGGCACCGGAGCCACCCCGGACGGCAACTTCGGCCACCTCATCGACGTACTGCGTCCCCGCCACACGGTGGTGGCTCCCTTCCTGTCCGGCGCGGGCACGACCACGGACAGCGGGGCGCCGCTGACCGTCGACGACCTCGCCCGCCAGGTGCTCGCCGCCGCCGACGACGCCGGCCTGACGAAGTTCCACCTGGTGGGGCACTCGCTCGGGGCCTGCGTGGCAGCGGCGGCGGCCGCCCAGTCCGGCGACCGCGTCCGCTCGCTGGTGCTGCACGCGGGGTGGGCGACGAGCGACACCAGGCTGACGGCCCAGTTCGCCCTGTGGCGGCGGCTGCTGGCGGCGGACACCGAACTGCTGGCCCGCCTGGTCCTGCTGACCGCCTTCCGGGCCACGGCCCCGCACTTCCAGGACGCGGCGGCGTTCGAGCGCGAGGTCGCGGCCTTCGCCGCGATGTTCCGGCCGGAGGGCACGGCCCGGCAGCTGCTGCTCGACGAGGAGGTCGACATCGCGCGGCTGCTGCCCCGGGTCACGGCGCCCGCGCTCGTCATCGCGGGCACCGACGACGCCGTCGTCCCGCCGTACCACCAGGAGCGGATGGCCGAGCTCGTGCCCGGCGCCCGGCTGACCCATGTGGCCGCCGGGCACGCCTTCCCCTTCGAGTCGCCGGAGTGGTTCGCCAGGCTGGTGGCCGAGTTCATCGCGGGCCGGCGCCCGGAGCGGACGCCGGGCCCGCGGCAGCCGGACCCCGCGCTGCCGTCCTGACCCCCGCGCACGCCCCGTCAGGACGCACGCGAGACCTCGTCCGGGCCGGTGACCGCCACCTCGGACTCCAGCCGGTCGGCGAACCGGCGCAGCGAGTCGGCGTAGGCGCGGGCGGCGGTGGACAGCAGCGGGGCGCAGTGGCCCGGAACGCTGTGCAGGATCCGCTGCTGCTGGGTGGCCAGGGGCACTTGGGGCTCCAGCATGCGCAGCAGGAACCGGCCCACCTCGGTGAACCGCAGGGACGGGTCCTGGCGCAGCGCGCGGAGGGCGGCCTGGAAGTCGGCGTGCTTCTCGGCGGTGACGTCGTCCGGCCGCTTCCGCGCCTCGGCGCTCCGCAGGGGCGCGGGGGCCGCCACCGGTGCCGGCCGCCGGCCGCGCTGGCGTGCCGGTACCGGGTCCTCGCCCCGGCTCAGCCGGGCGCGGACGTCCCGTACCGTCCCGGGGGACACACCGGCCTGCCCGGCGATGGTCCGCAGCGAGGCGTCCGGCTGTTCGCGCAGCAGCCGGGCCGCGAGTTCCCTGCCGCGGCGCGGGTCGACGGGGCGGGCGCGGTCGTCGCGGCCCACCCGCACCGCGGGGCGGTCCCCAGCCGGGGACCGCGTGGCCCGCAGTTCGGCCACCACGCGGGCCGACAGACCCGCGACCGCGGCGATGCGCCGGTCGGACCAGGCGGGCCGGGACCGGAGGATGCGCAGGGCGGCCGTACGGCGCTCGGCGAGCGACAGCGGGAGCCCGTGCGCGGTGTTGGCGTGGACGGCGTAGACGAAGGCCTCGTCGGGTCCGCCGTCGAAGTAGCGGACGGCGATGGTGCGGTCGCCCCTGCGCAGGGCGGCCTCCAGGCGGTGCAGGCCGTCGATGACCTGGCCCGTCGCCGCGTGGACGACGACCGGCGGGTAGGGGTCGTCCAGGGCGGCCAGCGTCTCCACGTGGCCCGGGTCGAGGCAGCGTCTGGGCGAGGCGGCCGGGCGGAGGCGGCCGACCGCCACCTCTTCGACGCGGCCGCCCAGTCCGCGCCTCACCTCTGCGGCGACGGACGATGCCGGCTCGGCGCCGCGTGGCGCCGGCCCGGCCTCGGCTAAGGAGCCCTGCCCCGCTGAGGAGACCTTCTCTGCGTCGGCGGTGTGCACACTTCCCCCTTGTGCTCGGCCCCGCGGAACGGCGGCGCGACGCCCGGCCTCGCCGATCGCGCCCTCGCGGCCGGCGCGCTCCCGCACGTCCGGTGAGCCCCTGCTGTCGTTGTGGCGTAGCGAGGGCGTAAACCAAGTATTTCCGGTATGTTGAACTACAGCTCGCAAACGGCATG
Organism: Streptomyces sp. SudanB182_2057; assembly: GCF_964272715.1. NCBI lineage: Bacteria > Bacillati > Actinomycetota > Actinomycetes > Kitasatosporales > Streptomycetaceae > Streptomyces > Streptomyces sp. SudanB182_2057. The sequence goes on from NZ_OZ186798.1 coordinate 2,182,404, forward strand.
CTCAATTCCGCATTGCGCTACAACGCTAGCACGTTGCCCCTCATGTGGGACGGTGCCCAATCACGAAGAGGAAGATTCGGCATGGTGGAAACCGACTCCACACGCCCGCATCGCGTGCAGTCCGTGGCCCGCGCCTTCGCCTTGCTGGAAGCCGTCGGCGCCGCCGCCGAGGGGGTCCGCCTGAGCGACGCGGCCGAGTCCGTCGGACTGTCCCGCAGCACCGCGCACAACCTGCTGGCCACGCTGGAGTCGCTCGGGTACGTGACACAGCGTTCGTCGGCGGGGCGGTACATCCTCACGGAACGCCTGACCGAACTCGCCCGCGGCTCCGTCGGCAGCGACGACGCGCTGCGCGACACGATCCATCCGGTGCTCGACAAGCTGGCCTCGATCAGCGCCGAGACCTGCTACCTCGCCGTCCCCGCACTGCGGGACTACGTCTACATCGACACCGTGGAGTCCTCCCAGCCGCTCAAGCTGGCCGTACCCGTCGGCGGGCACGACCCCTTCTTCGGCACCGCCATCGGGCACGTCCTGCTCGCCTTCCGGCCGGCCACCGCCGAACGCCTCGCCCGTGAGCAGCCGGAGGAGTGGGCCCGCTGGCGGGAGCACGTCGCCGCCGTCCACGAACTCGGCTACGCCGTCGACATGGAGGACTACCAGCCCGGACTGTGCTGCGCCGCGGTGCCGGTGCACCGGCACGGCCGCGTCGTGGCCGCCCTCGGGGTGTCCGGCCCGGCGTCCCGGCTGCCGCAGGACCGGCTGCGCGAGCTGGCGATCACCGCGTCCCACCTCCTGAAGACGGAGGGCATCGGCTGACCCGCGGCTCCCGGCGGCGGGCCGCCCCGGCTACCGCGCCGGACCGGCCCGCCCGGCGCGCCGCACGGTCGTGCGCAGCCAGGCGGTGATCCAGCCCGTCTGCATCGCGGCGTCCAGGAGGTACGTCGGGCGGATGCGTCCCCGGGGCACGTAGACGAGGTCGACGGCCAGCAGGGTCAGCGCCGTGCCCAGGCCGATGCGGCGGGCGTGGGCCGGACCGCCGGGGTCGGCCGCCGCCGCGAGCTGGGCGAGGCCGGAGCAGGCCAGCAGCCCGCCCGTCGTCATCTGGAGCCACACATCGGTCTTCGGCCCGAAGACCCGCTCGAAGCTGCGCAGGTGGGCCAGCGGCCACAGCCCGCCCACCACGTTGAAGGCGCCGTGCGCCACCGCCATACCGCGCCCAGGTTCCCGGTCCGGCGTGCTGGCCATGTGAGCCTCCCTCCACGGGACGGGACGGGTACCCCGGCCGGCGCCGCTCACCCGGCCCCGAGCCGCACCGTGGTGGTGACCCGGGTGAGCGAGGGCCGTCTCGGCACCGAACCGAAACCGAAGCGGACCGGCGGGTCGACCGGGGCGAGGACACCGAGGTCGGCGCCGTCGAGGGACCCGGCGAGCGCGCGGACCGCGCGCAGGTCCCGTGCGCCGTACCACTCGCGGCGGCCCGCCCCGGCGCTGCCCCGGGTGCGGACGCCGGGCAGCAGCAGCCGGGCCGGGACATCAGTAAGCGCGCTCCACGCCGGACGGCAGGCGAGCGGGGCGGGTACGGCCCGCAGCAGCAGGCCCAGCGGCCGGCGCCGTCCGGTGACGAAGCGCAGCCGGAGCGGGCCGGCGGCGACGGTCCAGACGTCGTCCGCCACGCCGGCCCGCACCGGTACGACGCGCACGGTGTCGAAGACGTAGGTGCCGTCGATGAACTCGGCCGTCTCCGGCGTGGGCGCGAGCAGCAGCCGTTCGCCGTCCGGCCGTTCCAGCATCACGTCGCTGAACGGGCCGAACGGCGACCGCTGCCAGTGGCCGAGCACGACCCGGGTGCCGGAGGTCGTGCCCAGGCCGGCGATCCAGCCGTCGAAGCGGAGCGTCCGCCGGCGGCGGGCGGCTTCCCCGGCGCCCGTCCGCCCGGGCTCATGGCGTCCGCGAGCAGGGCACCGAGACTCCCATCCGCACATGTCCGACTCCGTCCGAGAAGTGCACGACGGGCTCGCCGGCGGGGGCCGGCAGACCCGCCTCGGCGGTCAGGGTCTCCTCCAGCTCCTCGACGGTGGCACCGGCCAGCGGCCAGGGCTCGTGTTCCACGGGCGTCTCCCACAGCAGGCCGAGCCGCCGGGTGTACGCCCGCCAGCGCGAGGTCAGCCAGACGTCCCGCTCGGTGGGCCGCTCCAGCGGGGCCCCGGGGCGGACGACCAGCCGGTACGAGGCGCGGCCCGGGCGCCTGCGGCCGGAGTAGCGGACGGTCCCGCCGCTCCGGGCGACCTCCAGGTCGCCGGGGTGGTACGGCGCGCCGATCGCCCGCGCGCCCAGCATGACCGGGCAGGCGACCTCCAGCGAGAAGAACCACAGCCCGTCCCGGCCGTTCGGGTGCCGGACGTAGGTCCGCAGGTTGGTCTCCGCGAAGGTGGGCAGCCCGGGCAGCGCGGAGGGTACGCCGGGCGGGCGCACGTCGGTCATCACGAACGGGGTGAACCCCACCCAGGCGCTGCCCTCGTACTCCTCCACCACCAAAGGCTCCGGCACCAGTGCCCGCACCGCCTCCACGGGATACGCCCAGTGGACGAACGTCTGCGTCATCCAGCCCGCACACAGCGCCGGCAGCCGTACCCGCTGTTCCGCTCCGTAGGCCGCCACACGGCACGGGTCCCCCCGCCCGCCCGGCGGAAACGGAAGGAGGCGAACAGCCCAGTGGCTCGCACGAAGGGAGGAAGCTCCCGGCCGTCCGGGCGCGGGCGGTGGCCGGGCGGCCCGCGTGGCTGAAACATGAGCGGGGTGCCCTGGTGCTCGCATGCGGTGCGGCGACGGGGGTACCTCACCGCCCCCGAACCGTCACAGGAGTGGCCTCCATGACTTTCAACCCCCTGGAGCAGCGGGGCATCCCGCTGGACCGTCAGCTGCGCAACTGGCGCGAGCTCGACGTGCAGCCGATCGACCCCGACCGCTGTGACCCCTACACCCGGTGCCGCGTCATCACCATGAACGGCATCGAGGTGGAGGCGATCCTCTTCAGCCACCAGCTCGCCCGCAACACCGCCGACCCGGAGGTCAAGCGGCAGCTGGCCCGCACCCGGTACATCGAGGCCCAGCAGCAGAAGGTCGTCAACTGGCTGCTGCCCGGCGTCTCCTCGGTGCTGGAGACCACCATCGCCTACGAGCAGGTCGCGGTGGACCTGACGGCGTGGGTGGCGCGGATGGAACCGGACCCGTACCTGAAGCAGGCGTACGAGTTCGGGGTCCTGGAGGACTTCGACCACCTGTACCGGTACGCCAACCTGTACGAGATGATCGAGCACCGCAAGGCCGAGTCGATCGTCGACAACCTCACCGAGGTCATGCCGGGCCGGCCCACGAAGTTCCATCACCGCGACCCGTACGACAACGTCCGCGACCCCTACGACAAGGCGGCCACGAGCCCGCTGTCGAAGCTGCACGCGCTGACGATCATGTCCGCGGAGCAGCAGACCATGAACTTCTACATGAACACCGGCCCCACCTACATGGAGCCGATCGCGCGCCAGCTGTACCAGGAGATCGGGCTGATCGAGGAGGAGCACGTCACCCACTACGAGTCCCTGGTGGACCCCGGGGAGACCTGGTGGGAGCAGCTGGTCAACCACGAGTACAACGAGTGCTACCTCTACTACTCCTTCATGGAGCAGGAGAGCGACCCCAAGGTCAAGGCGATCTGGGAGCTGCACCTGAACATGGAGCTGGAGCACCTGCACACGGCCTGCGACCTGATGCGCCGCTACGACGGCCGGGAGCCGCAGGAGGTCCTCGCGCCCGAGCTGCCGAACGTGCTCACCTTCGAGCCGAACAAGCAGTACCTGCGGAACCTGCTCGACACCCAGATGGACCTGACCACGCTCGGCGCCGGTTATGTGCGTGAGGCGCACGAGCGGTTCGAGAAGATGCAGGAGCGGATCCACGGCGGCGAGCAGCCCCCGAGCGAGCGGGTCATGGCGGAGCACGACCAGATGTTCGGCCGCGAGTACCGAGTCGAGTCCGAGGGCGAGCACCCCGATCCCCGTATGCGCGAGAAGTGAGGGAGCCGACATGTCCGAGCTGCACACGCCGCAGGCCGGTGCCGACGGGGCGAAGGACACGGACGTGGTGGCGCTGCTGATGCGCCAGCACGGTGACATCCGCAACCTCTTCGACGAGGTCGAGGCCGCGACCGGGGACGAGCGGCGCGCCGCGTTCCGGCGGCTGGTGCGGCTGCTGGCCGTGCACGAGACCGCCGAGGAGGAGGTCGTCCACCCCTTCGCCCGGCGCGCGATGCCCGGCGGCGAGGGCGTCGTCGAGGACCGGCTCGCGGAGGAGCGGGCCGCCAAGGAGGCGCTGGCCGCGCTGGACGACATGGACACCGACGACCCGGAGTTCCTGCCCCGGCTGGCACGGCTGCGCACGGACGTCCAGGAGCACGCGCGGGCCGAGGAACGCTACGAGTTCACGCACATCCGGCGCAGCACCGACGTCACCAACCTCGCGGCCATGGCCAAGGCCGTCAAGGCCGCCGAGGCCATGGCGCCCACGCATCCGCACCCCGGTGTGGAGTCCGGGGCGGCGAACCTGGCGCTCGGGCCGGTGGCCGCGCTGATGGACCGCACCAAGGACCTGGTGCGCAAGGCCATGGGCAAGGACGGCTGACGGCCGTCCCGCCCGGGTGCGCGAGCCGGGGCCGGTCCCGTCGGGGGCCGGCCCCGGCCGTCGTTACTGCGTCCGGGGCCCGCCGATCGGGTGAACCCCGGGGCGCGGGAGGCATGAGGGGCCGGAAAGGGCAGTGCCGGGGCCACTTTCCGGGGGCGCCGCGGTCTTCGTTGAGTGGCAGGGTGCCGTCCGGCTCGCCAGACTGAAAACGGCGGTTCGTGATCGAAATGGATCCGGACGGCAAGGGCCATCCATACGTCCTCAGGAGATCGAATGGTGGAGCAGTCCTCCGAGGTCCCCATATCCGGGCCGGACGAAACCGCCGTCACCATGAGCGACACCGCACCGGCCAGAGCGGAGACCGAGAGGAAACTCGCGGCGGCACTGGCCGAACTCGTGGAGGCCGACCACGTCGCGGCCGACAGCCACTTCTTCACCGATCTGGGCGCCAATTCCCTGGTCATGGCCCAGTTCTGCGCCCGGCTGCGGAAAATACCGGATCTGCCCTCCCCCTCCATCCGGGACATCTACCGGCACCCCACGATCCGCGGCCTGGCCGAGGCCCTCGCGCCGGCCTCGCCCGACGGCGCCGCCCCGGCGGCCCCCGCGGCCGAGGCAGCGGCGCCGGCACCGGTCCCGGTGACCCGGGTGAACCCGCTGCACCACCGGTTGTGCGGGGCGTTCCAGCTACTTGTCTTCCTGGTCTACTCCCTCGTCTACGGATACATAGCCGCCGGCGGATACGAATGGATCTCCGAGGCTTCCGGCCCGGGCAACGTGTATCTGCGCTCGCTGGTGTTCGGCGGCACCGCGTTCGTCGCGCTGTGCGCCTTTCCGGTCCTCGCGAAATGGATTCTCGTCGGCCGGTGGAAACCGGGCGAGTTTCCCGTCTGGGGGCTCGCGTACGCGCGCCTGTGGTTCGTGAAAGTGCTGCTGCACGCGAATCCGATGGTGTTCCTCGTCGGCACCCCGCTGTATGTGCTGTATCTGCGGGCCCTGGGCGCGCGGATCGGGAAAGGCGTCACGATCCTCTCCCGCTCGGTGCCGGTCTGCACCGACCTGCTGACCATCGGTGCCGGAACGCTGATCCGCAAGGACTCCTTCTTCCTGGGCTACCGGGCGCACGCCGGCCGGATCCAGACCGGCCGGGTCACCATCGGCCGGGACGCGTTCGTCGGCGAGAAGACCGTCCTGGACATCGACACCTCGCTGGGCGACGGCGCCCAGCTGGGCCACTCCTCCGCGCTGCACCGCGGCCAGGCCGTCCCGGACGGCGAGCGCTGGCACGGCTCCCCGGCGGAGCCCACCGACGTGGACCACGTACGGGTCCCGCCCACCCGGTGCGGCACCCTGCGCAGGGCCTGGTTCGGCACCTTCACGCTGCTGCAACTGGTGTTCGTCTACATCCCGATCGCCCTCGGCGGGGTGTACATGGTGTTCACCGGGATACCGGCGATCGGCAAGCGGCTCGATCCGCAGACGGCCGTGCTGAGCCGGCCGGAGCTGATACCCGACGCCCTGGCCGTCTCCCTCGCCCTGTTCTTCGGCTTCGTCGGCCTGGGGCTGGTCGCCCTGTACACGGTGCCGCGGCTGCTGCGCCTGCTGGTCCGGCCCGAGCGGGTCTATCCGCTGTACGGACCGCACTACACGCTGCACCGGGTGGCCGTCCGCATCACGAACATCAAGTTCTTCACCTGGCTGTTCGGCGACAGCTCGTACATCGTGCACTACCTCCGCGGACTCGGCTACGACCTGTCACGCGTCGAGCAGACCGGGTCCAACTTCGGCACCGAGGTGCAGCACGAGACGCCGTACCTGGTCACCGTGGGCACCGGGACGATGGTGGCCGACGGGCTGTCGGTGGTGAACGCCGAGTACTCGAGTACGTCCTTCCGGCTGTCCCGGGCGACGATCGGGCCGCGCAACTTCCTGGGCAACAACATCGCCTATCCGGCGGGCGGGCGGACCGGCGAGAACTGCCTGCTGGCGACCAAGGTGCTGGTGCCGCTGGACGGCGAGGTGCGCACGGACGTCGGACTGCTCGGCTCGCCGCCGTTCGAGATCCCCCGCTCGGTGGACCGCGACGCCCGGTTCGACCATCTGCGCACGGGCGAGGAGCTGCGCCGCCACCTCTCCGCGAAGAACCGCTACAACCTGCTGTCGATGACGCTGATGCTGTTCGCGCGCTGGCTGCACGTCTTCCTGCTGACCCTGTTCGGCCTGGTCTCCGTCGAGCTGTACGGCGTGGCCGGGCACGTGGTGATCGCCCTGTTCCTGGCGCTGACCCTGCTGATGACCACCGCGTACTACGTGCTGGTGGAACGCTCGATGACCAGGTTCCGCCCGCTGCGGCCCCAGCTGTGCTCCATCTACGACCGGAACTTCTGGCTGCACGAGCGCCTGTGGAAGGTCCCGGTGCAGTACCTGAACATCTTCAACGGGACCCCCTACAAGAGCCTCGTGTGGCGGCTGCTCGGGGTGCGCATGGGCAAGCGGGTGTTCGACGACGGCTGCTTCATGACCGAGCGGACCCTCGCCGCCGTCGGCGACGAGTGCACCCTCAACGCCGGCAGCAAGATCCAGTGCCACTCGCAGGAGGACGGCACCTTCAAGTCCGACGGCATCACCCTCGGCGCCCGCTGCACGCTGGGCGTGGCCGCCCATGTGCACTACGGCGTGACCATGGGCGAGGGCTCGGTGCTGGCCGCCGACTCCTTCCTGATGAAGGGCGAGGAGGTCCCCCCGGGCGCCCACTGGGGCGGCAACCCGGCCGTGGACATGCCGGAGCCCGGCGGCGGGCCCCTCCCGCCCGACCTCGCCGAGAAGAAGACCGACGCCGCCGCTGCCGCCACCAGGTGAGGAAGGCCATCGATGGAAACGCGCGTGGAAGCCGACCGGGACTACTGGAGCCGGGTGCTGACCGCCGGCGGCGCGACCGCCGTGCCGCGCTGGGCCGCGGAGCCGGTGCCGGGCGTGCCGGAGCAGGAGACGGCGGTCCCGGAGGAGGTGACGGCCGCGGTGCGCGCCCTGGTGCGGCGCTCCGGGCTCCCGCTGAGCGCGGTGCTGCTGGCGGCGCACGCCAAGGTGCTGGCCGCGCTGTCCGGCGAGCCGGAGGTGGTGACGGGGTACACCGCCGGGGTGCGCGGCGAGCCGCTGCCGTGCCGGCTGACCGTCCCGCCGGGGTCCTGGCGGGCGCTGGTGACGGCCGCCGAGCGGGCCGAGGCGGAACTGCTGGCGCACCGGGAGTTCCCGGTGGCCGCGCTGCGCCGGGAACTGGGCCTGGCCGAGCCGCCGTACGAGGTGGTGTTCGGTCCGGCGGGTGCCGACGCGGCCCACGCCGCCGATGACACCCGGCGCGCCGAAGGCGACGCCGACGAGGGCGTGCTGCGCGTCCGCTGGTACGACCGGGGCGGGCGGCTGGTGCTGCGCCTGCGGTACCGCGCCGACGTGCTGGACGCCGGTGCCGCCGCCCGGATCGGCGGCTACCACCTGAAGGCCCTGGCCCTGCTGGCGGCCGCCCCGGACGCCGACCACGGGCAGCAGAGCCTGCTCTCCGCCGAGGAGGTGCGCGAGCAGCTGCACGGGCTGGCGGGACCGCACCGGGAGCTGCCGGACGCCCGCGCGCACGAGCTGTTCGAGCGGCGGGCACGGCGGCACCCGGACCGGGTGGCCGTGGTGCACGGCGAGCGGACGTGGACGTACGGGGAGCTGAACGCGCGTGCCAACCGGCTGGCGCACGCGCTGCTGGCGCGCGGGCTGGGCCCGGAGGACGTGGTCGCCGTCGTCACCGAACGCGATCCCAACTGGCTGGCCGCGACGCTGGCGGTGTTCAAGGCGGGCGGCGTCTACCTGCCCGTCGAGCCGCACTTCCCGCCCGGCCGGATCGCGGCCATGCTCACCCGGGCGGACTGCCGGCTGGTGCTCACCGAGTCCGGGAGTACCGAGCACCTCGACGAGGCGCTGGCCGCCGTGCCGGGGGCCGAGAAGCTGCCGGTGGAGACGGCGTACGCCGAGCCGCACCCCGACACCGACCCCGCGCTGCCCGTCGAGCCCGGCCGGCTGGCGTACATCTACTTCACCTCCGGCTCCACGGGGGAGCCGAAGGGGGCGATGTGCGAGCACGCGGGCCTGCTCAACCACCTGTACGCCAAGATCGACGACCTGGGGATCGGCGAGGGGTCGGTGGTGGCGCAGACCGCGCCGCAGTGCTTCGACATCTCGCTGTGGCAACTGCTGTCCGCGCTGCTGACCGGCGGACGGACGCTGCTGGTCGGCCAGGACGTGATCACCGATGTGGAGCGGTTCGTGGACACGCTGGTGCGCGGCCGGGTCGCCGTGGCCCAGCTCGTGCCCTCCTACCTGGAGGTCGTCGTCTCCTACCTGGAGCAGCGTCCGCGCGCGCTGCCGGACCTGCGGTGCGTGTCGGTGACCGGGGAGGCGCTGAAGCGGGAGCTGACGCAGCGCTGGTTCGCGCTCCAGCCGGGGATCCGGCTGCTCAACGCCTACGGGCTGACCGAGACCTCGGACGACACCAACCACGAGGTGCTGGACGGCGTGCCGGACCGGGTGCTGCTGGGCCGCGCGGTGCACAACGTCCGCGTCTACGTCGTGGACGAGCACCTGTCGCTGGTCCCGCTGGGCGCCCCGGGACTGATCGCGTTCTCCGGCGTGTGCGTGGGCCGGGGGTACGTGAACGATCCCGAGCGGACCCGGGAGGCGTACCGGACGGACCCCTACCGGCCCGGTGAGCGGCTGTACCTGGGCGGTGACCTGGGCCGCTGGCACCCCGGCGGCAAGCTGGAGTTCCTCGGCCGCCGGGACAACCAGGTCAAGATCCGCGGCTTCCGCATCGAGATCGGCGAGATCGAGAACACCCTGCTGCGGGTGCCCGGGGTACGCGACGGCGCGGTGGTCGTCGCCGAGCGGGGCGGCGGCAACAAGCACCTGATCGCCTTCCACACCGGCCGGCGCGTCCCCCCGGAGACGCTGCGCGAGGCGCTCGCGGCGGCACTGCCCTCCTACATGGTGCCCAGCGCCTTCCACTGGCGGGAGAGCCTTCCGCTGACCGCCAACGGCAAGACCGACCGCAAGGCGCTGACCGCGCTGGCCGAGCGGACCGGGCAGGCCGAGGGGGCCGCCCCGCCGGACCGCGCCGCCAAGGGCGGGGAGGAGCTCGGCCCGACCGAGCGGCGGCTGGCGGCGGTCTGGGCGGAGCTGCTGGGCGTGCCCGAGGAACGGATCGGCCGCACGGACCACTTCTTCGACTCCGGCGGCACCTCGCTGACCGCCGTCAAGCTCAGCGTCGCGCTGGACCGGGCGGTGTCGCTGAAGGACATCACCCGCCATCCGGTCCTCGCCGACCTGGCCGCCGTCCTCGACGGAGCCGGCCGGGCCCGCCCCCGGCTGCTGCAACCGCTGTCGGAGCCGGACGGCCCCCCGGAGTGCGCGCTGGTGTGCTTCCCCTACGCGGGCGGCAACGCGGTCAACTACCGGCCGATGGCGGCGGCGCTGGCCGGCAGCGGTCTGGCGGTGCTCGCCGTCGACCCGCCCGGGCACGATCCGGCGGACCGGCGGGAGCCGTTCGCGCCGCTCGCGGAGGTGGCCGAGCGGGTCGCCGCCGAGATCACGGCGCGCGGCCTGACCCGGGTCATGCTGTGGGGGCACTCCTCGGGCGCCGCCCCGGCCCTGGAGACGGCCCGCAGGCTCGAGGAGCGGGGGGTGCGCGTGACCCGGGTGTTCCTCGGCGCGCAACTGCTGGGCACCGCCGCCGAGCGCGGCGCCGCCGTCGAGAGGCTCACCCGCGGCAGTGACGCGGAGATCGCGGCGCGGCTGGCTGCGGACAGCGGCTACACCGAGCTCGCCGAACTGAACGAGCGGCACGCCGAGCGCGTCGGCGCCGCCTACCGGCACGACTGCGTGTCCGCGCACCGCTATCTGCTGGCGGCGCTCGCCTCCCCGCCGCCGGTCAGGCTGGCCGCGCCGGTGACGGTGGTCGTGGCCGCCGACGACCCGCACACGGCCGGCTACGCCGCGCGCCACCGGGACTGGCGGCTGCTGGCCGACCACGTCGACCTGTACGAACTGCCCGACGGGGGCCACTACTTCCCGCGCACGCGCCCGGACGGGGCGGCGCGGGCCGTCCTGACCGCGGCCGTGCCGCTGGCCTCCACCTGAGGGCCCGTCCCCATCCGACGGGCGACCGGAAAGGAAACCGAGATGCCGTCCTCATCCCTGGCAGCACCGCTCGACGTGGAGCTGCGGCCGGACAGACCAGCGATGCTGCGCGTCGCTCCGCCGGGCGACCCCGCCGGCTGGGCGGCCGAGCACCGCGAGGCGCTGCGCGCACGGGTCACCGAGCACGGCGCACTGCTGGTGCGCGGCCTCGGCCTGGCGGACCCCGAGCAGGTCGGCGCCGTCCTCACCCGGCTGGCGGGCGAGCCGATGACGGAGGCGGAGGCGTTCGCGCCGCGCGAGGCCGCCGGCCCGGGGCTGTACACCTCCACGCCGTGGCCGGCCAACCAGCCGATGTGCATGCACCACGAGCTGAGCTACCGGCTGCGGGTGCCCGGCCTGATGCTGTTCGCCTGCCTGACCGCGCCCGAGACGGGCGGGGCGACCGCGGTGGCCGACGCCGAGGAGGTCCTGGAGGCGCTGCCCGCCGATCTGACGCGACGGTTCGAGCAGGAGGGCTGGCTGCTGGTCCGCAGCTACAACGACGAGATCGGGGCGTCCCTGGAGGAGTCCTTCGGCACCGCCGACCGCACCGCGATCGAGAACTACTGCCGGGCCAACGCCATCGACTTCACCTGGCTCGCCGACGGTTCGCTGCGCACCCGGCAGCGCCGCGCCGCCGTCGTCCGGCACCCGCTGACGGGCCGCCGCTGCTGGTTCAACCAGATCGCCTTCCTCAACGAGTGGACGCTCGCCCCGGAGGTCCGCGAGTACCTGGTGGACGAGTACGGCCCGGACGGTCTGCCGTTCAACACCTGCTACGGCGACGGCGCCCCGATCGGCGCGGACGTCGTCGAGCGCCTGAACGCCACCTACGAGGAGCACACCCGGCGCGAGTCCTGGCAGGCCGGTGACCTGCTGCTGGTGGACAACATCCGGACCGCGCACAGCAGGGAGCCGTTCACCGGTGAGCGGCGGGTCCTGGTCGGCATGGCCGAGCCCCGGCAGGTGGCCGACGGCTCCTTCACCCCGGAGGCGAGCGGACGATGACCGACGTACTGCCCCACACCGCCCGCGCGGCCGAGTCCGGCCCGCCGTCCGTGCCGACCTTCGCCGTGATCCCCGGCGAGCAGGTGAAGAAGGCCCTGGAAGGGTCCGAGAGACAGGTGGTGGAGCTGGTCGAGGCCACCTACCGGCTGCACGGCGCCGGGGAGTCGGTGAACCCGCCGTCGTACTTCCTGCGCTTCCCCGACCGTCCCAGCTCGCGGATCATCGCGCTGCCGGCGTCCATCGGCGGGTCCGTCCACGTGGACGGGCTGAAGTGGATCTCCAGCTTCCCGGAGAACGTGGACGCCGGGCTGCCGCGGGCGTCGGCCGTGCTCATCCTCAACGACCACGACACCGGCTACCCGTTCGCCTGCCTGGAGAGCTCCATCATCAGCGCGACCCGGACCGCCGCGTCCGCCGCGCTGGCCGCCGACTGGCTCAGCCGCGAGCGGCCCCGGCCGGCCCGGGTCGGTTTCGTCGGCACCGGTTTGATCGCCCGGTACATCCACACCTTCCTGGCCCGCACCGGCTGGAACTTCGAGGCGATCGGCGTGCACGACGTGTCCGCCGCCAGCACCGAGGGCTTCTGCGGCTATCTGCGGCAGAGCGGGGCCACCGAGCCGGTCACCGTGCACGACAGCGCGGAGGGCCTGATCCGCGCCAGCGACCTGGTCGTCTTCGCCACCGTCGCCGGCCGCCCGCACGTCACGACCCCGGCCTGGTTCGACCACAACCCGCTGGTCCTGCACATCTCGCTGCGCGACCTCGCGCCGGAGGTGCTGCTCGCCTCGGCCAACTTCGTGGACGACGTGGAGCACTGCCTGAAGGCGGACACCTCCCCGCACCTGGTCGAACAGCGCACCGGCAACCGCGACTTCCTCAACGGCACCCTCAACGACGTGCTGCTGGGCCGGGCCGCGCCGCCGTCCGACCGGCCGGTGATCTTCTCCCCCTTCGGCCTCGGCGTCCTCGACCTGGCCGTGGGCAAGTACGTCTACGACCAGGTCGCCCGGGCGGGCCGACTCCGCCTCGTCGACGACTTCTTCCACGACCTGCGTCGCTACGGCTGAGGCCGTTTCCCCCGGCTCTGGCAACAGGAGGCCCGCCGTGCCCGTGATCTCCGCTCCCCACGCGTTCAACGAAGGGAGCCTCTTCGTCGATCTGGAGTCGATATTCGGATGCCGCCTCTACCTCAAGTGCGAGGGCTTCAATTTCGCCGGCTCCATCAAGCTGAAGGCCGCGAACGAGATGGTGGAGAGCGCCGAGCGGGACGGGAGCCTGAAGCCGGACTCCATCCTGGTCGAGTCCTCGTCCGGCAATCTGGGCGTCGCGCTCAGCATGATCGCGGCGAGCAAGGGCTACCGGTTCCTGTGCGTGACGGACCCCCGGTGCAACCTGTCGACCAAGCTGCTGATGGAGGCCCTCGGCAGTCATGTGCACGTGGTGACCGACCTGGACGAGAACGGCGGTTTCCTGGGCACCCGGCTGGAGTACCTGCGTTCGCTGTGCGCGTCGGACGACCGGTACGTGTGGCTGAGCCAGTACACCAACGCGGGCAACTGGCGGGCGCACTACCGCACCACCGCGCCGGAGATCGCCCGCCACTTCCCGGGCCTGGACGTGCTGTTCGTCGGGACCGGCACCGCGGGGACCCTGATGGGCTGCGCACGCTGGTTCCGCGAGTGGCACCGGCCGGTGCGGATCGTCGCCGTGGACAGCATGGGGTCGGTGGCGTTCGGCGGCCCGCCCGGCCGCCGGATGATCCCCGGCCTGGGCATGAGCATGCGCCCGCCGCTGCTGGACGAGTCCTACGTCGACGAGGTGATCCGGGTGGAGGAGGCGGACACCATCCGCACCTGCCACCGGCTGGCCCGGCGGGGCTTCCTGTTCGGCGGCTCCACGGGAACGGTGGTCAGCGCGGCGACGGAGTGGCTGGCCCGGCAGGACACCCGGGAGCTGACCGCGGTGGCCATCGCCCCCGACCTCGGCGAGCGCTACCTGGACACCGTGTACCAGACCAACTGGCTCCACGACCTGTACGGCGAGCAGCTGCTGGGCTCGGCCGGGCTGCCGCCCCCCGCCTGGGACGACGACCCGGCCCCCCGGGCACCGGGCCGGCGCCGCAGACCCTAGCCGCTCCGGTTCCGCTCAGGTCGCCTCGGTGAGTGCGGCGGCCCGGGTCCGCCACGGGATCCGGAAGGCGGACGCCGTGACGATCAGGGCGCAGACCGCCACCGTGGCCATGCCCAGGGTGAGGTCGGCCGCGCTCGCCACGAAGCCGATCAGGGCCGGGCCGCCCAGCAGCCCGGTGGTGCCCATCGCGGCGACCAGCGCGAGGGCGTCGGAGCCGTGTCCGGCCGCCGCCACGTACACGCACGGGGTGACGGCGGCGGCCCCGAGGCCGACGCAGGCGAAGCCGAGCAGCGTGGGGACCACTCCCCCGGCCAGCAGGGCGAGGGCCAGGCCGACGGCGGCCACCGCGCTGCCGGTGCGCACCACCGCTCCGTCGCCCCAGCGGGTGCGCCAGCGGTCCGCGCACACCCGGGCCAGCAGCATCATCACGGAGACCACCGCGATGCCGAGCGGCGCGATGCTCGGCGACGCCTTGACGACGTCCTCCATGTAGAGCGTCGACCAGTCGTTCATCGCGCCCTCCATGATCGTGCCGAACGCCATGGCACAGCCCATGAGCAGGGTCGTACCGGACGGCAGCCGGCGCCGGGCCCTGGGCTTCGGTCCGTCCTCGGCGGCCGGGGCGGGCTCCTCGTGCGCGAGCAGGCCCGGCCGGCCGCCGCCGAGCAGGAGCAGCAGCAGCGCCCCGGCGACGGCGAAGTGGGCCGGGACGGACCCGGTCACGGCGGTGGCGCCGGAGGCCAGCAGGGCGGCGGCGAGCAGCCCGGCGCTGAAGGTGGCGTGCAGCTGGGACATGGCGGTGCGGTCGTACGCCTTCTCCAGCGCGGCGCCCTGCGCGTTCATGGCCACGTTGAGACAGCCGACCGCGACCCCGTCGGCGGCCACGGCGAGCAGTGCCAGCGGGTAGTTCGGTACGACGGACAGGGCGGCCAGTACGGCGATCAGGGCGGCGGCGGACACCAGGGACAGCCGCCGGGAGCCGAGCCGCCGCATCAGCACGGCGACCAGCGGGAAGGAGACCGCGGCGCCCGCCCCGCAGGCCATCAGCAGCAGCCCCACCTCGCCGGCGCCGAGGTCCAGCCGTGTCTTCAGCGCGGGCAGCCGGGCGATCCAGGTGCCGTACTGGAAGCCGAGGAAGCAGAACAGCGCGGCGATCGACCACTTGGCGCGCGCGAAGGAACCGGCGGGCATCACACCGCCTCCCGGTGCGGTTGGGCGAGGGCGGTCACCGGCGCCGACATGTAGACCGCGCCCCGGCCGTACTCCGGCGGGACCGGGGCCGACGGGTGGGCGCGGTAGCCGCGGGCGCGCCAGAACGCCTCCTTGTCGCCGACGGCGACCAGCGAGACGGTGGCGAAGCCGCGCGTCCGGGCGGTCTCGGTCAGGTGGCGCACCAGCCGGGTGCCGAGCCCCCGGCGGCGCAGCGGGGCGCTGACGACGATGTCGTGCAGGTGCAGGTTGGCGGTGTCGTGGACGGCCGGTTCCGGGCTGCCCAGCGCGGGGCAGCGGAACCGGGGGTAGGGCAGGGCGAGGACGTAGCCGGCGGGCCGGCCGTCGCGTTCCAGGACGAAGCAGGTGGCGGCCGAGGCGCGGGCCCGGGAGCGCAGCGCCGCCTCGCCCTCGGCGAGGGAGAGGTCCGCGTACGCCTCGCTCTCCAGGGCGGCCAGCCGGGGCCAGTCGGCCTCGGTGATGCCCCGTAGACGGTCGTTCATGTCAGTGGGAGTCCTTCCGGGCCGCGTACGCACACGCACGGCAGCGGGCTGATGCCGTTGAAGCCCTGGGTCGTGTAACTGGGGGCGTAGGCGCCGGCGGAGAGGATCCACACCGGGTCGCCGGAGGCGAGGGTCCGGGGGACGGGCACCGGGTGCCGGCCGCCGCCGTAGGCGTCGTCGCCGTCACAGGTGGGGCCCGCGACGACGGCGGGCACGTGCTCCTCGCTCTCCCGCCCGGGGAAGAGCAGCGGGTGGGTCACCTGGTCCATCTCGTACAGGCCGTTGAACTTGCCGGCGCTCAGGTACAGCCAGCGGGCGGGCCGGCCGTCCGGCCCCGTCCGCTCGGTCAGCCGGACCACGTGCGCCCGGACCGCGCCGTGGTCGGCGACCAGGTGCCGGCCCGGCTCCAGGACGAACCGCGGCGGGGCGGCGGCCAGGCCGTTCAGGTGCTCCATGCCCTCGCGGAGCACGGTGAGGATCTTGTCCAGCGGCGGGTGGAGCGGGGTGCCGCGCCGGTCCAGGTAGCCGAGCGCGGGCAGGCCGCCGCCGAGGTTGACGTGGTCGGGTACGATCCCCCGCCCGGCCAGCGCGAGCAGCGTCCCGGCGAGGGTGTCCAGGGCCTGCTGCCAGGCTTCGCCGGTCATCTGCTGGGAGCCGACGTGCACGGACAGTCCGGCCGGGACGAGTCCGGCCGCGCGGGCGGCGGCCATGATGCGGACGGCGTCGTCCGGGTCGCAGCCGAACTTGCGGTTCAGGCCCCACAGGGCGCCCTGGCCGCTGGTGGCCAGCCGGCAGAACACGCGGGCGCCGGGGGCGTGCCGGGCGATCGCGGTGACGTCTTCGAGGCTGTCGGTGGCGAACGTGCGGACACCCAGGCGGTGGGCTTCGGCGATGTCGTGGTCGGACTTGATGGTGTTGCCGTAGTGGACGCGGTGGGGCCGCGCCCCGGCGCGCAGGGCCTGTCGGATCTCGGCGGGGCTCGCGGTGTCGAAGCCGGCGCCGCGGTCCGCCAGGCAGCGGAGGACTTCGTCGACCGGGCATGCCTTGAGGGCGAAGCGGATGTCCGTGCCGGGCAGTTCGCGCAGCAGGGTGTCGTATTGGCGCTCTATGCCGGTGAGGTTGTAGAGGATGTGGTCGGTTTCGGGTGCGCCTAGGGGGGTGCCCGGGTGTGTTGTGTCGCGGGTGCGGGCGATCTGTGGCTTGTCGCGCCCACGCGGCGGCAGCCGCATATCAGACAGGGCCCCGCGCCCCTTTGGGGCGCTCATGTGCGGGCCGCTTCCATCAGTGACGGCCATGCCTCGGTGAGGGTCGCGAAGTCCTCCATGTCCCTGGCCGCCCGGTCCAGCAACTCGCCGCGTTCCTCGGCCAGTCGGTCGGCGAACTCCGCGTATCTGCCGCCCAGTTTGCGGTACGCCGTGTCCACGCGGTCCAGGCGCCAGATGTTCTCGGCGCGGTCCAGGGTGGTGCTCTCGCGCACGAGTTGTGCCACCCGGTCGGGGCGGACCCGGTGGCCGGGGTCGAGCAGGCCGGCCGAGCCCTCCGCGGCCATGCGGTCGTAGACGTGGTGGAAGTGGAGCATCGACAGCAGGAACTTCACGAACCGCCGCTGGTAGGCCGGGAACCCGGTGTCGGTGCGCCGTTCGGGGGTGTGGAAGTTCTCGATGTGGCGGTTGTGCAGGATGCCGGGCAGGCCCGCGTCGTGGACGAGGTGGAGGAGGAAGTAGTCGCTGCCGATGGTGTCGGTGGCGGGCGGCAGCGGGACCCGCTCGTACACCGCCCGGTCGAAGGCGATGTTGCACATGTCGACGCGCATGGGGTCGACCACGGTGAGGGTCGAGTGGTCGCCGGTGAAGGGGTCGGTGCCCGCGCCCGTGAAGGACTCCTCGACCAGCGCGCGGCGGCGGTCCTCGGGCCAGTCGCCGGGTGCCCAGAGGCCGACCACGTCGTGGTAGACGGCCTCGTCCAGGCGGCGTATCTCGGCGATGTCGACGGAGAGTTCACCGATGAAGGAGGCGCCGGCCAGGGCGACCGGGCGGTGGGCCAGGGCCGGGTCGAGGTCGGTGCGGGTGACCGTCGCCGCCGCCTCGGCGGCGGGGCGGCCGAGCCAGGGCAGTTCGTGGTGGACGGGGTACACCGGTGCGCCGGCGTGGACCTGGTAGGTGCTGTCGGAGTCCCTGCGGTGCACGGAGTGGCAGCCCAGGGAGGCGGCCAGCAGGAAGGCGCGGTTGGTGCAGGCTCCGTAGGAGACGGCGGGCGGGAGCATGAGGTCGAGCAGCCGGTCCGGGGCGGGCAGGCCGGACCGGGCGATCGTCCGGCGCAGCCAGGCGCGCTGGCGTTCCTCGTCGAGGTGGTGGACGGTCACGCCCGGCCGCGGGGGCAGGGCGGCGACGGTGTCCGCGTGGGCGGCCCGGGTGCGGGCGTCGGCGGAGTCCAGGATCAGCAACCGCACGTCGGCGCCGTGGTTCCGTACCGCGTAGGCGGCTTCCGCGTGCAGGGCGGTGATGGTGGCGGGGCAGGCGCGGTTGGTGGGCAGGGCGAGGCAGACGCGGTTCACCGGTGGCCTTCCCCGGCGGTCCAGGAGTCCAGGCCCAGCAGCCTGCGCCCCAGGTCGTCCAGTTCGGCGGGGCCGTAGCGGAGGGCTTCCGGCGTGCGGGCGTCGCCGAGCAGGGTGGCGTTCCAGTCGGGGGTGTCCAGGGTGCGCCAGGAGTGCACGCGGGAGTCGCGCAGGGCGGTGTGCTCCTCCAGGGCGGGCATCATCGACAGGTACTGGACGGCCCGGACAGCGTTGTCAGAGAGGTTGGGCGCCACTCCGTGGGCGAGCATCCCGTTGAAGATCAGCAGGTCGCCGGCCTGGAGGTCGGGGCGGACCACCGGGAACTCGGCGCGGTCGATCGCGGGGCGGACCGGGTCGCGGCCCGGCGGCTGGGCGAGCCGCCACTCCTCGAAGCGGCGGAAGAGCTCGGGCGCGCACTGGAAGCCGCCGAGTTCGGGCCGGGTGTCGGTGAGCGCGATGATGCCCTGGACGCGCTGCGGCAGCACGGCGCGGGTGGAGTCGACGTCCCAGTGCAGCTCGATGTCGAAGCCCTCGTCGGTGGGTTCGATCAGGGAGCGTGAACGGGTGCGGACGTTGGGCGGGTTGAGGTTGAGCCGGTCCAGGGTGACCCACAGCTCGGGGCTGTCCCAGACGTCCACGAAGGCGTCGTAGACCCGCCGGTTCTGCCGGCTGTCCCAGAGCAGTTGGTGGTGGTATGCCTCGACGAAGCCGTAGATGTAGAGGTGGCGGTCGAGTTCGGAGCGGAACTCGGGTTCCTCGTACCAGGTGTCGGGGCGGTCGGGGTCGAGTCCCTGGAACTCCCAGGCGAAGTCGAGCAGGGCCTTGGCCTCGCCGGGGCTGATGGCCTCGCGGACGACGACGTAGCCGTAGGTCTGCCAGAACGCGAAGTCCTCCGCGGACAGCACGCGCAGCGGCTCGGTCTTCTCCAGGTCGCGCAGCGGGGTCGGGGCGAGGTAGGTCTCGGCGTCGGCGCTGAAGTAGGGGCGGCCGGTCGCCGCTCGGTGGAGGTAGGGGGTGGGCTCGTGCATGTGTTCACACTCCGGGGGTGATCGGGACGACAACACCTGCGGGTCGGACGTGAGACATGTGCCGGTGGCATACGCCAGGGCGTGAAAGGGCCACCGGGTCACGGAGAGAGCACGGAGAGGGTGGCCGCCCGCCGGGGAGGGCGGGCGGCCGGGGGGGTGAAGAGGTCAGCCGGCCAGGACGGCCTCGGCGGCGGCCACTCCGCAGACGCGGGCGGCGCCGTAGGTGGCGAGGTGCAGGGCACCGCGCGGCGGGGCCTGCGGCAGGCCCATCTCGACCACGACGGTGTCGGGCCGGGCGGCGAGCAGGGTGTCGAGCGCGGCGCGCATCCAGGGGTGCCGGTGTTCGTCGCGGACCACGGCGACGATCCGGCGCCCCTCGGCAGCGGCGAGGGCGGCGGCTCGGCGTCGTCGCCGGTGAAGGTCCCGGAGGCGCTGCCGGGCAGCAGCCGCTCCAGCTCGTCGGCGACGCCCCAGGGGGTCTCGTGGCCGACGGCGATGTTCGGGGCCGGGTTGAACCGGGCGACGTACACCGGCCCGGTGACCGGTGCGGCGGCGCCGGTGCGGGTCACGGTCAGCGCGCGGCGGGCCGCGACGAGGCCGATCTCCGGGTCGGGCGTGGTCCGCGCGACGTCCCCGCGGTGCGCGGCGGTCCAGGCGGCCAGGTCGCGCACCCGGGCGGCGGCGTCGGCGAGCCGTTCCTCGGGCAGTTCGCCGGAGCGCACGGCCGCGACGAGCGCGTCCCGCATGCCGAGCACGGTGCCCTCGTCGCACAGCCCGCCGCCCACGCAGATGGCGTCGGCGCCGGCCGCGATCGCGAGGACCACGCCCTGGTTCAGGCCGTAGGTGCCGGAGATGGCGCGCATCTCGATGCCGTCGGTGACGATCAGGCCCTGGTAGCCGAGTTCGCCGCGCAGCAGGTCGGTGAGGATGCGCGGGGACAGGGTGCCGGGGCGGTCCGGGTCGAGGGCCGGCACCAGGATGTGGGCGCTCATGATGGCCCGGGTGCCGGCGGCGATGGCCGCGCGGAACGGGGGCAGTTCGCGCTCAAAGAGGGTGTCGGCGTCGACGTCGATGCGGGGTACGGCGTGGTGGGAGTCGACGTTGGTGTCGCCGTGGCCGGGGAAGTGCTTGGTGCAGGCGGCGACGCCGGAGGACTGCAGGCCCTCGACCCAGGCGGCGGTGTGCCGGGCGACCAGGTCGGGGCCGGTGCCGAAGGAGCGGACGCCGATGACCGGGTTGTCGGGGTTGGCGTTGACGTCGGCGGAGGGCGCCCAGTCGAAGGTGACGCCGCAGGCGGCCAGGCGGCGGCCCAGCTCGCGGGCGACGGACCGGGTCAGGGCGGGGTCGTCGACGGCGCCGAGGGCGTGGTTGCCGGGGAAGGCGGAGCCGGTGCGCACGTCGAGGCGGGTGACGTCGCCGCTCTCCTCGTCGATGGCGACGAGCAGGTCGTCCCGTCCGGCGCGCAGTTGCGCGGTGAGCGCGGTGACCTGCTCCTCGCTGACGACGTTGCGGCCGAACAGGGCGACGGAGGCCAGGCCCTCGTCGATGCGGCGGCGCACCCAGTCGGGGGCGGTGGTGCCGTCGAAGCCGGGCTGGAGGACCGCGAGGGCGTTGCGGGTGAGGGTGTCGGTGCCGGGGGCGGTGATGGTCATCGGGGCGTCATCCCTTCACGGCGCCGTCGGTCAGACCGCTGACAGCCTTGCGTTGCAGGAAGATGAAGAGGATCAGGATGGGCAGCGCGAAGAGGGACGAGGCGGCCATGGTGGCGCCCCAGTCGTCGCCGAAGGCGGTCTGGAACTGCGACAGCCACAGCGGCAGGGTCTGCTTCTCGGCGGACTTGTTGAGGATCAGGACGAGCGGGAACTCGTTCCAGGCGGTGATGAAGCCGAACAGCGAGGTCGCCATCAGGCCGGGCGCGAGCAGCGGGAAGATCACCTTCACGAAGGCCTGCCGGCGGGTGCAGCCGTCGACCATCGCCGACTCCTCCAGCTCCTTGGGCACGGCGGCGATGTAGCCGCGCAGCGTCAGGATGGTCAGCGGCAGCACCATCATGGTGTAGAAGGCGGTGAGCGGGACCAGGCTGTCGAGCATGTCGTTGTCCCGCACGATCATGTACATGGCGATGATGAGGACTTCCCAGGGAGCCATCTGCGCCAGCATGAACGTCACGATGAGACCGCGCCGGCCCTTGAACCGCATCCGGGTCAGGGCGAAGGCCGCGAGCAGGGCGATGACGAGCGAGCACGCGACCGACAGCAGCGTGACGGTGACCGAGTTGAGGACCAGGGTCCAGAAGTGGTCGGCGTCGACGGCCGTCTTGAAGTGCTCCAGGGTGGCGTCGGTCGGGAACCACACCGGGTCGTCGGTGATGATGTCGCCGGTCGGCTTGAAGGCCGTGGCGAACATCCAGTACACGGGGAACGCGAAGCCGACGAAGAGGACGACGGCGGTCGCGTTGGGCCAGAAACGGCCGAAGAGCGAGCGCTTCACAGCTCGTCCTCCTCTTGCTTGAGCACCATGCGCAGGTAGTACGAGGTGATGACGAGCAGCACCGCGATGGTCAGGAAGGAGATCGCCGCGCCGAGTCCGAAGTGCTGGTTGCCGACGCCCTCCACGAAGGCGTAGATCGGCAGGGTCTCGGTGAGGTGGTCCGGGCCGCCCTCGTTCATCGCGAAGATCTGCGGGAACGCCTTGAAGATCCAGATGACTTCGAGGAACGTCGTGGCGTACAGGAACGGCCGCAGGAAGGGCAGGGTCACGGAGGTGAAGCCCTTCCAGGTGCCGGCGCCGTCCAGGGCGGCGGCCTCGTACAACTCACGGGGGATCGTGGTGGTGGCGGCGTAGAGGTTGATCGCCACGAAGGGGATGGACTGCCACACGAGCAGCAGGGTGACCACGGCGAAGGTGGAGAACTGGGTCTCCAGCCAGTTGTGGTCGGCCATGGAGTGCCAGCCGAGCGCGTCCAGCACCCAGTTGACGACGCCGAAGCGCTGGGCGAACAGCCACTTGTAGACGGTGGTGGCCGCGATGACCGGCATGGCCCAGGCGAGCACGAGGCCGAACAGGAGCAGCAGCCGCATCCGCTTGCCGAGCCGGGCCAGCAGCAGCCCGATCAGCGTGCCGAGCACCATGATCAGCACCACGTTGACGGCGGTGAAGAACACGGAGCGTTCGACGACCCGCCAGAACTCCTCGGCGGTCAGCACCTCTTTGTAGTTGTCGACGCCGTTCCACTCGGTGAGGTGCTGGATGAGCTGGCGCGGGTTGAGGTTCTGGAACGACAGCATGCCGTTCTTCACGAGCGGCCAGCCGAGCAGCACCAGGGTGGCCAGCAGCGCGGGCAGCAGGAGCAGGTAGGGGGCGGCGGCGCGGCGCCGGGACGGGGCCCCGAGGGTACGGTCGTCACCTCGTGGCGAGGCCGGCACCCGGGCCTTGCGGACAGCGGGCTCCCCGGCCGTGTCCGTGCCTTCGGTCTGCACTGACATGAGTTGCCATCTCTTCCGTGGCCGTACGAAACACCGTGGCCGCACCCGTGGCACGGCCAAGGCGTCGGCCGGGGGTGCCGTCTGGTGGCACCCCCGGCACGGTGATCAGTTCTTCTGGGCCAGGCGCTTGTTGATCTCGTCCTCGACCTGCTGGGCGGCCTGTGCCGGGGACTTACCGTTCAGCACGGACGTCATGTAGGACTTGATCGGGTTGGGGTTGTTCTCCACCGCACCCCACTCGGGGATCAGCGGGGTGGTGCCGCCGACCGAGGCACCCGGGGCGATGGCCTCCGCGACCAGGTTGCCCTTGAGGTTGGACTCCAGCGCCTTCTTGTTCGGGATGACGCCGTTGAGCTTGGCCAGCTGGCCCTCGTACTGGTCGGACAGCGCGATCCGCAGGAACTCCTTGGCCAGGGCCTGCTTCTTGCTGCCCGCGGCGACGGCGAGGTTGGAGCCGCCGAGGAAGACGCTCTCGGGCTTGTCTGCGGTCTCGCCGGGGATGGGGAAGTAACCGAGGTCCTTCTCGATGGCCTTGTTGGCGTTGACCGCGGTGGCGGCCTCCCAGCCCATGCCGATGAACGCGCCGGTCTTGCCGTTGGCGAACACCTCGGCCTGCTGCGGGGTGGCCTCGTCCTTGTCCTTGGGGGCCTGGGAGTAGGAGGCGTACTTCTTGTAGATCTCCATGGCCTTGGCGACCTTGGGGTCGTCGAGGTTGGAGACGTACTTGTCGCCCTCCTTCTTCACCAGGTCGGCGCCCTGGCCGATGGTCAGGCCGTCGAAGAAGTACCAGTTCTGGCCGGGCAGGTAGATCGGCTCGGCGTCGGTCTTCTTGTCGATGGTCTCCAGGTCCTTGAAGAACTCGTCCCGGGTCTTGGGAACGTCCTTGATGCCGGCCTCGGCCCAGACCTTCTTGTTGTAGATGACCACGCGGCTGGTGAAGTACCAGGGAGCGGCGTACTGCTTGCCGTCGTAGACGGAGGACTGCGAGACCGACGGCGTCCAGTCGGCGCCGATCTCCTTCTTCAGGTCGTCCAGTTCGGCGAGGCCGCCGGTGGCCGCGTAGGCCGGGGTCTGGGTGTTGCCGACCTCGATCACGTCCGGCGGGGTGGACTCGGAGAGGGCGGTGGTGATCTTCTGCTGGATCCCGTCCCACTTCTGGGTCTCGAACTTCACCTTGGCGCCGGTCTTCTTCTCGAACGCGGCCGACACGTCCTTGACCCACTGGTCCGGGGTGGAGCCGTCCATCGCCCAGACGGTGAGCGTCTGGCCCTTGAAGCCGTCCGGTCCCGCGCCGCCCTCGTCGCCGTCGTCCCCGCCGCACGCCGACACGGAGACCATCATGCCCGCGATCACTATCGCGGCCGCAAGCTTGCGCTTCACGCCACCCTCCTCAGGGATGCCACTAACCCCCCACGCCCTCGGCGGTGACCTGCGGTACGACGCTGTTGCACGTAGGGCTCGGGACCTGGCCACTAATGGTGTAGACCAGTACGGTGGAGCTTGGCCTAGACCTTTTGGAGTGTCAAGGGTGGTTCGGGGAGCCAATCCCGGCCGTTACGAGAAAGTCACCGGAGCGCGTCCCTCCGCGTTCCGTCCCTTTCGCCCGGACCGTTCAGTTGGACTAGACCATACGGGAGTTGGTCGCTATAACGGGAGCCCATCGACACAGCCGGGAAGGCAGGCATGACCACCGACGTCAGCAGCGCCCATCCGCACCGGGGGGCGTCCGGCCGCACCGCGCGCGTGCCGAAGTACTACCGGATCAAGCAGCAGCTCCTGACGATGGCCGAGGCGCTGCAACCCGGTTCGGCCATGCCCGCCGAACGGCTGCTCGCGGTCCGGTTCGACACCTCCCGGACCACCGTGCGGCAGGCGCTGCAGGAACTCGTCGGCGAGGGCCGGCTGGACCGGATCCAGGGCAAGGGCACCTTCGTGGCCCAGCCCAAGCTGTACCGCACGCTCCAGCTCACCTCGCACACCGAGGACATGCGGGCCCAGGGCCTCGCCCCGGCCTCGCAGGTGCTGGACATCGGGGAGGTACCGGCCGACGAGCAGCTGGCGGGCCTGCTCGGCATCGGGATCGGCGAACGGGTGCTGCGCATCGAGCGGCTGCGGCTGGCCAGCGGCGACCCGATGGCGATCGAGACGACCCACCTGTCCGTGCGGCGCTTCCCCGGCCTGCGCCGCTCGCTGGCCACCTACCCGTCGCTGTACACGGCGCTCGCCGAGGTCTACGGCGTCCATCTGGCCGAGGCGGACGAGACCATCGAGACCTCGCTGTCCACCCCGCGCGAGGCGCAGTTGCTGGCCACCGACGTGGGGCTGCCGATGCTGCTGCTGTCCCGGCACTCGCGGGACGCGCAGGGCACCCCGGTGGAGTGGGTGCGCTCGGTCTACCGCGGCTCCCGCTACAAGTTCGTCGCCGCCCTGCGCCGGCCGGGCGGCACGGTGGTCCGGCGCGTACCGGCCCCGCCGGCCGTGGACGGCCCGGGAACCGGCGGGGAGCGGGTCACGGCCCTGGAAGGGCTGTGACCCGAGGAAGAGCGGGCGACGGCCCGGGCGGGACGTCAGCCGGCGGCGAGCGGGGAGCCGACGACAGCCGCCCGGACGGCCCCTGAACCGGCAGGAAGCCGACCGGCCACAACCGCCCGGACGGGCCGTGAACCGGCTGAGCGGGCGTCGGCGGCCGGGCCCGGACGGACGCTGTACCACCGGACGGACCATTGACCAACGGGGGCCGGCCACAACCCGCAGCGACCCTGAACCGGCAGGAAGCCGACCGGCCACAGGCACCCGTACGGGCCGTTGAGCAGCCGGGGAGCCCGCGACAGCCGCCGGACGGGCCCCCGAACCGGTGGCGTGGGGCTCAGCCCTGGACGAGGGTGATGTCGCGGTCCGACTGGGCGTGGAAGACCGGCAGCAGGAGGATGCCCGAGGGGCGGAGTTCCACGACGGTGGCCTGCACCCGCGCCGTCCCCGGCCGCAGCGTCTGGCCGTAGGGCTTGCCGGAGTTCTGCCAGCGGTGCTCGACGCCGTCGCAGCGGGCGGCGCTGCCGCCGATGCCCTGCCGGCGTTCGGTGCCCTGGCTGATCGAGGACCCGACGAACGCCGCTCCGGTGGCGCCGGTGCAGCGGTAACTGCCGGAGAGCGTCACCGTGCCGTCCGCCGC
The DNA here is from genome assembly GCF_964272715.1 of Streptomyces sp. SudanB182_2057. Taxonomy (NCBI): domain Bacteria; kingdom Bacillati; phylum Actinomycetota; class Actinomycetes; order Kitasatosporales; family Streptomycetaceae; genus Streptomyces; species Streptomyces sp. SudanB182_2057. The sequence goes on from NZ_OZ186798.1 coordinate 2,208,380, forward strand.
GATCAGGCCGGTCGGGTCGACGGTGACGTACTCGCCGGGCGCGGCGGCGGCCGGGGCGGCGGTCGCGCACAGCAGCGCCGCGGAGCCGAGGGCGGCGGCGAGGAGGGAACGGCGGACGGGCATGGAGTACCTCCCGGTGGTGCAGGGGTTCGAGACCTCCACTGGTACCGGGCGGCCGGACCCGCGGACGTGACCGTCACCCCTACGGTGGCGCGTCCATGCTCCCGACGGTTGTGCCGGGTGCCCGCGGCCGGGGTCAGGGCAGTACGGCGAACCCGTCCAGCTCCACCAGCGCCCGCTCGTCCCACAGCCGCACCACCTGGACGACGGCCATCGCCGGATAGTCCCGGCCCGCCGCCCGCCGCCAGATCCGGCCCAGTTCGGGGGCGTGCGCGCGGTAGGCGGCGAGGTCCGTGGCGTAGACGGTGACCCGGGCCAGGTCGGCGGGGGTGCCGCCGGCCGCGCGCAGGGCGCCGAGCAGGTTGCCGAGGGCCCTGCCGAACTGCTCGGGCAGGGTGTCCCCGGTGATCTCGCCGTCGGCGTCGAGGGCGGTCTGGCCGGCCAGGAACACCACGCGGCTGCCGGCCGCGACCACGGCGTGGCTGAAACCGGTGGGCGGGGACAGCGCGGGCGGGTTGACGCGCTCGGTCGTCACCGGTCCTCCTTCGCCGCAGCGGCGTACAACTCCTTGGCGATGATGCTCCGTTGCACCTCGCTGGCGCCCTCGTAGATGCGCGGCGCCCGCACCTCGCGGTAGAGGTGCTCCAGCAGGTGGCCGCGGCGCAGGGCGCACGCGCCGTGCAGCTGGACGGCGGTGTCGACGACGTACTGCGCGGTCTCGGTGGCCAGCAGCTTGGCCATCGCGGCCCGCCGGGGCACGTCGGCGGCCCCCGCGTCGTATGCGGAGGCCGCCGCGTACACCATCAGCCGGGCCGCCTCGGTGCGCAGGGCCATCTCGGCGACCTGGTGGGAGACGGCCTGGAGGTCGCGCAGGGTGCCGCCGAACGCCTCGCGCCGGGCGGTGTGGGCGAGGGTGGCGTCCAGCGCGGCCTGGGCCATGCCGACCGCGAAGGCGCCGACGCTGGGCCGGAAGAGGTTGAGGGTGCCCATGGCGACGGCGAAGCCCCGGTCGGGCGCGCCGAGCAGGTCGGCGCCGGTGACGGGCACGGCGTCGAAGTCGAGGGCGCCGATGGGGTGCGGCGCGAGCATCTCCAGCGGGCGGCCGGTGAGTCCGGGCCGGTCGGCGGGGACGAGGAAGGCGGTCACCCCGCGCGCTCCGGCGCCGGGCGTGGTGCGGGCGAAGACGGTGTAGAAGTCGGCGTCGGGGGCGTTGGAGATCCAGCACTTGGCGCCGGTGAGCCGCCAGCCGTCGCCGTCGGGCTCGGCGGCGAGGGACAGCGCCGCCGCGTCCGACCCGGCGCCGGGCTCACTGAGCGCGAACGCGGCGACCGCGCTGCCGTCGGCGACCCGGGGCAGCCAGCGCTCCCGCTGGGCCGGGGTGCCGTGGGCGTGCACCGGGTGGGCGCCGAGGCCCTGGAGGGCGAGGGCGGTCTCGGCCTCGGTGCAGCCCTGCGCCAGGGACTCCCGCAGCAGGCACAGCTCCAGCGCCCCGGAGTCGAACAGCCGGGAGAGCAGGCCGGTCCGGCCGAGTTCGGCGAGCAGCGGCCGGTCGACGCGGCCGGGTGCGCCCCGGCCGGCGAGCGGGCGCAGCCGCCCGGCGGCCAGCGCGCGCAGCTCGGCGCACCAGGCGGCCTGCTCCGGCGCGAGTGCGAATGCGGACACGGCCGTTCCTCCCTCCGGGGCGGGTCCGCCGCCCGTCCCCCGACGGTATCGCGGACCGTTGACTGCCGTCACCAGGCCGCTACGCTCGAAGCGCGAGCCCGCCAGGAAGCCCGTCCGGGCGGCCAGGCCCGGATACGACGTCACGGCAAGGGGGCCCACCGTCATGCATCTCTCGGCCCACGTCGACACGTTCGCGCGCGACCATCTGCCCCCGCCGCACGAGTGGCCCGAGCTGCGGTTCGACCTGCCGGAACTGCGCTACCCCGCCCGGCTGAACTGCGCGGTGGAGCTGCTGGACCACGCCGACGCGGCCCGCCCGGCGTTCCTGACGCCGGCCGGTCCCGCCTGGACCTACGGCGAACTGCGCGCCCGCGTCGACCGGATCGCGCACGTGCTCACCGGCACCCTGGGCGTGGTCCCGGGCAACCGGGTGCTGCTGCGCGGCCCCACCACACCGTGGCTGGCCGCCTGCTGGCTGGCCGTGCTGAAGGCGGGCGCGATCGCGGTCACCGTGCTGGCCCGGCAGCGCCCGCAGGAGCTGGCGGAGATGTGCGCGATCGCCCGGATCGGGCACGCGCTGTGCGATGTCCGGGCGGTGGACGACCTGCTGCGGGCGGCCGTACCGGGGCTGCGCGTCACGACGTACGGCGGGGACGGCCCCGAGGACCTGCTGCGCCGCCCGGCCCCGGCCGCCCCCTACCCGGCGGTGGACACCGCCTCCGACGACGTCGCCCTGATCGCGTTCACCTCCGGCACCACGGGCCGCCCGAAGGGGTGCATGCACTTCCACCGGGATGTGCTGGCGACAGCCGACACGTTCTCCCGGCACGTGGTGCGCCCCCGCGAGGACGACGTGTTCACCGGCAGTCCCCCGCTCGGCTTCACCTTCGGCCTCGGCGGGCTGGTGATCTTCCCGCTGCGGGCCGGGGCCAGCAGTCTCCTGCTCGAACAGGCGGGCCCCCGGCAGCTGCTGCCCGCCATCGCCGCGCACCGCGTCTCCGTGCTGTTCACCGCGCCGACCGCCTACCGGGCGATGCTGCGCGAGCTGGACGGCCACGACCTGTCGTCCCTCAGGCGCTGTGTCTCGGCCGGCGAGAACCTGCCCGCGGCCACCTGGCGGGCCTGGCACGAGCGCACGGGCCTGCGCCTGATCAACGGCATCGGCGCCACCGAGCTGCTGCACATCTTCGTGTCCGCCGCCGACGAGCGGATCCGGCCCGGCACCACGGGCCTGCCGGTGCCGGGCTGGCGGGCGCGCGTCCAGGACGCCGACGGCCGGCCGGTGCCCGACGGCGAGCCCGGTCTGCTGGCCGTGCGCGGCCCGGTCGGCTGCCGCTATCTCGCCGATCCTCGGCAGCGGGAGTACGTGCGCGACGGCTGGAACCTCACCGGCGACACCTACATACGCGAGGCCGACGGCTATTTCCGGTACGTGGCCCGCGCGGACGACATGATCGTCTCCGCCGGGTACAACATAGCCGGGCCGGAGGTGGAGGACGCGCTGCTGCGCCATCCCGACGTGACGGAGACGGCGGTCGTCGGCCGCCCCGACGAGGCCCGCGGCCAGGTGGCCGTCGCCTACACCGTGCTGCGCCCCGGCGCCCGCCCAGACCCGGAGGCGCTGCGCGCGTTCCTCATCGCGGAACTCGCGCCCTACAAGTGCCCGCGCGAGTTCGTCTTCCTCGACGCGCTGCCCCGCACGGCCACCGGCAAGGTGCAGCGGTTCCTGCTGCGCACCGGTGGTGACCAGCCGTGATGCCGACGACCTAAAATGATCAACGTGTCCGACCAGCACACCCCCAGGTCCCTCATCGTCACGCTCTACGGCGCGTACGGCCGCTCACTGCCCGGCCCGGTGCCCGTCGCCGAGCTGATCCGGCTCCTGGCCGCCGTCGGCGTGGACGCGCCCTCCGTACGCTCCTCGGTGTCCCGGCTCAAGCGGCGCGGCCTGCTGCTGCCGGCCCGCACCGAGTCCGGCGCGGCCGGGTACGAACTCTCGCCCGAGGCCCGCCAGTTGCTGGACGACGGCGACCGGCGCGTCTACGCGGGCGCGCCCGTGGCGGACGAGGGCTGGGTGCTCGCGGTGTTCTCGGTCCCGGAGTCGGAGCGGCAGAAGCGGCACGTGCTGCGCTCCCGGCTGGCCGGCCTCGGCTTCGGCACCGCCGCGCCGGGGGTGTGGATCGCCCCGGCCCGGCTGTACGAGGAGACGGAGCACACCCTGCGCCGGCTGCGGCTGGACCCGTACGTGGACTTCTTCCGCGGCGAGCACCTGGGTTTCGCGCCCACGGCCGAGGCGGTGGCCCGCTGGTGGGACCTGGCCGCGATCGCCAAGGAGCACGAGCGCTTCCTGGACGCGCACGCGCCGGTGCTGCGGGCCTGGGCCGCCCGTTCGGACACCCCGCCCGAGGAGGCCTACCGCGACTATCTGCTCGCCCTCGACTCCTGGCGCCACCTCCCCTACACCGACCCGGGCCTGCCCACCCGTCTGCTGCCGCCGGACTGGCCCGGCGTGCGCTCGGCGGAGGTCTTCCGGGGCCTGCACGAACGCCTGCGGGACGCCGGGGCCCGGTACGTGGGACTCTGAGACTCCGTCAGTCACGCAGCGTCAGGCGGGGCTTGGGGTTGTCGGTGCGGCCGGTGCGGGGCGGGCGGCTGCCGGCCCGGTAGGGCGCGGGCCAGGGGGCGCCCGGGCCCTCGTAGCCCTGCTCGGCCGCCGCGTGCAGGGTCCAGTGCGGGTCGTACAGGTGCGGACGGGCCAGGGCGCACAGGTCGGTACGGCCCGCCAGGATCAGGGAGTTGACGTCGTCCCAGGAGGAGATCGCGCCGACCGCGATCACCGGTACCCGGACCTCGTGCCGGATGCGGTCGGCGAACGGCGTCTGGTACGACCGCCCGTACTCCGGGCGTTCCTCCGCCACCACCTGCCCGGTGGACACGTCGATGGCGTCGGCGCCGTGCGCGGCGAAGGCGCGGGCGATCTCCACGGCGTCGTCGGCGCCCGTCCCGCCGTCGGCCCAGTCGGTGGCCGAGATCCGGACGGTCATCGGCCGCTCGGCCGGCCACACCCCGCGCACGGCGTCGAAGACCTCCAGCGGGAAGCGCAGGCGCCGCTCCGGTGAACCGCCGTAGGCGTCGGTGCGGTGGTTGGTGAGCGGGGAGAGGAAGCCGGAGAGCAGATAGCCGTGGCCGCAGTGCAGTTCGAGCAGGTCGAAACCGGCCCGGGCGGCCCGCCAGGCGGCCGCCGTGAACTGCTCCCGGATGTCGGTGAGCCGGGCCCGGGACAGCTCGCGCGGTATCTGGCTGCCCGGCTTGTACGGCAGCGGGGAGGCGGCCACGAGCGGCCAGTTGCCGGTGGGCAGCGGCTCGTCGATGCCCTCCCACATCAGTTTCGTGGACCCCTTGCGGCCGGAGTGCCCGAGCTGGACGCCGATCGCGGTGCCCGGGGACTGCCGGTGCACGAAGTCGGTGACGCGCCGCCACGCCTCGGCCTGCCGGCCGGTGTAGAGGCCGGCGCAGCCGGGGGTGATCCGGCCCTCCGGGCTGACGCACACCATCTCGGTCATCACCAGCCCGGCCCCGCCGAGCGCCCGGGCGCCCAGGTGGACGAGGTGGAAGTCACCGGGAACGCCGTCGGCGGCCGAGTACATGTCCATCGGCGACACCACGACCCGGTTGCGCAGGGTCAGGCCGCGCAGCCGGAACGGGGTGAACATCGGGGGTGTGCCGGGCGGGCAGCCGAACGCGCGCTCCACGGACTCGGTGAAGCGGGCGTCGCGCAGGCGCAGGTTGCCGTGGGTGACGCGACGGGAGCGGGTGAGCAGGTTGAAGGCGAACTGGCGGGGCGGCTGGCGCAGATACAGCCCCGCGTTCTCGAACCACTCCAGGCTGGCCCGGGCGGCTCGCTGGGTGGAGGCGACGACGGGCCTGCGCTCCTCCTCGTAGGCCGCCAGCGCGCGGGGCACGTCCGGCTGTTCCTCCAGGCAGGCGGCCAGGGCGAGGGCGTCCTCGACGGCGAGTTTGGTGCCGGAGCCGATGGAGAAGTGCGCGGTGTGTGCGGCGTCGCCGAGGAGGACGACGTTGCCGTGCGACCAGCGGTCGTTGACCACCGTACGGAAGCTGGTCCAGGCGGAGTTCCCGGAGCGCAGCGGGCGTCCGCGCAAGGCGTCGGCGAAGAGCTTGGCGCAGCGCTCGACGGACTCGCGCGGGGTGAGGCCGCCGTGGCCCGCGGCCCGCCAGACCTCCTCGCGCATCTCGATGATCACCGTGGAGGCGTCGGCCCCGTAGGGGTATCCGTGCAGTTGCACGACGCCGTGTTCGGTCTCCGCGATCTCGAAGCGGAAGGCGTCGAAGGGGAAGTCGGCGGCGAGCCAGATGTAGCGGCAGCGGTGTTCGGTCACCTGGGGGCGGAAGACGTGGGCGTAGGTCTCACGGGTGGCGCTGTGCACCCCGTCGGCCGCGATGACCAGGTCGTACTCGGCGCTCAGGGTGTCCGGGTGGGGGGCCTCGGCGCGGAAGCGGAGCCGTACGCCGAGGGAGCGGCAGCGCTCGTGCAGGATCTCGAGGAGCCGGTGGCGGCCCAGCGCGGCGAAGCCGTGGCCGCCGGAGCGGTGGCGGGTCCCCCGGTGCACGATGTCGATGTCGTCCCAGCGGACGAATTCCCGCCGTAACGCCTCGTGGACGACCGGGTCGGCGTGTTCGATGCCGCCGAGGGTCTCGTCGGAGAGGACCACGCCGAAGCCGAAGGTCTCGTCGGGGGCGTTGCGTTCCCAGACGGTGATGTCGCGGGCGGGGTCGAGGCGTTTGAGGAGGGCCGCGGCGTACAGACCTCCGGGGCCGCCGCCGATTATCGCGACGCGGAGGGGGTGGTTTCCCGTCGTCGGCGGATGCGGGCCGTCCGTGGTTGCTCGCGCCCCGCGGCGGAGCCGCATATCAGCGGAGCCCCGCGCCCCTGGGGTCGGTTTCCCTGAGGTCGGCATGGAAGCTCACCTCCCCCGCCACTTCGGCGCGCGCTTCGCTGTGAAGGCCGCGTGGAACTCCGCGTAGTCCTCGCCGGTCATCAGCAGGGCCTGGGTCGAGGCGTCCAGTTCCACGGCGGCCGCGAGCGGCATGTCCAGTTCGGCCGTGAGCAGGGCCTTGGTCTGGGCGTGGGCCAGGGCCGGGCCGTCGGCCAGGCGGCGGGCCAGGGCGGCGGCCGTCTCGTCCGCCCGGCCCTCCTCGGCCAGCTCGCTGATCAGGCCGATGCGCTCGGCCTCGGGGGCCCGGACCGGGTCGCCGAGCATGAGCAGGCGGGTGGCGTGGCCGAGGCCGACGACCCGGGGCAGCAGATAGGCGGCGCCCATGTCGCCGCCGGACAGGCCGACCCGGGTGAAGAGGAACGCGAACCGGGCCGAGGGGTCGGCGACCCGGAAGTCCGCCGCGAGGGCGAGGACCGCGCCGGCGCCGGCCGCCACGCCGTGCACCGCGGCGATCACCGGGAACGGGCACTCCCGGACCGCGCGCACGACCTGTCCGGTCATCCGGTTGAAGTCGAGCAGCCGGGCGGTGTCCATGGCGAGGGTGGCGCCGATGATCTCGTCCACGTCGCCGCCGGAGCAGAAGCCGCGGCCCTCCCCGGCCAGCACCAGGGCCCGTACCGCGCGCTCCCGGGACAGCTCGGCGAGCAGGTCGCGCAGGTCGGCGTAGGCGCCGAAGGTGAGGGCGTTGAGCTTCTCGGGGCGGGCGAGGGTGACGGTGGCGACCCGGTCGGCGATCCGCACCCGCAGATGCTCCCAGTCGCCGGTGCGGGCGGCCGAGCCGGTGAAGGGACTCATGACGTGCGGCCTCCTTGGGGGACGGTGCCGTACGGTGCGCTCCTCCATGAAGTTATCACCGCTTTGTGACCATCGTCACGATGGCGCGACAGAAACGGGGCGGTCGACCGGCCCGGCGACGGCCGGGCGCCGCCGGGCCCGTACCATGCCTGGAGTCGGACAGCAGGACAGCCTGCTCCATGAAGGACTCGCCGTGCACGAACCCCCCGCCGAATCGGCCTCCTGGCGCATCGCGCTGCCGCACACCGCGGCGGCGGTGCCCGTGGCGCGCGCCCTGGTGCGCACGGCCCTCACCGAGGTCGAGCACGTGACCGACTGCGACACGGCCGAGCTGCTGACCGCTGAGCTGGTGGCCAACGCGGTGGAGCACACCGCCGGGCGCGGCCCGATAGAGCTGGTGGTGGAGTTGCGGCCGACCGGCTGCCAGGTCGAGGTGCACGACCCGGACCCGGCGCCGCCCGGCCGGCTGACCGCGCCGGTGCTCGAGGAGCCCGACGTGTGGCAGGAGGACGGGCGCGGGCTGCTGCTGATCCGGGCCCTGAGCTCCTCCTGCGGTCACCGCCCCACCCCCTCGGGCAAGGCGGTGTGGTTCAGACTGCCTGTGGTTCCCGCTCGGCCCCGGCCGGCGTGACCTCACCGGCCGGTACGGCGCCGGCCAGCGTGGAGTGCCGGCGGCCGTAGAGGGCGTAGACCGCGAGGCCCGCCGCGAGGAACACGGCGAACTGGATCCAGGTGCGCCAGCCGGTCTCCCACATCAGGTACAGGCAGAAGCCGATGCCGAGCAGCGGGGCCACCGGGTACAGCGGCACCCGGAAGCTGCGGTCGAGGCCCGGTTCGCGGCGGCGCAGGGCCAGCACCGTGACGTTGACGACGGCCATGATGGCGAGGGTGCCGATGGTGCACAGGTTCATCACGGCGTCCAGCGAGGCGAAGGCCGCCGGGAGCGCGAAGACGACGCCGACGATCAGCGTGCCGGCGACCGGCGTGGAGGTCTTCGGGCTGACCTTCTCGAAGACGCGCGGGATCAGGCCGTCCCGGGACATCGACATCAGGATGCGGGTCTGGCCGTACATCACGGCGAGGACCACGGAGGCGATGGCGACGACCGCGCCGAAGGCGATGACACCGCCGCCGACGGCGGAGCCGGTGACCTCGTTGACGACGAAGGACAGGGCGGCGGGGCGGCCGGCGACCTGGTCGCCGCCGATGGCGCCGATCGCGGCGAGCGCGACCGCGCAGTACAGCAGGGTCACGATGCCCATGCAGACCAGGATCGCGACGGGGATGTGCCGGCGCGGGTTCTTCGCCTCCTCGCCGGCCGTGGTGATCGCGTCGAAGCCGATGTACGAGAAGAAGGCGGCGGTGGTGCCCGCGCCGATGCCGCCGAGGCCGGCCGGGGAGAACGGGGTGAGGTTGCCGTCCTTGAAGGCGCTGTAGCCGATGGCGCAGAAGGCGAGCAGGATCACGAGCTTCACCGCGGCCATGGCGGCGGTCGCCCCGGCGCTCTCCCGCACCCCGCGCACCAGCAGCGCCGAGGCCATGGCGATGACGATCACGGCCGGCAGGTTGATCACGCCGCCGTCGCCGGGGCCCGCGGACAGGGCGGCCGGGAGCTGGAGGCCGGTGAGGCTGTGCAGCAGTTCGTTGACGTACTGGCTCCAGCCGACCGCGACGGCCGAGATCGAGACGCCGTACTCCAGCAGCAGGCACCAGCCGACGAGAAAGGCGGTGGACTCGCCGAGGCCGGCGTAGGCGAAGGAGTACGAGGAACCGGAGACCGGGATCGCGCCGCCCAGCTCGGCGAAGGAGAAGGCGGTGAAGACGCAGGTGAGGGCCGCGAGGACGAAGGAGACGACGACGGCCGGGCCGGCCTGGGCGACCGAGTCGGACAGGCCGACGAAGATGCCGGTGCCGACGATGGCGCCGACGCCGAAGCAGATGAGCTGGAAGAGGCCCATGGTGCGCTTCAGGCCGTGTCCCTCGCGGTCGGCGCCGGATTCGGCGACGAGCAGGCGCGGGGACTTGATGCGGGGAGCGGGCATGCCGGTGGTGCTCGATTCTGGTGGTGCGGGCGGCCGTGGTGGGGCCGCGGCGGCGGCGCGGAAGGGGTGGTTCCGGGCCGCCGGTCAGGATAAGGCCTGGTGAGGAGGGTCAGGCAAGGGTTTCCCGGGCGAGTGTGGCGACCAGCACCGCCTTGATGGTGTGCAGCCGGTTCTCCGCCTCGTCGAAGACCACCGAGTGGGCGGACTCGAACACCTCGTCCGTCACCTCCAGCGAGTCCAGGCCGTGCGCCTCGAAGATCTGCTGTCCGACGGCGGTGCCGAGGTCGTGGAAGGCCGGCAGGCAGTGCAGGAACCGCACGTCCGGGTTGCCGGTGGCGCGCAGCACGTCCATGGTCACCGCGTACGGGGCGAGGGCCGCGATCCGCTCGGCCCACACCTCCTTGGGCTCGCCCATGGACACCCAGACGTCGGTGGCGACGAAGTCGGCGCCCCGCACTCCCTCGGCGATGTCCTCGGTGAGGGTGATCCGGGCGCCGCTGGAGCCGGCGAGCTCGCGGGCGCGGTCGAGGATCTCCTGGGCAGGCCAGTAGGACTTCGGGGCGACGATGCGTACGTCCATGCCGAGCAGGGCGCCGGTGACCAGGTAGGAGTTGCCCATGTTGAAGCGGGCGTCGCCGAGGTAGGCGAAGGCGATGCCGCCGAGCGGCTTGGCGCAGTGCTCGGTCATGGTGAGCACGTCGGCGAGCATCTGGGTGGGGTGCCAGTCGTCGGTGAGGCCGTTGTAGACGGGCACACCGGCGTACGCGGCCAGCTCCTCGACCTTGGCCTGGCTGTCGCCCCGGTACTCGATGGCGTCGTACATCCGGCCCAGCACCCGGGCGGTGTCCCGGACGGACTCCTTGTGCCCGATCTGGGACCCGGAGGGCTCCAGGTAGGTGGTGTGAGCGCCCTGGTCGGCGGCGGCGACCTCGAACGCGCAGCGGGTGCGCGTCGAGGTCTTCTCGAAGATCAGCGCGATGTTCCGCCCGCGCAGGTACGGGGTCTCGGTCCCGGCCTTCTTGGCGGCCTTCAGCTCGGCTGCCAGCTCGACCAGGCCGCGGAACTCCGCCTCGGTGAAGTCCAGCTCCTTGAGGAAGTGGCGGCCGGCGAGGGCGGTCGGGACTGTCGCCATGGGGGCGCTCCAGGTGTACGACTACAGGGACCATGTAAGTCTATACGAGACCCCACATTTCTATACAGCGTCTCGCTGGACGGGACAGCTCATGCAGCGGGGGCCGCCGCGGCCCCGGCCCAGCTCGCTGCCCGGGATCTCTATCACCTCGATGCCCTCTTTGCGCAGGTGGGTGTTTGTGGTGGCGTTCCGCTCGTAGGCGACGACGACACCGGGTTCGACGGCGAGGACGTTGCAGCCGTCGTCCCACTGCTCGCGTTCGGCGGCGTGCACGTCCTGGGTGGCGGTCAGCACCCGGATCTTCCCGAGACCGAGCGCGGCGGCGATCGCCCGGTGCATGTGCTCCGGCGGGTGGTCGGTGACCTTCAGCTCCCGTTCGCCGTCGCCGGGCTCGATGGTGTAGGAGCGGAGCATGCCGAGTCCGGCGTACTGGGTGAAGGTGTCGCCGTCGACCATGGTCATCACCGTGTCCAGGTGCATGAAGGCACGCCGCTTGGGCATGTCGAGCGCGACGATCGTGCGCGCGGAGCCGGCCGCGAACAGCTTGTGCGCCAGCATCTCCACGGCCTGCGCGGTGGTGCGCTCGCTCATCCCGATCAGCACGGCGCCGTTGCCGAGCACCAGGACGTCACCGCCCTCGATGGTGGACGGGTAGTCCGCCTGCCCCCGGGACCAGACGTGGAACGCCTCGTCGCGGAACAGCGGGTGGTGGCGGTAGATCGCCTCGAAGTGCACGGTCTCGCGCTGCCGGGCGGGCCAGCGCATGGCGTTGATCGAGACGCCGTCGTAGATCCACGCCGAGGTGTCCCGGGTGAAGAGGTGGTTGGGCAGCGGGCGCAGCAGGAAGTCGTCCAGCTCCATGACGTGGAAGCGCACGGAGACCGGTTCCTCGTGGCCGGCCAGGTACTCCCGCTTGGTCATCCCGCCGACCAGGGCCTCGGCCAGCTCGGCCGGGGGCATCCGGTCGAAGGAGGCGCGCAGGTGGCCGGTGGCGAGGGGGCCGTACTCCTTCTCGTCGAAGACCCGGTCCAGGACCAGGGCGCGGGCCTCGGGGAGCGCCAGGGTCTCGGCGAGCAGGTCCCCGAAGAGGTGGACCTCGACCCCGCGGTCCCGCAGGACGTCGGCGAACCCGTCGTGCTCGGCACGCGCCCGGCGCACCCACAGCACGTCGTCGAAGAGCAGGGCGTCCTTGTTGCTGGGGGTGAGCCGCTTGAGCTCGAGATCGGGCCGGTGCAGGATGACCCGGCGCAACCGCCCGGCCTCGGAGTCGACGTGGAATCCCATGCTTCCATCCTGACCGCCGGGGCCGTCGTTCATCCCCTGTCCCGGAGGTTTCCGGGGAGCGGGGCGCCGGGTCACGGTGCGGCACCACCGGCCACCGTCCCCTGCGGGACGGCAGGGCCACCGCACGTCCCCCGACGGCCGGGACCAGCCGCTCGCAGGTGACCAGGGTGCGCATCATCCAGGCGGCGTGGTCGTGCGGGTCGGCTTCGCCGGCGAGTCGGCAGCCGGCCTGGTAGGAGCGCTGGGCGGTGCCTTCGTGGCCGAGGTCGTGGTGTGTCCAGCCTGTTGTCGCCGCGGCGACAGGGGTGTCGACCGCTCGCCAGGCAGCATCGGTGTCCTCTTTGGCCCGGTCTTCTCGGCAAGCCGGCGAACGTTCGCCGAACGGTGACTGGGGTCGCTCACCGGATGTCCGCGGCGAGGCTGTATTCCGGCAGTGCGATGTCCCCGGCCTTGGCGAACTGTGCGGCAAGCAGGTTCCGCATCGGCCAGCGGGTCATCCGGCGCATGGAGAGGTCCCGCAGGCGAATGCCGAGCCGGCCCGAAGGCGCGAATCCCGAGGCGCCGCCCGGCGGCAGCTGCTGGGCTTGACCCACGTAGGGGCGCATCACCTCGTCGTAGCGGCGGAAGGCGACGCGGTGGTCGCCTGCGGCAGCGGTGAGCTCACCGGCCAGGACGTAGGCGCCGACCAAAGCCAGGCTGGTCCCCAGACCGGTCAGCGGGGTCGCGCAGTATCCGGCGTCGCCCAGCAGCGCCACACGGCCGCGCGACCAGTGGTCGAGGCGGACCTGGCCCATGGAGTCGAAGAAGAAGTCCGGGGCGGTGCGCATGGCCCGCAGCAGGCGTGGGGTCTCCCAGCCGACGCCGGCGAAGCGCTGGGCCACGAGTTCCCGCTGGGCGGCAGGGTCGCGGCGGTCGTGGGCGATCGGTGCCGAGCGGAAGCTGAAACCGGCCTTGACCTCGCCGGGGAGACGGCCGGGCCGTGCGGAGGCGACCAGTCCGCCGGGCGCGTTGTGCATCAGGTACCAGCCGTCGAGTTCCAGGTCGTCGGTCGCGGTGAACCAGGCCGTGTAGAGGCCGAGCGGGTGGACGAACTCCCGCTCCGGGCCGAAGGCCAGCGCGCGCACCACGGAGTGCGGCCCGTCCGCGCCCACGACCAGCCCGAACCGGCGCGGCGCGGCTTTCTCGAAGCGGACGGTGACAGCGTCCGCGTCCTGATCGATCCCGGTGACGGTGTCGTCGAACAGATACTCCGTGTCCGGCAGGGTGGCCTCGTACAGCAGGTGGGCGAGATCGCCGCGGAGGATCTCGATCTCGGAGACGATCCCCTCGCCGCCGAAGCTGTCGGCGGGCACCCGCGCGGTGATCCGGCCAGAGGCGTCGACGAGTGCGAGGCCGCGCTGGTCCACGCTCTCCGCCCTGGCTCGGTCCATCAGGCCCATCCGCTCGATCACGGTGCGGCCGGCACCGCGCAGATCCACGGTCTGCCCGCCCGGCCGGGGTTCCGGAGCGCGCTCCACGATCGTGACCGTGAAGCCTCCCTTGCGTAGCCAGTACGCCAGCGCGGGCCCGGCGATACCGGCACCGCAGATGAGTATCTCGCTGTTCGACATGATGCGACCGTACGGCGTACGCAAGAGGTGGCGCAAGCTAGAAGTGACTAGTGGAATAGGGATGTTGGGCGCTACCCGCACTAGTACGGAATGGCGTGGGCAGCGCTCGTGCACACGGATCGTCCGGCATCGGGGGCTAGGATCGCACCTATCCAGGTGCACTAGTGCGGAGGTGTGTCAGTGGGCGGACAGGCGGTACCCCGCTACAGCCAGATCGTCGGCGAACTGCGGCGGCGGATCGAGACGGGGGAACTGGCGCCGGGTGATCGCGTCCCCTCGACCCGCGAGATCACCAAGCAGTGGGGTGTCGCGATGGCGACCGCGACCAAGGTGCTCACCGAACTGCGCCGCGAGGGCATGGTCCGCGCCGTCCCCGGCGTCGGGACGGTCGTGGAGGCCCCGAGCCGCCCCGTGCGCACCGCCCGGCCCACTGCTGCTGCCCGCCCGGGCGGGCCGTCCAACACGCCATCGGGTCAGACGGCGCTCACGCTCGGACGCATCGTCGGCGCCGCGGTGACGATCGCCGACACGGAGGGGCTGGCCGCGCTCTCGATGCGCCGGGTGGCCGCCGAGCTCGGGGTGGCGACCATGTCGCTGTACCGGCACGTGGCCGACAAGGACGACCTGCTGGTACGGATGATGGACACGGTCATCGCGGAGCATCCGCTGCCCGCCGAACCACCGGCGGGCTGGCGCGAGGCGATCGAGTTGGCGGCCCGGCAGCTCTGGGACCTGTTCCGCCGCCACCCATGGCTCGCACCGGCCCTGTCGGTGACCCGCCCTCAGATCATCACCTCGGCACTGCCCTACAGCGAGTGGATGCTTGTCACCCTGCACGCCCACGGACTCGACCTGCACTCCGCCTTCACCGCACACCTCATGCTGCTCAATTACGCCCGTGGTGTCGCCATCAACCTGGAGTCGGAGCGGGAGGCCGAGGCGCACAGCGGCCTCGACAGCGAGGAGTGGATGACCACCCAGGAGCCGACGCTCCTGGCGATACTGGCCACCGGCCGGTTCCCCATGCTCTCCCGCCTTACCACGGCCGGTTACGACTTTGACCTCGACGCCCTCTTCGAGTTCGGCCTCCAGCGCCTCCTCGACGGCCTCGCCGCACTCCTCGACGAGAGCTCCGCCGAAGCGGCTTCCCCATCGGACGCGCCCCCGGGACCGTGACGCCACGGTCCCGCCCAGGGCTCGTGTCCCGGCGTCGCCGCCGGGAGGGGACTACAGCCGTGGGTCCACCGGCTCCGATTCCAGGGCCAGTACCCCGAAGACCGCCTCGTGGATCCGCCACAGGGGCTCGCCGTCGGCCAGTCGGTCCAGGGCCTCCAGGCCGAGGGCGTACTCGCGCAGGGCCAGCGACCGCTTGTGGTTCAGGAAACGCTGCCGCAGCCGGGCGAGGTGGTCGGGGCGGGTGTACTCCGGGCCGTAGATGATCCGCAGGTACTCCCGGCCCCGGCACTTGATGCCGGGCTGCACCAGCCGTCCGTCCCCGTCGCGCACCAGCGCGCCGAGCGGCTTGACGACCATGCCCTCGCCGCCCCGGCCGGTCATCTCCAGCCACCAGTCCACGCCCGCGCGCACGGACTCCGGGTCGCCGGTGTCGACGTACAGCCGCCGGGTGGTGTGCAGCAGCCCGGTGCCGTCGTACTCCACCAGCCGGTCGATGAGGGCGAGTTGCTCGTCGTGCGGCAGCGCGGCGAGGCTGCGGCCCTGGACCGCGAGCAGCTGGAACGGGGCCAGCCGGACCCCGTCCAGGCCCTCGGTGGGCCAGCAGTAGCGGCGGTAGGCGGCGGTGAACGCGGCAGCGTCGGCGGCGCGTTCCCGCTGCCGGTCAAGCAGCGCTCCCACGTCGGCACCACGCCCGCCCGCCGCCTCCAGGGCGGCGAGCGCGTCCGGGAACACCGCGCCGGCGGCGGCGCCCACGGCCGCGTACTGGTCGCGCAGCAGCCCGGCGGCCTTCAGCGACCACGGCATCAGCTCCGCGTCCAGCAGCAGCCAGTCCGTGCCCAGTTCGTCCCACAGTCCGGCGTCGGTGACCGCCGCGCGCAGCCGGCCGAGGATCTCCTCGGTCATCCGCTCGTCGTCGAAGAACGGCCGTCCGGTACGGGTGTAGAGGGAGCCGGTGGGTCCTTCCACCCCGAACCGCCGCCGCGCCGCCTCCGCGTCCCGGCACACCAGGACCACCGCCCGGGAGCCCATGTGCTTCTCCTCGCACACCACCCGCACGACCCCGTCCCGCGCGTACTGCGCGAACGCCTCCTGCGGGTGCTCCAGGTAGCCGTCGACCCGCGAGGTGGCCGTAGGCGCCATGGTCGGCGGGAGGTACGGCAGCAGGCGCGGGTCGATCGCGAAGCGGCTCATGACCTCCAGGGCCGCCGCCGCGTTCTCCTCGCGGACGGCCACCCGGCCGGCGTGCCGGGTCTCGACGGCCCGCCGGCCGTGCACGTCCGCCAGATCCAGCGGGCGGCCGTCCTGCCCGCCGGGCGCGTCGGTGCGCAGCGGCCGGGCCGGCTCGTACCAGACCCGCTCGGCCGGTACGTCGACCAGCTCGCGCTCCGGCCAGCGCAGCGCGGTGAGCTTGCCGCCGAAGACGGCACCGGTGTCCAGGCAGATGGTGTTGTTCAGCCAGGTCGCCTCGAGCACGGGAGTGTGGCCGTAGACCACGGCGGCCCGGCCCCGGTAGTCCTCCGCCCACGGGTAGCGCACCGGCAGCCCGAACTCGTCGGTCTCGCCGGTGGTGTCGCCGTACAGGGCGTGCGAACGGACCCGGCCGGAGGTGCGGCCGTGGTACTTCTCGGGCAGACCGGCGTGGCAGACCACCAGCCGGCCGCCGTCCAGGACGTAGTGGCTGACCAGTCCGTCCAGGAACCGCCGGACCTCGGCCTTGAACTCCTCGCTCTCGCCCTCCATCTGCGCGATGGTCTCGGCGAGCCCGTGGGTGTGCTGGACCTTCCGGCCCCTGAGGTGACGGCCGTACTTGTTCTCGTGGTTGCCGGGGACGCACAGGGCGTTGCCCGAGTTCACCATGGCCATCACGCGGCGCAGCACGCCGGGGCTGTCCGGGCCGCGGTCGACCAGGTCGCCGACGAACACGGCGGTACGGCCCTCGGGGTGCATCCCGTCGGCGTAGCCCAACTTGGCTAGCAGCGCCTCCAGTTCGGCGGAGCAGCCGTGGATGTCGCCGATGATGTCGAACGGACCCGTGAGGTGCGTGAGGTCGTTGTAGCGCTTCTCGGTGACGACGGTGGCCTGCTCGACCTCCTCGACGCCGCGCAGCACGTGCACCTTGCGGAAGCCCTCGCTCTCCAAGTGCCTGAGCGAGCGGCGCAGTTCGCGGATGTGCCGCTGGATGACCCGGCGGGGCATGTCCGCCCGGTCGGCGCGGGCCGCGTTCCGCTCGGCGCACACCTCCTCCGGCAGGTCCAGCACGATGGCGATGGGCAGCACGTCGTGCTTCCGCGCCAGTTCGATCAACTGCCGCCGGCTGTCCTGCTGCACGCTGGTGGCGTCCACGACGGTGCGGCGGCCGGCGGCCAGCCGCTTGCCGGCGATGTAGTGCAGGACGTCGAAGGCGTCCCGGGTCGCGCTCTGGTCGTTCTCGTCGTCGGAGACCAGGCCGCGGCAGAAGTCGGAGGAGATCACCTCGGTGGGCTTGAAGTGCCGCCGGGCGAACGTGGACTTGCCGGAACCGGAGGCGCCGACGAGCACCACGAGGGAAAGGTCGGTGACGGGCAGTACCCGCCCCTTGTGCCGTGCGTCGGTCATGCCGCCTTCGCCTCCCTCTCGCTCGTGATCGTGAATGTCGCCATCTGGGTGGGCGGGCCCACCTCGGGGTCGTCCGGGCCGACGGACGTGAACGCCGCCTCGTAGCCGTACCGTTCGGCCACGGCCGCCGCCCAGGCGTGGAACTCCTCGCGGGTCCACTCGAAGCGGTGGTCGCGGTGCCGGACATGCCCGGCGGGCAGGCTCTCCCAGCGGACGTTGTACTCGGCGTTCGGGGTGGTCACGACGACCGTACGGGGGCGCGCGTGCCCGAACACGGCGTACTCCAAAGCGGGCAGCCGGGGCGGGTCGACGTGCTCGACCACCTCGCTGAGCACGGCGGCGTCGTAGCCCCGCAGCCGCTGGTCGGTGTAGACGAGGGAGCCCTGGACGAGCTTGACGCGCGCGGCCTGCCGCTCGCCCATGCGGTCCAGCTTCAGCCTGCGGGAGGCGACGGTCAGGGCGCGCTGCGAGACGTCGACGCCGACGATCTCGGTGAACCGGGCGTCCTTGAGCAGCGCCTGCATCAACTGGCCCTCGCCGCAGCCGAGGTCGAGCACGCGGGCGGCACCGGCGGCGTCCAGCGCGGCGAGGACGGCCTCCCGCCGGAGCACGGCGAGCGGGGCCGGCTTCCCCTCGGCCCCGGACCCGTCCGCGACCGCGCCCTGGGTGCCCTCGGCCCCGGGCCCGTCCGCGACCGCGCCCTTTGTGCCCTCGGTTTCGCGCTCGTCGGCGACCGCGCTTGGGGTGCCCTCGGTCCCGGGCTCGCCGACGACCGCATTGCCGATGCCCTCGGTCCGGGTCTCGCCGGTGACCGCGTTGTCGATGCCCTCGGTACCGGTTTCGCCGCCGGCCTCGTTGCCGGTGCCCTCGGTACCGGTTTCGCCGCCGACCTCGTTGCCGGTGCCCTCGGTACCGGTCTCACCGCCGACCCCGTTGCCGATGCCCTCGGTCCGGGTCTCGCCGGTGACCGCGTTGTCGATGCCCTCGGTACCGGTGTCGCCGCCGGCCTCGTTGCCGATGCCCTCGGTCTCGGGCTCGTCCGCGACCGCGTTGTCGATGTCCTCGACGTCGCTGTCGTCGGCCTCCGCGAGCCGCACCAGCTCCAGCCGCTCCCGCGCCCGGCGAGTCAGCGACCAGCGGCGCGAGAGGTAACGGCTGGTGATCAGCTGCTGCTCCGGGTGCCCGGCCAGCCAGCCCTCGCCGGCCCGCAGCAGCTTGTCGACCTCGTCGGCGGAGACCCAGTAGTGCTTGGCACCGTCGAGCACCGGCAGCAGGACGTACAGGTGGCGCAACGCCTCGGCGAGGGTGAGCCGTTCGGACTCCAGCAGCAGCCGGACGTACCGCGAGTCGCCCCACTCCGGGAACGCGGTGTCGAGCGGGACCGGGTCGACGGAGACCCTCCAGCCGAGCGGCGCGAAGAGCCGTCGTACGAGGTCGGGGCCGCCGCGGGCGGGCAGCGCGGGGACCTCGACGCGCAGCGGCAGCGGGGCCGCGGCCCGCTCCGGCCGGGCGCCGCACACCCCGCGCAGGGCGCTGGAGAAGACGTTGCCCAGCGCGACGGCCAACAGCGAGGAGGCCGCGTACGGACGGTCGTTGACGTACTGGGCGAGGGCCGCGTCGGGCGCGCCGCCACGGCCCTTGCCCCGGCCGCGCCGGACCAGCGCGACAGGATCGATCTCCAGCAGCAGCGCGGCCGTGCAGCGCTCGGCGTCCGCCTCGGGGTAGAACACATGGGCCGTGCCGTACGAGGTGGAGAACGCCTGCGCGTTGTCGGGGTGCTTGTGCAGCAGGTACCCCAGGTCGGTGGCAGGCCGCGCGGCCGTGCCGGTGGTGGAGATCGTCAGGAACATGCGATCGAGTCTCCCGGGCCGGGGCCCGCACCCACCACCGGTTTTCCGCGCGCGCCGGCTGTCGCCGGGTTCGGGACGGCCGGTGCGTGCCGTGTGCGTGCCATGTGCGCCAACGGAGCGGTATGTGACGTCCATTACGGCCCCCCGGCCCCGGACCTGATGAGGTGATGACTCGTCAACTGACCACTGACACGAACGAAAGAGGGGGAACCCCCATGACCATCGACCAGGCAGTCCCGGACCGCGGACCCGGGCAGACGGCCCGGGTGCGCAGGGGCGCCGCCGTCGCGGTGACTGCCGGTGCGGTGCTGGGCGCGGGAGTGCTCGCGTCCGCGCCCGCGCAGGCCGCGCAGATCACCCAGGCCGCCCCGGCCGCCCAGGCTGCGCCGACGGCGTCCGCGGCCCGCGCCGCCGCGGCGGCGGCCCCGCAGGTGTCGGCGCAGGGCGCCTTCGCCATGAACCCGGCCAACGGCAAGCAGCTGTTCGGCAAGGCGCCGGACGCCCGGCTGCGGACCGGTTCCACCACGAAGATCATGACGGCGCTCGTGGTGCTGTCGCAGCGGAACGTGGACCTCGGGAAGAAGGTGAAGATCAAGAAGGAGTACACCGACTATGTCATCGACCCGGCGTCGCACACCCAGCGCTACTCCAGCGCGAACCTGCTCCTCGGTGACTCCATGTCGGTCGGCGACCTGCTGTACGGCCTGCTGCTGCCGTCGGGCTGCGACGCCGCCTACGCGCTGGCGGACACCTACGGCACGGGCTCCACGACGGCCCAGCGGACCAAGTCGTTCATCGGCAAGATGAACAGCAAGGCGCGCGAACTCGGCCTGAAGAACACCCACTTCGACTCCTTCGACGGGGTGTCCAACGGCAAGAACTACTCCTCGCCGCGCGATCTGGCCAAGCTGGCGGGGACCGCGCTGAAGAACAAGACGTTCAAGAAGGTCGTCGGCACCAAGGTCTACGACGACATGAAGTCGTACCGGCCCGGCGGCGGGACGCACGCCATGAACCCCTGGAAGAACTCCAACACGCTCCTCGGCTCCTACCGGGGCGCGTTCGGCGTGAAGACCGGCTCCGGGCCGGAGGCGAAGTACTGCCTGGTGTTCGCGGCCACGCGCGGTTCCAAGACGGTCGTGGGCACGGTCCTCGCGGCGAGCTCGGCGGACCAGCGGTTCAAGGACGCGGCGAAGATCCTGGACTACGGCTTCACACGCTGATCCCGGACCACGGCTTCACACGCTCACGTCCGTGCGGAGTCGGCCGGCGTCCGGCTCCGCACCCGGGAGCCTGACGCCGGGCCTCGCACCGGTGGCCGGGGCCCGGCGACGGCGGCCAGGGCCGCTCGCCCGTGGTTACGACAGCTGGGACTGGACCTTGGAGGAGATCAGCTCCAGGTGGTCCAGGTCGCCGAGGTCCAGCACCTGGAGGTAGATCCGGCGCGAGCCGGCCTCGGCGTACCGGCCGATCTTGTCGACGACCTCGGCCGGGGAGCCGGCCAGCCCGTTGGCCTTCAGTTCGTCCACCTCACGGCCGATCGCGGCGGCGCGCCGGGCCACCTCCTGGTCGTCCTTGCCGACGCAGACCACGAGCGCGTTGGAGTACACCAGGTCGTCCGCGTCCCGGCCCGCCGCCACGGCGGCGGCCCGCACCCGGCCGAACTGCCGCTCGCTGTCCTCCACCGAGGCGAACGGGATGTTGAACTCGTCGGCGTACCGCGCGGCCAGCCGCGGCGTACGGGTCGCGCCGTGGCCGCCGATCAGCACGGGGATCTTCTTCTGGGCGGGCTTGGGCAGCGCCGGCGAGCCGGTGAGGTCGTAGTACGTCCCGTGGAAGTCGAACGTCTTGCCGACCTCGGTCGCCCACAGCCCGGTGACGATCGCCAGCTGCTCCTCCAGCCGGGCGAACTTCTCCTTCGGGAACGGGATGCCGTACGCCTTGTGCTCCTCCTCGAACCAGCCCGCGCCGAGGCCGAGTTCGACCCGGCCGCCGGACATCTGGTCGACCTGGGCGACCTGGATGGCGAGCACGCCGGGCAGCCGGAAGGTGCCGGCCGTCATGAGCGTGCCGAGGCGGATGCGCTTGGTCTCGCGGGCCAGGCCGGCCAGTGTGATCCAGGCGTCCGTGGGGCCGGGCAGGCCGTCCACGTTGCCCATGCGCAGATAGTGGTCCGAGCGGAAGAAGGCGTCGAACCCGAGGTCCTCGGTGGCCTTGGCCACGGTGAGCAGGGTGTCGTAGGTGGCCCCTTGCTGGGGCTCGGTGAAGATTCGCAGGTCCATACACCTATCCTGCATGGCGCCGCCCGCGCCGGCCGCGCGGGTACCGCCCGCGGCCGAGCCCGGTCGGGTGAAATGCGCCCGCCGGGGCGGCGCGCGCGAAACCCCCGCCGGGCCGGCAGGGGTTTCGGAGACACACTCGGACTACTGGGCAGGCTGCTCGACAGGCGGCGTCTGCGGGTTCGTTTCGGTCTGCCCGCTCGGCGGGGTCTGCTTGCTCGGGTCCGTCTGCCCGCTCGGCGGGGCCTGCTTGTTCGGATCGGTCTGCCCGCTCGGCGGAGTCTGCTTGCCCGGGTCCGTCTGCCCACCCGGCGGAGTCTGCTTGCCCGGGTCCGTCTGCCCACCCGGCGGGGCCTGCTTGCCCGGGTCCGTCTGCCCACCCGGCGGAGTCTGCTTGCCCGGGTCCGTCTGCCCACCCGGCGGAGTCTGCTTGCCCGGATCGGTCTGCCCACCCGGCGGAGTCTGCTTGCCCGGATCGGTCTGCCCACCCGGCGGAGTCTGCTTGCCCGGATCGGTCTGCCCACCCGGCGGAGTCTGCTTGCCCGGGTCCGTCTGCCCACCCGGCGGCGTCTGCTTGCCCGGGTCCGTCTGCCCACCCGGCGGCGTCTGCTTGTCCTGCGTTCCGGCCTCTTGGTTGACCGGTGCGTTGATGGTCGAATTGATTATTTGGTTGACGTTGTTGGTGATCTGCTGCTGGATCTGCGTCATGATCGTCGTCGGCACGCCCAGGCTCCTCGCCTTCGCCTGTGCGGCCGCCACGCCCTGCGCCTTCGCCTCCTGCGGGGAGGCGCCCCGCTTGACGGCCGCCTGAGCCGCGCTCGTCGCGGCCGAAACGACGGCGGACGTCTGCGCTCCACCGGCCGAGCTTCCCGTGCCCGTGCAGGTTACGGATCCCACACGGAAGGTCCCTGTTCCCTTGACCGCCATCGGTCCGATACGGCCGTCGGAGGAAGAGCGCGCCGTCTCCCCACCGGGCGTGACGGTGAATTTCTGTCCGGGCGCGAATCCGCTGCCGGTCAGATTCCCTCCCGCGACCCGGCAGGTCGGGTTCGGGGCGGCCGAGGCCGGCCCCACCGCACCGGCGACCGCCCCGCTGACCAGCGCGGCCACCGCGGCGGCGCTCAGCACTGACTTCCCTCGCATGAAACTCTCCTCTGCTGGCGTTTCAATTCAGCGACAGAGACTTTTCGATGGACACCAGCACGCTAACCCCGCACCTCCGATGACGCATCCAGAGTTGCGGATACCGGTGAGGGGCAAGTATTCTTCGACATTCCTTCGAGGTGACAGAATGAACACGGCGACGCTACGCCTCATTTCGGTTGCCGCGGCGATCCTTTTCTGCGTGGCCGCGAGTATTTCGGCCGCTCCGGAGAGTAAGGCCGCCGCACCTTCGCCGCTCAAGTGCTACAAAACGATCCGTGACCCGCATTCGGTCGTGTGCTATCGAATGTCCTACCGGCCATTGTTCCGAGACGGCCGGATCACCTTCGTCCCTTTCCTCGTCCAAGTGCCCACACCCGCGGATCCACCGCCGGTGACAACCGTGGGCGAACTCCCGCCGACCTGAAATGGACGGGTTCGGCGACCGGGGGGCCTGTTAGAGTCGCTCATGTGACTGCCGGGTCGGCCATGGGCCATACACGAGTGAGGCGCCCGGCCTCGGCGTGAGCGCGAGGCGGGCGAGAGGCCCGCCGTCTTCTCCGTGTCCCACTTCCCGCCGCCCGTCTGCGGCGCTCCCAGCGGATCCAGTACTCGGAGACACATCCCGTCATGCCACATGACCAGCAGCACGCCCATCTGCCCGCACCGCCGGCCGCCGTCCGGCTGGACCACACCGCCGTCTACGCCTCGGACCGCCGACTGTCGGCCGAGTTCATCGCGGTGATCCTGGGCCTGGAGGTCGGCGCGCCCTTCGGGCCGTTCCTGCCCGTCGACCTGGGCAACGGCGTCACGCTCGACTACTACGAGAAGCGCGACGAGCCGATCCAGTCGCAGCACTACGCGTTCCTCGTGCCCGACGAGGAGTTCGACACCATGATCGCCCGACTGGAGGCGGTCGGGGTCACCTACTACGCCGACCCCAGCCGCACCGAGCCCGGCCGGATCAACCGTCTCTTCGGCGGTCGCGGCGCCTACTTCGACGACCCGGACGGTCACAACATGGAGATCATGACCCGCCCGTACATACGGCCGTAGCCGGCGTCACGGCTCGCACGGGGCGGTGATCACACGCCGGACGGGCTGTCCTGGGCGTCCTCCGGCACCATCGCCGCCCGTGCCGCCAGCTTGCGCAGCATCTCCAGCACGCGGTCACGGGACTCGTCGGCCGCGTCGATCGCCTCCATGCACTGCCAGTACGTCGTCTCGTCCACGGCGGCGCTGGCCATGCCCACGAGGGATATGCCGACCTCGCCGAGCAGGCCGCCGAGGCAGAGCAGGGTCTCGCGGGCGTCGTCCAGCTCGGTGAGCTGGGCGGCGCGCAGGTCGCCGGGGTCGAGTTCGGGCGGGTCCAGGACGCCGCAGCCCCGGCCCGCCAGCTCCGTCAGCCCCAGCGCCTCGCCGCGCAGCTCCGGCGGGCCGGAGACCGCGAGGCGGCTCCCGATCGCCTGGGCCAGGGCCTGCGCCTGCCACACCTCCGCCATCATCTCCCCGGCGTCGGCGCCGGCCGCCAGGGCCCGCCTGCTCGCCAGGATGAGCCGTACCGCATCCATACGATGCCCCCGTCCGTCCGCCGCACCCCGTCGGCACGGCCTCCTGAACTCACCTGTCCACTACCCAGAGTGAGGGTCGTTGAGGCGAAAAGCCAGAGGAAGACGGAAATTACTGGACAACAATTCGGATCCGTCACGCGACTTAACTGCGGAGAGTAATAACGGAACTCAGGCGTCCGCCTGTTGGTGCCCGTCTCCGGCGCCCGGAACCGGGAAGCGGTGCTCGTTGCGGTCGATCTTGGCGGCCAGCGCGGCCAGCGGATCGACGCCGAGGACCTCGCAGAACTGGAGCAGGTAGGCCAGCACATCGGCGACCTCGTCGGTGACCCGGTGCGCCGTGCCCGGGTCGTCCATCACCCGGGCGGACTCCTCCGGGGTGAGCCACTGGAAGATCTCGACCAGTTCGGACGCCTCCACCGAGAGGGCGGCGACGAGGTTCTTGGGCGTGTGGTACGGCTGCCAGTTCCGCGCGGCGGCGAACTCGGCCAGTCTGCGCTGGAGGGCGGCAAGGTCGGGGTGTTGGGCGGGGTGTTCGGTCACGCGTTCAGGTGTACCACTGTGACGCCCGGGGTCCCGGCGGCCCATGCGGCGTCGTGCACCGCGGCCACGCACCGGATGTGTCCGCGCCGGCCCATCCGGGCGGCCGTCGACAGCAGTTCCCGGCGCTGGACGGGATCCAGGCTCCGGTCGAAGCCGTCGGCGAGGACGGTGAGGGTGCGCAGCGCGTCGGGCACCTCGCCCGGCGCGTCCATGTCGAGCACGCCCGGCCCGGTCAGCAGCACCAGGGACAGCGCCAGATAGCGCAGTTCGCCGTCGCCGAGCCGGGCGAGCGCGGTGCGCACACCGTCGCCGCGGTCGAGCAGCGCCCGTACCGTCCCGTCGGCCAGCGGTTCGGCCACCAGGTCGGCCACCGGGCCGGCGCAGCCCGCGCGCACCGCCTCGACCAGGAGCCCGTGCCGGCGGCTGCACTCGGTGCGGGTGCGCCACAGGACGTCGGCGAGGTTGTCGCAGCCGGTCAGCAGCCGGCCGGAGCCGGCGGGGACGGGCCGGCGCATGCGCTCGGGGCGCGGATCGCACGGGAAGACGGAGCGCAGGGCGACGACCATCTGCTCGGCGGCGGCGAGCACATGGCGCTGCCCGTCGGTCTTGCCGGCCACGCGCAGCGGCAGCAGGGCCGTGCCCAGGCGGTCGTCGGGAAGCGGGGCGCGGGTCACCGGGGCGGCGCCCGCGGTGTGCCAGGCGGCCTGGACGGTACGGCGCCCGGGGTCGCGCAGCGCGGTCTGCAGCAGGACGACACCGCGCGCGGTCAGCCGCTCCCCCACGATCCGCAGGTCCGGTTCGGCCTGTACGGCGATGTCGAGCCGGACCGGGCCCTCGGCGCCTTCGGCCGTGCACCCGATGCGGAACCCCCGGCGCCCCCCGGCGTCGGGCCGGGCCCGCTCGGGTACGCAGGCGACCGGGTCCGGGAACGCCTCCTCGAGCGGGGCGCCGCCGCCGAGCCGGGCCAGTGCCTCGCAGGCGGCGAGCGCGGTGGTCTTGCCGGCCCCGCTGGGCCCCGCGAACAGGGTGACCGGCCCGAGCGGAAACCCGGCGCCCCGGTGCCCGGCGAAGGCGGAGAGCCGCAGCTCGGTGATCCGGGACCGGATGTCGGGGTGGGTGCCGGGGAACGCGGGCACGTCGGCCGCCGGCGACTCAGCGAACACGAAGGGCACGGCCATACGCGGACCGTAGAACCCCGCTCCCCCGCCGAACCGTTTTCCCGCCGCGCCAAGCCCCCGATCGAATGACACTTACGAACCTCAGCTTGACGCTCACACGATGTTCCGGTCCGCCGGGAGGGTTCGGCCCATGCTCGCCGGACGTCTCAGCCGGGCGCGCGGGGGTGCGCGAGCATGGGCAGCGGGCCGGTGCCGAGGGTCGTCTCCGGGCGGGGACGGACCTCGGCTCCAGGAACGGGGCGCAACCGCCAGCGGGCGCACAGTGTGCTGAGCGCGAGGAGCGCCTCGACGGTGCCGAAGTGTTCGCCGATGCACTTGCGGTTGCCGGCGCCGAAGGGGATGAACGCCCCACGGGGCACGGAGCGGGCCCGGTCCGGGTGCCACCGGTCGGGATCGAAGATCCCGGGCTCGGCGAACAGGCGGGGGTCCCGGTGCAGGGCGTAGGGGCTGTAGAGGACGTCGGCGCCGCGCGGGAGGGCCCGTCCGGCGAGTTCCGTCTCGCACGTGGTCGTCCTGGTGAACATCCAGCCCGGCGGGTACAGCCGCAGGACTTCGGTGAACACGCGACCGGTGTACTCCAGCCGGGGAAGGTCCGCGAGCTCGGGGAGACGACGGCCCGCGAGGACCCGGTCGGTCTCCGCGTGCAGCCGCGCCTCCACTTCGGGGTGGGTGGCGATGAGGTGGACGGCCCAGGCGAGGGCGTGGCCGGTGGGTTCGGTTCCGGCGACCAGCAGGGTCATCACCTGGTCGCACAGCTCCCTGTCGCTCAGGGAGTCGCCGGGGCCGTCGCCGTGGGCTGCGGCGAGGGCCGTGAGCAGGTCGTCGTGGGCGTCGGCGGTGCGGCGGTGCGTCCGCACGATGCGGTGGATGAGGCCGCGCAGTCTGTCGTGGGCGGCGCGGAACCGCCGGTTGCCCGGGGTCGGGAGTTTCTCCCAGAGCCCGAGCGGTGCGGTCATCCGGCGGTACACGCCGGAGAAGAGGACGACGAGGCAGTGCTGGATGTCGGTGACGTCCTGGTCGCCGATGGACGTGGAGAAGAGGGTGCGGGCGGTGACGCGGGCGGTGACGGACTGCATGGCGGCGGACACGTCCACGGTTCGGCCGGGTTGCCAGGCGTCGGTCACGGCGGTGATCCCGTGCACCATGTCGGCGGCGTGGACGCCGACGCGCTCGCGGGTGAAGGCCGGCTGCATGAGGCGGCATTGTCTGCGGCGCCGTACGAAAGCGAAAGTGTCTGTCCGTCATCCCAGGTGTGTCCCACCTTGTTGACTACTTAAGTGACTGGCGTATGCAACCTTTTCCCGGTGCGCGTGGTCACGTACGTGCACAGGTGTTCGCCTCCGCGCATGGTGCGGGACCGCACACACGCGCTCCACGGGTCGTGCACGGCCCGAGTCAGCGAACGCCAACGTCTGACGCGATAGCGGCACTTGGGATCCGAAAGGTCCGCTGGATGAAGATTCGCCGCGTCCTGACCGCCGCCGCGGCGGCTGCCGTGATAGCGCCCGCCGCCGTACTGGCCGCCCCCGCCGCCGCGTTCGCCACGGATCCGGTACCGGACACCGGCCCCCGCACGCCCACCCCGCCCGATACCGCGAAACCGGCCCAGCCGCCGGCGGACCTCCCGGCAAACGGCGGCGGAACGGGTGGCCCGGACGAAGCCGAGGCCGGTGGCCCGGGCTCCCAGGACGACGACGGGGACACCGCAGGGAGCCGGCAGGAGGCCGGTGGGTCCACCGAGGAGACCACCGAACGGAAGCCCGCTGAGGGCGGGGCAGCCGACGACCCCCATGGCCAGTCCTGCGCGTTCGAGTCCGACCAGGTACGCGTGGCCGTCCGCGGACTGCCCACCCAGCTGGTCGCGGACGGCCCCTGGTCCCCCTTCTCGATGACGCTCACCAACACCACCGGCAGGACCTTGAACGAGACCCGGCCCTATCTGAACGTGATCTCCGCCACGGACGTCGACCGGCCGGAATGGGAGCTGAAAACCGAGTACCACGACCCCAAGTCGGGGCGGTGGAAGCCCTACGAAGACCAAGAACCCGGCCGCCTGTTCGACATCATCACCGTCGGTCCGCACAGCACCCGCACGTTCCAACTGCGCACGCACGTGGTGAAGAGCGCCAAGCCCGGCCCCGGGTACGCGTTCGCCGCCGCCGACTACCGCAACCGCGACGGTTCCTGTGGTTCCTCCAAGGAAGGCTGGTACGACTTCACCATCCTCCCGGTGGGCGCCAAGCCGACGCAATCCGGGCCGGGTGAGCCGGGCGGCAACCTCGCCGAGACCGGCTCGTCGTCCGCGCTCCCGGCGATCGGCCTCGCCGCGGGCGCCGCGGTGGTGGCCGGCGCGGGCGCGGTCTTCGTCGTGCGGCGCCGCAAGGCCACGGCCGGTCCGGGCGGCGGCGACACGGACGTCACCGCGTAAGCACAGCCCTTCCTCCCAGACTCCGCAGAACCGGAAAAGAGATCAGCATGAAACTGCGCCGCGCCCTGTCCCTCACGGCCGCGACGGCCGCCCTCCTGCCCGTGGCGATGGCAGCCGCCCCCGTCTCCCAGGCGGCCGACGCCCCGGTCCCGCTGTGCACCGAAGTCGGCGCGGGCAAGTACCGCGAGAGCCCCACCGTGACCCGCTCGTTCGGCATACCCGACCGTCTGACTCCGAGCAGTCACTGGACAGCCTTCACCAGCACGATCACCAACGCATCGTCGATCGAGTTCGAGTCGTTCAAAGTCGTCGGCTGGGCGCTCAATTACGACGACAACATGGACAACGCCTACCTGGGGCAGTACATCGATCTGCAGTACTGGGACGCCTCACAGCACCTCTGGAAGACGCTCCGCGGCTCCCGCGCCCCCATCCCCGCCCCGGACACGCTGAAGCCCCGCAAATCCCTCCATCTGCAGATGCGGCTCAAGCTGAGAGAAGACGTGCCCATGAAGCCGGGCGAGGAGATCCTCGGGGGAGTGACCATCGGCGGCTCCTGGGTCGAGCCCTCCCGCAACAACTGCGTGGGCCATACCTCCAGCGGCGGGCAGTTCTGGGCCGAGAAGAACTGAACCCCCGCCGATCAGCAGCGCGCTGTCGGGCCGGTGTGCGGCGCCTTGGACTTGGCGGGAAGCGAGAATGTCGCCCTGGCCGGCCCCGGCCATCGCCCCTGCCCGGCACGCCCGGTTTGCGCCTGGACCCAGGCGCGAACCGGGCGGCCTCGCTGAGAGGCCGCCCCGTTTCAGGACACGCGGTTCGAGCCGATCGACCGCACCAGGGCAGCGGACACGCGGCAAACACCCCGTGCGCGAGTACGCCCTCGACCAGCAGACCAGCGAACCAAGACCTCCGACAGCCGGCCCGCCGTCACGTGCCCGCCAGGCCCGCCCCCTCCATCAGGCCGCTGACCTCCGTGCCGGGCGGGGTGAGGAGGAAGACGTTGCGGTCGACCCGGTGCATCCCGCTGCCCAGGCCGAAGACGACGCCGGTGCTGAAGTCGAGGACGCGCTTGGCCACATCCCCCTCCGCGCCGGACAGGTCGAGCAGTACCGGTACTCCTGCCATCAGGGTCTCGGCCACTTCGCGGGCGTCCGCGAAGACGTTGACGCGCAGGACCACGAACCGGCGCCGGGTCTCGGTCTCGGCGTCGGGCAGCGAGCGGTGGTTCACCGCCGACGGCCAGGAGTCCCGGCCCCGCAGCGGCACGACCTGGGCGAGCCCTTCCCACTGTTCATCGGTGACGTCGTAACGGCTCACCGGCTCCCCCTGACCTGACTCGCGACCAATTGCACCAGCCAATTCTTACGCCAACTCACCCGTTCGGCCCAACACCGACACGAAGTGCCCCTCCGGGGCCACCCCCCGCAGTCCCAGGGATGGCGCGGATCACCAGCGCAAGAAGAGAAACCTCACAGGCCGTGCCGCGTCCCCGTTCGAGCGCCCTGCCCTAGCATCCGAGCCATGACGGTCCTGCCTGACGACGGGCTCTCACTGGCCGCCGAGTTCCCCGACCCGACACACGAGCAGTGGCAACGCCTGGTGGAGGGCGTACTGCGCAGGTCAGGCAGGGAATTGTCCGGCGAGGCAGCGGAAGACGCCCTGTCCACGACGCTGGAAGACGGGCTGCGCACCCGGCCCCTGTACACCGCGCGCGACGGCGCGCCCGATCCCGGCCTGCCGGGTTTCGCCCCGTTCGTGCGGGGCGGCCGCCCGGCGGGCACCGGTCCGAGCGGCTGGGACGTGCGCCAGCGGCACACGGCGCTCGGCGACGGCCCGGCGGACGCGGTGCTCGCCGACCTGGAGAACGGCGGCACCTCGCTCTGGCTGGTGCTGGGCGAGGGCGGCATCCCGGTCGCGGAGCTAGGCCGGGCTCTGGACGGGGTGTACCTGGATCTGGCCCCCGTCGTGCTGGACGCCGGCCGTGACACCGTCCGGGCCGCCGAGGCCCTGCTGCGGTTGTACGCGGACAAGGGCGTGGACGCCGGGACGGTGCGCGGCAACCTGGGCGGCGACCCGCTCGGGTACGAGGCCCGCACCGGCACCGCGCAGGGCTTCGCGCCGTACGCGGAACTGGCCGTGCGCTGTGCCGAGGGGTACCCGGGGCTGCGCGCGCTGACCGTGGACGCGCTGCCGTACCACGAGGCGGGCGGCTCGGCCGCGCAGGAGCTGGGCGCCTCGCTGGCCACCGGTGTGGCCTATCTGCGGGAGCTGACCGAGGCCGGGCTCGGCGTCGAACAGGCCCTGGGACAGCTGGAGTTCCGGTACGCGGCGACCGCCGACCAGTTCCTGACCATCGCCAAGCTGCGCGCGGCGCGCCGGCTGTGGGCGCGGGTCGCCGAGGTGTGCGGGGCCCCGGCGGCGGGCGCGCAGACGCAGCACGTGGTGACATCGCCGGTGATGATGACCCGCCGCGACCCGTGGGTGAACATGCTCCGCACCACGATCGCGGCGCTGGCCGCCGGGGTGGGCGGCGCGGACGCGGTGACGGTGCTGCCGTTCGACCATGCGTTGGGGCTGCCCGACGCGTTCGCCCGGCGGATCGCCCGCAACACCTCCACCATCCTGATCGAGGAGTCCCACCTGGCCCGGGTCGTCGACCCGGCGGGCGGCTCCTGGTACGTGGAGCGGCTGACCGCCGACCTGGCGGAGGCCGCCTGGCGGTTCTTCCGGTCCGTCGAGCGCGACGGTGGCCAGGCGGCCGTGCTGCGCTCCGGCCGGCTGCGCACCGATCTCGCCACGACCTGGGCGGAGCGCTCCAAGCGGCTCGCCAGGCGGCGCGAACCCGTCACCGGGGTCAGCGAGTTCCCGCTGCTGGCCGAGAAGCCGGTCGAGCGTCCGCCCGCGCCCGAGCCGCCCTCGGGCGGGCTGCCCCGGGTGCGCCGGGACGAGGCGTACGAGGAGCTGCGCGCCCGCTCCGACGCCCATCTGGCCGAGACCGGCGCCCGGCCCCGGATCTACCTGGCCACGATCGGCTCCCCCGCCGAGTACACCGCGCGCGCGTCCTTCGCCGCCAACCTCTTCCAGGCCGGCGGCATCGAGCCGGTCACCGAAGGGGAGTTCGCCGGCAGCGGCGCCACCGAGGCCGTGGTGTGCTCCAGCGACGCGCTCTACGCCGAACAGGCCGGGCAGGTGGCCGAGTCGCTGCGCGCGGCCGGGGCCCGGCACGTGTTCCTGGCGGGCCGGGGCGAGTACCCCGGCATCGACTCGTACGTCTTCGCGGGCTGCGACGCCGTGGATGTGCTGTCCGCGACCCTCGACCGCATGGGAGTGTCCTGATGGGAATCCCCGACTTCTCCGGCATCGAGCTGGGCACCCCGGTCACGGGCGGCACCGAGGACGAGTGGCGCGCGGCGCTGCGGCGGGCCGCCGGGGACGCGGAGCCGGTGTGGGAGACCCCGGAGGGCATCGGGGTCAAGCCGCTGTACACCGGACGTGACCTGGAGGGCCTGGACTTCCTGGACACCTACCCGGGCATCGCGCCGTATCTGCGCGGCCCGTACCCGACGATGTACGTCAACCAGCCCTGGACGATCCGGCAGTACGCGGGCTTCTCCACCGCCGAGGAGTCCAACGCGTTCTACCGGCGCAATCTGGCGGCCGGTCAGAAGGGTCTGTCGGTCGCCTTCGACCTGCCCACGCACCGGGGTTACGACAGCGACCACCCGCGGGTGACGGGTGACGTCGGCATGGCGGGCGTGGCCATCGACTCGATCTACGACATGCGGCAGTTGTTCGACGGCATCCCGCTGGACCGGATGACCGTGTCGATGACGATGAACGGCGCGGTGCTGCCGGTGCTGGCGCTGTACATCGTGGCGGCGGAGGAGCAGGGCGTACCGCCCGAGAAGCTGGCCGGGACCATTCAGAACGACATTCTGAAGGAGTTCATGGTCCGCAACACCTACATCTATCCGCCGAAGCCGTCGATGCGGATCATCTCCGACATCTTCGCGTACACCTCGCGGCGGATGCCCCGCTACAACTCCATCTCCATCTCCGGCTACCACATCCAGGAGGCGGGCGCGACGGCCGACCTGGAGCTGGCGTACACCCTCGCGGACGGCGTGGAGTACCTCCGGGCGGGCCGTGAGGCGGGCCTGGACGTGGACGCGTTCGCGCCCCGGCTGTCGTTCTTCTGGGCGATCGGCATGAACTTCTTCATGGAGGTCGCCAAGCTGCGGGCGGCCCGGCTGCTGTGGGCGAAGCTGGTCCGGCAGTTCGACCCGCAGAACCCCAAGTCCCTGTCGCTGCGGACGCATTCGCAGACCTCGGGCTGGTCGCTGACCGCGCAGGACGTCTTCAACAACGTCACCCGCACCTGTGTGGAGGCGATGGCGGCCACCCAGGGCCACACCCAGTCGCTGCACACCAACGCGCTCGACGAGGCGCTGGCGCTGCCCACCGACTTCTCGGCGCGCATCGCCCGCAACACCCAGCTGCTGATCCAGCAGGAGTCGGGCACCACCCGGGTCATCGACCCGTGGGGCGGCAGCGCGTACGTGGAGCGGCTGACGTACGACCTGGCCCGCAAGGCGTGGGCGCACATCCAGGAGGTCGAGCGGGCGGGCGGCATGGCGCAGGCCATCGACGCGGGCATCCCGAAGCTGCGCGTGGAGGAGGCCGCGGCCCGCACCCAGGCCCGGATCGACTCCGGCCGGCAGCCGGTGATCGGCGTGAACAAGTACCGGGTGGACAGCGACGAGCAGATCGAGGTGCTCAAGGTCGACAACTCCTCCGTGCGCGCCCAGCAGATCGAGAAGCTGCGGCGGCTGCGCGCGGAGCGGGACGAGACCGCCTGCCGGGACGCGCTGGACGCGCTGACCCGGGCGGCCGACGGCACGGACAACCTGCTGGAGCTGGCGGTGCGCGCGGCCCGCGCCAAGGCGACGGTCGGCGAGATCTCCGACGCCCTGGAGAAGGTGTACGGGCGGCACGCCGGGCAGATCCGTACGATCTCCGGTGTGTACCGCAACGAGGCAGGACAGTCGGCGTCGGTGGACCGCACCCGGGCGCTGGTGGACGCGTTCGAGGAGGCCGAGGGGCGCCGGCCGCGCATCCTGGTCGCGAAGATGGGGCAGGACGGCCACGACCGCGGCCAGAAGGTGATCGCGACGGCCTTCGCCGACCTCGGTTTCGACGTGGACGTCGGCCCGTTGTTCCAGACGCCGGAGGAGGTCGCCCGGCAGGCGGTCGAGGCGGATGTGCACGTGGTCGGGGTGTCCTCGCTGGCCGCCGGGCACCTCACGCTCGTGCCGGCGCTGCGCGAGAAGCTCGCCGAGGAGGGCCGCGAGGACATCATGATCGTGGTCGGCGGGGTGATCCCGCCGCAGGACGTGCCGACGCTCAGGGAGATGGGCGCTGCGGAGGTGTTCCTGCCCGGGACGGTGATCCCGGACGCGGCCCACGACCTGGTCGAGCGGCTGGCGGCCGGCCTCGGGCACGAGCTGTAGCGGCGATGGCAGCGATCGATCTCGACACGTATGTGAAGGGTGTGCTCGACGGGAAGCGGGCCCTGGTGGCCCGCGCCATCACGCTCGTGGAGTCCACCCGGCCACAGCACCGGGAGCTGGCGCAGCGGCTGCTGACCGAGCTGCTGCCGTACAGCGGACGGGCGCGGCGGATCGGTGTGAGCGGGGTGCCCGGTGTCGGCAAGTCGACATTCATCGACGCGTTCGGCACGATGCTGACCTCGCTGGGGCACCGGGTCGCGGTGCTCGCCGTCGACCCGTCCTCGACCCGCACGGGCGGCTCCATCCTCGGTGACAAGACGCGGATGGAGCGGCTCGCGGTGGACCCGGCGGCCTTCGTGCGGCCCTCCCCCAGCGCGGGCACGCTGGGCGGGGTCGCCAAGGCCACCCGGGAGTCGATGGTGGTGATGGAGGCGGCCGGTTACGACGTGGTCCTGGTGGAGACCGTCGGGGTGGGCCAGTCGGAGACGGCGGTCGCCGACATGGTCGACTCCTTCCTGCTGCTCACCCTGGCCCGCACCGGCGATCAGCTCCAGGGCATCAAGAAGGGTGTGCTGGAGCTGGCCGACGTGATCGCCGTGAACAAGGCGGACGGCCCGCACGAGCGGGACGCGCGGGCCGCGGCCCGGGAACTGGCGGGCGCGCTGCGGCTGATGCACGGCAAGGACGCCTTCTGGACGCCGCCGGTGCTGCACTGCAGCGCGCGGGAGTCGGCCGGTCTGGACACGGTGTGGGAGCGGCTGGAGCAGCACCGGCGGCTGCTGGAGTCCACCGGGCGGCTGGCGGCCAGGCGCCGGGAGCAGCAGGTCGGCTGGGTGTGGACGATGGTCCGCGACGAGCTGCTGGGCCGGCTGCACTCCGACCCGGCGGTCCGCGCCGCCGCCCCCGACCTGGAACGGCAGGTCAGGGAGGGCGAGTTGACGGCGACGCTGGCGGCGGAGCGGATCCTGGCCGCCTTCGAGGGCCGTACGGGTCCCGCGGCCGGGAACTGACCGGGAGCGGTCCCGGGGGCGCGCCTCCGGGACCACCCGGCACCTGAAGGGGTTGCGCGGGACGCGACGGCCGGACGAGGATCAACTTCTTGTGAGCCAACATTTCGATGTCGTTGTTCTAGGAGCGGGCCCGGGCGGCTACACCGCGGCGGTTCGCAGCGCACAACTCGGCCTGTCCACCGCGGTGGTGGAGGAGCGGTACTGGGGAGGTGTCTGCCTCAACGTCGGCTGCATCCCCTCCAAGGCGCTGCTGCGCAATGCCGAGATGGTGCAGTTCGTCACGAACGAAGCCAAGGCGTACGGGATCTCCGTGGGCGACAACGTGTCCGCGGATTTCCGGGTCGCCCACGAGCGCAGCCGCAAGGTCGCCGACGGGCGGGTCAAGGGCGTTCACTATCTGATGAAGAAGAACGCCATCACCCAGTTCGACGGCCGGGGTGTCTTCACCGACGACCACAGTCTGACGGTGACCTTGTCCGACGGGCGCACGGAGGCGGTGACCTTCGACCACTGCATCATCGCCGCGGGCGCCTCGCCCCGGCTGCTGCCCGGCACCTCCCTGTCGGACCGTGTGGTCACCTACGAGAGCCAGATCCTCAGCGAGACGCTGCCGGACAGCATCGTCATCGCGGGCGCCGGCGCCATCGGTGTGGAGTTCGCCTATGTGCTGCGCAGCTACGGCGTGGACGTCACCATCGTGGAGTTCCTCGACCGCATGGTCCCGCTGGAGGACGAGGAGATCTCCAAGGAGCTGGCGAGGCACTACCGCAAGCTCGGCATCGAGGTGCTGACCGGCACGGCCGTGGAGAGCATCGACGACTCGGGCCCGCGGGTCCGGGTGACCGTCGACAAGAACGGCGAGCGCCGGACCCTGGAGACCGACAAGGTGCTCCAGGCCATCGGCTTCGCGCCGAACGTACGGGGCTACGGCCTGGAGAACACCGGGGTACGCCTCACCGAGCGCGGCGCCATCGACGTCGACGGCCGGTGCCGGACCAGCGTGCCGCACATCTTCGCCATCGGTGACGTCACCGCCAAGCTGATGCTGGCGCACGCCGCCGAGTCCATGGGTGTGGTGGCCGCGGAGACCATCGCGGACGCGGAGACCATGGAGCTGGACTACACCATGATCCCGCGGGCGACCTACTGCCAGCCCCAGGTGGCCAGCTTCGGCTGGACGGAGGCCCAGGCCCGCGAGCGGGGCTTCGACGTCCAGGTGGCCAAGTTCCCCTTCACCGCCAACGGCAAGGCGCACGGCCTGGGACACCCCGTCGGCTTCGTCAAGATCATCAGCGATGGCACGCACGGTGAGCTGCTCGGCGCCCACCTCATCGGCCCCGAGGTCACCGAACTGCTCCCGGAGCTGACCCTGGCCCAGCAGTGGGACCTGACGGTCCACGAGGTCGCCCGCAACGTACACGCGCACCCGACGCTCGGCGAGGCGGTCAAGGAAGCCGTCCACGGCCTGGCCGGGCACATGATCAACATGTGATCCGCCGGTGCCGCCGCGCCCTGTCCGACCCGCGATGAGGCGGGTCGGACAGGGGGGTGGCAACGCCCGTGGAACTCCTCTGGGACTTTGCGCCGGCGGCGGGCTCTCCGGCCGCGCTCCACGAGCGCTGACGCCCGGTCCTGCTACACGAAGAGGGCGTCGATCGCGGCGCTGCCCCGTGCGCCCGCGTGCGGCAGGAAGTGGGCGTACTTTCGCAACGTGAACCCGGGGTCGGAGTGCCCCAGCCAGCGGGCCGGCGAGACGATCGCTTCACCGGCTTCCAACACCTCCGAGGCGTAGAAGTGCCGCAGGGCGTGGAAACATGTTCACGGGACGGCTCCCACACACCAGTACCGTTGGCGCCGCCCTCCTCCAAAGGAGCGATCACGCCAGCCGCAGCCAGGGCGGGTTTCCACACGTGGGAGTTGAAGTAGTCCCGGTTGATGGCCTTGTGCTCACCTCCCGTCACCAGCGGGTTGTAGGTCTACGGCCGCACATGGCGGTGCGCTCGCGCTTGCTGGTTTTCCTGGTCGAGGAAGGGCTGCGGGAGTCGGACCCGGTCGGCCGAGGCCGCTACACGCCGGGCCGCAAGTTCGGCAGCCACGAGCGCGGGCTGGTGCCCCGCCTGGTCAAGCTGCCGTGGATCCCCGGCGAACAGCAGGGGCTCGACGCTCTGGACGTCGTACGCGAAGAGCCGGTACGGAACCGGGTGATGCTCGCTCTGGCCTACGACGCCACTCTGCGGCGCGAGGAGCTGTGCTCGCTGCGGACCGAGGACGTCGATCCCGCTCACCGGACGCCGCGGAGCAGGGCGGAGACGACGAAGACCCGTCGCGAGCGCGTGGAAAGGCGCGCGGGAGCAGCCGCCAGGCGCAGCCGGCCCGCACCCAGTACGCCAACGCGTCGATCAACTCGCGGCGTGAGTGCTTGGTCGGGCGGCCGGCGTCGCCTGCCTGAACAGGGCTTCTCAGACACCCACTAGGAGGCTCGGATGTCGCGGCGTACGGCGTCGAGGTAGTCGGTGATGGCTTGGTGGTTCTTGGTGAGGCATTCGATTTTTTCGGCCATGCGGTCGCGTTCGCGTTCGAGCGTTGCGACCATGTCTGGCGTGACGTAGGGCAGGTGGATCGTGCGGGGGGTGTTCAGGCAGGGCAGGATCTGCTTGATGATCCGTGTGGGCAGCCCTGCGTCGAGCAGGCCTCGTACCTGGAGAACCCGGTCAACGACGTACTCCTCATAGTCCCGGTACCCGTTGGGCAGTCGATCTGACGCGATCAGTCCCTGCTCCTCGTAGTAGCGCAGCAACCTCACCGGAGTCCGCGTCCGCGTCGACAACTCGCCGATCCGCATATTCCTCTCCTCGCCCCCTGTGCCCGGCTTCGTGTGGCTCAGCGGACACCGATTTGCCCTCACACTAATGTCACCCTTCGATCATAGGGCCATGACACGAACACAGGCTGTGCCATCTCCCTCGATAACGAACGCCCGGCTCCCGCTGGCGGGTCTTCTGGCCTTGGCCGCCACCGGGTTCATCACGCTCCTGACCGAGACGATGCCCGCCGGCCTGCTTCCCGGGATGAGCCGAGACCTGGGTGTGAGCGAGAGTGCTGCCGGGCAGAGCGTCACCGTCTTCGCGATCGGGGCGATCCTCGCCGCGATCCCGCTCACCAAGGCGACGATCGGCTGGCCGCGCCGACACCTGCTGCTGGTGGCGATCGCGGGATTAGCGATCGCCAACACCGTCACCGCGCTCTCCGAGAGCCTCGTACTCACGCTAGCCGCCCGGTGCCTCGGCGGCATCGTCGGCGGGTTGCTCTGGGCGCTGTTGGCCGGGTACGCGGTACGGATGGTTCCCTCACATCAGCGCGGCAAGGCCATGGCGATCGCGATGGGGGGCGCAATCGTCGCCCTGTCCGTCGGAGTTCCTGCCGCGGCGTTTCTGGCCAAGCTCGTCGA
Source organism: Streptomyces sp. SudanB182_2057 (assembly GCF_964272715.1). NCBI lineage: Bacteria > Bacillati > Actinomycetota > Actinomycetes > Kitasatosporales > Streptomycetaceae > Streptomyces > Streptomyces sp. SudanB182_2057. The sequence continues at coordinate 2,246,768 of NZ_OZ186798.1, forward strand.
GTGGCGATACGCGTTCGGGATCATGACCGTCCTGACGCTCGCGTTGATCGTGTGGGTCCTCGCGGCGGTGCCGAACTTCCCCGGACAGCCCAAGGGTTCACGGCTCCCGCTCACCCGTACCCTCCGCATTCCCGGCGTAGCGCCCGTGCTCTTCGTGACCCTCACGTTCGTGCTCGCCCACAGCATCCTCTACACCTACATCGCCCCGTTCCTCAAGCCGCTCGGCATGGCAGGTCAAGTCGACGCCGTGCTGCTCACCTTCGGTCTGGTGTCGCTGGTGAGCGTCTGGATCGCCGGAGCGCTCGTCCATCGGCACCTGCGCCTCCTCATGATCCTCGCGTGTGTGCTCTTCGCGACATGCGCGCTGCTGCTCGGCATCCTCTCCGGCGTGACTTCGCTCGTCTACGCCAGCGCGGCGCTCTGGGGGCTCGCGTTCGGCGGCACCTCTACCCTGTTGCAGACCGCGGTCGCCGAAGCAGCAGGCGACGCCGGCGATGTCGCCCAAGCACTCCTCACCACCGGATGGAACGTCGGAATCGCCGGTGGTGGCATCATCGGAGGCATCATCCTCAGCGGATTGGGCGCATCCTGGCTGAGTTGGGTCACGCTCGCACTGCTCGTCCCCGCACTCGCCACTGTGCTCGCGGCACACAAATACGGGTTCACCAAGGGCGAGCTCGGCAGCCGCTGAACCACCGCCGCCCCTGGCTGAGACCCGGGAGCAACACCCAGTGGAGCGCTCATGGGTCCGGCGATCCGTACTCACGGAAAGGTATTTCTGCTGAAGTGCGTCTGCCGCCGACTGATGCCCATGTGCAGGCACCCGTACCGCGAATGAGATGGAAAGTAATGCGATCGCGGGAAGCAGAATACGGGTACGGCGTCGCCAGTTCTCGGACAACTCCTGTACCGCACCGATATCCGGCTGACCGGAGCCTCCGACGCTTTCGACCATCGATGCGTGGCCGCCGCAGTCGAAATGGCGATTCACGAATGACGGATACGTAGGATGTATATCACCAGGCGGTCGCTGTACTGTGACTGGATATAGGCTGTTTGATTGAAGGGGCCGGCGAGCAATTGATCGGCCGCTGGTAGGCCAAGGCCGGAATGCCCCAGCCGGCGGGCTGGCGGCACGATCGATTCGACGGCCTCCTGCGCCTCCGAGGCGTAGAAGTGCCGCAGGGCGCGGAAGCCATGTTCACGGGACGGCTCCCCCACACGTGCACCGCTGGCGCTGTCCTCGGCAGCGCCGTCCACGACCACGGCGTCCTGCCCGACCTCACCCATCGGCCCGGCGGACGCGACCGCGACCGGGCCGCGGCAGCCGCACACCAGTACCTAGCCGGTCACTTCACCGAGGCCCGCACCCATCTGATCCGCGCCGCCCGGCACTCGCGTCGGGCCGCGGACACCCGCGCGGCGCCACCCGCTGTCGCCCCGTCTTCCCCACAGGCGAGCCCGGCCGACTTGATTGTTAGCACTGCAATGGTTAGCGTGTTAAATATGACTGGTGTGCAGCGGGAGAGCACGTTGGAGCTGATGCGGTGGGTTGTGTGGGGGCAGCGACGCATCGCTGACGACTGGATACGGGAACGCGGCCTCACGCACGAGCAGAGTGCCGTGCTGGCGTACCTGTCGAAGAACCCGGACGCCATTCAGCGTGACGTCGCACGAGCCATGCGCACCAGTGCGCCGAGCGTCTCGCGGCTCCTGGCCGGACTCGAGCGGCGCGGACTCGTAGCCCGCCAGACGCAGGAAGACGACACGCGGAGCCGTCGGGTGCGGGTCACTCCAGCGGGCTCCGAACTGATCCAGGGCTTCGAAGAGGCCATGGACCGCGTCGAGGAGTCGATCCTCGCACCGCTGGGCGCCGCGGGGCGGGCGCGACTGCATGAATCGCTGGAACAGCTCGCCTCCCGGATCGAGCCACCCGGCTCTCCCTGACCCGGCCCTACTGCTCCGCTCGGCGGCCGGCGGCCTCGCGGCCAGGACCGCCGGTTCGTCCACCAGCGGTAAGGAACGCGTGCATGACTCAGATCACCATCATCGGTGCCGGTCTTGCGGGACTGACACTGGCACGGACCCTGGCAGTTCATGGGATCCCGTCCACTGTGTACGAGGCGGAGGCGTCTGCTCAGGCCCGGGGGCAAGGCGGCATGCTCGACATCCACGACTACAACGGACAGCACGGGATCCATGCCGCCTGTCTGATGGACGGCTTCCGGTCCCTCGTCCTCGAAGGCCGTCAGGCGTCCCGCGACGTGGCGCCCGACGGCACCATCCTGGCGGACCAGCCCGATGACCCCGCCGGAGGCCGCCCCGAGGTGCAGCGCGGCGAGCTGCGACAGTTGCTGCTGGAATCCCTGCCTGCCGGCAGCATCGTCTGGGGCCACAGGACTCGGAGCGTCCGGACCCTCGCCGACGGCCGTCACGAAGTGACCTTCGTCAACGGATCGACGATTGTCACCGACATCCTCGTCGGTGCCGACGGTGCCTGGTCGAAGGTCCGACCGCTGCTCTCCGATGCCACACCCGCCTATGCCGGACGCTCGATGGTCGAGACGTATCTGTTCGAGAGCGACACCCGGCACCCCGCAACCCTGGCGCTGGTCGGCGGCGGGTCGATGACCGCCTACGACGAAAGCACCCGCATCGGTCTCGGCGTACAGCGCGAGCGCGGGGACACCCTGCACTCGTACGCCATGTTCGACCAACCGCTCGACTGGTTCAGCCACATAGACTTCGAAGACGGTCCTGCCGCCGCCCGCACCGTCGCGGCGATGTTCGAGGGGTGGGCGCCGGAGCTCGTCGCCCTGGTCGCGGACAGCGACATCCCGCCGATCTTCCGCCCCTTGTACGGGCTGCCGATCGGGCACCGCTGGGAACACGTACCTGGGGTCACGCTCATCGGAGACGCCGCCCACCTGGCACCGCCGGACGGCGAAGGAGCGAACTGGGCGCTCTTCGACGCAGGTTGGCTCGGCAACGCCATCGCAGAACAGCCCGAGGACATCGACGCGGCCGTCCGCGCCTACGAAGCCGCGCTCTTCCCGCGGAACATCGACACCGCGACCGCCGCCGCAGCCTTCTACCCTGGATTCACATCCGGCACAACGCCTACAGACCAGGCCCTCTGACTGTTCGTCAGGTCATCGCGCCCCACAACCACCACAGACGCTCCCTAGGAGGTCCCGCAGTCTGTCTCCGGAGGGCAGAAGTGACTCGTCGCCGTCTCGACGATGGAACGTTCTTCGGTCAGGTCCGGGTCGTCGGCCTGCCAGGCGGCCACGCTGTACTGTTCACCGTCGGCCGCTCGGAAGCGGATGTCGACGACATACCAGGTCCCGTCCGTTCCCTCGTCGAGGCGGTACTCCAGGCGTCGGCCGGTGGCGGTGTCCCGCTCGAAGGGTTCGGGGTCGGCCAGTTGCCCGAACCCCTCCCGTCGGCCGACCGCTTCGATGGATTCCTCAAGGGTGGCCTCGGCCGCCTTGGACACGACGAGGTAGCGCGCCGCGTCCTCCGGCGCCTCATAGGACACCCAGAACGTACCGCCCGATCCGTCCGGGGTGCCTCGCTTCCACCCCTCGGGAACCGCTGTGCTGAAGCCCTCCGCGTCGTGGACCAGCTGGTAGCCCTCGGGCAGGGCGGCACCGGCCGGAGTGGTGGCCCCGGCGGACGGCTCACCGCCGGCCCGGTCGTCGCCGCGGGACACCGCCGGGGATGCCGAGGAGCCGACCCGGTCGGTCCGGCCGTCCCCGGCGATCCGGGTCACCACCGCACCGGCGACCACGACTGCGGCCACGACCACGGCGGCCACCGCCCACAGGCCGCGGCGGCCGGCCCGCGGGGTGCCGCCGCCCGGAGCGGGGGCCGCCGGGACCGGCCGGGCGGTGTCCGGCGGACCGGCCGGCCGCGCCGGGGAAGGCGACACCCCGGCGGGCGGCGGACCGGGGTCACCTCGCTCGTCCCACCGCTGGGCGTCCTCGTTCCAGTAGCGCCCCGCCCCGCTCATCGCACCCGTCCTCACATCCCGAGCAGCCCCGCGACCGCTCCCGCCGAGGACAGCACGGTGGTCAGGGAGGCCGCGTCGGTGAGCAGTTCCCGCAGCCGTCGCAGACGGCGCTCGTCCGCGCTTCCGGCGCGAACGATCTCCACCTCCGTGTCGGCGAGGGCCTCGTCCAGGCCGGCGGTCTCCTCGCTCGCCCGCACCCTGACCAGATCCGCTCTCAGCTGCTGCACAGCGACCAGGAGTTGCTCGGTGTGGTCATCGCGCGGCGACGACGGCGTACCGTGATGGCTCTCCGCCCGCGCGTGACTGCCGATGGCGAAGGTGCTGCCGGACACGTCGCCGATGGTGATGTGGGGCTGAGGCTGTTCATCGGCCATCGCCGGCTCCCCTCTGCGGCACCGAATGCGCGCCGCTGGTAGTGGCATGGGCGTGGGCGCCGATGGCGAAGGTGCCGCCCACGACCGAATCGATGTTGACGCCGCCGTTGCTGATGTGGACGATCTTCTGGGCGAATTCACCGGTTTGGTATCCGGCTTCCGCCAGCGCCGCCTTGACCCCGTAGGCGATGCGGTCCTGCACGCTCTTCAGATAGCGGTCGACGTCCATGCTCTGGAACAGCGACCCGGCGGGCTCCGCGGCGAGTTCGCGTACCGACAGGGCCGGTCCGCCGGGCTGGGTGCCGTCGGCCTCACCGGTGAGCCGGCGCCAGCCTCGCAGGGCGTGACGGCCGAGCGTCATCAGGGCCTCTCCGGGCGCCCCGGCCACCAGGGTGAAGATGTGCACGGTCTTGCCGAAGGCGTTCATGTCGGCGAAGCGATAGGCGAGATGATCGGCGTCCTTGAAGTCCGCCCGTACCGGCAGGAGCGCGTGCGGGGCGATCTCGAGCATCAGCATCCGGCCCTGCGTGTGGATGCGCACGAAGACCGTGACGACCAGGCCCTCCTCCCAGCCGTCGACCCTGACGCGCAAGAAGTGCCGGCGTTTCTCACCGCCTTCCTCCACGGCCCGCGCCCGGTGGGCCTCGAACGACGCCTGGTCGTACGGCGCCTCCTCACGGTGCCGCAGCCCTTCCGCCGGCAGGAACACACACTCGTCGATCCGCAGATCGCGGAGCCGGTCCCGTACGACCCGGCCGCTCCCCTCGGCGGACTCCGCCACTTCGCGCAGTTGCTCGATGAAGGGGCGCATCGCGGCGAGAACCGTCGTGTTCCCGAAGGCCCGTGTCTGCCTCGTTCCGTTCGGCCGCAGTTCGACCGCGAGGACCCAGGGGTCCTGGGCGGTACCGGCACCGCAGAAGGGGTGTGCCTCGTGGTACATCACCAGCGGGGAGTGCTGCTCGCGTCGGATGCGGCGTGCGACCCGCAGGAAGCGCCGTCCCTGGAACCGCTCGGCCCGGTCGACGGCGGCGCTCGCGAAGCCTCGCAAGGACAGCTCGCCGCGCAGCACCCGCACGAAGTGCAGCTCCCGCCCGGCGACGCACACCCCCAGTGCCAGCAGCACCGCCAGCGAGAGCCATGCCTCCCACGGCCGGATGTCGGGGGTCACGAAATCCAGCACGGTGAGCAGGGCGGAGCGCTTGCCGGGCGCCTTCCCGGTCCCCGCCTCCTCCCCGGCCCCGACCTCCTTCTCGGCCGTCCCTCCCAGGCCCTGCACCACGCTGTAGTACACCAGGTAGGCGAGGAGCAGCCGTCCGACCCAGCGCAGCACGAAGGACGGCAGGCGTCGGTGGACCGGCGGGGCGTCCGCGATGCCCCTGATCGCCTTTCCGAACGTCATCAGCAGCCCGGGAATCACCAGGATCAGCAGCCAGCGGGAGGCCACCGCTCCGAGCGCCATGAGCAGGGTGACCGCGACGGCCCAGGCCAGCTCCACCCGCCGGGCGCGCAGCGCGTGAGCCAGGACCCGGGCGGCGTCGAACCCGAACGAGGGCGCCACCACCCGCTGTTCGCTCACGTACAGCTCGTCGATCACCTGATCGCGGTACTTGGTGTCCAGGTAGGTTCCCGCGCAGAGCAGGCGGCAGGCCTCGCTCACCCGCGGGGCGACGGCCGGTGGCCGTGTGGGGACGCGCGGTGTCTGCTGCGGCGGTAAGGGCTGCGACGGCACGCGGTCGGTACTCAATGCGCTCCTCAGCGGAAAGCCTTGTGCGACATGCCGGTCAAGGGCCTTCAGCATAGGGCGGCGGCAGAGGGGCGACCCATGAAACGCGGTGACTCGTCATGCCGTCAGGCGGGGCACGGCGGGGCGGAGTCCGCGCGGACCCACGCAAGGGTGTGGGGTGCCGCCCTGCCGGGCGTCCCGGAGCGGGTACGGGACCGCGCCCTCAGCGGTCCGCTGCCCGTCTCCCGCCCGGCACGGCTACGGCGTCACGGCCGGTGTTCCGTCCGGGGCGAACGAGTGGCGGAAGGTGAAGGCGTGTGGCGCGGCGCCGTGTTCGTGGAGGTGCTCCAGCCGGGCGGCCCCGTCCTGCCAGGTGGGTATCGCGCCGTCGGAGATCCACCAGAACACGTGGTTCGGGTGCGGTGTCCGCTCGAACCAGTCGTAACGCCTGTTCAGCGCCTCGCGGTGCAGGCCGGTGTAGACGGCGTCGAAGGCGGGGCGCAGGCCGGTCCACAGGGAGAGGGTCGTGGCCAGGGCGGTGGTCTCGGCCGTCCGGCCCTTGTCGTACCAGGCCGGTACGGCGAACTCGCCCCACGCGCCCCAGTCCGCCTCGAAGAGCACGCCCCGGGCGCCGTCCGCCGCTTCGGCGTGGGCGAGGTATCCGGGCTGCCGGCTGATCTCCGGGTAGACGGCCCCGCCGATGTCGTAGAACTCCTGCGTGGCGGGTGCGGGATCGGCGAGCGGTGACTTCAGGACGCCGAACGTGTACAGAGCAAGGTGGGGCATGCGTCTCTCCCTGGCTGGGGGTGCCTGATGCGGACCCGGTCCGGCGGACGGCTCAGCCCGGGGCGACAACCCCTGCGCGACCGTGGACAACCGCCGAAGACCAGCCGAAGGTAGCCCCCCGCGCGAGCCCTGTCGAAGTTGCGTTTTCCCCGCGCGAATGGCCTCCCGCGCAGGTCCCGGCGGGGCGGTGATGTCGCGCAGGCCCAGGGCACGATGGTGTGCCGTGCTTCCCGCAGCTCCGGAATGACGGCTTACAGTTGGTCCCCCACCATGGCTGGTTCCGGAGGATGCTGCCCGCCCCCGTCCTTGCTGTCCTGCTCGCAGGTTCTTCCGTCGTAGGACTGGTCGTTGGGGATCAACAGCACTCCGGCGACCTGCGCCGGGTGCTCGACGGCGAGCCAGTCGTCGCCCGTGAGGTCACCGTCCCGTCCGCGCGCCTGGGACGGGTAGACCGTCTGGCACATCAACGCCACGCGCTCCTTGTCGACCGCGCAGGCGTCCACCGCGGGGCCGGACCGCTCGTCGGCGCCGTCGAAGCGGTAGCGGAAGTGGACCTGGTCGCCTTCGGACGGCACCTGCGGGTGGGGCTCGAGGCGCCAGTCGACGACCTCGGCGGTGACACCGAGGGGCCGCCCGGAGGTGTCCACGACCCGTACCCTGGCACCGGCCTCCCCTCGCTCCGCGGTCGTGTCGGTGCAGCTCCAGAGGGAGGAGCACCCGGACAGGGCGAGCATCACCAGCGCCAGGGGGACACCGGCGAACACACGGGCGCGGAACACCGAGGCGACCTCCAGTCAGTGCGGAGCGGAGAGTGTACTCGCCCCGGCGGGAGCTCCACCCTGGCCCCGGACTCCAACCAAGCTGCTGTTACTGGCCGTTCAGGGCGTGTAGACGGTGGGCCGGGGTGCGGAGGGCATGTTGGCGCCGAGGAAGAAGCTGGGGTGTGGGGGCTGGTTGTACGCGGTGTTCTGCCAGGCCAGCGCCGTACGGTACTGGGTGTCGTGGAGCAGGGTGGTGATCCTGGTGCCGGTCTGGTGCGGTGTCGAGTAGATCCGCAGGGCGCGGTTGTCGGCGGTCCGCCAGACGACCTCCTCGCGCCAGTCGCCGAGGATGTCCCCGGACAGCGCGGGCGTGGACTTGGTGCCGTTGTTGGCGGAGACACCGGAGCCGGTCAGCAGCCGGGTGTCGCCGGAGGTGCCGTACTTGTCGACGCGGGTGCCGTCGAGGAGTTCGCGGACGGTGTCGCCGTCCCACCACGACAGGAAGTTGACGCTGGAGGGCTCGCGGCCGAGGGCGGCGCCGGTCGCCGAGCGCAGGGTGGTGTCGGAGGCCGACCACGCCTCGGCGCCCGGACTGCCGGCGTAGATGTCACCGGCGACGCCACGGCCGTTGTCGGCGCCGGAGGCCGTCTGCCACAGGACCTGTCCGGTGCGGGCGTCGGCCATCCAGGAGCCCGGCTTGCCCGAGTCCTCGTCGACCTTGAAGTACTCAAGGCCGGGCCGGGCGGGGTCGAGGTCGCCGAGGTGGGCCGCGTCGCCGTGGCCCAGCCGGGTGGTCCACAGGCCGGCGCCGTTGTCGTCCACGGTCATCGCGCCGTAGACGATCTCGTCCTTGCCGTCGGCGTCCACGTCGGCCACGGACAGGGCGTGGTTGCCCTGACCGTCGTACCCCTTGCCGGAGTTGGTGGAAGAGTTGGTGTCGAAGGTCCAGCGGCGGGTGAACCGGCCGTCCCGCCAGTCCCAGGCGGCGATGACGGTACGGGTGTAGTAGCCGCGCGCCATGATCAGGGAGGGGCGGGCGCCGTCCAGGTAGGCGGTGCCGGCGAGGAAGCGGTCGACGCGGTTGCCGTAGGAGTCGCCCCAGGAGGAGACCGTGCCGCGGGCCGGGACGTAGTCGACGCTCTGCATCGCCTTGCCGGTCTGGCCGTTGAACATGGTCAGGTACTCGGGGCCGGACAGGATGTAGCCGCCGGAGTTGCGGTGGTCGGCGGAGGCGTCGCCGACGACCGCGCCGGTGCCGTCCCGGGTGCCGTCGGCGGTCTTCATCGCCACCTCGGCCTTGCCGTCGCCGTCGTAGTCGTACACCTGAAACTGGGTGTAGTGGGCGCCGGAGCGGATGTTGCGGCCCAGGTCGACGCGCCACAGGCGGGTGCCGTCCAGCCGTACGCCGTCGATGTAGGTGTTGCCGGTGTAGCCGGACTGGGAGTTGTCCTTGGCGTTGGTCGGCTGCCACTTCAGGACCAGGTCGAGTCGGCCGTCGCCGTCGAGGTCGCCGGTACTGGCGTCGTTGGCCTCGTAGGTGTACGCCACTCCGTCCGGGGTGGTGCCGCCGGCCGGCGGGGTGATCGGTACGTCGAGATAGCCGGGCCGGAACTGGAGGGCGTGCTCCGAGGCGGGCTGCTCGGTGCCGCCCACCACCGCGCGGACCGTGTAGTCGGCCGAGTCGGGGGCGCCGGAGTCGAAGTAGTTCGTGGCGGCGGTGACGGGCGAGGAGTTGAGCTTGGTGCTGCCCCGGTAGACGTTGAAGGCCACGTCGTTGGGGTCGGTGGCGAGCCAGCGCCAGGACACCAGGTTGCCGCCGCTGGTGTGGACGCTGGTCAGGCCCCGGTCCAGGCGTTCCACCTGGCGCGCGGTCACCGCGTGCGCGGTCCCCGGCAGTCCGGCGAGCGCGGTGGCGGCCAGCGCGGCGGCGGTGAGGCCGACGGTCAGCCGGTGTCTCGTGTTGCGGGAGCGGCGGGGGGTGGGGGCAGGCGGGTGTGCGTCGGTCACGATGACCTCCGAGGGGTGGGGGGCGCGGCCGGCAGTGCGCTCGCGCGGATATGGGAACGCTCCCACGCCGTGTGAGGTTAGGGACGCCCTGATGCCCGGTCAAGGATTCTGACGGGGTTCGTGTTCGTCCTTGTTCAGATTCGTTTCTTTCCAGGGGCAGCCCGGCACGTCCGCCCCTGACACGGCATCCGCCGGAGCGCCCGCTCGTACCGCGGCGGCCGGCAGGGCCGTTGGACCCCTCGCGGTGCCCGGCAGGGCCGTTGGACCCCTCGCGACGGCCAGCAGGGCCGTTGGGCCCCTCGCGGCAGCCGAGCCGGGGACTGTTCAGCCCATCCGCTCCCGGTATCCCCCGGACGATCATGGGTCGGCGGCCGGGAAGGCCCTGTCCACACCCGCGTCCACAGCGCTTTCCGGTCCGCCGTCCGCCATGGCAGAACGTCTCCATGGCACAAGGGAAGGACACCGTCCGGTGGACGAGATGCAGCGACAACAGCCGGATACAGCGAGCCCGTTGGGCGGTGCGGCGGCGGAGACCCCCGCCCTCGTGCGACCGGCCCGGCCTGGGCAACGGGCGGGGGGCGAAAGGCCGTCCTGGGCCGACTGGCTGACGACCACCGACCACAAGAAGATCGGAACGCTGTACCTGGTCACCGCGTTCGTGTTCTTCCTCGTCGGCGGCGTGATGGCCCTGCTGATGCGTGCGGAGCTGGCCCGGCCCGGCTTGCAGATCATGTCGAACGAGCAGTTCAACCAGGCATTCACCATGCACGGCTCGATCATGCTGCTGATGTTCGCCATGCCGCTGTTCACCGGCTTCGCCAACTGGATCATGCCCCTGCAGATTGGCGCGCCGGACGTGGCCTTCCCCCGGCTGAACATGCTGGCCTACTGGCTCTTCCTGTTCGGCTCGGCGATCGCGGCCTTCGGCTTCCTGACACCGGGCGGCGCCGCCGACTTCGGCTGGTTCCTTTACGCCCCGCTGTCGGACGCGGTCCACTCCCCCGGCCTCGGCGCCGACCTGTGGATCATGGGCGTGGCCCTGTCCGGTTTCGGCTCGATCCTCGGCGCGGTCAACTTCATCACCACGATCATCTGCATGCGCGCCCCCGGCCTGACCATGTTCCGGATGCCGATCTTCACCTGGAACGTGCTGCTGACCGCCGTCCTGGTGCTGATCGTCTTCCCGGTGCTCGCGGCCGCGCTGTTCGCGCTGGAGATGGACCGCAAGTTCGGCAGCCATGTCTTCGACGCGGCCAACGGCGGAGCGCTGCTGTGGCAGCACCTGTTCTGGTTCTTCGGCCACCCCGAGGTCTACATCCTGGCGTTGCCGTTCTTCGGCATCGTGTCCGAGGTGATACCCGTCTTCAGCCGGAAGCCGATGTTCGGTTACATGGGGCTGGTCGCCGCGACGATCTCGATCGCCGGTCTGTCGGTCACGGTGTGGGCCCATCACATGTACGTCACCGGCGGGGTGCTGCTGCCGTTCTTCTCCTTCATGACGTTCCTGATCGCCGTGCCGACCGGGGTGAAGTTCTTCAACTGGATCGGCACGATGTGGAAGGGCAGCCTGTCCTTCGAGACCCCGATGCTGTGGACGATCGGCTTCCTCGTGACGTTCCTCTTCGGCGGGCTGACCGGCGTCATCCTGGCCTCACCGCCGATGGACTTCCATCTCTCCGACTCCTACTTCGTCGTCGCCCACTTCCACTACACGGTGTTCGGCACGGTCGTGTACGCGATGTTCGCCGGATTCCACTTCTGGTGGCCCAAGTTGACCGGCAAGATGCTCGACGAGCGCCTCGGCAAGATCACCTTCTGGACGCTCACGGCCGGCTTCCACACCACCTTCCTGGTGCAGCACTGGCTCGGCGCCGAGGGCATGCCCCGCCGCTACGCCGACTACCTGGCCACCGACGGCTTCACCGCTCTCAACTCCCTTTCCACGATCGGCTCGTTCCTGCTCGGCCTGTCGATCCTGCCGTTCTTCTACAACGTCTGGAAGACGGCCAGGTACGGCAAGCCGGTCGAGGCCGACGACCCGTGGGGCTACGGCCGCTCGCTGGAGTGGGCGACCTCCTGCCCGCCGCCCCGGCACAACTTCGTCACCCTGCCCCGTATCCGCAGCGAGTCCCCGGCCTTCGACCTGCACCACCCCGAGATCGCGGCGCTCGAAGAGGCGAGGGGGTAGGCCATGGCCCACGCCGTGTCCGCCCTCGCCGCCGGGACGCTGACCGCGGCGGGCGGTGTCTGGTACCTCCCCGCCCTGGCCGACCTGCGCGCCGGAGCCGACCGCCCCGCGTCCCACCGCCAGGCCGCGGCGGCCTGCCTCACCGGCTGGGGGACGATCGGGGTCGCCGCGGTGCTGCTTCTGGTCGCCGAGCCCTGGTGGATCCCCTGTGCGGCCGTGGTGACGGGTGCCGTCCTCACGACGGGTCTCCGGGTACGCGCGGCCATACGGCGCCGACGCGAAACCGAGGAGGCCGCACACCACTGGGCGCGGTTGTGCCCCGCCCGACCCCTGGACCGCACCTCACATCGGCACAAGGTCGTCGCCGCCCTGATCGGCTCCGGGGTGGCCGCCGCCACGGCCACCGCGGTGCTCGTCGCGGCACTCGCCAAACCCGCGCACGACAGCGGCCCCCGGATGATCGACGCGTGGCCCCCCGCCGTCGTGGCACTGTTCCTCGCCGCCGCACTCGCCCGTACGCGGACCCGCCGCCACCGGCACTCAGACGCGGCGGATCGCCGTGCGGTCAGCTCACCGGGGGCGGGACGGCGCGCCGGATAGCGGTGGGTGCGCGGCCCGGTCTCCCCGGAGCGGCCGGCTGCGACATGGCCGACCTCGTCACCTGGGGCTGATGAGAGTCGCCGTAGCGGGATCGCCGTTGGCGAAGCGGTCATCCGGTTGGCAGGCTTCAGCCATGAACACCCGGTTCAAGGACATGCCGAGCCATTCCTGGCTCGGTGCTCCGATCGATGCCCGCCCGCTGTTCGCCCCGGAGCAGGCCGCGCTGATGGCCACGCTGCGCGGCCTGGCGCCCGCCGACTGGGACAGGGAGGCGGTCCCGGGCTGGACGGTCCGAAATCTCGCCGCACACGTCCTGGGCGACTTCTACGGGCGTCTCGCCCGGGACCGCGACGGCCACCACGACGGCCCCGCTCTCGCTCCGGGCGAGACGCTGGAAGCGTTCATCCACCGCGTCAACCAGGAATGGGTCGACGCCTGCCGCCGGGTGAGCCCGACGGCGCTCATCGACACCCTCGACCTGATCGGCGGGCAGGTGGCCCGTTTCTTCGAAGCCACCGACCCCGACGCGCCGTCGCTGGGGGTGTCCTGGGCCGGGATCGATCCGGCACCGATGTGGCTGGACAGCGCCCGCGACTTCACCGAGTTCTGGACCCACCGCCAGCAGATCCGCCACGCCGTCGGCCAAGGCACCGATCACGATCCGCGACCCCTGTCCATCGTCCTGGACACCTTCATGCGGGCCCTGCCCCACACCCTGCGCGAGGTCACCGCGTCGGCCGGTACGCGGGTCCAGGTGCGGATCGACGGCCCGGCCGGCGGCACCTGGACCGCGACGGCCACCCAGGACCACTGGTCACTCGACCAGCCTGACGCCGAACACCCCGCCGCGCTCGTCCGCCTGGACGCGGAAACAGCCTGGCGCCTGTGCACCCGCGGCATCCAGCCGGACGCCGCCATGGCTCGCGCCCGCATCGACGGCGACCGTGAACTGGCCGAGGCGGCCTGCCAGATCGTGTCCATCGTCTACTGACGTCGATCAGTTCCCGGCGGACACACGCAGCGGTGGCCGGCGGCTCCCAGAACGACACCCCCACACCCGTACGCACGCGTCAGACGAGCCGCGGGCCGGCCGGTCGGTACGCGGGCGCGGGCGAGCGTGACTCCAGGCGTAGGGGCCCGGCGTTGCCGGCCCGTATCCGGTTTTCGATACGCCGGCGATATGGCACCGGCTCGTAGCATGAGGCCATGCGCGTCTTAGTCGTCGAGGACGAGCCCTACATGGCGGAGGCCATCCGCGACGGGCTGCGCCTGGAAGCCATCGCGGCCGACATCGCAGGGGACGGTGACACCGCTCTGGAGCTGCTGAGCACCAACACCTACGCCATCGCCGTCCTGGACCGGGACATCCCCGGACCCAACGGTGACGAGATCGCCAAGCACATCGTCGCCTCCGGCAGCGGCATGCCGATCCTCATGCTGACCGCCGCCGACCGGCTCGACGACAAGGCCACCGGGTTCGAGCTCGGCGCCGACGACTACCTCACCAAGCCCTTCGAGCTGCGGGAACTCGTGCTCAGGCTCAGGGCGCTCGACCGCAGGCGCGCCCACAGCAGACCACCCGTGCGTGAGATCGCGGGCCTGTGTGTGGATCCCTTCCGCCGCGAGGTCTACCGCGATGGCCGCTACATCGCGCTCACCAGGAAGCAGTTCGCCGTGCTCGAAGTCCTCGTCGCCGCCGAAGGCGGTGTCATCAGTGCGGAGGAGTTGCTGGAGCGCGCGTGGGACGAGAACGCGGACCCGTTCACCAACGCCGTGCGCATCACGGTCTCGGCCCTGCGCAAACGCCTCGGCGAGCCCTGGCTGATCGCCACCGTGCCCGGAGTCGGCTACCGCATCGACACGGGAGCGGACGCCGATGGCCGGACGGCGCGTGGCTAGACGACCGGGGCTGAGCGTCCGCCTCAAACTCACCCTCAGCTACGCCGGGTTCCTCGTGGTCTCGGGCGCCCTGCTGCTCGCCGCCGCGTGGATGTTCCTTCTGCGGGAAAGGTCGAACAGCTTTGCCGTCCCCGATCGGTCCGACTTCCTGCGCGTCTTCGACCCGACCAACTTCGGTCCGGTCGTCTTCGTCCCGGCGGGGATCATGGCGCTGGCGTTCTTGCTGGTGTTCGGTCTCGTGGGCGGGTGGATCCTGGCCGGCCGGATACTCGCTCCGCTGACACACATCACCGACGCCACCCGCCAAGTGGCGAACGGGCCGCTTTCCTACCGGATACGCCTGCCGGGCCGCCACGACGAGTTCCGTGAACTCGCCGACTCCTTCGACATGATGCTCGCGCGGTTCGAAGCCCACGTCGCCGAGCAGCAGCGGTTCGCGGCCAACGCCTCTCATGAACTGCGCACGCCGCTGGCGGTCACCCAGGCGCTTCTCGACGTGGCCCGCGACGACCCGGACCGCGACATCGGCGAGCTTGTCGAGCGGCTGCGCGTGGTCAACACCCGGGCGATCGACCTCACGGAAGCGCTGCTCCTGCTCAGCCGCGCCAGCCAGCGGTCCTTCACCAGGGAACACGTCGACTTGTCCCTCCTGGCGGAAGAAGCCACGGAAACCCTCCTGCCCTTGGCGGAGAAGCGCGGCGTCACCATCGAAACCTCCGGCGAGATGAGCGTCACCCTCGGCTCCCAGGCGCTCCTGCTACAGCTGACCACGAACCTCGTGCACAACGCGATCGGCCACAATCTGCCTGGCCGGGGCGTCGTATGGGTGAACACCAGCGCCCGCCCCGACGCTGCCGTGCTCACTGTCGAGAACACCGGCGAGAAGCTCACCTCGCAGTTGGTCTCGACACTCACCGAGCCGTTCCGGCGCGGCACCGAACGCCTGCACACCGGCCACGCGGGTGTCGGTCTCGGCCTGGCGATCGTCAAGAGCATCGCCCAGGCGCACGACGGGACCCTCACGCTCACCCCCCGCCCCGCCGGCGGGCTGCGCGTCACGGTGGAACTGCCCGCCGTCGGCCGTGGTCGGCCGCCGCGGCCTCAACGGGACATGTAGACGTCGAATGCCTTGTAGAGCAGGCGATTCAGCGGCAGGTCCCACTCGCCGAGGTACTCCACGGCTTCGCCGCCGGTGCCGACCTTGAACTGGATCAGGCCCAGGTGCGGGGAGTCCTTGTCCACGGTGTCGGTGATGCCGCGCAGGTCGTACACCGTGCATCCGGCGGCCAGCGCATCGGTGATCATCCTCCACTGCACGGCGTTCGACCCGCGTACCTCCCGTTTGGCCGTGGCCGAGGCGCCGTAGCTGTACCAGGCGTGTCCGCCGACCCGGATCCAGATGGTGGAGGCGACGAGGTCGCCTTCGTGGTGGGCGAGGTAGAGCCGGATCCGGTCCTCGTCCTCGGCCGACAGCGCGTGGAACATGGCCGGGAAGTAGCCGAACGGCCGCGGGACGAAGTGATCACGTTCCGCGGTCTCGAGGTAGACGCGGTAGAAGTCGGGCAGGTCCTCGACGCCGCCCTGGGTCACGATGACGCCCGCTCTGCCGGCCTTCTTGATGTTGCGCCGCCAGAGCTGGTTCATCCCCTGCAGAAGTCGCTCTTCGTCGTTGCCGGCCAGCGGGAGCCGGAAAACCCGGCGCGGCTGCCCGGCGGAGAATCCCGCTGCTTCCTTCGGCGGGCGCCAGCCCAGCTCCAGCAGCTGGTCGCGGGCCCGGACGGCGGTCTCACCGACCGTGTCCGGCGGCACGTCGCCGAGTCTGGTGACCGCCGGGTCGGCGATCGCGGCCTTGACCGTCTCGGCACTCCAGGTACGGGCCACCGCCGTCGACCCGATGCGTATGGCGAAGGCGCCGGAGCGCTTGAGGTGCTCCACCAGCGGGCCGAGCCAGCCGGCCAGATCGTCCGAGGCCCAGTCGATCACCGGTCCTTCGGGCAGGTACGCCAGCGACGTCCTGAACCCGGGCAGCCGCCGGTACAGCACCAGGCCCGCGCCGACCAGTAGACCGCGGTGGTCGAACCAGCCCAGCGACTGCGACCCCCACCCGCTCTTCACCGACGCCCAGGCCGGGGTCTGCAGGAAACTCACCGCGGGCTGCGCCGCGTTGAACGCGGCGTGATCGCTCGCCGTGATGACCCGTACCCGGTATGCCACATCCGCTCCTACCTGTCGTTGCCCGGTCGATCCGCCGGTACATCGGGGTGTCCGGACACGAGCGCGGCGGCGACCTCGTCGAGGCGCGCCCAGCGGAATGCCTTGGCCGGCTCGCTGTTGTCCATGCCTCCAGCCAAGAGGGTGTGATGTTGCCGGAGCGTATGCGGTTTCCGATACGGCGACGATATTCTGCCGGGCCGCCCCGGTCCTGCTTCGGGACCGCCCGGTGAAGGCGACGGGCCCGCATATCGTCGGCGTATCAAAAAACGCATACGCGTCGGCAACGCCACGTTCTCTTTTCTGGAAGACATGAGTTCCAGTGGACCAACACGAGCGGCGGTGCGCCGTGGCCGCGCGTCGACGTCGTCCTCACGGGCCGTCTCCGCGACGGGAATCACGATCTATGGGTGCGAGCCGGACGAAGCCCTTCTGTTCCGGGAAATGGCGCCTCGATTCGGCGTGGTGCCCGCCATGACGAAGGAAGCGTTAACCGAAGCCAATGCCGGCCTGGCCGCCGGGAACCGATGCGTCAGCATCGGCCACAAGACGCGCGTCACCCGTGCCGCGCTCACCGCACTGAGCCGGGCCGGTGTGCGGTATGTCTCCACGCGGAGCGTCGGATGCGACCACATCGACGTGAACCATGCGAAGAGCGTCGGTATCTCCGTCGGAACCGTGGCGTATTCCCCGGACAGCGTTGCCGATTACGCGCTGATGATGATGCTGATGGCCGTGCGCCACGCGAAGGCCACCGTCCGTCGGACCGATACCCACGACTACCGGCTCGGTGAGACACGCGGCAGAGAGCTGCGCGACCTGACGGTCGGAGTGGTCGGCACGGGGCGTATCGGCACAGCGGTCATCGACCGGCTGCGAGGCTTCGGCTGCCGCGTGCTGGCGTACGACCATCGCCCCGGCACCGCCGCCGAGCACACGTCGGTCGACGAGCTGCTCCGGCTCAGCGACATCGTCACGCTCCACACGCCACTCACCGCGGAAACCCGCCATCTCCTCGACCACCGGCGTATCGAGCGGATGAAAGAGGGCGCGTTCGTCGTCAACACCGGGCGCGGACCGCTCATTGACACCGAAGCCCTTCTGTCGGCATTGGAAAGCGGCAGATTGGGCGGCGCGGCGCTGGACGTCCTCGACGGTGAGGAAGGGGTCTTCTACACCGACTGCCGGAACAAGCCCATCGAGAACCGTTCGCTGTCGCGTCTGCAGGAGCTGCCGAACGTTTTCATCAGCCCGCACACGGCCTATTACACCGACCACGCGCTGAGCGACACCGTCAGGAACACCCTCATCAACTGCCTCGACTTCGAAAGCGGGAAAACATGGACAGGTTGAAAATCGGCATCGTTTTCGGGGGTTCTTCCGAAGAACACCCCGTCTCCGTCAAGTCCGCCCGGGAGGTGGCGAAGAACCTCGACACCGGTACGTACGAGCCGTACTGGATCGGCATCACGCGGTCCGGTTCCTGGAAGCTCTGTGACTCCCCCGGCGGGGACTGGGAGAACGGCGGCGCCCGTCCGGTCGTGCTGTCACCCGACCGGGGCGTCCACGGCCTCCTCGTCCTGGAGCAGGGCCGATGGGAAGTGATTCGTCTGGATCTCGTGCTGCCCGTCCTGCACGGCCGGTTCGGCGAAGACGGTGCGGTCCAGGGGCTGTTGGAGCTGTCCGGCATCCCCTATGCCGGCTGCGACCTCCAGAGCTCCGCCCTGTGCATGGACAAGTCCCTGACCTACACCGTCGCCAGGAGCGCGGGAATCGCCACACCGGATTTCCGGGTGGTCGCGGCGGACGAGAAGGTGGATGCCGGGCAACTCCCTTATCCCGTCTTCGTGAAGCCGGCCCGTTCGGGCTCGTCCTTCGGGGTCAGCGAAGTCGCCGGAGAAGAGGACTTGCCGAGTGCGCTGGAGGCCGCGCGGCAGTACGACTCGAAGGTCCTGATCGAAGAGGCCGTGGCCGGGAGCGAGATCGGCTGCGCGATCCTGGGGGACCCCTCCGCACCGATCGCGGGCGAGGTGGACCGCGTGGCCCTCTCGCACGGGTTCTTCCGGATCCACCAGGAGGACTCGCCCGAGACCGGATCGGAGAACTCGACGTTCATCGTCCCCGCCGACATCTCCGAGGAGTCCCGCCGGCTCGTCCAGGAGAGCGCCAAGACCGTCTACCGCGCGCTGGGCTGCCAGGGGCTCGCCCGCGTGGACATGTTCCTCAAGGACGACGGCCAGGTGGTGCTCAACGAAGTCAACACCCTCCCCGGCCTGACCTCCTACAGCCGCTATCCCCGCATGATGGCCGCCGCGGGCCTGCCGCTTTCCGACGTGATCGACCGGCTCGTGTCCATGGCACTGCACCGGAAAAAGCGATGAACGGCGACTTCGCCTACCTGGACGAGTTGGTGCCCGGAATCCGCTGGGACGCCAAGTACGCCACCCCGGACAACTTCACCGGAAAGCCGGTGGACGGATATCTGGCGAACCGGATAGTCGGCACAAGGGCTTTGTGTACGGCGCTGGGGCACGCGCAAGAAGAGGCCGCGTCCCTCGGCTTCGGTCTGCTGGTCTGGGACGGATACCGTCCGCAACGCGCCGTCGACTGCTTCCGGCGCTGGTCGGAACAGCCGGAGGACGGCCGGACGAAGCTGCGCCACTACCCCAATATCGACAGGTCCGAGCTCTTCGGCAAGGGATATGTGGCCGCCAAGTCGGGCCACAGCCGCGGCAGCAGCGTCGATTTGACGCTCTACAGCCTCGCCACCGGAGAGAACGTCCGCATGGGCGGCGGCCACGACCTGATGGACCCGGTCTCACATCACGGAGCAGAAGGAACGACGCCCGCCGAAGCGAGGAACCGCGAGCAACTCCGCTCCATCATGGAGAAAAGCGGATTCACTCCCTACGCCTGTGAATGGTGGCACTACACGCTCAAAAGGGAGCCTTATCCAGATGTCTATTTCGACTTTCCCGTCACGTGACGGGTGCCTCCCCTACGTCTCGCAATGGGGAAGCGTGGACCGGAACGACGAGGTCGTCATCCGGCGTGCCGCCCCATCGAGGCTCGACGTCTTCCTGAGGCGCACCGACCCGTCGCGACCGCACGACTGGGCCTCCGACGGGTACCACTCGTACGAGGAGTACCTCTTCTGGTCCCGCAAGGTCTGCGGCTTGGCGTGCCTGCAGTCCCTGCTCCACGGCTGGACGGACATTCGGCTGCCGATGCGTGAACTCCTCTCGCTGGCCCTCGACCGGGGCTGCTACGTGGTGGAACCCCAGGGCAAGGTCCAGGGGTTGATCTACAGGCCCTTCATGGCCTGGGTCGGCTCACAGTTCGGGTTCGCATGCCAACTGGTCGAGCACACGCCGATCCAGGAGTCCGCCCGAGCGGTGCGCCCCGGGCAGGCCCTGATCGCTTCGGTGTCTCCCGAGATACGCGACCCGGGCACCCGCGAGCCGCGCCGGGGAGGGCATCTCGTGCTGGTCCACGAGGTCCGTGGCGCGACGGTACGGTTCCACAACCCGTCGGGCTACTCCCACAACGCGGCCTCCACGTCGCTGCCCATGCACGTCTTCGAGCGCTTCCACGCGGGACGAGGAATCCTGGTCAGCTCGTCCAGCCTTGTGGTGAGCGCGCTGGAGGACATGCGCTCGCATCGGCGCTGCGGAGAAGGTTCAGGGGCTGCGGCAGAACCCGGTGAATTCGGCAACCACCACGGCGGGCGCCGGCGAAGGTCATAGCGCCGAGTCGCCCTAGCCGGGCACAGGCGTCAACTGCTCATCCGCCCACTCGGCGAAGGTGGTGAGCGGGATGCCCAACTTCTGGGCGAACTCCGGACGGGCGGGCTGGAGGAGCGCGTTGTTCCATTCGTGTCCGGCTCCCCATGTCGGCATGCCCGCGTCGAGGGCCTCTTGCAGGCTCATGGAGGGGGCGGTCACGGGTACGCCCCAGGCGGCGGACAAGGTCTGCGCGATCTGCTCCATCGTCCGCAGGTCACCGGCCAGTTCCAGTTCCACCTGGTGGAACCGGTCGGGGTCTCGCAGGGCGTGTGTCGCGGCCGTGCCGATGTCCCGCACGGCCACCAGGGCCAGTTCCGTGTCCGGTTTCAGTACCGTCAGCAGTCCCCCGCGGGGCCCCTTGGGCACCAGCAGGGGCAGGTTCTCCATGAAGAAGGCTGGCTTGATCACCGTCCAGCGGGCAAAGCCGGCTCCACGCACCGCCTCCATGATCGCCTGCTTGGTGTGGAAGTAGTCCGCCATCGCCGCCCAGCGGCCCTCGGCCCAGCCGGGGGCCCGGGTGTGCTCACCGACCCCGCTGGTCGAGGACTGCACGAACTGCCGTACTCCCCCGGCCCTCGCCGCGTCCACCAGGTTGGCCGCCTGAGCCAGTTCGTCCGCGAAGTCCACGCCGGTCCCGGTCATCGGCGGCATCTGCACCGAGAACACCGCGCGGACCCCCTCGACCGCCGGGTCGAGCGAGGCCCGGTCGGAAAGGTCCGCCCGCACCAACTCGGCGCCCAGCGCCTCGATCTCCCGGGCGGGCTCCGACCGCGGATCGCGTACGAGCGCACGTACGGGCACCCCGGCGGCCAGGAGCGCGCGAGCCGTGGCCCCGCCCTGTCGGCCGGTGGCTCCGGTGACCAGGACGGCATCGCTGGTGATGGGCATGGCTGCTCCTCAGAGACCGGAGAAAGGAAACGGCGGGGCCCGCCGTTTTGCCTGCCGCTAAGATATGGCGGGGCCCGCCGTTTAGCAATGGGGAGATCATGACCGGTCAGCGCTCGGACGCCCGACGCAATTACCAGCGCATCCTCGCCGTCGCCGAAGCCGAGGTCGCCGCACACGGCGCCGAGGCCTCCCAGGAGCAGATCGCCCGCGCCGCAGGCGTCGGTTCGGCGACCGTGCGCCGCCACTTCCCCACCCGCCGGGCCCTGCTCGAAGCCGTCTTCCAGCAGCGCATCGAGGGCCTGTGCGAGCGCGCCCACCGGCTGAGCACGACCGAGGACGGCCGCACCGCCCTCCTGGAATGGCTCCACGCCCTCATCCGCTACGCCGTCTCGGCCCGCGGATTCGCCCACATCCTCAGCTACGAGCCCCCCACCGAAGACCCTTCACCTCACTCCTGCGGCGACCGGATCGAGGCGGCCGGAACTCCCCTGCTCCAGCGGGCCATCCGCGACAAGGCGGTCGCACCGCACGTCACCTTTCACGACCTGCTGACCCTCGCCGTCGGCATCGCCCTGGCCACCGAGCACCACAAGGACCCCGAGACCCAGGCCGACCGCCTCTTCCGCCTCGCTGTGGAAGGGCTGAGCCCTGAGCGGGGCATCGCTGGGGTGTCCGGGTAGCCCGGATCTTCGGTACTGACGGCAGAAGTGCCGAATCCGGCCGCGTGCTTGGCATAGGTGTGTGCCACCCGTAGACAGGCGAGTGTGACAAGGGCCTGGCGGCCGGCACTCCCTCGACCGTTCAAGGGGGCTCGACCTCATGTCCCCTGTGTTGCAAGGAAGTTCAGGACGCCGAGTGCGTCGCCGAGCAAGTCGGCGGACGGAAGTGCGAGCGGATCACTCGCGGGGGTGAATTGCGGGTGGAGGTGGCGGCTCAGGGGATTGGAGCGACGTGGTGCTGGCGAGAGCTACGGAGGCAGCCGGGGCGTCGGGCCTCGGCGGACGAGAACACGGGAGGCATTCGTGGCCACGTACAACACGGAGATCCACACCGGCGGTGGCGGCTGGCAGCAGGACGAGCCGCTCTCGGTGAGCATCTCCACCCGCGGTGGTGTGGTGCCCGGGGACGGTAAGCCGGAGGCGGGCACGACCGTGACCTGGTCCTCCCCGAGCTCGGGCAACGGTTCCGTGACCTTCTTCGACGACGGAACCCGGTTCGAGGGGACGGCCCAGTTCTCCGGCGAAGGCCCGGTGGGGTACCGCGGGACCCTCGCCGGCTGACTGTGAAACAAGGGAGGCGTGCCGTCGCGAACGGCACGCCTCCTTCGCGCGTCAGCCCCCGGCCGCGTACCGCACGAACCGCGCCCAGCCGTCCCGGCCGACGGCGAAGTCCGGGCGCGTCACGTCTTTCGAGTCGCGTACGCGCACGGCCTGCTCCGTGACGGCAACTTCAACGCAGTCATCGCCCTGGCTACCGCTGTAGCTGGACTTGAACCAGGCGAGTTCCGTCGTGCTCATAGCTCTCCTCGCGCGTACCGCACGAACCGCGCCCAGCCGTCCCGGCCGACGGCGAAGTCCGGACGCGTCACGTCCTTGGAGTCGCGCACGTGCACGGCCTGCTCCGTGACGGCAACCTCAACGCAGCTGTCGCCCTGGCTGCCGCTGTAGCTGGACTTGAACCAGGCGAGTTCCGTCGTGCTCATAGATCTCCTCGGATTTGCTCCAACAGACCCCGCGAGTACTTGGCGTTCAGGGCCTGCGAGCGCAGTGTGTCATAGCGCTGTTGCAGCAGGCTCACCTCTCTGAGATCGGAGATCAGACGGCCGTTCTGTTGCCCCTCCGAGTAGGCGAGACGCTGGCCCTTGGGAGTCTCCATGAGCTGGAGGGGCCCATCCAGGCACGCGTGCAGTCCGGCCTCCAGCGGCACGATCTGGAGCGTCACATTGCGCGGTGCGCTCAGCTCCAGCACGTGATCGAGAAGCTCCCTCATCTGCTCGGTGTCGCCGAACTTCCGTCGGAACACGTACTCCTCGACGATGAAGCTGAAAGGCGTCGTCGGCCGCTCGAACAGCATCCGCTGCCGCTCCATCCGCGTGGCCATGAAGTCCTGCAACTGGTCGTCCGGTGCCACGGGTACGGTGCCTTCGAACACCGCCCTCGCGTACGCAGGCGACTGCAACAACCCCGGCACCACCCGGCACTCATACGTGCTCAGGCTCACCGCCACCTTCTCCAGCCTGGCCCAGCGGCGGAACCACGCCGCGAGTCCCGCCTCCCCCCGGGTCAGGTGCTTCGCGGCCCTGCGCAGGGCGCCCGTGTTGCCCGATGCCTCCTCCGCCCGTTCCACGAAGGACTCGTCGGGCATGCGCCTGCCCAACTCCACCGACTCCACGGTGTGTTTCGAGAACTGGACCAACCCCGCGAACTCCTCCCGACTCAGTCCCGCGTGTTCGCGCAGGGCCTGGACGACCGCCCCGAACGTCCGCAGACTGTCGGAGGGATCGGGCTCCCGCTCCACCTCGCAGACCGCCAGGTCGTCATCGTTCTCGCTCGCGCCGCCGTGCGTCATCCGCGGCCACCTCCAGGTGCGTACGTTCCGTGCTGCGTCCCCCGCGCTCGACAGCACCCAGAGTGACGGCAGGGAATGCGTACTGTCCACCGAAAGTGCCCGTACGCTGACACAGCGTACGGGGCGGGTCTCTGGAAGAACGCCGTGCGCGCCCGCCACGGTGGCCCCATGACCCCCACAACACCCCAACTCCCCGATGCCACCGTACATTCGTTCTCCCAGCTGCTCTCCTCCACCCGCCGGGGCGCCCGCCTGGCCCGGCTGCTCGCCGTGGGAGAGCTGCACGCCTGGGGGCTGTCACCCACCGTCATCGACCGCGCGGAGCAGATCGTCGCCGAACTCGCGGCCAACGCGGCCGTGCACGGGCGGGTGCGGGGGCGGAGCTTCCGGCTCGTGCTCGGTCTCGATGTCACCGCCGGAACCCTCCGCGTCGCGGTCAGTGACGCGCGCGGCGACCGGCTTCCCGCGCCCGCCACGACGGCCCGGCCCGAGGAGGCCGAGTCGGGCCGTGGCCTGCTGCTCGTGGCCGCGCTCGCCGACCGGTGGGACACGGAACCGTACCCGCCGTCCGGGAAGACGGTGTGGGCGGAGGTGGATGTCATCAGCCCGGACCGGCCGGCCAGGAAGGGTCGGTGAACCGCCCGGACCTGGGTACCCGCGTCCCACGACGGAAGTACCGCACGCCACGCAGGTCTGGAAGGTGATCGCCGTGTCCCGTACACAGCCCCACTACGAGGCAGACCATCAGGCGCACGGATCCGAGCCGGTGGGCGAGCTGGTCCAGCGGGCCTCGCAGCAGCTGACGGAGCTGGTTCGGGGTGAACTGCGCCTGGCGCAGGCCGAGATGAAGGAGAAAGGCAGGCGTTACGGCAAGGGCGGCGGGCTGTTCGGCGGCGCGGGGCTGTTCGGGTTCCTGACGCTCCAGGCCCTGGTCGCCACCGTGATCGCGGCGCTGGCCGTGCCGCTGCCGGTGTGGGCCGCCGCCCTGATCGTCACCGTCGCCCTCGGTGTGATCGCCGGGGTGCTGGCGCTGACCGGGAAGAAGCAGTTCGCCGAGGCGGCGCCGCCCGCGCCGGAGCAGGCGATCAAGAACGTGAAGGCCGATGTGGCCGAGATCAAGGAGAGTGCGCACCGATGACCCAGCCGCCCCACGACGAGCCCACCGCGTCCGGCCCGGAGGAACTGCGCGAGCAGATCGAGCACACCCGTCAGGAACTGGGCGAGACGGTCGAGGCGCTCGCGGCGAAGACGGATGTCAAGGCCCGGGCCAAGGAGAAGGCCGCCGAGGTGAGGCAACAGGCCGCCGAGGTGAAGGAGCAGGCCGCGGCCAGGGCCGCGCAGGCGGGCCGGCTCTTGCAGGAAAAGGCCCCGGAGCCGGTGCTCCAGACCACCGCCCGGACCGCGCGCTGGTCCCGCGACAACCGCGTTCTGCTGCTCGCCGGCGGCGCGACGCTGCTGCTGTGGCTGGCCTGCCGCCGCAAGAGGTAGCCGAAGGAATGCGAGAGGGGGCCGTCACCCGTGGGTGACGGCCCCCTCCGGCCGCTACGTTCTGGTCACTTCCGCTTGACCGGCGGGCACGTGCCCGTCTCCGCACCGATGGAGTTGATCTCGGCGTTGGAGCGCACGTCGTCCGCGTAGTTGATCTTGTCCGTGCACTTCTTGTCGTCGTCGGCCGGCTTCCGCACCGGCGGACACGTGCCCGTCTGCTCGCCAATGGAGTTGATCTCGGCGTTGGACCGCGGGTCGCCCGCGTAGTTGATCTTGTCGGTGCACTTCACGGCGGCCTGGGCGGGAGCCCCCGACGACTTGCCCTCCGAGGTGGCGGGCTTGCCGGGCGCGGCCGAGGAACCGGTGCCCGCGGTGCCGGACTTGCCGGCGGACGTGTCCGACGACTTGCCGTCCGCGCCGTCGGACCGCGGGGTGCTCGTGGCCGTGGCCGACGAGTCGCTCGCCGCAGAGGAGGAGGAAGAGGTAGAGGAGGGGGACGTCTTGGCGTCGTCGCCGTCGTTGCCGCATGCCGTCAGCGCCAGGCCGAGGGCCACGGCCGAGATGGTCAGTGCCGAGATCTTCCGAGTGCGCATGCTTCGTGTCCATCCTCTACTGGCGAGCGATCCGGGCGACTGTTCACCCGTGTGGCCTTCTGCCCTCCTTGATAGGCGGCGGGGTCACGCCAGTTGCCTCGCGCTCGCGCTCAAGACACGTTCGTTACACGGCGGGGACGGTGCCGCGACGTGCTCCCGGCCGGAGCCGGGCGGCACCGCCCACGCCGGAACGATCAGCGCTGGAGGGTGAGGACACCCGGGCGCCACGGGAGCTGGTCGTAAGGGCCGCTCGCGGTCGGGGACTTGCCCTGGTAGAGGAGCTGGAGGTTGCAGGGGTCGATGGTCATGGTCTGGTCGGGGTTGTCGCGGATCAGATCGCCGTGGCTGATGTCGTTGGTCCAGGTGGCGCCGCTGTTGGCCTTGCCCGCGAAGGGGTTGCTCTCGGTGGCGGCCTGCGGGGTCCAGGACCCGTTGAGGCTGGTGGCGGTGAAGGAGCGGAAGTAGCGCTGCTCGTTCGCGCCCCGGGCCTCGACGATCATGAGGTACTGGTTCTGGCCCTTGACCTTGTAGACCTGCGGCGCCTCGAACAGGTTCTTCACGGTGTCGCTCATGACCGTGGTGTACGAGGAGCCGAAGTTGCCCGGGAAGTTCCCGATCGGCATGCTCGCCCGGTAGATCTTGCCGTTGTCACCGGCGAAGAACAGGTACATGTTCTGGTCGTCGGCGATCAGGGTCTGGTCGATCGGGCCGGTGCCCGAGTCGGGCAGGCTGCCGGTGAACAGCGGCTGCGGGGCGGACCAGCCGTTGGGGTTGGTGGGGTCGCTGGAGGTGCGGTAGATGAACGGCCAGGCACCCCACTGGTAGGCCAGCACCCAGATCTTCTTCGGCGCGAAGTAGAACAGCGTGGGCGCGACCGCGGACTGGCTCATCCCGGTCTGGCGGGCCGACGCCATCTCCGACCAGTTCGTGATGGGGCTGAAGGCCATCGAGCCGTACGACGACCCCGACACGTTCGACGCGTAGACCACGTGCTTGCCGTTGTACTTCGCGGTGGTGAAGTCCTTCAGCGCGGCCCAGCCGTTGGCCGGCTGCGCCAGCACGCCCGTGGACGACCACCGGTACGTCGACGGAAGGGCGCACGAGCCCTCCGGCGGCGTCGTCCCGGTCAGGCCGCTCCACTTCTGGTTGCTGCCGCCGTTGCACGTACCGATCTGCACCGCCGTACCGTTGGCCGTGCCGGCGCCCGCGGCCTCGAGGCACAGCCCGGACTGGGTGCCGACGACCGTGCCGTCGGACTTCACCTGCCACTGCTGGTTGGCGCCGCCGGAACAGGTCCATATCTGCACCCGGGTCCCGGGCGTGGTGGCGTGGCCCGGAACGTCCAGGCACATGTTGCCGTACACGGTGAGCTGGTTGGCGTCCGTCAGCGTCCACTGCTGGTTCGTCCCGCCCCAGCAGTCGTAGAGCTGGAGGGCCGTGCCGTCGGTCTGGCCGCCGCCCACCACGTCGAGACACCGGTTGGAACCGGCTCCGCGCAGGGCGCCGCTGGAGGCCGCCTGAGCCGGGGTGGCGACGAGCATCGCCGCCAGCGCGGTCAGGGCCGCGAGCACCGCGGCGAGCGCCGCGGACGGATGCCTGCGGCTGAAACTTCCTCTGTCCATGGGGGTTTCCTCAACCTTGAGTAGGCCGACTGTCGTGCGCATGACATTGGGAGTGTTCGAAATACCGACCGTCGGCCGCAATGTCGGCCATCTGAAGGATAGGGAAGCGGTGAACGCCGTCAATACCTCTCGCAGGTGTCGCTGTGGCATCCGAAATGTTTCGCCGTGCCGCTCAGCGTTAACAACGCGTGACAAAGCGACATATGCGGTCAACGCGAGGAGGCGCCAGGAGTCGACTCCCCCCCTCGTTCCCGCCACGGACTTCGGGCCACGTCCCTGTCTGTCGAATGAAGAACGAAGCTTTCGCAGGCGGATGCCGGGTGGACCGCCGATGCGGCCGTCACCGGAGGCCGCGGGGCCAGGGACGTGTGCACGTGGCCAGGCGCCGGCCGCCTTCATCCGCTTCGGCCCGAACGCCGTGTCGGTGCCCGGCCGCGCGGGCGGGGCCGTGTTCAGCCGCCGGTGGTCGCGGTGGTGGGGCCGGTGATACCCCAGGCCGAGGCGAGTCGGGACGGGTGGACGTTGCGGCTGTTGCCGTAGAACTCGCAGAACTTCATGATCAGGGGGTCCCAGCGGTCGGCGTCGATGTGGCGGCGGTCGCCCGGTACCAGCAGGCTTTCCTCGACGTGGACGCGTACCACACGTGCCTCCACCGCCACGAGACCGGAGCCCTCTTCGCCGAACGGATGGACGCGGTCCACGACGGCCTCCAGGTGGACCGGGCACTGCGCCACCCGGGGCGGACGTACCCGCTCGGAAGCCGTCTCGGTCAGGCCCGCCGCCTTGAACTTGTCGCGCTCGTACCGGTAGCCCTTGCGCAGTTTGTGGTCGGGCACGACACGCGAACCGGTGAGCAGCGCCAGGCGGTCGACCGCGCCGGCGAGGTCCGGGGAAGCGAGATTCAACACGCATTCACGGGACTTGATCAGGTTCTCCGTGGTCTGCGAGGTCTCGTCCAGACCCAGCATGCAGGACCGGTCCACCCACCAGGCGGAGGACATGGGCGCCAGATTCGCCGAGCCGTCCTCGTTGGACGTGCTCAGCAGGACCACGGGAGTGCCGAAGTAGAGCACTCTCGGTTCGACGGTCAGATGCATGGGCTCCTCGCACGGATGGGGGCGTGCCGGTCACTGTGCCGAGCGGGGCGCTTCCCCGCTGGCGGGAATCGGACCTCGCGTCCGTCGGCACGGCCACCGGCACGCCGCACCCTCGGCCGGGCGGACCGGCCCGTCAGCCGTCCGCCACGAGCCCGGAGGTGCGGGGCAGCATCAGTACCGATGCCGTGTGGAGGGTCAGGCGTACCGGGGTGAACGTGGTGGCGTCCACCGGTGATCGGCCGGTGCCGGGGTTGCGGGCGTAGCGGGGGTGGGCGCCTCCGCTGATCTGCCAGCGGATGCGGTGCCCGGCGGGGAAGCGGTGGGCGGTGGCGCTCATCGGCACGGTGACCCGCGAGGCCGTGTCTCCGGTCGTCCGAAGGCGGCCCAGCCCGTCGCAGACGTTGACCGAGCGGCCCTGCGCGTCCACGTCGCACAGACGGGTGAACACGTCGGCGTGGCCGGTGTCCGTGGAGACGCTCAGCCGCGCGGAGACCGGGCCCAGGATGTCCAGCGACTCGGTCAGCGGCGGACCGGTGAACGTCAGGACGTCGTCCCGGGCCTCCAGCCGGCCGTTGTCCCGGGGGCCGGCGGTGCGGGAGAGCAGCGGGCCGCCGAGGGACGGGGTGGGGTCGGCCGGGTCGTAGCGGAACGTCGTCAGCGGTGCCGGGTCCGTCGGGGCCTGCAGGACGAGCTGTCCACCGGGGGCGGGGTACCACGGGGTGACAGCCGCGGCCGGCGGCCAGTCGTCGAGGTCCCGCCAGGCGTCTTCTCCGCCTACGTACGCGCGCACCGTGGTGGGGCGCAGCCCGGACGGGTCGGCGCACAGGTGGGCGCGCAGCCATGCGAGGCTCTCCGCGAACACCTCGGGCCAGCCCTGCCGCAGGGCTGAGGTATGGGTCCAGGGGCCGACGAGCAGGGCGGTCTCGCAGCCGGCCCGCCGCAGCCGGCCGTACTGCTCGAAGGTCTGGTCGGCCAGTACGTCGTGCCATCCGGTGAGCAGAGCGGTGGGCACGCTGAGCCGCTCCGCCGGCCGGGCCGCCGACGCGCCGTCCCAGTAGGGGTCATGGGCGTCCGGGTGCGCCAACACGTCGTCCAGCCAGGGGACTTCGCCGAGGGCGGGCACGTACGCTCCGCGCAGGGGCCGAGCGGTGGTGACGGCGCGCAGGTGGCGTCGCAGGCGCAGGGTCGCCTTCAGGAACCGTGCCATGCCCTGGTGCTGGTACGTCATGCCCGCGCCGACGGCGAGGGCGTTCTCCAGGCGGAGGGTGCCGTCCGCGTAGAACAGGCCGTAGGGGTCGTGCAGCCCCACCTGCACCACCATCGCCTTGAGTTCCGGCGGCGGGTCCGCGGCGAGGGCCCACTGCGTGTAGCCCAGGTAGCTGGGGCCCACGGTCCCGAGGGTTCCGTCGAACCAGGGTTGCCCGCGCAGCCAGGCCACGGTGGCCCGGCCGTCCGCCGCCTCGTTGCGCCACAGGTCGAACGCGCCGCCCGAACCGCCGGTGCCGCGGCAGCTCTGGAGGACCACGTGGAAACCCTGCTCGGCGAAGAGCAGGCCGTACATCGCGGACCACGGCAGGCCCCGGCCGTACGGCGAGCGGACCAGGAGGGTGGGGAAGTCGCCCTCCGCGCGCGGGAAGTAGTGGTCGGTGATCAACGGGCTGCCGTCGGCGGCGGGCACCGCCAGCCCCGGCTCCCATCCGACCTCGTGCCGTTTCGCCGGCAGGCCCCGCCAGGTCGCCCTCAGCATCCTTGACGACAGGGGCAGTCGACCGGCGGGCGGCGCCCAGACCGGGCCGGCCACGGTTTCGGGCGTGGGTGATGGCATCGTTCCCCTCCTTTATTCCGTACGGTGTACGAGAATAGAGGATGCTTGGATGGCCCTGACAAGAGCCCGCCTCCACGACCAGCGGAAAGGAACCCGAGACCGTGCCCCAAGCCGGTGGGTCCGGCGCCCCGGGCGTCGACCCCGAACAGCTCTGGCTGCGCCCCACCGAACCCCGCAAGGGGCGCCGGCCCTCCTTCAGCCGCGAAGCGATCACCGCGGCGGCCGTCGCCCTGGCGGACGCGGAAGGGCTCGAAGCGGTCACCATGCGGCGGGTGGCGGCCGAGATCGGTGCCGGCGTCATGTCGCTCTACACCTACGCCCCCGACAAGGAGACGCTGCTGGAGCTGATGGTCGACCACGTCAGCGGCGAACTGACGGTCACGGAACCGCCCACCGGCGACTGGCGCGCCGACCTGAAGGCCGTCGCCCACCTCCAGCGCGCCCACATGCTGCGCCATCCCTGGCTGCCCGCCGCCTTGGTCACCCGTCGCGTGCCGGGACCCAACACACTGGCCTTCCTGGAACACGCGCTCGCCGTCCTGCGGCCCACCGGGCTGGACGGCGCGGCGAAGCTGGAGATCTTCGCCCAGCTCACCGCGTTCGTGGCCGGGCACGTCGGTCACGAGATCGCCCAGGCCGCGGTCTCCCGGTCCCCGGACAGGGCCGCGGCCGAGGCCCGCTATCTCGCCGCCGTCGCCGCCGACGGCCACCACCCGGAACTCGCCGCGGCCCTCGCCGCCCCCGGGCTCTCCCTCACCCCCGAAGCGACCTTCAGCCGGTTCCTGGGCCGCCTGATCGACGGCCTCGACGTCCTCCCTCATCGGCCGTAGGCCGACGGCCCTTGAGGCGAGCGGCCGGCGTGGAAGCCGCCACGGGCGCGGCGACCGGGCCTCCCGGGCGGACACGCGCACCGCCGGCCCGGCCCTCCCCGAGGGCAGGTGCACCGGCCCTGCCGCTGCCGGTGGTTCCGGCCGGTGTCGTCCTCGCGGCCGTGCGGGTCGCGCCCGCGGCCTCGGCCGTCCGCTCCCGGCCGGTCGGCGTCGCGGCACCGGCGGGTACGGTGGCGGCCGGGGCGGCACAGCGCGGCACGGCACGGCCGCGGTCGCCGTCAGGGCCGACCGCACGGCGTACGTAGGGCGAGAGCCGTCCAGGCCGGGGCGGCCACGGGGACGGCCTGCGCGGCGCGCTCGGCAGGGTCGTCATCGGCCGCCTGCCGCACTGCCCGAGCGCGCTCGACGTCACCCGCCGCGCCACCGGCTCCTACGCCGCGTGCGCCGCGCGCTCCATGGAGGAGGGTCTGACCCAGGGCCACGACATCGCGCACCACTTCCCCCGAGGGACCCTCATGTGCCGCGTCCTCACCGGGGCCTCCGGGACCCGGCGCGACGGCCTCACCAGCCTCCTGGCCCGCCCCGCGGATCGTCCGTCAGGGCCAGGCGGGCGGTGATGCGCTTGCCGACCGGCTCCCGGGTGATCTCGAGGCCCTGGCAGAGGGCCATGACGATCTCCAGGCCGTGCTGACCCACCCGGCCGATGTCGGCGGCACGGGCCACCGGCAGCACGGGGTCGGAGTCCCACACCTGGACCTCGACCAGGTCGCCCGCGATCCTCAGGTCCATCACGATCGGGCCGCCCGCGTACTTCTGCGCGTTGGTGACCAGCTCGCTCACCACCAGCTGCGTGACCTCCACAGCCCGCTGCGAGACCGGGACACCGTGCTCGGAGCGCATCCGGGTGAGAAACGCGGCAGCCTCGTGGCGGGCTCTCGCGATGGACGGTCCCTGCCCGTCCAGAGCCACCGCAGCACTCAGGACAGCGTCGTCCGAGTGGGCCGCCATGCTGTCCTCGCCGGCGAAGGTCCGTACCATCCGCACCGCCTCTGCTCTGTCATTCCCGGGCCCGTGTACCCCCGATCGTGCCGGGCAAGCCAGGGTGTCCGAACTGTCGGCCACGCCACACGACGGCGCCCCGTACGGCGGCGGGCACGGCGCGGGACGTCACCGCCGGGTCACGTTGGGTCGCCGCGTACCGGGGCAGACGGGACAGGAAACCGTCGGCGACTTGAGGAGAAACCATGACGGACGAGTCGTCCATGAGGGCTGTCGGGTGGGCACGCTCGTTGCCGATCAGCGCCGGAGTGAAGGAGGCCAGGGACTGGACGCGTGCGCATGTGTCCGCGCTCGGCTGGGAGCGTACGGCACCGGCTCTGGTGGACTCGGTCGTGCTGGCCGTCTCGGAGCTGGTCACCAACGCCCATGTCCACGCCCACAGCAACGCTCAGCTCATCCTCACCTGGGACGAGCGGTGTCTGCATGTGACGGTGCATGACGCCTCACCGCGGCTGCCCGAGCAACGTCACGCGGACCACCGCGCCCTCGGGGGGCGCGGGCTGCTCCTGGTCGACGCCCTCGCCGACGACTGGGAGGTCCGCCGTTGCCCCCGCGGCAAGGACGTCACCGCTTGCTTCCAGCCGCCCGCGGTGGCTGAGGGAACACAAGGCGGGTGAGTACGCGGGCCGACGGCGGAACCGGCGCGGGCTCGCCATCGACGGACGCCCGGCCGCCGGTCGCTACTGGCCCGTGCCGCCGGTGGCGGCCAGCGGGCCGGAGTGGCTGTCGGGTTCCCCTATGCGGTCGGTCTCGTCCCGGACGAGCAGGGAGAGCAGGGCGGCCACGGTCAGGCCCGCTTCCGCGGGATGGCGCAGGACCTTGTCCGGTTCGACGCGGTAGGTGTTGGTGCGTCCTTCGCGGGTGTGGGAGAGGTAACCGTCCTGCTCGAGGTCGGAGATGATCCGCTGGACGGCACGCTCGGTGAGCCGGCAGTGGGCGGCGATGTCACGGATCCGGATGTTCGGGTTGTCGGCGATGGCCGCCAGTACTCGCGCGTGGTTCGTGATGAACGTCCAACCGGTGTGGGATCCAGGCACTGCAACCATGCACGGCATTCTACTGACCCACTTTGCCCGACACCGAATGCATGACATACTTTTCGCGCTATCAGAAGCGTGTTCTCAGCGGGGGAAGACGTGGGAGGAGCCGAGGGTGTTTGTGGAAGAAGGGGTCTCGGACCGCCCCGGCGGCGCCGGTGGGACACCGCCTCGGATCGCCGAGCCGACCGCGGTGACACAGTCCGAATGCCGGGGCGTCCGGGTCATCAGCGCGCACGGGTCCTACGACATGTGCTCGGTCAAGCCTCTGGCGGAGGCTCTGGACGCGGCGGCCGAGGAACACCGGACGGTGGTCCTCGACGCCTCCGGCATCACCTTCGGGGACTCGTCGCTGCTGAACCTGCTGATCCTCGCCCACCAGAAGACCGACCTCCGCGTGGCGGCGCCGACGCGGCAGATCCGCAGACTCCTGGAAATCACGGGAGCGGATACGTTCCTGAAGGTACGGGAGACCGTGGAAGAGGCCGCCGCCTGCCACTGACCGGTCCACCGCCTGCCACTGACCGGTCCGGGCCGGGTCCCGGTCGGACGCCCCAGGGTCCGGGCGGTCGAGCCGTCAGAGGAAGTGCCCGCTGGCCAGATAGGGCGCCGGCTCCGCCATGCCCCGGACCGCGAGATATCCCTCCTGCCCGATGTCGAGCCGGGCTGCCAGCCCCACGTCCACCGCCCAGTGGTTGGCGGTGGTGATGCAGTTGACCAGCGTGTCTCCGCGGGAGACCGCCAGGGCCTCCCAGAGCAGGTCCTGGGCGGTTCGCGGCTCCCCCGCGGCCAGCAGGACGCCCCGCCCCTGTTCCTCGTCCACGTACACGTACCCGGGCCGGCCGGGGTCGTCCGACACGACGAGGCGCAGCCGTTCGAGCATGTACGCGTGGTCCGGGCCGTGGCCCGCCCCGCGTAGCCGCTCGTCGAGCCGGTCCATCCACTCGAAGTCGTCGGCCCGGCCCTCCCGGAGCCCGCTCACCGCCGGCAGCGTCGAGCGGTCGACGGTGCCCACCATGCGCATCTGCGGGTGGAGCGTGAAGCCGGCCAGCCGGTAACGGCGCGTGGCCGCGGGATGCACCGTGGACGAGAACAGTCCCGGTCGCCCGTCGGCGTGGGCCAGCACGGCGTCCATGAGCCGCTTGCCGATTCCCTGCCCCTGACACCTCGTCAGCACCCCATAGGTCGCCAGGTACCAGACGTCGCCCCGGTTCTGCGACATGGCGAATCCGATGACGTCCCCGTCCTCGCCGACCGCGACCCAGCATCCGGCCGGGTCGACCTGGAGGTAGTACCGCATCCGCTCGATCCACTGCTCCGAAGCGGTCTCCGAGCGGGGCTCGACCTCCGGTTCGCACACTCTTCTGCTGCGCCGGTCCGCCTTGAGGAAGAGTGCGGCAGAGGCGCGCTCCGCCGACGGGAGATCTTCCTCGCGCGCCGGCCTCACCTGTGCCGATTCCCTTTTCACGACGTACCGACCACCTCGGCGGTCTCCCTCCCCGGTCATGCCCGTAGCCCTTCCAGGGCCGCGTCGATCGCCGTCTGGGCCGCCGTCCTGTCGAGGCCCGCCCTCGATACTAGGGACAGACCCTGGACGAGGTAGAGCAGGAGCTGCGCCTGGGCCTCCGGGGAGGACGTGTCCGTGACCTCTCCGGCGGCCTGGGCGCGGCGGAGCGCGGCGGCCACGATGTCGGTGAAGCGGCGGTACGAGCGGGTGACGATCTGCGTGGCGTCGCCATCCTGGGGGACGAGTTCGGCGGTCGTGTTGCCGACCAGGCAGCCCTGCGGCACGCCCGCGTCGGTGACCAGTTCGTCCAGCCGCACGGGATGGGTCAGGATGTCGCGCAGGGCGGGCAGGACCGGGCCGGTGTCGAGCGCGGCGGTCAGGTGCCGCTCGTACACCTCCCAGTAGAGCCGGACGGCTTCGAGGTAGAAGCGGCGCTTGTCACCGAACGCGCCGTACA
The DNA here is from genome assembly GCF_964272715.1 of Streptomyces sp. SudanB182_2057. Taxonomy (NCBI): domain Bacteria; kingdom Bacillati; phylum Actinomycetota; class Actinomycetes; order Kitasatosporales; family Streptomycetaceae; genus Streptomyces; species Streptomyces sp. SudanB182_2057. The sequence goes on from NZ_OZ186798.1 coordinate 2,282,088, forward strand.
GGCTGCCGCGTTCGACGCCCAGCGCGTCGACCAGGTCCTGGATCGACGTCGCCCCGTATCCCCGGGACCAGAACAGTTCGAGTGCCCGCTCCAGCGTCCGTTCCTTGTCGAACTCGCGGGGGCGTCCGGTTCGTGCCACGTGCTGGATCCTACGACTTCTTGACTACCCGTTCAAGAAGTCGTAGCTTCCGGTGCGGCACTTCTTGAACGGGTGCACAGAAGTGGGTCGTTCACCGGCCCGGCACGAAGGGTGGGGCCATGGAATTCGCGGGCAGGACGGCGCTCGTCACCGGATCCGGCGCGATCGGCGGACTCGGTCACGCGACGGCGAAGGTGCTGTCCGCGGGCGGAGCCGATCTGATCCTGACCGGCACCGACCCGGGGCGCGGTGCCCACGTCGTGGAAGAACTCCGCGCGGCCGGTGGCGAGTCCGCCGGTACGGTGCGTTTCGTCGCCGCCGACCTGTCGGACGTGGCGGGCGTGCGGCGACTGGCCGAGGACGCCGGAGCCGTCGACATCCTGATCAACAACGCGAGCGTGATGGCGTTCTCCCCCACCACCGGGCAGGACCTCGCGAGTTACGACGCCGCCTTCGCGGTGAACGTGCGCGCCCCGTTCCTGCTCACCGCCCTGTTCGCGGAGAAGATGGCCGCGCGCGGCGGCGGCAGCATCGTCAACGTCAGCTCCACCGCGGCCGGTCTCGGCATGCCGGGCACGGCCGTCTACGGCGCCACCAAGGCGGCGCTCGAATCACTGACCCGCACCTGGGCGGCGGAGTTCGCCGGGTCGGACGTGCGGGTCAACGCCGTCGCCCCCGGCCCCATGCGCACCGCGAAGGTGGTCGCCGCGATGGGCCCGGACATGGGCGGCATGGGCCTGGCCACCGCGCTCAAGCGCACCTGCGACCCGGCCGAGGTGGCCCACGTGATCGCCTTCCTCGCCGGCGACCGGGCCAGTTACATGACCGGCGCGGTGGTGGCCGCCGACGGCGGCCGCACCGCGATCTGAGAAGGGAACGCGACCATGGATCGTCTGGCGGGAAAGCACGCACTGATCACAGGAGGGACGAGCGGCATCGGCCTGGAGACGGCCCGCGCGTTCCTCGCCGAGGGAGCGACCGTCGCCATCACCGGCCGCTCCCGGGAACGGCTGGACGAGGCGGCACGGCAACTGAACGGCCCGCTGCTCACCATCGCCAGTGACGCCGGTGACGTACCCGGCCAGGCGGCGCTCGCGGCACGCCTGCGACAGGAGTGGCCGAAGCTCGACATCCTGATGGCCAACGCCGCCGACACCACCCACCTGCCGATCGAGGCATGGACCGAGGAGGCGTTCGACGCGCTCGTCGCGACCAATCTCAAATCGCCGTTCTTCCTGATCAAGGACCTGCTGCCGCTGTTCTCACGGCAGTCCTCGGTCATCCTCGTCGGCTCGGTGTCCGCGTACATCGGACACGACAACGCGACGGTCTACGGCGCGGCCAAGGCGGGCCTGCTCTCCTACACCCGCGGACTCACCCACGAGCTGAAGGACCGGGGCATCCGCGTCAACGGACTGAGCCCGGGCCCGACGGTCACCAACGCGTTCGCCTCCCTGGGTCCCGAGCGCCGGGCCGCCCTGTACGAGCGGCTCCGGCGGACCGTACCCCTCCACCGCCTCGGAACCGCCACCGAGCTGGCGAAGGCGGCGGTCTATCTCGCCTCCGACGAATCCGCCTACACCGCGGGGACCGTCCTGCGCGTCGACGGGGGCATCGGGCAACTCGCTTACTAGGCCCTGTCGTTCGCGACGGTCCGCAGGTAGGCGCCGAGGCGGGCGATCGCCGAGGGGTTGCGGGGGCTTTCGACCAGGTCGGCGTAGTCCAGGGAGATGATGCGCCGGTGCTTGACGGCGGAGACGTCGCGCAACGGGGCGTAGGAGAGCAGGAACCGCTTCTTCTGCTCGGCGCCGACGTCGCCGTAGTCGCAGATGACGATGACGTCCGGGTCGCGCTCCACGACGCTCTCCCAGCCGACCGTGGTCCACGAGTCCGCCACGTCGTGCATGACGTTGACGCCTCCGGCCTCGGTGATGATCTGTTCCGGGGCGGCGTAGCGGCCGGAGGTGAAGGGTGTGTCCCGGCCGCTGTCGTAGAGGAAGACGGAAGGGCGGTCGGAGCCCTTGGGTGCCTTCGCCCGCACGTCCGCGACCTGCTTCTTGAAGTCGGCGATCAGGGCGGCCGCGCGCTTCTGGACGCCGAAGAGCTCGCCGAGGTTGGCGAGGTCGGCGTACAGGGCGTCCAGGGGCGGCATGATGCCGCGGGAGGACTTCGTACGGCCGTTGTGGCAGGACTCGGTGAGGATGTACGAGGGGATGCCGAGCTTCGCCAGCGCGTCGGGGGTGAAGCCGCCGTCCTCGCGGAAGCCGTAGTTCCAGCCGGCGAAGACGAGGTCGGCGCGGGCGTCGAGGACGTTCTCCTTGGTGAGCTGGTCCTTGGACAGCCACTTGACCTTGTCGTAGGCGTCCTTCCAGGGCACGCCGCGCAGGTCTCCCTTGTCGTCGGGCATGGCGAAGCCGGCCATGCGGTCCTCCAGGCCCAGGGCGAACATCAGCTCCGTGATGCCGACGTCGTTGGTGACGACCCGCTCGGGGACCCTGTCGTACGTCACCTTGCGGCCGCAGTTGGTCAGGGTGATGGAGGAGGAGGGTTTCGCGTCCTCGGCCGGCTCCACCGTGGCGCCGCATCCGGTGGCGGTCGCGGCCAGACAGAGGGCGGCGGCGAGTAGCTGCTTGCGCATGGGCATCCTTCAGGCAGTGGGCGGGAGCAGGTCGAACAGGAGCTGGACGGCGTCCGTCTCCGGGTGCCGGACGGTGTGGGCGCGCACGCCGAACACCTCGGCCAGCAAGGGCGGTTGGAGGACCTCCCCGGGTGGTCCCGAGGCGACGATCCGGCCGCCGTCGAGGACGTACAGCACGTCGCAGTGGGCCGCCGCCAGGTTGAGGTCGTGCAACGCGGCCAGCACGGTCAGGCCGCTGGCGCGGACCAGGGACAGCACGTCCAACTGGTGGGCGATGTCGAGGTGGTTGGTGGGTTCGTCGAGGACCAGGATCCTCGGCTGCTGGGTCAGGGCCCGGGCGATGAGGACCCGTTGCTTCTCGCCGCCGGACAGGCCGAGGAAGCCGCGGCCGGCGAGGTGGGCGACTCCGGTGCGGGCCATCGCCCGGGCGCAGATCTCGCGGTCCGAGGCGGCCGTGCGGCCCTGGTGCGGCAGCCGGCCCATGGCGACCACCTCGGCGACGGTGAAGTCGAACTCGGCCGAGGACTCCTGGGGCAGCGCGGCCAGCGCGCGGGCGGCGGCCCGCGCGTCCATGGCGTGCAGGTCGTCCCCGTCCAGCCGCACCGCTCCCCCGGCCGGCCGCAGCGCCCGGTAGAGGGAGCGCAGCAGGGTCGACTTGCCGCTGCCGTTGGGACCGACGAGTCCGGCGAAGGCCCCGCTGCCGACGGTGAGATCGATGTGTTCGACCAGCCGGATGCCGGCCGCCTCGATGGTGATGTCCTCGATGTCGAGTCGCATCGCTCAGCGCCCTCCGAACGCGTAGGCGCCCCGCCGCATCAGCAGCAGGAACGCGGGGACGCCGACCACCGCGGTGATCACTCCGACCGGCAGTTCGGCGGGCGCGAACAGCAGCCGGGACAGTGCGTCCGCCCACACCAGCAGCACCGCTCCGGCGAGCGGGGCGACCGCCAGTACCCGCCGGTGGTCGGCGCCGACCAGCATCCGGACGACGTGCGGCACCATCAGTCCGACGAATCCGATGGCCCCGCTGACCGCCACCACCGTGCCGGTCACGGCCGCGGTGACGAGGAACAGCTCCCGGCGCAGCCGGGCCGGTCCGACGCCGAGCGCGGCCGCGGTCTCGTCGCCCATGGCGAGCGCGTTGAGCGCCTCGGCCCGCCACCGCAGCCAGGCCCATCCGGCCGCCACCGCGACGGCGGCGAGCGGGAGTTGGGCCCAGGTGGCGCCGCCCAGGCTGCCCAGCAGCCACATCATCGCGGACCGGGCCGCCTCGCCCCGGGCCGCGCCGAACACCATGACCGTGGTGACGGCCTCGAAGCCGTACGCCAGTGCCGTGCCGGTGAGGATCAGCCGCAGGGGCGTCAGTCCGTGCGGGGAGCGGGCCGCGGCGTACACGAGCGTCATGGCCGCGAGGGCGGAGGCGAACGCCGAGGCGGACAGCGCCCACACGCCGAGCCCGGCGAACGCGCCGAGGAGGATGACGGCGTTGGCGCCCACCGCCGCGCCCGAGGAGATGCCGAGGACGAAGGGATCGGCCAGCGCGTTGCGCACCATGGCCTGCACGGCCACCCCGACGGTCGCGAGCCCCGCTCCGACCACGGCGCCCAGCAGCACCCGCGGCAGGCGGATCTCCCAGACGATGGTGTACTCGGCCGCGTCCCGCGCGTGCACGGTCCCGCCGGTGAGTCCGGCCCACAGGAAGTGCGGTACGTCCGCCCAGCCGACGCCGGCGGCGCCGAGCCCGGTCCCGCTCACGAGGGACAGCAGGAGCAGCAGTGCCAGGGACAGGCTGAGCGACAACACGGGCATGCGGGTGGGGGCCGTACCTCGGCGCACCTATGGGCCTTTCGAACGGGCCGCCTGCTGGACGTCGAGCAGGATCAGCCCGCAGGGCCGTGGCCGGCCGTACGGTACCCCTCTCGCGGTCCACGGCGAGCAGTCAACGGGTCGCTACGCCCCCGCAGGCGATCGGGCTCGCACGGCAACCGTCGGTTCCGGTTCCGTGCATACCGTTGCGGGTCAGCGCCGGTCTCTCACCGGACTTCCCCTACGGGAGGCATGGGCCTGGCGTCAGGCCCGGGTGTACGGGGCGCACTCTACTAAGCGGTCGTCCGCGCGCCCGAGCCCGGGTTCACATCCGGGGGTTCTTATTGCACACTGATTGCAATAACTATTTCTTCGCAGGAGGGGGGCGCCGTGGCATCGAGCACGGACGAGCACGCCCACTTCGGCGGCGTGGTGCCCGAGGCCGCGTCCCGGGCCCACCCGTGCGCCCCGCGCCCGGTGGTGCGTCAGGCGCCGGACCGGGCCGGGCCGCGGCCCTCCGGCGTCGCGGCGGTGGCCGCGTGACGGACATCCGTGTCGTCGCCCGCGACGCGTGTCTGGAGCACGGCGCCGCCCTGCGCGCCGTCTACGCCGACGCGTTCTGCGCGCCGCCCTGGAACGAGGACGAGGAGAGGGCGGACGCCTTCCTCGCGCGGCTCGGCCGGGACGTACGGCGTCCCGGGTTCACCGCGGCACTCGCCTTCGACGGACACGCTGTCGTGGGTTTCGCCACCGCCTGGGACACGCCCTCCCCCTTCCCGGGCGACCGCTGCCATCCGCAAGCCGCCGCCGGTCTCGGCCCGAGCCGTACCGTTGAGTGGCTGTGCGGCGCCCGCGAGATCGACGAACTCGCCGTCCGCTCCACCGCTCGCGGCACCGGGACGGCGGCCGGCCTCCTGCGCGCGGTGACCGAGGACGCCCCCGGCGGCCGCGCCTGGCTGCTCACCTCCCTCCGCTCGCCCCGGGCCATGGCCTTCTACCGCCGCCAGGGCTGGACCCAGGCCACCCACCCCGCCCCCGGCGGCCACGGCATCACGGTCTTCCTCGGCCCTCGCCACCCCGCCCGGACCCTGGCCGCCCGGCCCTTGTAGCCACCCGCGCCCCGCTCCGCGCAGCGCCGGGATCCGCCAATCTCGGGCCGCGGCGGGCGGCTTTCCTCGCGCTCGCGGTGCGATCAGTGCGGCGAGGGCCCGGACGCGGCCGGCCGAGGGCAGGCGCCGGTGAGTGTGCCGCCCAAGTGCCGGGCCGTGCGCACGAACACCTCGTGCAGGTCCCGGGCCGCCTGCGGCCGCGACTCCGCCTTGCGGCGTTGCAGCATCAGCAGCACCCGGGGCGCGTCCGCGGCGACCGGCCGGTGCGTGATCAGCCCCTGCCGCTCCAGCGGATCCCCGCACACGCTGAAGTCCGGCAGCACCGTCACCCCCAGCCCCTCGGCGACCATCAGCTTGCCCATCTCCGCACCGTCGGTCGAGTACGAGAAGGACGCCGTACGGCCGTCCAGCAGCCGGTGCACATAACGGTGCATCACATACCCGGTGCGCATGGCGATCAGCGGCTGGCCGAGCAGGTCCTCCACCGTCACCACCGGGCGGGAGGCGAGGGGGCTGTCCGGCCGGACGCACACCACCGGCCGGCCCCGCAGCAGCTCGGTGGACTCGAAGTCGGCGGGCAGGTCGTCCCCCTCCAGATGGTTGACCAGACCGAGGTCGAAACCGCCCTCCGACAGCACCCGGTGGATGTCCGACTGCCGCGCGCCGACCACCTCGACCTGGGTGACGGGGTGGGCGGCGCGAAAGGCACGCACGACCGGGATGAGCAGCGGTACCGTCGCCGCGTTGACCGTGCCCACGCGCACCATCCGGCTGATGCGGTGCTGCTCGCCCGCCGCGGCCCTGAGCCGGTCGACCGCCTCCAGCACACCGACGACGTGAGGCAGCAGCTCCCTGCCCGCGGCACTCATGGTGGCCCCGGTCCGCTTGCGCTCCAGCAGGTCGACCCCGAGCTCCCGTTCCAGATTGCGCACCGTCTCGCTCAACGCCGGCTGCGACAGGCGCAGTTCCTCGGCGGCCCGGCGCAGCGAACCGAGCCGGACGACGGCCGCTATGTACTCCAGCTGTTCCGTTCGCACACCCGCAGAGTGCGGTGTGTTCCGGGACTCGTTCAAGGGTTTTCCTGTCACACCCTCGTGAATTCCAATGGTCCGCGACGCGAAACCGGTCGGGTTTACCTTGACGGCTTCACCCGGCTGCTGCCAGCATCGTCGGTATGAAGACGCGACTGGACCTCACGCGGCGACGCCATGTCGACCTCGCCCGCGTCGCCAGCGCCTCCTGTTGCGGCGCGGCCTGATCCGCCGATCGGCCGCCCTTCTCCCACGCCACGCCCGTCACAGCACGGCCGCGTGCCGCGTATTCACCGCACCGCCTGAATTCGGAATTCCCGCACGCCCTTCGTGAATTCGGCGGCGGGAAACACCGCACATTCCGCAACAGGAGTTCCGCATGCCCGCACAGCCCCTCAAGTTCGCCTATTGGGTGCCCAATGTCAGCGGCGGACTGGTCACCAGCACGATCGAACAACGCACCGACTGGGGGTACGACTACAATCGCGAACTCGCCGTACTCGCCGAGAACAACGGCTTCGAGTACGCCCTCACCCAGGTCCGCTACATGGCGAGCTACGGTGCCGAGTACCAGCACGAATCCACCAGTTTCAGCCTGGCCCTGCTGCTGGCCACCCAGCGCCTGAAGGTCATCGCCGCCGTCCACCCGGGACTGTGGCACCCCGGCGTCCTGGCCAAGCTCGGCGCCACCGCCGACCACCTGTCCGGCGGCCGCTTCGCCGTCAACGTGGTCAGCGGCTGGTTCAAGGAGGAGTTCACCGCCCTCGGCGAACCCTGGCTGGAGCACGACGAACGGTACCGGCGCTCCGAGGAGTTCATCACCGCGCTGCGCCGCGCCTGGACCGAGGACCGCGCCGAACTGGCGGGCGACTTCTACCGGTTGCGCGGCTTCTCCCTCAAACCCAAGCCGCCGCGTACCCCCGGCCGGCCGCACCCGGAGATCTTCCAGGGCGGCAACTCCACGGCCGCCCGGCACATGGCGGGCCGGGTGTCCGACTGGTACTTCTCCAACGGCAAGGACTTCGACGGAGTCGTCGAGCAGATCGAGGACATCCGTGCCGCCGCGGCCGGGGCGGGGCGCACCGCGCCCAGGTTCGGGCTCAACGGCTTCCTCATCGCCCGCGACACCGAGCGCGAGGCCCGCGAGACCCTGCGCGAGATCGTCGCCCGGGCCGACACCGAGGCCGTCGAGGGCTTCGGCGCCGCGGTCGGGCAGGCCGGCCGGTCCACCACCGACGGCAAGGGCATGTGGCAGGACTCCTCCTTCGAGGACCTCGTGCAGTACAACGACGGCTTCCGGACGGGTCTGATCGGCACCCCCGAGCAGATCGCCGAGCGCATCGTCGCCTACAAGAAACTCGGCGTCGACCTCTTCCTGCTCGGCTTCCTGCACTACCACGAGGAGGTCGAGTACTTCGGCACGCGGGTGCTGCCCCTCGTCCGGGAACTGGAAGCCGGGCTCACCGGCGCCGAGGACGCGTCCGTCCCCGCTCATGCCTGACCCCCGCCCTCCGCATCGCACCGTGAAAGAGGTCACCCCCGCATGAGCGCTGACACGCCCACCGACTGGACCACCCGCCCCGCCCCGCGCACGGCCGCGGACTGGATCGCCCGCGCCGCCGAGGTGGCCGCCGTGCTCGCCGCCGACGCCGCCGAGCGCGACCGGGCCGGCGCCACCCCGTACGCCGAGGTGCGCCTGCTGAAGGACTCCGGCCTGGTCACCCTGCTCGGCCCCGTGGAGCACGGCGGCGCGGGCCAGGACTGGCGCACGGCCTACCGGGTCGTCCGCGAGGTGGCCAAGGCCGACGGCTCCATCGGCCAGCTCCTCGGCTACCACTACCTCTGGAGCTGGGCCGCCCGCCTGGTCGGCACCCGCGAGCAGTGGGAGCACGTCGAGGCCGAGGCCGCCCGCCACCGCTGGTTCTTCGGCGGCGCGGTGAACCCGCGCGACAAGGACGTCGTCGTCACCGAGGACGGCGACGACCTCGTCTTCACCGGCCGCAAGTCCTTCTCCACCGGCAGCAGGGTCTCCGACGTCACCGTCCTGGAAGGCGTCTTCGAGGGCACCGACCACCATGTCTTCGCCATCGTGCCCTCCGACAGCGCGGGCCTGGTCTTCCACGACGACTGGGACAACATCGGCCAGCGGCTCACCGAGAGCGGCAGCGTCACGCTGGACGGCGTCCGCACCCCGTGGTCCACGGCGGCCGGCTACGTGGACAAGCGGTTCCAGCCGCGCGTGTACAACACCCTCAACGTGCCCACCATCCAGCTCGTCTTCGTCAACCTCTACCTCGGGATCGCGGGCGGCGCCCTGGAGACGGCCGCCGCGTACACCCGTACCAAGTCCCGCGCCTGGCTGCACGGCGGCCACGAGCGCGCGGTCGACGAGCCGTACGTCATCGACACCTACGGCGACCTCACCGCCGGACTCTGGGCGGTCGAGGCGCTCGCCGACGCGGTCGCCGCCGAGGGGCAGGTGCTGCACGACGACCCCGACGCGGTGACCGAGCGGGCCCGCGGCGAGTTCGAGGTGCGGGTGGCCGCCGCCAAGGCGCGCGCCACCGATGTCGCCCTCGAGATCACCAGCCGCGTCTTCGAGGTCACCGGCGCCCGTTCCACGGCGAGCACCGAGGGGCTGGACCGCTTCTGGCGCAACGTCCGCACCCACACCCTGCACGACCCGGTCGCCTACAAGCGGCGCGAGGTCGGCCGCTGGGTCCTGGAGGGCGAACTGCCCGAACCCACCTGGTACTCCTGACCGACGGGGCGCCCCCGCGCGGGGCGCCCCTCCGCCCGAAAGAGAAACCCCATGGCCACCGTTCTGTCCGTCTCCGGCAGCCCCTCCGCCTCCTCCCGCACCAACCGTCTGCTGCGCCACCTGGACCAGCGGCTCCTCGCCCACGGCCACCAGGTGGTCCCCCTCGACGTCAGGACCATCCCTCCCGAGGCCCTGCTCGGCGCCGACTTCCGGCACCCGGCCATCCTGGAGGTGACGGAACTGTTCGCCCGCGCCGACGGCGTCGTCGTCGGCTCACCGGTCTACAAGGCCGCGTACTCCGGGGTGCTCAAGGCGCTCCTCGACCTGCTGCCGCAGTACGCCCTGCGGGGCAAGACCGTGCTGCCGCTGACCACCGGCGGCAGCACGGCGCACGTCCTGGCCCTCGACTACGCGCTGCGTCCGGTCCTGAGCTCCATGGGGGCCGCGCACATCGTCCAGGGATGGTTCACCCTCGACCGGGACCTCACGGTGCGTGACGACGGCTCCCTCGGCATCGCCCCGGCCGCCGACGAGGCACTGACCCGCGTGATCGACCACTTCTCGGCCGCGCTCGGCCGGACCCCGCTGCTGGCCACGGCGGGCTGATCACCGTGACCGCCCATGTGATCGCCGACGACGCCGAAGCCCTCGCCGTCGCCGCGGAGCTGGCCGAGGAGTTCCGGGCGGGTGCCTCCGCGCGCGACGCGGAGCGCGGGCTGCCCCGGCGGGAACTGGACCGGCTGTCCGCCGCCGGGCTCCTGGCCGTCACCGTGCCCGCCGCCCACGGCGGAGCGGACGTCCGCACCGAGACCCTCGCGGAGATCTTCCGCCTGCTCGGATCGGCGGACGCCAGCATCGCCCAGATCCCGCAGAGCCACTTCGTGTACGTCAACGTCATCCGCCGCCAGGGCACGCCCGAGCAGCGGAAGTTCTTCTTCGCCGAACTGCTCGCCGGGCGCCGCCTCGGCAACGCCCAGTCGGAGGCCGGCACCCGGCACGTCCAGGACATCCGCACCCGGCTGCGGCGCCGTCCCGACGGCTCGTACCTGCTGAACGGCGTCAAGCACTACTGCACCGGCGCCCTGTTCGCCCACTGGATCCCCGTGCTGGCCCGGGCCGAGGACGACACCCTGCACGCGGCGTACGTCCCCCGGGACGCTCCCGGCCTCAGGGTCGTCGACGACTGGGACGGGATGGGCCAGCGGACCACCGCCAGCGGCACCGTCCACCTCGCGGACGTCGCCGTGCCCGCCGACCGGGTGCTGCCCCACCACCTGACCTTCCAGGGCCCGCAACTGCACGGCGCCTTCGCCCAGTTGCTGCACGCGGCCATCGACGCGGGCATCGCCGCAGGTGCCCTCGCCGAGGCGGCGGCGTTCGTGCGGACGAAGAGCAGGCCCTGGTTCGAGAGCGGGGTCGAGTCCGCCGCCGAGGACCCGCTGCTCATCCAGCGGTTCGGCGAACTGGGCGTCCGGGTCAGAGCCGCCGAGGCGCTGCTGCGGGAGGCCGCCCGCACCGTCGACGCGGCCCGCGACGACCTCACCGACGACTCCGCGGCCGCCGCGTCCATCGCGGTCGCCGCCGCCAAGGTGGTGGCGGCACAGGCCGCGGTCGAGGTCTCCAGCGCCCTGTTCGAGGTGGCGGGCACCCGCGCGGCCCTCCGGTCGCTGAACCTGCACCGGCACTGGCGCGACGCCCGGACCCACACCCTGCACGACCCGACGCGCTGGAAGATCCAGCACATCGGACGGTACGTGATCGACGGCACCAGACCGCCGCGCCACGGCCTGCTGTAGGGGGCGGGTGCCGCACCACCGACGACACCTTAGAGGCCCCCGGCCTCCTCGGGCCCGCAGGACCACTGGGCCCTCAGCCCCCGCCCGCCTCCCCGCACGGCACCGACACCGGCCTGCCCGGCAGCCGTTCCCGTACCCGCTTCGGAGTTCTCATGTCTGCCCTCACCTTCCATTGGTTCCTGCCCACGACCGGTGACAGCCGGCACGTCGTCGGCGGCGGTCACGGGTCCACGCCCGGCATCGCCGCCGGGGACCGCCCGGCCTCCGTCGAATACCTCGGCCAGATCGCCCGGACCGCCGAACAGCTCGGCTTCGTCGGGGCACTCACCCCGACGGGCGGGTGGTGCGAGGACGCGTGGGTGACCACGGCCATGCTGACGCAGGTGACCGACCGGCTGAAGTTCCTGGTGGCCTTCCGGCCCGGGCAGATCGGCCCGACGCTGTCGGCACAGATGGCCGCGACCTTCCAGCGGCAGTCGCACGGGAGGCTGCTGCTGAACGTGGTCACCGGCGGGGAATCCGCCGAACAGCGCGCTTACGGCGACTTCCTCGACAAGGACCAGCGGTACGCCCGCACCGGGGAGTTCCTCGACATCGTGCGGCGGCTGTGGGCGGGCGAGACGGTCGACCATCACGGTGAGCATCTGCGGGTCGAGGGCGCCAGGTTGAGCCGGCTGCCCGAGCCCGCACCGCGGATCTACTTCGGCGGCTCCTCGGCCGCGGCCGGCGAGGTGGCGGCGCGGTACACGGACGTGTACCTGACCTGGGGCGAACCGCCGCAGCAGGTGAAGCAGAAGATCGACTGGGTGCGTTCGCTGGCCGCCGCGCACGGCCGGCGGGTGCGCTTCGGCATCCGCCTGCACACCATCAGCCGGGACACGTCGGCGCAGGCGTGGGCCGAGGCGGAGCGGCTGCTCAAGGCCATGGACCCCGCACGCATCAGGGAGGTGCAGCAGGGCCTGGCGGCCAGCGAGTCCGAGGGACAGCGGCGGATGCGCGAGCTGCACCGCGGCGGTGACACCGGCGACCTGGAGGTCTACCCGAACCTGTGGGCGGGCATCGGCCTCGTCCGCGGCGGCGCGGGCACGGCGCTGGTCGGCAGCCACACGGAGGTCGCCGACCTGATCGAGGAGTACCACCGCCTCGGCATCGAGGAGTTCGTGCTGTCCGGGGTGCCGCACCTGGAAGAGGCGTACTGGTTCGGGGAAGGCGTTCTGCCGGTACTGGAGAAGCGCGGCCTGTGGCGGCACCCGGCGGGTCCGCGCACCGTCGAGACGGGCATCGTCCCGTTCGCCGCCCGATGAGCGCCGCGTCCGCGTCCCCGCGGGCCGAGACCCGTGCCCACGAGCCGGACCCCACCGATCCGCGGACCCTGAGGACGGTGGTGCTCGCCAGCCTGCTGGGCACCACCGTGGAGTGGTACGACTTCTTCCTGTACAGCACCGCCGCGGGACTCGTCTTCGGCAAACTGTTCTTCCCCACGGCCGACGGCACCGTGGGCACGATGCTGTCGTTCGCCACGTTCGCCGTGGGCTTCGTCGCCCGTCCCGTGGGCGGCCTGCTCTTCGGCCACGTCGGCGACCGGATCGGCCGCAAGCACACCCTGGCCTTCACGATGGGCCTGATGGGCGTCTCCACCGCCCTCATCGGCCTGCTGCCCACCTACGAGCAGGCCGGCGTCCTCGCTCCGGCGTCGCTCCTGGTACTGCGTGTCGCCCAGGGCGTGGCCCTCGGCGGAGAATGGGCCGGGGCGGTCCTGCTGGCCGTGGAGTACGGGCCCACGGGCCGCAAGGGCCGGTTCGGCAGCTACCCGCAGATCGGGCTGGCCCTCGGACTGGCGCTCGGCACCGGAGTGTTCGCGCTGCTGGACGACGTGCTCGGCGAGGCGGCGTTCCTCGACTACGGATGGCGGATCGCGTTCCTGGTCAGCCTCGTCCTCGTCGTCGTCGGACTGACGGTACGGCTGCGGATCGAGGAGACACCGGCGTTCCGTGCCGCAGGGCGGCTGCGGGAGACGCCCCGGCCCGCCCCGCTGGTCCAACTGCTGCGCGAGCCCGCAGCGCGGCGGCATGTCCTGCTCGGGATGCTGGCGCGGTGGGGCGAGGGAGCCGCCTTCAACACCTGGGCCGTCTTCGCCCTCACGTACGCGACCGGGACGCTGCGCCTGGACCGCACACCGGTGCTGCTCGCGGTCACGGCCGCGGCGCTCGTGATGGCCGCCCTGATACCGGTGGCCGGGCGCGCGGTCGACCGCCGTGGGGCCCGCGGGGTCTACCGCGCGGGCATGGCCGCCTTCGCCGTCTCGGTCTTCCCGGCGTTCTGGTTGTTCGGCACCGGAGGGGCCCCGGCCTTCGCCGTGACGCTCGTCGTGACCCTGGGGGTCGTGCACGCCTGGTTCTACGGCGCTCAAGGCACGCTGTTCGCCGCTCTGTTCGCCACCCCCGTCCGGTACACGGGCATGTCCTTCGTCTACCAGGTGTCCGGTGTCTTCGCGTCCGGCGTCACCCCGCTGATCATGACCGCCCTGCTGGCCTTCGGCTCGGGGAGCCCCTGGTGGGCCTGCGGCTACCTCGCGCTGACGGGGCTGGTGAGCGTGTGGGCGACCGGCCGGCTGCGCGGCGAGGACCTGCACGTGGCCACCGGCTAGCCGCCCGTGACCGCCCGGCCCGTATGCCGCGCGGTGCCTCCCGGGCGTCAGACCAGGTCCGCGCCCGCGTTCAGCGACTCGCGTTCAGCAAGCGGAGCAGGGCGTGCTGGCGGCGGACCTGGTCGCGGCCCCGGTAGGGTTCGCGCCGGCCCTCGTACTCGCTGGAGAGCCAGCCCCGCCAGCCGGCCGTGCGCAGGGTGGCGAGGATGTCGTGCCAGGGGATGTGCAGGTCGGTGAGCCGGTCGTCGATCTCGAAGAACTTCGCCTGGATGAAGTACACGTGCGGCAGCACGTCGGCGAGGTGGGACATGGGGACGGCCAGGGGTTCCAGGAACGCGGGGCGCTTCTTGCCCTCGAAGCCCTCGTGGCCGTCGTCGACCGGGGCGGTCTGGAAGATGCCGGTGTCGATCAGCAGCTTGAAATGGTCGCTGCCGGTCCGGTCGATGAAGTCCAGGTACGCCTGGGTGACCGGGTGCTTGATCGGGGTGGGGCTGTGGATCTCGGGGCAGATGACGATGTCGAGGTCGGCCGCGAGGTCCAGGACCCGTTCCACTGCGGGCTGCCAGACGGGGTGCGGGTCGAGCTCCGGGGTGACGACGCCGAACTTGGGGCGGATCGAGGTGAAGCCGAGCAGCTTGGCCAGGCGCAGGTCGCGTTCGAGCTGGGCGCGGGCCTCCTCGGCGGTGAGGTCGCGGTCGCGCCACATCGCGGTGTCGACCCAGGAGCCGTAGTTCGTCGGCGTGAGTCCGTACCGGTCCAGGTCCCGGTGCCAGGTGTCGATCCAGTCGGAGCCGGGGTGCGGGTAGCCGGGGATGTTGCCTTCGCCGAGGATCTCGATGCCGGTGGCGCCCAGGTCGGCGATGTCGGCCATGGCGTCCTGGAGCGTCATCGACGTGTACAGGTCGCCCGAGTAGCTGTAGAGCGAGACGCCGTAGCGCGGTCCGTGCGGGGTGCCGTCGTCGTCGGGCACGATCGTGGCCGTGGTGGCGGCGCGGAACACGGAGGGCCCGGCGACCTCGGGAATGTAGGGCCGGCGCAGGTGGATCGCGACCTCGACGCGGTGGACGCCCGCGCTCAGGCCGCCCGGGTGGTCGACGGAGAGTACGGCGGTCTCGTCGAGCTGCCAGCGTACGTCCGTGGAGGCGCGCAGCTCGTCGAGGGTGAACGTGCGGCCCTGGAGCGTCCAGCGCTGCGCCTCGCGCGGGAACGGGTGTCCGTCGACGCTCACGTCGGCGCCGTCGACGAGGCTGCCGGCGACGCCCCGGTAGTTGGGGTTGCGCAGGAGGAGCCGGAAGCCCGTGACCCCGGTGCCGTCGGTCGTGTTGCGGAAGCCGCGCTGCTGGATGATCGGGCGTTCGAGCATGGTGGGTCCTTCGTGACGGGTTGCCGTGGGGAGGTGTGGGTGGGTCGCCGGTGCGTCAGGGCGCGCGGTCTTCCAGGCGGTAGAGGGCCATGCAGGCCGCCTGCACCAGGCAGAGGGCGGCGGGAAGTCCGACGAAGGCCCACTCGATGGCCTGGACCGCCCGGTCGGAGACGTGGTCGGCGCGGTAGCCGCCCCAGGCCAGCGCCCAGGCGAAGAGGGAGCCGCCGAGGGCCGTGCCCACCTTGGTGGCGAAGCTGTAACCGGCGTACAGCAGGCCCTCCTCGCGGCGGCCGGTGAGGGTCTCGTGGTGGTCGATCGCGTCCGCGACGAGCGCCGGGGCCGCGACGAAGCCGAATCCGCCGGCCAGGTTGGCGAAGAGGAAGACGACGAGGAACGCCGTCGGCTGTCCGTCCAGGAAGAAGAGGAGGACGTACAGGGCCGCCGTGACGGCGAGGCCGATGTCGATTCCGCGGCGCTTGCCGGTGCGGCGCAGGAACCAGGGGGTGACGAGGGAGCCGGCCAGGGCCGACAGGGAGAACGCGAGGAGGATGTAGCTGGTGGCCCAGGCGTCGTCGAGCACCTCGCGGGCGTAGAAGACGGCGCCGGCGGTGATGATGCCCAGGCGGACGAACGCGACGAGGGACGCGGCGCTCACGCCCAGCCAGTGCCGGTTGCCCCACAGCGAGGCCAGTGCGCCCCAGGTGGTGGCCTCCCGGGCCGCCGGTGCGGCGGGGCGTTCACGGCACAGCAGGGCGACGATCCAGTAGAGCAGCGTGCCGACGGCGCCGAGGACGACGGCCATGCCGGTGAAGCCGCGCGCCCGGTCGGCGCCGCCGAGGGCACCGACGAGCGGCATGACGGCGAGGGAGACGGCGATCAGCCCGAGCGAGGCGCCGACGAACCGGTAGCCGCTCATCCTCAGGCGGGTGTCGGCGTCGTCGGTGAGCATGGGCAGCATCGCGCCGTAGGGGACGTTGACGAGCGAGTGGCTGACGCCGACGGCGACGAAGGTGACCGCCGCCCAGACCACCGCCGTGGTGCCGCCGCCGGGCGAGGTGAAGGCCAGGACGAAGGCGATGCCGAGGACGGGCGCGGCGAAGATCAGGTACGGGCGGGCGCGGCCGAAGCGGCTGCGGGTGCGGTCGACGGCCAGGCCGACCACCGGGTCGATGACCGCGTCCGCGATCCGGCCGACCAGCAGGATGGTGCCCGCGGTGGCGGCGGCCAGTCCCGCGACGTCGGTGTAGTAGTACAGCAGGAACGCCGTGAGCGTGGTCCAGGTCAGGTTGGACGCCAGGTCGCCGAGCCCGTAGCCGAACTGGGCGGCCTTGGCCGGTGCGGGCAGCCGGGCGGCGGGTTCCGGGGTCACAGCGGTGGCGGGCGGGGGCACGGCACTCATCGTCGAGTCCCTTCGGGAGGCAGAGGGCACGCCGCCACGACGCACGGAGGGCGGGGACTGTGGGCGGCTGCCGGGGGCTGCGGCGGGCCTCGTCCGGAGACCGCTCGCTGCCGACGGAACTTATGCACACCGTAGACATAAGTCAATGGTCTGCCACCATCCTTATGTTCGGCACAGCCGCCGCCGACGGGCATGCGCCCACGCCCCGGCGGCCCGCCGCCGGTACCTCACATACCGCCGACCAGCCGGTCCGGCGCCACCGCGGACGGCCTCCCGGCCGGCGCCCAGGCGGCGAGCGCGTCCGCGGACAGGAGGGTCTCGACGGCGAGGTGGGCCCCGCCCGCCACGCCCCCGGTCTCCCCCGCCACCGAGGCCCGGATGGTCAGGTCCGCCGAGGCCAGGGGCAGCGCCCGGCTGCGTACGGTGTGGTCGACGACGCGCAGGAAGGTGTCCCCGGCGGTGACGGCACCTCCGCCGAAGACCAGGCAGTCGGGGTTGTAGAAGTTCACGAGCGCGGCCATCAGGCTGCCGATACGCTCGGCGGCGCGCGCCACGGCGGTCAGGCACCAGGCGTCGCCCGCGACGACACCGCGGCCGATGTCGGCGGGGGTGATCTCCCCGGTGGCCCGGTGGACGTCGGCCAGGAAGCGGCTGCGGCCCTCGTGCACGGCGGTCACCGCGTCCCGGGCCAGCGCCCAGCCGCCCGCGAGCGCCTCCAGGCAGCCGGTGCGGCCGCACCGGCACATCACGGAGTTGTCCTCCAGGACCCGGGCGTGCCCGATGTCGCCCGCGGCACCCTTGCTGCCGCGGTGGACGCGGCCCCGGCTGACGACGCCCGCGCCGATACCGGTGCCTGCCTTGACGTAGATCAGGTGCCGGTCGTCGTCCAGGCCGGCGCTCCTGGTCTCGCCGAGGGCGAGGAGATTGGCGTCGTTGTCGACCCATACCGGCACGCCATGGCGGTCCTGGAGCCGTCCGCGGATGTCGAAGCCGTCCCAGCCGGGCATGATCGGCGGCTGCGAGGGCCGGCCCGTGGCGAACTCCACGGGGCCGGGAACACCGATCACCACGGCCCACAGCCGCTCCGGGTCACGCTCCGCGAGCAGGCCGGCGAAGTGGCCGTCGAGGAAGTCCAGGGTCTCCTCGGGCCCGCGGGCGACCGGCCACTGGAGATGACGGTGCTCCAGGACCCGGGCGTCGAGGTCGGTGACGGCCACGTCGAGCGCGCCGGCGCCGAGGACCGCGGACAGCACGAGCCCCTCCTCGGCCCGGAAGCGCAGCCGCCGGGGCGCCCGGCCGCCGCTCGACGGGCCGGTGTCGGCGTCTTCGAGCAGCCCGAGGTCCATGGCCTCCTCCACCCGCTGGGAGATGACGGTGCGCCCGAGGAGCGCGGTCGCGCCGAGTTCGGGACGGGTGCGGGCCCGGCCCCGGCGCACCAGGCGCACGACGGTGGAGAGGGCCTCGTACTGATCGATGGCGGTGGGCGGTCGACGCGGCATGCCGCCATCATTCCGCACTTCCGCCGGGGTGGAGCACGACCTTGACGACTTTTGCATGTCGCGTGCAATAGTGGGCCGATCGTTCCTAAGGAGAAGCCGGAGGCTGCCATGTCGCAGCAGATTCAGGCCGCGGTCGTGGGCACGGGGTTCATGGGATCCGTGCACGCCCGCGCCGTGACGGCGGCGAGAGGCCGCGTGCGCCTGGTCGTCGGCAGTTCGCCGGACCGCGCCCGGGAGCTGGCCGGGTCCGTACCCGGTGCCGAACCCGCCGGATTCGAGGAGGTGCTGGCCTCCGACGTGGACGTGGTCCACATCTGCACGCCCAACCACCTGCACCACGACATGGCCCGGCGGGCGCTGGAGGCCGGCAAGCACGTGGTCTGCGAGAAGCCCCTGGCCGTCACCGTGAAGGAGGCGGCCGACCTCGCCGGCCTCGCGGCGCGCACGGATCGCGTGGCCACGGTGCCGTTCGTCTACCGCTTCTACGCCTCGGTACGGCTGGCGCGTTCGCTGATCGGCGCCGGTGGCCGCGGACCGTGGCTGCTGCACGGCTCCTACCTGCAGGACTGGCTGGCCTCGCCCGACGCCGACAACTGGCGGGTGGACGCCTCCCGGGGCGGCGGCAGCCGGGCGTTCGGCGACATCGGCATCCACTGGTGCGACCTGATGGAGTTCGTCACCGGGCAGCGCATCACGGCGCTGCGGGCCGTGCTCGGCACCGCCCACCCCGTGCGCGCGGGCCGCCCGTCGGCCACCGAGGACGGCGGCGTGATCTCCTTCCGCACCGACGGCGGGGCGCTGGGCTCCCTGGTGATCAGCCAGGCCAGCGCCGGACGCAAGAACCGGCTCTGGTTCTCCTTCGACGGGCCCGACGCCAGTTACGTCTTCGACCAGGAGAGACCCGAAAGCCTCTGGGTCGGCGGCCCGGACACCAACCGCACGCTGACCCGCGACCCCGCCCGCCCCGGCGGCCGGCCCGACGCGCTGCCCGCCGGGCACCCCCAGGGCTACCACGAGTGCTTCGCCGACTTCGTCGCCGACACCTACGCCGCCGTCCGGGGCGAGCTCCCCGACGGCCTGCCCACCTTCGACGCCGGGCTGCGGGCCGCCCGGCTGACCCAGGCCGTGCTCGACTCGGCCGCCGCCGACGCCG
This sequence comes from Streptomyces sp. SudanB182_2057, assembly GCF_964272715.1. Lineage (NCBI taxonomy): Bacteria > Bacillati > Actinomycetota > Actinomycetes > Kitasatosporales > Streptomycetaceae > Streptomyces > Streptomyces sp. SudanB182_2057. Next base: position 2,301,429 of record NZ_OZ186798.1, read on the forward strand.
CTTGGACGGAGATCCCCGCATGAAACTCGGCATGCTCACCGCCTGCCTGCCCGCCTGGCCGCTGGAGCGCGTCGCCGGCTGGGCCGCGAAGACCGGCTACGAACGCCTGGAGGTCGCCGTCTGGCCCGGCACCGGCAGCCGCGACTTCGAGGCGGCGCACATCGATGTCGCGCACTTCGACGGCAGGGAACGCGAGCGCGTACAAGGGCTGTTGCGGGAGACAGGCCTCGCGATATCGGCGCTGGCGTACTACGAGAACAACCTCCACCCCGACCCGGAGCGGCGCGCGCGGATCCGCGCCCATCTCAAGCACGCGATCGACGCCGCGCAGGCGCTCGGCGTGCCGTACGTGGGAACGTTCATCGGCCGGGACCCGTCCCGGAGCGTGCCCGGCAACCAGCGCGAGGCCGAACGCGTGCTGCCCGAACTCGTCGAGTACGCCGGCGAACGCGACGTGAAGCTGATCATCGAGAACTGCGTCATGGAGGGCTGGCATCCCGACGGCCACCCGGGCAACATCGCCTACTCCCCCGAGCTGTGGGAGTGGATGTTCTCCCTCGGCCTGTACCTGAACTGGGACCCGTCCCACCTGATGTGGCTGGGCATCGATCCCCTGGCCACCATCGCGCCGTACGCCGACCGGATCGCGCACGCGCAGGCCAAGGACATCGAACTGGACGTGGTCGCACGCAATCGCTACGGCTTCTTCGGCACGACCGCCAAGGACGGCGATCCGTGGGCCACCGGGTGGTGGCGCTACCGGGTCCCCGGCCGCGGCCAGGTCGACTGGACGCGTGTCGTGGACCGGCTGTACGGGGCCGGGTTCACCGGCACCCTCTCCGTCGAGCACGAGGACCCGCTGTGGGGCGGCACCCCGGAGAAGGTCTGCCAGGGCCTGACCATCGCCCACCACACCCTGCGCCCCCTCGTCGTGGCCTGACCCCCAACCCGGAGCCCTCCATGTCCCTTCCTTCGGCAACCGCCTACGACCTCGTCGTCGTCGGCAGCGGACCCACCGGCAGCACCTACGTCCGCGAGGTGTACGAACGGCACCCCACCGCGACGATCCTGCTGCTCGACGCCGGTCCCCGGCTGACCGGGCGGCCCGGCACCCACGTCAAGAACATCCCCGACCCCGGTGAACGGGCCCGCGCCCAGCGGGACTCCGAGGGCCCCGGCCCGGCGGGCCGCCCCGGCACCCGGCTGCTCGGCTCGCCCGAGCTGCCCGCCGCCGCCCTGTCCACCAACGTCGGCGGCATGGGCGCGCACTGGACCGGCGCCTGCCCCCGCCCCGGCGACGGCGAACGCATCGGCTTCATCCCCGACGCGGAGATGGACGCCCACCTGACCCGCGCCGAGCGGCTCCTGCACGTCGACGCCCACGCCTTCGACCAGGCCCCCTTCGCCGACGAGGTGCGCCGCCGGCTCTCCGCGCTCTTCGACCCCGGCCGGCCCGCGCACCGGCGGGTGGCCCCCATGCCCCTGGCCGTCACCACCCGTCCCGACGGCGCCCACACCTGGAGCGGCACCGACGTCGTCCTCGGCGGGGCGGCGGCCGACGCGCGCGTCGAGATCGCCGACCGGTGCCTGGGCCTGCGGATCGTCCTGGACGGGGACACGGCCACCGGGGTCGCCGTGCGCGACCTCGTCACCGGTGCGGAGAGGACCGTCGCCGCGCGGGCGGTCGTCGTCGCGGCGGACGCCCTGCGCACGCCGCAACTGCTGTACGCCTCCGGCATCCGCCCGCCCGCGCTGGGCCGTTACCTCAACGACCAGCCGCAGATCGTCCACGCCGTCCGGCTGCCCGACGACATCGTCGCCGCCCACCGCGCCGTGACCGGCCGCACCCGCGACCAGGACGGCGCCATCGTCCCCCAGAGCGGCGTCAGCTGGGTGCCGTACACCGACGCGCACCCCTTCCACGGCCAGGTGATGCAACTCGACGCCTCCCCCGTCCCGCTCGCCGGCGACACCGTCGTGGAGCCCGGTGCCGTCGTCGGGCTGGGCTGGTTCTGCGCCAAGGACATCTCCCCCGACGACCGCGTCGAGTTCACCGACACCGCGGCCGACGCCCACGGGCTGCCCGCCCCGCGCGTCCGCTACCGCTACAGCGACCGCGATCTGGCCACCATCGAACAGGCCAAGAAGGCCGTCGCCGAAGCGGGAGCCGCCATCGGCATCCCCCTCGACGACAGCCCCCTGCTGCTGCCCGCGGGCAGCTCCCTGCACTACCAGGGCACCACGCGCATGGGCCCCGCCGACGACGGCACCAGCGTCTGCGACAGCCACAGCCGCGTCTGGAACACCCGCGGGCTGTGGGTCGCCGGCAACAACGTCATCCCGACGGCCACCGCCTGCAACCCCACGCTGACGTCCGTCGCCCTCGCCGTCCGGGGCGCCCGCGCGCTCCTGGACCACCTGGAGTCCGCGGCCGGGCGGGACACGCCCGCCGCCCGGGCGGGACTCGGCACCGCCTGAGCGCGCGTCGGGCACGACCGGCGCCGAGGCGGGTGCTCCGCTACGAGACGCCGGTCAGGCGGCCACCGACCCGCATGGCCGTCTCCCGCAGCCAGATGTGGGCCGCGTCATGGGTGTGCACGGGGTGCCACCACAGCGCCTCCCGCAGCGGCACCGCCTCGTAGGGCGGCTCCACCACCCGGACGGCGGCGATCGGCGTCAGCAGCCGCGCCAGCCGTTCCTGGATCAGGGCGATGCGCCGGGTGCCGGTGACCAGCAGGGGCAGGAGCTGGAAACTGTCGACGGACACCTCCACGCGCGGTTCGACACCGAGCATGCCGAGCTGGCGCACGGCCGGCGCGTCGTAGGTGCGCTGGTACGTCACCCACGGCAGCCGGGCGAGGTCATGCCGGGTGAGCCGGTCGCCGACGGTGGGGTGGTCGTCGGCGACGAGGAAGACCCAGCGGTCGTCGTAGAGGTCGGTGGCGGGGAAGCCGCTGATCACGCCGTGCGGCATGAGCAGGCCGTCGGTGGCGCTGAGCAGGGTGGCGGTGTCGTCGACGACGGCCGGCTGGGTCTGGGTGAAGCGGAGCCGGATGCCGGGGGCCTCCTCGTGCACGACGCGGGCGAGTTCGGTGCCGAAGACGGCCACCGCGTAGTCGGAGGCCGCCAACCGGAACTCCCGGCTCTCTTCGGCCGGGTCGAAGTCGGCCTGGCTGGAGAAGAGGCGTTCCAGCACGTCGTAGGCGGTGGCGGTGCGGTCGAGGAGGACCTGGCCGAGGGCCGTCAGCTCGTAGTGGCCGCCGACGCGGGCGAGCAGGTCGTCGTCGAAGTGGCGGCGCAGCCGGGCCAGGGCGGCGCTCATCGCGGGCTGGCTGAGGCCGACGCGCTGCCCGGCGCGGGTGACGTTGCGCTCCTCCAGCAGGGCGCGCAGGGCGACGACGAGATTGAGGTCGAGTCGGGTCAGGTTCACGGATCGGTCCTCGCACGGGGCAACGAGCAAGCAGGGGCGGTGAGCGGCGGAAATAAACCAGGTGGATGCCGACCATCCACAGAATCTATTTCCCTGATCGTGAGCGGCGGGTCCAGATTAGTCCCACCGCAATCAGGAGGACACGTTCGTGAAACCCGAATCCGCGTCCGCGCTCTTCGCCGGACCCTTCGCCCTCGCCACCCTCTCGGCCCCGGGCGGGCCGGAGTTCCCCGCCCTCGTCACCCCGGACGGCCTCGCCCTCGATCTGCGGGACGCCTTCGGCGAGGACCGGCTGACCACGCTGGACGTGCTGGACCGCTGGGAGGCGGCGCTGCCGCGGCTGCGCGCGCTCGCGGCCGACCCCGGCCCGGCCCGCACGGCCGTCACGGACCTGCGCGTGCACGCGCCCGTCTCGCCGCGCCAGGTGTTCCAGTCGGGTGCCAACTACCGGCAGCACGTGATCGACCTGCACGTCGCCCACCGCGCGCCCGGTGACGACCGGCCGGAGAGCGAACGCCGGGCCGAGGCCGCCGAGATCATGGACCGGCGGGCGGCCGAGGACCTGCCGTACGTCTTCATCGGACTGCCGAGCGCGATCACCGGGCCGTACGACGACGTGGTCCTGCCCGCGTGGGCCGAGCAGCCCGACTGGGAGCTGGAGCTGGCGGTCGTCATCGGCAAGCCCGCCCACCGGGTGCCGGTGGAGGACGCGGCGCGGTACATCGCCGGCTACACGATCGCCAACGACCTGACCGACCGGGCCACCGTCTTCCGCCGGGACATGCCGCAGATCGGCACCGACTGGCTGCGCAGCAAGAACGCCCCCGGGTTCACCCCGCTCGGCCCCTGGATCGTCCCGGCCGAGTCGATCGCCGACCCGGACGACCTGCGCGTCACGCTCAAGCTCAACGGCGAGACCATGCAGGACGAGTCGACCCGGGACATGATCTTCGCGGTCGCGCGCATGGTGTCGTACGCCTCCCAGACCGCCCGCCTGCTCCCCGGGGACCTGGTGCTCACCGGCTCCCCCGCCGGCAACGGCATGCACTGGGGCCGGCTGCTGCGCGACGGCGACGTCATGGAGGGCACGGTCACCGGGCTCGGGGTCCAGCGCACCCGTTGTGTCGCGGAGGGCGCCGCGTGAACCGCCACGACCCGGAGGGCTCGATCGCCGAGGCCGCCGAGGCGTACTCCAACTGGGGGCGCTGGGGCGCGGACGACCGGCTCGGCACCCTCAACTTCCTGGACGCGGACAAGCGCCGCGAGGGCGCGGCCCTGGTGCGGCGGGGCGTCAGCTTCTCGCTGGCCCAGTCCTTCGACATGAGCGGCCCGCAGAAGGGCTGGCGGCGGCGCACCAACCCGGTGCACACCATGCTGGACACCGGCACCGACGCCGCCCTCGGCAACCAGGGCTTCCCGCACGGGTTCGGCGGCGCCGACGACGTGATCGCGATGCCGCTCCAGTGCTCGACCCAGTGGGACGGGCTCGGCCACATCTTCGACCACGGCAAGGCGTGGAACGGCCGGGACGCCGAGAAGGTGGTCACCTCCGACGGCGACCTCGTCACCGGCATCGAGCACATGGCCCCGTACGTCGCCGGCCGCGGCGTCCTGCTCGATGTGGGCCGGGTGATCGGCGAGGGCGGGGAACTGCCGGACGGGTTCGCGATCACCGAGGAGCACCTGACGGCGACGGCCGAGGCGCACGGTGTGCGCGTGGGCCGTGGGGACATCGTCGTCGTACGGACCGGGCAGCTCGCCCGGGCCCGCCGCGAGGGCTGGGGCGACTACGCCGGGGGCCCCGCGCCCGGCCTGTCGTTCACCACGGCCGGCTGGCTGCACCGCACGGAGATCGCCGCGATCGCCACCGACACCTGGGGTTTCGAGGTCCGCCCGAACGAGTTCGCCCACGCCTTCCAGCCGCTGCACCAGGTCGCCATCCCCCACATCGGCCTGCTCATCGGCGAGATGTGGGACCCGGACGCGCTCGCCGAGGACTGCGCCGCCGACGGCGTGTACGAGTTCTGGCTCACCGCCGCGCCCCTGCCCGTCACCGGAGCCGTCGGCTCCCCGGTCAACCCGGTCGCCGTCAAGTAACCAGCGCGACGAAGGAGTTACGCATATGAGCACACCCCGTACGGTCCTGGTGATCGGCGGCGGCGCGGCCGGCAACGCCGCCACCATCCTGCTGCGCCGGGCCGGGATCGCGGTGGACCTCGTCGAGGCCAAGGACGACTGGAACGCCACGGCCGGCTCCGGCATCACCCTCCAGGGCAACGCCCTGCGCGTCCTGCGCGAACTCGGCGTCTGGGAACGCGTGAAGGAGTCCGGCTTCGGCTTCGACTCGGTCGGCCTCACCGCTGTCGACGGCACCGTCCTGCACGTCGCCCGGGACGTCCGTACCGGCGGCGACGACCTGCCCGCCACCGTCGGCATGCAGCGGCCCCGTCTCCAGCGGATCCTCATCGACGCCGTACGCGCCTCGGGCGCCCGGGTCCGGCTGGGCACCCGGGCCACGGAGTTCGAGCAGGACGCCGACGGCGTGACCGTACGCTTCACCGACGGCACCGAGGGCCGCTACGACCTGGTGATCGCCGCCGACGGCATCGGCTCGGCGACCCGCGCGGCCATCGGCATCACCGACAAGCCGGAACCGACCGGCATGGCCATCTGGCGCGTCGCCGCCCCCCGCCCGGCCGGCGTGGTCCGCACCGACCTCACCTACGGCGGCCCGGCCTACATCGCCGGCTACTGCCCCACCAGCGACACCACGATCTACGCGTACGTCGTCGAGGCCAACCGCGACCGCGCCGCCATACCCCCGGAGACGTACGCCGACGAGATGCGCCGCCTGGCCTCCGCCTACGGCGGGCACTGGGCGGACATCCTCCCGCACATCACCGACCCGGCGAAGGTCAACTACACGTGGTTCGACCGGATGCTGGTGGAGGGCCCCTGGCACCGCGGCCGGGTCGTCCTCGCCGGTGACGCGGCACACTGCTGCCCGCCCACCCTGGCGCAGGGCGCCGCGATGTCCCTGGAGGACGCGCTCGTCCTCGCCGAACTGCTCACCAGCGGCCGGGACTGGGACGACACGCTGCTGCGGGAGTACCACGAGCGCCGGCTGCCGCGCGTGCGGGCGGTGGTCGAGGCGTCCGTGCGGCTCGGCCAGTGGCAGCTGGACGGTGTACGGGACGCGGACGTGCCCGGCCTGATGGGCCGCACCATGACGATGCTGCGGGAGCTGCCGTGACCACGATCCCCACGGTGGACGTGCACGCGCACGTCCTGCTGCCCGAGGTCGAGGCGCTGGTGGCCGGCCTGCCGGGCCTGGCCGAGGCCCGTGCGCTCGACGCCCGCCGCAACGGTCCGGCCGCCCTGGAGGTCAACGGCCCGATGGTGCGCGAGCGCGTCCCGAGGATGACGGACCCGCGCCTGCGGCTGGCCGCGATGGACGCGCAGGGCGTGGACGTGCAGTTGGTCAGCCCCTCGCCCTCGCACTACCACTACTGGGCCGACGAGGACACCGCGGCGAAGGTGTACCGGCTGGCCAACGAGGCGACCGCCGCCCACTGTTCGGCCGCGCCCGACCGGTTGCGGGGGCTCGGGCTGGTCCCGCTCCAGCACCCCGGCCAGGCGGTACGCGCCCTCGAACACGCGCTGGAGCAGGGCCTGGCCGGTGTGGAGATCTCCAGCCACGCCCCGGGGCGGGAACTGTCCGACCCGGACTACGAACCCTTCTGGTCCCGGGCGCGGGAGACGGGCGCGCTCGTCTTCCTGCACCCCTTCGGCTGCACCCTCGACGAGCGGCTGGACCGGTGGTACCTGTCCAACAGCGTCGGCCAGCCGGTGGAGAACGCCGTCGCGCTCTCCCACCTCATCTTCTCCGGCGTCCTGGACCGGCATCCGGGGCTGACGCTGATCGCGGCCCACGGCGGCGGTTATCTGCCGACCCACATCGGTCGCGCCGACCACGCCTGGACCACCCGCTCCGACGCGGGCGCCGGCTGCGCCCACCTGCCCAGCAGTTACCTCAAACGCCTGTACTTCGACTCCCTCGTGCACGATCCGCACGTGCTGCGGGAGTTGATACGGGTCGCGGGCGCGGACCGGGTGCTGCTCGGCTCCGACTTCCCGTTCGACATGGGCACCGGGGACCCCGTCGGCGCGCTGCGCGCGGCCCGGCTGGCCGACCCCGACTTCCACGCCGTACGCGGCGGCAACGCCTCCGCCCTCCTCTTCAAGGAGTGATCCCATGCGTCTGCTCACCCACCTGCGGCACGTCGACCTCGCCGTGCCCGACTACGACAAGCAGCTCGACTTCTACGCCGGTGTCTGGGGCCTGACCAAGGTCGCCGAGGACTCCGGGATCTCGTTTCTGGCCGCCGAGGGCTCCCCGGAGCAGTACGTCGTCCGGCTGCGCAAGGCCGAGGAGAAGCGCCTCGACCTGGTCTCCTACGGCGCCGCCTCGGCCGCCGACGTGGACACGCTCGCCGAGCGACTGCTGTCCCAGGGAGTCCAGTTGATCACCCGGCCGGGCAAGGTGGACACCCCCGGCGGCGGCTACGGCTTCCGCTTCTTCGACGTCGACGGCCGCACCATCGAGGTCTCCGCCGACGTCGCGGTACGGCGGCACCGCAAGATCGAGGAGAAGGAGTCGATCCCGGTCAAGCTGAGCCACGTCGTCCTCAACTCCCCCGACCTGAACCGCACTCGGGAGTGGTACGAGCGCCACCTGGGCTTCCGCCTCTCCGACACGCTCAGCTCGCCGCACATGGGCGAGGTCATGCACTTCATGCGGATCTCCAGCCAGCACCACTCCATGGCGCTGGCGAAGGGCCCGCACACCTCCCTGCACCACGTCTCCTTCGAGATGCGCGGCATCGACGAGTACATGCGCGGCTCCGGCCGCGTGATCCGCGCCGGGTACCAGAAGATCTGGGGCCCCGGCCGGCACATGGCGGGCGACAACACCTTCACGTACTTCCTCGACCCGCACGGCAACACCGTCGAGTACACGACCGAGCTGGAATGCCTGGACGAGGACACCTGGCACCCGCACGTCTACGACTTCTCCCGGCCCGAGGTCACCGACCAGTGGGGCACCGCCAACCCCATGAACGAGTTCGTCGCCAAGGAATCCTTCAACGACCCCGACCGCGGCGTCTTCGTCGCCCCGCCGGTCTGATCCCACCCCCTTCGCTCCCGGGGGCGCGGCCGGCCCTGTCACCAGCCCTGACGCAGACCCGCCGCGCCCCCGGGCCGCACCGGCCAGGAGCCACACCATGCGTTTCGCCGCCTACGAGCACCACCACCGCGTCCGCGTCGCCGTAGTCCAGGACGACGGCACGCTTCTCCCCCTGCCCGGCGTCACCTCGCTCACCGAACTGCTGCGCGAGTCCGGCGGTCTGCCCGGCCTGCTCGCCGCGGGCGCGGCGGCGCTCGACGTGCCGCCCGGCCCCCATGTGTCACAGGTCCGGCTGCTGCCACCGCTCCAGCCCGCCTCCGTCCGCGACTTCGTCACCTTCGAGGAACACGTCGAGGGAGTACGGCGGTCGGTGGACGGCGCGGCGGGCGTGCCCGATCAGTGGTACGCGGCGCCCACCTTCTACTTCGCCAACCCGCACGCGGTCTACGCGACCGGCGACGGCATCCCGGTGCCGCCCGGCTCGGCCGTCCTCGACTTCGAGCTGGAAGTGGCCGCCGTCATCGGCCGCGAGGGCAGCGACCTCACCCCCGAGCAGGCCCGCGACCACATCGTCGGCTACACCGTCTTCAACGACTGGTCGGCCCGGGACCTCCAGTCCGCCGAGATGAAGGTCGGTCTCGGCCCCTGCAAGGGCAAGGACACCGCCACCACGCTCGGCCCGTACCTGGTCACCGCCGACGAACTGGAGCCGTACCGGGACGCCGACGGCTTCCTGCGCCTCGCGCTCACCGCGGCGGTCAACGGCGAGGTCGTCGGCCGGGACCTCCTGTCCAACATGAGCTGGACGTTCGAGGAGATGACGGCCTACGCCTCGCGCGGCACCCGGGTCGTCCCCGGTGACGTGCTCGGCTCGGGCACCTGCGGCAACGGCGGCTGCCTCGCCGAACTGTGGGGAACGCGCGGCGAACGGACACCGCCCCCGCTGCGGCCCGGCGACACCGTCACCCTCACCGTGCAGGGCATCGGCACGCTCACCAACACCGTCGTCCTCGGCGCCGACCCCGTGCCGCTGCCCGCCGGGCGGCGCCGCGACCGGGAGCGGCCGTGACCGGCCCGCGCCCCGGCAGGCTGCCCGGCAAGGTGGTCGTCGTCACCGGCGCCGCCCGGGGCCAGGGCGCCACGCAGGCGGAGGCGCTGGCGCGCGAGGGCGCCCACGTCGTCGCCGCCGACGTGACGGAGGCCCCCGGCTGCCGGCACCTGGACGTGACCAGCGCCGAGCAGTGGGCGGCACTGGCCGCCGAGCTGAAGGAGTCGTACGGACAGGTGCACGGCCTGGTCAACAACGCGGGCATCACCTGGCGCGCCCGCCTCGGCGACGTACGGGCCGCGGACTTCGACCGGGTGCACGCCGTCAACGTCACCGGCCCGCTGCTCGGCATCCAGCACCTCGCCCCGCTGATGCCGCCCGGCGCCTCGATCGTCAACGTCGGCTCCTCGGCCGCCCTCACCGCCCACTACCCGGTCGCCTACACCGCCAGCAAGTGGGGGCTGCGCGGCCTGTCGAAGACGGCGGCGCTGGAACTCGGCCCGCTCGGCATCCGCGTCAACACGATCCACCCCGGCTACATCGAGACCGAGATGACCGCCTCGGCCGCCCCCGCGTTCCGCGAGGCCAACATCCGCGAGACACCGCTCGGCCGCACCGGCACCACCGACGAGATCGCAGCCCTGGTCGCGTTCCTGCTGTCGGAGGAGTCGTCGTTCATCACCGGCGCCGAGATCCCCGTCGACGGCGGACTCACCGCCCACGGCGGGGTCAAGTCGATCTCCGACGCGCTGCGCGAGGGGGCTTCGTGAAGCGGCTGGGGGCAAGGTCGCACGGATTCCCGGCCCCCTGGACGACACCGACGAGGCGTCGGTGGGCTCCTGGCCGGAGACGAGACCCTCCCACGCCGACATCTACGCGGGATCCAGCACCGGCTTCGCGGGGAGCCCGCCGTTCTTCTCGCAGCGCAGTTCCTTGGCCATGGCCAACGAGAAGGAGTGGGCGACGGTCGCGTAGGCGTCCTTCAGCTCCTCCACGTCGCCTTCGCCTTCGGGGGGCTGGGGCATGCCCCAGCGCTCCACGCCGATGTCGATGTGGGCCTCTTCCGACGGGTCGTGGAACCTGGGGCTACGGCACGCGAACCGGACGTACGCCTTGTCCGCCGCCGCCAGGGCCTCCTCACCCATCTTCAGCACGGTGAACTTCGGGTCCACCGGGCCGTCCGTCGGCGCGCCGCCGGCCAGCCGCCAGGTGATCCTGAGTTCGAAATGCGGCGTGTCGGCGGGCGTGAAGACACGGCAGGCGTCGTTGTACGTGGTGGAGCTCGGGGGCCCTGCGGCGAGATCTTCCGCAGCCCGCGCGACCGTGTACTCCTTCGACGACGCCTCGAACCGCGACGACCCGGTGATCACCTTCAGCGCCTCGGCCGCGTCGGCGGTCACGGCACGGCCGCCGCAGAGCTGTGTGCCCGCGACGACCTTGTAGTCCTTCGGAACTCCGTCCTTGTCCCCGTCCTCCCCGCAACCCACAGCACCGAGAAACACCGAGCCGACCACGGCCGCGGCAAGAAGTCCCCCGCGCACCGACCCACGACTGATCACTGTCCGCACGTCGCGCGCTCCCCGAGACCTATTCCACGTATTCCGTGAGGACGGAGATCCGCTTCAGATCTCCCTCGACGTTCGCCTCGTCCTCGGCGTGCCGGGCCTTGCTGTAGTCGAGATGATTCGAGAAGTGCGCGCAGGCGTCCAGCAGCGTCCTCAGCTGGGTCTGCCAGCGGTCGTGCACCTTCAGCACGGCGGAACCACTCACGAAGTTCCCGTTGGTCAGCGCCGTCGCCGCGTCGAACGTGGAGGAACGGGTGATGTCGCCCTCCTTCCCCAGCCGGCCCAGCAGGTCGTACGCGTCATTGCCGACGGCGCCGAGGTCGTCCCGATTGACCACCAGGTCGTTGCCACCGCCACCTCGGCCGCCGTCGTCCGGAACGCCGTTGACCCGCATGCCAGTCCGCTGAGCCGCCCCGCGCGTAACTCGGCCCATTCTCGCTCGAACGTCACGATGCCCCCCACTTCATCCGGGCAGACCACTGCACCGCATTCACGCGCCCCCGACCTGATCACCCGTCGCCCGTATCATCACCCCCGCGCGGCGGGTGGGCGACTTTCCGAAGCCTGGACGACAACAATCGATTATCGACAGGATCACGCGCCTGTGACCGGTGGGATCACGGGCGCAGCCGACGGGGCGGAGAAACGGCAGAACACGCCTGGTGAGACAGTATTCGCGGCCATCGTCTACGTGCGAGGACACTTCGCCTTGGTCCACCGGGCCGTTGATCGGCGAAGCCAGCGGCCGGCTCCATGCCCTGTTCGAACTCGCCCTTCACACCGGACTCCGTAAGGGCGAACTCCTCGGCCTGCGCTGGGAAGATCTCGACCTTGATCGGGGCACCGCTGCCGTCCGCCGCACATTGCAGCGCACCAGCACCGGCGGACTCACCACGTTGCCCACCAAGACCCGTGCCTCCGAACGCCGCATCGCCCTCCCCACCCGCTGCCTCCACTCGCTGAAGCACCACCACGAGCAGCAGCAGCGCGAACGGGAAGCCGCAGACACCACGTGGCAGGACCGCGGGCACGTGTTCGCCACCGCGCAGGGCAGAGCGATCCCCGACCAACCTCACCCGCGCCTTCACCACGCTCCTGCGCAAGGCCGGCCTCCGCCACCATCCGCTTCCACGACCTCAGACACTCCACGGCCACCCTGCTCCTGGAACAGGGAGTCGAACTCGTCGTCATCAAGGAACTCCTCGGCCACGCCCACATCGGCGTCACCGCCACCGTCTACGCCCACGTCCGACTCCGCCTCCAGCGAGACGCCATCGACACCCTCGGTACCGCGCTCGACGGTCCTGCTGGCAACGATCCGACCCCCGACGACGGCAACGACCCGCCGCTGTGTGGAGCCCTCGTCCGCTGACGTTGCCGTCAACTACTGCCGTCAGACAGCCGAGAGGCCCCCCAGAACCTTCGGAGGGGCCTCTCACTTTGCCTTTGCTACAGAAGCGCGTCGATCATCTGACGGAACCAGACCGACATCCCTATCCCGTCCTGGCGCGGGTCGTAGCAGGCTCCAGCCCTATCGAGCCAAAGCGCAGCTAGCTCCTCCTCATACACACCCGAACGCAACACCCTTTCCATAGCGCCTCTCAGCTCCTCGACCACCTCGGGAGGTTCACCGTCTCGGAACTCCGTCAAGATCTGAATAGGATCCTCTGCCTCCAGATCATAATCTTGATGGAAATACGCCTGTGCGAGGTATTGAATTTTCTCCATCTCCATCACGGACTCGGGTAGGAGGTGACGATGTGGTACCCGTTCGGCATCGAAGGATTCCGCTGCAGGACGGTGGTCACCCCCGAAGGCGAGAGGATGCTCTGCGTGGCACGCTCGTACACCCTTCCATCCGCAGCACTCATCGACCCGTTAATCACCAGACGCCTTTCATTTCCCGAAAGCCATTGAGAGATTTGCCCTTGATTGGCGGCAAGGTTTCCACCCGTAGCCCTCTCTGCTGCTGCCAAATCGGTGAATGTTGAGGAGTAACGAATATTGCGGGCCGCCAGTTCAGCATCAGTCTTGCCGACGTGCCGCGCGATCGCGTGGCCACCCGCAGCCTCATGCTGGGCAAGGTTGCAGTTGCTGTTGTGAACCAGGACCGGAGTCTTACCCGCCAGCACATAGTACGTGTGGAGGTCGTCTACGGTGAGGTTGTAGGTGCGGGCATGCTTCGTGAACGGCTTGTTGCCCGTGACGATGACCGTTTCGCCGTCATCGGTCAGCAGCGTCATCCCTGCTGCCAGTTCGCCCGCAGGGATCCAGCGCTTCTCGGAAGGTACCCAGAAGGGGTGCTCGTGCGTCGCCGTGAGCTCGTCGATGCCGTCCTCGGTTGCGATGGACAGCGTGTTGAAGTGCTTGTCGGCTTCGGTTCGAATGAGGCTGGTTACCTCACGTGACCCTTGCTCACCGGTTTCCGGGTCTGTTGCCAGAACCTTGTCACCGAGCTCGATGTCCTCAATGTTCTTGCTGGTGCCGTCTGCCATGAGGACGTCGGTGCCGGCGAGGAAACATTTGCAACCCGTTCCCCCCTTCTTGGCGCCCTTCCCCGCGCTCGCAGCACCCTTCAATGCATCCGTGGCGAACTTCTTCACGGCGCCGACCACGCTGAACATGGAAACGAGGTCCACGAGACTGTCGCCCGCGTCGTACGCCTTGTTGTCCTTCTTCAGGCCGTTCTCTTCGACCAGCTTCGCCAGGTCGTCCTGGTTGGGAGTGCAGCCTCGGTCGGTCCACTGGCACCAGGGGACGACGGCCATGTAGGCAACATCTGCGGTGCCGAAGACACCCTCGGCGATGCTCACCGCTCCCCCGAGGAAGAAATCCTTGAAAGAGCCCTGGGCGCGTGGGTCCACGGGTTCGTTACTCATGCACTCTGGCCTCATGGCGGGATAGCCACTGCCGCAGGGCTGTGACCCGACTCCGCTGCTACCGTTGCTTGAGTTGCCGCTGAGGTAGTCGCTGCCGCCGTAGTTGCCGCTGCCCATGGTGGTCATGCCGCCACCAACACCGCTACCACCGCTACTGCCTCTGGTGCGGTTGATGTAGGCAGTCACAATCTTGATGACCGCCTTGACCAGCTTGATCAGGGAGAACCAGAACTTGCCGTCCGGATCGGCGAAGGTGACGGGGTTGTTGTTGCTGTAGGCGTAGCCGTTGATCTGCTGCGGATCCGACAAGTCGCCGATGGGATCGACGCTGATGAAGCGGCCGGTGGCCGTGTCGTAGTCGCGGGCACCGAGGTGCGTGAGCCCGGTGGGGTCTTCGGTACCGCCGACGAAACCCTTCTCGCCTTGCCAAGCGGCGGGCTTGGTGCCGCGTTGTTCCCCGAACGGCTGACTGTGGCGCCGTGTGAGGGCCTGACCGGCGGCGTTGACCTGGAGGCCGGCTGTGCCGTTCTGGTCGGTACACATCCAGGTCAGTGCTCTGGGAGTGCGCATGGCGACGGTCTTGCCGGCGTGGCTGTAGTAGCGGGTGGCTTCGACCTTGCCGCTGGCCTTGTCAAGACGCAGTTCGGTTTCGCCGAGGTACAGAGTGGTGCCGGTGGTATCGCGCCGGATGAGGCGGTTGCCGTCGGCGTCGTTGAGGAAGGAGGTGGTGGCGTTGTTCGCCTCCGTCACTTTGCTGAGACTTCCTTCGACGTCCCACTCAAGGCTCTGCGTCGTGCCGTTGAGGGTGCGGGTCGCTGTGTTGCCGCTCGCGTCGTAGGTGTAGGTGTTGGCAGTCTTCGTTCCGCCGGCCAGCTCGGTGACCGTGCCGGCAAGGGCGTGCGGGCGGGGCTGGTCGGTCGTCTTGTAGGTATAGGCGGTGGTGGCCGGCCCGCCGCTGGCCAGGTGGTCGGTGGCGGTCTTGCGGTTGCCGGCCGTGTCGTAGGTGAAGCTCTGCCAGTACGGAGCGCGGCCACCCACATTGCTGGTGCTCGGGGTGGTGGCGCAGTCGGTGGTGGCGGTCCAGGCGGCCTTCAGGCGACGGTGACCGTCATAGCTGAAGCACTGCTTGTCGCCCGGGCTGGTGGAACGGTCATCTATCTCGAGAGGGTTGCCCGCTTTGTCGTAGCGGTAGTAGATGTCGGCGTCGGTCCCGGTGTGCGTCTCGGACTTCACCGTCTGGCGTGCCAGGCGCTTGGTGCCGTCCTCGTACGAGTAGTTGACCTCGGTCCAGTCAGCGGTGGAGGACACCCCGAGAGTGGTACGGATCTGCTCGCCTGCCGGCAGGTAGTCCGTGTTCTGCACCAGGCCGGTCAGGCCCTGCAGTGTGTCGGGCAGCCGGGTCGAGGTGTAACCGTAGGTCAGGGTTTCGGCGGCGAGTCCTCCCATGGCGGGGATGGTGCGCAGTTTAGGCGTGCCGTCGAGGTTGTAGGCGTTGGTGATGGTGTACGTGCCGGTGCCGGCGAGAGCGCCTTCCTTGGTGCTGACCGTGTACTGCTCCTTGAGAGGCCGGTACACCTTGTCGTAAGAGGCGTTGGTCGTTGCGTAGACGTCCCCCGTCTTGCCGCCTACGTAGCGGATGGACGAGGTGGGCCGCCCCTTGGCGATGGTGTCGTAGGTCCAGCGAGCCAGGTACTTCGCGTCGGCCGGCGTGGGCACGCCGTTGACGACGGGGACGGCTCCGTCGACCCGCGCGGTCTGACGTCCGAGGAGGTCATAGGTATAGCCGAGCGTCTTGCCTCGAGCATCGGTGGCCTCGATGACCTGGTCGAGGTCGTTGTACTTGACGGAGCTCGAGCCGGAGTCGGGGTCTTTCGCGGAGGTCTGGCGGCCGAGCAGGTCGTAGCCGTAGCTCCACGTGTTGCCGTCGTCGTCCTTGACGGTCTTCAGCCGGTCGGCGTGGTCGTAGGTGTAGTTGAGCGTGGTGAAGGCGGCGGTGGCGGTGTTGCCGTCGTACTCGCGCTTCTCCACCAGGCGGCCGCGGGCATCGACCTCCTCGCGTACGGCCGATGCTCCCACGGGAGGCTCGACCGTGGTGGCGTTGCCATCGTAGGTGTGGGTGGTGCGAGAGAACTCCTGCTCCTTGACAAGAATTTTCTCCACCGTGGGACGGCCTGCGCCGTCATAGGTTGTCATGGTGCCGGCGGGAGCCGCGGTCGTGGGATTGGCCAGCACACCCGTCGGCGCAGTGGTGTCGATGAAGTCCGCGGAGGTCTCCGCTTCGAGACCACGGGTGTCGTACTTGGTCTCGGTGATCACACGGCCCGTGCCGGTGGCCGCCGGGATCTGAGTCTGTCGTGGCCGCAGTAGCGCGTCGTAGATGGCGTACTGGGTGAGGTAGGTGCTGCCGTCGTTGTTGAGGGATTTGGTGGCTACCCACGATGCCGCCGTGGCCTGCACCTTGTACTCGAACTTCTGGCTGGCCGCGTGGTCGGCCGAACGGTCACGGTCTGCGAGCCACACATCGGTGAGGCGGCCCATCGCGTCGTAGGCCATCTCCGTGCGGTTGCCGTTGGGGTCGGTGCTGGCGGTGTTGACCCCCCAATCCGGTGCGATCTCGGTAGTGACCGTGTGGCCGAGTGCGTTGCTCTCCACCGTCTTGGTCAGCGGGCCGGCGTCTGCAGGGGTGAACTCGGCGTGCTTGGTCTTGGTACCGGCGGTGTCCCAGGTGTCGGTGGCCCGGCCCAGGGCGTCGAAGGCCGCGGTGCCGACAGTCTGGTAGCGCGGGCTGCCATCGGTGGCGTAGCCGATGGCCCGCTCGACTCGGGTGAGGTCCCCCTTGGTGGGTGCGGTGCCGTAGGCCTGCCCGTCGTAGGAGTTCCTGACATCGGAGACGACATCGGTGGTGTCCGGGTCGTTGGTCCGGTTCGGTGTCACCGCACACCCCGTGGAGACCTTCTCCACACGCTTGGGGTAGCTGAGCATCCAGGTGGCTGTGTTGGTGGCGTACTCGATGCGGGTGCAGTCCCTGGTGCCTGCCGCGTCGGTCTCCACGGTCAGCGGCTGACCGGTGGCCTCGTCGTACGTGGTGGTCGTGGTGGACGTGAGCTCGCTGCCGCTGTTCAGACGGGTGCGCTTGACCTCACCTCCGGTGCGGACGATGTAGCCGTCGACGGTGCCGTAGGAGTGGGTGTCGGTGGAGGTCTTCTTCGACCACGGGGTGGTGACCGTCGCGGTCACTTCGGCACCGGACGCGCCGTTGTAGGTGATCTGCTCGCGGACCTGGCCGGCGTACTGCTCGGAGTCGGTCTTGGCCGCACCCTTGGAGTCGGTGATGGACTCGCTGCGGGTGGTTCCGTCCGCCTGCTTGTCACCGTCCATGCCGCGGTAGTACAGCGCGGTGGTCTTCGACCGGATGCCCGTGGCTTCACCGATGGTGGTGGTCACCTTGTTGTAGCCGCGCCAGATGCCCCAGGTACGGTACTTGGCCTGCGTGATGGGCGACTGGTCGTCGTAGGCCCAGGCACCGCCGCCGCTGTAGGTGTAGTCAGTCTGCTTCAGCGGTGCGCCACCGGTCGGGTCGGACTCGGTGACCTGGGTGACGACGTACTTGTGGAAGAAGTCGGTACGCGGCTGCGGATCGGTGCCCGGCGTCGGATTGGACGGCGGGATCCACTTGACCGGATAGCAGCGCTTGGTGTTCTTGTCGAGCGCGGTCGGGATGTTGGTGTCAGCTATGCACTCCGGGTCGGAGTAGTTGGCCGTGAGGACCGAACCCGTTTCCGAAGTGACCGTGCGTACGCGCCACTTGATGTAGGGCGGGACGTCGTCACCGGTCTTGTCGACGCGGTTGTGCAGCTGGATGCCGGAGAACTTCACCGCGGGCATGGTGATGGGGGTGCCGGACTTGCCGGTGTGCTGGATGGACTTCAGCCACAGGCCGGGAGCGGAGCCGTCGCCGGGGTCGGGGAAGGAGTGCTCCAGGTGCCAGTTGTTGACGTCGCGGTAGTCGGTGTCCGCGCCGGTGCCGGTGCCCTTGTAGACCTGGGTGGTGACGTCGGTGAGCCGCTTGCGGCTGAAGAAGGACGGGGCGGGCTGGTCGGTGCAGGGCTTGCCGGAAGCACAGATCTGGTCGAACGGCACGTCCGGCCAGGCGGCCTTGTTCGTGTCGGTCAGGTTGGCGCAGGTCTCGCCGCCTGAGACGGGGACGCAGCGCTCGGCGACGGTGAACTTCACGCGAGCGGCGGCGGGTCGGATGGTGGAGAAGATGGTGTCGGAGCGCTGACCGTAGTCGATGCGCTTCAGGTAGCCGCCGCGCGTATAGGCGCTTCCGTTGCCGGTGGTGCCGTTCTTGGCGTAGTAGTTGGTCTCTTTGCCGTACCAGTAGCTGGTGACATTGCCGTGCGGGTCCACGACGTAGTCGAGATTCCAGCGCCACGCCTGGGTCTTGGCCCGGTCGGCGAAAGTGCTGCCGTCGGAGTAGCCGGGCTCGCCGGAGTCGTCGCCGAAGACCGGTACGGTCCACACGGATTCCGTCTCGGGGTTGCCGCTCGTCCAGCCGGGAAGCCGGTTCTTGCCGAACACGTACTGCGTGCCGTTCGTGGCGGTGACGGTCCAGTACTCGCCGTTGTCGTCACCGTTGACCGCACCGGTTCCCAGCGTGACCTTCTCGCCGTCGTCGCTCTTCAGGTGCCAGCCCTTGGCATCCTTGATCAGCGGGCTGGACTTGCCGTTGAGGACGACGGAAGCGTTGTCCTCCTTCCAGCACTGGTCGTACTTCTCGTCCTGTCCGTCGTCCTCGCAGGAGCCGTAGGACCGCTCGATGTAGGAGCCGGGCAGGTCGAAGCCCTCGCCGACCCAGGAAGGCTGAGCGGAGGTGACGGAGGTGCGGCCATCGACGCTCTGCGCCGAATAGCCGATGGACAGCGACGGTGCGCTGCCTGCCGGTGCGGGCACCGTTCCCAACGGGTAGCTCCAGGTGAAGTCACCGTTCGAGCCACCGCCGGCCCAGGTCGCGGACGCGGAGAGCGGGGTCGCCTCGTAGGAGCCCTGGTCGGACCCCGCACCAGCGGACAGGGCCAGCACCGTCATGGTGCCGGCGGCGTTCTTGGCCCGCGTGGTGGTGACCTGGGCGGTCAGAGTGTCCTGCTGGGCGTTGTTGTCGGTGGCCAGCACCTTGGTGGTGCGGCAGGCCGCCTTGCCCGGGGTCGTCAGGGCACACGCGGGCAGTTGGACGGCGCGCAGACGGCCGGACCAGTTGCCGCCGTAGGCACCGGCGAACTCGCTGTAGTCGACCGTGAGCGAAAGCGAGGCGGGGTCGGTTTTCCCATCGGTGCGCTGCACCGACAGCAACACGCCGTCCAGGCCCAGTCGCTGAGCCTTCTCGCGGTCGAGGACGGTAACCTTGGCCTGCTCAGCAGCCGGGGCGGCACTCTTCCTACCGGCAGCGGACTTCGGCTTCGCAGGGACGCCGAGGGCGACCGGCAGCTTGCCCGCCTTCCCAGGCTCGCTCTGGGCAGCGGGTACGTCCAGCGTTACCGACCCGGACGTGGGCCATTTCGGAGCTTCGGTCGCCCGTTCGCGGGTCTTCTGCGCGGCCTTGATCGTCGGATCGTCGATCTTTTTGAAGTTGGCCTTGAACGGCGCCGACTTGCCGTACTCCGGCGTTGCCAGCTCGCTGTGCGGCCGGCTGGTGTCCTCTGGCGGAGTCGCGCCGAGCAATGTGGCCATCACAGCGCCGGCGACCGGCAGGCTGACCATGGTCAGCCTGCGCCGTCCGGCGCGCTGCCAAGACCACGCGTGCAGTTGGAATCTGCGGCGTTTCACGGGTGGATTTCCTCATGTCGATAGGCGGTGCGCCGGACGCATCAATGCGAAGGAGCCGGCGCACCGCAGTCGGTGTGATGCGAGAAAGTTCTGGCAGGCTGGATCAGCCGATGTCGACCGGCGGCTCGTCGACGATGGCGAGTTGCGCGATCTCCGCTTCGGAAAGCACTCCGGCGTACACGCGCATGTCGTCGAGCTGGCCGGGCAGGGCATCTCCCCAGGCCCCCGTGTCGTGGCGACGGGCGCCGCCGAGCGTGACCGGGCCGGTGGGCTGGAACGTGTCGCTGACGAGTACGCCGTCTTCAGCACCTTCTCGGCCACCGGTGACGTAGAGCTTGGCAGACTGGTCAGCCGAGTCGAACACGCCGGCCACGTGGATCCAGCCGCTGGGCGGGTTCACCTCGTCCGAGGCAACCGAGTAGCTCGGCCCGCCGATCTCGTCGGTGCCGGCCAGGCCGAAGTTCCAGTCGCCGACCGTCTGGCCCGCTTCTTGGCGATACCACAGACGGAAGGCGTTGCGGTTCGCTCCCGGGTGGGAGAAGACGGTCGGCGAGTGGGCGATCGCGGTGTCCTCGAGTTCGGACTGCTCGAGTTTCACCCATCCGACCACGGTGAAACTGCCGGAGTCGTCCAGCTTGACCGGGGCGGAGGCTTTGCCCAGGGCGTCGGCGTCGAGGTTCAGCACGTTGCCATGGGCGTAATCATCCGTAGTGGTGAACGACGCGCCGGGCTGCAGGGTCAAGGAGTTACCCCGTCCGCTGCTGTCGGCACCACTGGTGCCGCTGGCCTCGTCCAGGTTCCAGTGGGCCATCAGTTCGGCCTGCGGCTGGCCCGTTTCAGGGTTTTGCAGGTTTGCCAAGCCCCACAGCTCGTCCGGGTAGACGACGCGGTTGTAGACAGCGACCTGGTCCACTTCGCCGTCGAGCTGCGTCCCGGTGCCCCAGCGGCCGACCTCGAAAGGACCCGGTGCGGCCCACGGCGTGGAGAAGGCGACTTCCGCGTTCAGCTTGCCGTTGACGTACAGTCTGATCTTTTGGGCCTGCCGGTCGTAGACACCGAGGAGATGGGTCCAGGCACCCAGGACAGGCGGCTTGGCCGCGATGGCTCGGACGATGGTCGCACCGTTGGAGTCCGAGACGTCCTTGTCGTACCGGTTGAAGATCCACCGGTCGTACGCGGTCGAGTAATACAGCTGGAAGCCGCCGACGTTGGTACCGCGCTGCTGCAACACCGTCGACTGCGTCTTGGAGTTCAGCTTCACCCAGCTGGACACGGCGAAGCTTCCCGTTGTGTCCACGACGGGGCCGCTGGTGGCGGCGTAGCCGTTGCCCGCCGTGCTCCTGAAGCCCTGCCCCAGGCGGGTCTTGGGCACCCAGGACCCGCCGGACACGGTGAGCGGGTGACTGGCGCCCTGGGCGTTGGCAACGGTGGTGCCGGTACCTTCGTCGAACTTCCACACGCCGACCGGAGCGGATGGCTTGGCCACGTTGAAGAGGTAGTCCCGGGTCTCTCCGGGATTGCCGGTGGCGTCATACGTCTGCACGCGCAGCGTGTTCGTCAGACGCTTGTCCGGCGTGGCCGAAACCGTGTGGCTGGTGGTGTTGGCGGTGTAGGTCTTGTCGTCGATCTTGATGCCGTTCAGCCAGGTCACGTAGCGGCGTACGTCGCTGGATCCGGCGGAGATGATGAACTTGCCGGTCATGCCGACGCTGCCGGTCTCCGGGGAGCCCGAGCAGGTGGTGCCGGCGCACTCCGGGTACTGGTTCTTGTCCGAAGTGATGGTCGGCTTCGGCGGGCCGACGGAGTCGACCTTGAAGTAGCACGACGAGGACCACGGCCCGTACAGGTAACCGGTGGTGCCGCCGTAGGTGTACTTGAACTCCGTACGCGCCCGGAAGCGGTAGGTCGTGCTCTGCGCGAGGCCTGCGGTGACCGCCGTGCCGGCAGTACCACTGGCAGTCCAGGTGGAGGGCTTCAGCGAGGTCGGCGTGGTGCTGCTCCCCGCGTACAGCTCGAAGTTCGGGCGCAGGCTCGCCTGCGAGCCGTCCGACGAGGTCGGTGTGGCCGTCAGCCGCGGCGTGGTGTCACGGATCACCGCCGGACTGGTCGAGGCCGAACACGACACGTTCGGATCCGACATCTTCACCGACGACGGCGCGGCCGTCGGCGGCGAGACATAGGTGATCGACAAGACCGGCTTACGACCCGTCGTGGAGTCCGGGTCCTTGGGCGACATGAACTGCTTCCACGCGTTCGGGTCGCTTTCACTCGCCCGCAGACCCAGCGTGGTCGTGATCGACTTGCCCTTCGCGGTATAGGCGACCGCAGCGGTGGCATCGAACTCGACGGTGCCGTCCGGGCAGTTGGAGGAAAACCCCTTGGCGGCGGAAACCGTGTCGACTTTCGAGGACCACGACAGATTCGACGACCACTTCGTCGACGAAGAGATCGTGCCGGTCCGCCACAACTCCACGTCGGTCTTGGTGCAGTTGGCCGACCAGATCTCGTACGCGGAGAAGTCGGCGTGCAGAATCTTCTTGCCCGCCACCGACCGAGTGTCGAACTGGAACACGGAGCGGACCTTCTTGTTGTCCACATACGCGTCATAACCCACGCCCATGGCGTGGCTGGTGTTCCAGAACGTCGAGCCGCTCTCGTTGGACCACAGCGCCGTCCAACCCGTCAGCTTCCCCGCCACCGTAGGGGGATCGATCACCACCGGGTACGACGTCTTCGGGTCCGCCAGGAACTCCTGGTCGGGCACCACCGTCAACTCGTCCTGCCCGACCGCCATCTCGGCGACCGTCGTACGGGCCCGGGCCGGCGGAGTCACCGGGTCCACCGGGTCCGACGCGGCCACCGCCATCCGGCCGGCGGCCTGCGCCGGGCCGGCATCCCACATCAACGGCGCGCTGTTGATGAACGCCGGATGCCCGCCCTCGTCGACGTAGGAGACGACACCATCTTGGTCCCGGACCGTCAGACCGTCCGCCTTGACCGGATAGCTGATCGACTTCAGCTGAGCCGCGGCCTCCGGGGTATAAACCACCAGGCTCTGGGTGAATCCGTCGGGCAGGACCTGGACGACCAAGTCGACGTCCGGCCGCACCGACTTGTAGACGGCGCGCGAGCCTTCCAGGACAGGCTCCGGGAGCGCCCAGGGCGAGAAGACTTCGTAGGCGTGACCGCCGCGTTCGAAGCGCACCAACGGCGTCTTGCCGCCACCACCGGACAACGTCATGTCCAGAGCCGCTACCGGCACCAACGTCCCATCCGCAGCCTTCACCAGCGTGGTGTCGACAGACTTCCACGTGTCGCCCTTTCGGACCCGCTCCACCGACGGAGACGTCTCCGCGGTGAACGTGCCGTCCGGGTTCGCGAAAACCTGACCGGTCTCCGTGGTCAGCACTCCGACCTCGACGCGCTCCCCGGTCTGGGCCGCCCTCACCGACGCCTTCTGCTCGGGCGTGACCGTGGGCAGGGCGTCATCCTCCCAGAAGGCCTTACCTCTGGCAGCCTCGTCCGCCGGGGTTCCTGACACCTCCTCGGCCTGCCCCACCTCGGCAGCCGCTACGGACCCCACCGGCGTCAGCACACCCCCCAGCACCGCTGCCGCAGCAGCGGCCCCCACCACACCGGACATGGGGCGCCAACGACGCCCCAACCCCCCACGTTTCATCCCCGGAACCCTCGCTACCCGCAGAAATTGTGAATACAAGTAGCGGACTTTAAGGATCCGTTAAGGATTCTGTCCATGCTCATAATTCAGACAAGGGTGCACTTCAGATGATCAACAGGACATGATTCGAAAGATCAACGAACCGCCCGGACCGCCCAGGTGACCAGGAATGTCCCTCTTGCGCCTCGCCCAGCCCCGAAAGCACAGCGCGCGATCTGTCACCCAGCTCGCCGGACGCGGTGGCGCCCTCCGACCTCGGACAGGCCGAGACCGGCATCCTTCCTGGACGTGCTCGCCACACCAGGCGACTGGCCGGACTCCTCGGTGCGATCAAAGGCAGGGAACAGCTCAAGGAAGTCGCCGGACCGCCTGAACAGCGACACGATGCACCTGACACCCCATCAGGATGAGTGTCAAATGAGCGTCAAGATGCCTCGCAGAGCGTCATTCGAGCGTCAAGATATCGCCCGTAACGCATATAGCGCACATAGCGCACCCACCAAAACCGCAGGTCAGCGCCCCTTTTCGGCAGGCTCCAGAATCGCCACGCACTCCACATGATGCGTCATCGGAAACATGTCACGCAGTGCCGAGACGGAAGAAAGTGCAGCTCAGGCCAAGTTTTTCGGATCTGCCAACGGGCTTCCGGGAGCCTGGAGCGTCAAACGAGCGTCACGGCCGCTGAGCGGTGAGGCCGTACGGCGGACTCCGGTGGCCGTGCGGGTCACATTCGGTCCCACCGCTCCGGCAGCCGCATCCTGCAGCCGGGCCATGAGGTCCAGCTCGGCGGGCCAGACGTAGCGGATGGGAATGGCCAGGTATCTGCCGCGGCTGTCCCGGAGGGAGACGTGATGCGAGCTGACGGACTGGCTGCCCACGTCGTGCAGGTCAAGCCCGAGCCGCCTCTCGCCCACCCGGAACGGCACGGCGTTCTGCCCGGGCGGCAGCCGCCACAGGTCGAGGCACACCGACCGCGACGACGAAACAGCCGCCGGGCTACAGATGAACGGCTGCGTTGTGGAAGCAGTCCACCTGGGAATCTTGCGAGGTCAGGTTCGTGATCGTGTTGCGGACGAGGTAGGCGCCGAAAAGCTCCCCTCGACCTTGGCGGTCGCGAAGTCCCCGATCGTGACACCGATCCCGCCCCCACCGGGATTGGTCCGCAGGCGCTCGACCATCGCCCGCCACATGTCGATGCCGTGCACCTCGACACCACGCGCCGCGAGCGGCAGGGCGATCCGCGCCCGGTCCCGACCCCCAACTCCAGCGCCCGCCCGTCGTTCCCGGCCAGCTCCGCCAGCAGATCCACGGCATGCTCCACGCCCCCCGATCGAACATCTCGGCCGATGACTCGTCGTACGACGCGGCGACGGACTCTTCGAAGTAACCGTCTTCATCCAGCATGCGTGACGGTACGGCGGCGCCGGACCGGAGCCCGACACTTTCCGGCGCGGGCGGCACCGGGAACGGGCGAACTGATCGCGCGTCAAGTGGACTGGCTAACATCCATTCACACGCGCGACGCACACCTGATCGATTAACGGGGAGCATGGGGGATGGGCTACACGATCCCGGGTTGGCTGGACGAGATACTCGACGTCATCGGGATCAGCTTCCCGAACGTTGACGAGGACGACTACCGCGAGATGGCCACGTCCATGCGGGAGTTCGCCGACAACTTCGAGGGCAAGGGCAGCGACGCGCACCAGGCGGTGAGCCGGATCCTGTCGTCCTCGCAGGGCTGGGCCGTCGACGCGATGGAGAAGCACTGGTCGCACGTCAAGGCCGGGCATCTCGACAAGATTCCCGAGCTGGCGCGGCTGTTCGCGGACGCGTGCGATGTCGTCGCGGACATCATCTACGGGATGAAGATCAAGGCCGAAATCGAACTCGGGGCGATGGCCGCCTCGGTGGGCATCTCTCTCGGCCTCGCCGCCTTCACCGGCGGCCTGTCCGCGCTAATCGGTGCCGCCGAGATCACCGCCATGCGGCAGGCGGTCAAGCGGATCATCGACGAGGCCGCCGACCGGATTGTGGACGAACTGGTCGCCCGGGTGACCGAACCGGTCAACGCCAAGCTGGAGAAGATGGTCGAGGACGCGGTCCTGGACCTGGCCGAGGGCGCGTTCTCCCTGCCCCCCGAGCCCACGACCGGCGGTGGCGGCTCCGGCAAACACGGCCACGGCGGCGGCATGCAGCTCGCCTCGGCCGGCGCCGGGGCGATGATGCTCGCCTCCGCAGGGGGCGGGTCCGGTAGTGACCTGCACATCGACCACGTCGAGTTCGAGGACGGCGCCGACAAGGTCTCCCGGCGCGGCGGCGACCTGCACACGGCCGTCACCGACCCGTTGGAACGCGCCAAGGGCCACTTCGGCCGCACAAAGGGCAGGGATGCCTTCACCGCGCCCTTCGAGTCGGTCCTGGAGGGCGCCCTCAAGGGCTCGGAGAAGGCCGTCAAGAAGATCGTCAAGCACCTCTCCGAGACCGTCCCGGACCGCGTGAAGGCCACCTCCCGCCTGCACAAGGGCAACGACATCGACATCGGTCGGCGGGCCAACAGCGTCCACGTCAACTCCGGCAAGGCAGGCGACGGTTCAGGCCACCACGGCGCCCCCGCCTCCGGCCGCAAGCCGGACCCCGGCCTGAAGATCGACTCTGCTGACCTGTCCAGACAAGGCCGCGAGCTGAACACCAAACAGCTGTGCGGCGATCCGATCGACATGGCCAGCGGCCAGATGGTGCTTGCCCAGACGGATGTCGCGTTGCCGGGGGTCCTGCCCCTGATCCTGCGCCGTACCCACCTCTCCGGCTACGAAGAAGGCCGATTCTTCGGCCCGTCGTGGGCCTCCACCCTCGACGAACGGATCCAGCAGGATGACGCTCTGGGCGGATACTGGTGGCACCGGGAGGACGGGTCCGCGCTCGCCTATCCGCGTATGCCCGACCTGCCCGGCGACCGGGTGGGGCCCGCCGAGGGCGTCCGCCTCCCGCTGACCTATGTGAGCCGCGGCAGCGGTTACGTCCTGACGGTGGAGGACCCGTACTCAGGACTCACGCGCCAGTTCGAAGCCGGTACGGCGCAGGGCGGACCGTGGTGGCTGGTCGGCATCGAGGACCGCAACGGAAACCACATCTCCGTCGAGCGCGACGACGACGGTGTTCCGCTCACGGTCACCCACAGTGGCGGTTACCGCATACGCGTCGACCACGACGACCAGCAGCGCATCACCGTGCTGTGGGCCCTCACCGACGACGCCCCGGTACGCCTGCGCACCTTCGGCTACGACGCCACGACCGCGAACCTGAGCGAGGTTCACAACGCGGTCGACGCGCCTACGCGGTTCACCTACGACGGCGCCCACCGCGTGACGGGGTGGCGGGACTCCAACGACACCGAGTTCACCTACGTCTACGACGCCGAGGGACGGGTGATCGAGACCCGCGGGACCGACGGGATCCTCAACTCCCGCCTGATCTACGGCGAGCGCCAGGACGACGGCACCAGCACCACCACGTACACCGATTCACTCGGCAACACCACGATCTACCGCGCCAACCGGCATGGGCAGATCGTCGCGATCACCGACTCGCTCGGGCACACCACCGCCCAGACCTGGGACCGCCACGACCACCTGCTCTCCCGCACCGACCCACTGGGTCGTACCACCCGCTGGACGTGGGACGACGCGGGCGACCTGATCTCGGTCACGGCTCCCGACGGCACGAGCAGCCACGTCGCCTACAACGCGCTGCACTTGCCGGTCCGCGTCACCGATCCCCAGGGGGCGACCTACGTCCAGGACTTCGACGCACGGGGCAACTGCACCACCCTGACCGCACCGGACGGCTCGGTTCACCTGTTCACCCACCATTCCACGGGCGCCGTCGCCACGGTCAGCGGTCCCGCGGGCGACGCACTCCGCATCGACACCGACCCGGCGGGCCTGGCCACCGTCCTGGAAGACGCGCAGGGGAACAGCACCCGCTATCTGCGGGATGCCTTCGGACGCCCGACGCGCATCACCGACCCGCTCGGAGCGACCACCACGCTCGTGTGGGACGCCGAGGGCCGGCTGCGGGAACGGACCGCGGCCAACGGCGCCACCGAATCATGGTCGTACGACGGAGAGGGCAACTGCACCGGCCACACCGACGCTGTCGGGGGGCGTACGCGGCTGATCCACGGCCCCTTCGACCTGCTGGTCGCCCGTATCTCCCCGGACGGCGTGGAACACCAGTTCCGCTATGACACCGAACGCCGGCTGACCGAGGTGCTCAACCCCAAGGGACTCGTCTGGAGGTACGTCTACGACGCCGTCGGACAACTGGTGAAGGAAACCGACTTCGACGGGCACGAGACGAGATACCGCTACGACGCGGCAGGCGACCTGACCGCGCGGATCAATGCAGCGGGGCAGACCGTCGGTTACCACTACGACGTGGCCGGCCAACTCGTCGAGAAGGTAGTCGACGGCCGCAGGACCGTCTTCCGGAACGACGCGTGCGGGCGGCTGGTCTCGGCGGCCGGACCCGACGGGACACTGGCCTACGCGTACGACGCGGTGGGGCGTGTCATCGCGGAGACCATCGGCGGCCGGACGCTGACCACGGCCTGCGACGCCTCGGGGCGCCGGACACTCCGCAGGACACCCGGGGGCGTCGAGACTGCGTACTCCTACGACACGGCCGGCCGCTACGCCGAGCTGTCGCTCTCGGGCCGCACCCTCTCCTTCGAGCACGACGCGGCGGGGCGGGAGGTGCTGCGGCACCTCGGTGACCGATTCACCCTCGCCTTCACCTGGAATCCCGTCGGCAGCCTCAGCGGGCAGACACTCACCGTCCACGACACCGCGCAGCCGTCGATCCAGCGCGGCTACACCTACCGTCATGACGGGCTCCTGACCGGCATCACCGACCGGGACGCCGGCCGGCGCTCGTTCCTGCTGGACCGGGCGGGGCGGGTCAGCGCCGTCGAGGCCGGGCGCTGGAGCGAGAGTTACGCCTACGACGAGACGGGCAACCAGACGCGGGCGGCCTGGCCGGAGAAGCATCCCGGCAGCCAGGCGCGAGGAACGCGCAGCTACGCCGGAACGCGCCTGATCAGCGCCGGCAACGTGCGCTACGAGCACGATGCCGCCGGCCGGTGCGTGCTCCGGCAGGTCAAACGTCTCTCCCGCAAGCCCGACACCTGGCGTTACGCCTGGGACGCCGAGGACCGGCTCATCTCCGTCGTCACCCCGGACGACACCTGCTGGCGGTACCTGTACGACCCTCTCGGGCGGCGCATCGCGAAACAGCGTCTGTCCGCGGACGGCGCCATCGCCGAGGAAACCCGGTTCGTCTGGGACGGTTCCACACTGGTGGAGCAGACCACGCGGGTTCGCGGCGCGGCCGAACTGGTCACGCTCACCTGGGACCACGACGGCCAGGCACCTGTCGCGCAGACCGAGACCAAGTCCCTCGCGGACGCTCCGCAGGACGTCATCGACCAGCGCTTCTTCGCCATCGTCACCGACCAGATCGGCACTCCCACCGAACTCGTCGACGAGGAGGGCAGGATCGCGTGGCGGACCCGCACGACTCTCTGGGGTTCGACGACCTGGAACCAGGACGCTACCGCCTACACGCCGCTCAGGTTCCCCGGCCAGTACTACGACCCCGAGACGGGGCTGCACCACAACTACTTCCGTCACTACGATCCGGAGACCGCGCGCTATCTCACCTCAGACCCCCTCGGCCTGGACCCCGCGCCGAACCCCTTCGCCTACGTCGACAACCCGCACACGCTGTCCGATCCGCTGGGCCTGACTCCCTGTGACGAGAACGACGTCACGTGGGGCGGCCGGGTCCGCTACGGTGCGCCCGGTCCCGGAGGCCGCGCCACCACCATGCGCGCGACGATCGAGTCCGACATGACCGGCGGAAAGACCGATCCCCGGGTCAATGTGCCCGGTTACCAGAAGTACAAGAAGCTCAACAAGACCCACTTGCTCGGCGCGCAGATCGGCGGCTCCAACCGGGACCCCCGGAACTTTGTCACCATGCACCGGTTCGCCAATTCACCGGTCATGCGGAAGATCGAGGACCAGATCAGGGAAGCGGTCGACAAGCGCGGTGAAACCATCGAGTACACCGTCACGCCCATCTACCGCACGAACGACCCCACCGACGTCATTCCGCTGGGGCTGACCATCGAGGCCCGGGGCAACAAGGGATTCGCCTTCACTCCCTACGAAGGCGGCGACAGTACGAACATCGTCACTATCCTGAACGTCCCCAAACGCATATGACGCCCCCAAGGAGACACGCACCTCATGCATCCCGATGTGACCAGGCTCATCGAGATCGTTCCGCCGGGCACTCCCCGGCGGACCCGTGACTGGAACGCTGTCGAACGTGCGCTCGACACGCCGTTGCCGGACGACTACAAGGAACTGGTCGAGGTCTACGGCGGCGGCGTCTTCGACGAGACGGTATGGCTGTTCGACCCGCAGTGCCCTGACGAGGACTACAACCTCGTGGCCCAGTTCGCGGAGCGGGAGAAGGTGCTCGCCCAGCTGTGGCAGACCGAGCCGAAGCCGGCGGAACTCGGCAGGCCGGGTACGCGGGTCCTGCCCTGGGCCTACATCGAGGACAGCGGAGCGATGCTCTACTGGCTCGCCGGACCGGGGCAGAGTCCGAACGAGTGGACCGTGATGTTCAACGAGGGGCGCGGTCCCGAGTGGGAGCACCACGCCACTCAGTGCGCTTCCTTTCTCTTGGCCGTCCTGACGGGAGAGTCCGGGAGCTCGTATTTCCCCGACCTGCCCGCCGGTAGCCATCAGTTCGACTCCAACGACGAGATCCTCGGCGAGGAGGACTGAGGGACCCCGGCGGGCAGGTCCCGGCGGCCGGGGTCCGGTGGCGCCCGGCTCAAGGGAGGGTCCCGGTCTCCACGCCCGCGATCCGCCCGGCCGCGTCGAAGATGACCCCGAACCACCCTGCCGCCAGGCAGTTCGGCGACGCTCCGGTCACCCTAGTACTGGTGCGGGACGCTGTGGTGGCCGAGGAACCCGCTGACGACGTGCTGGGCCGAATGCCCGATCTCCAGGTGCCGCGCGCCGGCCTGGACGCGGTCAGGCCATCGCCGACCGGCTCCTCGAACGTGTCCGGTGGCTCGACACGCAGGGAGTGCCTTTGGTCGCGGGTACCGACGCGGGCATCCCCGACCCGGTCATCGACGCCGTCAACGCCGTGGAGACGGCCCGTCAGCAATGGCGAGCGCTGGCCGGCCGCCACCGGGTGCCCGTAGCGGTCATCGAGGTGGTGTGCTCCGACACACAGGTCCACCGCCGCCGACTGGAGCACCGGTCTCGGAGCAGCACGGGTTTCGAGGAACCGACCTGGAAAGCGGTGCAGCCGCGGAGGACCGGGTACGAACCCTGGACCGATCGCCGGCTGGTGGTCGATTCCGTCGCTGACCTCGCATCGAATGTGGCGAAGGCCCGGGACTACCTGGCGATTTGCAACCGTCCAGCAGCCCGCAGCTGAGGCGCCGGAGGCGAGCCGCCCGGACCGGTCGGCCGGGCGACGAGCGACGAGCGACGAGCGACGGATACGGCTTTCCGTGTGATCACAAGCTGACTCAGTCCTCTCTCGGCGCTCGCTGGCATCCTCGCCGTGCAGGGCCTTCGCCTTGAGCTCGACAGCTGGCCGACATTGGCGAAGCACCTCTCACCCGCGCCTCGCTACGCGAAACCGCAGGTGACACACGTGGCGCGCACCTACGCAACGCTCAACGCCGTGTGCTTGGGGAAACCGGTCGAGCACCACAGGCCGCACCTGAAGGACCCAGAAAGCCGCTGGTCAGATCCCCTTTGTAGCAGGCTCCAGAATCGCCACGCACTCCACATGATGCGTCATAGGAAACAGATCGAACGCCCGCAGCGTCCGTACCCGGTAGCCGCCCTCGCGGAAGTACCCCAGGTCCCGGGCCAGCGCAGCGGGATCGCAGGCGACGTAGGCGATGCGGCGGGCGCCGAGGGTGGAGAGGTGGGCGACCGTCTTGCGGCCGGCTCCCGCCCTCGGGGGGTCGAGGACGATGAGGTCGACCTCGGTGATGCCGGTGCGCGGCAGGACCGACTCGACCTTGCCCTGCTCGACGCGGACCCGCGGGAAGTCGGCCAGGTTGTGCCGCGCGTCCTCCACCGCCCGCTTGCCCGACTCGATGCCGAGGACCGCGCCCTGCTCGCCGAGGCGGTCGGCGAGGGCGCCGGCGAAGAGGCCGACACCGCAGTAGAGGTCCAGGGCCATCTCACCCTTGCGCGGCAGCAAACCCTGCATCACCGCAGTCACCAGCGTGTCCGCCGCCTTCGGGTGGACCTGCCAGAAACCGCCGCCGCCCACCCGGTACGTACGGCCGTCCGCCCGTTCGCGGACGAAGGGGCGGCCGTGGACGCGGTGCACACCACCGGACTTCTCGTCCACCCGCAGCACCGACACCGGCCGGTCCAGCTCGACCAGCGGCAGGCGGGCGCCGGGGCGCGGGGTGAGGACCACCTGGCGGTCCTGGGAGCCGGTCGCCGCGATCGCCTCGACCGACTCCATGCCGGTCCAGTCCCGCTTCTCGATACCCAGCTCGCTCACGCCCGCCGCCGCGATCATGCAGTGGTCGATCGGCTCGACCTCGTGCGAGCGGTGGCGGCGCAGGCCGGCCTTGCCCGTCGAGGCGTCCACCGCGTACTGCACCCGCGTGCGCCACTGCGGCACCTGGCCGGCGGGCAGCTTGTCGCCCTCAGCCGGGACCACCGTGCCGTCCCAGCCCGCCTCCTCCGGGGTGAGGCCGGCCAGCCGCTGGAGCTGTTCGGCGATCACGTCGGCCTTGAGGCGGCGCTGGGCGCCCGGCTTGGCGTGCTGCCAGTCGCAGCCGCCGCAGCGGCCGGGGCCGGCGAAGGGGCAGGGGGCCTCGATGCGGTCCTTGGACGGCTCCAGGATCCGTACGGCGTCCGCGCGCAGGAAACGCGCGCCCTCCTCGCCCTCGGTCACCCGGGCCACCACCCGCTCTCCGGGCAGCGCGTGCCGGACGAACAGCACCTGGCCCTCGGACGTGCGGGCGATGCAGTGGCCGCCGTGGGCGACGGGGCCGACCTCGACCTCGTACTCCTCACCCACCAGAGACACCGGAGACTTGGTCGGTTCTGCCTGCATGGTGGGACGACTCCAGATCGAAGAGAGAGAAGAGAAGGAAGTACGAAGGAGAAGGGAGAGGGGGGCGGGGGCGGTCGGCCGACGGTCGACAGCCCACCAGTCTACGGCCTTCCCGTACCCGCCTGTTCCCACCGGATGCAACGCCGGTCCGCTGCCGCTCGGTCCCCACCGGACGTCCCGCCGGCCCGCTCCCCCTCGATCCCGCCGGACATCCGGTGACCCCCGGCCCGCTCCCCCTCGATCCCGCCGGACATCCGGTGACCCCCGGCTCCGTCCCTCACTCCTTCCCCGACGGCTCCTTGGTCCGTTCCACGGCCGGGCCACGGCGGACCGCGCCGGGGGCGTTCCACTCCTGGCGCTTGCGGGCGCGGGCGCGGGCGGCCTCGGAGGAGGCGAGCTGGTAGGGGACGGAGGTGACCATCACGCCGGGGGTGAAGAGCAGGCGGCCCTTCAGGCGCAGGGCGCTCTGGTTGTGCAGCAGGTGCTCGTACCAGTGGCCGACCACGTACTCGGGGATGATCACGGAGATCGCGTCGCGCGGAGATTCCTTGCGCAGGCTCTTGACGTACTCGATCACGGGGCGGGTGATCTCCCGGTACGGCGAGTCCAGCACCTTCAGCGGTACGTCGATCCCGCGCCGCTCCCACTCCTCGCGCAGCGCCTTGGTCTCGGCCGGGTCGACGTTGACGGTCAGCGCCTCCAGGGTGTCCGAGCGCATCAGCTTGGCGTAGGCGAGGGCGCGCAGCGTGGGCCGGTGGATCTTGGAAATGAGGACGACGGAGTGCACCCGGGAGGGGCGGACCATGTCGTCGCTCGGGCCCTCGGGCGCGGCGATCTCGTCGGCGACCCGGTCGTAGTGCTTCCGGATCGCGGTCATCGTCGCGTAGAAGATGCACATGCCGAGCAGGGCCACCCAGGCGCCGTGCGTGAACTTGGTGACCAGCACGACCACCAGCACCAGGCCGGTGAAGAAGGCGCCGAACGTGTTGATCGCGCGGGAGCGGATCATGTGGCTGCGCTTGGCCGGGTCCTTCTCGGTGGCGAGGTGGCGGTTCCAGTGCCGGACCATGCCGGTCTGGCTGAGCGTGAAGGACACGAACACGCCGACGATGTACAGCTGGATCAGGCGGGTGGAGTCGGCGCCGTAGATGAACACCAGCAGCACGGCCGCGCCGGCGAGCAGCACGATGCCGTTGGAGAAGGCGAGCCGGTCGCCGCGGGTGTGCAGCTGGCGCGGCAGGTAGCGGTCCTGGGCGAGGATCGAGCCGAGCAGCGGGAAGCCGTTGTACGCCGTGTTGGCGGCCAGGAACAGCACCAGCGCGGTGGCGGCGGCGAGCAGGACGAACAGGAAGCTGCCCTTGCCGAAGACCGCCTCGGCGACCTGCGAGATCACCGGGTTCTGGACGTAGTCGGGGCCGACCGGGACGCCGTGGTGCAGCAGGTCGGTGGCCGGGGTCTCGGCCATGCGGACCTTCGTCGTCATCGCGAGGGCGATGATGCCGCAGAACATGGTGACGGCGAGCAGGCCCATCATCGCGAGCGTGGTCGCCGCGTTCTTCGACTTGGGCTTGCGGAAGGCCGGGACGCCGTTGGAGATCGCCTCGACGCCGGTGAGGGCCGCGCAGCCGGAGGAGAAGGCGCGCAGCAGCAGGAAGATCAGCGCGAAGCCGGCGAGGCCCTGGTGCTCGGCCTTGATGTGGTAGTCGGCCGTGGGGGCGCGCATGGTGTCGCCGAGGACGAGGCCCCGGAAGGCACCCCAGAGGATCATGATGAAGACGCCGCCGACGAACACGTACGTCGGGATCGCGAAGAGTTTGCCGGACTCCTTCACGCCGCGCAGGTTCATCAGCGTCAGCAGCACGATCACGGCGACCGCGCAGAGCACCTTGTGCTCGACGACGAAGGGGACCGCGGAGCCGAGGTTCTCGATGCCGGAGGAGATGGAGACGGCGACGGTCAGGACGTAGTCCACCAGCAGGGCGCTGGCCACGGTGAGCCCGGCCTGGGGGCCGAGGTTGGTGGTGGCGACCTCGTAGTCGCCGCCGCCGCTCGGGTAGGCGTGCACGTTCTGCCGGTAGGAGGCGACCACGGTGAACATCAGCACGACGACCGCGACGGCGATCCAGGGGCTGAAGTGGTACGCCGACACGCCCGCGATGGACAGGACCAGCAGGACCTCCCCCGGCGCGTAGGCGACGGAGGACAGCGGGTCGGAGGCGAAGACGGGGAGTGCGATGCGCTTCGGCAGGAGGGTTTCCCCCAGCCGGTCACTGCGCAGTGCGCGCCCGATCAGGATCCGTTTGGGCACGTCGGTCAGTTTGGACACGAGAGAGGATCGTAAGCCTTCGAACTGGCACCCGCCCACCCGGCGTGCTGTATCTGCCTCACGAGTGAAATCGGGGGCACGCGGAACTTCGGAATCCGTGGTGGCGGGTGCCCGCCGTGCCCGGGTGGCAAACGCCGCCTGTCGTCGCCCGCCGGAGCGCGCCCGCGCGTGCCCCGGGTGCCGATCCGGACACCGCCGCTCCCGTCCGGCCTCGGAATCCAGACCTCGCGGGCGTGCTCAGGATCACTCGCCGTGTCGCTCGCGTCCGGCTCGCTCCGTGCCGGGCAGGGGGTACGGAGCGCGTGGCGCCCGTGTGTAGCTTTGGGCCTCTGTCTGAGACCCTGATGCTTGAGCAGTAACTTTTGGACACCGGAAGGACGGTCGTGCACATCGTCATCATGGGCTGCGGAAGAGTGGGTTCCGCTCTTGCCCAGACCCTGGAGCAACAGGGCCACACGGTCGCCGTGATCGACCAGGACCCCACCGCCTTCCGCCGGCTGGGCCCGGGCTTCGGGGGCCGCCGGGTCACCGGCGTCGGCTTCGACCAGGACACCCTGCGCGAGGCGGGCATCGAGGAGGCCGGCGCCTTCGCCGCGGTCTCCAGCGGTGACAACTCCAACATCATCTCCGCGCGCGTGGCCCGCGAGATGTTCGGCGTGGAGAACGTGGCGGCCCGCATCTACGACCCCCGGCGCGCCGAGGTCTACCAGCGGCTGGGCATCCCCACCGTGGCCACGGTCCGCTGGACCGCCGACCAGATGCTGCGCCGGCTGCTGCCCTCGGGCGCCGAGCCGCTGTGGCGCGACCCCACCGGCGGGGTGCAGCTCGCCGAGGTGCACGCCTCCCCGAAGTGGGTCGGCCACAAGATCAGCAAGCTCCAGGAGGAGACGGGCGTCCGGGTGGCGTTCCTGACCCGGCTGGGCGAGGCGGTCCTGCCCACCTCCCAGACGGTGCTGCAGGAGGGCGACCTCGTGCACGTGATGATGCGGACGGACGACGTGGACAAGGTCGAGGCGGCGTTCGCCGGGGGCCCGGAAGAGGAGGGCGGTCACTGATGAGGGTCGCCATTGCCGGGGCCGGCGCGGTCGGCCGCTCGATCGCGGGCGAGCTGCTGGAGAACGGCCACGAGGTCCTGCTGATCGACAAGGCGCCGACCGCCATCTCGGTCGAGCGCGTCCCGCAGGCGGAGTGGCTCCTGGCCGACGCCTGTGAGATCACCTCCCTGGACGAGGCGGCGCTCCAGCGCTGCAACGTCGTGATCGCCGCGACCGGCGACGACAAGGTGAACCTGGTCGTCTCGCTGCTGGCGAAGACCGAGTACGGCGTCCCGCGCGTCGTCGCCCGGGTGAACAACCCCAAGAACGAGTGGCTGTTCAACGAGGCATGGGGCGTGGACGTCGCCGTCTCCACCCCGCGGCTGATGTCCGCCCTGGTCGAGGAGGCGGTGAGCGTCGGCGACCTGGTCCGGCTGCTGCGCTTCAGCCACGGCGACGCCAACCTGGTGGAGCTGACCCTGCCCGAGGAGTCGGCCCTGGCCGGCACCCAGGTGGGGGACGTGGAGTGGCCGCAGGACACCTCCCTGGTCACGATCATCCGCGGTACCCGGGTGCTGACCCCTTCCAAGGAGGACTCCCTGGAGCCGGGTGACGAGCTGCTGTTCGTGGCCGCCCAGGCCCGGGAGGAGCAGCTGGAGGAACTGCTGTCGGTGCGGCGCGAGAGCTGAGCCCGGCACGCGGAAGGGCGCCCTTGGTGACAAGGGCGCCCTTCGTCGTCGTACGGGCCGCTCACGCCTCCCGGCGGTGCCGCCCCGCGTTCGGCTCACCGGTCTCGACGGTCTCGACGGCGAGGGCCGCCGCCGCGCGCTCCTTCTCGGCCTGTTCCGCCTTCTCCTGCGCCTCCATCTCCGCGAACACGTCGATGGGCGCGGGTGCCTTGGCCAGGAAGACCCAGGTCAGCCAGACCGCGAGCAGGAACGGCGGGATCTTCAGGGCGACCAGGACCCAGCCGAGCTGGGTGGTGTCGGCCCACCAGTACAGCGGGAAGAGGATCGCGCACTTGGCGAGCAGGATCAGACCCCAGGCCCAGCTGGCCTTGGTGTACGCCTTCTTGCGGCCCGGGTTGCGGGTGCGCCAGGAGAGGTTCTCCTTGAAGACCGGGCCCAGGATGAGGCCGATCAGCGGGACCCCGGCGAGGGCGGTGACGATGTACGCCACGGCCAGGCCGAGCGTGTAGAGCATGCCGGGGAGGTAGAAGTCCTTGGCGTTGCCGGTGAACATCGCGAAGACGACGCCGAAGGCCACGCCGAAGACACCGCTGAAGGCGTGCTTGACGGTGTCCCGCATGGCCAGCCGGACGACGACCAGCACCAGGGAGACCGCCAGCGCGGCGATCGCGGACAGGTGCAGGTCCTTGTTGATCGTGAAGATCGCGACGAAGAGCAGGCCCGGCACGACCGTCTCGACCATGCCGCGGACCCCGCCGAAGGCCTCGAAGAGCGCCGCCTCGGTCACCGCGCGGGCGTCTTGGGGCTGAGTCTGGTCGGTGTCTTCGGTCGGCTTGTCGAGGGACGTCACCGGCTACTCCCGTCCGAGGGGTCGCAGTTCGTATTTCGGGTTGAACAGCACCCGGCGGCCCCGGCTCATCGAGATCCGGCCCGATGCGATCAGCTTGCGCCCCGGTTCTATCCCGACGATGGAGCGCCTGCCCAGCCACACGACGTCCAAGGCGGCGGAGCCGTCGAAGAGCTCGGCCTCCAGGGCCGGGACTCCGGCGCGCGGGCGCAGGGTGACCGTGCGCAAGGTACCAGTTACGGTGACGATCTGCCGGTCGTGGCAGTCGCCTATCTTGATGCAGCCTGCCGTCTCGGCGTCTTCGCGCAGCTCCTCGGACTCCAGGTCCTCCTGCGACGAGGAGAGCCGGTCGAGCATGCGCCGGAACCGGCCGGCCGGCTTTTCGGAACGAGGGACAGCAGTCATATGTGAAGCGTACCGGGGCCGCCGACAGGGCCGACAGGGCGCTGAGAGCGCCCGCCGGCTCACTTCTCGAACCGGTAGCCCATCCCCGGCTCCGTGATGAAGTGCCTCGGGTGCGACGGGTCGGCCTCCAGCTTGCGCCGCAGTTGGGCCATGTACACCCGCAGATAGTTGGTCTCGGTGCCGTACGACGGCCCCCACACCTCCTGAAGCAGCTGTTTCTGGCCGACGAGGCGGCCGGTGTTGCGCACCAGCACCTCCAGCAGGTGCCACTCGGTCGGGGTGAGCCGGACGTCCTTGCCGTCGCGGTGGACCTTCTTCGCGGCGAGGTCGACGGTGAAGCCCTCGGTCTCCACGGTCGTCAGGTCGTCCTCGCCGGGCCCGGCCGGCTCGGCCCGGCGCACCGCGGCCCGCAGCCGGGCCAGCAGCTCGTCCATGCCGAACGGCTTGGTCACGTAGTCGTCGGCGCCCGCGTCCAGCGCCTCCACCTTCTCGTCGGAGGAGTGCCGGGCGGACAGCACCAGGATCGGCACCCGGGTCCAGCCGCGCAGGCCCCGGATCACCTCCACGCCGTCCATGTCGGGCAGGCCCAGGTCGAGGACGACCACGTCGGGGTGGCGGGAGGCGGCGAGTTCGAGGGCGGTCCTGCCGTCGGGGGCCGCGTCCACGTCGTACGCGCGTGCCTTGAGGTTGATCACGAGGGCGCGCACGATCTGCGGCTCGTCGTCGACCACGAGCACCCGGGTCATATGGTGTGCCTTTCCGGTTCGGTACGAAACTCCGCAGCGGGGAGCGGCTCGGGGCGCGGTCCCGCCGCGCACAGGCTCAGCACCATGGTGAGCCCGCCGCCCGGCGTGTCCTCCGCGGCGAGGGTGCCGCCCATGGCCTCGGCGAAGCCCCGGGCGACCGCGAGGCCGAGCCCGACGCCGGCGCCGCGCGGAGCGTCACCGTAGCGCTGGAAGGGCTCGAAGATCCGCTCCTTGGCCTCGTCCGGCACGCCCGGACCGCGGTCCACCACGCGCACCTCGACCCGGTCGGCGATGGCGCTCGCGGCCACCAGGACGCGCCGTCCGGGTGGACTGTACTTGACGGCGTTCTCCACCAGGTTGGCCACCGACCGCTCCAGCAGCCCGGGGTCCACGGCGACCATCGGCAGCGTCTCGGGCACGTCCAGGTCGACGCTGTCCTCGGGCACGCCGCCCAGGGCCATGGGGACGACCTCGTCCACGTCGATCTCGCGGATCAGCGGCGTCACCGTGCCGGTCTGGAGGCGGGACATGTCGAGGAGGTTGCCCACGAGGTGGTCGAGCCGGTCGGCGCCCTCCTCGATGCCCTTCAGCAGCTCGGCCCGGTCCTCCTCGGACCAGGCCACGTCGTCGGAGCGCAGGGAGGTCACGGCGGCCTTGATGCCGGCGAGCGGGGTGCGCAGATCGTGGCTGACGGCGGCCAGCAGGGCGGTGCGGATGCGGTTGCCCTCGGCGAGCGCGCGGGCCTGGTCGGCCTCCTCCTGGAGGCGCCGGCGGTCCAGGACCACGGCGGCCTGGGCGGCGAAGGCGGCCAGCACCCGGCGGTCCGCGGCGGGCAGCACCCGGCCGGTGAGCGCGAGCGCCATGTGGTCGCCGACGGGCATGTCCACGTCGGCGTCCTCGGGGCGTTCCAGCGGCGGCCCGAAGCCGGCCCGGCCCGCACAGGTCCAGGGCGCCACGTCGCTCTCCCGTTCCAGCAGCGCGGCGGACTCCATGGCGAAGGTCTCGCGGACCCGTTCCAGCAGCTCCTCCAGGCTGGTCTCGCCGCGCAGCACGTTGCCGGCGAGGAAGGAGAGGATCTCCGACTCGGCGCGCAGCCGGGCCGCCTGGTCGGTGCGCCGGGCGGCGAGGTCCACCACCGAGGCGACCGACATGCCGACCCCGAAGAAGATCGCGATGGCGACGATGTTCTTGGGGTCGGCGACGGTCAGCCGGTGCAGCGGCGGGGTGTAGAAGTAGTTCAGCAGCAGCGAGCCGAAGGCCGCCGAGGCCAGCGCGGGCAGCAGGCCGCCGAGCAGGGCCGCGGCGACGGTGACGGCCAGGAACAGCAGCATGTCGTTGGCGAGGCCGAGGCCGACGGTGTTCAGGCCGAGCGCGAGCACGACGGGGCCGGCCAGTCCGACCGCCCAGCCCCACAGGATCCGGGCCCGTCCGAGCCGGCCGCCGCGGGCCACGGGCAGTCCCCGGCCCTTGGCGACCTCCTCGTGGGTGACGATGTGCACGTCCAGGTCGGGGCCGGAGTCGCGGGCGACCGTGGCGCCGACGCCGGGCCCGAAGACGTACTGCCATGCCTTGCGGCGCGAGGAGCCCAGCACGATCTGGGTGGCGTTCACCCCGCGCGCGAAGTCGAGCAGCGCGGCCGGGATGTCGTCGCCGACCACGTGGTGGAACGTTCCGCCGAGGTCCTCCACGAGCGTCCGCTGGACGGCCAGCTCCTTCGGGGAGGCCGAGGTCAGCCCGTCGCTGCGGGCGATGTAGACGGCCATGACCTCGCCGCCGGCGCCCTTCTCGGCGAGCCGGGCGGCCCGGCGGATGAGGGTGCGTCCCTCGGGGCCGCCGGTCAGGCCCACCACGATCCGCTCCCGGGAGCCCCATATCGCCGAGACCCGGTGCTCGCTGCGGTACTCGTTCAGGTACTCGTCGACCCGGTCGGCCACCCACAGCAGCGCCAGCTCGCGCAGGGCGGTCAGGTTGCCGGGCCGGAAGTAGTTGGACAGGGCCGCGTCGACCTTGTCCGGCGCGTATATGTTGCCGTGCGCCATGCGGCGGCGCAGGGCCTGCGGGGACATGTCGACCAGCTCGATCTGGTCGGCCCGGCGTACCACCTCGTCGGGGACGGTCTCACGCTGGCGCACCCCGGTGATCGACTCCACGATGTCGCCGAGTGATTCCAGGTGCTGGATGTTGACGGTGGAGACG
This sequence comes from Streptomyces sp. SudanB182_2057, assembly GCF_964272715.1. Taxonomy (NCBI): domain Bacteria; kingdom Bacillati; phylum Actinomycetota; class Actinomycetes; order Kitasatosporales; family Streptomycetaceae; genus Streptomyces; species Streptomyces sp. SudanB182_2057. Next base: position 2,342,470 of record NZ_OZ186798.1, read on the forward strand.
ACGTCGATCCCGGCGGCCAGCAGCTCCTCCACGTCCTGCCAGCGCTTGGCGTTGCGGGAGCCCGGGACGTTGGTGTGGGCCAGCTCGTCCACGAGGGCGACGGCGGGGGCCCGGCGCAGCACCGCGTCCACGTCCATCTCCTCGAAGACGGCGCCCCGGTACTCCAGCCCCCTGCGCGGCACCTGCTCCAGGCCGTGCAGCAGCACCTCGGTGCGCGGCCTGCCGTGGTGCTCCACGAACGCGACCACGCAGTCCGTGCCCCGCTCGGTACGGCGGTGTCCCTCGGCCAGCATGGCGTAGGTCTTGCCCACGCCCGGTGCCGCACCGAGGTAGATCCGAAGCGTGCCGCGTCCCATGCCCACATTGTCTTTCCGTGCCCGAAGTCTGCGCAGCGTCGACCTTACGGCCGCCCGCCCCGCCGCTCAGGACCAGAAGAACGAACAGCGGGCAACTTTGACGCAACCCTGACGAGAAGGCGCCCCCGAAGGGGCGCGGGGAACTGCGCGAGCACCCACGACGGCGCCGCACCCGGCAACGGACAGGCACCCCCAACGGCGCGCCCCCGCGAAAACGGGCCGCACCTCAAAGGCACGGCCCGTACATCCCTGCTGAACCCAGCGGAGCGCCTAGCGGACCTCGGTGATCTCCGGGCCCCGCTGCAACTGCCCCATCCCGCCGGAGAAGCGCGAGCCCTCCTCCTGCTGGACACCCTCGGGCACCATCTGCGCGTCGTTCGGCAGCTTGAGGACGATCGGGTCGCGCGGAGCCATCGGGCCCTCGCCGCGCACCACGACCGTGTCGCGGAAGATCTGCTCCAGCAGCCCGGCGGCCTCCGGCTGCACCGCGCCCTGCCCGGAGATCACACCGCGCAGGAACCAGCGCGGGCCGTCCACGCCGACGAACCGGACGACCTGGAAGCCGCCGGTGCCGTCGGGCAGCTGCACCGGGACCCGGGCGCGCAGCTCCCAGCCGAGCGGGCCCTCGACCTCGTCGACGATGCCACCCTGCTGGGTGATGCCGGAGGCGATCTCCTCGCGCACCTCGGCCCAGATGCCCTCGCGCTTGGGCGCGGCGAACGCCTGGAGCTGCACGGCGCTGTCGCGCAGCACGACGGTGGCGGCGACGATGGCGTCCCCGGCGACCTCGACCCGCAGCTCCATGCCGTCGACGCCCGGCACGAACAGTCCGCCGAGGTCCACGCGGCCCTCGGCCGGGTCGCGCACCTCGCTGCTGTCCCACGGCCCGTCGGGCCGGGGCCCGGGCTCCAGCCGGAGGCGCTCGCTCCCGGCCTCCTCTTCCTCCGCCTCGGTGTCGACGCTGTCGACGACCTGCTCGGCCTCGCCGGCCGCGTCCTCGGCGGCACCCTTCTTCTTGCGACGTCCGAACACGTCACTGTCCTTCCCGGTCGGATACGACCGAAGCGTATCGATTCCCACCCGTCGGACCGCCTACGGCGGCCTGACCGCTTGTGCCGCTGTCGCCGCCCACCGCGGCATGGCCACCGGTGGACCCGAAGCCCCCCTCGGCCCGCGCCGAGCCGGGAAGTTCCGCCACCTCCTGGAAGCGGACCCTCTCGACCTGCTGGACGACCAGTTGGGCAATCCGGTCGAAGCGCTCGAACCGCACGCTCTCGCGCGGGTCGAGATTCACCACGATCACCTTGATCTCCCCACGGTACCCGGCATCAACCGTCCCCGGGGCATTCACGAGGGCGACACCGCAGCGGGCGGCGAGGCCGGATCGCGGGTGCACGAACGCCGCGTACCCCTCCGGGAGGGCGATCGACACTCCCGTGGGCAGCACGGCGCGCTCGCCGGGCGCCAGCTCGCAGGGTTCGGTGGTGCGCAGATCGGCCCCGGCGTCACCCGGGTGTTCGTACGCCGGGAGCGGGACGTCGGGGTCCACCCGGCGGATCAGCACGTCGAGGGGGCTACGGCTCACGGGTTCACCTCGAAGGCGCGGGTGCGCCGGATCTGGTCCGGGTCGTTCATGGCGGCCTGGATCTCCTCCCGGCGGCCGTGGTCGATGAAGTGGTCCACCTTGACCTCGATGAAGAGGGCGTCGGCGCGGACGGCGACCGGGCCGTCCGGGCCGCCGACGCGTCCGGTGGCGGTGGAGTAGATCTTGCGTCCGGCGACGGCGGTGACCTCGGCCGCCAGGAACAGCGTGGCACCCACGGGCACGGGCCGGACGAAGTCCGTCTCCAGCCGTCCGGTCACGGCGATCGTGCGCAGCAGCCAGTTCAGCGAGCCGAGGGTCTCGTCCAGGGCCGCGGCGAGCACTCCGCCGTGGGCGAGCCCCGGGGCGCCCTGGTGGGCGGGGCGCACGGTGAACTCGGCGGTCAGCGACACGCCCTCGCCGGCCCGGGCCTCCAGGTGCAGCCCGTGCGGCTGACCGGGGCCGCAGCCGAAACAGTGTTCGTAGTGGGCGCCGAGGAGTTCCCCGGGCGCGGGCGCGTCGGGGTGCCGTATGGGCTTGCCCGCGTCGGCGGGAGGCTGAAGAGCTGCGGAACTACCACTCACAGCCGCAGACCTTACCCGCGCATCGGCCGACTACGGATCCCATGCCAAGCTAGGTTTCATGCAGCTCTCCGCCACCCCCTACGAAGAACGTCTCACGGCTCCCCGCTCGTGGTGGGTGATCAGCCTCCTGGTGGGCGTCTCGCTCGCCCTGATCCTGCTGCCGTTCGGCACCCTGCCCCTGCTCGGCGGCCTGGTCGGCGGCACGGCCGCGGCGGCCGTGGTGGCGAGCGCCTACGGCTCCCCGCGCATCCGGGTCGTGGGGGACTCGCTGATCGCGGGCGAGGCCAAGCTGCCGGTGTCGGCGCTGGGCGCGACGGAGATCCTGGACGCCGAGGAGGCCCGCGCCTGGCGGACGTACAAGGCGGACACCCGCGCCTTCCTGCTGCTGCGCGCCTACATCCCGACGGCGCTGCGCGTGGAGGTCACCGACCCGGAGGACCCGACGCCGTACCTGTACCTGTCGACGCGGGAGCCGCAGCGGCTCGCCGCGGCGATCGACGCGGCACGCGAGGCGCACGCCTGAACACCCGGCCTGCGCCCGGCTAGGACTCTTCGGGAGGCTCGGGCAGCTCCAGCGGTCGCTCCGGCTTCTCCAGCGGGGGCAGCTCCGGCAGCTCGTCCCAGGGCACCCGCATCCTGCGCAGGTCCGCCCGGACGCGGTCGGCGAGCCTTCTGGTCTCCCGGCGGTTCACCACCGCCCCGACCGCGGCCCCGACCAGGAACGGCGTCAGGTTGGGCAGGTTGCGCACCATCCGCTTCATGATCCGCTGGCGCAGTTCGCGTTTCATCCGGCCGCCGAGGGCCGTGTCGTACGTCGACGGCTTCGTCACGTCGATGCCGCGCTCCCCCGACCAGGAGGACAGATACGCGGCGGTACGGGCCTTCGGGCCGCCGGGCGGGCGTACGCCGTAGACCTCGTGCAGTTCGGCGATCAGCTTCAGCTCGATCGCGGCGACCCCGGTGATCTCCGCGGCCAGTTCGGTCGGCATGGCCGGGGGTACCGGCAGCATCGCCGCCGCCCCGATTCCGGCGCCGACCGTGGAGGTGCCGGCCGCCGCGCCCTTCACCAGCTTGTCGGCCAGTTCCTCGGGTCCGAGGCCGGGGAACTGGCGGCGCAGGGTCGCGAGGTCGCGTACGGGGATACGCGGGGCGATGTCGATGACGCGGTCCGCGAGGTGGGCGAGGCCCGCACGGGCCCGGCTGCCGCCCCTGCGGGCGCCTTCCCGGGCCAGGTCCCGGGCCTTGTCGCGGATCACCGTCGCCCGGCGCCGGGCGACGGGCGCGGGGTGCCGGTCCGGCGCCGGGGGGCCGTCCCGGTCCGCCGCCGGTCCGAGCGAGGCTCCCGCGCCGGGTGAGCCCCGCCCGTCGTCACGCGCGCCGTGCGGGCCGTCCAGCGGCCCTTGGTCCGCTTTCCCCAGGGGGAAGCGGCGCTTCCGGGGAGGGGTCGAGCCAGACATGGCCGACCCGTCCTCAGTCGCAGTCGCGGCAGATCGGCTGACCGTTCTTCTCCCGGGCCAGCTGGCTGCGGTGGTGCACCAGGAAGCAGCTCATGCAGGTGAACTCGTCCTGCTGCTTGGGCAGTACCCGGACGGCCAGTTCCTCGTTCGAGAGGTCGGCGCCGGGCAGTTCCAGGCCCTCTGCGGCCTCGAACTCGTCGACGTCCACCGCCGAGGTGGACTTGTCGTTCCTCCTGGCCTTCAGCTCTTCAAGGCTGTCCGAGTCGACGTCGTCGTCGGTCTTGCGTGGAGTGTCGTAATCGGTTGCCATATCGCTCTCCCCCTCTGGGTGTCTGCGGTGTTCTCCAGCGCACGTAACGCGTGAGAGGCCGGACTTGTGCCCGACCTGAAGCGGAGATTTTGCCTCACATCAAGGTCTGTTACTCAATCGACACCCAATCCGACCCCTCAGGAGTGATCGGCTTGGATGGCGGTGAGGACCGTACACGGTCCCGATGTCGCACCTCAAAGGCGCCCCACCGTGTACTTCCCGTGAACAACGACCCTGAAAACCAGGACATTCCCGGCTTTCCATGCGACGTCATGATCACTCTCCGTACATGGCCGGAAATCCGCCCATGTGACTGATCACACAAAGGGGCGTCCGTTCGGCCGCTTGAAAATTCCGCGTAGAGCGAACACAGCCCGCGTGTGTCCGCTCGCGTCACATGGGCAGGGTGACGCGCATCTCCAGGCCACCGCCCTCCCGGGGACGTGCGTGGATGTGGCCGCCGTGCGCCCGGGCCACGGACCGGACGATGGACAGGCCGAGGCCCACGCCCTTGTCGCTGCCCGTGCGCTCGGTGCGCAGCCGGCGGAACGGCTCGAAGAGGTTGTCGATCTCGTACGCCGGCACCACCGGCCCGGTGTTGGAGACCGTCAGCACCGCCTGCCCGTGCTCGACCTCGGTGTTCACCTCGACCCAGCCCCTGTCGGGCACGTTGTAGCGCACCGCGTTCTGCACCAGGTTCAGCGCGATCCGCTCCAGCAGGACGCCGTTGCCCTGGACCACGGCCGGTTTGCGCTCGCCGCGGACGGCCACGCCCTTGGCCTCCGCCTCGGCGTGCACCTGGTCGATGGCCTGGGTGGCGACCTCGGCCAGGTCGACCGGTTTGCGCTCCACGATCTGGTTGTCGCTGCGGGCCAGCAGCAGCAGCCCCTCGACCAGCTGTTCGCTGCGCTCGTTGGTGGCCAGCAGCGTCTTGCCGAGCTGCTGGAGCTCCACCGGCGCGTTCGGGTCCGACAGGTGCACCTCGAGGAGCGTGCGGTTGATCGCGAGCGGGGTGCGCAGTTCGTGCGAGGCGTTCCCGACGAAGCGCTGCTGCGCCGTGAAGGCCCGCTGGAGCCGCTCCAGCATGTCGTCGAAGGTGTCCGCCAGCTCCTTCAGCTCGTCGTCCGGGCCGTCCAGCTCGATGCGGCGGGACAGGTCCGAGCCGGCCACCTGGCGGGCGGTGCGGGTGATCCGGCCGAGCGGGGACAGCACCCGGCCGGCCATCGCGTACCCGAACGCGAAGGCGATCACGGCCAGCCCCAGCAGGGCCAGCAGGGACCGGCTGAGCAGGTTGTCCAGGGCCGCCTGGCGCTGCTGGTCGACACAGTGGGCGATCGCCTCGTTGAAGTCCGACAGCGGCAACGGCCCGGAGTTGATCGCGGTGACCGCGGGGCAGTTGTCGCTGGTGACCTTGATCGCCGAACCGCTGACGATCTTGAACAGCGGCTGGTTGCCGGTGCTGATCGCCTGCGCGGCCAGCAGGTAGATGATCGACAGCAGCAGGATGCCGGCGATCAGGAACATGCCGCCGTACAGCAGCGTCAGCCGTATGCGGATCGTGGGCCGCAGCCACGGGAAGGGCGGCTGCGGCCTCCTGGGGTCCCAGGTGGGCTTCGGCGGCGCCTGGGGCGGCGCGGGTGTCGCTGCCACCGCGATCAGATCCGGTAGCCGGAGCCGGGGACCGTGACGATGACCGGCGGCTCGCCCAGCTTGCGGCGCAGCGTCATCACCGTCACCCGCACCACGTTGGTGAACGGGTCGGTGTTCTCGTCCCAGGCCTTCTCCAGCAGCTGCTCCGCCGAGACGACGGCTCCCTCGCTGCGCATCAGCACCTCCAGCACCGCGAACTCCTTGGGCGCGAGCTGGACCTCCTTGCCGTCGCGGAAGACCTCGCGGCGGTTGGGGTCGAGCTTGATGCCGGCGCGCTCCAGGACCGGCGGCAGGGGCACGCTGGTACGGCGGCCGAGGGCCCGCACGCGCGCGATCAGCTCGCTGAACGCGAACGGCTTGGGCAGATAGTCGTCGGCGCCGATCTCCAGGCCCTCGACACGGTCGCTGACGTCGCCGGAGGCGGTGAGCATCAGCACGCGCGTGGGCATGCCGAGCTCCACGATCCGGCGGCAGACGTCGTCGCCGTGCACGAGCGGGAGGTCGCGGTCGAGGACGACCACGTCGTAGTCGTTGACGCCGATGCGCTCCAGGGCGGCCGCACCGTCGTACACGACGTCGACGGCCATGGCCTCCCGGCGCAGTCCGGTGGCCACCGCATCGGCGAGCAGCTGCTCGTCCTCGACGACGAGTACGCGCACGTCGCTTGTCCTTCCTGTGTCCACCCGCGTGGCGCGCCGCGGGCGCGTGCGGGCAGGGGTCTGCGTTGGGGTGTGACCCCCATCCTGCCCTTTTCGGCCATAAGTCGGCTGTAAGGCGGCCCTCGGGACCGCAGGGACAGAGGTTGCGGGGCGGGAATACGAGAATTTCTCCCGTGGTTAGGTTTCCCCGGAGGGGAGCGGGGGGAGGACGGCTTTACACCCCGCGATCACGCTCTGCATGTGCCGCAGCACCATGCGGTACTCCGCCTTCCGCTCCGCAGAGCGGGCGTGGGTGTCCGGCACCGTCGCCGCCCGGCCGGGCAGCGCTGGGCACCCGCGAGAGACGTGATCGCCCGTTCCAAACGGCACAGCCCCGTGCCACCGACCCACGACCCAGGACGAGGGGGCGCAGCATGGACGCTTTCACCTCAGGACTTCTGCAGCGCATAAGGGCGACCGAGTCCGACCTTTCGCGGGCTCGTGACGAGGGCGACGACTTCCTTGTCGAAGTGGAGCAGGCGGAACTCGACGACCTGCGACGCCTCGCCGCCGAACACGGCGTGGAGGTCGGCGCGTCACGCGTCTGATCGGCCCGAGCGCGACAAGGGACCCCGGCGAATCCAGCGCCGGGGTCCCTTCGCGTGCGGCCGCCGGCCCGGACCGGGTCGGTCGGGCCGGGTCCGGGGCCGGTCAGTCGTGCCAGGCCCCGAAGTCCTCCAGCAGCCGCTGGAGCGGCTCGAAGACGCCCGGGGCGCCCGCGACCGTCAGCTCCCGTGAGGGCCGCTCCCCGGGCCGTCCGCCGGTCAGCGCGCCGGCCTCCCGGGCGATGAGGTCCCCGGCCGCGAAGTCCCACGGGTGCAGGCCCCGCTCGTAGTACCCGTCGAGCCGGCCGCAGGCCACGTCGCACAGGTCGACCGCCGCCGAGCCGCCGCGCCGGATGTCCCGCACCAGCGGGATCAGCCGGGCGGCCAGCTCGGCCTGGTGGGCGCGGACCTCGGTGACGTAGTTGAAACCGGTGGAGACCAGCGCCTGGTCCAGCGGGGGCGCGGGCCGACAGGCGAGCGCCCGCTCGCCCTCCCACGCGCCCGTGGCCCACGCGCCGCCGCCGCGCACCGCGTGGTACGTCTCGCCGCGCATCGGCGCCGCGACGACCCCGACGACGGTCTCGCCGTCCTGCTCGGCGGCGATGGACACCGCCCAGGTCGGCAGCCCGTACAGGTAGTTCACCGTGCCGTCCAGCGGGTCGATCACCCAGCGGACGCCGCTCGTGCCCTCGGCCGAGGCCCCCTCCTCGCCGAGGAAGCCGTCGCCGGGGCGCCGGCCGGAGATCAGATCGGTGATCAGCTTCTCGGCCGCGATGTCCATCTCGGTGACGACGTCCACGTTGCTGGACTTCGTCCTGGCCACGGCCAGGTCGCTGGGGCGGCCGTCGCGCAGCAGCTCGCCGGCCCGGCGGGCGGCCTCGCGGGCGAGTGCGAGCAGGTCCCGGTGCAGGGGGTCGGTCACGGCTCTCCTCACGCGTAGGGGCTGTCGGCGCCCGCGGCGGCGGGGCGGGGGGCACGGGCCGGGCAGCAGCCGACCGGGCAGACGTCGTGGCTCGCGCCGAGGGCGCCCAGGGCGCAGGGGGCGACCTTCCGGCCGCGCTCCACGGCGGCCCGCTCCAGGATCAGCTCGCGGACGGCGGCGGCGAACCGCGGGTCGGCGCCCACGGTCGCCGAGCGGCGCACCGGCAGGCCCAGCTCCTCGGCCTTGGCCTTCGCCTCGGTGTCGAGGTCGTACAGGACCTCCATGTGGTCGGAGACGAAGCCGATGGGGGCCATGACGACGGCCGGGACGCCGGCCGCGTGCCGCTCCTCGAGGTGGTCGCAGATGTCGGGCTCCAGCCACGGGATGTGCGGGGCGCCGGAGCGGGACTGGTAGACGAGCTGCCAGGGGTGGTCGACGCCGGTGCGCTCGCGGACGGCGTCGGCGATCAGCCGGGCCACGTCCAGGTGCTGGGCCACGTAGGCGCCGCCGTCGCCGTGGGACTCGGCGGGGCCGGAGGTGTCGGCGGCGGCGTTCGGGATGGAGTGGGTGGTGAAGGCGATGTGGGCCCCCGCGCGGATGTCCTCGGGCAGGTCGGCCAGGGCCCGCAGCACGCCGTCGATCATGGGCTCGACGAAGCCGGGGTGGTTGAAGTAGTGCCGCAGCTTGTCCACGGCCGGCACTTCCACGCCCTCGGCCTGGAGGGTGGCCAGCGCGTCGGCGAGGTTCTCGCGGTACTGGCGGCAGCCCGAGTAGGAGGCGTAGGCGCTGGTGGCCAGGACCAGGATGCGGCGGTGGCCGTCGGCGGCCATCTCCCGCAGGGTGTCGGTCAGATACGGCGCCCAGTTGCGGTTGCCCCAGTAGACGGGCAGGTCCAGGCCGTGCGCGGCGAAGTCCTCGCGCAGCGCCTGGAGCAGGGCGCGGTTCTGGTCGTTGATGGGGCTGACCCCGCCGAAGAGGAAGTAGTGCTGCCCCACTTCCTTGAGGCGTTCCTTGGGGATGCCGCGCCCGCGCGTGACGTTCTCCAGGAACGGGACCACGTCGTCCGGGCCTTCGGGGCCGCCGAAGGAGAGCAGGAGCAGGGCGTCGTACGGGGTGGCATCGAGCGCGTCTGGCATGGGTCGATCCTGCCACCCGGCACTGACAGCCGGGAAACAGCGGTGCGACGAGTCGGTTTCGAGCCGTTGGTGGCCTTTTGTCCGAGCGGGTTCCGGCTTTTTTGTCCGCACGTCCCATAGGGGCGCATTCCGGGCCGCCGATATGGGTTCACTTAGGGTGCCCTAACTTGTAAGCTGTATCGGCTCTATTCGCGCCTTACCGAACCGCTTCCGGAGACCTCGTGCCCAGCCCCTACAGAGCCTTGTTCGCCGCGCCCGGGACCAAGGCGTTCTCCGCCGCCGGATTCCTCGGCCGGATGCCGCTGTCGATGATGGGCATCGGCGTGGTCACGATGGTCTCCCAGGTCACCGGCCGGTACGGCCTCGCGGGCGCCCTGTCGGCCACCCTCGCGCTGTCCGCCGCCGCCGTCGGACCGCGCGTCTCCCGGCTGGTGGACCGCCACGGGCAGCGCCGGGTGCTGCGCCCGGCGACCCTGGTGGCCCTGACCGCGGCGGCCGTGCTGCTGTGCGCGGTCCGGTTCCGGTGGCCGGACTGGGTGCTGTTCGTCTGCGCCGCCGGGACCGGCTCGGTGCCGAGCCTCGGCGCGATGATCCGGGCCCGCTGGGCCGCGCTGTACCGGGGCACCCCCCAGCTGCACACCGCGTACTCGTTCGAGTCGGTGGTGGACGAGGTCTGCTTCATCTTCGGGCCGATCGTCTCCATCGGCCTGTCCACGGCCTGGTTCCCGGAGGCGGGCCCGCTGCTGGCGGCCTGCTTCCTCGCGGCCGGCGTCTTCTGGCTGACCGCCCAGCAGGCCACCGAACCGGCGCCGCACCCGCGCGAGGCGCACGACGGCGGCAGCGCCCTGCGCTCGGTGGGTCTGCGGGTGCTGGTGGCCACCTTCGTGGCGACCGGATCGATCTTCGGCGCCGTGGACGTGGTGACCGTCGCCTTCGCCGACGAACGCGGCCACAAGGGCGCCGCCAGCGTGGTCCTCGCGCTGTACGCCGCCGGTTCCTGTGTGGCCGGCGCGGTCTTCGGGCTGCTGCGCTTCGGCGGGGCGCCGGAACGCCGCTGGCTGCTGGGCGTGGCGGCGATGGCCGTGAGTATGATCCCCCTCCTACTGGTCGGAAACCTGCCGCTTCTGGCCGTGGCGCTGTTCGTTGCGGGGCTGTCCATCGCGCCGACGATGATCACGACGATGTCCCTCATCGAGGAGCACGTACCTCGCGCGCGGCTCACCGAGGGCATGACCTGGGTGAGCACCGGCCTGGCGGTCGGTGTCGCGCTCGGCTCGTCCGCGGCCGGCTGGGCGATCGACGCGGCCGGGGCGCGGGCCGGGTACGGGGTCCCGGCCGTGTCCGGGGCCGTCGCGGTCGTGGTCGGTTTCCTCGGGTACCGCCGGCTGCGCAGGCCGGCCGCGGGGCGGGGAGGCACCGTTGAGCAGCACAGCGAGCGGGACGTACGGAACCTGGCGTAACTGGGGCGGCAACGTCACGGCGCGGCCGGCCAGGCAGGTCGCGCCGGCCTCGGTGGAGGAGCTGGCCGCGGCGGTGCGCCGGGCCCGGGAGGACGGCCTGAAGGTGAAGGCGGTCGGTACCGGGCACTCCTTCACCTCGATCGCCGCCACCGACGGCGTCCTGATCCGCCCTCAACTGCTGACGGGCATACGCGACATCGACCGGCGGTCGATGACGGTCACGGTGGAGGCGGGCACCCCGCTCAAGAGGCTCAACGCCGCCCTCGCGCGCGAAGGTCTGTCGCTCACCAATATGGGCGACATCATGGAGCAGACCGTCTCCGGGGCCACCAGCACCGGCACCCACGGCACGGGCCGCACCTCGGGCTCCATCGCCGCCCAGATCAAGGGGCTCGAACTCGTCACGGCCGACGGATCCGTCCTCACCTGCTCCGCGGAGGAGCACCCCGAGGTCTTCGCCGCCGCCCGGATCGGCCTGGGCGCCCTGGGCATCGTCACCGCGATCACGTTCGCCGTCGAGCCCCTCTTCCTGCTCACCGCGCGCGAGGAGCCGATGCCGCTGGAGCGGGTCCTGTCGGAGTTCGACCAACTGTGGGCGGAGAACGAGCACTTCGAGTTCTACTGGTTCCCGCACACCGGGAACACCACCACCAAGCGCAACAACCGCAGCGCCGGGCCGCCGCGGCCGGTGGGACGGGCGGCCGCCTGGTTCGAGGACGAGTTCCTGTCCAACGGGGTGTTCCAGGCGGCCCAGTGGGTCGGCCGGGCCGCACCGGCCGCCGTCCCGGCCATCGCCCGGATCTCCAGCAGGGCCCTGTCCGCGCGGACGTACACCGACATCCCGTACAAGGTCTTCACCTCGCCGCGCCGGGTGCGCTTCGTAGAGATGGAGTACTCCGTCCCGCGCGCCGCCGTCGTGGAGACCCTGCGCGAGCTGCGGACCATGGTCGACCGCTCGGGGCTGCGGATCAGCTTCCCGGTGGAGGTGCGCACCGCCCCGGCCGACGACATCACCCTCTCCACCGCCTCCGGCCGGGACAGCGCCTACATAGCCGTGCACATGTTCCGGGGCACGCCTTACCAGGCGTACTTCACGGCCGCCGAGCGCGTCTTCACCGCGCACGAGGGGCGTCCGCACTGGGGCAAGGTGCACACACGGGACGCCGAGTACTTCTCCCGGGTATATCCGCGTTTCGGCGAGTTCACGGCGTTGCGGAACCGCCTTGACCCGGACCGGCTGTTCCAGAACGACTATCTGCGGAGGGTCCTGGGGGCGTAGGCGCCGTGGCGGACGTACCCGGCGCGCTGGGGGTGGGGCTCGGGGTGGCGGGGGCCGACGGGGTGGCCGGGGTGCCGCTCGGGGTCCCGCCGGAGCCACCGTCCGGCTCGCCGCTCGGGGAGCCGCCGGGCGTCGGGGAGGTGCCGCGGTCCGTATCCATGTCACCACCGCCCGCCGGGGCGTGTCCCGGGGACGGCGTGTCCGACGGGGCCGGCGTGTGGTCGGACCGGGTGCCGGAGGTGTTCCGGCCGGTGACGGCGTCGCTCACGGTCGTGCCCTTGCCGCCGCTGAAGCTGTTGCCGGAGATCAGTTCGTACGTGGTGATACCGGCCATCGTGACGCCGAAGACCAGGGCGGCGGCGACCAGGGGGCGGCGCCAGCTCTTCACCCGCGCGCGGTAGACGGTGCCCTCGGTGAACTCCCCCGGGGCCGGCACCGTACGCTCCCGGGGCCGGGCCGCCACCACCGCCTTCTCCCGCAGCTGCTCCCCGGTCCGCTTGAAGAAGTGCTGGAGGACCGTTCCGCCGCAGGTGGCGAGGACGCTGACCACACCGGCGCCGAGGATCGTGCCGTACACCCCGAAATACGAAGCCAGTTTGGCCGCCACGACCGCCGCCAGGGCGCCGCCCGCCACCTGGGGGACGTTCAGATCGATCCTCTTGCGCCCCGTATCGGGTGTCTCACGCATACCCGGAACTTGCCTGCCTTTCCCGTACTTGATCGACATTGACCGACCGACTGCACGAGAAGGGGACGTATGGACGAAACCATTAGTTCCGTTTCTGGCGATTGCGTGAACTTCACCACGTCATGATCGACAAAACCGGTTGCGAACGGCCAAGTCGCACCCCTTGCGAGAAGTTGGCCAGCGCACCAATCCACGCACGTGGCCCGAATGGAGTACTGTTGCGAGCCCTGGGTCCGGTCTCCCACCAGGAGATCCGCGGCCCCGCTGGATCACCGGGAGGGGACTGGTTGCACAGGGTGACGGAGTTGGTCACTTAGCGTGGCGAACAGGTAACCGTGCCATAACGGCGGTCCCGGGCCCACGCCCGACACGCCGGGCAACTCGGCAAGGTTGTGGCAGGCTGCACCCGGGCAGGCCACACTCGACTAGCGGAAGCAGCGACGCACGTGACGTCGGCAGGCACCACCCGGGAGGTCCCCATGCCCGAACTGCGTGTCGTGGCCGTCTCGAATGACGGCACACGGCTGGTGCTGAAGGCTGCCGACTCCACGGAGTACACACTTCCGATCGACGAACGCCTGCGCGCCGCCGTGCGCGGCGACCGGCCGCGTCTCGGCCAGATCGAGATCGAGGTCGAGAGCCATCTGCGCCCGCGGGACATCCAGGCCCGGATACGAGCCGGAGCCACCGCGGAAGAGGTCGCCCAGCTCGCCGGCATCCCCGTCGACCGGGTGCGGCGCTTCGAGGGGCCCGTGCTGGCCGAGCGCGCCTTCATGGCCGAGCGCGCCCGCAAGACCCCGGTCCGCCGCCCCGGCGAGAACTCCGGCCCGCTGCTCGGCGAGGCCGTGCAGGAACGGCTGCTGCTGCGCGGCGCCGACAAGGACACGGTGCAGTGGGACTCCTGGCGCCGCGACGACGGCACCTGGGAGGTGCTCCTCGTCTACCGGGTCGCGGGCGAGCCGCACTCGGCGAGCTGGACGTACGACCCGCCCCGGCGGCTCGTCCAGGCCGTCGACGACGAGGCGCGCTCGCTGATCGGCGAGTCCGACGACCTCGCCGCCCCCGAGCCGAGCTTCCCGTTCGTCCCGCGGATCGCCCGGCTGCCCCGCGAACGCTCGATGGACCGTGCGCTCGAACGGGTGGACCGGGAGCGGCCCGGCCTGCCCGCGCCGCCGCCGGAGCCCGCCGAGGAGAGCACGGGCGAGCGCGACTCGCTGACCAGCCTGCTGGAGGCCGTGCCGAGCTTCCGGGGCGACCTCGTCGTCCCGGAGCGCCCGTCGGACTCCGCGGAGGAGCCCGGCGACGAGCCCGAGGCGGAGGAGCCGCCGGCGCCCGCCGCCTCGGCCGGCTCCGCCTACGCGGACGTCCTCATGCCGCGCTCCGTCGGCAGCCACCGTGACCGGCTCGTCGGCGCGACCGACCGCCAGGCCGAGGCCGACGGCGTCCGCCCCGGCCGCCGCGCCGCCGTGCCGAGCTGGGACGAGATCGTGTTCGGCACCCGCCGCAAGAAGCAGGAGTAGGCGGCCGACGGCAGCCAGGAAAAGGGGGGCACGCGTGCGTGCCCCCCTTTTTTCGCCGGTTCTCCGGCCGTGGCGCTATCGCGGGTCCGCCCCCACCGCCACCGGACGCGACGGGTCCGAGGACCATTCCGACCAGGAGCCCACGTACAGGGCAGCCGGGATGCCCGCCACCGCCAGCGCGAGCACCTCGTGGGCGCCGGAGACGCCCGAACCGCAGTACACGCCCACCTCGGTGTCCCCGGACACCCCCAGGGCCTTGAAGCGGTCCCTCAGCTCCGCCGCGGGCAGGAAGCGGCCGTCGGGGCCCACGTTCTCCGTCGTCGGCGCCGACACCGCGCCCGGGATGTGCCCGCCGACCCGGTCGACCGGCTCCACCTCACCGCGGTACCGCTCCCCCGCGCGGGCGTCCAGCAGCACACCCGTGCGGGCCAGGCCGGCGGCCCCGTCCGCGTCCAGCAGCCCCCCGGCCGCCGGCGCCGGTGTGAAGTCGCCCTCGGCCGGGCCCGGCACCTCGGTGGACAGCTCACCCCGCCAGGACGGCAACCCGCCGTCGAGGACCCGCACGTCCGGGTGACCCGTCCAGCGCAGCAGCCACCACGCGCGCGCCGCCGCCCAGCCCTGCCCGCCGTCGTACACGACGACCGGACGGCCGGCCGACACGCCCGCGCGGCGCATCGCGGCACCGAACTCCGCGAGGTCGGGCAGCGGATGCCGGCCCCCCACGCCCGGCGCCCCGGCCAGCTCCCGGTCCAGGTCGACGAAGACCGCGCCCGGGATGTGCCCGGCCGCGTACTCGGCCCGCCCGTCGAAGGCGGGCGCGCCGGCCGCCTTGGCCAGACTCAGCTGCCAGCGCACGTCCAGCAGGACGGGCGGATTGCCGCCGGTGAGCGCGGGCAGGAGTTCGGATGCGGTGATGATGGCTGTCATGGGGTCCATCCATACGCCAGGGGTGGCCGTGGCGTCCAGGTCCGGCTACTCTGCTCGGCCGGACAGGCTCGATCACGGTCGGTACGGGATCGAGCACATGGTGTACCACTGACGGACACCCGTCGGCCATCGTCAAGATGCGGCGAAAGACGGCGGATCGGGCATCCTCTCGTAGGGACGGCGAGCGGCGCGGTACGGCCCTGCGGCACCCGGAGGATGCGGGGACCGGCACGGGCGTGCGCGCCGACGGCGCGGACACCCTTCCGGGGAGCGGAAGCGACACGGCCACCGCGAGGGGCCGGGGAGAGAGTGATCGATGACCGAGGCACGGGAGCCGGCCGGTGCGCACGCGCGGCGCCTGCCCGGCACACCCTGCTGGGTGAGCCTGATGGTGCACCGGCTGGATGCCACCGAGGAGTTCTACGGCGAGCTGTTCGGCTGGGAGTTCCGGCCCGGTCCGCAGCAGCTCGGCCCGTATGTGCGGGCGCTGCTCGACGGGCGGGAGGTGGCGGGCGTGGGCCGGCTGCCGACGGACCGCCGGCTGCCGGTCGCCTGGACTCCCTACCTCGCCTCGGACGACGTGGACCGGACCGCCGACACGGTCCGGCTGTGCGGCGGCACGGTGGCCGTCGGCCCGCTGGACGCCGCCGAGGCCGGGCGGATGGCGATCGCCGCCGATCCCTCCGGGGCGGTGTTCGGGATCTGGCAGGGCGCCGCGCATCCCGGGGCGGCCCTGACCGGTGTGCCGGGCGCCCCCGTGTGGAACGAACTGCTCACCTTCGAGACGGAAAGCGTCACGAAGTTCTACAGAAGCGTCTTCCCCTACGAGGAGGAGCCGGTCGTCTCCGCCGGTGACGACTGTCTGACCCTGTGCCTGGACGGCCGTCCGGTGGCCGGGCTGCACGGCGTGGGCCACGACCTGCCGCCGGGCCGGGGGCCGCACTGGCGGACGTACTTCGAGGCCGCCGACCTCGACGCGACGCTGCGCCTGGTGGCGGAGCTGGGCGGCCGGGTCCTGGCACCGGCGCACGACGGCCCGTACGGGCGGGTGGCGACGGTGGCGGACCGGGAGGGCGCCGAGTTCTCGGTGGTCCAGGGGGCGCGCTGAGCCCTCAGGAGGGCGAGACGGGCAGCACGTCCGGGGACAGGGCCGCCGCGCGGGCCGACGCGGCGGTCATCCGGCGCCGGTGGTGCCGGCGGCACAGCACCTCGTAGCCGACCTCGCCCGCGGACTGGTTGACGTCGCCGACGACCACCTGGGCGCCCTCGACCACCATCTCGCCGTCCACCGTGCGGGCGTTGTGCGTGGCCCGTGCGCCGCACCAGCACAGCGCCTCCACCTGGAGCACCTCGATCCGGTCGGCCAGCTCCACCAGCCGCTGCGAGCCGGGGAACAGCTTGGAGCGGAAGTCGGTGGTGATGCCGAAGGCGAAGACGTCCAGCCCGAGATCGTCCACCACGCGCGCGAGCTGGTCGATCTGCTCGGGCGCCAGGAACTGCGCCTCGTCCGCGATCACGTAGTCGGCCCGGCCGCCCTGGGAGAGGTGGTCCACGAGGTACGCGTACAGGTCCTTGCCGTCCTCGACCTCCACCGCCTCGGTGACCAGGCCCAGCCGGGAGGACAGCTTGCCCTCGCCCGCGCGGTCGTCCCGGGTGAAGATCACGCCCGCCAGGCCGCGCGCGGACCGGTTGTGCTCGATCTGCAGAGCCAGCGTCGACTTCCCGCAGTCCATCGTTCCGGAGAAGAACACCAGCTCGGGCATGAGGAGTTGAGCACCTTTCGGTGAAATCGGCGAAAAGGGGGAGGGGCAGGGGGTCAGGAGCGTACTTCGAGCAGCGGGACGAGCTGTTCCGCCGGGGTCATCGAGCCGTGGTTGCCGACCAGCGCCGACTCCTTGGGCTCCCGCTCGGAGGCGATGATCAGCACGTCGTCGTGCGCGGCGGCGATCACGTCCCCGATCCGCGGGTACACGCGCTCGTCGCACGCGCCGGGCCGCCCGAACCAGCCCGCCGCGATCGCCTCGTCGCGCGAGGCCACCCAGAACTGCTCCCCGAGCACCTCGCGCCACACGGCCAGCACGTCGTTCTCGGCGCCCGGCACCGCGTACACGTGCCGGGCCCGGCCCTCGCCGCCGAGCAGCGCGACACCGGCCCGCAGCTCCCAGTCCTCGTCGAAGTCGATGCGGTGCCGCTCGTCGAACGGCACGTCGACCATGCCGTGGTCGGCGGTGACGTACAGGGCGCTGCGCGGGGGCAGCCGCTCGGCCAGCCGCTGGGCGAGCCGGTCGACGTACATCAGCTGGCCGCGCCAGGTGTCGGAGGCGACGCCGTAGCGGTGCCCGGAGCCGTCCAGTTCGGCGTAGTACGTGTACACCAGCGAGCGGTCGCCGACGGCCAGTTGCTCGGCCGCGAGGTCCATCCGCTCCTCGCCGGTGAGCCGCCCGTGGAAGGTTCCGCCGCTGAGCGCGACCTTGGTGAGCGGGGTGTGCTCGAAGGCGGGCGAGGTCACCTGGGCGGTGTGCACCCCGGCCTGGTGGGCCAGCTGGAAGACGGTCGGGTACGGCTGCCAGGCGCCCGGTTCGGTGTACGGCTGCCAGCGGAGCTGGTTCATCAGCTCGCCGGTGGCGGGGTTGCGCACGGCGTATCCGGGCAGACCGTGCGCGCCGGGCGGCAGGCCGGTGCCGACGGAGGCGAGGGAGGTCGCGGTGGTGGCCGGGTAGCCGGCGGTGAGCGGGCGGCCGGTGCCGCCGCGGGAGCTGCCGAGCAGCGAGGTCAGGAAGGGCGCCTCGTCCGGGTGGGCGGCGAGCTGCTCCCAGCCGAGGCCGTCGACCAGGAAGACGCAGACCCGGTCGGCGGGGGTCAGTTCGCCGATCGTGGCGGTCAGGCCGGGGACGCCGAGGCCGGTGGCCAGGGTGGGCAGCAGGTCGGCCAGGGAGCCGCTGCCGTACTCGGGCAGCGGCGCGGTGTCCAGGGCGAGGGGCTCCGGGTGGTCCCAGGCGGAGAGCTGGGACATCAGCGCGTGACGTCCGCGGTCGCCTCCGAGATGGCCTGCGCGAAGGCGAGCGCCTGGCGCACCGTCTCCGGGCCGTCCCCGGCCTCGCTGACGCGCAGGCTGAGGTCGTCCGCCGTGGAGCTGCCCGTGTAGCCGTGGTCGGCGTCGCAGTTGGGGTCGCCGCAGGCGGCGGGCTCCAGGTCGATGCGGTTGACCGCGCCCCAGCCGATGGTCAGCACGACCTCGCGGGGCGGCGTGCCCGGCGTGTACTGCTCGGGGTTGGCGACCACCCGGCTGACCACGACCGACGAGATCCGGTCGAGCTTCACGGACTCGGTGGAGGTGGTGGCGTACGGCGTCGGGGAGGTGTTGTCGGCGGCCTGCTCGTCGGTGTGGCTGACGATGAAGCGGTTGCCGGTGAGGACCAGCACGGTGACGTGCCGGCGGACCTCGTTCTGGTCGAACGTCGTCTCCTGGTGGACCAGGTACGACCGGACGGGCTCGCCGCCCACAGCGGCCTCCACCGCCTCGGCCACGAGGGCCGGGTAGTAGCCGCTGCGCTCGATCGCCGCGCGCAGCCCCTGGGTCGTCGTACTGGTCTTGGCCATGGCGTCCATCCTAATCCGTGGGCAAGGGCACTCCGGGCCAGCCGGACGGTCCGGGGGCGGGCGTGGCCCAAGGGGCGGAGGGGTTCCGGACGGCGGTGGGGCCGCTCAGTAGGCCGGCATCGTGCGCGGGCCGAGGTCGTCGCGGGCGGGCGGGGGCGCGAGCCGTACCGTGGCGCCGAGGACGCTCACCCCGTGCGGGGCGACGACGACCGGCTCCAGGGTGACCGCGACCACCTCGGGGTGGTCGTCGACCAGCCGGGACACCCGCAGCAGCAGCTCCTCCAAGGCGGGGGTGTCCACGGGGGTGGAGCCGCGCCAGCCGAACAGCAGCGGCGCGGTGCGGATGGAGCGCACCAGCGAGGTCGCCTCCCGGTCCGTGACGGGGATCAGCCGGTGGGCCATGTCCCCGAGCAGCTGGGAGGCGGCGCCGGCCAGGCCGAAGGACAGCACGGCCCCGGCCGCCGGGTCGATCACCGCGCGGACGACGGTGTCCACGCCCCGGGGCGCCATCGCCTGCACCACCGGCCGCAGCTCCTCGGGCGGCCCGAACAGCTCGGTCAACTCGGCGTAGGCCCGCAGCAGTTGTTCCTCGTCCGCGAGGTCCAGCCGGACCCCGCCCAGGTCGGCGCGGTGCCTGAGGTGCGGGGCGGTGGCCTTGAGGGCCACCGGGTAGCCGAGCGCGCGGGCGGCGTCCACGGCGGCGTCCGGGCCGGGCGCGGGCAGGGCGCGGCGCACGGGTATGCCGTAGCGGCCGAGCAGCTCGCAGGTGTGCTCGGCGGAGATCGTGAGCCCTTCGCCGCGGGCGAGCAGCTCGCCGATCAGCCGGGCGGCCCCCTTCTCGTCGATGTCGTCGAACTCCGGGACCTTCCCGGGGTCGGCCGCCTCCCGCCGCCACCGCGCGTACCTCACGGCTTCGGCGAGCGCCCGCACCGCGCGTTCGGCGGCGGGGTAGGCGGGGATGAGACGGGTGCCGTCCTGGGGGGAGGCGGGGGATGCCTGGCCGGCCGGGGGTGCGGGGGGTACGAGTGGTGCGGGGGGTTCGGTGGCGGGAGCCGATGGCGCGGCCGACGGTCGTTCCGCTCGCGCGCCGGGCGTCCGGTCGGCGGCGCCCGGTGCCCCCGGTGCCGTGCTCGTCGCGGCCGACAGCGCCTGTGCCAGCCCGCCCAGCTCGACATGGACCACCAGCACCGGCTTGCCCGGCACCGCCGCCGCGGCCGACCGCAGTGCCTCCGCCAGTTCCGCGTCCCCCGGCGACCCTTCCCCGATCGCGGGGATCGCCGTGACGACGACGGCGTCGTTCGTGTCGTCGGCCAGCGCGTCGGCCAGCGCCCGGTGGAAGTCCTCCGCCGTCGCCTCGGTGGTCAGGTCCACCGGCCGGGCCGGCCGCAGCCCCTCCGCCACACACCGGTCGTACGTCAGCACGCCGAGCGACTCGGAGTTGCCGAGGATGGCCACGCGCGGTCCCGCGGGCAGCGGCTGCCGGGCGAGCAGCAGCCCCGCGTCGACCAGCTCGGTGATGGTGTCGACCCGGATCACCCCGGCCTGCCGCAGCAGCGCGGACACCGTCGCGTACGGCAGCCGGGTGGCGCGTACCGCGTGTCCCTGCGGGGCGGTGCCGGTGCCCTGCACGACGACCAGGGGCTTGGCCGCGGCCGTGCGCCGGGCGAGCCGGGTGAACTTGCGGGGGTTGCCGATGGACTCCAGGTACATGAGGACGACGTCGGTGTCCGGGTCGTCGTACCAGTACTGCAGGACGTCGTTGCCGGAGACGTCGGCGCGGTTGCCGGCGGACACGAACGTGGAGACGCCCGTGACGCCGGTCACCCCTCCCCCGCGCCGGTGCAGCCGGGACAGCAGGGCGATGCCGATGGCGCCGGACTGGGCGAAGAGCCCGATGCGGCCGGGGCGGGGCGGCTCGGGGGCGAGCGAGGCGTTCAGCCGGACGTCCTCGGCGGTGTTGATGATCCCGAAGGCGTTGGGGCCGATGAGGCGCATGCCGTGGGCGCGGGCGGCCCGGACGAGCGCGCGCTGCCGTTCGCGTCCCTCGGGCCCGCTCTCGGCGTACCCGGCGGACAGGACGACCAGCCCCTGGACGCCGTGTTCGCCGCACTCGGCGACCACGGCGGGCACGTGCTCGGCCGGTACCGCGACGACGGCGAGGTCCACGTGCCCGTCGATGTCGCGCACCGAGCGGTAGGCGGGCACCCCGTCGATCTCCTTGAGGTCCTCGGGGAATGCCTTGTTCACGGCGTGCAGCGGGCCCGCGTAGCCGGCCTCGCGGATGTTGCCGAGGATGCCGCGGCCCACCCCGCCGGGGGCGCGGCCGACGCCGACGACCGCGACGGAGCCGGGTGCGAGGAGCCGCCGTACCGAGCGGGCCTCGGCGCGCTGTTCCCGGGCGTGCTGCACGGCCATGGACCGGTCGGTGGGTTCGAGGTCCAGCTCCAGGCGTACGACGCCGTCCTCGAAGCTGCGCTTCTGGGTGTAGCCGGCGTCCGTGAACACCTTGATCATCTTGGTGTTGGCGGGGAGCACCTCGGCGGCGAAGCGGCGGATGCCCCGCTCGCGCGCGACGGCCGCGATGTGTTCCAGGAGGGCGGAGGCGACGCCGCGGCCGTGGTGGGCGTCCTGGACCAGGAAGGCGACCTCGGCCTCGTCGGCGGGCACGGAGGCGGGCAGGCCGTCGGCGCCGATGCGGTCGTAGCGTACGGTGGCGATGAACTCGCCGCCGATGGTGGCCGCGAGTCCCACCCGGTCCACGAAGTCGTGGTGCGTGAAGCGGTGGACGTCCTTGGCGGACAGGCGTGGGTACGGCGCGAAGAAGCGGTAGTACTTCGACTCGTCCGAGACCTGCTCGTAGAAACTGACCAGGCGGTCGGCGTCGTCGACGGTGATGGGCCTGACGCGCGCGGTGCCGCCGTCGCGCAGCACCACGTCCGCCTCCCAGTGGGCGGGGTACTGGTGCCGGTCCTGCCGGTCCGCCGAGGTGTGCATGGGCCCCAGCGTAAGGGTCGCGTACGACAACGGCGCGAGGCAGTCTATGGGGGCGACGCCGGACCGAGGCCGCGGTCCGGGGTCGCGCCGGGGCGGTCCTCGCCGGCCCGCTCCGGGCACGCTTCACGGTATGGGAAACTGGTCTAGACAACCCTGAGCACTGAAGGGCAGCAACACATGGCTGAGCGCCGCGTCAACGTCGGCTGGGCCGAGGGCCTCCACGCCCGCCCCGCTTCTCTCTTCGTCCGAGCCGCCACGGCCACAGGCGTCCCGGTGACGATCGCCAAGGCCGGGGGCAACCCCGTCAACGCGGCCTCGATGCTGGCCGTCCTGGGCCTGGGCGCCCAGGGTGGCGAGGAGATCGTCCTCGCCTCCGACGCCGAGGGCGCCGACGCCGCCCTGGACCGTCTGGCCAAGCTGGTCTCCGAGGGCCTGGAGGAACTGCCCGAGACCGTCTGAGCGGGACCGGGAAGCCGCGCCGTCCGTATCGGGCGGCGCGGCTTCCGCGTTTCCGCCGCCGGTTCCAGGGTCGCGCCGGTTCCGTCGGCGGATTTCTTCTCGGGTGTTCGCCCGGTCGCCCGGCACACGCGGGACATGAAATTGACGGAAGCGGAAAAGGGCAGCGGAAAACACCCGCCGCCGAATTACCCTTCTTTGTATACGGCGCCCGTGTTAATGCCGCGGACCCGACATGTTTACGGCATGTTGCGAAGTCCTCACACGCTCCGCGCCGGGAAGGCGCAGCCGGTGCGCGCCCGTCGCGCGTTCGGCGTGCAGTGCCGTCAGCGCCCGCGCGCGTTCGCCGTCCCCGCGCGCCACCGCGTCCACGATCGCGCCGTGCTCCGCCCAGGACTCCACCGGGCTCACCGGCGGCTCCACCGCGTACATCCAGGCGATCTTGTGCCGCAGCTGGGTCAGCATCGAGGTCAGCGAGGGGCTGCCGCAGGCCTGGGCAAGCGTCTCGTGGAACCAGCCGCCGAGCGCGCGCAGATCCTCGCTGTTGCCCTTCCTGGCCCGCTCCTGGCCCAGCCGGACCAGGCCGCGCAGCACCTTCAGATGGGCCTCCGTGCGCCGCTGGGCGGCCCGCGCGGCGCCCAGCGGCTCCAGCAGCGTCCGCATCTCCAGCACGTCGGCGGCCTCCCGCTCGGTCGGCTCGGCCACGCACGCGCCCGCGTGCCGGCGCGTCACCACGAAACCCTCGGCCTCCAGCGTGCGCAGCGCCTCGCGGACGGGGACGCGCGAGACGCCGTAGCGGCGGGCCAGGACTTCCTCGGTGAGCCGGCTGCCGCGCTCGTAGACACCCGCGACGATGTCGTCCCGGACAGCGGTGCACACCGAGTGCGCCGGAATACGCATGACCGACCTCCGCCTTAATCCCCGTGAAACGCCGACGATGGACGCGTATACCGTGACTCTATTCCAGCGGGCCGGAATTTCCGACGGGGGGCGGTAATCCATGGATATTTTTTGGACAACGAGTCCGGCGGACGGCGTGAAAAACGGCGAAAGCCCCGGCTCGGGTGAGCCGGGGCCGTCGGAAACGCGCGGGCGTCAGATCCGGACGCCGTGCCCGCGGAGGTAGGCGACGGGGTCGATGTCCGAGCCGTACTCGGGCGACGTGCGCGCCTCGAAGTGGAGGTGCGGGCCGGTGACGTTGCCCGTGGCGCCGGACAGGCCGATCTGCTGGCCCGGCTCGACCTGCTGGCCCACTGTGACGCCGATGGAGGACAGGTGCCCGTACTGCGTGTACATGCCGTCGGCCATCCGGATCACGACCTGGTTGCCGTAGGCGCCGCCCCAGCCGGTGGCGACGACCGTGCCGGCGCCCACCGCGTGCACCGTGGAGCCGCTGGCCGCGTGGAAGTCGATGCCGGTGTGCGAACCGGAGGACCACAGGGAGCTGGAGGCCTGGTAGGCCGTGGAGACGTAGGAGTGCGCGACGGGGGCGACGAAGGTGTTCAGCCGGCGGCGCTCGGCCTCGCGCGCGGCGCGGACCCGCTCCTCCTCGGCCCGCTCGGCGGCCGCCTTCGCCGCGGCCTCCTCGGCGGCCTTGCGGTCGGCGGCCTGCTGCTGGGCGGTGGCCTGCGCGTCGATCTGCGCGGCGACGTCCTCGGTGGCGGCGAGGACCGGCGTGAGGCCGGTCTGGTCCACGGGGTTGTCGGCGGCGAGCGCCGGGGAGGCGGCGAGGGTGCCGATGACACCGGTGGTGGTCAGGGCCGCGACGCCGGCCGCCTGAGCGGTGGTGCGCTTGACCCGGCCGGGCTTGCGGTGCTTCCCGGTGGCGCACATGAACGCCATGAAGTGGCTGGTCCTTTCCTTCCCTCTCGCCTACCGGGTTAGCTGACGGGTTCGGAGCAGGAAGGTCTCCTACGAGCCCCCTCGCGGGCGCCCGATTCACCCCAGGGACGGTGGGTCCCCGGCTCCCCTGGCTCGCGCCGTACGGGGACTCGGCGATGACTGTCCGGTGCCGCGGGTGCGGCGCACTGCCTGACGAACAGCCCGGACGACGCTACGGCGGCCCGCTTTCGATCCTCAAACGGATCCGGGGTTTTGTAGCGCATCCCACAGGTCAGACAGGCAACCTCCGCCCCAAAACGGGCATCTGAGGGCCCGAGTGGAACAGCGTGGGGCCCTGACGGCTCGTAAGCCGTCAGGGCCCCACGCGCGCGTGCGCCGGATGCGCCGGGCCGCTACTCGGCCGGCACCACGGTCACCTCACCGATGCCGAGCGCCTCGACCGGCGCCTTGATCTGGGAGGCGTCGCCGACGAGGACGGTCACCAGGCGGTCCACCGGGAAGGCGTTCACGACGGCCGCGGTGGCCTCCACGGTGCCCGTGGCGGCCAGCTGACGGTACAGCGTCGCCTGGAAGTCGTCGGGCAGGTGCTGCTCGACCTGGTCGGCCAGCGTGCTCGCGACGGCCGCCGCGGTCTCGTACTTCAGCGGCGCCACGCCGACGAGGTTCTGCACGCGACGTCCCGCTCGGCGTCGGTCAGGCCCTCCGCCGCGACGGTGCGCAGCACCTTCCACAGGTCGTCCAGCGCCGGGCCGGTGTTCGGCGTGTCCACGGAGCCGCTGATGGCGAGCATCGCCGCGCCCGTGCCGTCCGGCGCGGACCTGAGGACCTGCCCGAAGGAGCGCACGCCGTAGGTGTAGCCCTTCTCCTCGCGCAGGACGCGGTCCAGGCGGGAGGTGAGGGTGCCGCCGAGGCAGTAGGTGCCGAGCACCTGGGCGGGCCACACGCGGTCGTGCCGGTCGGGGCCGACCCGGCCGATGAGCAGCTGCGTCTGGACGGCGCCGGGCCGGTCCACGATCACCACGCGCCCGGTGTCGTCGGCCGTCACCGGCGGCACCGGCCGCGGCTCGCCGGGGGTGCCGGTCCAGGCGCCCAGGGTGTCGCCGAGCAGCGCGTCCAGGTCGGTGCCGGTCAGGTCGCCGACGACGACCAGGGTGGCCGTGGCGGGCCGCACATGGCGGTCGTAGAAGGCGCGTACGGCCGCCGCGTCGATCTTCTCGACGGTCTCCTCGGTGCCCTGGCGCGGCCGGGACATGCGCGAGGCCGCCGGGAACAGCTCCTTGGAGAGCTCCTTGGCGGCCCGGCGGGAGGGGTTGGCCAGCTCGTGCGGGATCTCGTCCAGGCGGTTGCGGACGAGGCGCTCGACCTCGCTCGGGGCGAAGGCGGGCGCGCGCAGCGCGTCGGCGAGCAGGCCGAGGCCCTTGGCCAGGCGGGAGACCGGGACCTCCAGGCTGAGCCGGACGCCGGGGTGGTCGGCGTGCGCGTCCAGGGTGGCGCCCGCGCGCTCCAGCTCGGCGGCGAACTCCTCGGCGGAGTGCTGGTCGGTGCCCTCGGAGAAGGCGCGCGCCATGATCGTGGCGACGCCGTCCAGGCCGGCCGGCTCGGCGTCCAGCGGCGCGTCCAGCAGCACCTCGACGGCGACGACCTGCTGGCCGGGGCGGTGGCAGCGCAGCACGGTCAGGCCGTTGCCGAGCGCGGTGCGCTCGGGGGCCGGGAACGCCCAGGGCTTGGCCTCGCCGGGCCGCGGCTGGGGGTGGAACTCCATGGTGGCGAGCTCGGTCACTTGGCCGTCTCCTCGTTCTCGGTCTCGTCGCGGCCCGCCTCTACGGTCGCTTCCTGCTCCGGGTCCTCCGGGACATCGGCGTCGGGGGCGGCCTCCGGGGACTTCGGTTCGTAGACCAGCACCGCGCGGTTGTCGGGCCGCAGACGCGCCTTGGCGACTTCCTGGACCTCCTCGGGGGTCACCTCGAGGACGCGATTCACGGCGGTCAGGGCGAGCTGCGGGTCGCCGAACAGGACGGCGTACCGGCACAGTTCGTCGGCGCGACCGGCGACCGTGCCGAGCCGGTCCAGCCACTCGCGCTCCAGCTGGGCCTGGGCGCGCTCCATCTCCTCGGGGGTGGGCCCCTCCTCCGCGAACCGGGCCAGCTCCTCGTCGATGGCGGTCTCGATGACCGGCACCTCGACGTCACCGGAGGTCTTCACGTCCAGCCAGCCCATGGAGGGCGCGCCGGCCAGGCGCAGCAGGCCGAAGCCGGCGGCGACGGCCGTGCGGTCGCGGCGCACCAGGCGGTTGTACAGGCGGGAGGACTCGCCGCCGCCGAGGATGGTCAGCGCGAGGTCGGCCGCGTCGCACGCGCGCGTGCCGTCGTGCGGGAGCCGGTAGGCGGCCATCAGGGCGCGCGCCGGGACCTCCTCCACGACGACCTCGCGCTTCTGCCCGCCGATGACGTCCGGCAGCGAGCCGTCGCGGGGCGCGGGCTTGCCGTCGTGGGAGGCGATGGAACCGAAGTACTTCTCGATCCAGGCCAGGGTCTGCTCGGGGTCGATGTCGCCGACCACGGAGAGCACCGCGTTGTTCGGCGCGTAATAGGTGCGGAAGAACTGGCGGGCGTCCTCCAGGGTGGCCGCGTCCAGGTCCGCCATGGAGCCGATCGGCGTGTGGTGGTACGGGTGGCCCTCCGGGTAGGAGAGGGCGGTCAGCTTCTCGAAGGCGGTGCCGTAGGGCACGTTGTCGTAGCGCTGGCGGCGCTCGTTCTTGACGACGTCCCGCTGGTTCTCCATGGACTCCTCGTCCAGGGCGGCCAGCAGCGAGCCCATGCGGTCCGCCTCCAGCCACAGGGCCAGCTCCAGCTGGTGGGCGGGCATGGTCTCGAAGTAGTTGGTGCGCTCGAAGCTCGTGGTGCCGTTCAGCGAGCCTCCGGCACCCTGCACCAGTTCGAAGTGGCCATTGCCCTTCACCTGTGCGGAGCCCTGGAACATCAGGTGCTCGAAGAGGTGAGCAAGGCCGGTACGCCCCTTGACTTCGTGGCGGGAGCCGACGTCGTACCAGAGGCAGACCGCCGCCACCGGGGTCAGGTGGTCCTCGGAGAGCACCACGCGCAGACCGTTGGCCAGGCGGTGCTCGGTCGCTGCCAGGCCCCCGGAGCCTGCCTCGGCTGTGGTCGTGTGACCCATGGGCATGTACGTCCCTTCGCGAGCGGAGGCGGTTGATGGAAACCGCGGTTGTGCTGCCGTTCCTGCCACTGTATGCAAAGCGTGCGGGGCCTTCGCGAAGTTCCCGCGGACGTACGCCGACAGCGGATCGCGTACGCTGCGTCGGACCCCTTCCCGGACGGTTCCCCGGCGCTGGGGGCGCTCCCGCTCCCCGCCGCCGGCCGGGGCCGCCCGGACCGGGTCGTGCACGGGTTGTCAGTACCTCGGTCCACAATGGTCGGCGTCAGATCCGTCAAACGCTTCAGCACCAAGCGCCCCGTAGGCGAGCGACCAGATCAGAAGGAGCCAGGCAGCGATGGCCCGCCGCAGCACGAAGACCCCGCCGCCCGACGATTCGTTCGAGGAGAGGATCCTCGACATCGACGTCGTGGACGAGATGCGTGGCTCCTACCTCGAGTACGCGTACTCGGTCATCTACTCGCGCGCCCTGCCGGACGCCCGTGACGGACTGAAACCGGTGCACCGCCGGATCGTCTACCAGATGAACGAGATGGGCCTGCGCCCCGAACGCGGCTACGTGAAGTGCGCGCGGGTCGTCGGCGAGGTCATGGGCAAGCTGCACCCGCACGGCGACTCGTCGATCTACGACGCGCTGGTGCGCATGGCGCAGCCCTTCTCCATGCGCGTGCCGCTCGTCGACGGCCACGGCAACTTCGGTTCGCTGGGCAACGACGACCCGCCGGCCGCCATGCGGTACACCGAGTGCCGGATGGCCGAGGCGACGGGCCTGATGACCGAGTCGATCGACGAGGACACGGTCGACTTCGCGCCGAACTACGACGGTCAGGAGCAGGAGCCGGTGGCCCTGCCCGCCGCCTTCCCGAACCTGCTGGTCAACGGCGCCTCGGGCATCGCGGTCGGCATGGCGACGAACATGCCGCCGCACAACCTGCGCGAGGTCATCGCCGCCGCCCGCCATCTGATCCGGCACCCGAACGCCGACCTGGACGCGCTGATGAAGCACGTCCCGGGCCCCGACCTGCCCACCGGCGGCCGGATCGTCGGCCTGGACGGCATCCGGGACGCGTACGCGTCCGGCCGCGGCACCTTCAAGATCCGCGCGACGGTCTCCATCGAGAACGTCACCGCCCGCCGCAAGGGCCTGGTGGTCACGGAACTGCCGTTCACGGTCGGCCCCGAGAAGGTCATCGCGAAGATCAAGGACCTGGTCAACGCCAAGAAGGTCCAGGGCATCGCCGACGTCAAGGACCTCACCGACCGCGAGCACGGCCTGCGCCTGGTCATCGAGATCAAGAACGGCTTCGTGCCGGAGGCGATCCTGGAGCAGCTGTACAAGCTGACCCCGATGGAGGAGTCCTTCGGCATCAACAACGTCGCCCTGGTCGACGGCCAGCCGCTCACCCTGGGCCTGAAGGAGCTGCTGGAGGTCTACCTGGACCACCGCTTCGACGTGGTCCGGCGGCGCAGCGAGTTCCGCCGCGGCAAGAAGCGCGACCGGCTGCACCTGGTCGAGGGCCTGCTGACCGCGCTGGTCGACATCGACGAGGTCATCCGGATCATCCGGTCCAGCGACAACTCGGCGCAGGCCAAGGAGCGCCTGATCGAGCGCTTCTCGCTGAGCGAGGTGCAGACGCAGTACATCCTCGACACGCCGCTGCGCCGGCTCACCCGGTACGACCGGATCGAGCTGGAGGCGGAGAAGGACAAGCTCACCGCGGAGATCGAGGAGCTGACCCGGATCCTGGAGTCGGACGCGGAGCTGCGCAAGCTGGTCTCGGCCGAACTGGCCGCCGTGGCGAAGAAGTTCGGCACCGACCGGCGCACGGTCCTGCTGGAGTCCGCCGCCACGCCGGTCGCCGTGCCGCTCCAGGTGGCCGACGACCCGTGCCGGGTGCTGCTGTCCTCGACGGGGCTGCTGGCCCGCACGGCGACCGACGCGCCGCTGCCGCGGGCGGCGGGCGCCAAGCGGGTCAAGCACGACGTGATCGTCTCGGCCGTGCGGACGACCGCGCGCGGGGTGATCGGCGCGGTGACCTCGGCGGGCCGGCTGCTGCGGATCAACGTGGTCGACCTGCCGCAGCTGCCCGAGCCGACGGCCGCGCCGAACCTCTCGGGCGGGGCCCCGCTGGCTGAGTTCGTCTCCCTGGAGGACGACGAGACGGTGGTCTGCCTGACCACGCTGGACGAGTCGTCGCCGGGTCTGGCGCTCGGCACCGAGCAGGGTGTCGTCAAGCGGGTGGTGCCCGACTATCCGTCCAACAAGGACGAGTTGGAGGTCATCACGCTCAAGGAGGGGGACCGGATCGTCGGCGCGGTGGAGCTGCGCACCGGCGAGGAGGACCTGGTGTTCATCACGGACGACGCGCAGCTGCTGCGCTTCCAGGCATCCATCGTCCGTCCGCAGGGCCGTCCGGCGGGCGGCATGACGGGCATCAAGCTCACCGAGGGCGCGAAGGTGATCTCCTTCACGGCGGTCGATCCGGCTGCCGACGCGGTGGTGTTCACGGTGGCGGGCTCGCGCGGCACGCTGGACGACTCGGTGCAGACGACGGCCAAGCTGACCCCGTTCGACCAGTACCCGCGCAAGGGCCGGGCGACCGGCGGGGTGCGCTGCCAGCGGTTCCTGAAGGGCGAGGACTGCCTGTCGCTGGCCTGGGCGGGCCCGGCGCCGGCGCGGGCGGCGCAGAAGAACGGCACCCCGGCGGAGCTGCCGGAGCCGGACCCGCGCCGGGACGGCTCGGGCACGTCGCTGCCGAAGACGGTGTCGGTGGTGGCGGGACCGGTGCTCTAGGCGGCCCGGCCAGGGCTGGCGGTCCGGGCAGGGGCTAGTAGTGCTTCGTTACGTTGAGTGATCACGGCTGATGGTGGGCAGCTTCCTGGAGTGAGGTTGGGGGAAGTGGAACGGCTCCGGGGCGAGTTGGCGGAGTTCGTTGCCGATGTGTTCGGGTCGTTTCCGCGGCGGGATCAGCGGCGGTGGGGCGAGTGCTATCTGCGAGGCTTGATGCTCGATGGCCGGCGCAAGTCCATCCAGCCGATGGCCGAGCGTCTGCCGGACGGGAACATGCAGGCCCTGCAGCAGTTCGTGAACCAGTCGCCGTGGGATCCCTTACCGGTGAGGCGGCGGATCGCCGAGCGGTTGTGCGAGGCCATCCGCCCTGAGGTGTGGGTGATCGACGACGTGTCGTTCCCCAAGTGCGGCACCGCGTCGGTGGGTGTGGCCCGCCAGTACTGCGGAGCGGTCGGCAAACGGGCGAACTGCCAGGTCGCGGTCAGTGTCCATGCCGCCACCGACACCGCCTCATGCCCGCTGCAGTGGCAGTTGTATCTGCCGCGTGAGTGGACGGACGAGCCGGACCGGTGCCGCAGGGCAGGAGTCCCCGACGACGTGGTGCACCGGGAGAAGTGGCGTCTGGCGCTCGGCCTTTTGGACACGCTCGCCCAGTGGCAGTTGAAGGCGCCGGTCGTGGTCGCCGACGCCGGCTACGGCGTCAGTACCCCGTTCCGGCTCGGCCTCCAGGCGCGAGGGCTGTCCTATGTCCTGGCCCTGAACGGGAAGGAAGTCGCTCACTTGGAGGATGCCGAGCCGCACCAGCCTGCTTATGGCGGGCTCGGACCACCCACCCTTCCCCGCTACCGCACCCCACCGCGAGCCGTCTGCGTCCTCGCCGCGCAGGCGGGTGCCAAGCAGTTCACCGAGGTGACCTGGAGGCAGGGCAGCAAAGGCGCGATGACCTCACGGTTCGCGGTGCTGACCGTGCGGCCCGCGGGCAAGCAGTCCCTGGCCGCAGCTCAGGAGGCCGGCGGCGGCCGCAACCAGTGGGACGGCGTCCTGCCCGTCCAGACACTCCTCATCGAATGGCCGGACGGCCAGGACACCCCGACGGACTACTGGATATCGAACCTGCCCGCCACCACACCAGTCGCTGACCTGGTGCGGTGGGCCAAGATGCGCTGGCGGATCGAGCACGATTACCGCGAGCTCAAGCACGGCCTCGGACTGGACCATTTCGAGGGCCGCACCTGGCGCGGCTGGCACCATCACGTCACCCTCGTCACCGCCGCACAAGCCTTCCTCACCCTCAGGCGGCACGACCCAAAAGCCCGCATACCGGCCTGACCCTCTACCAGGTCCTCGACGCTCTTCAGGACCTGCTGAGGTGCTGGACCGGTACCTGCGCCACCTGCGGACGACCCCTGCCCAGCCCTCGGAGAAGCCGCAGACAGCCCAGAACCTAACGAAGCACTACTAGGACTTGTCCGGCCGATCATGTGACTACTTTGCGCTCGGGTCGTTGATGTGGACATGGGGCGGGGTGATCTGACGGATGCCGAGTGGGAACGGCTGCGGCCGTTCCTGCCGGTCAGTAACAGGCGTTGTGGCAGGTGGCGGGACCACCGGCAGGTGATCGACGGGATTCTGCATCGGGTGCGGACCGGGGTGCAGTGGCGTGACCTGCCCGAACGGTTCGGGCCGTGGAAGACCGTCTACGAACGCCACCGGCTGTGGTCGGCCGACGGCACCTGGGAGCGTCTGCTCCAGCAGGTCCAGGCCGCGGCCGACGCGGCGGGTGAGATCGACTGGGACATCGCGGTGGACTCCACCATCGTGCGTGCTCATCAGCACGCGGCCGGCGCCCGGACCGAGCCGCCGCCGGCGTCAAAGGGGGCCGAAGAGATGGAACACCAGGGCGAAACGCCGTGGCAGAGCCTGCTCGCCCGCCTGGTGGAGGTGGTGCTGGAGGTGAGGGCCTGGGGCGCTCGCGGGGCGGGTTCACCAGCAAGCTCCACCTGAGCGCGGACGGTCGCTGCCGCCCGTTGTCTGTGGTGGTCACCGGCGGGCAGAGGGCGGACTGCACCCAGTTCAAGCCGGTCCTTGAAAAGATCCGCGTCCCCCGGACCGGACCGGGCAGGCCGCGCAAGAAACCCGACAGCCTGGCGGCCGACAAGGCTTACAGCAACGGACCCTGCCGCGAGTACCTGCGACGGCGGGGCATCCGCCACACGATCCCCGAGAAGACCGACAGCCAGGCCGCCCGCCTGCGAAAGGGCTCGCGTGGCGGACGGCCACCCGGCTTCGACGAAGACCGCTACAAGAAACGCAACACGGTCGAGCGGGCGATCAACCGGCTGAAGCAGTCCCGGGCAGTCGCCACCCGCTACGACAAACGCGGGTACGTCTTCCTCGGCACCGCCACAGCGGCAGCCCTGATCATCTGGCTGCGAACTTGATCGCCCGGACAAGTCCTAGTAGACGGGCGGGGGCTCCTCGACGAGGTCGGCTTCCTCCTCGTCCGGTCCCTGTACGTAGCGCAGGACGCCCCACATGCCGTGCTCGTCGGCGTGCGGGGCGTCGTTCCCGCACGCCTCCAGTTCCTTGCGGAGCGCGTCCGCGTCGATGCCGGAGCCGATCAGCACGAGCTGGGTGAGGCGTTCGTCGCCGGGCGCCCAGGGTTCCGGGTAGAAGCGCAGGAACCGGCCGACGGCGTGCACGGCGTAGCGGTTGGCCGTGTCGTACGGCCCGAAGTCGACGTAGCCCTTGATCCGGTACAGGCCCTCGGGCCAGCTGTCCAGGAACCGCATGAGCCGCCGGGGTTCCAGGGGGACGGCGGAGGTGAAGGACAGGCTGTCGTAGCCGGTGTGCAGGTGCCCGGCGTGCTCCGGGTCGTCGTGGTCGTGCAGGTCGTCGAAGGACAGCTGGCCGACGCGCTCCTCGGTGGGGCGGCAGTCGAAGAGGAACTCGGGGTCGATGCGGCCGTAGGTGGCGGGGACGACGGCCGCGCGGTCGGTGAGCGAGCGGACGAGCCCCACGATCCGGTCCGCGTCGCCGGCGCGGTCGAGTTTGTTGACGACGACCAGGTCCGCGAGGGCGAGGTGCCGGTCGATCTCGGGGTGCTTCGCGCGGGTGTCGTCGAACTCGGCGGCGTCGACCACCTCGACCAGGCCGCCGTAGACGATGCCCGGGTGCTCGCTGGCGAGGACCATGCGCACGAGTTCCTGTGGTTCGGCCAGCCCGCTGGCCTCGATGACGATCACGTCGATGCCGGCGGCGGGCGCGGCGAGCCGGTCCAGGTACAGATCGAGTTCGCCGGCGTC
The DNA here is from genome assembly GCF_964272715.1 of Streptomyces sp. SudanB182_2057. Taxonomy (NCBI): domain Bacteria; kingdom Bacillati; phylum Actinomycetota; class Actinomycetes; order Kitasatosporales; family Streptomycetaceae; genus Streptomyces; species Streptomyces sp. SudanB182_2057. Next base: position 2,375,743 of record NZ_OZ186798.1, read on the forward strand.
CACGGCGCAGCACAGGCAGCCGTTGCCGAGCGAGACGGTCGAGTCGCCGAGGGCCCCGGCGACGGCCATGGCGTCGATCTCGATGGCGCCGAAGTCGTTGACGATGGCCCCGATGCGGCTGCCTCCGCCGCGGTGCAGCAGATGGTTGAGGAGCGTGGTCTTCCCGGAGCCCAGGAAACCGGCGAGTACCACGACCGGGATCTGCTGCGGGCTGCCGCCGCTTGCCAAGCTGTTCCCCAACGGGCGACCTCTCAGACGTACCAGCGCGCACCGGCTCGCGCCCGGTGCGCGGACGGGCATGGACGGAGGGTCCAGGATACGAGCGGCCCGGAACCGGCTCCCGTTCCGCATCCCGGACTTGATGCGACGATCGACAGCTCATCGTGGATTCGATCAATATTGCTTGAATCAACGTTCGGCCATCAACATGTACAGAGGCGGCTACGGTGGCCCCCATGCGCGATCACGACACCGTTCCCCACCACTCCGGGCGCCGGCTGACCACCAAGGAGACCGCCGAACTGCTCGGCGTGAAGCCCGAGACGGTCTACGCGTACGTGAGCCGCGGCCTGCTCAGCAGCAGACGCGAGCCCGGCGGCCGGGCCAGCACCTTCGAGGCCGGGGAGGTCGAGGCGCTCGCCCGCCGCAACCGCCGGGAGGCCGCCGGAAGCCCGGGCACCGGCGGCGAGCTGTCCGTCCGCACCCGCATCACGCTGATCGAGCAGGACCGGTACTACTACCGCGGCGTCGACGCGGTCGAGCTGGCCGCCCGCCACCCCTACGAGGAGGTCGCGGAGTGGCTGTGGACCGGGCAGCCGGCGCCGGGAGCGACGTTCACCGCGCCCGAGGCCACCGCCGAGGTCGCCCGCCGCGCGGTGGGCGCGCTGTCCGAACACGCCTCCGCCGTCGACCGGCTGCGGGTGGCGGCGATCGCCGCGGCGGCCGAGGACCCGCTGCGCTTCGACCTGTCCGAGGAGGCCGTGCTGCACACGGCGCGCACCCTCGTCCCCACCCTCGTCGCCGCGCTGCCGCGGGTCCGGTACGACCACGAGGACGACGGCCCGCTGGCCCACCGCCTGTGGGGCCGGCTGACCGGCCACCCGGCCGACGATGCCTCCCTGCGCGTCCTGGACACCGCGCTGGCCCTGCTGGCCGACCACGACCTGGCCGCGTCCACCCTCGCGGTCCGGGTCGCCGCCTCGGCGCGGGCGCACGCGTACGCGGCGGTCTCGGCCGGGCTCGGCGTACTGGAGGGCCCGCTGCACGGCGCGGCCGGCGGACTGGCCCACCGGATGCTCCTGGACGTGCTCGACCAGGGCACGGCGGTCCCGGTCATCGCCGAAGAGCTGCGTGCGGGCCGCCGCGTCCCCGGCCTCGGCCACCAGCTGTACACCGGCGAGGACCCCCGCGCGCGGGCGTTGTTCGAGCTGCTGGAGCGGCTCCCGCGCGCGGAGTCCGCGCTGCTCGCGGCCCGTGACATCGTCGCCACCACCGCCCGGCACACCCCGCTGCACGCCAACGTCGACCTGGCCCTCGCGGTGTTCACCGTGTCCTGCGGCATGCCGGCCTCGGCCGCCGAGACGATCTTCGCCGTCGCGCGGACCGCCGGCTGGATCGCGCACGCCCTGGAGGAGTACGGCGAGCGCCCGCTGCGCATGCGCCCCAGCGGCCACTACGTCGGTCCGCGCCCGCCCCGGCCCCTCCCGGAGTAGGGCACGGCGGGCCCGCAAGTCACCGGCGGGAAAGTCAGGTTAGGCTCACCTCTGTGAGTAGGTGTGCGACCGTCTCCCGCTTGCTCGACGAGCCGGTTTCCGGTACGGCTGCCACGGCGACGACCTGGCTGCTGCTGGAACAGCCGGGCCCGTGGGGCGCCAGGGCGCTGAGGTCCAGCCATCTCGATCCCGCGCTGGGCCGTGCGCTGGAGGCCGCCGCCGACGGAACCGGCGTGCGGATCGCGCTGATCCGCCGTCCCGGACGCCACGCCGACCCCGGCCCGCCCCCGGTGCGCCAGGTGTACGCCGCGCACACCGTTCCCGGGCGGGTGTGGCTGCACGGCGCCGCCACCGTCGAGCCGCGCAGCCTGCTCGACCTGGACTTCGCCGCGCTGGGGGCGGGCGACCACCGGTCCTTCGGCGCGGTGCTCGGCGGGCGGCCCCATCGGGGTGACCCGCTGGCGCTCGTGTGCACCAACGGCAAGCGTGACCGCTGCTGCGCCCTCCTGGGCCGCCCCCTCGCCGCGGAGCTGGTCGCGTCGGGGGTGCACGGCGTCTGGGAGGTCACTCATCTGGGTGGACATCGGTTCGCTCCCACGGTGCTCGTCCTGCCGTACGGCTACGCCTACGGCCGCGCCGGGGCCCACACCGTGAAGGAGGCCCTGCACGGCGCCCAGGAAGGGCGCGTGCTGGTCGAGGGGTGCCGGGGGTGTTCCGCGTGGGAGCGGCCCGGCCAGGCGGCGGAGCTGGCCGTGCGGACGGCCGCGGACGAGTACCGCGCGGGAGTGCTGAGCGTCGTACGGACCGAGGGCACGGCGCCGCGCTGGGAGGTCACCGTCACCCACGCCGACGGCCGCCGGTGGCGGGTCACCGTGGCACAGGGCGCGTCGCTGCCGCCCCGCCCGGAGAGCTGCGGCGCGGAGGTGCTCGGCACGCCCGCGCGGATGGACGTGGTCGAGGTGCGCGAGCTGCGGCCGACGGCGCTGGCGAGCTGACCCGGCGCGCGTCCCGTCCACGTTGATCAAGGGTTGATCAAGAGATCCACACCCCACCCGCTGGGGGCTTCCGGCCGCCCCACGTACCGTCATGGGTATGCGCTCCACTCCCCCCGTACGCCGTCTGCGCCTCGGTCTGCCCCGGCGGATGTTCTCCCAGGTGCTGCTGATGCAGGTGGCGATCGCCGCGGGGGTCGCGGTGCTCGCGACCGGGCTCTTCCTGGCACCGCTGAGCGAACAGCTGGACCAGGAGGCGATGCGGCGGGCGCTGGCCATCGCCGCGACCACCGCGCAGGACCCGCAGATCGCCGAGGGCGTCCGGACCACCGCGCCGAGCGGGAACGGTCCCGTGCAGCGGGCGGCCGAGCGGATCCGGCGGGCCACGCACGCCGAGTACATCGTGGTGCTGGACCGCGACTGGGTGCGCTGGTCGCATCCCACGCCCTCGGAGATCGGCCGGCGCGTCTCCACCGACCCGTCCGACGCCCTGGCCGGCGAGGAGGTCATGGAGATCGACCGGGGCACCCTGGGCCGCTCGGCGCGCGGCAAGGTGCCGCTGTACGACGCCGGCCACCATGTCGTCGGCGCGGTCTCGGTCGGCATCGCCTACGACAGTGTGCGGGCGCGGCTGATCAGCGCCATCCCGGGACTCTTCGCCTACGCCGGCGGTGCCCTGGCGGTGGGCGCGCTGGCCGCCTGGCTGATCTCTCGACGGGTCCAGCGGCAGACCCGGGACCTGGCCTTCTCCGACATCTCGGCGCTGCTCGCGGAGCGCGAGGCGATGCTGCACGGCATCCGGGAGGGGGTGGTGGCGTTGGACCGGGGCGGCCGTATCCGCCTGCTCAACGACGAGGCGCGGCGACTGCTGGGGATCGGCGACGAGGCCCTCGGGCGGACCCCGGACGAGGCGCTCGGCGCGGGCCGTACGACGGACGTGCTGGCCGGCCGGGTGACCGGCACCGACCTGCTCACCGTGGGCGGCCAGCGCGTCCTGGTCGCCAACCGCATGCCCACCGGGGACGGCGGTGCCGTGGCCACCCTGCGCGACCGCACCGAGCTGGAGCAGCTGGGGCGGGAACTGGACTCCACGCGCGGCCTGATCGACGCCCTGCGCGCCCAGGACCACGAACACGCCAACCGCATGCACACCCTGCTGGGGCTGCTGGAGCTGGAGATGTACGACGACGCCGTGGAGTTCGTCGGCGAGGTGGTCGGGGACCACCGGGCCACCGCCGAGCAGATCACGGAACGGATCCAGGACCCGCTGCTGGCCGCGCTCCTGGTCGGCAAGGCGACCGTGGCGGCCGAGCGCGGGGTCGCCCTGGGCGTATCGGAGCGCACCCGGCTCCCGGACCGGCTGATCGACCCGCAGGGGCTGGTCACGGTGGTGGGCAACCTCGTGGACAACGCCCTCGACGCCGTCGCCGCCACCCCGCACGCGCGCGTGGAGGTCGCCTTGCGCGCCGAGGGCCGTACGGTCGTCCTGAAGGTGCGCGACACGGGACCCGGAGTGCCGGAGGACCTGCGCGAGCTGATCTTCACGGAGGGCTGGTCCACCAAGAAGCCGCCCGCGCACGGCAAGCGGGGCATCGGACTCTCCCTGGTCCGGCGGCTCGCCGAGCGGCAGGGCGGGAGCGCGACCGTGGGCCCGGCGCCCGGCGGCGGCGCGGAGTTCACCGTGGTACTGCCCGAGGCACTGGCCGAACCCGAATCGGTACCCGCGGGCGCCGAGGAGGAGGCGCGATGATCGAGGTCCTGGTCGTGGACGACGACACCCGTGTGGCCCGCGTCAACGCCGCCTACGTCGAGAAGGTGCCCGGTTTCCACGTGGCCGGCGAGGCGCACAGCGCGGCCGAGGCGTTGCGTCAGGTGGAGAGCCTGCCGCGGCTCGACCTGGTCCTGATGGATCACTACCTGCCCGACGACACCGGTCTCGCGGTGGTCCGGGAGATGCGCCGGCGCGGCCACCAGGCCGACGTGATCATGGTGACGGCGGCGCGGGACGTGTCGACCGTGCAGGCGGCCATGCGGCACGGGGCGCTGCAGTACCTGGTGAAACCATTCGCCTTCGCGGGGCTGCGGGCCAAGCTGGAGGCGTACGCCCAGCTGCGGCGCACCCTGGACGGCGGCGGCGAGGCGGAGCAGGCGGAGGTGGACCGGATCTTCGGCGCACTGTCCGCCCCGTCGGAACCCGAGTTGCCCAAGGGGCACTCCCCCACGACGGCCGAGCTGGTGCGCCAGGCGCTGCTGAGCGCCGAACGCCCGCTGTCCGCCCAGGAGATCGCCGAGCGGACGGGGGTGAGCCGGCAGACCGCCCAGCGGTATCTGAAACTGCTGGAGCGCACCGGCCGGGCCCGGCTGACCCTCAAGTACGGCGACGCGGGCCGCCCGGAACACCGCTACGTATGGGCGACCCACGTCTGAGCGCGAGGCGTGCGGCGGACACTTGACCACGTTGACGAACCCTGCCGTGCGGATCGCTGCTCAAGTCGGCCTCGGCGTTCTTGATGTTGCTGAGGTGGAGCGTGGGAGGAGGCCGTGAGGAGTCGGTCAGCGGGTGGGCGGTTTCGCCAGCCCCTTGCTGTAGGCATACCGCACGGCCTGTGCCCGGTCCTTGAGGTCCGCCTTGGCGAAGAGGTTGTTGATGTGGGTCTTCACGGTCGCGGTCGACACATGCAGTCTGCGGGCGATCTGCTGATTGCTGAGCCCCTCCGCGATCAGCACCAGGACCTCGACCTCCCGCGTGGTCAGCCCGTCGGGCGCCTCACCGGCCTCTGGCTCAGGTTCGGGCTCCGGTCGCGACAGCCGCTCCAGCAGCCGTCTCTGGACACTCGGCGACAGCCCCGCGTCGCCCGACAGCACGCTGTGCACGGCACGCACGATCTCGTCGCCGTCCGCGTCCTTGGTCAGATAGCCCCGGGCACCGGCCCGCAGCGCGGGAAACAGCGACTCGTCGTCCGAGAAGGTGGTGAGCACCACGACCTGCGTCCCGGGGTACTGCGCCCGGATCCGCCGGGTCGCCTCCACGCCGTCGCAGCGCGGCATCCTCAGATCCATCAGGACGACGTCCGGCGCGAGTTCACCGACCAGCCGCACGGCCTCCTCGCCGTCGCCCGCGGACCCCACGACCTCCACCCCGGGAAGCAGCCCCAGCAGCATCACGATGCCCTCGCGGACCACGGTCTGATCGTCGGCGACGACCACCCGCGCGATCCTCTCCTGCCCCTCCGTCGCTGTCATACGGGCACCTTCAGCGTCACCACGAACCCTTCCTCAGCCGGCCCCGCGTCCAGCGAACCGCCGAGCAGTTCGGCGCGCTCACGCATGCCCAGCAGACCGTACCCGCCGCCGGATCCGCCGAGTTCGCTCGGGCGGCCGCCCGAATCCCGGACGTTGAGCGTGACTTCGTGGTCGCTGTAGTCGAGCCGGACATCCACCCTGGCGCCCTGGGCGTGCTTGCGGACGTTCGTCAGCGCCTCCTGCGCCACCCGCCGCACGGCCTGGGACGCCTCGACCGACAGCGGTCTGCGTTCACCTGTGACGGTGACCTCGGCGCCGTCGGCCGTACGGGCGAGCTCGGTCAGGAAGTCCTCCAGCGGGGTCAGCTCGCCGCGCAGCGCGGACAGCGCCTGCCGGGTCTCGGCGAGTCCGTCCCGGGCCATCCCCCGGGCGGCCACCACGCGCTCCAGTATCCGTTCCCGGTCCGCACCGTTCTCGATCAGCAACCGGGCCGCCTCCAAGTGCACGAGCTGCGCCGAGAGGCTGTGTGCCAGCACGTCGTGGATCTCCCGTGCGATGCGGGCCCGCTCGGCGAGCGCCGCGGACTCGGCCTCGGCCGCGCGGGCGGCACGCTCCTGGGCGAGCAGCCGCTGCGCATTGCCCCGGGCTTCCGCGTCCAGCCGCAGGACGTACCCGGCGAGGGCCAGGCCGGCCACGGTGGCGGCCGTGGTCAGCCAGGCGTCGTCGGTGGACGCGGAGTACGCGGCCAGTGCCGCCGACGCGACGGGGACTCCTGCCCCGAGCGGCAGCCGTTCCAGCGCGCTGACTCCGCAGCCGCACCAGATGACGAAGGCCGGCCCCCTGAACCCCGTCGCCTCGGCGGTGGCCGCGACACCGAGGAGCACACCCATGAGCGCGAGGGACGGCACCAGCCGGTGCTCGTAGGTCGTCCGGAAGAAGGCCCAGGCGACGAGAGCGGCGAGTGCCACTCCCACCCCTGCCACGAGCCCTCCCCGCAGCCCGACGTGCCGCTGGCTGAAGGCGGCCCACAGCAGCATGGACAGCACCATCAGGCGGATCGTCCAGGCGAGCAGCCGCCGGGGCCGGCTGATGCCCATGGGGCCGAGCGCTTCGCGGGACGGCCAGCGCGTCCAAACGTTGTCTGTCACACGCGCTCCTTCCAGGCCGACGGGTTGTCGCCACCGTATGCCGGGGCGAGGCGCCTCGCCGGGCCGAAGGACTGGGCCCGCCAGGCCAGGATCCCGCCACGGACCAGCAGCGTGCCGGCGAGGCCGAGCATGACCGCGGAGCTCTCCTGGTGCAGACCGAGTGTGGTGCCGAAGGCCAGGACACCGGCTCGCAGGGCCATGCCCACGGTCCATACGGCGATGCTCGCCTTCGTGCCCTTGGTCCACAGGGTGCCGTCCGGCGCCGTCCAGAGCCGGGTGGTCCAGCCCCAGCCGACGCCGGTGGCCAAGCCGATGACCAGTTCGGCCGTGAGCAGGGCGGCGGATTCCGCGTGGTGGTGGGCGTCGAGTATGCCGGGTTCGCGCAGCGCGACCACGGCGAGGACGACGGGCAGCAGCCACCAGCGCCGGTCCGTGGCGATCGCACGGGCACGGAACTGCCTGGCGAACACCACGGCGACGACGGCCACGATCGCCAGCGCGTTGACGAGCCCGGACATATGAGCCTCCGTGAGCGGGAAAGTGCGGGGCCGCCGGAGCGAGCGCTCCCGGCACCTTCAAAGCTACGGAAATTCGCAGGTCAGCTGATCGGACCTGGGGTGGATCACGGGTGGAACCCCGGAGCGGCCCACCTCCACCCACGGGTGGAGAAAAACTCCGGGTCGGCTGGGTGGGGAACCTTCCAGTCCGCCTCCGGTGCCGGGCACCGCCGCCCCACCCATGACCATGCGGCCCCAGGCGGGCCCCAGCCGCTCAAGGCCAGGGTCCCGCCCGTCACGCCGACCAGCCAGTCACCGACACCGGCCGGCCAGGCGCTTCCGTCCCGTCGGCCGAGCCGCTTCCGCCCCGGCCCAGCACCCTTCCGCCCCAGCCCAGCGCTCTTCCGCCCGTCGGCCGGTGCTCTGTGCGGCGGCTACGCGTCGATGCGGGACCGGTCCAGCGTCGCCGCCGAGCTGGAGATGAACTCCTTGCGGGGAGCCACGTCATTGCCCATCAGCAGGTCGAAGACCTGTTCGGCGGCCTCCAGGTCGGAGAGGTTGATGCGGCGCAGGGTGCGGTGGCGCGGGTCCATCGTGGTCTCGGCCAGCTGGTCGGCGTCCATCTCACCGAGGCCCTTGTAGCGCTGGATGGAGTCCTTGTACCGGATGCCCTTGCTCTGGAACTCCATGAGCTTGTCGCGCAGCTCGCGGTCGGAGTACGTGTAGACGTACTTCTCCTGGCCCTTCTTCGGCTGGATCAGCTCGATGCGGTGCAGCGGAGGCACGGCGGCGAAGACCCGGCCGGCCTCGACCATGGGCCGCATATAGCGCTGGAACAGTGTGAGCAGCAGGCAGCGGATGTGCGAGCCGTCCACGTCGGCGTCGGTCATCATGATGATCTTGCCGTACCGGGCCTGATCGATGTCGAAGGTGCGGCCGGAGCCCGCTCCTATGACCTGGATGATCGCCCCGCACTCGGCGTTCTTGAGCATGTCGGTCACCGACGACCGCTGCACGTTCAGGATCTTGCCGCGGATCGGCAGCAGGGCCTGGAACTCGGAGTTCCGCGCCAGCTTGGCCGTGCCGAGCGCGGAGTCGCCCTCGACGATGAACAGCTCGCTGCGGTCGACGTCGTCGCTGCGGCAGTCGGCGAGCTTGGCCGGCAGGGACGAGGACTCCAGGGCGGTCTTCCGGCGCTGGGCGTCCTTGTGCTGGCGGGCCGCGACCCGGGTGCGGGCGGCGGCGACCACCTTCTCCATGACGACCCGGGCCTGGGCGGCGGCGTCACGCTTGGTGGCCGTCAGGAATGCCTTCAGCTCGCTGCTGACCACGTTGTTCACGATGCGGCGGGCCGCCGAGGTGCCGAGGACCTCCTTGGTCTGCCCCTCGAACTGCGGCTCGGCCAGGCGGACCGTGACGACGGCGGTGAGGCCCTCCAGGGCGTCGTCCTTGACGATGTTGTCCTCGGCCACGCGCAGCAGCTTCTTGGCGCGCAGCACGTCGTTCATCGTCTGGGTGAGGGCCTGCTCGAAGCCGGCGACGTGGGTGCCGCCCTTGGGGGTGGCGATGATGTTGACGAACGACCTGACCGTCGTGTCGTAGCCGGTCCCCCAGCGCAGCGCGATGTCGACGCCCAGTTCGCGAGCCACCTCGGTCGGGGTCATCTGGCCGTGTTCGTCCAGGACCGGGACGGTCTCCTTGAAGGTGCCCTTCCCCGAGAAGCGGAGGACGTCGCAGATCGCCTTGTCGTTCGCCAGGTACTCGCAGAACTCGCTGATGCCGCCGTCGAAGCGGAAGGACTCCTCCCCCTTGCTGCCGCCCTCGCCGAGGCCGAACTCGTCGCGGACGACGATGGTCAGGCCGGGGACCAGGAACGCGGTCTGCCGGGCGCGCTGGTGGAGGTTCTCCAGGGAGAGCTTGGCGTCCTTGAGGAAGATCTGGCGGTCGGCCCAGTAGCGCACGCGCGTGCCGGTGCGCGTCTTGGGGATCTTCTTGGTCTTGCGCAGGCCGCTCTTGGCCTCGAACTTCGCCTCGGCGCCGTCGGCCGCGAAGGCGCCGGGGACGCCCCGCCGGAAGCTGATGGCGTGCGTGTGGCCACCGCGGTCCACTTCGACGTCGAGGCGGGCGGAGAGCGCGTTGACCACGGAGGCGCCGACGCCGTGCAGGCCGCCGGAGGCCGCGTAGGAGCCGCCGCCGAACTTGCCGCCCGCGTGCAGCTTGGTCATGACGACCTCGACGCCGGACAGGCCGGTCCTCGGCTCCACGTCGACGGGGATGCCGCGGCCGTTGTCGCGCACCTCCACGGAGCCGTCGTCGTGCAGGATCACCTCGATGCGGTCGCACACACCCGCGAGGGCCTCGTCCACCGAGTTGTCGATGATCTCCCACAGGCAGTGCATGAGGCCGCGGCTGTCGGTCGAGCCGATGTACATGCCGGGGCGCTTGCGCACGGCCTCCAAGCCCTCGAGGACGAGCAGGTGCCGCGCGGTGTAGTTGGAACCGTCGCGGTCTGCTCCTGCCAGCAGCGCTGTGGACGGCACGGACGTCTCGGCGGTCACGCGGTTCGCTCCTCGCTGAATTTCAGATGGCCCCCTTCTGGGTAAGGGGGCGGCTTCGGTCGCCGCACAGAGGGTACCGAGCCCTGGTAGAGCCGGTGTAACGCCACCCTCGTCGGCATCTCACACTAGTCGAGCCTCGCATGCCTGTTCGATCCCTCGATGGAGTGAAGCACATATCACGTTCCCTTTGGGGCATGAACCATTTAGGCTCCGGGCACGTCCTCATGAACAACCGGCAACCCAGCCGGGAGGACGAGACAGCAAGAGAGCGCGAACCCGTACGCATACAAGACACGCAATACGGCACATTCGCCGCCAACGGGCAGCAGACGACCGTCCCCGGAAAAAATTTTTCGCGGGAAGGCCACGAGCGGGAACGTTTTCGGGCTGGTTGGATGTTGACCCTGGTACGACAGCTCGTCGAGCTAGAGAAGAGGCGACGTGACTACTGTTCTGACCCCCGCGAGCCCGCTGACGGCCGCCGATCGCTGCGACCGCTGCGGCGCCCAGGCATACCTGCGCGTCGTCCTGCTGAGCGGCGGAGAACTGCTCTTCTGCGCCCACCACGGTCGCAAGTTCGAGCCGGAACTCAAGAAGATCGCCGCTGAGATACAGGACGAGACCGAGCGACTGACGTCCGTTCCGGGCAACGCTTCCGAAGAAGAGCGCTGAATCTCGCACCCACGACGAGCCAGCCCCGGCACAGGCCGGTGATCGGGCGGCCGCTCCCCACCAGGAGTGGCCGCCCGTGCTCATATCCGCTCAAGCGCGCTCAGAGCCGCCGGGGTGCCGTTTCCCGGCCCCTGTGGCCGGCTCCAGCGCTCGTACGACCTCGGAGACGCGCGTGTAGACGCCGGGGTGCTCCGGGCGCCCGCAGCCGCTCCCCCAGGAGACGAGGCCGATCAGCCGTCCGGCGGCCACCAGCGGGCCTCCGCTGTCCCCCTGGCAGCCGTCCGGCCCTCCGGCGACCTCCCCCGCGCACAGCATCGTCGCGGCCCGGTAGGTGCCCTCGGGGCCGCCCGGATATGCCTTGTCGCACACGTCGTCGGAGAGCACCCGTACGTGTGCGGCCCGCAACCGCCGCGCATAGGCGCCCTCACCGGTCGTGTCGCCCCATCCGGACACCAGCGCCTCCGTACCGGGCCGGTAGGCCGGGTCGCCCGCGCGGGCCATGGTGATGACCGCGCTCTGCGGCAGCGGCCGGGCGAGCGCGAGGACCGCGAAGTCCCCGGAGTTGGTCGTGAGGTCGAACCGGGGGTTGAGCCGGATCTCCCGTACGGCGACCTCCTCGCCCTCCGCCGACAGCAGGTCGGTGCGGCCCGCGATGACCTTGAGGTCACGCACCCGGTTCGGCGGCACCCCGAGGGCTTCCTCGCTCATGCAGTGGGCCGCCGTGAGCACCGTGGTCCGCCCGATGGCCACGGCGCCGCAGAACTGCCCCGCGCGCGCTCCGCCGAACAGGTCACGGCTGGCCAGTGCGACCGTCCACGGGGCTTGGGAGACGTCTATCGGAAAGCCCCCCACGACCACCGCGCCGGCGGCTGCGGGAGCCGCGCCCACCAGCGGCATCGCGGCCATGGCGGCCGCCAGTGCCAGCGGCCGGACCAGTGCCCGGGCAAGGGAACGGCGCATGCATGCTCCTCACTCTCAGGTCCTCCTGGGGGACCCAGAGTGATCCACCGAGTGGGATCGCGCAGCACGAAGGCCCGGCTCCCGCGAGGAGAACCGGGCCTTCGCCGTCGTACTGTGCGACCTGGCCGAGCTGTCGCGGCCTAGTCCAGGTAGTCGCGCAGCACCTGGGAGCGGGACGGGTGGCGCAGCTTCGACATGGTCTTGGACTCGATCTGACGGATGCGCTCACGCGTCACGCCGTAGACCTTGCCGATCTCGTCGAGGGTCTTCGGCTGGCCGTCGGTGAGACCGAAACGCATGGAGACGACGCCGGCCTCGCGCTCGGACAGGGTGTCGAGCACGGAGTGCAGCTGCTCCTGCAGGAGCGTGAAGCTGACCGCGTCGGCGGGCACGACGGCCTCGGAGTCCTCGATGAGGTCACCGAACTCGCTGTCGCCGTCCTCGCCCAGCGGGGTGTGCAGCGAGATGGGCTCGCGGCCGTACTTCTGGACCTCGATGACCTTCTCCGGGGTCATGTCGAGTTCCTTGGCCAGCTCCTCCGGGGTGGGCTCGCGGCCCAGGTCCTGGAGCATCTGGCGCTGCACGCGCGCGAGCTTGTTGATGACCTCGACCATGTGCACCGGGATACGGATGGTGCGGGCCTGGTCGGCCATGGCGCGGGTGATCGCCTGACGGATCCACCAGGTGGCGTACGTGGAGAACTTGTAGCCCTTGGTGTAGTCGAACTTCTCGACCGCGCGGATCAGACCGAGGTTGCCCTCCTGGATGAGGTCCAGGAAGAGCATGCCGCGGCCGGTGTAGCGCTTGGCCAGGGAGACCACCAGACGGAGGTTGGCCTCCAGCAGGTGGTTCTTGGCGCGGCGCCCGTCCTCGGCGATGATCTCCAGCTCGCGCTTGAGCTTCGGGGCCAGCTTGTCGGCGTTGGCCAGCTTGTCCTCGGCGAACAGACCCGCCTCGATGCGCTTGGCCAGCTCGACCTCCTGCTCGGCGTTGAGCAGGGGGACCTTGCCGATCTGCTTCAGGTAGTCCTTGACCGGGTCGGCGGTGGCGCCGGCGGCGGCGACCTGCTGCGCGGGCGCGTCGTCCTCGTCCTCGTCGGACAGGACGAAGCCCGCGTTCTCGGTGCCCTCGGGCTCGTCGGCGACCTTGGTGTCCTCGAGGACCTCTTCGTCGAGAAGCTCGACGTCGTCCTTCTTGGCGGTGGTCTTCTTGGCGGCCGTCTTCTTCGCGACGGTCTTCTTGGCGGTCGCCTTCTTGGCGGCCGTGGTCTTCTTGGCGGCGGCCTTCTTGGCGGTTGCGGCTTCCTCGGCGGAATCGGCTGCGGCCGCGACGGTGGGCGCCGCGGGGGCGGCCGTGGTGGCGGTGGCCTTCCTCGTGGTCACCGTCTTCGCCGCGACCGTCCTGGTGGCGGTGCGCTTGGCCGGACTCTTCGCTGCGACGCTCTTGCGGGTGCGCTTGGGCTCTGCGGCACTGACCATCAGCGTCACACCCTCTTCCTCAAGAATCTGGTTGAGGCTGCGCAGTACGTTCTTCCACTGAGTGGCCGGAATCTGGTCAGCTTCGAAGGCCCGACGCACATCGTCGCCGGCGATCTGCCCCTCAGCCTTTCCCCGCTCAATGAGCGCCATGACAGAGACGGACTCGGCGATCTCCGGCGGGAGCGTACGGGATGTGCTGGCCGACACGAACAACCTCTCGGAACGTTGGAAAACGGCTTCCGGCACCGTCCACTGCGGACAGGAGCCGACCACCGGCCTGGGGATGGGCCGACGGCGCGGGCGGGGGCCGGGAAGATGCACAGCGCCATGCACGGCGTCCGTATTCCCTCCGCGGCTATCACCTCTTAGGTCATCGCGCTGTCTCCACGAGCGTTACGCCCATTCTGCGTGGCCCGAGTCACACCCCGTAAGTGGTCAAAAGCGGTCAGATGTGTGCAGACGAGATCACCAGTGGTCGCCGACCCGGTCGCCCCCGCAACCAAGGGGGGCTGCCGCATCGCCGGACTCCGCCGGACTCCAGAGGGTCCGGCGAGGTCCGGCGGCGGCCGGCATCCGGGTCCGGCGCCGCCGCGAGCACCACTGGGACGTCACACACTGGCGACCGCACCACGTCCCTCGCGGGTCAGTGCTCGCGCGGGGCGGGCACCACGCGCTCCACCTCCGGGTGGACGGTCAGCAGCTGACGCATGGCCGTCTCCGCCGCCGTGCCGTCGCCGGTGCCGAGGGCGTCGACGATCCGCGCGTGCTGGGCGAGGGACGCCTCGTTGGGGCGGTCACAGGCGGTGACCGGGCCGCCGGAGACCTGGAGTGCCGCCGAGACGATGCCGGAGAGGTGCTCCAGCATGCGGTTGCCCGCGATCTGGATCAGCAGCGAGTGGAACTCGGTGTCCGCGCGCGCGTAGGTGAGGGCGTCGCCCTGCGCCATGGCGTGGCTCATGATCTCGACCATGTCGCACAGGCGCTGCTGCACCTCCTCGCGCCCGTGTCCGGCGGCGAGGCGGGCGGCCAGCGGCTCGATCGTCCAGCGCAGCTCGCTGAGCTCCCGGCGCTGGTCGTCGCGCTGCGGCCCGAAGGCCCGCCACTCGATGATGTCCGGGTCGAGGAGGTTCCAGTCGCTGACGGGGCGCACCCGCGTGCCGACGTTCGGACGGGCGCTGACCAGGCCCTTGGCCTCCAGGACCCGGAGCGACTCGCGGACGACGGTGCGGGAGACCTCGAAGCGCTGGCCGATCTCCTCCGGCACCAGCGGTCGGTCCGCGCCCAGATCGCCGGAGACGATCATCTGTCCGAGCTGCTGGACGAGCTGGCCGTGCAGCCCGCGTCCGCGGCTGGCCGCGGCCCGCCGGCTGACCCGGCCGAGCTCGGGTTCCCCGCCGTCCCAGGCGGGCGCGCCGACGCGGTCGGCCACCGGGCCTTCGGCGTAGGGGTAGCGGTCGAGTTCGCCCGGGCCGACCAGACCTGAGTCTGAGGAGCGGGCGGCGGTCATCATGGTGTGCGCAAGGGTACTCACGGATCCTTTGTCGGCGCCGCCTCCAACTCCCTTGAGGTCTTTGGTGAAAAGCACACGAAAGGGTGATCGCTCACCCCGTCGCAATTGACGCCTTATCGGAAAGAAGTGGGCTTTCTCCGGGGAGTTGCGGGCAAAGCAGGACCAGAAGTGAACGAGGGGCGGTCAGCGCAGCCGGGTCCGCAGCGCCGTGAGCACATACGCGCAGAGGAGTCCCGCGAGCGACAACGCCAGTGCGCTGCCCACGGGTTGGGCGAGGACCCGCGCTGCGGCGAGCAGGTACCGCTCCCCTCCGAAGGGCCACTGCAGCAGAAAGAGCTCCCGCATCCGCACCGGGAAGTCCGCCGCCATGCGCACGGCCGGGCCCTGGAGCGCCTTGTGGACGAGGGGTACGACCAGGACGGGCACGGCGAGGACAGCGGCCAGCCCGGCGGTGGTGGACCGGAACACGCCGGCCGCCAGCACCCCCGCCCAGGAACAGCCGACGACCAGGCCGAACCAACTCGCGGTCAGCGAAAGCCAGTCCGCGGGAACTTCCGTCAGCTCCCGTCCGTAGACGATGTAGAGCACCTCGGCGTCGCAGCCCAGGACGAGGAAGGCGAGCAGCCCCGCGGTGGCTCCGGAGACGAGCAGTTTCGCGGTGAGCAGCCCCAGCCGGCGGGGGACGGTGCCGCGGTCGGCCGCCAGGGCGGGGTGGCGGAACTCGTCCCCGAAGGCCAGCGCGCCGAGCAGTCCGGCCCCGAGCGCCGCGGGCGGCAGCGGCAGTTCCCGCGGCCAGGCCGCGAACAGCCGCGCCTGCGGGGTGTGCCCGATCCTGGCGAGGAGTACGGCGGTGAGCGCGGACACGACGAGTACGACGCCGCAGGTGAGGAAGCCGGTGCCGATGCCGGCGGCGCGCCGGATCTCGTAGCGGAGGGGGCGCAGGGGGCTCGGGGCGGGGCGGACGGCGATGGGGGGTGGGAGAGGCGAGAGCACGGCGGCGCGGTCAGCGCCGGAACGGCCGACGTGGTCGTCCCGCTCCTTCCGGGCGCCGGGGTTCCTGGCCCCGGGCAGGAGGAGGCGAGTGCCGGATCCGGCCGGCGCGGGGGCGGGCGCGCCCTCGGACCGCGGCCCGGAGGGCGACGCGACCGCGCCTGACCCGGTCTCCGGGGCGGCCGCCGAACCGGCGGACCGGCCGTCGCCACCCCCTTCCCCGGCCCCGCCGGCCTCGGTCCGTGTCCGGCCGTCGTCGCGGGCACCGACCCCTGTGCCGGTGTGCCGGTGCGGCTGCCCTGCGGATCTTCCCTGCGCCTCATCCGCCATGCCGTGCGCACCGGATGCGGGGGCGGTAGGCGCCGTTCCGTCGGCCGGGAACGCCGCGGTGGCCGGGGCCGTATCGCGCGGTGAATCGCCGGGGACGGTCACTGGGTGGGCCGGTTCGGTCCGCTGAACGGCGCCCCTGGTACGCCCGCTGTCGGCACTCCGCGCCCGCTGCGAAGCCGAACGATTGGACGCCCACTTCCCTTCGGCCATCGGGGACAGGTCGGTCACCGCTGGTTCCGCCTGCGGTACGGGCGGGGTGCGCTTCCGTTGTCCGGCCGGGTGCCCGGACACAGTGGTGTTCCCCGTCGGGAGACCCTGTGCTGGTGTGTGCGGTTCCGGCATGGACCGGTTCGAGGCCGTCGAGTGGTGTCCGGCCGCCGCCCGGCCGGGCGAGACGGTCCACGGCTCCGCCACCGGCTCCGCGGAGCGTGCGTCCGCCGCCGGAAAGCCGGCCTTCTTGCTCTCCCGTGGAGCGGACTGCCTCGCGTGTCGCGGCTCCGCCGACACTTCGCGCGGGCTGCGCGCCGGGGCTTCGGGCGCGCCGCGCAATCCGACGCGGCGGCCGTCGAGGGCGGGTTCCGGCGCCGCGCGGTCGCGTTCCTTCGGCACTCGGCCGGCCGGGGTTGTATTCCCCTCCCGGTACGAGTCGCCGGTCGCCGCCGGGTCCTGCTCCGGCCGGGCCCACCGGTTGGCAGGCGGTGAGTCCGGTACGGGCGGCCGTGGTTCGGCGGGGCGCGCGCCGTCGTCGCCCCCGGGCCCGGCCCCCGGCCCCATGTCACCCACCTCGTCGGCGAGTTGGTGGACGAGGATGCCGTGGCGGAAGGCGATCTCGCCGACATCGGCGGTGGTGCTGCCGTACACCGACAGGCGGTTGCCGCCCTCGCGTACGACTTCGACGGAGCGGCGGGCGGTGCGGGCGTCCTTGGCCAGCAGGGCCGCGAGGCGTGCCGCGTGGGGACTGCGGACGGCCACTCGCCGACGCAGCCGGCTGCGGGCGAACACCCTTGCCTCCTGGTCGGCGACGAGTCTGCCGTCGTCGAGGGTGACGACCCGGTCGGCGGTGCGCGCCGCCTCCTTGGGCTCGGCCGTGGTGAACAGCACCGCGCCGCCCTGGTCGGCATGGGCCCGCAACATGCCGTGCAGCCACTGGGTCTCCCGGGCGGAGAGGCCGTCGGTGGGTTCGTCCAGGACGAGCGTGTGCGGGTCGGGCAGCAGGGCACAGGCGAGACCGAGTCTGCGGTCCATGCCGCGTGACAGCGTGCCGAGACGCTCCTCTCGGAGGCTGACGAGACCGACCACTTCGAGCACCTCGTCGGCTCGCCGCGCGGGAACTCCCGACGCCGCGCACAGCATGCGCAGATGACCGCGGACCGAGCGGGCGGGGTGGCCCGGCACATCACCGAGGAGTACGCCGACTTCTCGCGCCGGATGGGCGATCCGGTGCAGGGGCCGGCCTCTGAAGTAGGTGATGCCGCGCCCTTGTTGCAGCTCGAGCATGAGTTTGAGCGTCGTCGTCTTGCCCGCGCCGGCGCGTCCGAGGAGCGCGGTGACTTGCCCGGCGCGCGCCTCGAAGGAGACATCGTCGACGGCGGGCGGATGCGCCTTGCGGGGATTGCTGGTCAGTCCGAAGGCCTGGATCACCTGCAGCAAGATAGCGCGACATGTCTGGTTTTTCGGGTATAAGGCGATTTGCGGAAAGGCGCGTGCGCCTGCCTCCTCCCTTTTCCGCCGTTCGACGGAGCCCGCACTCGGCCGCACTCGGCACGCACAGCCCGGCGGTCGGCGGCCGGAGCAATAACGGGCAGCGGGTAGCGAGCAGCGGGTCAGACGATCACCGGTGCCGCTTTCGCGTTTCTCAGACCTCGGGGCGCAGCATCGGCGGGTTGAGCAGCGTGGCGCCGCCGGCCCGGAAGAGCTGGGCCGGCCGGCCGCCCTGGCGCGTGGTCGTCCCTCCGGTGGGGACGAGGAAACCGGGGGTGCCGGTCACCTTGCGGTGGAAGTTGCGCGGGTCGAGCGCGACACCCCACACCGCCTCGTACACCCGGCGCAGCTCGCCGACCGTGAACTCGGGCGGGCAGAAGGCGGTGGCCAGCGACGAGTACTCGATCTTGGAGCGGGCGCGTTCCACTCCGTCCGCGAGGATCCGGGCGTGGTCGAAGGCGAGCGGTGCCACGGGTTCGCCGTCACGGCCGTACCCGCCCTGCTGGAGCAGTTCCTCGACCGGGGCCCAGCGCGCGTTGCTGGCGTCGCCGCCGGCGCGCGGTGCGGGCAGGTCGGGCGCGAGCGCGAGGTGGGCGACGCTGACCACGCGCATACGCGGGTCCCGCTCGGGGTCGCCGTAGGTGGCGAGCTGCTCCAGGTGGGCTCCGTTGTCCTGGGCCGGGGCGGCGGAGTCGTGGGCGCAGAGCCCGGTCTCCTCGGCCAGTTCGCGCGCCGCCGCCTGGGTCAGGTCCTCGTCGGCCCGTACGAAACCCCCGGGCAGTGCCCAGCGCCCCTGGAAGGGAGGTTCGCCCCTGCGTACCGCCAGCGCGCACAGGGCATGGCGACGCACGGTCAGCACGACCAGGTCCACGGTGACGGCGAAGGGCGGGAAGGCTGACGGGTCGTAGGGCATGCCGCGATCATAGTCGTCTTCCTGACGATAAACACTCCCTCGGCCGCCGCATCGGTTGCTGTCCTGCTTCGTTCTGGTGTGGCGCGCGAAGCCGGGTTTCTTTCGCCGGTCGGTGGCTCGCGCGCGGTCGTCCGCCTCGGCCCGCACGGTTCCGGTCCGGTGACCGAACGGGGTGCGCCCCGCCTCTCCGGTTCCGGGGGCCCGCCCCCAGCCCGCGTTCAGGGCGGGGGCAGCCGAGCAGCCGGGCGAGGTGTTCGGTACGGACCTTGTGCGGCAGACCCGGGCCGGACCGGCCGGCCGTCGCCAGGGCGGCGGCCGGGTGTCCGACGTTCCGGTTCACCACCCAGAAGCCGACACGGAAAGCCACCGTGGCGGCGGACTGTGCCTGCCCCTGCGACCGGCGGGCTGTCCCCCGTGACCGACGGCTTGCCCCTCATGACCGACGGCCTGTCCCCATGTCCGACGGCCTCTGCCCGAGCCGGAGCCGGGGTACGGCATCCCGCCGGTGGCCTGTCTGGCCAGCGTGACCAGGAACCGGCCGGGAGCCGCTCCCGGCACCGCACCCGGGTTCGCCGGGCTGGCGGGCACGGTCCGGCGGGTGCTCATACGTCGCCCTCGGTCCGCGGGCGTCCGCCCTCCGACGGCGCGCCGCCGGTCGCGGTGTCGTCGGGGCCGGTGGTACGCGTGCGCCTGGTGCTTCCGACCCGGAGGCCCGGCCTGGAGCCTCCGGGCGCGGTCGACCGGGGGCGGGAGCCGGCCGGCCCGCGCTGGTCGGCCTTGGTCCGGGCTGTGGGGCGGCGGTCGTCGCCGTCCGCGCCGCGCGTGCGGCGCCTGCGCTGCCCGGCAGGCCGGGGACCTGGAGCCGGGCCGTCCGTCGAGGTCCGGGGTGTCGGGACGGGGTTCTGCGTGCTCTCGACGAGCGCCTGCCTCGGCGCCGGATCCGATTGCCGCGCCGTCCGCACCGACGCGTCCTGCGCGTCCCGTGCGTCCTGTGCGTCCTGCGCGTCCCGTGCGTCCTGGGCGCGCAGGCAGCGGCGGACCGCTTCCGGGTCGAGTCCCTCGTTGCAGGCCTGGTGCAGGAGGCGGGCGAAGAGGTAGTCGGGATCCGCGCCCAGTGCCATGGCCAGTGCCTCGCGCGCCTCCAGTTCGTCGCCCGTGGACCAGGCGACCCAGCCCGCCAGGGTCAGCGGCGCGGCGGCGTGCTCGCTGTAGGGGCCGACGCAGCGGCGGGCCAGGGCGCGCCAGAGCCGCAGGGCCGGGGCCGCGACGTCCCCTTCCATCCAGGCGGCGGCCCGGTCGCGGGTCGTGCGGTCCTGGAGTCCGAGGATGAGGGTCGCCGCCTCGTCGGCGTCGAGGAGGCCGTCGTCACGGACATCCGCCGGATGGGTCCCGGAGACCGGTGCCGCCGCGGCGAGGCGGCGGATGATCCGCTCGGCGAGGACCAGGGTCTCCCGCGCCACCTCCTCGCGGGTCGTCTCGTCCAGGATGCGGGGCACCAGGCTCATTCCCGCCGCGTCGAGGGCGATCTCCTGGTCCAGCGCGGCCGCCGACTCCCAGGGTTGCAGCCTGGCGCGCAGTTCCTTCAGTGTGCCGCGCACCTGGAGGCCGGCGTAGGTGGCCGCCGCGGCGAGTACGGAGGTGCCGGGCAGGCCCATCGGGGAGCCGTCCTCGGGGCAGCAGCCCTTGACCGGGCAGCAGTACGACCAGAAACGCCCGTCCGAGACGCACAGGGCCTCGACGACGGGCACGTCCAGGCTTCCGCACTCGGTGCGCATCAGCTGGGCCAGCCTCGTCAGCCGTTGCTTGACCTCCCGGCCGGACTCGCCGGGGCCCGGCTCCTGGCAGACGTAGGCCACCATGCCCTCGGGCCGGGCGCCGCGCCGCTCGCTGCCGGTCACCAGCCCGCGGGCCAGCTGCCGGGCGGCGGCCTCCCAGTCGTCCTCGTCCGCCGGGATGCCGAGCCGGGCCCGGCCGCCGAACCTGCCGCGGCCTCCCCGGTCGTGCAGAGCGACGAGCACCATGCTGTCCTCGGGGCGGTAGCCGAGCAGGTAGGGCAGGGCGTCGGCCAGTTCGGCGGGGGTGCGCAGGGTGACCTGCGCGGTGTGGTCGGCCGGTCCGGCCGACGGGTGGTGCCCGGAGATGTCGTCGTTTCCGAAGGGTCCGGCGGTTTCGCTGTGATTCGTCATGCGCCGACGATCTCGCGGATTCCAAGATTCCGCTTAGCGGCCTGTGGATAAGTCAGATCAGGGACACGACAACGCTGCCTGGTTATCCACAGACTCGGCCCGGGCCCGCCCGGTTGTCGGTGCGGTCCTGTTGTATGGAACGCATGGAACACACGAGCAACGCGGATCTCCGGGCGGAAGCCGATGCCGTTCTCGCCCGGCTCGTCGGGGACGCGACGGGCGCCGCCCGGCTGCGCGAGGACCAGTGGCGGGCGATCGAGGCGCTGGTCGCCGACCGGCGCCGGGCCCTGGTCGTACAGCGCACGGGCTGGGGCAAGTCCGCGGTGTACTTCGTCGCGACCTCGCTGCTGCGGGCCAGAGGAAGCGGCCCCACGGTGATCGTCTCGCCGTTGCTCGCGCTCATGCGCAACCAAGTGGAGGCCGCGGGCCGGGCCGGTATCCACGCCCGGACCATCAACTCGGCCAACACCGAGGAATGGGACGCCGTCCAGGCCGAGATCGCGGCGGGCGCGGTCGATGTGCTGCTGGTCTCACCGGAGCGGCTGAACAACCCCGACTTCCGTGACCAGGTCCTGCCCAAGCTGTCCGCCGCCACCGGTCTGCTGGTGGTGGACGAGGCCCACTGCATCTCCGACTGGGGCCACGACTTCCGCCCCGACTACCGCCGGCTGCGCACCATGCTCGGCGACCTGCCGTCCGGCGTCCCGGTGCTGGCCACCACCGCCACGGCCAACGCCCGGGTGACCGCGGACGTCGCCGAGCAGCTCGGTACGGGCGGCACGATGGACGCGCTGGTGCTGCGCGGACCGCTGGACCGGGAGAGTCTGAGCCTCGGTGTGCTGCGGCTGCCGGATGCCGCGCACCGGATGGCCTGGCTCGCCGACCACCTCGACGATCTGCCGGGCTCCGGCATCGTCTACACCCTCACCGTCGCCGCCGCCGAGGAGGTCACCGCCTTTCTGCGGCAGCGCGGACACACCGTCGCCTCCTACACGGGCAAGACGGAGAACGCCGAACGGCAGCAGGCGGAGGAGGACCTGCTCGCCAACCGCGTCAAGGCCCTGGTGGCCACCTCGGCGCTCGGCATGGGCTTCGACAAGCCGGATCTCGGTTTCGTCGTCCATCTCGGCTCGCCCTCCTCCCCCATCGCCTACTACCAGCAGGTCGGCAGGGCCGGCCGCGGCGTCGCCCACGCCGAGGTGCTGCTGCTTCCGGGCAAGGAGGACGAGGCGATCTGGGAGTACTTCTCCTCGTTGGCCTTTCCCTCCGAAGATCTGGTCCGGCGCACCCTCGACGTGCTGGCCCGGTCGGACGGCCCCCTGTCGCTGCCCGCTCTGGAACCGCTGGTGGAGCTGCGCCGTTCCCGCCTGGAGACCATGCTGAAGGTCCTTGATGTGGACGGAGCGGTGCGACGGGTCAAGGGCGGGTGGACGGCCACCGGACAGCCCTGGTCGTACGACGCCGAGCGCTACGCGTGGGTGGCCCGGCAGCGCGCGGCCGAGCAGCAGGCGATGCGCGAGTACGCCACCACCACCGAGTGCCGGATGGAATTCCTCCAGCGCCAGCTGGACGACGAGGGCGCCAAACCCTGCGGCCGCTGCGACAACTGCGCGGGGCCGCGCTTCACCTCCGATCTGTCCCCGACGGCTCTGGACGCCGCGCGGAGCGACCTGGGGCGCGCCGGGGTGGAGGTGGAGCCCCGGCGCATGTGGCCGACCGGGCTCCCGGCCATCGGCATCGGGCTCAAGGGCCGTATCCCGGCGGGGGAACAGGCCTCGCCGGGGAGGGCTCTGGGACGGCTGTCGGACATCGGCTGGGGCAACCGGCTGCGCCCCCTGTTCGTGCCGCAGGCACCGGACGCGGCGGTGCCGGACGACGTGGCGCAGGCCGTGGTCGGCGTGCTGGCCGACTGGGCCCGTGGTCCGGGCGGCTGGGCCTCCGGTGCGTCCGACGCCCCGGCCCGGCCGGTGGGCGTGGTCACCATGGCCTCGCGCAGCCGGCCCAGGCTGATCCACTCCCTGGGCGCCCGCATCGCCGAGGTCGGCAGGCTGCCCCTGCTCGGCTCGGTGGAATACGCGGGAGACACGCCCCGGGTGCCCCGCAGCAACAGCGCCCAGCGGCTGAAAGCGCTCGACGGGGCGTTGACGGTGCCGCCCGCCCTCGCGTCGGCTCTCGCCGCGGCCGACGGTCCGGTGCTGCTGGTCGACGACTTCACGGAGACGGGCTGGACCCTGGCCATGGCGGCGCGTCTGCTGCGCAGGTCCGGGGCACGTGGCGTGTTGCCCCTGGTTCTCGCCGTCCAGGGATGAGTACGGCGTCATCCCTGTGGTGAACTGCGGCGCGTTACCGCTGTTCCGGGCTGCCGCGCGGCCGTTCGCGGCGGCCCGCCGCACGGGGCCGCGGAGGGCGCAGGCGTCGACGGCCCGATCTTTGGGTAGGAGGGATATAAGCCACGCACTACCAGATAACACTCGGCGGCGCCAATTGCTCGTTGCCGCAACCCAGTTCGACAGGAAGAATTGAGGTCCGCTACCCGCACGACTCACCCGTGATCCGGTTGGGCTCCGCTGCGGCGCGCGCTCCCCCGAATCCGACCTCGCCCGCAGTGTGGGCGCGTAGCCGAAGGGAGGAACGTGACCTTCGGATTCGCACCGTCCTCGGCGGCCTCGTTGTCGACGCCGGCCTCCGATGCCTCCGCCAGTCGCCTGCTTGAGCCCGCGGAGTGGGCCGCCGCCGGAATCCCTTTGCTGCGCAACCCTCGTGAGGTCGTCAGCGGCTTGCACGCCCGCCACCACCCGAAGCCGCTCACGGCGGTCGTGGCGGTGCTCGACCCGGATGAGCGGTTGCGGGCGAGCGCCTCGTTCACGCGCCGTGCGACCCCGGCCGACGGCTGGATGTTGCGCAACGCGCTGCTGGCCCAGTTGCGCCGGGTGATTCCGCACGACCTGCGCCGCCGCACCCCTGTGCGCACCGCCGTCCTGCTCTACTGCCGGGAGGGCGACGCGCGTTGGACCGAGGAGGACGGCGCCTGGATGTGGGGACTGCGTGATGCCTGCACTCTGCACGGGCTGCGCTGCGGCGCGTACATCACGCTGACCCACGGCGGCTGGCAGGTGCTCGGCGAGGGACGCGGCGGGCGCCGGCCGAACGCCCACTCGGCCCCGGAGCCGTTCGCCACGTCGGAAGCCCCGCCACTCGCGCCACGCACCGGCGGCCCGGTATCCGAGGTGCTGAGCCGGGCGGCGGCTCGCTGACCAGCGCGGGACGGAGGTACGACGGTCCGCGCCACCGACCGGGGACTGCCACGGCGCATCCGGCCGGCGCGTGACGGCCGGACCGGACCGGCGTGCGCGCGGAGCGGTCCCGAGGAGCACCCGCGCACTTGTCCTCCGGACCCCGAAGGACCCTGGACGACCTGCGAGAGCTGCCCCGGCTGCGCCGGTGACGTGCGGGTGCGGCCCCTGGTGCGCCCCGGAGACGGCCGCAGGCGGTGCGGGCCACCCCCGCGGGGTGCCTGTCCTGCCGGGCAGGCATCGCCACGCCTCCCCATGTCGACCCGGATCACCGTCCCGGCGTGACGTCGGCCGGTACGCCCGGGCCTCCCCGGGAGAACGGACCCGGCGGTGTCAGGGCCGCGGCCCGTCGTCCCGGGCGCCTCAGGGCCGTCGCCCGGACACGCCAAAAGCCGCACCGTGCGGATCCCGCCGGAGCGGCTCCTTCGGCCCCTCGGTGTCCCGAGGTGCCGACGCGACTCAGACGCCGGCGCCCAGCACCGAGTTGATCTGCTGCGGGTCGCCGCAGACGATCAGCAGGGCACCGGCACGGGAGTGGGCCAGCGGGAGGGCGGTGGCAGCGACGGAGGCGGGGCCTCCGTTGACGGCCACGACGACCACCGGGCGGGTGGCGGCACGGGCGGCGACGGCGGCGTCCGCGTAGAAGACGTCGTCACCGGCGTCGTGCTGCGCCCAGTAGGACGCTTCGCCGAAGGACAGTTCGTGTTCGGCCCACGGGTGCTGGGCACCGGTGGTGAGGACGAGTACGTCGCCGGGGGCGCGGCCCGAGTCCAGGAGCAGGTCCACCGCCTCCTCGGCGGCGTCGAGCGCACCCTCGGCCGAAGCCGGGATCAACTGGATCTGCGGGCCCGCCGCGGCGGCGGGAGCGGCCGGGCCGGAAGGACCGGGCTTGGCCGGAGCCGCGTCTCGCGGTGCGCGCTGCGCCGGCGGCGTGGGCCGCGGAGGGCCGGGACGACCGGGGCGGGACGGAGCCGCGGGGCGGGGGCCGGGTACGGGGCGGGGGGTCGGCGCGGTGCGGCCGCTGGCCGGCGTGGCGCGGGGACCCTGGGCACTCTCGTGAATCTGAGGCTCCTCGGGAATGAGAGGCATGAGCTGATTTTTATCAAACGTTGGTGCGGCGCGGATGACCGGGTGGCACATCAGTGCGATCGGAACCGTCAGAAATCGAAGCCGAGCTGACCCTCAATTTCCGGAACGCTTCCGTCCGCCCAGTTGCGGACCTTCTTGAGGTGCCGCCACTGAGGCAACGCATCAAGATACGCCCACGACAAACGGTGGTGCGGGGTGGGCCCCCGCTCCGCCAGCGCGGCCTTGTGCACGGGCGACGGATACCCGGCGTTGTCCGCAAATCCGAAGTGTGCATGGTCGACACCCAGTTCGGCCATCATTTTGTCGCGCTGAACCTTGGCGATCACCGACGCCGCCGCTACGGCCACACACGACTGATCGCCCTTGATCACCGTGCGGACCTTCCAGGGAGCGCCGAGGTAGTCGTGCTTCCCGTCGAGGATCACGGCGTCGGGGCGGACCGGCAGGGCATCCAGGGCGCGGATCGCGGCCAGCCGCAGCGCGGCCGTCATCCCCAGGTCGTCGATCTCCTCGGGGGAAGCATGCCCCAGGGCATAGGCCGTCACCCATGTCCGCAGGATCTCGGCGAGTTCCGTGCGCCGCTTGAGCGTGAGCAGCTTGGAGTCGGTCAGGCCCGCGGGCGGGCGGCGCAGTCCGGTGATCGCCGCGCAGACCGTGACGGGGCCGGCCCAGGCGCCGCGCCCCACCTCGTCGACACCGGCAATGACCTTCGCTCCGGTCGTGGCGCGCAGGGAGCGCTCGACGGCGTGGGTAGGCGGTTCGTACGGCATGGCGCCCTTAGCGTACGCCGCCGGAACCGGCGCGCGACACCCCGGTCTCCCGAGGGGCGCGAAGGGCGCCGGAAGAGGACGTCAGGCCCCGTAGGGCCGCAGCAGCGGAAGCATCAGCTGGTCGACCATCCCTTCGAGATCCCGGTCGTTCCATTCGCTGGCGCACATCTTCGACCGGTACATCATCATGGCCGGGATGGCGTCGAAGACATAGCCGTTGGCCGCGTCCTCCCGGACCTCTCCCCGCTCTATTCCACGGACGATGACCTCGCGCACCAGCTTGACGGTCGGCTCGACCACGCTGCCGAGGATCACCCCCTCGAAGCGCTCGGCCTGCACCTGATCGCATTCGTGAATGACCGAGCGCAGGGCGGCGCCGGGTCGGGAGTACATGATCCGCCGTACCTCACGGCACAGGGTGAGCAGGTCCTCGCGCACGCTGCCCAGGTCCGGGGCCCGCTCCACCCGGGGCAGTCCGGACACCAGGGCGTCCGCGACCAGGTCCTCCTTGGAGGGCCAGCGGCGGTAGACCGCCGCCTTGCCGGTGTGGGCGCCGGCCGCGACGCCTTCCATGGTCAGCCCCTTCCAGCCGACCGTGCTGAGCTGCTCCAGGGCGGCGTCGAGGATCGCCCGCTCCAGTACCGCACCGCGCCGGCGGGGGGAAGCCGTTCCGGTGGGCGCGGCCGAACAGCGCGAGGTAACCATCTGTGTTTCTCCTGCATGCGAGGTGAGCGGTGATTCCGGGGCAGTGACGCCACGCCGCAGCAACGGGGACGCGGGCGCGACGCGCGCTTAAGTGAACGCTTGCGTTCACTGTCGGGGACTCACTACGGTGGACGCGACAGTGAACGCGAGCGTTCACTAACGCCTGTATGGGGGACCCATAGTGACGACCTCTCAGCTCCTCACGGACGATCAGAAATCGGGCGCGGCCCGTCGGGGAGGGCACCCCGGCATCGCACTCACCGTCATCGCGGCCAGTCAGCTCATGGTGGTACTCGACGCGACGATTGTGAATATCGCGCTCCCGCACATTCAGGAAGCCCTCAGCTTCAGCACGACCGATCTGACATGGGTGGTCAGCGCCTACACGCTCACCTTCGGCGGCCTGCTGCTGCTCGGTGCGCGCGCCGGTGACATCCTCGGCCGCCGCCGGGTGTTCATGACCGGCATCCTGCTGTTCACCTTCGCCTCGCTGCTGGGCGGCCTGGCCCAGGAGCCCTGGCAACTGCTGGCCGCGCGAGCCCTCCAGGGTGTGGGCGGCGCGATAGCGTCCCCCACGGCGCTGGCGCTGATAACGACCACCTTCCCCGAAGGCCCGGAACGCAACCGGGCCTTCGGTGTGTTCGCCGCCGTCTCCGCGGGCGGCGGTGCCATCGGCCTGCTCGCGGGCGGCATGCTCACCGACTGGCTCGACTGGCGGTGGGTACTGTTCGTCAACGTCCCCATCGGCGTACTGATCGCGGCGCTCGCGCCGTTGTACATCAACGAGTCCGAGCGCCACCCGGGCCGCTTCGACCTCGCCGGCGCGCTCACCTCCACGGTCGGCATGGCCTCGCTGGTGTACGGGTTCATCCGCGCCGCGGAGAAGGGCTGGCGGGACGGGCTCACGATCGGCTCCTTCGCCGCGGCCGTGGTGCTGCTGCTCGCCTTCGTCTTCATCGAGACGCGGGCGAAGGAGCCGATCACCCCGCTGCGGATGTTCGCGGACCGGAACCGCTGGGGCACGTACGTGATCATGCTGAGCCTGGCCGCGGCGATGTTCGGCATGTTCTTCTACATCGTGCTGTTCGTGCAGAACGTACTCGGCTACAGCGCCACCAAGGCGGGTATCGCGTTCCTTCCGGTGACGGCCGCGATCGCGATCGGCGCGGGGTTGTCGCAGCGCTTCCTTCCGGTGCTCGGCCCCAAGCCGTTCATGATGGCCGGCGCGGCGCTGGTGGCGGTCGGGCTGGGCTGGCAGACCTTCATCGAGCCCGGTAGCACCTATGCGAGCGGGGTGCTGGGGCCGATGCTGGTGTTCGGCTTCGGCATGGGCCTGACCTTCGTGACGGCCACCGTCACCGCCGTGTCCGGCGTGGCCCCGCACGAGGCGGGCGCCGCCTCCGGACTGCTCAACGCCATGCAGCAGGTCGGTGGTTCGCTCGGGCTGTCGATCCTGACGACCGTCTTCGGGTCGGCCGCCACCGACGAGGGGAAGGAGCAGCTCCCCCGGTTCCTCGCCGATGCCTCGCCGGAGCAGAAGGCGGAGTTCGCCAAGACGCACGAGATGCCCGCGCCGTGGGGGAACGAGGTGCTCGCCCATGGCATCTCCACGGCCTTCATCCCGGCCGCCGCGATGGCCGTACTCGCCTTCGTCACCGCCTGGCTGGTGCTGCGGGTCCGCAAGAGCGACCTCGACTCCCTCGCGGGCACGGCGGGCCCGCACATGGGCTGAACCGGTACGCGCCGCGCGATGCCGCGGCCGGCCGGACCCCTGCCGGGCCACAGACGGCCCTCGCGGAGATCCGGCCGGCGAGACCACGCCCGGCAGAGCGCACGAGAGGACCCTAAGCAGGGCCCGGACCAGGGCGGAAAGCAGCGCCCGAACCGCTCCCCGGCCCCGCGTCGGCGGCACCGCCGACAGCACCCGCGTACCGAATGACATCGCTCCTCCCCTCCGTCCCTCTCACGCTCGCGGCCCCGCCGGACGTCCCGGCACCGGACGCGGCGGGCAGCGGATATCGGGACAACGAGCGTTGGTCACGGAGAGTTCCCACCGGGAACGGAGAGTTTCGGTGCGTGGCGCCGGGCCGTCCGGGCTCGCGCGGCGGCACTGGCCGTCAGGCCCCCGTGGGCACCCAGTCCGGCAGGGCCTCGGTGCGCTCGGCCCACTCGGCGGGCGGTCTCCCCGCCTTGCCCGCGGCGAGCACCCCGCCCACGATCGCGCAGGTGGTGTCCACGTCCCCGCCGACCTGGGCGGTGGTCCAGAACGCCGACGTGAAGTCGCCGAGGGACCGGGCGGCGGACCAGAGGGCGAAGGGGACGGTGTCATGGGCGGTCGTACGGCGTCCGCAGCCCAGGACGGCCGCCACGGTGACCGCGTCGTCGTAGTCGAGCATGTCCCGGGCCCGGCGGAGGCCCTGGCCGACCGCGCTCTTCGGCACCAGCGCGATGACACCGTCGAGCAGGGCCTCGGGGGCGGGCGGGCCGTCCGGGGAACCGGCGAACGCCGCCGCGGCGGCCACGGCCATGGCGCCGACCACGGCCTCCCGGTGCTGGTGGGTGGTGTAGGCCGAGATCTCCGCCTGGTGGGTCGCCTGCTCCGGATCGTCCGCGTACCACGCGCCCAGGGGCGCGATCCGCATCGCCGCGCCGTTGCCCCAGGACCCCTGGCCGTTGAAGAGCCCGGCGGCCAGCCGGCGCCAGTCATCGCCCTCCCGGACCAGGCGCAGCAGCCGGTTGACCGCGGGGCCGTAGCCGCGGTCGAAGTCGTGGTGCTCGGCGAAGGAGCGGGCGAGGGCGTCCTGGTCGATGCGGTGGTGGGCGGCGAGGACGGCGACCACCGAGCAGGCCATCTCGGTGTCGTCCGTCCACTGCCAGGTGCCTGCGGGCAGCTCGCGCCGCTTGAGCAGGGGATAGTGCGCGGGGACGAAGAACTGGGAGCCCAGGGCGTCTCCCACGGCCAGTCCGCGCAGGCTCGTCAGGGCGCGCTCCAGGCGCCCGGGGGAAGAGGAGTCAGCGGTCATCGCCCTGCCACTTTATCCGGTGACCCACTGCGGCACCGGCTCGCGCCAGCTTTCGAAGGGCCGGTCGAGTGTGTACCTGCCGTCCTCTCCGAGAACGAGCATCCGCATCTCGGCGTTCCCCGGATTGGACAGCGACTCGAATTCCGCGACCGTCCAGTGGAACCAGCGCATGCAGAACAGCCGCATGGCGAGCCCGTGGGTCACCAGGAGGACGTTCGGCGGGTGGTCGGGGGCCTCGAAGCTGCGGAACAGGCTCTCCAGGAAGCCGCCGACCCGGTCGTACACATCCGCGCCGGACTCGCCCTGCGGGAACCGGAAGAAGAAGTGCCCGTAGGCGTCCCGGTACGCCTTCTGCAGGCGCACGTCGTCGCGGTCCTGCCAGTTGCCCCAGTCCTGCTCGCGCAGCCGGGGCTCCTCCCGGACGCGTATCAGGCCGGGGTCCAGGCGGAAGGCGCTGAGTGTCTCGTGGGTCCGGCGGTACGGGGAGACGTACACGCTGACCCGCTCCCGGCCGAAGAGCTCGCGGAGCCGTTCGCCGGTCTCCTCCGCCTGCCGCCGGCCGCGCTCGGTCAGCGCGAGGGCGTGGTCGGGTTCGCGCTCGTACACGGAGTCGTCGACGTTGCCCGTTGACTCGCCGTGCCGGACAAGGACGATGCGCCGTGGTCGTGCCATGCCGAAACCCTAGAGGGTACGGCGACGCGTCGAGCACTCGTACGGGCTCCATACGGCGTAGGTCACACGAATCCGGCGTCCCGGGCCGCCGTGACGGGACCGCCCACGGCTGCCGCATTCGCTTTGCGGACCGGCACGCGCCTCAGACCGTCCAGGACGGTTCCAGATCCACGAGGTCGCCGGAGAGCGCCGCGATGTCCGCCTCGGTCTGGGCGCGCAGGGCGAGGCGCTCCACGCGCTCGGTGCGGTACTTGCCGTGCTCGGCCGCCGCGCGCCACATCGACAGGATCAGGAACTCGTGCTCGGGCGCCTCGGCGAACATGCCGCGGATCATGCCGGGCGAGCCGGCCATGGCGGGGTTCCAGACCTTCTCCTGCATGAGCGTGAAGTGCTCCACGCGCTCCTCGCGGACCGTGCACAGGGCCACCCGGATCAGATCGGCGTCGGTGAAGCGGGGCTCGAATCCGGTCTTCACATCGAAGCGGTACTCGAACAGCTTGACCTGGGCGTCCTTGAAGGTGCCGGACTGGGCGGCGGCCAGCCGGTCGTGGGAGCGGGCCATGAAGGAGTCGTAGAAGGCACGGCTCTCCCAGAAGGCGAAGAGGTGCGCCACCCCCGGCCGCTGCCGGCTCCAGCCCCCGCCCTGCCCCCGGAAACCCGGCTCCCCGGGAAGCCCCGCCCATTTCCGCTGCCCCCGCTCGAAACCCCGGCGGTCCACCACGGTGCAGCGAATCCACTTGACCAGCACCGCGCCATCGTACGGCCACCGGACGTGGCGTCGGTCACGTCTTCGTGGAGATCGCCCGCGCGTACGGCCCCCCGTACATGGCACGATGGACAACAAACCCCGGCCGCAGTGAAGTTGGGGTCGAACCACAGCGGAAGGGGGAAGCCCGGTGACCGGCTTCAGCAAGGGAATCCGCAAGGTCGAGGTCGCGCTCAAGTGGGACCCCAGCCCGGCGGGCCACTCGCCGACCGACCTCGACATCATCGCCGCGACCTTCGTCTCCGGTGACGCGTACGGGGATCCGGCCTATCTGGTGCACTTCGACAGCCGCTCACCGGACGGCACGATCACCCTCAACCGCGACAGCACGGACGGCAAGGGGTTCGGCTGGGACGAGGTCATGACGCTCGAACTGGACCGCCTCGACGGCCGCTACGTGCGCGTGGTGGTGGGCGCCGTCATCCAACAGCGGTACGGGCACACGACGTTCGCCGACGTGCTGAACCCCGCCCTCCGTATCCGTGAGGGCTACACCGTGCTCGCGGAGGACGGCTTCGGCTCGGTGGCCGGGGCGACGGCCGCCGCGCTCGCCGAGTTCGTCCGGGACGACTCCGGCGAGTGGACCTTCCACCCGGGCCTGCACGGCTTCGACGGGGACCCGGCGACCTTCACCCGGGTCATGGGCCGGGCACGCCGGCCCTGACGTCCTCAGCGCACACGGGTAAGGGGCGCCGGCCATGGCCGGCGCCCCTTACCTCACGGACGGCGTGTCATCAGCTGCAGCCGCTGGTCGAGCCGCAGCCCTCGCAGATGTAGCAGGAGCCGGCCCGCTGCATCTTCGTACCGCAGGAGAAGCACAGCGGGGCGTCGGCCTGGATGCCCAGCTGCATCTCCACCAGCTCGGCGCTGGTGTGGGCCTGCTTCGGGGCGGGCTTGGCCGCCTCGCTCTCGGCCTTCGGCGTGGCGACCGCCTTCAGCTCCTGGGCGCGCGGCGCCGACTGAGCCAGGCCCTCGACGTCCACCTCGTCCTCGGCCGGCTCGTAGGAGCCGGTCTCCAGGTGCCGCTGGCGCTCCTCGGCGGAGTGGATGCCGAGCGCGGAGCGGGTCTCGAAGGGCAGGAAGTCCAGCGCCAGGCGGCGGAAGATGTAGTCGACGATCGACTGCGCCATCCGCACGTCCGGGTCGTCCGTCATGCCGGCCGGCTCGAAGCGCATGTTGGTGAACTTCGAGACGTACGTCTCCAGGGGCACGCCGTACTGGAGGCCGACGGAGACGGCGATGGAGAAGGCGTCCATCATGCCCGCGAGGGTGGAGCCCTGCTTGGACATCTTCAGGAAGACCTCGCCCAGGCCGTCGTCCGGGTAGGAGTTGGCCGTCATGTAACCCTCGGCGCCGCCGACGGTGAAGGACGTGGTGATGCCGGGACGTCCCTTCGGGAGGCGCTTGCGGACCGGACGGTACTCGACGACCTTCTCGACCTTGGTCTCGACGGCCGCGGGCTCCTCGGCCTTCTTCTCGTCCGCCGTCTCCTTCTTCTTGGCGGAGAGCGGCTGGCCGACCTTGCAGTTGTCGCGGTAGATCGCGAGCGCCTTGACGCCCAGCTTCCAGGCCTCGAAGTAGATCTCCTCGACCTCCTCGACGGTCGCCGTCTCCGGCATGTTGACCGTCTTGGAGATGGCGCCGGAGATCCACGGCTGGATCGCGGCCATCATGCGGACGTGGCCCATCGGGGAGATGGCGCGCTCGCCCATGGCGCAGTCGAAGACCTCGTAGTGCTCCTGCTTGAGACCGGGGGCGTCGATCACATTGCCGTGCTCGGCGATGTGGGCGACGATCGCCTCGATCTGCTCCTCCTGGTAGCCCAGGCGGCGCAGGGCCTGCGGGACGGTGCCGTTGACGATCTGCATCGAGCCGCCGCCGACGAGCTTCTTGAACTTCACCAGCGCCAGGTCGGGCTCGACACCGGTGGTGTCGCAGGACATCGCGAGGCCGATGGTGCCGGTCGGCGCGAGGACGGACGCCTGGGAGTTGCGGAAGCCGTTCTTCTCGCCGAGCCGCAGCACGTCCTGCCATGCCTCCGTGGCGGCGGCCCAGACCGGGGTGTCCAGGTCGTCCATGCGCACGGCCGTGGCGTTGGCGTCGGAGTGCTGCTTCATGACGCGCTTGTGGGCGTCGGCGTTGCGGGCGTAGCCGTCGTAGGTGCCGACGACCTCGGCCAGCTCGGCGGAGCGGCGGTAGGCCGTACCCGTCATCAGCGAGGTGATGGCGCCGGCCAGGGAGCGGCCGCCGTCGGAGTCGTAGGCGTGGCCGGTGGCCATCAGCAGGGCGCCGAGGTTGGCGTAGCCGATGCCGAGCTGGCGGAAGGCGCGGGTGTTCTCGCCGATCTTCTGGGTCGGGAAGTCCGCGAAGCAGATCGAGATGTCCATCGCGGTGATGACCAGCTCGACGACCTTCTGGAAGCGCTCGGCCTCGAAGGACTGGTCGCCCTTGCCGTCGTCCTTCAGGAACTTCATCAGGTTCAGCGAGGCCAGGTTGCAGGACGTGTTGTCCAGGTGCATGTACTCGCTGCACGGGTTCGACGCGGTGATCCGGCCGGACTCGGGGCAGGTGTGCCAGTTGTTGATCGTGTCGTCGTACTGGATGCCCGGGTCGGCGCAGGCCCACGCGGCCTCGGCGATCTTGCGGAAGAGCCCCTTGGCGTCGACCTCCTCGATGACCTCACCGGTCATGCGGGCACGCAGGCCGAACCGGCCGCCCTCCTCGACCGCCTTCATGAACTCGTCGTTCACACGGACCGAGTTGTTGGCGTTCTGGTACTGGACGGACGTGATGTCGTCGCCGCCCAGGTCCATGTCGAAGCCCGCGTCGCGCAGGACGCGGATCTTCTCCTCTTCCTTGACCTTGGTCTCGATGAAGTCCTCGATGTCGGGGTGGTCGACGTCGAGCACGACCATCTTGGCGGCGCGGCGGGTGGCACCGCCGGACTTGATGGTGCCGGCGGAGGCGTCGGCGCCGCGCATGAAGGAGACCGGGCCGGAGGCGTTGCCGCCGGAGGAGAGCAGTTCCTTGGAGGAACGGATCCGGGAGAGGTTCAGGCCGGCGCCGGAGCCGCCCTTGAAGATCATGCCCTCTTCCTTGTACCAGTCGAGGATCGACTCCATGGAGTCGTCGACGGACAGGATGAAGCAGGCCGAGACCTGCTGGGGCTGCTTGGTGCCGACGTTGAACCAGACGGGGCTGTTGAAGCTGAAGATCTGGTGCAGGAGGGCGTACGCCAGCTCGTGCTCGAAGATCTCGGCGTCGGCGGGCGAAGCGAAGTACTTGTGGTCCTCACCGGCCTTCCGGTACGTCTTCACGATGCGGTCGATCAGCTGCTTGAGGCTGGTCTCGCGCTGCGGGGTGCCGACGGCACCACGGAAGTACTTGCTGGTGACGATGTTGACCGCGTTCACCGACCAGAAGTCGGGGAACTCGACGCCACGCTGCTCGAAGTTCACCGAGCCGTCGCGCCAGTTGGTCATGACGACGTCACGGCGCTCCCACGCCACCTCGTCGTACGGGTGCACGCCGGGGGTGGTGTGGATGCGCTCGATGCGCAGTCCCTTGCTGCCCTTGGCTCCCTTGGCGCGGGAACCTCGTGCCGGACCGCTCGCCGTCTCTGTCATGCCGCCTCCCTACGGGCGAAAACGCCCTGAAATGCCCCCGTTGTTCCCGTGGGCACATGTTTCCGTCTTGCGTCGCGGGCACCCTCAGCCAACGCCCGCGACAGGTCTTCGTTCACCGCCGTTGCGGCCGGAACCCGGTTCTCCGTCCGGATTCCGGTCCGCCGGTCAGTCGGCGGCGTGCGCGGGCTCGGGAACCTGCGTGGTCCCGGCCGGCCCGCGATGGTCTTCCTGGCTCCCCGCGCCGGCGTCTTCCTCGTCCGCGGCGGGGCGCGTCGCCTGCCTCAGCTCCGCGATGGCGGCCTCGAAGTCCTCGAGCGAATCGAACGCCCGGTAGACGGAGGCGAACCGCAGATAGGCGACGAGGTCCAGCTCCTGCAAGGGGCCGAGTATGGCCAGTCCCACGTCGTGGGTGGTCAGCTCGGCACTTCCGGTCGCGCGCACCGCCTCCTCGACCCGCTGCCCGAGCTGGGCGAGCGCGTCCTCGGTGACCGGCCGTCCCTGGCACGCCTTGCGCACGCCGTTGATGACCTTGGTACGGCTGAACGGTTCGGTGACTCCGGACCGCTTCACCACCATGAGCGAGCACGTCTCCACGGTCGTGAAACGACGGGAGCAGTCAGGGCACTGGCGGCGCCTGCGGATGGACGTGCCGTCGTCGGTCGTACGGCTGTCGACCACGCGGCTGTCGGGGTGCCTGCAGAAGGGGCAGTGCATGTTCTCCAACCCTCCTCACAGCAGACTCGTCAGCCTCGCTGGACACACAGGCCTCGCGAAGCAGCC
Organism: Streptomyces sp. SudanB182_2057; assembly: GCF_964272715.1. Classification (NCBI taxonomy): domain Bacteria; kingdom Bacillati; phylum Actinomycetota; class Actinomycetes; order Kitasatosporales; family Streptomycetaceae; genus Streptomyces; species Streptomyces sp. SudanB182_2057. The sequence goes on from NZ_OZ186798.1 coordinate 2,411,357, forward strand.
CTAAGCATAGGCGATCGGTGAGCCGTCTCCGACCGGGGGGACCACAACTTGTGGGCCGCTGTAGCCATCCAACCACTACATGTGGGGATTGGCTCATTCACCAAGGCAGACACGCGTGTCGCGCCGGAACGGCACCCCGGGAGGCCGGCGGCGGCCCGCGGGGACGCGCGAGCGCGCGGGCGCACCACCGCGCGCTCATGGGGATACGGTGGGCGCCGCGGGGAGCGCCTGTGGCGCGGCCGCACGGAAAGGGCCCCGGATACCGGACTGCGACATTCCGGATGGCAGACTGGGGGCGCCGCGCACGAGGCGAGCGACTCCAGCGGTGAAGAGTACAACAATGGGCGCTTTTGTCCGTCGAGTGTCGCGCCAGCTATACACCCGGACACCTGATTACGTCAGGCGAAACGCACTTTTTCACTCGAACGTGTGTTTGGCGCAACCTTTCGAAAGCAACTACCGTTGTGCAGCAGGGAGACCATCGAGAGGGGCCGCCGTGACCACCACCGCAGACAGTGCCACCATCACCGCCCAGGACCGCTCCCAGGGCCGAGTCGAGCCGGTACACGCGATGAACGAAGCCACGAATCCCGAGGGACACAAGCGCTCCCTGCCGGGCCGACCTCCAGGCATCCGGGCGGACAGCTCCGGACTCACCGACCGGCAGCGCCGGGTGATCGAGGTCATCAGGGACTCCGTGCAGAGGCGCGGCTACCCGCCGTCGATGCGGGAGATCGGTCAGGCCGTCGGCCTCTCCAGCACCTCCTCCGTCGCCCACCAGCTGATGGCACTGGAGCGCAAGGGCTTCCTGCGCCGCGACCCCCACCGCCCGCGCGCCTACGAGGTCCGCGGATCGGACCAGACGGTCACCGTGCAGCCCACGGACACCGCCGGCAAGCCCGCCGCGTCGTACGTCCCGCTCGTCGGCCGCATCGCCGCCGGTGGCCCCATCCTCGCGGAGGAGTCCGTCGAGGACGTCTTCCCGCTCCCCCGCCAGCTCGTCGGTGACGGCGAACTCTTCGTCCTCAAGGTCGTCGGCGACTCCATGATCGAGGCCGCGATCTGCGACGGCGACTGGGTCACCGTGCGCCGCCAGCCGGTCGCCGAGAACGGCGACATCGTGGCCGCCATGCTCGACGGCGAGGCCACCGTCAAGCGCTTCAAGCGCGAGGACGGCCACGTCTGGCTCCTCCCCCACAACGCGGCCTATGAGCCGATCCCCGGCGACGACGCGACCATCCTGGGCAAGGTCGTCGCCGTGCTGCGGCGCGTCTGACCGCCGCGGACACCGAGCCCCACCCGGCTCACTCCCTGACCGGGCCCCGGAACCCCTGCGCCGGTTCCGGGGCCCTGCCCTTTCTCCAGGCCGTCGCCGGGCGCCGCCTGCCATGCGGTGGCCGCGGACCGGCCACCCCGGTCACTTCCCCTCCGCCTCCTTCGCCGCCGCGTCGATCGCCGCGAGCGACCTGCGGACCTGATTACGGTCCGTGGTGTACCAGAAGTCCGGCAGTGACGCCTTGAGGAAACCGCCGTAGCGGGCGGTCGCCAGCCGCTGGTCCAGTACGGCGACCACGCCCCGGTCCCCGGAGGCCCGGACGAGGCGGCCGGCGCCCTGCGCCATGAGCAGCGCCGCGTGGGTGGCCGCGACCGCCATGAAGCCGTTGCCGCCCGCGTCCTCCACCGCCTTCTGGCGCGCGCTCATCAGCGGATCGTCGGGGCGCGGGAACGGGATCTTGTCCATGACGACCAGCTGACAGCTGGGGCCCGGGACGTCGACGCCCTGCCAGAGCGACAGCGTGCCGAAGAGACAGGTCTTGGGGTCGGCGGCGAAGTTCTTGATCAGCTCGCCGAGCGTCTCCTCGCCCTGGAGCAGGATCGGGAACTCAGGGATGCGGGAGCGCAGCTCCTCCGCCGCGAGCTGGGCGGCCCGCATGGACGAGAACAGGCCGAGGGTGCGCCCGCCGGCCGCCTGGATCAGCTCGGTCAGCTCGTCCAGCATGTCGGCGCGCTCACCGTCACGCGCGGGGCGCGCCAGGTGCTTGGCGACGTACAGGATGCCCTGCTTGCGGTAGTCGAACGGCGAGCCGACGTCGATGCCCTTCCACTGCGGCAGGTCCTCACTCTGGGTGCCCTCCGGGCCGAGTCCCAGGGAGGCGCCGACGCCGTTGAAGTCGCCGCCCAGCTTGAGCGTCGCCGAGGTGAGGACGACGGACCGGTCGGCGAAGAGCTTCTCCCTGAGCAGGCCGGAGACCGACATGGGGGCGACCCGCAGGGAGGCGCCGAACCGGTCGTGCCGCTCGTACCAGACGACGTCCCACTCCGAGCCGTTCAGGACCCGTTCCGCCACGTCGTGGACCGTCTCCACGGAGGCCAGCGCCTGCTTGCGGACCGCGTCCTCGTCCTGGACTGACTTGTCGCGGGTCGCGCCGATGGCCGAGATCACCGTGCGGGCCGCGTCCCGCAGCTGCATCAGGGCGTAGCCGAGGTCCTCCGGGATCTCCTCCAGACGGCCGGGAAGAGCGAGTTCCATGAGCCGCTCGAAGCCCTCGGCGGCGGTCTGGAGCTGGTCGGCGGCCTTCTCGTTGACCAGTTTGGCGGCGCGGCGCACGGCGCGGTTGACCTGGCCGGGGGTGAGTTCGCCGGTGGCGACGCCGGTGACGCGGGAGACCAGTTCGTGCGCCTCGTCCACGATCAGTACCTCGTGCTGCGGCAGCACCGGGGCGCCCTCGATGGCGTCGATGGCCAGCAGGGCGTGGTTGGTGACCACGACCTCGGCGAGCTTCGCCCGCTCCCGGGCCATCTCCGCGAAGCACTCCGCGCCGTACGCGCACTTCGACGCGCCCAGGCATTCCCGTGAGGACACCGACACCTGGGCCCAGGCGCGGTCCGAGACGCCGGGGGTGAGGTCGTCCCGGTCGCCGTCCTCGGTCTCGTCCGCCCAGTCCCGCAGCCGCAGCAGGTCCTGCCCCAGTTTGCTGGTGGGCGCGGCCGCCTCGAACTGGTCGAACAGGCCCTCTTCCTCTTCCTGCGGCATGCCCTCGTGCAGGCGGTGCAGGCACAGGTAGTTCGACCGGCCCTTGAGCATGGCGAACTCGGGGCGGCGGCGCAGCAGCGGGTGCAGGGCGTCGACCGTGCGCGGCAGGTCCCGCTCCACGAGCTGGCGTTGCAGGGCGAGCGTGGCCGTCGCGACGATCACTCTCTCTCCGTGCGCGAGCGCGGGCACGAGATAGCCCAGCGACTTACCGGTGCCGGTACCGGCCTGGACCAGCAGGTGGGATCCGTCGTCGATCGCCTCGGCGACCGCTTCGGCCATGGTCACCTGGCCGGGGCGCTCCGTGCCGCCGACGGCGGCGACGGCGGCATGCAGGAGTTCGGAGAGGGAGGGCTTCGTCATAGCCTGACCACCCTACGGCCCCGCACTGACAAACGGGGGGCGGTGACGGGGACGGCGGGCAGGATCACGGCCGGGGCTCCTGGGGTGGGGTCGGGGCGGCTGAGACGAGGGGCGGACGGGCGGCTCCTCCACAGACGGCGGCACCTGCTCGCCGATTTTTTCCGGACTCCGGGAACACCGGGCCGCCGCCGTTCGTATCTCATGGTGAGCGCGCGATCACGCGGCGCTACAGCACATCGCGCAGGACCCGGTCCCGGATCATGAGGGCGGCCCGCTTGCCGGGCAGGTCGATCTCGGCGGCGAACCGGAAACCCGCGCGCAGGAACGCGGCGACGGAGGGGGTGTTGCGAAGATCGGGTTCCGCTACCACCCGTGGGCAGGCGGGGCACCGGTCGAGGATCAGGTCGGCCACGGCTCCCAGCAGGGCGGTGCCCACTCCGCGGCCCCGGTCCGCCGCGTCGCCGATGAGGAGATGGATCCCGGTGTCGTGCGGGCGGGCCGGATAGCTGCGGGCCAGTGGATCGAGGTCCGCCCGGTAGAGCTCCCAGTAGCTCATCGGGGTGCCGTCGAGTACGCCGAGGCACGGTACGCAGTGCCCGTCGCCGTGCAGTTGGGCCCGCAGGTGGTCCTCCGTCCGGTGCGGGGGCCCGGCGAGTTCCCAGAATGCGGCGACGGCCGGGTCGTTCATCCAGCGGTGGACGAGCGGCAGGTCCCGGTCGACGCGTACGGGCACCAGCCGGAAGGAGCCGACGGGAGTGGGGACCGCGCCCCACGTGGCGATCCGGCCGAGGAGACCGGTCGTCACCCCGGCGCGGAGGGCGAGGAACTCGGCGGGCAGACGCAGGTCCAGGGTGTCCTCGCCGCCCGGGTCGTCGTCCTCCGCGGTGAACGGGCCGAACGGGGAGTGCCGGGGACCCCTCGTACCGGGCCGTGGGCCGGCACTCGGAGGGGCTGGGGCGGGACCGGTTCCGGCGGTCAGGTCGGTGGGGGGCACGGTGCTCTCCTCTCAGGAGACGAGGCGGGACAGGAGACGGGGGGGTCAGGAGACGAGGTGGGTCATGTGCGGATGCCGCTCAGGAATGAAGGGGGTTGGCGATCGTGACGTAGACGGACTGGGCGTCGACCGGGCCGACGAGTTCGTCCAGGCCGTGCAGTCGGGTCAGCAGATTGGCCTTGCAGCGCAGCACGGGTGAGTCGAGCAGGCGGCCGGGCAGGGAGCCGCGCAGCGGGGCGGGACCCGAGGCCAGGGTGGTGAGGAAGCGGCGGAAGGCGGCGAGGAGCAGGCGCTCGTCGGCGAGGCGCTGGGAACCGAAGGCACCGATCAGGCCGAACACGTTGTTGACGGCGAGGTAGTAGGCGAGGCGTTCGTCGGCGACGTCGTCCGGGACGAAGGTGTCGCTGCGGTCGCCGATGCCGGGCAGCCGTGCGGCCAGTTCGGTCCGCCGTGACTCGCGGAAGTAGTAGCCCTGGTTGTCGCGGTAACGGCCGCCGATGGGCCAGCCGTCGCCGTCCAGCAGGACCAGCGTGTTCTGCTGGTGGGCTTCGAGGGCGATGCCGGCCTCGCCGTCCAGCCGGAGGACGGGGCGGACGACGTGCTCCAGGTAGCGCAGGAACCACTCCGTCGCCACGGCGCCGACGGGCCGGCCGGTACGTGCCGTGAGCCGCGCGAGGAGGTGGGCCAGGCGCGACCGCACCGGCCAAGTGACACATGGTTCGGGGGTGTTGGGAGGCGGTACGGCGAGGGGGCGGGGGGACACGAGTCCGGCGACGCAGCCGACGTCGTCGGCCGGGGTGAACGGGTTGTGCCGGATCACCACGTCGAGTCCCGGCACGGGCAGGCCGTCCGGGTCGTCCACGGCGAGCCAGGCCGGGTCGCGGACGATGTCGAAGCCCGGGTGGGCCGTGTGCCACCGCCCGGCGAGGCCGGTGCGCAGCAGCCGGTGCACCTCGACTCCTCGGTGGAGTTCCTTGCGCAGGTTCTCGCGGCGGGAGTTGGTGATGCGCAGGGCCAGCGAGAGCTTGAGCATCGCGGGGGCGCCGGAGCGGTGGACGGTGCGCACGGAGGAGGTGGGGTGCCAGGGAGCGCCGAGCGGCCCGAGGTCGCGGAGCAGCCCGGAGTCGAGCAGCGCGGCGACGGCTGGGCGGTGCCGTACCTCGCGTGCCTGCCAGGGGTGCAGGGGCAGGGCGGTGTAGCCGTCGGGCAGCGGCAGGTCGGTTCCGGCGAGGCTCCGGACGAGCCGGCCGGCGGGGACGGGACGGCCGCGCTCGGTCCAGGCCGAGTCGGTCGCGAGGAGGGAGGGGGCGACGGCGAGCCAGTGCAGGGGGAAGGAGCCGTGCGACTCCGGTGAGTACCGGTCGGCCTCGGCCTCGGTCAGGCCCTCCCGGCTCTTGGGGGCCGGATGCAGCGGGTGTCCGAGGAGGAGGGCCTGTTCGGCGCTGAGGAACAGGTCGGGGGTGTCCGCGGGGTGTGCGCGCCGGTACCGGATGAACTCGGCGGTGCGGCGGACGGAGTCGGCGACCCTGGCGACGAGATCGCCGCCGGCCGCGGGGCGGGTGAGAGGGGCGGGGCCGCCGCGGGAACCGGGGCCCAGGCCGGCTTCGGAGCCATCGGTGGTGGCCTCGCCTCCCGGGCGGGGGCCGGTGGGGGCCGCGGGCGTGCGGCTGGTGCCGCCGGAACCGGTGCCGCTGTCCCGGTCGGCGCGGGGGCCGGGTGTGGTGGGGGCCGGGGTCGGCGGGGCGGGGGTTTCCCTGGCCAGGAGTGCCGCGAGGGTCACGGCGTCGACGGGTGGCGCGGTGCCGGGTGCGGAGGCGAGACGGAGTGGGTCGAAGCGGTGCCAGCCCGTCGGGGACCAGTACCGCACCGGTGCGATGAGGGCGGTGCCGCTGGCGGGCAGCGGGACGGTGAGGCTCGCGGTGGCGGGGGCGGCGAGGCCGGTCTCGCGGACCCAGCACCGCAGGAGGTTCTCGACGGCGGCGGCCTGGGCGGCGGTGTGCGGGTCGGGGTCGTCCAGCGGGTCGGGGCCGGGCACCGTCCGTCGGCTGGTGTCCGCCGCCCGCCTCTTCTGCTGGGGGACGGAGTCGGTGAGCGGTACGGCGGCGGGCGGGATGCCGGTGTCTCCCTGGTCGTCGGGGGCGCCGGAGCGGCCGTCGGGGTGGGGAGTGGCGTTCATGACGGCTCCTCTGGGGCTGGGGTGCGGGGTGTCAGGGGCTGGTGCGGTCGCCGCCCCGGCGCCTTGTCGGGCGGGCGGGACGGCGTGCGGGACGGCTGTGAGGTGCGGCCGGCGGTCGGTGTCGGCCGGGTGCCCGGAAGGAGGGCGGAGCTGGGGCAAAAGGCGGTGACGGTCCGGAGCAGGTTCCCGGAGTCGGTGGGCGGGTGCGGCGCGCGTGGTCTTCACCCGGTGCGCCGGGCGCTGCCGGGGTGTCATCGCCGGTCAGGACCGTGGCTCTTAGCGTCGCGGGCCGCCGCCGTGGTCACGCCGGTCAGGGCCGTGGCTCTCGTGGTCGCGGGCCGCCGCCGTGATCGCGTCGGTCAGGCGGTCGAGGACCGCCTCCGCCTGTTCGTCGCTGATCGTCAACGGCGGAAGCAGCCGGACCACGGACGCGTGCCGGCCGCCCAGTTCGACGATCAGTCCGCGCCGGAGGCACTCGCGCTGCACGGCGGCGGCGAGTCCGGGCGCGGGCGGGTACGGCGTGCGGGCGGCGAAACGGCCGTCCGGTCCTCCGGCCCCGCACTCCGGTGCCCCCGGCTCAGGCTGCTCCGGCTCCGGGGTGACCAGTTCGATGCCGATCATCAGGCCGCGGCCCCGTACGTCCCCGACGCACGCGTGCTCACGGCCGAAGTCCGCGAGCCGGTTCAGCATGCGGGAGCCGAGGATGGCGGCGCGTTCGGCGAGGGCGTTCTCGCGGACGTAGGCGAGGGTGGCGGTGCCCGCGGCCATGGCGAGCTGATTGCCGCGGAAGGTACCGGCGTGGGCGCCGGGTTGCCAGGTGTCGAGGTCGTCGCGGTAGACGATCACGGCCAGCGGGAGGCTGCCGCCGATGGCCTTGGACAGGACCATGACGTCGGGGGTGACGCCGCTGTGGTCGACGGCCCAGAAGGCTCCCGTCCGGCCGACCCCGGTCTGGATCTCGTCGGCGATCAGCGGGATGGAGCGGTCCGCCGTGAGCCGGCGCATACGGCGCAGCCAGTCGTCCGGCGCGGGGATCACGCCGCCCTCGCCCTGGACGGGTTCGAGGATCATCCCGGCCGGCCTCGGCACACCGGACTTGGGGTCGTCGAGGAGGGACTCGGCCCAGCGGGCGGCGAGTTCGGCGCCGGTCGGACCTCCGATGCCGAACGGGCAGCGGTAGTCCTGCGGGTAGGGCAGGCGGGCCACCTGGACGTCGGGGGCGCCGCCGGAGACGGCCAGGGCACCGGCGGTCATGCCGTGGTAGGCGCCGGCGAAGGCGAGGACGCCGGAGCGGCCGGTCGCGGCCCGGACCAGTTTGAGGGCGGCCTCGACGGCGTCGGTGCCGGCCGGCCCGCAGAACTGGACCCGGGCGCGGTCGGCGAGGCCGGGCGGGAGGGTGTGGAACAGCTCGGTGACGAAGGCGTCCTTGACCGGGGTCGCGAGGTCGAGGACGGAGAGCGGGGCGCCCGAGTCCAGGACCCCGCGGATCGCTTCGAGCACGACCGGGTGGTTGTGGCCGAGGGCGAGGGTGCCCGCGCCGGAGAGGCAGTCCAGGTAACGGCGGCCGTCGGCGCCCTCGATGGTGAGCCCCCGGGCCCGGACGGGAACGATGGGCAGGGCGCGGGCGTAGGTCCGCGCCGAGGACTCGCGCGCCGACTGGCGTCTGAGGATGCCCTCGAGCGGGTCGCGCGTTTCTCCGGATGCGGCTCCGGCCATCGACTCCGTTACGGCCACGGCGCGTTGTCCTCCTGGCTGGTCAAGGGCGAGTCGGTGCTCGGGGACCGGACCCAGACGGCCGGTTCCACCGGCTACAACCGCCGACCGTTCGGCCGGTTACGGGGTGGCCCGGAGATCCTTGGCCGGAAGTGAGGTCGGCCTTCCCGTCGCCCTTCCGGAGAACGGGCGGACGGCGTACGGCAGGGGTGGCCGCAGCGGGGCACCCGGCACGGTTCGGCCCTGTTCAGGCAGCCTGTGACGGAACCGTTGCCGTCCGGGCAGAACTCCCCCACGGCGACCGCATAGTGTGTGATGCCGTTCCCAGAAGGTCGCGGAACCGGCAGGAACCGTCCATGGGTTCGCCGCCGGGGCCGGGGCCGAAGCGCCGAGTTCCTTTCACAGCAGGGGGAGTCAAGACCATGCGATCCATACGGCCGTCGTTCACCGCTCGGCGAGGAAGGGGCGGTCGCCGCACCTCGGCCTCGCTGACGGCGGTCGCCCTCGTCTCGGCGCTGGCGTTGACCGCCACCGCCTGTGACAGCGGCGGGGCCGACAACGGCGACCCGGGCGCCACCGCGAGCGCTGCGGGCTCCGGTGACGGAAAGATACGTATCCCCGACGACCTCAAGCGCAGGCTCAAGGAACACGGGATCGACATCGACAAGTGGAAGAACGGCGCCTGGAAGGACTGGAACAAGGACGACTGGCTGCGCGAGGCCAACGACTTCGTCAACCCGGTCATCAGCGGTCTGTGGGACCCGGACCGGATGCGGGAGGCCGAGGAGCCGGACCAGGGCGTCGACGACAACGACCTCTCCGGTGACCAGGGCGTGACGGACCCGACGCCGCAGCCGGTGACGGCGCAGGCGGTCGACGCGCCGTACCACGCCAACGCGGCCACGTCGGGCAAGCTGCTCTTCGACTCGCCCGAGGGCACCATGGTCTGCTCGGCGACGGTCGTGCGGGACCCGGCCCACCCGGGCAAGTCCAACCTGGTCTGGACGGCCGGTCACTGTGTGCACGCCGGGAAGAAGGGCGGCTGGTACCGAAACCTCGCCTTCGTGCCGTCGTACAACGACCAGGCCCTGTCGGCGGCCGCGCTGCAGAACGCGAGCCGGTCCCAGGTCGCCCCGTACGGCGTGTGGTGGGCCGACGCGGCGAAGACCTCGCAGCAGTGGATCAGCGAGGGCGGCAAGACGGGCGGTGCCGGTGCCGCGTACGACTTCGCCGTCATCCATGTGACGCCGGAGCAGGGCAGCGGCGGCAAGTCGCTGGAGGAGACGGTCGGCGGGGCGCTGCCGGTGGACTTCGACGCGCCGGCCGTGGCGAACGTGGGCAGCGTGACGGCGTCCGGTTACCCGGCGGCGGCGCCGTACGACGGCGGGCTGCTGTACCAGTGCCAGGACGAGCCGGGCCGGCTCTCCCTGGAGCGGTCCGACCCGACGATGTACCGGATCGGCTGCACGATGACGGGCGGTTCGTCCGGCGGCGGCTGGGTGGAGACCGGTGCCGACGGCAAGCCGGCGCTGGTGTCCAACACGTCCATCGGCCCGGTGAACGCGGGCTGGCTGGCCGGTCCCCGGCTGGGCGAGGTGGCCAAGAGCCTGTACGAGTCGGTGAGCGAGCAGTTCGCCGGACGGTGAGCGGGCCACCGCGACGAGCGTGACGAGGGCCCGTCACCCCGGGTGGGGTGACGGGCCCTCGTACCTGCGCGGGTCAGGCGGAGACCGGCGTGTACGGCGCCAGGTCGGCCGCCAGTTCCTCGTGCACCCGGACCTTGAGCAGGGTGCCCTCCGCGGTGTGCTCCTCGGAGAGGACCTCGCCCTCGGCGTGCGCACGGGCGACCAGCTTGCCGTGGGTGTAGGGCACGAGCGCCACGACCTCGACCGCGGGGCGGGGCAGCTCGTCGTCGATCCGGGCGAGCAGTTCCGCGATGCCCTGGCCGGTGCGCGCCGAGACGGCGATCGAGCGCTTCTCGACCCGCAGCAGCCGCTGGAGCACCAGCGGGTCGGCCGCGTCTGCCTTGTTGATCACGACGATCTCGGGCACGCCGGTGGCGCCGACGTCCCGGATCACCTCGCGCACGGCGGCGAGCTGCTCCTCCGGGTTCGGGTGCGAGCCGTCCACCACGTGCAGGATCAGGTCGGAGTCGCCGACCTCCTCCATGGTGGAGCGGAACGCCTCGACCAGGTGGTGCGGCAGGTGCCGGACGAAGCCGACGGTGTCGGCCAGCGTGTACAGCCGGCCGCTCGGGGTCTCGGCCCGGCGGACGGTCGGGTCCAGGGTCGCGAACAGGGCGTTCTCGACCAGGACGCCGGCACCCGTGAGGCGGTTGAGCAGGGAGGACTTGCCGGCGTTGGTGTAGCCCGCGATGGCCACGGACGGCACCTTGTTGCGCCGGCGCTCCTGGCGCTTGACCTCGCGGCCGGTCTTCATGTCCGCGATCTCCCGGCGCATCTTCGCCATCTTCTCGCGGATCCGGCGCCGGTCCGTCTCGATCTTGGTCTCACCGGGGCCACGCGTGGCGAGGCCGCCGCGACCGCCACCCATCTGCCGGGACAGCGACTGACCCCAGCCGCGCAGTCGCGGCAGCATGTACTGCATCTGCGCGAGCGCGACCTGCGCCTTGCCCTCGCGGGACTTGGCGTGCTGGGCGAAGATGTCCAGGATCAGGGCCGTACGGTCGATGACCTTGACCTTGACCACGTCCTCCAGCTGGATCAGCTGGCCCGGGCTCAGCTCACCGTCGCAGATGACAGTGTCGGCGCCCGTTTCGAGGACGATGTCCCGCAGCTCGGCGGCCTTGCCGGAGCCGATGTAGGTGGCCGCGTCGGGCTTGTCGCGGCGCTGGATGACGCCGTCGAGCACGAGCGCGCCCGCGGTCTCCGCGAGGGCGGCCAGCTCGGCGAGGGAGTTGTCGGCGTCCTGCGCGGTGCCGGTGGTCCACACGCCGACGAGCACGACCCGCTCCAGGCGGAGCTGGCGGTACTCGACCTCGGTGACGTCCTCCAGCTCGGTGGACAGGCCCACCACGCGGCGCAGGGCCGCGCGCTCGGAGCGGTCGAACTGGTCGCCGTCCCGCTCGCCGTCGATCTCGTGGCTCCAGGCGACGTCCTCTTCCATCAGGGCATCGGCCCGAAGACCCTCGGGATAGGCGTGCGCGAGGCGCTTGGTGTCCTGGGAAGGGGAAGAAGAGGAGGTCATTGGATCCTTACGTCGATGGGATTGCCGTTACGGCGTCGGTACGGCGGTCTTACCCGACCGCTCGCCTTGTTCAACGTACGGGTACCCCGGGAGATTCCCGTGTCCCGTCCGGGCGCCGACCCGTAGATGGTCGCACGGGACGGCACGTCTCGTCACCGGGTTATCGCCTCAGGTGGGGCTCGGCCGCCTTGGGGGCCGCGGCCGGCTTCCAGTCCGGGTGGCCGGGCATCGGCGGGGTCTTCTCGCCGTACAGCCAGGGCCGCAGGAAGCCGTCGAGGTCGCGGCCGGCGACGGCGGAGGCCAGCCGGACGAAGTCGGCGGTGGTGGCGGTGGCGTCGCGGTGCCGCTGGACCCAGAGCCGCTCCAGCCGCTCGAAGGCCGGGCGGCCGATCTCCTGCCGCAGGGCGTAGAGGACGAGGGCGGCGCCGTCGTAGACGTTGGGCCGGAACAGGTCGATCTTCTGGCCGGGGGCGGGCGGCTTGGGCCGGGCGGGCGGGCCGCCGGCCGCGCGCCAGCGGTCGGAGGCGCCGTACGCGCCTTTCATCCGCGTCTCCAGCGGCCGCTTCGCGGTCTCCTCGCTGTACAGCGCCTCGTACCAGGTGGCGTGTCCCTCGTTCAGCCAGACGTCGGACCAGGCGCGCGGGGTGACGCTGTCGCCGAACCACTGGTGGGACAGCTCGTGCACCATGATCGATTCCAGGTACCACGCGGGGTAGCCGGGACTGGTGAACAGGCTCTTCTCGAAGAGGGAGAGGGTCTGGGTCTCCAGTTCGAAGCCCGTGGACGCTTGTGCCATGAGCACGCCATAGGTTTCGAAGGGGTACCGGCCGACCTTGCCCTCCATCCAGGCGATCTGGTCCGGCGTCTTCGCCAGCCAGGGTTCGAGGGCCTCGCGGGCGGCGGCGGGGACGACGTCGCGCAGGGGCAGCCCGTGCGGTCCCTGGCGGCGGACCACGGCGGAGCGGCCGATGGAGACCTGGGCGAGTTCGGTGGCCATGGGGTGCCGGTGGCGGTAGGTCCAGGTGGTGGTGGCGCCGTGCCGGGCGGCTCCGGTGGGCAGGCCGTTGGCGACGGCCGTGTAGGCGTTGGGCGCGGTGATCCGGAAGGCGAACACGGCCTTGTCGGACGGGTGGTCGTTGCACGGGAACACCAGGTGGGCGGCGTCGGCCTGGTTGGCCATGGCGAGCCCGTCGGCGGTGCGCACCCAGCCGCCCTGCTGGTCCTTGCCGTAGACGGGGTCGCTGGTGTGCCGCACGGTGATCCGGAACCGGCGGCCCTCGGCCCGCGGGTGGCGCGGGGTGACGACCAGGTCCTCGCCGGCGCTGGTGAAGGCGGCCGGGAGCCCGTCGACCTCGACCGAGCGGACGGTGCCGTGGGTGAAGTCGAGGTTGACGCGCTCCAGGTCGGCGGTGGCCCTGGCGTCGATGGTGGTCACGGCCTCCAGCGGCTTGTCCTGGGCGGTGTAGGTGAAGTCCAGGGTGTACGAGTCGACGTCGTAGCCGGGGTTGCCCAGGTACGGGTAGAGCCGGTCGCCCACCCCGAGGGGCTCGGCCGGGGCCGCGGCGGCGACCAGGCAGAGCGAGACGGCGGAGGCGAGCAGGGCCGCCTTGCGGTACCGGGTCCTTCCGGAGGGGGCGCGGCGGGGGGTGACGGTGCCGGGCTCGCTCGGGGAGGGCGAGGCGTGCGGGAAGGTCTCCGGTTGCGTCCGGAGGGTGAGCGGGGAGGAGCCGGGCTTAGGCCGGGGGTGGCGGCGGAGGCGGGGGGTGAGCGGCATGGACCACCGCTACCAGGGCGAGCCCCCCGCACGGCGGAGACGCGCGTCCGGCCCACTCGAACGGGTAGGGCGGACGCCGTCGTCAGGGGGGCGGTGCGATGGGTGGGCGGGTGCCGTAGTCGGGGGCGGTGCGACGAGCGGCAGGACACTGTGATCCGGAGTGGTGTCTTCAGGGGGCCGGTGCCTGGTGCTGGGCGCGGCTCACGTCGTACACCCCTGGTACGTCCCGCATGGCGCGCATCAGGGCCGGGAGGCGGGAGGCGTCGGGGAGCTCGAGGGTGTAGGTGTGGCGCACCCGCTGCTGGCTGGGCGGTTCGACGGTGGCGGAGACGATCTCGGCGCCCGCCAGGGCGATCGCCTCGGTGAGGTCGGCGAGCAGATGCGGGCGGCCGAACGATTCAGCGACCAGGGTGACCCGGCACTCGGCGGTGTCCCCCCAGCGCACCCCGGTCTCCGCGCGCCCCAGGCCCTTCATGTGCGCCACCACCGCGCACTCCACGCGGTGCACGGTCACCGCTCCCCCGCGCACCGTGAACCCGGTGATCTCGTCCGGAGGCACGGGCGTGCAGCACTTGGCGAGGCGTACGGCGGCGCCGGGCCGGTCCGCGAGGACGTCGGCGCGCCGGGCGCGCGGGGCTTCCGCGGGGGCGGCGGCCGTGGCCTCGCCGTCCCGGGCCGAGTTCGTACGGGCAGCGGTCGCGCGCGCCGCGGCGGCGGTCCGGGCCGGGCCGGCGGCGCGGTCGTCCGGCTCGGTCGCGGCGTCGTCGTCCGTGCCGTCGCCGCCGCCGGGGTGGGTGGCCAGCCAGCGCTGGATGGCGATGCGGGCGGCCGGTGTGTGGGCGTGGTCCAGCCATTCGCGGGACGGCTCGGACGCCGGGTCCTGGCCCATCAGGAGCTGGACGGTGTCGCCGTCGCGCAGGACCGTGCTGAGGGTGGCGAGCCGGCCGTTGACCCGGGCCCCGATACAGGCGTGCGCGTCCTCGCCGTACTGCGCGTAGGCGGCGTCCACGCAGGTGGCGCCCTCGGGCAGGCCGAGCGTGCCGCCGTCGGGGCGGAAGACGGTGATCTCCCGGTCCTGCGCGAGGTCCTCGCGCAGGGTGGACCAGAAGGTGTCGGGGTCGGGGGCGGCCCGCTGCCATTCGAGGAGACGGGAGAGCCAGCCGGGACGCGTGGGGTCGACGCGCTCGCCCTCGGCGGGGGACGCGTCGTGCGCGGGGGCGTCGGAGGCGCCGGACTCGGGGGCGGGCGCGTACGGGTTGCCGAGGGCCACCACACCGGCCTCGGCGACCTTGTGCATCTGGTGGGTGCGGATGAGGACCTCGACCATCTGCCCGTCGGGCCGGGCGACCGCGGTGTGCAGGGACTGGTAGAGGTTGAACTTCGGTACGGCGATGAAGTCCTTGAACTCCGAGACCACCGGCGTCATACAGGTGTGCAGTTCGCCGAGGACGGCGTAGCAGTCCGCGTCCTCGTTCACCAGCACCAGCAGGCGGCCGAAGTCCGTGCCGCGCAGCCGGCCGCGTTTGCGGGCCACCCGGTGGACGGAGACGAAGTGCCGGGGGCGGATGAGTACCTCGGCCGGGATGTCGGCCTCGCGCAGTACCCCGCGCGCCTCCTCGGCGACCACGGCGAGCGGGTCGCCGGGGCGGGCGGCGTTCTCAGCGATCAGTTCGCGGGTGCGGGCGTATTCCTCGGGGTGGAGGACGGCGAAGACCAGGTCCTCCAACTCGGTCTTGAGGGCCTGCACGCCCAGGCGCTCGGCGAGCGGGATGAGGACGTCACGGGTGACCTTGGCGATCCGCGCCTGTTTCTCGGGGCGCATCACGCCGAGGGTGCGCATGTTGTGCAGGCGGTCGGCGAGTTTGATCGACATCACGCGCACGTCATTGCCGGTGGCGACGAGCATCTTGCGGAAGGTCTCCGGTTCGGCGGCGGCTCCGTAGTCGACCTTCTCCAGTTTCGTGACGCCGTCGACCAGGTAACGCACCTCCTCGCCGAACTGCTCCCGCACCTGTTCGAGCGTCACATCGGTGTCCTCGACCGTGTCATGCAGCAGAGAGGCCGTCAGGGTCGTGGTCTCCGCGCCGAGTTCGGCGAGGATCAGGGTCACGGCGAGCGGGTGCGTGATGTACGGCTCGCCGCTCTTGCGGGTCTGGCCGCGGTGCGAGGACTCGGCCAGGACGTAGGCGCGGCGCAGGGGTTCGAGGTCGGCGTCGGGGTGGTGGGCGCGGTGCGCCTCCACGACGTGGCCGATCGCGTCGGGCAGTTTGTCGCGGGTGGCGGAGCCGAGCAGCGCGGCGCGGCCGAGCCGGCGCAGGTCGATCCGGGGCCGGGCCTTTCTGCGCGGCGCCGCGGGTGCCGTGGACGCGGTGAGCGCCTGTGGCACCGGGGGCGTCGGCAGACCAGCGGTCGCAGGGTTCGTGGCCTCCGCACTCATGGGCACCTCCGGCTCGTGGACCGGCGGACGGAGTCCCGGGGCACACGCGGCTCAGGGTTGGCGGCATTCCCCCGTCCGTGCCGGTGCTTGATGCTACCGAGCCCGCCACGCCCGACCGACCGCCTCCGGCCGAGCGTGAAACGGATCACCCATTCGAGCGACGAAATCGAGGTTTAAGTTTTCGGTCTCAGCCGAGCGTCTGGGCCAGCCACTCGGCGTCGATCTCGCCCTCGGCGACGATCACGGCGGGTCCGGTCATCTCGATCTCGCCGTCCGGCCGCTCGGTGATGACCAGGCGTCCGCCGGGCACGTCGACGGTGTACGTGGCCGGGGTGCCGGTGACGGCCGGGTCGGCGCCGTCCCGGCGGGCGGCGGCCACGGCGACGGCGCACGCGCCCGTGCCGCACGAGCGGGTCTCGCCGGAGCCGCGCTCGTGCACGCGCATGGCGACGTGCCGGGGGCCCCGGTCGACGACGAACTCGACGTTCACACCGTCCGGGTAGGCGCTCGCCGGGCTGACCGGCGGCGCGGCGTACAGATCGCCGGCGTGCGCCAGGTCGGCCACGAAGGCCACCGCGTGCGGGTTGCCCATGTTGACGTTGCGCGCGGGCCAGCTGTGCTCGCCGACGGTCACCGTGACGTCCCCTTCGGGGAGCCGGGCGCGGCCCATGCCGATCGTGATGTCACCGTCCTTCGCGATGTGGACGGTCTTCACGCCCGCGCGCGTGGCGATCGCCAGGTCGCCTTCGGTCACATGTCCGGCGTGCTGGAGGTAGCGCGCGAACACACGGGTGCCGTTGCCGCACATCTCGGCGATCGAGCCGTCGCCGTTGCGGTAGTCCATGAACCACTCGGCCTCGCCGGCCATCGCCCGGGCCTCCGGGTGCGCCGCGGACCGGACGACGCGCAGCACGCCGTCGCCTCCGATGCCCGCACGCCGGTCGCACAGCGCGGCCACGGCGGCCGGGGACAGGTCGAGGGCGTTCTCCGGGTCCGGGAGGATCACGAAGTCGTTCTCCGTGCCGTGACCCTTGAGGAAGGCGATCCGTGTGCTCATTCCTCGATCGTACGGGAGGGCACCGACAGCGGGCCGGGGCGGACCGGGCGGCTCAGCGGAGCCGTGCCACCCGCCAGACGGCGAGGACGACCACCACGGCCACCAGGAGGACGTAGCCGAGGACGACCCGCCAGTCCGGGCGGCGGCCCGAGCCGCGCGGGGGCAGGCCCGGCCAGGTGTAGCCGACCCGGCGGGCGGCCATCATGCCCCAGCCCGCGGCGCAGGAGCAGATCAGTAGGCCGAGCATGGCGATGACGGCACCGCTGTCACCGAAGTCGAAGGCGAGCGGGAAGGCGAACATCAGGGAGCCGACGGCGCCGAGTCCCACGATGGGTGCCAGCTGCCAGATGCGCAGCCGGCGCTGCGGGCGCAGTTCGACCTCGACCTCCGGGCCGCCCGGGTACATCTCCTCGGGCGCCGGTCCGTCGGCGGTGACGCCGCCCTGGGTGTCGTCGGGTCCGTCGTCGGCGAGACGGTCGTCGGCCAGGCGGTCCGCGGCCAGGGGGTCGGCGGGAGGCAGGCCGGCGGCAGGGCCGGCAGCGGGAGGGCCCGCGGTCAGAGCGTCTCCTGGCGGGCGGTCGTCCGTCGGTCCGTGGGCGTGCGGGTCGCCGTGCGGACGGTCGGCGTGGGTGCCGTCCGGGGAGGAGCCGTTCGCCCGGGGGTGGTACTCGTGCGGATGGTCCGCGCCCGGGCCGGGGTCGTCACTCTCCGTGGTGACGGGCTCGGTACTCTGTGCGGTGTCGCGAGGGCCGGCCTCCATCGCCACGCGCCCTCCCAACTAGGCTCCACTTGGTCGATCGAAGCTCGATGATGGCACGGCGCCGCAGGCCGCGATGACCGGCGGCGCATCCCGATGCCATGACGTGATCAGGCTGTAACCGGTCGTTCGACCAACGCCAGGGCCTGCTGCGGAAGTTCCCCGCGATCCGCCGCGGCCCCACTCAACCAGTGCACCCGGGGATCCCTCCTGAACCACGAATCCTGGCGGCGCGCGAAGCGCTTGGTGGCACGCACGGTCTCGGCCCGCGCTTCCGCTTCGGTGCACTCCCCGGCCAGCGCCGCGAGTACCTGCTGGTAGCCGAGCGCGCGCGAGGCCGTGCGCCCCTCGCGCAGGCCCTGCGCCTCCAGTGCGCGCACCTCGTCCACGAGGCCCGCCTCCCACATGCGGTCGACGCGCCGCGCGATGCGGTCGTCCAGTTCCGGGCGGGCGACGTCGACGCCGATCTGGACGGTGTCGTACACCGAGTCGTGGCCCGGCAGGTTGGCCGTGAAGGGCTGGCCGGTGATCTCGATCACCTCCAGCGCGCGGACGATCCGGCGGCCGTTGCTCGGCAGGATCGCGCGGCCGGCCTCGGGGTCGGCGGCGGCCAGCCGGGCGTGCAGGGCACCCGGGCCGCGCAGCGCCAGCTCCTCCTCCAGCCGGGCCCGGACCTCCGGGTCGGTGCCGGGGAACTCCAGGTTGTCGACGGCTCCCCGGACGTAGAGGCCGGAACCGCCGACCAGGACGGGCCAGCGGCCCTCGGCGAGCAGCGCGTCGATCCGCGCGCGGGCCAGTTTCTGGTACTCGGCGACCGAGGCGGTGACCGTCACGTCCCAGATGTCCAGCAGGTGGTGCGGAACGCCGCCGCGCTCCTCGGGCGTCAGCTTGGCGGTACCGATGTCCATCCCCCGGTACAGCTGCATGGAGTCGGCGTTGACGACCTCGCCGCCGAGTTGCTGGGCCAGGAAGACACCGAGATCGGACTTTCCGGCCGCGGTGGGTCCTACGACGGCGATGACGCGGGGGGCGACGGGTGCACTGCTCACCGCACCAGTCTCGCAAACGCCCGGGAGGCGCCTCGAAGGAGTAGGTCATCGAGTGCCCGTGCGCATGCACAGCGCATCCGGGGGATACGAGGTGGGTGAGGTGGGTACGTACCGGGCGACGCGGCGAATCGCCCGTACGAGTACCGTATGAAGTGGGTACGTCCGCATGTGCCGGGTTCTCGGCGGGCGGACGGCGCGGTCGGTGAGGACGTCCGCGGGCAGCCCCCCGCGAGGGAAGGTGGACCATGGGTCTGATGGACAACATGAAGGCCAAGCTGGGCCCGGCCAAGGACAAGGTCTCGGACCTCGCTCGGCAGCACGGGGACAAGGTCCAGCACGGGATCGACAAGGCCGCCAAGGCCGTCGACGAGCGGACCAAGGGCAAGTACAGCGACAGGATCCAGGCGGGCACGGGCAAGGCCAAGGAGGCCATGGACCGCCTCGCGCACAAGAACGGCCCCACGGGCACACCGCCGCCCCCCGACCCGGCGACTCCGACCCGCCCGGAGGGACCACCGCCGACTTCATGAGGAAGTCCGGTACATGAGGGAGTTCAGGACCAGGTAGCGACCAGGTACCCCACGCCGTACGGCGCGTCCTCGTACAGCAGGGTGCCGGTGAGGCGGACCCCGTGCGCCGCGCCGGCGAGGATCTGCCAAGGGGCGCGCCCGGCCGCCTTCAGTTCACGGGCGAGCGCGGGGTCCAGCGCCCGCAGGGCCGCCAGGTCCGCGGCCCCGAGCGCCCGCGCCGCCTCCGCGTCGAAGGGTGCCGCGCGCTCGTCCAGATACCCGGGTGCCTTGAGGGTGCGGCAGGCGCTGGCGTCGCCCATCACCAGCAGTGCCACGCGTTCGGCCCGGCCGGCCAGTTCCCGGCCGGTCTCGGCGCACCGCTCGGGTTCCAGCGTGTCGGCGACGCCGAGCCCCTCGATGGGGGCGTCCGCCCAGCCGGTCCGCTCCAGCAGCCAGGCGCCGACGGCCAGCGAGGCCGGCAGCTCGCGCTCCAGGGGGGCGTCGGTGGCGGGGCCCAGACGCACGTCCACGTCGGCCCCGAACCCGCGGAACGTGCCCGGGGTGCCCTGTGGGAACGGGCCGCGCCCGCCCGGCTCGGCGGTGCCGAGGACCACCAGCAGGTCGGGGCGGGCGGCGGCGAGCACGCCGAGCGCGTCCGAGCAGGCCGCGCGGGCGGCGTCCAGTTCTGGTGCGGCACCCGTGGCGACCTCGGGCACGAGCAGCGGAGGGCAGGGACAGACTGCGGCGGCGACAAGCATGGTCGGCAGGTTAACTCCCCGCGCCGACCGGCCGGGCACCACCCTGGGTCACCGAGGATGTACGGCCCGGATGCCCGGGTACCCGTACGACTTCAGACGCCCGGGCACCCGTACGACCTCGGGCGCCCGGACCCTCGTACGACTCCAGGCGCCCGGGCCCCCGTACGGCCCTTGCGCGGGGCAGGAGTCAGTCGCAGCCGCAGCCGCTGCCCGCGGTCACCGGGAGCGGCTCGGGCACGCCGATCTTCGGCAGGCCCAGCATCACGCCCGCCGGCTTGGCGGCCTCCGCCGCGTTGCGCTTCTCCCAGGCGTCGCCCGCGCGCGTACGACGCACGGCCAGTACCGGGCCCTCGGCGAGGAGGTGGTGCGGGGCGGCGTAGGTGACCTCGACGGTGACGACGTCGCCGGGGCGGACCTCCTGGTCGGGCTTGGTGAAGTGGACCAGGCGGTTGTCGGGGGCGCGGCCGGAGAGGCGGTGGGTGGCGCCGTCCTTGCGGCCCTCGCCCTCGGCGACCATCAGCTCCAGCGTGCGGCCGACCTGCTTCTTGTTCTCCGCCCAGGAGATCTCCTCCTGGAGGGCGACCAGCCGTTCGTAGCGCGCCTGGACGACCTCCTTGGGGATCTGGTTCTCCATGGTCGCGGCGGGGGTGCCGGGGCGCTTGGAGTACTGGAAGGTGAACGCCTGGGCGAACCGGGCCTCGCGGACGACGTGCAGCGTCTGCTCGAAGTCCTCCTCGGTCTCGCCGGGGAAGCCCACGATGATGTCGGTGGTGATCGCGGCGTGCGGGATGGCGGCCCGCACCTTCTCGATGATCCCGAGGTACCGCTCCTGGCGGTAGGAGCGGCGCATCGCCTTCAGGACGGTGTCCGAGCCGGACTGGAGCGGCATGTGCAGCTGGGGCATGACGTTCGGGGTCTCGGCCATGGCCGCGATCACGTCGTCCGTGAAGTCGCGCGGGTGCGGGGAGGTGAAGCGGACCCGCTCCAGGCCCTCGATGTTCCCGCAGGCGCGCAGCAGCTTGCTGAATGCCTCGCGGTCGCCGATGTCGGAGCCGTAGGCGTTGACGTTCTGGCCGAGCAGCGTGATCTCCGAGACGCCCTCGCCGACCAGGGTCTCGATCTCGGCGAGGATGTCGCCGGGGCGGCGGTCCTTCTCCTTGCCGCGCAGCGCCGGGACGATGCAGAAGGTGCAGGTGTTGTTGCAGCCGACGGAGATCGACACCCAGGCCGCGTAGGCGCTCTCGCGGCGGGTCGGCAGCGTGGAGGGGAACGCCTCCAGGGACTCGGCGATCTCCACCTGCGCCTCCTCCTGGACGCGGGCGCGCTCCAGCAGGACGGGCAGCTTGCCGATGTTGTGCGTGCCGAAGACGACGTCCACCCAGGGCGCCTTCTTCACGATGGTGTCGCGGTCCTTCTGCGCGAGACAGCCGCCGACCGCGATCTGCATGCCCGGGCGCGACGCCTTCCTCGGCGCGAGCCGGCCGAGGTTGCCGTAGAGCCGGTTGTCGGCGTTCTCCCGGACCGCGCAGGTGTTGAAGACGACGACGTCGGCGTCCCCGTCCGCGTCCTCGGGGGCCCGCACGTATCCGGCCTCTTCGAGCAGCCCGGCCAATCGCTCGGAGTCGTGGACGTTCATCTGGCACCCGTAGGTGCGGATCTCGTAACTCTTGGGGGCGGGAACGTCCACTGCCGGGCTCCGGTCGCTGCTGCTGGTCATGCGTTCCAGGGTAGGCGGTCCATGGCGGCCGGTGTCCCGGGAGTTCCCAGGTGGCACGGCCGCCCGGCACGGCGGTCAGGGACGATGACACACCCGCCCCCGCCGCCTGTGACGGCAGTCACACATGTTTGCCGGAGCGGCGTTCACCAAGGCCACGCGGGCAGGAGAGGTTTTCCGCCAAAGGGCGACCGAAAGCCCGGGCGGGCGTGTGCAAAAGGGCGGGCGACCTGCTTAGGTGGGTCGGCAGCTTGCCCCCGGGACACGGCCGGTATCCGTACCGGCAAAGCCATTCCGGAGTCACACCGGACCACTTCACCGACGAGGAGGTCTCCGAGCGAGTGAGACGCCCAAGCGAGTCCGCCGTCGCCCCCGCCGCGTCCGGAACGGGGAGCCGCCGCAGCCGTTCCGGCCGGTGAGAACAGCGAACGGGGGTGACGTCAGGTGAGGAGAACGAGCGAGCATACGGCGCTGCAGCGCAGGTGTGCCGCGATCCTGCGGGATCTCGGGGTGGACCGGTCACTCACCCTGGAGGAGCTTCGCGCGCGGGTGGAGGAACTGAGAGGCCGTCCGCTCGTGCTCCGGGAGCTGCCCGAGCAGGCGGCGGCCACCGGGGCGTGCGGGCTGTGGCTGGGTACCGAGGACGCCGACTACGTGTTCTACGAGACCAGGACCGCTCCCTTGCACCAGGAGCACATCATCCTGCACGAGATCGGCCATGTGCTGTGCGATCACCACCGGAGCTTCACGGACGACGGCGAGCCGCCGGCCGGCCGGCTGCCGGAGGTTCCCACGCCCCATCTCGTCAGGCGGCTGATGGCCAGAACCAGTTACACGACCACCGAGGAACAAGAAGCCGAGATGATCGCCAGCCTGATCCAGAGCGCCGGGAAGACCGGCCGGGTGGCGGGCCCCCTGGGACGCCTCGGCGCGTTCCTGGGGGTGACCGCCGATGCCGGTGAGTGAGCTGGCGGCCCGGGTCGGACTCGCCAGCGTCGTCGCTCTGTGGTGCGCCCTGGTCTGGCGGGCGCGCCCGGCGCTGCGCGAGCCGCGGCTGCGGGGGCTGTGGATCACCGTGCTGGCGGCGGCCACCGCGATCACGCTCTTCCAGCGGGGGGTCGTCACCGCGCTCACGTCCGCCGGCGTCGACGTCCACACGGTGTCGCTGGCGCGCAATCTGATCGGGGTCCTCAGCGCGGGGCTGGTCCTGCTCTTCGTGGTGGACTGCCGCCGCTCCCCGCGGCTGCGCCGCTCGGTGGTGGTGGGGCTGACGACGGCCCTGGCGGCGCTGCTCGTACTGGATCTGCTGGGGGCCGGTGAGCCGATCGGGGCCGCCTCCGCGCAGCGGCCCGCGTCCGCGACGGCCGCCTACTGGCTCATCCTCAGCGTCGCCCACGTGCTCGGCGACGCCGTCGCCCTGGTGGTGTGCTGGCGCTACAGCCTGCGCACGACGGGACGCGATCTGGTGTGGTCGCTGCGGCTGTTCGCGGTGGGCAGCGTCCTCGCCCTGGTCTTCTGGTGCGGTTACCTCGGCCACCTCTACGGCCTCGCGCCGGCCGTGCTGCCGTGGCTGTCCATGGTGATGGGGGCGCACGGCTTCCTGCGGGCGGCGTCGCTGCTGGTGCCCACCGCGACCGCGCTGGCCCGGTCGGCCGCCGCGCTGCGGACCTCCTGGCGGCTGTGGCCGCTGTGGCGGGACCTGGTCACGGCGGTCCCCCACGTGGCGCTCGCCAGGCCCCGGCGCACCCGGCTCCAGGAGGTGCTCCGGCCGCGCTACCCACCGGTGCTCCAGGCACACCGGCAGACCATCGAGACGTACGACGCGCTGCTCACGCTCCAGCAGTACGTGCGGCCGGACGCCTACGAGCAGGCGCACCGGCACGCCCGGCGGGCCGGGGTGCCGGAGGACCGCCTCGCCTGCGCGGCGCTGGCCGGCGCGGTGGGCCAGGCCCGCCGTGCCGTGCTCGTCGGGGTGCCGCCGTCCGACCCGCGCCCGCTGCCCGGGGTCACACACGGCAATTCCGAGACCCTGCTGGGAATCGCCCGCATGTGGCCCGCCATGACCGACGCACTGCCCTGCCACGCACAGCCGTCTCCGGCCGCGGGCCACGCGGAGACGCGCTGACGGGGGCGGAGCTCAGTGAGAGCGACGCTGAGGGTCGGGGGACTCAGCGGGAGCGACGCTGAGGTTTGCGGAACTGGGCTAGAACACGCGGGCGGTGACCGAATCCGACGGGACCGACGCTGACGGTGCGGAACCCGGTGGGACCACACGGGCGGTGAGGGAAGCGGGGACACGCTGACGGCGGCGGGACCCGCCCGGACCGGGGTGCCGACGCCTGGGCGAGCCGTACCGCTGTGCCACCCGGACCCCACCGACCCACGGTGCCGCCGCCCCGACCCGGCCGAACCGCAGAGCCGCCGCCCCGACCCGGCCCAACCGCAAGGCCGCCGCCCGGACCCAGCCGGACCACGCTGACGAGCCCCGGTCCCGGCCGGACCGCGCTGACGGCGTCCGGAGTCGGTCGAAGCGACGTCGGCGGTGGTCCGGACTGCCGGGGCGGGGCGACGGTGCCCGGCTCAGCCGAGGGTGGCGCCGCGTGGCGTGATGCGGTAGTCGAACCCGAGCGTCCCGGGGTCGAGGGCCGTCGCCCCGCCGTCCACGGTGAGCACCGCTCCGTTGACGTAGGACGCCGCCGGGGACAGCAGCCAGGCGATCGCCTCCGCGACCTCGCGGGGCTCGCCGGGCCGACCCTGGGGCAGCAGCCTGGTCGCCTCCGCGTAGGCGTCCTCCAGGCCGCCGGGCAGCCGCTCCTCCTCCGCGAAGCGGACCATCCGCCGGTCGGCCATCTCGGTGCGCACCCATCCCGGGCACACCGTGTTGGCCCGCACGCCCTGCCGTCCGTAGTCCACGGCGACGGAACGGCACAGCTGGAGCAGGGCCGCCTTGGAGGTAGCGTACGGGGCGTTGCTCGTGCCGTTGCGCAGCGCGGACACCGAGGCGACGGCGACCACCGCGCCCTTGGACTCCAGCAGGTGCGGGATCGCCGCGCGCAGCAGGAGCAGCGGGCCGGTGAGGTTGGTGCGCATCACGTCGTCCCAGTCGCGCAGCGACATGTCGCCGACGGCTCCGCCGCGCCCGATGCCCGCGTTCAGCACCACTCCGTCGAGCCGTCCGTGCGCGTCCAGGGCGGCCCGGACGAGTCCCTCGACCGCTTCGGCGTCCCCGATGTCCGACGGATGCGCCAGCGCGCCGGTCTCCTTCGCGAGGCGCTCCAGGGGCTCGGTCCGCCGACCGGAGACCACCACGTGGTGCCCGGCCTCGCCGAGCAGCCGGGCCGTGGCCTGTCCGATGCCGGAGCCTCCGCCGGTCACGATGACAACCCTCTTGTCCTCCACCAGTTCCGGTCCCTTTCACCAAGATCGACGAGTGCGCCCAGCGGCTCCGAGCTTAGGGCCCGGTGATCTTGGAGTGACGACTTCCGGCCAGCGCCCCGGGAGCGGCGGGACATCCTCTCCGTACGGCCGCATCCGGTACCGGCGCCGATACCCGGGCGTCGCGAACGACTGCCCGGATCCGGGGCGGGTACGGCCCCGCGAACGTGCGGCGACCAGCCGGACACCGGGTCCGACGGCCGCCCGGCCCCGCGCCGCGCACCCGCCTCCGGTGACCGCTCGGCCCTCCGACCCAGACCGGCTCCCGCCCTGTCTCCGGCTCCGGCTCCGGCCCCGGGACCGCCCGCATCACGACCGAACCAGCGACTTCACGCCGAGTTGGTGGTCCGGACCGCCGGGCGTCCGTGGCGGCGCGGGGCTCGCCGCCGCGCTCCTGGGCAGCGGTCGACGCGGCCGCAGGCCCCCGGGCGGTGGGCGCCATACCGGTCGTCGTCGGCAGAATCCGTGTGCGCGATGCCCCGCGAATCGTAAGATCGGGCATCTCGTGGGGGGAGGTGGTCAATGAACAGGCGGCGCCCTGACACGCCGACGCTGGAGGAGGTGGCCGCCCGCGCAGGAGTGGGCCGGGGCACGGTCTCCCGCGTCGTCAACAACGCGGCGGGGGTGAGGGAATCGACGCGCCAGGCCGTGCAGCAGGCCATCGCCGAACTGGGGTACGTGCCCAATCTCGCGGCCCGGACCCTGGCCGGCCGGCGTGCCGACGCGGTCGCGCTGGTCGTGACGGAGCCGGACTGGCGGCTGTTCGCGGAGCCCTTCTTCTCGGAGATCGTCAGCTCGCTCGGCGACGCGCTGGCCGACACCGGGATGCAGCTGCTGCTGACGATGGTCCGCTCGGACACCGAACGCAAGCGCTTCCTGGAGTACGCCCGCGGCGGCCGGGTGGACGGCGCGCTGCTGGTCTCGGTGCGCGCCGACGACACCCTGCCGGACATGCTCGCCGAGGCCCGACTGCCCACCGTCATGCTGGGCCGCCGCTCGGGCGACGAGCACGTCAGCTACGTCGACGCGGACAACGCCGGCGGCGCCCGCAGCGCGGTCACCCATCTGCTGGCCACGGGCCACAAGGCGATCGCGACGATCACCGGGCCGCTGGACATGTACGTCGCCCAGTCCCGGCTGCGCGGCTACCGCCAGGCGCTCGCGGCGGCCGGGCTGAGCACCGACGAGTCCTGGATCGCCGAGGGCGACTTCACCGAGGAGAGCGGCCGGCGCGCCATGGCCCGGCTGCTGGAGCGGCACCCGGAGATCGACGCGGTGCTCGCCGCGTCGGACACCACGGCGGCCGGCGCGCTGATGGAGTTGCACGCGACGGGACGCCGGGTGCCGGAGGACGTCGCCATCATCGGTTTCGACGACTTCCCGCTGGCCGAACAGACCGAGCCCCGCCTGACCACGGTCCGCCAGCCGCTGGCGGAGATCGGCCGGGCGATGGTCCGGCTCCTGCTGGAGGAACTGGAGGAACCGGCCGTGGCCTGGCGCCATGTCATCCTCCGCACAGAGCTGATACGACGCGACTCGGCCTGACGCCGCCGCCGAGCCCCGGAGCACGGCCCGAGGACGGACAACGCCGGGCGACCGGGGCCCGGCCGGCGGAACGGCTGAGCCAGGAGGCGACGGCTGAGCCAGGAGGCACGGAACGGCCGAGCGACGACGGCTCGGCTGAGCGAGGGGGCACGGCACAGCCGAACGAGGGGGCACGGCACGGCCGAGCAACCGGGTCCCGGCTCGGGGCTACGACCCGTACACGCGGTGGTTGCCGAGCGCTCGGCGGTGCGGTGGCCGCGCCCACCCTCGGCGGCCTTCCGGGGCTGGGGGCTTCGCGCTGGTCCAGGTGGGGCCATGGGGTCCCTCCCGAGCCCCGCCCACCCCCACCAAGCCCCCCGGACCGGCTCCCGCCCCCGCCCGGAGAACCCCGTCGTTCCCCTCCCGTGAGCCGGTCGGCACCCCCGCTCCCGGGAGCGCTCCCAGAAATCGCCGCCTTCCGAAACTATCGGCACCCCCCAGCCACCTGCGCCTTCGAAACCTCTTCGACACATTGCCGTCCAACACCTTGTCAGGGACATGAACTCTCCCTACAGTCCCTGCCCAACGGAGGTAATGGGAGCGCTCCCATCTGCGCGGGAGCGCTCCCGCATCCGACCGTCCCCGAGAGGACCCGCATGCGACCGTCAACGCACCCCGTCCGTGGAGCGAGTGGTCTGGTCGGCGCGCTGCTCGCCGCGCTCGCCGCACTGGCGGCCCTGCTCACCACGGCCCCGGCGGCCCAGGCCGACACCGCGATCTGCGAACAGTACGGCTCGACGACGATCCAGGGCCGCTACGTCGTCCAGAACAACCGCTGGGGCACCAGCGAGACCCAGTGCATCAACGTCACGGACAGCGGCTTCCGGATCACCCAGGCCGACGGCTCGGTCCCGACGAACGGCGCCCCGAAGTCGTACCCGTCCGTCTTCAACGGCTGCCACTACACCAACTGCTCGCCCGGGACCAACCTTCCGGCCCAGCTGAGCACCATCTCCAGCGCGCCCACCGGCATCTCGTACTCCTATGTGAGCAACGCGGTGTACGACGCGGCGTACGACATCTGGCTCGACCCCACGCCCCGTACCGACGGCGTCAGCCGGACCGAGATCATGGTCTGGTTCAACAAGGTGGGCCCGATCCAGCCGGTGGGCTCGCAGGTCGGCACGGCCACCGTGGCCGGGCGCCAGTGGCAGGTGTGGTCCGGCAACAACGGCTCCAACGACGTGCTGTCCTTCGTCGCCCCGTCGGCGATCACCAGCTGGAGCTTCGACGTCATGGACTTCGCCCGGCAGGCCGTCGCCCGCGGGCTGGCGCAGAACAACTGGTACCTGACGAGCGTGCAGGCCGGCTTCGAGCCCTGGCAGAACGGCGCCGGGCTCGCCGTGAACTCGTTCTCCTCCACGGTCAACACCGGCGGCAGCGGCCCGGGCGGCCCCGGGACCCCCGCGGCCTGCGAGGTGACGTACGCGACGAGCGCCTGGCCGGGCGGCTTCACCGCCGACGTCACCGTCGCCAACACCTCCGCGACCCCGGTCGACGGCTGGCGGCTCGCCTTCACCCTGCCCTCCGGACAGCGCGTCACCAGCGCCTGGAACGTCGGGATCACGCCGTCGTCCGGCGCGGTCACGGCCACGAACCTGGCTCACAACGGGCAGATCGCGGCCGGCGGCCGGGTGGCCTTCGGCTTCCAGGGCGCCTACAGCGGCACCTTCGCCGAGCCCACCGGGTTCAGCCTCAACGGAACCGCCTGCACCACCGCGTGACGCAGCCCCCCGCGTCCCGTCCCCCACGCACCCACCCCGAGGAGCGCACATGACAAACCCACCGGACGGCACCCTCCCGGGGCGTACCGCCCGTCCGATCCAACGGAAGGAGAGAATCGTGGCCCGACGCGGCAGGCTCCTGACGGTCGTGGCGGCCTTGTCGACCCTGCTGGCCGCGCTCGGCCTGGCCCTGCTGGGACAGGGCAGCGCCAAGGCGCACGGCGTGGCGATGCTGCCCGGCTCCCGTACCTATCTGTGTTACCTGGACGGCCACACGGGGACCGGCGGGATGAACCCGACCAACCCCGCCTGCAAGGACGCGGTGGCCAAGAGCGGCGGGACACCGCTGTACAACTGGTTCGCCGTGCTCGACTCCAACGCCGGTGGCCGCGGCGCCGGTTACGTCCCGGACGGCACCCTGTGCAGCGCCGGCGACCGGTCGCCGTACGACTTCTCCGCGTACAACGCCGCTCGCTCGGACTGGCCGCGCACCCACCTGACCAGCGGGGCGACGATCAAGGCGCAGTACAGCAACTGGGCGGCGCACCCGGGCAGCTTCCGGGTGTACCTCACCAAGCCCGGCTGGTCGCCGACCAGTGCGCTGCGCTGGGCCGACCTCGACCTGATCCAGACGGTCACCAACCCGCCCCAGCAGGGCTCGGCCGGCACCGACGGCGGCCACTACTACTGGGACATGCAGCTGCCCGCCGGGCGCTCCGGTGACGCCCTGATGTTCATCCAGTGGGTCCGCTCGGACAGCCAGGAGAACTTCTTCTCCTGCTCCGACATCGTCTTCGACGGCGGCCACGGCGAGGTGACGGGCATCGGCGGCTCCGGCACCACGCCCACCCCGGCGCCCACGCCCACCCCGACTCCGACCCCGACGCCCACCCCGGACCCGACGGACCCGCACACCGGTTCCTGCATGGCCACCTACTCCGTGGTCAGCGCGTGGAACGGCGGCTTCCAGGCGTCCGTCGAGGTGATGAACCACGGCACCGCCCCGCTCGACGGCTGGTCCGTGGCCTGGAAACCGGGCACCGGCACCAAGATCAGCAGCGTGTGGAACGGAACGCAGTCCACGGCCTCCGACGGCACGGTCACGGTCCGCAACGCGGATCACAACCGGGTCATCGCGGCCGACGGCAGTACCACGTTCGGCTTCACCGCCACCTCCACGGGCAACAACCTGCCCGCCGGATCGATCGGTTGCGTCACGGCGCAGAGCACTTCCTGACGGCCGCGCACGCCAGGCGCCGCCTCCCCGGCCCGCACCCGGGGAGGCGGCGCTTTTCCGTCTGCCGACGGCCACGGCCCGCCTGCCGGGACCCGCTGTCCTGATCCGGCCAGCCGGATGGCGGCGTTGACAAAGCGGACGCGCACGACAAAGCATTGCTGGGCACGTCTACGGCACCTCAATAGTTCCGGGCGGCACACGCGGCCCGTCGTCAAGGCAGGTACCGATGACTACGAACCAGTTGTTCGCGCTCTTTTGCGACCTCGCCCTCATTATCGTGCTCGCCCGGATACTGGGCGCCGCGGCGCAGCGATTATCCCAGCCCGCGGTCATCGGAGAGGTGCTCGCGGGAATTCTGCTCGGCCCCACTTTCCTGGGCCATTCCGTGCCGGAATTCCTGTTTCCCCCCGAGGTACGGCCGATGCTCACCGCGCTCGCCGATGTGGGCATGGCCGTATTCATGTTCATCGTGGGTCTGGAACTGGACCGGAAGATCCTGCGCGGCACCGGACGGCTGGCCGTCACCGTGGCGGTCTCCTGCATCCTGCTGCCGTTCGGACTCGGCACGCTGCTCGCCCTGGGGCTGGCCGACGACCACGCCCAGGGGCACCGGCTGGGTTTCGTGCTCTTCATGGGCACGGCGATGTCGGTGACCGCTTTCCCGGTGCTGGCCCGGATCCTCACGGACCGGAGGATGCAGCACACCCCGATCGGCGGGCTGGCGCTGGCCTGCGCCGCGATCGGTGACGTGCTCGCCTGGTGCATGCTCGCCGCCGTGGTGGCCCTGGTCGGCGGAGGGGGTGGCGACCAGTGG
Organism: Streptomyces sp. SudanB182_2057; assembly: GCF_964272715.1. Taxonomy (NCBI): domain Bacteria; kingdom Bacillati; phylum Actinomycetota; class Actinomycetes; order Kitasatosporales; family Streptomycetaceae; genus Streptomyces; species Streptomyces sp. SudanB182_2057. Next base: position 2,441,690 of record NZ_OZ186798.1, read on the forward strand.
CTCCTGCTGCTGCTCGTGCCGTACGCCGGCGTGATGGTGTGGGTGGTCCGTCCGCTGCTGCGCAGGCTGGTCGCCGCCGCCGGCTCCCGGCTGACCCCGGCGGTGCTGACGGTCGTCCTCGCGGGGCTTCTCGTCTCGGGCGCGATCACCGAGCGGATCGGCCTGCATTTCATTTTCGGCGCTTTCCTTTTCGGCGTGGTGATGCCGAAGGAATCCGAATCCACCGAGCGGCTGCGCGCGGACATCGTCGACCGGATCGGCGATGTGAGCGGCCAGTTGCTGCAACCGGTCTTCTTCATCATCGTGGGCCTGAAAGTCGATCTGTCGGATCTGGGCGGGTCGGGCTGGCTGGACTTCGCGCTCATTCTGCTCGTCGCGGTCAGCGGGAAATTCGTCGGAGCGTTCCTGAGCGCCCGGGCCTTCCGTGTGACGGCGCGCCAGTCGGCGGTTCTCGCCACTCTCATGAACACCAGGGGCCTCACCGAACTCATCATTCTGACCGCCGGTCTGCAACTCGGCGTCCTGAACGAGCGCCTGTACTCGCTGATGGTCGTGATGGCGGTCGTGACGACGGCGATGGCCGGTCCGCTGCTCGCCGTCCTGCGGCCGCGCGCCCTGGCCGACCAGGACCCCGTCATCCCGGTCCGCAACGCCCAGTCACCGGTCACCAAGCGCTGAGCCCGCACGATCTGGGCCCACCGGGGCGGGCCCGCCGCGGTACCGGGTCGGCCCTCACCGCCCCGAGTCCGCCCCGTACGCGCCCAGTTCGGTCCGTATCTCGCGCCGCGTCCGCCGTAGCCGACCCCACAGGTCGTCGATGCTCGCCCGTACGGCCTCGGGCGAGTCCCCGGCGCGCGGGATGCCGTCGTCCAGGCGCCGGACCATGCCGTACACCGCCCCCAGGTCGTGGCTGAGGTCGGCCACCAGGTCCAGCACCCGTTCCGGCAGCCGCATCTGGGCCTCGGCGTACACGTCCCGGTACTGGTCGCGCGCCTGGGTGAGCCGCTGCCGTACGGTCCGCAGTTCCTCGTCCCGGCCCAGCGCGTGCACCTGGTCGGTGAGCGCGGCCAGGTACTGCCGGGCGGAGGCGTTGAGGGCCACGGAGCAGGCGCGCAGTTCCTGGGCGTGCCGGCGCCGTTCCCGTACCCGCTCGACGAGGTCCAGTTCGCGCCGCCGGCCGCGGTCGGCGGCGCGCTGGGTCAGCAGCGCGGACAACAGCGTCCCGACGACTCCCACGACCGCGACCACGGGCGCGGTCGCTTCCCCGAGGTCCACCCCGCCTCCACCCCGTAGTTCCGCCACGTTCAGGTAAGCACCGGTATCCGGCCCGGTGAACGGCCGGCCCGGACCTCGCCCGGTGTTCGCCCCGGCACCGACCGGGCGGAACCTCCGGACCGGCGCCCGCGGCCGGATTCCGGCCGTGCACCGGGGCCGACGGGTCCGGGCCCCGGCCTGCCGGACGGCGCCCGGAAACCCGGTGGAGGTTCCCGCTCCGCCCTGCCTACAGTCGCGGGATGACCACACGGACCTTCCGCATCACCGTCCGCGGCGCCTTCGACGGCCTCACCGAAGCCCAGCGCGCCGCCCTCCTCGCCGACGCCGCCGAACACGACGTCCTGCGCGCCGCGTTCACGCCCGAGGGAACCCTCACCTACGACATCGCGGCCCGGCCCGCCTTCGTCTTCCGGTTCTCCGCCACGGGCGAGAAGGAGGAGGACATCCTCAAGGCGACCGAGCGGGCCGAGGAGGCGGCCACGGCCTGGCTCACCGAGCGCGGCTACGGCTACAAGCAGCTGCGGTCCACCGCCGAGGACCTCTTCCAGGCGCCCTTGGGCAAGCGACAGCGCCGCGCCGCCCGGGCGGCCGGCTCCTGAACCGCGCCCATAAACTTGAGCAGTCAAGGAGTCGGCAAGGGAAGGCGGGCGCGATGAGCGAGGAGGCGCTGGACGCGGCGCTGCGGCTGGTACGGGCCCAGACGGCGCTGGTACGGCGCTTCGACGCGCGGCTCGGCGGGCTGCACGGCGTCAGCCTCGCCGACTTCACGCTGCTGCTCCGGCTGGCACAGGCACCCGGCGCCCGGATGCGCCGGGTCGACCTGGCCGAGGCGCTGGGGCTGACCGCCTCCGGGGTCACGCGCGGACTCGCTCCGCTGGAGCGGATCGGGCTGGTGACCCGGGAGCCGGACGCCCGGGACGCGCGCGTGGCGTACGCGGCGCTGACCGGGACGGGCCGGCGGCGGCTGACGGAGATGCTGGCCACGGCCCGGGAGACGGCCGCCGACATCTTCGCCGCCCCGGACTGGCCCCCGGCGGATCTCGCCCGCCTCACGGCCCTGCTGACCCGCCTGGGCGGCACGGGCCTGAAGGGCCTCTGACCCGCACCGCCCGAACCGGCGCCGACGGGGCGGACATACGCGGACGTACACGGACGGGACACTGAACGACCCGGCCCGGCAGGCGTACGCCCACGGGATGCCGAGCGGCCCGGCCCGGCAGGCACGCGCCGACAGGACACCGGCCCACCCCGGCCGACGCTCCCCCGGTGCTCCCCAGCCCCGCGGGTGTGCGTCGGCGGCAGGCCGGTCCACCCCGCCCGGGTGCTGCCGACCGGCCGGTGTCAGGCGCCGTCGCCGCCCGGTATCCAGCCCTGGCGGCGCAGTACGGCGGAGACGTCCGGGGCGCGGTAGTGCTCGCCCTTGAGGACCTTGCCGTCGGCCCGGCGGGCGATCTGTCCGTCCGGGCCGAGCTTGCTCATGTTGGCGCGGTGGATCTCGGCGATCACCTCGTCGAGGTCGATGCCGTGCACCAGGGCCGTGCCGTAGGCCACGTACACCACGTCGGCCAGCTCGTGCGCGAGGTGGTCCAGCGGGCCTCGGACCGAGACCTCGGCGACCTCCGCGGCCTCCTCGGCGAGCAGTTCGCCCCGGTGGGCGGCCAGGCCGGGGTCCACCTCCGTCGGGGTGTCGCGGACGTCGAGGCCGAAGGCGCTGTGGAACTCGTGGACGAGGCGGGCGGGCGAAGTGCTCATGCGGCGACTCTAACGGGCGGCACCGACAACGCCCGCCGGCCGCGATCACCGCGACCCCGCCTCTGGTCACCTCCGGGGCCCTGCTGGCAGGATCGCCGCATGTCCAAGAGGTTCCCCCGGGTCGGCAGGCGCGCGGCGCTGCGAGGCGCGGCCGTCGGTGTCGTGGCCCTCGGGCTGCTGTTGTGGTGGCTGCTGCCGCTCGGCGAGAAGCCGCCGAGCGGGACGATCGTGTTCAGCACCGGTACGCCCCGCGGGGTACCAGGAGTACGGCGAGCGGCTGCGCACCGAGATGGGCAAGGACATGCCCGGGCTGACGGTGAAGTTGCTCCACAGCGCCGGTTCCCAGGAGAACGTGGAGCGGCTGGCGTCCGGGCGGGCGGACTTCACCATCGCGGCGGCCGACGCGGTGGCGGCGTACGGGCTCCGGCAGGGCAAGGGCGCCGAGCGGCTGCGCGGAGTGGCCCGGCTCTACGACGACTACGTGCAGCTCATCGTGGCCCCGGGCTCGGGCATCAACGATGTCGGGGACCTGCGGCACAAGCGGGTGGCGATCGGACAGCCGGATTCGGGGGTGCGGCTGATAGCGGAGCGGGTGCTGCGGGCCGCCGATATCGATCCCCGCGAGGACATCACCCCCTCCTCGGACGGCATCGACACCGGGCCGGGTCGGCTGCGGGAGGGGAAGATCGACGCCTTCTTCTGGTCCGGCGGGCTGCCCACGAAGGGGCTGGCCGCACTGGCGCAGAAGGGTGCCTTCCAGTTCGTGCCGATCGACGACGACCTGGTCGCCCGGCTGCACGGCCAGGGCGAGTGGGCGCGCTACTACCGGTCCACGAAGATCCCCGAGTCGGCCTACCCGAACGTGCAGCGGGGCGCCGAGGTGCCGACCATCGCCGTGTCCAACGTGCTGGTGACCCGTACGGACGTCGATCCCCGGCTGACCGAGTGGGTGACCCGCACGGTGATCGACAGCCGGGACGGCATCGGCGCCCATGTCCACTCCGCGCAACTGGTCGACCTGCGCACCGCCATCTACACCGGCCCGCTGCCGCTCCAGGAGGGCGCCCGGCGCTACTACCGGTCGGTCAAGCCCTGACGGACGACCGGCGTACGCGGTACGGCCCGGGCGGCTCGGGGTGGGTTCGGGGTGGGTTCGGCGCGCGCCGTTCGCCTAGTAGTGCTTCGTTACGTTGAGTGATCACGGCTGATGGTGGGCAGCTTCCTGGAGTGAGGTTGGGGGAAGCGGAACGGCTCCGGGGCGAGTTGGCGGAGTTCGTTGCCGATGTGTTCGGGTCGTTTCCGCGGCGGGATCAGCGGCGGTGGGGCGAGTGCTATCTGCGAGGCTTGATGCTCGATGGCCGGCGCAAGTCCATCCAGCCGATGGCCGAGCGTCTGCCGGACGGGAACATGCAGGCCCTGCAGCAGTTCGTGAACCAGTCGCCGTGGGATCCCTTACCGGTGAGGCGGCGGATCGCCGAGCGGTTGTGCGAGGCCATCCGCCCTGAGGTGTGGGTGATCGACGACGTGTCGTTCCCCAAGTGCGGCACCGCGTCGGTGGGTGTGGCCCGCCAGTACTGCGGAGCGGTCGGCAAACGGGCGAACTGCCAGGTCGCGGTCAGTGTCCATGCCGCCACCGACACCGCCTCATGCCCGCTGCAGTGGCAGTTGTATCTGCCGCGTGAGTGGACGGACGAGCCGGACCGGTGCCGCAGGGCAGGAGTCCCCGACGACGTGGTGCACCGGGAGAAGTGGCGTCTGGCGCTCGGCCTTTTGGACACGCTCGCCCAGTGGCAGTTGAAGGCGCCGGTCGTGGTCGCCGACGCCGGCTACGGCGTCAGTACCCCGTTCCGGCTCGGCCTCCAGGCGCGAGGGCTGTCCTATGTCCTGGCCCTGAACGGGAAGGAAGTCGCTCACTTGGAGGATGCCGAGCCGCACCAGCCTGCTTATGGCGGGCTCGGACCACCCACCCTTCCCCGCTACCGCACCCCACCGCGAGCCGTCTGCGTCCTCGCCGCGCAGGCGGGTGCCAAGCAGTTCACCGAGGTGACCTGGAGGCAGGGCAGCAAAGGCGCGATGACCTCACGGTTCGCGGTGCTGACCGTGCGGCCCGCGGGCAAGCAGTCCCTGGCCGCAGCTCAGGAGGCCGGCGGCGGCCGCAACCAGTGGGACGGCGTCCTGCCCGTCCAGACACTCCTCATCGAATGGCCGGACGGCCAGGACACCCCGACGGACTACTGGATATCGAACCTGCCCGCCACCACACCAGTCGCTGACCTGGTGCGGTGGGCCAAGATGCGCTGGCGGATCGAGCACGATTACCGCGAGCTCAAGCACGGCCTCGGACTGGACCATTTCGAGGGCCGCACCTGGCGCGGCTGGCACCATCACGTCACCCTCGTCACCGCCGCACAAGCCTTCCTCACCCTCAGGCGGCACGACCCAAAAGCCCGCATACCGGCCTGACCCTCTACCAGGTCCTCGACGCTCTTCAGGACCTGCTGAGGTGCTGGACCGGTACCTGCGCCACCTGCGGACGACCCCTGCCCAGCCCTCGGAGAAGCCGCAGACAGCCCAGAACCTAACGAAGCACTACTAGGACTTGTCCGGGCGATCAAGTTCGCAGCCAGATGATCAGGGCTGCCGCTGTGGCGGTGCCGAGGAAGACGTACCCGCGTTTGTCGTAGCGGGTGGCGACTGCCCGGGACTGCTTCAGCCGGTTGATCGCCCGCTCGACCGTGTTGCGTTTCTTGTAGCGGTCTTCGTCGAAGCCGGGTGGCCGTCCGCCACGCGAGCCCTTTCGCAGGCGGGCGGCCTGGCTGTCGGTCTTCTCGGGGATCGTGTGGCGGATGCCCCGCCGTCGCAGGTACTCGCGGCAGGGTCCGTTGCTGTAAGCCTTGTCGGCCGCCAGGCTGTCGGGTTTCTTGCGCGGCCTGCCCGGTCCGGTCCGGGGGACGCGGATCTTTTCAAGGACCGGCTTGAACTGGGTGCAGTCCGCCCTCTGCCCGCCGGTGACCACCACAGACAACGGGCGGCAGCGACCGTCCGCGCTCAGGTGGAGCTTGCTGGTGAACCCGCCCCGCGAGCGCCCCAGGCCCTCACCTCCAGCACCACCTCCACCAGGCGGGCGAGCAGGCTCTGCCACGGCGTTTCGCCCTGGTGTTCCATCTCTTCGGCCCCCTTTGACGCCGGCGGCGGCTCGGTCCGGGCTCCGGCCGCGTGCTGATGAGCACGCACGATGGTGGAGTCCACCGCGATGTCCCAGTCGATCTCACCCGCCGCGTCGGCCGCGGCCTGGACCTGCTGGAGCAGACGCTCCCAGGTGCCGTCGGCCGACCACAGCCGGTGGCGTTCGTAGACGGTCTTCCACGGCCCGAACCGTTCGGGCAGGTCACGCCACTGCACCCCGGTCCGCACCCGATGCAGAATCCCGTCGATCACCTGCCGGTGGTCCCGCCACCTGCCACAACGCCTGTTACTGACCGGCAGGAACGGCCGCAGCCGTTCCCACTCGGCATCCGTCAGATCACCCCGCCCCATGTCCACATCAACGACCCGAGCGCAAAGTAGTCACATGATCGGCCGGACAAGTCCTAGCGGGCGCCCGGAGCCGGCTCGGTGGCCGGTGGGTGCCGTGGCACGCTGACGGTGACGCGGAGTCCGCGTGGCTCGTGGTGGGCGAAGTCGACCGAGCCGCCGCCCGCCGCGAGCAGGGCGCGGGTGATGGACAGGCCCAGGCCCGAGCCCTTGACGTTCTGGTGCCGGCCGCTGCGCCAGAACCGGTCGCCCACGCGCGCGAGTTCCTCGTCGGTGAGGCCGGGCCCGGTGTCCGTGACGACGACCGTGGTGGTGTGGCCGTCGGCGGAGACGGCGACCTCGACCGTGCCGCCCTCGGGGGTGAACTTCACGGCGTTGTCGATCACCGCGTCCAGGGCGCTGGACAGGGCGATCGGGTCGGCCCAGGCGGTGGTGGGCGGGCAGTTCCCGGTCAGGCGCACGCCCTTGGCCCCGGCGGCCGGTGCCCAGGCGGCCACCCGCTCCCCGGCCAGCGCGCCGATGTCGGTCAGCCCCAGGTCGGCCTCGGCGTGCTCGGCCAGCGCCAGGTCGAGCAGGTCGTCCAGGACCTGCGCGAGGCGCTTGCCCTCGGTGCGGACCGAGGCGATCTCGGCGTGGTTCTCGGGGAGTTCGAGGGCGAGCAGTTCGATGCGCAGCAGCAGCGCCGCGAGCGGGTTGCGCAACTGGTGCGAGGCGTCGGCGACGAAGGCGCGCTGCTGCTCCAGCACGGCCTCGACGTTGTGCGCCATCTCGTTGAACGATCGGGCCAGCCGTCTGAGTTCCGGCGGCCCGCCGGCCACCGCGACGCGGGACTTGAGCCGCCCGGTGGCGATGTCGTGCGTGGTGGCGTCCAGGACCCTGACCGGCTTGAGCACCCAGCCGGTCAGCCGGAGCGCGGCGCCGACCGCGAGCAGCATGGCCGCGATCTCCCCGGCGCCTATGACCAGCCAGCCGTGCAGGATCCGCGAACGCAGCTGCTCGGTGGGCGAGTCGGTGACCACGACGGCGACGACGTCCCCGTCCCGGATCACCGGTGAGGCGACGACGAGCCGGCTGTGCTGCCAGGGCCACGCCTGCGGCGGATCGTGGCTGCGCCGGCTGAGCAGCGCCTCGTCGAACGCCCGGCGTACCTCACCCGCGCGCGGGACGAACCAGTCGCCGGGCGCGTTGGCCATCGCCTCCGTACCCTTGCGGTAGAAGACGCCCGCGCGTATGCCGTAGACGTCGTAGTAGCTCTCCAGTTCGCTGCGCAGACTCGCCCGGCGCTCGTCGGTGGTGGTGCGGCGCGATCCGCCTGGTCCGTCGGTGACGAACTGGGCGAGCGCGGCGAACCGGGCCGCGTCGTCCATCCGGTCGACCACGACCCGTTGCTGCTGGGCGGCGGCGAGGCTGCCGGCGAGCGGGATGCCGAGCGCGAGCAGGACGGCCGCCAGCAGCACGATGAGCAGCGGGAGGAGGCGTGTGCGCACCCGTCCCCGCTAGGCGGCCGGGGCGACGAGCCGGTAGCCGACGCCGCGTACGGTCTCGATCAGCGCGGGCTGGCGCAGTTTGCCGCGCAGGGAGGCGACGTGCACCTCCAGGGTGCGGCCGGTGCCCTCCCAACTGGTGCGCCAGACCTCGCTGATGATCTGCTCCCGCCGGAAGACCACGCCGGGCCGCTGCGCGAGCAGGGCGAGCAGGTCGAACTCCTTGCGGGTCAGCTGGACCAGCGCGCCGTCCACGCTGACCTGGCGGGTGGGCAGTTCGATCCGGACGGGGCCGAGCAGCAGGGCGCTCTCACCGGCGCTGACGGGGTCCTCCGGGACGGTGCGGCGGCTGACGGCGTGTATCCGGGCGAGCAGTTCCCCGGTGTCGTACGGCTTGACCACGTAGTCGTCGGCGCCCAGGTTGAGGCCGTGGATGCGGGAGCGTACGTCGGCGCGGGCGGTCACCATGATCACCGGGGTGCTGGTGCGCTTGCGGATCTTGCCGCAGACCTCGTAGCCGTCCTGGTCGGGCAGGCCGAGGTCGAGCAGGACGACGCCGAAGCCGTTGCCCTCGGGGACGAGTGCCTGGAGGGCCTCCTCGCCGCTGCGCGCGTGGGTGACCTGGAAGCCGTGGCGCGCGAGGACGGCGGACAGGGCCGCGGCGACGTGGTTGTCGTCCTCGACGAGCAGCAGTCTCATTCAGGCCCCCTCCGGTTCAGCGGTCGTACGCTCTCGGTTTCCGTCGGTCTTGTAGATCACGGGCACGCGCGCGTGCACCATGGCAGTGACGCCGATGGAAGAGGACGGCGTCAAGGGGGTTCGGGTTGCCCGCCCCTTCCGTTATCCGGCCGATACGCGCGCCGGCCCTAAGTGCTACGACACGTGTCCGATTGCTACCGGATCGTGATGCTCAGATCTCCCTCAGATGTGATGACGCAGGTCACAGCGCCTCACTACTGTCCTCGGAAACCCGAGGAGGACGGAGCCCGAGAGCGATGACCAAAGTAACGGTGGCCAAGGAAGACGTGGCCGCGTCCGACGAACTGGTCGTCCTGAAGAGCGTCAACAAGCACTTCGGCGCGTTGCACGTGCTCCAGGACATCGACCTGACGATCGCCCGCGGCGAGGTCGTCGTGGTCATCGGGCCCTCCGGGTCCGGTAAGTCGACGCTGTGCCGCACCATCAACCGCCTGGAGACGATCGACTCGGGCGCGATCACGATCGACGGCAAGCCCCTGCCGCACGAGGGCCGGGAGCTGGCCCGGCTGCGGGCGGACGTCGGGATGGTGTTCCAGTCGTTCAACCTGTTCGCGCACAAGACCGTGCTCGAGAACGTGATGCTGGGTCAGGTCAAGGTCCGCAAGGCGGACAAGAAGAAGGCCGAGGAGAAGGCCCGGGCGCTGCTGGACCGGGTCGGCGTGGGCACCCAGGCCGACAAGTACCCCGCCCAGTTGTCCGGCGGTCAGCAGCAGCGGGTGGCGATCGCGCGGGCGCTGGCGATGGACCCGAAGGTCATGCTGTTCGACGAGCCGACCTCCGCGCTCGACCCCGAGATGATCAACGAGGTCCTGGAGGTCATGCAGCAGCTCGCGCGCGAGGGCATGACGATGATCGTCGTCACCCACGAGATGGGTTTCGCGCGGTCGGCCGCGAACCGGGTCGTCTTCATGGCGGACGGTCGGATCGTCGAACAATCCTCACCCGACCAGTTCTTCAGCAACCCGCGCAGCGACCGGGCCAAGGACTTCCTGTCCAAGATCCTGCACCACTGACCGGCACGGCCCGGCGCCGCCCGCGCCCCAGGGACTCGTTCCTCACCACTCAGAAGGATGTTCACGATGAAGCTCCGCAAGGTCACCGCCGCCTCGGCCGTCCTCCTCTCCCTGTCCGTGGCCGCCACCGCGTGCGGCGGCGACAAGGACGACAAGGGCTCCGGCGGTGGCAAGAAGATCACCATCGGCATCAAGTTCGACCAGCCGGGCATCGGCCAGAAGACGCCGAAGGGTTACTCGGGTTTCGATGTCGACGTGGCCACCTATGTCGCCAAGAAGCTCGGCTACAAGGAGGACCAGATCGAGTGGACGGAGTCGAAGAGCGCCGACCGCGAGACCATGCTCCAGCGCGGTGACGTCGACTTCATCGTCGCCTCCTACTCCATCACCCCGGAGCGCCAGAAGTCGGTCGACTTCGCCGGCCCGTACCTGCTGGCCCACCAGGACGTGCTGGTCCGCGCGGACGACACCTCCATCAAGTCGGCGCAGGACCTGAACAAGGCGCGGCTGTGCTCGGTCACCGGCTCCACCTCGGCACTGAACGTCAAGGAGAAGCTGGCCCCCAAGGCGCAGCTCCAGAAGTACCCGACGTACTCCGCCTGTCTGACCGGTCTCCAGAACAAGGCGATCGACGCCCTGACCACGGACGACTCGATCCTCGCCGGCTACGCCTCGCAGTCCCAGTTCCGGGGCAAGTTCAAGCTCGGCAACCTGAAGCTGACGAATGAGAACATCGGCATCGGTGTCAAGAAGGGCAGCGACCTCAAGGACAAGATCAACAAGGCCCTTGAGGCGATGGTCTCCGACGGCTCCTGGCAGAAGGCCGTGGACACGAACCTCGGTCCGGCCGGCTACAAGAACGAGCCCGCCCCGAAGATCGGCGACATCAAGAGCTGAGGCAACGCCCGGCGGGTGCGCCGTCCCTGAGGGCGGCGCACCCGGGCATTCCTACACGCGGAAGCGCGGGAGAACGTGTTCGACTTTCTTGACGACTACGACGTATTGGGCGCCTTCTGGACGACGGTGCAGCTCACCCTGTTGTCCGCCGTGGGCTCCCTGATCTGGGGCACCCTGCTGGCGGCCATGCGGGTGGGCCCGGTGCCGTTGATGCGCGGCTTCGGCACCGCCTACGTGAACACCGTGCGGAACATCCCGCTCACGGTGATCATCCTGTTCTCCTCGCTCGGCCTGTACCAGACGCTGGGGATCAAGCTCGGCGCCGGCGACATCGTGGACACGGCCAACTTCCGGCTGGCCGTCCTCGGACTGATCGTCTACACGTCGGCCTTCGTGTGCGAGGCGATCCGCTCCGGCATCAACACGGTGCCGGTCGGCCAGGCGGAGGCCGCGCGCGCCATCGGCCTGAACTTCACCCAGGTGCTGTTCCTGGTCGTGCTGCCGCAGGCGTTCCGCGCGGCCGTCGGCCCGCTGGCCAACGTACTCATCGCGTTGACGAAGAACACGACAGTGGCGTCGGCGATCGGCGTCGCCGAGGCGGCACTGGTGATGAAGGACATGGTCGAGAAGGAGGCGCAGTTGCTGCTGATCTCCGCGATCATCGCCTTCGGCTTCTGCTGCCTGACCCTGCCGACCGGCCTGATCCTCGGCTGGGTGGGCAAGAAGGTGGCGGTGAAGCGATGACTTCGGTCCTGTACGACGCCCAGGGGCCGCGCGCCAAGCGGCGCAACATCCTCTACACGGTGGTCTTCCTCGTCGCGTTCGCGGCCCTGGTGTGGTGGGTGTACACCTCACTGGACGAGAAGCACCAGCTGGACTGGGCGCTGTGGAAGCCCTATCTCGGTGGCGGCACCGAGGCGTACTCGACGTACATATGGCCCGGCCTGGAGAACACGCTGAAGGCGGCGGCGCTGTCGATGGTCATCGCGCTGCCCCTGGGCGCCGTCCTCGGCATCGCCCGGCTGTCGGACCACGTGTGGGTGCGGGTGCCGGCGGCGGTCGTCGTGGAGTTCTTCCGCGCGATCCCCGTCCTGGTCCTGATGATCTTCGGTCTGGCGCTCTTCTCCCAGTACACCGACGTCAGCTCGGACGACCGGCCGATCTACGCGGTCGTCACCGGCCTGGTGCTGTACAACGCGTCCGTCCTGGCCGAGATCGTCCGCGCGGGCATCCTCTCGCTGCCGAAAGGTCAGTCCGAGGCGGCCATGGCGATCGGTCTGCGCAAGGGACAGGTGATGCGGGTCGTCCTGCTGCCGCAGGCGGTCACCGCGATGCTCCCCGCGATCGTCAGCCAGCTGGTGGTCATCGTGAAGGACACCGCACTCGGCGGCGCCGTCCTCACCTTCCCCGAACTGCTCGCCTCGGCGAGCACCATGAGCGGCTACTACGGCGCCAACACGATCGCCTCCTTCACGATCGTCGCCGTGATCTACCTGATCATCAACTTCTCGCTGACCACCTTCGCGAGCTGGCTGGAGGGCCGGCTGCGGCGGCGCAAGAAGTCGACCGGCGCGGTGCTGAGCGTCGACAAGACGACCGAGATCCCGGGCCACGCGGGCACCGGAACCTCGGCCTGACGGAAAGTCAGACCCGAACGCACCACCCGGGGGCAGCGGCATGATCGCCACTGCCCCCGGTCGCTTGACGCGAACTCTGCCAATAGGTTGCATACGTTTTGTGATCGTGCACCCCGCTCCTCCTTCCTGTTCACTTGTCTCCGTCAGGGCATCGTCACGGGCAGGGGGCGTCGCACCATGGACCCGGTGATCATCGTCGGAGCGGGACCCGTCGGACTCGCGCTCGCCCTGCTGCTGACCCGTCAGCACGTGCCCGTCGTCGTCCTGGACGAGGGCCCCGGCAAGGAAGAACCCCGCCCGGCCCGCACCGTCGTCCTGCGCGAGGACACGGCCGCCCTGCTGGAACGGCTGACCGGGGTGGCGCTCGGCGACCACGGAGTGCGCTGGGCCGGATGGCGGTCCGTCAGGCGCAAGCAGGTGATGACCGAGATCACCTTCGCCGAGGACGACCCCGCCGCCCCCCTGCACATCGCCCAGCACATCGTGACGAACGCCCTGCGCGCCGCCCTCGCCGGCGAACCGCTGGCCGAGGTGGCCACCGACAGCCGCCTGGACGCCGTCGAACAGGAACGGGACGGTGTCACCGCGCACACCCGCGGCCCGAAGGCGACCTGGTGGCGCGGCAGTTACCTGGTCGGCTGCGACGGCCCCCGCTCGACCGTGCGCAAGCTCCAGGACATCCGCTTTCCCGGCCGCACGGCGGTGGAACGGCACGCGGTCGCCGCACTGCGGACGGAACTTCCCTGGGAAGGTCAGGCGTTGCTCCACCGGATGCCGCCGTGGCGGTCGTCCGGGCCCTCGGCCGGGGAGGTGACCGCCCGCCCCCTCCCGGACGGCGCCTGGCGCCTGGACTGGCTGCTGCCGCCGGGCAAGGACCTGGTCACGCCCGAGCTCCTGCTGACCCGCGTCCGCGAGACGCTCACGGGCTGGACGGGCAGTGACGCACCGGCGTACGACCTGCTCGACACCGGTGTCCACACGGTGCACCACCGGCTGGCCCGCCGGTGGCGCGCCGGCCGGGTCTTCCTCGCCGGGGACGCGGCCCATCTGCTCGGCGCGTTCGGCACCCAGGGGCTCGACGAGGGCCTGCGGGACGCCGACAACCTCGCCTGGAAGCTGGCCACGGCCTGGCACCACGGCCCGCACGAGGCCCTGCTGGACAGCTACCAGACCGAGCGGCGCGCGGTGGTCGCCGCCCGGCTGCGCGCCGCCGACCAGGCGCTGCCGGTGCTGCGCGGCGGCGGGCTGCGCGGCATCGTCCCGGGCGCGGCGCGCGGGCAGGACGCGCAGTTCACCGACGGCCACCTGGGGCGCGGTGCGCTGGGCGCGTCCGGCGGCCACGCCGGCTCGCCGCTCATGCCCCGGCACCTGGAGGCGGCGATCCCCGTCGACACCCCGCCCGGCGCCCAGGTGACCGACGTCCGGGTCACGGCCGAGGACGGCTCCTTCGTCCAGCTGCGGGACCGGCTCGGCCGCGGCGCGCTGCTGGTCGTACTGATCGCGCCGGGTACGGGGGTGTGGGACCGCAAGCACTGGGTGTCCGCCGGCGTGATGCCCCGGCTCGCGGCGGCCGTGACCGCGCTCCCGCACCCCGCCGAGCTGCTGGTCGCCGAGAGCTACCCGGGCGCGCCGGCGCACAGCGTGCTGCTGGTACGCCCCGACGGCCACCTGGTCACCGCGCTGAGCGGGGTCCGCCCCGCCGACCTGTACACGGCGGCGGAGGCCACGCTGGGAGGCTCGGCACCGGAGGCGGAGCCGGGGGCGGAAGAGGCGCGGGAGCCGGAGCGGGAGCAGACGGAGCAGCCGATGAGTGAGCGGGCGGCGACGGCGGAAGCGGGCTCGGGCCTGCGCTGACGCTCCGCTCGGGGCGGCCGGGAGGGGCCCGGCTCCGGGGCGGTCCGCCCCGCCCCAGGCGCGCACGAAGGTGCCCAAGCACGGCCCGCCCAGGCGCACACGAAGGAGCCCTACCCCGGCCCGCCCCAGGCACGAACGAAGACTTCCGAACCCGGCCCGCGCCAGGCGCGCACGAAGGTGCCCGGCCTCCGGCCGCGCCGGGCGCTGCGCGGGTGGTGTCCGCCTCCGGCCTGCGCCGATTGCACGCTCCCGCTCTCCGTCCACGGGGTGACACTCGGTTGACCAAGGTGGGCCGGCATGCTGTACTCCCGATCGTGACCGACACCTACGTGCGCCTGTGGCGGAGGGTCCATATGGACCTCGTCCGCTACGCGGGCTGCGTGTGTCGCCCGTCCTGCTGAATTCGCCTCCCTTTTCTCACCGGGCGCCGTCGCGCGCCCGTTTCCGCGAACTTCCAGGACGGTGCCCGTGTCTGTCCCCTCCCCCCTGCCCGCGTCCGTGTCCACCGCGGCCACGCCGCCCACGCAGGCGGACCTCCTCGACTTCGTCCGGCGTACGGCGGCCGACGCCGAGCTGATCGCCTCCCTCCCGCTCGATCCGGAGGGCCGCACCTGGGTGCGGCTCAAGGGGCCCGGCGGCAGCGAGGCATGGCTGATCGGCTGGCCGCCCGGCACCGGCACCGGCTGGCACGACCACGCCGACTCGGTCGGCGCCTTCCTCACCGCCTCGGGCGAGCTGACCGAGAACTCCCTCGCCGCCCGGCTGCCCACCGACGGCTGGAAGACCCTGGAACTCACCGACGGAGTGGACCGCGTACGCCGGCTGCCCGCCGGACAGGGCCGCGGCTTCGGCCGCCACCATGTGCACGAGGTGCTCAACGAGTCCACGGAGCGACACGCGATCTCCGTCCACGCCTACTACCCGCCGCTCCCCCACATCCGTCGTTACAGCCGCACCGGCCAGGTCCTGCGCCTGGAGCAGGTCGAACGCCCGGAGGACTGGCAGTGAGCGGCACCGGCGAACAGCCGACGGCAACCGGAACGACCGGCGAACGGCCCCCCGGCATCGACGAGCTGCTGGAGCGGGTCCGCGCGGGCTACCGGCGCATCGAGGCGCGGGAGGCGCACAAGGCGGCTCTCGTCGGTGACGCGCTGCTGGTCGACATCCGGTACGCGGCCCTGCGCGAACGGGACGGACTCATCCCGGGTGCCGTCGTGGTCGAGCGCAACGAGCTGGAGTGGCGCCTCGATCCGCAGGGCAGCCACCGTCTGCCCGAGACCACCGGCCACGACCTGCGCATCGTGGTGATCTGCAACGAGGGGTACGCCTCCAGCCTCGCCGCCGCCTCCCTCCACCAGCTGGGCCTGCACCGGGCGACGGACCTGGTGGGCGGTTTCCAGGCGTGGCGGGCGGAGGGCCTGCCGGTGGAGCCGGCGGCGGCCTGAGGACAGCACAGGCGCTGCGGACATGGGTACGCGCCACGGCCACCGGTGTCACTCCCTCGCCGTGGCGACCGTCACCGCCCGCACCCGCAGCGCCGTGCGCCCCGGCACGGCACTGGCCACCAGCGCGAGAACACCGGCGAACCCGACGACGGCGACGTAGAGCAGCGGGGTGACCGTGGGCGCGGCCCGGCCCGTCATGCCGAGGCTGAAGGCGGTGAGCACGGCGAGGGCGATCCCGCTGCCGAGGAAGGTGGCGAGGAACAGTACGGACAGCGTCTCGGTGCGCAGCATGCGCAGGACCTGCCGCCGGGTCGCGCCGGCGAGGCGGAGCAGCGCGAACTCCCGTACCCGTTCGGCGACCGACATGGCGAGCGTGTTGCCGACGGCGATGGCGGTGAAGGCCAGTACCAGCCCCATGGCGAGGTAGTTGACCTCCGCGTTCGTCCGCTGCTGGTCGGCCTGGAGGGCATCGGCGGCGGCCGGCGAAAGAACCCGCACACCCGGGAACTCACGGAGGGTAGCCGACAGTTCTCCCTGTGTACGGCTCGTGCTGACGAGGACGGAGGAGGCGAGCGGGTTGTCGACGTGGCGGGCCACGAGGTCGTGGTCGAAGGTGAGGTCGCCGAAGCCGAGACCCTTGGCGTAGACGGCGGCGACGGTGAGCGTGGCGGGTGTGCCGTCGCCGAGCGTGACTTCCAGGGTGCTGCCCGGCGACAGATGCCGCTGGTCGGCGGCCACTTCGCTGACGGCTACGGTGCCGGGGCCGAGCCGGCCGAGGGAGCCGGCGGTGACCTCGGGGTCCCAGGTGCGGGTCAGGCCCGCCGGGGTGACGCCCTGCGCGGGGTACTTGTCCAGGCCGACGCGAACGGTGGTGCGGACCACCTCGGTGACCGTGTCGTGCCGTGCGCGCAGTCGCTCGGCGGCCTCGCCGGGGACGCCGGGCCCCTGCGCGGCCACGACCCAGTCGGCCCGGACGCCTTCGCGGACCTGGGTACGGGCGGCGTCCCCCAGGGTGGCCTGGACGAACAGGACGGTGCAGGTCATGCCGACGAGCAGGGTCAGCGGGGTGACGACGGAGGCCATGCGGGCGGCGTTGCCGCGCAGGTTGGCGGTGGCGAGCCGGCCGCCGTGCCCGGTGAGCCGGAGGGGGCCGGCCAGCAGCAGCGCGCCGGCCCTGACCAGGAGCGGACCGAGCAGGGCCACGGAGGTGGACAGGACGACGACGGCGAGGAAGGTCACGGGGGTGGAGGCGGGCTCGGTGCGCAGGGAGGCGAGGACGATGACGAGGACGACTCCCCCGGCCAGGAGCAGCAGCCCGGCGGCGATCCGGCCGAGGGCGGGCCGGGTGGGCTCGGTCCTGGCTTCGGCCAGGGCCTCGGCCGGGCGGATCCGGGCGATCCTGCGGCCGGCGATCCGGGCCGCCGCCCAGGCGGCGAGCAGGGTGGCGGCGAGCGCCACGACGGGCGGGAGGACACCGACGGCCGGTTCGAGCGTGTCGGGTACGGCGCCCAGCGCGACGAACCGGGAGAACAGCCAGCCGCCCAGCGGCAGTCCGAGCAGCGCGCCGGCCGCGCCCGCCGCCGCGCCGACGATCAGCGCCTCCCGGCCGAGCAGCCCGCGGATCTGCCCGGAGGTGGCGGCGATGGCCCGGAGCAGGGCCAGTTCACGGTGGCGCTGCTGGACGGTGAGCGCGAAGGTGCCGACGACCACCAGCACCGCCACCAGCAGCGAGGTGCCGCCCATCGCCGCGCCCATGCTGATCAGCCGGGTGCGGGCGGCGGCCGCGTCCAGGAACTCGACGGGTCCGCGGGCGTCGCCGGTGCCGACCCGGGCCGTGGTGCCGTGCAGCGCCCGCGCCACGGCCTGGCGCACCCGCTCGGGGTCCGCCCCCTGGTCCGGCAGCACGCCGAACGCGGTGACCTGCCCGGGGTGCGCGGCCAGCCGGCGGGCCTCGGCGGCGGTGAAGAACAGGGAGGTCTGGTGGCGCACGGGGGTGGCCGGGGTGGCGATACCGGTGATGCGGTAGCTCCGCGGGGCCCGCGTGGACTGCACGGTGAGCCGGTCGCCGGGCCGGAGCCGGGCCCGTGCGGCGAGATCGGCGTCGATGACGAGGTCACCGGAGGCCGTGGGCGCGCGGCCCGTGGTCAGCCGGTACGGGGTGAGCGCGGCGGAGTCCCAGGCGTGGCCGTAGCCGGGACGGCCGCCGGTGCCGGCCGGGGTCGACGGCTGGGCGAGGAAGGTGAGTTCGGGGACGACCCGGGCCACGCCGGGGGTGCGGGCGAGCCTGTCGCGCAGCTGGGCGGGAAGCCAGGCGCGCTCGGCGATGGGCTTCGCCTTGTGTTTGACCTTGGTCTTGCCGTGCTTGTGCTTGACGGTGGTCCGGTGCACCTGCTGGTCCGCGCTGACCACGATGGGCGCGGCGGCATAGCGCTCGGTACGGATGGCGCCCCGCAGGCCGGTGTCGAGGAGCGTGCCGCACGCGGTGATCAGTGCCGCGGCGCACATCAGGGCGAGGAAGGCGCCGAGAAAACCGGCCTTCCGGGCCCGGACGGTCCGCAGGGCGTATCGCAGCATCATGGGGACGGGCTCTCTTCTGTTGTACGCGCGCACGCGTCGGTCGCGTGCGCGGGGCGCGCGTAACAGAGTCACCGCTCAGGGGGCGGGAGAGCACTCCGGCGACCCGGCGTCTCGGCAGGGGGCACCCCACCCTCGCGGGGCGGGGGTTAGCCCCACCCCGGCCGACGCCGACAGCCACACCGACCGGACAGCCACGTCGGCACCCACGCCGACGCCGACGCCCACGCCCACGCCCACGCCCACGCCCACGCCGATCAGGGGTAGCCCCCGCATCCCCGAGCGATCAACAGGCCCCGTGCTCCCGAGGACGCCGGTCCGTCCCCTGGCTCAGAAGTCCCCGTCCCCCAGGAACTCGGTGTCCTCTCCCTCTTCCTCCAGCGCCTGGCGGACGACGCGGAGGGCCATGCCCTCGGGGTAGCCCTTGCGGGCGAGCATGCCCGCGAGGCGGCGGAGCCGCTTGTCGCGGTCCAGGCCCCGGGTGGCACGCAGCTTGCGGGCGACGAGTTCCCGGGCGGTCGCCTCCTCCTGCTCGGAGTCGAGCTGGGCGACGGCGTCCTCGATCAGCGCCGAGTCGACGCCCTTGGTCCGCAGTTCCCGGGCGAGGGCGCGGCGGGCGAGACCCCGCCCGTGGTGCCGGGACTCCACCCAGGCGTCCGCGAAGGCTCCGTCGTCGATGAGCCCGACCTCCTCGAAGCGGTCCAGCACCTCCTGGGCGACGTCCTCGGGGATCTCCCGTTTGCGCAGGGCGTCCGCGAGCTGCTTGCGGGTGCGCGGGATCCCGGTGAGCAGGCGCAGGCAGATCGCCCGGGCCCGCTCAGCCGGGTCCCCTGAAGACTCCCCCCGCTCGTCCCTCGCCGAGGAGGGGGAGCCTTCGTCCTCACCGGGCGCGTCCCCGAAACCGCGCCGCCGGCCACGCCCGCGGCCCCCGCCCCGCGCGCCGCCGTTTCCCCCGAAGCCCCGGCCACGCGGCGCACCGCCCCCGTACGGCTCACCACCCGCGTCGCCCGTGTCCGGGCCACCGTCGTCCCCGTGCCCGCCGGTGCCGTCGTGGGAGCTGGATCTGCCGTAGGCGTCGGGTCCCTCGTACTCCCGCCGCCCTCGGTACCGCTCGCGTCTCCCGGGCTCGCCACGCTCGCCGAACCCGCCGTCCCGGTGTCCGTCGTCACCGGCCGGAGCGGAGTCCGGGTAGCCGCCGGTGCCCCTCCCCCGTGGGGCACCGGGGAGGGCGTACTCGTACTCGGCCCAGTCGGTTCGCCGTGTCACGGGTCAGCTCTTGGCCGCGGCGGCCTTGGGCTTGGTCGCCTTGGCGGCTGCCGGAACGGCTGCGGACTTGGCGGCGTCCCCGGCCGCGGCGGTGGCGACCGCCGCGTCGGCGCCCGGCTCGGCGGCGGGCTCCTCCGGCCGGACACCCACGCCCAGCTTCTCCTTGATCTTCTTCTCGATCTCGTTGGCCAGGTCGGGGTTGTCCTTGAGGAAGTTGCGCGCGTTCTCCTTGCCCTGGCCGAGCTGGTCGCCCTCGTACGTGTACCAGGCGCCGGCCTTGCGCACGAAGCCGTGCTCCACGCCCATGTCGATCAGGCCGCCCTCGCGGCTGATGCCCTGGCCGTAGAGGATGTCGAACTCGGCCTGCTTGAAGGGCGGCGCGACCTTGTTCTTGACGACCTTGCAGCGGGTGCGGTTGCCGACCGCCTCCGTGCCGTCCTTCAGGGTCTCGATGCGGCGGATGTCGATGCGCACCGAGGCGTAGAACTTCAGCGCCCGGCCACCGGTCGTGGTCTCGGGGGAGCCGAACATCACGCCGATCTTCTCGCGGAGCTGGTTGATGAAGATGGCGGTGGTCTTGGACTGGTTGAGCGCGCTGGTGATCTTCCGCAGCGCCTGGCTCATCAGGCGGGCCTGCAGACCGACGTGGCTGTCGCCCATCTCGCCCTCGATCTCCGCGCGCGGGACGAGCGCGGCGACCGAGTCGATGACGATGAGGTCGAGGGCGCCGGAGCGGACCAGCATGTCCACGATCTCCAGCGCCTGCTCGCCGTTGTCCGGCTGGGAGAGGATCAGGTTGTCGATGTCGACGCCGAGCTTGCGCGCGTACTCGGGGTCGAGGGCGTGCTCGGCGTCCACGAAGGCGACCTGGCCGCCGGCCTTCTGCGCGTTCGCCACGGCGTGCAGGGTCAGGGTCGTCTTACCGGAGGACTCCGGTCCGTAGATCTCCACGACACGGCCGCGCGGCAGGCCGCCCACGCCGAGGGCGACGTCGAGCGCGGTCGAGCCGGTCGGGATGACCTCGATGGGCTCCTTCGACCGCTCGCCCATGCGCATGACCGCGCCCTTGCCGAATTGCCGTTCAATCTGCGCGAGCGCGGCGTCGAGCGCCTTCTCGCGGTCGGTTCCTGCCATGGGTTCCACCCGGTTTGCTTGAGTCGATCGCTTCACGTCAAAGACGCTAACGCCTGCCACTGACAACGCGCCCCGACGCAGGCCCGCCTGTGGATAACTATGGGACATTTCCTGGCACGGCAGGGCAAATACCCCAGTCGGCAGCCTGGCCTGAGCCTCAATAAGAATGGATGTTCGATTTTTGTGTCAAGCGGACCGCCGGCCGCTCCGGTTCAGGACGAAAGACCGGCGCGGAGCACGCCGGCACACCGCGGAGCACGAGCTGAACCGCCCCGAGCCCACGGTGCCGGAGCCGCAGCAGTCCCTCCTCCGACCTGCCCGTGGCAGACCCGCGGCCCGGGCGTGCTCCGATCTTCATGAAGCAGGCGGGGCGGGCGCCGCCGCCCCCGCACACCCCGGAACTAACGGTCGCGACGCCGGTCCGTACGAGCGTCCTGCACCCCTCCTGCCCGTCCCCCAGGGCGGCGAGCGTCTACGCTCCTGCCCGCCCGCCGGGGCGGCGGCCGGGCAACAGGCGTCGCGCGCGGGTGAGCGCGCCGGGGCCGGACGGCGTCCTGCTGCGGTGCCCGTGCACCCGGGGGTCGTCGGTGACGGCGTACCGCTTCACGTACGCCCCGAGGAACGCCTGGAGGGTGGCCACCGCCGGGATGGCGATCAGCGCGCCGACCGCGCCCAGCAGTGCGGTGCCGGCGATGACCGAGCCGAAGGCGACCGCCGGGTGGATGTCGACGGTCTTGGCGGTCAGTTTGGGCTGGAGCATGTAGTTCTCGAACTGCTGATAGATCACGACGAAGCCCAGCACCCACACCGCGTACCAGGGGTCGACGGTGAACGCGATCAGCATCGGCAGCGCGCCCGCGAGGTAGGTCCCGATGGTGGGGATGAACTGGGAGACCAGGCCCACCCAGACCCCGAGCACGGGCGCGTACGGCACGCCCATGATCTCCAGCAGGATGTAGTGCGCGACCCCGGAGATGAGCGCCATGAGACCGCGCGAGTAGAGATAGCCACCCGTCTTGTCGACGGCGATCTCCCAGGCGCGCAGCACCTCGGCCTGGCGCGCGGGCGGCAGGACGGAGCACAACCCGCGCCGCAGCCGGGGGCCGTCCGCGGCGAAGTAGAACGAGAACAGGCCGACCGTGAGCAGTTGGAAGAGCCCGCCGAGCACCTGGGTGGACACGTCGAGGACGCCGGCCGCGCTGTTCTGCACGTACTTGCGCAGCCAGTCGGAGTGGAGCAGGCCCTCCTGGATGTCCACCCGTTTGAGCTCGGTGTGGAAGGTCTGGTTGGTCCAGTTGATCAGCGAGTCGAGGTACTCCGGGAAGCCCTCGACCATCTTGATGATCTGGCCGGCCAGCATCGAGCCGAGCAGGGTGACGAACCCGGCTATGACGACGGTCAGCCCGAAGAAGACCAGGAAGGTGGCGAGCCCCCTGCGTATGCCACGGGCCGCCATCCGGCTCACCGCCGGCTCGACCGCGAGGGCCAGGAAGAACGCGATCAATATGTTGATCAACAGTCCGGTCAGCTGGTGGAAGGCCCAGCTGCCCAGCTGGAAAGCGGCGATCAGCGCGAGCGCGAGCACCATGGCGCGGGGCAGCCAGCGCGGCATCCGGCCGCCCGGCGCGACGGCGCCGGCCAGCGGGGAGCGGCCGGGCGGGGTCGTCACGGGCGGTGCTGCCTGCCGGACGGACGGCTCGCCGTCCTCGGCGGTGGGTGCCAGGGATTCCTCGTCAGTGGGTGCCACTCGCCCAGTCTCGCCCACGCCACCGACAACCGGGGCCCGTGCGCGTTCCTCGCGGCGGATCGGAACCGTACTGTCGATTTTCCGACCGGCGCATACCGGCGAATCCGGCGTTTCCCGTGGTCTGTGTCACACCCGGTGTCCCGGGGCGGCCCCGTCAGCGCCTCTCGCCCGGCACGTCCATGACCGCGCAGACCACGCGCCACACGTCCTTGGCCGCCCAGCCCGCGTCCAGCGCCTCGTTCACCGTTCGTCCGCCCAGTTCGGACATCACGTGATCGCGCGCGAAGGTCTCGGCGTACCCCGGACCGAAGTGTTCCGCCATTCGCTGCCAGAAGACCGTCAACCGCATGACTCCAGTATCCCGCCCCCGGGGGTGGGCCTGCCCCGGAGCGCCTGCCGGGACCGCTTTCCGCCCTACGGTCTGACCCATGGCAGATTCAGGAGTCTCCCCGCTCCCCTCCACGCCCCCGGCGCACTCCCCGCTCTTCCGCGCCGAACAGTTCATGTGGCTCACCGCGCGCGTGCTGGAGCAGCGTCTCTTCGCCCACCACTTCCTGCACGGCTGCCCGGACGCCGTGGAAACGGCGCTGGAGGCGTACCGCAACGAGGACGGCGGGTACGGGCACGCGCTGGAGCCCGATCTGCGCGGGCCCGTCAGCCAGCCCCTGCACACCGCGCGCGCCCTGCGCGTGCTGGACGCCGTCGGGCGCTGCGGCGGGCAGCGGGTGGAGCGCGTGTGCCGCTATCTGACCTCCGTCTCCACCCCGGACGGCGCCCTGCCCGCGGTCCATCCCGGCCAGCGCGGGTATCCGACGGCACCGTTCCTCACGGTCGTCGACAACCCGCCCAGCGAGCTGCTGTCCACCGGCCCGGTGGTCGGGCTGCTGCACCGCAACGAGGTGTGGCACGCCTGGCTGTTCCGGGCCACCGACTACTGCTGGCAGGCGGTGGAGACCCTGGAGAAGTCGCACCCCTACGAGGTGCGGGCAGCCGTGGCCTTCCTGGACTCCGCTCCCGACCGCCCGCGAGCCCAGGCCGCCGCCGACCGGCTGGGCCGCCTGGTGCGGGAGCAGCGGCTGGCGGCGCTGGACCCGGACCGTCTCGACGCGTTCCCGGTCGCCGCCGGCTACGCCCCCGAAGAGCACCACTTCCCGCACGACTTCGCCCGGAGCCCGGACTCGCTCGCGCGCGCGTGGTTCACGGACGACGAGATGGCGCGCTCCCTGGACCACCTGGCCGCCGGGCAGCAGGAGGACGGGGGCTGGCCCGTCACCTGGCGGCAGTGGGCCCCGGCGCCCACGCTGGAGGCGCGCCCCGCGGTGACGATCGAGGCCCTGCGCACCCTGCGGGCCTACGGCCGCTTCGTGGGCTGAGCCACCGCCCCGGGCCCGGCCCCGCCCTGGCGGACCGGGCCCGGCCGGCTCACCCGCCGATCGCCCGCAGGCCCGCCGTCACCGCCACGGCCGCCGCCACGACCAGCAGGAACGGCGCACGCAGCAGCAGTGCCACGGCCGCGGCGCCGAGCCCCGCGGCCCGGGCGTCCAGCATGAGCGTGGCCCCGTCGGCGAACGTCTGCTGGGCCGTGAGCGCGGCGAGCAGGGCGACCGGCAGCAGCGCGGCCAGCCGCCGCACGTACGGCCGCTCGACGGCGTGCGCCGGGACGAGCAGTCCGGCGAGCTTGACGGCGTAACAGCCGACGGCGGTCCCGATGATCGCGATCCAGATGTTCACCGGCCCTCCTCCGCACCGCTCGTCCCGCCCGTGTCCCGCGGCGCGCGCCGGCCGTCCGGTCCTGGCGGACCGTCCGGTGCGTGCCCGCCGGCACCGCCGCCGCGCCGGGACTCGGCGACGAGAGCGAGCGGCGCCGCCAGCGCCGCCACCAGCACCGGCACGCCGGCCGGCAGCACCGGGAGCAGACCGAGGCCCAGCAGGACCGCCAGGCCCGCCACGGCGCGCTCGGTGGCCGTCTTCAGCATCGGCGCGAGCAGGGCCAGGAACACCGCGGGTGCCGCCGCGTCCAGGCCCCACGCGCGCGTGTCGCCGATCGCCTCGGCCCCCAGCGCGCCGAGCAGCGTGGTGAGGTTCCACAGCGCGTACAGGCTGAGCCCGGTGACCGTGAAGCCGATCCGCGCGGCCCGCCGGGTCGGCTGCGCCAGGGTCACCGCCGTGGTCTCGTCGATCACCCACTGGGCGGCCAGCGGCCGTACCGCGCGCGGGAGGGCGAGCACCTGCGACAGGCGCAGCCCGTAGAAGGCGTTGCGCACGCCCAGGAAGAAGGCGCCGGCCGCGGCCGTGAACGGGTTGCCGCCGGCGGCCAGCGCCCCGACGAGGGCGAACTGTGAGGCGCCGGTGAACACCAGGAGGCTGAGCGCGCAGGTCTGGAGCAGCCCGAGTCCGCTGCCGGCCGAGGTCACCCCGAAGGCGAAGCCGGACAGGCCCACCGCGACGCCGACCCCCAGGGCGTCCCGTACGACGGCCGCGTCCGGCTTCTTCGTGCCGTCGGTTGTTTCCGTGAGTGCTATGTGCTGTGTCACGCCCGGGACGGTACGGACGACGGCCGGTCGGCGTCTTGTACGTTCTTGCGCTCGCCCGGCGCACGCCCATGTCCGTCCGGGTTCGCGTGCCCCCGCTGGTAGGCGCCCGGAGGCACGCCGACGATCCGGGTGAAGTGCCGGTTGAGGTGGGGCTGATCGGTGAAGCCGACGGCGACGGCCGCCTCGGCGGGGGCCGTCCCCGCGTCCAGCAGCAGCCGGGCGCGGCGCACACGGGCGTCGGTCAGCCAGGTGTGCGGCGGCATGCCATAGGCGTCGCTGAACGCCCGCAGCAGGGCGAACGGGCTGGTCCCCAAATCGCGGGCCAGCCGTTCCAGGGTCGGCGGCCGGGTCATCCGCTCCTCCAGCACGGCACGCGCGCGTGCGGCGATCAGCGCACCGGCCGTCCGGGTCCGCCGCTCGGGCAGCGCACCGCCGTTCAGCCGCAGCAGTCTGGTCACGGCCACCCGCAGGAGCGTGTCGGCGGCCAGCGCGTTGCCCTCGTCGGTGGCGCGCAGCACCTGGTGGACCAGACGGGCGGCGTAGGGATCGTCGAGGACCGGGCTGACGAAGCCGGGCGTGCCCCGCAGGGTGGTGGTCTCGGCGGCGATCTCGGCGACGACGTCGGGCGAGGGGTACAGCGCGCCGTACCGCCAGCCTTCGGGCCCTCCCGCCCGGCCGGTGTGCGGGGTGTCCGGGTTGACCAGCGCGAGCGCCCCCGCGCCCGCGGAGACGACCGAGCCGCGGTGGTGGAAGACCTCGACGCCGTCGGCTATGGCCGCGATGACGAAGTTCTCGTGGGTGTGCCGGATGAAGTTCTTGCGGACGTACCGGGCCCGCAGCAGGTCGACCCCGGGCAGCTCCGCATACCGCCAGTGCCGTGCCCGCTCGCTGGAACCCGCCATACGCCCATTGTCCCGTCCGGCCCGTCCGCCGCACGCCCCTTTTCCGGCTCCCACGCCCCGCTCGCCACCCTCCGCTCCACCCCGTCTTCCCAGGTCACGGCGTTTGTCAGTGGGTGGGTGCACGATGGACGCATGGTCAGCTCCGCACACCGAGCCCTGGACGGCTTCTCCCCCGCGACCCGCGGCTGGTTCACGGGGGCCTTCTCCGCGCCCACCGCCGCCCAGGCGGGCGCGTGGCAGGCCATCCGTGCGGGCTCGGACGTGCTGGTGGTCGCCCCGACCGGCTCGGGCAAGACGCTGGCCGCGTTCCTCGCCGCCCTGGACCAACTGGCCTCGACACCGCCCCCGGCCGACCCGAAGAAGCGCTGCCGGGTGCTGTACGTGTCCCCGCTGAAGGCCCTGGCCGTCGACGTGGAGCGCAATCTGCGCAGCCCGCTGACCGGCATCCGCCAGGAGTCGGTGCGGCTGGGCCTGCCCGAGCCGGAGATCAGGGTCGGCATCCGCTCCGGCGACACCCCGGCCGCCGAGCGCCGCGCCCTGTCCACCCGCCCGCCGGACATCCTGATCACCACCCCCGAGTCGCTGTTCCTGATGCTGACCTCGGCCACGCGCGACGCGCTCACGGGCGTGGAGACGGTGATCTTGGACGAGGTGCACGCGGTCGCGGGCACCAAGCGCGGCGCGCACCTCGCGCTCTCCCTGGAGCGGCTGGACGAACTGCTGCCGAAGCCCGCCCGCCGGATCGGCCTGTCGGCGACCGTGCGCCCGGTGGACGAGGTGGCCCGCTATCTGTCGCCGCGCCGCAAGGTGGAGATCGTCCAGCCGGAGTCCGGCAAGGAGTTCGACCTCTCCGTCGTGGTCCCGGTCGAGGACATGGGCGAGTTGGGGGGTGCCCCGGCCGCCGACGCCGCCGAGGGCGGGGAGCGGCCGTCGATCTGGCCGCATGTGGAGGAGCGGATCGCCGACCTGATGCAGGCCCACCGGTCCACGATCGTCTTCGCCAACTCCCGCCGCCTGGCGGAACGGCTGTGCAACCGGCTCAACGAGATCGCGTACGAACGGGCGACCGGCGAGACCCTGGGCGAGCATCACACCCCTGCCCAGCTGATGGGCGGCTCGGGCGCGGCCCAGGGCGCGCCGCCGGTGATCGCCCGTGCGCACCACGGCTCGGTCTCCAAGGAGCAGCGTGCCCTGGTCGAGGAGGACCTGAAGGCCGGCCGGCTGCCCGCGGTGGTAGCCACCTCCAGCCTGGAACTGGGCATCGACATGGGCGCCGTCGACCTCGTCGTGCAGGTCGAGTCCCCGCCGTCGGTCGCCTCCGGGCTCCAGCGGGTGGGCCGCGCGGGCCACCAGGTCGGCGCCGTCTCGACCGGTGTCGTCTTCCCGAAGTACCGGGGCGACCTGGTCCAGGCGGCCGTGGTCACCGAGCGGATGCGCTCGGGCGCCATCGAGTCGCTGAAGGTGCCCGCGAACCCGCTGGACGTGCTCGCGCAGCAACTGGTGGCCATGACGGCGCTGGACACCTGGCAGTTCGACGACCTGCTGGCCCTGGTCCGCCGCGCGGCCCCGTTCGCCTCGCTGCCCGAGTCGGCGTTCACGGCGGTGCTGGACATGCTCGCGGGCCGCTATCCGTCCGACGCGTTCGCGGAGCTGCGCCCGCGCGTGGTGTGGGACCGCGTGGCCGGCACGGTCACCGGCCGTCCCGGCGCCCAGCGCCTGGCCGTCACCTCCGGCGGCACGATCCCGGACCGCGGTCTGTTCGGGGTCTTCCTCGCCGGTTCCGACCCCAAGAAGGGCGGCGGCCGGGTCGGCGAGCTGGACGAGGAGATGGTCTACGAGTCCCGCGTGGGCGATGTCTTCACACTGGGCACGAGTTCCTGGCGGATCGAGGACATCACGCGCGACCGGGTCCTGGTCTCGCCCGCGCCGGGCGTGCCGGGCCGGCTCCCCTTCTGGAAGGGCGACCAGCTGGGCCGCCCGCTGGAGCTGGGCCGCGCGGTGGGCGCGTTCCTGCGCGAGGTCGGCTCGCTGCCCCGGGACGACGCGCGGCCGCGGCTGCTGGCGGCCGGCCTGGACGCGTGGGCGGCGGACAACGTGCTGTCGTACCTGAGCGAACAGCGCGAGGCATGCGGTCACGTCCCCGACGACCGCACGATCGTCGTGGAGCGCTTCCGCGACGAGCTGGGCGACTGGCGGGTCGTGGTGCACTCGCCCTTCGGGGCCCAGGTCCACGCCCCGTGGGCGCTCGCCCTCGGCGCCCGCCTGTCCGAGCGGTACGGCATGGACGCGCAGGTCATGCACGCCGACGACGGCATCGTGCTGCGCCTGCCCGACGCCGATCTGCTGGGCTTGGACCTGCTCGACCAGGAGCCGGCGAAGGCGGGCACCGCCTACGACAGCGAGCAGGCCCCGGTCGGCGCGGCGGACGTCGCCTTCGACAAGGGCGAGGTCGACCAGATCGTCACCGACCAGGTCGGCGGTTCGGCGCTGTTCGCCTCCCGGTTCCGGGAGTGCGCCGCCCGCGCGCTGCTGCTGCCGCGCCGCAATCCCGGCAAGCGCACCCCGCTGTGGCAGCAGCGCCAGCGCGCCGCCCAGCTGCTCCAGGTGGCGAGCGAGTTCGGCTCGTTCCCGATCGTCCTGGAGGCCGTCCGCGAATGTCTCCAGGACGTCTTCGACGTGCCCGGGCTGGTCGAGCTGATGGGTGACATCGAGTCCCGCAAGGTGCGCCTGGTCGAGGTCACCACCCCCGAGCCGTCCCCGTTCGCCCGCTCCCTGCTCTTCGGGTACGTCGCCCAGTTCCTGTACGAGGGCGACTCCCCGCTGGCCGAGCGCCGCGCCGCCGCGCTGTCCCTGGACTCGCGGCTGCTGGCCGAGCTGCTGGGCCAGGCGGAGCTGCGCGAACTGCTCGACGCCGACGTGCTGACCGAGCTGGAGCGCGAGCTGCAGTGGCTCACCGAGGACCGCCGGGTCAAGGACGTCGAGGGCGTCGCCGACGTGCTCCGGCTGCTCGGCCCGCTGACCGACGCGGAGCTGGCGGCGCGGGGCGCGGACCCGGAGTGGGCGCGGGAGCTGGCCGGGGCGCGCCGGGCCATCAAGGTGCGGATCGCGGGCGCCGACCACTGGGCGGCCGTGGAGGACGCGGGCCGGCTGCGCGACGCGCTCGGCACGGCGCTGCCGGTCGGTGTCCCGGAGGCGTTCACCGAGCCGGTCAAGGACCCGCTGGGTGACCTCCTCGCGCGCCACGCCCGTACGCACGGCCCGTTCACCTCGGCCACGGCGGCGGCCCGGTTCGGGCTCGGCGTCGCGGTCACCGAGGGCGCGCTGCAGCGGCTGGCCGCGGCCGGAAGGGTCGTCCAGGGCGAGTTCCATCCGGCCGGCATCGGCCAGGAGTGGTGCGACGCGGCCGTACTGCGCCGGTTGCGCCGCCGCTCGCTGGCGGCACTGCGGCACGAGCTGGAGCCGGTGCCGCCCGCCGCGCTCGCCCAGTTCCTGCCGCAGTGGCAGCACATCGGCAGGGGCCACGAACTGCGCGGCGTCGACGGCCTGGTGCGGGCCGTCGAGCAGTTGCAGGGCGCGTCCGTGCCCGCCTCCGCGCTGGAGAAGCTGGTCCTGCCCTCCCGCGTGGCGGGTTACACGCCCTCGATGCTCGACGAGCTGACCGCCGCGGGCGAGGTGGTGTGGGCCGGTGCGGGCGCCCTGCCCGGCAAGGACGGCTGGGTCTCCCTGTACCTGGCGGACGCGGCCCCGCTGCTGCTCCCGGCGCCCCACCCGCTGGAGCTGACCGCGCTCCACCAGTCCGTCCTGGACACCCTGTCCGGCGGGTACGGGCTGTTCTTCCGGCAGATCGCCGACCAGGTCCGCGCCACCACCCACCCGGAGGTCACCGATCCGCAGCTGGCCGACGCCCTGTGGGACCTCGCCTGGTCCGGCCGGCTCACCAACGACACCCTCGCGCCGATGCGCGCCCTGCTGGGCTCCGGACGTACGGCGGGCTCCACCGCGCACCGCGCCAAGCGCGCCGTTCCGCGCGGGCGCTACGGCTCCCTGACGGCCGCCGCGCGCACCGCCTCCCGCACCGGCCCGCCGACCGTCGCGGGCCGCTGGTCGCTGCTGCCGGCGGCCGAGCCTGACGCCACGGTGCGCGCGCACGCGCTGGCTCGTACGCTCCTGGACCGGCACGGCGTGGTCACCCGGGGCGCGGTCGCCGCGGAGGGGGTCGAGGGCGGTTTCTCCGCGGTGTACCGGGTGCTGTCGGTGTTCGAGGAGAGCGGCCAGACCCGGCGCGGTTACGTGGTGGAGGGACTGGGCGCGGCCCAGTTCGCGATGGACGGCGCGGTGGACCGCCTGCGCGCGGTGGCGAACGCCCGCGAGCGCACCGAGGGCCTGCCCGCCCCGGCCGACCGGAACGGCTTCGCCACCCCGGGCACGGCGGACGGCTTCGGCACGGCGGCAACCGCGAACGGTTTCGACACCCGAGGCTCGGTGAATGGCTTCGGCTCCCCGGGACCGGGGAACGGCTTCGGCTGGACGGATTCGGCGAGCGGCTTCCACTCACCGGGCGCCACGAACGGCTTCGCCGAGCAAGACTTCCCGGACCCGTTCGACAGCCCCCAGGGACCCCGGGAAGCCCGCGCGCCCCACCGCTCCGACGGCGGCCCGCACGACCACGCCCCCGCCCCCGGGCCCTTCGACGCGGCCGACGGCGGCTTCACCCACCCCGGCCTGGACGGCGACTTCACCTGGCCGCCGGACGACCGCACCGGCGCCGACGGCGACCCGTTCCCGTCCCGCGGCCCCGCGGACCCGTTCGTCTCCCCCGGCTACGGCGGCCCCCGCGGCACCGGCCCCGCCTACGGCCCGGGCGCCGCCCCCGGCGCGGCCCCGCACCGCGCCCGCGGGGGTCACGGCCACGGCCGTACGGGCGCCGCACCCGGCTCCCGCGCCGTGGTCCTCGCCGCGGCCGACCCCGCGAACGCCTACGGCTCCGCGCTGCCCTGGCCGGAGCCGCCGGCCGGCGCCGGGCACAAGCCGGGCCGCAAGGCGGGTTCGCTGGTGGTGCTGGTGGACGGCGAGCTGACGCTCTACATGGAGCGCGGCGGCAAGACGCTGCTGGTCTGGCCCGCCACCCCGGACACGGCCGCGACGGACGACCCCCGTCTGCGCGCGGCCGCCGAGGCGCTGGCCACGGCGGCCCGCGCGGGCGCGCTCGGCACGGTCACGGTGGAGCGGATCAACGGCGCGCAGGCCCTGACGTCCCCCACAGGCGCCCTCCTGGAGACCGCCGGGTTCGTGGCGACACCGCGCGGCCTGCGCCTGAGACCGTGAGGCCGCCCCGGCCCGCACGACGGCACCGGCACCCCCGACAGCCACGTGGCAGGCTTGAGGCATGCCCGAAGGCGACACGGTCTGGCAGGCCGCGCGGCGGCTGCACGAGGCCCTCGCGGGCAAGGTGCTGACCCGCAGCGACTTCCGCGTGCCCAAGTACGCGACGGTCGACCTGGCCGGCCGCGCGGTCCTGAACACCATCCCGCGCGGCAAGCACCTGCTGACCCGCTTCGAGGACGGCCTGACCCTGCACACCCATCTGCGGATGGAGGGCGCGTGGAAGGTGTACGACGCGGGCGAGCGCTGGCGGGGCGGGCCGGCCCACCAGATCCGCGCCGTCCTGTCCACCACCGACCGCGCGGCCGTCGGCTACCGCCTCCAGGTCCTGGAACTGCTGCGCACGGCGGACGAGGAGCGGGTCGTCGGCCATCTCGGCCCCGACCTGCTCGGCCCGGACTGGGACCCCGAGCGCGCCCTGGCCAACCTCCTGGCGGACCCCGCCCGGCCGCTCGGCGAAGCCCTGCTGGACCAGCGCAATCTGGCCGGCATCGGCAACGTCTACAAGAGCGAGCTGTGCTTCCTGCTCGGCGTGACCCCGTGGCTGCCCGTCGGCGCGCTCCCCGCCGACCGTGCCCGGAAGCTGCCGGGCCTGGCCAAGCGGCTGCTGGAGGCGAACCGTGACCGCCCGGTCCGGCAGACCACCGGAGTGCCCCGGCACGACCTGTTCGTCTACGGCCGCGCGCCCCGGCCGTGCCTGCGCTGCCACACCTCCGTCCGGGTCGCCGACCAGGGCGACGGTTCCCAGGAACGCCCCACCTACTGGTGCCCCACCTGCCAGCCGGGCCCCGCCCCGGCTCCCGGTTCCCCGCAGCGCTGGCGGGAGAAGTACCCCCGCCGCCCTCGCACTCCCTGAACGGTCATGCTGATTCACGGACCGTCAGAAATGCTCGTACCGTCCCCGTCATGGCCCTGAGCGCGTACGACCTCACCGGACGCACCGCCTTCGTCACCGGAGCCGGCAGCGGCATCGGCCGGGCCTGTGCCGTGCTGCTCGCCGAGGCGGGGGCGCGGGTGCACTGCGCCGACCGGGACGCGGACGGCCTGGACGGCACCGCCGCGCTGATCGAGGACCGCGGCGGCACGGCCCGGGTCCACACCGTCGATGTCACCGACCGGTCCGGGCTCGCCGAGGCGGTCCGCTCCTGCGGCCGGCTGGACGTGCTGGCCGCGATCGCCGGGATCATGCACAGCGCCACGGTCCTGAAGACCCGGGACGAGGACCTGGACCGGGTGCTGAACGTCAACTTCAAGGGAGTGCTGTACGCCTGCCAGGAGGCGGCCCGGCTGATGCTCGCCCACGGCACCCGCGGCAGCATCGTCACCATGGCCTCCGGCGCGGTCGACACCGGCGGCGCCGGGCTGCTCTGCTACGGCGCGGCCAAGGCGGCCGTGGTCCAGCTGACGAAGACGCCGGCCACCGAGCTCGGCCCGCACGGCGTCCGGGTCAACGCGGTCGCCCCGGGCTGGATCCGCACCCCCATGACCGCCCGCCCGGGCCGTGCGGCCCAGGCGCACACCGAGGCCGTGATGACCCGCATGGCACCGCTGGGCCGGGTCGGCGAGCCGGACGACGTGGCGCACGCGGTGCTGTACCTGGCCTCGGACGCGTCGGCGTTCACGACGGGTCAGATACTTCGCCCGAACGGGGGTGTGGCGATGCCCTGGTGACGTCCCCGGCCCGCCAGGCGGCCTCCCAGCGCCCCGCCGGCACGGCCCCGGCCGCGCGCGCCTTGGGTACGCAGTGCACGGGCAGCAGGCTCAGCCCCCAGCCGCCGGCCGCGACGGCCGCTTCCAGCACGCCCGGGTCCTCCCCCACGGCCAGCCGCAGCGCGGCCCACCACCACAGGGCCCCGAGCCCGAGCGCGACCCCCCGGCGCACTATGCGTCCTGCCATGCCCGCCATCACCTCCAGCCGGACGCTAGACCGTCGCCCGCCCCGCGCGGGAGGCGCACCACGGGCTCACCGATGCACCGCCGGACCACTCGGCGCCGGCAGACCGCGGGATTCCCCGGCCGCCCCCGCTACGCGTTCTCCGCCTGGAACATCCAGTGGTGCTTCTCCAGATCCGCGGTGATCGCGATGAGGAGATCCTGGGAGACCGGGTCGGGCGTCTCGGTCGCGGTCACCCGCTGCCGCATCCGGGTGATCACCGAGCCCAGCGCGTCCACCATCGCCGAGACCGCGTCCGTGTCCTTGATCCAGCCCGCCGGAGCCGTCTTGATGCCGCTGCCGGAGGCCACGGTGGCGGCGCGGCCGTCGGGCGGTACGCCCAGCGCCGACGCCCGCTCGGCAACGGTGTCGGAGTGGGTGCGGGCGGAGGCGACGACCTCGTCCAGCTGGAGGTGGATGGAGCGGAACCGGGGGCCGACGATGTTCCAGTGGATCTGCTTGCCGGTCAGCGCGAGGTCCACCAGGTCCATCAGGGCGCCCTGAAGCGCCTCGGACACGACCTTCAGGTCCGCGTCGGCCAACGGGCTCTTCACGACGTACATCCGCTTCCTCCGGTGCTTCGGCGCCGTCACGTCCCTCCCACGATGACCGCACGGCACAACACCGGCAAACGGGATCTACAGGGAGAAAAGCCTCCACGGGCAGACAAGAAGCCCCGGCCGGGCTGTCCGGAGGGATCCGGAGAGGCCCGGCCGGGGCTTCGTTCGTTCAGGGGTGTCAGGCCGCGCGCGCGGACCTCACGCCGCGACCACGTCCGCGGGCGCCTTGATGGTCACCCGTTCCGGTGGCACACCGGTCACCGACACGGAACCCAGCATCGGCCGGACCGGCGTGGGCACAGGCTCGGTGGCGCGGGCGGACTGGGCCAGTTCGGCGAGCGCCAGCTCGTCGCTCACTTCCCGCATGAGTTCCGACATCCGTACGTCCAGCGCGTCGCAGATGGCGGCGAGCAGCTCGGAGGAAGCCTCCTTCTGCCCCCGCTCCACCTCGGAGAGATAGCCGAGTGAGACTCGGGCGGACGAGGAGACTTCGCGCAGAGTACGGCCCTGGCGTTGGCGCTGCCGACGCAGCACGTCACCCAGCAGGCGACGGAGCAGAATCATCGGTGGCTCCCTCCTCGGACCGCGTAGCCGCATCCTTCTCGCCCCACCGTACCGCCTTGCGCCGCGGCCGTGCGGGGAGCGATGTCGTGTTCACTCAGGGCTGCAAACATCAAAACCCCCCGTTCCGTTCCGTATCCTGTGCCCGCTCATTCCCAGTCTGTTCGCCCGCAAGCCGCTCCAGCAGCACTGCGAGTACGCTCCGTACACTCTCCATACGAATTTCCGCACGGCCGCCGTTCAACCGCAGCGCCCGGACTTTTCCGCCACCGGCAGAACCGGACCGGCCGGTGAGGGGTCCGTCCACGGCCACGTAGACCGTCCCGACGGGCTTGCCGTCCTGCGGGTCGGGGCCCGCCACTCCGGTGGTCGCGATGCCCCAGTCGGCACCGAGAAGCGTGCGGACTCCGGCCGCCATCTGCCCCGCGACCTGCGGATCCACCGCACCGCGCTGGGCCAGCAGGGGGCCGTCGACGCCGAGCAGCCCGTGCTTGAGCTCGGTGGCGTAGGCGGTGACCGAGCCCCGGAACACCCGGGACGCCCCGGGTACCCCGGTGATCTCCGCCGCCACCAGACCACCGGTCAGCGACTCGGCGACGGCAAGGGTCTCGCCCCTCACGGTCAGTAGTCGCACCAGTTCGGTGGCCTGGGAGCTCACGCGTCCTTCTCCTCCAACGCCGCCGCGCGCTCGGCGATTCCCCGCCGGCGCAGCACAATGGCTTGTCTTACGTAGTCGAGGCCCGTCACGACCGTGAGGACGACCGCCGCGGCCATCACCCAGAACCTCAGGGTGGCCAGCCACCCCGTCAGCGCCAGGACGTACATGCCCACGGCCACGCCCTGGGTGAGGGTCTTCAGCTTGCCGCCGCGGCTGGCGGGGATCACGCCGTAGCGAATGACCAGAAAACGCAGCAGGGTGATGCCGAGTTCCCGGCCGAGGATCACGGCCGTCACCCACCAGGGCAGGTCGCCCAGGGCCGACAGACAGATGAGCGCCGCCCCCATGATCGCCTTGTCGGCGATGGGGTCGGCGATCTTCCCGAAGTCGGTGACCAGGTTGTACGTCCGCGCCAGATGCCCGTCGAACAGGTCGGTGATCATGGCGATGGCGAAGGCGGCCCAGGCCAGCGAGCGCCAGGCCGGGTCGTAGCCGCCGTCCGCCAGCATCAGCGCCACGAAACCGGGGACCAGCAGCAGCCGCAGCATGGTCAGCAGATTGGCGACGTTCCAGACACTGGCCTGGTTGACGGCCGCAGCCGTGATCTTGCCGCCACGGGCGGCCTTGCCGCCCTCGTCGGCGGGACCTGAAGCAGAACCGGAGACCTCGGACCGGGCGCCGTCGGCAGCGGCGGCGGTGCCCCGGGCGCGGTGCGCGCCGGAGGAGCCGCCCGCGGCGGATGCCGGGACTCCGGTCATCTGCCCGCCTCCTCACTACACGCGAGCGAGCCGGCCAGCGGCTCGGCCACCAGGTCGACACCTTCCGTGCCGACCACCTTCGCCTCGACCATACGTCCGACGGTGAGGCCCTCGCCGCTCGTGAGCAGCACCTGGCCGTCGGTCTCCGGCGCCTGGTGCGCGGCACGGCCGTGGACGCCCTCCTCCTCGTCCACCGACTCCACCAGGACCCGCACGGTCTCGCCGACGCGCTCCTCGGCGCGCTGCGAGACCAGTTCCTCGGCCAGCCGGGAGATGTGGGCCAGGCGCTCGGCGACGACGTCCTCGTCCAGCTTGGTGTCGTACGTCGCCGCTTCCGTGCCCTCCTCGTCGGAGTAGCCGAACACGCCGATGGCGTCCAGCCGGGCGCCGTTCAGGAAGCGCTCCAGTTCGGCCAGGTCCGACTCGGTCTCGCCGGGGAAGCCGACGATGAAGTTGGAGCGCACGCCGGCCTCGGGGGCCTTGCTCCGGATGGTGTCCAGCAGCTCCAGGAACCGGTCGGTGTCGCCGAAGCGGCGCATGGCGCGCAGCACGTTCGGCGCGGAGTGCTGGAAGGACAGGTCGAAGTACGGGGCGACCTTGGGCGTCGAGGTGAGGACGTCGATCAGCCCGGGGCGCATCTCGGCCGGCTGGAGGTAGCTCACCCGGACCCGCTCGATGCCGTCCACCGCGGCCAGCTCCGGCAGCAGGGACTCCAGCAGGCGGATGTCGCCCAGGTCCTTGCCGTAGGAGGTGTTGTTCTCGGAGACCAGCATGATCTCCTTCACGCCCTGCTCGGCCAGCCAGCGGGTCTCGTTCAGGACGTCGCTGGGGCGGCGGGAGATGAAGGAGCCGCGGAAGGACGGGATGGCGCAGAAGGAGCAGCGCCGGTCGCAGCCCGAGGCGACCTTGACCGAGGCGACCGGGGAGCCGTCCAGGCGGCGGCGCAGCGGCGCGCGGGGCCCGGAGGCGGGGGCGACGCCCTCCGGCAGATCGGCCGGGGCGTGGCCGGGCAGCGCGACGGACGCCGCCGATTCCTGGCGCTCGGCCGGGCTGATCGGCAGCAGCTTGCGCCGGTCGCGCGGGGTGTGGGAGGCGTGGATGCCGCCGGACAGGATGGTCTGCAGGCGGTCGGAGATGTCCGTGTAGTCGTCGAAGCCGAGCACGCCGTCGGCCTCGGGCAGCGCCTCGGCCAGTTCCTTGCCGTACCGCTCGGCCATGCAGCCCACCGCCACGACGGCCTGGGTTCTCCCGTGGCCCTTGAGGTCGTTGGCCTCCAGCAGGGCGTCGACGGAGTCCTTCTTCGCGGCCTCCACGAAGCCGCAGGTGTTGACCACGGCGACGTCGGCGTCCGCGGCGTCGTCCACGAGCTGCCAGCCGTCCGCCTCCAAACGGCCTGCGAGCTCCTCGGAATCCACCTCGTTACGAGCGCAGCCGAGAGTGACGAGTGCGACGGTACGGCGTTCAGGCATGTGCTCAAGACTACTTTGTCTCACCGACAGCCCTCGTCGACGGGGTTGGCCGGGCCCGGCCGACTCCGTCACATCCCGTGCCGCGCGGCCCGTCAGCCCGCCACGGGGTCGCCCTTGGTGTAGGTGAGACGCTCGACCGCGCCGGGCCGGAAGGTGTCCTCGATCTTCTTGCCGTTGACGTACAGCTCGATCGCGCCCGCGTCGCCGAGGATGAGGTTGATCTTGGAGTTGTCCTGGAAGGTCTTCGACTGGCCCTGCTTGAGCAGCCCGTCGAAGAGCATCCGGCCGTTGTGGTCCTTGGCGGAGATCCAGCTGCGTCCGTTAGGCGCGCTGACCTGGACGGTCACCTTGTCCTGGGGAGCGGCGGCGATGGCGCTGTCGGAGGGCTCGCCGGTCGGCTGGACCGGCTTGTCCTTCTTCGGCGGGGCCGGGGCGCTGGTGCCGGCGCTGGACGGGCTGCCCTCGGCGACGTGGGACTTGGAGTCGCCGGAGGAGGAGCCGCCCTTGAACGCGGTGAACCCGACGAACCCGATCACGACGACGATGGCGGCGACCATCGCCG
Source organism: Streptomyces sp. SudanB182_2057 (assembly GCF_964272715.1). Lineage (NCBI taxonomy): Bacteria > Bacillati > Actinomycetota > Actinomycetes > Kitasatosporales > Streptomycetaceae > Streptomyces > Streptomyces sp. SudanB182_2057. The sequence goes on from NZ_OZ186798.1 coordinate 2,479,380, forward strand.
CCGTCCAGTTCGGGCCACGCCGCTCGGGCCGGATCCGCTCCGCCTCGAACAGCGGCGCGGCGGGGGTGGGCGCGGGACGGCCGCCGTGCTCGGCGTCGTACTGGGCGATCAGCGGCTCGGGGTCGAGGTGGACGGCCCTGGCCAGCGTACGGATGTGCCCGCGGGCGTACACGTCGCCGCCGCAGGGGGCGAAGTCGTCCGCCTCGATGGCGCGCACGATGGCGATACGGACCCGAGTGGCGGTGCTGACGTCGTCCACGGTCAGCCCGGCCGCGATCCGCGCCTGCTTCAGGGCGCGGCCCACGGAAGGTCGGGCTTCCTGGGACTCGTCTCGGAACGGACGCTCGTCTTCAGGGGAGTTGCCGAGGGACACGGGGGCGCCTTTCGAGCGTATAGCCACCTGTGCTGGAAGCTCAGTCTAGGGGGGTGACGAAAGGGTGGGGCAACCGGACGGTATGACTTTGTACGCCAACGGATTGGCACGACATGCCGATGGTCGGACAAGCAGGTACCCCGGGGCGAGGTCCTTACCTGACCTTTCGCTCAACTGGACGTACGGCAAACCCAAACGGTTGCCCCATGCCCCCTAACGGGTGGGTCACGGCCGCTCGGCCACCCGGCGCAACCGGCTGGACCGAACGGCCCTTCGCGTCACCCCTCGGTCTCGCCCCGGATCATCGCGAGCACACCGTCCAGGTCGTCCGGCTTCACCAGGACGTCCCGCGCCTTGGAGCCCTCGCTCGGCCCGACGATGTTGCGGGACTCCATGAGGTCCATCAGCCGCCCCGCCTTGGCGAAGCCGACGCGCAGCTTGCGCTGGAGCATGGACGTCGACCCGAACTGGGTGGAGACGACCAGCTCGGCGGCCTGGCACAGCAGGTCGAGGTCGTCGCCGATGTCCTCGTCGATCTCCTTCTTCTGCTTGGTGCCCACGGTGACGTCGTCCCGGAAGACGGGCGCCATCTGCTCCTTGCAGTGCCGGACGACGGCCGCGACCTCCTCCTCGGTCACGAACGCGCCCTGCATACGGGTCGGCTTGTTGGCGCCCATCGGCAGGAACAGGCCGTCGCCCTTGCCGATCAGCTTCTCGGCGCCCGGCTGGTCGAGGATGACCCGCGAGTCGGCCAGCGAGGAGGTGGCGAACGCCAGCCGGGAGGGCACGTTGGCCTTGATCAGACCGGTGACCACGTCGACCGACGGGCGCTGGGTGGCGAGCACCAGGTGGATGCCGGCCGCGCGCGCGAGCTGCGTGATGCGCACGATGGCGTCCTCGACGTCCCGCGGGGCCACCATCATCAGGTCGGCCAGCTCGTCCACGATCACCAGCAGGTACGGGTACGGCTGGAGCTCGCGCTCGCTGCCCGGCGGCGACTCGACCTTGCCCTCGCGCACAGCGCGGTTGAAGTCGTCGATGTGCCGGTAGCCATAGGCGGCCAGGTCGTCATACCTGAGGTCCATCTCGCGGACCACCCACTGCAGCGCCTCGGCGGCCCGCTTGGGGTTGGTGATGATCGGCGTGATCAGGTGCGGGATGCCCTCGTAGGCGGTCAGCTCCACGCGCTTGGGGTCGACCAGGATCATCCGGACGTCCTCCGGGGTCGCCCGCATCATCACCGAGGTGATCAGGCAGTTGATGCAGGACGACTTGCCGGAGCCGGTGGCACCGGCGACCAGCATGTGCGGCATCTTCGCCAGCGAGTGCATGACGTACCCGCCCTCGACGTCCTTGCCGAAGGCGACCAGCATCGGGTCGTCGTCCTCGGCGGACTCCGCGAGGCGCAGCACGTCGCCGAGGTTGACCATCTCCCGGTCGGTGTTGGGGATCTCGATGCCCACCGCGGACTTGCCGGGGATGGGGCTGATGATCCGCACGTCCGGGCTGGCCACCGCGTAGGCGATGTTCTTGGTCAGCGCGGTGATCCGCTCGACCTTCACGGCCGGGCCCAGCTCCACCTCGTAACGGGTGACCGTCGGACCGCGGGTGAAGCCGGTGACGGCCGCGTCGACCTTGAACTCGGTGAAGACCTGGGTGAGCGAGGCGACGACCGCGTCGTTGGCGGCGCTGCGCGCCTTGCCGGGGCCGCCCCGCTGGAGCAGGTCCAGGGCGGGCAGCGCGTAGGTGATGTCCCCGGACAGCTGGAGCTGCTCCGCCCGCGCGGGCAGCTCACGGGGCGCCTCGGGGGCCTTCTTCGTCAGGTCGGGAACGGCCTTGGTCAGGTCCGGTACGGCCGCGGGCTCGGGCTTCTCCTTCTTCGGGCGGGCGGCGGGCACCGGCGCCGGCGCGGGTACGGGGGTGGGCACCGGGGTGGTGTCCTCGCGCTCGCCCGCGCCCACTCCCTGGGTGAGGTCGGCGACCAGCGGGGAGGGCGGCATGCCGTGCAGCACGGCGCCGTCCAGCGCGGCCGCGGCCGCCGCGGCGACGTCCACGGCGTCCGGGTGCCGCTGCGGATCCGGCTGGGGCACCGCGGAGCGCCTGGGACGCCCGCGGCGCTGCGCCAGGGCCGTGGCCTCGGCGCCCTCGGGGTCGTACGCCTGGGGGGCGCCTGAGCGCCTGCGCGGGCGCGCGGGCGCCGCCTCCCGCCACTGCTCGTCGTAGGCCGCCTCCTCGGCGGCGAACCGGTCCGCCTGGTGGTCGTGCAGCACGCCCAGCAGTACGCCGAGCCGCCGCAGCCGCTGCGGGATGGCGTTGACCGGGGTCGCGGTCACCACGAGCAGCCCGAAGATCGTCAGCAGCACCAGCAGGGGTACGGCGAGCACCTCGGTCATGGCGTACGTCAGCGGGGTGGCCGCCGCCCAGCCGATGAGGCCGCCGGCGTCCCTTATGCCCTGCATGCCGGCGCTGCGCGCGGGCGAGCCGCAGGCGACGTGGACCTGGCCGAGCACGCCGACGACGAGCGCGGACAGGCCGATCACGATCCGTCCGTTGGCCTCCGGCTTCTCCGGGTGCCGGATGAACCGTACGGCGATCACCGCGAGCAGTATCGGCACCAGCAGGTCGAGCCGGCCGAAGGCGCCGGTGACCAGGATCTCCACCAGGTCGCCGACGGGCCCGCGCAGGTCCGCCCAGGTGCCCGCGGCGACGATCAGCGCGATGCCGAGCAGCAGCAGCGCGACGCCGTCCTTGCGATGGGCCGGGTCGAGGTTCTTCGCGCCCTGCCCTATGCCGCGGAAGACGGCGCCGACGGCGTGCGCGAGGCCCAGCCAGAGGGCGCGCACCACCCGGTAGACGCCCCCGGTGGGGCTGGGCGCCGGCTTCGGCGGCGCGGCCTTCCTCGCCACGGCCTTCTTGGCGGGCGCCTTCTTGGCCGGGGCCTTCTTCGCGACGGCCTTCTTCGCCGGAGCCTTCGCGGGAGCAGCGGCCTTCTTGGCGGGCTGCTTCTTGGCTGCGGAGGGACGTGAGGCCATGGTTGTGAGGTTACCGGGGGAGACGACGGCGGACACGTGTGCCCACAGCTTCACCCGTTCGTGTCGTGCCTGCCGGGGAGCGAAATTGACGCACACTCATCCGCATCTGCGGAACGGGCTCGGTCAGTTCTGCGACGGCACCGAAGCACCGCTACCGCCCGTGCCCGGCTCCAGCGCGTCCAGGGCACGGCGCAATCCGGTGAGTTTGCGCTCCAGATGGGCCGCCGTCGCCACCGCCGCCGCGTCCGCGGAGTCGTCGTCCAACTGCTTGGACAGCGCCTCCGCCTGTTCCTCCACGGCCGCGAGCCGCGCGGACAGCTCGGCGAGCAGCCCGGCCGACTCCTTGCCGGCCACCCCACCCTTGCCGCCGCCCTCCAACTGGAGCCGCAGCAGCGCCGCCTGCTCCCGCAGCTGGCAGTTCTTCATGTACAGCTCGACGAACACCGAGACCTTCGCGCGCAGCACCCACGGGTCGAACGGCTTGGAGATGTAGTCCACCGCGCCCGCCGCGTAGCCACGGAAGGTGTGGTGCGGGCCGTGGTTGATGGCCGTGAGGAAGATGATCGGGATGTCCCGCGTCCGCTCCCGCCGCTTGATGTGCGCGGCCGTCTCGAAACCGTCCATGCCCGGCATCTGGACATCCAGCAGGATGACCGCGAAATCGTCCGTGAGCAGTGCCTTGAGCGCTTCCTCCCCGGACGATGCCCGCACCAGTGTCTGATCGAGCGCCGAGAGGATCGCCTCCAGCGCCAGCAGATTCTCCGGCCGGTCATCGACCAGGAGGATCTTGGCCTTCTGCACCATGGCCCGCCCTCCTCGCCCCGGCGGTACACCGGGCGCCGCCCCAGGGGACGACTCCCTTTCGCCGCCCGTCCTTGTGCCGGTCATCGTAGCCGCACCCCGCCTGTCGCCACACCCTGTCACCGCGATGTCACTGTGCACGTACCGGAAACGCGGCGGGATCCCGGATGGTTCCCGGAATCCCGGATTCCCGTGTGTTCCCGGCCCCCATCATGCAGCAACTCCCCGCACGCGCCGCGGGATCCCCCGTCCTTCCGGGCGCGCCCCGGCGGAACGTCCCGCCACACTCACTCCGGCCGCATCCACTGGCTCATCACCGACAGCAGGTGATCGGGGTCGACGGGCTTGGTGACGTAGTCGGAGGCGCCCGACTGGATCGCCTTCTCCCGGTCGCCCTTCATCGCCTTCGCGGTGAGCGCGATGATCGGCAGACCCGCGAACTGCGGCATCCGGCGGATCGCCGTGGTCGTCGCGTACCCGTCCATCTCCGGCATCATGATGTCCATCAGCACCACCGCCGCATCGTCGTGCTGCTCCAGGACCTCGATGCCCTCCCGGCCGTTCTCGGCGTACAGCACCGACAGCCCGTGCTGTTCCAGGACGCTGGTGAGCGCGAACACGTTGCGGATGTCGTCGTCGACGATCAGCACCTTCTCGCCGCCGAACCGCGCCACGGGCGGCGCGGGCTGCTCCTGCTCGGGGACGGCCGTCCACTGCTCGGCCCGCTGCGTCTCCTCGGGCAGGGAGCGCCGCCGGCGCCGGAAGAGCGCGGCGGGGCCGTTCTGCGTCTCCTGGTACGACTTCACCTCGGCCGGCGTCTCGATCTCCACCGCGGACAGCTCCGAGGACAGATGGGCCTCGGAGGCCACCAGGTCGCCGGCCTCCAGCGCGGGCGCGGACTGCTGGTAGCCCTGCGGCGGCAGTTCGCTCATGTGCAGCGGCAGGTACAGCGTGAACGTCGAACCGCGCCCGGGCTCGCTCTGCGCGTGGATCTCACCGCCGAGCAACTGCGCGATCTCCCGCGAGATGGACAGCCCGAGCCCGGTGCCGCCGTACTTGCGGCTGGTGGTGCCGTCCGCCTGCTTGAACGCCTCGAAGATCACCCGCATCTTGCTGGCCGCGATGCCGATGCCGGTGTCCGTCACCGAGAACGCGATCAGCTCGCCGTTCGGATCCGCCAGCGAACCGGCCTCCAGCAACTGCTCCCGGATGGAGTCCGGCACGTCCGCTCCGGCGGGCCGGATCACCAGCTCCACCGAACCGGAGTCGGTGAACTTCACCGCGTTGGACAGCAGGTTGCGCAGCACCTGCAACAACCGCTGCTCGTCGGTGTGCAGGGTCGCCGGCAGCTCCGGGGAGACCCGCACGGACAGGTCCAGGCCCTTCTCCGCGGTCAGCGGCCGGAAGGTGGCCTCCACGTAGTCCACGAGCTGGACGAGCGCGATCCGGGTCGGGGAGACGTCCATCTTGCCCGCCTCGACCTTCGACAGGTCCAGGATGTCGTTGATCAGCTGGAGCAGGTCGGAGCCCGCGCCGTGGATGGTCTCCGCGAACTCCACCTGCTTCGGCGAGAGATTGCCCTCGGCGTTGTCCGCGAGCAGCTTCGCCAGGATCAGCAGCGAGTTGAGCGGGGTGCGCAGCTCGTGCGACATGTTGGCGAGGAACTCGCTCTTGTAGCGCATCGACACAGCGAGCTGCTCGGCGCGCTCCTCCAGGACCTGCCGGGCCTCCTCGATCTCGGTGTTCTTCACCTCGATGTCCCGGTTCTGCCGGGCCAGCAGCTCGGCCTTCTCCTCCAGTTCGGCGTTGGATGCCTGCAACGCCTTCTGCCGGTTCTCCAGCTCGGCCGACCGCTCCCGCAGCTGCTCGGTCAGCTCCTGCGACTGCTTGAGCAGCTTCTCGGTCTTGGTGTTGACCGAGATGGTGTTGACGCTGGTCGCGATCATCTCGGCGATCTGGCTGAGGAAGTCCCGCTGGATCTGCGTGAACGGCGTGAACGACGCCAGCTCGATCACGCCGAGCACCTTGCCCTCGAACAGCACCGGCAACACGATCACCTGCGCGGGCGGGGCCTCGCCGAGCCCGGAGGAGATCTTCAGATAGCCGCTGGGCGCCCTGTCCACCAGGATCGTGCGCTTCTCCTGCGCGGCCGTGCCGATCAGCGCCTCACCGGGCCGGAACGACGTCGGCATGGAGCCCATCGAGTAGCCGTACGAGCCCAGCATCCGCAGCTCGTAGTCGTCCTCGCCGTTGCCGACGCCCTTGCCCTCCATCAGCGGCATCGCCAGGAAGAACGCGCCGTGCTGCGCGGACACCACCGGCGTCAGCTCGCTCATGATCAGCGAGGCCACGTCCTCCAGGTCCCGGCGGCCCTGCATCAGGGAGGAGATACGGGCCAGGTTGCCCTTGAGCCAGTCCTGCTCCTTGTTCGCGATCGTGGTGTCGCGCAGGTTGGCGATCATCTTGTTGATGTAGTCCTGCAACTCCTGGATCTCGCCGGCCGCGTCCACGTCGATCTTCAGGTTCAGGTCGCCCCGGGTCACCGCGGTCGCCACGCGCGCGATGGCCCGCACCTGCCGGGTCAGGTTCTCGGCCATCTCGTTCACGGACTCGGTCAGGTCACGCCAGGTGCCGTCCACGTCACGCACGCGTGCCTGACCGCCCAGCTGCCCCTCCGTGCCCACCTCGCGGGCCACGCGCGTGACCTCCTCGGCGAAGCTGGACAGCTGGTCGACCATCGTGTTGATCGTCGTCTTCAGCTCAAGGATCTCGCCCCGGGCGTCAATGTCGATCTTCTTCGTCAAGTCACCCTTGGCGATGGCCGTGGTGACCATGGCGATGTTGCGCACCTGACCGGTCAGGTTGGACGCCATCTGGTTCACCGACTCGGTGAGGTCCTTCCAGGTGCCGGCCACGCCCGGGACATGCGCCTGACCGCCGAGAATGCCGTCCGTGCCCACCTCACGGGCCACCTTGGTGACCTGGTCGGCGAACGAACTCAGCGTCTTGACCATCGTGTTGATGGTGTCGGCGAGCTGCGCCACCTCGCCCCGCGCCTCGATCGTCACCTGCCGCGTCAGGTCGCCGTTGGCAACGGCAGCGGCCACCTGCGAGATGTTGCGCACCTGCATGGTCAGGTTGTTGGCCATCAGGTTGACGTTGTTGCTGAGGTCCTTCCAGATGCCGGTGACCCCCGGCACGTGCGCCTGGCCGCCCAGGATGCCCTCGGTGCCCACCTCGCGGGCCACCCGGGTCACCTGCTCGGCGAAGCTCGACAGTTGATCAACCATGGTGTTGACCGTCGTGACGAGCTCAAGGATCTCGCCCTTCGCGTCAACAGTGATCTTCTTCGACAGATCACCCTTCGCGACCGCCGTCGTCACCTCGGCGATGTTGCGCACCTGGATCGTCAGGTTGTTCGCCATGAAGTTCACGGACTGCGTGAGGTCCTTCCAGGTGCCGGAGACCCCCTGCACCTCGGCCTGCCCGCCGAGGATGCCCTCCGTACCCACCTCACGGGCCACCCGCGTGACCTGGTCCGCGAACGACGACAGCTGGTCCACCATCGTGTTCAGCGTGTTCTTCAGCTCCAGGATCTCCCCGCGCGCGTCCACGGTGATCTTCTGGGAGAGGTCACCGCGCGCCACGGCGGTGGCGACCTGCGCGATGTTGCGCACCTGGGCCGTCAGGTTGCCCGCCATGCCGTTCACGGAGTCGGTCAGGTCCCGCCACACACCGGCGACACCCGGCACCTGCGCCTGACCGCCGAGGCGCCCCTCGGTGCCCACGTCCCGCGCGACCCGGGTCACCTGGTCGGCGAAGGCGGACAACTGGTCCACCATCGTGTTGATCGTGTTCTTCAGCTCCAGGATCTCGCCGCGCGCGTCCACGTCGATCTTCTGCGACAGGTCACCGCGCGCCACCGCCGTCGTCACCTGCGCGATCTGCCGCACCTGCGACGTCAGGTTGCCGGCCATGAAGTTGACGGAATCCGTCAGCTCCTTCCACGTGCCCGACACGCCGTCCACCCGGGCCTGACCGCCCAGCCGGCCCTCCGTACCCACGTCCCGGGCCATCCGCGTGACCTGGTCGGCGAAGCTCGACAGCTGGTCCACCATGGTGTTCACGGTGTTCTTCAGCTGGAGCATCTCGCCCGAGACGTCCACGGTGACCTTCTGCGACAGATCACCGTTCGCCACCGCCGTCGTCACCTGGGCGATGTTGCGCACCTGACCGGTCAGGTTGCGGAACGCGGTGTTGACGGAGTCCGTCAGGTCCTTCCACGTGCCCGCCGCGCCCGGCACCTGCGCCTGGCCGCCCAGCTCGCCCTCGACACCGACCTCCCGCGCGACCCGCGTCACCTCGGCACCGAACGACGACAGCTGGTCCACCATGCCGTTGACGGTGTTCTTCAGTTCCAGCATCTCGCCGGCCACGTCCACGGTGACCTTCTGCGACAGATCACCGTTCGCCACGGCGGTCGTCACCGTCGCGATGTCCCGCACCTGCGTCGTCAGGTTCCGGAACACCGTGTTGACGGAGTCCGTCAGGTCCTTCCACGTCCCCGCCGCGCCCGGCACGTTCGCCTGACCGCCGAGCCGCCCCTCCGCGCCGACCTCGTTCGCCACCCGGGTGACCTCGTCCGCGAAGATCCGCAGCGTCTCGGTCATCTGGTTGATCGTCTCGGCGAGCCGCGCCACCTCGCCCCGCGCCGGAACCGTCACCTTCTGTGACAGATCACCGCTGGCGACGGCCGTCGTCACCTGCGAGATCCCCCGCACCTGCGCGGTCAGGTTGCCCGCCATCGTGTTGACGGAGTCGGTCAGCTCCTTCCACACGCCGGCCACCCCGGGCACCTGCGCCCGGCCGCCCAGGATGCCCTCGGTGCCCACCTCCCGGGCCACCCGCGTGACCTCCGAGGAGAAGGCCGAGAGCTGGTCCACCATCGTGTTGACGGTGTTCTTCAGCTCCAGCATCTCGCCGGCGACATGCACGGTCACCTTGCGGGACAGATCGCCCTTGGCCACCGCCGTGGTCACCAGGGCGATGTCCCGCACCTGGGCGGTCAGCCGGTCCGCCATCGTGTTGACGGACTCGGTCAGGTCCTTCCACGAACCCGACATCCCGCGCACCCGGGCCTGCCCGCCGAGCTTGCCCTCGGTGCCGACCTCGCTGGCCACGCGCGTGACCTCGTCCGTGAACGTCGAGAGCTGGTCCACCAGGTTGTTGACGGTCCGGCCGACCTTCAGGAACTCCCCGCGCAGCGGATGCCCCGTACCGCCGTCCGGCGCCTGCGTCCGCAGCTCCATGCGCGGCGACAGGTCGCCCTCGGCGACCGCCGTCAGCACCCGGCTGACCTCCGAGACGGGCCAGACCAGGTCGTCCACCAGCGCGTTGGAGTGCTCGATGGCGGTCGCCCAGGACCCCTCACAGGCGCCCGTCTCCAGCCGTTCCGTGAGTTTTCCCTCACGCCCCACCATGCGCCTCACCCGGGACAGCTCACCGGTCAGGTGCAGATTCCGGTCGGCCACCTCGTTGAAGACCGCCGCGATCTCCGACATCACGCCGTCTCCGGAGACCGTCAGCCGCTTGCGGAAGTTGCCGTCCCGCATCGCCACGAGGGCCGCCAGCAGCCGGTTCAGGGCGGCCGTGTCCACCGTCGTGGTGCCGCCGCTCCTGCCCAGGGACGGTCCGCCTTTCGCGCGCGTCTTCGTGCCTCGCGTCGCCGCGCCAGACTCCACTGTGTCCCTCCCGGAGGGGTAGACCGTTACTGCTGTGCTCGGCCGCTTCGGCCCGGCGTGCCGGTCACCGGCATACCGACCGCGTCCGCGTACCGGTTGCTTCCGCGTATGTCCGCCGGACAGGATCCGGCCACACCAGAGGCTGCTGCCCGCCGTGCGCCCGGCACACGCGGCCCGGACCGACCTTCATCAGAAGCTTGCCCAGTGTTTCACCCCGGCCGAACCCGGCCATAACAGTTCGGCAGCTTCGCACATCGTCCGCACACCCTGGGGGCGTAAACACCGAAGACCGGCATCCGCTCGGACCGCGAAGGTAAGTAACCTTGCATGCGGCTGTCCAGCCGCACCGGTCCGACCGGTCTGGGCGGTGGCACGAGTACGAGCGGGCATCGGAGGGGCGGCCGGACATCATGACCACCGGACTGATCCCCGGGGGGCAGCCCCCGGACCCACAGCCGACGGGCGAGCTGATGCCGCAGCAGCGGCACGAGCCCCCCGGCGAGACAGCCCTGCATGCCGACGACCGGCCGAGGAGTTCTGTGATCACCGCGCGTGCGGCCGCCAGTTTCGAACCCGTCGGGCGCTCCGTCGCGACCGCCCGGTCCTTCGTCCGCGACACCCTCCAGGGCTGGGGATTCGCCGACATCGTGGACGACGCGGTCGTTCTGACCAGCGAATTGGTCACCAACGCCGTCGTCCACGCGGGCACGCACGCGGACGTGCTGTGCCTGCGCACCGAGGACGGCGTGCGCATCGAGGTCTCCGACCGCTACCCGGAGCGCGAGGTCCCGCTCCAGAGCTCCGCCGTCTCCATGGGCAGCCCGGACCGCGAGGGCGGCCGCGGCCTCCAGCTCTGCGCGGCCCTGGCCACCCGCTGGGGCGTCGACTACACCCCCACCCACAAGAACGTCTGGTTCCAGCTCAACCTCCCCGAACGGCCCGTCGGCACCCGAACCGCCGGGCCCGCGCTGCCCGCCGACCTGCTGCCGCTGGCCGACGGCCGGGTCCGCGTCGCCGTCCTCCAGATCGACCGCAAGGGCGGCATCAGCGCCTGGAACGAGGACGCCGAGGAACTGTTCGGCTACCCGGCCTCCGACGTCATCGGCAAGCCCCTCACCGACCTCGCGGCCTGGCCGCACACCCCGGGCACCGGCACCGGCATCGCCGAGGCGCTCCGGCTCTCCCGCTGGGAGGGCACCTACGGCATCCGCCGCGCCGACGGCCGCGTGGCCCAGGTCTACGCCTCCCACCTGCGGGTCCGTGACACCGGCGGCGAACCCTCGACCGTGTGCCTGCTGGTCCGCGACCACGAACGCGCCGTCCTGCAGACGCCGCCCCGCGTCCCGGTCGGCGACCAGACCCCGTCCTCCGACGGCCAGAGCACCGACCCCTTCGAGGTGTTCATCGGCTCCCCCGCCCCGGACGACCTCGACGGACTGCTCCAGCGCACCGTGGAACGCGCCCGCGACATGCTCGACGGCGACTCCGCGTTCCTGCTGCTGGCCACCGACGACGAGACCGAGCTGGAGGTCCGCGCCTCCACCGGACTGCCCTCCGCCCGCCAGCGCTTCGCGCGCGTACCGGTCGAGGCGGGCCCCGGCCGCTACGGCTCCGCCCGCATGCCCGCCGTCCACGACGACCTCGCCGCCGTCCCGGGGGCCGTACCGCTGCTCGCCGGCACCGGCATGCGCTCGGTCGTCACCGTCCCGCTGAAGGTCGAGGGCCGCCTCACCGGCTCCCTGGGCGTCGCCGCCGAGGCACCCGGCCGGTACACCAACGAGGAGGCGCTGCGCCTGCAGTTCGCCGCCGACCGGATCGCCCTGGCCGTCGAATCGGCCCGCCTCGGCGAGCTGGAACGGCTGCGCCGCGGATCGCTGAGCTTCCTGGTGGAGGCGTCCGACCTGCTGGCCGGGACCCTGGACCGGGACCAGACGCTGGCCCTGATGGCCCAGATGACGGTCCCGACCCTGGCCACCTGGTGCGCGGTGTACACGATCGCCGACCAGGCGTCCGAGCCGTATCTGTCCTACGTCCTGCACGAGGACGAGGAACTCATCGACGGCATCAAGTCGTTGCTGTCGAAGATCCCGCCGCCGGACCCGGTGCCGACGCCCGGCGCCCGGGTCTGGACGGCCCCGGGCGAGGTCGCCCACCAGGCGGCCCTGCGCACCTCCATGCGCAGCCTGGGCCTGGCCGGCGGGCCCACGCACCGGATCGCCTCCGGCATCGGCCCGACGCTGTCCACGGCCGCCGCGGTCGGCGGGGAGACGGTGGTCCTGCCGCTGGTCGCCCGCAACCGCGTCATCGGCATGCTGACCCTCGGCAAGCCCACCGACGAACACTTCCGCCAGGAGATCCTGGAACTCGCCGAGGACCTGAGCCGCCGGGCCGCCCTCGCCCTGGACAACGCCCGCCTGTACTCGGAGCGCACGGCCATCAGCCAGTCCCTCCAGCGCAGCCTGCTCCCGCCGGGCCTGCCGCAGATCGACGGCGTCGAGGTCGAGGTCATCTACCGCGCGGCGGGCGAGGGCAACGAGGTCGGCGGCGACTTCTACGACGTCTTCCCCATCGGCAACGGCGCGTACGGCTTCGCCATCGGCGACGTCTGCGGTACGGGCCCCAACGCGGCGGCGGTCACCGGCCTGGCCCGGCACGCCCTGCGCCTGCTGGCCCGCGAGGGCCTGTCCGGCCCGGCGGTGCTGCAGCGCCTGAACTCCGCGATCCTCGACGAGGGAGACCGCAGCCGCTTCCTGACGCTGCTCTACGGCGAGTTGCGGACGCGGGCGGACGGCAGCGCCGAGCTGAAGGTGGTCTGCGCCGGCCATCCGCTGCCGCTGCGCCTGCGCCAGGACGGCACGGTGACGGCCGCGGCCGAACCGCAGCCGCTGCTGGGCGTCATCGAGGACCTGGAGCTGCACGAGGAGACGGTCACCCTGGACCCGGGGGACGTGCTGCTCTGCGTCACGGACGGGGTCACCGAACGCCGTGAGGGCTCGCGCATGCTGGGCGACGACGGCCTCGCCGATGTCCTCACCACGTGCACGGGTCTGACGGCGGGTGCGGTCGCTGCGCGCATCATGCGCGCGGTCGAGCGGTTCGCCTCTGACGCCCCGTCGGACGACATGGCGATTCTGGCGATGCGCGTCCCGGGCATTCACCAGGAGGCGTGAGGAAACACGAAAAAGGCCCCACCCGGAAGGGTGGGGCCTTTTGACCGAGCCCCCAAACGGAATCGAACCGTTGACCTTCTCCTTACCATGAAGACGCTCTGCCGACTGAGCTATAGGGGCCTGTCGTTTGCGAGGTTTCCCTCGCGGCGACAAAGAAACTGTACCCCGAACAGGCCGTGGTTCCCAAATTCGTTCGGGACTGGTTCAGAAGGCGGGCTGGAGCAGTCCGCCGAGGGCGTTGCAGGCGGCGGCCGTCCGCTGCATGTCGCGTTTGGTGAGAGCGGCGTCCACGGGCAGCGCGAGTGTCTCGTCGGCGGCCCGCTCGGTCTCCGGCAGCGACACGCACCGGCGGAAGGCCGACAGCCGGTGCACGGGTGTCTTCACCGGCACCCGGCACTCCACTCCCCTGGCCCGCAGGGCCCGCGCGAAGGCGTCCCGGTCGGGCCGGCCGTTGCCCGGCACCCGCACGACGTACTGCTGATAGGTGTGCCCGTCCCCGCCGTCCGGCGTGCGTACGCCCTTGAGTCTGGCGTCGAGATAGGCGGCCCGCTCCCGGCGCCGGGCTATCTCGTCGTACGGCGCCTCGGACTCGCCGTGCTCCAGCACCAGCAGCCCGTGCCGCTGCCCGAGCCGGCACAACCGCCCTATGTCGGCCCGCCGTCCGAAGCGGTGCACGACAACGACCGCCGCGGTACGGGGGGTTACGGCCGCCTCGACCGCGTCCGGGGCGAGGCAGTAGGTCACCGGGTCTATGTCGGCGAACACCGGGAGCGCGCCCGCCAGGGCCACGGCCTCGGCGACCTCGACGTTCCCGAAGGCCGGCACGACGACCTCGTCACCGACTCCGACTCCGGCGGCCCTGAGCAGCGCTGCGGTTCCCATGCCGGGATGCTGTGCTCGGAACGTGAACGACACGTTACGCACAGCAAAAAAAGGTCGGACCCTGAACCGAAGTTCAGGATCCGACCTTTATCAAAATTTGTTCGGCGGCGTCCTACTCTCCCACAGGGTCCCCCCTGCAGTACCATCGGCGCTGTGAGGCTTAGCTTCCGGGTTCGGAATGTAACCGGGCGTTTCCCTCACGCTATGACCACCGAAACACTATGAAACTGTCGAACAATGCCGCACCGTATGTGGCCATACGGGGCTGTTCGTGGTTTCAGAACCAACACAGTGGACGCGAGCAACTGAGGACAAGCCCTCGGCCTATTAGTACCGGTCACCTCCACACGTTACCGTGCTTCCAGATCCGGCCTATCAACCCAGTCGTCTACTGGGAGCCTTACCCCATCAAGTGGGTGGGAGTCCTCATCTCGAAGCAGGCTTCCCGCTTAGATGCTTTCAGCGGTTATCCCTCCCGAACGTAGCCAACCAGCCATGCCCTTGGCAGAACAACTGGCACACCAGAGGTTCGTCCGTCCCGGTCCTCTCGTACTAGGGACAGCCCTTCTCAAGACTCCTACGCGCACAGCGGATAGGGACCGAACTGTCTCACGACGTTCTAAACCCAGCTCGCGTACCGCTTTAATGGGCGAACAGCCCAACCCTTGGGACCGACTCCAGCCCCAGGATGCGACGAGCCGACATCGAGGTGCCAAACCATCCCGTCGATATGGACTCTTGGGGAAGATCAGCCTGTTATCCCCGGGGTACCTTTTATCCGTTGAGCGACGGCGCTTCCACAAGCCACCGCCGGATCACTAGTCCCGACTTTCGTCCCTGCTCGACCCGTCGGTCTCACAGTCAAGCTCCCTTGTGCACTTACACTCAACACCTGATTGCCAACCAGGCTGAGGGAACCTTTGGGCGCCTCCGTTACCCTTTAGGAGGCAACCGCCCCAGTTAAACTACCCATCAGACACTGTCCCTGATCCGGATCACGGACCCAGGTTAGACATCCAGCACGACCAGACTGGTATTTCAACGACGACTCCACCCACACTGGCGTGCGAGCTTCACAGTCTCCCAGCTATCCTACACAAGCCGAACCGAACACCAATATCAAACTGTAGTAAAGGTCCCGGGGTCTTTCCGTCCTGCTGCGCGAAACGAGCATCTTTACTCGTAGTGCAATTTCACCGGGCCTATGGTTGAGACAGTCGAGAAGTCGTTACGCCATTCGTGCAGGTCGGAACTTACCCGACAAGGAATTTCGCTACCTTAGGATGGTTATAGTTACCACCGCCGTTTACTGGCGCTTAAGTTCTCAGCTTCGCCCACCCGAAAGTGAGCTAACCGGTCCCCTTAACGTTCCAGCACCGGGCAGGCGTCAGTCCGTATACATCGCCTTACGGCTTCGCACGGACCTGTGTTTTTAGTAAACAGTCGCTTCTCGCTGGTCTCTGCGGCCACCCCCAGCTCAGAGCGCAAAGCTCATCACCAGGCGTGGCCCCCCTTCTCCCGAAGTTACGGGGGCATTTTGCCGAGTTCCTTAACCATAGTTCACCCGAACGCCTCGGTATTCTCTACCTGACCACCTGAGTCGGTTTAGGGTACGGGCCGCCATGAAACTCGCTAGAGGCTTTTCTCGACAGCATAGGATCATCCACTTCACCACAATCGGCTCGGCATCAGGTCTCACCCTGCATGAGCGGCGGATTTACCTACCACTCGGGCTACACCCTTACCCCGGGACAACCACCGCCCGGGATGGACTACCTTCCTGCGTCACCCCATCACTCACCTACTACCAACTTGGGTCAGCGGCTCCACCACTTTCCATTCCCCGAAGGGTCCGGAACGGCTTCACGGCCTTAGCATCACTGGATTCGATGTTTGACGCTTCACAGCGGGTACCGGAATATCAACCGGTTATCCATCGACTACGCCTGTCGGCCTCGCCTTAGGTCCCGACTTACCCTGGGCAGATCAGCTTGACCCAGGAACCCTTAGTCAATCGGCGCAAACGTTTCTCACGTTTGTATCGCTACTCATGCCTGCATTCTCACTCGTCAACCGTCCACGACTACCTTCCAGTGCCGCTTCACCCGGCAGACGACGCTCCCCTACCCATCACAGCCTCCGTTGGGAGTACATGCTGCAATGACACGACTTCGGCGGTACGCTTGAGCCCCGCTACATTGTCGGCGCGGAATCACTAGACCAGTGAGCTATTACGCACTCTTTCAAGGGTGGCTGCTTCTAAGCCAACCTCCTGGTTGTCTCTGCGACTCCACATCCTTTCCCACTTAGCGTACGCTTAGGGGCCTTAGTCGATGCTCTGGGCTGTTTCCCTCTCGACCATGGAGCTTATCCCCCACAGTCTCACTGCCGCGCTCTCACTTACCGGCATTCGGAGTTTGGCTAAGGTCAGTAACCCGGTAGGGCCCATCGCCTATCCAGTGCTCTACCTCCGGCAAGAAACACACGACGCTGCACCTAAATGCATTTCGGGGAGAACCAGCTATCACGGAGTTTGATTGGCCTTTCACCCCTAACCACAGGTCATCCCCCAGGTTTTCAACCCTGGTGGGTTCGGTCCTCCACGAAGTCTTACCTCCGCTTCAACCTGCCCATGGCTAGATCACTCCGCTTCGGGTCTTGAGCGTGCTACTGAATCGCCCTATTCGGACTCGCTTTCGCTACGGCTTCCCCACCCGGGTTAACCTCGCAACACACCGCAAACTCGCAGGCTCATTCTTCAAAAGGCACGCAGTCACGAGAGTGGAGCAAGCTCCACTCCGACGCTCCCACGGCTTGTAGGCACACGGTTTCAGGTACTATTTCACTCCGCTCCCGCGGTACTTTTCACCATTCCCTCACGGTACTATCCGCTATCGGTCACCAGGGAATATTTAGGCTTAGCGGGTGGTCCCGCCAGATTCACACGGGATTTCTCGGGCCCCGTGCTACTTGGGTGTCTCTCAAACGAGCCGCTGACGTTTCGACTACGGGGGTCTTACCCTCTACGCCGGACCTTTCGCATGTCCTTCGCCTACATCAACGGTTTCTGACTCGTCCCACGGCCGGCAGACCGTGGAAGAGAGATCCCACAACCCCCACGACGCAACCCCTGCCGGGTCTCACACGTCGTAGGTTTGGCCTCATCCGGTTTCGCTCGCCACTACTCCCGGAATCACGGTTGTTTTCTCTTCCTGCGGGTACTGAGATGTTTCACTTCCCCGCGTTCCCTCCACTTGCCCTATGTGTTCAGGCAAGGGTGACAGCCCATGACGACTGCCGGGTTTCCCCATTCGGAAACCCCCGGATCAAAGCCTGGTTGACGACTCCCCGGGGACTATCGCGGCCTCCCACGTCCTTCATCGGTTCCTGGTGCCAAGGCATCCACCGTGCGCCCTTAAAAACTTGGCCACAGATGCTCGCGTCCACTGTGCAGTTCTCAAACAACGACCAGCCACCCGTCACAACCCGCCGAAGCGAGCCTTTACCGGGGCCGGCAACTGAGGAAAGTTCATTCCCTCAGACACCCAACAGCGTGCCCGACACCCTCGCCACCCGGCCGTTCCGTTCCACGCCGAAGCAGTACTAGGAAGACCAGAAGGTCAAGTGTGCCGAGTAGTCAACGTTCCACCCATGAGCTGACCACCGTCGAACATTCGCCGACGTAGTGGCTCTGGCTGCCTTGCGGCAGCTAGATGCTCCTTAGAAAGGAGGTGATCCAGCCGCACCTTCCGGTACGGCTACCTTGTTACGACTTCGTCCCAATCGCCAGTCCCACCTTCGACAGCTCCCTCCCACAAGGGGTTGGGCCACCGGCTTCGGGTGTTACCGACTTTCGTGACGTGACGGGCGGTGTGTACAAGGCCCGGGAACGTATTCACCGCAGCAATGCTGATCTGCGATTACTAGCGACTCCGACTTCATGGGGTCGAGTTGCAGACCCCAATCCGAACTGAGACCGGCTTTTTGAGATTCGCTCCACCTCACGGTATCGCAGCTCTTTGTACCGGCCATTGTAGCACGTGTGCAGCCCAAGACATAAGGGGCATGATGACTTGACGTCGTCCCCACCTTCCTCCGAGTTGACCCCGGCGGTCTCCCGTGAGTCCCCAGCACCACAAGGGCCTGCTGGCAACACGGGACAAGGGTTGCGCTCGTTGCGGGACTTAACCCAACATCTCACGACACGAGCTGACGACAGCCATGCACCACCTGTACACCGACCACAAGGGGGGCACTATCTCTAATGCTTTCCGGTGTATGTCAAGCCTTGGTAAGGTTCTTCGCGTTGCGTCGAATTAAGCCACATGCTCCGCCGCTTGTGCGGGCCCCCGTCAATTCCTTTGAGTTTTAGCCTTGCGGCCGTACTCCCCAGGCGGGGCACTTAATGCGTTAGCTGCGGCACGGACAACGTGGAATGTTGCCCACACCTAGTGCCCACCGTTTACGGCGTGGACTACCAGGGTATCTAATCCTGTTCGCTCCCCACGCTTTCGCTCCTCAGCGTCAGTATCGGCCCAGAGATCCGCCTTCGCCACCGGTGTTCCTCCTGATATCTGCGCATTTCACCGCTACACCAGGAATTCCGATCTCCCCTACCGAACTCTAGCCTGCCCGTATCGACTGCAGACCCGGGGTTAAGCCCCGGGCTTTCACAACCGACGTGACAAGCCGCCTACGAGCTCTTTACGCCCAATAATTCCGGACAACGCTTGCGCCCTACGTATTACCGCGGCTGCTGGCACGTAGTTAGCCGGCGCTTCTTCTGCAGGTACCGTCACTTTCGCTTCTTCCCTGCTGAAAGAGGTTTACAACCCGAAGGCCGTCATCCCTCACGCGGCGTCGCTGCATCAGGCTTTCGCCCATTGTGCAATATTCCCCACTGCTGCCTCCCGTAGGAGTCTGGGCCGTGTCTCAGTCCCAGTGTGGCCGGTCGCCCTCTCAGGCCGGCTACCCGTCGTCGCCTTGGTGAGCCGTTACCTCACCAACAAGCTGATAGGCCGCGGGCTCATCCTGCACCGCCGGAGCTTTACAACCCGGGAGATGCCTCCCAGGCTCATATCCGGTATTAGACCCCGTTTCCAGGGCTTGTCCCAGAGTGCAGGGCAGATTGCCCACGTGTTACTCACCCGTTCGCCACTAATCCCCTCCCGAAGGAGGTTCATCGTTCGACTTGCATGTGTTAAGCACGCCGCCAGCGTTCGTCCTGAGCCAGGATCAAACTCTCCGTGAATGTTTACCGGTAATCCGGTGACACATCACGAGAGCGGTGCGAGAGGAGGAATAGTCCTCTCGCACACAGCGTCCTCGCTGTGTTTTTTCAAAGGAACCTCGTCCCAGCGGATGCTGGAGACGGGGTATCAACATATCTGGCGTTGACTTTTGGCACGCTGTTGAGTTCTCAAGGAACGGTCGCTTCCTTTGTACTCACCCTCTCGGGCTTTCCTCCGGGCGCTTCCCTTCGGTCTTGCGTTTCCGACTCTATCAGATCTTTTCTCGATCCGATTTCCTCGGTGCTTTCCAGGTTCTCGCTCTCGCGTTTCCCTTTCCGGCGGTACCGACTTTATCAGAAGTTCTGAGCCGGTTTTCCCACCCGCTCCGGGCAACCATGTCCGGCACGTGAAGTGCTGGGGTTCCCGGGTGGGCGGAGCCGTAAACGTACTGGAGCGGGGCGCCCCGATGCAAATCGGGGCGCCCCGCTCCAGGTCAGTGCCGACGGGGCGTCAGACCTCCACGACCACCGGGAGGATCATCGGCCTGCGGCGGTAGGTGTCCGAGACCCACTTGCCGAGGGTCCGGCGGACCAGCTGCTGGAGCTGGTGGGGCTCCACCACGCCGTCCTGGGCGGACCGCTCCAGGGAGTCCGTGATCTTCGGGAGGACGTCGGCGAACGCGGAGTCCTCGATGCCGGAGCCACGGGCCTGGATGTGCGGGCCCCCGGTGATCTTGCCGGTGGAGGCGTCGATGACGACGAAGACCGAGATGATGCCCTCGTCGCCGAGGATCTTGCGGTCCTTCAGCGCCGGCTCGCCCACATCGCCGACCGAGAGGCCGTCGACGTAGACGTAACCGGCCTGGACCTTGCCGGAGATCTTGGCCTTGCCCCCGACCAGGTCGACCGCCACGCCGTCCTCGGCGATGACGATCCGGTCGTGCGGGACGCCGGTCAGGGCGCCCAGCTCGGCGTTGGCCCGCAGGTGGCGCCATTCGCCGTGGACCGGCATCAGGTTTCTCGGGCGGCAGATGTTGTAGAAGTACAGCAGCTCGCCCGCGGACGCGTGGCCGGAGACATGCACCTTGGCGTTGCCCTTGTGGACGACGTTGGCGCCCCAGCGGGTCAGGCCGTTGATCACGCGGTAGACCGCGTTCTCGTTCCCCGGGATCAGCGAGGAGGCGAGGATGACCGTGTCACCCTCCACGATGCGGATCTGGTGGTCGCGGTTGGCCATGCGGGACAGGGCCGCCATCGGCTCGCCCTGGGAACCCGTGCAGACCAGGACCACTTCTTCGTCAGGCAGGTCGTCCAGCGCCCGGACGTCGACCACCAGGCCCGCCGGGACCTTCAGATAGCCCAGATCGCGGGCGATGCCCATGTTGCGGACCATGGAGCGGCCGACGAAGGCGACCCGGCGGCCGTACTCGTGCGCCGCGTCCAGAATCTGCTGGATGCGGTGGACATGGCTGGCGAAACTCGCCACGATGATCCGCTTGCGGGCGCCGGCGAAGACCTGCCGCAGGACGTTGGAGATGTCGCGCTCGTGCGGGGTGAAGCCCGGGACCTCGGCGTTCGTGGAGTCGCTGAGGAGGAGGTCGATGCCCTCTTCGCTCAGCCGCGCGAACGCGTGCAGGTCGGTGAGGCGGTTGTCCAGCGGGAGCTGGTCCATCTTGAAGTCGCCGGTGTGCACCACCATGCCGGCGGGGGTGCGGATGGCGACGGCCAGGGCGTCCGGGATGGAGTGGTTGACGGCGACGAACTCGCAGTCGAAGGGGCCGACGCGCTCGCGGTCCCCCTCCGCCACCTCCAGGGTGTACGGGCGGATCCGGTGCTCCTGGAGCTTCGCCTCGATCAGGGCGAGCGTGAGCTTGGAGCCGATCAGCGGGATGTCCGGCTTCTCGCGGAGCAGGAACGGGACACCGCCGATGTGGTCCTCGTGACCGTGGGTGAGGACGATGCCCTCGATGTCGTCGAGGCGGTCCCTGATGGACGAGAAGTCCGGCAGGATCAGGTCGATTCCGGGTTGCTCCTCCTCGGGGAAGAGCACTCCGCAGTCGACGATCAACAGGCGGCCGCCGTACTCGAACACCGTCATGTTCCGGCCGATTTCGCCGAGGCCGCCGAGCGGGGTGACCCGCAGGCCGCCTTCGGGGAGCGGCGGGGGCGGGCCGAGTTCAGGATGCGGATGACTCAAAAGACTCTCCTCAAACACGCGCGCCACGTACCGGTCGGGCACGTGGCGCGCGTGACGTTCGTGCAGAAGCAGTTGTTTGTGTGGGGTGCAGGCACCGGTGGCCTGCGTCTGCGGTTGTCGATTCAGTTGTGAAGCCCGTGCTGTGGTGCCAAGTCTTTAATCAGAGCTGTACCCCGCCGGCAGCAAGATCGATCTTGAGCTGGGCGATCTCCTCGGCGGAGCACTCGACCATGGGCGAGCGCAGCGGTCCGGCGGGCAGGCCCTGGAGGGCGAGCGCGGCCTTGGTGGTCATGACGCCCTGGGTGCGGAACATGCCGGTGTAGACCGGCAGCAGCTTCTGGTGGATCTCGGTGGCCTTGACGACGTCGCCGGAGACGAACGCGTCCACCAGGGCGCGCAGGTCGGGGGTGACCAGGTGGCCGACGACCGAGACGAAGCCGACCGCGCCGACCGAGAGCAGCGGGAGGTTCAGCATGTCGTCGCCGGAGTACCAGGCGAGGCCGGACCGCGCGATGGCCCAGCTGGCGCGGCCGAGGTCGCCCTTGGCGTCCTTGTTGGCGACGATCCGGGGGTGCTCCGCGAGCCGGACCAGGGTCTCGGTGCTGATCGGGACGCCGCTGCGGCCGGGGATGTCGTAGAGCATGACCGGCAGGCCGGTGGCGTCGGCGACGGTCGTGAAGTGCCGGTACAGGCCCTCCTGCGGGGGCTTGTTGTAGTACGGCGTGACGACCAGCAGTCCGTGGGCGCCGACGCGCTCGGCCTCGCGGGCCAGCTCGACGCTGTGGTGGGTGTCGTTGGTTCCGACGCCGGCGACGACGTGGGCGCGGTCGCCGACGGCCTCCAGGACGGCTCGTACCAGGTCCGATTTCTCCGCGTCGCTGGTGGTCGGGGACTCGCCGGTGGTGCCGTTGACGATCAGGCCGTCGTTGCCTGCGTCCACCAGGTGGGCGGCGAGCCGCTGCGCGCCGTCGAGGTCGAGTGCGCCGTCCGCCGTGAAAGGCGTGACCATGGCGGTGAGGACCCGCCCGAAGGGGGTCTGCGGAGTCGAGGTCGGAGCCATAGGTGACACGCTACTCGGTGCGCGCTGCGGGGTCTGCTCTCGGGGTGTCGGGAAAGTCAGGACAAAGATGGATCCCGGCACTGCCTGCTCGGGGGTTCAAGCAGTGCCGGGTCCGTTTGATCAGGCTAGATGAACTTCTCTAAATGCCGCAATACGGACACTTCGCCAGGCTGGTCCGTACGCCCGTTCCCGGTGCGGGAACAAAGCTTCGCTACGGGGCCACACGTCCGTTCGCGTTGAAGGCGGCGTACGTCAGCGGCATGAGCTTCGCCCACTCCGCCTCCATCTTCTCGCCCACCATCTCGATCTCCCGCTGCGGGAAGGAGGGCACCTTGGCCAGCTCGTGCTGGGTGCGCAGGCCGAGGAAGTGCATCAGGGAGCGCGCGTTGCAGGTGGCGTACATCGAGGAGTAGAGGCCGACGGGGAGGACCGAGCGGGCGACCTCGCGGGCGATGCCCTGGGCGAGCATCTCCTGGTAGGCGGCGTAGGCCTGGCGGTACGCGTCCTCCATGGCCTGTCCGGCCAGGGCGTGCTGCTCCTCGGTGCCCTCCACGAAGACGTACTTGCCCGGGCGGCCCTCCTGGACCAGCTTGCGGCCGGCGTCGGGGACGTAGAAGACCGGCTGGAGCTCGCGGTAGCGGCCGGACTCCTCGTTGTACGACCAGCCGACGCGGTGCCGCATGAACTCGCGGAAGACGAAGATCGGGGCGCTGATGAAGAAGGTCATCGAGTTGTGCTCGAACGGGCTGCCGTGCCGGTCGCGCATCAGGTAGTTGATCAGGCCCTTGGAGCGGTCGGGGTCCTTGTTCAGCTCGTCCAGGGACTGCTCCCCCAAGGTCGACACACGGGCGGCGAAGAGCACGTCGGAGTCCGTCGCGCTGTGCTTGACCAGTTCGACGGTGACATCACTGCGCAGGTCGATCTTCGGCTCATCGGGGGTGCGGGTCACGGTTGGACAGGTCCTTCCCACTGCTGCTTGAGGTTCGCGCCCACTGTACGGGGGGACTCGGCCGCGAACGAAAGTGACCTTCCCTGCGATTTTTTCCGGACATGGGGCACCTTTTGCGTCACTCGGACGTCCTTACCGGTGAAGCGTGCCCGTTCGATCTTCGATCCCCGAAAGGAGCGTCAGCCGCGATGCTTCGTCGGCGAGAGCCCGTACCCTTCGCCTTCCTGGCCGAGGCGGACAGGTTCCGCAGCAATGTGACCCCTCCGCCCCGTCAGCGGGCGTCCTTCGGCGAGCTGGCCGGGCGCTGGCTGCTGGGCCTCACCCTGGTCGCCGGGATCGTCGGGGCCCTGATAGCCGGCATGCCCGCGCTCTCCACGCCCTCCGACGCGCCCGCTCAGCAGTCCCAGGCGTCCCAGGAGCGCTGAGCGCGGGGCGCCGCCCCTTCCGGACGCGCACGGCTGGTGGGCGCACACCCGGCCGGATAGCCTCACCGGGCACAGCCCCCGCGAGGACCGAGTGAGGACCAGCCGTGCCCCTGCCCTTTCTGACAGCCGACCGCAGCTTCGAGACGGCAGCCGAGAGCGCGCTGCCCCATGACGACCCGGACCGCTGGCGGCGCCCCTACCGGCCCGGGCCCTGGCGGGTGGGGCTGGCCGCCCTGTGGCTGCTGCTCGCCTCGTTCATGCTGTTCGGCTCGGTGCTCACCGCGCTGACCGGCTCGGTGCCCAGCGCGGTGGCGGTGCTCGTCGCGGGTCTGCTGATCATCGCGGGCGCGCTGCGGCTGTTGCGCGTGGGGGTGTGGGTGAGCCGGCGCGGGCTGCGCCGGACCGGTTTCCTGCTGACGCGGACGCTGCCGTGGGAGCGGGTGGTGTCGGTGCGGACGGTGCAGCGGCCGGTGCGCTGGCTGGGGATGCCGCGCACGGTGCAGGGGCAGGCGCTGGCCCTCGTCCGCACGGACCTGCCGCCGGACGACACCCCGCCGCTGCTGACCACGCACACCCTGGACTTCCTGGGCCGGCCGATGGCCTTCGACCGGGCGGCGGACACGGTGGAGGCGTGGGCGGCGGAGTGCGGGCGCGGCTGAGCCCCCCGGAGCCGTCGGGGGCGCGGTGCCGGCGCGGCTGACCGCCCCGAAGGCTCGCAGGGGCCCCGGGGCGGCTCGATGGGTGGGCGGTGGCGCCCGCGGGTACGGCCGGGCGCCACAGGGCCCGTGTCAGGCCCGTACGGGCTTTCCGTCGTGCAGGGCGATGGCCCGCTGCATCGCCTTGCGGGCCCGCGGGGTGTCGCGGGCGTCGTGGTAGGCGACGGCGAGGCGGAACCAGCAGCGCCAGTCGCCGGGGGACGTCTCCGTCTCGGCCTTGCGCCTGGCGAAGACCTCGTCGGCCGAGTCACGGTCGATCCGGCCGCTGGGCAGGCGTCTCAGCTCGTCCACCGGCAGGCCGCCCTCGGCCTCCAGTTCGGCGGCCAGCTGGTTGGCCTTGCGGACGAACTCGGTGTTCTTCCACAGGAACCACAGGCCGATGACCGGCAGGATCAGCACCGCCACGCCGAAGGTGACGGTGATGAGCGTGCCGGTCTGGATGAGCATCACGCCACGGCTGCCGACCAGGACGAAGTAGAAGACCAGGACGGCGGCCGTGACGAGGTAGGTGATCTTCGCGCGCATGACGTGTTCGGGCTCAGCTCAGGTCCAGGAAGTGCTCCAGGCCGAAGGTGAGGCCCGGAGTGGTCACCACGCGGCGGGCGCCGAGCAGGATGCCCGGCATGAAGCTGCTGTGGTGCAGCGAGTCGTGCCGGACGGTCAGGGTCTCCCCCTCGCCGCCGAGCAGCACCTCCTGGTGGGCGAGCAGGCCGCGCAGCCGTACGGCGTGCACGGGGACGCCGTCCACGCTGGCGCCCCGGGCGCCGTCGAGGGCGGTGGCGGTGGCGTCCGGGGCCGGGGCGGTGCCGGCCGCCCGGCGGGCCTCGGCGATGAGCTGGGCGGTGCGCGTGGCGGTGCCGGAGGGGGCGTCCACCTTGTTCGGGTGGTGCAGTTCGACCACCTCGACCGACTCGAAGTACGGCGCGGCCAGCTGCGCGAACTTCATGGTGAGCACGGCGCCGATGGAGAAGTTCGGCGCGATGAGCACGCCGGTCTCCGGGGACCGGTCGAGCCAGCCCTTCAGCTGCGCGAGGCGCTCGTCGGTCCAGCCGGTGGTCCCGACGACCGCGTGGATGCCGTGGCGCACGCAGAAGTCGAGGTTGCCCATGACCGAGGCGGGGGTGGTCAGCTCGACCGCGACCTGGGCGCCGGTCTCGGCCAGCGTCTCCAGCTTGTCGCCCCGGCCGAGGGCGGCGACCAGTTCCATGTCCTCGGCGGCCTCGACCGCCTTGACCGCCTCGGATCCGATCCGGCCCTTGGCGCCGAGGACCGCCACGCGCAGCTTGCTCATGTTCCTGCTTCCTAACCGGTGGTGTTTCAGGCGACCGCGTCGTGCAGCCGGGCGGCCTGCTTGTCCTTGAGCGGGCCGATGACCGACAGCGACGGACGCTGTCCCAGGATGTCGCGGGCGACCGAACGGACCTCGTCCGGGGTGACTGCGGCTATCTTCGCCAGCATGTCGTCGACGGACATCTGCTCGCCCCAGCACAACTCGCTCTTGCCGATGCGGTTCATCAGCGCGCCGGTGTCCTCCAGGCCGAGGACGGTGGAGCCCCGCAGCTGGCCGATGGCGCGGGCGATCTCGTCGTCCGAGAGGCCGTCGCGCGCCACCTGGTCGAGTTCGTCGCGGCAGATCCGCAGCACGTCGTGGACCTGGCTGGGCCGGCAGCCGGCGTAGACACCGAACAGTCCGCAGTCGGCGAAGCCGGAGGTGTACGAGTACACGCTGTAGGCGAGGCCGCGCTTCTCCCGGACCTCCTGGAAGAGGCGGGAGGACATGCCGCCGCCGAGGGCGGTGTTGAGCACGCCCATGGCCCAGCGGCGGTCGTCGGAGCGGGCGAGGCCGGGCATGCCGAGGACGACGTGCGCCTGCTCGGTCTTGCGGCCGAGCAGTTCGACCTTGCCGGAGGTGCGGATCGTACGGCGGCCGTCGCGCGGGGCGATGGGCCGCGCCTGCGGGTTCTTCAGGGCGCCGGCCTTCTCGAAGGCCGCGCGGACCTGGCGGACGACCTTGGCGTGGTCGATGTTGCCGGCGCAGGCGACCACGAGGTGGGTCGGGTCGTAGTGCTTCTTGTAGAAGCGGCGGATGCGGTCGGCGGTGAGGGCGTTGACCGTGTCGACCGTGCCGAGGACCGGGCGGCCGAGGGCGTTGTCACCGAACATCGTGTGCGCGAACAGGTCGTGCACGCAGTCGCCGGGGTCGTCCTCGGTCATGGCGATCTCTTCGAGGATCGCGCCGCGTTCGACGTCGACGTCCTCTTCGAGGATGAGCGAGCCGGTCAGCATGTCGCAGACCACGTCGATGGCCAGCGGCAGGTCGGTGTCGAGCACGCGCGCGTAGTAGCACGTGTACTCCTTGGCCGTGAACGCGTTCATCTCGCCGCCGACCGCGTCGAGCGCGGCGGAGATGTCGAGCGCGCTGCGCCGGGCCGTGCCCTTGAAGAGCAGGTGCTCCAGGTAGTGCGTGGCGCCGTTCAGGGACGGGGTCTCGTCGCGGGAGCCGACGTGGGCCCAGATGCCGAAGGTCGCGGAGCGGACCGAGGGCAGCGTCTCGGTGACGATGCGCAGGCCGCCCGGGAGGGTGGTCTTGCGGACCGTGCCGATGCCGCCGGCGCCCTGGATGAGGGTTTGGGTACGGGCGACGGCCCGCGCCTCCGAAGAGGGGCGGGCCGTCGCCTTGGAGCTACGGGACGTCACTGCTCGGCGTCGTCCTTCGCGTTCTCGTCGCCTTCTTCGCCCTCGATCACCGGGATGAGGGAGAGCTTGCCGCGGGAGTCGATCTCGGCGATCTCGACCTGGACCTTCTGGCCCACGCCGAGGACGTCCTCGACGTTCTCCACGCGCTTGCCGCCGGCGAGCTTGCGGATCTGCGAGATGTGCAGCAGACCGTCCTTGCCGGGCAGCAGGGAGACGAACGCGCCGAAGGTGGTGGTCTTGACGACCGTGCCCAGGTAGCGCTCGCCGACCTCGGGCATCGTCGGGTTGGCGATGCCGTTGATCGTGGCGCGGGCGGCCTCCGCCGAGGGACCGTCGGCGGCACCGATGTAGATCGTGCCGTCGTCCTCGATGGTGATCTCGGCGCCCGTGTCCTCCTGGATCTGGTTGATCATCTTGCCCTTGGGGCCGATGACCTCGCCGATCTTGTCCACCGGGATCTTCACGGTGATGATCCGCGGAGCGTTCGGGGACATCTCGTCGGGCCGGTCGATGGCCTCCATCATCACGTCGAGGATGTGGAGACGCGCGTCGCGGGCCTGCTTGAGGGCGGCGCCCAGGACGGAGGCCGGGATGCCGTCCAGCTTGGTGTCGAGCTGGAGGGCGGTCACGAACTCCTTGGTGCCGGCGACCTTGAAGTCCATGTCGCCGAAGGCGTCCTCCGCACCGAGGATGTCGGTGAGGGTGACGTAGTGCGTCTCGCCCTCGATCTCCTGGGAGATCAGGCCCATGGCGATGCCGGCGACCGGGGCCTTGAGCGGCACACCGGCGTTCAGCAGCGACATGGTGGAGGCGCAGACCGAGCCCATGGACGTCGAGCCGTTCGAGCTGAGCGCCTCGGACACCTGGCGGATCGCGTACGGGAACTCCTCGCGCGCCGGCAGGACCGGCACCAGGGCGCGCTCGGCGAGGGCGCCGTGGCCGATCTCGCGGCGCTTCGGGGAGCCGACGCGGCCGGTCTCGCCGGTGGAGTACGGCGGGAAGTTGTAGTTGTGCATGTAGCGCTTGCGGGTCACCGGGGAGAGGGTGTCCAGCTGCTGCTCCATGCGGAGCATGTTCAGGGTGGTGACGCCCAGGATCTGGGTCTCGCCACGCTCGAACACCGCGGAGCCGTGGACCCGCGGGATGGCCTCTACCTCGGCGGCCAGGGTGCGGATGTCCGTCAGCCCACGGCCGTCGATGCGCTTCTTCTCCTTGATCACGCGCTCGCGGACCAGCTGCTTGGTGAGCGAGCGGTACGCGGCGGAGATCTCCTTCTCGCGGCCCTCGAACTCCGGCAGGAGCTTCTCGGCGGCGAGCGCCTTGACGCGGTCCAGCTCGGCCTCGCGCTCCTGCTTGCCGGCGATGGTGAGCGCCTGGGCCAGCTCGGGGCGGACGGCCGCGGTCAGGGCCTCGAACACGTCGTCCTGGTAGTCCAGGAAGATCGGGAACTCGGCGGTCGGCTTGGCGGCCTTGGCGGCGAGGTCGGCCTGGGCGCGGCACAGCACCTTGATGAAGGGCTTGGCGGCCTCGAGACCGGCGGCGACGACCTCCTCGGTCGGCGCCTCGGCGCCGCCCTCGACCAGCTTGATGGTCTTCTCGGTGGCCTCGGCCTCGACCATCATGATCGCGACGTCGCCGTCCTCCAGGACCCGGCCGGCGACGACCATGTCGAAGACGGCGTCCTCCAGCTCGGTGTGGGTCGGGAAGGCGACCCACTGGCCGCTGATCAGCGCGACGCGGACGCCGCCGATCGGGCCGGAGAAGGGCAGGCCGGCCAGCTGCGTGGACGCGGACGCGGCGTTGATCGCCACGACGTCGTACAGGTGGTCGGGGTTGAGGGCCATGATCGTGGCGACGACCTGGATCTCGTTGCGCAGGCCCTTCTTGAAGGACGGGCGCAGCGGGCGGTCGATGAGGCGGCAGGTGAGGATGGCGTCCTCGGACGGCCGGCCCTCACGGCGGAAGAAGCTGCCGGGGATCTTGCCGGCGGCGTACATCCGCTCCTCGACGTCCACCGTGAGGGGGAAGAAGTCGAGCTGGTCCTTGGGGTTCTTGGAGGCGGTGGTGGCCGACAGCACCATGGTGTCGTCGTCCAGGTACGCCACGGCGGAGCCGGCGGCCTGCTTGGCCAGGCGGCCCGTCTCGAAGCGGATGGTGCGGGTGCCGAAGGGGCCGTTGTCGATGACGGCTTCGGCGTAGTGGGTCTCGTTCTCCACTAGCGTTTTCTCCTCGTCTTCGTCCTGTGCCTGCCCGTGTGGCAGGGGGACGGCGTGTGGAGAGGCGCTCCGTGCGGTGCGGGCCGGTCTTCGATCGAAGCACCCGGGGCGTTTTCCCCGGGGGCCACTACCGAGGACCGGCGGCGACTGGGTGCGCTTCTCCTCGTTCTGTCTTCTACGCGGTGCGTTGTGCTACCACACTACAAAGCGTGAGTGACACTCCGCACGTTTCCACGTGTACGACCGTGGTCACCGTGTGCGCGGCTCAGCCCCGCATACGGCAAAGGGAGCGGTCCCCGAGGCGTCGGGAACCGCTCCCCTCATGGCGACTTACTTGGCGCCGCCGGCCGCACCGCGGCGGATGCCGAGGCGGTCGACCAGCGCACGGAAGCGCTGGATGTCCTTCTTCGCCAGGTACTGCAGCAGCCGGCGGCGCTGGCCGACCAGGATCAGCAGGCCACGGCGGGAGTGGTGGTCGTGCTTGTGGGTCTTGAGGTGCTCCGTCAGGTCGGAGATCCGACGGGAGAGCAGAGCGACCTGGACCTCGGGGGAGCCGGTGTCACCCTCCTTGGTACCGAACTCGGCGATGATCTGCTTCTTCGTAGCGGCGTCGAGCGACACGCGTACTCCTCATGGTGTGTGAGTGGCCACCGAGTGCCCCCGGTCTACATCTCGGGGGAGCTTCCGTTACTCGGGAGGCGGGGATCCGCTGGGCGCGGCCTCCAGAACAGCGAACGGTTCCGGGGGCGCGTACACAAACGGCCGTCACTCAGGGTACCAGGCGATGGCGGGCGGCTTACGCCAGGGCGGCGAACGCCGCCGGCGCGGTGGCGTGCGCCACTAGGGTGAGCCCCGGGATCGTACCTACCTCGGGAAGGGGTCGCCGCAGATGGCGGAAACGGAAGCGGAGATGAAGGCGCGCAAGGAGCGCGAGCGGGACGAGCTGTACGCGCTCGACATCTCGGGCGTGGAGTGGCACTGCGCGCCGGGTACGGAGGAGCACGAGGAGCGGGTCGAGATCGCGTACCTGCCCGGTGGCGCGGTGGCGATGCGGTCCTCCCTCGACCCGGACACCGTACTGCGCTACACGGAGGCGGAGTGGACCGCGTTCGTGCTGGGGGCGCGCGACGGGGAGTTCGATCTGAAGCCGATGGCGCACAACGGGGGCCTGGACGTGCAGTGAGCGGCACAGCAGGAAGGGGCGGCACGCGCGCGTGCCGCCCCTTTTCCGTGTCGCGAACCCGTCGAACCCGTCGACCCCGTCAGCTGGTCATGGCGCGGGCCTTGGCGTAGACGTCGAAGACGGCCAGGGCGAGCGGGATCAGGGTGAGCAGGACGAAGCCCTCCGAGATCTCCAGGAAGCGGCCCCAGAAGGGGGTCGGGCCGCCGCGCGGCAGGATCAGGCCGAGGGCCGTCACCAGGGCCGTGGCCAGGGCGATGGCCGCGATCAGCCAGATGGTGCGGATGTCGAGGTCGGTGCGGTCGCCGGCCAGCGCGGCGCGCATGACGTGCTGCGGCGGGTTGAGGGCGAGGCCGAGGCCGAGCAGCACCAGGCAGGTGAGGCCGGCGGCGAGCACGGGGGCGACCTGGGCGGTGTAGCGGAACATGCCGGCACGCATGAGCATGGCGATGCCGGTGGCGAGGGCGAGCAGCTGGGCCCAGACGTCGTCGGAGAAGCCGAGCACGGCCGTGGCGCCGACGGCGAGCAGCGCGCAGCCGCCGACCATGCCGACGAGGAGTTCGTGGCCGCGCCGGGCCTGCGCCTCGATGCGCTCGGTGTCCACCGGCTCCTGGGCGGCGGGCTCGTTGCCGTAGGCGGGGCGGGGGGCGGTACCGCCGCTGGGGTTCTCGAAGCCGATCGGCAGCCGGGCGAACCGCATGGACATGCCGGGCAGGAAGGCGAGGGCGCAGACGGCGACCGGGGCGCACAGGGCGGCGGTTTCCC
The DNA here is from genome assembly GCF_964272715.1 of Streptomyces sp. SudanB182_2057. Lineage (NCBI taxonomy): Bacteria > Bacillati > Actinomycetota > Actinomycetes > Kitasatosporales > Streptomycetaceae > Streptomyces > Streptomyces sp. SudanB182_2057. The sequence goes on from NZ_OZ186798.1 coordinate 2,510,814, forward strand.
GGGGGGCCCAGTCGGTGAGGGTCGCGATGAAGACGGCGACCAGGGCGACCGCGGAGGCGAAGACGAAGGCGACGAAGGGGCCGTCGCCGTGGGGTGAGCACAGGGCGAGGACGAGGGCGGCGACGAGGACGGCCGCGCACGCCAGCAGGAACTGGAGTCTGCCGATGCCCTCGCCGGCGCTCAGCGGCAGCAGTCCGCTGCCGGCGACGCCGATGTTGGGCAGCGCGCCGAGGCCGAGGGCGACGGCCGAGCCGCGGTCGTCGTAGACGCGGGCGCGGACGGCGGAGAGCACGACCAGGAGGACGCCGGTGACGGCGGCGAGGATGCCGGCCAGGCCGTGCATGTCGTGGCGCGGGTCGGCGGTCCAGGCGACGAACGCGAGCAGCGCGGGCAGCACACCGCCGCCGACGAGCCCGGCGGCCCGGGTCAGGTCGCCGCTCCACAGCTTGTGCCGCTTGGTGACGGAGGAGGCCACGGCCTCGGCGACGTCGTCGAAGACGGCCGGCGGCAGGGACTCGGCGAACGGGCGCAGGGTGAGCAGTTCGCCGTCGAGGATGCGCTGGGCGGCGAAGGACCGGGCGCTGTCCAGCACGGTGCCGTCGGTGCGGACGAGGTGGTAGCCGACCGGGGCGCCGGCCGCGGGACTCTGCTGGGACAGCCGGAGGATCTCCGGGTAGAGGTCGGCGACCGGGACGTCGTCGGGCAGGGCCACGTCGATACGGCTGTCCGGCGCGACGATGGTGACCCGGCAGAAGCCGAGTCCGGTGCCGGACCCGGAAGGGGCTCCCGTCCCGGGTCCGCCGGTGGCGGCGGCCGTCATGCTCACCTGCTGCTCCCCCTCAGTGGTGGTGGTGATGCGTCTGTGTCGTGCTCAGCGGTGGTGCTGGCGCTGTGTCGTACTCAGTGCTGGTGCTCGTGCTGGTGCTGTGTCGTGTTCGGTGGTGGTGGTGCGGCTATGTCGTGAAGGTCCCGTGCCGGTTTGCCCGGTGCGCGGCGACCCGGGTGCCGCAGGACCGGATTCCGGGGTCCTCCCGCCTCTTCATCGAGGAGTTCGTCCCGGTATATCCGGCCTCTTCGGCGTGTGCTCACGCGAACATCCGGCACCCTACCGCCCACCCGCCCCGCGTGAACTCAGTAGGATCACGCGGCGGCCCGCGCCCGCCGGACACGGGGCGGCGGGCGGAAAGCCTGGGTCGGGCAAGGGAATTGGTGAGCGGTGAGCCAGATTGTCGTCAAGCGCCCCCCTAGGGCGCTTCCGTCCGAAGTGCCCACGGAAGAGGTCGTTGTCCAGCCACCGCCCGAATTGCCGCGGGGGCATCAGGAGAGCGTGCTGATGCAGCTCCTGCCCACGCTGGGCATGGGCGGCTCGGTGGTCTTCTTCTTCACGAACGGCCAGCCGTTCATGAAGATCATGGGCATGATCATGATCGCCTCGACGGTGGCCATGTCCGTCGCGATGGTGGTCCGCTTCCGCCGCGGCTCGCAGGGCCAGCTGGCCGACATGCGCCGCGACTACCTCAGCTATCTGTCGCAGACCCGCAGGTCCGCCGTGGCCACCGCGCGCAAGCAGCGGGACGCGCAGTACTACCTGCACCCCTCCCCCGAGCAGCTGTGGGCACTGGTCGCCGAGGGCAGCCGGGTGTGGGAGCGGCGGCCCGGCGACGAGGACTTCGCGCACGTCCGCATCGGGCTGGGCGCGCAGCCGCTGGCGTCCCCGCTCATCGCCCCGGAGACGGGGCCGGTCGAGCAACTGGAGCCGCTGACCGCGGGCGCGATGCAGCGCTTCCTCGCCACGCACGGCACCGTCGGCGACCTGCCGATGGCGGTCTCGCTGCGCGCCTTCTACCACGTCACGGTCAGCGGCGAGTCGCGGTCCGTACGGGCCTCGGCCCGCGCCCTGGTCGGCTCGCTGGCCTCGCTGCACTCCCCGCAGGACCTGGTCATCGCGGTGGCCGCGGGCCGGGAGGCGCTGGCGCACTGGGACTGGGTGAAGTGGCTGCCGCACGCCCAGGCGTCCGGCACGGTGGACGGCGCGGGTTCCCGCCGGCTGATCGGCTCCGACCCGCGCGAGCTGGAGGACCTGCTGGCCACGCGGCTGACCGGCCGGCCGCGCTTCCACCCCGCCGCCGCGCCGCTGCTGGACGAGCCGCACATCGTGCTCGTCCTGGACGACCTGTCCCTGCTGCCGGACTCGGTGCTGGCGAACCCGGAGGGCCTGCAGGGCGTCACGGTCCTGGAGGTGGTGCCGGGCGAGCTGACCACGGCGGGCGGCGACCTGTCCATCGTCGTCCAGCCCGGCCTGCTGCGCCTGGAGTCCGGGCACGGCGAGGTGTACGAGGGCAGCCCGGACGCGCTGTCCTACGAGTCCGCCGAGGCGCTGGCCCGGCAGCTGGCGCCGCTGCGCATGGCCTCCGGCGGCGACGACGACGAGCCGCTGCTGGCCAACCTGGAGTTCACCGACCTGCTGGGCCTCGGCGACGCGGCCTCCGTCGACACCAAGCGGACCTGGCGCCCGCGCGCGCTCGCCGAACGCCTGCGGGTGCCGATCGGTCTCGGCGAGGACGGCCGGCCCGTGATGCTGGACCTGAAGGAGGCCGCGCAGGAGGGCATGGGCCCGCACGGCCTGTGCGTCGGCGCGACCGGTTCCGGCAAGTCGGAGCTGCTGCGCACCCTGGTGCTGGGCCTCGCGGTCACCCACTCCTCGGAAACGCTGAACTTCGTCCTCGCCGACTTCAAGGGCGGCGCGACCTTCGCCGGCATGGCGCAGATGCCGCACGTGGCGGCGGTCATCACCAACCTCGCGGACGACCTGACCCTGGTCGACCGCATGGGCGACTCCATCCGCGGCGAGCTGAACCGCCGCCAGGAACTGCTGCGCGACGCGGGCAACTACGCCAACATCCACGACTACGAGAAGGCCCGCGCGGCCGGTGCCCCGCTCCAGCCGATCCCGTCCCTGGTGCTGGTGATCGACGAGTTCAGCGAGCTGCTGACCGCCAAGCCCGACTTCATCGAGATGTTCGTGCAGATCGGCCGCATCGGCCGTTCGCTGGGCGTGCACCTGCTGCTGGCCTCGCAGCGCCTGGAGGAGGGCCGGCTGCGCGGCCTGGAGACCTACCTGTCGTACCGGATCGGTCTGCGCACCTTCTCCGCCGCCGAGTCCCGCGCCGCGCTCGGCGTCCCCGACGCCTACGAACTGCCGAACGTCCCCGGCTCCGGCTTCCTGAAGTACGGCACGGACGAGATGGTCCGGTTCAAGGCCGCCTACGTCTCGGGCGTGTACCGCTCCGGGGGCCGGCAGACGGCCCTGCCCGGCGGGCCGCTCCCGGTGGACCGCCGCCCGGTGCTGTTCACGGCCACCGAGGTGCCGGTGCGGTACACCGCGATCCCGCAGCAGCGCACCGACTCCGAGCCCGAGGTGGACGAGGCCCTGGCCGACACCGTCCTCGACGTGATCGTGCGCCGGCTGGAGGCGCAGGGCCCGGCGGCCCACCAGGTGTGGCTGCCGCCGCTGGAGAGCCCGCCCGCGCTGGACGCGCTGCTGCCGGGCCTGACGGCGGTGCCGGGCCGCGGCCTGACCCAGCCGGACTACGAGGGCGCGGGCCGCCTGGTGGTCCCGGCCGGCCTGGTCGACAAGCCGTACGAGCAGCGCCGCGACCGCCTCATGCTGGACTTCTCGGGCGCGGCCGGCCACATGCAGGTCATCGGCGGCCCGCAGTCCGGCAAGTCCACCCTGCTGCGCACCCTGATCTGCGCCTTCGCGCTCACCCACACCCCGCACGAGGTGCAGTTCTACGGCCTCGACTTCGGTGGCGGCGGCATGGCCGCGGTGGACGGCCTGCCGCACGTCGGCGGGATCGCCTCCCGGCTGGACCCGGAGCGGGTGCGCCGTACGGTCTCCGAGGTGTACGGCGTCCTCACCCGCCGCGAGGAGTACTTCCGCACGGCCGGCATCGCCTCGATCGCCGACTACCGCGCGCGGCGCGCCCGCGGCGACATCTCGGTCACCGACCAGCCCTGGGGCGACGTCTTCCTGGTCATCGACGGCTGGGGCAACTTCCGTACGGACTACGAGGGCCTGGAACCGGCGGTGCTGGACATCGCCGCGCGCGGCCTCGGCTACGGCATCCACCTCGTCATCACGGCGTCCCGCTCGATGGAGGTCCGCGCCAACCTCAAGGACCACCTGATGAACCGCCTGGAGCTGCGCCTGGGCGACGTGATGGACTCGGAGATCGACCGCAAGGTGGCGGCGAACGTGCCCGCGGGCGTCCCCGGCCGCGGTCTGTCCCCGCAGAAGCTGCACTTCATGGCGGCGGTGCCGCGGATCGACGGCCTCACCTCCGACACGGACCTGGCCGAGGCCACGGCCGCGCTGACCACGGAGGTCGGGCGGCACTGGCAGGCGCCGGGCGCCCCCAAGGTACGGCTGCTGCCGCGCCGGCTGGACGCGGCCGAGTTGCCTCCGGGCGACCGGTTCCCGCGGCGGGGCGTCGCGTTCGCGCTGGACGAGGAGAACCTGGAGCCGGTGTTCGTGGACTTCGACCAGGACCCGTTCTTCCTGATCTTCGGCGAGAGCGAGTCCGGCAAGTCCAACCTGCTGCGGCTGCTGATCCGGCAGCTGTCGCTGCGGTACGGCGGCGACGAGGCGAAGTTCTTCGTCGTCGACAACCGCCGCGCCCTGCTGGACGTGACGCCCGCGTCGCACCTGGCGGAGTACATCCCGATGTCCAGCCAGATGGACCACCACATGGCGGCGCTGGCCGACCTGATGCAGCGCCGCACGCCGACGGCGGACGTCACGCCGCAGCAGCTGCGGGACCGCAGCTGGTGGCGGGGGCCGCAGGTGTTCGTCGTCATCGACGACTACGACCTGGTCTCCACGTCCAGCGGCAACCCGCTCAGCGGACTGACGGAGATGCTGCCGTTCGCCCGCGACGTCGGCGTCCGCTTCATCATCGCCCGCTCCTCCGCGGGCGCGGGCCGGGCCTCGTACGAGCCGTTCATGCAGCGCATGAAGGAACTCGGCGCCCAGGGCCTGGTCCTGGCCGGCGACCCGGCCGAGGGCGACATCCTCGGCGGCGTCCGCCACCGCCCGATGCCACCGGGCCGCGGCGTCTTCGTCTCCCGCAAGCGGGGCAAGCCGCTGGTTCAGACGGGGTTGGTGGAAGTGGAGTACTGAGGCGCTTCCCGACCCGCGGCACCAAGCACATCCCGGATCCCGGCAGTCGCACGACTGCCGGGATCCGGCGTTCCACGGGAGCGCGTGCTCTGTCTTGCAGCGGGGGTGACACCCCATGCCTGGACGGACCGGTCACCGGCCGAGGTCTCTGTTCGACAGCACCGCCCGACTGGACCGGGGCGGGGCGGGGAGAGGAGAGGTACGACGCCGGGGGCAGATCGTGGGAGACCGCCCAGGTGAAGTGCAGGGAGGCCGATCGGCTCCGGGGAGAGTCGGCTCCCCGGCCGGGGAGTGGCCCATGGCGGTACGTAAGGCGGCCAGGGGTTGGTTCATCGGGGGCGTCGCGTCGAGCGCGCAGCCCGCGGGGGCCAGCGCGTCGTCAAGGGCGGTGATCAGGGGTGTACGGGCCTACCCGCCGCCGTGCCATGGGACGTTCGCCCAGCCGTCCTCGGTGAGCACACTCGCGCCCTGTGCGGCACGCATTTCGTCGCGCCCGTCCGTCCGGTACGACAGAGGGTGGGCACCTCCCGTGCGTGCCCACCCTTTCGCTCTGCCGTGCCGGTGTCGCCTACATGAAGTAGCTGGCGGCCTTGCGGTCGCCGCCCTGGTAGTCACCGCCGGCCGCGTGCACGACCTTGCCGATCTGGACCAGGGCCTCGTGGATGCCCTGAGCCTCGCGGTCCCAGGCGGCCTGCTGCTCGGTGTACGCGTTGTGGGCCTCGCCCTCCCACATGCTGGCGACGCCGGCGACCTTCTGCTTGATGGCCTCGAGGCCCTCTTCGAGCCGCCGCGCGTGGTTGGCCAGCTGGGTGGCCGTCTGGTCGAGACTGCCGTAGGAAACCTCGAGCTCGCCGCTGTTGTTGACGCCCATGATTGCTCCGTTGCTGAGAAGTGGTGACCTGGCGGGGATCAGTAGCTGGACAGGGCCGAGGTCGAGCCGCCGACGTTGACGTCGATGCTCTGGACCTGCGAACGGACCTCGTCCTCCGTACCGTCCTTGATCTTCCGGGTGGTGCTCATGGCCTCGATGAACTTGGCGAGGATGTTGCCGATACGGACCATGCGCTCGTTGATCTCGGTCTGCTTCGCGTTGAACGCGCCCGCGCCGATACCCTTCCAGTTGCCTTCGAGGCTGTCGATCAGGGCCTGCAGCTCCTTCAGCTGACCCTTGATGCCCTCGAAACGGTGCAGAAGCTCCTTTTCGAGGACGATGATGTCCTTGTCACTTACCTTCTGGCGCTGCGTCGCCATATCCATGCCTTTCTCTGTGAACTGACCTTGCCGAACGCTGAGTCATATGACGGGCGTCAGCACTGACGGCAAGTGGGTCTCTGCTCACTCGGCGAATGAGCAGGTATGCGGGAGACCGCTCAGGCGTTACGGCGTGCGCGCAGCACGGCGAAACCGGCGCCTCCGATGACGAGTACGGCGGCTACGGCACCGATGATCACCCAGGTCTGGGTGCCGCTACCGGAATCGGTGTCCTTGGCGGCGGCAGCGGAGGTGGGACCGCTGGCCGGGTCGGTCTTGTCCGTCGGCTTCGACGACGACCCGGAGGGCGCGGTCGAAGGACTCACGGTGGCCGTGATGTCCTCGTCCGGGTCCGTCCCGTTCTCGGCGGCCAGGGGATCCCTGTTGGCCGGGCCCGGGTTGATGCCCTTGTTGATCAGCACCCGCCGGGGACGGACAGCACCGTAGCCGAGGTACTTGCTGGGCTCAGCCTTGGGCCACTTACGAAGGGCAGTGTCGATGAGCGAGCGGAGGACCTGGTTGGCCGTCCAGTCGGGGTGCGCGGACCAGACCAGGGCTGCGGAGGCGGAGGCGATGGCGGTGGCGTTACTGGTGCCCTCGGTGCTGCAGTACTTGGTGAACGAGGTGTCGCACCAGCCCGGGATGTTGAGCCCCGGTGCCGCGAGGTCCGCCAGGTTTCCGTAGTTGGAGAACTTGCCGACCGTGCCGGTCTTGTCAATGGCCGCGACACCGATGGCATACGGGTACGCGGCAGGATAGCTGGGCTTGTTCCCCTTGTTCCCCTCATTGCCCGTGCCGGCAAAAACCAACTTACCTTTGGAGGCCGCGTACTTGACGGCGTCCTCCTCCTCGGATTCGTAGTACTCGCTTCCGATGGACAAGTTGATGATCTTGGCGTCCGTGTCGGCGGCAATTCTGATCGCCTTGGCAGAGGTAAGAGACTTCGCCCGCTCGTCCTGGTCCTTCAGCTGATCGAGTCCCACACGAATCGGAATGATTTTCGCTTGGGGAGCAAGGCCCTTGATCCCTCCGCCAGCCCCAGTACCGGCGATGATTTCGGCCATCGATGTGCCATGGCCGTCATAGTCCTGGGTGACGTGGTACTTCGCGGCCTTTGGGACCTCGTCGACCAGCACCTGCCCCTTGAGGGAAGGTGTATCCGGATTCACGCCAGTGTCGACGACAGCGACCTTCACCCCTTTGCCCGTGCTGTGCTCCCAGATCTCGTCGGCGCCCATCGCGTCCAGATACCACTGCTTGGACTGAACATCCTCCGCAGCCGCGGCTCCGGGGGCCAGGCCCGCCGACGCGATCACCAGCGTGCCCAGTACCGAGCACACAGCAGACAGCCGTCTCGCGTTCCGCCTCGTGAAGAAGGCGGTCCTCGTGCCGCGTCGGCCGGTCCCTGGCTTCATGCCTGTGTACGTCCTCGCTCGTGTTCAGTCGCTCTTCTGAGACTCGTCACGCCGCTGCTGCGACGAGCGGTGCTGTTCCGTCGAAGCAGGTCCGCCAGCGCGACCGGTCTCACCGGCCGGAGCCTGTCGACCGCCGACCGCACCACGACCCAGCCCCGCGGCGCCGGGCTCGGAGCCCTTGAGCGGGGATCCGGTGGCGTTGCGCGTCGCGCCGATGACACCCTCGGGATTGCTCGCCGACCGCAGTACGGCCTGCCCCACACCGGGTTGCGGCTTGGCCGTAGGGGCGCCCACGACTCCACGCTGGCCGTAAGCGCCCTTCGCCGGTGCGGCGGAGGCCGGTTCCTCGGCGCCGACGACCATACCGCGCGGGACACGGGGATTGGCCGTGCTTCCGGACGTACGACCCGTGACGGGCTTGCCGCCCACGACGCCGTTGCGCGCCGGACCGGTGGGGCCGGTTGTTCCCGGACGTCCTCCGGGGGTTCCGGTCGTCCTCGGCGTGCCTCCGGTGACGGGGCGTCCTGCCGCGGTACGCCCGGACTGGACGGGCCCACGTGCACCCGGCTGACCCGTCGGCGACGGGTGTCCCATGGCACGGGCGGGCTGCCCCATAGGGCCCTGCGGTCCACGGGCGCCCGGGGCGGGTCGCCCGGCCTGGCTCACCGGCCCCTGCGGGACACGCCCGGTCGAGACGGTACGCCCCGGCTGACCCGCCGGCCCCTGCGGCACTCGGCCGGTTCCGGCACCCGTGGGGCCGGTACGCCCCTGCGCGGTCACCGGGGGAGGGCCGCCCGGCCTGTAGCCGGGGGTACGACCGGTCGGCGTGACGGGAGGCCCCATCGGCCCGGTGGGCAGTGGCGGGATCGGTCCTCCGCCATTGGCCGACGGCACAGTGGGCGTCGGAGAACCGGGGGCCGGAGCGGTGGGTACCTGCGGGGGCAGGGTGGTCGTGGTGTTGATCTCCGTACCGACCTCGTGGCCGGAGGGCACGCCGGGGTCGTGCACTTCTCGGAGAGGCGGTACGTGACCACCGGTTCCTGTTCCGCGCGGGGTAGCCGGCTCGGCATGCCCCCCCGTGGCGCCTCCATGGCTGCTCGCTACGCCGTCACGCAGAGAAGGCGGCACGAAGGATCCCGCATGGCCCGGCGTAGGACCCGTGATTCTCCCGGAAGGCTTCGGCACCCCCACATCCGGAATCGGCTTGTACGGCTTCGGATCGGCATCCAGCGCCACCCCCAGCCCCGCCGCGGACACCGAATAGAACGAGGCCAACCGGTTCACCTGGTTGATCGCCTCTTGCCGGTCCTTCTCGACCTTGAGCGCTGCGGCGTAGTCCGGGTCGCCGTCGACCTGCTTGGCCTTGGGCAGGTCCTTGGGCCGCTTCTGTTCGCTCGCGGGCCGGGTGTCCCGGGGCGGCATGGAGTTGCGCACGGAGGCCAGCCCCGTGGCGGCGGCGGAGATCTCCGTGGCGGCGATATCGGCGAAGGTGGCGAGGCCCTTGGTCCAGCCGATGAGGCCGCTGGTCCACGAGTGGAACTGCTGTGCTCCCTCGCCTTCCCAGTCGACGCCCTTGAGGTTCGTCTCCAGGTCCGTCGCGGCGTCGTGGATGGCCTTCCGGGCGTCCCAGAGCGCCTTGCTGGCCGCCTCCAGGTCCTCAGGTTTGCCGTGCTGGACCAGGTCGATCATCGCGTTGAGATCGTGGTCCTCGAAGTCGGTCCTGCCCAAGGACAGCGCCGACCCCATCGGCGTGCCCCGGAAAACGTTCTGCAGACGGCTGATCCCGTTGACGGCGGCGACCTGACGGTTGGCCTGCTCGACATCGGTCTTGTACTCAGGCTTCTGCTGCCAGTTGTCACTCATTGGAGATCGCCCCCCAGGGATCCCTTGCCGCCACCGTACTCACCGGCGTGGCCCCGCTGCTGCTCAGCGGGATCGTCCTTCTGCGTCGCCGTCCGGTGTTCCTCATCGAGGTGGGAGTGGATCGCCCAGAAACGGCGCCGCACCTCTTCCTCGGTGCCGTCGTACGTGACGTCGGCCGCGTGCGCCGCGAGCGTCAACGCCTCGATCTGCAGGCCGAGGTTCTGCGATAGCGAGGTAAGGCGCTCGTGCACCTGCTCGTACTTGGAGTGCAGTTCGGTCGCTTCGTGGAACGGGATGTTCGACCCGCCGAAGGAGCTGGCACTGAGCGTGTGCTCCGCGAGCCTGGACGGACTGCCGGGAGCACCCTCGAAGGCCCTCAGCGCTTTGTCGACATCCTTCTTGAACTTACTCAGCGCATCGATGCCACGCCTCATGCCCGAGCCGCCACCGTCGCCCACCGCGACCCCTTCCCCGTTTCCCCGTTGGTAGAGCTGGACGGACCGGGCCGGCACCCGGCCGCACCACCGGTCCGTCGCGGACCACTGTAGTCACTGCCGAAATGTCGGCCAACTGAACTTCTCGACGGTTCAGTTGCGAAGCTGTCCCGAAGTGACCGACTCATGAGCCACCGGATACCGACAAGGCGGTCAATAACGACAGAAGGGTTTCGTTTTCTACGCAGAAGCTTCACACGCGCGTGGTGGCCGAAGCTGTCCGAGTGGCCCGGAGCGGAACTCGGCAACCCCGGAACGATGCCCCTGAGCAGCGCCCTCCGCCGAATTTTCACGACCGACAGGTCGCACATGGCGGACATGGCACACATTTTCCATGGCGTTGGTTGCTAGGTTGTGCCGGCACCGGACTAACCACGGGGGAAGGGGCCCTTCCATGGCCTGGGACGAATGGGAGCAGCTCAAGGCGGAGGCTGCCCAGGGGCAGTCGGCACAGATGCGGCTCAACCATGTCGACGGGGGCGGTGGCACGTACGGTCCCTATGTCCTCCCCAGCAAGACCGGTGACCTCAAGGTCGGTCACAAGGACCTGGAGAAGATCGGCAGCGCGGCCCACCATCTGTACGACCAGCTGTGGGACAAGGCCCGCGTGGCGACCCCGAGCAGCGACTCCGCGGCCGGCGACCTCACCAAGCAGGGCTTCGCCCTCGGCGCCGGCCTCCAGCACGTGTCGAACCGCTGGGAAGAGCAGTTGAAGTCCCTGATGGACGCCTGCGCCCAGATCTCCAACCACATGCAGACCACCAAGGCCGTGCACGCGAACGACGAGCACTACATCCAGCGCCAGATGAGCAGCATCGACGCCCTGGACGACGGGTTCGACGAACGGGTGGGGGCGCCGGGCAAGAAGAACGACTACGGGGACGACGGCAAGGACAAGGGCAAGAAGAAGGAATAGCGGCGTCGGGTTGTTGACGACGCAGACGATCACACCGCCGCCACGCTATCCCCGGGACGAGCTCCAATGGACTTCAACGCTCTTTACCACGCCAACTTCAAGCTCCTCGACGACGCCGTCAGCGACTGGTCGACACTGGTCAAGCACCTCGCGGACTTGAAGAAGGACGCCGAGGACGATCTGCACAAGGCCGCCAACGCGGCCGACTGGGCCGGTGTGAACGCCCAGGTCTCGAAGCAGTTCATCGGCAAGACGGCCGGCGAGTTCGGCGACGCCCACACGCAGGCCACCACCATCTACAAGATCCTGCTCGACACCCGGAACGAGTTGAAGACGTTCCACCAGCAGCTGACGGACGCCGTCTCGCGCGGTCAGAAGAAGAACCTGACCGTCGCCGACGCGGGTGGCGGCAAGTTCACGGTCACGGGCAACACCCGGCCCGACTGGGGCTCGGACCCGAGCGGCAACAAGAGCGCGACCAACCAGAAGGACGTCGACGACCTCCGCGACGAGATCCAGGGCATCCTCAGCAAGGCCACGGAGAGCGACAACTCGGCCAAGGACGTTCTCACGGCGATCGTCGACCAGGCCCGGATGGGGTTCTCGGACGCCAGTTACAAGGACAGGGACAGCGCGGCAGCGGCCGTCAAGGAAGCCGACGAGCTGGCGAAGCTGGCCAAGAAGGACATCGACGACCTGTCGGTGAAGGACTTCGACCGGCTCAACGCGGGACTCAAGAAGTACCACGATGATCCGTTGTTCTCGGAGCGGTTCGCGAAGGACCTCGGGCCGGCCAAGACTCTGTCCTTCTGGGCCGACGTCAGTGACCCCCAGGTCGCCTGGGACGTGCACCATGAACGCCGTGACCAGCTGGGAGAGCTGCAGAAGAACCTCGGTCTCACGCTCGCCACGGCCAGCCAGAGCGACACGGCCGACATGACCGAGTGGAAGCGGCGCATGGTCGACATGGGCGACCAGGAGGTCGGCGGCAAGCGCGGCGGCCTGCTCGGGTTCCAGGTCATGAGCAACCTCATGCGCGTCGGTGATTACGACGACGACTTCATGAAGCAGTACGGCAAGAGCCTCATGGAGACCGAGCGGAAGTTCACGCATGACGGAAAGCACACAGCCTGGCAGCGGATAGGGCCCAGCCCCTATCTCAACCACATGAAGGGGGACTCCGGCTTCGACCCCTTGTCGGGCTACCTCAAGGGCCTCTCGAACAACCCTGGCGCCGCGACCGACTTCTTCAACGACGACTTCATCCCGAAGGACGGCGACCACAAGACCGCGGTCTCCAACTTCAAGTACCTCTTCGAGGACCGTCACTGGCCGCAGGAGAGCAACAGCGACCTGAGCCGCGGCGAGAGCACGGACGGCTACAACAACCTCGCGTCCGCATTGGAAGCCGCCACGACCGGGCATCCCGCGGGAGAGATCCCCACTCAGGACACCGCTCCCCACACCAAGGAACAGGCCAAGCTGTTCAACGCCATCGTCTCGTCGGTAGGAGACGACCCTGAACGGCTCACTGATCACAATGTCATGTCCGACAGCATGGGGCAGATCGCTTCCGAATACCTTCCGGACATCAACCGCGCCACGACAGACGTGAGCCGGGACTCGGAGGACTGGAAGCAGATCGAGAAGCTCTATCCGATCGCCGGCGCCGATTCCGAGGTCAAGCACCGGGATGTGAGCAAGTTCCTGTTTGCCGTGGGGCAGGATCCGCGAGGCTACGCAGCCGTCGAGGTGGGGCAGCAGGCGTACATGTCCAAGCTGATGGAGTATCACCTGAATCCGGATCTGCCGGCGGATCAGCGTTTCTCCCAGGATCAGGAGACCACGGTCAAGTACATCGCCCAGCGCTCCGGCGAAGTGTCGGGCGTCCTCGGCCTCGGGCGGCAGGAAGAAATCGCGAAGCCTGCCGGCGACAAGGATCACGACTTCGACTACAGCGTCTCCCAGCGCAAGAACGCGATCTCGGGCGGAGTGGGAACGGTCGTGGGTGTCGGCACGTCGTTCATCGCGACTCCCTGGGTCGGCGCGGCTGTCGGCAGTGGGGCCGGTACGGCCACCAGCGTTCTTCTGGAGCGCATCTACAAGGACGCCGAAGGGCATGCCCTCGAGAAGGCCGCCGATGAAATGGGAAGCCGCTGGCAGGCCGGCCTGGAGAAAAACAACGAGTATGTGGCAATAGGCGCGCAAGAGGCCGCCAAGCGCTACCACCTGTCGAACGGGGACGACATCGGTACGTGGTCGCGTGAAGGGGCTCGGCAGGGCTACATCAATGCCAACGACATTCTGCAGGGTCAGGCGCCCGGCAGCAGAACGACCTCCTGACATCGAGCCATGACGAGAATGCCATGAATGTGACTTCGGGTCCTTTCCCGGGCCGCCGTACCGGGGCTGCCATCGCGGTCTCCGTTCTCCTCCTCACACTCGCGAGTTGCTCCGAGGACGAGCCGGAGCGCGAGTACTCCCTGCCTCGAACCGCGTGTGGCACCACTATCGACGCCGAGGCACTCGCCAAGTTCCTCCCGCCCGGGAAGAAGGTCTCGACCGAGGTCACAGTCGCTTCCGCCAAAGCCACGCGCTGTGCTGTCTCCGTCGACGGCAAGCGGGTCGTCTACACCGCGCAGGAGTGGTGGAACGACATGTCAGTGCTCCAATTCGCCAAAGGCCTGACCCTTGACAAGGTGGGACAGCAGACAGAGGACGGTCGGTTCGCATACTCGGGAAACCAGGCGTTCGGAAAGACAGAAGGCTGCCGCAACAGCCGTGACCAGATCCTCTATACGGCCGTGCTGGCGACCGACTCCGAGCACAGTGATGCCGCAGCCATGAAGCAGCTGATCACCAAGTACACGGAGGCGGTGCAGCGATCAGGCGCTTGCCACTGAGTGGAACGCACGACACGGTTGCCGGCAGGAGACTGGGAATCCGATGACTCGGCAAGCTTTGGCTGCCACAGCGGTGCTCGCGGCACTGGGCACGATCGCCGGCTGTTCAGGAACCGGCGCGGAGAGAGAATACGCCGCTCCCAAGTACCTGTGTGGTGTGGCGGTGGACCCGGACCTTCTTTCTCCCTTTCTTCCGGGGGGCAAGACGGTCGAGGTCGGGGAATCGCGTCCAGTGCCTTCCAGGAAAATGTGCCGGGTGGACGTGGATGGCACATGGGCTGTGATGGCGGAACTCCAGTGGTGGGAGGAGGACGTTGACGTCTCGACCGTCGTCACAGCCAATCCGGAGACCGAAAAAGCGGCGCAGTCAGTTGACGATGACTTCTTCTATACCGCCACAGGTGCCGTCAAGCTGGTCAAAGGATGTAAGAACCCGGAACACGCCCGGCATCTGCTGTACACCTCGATTCAGGTCAATGACTCGGATCTCGGTGAGACCGCTGCCATGAAGAAGTTGTCGGCCGCCTTCACCAACGCGGTAAAGCAGTCCCGTGAGTGCTCGTAGGCACCCATTATTCATCTCCCACGGGGACGATGTCGTCACCGGCCAGAACTGCGTTGGAAGGCGATATGCACGACATCTGCGGGCGCCGAGTCCGCTCCGTAGTCGCTCTTCTGGGGGCAGGGCTGCTGGTCGGGTTGACTACCTCCTGCTCGTCCTCGTCGCCCACGCGTGAGTACGCCGTGCCGAGCGATGTCTGCGGCACCCAAGTGGCCCGTTCTCTGCTGGAGCCGCTGCTGCCTCCCGGAGAGAAGGTCGGCGCCCAGCCGACATCGTCGGTCGGCGTCAAGCGCTGCCGGATGCTGGTGGACGGAAAGGTCGTCCTGTCCACCAGCATCGAGAAGCACGATGCGAACACCAGCGCCGGTGACGTCGCTTCGTCCGCCTACGGCGTCGAACCGACCGACACCCGGGCAGACGGCGGCCACACCATCTACTCGAAGACCGGTGCCGTCAGTCTCGTCGAGTGTCCCGGCTCCGCCTCGGCGAACAGCACTGTCTGGGCCACTGTGCGCACCTCGCACGACGTGAAGGCGTCGTCGGTGCGCGATTTCGTCAAGGGATACGCAACGGCCGTGGGCAAGAGTGACGCTTGCCGTGCCCTGACCACCCGAGACCATGCGTAATCGATCCCTGCTGTCGCTCACCGGTGGTGTCATAGGTGTGGTGGGTCTCGGTCTGGGACTCACCTACGCATGCGGCGCTCCCCCGTTCGAAGAGCAGAGGGGCGAGATCAGGGACTCGGCTGTCTGTAAGACCCTGGGGGACCCGGCCGGGTCGGCCGGCGCGTTGCGGAAGGTCCTGCCGGACAAGTCCTCGTACTCCTTCGACGATCAGGTCATGCATCGCCGTGTCGACGACGCGGACCGCACGTACGAGACGTTCTGCTTCGTCAACGGTGACGGGAAGATGTTGGTCACCGATGCCCCCCGGCCGACCCGCTCCGGGCCTCCGGTACCTACATGAACAGGTTCGCCGACGTCTTCGCGTGGCGGGCCGGGCAGGCGGAGGCGGGTGAGAGGCCGTCGGCGGGGATGGCGGCCTCCGCGCGCTAGGGGGATTCGGGGTCCGGGACGGTCGCGTCGGCGGCTCCCGTCCGTGCCGTCACTCTTTCGGGTGGGACGGGGAAGCCGCCTGCGTCAGCACTCGCCTTTTTCCAGGGACGTGGTGAGGCGGTACCCCTGGTACGTGAGGGTTCCCTCGCCGCCCGTGATGCCGGGGGGTGTGTAGTCGTCCTTCTTGGAGCGGGTGCGGGTGAGACGGGTGCAGAAGGCGGTGTCCGTGCCGTCGGCGGTGATGGTGAAGGACGCCTTCGCGGGCGTGTTGGTCTCGGCCGGGTCCACCGCCACCCCGTACCCGGGGGCGTCGCCGCCGCCGTACTGGAGGACCTTGTCCTCGATCAGGGAGGCGTAGTCGGGGAAGGCGAGCGGGGTGCCCGATTCGTCGGCCTGGAAGGTGTAGCCGTTCAGGTCGTCGGTGGTCTGCCGGACCGCGCTGGTCAGTTCGCCGTCGCTCCAGGAGGCGTCATCGGAGACGCCGAAGCCCTGGGCGGCCAGGTAGACGCCGACGCCTGCCAGGCTCAGGAAGAGGACCCGGGCGGCGACGAAGGCGGAGTCGGGCAGGTCGGGTGCCGACGGGTTGACGCTCGCGCGCCAGGAGCGCACGCGGTCCGACTTCACGCAGGCCATGGCCACCAGCACGGCGGCCAGGGCGAGGCCCAGGACGTTCAGTTGGTCCAGCGCGTCCATCAGGTGCCTTCCCGCAGGCCGCGGCGCCTGCGGCGGGCGTCGCGTACCGCCACCGCTCCGCCGCTCAGGCCCGCCACCAGGACCGCCACGGCCACGGCGACGTAGGTCGCGATGCGGGCCGTGCGTTCGCGCGGGGTCTCGCCGAGGGTGAGCTCGGCGGGGGTGGGGGCCTCCGCGTGGGTGAGGCCCGGGTCGGGGTGCGGGGACTCTATCGGGTGGTCGTCCTCGGTGAGGGCGCGGACCGGGTCCACCACGCCCCAGCCGACCAGGGGATCGTGGCCGGCGATGGAGCGTTCGGCGGTCTGCTCGATCTGCGCCACGATCTGCCGGGGCGTCCAGTCCTGGTGCTTGGCCTTGATCAGCGCGGCCACGCCGGCCACGTAGGGCGCGGAGAAGCTCGTACCGTTGTCCGGGCAGTGGCCGCCCTTCGGGACGGTGGAGATCATGTCGACGCCCGGGGCCGCCACGCCGACGAAGTCGCCGGACTGGGAGAAGGCCGCGCGTTCGTTGTTGCGGTCCGACGCCGCCACCGCGAGGACTCCCGGGTACGACGCCGGGTACGTCTTCTTCCGGTTGCCGCCCAGGCCGTCGTTGCCCGCCGAGGCGACCACGACGATGCCGGCCCCCAGGGCCTCGTTCACCGAGCGCTGGAGGACGGGGTCCGGGAGGGCGGCGTTGGCCGTGTCCTGGGAGATGTTGATGACATCGGCCTTGACCTGGATCGCGTGCCGGATCGCCTGGGCGAGGGTGGCGGCCGTGCCGTTGCCGTCCGCGTCGTTCTGCTTGATCGGGATGATGGTGGCCTCGGGGGCGAGGCCGACGAAGCCCGTGCCCTTCATGGGGCGCGCCGCGATGATGCCCGCCACCCGCGTGCCGTGCCCGACGGTGTCGGTGGTGCCCTTGCTGTTGCCCCGGTCGATGGGCTGGCCCTTCTTGTCCTTGGGGGGCAGGAAGTTGGCGCCCCGGGACGCGTCGACGGCGTGCGCGAGCTGGGGGTTGGCCGTGTCCACGCCGGTGTCGATGACGGCGACCCTGACGTTCTTGCCCTTGGACTGGGTCCACAGCTCGTCCAGGTTGACGCGTTGCAGGGCCCAGGGCGTGCCGGCGTACTTGTGGTTGGTCTTGTCGAACGTGCACTGGTCGGAGGCGGAGTCCGCCGTCGCCGCGGGTGCCGTCAGGAGGGTGGCGGCCACCGCGGTCGCCACCACGAGAGTCGTACGGGTCGGGGTCGTACGGGTCGGGGTCGTACGGCTCCGGGTCGTACGGGTCCCGGTCAGGGTCGTACGGGCCAAGGGCGTACGGGTGCGGAACGTGGACGTCATCGGCGTGCCCCTCAGGAGCCCTGCGGCTGGCGGGCGGCCGCGGTCGACAGGCGGGGGCCGGTCGGCAGGAACTTGGACCAGGGCGCGGGGATGGGCGCGGGGTTCACGTCGGCGTAGCCGAGGCGGGTCTGCGCGAGCTTGGCCTCCTGCTGGAGCTGCTTGCGCTGCTTGTCGGTGACGCCGATGCCCTTGTCCTCGCCGGCGCTGTCGTCGTTGGACTGGAGCGCGTAGCGCAGGCCGGTGTCGGTGACCAGGAAGACCGGGCCGGCCTTGGTCTCCCGGCCCTGGAACTGGCGGTAGAGCTGGCCGGAGCCGGCGGTGACGTAGGCGCTGGAGGAGCCGGTGGGCAGCACCGCGGGGAAGTCGGTGCCGGCCCAGGTGCTCAGGGTGGTGGCGCCGTTGTCGGGGTCGACGTGGTTGAGGATGTTGCAGACGGTGTTGCGGCTGCCGTCGGCCGTGGCCGGGTTGTTGACGGCGCGGGGCTTCTCGGTGGGCCAGGTGTGTTCGGCGGCGAACGGCTCGCCCCGGGTGATGGCGCCCGCGCTGACCTCCTGGGCGTGCCCGGCCTGGCCGAGCCTCACCAGGTCCGTGCTGGCCAGCAGGAGCTGGGCGACGAAGTCGGAGACGGGCGCGACCCGGCCGGGCAGGACCACGAAATACTGCTCCTGGCCGTTGACCGGGGCCCGCAGCACCATGCCGACGCGGTTGGCCCCGGGGTCCAGCTGGCCGGGGGCGTTCGCGGCGGCGCCGGGCACCCCGGTGACCGACGGGAAGCTGATCGGGTCGCCCGGGTGCAGGGTGTCGATCCACTCCTTGGTCACCCGCTGCGGGGTGCGGTCGGCGCCCACGATGGTCTGGAGCAGCAGGCTGTCACCGGCGTCCACGGGATAGGCCCGGCCGTGCGCGTCGATCACGTACCGCTTCTTGTCCGGGGTGGCGACGTAGAGGAGTTCGCCGCCGCGCAGCTTCTGCCGGCCGCCCCGGAGCTTGTCCCGGTCCCGTTCGGCCAGGACGAACGCGGCCTTCTGGACGGAGCCGCCGCTGCCGCTCGGGCGCTCGCACACGGCCCATTCCTTGGCCGCGCCGGCCTCCTTGCCGGAGGGCAGCCGGTCGGGGGCGTAGGGGATGCCGATAGTGACGCCGTGCGGGATCTTGCCGTTGTCGAGGACCGACTCGTCGACGGTGACCACGTCGACGTCGCTCTGGGTGTCGAGGACGAGCTTGGCCGACGCCATGTTGAGGACGGGGTGGAGCTGGACCTTGTCCTCGGTCTTCAGCACGACGTACCGGGTGGTGGACTTGCTGGCGATGATCACCTTCTGGCCGGGCGTGTTCCAGCCCTGCGGGGCCGTCGGCTTGAACATCCCCCAGGCACCGAAGGCCGCGAGCACGACCACGCCGACGATCGCGCCGGGCAGGATGGCGCGCAGCGGCCGGGGCGCTCCCTCGTCGGAGGCATCCGGTGACGACTGCACGAACGACGCGAGCATGCGGCGCTTCGCGAAGGTGTAGGCGTTGAGTTGGTCCCGCCGAGATGCCATCTGTGCCTGTTTCTCCCCGTGACTCACGCGGAGCGCGCCCGGGGACCACGCTCCCCCGCCCTCCGTTGTCGGACCCGGCCCCTACTATGCCTGGTACGGAGCGGGTCTCGTGGAGCGGGTAGGGTACCTGGGCCCTCAAGGGCCTTGTTCAGTGGCCTGGTTCCAGCGAGTTGTGAGCAAATCGGGGGGATGCAGTGATGGCTTCCGGAACGCGGACGCGAGCGCGCGGCCGGTCGGCGGCACGAGGCCGTGCGGCCCGGTCCGGGTCCGCGCCGCGCGCCGCGTCCGCCCGGCGCGGCGCGGACCGCCGGCAGGTCACGCCCGGGCTCAGGCAACGGCCGGGCCAGGCCGGGTCGTTCCGTTTGCAACGGCTTGTGCTGGTGGAGCTGGCGGCGGCCGTACTGCTCGTCGGCTGGGCCGTCGGCATGGCGGCCCTGGTGCCGGCGGCGGTGGTCGCGCTGGTGCTGCTCCTGCTGGCCTTCGTACGGCGGCGGGGCCGGTCCCTGCCGGAGTGGCTCGCCACCGCGCGGGAGCTGCGGGCGCGGCAGAAGCGGGCCGCGAACACCCCGATACCGCCGGGCACCGAGCCCGGACTGGTCCCGGCGGTGGAGTGCGAGCCCGCCCTGCGCACGTACTCGTACAACGCGCGCGACCGGCGGCCGGTCGGCGTCGTCGGGGACGGCACGTTCGTCACGGCCGTGCTCCAGGTGGAGGCCGACGCGACCGCGCTGCGCGCCGAGCGGAGCCGCCAGCCGCTGCCGCTGGGCCTGGTGCGGGGCGCGCTGGAGGTGGACGGCATCCGCCTGGAGTCCGCGCAGATCGTGCTGCACACGCAGCCGGCGCCCGCGCTGCACCTGCCGCAGCAGTCGGTGGCCGTCGCCAACTACATCCCGTTGCAGGAGCAGACCGGCGCCCCGGCCGTGCGCATCACCTGGATCGCGCTGAAGCTGGATCCCGAGCTGTGCGCGGAGGCCGTGGCCGCGCGCGGCGGCGGGCTGGAGGGCGCGCAGAAGTGCGTCGTACGGGCCGCCGACCACCTGGCGAGCCGGCTCACCGGCGCCGGGTTCCGCGCCCGGGTGCTGGACGAGGAGGAGCTGGTCGCCGCGCTCGCCACCTCGGCGTGCGCCAACCCGCTGGTCACCGCGGAGGCGGGGCGCAGTGAGACCCGGGAGCGGCGCACGGAGGAGTCGGGGCGCAGCTGGCGCTGTGACAACCGGCGGCACACCACGTACTGGGTGCGGCGCTGGCCCCCGCTGGGCGACGGCCCGGCCGAGTCCCTGCCCCAGTTCGTCGCCCGGGTCACGGCGATACCGGCCCTGGCGACCACCTTCAGTCTGACGCTCGCGCCCGGGGAGCGGCAGGAAGTGTCGCTGTGCGGGCATCTGCGGGTGACCGGGCGCAGTGACGACGAACTCGTGGCGGCGCGGCGCGCGCTGGAGGCCGCCGCCCGGCAGTCCGGGGCGGGTCTGGCCCGGCTCGACCGCGAGCAGCTGCCCGGCATGCTGGCCACTCTGCCCCTCGGAGGTGCGCGGTGACGACGGTTCCGACGACTTCCCCGGTGCCGGGCCGGGCGGCGCCCGGCGCCCCGGAGCCGTCCGGGCTGCGGCGGACGGTGGACCGGCTGCGGCACGGGCTGGGCCTGATCGGGCCCCGGCACGGCCGGCACGCCCTGCCCGTGCCGCAACTGGACGCGCTCGCCCTGCCCATCGGGGACGACGGGGTGGTGGCCGGGGTCGACGCCGAGGGACAGCCGGCCGTGCTGGGCATCAACCGGCCCACGCCCTACGACGTCGTCCTGATCGGCGGCCTGTGGACCGCGCAGGTGCTGGCGCTGCGCTCGGCCGCCACCGGCGCCCGGGTCGCCGTGGAGACCGGCCGGCCGCAGGCCTGGATGCAGATGGTGCACGCGATGGGCGGCGGGCAGAACGGCCTGTCCGTGTACGACGTCGGGCGGGTTCCGCCGCAGGGCGCCTCCGCCGGCACGCCGGTGCTGGTGGTGCGGGACTGCGGCATGCGGCCCCCGCGCGGCCGGGTCGTCTCCGGCCCCTGGCAGTCGGTGCTGACCCTGCTGCCGTATCTCAGCCCGGTCGCGCCCCGGCTGCTGCGGCAGGCGCGGCTCGCCGGCATCCAGCGGGTCTCGCCGGACGAGGCGGCCGAACTCGGGCGCACGATGGGGCTGTCGCGGACCGAGGTGGAGTCGCTGCCCGCGCTGCCCGACGGCGTCACCCTGTGGTGCACCGACCGTGACCGGCAGTACGTGCTGACGCAACCCACGGACGCCGAGATCGGATTGTTGGGCACACCGCGCCGGATGGACTGAACTGCCCTTGCGCGTCCCTTTTGTTCGGGTGTCCTGGTGGACCGGTGGGACGGTTGGGGCGTCTTGGGGCGGGCTCCGGCCTGCCGGGCGGGGGCGGACAGGCGGGCGGGCCTGCCGAGGTGCGGTGTCCGGTGATTAGGCTGGGAGCGGGCGCGATGGCAGGACCCGTGGGCCGGACGTCGGTGTCCCGGGGGGGAGGTCCGGTGAGTCGGACCGCCTCGAACGACTACGGACGACTCGGTACGACACGACATGGTCGCCCCGGCACGGCATGAGGGTGCTCGACCACACCAGGAGGAATTGTGAGCAGCGATCGGGACGGGATGCGCGGGGGCTGGGACACACCCGGCGATGACCAGCCCGACGCGGAGGCCGTCGAGACCACCGGCGAGTTCACCATCGACTACGCTCCCCCCGCCTGGTACACGCAGAACGCCTCCGGTACGTCGGGAGGCGCGGGCGGTTTCACCGGTTCCGCGGACCCGGGCGCCGCGGGCGGCTCCGCAGTGCCGTCGTTCCCGACGAGCCCGCCGGCCCAGGCTCCGGCCCCCGCCCCCGGTGCCACGCCGCCTGCCGCCCAGCCGACGGGCACGCCCGCGCAGGGCACTCCGTTCGCGCCGCCGCCGGGGGCTCCGTTCACCCCGCCGCCGGGCACTCCGTTCACCCCGCCGGAGGGGACCGCGTATTCGCCGCCGTCCGCTCCCGCGCAGGGACCTTCGGGCACGCCTCCGCAGGGGGCGCCGTACGCCCCTGAGGGTGCGCCGTACGCCCCGCCCGCGCAGCCCGCGCCGCCGGTCGGTGGCCCCATTCCGATGCCGCGGCTGCCCGAGGGCTTCGAGCCGCAGCAGCCACAGCAGTCGCAGCAGCCGGTTGGGCAGGAGGCGCCGGGCGCCCCCGCCGGGGTTCCGCCTGAGACGGACAACGGGGACCTGGAGAGCGGGGCAACCATGCGGTTCTCCGCGGCCGCTCTGAAGCGTGAGATGGCCGAGTTCGCCGAGCGCGTGGCGGCCGAGGTCAAGCCGGCCGAGGGCGACGGCGGTTCGGCCGGGAGCGCGGGTGCCGGGGACTCCGGGGACCGGGAGGACGGCGGGGGTGCGGTGGCCGAGGCCGCCGGCTCGGACGCCGTCGCGCCGGACTCCGTGGTGTCGGACTCCGTCGCCTCGGACGCCGGTGCGTCGGACGCCGATACGTCGGGTGGCTCTCCGGCCGAGGAAGGCGGAGACGGTCAGGGGGACGCGGCCCCCGCCGCCGCTGACGCTTCCGTGGCGGAAGAGGGCACGGACGACAAGCCTGCCGAGGCGACCGCCCAGGAAGGGGGCGCCGGAGAGGGCGCCGCCGACTCCTCGCGGACCGACGCCTCGGCGCCCTCGGACGCCGCACCGGCGGACGGTACGGCTCAGCAGAGCGCATCGGAGGACGGCACACCGCGGGACAGCGCCCCGGGCGAGGACACCCCGGACGGCGGCACCGCGAGTGACGGTGCCCCGGGTGCCGATGCCCCGGCCGTGGCCGTCGATGCCTCGGGCGACGCCGCCCAGCAGCCCACGGACGCCCAGTCCCCGGCCGCCCAGTCCCCGGCCGCTCCTCAGCCCGGCGGCTACGGCTTCCCCCAGCCCCCGGCGGCAACCCCGCAGCCCGGCGGCTACGGCTTCCCGCAACCCCCTGCGCCCCAGCAGACCGGTGTGCCCCAGCCCGGGGGGTACGGCTTCCCGCCGCCCCCGGCGACCCCGCAGCCCGGCGCTCCCCAGCCCGCACCCGGCACCCCGTACGCCGCCGCGCCGCCCGCTCCCCCGGCTCCGCAGGGGGCCCAGCCCGGCTGGACGGCGCCGCCCGCGCCGCAGCAGGGGGTGCCTCCGCTGCCGCCCGCGTACCAGCCCGCCGCTCCCGCGCCCGCCGCCCAGTGGCCGCAGCAGCCCGGGCCGATGCCGGGTCAGCAACCGCAGCCGCAGCCGCCGGTGGACGGCCAGGGCCAGGCCGGTGCGCCCGGTGCGCAGCCGCCGTTCCAGCCGCAGGCCCCGCAGCCCGCGCCCGCCGCGTGGCAGCAGCCGAACGACCCGAACCGGCTCACCGCGCCGACGGCCGGTCCGCAGCCGGTCCCCAACGGCCCCACGCCGCCCGGCGGCTACGGTTTCCCGCCGCCCGGCGCACCCAACTCCCCGGCCCAGTCGGGTGGTTACGGCTTCCCTCAGCCCCCGGCACCCCAGCCGAACCCCGGCGGCCCGACCCCGCCGAACCCCAACGGCCCCACCCCGCCCGGCGGCTACGGCTTCCCGCCGCCCGGCGCGCCCAACCCCCCGGCCCAGCCCGGCGGCTACGGCTTCCCCCAGCCGCCGCAGGGCCCGGAGTCCGGTGTGCCGCAGGCTCCGGTCGATCCGCGTTCCGGCGCGGCGTGGCCGCAGCCCGTGCGGCACGACCAGCGGCAGCCGACCAACCCCGGTGCCGCGCCGCTCGGTTACACCGCCGCCGTGGAGCTGTCCTCGGACCGGCTGCTCAACAACAAGAAGCAGAAGGCCAAGAGCGGCCGGCCCGCAGCGGCCGGCGGCCGGTTCAAGCTGGGCGGGAAGAAGGAGGAGGCCGAGCGGCAGCGGAAGCTGGAGCTGATCCGTACGCCGGTGCTGTCCTGCTACCGGATCGCGGTGATCAGCCTCAAGGGCGGCGTGGGCAAGACGACCACGACGACCGCGCTCGGCTCCACCCTGGCCACCGAGCGGCAGGACAAGATCCTGGCCATCGACGCCAACCCGGACGCGGGCACGCTCGGGCGCCGGGTGCGCCGGGAGACCGGGGCCACCATCCGTGACCTCGTCCAGGCCATCCCGTACCTGAACTCGTACATGGACATCCGGCGGTTCACCTCCCAGGCCCCCTCCGGTCTGGAGATCATCGCCAACGACGTGGACCCGGCCGTCTCGACCACGTTCAACGACGAGGACTACCGGCGGGCGATCGACGTCCTCGGCCGGCAGTACCCGGTCATCCTGACCGACTCGGGCACCGGTCTGCTGTACAGCGCGATGCGCGGGGTGCTGGACCTCGCCGACCAGCTGATCATCATCTCCACGCCCTCGGTGGACGGCGCGAGCAGTGCCAGTACGACGCTGGACTGGCTGTCCGCGCACGGGTACTCCGACCTGGTCTCCCGGTCCCTCACCGTGATCTCCGGGGTCCGCGAGACCGGCAAGATGATCAAGGTCGAGGACATCGTGGCGCACTTCGAGACCCGTACGCGCGGGGTCGTCGTCGTGCCCTTCGACGAGCACCTGGCCGCCGGTGCCGAGGTCGACCTCGACATGATGCGGCCGAAGACCCGCGAGGCGTACTTCAACCTGGCCGCGCTGGTCGCCGAGGACTTCACCCGGCACCAGCAGGCGCACGGGCTGTGGACGAGCGACGGCAACCCGCCGCCGGTGGCCGCCCCGCCGATGCCGGGCCAGGCCGCGCCGGGCCAGGCCGCGCCGGGCCAGCAGCCGTACGGTACGGCTCAGCCGTATCCCCAGGCACCGGGCCAGCCGTACCCGCAGGCGCCCGGCCAGCCGTACGCCCCGGCGCAGCAGCCGTACCCGCCGCAGCAGGGCCAGCCGCAGCCGTACCCGGGCCAGCCGCAGCCCCAGCCGGGCGGCTACCCGCAGCCCGGGCAGCCGCAGGCGCAACCGCAGGCCCAGCCTCAGCCGTACCCCGGCCAGGGCCAGCAGCCACCGCAGCAGTAGCGGGCAGGACAGGCGAAAGGGCGGCCGGTGCGCATCGCACCGGCCGCCCTTTCGCTTCGTAAAAGCGTCGCGGGACCCTCTGCCTACCGCTCCGCCGCCACGATCTCCCGGCAGCGCTGCACGTCCACGGCCATCTGCTCCAGCAGGGCCTCCAGCGACTCGAACTTCGCCTGGCCGCGCACGTAGGCGAGGAAGTCGACGGCGACGTGCAGCCCGTACAGATCGAGGCCGACGCGGTCGATGGCGTACGCCTCCACCGTGCGCTCGGTGCCGTCGAACTGCGGGTTGGTGCCCACGGAGATGGCGGCCGGCATGGCCTCGCCCTGGGCGTGCAGGAAGCCCGCGTAGACGCCGTCGGCGGGGACGGCGGTGTGCGGGAGCGTCTCGACGTTGGCCGTCGGGAAGCCCATTTCCCGGCCGCGCTGGGCCCCGCGGACGACGACGCCCTCCACGCGGTGCGGGCGGCCCAGGATCTCGCGGGCGCCCGCGACATCGCCCTCGGCGACCAGGCGACGGGTCAGGGTGGAGGAGAACGGCTCGCCGCCGCCCGCCTCGCCGGTGACGTAGAGGTCGACGACGTCCACCTCGAAGTCGTAGGTCTTGCCCTGCTCGGTGAGGAACTCGACGTTGCCCGCCGCCTTGTGGCCGAAGCGGAAGTTGGGGCCCTCCACGACCGCCTTGGCGTGCAACTTGTCCACCAGCACCTTCACCACGAAGTCGGCGGGCGACAGCTTGGAGAACTCGGTGGTGAACGGCAGCACGAGGACCGCGTCGACGCCCAGTTCGGCCATCAGCTCGGCGCGCCGGTGGTGCGGGGCGAGCAGCGGGGGGTGGCTGCCGGGGCGGACCACCTCGCTGGGGTGCGGGTCGAAGGTGACGACGACGGCCGGCACGCCCAGTTCGCGGGCGCGGTCGACGGCGTGCTTGATGATCAGCTGGTGGCCGCGGTGGACGCCGTCGTAGGAACCGATGGTGACGACGCTGCGCCCCCAGTCCTGGGGGATGTCCTCCAAGCCACGCCAGCGCTGCACTGTGACCGCTCCTCGAACCCTTGTCCGTGTCTGTCCTGACCTCGTTGTGCAGGTCTAAGGGTGCCATGCCGGGTGCTCCGCGCCAGCATCGGCATGGGGGCTGTGACGGGGCGCACGTCGGCGGCAGCGCCCGGACGGTGCGCGTATGCCCCGTATCCGCCCAGGCCGCTACGCGCACGCCCACCCGCTCGTCCCTCACGCGGGTACGAGCATGCCCGCCACGTTCTGGATCACGCGGGTACGCGCCCATCCGGCCGGGTTCCCGATCACGCCGGAACGCGCACGCCCACCAGGTTCCCGATCACGCCGGCACGCGCACGCCCGCCAGGTTCTCGATCATGCGGCGGGTGCCGGGGCCCATCAGCGCGGCCCAGTCGTCCGGGGCGTCGGTCAGCCAGCGGGCCAGGCGGGCGGCGAAGCCGGGCACGTGCCGGACGAGGTCGGCCAGGCCCCGGTCGCAGCGGGCGGCACCCTCGGGCGTGCGGACGAGGAGCAGGCCGGCGCGGTGCACCAAGTCCCGGGTCTCCTCCTCCCCCGGCCCCGTCCCGGTGTCGTCCCGGGCCGCCGCCGCGCGCAGGACGGCGTCCAGGACGGCCGGGTCCCGCTCCCGGTCGAGCAGGAACTCCAGCAGCTCACGGCGGAGCGGACGGGAGGCGGGCGTGCCGGGGCCGGCCAGGACGGTGGCGAGGGAGGCCCGAAGGGGTTCGGGACCGCCGTCGAGCAGGGCGGTGACCAGCGGCAGCAGGACGGGTCGCGCGGCGGCGCCGAGGCCGAGCCGGCGGTCGACGCGGCGGGCGAGGCGCCCGGCGGTCTCCGGTCGCAGCCGAACCGCCTCCTGGAGCAGCGCGGCGACCGGGCGGGCGAGGGCCGGGGTGGTGATCCCGGTGAGGGTGCGCAGGTCGGCGTCCTCGGGGGCGCGGAGCCGGGCGCGGAAGGCGTCCAGGACCGGTTCGGGGTGGGTGGTCAGGGCCGGGGCGAGGGCGCCGGGCGGGATGCGCGGGTCGCCGTCGGCGAAGTGGCGCAGGGCCGTGGGCAGATGGCGGTCGCGGGTGTCCGGGTCGTGGACCAGGACGGCGAGGGCGGCGCCGTGCAGGGTGTGGTCGGCGGGGCGGGCGAGCAGGGCGCGGGCGGCGCTGCCGAGCAGCGCGCGCTCCGCGGCCGTACGGGCGTGGGGGGCGGCGCGCAGTGCGTAGGTGACGGCGGCGGCCCGGCGGGCGGGGCGCTCGTCGTGCGCCCAGCGGGCGGCGGCCCGGCAGACGGCCGACGGCTCGTCCTCGGCGAGGGCGTCGAGCAGTTCCTCCGCGCGTGGGTGGGGGCAGGCCACCAGTACCTCGGTGAGGTCGTCCGGGGCGCGGTGCCGGTGGGTGTGCAGCAGCGCCTGCGCGGCCGTGGCCACGGTGGCGTGCGGGGTCGCGGACAGCGGGCGCTCGTCGGTGAACCAACGGGTCAGCAGGGGCTGTACGGCCTCCGGGGCGGCGGCGAGCAGTCCGGCGACGGCGTCCAGACAGCGGGCGGACGCCGCGGACGGCGCCGGGTCGGCCGGCACGAGGCGGCGCAGCAGGTCCAGGCGCTCGGTGTCGGAGATGGGCAGCGCGGTCCAGAAGGCGGGGCCGAACTCGGCCGGTACCGGCCGCCGGTCCTGGCGCCGGGCGGCGACCCGGTCGGCGAGCAGCCGCAGCACCTCGGTGTACGGCGTCGCGTCCGGGACCTGGAGCAGGGTGCGGGCGAGCAGCCGGGCGGCCCACCAGGAGCCGGTGTCACACTCCAGAACATCCGCCAACTCGCGTAAGCGGGCGCTGAGTTGACTACTGCCGTGCTGGCGGCCGAGGAACAGCAGGGCTTGGACGACGGGGCCGATACGGTGGTGCGGCACCGGAACCGGGCGCGCCCCCTCGGGCCGCTCGCCGGGCGCGTGCACCAGAGCGCGCAGGGCCTCGTCGAGGTCCAGGTGCATGCCGTGCAGCCAGTCGGCCAGATCCTCGTGGGCGAAGCGGTAGCCGCCGCCGGCCGGCACGAGGAGGCCCTCGGCGAGAACGGCGGAGGCCCAGCCGGTGCCCGCGCCGAGGCGGGCCGGGGCGGGTCCCCAGGGGAACACGGCCTCGAAGGACTCCCGGTCCAGTTCGCCCTGCCCGGGGCCGAGGCTGCGCCGGGCCGCCTCGTGCACCTGCCCGGCCACCCGCGCGGCCAGCCGCCGTACGGCCGTGCCGCGCAGCCCGCGGGCGGCGGCGAGCCGGACCGCGACGCGCAGGCACACCAGGTCGAGGTAGGCGGCGAACACGTCGTGGCGGTCCAGGGGCCCGGCGAGCGGGGCGGCCGGGGCGGCGGCCCGGACCTCGGACAGCAGCCGGAGGGTGAGCGGATGCCGGGCGTCCCGCTCGGCGAGGACGCCGTCCGCGATGCCGTACCGGGCGCGGGCCAGGCGCGCCTCACCGGCGGTGAGGTCGCCGACGGGGAGGCAGGGGGGCAAGGGGGCGGCGGCCACGGAAGCGGGGCCCGCCTCGCCCGCCGGGGTGTGGAGCAGGTCGGCGGGGAACGCCCGCCCCGCGCGTTCCCAGTGTTCCTCCCGGCAGGCGACCAGCAGGCGGGCCCCGGTCCCGTGCAGCCAGTCGGCCGTGCCGCGGGTCCACTCGGGCAGGCGGTGGGCGAGGGCCGGGGGCATCTCCTCGGGGCCGTCGAGGAGGAGCAGCAGCGGGCGGCCGGCCCGGGCGGCGAGGCGGGCCAGGTGCTCCGGGGTGACGTCGCCCAGGTCCTCGGGGCGCACGGCGCGGGACGCGGCGACGATCCGGGCGGCGCGGGCCAGGGCGCGGCGCGCGGCGTCGGCCACCGAGCCGTCGCTGTCCGCCAGGTCGGCGCCGCGCAGCCACAGGGTGGGCGCGGGCCGCTCGCCCCGGGCGCGGCGGGCGGCGAGGGCCGCGAGCTGCGTCGTACGGCCGCTGCCCGGGGCGCCGACCAGGCCGAGCACGGGCCGGTCGCCGGCGGTGAAGGCGGCCAGCTCCCGCGCGATGCCGGGGCGCTCGATCGGGTCGACGGCGCCCGGGGGGCCGTCCTGGCCCACGGAGGTCGTGGTCAGCTGGAGGATGCCGGCGAGGTTGAGGTCGGCGCCGTAGGCGGGCACGGTGGCCGCGTTGCGGGCGAGGAGTCCGGCGAGGGCGTCGGCGGCGGGCCGCAGCGGGACGGCGAAGCCCGCCTCGCGCCCGGCGGCGCGCAGGACGGTGCCGAGGACGCCGACGACCGCGCCGGTGCGCGCGTCGCACACCGGTCCCCCGGCCGCCCCGCCGCCGGGTCTGAGCGCGTCGCGTCCGGCCGTGCCGATGGCCAGCTCCAGCACGTCGTCGAGGAGGTGGGGGCCGTCCCCGGCGGTGTACGTGGCCCGGGTGGCGGCCAGTACCCGCGCCTCCCGCCAGCAGCCGGCGGCGACCCGTACGTAGGTGCCCGCGTCGATCCGGTCCCGTACGGTCAGCGGCAGCGGGTCCGCGCCGAGGCCCTCGGTGCGGATCAGGGCGAGGCCCAGCCGGGGCAGCGGGGTGACCGCGTCGGCGGTGACCGTGCGGGTGCGCTGTCCGGGGGCGTCCAGCAGCAGCCGGGCGCGGCCGTCGACGGTCTCGTGACCGGTGAGCAGGGTGCCCTCGTGGTCGGCGAGGAAGCCGAGGCCGAGGGGGCGGCCGGCCAGGTCGCGGATGCGTACGAGGGCGGGGTCGGAGCCGGTGGGCCGGACGAGGTCGGGCAAGCCGCCCGCCCTGGCCGGTGCGCCGGGCTCCGGCCGCCCGTGTTCCTCCCGCTCCCGGCGCCCGCCTTCGGAGCGCGGGCCCCGTTCCGCCATGGCCGTACCTCCCCGCCCGTCCCTGTGCCCTGCCCCGACGGTAGGCAGGAGGGGAACGGCGGGACCGTTCTCACGCGAACGCGCCCCCTTCCGCTCCCCCGGTTCGCTCCGAGCGCCCGGCCGGTCGGGTGAATAGTCGGGGGTTGCTGGAGAACCTTAGGGAGGGGGAAGAGGGGGGACCGTGGAGCGGCGGCAGGGCCCGGCTCATGGCCGGCCGCCGCTCCACGGCAGACGCCCTGCGGCGGCCCCTGACAGCACGGCCCGTCACGGCACGGCCGCTACGGCACCGCACGGCTGATACGGCACGGCCGCTGCGGCAGGGCCCTACGGCGTCCCGGCCGGCTCAGCCGAAGACGGCCAGGCTCTTGGCCTTGCCCCGGTGCTCTTCGACGAGCGCGAGGAAACGGCCCTCGTGGTCGAACACGGCCACCGCACCGGCGCCCGCGTACTCGTCGGGGATCTCCAGCCGGACGCCGTTGAGCAGCAGCCGGGCCCGCTTGGCGTCGACCTGCCAGCGCGGGAACGCGGCGGTGGCGGCCTCGGCGATCGGCATCACGCTCAGGTCCTGCTGGAGTTGGTCCAGCGTCTTGGCCGCGTCCAGCTTGTAGGGGCCGACCCGGGTGCGGCGCAGCGCGGTGAGGTGGCCGCCGACGCCGAGACCGGCGCCCAGGTCGCGGGCGAGGGCGCGGATGTAGGTGCCGGAGGAGCAGACCACCGACACCACCAGGTCGAGCACCGGCGTGCCGTCCTCGGCGACCGCGTCCCGGACGTCGTAGACCGCGAAGGAGGAGATGGTCACCGGCCGGGCGGGGATCTCGAAGTCCTCGCCCTCGCGGGCCCGCTTGTACGACCGCACGCCGTCGATCTTGATGGCGCTGACCTTGGACGGCACCTGCATGATGTCGCCGGTCAGCTTGGCGATACCGGCGTCGATGGCGTCCCGGGTCACCTTGGAGGCGTCGGTGGACGAGGTGATCTCGCCCTCGGCGTCGTCGGTGAGGGTGGTCTGCCCCAGGCGGATGGTGCCCAGGTACTCCTTCTCGGTGAGCGCGAGGTGCCCGAGGAGCTTGGTGGCGCGCTCGACCCCGAGGACCAGGACGCCGGTCGCCATCGGGTCGAGGGTGCCGGCGTGGCCGACACGGCGGGTCCTGGCGATCCCGCGCATCTTGGCGACCACGTCGTGCGAAGTGAAGCCCGACGGCTTGTCGACGATGACGAGGCCGTCGGGCGTGGTGTGCTTCTGGGTCATTCGGTGGCGTCGCCGTCCGTGTCGGTCTCGTCGTCCGCCGGCTTGCGGTAGGGGTCGGCACCGGCGGCGTACGTCGCGCCGGTGGCCGCCTCGCGCACCTTCTGGTCGGACTGCCGGGCCTTGTCGAGGAGGTCCTCGATGGTCCGGGCGGTGTCCGGCAGGGCGTCCGCCACGAAGGTCAGGGTGGGGGTGAACTTCACCCCGGCCGCGCGGCCCACCTCGGAGCGCAGGATGCCCTTGGCGCTCTCCAGGCCCGCCGCGGCGGCCTTCCGCTCCTCGTCGTCGCCGTAGACCGTGTAGAAGACGGTCGCCTCCCGCAGGTCACCCGTGACCCGGGTGTCCGTGATGGTGACGTGCGAGCCGAGCCGCGGGTCCTTGATCCCGCGCTGCAGCTTCTGGGCCACCACCTCCCGGATGAGGTCCGCCAGCCTTTTCGCCCGCGCGTTGTCGGCCACTGGTCCGTCTCCCGTTCTTTCTTCTTGCTTGCGTTCTGTGGTCTGGTCGTCGTCAGTCGTCTTCGCCGTGGAAGCGGCGTCGGACCGACAGCAGCTCCACCTCGGGGCGGGCGGCGACCAGCCGTTCGCACCGGTCCAGTACGTCGGTGAGGTGCGCCGCGTCGCCGGAGACCATGGCGAGGCCGATGACCGCCCGCCGATGGAGGTTCATGTGGTCCACCTCGGCCGCGCTCACGGCGTACTTCCGCTGGAGCTCGGCGACGATCGGGCGGACGACGGAGCGCTTCTCCTTCAGCGAGTGGACGTCGCCGAGGAGGAGGTCGAAGGACAGAGTCCCCACGTACATGTTCGTGCCGGGTTTACCCGCCGGTACGGGATCGATGGCCTGGAGCCACGTTACCCCGTGCCCGACGACGGCTCGACCGGGTTTTCCGGTGCCCGGAACCGCCGTGCCGCCCGTCCCGGCCGCCCTGGAGGCGGCCGGGGCCGGAAAACGGCGCGCTGGCCGGCGGGACCGAGATCCCGCCGGCCAGCTTCGGATGCCGTCGGCCGTTACGCCCGCGGCTTCTCGCGCATCTCGTACGTCGCGATGACGTCGTCGACCTTGATGTCGTTGAAGTTTCCGAGGTTGATACCACCCTCGTAGCCTTCGCGGATCTCGGTGACGTCGTCCTTGAAGCGACGCAGGCCCTCGATGGTGAGGTTCTCCGCGACCACCTTGCCGTCGCGGATGAGGCGCGCCTTGGTGTTGCGCTTGACCTCGCCCGACCGGATGAGCACACCGGCGATGTTGCCCAGCTTGGACGACTTGAAGACCTCGCGGATCTCCGCCGTGCCCAGCTCGACCTCTTCGTACTCCGGCTTGAGCATGCCCTTGAGGGCCGCCTCGATCTCCTCGATCGCCTGGTAGATGACCGAGTAGTACCGGACGTCCACGCCCTCGCGCTCCGCCATCTGCGCGGCACGGCCGGCCGCACGGACGTTGAAGCCGATGACGATGGCGTCGGAGCCCATCGCCAGGTCGATGTCGGACTCCGTGACCGCACCGACGCCGCGGTGCAGGACGCGGATGTCGACCTCTTCGCCGACGTCCAGCTGGAGCAGGGAGGACTCGAGGGCCTCGACGGAACCGGAAGCGTCACCCTTGATGATCAGGTTCAGCTGCTGGACCTCGCCGGCCTTGAGCACCTTGTCCAGGTCCTCCAGCGACACGCGGCGCGTGCGCTTGGCGAAGGCCGCGTTGCGCTCGCGGGCGGCGCGCTTCTCGGCGATCTGACGGGCCGTACGGTCCTCGTCCACCACCAGGAAGTTGTCGCCCGCGCCCGGGACGTTGGTCAGGCCGAGGACCTGGACCGGCGTCGACGGGCCGGCCTCGGCGACGTTGTTGCCGTTGTCGTCGAGCATGGCGCGGACACGGCCGTAGGCGTCGCCGACCACCATCGTGTCGCCGACCCGCAGCGTGCCTCGCTGGACGAGGACCGTCGCCACGGCACCGCGGCCGCGGTCGAGACGGGACTCGATCGAGATGCCCTGCGCGTCCTGGTTCGGGTTGGCCCGCAGGTCGAGCGAGGCGTCGGCCGTGAGGACCACGGCCTCCAGCAGCGAGTCGATGTGCAGACCCTGCTTGGCGGAGATGTCGACGAACATGGTGTCGCCGCCGTACTCCTCGGCCACGAGGCCGTACTCGGTCAGCTGACCGCGCACCTTGGTCGGGTCGGCACCCTCGACGTCGATCTTGTTGACCGCGACCACGATCGGCACGTCGGCCGCCTTGGCGTGGTTGAGCGCCTCGACCGTCTGCGGCATGACGCCGTCGTTGGCCGCGACGACCAGGATCGCGATGTCGGTCGACTTCGCACCACGGGCACGCATGGCGGTGAACGCCTCGTGACCCGGGGTGTCGATGAAGGTGATCTTGCGCTCTTCGCCGTTGACCTCGGTCGCGACCTGGTAGGCACCGATGTGCTGGGTGATGCCGCCGGCCTCGCCCGCGATGACGTTCGTCTTGCGGATCGCGTCGAGCAGTCGGGTCTTACCGTGGTCGACGTGACCCATGACGGTCACCACCGGCGGACGGACGACCAGGTCCTCCTCGGAGCCCTCGTCCTCGCCGAACTCGATGTCGAAGGACTCGAGCAGCTCGCGGTCCTCCTCCTCCGGGCTGACGATCTGAACCGCGTAGTTCATCTCGTCGGCGAGGAGCTGGAGGGTCTCGTCGGAGACGGACTGGGTCGCGGTGACCATCTCGCCGAGGTTCATCATGACCGCGACGAGGGACGCCGGGTTGGCGTTGATCTTCTCCGCGAAGTCGGTGAGCGACGCGCCGCGGGAGAGACGGATGGTCTCGCCGTTGCCGCGCGGCAGCATCACGCCGCCGACGCTCGGGGCCTGCATGGCCTCGTACTCCTGGCGCCGCTGCCGCTTCGACTTGCGGCCACGACGCGCCGGACCGCCGGGACGGCCGAAGGCGCCCTGCGTGCCACCGCGGCCACCGGGACCGCCGGGACGGCCGCCGAAGCCGGGACGGCCACCGCCGCCACCGCCGGGACCACCCGGACGGCCGGCGAAGCCACCGCCGCCGCCACCGGGACCGGCCGGACGGCCGGCGAAGCCGCCGCCGCCACCGGGACGACCGGCGAAACCGCCGCCGGGACGACCGCCGCCGCCACCGGGACGACCACCGGCACCGGGACCGCGACCGCCGCCACCGGGGCCGGGACGCGGGCCGGCAGCGGGACGCTGCGGCATCATGCCGGGGTTCGGACGCGGACCGGCCGGGCCGGGACGCGGGCCGCCCTGCGGGCGGGGCATGCCGGCCGGGGACGGCCGGGAGCCGCCGGGAGCCTGCGGACGCGGACCGCCGCCCTGGGCGCCGGGCGCCTGCGGACGCGGGGCGCCGCCGGGACCGCCGGGGCCGGGACGCGGGCCGCCCTGCGGGCGCGGGGCCTGCGGGCGGGCCATGCCGGCGTTGCCGCCGGACGTGAAGGGGTTGTTGCCCGGGCGCGGACCGGACGGACGGGCACCCGGACGCGGGGCCTGGCCGCCGGGACGCTGACCGCCCTGGCCCGGACGGGGCGCCTGGCCCTGGCCGGGAGCGGGACGGTTGCCGCCGGGCTTCGGGGCGCCGGGACGGGCGCCGCCGGGACGCGGACCCTGCGCGGCCGGAGCCTGCGGGGTCTGCGCGGCCGGGGCGGCCGGCGGAGCGGTGAACTCCGGGGCGGCCGGGGCCGGGCGCGGCGCGGGCTTGGGACCGGGCACCGGGCGCGGACCCGGAGCCGGGGCCGGCGAGGACGCCGCGGGGGCCGACGGAGCGGCCGGCTGCGGGGCAGCGGGCGCCGTCGGGGGCTTGGGAGCCGCAGCCGGCCGCGGGGCCGGGGCAGCGGGACGCGCCGCCTGCGCCGGAGAGGGCGCGGCGGGCTTGGGGGAGGCCTTGCGCGGGGCGGGCTTCGCGGACTTGCCGCTGCCACCGCCCTGGAAGGCGTCGGTCAGCTTACGTACAACCGGCGCTTCGATGGTCGAAGACGCCGAACGGACGAATTCACCGAGTTCCTGGAGCTTGGCCATGACGACCTTGCTCTCAACACCGAACTCCTTGGCGAGTTCGTATACCCGGACCTTAGCCACTTCGCTCCTTTGAGGTCCGGGTTGAAGCCGGACCGTCGCTAGTTCATGGGCGTACTCATCGCGTACTCATCGAGTGCTCATCGCAATCTCGACCTGCTTTCGACTCGCGAGGTACCAGACCGTACGGGGTTCCGTACGGCACGTCTTACTGCGTTGCCTGCTCGGCAACTGTTGTCCGCTCGACGTATCGACGCAACGCCTTTGTGTCGAGCGCTCCCGGGACGCGCAGTGCCCGCGGGAACGCCCGGCGGCGTACCGCCTGGTCGAGACAGACCAGGGCGGGGTGTACGTAGGCACCCCGGCCGGGCAGCGTACCGCGAGGATCGGGGACGCACGCGTCCTCGATTCCCACGATCCGCAGGAGATCGTTCTTGGCCGCCCGCTCCCGGCACCCCACACAGGTGCGTTCAGGGCATGCTCGGGCGTGCGTCCGGCCAGACACGGTTAAGTCTACCTCCCCGTACCGACCTCACCCCTTTGGGGCAAGAATCGAACGGCTGTTGTCGTGATCTCAGCGTCGGGCGGCCGGGATCTGTTCCCCGGCCCCGGGTCCGCCGTGCGGCTCCGGGGCTGGTCCGGGCACCCTCGGTGCGGTGTGCGGCTACGCGCCGGCCTGCTCGGTGTCTGGCCGGATATCGATCCTCCAGCCGGTGAGACGGGCGGCGAGGCGGGCGTTCTGGCCCTCCTTGCCGATCGCCAGCGACAGCTGGTAGTCCGGCACGGTCACCCGTGCGGAGCGGGCGGCCATGTCCACGACCTCCACCTTGCTCACCCGGGCGGGTGACAGGGCGTTCGCGACCATCTCCGCCGGATCGTCCGACCAGTCGACGATGTCGATCTTCTCGCCGTTCAGTTCGCCCATCACGTTGCGCACCCGGCCGCCCATGGGGCCGATGCAGGCGCCCTTGGCGTTCAGGCCCGAACGGGTGGACCGTACGGCGATCTTGGTGCGGTGACCGGCCTCACGGGCGATGGCGGCGATCTCCACCGAGCCGTCGGCGATCTCCGGCACCTCCAGGGCGAAGAGCTTCTTCACCAGGTTCGGGTGGGTGCGGGAGAGCGTCACGGACGGGCCGCGCACGCCCTTGGCCACGCGGACGACGTACGACCGCAGGCGCATGCCGTGCGGGTAGGTCTCGCCGGGCACCTGCTCCTGCACCGGCAGGATGGCCTCCAGCTTGCCGATGTCCACGAGCACGTTCTTCGGGTCGCGGCCCTGCTGGACCACGCCGGTGACGATGTCGCCCTCGCGGCCGGCGTACTCGCCGAGCGTCGCGTCGTCCTCGGCGTCGCGCAGCCGCTGCAGGATCACCTGCTTGGCGGTGGTGGCGGCGATACGGCCGAAACCGGACGGGGTGTCGTCGAACTCGCGGGCCTCCTGGCCCTCGGCGAGGTCCTCGGGGTCCTCCTTCGCCCACACGGTCACATGCCCGGTCTCCCGGTTGAGCTCCACGCGCGCGTGTCGGCGGCTTCCCTCGGTGCGGTGGTAGGCGATGAGGAGGGCCGACTCGATCGCCTCGACCAGCAGGTCGAAGGAGATCTCCTTCTCCCGGACCAAACCCCGCAGGGCGCTCATGTCGATGTCCACGGCTACGCCTCCTCCTCTTCCTTCATGTCCTTCTTGCTGTCCTTGCGGTTGAACTCGACCTGCACGCGCGCCTTGGCGATCTCGGGGAAGCCGAGTCTGCGGGTGGTGGCCTTGCGCCCCTTGACCCCGGGCACCTCGACCGCGATGCCCTCCTCGTCGACCTCCAGGATCCGCGCGACCAGCTCGCCGCCCTCGGTGAGCTGGAACTTCACGAGCCGGTCGGTGGCGCGCACGAAGTGCCGGTGCTCGGTGAGGAGGCGCTCCGCGCCGGGGGTTCCGACCTCCAGGTCGTACGCGTCCTCGCCCATCGCATTGGTCTCGTCCAGCTTCGCCGAGAGCGCGCGGCTCACATCGGCGATCCGGTCCAGGTCCGCTCCGGTGTCGGAGTCGACGACGACGCGCAGCACCCGCTTGCGTCCTACGGAGTCCACGGCGATCTCTTCGAGATCCAGCCCATGGGAGGTGACGAGCGGTTCCAGCAGCTCTCGCAGCCTCTCGCTCTGGGTGGTGCTCATCCGGGTGACTCCTCGGCCGCGTGTGCTGTTGTGGGATGGGTCGCGTGTCTGGTCAAAGGGTACTGCCTCCGGCGGGGGGTGCTTCGCAGCGGAGCCCGGGGCCGCGTGCCGGTACGGCCGGGTGCCCCCGGGTGGGACGGCTGAGCCGGTGACATGCGGGGGGCGGATGCGCGGGTACCGTGATCAACGGCGGGCGCCGTCCCGCCCGTGTGTTCGTACGAGCCCCCCGAGGACGTCAGCCGTGCCGTACCCCCCGCCGTCGCGCATCCCCTCGGGGCCGCGCAGAAGAACCCTGCTGGCCTCGGCCGCCGGCGCCGCCCTGCTGGCGGGCTGCTCGGCCGGAGCGGACTCCGGCGCCGACGGCCCGTCGGCCGGCACGCGGGCACGCGCGCGTGCGGCGCGGGACAGCCGGGGCCTGCTGGCGCGCTACGACGCCGTGCTGGCCGCGCATCCCGCCCTGACCGACCGGCTGCGCCCGCTGCGGGCCGAGGTCGCAGCGCACGCGGCGGCGTTCGAGGACGGTACGAAGCCCTCACCGGCGGCGTCGAAGTCCTCGGCCGCGCCCGCCCCCGTGCCCGCCGCCGAGAAGGACGCCGTGGCCCAACTGGCCGCCGCCGAGCGCGCGCTGGCCGACCGGCGGGCCAAGGAGCTGCTCCAGGTGCCGGGCGAGCTGGCGCGGCTGCTGGCGTCGGTCGCGGCGGCCGGGGCCGCGCACGCGTACCTGCTGACGGAGGTGGCCAGGTGAGCGAAGAGGCACAGCAGGCCGAGGTGACCGCGCTCCAGGCGGCGCTGGCGGCGGAGCACGCGGCGGTGTACGGCTACGGGGTCGTCGGCGGGCGGATCGGCGAACGGCGCCGGGCCGAGGCGCGGACGGCGTACGACGCCCACCGGGCGCGCCGGGACGCGCTGGTGCGCGCGGTGCGCGACCTCGGCGCCGCCCCGGTCGCCGCGAGCGCCGCGTACGAGCTGCCGTTCCCGGTCCGGGACGGGGCGGCGGCGGAGCGGCTGGCCGCGCGGCTGGAGGAGCGGCTGGCCGGGGTCTACTCGGACCTGGTGCGGGCGGCGACCGGGGCGCGGCGGGCGGACGCGGCCGGGGCGCTGCGGGAGACCGCGGTGCGGGCGGTGCGCTGGAGCGGGCGGAGCGTAGCCTTCCCTGGGCTCGCCGAACGGTCCGGTGAACGGACCGACGAGCGGACCGGCGCGGCCGGCACGACACCGTCGGCCACCGCGTCCGCCGCGTCCGCCACGGCTCCGGCGAGGCACTGAGACACCGGCAGGAGGCCCGTACGCCCGTTGGAGGACGGACCGGGAACCGACAAGGACCCACAGGAAGGGAACGACTCGCGCATGGCTTGGGAAGCGCCGCCGCGTCTGGTGCGGGCGCTCGGTGAGACGGCACCGGCCGGGGACGACTGGCTGGCGCGGCTGCCCGCGGCGGCCGAGGAGGCCGCCGCCCGGCGCGGGTTGACCGTGGAGCGGGTGCGGGTGCCGGGCGGGCGCAGCAGCCTGGTGCTGCTGGTACGGCGGCCGGACGGCACCCCGGCCGTGCTGAAGCTGGCACCGCCCCGGGCCCGCCCGGAGAGCGAGCGGGCCGCGCTGGCGCACTGGGCCGGGCTGGGCGCCGTACAGCTGCTGGAGGACGGCGCGCAGGACGGCAGGCGGGACGGGGCGCTGCTGCTGGAGCGGTTGCACCCGGATGTGTCGGTGCGTTCGCTGCCGGAGGCCAAGGCGCTGCTGGAGGCGGCGGGGACGCTGCGCAAGCTGTGGGTGGAGCCGCCGGCCGGGCACGCCTTCGAGACCGTCGCCGAGCGCACCGGGCGGCAGGCGGCGGCGATGCGGGCGAGTGCCGGGGCCGAGCCCGAGGTGGCGCCGCTGGTGGAGTCGGCGCTCGCCGCCCGCGAGGAACTGCTGGCCGCGCCGCCCGAGGAGCGGCTGCTGCACGGCACGTTCCGGCAGAGCAAGGTGCTGTCGGGCGAGCGGATGCCGTGGCTCGCGGTGGGCCCGGACCCGGTGGTCGGCGAGAGCGCCTTCGACCTGGCGCGGCTGGTCCGGGACCGGGTGGAGGACCTGATCGCCCAGCCGGCCGGCCCGGCCACCACCCGCCGCCGGATCAAGCGGCTCGCGGAGTCCCTGGAGGTCGACCAGGACCGCCTGCGCGGCTGGACACTGTTCCGCGCGGTGGAGTCCGGAGTCCGTGCCCTCCGCGTGGGCCGCCCGACGGACGCGGAGCTGCTGCTGGAGTTCGCGGGCTGGCTGTAGCGGGGGCCGACGGGACGTAGCCACGGCCGGCCTGGGTGGCGACGGTGCCGTGGCGCGACTGTCCGTAGCGGCGGCTGTCCGGAGGGCGGCTGTCCGGAGGGCGGCTGTCCGGAGGGCGGCTGCCCCGAGCCGCAGCCGACCGCGACGACGGCCGGTCCGAGCGGCGGCTGACCGCGACGACGACTGTCCCGGAGAGGCGACCGGCCGCAGCACCGCCGACGGCGGCGGCTGCCCGGAGGAATGGCCGACTGTAGGACGACTGCCCGTGGCAACAACTGGCCGGAGCAGCGGCCGGCCGTGGCGGCCGGCCGAAGGGGCGACTGCCCCGGGACACGGCCGACCGGCTACGGCCGGTACGGCAGCCGACCGCAGCGACGCCCCCGGGGAAGTCCCCGAGGGCGTCGTCGGCAGGCCAGGCGACCGGCGGCGGGCCGGGCCGCCGCCGGTGACCGGGGGGTCAGGCCGTAAGACGGGCGATGGCTTCCTCGACCGTCAGTTCCTCGCGCTCGCCGGTCTTGCGGTCCTTCAGCTCCAGGACGCCCTCGGCGGCGCGGCGGCCGGCGACCAGGATCTGGGGGACGCCGATCAGCTCGGAGTCGGTGAACTTCACGCCCGGGGAGACCCCGGCCCGGTCGTCCACCAGGACGCGGACGCCCGCGTCGGCGAGCTTCCCGGCGACGTCCAGCGCCAGCTCGGTCTGGAGCGCCTTGCCGGCGGCGACCACGTGCACGTCGGCCGGGGCGACCTCCTTGGGCCACACCAGGCCCTTGTCGTCGGCGGTCTGCTCGGCGAGCGCGGCGACGGCGCGGGAGACGCCGATGCCGTAGGAGCCCATGGTGACGCGGACCGGCTTGCCGTTCTGGCCGAGGACGTCCAGCTTGAGGGCGTCGGCGTACTTGCGGCCCAGCTGGAAGATGTGACCGATCTCGATGGCGCGGTCCAGCTTCAGGCCGGTGCCGCACTTCGGGCAGGGGTCGCCGTCCTGGACGACGACGACGTCCACGTACTCGTCGACCTCGAAGTCACGGCCGGCGACGACGTTCTTCGCGTGCGTGTGCTCCTTGTTGGCGCCGGTGATCCAGGCGGTGCCGGGGGCCACGCGCGGGTCGGCGATGTACTTGACCTTCTCGCCCAGGCCCTGCGGGCCGACGTAGCCGCGGACCAGCTCGGGGTGGGCGGCGAAGTCGGTCTCGGTGACCATCTCGACGGTGGCCGGGGCGAAGTGCGCCTCGACCTTGTCCAGGTCCACCTCGCGGTCGCCGGGCACGCCCACGGCGACGATCTCGCCGTCCACCTTGACCAGCAGGTTCTTCAGCGTGGCGGAGGCGGGGACGCCGAGCGAGGCGGCCAGGGTCTCGATGGTCGGGGTGTCGGGGGTGGGAATCTCCTCCAGCGCGGGCACGGCGGAGCCGTCCACCGGCGTGAGCTGGTAGGTGATCGCCTCGGTGTTGGCGGCGAAGTCGCAGTTCGGGCAGTCCGCGAAGGTGTCCTCGCCGGCCTCGGCCGGGGCGAGGAACTCCTCGGACTTGGAGCCGCCCATGGCGCCGGCGGTGGCCGCGCAGATGCGGTAGTCGAGGCCGAGGCGGGCGAAGATCCGCTGGTATGCCTCGCGGTGCAGGGCGTAGGAGGCGCCGAGGCCCTCGTCGTCCAGGTCGAAGGAGTACGAGTCCTTCATCAGGAACTCGCGGCCGCGCAGGATGCCGGCGCGGGGGCGGGCCTCGTCGCGGAACTTGGTCTGGATCTGGTAGAGGATCACCGGCAGGTCCTTGTAGGACGTGCACTGGTCCTTGACCAGGAGGGTGAAGATCTCCTCGTGGGTGGGGCCGAGGAGGTAGTCGCCGCCCTTGCGGTCCTTGAGTCGGAACAGTTCCTGGCCGTACTCGTCCCAGCGGCCGGTCGCCTCGTAGGGCTCGCGGGGCAGCAGGGCGGGGAGGGTGACCTCCTGGGCGCCGATGGCGTCCATCTCCTCGCGGACGACGCGTTCGACGTTGGCGAGGACCTTCTTGCCGAGGGGCAGCCAGCTCCAGATGCCGGCCGCCGTGCGGCGGACGTAGCCGGCGCGGACGAGGAGCTTGTGGCTGAGGACCTCGGCGTCCGCCGGGTCGTCGCGCAGCGTCTTCGCCATCAACTGGGACATGCGCTGGACCGGTGCCTTGGCCATGGTTCTCGTACTCCTGCCGGGTAAAGGTGGTGGCATGGAGGTTATCCGGGCCGCCCGCGCCGGTGGAAATCG
Source organism: Streptomyces sp. SudanB182_2057 (assembly GCF_964272715.1). NCBI lineage: Bacteria > Bacillati > Actinomycetota > Actinomycetes > Kitasatosporales > Streptomycetaceae > Streptomyces > Streptomyces sp. SudanB182_2057. The sequence continues at coordinate 2,552,812 of NZ_OZ186798.1, forward strand.
GTTATCGCCTGCGCAGCGGCAGCGGGGCGCCCATCACGGCGTACGGGCGGGGGGCGCTCGGGAAGTGCACCTGGCGGGCGAGGTCGGTGTAGCCGAGGGAGTGGTACAGGCCCCGGGCGGGGCTGTCGACGTCGATCGCGGAGAGGATCGAGCGGGGTTCGTCGGCGGTGTCGGTGATGGTGGTGATCAGCTTCCGGCCGATGCCCCGGTTCTGGTGGTCGGGGTGGACGTGCAGTTCGGTGATGACGAAGGAGTCGTCCAGCCAGAAGTCGTTGCCGCCCGCGCGCAGATGGGGCTCCACGACGGTGGACCACCAGTGGGTGCGGCTGTTGGGCATGCCGTACACGAAGCCGACGAGCCGGCCGCCGGCGGTCGCGCCGTAGGCCCGGGCGCCCTGGTACTGCATGTGGCGCTGGACGATCTGCCGGCGTACGGCGACCTCCTCCGGGCCCAGGCCGAAGGCGACGGCTTGGACGGCCAACGCCTCGTCGACGTGCGCGGTGAGGTCCAGGGGGCCGATCACTGGGTCCATGCGGGGAGCGTACAGGGGTGTCAGAAGAGCACACTCATGAAGGCGCCGACCTCTTCGAAGCCCACACGCCGGTACGTCCTTCTCGCCGCGGTGTTGAAGTCGTTGACGTAGAGGCTCGCCACGGGGGCGAAGTCGGCGAGGGCGTAGCGCAGCACGGCGGCCATGCCGGGGGCCGCGAGGCCCCTTCCCCGGTACTCGGGTGCCACCCACACGCCCTGGATCTGGCAGGCCTGGGGGGTGGCGGCGCCGATCTCCGCCTTGAACACGACCCGGCCCCGCTCGTCCACGCGGGCGAAGGAGCGGCCGGAGCCGACGAGTTCGGCGACGCGGGCCTGGTAGAGCAGGCCGCCGTCGCCGGACAGCGGGGAGACGCCGACCTCCTCGGTGAACATCGCCACGCACGCCGGCATGATCGTTTCCATCTCGTCCTTGCGGACGCGGCGGACGTAGGGGTCGGGGGCGATGTCGTCGGGCATGCGGTCGGTGACCATCAGCGGCTGCTGCGCGCGGACGTCGCGGGCGGGGCCCCAGTGAGGCTCCAGCAGCCGCCACAGCTCAGCGGTGGCGTCGGCGGGGCCGACGATGGAGGAGCAGCGGCGGCCGGCCCGGCGGGCGCGGTCGGCGAAGGCGCGCACGGCGCGCGGGGTGGCGCAGATGGGGACGAGGTTGGCGCCCGCGTAGCAGAGGGACGTGAGCATGCCGTCCTCGTACCAGCCCCACATCTCGCCGCCGAGCCGCCAGGGGTCCAGTCCTGCGACCCGGACCCTGGACGTCACGAAGGCATTGGCGACCGGCTCACGGTCGAGCACGGCGAGCGCCGCGTCCAGGTCGTTCGGTTCCAGGACCCGGGTGGTGGTCTGGGTCAACACTACGGGGCCTCACGGTGGGGTTCTGCTGGTCCCGGCACTGTACCTCGTGCGCTTGTGCGGCGCCCCGGAGCGGGGGGCCCTTTCCGCGCGGAAGCCTTCCCTCAGGTCCCTGGGGTCTCACTTCCCGACTGATTCCGGGCCCCGGTCGGCCAGGAAGCGTCCCGCCACACTCGTTCGAACTCTTCCGGGGTGATCGTAGATGCGGCGAACTCGGGCTGACCGGCCACATCCTCAATAGCGCCTACCGGGATTTCACTCAGCCCGATCTCGGCAGACTCATGAAATCCGTCAGCTTTCAGCCTCCGGCCGTCCCGGTGATGCTGGACTTTGCGCACCTCGTAGCCGTCATGACCGATCTCACTGTAGATCCTTGTCGGTTCCGACTGGAAGTCATGCAGCCAGTCGACCTTCCAATATTCCATGAGCCCTATCACGTAGACATCGGGACGCTGACCGGGCGCCTTCGTTCCCGGCTACACGCCGGAAAGGAACTGCCCGCCACCGAAACGCGCGCCCTTCGGTTTATCAGCCTTCAAAGAAGCCCGCAACTCATTGCTCCCAAGTATCCCGGATCTGCCCACGTCTGATGATTGTGCACCTAAGCATCGGGGTTTGGTGCCGGTGCGAGCCCAAGGGGATCCAGAGCGATGTATCGGGCGGTCTCGAGGTCGTAGTGGTGGAAGCAGTTGTGCCCAGGCTGTTGCGCCCCCAGAGGGTGGTTCGGGTGTGCCAGGCGATATCGCCTTGGGGGCGGTCTTCGGCGCCCCCAATCGTAGTACCAGGTGCCGGGGACGACCGAGTCGGTGCTTCGGGTGGTCACCGGGTGGAGAGGGGCATTCGGTCCGCCGTCAAACCCGATTGCACATATGGACGCGCTACCCGTGGAAATGCGACGACCTTGTCCAGGGCGGCAAGGCGGGCCAGAGCCGTCTCCTCCCCCTGCGGCCCGTCCGGGTAGGAGGTCTCCAGCCGGTACAGGGCCGTGCGGCGGGCGGCGGTGCGGCGCCGGTACGCCTTTTGCCGGCACGGCGGCCCGCAGTACGACAGATCCGCTCGCCCAGCCGTAACGGGCCTGCCGCACGCGCCGCACGGCCGCCCCGATCCCCTGCCGCCGATACGGAGCCGCGTGAGAGAAGTACGGCATGCCCCCGAACGCGTCGCCGAGGTCAGCAACTTCTCCGCCCGCCGGACGACGGCCAGATGGCAGGCGGCGCACGGCGTGGACGGCAACACCTCTCGCCGGCCGACCAGGTCCTCCCACCGGAACGCCGTCCGCCGCGCGGCAGCCGGGCGGGACAGCCCCGTGACCGGGTCGGGACATCCCTTTCCGTAACGGCACGCGCAGATCAGGAAGCGGCCGGCCGCCCACTGCCGGCCCCGGCGCACGGCACGGACGACGAGATGCGTCGGCCCGCCCGACACATCGGCGGCACACAGGACGTACGGACGACAACCATCACGCGTAGCCGTAACGAGCCCAACGACCCGCACGGTGCCCGTCATGCCCGAACAGCACCACCACACGCAGATCGGCCGCCGGCCAAAGGTGACGGCCGATCACCATGTTTTCGAGCCAACAGCAGCCTTCCGCATGCCTGGTGCCGGGTTACCGCCCTCTCCCCATGAGGTTGGTAACAGCTCAGGGTGACGTCTGTCGAGAATCCAGCCTGTCGACGGGCGACCGGTGTCCGGTGACCGAAATGCTCGGCCAGTTCTGTATTACGGTGCTGGAACTCGCAGGAGCTCGTTGGGGGGAAGCGTTGAGTGCTCGGATCTTGGTCGCTGAGGATGACGAGAAACAGTCTAGGCTGATCCGGATTTATCTGGAACGGGAGGGCAATGCGGTGCAGGTCGTGGCCGACGGTCGCGCCGCTTTGGAGAAGGCGCGGTCGATCCGGCCCGATCTGATCGTGCTTGACGTGATGCTGCCGTACGTTGACGGTCTCGACGTGTGCCGCATCCTGAGAACCGAGCCGGGCACCGCGGACGTCCCCATCCTTCTGCTCACTGCCCGCACGACCGAGGAGGACATGCTGCTCGGGCTCGACCTCGGCGCAGACGACTACCTCACCAAGCCTTACAGCCCGCGCGAACTGACCGCGCGGGTACGGGCGCTGCTGCGGCGGGCCAGGAAGTCGGCATCGGCCGGGACGACGCTGCTGCGGGTCGGCGAGGTAGAGCTGGACACCGCGCGGTTCGAGGCCCGGGTCGCGGGCCGGCCGGTGACGCTGACTGCGAGGGAGTTCTCCATCCTGGAGTCGCTGGCGCGCGAGCCCGGGCGGGTCTTCACCCGGGCACAGATCATTGAGCGTGTCTTCGGCTTCGATCAGGACGTGCTGGAGCGGACGGTCGACGCGCACGTGATGAACCTGCGGCGGAAGCTGGAGGTACCGGGAAGCCCGAGGCTGCTGGAGACGGTGTATGGACGGGGTTACCGGCTCGTGGATGGAACCTGAGCGAGTCCGAGGCGCCGCACGCGCGTGGTTTCGGAGCCCCGGGAGAACGTTTTCGGCGTCCCGAGACGCGCACGGCTTCAGGGCGCCAGGACCTGAGTGATTCAGAGGGGTGGGACCGGGCGCGCGCCCAGGGTGATGGTGAACGTTGTGCCCACCCCGACCGTGCTTGCCACGTCGATGGTGCCCCGGTGGTCGGTCACGATCTGCCGGGCGATCGACAGGCCGAGGCCGCTGCCGCCTGTTGCCCGCCCCCGTGACGCGTCCGCCCGCCAGAAGCGGTCGAAGAGGTGCGGCAGGTGTTCCGCCGGTATCCCGTTGCCGGTATCCCGCACCTCGACGACGGCCAGCTCGCCGTGCGGTACGAGGGCCAGTGTCACGCGCCCGCCGGACGGCGTGGCGCGCAACGCGTTGCCGACGAGGTTGCCGACGACCTGGCGGAGCCGGTCCGCGTCGGCGGTCACGTACACCGGGTGCGGGGCCTCCACCTCCAGCGACACGCCCGCCGTCCCGGCGCGGGCGCGGTACGCAGTGCGGGTGGATTCGAGGAGATCTCGCAGGTTGACCTCGGAGCGGTGGTACGTGAGCGCGCCGACTTCGGCGAGCGCGAGATCCTGGAGGTCGTCCACGATCCGCTGCTGGAGCAGCGCCTCCTCGTGGAGGGAGTCGAGCAGTTCGGGCGTCGGCTCGATGACCCCGTCCCGCAGGGCCTCCAGGTAGCCACGCAGGTTGGCGAGCGGAGTGCGCAGCTCGTGCGCGATGTCGCCGGTGAGACGGCGCTGGCGATCCTCGCCGGCCTGAATGGAGTCCGCCATGCGGTTGAACGCTCTGCCAAGGTGGGCGATCTCGTCCCGCCCGGTGACCGGAACGCGTCGCTCCAGATCCCCCTCGCCGAGTCCCTCGGCAGCGAGCGTCATGGCCCGCACGGGCCGCAGCACGGCCCGGCTCAGCAGCAGCGCCCCGAGGATCGCGGCGAGCGCGACCCCGACGGCTACGGCGATGGTGGGGGCGGCGGCGATCGTGGGCGGGGACTCGTCCTGGTATCCGAGGCGCACTTCGAGACGGGGTGGGGCGACGGAGGCAGTGCGCTCGTTGAAGACGCGTTGGAGGCACGGGACGAGCTGCCGGTCGGCCTCGCACGCCTTGGCCGCGGCCAGATCCAGGGCTCGCTGAGGATCGCGGCCGGGCTGGGGCTCCACGCACTGGGTCGGCCGGCTCTCAACGGTGACCACGGGGATGCCCGTACGGTTGGTTCGGACCGTCATCTCCGCCCCCGCCCGGGTCAGGCAGGCCGCGTCGGCCGCCGCCGCACGGTATTCGACGATCGCCACCGCGGTCAGCTTCGCGACCGTGCTCGGCACCAGACCCCGGTCGAATCGCAGCACCGGGCGCGGGTCGACCAGAACCGGGGGCTGACTGCCCGGCGGGCGCGACTCGCGGCCCGCGAGGGTGTCGGAGTCGGCGAGCAGGACGCCGGTCTCCGTTGTGACCAGGACGCGCTGCCCGGTGTCCTTGGACAGCGCGCCGACCACCGGTGCGAAATCCTCCCAGGTGCCATGCGCGAATCCGTACGCGCGCAGCTCGCCGATGACCTGGGAGACCTCCTTCTGGCCGGCCGCGACGGCCTCCTGTACCTGTCGGTTGGCCTGCCGAAGGGTGAGCCAGGCGGTGGCGGCCGTGGCAGTCACAGCAATCAGCATCAGCACACAGAGCACCCGAAGCCGGAAGCTCATCGCGCCCCTCCCGTCACGGACTTCGAGACATGCGCGCTCACCAGGACTCCTTCGATGGGGTTTTCCCAGCCACGGGACAGCCATCGGCTGACGAAATTGTCACCCGTTTCTCTCTGAGCCAATCATTTCTTCAGAATCATCGGAAGGTGATCGTTGCTACGGCAGTCGCATTTCGGTTAATACGAAGGCCGCCGCATTTCCGCTGGGCGCCGTCAGGCGTCTGGGTGCAGCGTCAACGAACGACATCGTTGGGGGGTTTCATAATGAAGCATCGACTCGTGGCAATTCTCCCTGCCGTCGCCATGGCCGTCCTGGCCGTCCCGATAGCCGCCGCTACCCCGGGCGCTGTGCACGCCGACTGCGGCACCGGCGCCTCGTACCAGGACGGCGGTTCGTGGGGCCTACCTGCGCAACGACGCGACCGGCGTCTACGGCTGGGTCCGTGACGACCTGCTGAGCAACGGTGGCAGCTTCACCCCGTGTTGATGCCGCGCGAGCGCTGAGCACGTCGCGATAAAAGCACATCAGGGGCGGTCTCCTATGAGGCCGCCCCTGCCTCGTACGGAATGCTCGGTGACGGCTCGTACGTGTGCTGGGGGTTCCGGCCCCGCCCCGAACGATGTCCTGCTCATGTACCGGACAGCGCCTCTGTCGGTGACAGCCGGCTCGCGCGGACGGCCGGGTACAGACCGGCGATCACGCCGATGAGCAGCGTCGAGCCGACGCCGGCGGCGCTCGCCCATACGGGGACGACCGTCGGCCAGTCCCGGCTGAAGGCGTACCCGGCCGTGATCAGCGTTCCGAGCACGGTTCCGCCTAGGCCGCCGATCAGCGACAGCAGCAGGGACTCCGTCACGAACTGGGTGCGGATCTGGCCCTTCGTCGCCCCTAGGGCCCGGCGCAGACCGATCTCCGGTCGGCGTTCCAGGACCGAGATGACCATGGTGTTGCCGACGCCGACCCCACCGACCAGGAGCGCGACGCCACCAAGGCCGAGCAGCAGCCCGGTGAGCGCCGACCGGGTCGCCTCGCGGGCTGCGAGCGCATCGGAGGGCCGGGAGATCTGCACCTCGCCGGGCTTCGCGGGATTGGCCGTGGCCGGGAGCACCGCCCGAACCGATGTGACCTGGTTTTCCTCCGCCCGGACGTAGATCGTCGACGGATGTCCGTCGAAGCGGAGGTACGTCTTGGCCGCAGGCCAGCCGACCAGTGCGGCACTGTCGAGTTCCGGCGCGAGCTGCACCTGATCGAGGACGCCCACCAGCGAGAACCAGCGGCCGCCCAGCCAGACCCGGGTGCCCGGGGTGTACACGTCGAGCCGCTGGGCTGCGGTCGCGCCGAGCACAACGGCCGGGTACTCCTCCGTCGCGGAGTCCAGCCAGCGGCCCTTGCTGACGTGACCGCCGACGGCCGGGAGCAGGCCGGAGCCGACCGCCAGGACGTCGAGGGAGCCGGTGCGGCCGACGGCGATGCGGTCGTTGCGGTAGACGTGCGCCCCTGTCGACCCGGTGGCGGCGACCTGCTGCACGGGTGGAACCCGTCCGATCATCGCCACGGACTCCGCAGGGAGCTTGGCCTCGGCGCCGTCGAGAGTCTCTCCCGGGGCGACCCGCAGCAGGTTCGTGCCGAGTGCGTCCAGCCGACGGTCCACCTCCGCCTGTCCGGAGCCCGAGATCCCGACCACCGCGATCATGGCGGCGACGCCGATGGCGATGCCGATGGCGGACAGGAATACCCGCAGCGGGCGGGTCCGCAGGCCGGTCCCGCCGAGCCGGATGACGTCCGCGGGGCCGAGCCGGGCAGCGCGCAGACCAGCCCGCGTCCGTGACGGTTCCCGGGCTTCGTGCGCCGGGAACCCGGGCGGCAGCGCTCGGATCCGGACGGTCTCGGGGTCCGCCTCCCGGCCATCCTGCCGGGAGGAGTCGGTCGTGTGGTCCGTCACCGGGGCGCCCCGATCGTCGTGCTCTGCTCGATGTCGGCGACCAGGCGGCCGTCACGCATTTCGATGCGGCGTGGCAGCTCGGCGGCGATCTCACGGTCGTGGGTGATGACGACGACGGTCGTGCCCGCGGCGTTCAGCTCGCGCAGCAGGGACAGCACCGCAGCGCCCGACGCCGAGTCGAGGTTGCCGGTCGGCTCGTCCGCCAGCAGCACCGACGGTCCGCCGACCACGGCGCGGGCCACGGCGACGCGCTGGCGCTCGCCGCCGGAGAGCTGATGCGGGAGGTGGTGGACGCGATGGCTGAGCCCGACCCGTTCCAGGGCGGCCGACGCCTTGGCTCGGCGTCGGCGCAAGGGCATGCCCGCGTAGAGCAGGCCGTCCGCGACCGAGTCCAGTACGGGGACGCCCACGGCCAGGTGGAACTGCTGGAAGACAAAGCCGATCCGGGTGGCCCGCAGGGCGGAGACCTCCCGGTCCGACAGGCTCGCGATGTCGTGGCCGTCGACGAGGACCCGGCCTGCGGACGGTCGGTCGAGGCTGCCCATGAGGTTGAGCATGCTCGACTTACCTGAGCCTGAGGGGCCGACGATCGCGACCAGTTCGCCCCGCCCGATGCGCAGGCTCACGTCCCGTACGGCGGCCACGCCGCCCGGGTAGGTCTTGGAGACCGCGTCGAACTCCACAACCGTCGTCGCGCCGCTCACTCGGGGATCCTCACTTTCATGCCCTCGCGGACGGCGGCGCCACTGACCTCGACGTTACCGTCTGCGAACATCCCGGTCTTCACGGCAACGAATCGTCCGTCCGCGGTCTCCAGGCCGTGTCCGCCCTCGGCGAGGGCGACGAGCGCGGAGACGGGAACGGTCAGCACGTCCCTGGCCTCCTTGCCCACGTACTCGACCGTGACGGGTCCGCTCTCCAACCGACCGACGGCCCTCTGGTCCTCGATGGTGATGGTCACGGGGATCGTGGCGGGCTGGGCCGTCCCGCCGCCCTCGCCTCCGCCACCCTCGGGTGCGGTCGCCTGCTTGCCGATCGTCGCCACCTCGCCCTGCGCGGAGTCGCCGTTGGGTAGTCGGACCGTGACGCGTGCGCCACGGACGGCCCAAGCAGCTTCTGTCGCGGAGGCGTTGACGGTCACCTTACGAGTTGTTCCTGTGTAGGTGAGGGTGTTCTCCCCGACGGCGGAACCGAGCCGAGTGCCGGGCTGACCGATCCGTACCTTGCTCGCGGAGTAGATGACGTCGCCCACGTCGACCGTGCCGGTCTCGGCCACTCCGAGCGATTTCTGCCAACGCTTGACGGCGGCGGCTGTGAGGTCCGTGAACTTCTCGTCCACAGTGAAGCCGGTGTAGCCCAGGGCGGCGAGGTTTGCCTCGAACTGCATGACATCCATGCCCTTCAGTTCGCGCGGCGCCCGGGAAGAGCCGTGGCCCCTATCGGTGCCGGTGCCCCCCGGCGCCTGCGCCCCGGAGGGGTTCGGGGACTTGCCGGCCCCTCCTCCGTCATTCTGCTGCTGCTCGTCCGGGTTCTGATCGTCGGACCCCTGCTCGTTCTCCTGGGTCGCCAGCCCCAGGGACCGGTACATCGGCAGGCTCCCGTACATCAGGATCACCGGCCGGTCGTCGACCCGGAGCAACTCGTCGCCGCGCTCGACCGTGGCGCCCGTCTTGGGCAGCCAGGTGACGGTCCCCTGCGCCTTCACAGGCAACGGAAGCTCCGTGCCGTACCCCAACTGACCCTCCAGCGAAGTGCGTTCGGTCAGCGTCGCCCGGGTCACCGAAACGACGGAGCCGGATCGGGGCGGGGCGCTCGGGTCTCCGTCATCCCCGCCGCCAAGTCCGAGCGCGCCGACCACGGCGACCGCCGCCACCACGACAACGGCGCAGGCGATCAGCGCCGTACGCCGACCCCGCCTGCCGCGCGGCGGCGTGGGCGCCTTTCGGGGCTCGTCATCGATGTGCGTCACCGTCTCGGTCATCCTCAGCCCTTGCCCGCCGGCGGGTTGGTCGGATTGCCGATGATGGGGGCGCAGACGCGCGTCGCCCGCTGCGCACCGGCCGAGCTCTGATCCCACTCCGGCTCACCGGAGTTGTTGTCGCCGCCGTAGCCGTCGGGGCCCGGGTCGGGGAAGTCCTGGGCGCCGTTCTTCTGCATGCACTCGGCGTATTCGCGCTTGGTCTTGATCTGCTCAGGGGTGAGCTTGGGCCGGTTGGCCGCCTCAACGCTCTCGGGGACGGCGGGCTTCTTCGCGGAGCACTTCTCAGAAGCATCGATGAACTTGGGATTCTTCTTGAGGGCGAGACCCTGCCCGGAGAGGTCGACCTGCCCGGACTCGTCCGGGTCGGGGACGTCGATGCCGTTGTCTCGCATGCACTTCACCCACTCGCGCTGGCCCTTCACGTAGACGGCCAGTTCATCCTCTGCACCACCCCCGTTTGCCCTCTCCGAGGCGGACGTGCCGGCACCGCCCGCCGAAGGGACCTTCGCACCGCCGTCATCACTGCCACAGCCGGTCAGCGCGAAGGCCATGACCGATGCCGCCGCGGCCAGTAATAGCCGGTTCGTCCTCATTGACTCTCCCATTCCTCCTGTCCCGCCCGACCGCGGATGCGGCAGACAGGGTGACGGTAGGCCGGAAACCATGAAGAACTTTTGAAGAACCTGTCACCCGATCATGAGGCCCCTCAGCGCTTTGACTCGGCGGGGCGATCCGCTGTCGTTTCAAACGACGGCCCCGCCAACGAAACCCTCACGCTGATCGCCGCCGAGCTGGCGTCCAACGCCGTCCGGCACGGGCACGTACCCCGGCGGGACTTCCGTATCCGGCTCACCGCCTCCGACGACTCGCTGCGGCTGGAGGTGTCGGACACGCGTACCGAGCGGCTGCCCGAGGTGCGGGAGCCTTCCGGCGAGTCCGGGCGCGGGCTGGTGCTGGTCGAGGCGCTCGCCGACAAGTGGGGCGTCGCGCCGAGGCAGCCGGGCAAGACCGTCTGGGCCGAAGTATGGCTGAGTCCCGCCACCCAGCGGTGACGGGACTCACAGAGGCGGGAGCGGTCAGCCCGCTACCGATACCGACGGCTCGCCGGAGGTCACGCCGTCCTTCTCCATCTGCTCGGCCAGCTTCATGGCCTCCTCGATGAGGGTTTCCACGATCTTGGACTCGGGGACGGTCTTGATGACCTCGCCCTTGACGAAGATCTGGCCCTTGCCGTTGCCGGAGGCCACGCCGAGGTCGGCCTCGCGGGCCTCGCCGGGGCCGTTCACCACGCAGCCCATCACCGCGACCCGCAGCGGGACCTCCATGCCGGTCAGACCGGCCGTGACCTCTTCGGCGAGCTTGTAGACGTCGACCTGGGCCCGGCCGCAGGACGGGCAGGAGACGATCTCCAGGCCGCGCTGGCGCAGGTTCAGGGACTCCAGGATCTGGATGCCGACCTTGATCTCCTCCACGGGCGGGGCCGAGAGGGACACGCGGATGGTGTCGCCGATGCCCTGGCTCAGCAGCGCGCCGAAGGCGACCGCCGACTTGATCGTGCCCTGGAACGCGGGGCCGGCCTCGGTCACACCGAGGTGCAGCGGGTAGTCGCACTGCTCGGCGAGCTGGCGGTAGGCCTCGATCATGACGACCGGGTCGTTGTGCTTGACGGAGATCTTGATGTCCCGGAAGTCGTGCTCCTCGAAGAGGGACGCCTCCCACAGGGCGGACTCCACCAGCGCCTCGGGGGTCGCCTTGCCGTACTTCTGGAGCAGGCGCCGGTCCAGGGAGCCGGCGTTGACGCCGATCCGGATCGGGGTGCCGTGGTCCTTGGCGGCCTTGGCGATCTCCTTGACCTTGTCGTCGAACTGCTTGATGTTGCCGGGGTTGACGCGGACCGCGGCGCAGCCGGCCTCGATGGCGGCGAAGACGTACTTGGGCTGGAAGTGGATGTCGGCGATGACCGGGATCTGCGACTTCTTCGCGATGGTCGCCAGGGCGTCCGCGTCGTCCTGCGTGGGGCACGCCACACGCACGATCTGGCAGCCGGAGGCGGTCAGCTCGGCGATCTGCTGGAGGGTGGCGCCGATGTCGGACGTACGGGTCGTGGTCATCGACTGGACCGAGACCGGCGCGTCCCCGCCGACCGCCACGCTTCCGACCTGGATCTGCCGGCTCTTCCGGCGCTCGGCGAGCCTGGTCGGAACGGACGGCATGCCGAGAGAAATCGCAGTCATCTGCTGTGCAACCCCAAGTCGTGGTTCAGGATCCGGGTCCCGTGAACGGCGGGCTCCAGGGTCCGAGATTACGGCACCGGGGCGCGCGCCACACATCACACCCGTAAAACCGGCGCGCGCCCGCGCGGCCCGTAACCCCGGGGGTTCCGGGCCGCGTGAACACCGGGTGGCTAGGAGATCTTCACCGGATTGACGACGTCCGCGATGAGCACCAGGACGGTGAAGCAGACGAAGATCCCGGCCACCACGTACGCCACCGGCATGAGCCTGGCGACGTCGAACGGGCCCGGGTCGGGGCGGCGCAGCACCCTGGCCAGGTTGCGCCGCAGGGCCTCCCACAGGGCGCCCGCGATGTGCCCGCCGTCCAGCGGGAGCAGCGGGAGCATGTTGAACAGGAACAGGGAGAGGTTGAACATCCCGAGCATCATCACGAACATCGCCAGTTGCTGGGAGGCGGGGATGTCCAGGGTGGCGATGTCGCCGGTGATGCGGGCGGCGCCGACGATGCCGACCGGGGAGTCCGGTTCGCGCGGGCCGTCGCCGAAGGCGGCGTCCCACAGGGCGGGGATCTTGCCGGGCAGCGCGGCGAGGGAGTCGACGGCGTCGCCGACCCGGTCGGTCATCCAGGACACGGAGTCGTCGAAGTCCATCCTGACCACGCCGGTGGCGGCGCCGAAGCCGAGGAAGCCGGCCTTGACGTACTCGCCCTGGACGTAGCCACCGTTGGAGTCCTTCTTGGCGACCAGGTTGGTGGCGATCTCGGCGTGCAGGGTGAGCCGCTTGCCGTCGCGCTCCACGACGATCGGCACGTTCTTGCCCGCGCTGTCCCGGATGAGGTCCGAGAGGGTGTCCCAGTTCTTGGTGGGCCTGCCGTCGAAGGAGACGATCTTGTCGCGCGCGTGCAGGCCGGCGGCCTGGGCCGGGGAGGGCTTGTCGGACTTCGCGCAGGTGTCGCGGTTCTCGCTCTGGGCGATGACGCAGGGCGAGACGGAGGCGACGGTGGTGGTCTGCTGCTGGACGCCCAGGCCCATCAGCACGGAGAAGAACAGGCCGATCGCGAGGACCAGGTTCATGAAGGGCCCGGCGAACATGACGATGACCCGTTTCCACGGTTTGCGCGTGTAGAACATGCGCGTCTCGTCGCCGGGCCGGAGTTCCTCGTAGGCCGCCGAGCGGGCGTCCTCGATCATGCCGCGCCACGGGGAGGTGGAGCGGGCGGCGACGCGGCCCTGGTCGTCGGGCGGGAACATGCCGATCATGCGGATGTAGCCGCCGGCCGGGATGGCCTTGATGCCGTACTCGGTCTCGCCCTTCTTGCGTGACCAGATGGTGGGGCCGAAGCCGACCATGTACTGGGGCACGCGGATGCCGAAGAGCTTGGCCGTGGACAGGTGTCCCAGCTCGTGCCAGGCGATGGAGACGAGCAGGCCGATCACGAAGACCACTATGCCGAGGATGAACATCAAGGTCGTCATGCACGCGCCTCCGCGGTCGCCGTCGTGGCTGTGAGTTCGCGGGCCCGGGCCCGGGCCCAGGTCTCCGCTTCGAGGACGTCCGACACGGTGAGCGAAGTTCCCGTGACCGGCGTGCCGTGTTCCTCGACCACCCGGGTGACGGTCTCCATGATCCCGTTGAAGGGCAGCGCGCCGTCCAGGAAGGCCGCGACGCACTCCTCGTTGGCCGCATTGAACACCGCCGGGGCCGTGCCCGCGAGCCGGCCCACGTGCCGGGCGAGGTTCACGGAGGGGAAGGCCTCGTTGTCCAGTGGGAAGAATTCCCAGGTGGAGGCCCTGCTCCAGTCGAAGGCGGGAGCGGCGTCGGGGACGCGTTCGGGCCAGCCGAGGCCGATGGCGATGGGTCCGCGCATGTCGGGGGGCGTCGCCTGGGCGATCGTGGAGCCGTCGGTGAACTCGACCATCGAGTGGACGTACGACTGGGGGTGCACGACGACCTCGATGCGGTCGAAGGGGATGTCGTACAGCAGGTGTGCCTCGATGACCTCCAGCCCCTTGTTGACCAGCGTCGCGGAGTTCACCGTGATCACCGGGCCCATCGCCCAGGTGGGGTGGGCGAGGGCGTCCTGGACGGTGACGCCGGCCAGCTCGGCCTTGGTCCGGCCGCGGAAGGGGCCGCCGGAGGCGGTGACGACGAGCTTGCGCACATCGGCGCGGGTGCCGGCGGCGAGGGCCTGGAAGAGGGCCGCGTGCTCGGAGTCCACCGGGATGATCTGGCCGGGCTTGGCGAGCGCGGTGACCAGCGGGCCGCCGACGATCAGCGACTCCTTGTTGGCGAGCGCGAGGGTGCGGCCCGCCTCCAGGGCGGCCAGGGTCGGGGCGAGGCCGATGGAGCCGGTGATGCCGTTCAGGACGGTGTGGCACTCGGAGGCGGCGACCTGGGTGGCCGCGTCGGGCCCGGCGAGGATCTCGGGCAGCGGCTCGGTGCCGTACGCGGCGGCGAGCGCCTCGCGCAGCGCGGGTACGACGTCCTCGCGGGCGACCGCCACGGTCCGCACCCGCAGCCGGTGGGCCTGCTCGGCGAGGAGGGCCACCCGGCCGCCGTTCGCGGACAGGGCGGTGACCCGGAAGCGGTCGGGGTTGCGCAGCACGAGGTCGATGGCCTGGGTGCCGATGGATCCGGTGGAGCCGAGGATCACCACGTCCTTGGGTCCGTCGGCGGCGACGGGGTCGTAGACGAGGTGCGGATCGGCGAGGGGTGCCGGATGGGCGGGACTGTCGGTCATCCTCCCATTGTTGCGGCAAGCGGCGGCGGGCCGGACAGTGCGTCCCCCGGGTGGGTGCGGTGGCCGGAATTCCTCCTGTGAAACCAGCATGAAGATCTTGTGATAAACACTTCGTTCCGCATGATTCACGGACGACATCCTGGGGGGATATCTCCATGCGCTCTGTGCGCCTCCGCGCCGCCCTGCCCGCGCTCGCGGGCGCGGCCCTGCTCACCGGCACCCTGCTCAGCACCCCGGCCCAGGCCGCCGGCGGTGTGAAGATCCACCGCGTGTGGTTCGACAGCCCCGGCTCGGACAACCGCTCCAACAAGAGCCTGAACGGCGAGTGGGTCCAGCTGAAGAACACCAGCGGCCAGGCCGTCTCGCTCAAGGGCTGGGTGCTGAAGGACGCCTCCAACCACAAGTACGTCTTCCCGAACATCAAGATCGGCGCCGGGAAGTACCTCAAGATCCACACCGGCAGCGGCACGAACACCGCGGCCGACCGGTACCAGGGCCGCCGCGCCTACGTCTGGAACAACGACAAGGACACGGCCACCCTGACCAAGGCCAACGGCGGCAAGGTCGCCTCCTGCTCCTGGACGACTCGGGACCCGAGCGACAAGTACTGCTAACTCCCGTAGGGGCGGCGGGCGTTCTCGCGCGCCGAGGGTCCGGGGGTCGCGTCGGCGATCCACGGGCCCGGTCCCGACGGGTCGAGGACGCCCTCCTCCAGCCAGGTGTGGGAGCCGGCCAGGACCGCCTTGACCAGCGTCCGGTCCAGGTCGTCGGTGTTGGTCCACAGGCGGGTGAACAGTTCGTCCACTCGGACGCGGGCCTGGTGGCAGAAGGCGTCGGCGAGCTGGTATGCCTCGCGGCCGTGCCTGCCCTCGGCGCGCAGCCGCTCGGCGCGTACGCAGGCCGCGCTCATCGCGAACAGTTCGGCGCCGATGTCCACCACCCGGCCGAGGAAGCCCTGCCTGGACTCCATCCGGCCCTGCCAGCGGGACATGCCGTAGAAGGTGGAGCGGGCGAGCCTGCGGGCGGTGCGCTCGATGTGGCGCAGGTGCCCGGAGAGGTCGATGTCGTGCCGGAACTCGGCGTACGACGTGGGGAGTTGACCGGGCCCCGCGAGGAGTTTCGGGAGCCACTTGGCGTAGAAGACTCCCGCGTTCGCGCCCGCCCTCGCCTTGTCGGCCAGGGACTTGTCGGGGTCGATGAGGTCGCCGGCGACCGAGAGGTGGGTGTCCACCGCCTCCCGGGCGATCAGCAGGTGCATGATCTCCGTCGAGCCCTCGAAGATGCGGTTGATGCGCAGGTCGCGCAGGATCTGCTCGGCCGGGACCGGGCGTTCGCCGCGCGCCCGGAGGGAATCGGCCGTCTCGTAGCCGCGTCCGCCGCGGATCTGGACCAGTTCGTCGGCCATCCTCCAGGCCATCTCCGAGCCGTAGAGCTTGGCGAGGGCGGCCTCGATGCGGATGTCGTGGCGGTCCTCGTCGGCCATCTGCGAGGACAGGTCGAGCACCGCCTCCAGGGCGAAGGTCGTCGCCGCGATGAACGCGATCTTCGAGCCGACGGCCTCGTGCAGCGCGACCGGCTTGCCCCACTGCTCGCGCTCCGCCGCCCACTCGCGGGCGATCTTCAGACACCACTTGCCGGCGCCCGCGCACATCGCGGGCAGCGACAGCCGGCCGGTGTTCAGCGTGGTCAGCGCGATCTTCAGACCGGCGCCCTCGGGGCCGATCCGGTGTGCCGCCGGGACCCTGACCCGGTGGAAGCGGGTGACGCCGTTCTCGATGCCGCGCAGGCCCATGAAGGCGTTGCGGTTCTCCACGGTGATGCCCGCGGAGGCGGCCTCCACCACGAACGCGGTGATGCCGCCCGGGTGCCCCTCGGACTCCGGCACCCGCGCCATGACGACGAGCAGATCGGCGACCACCCCGTTGGTGGTCCACAGCTTCACCCCGTCCAGGACGTACTCGTCGCCCTCGGGTACGGCCGTGGTGGCCAGCCGGGCCGGGTCGGAGCCCACGTCCGGCTCGGTGAGCAGGAACGCCGAGATGTCGGTGCGGGCGCAGCGGGGCAGGAAGGCGTCCTTCTGCTCCTGGGTGCCGAACAGCTTCAGCGGCTGCGGCACGCCGATCGACTGGTGGGCGGAGAGCAGCGCGCCGACGGCGGGGCTGACGGAGCCGACCAGGGCGAGGGCCTTGTTGTAGTAGAGCTGGGTGAGGCCGAGGCCGCCGTACCGGGGGTCGATCTTCATGCCGAGGGCGCCCAGTTCCTTCAGGCCCGCCACCACCTCGTCGGGGATGCGGGCCTCGCGCTCGATGCGGGCCGGGTCGATCTCCGTCTCGCAGAAGGCGCGCAGCCTCGCCAGGAACTCCTCGCCGCGCCGGACGGACTCCTCGTCGGGCAGCGGGTGCGGGTGGATGAGGTCGAGCCGGAAGCGCCCGAGGAACAGCTCCTTGGCGAAGCTGGGCCCCCGCCAGTCCCGCTGCCGTGCGGCCTCCGCCACCCGGCGGGCCTCGCGCTCGGTGACGGTGGTGCGTGGGGTGGTGGTGGCGGACATCGAGGCTCACCTCGCCGCGGAGAAGGACGACCGGGACCGATCGGCACCGACCGGTGCTACTGGATCGTTGGTACCTGAAACGGGCGGGGCCCACCACTCGGACGGAGCCGGCCGGGTCTAGCGTGGACCTTCGGTGGCCGGGGCCCGGCACGGAGGTTGCCGGGACGAGGCCGGGAACAGGGGTTGAGCAGCGTTGTCGAAGCGCTTCGACAGCTATGGACAGCCCGACTCCCTTGGCGTTAGGGTCATTCCCACCCTCACCCACCCTGTTGGTAAAGCGCGGTGTCGAAGCGCTTCACAAAGCTTGGAGAGCCGGATGGTCACCCTCGCCGAGGTCGCCCAGCACGCCGGAGTCTCGGCGAGCACGGTGAGCTATGTCCTCAGCGGCAAGCGGTCCATCTCCGCCACCACCCGGCAGCGGGTCGAGCGGAGCATCCGGGAACTCGGCTACCACCCGAACGCGGGCGCCCGCGCCCTGGCCGGCAAGCGGTCGAACATCATCGCGCTGATGATCCCGCTGCGCACCGACCTGTACGTGCCGGTGATGATGGAGATCGCCATCGCCGTGGCCACCACCGCCCGCACGCACGGCTACGACGTCCTGCTGCTCACCGGCGAGGAGGGCCCCGACGCGGTGCGCCGGGTCACCGGCAGCGGGCTGGCCGACGCGATGATCCTGATGGACGTCGAGCTGGAGGACGAGCGGCTGCCGCTGCTGCGGGGCACCGACCAGCCCTCCGTACTGATCGGGCTGCCCGCCGACACCGGCGGTCTGACCTGCGTGGACCTGGACTGGAGCGCGACCGGCGCGCTGTGCGTGGAGCACCTGGCCGGGCTCGGGCACCGCGACATCGCCGTCATCGGCGAGGCCCCGGCGGTCTACGAACGGCACACCGGCTTCGCCGAGCGCACCCTGGACGGGCTGCGCTCCGCGGCCCGTCAGACGGGCGTGCGGCTGCTGCACCGGCCGTGCGAGGGCGGCTACGACGCGATGGCCCTCACCCTGGCCCGGGTCTTCGACGAGCGCCCGGCGACGAGCGGGTTCGTGGTGCAGAACGAGTCGGCGGTGGAGCCGCTGCTCGCGCTGCTGCGCCAGCAGGGCCGGGCGGTGCCCGAGGACGTGTCCGTGGTCGCGATCTGCCCGGACCAGGTCGCCGTGCAGGCGTCGGTGCGGCTGACCTCGGTGGCCATCCCGGCCCAGGAGATGGGCCGGCGGGCCGTGGAGCGCCTGGTGGCCAAGCTGGACGGGCGCGGCGGCGACGAGGTGGTCCTGCTCGCGCCCGAGCTGACCCGGCGGGCGAGTTCGGGACCGGCGCCGGCCGCGTCCTGACGGCGCGGGGCCGGTCCCGGTGGGTCAACCGCCGCTGACGGTCAGGTTGTTGGTCGTGAAGTCCAGACCGCCGGACGAGGACGTGATCTCGTAGCCGAACTGGACGTCACCGATGGTCTCGTTGCCGAACCAGCCCTTCGTGTCCTTGATCCACTTCAGGATCGGCAGGATGTTCACCGTGCCGGAGGCGGAGTTGGAGGTGCGGATGAAGGAGAAGACCTCGTTGGCGCCGTTGTTGCCCTTGTAGACGGCCCAGGAGTGCCCGCCCAGCGTCACGTTGCCCTGCGCGGTGCCCAGGGGGCCGACGGGTCCGGTCTTGTTGACCCAGAGCATGATCTCGTAGTCGTAGTCCGTGTCCCAGATGTCGTACGACGTGTTGTACGCGCCGGACGCCGGAACGGTGACGTTGTAGGTGCTGGTGAGCGAGGTCAGGGAGGTGATCGGCTTGTTGATCACCTTCTTGGCGTTGGGGTAGGACTTGATGCCGCCGGTGTTGGGGTGGTCGGCGTGCACGCCCCAGTTGGTGCCGGAGTTGGCCCAGACGCACTGGCTGCCGGCGCCTGAGCCCCAGATGTTGTTGTAGAGGGTGTAGCCGTTCAGGGTGGTGTTGCCCCACTGGTCGCAGGTGTTCCAGACGGCGGCGGAGGCCGGTGCCGAGGCGAGGCCGACGGTGGCGCCGAGGGCGAGTGCGGGGGCGATCAGGGCCTTGGCGACCCTGCTGATGGTGCTCGTTGCCATGGCGTCCCTTCCATGGGTGGGGGTGTGGGGAGTGTTCACCGCGCCCTCAGGGTGAGGACGCGGTCTTCCCCGGCGACCAGTTCGAGGGGTTCGGTGCCGGAGGAAGTCCGCAGTTCGACGCGGCCGGTGCGGCCGGGCCGTACGACCGCCCGGGCGCCGTCGGGGCCCCAGGCGAGGTCGACCTCCGCGCCGAACCGGGTGCGGATGCCGCGCAGTTCGCCGCGCGGGCAGGTGTCCGGGACGGCGGGGAGCAGGATCAGGCGGTCCGGGGTGGACTGCAGGAGCGTCTCGATGAGCACTCCGGGGAGGGTGTGCGCGGCGTCCGCGTTGTAGACGGCGCGGCGGGGGTAGTGGGCGCTCATCAGGGAGGCGTGGAAGAAGTCGCCGTCGAGGACCCGGCGCAGGGCACGGCCGGCCCGGTCCCCGTCGCCAAGCCGGGCGGCGATCAGGGCGTGGTGCAGATGGCCGTGGGCGGAGTCGTTCTCGGCGCCGCGCAGCCGGAGCGCCCGGTGGGCGGCGGCGGCCAGGCGCGGGGTGTCGTACGGGGTGATCTCCTCCAGGGGCCAGACGCCGTAGAGGTGGCTGAGGTGGCGGTGGTCGTAGGTGTCGTGGAGGCCGGGCCAGGCCCATTCGGCCAGGGCACCGTCGGAGTTGATCCGGTGCGGGGGCAGCCGCTCGGCCAACGCCCGCCATTTAGCGGCCTGTTCGGGGTGGTAGCGGGCGGCGGTGAGCAGGGTGTGCCGGGCGGCGGAGAGGTCCATGGCCGCGTTGAGCGCTCCCCAGCTTCCGTTCGCGGGCCGGTTCTCCGGGGAGTAGGAGGGCACGACGACGAGGCGGCCGTCGCCGTCGGTGCGGGTGAGGAAGTCCTCGTAGAAGAGGGCGGCCTCGGCGAGGGCGGCGGCGGTGCGCGGATCGTGCTCGCCGCGGATCTCGTCGTGGTCGACCAGCGGTTTGAGCAGCCAGTCGGCGCCCGCGGTCCACAGGTGCAGCGGGTACTCGCGGCTGAAGTGGTACGTCAGCCCGGACTCGCCGTCGCTGTGCGAGGGCGCGACCGCTCCCCGGGTGCCGAAGATCGCGCGGGCGTTGGCCCGCCAGTGCGGCAGCTGCCGGGCGACGAAGGCGGCCAGCGCCTCGGTGACCTCGGGGAGTGCGGCGGCGGGCGCGGCGGCGGTCTGGAGGTTGAGATTGGCGTTGGTGGTGAATGCCCCGGACCAGGCGGTGTCCCAGTCGCCGGTCCACAGTCCGGTGAGCCGGGGCGGGTGGTGGCCGCTGCTGGAGAGCAGGTGGTAGCGGCCGGCCGCGAACAGCCGCTCCAGCAGGGCCGGGCTGTGCGGGCGCTCGAGCAGTGCGGAGCCGGGCAGGGCGCGCTCGGCGGGATCGGCGCCGAGGTCGAGGGCGGCCCGCAGATAGGCGGGGCGGTGGTGGACGAGATGGCGGGCGAGCAGGCCGTCGTAGGGGCGTTCGGTGCCGTCGAGCAGGTCCTGGAGGCGCCGGGACTCGGCGATGACGTCCGCCTCGCCGGTGTGCCGGAGCACCCGGGTGAGCAGCAGCGCGGAACGGCAGCCGGTGACGCGGACGCCCGGCGGGGTGAGTTCCGTCCGGCCGCCGGTGACGGCGACGAGGGTGACGCCGGTGTAGGCGCGGTCGCTGTCCGGGTACCGCACGCGCAGGCTCAGCAGGGCGCCCTCGGCGGTGAGCAGCGCGCCGTGCCCGACCCGCAGCCCGGCCGGGGCGCCCGGCAGCCGGTGGTCCAGGGTGACGGCCAGGTCGCCGGCGGTGACCTCGTGCACGATCACGTCGTCCGCGCGGGAGACGAAGACCCGGCCGACGGCGCCGCGGCCGGTCGCGGTGACCTCGCCGCTGGTGAAGTCGACGGCCCGGCGCACCTCCCGCCCGCCGCCCGCCGGACGGCGCACCCGGACCTGGAAGGCGGGGTGGAAGGGCTGCACCCACTGGAGCGGACGGCCGTCGGTGAAGCGTTCGGCGGCGGTGAGGTCGCCGGCGAGCAGCCGGTCCTGGAGCCGGGGCAGGGCGGCGGCCAGCCGGGGCGGCCGGGCGTGTTCGCCGCCGTTGGGCCGGACGAGGGTGTGCTGGGTGACGATGACCCGCTCGTCGTCCGGGTCACCGAACACAAGGGCGCCATGGTGGCCGTTGCCGCTCAGGAAGGCGTCCTCCCAGCGCGCGGCCGGGGCCGGTTCCCAGGTGCCGTGGACCGGCGTGGCGCTCATGACCGCAGCACCGCCACGCCGTGGCGGCCGAGGGTGACCGTGTCCGTGACGTCCGTACCGCCGAGCAGGTCGCGGTGGGTGCCCGGGACCGGGACGGTGACCGGCTCCCGCCCGTGGTTCAGCAGGAACAGCAGCTCCCCCCGGCGCACCGCCTCCACCGTCCCGGGCAGTCCGTCCAGCACCGGCCGGACCCCGGCCGCGGCGGCGACGCGGGCCAGCAGGGAGCGCAGCGCCTCCGGTTCGGGCAGCGTGGACAGGTACCAGGCGCGGTCCCGGCGCAGTACGGCGGGCAGCCCGTCCAGTTCCCCGCCCCGGTAGGGGACGGTCTCGGCGGCCCCGGGTTCCGGCTCGATCTCCTCCGACCACAGCGTGCCGCGGAATCCCTCGCAGGCGACGGTCTCCCCCGCCTCCAGCGGCCACCACTCGTGCAGGGTGCGGATGCCGAACAGCTCGCGCAGCCGGGCGTCCATGCCGCCGGGGCGGACCCGGTCGTCCTCGTCGACGACGCCGGTGAGGAAGCCGCAGACGAGGGTGCCGCCCGCACGGGTGTACGCGAGGAGGTTCGCGAGGGCGGAGTCGGTGAGGAGGTACGACTGCGGGGCGACGACGAGCCGGTAGCCGGACAGGTCGTCCTCCGGGTGGGCGAAGTCGGCGGTGAGGTTGGCCTCCCACAGGGCGCGGTGCCAGGCGGTGAGCACCTCGGGGTAGTCGACCAGAGTCGACAGGCGCCCCTCGTGGTCCGCGGCCCACCAGGAGTGCCAGTCGTGCAGGATCGCCACGTCGGCGGTGATCCGGGTGCCGGAGACCTGGTCCGCGACCCGGGCGAGGTCGGCGCCGAGCCGCTTGACCTCCTGGAACGTACGCCCTTCGGGCCCCGCGTGGCTGACCATCCCGGAGTGGAACTTCTCGGCGCCCTGCCGGGACTGGCGCCACTGGAAGTAGCAGACGGCGTCGGCGCCGCGGGCGACGGCCTGGAAGGACCACAGCCGGTTCAGCCCGCGCGGCTTGGGGTGGTTCACCCCGCGCCAGTTGACCGGCCCGGCCGCCTGTTCCATCAGCATCCACGGCCCGCGCGCCTGCGACCGGGTGAGGTCCTGCACCAGCGCGGCGCGCTGGGCGCCGAGCGGGTCGCGCGGGTCGGGATACAGGTCGACGGAGACGACGTCCTCCTCGCGGGCCCAGCGCCAGCCGTCCTGCCCGGTCCACAGCGGCATGAAGTTGGTGGTCACCGGCAGGTGCGGGGTGTGCCGGCGGACGATGTCCCGTTCGGCGGTGCAGCACTCCAGGAGCATGTCGGAGGTGAACCGCCGGAAGTCCAGCACCTGGGCGGGGTTCTTCAGGTAGTGCGGGCGGCGCGGCGGCAGGATGCCGTCCCAGGTGTCGTAGCCCTGGCTCCAGAAGGCCGTCCCCCAGGCGGAGTTGAGGGCGTCCAGGGTGCCGTACTTCTCCCGTAGCCAGCGGCGGAAGGCGGCGGCGGCCTCGTCGCCGTGGTCGAAGGTGCAGTACTCGTTGTTGATGTGCCACATGATCAGCGCCGGGTGGCGGGCGTAACGGGCGGCCAGGTCCTCGGTGATGGCGGCGGCGTACCGGCGGTAGGTGGCGCTGGAGTGCGAGAAGTGCTGCCGCCCGCCCCACCACTCGATGCGGCCGTCGGCGTCCCGGGGCAGGGTGTCCGGGTGCAGCCGGCCCATCCAGGGCGGCGGGGAGGAGGTGGGCGTGGCGAGGACGACCCCGACGCCGTGCTCGTGCAGCAGGTCCATCAGCCGGTCCAGCCAGCCGAACTCCCGCGCGCCCGGCTCCGGTTCGAGCCGGGACCAGGAGAAGACGCCGAGCGTGACGGAGTTGACCCCGGCCTCCCGCATCAGCCGGACGTCCTCCTGCCAGGTCTCCTCCGGCCACTGCTCGGGGTTGTAGTCGCCGCCGAAGAGGATGCGGCCCCGGGTGACGTCGGCGAGGGCCGGCCTCATGCGGGCTCCCCGTACTGGATGCCCCGCCCGTTGGTGCCGAGGTAGACCCGGCCGTACCGGCGCGGGTCGCCGGTGACGGTCTGCCCGGTCCAGCCCCACTGGTGGGCGTCGTCGTTGACGCGGACCCAGGTGCGGCCGCCGTCGTCGGAGCGCAGGACGGCCACGCCGGAGCCGGGGAGCGCGCCCACGTGGTAGACGGCCGGGTAGCTCGCGCCGGGGGCGGCCTTGCCGAACCCGACGGTGTACGAGGCCCGGATCCCGTCGGCCCTGGTGAAGCCCGCCCCCGCGTCGGTGGACCGGTACAGCCCGTGTTCCTTGGCACTCACCCACAGGTCACCCGTCCGCCCCGGGGCCGCCGCGAGCTGGAACTGGCTGTCTCCGGAGGGCAGTTGTGCGTACCGGGCGACGAAGGTGCGCCCGTGGTCGGTACTGGCGTACAGGGTCCCGGTGTCGGTGTCGTAGGCGTGGAAGACGGCCGGGTCGACGGGGTCGGCGACCGGGGTGGCGCCCTTGGGGAAGGACGGCACCTCGGCCCAGGTGCGCCCACCGTCCGCCGAGCGGTGGGCGGGATGCTTGGTGCCGTCCCCGTGCACGAAGCTCCACAGCAGCACGCTGCCGTCGGCGCTGACGGCGATGGGGCCGGGGGCATCTTCGGCGAGGGCGGGCTGGGCCGGGAACGGCGTCCAGGTGCGTCCGCCGTCGGTGGAGAAGGCGCCGTTGCCGTGGTCGCCCCAGCCGGTGCGCACGACGTACGACGGTTTCGCCACGGCCAGCGCGAGACCGGTCGCCGTGCCGAAGACGGGGTTCGTGGCCATGCCGGGCTTCGGGGAGGTGGTCAGCCGCTCGTGGTACAGCACGCCGATGTCGCCGTTGCCGCTGATCAGGTGGGCCCGGCCGGTGGGCGGCGAGATCAGTTGCCGGACCGAGGTCTCCTCCAGCCCGCGGACCCGGGGCGCCCAGTGGACGAGGTCGCGGGTGCCGTAGACGGTGGCGCCGGTGCCGTAGAGGATGTGCGCGCTGTCGTACGGATCCACGGCCACTGCCTGGATCCACCAGCCGAACTTCGGTGAGCCCGCGCCCCAGTTGAGGTACGGCGTCTCGGACACGTCGAGTACGGCCGTGTCCTTCAGGGAGACCCAGCTGCGGCCGCCGTCCGTGCTGCGGTACAGCGTGTCGACCGCCGACCAGCGGTTGTTGGTCGACACCACGACCGTGCCCGGCCGGCCGGCGGCCACGGCGACCCCGCCGTAGCCGAAGGTGTCGGCGCCGCCCGGGACGACCGGGGTGACATCACTCCAGGCACCGGTGACCGTGTCCAGCCTGTGCACGCTGCCGGTGCTCTGCCCGTTGGGGCCGGGCGCGTCGGCGTACGTGACGTACAGCGCGTGGGCGCGGGGGTCGTGGGCGGCGCGTACCGGAACCCTGGCGGAGGCACCGGCCGGCTGCCCCGGGACGGCTTCCCAGGTGGCGCCGTCGGTGGTGCGGTACAGGTTCGGGCGCGCGCTCGTGCCGTCGCCGTCGCCCCAGCCGGCGTAGAGGGCACGGCCGGCGGCGACGAGCAGGGTGACACCTTGGCCGGTGCCGCTCGGCGTGGGCGGGAACGTGGTCTGTCTCACCCAACTGACGCCCCGGTCGGTGGACTTGAGCAGCCCGTCGTGGCGGGTCCCCAGCCACAGGGTGTCGCTGTCGCGGGGGTCGACGAGGAGCCGTTCGCCGGTGCCGCGGCCGTCCTCGTTGGCGCCGAGCCGGACGGGGAGGGCGGTACGGTGCCAGGTGCGGCCGCGGTCCTCCGAGCGCAGGAGGGCTCCGTCGCCGGCCCAGGGCTGGGTGTACGTGCCGAGCGCCAGGTACAGCCGGTCGGGGTGGGCCGGGTCGACCGCCAGGGCCTCCACGCCGAGCAGGTTCCAGTCGTCCCAGCCAAGGTGGTCGGTCAGGGGGGTCCAGCGGTCGGTGTCCCGGTCCCAGCGGTAGGCCCCGCCGATGTCGGTGCGGGCGTAGGCCAGGCCGGGGGTGGTGGGGTGGAAGAGGAGACCGGTGACGAATCCGGTACCGCCGATGACGGCGGTGCGCCAGCGGTACGGCTGCCGTTCGGCTTCGGCCGCGTGTACGTGGGTGGGCATGCCTGCCAGTGCGGCGGCGGCCGCCGTTCCGGCGAGGACGGTTCTGCGGGTGGGCATGGGTACCTCGGCTGGGGAGTCTGGGTGGGTGGTCCGACAGGGGCCCGCAGGGCGCCGGAGCGCGGGGCAGCGCCCCGAAGGGGCGCGGGGAACCGCGCGATCAGCCACGACGGATCCGCGGTCGCCGACGAACCGCACCGCCCCCTTCCATGGGCGCCCCGGTCACCCCTTCACCGCCCCCGTCAGCATCCCCTTCCGGAAATGCTTCTGGACGAACGGCGAGAGGACGGCCACCGGCAGCAGGGCCAGGACCATCACGGCCATCTGGACGGCCAGCGGCGACAGTTGCCCGGTGTTGATCTGGGCCGACAGCCCCACCGGCCGTTCCTGCTTCTGCACGAGCTGGATCATCACGTTCTGCAGCGGCATCATCTTCTGGTCGGTCAGATAGATCGACGCGTTGAACCACGCGCTCCAGTACCCGACCGCGTAGAACAGCGTGATCACCGCGAGCACGGCCCGGGACAGCGGCAGCACGATCCGCCACAGGATCCGCCAGTCCCCCGCCCCGTCGATCCGCGCGCTGTCCACGAGTTCGGGCGAGATGCCCATGAAGAACCCGCGCAGCACGAGGATGTTGAACACGCTCACCGCGCTCGGCAGGATCAGCGCCAGATAGGTGTCGGTGAGGCCGAGCGCCTGCACCAGCAGGTACGTCGGGATGAGCCCGGCGCCGAAGAACATCGTGGCGAGCAGCGTCATCAGGATCCAGCGGTGGCCCAGCGAGTCCCGGCGGGACAGGCCGTAGGCGCACAGCACCGACACCGTCATGCTGAACAGCGTGCCGACGAGGGTCACCCCGACGCTGACCAGCGCGGCCCGCTGCACCTGGCCGCCGCCGAGCAGCTCCTGGTAGGCGACGAAGGTGATGCCCTTGGGGATCACCACGAGCCCGCCGGTGTCGTCGATGACCTTCTTCGGGGACAGGCTGGTGACGATGACGATCCACAGCGGGAAGAGCACGGCGAAGCACGCGATCCCGAGGACCAGCCCCTTCGCGGCGAGCCCGGCCTTCGCCGGCTCCTCCTCCCAGACCGGCCGGGGCGGCGCGGCCCACCGGCTCCGCTCGCGCACGCCCTCCGGCACCGGCCGGTCGACCACGGCGCTCACTTCTTGTACACCCCCTGCTCGCCCATCAGGTGGGCCGCCTTGTTCGCCACGAGGACGAGGGACAGTCCGACGACGCCCTTGATCAGGCCGGCCGCCGCCGCGTAGCTGAAGTCCTGGTTGCGGATGCCGTTCCACCACACGTACGTGTCCAGCACCTCGGAGGCGTCCGGGCCGACCGCCTGCCGCTGGAGCAGGAACTGCTCGAAGCCGACGGTGAGGGCGTCGCCGACGCGCAGCACCAGCAGCAGGGCGATCACCGGGCGCAGCGCGGGCAGCGTGATGTGCCACATGCGGCGCCAGCGCCCGGCGCCGTCCATCGCGGCGGCCTCGTACAGGTCGTGGGGGACGGCGGCGAGGGCCGCGAGGAAGACGATGATGCCCCAGCCGGCGTCCTTCCAGACCATCTCGGCGGTCACCAGGTACTTGAAGACCGCCGGGTCGGTCATGATGTCGAAGCCCGGGTGCCCGTGTTCGCGCAGGGCCTGCGCGAGGACGCCGGCGCCGCCGAAGATCTGCTGGAAGACGGTGACGACCAGCACCCAGGAGAAGAAGTGCGGCAGATACATGACCGCCTGGGCGACGGCGCGGACCCGGGGCCGGACCACGCTGTTGATGAGCAGGGCCAGCGCGATCGGGATCGGGAAGAACAGCACCAGCTGGAGCAGGAACAGGACGAACGTGTTCCGCACGGCGTGCCAGAACCCGGCGTCCTGGACGACCCGTTCGAACTGTTCCAGGCCGACCCAGGGGCTCTGGAAGACGGCGATGAAGCCGTTGTCGCTGAGGTAGGGGTCGTAGTCCTGGAAGGCGACGACGTTGCCGAGGATCGGGACGTAGTTGAAGACCAGGAGCAGCAGCACCACGGGCAGGGTCATCAGGATCAGGGTGCGGTCGCGCCGCAGCCTGGTGCGCAGGCCGACCCGCGGGGCCCGCTCCCGGCGGCCGGTGGCGCCGCCGGACGCCGCCGGTTTCCGCTTCGCCCCGGTGCCACTGCGGGGGACCGTGCTGGTCACCGCGCCGAACCGGTGGTGTCGAGCAGCTCGCGGTACCAGTCGCGCAGGTCGTCGCCGCCCTGCTTCTTCCACTCGGAGACCGCCTGCTGCACGTCGCCGATCTTCTTCCGGCCGCGCACGACGTCGTCCTCCAACTGCTCGAAGTCGTCGGCGAGGTTGGACCAGCGGCCCGGCTCGGTGATCGTCAGGCCGTAGAAGGAGGACTTCTTGGTGAAGGCGCCCATGCGCTGCTGCCACTCGACCATGCCCCGGGTGACCTCGGGGAAGTCGGGGTGGGCGACGTAGGCGGCGGGCTTGCCGGTGTAGTCGAAGGCGCCGAGGACCTCGTTGACGCCCTTCGTGGTCTTGGTGGGCACGCCCTTCCTGTCCAGGGTGAAGTCGGTGCCCTCGACGCCGTATTCGGCGAGCAGCCGCTCCTTGGTGCCGTAGGGGGCGGCGCAGAAGTTGGCGATGGCGAGGAAGTCCTTGATCTTCTGCTCGGACGCCTTCCGGTTGACGAAGGTGAAGATGTTGCAGGGCTGACCCGCCCACAGCACGGGGTCGCCGCCGTCGTGGGTGAAGATGTCCATCGCGGCCATCTCGAAGTCCGGGTTCTGGGCGTGCTGTTCGGAGGTCTTGCCGAACCAGTCGGACAGGTCGTTGTTGTAGACGAGCAGCTTGCCCGCGGTGAAGCGGGTACCGGCCGGGTTGGCGGTCTTGCCGGCCTTGTCGTCGGGGTGGACCACCCCGGCGGCGAACAGCTTGCGGGCCCATTCCAGGGCTTCGAGGTACTCCTCGGTCTCGATGCGGTTGATCAGCTTGCCGCCCCGGAGGTTCCACCACAGCGCCTTGTCACCGCCGTTGAGGACGCCGAAGGCGTTGAACGCGGTCCACTTCATGTCGGAGCAGGCCCACACCCCGCCCTTGGCGTCGGTGGCCTCCTTCGCCCAGGCGAGGAATTCGTCGGTGCTCCTGGGGAGTTGCCAGCCGCGTTCGTCGAAGACGTCCTTGCGGTAGAAGGGCGCGATGTTGGGGACGTAGGAGCCGGGCAGCGGGATCGCGCGCAGCTGTCCGCCGAAGATGCAGCGCTGCCAGGCGTCGGTGGGGACGGCGGCGAGGTTGGGGTAGTCCTTGACCTTGTCGCCGGACAGGTAGGGGCCGAGGTCGGCGAACTTGGCGTTGACGGCGTTGGGGATCTTGCCGTTCAGGTTCCAGCCGGGGACGACCACGACGTCCGGGATGTCGCTGGAGGCGAGGATCGCGCCGAGCTTCTCGTCGTAGGTGTTGCCGTCCTGGTTCTGCCACCTGGTCTTGACGCCGATGGCCTCGTTCATGGCCGTGTAGTACGGGTTGCCGTTGTCCGGCGGGGTGCCCCACAGCGGTGCCATGATCGTCAGCTCGCCGCCGCTGCCGAGTTTCCTCGGCACCGAGGTCTTGAGCCGGTCGGGGGCGATGGCCTTGGTGAAGCCGGCCGAGGAGCCGTTCTTCGCGGGGATGTCGGGGGCGACGACGCTCGATGCCACGTACGCGGGGAGGATCTTCCGGGCCGCCTTGCCCGAGGTGGTGCCTTCCTTGCGGCCCTCCTGCCCGCCGCCGCAGGCGGTGAGCAGCGGGAGTCCGCCGGCCACCGCCGCGGTGGCGACCGCGGTGGAGGCGAGGAAGCTTCTCCTGCTGGGGGCGGAGGAGGCGGCGTTCGGCGTCATTGCGTCAACCCTTCATGGCGCACCGGGACACCCGGCGGCGGGCCGTCGGTCGCGGTGTCTTCAGTGGATCGGCCGAGCGGTGGATCGGTTGAGCGGAAGCGCGAGGGGCGTGGACAGCCGTCGAAGCGCTTCGATGTTGCTGCGAGGTTAAGTGAACACCTGGGGGCGCACAAGGGTCGATCCCAAGTTTCCTCAGATGCCAGGAGGGCCTCGTAGTTCGCTCCGCGCCTCGCCTTGCCGGAGACATACCGGCCCTGTTTCGGACCGGCACCTTGACACCCCGCTCCGGCGCATTGAGCATCGAAGCGCTTCGAAAGCGTCAGCCGCTCCATGCGCAAGGGGAATCGCTCGTGACCGTTGACTCGCCGTCCGCACCGCCTTTCCGCGATCCTCGTCTGCCGTTCGCGAAGCGCGTCGACGACCTGCTGGGGCGGCTCACCCTGGACGAGAAGATCTCCTTCCTGCACCAGTTCGCGCCCGCCGTGGAGCGCCTCGGCGTCGCCGCCTGGCGCACCGGCCAGGAGGCGCTGCACGGGGTGGCGTGGATGGGCCCGGCGACCGTGTTCCCGCAGGCCGTCGGCCTCGGCGCGACCTGGAACCCGGAGCTGGTCCGGCGGATCGGCGAGGCCGTGGGCAGGGAGGCCCGCGCGATGCGCGCCCGGGACGACCGCGTCGGCCTGAACGTCTGGTCGCCCACGGTCAACCTGCTGCGCCACCCGCTGTGGGGCCGCAACGAGGAGGGTTACGCCGAGGACCCGAAGCTGACCAGCGCCATCGCCACGGCGTACACCCGGGGCCTGCGCGGCGACCACCCCCTGTACTGGCGTACCGCGCCCGTGCTCAAGCACTGGCTGGCGCACAACAACGAGACGGACCGGGCCACTTCGTCGGCCTCCGTGCGCCCGCGGGTGCTGCACGAGTACGACCTGCGCGCCTTCCGGGAGACGGTCCGGGCGGGCGCGGTGGCCGGGGTGATGCCCGCCTACAACCTGGTCAACGGCCGCCCCAACCACGTCTCCCCGTATCTGCGCGAGCATCTGCGCACCTGGACCGACGAGGAGCTGCTGGTCTGCTCGGACGCGGGCGCGCCGTCCAACCTGGTCGACGCCGAGCACTACTTCGACACCCACGAGGAGGCCACCGCGGCGGCCCTGCTGGCCGGCGTGGACAGCTTCACCGACCACGGCACGGACGGCTCGCCGATCACCGCGCGGGTCAAGGGGGCCTTGGCGCGGGGCCTGTTGACGGAGGCGGACATCGACGCCGCCGTGCGCCGCCAGCTCTCCGTACGGTTCCGGCTCGGCGAGTTCGACCCGGACCGGGACCCGCACGCGACCACCGGCGCGTTCGACACCCCGGAGCACCGGGCGCTCGCCCAGGAGGCCGCCGAGCAGGCGATCGTGCTGCTGAAGAACGACGGCGACCTGCTGCCGCTGGCCCCGGACACCCGGATCGCGGTCGTCGGCCCGCTCGCCGACGAGTGCAAGCTCGACTGGTACAGCGGCAGCTTCCTGCGCCGGTCCACCCCGCTGGAGGGCCTGTACGAGCGGTTCGGGGCGCGGCGAGTGGAGTTCGCGGAGGGCGTGGACCGCGTCCGGCTGCGGACGGCGTCCGGCGCGTTCCTGGCGGTGCCGGCGGCGGACGCCCCGGACCGGGCGCGCGGTGCCGAGGGCGCGCTGGACCCGGCGCTGCTGTCCGGGCGCACCGATCTGCCGCCGCTCACCACCGACGCCACCGGCAGCGAGTTCGCGCTGGTCGACTGGGGCGAGGGGGTGCTGACCCTGCGCGCCCCCGACGGCCGCTACCTCTCGGTCGCCGAGGACGGCTTCGTGCGCGCCTCCGCCGACCAGCCCGGCGGCTGGGTCGTGCGGGAGACGTTCCGCCTGGAACCACACGCCGGTGGTCACCTCCTCCAGCACCTCGGTACGGGCCGCCGGGTACGGGTCGCCGCCGACGGGGTGAAGGTTGCCGAGGAGGGCGATGTCTTCGAGGTCGTCACGGTCGAGCGGGGCGAGGAGGCCGTGGCCCGGGCGGCGGCCGGGGCGGACGTCGTCGTGGTGGTGGCGGGCAACGACCCGCACATCAACGGCCGGGAGACCGAGGACCGTACGACCCTGCTGCTGCCGGAGCACCAGCGGCGGCTGCTGGACGCGGCCCGCGCCGCCAACCCGCGCACGGTGCTGGCGCTGGTGTCGGCGTACCCGTACGCGGTGGACACGGCCCGGCTGCCGGCCGTGCTCTGGACGGCGCACGGCGGGCAGGCGGCGGGCACGGCCCTGGCCCGGGTGCTGGCCGGCGACGTCTGTCCGGCCGGGCGGCTGCCCCAGACCTGGTACGCGGCCGACGCCGACCTGCCCGGCCTGCTCGACTACGACGTGATCGGCAGCCGCCAGACCTACCTGTACTTCGAGGGCACCCCGCTCTTCCCCTTCGGCCACGGCCTGTCGTACGCCTCCTTCGCCTACACCGGCCCGGCCGCCCGCGTGACGGCGGACTCGGTGCTCGTGGAGTGCGCGGTCACCAACACCGGGGACCGGGCGGCGGACGAGGTGGTCCAGCTCTACGGCCGGGCGGTCCAGCCGTCGGTGCCGCGCCCGCGCCGCGAGCTGCTGGCGCACCGCAGGATCACCCTCGCCCCCGGCGAGACGGCCGCCGTCTCCTTCGAAATCCCGCTCGGCGCACTGGAGTTCTGGGACGTCCGGCGGGGCGCGTGGCGGCTGGAGGAGGGCCCGTACGAGCTGCTGCTGGGCGCGTCCAGCGAGGACGTGCGGCTGCGGACGACCGTGCGCCTCGACGGCGAGCCGCCGGCCCCGCGCGCGGTGCGCGAACACGGCCTGGCCGCCGCGGACTTCGACGAGCAGTCCGGCGCGGCGATCGTGGACCGCACGAAGACGGCGGGCGACGCGGTGACCCCGGCACACGGCACGACGGCCGAACTGGTCTACGCATCCTGCGACTTCGGCACCGGCATACGCGAGGTGACCGTGCGGGTGGCGGGCGAGGGCACGGTGGAGATCTCCCTGGACGGCGGCCCGGCCCTGGCGGCGCTCACCCTGGACTCCCCCACGGCGGGCCCGTACGCCTACACCACCCTCTCGACCGCCCTCACCGCCGAGGGCGTCCACGACGTCCGCCTCGGACTGCGCGGCCCCGTCCGGCTCGCGCACGTCGGCTTCTCCGGTTGAGGGTCCGGAGAAGCCCGGCACCAGGAAGGGGCCCGGCACCGGAAGGCAGCGGCACCGGGCCCCTTCGGATCGGCGGTCCACCACCAGGCTAGCTGAAAACGGTTCCCATTAACAGGGTCTGGTGCCCCGCACATGCGAACGGCCGCAGCCCCCGCACAGTGGGCTGCGGCCGTTCTGTTCCTGACCTGTCCGTGGCAGGTCAGAGCGCGAGACCGGTGAGGACCAGTACGCGCTCGTAGGTGTAGTCCTCCATCGCGTACCGGACGCCCTCGCGGCCCACGCCGGACTGCTTGGCGCCGCCGTACGGCATCTGGTCGGCGCGGTAGGACGGGACGTCGCCGATCACCACACCGCCGACCTCGAGGGTGCGGTGGGAGCGGAAGGCGACCTGGAGGTCGTGGGTGAACACGCCCGCCTGGAGGCCGAACTTGGAGTCGTTGACCGCGGCGAACGCCTCCTCCTCGCCGTCCACCTTGCGCACGGTGAGGACGGGGCCGAAGACCTCCTCGCAGGCGATCGTGACGTCCGCCGGGACGTCGGCGAGGACGGTGGGCGCGTAGGTGGCGCCGTCCCGCTCGCCGCCGGTGAGCAGGGTGGCGCCGGCCGCGACCGCCTCGTCCACCCAGGACTCCACGCGCTTGGCGGCGTCCTCGCTGACCAGCGGGCCGACATCGGTCTTGGGGTCGGACGGGTCGCCGGTGACCTGGGCCTCGACGGCGGCGACGATGCGCGGCAGCAGCCGGTCGTACACCGACGCGTCGGCGATCACCCGCTGCACCGAGATGCAGGACTGGCCGCCCTGGTAGTTGGAGAAGGTCGCGATGCGGGTCGCGGCCCAGTCCAGGTCGGCGTCGGAGGCGTAGTCGCCGAGGACGACCGCGGCGCCGTTGCCGCCCAGCTCCAGGGTGCAGTGCTTGCGCGGCACCGAGTCCATGATCGCGTAGCCGACCTTGTCGGACCCGGTGAAGGAGATGACCGGCAGGCGCTCGTCCTGGACCAGGGCGGGCATGCGGTCGTTCGGGACCGGCAGGATCGACCAGGAGCCGGCCGGCAGCTCGGTCTCGGCGAGCAGGTCACCGAGGATCAGGCCGGACAGCGGGGTGGCCGGGGCCGGCTTCAGGATGATCGGGGCGCCGGCGGCGATGGCCGGGGCGACCTTGTGGGCGCACAGGTTCAGCGGGAAGTTGAACGGCGCGATGCCGAGCACGACGCCCTTGGGGAAGCGGCGGGTGAGCCCGAGCCGGCCCTGGCCGCCGGCGTCCGTGTCCAGCCGCTGGGCCTCGCCGCCGTTGAACCGGCGGGCCTCCTCGGCGGCGAACCGGAACACCGAGACCGCGCGGCCGACCTCGCCCCGGGCCCACTTGATCGGCTTGCCGTTCTCGGCGGAGATCAGCTGGGCGATCTCCTCGGTGCGCTCGGCCAGCCGCTTGCTGACGTGGTCCAGGGCGGCGGCGCGTACGTGCGCCGGGGTGGCGGCGAACTCGTCCCGTACGGCGTACGCGGCGGCCACGGCCTCCTCGACCTGGGCCTCGCTCGGCACGCTGACCGAGCCGACGAGCCGGCCGTCCCACGGGGAGGTGACGTCGAAGCTGTCCTCGCCGGTGACCTGGCGGCCGGCGAGCCAGAAGGCATGGGTGGAAGTCATGTACGAGTCCCGGCCCTTCCGCGTTGGGGGTGTGCTTGGCTTGCGTGGTCCACGGTAGGGCGGGGGCGGCCGGGGGTCGTTTGTCCGAGTCGTAGCAGTCGCTGCGGGGGGTGCGCCGGTTTGGCGAGGTAATCGGCGCGGGGCGGCGGCCGGAAGGACAGGCACCGGTGCGGTGACCGCAGCCGGAGGGACAAGGGGCCCTCGGTCACTCCGTCGTCGTCGCCTTCAGCGCCAGCCACAGCTCCATGCGGACGTCGGGATCGTCCAGGCTGCGCCCGAGGATCTCCTCGACCCGCCGCATCCGGTACCGCAGGGTGTGCCGGTGGACGCCCAGGTCGGCCGCGGCGGCGTCCCACTGGCCGTGCCGGGACAGCCACGCCCGCAGCGAGGCGACCAGGTCCCCCCGCCCGGTGGCGTCGTGCTCGTGCAGCGCCCGCAGCAGCCCGTCGGCGAACGCCTTCACCGCGTCGTCGGCCAGCAGCGGCAGCACCGACCCGGCCGCCAGCTGCTCGTGCTCCACGAACACCCGGCCCCGCCGCCGCGCCACCGACAGCGCCTGTTCGGCCTGCTTGTACGCCGCCGAGGCCGCGGTGGGCCCGGTGGGCGCGGACAGGCCCACGACCAGGCCGTCCTCGTCCGCCCGCCCCTGCTCGGGCCGCGCCCGCTCGGCCTCGCGCGCGGCGGCGTGGGCGGTGCACGCGGCCACCGCCGCGCCCTCGTCGGCGGCCAGCACCACCAGCCGCTCCCCCTCGGGCACCACCAGCACGGCCTCCCCGGCCCGGGCCGCGGCGGACTCCACGGTCTCCGCGAGCTCGCCCAGGTGTTCGCCGGCCGGGCCGGACGCGGACTCGGCGACGATCATCCGGAACGGTGCGTCCAGCAGCGCGCCGTACAGGTCGCCGGCGACGGCCCGGGCGTGGTCCGGCTCCCCGGCGAGCAGCATGCGCAGCACCGCCGCGCCCACGCGCTGCTCGGCCGCGTGCAGGGAGCGGGAGCGTTCGGTGGTGAGGGTGAGCAGGGCGATGGCGGAGTGGACGGCGTACCGTTCGGCGGTGCCGAGGGCGGCGGCGGTGCCGACGGCGAGCGCGGCGCGGGGGCGGCGGCCGGTGCCGAGGCTGTGCAGCTCCACCCGGTCCTCGTGGTCCGGTCCGCCGACCACGGAGGAGGCGGGGGCGGGGCGTTCGCGCAGCCGCTCCACCTCGGCGGTGAGCCGGGCGGCGCGCCGGCCGGCCCACTCCGGGGCGGCGGCGACGACGGCGCCCGAGGCGTCGTAGAGCGCCGCCCAGCCGTCGACCTGGGCGGCGAGCGCGCCGAGGACGCCCTCGGGGCCGGCGCCGAGGGCCTGCTTGGTCAGCTCCCGCTGGGCGGCGAAGCCGGCCGTGACGGCGCGGTACTGGTCGGCGGCGATGGCCGCGGAGACGGCCTTGCTGATGGCGAGGAACGGGGTGCGGCGGGGCACCTCCAGCAGCGGCAGGCCCTCCTGCGCGCAGGCGTCGACGAGGGGTTCGGGCGTCTCGTCGTAGTTCACGCCGACGGCGAACCCGAGCCCGACGACACCGGCGCCGACCAGCCGGCGCACGTACCGCCGCATGGCCTCCCGGTCCTCCGCGTCCAGCTTGAGCGCGGTGATCAGCAGCAGCTCGCCGCCCTCCATGTAGGGCACGGGGTCGGCCAGCTCGCTGACGTGCGCCCAGCGGACGGGCACGTCGAGGTGGTCCTCGCCCGCGCGCACGGTCAGCTTCAGCGCGGAGTGGTTGACGAGCGAGGCGAGAGTCGGGGGCATGGGGCCTTCACGGTGAGGGATCCGGTGATCTTTTGGCCGCGGTGTATGAACGGCCCACCCCGATTCTGCCTCACCGTACGACCGCTCACCCCCGCAGATCGACCAGCAGCGGCGGCGCGTGCTCGCCGCGCACGGTGGTCAACGACAACACCGCGTGCCCCGGCGGCACCCCATGAGCCAACTCGGACGCGGACCACCGCTCACGCTCCACTTGACGGACGGTGACGGCCTCCGTCGTCACCGCCTTGCCGGTCACCAGCTTGCGCAGGGCATGGATCGCGCGGGTCATGGGCTGGTCCGCGAAGACGGTGTGCTGGGCCACGTCGCGCGTCTCCACCCACTGGGTGCCCCAGGCCTCCGCGAACCGGCTGCCGTCCCAGGTGGTGACTCCGGAGAAGGCCATGCGGCAGCCGACGGCCGCGTACAGCGGTCCGTGCAGCGCCTCGGGCACGTCCCCGACGGTACGCAGGGCGAGCACCACGCCGGCGTTGCGCGAGCGCAGGCGCTGGATGCGGCGGACCGACTCGGCCGTCACGGCACCGGTCGCGTCGTCCAGCACCAGGCAGGCGAAGTGACTCCGTTCGCCCGCCATCGCCACGGCACCGAACTGTGCCAGCAGCAACCGCGTGATCAGCCGGGCGGCCTCGTCGTATCCGCGGTCGGGTAGGTCGATCCGTACCCGCAGCGGATGGTGGGCGACGGCACGGAGCGAGAACGGCCGGGCTTGCCCCCGGTCGGCGCCGAAGAACGCGGCGAACGCCGGCCGGTCCAGCACGGCCAGGCGGTCGGCCAGAACCGGGCCGGGATCGCCGGCGCCGCCGGACTGCCGGGCGCGCGCGTCGAGCTCGCGGCGCATCAGGGAGTGCTCGTCCCCCGCGAGCGCGGCGCGCAGCGCGGCCAGGACCGACGGATCGCCTTCCAGCAGCTCCCGGAGCTGCGGCAGCGTCGGGAAGCGTCCGTACGCCGCCCGGTAGGGGCCGAGGAGCTGGGCCAGGGCGGTGACGGACCGCTGCCCGCTGACCACGTCCAGGTCGCCGGCCAGCCCCTCCGCCAGGAAGGCCGCCGCCTCGTCCGGGTCGTCGGAGTCCGCGTAGGGGTCGAGGTCGTACACGGACGCGGGGTCTCCGAGGCGTACGACGACGTCGTAGGCGGAGTCGGGACCGAGCGGCGTGCCGGCCGCGCAGACGGCGACGACCGAGCACTGCCCGGCGAGGGCCTGCAGGCCGAGCGACTCCACGACGGGCCCGATCAAATGACGGGTCTTGCCGGAGCCGGAGGGCCCCACCGCCAGCAGCGAGGTGCCGAGGGTGTCGGGTCCGAGCGCCGCTCCGGCTCCCCCGTAGGCGCTCGGGGTACGTTCTCCGGCGGCCCACTGCCCGATGCGGACCTGGCCGGTCAGCAGATCGTGGCGGGCGGACCGGCCCGGCAGGTCGCGGGCGCCGGAGGGATGGGTCCAGGCGGCGGCGCCGTCGCGGAGCACCGCCTCGGTGAAGGGGGAGAGTCGCGCGCGGGCCCGGGCCGCGGTCCACATGTGGCCGACCCTCGCGCAGTCCACGTCGTTCATCCGGCCCGCGTGCACCTCTGTGGTGAGCACGTCCGCGGCCTGGTGCTGACCGGCTTCCCGCAGCTCGGGCCAGTGGGACGGCCGCCGCTCCACACGGGGCTCGGCGCTCTGGACGCCCTTGGCACGAGTACGGGCCGCGATCAGCTCTTTCGCGAGGGCCCACCAGCCGCCGATCCGGGCGAACGGCCACAGCACCAGCGCGGTGATGAGCGCGTACAGCGCGTCCGTGAACAGCACCGACGCGAACACCTTGTAGCCGCCGGTGATCAGGACGATGAGGGAGAACAGCGGATGCTGAACGGGCAGCGGGTCCCAGCCGAGTCCGAAGGCGCCGGGGAAGACGAAGGCCAGCGCGATGAGCGCGCCCAACGCCGCGATCCAAGCGCGCGCGGGCTGTGGGCGGCGGGTGACGACGTGCCGGATGACGTCGGACCAGCTGCCCAGGCGCGCCATGGCGAAGACGATGAGGGCGAAGGCCACGCCGTCGGCGACCGTGATCGCCTCGACTCCCTGGTAGCTCTTCGGTGACGTGGTCCCTGCCCACCACCAGTCGTCCGGGGTGAAGAACTTCAGGACGGCCCACTGATAGGGGATGCTGCCGTGCCGCCACAGTGACCACAGGAAGAGCCCTGCCGCCAGGGGAACGAAGAAGCCGACGATGGTGACGGGGGCCAGGCGCTGCTCTTGGCTCGTGGCCTTGGGTCGCCGGTAGCCGTAGCGCCAGACGCCGGGCCCGACCGCGGGGCGCGGCTCGTCGAGCCAGTCGGCGACGGGTGAGCGGGGCGGCGCGGCGGGCGGGGCGTAGGGGGGAGGGCTGTCCGCCCCGGGCACGTGCGGAGCCCGCGCCGGACGCGGCGGCACGGCGGAGCCTCGGTACGACGACGGCGTGCCCGGCGGTGCCGCAGGCGCGTCCCGGGGCCCCGTCGGGTGCGGTACCGGTGTCGCAGG
Organism: Streptomyces sp. SudanB182_2057; assembly: GCF_964272715.1. Classification (NCBI taxonomy): domain Bacteria; kingdom Bacillati; phylum Actinomycetota; class Actinomycetes; order Kitasatosporales; family Streptomycetaceae; genus Streptomyces; species Streptomyces sp. SudanB182_2057. The sequence goes on from NZ_OZ186798.1 coordinate 2,591,214, forward strand.
CGTTTCGCGTGCGTCCCGTGTGCCGTCGGTGTCCATCGACCCTGCCCCCTGACCAGCCGTTCCGTCCGCCATCAGCGAGCCAATCTAACGCCCCGGCAAGGGGAGTTCACCGCTTACACGGCCGAAGCGGGCCACAGCGGTCCGGGCGGGCTATGTCCACCGCGGACAAGGGGACGCGTCGACAACGCCCACATGGAGCATGCCCACCCCTCGGAACCGGTCTTAGCCTGCGAGAAAAGAAGGTATGCGTCCGTAAACGCACCGCCCGGAACCACCCGGACCGCCCGGTACGCAAGATCATCAGGGAGCCCCCATGACCGCACTTCCGCAGGAGCGCCGCGTCGTCACCGCCATCCCCGGCCCGAAGTCGCAGGAGCTTCAGGCCCGCCGTACCGCCGTGGTCGCCCAGGGTGTGGGTTCCACGCTGCCGGTCTTCGTCACCCGCGCCGGCGGCGGTGTCATCGAGGACGTGGACGGCAACAGCCTCATCGACTTCGGCTCCGGTATCGCCGTGACCTCCGTCGGCGCCTCCGCCGAGGCCGTGGTGCGCCGCGCGAGCGCCCAGCTCGCCGACTTCACCCACACCTGTTTCATGGTCACCCCCTACGAGGGTTACGTGGCGGTCGCGGAGGCCCTCGCCGAGCTGACCCCGGGCGACCACGCCAAGAAGTCCGCGCTGTTCAACTCCGGCGCCGAGGCCGTCGAGAACGCCGTCAAGATCGCGCGTGCGTACACCAAGCGGCAGGCCGTCGTCGTGTTCGACCACGGCTACCACGGCCGGACCAACCTGACCATGGCGCTGACCGCGAAGAACATGCCGTACAAGCACGGCTTCGGTCCGTTCGCCCCCGAGGTCTACCGCGTGCCGGTGGCGTACGGCTACCGCTGGCCGACCGGCCCGGAGAACGCCGGTCCGGAGGCCGCCAAGCAGGCCATCGAGCAGATCACCAAGCAGGTCGGCCCGGACAACGTCGCCGCGATCATCATCGAGCCGGTACTGGGCGAGGGCGGCTTCATCGAGCCCGCCAAGGGCTTCCTGCCCGCGATCCGCCAGTTCGCCGCCGACAACGGCATCGTCTTCGTCGCCGACGAGATCCAGAGCGGTTTCTGCCGGACCGGCCAGTGGTTCGCGTGCGAGGACGAGGGCATCGTCCCGGACCTGATCACGACCGCCAAGGGCATCGCCGGCGGTCTGCCGCTCGCCGCCGTGACCGGGCGCGCGGAGATCATGGACGCCGCGCACGCCGGCGGCCTCGGCGGCACCTACGGCGGCAACCCCGTCGCCTGCGCCGGTGCGCTCGGCGCCATCGAGACGATGAAGGAGCTGGACCTCAACGGCAAGGCCAAGCGCATCGAGGAGGTCATGAAGGCCCGCCTCACCGCCATGGCCGAGAAGTTCGACATCATCGGCGACGTGCGCGGCCGCGGCGCGATGATCGCCATCGAGCTGGTCAAGGACCGGACCACCAAGGAGCCGAACCCGGAGGCCACCGCCGCGCTCGCCAAGGCCTGCCACGCCGAGGGCCTGCTGGTCCTGACCTGTGGCACCTACGGCAACGTGCTGCGTTTCCTGCCCCCGCTGGTCATCGGCGAGGACCTGCTGAACGAGGGTCTCGACATCATCGAGCAGGGCTTCGCGCGCATCTGACCCGCGCGTCCGACCACGCGTCCGACCGCGCGTCGGACCGTGTGCCGGGCCGAGAGGTCCGTACCTGCGGAAGCGGCTGCGGCAGGCCGTGTGAAGAACGTGTGCGGGGTGGATGAGAGGAAGAGATTCCTGCTGACCAACCGCCCTGGCCTGCCGTAAGTTCTCTCCCGATGAGAGATACACCCCGCCCACGGGGAACCGTGGACGGATCCGGGCCGAGGCCTCCCCAGCTTCGATCCGGTCGTGCCCTCGCGCACACATCCGGCGCCTCACGGCTCCGGGATCTCCTCACCGATCGGACGGTCGCCGCCCCAAACCCCCCGGGGCGCGCGGCATCCCGGTCCGGACGGCCGCCTCGGAACCATCCCCCCTGTTCCGGGGCGGCCGACCTCCTTCCTCCCCGGCCGGCCGCGACCTGACAAGCTGGGCCCATGCTGCTCCTGGTCCTCCCGGTGGTCCTCCTCGCCCTGTTCACCTGGCAGGTCGTCACCGACGGGCCGCTGCTGCGGCCGGACGCCGAGCTGAGCCGGGCCCTGGTCCACCCGGACGGGTTCTCCCAGTTCCTCTCCGACCTCGGCAACGTCCAGGTCGCCGTGCCGGTGCTGGCCCTCGCCCTCGCCGGGGCCCTGTGGCTCGGCCGGGTCCGGGGAGCCCCCCGCTGGTGGCTGCCGCCGCTGACCGCCGCCGTGCTGATGGCGCTGGTCCCGGCGGTCGTCGTACCGCTGAAGGAGTGGACCGACCGGCCGGGGACACCGGTGGTGCCCCCGGCGACGGGCTACTTCCCGTCCGGTCACACCGCGACGGCGGTGGTGGCCTACGGCTCGGCGGCCCTGCTCCTGCTCCCCTGGCTCCGCTCCCCCGCCGCCCGCCGCGCGCTGGCGGCCGGCTGCGGGGTCCTGGTCCTCGGGGTGTCCTACGGCCTGGTCCGGCACGGCTACCACTGGCCGCTGGACGTGCTGGCCGGCTGGTGCCTGGGCACCGTGCCGCTGGCCGCCCTCGCCCGCGTGGTCAGCCGAAGTACGCGTCGAAGTTCTTCTGGAACTCCCAGTTCGCGTACCGGTCCCAGTTCACCGACCAGGTCATCAGGCCGCGCAGGGCGGGCCAGGTCCCGTGGGTGGCGTACGAGCCGCAGTTCGTCTTCTTCGTGAGGCAGTCCAGGGCCTTGTTGACCTCGGCCGGGGAGACGTGGCCGTTGCCCGCGTTCGTGGACGCCGGCATGCCGATGGCGACCTGGTCGGGGCGCAGCGGCGGGAAGACGTTGTTCTGGTCGCCGGCGACCGGGAAGCCGGTCAGGAGCATGTCGGTCATGGCGATGTGGAAGTCGGCTCCGCCCATGGAGTGGTACTGGTTGTCCAGGCCCATGATCGGGCCCGAGTTGTAGTCCTGGACGTGCAGCAGGGTCAGGTCGTCGCGCAGGGCGTGGATCACCGGGAGGTAGGCGCCGCAGCGCGGGTCCTGGCCGCCCCACTTGCCGGAGCCGTAGAACTGGTAGCCGTTCTGCACGAAGAACGTCTCGGGCGCCATCGTGAGGACGAACTTGGCGCCGTACTTGGCCTTCAGGGTCTTCAGCGCCGAGATCAGGTTGACGATCACCGGGGTGGTCGGGTTCTTGAAGTCCGTGTCGCCCGCGTTCAGCGACAGCGAGTGGCCCTCGAAGTCGATGTCGAGGCCGTCCAGGCCGTAGGTGTCGATGATGTTCGAGACCGAGGAGACGAAGGTGTCGCGGGCCGCGGCCGTGGTCAGCTGGACCTGGCCGTTCTGCCCGCCGATGGAGATCAGCACCTTCTTGCCGGCCGCCTGCTTGGCCTTGATGGCCGCCTTGAACTCGGCGTCGCTCTCCACGTTCGGGCACTCGGTGACCGGGCAGCGGTTGAAGCGGATGTCCCCGGAGGTGACCGAGGTGGGCTCGCCGAAGGCCAGGTCGATGACGTCCCAGCTGTCGGGGACGTCGGCGAGCCGGGTGTAGCCGGCGCCGTTGGCGAAGCTGGCGTGCAGATAGCCGACCAGAGCGTGCGCGGGCAGCTGGGAGGAACCTCCGCCGCCGTCGCCCGCGCTGGTCGTGGCGGTGACGACCGCGGACTTCGCTGACTCGCCCGCCTCGTTGACCGCGGCGACCTGGAAGCCGTACGCCGTCGCGGCGGCGAGTCCGGATACGGTCGCCGAAGTGCCGGTCGCCGTCTGGACCTTGACGCCGTCGCGGTAGACCGCGTAGCTCGTCGCGCCGGTCACCGCCGACCAGGAAAGGCCGACGGAGGAGGAGGTCACGGTGGTGGTCTTCAGGCCGGCCGGGGCGGCGGGCGGCTGGGTGGTGCCGCTGCCGCCGGGGCCGACGAGGGTGATGTCGTCGGCCTGGTAGGCGCCGGTGCCGTACCAGCCGTGGGTGTGGATCGTGACCTTGGTGGTGGCGGCCCCGGTGCGGAAGGTGGTGCTCAGCTTCTGCCAGTCGGGGGCGGACTGGGTCCAGGTGGAGACGTCGGTGGTGCCGGTGCCGCTCGCGCCGAGGTAGACGTAGGAGCCGCGGACGTATCCGGACAGGGTGTACTGAGCATTGGGCTGGACGGTCACCGTCTGCGAGCACTGGGCTCTGTCGCCGCCGGCCGGGGTGGCCTGGAGCGCGGAACTTCCGCTGTGCACGGGTGAGTTCACCGTCGTACCGGCGGTGCAGGTCCAGCCGGTCAGGCCGGACTCGAAGCCGCCGTTGACGGCGACGTCCGCGTCGGCCGCACGGGCGGCCGACGAGAGCGCGGTGACACCGGGCACGGCCAGGCTTGCCGCCGTGAGCGCGGCGAGGACGGTTCTGCGACGTCTGGTGCGTTCCACAGGGGCCTCCGGGGCCGGGGGAGTTGGAGGAGCGGAGCGCACACAATTTGGTCCAGACCAATCCTGCTGTCAAGGTGTCCGGTCGTTACCGGTGCGCATCACCGCGCCGGGCCCGCTCCGCCGCCGCCTCGTGCATCGCCAGTTCCAGCAGCGCCGGATCGGTCAGCGTGCCCGAGCCGTCCGGCGGCACCAGCCAGCGCACGCCCCGGGTCACCCGCCCCGGATACGGCACGACGATCCAGGTGCCGGCCCCGGCGGTGCGGACGCCGGTGCCGACCCAGCGGGCCGCGGTGCCCGCGGGCACCAGGAACCCGAGCCGGCTGTCACCGAAGCCGGCGAGCACCGGGCCGGGCCGGTCGAGCAGGCGGGTGAGCACGTCCAGGGTCGGGTGGCCGAGGTCACCCGGCAGGATCAGGACGTCCCAGGCCCGGCCGGCGGGCAGCAGGGCGACCCCCAGGGGGTTGCGCTCCCACTCGCGGCGACATGCCTCGGGGTCCGGTGCGACGGATGCCAGCCATGCGACGGCCGTCTTCGCCCCAGTCATCGAAAAAGCCTCCCTCTCGGTCATGGACGCGGATGCGTCGTGAGGTGAGAGGGAGGCAGCCCCGGAGCATTACGCGGGTTCACGAGGTCCGTCGGGTGAGGTGGGTCACCTCGGCCGCCGGTTCGCCTCAGCTGTCGGTCGCTTCAGCCGTCGGTCGCTTCGGCCGTCGGTCGCCTCAGCTCGCGGTCGCTTCAGCCGTCGGTCGCCTCAGCTGTCGAAGCCCAGTCCCAGCCGGTCCATCGTCCGCAGCCACAGGTTCCGCCGGCCGCCGTGGGCGTCGGCGCGGGCCAGGGACCACTTGGTGAGGGCGATACCGGTCCAGGCGAACGGCTCCGGCGGGAACGGCAGCGGCTTCCTGCGGACCATCTCCAGCTCGGTCCGCTCGGTGCGCTCCCCGTCCAGCAGGTCCAGCATCACGTCCGCGCCGAACCGGGTGGCGCCGACCCCGAGGCCCGTGTAGCCGGCCGCGTAGGCCACCCGGCCCTGGTGGGCGGTGCCGAAGAACGCGGAGAACCGGGAGCAGGTGTCGATCGCGCCGCCCCAGGCGTGGGTGAAGCGGACGCCCTCCAGCTGCGGGAAGCAGGTGAAGAAGTGGCCGGCGAGCTTGGCGTACGTCTCGGGCCGGTCGTCGTACTCGGCGCGCACCCGGCCGCCGTAGGGGTAGATCGCGTCGTAGCCGCCCCACAGCACGCGGTTGTCGGCGGAGAGCCGGAAGTAGTGGAACTGGTTCGCCGAATCCCCCAGTCCCTGCCTGTTGTGCCAGCCGATGGACGCGAGTTGGTCGGCGGTCAGCGGCTCGGTCATCAGCGCGTAGTCGTAGACCGGGACGGTGTACGACCGCACGCGCCGGACGAGGTTGGGGAAGATGTTGGTGCCGAGCGCGACCTTGCGGGCGCGGACGGCGCCGTAGGGGGTGCGTACGGCCATCCCGGCGCCGTAGGGCTTCAGGGTGAGGGCGGGCGTGTGCTCGTACACCCGCACCCCGAGCCTGAGGCAGGCGCGCTTCAGGCCCCAGGCGAGCTTGGCCGGGTGCAGCATGGCCACGCCCCGGCGGTCCCACAGGCCCGCCTGGAAGGTGGGCGAGTCCACCTCGGCGCGCACGGCATCGGCGTCCAGGAAGTCGATGCCGTCGGCGAGGCCCTTCTCCTGAAGTTCCCGGTGCCAGTCCTTCAGCTCCCACGCCTGGTAGGTCTCGGTGGCCACGTCGATCTCGCCGGTGCGTTCGAAGTCGCAGTCGATGCCGTGCCGGGCGACCGCGGCCTCGATCTCGTCGAGGTTGCGCCGGCCCAGCTCCTCCAGCTTGTGGATCTCGTCGGGCCAGCGGGTGAGGCCGTTGGGCAGGCCGTGCGTGAGGGAGGCGGCGCAGAAGCCGCCGTTGCGGCCGGAGGCGGCCCAGCCCACCTCGCGGCCTTCCAGCAGGACGACATCGCGTCCGGGGTCGCGCTCCTTGGCGTTCAGCGCCGTCCACAGCCCGCTGTACCCGCCGCCGACCACCAGCAGGTCGCAGGTCTCGGCGGCGGTGAGGGCGGGCTCGGCGGCCGGCTTGCCGGGGTCTTCCAGCCAGTACGGGACCGGCTGGGCTTCGGAGAGAGAGGCGATCCAGTTGTCTTTCCCACGGCTCATGGCGCTTGGGGCCATGATTTCAACTCCCTACAGAGGATTCCCGGCAAGGCCCGTGAACGGCCTATGCCTTCTGCTTGTTCCGGCGGTTTCCGAGGACCATCGCGACCAGGACGAACAGGACGGCGAGGAGGAACATCGCGGTGCCGATCACATTGATCTGCACGGGCGTTCCGCGCTGCGCCGAGCCCCATACGAACATCGGGAAGGTGACCGTCGAGCCGGCGTTGAAATTGGTGATGATGAAATCGTCGAAGGAGAGCGCGAACGACAGCAGCGCGCCCGCCGCGATTCCGGGTGCCGCGATGGGCAGGGTGACCCGCCAGAAGGTCTGCACGGGACCGGCGTACAGGTCCCGGGCGGCCTCCTCCAGACGCGGGTCCATCGACATCACGCGCGCCTTGACCGCGGTGACGACGAAACTCAGGCAGAACATGATGTGGGCGATCAGGATCGTCCAGAAGCCGAGCTGGGCGCCCATGTTGAGGAACAGGGTGAGCAGCGAGGCGGCCATGACCACCTCGGGCATCGCCATCGGCAGGAAGATCAGCGAGTTGACGGCGCCGCGCGCGCGGAAGCGGTAGCGGACCAGCGCGAAGGAGATCATCGTGCCGAGGACCGTGGCGCCGACCGTCGCGCAGGCGGCGATCCGCAGGCTGAGCGAGAGCGAGCCGCACATGTCGGCGACCCCGCACGGGTCCTTCCACGCGTCCGCGGAGAAGCGCTGCCATTCGTAATTGAAGCGCCCCTTCGGTTTGTTGAAGGAGAACACCGTGACGACGACGTTCGGCAGCAGCAGATAGGCGAGCGTCAGCAGACCGGCGATGACGACCAGATGCCGCTTGAGCCAGTTCAGGAAGGGCATTTAGACCAGGTCCTCCGTCCCCGACCGGCGGATGTAGAGGGTGACCATGGCCAGGATGGCGGCCATGAGGATGAAGGAGAGCGCGGCGGCCGTCGGATAGTCCAGGACGCGCAGGAACTGCGTCTGGATGACATTGCCGATCATCCGGGTGTCGGTGGAGCCGAGGAGTTCGGCGTTGACGTAGTCGCCGGCGGCCGGGATGAAGGTCAGCAGCGTCCCGGAGACCACGCCCGGCATGGACAGCGGGAAGGTGACCTTGCGGAAGGTGGTCCAGGGCCGGGCGTACAGGTCGCCGGCCGCCTCGTGCAGCCGCCCGTCGATCCGCTCCAGCGAGGTGTACAGCGGCAGGATCATGAACGGCAGGAAGTTGTACGTCAGTCCGCACACCACGGCCAGCGGGGTGGCCAGCACCCGGTCGCCGGCCGTCCAGCCGAGCCAGTCGGTGAGGTCCAGGAGGTGCAGCGTGTTCAGGGTGTGCACGACCGGGCCGTTGTCGGCGAGGATCGTCTTCCAGGCCAGGGTGCGGATCAGGAAGCTGGTGAAGAACGGCGCGATCACCAGGATCATGATCAGGTTGCGCCAGCGGCCGGCCCGGAAGGCGATGAGGTACGCCAGCGGGTAGCCGAGCAGCAGGCACAGCACGGTCGCGGCGGCGGCGTAGCAGACGGAGCGCAGGAACTGCGGCCAGTACGCGCTCAGCGCGTCCCAGTAGGTCGCGAAGTGCCAGGTGACCTTGTAGCCCTGCTCCAGGGAGCCCTGCTGCACGGACGTGGAGGCCTGGTAGACCATCGGCAGCGCGAAGAAGACGACCAGCCACAGCATGCCGGGCAGCAGCAGCCAGTACGGGGTGAACCGACCGCGCCGGCGCGGGGGCTTCTCCTCGGGCGGGGCGGGGCTGAGCGGCGGGGGCGCCTCGGTGAGCGTGGACATCAGGCGGCGACCTCTTCCTCGGTGCCCGCGTCGATGGCCTGGGCCGCGTCCAGGGCGAAGGTGTGGGCCGGGCTCCAGTGCAGGACCACGTCGGCGCCGGGCACCAGCCGGCCGTCGCGCTCGACGTTCTGCACGTACACCGACAGACCGGCGCAGACCGGGCTGTCGACGACGTACTGCGTGGAGACGCCGATGAAGCTGGCGTCGGCGATCTTCCCGGTGAGGCGGTTACGGCCGGCCGGGATCTCCCCCGCGTCGTCGGCGTGCGTGAGCGAGATCTTCTCCGGGCGGATGCCGACCAGCACCTTGCCGCCGGCCGTCGTCGGGGCCGTGCACCGGGCGCCGGGCAGCACCAGCTTGGCGTCGCCCGCCTTGAGCACGAGGTCGTCGCCGCCGCGGGTGTCCACCTCGGCCTCGATCAGGTTGGAGGTGCCGAGGAAGTTCGCGACGAAGGTGGTCCGCGGGTTCTCGTACAGGTCGGCCGGCGCGCCGAGCTGCTCGACCCGGCCGCCGTTCATCACGGCGACCGTGTCGGCCATGGTCATGGCCTCCTCCTGGTCGTGTGTGACGTGGACGAAGGTGATGCCGACCTCGGTCTGGATGCGCTTGAGCTCCAGCTGCATCTGGCGGCGCAGCTTCAGGTCGAGGGCGCCCAGCGGCTCGTCCAGCAGCAGCACCTTGGGGTGGTTGATCAGGGCGCGGGCCACGGCGACCCGCTGCTGCTGGCCGCCGGAGAGCTGGTGCGGCTTCTTGCGCGCCTGCTCGCCGAGCTGGACCAGCTCCAGCATGTCCTCGACCTGCTTCTTGACGCTCTTGATGCCCCGCCGGCGCAGACCGAAGGCGACGTTCTCGAAGATGTCGAGGTGCGGGAAGAGGGCGTAGGACTGGAAGACCGTGTTGACCGGCCGCTTGTACGGCGGCAGGTGGGTGACGTCCTGCTCACCGAGCCGGACCGTGCCCGTGGTGGGCTCCTCCAGGCCGGCGATCATGCGCAGGGTGGTGGTCTTGCCGCAGCCGGAGGCGCCGAGGAGGGCGAAGAAGGAGCCCTCGGGCACGGTCAGGTCCAGCGGGTGCACGGCGGTGAAGGAGCCGTAGGTCTTGGAGATTCCGGAGAGGCGGACGTCGCCGCTGTTGTCTGGTGTCGTCTTCATCGTCGTCACGCCCCTGTGAGCTTCGCGAACTTTCCTTCGTAGGCCGTCTCTTCCTTCTGGCTCAGGGAGCGGAAGGCATGGGACTTCGCCTGCATGGCCTGGTCGGGGACGATCAGCGGATTGTCCGCCGCGTCCCGGTCGATCTTCGCAAGGTAGGGCTTCACCCCGTCGACCGGTGTCACGTAGTTGATGTACGCGGCGAGCGCGGCGGCCTGCGCGGGCTCGTAGTAGAAGTCGATCAGCCGTTCGGCGTTCGTCTTGTGGCGGGCCTTGTTGGGGATGCACAGGTTGTCGGTCGACGTCACATAGCCGCTGTCGGGGATGACGAAGTCGATGTCCGGGTTGTCCGCCTTGAGCTGAACGACGTCACCCGCCCAGGCGATACAGGCGGCGAAGTCGCCCTTGGACAGGTCGGAGGTGTAGTCGTTGCCGGTGAAGCGGCGGATCTGGCCCTTGTCGACGGCCCTTTGCAGGCGGGCGATCGCCGCGTCGTAGTCGTCGTCGGTGAACCGCGCCGGGTCCTTGCCCATGTCGAGCAGGGTCATGCCCACGCTGTCGCGCATCTCCGACAGGAAGCCGACGCGTCCCTTGAGCCTCGGGTTGTCCAGCAGGTCGGAGACCGAGCGCACCTCGATGCCGTCCAGCGCCTTCCTGTTGAAGGCGATGACGGTGGAGATGCCCTGCCAGGGGTAGGAGTACGCCCGCCCGGGGTCCCAGTCCGGGTCGCGGAACTGGGCCGAGAGGTTGGTGTAGGCGTGCGGCAGGTTGGACGGGTCCAGTTTCTGGACCCAGCCGAGGCGGATCATCCGGGCGGCCAGCCAGTCGGTGAGGACGATGATGTCCCGGCCGGTGTCCCGCCCGGCGGCGAGCTGGGGCTTGATCTTGCCGAAGAACTCGTTGTTGTCGTTGATGTCCTCGGTGTAGTCGACGCTGATCCCGGTCCGCCTGCGGAAGGTCTCCAGGGTGGGGTGGTGCTTGCCGCTGTCGTCGACGTCGAGGTACTCGGTCCAGTTCGAGAAGTTGACCACCTTCTCCGTGGCCGAGTGGTCCTGGGCGGAGGTGCCGCCCTGGCTCCTGCCCGCCGCGGGGATTCCGCAGGCGGCGAGCGTCCCGAGGCCGCCGGCCGCGAGCGCGCCGCCGGTGGCGGCCCGCAGCAGCGACCGGCGGGCCAGGACGGCCCCGCCGCCGCGCGGCCCGCGCCGCGGGGCGGCCGCTCGGGGCGGGGTCGGGCGTTCGGGCTCGTACTGCTCCATGCGCGTGGTGCCCTTCCGGGAGGGATCGGCCTGGTCAGTGGCCTGGTCGGTCTCTAGGTCCTGTCGTCGAACTCCCGCCTGCCTCGCGACGCCATGCACGCTCCCCCAAGCTCTTCGAGCAGGGGGTGCCCCCACTCGCCGCACCGGACCCAGACCCAAGTACGCCCAGTACGAGGGCCAGGGCCCGGCACTCCCCCAGCCTCCGGCCGGGGGGACCCCCAGAGCACGCACCTGACGCCGCGCGGCCCGCCCTCCGGGCGGACGGCGGGAGTTCGTCGACAGGACCTAGCGGTCCCCGAAGACGGTGCGGTGCCAGTCCTTGGCGGCCACCGCGGTGTTGTCGAACATGACGTGCTTGATCTGCGTGTACTCCTCGAAGGAGTACGCCGACATGTCCTTGCCGAAGCCCGACGCCTTGTAGCCGCCGTGCGGCATCTCGCTGATGATCGGGATGTGGTCGTTGACCCAGACGCAGCCCGCCTTGATCTCGCGGGTGGCCCGGTTCGCACGGTAGACGTCGCCCGTCCACGCGGAGGCGGCCAGGCCGTACGGCGTGTCGTTGGCCAGCCGCAGGCCCTCGTCGTCGGTGTCGAAGGGCAGGACGACCAGGACCGGGCCGAAGATCTCCGACTGGACGATCTCGCTGTCCTGGGCGGCGCCGGTGATCAGGGTGGGCCGGTAGTAGGCGCCGTCCTTCAGCTCTCCCCCGGGCGCCTCGCCGCCGGTGACCACGCGCGCGTAGCCGCGCGCCCCGTCCACGAAGGCGGCCACCCGGTCGCGCTGGGCGTGCGAGATCAGCGGCCCGAGGTCGGTGCCGGGCGCGAACGGGTCGCCGAGCCGGACGGTCTCCATCAGCGCCGCCGTCCGCTCCACGAACGCCTCGTACAGCGGACGCTGCACGTACGCGCGCGTGGCGGCCGTGCAGTCCTGGCCGCTGTTGATGAGCGCGCCCGCGACCGCGCCGTGCGCGGCGGCCTCCAGGTCGGCGTCGTCGAAGACGACGAAGGGCGCCTTGCCGCCCAGCTCCAGGTGCAGCCGCTTGACGGTGGCGGTGGCGATCTCGGCGACGCGCCGACCGACCGCGGTGGACCCGGTGAAGGAGGTCATGGCCACGTCCGGATGCCCGACCAGGTGCTCGCCGGCCTCCTTCCCGGTGCCGGTGACGATGTTGACCACCCCGGCCGGGATGCCCGCGTCCGTGGCCGCCCGCGCGAACATCAGCGAGGTCAGCGGGGTGATCTCGGCGGGCTTCAGCACGACGGTGTTGCCCGCGGCGATCGCCGGGAGGATCTTCCAGGCGGCCATCTGGAGCGGGTAGTTCCAGGGCGCGATGGAGCCGACCACCCCGATGGGCTCGCGCCGGACGTACGACGTGTGGTCCCCGGAGTACTCACCGGCGGACTGTCCCTGGAGGTGCCGGGCGGCGCCCGCGAAGAAGGCGGTGTTGTCGACCGTGCCCGGCACGTCGAACTCACGGGTGAGCTTCAGCGGCTTGCCGCACTGGAGGGACTCGGCGCCGGCCAGGTCCTCGGCGCGTTCGGCGAGCACACCGGCGAACCGGTGCATCGCCTCCGCGCGCTCGCCCGGGGTGGCGGCGGCCCAGCCCGGGAACGCCTCCCGCGCGGCGGCGACGGCCGCGTCCACGTCGTCGGGGCCGGCCAGTTCGTAGCGGTACACCTCCCGGCCGGTGGCGGGGTCGACCACGGCGTGGTGGCGGCCCGAGGTGCCCTTGGCCGGCCGGCCGGCGATGAACTGCGCGCCGTCCGCGAACCGGTCCTGGGCGGGGAATCGTTCCGGGGTGGCGGTGCCCGGGTTGTGCATGTCGCTCTCCTCCGCCGTACGCCCCGTCCCGGGGGTGGGTGGCGTAGCTCCAGCTCGATTTGAGTGCCGATCCTGACAGAGCCATAGGGCACCAACAAGTGATTCCGTTGTTGCCTTTTGGTTACGCGACGGAATCTGTCGACCAGTTGTCGAGTCGGGGGGCAAAACGGCGGACGGATTGTCAGTGGTGCGTGCCAGACTCGCGTGCATGGGGAAGATCGACGGGGTGGAATCCCTGATCAGGGAGGTCCGGGCGGGGACCCGGGTGAAGTACCTGCACTTCTGGGGTCACCGGCCGCGGCCGGACGGACGGATCGGCGCGAGCTGTCTGAGCCAGTGGTGGCCGTCACCGTTCGTGGTGGACGGGGTGGCGTACGCGACGGCGGAGCACTGGATGATGGCCGGCAAGGCCCGGCTGTTCGGGGACGCGGAGGCGGAGCGCCGGGTGCTCGCCGCGGAGCACCCCGCCGCCGCGAAGAAGGCCGGGCGGCTGGTCCAGGGCTTCGACGAGGAGACCTGGCGGCGCGAGCGGTTCCGGATCGTGACCGAGGGCAGCGTGCACAAGTTCGCCGCCGACGACGGCCTCCGGCAGTTCCTGCTGAACACCGGGGACCGGGTACTGGTGGAGGCGAGCCCCGTGGACCGCGTCTGGGGCATAGGTCTCACGGCCGACGACGAGGCGGCGTCCATCCCGGAGCGGTGGCCGGGCCTGAACCTCCTGGGCTTCGCCCTGATGGAGGCCCGGGAGCGGTTGGCGGGCGCGGGGGCCTGAGCGGCGGGGCGCCGAACGCTCGCCGGGGGTGGGGCGCCGGCGGTCGCGGGCAGGCCACCGCCGACTGACGGGGGCGACGACCGACAGAGCGAGCGCCCACGGCCGGCGGTGGCGGTGGCGGTGGCGGTGGCGTCGAACGCTCGCCGGACGGGGCGCCTGGGGCTGACGGGGCGTGCGCGGGCGCGGGTGGGTCGCGGGTGGGTCGAACGCTCGCCGTGGCTGGGCCGCTTACGGCTGGGGTCGTACCGCCGACTGCTCGCAGACCGGCGACCGACGGTCCGGGCCCACGGTCGGCGGCGGGCGGTCAGCCGAGCGCCGCTATCAGGACGGCGAACACGATCAGCACCAGGACGACGCCCGTCGCGCCGCAGATCAGGCCGGCCAGGGCCACCCCGGGGTTCGTGGCCTCGCCCCGCTTCGCCTTCCCCCGGCCGAGCGCGCCGAAGATGATCGCGAGGATGCCCAGCACCAGGGCGAGCGGCCAGGCCAGGAAGCCGATGTCCGAGAGGATGCCGAGCACGAGGGAGGCCGTACCCATGCCGTTGCTCGGGGGCGCCTGCATGCCGGGCCAGCCGTAGCCGTTGCCGGCGGGGTAGGGGGCGGCGGCGTACGGGGGGTGCGGCGGGCCCGGGTAGCCGTAGGCCGGCACGGTGCCCGGGTAGCCGTACGGCACCTGCCCGGGACCGTCGGGGGCGATGGGCGGCGGGGGCACCGGTTCCGGTCCCGCGGGCTGGGCGAAGGGGTGGGCCTGGGCCGCCGGGCCGGGGGCGGGGGGCGCGAAGGGGTTCGGGGCCGGGGCGGGGCCGGAGTGGGGGAAGGGGTAGGCGGCCGGGGCCGTCGGTCCGGCGGCGGGCGGGGCGAAGGGATTCGGGGCCGGGGCGGGGTGCGGGAAGGGCCCCGGCCGGGGGGTGGACTCGGGTGCCGCGAAGGGGTTGGCCTGCGGGGCGGGGGCCGGCGCCGGGGGCAGGGGTGACGCGGGGGACGGAGCGCCGGTTCCGTCGGCGGGGGCGGCCCAGGGAGCGGGCGGGGCGTCGACGAACGTCCTGTCGGCGGGGGCGGGCGGCTCCGGGGCCGTCGGCGGTGAGGGCGGCTGCGAGGTCAGGGTCTTCTGGTCGTGAACCGAGGCGGGGGCGGGAGCCGGGGGCGTGTCCTGGACGGGGGCCCGGTCCGCTCCGGGTACGGCGGACGCCGATGTCACGTCGGCTCCGGCCGCTGCGGGCGTCGCTTCCTGGTCCGCTACGGGTGCCGAGGGCGCCGGCGCGCTGTCCGCCCCCGGTATCCGGCCCGCCCCGGCCTCCTCCGCCCCCGGTATCCGGTCCGCCCCGGGCTTCTCCGCCCCCGGTATCCGGTCCCCAGGGGACGCCGTCGGTGCCGGGGCCGGGGCCTTGTCCAGGGAGACCGGAGGGGTCGCGTCGTCCTGGGAGGTCCGAGGGGTGGTCGAAGGGCCGTGCCCGGGAGCCGGTTCCGTCGGCCCGTGAGGGGGCGTGGTCTGCTCCCCGGGCGTGGACTGCGGCGCCTCGTCGGACATGGTGAAGGGACCCCTCTCCTGGACGGTCCCGTCATGCTACGGGCCGCACGGGACACCGCCGCCCCGGGGCCTACGATGAACCCGCGCCACCGATCAGCCGATCACCGCGCCCGGGCCGCTCGCCGCGGTCCACGGGCGCCGTTCCCGCGGAGGACTCCTTGACCGACACCGCCGTACCCGCCACCGGCACCGCCGACCGCGATCTGCGCGCCTTCATCGCGGGACTGCCCAAGGCCGAACTGCACGTCCACCACGTCGGCTCCGCCTCCCCCCGCATCGTCTCGGAGCTGGCCGCCCGCCACCCCGGCTCCAAGGTCCCCGCCGACCCCGAGGCCCTCGCCGAGTACTTCACCTTCACGGACTTCGCGCACTTCATCGAGGTCTATCTGTCGGTCGTGGACCTCATCCGCACCCCGGAGGACGTCCGGCTGCTCACCTACGAGGTGGCCCGCGACCTGGCCCGGCAGCAGGTGCGGTACGCGGAGCTGACCATCACCCCCTTCTCCTCCACCCGGCGGGGCATCGACGAGCGGGCCTTCATGGACGCGATCGAGGACGCCCGCAAGGCCGCCGAGGCGGAATTCGGGACCGTGCTGCGCTGGTGCTTCGACATTCCCGGCGAGGCCGGGCTGGAGGCGGCCGAGGTCACGACGCGGCTGGCCACCGAGGACCGGATCCGCCCGGAGGGCCTGGTGTCGTTCGGGCTCGGCGGGCCGGAGATCGGCGTGCCCCGGCCGCAGTTCAAGCCGTACTTCGACCGGGCCATCGCCGCCGGTCTGCGCTCCGTCCCGCACGCCGGGGAGACGACCGGCCCGGAGACGGTGTGGGACGCGCTGCGCGACCTGCGCGCCGAGCGCATCGGGCACGGCACGAGTTCCGCGCGGGACCCGGAGCTGCTGGCGTACCTCGCCGAGCGCCGCATCCCGCTGGAGGTCTGCCCCACCTCCAACATCGCCACCCGCGCGGTCCGCACCCTGGAGGAGCACCCGATCAAGGAGTTCACCCGGGCCGGGGTGCTGGTGACGATCAACTCCGACGACCCGCCGATGTTCGGCACCGACCTGAACAACGAGTACGCGGTAGCCGCCCGGCTGCTGGAGCTGGACGAGCGGGGCCTCGCCGCGCTCGCGAAGGACGCCGTCGAGGTCTCCTTCCTGGACCCGGCGGGCAAGGCCCGGATCACCCGGGAGATCGACGACTACACCAGCGCCTGGCTCGCCGGCTGAGCCCCCGCCCCCGGCTCCCGGTCGCCGCACGGCCACAATGGGGCGCATGCAGACCGTGACCGCCGTGGCCCACCGCGGCGACCCCTACCGTTTCCGTGAGAACACCCTCGCCTCGCTGCGTTCCGCGCTCGGGCAGGGCGCGGACGCCGTCGAGATCGACGTACGGCTCACCCGGGACGGCGTGCCCGTGCTGCTGCACGACGAGACGCCGCGCCGGCTGTGGGAGGTCGACCGGCCGCTGTCCGCGCTGTCCGCGGAGGAGCTGCGCGGGCTGACGGGGGGCGCGGTGCCGACGCTGGCCGAGGCGCTGGCCGCGACCGGTGACAGCCGGGTGATGGTGGACCTGTGCGGTCCGGTCGGCCGCCGTACGGTCGAGCGGACGCTGGACGTGATCCGGCAGAGCGGCGCGCGGGACCGCGTCTACTACAGCGCGGGCGCCGAGGCGATGCTCGCCGTCCGGGCCGCCGACCCGGCCGCCGAGATCGCCCTGACCTGGACGACCCTGGCCCCGCCCCGCCCGGCGCTGCTCGCCGCCGTGCGCCCGCGCTGGCTCAACTACCGCTTCTCGCTGGTCGACCGGGAGCTGGCCGCGCGGGTCCACCGCGACGGGTGCCTGCTGTCCGTGTGGACCCCGGACACCCGCCGCTCCATGAGCAGGCTGCTGGAGCTGGGCGTGGACTCGATCACGACGAACCGGATCGATGTCCTGCACGCGCTGCGCTCCCGCTGACCCCGGCGAACTCCAGCGGCGGCGCGATCGCCTGCGCGTCCGCGCCCTCGCCCACCCACAGCCGGATCAGCAGCGCCGCCGTCGCCTCCACCAGCCCGGACCGGTCCAGCCCGCCGGCGTACAGGGGCGTGCAGCCCAGGTCGCTGACGAGCCGCCGGACGACGGCGAGCGCGTCCGCGTCGTCCCCGCACATGGGGACGGCGAGCGGGCGGCCGGCGAAGACCGGCGGGGTCAGCCGCCAGACGCTCTCGTGGCACAGGTTGAACGCCTTGACCACCCGGGCGGCGGGCGCGGCGGCGGCGATCCGCTCGGCCGCGGCCGGGCCGCCGGCCGTGAGCAGCCCGAAATCCGGGCCGACGGGGTTGGTGCAGTCGATCAGCACCCGTCCGGCCAGGGTGTCGGCGAGTCCGGCGACGACGTCCACGGCCGCCGCGTACGGCACGGCGAGCAGCATCGCGTCCGTACCGTGCTCCGCCGCCGCACGCAGGCCGCCCCGTGTCCGGCTGCCCGCGACCACGTCGTGTCCAGCGCGTTCCCACTGTTCGCCCAGCGTCCGTGCCATGGCTCCGGCACCGAGCATTCCGATGCGCACAACTGCCTCCCGTTGCTTGTCCGTTGGAATTCGGGCACGACAATAGGAAGCCGCTCGGGCACCATTCGGTACGTGAGCCATGACCAGCCCTTCCTCGCCGACTGCCGGGCCCGCCTGGCCTTCGATCTGCTCGCCAACACCTGGAACTCGGTGGTGCTGTGGGCCCTGAGGGACGGCCCGTGCCGGCCGGGCGCGCTGCGCGGACGCATCGGCGGGATCAGCCCGAAGGTGCTGACCGAGACGCTGCGGCGGCTGGAGTTCAACGGGTTGGTGGCCCGCCGGGCGTACGGCGGCGCCCCGCCCCGAGTGGAGTATGAACTCACCTCTCTGGGACGGACCTTGCTCGGGCCGATCGACGCGTTCGGGGCGTGGGCCTTCGAGCACGGCGACGAGGTCATGGCGGCGCAGGAGCGTTACGCCGGTGACGTCCGGGACCCCCTCCCGTAGGGGCCATCCCTGACGACTCCCGTACGCGCACCGGCGGTTGTTCGGGGTCGCGCGAGGGTCGCGTGCCCTCCTCGATGAGGATTCCGGGCGGTGGGCCGCCGTCCGAGGATGATCGGGAAGCCGCAACCGATCATGCTCGAGGAGCCCGCCATGCGCCGCACCCGCGGTACCAGCACGTCCAGCCGTACCCGCCGTCGTACCGCCCTCGTGGCCGCCGGACTCGTCGCCGCGCTGGCCGCCGGTTCGGCGGCCGCGCCGGCGTTCGCCGCACCCACCTCCGCCTCCCCCGCGTCCGCGTCCGCGTCCGCGTCCGCCAGGGTCACGTCCGGCCCGGACACCAAGGCCCTGTCCGCCGCGCTCGCCGGGCTGCCCGATCACGACATCACGGCCGCGCTGGTCCGGGTCGGCGGCCACGGCAGCTGGCGGGGCACGGCGGGCGTCCGGGACGTCCGCACGGGAGCGCCGGCCCTTGAGGACGCGCGGTTCCGGGCCGGTTCGGTGTCGAAGGTGGTCACCGCGGCGATCGTGCTGCAACTGGCCGCGGAGGGCCGGATCGACCTCGACGGCTCCGTGCAGCGGTATATGCCGGGCCTGCTCACCGAGGACTTCAAGGAGCCCGTCACCGTACGGCAGTTGCTGAACTACACCAGCGGCCTCAAGCCGGGCGCGTCCCTCGGTGACACGGTCGAGGAGGGCTACCCGCACCGCTTCGAGACGCTGACGCCGCGACAGGTCGTCGCGGCGTCCGTCGCCAAGGGCCCGGCCTACTCCCCGGGCACGAAGCAGACCTACGGCAACATCCACTACACCGTGCTCGGCCTGCTCATCGAGAAGGTGACCGGCGACTCGTACGCCCACCAGGCGCAGGTGCGGATCTTCCGGCCGCTCGGCATGCGGCACAGTTACTTCCCCGCCGCCGGGGACACCGAGATCCGCGGCCCGCACAACCGGGGCTACGACTGGATCGACGGCCGGTTGGTCGATGTGACCGACTGGAACGTGACCGACCGTTTCGCGGCCGGTGACCTCATCTCGACCACCGCCGACCTGGAGCGGTTCCTGGTCGCGCTGTTCCGCGGCCGGGTGGTGCCCGAGCCGCAGCTGCGCGAGATGTTCACCGTGCCCGACGTGCCCGGCGCGCACTACGGCGCGGCGCTGGAGCGCCTCGAGGTGAACGGCAAGGAGGTCTGGGGCAAGGGCGGCTCACGCCCGGGCTACACCGCGGCGATCGCCGCGACGAGGGACCTGTCCCGCACCCTCGTCCTCTCGGCGAACCCCACGGACGCCAAGGGCGACGGCCAGCGGGCCGCCTCCGAGCGCTTCGCGTTCCCCGCGTTCAGCCGCTGACGGGCGCGGCGGCCGGGGGCGCGGGCGGGGTGCCGAGCGCCTCCAGCCGCTTGATCCTCTTCCGGACGACGTAGAGCGGGACGACGCCGAACACCCCGAAGGACATGTCGATCAGGCTCCACCAGAAGGGGATGCCGCGGACGGGGCCGCAGGCGAGGGCGAGCGGGATGATCCCGGCACAGGCGATCATCCCGAACTCGATCACCCAGATGTTGCGGACGGGGTCGCGGTACGGGCCGTAGAAGGCGACCGCGATGACGAGGTGGGCGAAGGCCAGCCAGTCGGTGCCGTACAGCACGAAGGGGTACTCGGCGTCGACGGTGTCCAGCCCCTCGCGCACCCGGGAGATCCACGCCATCAGGCCGGGCAGGTGCTCCGGCACGGACAGCGCCCGCAACGCGCTCTCGGTCCAGCGCAGTTCGTGCACCAGTGGGAAGGCGGTGGCCCCGCTGAGGACGAGGCACACGACGAAGAGGATCAACCAGGCGCGGATGCCCTTGAGCAGGGCGGCTCTGTCGCTCATGGGAGGAGCGTACGCCTAGAATTGAACGCGTTCAAAACCGGTCCCAGTGCAGCACCCGGTCCCGGGGGACGCGGGGCGCGGGCCGGAAGTCGGTGCCGAGGGTGTAGGCGACGGGGATGAGCGCCGCCTGCATCACGTCGTCGTACGGGATCCCGAGCACCCGGGCCGACTCCCGCTCGTCCACCAGGTTCCCGGTGGTCCAGCAGGTGCCCAGGCCCCGGGCGCGGGCGGCGAGCATGAAACTCCACACGGCCGGCAGGATCGAACCCCAGGTGCCGGCCTGGCGCAGGACCGGGGCGTGGTCTGTACGGCCTTCCACGCACGGCACGACGAGCGCCGGGACCTCGTGCAGGTGCGCGTACAGGTGCGCGGTGCCGGAGTACACCCGGTCCATCCGGGCCACGGACGCCCGCCGCACGTCCCGCTCCGGGAGCGGCTCGCTCGCGCCGGGCGCGGTCACCCCGGCCCGCCACACGTCGGCCAGGGCGGCCCGCCGCCCGGGGTCGGTGACGACGACGAAGTGCCAGCGCTGCCGGTTGCGTCCGCTCGGCGCCTGGACGGCCAGGTCCACGCACTCCTCCAGCAGCCGGCGCGGCACCGGACGGGTGAGGTCGAGGCGGTGGCGGACGGCACGGGTGGTGGACAGCAACTGGTCGGAAGAGAGATCGAGGTTCATGCGTTGACCCTCGCGGGCGGGGCCGGCCGGCGGCAACGCCCGGCTTTCACTGGGCGAAAACGCGGGCGGACGGGGGACGGATGGCGGAGAGTGTCGCGGGGCGGGTCTTCTCGGTGCTGGACGCGTTCGTGGACGCGCCGGTCACGCTGCGCCTGACGGAGATCGCCCGCCGCACGGGGCTGCCCGTGCCGACCGCGCTGCGCATGGTGCGGGAACTGGTGGCCTGGGGCGGGCTGGAGCGGGGCGCGGACGGCTCCTACCGCCTCGGCACCCGGATCCGTACGCTCGGCGCCGCCGCCCCCTGCCCGCGCGGCCTGCTGGACACGGCCCTGCCGGCGCTGCGCGCCCTCACCGCGCGCACCGGCGGACACGCGGACGTGGTGATCCCGGCCGACGGTACCGCCCTGTGCCTGGTCACCGGCGCACGGCTGCCCGCGCACGCCACGGCCGCGGGCCAGGTCCTGCTGGCCCACGGTCTGCTCCCGGCCCCGGCCACCGCCGAGCGGCACACCCCCCGCACCCTCACCGCCCCGGGCCGGCTCGCCGCCCACCTGGCCCGGGTCCGCGCGGCCGGTCTGGCCGAGGCCCATGAGGAGCACCGGCTGGGCGAACTGGCCTTCGCGGCACCGGTGTTCCGGTCCGGCGCTCCCGTGGCGGCCGTCTCCCTGACCGCCCCGACGACCGCCTACTCCCCCCGCCTCGCCCCGGCCGTGCGCCGGACGGCGGCGGCGGTGAGCCGCGCGCTGGACGAGCAGGTGTGACCGCGGCGGTCCCGGTGGTGTCAGTCGAAGGCGTTGAAGAGCACTCCGCCCAGCGTGGTGAGGTGGTACAGGCGGATGCCGCGCCACTCGTCCCGGGTCAGCGCCGAGGTGTCCACGGCGGACAGCGGTGCGGTGAGCCGCTCCCGGCCGAGCACCGTGAGTCCTGCGTCGGTGAAGGCGCGGGCCCATGGGGGCGGTGCGAGGAACTCCTCGTCGTACCAGTTCCGGCGTTCCGGGGCGAACGCGATCCACGGGTGGTGGGCGTGGCACAGGACGACGGTCTCGCCCGCGCGGTCGAGGACCGACCCGAGGTGGAAGGAGCGGGGACGGGACCGCTCCTCCACCTCGCCCACCGTGCCCCCGGCGATCCGGGCGGCCTCGTACAGGGCGCTGCGGAACGTCCGCAGGTCGGTCTCGGGCAGCGGGCCGGTGTCCCCCGGGCCGGGGAGACCCGTCGCCCCGCGCGGCAACGGGAAGGCCTTGTCCTCGCCCTTGTCCTTGCCCTTGTTCGTGTCCTTGGCCATGGGTTCATCCTGCCCCGCGCGCCGGGGCCGGCGGCTCACAGGCCCACGATGCCGTTCCAGCGACGGGTGAACTCCGGGCGCTGTGCGGAGGTGATGTCGCGGGCGACGGCCAGGCGTTCGCGCATCACGGGGTCCGGGAAGATCAGGGGGTTGTCGGCGAGGGCCGCGGTGTCCTTGTCCGGGTCGGCGGCCAGCACCTCCCGGGCGGCCGGGACCGGGCAGACGTAGTTGACCCAGGCGGCGAGCTTCGCGGCGACCTCGGGCTGGTAGTAGTAGTCGATCAGCCGCTCGGCGTTGGCCTTGTGGCGGGCCCGGTTGGGGATCATCAGCGAGTCCGACCACAGCTCGGCGCCCTCCTCGGGGACGACGAAGCGTATGTCGGGGTTGTCGGCCTGGAGCTGGATGACATCGCCGGAGTACGCCTGGCAGGCCAGCACGTCCCCGCTGACCAGGTCCTTGGTGTAGTCGTTGCCGGTGAAGCGGCGGATCTGGCCCCGGTGCACCTCCCGCTCGATCCGGTCGCACATCCGGTGGAAGTCGTCCGCGGTCCAGCGGGTGATGTCCACGCCATCGCCTTGCATGAGCAGCGCGAACGCCTCGTCCAGGCCGGACAGCAGGGTCACCCGGCCCTTGAGGTCGGATGCCCAGAGGTCCTTCACGTGCCGGATGTCCCGGCCGAGCTTGCGCCGGTTGTAGGCGATGCCGGTGATCCCGGACTGCCACGGCACGGTGAACCGGCGGCCCTCGTCGAAGGCGGGCGAGCGCAGCAGCGGGTCCAGGTGGCGCGCCACGTTGGGCTGGTGGGCGCGGTCCATCTCCTGGACCCAGCCCAGCCGGACGTACCGGGCGCACATCCAGTCGCTGATGACGATCAGGTCCCGGCCGGTGGACCGGTGGTTCATCAGCGAGGGGCTGATCTTGCCGAAGAACTCGTCGTTGTCGTTGATCTCCTCCACGTAGTCGACGGAGATCCCGGTGCGCTCGGCGAACCCCTCCAGGCTGGGCCGCCGGTTCGGGTTGGCGTCGTCGGTGTCGATGTACAACGGCCAGTTGGCCCAGGTCAGCCTCTTGTCGGCCGCGGACGCGTCGGGCGCGGAGCGGTCCGCGGGCTTGACGTACGCGGCGGGCACCCCGCACCCGGACAGCGCACCGAGCGCGGCGGTGACGCCCAGGGCGGCGAGCAGGGAACGGCGGGACGGCGCGGACACGGGAGAGGAAGTCTGGAGCACCCCGGAAGCATGCCGTTTCGTCGCCCGGAGCGACAATCGACGCTGCGTCGAGCGGTCCGGCGCCTGTCCGACACCTTGTCGATCAGGTCCGGCCGGAAAACACGGCACGGCCCCGGACAGGATGGTGGGCCCGTCCGGGGCCGTGCCGCCGCGCGCGGTGCTTACGCGTCCAGGGACGTCATCACGTGCTTGATGCGCGTGTAGTCCTCGAAGCCGTACGCGGACAGGTCCTTGCCGTAGCCGGACTTCTTGAAGCCGCCGTGGGGCATCTCGGCGACCAGCGGGATGTGGGTGTTGATCCACACGCAGCCGAAGTCGAGCCGCTTGGACATGCGCATCGCGCGGCCGTGGTCCTTGGTCCACACCGAGGACGCGAGGGCGTACTGGACGCCGTTGGCGTACTCGACGGCCTGGTCCTCGTCGGTGAAGGACTGGACGGTGATGACCGGGCCGAAGACCTCGTTCTGGACGATCTCGTCGTCCTGCTTGAGGCCGGAGACGACGGTCGGGGCGTAGAAGTAGCCCTTGTCGCCGACCCGTTCGCCGCCCGCCTCGACCTTGGCGTGGGCCGGGAGGCGGTCGATGAAGCCGGAGACCTGCTTGAGCTGGTTGGGGTTGTTCAGCGGGCCGTACAGGACGTCCTCGTCGTCCGGCTGCCCGGTCCTGGTCTCGGTCGCGGCCTTGGCGAGCGCGGCCACGAACTCGTCGTGGATGGACTCGTGGACGAGGACGCGGGTCGCGGCCGTACAGTCCTGGCCTGCGTTGAAGAAGCCCGCCATGGAGATGTCCTCGGCGGCCTTGGCGATGTCGGTGTCCTCGAAGACCACGACCGGGGCCTTGCCGCCCAGCTCCAGGTGGACCCGCTTGAGGTCCTTGGAGGCGGACTCGGCGACGGACATGCCCGCGCGCACGGAGCCGGTGATGGAGGCCATCGCCGGGGTCTCGTGCTCGACCATCATGCGGCCGGTGTCGCGGTCGCCGCAGATGACGTTGAAGACGCCCTTGGGCAGGACGGAACCCATGATCTCGGCCATCAGGACCGTGGAGGCGGGGGTGGTGTCCGAGGGCTTCAGCACGACCGTGTTGCCCGCCGCGATGGCCGGGGCGAACTTCCACACGGCCATCATCATCGGGTAGTTCCACGGCGCGACCTGCGCGCAGACGCCGACCGGCTCGCGGCGGATGATGGAGGTCATCCCCTCCATGTACTCGCCGGCCGAGCGGCCCTCCAGCATCCGGGCCGCGCCCGCGAAGAAGCGGATCTGGTCGACCATCGGCGGGATCTCCTCGGAGCGGGTCAGCCCGATGGGCTTGCCCGTGTTCTCCACCTCGGCCGCGATCAGGTCCTCGGCGCGCTCCTCGAACGCGTCGGCGATCTTCAGGAGGGCCTTCTGCCGCTCGGCGGGGGTGGTGTCACGCCAGGCCGGGAAGGCGCGGGCGGCGGCCTCCATGGCGGCGTCGACGTCCGCCTGCCCGGACAGCGGCGCGGTCGCGTACGCCTCGCCCGTCGCGGGGTTGACCACCTCGGTGGTCCGTCCGTCGGCGGCGTCCCGGAACTCACCGTCGATGTAGTTGCGCAGACGACGCAGCTCGGTGCTCACTGCCGGCCTCCTGATCTGGTTCTGGCTGTCCAATCGCTGAGACACCCACCCTAATCGCCGTACCCACGTTTTCAACACCCCCACCGGCACTCCATCTGCGAAATCCGCAAGGTCGCGACTCCCAAACAACGGATTTCATCGATTGGGCCTTGCGAAACTGTCGAGACCTGGTGCACAGTGAGGTCGTGGCCAGTCGAAGCGCAGACCAGAGGGACTCGTCCCGCGAGTCAAGGAACGGCAACAGTCCCCAGCTGGACGCCGTCTCCCTCGCCATCATTCAGCAGCTCCAGGAGGACGGCCGCCGGCCGTACGCCGCGATCGGCAAGGCCGTCGGCCTGTCCGAGGCGGCCGTGCGCCAGCGCGTGCAGAAGCTGCTGGACCAGGGCGTGATGCAGATCGTCGCCGTCACGGACCCGCTGACCGTGGGCTTCCGCCGGCAGGCGATGGTCGGGATCAACGTCGAGGGCGATGTCGAGTCGATCGCGGACGCGCTGACTGACATGTCGGAAGTCGAGTACGTGGTGATGACCGCGGGCTCGTTCGACATCCTCGCCGAGATCGTCTGCGAGGACGACGACCACCTGCTGGACGTCATCAACAAACGCATCCGGGCCCTGCCCGGGGTGCGCTCCACCGAGAGCTTCGTCTACCTGAAGCTCAAGAAGCAGACCTACATGTGGGGAACCC
The DNA here is from genome assembly GCF_964272715.1 of Streptomyces sp. SudanB182_2057. Taxonomy (NCBI): domain Bacteria; kingdom Bacillati; phylum Actinomycetota; class Actinomycetes; order Kitasatosporales; family Streptomycetaceae; genus Streptomyces; species Streptomyces sp. SudanB182_2057. The sequence continues at coordinate 2,616,509 of NZ_OZ186798.1, forward strand.
GATAACCGTGAGGACCCGATAACCGTGAGCACCAAGGACCTCAGCCGCACCGCGTACGACCACCTGTGGATGCACTTCACCCGCATGTCCTCGTACGAGAACTCCCCCGTCCCGACCATCGTCCGGGGTGAGGGCACCTACATCTACGACGACAAGGGCAAGCGCTACCTCGACGGTCTCGCGGGTCTGTTCGTGGTCCAGGCCGGTCACGGCCGCACGGAACTCGCCGAGACCGCCGCCAAGCAGGCCCAGGAGCTGGCCTTCTTCCCGGTGTGGTCCTACGCCCACCCGAAGGCCGTGGAACTGGCCGAGCGCCTGGCCAACGAGGCCCCCGGCGACCTGAACAAGGTCTTCTTCACCACCGGCGGCGGCGAGGCCGTCGAGACCGCCTGGAAGCTCGCCAAGCAGTACTTCAAGCTGACCGGCAAGCCCACCAAGTACAAGGTCATCTCCCGCGCGGTCGCCTACCACGGCACCCCGCAGGGCGCCCTGTCCATCACCGGCCTGCCGGGCCTGAAGGCCCCCTTCGAGCCGCTGGTGCCGGGCGCGCACAAGGTGCCGAACACCAACATCTACCGCGCGCCGCTGTTCGGCGACGACCCCGAGGCCTTCGGCCGCTGGGCCGCCGACCAGATCGAGCAGCAGATCCTCTTCGAGGGCCCGGACACCGTCGCCGCGGTCTTCCTGGAGCCGGTGCAGAACGCCGGCGGCTGCTTCCCGCCGCCCCCCGGCTACTTCCAGCGCGTGCGCGAGATCTGCGACAAGTACGACGTCCTGCTGGTCTCGGACGAGGTCATCTGCGCCTTCGGCCGCCTCGGCACCACGTTCGCCTGCGACAAGTTCGGCTACGTCCCGGACATGATCACCTGCGCCAAGGGCATGACCTCGGGCTACTCCCCGATCGGCGCCTGCATCATCTCCGACCGCCTCGCCGAGCCGTTCTACAAGGGCGACAACACCTTCCTGCACGGCTACACCTTCGGCGGCCACCCGGTCTCCGCCGCGGTGGGCCTGGCCAACCTCGACCTGTTCGAGCGGGAGAACCTCAACCAGCACGTGCTGGACAACGAGGGCGCCTTCCTGCAGACCCTGCAGAAGCTGCACGACCTGCCGATCGTCGGCGACGTCCGCGGCAACGGCTTCTTCTACGGCATCGAGCTGGTGAAGGACAAGAACACCAAGGAGTCCTTCAACGAGGAGGAGACCGAGCGCGTCCTGTACGGCTTCCTCTCCAAGGCGCTGTTCGACAACGGCCTGTACTGCCGTGCCGACGACCGCGGCGACCCGGTCATCCAGCTCGCCCCGCCGCTGATCTCCACCCAGGAGACCTTCGACGAGATCGAGCAGATCCTGCGGGCCACCCTCACGGAGGCGTGGACCAAGCTCTGATCATCCGACCGGATGACCGAGCCGGCCCCGGTGCCCGTCCGTTCGAGTGAGAACGGCGGCCCGGGGCCGCGTGCTGTCCGGGCTCCCGTCCGGGAGCTGCCTAGCGTGCCAGTGACCGATCGGCCCAGGCTTCGTTCGCCCATATGGGGGAACGAGGCCCGGGAAAACGGATCAGAACCGAGGTGTACGCCATGGAGGCCCCACCGGACAACGACGTGCTCTGGGCACGCTCCCTGCACTTCACGCACCGCGACGGCTCCCCCGGCCTGGCCGGGATCTCGCTCGGTGTGCGCCAGGGTGAGATCCTCGCCGTCAGCGGACCGCGCGGCAGCGGGAAGACGACCCTGCTGCGCTGTCTGTCCGGCCTGCTGCCGGTGCGCTCCGGCGAGGTCTGGTTCAACAGCTCACCGTTGCACACCCTCGGTCCCACCGCCCGCGAGCGGCTGCGGCGGGAACGCTTCGGCTGGATCGACCCCGAGCCCGTCCTCGTCCCCGAGCTGAACGTCTGGGAGAACGCCGCCCTACCCCTGATGCTGCGCGGCGCCGGCCGCCGCCGGGCCAAGGTGTGCGCGCTGGAGTGGCTGGAGCGGCTGGATGTCGGCGACAAGGCACGCTGCCGCCCGCGCGCGCTGCGGCACGCCGAGCGCCAGCGCGTCGCCATCGCCCGCGCGCTCGCTCCCGGCCCCGACGTGCTGTTCGCCGACGAGCCGACCGCGCCCCTGCACCACGCCGACCGCACCCATGTGCTGCGCACCCTGGCCACGGCCGCCCGCTCGCACGGCATCACGGTCGTCCTCGCCACCCACGACCCCGACACCGCCGCCCTCGCCGACCGCACGGTGGCCCTGCTGGACGGGCGCCGCGTGCACACCGTGCACCTGCCGGACGCCCCCGACGCGGAAGGCCGGGCCGCGTGCTCGCTCTCCGCCTGACCCGCGCCGCCCGGCCCGCCGTCCAGCTGCGCCGCCTGCTGGTGGCCGCGGCCTCGGCGGGCACCGGCCTGCTGCTGCTGTCCAGCCTCGGCCGCGCCGTGGCCCACCCGGAGGCCGCCGACGCCGCCGCGCTGCGGCTGGCCTGGTGCGCGGCGCCGCTCGCCGCCACGGTGTACCTGGCGCTCGCGGTGGCCCGCACCGACCCCGGCACCCGGCCGCGCCCCGGCCTGTCCGCCGTGGGTCTCGGCCCGGCCCGGCTCATGGCCGTCTCGGCGCTGACGACGGCCCTGTCCTGCTCGCTGGGGTCGATGCTGGCCCTGCTGTTCTTCCTGCATCTTCGCGGCGACCTCACCGGCCTGCCGTTCGACGGCGCGGCGGCCGGGCTCCTGGCCGCCGGGCACCCCCTCCCGGTCCCGGCGGCCGCCACCCTGCTGACCGTGCCCCCGGTCACGGCGACGGTGGCGGTGGCCGTGGCGCTCCGGCCGCGCGACCCCCGCCCACCGGCCCGGGCCGCGCGGCGGTTCGGCCGGTTCGGTGCCCCGGGCGGCCCGGCCGGACCGGAGACGTTCGGGGCCTACGGCAGGTTCGGGACCCGGCTCCCCTCGGCACCCGGTGACGGCCGGGCGGTGGCGGCCGGGGACGGCCGCGGCGTGGCGGCCGGGAGCGGGCGCACCGCGACGGCCGGGGACGGGCGTATGGCGGCGGCCGGAGACGGGCGTGCCGTGACGGCCGTCGTCCTGGAGGCGGACGGCGGCGACCGTCCGGTGCCGGACGACGCGCCGGAGCCGCCGGTCCCGGACACCGGAGCCGGGGCCCCCGCCGGTCTGCCCTGGGGCGTCGCCCTCGTCACCGCCGGGCTGGCCGCGCAGGCCTACGCCGGCCGGTCCGTCCCCGTCCCCGCCCTCGCCGTCCTCCTCGGCTGGCTCCTCACCGGCACCGGCCTGGTGCTGGCCGGCCCCGGCCTCACCCACCTGTGCGGCAGGCTCCTCCAGGCCCGGCGGCCGGGTGCGCTGCGGTTGCTGGCCGGCCGGGGCCTGATGGCGGAGGCCGCCCGGATCGGCCGTCCCCTCGGCGTGGTCTGCGCGGTGGCGTCCGCCGGGTGCGCCCTGACCGCGCTGACCGAGCTGTCCGGCGGCCCGGAACCGGCCTTCGGGCCGCTGTCCGCCCTCGGCGCGCTCGTCGTCGGCGGCTCCACGCTCGCCACCCTGCTGACCGCTGCCGTGGAGGCCCGCCAGTACCGCGCGGGCACCACCGCCGCGCTGCTCCGCCTGGGCGCGCGTCCCGCCCTGCTGCGCGGGGCCGCCGCGCTGCGCGCCGCCGCCCTGCCGGCCCTGTTCGGCCCGCTCGTCCTGGCGATCGCCGCGCTGTCGGCCCTGCCCCTGAGCCGCTGACCGCCGCGAAACCGGGGCGGGCAGCGGGGCGGGGGCGCGAACCGGCCCGGCGTGCGCGGCCGGGCCCCGGCTCAGCCGAACGTGGCCCGCTCCAGCCAGAACTCCAGCAGCTCCCGGTCGCCCAGCACCTCCAGGCCGGGGCCGTCCGGCGGCAGCCTGCGGTAGAAGGCGAGCAGCACGGAGGTGAGCGGTCCGCGCAGGGCGACCGTGGCCTTCTCGTGCCCGCGCCGCCAGCGCACACCGTCCGGGCCCAGCTCGATCAGCCATTCGGCGTTCAGGGCCGGGTCGGCGTCGGTGGCGTGCAGATGGAGGGAGCGGCCCGGCCCGCGCAGCTCGCGCGCCCGCTCGTCGGCCGTGTTGCGCTGCACCCACTCCACGAGCTGGAGCCACTCGTCCAGCGCGTCCGCCGCGATGTCCGGCGCGACCTCGTAGGGCAGTCCGGCGGCGAGCGTGGCGTCGGCGCGGTGCACGGTGATCTCGTGCGTCACCCGGCGGGCCCAGAAACCGGCGGTCGGCGCCCAGGCCCAGGACCACACCTCGGCGTCCGGGCCGGCCTCGCGCAGCGCGCCGACGACCCGCTCCCCGGCGTCCGCGAGCCAGGCGTCCAGCGCCGCCGCGTCCCCGCGCCGCGCCGGCCCGCCGAACAGCGGGACCCGCTCGTCGGGGATGTTCTCCCGCGCCCGGCCGCGCACCAGGGCGTCCACCCAGCGCAGGGCGCCGCCCACGTGCCGCAGGAGGTCCTCCAGCGACCAGTCGGGGCAGGTCGGCACGGTCGCGGACAGGTCGGCGCCGGAGGTCACCACGGCCCTCAACCGGTCGACCTGGTCGGCTATTTCGTCGCAGTAGCGGTCATGGGTGAGTTCGGGCATGACCTCACCCTAGGGCGAACGATCAGTCCAGTACGGCGATTTCCGCCGCGTCGAACTCCACGCCGACCGGGGCGCCGGGCTCGGGCGCGTCCCGCAGCGCGCAGGCCGCCTCCAGTCGCGGGCCGTCCGCCGGCTGGAGGTGGACGGCCACATGGGAGCCCTTGAACGTGCGGGCGGTCACCGTGCAGGGCAGGCCCTGGTCGGCGGGGACCAGCCGGACCCCGGCCGGGCGGACCAGGACCGTACGGCTGCCCTGTGCCGAGCCGTCGGGCACCGGCAGTTTGCCCCAGGGGCTGTCGGCGGCCGTGCCGGCGACGGTCGCCGGGACCACGTTCTCGAAGCCGAGGAAGCGGGCCACGAACGCGTCGGCGGGCCGCTGCCACACCTCGACGGGCGTCCCGGACTGCGCGATCCGCCCGTCCCGCATCACCACCACCCGGTCGGCCAGCGCGAACGCCTCGCCCTGGTCGTGGGTCACGGCGAGCACGGTCGTGCCCAGCCGGCCGAACAGCTCCCGCAGTTCCACCACGAGGCGTTCGCGCAGCGAGCGGTCGAGCTGGCCGAGCGGCTCGTCCAGCATGAGCAGCCGGGGCCGGGGGGCGAGCGCCCGGGCGAGGGCCACGCGCTGCTGCTCCCCGCCGGACAGCGCGGCCACGGCCCGCCGGGCGGCCCCCGGCAGTCCGACCAGGTCCAGCAACCGGCCCACCTCGGCGTCCCGTTCGCGCCGGGCGACACCGTGCATGCGCAGCCCGAAGGCCACGTTGGCGCCGACGTCCCGCTGCGGGAACAACTGATGGTCCTGGAACATCAGGCCGACGTCGCGCCGGTGCGCGGGCACCCCGTCCTGGTCCCGGCCGTCGAGAAACACCCGCCCGGAGTCCAGGGGTTGCAGCCCGGCGACCGCCCGCAGCATGGTCGACTTCCCGCTGCCGCTGGGCCCGAGCACGCACACCACCTCGTGCTCGGCGACCTCCAGGCCGACCCCGTCCAGGACGGCCCGCCCGCCGAAGCGCACGGTCGCGGCATCCAGGCTCAGCAGCATCTAGAACTCCCCCGTCCGGTCGGTGCGCAGCCGCTCCAGGACGAGCAGCGCGACGGCGCACACCACCATCAGAATGGTCGAAAGGGCCATCGCCTGGCCGTAGTTGAGGTCGCCGGGGCGGCCGAGCAGCCGGGCCACGGCGACCGGCAGCGTGGGATTGTCGGGCCGGGCGATGAACACGGTCGCCCCGAACTCGCCGAGCGACACGGCGAACGCGAAGCCGGCCGCGACCAGCAGCGCCCGCCGCACCAGCGGCAGGTCCACCTCCCGCCACACCCGCCAGGGCGAGGCCCCGAGCACGGCGGCGGCCTCCCGCAGGCGTACGTCCACCGCGCGCAGCACGGGCAGCATGGTGCGTACGACGAAGGGGGCGCCGACGAGGGCCTGGGCGAGCGGCACCAGGATCCAGGACTGGCGCAGGTTCAGCGGCGGTTCGTCGAGGGCGATCAGGAAGCCGAAGCCGACGGTGACGGCGGACACGCCGAGCGGCAGCATCAGCAGCGCGTCGAAGCCCCGTACCAGCCGTCCGGCGTCCCGGCGGGCCAGCGCGGCGGCGGCGAGGCCGCCGATCACGACGGCGATGGCGGTGGCGGCGACGGCGTACTGGAGCGAGGTCCACACCGCCTGCACCGGCGCCACCAGGAACGTACCGCCGTCGGGGTCGGTCAGCGCCCGGTAGTAGCCGAAGCCGGGTGCGTCGAGGGAGCGGCGGACGAGGACGCCGAGCGGCAGCACCAGCAGCAGGGCGACGGTGGCGAGGACGGCTGCGAGCAGCGCCCACTGCCCGGCCCCGCGCGGCCGGCGGGCGGTGACGGAGGCGTCGACCAGGCGCAGCGCGGTCTCCCGCCGCCGTACCGTCCAGGCGTGCACGGCGAGGATCGCGCCGACGGCGGCGAACTGGACGAGGGTGAGGACGGCGGCCGTGCTCAGGTCGAACAGCTCGGAGGTCTGCCGGTAGATCTCCACCTCGATGGTGGAGAAGGTGGGGCCGCCGAGGATCTGGACCACGCCGAAGGAGGTGAAGGTGAACAGGAACACCATCAGGGCGGCGGCGGCCACGGCGGGCCCGAGCGCCGGGAGGGTGACCCGGCGCCAGGCCGTGAACGGCGAGGCGCCCAGCATGCGCGCGGCCTCCTCCTGGCGGGGGTCGAGCTGGGCCCACAGCCCGCCGACGGTGCGGACGACGACCGCGTAGTTGAAGAAGACGTGGGCGAGCAGGATCGCCCACACCGTGGTGTCCAGCCGTATCCCCCACAGCTCGTCCAGCAGGCCGTTCCGCCCGACCAGGGCCAGGAAGGCGCTGCCGGCGACGACGGTCGGCAGCACGAACGGCACGGTGACGACGGCCCGCAGCACGTGTCTGCCGGGGAAGTCGAGGCGGGCGAAGACGTAGGCGGCGGGCAGGGCGAGCAGCAGGGTGAGCGCGGTGGAGGCGAGCGCCTGCCAGGTGGTGAACCACAGCACGTGCCGGATGTCGGGGCGGGTGACGACGTCCGCGATCCGCCCCAGGTGCCAGGTGCCGTCCGTCCTCAGCCCGCGGGTGACGATCGCGGCGACGGGCCAGGCGAAGAACAGCGCGAAGAACGCGACGGGCAGGGCCATCAGCCCGAGCCGGGTCGCGCTCCCGCGGCGGCCTCGCGCCTTGGCCGTCACTTCAGTACGAGCGACTTCCACGCGGAGACCCACTGGTCGCGGTTGGCGGCGATCTTGCCGGGGGCCAGGGTCTCGGGGTCCTTGGCGGCCGGACCGTACTCGGTGAAGTCGGCGGGCACGGCGGCCCCCTCCACGACCGGGTAGACGAACATGTTCAGCGGCATGTCCTGCTGGAACTCCCGGGTGAGCAGGAAGTCGAGGAGCGCCTTGCCGCCCTCGGGGTTCTTCGCGTTGCTCAGCAGCCCGGCGTACTCGGTCTGCCGGAAGCAGGTGCCGTGCGCCACCCCGGTCGGGGCGGTGGCGGGCCGCTTCTTGGCGTAGATCACCTCGGCGGGCGGGGAGGAGGCGTACGACACCACCAGCGGCCGGTCGCCGCCGGCCTTCCTGCCCTCGGAGGAACCGGAGAACTCCTGGTAGTACGCCTGCTCCCAGCCGTCGACCACCTTGACGCCGTTGGCCTTGAGCTTCTTCCAGTACTCCGGCCAGCCCTGGTCGCCGAACTCCGCGGCGCTGCCGAGCAGGAAGCCGAGGCCCGGCGAGGAGGTGGCCGCGTCCTCGGTGACGAGGAGGTTCTTGTACGCGGGCTCGGCCAGGTCGGCGAAGGTCTGCGGCGGGGTCAGCTTGTGCGCGCTGAACCAGGCCTTGTCGTAGTTGACGCAGATGTCGCCGGTGTCGACGGGGGTGACGCGGTGCTTGTCCTGGTCGACGCGGTTCTCCGGCCGGACGGAGCCGGCGCCCTTCGGCTCGTAGGGCTGGAACAGCCCGTTGTCCAGGGCGCGGGAGAGCAGGGTGTTGTCCACGCCGAAGAAGACGTCGCCCTGCGGGTTGTCCTTGGTCAGGATCGCCTTGTTGACAGCCTGCCCGGCGTCGCCGTCCTTGAGGACCCGGAGCTTGTACCCGGAGCGCTTCTCGAAGTCCTTGACGACGCTCTTGGAGACGTTCCACGAGTCGTGGCTGACGAGGGTGACGGTCTTGGGGTCCGAGGACGCCCCGGAGTCCGTCGCCCCGCACGCGGACAGCGCGAGCAGGCCGAGCCCCGCCGCCACGGCCACGAGGGTCTTGTTGTGCACTGGATGTCCTCCTGGGGGTTGGCCAGGAAGAGACGCGGCCCTGCCCGGGCCGCCGCGCGGGCGGCCCGGGCAGGGCGCAACAGCTTGAGTGATGACCGAACTTCCTACCCAGAATGACCTGGGCGAGGTTCAGAGGGTCTGCGGCCCGGTTGCCGCACTCTCAGCGCTGTGGCGCTCCCCTGTCGGAATATGAAGATATGTGGACCTGGTCAGATTACCGCTCGGTGGCCGCGAGCTGACCACAGGCTCCGTCGATCTCCTGACCACGGGTGTCCCGGATCGTGACGGCCACACCATGGGCGGCGATGGCCTCCACGAACGCCTTCTCGTCCTCCGGCCGGGACGCCGTCCACTTCGACCCCGGCGTGGGGTTCAGCGGGATGAGGTTGACGTGCACGGGCTTGCCCTTGAGCAGCCGGCCGAGCCGGTCGCCGCGCCACGCCTGGTCGTTGATGTCCCGGATCAGCGCGTACTCGATGGACAGCCGGCGGCCCGACTTCTCGGTGTACTCGAAGCCCGCGTCCAGCACCTCGCGCACCTTCCACCGCGTGTTCACGGGGACGAGGGTGTCGCGCAGCTCGTCGTCGGGGGCGTGCAGGGAGATCGCCAGCCGGCACTTGAAGCCCTCGTCGGCGAACCGGTGGATGGCCGGCACCAGGCCGACGGTGGAGACGGTGATCCCGCGCTGGGAGAGCCCGAGCCCGTCCGGTGCGGGGTCGGTCAGCGCCCGGATGGCCCCGACGACCCGGTTGTAGTTGGCGAGCGGCTCGCCCATCCCCATGAAGACGATGTTGGACAGCCGCGCGGGCCCCCCGGGCACCTCGCCGTCGCGCAGCGCCCGCATGCCGTCCACGATCTGGTGGACGATCTCCGCGGTGGACAGGTTCCGGTCCAGCCCCGCCTGCCCGGTCGCGCAGAACGGGCAGTTCATGCCGCAGCCGGCCTGCGAGCTGATGCACATGGTCACCCGGTCCGGGTAGCGCATCAGCACGGACTCGACCAGCGTGCCGTCGAACAGCCGCCACAGCGTCTTGCGGGTGGCGCCCTCGTCGGTGGACAGGTGGCGGACGACGGTCATCAGCTCCGGGAACAGCGCTTCCTGGAGCTTGGCACGCGAACCGGCGGGGATGTCGGTCCACTGCTCCGGGTCGTGCGCGTACCGCGCGAAGTAGTGCTGCGAGAGCTGCTTGGCACGGAACGGCTTCTCGCCGATCCCGGCCACCGCGTCCTTGCGCTCGGCGGGCGTGAGGTCGGCGAGATGCCGCGGCGGCTTCTTGGCTCCGCGCGGCGCGACAAAAGTGAGTTCTCCGGGCTTGGGCATGGTGGTTCCAGTGTCGCAGATCCACTGCGGTGGCCCGGAAAGCCCGTCCTCACCAGGTCACCGGCAGGGTCCGCGGGCCGCGGATCAGGCCCCGGCGCTGGAACTCGACCTCCTCGGGCGGTACGGCCAGCCGGAGGGCGGGGAAGCGGGTGAGGACGGCGCCGATCATGACCTCGGCCTCCATGCGGGCCATCACGGCGGCCAGGCAGTGGTGCGGGCCGTGGCCGAAGGCCAGGTGGGCGAGGTGGTCCCGGTCGAAGTCCAGGGCGTCCGGGCCAGGGAACACGCGGGGATCGCGGTTGGCGGCCAGATAGGCGTTGTAGACCACGTCACCGGCGCGGATCAGCCGGCCCCCGACCTCCACGTCCTCGGTGGCGATCCGGGGGATGCCGACGCCGTTGCGGTGCGGGACGTAGCGGAACAGCTCCTCCACGGCCCGGGGCAGCAGTTCCGGCTCGCGGCGCAGCCGGTCCAGGTGCGCGGGGTGGGTGAGCAGCGCGTACATCATCGAGCCGCTGTTGTTGCGGACCGCGTGGCCGCCGCTGACCTGGACGGCGATCGCGAGCGAGACCGCCTCGTCGTCGGTGATCTCGCCCTCGGCGGCGGCCCGCGCCAGCACCCCGGCCAGGTCCTCGCGGGGCTTTTCGCGGCGGCGCCGGAGCAGTCCGGCGATCCGCTCCCGGGTCGCCCGCGCCGCCTCCCGGGCCCGCTCCTCGGACTCGGCGCCCGCCGACAGCAGGGCCTCGCCGGTCGCGGCCCAGTCCTGCCGGTCCTCCTCGGCCACGCCGAGGAAGTCGCGGAGCACGGCGAGTGGGAACGGGCCGTGCAGGTGCTCCATGAGGTCGGCCGGGGCGCCGCCGCGGGCCATCCCGTCGAGCAGGTCGGCGGCCCGGCGCTCGGCGAGCGGACGCAGCCGCCGCATGCTCCGCCCGGTGAACGCGCGGGCGACGACCCGGCGCAACCGGGTGTGCCGGGGCGGGTCGACGTACTGCAGGCCGGCCGTCTGCGAGGCGACCGGCACCGGGCGCATGGTGGTGACCTCGCGGCCGACGACCCGTGCCCGGGAGAAGCGCGGGTCGGAGGTGACGAGGCGGACGTCCTCGTACCGGGTGACCAGCCAGGCCCAGCCCTCGCCGTACGGGAGCCTGATCCGGGCGACCGGCTCGTCGCGCAGCAGGTCGTCCAGGAACGGGTCGGGGTCGAGCCCGGGCAGATCGTCCACGGGCCAGGACCGCACGGGTGGGGCGGGGGCAGGCGGCTCAGGGCCGGCGGGGGACGGAGGCGCGGGGGTGGCGGGGGACGCCGAACCGGACGAGGGGCACCTGGAGACGGAGGCCGGGCACACGGAGGTGTGGGCCGGGCACACGGACGCGGAGGCGGGGGCGGGGGCGGGGTCGAGGGGCATCGGGCACACTCCCTGCTGCGGCGCCGGGCGGCGGCGCGACCGCCGTCCTGTCAGGAGTCTGCCGGGCGCGGCACCGGGCCGCCGTTCCTGCTGCGGCATCCGGGTACGGACCGACGGCCACGCCCGGTGGGCCAGGGGCCCGTGGCCACGACGACGGCCCCCGCCCTGCTGCGGCACAGGACGGGGGCCGGGAGGCCGTACCGCTCACGCGGAGCGGGCGAAGAGCGGAGTCACGCCGAGCCGACGAAGATCACCAGGAGCAGCCACACCACCGGGGCCGTGGGCAGCAGCGAGTCCAGGCGGTCCATGATGCCTCCGTGACCGGGGAGCAAGGTGCCCATGTCCTTGATGCCCAGGTCGCGCTTGATCATGGATTCGCCGAGGTCGCCCAGCGTGGCGCTGGCCGCGACCGCCAGGCCCAGCAGCAGGCCCTGCCACCAGGCTCCGCCGTCGATCAGGAACTGCATGCACAGCGCGCCCGCCACCATCGCGAACAGCACCGCGCCCAGCAGGCCCTCGCGGGTCTTGCCGGGGCTGATGCGCGGGGCGAGCTTGTGCTTGCCGAAGCGCCAGCCGACCGCGTAGGCACCGGTGTCGCTGACGACCGTCAGCAACAGGAAGGTCAGCACCCGCCAGGGACCGTCGTCGGCGGCGAGCATCAGCGCGACGAACGTGGCCAGGAAGGGCACGTAGAACGCGGCGAAGACACCGGCCGTGACGTCCTTGAGATAGCCCTCCGGCCGTTCCGTCATGCGCCAGACCAGCGTGGCCAGGGCGGTGAGGGCCATGGCCACCCACGCGCCCTCGGCACCGCGCACATAGCCGGCGACGACCATGGCCGCGCCACCCATCGCGAGCGGCACGAGCGGCGCCCTGATCTCCTTGCGCTCCTTGAGCCTGCTGGTCAGCTCCCACAGCCCGACCACGACGGCGATCGCTATCACGCCGACGAACACGGCCTTGACGACGAACAGGGACGCGACGATCACCACACCGAGTCCGACGCCGACCCCTATGGCCGCGCTCAGGTCCCGGCCCGCGCTCTTCTTCTGCGGCGCCGGTGCCGGCGGCGGCTGCGGGGCGTCGGACATGGGCTCCGGGTTCTGGGTCTCGGCCGGGAGCTCCCGGGCCTGGAACGTCTCGTCTCGGAACAGGGGGCCGCTCAGCCGAGCGGCCCCCCGGTCGTCGTCCTGGTCTCCGCCGTACGCGGGGCCGTCGGGCACGATGGGCATGGGGCGAGTCTGCTGCGCCTCAGGCGCATCGTACGTGGGACCCGCCGGGGCAGCCCCCTGGACAGGCCCACCCACGGTGGACCCCCAGTAGCCGGTCTGCCCCGCCGGTGGCGGCGCCCCCCAGGAAGAGTCGCTCATCAGACTTCGAGCAGCTCCGCTTCCTTGTGCTTCAGGAGCTCGTCCACCTGAGCGACGTACTTCGCCGTCAGGTCGTCGAGGTCCTTCTCCGCACGGCGGCCCTCGTCCTCACCGATCTCGCCGTCCTTGACGAGCTTGTCGATGGCGTCCTTGGCCTTGCGGCGCACCGAGCGGATCGAGACCTTCGCGTCCTCGCCCTTGCCCTTGGCGACCTTGATGTACTCGCGGCGGCGCTCCTCGGTCAGCTCGGGGAACGTCACCCGGATGATGTTGCCGTCGTTGCTGGGGTTGACGCCCAGGTCGGAGTCGCGGATCGCCTGCTCGATGTTGCGCAGCGCGCTCTTGTCGAACGGGGTCACGACCGCCATGCGCGGCTCCGGCACGGAGAACGAGGCCAGCTGGTTGATCGGCGTCGGGGCACCGTAGTAGTCGGCCACGATCTTGTTGAACATCGCCGGGTGCGCACGGCCGGTGCGGATCGCGGCGAAGTCCTCCTTGGCGACCACGACGGCCTTCTCCATCTTCTCCTCGGCCTCGAGGAGGGTCTCTTCGATCACCACTTGCTCCTGCGTGTCTTGAGTAAGGCCCGGCTGCGGTTCCTGCGTCGGTCGGCGGCCGGCTGCGTCGCGTCTTCTTCCTGCACGGTTCCCGACCGGCAGGACATTGTCCATCCCCCGGCCGGAGTCCGGTCCCCTCACGGGGCCGCACCTCACCGGCCGGGTTGATGCCGGGTCAGTCCCGGCTGCCCTGGTCACCCACCAGCGTGCCGATCTTCTCACCCTTGACGGCGCGGGCGATATTGCCCTCCGCGAGAAGCTCGAAGACGAGGATCGGGAGCCTGTTGTCACGGCACAGCGTGATGGCGGTGGCGTCGGCGACCTTGAGGTCCCGGGTGATGACCTCGCCGTAGCCGAGCGCGTCGAACTTGACGGCGTCGGGGTTGGTCTTGGGGTCGGAGTCGTAGACCCCGTCCACGCCGTTCTTGCCCATGAGCAGCGCCTCGGCGTCGATCTCCAGGGCGCGCTGGGCGGCGGTGGTGTCGGTGGAGAAGTAGGGCATGCCCATGCCGGCGCCGAAGATGACCACGCGGCCCTTCTCCAGGTGGCGCACGGCGCGCAGCGGGATGTACGGCTCGGCGACCTGGCCCATGGTGATGGCGGTCTGCACGCGGGACTGGATGCCCTCCTTCTCCAGGAAGTCCTGGAGGGCGAGGCAGTTCATCACGGTGCCGAGCATGCCCATGTAGTCGGAGCGGGCGCGGTCCATGCCGCGCTGCTGGAGTTCGGCGCCGCGGAAGAAGTTGCCGCCGCCGATGACGACCGCGATCTGGGCGCCGTCGCGCACGACGGCCGCGATCTCACGGGCGATCTTGTGCACCACGTCCGGGTCGACGCCCAGGCCCCCGCCACCGGAGAAGGCCTCTCCGGACAGCTTCAGCAGAAACCGGCCGCGTACTTTGCCGTCGTCGCTCTTCTGGGCCTTGGTGGTCATGGGGGATCCCGCCTCTTTCACGTGTTGCACATACGAAGAAGGCCATTGCCGATGGGGTCGCTTTTCGCTCCCATACGCGGCAATGGCCTCCTCGTCAGATCTGCTGCCGTCCGCCGCACGCCGGGGTGTGGCGATGAGCACGGACGACTGCGGTCGACCCTATCGGGATTTCCTCACGGAATTCCTCCTGGGGCCGCGCGTCGATCGTGGTACGGACTCAGATGCCGACCTTGATGCGCGAGAAGCGCTTCAGGGTGACACCGGCCTCGTCCAGAACCTTCTGGACCGACTTCTTGTTGTCCAGCGCGTACGGCTGGCCGAGCAGCGTGGCGTCCTTGAAGAAGCCGTTCAGACGACCCTCGACGATCTTGGCGATCGCGGCCTCGGGCTTGCCCTCGGCGCGGGTGGTCTCCTCGGCGATGCGGCGCTCGGACTCCACGACGTCCGCCGGCACGTCCTCCTTGGCCAGGTACTTCGGCGCGAAGGCGGCGATGTGCTGCGCGATGCCCTTGGCGACCTCGGCGTTCGGCTTGTCGAACTCGACGAGGACACCGATCTGCGGGGGCAGGTCGGGCATGGTGCGGTGCATGTACGCGGAGACGTAGCCGTCGGAGAACTGCGCGAAGCGGTCCAGGACGATCTTCTCGCCGAGGTTGGCGTTGGCCTCGTCCACGAACGCCTGGACGGTCTTGCCGGCCTCGATCTCGGAGGCGAGCAGGGCCTCGATGTCGGCCGGGTTCGTCTTGGCGACGTGCTCGGCGATGGCCTTGGCCACGGCCTGGAACTTCTCGCCCTTGGCGACGAAGTCCGTCTCGCACTTCAGCTCGACCAGGACACCGGAGGAGTTGTCGTCGGCGATGATGGAGACCACGGCGCCGTTCTCGGCGGAGCGGCCCTCGCGCTTGGCGACGCCCTTCTGGCCCTTGATACGCAGCGCCTCGACGGCCTTCTCGACGTTGCCCTCGGCCTCGTCCAGCGCCTTCTTGCAGTCCATCATGCCGGCGCCGGTGAGCTCACGGAGCTTCTTGACGTCGGCGGCGGTGTAGTTCGCCATGAGTCTGTGAGTCTTTCTCGTTGAGATCCGCACGGTCGCGACCTAGCTCTAGTCGCGGCCCGCGTACGGGCTGACCTACGGGTGAGCAGCGGGGGCGGTTTTCAACGCGCCGGAAGCGCTACCGCCCCCACTGTCGAACGCTGACGGACCGGCGTCAGGCCTGCTCGCCCTCGGCGGCCGGCGCCTCGGCGGCGGGGGCCTCAGCCGCGGGGGCCTCGGCGGCAGGGGCCTCGGCGGCGGCGTCGGCGGCCGGAGCCTCCTCGGCCTTCTTCTCACCCTCCAGCAGGTCGCGCTCCCACTCGGCGAGCGGCTCGCCCGCGGCCTTCTCGCCCTTGTCACCGGCGGCCACGCCGGAACGGGCGATGAGGCCCTCGGCGACGGCGTCGGCGATCACACGGGTGAGCAGGGTGACGGAGCGGATCGCGTCGTCGTTGCCCGGGATCTTGTAGTCGACCTCGTCGGGGTCGCAGTTGGTGTCGAGGATCGCGACGACCGGGATGTTCAGCTTCCGGGCCTCACCAACGGCGATGTGCTCCTTCTTGGTGTCCACGATCCAGACGGCGCTGGGCACCTTCTGCATCTCGCGGATACCGCCGAGGGTCTTCTCCAGCTTGGCCTTCTCGCGGGAGAGGACCAGCAGCTCCTTCTTGGTCAGACCGGAGGCCGCGACGTCCTCGAAGTCGATCTGCTCCAGCTCCTTGAGGCGCTGCAGACGCTTGTAGACGGTCGAGAAGTTGGTGAGCATGCCGCCCAGCCAGCGCTGGTTGACGTAGGGCATGCCGACGCGGGTGGCCTGCTCGGCGATGGCCTCCTGCGCCTGCTTCTTCGTGCCGACGAACATGACCGTGCCGCCGTGGGCGACGGTCTCCTTGACGAACTCGTAGGCGCGGTCGATGTACGACAGCGACTGGAGCAGGTCGATGATGTAGATGCCGTTGCGCTCGGTGAAGATGAAGCGCTTCATCTTCGGGTTCCAGCGACGGGTCTGGTGACCGAAGTGGACGCCGCTCTCCAGCAGCTCCCGCATCGTGACGACGGCCATGGCCGTTTCTCCTTGGTGTTCTCGGTTGTGCCGCGTCCGCCGGACGGCGGTCGCGCCTGACGCCCGCGACGCGCCGTGCCGCTAAGGACCGAGGGGCGCTTGGTAGGAACCGTTGCCGGCCGCCGTACCGGGGCGTGCGAAGTCGACCCGGTGACCCGGATCGCCAGAAGAAGTGTACGGGACCGACGGGGCGCCGGGTGACGGCACTGTCCACAACCGGCGAGTAGTCCACAGGCTCCGGCGGCGGGCGGCGGGGCGCGGGACGGTGTACGGCATGCGCTACGTGACGTTGTGGACGGCCCTGCCGCTGGTGCTGGCGGCGGCCCTGCTCACCCCTTCGGCCTGGGCCGGCGCCCCGCCCCCGGCCCCGCCGGCGGCCTCCCTGCCCCGGGTTCCGGCCCTGGCCCGCGCCTGGCCGGTCGGCACCCGTCCCCCCGTGCTGCGCGGCTGGCAGCCGCCGCCGACGGACTACGGCCCCGGGCACCGGGGAGTGGACCTGGCGGCCCCGCCGGGCTCGCCCGTGCGCGCGGTGGCCCCCGGCCGGGTGCTGTTCGCGGGCCGGGTGGCGGGCCGGGGCGTGGTCTCGCTGGAGCTGCGGGGAACGGACCTGCGCACGACGTACGAGCCGGTACGGGCCTCGGTGGGCGTGGGCGACGAGGTGGACGCCGGCGAGGTGGTCGGGACGCTGGAGCCGGGCGCCCACTGCGGCCCGGCGCCCTGTCTCCACTGGGGCCTGCTGCGGGGCGGGACCTATCTGGACCCGCTGTCGCTGCTGCCCCCGTGGCTGCTGAACGGGGGGCCGTCGAGACTGCTGCCCGCCCCGCCGACCGCGTAGGCCCTGTCGGGCCGGTGCGGCCGCCGCGCGTCCGGCCGGCTCGGCCGGGGTCAGCCCTGGACGCCCCGCAGGGCCATGCTCACGGCCGCCTCCGTCACCACTGCGGGATCCTCGGCGGCGCCCAGCTCGATGCGCCGCACGGCCGCGTCCACCACGCCCTGCACCAGCATCGCCGCCAGTCGGGGCTGCTCGTGCCCCAGTTCCCCGAGCGCCTCGACGATCATCGCGATCAGGCCCCCGTGGGCGGCCCGGATCTTCTCCCGCGCCCCGGCGTCCAGTTCGCTCGCGGAGATGGCCACCACGGCCCGGTGCCGCCGGTCGCCGACCAGCGCGAGCTGCCGGCGTACATACGCCTCGACCTTGCCCGCGGCCGAGTCGGCCCGCTCCATCGCCGCCTCGACCTCCGCCGCCCACACCGGGAAGTCGACCGCGCACAGCTCCTCGACCACCGCGGCCCGGGAGCGGAAGTACTCGTACACGGACGATCGCGCCAGTCCCGTCCGCTCGGCCAGCGCGGGAAAGGTCAGCGCCTCCGTCCCGCCCTCGGACAGCAGGGTCCGCGCCGCGTCCAGCAGGGCGGCTCGCTGCATCGACCGGTGTTCGGCCACGGAGGCCGCTCGAATCCTTGGCACGCCGACCACTTTACGGACAGGCCCCGGGGAACGGGAGGCTCAGCGGCCGAAGGCGGCCAGCTTGGCCCGCAGCTGGAGCACGGACTTGGTGTGGATCTGGCTGACCCGGCTCTCGGTGACGCCGAGGACGTTGCCGATCTCGGCGAGGGTGAGCCCCTCGTAGTAGTAGAGCGTGACGACCGTCTTCTCCCGCTCGGGCAGGGTGTTGATCGCCCGGGCCAGGAAGCGGCGCAGTTCGCGGTCCTCGGCCACCTCCACCGGGTTGTCGGCGGCGGTGTCCTCCAGCGTGTCCATCAGGCTGAGCCGGTCCCCGCCCTCGCCGCCGACGTGCAGCAGCTCCTCCAGGGCGACCACGTTGGCCAGTGACAGCTGGCTGAACACGGCGTGCAGTTCGTCGACCTCCATGCCCAGCTCGGCGGCGACCTCGCCCTCCGTCGGCGTCCGCCGCAGCCGCGCCTCCAGGGTGGCGTAGGCGCGCTCGACGTTGCGCGCCTTCTGCCGCACCGAGCGGGGGATCCAGTCCAGCGCCCGCAGCTCGTCGATCATGGCGCCGCGGATCCGAGTGATCGCGTACGTCTCGAACTTGATCTCGCGGTCGATGTCGAACTTCTCGATCGCGTCGATCAGCCCGAACACCCCCGAGGAGACGAAGTCGGCCTGCTCCACATTGGGCGGCAGGCCGACGCTGACCCGGCCCGCCACGTACTTGACCAGCGGCGAGTAGTGCAGGATCAGCTGCTCCCGCAGCCGGTCGTCCCCCGTCGCCTTGTACGACCGCCACAGCTCGTCGAGCGTCGAGGGTGCGGGCGGTCGGGCGCTGCCACCGTCGCGGGCGGCTGGGGGGATCGCCGCCCGGTCGGACCCGGAGGTGTGCTGGGGCATTCGTCGCCTTGTGCCGTTCTGCCGTGAAGTGCCGTGATGTGCTGTGAAGTGGGAGGGAGTGGGGTCGGTGCGGAGAAGGGGGCTGACTGGGTGAGGTGTCGGTCTGATGTCGGGTTGACGCGGTCTGCGTCGCTCCTTCGTGAGCGTAGCGTGACTGCGGAGTCGCGGTGTGCGAACAAGACGGCTCCACCCGTGCGCGGGGGCTCACGCCCGGCGGGTGACCCCGGGGCGCGGCTCGCTCTCCGTGACCGGCCGGAGGCGTCAACTCCGGGAAACGCCAAGGCTGTAGGGGGTTCCCCCGGACAGCCGAACACGGTCGGTCAGCACAGCGGGTGACCATCGCGGACCGAGATCACCGCCTGGCGTGTCAACTTCCAGCCATCGCCGTGTCGTTCGACATAGCCAAGCGCTCGGAGCTCGTACAGCCTCGCGATCGCGTCCTCCCGGGTGGTGCGCGCGCCGAGCGCGATCTCCTCCACGGGTGCGGCGCGGCCCGCGGGCAGGGCGGCGAGCACCCCGCGGGCGGGCGGTTCCAGCAGGTCGCGCGGGAGCACCGGGCCGCGCCGGACGGGTGCGAGATCGCCCATGGCGCCGACGAGTTCGATGATCTCGGTGGCGTCGGTGACCAGGGTGGCCTCGCCGCGCAGCAGGTCGTGCACGCCCGCGGAGAGGGCGCTGGTGACCGGGCCGGGCACGCCCATGGTGAACCGGCCGAGGCGCTGTGCGGCCCGCGCGGTGGCCAGCGAGCCGCTGCGGCGGGCGGCCTCCACGACGACGGTGCCCCGGGTCAGCGCGGCGATGACGCGGTTGCGGAGGATGAACCGGCTGGGGGTCGGGTGATCGCCGGGTGGCAGCTCGCCGACCACCAGTCCCTGGTGGGCGATCCGGCCGATCAGCGCGGCGTGGCCGCGGGGGTAGGGCTGGTCGACCCCGCAGGCCAGGACGGCGACGGTGGCGCCGCGGGCGGCGAGGGCGCCCCGGTGGGCGGCGCCGTCGATGCCGTAGGCGCCGCCCGACACCACCACCCAGCCGCGCTCGGCGAGGCCGGCGGCGAGGGTGGCCGCCGTGTGGGTGCCGTACTCGGTGCAGGCGCGGGCGCCGACCACGGCGACGGAGCGCAGCGCCCACATCCGCAGGCTGGGCCGGCCGCGCACCCACAGTCCGAGGGGCCGGCCGTCGCCGAGGTCGTCGAGCTGGCGGGGCCACTCGGCGTCCCCCGGGCACACGAACCGCGCCCCGGCGGCCCGGGCGAGCGCGAGGTCCCGCTCCGGCTCGGCCCGCCCGGCCCGCGCGAGCAGCCCCGCCCACCGGGTGGCGGTCACCCCCGGCAGGGTCTCGCCCCCACGGCGCAGCCGCCGCACCACCTCCCCCACCCCGAACTCCCGCACCCACCGCCCCGCGACCTCGTCCCCCGGCTCGATGACCCGCGCCAGAAAGACCCGGCCGAGCAGTGCGTCTCCGGGGTCCTCCGCACCGCCGGTCATGTGAGCGCCCCGATGGCCATCGGCACCCCTCGCGGGACGCCGGTGCGCAGATGCAGGGCCAGGGCGACATCGGTGGCGTCCGGGCGGTCGTGCCCGACGAGGTCGGCGATCGTCCAGGCGACGCGCAGCACCCGGTCGATGCCGCGGGCGGTGAGCACGCCGCGCTCCAGGCCGCGTTCGGCCTCGTCCATCGCCCCGGGGGCGGCGTGGTACCGGCTGCGCAGTTCACGGCCGGGCACTTCGCTGTTGGTGCGCCACGGCGAGCCGGCGAGGCGGGCCGCCGCCCGCTCCCGGGCCTGCCGTACCCGGGCGGCCACGATCGCGGTGGGCTCCCCCCGGGCGCCGGGATCGGTGAGCTGGGCCCGGGTGACCGGATCGACCTCCACACGGAGGTCGACCCGGTCCAGCAGCGGTCCGGACAGCCGGGACTGGTAGCGGCGGATCGCCGACGGCGGGCACTCGCACAGCGAGTCGCGCGGCGAGAACCGGCCGCAGGGGCAGGGGTTGGCCGCCAGCACCATCAGGAACCTCGCCGGGAAGCGGACCACACCGGCGCTGCGCGCGATGACGACGTGCCCCGACTCCAGTGGCTGCCGCAAGGCGTCCAGGGTCTGGCTGTGGAACTCGGGGGCCTCGTCCAGGAAGAGCACGCCTCGGTGGGCCAGGGACACCGCCCCGGGCCGGGCGATGCCGGGGCCGCCGCCGACGAGTGACTGCATCGTGGCCGAGTGGTGGGGCGCGCAGTAGGGAGCGACGTCGATGAGCGGCTTGCCCGGTGGCAGCAGCCCGGCGACCGAGTGCACCGCCGTGACCTCCAGCGAGTCCTCCCGGGTGAGCCGGGGAAGCACCGCGGGCAGCCGTTCGGCGAGCATGGTCTTGCCCGCGCCCGGCGGCCCCTCCAGGAACAGGTGGTGTCCGCCCGCGGCGGCCACCTCCACGGCCGTACGGGCGGCGGTCTGGCCCACGACGTCCGCCAGGTCGTGATCGTGGTCGTGCTGTGCGGCGCCGACGCTGTGCATGCCGGTGGCCGCGCCCGTGCCCGGCACGCGCAGCCCGGCCAGCAGGGGGTCGGGCCGCCCCGGCCCGTCCGGTTCCTCCTCGGGTACGGGCTCCTCGGCGAGGACCGCGATGAGCTGGCGCAGGCTGCGGACCCCGAGTACGGACACACCGGGGACGAGTGCGGCCTCGGCGGCGGCGCACTCGGGCACGACCACCTGTTCGTACCCCGCGTCGGCCGCCGCGAGGACGGCCGGCAGGATGCCCCGTACCGGTCGCACCCGGCCGTCCAGCCCCAGCTCTCCGATCATGACGATGTCGGCGAGGACGCGGGGATCGATCCGTTCGGCGGCGCCGAGCACCGCGCAGGCCACGGCCAGGTCGAAGCCCGAGCCGGCCTTGGGAACGGACGCCGGGCTGAGTCCGACGGTGAGCTTCTTCTGCGGCCACTCGGCACCCGAGTTCACCACCGCCGCGCGTACCCGGTCGCGGCTTTCTGTCAGGCTCTTGTCCGGGAGGCCGACCAGGGTGAAGGCCGCCACTCCGGGTTCCAGGTCGGCCTGGACCTCGACGACCACGCCCTCGACGCCCACCAGGGCGACGGAGCAGGTGCGGGCGAACGCCATTCAGGCCACCCCCCGCACGTGCTCGACCGAGGCGGCGCCCCGGCGGGGCAGGAGAACGCCGACGACGTCGATGCGGACACCGCCCGGCGGGGCTCCTCCGTGGGCCTGGACCCAGTGTTCGGCGAGGGCCCGCAGCCTGGCCGCCTTCTCGGCGGTCACCGCGGCCATCGGATGCTCGTACGCACCGCCCCTGCGGGTCTTCACCTCGCAGACGACGAGCGCGTCCCCGTCCCGCGCCACGATGTCGATCTCGCCGGACCGCCCGCTGCGCCAGTTGCGCTCCAGGATCGTCATCCCGGCCTCGGCGAGCCGCCGGGCGGCCAGGTCCTCGCCGTATTTGCCGATTGCCTCTCGTGCGTTCATGTCGGCACCTCCTCCGGCGCCAACCGTCACGCGTTCCGGCCCCCGCTGTTGATCTTGGGGGACTACTCGGCGGTTGTGGAAAACTCCGTCACCCGAACGGATGACTTCTGGGAAAGCCGCAGGTCATCAGCCGCCCGGCAGCTCCAGATCGCTCTTGTTCAGCTCCTCGATGTTCACGTCCTTGAACGTCAGGACGCGCACCTGCTTGACGAAGCGGGCCGGGCGGTACATGTCCCAGACCCAGGCATCGGCCATGGTGACCTCGAAGAACACCTCGCCCTGCACCGAGTGCACCTGCATCTCGTAGTCGTTGGTGAGATAGAAACGCCGCTCGGTCTCGATCACGTATTTGAACAGACCGACGACATCTCGGTACTCCCGGTAGAGCTTCAGCTCCATCTCGGTCTCGTACTTTTCGAGGTCCTCGGCGCTCATGGCATGTTCCCCTTCAGCCGTGCGATCCCACCATTGTGCGCCAGTCCGAGGATCCCTCAGACGATTTCCGTGTCGAGGGTCACGGGCCTGGCGGGGGGACCTTCGACGAGCAGCGTGCGCAGCAGCTCGGCGAGTCTGGTCGGATACACCGTCTCATGCGCCCGGGCCAGTTCCCCACACGTCCACCAGCGCGCTCCGGCGACGCTGCGCCGCTCCAGCTCCGTCAGCCCCGTCGCCGCGGTGGCCGTCTGGCTGGTGCGGGCCAGGTAGTACCACTCGTCCTGGTCCCAGCGGCGGCCCGCGAACGGGAACGAGCAGCGCCGCCGCCAGAGCACGGGGCCCAGTTCGACGTCGGTGATGCCGGTCTCCTCCGCGAGTTCCCGCAGCGCGGCCTCCTCGCGTGTCTCGACGCCCTCCAGTCCCCCGCCGGGCGTGAACCACCAGTCGTCGTCCGGGTCGTCCGGCTCGTGTCCGTGCAGGAGCAGGATGCGGTCCTGGGGGTCGAGCAGCACCACCCGGGCCACCTTGCGGGGGCCGCCCGCGTCCTCGTACGGCCGGTCGTCCTCGTGCGGCTCCTCCGTCGGCCGCGTCGTCTCAGCGGGCACCGGCCGTCTCCGTACGGGCCGGGGCGGTGCGGGAGCGGCCGAGGCGGGCCGCGACCGGGCCGTAGGCGCCACCGCCGAGGACCAGGACCGCGCCCGCCACGATCAGCACCTGGATCGTGCGCAGCGGGCCCGGCTCGGAGAGGGCGCCCAGCGTCTCGAAGCCGGTGGGGCGGTCGAGCATGCCCTTCCAGGGCCAGACCACGGCGTCGACGCGGGCCGAGACCGCGTCGCGGGAGACGGTGCCCCGCGCCGCCTCGCTGAGGTGGGCCGTGGAGTCCAGGGAGCTCTGGCGTTCGTCGCCGAGGAGGAAGAGCCGGCCCTCGGGGACGGTCACCGTGCCGAAGCCCTTGAGCTCGGCCACGCCGCCCTTGGGCAGATAGGGCTCCTCGATCGGCTTGCCGTCGACGGTCAGCCTGCCGTCGGTGCAGCAGGAGACGGTGTCCCCGCCGACCGCGACCACGCGCTTGACCACCTTGGAGTTGGCGACCCAGTCCTTGTCCTCGAAGACGACCACGTCACCGCGCCGGACCTCGTCACCGTCGACCCGCTGGGCCAGCACCCGGTCGCCGACGGCGATGGTGGGCGACATGGAGCCGGTCGGGACGGTGTACGGGCGGTAGACCAGCGCCGCCCACGCGAAGCCGCCGAGGAACATCACCAGTCCCAGCGCCACCGCCAGTCCGGACAGCCGCTGCCCGAGCCGGCCGCCACCGGCCCGTACCGTGCCGGTGCCGCCGCCCGACGGGGCCGTACGCGTCATGCTCTCGCCACCCATGGACCCGCACCCTACCCGGCGGTACCGAGCGGAGGCAGCCCCTCCGTGACCTCGGGCCCGGTCGGCCCAGGCCCGTCCGGCCCGGTGTCACAGCTCGCCGGCGGACATCCCCCCGGTCGCCGTCGGCCGCCCCGCGCCCGCCGCCTCGCGGTCGTTGCGCCGGCGGCGCCACAGCGCCGCCGGCAGCACCGCCGCCGCGGCCAGGCCCTGCGGGGCCGCCGTCAGGGACGCGGCGGCGGAGGACTGCCGGTCCAGGCCGGGCTGGTCGAAGGTGTCGGGGACGGGCAGGGTGCCCCAGCGGTTGATGGGCCATGCCTTGACGATCGCGCGGCCGACGACCTCGTCCACGGGAACCATGCCGTGGTTCTTGTCGGACTGGTTGTAGCGCGAGTCGCGGGAGTTCTGGCGGTGGTCGCCCATCACCCAGATGTAGCCCTTGGGCACCTTCACCGTGAACTGGCCGCCCTGGTCGTCCACGCTGCACGGCGTGTTGCCCGGGTAGACGTACGGCTCGTCCAGCGCCTTGCCGTTGACCTTGAGCGGGCCGCTGTTCTTGCACTCGACCGTGTCGCCGCCGACTCCGATCACCCGCTTGATGAGGTCCTTCTCCTCCGCCGAGGGCATCAGGCCGATCCAGCTCAGGACCTTCTGCACCGGGTTCGGGGTCGGCGTGGGCTCGCCCGCCAGCCAGTTGTCCGGGTCGTGGAAGACGACGACCTCGCCGCGCTCGGGCTCGGAGCCGAACCACGGGGTGAGCTTGTCGACCAGGACGCGGTCACCCTGCTGGAGAGTGTTCTGCATCGAGTCGGACGGGATCGAGAACGCCTGCACCAGGAACGTCTTGATCAGCAGCGCCAGGACCAGCGCGATGCCGATCAGGATCGGCAGCTCCTTCCAGAAGGAGCGCGACTGACCGGGCCGCCGCGTCCCCGTGGCCGGCGCCGCGGTCCCGGCGCGCGGCTCGCCCTCCGGCGTGCCCGCGTCACCGTCCGCCCGGCCGTCACCGGAGTTCACGGCGCCGTCCGGTGCGGGAACGTCCCGTTCCCCGGGGTGCCCGCGGTGCTCTTCGCCGTCGTGCCCCGACCGTGCGCCAACCGCCACATCCCCCACGCCAACTCCTCACTCTGTGCCGCTGCCTGCCCCACACACTGCGCAGGCCCACCACTCCCATAACGAGCGGGAGTTCCGCAGGGGTCGCAAGCCGTGTCATTCCGTTCCGATTCTCCGGGGCAACCCTATGCGACACCTGGGGAACGGCGGCCGTCCCCGACGCCGAGTCGGTGACGCTTGCGAAGGTTTTAGGTTCCGTCAGGCGCGTCCAGTGGCCGACCGGCCAGCCGATGACCATGGCCCGGCCGACCACCGAGTCCACGGAGACCGTGCCGCCGTAGGGGGTGTCCTGGTGGGAGCGGGAGTCCGCGGAGCTGCCCCGGTGGTCGCCCATGACCCACAGCCGGCCCTCGGGGACGGTGATGTCGAAGGGCGTGGCGGACGGCTGGTCCCCCGGATAGAGGTAG
Organism: Streptomyces sp. SudanB182_2057; assembly: GCF_964272715.1. Taxonomy (NCBI): domain Bacteria; kingdom Bacillati; phylum Actinomycetota; class Actinomycetes; order Kitasatosporales; family Streptomycetaceae; genus Streptomyces; species Streptomyces sp. SudanB182_2057. The sequence continues at coordinate 2,641,688 of NZ_OZ186798.1, forward strand.
TCGCCCTCGGTGAGCGGTACGCCGTTGACGGTGACGCGGCCCTGGGCGTCACAGCACCTCACACGGTCGCCGCCGACCCCGATGACCCGTTTGATCAGGTCTTTCTCGTTGTCGGAGGGCAGCAGGCCGATGAAGCCGAGCCCTTCCTTGAGCTGCTTGAGGACGACCGGGTCGCTCTTCTTGGCGGTCTGCTCGTCCTGGAGCCAGCCGCCCGGGTCGTGGAAGACGACGACGTCCCCGCGCTCCGGTTCGGCGCCGAACCAGGGGGTGAGCTTGTCGACCAGTACCCGGTCGCCGATCCGGATCGTCTCCTCCATGGACCCGGACGGGATCACGAACGCCTGGACGAGGAAGGTCTTCAGGACGAGCGCGATGAGGACGGCGACGCCCACCAGGAGGGGGATCTCCCGGACGGCCGAGCGTCTGCGCTTGCGCTTGACCTTGCGCTGGAGTCTGCGGCGCTCCGCGCGGGTGCGTCCGCCGCCGGGCGCGGTGGTGCGGCGGGTCCCGGTGGGCAGCGGGCTGTCGGCGGGGCCGGCGGGCACCCGGCGGGGCTTGCCGCGGTTACCCATGGCCGCCCTCCGCCGGGGCGTCGGGCACGCGCGCGTAGGCGGACGGCCGGGTCAGGTGCGTCCAGTGGCGGTACGGCCACAGGATCCAGTCGGCCCGGCCGATGACGTCCTCGACGGGGATCATGCCGCCGCCGGGCGAGCCGAGGTGGTCGCGGGAGTCGCTGGAGTCGCCGCGGTGGTCGCCGAGGACGAACAGCCGGCCCGGGGGTACGGCGACGTCGAAGGGCACGCTGGAGGCGCTGTCCCCCGGATAGAGGAACGCGGTCTCGTCGACCGGCCGGCCGTTCACCTCGATCCTCCCCTGCCTGTCGCAGCAGACCACGTGGTCTCCCCCCACCCCGACGACCCGCTTGACGTAGTCGGCGTCCCCGAAATACCCGGTTCCGTCGAACACGATCACGTCACCGCGGCGCGGCTGGGCGCCGAAACGGTACGCGAGCTTGTTCACGAGGACCCGGTCCCCGATCCGCAGCCCCTGCTCCATGGATCCGCTCGGGATCTGGAACGGCTGCACCACGAAGGCGTTGAGGAGCAGCAGGAACGCCAGGCCGGTGAGGAGGGTGAGGGTGAACCGGCCGCCCGGGAGCCAGTCGGCGAGCCGGGCCGCCCACGCGAAACGCGACCGGCCCTCCGCCCCCGGGGAACCGGGGTGGGAGGAGCGGTCGCGTCGCGTCGGCTGTGCTTCGGTGTCCATCGGGGCCAGATGCTATCCGGCCCCGCTGTGAACCGTCAGAGCGCTCAGTTCTCGCGCTTCTCCTTGATCTTCGCGGCCTTGCCGCGCAGCTCACGGAGGTAGTACAGCTTGGCGCGGCGCACGTCACCCTTGGTGACCAGCTCGATCTTCTCGACGATCGGGGTGTGCACCGGGAAGGTGCGCTCGACGCCGACGGAGAACGAGACCTTGCGGACCGTGAAGGTCTCGCGGACACCGGAGCCCTGGCGGCGGATCACAACGCCCTTGAACTGCTGCACACGGGAGCGGTTGCCCTCGATGACGCGGACGTGGACGTTGACGGTGTCACCCGGGCGGAAGGCCGGGATGTCGCTGCGCAGCGACGCGGAGTCGACGGTGTCGAGCAGGTGAGACATTTCGTCTGCTTTCTTCGCTGATGCCACAGGTCATCAACGGAAACTAGGGGTTCCAGGAGGACTGCCGTGCGGAGCGGGGCGGGCGTCGTGTCCCCCTGTGGCAGGGGCGCTCGCCCGGACGCACAACAGCGGCCTATTCTTCCACGCCCTCGGCGCGGCGCCAAAATCGGCCGTACGGCTCCCCGTCCGGGTCCGGTTCCCAGCCCAGGATGGAGAGCATCTCGCGGTCCTTCTTGTCGAAGGCCTTGGGGTCGCAGTGCTCGATCAGGTCGGGCCGGTTGGCGGTCGTCCGCTTCAACGCCTCGTCGCGGCGCCAGCGGGCGATCTTCCCGTGGTGGCCGCTGAGCAGCACCTCGGGGATGTCCCGGCCGCGCCAGACGGGCGGCTTGGTGTAGACGGGGCCTTCGAGGAGGTTCGCCATCGCACCGGGGGCGAAGGAGTCGTCGCGGTGGGACTCGGCGTTGCCGAGGACGCCGGGCAGCAGCCGGGCGACGGCCTCCGTGACGACCAGGACGGCCGCCTCGCCGCCGGCCAGGACGTAGTCGCCGATGGAGACCTCGTAGACCGGCAGCCGGGTGGCGTACTCGTCCATGACGCGCCGGTCGATGCCCTCGTAGCGGGCCGGTGTGAAGATCAGCCAGGGGCGTTCGGACAGTTCGACGGCCAGTTCCTGGGTGAAGGGACGGCCGCTGGGCGTGGGCACGATCAGCGCGGGGGCGTGGGCGCCGGACTCGTAGCCGTCGGCGAGGACGGTGTCGAGGGCGTCGCCCCAGGGGTCGGTCTTCATGACCATGCCGGGGCCGCCGCCGTACGGGGTGTCGTCCACCGTGTTGTGCCGGTCGTAGGTCCAGCCGCGCAGGTCGTGCACGTGGACGTCCAGCTGTCCGCGCGCGCGTGCCTTGCCGACGAGGGAGACGTTCAGCGGTTCGAGGTACTCGGGGAAGATCGTGACGACGTCGAGCCTCATGCGTCCTCGTCCCTCGACGAGGCGATCTCGGCGCGGTCGTCGATCAGGCCCGGCGGCGGCGCGATGACCGCGCGCTGCTCGTCCAGGTCGATCTCGGTGACGATCTCCTCCACGAACGGGATCAGCACCTCGCTGCCGTCCGGGCGCTCCACGATGAACAGGTCCTGCGAGGGCAGGTGGGAGATCTCGGTGATCCGGCCGACCTCCGTGCCGTCCTCGGTGACCACGTCCAGGTCGATCAGCTGATGGTCGTAGTACTCGTCCTCGCCTTCGGGCAGTTCCTCCGGGTCCACCTCGGCGATCAGCAGGGTGTTGCGCAGGGCCTCGGCCGCGGTGCGGTCGGTGACGCCCTCGAAGCGCAGCAGGAGGCGGCCGCTGTGCACCCGCCCCGTCTCGATGGTCAGCGGTCCCGCGGAGGCGGGATCCGTGGCGAGTACGGCGCCGGGGCCGAGCCTGAGTTCCGGCTCGTCGGTACGTACCTCGACGGTGACCTCGCCCTTGATGCCATGGGCACGGCCGATCCGTGCGACTACCAGCTGCACCTGTCCAAATCTCCTGTCATACGACTGCGGGCCGGGGACGGCCCAGTGGCCCTCCCCGGCCCGAGCCGGTTGCGATGAAGCGTCAGCGGACGTCGTCCACGTCGACCAGGTCGACGCGGACACCGCGACCGCCGATGGCGCCCACGACGGTACGCAGGGCGCGCGCGGTGCGGCCGTTGCGGCCGATCACCTTGCCGAGGTCGTCCGGGTGGACCCGGACCTCCAGCACGCGTCCGCGGCGCAGGTTGCGCGAGGCGACCTGCACATCGTCAGGGTTGTCGACGATGCCCTTCACGAGGTGCTCAAGCGCCTCTTCGAGCATGCTGCTCAGGCCTCGGTCGACTCGGACTCAGCCGCGGCCTCGTCCTTCTTCTCAGCCTTCTTCTTCTGGGTGATCGCCTCACCCTTGCCCTCGTCGTCACCACCGAGAGCCTCGAACGACGGACGGGCCGGCTTGGGCTCGGCGACGAGCAGCGGCGCGGGAGCCGGCTCGCCCTTGAACTTCTGCCAGTCGCCGGTCTTCTTCAGGATGGCGAGCACGGGCTCGGTCGGCTGCGCGCCGACACCGAGCCAGTACGCCACACGCTCGGCGTCCACCTCGATGACCGACGGGTTGTAGGTCGGGTGGTACTTGCCGATCTCCTCGATGGCCCGGCCGTCACGGCGGGTACGGGAGTCGGCGACGACGATGCGGTAGTGAGGCGAACGGATCTTGCCCAGACGCTTCAGCTTGATCTTGACTGCCACGGGAGTGGGTTCTCCTGGAATTGACGTGGTTGGGCACGGCGAGACGCCGCGTGGGGTTGCGGTACCCGAGTGCCCGATGGACGCGTCAGCCGGAGGAGAGAGGGGTCCTGTGCGGCTGTCGAGTACAGCTAGCCATTCTGCCACACCCCGCGGGCCGCTTCCGGCCGAGGGTGGGTGAGCCGGGTGCGGGGCAGGGTTCGGCGGCACCCGGCGTGGAGGTGAGGGGCACGTCGGGTGCGCCGCGCGTGCTGTGGGGTCGCCGCCCGCGGCCCGGCAGCCACGAGATGCCGGTGTCCGCGCGCCGCGCCTACGCCGCCCCCATGACCTCCGGGATTCTGAACGGCTTGCCGCAGCCGCCGCAGACGATGGGCGCCTGGGCGAGGACCGACGGGACGACCCGGACGTTGCGCCCGCAGTCGCACACCGCCTTGACCCGGACACCGCCGCCGGAGGAACCGTGCCGGGCGGCCGGGCCGCGGAAGGTGCGGGAGGTGTCGGCGGAGGTGGCGGCCAGGTGGGCCTTCAGCGCGCGCTGGAGTCGCTCCATGGTCGGGCGGTAGCGCCGCTTCGCCTCGGCGTTGAGCGTGACCAGGGAGAAACCGCTGCTCGGGTGCGGCTCCTCGGGGTGGTCCAGGCCCAGCTCCTCGGCGATCGCGAGGAAACGACGGTTGTGGTAGCGGCCGGCCCGGGAGGTGTCCCGGATGCCCCGGGCGGCGGCGATGCCGTGCACCGCCTCATGGAGAAGTCGTTCGAAGGAGAGTTCGTGACCACACGCGGACGACGACTCTCCGATCAGGGACTCCGGTGCGGCCAGGTCCGGCAGCTCGGGGTGGTGCCGCTGAATGTCGGCCCACGCCTGCGCCAGCTCTGCGGCGAGAACAGGTGGTGTCTGTGTCTGTGTCGTGCTCACGTAATGACAACGAGCGGGGGTGCCTCTGTGTTCCTATTCCGGGGCATCCCAAATAATTTGCACGTACCCGTCAGTTGCCGCTGATGCGTCCTGACGAGGGCGGGTGCGCTGATCTGCGGAGAAGCGTCACAGCTCCGCCCAAGCTGGTGCGTAGTCCGCGCTACGCACCGCCGGTGGGCCCGGAGCCGACACGGGCCGTCGGCGACGGGAGACGCATCCGGCCGTTCGCGGCCCGCCGTGCCGTCCCGGCCGGCGCCCCCGCCCTCGCGACGTTACCGCCTGCCGCCGCACCGCCCGCCACCGGCCCGCCCCCACCCGCGCCGGCCGCCCCCGCGTGCGCGGCCACCGTACGGCCCGTCAGGTTGCCGGGATGTGAATTCTCGCCACACGCGCGTACAGGGCCCAAGCCGGACCCCGAGACCCCTGGACGACACCGCGGGCCCGGAGTTACCTGGCATACGTGGGAAGTGCGCGCGCACGGCACGGGGGCCACGCGACCGAATACAGCGACGAACCGTCGGCGGATTGGGGCGCTTTCATGACACCTACGCTCGTGCGGCAGCACGTGGCTCACGCGGACCCGGCACCCCGCGTGGACTTGAGCGCACGCGCGCGTGACTGGTCCGAGATCCAGGAGCGAATGCTCGTACCGCTCTACGAAGCCGTCTACGACCGGCTCGACGTGGGTCCCGGGAGCCGGCTGCTGGACCTGCGGTGCGGGGCCGGGCTCGCCCTGCTGCTGGCGGCCTCCCGGGGCGCCGCGGTCACCGGCGTCGACTCCGCCTTCCCGGAACGGCTCGCCCTCGCGCGCGCCCGCCTGCTGCCGGACGGCCCGCCCCGGGCCGCACGCGCGCGTACCGCCCCGCGACTCCTCGGCGAACCCCCCGCCGCGCCGGCCGGCGGCGAGCCGTACACCCTGGTGACCGTCTTCGACCCGGGCGACGGGGACGGGCTCGGCGAGCTGCTCGCCGCCGCCCTGCCGCTGGCCGCGCGCGGGGCCGCCGTGGTGCTGGCCGGCTGGGGACCGCCCGAGCGCTGCGCCACCTCCGCGGTGCTGCGCGCGGCCGCCGGCCTCGCCGACCCGCTGCCCGGCGCCCGCGGCTGGCGGCCCGCCCGCCGCGACGACCTGGAGGAGGCCGCCGCCCGGGCCGGGCTGCGGCCCGACGGCTCCGGCCGGGTCGCCTGCCCGTTCGGCTACGCCGACCTCGACAGCGCCGTACGGGGACTGCTGTCGACCGGCCTGTTCGACGCGGCGATCGCGGCGACCGACGCCCGGCAGGTCGACAAGGAGCTGACCGAGGCCCTGCACCCGCACCGCCGCCCGGACGGCACCGTGTGGATGCCGAACGTCTTCCGCTACCTGGTCGCCCGGGTGCCCTAGACGTCGGTGTCCTTGCGCAGGCGGGTGATGCCGGCGATGCGGTAGGCGTCCGCCTCCTCCAGCGTCTCGTTCTCCAGGAGGGCGTGCGCGAGCGCGTCGAGCTGCCCGCGGTGGTCGACGAGCTTGCGGCACGCCTCCGCGTAGCACTCGTCCACGATCCGCCGCATCTCCGCGTCGATCACGTCGAGGGTCTGCGGCGCGGCGGCGAGGCCGTAGGCCTGCTGGGCGTCGTTCGGCAGCGCGGACAGCCTGCCGACCCGCTCGCTCATGCCCCAGCGCGACACCATGCCCCGGGCGATGCTGGTGACCTGCTCCAGGTCGCTCTCGGATCCCGTGGTGATCACGCCGTAGACCACCCGCTCGGCCGCCATCCCGCCCAGCGCGCCGATGATCCGGCCGCGCAGGTACTCCTCGGTGAACGCGTACTTGTCCGACTCCGGTGTCGACAGCGTGACGCCCAGCGCCCGGCCGCGCGGCACGATCGTGATCTTGCGGACCGGGTCGGCGCCCGGTTGCAGCATGCCCAGCAGCGCGTGCCCGCTCTCGTGGTACGCGGTGCGCCGGCGCTCCTCCTCCGGCATCACCAGCGAACGCTCCGCCCCCAGCTGCACCTTCTCCAGCGCCTCGGACAGGTCGGCGCCGGTCACCTGCCGCTGCCCCCGCTTGACCGCGAGCAGCGCGGCCTCGTTGGCCAGGTTCGCCAGCTCCGCGCCCGTCATGCCCGGTGTCGTACGGGCCACCTGGACGAGGTCGACGTCGTCGGTGAGCGGGATGTCCCGGGTGTGGATCCGCAGGATGGCCTCGCGTCCGCCCCGGTCCGGCGGCGAGACCTGCACCACCCGGTCGAAGCGGCCCGGGCGGGTCAGGGCCGGGTCGAGGATGTCGGCGCGGTTGGTGGCCGCGATCACGATCACGCCCTCCGAGCCGGAGAAGCCGTCCATCTCGGTGAGGATCTGGTTCAGCGTCTGCTCGCGCTCGTCGTGCCCGCCCATCGACGCGCCGCCGCCGCGCGCCCGCCCGATGGTGTCGATCTCGTCGATGAAGATGATCGACGGCGCCACCTTGCGCGCCTCCGCGAACAGCTCCCGCACCCGGGAGGCGCCCACGCCCACGATCATCTCGATGAACTCCGAGGCCGAGGCGGAGAAGAACGGCACGCCCGCCTCGCCGGCCACCGCCCGCGCCAGCAGCGTCTTGCCGGTGCCGGGCGGACCCGCGAGCAGCACGCCCCGGGGCATCTTGGCGCCCATCCGGCGGTAGGCGTCGGGGTTCTTCAGGAAGTCGACCACGTCGTTCAGCTCGGCCTCGACCTCGTCGATGCCGGCCACGTCGGCGAACGTGGTGCGCTTCTCCCCCGGCACCAGCTCCACCGGCTTCGGCGGCGCCTTGCGGCCGAGCATCCCGCCCGCACCGCCGAGCCCCGCGCTCATCCGGCGCGCGATGAACACCCACACGGCGATCAGCAGCAGCATGGGCGCCAGCGAGATCAGCAGGTTGGCGAGAAAGCTGCGGTGCTGGACGACCGGCTCGGCCGTGACGGTGACCTTGTGCCGGGTCAGGTTCGCCCACAGGTCGTCGTCCGCGAACGCCGGCCGCTCGGTGTTGAACTTGGTGTACCCGCCGCCCTCCGGGTTCTTCCGCTCCTTCTTGAGCTGGCCCTGGATGGAGTCGCCCTTGGCGTAGATCTTGTCGACGTTGCCCGCGTTCACCTGCCTGCTGAACTCGGTGTACGAGATCGTCGGCTCGTTCGCCTGGTCGACGTACGACAGCACCAGGTTGGCGATCAGGTACACGATCAGCGCGGTGAGGACCAGCCGCCACCAGCCGCCGCGCATCCCGCGCCCGCCGGGAGGCTGCCGCGACGGCTCCTCCGGGGCGCCCTCGGTGCGCCAGGGCTGGTCCGGCGACTTGCGGGACGGAGCGGGGTTGCTCATACCGGGACGGTACGACACCGTCCGGGCACCGGCATGCGCACGGGGCGCCACCGGCGTGCGCGAGGGGCGCCCTTCCGGCGGAAGGGCGCCCCTCGCGACGTACGGGCCGGTCCTCGACCGGTGCCCGGTCAGCCCATGAACTTCTTGAACTCGTCCGGCAGCTCGAAGTCCTGGCCGCCCTGCTGGCCCGGCAGGCCGAACGCGCCGCCCGCCTGCGCGGCGGCCTCGCGGCGCTGGGCCTCCTCCAGCTCCTGCTGCTTGCGCTTCATCGGGTTGCCGGAGCGCTGCTTGCCCTTGGCCTTCTTCTGCTGCTTCTTCTGCCGGCCCGGGCCGCCGCCCATGCCTGGGATCCCCGGCATGCCCGGCATGCCGCCGCCCTGGGCCATGCGGGACATCATCTTGCGGGCCTCGAAGAACCGCTCGACCAAACCCTTGACCGCGCTGACGTCGACGCCGGAGCCCTTGGCGATACGGGCGCGGCGGGAGCCGTTGATGATCGTCGGGTCCTGGCGCTCGGCCGGGGTCATGGACTTGATGATCGCGGCGGTGCGGTCGACGTCCCGCTCGTCCAGGTTCGCGATCTGGTCCTTGATCTGGCCCATGCCCGGGAGCATGCCGAGCAGCTTGCTGATGCTGCCCATCTTCCTGACCTGCTCCATCTGGGACAGGAAGTCGTCCAGGGTGAAGTCCTGGCCCTTCTTGGACGCCAGCTTGGAGGCCATCTTGGCGGCCTCTTCCTGGCTGAAGGTCTTCTCCGCCTGCTCGATCAGGGTGAGCAGGTCACCCATGTCGAGGATGCGGGAGGCCATCCGGTCCGGGTGGAAGGCGTCGAAGTCGTCCAGCTTCTCGCCGTTCGACGCGAACATGATCGGCTTGCCGGTGATCTGCCGGATGGACAGCGCGGCACCACCGCGGGCGTCGCCGTCGAGCTTGGAGAGCACCACGCCGTCGAAGCCGACGCCGTCGCGGAAGGCCTCGGCGGTGTTGACGGCGTCCTGGCCGATCATGGCGTCCACGACGAAGAGGATCTCGTCGGGGCTGACCGCGTCCCGGATGTCGGCGGCCTGCCGCATCATCTCGGCGTCGATACCGAGGCGGCCGGCGGTGTCCACGATCACGATGTCGTGGACCCTGGACTTCGCGAACTCGACGGAGTCCTTGGCGACCTTCACCGGGTCGCCGACGCCGTTGCCCGGCTCCGGCGCGTACACCGCGACACCGGCGCGCTCGGCGACGACGCTGAGCTGGTTCACGGCGTTCGGGCGCTGGAGGTCACAGGCGACCAGCAGCGGGGAGTGGCCCTGCTCCTTGAGCCACCGGCCGAGCTTGCCCGCGAGGGTGGTCTTACCGGCACCCTGGAGACCGGCCAGCATGATCACGGTGGGCGGCTGCTTGGCGAAGCGGAGGCGGCGGGTCTCGCCGCCGAGGATCTCCACCAGCTCGTCGTTGACGATCTTGATGAACTGCTGCGCCGGGTTGAGCGCCTTGGAGATCTCGACCCCGAGCGCCCGCTCCTTGACCTTCTTGACGAACGCGCGGACGACAGGGAGGGCCACGTCGGCTTCGAGGAGCGCGATGCGGATCTCACGTGCCGTGGCGTCGATGTCCGCCTCGCTGAGCCTGCCCTTGCCCCGGAGGGACTTGAAGGTGGCTGAGAGACGGTCGGAGAGAGTATCGAACACGGCGGCGTCGGTCCTCAGAGTCGGAAGCTGGGTCGCCCTCAAGAGTATCTGGCTCCGCAAGCGGATCGGCCCTGGCCGAGAAGGTCAGGCCCGCAGCGTCTCCTCCAGCACCCCCGCCAGCGACGCCGCGTCCGCGGGGGGCAGTGGCGCCCCCGTGCCCGTCGTGACGTAGAACGCGTCCACGGCGTTCGCGCCCAGCGTCGACACGTGCATGCTCCGCACCCGTACGCCCGCCTTCTCCAGGGCCGTGCCGATGCGGTGGAGCAGGCCGGGCGCGTCCTGGGCGCGGACCTCGATCACCGTGGCGTGGCGGGAGGCGGCCGGGGCCACGGCGACCCGGGGCGGCGGGGCGGTCCAGCCGCGCCGGCGCGGGTAGGCGGCGTCGCGTTCGGCCAGCCGGCCGGCGATGTCCAGGGTGCCGTCCAGGGCACGGACGAGGTCGGTGCGCAGCCGGGCCGCCTGGGGCAGGGAGCCGTACTCGGCGGCGACCCGCCAGTCGAGCAGGAGGACCGTGCCGTCGTCGTCCACGTCGTCCGGCAGCCGCAGGGCGCGCAGTTCCGCCGTGCGGACGGTGAGGCGGTGCACGGCGAGGACCCCGGCGACCGCGGGCAGGACGCCGGGCTGGTCGGGGACGGCGATGAGCAGCTCGACGCCGAGGGGTTCCGGTTCGCCGGGCGAGGGCTCGCCGGACACGGCTTCGGTCTGGGCGCGCAGGGCGAGGACCGGGCCGCCGGTGCGGAACGCCTCGATGGCGAGGCGCTCCTGCTCGGCGGTGGGCGCGGCGGGCTCGGGCTCGTCGGGGGCGGCCCCGGCGAGGACCCCGGAGACACGCCGGACCAGGTCGGCGACGAGCTTGCCGCGCCAGGAGGACCAGGCGGCCGGGCCGGTGGCGAGGGCGTCCGCCTCGGTGAGGGCGTGCAGCAGTTCCAGGGTGTTCTGGGTGCCGACCGCGTCGGCGACGGAGCGGACGGTGGCGGGGTCGTCCAGGTCGCGGCGGGTGGCGGTCTCGACGAGCAGCAGGTGGTGGCGGACGAGTGTGGCCAGCACGGCGGTGTCGGCGCGGTCGAAGCCGATCCGCGCGGCGACGTCCTTGGTGATGATCTCGCCGGCCGCCGAGTGGTCGCCGGGCCAGCCCTTGCCGATGTCGTGCAGCAGGGCGGCGACGAGGAGCAGGTCGGGGCGGCCGACCCGGCGGGTGAGGGCGGAGGCGCGTACGGCGGTCTCGATGAGGTGCCGGTCGACGGTCCAGACGTGGACGGCGTTGCGCTGGGGGCGGCAGCGGACCCGTTCCCAGTCGGGCAGCAGGCGGGCGATCAGCCCCTCGGCCTCCAGCGCCTCCCAGACCTCGACGGTCGGGCGGCCGGAGCCGAGCAGGGTGACCAGTTGTTCGCGGGCCTCGGCGGGCCAGGGGGTGGGCAGGGGGCGCGCGGTGGCGGCCATGTGCCGGGCGGCGTGCGGGGAGAGCGGGAGGCCGGCCTGCGCGGCGGCGGCAGCGGCGCGCAGCGGCAGGACGGGGTCGCGGTCGGGGCGGGCGGCGCGGGCGAGCACCACTTCGCCGTCCTGTTCCACGACGCCCTCGGCCAGCGGCGAGCGTTCGGCGGCCGGGCGGCCGCCGCCCAGCATGGCGCGCAGGCGGGGCCGTACGGCGCGGGCGCGCAGGACGCGGCCCACCTCGCGCCAGGTGACATCGGCGGCGTACGCGATGACGCGGGCGGCTTCGTAGACCTGCCGCAGCAGGGTGTCGGCGTCGAGCAGGCCCAGCCCGGCGGCCACCTGGTCCTGTTCCTGGAGGGCGAGCCGGTCGGTGGCGCGGCCGGTGGCCAGGTGGAGGGCGTCGCGGACGTCGAGCAGCCGGCGGCGGGCGTCGGCCAGTCCCTCGCGGGGGGCGTCGGCGAGCCAGGAGGCGGCCACGGCGCGCAGCGCGGTGGCGTCGCGGAGGCCGCCGCGGGCCTCCTTGAGGTCGGGTTCGAGCAGGTAGCGCAGTTCGCCCTGGCGGGCGGCGCGCTCGGCGCACAGTTCGCGGAGTTCGGGCAGGCGCTTCGGGGCCTGGTTGCGCCAGTCGGTGAGGACGGCGGTGCGCAGGCCGGCGGTCAGGGTGGTGTCGCCGGCCAGGTGGCGGGCGTCCAGCAGGCCGAGCTGGACCTTCAGGTCCTCGGCCGCGGTGGCGCGGGCCTCGGCGGGAGTGCGCACGGAGTGGTCGAGGGAGAGGCCGAGGTCCCAGACGGGGTACCAGATCCGGTCGGCGAGGGCGGCGACGGTGCCGGGGGCGGAGCCGTCGTGCAGCAGGACGAGGTCGAGGTCGCTGCGCGGGGACAGCTCGCCGCGGCCGTAGCCGCCGACGGCGACGAGGGAGACGCCCCGGGCCGGGCCGGCCGCCGCGCCGAACAGTCCGGCGAGCCAGTCGTCGGTCAGTGAGGCGAGGGCGGAACGGCGCGGCGGCCCGGACCGCGCGTCCTCGGTGAGGAGGCGCAGCCGGGCCGCCGCGTAGCCGCCGGTCCCCGGGTCCTCGGTACCTGTGTCCGTGTGCGTGTCCGTGCCCGTCACCCGGCGACTCCTCTTCTGTCGGTCCTGGTCAGAGCGCGTCCGGGCCGCGTTCGCCGGTGCGGACGCGGACGGCGGTCTCCACCGGCAGGGACCACACCTTGCCGTCCCCGATCTTGCCGGTGCGGGCGGCCTTGACGATGACCTCGATCAGCTGTTCGGCGTCGTCGTCCTCGGCCAGTACCTCCACGCGGACCTTGGGGACGAGGTCGACGGTGTACTCGGCGCCTCGGTAGACCTCGGTGTGGCCGCGCTGCCGGCCGTAGCCGCTGGCCTCGGTGACGGTGAGTCCGTGCACGCCGAAGGCCTGGAGGGCTTCCTTGATCTCGTCGAGCCGGTGGGGCTTGACGACTGCGGTGATGAGCTTCACGCGTCCACCTTCCGGGTGTGCACGGCGGCCAGGGCAGCGGCGGCGGTTCCGGCGACGCCGCCGCCCGCTCCGCTGAAGTCGTATGCGGTCTCGGCGTGTTCGGCCTGGTCGATGCCGGAGACCTCCGCGTCCTCGGTGACCCGCATGCCGAGGGTCTTGTCGAGGAGGAAGGCGAGGACGGCGGAGGCGATCAGGGAGTAGGCGAGGACCGCGAAGACGCCCGCGCACTGCTTCCACAGCTGGTCGAAGCCGTGGTCGCCGTAGAAGACGCCGGTGGCGGTGGACTGGCCCTTGCCGGTGGCGAAGAAGCCGACGAGCAGGGAGCCGAGGATGCCGCCGACCAGGTGGACGCCGACGACGTCGAGGGAGTCGTCGTAGCCGAACCTGAACTTCAGGCCGACGGCCGCGGCGCAGGCGACACCGGCGATGGCGCCGACGGCGATCGCGCCGAGCGGGGAGACCGCGCCGCCGGAGGGGGTGATGGCGACCAGGCCGGCGACCGCGCCGGAGGCGGCGCCGAGGGTGGTGCAGGCGCCGTGCCGGAGCTTCTCGTAGCCGAGCCAGGCCAGCATGGCGGCGGCGGTGGCGACCTGCGTGTTGACGAACATCAGCGCGCCCACGCCGTCGTCGTTGCCGAGCCAGGAGCCGGCGTTGAAGCCGAACCAGCCGAACCAGAGCAGCCCGGCGCCGAGCATGACCAGCGGGAGGCTGTGCGGGCGCATGGGGTCCCGCTTGAAGCCGACGCGCTTGCCGATGACGAGGATGACCCCGAGCGCCGCCGCACCGGCGTTGATGTGGACCGCCGTACCGCCCGCGAAGTCGATCACGCCCAGCTTGAAGGCCCAGCCGTCGGCGGCCCAGACCCAGTGGGCGACGGGGATGTAGACGACGGTGGCCCACAGGGCGACGAAGAGGGCCCAGGCGGAGAACTTGACCCGGTCGGCGAGGGCGCCGCTGATCAGGGCGGGGGTGAGGATGGCGAACATCAGCTGGAAGACCATGAAGACGAAGACCGGGATGGTGTAGCCGTCCCAGAGTTCGGTGAGGCCGATGTCGCTGAGGCCGATCCAGTCGGCGTTGTAGCCGATCAGGCGGTTGCCGTTGCCGAAGGCGAGGGAGAAGCCGTAGAGCACCCACAGGATGGTGACGATCCCGAGGCTGATGAAGCTCATCATCAGCATGTTCAGGGTGCTCTTGACGCGGACCATGCCTCCGTAGAAGAAGGCGAGGGCCGGGGTCATGAGCATCACCAGGGCGGAACAGATGAGCATGAAGCCTGTGTTGGCGGAGGACAGTGTGGGCGTGTCCGCCGCGAGCATGATGGCTGGTGCCATCGGCGTCTCCTCGTCGATTGGTACGGCCCCGTGCGGGCGGTGCCTGAGCGGTCCGGTCGGGTGAGGGGTGGGCCGGTTGTGCGCCACGAGACTCGCGCAGCGCGGTTTCGGTGGAAGCCCCTCGTTGTTTCGCCGGGGTGACGAAGGCGCCCTGTGTGTTACGCGTCGGTGAAGCGGGAGATGCCGGGCCGCGCCGGTCGTTATCGTGGCGCAACCTTCTCCCGGGTGATCCGCGGGGAGGAACGGACCGGCCGCGGCGGTCCTCTCGACGACCTGGCATGGGGGAGCCGAGTCGGGCGGTTCGTGAGGACCGGCCGCGGCCGGGGCTGGGGGTGCCGGGGTCAGCCCGCCTCGGCGGCTTCCGGCAGGTCGGCGGCGAGTTTCTCGGAGAGGTCGACCACGGCGGCCAGCTCGCCGTAGTCGCGCACGGCCGTGCCGACCGTCTTGCGGATACGGGTGTTCACCCGTTCGGAACGGACCTTCTTGGCGACGTCCAGGGCCTTCGCCGCGTACTCCGTGCTGCGCTCGGGCTCGCGCTGGAGCAGGTGCACGGAGGCCATGCCGATGAGGTTGAGCGCGTACGACCGCTGGTGCTCGGAGTCGTCGGCGAACAGTTCCACGGCGCGCCGCATGAGCGGTTCGGCGAGGGAGGCGTAGCTGGGGCTGCGCCCGGCGTTGTAGGCGAGGTCGCGGAAGGAGTGGGAGTTCTCCGCGTACAGCTCGGCCTCGGAGAAGAAGCGGATCCAGTCGGGGTCCGGCTCGTCCCACTCGTCGATCTCGGCGAAGGTGTCCTCGGCGAGGCGGACGGCGCGCTTGGTCTTCCCGGGCTGGCCCATGTTGGCGTAGGCGCGGGCCTCCATCGCATACAGCATGGCCTGGGTGCGCGGGCCGGCGCAGTCGCGGCTGCCGTACTGGGCGAGGTGGATCAGTTCCAGGGCGTCGTCGGGCCGGCCGAGGTGGATCATCTGGCGGCTCATGCTGGACAGGACGTAGGAGCCGAGCGGCTTGTCGCCGGCCTCCTTGGCGGCGTGCAGGGCGAGCACGAAGTACTTCTGCGCGGTGGGCTGGAGGCCGACGTCGTACGACATCCAGCCGGCGAGCTGGGACAGTTCGGCGGCGACCTGGAACAGCTTGCGGGTGGTGGCCTCGGGCTGGGGTTCCTGGAGCAGGTCGGTGACCTCGTGCAGCTGGCCGACGACCGCCTTGCGGCGCAGTCCGCCGCCGCACTGGGCGTCCCACTTGCGGAACATGCGGGTGGTGGACTCCAGCAGCTCCAGCTCGGGCTGGGAGAGCCGGCCCGGCCGGCGGGCGTCGAGCGCGGGGGCGGGCTCGGCGGGGGCCGGGGAGCCGGGGGTGGGCACGAGCCAGCGCTGCATGGGCTCGATCAGGGAGGGGCCGGCGGACAGGGCGAGGGAGGTGCCGAGGAAGCCGCGCCGGGCGAGCATCAGGTCGCTGCGGGAGAACTCGCCGAGCAGGGCGACCGTCTGGGCGCCGGTCCAGGGCAGGTCGACACCGGAGGCGGCGGGCGACTGCCGGGCGGTGCGCAGCCCGAGGTCCTCGACGGAGACGACGCAGCCGAAGCGTTCGGAGAACAGCTCGGACAGGATGCGCGGGATCGGTTCCCGGGGATTCTCCCCGTCGAGCCAGCGGCGCACCCGCGAGGTGTCGGTCGAGATGTGGTTGGCGCCCAACTGGCGTGCCCTGCGGTTCACCTGCCGGGCCAGC
Source organism: Streptomyces sp. SudanB182_2057 (assembly GCF_964272715.1). Lineage (NCBI taxonomy): Bacteria > Bacillati > Actinomycetota > Actinomycetes > Kitasatosporales > Streptomycetaceae > Streptomyces > Streptomyces sp. SudanB182_2057. The sequence continues at coordinate 2,657,482 of NZ_OZ186798.1, forward strand.
TCGCCCTTGGACCAGCCGCTGCGCACGAACCACGAGCCGAGCAGCTCGTTGGGGCGCTTTTCAGCGCTCGTACCGCTACCGCCGTTGCCGCCCACTGGGATGCCCCCATTTCCTGAGACCACTTGTCACCTGGTGCGCCAAGCCTTATCAGAATGCCGGTAAATAACGCCTCCTGTCCGGTGATTCTCACCCTTCGAACGGGCTGGCGGCTTGCCTCCGGCATACCCGCGCGCGCATGCGCCCCCCGTGAACTCGCGCACACAGAGTAATCTCGTGATCACCCTCCCGCCCCGGGCGTACCGGAAACGCCACCATTCGCCACCCCTTCGAATGCGCACACGATCCTCTCCGCGCGTTGTACTTACGGGGGACGGGCGGAAGCCGGCGGAGTGATGCACCCAGGGGCGCACGGAGCCTGATGTGCCACCCAGCGCGCTTCAAGGCGCCGCATTGGCCCCATCACCACTCGGGCAGGCGGAGCCGTAGCGTTACGTTCCGCTTCCGTCTCGCTCCGTGTCGTAACCACCGGCGCGCAGGACCCGTTGGAGGGGGCATGGGCTTCACGATCGGCGGCATCCGCGAGATCCGCTCCGGCGCACGTCGGCGCGGGCGCCTGGCGGAGTGCACCACCGTCGCCGAATTCACCGGACTGTGGGGCTGGGACGTGGTGCCGGGAGCACGGGCCGCCGGGGGCGCCTGTTCGTGCGGGCGGCGCGACTGCGCGGCGCCGGGCGCGCACCCGCTGGAGTTCGCGCCCCCGGTCCCGGCCGGGGCCACGCTGGACGAGGTGAGCAAGGCCTGGTCCGAGTTCCCGGGCGCCTCCCTGATGCTGCCGGTCGGCCAGGCGTTCGACGTCCTGGAGGTGTCGGAGCCGGCCGGCCGCCGCGCCCTGGTCCGCCTGGAGCGGATGGGATTACCCCTGGGCCCGGTCACCGCCACCCCGGACGGCCGCGCCCACTTCTTCGTCGCGCCCGGCGCCGCCGTCGACCTGCCCCGGCTGCTGTACCGCCTGGGCTGGGACGACCCGGCCGCGCTGGACCTGCGCGGCCTCGGCCCGGGGACGCACATCACCGCCCCGCCCTCCGACCGGGGCGGCCTGGGCCCGGTGCGCTGGCTGCGCCCGCCCGCGCTGGACTCCGCGACCCGGCCTCCGGCGGCCCGGCTGCTGCTGGGTGCGCTGGCCTATGTGGCGCATCGGTCGCGGGGGTAGGACGGCGGGGAAAAGGCGGGGGTAGGACGGCGGGAAAAAGCGGCGCCCGCCCCCCTTGCGCTTCGGGGACGGGCGCTCACGCTTCTCATGCCAGGAATGTTCCCAGGACGACTCAGTCGCCGATCAACGCGTCGACGAACGCCTCCGGCTCGAACGGCGCGAGGTCGTCCGCGCCCTCACCGAGCCCGACCAGCTTGACCGGCACGCCCAGCTCGCGCTGGACGGCGACCACGATGCCGCCCTTGGCCGTGCCGTCCAGCTTGGTCAGCACGATGCCGGTGATGTCCACCACCTCGGCGAACACCCGGGCCTGCACCAGGCCGTTCTGGCCGGTGGTGGCGTCCAGGACGAGCAGTACCTCGTCCAGCGGCGCGTGCTTCTCCACCACGCGCTTGACCTTGCCCAGCTCGTCCATGAGGCCGGTCTTGGTGTGCAGGCGTCCGGCGGTGTCGATCAGCACCACGTCGACGCCCATCTCCTTGCCCTCCTTCACCGCGTCGAAGGCGACGGAGGCGGGGTCGCCGGCCTCGGGGCCGCGCACGGTGTGGGCGCCGACGCGCTCGCCCCAGGTCTGGAGCTGGTCGGCGGCGGCGGCACGGAAGGTGTCGGCGGCGCCGAGCACGACGGTGCGGCCGTCGGCGACCAGGACCCGGGCGAGCTTGCCGGTGGTGGTGGTCTTGCCGGTGCCGTTGACGCCGACGACCATCACGATGCCGGGCTTGCGGCCCTCGGGCTCGGTCTTCACCGTGCGGTCGAGGTCGGTGCCGACCAGCTTGAGGAGCTCCTCGCGGAGCAGGCCGCGCAGTTCCTCCGGGGTGCGGGTGCCGAGCACCTTGACGCGTTCGCGCAAGCGCTCGACCAGTTCCTGGGTGGGCTGCACGCCGACGTCGGCGGTGAGCAGCGTGTCCTCGATCTCCTCCCAGGTGTCCTCGTCGAGGTGCTCGCGGGAGAGCAGGGTGAGCAGGCCCTGGCCCAGGGCGTTCTGCGAGCGGGACAGGCGGGCGCGCAGCCGGACGAGCCGGCCCGCGGTGGGCTCCGGGACCTCGATCTCGATCCCGGGAGCCTCGGCGACGGGGGGCTCCTCGACGACGACCGGCGCGGGGCCGCCCGGGAGATCCACCTCCTCGATGGTCCGGCGCGGTTCGTCGCGCGGCGTCTCGGCCTCTTCGCCGACGTGCGGCTCGGCCGGGGGCGCGGTGATGTCGGGCGCCTTCGGGGGCGGCGGGGGCAGCGGCTTCCGGCGCCGGCTGCCCACGATCAGCCCGCCGAGTGCGCCGAGCACGACCACGGCGATGACTACAGCAAGGATGACGATTTCCATAACCCGACCAGTATCGGCCATGGGGTCCTCGAGAACCCCGTTTGTGGCTTTCTCCGAGAGACAAAGGCCACTTAACACGAGGACTCGGAGCAAAGTACGATGGTGACACCTCTATCCACGCGCGTAGAGTCCCCTCGTCACCTTGTCCCCCCATGTCAGGCACCTCTTCCATGAGCAAATCCGCCGAGACCGAAGGCGCTCTCGAAACCCGCGGTATCGAGCAGGTCCCCGACCACGAGCGCACGGCGCGTCCGGGGCAGCTGTTCCCCACCTGGGTCGGCGCGAACATCAGCGTCCTGCTGCTGACGATGGGCGCGAGCCTCGTCGTCGCCTACCACCTGAACTTCTGGCAGGCCCTGATCGTCGCCGTGGCCGCGCCGATCGTGTCGTACGGCCTGGTCGGCCTGATCGGCATCGCGGGCAAGCGGGGCGGCGCGCCCGGCATGGCGCTGTCGCGCGCGGTCTTCGGGCAGCGCGGCAATCTGCTGCCCGGTTCGCTGATCTGGGTCGCGCGCTGGGGCTGGGAGACGATCAACGCGGTCACCGGCGCGTACGCGATGCTCACCATCCTGGACATCCTGTTCGGCATCAAGGCGAACAACGTGCTGGACATGGTGATGCTGCTGGCGTTCGTCGTGGCGACCTTCGCGATCTCCGGGCTCGGCATCAACGCCGTGCAGAAGTGCAACAAGTACGCGACCTATTTCTTCGCCGTCTTCTCGGTGCTGGTGCTCGGCTACCTGGTGGTGGACACCGACTGGTCGAAGGTGATGGACCACGGCGCCGGTTCCACGGCCTCGGTGATCACCGGCGTCGGCATGATCGCGGCGGGCGGTGTCAGCTGGATCCCCTCGGCCCCGGACTTCACCCGCTATCTGCCGCGTACGGCGTCCTCGAAGGCGATCGTGGGGACGGCGGTGGGCGGCGCCGGTGTCGTCGTGCTGCCGATGGTGCTGATGGGCGCGGTGATGGCGGTGTCCACCCCGGACCTGGCCTCGGCCAGCGACCCGGTGTCCTTCCTGGGCGAGATCCTGCCGACGTGGATCGCGGTGCCGTACCTGTTCATCGCGCTGATCGGCATGCTGCTGATCAACTCGATGTCGATGTACTCGGCGGGCTTCACCGCGCAGACCCTCGGCATCAAGGTGCCGCGGCACTGGGCGGTCTCGGTGAACGCGGTGATCTCGCTGGTGTTCGGCGGGGTGCTGATGCTGGTGGCGACCAGCTTCATGGGCTCCTTCATCGCCTTCCTGTCGCTGCTGGCGGTCGCCTTCTCCGCGTGGGTCGGCGTGTTCGGCGCGGACATGCTGCGCCGTACCGAGTACGACGGCCGGGCCATGGCCGACACCACCCGCACCAGCGCCTACTGGTACAAGGGCGGCTTCTCCCCCGCGGCCGTGGCCGCCTGGGCGGTCGGCCTGGTGTCGGGACTGATGTTCACCACCTCCGACTGGTTCACCGGCCCGCTGGCGACGAACAACGTGATCGGCGAGTACGGCCTCGGCTGGGTCGCCACGATCGTGATCTCCGGCGTGCTGTACGTGGTGCTGCCGAAGCCGGCGCCGGTCACCGGGCCCGCGGCCGAGGAGGCCGCCGGGCAGCCCGCGCCCACCGGCGCCTGACCCCGGCCGGCCCCCTGGCCAACTGACGTACCGTCAGCTAACGTCCCCCTCCACCGAGCCGTACCGGAGGGGGACTTCGCATGCCCGTCACGGTCGTACGCTTCAACCTCGTCGCGCCCGGCGCCTCTCCCGACGCCCTGTCCGCCCGTTACCGGGCCGCGGTGGAGATGGCCTGCTACGCGGACGAGCACGGGATCGCCACCGTGCAGACCGAGGAGCACCACGGCGCGGAGAACAACTGGCTGCCGTCGCCGTTCGTCTTCGCGGGCGCGGTGCTCGGGGCCACCCGCCGGATCGCGGTGACGGTGTCGGCGGTGATCGGCCCGCTGCACGACCCGCTGCGGCTGGCGGAGGACATCGCCGTGCTGGACCTGCTGAGCGGCGGCCGGCTGGTGACCGTGGCCGGGATCGGCTACCGGCCCGAGGAGTACGCGATGTTCGGCGTCGACTGGGACCGGCGCGGCCGGCTCCAGGACGAGCTGCTCGAAACGCTGCTGACGGCGTGGACCGGCGAGGAGTTCGCGTACCGGGGCCGCAGGGTACGGCTCACCCCCCGCCCGTACACCCGGCCGCACCCCCTGCTGCTGGTCGGCGGCTCCTCCAGGGCCGCCGCGCGCCGGGCCGCCCGGTTCGGCCTGCCGTTCTTCCCGAGCGCGCATCTGCCGGAGCTGGAGGCGTACTACAAGGACCGGCTCGCCGAGTACGGCACCGAGGGCTGGACGATGATGCCGGCCACCGAGACGCCGCTGCTGCATCTCGCCGAGGACCCGGACCGGGCGTGGGCCGAGTACGGCGGGCACCTGCTGCACGAGGCCCGGACCTACGCCTCCTGGCAGTCGGGCGGGATCCGCTCGGCGGTACGGTCAGCGGCCACGACGGTGGCGGAGCTGCGCGCGGAGGGCGTGTACCGGATCCTCACCCCGGAACAGTGTCTGGCACGGGGCCTGGACAGCCTGGTGCTGCACCCGCTGGCGGGCGGCATGCCGGTGGAGGAGGGCTGGCGCAGCCTGCGGCTGTTCGCGGAGCGGGTCGTCCCGGCGCTGGAGGGCTGAGCCGGGCCGCCGGGAGCGCGGAAACACCGCCGCCCCCGGTCCTGGCGGGTGGCCGGGACCGGGGGCGGCGGACGGTTCGAGGAGAGGGCAGCGGGGTCTTGGCCCTTCCCCCCGAGTTCGGGGGCCTCGCTACGAGGCTCAGCCCATCTCCTCCAGGGACTTGCCCTTCGTCTCCTTGACGAACTTCAGGACGAACGGGATGGAGAGGGCCGCGAAGATGGTGTAGATCACGTAGGTGCCGGAGAGGTTCCACTCGGCCAGCGACGGGAAGCTCGCGGTGATGGCCCAGTTGGCGATCCACTGCGCGGAGGCGGCGACACCGAGGGCGGCGGCGCGGAGCTTGTTCGGGAACATCTCGCCGAGGAACACCCAGACCACCACGCCCCAGGAGAGGGCGAAGAAGAGGACGAACAGGTGGGCGGCGATCAGGGCGACCCAGCCCTGGGTGGCCGGCAGCTTGCCGTCGACCAGGTGGTAGCTGAACGCCCAGGCCTCCAGCGCCAGGCCGACGACCATGCCGACCGAGCCGATGAGGGCGAGCGGCTTGCGGCCGACGCGGTCCACGAAGATCATCGCGATCACGGTGCCGACGATGTTGATGATCGAGGTGGTGAAGGAGTAGAAGAACGAGTCCGACGGGTCGACGCCGACCGACTGCCACAGCGTCGAGGAGTAGTAGAACGCGACGTTGATGCCGACGAACTGCTGGAAGACCGACAGGCCGATACCGATCCAGACGATCGGCTTGAAGAAGAAGGAGCCGCCGAGCAGGTCCTTGAAGGAGGACTTGTGCTCGCTCTTCATCGCGTGCTCGATCTCGGCGACGCGGGCGTCCAGGTCGACGTCCTTGCCCTCGACCTCGGCGAGGATCTCACGGGCGCGCTCGCGCTTGCCCACGGAGAGCAGGAAGCGGGGGGACTCGGGGATCGCGAAGGAGAGCAGGCCGTAGAGGACGGCCGGGACGACCATCACGCCGAGCATGACCTGCCAGGCCTCCAGGCCCATCAGCTTGCCGCGCTGGTCGCCGCCGGCGGCGTTGAGCAGACCCCAGTTGACCAGCTGGGAGACGGCGATGCCGACGACGATCGCGGCCTGCTGGAAGGAGCCGAGCCGGCCGCGGTAGGCGGGCGGGGCGACCTCGGCGATGTAGGCGGGGCCGATCACGGAGGCCATGCCGATGGCGAAGCCGCCGATGACGCGCCAGAAGGCGAGGTCCCACAGCGCGAACGGCAGCGCGGAACCGACGGCGCTGACGGTGAACAGGACGGCGGCGATCTGCATGCAGCGGATGCGGCCGATGCGGTCGGCTATGCGGCCGGCGGTGGCGGCGCCGATGGCGCAGCCGATCAGCGCGATCGCGATGACCTGGGCGAGGGCGGCGGAGCCGACGTCGTAGCGGTCCCGGATGGCCTCGACGGCGCCGTTGATCACGGAGCTGTCGTAGCCGAAGAGGAAGCCGCCCATGGCGGCAGCCGCCGCGATGAAGATGACGTGCCCGAGATGTTCGGGGTGAGCCGACCTGGCTCCTGACTGAGGTGCCTGCGCTGTGCTGGTCACGGTGTAACTCCTCGGGCCACGGCAACGCTGCCGGGTGGGGGCGAGCCCTTACAGGTCTCCAGTGGCGCATACGGGTGGGCCACTCACACCTGAAGGTAAAAGCAACGTTGCAGAGACTATGCCTTCAAGTTTCGAAGTCAATAGTTCAACGACTGTGAGTTTTCAGATATGCCTGACGATCTTGCGTTCAAGAACTGAACACTCGCCGAGATGATCTTGAAGGGATCCCTGGTGAACCCGGGAAAAGGGGCTAGCGCAACCGCTGGGAGATGACCTTGGAGACGCCGTCGCCCTGCATGGACACGCCGTAGAGCGCGTCGGCGACCTCCATCGTGCGCTTCTGGTGCGTGATCACGATCAGCTGCGAACTCTCCTGGAGCTCGCGCATGATCCCGATCAGCCGCTGGAGGTTGGTGTCGTCCAGCGCGGCCTCGACCTCGTCCATCACGTAGAACGGGCTCGGCCGGGCCTTGAAGATCGACACCAGCAGCGCCACCGCGGTCAGCGAGCGCTCGCCGCCCGACAGCAGGGAGAGCCGCTTGACCTTCTTGCCCGGCGGACGCGCCTCCACGTCCACGCCCGTGGCGAGCATGTCCGCGGGGTCGGTCAGCACCAGACGGCCCTCGCCGCCGGGGAACAGCCGGGCGAAGACGCCCTCGAACTCACGGGCGGTGTCCCGGAAGGCCTCGGTGAAGACCTGCTCGACGCGCTCGTCGACCTCCTTCACCACCTGGAGCAGGTCGGCGCGGGTCTTCTTCAGGTCCTCCAGCTGCTCGCCGAGGAACTTGTGCCGTTCCTCCAGCGCGGCGAACTCCTCCAGCGCCAGCGGGTTGACCTTGCCCAGCTGCTGGTACGCCCGCTCGGCCGCCTTGAGCCGCTTCTCCTGCTCGGCACGGTCGAAGGGACGGGGCCGGTTGCGCGGGTGCCCGGGGTCCTCGGGCAGCCGTTCGCCGTCGGCGGGGGGCGAGGGCGGCACCGGCTGGTGCGGCCCGTACTCGGCCACCAGTCCCTCCGGTTCGACACCCAGTTCCTCCAGCGCCTTCGCCTCCAGCTGCTCGATGCGCAGCCGTTTCTCGGCGCCGAGTACCTCGCCCCGGTGGACCGAATCCGTCAACTTGTCGAGTTCGGCCTTGAGTTCGCGGCCGGCCGTGCGGGCGGCGGCGAGCTCCCGCTCGCCCCGGGTCCTGGCGGCCTCGGCGGCGGCGCGCTCCTCCTCGGCGCGGGCGAGGGACACCTCCACGTGGGCGAGCAGCTGCCGGGCGCCGGAGGCGACGGCCCCGGCCACGGCCGCCTCGTGGCGCAGCCGGGCCCGGCGCCGCTCGGCACGCGCGCGTGCCTCGCGTTCGGCGCGGGCCGCCCGGTCGAGCGCGTCGGCGCGTCCGGCGAGTCCCTTGACCCGCTCCTCGTGGGTACGGACCTGGAGGCGGGCCTCCATCTCGGTCTGCCGGGCGTTGGCGCCGTCGGCGGCGAGCCGGTCCCGGACCGAGGTGTCCGGCTCCTCCTCCGCCGGTGTCTCCTCGGCCACGGCCAGCCGCTCGGCCAGCTCCTCGGCCTCCCGCACGGCCGCCTCCAGCGCCTCCTGCGCGCGGGCCGCCGCCGCGGCCGACCGCTCGGCCTCGCCGGCGGCGCCGCGGGCCTGGCCGGCCAGGCGGCCGAGCCGCTGGGCGACGGCCGACTTCTCCCGGTCGGCGGCGCGGCGCCGCTCGCCGAGCTCCTCCAAGAGGGTGGCGGACTCGGTACGGCGCTCGGCCGCCGCGCGCTGTGCCTCGGCCAGCTCCCGGCAGCGGACCTCCAGCTCGGCCAGTTCGGCAGCGGCCTCGTCCACGGAGGCTTGTACCTCCAGCAGGCTGGGGGCGCCCGCGGAGCCGCCGTGCGCGAGGTGCGCGCCAAGGAGGTCGCCTTCGGCGGTGACGGCGGTCAGGCCGGGGTGGGCGCGGACCAGGGTCTCGGCGTCGGCCAGGGTGTCGACCACGACGATGTCACGCAGGACGCGGCGGACGGCGGGCATGAGGTCGGCGGGGCCGTGGACGAGGGTGGCGGCGAAGAGGGGGCCGCCGGGGCGGGGGGCCGGGTCGCCGTTTTCGGGTGCGTCGTGGCTGGGCGCCGCGGTTCGGGGGGCCGGGTCGCCGTTGTCGGGTGCGGGAGCGTCGTGGCTGGGCGCGCCGTTCCCCGCGCCCCTTCGGGGCGCTGTCCCACCGTGGTCGAGTGCGGGAGCGTCGTGGCTGGGCGCCGCGGTTCGGGGGGCCGGGTCACCGTTGTCGGGTGCGGGAGCCTCGTGGTTGCTCGCGCCGTTCCCCGCGCCCCTTTGGGGCGCTTCTTCCGGGGCGCTCGTCAAGAGGAGGGTGGCTCGGCCGGCGTCCTGTTTGCGGAGGAGGGTGAGGGCCTCGGTCGCTGCCGCGGGGGTGGTGACGGCGAGGGCGTCGGCCGCCGTGCCGAAGGCCGCCGCCAGGGGGGTCTCGTAGCCCGGGGTGATCCTCAGGAGTTCCGCCGCGGGGCCGAGGATGCCGGTGAGGCGGTCGCGCGCGCCGAGCAGTATGCCGGTGCCGTCCTTGCGGCGCAGGCCGAGCGCCAGCGCCTCGTGGCGGGCCTGGGTCGCCGCGCGGGTGCGCTCGGCGGCGGTGAGGGCGTCGCGGGCCGTGCCCAGGGCCGCTTCCGCGTCGGCCAGCTCCCGCTTCGCGGCCTCGTGCCGCTCGGCCAGGTCGGCGTCGCCCGCGTCCAGGCCGTCGACCTCCGCGCGCAGGGCCTCGTACTCCTCCTGCGCGCGCTCCGCCCGCTCCCGCGCCTCGTCGCGGGCCGTGCCGAGCCGGTCGATCTCGGCCTCGGCGGAGGCGACGCGCGAGCGGGCCGCGTTGACCTGCCCGGAGAGGCGGGCCAGGCCCTCGCGGCGGTCCGCGATGGCGCGGGCGACATCCTTCAGCCGACGCTCCTCCACGGCCAGCTCGCGCTCCAACTCGGCGCGGTGCGCGACCGTGTCGTCAAGTGCCCGCCGTGCCGCTTCGAGGGCGGCCTCCAGCTCGGCCTCCTGGTCCCGGACGCGGGCGGCCTCGCGCTCCAGGTCCTCGGGGTCCCGGCCGTGCCGTTCCTCGGGCGGGGCGGAGGTGGCGCTCTTGACCCGGGCGTCGGCCAGCGAGATCGTCCCGCGGACGCGTTCGGCGAGCTGGGACAGCTCGTACCAGGTCTGCTGGGCGCGGGCCAGGCGCGGGGTGAGCCGGCGCACCTCGTCCTCCAGCAGGGCCTCCCGGTGCAGGGCCTGCTTCAGTTCCCGCTCGGCGGTGTCCTTGCGTTCCTTCAGCGCCGCCTCGTCGGCGATCTCCGCCTGGAGGGCCGCGCGCAGCCGTACCAGGTCGTCGGCGAGCAACCGCAGCCGGGCGTCGCGGAGGTCGGCCTGGATGACGGCGGCCCGGCGGGCCACCGCCGCCTGCCGGCCCAGGGGCTTGAGCTGGCGGCGCAGTTCGTCGGTGAGGTCCTGCACGCGCGCGAGGTTGGCCCGCATCGCGTCCAGCTTGCGGAGCGCCTTCTCCTTGCGCTTGCGGTGCTTGAGGACGCCGGCCGCCTCCTCGATGAAGGCGCGGCGGCCCATGGGGTCGGCGTGCAGGACGGAGTCGAGCTGGCCCTGGCCGACGATGACGTGCATCTCGCGGCCGATGCCGGAGTCGGAGAGAAGTTCCTGGATGTCCAGCAGACGGCAGGTGTCGCCGTTGATCTGGTACTCGCTGCCGCCGTTGCGGAACATCGTCCGCGTGATGGTGACCTCGGCGTACTCGATGGGCAGGGCGCCGTCGGAGTTGTCGATGGTCAGGGACACCTCGGCGCGGCCGAGCGGCGGGCGGCCGGTGGTGCCGGCGAAGATGACGTCCTCCATCTTGCCGCCGCGCAGCGACTTGGCGCCCTGTTCGCCCATGACCCAGCTGAGCGCGTCCACGACATTGGACTTGCCCGAGCCGTTCGGGCCGACGACACACGTGATCCCCGGTTCGAACCGGAGCGTGGTCGCCGAGGCGAACGACTTGAAGCCGCGCAGGGTCAGGGCCTTGAGGTGCACGCCCCTGGACTCTACCCGCCGCTCCCGGCCCGGCCGACGAACCCCCGCCGCCGCGCGGTTTCGTCATTGACCACGCAGGGCACACCAGGTGTTAAAGAAGGTGAAAGGATGCGGGGGTAAAGAACGAAGGGACGCCGAAGCGTCCCTTGCAACTCTGACGACTGGATCGCAGCCGTCCGATCAACTGAGCGGTTGATACGGGCAACCCGATCGCTGTCTCTGCTGTTGTGGAGCTGATGCAGCGATCAGGTGAGCGCAGGCTCCGCCTGGTGTGCGTCGATGCTCTCCATGATCCTCTCCTGAGAGGCGGCAGCCGTCAGCGCTTCGTTCTCGGCCTGGATCCGTCCGAGCTCGGACTCCAGGTCCTGTACACGCTGCTGCAGCCGTCGCATCTCGGCGAGGAGTCGAGGGTCGGAGCCGCCGACGTAACCGAGAAGCGCCTTTGCCATGATGGATGGTCCTCCACAATGAGTGACCGACCGATGCGGTGTGGGTCGTGAGGGATTCGCACCCGCGTGCTTGGCACATCCGGGTGTTGCTCTGCTGTTGTTCCATGCCAAACAGCTAAGGTGCGCGGGGCTTTCAGCGTCTCACCAAAAAGTTTGACGGTCAACACGATCACGCCCCGTATTGGAGGGCAACCCGGGGCGCACGGCCGTGGACACGGCGGTGCTGCGGCTCTCCGGGGCCCTCAGGGCGTGGCGACCAGCAGTACCTGCGGAGCCTGCCATGCCCCGCCCGCCTTGGCAACCACCAGGGCGTTTTCACTCCCGACGGGCGCCAGCGGCGCCCCCCGGCGGCCCGGCCGAGGGGCGCGGCGGGGTCGGATCAGCGGATGGCGAAGCCGTCGTAGCCGCCGCGCGGTGTGTCCCAGATCTCTGTCACACCGTCCACACGGCCGGGCGTGTCGGCGCCCTGGAGCCAGTCCAGCAGGCCCTCGCAGCCCTCGCGCGGCCCCTCCGCGACCACCTGGACCCGTCCGTCGGCCAGATTGAGAGCAAAACCACTCAACCCGCCGATCTCCAGCGCCCTGGCCCGCGTGAACCAGCGGAATCCCACGCCCTGCACGTGCCCACGCACCCAGGCGACCAGTCGTACGTCCTCGCTCATGGGTGCAACCTAACCGGCCGGTACCGCTCGGGACACATCGCGCCCCGGCGACATCGGGTACCGTCCGAACCCGGTGAATCGTGGCTGAAACCCACTCGAAGGAGTGGAGTGAACCGGCCACACGTACGAGGCACGCGTACGAGGAAGAGAGCAAGGATCATGGGACGCCACCGACGCTCCGCCGCCGGAAGCGACGACCCTCGGCACGCGCCCGCGCACCCGCCCTCCGGGGAACGCCCGGTCCCCTCGGACATCGGGCCGTACCCGGCCCCGGACGCCTACGCCGAGGCCACCCAGAAGGCGCAGGCCTATCTGTTCGCCACGGACGACGAGCCGGCACCGGCCGCGCCCGGCTCCGGGGACGCGGAAGACAAGGGGACCGGTGGCGACCGCCGGTGGAGCAAGGCCGTACGTCCGGTGCGCGCCGCTCTGCTCGGGGTGTCCGTGGCCGTCGTCCTCGGTACGGCCGCCGTGGGCTCCGGCGCGGTGCCGGGTCTGGAGCACTACCGGCTCGGCGGCGGTACGCACGCCACCGGCGGCGAGCGGACGGGGGCCGGGCCCTCCCCGCGGAACACGGCGAGCGGGCAGGGCGGCACCTCGGGCGGTGTCGGCGACGGCGGCGGTGCCTCGGTGGGTTCCGGCGACGGCGGCGGCGACCGGCCCGCCCGGTCGTCGAGCCCGTCCCCCTCCGGCACCGTCTCCGCCTCGGAGCCGTCCCCCTCCCGCACCGTTTCCGACTCGGAGCCGGCGCCCGCCGCACCGGCCCCGGCGCGGACGGCCACCGGGAAGCCGTCACCGCAGTCCGGTCCCCACAAGACACAAGGACCCGGGCGGACCAAGCCTGCCGGGCCGGACCGAACGCCCGGGTCGGCCAAGCCGTCCGCGTCCGGCACCCCGGCCGAGCCCGCGCCCGAACCCCAGCCGAGTAGGCCCGAGTCCAGCGCCAAGCCCACCGAGCCGAAGACCACCCCGTCCCGCACGGCGACTCCTTCGGCGACTCCCTCTCGTACGCCCGGAACCCCGGCCCCTGCTCCCTCCTCCCCCGCGGACACCGTGGCGCGGGAGGCCGCCGTCGAGGCGGAGGTGCTGAAGCTGGTCAACGACGAGCGGGCGAAGGCCGGGCTCGGCGCGCTCGCGGCGAACTCCGCGCTGACCGGGCTGGCCGAGGCGTTCAGCGACGACATGGCGGCGCGGGGCTTCTTCGCGCACACCGACCCGGACGGCAGGACGCCGTGGGACCGGGCGGCGCGGGCCGGGGTCACCGGTCTCGGCGCGGAGAACATCGGCCGCGGCCAGGCGGACGCGGCGGCCGTGCTGGCGGCCTGGATGGACAGCCCCGAGAATCGCGCCAACATCCTGAACCCCGGCTTCACGGCCGTCGGCGCGGGTGTCCACCTCGGTCCGGGCGGCCCTTGGTGGACGCTGGAGTTCGGAACCTGAGCACTAACCATCAGTTAGTGCAATCTGGTGGTAAGCGCTGCGCGGACGTACCCTTGGGTCATGACGGCCACCACCCAGGACCACGACGACCTCGCGTACAACGTCTTCGCCAAGGCCTGCCCGTCGCGCGGCACGCTGGAGCACGTCACGGGCCGCTGGGGCGGGCTGACGCTCGGCGCGCTGTACGAGGGGTCGCTGCGCTTCAACGAGCTGCGCCGGCGCGTCGACGGGGTGAGCGAGAAGATGCTCTCCCAGACCCTGCACGCGCTGGAGCGGGACGGCCTGGTGCACCGCGAGGCGCAGCCGACGAACCCGCCGCGCGTGGACTACGAGCTGACGCCGCTGGGCCGCCGGGTCGCCGAGCGGCTGCTGGCGCTCATCCACTGTGTGGAGGGCGCGATGGACGATGTCCTCGCCGCCCGCGCGCGCTACGACGAGACGCGCGGCGCCCTCTGACACTTGGGGCAGAAATAGCTGGACCGGTTCATCCAGGGGCGGCGCCGCATGGGGGTGCCGCACCGCTTGCACGGCAGTCCCTCGCGGCCGTACGCGTCCAGGGACCGGTCGAAGTAGCCGGACTCGCCGTTGACGTTGACGTACAGGCTGTCGAAGCTGGTGCCGCCGACGGCGAGGGCCGCGTTCATCACGTCGCGGACGTGGCCGAGGAGTTCCGCCGTGACAGGGCGGGTGAAGTTCGCCGTCGGGCGTTCGTAGTGGACGCGGGCGCGCCACAGGGCCTCGTCCGCGTAGATGTTGCCGACGCCGCTGATCAGCGACTGGTCCAGCAGGGCCCGCTTGATCGTGGTCCGCTTGCGGCGCAGCGCCTGGTGGAATGCCTCGTCATCGAAGAGCGGGTCCAGCGGGTCGCGGGCGATGTGCGCGATGACGTCGGGCAGGCCGTCGGCGGTGTTGTCGTGCAGCGACAGCCCGCCGAAGGTGCGCTGGTCCACGAAGCGGAGTTCGGTGCCGAGCCGGTCGGCGAACCGGACCCGGATGCGCAGGTGCTTCTCGTCCGGCGCGTCATGGGGCTGCACCAGCAGCTGCCCGCTCATGCCGAGGTGGGCCAGGACGGACTGGTCGGTCTCCTCCAGCGGCAGCCACAGGTACTTGCCGCGCCGCCGGGGCGTGCCGATGTGGTGGCCCTTGAGCCGGTGCGCGAAGTCGTCGGGGCCGGCGAGGTGCCGGCGGACGGCGCGCGGGTGCAGCACCTCGGTGTCGGCGACGGTGCGGTGGGCGACCCAGCGCTCCAGGCCGCGCCGGACGACCTCGACCTCGGGCAACTCGGGCATCGTGACCCCCCGTGAGAACCGTACGGACCGGTGGACGGTACGAGCGCCCGCACCGGCGTGGACGGCCGGGCGGGCGCTCGGGTGCTGCTGGTACTGCTCGGTCAGGCGGTGGCGGAGGACGGGTCGGCGTCCTTGACGGACTCCCCGGCCGCCTTCACGGCCGCGTCGGCCGTCTCGCGGACCGGTTCCCCGGCCGGCTTGCCGGCTTCGTCGGCCGTCTCGCGGACGGGCTCCTCGGCGGCTTCCTCGGCCGCCTTGGCGCGTTCGTCCGCGGCGGCCCGGATGGACCGCCAGGCGGACTCGGCGGCCTGCTGCTCCGCCTCCTTCTTGCTGCGGCCGGTGCCGGTGCCGTACGAGACGCCTCCGACGCGGGCGGCAGCAGTGAAGGTCTTCTCGTGGTCGGGGCCGGTCTCCGTGACCAGGTACTCGGGCACGCCGAGTCCTTCGGTCGCGGTGAGCTCCTGGAGGGAGGTCTTCCAGTCCAGGCCGGCTCCGAGGTTGGAGGACTTCTCGATCAGCGGGTCGAACAGGCGGTGCACCAGTTCGGAGGCCGCGTCGAGGCCCTGGTCGAGATAGACCGCGCCGATCACCGCTTCAAGGGTGTCGGCGAGGATGGACGCCTTGTCCCGGCCGCCCGTGCCCTCTTCACCCCGGCCGAGCCGGATGAAGGCGCCCAGGTCCAGACCACGGCCGACCTCCGCCAGCGCACGCGAGTTGACCACCGCGGCCCGCAACTTGGCCAGCTGGCCTTCGGGCAGGTCGGGGTGGGTGCGGTACAGCGTGTCCGTGACGACGAGGCCGAGCACGGAGTCCCCGAGGAACTCCAGCCGCTCGTTCGTCGGCAGACCGCCGTTCTCGTACGCGTAGGAACGGTGGGTCAGCGCACGCACCAGAAGGGCGGACTCGACCTGGTAGCCGAGCCGCCCTTCCAGAAGCGTGTGGGACGAGGCCTGCGGACTACCCCCGCGCTGGCGGGGACTAGCTGCTTTCGCGTCAGTCATCGGGCCTCTCACCAGCCGCTCAGACTTCGAGGACCTGGCGCTTGTTGTAGGTGCCGCAAGACGGGCACGCGATGTGCTGCTGCTTGGGCTCGTGGCAGCGCTCGCACGCAACCAGGGTGGGGACCGCAGCCTTCCACTGCGACCGGCGGTGGCGCGTGTTGCTGCGCGACATCTTCCGCTTCGGAACAGCCACGGCTACTTCTCCTGCTTCTCGTCGACGCCCGCTTCGGCGCCGCTCATCTCGTCCTTCTCGCCGTCCGTCATGGTGCCGGCGAGTCCCTGCAAAGCCGCCCAACGGATGTCGACGGCGTCATGGTGGTGGTCCGGGTCGTCCGCGAGCCGCACTCCGCACTCGGAGCACAGGCCCGGGCAGTCGTCCTGGCACACCGGCTGCATCGGCAGTGCGAGCACCACCGCATCGCGCAGCAGAGGTTCGAGGTCGATCAAGCCGTCCTCGATGAAGAGCCTGCCCTCGTCGTCCTCGGCGTCGTCGCCCGGTTCCGCGATCACACGGCCCCGGTCGTCGGCGTCAGGGTACGAGAACATCTCCTGGAAGTCCGCTTCGAGCTCCAGCCCGACCGGCTCCAGACACCTTACGCACTCCCCCTCGGCCGTTGCACGGGCGGTGCCTGTGACAAGCACCCCTTCCATGACCGACTCCAGGCGGAGGTCGAGTTCCACCGGGCTGCCTTCCGGCACTCCGATGACTCCCTGGATGCCGAGATCCCGGGGAGCGTCGATCTCGCGGGTCAGGCGCTGCAGCGCGCCAGGACGCCGACCCAGCTCGTGCGTGTCGATCACGAGGGGGTTGCGGTGGTCGAGGCGGGCGTTGGGAGCCATTCCTGCTTTCGATCTGCGAACTCGGAGGGACGCGGCCCGGCGGTGTCCCCGGGCAGCGTTGATCGCGGGCATGCGCGACCGAACAGCCAGGATACTGGACCTTTCGCTCAGCGCCCAATCCGGTCCCCGGCTACAGGCCCCGGCCCTGCTCGTACGCCCGCAGCTGCTCCGCGCTGATCATGCTGGTGTCGAAGAGGCTGGTCTCGTCCAGGGCGTAGCCCTGCTGGGGCTGGTCCTGCCGGGAGTGGCCCTGCGGCTGGTGGGTCTGCTGGGGCTGGTGGTGGGTCTGCTGGGCGCCGTAGCCCTGGTAGCCGTAGGGATCGGCCTGTCCATAGCCGTACGGGTCCTGGGCCGGCGGGTACTCCGGCTGCTGCGGGAAGCCCCCGTACGGGTCCGGCTGCTCGGCGGGGGCGCCTTCCGCCGGGCCGTAGCCGGCGGCGGGGGCGTAGGCGGGCCGGGGATCGTAGGCGGGCCGGGCCGGCGCGGGCTGCCGCCGGTCCGCGCGGTCGTCGTCCGCGAGGGCCGCGAGGTCGGCGAGGTAGTCGGCGTCGCTGGAGTGCTGGAAGGTCGTGGTGTCGTCGGCGAGCGCGCCGAGGTCGTCGGTGGCGATCCGGCCGTGCAGCTTCTGCCGGCCCCGGCCGACGGCCTCCAGGGTCTTGGCGAGGACCGCCTCGAAGGCGCCGAGCTTGGCGTCCACGTAGGCGTCGGCGTCGCGGCGCAGGGTCTCCGGGTCGTGGCTGCGCTCGGGGGCGTCCTCGTCGGCGTAGCCCTGCTCGTCCAGGCCGGGACCGGTGCCGAGGAGCTTCTCGCGGCCCCGGCCGACGGAGCCGAGGGTCTTGGTGAGGACGACCTCGAAGTTGGCGAGCTTGGAGTCCACGTAGTCGTCGGCCTCGGCGCGGATCTCCTCGGCGTCCTTGCGGGCCTCGGCCAGGATCCGGTCGGCCTCGGCCTGGGCTCGGCGGGCGATCTCGGTCCCGGAGACGAGCGAGCCGCGCTCGGCGTGCGCGCTCTCGATGATCCGCTCGGCCTCCTGCCGGGCCTGCTCGACCAGCTGCTCACGGTCGCCGATCAGTTCCCGCGCCTGGGCGAGGGAGCCGGGCAGCGCCTGGCGCACCTCTTCGAGCAGCGCGAGCAGCTCGGCGCGGTTGACCACGCAGGACGCCGACATGGGCATGGACCGGGCGCCGGAGACCGTGGAGACGATCTCGTCGAGCTTCTTCTGCACGTCCACCTGTGCTCGCCACTCTCTACAGCCGGTTCGGAGACGGACGGGACGACTGTAGCCCCATCAGTCCCTGGCGAGGCGCTCGTTCAGCGCCTCCAGCACCTGCGGGGGCACCAGGTGGGAGACGTCCCCGCCCCAGGCGGCGACCTCCTTGACGAGGGAGGAGGACAGGAAGCTGTAGGTGGGGTTGGTGGGCACGAACAGCGTCTCGACGCCGGTGAGGCCGTTGTTCATCTGGGCCATCTGGAGTTCGTAGTCGAAGTCGCTGACGGCGCGCAGGCCCTTGACGATGGCGGGGATGTCGCGCTGCTTGCAGAAGTCCACGAGGAGGCCGTGGAAGGACTCGACGCGGACGTTGGCGTATTCGGCGGTGACCTCGCGGATCAGCCGGATCCGCTGGTCGATCTCGAACAGGCCCTTCTTGGACTTGTTGATCATCACCGCGACGTACACCTCGTCGTACAGACGGGAGGCTCGGGCGATGATGTCGAGATGTCCGTTGGTGATCGGGTCGAACGACCCGGGACAGACGGCGCGGCGCACTTGTGATCCCTCGCTCTCCGGTCCGGTCATCGTGCGTCTTCGCACGTAGAGGCGGCGCGACCGTACCAAAACGTTCCCTCGCCGTAGCGACGGGACCGGATCGCCTCGAAGCCGTCCGGCCAGTGGAATTCGCCGCCTCTGGTGCTGCGCTCCACGGTGACGAGCGCTTGCTCGGCGAGCCAGCCCTCCGAGTGGAGTGTGAGCAGAATCTCCCGAAGATCGCGATCCGTGACGGCGTACGGCGGGTCGAGGAAGACGAGGTCGTACGGCTCGGCGGGGGGTGCGGTGCGGATGACTTGCTCCGCTTTGCCCGCCCGCACCTCGGCGCCGGGCAGGCCCAGGTTCCGCACGTTCTCACGGACGGTCCGCGCCGCGCGGGCGTCGGCCTCGACCAGCAGGGTGTGGCCCGCGCCCCGGGACAGGGCCTCCAGGCCCACGGCGCCCGAGCCGGCGTAGAGGTCGAGGACGCGTTCGCCGTCGAGGGGTCCGCCGAGCAGGGACTGCCAGGTGGAGAAGAGACCTTCGCGGGCGCGGTCGGAGGTGGGGCGAGTGCCGGTGCCCGGGGGCACCGCCAGGCGACGTCCGCCGGCTGCGCCGGCGATCACGCGGGTCATCTTCGGTCCTTGGTCGTGGGTCGGTTCAGGTCCAGTGTGGCTCACCCCTTTTCCAGGTACTGCTCCCGCTCCTCGTCCAGCAGGGCGTCCAGGGCCGTGCGCAGGCCCGGAAGGCGCTCCAGTTCCGGGTCGGCCGCCACGACCGCCGCGGCCTCCGCCCTCGCCTCCGCGATGACCTCCTCGTCCTCGATGACCGCCAGGACCCGCAGGCTGGAGCGGGCGCCGGACTGGGCCTGGCCCAGGACGTCGCCCTCGCGGCGCTGTTCGAGGTCGATGCGGGACAGCTCGAAGCCGTCGAGCGTGGCGGCGACCGCGTTCAGCCGCTGGCGGGCCGGGCTCGCCTCGGGCATCTCGGTGACCAGCAGGCACAGGCCGGGGGCGGAGCCGCGGCCGACCCGGCCGCGCAGCTGGTGGAGCTGGGAGACGCCGAAGCGGTCGGCGTCCATGATGACCATGGCCGTGGCGTTCGGGACGTTGACGCCGACCTCGATGACGGTGGTGGCCACCAGGACGTCGGTCTCGCCGGCCGCGAAGCGGCGCATCACGGCGTCCTTGTCGTCGGGGTGCATACGGCCGTGCAGGACCTCCACCTTGAGGCCCTCGAGGGGGCCGCGGCCCAGTTCCCCGGCCACGTCGAGCACGGCCAGCGGGGGCCGCTTCTCCTCGCCCTCGGCGGGCTTCTTGCCGGCCTTCTTCGGGTCGTCCTCCTCGTCGCCGATGCGCGGACAGACCACGTACGCCTGGTGGCCGGTCTCGACCTCCTCGCGGACCCGCTCCCAGGCGCGGGCGAGGAAGTGCGGTTTGTCGGCGGCCGGGACGACGTGGCTGGCGATCGGGGAGCGGCCGGCCGGGAGCTGGTCCAGCACGGAGGTCTCCAGGTCGCCGAAGACCGTCATGGCGACCGTGCGCGGGATGGGGGTGGCCGTCATGACGAGCAGGTGCGGGGGCTGCTTGCCCTTGCCGCGCAGGGCGTCGCGCTGTTCCACGCCGAAGCGGTGCTGTTCGTCCACCACGACCAGGCCGAGGTCGTGGAACCGCACCTTGTCCTCGATCAGGGCGTGGGTGCCGATGACGATGCCGGCCTCGCCGGTGGCCAGGTCGAGCAGGGCGCGGCGGCGCGCCGCCGCGCCCATCGAGCCGGTGAGCAGCACCACCTTGGTGGCGTGCTCGGCGCCGCCCAGCGTGCCCCCTTCGGCCAGTTCGCCCATCATCTCGGTGACGGAGCGGTGGTGCTGCTGGGCGAGCACCTCGGTGGGCGCGAGCATGGCCGCCTGCCCGCCCGCGTCGACGACGGCGAGCATGGCGCGCAGGGCCACCAAAGTCTTCCCCGAGCCGACCTCGCCCTGGAGCAGGCGGTGCATGGGGTGGGGGGTGGCGAGGTCGTCGAAGATCTCGCGGGAGACCTTGCGCTGGCCCTCGGTGAGGGTGAAGGGCAGGCGGTCGTCGAAGGCCGCGAGGAGGCCGTCCGGACCGGCGACGCGGGGCACGGCGGGCAGGTGGGTCTCGGCGTGCCGGCGGCGGGCCAGGGCGACCTGGAGGACGAACGCCTCGTCCCACTTCAGGCGGGCGCGGGCGTCGGCGATGTCGGCCTTGGTGTGCGGCTGGTGGATCTTGAGGAGGGCCTCGGGGAGCGGGAGCAGGCCGCGGCCGGCGCGCAGCGGGTCCGGGAGCGGGTCGAGGGCCTCCTGGGCGCTGGGCAGTACCGTCTGGACCGCCTTGCCGATCTTCCAGGACTCCAGTTTGGCGGTCGCGGGGTAGATCGGGATCAGGGCGCCGGCCCAGGACTCGACGGCCTCGTCACCGTCGCCGCGCAGCAACTCGTAGGCCGGGTGGGCGAGCTGGAGGCGGCGGTTGAAGACGGAGACCTTGCCGGCGAACAGCGCGCGGGTGCCTGGCAGCAGTTCCTTGTGGGGCTTGTGCACGCCGTTGCCGAAGAAGACGAGCTGGAGCCGGCCGCTGCCGTCCGTGATCGTGACCTCCAGGCGCTGGCCCTTGCCCCGGGGGGCCTTGGCCGAGGCGAAGCTGTGCAGCCGGGCGTCGGCGACCTGGGCGACCACCGTGACGTGCTCGTCCATGGGGAGGTCGGCGAGGTGGGTGAGCTGGCCGCGCTCCTCGTATCTGCGCGGGTAGTGGTGCAGCAGATCGCCGACGGTGTGCAGGCCGAGGTGCTCGGCCATCACCTTCGCGGTGGCGGGGCCGAGCACCTTCTTGAGCGGTTCTTGCAGTGCGGGCACGCCATCAATTGCACACCACGGCACTGACAATGCCGTAGACCACACCCCGCGCCGCCCGGCCGGGATGCCGTAAACGTCGGGGAAACTCCTGGTCAGGCGCGCTGATCGGGGCCTAGGATGGCGCGCTCAAGGCCATCCTTCGCGGTCACCGCCCCGCCGGGACCGCCCGACCCCGCGCCGCCCCGTACGCCCCTCGCGGCGCAGTGACGATGGATTCCCACAGCCCACAGGCATCCCCAGCACCCCAGCCGCCCCGCGACCCCCTGACGAACGCCGTGGCCGCCGTCACCGCCCGGCGGGCCGCCGGGCCGGTCGCCCCGGCCCGGGTGCGGCCGTGCGCGGCCGGGGAACGCGCCGACGGCCCGCGGGCAGGCATGCTGGACTCACCGCGCGGCAGCGCCCCGCGCACGCGTCCGGTGCCGAACCGGCCGAACCCGCTGGTACGGAACACCGGTTCACCCGGCGGTCCGGAGCCGGGCGGCACCGCGACCGGGGCGCTGTACGGGCAGGCGCCGCCGAGGGCGCGGCGCCCGCTGCGGCCGGCCGGCTCGGCGCCGCTCGACCGGGCGTTCATCGGGCTGCTCGGACGGGCGACCCGCGGGGAGGGGGACGGACGATGAGTGAGATCACGGACATCGACGCGCTGCGTCAGGCGCTGGCGGAGAACTCCGAGCGGCCGGAGGGTCCGGCCCGCAACGCGCGCGCGGAGGAGCTGCTCGCCGAGGCGGAGCGGCTGGACGTCCCGCTCGCCGTGATCGAGGCGCTCGGACACCAGCTGAAGGTCTGCAACCACAGCTCCGAGAAGGACAAGATGTTCGCCCCGTTCGCGCGGCTGCTGCGCATGTGGGACGAACGGCCCGAGGACTTCGACGCGTCCGAGACGCATTCGCTGCACTGGGCCTTCAAGTGGATGTCGGCGGGCATGCTGGACCAGCCGCACGTCCCGCTCGCCTCGATCGAGAAGTGGCTGGGCGAGATGGAGCGCCGCTACCGGCTCGCCGGGCACTCCGAACGGGCGGTCCGCGCCGCCGAGTTCAGCGTGGCCGCGCACGTCGGGGACATTCCGCGCGCGCGGCGGGCGTACGCCGCGTGGCTGGCCGCCGACCGGGACCGGATGGCCGACTGCCCCGCCTGCGAGCTGCGCGCGCAGGGCGTCTGGCAGGTCCGGTGCGGCCGGGACGCCGAGGCGCTGCGGCTGTGGCGGCCGGTGCTGGAGGGCGAGTTCGCCTGCGCGCACGAGCCGCACTCCGTGCTGGCCTCCTCGCTGGCCCCGCTGCTGCGGCTCGGCCGGGTGGACGAGGCCCGCGCACACCATCTGCGCGGTTTCCGGCTGGTGCGCCCGATGGAGAGCATGCGGGGCGCGTACGCCGACCACGTCGAGTTCTGCGCGCTGAGCGGGAACGAGGCACGCGGCCTGGAGCTGCTGGCCGGGCGGCCGGCGTACTTCACCGACAGCGGGCATCCGCGCAGCAGGCTCGACTTCCTGGCCGTGGTGGCGCTGCTGATGGACCGGCTGACCGAGCGGGGGCTGGGCGGGCAGCCGGTGCCGGGGCCGGCCGGGCGGAGCTGGACCGCGCGGGAACTCGGCGCGCACGCGCGCGTGGAGGCGACGGAGCTCGCCGCGCGGTTCGACCGCCGCAACGGCACGTTCGCCGTCGGCGACCGGGTCCGGGCGCGGATGGACCAGCGCCCGCTGGTGGACCGGCTGCCGCTGGGCGTACGCGCGGCACGGCCCGCCGTGGCGCCACCGGCCGTGCCCCCGGCCACCGAGGCCCCGGAGGCCCTCGGACTGCCCGCGCTGCTCGCCGAGGCACGGCGGCAGTCGGGGACCCTGCGCCCGCACGCGCTCCAGGCGTGGGCGGCGGTGGCCCGGGCCGCCCGGGACGCCGAGCTGGAGCCCCGCGACCGAGCGGAGATCGCCGACCACGAGGCGATGGCCCGCGGCCCCGAGGGGCTCCCCCTCTTCGAGCGTGCGGCACGGCTGTACGCGGAGGCGGGCGACCCCGGCGAGGCATTGGCGGCACGCGCGCGTGCGGCGTACGTCCGCGCCCTCGCGGGCGAGGTCGAGCCGGCCCTGACCACGGTGACCCGGCTGTACGACGAGGTGCTCGCCCTGTACGCCGACGAGGGCACGGGAGTACGGCAGACGGCGTCGGTGGCGATGAGCCGGGCCCGCGTCCTGATGCGCCGCGTCCACGCGACGGCCGAGGGGGGCACCGGGGGCTTGGACCTCGGGGACGCGGAAGGTCTCGGTGCCGAGGGCGCCGGGGGTGCCAGGGGTGCCGAGGGGAACACCGGCGGGCCCGCCCTGGGCGCCGTGGAGACCGGCGCGGACGGCGGGCAGGACACCGCGGACGCCCGGACCCCCGGCACGGACGACCGGCGGGAGGCGGCGGAAGCCTGGATGCCCGGTGACGGTGCGCAGGACGGGGCCGGCACGTGGGCGGGCGGTGCGGACGGTCGTGGCGCCGGGGCCGGTACCGGTGCCGGTGTCCGCCGTCCCCGTACGGATCTCGCGCGGACGGCCGCCGACGCCGAGGCGGCCGTGCGGGAGGTGCTGGCGCTCGTCGAGGGGCGCGACGAGGGCGACGTACGGCTGGCGGCGCGGGCCGCCGAGGCGCGGGGAATGCTCGCCGAGCTGGCCGGGATGACCGGGGACGCGCGTCGGGCGGCCGAGCTGTTCCGGCGGTCCGCCGACGAGTACGTGGCCGCCGGGCTGCCGTGGTTCGCCGTGGAGTACGAGGTCCAGGTCGCCGCCCTCGCCCACCAGGCCGGTGACCTCACCGGCGCCGAACGCGCGCTGCGCTCGGCGCTGGACCACGGCGGCCCGTACGTGGAGCCGGTCGGGCGGGCCCAGCTGCACCTCCAGCTCGCCGAGGTGCTCGGCGCCCTGGACGCGCCCGCCGAGGCCGCCGGGCACGCGCTGGAGTCCGCGCACTGGGCCGACGAGGCGGGCGAGGGCGCCGCCCTGGGCGCCTGGGCCCGGCAGCAGCTGGGCGGGTTCCTGCTGCGCCGGGGCCGGTACGCCGAGGCCGCCGAGGTGCTTCGGTCCGCGCTGGCCGACCTGAGCCCCGGCACGCACGGCGACGAGGCGGTGGTCCAGGCCCGCTGGTGGCTCGGGGACTGCCTGGGCGAGCTGGGCGAGCACCGGGCCGCCGCCGAGGAGCGGCTCGGGGCCGCCGAGCTGGCCCGGCACTGGCCCGATCAGCAGGACCACGCCACGCTCGCCCACCTCGCCGCCGAGTCGCTGGGCAACGCCGGTCTCGCGGCGGAGGCGGACCGGGCCTACGCGCGCGCGGGCGGCCTGTGGCGGGCGCTCGGCAACGCCCCGTTCCTGGTCCGCTCGCTGCGCGCCCGCGCCTGGCTGGCGCTCGGCGGGGAGGCCGGGGCGGCACCGGCCCGGGCGCTGATGACGGAGGCGGTGCGCGAGTGCGAGACGGCGCTGGCGGCGGCCCGGGGCGCGGACCGGACGGAACTGGCCACGGAACTGGGCGGCACGTACCGGCAGTTCGCGGAGCTGCTGGCCCGCTCGGCGTCCGAGGAGGCCGAGGACGCGGCGATCCGGGCCGCGTTCGAGGCGGCGCTGGAGCAGATGACCCGGGCCGTGGCGGTGTTCACCACGCTCGGTGCCGCCGGGCTGCACGGCCGTACCGGCGCCGAACTGGGCGCGGGCTGGCTGGAGGCCGACCTCGGCCGTCCGGAGCGGGCGGCCGCACGCGCGCGTGCGGTGCTCGCGGTCTACGAGGGCGCCGACGACGGGGACGAGACGGTCCGGGCACGGCGTGCGGAGGCGGCCCAGATGCTCCAGGCGGCACGGGAGGGACAGGAAGGACAGGAGGGACAGGAGGGACAGGTGGGCCGCGAGGGACCGGTCACGGAACAGGACTGAGCCCCCACCACCCGGCCCTCGGCCGCCCACCGCTCACGCCACGCCGCCGCGCCGGCACCCACCGCTCACTCCACGCCGATGAGCAGCAGCGCCCCTTGCCGGCCGCCGTGGTACACCACCGTGTCCACGGCCAGGTAGGACTCCCGTACCCGAGCCTCCAGGTGCGCGGCGACGGTCTCCGGGGCCTCGTCGCCGACGACCAGGGTGACCAGTTCGCCGCCGGACTGGAGCATGCGGTCCAGGACGGTGCGGGCGGTGGCGGTGACGTCCGTGCCGATCACCGCGACGTCGCCGTCGATGAGGCCGAGCACGTCTCCGGCCTGGCAGATGCCGGCCGTGGTCCAGGACTGGCGTTCGGCCACGACGACCTCGGCGTACCGGGTGGCGCCCGCCGCCGCGGTCATCTGGACCACGTCCTCGTCGAACCGGCGCCGCGGCTCGTGCACCGCGAGCGCGGCGATGCCCTGGACCGCCGAGCGGGTCGGGATCAGGGCCACCCGGACGCCCTCGGTACGGGCCTGCTCGGCCGCGACGGCGGCCGTGTGGCGCAGCTCGGCGTCGTTGGGCAGCAGGACGACCTCGTGGGCGTGGGCCCGCCGTACCGCCTGCACCAGCTCCCCGCTGGCGGGCGGCTCCCCGGGGCGCGCGAGGACGGTGGTCGCGCCGGCCTCGCCGTACAGCCCGGCCAGCCCCTCCCCTGGTACGACGGCGACGACCGCCCGCTGGACAGGTGCGCCGGACGGGCGTTCCCGGCCGGGGTGCGGCTCGCCGTGCCCGAAGTGCGTGATCCGGATCCGGTAGGGCCGCCCGGCCTCCACGCCGGCCTCCACGGCGGCGCCGGCGTCGTCGACGTGCACATGGACGTTCCACAGTCCGTCGCCGCCGACCACGACCAGGGAGTCCCCGAGGGCGTCGAGCCGCGCGCGCAGCCGGGCCACGGCCGTGTCGTCGGCCTCCAGCAGGTAGATCACCTCGAAGGCGGGTCCCCCGTTCCCGCCCCGGTCGCCTTCGGCCTCACCCGGGCAGGCCGGTTCCGTGTCACGACCGGCGGCGCCCGCCCCGGCGGTCCCGGCACCGGAAGCACCCCCCGCGCTCCCCTTGGTCTCCCGTACCGCCTCCCCCGTGACCGCCTCCACCAGCGCCCCGAGCACCGTCACCAGGCCCCGGCCGCCCGCGTCGACCACCCCGGCCCGCCGCAGCACGCCCAACTGGTCCGGGGTCGCCGCCAGGGCCGCCCGCGCGCCCTCGTAGGCGGCGCGCGCGACCCTCCGGCAGTCGTCCCCGGCCCCCTCGGCCGCGTCGGCGGCGGCCGAGGCGACCGTCAGCACCGTGCCCTCGACGGGGTGCGCCACGGCCTGCCGGGCGGAGTCGGCGGCCCGGCGCAGGGCCAACCGCAGCGCGGGGCCGTCGGCGCGGGCGGCGGCGGAGTCCTCACCGGCCTCGGCGAGCACCTGGGCCATGCCCCGCAGCAGCTGCGCCAGGATCGTGCCGGAGTTGCCCCGGGCCCCGATCAGCGCGCCGTGGGCCATCGCGCGGGCCGCGTCGCCGAGGGACGGCTCCGCGCGGCCGGTCTCGTACCCGGCGAACACCGCCTCCACGGCCGTGGCCGCCGACTCCAGGGTGAGGTACAGATTGGTCCCGGTGTCGCCGTCGGCCACCGGGTAGACGTTGATCGCGTCGATCTCCTCCCGGGCCCGGCCCAGCGCCCGCAGCGCCAGGGAACACCAGGTACGCACCGCGAGAGCATCGAAGAATGTCTGCGGCACCTGCGCCACCTGCGCCTCCCTGACCCGGCCGTACGTCGGACGCAGCGTAGACCCCGGACCGGTGTCCTCCGGAAGCGGGCCGGGAGCGGGAGCC
This sequence comes from Streptomyces sp. SudanB182_2057, assembly GCF_964272715.1. Taxonomy (NCBI): domain Bacteria; kingdom Bacillati; phylum Actinomycetota; class Actinomycetes; order Kitasatosporales; family Streptomycetaceae; genus Streptomyces; species Streptomyces sp. SudanB182_2057. The sequence continues at coordinate 2,684,331 of NZ_OZ186798.1, forward strand.
TGATCAGCCATGGTAGTTTCGTTGTACTGGCGCAGCCGTTGTATGCTGCTCCGGTTGCCCGATCCTGATCGGGCCATTCCCCTGGCAACGCCACTCAGATCTCAATTCCTGGGATCTTGATCCCGGCATGCCGGGATCAACCGTAAGTGCATCTGAAGTCTTTGGAGTGACCCGTGGCTGCCAACTGCGACGTCTGCGGCAAGGGGCCGGGCTTCGGCAACAACATCTCGCACTCGCACCGCCGTACGTCCCGCCGCTGGAACCCGAACATCCAGCGTGTGCGTACCGTGGTCGGCGGGACGCCGAAGCGCGTGAACGCTTGCACCTCGTGCATCAAGGCCGGCAAGGTCTCGCGCTGACGCTACAGCTGAGCGCGCGGCCACTGCCTGGTTCGCTGCACGGAGCCGGTCCACCTCACGGTGGGCCGGCTTTTTGCCGTACCCGTGCGCTCCCCGCGTGCGAGCTCAGCTCCTGAACCGCCACCCGTGATCCACCGGCCCGATCCCGGCGCCGAGGGCGAACCCGGCGGCGATCGCCCCGGTGACGTACTCCTTGGCCGCCATGACCGCCTCCGGTACGGACTTCCCCAGGGCCAGCCCGCAGGCGATCGCGGAGGCGAGGGTGCAGCCGGTGCCGTGGGTGTGCCGGTTGTCGTGCCGGGGAGCACGCAGCAGGTGCTCCTCGGAGCCGTCGGTGAGCAGGTCCACGGCGTCCCCGGGCAGGTGCCCGCCCTTGATCAGCACCCAGCGCGGCCCGTGGGCCAGCACGGCGGCCGCGGCCCGGCGCAGATCCGCCTCGGACTCCACCCGCACCCCCGTGAGTTGCGCCACCTCGTCCAGGTTGGGCGTGGCCACGGTCGCCGCGGGCAGCAGCTTGGTGCGGACGGCGTCCAGCGCGGAGGCGGCGAGCAGCGCGTCGCCGTGCTTGGAGACGCCCACCGGGTCCACCACGGCCGGCGCGTCCGTGCCGGAGATCAACTCGGCGACCGTCTCGACCAGTTCCGCGGAGGCCAGCATGCCGGTCTTCACGGCCTGGACTCCGATGTCGTCCACGACACTGCGGTACTGGGCCCGGACCGCCGCCGCGGGCAGTTCCCAGGCACCCTGGACGCCCAGCGAGTTCTGCGCGGTCACCGCGGTGAGCACGCTCATGCCGTGCACGCCGTGCGCCATCATCGTCTTCAGGTCGGCCTGGATCCCCGCCCCGCCGCCGGAGTCGGAGCCCGCCACCGTGAGCACCCTGGTGATCATGACTCGATGTCCCCGAAGTGGTCCCAGCCGCCCTTGCTGGTCCAGGGCGCCCCGTCGACCGTCACCTGGGGCAGCGCGGAGGGGTTGAGGACCTCGCCGATGACCTTCCAGCGGGCCGGGAGCTTGACGTCGGGCGGGAAGGTGGCGACGATCGCGTGGTCCTCTCCCCCGGTCAGCACCCATTGCAGCGGGTCCACGCCCACGGCCTGGCCGATGTCGTGCATCTGCGTGGGCATGTCGATCGCGCCGGAGCGGATGTCGATGCGGACCTTGCTGGCCTCGGCGATGTGCCCGAGGTCGGCGATCAGGCCGTCGCTCACGTCGCACATCGCGGTGGCGCCGAGCGCGGCGGCGGCCGGGCCCGCGTGGTACGGCGGTTCGGGGCGCCGGTGCGCCTCCACGAAGGCGCGCGGGGAGCGGAAGCCGCGGACGAGCACCGCGTACCCGGCCGCGGACCAGCCCAGCCAGCCGGTGACGGCCACCAGGTCACCGGGCTGGGCGCCGGCCCGGGTGACGGGCTCGTGGTTGCGCAGGTCGCCGAGCGCGGTGATCGACACCATGATGGTGTCGCCGCGTACGACGTCCCCGCCGACCACGGAGGCGCCGGCGACCTGGCACTCGTCGCGCAGGCCGTCCATCAGCTCGGTGGGCCAGGTGACCGGCAGTTCGGCGGGGACGACCAGGCCGAGCAGCAGCGCGGTGGGGACGGCGCCCATCGCGGCGATGTCGGCGAGGTTCTGCGCGGCGGCCTTGCGGCCCACGTCGTAGGCGGTGGACCAGTCGCGGCGGAAGTGCCGGCCCTCCAGCAGGATGTCGGTGCTCGCCACCACCCGGCGGTCGGGCGCGGCGACCACCGCGGCGTCGTCGCCGGGGCCGACCCGGACCGCCGGTGTACTGGTGAGACGGGAGGTGAGCTCCCTGATGAGCCCGAACTCCCCGAGCTCACCAACAGTGCCCTTCATGTCCCTGGTCCCCTTCTCTCCCATGCCGTGCCCGGTCGCGCGTCTTCAGTGTCCCCGATACGGTCGAGGTGTCCGTCGTCGCGGTCGCCCCGGCCGCCGACGCGGCCGCGGTGACCGTCGGTACGGTCCAGGTGACCGTCAACGTCCGCCATGGCCGCGCCTCACCGCGCGAGCCCGCGTTCCGGAGGTCTCCCCGCGGGACGCGGTGACGCGATACCGTGGCGTTCCTTTTCCCCACATGATCCTCGTGGCCGCCCTGGAGGTTCCGTGGTACAGGCGTACATCCTGATCCAGACGGAGGTCGGCAAGGCGTCGACCGTCGCCGAGACGATCAGCAAGCTCCCTGGAGTGATCCAGGCCGAGGACGTGACGGGTCCGTACGACGTGATCGTGCGCGCCCAGGCCGACACGGTCGACGAACTCGGCCGCATGGTGGTCGCGAAAGTCCAGCAAGTGGACGGCATCACGCGCACCCTGACCTGCCCGGTCGTACATCTGTAGCCCCCGTCTACGCTTGGCCGGTGAACATCTTCCGTCACCGGCCTCCCGGCCTGCTCGCAGTGGCCCTGCTCGTCGCGGTCGCGGGCTGCTCCGCGGCGGACGACAGCGGCACCGTGGCGGTGCCCACCCCGGACGCGCGGACCGCCCCGCTCTGCCGGGACCTGGACAAGGCGCTGCCACGGAAGGTGGGCGGACAGCCCCGCCGGGACCCGGAGCCCCCGTCCGCCTACACGGCGGCCTGGGGAAGCCCGGCGATCATACTGCGCTGCGGCGTTCCCCGGCCGCCCAAGATGGTCGATCCGAAGGTGGCCCTCGGGCAGGATCCGAACGCGATCGCCGGCGGGGTCGACGGCGTCGACTGGCTGATGGAGAAGCAGGACGACGGGACGTGGCGGTTCACCACGTCCGAGCGGCGCGCCTATGTGCAGGTGACCCTGCCGGAGAAGCAGTCCGGGCCGGACGACAGCGCGCGGGTGCTGACGGACCTGGCGGCGGCCGTGAAGAAGGCGATCCCGAAGGGGATCGCCTCCATGCGGCACTGATCCGGCGGCGGGCTCAGCGCAGTCCGGTCGGGCGGCGCAGCGCCGCCCGCACCAGGCGGTCGACCAGCTCCGGGTAGCTCACGCCCGTCGCCTGCCACATCTGCGGGTACATCGAGATCGGCGTGAAACCGGGCATGGTGTTGATCTCGTTGATCACGAACTCGCCGTCCTCGGTGAGGAAGAAGTCCGCGCGGACCAGGCCCTCGCAGGAGGTCGCCTCGAACGCCTCGACCGCGAGCCGCCGCACCTCGGCGGTCTGCTCCTCGGTGAGCGGGGCCGGGACGACGCCGGGCGTGGAGTCGATGTACTTGGCCTCGAAGTCGTAGTAGGCGTGCGCGTCCGGCGGCGGGATCTCGGCCGGGACGGAGGCGCGCGGGCCGTCCTCGAACTCCAGGACGCCGCACTCGATCTCCCGGCCCCGTACGGCGGCCTCGACCAGGATCTTCGGGTCGTGGCGCTGCGCCTCCGCGATGGCCTCGTCCAGCCCGGCCAGGCCGTCGACCTTGGTGATGCCGATGGAGGAGCCCGCGCGGGCCGGTTTCACGAACAGCGGCCAGCCGTGCTCGCCGGCGAAGTCGACGATCCGCTTGCGGGCGGCGGACTCGTCCAGGGCCCACTCGCGGGGGCGGATCACCAGGTACGGGCCGACCTTGAGCCCGTAGGAGGCGAGGATCCGCTTCATGTACTCCTTGTCCTGGCCGACGGCCGAGGCGAGCACGCCCGAGCCGACGTAGGGCACCCCGGACAACTCCAGCAGGCCCTGGAGGGTGCCGTCCTCGCCGTAGGGGCCGTGCAGCACCGGGAAGACGACGTCGACCTCGCCGAGCGCCTTGGGCACCGAGCCGGGCTCGCTGTAGACGACCTCGCGGCTGGTGGGGTCGACGGGGAGCACCACGCCGCCCTCGTGCTCCTCCGCGAGGTCGGCGACCTCGGGGGTGCGGCGGTCGGCGATGGCCATCCGCTCCGGTTCGTCGGCGGTGAGCACCCAACGGCCCTCCCGCGTGATGCCGATCGGCAGGACGTCGTACTTCGTCCGGTCGATGGCGGTGAGGACCGCGCCGGCGGTGACCATGGAGATCCCGTGTTCGGAGCTGCGCCCGCCGAACACGACGGCCACGCGCGGCTTGCGCGCCGGCTGCTCGGGGCTCTGGGGAAGGTTCTCGGTGCTCATATCGCGTTGAGAGTACCTGGAGGTAGACGGCAAGTCAGCGCGCGCTCCCGGGCCGTCGCTCAGCGTCGCACGGATGGTCGCGGAGCGTCGCGGACGGCCCGGCGGGGGGCGTGGCGGGCCGGTTTCAGCGCCGTTCGGGCTTGGCGCTGCGCGCCATCAGCTCCTTGAGCGCGGCGACCGGCGACTTGCCCTCGTGCACGATCTCCACGACCGTCTCGGTGATGGGCATGTCGACACCGTGCCGGCGGGCCAGATCCAGCACGGACTCGCAGGACTTGACGCCCTCGGCGGTCTGCTTGGTGACGGCGATGGTCTCCTGGAGGGTCATGCCCTTGCCGAGGTTGGTGCCGAAGGTGTGGTTGCGGGACAGCGGCGAGGAGCAGGTGGCCACCAGGTCGCCCAGGCCCGCGAGTCCGGAGAAGGTCAGCGGGTCGGCGCCCATCGCCAGGCCGAGCCGGGTGGTCTCGGCGAGGCCGCGGGTGATGAGCGAGCCCTTGGCGTTGTCGCCGAGCCCCATGCCGTCGGCGATGCCGACCGCGAGACCGATGACGTTCTTGACCGCGCCGGCGAGTTCGCAGCCGACCACGTCGGTGTTGGTGTACGGCCGGAAGTACGGCGTGTGGCAGGCGGCCTGGAGCCGCTGGGCGACCCGCTCGTCGGTGCAGGCCACGACGGCCAGGGCGGGCATGCGGGCGGCGATCTCGCGGGCCAGGTTGGGTCCGGTGACGACCGCGATCCGGTCGGCGCCGACCTTGGCGACGTCCTCGACGACCTCGCTCATCCGCATGGTGGAGCCGAGTTCGACGCCCTTCATCAGGGAGACGAGGACGGTGTCCGGGGCCAGCCGCGGGGACCATTCGGCGAGGTTCTCGCGCAGCGTCTGGGAGGGGATCGCGAGCACGGTGAAGTCCGCGCCGGCGAGCGCCTCGGCGGCGTCGGCGGTGGCGCGCAGGTTCTCCGGGAGTTCCACGCCGGGCAGGTAGTCGGGGTTGGTCCGGGTGGAGTTGACCGCCTCGGCCAGCCGGGGCCGGCGGGCCCACAGGGTCACGTCACAGCCGGCGTCGGCGAGCACCATGCCGAAGGCGGTGCCCCACGAACCGGTGCCCATGACGGCCGCCCGCACAGGCTTGCTCACTTGGTCTGCCCTTCCGTCTGCCTGCTCCGCGCCTGTGCCTGTGCCTGCGCCTGGGTGCGGCGCCGCTGCTCGATCCGCTCGCGGCGCGGGTCGTACGGCGTCTCGGGAGCCTTCTCGCCGCGGATGTCCTCCAGCAGCCGGGTGATCGCCGCCATGATGACCTCGGTGGCCTCCTTCAGCACCTCCGGGGTCATCTCCTTGCCGTAGAAACGGGAGAGGTCCACGGGCGGGCCGGCCAAGACGCGGTGCGTCTTGCGCGGGAAGAGGTTCGGCTTCTTGGCGTAAGGCGGCAGCAGTTCGTTGGCGCCCCACTGGGCGACCGGGATGACCGGGCACCTGGTCTGCAGGGCGACCCGGGCGGCGCCGGTCTTGCCGGTCATGGGCCAGCCGTCCGGGTCCCGGGTGAGGGTGCCCTCGGGGTAGAAGGCGACGCACTCGCCCCGCTCTACGGCGTCGATGGCGGCCCGGAAGGCGCTGAGCGCGTCCGTGGACTCGCGGTAGACGGGGATCTGTCCGGTGCCGCGCATGGCGGCGCCGACCAATCCCTTCTTGAAAAGGCCGCTCTTCGCCAGGAATCGCGGAACCCGTCCGGTGTTGTACTGATAGTGCGCGTATGCGAAGGGGTCCACGTGGGAATTGTGGTTCACCACGGTGATAAATCCGCCCTCGGCCGGAATGTGCTCCATTCCACGCCAGTCCCGCTTGATCAGAACCACCAGCGGCGGTTTGCAGATCACCGCGGCGAAGCGGTACCAGAAGCCGATTCTGCGGCGGGGCACAAGGACACCTTCCTCTAGGACTGCCACCCCGGCGGGGGTCGCACAAGTGTGGCCCCGGGCCGCCGGTCTGTCGAGAACACCGTACGCCCCGCCTCCCGGCACACCGGAGAGCCCAGGTGACAATGAACGGGACGAGGGAGGGACGGTACGCCGGTGCAGTGGACCTTGGTCATCCCGTTGAAGCCCCTGGCCCGGGCCAAGAGCAGGCTCGCGGACACCGCCGGTGACGGCGTACGCCCGGGGCTGGCGCTCGCGTTCGCGCAGGACACGGTGGGTGCGGCGCTGGCCTGCGCGGAGGTGCCGGATGTGGCGGTCGTCACGGACGACGAGCTGGCCGGCCGGGAACTGGCGGCGCTCGGCGCGCGGATCGTCCCGGACGTCCCCGGCGGCGGTCTGAACGCCGCGCTGGCCCATGGCGCGGCGGTCGTGCGGCGGCACCGTCCCGGTGCCGCGGTCGCGGCCCTGAACGCCGATCTGCCGGCCCTGCGCCCGGCGGAACTGTCCCGGGTGCTGGCCGCCGCCGCGGAATTCCCCCGGGCTTTTCTGCCGGATGCGGCCGGGGTGGGCACGACTTTGCTGGCGGCAACCCGCGGCCGGGAATTGCGCCCGGCGTTCGGCGTGGATTCCCGCGCCCGGCACCGGGCCTCCGGCGCCGTGGAACTGGCGCCGGCGGGCGTCGATTCGGTACGGCAGGACGTGGACACCGGTGCGGACCTGCGCGCGGCACTGGCACTGGGGGTGGGCCGGTTCACGGCGGCGGTGGCGGCGGGGCTGCTGATCCCGGGCTCCGGGGATCCCCACTAGGCTGACGGCCATGCAGGCCACCGCATACACCTACGACCCGCAGACCCGCAGCGGACAGGTGCTCCTCGACGACGGCACTCCCGTGCCCTTCGACGCCGCCGCGTTCGACGCCGGCGGTCTGCTGCTGCTCCGCCCCGGGCAGCGGGTGCGGATCGAGACGGAGGGCGAGGGGGACGCGGCGCGGATCACCCTCGTGACCCTTCAGACGCTGTAACCGCCCTCGCACACGCCGCGGGCCGGGCTCCCCTGGGGAGTCCGGCCCGGCGCGTGAGTGCCCTGGCGGCCTTACGACGTCGCCTTGCGGGCGGTCGTCTTCTTGGCGGTGGTCTTGCGGGCCGTCGACTTCTTGGCCGGGGCCTTCTTCGCGGTGACCTTCTTCGCCGGGGCCTTCTTGGCGGTGGTCTTCTTGGCCGCGGTGGTCTTGGCGGTCGCCGTGGTCTTCTTGGCGGGCGCCTTCTTCGCCGTGGTCTTCTTCGCGGCGGCGGCGGTCGTCGCCTTCTTCGCCGGCGTCGCCTTCTTCGCCGTGGTCTTCTTCGCCGCACCCGTCGTCTTCTTGGCGGCGGCCTTCTTGCCGGCGGCCTTGGCGATGGTGGGCGGCGGGCCGGACAGGCTGCCCTTCGGCGCCTTCTTGACGGCTACCTCGCCACCACGCGGGAGCTTCTTCGAGCCGCTCACCAGGTCCTTGAAGCCCTGACCGGCGCGGAAACGCGGCACGGAGGTCTTCTTGACCCGAACCCGCTCGCCCGTCTGAGGGTTGCGGGCGTAACGGGCGGGGCGGTCCACCTTCTCGAAGGACCCGAAGCCGGTGACCGAGACCCGCTCGCCCGCGACGACCGCGCGGACGATGGCGTCCAGGACATGATCGACAGCATCGGCGGCCTGCTGGCGGCCGCCCAACTTGTCGGCAATCGCTTCTACGAGCTGCGCCTTGTTCACGTCTTCCCCTTCGGAGACATCGCCAGAACGAAAGTGTTCAAGCTTTTTCGCACGTTAGGCAGATATATACCGCAAATCAAACACGAAACGGGCTTATCACCCTTGTGCCGCAACGGACTCGGCCGTCTCGGACGGTTTCAACGGTCCTCTTCGGGGATCCGCCCCGCGTCGAGATCCGCCGTGAACCGATCGAGCCGCCTTGCCGCGTCGGCGAGGTCGTGCTTGGCCGCGGCCGTAATGACCAGCAGCTTCCGGGTCAGCGCCACCCGTACGCCCTCCGGGACTTGCAGTGCGCGCACCCTTGCGTGCGCTTCCTTGAGTTGGTTCGCGACCGCCGTATAGAGCTGGAGTTGGCCGTCGTGTTCCATGCACAGATTGTGCCATCTGGGGCGAGTTGTCGCCTGCGCAGGGGGGCAACTACCGCCTCAATTGGCCTTCCAGGCACTTGCGAAGGAGCCGAACACAGCACTCACGTACCCCATCAACGCCCTTCGTAAAACGGGAAGTTGAGAGAATCCGCAGGGTGCTGCCGGTGCGGCCGGGGGCAGACATGGCTGTACCCCCGATCGTGGCGACCGGGGGTACGGACGGGGTGTCGAGGTGGCCGAAACCCAACCCTGAGCGGGTCTGGCCGACCGCCGGATCAGACCTGGAGCGTGCGCGGCTTGTAGGCGGGACGCCCGGCCTCGTAGGTGGCGATGTCGGACTCGTTCCGCAGCGTGATGGAGATGTCGTCCAGGCCGTTCAGCAGCCGCCAGCGGGAGTTCTCGTCCAGCTCGAAGGAGGCGGTGATGCCTTCGGCGCGCACCTCACGCGCCTGGAGGTCCACCGTGACCTCGGCGGTCGGGTCGGCCTCCGTCAGCTCCCACAGGTCGTCCACGATCTTCTGGTCCAGGACCACCGTGAGCAGGCCGTTCTTCAGCGAGTTGCCGCGGAAGATGTCGGCGAAGCGGGCGGAGATCACGGCCTTGAAGCCGTAGTTCTGCAGCGCCCACACGGCGTGCTCGCGCGAGGAGCCGGTGCCGAAGTCGGGGCCGGCGACCAGGACCGTGGCGCCCTGCCGCTCGGGCCGGTTGAGCACGAACTCGGGGTCCTTGCGCCAGGCCTCGAACAGTCCGTCCTCGAAGCCGTCGCGGGTGACCTTCTTGAGCCAGTGGGCGGGGATGATCTGGTCGGTGTCGACGTTGCTGCGGCGCAGCGGGACGGCCCGGCCGGTGTGGGTGGTGAAGGCTTCCATGATTCTCAGACTCCAGCGGGCGCGGGGGCGTCGGTCAGGTCGGCGGGCGAGGCCAGGTGGCCCAGGACGGCGGTGGCCGCCGCGACCTGCGGCGACACCAGGTGCGTACGGCCGCCCTTGCCCTGCCGGCCCTCGAAGTTGCGGTTGGAGGTGGAGGCGGAACGCTCGCCCGGGGCCAGCTGGTCGGGGTTCATGCCGAGGCACATCGAGCAGCCCGCGTGCCGCCATTCGGCGCCGGCCTCCTTGAAGACCACGTCCAGGCCCTCGGAGACGGCCTGCAGACCGACCCGCGCGGAGCCGGGCACGACCAGCATCCGTACGCCGTCGGCGACTTTGCGGCCGCGCAGGATGCCGGCGGCGGCACGCAGGTCCTCGATGCGGCCGTTGGTGCACGAGCCTACGAAGACGGTGTCCACGTTGATGGAGCGCAGCGGCTGTCCGGCCGCCAACCCCATGTATTCCAGGGCCTTTTCGGCGGCCAGGCGCTCCGAAGCGTCTTCGTACGAAGCCGGGTCGGGGACGGACGCCGAAAGCGGCGCGCCCTGGCCGGGGTTGGTGCCCCAGGTGACGAACGGCGACAGCTCGGCGGCGTCGATGACCACCTCGGCGTCGAAGACGGCGTCGTCGTCGGTGCGCAGGGTCTTCCAGTACGCCACGGCCGCGTCCCAGTCGGCGCCCTCGGGGGCGTGCGGGCGGCCCTTGAGGTACTCGAAGGTGGTCTCGTCCGGGGCGATCATGCCGGCCCGGGCACCGGCCTCGATCGACATGTTGCAGATGGTCATCCGGGCCTCCATCGAGAGCTTCTCGATGGCGGGGCCGCGGTACTCCAGGACGTAGCCCTGGCCGCCGCCGGTGCCGATCCGCGCGATGATCGCCAGGATCAGGTCCTTGGCGGTGACGCCGTCGGGCAGCTCGCCCTCGACGGTGATGGCCATGGTCTTCGGGCGGGCCATGGGCAGCGTCTGGGTGGCCAGCACGTGCTCGACCTGAGAGGTGCCGATGCCGAACGCCAGCGCGCCGAAGGCGCCGTGCGTGGAGGTGTGCGAGTCGCCGCAGACGACCGTGGTGCCGGGCTGGGTCAGGCCGAGCTGCGGGCCGACGACGTGGACGACGCCCTGCTCGACGTCGCCCAGCGGGTGCAGCCGCACACCGAACTCGGCGCAGTTCTTGCGCAGGGTCTCCAGCTGGGCGCGGGAGACCGGGTCGGCGATCGGCTTGTCGATGTCGAGGGTCGGGGTGTTGTGGTCCTCGGTCGCGATGGTGAGGTCGAGGCGGCGGACCTTCCGGCCGCTCTTGCGCAGACCGTCGAAGGCCTGGGGGCTGGTCACCTCGTGCAGCAGGTGCAGATCGATGTAGAGGAGGTCGGGCTCGCCCTCGGCGCGCCGGACGACGTGGTCGTCCCAGACCTTCTCCGCGAGTGTCCTACCCATCGCTTTCCCTCCGGCCGGCAAGCGTCCACCGGCCCAACTAGAGATCTTGAGGGGCGGTGGCTGCCCGGTACCGGGCCCCTGAACGTCGTGATTCCGGGCGTCCACCGCCAGGCCCGTTGGTCCTCGGGCCGCCGTGTGGTTCCAGGGTGGCGCGTTCCACGGAAAATTGAACTTGCGTTTCACAGAGTGAGACGTGAGTATCGTTGCATGGACAACAGTAGCGGCGTCGGCGTTCTGGACAAGGCGGCCCTCGTCCTGAGCGCCCTGGAGTCCGGTCCGGCCACCCTCGCGGGTCTGGTCGGGGCCACCGGACTGGCACGACCCACGGCCCACCGCCTGGCCGTGGCCCTGGAACACCACCGCATGGTGGCACGCGACATGCAGGGCCGGTTCATCCTCGGCCCGCGCCTGGCCGAACTCGCGGCGGCCGCGGGCGAGGACCGCCTGCTGGCCACGGCGGGCCCCGTGCTCACCCACCTCCGTGATGTCACCGGCGAGAGCGCCCAGCTCTACCGGCGCCAGGGTGACATGCGGATCTGTGTGGCCGCGGCGGAACGTCTCTCCGGCCTGCGGGACACGGTCCCGGTCGGCTCCACGCTCACCATGAAGGCGGGCTCCTCGGCGCAGATCCTGCTCGCCTGGGAGGAGCCGGAGCGGCTGCACCGGGGCCTGCAGGGCGCCCGCTTCACGGCGACGGCCCTGTCCGGCGTACGGCGGCGCGGCTGGGCCCAGTCCATCGGCGAGCGCGAGCCGGGCGTCGCGTCCGTCTCGGCGCCCGTGCGCGGGCCCTCCAACCGCGTGGTGGCCGCCGTGTCCGTCTCCGGCCCCATCGAGCGCCTGACCCGCCACCCGGGCCGCATGCACGCCCAAGCGGTCATCGACGCGGCGGCCCGCCTCTCGGAGGCCCTGCGCCGCTCCGGCTGACAGCACCGACAGCACGACAAGGCCCCGCCCCGGGAAGGCCGCCTCAACGCCGCGGCAGGCCCTCCCCAGGGCGGGGCGAACCCTTCACCTCGAAGGCGCTCCCCCGGAGGACTGGACGCCCGCCCCCTCCCCCGACCGGTGGGCGAACCGGTCCCTGGCGTAACGGCCCCGCCTCTCCAGCGGAACCTGACCGTGCGCGGCGGCCAGCCCGAACGCCGGCATGTCGCCGTAGACCGCCTCGTAGGACCCCTCCGGCACGACGTACGTCTCGTGCCATATCCCCACCTGCCCGCGCAGCTTCCCGGCCCGTTCCAGGCGGTTGAGCCGCGCCCACGCCTTGTGGTGGAACGCGTCGGGTGCCGTCGCGTAGGCGTACAGCTTCTCCTTCGACTCCCAGTACTGCACGACGTAGTACGTCCGCGGCGACGCCGTCAGCAGGACCTTGGCCAGCAGGCCCCGCGCGGGATCCTTCTCCAGCTCCCGCAGCATGCGGAACATGCCCAGCAGCACGGGCAGCCACAGCCGCACGGCCGGGAAACGGTTGACACGCATGCCGATCAGCAGGACGACGACCTCGCCCCGCGCGTCGGCGGTGGTACGGGACACCATGACTTTCCCCTCATTGGTGAGCGGCGCTATCCAATGGCTATGTTTAGATAGTGCCGCTATCCAAGAAGGGGCGCAAGGGATGCGGCTTGCCGAGCTGAGCAGACACAGCGGTGTGTCCACCGCGACGATCAAGTACTACCTGCGCGAAGGGCTGTTGCCGCCCGGCCGCGAGATCAACGCCACGACGGCCGAGTACGGCGAGGAGCACCTGCGCCGGCTGCGCCTGGTGCGGGCGATGATCCAGGTGGGCCGGCTGCCGGTGTCGACCGTGCGCGAGGTGCTGGGGCACGTGGACGACGACTCCCTGGGCCGCTCCATCCGGCTGGGCGCGGCCCTGTGGGCGCTGCCGCAGGTGCCGGAGCCGGACGAGAACGACGAGTACGTGCAGGCCGCGCACCAGGAGGTCGCCGCGCTCCTGGACCGGCTGGGCTGGCAGAACGCCAAGCTGCTCGCGACCATCTCCCCCGCGTACCGCTCGCTGGTGGTGGCGGTGGCCGCGTTCCGCCGGCTCGGTTACGACTGGGGGGCGGAACGGCTCGCGCCCTACGCCGAGTTGATGCACCGCACGGCCGTCCTGGACCTGGACAACCTGGAGGCCGAGCCGTCGGAGGCGGAGCGGATCGAGACCGCGGTCCTCGGGGCGGTCCTCAACGAGCCGCTGCTCCGGGCCCTGCACCGGCTGGCCCAGGAGGAGGAGACGGCACGGCGGTACGGCTTCGAGTGAGCCGGCGGGCCGGAGACACGGCGAAGGCCCCCCACCGAGGTGGAGGGCCTTCCCTGTGCGTACCCCCGACCGGATTCGAACCGGCGCTACCGCCTTGAGAGGGCGGCGTGCTAGGCCGCTACACAACGGGGGCGTGGATCTTGAAGCGTTTGATGGACAACGCCGCAGATCCGAGCTGGTCTACCTGGACTCGAACCAAGACTAACTGAACCAGAATCAGTCGTGCTGCCAATTACACCATAGACCAATGATGGTTTAGACCAGTCAGTACCCCCGACCGGATTCGAACCGGCGCTACCGCCTTGAGAGGGCGGCGTGCTAGGCCGCTACACAACGGGGGCCCTAGCGATCCCGACAAGATCGAGATCAGTACCCCCGACCGGATTCGAACCGGCGCTACTGCCTTGAGAGGGCAGCGTGCTAGGCCGCTACACAACGGGGGCTTTGCAGATAAGCTCTGCGAGCTGGCCTACCTGGACTCGAACCAAGACTAACTGAACCAGAATCAGTCGTGCTGCCAATTACACCATAGGCCACTGGAACTCAAGCCCCTGCGGGGGGATCTCGTTCTAGCTTGCTCCTCGGGGCTCCGGCCTTCCGGCCCGCTCCCCTCGGCGCAGAAAGAACATTACCCGAAGGTGGACGGGGCTCCAAAACGGGTACCGGCGCGGACGAGGGCGGGGAGTTCGGCGAGGGTCGAGATCCGGTGCGCGACGGGCTGTCCGGCGGGCCGCACGAGGACGGTCCCGCGGTCGATCCACACGGACAGCAGCCCGGCCTCGGCGGCGCCCCGGCCGTCGATCTCCGGGTGGTCGCCGACGTAGGCCACCTCGCGCGGGGGCAGCCCCAACGCCTCGCAGGCCGCGTGGAAGGCTCCGGCCTCCGGTTTGGAGACGCCCAGCTCTGCGGCACAGAGGACGGATTCGAAGCGGTCGAGGAGGCCGAGGGTGCGCAGCTTGTGCTCCTGGACCGTGAGGCTGGAGTTGGAGAGCACCGCGTGCCGGTAGCCGGTCGCGAGGGCGTCCAGGGCGGGCAGGACGTCCGGGAACAGGCTCCAGGCGGCCTCGTAGTGGGCGAAATAGCGCTGGAACCAGGCGTCGGCCTCGCCGTCGGTCAGGTCCCGGCCCAGGAAGACCCGGGTGCGGTCGCGACGCTGCGTGACGAAGTCCACCTCGCCGGCGGAGAACCGGGCCCACTGGGCGTCGGTGATCTCCCGCCAGCGCGACAGGGCCCCCTCCACGCCGCCGTACGCGGCGAGCAGCCCCTCGGCCAGCAGATGGGCCCGCATGCCCTCCCGGTCCGCGCTCGTGTAGTCGAAGAGGGTGTCGTCCACGTCCCAGACGACGGCTCTGATCGTCATGCGACCGACGGTACCGCCATACGGCTGGCACATAGAGGGTCATGACCGAGTACCGCGTCCAGTTCACCGTCGAGGCCCGTGCCACGTACGACGCGCTGCCCGCGGAACGCCGGGCGCAGTCGGACAGGGCCGTTGAACACCTGCGCAAGGCGATGTGGCTCCCGGCGTCATGCTGGAGTACATGGTGGCCGGCGCGGTCATGGTCGTCGTCGCGCTGGAGATCTTCGACGAGAGTCACTATCTGATCGAAGAAGCCGACGCACAGTGACAGTGACCCATGCGTGAGGGGCGGCGCCCGGAAGTCCGGGGGCCGCCCCTCAGGCGTGTGTGGCGCCGGTTACGCGGTCAGCTTGGCCAGGGCCGCGTCGATCCTGGCCAGCGTCTTCTCCTTGCCCAGGATTTCCAGGGACTCGAAGAGGGGGAGGCCGACGGTGCGGCCGGTGACGGCCACGCGGACCGGGGCCTGGGCCTTGCCGAGCTTGAGGCCGTGGGCCTCGCCGGCGGCCAGGACGGCTTCCTTCAGGGACTCGGCCGAGGTCCAGTCCGCCGCCTCCAGCTTCTCGCGCGCGGTGCGCAGGAGGGCGTCGCTGCCCTCCTTCATCGCCTTCGCCCACGACGCCTCGTCCTCGACCGGCTCCGGCAGGAACAGGAAGTCGACGTTGGCGGTGATCTCCGACAGGACCTTCAGACGGGTCTGGGCGTGCGGAGCGATCGCCTGCCACTTGGCCTCGTCGAAGTCCTCCGGCGCCCACGGCGCGAACGGGGCCCTCAGCCACGGCCGGCAGCGCTCGGCGAACTCCTTGGCGTCCAGCATGCGGATGTGGTCGCCGTTGATCGCCTCGCACTTCTTCAGGTCGAAGCGGGCCGGGTTGGGGTTCACGTCGGAGATGTCGAAGGCCCGGACCATCTCCTCGATCGTGAAGATGTCCTGGTCCGCGGAGAGCGACCAGCCCAGCAGGGACAGGTAGTTGAGCAGGCCCTCGGGCAGGAAGCCCTGCTCGCGGTAGAGGTTCAGCGACGCCTGCGGGTCGCGCTTGGACAGCTTCTTGTTGCCCTCGCCCATCACGTACGGCAGGTGGCCGAACTCCGGGACGCGCTGGGCGACGCCCAGTTCGATCAGCGCCTTGTACAGCGCGATCTGGCGCGGGGTGGAGGAGAGCAGGTCCTCGCCGCGCAGCACGTGGGTGATCTCCATCAGCGCGTCGTCGACCGGGTTGACCAGCGTGTACAGCGGGGCGCCGTTGGCGCGGACGATGCCGTAGTCGGGCACGTTCTCCGGGGTGAAGGTCAGCTCGCCGCGGACCAGGTCGGTGAACGTGATCGTCTCGTCCGGCATCCGGAAGCGCACGATGGGCTCGCGGCCCTGCGCCTTGTACTGCTCGACCTGCTCGGCGCTCAGGTCCCGGCAGTGGCCGTCGTAGCCGGAGGGCCGGCCCGCGGCCCGGGCGGCCTCGCGGCGGGTGTCCAGCTCCTCCTGGGAGCAGTAGCAGTGGTAGGCGTAGCCGCCGTCCAGGAGCTTGCGGGCGACATCCTGGTAGATGTCCATCCGCTGCGACTGGCGGTACGGCGCGTGCGGGCCGCCGACCTCCGGGCCCCGTCCCAGTCGAAGCCGAGCCAGCGCATCGCGTCGAGGAGCTGGTTGTAAGACTCCTCGGAGTCGCGGGCCGCGTCGGTGTCCTCGATGCGGAAGACCAAGGTGCCCTGGTGGTGCCGGGCGAAGGCCCAGTTGAACAGGGCGGTGCGCACCAGGCCCACGTGCGGGTTACCGGTGGGCGAGGGGCAGAAACGGACGCGTACAGGTGCGCTAGCCACGCTTGACAACCTTGTTGGTGAGAGTGCCGATGCCTTCGATGGTGACGGCGACCTCGTCGCCGACGTTCAGGGGGCCGACCCCCGCGGGGGTCCCGGTGAGGATGACGTCGCCGGGGAGCAGCGTCATGGCCTCCGAGATGTTGACGACCAAGTCCTCGATCGGGTGGATCATCTCGCTCGTGCGGCCCAGCTGGCGCTGTTCGCCGTTGACGGTGAGCTGGATGGTCAGGTCGTTCGCGCGGGCGAGGTCCAGGTCCGTCTCCACCCAGGGGCCGAGCGGGCAGGAGCCGTCGAAGCCCTTGGCCCGGGCCCACTGCTTCTCGCGCCGCTGCACATCACGGGCGGTGACGTCGATGGCGCAGGTGTAGCCGAGGACGACGTCCTTCACGCGGTCGCGCGGGACCTCGCGGCACATGCGGCCGATGACGACGGCCAGCTCGGCCTCGTGGTGCAGCTCCTGGGAGAACGACGGGTACTGGATCTCGTCGCCCGGGCCGATCACCGAGGTGGACGGCTTGAAGAAGGCGAATGGCGCCTCGGGCACCTCGTTGCCCAGCTCGCGGGCGTGCTCGGAGTAGTTGCGGCCGAAGGCCACGACCTTGTTGGGGAGCACCGGCGGCAGCAGCCTGACCTTGCTGAGCGGCACCTTCGTCCCGGACAGCTCGAAGTCCGCGAACGGGATGCCCTTGATGATGTCGAGGACGAGTTCGTCCTGCTTGTCGCCCTCGACCGCGCCGAAGGCTACGTTCCCGTCGATGGAGAACCTGGCGATGCGCACGGGATGCTCGCGCCCCTCACTGAGAACCGGCGTATTGACGCCCCAGGTTATCGGAGCTATAGGACACTCACCGCTGCTGGGGGTGTCGCCGCAGGTCAAAGGCGGGTCACCGGGATTCTGGGCGGCTCGGCCGGTGCCGTGCCGGAGGCGTGACGCGTGCGCGTTCAGGCGCCTGCCGGCCGCGTACTCGTCCAGGCGCCTGCCGACCGCCTACGCCTCCGGGCGCCTGCCGGACACGTACACCTACACGCGAGCGCGGCCGGAAGGATCGTCGCATGATCCTTCCGGCCGCGCCCGGTGAAGCCGTCGGTCACTCGCCCGCCGGGGCTCCCGAGCCCACCGGGACCTCCATGAGGACGGTGCGCCGGGGGTTGGCGGTCTGGGCGGGGAGGTCGACGGGGTGCTCCGGCAGCTCGGGCGTGTGCAGCTCGCCGGCGTCCGTCAGGTGCGCCAGGGTCGTGCGTCGCGGATTGGCTATCTTGCGGAACATCATCGTCGTCTTCACCGTTGTCGTCCTGTGCCCTCTGGTGGAGTGGGTCGGCAGAGTCGCCCGTCTTGTAAAGCGTCAGGCTAAACATCCGATTCCCCGGCGAAGTCGCCAAGTGTCACCGAGAAGTGTGTGAGTTTGCTCACCAACTCATGGGCAAATCGGTCAATTCCGGCCGTCAATCGGCCCTGATGAAACGGACATTGGACCCCTGAAGCGACCATTCCGCTCCTGATCATGGCGACTGGGACACCTGGCATCCACCGGCAACTCGCCGACGTATGCCCGTTTTAGACCGAATATGACTCAACGGCTGGTAATTCACCCCTCACAGGTTGTCACAGAGGTCACAGCTCGGCCCGCCGCCCTTGTTGGAGATCCTGCACTGTGCTGGAATTCCACGGACCGCCGCGGGATCGAGCCGGCGCACAGGGGGCGCGACACAGCGCCGAGTGGCGGCGAGACAGGGGGAAGCCAGCGCCGGTCACTCAAGACCACCCGGGGGGCGTATTCAGGGCGCTCCCCACAACGCCGACACCGTGTCCCTCCGTTCACGCGGAGGGGCGCCTGGTCCAGAGGTTGCGACGCTAGTGCAGGGACGTTTCAAGAGGGATGGCAGCGCTTCGGCGGAGCCGGAGCCGCACGGCGGGACCGACCGCGGTTCAACGCCCCAGCACGCCCAGGGCCCGGCCCCGGCCAAGGACGGCGGCGGACGGCCCGGCGCCCCCGCTCTGTCGGCCCCCGCGAAGACGGCCCCCTCCGGCTCCCCCACGCCGACCGTGAAGCCCGCCCCGGGCGGCCCCGCCGGCCCCGGCTCCCGGCTGGCCCTGCGCAACTGGCGCATCTCCACCCGCCTGGTGTCGCTGCTCGCGCTCCCCGTGGTGGCGGCCACCACGCTGGGCGCCCTGCGTATCAACGAGAACCTGAACGACATCCAGCAGCTCGACAACATGAAGCTGCTGACGGAGATGACCAAGCAGGCCACCGAGCTGGCCGCGGCGCTCCAGGAGGAGCGCGACCAGTCCGCCGGCCCGCTGGCGCACGGCGGTCTGACCTCGAGCGACTACCAGATCAAGGCCTACCAGCAGAAGACCGACCGGGCCCGCGACGACTTCCTGGACGACTCCGAGAAGATCGACGCGGCGAGCAAGGACGGCAAGCTCCAGGGCGTGCGTGACGCGCTCGTCGGCCTCGCCAACCAGCTGGACGACCTGGCCAAGATCCGCCAGAAGGCGTACGGGTCGAAGCAGAACGCCTCCCAGACGATCGAGTCGTACCACCGGCTCATCACCCAGCTGATCGGCCTCTCCCAGGACATGGCCGAGGCGTCCAGCAACCCGGAGATGATCTCCCGTACCCGCGCCCTGGCGGCCTTCTCCACCGCCAAGGAGTACGCCTCCGTGCAGCGGGCCATGATCGCCGCCGCGCTGCCGGCGACCCCCGCGACCAAGGGCGACCTCGCCGAGAACGACCGCCTCTACGGCCAGTCGGCGTACGAGAGCGAGAACTCCGAGCTGGCGATCTTCCGGAAGATCTACGCCGACCAGAACGCCGAGGAGCTGCTGAAGCCGATCGACGAGGGCAACCCGACGATCGAGGCGGCCGACACCTACGCCAAGCGCTCCTTCGAGTCCCCCGACGGCCTCCAGCAGCTGCCGGCGCGCTCCTACAAGGACTGGGTGGACGACAGCTCGACCAAGATCGAGCAGATGAAGAAGATCGAGCACACGCTCCTGGAGGAGATGGAGCAGAAGGCCCGCGAGCTGAAGAGCGCCACCGAGCGTGACGCCATCTTCTCCGGTGTGCTGATCCTGCTCGTGCTCGGCGTCTCGCTGGTCGGCGCGTTCGTCGTGGCCCGCTCCATGATCCGCTCGCTGCGCCGGCTCCAGGAGACCGCGACCAAGGTCGCCCAGGACCGCCTGCCCGAGCTGGTCAAGCAGCTCTCCGAGTCCGACCCGCAGGACGTGGACACCTCCGTGGAGTCGGTCGGTGTGCACTCCCGGGACGAGATCGGCCAGGTGGCCGCGGCCTTCGACGACGTGCACCGCGAGGCGGTCCGGCTCGCCGCCGAGCAGGCCCTGCTGCGGGGCAACGTCAACGCGATGTTCACCAACCTCTCGCGCCGCTCCCAGGGTCTGATCCAGCGCCAGCTGTCGCTGATCTCCGAGCTGGAGTCCCGCGAGGCCGACCCGGACCAGCTGTCCTCGCTGTTCAAGCTGGACCACCTCGCCACCCGTATGCGCCGTAACGGCGAAAACCTCCTCGTGCTCGCCGGTGAGGAGCCGGGCCGCCGCTGGACCCGCCCGGTCCCGCTGGTCGACGTGCTGCGTGCCGCCGCGTCCGAGGTGGAGCAGTACGAGCGCATCGAGCTGGCCGCCGTCCCCACCACCCAGGTCGCCGGCCGGGTCGTCAACGACCTCGTGCACCTGCTCGCCGAGCTGCTGGAGAACGCGACCTCGTTCTCCTCGCCGCAGACCAAGGTCAAGGTCACCGGTCACGCGCTGCCCGACGGCCGCGTCCTGATCGAGATCCACGACACCGGTATCGGCCTGTCCCCCGAGGACCTCGCGGCGATCAACGAGCGGCTCGCCTCGCCGCCCACCGTGGACGTGTCGGTGTCCCGCCGCATGGGTCTGTTCGTGGTCGGCCGGCTCTCCCAGCGGCACGGCATCCGCATCCAGCTGCGCCCGTCCGACTCCGGTGGTACGACCGCGCTGGTCATGCTGCCGGTGGACGTCGCCCAGGGCGACCGGAAGCCGGTTCCGGGCAAGCCCGGCGCGCCCGTGTCGTCCGGTGGCCCCGCCGCCGCGCAGGCCGCAGCCGGTGCGGCCGCGGCCAGGCGGCAGACCGGGAACGCCGGTGGCGGCCCGGCCGGCGGCGGTCTGCTCGGCGGCGGTCCCGCCCCGCGCGGCCAGGCCGGACCCGGCCAGGGCCCCCGGGCCGCACTGCCCGACCCCGCCCAGGGCCGCCGTCCCGGTGCGCCGGGCGGAGCGCGCGGTCCGCAGGGCGGTCCAGGCGCCGCACCGCGGCAGGGCGGCCCGGTCCCGGCCGGTTCCGGCGCGGGCGGCCGCGGCGCTCAGGCGCCCGGCGCGCCGCAGGGCCTGCAGACCGCCCACCCGAACGGTCCGCAGCAGGACCTGTTCGGCGGCAACGGCGGTAACGGCGGTGGAAGCCGTGGCGGCCGCGGCCGCAAGCGTTCCGACGGCCCGGCGGACCAGGGACGCCGGCCCCAGCTGCCGCCGCGCGGCGGCCCGCGGGCCGAACTGCCCGGCGGCGAGCCGCAGTCCCGCACCCCGGGCTGGGCCGACCAGGGCCCGCTGTCCCGTGCCTCGCTGGACACCCCGCGCGGCCACGACGAGCAGGACCCGGCGCGGACCGCGCACATGCCGCGCGTGGACGACCGGCAGGGTCCGGGCTCGACCGCGGAGATGCCCCGCGTCGACGACCGGGATCCGGCCGCGACGGGCGGGTTCCAGCGCCCGGAGCTGCCCGGCGCGGGCGACTCCGCCCAGCACACGGGCCAGTTCGCCCGCCCGGACGACCTCCAGCAGGCGGGCCGGTTCGCGCGGCCCGACGACGGCCGGCAGACCGGCGGCTTCCCGCAGCCGGACAACGCGCAGCAGACGGGGCAGTTCCCGCAGCTCGACCACACCCAGCAGACCGGGCAGTTCCCGCAGCTGGACAACGCGCAGCAGACCGGCGGCTTCCCGCAGCTGGACGACCCCCAGCAGACCGGCGGCTTCCCGCAGCTCGACAACGCCCGGCAGGCGGGGCCCTTCGACGCTCCCGGCGCCCGGCAGGACAGCGGTTCGTTCGCCCGCTCCGACGTGTTCGGCGCGCCGGGCTCCGGCCGGCCGGACAACGACGGCCGGCACCCGGGCCAGTTCCCGGCACCGCAGGCCCCGCAGGCGTACGACGGCGGTTACGACGCCGGCTCCACCGGACAGCACGCCCTTCCCGGCCGGCCGGACTCCGGCCACACCGGGCAGTTCGAGCGTCCGCGGCCGGCCGGCCACGACGACTTCGGCGCGCCGCGCCCGGACGCCCCGCGACAGCGGCGTCCGGCCCGGACCGAACCGGAGGCCCTGCCGCCGGCCAGTGGCCCAGGAGACGGTCGTACCCCGCTGTTCGACACGCTGGAGACCAACTGGTTCCAGCAGCAGCAGGAGAACGAGCCCGCGCCGCAGCAGTCCCAGGCGCAGCCGCAGTCGCCCGCGTCCGCTCCGCAGCGGTCCGGGTCGAACACCGGCTCCTGGCGCACCTCGCCGAACGACGAACTCGTCCGGCAGGCCGAGCGCGTACGGCAGCCCGCCGCGGGCGGGGTCACCACCTCCGGCCTGCCGCGCCGCGTGCCCCGGGCGAACCTCGTGCCCGGCACCGCCCAGCAGCAACAGCACCAAAGCGGTCCGCAGGTCTCGCGTGCGCCCGATGACGTACGCGGCCGGCTGACCAATCTCCGTCGGGGCATCGCTCAGGGCCGTCAGGCCGGCAGCGGCCAGACCGGCAGCTTCCCGAGCCCCACTCACCAGCAGGAGCGTTAGTTGAGTCCGATGAGCCAGGCGGCACAGAACCTGAACTGGTTGATCACCAACTTCGTGGACAACACCCCCGGGGTGTCCCACACGGTGGTGGTCTCCGCCGACGGCCTTCTGCTGGCGATGTCCGAAGGCTTCCCGAGAGACCGCGCCGACCAGTTGGCGGCCGTCGCCTCCGGGCTGACCTCGCTGACGGCCGGGGCGTCCCGGATCTTCGAGGGCGGCACCGTGGCACAGACGGTCGTCGAGATGGAGCGCGGGTTCCTCTTCCTGATGTCCATCTCGGACGGGTCGTCCCTCGCGGTGCTGGCCCATCCCGAGGCGGACATCGGCCTCGTCGGCTACGAGATGGCGCTGCTCGTGGACCGCGCGGGTGCGGTACTCACCCCGGACCTGCGCGCCGAACTCCAGGGCAGTCTGCTTCACTGACCGGCCCCGGCACCACCCACCTCACGAAAACACCGTCCGGCCGCCACAATCCCCCCACCGGCCCCGTCAGACGGCTTGACTGACCGACTTGCTGTCCCGCCCGGAGGATTCATGACCCCGCCCACCGCCCATCATGATCCGTACGCGGAGCCGTACGGGGACGAGGGCGACCAGCCGCTGGTGAGGCCCTACGCCATGACCGGCGGCCGGACCCGGCCCCGCTACCAGCTCGCCATCGAGGCGCTGATCAGCACCACGGCCGACCCGGCCGTGCTCATGGGGCTGCTCCCCGAGCACCAGCGCATCTGCCACCTGTGCCGCGAGGTCAAGTCGGTCGCGGAGGTGTCGGCGCTGCTGAACATGCCGCTCGGCGTGGCCCGGATCCTGGTGGCCGACCTCGCCGAGGCCGGCATGGTCGCCATCCACCAGCCTGGTGGCGACGAGAACAACGGCGGCGCTCCGGATGTGACGCTGCTCGAAAGGGTGCTCAGTGGACTTCGCAAGCTCTGACGCGGGCCGGGCCACCACTTCCGCGAAGATCGTGGTGGCGGGCGGCTTCGGCGTGGGCAAGACCACGTTCGTCGGCGCCGTCTCGGAGATCAACCCGCTGCGCACAGAGGCCGTCATGACGTCCGCGTCGGCCGGCATCGACGACCTCACCCACACCGGGGACAAGACCACCACCACCGTGGCCATGGACTTCGGCCGCATCACCCTGGACCAGGACCTCATCCTCTACCTGTTCGGCACCCCCGGACAGGACCGCTTCTGGTTCATGTGGGACGACCTCGTCCGCGGCGCCATCGGCGCCATCGTCCTCGTCGACACCCGCCGCCTCGCCGACTGCTTCCCCGCCGTCGACTACTTCGAGAACTCCGGCCTCCCCTTCGTCATCGCCCTCAACGGCTTCGACGGACAACAGCCCTACAGCCCCGACGAAGTACGCGAAGCACTCCAGATCGGCCCCGACACCCCCATCATCACCACCGACGCACGCCACCGCGCCGACGCCAAGAGCGCCCTCATCACCCTCGTCGAACACGCCCTCATGGCCCGCTTGAAGTAACACCCAAGTACGACGGGGAATACGGCAGTTGTCGTAAAGGTTTCGGAGCCGGCTGTGGCCTTAGACACGGTCGGCTCCGGTGTTCATAACAGTTCGGCAGAGGAATGGCCGGGCATCACCACGCGACGCGTTCGAACGGTACCGCTGCGCGCACGATCCCCCGGCCTTTTGGCAAGTCTCGCTCTTTATGACCGTTTTATCTGGCGTTTACAACCGCTCCATCACAGGGTCCCGCTGTTTGGAATCGCGCTGGTCCACGTGCTGGAATGCCTGAACTGCCCAATGGTCCAAGACGTACCCCGTAGTGGTCTGTGGTGAACCGGGCTCTGAGAGACTGCGGCACGACGTAGGTGCCGACCGCCGAGAGGTTGTTGGTCGAGTGAGGCGAAGCAAGAACGGTCCCGAGCCGTCGGCGCGGGGCAACTTCACCCCGCCGCCGCGCGCTGCGGCGCCCACCCCCGTTCCCGGCGCGGAGCCGGCGGCGGCTCCGGCGTCCGGCGGCCGTCTCTCCCCGCGGAACTGGCGGGTGCCGACCCGGCTGAACGCGATCCTGCTCATACCCGTGATGGTGGGTCTCGTCATGGGTGGCTTCCAGGTGAAGAGCTCGATCGACACCTGGCAGGAGGCGCGCGACGCCGAGAACACCGCCCGTCTGGTGCGCGCCGCCCTCTCCTACGCCGACGCCCTGGAGAACGAGCGCGACGTCAGCGCCGAACCGTTGCTGCTGAACAAGAAGGACGCCGAGAGCAAGGCGGCCGTCGACAACGCCCGCAAGGCCACCGACCAGGCCGCCCGGGTGTTCGACGACGCAGCGGAGAGCGCCCCGGGCACCTCGGGCATCAAGCGCCGCCTGACCCTGTTCCACGAGGCCGAGCCCCAGCTGGCACGGCTGCGGCAGGCCGCCTTCACCTCCCGGATGACCGGCGTGAAGACCGAGGAAGGCTACGTCGAGGTCATCCACCCCCTGATGGAGTTCGCCAACGAACTCGGTCTGGGCACCGGAAACATCACCTCCTACGGCCGTACCGTCTACGCCATGTCGCTGACCAAGGCGGCACTGTCGCTGGAGCGGTCGATCGGCACGCACCTGCTGGTCAAGCCCGGCCCGGACGCCCCGAACCTGGCGTCCCAGCAGATCTCCCTGTCCTCGTACGCCTACCTGGAGCGCATCGCGCTGGAGGAGTACAAGGGCGGTGGCACCGAGGCCGACGCGCAGAAGCTGGAAGAAGCCAAGGGGAAGATCCAGGCGGACGCCGCCGCGCTCGCCCGCAAGGCCAAGGCGCAGGACCCGAAGTACGTCGCCCCGCCGTCGGACCCGACCGACATGGTGACGGCGCTGGCCACCATGAAGGACACCAGCACGCTCACCCGTGAGGGGCTGGCCGCCAAGGGCATCACCACCGACAACTGGTGGGCGGTCAACACGCTGAAGTACAAGGCCTACCGCCAGATCGAGGCGGACATGGCCGACAGGGCGGTGAGCGAGGCGTCCGGCATCGCCGACGACGCCAAGACCTCCGCACTGATCACCGGCGCCGTCGTCGTCATCGGTCTGCTGGCCGCGTTCATCCTGGCCGGCATGGTGGCCCGCCAGATGAGCCGCTCGATGCGCCGGCTGCGCAACGCCGCCTTCGGCATCGCCGAGCAGCGGCTGCCGATGCTGGTCGACCAGCTCTCCCGCACCGACCCCGGCCGGGTCGACACCCGGGTCGAGCCGATCCCGATCACCACCAAGGACGAGATCGGCGAGGTCGCCCGCGCCTTCGACCAGGTGCACCGCGAGGCGGTCCGGCTCGCCTCCGAGCAGGCGCTGCTGCGGGGCAACATCAACGCGATCTTCACCAACCTCTCGCGCCGCAACCAGTCGCTGATCGAGGGCCAGTTGACCCTGATCACCGACCTGGAGAACAACGAGGCCGACCCCGACCAGCTGGAGAACCTCTTCAAGCTGGACCACCTGGCCACCCGTATGCGCCGCAACGGCGAGAACCTGCTGGTCCTCGCCGGCGAGGAGCCCGGCCGCCGCTGGGACCAGCCGGTGCCGCTGATCGACGTGCTGCGTGCCGCCTCCTCCGAGGTGGAGCAGTACGAGCGCATCGAGCTGTCCGGTGTGCCGGAGGCCGAGATCCACGGCCGCGCGGTCACCGACCTCGTGCACCTGCTGGCCGAGCTGCTGGAGAACGCCACCACGTTCTCCTCCCCGCAGACCAAGGTCCGCGTCACCGCGACCCGGCTGCCCGACGGCCGCGTGATGGTCGAGATCCACGACAAGGGCATCGGTCTGACCGCCGAGGACTTCGCGGACATCAACCACAAGCTGGCCAACCCGCCGACCGTGGACGCCGCGATCTCCCAGCGCATGGGCCTGTTCGTGGTCGGCCGGCTGTCCGACCGGCACGGCATCCGGGTCCAGCTGCGCCCCTCGGGCGAGCAGGCCGGTACGACGTCCCTGGTCATGCTGCCGGACGCGATCACGCACGGCGGTGGCGGCGAAGCCCCGCTGGAGCGCGAGGAGTTCACCGTCTCGCAGATCATCCCGGAGCAGCAGTTCCAGGGTGCGGACACCGGCGGTCAGCAGCAGCCCCTGCGCACCGCCGCCGAGCTGGGCTTCGACGACAGCCAGTACGCCGAGGGCCCTGACGGCGCCCGCGGCCTGGACCCCATCGGCCGCACCCGGATGCGCGAGGAGCGCCGGGCCGCGCTGGAGGGCCGGCAGCACGCCGAGCCGCAGCACGAGACCGCCGGGTACCAGGACCCGTTCACCGGCGGGCAGCAGGCCTACCGGGAACAGCCGCAGCAGGCGTACCAGGAGCAGCAGGCGTACGACGCGCAGCAGCCGCAGCAGGCGTTCGAGGCGCCGGCGTACGAGGAGCAGCACACCGGCCAGCACGCCGCGCCGTACGAGGAGCAGCACACCGGCTCATACCCGGAGCAGCACACGGGCTCGTACCAGGAGCAGCACTCCGGGTCGTACGAGCGGCCGTACGAGCAGGCGTACGACGAGCAGTACTACGCGCCGACCGGTGAGGTGCCGCAGCCCGAGGGGTTCTCCGCCGACGGCGGTTACCCTGAGTCCGGGGCGCCGTACGCGGAGCCCGCCCAGCAGCCGTCCTACCAGGACGACTGGCCGCAGCAGGACGGTTACCAGAACGGCTATCCGGCCCAGTACGCTCCGGAAACGGAAACCCCGCGGGCCGCTGACGCGGATGAGCGGAACGGCGTAGGCTTCGACCGTCCGGGTACGGCCTCTCCCGCCGCGCACGCGCTGACCGACGCCGGGCTGCCCCGCCGTGGCTCCGCCGCGAGCGGTTCCGGCGCCGGCTCCCCGAACGCGAACGGCACGGCACGCGTGGGGCAGGATGCGGCGTCCCCGGCACCGGGGAACACCCAGGGCACGAGCGGCGACAGCGGCTGGCGGTCGGCGAACGACGAGCGGTGGCAGCAGGCCGCGCAGCTCAGGAAGCCCAAGGCAGGCGGGGTCACCGCCTCCGGTCTGCCGCGGCGGGTGCCCAAGGCCAACCTGGTCGAGGGTTCCGCCGAATCCACCCCCCAGGGAGGCCCACAGGTCTCCCGCGCCCCGGAGGACGTCCGGGGCAGGCTGAGCAACCTGCGTCGGGGCGTCCAGCGCGGGCGCAGCGCAGGCAGTGATACGAACGGCCAGGGCTTCGGTCCTGACAGCACCTACGACCAGGAGCGTTAGTGTGAGCCCGATGAGCCAGGCGGCACAGAACCTGAACTGGTTGATCACCAACTTCGTGGACAACACCCCGGGGGTGTCCCACACGGTGGTGGTCTCCGCCGACGGACTCCTTCTGGCGATGTCCGAAGGCTTCCCCCGCGACCGCGCCGACCAGCTCGCGGCCGTCGCCTCCGGTCTGACCTCGCTGACCGCCGGTGCCTCGCGCATCTTCGAGGGCGGCAACGTGAACCAGACGGTTGTGGAGATGGAGCGAGGATTCCTCTTCATCATGTCCATCTCCGACGGCTCGTCCCTCGCGGTACTGGCCCACCCGGAGGCGGACATCGGCCTCATCGGGTACGAGATGGCCCTTCTGGTGGACCGCGCGGGCACGGTTCTGACCCCGGATCTCCGCGCGGAGCTCCAGGGAAGCCTTCTCAACTAGTAATCGGACGATGCGTATACGTGTCCCGGGGCCGTAAGGTTTCGGGACGCGGCTTCCACAGGGATGGGTGCCCCGCGCGGTTCGGAGGAGGAGAAAGTGGCAACACCCCCAGGCGATTCGTCTTCGGGCAACTGGTCGTACGGACCTGCCCAGGGCCAGCACGACGGCTCGGCGAACCCGTACAACTTCCCCTCCGCCCCCAGCCGGCCCTACACCCCGCAGGGTCCCGGACCCTACAACCAGCCGCCGTACGACCAGCCGCAGGCGCCGCGCATCCAGCCGGTCCAGCCGCAGCGCCGTCCCGAGCCGGCCCCGGCCGCGGCGGCGAACAACCCCCTGGTGCGTCCGTACGCCATGACCGGCGGCCGGACCCGCCCGCGCTACCAGCTCGCCATCGAGGCACTGGTGCACACCACCGCCGCTCCGCACCAGATGCAGGGCCAGCTGCCCGAGCATCAGCGGATCTGCAACCTGTGCCGGGAGATCAAGTCGGTGGCCGAGATCTCGGCCCTGCTGACGATCCCCCTCGGCGTGGCCAGGATCCTCGTCGCCGACTTGGCGGAGGCGGGCCTGGTCGCCATCCATCAGCCCGGCGGCGACGAGAACGCCGGTGGCCAGCCAGACGTGACACTGCTCGAAAGGGTGCTCAGTGGACTTCGCAAGCTCTAGCGGCGGTCCTTCCCGCTCCACCACCTCCGCGAAGATCGTGGTGGCGGGCGGCTTCGGCGTGGGCAAGACCACGTTCGTCGGCGCCGTCTCGGAGATCAACCCGCTGCGCACAGAGGCCGTCATGACGTCCGCGTCGGCCGGCATCGACGACCTCACCCACACCGGGGACAAGACCACCACCACCGTGGCCATGGACTTCGGCCGCATCACCCTGGACCAGGACCTCATCCTCTACCTGTTCGGCACCCCCGGACAGGACCGCTTCTGGTTCATGTGGGACGACCTCGTCCGCGGCGCCATCGGCGCCATCGTCCTCGTCGACACCCGCCGCCTCGCCGACTGCTTCCCCGCCGTCGACTACTTCGAGAACTCCGGCCTCCCCTTCGTCATCGCCCTCAACGGCTTCGACGGACAACAGCCCTACAGCCCCGACGAAGTACGCGAAGCACTCCAGATCGGCCCCGACACCCCCATCATCACCACCGACGCACGCCACCGCGCCGACGCCAAGAGCGCCCTCATCACCCTCGTCGAACACGCCCTCATGGCACGGCTGCGGTAACTCGCCCCGCGGGCAACCGACGCGGGCTCCTGTCACTCTTCTCTGAGGACAGGAGCCTTTGTCGTGATACGTACGGGTGGGTCCGGGATGCATGTGATCGAGGTCGACGGCTGGAGTGCGCTGCTGTGGGCGGCGCTGCTGCTGGTGCCGAGCGCGCTGGTGTCCTCGGCGCTGCTGTTCCCACTGCGGGCGCGGCTGCGCAGCCCGCTGCTCCTCGGCTGGCTGACCACGTTCCTGACCGCCGTCCTGCTGCCGCTGTGGACCCCGGGCCTGCGCCTGAACTCCCTGTGGCCGGCGGTCTGCGTGGCCACGCTGTCCCTGCCGCTGGAACCGTGGCTGCGAAAGCGGGACGAGAGCCGGCGCGACGGGTGAGCCCCCGAACGCGCACGACCCCGCCCTCCGAAGGAGTGGCGGGGTCGTGGCGTACAGGTCTCAGTGCCAGCTGTGCGGTGCCCGGAAGCCGGGCTCTCGCTCCAGGCGGCGCCAGCCCGCGCGGGCGCGGACTCGGTGGGGGGAGGCCGGGAGGGGCTGGGCGGCGGCTCGGGCGAGGAGGAGGGCCGTGAGGGCGGCGACCTCCTCGGGCTCGGCGTGACCCTTTTCGACGCGGATGTCAGGAGTACTCATGGGTGTCGGTCTCCGTGAGGGTTACTGCGGCGGGTTGCCGTGCTTGCGGGAGGGCAGGTCGGCGTGCTTGGTGTGGAGCATCGCCAGCGACTTGATCAGCACCTCGCGGGTCCCGGCGGGGTCGATGACGTCGTCCACGAGGCCGCGCTCGGCCGCGTAGTACGGGTGCATCAGCTCGGCCTTGTACTCCTTGACCATCTTCTGCCGCATGGCCTCGGGGTCCTGCGCGGAGGCGATCTGCCGGCGGAAGATGACGTTGGCCGCGCCCTCCGCGCCCATCACGGCGATCTCGTTGGTCGGCCAGGCGTAGGTGAGGTCGGCGCCGATGGACTGGGAGTCCATGACGATGTAGGCACCTCCGTACGCCTTGCGCAGGATGAGCGAGATCCGCGGCACGGTCGCGTTGCAGTAGGCGTACAGCAGCTTCGCGCCGTGGCGGATGATGCCGCCGTGTTCCTGGTCGACGCCGGGGAGGAACCCGGGGACGTCCAGGAGGGTGACGATGGGGATGTTGAAGGCGTCACACATCTGGACGAAGCGTGCTGCCTTTTCACTGGCCTCGATGTCCAGGACGCCCGCGAGGACCTGGGGCTGGTTGGCGATGATGCCGACGACCTGGCCGTCCAGGCGGCCCAGGGCGCAGATGATGTTGCGCGCCCAGCGCTCGTGGACTTCCAGGTACTCGCCGTCGTCGACGATCTCCTCGATGACCTTGGCCATGTCGTAGGGCCGGTTGCCGTCGGCCGGGACCAGGTCCAGCAGTACGTCGCTGCGGCGGTCGACCGGGTCGGTGGACTCGACGCGCGGGGGGTTCTCGCGGTTGTTCTGCGGGAGCAGGGAGAGGAGGTAGCGCACCTCGGCGATGCACGTCTCCTCGTCGTCGTAGGCGAAGTGGCACACGCCGGAGGTCTCGGCGTGCACGTCGGCGCCGCCCAGGCCGTTCTGGGTGATCTCCTCGCCGGTGACGGCCTTGACCACGTCCGGGCCGGTGATGAACATCTGCGAGGTCTCGCGGACCATGAAGACGAAGTCCGTCAGGGCCGGGGAGTACGCGGCGCCGCCCGCGCACGGGCCGAGCATCACCGAGATCTGCGGGATGACACCGCTGGCCTTGGTGTTGCGCTGGAAGATGCCGCCGTAGCCGGCGAGGGCGGAGACGCCCTCCTGGATGCGGGCGCCGGCGCCGTCGTTCAGGGAGACCAGCGGCGCGCCGGCCGCGATGGCCATGTCCATGATCTTGTGGATCTTGGTGGCGTGGGCCTCGCCCAGCGCGCCGCCGAAGATCCGGAAGTCGTGGGCGTAGACGAAGACCGTCCGGCCCTCCACCGTGCCCCAGCCGGTGATGACACCGTCGGTGTACGGCTTCTTCGCCTCCAGGCCGAATCCGGTCGCCCGGTGCCGGCGCAGCTGCTCGACCTCCTGGAAGGACCCGGGGTCGAGGAGCAGCTCGATCCGCTCCCGCGCCGTCAGCTTGCCCTTGGCGTGCTGCGCCTCGGTCGCCTTCTCACTCGGACCCGCCACGGCCCGCGCACGGATCTCGTGCAGCTCGGCGACCCGTCCGCGCGCGTCCGTCGGCTCGCCGGTCGGCTCACCCGTCGTCTCTTCCAAAACGGTCATGTAGCGACCTTACGAAGGACACCAAGAAAAGCGAGCCGTCGACTCTGTACAGTCTCGGGCCCGTTTTCCTGGTACGAGTGAACAGAACCACCGGGCGATGCAGGCGTTCCGACTGCTCAATGGGGCATCTCGTTGTAGGGAGGCCACAAACCGATCAGCCGAGAGCCACCTCACATTCGTGTGCGGCACATGCCATCCCCGGAGTGACAAGGACCCTCAGACGGCGGCCTGCCTCCAGTACCTCGACGCCGTCGCCGGCCCGGGTGACCGCGCGCACGGGACGGTCCCAGACCAGTTCCAGGGGGGCTCCGGTGCGCGGTGGCTCGCTGATCCGGAGGGAGGCCGTACGGCCCCGGCGCACGACGAGCACGCTCGCGCCGGCCGAGACGGTCAGCTCCCCCACCGTACCCGCCCCCCAGAAGGTGCACGCCGTCACCCCCGGCCGGGGTACGGCGACGGCCTGGGCGGTGGTGTCGTTGGCGAGGACGGTCAGCCAGTTCCGGTCGCCGGCCCGGGCGGCGGTCTCGGCGCGGGTGGCGCCGGGCAGCAGGACGTAGGCGTAGCCGGCGTCGGCCGGGTCGGTGCCGTGGTCGAGCCACAGGGTCTGCCAGCGCCGGGTGCGCCGCTCGGGGCTGCTGGTGGTGTTGATGTCGGCCCAGGCGCCGGTGCGGTCCTCGCGCAGGGTGCGCAGCTCGCCGCCGTGGGGCAGGACCCAGCCGCCGTGCCCCTCCAGGTGGGCCCAGTTCCGGCCGCGTACGAGGGGCTGGGTGCCGTTCTCGCCCAGGTTGCGGTTGTCCACGACCGTCTCGACGGGTATGCCGTCGGCGCAGGTGATCCCGGCGCCGAGGCAGACCACGGCGTCGTCGAGGAAGAACCAGGACTTGCGGGCCTGGAGGGTGGAACCGAGGCCCTTGAGGTGCTGGCCGACGGCCGCGTAGGTGCCGTCGGTGGTACCGCCGACCCAGCGCACCGCCGGTTTGGGGGCGCCCCACTCGCCGCCGGCCCGGTCGGCGAGCCGCCGGGTGGAGACGGTGGTGCCGGGCAGCCGGTACCAGTCGACGGTGGGCCAGTACCAGTCGGTGTACTGGTCGCCGCTCCCCCGCGGCCACCAGGAGAGCATGCCGGAGCCGGTGTGCCAGCCGCGCGGGTTCTCGCCGTTGCCGCATTCGTAGTGGGCGATGCGGTCGCTGGCCATGGCGAGGGCGGCGGTGAACCGGGGGGTGCGGTGGACGGCGCGGTCCATGGCCGGGAAGAGCCGGTGCCCGAGGGGTTCTGGGGCGGCGGGCACGGGCGAGGCGGCGACGGCGTGCAGCCGGGCGAGATCACCGACATTGAACTGACGGGACGTCAACATTGGTTCTGCGGTGTCCCGTTCGATCCACCCCTTGATACGTCCGTACCACCGCTCCCGCTCCTCCGGGCTCGCGCCGTCGGCGAGGAGGGTGATGGCGGCGATCAGAGCGTGGCCGTGGTAGTGGTCGCCCCGCATCACCCCCTGGTCGTCGGAGCGCAGGTGACCCCGGCTGATGGCACGGCCGTTGACGCAGTCCATGACCAGTCCGTCGTGGATCAGCGGGGCGTAGGCCTGCTCGACGCTGTCCAGGATGTGCTGCCGGCCGGGGTCGGTGATCTCCCACGGCGACCCGGCGAGCAGCGCGAACAGCCGCCCGAGGCCGTCGAGGAGGACCTGGCCGTAGGTGCCCGAGTAGGCGACCCAGGTGTGCTGGACGAAGGAGCCGTCGGCGTAGAGGCCGTCGCCCCGGGTGACGTACGGGAAGACGGGCGAGAGGGCGTCGCGGGCGAGGGCGATCTTCTGAGCGTCGCGGCCGAGGATGCCGCGCAGGGCGACCGAGCGGCACAGGTCGACGCGGTTGGCGCCGGTGCTGGTGCCGGAGTAGTCGGTGAGCGCCGTGTCCGGTATGAAGTGGTCGACGGCCGCGCAGGCCGCCGCGATCCGGTCCGGGCCCGCGTGCGCGTACAGCGCGGCGGTGATGTCCATCAGCGGGCGGGGGCTGCCGATCTGCCACTCCCACCAGTTGCCGTAGCGGGTGGTGGCGGGGTTGTAGACGGTGGCGGAGAGGTGGTCGAGGCCGCGTAACACGTCCGTGAGCAGGCCGGGGTCGCCGGTGACGCCGGTGCCGGTCTGGACGTATGCCTGGGTCATGGTCCACAGGCGGTTGTAGCTGAAGGTGATGCCGGACGGCGGGTCGAAGGGGTGGCCCGGCCAGAGGGAGGCGGGTCCGGGAAGCATGGCGGCCCGGTACTCCCTTGCGCTCTCCCCGAGTTGGGCGAGACGGGAGGCGTACGGTTCGGCGGCCGGGTCGTAGCCGGTGCCGAGCGCGATGCCGAGCCAGCGCCCGCGCAGCGTCTCGTACGGGTCGGTGCCGGCCGCCCGCGCGCGCCACCCGGGGGTGGCGGCGAGGGCGGCGGCCAGCAGCAGTGCGCGTCGGGTCATGCGGAGGGGCCCGGTCACCGCCGTCGCCGCCCGGTCAGCAGCCGCCGCAGTTGTAGTAGAGGACGTCCCAGTGGTTGCCCTCGTCGGCGTAGATGTTGCCGGAGCCGGACTTGTACTGCGGGGCGCCGTCACCGCGCAGGCCGATGTACGTGAAGGTGTTCTTGACGTACGAGGTCACGCACGTGTTCTTGCCGTAGTCGAGCTTGTAGCCGTTCCAGTGGGAGTACGTGCCGGAGGCGTGGCCGGTCTCGGTGCCGCCGGTGATGTTCAGCGCGCAGCCGCTGGCGCTCTTGAGGGTCTGGGCGCCCTGGGCGGTGGCGAGGTTGAGCTGCTCGAAGGACGTGCAGGTGGGGTTGTTCCGGTCGGAGCAGTTGCCGGAGGACGACCAGGTGATGCCGGACTGGCGGAACATCGAGGTGGCGGTGGCGTGGCTGATCTTGGTGACGGCGGCGGAGGCGGAGGCGGCGGGGGCGGTGCCTACGACGGCGAGGCCGGGGGCGGCGACGAGGGCGAGGGTGGTCACCAGGGAGCGGATCTTCATGGGGGGCCTTCCTGCGGTGGGCCGGACGTTTCGGGGCGGCTGTGCAGGTGGTGCAGGCCAGATGGTGCCCGAGGGAGAGGGTGGTGCACCAGAGGCACGAACGGGTGACTGTGGGTGGTTGTGGTGACACGATGCGGCTTTAGTTGAACGCTAAACAGAATGGGGCTATGGTCGGAGCCTGAACTTAGTTCAACGTTCAACCAGGAGCACGTCATGGGCATCTTCAGCCGCAAGAACACCACCCCGTCCGCCCCCGCCGCGCCGGCCGTCGCCGGTCCCGATCTGACCGCGCTGACCGGTGAGTACGTCATCGACCCGGCACACAGCACGATCGGGTTCGTCGCCCGGCACGCGATGGTCACCAACGTCAGGGGCGGCTTCGGTGACTTCACCGGCACGCTGCGTCTGGACGGGGCCGAGCCGGTGAAGTCCACGGCCTCGCTGGACGTCCGGATGGAGAGCATCGACACGGGCAACGCGGACCGTGACACCCATCTGAAGTCGGCGGACTTCTTCAAGACGGACGAGTTCCCGACGATGACGTTCCGGACCAGCGGGGTGGAGGTGCTGGGCGGGGAGGAGTACCGCGTCACCGGTGAGCTGTCCCTGCTCGGCGTCACCAAGCCGCTGACCATCGACGTGGAGTTCAACGGCTTCGCCAAGGACCCGTTCGGCAACGAGCGGGTGGGCTTCACCGGCAAGGCGGAGATCCTGCGGTCCGAGTGGGGTCTGACGTGGAACGCGGCACTGGAGACGGGGGGCGTGCTGATCTCCGACAAGGTGAAGCTGGCGTTCGACGTGTCCGCGATCAAGCAGGCGTGAGGGGGTTGGGGGGCGCCGCCGTGGGTGTGGGGGTCGGTGTTCGTCAGTGGCCGTTGGGCCGCTCGCTTCTTGGTCAGTGTCGGGCTTCCGCGAGGTGAGTCAAGGGCGCGTTCCGCGTCGCCTTCGGCGATGGGCCTGCGGCCCACCCTTGACACACCTCGCTCCAGCCCGGGATAGAAGCGAGCGAGCGGCCGAAGGAACAGTGGCCCAGCCCGGTACCGGACCCATGGGTGAGCTACGACGCCCCGTCGGCAAGGGACGCGTTCTCGCCTCGCCAGCACGCCGGGTGAGCTTGGCGGCTACCGGCCCGGTAGCGGGTGCGCGTCCTCGCCTCGCCAGCACGCCGGGTCGGCAAAGCGGCTACCGGCCCGGTGGGGTGGGGCGCGGTCGCGTCTCGCCTGCACGCCGGGTGGGGTCGGCGGCTGCGGGCGAGTGGGCGGTGAGTGCTGCTGCCACCTTGCCCCGCATCGGGGGTGGCTTTCGCGGCCCCACCTCGGCGGATCCAGGGGCGGGCACTGGTGCCATGACGGCCGCCACCACCCTGGCGGCGCTGGCGGGGCTGGCGGGCAGGGGGTTAGTTATGGACACGCAGTCCAAAACCACCCACCGGACACGTCGCCTCCGCCTCGCCCGACGACTCCCGAGCGGGTTCCGGCGAGCCCTACGCGACCACCGGCGGTCCAGGGCCAGGGGGTGGGGGGGTTAGTTATGGACAGGTATTCCAAAACTACCCACCCGGTGGACCACCGGCCAACGATCCGGCCCCGGGCGTCGGACGCCGAACCGGCCCGGCGTCCATGCGAGGCGCCGTCGCGCACCACCCGCCACCGGGCCGGAAGCCGCTTAACCCGCCCGGCGTGCTGGCGAGGCGCGAGCGCGCATCCCCGACCCACGATGCGTACGCAGCCGACGGTAGGGCCCGACCAGGTTCAGCCGGCCACTTTCCCCGGGCTGCCCGCTCGCTTCTTCCCCGTGCTGGAGCGAGGTGTGTCAAGGGTGGGCCGCAGGCCCATCGCCGAAGGCGACGCGGAACGCGCCCTTGACTCACCTCGTGGAAGCACGACACTGACCAAGAAGCGGGCGGCCCCACGGTCACTTCACGAGGAACTCACACCACACGATCTTTCCTGGGTTCCGTTCCCCTACGCCCCACTTGTCAGCAAGGGCAGCAACGAGAAGCAGCCCCCTCCCATGTTCCGCGTCAGCGTCCGGCGCCGGGTCCGGGCAGCCCACCTCACCCGGCCCACTGTCGTGCACCTCCACCCGTAGAGCGCCCTCCGCATGCAGCACCAGTCGGAGGAGGAAGCCACGGCCTGCGGGAACCCCGTGGAGAAGGGCGTTCGTCGCCAACTCGCTCACGCAGAGCAGGACATCGTCTCCGCGCTCGGCCGCCGCCCAGTCGGTCAACGTCTGCCATGCGAACTTCCGTGCGAGCCATACCGACCTGCGGTCCCGACGGTAGAACACCTGGCGTGTGTGGGGGTGTTGGGTCTGTGCATTCACGAGGTCACTGTCACTGTGCGTCACTACAGTGGGGCAGTGAGTGAAGTCGTAGTTCTCATTACTACGAGTCCACTACGACAGATCGGCGTGCATATGGGGGAAAGGAACGGCCATGCACGAGGCACCAAGGCCCAAGAAGGTCGGTTCGTGGTACGCGGTCGGCGCGCTCGTCGCCCACTACCGCAAGAAAGCACGCCTCACCCAGGAGCAGTTGGCCGAGATGGCCAACATCTCCGTCGACACAGTGAGGTCCATCGAGCAAGGGAGGCTCGCCCTACAGCCCGATCGAGCAGAACAGTTCGATGAACTCCTCGACACGGGGGGTGCGTTGTCGGTCCTGGTAGCGAGGCTGCCTGTACGGGATCGCATCGTCCAGTTCGCACAGGGGCTGGTGGATCACGAGCAGGAGGCGGTGAGCATCCTCTCGTACCAGAGCCTGGTGGTTCCTGGACTGCTCCAGACCCCTGAGTACTGCCGCGCAGTATTCAACTATCGCTACCCGGCGCTCGTAAGCGAAAAGGCCGAGCAATGGGTTCAGGCTCGCATGGATCGGCAGTTGATCTGGCAGAGGGATCGGCCGCCCGTCGGACACTTCGTTCTCGAGGAGAGCATCCTGCGGCGGCAGGTGGGTGGCCCGGATGTGATGCGTGCACAGATTCGGCAGATCCTGGAGTACACCGAACCGGCCCACATGAGCTTCCAGATCATGCCTGCGAGCCGGACACCACATGCATGCCTGGACGGCCCCATGGTGCTGCTGGAAACCCCCGAGTTCGAGCGCTTGGTCTACCTGGAGGTTCAGCGGGCAAGTTTTCTTGTCGATGATCCCAACGAGGTCAGCGACTACCACCTTCAGTATGGAATGCTGCGGTCACAGGCCCTCACACCCGACAAGAGCGTGGGTCTGCTGAAGGAACTGCTAGGAGAGTCATGAAGACCGCAGCGGCACTCGCATGGTTCAAGTCCAGCTACAGCGGCAGCCAGGGTGGTGACTGCTTGGAACTCGCCTACACGTGGCGTAAGTCCAGCTACAGCAGTGACGAAGGCGGCAACTGCGTAGAGGTAGCCGCCCACACCTCCACCATCCACATCCGCGACTCCAAAACCCCCACCGGCCCCGTCCTCAACCTCTCCCCCACCACCTGGAGTGAGTTCCTTGACGGCATCGCGCGCTGAACGCGCTGACGCGGAATGGGTCCACATAGCCTCGTACGCGAACGTGCCCGGCCGGCCGCACGCCGTGCACGCGCTGCTCGGTTGACTGCGTGAGCGCGGCATCGACTGGATGCCGTTCGCGCCGGAGGAGATCCGGATCGACCTGATGTGCGGGCGAGGCGACGACGGGCACTGGCACGGGACCGTCGTGGTGAACGTCGACGCCTCCGCGCTGTGGCGGCTCGGGCTGCATCCCGGCCAGCCGACCTCGGCCGTGGCCGGGACCTCCCCGCCCGCCTGGTGGCACGCGGCCGGCGAGCGCTACGCCACCCGGCGGGGTCAGTAGCTCCCGCCGAAGTCCCCGCCGCCCCCGCCGCCGAAGTCGCCGCCCCCGCCGAAGCCGCCCCCGTCACCGAAGCCACCCCCGAAGTCCCCGGGGTCGAAGTCGGTGCCGGAGACGTCTCCGCCCTCGTAGCCGCCGCCGTAACCCGCCTGGTCACCGAAGTCGCCGTACCCGGCTCCGTAGTCGGCGGCGTACGTGGGCGTCGCCATCAGGCCGCCCAGCATGGTGCCGACGAGGAGGCCGGGCAGGAGGCCGCCGCCGAAGTAGCCGCCTGCCCAGGGGCCGTAGGCGGGGCCCGCGTCCCAGTAGGGGCGGCGGCCGTAGTCGGTGTCGACCTCGCGGATCACCGGGTCCCGGCCGTCGGCCAGACGGGTGGCGTCCGCCGCGCAGACCGGGACCTGGCGGGGGGCGCCGCCGGGCGGCGTCCAGGTGGCGTCGGAGACCGAGGGGCCGTGGCGGGGGTCGAAGAAGCAGGGCGGGCGGCGCTCCGGGAGCGGGCGGCCCTCGCGGCGGGCAGCCAAGCTGGCCAGGGAGAAGCGGCCGTCCTCCAGTGCCTGGGTGACCCCGCGGACGTCCTCGGGGCGCTCGGCCATGGCCATGCGCTGCTTGGCGGTGTCGTAGGCGTCCAGCGCGTGCTCGTAGTCGGCGCGCATGGCGTCGTCCGCGCCGGGTGCCCGGGGCTGGAAGTCGAGGCGGTCGAGTTCCTCGCCGAACGCGGTGATGTCCTCGTCCACGACCACCCGCAGCCGGTCCAGCGCGGCCCGCTGCTCCTCCTCGCGGCGGCGGCGGTTGCGCCGGACGAGGGTGTACGCGCCCGCGCCGGCGATCACCAGGACCGCCGCCGTCGTGATCAGGGCCGTGCCGGACACGCCGTCGCCCGTGCCGCCCCAGCTGTCGGGGGCGTGGCCGCGCATGTTGAGCAGGGCGCGGTCGGTGAAGTCGGCCAGCTGGGTCTTGGCGTCCTCGCCCTGGACGCTGCGGACGAGGTTCTGCCGGGCCGTGGGCGACATGACGGAGGCGTCGGCGCGGGCGTCGAAGCGGTCGCCTAGGCGGATCCCGTACAGGCCGGTGACGCCGGTGGCCGCGCGCAGGTCGGCGAAGAGGTCGGCGGTGGGGTAGCCGGCCGGGAGGACCGCGATGAACAGGGGTTTGTCCGCGCGTTTGATCCGGGCTTCGAGCGCCTCGGCGGTGTTGGCGGGCAGCTGGTCCCGGGCCGCCGGGTCGACGTAGACGGGGCTCTTGCGCAGGGCCTGGGCGATCGTGGAGACGCTGGTCTCCGCGCTCGCCGGGGGCGCGTACAGGGTCGCCAGCACCAGTGCCAGGGCGGCCAGCAGCAGTGCGGGGAGGCTTCGGGTCCGCGGAACGGCCTTCATATCTAAAAATTACCCGAAACCTCCCCAAAGGGGGCGTTCGCCTGCTCCTGGATCAGGCGGCGCGGTACGCCTCGGCCAGCTTTTCCACCGCCTTTCCGTACCGTCCGGTCAGCAGCAGGTGGTCTGCGTCGGCGAAGGGCTTGGACACCGCCTGGGTGAGGTGGCCGGCCGCCTTCTGCTGGACCAGGAGGCGGGCCCGGGTGACCAGGGCGCGGCCGGTCCGTGCGTCCCCGTGGCGTTCGGCCGCCGTGGCCCGGGTGGCCAGGGCGCGCAGGGTGGACGCGCCGCCCTGCGGGGGCTCGGCGAGGGTGGTCAGGCCCCAGCCGTACGGGAACTGCGGGTCGTACGCCGTGTCGCCCACGTTGATCGGGAGCTGCGCCTCGGACTTCGGCCAGCTCACCGGGAGCTGTCCGGTGAAGGGGCGCTTGCCGTACAGCACGTCCGCGACGCCGTCGCCCTCGGTGCCGGGCAGCCAGGAGGCCACCAGGGCGTCGATCTCGTCCAGGCGGTCCCCGATGAGCTGGGGGCGGCCGGAGACGATCAGCACCGCGCACTCCATGGCCGCGCAGACCTTGTCCACGGCGGCCCGGTCGGCGGCGGACAGGGTGAGGTCGTGGCCGTTGCCCACGTCTCCGGCGCCCTCGGCGTACGGGGTCTCGCCGACGACGACCACGCCCACATCGTGGCCGCCGGTCGGGGCGGAGGCATCCTTGGAGTAGGTGACCTGGCCGCCCGCCTTGCGCAGGCCCTGGAGGATTGTGGTGCCGGGGACGATGTTCCCGGAGGAGCCCTGCCAGGTGACGGTCCAGCCGCCGGTCTGGTTGCCGATGTCGTCGGCGTTGGACCCGGCGACGTACACCTTCTGGCTCTTCTTGAGCGGCAGCAGCCCGCCGGTGTTCTTCAGCAGCACCTGCGACTCGGCGGCGGCCCGGCGGGCGACCTTCCGGTGCTCCGGGGAGCCGATGGCGGCCGCGTGGGTGGTGTCGGCGTAGGGGTGCTCGAACAGGCCCAGCTTCATCTTCTCGGTGAGGATGCGGGTGACCGCGTCGTCGATCCGCTTGCCCGTGACCCGGCCCGCCCTGGCCTCGTCGGCGAGCGTGGTGCTGAACTCCTTGTACGAGTACGGCACCATCATCATGTCCACGCCCGCGTTCACCGCCGCGCGGACCTGGGCGGCCCGGTCGCCGGGGAGCTGGTCGGTGGCGTTGTAGTCGCTGATCACGAAGCCGTCGAAGCCCATCCGGCCCTTGAGCACGCCGTTGATCATGTCGCCGCGGGCGTGCATCTTCACCGCGCCCTTGCCGTCGCCGAGGTCCAGGGAGGAGTACGACGGCATGACCGTGCCGACGCCCCGGTCCACGGCCTCCTGGTACGGCGCGAGGTGGATGCCCTCCAGCTGCTTCCGGGTGACCGTGGTGACGCCCTGGTCGATGGTGTACGTGCCGGTGGTGGAGGAGCCGTACGCGGTGCCGCCGTCGGCGACGAAGTGCTTGGCCGTGGCCAGTACCTTGTCGTTCCGGCTCAGGTCCTTGCCGTTGGCGCGGCCCTGGAGGCCCTGGATCACCGTCTCCATGGACTCCACGAGGGCCGGATCCTCGCCGTAGGACTCGTAGGCGCGGCCCCAGCGTTCGTCGCGGCTCACGCACAGGCAGGGCGCGAAGTCCCAGGGCACGCCGGTCGCGCGGACCTCGGCGGCCGTCACCGCGCCCGTCTCGTAGGCGAGTCGGGGGTCGCGGGCGGCGCCGATGCCGATGTTGTGCGGCAGGATCGTGGCGCCGGTGAGGTTGTTGTGGCCGTGGACCGCGTCCACCCCGTAGATCAGCGGGATCTGGAAGCGGGTGGCCTGGGCTCGCAGCTGGAAGGCGTCGATCATCTTCGCCCACGCCTCGGGGGTGTTGGGCGT
The DNA here is from genome assembly GCF_964272715.1 of Streptomyces sp. SudanB182_2057. Taxonomy (NCBI): domain Bacteria; kingdom Bacillati; phylum Actinomycetota; class Actinomycetes; order Kitasatosporales; family Streptomycetaceae; genus Streptomyces; species Streptomyces sp. SudanB182_2057. The sequence continues at coordinate 2,725,493 of NZ_OZ186798.1, forward strand.
GGGGGTGGAGCCGCCGCCGGACAGCAGTGAGCCGAGGGCGTAGGCGGTGATGTCGGCGCCCTGGCCGACGGCGCCGCGCTCGGCCTGGGTCATCTGGCCGGCCTTCTCCGCCAGGGACATCCGGCCGAGCAGGTCGGCGACCCGCTCGCGGACGGGCAGCTTGGCGTCCAGGTACGGCAGTCCGTGCGCGTCGATCACGACCTGCGGGGTCTCCGCGGGGGCCTTGGCGCCGGTGACGGTGAGCTTCAGCGGGATCGTCTCGGCGGGTTCGGCCGCGCGGTCGCGGCGGGTGGGCACCTCGACGGTCCGGGTGGCGCCGGAGGCGGTGCCGGCCGGGAAGGTGAGGGTGCCGGAGACGGGGGTGTAGTCGGTGCCGGAGGCGGCGGTGCCGCCGGTCGTGGTGTAGGTGACCGTCACGGGGTCGGTGAGGGGGGCCGCGCCGGTGGTGGCGACCGACACCTTCACCTTCGCCGTTCCGCCCTCCTCGACCGGGTGGACGGGCGCGCCGGTGGTGACGGAGGCGCGCAGGGCGGGGTCCGCCGTGCCGTACAGCTCCACGCCGTCCATGGCGAAGTCGCCCTTGGCGCCGGTCGGGAGGGTGACGGAGTAGCCCCACATCTCCTTCAGGCCGAGGACGTGGTCGATGCCGCCGACGGGCTGGTAGTCGGTGCGGTAGGCGAAGTCGGTGAAGGGGAGTTCGACCCGCTTCCAGCCGGTGAAGTCGTCGGTGAAGGAGGTCGTCCAGAGTTCGGATGCCTCGCCGTGGGCGCCGCCGTCCTTGATCTCGACGGTGATCTCCCGGCCGTCGTTCCGGCCGTCCCACCAGAAGCGGATGCCCCGGTGCGCGGACCAGTCGTGGGCGGGGGCGGTGGCGGCGTAGTCGTGGGTGAAGCCGCCGTAGCCGCTGATCTCGTAGGTGCCGGTCAGGACCTTGGCGCCCTCGGGAGCGTCGGCGCGGTCGGCCAGGCGGAGCGCGGGCGGGTCGTCGGTGTCGCCGCCCCAGGTGAAGATGCCCTCGGCGGGCTGCTTGGCGAAGGGCACCTCGCCCTCGAAGCGGTCGACGGCGGTGGGCGGCGGCTCGTCGGCGGCGCGGGCGGTGGCCGCCCAGGGCAGCAGACCGGCGAGGAGCGCGGCGGAGGCGAGCAGGGCGGTTCTTCGCATGGACCTTCCCTTGACTCTCACGGTTCACTCATGGACTCTCGTGGTTCACTCATGGCTTAGCTCACGCCGTGAGTTAACTAGGGCCTCACACGCCCGTCAAGACGACCCGTCAGCCCTCCCCCACCCCGCAGAAAGGGCGACGCACCATGAGGAGAACCCCCCGCGCGGTCCGGCTGCTGCTGGCCGGACTGCTCTCCGTCACCGGGTACGGCATGGCCGCGGTCCCCGCGCACGCGGCCGGCGAGCAGGTCACCGCCTGGCTCACCACCACCGACGACTCCGCCGGCCGGCATGTCGTACGCGGCCTTCAGCCGCAGACCCCGTTCGCCTTCCAGTCCGGCGCGGGCGGGAGCGGCGAGAACATCACCGTGGACGAGAACACCCGCTACCAGACCTTCACCGGCGGCGGCGCGTCCTTCACCGACACCGCCGCCTGGCTGATGAACGGCAGCGGGGCGCTCACGCCCGCGGCCCGGGACACGGCCATGCGCAAGCTGTTCTCGCCCACCGACGGCATCGGCCTGTCGTTCCTGCGCAACCCGATGGGCGCCTCCGACCTCGCCCGCTACGGCTACACCTACGACGACGTGCCCGCCGGGCAGAGCGACCCCTCGCTGGCGAAGTTCTCCATAGCGCACGACCTGGCGGACGTCGTCCCGCTGACCAAGCAGGCGCTCCAGCTGAACCCGTCCCTGACCGTGATGGCCTCGCCGTGGACGGCACCGGCCTGGATGAAGGACAGCGGCTCCCTCAACGGCGGCTGGCTGAAGGCGGAGTACTACGGCGCGTACGCCTCGTACTTCGTGAAGTACCTCCAGGCGTACAGGGCGCAGGGCGTCGACGTCCGGTACGTCACCGCGCAGAACGAGCCGACCTGTTGTTCCGGCTATCCGTCGATGAGCTGGAACGCGAGCGGACTCGCCTACTTCACGAAGAACGAGCTGCTGCCCAAGCTCCAGGCGGCGGGGCTCGGCACCAAGGTGCTGGCGCACGACTGGAACTGGGACGTGTACGACTCCTACGCGGCGCAGACCGTGGACGACCCGGCCGTGCGCAGCCACCCCAACTTCGGCGGCATCGCCTGGCACGGCTACGGCGGTGACGTCGGCAAGCAGACGGCCGTGCACAACCAGTATCCGGCGCTGGACGCCTTCGGCACCGAGCACTCCGGCGGCACCTGGATCGCGAACCAGCAGCGCGAGGACATGTTCGACATCATCAACTACACGCGCAACTGGGCGAAGTCGGTGACCAAGTGGTCGCTGGCCGTGGATCAGAACATGGGGCCGCACAACGGCGGGTGCGGCACCTGCACCGGGCTGGTCACCGTGCACAACGGCGACGTCGCGAGCGGCACCGTGGACTACACCGTCGAGTACTACGACATGGGCCACCTGACCAAGTTCGTCCGCCCCGGCGCCCAGCGGATCGCCTCCACCGCGTCCACCGCCGTGCCGAACGTGGCCTGGCGCAACCCGGACGGGAGCAAGGCGCTGATCGCGTACAACGACTCCGCCTCGGCACGCACGGTCACCATCAACTGGGGTGCGCAACACGCCACTTACTCGCTGCCGGGCAAGACCTCGGCGACCTTCACCTGGTCCGGCACCCAGTCCGGGGGCGGCGACCGGACCGGCGCATTCGTCGGACTGGCCGGCAAGTGCCTGGACGTGGCGGGTGGTTCGAGCGCCGACGGGACGGCGGTGCAGCTCTACGACTGCAACGGCAGCGCCGCCCAGCAGTGGACCGTACAGGCCGACGGATCGGTCCGGGCGCTCGGCAAGTGCCTGGACGTGACCTCGGGTTCGACGGCCGACGGGGCCAAGGTCCAGTTGTACGACTGCAACGGAACCGGTGCCCAACGGTGGTCGTACGACGCGGCCACCGGTGATGTGGTGAACGCGGCGGCCGACAAGTGCCTGGACGTCACCGACAACTCGTCGGCGAACGGGGCCCGGGCTCAGATCTGGTCGTGCACCGGGGCCGCCAACCAGAAGTGGACACTGCGTTAGGCGGAACATGCGACACACGGGGGCCGTGGCGGCGGGGATCGGCGTCGGGATGCTGGTGCTGAGCGGCTGTGCGGCCCTCGATCTGCCGCTCGCCGGGGTGCGGGCCGCGCCGGACGGGACGCCGTACGCGGTGTTCCGTCCGTGCGGCGACAACGGCTACCAGAACCCGTCCCTGGACGGGCGGCCGCACGGCGGCGAGGACGGGCCCGTCACCACCGGCTGGGACGTGGAGAAGGAGGGGCTGCGCGGTGACGCCGGCTTCCCCCTCTTCGCCCCGCCCGCCGGCTGGGCCGCCCGGCACCGGGGCCCGCAGCGGCTGCTGCCCCGGCACCACTACCTCCTGAGGTTCGGGCAGTACACCGGCGACGACGCCCACAACGGGACGGTCGAGTTCACCACCGAGCAGGTGGGGCGGCTGAGGCCGGGGCAGGTGTGGGCCGACGGGCGCGTGATGAGCGGGCGGGAGTTCGAGCGGCTCGCCGAGGACTCCTGCTGACGCCGTGCCGGTGTGCCGTGCTGCGGATCGGGCGGGAGCGGACCAAGGTGGAGGGCATGACCACACCGCAGGATCTTTTCCTCGTCAGTATGGACGTCCCCGGGGAACACCCCGTCGAACAGGGCGACCTGTCACTGGCGCTGGCCGGGGCCGAGCTGGTCGACCTGCTCGGCGCGCGGGCGCTCACCCTGGACGGCGAGCTCGTCGTGCCGGGGCCGCCGCTGACCACCGGTGACCGGATGCTGGACGAGGCGGGGGCCCGGCTCCGGCGCGAGCAGCCGTACGAGACGGTCGCCGACTGGCTGTGGCGCCGCGGCGAGGGACTGGCCGTGGCCTACTACGACGTGCTGGAGGCGGCCGGGCAGCTCAGCGGGGAGCGGCGCCACCACTGGCTGCCCCGGCGCCGGGGCAAGGCCACGGCGCCGGCCGACACCGCCGCCCGGCGTCACGCCACCGACCGCTGGGAGTCCCTCGACCCGGTCCTCACCGGGCTCGCGGCCCCCCTCGGCATCGGCGCCGACCGCCCGGCCCGGGAGGCACCCGAGGACGAGGCGGTCGTCACCGTACTGATCGCGGTCGGCGACGCGGTCACCGAACTGGAGGCCGTCCGCGAACGCCGCCGCATCGAGAACGTGGCCTTCGACAACATCTGGCGGGCGCCCTGAGCGCCCGGCGGGGCTACTCCGCCGGTTCCACGCCCGCGCGGAGGAGGCCGTAGGTGTAGGCGTCCTCCAGGGCCTGCCAGGACGCGGCGATGACGTTCTCCGCCACGCCGACCGTGGCCCACTCGCCGGAGCCGTCGGAGGTGGAGATCAGGACGCGGGTGGTGGAGGAGGTGCCGTGCTTGCCCTCCAGGATGCGGACCTTGTAGTCGACCAGCTCCAGCTTGGCGAGCTGCGGGTAGATCCGCTCCAGCGCCACCCGCAGTGCCCGGTCCAGGGCGTTGACGGGGCCGTTGCCCTCGGCCGTGGCGACGATCCGCTCGGCCTTGGCCCACAGCTTGACCGTGGCCTCGTTGGCGTGGGTGCCGTCGGGGCGGTCCTCCACGATGGCCCGCCAGGACTCCACGTCGAAGTACTTCAGCGGCCGGCCCTCGACCTCGGCGCGCAGCAGGAGTTCGAAGGAGGCGTCGGCGGCCTCGTAGGTGTAGCCCTTGAGTTCGCGCTCCTTCACGCGCTCGACCACGCGCCCGACCAGCTCCCGGTCGCCGCCCAGGTCGATGCCGAGCTCCTTGCCCTTCAGCTCGATGGAGGCGCGGCCCGCCATGTCGGAGACCAGCATGCGCATGGTGTTGCCGACCAGTTCGGGGTCGATGTGCTGGTACAGGTCGGGGTCGACCTTGATGGCGGAGGCGTGCAGCCCGGCCTTGTGCGCGAACGCGGAGACGCCCACGTACGGCTGGTGGGTGGACGGGGTGAGGTTGACGACCTCGGCGATGGCGTGGGAGATGCGGGTGGTCTCGCGCAGCTTGCCGTCGGGCAGCACCTTCTTGCCGTACTTCAGCTCCAGGGCGGCGACCACCGGGAACAGGTTGGCGTTGCCGACGCGCTCGCCGTAGCCGTTGGCCGTGCACTGCACGTGGGTGGCGCCCGCGTCCACGGCGGCCAGGGTGTTGGCGACCGCGCAGCCGGTGTCGTCCTGGGCGTGGACGCCGAGCCGGGCGCCGGTGTCGGCGAGGACGGTGGAGACGACCGCGTGGACCTGGGCGGGCAGCATGCCGCCGTTGGTGTCGCACAGGACGACGACGTCGGCGCCGGCCTCGGCGGCGGCGCGGACGACGGCCTTGGCGTAGTCGGGGTTGGCGCGGTAGCCGTCGAAGAAGTGCTCGCAGTCCACGAAGACCCGGCGGCCCTGGCCCTTCAGGTACGACACGGTGTCGCGGACCATCTCCAGGTTCTCGTCCAGGGTGGTGCGCAGCGCCAGCTCCACGTGGCGGTCGTGCGACTTGGCGACCAGGGTGATCACCGGGGCGCCGGACTCCAGCAGCGCCCTCACCTGCGGGTCCTCGGCGGCCGTGGTGCCGGCGCGGCGGGTGGCGCCGAAGGCGACCAACTGGGCGTGACGGAAGTCGATCTCTTGGCGGGCGCGGGCGAAGAACTCGGTGTCCCGGGGGTTGGCGCCGGGCCAGCCGCCCTCGATGAAGCCCACGCCGAAGTCGTCCAGGTGCCGGGCGATCGCGAGCTTGTCCGCGACGGTGAGGTTGATGCCCTCGCGCTGCGCTCCGTCGCGCAGCGTGGTGTCGAAGACGTGGAACGAGTCGTCGAGCTCGCTGGTTGCCGTCTCGGTCATGGTCTCAAGGCTCCTGTTATGGATCTTCGGTCTTACCGGAATGACCGGCTCCACCATCCCCCCAATCCTCCCGCGCGCTCCGCCCCCGGCTGAAGGTGGGCCGGAAAACGAAAAAACCCCTCGCGGGTGCGAGAGGTCTGCGCGCGGGTCGAGGACGACGGTGGCCACCCGCACCTGGTCGTACGAGGTGGTCACTGCGGACCGGCGCGCCTGCTGCCAATAATCATGGCGAACGAGAGCACGGGGGCAGTCTGGCACAGCCCCGCCCCCGGCTCGCCCACCGTCTCAGGATGCGGTCGTCAGGGTGGACTCCCCGTCGCCCGCCCCGGTTCCCTCGCCGGCCTTCACCCGGGCCAGGTCCAGGTCCTTCGTCTCGCGCATGGTCACGTACACCACGAGGGAGACGGCGGCGCAGGCGGCCACGTACCAGTAGAAGCCGGACTCGATGCCGCCCTTCTTGAACCACAGGGCGACGTATTCGGCGGTGCCGCCGAAGAGGGCGTTGGCGATGGCGTACGGCAGGGCCACGCCGAGCGCGCGGACGCCGGTCGGGAACAGCTCGGCCTTCACGCAGGCGTTGATCGAGGTGTAGCCGGTGACCACGACCAGCGCGAGCAGGGCGAGGCCGAGGGCGGGCCAGTAGCCGTCCACGCGCCTGAGCAGCGTCATGATCGGCACGGTGAGGAGGGTGGAGCCGACGGCGAACGTGATCAGCAGCGGGCGGCGGCCGACGCGGTCGGACAGGGCACCGGCCAGCGGCTGGAGGCAGGCGAAGACGATCAGCGCGGTGAAGGAGACCAGGGTCGCCGTCTGCTTGGACAGGCCCGCCGAGTTGGACAGGTACTTGGTCAGATAGGTGGTGTACGTGTAGTAGGCCACCGTGCCGCCCATGGTGAGGGCGACGACCAGGAACGCCTCCCGCTTGTGCCGCCACAGGGCGCGCAGGGTGCCGCGCTCGGCGCTGTGCGAGGTGTCCTCCGCGTACACCTCGGTCTCCAGCATGGTGCGGCGCAGGTAGAAGACGACGGCCGCGCCGAGCGCGCCCACGATGAACGGGATGCGCCAGCCGTAGCTGTGCAGGGCGTCGTCGGACATGGTCCGCTGCAGGATGATCAGGAGGCCGAGGCCCGCGATCTGGCCGGCCGTCATGGACACGTACTGGAAACTGGAGGCGAAGCCGCGCCGGGACGGGTCGGACGCCTCGGTGAGATAGGTGGCGCTGGCCGCGTACTCGCCGCCCACGGACAGGCCCTGGAGCAGCCGGGCGACGAGCAGCACCAGCGCGCCGCCGTACCCGGCGACGGAGTAGGTGGGGGCCACGGCGATGAGCACCGCCGAGGCCGACATGAGGGTGACGGTCAGGGTGAGTGCCGCCTTGCGGCCCTTGCGGTCGCCGACCCTGCCCAGCAGCCAGCCGCCCACGGGGCGCATGAAGAAGCCGACGGCGAAGATGCCGGCGGTGTTCATCAGCTGCGCGGTGGGGTTGCCGCTCGGGAAGAACGCGCCGGCGAAATAGGTGGCGAAGCTCGCGTACACGAACCAGTCGAACCACTCGACCATGTTCCCCGCCGAGCCGACCCAGATCTTCTTCCAGTGTTGACGTCCCATGGGCCGGTACATGCCCGGAGCGGGAGTGAACGATTCCTGTGCGGCGCCCCGAAGGGGCGCGGGGCTGTATCGATATGCGGCTCCGCCGCGCGGGCGCGACCAGCCACGACGGACCCGCGGCTAGACGACCAGCAACGCATCCTCGAAGAACTCCCGCACATGACGGAGGACTTGGTCGCGATCGGTACCGCGCAACCCGATAGCAACATGAATCGAGAACCCGTCAAGCAGCGCACGCGTCCTCGTGGCGAAGCGGTCCGCGTCCACCCCCCGGAACTCCCCCCGCGACACCCCCTCCGCGATCAGCGCGACCAGGTCCCGGTGCCAGGCCCCCTCGATCGCGGCCTGCCGGGCGCGCGCGTCGTCGTCGGCGTTCTGCGAGCGGTTCCAGACCTCCAGCCACAGCGTCCAGTGCGGGTCCCGGTGGCCCTCGGGGACGTACAGGTCGACGTACGCCTCCAGCCGCTCGCGCGCGGACCCGGGCCCGGCGAGCAGCCGGCCGCGTTCCGCGCCGAGCCGGCCCTCGCTCCACTCCAGGGTCTGGAGCAGCAGCTCGTCCTTGGAGCGGAAGTAGTACAGCAGATGGCCGCTGCTCATCCCGACCTCGCGGCCGAGCCCCGCCATGGTGAGCTTCTCCAGACCGCGCTCGGCGATCATGCCCATGGCGGCGGCGAGGACCACCTCGCGCGGCGGCGCGTTTCGGCGCGCCCGGCCCGCACCGGCCATCTGCTGCTCCCGCTCCTGTGTGTGTCAGACCTTCGGCTGCTGCTGGGTGATGCAGTGGATGCCACCGCCACCGGAGAAGATCGTACGGGCGTCCACCAGGGTCACCGTCCGCTCCGGGAACAGGCGGCGGAAGATCCCGGCGGCGATCTCGTCGCGCGGGTCGTCGAAGCCGCACAGGACCAGGCCGCCGTTGCAGATGTAGTGGTTGATGTAGGAGTAGTCGGCCCAGTGGCCGTCGGCCTCCAGCACGGTCGGGGCGGGCACCTCGACCACCTCCAGGGCGCGGCCCCGGGCGTCGGTCGCCGACCTCAGCAGGCCGATGACCTCCTTGGTGACCTCGTGGTCGGGGTGGGCGGGGTCGGGCTGGTGGTGGGCGACGACGACGCCGGGGCGGGCGAAGGCGGCGACGATGTCGACGTGGCCGAGGGTGCCGAAGCCGTGCGGGGGGTAGTCGCCGGTCAGGCCGCGCGGCAGCCAGATCGCCTTCTCGGTGCCGAGGTGGGCGTGGATCTCCGCCTCGACCTCCGCCCTGGACCAGTGCGGGTTGCGCTCGGGGCCGAGCTGCACGGTCTCGGTGAGCAGGACGGTGCCCTCGCCGTCGACGTGGATCGCGCCGCCCTCGTTGACCAGCTTCGAGGCGTACGTCTTGGCGTCCGTGAGGCCGGCGACGTACGCGCCGATCTTGGAGTCGTGCTCCCAGCGGGCCCAGTGCTGGGCGCCCCAGCCGTTGAAGGTCCAGTCGACGGCGGCCAGGCCGCCCTTGCCGTCGGTGAGGAAGGTGGGGCCGATGTCCCGCATCCAGGCGTCGTCCAGCGGCCGTTCGACGGTGTCGATGCCGGGGCCGAGCAGTTCCCGGGCCTCGGCGGACTGGCCGGGGCCGCACACGACCGTCACCGGTTCGAAGCGGCGGATCGCGCGGGCGACGCAGGCCCAGGCGGTGCGGGCGGCGGCCAGGTCGGCCGGGTCGTCGAAGGTGGGGTTGGGGCCCGGCCACGCCATCCAGGTGCGCTCGTGCGGGGCCCACTCGGCGGGCATGCGGAAGCCGTCGGCGGCGGGGGTGCTCATGCGAGGAGGTCCTTAGAGGAAGTAGAGGCGGTTGAGGGAGACGGACTCGGCCGGTTCCGAGCGCAGTGGCTCGCCGTCGAGGGTGACCAGGCCGGTGCGCTGGTCGACGTCCACCGCGCCGGTACGGGCGTTCAGGCGCAGGTCGGCGGGGCCGATGCCGCGGGTGCCGCGCACGGCGACCCGGCGGCGCCGGGTGGGCATCGTGTCGTTGCCCTGGTCGACGGCGGCCCGGGCGACGAACGCCACGGAGATGTCCGCGGCCGTGGCACCGTACGCCCCGAACTGCGGGCCGAGGACGAGGGGTTCGCAGGTGTCGGTGGCCGCGTTGGGGTCGCCGACCACGCCGTACGCCGGGAAGCCGGCCTTCAGCACGAGCTGCGGCTTGGCACCGAAGTACTCCGGGCGCCACAGCACGATGTCCGCGAGCTTGCCGGCCTCGATCGAGCCGACCTCGTGCGAAAGGCCGTGCGCGATGGCCGGGTTGATGGTCAGCTTGGCCATGTAGCGCAGCACGCGGGCGTTGTCGTCGCCCTCGCCGTCGCCCTCCAGCGGGCCCAGCTCGGCCTTCATCTTGCCGGCCATGGCGAAGGTGCGGCGGACCGTCTCCCCGGCCCGGCCCATGCCCTGCGCGTCGGAGGAGGTGATGCCGATCGCGCCCAGGTCGTGCAGCACGTCCTCGGCGCCCATGGTGCCGGCCCGGATGCGGTCGCGGGCCATGGCGGCGTCGCCGGGCAGGTCGGGCTTGAGGTCGTGGACGGAGACGATCATGCCGTAGTGCTCGGCGACCGCGTCCCGGCCGAAGGGCAGGGTGGGGTTGGTGGAGGAACCGATGACGTTCGGGACTCCGGCCATCTTCAGCACGTTGGGCACGTGTCCGCCGCCGCAGCCCTCGATGTGGAAGGCGTGGATCGTGCGGCCCTCCAGCACCCGCAGGGTGTCCTCGACCGACAGGCACTCGTTCAGCCCGTCGCTGTGCAGGGCCACTTGGACGTCGTGCTCCTCGGCGACCCGCAGCGCGGTGTCCAGCGCGCGGGTGTGGGCGCCCATGTCCTCGTGCACCTTGAAGCCGCTCGCCCCGCCCTCGGCCAGCGCCTCGATCAGCGGCGCCGGGTGGGAGGACGAACCCCGGCCCAGGAAGCCGATGTTGACCGGCCAGGCGTCGAAGGCGTTGAAGGCGTGGCGCAGCGCCCAGGGCGAGTTGACGCCGACGCCCCAGACGGGGCCGAACTCCTGCCCGATGATCGTGGTCACGCCGGAGGCGAGGGACGCCTCCATGATGCGCGGCGACAGCAGGTGCACATGGGTGTCGACGGCGCCGGCGGTGGCGATCAGGCCCTCGCCGGAGACGATGGAGGTGCCGGTGCCGACGACGACGTCCACACCGTCCAGGGTGTCCGGGTTGCCGGCCCGCCCGACGGCCGCGATGCGGCCCTCGCGGATGCCGATGGACACCTTGCGGATGCCCTGCACGGCGTCGATCACGACGACGTTGCTGATCACCACGTCGCAGGTCTCGCGGACGGCGGCGGCCTTCAGGTGCAGTCCGTCCCGGGCGGTCTTGCCGAACCCGGCCAGGAACTCGTCGCCGTACTTCTGGGCGTCGGACTCGACACGGATGGTCAGCCCGGAGTCGCCGAGGCGGACGCGGTCGCTGGCGCGCGGGCCGTGGGTGGCCGCGTAGGCGTGCGGGTCGACGTGGATCGACCGGCTCACCTCTCGTCCCTTCGAGCGGCTCATCGCTCCTCGTCTCCTTCCGGGGTCACTCCCAGATAGCCACAGGCGGCGGCCCTGCGCAGGGCCTCTTCCTTCGCGCCGGGCGCGTCCAGCGGCCCGTCCACCAGGCCGGCGAAGCCGATCGCGATCCGCTCGCCGCCGATCGGCACGAGCGGGACCTCCGCGCTCTCGCCGGGCCCGAAGCGGACCGAGGAGCCCGCGGGTACGGCCAGCCGCATGCCGTAGGCGGCGTGGCGGTCGAAGTCGAGGCGGGGGTTGGCCTCGAAGAAGTGGAAGTGGGAGGTGACGGAGACCGGCACGCCGGCGGTGTTGGTGACGCGCAGCCGGACGGCGGGCTCGGGGTCGGCGTGCTCGGGGCCGGGCAGCAGCGCGCCCGGGGCGTCCGCGCCGAGGCCCCCGCCGATCGGGTCGGAGACGACCGCGAGCCGGGAGCCGTCGTCGAAGACGGCCTCGACCATCACCTCGCTGACGACGTCGGCGACGCCCGGCAGCACGTCCTCGGGGCCGAGCACCGACCGGGCGGCCTCGATGGCCTCGGCGAGCCGCTTGCCGTCCCGGGCCGCCTCGCAGACGGTGTCCGCGATCAGCGCGGTGGCCTCCGGCACGTTCAGCCTGAGGCCCCGCGCCCGGCGGGCCCGGGCCAGCTCCGCGGCACCGAAGAGCAGCAGCCGGTCACGTTCCGTGGGGGTCAGTCGCACGACGCGGCACCTCCTTGTCCTCCACCACGTCCACAGATTAGAGCACCACTCTAAACAGAGGAGTCGTGGAATCGAAGACCGGCCAGGCGATCCGTGTCGCATTTCATTGAGCGTCGCTCTAATGCTGCGACGGCCGGTCCCGGAGGGTATGCGAAAGGGGCGCCGGGCGACCGCGCGATCCCTACGATCCCGCGGTCGCCCGACGCCCCTTGAGCGGCGCGACGGACCGAGCGCCTAACCGACCCGGTGCATCCATCCGTGCTTGTCCTCCGTGAGGCCCCGCTGGACGGACAGCAGCGCTTCCCGCAGCCGCATGGTCACCGGCCCGGTGGCACCGTCGCCGTGGGACCACTGGTCGGTCTTGGTCTTGACGTGGCCGATGGGCGTGACCACCGCCGCGGTGCCGCATGCGAAGACCTCGGTCAGCGCGCCGGACGCCGCGTCCTCACGCCACTGCTGGAGGGTGACCGTGCCCTCCTCGGCCGTGTAGCCGAGGTCGCGGGCGACCTGGAGGATGGAGTCGCGGGTGATGCCCTCCAGGATGGAGCCGCTGAGCGCGGGGGTGACGATCCGGTCGCCGTAGACGAAGGCGACGTTCATGCTGCCGGACTCCTCGACCTTGGTGCGGGTCACCGCGTCGAGGTAGACGACCTGGTCGCAGCCGTGCGCGGCGGCCTCGGCCTGCGGCAGCAGGGACGCCGCGTAGTTGCCGCCGGTCTTGGCGTCGCCGGTGCCGCCCGGGACCGCGCGGACGTGGTCCTCGGCGACCCAGATGGTGACCGGCTTCACGCCGCCGGAGAAGTAGGCGCCGGACGGGGAGGCGATCAGCATGAACAGGTACTCGTTGGCCGGGTGGACGCCGAGCGCGGCCTCCGTGGCGAACATGAACGGCCGCAGGTAGAGGGATGCCTCGCCGCCGTGCGGCGGGACCCAGTCGGCGTCCTGGGTGAGCAGCGCGTCCAGCGCGGCGATGAACAGCTCCTCGGGCAGCTCGGCCATGGCCATGCGGCGGGCGGAGCTGCGGAACCGGCGGGCGTTGGCCTCGGGACGGAACAGCGCGACCGAGCCGTCCGGCTGGCGGTAGGCCTTCAGCCCCTCGAAGATCTCCTGGCCGTAGTGCAGGACGGCCGTGGAGGGGTCCAGGGAGATCGGGCCGTACGGCACGAGCTGGGCGTCGTGCCAGCCGCGGCCCTCGGTCCACTTGATCGTCACCATGTGGTCGGTGAAGTGGCGGCCGAAGCCGGGGTCGGCCAGGATCGCCTCGCGCTCTGCGGCGGCGAGCGGGCTGGCGGACGGCTTGAGCTCGATCGTGGGCGTCGTCATCAGTGGTTGTCCTTCACCGGTTGTAGTGACGGGCCGCGCTCACGCCTGCACTGCCGGTCGTCGGTGATCGGACGTCCGAGCATTCCCTCATATCGCGGCTCCGCGTTCGATTATCGCGCGCGGCCGACGGCAGACGGAATCGGGGTGAGGCGGCCCAGGGGTCGATGGTGACACCCGGCGGGACATGGCAGAAGCCGCCGGGTGCGATGCGCGACCCGGCGGCTGGGTGTAGCTCGGCGGGTCAGCCGGCTACGCGTACGGCGAGCGCGTCGCCGATCTCGGAGGTGGAGCGGGCCGGCTTCCCGGCGCGCTCGGTCAGGTCGGCGGTCACCGCCGCGTCGATGCGGTCGGCCTCCGCCTCGTAGCCCAGGTGACGCAGCAGCAGGGCGACGGACAGGACGGTGGCGGTGGGGTCGGCCTTGCCCTGGCCGGCGATGTCCGGGGCCGAGCCGTGGACCGGCTCGAACATGGACGGGAACTCGCGGCTGGGGTTGATGTTGCCGGAGGCGGCCACGCCGATGCCGCCGGAGACGGCCGCGGCGAGGTCGGTGATGATGTCGCCGAAGAGGTTGTCGGTGACGATGACGTCGAAGCGGCCGGGGTCGGTGACGAGGTAGATCGTCGCGGCGTCGACGTGGATGTAGTCGGTGGTGACCTCGGGGTACTCCTCGGCCACCTTGGTGAAGATGTTCGTCCACAGGTGCCCGGCGAAGGTCAGCACGTTGTTCTTGTGGACCAGCGTGAGCTTCTTGCGCGGGCGGGCCTGGGCGCGCTCGAAGGCGTCGCGGACGACGCGCTCGACGCCGTAGGCCGTGTTGACGGACACCTCGGTGGCGACCTCGTGCGCGGTGCCCTTGCGGATGGTGCCGCCGTTGCCCGTGTACGGGCCCTCGGTGCCCTCGCGGACCACGACGAAGTCGATCTCCGGCTGGCCGGCCAGCGGGGTGGCGACACCGGGGAGCAGCTTGGACGGGCGCAGGTTGACGTGGTGGTCGAAGGCGAAGCGGAGCTTCAGCAGGAAGCCGCGCTCCAGGACGCCGGACGGCACGGACGGGTCGCCGATCGCGCCGAGCAGGATGGCGTCGTGGCCCTTGAGCTGCTCCAGGTCGGCGTCGGTGAGGGTCTCACCGGTGGCGTGGTAGCGCTGGGCGCCGAAGTCGTACTCCTTGGTCTCCAGCTTCACATCCTGCGGAAGGACGGCGGAGAGGACCTTCAGACCCTCGGCCACGACCTCCTGGCCGATGCCGTCACCGGGGATCACTGCGAGATTGATGCTGCGAGACATGTCGGCACCCTACCCCTCGTCCCAGGTGATGACACGACCTGTCCGCGATGCGGACGGCGGGCGTCGGTCCGCACGCGCCGGCCCGGCTCAGTGCCCGGTCTGGCCGCCGTTGTCCCGGCGGTCGAGGGCGCGCTGGAGGGCGGCGGCGGCGTTCTTGCGGTCGGACTCGCTCGTACGGGACACGTGACGGACTCGGCGGCGGACGGTGGTCTCGGCCATGGCAATCGACTCCTTCGGCATGCGTGGAGCACGGCATTGGGGAATGCGAGACGCCGGAAGGGGCGGGGAGCGCTTGGCCGCAGGGATTGCCTGCGCGGGCCGGCTCACGACCGCCATTCGCTGGATGGAGCGAGACGTTCGGCTTCTCTCACGTTAAGGGAGCGGCCCGCGCCTGTCTGCACAATTACTCGGACTTCCTACTATCTGAGACGAAGAAGCCGCTGAGCTGGGCTTTCATCCAGCCGCGCGACGCGCCGTCAGACGACGTCGCCGTCCCGCCAGTCGAAGACGAGTTCGCCGGACGGCTCGAGCGGAACGGCGGGGCCGGGCCACACGTACACCCCGCCCTCCTCGTCCGGCAGCCGGACGATGCCCTCCGGGGAGAGGGCGTGCACCGGTCCGGGCCAGCACTGCCAGCCCCGGGCGGCGTACAGCAGGGCACCCTCGTCGCTCGCCGACAGCGCGCCGAGGTCGTAGGCCCGGTCGATCATCCGCTCCAGCTCGGCCATCACCCGCCCGCCGAGCCCGGTGCGCCGCACGTCGGCCCGTACGGCCACGCCCTCGACGTACCCGGTGCGCAGCCACCGCCCCCCGTGCCGCACCCGGCGCATCACGAGGGCCCCGTGCGCGGCGAGCCCCGCGCCGTCCTCGATCAGCGCGTGCGTCCCGCCCAGCCAGTGGTCCTCGTCGTCGTCGGAGCAGTCCCCGTCGAAGGCGTGGTCCAACAGCGCGCGTATCTCCCTGAGTTCGCCGGGTCCGAGGTCGGCGGTGTGGACGAGCCGGGGCCGAGGAGTCATGACGGCAGTATGCCCCGCCGGACATGGCGACGGCCCGGGAGGCCCGCTGCGAGAGCGGGCGTCCCGGGCCGGGATCGCGGGGGCGGTCAGCCCATGTGCGGGTACCCGTAGTCGGTCGGCGGGACCAGGGTCTCCTTGATGGCGCGGGTCAGGGTCCAGCGCAGGAGGTTCTGGGGGGCGCCGGCCTTGTCGTTGGTGCCGGAGGCGCGGCCGCCGCCGAAGGGCTGCTGGCCGACGACGGCGCCGGTCGACTTGTCGTTGATGTAGAAGTTGCCCGCGGCGAAGCGGAGCTTCTCCATCGTGTACGCCGCCGCCGCGCGGTCGTTGGCGATGACCGAGCCGGTGAGGGCGTAGTCCGACACCGACTCCATCTGGGTCAGCATCTCGTCGTACTGGTCGTCCTCGTAGACGTACACCGCGAGGATCGGGCCGAAGTACTCGGTGGTGAAGACCTCGTTCTCCGGGTCGGTGCACTCGATGACGGTCGGGCGGACGAAGTAGCCCACCGAGTCGTCGTAGGAGCCGCCCGCGACGATGGTGCACGCGGGGTCGGCCTTGGCACGGTCGATGGCGGCCTTGTTCTTGGCGAACGCGCGGTCGTCGATGACGGCGCCCATGAAGTTCGACAGGTCGGTGACGTCACCCATGGTCAGGTAGTCGACCTCGGCCGCGAACTCCTCCTTGAAGCCCGAGTTCCAGATGGAGGCCGGGATGTAGGCGCGGGAGGTGGCGCTGCACTTCTGGCCCTGGTACTCGAAGGCACCGCGGGTCAGGGCGGTCTTCAGCACCGCGCGGTCGGCCGAGGGGTGGGCGACCAGGAAGTCCTTGCCGCCGGTCTCGCCGACCAGACGCGGGTAGGAGCGGTACTTCTCGATGTTGTTGCCGACCGTCTTCCACAGGTACTGGAAGGTCTTGGTCGAGCCGGTGAAGTGGATACCCGCGAGGTCCCGGTGCTCCAGGGCGACCTCGGAGACCGCGATGCCGTCGCCGGTGACGAGGTTGATGACGCCCTTGGGCAGGCCCGCCTCCTCCAGCAGCCGCATGAGCAGCACGGCGGCGTGGGTCTGCGTCGGGGACGGTTTCCAGACCACCACGTTGCCCATCAGGGCGGGGGCGGTGGGCAGGTTGGCCGCGATCGCCGAGAAGTTGAACGGCGTGATCGCGTAGACGAAGCCCTCCAGCGGGCGGTGGTCCAGACGGTTCCACACGCCCGGGGAGTTCGCCGGGGGCTGCTCGGCGATGATCTGGCGGGCGTAGTGGACGTTGAAGCGCCAGAAGTCCACCAGCTCACAGGGCGAGTCGATCTCGGCCTGCTGGGCGGTCTTGGACTGGCCCAGCATGGTGGACGCGGCGATCGTCTCGCGCCACGGGCCGGCCAGCAGCTCGGCGGCGCGCAGGATGATCGCGGCGCGGTCGTCGAAGGACATCGCGCGCCAGGCGGGGGCGGCGGCCAGGGCCGCGTCGATGGCGTCGCGGGCGTCCTGCTGGGTGGCGTGCCGGCCGGTGCCGATGACGGCCTTGTGGTTGTGCGGCTGGACCACCTGGAACGGCTCGCCGCCGCCCAGCCGCTTCTCGCCGCCGATGGTCATCGGCAGCTCGATCGGGTTCTCGGCCAGCTCCTTGAGCTTGGCCTCCAGGCGGAGGCGCTCGGGCGAGCCGGGGGCGTAGCCGTGCACCGGCTCGTTGACGGGGGTGGGGACCTGGGTCACAGCGTCCATGAGATCCGTAACTCCTTGTACGTGAGCGGGTGGTGGGCTCAGCCCTTGCTGACCATGGAACGGAGGAAGAACCGGAGGTTCGCCGGCTTCTCCGCGAGACGGCGCATGAAGTAGCCGTACCAGTCGGTGCCGTAGGCCGTGTAGACGCGCATGCGGTGACCCTCGGCGGCCAGCCGCAGGTGCTCCTCGCTCCGGATGCCGTACAGCATCTGGAACTCGTACTCGTCGAGCTTACGGCCGGCCTTGTGGGCCAGCTCCTGGGCGATGGCGATCAGGCGCGGGTCGTGGGACCCGATCATCGGGTAGCCCTCGCCCTCCATCAGGATCCGCAGGATCCGCACGTAGGCCTTGTCGATCTCGTGCTTCTGCTGGTAGGCGACCTCGGCGGGCTCCTTGTAGGCGCCCTTGACCAGGCGGACCCGGCTGCCGGACTCGGCGAGGCGGCGGGCGTCGGCCTCGGTGCGGAACAGGTAGGCCTGGATGACGCAGCCGGTCTGCGGGAAGTCCTTCCGCAGCTCCTCGTGGATGGCGAACATCGAGTCGAGGGTGGTGTGGTCCTCGGCGTCCAGGGTGACCGTCGTCCCGATGGCGGCGGCGGCCTCGACGACCGGGCGGACGTTGGCGAGGGCCAGCTCGTGGCCGCCGTGGAATGTAGGGGCGGGCCCGGAGGGCCCTTCCTTCAGGGTGGTGGTGGGCGACGGGAGGGCTTGGCCGAACATGGAGAGCTTGACCGACATCTCGACCTTCTCGCCCAGTTCCAGGCCCTTGAGGTGGTCGATCAGCGCCAGGTAGGCGTCCCGGGCGGCGGTGGCCTGCTCCGGGGTGGTGATGTCCTCGCCGACGACGTCCATCGTCAGCTCCAGCCCCTTGGCCGTCAGATCCTCGACGATCGGGACGATGTCGGCGACGGTCTCGCCGGGTATGAAGCGGTCGACGACCTGCTTGGTCACCGGGGCCGCCGAGATCAGGCGTCGCATCCGGTCGCTGCGCGACGCGGCGAGAATCACGGGACCCAGCACGGGGCACCTCCACAGACAAGCACCAAAGAGGCCGACACCCGACGATTCGGGTACGGCACGGAGAACCACCGTGAAACCTAAGGATCTCTCCGATCCTGGGCCATCGACAGCTGTCACGCATCCGTGCCCGAGATCTCAGACAGATGTATGAAGGCGGCCGGGGAATGGGGGAGAATGCCCGGGTGGCGGCGGATTTCAAGGCGTTCAAGGCGGACTACCAGGAGCTGGTGGACGAGATCTCCGAGTTGCTGGGCGTGCCCGCGACCCTGGAGAACCGCGACTTCGAGCTGATCGCCTTCGGGGCCTACGACAGCGAGGACGAGCTGGATCCCTCCGCGCTGGACCCGGTGCGCACCCGCTCGATCCTGACCCGGCGCTCCACGGCGACCGTCCGGGCCTGGTTCGAGGGGTTCGGCATCACCCGGGCGACCGCGCCGGTGCGCATCCCGCCGAGCCCTCAGGCCGGTGTCTACCGGGGCCGGATCTGCCTGCCCGTCCGCCACCGGAACGTCGTCCTCGGCTACGTCTGGCTGCTGGACGGCGACCCGGGGCCGACCGACGCCCAGCTGACCGCCGCCATGCGGGTGGCGGACCGGATCGGCGCGCTGCTCGCCGACGAGGCGGAGGCCGGGGCGGGGCTGAGCCGGGAGCTGCGGGCGGTGCTCACCGCGGACCGGGGCTGGCAGCGGGACATGGCGGTGGCCGAGCTGCGCACCGCGCTCGGCCCCCGCGCCGACGGCCCGCACACGCTGGTCTGTGTCGCGCCCTGGCCGTCGGCCGACCCGGACGACGTCCCCGCGCCGCGCACGGTCCCGCACGCCACGGCCCTGTGCACCCTGCCCTGGGGAGCGGCCGGCCTGAGCCTCGCGGTCCTGGTGCGGCTGCGCACCCCGGACACGACAGCCCCCGCGGTGGCCGCCGCCACCCGGCTGCTGAAGGAGGCCGAGGAGTCCCGGGGCGCGCGGGCGCGCGGCGCCGGGGCGCGCACGGCGGCGGCCGTGGCGGCGCGGCCCGGCGGGGCGGCCGGGCTCGCCGCCCGGGCCACCGGTCACGCCGCCGGCATCGGGGAGCCCGGCGCGGGCCTCGCGGACCTGGGCACGATGTGGCAGCAGGCGTTCGACGCGGCGCGCGCCGCGCTGGCCGAACCACGGCTAGGGCCGGTCGCCCAGTGGGCGCGGATCGGGGCGTACCGGCTGCTGACCGCGCTGCCGCCGGAGACCGCGCACGACAGGGTGGTCGGCGCGCTCCTCTCCCCCGCCCACGCGGAACTCGCCCGCACGGCGGAGATCTACCTGGACTGCGCGGGCCAGGCCGGGCGCACGGCGTCCGAGCTGGGCATCCACCGCCAGACCCTGTACTACCGCCTCTCCCGCGTCGAACAGCTCACCGGCCTGGACCTGGACGACGGCGAGGACCGCCTCCTGTTGCACATGGCACTGAAGCGGGCCCGGCTGTGAGCGTGGCCCGGCCGGGTGCGGTCCCGGCGGGGGGCGGCGGGGCGGGGCGACCGAGCGGATACGGAAAACGCCGGGCGGGCCGAGGGGTTCTCGGTCCGTCCGGCGTTTTATGTGGTGGTCAGACGAGGTTGACCGAGCGGGCCGACGCGGCCCCGATCTCCGCGGAGAGTTCGGCCAGTACGGTGGAGCCCACCGTGTCGTCGACGGTCAGTACGGCCAGCGCCTCGCCGCCCACCGCCGCGCGGGCCACCTGCATACCGGCGATGTTGATGCCCGCCTCGCCGAGGATGCGGCCGACGGTGCCGACGACACCCGGGCGGTCCTCGTAGCGCAGCACCAGCATGTGGTCGGCGAGCGCGAGGTCGACGTCGTACTCGCCGACCGCGACGATCTTCTGGACGTGCTTCGGGCCGGCCAGCGTGCCGGAGACCGAGATCTCCTCGCCGGTGCCCAGCGTGCCGCGCACGGTCACCACGTTGCGGTGGTCGGACGACTCCGAGCTGGTGGTCAGGCGCACCTCGACCCCGCGCTCCTGGGCGAACAGCGGCGCGTTGACGTAGGACACGGTCTCGTCCACGACGTCCTCGAAGACGCCCTTGAGCGCCGACAGCTCCAGCACCTTCACGTCGTGCTGGGTGATCTCGCCGTAGACCTCGACGTCGAGGCGGACCGCGACCTCACCGGCCAGCGCGGTGAAGATCCGGCCCAGGTGCTCGGCCAGCGGCAGGCCCGGCTTGACGTCCTCGGCGATGACGCCGCCCTGGACGTTGACCGCGTCCGGCACCAGCTCGCCGGCGAGCGCGAGGCGGACGGACTTGGCGACGGCGATGCCGGCCTTCTCCTGCGCCTCGTCGGTCGACGCGCCCAGGTGCGGGGTGCAGACGACCTGGTCCAGCTCAAACAGCGGGGAGTCGGTGCACGGCTCCTTCGCGTACACGTCCAGGCCCGCGCCGGCGACCCGGCCCTCCTTCAGCGCCGCGTACAGCGCCGCCTCGTCCACGATGCCGCCGCGCGCGGCGTTGACGATGCGCACGCTCGGCTTGACCTTGCGCAGCGCCTCGTCGCCGATCAGGCCGAGGGTCTCGGGGGTCTTGGGCAGGTGGACGGTGATGAAGTCGGAGACCTCCAGCAGCTCGTCCAGGGACAGCACCTTGACGCCCATCTGTGCGGCCCGCGCGGGCTGCACATAGGGGTCGTAGGCGACGACCTTCATGCCGAACGCGGACATGCGCTGCGCGACGAGGGCACCGATGCGGCCCAGGCCCACGACGCCCAGCGTCTTCTCGGCCAGCTCCACGCCCGTGTACTTGCTGCGCTTCCACTCGCCGTTCTTCAGCGCGGCGTTGGCCTGCGGGATGTTGCGGGCGGTGGAGAGGAGGAGACCGCAGGCCAGCTCGGCGGCGGTCACGATGTTGGAGGTGGGGGCGTTGACGACCATCACGCCGGCCTTGGTGGCGGCGGAGACGTCGACGTTGTCCAGGCCGACGCCGGCTCGTGCGACGACCTTGAGCTTCTTCGCGGCGGCGATGGCCTCGGCGTCGACCTTGGTGGCCGAGCGGATCAGGATCGCGTCCACCTCGGCGATGGCCGGCAGCAGCTCGGAGCGGTCCGCTCCGTTGCAGTGCCGGATCTCGAAGTCCGGACCGAGTGCGTCGACGGTGGCGGGCGACAGCTCTTCAGCGATGAGTACGACGGGTTTCGAGCTCACGTGAGTCCTCACATGTGCGATGCGGACGGCCGTCCCGACGGCCGCAGGCGGTGGAGGGGGGCTAGCCGCGGAAGACGCACGACGCTGTGGGCCTGACGCGTGTTGTGCAGAAGTGTAGTGGCGCGGCGCGTTCTGTATTACGCCTGAGCGGAAGGATCACCCGGATGAGAGGCTCCACTTTGTACGGAGCCCGCGCGGGAAGCCGCGTGGCGGTGCCCCCCGGCCGGGGAACACCGCCACGCGGAGCGGAGGTCAGGCCTCCTCGTCGACCCACGACATCAGCTTGCGCAGCTGCTTGCCGGTGGTCTCCAGCAGGTGCTCGGAGTCCTGCTTCTTGTACTCGTCGTACTTCTTCAGGCCGCCGTGGTACTCGTCCATCCAGTTCTGGGCGAAGGTGCCGTCCTGGATCTCGGCGAGGACCTTCTTCATCTCCGCCTTGGTGGCGTCGGTGATGATGCGCGGGCCGGTGACGTAGTCGCCCCACTCGGCCGTCTCGGAGACGGACCAGCGCATCTTCTCCAGGCCGCCCTCGTACATGAGGTCGACGATCAGCTTCAGCTCGTGCAGGCATTCGAAGTAGGCGATCTCCGGCTGGTAGCCGGCCTCGACCAGGGTCTCGAAGCCCGCCTTGACCAGCGCCGAGGTGCCACCGCACAGCACGGCCTGCTCGCCGAAGAGGTCGGTCTCGGTCTCCTCGGTGAAGGTGGTCTTGATGACGCCGGCGCGGGTGCCGCCGATGCCCTTGGCGTAGGACAGGGCGAGCGCGAAGGCGTTGCCCGAGGCGTCCTGCTCCACGGCCGCGATGCACGGAACGCCGCGGCCCTCCTCGTACTGACGGCGGACCAGGTGGCCCGGGCCCTTCGGGGCGACCATGCAGACGTCCACGCCGGCCGGGGGCTTGATGAAGCCGAAGCGGATGTTGAAGCCGTGGCCGAAGAACAGCGCGTCGCCGTCCTTGAGGTTGTCCTTGATGGACTCCTCGTAGACCTGGGCCTGGATCGGGTCCGGGACCAGGATCATGATGACGT
Source organism: Streptomyces sp. SudanB182_2057 (assembly GCF_964272715.1). Taxonomy (NCBI): domain Bacteria; kingdom Bacillati; phylum Actinomycetota; class Actinomycetes; order Kitasatosporales; family Streptomycetaceae; genus Streptomyces; species Streptomyces sp. SudanB182_2057. The sequence goes on from NZ_OZ186798.1 coordinate 2,747,836, forward strand.
CGGCCTCGGCGGCGGCCTCGGCAGGGGTCACCACGCGCAGGCCCTGCTCCTCGGCCTTGGCCTTGGACTTCGAGCCCTCGTGCAGACCGACACGCACGTCGACACCGGAGTCGCGCAGCGACAGCGCGTGGGCGTGGCCCTGGCTGCCGTAGCCGATGACCGCGACCTTGCGGCCCTGGATGATGGACAGGTCGGCGTCAGCGTCGTAGAACAGCTCGGCCACTTTGGGTTCTCCTTGTGTGCAGGTGGTGCGTCCCACCGTATGACGGCGGGCGGGAAGGAAGTTCGGGGGTCTCGGGATACGGGCGGCCGTTGATCGCCGGCCGCCCGCGACGGGTCTTATGCCGTCCGGTCGAGGGCGCGCAGTGAGCGGTCCGTGATCGAACGGGCGCCGCGGCCGATCGCGATCGTGCCGGACTGGACCAGCTCCTTGATGCCGTACGGCTCCAGCATCTTGAGCATGGCGGACAGCTTGTCGCTGGAACCGGTGGCCTCGATGGTCACGGCCTCCGGGGAGACGTCCACGGTCTTGGCGCGGAACAGCTGGACGATCTCCACGATCTGGGAGCGGGTCTCGTTGTCGGCGCGGACCTTCACCAGGACGAGTTCGCGCTGCACGGCCTGACCCGGCTCCAGCTCGACGATCTTCAGCACGTTGACGAGCTTGTTGAGCTGCTTGGTCACCTGCTCCAGCGGCAGGTCCTCGACGTTCACCACGATGGTGATGCGGGAGATGTCGGGGTGCTCGGTGACGCCGACCGCGAGGGAGTCGATGTTGAAGCCGCGCCGGGAGAACAGGGCGGCGATCCGGGCGAGGATGCCCGGCGTGTTCTCCACCAGGACGGAGAGCGTGTGCTTGGACATGGGTGTTCTGCTCTTCCTTGCCTGTTGACGGTCAGTCGTCTTCGTTGTCGCCGAAGTCGGGGCGGACGTCCCGGGCGGCCATGATCTCGTCGTTGGAGGTGCCGGCGGCGACCATCGGCCAGACCATGGCGTCCTCGTGGACGATGAAGTCGACCACCACCGGGCGGTCGTTGATGGAGTTGGCCTCCTCGATGACCTTGTCCAGGTCCTCGGGGCGCTCGCAGCGCAGGGCCACGCAGCCCATCGCCTCGGACAGCTTCACGAAGTCCGGCACCCGGGTGCCGCGGGCGTCCGGGTTGACGTCGTCCGGGCCGCTGTGCAGCACGGTGTTGGAGTAGCGCTGGTTGTAGAAGAGGGTCTGCCACTGGCGGACCATCCCGAGGGCGCCGTTGTTGATGATGGCGACCTTGATCGGGATGTTGTTCAGGGCGCAGGTGGTCAGCTCCTGATTGGTCATCTGGAAGCAGCCGTCGCCGTCGATCGCCCACACCGTCCGCTCCGGGCGGCCGGCCTTGGCGCCCATGGCGGCGGGGACCGCGTAGCCCATCGTCCCGGCGCCGCCGGAGTTCAGCCAGGTGGCGGGCTGGTCGTACTGGATGAAGTGCGCGGACCACATCTGGTGCTGGCCGACGCCCGCGGCGAAGATCGTGCCCTCGGGGGCCAGCCTGCCGATGCGCTCGATGACCTGCTGCGGGGAGAGCGAGCCGTCCTCGGGCAGGTCGTAGCCGAGCGGGTAGGTCTCGCGCCACCGGTTCAGGTCGCTCCACCAGGCGGTGTAGTCGCCCGTGTGGCCCTCGCTGTGCTCCTTCTGCACGGCCTGGACCAGGTCGGCGATGACCTCGCGGGCGTCGCCGACGATCGGCACGTCCGCCGCCCGGTTCTTGCCGATCTCGGCCGGGTCGATGTCCGCGTGGACGATCTTGGCGTAGGGCGCGAAGCTGTCCAGCTTGCCGGTGACGCGGTCGTCGAAGCGGGCGCCGAGGGCCACGATCAGGTCGGCCTTCTGCAGCGCGGTGACCGCGGCGACGCTGCCGTGCATGCCGGGCATGCCGACGTGCAGCGGGTGGCTGTCGGGGAACGCGCCGAGCGCCATCAGCGTGGTGGTGACCGGGGCGCCGGTCAGCTCGGCGAGGACCTTCAGCTCGGCCGTGGCCTGTGCCTTGAGGACGCCGCCGCCGACGTAGAGGACGGGGCGCTTCGCGGCGGTGATGAGCTTGGCCGCCTCGCGGATCTGCTTGGCGTGCGGCTTGGTCACCGGGCGGTAGCCGGGCAGGTCCATCACCGGCGGCCAGGAGAAGGTGGTCTTCTTCTGGAGGATGTCCTTGGGGATGTCGACCAGGACCGGTCCGGGGCGGCCGGTGGAGGCGATGTGGAACGCCTCCGCGATCACCCGCGGGATGTCCTCGCCCTTGGTGACCAGGAAGCTGTGCTTGGTGATCGGCATGGTGATGCCGACGATGTCCGCCTCCTGGAAGGCGTCCGTGCCGATCGCGGAGGACACCACCTGCCCGGTGATCGCGACCAGCGGGACGGAGTCCATGTTGGCGTCGGCGATCGGGGTGACCAGGTTGGTGGCACCGGGTCCCGAGGTGGCCATGCAGACGCCGACCTTGCCGGTGGCCTGCGCGTAGCCGGTGGCGGCGTGGCCGGCGCCCTGCTCGTGCCGGACCAGGACGTGCCGCACCCGGGTGGAGTCCATCAGCGGGTCGTACGCCGGGAGGATCGTGCCGCCGGGAATGCCGAATACCGTGTCCGCGCCGACCTCCTCGAGGGAGCGGATGAGGGACTGCGCACCCGTGACGTGCTCGACGGGGGCGGACTGCTGTCCTCCGGAACGGGGCCGCGGCTGCGGATGGTGGGCCCCGGTGGCCTGCTCGGTCATCGGCATTCTCTTCTCGATGCTGAGGGTTTTTGCGAGGTTCGGGCGGATCTGGGGCGCTGCACGAAAGGCGCTCGTGCAACAAAAAACCCCTCGTGCCACAAGGCAAGCGAGGGGAGCGCGCCGGTGAGGTCGCTGGGGATTCCGGATCGTCCTCCGGTGGGTCCCAGCTCAGCCGACGCGCTGTCCAAGTACGAGAATTCGGGTGCGCATGGAACTGACCCTCCCCCCGGCACGCACCACGTGTCAAGTGGGTGGGACGGGAGTCTCAGAATGTGAGCGAAGGGCACTGCCGCCTCCGAAGACAGCGGGAACACCCCCTGTGTACACCCCGTTGGGCTCCCTCGCACTGCCCGCGAACGCGGGTTCGACCGAGGCGTGCGGCACCGGGTAGTGACCGGAACCGAGCGCCCGGCGCAGCCGGTACTCGTCCAGCGGACCGGCGAACGCCATGCCCTGGCCGTGGGCGCAGCCCATGGCGCGCAGCGCGATCGCCTGCTCGGGCAGGTCGACGCCCTCGGCCACCGTCTGCAGGCCCAAGTCACCGGCGATCCGCAGCAGACCACTGGTGATCTTGTGCAGCCGCGTGGACTCCACCACGCCCTCGACCAGACCGCGGTCGAGCTTGAGGATGTCCACGGGCAGCCGCCGCAGCGCCGTGATGGCCGCGTAGCCGCTGCCGAAGCCGTCCAGGGCGATCCGCACCCCGAGCCGGCTGAGCGCGGTCAGCCGCCGTTCCAGCTCGTCCAGCGAGACGCGGGGGTCGGTGTCGGACAGCTCCACGACCAGCGCCCCGGGCGGCAGCCCGTGCCGGTTCAGCAGCGCCTCCACCGAGCCCAGCGGGGACGAGCGGTCCAGCAGCCGCCGGGCGCTCATCCGGACCGTGACCGGTACGGCGACCCCGGCGGCGGCCCGCTCGGCCGCCTGCTGGACGGCCTGCTGGAGGATCCAGCGGTCCAGCTCGGCGGTCTTGTCGGCGTCGTCGGCCACCCGCAGGAACTCCGCCGGGGTGAACAGCACCCCCTGGGAGGAGCGCCAGCGGGCCTGCGCGGAGACGGTCGTGATCCGGCCGCTCTCCAGGCACACCACCGGCTGGTGCAGCAGCGTGAACTCGCCGTCGTGCAGCGCGGCGCGCAGGCGCGTGGCCAGCTCCGCCTTGCGGACGACGTCCTGCTGCATCTGCGGCTTGTACAGCTCGACCCGGCCCTTTCCGGCCGACTTCGCGCGGTACATCGCCAGGTCGGCGTTTCTCAGCAGCTCGCCCGCGCCCAGGCCGGGTTCGGCGAAGGCGACGCCGATGGAGGCGGCGACCCGGACGTCGTTGCCGTCGATGGCGTACGGCTGGGAGAGGGTCACCCGCAGCCGGTCGGCCAGTTCCAGGATGTTGCGCTCCCGGGCGGCCCGGTCCCGGGTGCCGTCGCCGACGATCAGGGCCGCGAACTCGTCACCGCCGAGCCGGGAGGCGGTGTCGCCCTGCCGGACCGCCTCCTGGAGTCTGCGGGCGGCCTGGATGAGCAGCTCGTCGCCGGCCTGGTGCCCGATCGTGTCGTTGACCGCCTTGAACCCGTCGAGGTCGATGAAGAGCACCGCCGTACCGCGCAGCGCGGCGCCCCGGTCGGTGGCCCGGCGGCCGGCCAGGGCCTGCTGCACCCGCCGGGTGAACAGCGCGCGGTTGGGCAGGTCGGTCAGCGGGTCGTGCTCGGCGTTGTGCTGCAACTGCGCCTGGAGGCGGACCCGCTCGGTGACGTCCCGGCTGTTGAAGATCAGCCCGCCGTGGTGGCGGTTGACGGTCGACTCGACGTTGAGCCAGCCCCCGTCGCCGGAGCGGAACCGGCACTCGATGCGCGTGGTGGGCTCCTCCACCGGGCTCGCGGCCAGGAAGCGGCGCACCTCGTGCACCACGCAGCCCAGGTCCTCCGGGTGGATGAGGGCGGCCAGCTCGGTGCCCACCAGTTCCTCGGCGGGCCGGCCGTACACCCCGGCGGCGGCCGGGGAGACGTAGCGCAGGACGCCGTTGGGCGCGGCGATCATGATGACGTCGCTGGAGCCCTGCACCAGGGAGCGGAAGTGGTTCTCCTTCTGCGCCAGTTCCTGGGTGAGGGTGATGTTGTCCAGCAGCATGATGCCCTGCCGGATGACGAGCGCCAGCACCACGGCGCCCGCCGTGATCAGCACGACGTGGTCGGGCCTGCGGCCGTTGAGGACGTTGTACAGGATCCCCAGGGTGCACACGGCCGCGGCGAGATACGGGGTGAGCGCGGCGAGGGAGCCGGTGAGCGGCCGGCCGGCCGGGTACCGGAGGTGGTCGCCGCCCGGCGCGGGCAGCGGGGGCGCGGGGTGGTGCCCCGTGCTCCACTGGCCCGTGCTCCACTGGCCGGTGCCGCGCTGGCCCGGCACGTGTTCGTGGACCACGCGCGTGTGCCCGTCGGGCGCGTGCGCCTCCGGCCCGCCCTGGCGCCGGGGCGCGGCCCAGGGCGCGTAGGCGAGCAGCAGGGAACCGGCGAACCAGCCGGCGTCCAGCAGCCGCCCGGAGCGGTAACTGCTGTGCAGCAGCGGCGAGGTGAACAGCGCGTCGCACAGTACGGTCAGCGCGAGCGCGCCGATCGCGGTGTTCACCGCCGTGCGGTTGCCCGGGGCGCGCCGGAAGTGCAGCGCCAGCACCATGCTGACCAGGGCGATGTCGAGCAGCGGGTACGCCAGCGACAGCGCGGCGTGCGCCACGCTCGACCCGTCGATGCGGGCCGCCTGGGCGAGCGCGAGGCTCCACGAGAGGGTGAGCAGCGAGCCGCCGATCAGCCAGGCGTCCAGCCCCAGGCAGATCCAGCCCGCTCTGCTCGCCGGCCGCTTGGCGAGGACCAGCAGGCCCACGATGGCGGGCGGCGCGAAGCACAGGAAGAACAGGTCGGCGTAGCTGGGGCTGGGCACCGGCGCGCTCAGCGCGACCTCGTACCACCCCCAGACCGCGTTGCCCAGCGAGCTCATCGTCGCCGAGAGGGCGAACAGCAGCCAGGCGGACCGGAAGCGCACCCGCGGGCCGCGGGCGTACAGGAAGCAGGAGACGGCGGCCGCGGCCGCCGCCGCGCTCAGCCCGAAGTCGCCCATCACGTCCGCGACCCGGTCCGAGCCCCAGCCGAAGGCGGACCCTCCGGCGTAGGCCGCGCAGACCAGGGCGAGGACGAGCTGCTCCACCAGGCGCCGGTTCTCGCCGGCCACCGGCCGGCGCGACGGCGGCGCCTCGTGCGGGTGCGGTGCGCGCACCGCACTGCCCATAGGGGTCGTCACCGAGGTCGGGGCGCTCACCGGGGCCTCCCGGTGCGTGCCGTTCCCCGGTCCTGACGGTCCCGCTGCACCGGATACGCCGGCCGGCGACGGCCGCTGTACCTGCGCTGGTGGTGGTTGTGGTGGCTGGTGTGATGGCCGCGTCCGCCCGCGGCCGTGCGCCAGGGTCGCCGTCGGCGGCTCCGCCGCGTCGGATCGTTCGTCCATAGGCCGTGCATCGCCCGTCGCCCCCCTCACAGATCAGAAATGTCCATCCCCGGCGCCGAAACGTCAGCGGCGCTGCCCCTGCCCGGGACGATACACCAGGATCGTCACTCAGGGACATAGCGTCTCTACGCTCCGTGACGACCAGGGCGTATACCGGTACGGGGCGCGTCCGAAAGATTGCGGAGGGTGCCGGAAGGCGCCTAGCGCCCGGTTGCTCCCGCCGTTTCGGGTCCGGTCGTAAGGATCACGTTCCGCAGGGGTTCGCGGTTCACGAACCGGGTCAACTGGTCGGCGATCAGCCGCTTGGCGCGCGGCAGGAAGGCCGAGGAGGGCCCGCCGACATGCGGGCTGATCAGCACGCCCGGCGCCTGCCACAGGGGGTGGCCGGGGGGCAGCGGCTCGGGGTCCGTCACGTCCAGGGCCGCCGTGATCCGGCCTCTTTCCAGTTCGGCCAGGAGCGCCTTGGTGTCCACGACGGCTCCGCGCGCGACGTTGACGAGCAGCGCGCCGTCTTTCATCCGGGCGAGGAAGTCCGCGTCCACGAGTCCCCGGGTGTCCTCCGTAAGAGGGGTGCACAGGATCACGACGTCCGCGTGCGGAAGCAGGGAGGGCACATCGGTGATCGGATGCACGGGACCGCGCGCTACCGTGCGACCGGAGCGTGCGACCCGTGCGACCCGCGCGACCTCGAAGGGCACGAGCCGGTCCTCGATGGCGGCGCCGATGGACCCGTAGCCGACGATCAGCACGCTCTTGTCGGCGAGGGCGGGGTGGAATCCGCCGGCCCAGCGCTCCTGCCGCTGGGCGCGGACGAATTCCGGGATGCCGCGCAGCGCGGCGAGGGTCAAGGTGAGCGCCAGCTCGGCCGTGCTGGTCTCGTGCACGCCCCGCGCGTTGCACAGGCGTACGCCCGGCGGGATGTCCGAAAGCCGTGCGGTGATGTCGTCGACGCCGGCGGTGAGCGTCTGCACGACCCGGACGTTCGTCAGGTGCGGCAGCGGGCCCACCCGGACCGACAGCCGCTTCATGTACGGCACCACGTAGACCGCGCACCGCGCCGGGTCGCCGGGAAACGGCTGGTCGCCGTCCGCGCCACCGTCCCAGAACAGGTAACGGGGCCCGGCGGGCAGCCCCTCGATCTCCTCGGGCGGAATGGGAAGCCAGACCTCAGCACTCATGCCAGGAGGCTATGTCAGGGCCGCGCGGGCGCAGAGGTTAGGTTGGTGGCCGGGCAGAGGGAGGTTCACGAGCAGGTGGAGCGCAGGACGATCGGCGCGGGGGGACTCGCGGTGGGGGCCGTCGGACTCGGATGCATGCCGATGAGCTGGGCGTACACCGCCTCCCGGCGGCGGGGCGAGGAGTCGGTCAAAGCCGTGCACCGGGCGCTGGACCTCGGCTCGGACCTGCTGGACACCGCGGACATGTACGGCCCGTTCACCAACGAGCTGCTGCTGGGCCGGGTGCTCAGGGAGCGGCGCCGGGACGCCTTCGTGGCCACGAAGGTGGGGCTGCTGGTGGGCGAGCAGCACATCGTGGCCAACGGCCGCCCCGGCTATGTGCGGCGGGCCTGCGACGCCTCGCTGCGGCGGCTCCAGACGGACGTGATCGACCTGTACCAGCTGCACCGCCCCGACCCCGAGGTGCCCGTCGAGGAGACGTGGGGCGCGATGGCGGACCTGGTGCGGGCCGGGAAGGTGCGCGCGCTGGGCCTGTGCGCGCTGGGGGCGCGCGGCGGGCGCCGCTCGGGCGCCGGGTTGTACGACACGACGCTGCGCCGGTTGCAGCGGATCCAGCAGGTGTTCCCGGTGAGCGCGGTGCAGGCGGAGCTGTCGGTGTGGTCGCCGGAGGCGGTCCGGGCGCTGCTGCCGTGGTGCGAGGCGCGCGGGGTCGGTTTCCTCGCGGCGATGCCGCTGGGCAACGGCTTCCTGACCGGCACGCTGACGCCGGGCGAGGGTTTCGAACCGGACGACGTGCGCGCCCGGCATCCCCGGTTCACGGCCGAGATGATGGCGGCCAACCAGCCGATCGTCGCGGGGCTGCGGCGCATAGCCCGGCGGCACGGCGAGGGGGTCACCCCGGCCCAGGTGGCGCTGGCCTGGGTGCTGGCGCAGGGCCGTCATGTGATCGCGCTGCCGGGCACCAAGCGGGAGCGCTGGGCCGCGGAGAACGCGGGGGCGGCGGAGCTCCGGCTGACCGCGCAGGACTTGGCGGAGGTGGCCGGGCTGCCGGCGGCGCGGGGTTCCTGGGACTGAGGCCCAAGGGCGGAATCGTGCCTGGGGCTGAGGCCCGGGGGTGGGATCGGCGCCTGGGACCGAGTTCCTGGGACAGGGTTTTCCTGGGGCCGGATCCCGTCACCGCGATATCCGGCCACCGGGACCGGGATTCGGTGACCGTGGGTCAGGACCCGGTGAGCGGGAACCCGGCCGGGCGCGGACGGCCGGTGTCCGTGGTCCGTGGCGCGGAGTAGCGTGCGGCGTGGGGCCGCCGTGGTGTCCGCCGGCCGGAAGGGAACCGTGATCGTGCGACGTCGAGCCGTACCGGCCGTGCTGGCCGTGACCGCACTGCTGCTCACGGCCGGCTGCTCCTCGAAAGGCGGGGACGCGCCGGGCCGGACGCCGGCCGCCACGGTCTCCGGCGGGCCCACCGCCTCCCGCGGCGCCGGGCCGGCCGCGCCCGCCAAGGGGTCGGCGACGGTGCTGCGCACGGTGACCGAGGGGCTGAAGTCGCCGTGGGGGCTGGCCGAACTGCCGGGCGGTGATCTGCTGGTCTCCTCCCGGGACGAGGCCACGATCAGCCGGATCGACGCCAGGACCGGCCGGACGACGGTGCTGGGCACGGTCTCCGGGGTGGCCCCGGCCGGCGAGGGCGGACTGCTGGGCATCGCCCTGTCCCCCGGCTACGCCACGGACCATATGATCTACGCCTATTTCACCTCGGCCTCGGACAACCGGATCGTCCGCGTCCGCTACGACGAGCGGGAACCGGCCGGTGCGCGACTGGGCGCTCCCGACACGGTGTTCAAGGGCATCCCCAAGGGCACCGTCCACAACGGCGGCCGGATCGCGTTCGGGCCGGACGGCATGCTGTACGCGGGCACCGGCGAGACCGGGCGGCGCGGCCTGGCGCGGGACCGGTCCTCGCTCGGCGGCAAGATCCTCAGGATGACCCCGGACGGCGAACCGGCGCCCGGCAACCCCTTCCCCGGTTCGGTCGTGTACTCCTACGGCCACCGCAACGTCCAGGGGCTGGCCTGGGACGGGCAGCAGCGGCTGTTCGCCTCGGAGTTCGGGCAGGACACCTGGGACGAGCTGAACGCGATCAAGCCCGGCGGCGACTACGGCTGGCCCGAAGCGGAGGGCCGCTCCTCCGGCGCCGGTTTCCAGGACCCGGTGGCCCAGTGGCACACCGACGAGGCATCCCCCAGCGGCATCGTCCAGGTGAATGGCGCGATCTGGCTGGCGGGACTGCGCGGCGAGCGGCTGTGGCGCCTCCCGCTGGACGGCACCTCGGCCTCGGCCGCTCCGCAGGCGTTCCTCACCGGCACCTACGGCCGGCTGCGCACGGTGGCCCCGGCGGGCGACGGCCGGCTGTGGCTGGTGACCGGCAACACGGACGGCCGGGGCACGCCGGAGAAGGGGGACGACCGGGTGCTGGAGCTCCGGGTCCGCTGAGCCGGCCGCCGGCCCCACCGCCCCTCCGGCCGAGGTCAGCCGGGGTCGGGCCCGGGTTCCTCGTCGGCCGGTGCCGGCGCTTCCGGCGCGGACAGCCGTATGACCGCCTTGCCGGAGGCCAGGTCTATGGGACCGCGACCGGGGTCGTTGTCGCCGACGTCCTCCCGGGACAACTCCAGCCGCTTCTGTTCGTCCCGGGTGTGTTTGCGGCCGGGTGCGAACAGTTCCTCGAAGACGTTGAACACGGCTCCCCCCCCATTGCCGGTTTTCTCCAGCGTAGGTCTCACCCGGGCGATTCGGCAGCGAGTGTCCCGGCCACGGGCAGGCCGAGCCGGTGCGCCACCGCCGCCGCCTCGCCCCGGCCGGAGACACCGAGCTTGCCGAGGATGTTGGAGACGTGGACGCTCGCGGTCTTCGGCGAGATGAACAGCTCCTCGGCGATCTGCCGGTTGGTCCGGCCGGCCGCGACCAGGCCGAGGACGTCCCGCTCCCGGCTGGTGAGACCGAACGCGGCGGCCGGATCGGCGGCCGGGTCCCGCCGCTTGCCGCCGCCGAGGGTGAGCCGGGCCCGCTGGGCGAGCCGGGCGACGGCGTCGGCGAGCGGCCGGGCCTTCAGGTGGTCGGCGACCGCCGTGGCCAGCCTGAGCAGTTCCACGGCGCGGTCGCGCTCGTCGTCGCCGCCCTCGGCCAGCAGCGCCCCGGCCAGGCGGTGCCGGACCCGGGCGAGGTCGTAGGGGCGGTCCAGGCACTCGAAGGCGGCGACGACCGGGGACCAGGTCCCGGCGGTGTCCCGGCCCTCGGCGCGCAGCAGTTCGGCCCGGGCCCACCGGCTGTGGGCCTGCCACAGGGGGACACCGGTGGTCAGCGTCCGTACGGCCCTGGCGAGGCGGTCGAGGATCTCGGCGCGGCCGGGCCGGGCGGCGGGCACGGCGCGGGCGTCGGCCTCGGCGGTGGCGGCGGCCAGCAGCAGCGGCCAGCCGTACCGGTGGGTGCCGGGCGGGAAACCGGCGTCCAGGACCGGCAGGAGGAGCGCGCGGACGTCGTCGGTCCTGCCCTCGGCGGCGGCTATGCCGATGGCGGTGCGGACCAGCGGCAAGGACTGCTGGGGCCGCGGGTCGTGGGTGCCGTACCAGGAGCGGGCGGTGGCGAGCTGCCGGGCGGCCTCGGCGAGGTCGCCGTGGGCCAGGGCGAGGTGGGCCAGGCGCAGGGCGCCCCCGGCCCGGGGCTTGGCGCTGTGGCCGACCCGGGTGGCGTGCGCGGCGGCCTCGGCGGCCTCCTCCCACCGGCCGAGCGCGTAGAGCGCCTCGGAGAGGTTGCCCCAGGCCCAGGCCCCGGAGTCCAGCAGTCCGTACCGGCGGCAGAACTCGATGCCCTCGCGCAGCAGCGGGACGGCCTCCCGGTCCCGGCCGACGCTGCGCAGCGCGGACGGCAGGTTGACGTAGGCCCGGCCGGCGACCGGGTGCACGCCCTCCGCCAGGGTGTCCCGCAGCACCTGCCGCATCTGCGCCAGGCCCGTCTCCGGGTCGCCGGACTCCACCGTCAGCCCGCCCAGGGTGAGCAGGGCGTGCAGCTCGGTCTCGCGGGCGCCCACCATGCGCGCGTACTCCACGGCCCGTTCGGCGGCGGCCAGCGCCTCGGGGCCGGGCCGGTGCTGCATGGACCAGTTGGCGACGACCGCCAGCACCTCGGCGTGCACCTCGGACGGCGGCAGTCCGCGCACCAGCTCCTGCGCGGTGGCCAGTTCCCGCCAGCCGTCGCCGCGGGCCTGGGCCTGCACCAGCCGGGAGCGCTGCACCCAGAACCAGGCGGCGCGCAGCGGGTCCGGGTCCTCCTCCAGCAGGCGCAGGGCCCGCTTGGTGATCTTCAGGGCGCGTTCCCGTTCGCCGCCGAAGCGGCCCGCCACCGCGGCCTCGGCCATCAGGTCGAGGTAGCGCAGCGGGGTGGTGGCCGGGTCGCAGCCGCACGGCGGGTACACCTCCGCGTAGTCGACCGGGCGCAGGGCGGCGCGCACCTCGGCGGGGGCGTCGTCCCACAGCTCCATCGCCCGTTCCAGCAGCCCGAGTTGTTCGGTGTAGGCGTGCCGGCGGCGGGCGACGACGGCGGCGGCGAGGACGGCGGGCAGGGCCTTGGCCGCGTCGTGCGCGTGGTACCAGTAGCTGGCCAGGCGCATCACCCGGGCGTCGGCGGGGACGAGCGTGGGATCGGCCTCCAGGGCCTCGGCGTAGCGGCGGTTGAGCCGGGAGCGTTCGCCGGGCAGCAGGTCGTCGGCGACGGCCTCGCGGACCAGGGAGTGCCGGAAGCGGTAGCCGTCGCCGGCGGGGGTGACGGTGAGGATGTTGGCGCCGACGGCGGCCCGCAGCGCCTCGATGAGGTCGTCCTCGGCCAGCCGGGCCACGGCGGCGATCAGCCGGTACTCCACCGTGGAACCGCCCTCGGCGACGATCCGGGCGACCCGCTGGGCGCTCTCGGGCAGCGCCTCGACCCGGACGAGGAGCAGGTCGCGCAGGGAGTCGGTGAGCCCGGCGCAGTCGCCCCGGCGGGCGGCGACGGCGAGTTCCTCGATGAAGAAGGCGTTGCCGTCGGAGCGTGCGTAGATCTCGTCGACCTCGGCGGGGTCGGGTTCGGCGGCGAGGATGCCGGCGATCTGGCGGCAGGCCTCCTCGCGGGTGAAGCGGGCCAGCTCGATCCGGCGGACGGTGCGCAGCCGGTCCAGTTCGGCGAGCAGGGGGCGCAGCGGGTGACGGCGGTGGATGTCGTCGCTGCGGTAGCTGGCCAGGACGAGGAGGCGGCCGGCGCGCAGGGTGCGCAGCAGGTAGGCGAGCAGGTGGCGGGTGGAGGCGTCGGCCCAGTGCAGGTCCTCCAGGACCAGGGCGACGGTGTGGTCGGCGGCGACCCGCTCCAGCAGCCTGGCGGTGAGTTCGAACAGGCGGGCCATGCCCTGTTCGTCGTGGCGGCCGGCACCGGCCTCGCCGAGGTCGGGCAGCAGCCGGGCCAGTTCCTCCTCCTGACCGGCCGCGGCGGCGGCGAACGCCTCGGGCAGGGCGTCGCGCAGGGCCCGCAGCGCGGCGGAGAAGGGGGCGAACGGCAGCCCGTCGGCGCCGATCTCGACGCAGCCGCCGACGGCGACGACCGCGCCGCGGCCGGCGGCGTCCGTGGCGAACTCCTCCACGAGGCGGGTCTTGCCCACGCCCGCCTCGCCGCCGAGCAGCAGCGCCTGCGGCTCGGCGGCGCCGGCGCGGGCGAGCGCGTCGCGCAGCGTGGCCAACTCGGCGGTGCGGCCGACGAACACGGGACTGACGGACCTGGTCTCCACGGGCCCGAGCATCGCACGAGGTTCCGAGGGCCCGGCACTGGTTTTCCACAGGGCCCGTGTGATGGTCGTACTGATGGCCGGAAGGGCCGTATCGACAGCCGGGACGGCCTCACCGGCGACCGGAGAGGTGGGGCCGACGGCCGGAAAGGCCGTGCGGCTCCGCCGGGAAGCCCCCCGGCCCTGGTGCCGTGAGCGGCCGTCCCCCGTCCGGCCGCTCCGCGCCCCCGGCGTCACGCGGTGCGTGGCAGCCCGTGCCGCCGGGAGCCGTCGGTATGCGACTCGGCGGCCGGGGCGGCGTGGCCGGACCGCCCGCGGCGGGCGGCGCGGCGGGCGCGGACGGCCTCGCGGGCCAGGCGCTCCTCCCGCGCCGTGCGGCGCAGTTCGGCGGAGCGGAGGCGGTGCAGTTCGAGCTCGTACATGGCGGGTTCCTCCCGGATCCGGTGGCGGGTGCCGCTTTCCGCGACGCCTCCCACCCTCGTCCCGCGGCCGGGTCCGCCGCATCGGGATAGTTCCGCATCTTCACGCGTCCGGCGGGCCGCACGCGCGCGTAAGGGGCCTTAGGGTCCGCGCACCAGGCGGGGACGCCCTAAGGCCCCTGGGATCCGCGTCCGGTCAGCCGGCGGAGGGCACGGCCAGCAGGGCGTCGGAGTACTTCAGGACGGCCAGCAGCAGGCCGATGACACCGAGCGACAGGCCCGCCCAGGCCACCGACCTGATCCAGGCGGCCTGCGGGCGGCCCGGGGTACCGAACGCGGGCCGGACCAGCACCACCACGGCGGTGACCAGCGCGGCCAGCGCGAACAGCCCGGCCCACAGGGCGGTGGTGTGCCAGGCGTCGCCGTAGACCTCCTTGAGCTGGGTGCCGACGCTCGCGCTGGTCGACGTCCGCAGCTGGCCGATGAGCTGCTCCCGGGCGGAGGCGACGGTGCCGATCCAGCCGCCGGTGAGGGAGACCAGGCCCAGCGCGGCGGAGACGACGGCACCGGCGCCCTGGCCGACCCCGGAGGCCGCCTTGCCACCGGCGCCGTCCGCCTCGCCGTCCTCCCGAACCCCGGCTTCCCCGTCTTCTCCGTCTTCCTCACCGGCCGCGTCCGCCGGCTCGGTCTTCCCGGTCTCCTCGGTCTCCGCCACGGCCCCGGGGGCGGCCGTCGTCGTCTCGTCGTCCTTGCGCGCCTCGGTGCCGGACCCGGTGCCGGCGGTCTCGGCGCCTTCCGCTGTCTTCGTTGCCATGCCCGGCACCGTACGGACGCTGTCTGAGAGGTCTCTTAATGATCGTTTCGTTCGGTACGCGCGCGTGCCGCACGCCACTCGGGTGCCAGCACCGCCCAGATCTCCGTGCTGGTGCGCACACCCCGGTGCGGGAAGTTCTCGCGGAGCACGCCCTCGCGGGTCATGCCGAGCCGCCGGGCCACGTTGATGCTGGCCTGGTTGGCCGAGGACACCTGCCACTCCACCCGGTGCATGCCGCGCTCCTCGAAGGCCCAGTCGAGCAGGATCCGCATGCCCCGCGTGACCAGCCCGCGCCCGGCCGCGCCCGGCTCCAGCCAGCAGCCGGCCTCGCAGACCCCGCTCGGGGTGTCCCAGACGCGGAACAGCAGCCCTCCGACGAGCTTGCCGTCCAGCCAGATCCCGTGCAGGCCGCCGGCGTCGGCGGCGCGCTTGTCGGCGTACGACTTCAGCCACGCGCGGGCCCCGTCGAGATCGGACACCGCGTCCGCGAGTCCTATGTGCCGGCCGATGAACTCCCGTCCCCGGTCGATGTTCTCCAGCAGCTCACCGGCGTGCCACACCTCCAGGGGCCGCAGTTCGGCACCGTCGTCACCGAGTGATGTCGCGTACATGAAGCCGTAGTTCCTTCCCGCAGTTCGTCCGCCGGGACCCGGCCGGTACGGCGAAAACACGTCAGTCGGACTGGTCCCCGAGCGCCATGATCATCGTCCCCGCGATCAGCATCCACAAGGCCCTGCGGGTACGGCCCCTGGCGCCCAGCACCGCGGCCGACGCGCACACGGCGGCGCCGAGGGCGTAGGCGACGGGCACGAACGCCGGGGCGGCCCCGGCGGACCTCAGCAGCGCGGCAGCCAGCCCCGCGCAGGTCAGCAGCGCCCCGGTCGCGACGGCGGCCCAGCGGGCCCGCCTGGCGTCCCCCACGTACTCCTCGCCGTCCCCGGCATCCCCGGCATGGTCCCCGGGCACCCCCGCGTACTCCTCCGCGTCCCCGGCCCGTTCCTCGGCACCCCCGGCCCGCTCCTCGGCGCCCCCGGCGGTTCCGGGCGCTCCGGCGGCCTCCGTCGCCGCGGGCCCGACTTCGGATTCGGTGCTTCCCCTCATGGCGGGCGAGCGTACCCGCCGCGGCGGCGAAAACCCGGTGCGGGGCGGCCTTCCCGGCTGCTAGGGATGGTTGCTTGTGACCAACACACCGACCACGCCGGACGCGCTCACCCGCCGCGTCACCCACCCGCGCTACCCCCGCAGCAACGGCTACGACGCCCGCTGGACCATCGAGAACCAGATGGGCCCGCACGCGCTGTGGCTGCTGGAGTGGCTGGCCCCCGCGCTGGGGCTGGACGCGCTGCCGCCCGGCGCGCGCGTGCTCGACCTGGGCTGCGGGCGGGCGATGACCTCCGTCTTCCTGGCCCGCGAGTACGGCCTCCAGGTCACCGCCGCCGACCTGTGGGTGAACCCCGACGACAACGCCGTACGGCTCGCCGAGGCGGGTGTCGCCGACCGGGTGCTGCCCGTGCGCGCCGAGGCCCACGACCTGCCGTTCGCCGAAGGGTCCTTCGACGCGATCGTCTCCATCGACGCCTACCAGTACTTCGGCACCGACGACCTGTATCTGCCGTCCCTGACCCGGCTGTTGAAGCCGGGCGGGCGGATCGGGGTCGTCGTCCCGGCGCTGCGCGAGGAGCCGGCGGGCGTCGAGCCGCCGGAGCACCTGAGGCCCTGGTGGGAGCCCGCCTTCTGGTGCTTCCACACCGCGGACTGGTGGCGGCGCCACTGGACCCGCAGTGGCGCCGTGGAAGTGGAGGCGGCCGACTGGCTGGAGCACGGCTGGCGGGACTGGCTGCTGTGGTGCGACGTGGTCACCGAGGAGAGCGCCGACGACCTCCATGTCCGCATGGCGGGCCGGTCCGCCGAGATGCTCCGCGCGGACCAGGGGCACGCGCTGGGATTCGTACGGGTCGTGGGACGCCGGGCGTAGGCCGACGCGGGCATGCGTACGGCCCCGGAGGCGGGCGTGCCTCCGGGGCCGTGCGCGGGCGGGGTCAGCCCTCGGTGACGCCGAGCTTCTCCAGGATCAGCTCCTTGACGCGGGCCGCGTCGGCCTGGCCGCGGGTGGCCTTCATGACCGCGCCGACCAGGGCGCCGGCCGCGGCCACCTTGCCGCCGCGGATCTTGTCCGCGATGGCCGGGTTGCCGGCGATGGCCTCCTCGACGGCGGTGGTCAGCGCGCCCTCGTCCGAGACGACCTTCAGACCGCGCTTGTCCACCACCTCGTCCGGGGTGCCCTCGCCCGCGAGGACGCCCTCGATGACCTGGCGGGCCAGCTTGTCGTTCAGGTCACCCTTGGCGACCAGCTCGGTGACCCGGGCCACCTGCCGCGGGGTGATCGCCAGCTCGTCCAGCGCCGTGCCGGACTCGTTGGCGCTGCGCGCGAGTTCGCCCATCCACCACTTGCGGGCGGCGGCCGCGTCGGCACCGGCGTCGATCGTGGCGACGATCGGGTCCAGCGCGCCGGCGTTCAGGATCGCCTGCATGTCGGTGGCGGAGATGCCCCACTCCGCCAGCAGCCGGGTACGGCGGGCCAGCGGCAGCTCGGGCAGGGCCGCGCGGATCTCCTCGACCCACTCGCGCGAGGGCGCGACGGGGACCAGGTCGGGCTCCGGGAAGTACCGGTAGTCCTCGGCCTCCTCCTTCACGCGGCCCGAGGTCGTGGACCCGGTGTCCTCGTGGAAGTGGCGGGTCTCCTGGACGATCGTGCCGCCGCCGGAGAGCACGGCCGCGTGGCGCATGATCTCGTAGCGGGCCGCACGCTCCACCGAGCGCAGGGAGTTGACGTTCTTCGTCTCCGAGCGCGTGCCGAACTTGTCGGCGCCCTTGGGCATCAGCGACAGGTTCACGTCGCAGCGCATCTGGCCCATCTCCATGCGGGCCTCGGACACGCCGAGGGCGCGGATGACCTCGCGCAGCTCGCGGACGTACGCCTTCGCCACCTCGGGGGCGCGCTCGCCGGCGCCCACGATCGGCTTGGTGACGATCTCGATGAGCGGGATGCCGGCGCGGTTGTAGTCCAGCAGGGAGTGGGACGCGCCGTGGATACGGCCGGTGGCGCCGCCGACGTGCGTCGACTTGCCGGTGTCCTCCTCCATGTGGGCGCGCTCGATCTCCACGCGGAAGACCTCGCCGTCCTCCAGCTGCACGTCGAGGTAGCCGTTGAAGGCGATCGGCTCGTCGTACTGGGAGGTCTGGAAGTTCTTCGGCATGTCCGGATAGAAGTAGTTCTTCCGGGCGAAGCGGCACCATTCGGCGATCTCGCAGTTCAGCGCGAGACCGATCTTGATGGCGGACTCGACGCCGGTCGCGTTGACGACCGGGAGCGCGCCGGGCAGGCCGAGGCAGACGGGGCAGGTCTGGGAGTTCGGGTCGGCGCCGAGCGCCGTCGAACAGCCGCAGAACATCTTGGTCTTGGTGCCGAGTTCGACATGGACCTCAAGGCCCATGACGGGGTCGTACGCCGCCAGCGCGTCCTCGTACGACACCAGGTCGGTCGTGGTGGTCACGGTGAAAACTTCCCTCTCAGCCCAGCAGGACGTCGTCGTCGCCCAACCGCTTCAGCTCGCGGTAGAGGATGGCGAGGCCGGTGACGATGCCTGCGGCGGTGACGACGGCGTCGACGAGCCTCAGCGTGTCGTTCTCGGCGCGGGCCTTCTTGATCTGCTTCGCGGCGCCGACCGCGCCGAACGCGGTGGCGGCCATGGACAGGTACGTACCGGACTTGGACTTCTTGAAGTCCTTGGCCTTCGACAGCTTGCTCACAGCGACGGTGCCTCCTCCAGCAGCGGGTGACCCCACTTTTCCACGAAGGCGGCCTCGACGGCGGCGCCCACCTTGTACAGCCGGTCGTCCTTCAGCGCCGGGGCGATGATCTGCAGGCCCACCGGGAGGTTGTCCTCCGGGGCGAGACCGCAGGGCAGGGACATGGCCGCGTTGCCCGCCAGGTTGGTCGGGATGGTGCACAGGTCCGCGAGGTACATCGCCATCGGGTCGTCGGCGCGCTCGCCGATCGGGAAGGCGGTGGTCGGGGTCGTCGGGGAGACGATGACGTCGACCTGCTCGAAGGCCTTCTCGAAGTCCCGCGTGATGAGCGTGCGGACCTTCTGCGCGGAGCCGTAGTACGCGTCGTAGTAGCCGCTCGACAGCGCGTACGTGCCGAGCATGATCCGGCGCTTGACCTCGGGGCCGAAGCCGGCCTCGCGGGTCAGGGAGGTGACCTCCTCGGCGGAGTGCGTGCCGTCGTCGCCGGTCCGCGCGCCGTAGCGCAGGCCGTCGAAGCGGGCCAGGTTGGAGGAGCACTCGGACGGGGCGATCAGGTAGTACGCCGACAGGGCGAGGTCGAAGGACGGGCAGTCCAGCTCGACGATCTCGGCGCCCAGCTCCTTGAGCAGCTCCACCGACTCGTCGAAGCGCTGGATGACGCCGGCCTGGTAGCCCTCGCCGCGGAACTGCTTGACCACGCCGACGCGCATGCCCTGGACGCTGCCGTTGCGGGCGGCCTCGACCACCGGCGGGACCGGGGCGTCGATGGACGTGGAGTCCAGCGGGTCGTGGCCGGCGATCACCTCGTGCAGCAGGGCCGCGTCCAGGACCGTACGGGCGCAGGGGCCGCCCTGGTCGAGGGAGGAGGAGAAGGCCACCATGCCGTACCGGGACACCGCGCCGTAGGTCGGCTTCACGCCGACCGTGCCGGTGACGGCGGCCGGCTGGCGGATGGAGCCGCCGGTGTCGGTGCCGATGGCGAGCGGGGCCTCGTAGGCGGCGAGCGCGGCGGACGAACCGCCGCCGGAACCGCCGGGGATCCGGGTGAGGTCCCAGGGGTTGCCGGTCGGACCGTAGGCGCTGTTCTCGGTGGAGGACCCCATGGCGAACTCGTCCATGTTGGTCTTGCCGAGGATGACGACGTCGGCGGCCTTCAGCCGCTTGGTGAGCGTCGCGTCGTACGGCGGGATCCAGCCTTCGAGGATCTTCGAGCCGACGGTCGTGGGCACGCCCTCGGTGGTGAAGATGTCCTTGAGCGCGAGCGGGACGCCGGCCAGCGGGCCGAGCTTCTCGCCGCGCTCGCGCTTGGCGTCCACGGCACGCGCCTGGGCGAGGGCGCCCTCGCGGTCGACGTGCAGGAAGGCGTGGACCTTCTCGTCCACGGCCTCGATCCGGGCGAGGTGGGCCTCGGTGACCTGGACCGCCGTCAGTTCGCCGGAGGCGATCTTCTCGGCGATCTGCGCGGCCGTGAGCTTGATGATGTTGCTGTCCGTCATGGTGGTCACTCCTCCCCCAGGATCTGCGGCACCTTGAAACGCTGCTGCTCCTGGGCCGGGGCGCCGGAGAGCGCCTGCTCGGGGGTGAGCGAGGGACGGACCTCGTCCGGCCGCATGACGTTCGTCAGCGGGAGCGGGTGCGAGGTCGGCGGTACGTCTTGGTCGGCGACCTCGCTGACGCGGGCGACCGCGCCGATGATGTCGTCAAGCTGGCCTGCGAAGTGATCGAGTTCTTCGGGCTTCAGCTCCAGACGCGCCAGCCGGGCGAGGTGGGCGACCTCCTCGCGCGTGATGCCAGGCATGCAGCGATCCTCTGGGGTGAGTGTGTGTGGTTTGGGCCCAATCCTATGGGGCGGGGCACCGTGCCCGTGAAACGGTTTCCTGCGGGGCCCGCCTCAGCGGCGCCGGCCGCCCCAGGCCGCGCCCTTCAGGAGGTGGTTGTCGTCCAGCTCCTACCTCCGGCCACTGCCGCCGCCTCCGGCGCGTCCGCCGGGGCGAGGCCGCGCCGGAGAGCCCGGATTCCGCGCGGTGACACGCGCCCGGGCCGGGGCCCGCGGGGGGGGCTACTCCGCAGCCGGCAGGGCCGGGGTCGGGCGCTGCCAGCCCCGGGAGCCGCGGGCCCGCAGCCAGGCCGTGGTCTCGTCGGGCGGCATCGCCGCGGCGACCAGCCAGCCCTGCACCGCGTCGCAGCCCAGGTCCCGCAGCCGCTCCCAGGTCTCGTCGTCCTCCACGCCCTCGGCGACGACCAGCAGGCCCAGCGAATGGGCCAGGTCCACCGTGCAGCGGACGATCTCGGCGTCCTCGGTGTCGACGGCGAGCCGGGCCACGAAGGAGCGGTCGATCTTCAGCTCGCTGACCGGCAGCCGCCGCAGGTGCACCAGGGACGAGTACCCGGTGCCGAAGTCGTCCAGGGACATCTTCACGCCGTGCCCGGTGAGCCCGGCGAGGGTGTCGGCGGCCCGCTGCGGGTCCTCCAGCAGCACGTGTTCCGTGATCTCCAGCTGGAGCGCCCCGGCCGGGACCCCGTGCCGGGCCAGCCGGGCGGCGACGGAGCCGGCGAAGCCGGGGGTGTGGACGTCGCGCGGGGAGACGTTGACCGCGACCGGGACCCGCAGGCCCTGGGCGCGCCACCGGGCGACCTGGCCGAGGGCGGTCTCCAGGACGTACTCGGTGAGGTGGGGCATCAGCCCGGAGGACTCGGCTATCGCTATGAACTCGTCCGGCGGCACCTTGCCGCGCTCGGGGTGGACCCAGCGGACCAGCGCCTCCAGGCCCGCCACCTGTCCGTCGAAGCGGACCTTGGGCTGGTAGTGCAGCTGAACCTCGTGCGCGTCGAGGGCCCGGCGCAGATCGCCGAGGAGGCCGAGGCGGTCGGGGGTGTTGGAGTCCCGCTTGGACTCGTAGACCTCGACGCCGGTGCGGTCCCGCTTCGCCTGGTACATGGCGACGTCGGCGCGGCGCAGCATCCCCTCGGCGTCGAGGGCGTGATCGGGGAAGACGGCCACTCCGGCGCTGGCCTCCAGGACGAGGGTGAGGCCGTCCAGGTCGAGCGGGGAGCTGAGGGCGGTGACGAGACCGCGGGCAACGCGCGTCGCCGACGTGGTGGAGTCGGCGACGGGGAGTAACACAGCAAACTCGTCACCGCCGAGCCGGGCGGCCTCGGCCCCGCGCGGCAGGGCGAGCCGCAGCCGGTCGGCGATCTGGAGCAGCAGCCGGTCACCGGCCAGATGACCGAGCGTGTCGTTCACCGAGCGGAAACGGTCGAGGTCGATCAGCATGAGCGCGGCGCGCGCCCCGATGCGGTCGGCGTCGTCCAGCGCGGTCCAGATGCGGTCCAGCAGCCACTGGCGGTTGGGCAGCCCGGTCAGCGGGTCGCGCAGCTGCTCCTCGGCGCGGGCGCGGGCCATCCACAGCGTGGAGTCCAGGGCGATGAGCGGGATGGCGAAGAGCGGGAGCAGGATCGGCTCGGCGTCGGCGACGACGCACAGCAGCGGTGCGATGCCGAGCAGCGCGACGGCGACCAGGCCCTGTCTGACCACGGCGGTGCGGGCGATGGTGGGCAGCCCGCCGTCGCGCGGCGCGTTCAGGTACCACAGCAGGCCGCGGCTGACGGCCAGGTAGGCGACCGCGACCAGGACGACCTCGGGGGCGGTGGCGATGCTCCAGTTGTCGGGCCGCCAGGGGGCCTCCACGCTCGGGACCCGGCCGAACGCGCCGAGCAGCAGGGCGCCGACGCCGATGCCGAGGATGTCCACCGCGCCGTGCAGCACCCCTTGGCGCCAGCGGTGCCGGCGGGCGATGCCGACCAGGACGACGACGGTGAGGCTGACCAGTCCGGCCGGCACCCAGCCGTACAGCAGCAGGACGGCGAGGGTGAGGGCGGCGCCCGAGCCGGTGCCGCCCCACCAGCGGGCGCGGCCCAGCATGACGAGGTGGCCGACGATGACGCCGGTGAGCAGGGCCAGCGCCCAGCCGACCGTGCCGTTCGGGAAGAGGGCGTGGTGGCCGACGCAGGCGCGGTAGAACCCGGCGCCCAGGGCGAAGCCCGCGGCGGCGACGACGGCGGCGGGCAGCGCCGGCCAGGACGGGTGCCGGTCGGTGCCGGCGCCGGCCAGGCCGGAAGCGGGTCCGGCGGCCGGTGGCAGCGGGGCGGCGGGCGCGGGGGCCGCGAGCGGGCCGGCGGGGCGCGGGGTGACGGGGCGCGGCCGCACTCCCGTACGGCCCTCGGTCCACCCGGTCCACCGGTTCTCGCGCCAGGCCCCGGCGCGGCGGCGCGGGCGCAGCCGTGCGTCGGGGGCGGCGCTCTCGGTCGGTTCCATTCCCGTCCCTCTCACAGCCGGCGGTGCCCACGCCACGCGGCCCGATGCCCGTCAACCATCAGCGGCTCCGCGTCGAAGAAACCCTCCCCGGGCCTGTCGAGGGCACGGAGCTGCCCCAGCCGCAGCCGGGCACGGCGGGCGCACACCTCAACAGTAGGCCGCGGAAGGCTTCCACGGGCAGCGGTCTCCGACGGTTGCCCGAATGTGCCCGGGCCACCCGTATGCAACTGATATGCGCCGATCGGGTGGCCTTCAACCGCTACTCCTCGGTCGGAAGCGCGACTTCGGCCGCGGCTTCGGGGCCCTGCTCCAACAGGACGCCGAAACCGTCCTCGTTCAGAACAGGGACCTTCAGCTGCATGGCCTTGTCATATTTCGATCCGGGGTTGTCGCCCACAACGACGAAAGATGTCTTTTTCGAAACGGAACCGGTCACCTTCGCGCCCCGGCTCTGCAGTGCCTCCTTGGCGCCGTCCCGGGTGTGGTGCTCCAGCGTGCCGGTGACGACGACCGTGAGCCCCTCCAGCGGGCGCGGCCCCTCGTCCTCGCCGGACGCCTCGTCCTCCAGCGGCACCCCGGCGGCCTTCCACTTGCGGACGATCTCGCGGTGCCAGTCCTCGGCGAACCACTCCTTGAGCGCGGCGGCGATGATCGGGCCGACGCCGTCGGTGGCCGCCAGCTCCTCCTCGGTCGCCTGCTCGATGCGGTCGACGGAGCGGAACTCGCGCGCGAGGGCCTGCGCGGCGACCGGCCCCACGTGCCGGATGGACAGCCCGTTCAGAAAGCGGGCCAGCGGACGGGACTTGGCCGCCTCGATGTTCGCCAGCAGGGCGAGGGTGTTCTTCTTCGGCTCGCCCTTCTGGTTGGCGAAGACCGTGACGACCTTCTCCTCACCGGTCTTGGGGTCGCGCTTGGGCAGTCCGCTGTCCGGGTCCAGCACATGGGCCTTGATGGGCAGCAGCTTCTCCACCGTGAGGTCGAACAGGTCGCCCTCGTCCACCAGCGGCGGGTCGGCGGGCTCCAGCGGCCGGGTCAGCGCGGCGGCGGCCACCGCGCCGAAGTGCTCGATGTCCAGGCACTCGCGGCCCGCCAGATACGACACCCGCTCGCGCAACTGGGCCGGACAGGTACGGGCGTTCGGGCAGCGCAGGTCGACGTCGCCCTCCTTCATCGGCCGCAGCGGCGTGCCGCACTCCGGGCACGTGCCCGGCATCACGAACTCCCGCTCGCCGCCGTCCCGCAGGTCCACCACCGGGCCGAGGATCTCCGGGATGACGTCACCGGCCTTGCGCAGCACGACGGTGTCCCCGATGAGGACGCCCTTGGCCTTGACGACCTCCTGGTTGTGCAGGGTGGCGAACTCCACCTCGCTGCCCGCCACCGTGACCGGCTCCACCTGGGCGTACGGCGTGACCCGGCCGGTGCGGCCGACACCCACCTTGATGTCGACCAGCTTGGTGTTGACCTCCTCCGGCGCGTACTTGTAGGCGATCGCCCAGCGCGGCGCCCGCGCGGTGGAGCCGAGCCGCCCCTGGAGGCGGATCTCGTCCAGCTTGACCACGACACCGTCGATCTCGTGCTCGACGGAGTGCCGGTTCTCGCCGTAGTACGCGATGAACTCGCGCACCCCGTCCAGGCCGTCGACCACGCGGTTGTGCGGCGAGGTGGGCAGGCCCCAGGTCTTCAGCAGGTCGTACGCCTGGGAGAGCCGGGTCAGGCCGGTGAAGCCCTCCAGGGCGCCGATGCCGTGCACCACCATGTGCAGCGGGCGGGTCGCGGTGACTCTCGGGTCCTTCTGGCGCAGCGAACCGGCGGCGGCGTTGCGGGGGTTGGCGAACGGCTTGTCACCGGCGGCGACCAGGCGTTCGTTCAGTTCGAGGAACTTCTCCATCGGGAAGTAGACCTCGCCGCGGATCTCCACCAGGTCGGGCACCTCCGCGCCGCCCAGGCGGTCCGGGATCTCCGCGATGGTGCGCACGTTCGGCGTGATGTCCTCGCCGGTGCGGCCGTCGCCGCGGGTGGCCGCGCGGGTCAGCCGGCCCTTCTCGTAGGTGAGGTTGACCGCGAGGCCGTCCACCTTCAGCTCGCACAGGAAGTGGTACGTCTGGTCGCCCAGTTCCCGCGCGATGCGGTCGGCCCAGGCGGCCAGCTCCTCGTCGTTGAACGTGTTGTCCAGCGACAGCATCCGCTGGCGGTGCTCGACGGCGGTGAACTCCGTCTCGTAGGACCCCGCGACCTTCTGGGTGGGCGAGTCCGGGGTGCGCAGCTCGGGGTAGCGCTCCTCCAGGTCCTCCAGGGACTTCAGGAGCCGGTCGAACTCCGCGTCGCTGACGACGGGAGCGTCCTTCACGTAGTACCGGAAGCGGTGCTCCTCGATCTGCTCCGCCAGGCGCGCGTGGGTCTCGCGGGCCTCGGCGGGCACCGCTGTCGTCTCCGCTTGCTTGTCGCCGGCCACCGTGTTGTCCTCCGTTACTCAGGGTTGTCCGCGAGGGATCTCGCCGCCCGGACGCAGTGGGCGAGCGCCCGGCGCGCGTAGGCGGGGGACGCCCCCGCCAGACCGCACGCCGGGGTCACCGTGACCGCCTCCGCGAGCAACCCCGGATGCAGCCCCAGCCTGCGCCACAGCGTCCTGACACCCATGACGCTACCGGCCGGGTCTGACAACGGGCCGTCCGTGCCCGGCACGACACCGGCGAACAGCCGGGTGCCCGCCTCGACGGCCTCGCCGATCAGCTCGTCGTCACGCTCGGTGAGCAGCGCGGCGTCGAAGGAGACGGCCGCCGCGCCGGCCCGCCGCAGCAGCGCGAACGGCACGTCCGGGGCACAGGAGTGCACGGTCACCGGCCCGCCGCCGGCCGCCGCGACGACGTCCCGCAGCGTGGCCTCCACGACCTGCCGGTCCACGGCGCGGTGGGTGCGGTAGCCGCTGGCCGTGCGGACCTGCCCGCGCAGCACGGAGGTCAGGGAGGGCTCGTCGAGCTGGAGGACGAGCCGGGCGCCCGGGACGCGCCGCCGCACCTCGGCCAGGTGCAGCCGCAGCCCCTCGGCGAGCGAGGCGGCGAGGTCCCGGCAGGCACCGGCGTCCGACAGGGCGGCCTCGCCGTTCCTCAGCTCCAGCGCGGCGGCCAGTGTCCACGGCCCGACGGCCTGCACCTTCAGATCGCCCTCGTAGCCCTGGGTGAACTCCTCCAGGGCGTCCAGGTCCTCCACCAGCCAGGACCGCGCCCGCCTGGTGTCCCGGCCGGGCCGGTCCCCGATCCGCCAGCCGCTGGGCTCCACGCGCGCGTACAGCTCGACCAGCATCCCGGCGGTCCGGCCGATCATGTCGGCGCCCGGACCGCGCGCGGGCAGCTCCGCGAGGAACGGGAAGTCCTCGAAGCTGCCGGTGACGGTCTTGGCGGCCTCCCGCGCGTCGGTGCCGGGCAGGGAGCCGACGCCGGTGGCTCCCGGGAACCTGAACTGGCTGTTTTCGCTCACCAGGGAAGCCTACGGAACCCGGGACGCCCAGTGGTACGCCCGGTGCGCCCAGCGGTACGGGCCGGGCCCCCGGTCAGCGGCCGGGGCGCACCGACAGGTCGTTGACCTCGGCGTCCCTCGGCAGGTCCAGGGCCATCAGGATCGTCGTGGCGACCGACTCGGGGTCCATCCACTTCTCCGGGTCGTACTCCTTGCCCTCCTGCTGGTGCACCTTGGCCTGCATGCGGCTGGCGGTGCGGCCGGGGTAGACCGAGGTGACGCGGACGCCGTTCGCGTGCTCCTCCTGGCGCAGGGCGTCGGCGAGGGCCTTCAGGCCGTGCTTGGAGGCGGCGTAACCGGACCAGCCGGCATGGGCGTTCAGTCCGGCCCCGGAGTTGACGAAGACCACGTGGCCGCGGGTTGCCCGCAGCTGCGGCAGGAAGTGCCGGGTCAGCTCGGCCGGGGCGATCAGGTTGACGTTCAGCTGGTGGTGCCATGCCTTCGGGGTGAGGTCGCCGACCCCGCCCAGCTCGACGACCCCGGCGATGTGCAGCAGGGAGTCCACCCGGTCCGGGAGCGACTGGTGGGAGAACGCCCAGGAGAGCCTGTCCGGGTCCGCGAGGTCGCCGACCAGGGTGCGGGCGCCGGGGAAGTCCGCCGCCAGCTCCTTGGCGCGGGCCGCGTCGCGCGCGTGCAGCACGAGGTCGTCCCCGCGCGCGTGCAGCCGGCGCGCCACGGCCGCGCCGATGCCGGAACCGGCCCCGGTGATCACATGAGTAGCCATGGGGCCCATGCTCGCATCAGTGCCCGGCGGCCTGCTCCTCCAGGTAAGCCAGGGCAGCGGCGGGCTCGTCGGCGAAGAAGACCAGCTCGGCCAGCGGGCGGGGCAGGAAGCGCTCGGCCTCCATGCGGCGGAACTGCTCGCGCAGGCCGTCGTAGAACCCGGCCGTGTTCAGCAGCACGACCGGCTTGTGGGTGCGGCCGTGCTTCTTCAGCTCCAGGATCTCCGTGGCCTCGTCCAGGGTGCCGGTGCCGCCCACCATGATCACCACGGCGTCGGCCTTCTCCAGCAGCAGCTTCTTGCGCTCGGCGAGGTCGGCCGCGATGATCATCTCGTCGGCGCCGGGCCGCGCCTTGTTCGCCAGGAACTCCACGGAGACGCCCAGCAGCCGGCCGCCCGCCTCCTGCACGCCGTCGGCGACCACCTTCATCAGACCGGTGTCGGAACCGCCCCAGACCAGGGTGTGACCGGCCTTGCCGATCAGTTCCGCGAACTCGCGCGCGGGACGCGTGTAACGCTCGTCGAGGTCGGCGGCGGACAGGAAGACGCAGATGTTCATGGCCTATACCGTACGGTGCCCGCGCCGTGCGGGAAGAAGCGCGGCCCGTCCGGCGCTGTTCCGGTATGACCGATGGACACACGATCACGATCCAGAAGAGCGAGCGGCACGTGCGCGCGGTGCGCGACGGCCAGGTGCTGGCGGAGACCGACCGTCCGCTGGAACTGCGCGAGACGGGCTGTCCGGTGCGGTACTACATCCCCGCCGAGGACGTGCGCCTCGATCTGCTGACCCCCTCCGACACGCACACCGTCTGCCCCTACAAGGGCACGGCGTCCTACTGGTCGCTGCCGGACGCGGCCGACGTCGTCTGGGCGTACCCCGAGCCCAAGCCCGAGATGGCCGAGCTCAAGGACCACTACTGCTTCTACGACACCGAGGTCGCATGACCCTGCCCGGCACCGCCGTGTCGTGACCGGTGAGCGGGGTGCCGTGCGGCAGTCTGCACGGCCATGGACAAGAAGACGACTTCCCGCGACGGCACCTCCCTCGCGTACCACGTGACCGGCCACGGGCCCACGGTGATCCTGGTGAGCGGAGCGATGTCCACCGGCGGCACCCTGCTGCCCCTGGCCGAGCGCCTCGGGCGGCGCTGCACGGCCGTCGTCTACGACCGCCGGGGCCGCGGCGAAAGCGGCGGCACGGCGCCCTACGCGGTCGACCGCGAGGTGGAGGACCTGGCCGCGCTCGTCGACGCCGTGGGCGGCGACGCGGCGCTGTTCGGGGTCTCCTCGGGCGGCGCGCTGGTGCTGCGCGCGGCGGCCGAGGGGGTGCCGGCGACCAGGGCGGCGGTGTATGAGGTGCCGTACGCCGACCACCTGGCGGACGGCGCCGCGCGCGAGGCGGCCTACAAGGAGCGGCTGACCGAGGCGCTGGCCGAGGGCCGGCGCGGGGACGCGGTGGAGCTGTTCCTGCGCCAGACCGGTCTCGGCGAGGAGATGATCCAGCGCGCCCGCCAGTCCCCGATGTGGGCCGGGATGGAGACGCTCGCGCCCAGCCTCGCCCACGACGACGCCGTCATGGCCGACGGCCTGCTCCCCCGGGACCTGCTGGCCCGCGTCCCCGTACCCGTCCTCGCGCTCGCCGGCGGGGCGAGCCCGGAGTGGATGCGCCGCGCGGGCCAGGCGGTCGCGGAGGCCGTGCCGCAGGGCACGTACCGGGTCCTGCCGGGCCAGACCCACATGGTGGAGTCGGATGTGCTGGGGCCGGTGCTGGCGGAGTTCTTCGCGGGGTAGCCCCGCCAGGAAGGACACGGGGCAGCCCTGCCGAGAAGGACACGGGCAGCCCCGCCGGGAAGGACAGGGCGGCCCGTGCGGCTCAGACCGCCGCCGACGCCGTCGCGCGCGTGGTGGACGCGATCGTCGCCGAGCCCACCACGCGCGTGCCGTCGTAGAGCACGATCGCCTGGCCGGGGGCGACGCCGCGGACCGGCTCGGCGAAGGTGACGCGCAGCTCGCCGTCCACGGATTCGGCGGTGACCTCGGTCTCGCCGCCGTGCGCGCGGAGCTGAGCGGTGTAGGTGCCGGGACCGGTGGGGGCGGTGCCGCACCAGCGGGGCCGGATCGCGGTGAGGGCGGTGACGTCCAGCGCCTCGGCCGGGCCGACGGTGACCGTGTTGGTGACCGGGGAGATGTCCAGGACGTAGCGCGGCTTGCCGTCCGGGGCCGGGGTGCCGATCCTCAGGCCCTTGCGCTGGCCGATGGTGAAGCCGTACGCGCCCTCGTGGGTGCCCAGCTTGCTGCCGGACTCGTCCACGATGTCGCCCTCGGCCTTGCCGAGCCGCTTGGCCAGGAAGCCCTGGGTGTCGCCGTCGGCGATGAAGCAGATGTCGTGCGAGTCGGGCTTCTTGGCCACGGCCAGCCCCCGGCGCTCGGCCTCCGCGCGGATCTCCTCCTTGGTGGTGGCCGTGTCGCCGAGCGGGAACATCGCGTGCGCGAGCTGCTTGTCGTCCAGCACGCCGAGGACGTACGACTGGTCCTTGGCCATGTCGGAGGCGCGGTGCAGCTCGCGGGAGCCGTCCTCCTTGACGATCACCTTGGCGTAGTGGCCGGTGCACACCGCGTCGAAGCCGAGGGCCAGCGCCTTGTCCAGCAGCGCCGCGAACTTGATCTTCTCGTTGCAGCGCAGGCACGGGTTCGGGGTGCGGCCGGCCTCGTACTCGGCGACGAAGTCCTCCACGACGTCCTCGCGGAAGCGGTCGGCGAGGTCCCAGACGTAGAACGGGATGCCGATGACGTCGGCCGCGCGGCGGGCGTCGCGCGAGTCCTCGATGGTGCAACAGCCCCGCGCGCCGGTTCGGAAGGACTGCGGGTTCGCGGAGAGCGCGAGGTGGACGCCGGTGACGTCGTGGCCGGCCTCCGCGGCACGCGCGGCGGCGACGGCGGAGTCCACTCCGCCGGACATGGCGGCGAGGACGCGGAGGGGGCGGGTGCGCTGCGGGGTGTCAGTCATAACCCTTCCAGGGTACGGGGGCGCGGGAACGAGCGTGCGGGGGTGCGGGAACCCGGCCGGCCGGTTGTCCGTTGACGGTCACATGGGGGCGACTTCGGGTTCGGCGGCGGGGGCGGGCACGGGACCTCCGGCGGGCGACGGGGACCGGCGGCTGGGGCGGCGGGCGTTGCTGGTCGGCGGGGTCGCGGCGGCCGTGGGCACGGCGCTGCTGGCCCGCGAGGAGCTGTCCCGGTCGTGGTGGCGGCTGCCCGGGGTGGACAAGCCGCGGCCGGCTGGCGCGGTGGACTTCCGGGGCGCGCGCTGGGTGGCGGCCTCGGCGGCGAACTACCGGCGGGCGGACCGGCCGGCCGACTATCCGGTGGACCGGGTGGTCGTCCATGTCACCCAGGGCGGGTACGCGTCGGCGGTGCGGGCCTTCAAGGACCCCGGGCACGGCGCGGCGGCGCACTACATCGTGCGCCGGGACGGGCGGATCACCCAGCTGGTCCGCGAGCTGGACGTGGCCTTCCACGCGGGCAACCGGCAGTACAACGAACGCAGCGTCGGCATCGAGCACGAGGGCTTCGTGGAGGATCCCGCGTCCTTCACGGACGCCCTGTACGCGGCCTCGGCCCGGCTCGCGGCCGCGATATGCGGGCGGTACGGCATCCCCGTGGACCGGGAGCACATCATCGGGCACCACCAGGTGCCGGGCACGGACCACACGGACCCGGGGCCGCTGTGGGACTGGGAGCGGTACATACGCCTGGTCGGCGACGAGCGCGCCGAGCCCCCGCCGGCCGCGTCCCCGGCCTCGCGGGGCGATACGGCTAGGTGAGGCCGGCCGCGCGGGCGCGTTCCACCGCAGGGCCGATCGCCTTCGCCACGGCCTCGACGTCCGCCTCGGTGGAGGTGTGGCCGAGGGAGAAGCGCAGGGTGCCGCGAGCCAGGTCCGGGTCGGTGCCGGTGGCGAGGAGGACGTGGCTGGGCTGGGCGACGCCCGCGGTGCAGGCGGAGCCGGTGGAGCACTCGATGCCCTGGGCGTCCAGCAGGAGCAGCAGGGAGTCGCCCTCGCAGCCGGGGAAGGTGAAGTGCGCGTTGGCGGGGAGCCGGCCGCCGGGGGCCGGGTCGCCGCCGAGGATCGCGTCCGGTACGGCGCCGCGCACGGCGTCGACCAGCCGGTCGCGCAGGCCGCCGACCTCCCGCGCGAACCGCTCCCGCCGCTCGGCGGCGAGCCGCCCGGCGACGGCGAAGGAGGCGACGGCGGGCACGTCGAGGGTGCCGGAGCGGACGTGCCGCTCCTGGCCGCCGCCGTGCAGGACGGGTACGGGGGTGTGCTCACGGCCGAGCAGCAGGGCGCCGATGCCGTACGGGCCGCCGATCTTGTGGCCGGAGACGGTCATGGCGGCGAGGCCGGAGGCGGCGAAGTCGACGGGGACCTGCCCGAACGCCTGCACCGCGTCGGCGTGCAGCGGGACGCCGAACTCGGCCGCGACGTCGGCGAGTTCACGGACCGGCATGATGGTGCCGATCTCGTTGTTGGCCCACATCACGGTGGCCAGGGCGACGTCGCCGGGGTCGCGGGCGATGGCCTCGCGCAGCGCCTCGGGGTGGACGCGGCCGTGGGCGTCGACGGGGAGGTACTCGACGGTGGCGCCCTCGTGCTCGCCGAGCCAGTGCACGGCGTCGAGGACGGCGTGGTGCTCGACGGGGCTGGCGAGGACGCGGGTGCGGGCGGGGTCGGCGGCGACGCGGGACCAGTACAGGCCCTTGACGGCGAGGTTGTCCGCCTCGGTGCCGCCCGAGGTGAACACGACCTCGCTGGGGCGGGCGCCGAGCGCTTCCGCGAGGGTTTCGCGGGCTTCCTCGACCGTGCGGCGGGCCTGCCGGCCGGACGCGTGGAGGGAGGAGGCGTTGCCCGTGATGCTCAGCTGGGCGGTGAGCGCCTCTGCCGCCTCCGGGAGCATCGGGGTGGTCGCGGCGTGGTCGAGGTAAGCCATGGTGAGGCCGATTCTACGGCTCCCCCGCGGCCGGGCCGGGCCGCGAGGGGGGTTGGCCGGGACGCGCCCCGCTCCGGGTCCCGCGGACCCGGCGGGCGGCTCGGCCGGCGGGGCGGGGTCCCGCTCCTCACAGGCTCCAGGACACCGTCCCCG
Organism: Streptomyces sp. SudanB182_2057; assembly: GCF_964272715.1. Classification (NCBI taxonomy): domain Bacteria; kingdom Bacillati; phylum Actinomycetota; class Actinomycetes; order Kitasatosporales; family Streptomycetaceae; genus Streptomyces; species Streptomyces sp. SudanB182_2057. Next base: position 2,779,783 of record NZ_OZ186798.1, read on the forward strand.
TCGCCTCCATCGACACCACCAGGACCACCAGGTCGGCGATGCCCAGGGTGAGGCCCAGGCAGGCGCGGCCCCGGCGGGCCGTGCCGCGCCAGAGGGCGGCCGCGGCGAGGGCGATGGCGATCGGGCCGAGGAAGAGGTTGAGGACGAGCAGACCGAGGAGGCCGAGGATGAAGGACGCGACGGCCATGCCGTCGGCGTCCCTGACGCGCGGACGCGTGTCGCTGCGGCCGGTGCGGGCCGGTGCGGTGAGGTGCATGGTGCTCAGCTCCCGGAAAGACTGCGCGACGGTCGGTCGGACGGCGTGACGGTCAATCGGACGACGTGCGGCGGCGGCCGTGGCGCTCGCGGAGCGCGAAGACGCCGAGCCAGACGGCGATGACGGCGGCCAGGACGGCGCTGACGGCCGGCGGCACGTGGGCCACGGTGCCCAGCACCACTCCGAGCAGCATGAGCGCGGCGACGAGGAACAGCATGGGATCGAATCCCCCCTCCGGTATGCCTCGTGTTCAGCCGGTGTGAAGTTTGGGTGAACAGTTGTAGTAACAGTTGTTCACTGAGTTCGAGTCTAGCGCTTCTCGCGGCTTTCCAATTCCGGAGAACAGTTGTTAACTGGATGACATGAGTCACACCCTCGGCATCCGGCAGGCCCAGAAGCAGAAGACCCGGCAGGCGTTCCTCGACGCGGCGCTCGCGCTGCTGGAGGAGCAGAGCCTGAGCAGTCTGGGCCTGCGCGAGGTCACCCGGGCCGTCGGGGTCGCCCCGACCGCCTTCTACCGGCACTTCCGCTCGACCGCCGACCTCGGGGTGGCCCTGGTCGACGAGGCGCTGGGCAGCCTGCATCCGATGGTGCGGACGACGGTGTCCACCACGGGAGACAGCGAGGAACGCATCGCGCGCGCCGTCGAGCTGATCGCCCGTCATGTGGCCGAGTACCCCGCACACGTGAGGTTCATCGCCCGCGAACGGCACGGCGGCGTGCAGCCCGTGCGGGAGGCCATCCGGGCCCAGCTGCACCGGTTCGCCGAGGAGGTGCGGGCCGAACTGGCCAAGGACCGGGAGGCCGAGGGCTGGAGCGAGGACGATCTGCTGATGCTCGCGCACCTCTACGTCGACCAGATGCTCATCACCGCCTCGCTGTTCCTGGAGGCGCTGGAGGCCCCCGCGGACGAGCGGGAGCGGGTGACCCGGCTCGCCACCCGCCAGCTGCGGCTCATCACCCTCGGCCGCGCCCACTGGCTGGACTGAACCGCCCCGCGCGCCGGGCCCGTTCGGCCCTTCCCGGCACCCGGCCCCGCCCGCGCGCACCGCCCCGCTCAGTCCTCCCCCGGCCCCGCCTCCCCGTACAGCGCCAGCACCGCACGCGCCCCCGCCACCAGCTCCGCACGCGCCTCGGGCGGGTCCAGGACCTCCACCCGGTCGGAGAACGCGAGGAGTTGGCGTACCGCCCGGAGCGCCGGGTAGGCCAGCCGCGCGGTGACCCACGGGCTCTCGCCGTCGTCCTCGGGCTCCGCCGTCAGCTCGGCGGCGGCCATCCGCCGGAACAGGTCGGCCCGTTCGCGCCGGACCCGCACGGTGACCTCGACCCCGGCCTCCCGTTCCTCCACCCGCCGCCGCAACTCCTCCCAGACGACGGCGAGTTCCACGCCGGGCCGGCGCCGTACGGGCTCGTCCAGCAGCCGCGCCCGGCGCACCCGGTCGGCCCGGAACAGCCGGGGCCGGCCACGGCGGTCGGCGACCAGGTACCAGACGCCCGCCTTGGCCACGAGGCCGTAGGGATCGACGGTGTACGTCCGCACCTCCCGCTCCCCGCTGTGCCGGTAGCGCAGCCTCAGCCGCCGGTCGGAGAAGACCGCGTCCTGGAGCACCGCGAGGTCGGCGGCCTGCTCCGGGCCGCTCTTCCAGCGGGTGGCGTCGACCAGGACCCGGCGGCTGGTCACCTCGGCGGCGGGGCGGTGCGGTGCCGGCAGCGCGGCCATGACCTTGCGCAGGGCCGAGGCGAGGGCCGCGTCCAGGCCGAGCGCGGCGTGCGCGCCCTGCGCGGCCAGCACGAACAGGGCCCGGGACTCGTCGGCGGTCAGCCCGGTGACGTCGGTGCGGAAGCCGGCGAGGAGCCCGATGCCGCCGTGCCGGCCGCGCTCGGCGTAGACCGGGACCCCGGCGGCGGACAGCGCCTCGACGTCCCGGTAGATGGTGCGGACCGACACCTCCAGCCGCTCGGCGAGTTCGGGCGCGGGCACCCGGCCCCGGGTCTGCAGGAGCAGCAGGATGGACAGCAACCGGTCGGACTTCACCGCGCCAGGGTCCCGCCGGGCGGGCCACCGTGGCAAACCTGACGGCGGATGTCAGGTTTCGGCGGGAGCGTACTCCCGAGCCGCCCCGGTGCGGCGGACCCGGCGCGCAGGCGCCCGGGCCGCCACCGCGGGCACCCGCAACCCGTGTGAAGGAAGGCCGCCATGACCACCGATCCCCGCCCGCTGTACACCCGTGCCACCGACCAGGCGGCCCGGCTCATCGCGGCCGTGCGCCCCGAGCGGCTGACCGCGCCCACCCCGTGCGCCGAGTACGACGTGCGCGCGCTGCTCGGCCACATCGTCGGCGGCACCCGCGGGGTCGCCGCCGTCGGCGAGGCCGGTACGGAGCGGGGCGAGCCGGTGACCGCCCCCGACGTGCCCGACGACGGGTGGGCCCGGGCCTACGACGAGGTCCGGGAGCGGGCGCTGAAGGCGTGGGAGAGCGACGAGCGGATGGCGTCGACGGTGACGGTGCCCTGGGGGGAGGTCCCCGGGCGGGTCGCCCTGTCGGCGTTCGTCATGGAGATCGTGGCGCACACCTGGGACCTGTCCGAGGCGATCGGCAGGCCCGTCGCGCTCGATCCCGAGCTGGCCGAGTTCTCGCTGGCCACCGCGCGGCAGGCGCTGCCGGAGGGGCCCAGGGAGGGCCGCCCCTTCGACGCGCCGGTGCCGGCCCCCGAGGGGGCCGGCGCCTACGAGCGGCTGGCGGCCTGGCTGGGGCGGCGGCCGCTCAGCCGAGCCTGACCCTGGCCAGCTGGCGGGACTGCGCGACCAGCCGGTCGGCGCTGTCCCAGACCTCGGCGTCCTCCTCCAGGAAACCGCCGGCCAGGTTGCGGGTGGTGATCGAGATCCGCAGCGGGCCGGGGGCCGGGCGCTGACGCACGTGGACGGTGAGTTCCACGGTCGGCACCCAGCCCTTCAGGCCCAGCTCGAAGGCGGTGGGCGGCAGGGCGTCCACGGCGAGGAGCAGCGAGAGCGGGTCGGCGTCGCGGCCGTCGGCGAGGCCGAACCAGGCGCGCATCTCGCCCTTGCCGGAGGGGGTGCCGAGGGCCCAGCCGGTGGTGGCGGGGTCCAGCTTGATCATCAGCCGGTCGGCGATGGCGTTGCTGCCGTCGATCGGGGCCGGGCCGTCCTCGGGGCCGAAGCACCGCTGAAGCGGGGGGATCGGCGGCGGGGTGGCCGTCGTACGGACGTCGTCGGGGAGGGCGGCGAGGTCGCCGTAGGAGGCGAGGACGCGGATGCGTTCGACCTCGTTGCCCTCGTCGTCGTACTGGAAGAGCGAGGCCTGGCCGGTGGAGAGGGTGCGGCCGGTGCGGACGGTCTCGGTGCGGACGACCGCCGGGCCGGGCCGCGAGGCGGTCAGGTAGTGGGCGGTGACGGAGAAGGGGTCCGGGTGCGGGAGGGTGTCCGCGAGCGCCCGGCCGAGCACGGCCAGCAGATAGCCGCCGTTGACGGCGCTGATGATGGTCCAGCCGGCCGAGAGGTCGATGTCGTAGACGCCGGGCTCGCGCCGGGTGACCGCGGTGTCGCGGTCGAACTCGCTGTCGCCGATCGCGGCCGGCGAGGCGGGGACGGTAGCTGCTTCTGCCATGCGCGAACGGTACAACATGTAAATACTAAGCGGTAGCTTTTCTTGGGTGCGGCGATGATCTCCTCCCCGGGTGAAGATCGGGCAATTTCTCGGCAAGTGTCCGGACACGTCCACAACCCACCGCCCCGGATTCCCCTCTATGAGGACATGAGCCTCACCGGGACTCCGTTCCTCTGCACCACCGTCCTGCTGTCCGTGGTCGCCCTGGTACTGCCGCTCGCGCTGTGGTCACGGATGCGCGGGCCCAGACCGCTGCGGGCGGCGGCCCGCGTACTGATGCTGCTGTTCGCCCAGGGCACGGCCGTCACGCTGGTCTTCGTGCTGGTCAACAACCAGAACAACCTGTACGACAACTGGGGCGACCTGCTCGGCACCGGCGACCATGTGCGGCGGGCCGCCGACCTCGGCCGGGACGGCACCGGAGGCATCGCGGTGCAGCGGCTGCCCAGGGTCCGGCAGAGCTTCCGGCCCGTCGGCGGACCCGGCATGCGCGCGGCCGGCCCCGTGCGCGTCACCCAGCTCGAGGGCCGCGTCTCCGGGGTGAACGCCGAGGTCTACGTCTGGCTGCCGCCGCAGTACGACGACCCGGCCTACCGGCACCACGCGTTCCCGGTGGTGGAGCTGCTGCCGGGCTACCCGGGCTCGGCCAAGGCGTGGTTCGGCTCGCTGCGCGCCGCCGAGCAGCTGCTGCCGCTGATGCGCGACGGCCGGGTGGCACCGTTCGTCCTGGTCGCCCCGCGCACCAATCTGCTGGCCGGCGTGGACACCGGCTGCGCCAACATCCCCGGCCGGGTCAACGCCGACAGCTGGCTCAGCATCGACGTGCCCAAGATGGTCAAGGACAACTTCCGGGTCCAGCCGGCCCCGCGCGGCTGGGCGGTGGCCGGGTACTCGGCGGGCGGGCACTGTGCGGTCAAGCTGGCCGTGGCGCACCCCGACCGGTACCGGGCCGCGGTGAGCATGTCCGGCTACAACGACCCGATCGGCGAGCGCGACTCCCTCACCGCCCGGACCCCGGCCCTGCGCGCCGCGAACAATCCCTGTTCGCTGCTGCGCGAGGCGGCCACCCCGCCGCCGGTCGCGCTGTACCTCTCCGGCCAGTCCGGCGACGGCTACCAGGCGGGCCGGGCGCTGGAGTCGGCCGCCGCGGCGCCCACCACCGTGCGCGTGGTCCACCTTCCGCGCGGCGCGGGCGGGCACACCATGGCGCTGTGGCGCCCGCAGGTCACCACCGTCTTCCGCTGGCTGACCCAGCAGATGGGCCAGGGCCACGCCACGGGGCGGGACCCCTCCGCCACCGGGGCCGCCGCTACTCCTCCGTCACCGTCGAGCGCCGGTTCCACGCACGCGGCGCCCGCCAGTGGAACCGCATCGCGAGCAGCCGCAGCGCGAACGCCGTGAGCGCCGCGAATCCGCTGGTGAGCGGGGTGAGGATGTCGTACCGGATGCACAGCACCACCATCGCGGAGCCCACGATCGCCGGGACCGCGTACAGGTCGCGGTCCCAGCGCAGCAGCGAGGGCACCTCGTTGGCCAGCACGTCCCGCAGCACACCGCCGCCGACGGCGGTGGCCAGGCCCAGCGTCGCCGACGCGGTCAGGCCGAGGCCGTAGCTGTACGCCTTCGTCGTGCCGCTGACGCAGAACAGGCCGAGGCCGGCCGCGTCGAAGACGAGCACCGCCGCCTGGATGCGCTCCACGTGCGGGTGCAGGAAGAAGACGACGAGCGTGGCCACCAGCGGGGTGACGAAGTACCCGAGGTCCGTGAAGGCCGCCGGCGGGACGGCCCCGATGACCAGGTCCCGGAACAGCCCGCCGCCCAGCGCGGTGACCTCGGCGAGCACGGCGATGCCGAACACGTCGAAGTTCTTCCGGACGGCCAGCAGGGCGCCGGAGATCGCGAACACGAAGATCCCGATCACATCGAGCGTGTGCTGGACGGAGGGACTGAAGAGTTGCTGGAGCTGCACCCCGACATTCTCTACCGCAGGACCGGCTGAACCTTACAAAGCCAGGTCGGAGTGCGGGTTTCCCTGGTGTGGACAGCCGGATGCCGAACGGGAGAGTGCCATGAGCACTCTCCCGTTCAGGCATGTACGCGACGTGGCCGAGTCGTCACGCGCTACGCGCCGGACGACTCCTCCGCGCCGCTCCCGGTGGCGGGCTTGCCGGGCGCCTTCTTCGTCGCCTTCTCGGCCGTGGACTTCGCGCCGGGGCCGGTCTTCTCCTCGGTGGCCTCCGCCGCCGCTGCGGCCTCGGCGGCTTCGGGAGCCGGGGCGGTGTCGGCGGCCTCGGCGACGGCCTTCGCGGCCGCCGGCTTCGTCTCCGCAGAACCGTCGGAGACGACCGCGTCCGGGACCAGTTCCGACGCCGCCTTCGCCGCCGACAGCAGGACCGTGTCCTGCGGGGCCTGGTCGGCGAAGTTCTCCGGGTGGTGGCAGGCGACCCGCTGGCCCGGCTTCAGCTCGACGAGCTGCGGCTCGGTCGTCCGGCAGATCTCCGTCGCCTTCCAGCAGCGGGTGTGGAACCGGCAGCCGGAGGGCGGGGCGATCGGGGACGGGACGTCGCCGCGCAGCAGGATGCGCTCGTTCTTCTGCCCCCGGCGCTTCGGGTCCGGCACCGGCACCGCCGACATCAGCGCCTTGGTGTACGGGTGCATCGGCGTCTCGTACAGCGAGGTGCGGTCGGCCAGCTCCACGATCTTGCCGAGGTACATCACCGCGATCCGGTCGGAGACGTGCCGGACCACCGAGAGGTCGTGGGCGATGATCACGTAGGTCAGGCCCAGCTCCTGCTGGAGGTCGTCCATCAGGTTCACGACCTGCGCCTGGATCGACACGTCCAGCGCGGAGACCGGCTCGTCCGCCACCACCAGCTTCGGCTTCAGGGCGAGCGCGCGGGCGATGCCGATGCGCTGGCGCTGGCCGCCGGAGAACTCGTGCGGGTAGCGGTTGTAGTGCTCGGGGCTGAGGCCGACCAGGGACAGGAGCCGCTGGACCTCCTTCTTCACCCCGCCCTCCGGCTCCACGCCCTGGAGCCGGAAGGGCGCCGAGACGATCGAGCCGATGGTGTGGCGGGGGTTCAGGGAGCCGTACGGGTCCTGGAAGATCATCTGGATGTCGCGGCGCAGCGGGCGCAGCTGCCCGGTGCTCAGCCGGGTGATGTCCTGGCCCTCGAAGGTGATCTTCCCGCCGGTCGGGTCCTGGAGGCGGGTGATGACCCGGCCCATGGTCGACTTGCCGCAGCCCGACTCGCCGACCACGCCCAGGGTCTCGCCCTTGCGCACCTCGAAGTCGATGCCGTCGACGGCCTTCACGGCGCCGACCTGGCGCCGCAGGATGCCCTTCTTGATCGGGAAGTGCTTCGTCAGGCCCTCGACCCTGAGCAGCACCTCGCGGTCCGCCGAGCCCTGGGAAGCCGACGCCTGCTGAGGGATCGCGGCCTCGTCCGTCTTCTTGGTCTCACTCACAGCTTCGGCGCAATCTCTTCGGTCCAGATCCGCTGGCGGTCCTCGGTCGGGAGGTGACAGGCGGACCAGTGCCCGGCGCTCACCTGCTCCAGCTCGGGGCGCACCGTGCGGGTGACGTTCCCCTTCGGGATGTCCGCGTACGGGCAGCGCGGGTGGAAGGCGCAGCCCGAGGGAACGTTGATGAGGCTCGGCGGCTGGCCCTTGACCGGGATGAGCCGTTCGGAGGTCTCACGGTCGATCCGGGGCATCGAGCCGAGCAGGCCCCAGGTGTAGGGGTGCTGCGGCTCCTCGAAGACCTCGCCGGCCGGACCGCGCTCCACGCACCGGCCGCCGTACATCACCAGGACCTCGTCGGCGATCTCGGCGACCACACCCAGGTCGTGGGTGATCATGATGACCGCGGAGCCGAACTCCTTCTGCAGGTCGCGGATCAGGTCGAGGATCTGCGCCTGGACGGTCACGTCGAGGGCGGTGGTCGGCTCGTCCGCGATGAGCAGCTCGGGGTTGTTGACCAGGGCCATGGCGATCATGGCGCGCTGGCGCATACCGCCGGAGAACTCGTGCGGGTAGCCGTCGACCCGCTTGGCGGGCTCGGGGATGCCGACCCGGTCGAGCATCTCGATGGCCCGGGCGCGGGCGACCTTCTTGCTGACGTCGTGGTGCACCCGGTACGCCTCGACGATCTGGTCGCCGACCTTGTAGTAGGGGTGCATCGCGGACAGCGGGTCCTGGAAGATCATCGCCATCTCCCGGCCGCGCAGCTTGCGCACCTCGTCCGGGGAGGCGGAGACCAGTTCCTTGCCGGCCAGCCGGATCTCGCCGGACATCCGCACGTTCTTGCCGCGCGGGCCGAGCCGGTGCAGGCCCATGATGGCCAGCGAGGTCACCGACTTGCCGGAGCCGGACTCGCCCACGATGGCGAGGGTCTTGCCCTTCTCCAGCGAGAAGCTGACCCCGTCGACCGACTTGACCAGGCCGTCGTCGGTCGGGAAGTGCACCTTGAGGTCGCGGACCTCCAGGAAGGCTTCGGAACGCCGGTCGGCTGCGGGCTCGCCCGTCGCGGCACCGGTCTTGGAGAGTTCGGTCACGAGAGCCTCACCCGCGGGTCGGCGGCGGCGTAGAGCACGTCCACCACAAGGTTTGCGATCACGACGAAGAAGGCGGCGAGCAGGGTCACGCCCAGAATCTTAGGCAGGTCGTTGTCGGTGATGCCCTGCACCGCGTACTCGCCGATGCCGTGCAGCGAGAACACGGACTCGGTGATCACGGCGCCGCCGAGCAGCAGACCGAGGTCCATGCCGAAGACGGTGATGATCGGGGTGAGCGCGGAGCGCAGTCCGTGCTTGACCACCACTCTGCGCTCGACCAGGCCCTTGGCCCGGGCCGTGCGGATGAAGTCCTCGTTCATCGTCTCCAGCATCCCCGAGCGGGTCAGCCGGGCGTAGATGGCGGAGTACAGCAGGGCGAGCGAGCACCAGGCCAGGAAGAGGGTGTTGGCCCACTGCGCCGGGTTCTCCGTGAACGGGACGTAGGTGCGCCCGAAGATCGGGATCTGGACGGTGAAGAGCAGCTGCGCCAGCTTGCCCGTGAAGAACATGGGCAGCGAGACACCGGCGAGCGCGACGCCCATGAAGAGGCGGTCGAAGAACGAGCGCGGCTTCAGGGCGGAGATCACGCCGACCACCACACCGGAGAGGAGCCACAGCACGGCGGCGCCTCCGGCCAGCGAGGCCGTGACCGGGATGCGGGAGGTCAGCTCCGGCCAGACCGCCTGGTGGTTCTTGAAGGAGTAGCCGAAGCACGGCGCGTCGCAGCGCACCGTGGTCGGGCCGAGGTCGTACGTGGCGCCGGCCACGATCCCCTTGATGAAGTGCCAGTACTGGACGTAGACGGGCTGGTCCAGACCGAGGTTGTGCTTGACCGCGGCGATGTCCGCCTTCGACGGGCTCTTGCCGATGTACTGCTGTGCCAGCTGGTCCGCCGTCTGGCCGGCGAGTCGCGGCAGCAGGAAGAAGATGGCGAAGGTGACCGCGGAGACGACCAGCAGCAGGATCACTGCCGCGAACGTCCGGCGGAGGATGTACGAGATCACGGGGGCCGGCGCTGGTGCCCGCGGGCCGGGGGGCCCGCGGGCACCAATGCCTTCACCTGCCTTCCGGGGCTGCTACTTCGACGCGACGCCGATGTTGAGGTAGTCGTACTGACCGCTGAAGGCCGCCGTGGAAACCAGGTTGGTGTAGTTCTGCGGACGGCCCAGCAGGACCTTGAAGTAGGTCAGCGGGACGAGGACGGAGTCGTCCATGGTCTTCTTGTCGATCTGGGTGTAGAGGCTGTTGCGCTCGCCGGTGTCCTGCGTGCCGATCGCCTTGCTCAGCAGGTCGTTGACTTCCTTGCTGTCGTACAGCGACAGGTTGGTGTTGCCGGACTGGCTGATCGCCTTGCCGTTCAGGATCTGCTGGAGGAAGCCGTAGCCGGAGGGCCAGTCGGCGCCCCACTGCATCATGATCAGACCGACGTTCTGCTTCTTGATGAAGTTGGGCACGCCCGCGTAGTCGGTCAGGTACTTGCCCGACGGGTACTGCTTGAGGCTGGCGTTGATGCCGACCTTCTTCAGCGAGTTGATGATCGCCGTGGCGGCGTCGATCTCCTGCGGACGGTCCGAACGGGCCGTGATGTTGGTGGAGATCGAGGTCTGGCCGCAGGCCTTCAGCAGGTCCTTGGCCTTGGCGATGTCGCCCTTGTTGTCCTTGGTGGCGTAGGCGTCGGCCTTGGTGTAGCCCGGGATGTCCGGGGGCAGGACGGTGGAGGCGATCTCACCGCGGACCGGGCCGCCCTCGGCGGTCTGCACCGAGACCTTGTCGATGGCGTACTGCACGGCCTTGCGGCACTCGGGCTTGTCGAACGGCTTCAGCTTGGTGTTGATCGCCAGGTAGACGAGACGGCCGCCGTAGGTGTTGTCCGTGTTGGCCTTCTTGGCGGGGTCGGTGAGCACATCGGCCTGGGTGGAGGCCTGGACACCGCCGCCGACCAGGTCGATGGCGTTGCCCGCCATGACGTCCTGGTCGATGGTCTCCGGGTTGACCTTCAGCTTGACGACGATCTTGTCCGGGAGCTGCTTGCGCAGCGGGTCGGTCTTCGGGTCCCAGTTCTCGTTGCGCACGAGCACGGCCTGCTTGCCGTCCTCGTAGCTCTGGAACTTGTACGAGCCGGAGGACACGATGTGCTTGATGTAGTCGACGCCGGTGTCCTTGGCCTTCGGGACCGGGGCCGTCTGCGGGGTGGCGACCAGGTAGTCGAACTCCTGGAAGGCCTGCTTCAGGTGGAAGACGATCGTGGTGTCGTCCGGGGTCTCGATGGAGGACAGGCCCTTGTCGCTCTTGTCCTTGTACGGGCCCTTGTACTTGTCGCCGTCGGCCATGAACTGCTGGAAGTAGTTCGGGCCGAGGGAGAGCACGTCACGCGCGAAGTTGGAACGCTCGACCGCGTACTTGACGTCCTTCGCGGTGATCGGCGTGCCGTCCTCGTACTTCAGGCCCGGACGCAGCTTGTACGTCCAGGTCTTGCCGCCGTCGCTCGGCTGACCCTTGCTCGCCGCGAGGTCCGGGACCAGGGTGTTGCCCTCGTCGCCGGGGCCGGGCTTGAAGGTCATCAGCGGACGGGCGTACAGCCGGCTGAGGTTGTACATGTACGCGTAGTACGTGTTGCCCGGGTCGAAGGAGTCCGGGACGTCGGACATCTCGTAGGTGACCGTGCCACCCTTCTTGTCCGACGCGTTCACGACGCCCTTGGTCGCGGCGTTGGCCCCGGCCGACTTGGTGCCGTTCTCATTGGTGTTGTCATCGGCCTTGCTGCAACCCGCAAGAAGCAGGCTGGCGGAGCCGATGGCCGCGATCGCGGCCAGCGCTGACCTTCGCATGATGGGCGCTTTCCCCTCCATTGATTGAAAACTTGTCGGGCTCTCGGCAGCAGGCGTCAGCGGCTGCGCGGGTCGAGAGCGTCGCGGAGACCGTCGCCGAGCAGGTTGAACGCCAGCACGGTGATGAAGATGGCGAGGCCGGGGACGATCATGTACTGGGGGTCGACCTGGTAATAGGTGACCGCCTCGCGCAGCATGCCGCCCCAGGACGCCTGCGGGGGCTGGATGCCGACGCCGAGGAAGCTCAGCGACGCCTCGAAGATGATGTTGGTCGGGATCAGCAGCGTCGAGTAGACGATGATCGGGCCGACCAGGTTCGGCATCAGTTCCCGGAAGAGGATGTACGGCGCCTTGGCGCCCATGCCCCGGGCCGCGTCGACGAACTCGCGCTCGCGCAGGGCGAGGGTCTGGCCGCGCACGATCCGGCCCAGATAGGGCCAGTTGAAGAAGCCGATGACGAAGATGAGCACGCTCAGGTGGAGCGGCAGGCCGTTGAGGCCGAAGGCGCCGCCCTGGAGGGTGGCGGAGATGGCGATCGCGAAGAGCAGGAGGGGGAAGGCGAGGAAGGTGTCCATCAGCCGGCTGATGATCGAGTCCACCCGGCCGCCGTAGTAGCCCGCGACGACACCCATGATCGCGCCGATGACGTTGGACAGGACGGTGGCGCCGAAGGCGACCACCAGCGACACCCAGGAGCCCTCGAGGATGCGGGTGGCGATGTCCCGGCCGAACTTCGGGTCCACACCGAGCGGGTGGTCCGCGCTCATGCCGCCCCAACTGCCCGTGGGCAGCGAGGTGTCCGGGGTGATCAGGTCCTGGTGGAAGGCGTTGGGGTCGAGGCCGAACAGGGCCTGGATGGGGCGCGAGAGGACGGCGAGGAGGATCAGCAGGATCACGATGACGCCGCCGGCGACGGCGGCCTTGTCCTTCTTGAACCGGGTCCAGGCGATCTGGCCCAGGGAACGACCCTCGATCTGCCCCTTACCGGCACCCTCCAGCACAGCCTCCGGCTGCGCCTCGGCTGCCGCCCCGGTGGTCTCGATCGGTGCGGTCACGGTGAGCGACCCCTCTCGCCGGTGGTGACCGGCCTGCGCCTGCCGCGGATTGCGGCTTTGTCGACTTGCCATCGATCACAAGGCCGTCGGCCTGGTGTCTGAGTCGCGAGTCTTCAGCGTCGTTGTGATCACCCGCCAGAGCTGGCGGCGAAAGTATGCGCAACCGTGATGCAGTACGGGGGATTCCGTTATCCGAACAGTGGGTAACGGCCCCCGGACGCGGGCCAGTTGGGGCAGATCGGCGAATCTACGCGGTTCGGGAGGTTCGACCGATGTCTACGCGCGCAGAGGAGTTCTTCTCCCGTGCATTGTGCGGGCCGGTCAACAAACCTGTCACCGCGCCCAGTTGCTCAGTAGCCGCCGTGCGCCGGCGGATAGCCGTAGCCGCCGGCCGGGGCCTGCGGCGGGGCCGGCACCTGGAGCGGGGGCTGCTGCGGGGGCACCGGGGCGTGCGCCTCGCGGTCGTAGAAGGGGCGGGCGTTGACCCGCAGCCACATCACCACCGGGTCGTGGTCGTCGGTCATGGCGACCGTCGAGACCGGCAGGCCCTCCGGGACCGCGCCGATGGACTGCTGCATCATGGCGCGCACCGAGTCGACCGCGGCGGGCGAGGTGTCGTACACGTCCAGGCCGATGGCGAGGTAGGGCGCCCCGAGCGCGGGCTGCACCCAGGCGCGGCGCAGCGAGCGCAGCGCGGGGGTGCGGTGCGCGTTCTGCGCGAGCAGGGCGTAGAACTGCGGGATCTCGATGCCGGGTTCGGACAGCCGCAGCGGGCCGGCGGGCTGGCGGTCCAGGCCGGTGGCGATGCGGCGCAGGTCCGCCCAGGGGATGCCGACGCCGCCGCCCGGCGCGTGCGGATTGAGCCAGAGGCCGTAGTGGTCGGGGTAGAGGGTGCGGGCCACGTCCAGGCCGTCGGCCACCTCGTAGGAGCGGTTCCAGCCGCTGGCCGACAGCTCCTGGGCGGAGGTCACGCAGGGGGCGTAGGGGAAGCCGTCCACCTCCATGTTCCCGTACTGGGCGTCCGGGGCGCCGGCCTGGCCGTGCCACAGGAGCATGAAGACCTGGCCGGAGGTGGGAGTGGCGAGAGCGCGCAGCAAGGCCTCGTAGGCGTCGTAGCGTCCGGGCGTGACCTGGCGCAGCATGTGCTCGACGCTGCCGCTGTGGCTCGCGCTCACCTGGTGTGCCCCTTCTTTTGTGTGTCCCGGCGTTTGAGCACAGCTTATGCGCCTAGTAGCTCGGGGCCTTTTGTTCGATCGCGTGTGCGGGTGCGTGGGAGTTGCTCGCGCCCCGCGGCGGAGCCGCATATCGGACACAGCCCCGCGCCCCTTCGGGGCTCGGTTCAGTGGGCGTAGGTGTAGAACGGGCGGACGTTCGTCTTCAGCCACGTCGCCACCGGGTCGTCCGTCACGTCCAGCAGGACCAGGTTGACCGGCCACTTGACGGGGACCTCGGCCAGGGCCTTGCCGAGGGCCTGGAGGGGGAGGGCGCGCAGGTCGCCTTCCCACTGGGAGAGTTCGACGCCCACGAACATCGCCGGATCGTCCGTCTCGACGGCGGCCAGGCAGCGGCGGGCGGTGAGGACCACGCCGGTGTTGGCGAACTCGGCGGAGGCGGCGGCGAGGAAGTCCACCGGGTCGTCCTGCCAGTCGGGCTCGAAGAGGCGGACCCGGCCGCCGGTGCCGGGGCCGTCGAGCGGGGTGCGGCCCACCCGGCACAGCTCGGCCACGGCCTGGGGCGGCAGCGGTATGCCGACCACGCCCTCGGGGTTGACGGCGATGCCGACCTGCGGGGGCAGGCCGCGGGCGAACTCCACCGCCGGGGCGATGGTGTACGCCATGTGGGAGCCGGCCACCTGGCGGAGCTGTTCCTCGGAGCTGAACACCGGGACGTACGTCTGGCCGTCGATGTCGAGCGTCGGCAGGTCCAGCGGGACGCTGTCCGGGCCCCCGCCATTGGGCAGCGGGATCCACAGGAAGCTGCGGCCGAGGACCTCGACGATCCGGCCGCCCGCCGCGGGGATGCCGAGGGAGGCCGACAACACCTCCTCCAGCTCGTTGCCGGGCCAACCGCCGTGCGGGTGCGGGTGCGCCTGTGCCGGGAAGTCCGCCGGGAAGTCCATGTGCCTACCGCCTGCTGGGAACCACTGCTGTGACCATGAAGGCTAGCGGGTGGCTGTGACAGTGCCTCACCGAGTGAAGCCGACGCGGGCGAGGACGTCCGCCGCGTCCCGGTCCAGCAGCACCGCCGCGCCGCAGCCGGCCGGCAACTGCCCCTTCTCCACCGCGCGCAGCAGCCGGGCGGTGGCGCGGCGGTGGCGGCGGAAGGCGTAGCGGGAGACGCCCCGGCCGCGCTCGCGCTGGCCCCGCCGGGCGGTCTCGGGGCTGACGTCGAGGAGGAGCAGGTGCAGGGTGCCGCCCCGGCGCCGGGCCGCGCGGGCCAGCCAGGCGCGCACCCACGGCTGGGTGCCGCAGTCGTGCACGACGAGCCCCTCCCCGGTGCGCAGGGCGCGGCGCAGTCCGGCGTAGTGGGCGAGGCGGACCAGGGGGCGGTAGAGCGCGTACGGCAGGAAGCCGGGGACGCGGGCCTGCCAGCGGTCCCGGGTGTCCTGGGAGTCGACGCGGCGGCCGGGGACCGCGCGGCGCATCAGGGTGGACTTGCCGCTGCCGGGCAGGCCGGTGACGACCACCAGGTCACGGGGGCCGAAGAGCAGGGCGTGCGGGCTGCGGCCGGCGCGGTCGCGCAGATCGCGGACGACCGGCGCGGGGCGGTCCGCGCCGCGTTCGCGGACCGCCGCGGAGGGCTGTCCCGGCACCGCGAGGCCGGCGTGGGCGGCGTAGGCCGAGGTCCTGTTCACCGTGATCGTCCTCCCGAGGGCTCGATCGATCCCATGCCCGTTTCGTGTAAAGGAAAGGTAATGGAGAACGGTCGGCGGTTCGTGTGCGTACGGCCACAGGTCGGTCACGAGCGGCACGCTCTGGATGGCCGGGGTGTGGCGTGCAATGATGAGCCCGCCAACTGCATACCGGCCGTTTGAATCCGCGCGGGAGAGTTCCCGGGCCCCCCTCGGGGCCGCCTGGGGCGCCGAAGGAGCAAGTCCCTCCCTTGAATCTCTCAGGCCCCGTTACCGCGCGGGCGAGGCACATCTGAAAAGCGGGCCGCCGTCGCCGGCGGCTCCACCCAAGGTGCAAGCCGTGATCGTCCTCGTGGCGGTGGCGGCGAACCTCTCAGGTTCCGATGACAGATGGGGAGGAACGTTCCTCGCCCGTCCTTTGCCCTGGGAGACGACCGACCGATGAGCAGTACCGAACCCCGTCATACCGCGCTCGACGCCGTGCACCGCTCGCTGGGCGCGACGATGACCGACTTCGCCGGCTGGGACATGCCCCTGCGCTACGGCTCCGAGCGCGACGAGCACCTCGCCGTGCGCACCCGGGCCGGTCTGTTCGACCTCTCCCACATGGGCGAGATCACCGTCACCGGCGCCGAGGCCGCCGCCTTCCTGAACCACGCCCTGGTCGGCAACATCGCCTCGGTCGGGGTCGGCCGTGCCCGCTACACCATGATCTGCCAGGCCGACGGCGGCATCCTGGACGACCTGATCGTCTACCGGCTGGCCGAGACCGAGTACATGGTCGTGGCCAACGCCTCCAACGCCCAGGTGGTGCTGGACGCCCTCACCGAGCGCGCGGCCGGCTTCGCCGCCGAGGTCCGCGACGACCGGGACGCCTACGCGCTGATCGCCGTGCAGGGCCCCGAGTCCCCCGGCATCCTGAAGTCGCTCACCGACGCCGACCTGGACGGCCTGAAGTACTACGCCGGGCTGCCCGGCACGGTCGCCGGCGTCCCGGCGCTGATCGCCCGCACGGGGTACACCGGCGAGGACGGCTTCGAGCTGTTCGTGAAGCCGGAGCACGCCGTCGGCCTGTGGCAGGCGCTCACCGAGGCCGGCGCGGGCGTCGGCCTGGTCCCGTGCGGGCTGTCCTGCCGGGACACGCTGCGCCTGGAGGCGGGCATGCCGCTGTACGGGCACGAGCTGACCACCTCCCTGACCCCCTTCGACGCCGGGCTGGGCCGCGTGGTCAAGTTCGACAAGGAGGGCGACTTCGTGGGCCGCGCGGCGCTGGCCGAGGCCGCCGAGCGGGCCGGGCAGAACCCGCCCCGGGTGCTGGTCGGGCTGGTCGCCGAGGGCCGCCGGGTGCCGCGCGCCGGGTACGCCGTGGTGGCCGGCGGCCAGGTGATCGGCGAGGTCACCTCGGGCGCCCCCTCCCCCACCCTGGGCAAGCCGATCGCCATGGCCTACGTCGACGCGGCGCACGCGGCGCCGGGCACCGAGGGCGTCGGCGTGGACATCCGGGGCACCCACGAGCCGTACCAGGTCGTGGCGCTGCCGTTCTACAAGCGCCAGAAGTAACCGCCGCCCGCGCCCGCTCCGGCCCGGGGCACCGGCCCGAGGGCGGCGCGTGAGCCTGCGCACATTCGCCCGCTCACCAGCGGTTTCCTCAGTCCCCCCGTCACCATCACTCCCGCGCGTACAGGAGAATTCAGGCCATGAGCAACCCCCAGCAGCTGCGCTACAGCAAGGAGCACGAGTGGCTGTCGGACGCCCAGGAGGGCGTCTCGACGGTCGGCATCACGGAGCACGCGGCCAACGCGCTCGGCGATGTCGTCTTCGTCCAGCTCCCCGAGGCCGGCTCCACGGTGACCGCGGGCGAGTCCTGCGGCGAGCTGGAGTCCACCAAGTCGGTCTCCGACCTGTACTCGCCGGTCACGGGTGAGGTCACCGAGATCAACGAGGACGTCGTCAACGACCCGTCGCTGGTGAACTCGGCCCCCTTCGAGGGCGGCTGGCTGTTCAAGGTACGCGTCACGGAGGAGCCGGCCGAGCTGCTCTCCGCCGACGAGTACACCGCCTTCACCGCCGGCTGAGGAGTCGTACCCCATGACTGTTCTGAACACGCCCCTGCACGAGCTGGACCCGGAGATCGCCGCCGCGGTCGACGCCGAGCTGAGCCGCCAGCAGTCGACGCTGGAGATGATCGCCTCCGAGAACTTCGCGCCGCTCGCGGTCATGGAGGCGCAGGGTTCGGTCCTCACCAACAAGTACGCCGAGGGCTACCCGGGCCGTCGCTACTACGGCGGCTGCGAGCACGTCGACGTGGCCGAGCAGATCGCCATCGACCGGGTCAAGGAGCTGTTCGGCGCCGAGTACGCCAATGTGCAGCCCCACTCCGGCGCCTCCGCGAACCAGGCGGCCCTGTTCGCGCTGGCCCAGCCCGGGGACACCATCCTCGGCCTGGACCTGGCGCACGGCGGCCACCTCACCCACGGCATGCGGCTGAACTTCTCCGGCAAGCAGTTCGACGTGGTCGCCTACCACGTGGACGCCGAGACCGGCCTGGTCGACATGGCCGAGGTGGAGCGGCTCGCCAAGGAGCACCGCCCCAAGGTGATCATCGCGGGCTGGTCGGCGTACCCCCGGCAGCTGGACTTCGCGGAGTTCCGCCGGATCGCCGACGAGACCGGCGCGTACCTGTGGGTCGACATGGCGCACTTCGCCGGCCTGGTCGCCGCCGGTCTGCACCCGAACCCGGTGGAGTACGCCGACGTGGTCACCTCCACGACCCACAAGACGCTCGGCGGCCCGCGCGGCGGCATCATCCTCGCGAAGAAGGACTTCGCGAAGAAGCTGAACTCCTCCGTCTTCCCAGGCTTCCAGGGCGGTCCGCTGGAGCACGTGATCGCGGCCAAGGCGGTGTCCTTCAAGGTCGCGGCGGGCGAGGACTTCAAGGAGCGCCAGCGCCGTACGGTGGACGGCGCCCGCGTCCTCGCCGAGCGGCTGACCGCGGCCGATGTGCGCGAGGCCGGGGTGAACGTGCTGTCCGGCGGCACGGACGTGCACCTGGTCCTGGTGGACCTGCGCGAGAGCGAGCTGGACGGGCAGCAGGCCGAGGACCGGCTGCACGAGGTCGGCATCACGGTCAACCGCAACGCCGTCCCGAACGACCCGCGCCCGCCGATGGTCACCTCGGGGCTGCGCATCGGCACCCCGGCGCTGGCCACGCGCGGTTTCACGGCCGAGGACTTCGCCGAGGTCGCGGACGTGATCGCGGAGACGCTGAAGCCGTCGTACGACGCCGAGGCGCTCAAGGCGCGCGTCAAGGCGCTCGCCGACAAGCACCCGCTGTACCCGGGTCTGAGCAAGTAAGTCACGTTTCGCGGGGCACCGCGCACACTGGGAGTACCGGCGTGCGCGGTGCCCGCGCCCCTGTACCGACCCTTTCGCACCACCCCCGTATTGAGGAGTCCTCCGTGGCCATCTCGGTCTTCGACCTGTTCTCGATCGGCATCGGCCCGTCCAGCTCCCACACGGTCGGCCCGATGCGCGCGGCGCGCATGTTCGCCCGCCGGCTGCGCAACGAGGGCCTGCTCGGCTCCGTCGCCTCCCTGCGCTGCGAGCTGTACGGCTCGCTCGGCGCGACCGGCCACGGCCACGGCACCCCGAAGGCGGTGCTGCTCGGCCTGGAGGGCGCCTCGCCGCGCACGGTGGACGTGGAGACGGCCGACGAGCGGGTGGAGAAGATCCGGCAGGCGGGCCGGATAGCGCTGCTCGGCGAGCACGAGATCCCGTTCTCCTACGACGACGACCTGGTCCTGCACCGCCGCAAGGCGCTGCCGTACCACGCGAACGGCATGACCCTGTGGGCGTACGACGCCTCGGGCACCGAGCTGGTGACGAAGACGTACTACTCGGTCGGCGGCGGTTTCGTGGTCGACGAGGACGCGGTGGGCGCGGACCGGATCGTGCTGGACGACACGGTCCTGAAGTACCCGTTCCGCACGGGCGACGAGCTGCTGCGCCTGACCAAGGAGACCGGCCTGTCGATCTCCTCGCTGATGCTGGAGAACGAGCGGGCCTGGCGCACCGAGGAGGAGATCCGCGCGGGCCTGCTGGAGATCTGGCGGGTGATGCGCGAGTGCGTCCAGCGCGGCATGTCCCGGGAGGGCATCCTGCCCGGCGGGCTGAAGGTGCGCCGCCGCGCGGCCGTCTCGGCCCGCCAGCTGCGCGCCGAGGGCGACCCGCTGGCGCACGCCATGGAGTGGATCACGCTCTACGCCATGGCGGTGAACGAGGAGAACGCGGCCGGCGGCCGGGTGGTGACGGCCCCCACCAACGGCGCGGCCGGCATCATCCCGGCGGTGCTGCACTACTACATCGACTTCGTGCCGGGCGCGGACGAGGACGGCGTGGTCCGCTTCCTGCTCGCCGCCGGGGCGATCGGCATGCTCTTCAAGGAGAACGCCTCCATCTCCGGCGCCGAGGTCGGCTGCCAGGGCGAGGTGGGCTCCGCCTGCTCCATGGCGGCGGGCGCGCTCGCCGAGGTGCTCGGCGGCTCCCCCGAGCAGGTGGAGAACGCGGCCGAGATCGGCATGGAGCACAACCTGGGCCTGACCTGCGACCCGGTCGGCGGCCTGGTCCAGATCCCGTGCATCGAGCGCAACGGCATGGCCGCGGTGAAGGCGGTCACGGCCGCGAAGATGGCGATGCGCGGCGACGGCTCCCACAAGGTGTCCCTGGACAAGGTCATCAAGACCATGAAGGACACCGGCGCCGACATGAGCGTGAAGTACAAGGAGACGGCCCGGGGCGGCCTGGCGGTCAACATCATCGAGTGCTGAACCGGTACGATTTCCGACCACGCCGTCACAAATAGCTTTTTTCGCGTCACCGAGAGCTAACATCCGTAGCGTGATCGACCTGTACCCCGCGCTGTGGGGACTGCTCGGCAGCAGTGTGGCCGAAGCGCTCAACCTCTCGGCGCTGATGCGTCCGACGGGTCCGCGCAGCCGCTGGCGCTGGCCCTGGCGCACCCGTGCCGACCGGCCGGTGATGCTGGTGGCCATCGGGCTGCGGCTGTTCGCCGGGTTCGGTCTCACCGCGGCGCTGGGGAACTCCGGTCAGCTGCCGAACGCGACCGCCGCGTTCGCCGTGGGGGTGACCACCCCGCTGGTCGTGGCGAAGTTCTTCCAGGCGATCCCGATCACCGGCGCGGGCGCGGGTCAGCAGCCCGAGCCCCCGCTGCCCACCGCCCGGCAGGCCGGCGCGGATGCCGAAGAGGCGCTGTCGCAGCCGAGGGGGTCCAGTGCCGCGAGCTGACAGCGCGCTCGGTCGTTTGGTACTGGCGCTGGCCGTCCGCCCTGCCGACCTGCCGCCGGTGCGGCACGCGGGCCCCGGCACGCGGCTGGTCGCCGCCCTGGGGACGCGCCCGGTGCCGCCGGGGACGGCGCCGGTCCCGGCACGGCACCGGCTGGGGTCCCGGGGCCGGTGGTTTCCGGGCCTGCTCACCGCCTGGCTGGTCGCCCTGACGTGTCTGACGGCCGCCGCCGTGCTGCCCGGCCCCTGGCGGGGGGTGGCGCCGGGGCAGGTCCAGCCGCCCGGCCCGGAGCACTGGAGCCTGACCGCCGCCGGGCGGCTCGGTCCGCGCGGGCGGGCCGAGGCGCTGGCGTTCACCCCGGACGGGCGGCTGCTGGTGACGGTCACCCGGACCTCGGCCAGTACCTGGGACGTGGCGGACCCCGGACGCCCCGAACGCGTCCCGGTCCCGGCGGGCGTGCGCCGGGTGACGGCCGTCACGACGAGTCCGGACGGCCGCACGCTGGTGGCGGCCGGGGGGGCGGACGTGCGGGCGCTCGCCGTCGGCTCGGGGGTGACCCGGTGGTCCGTCGACGGTGCCCCGATGGAGGTGAAGGCGGTGGCGGCGGGCCGGGACCGGGTCGTCCTCGCCGACTCGGGCACGACCGGCCCGGCCCGGCTGGCGGAGCTGCGCCTGGACACGGGCCGGCCGCCGCGGCCGACCACCCTGAGCCGGCTGCGCCAGGCGGTCGCCGCCGCCCAGTTCTCCGCCGACGGCCGCACCCTCGCCGTCGCCGGTGCCGAGGGGTCGGTGCGGCTGTGGGACGTGTCGGATCCCCGGCGCCCCGAGGCGGCGGGTCCCGCCTTCGGCGGCCCGGGGGGGCGCACGACCGCGCTCGCCTTCAGTCCCGACGCCCGGCTGCTGGCGACCGTCGATTCCGCGCGGACCGTGCGGCTGTGGGACGTCACCGACCGCGCGCGGCCCCGCCCGCTGGGCCGTCCGCTCGGTGACGGGGCCGAGCGCGTCACCGCGCTCGCCTTCAGCCCGGACGCCCGGCTGGTGGCCACCGTGGGGGCCGACGGGACGGCCAGCCTGTGGTGGCGCTCGCCGGTTACGGAGGCCGATGTTCCTCCAGGGGCTACCACGCGGTAACCGATCACCCCTAGGCTGCCGCCAACTCGGCGTCGGCCAAGGGGAGTTCGGTCATGCGTGGGGTGAGACGACTGGTGGCGCTCGCGGGGGCCGCCGCGGTGCTGGCGGTGGCGCCGGTGAACGCCCAGGCGGCGTCACCGAAGTTCTCCGGGACGACGGCCATCGGCACGCACAACGCGTACGAGAAGGACAAGTACCCGTACTTCGCGCAGGCGTTGGACTCCGGCGCCGCGCTGCTGGAGCTGGACGTGTACGTCGACAGCATCAGCCACCGCTGGCGGGTCAGCCACAGCAACCCGCTGGGCAACGACAACAACTGCGAGGCCGCCAAGACGCCGAGCGAGCTGTACAGCAAGAGCCGTAACCAGGACCTCGGCAGCTGTCTGGACAACATGGCCGCCTGGAACCGGCTGCACCCCGACCATCCGCCGATCGTCGTCAAGGTGGAGATGAAGGTCGGCTTCAACGACAAGGCGGGCATGGGCCCGGACGAGTTCGACACGCTCGTCGCACAGAAGCTGGGCGGCGACGTCTACAAACCGGCGGATCTGCTCGGCGGCACCTATGCCACGCTGGACGCGGCGGCGAAGGCCGACGCCTGGCCGGCCCGGGACGCGCTGAAGGGCAAGTTCCTCTTCGATCTGATCCCCGGCACGGTGGAGCAGGCCAACCCGTTCGACAGCTACTGGACGGACGAGGAGTACGGCGACCGTCTGCGCGACCTGTCCGCGGCCGGGAACATCTCCGCTGCCCAGGCCTTCCCCGCCGTGCTGGGCGCGGCGAACGGCGACCCGCGCACCAGCCGCTACGACGCCTCGATCCGGCCCTGGTTCGTGTTCTTCGACGGCGACGCGGCGACCTACGCCGACAACGGCTACGACACCTCGTTCTACGCCGCGAACCACTACATACTGATCGCCACCGACGCCCACAACGTGTCCCCGGCGATCTCCTCCACCAACCCGACGGACGCCGAAGTCGCCGCCCGGATCGCGTTGTTGGCCAAGGGCCATGCGAGCCTGATCACTTCGGACTGGTCGGCGAAGTCCGCGTCCGTACTCGGTTCGGTGACGGCCCGGGGCTGAATGTTCCGGCCACGGGCCGACAGGGCACAACCCCTGCATGCTCCATGGCATCGACGTCAGCGCCTTCCAGTCCTCCTCCTATGCCACGGACGGCCTCTCCTTCGTCTTCGTCAAGGCGACGGAGGGCCGTTCGTACGTCAATCCCAGGCTCGCGGCCCAGACCAAGCGAGGGCGTGACGCGGGCCTGGTCGTCGGCTTCTACCACTTCCTGTGGCCGGGCCACATCACCGCCCAGGCCGAGTACTTCCTGCGGCACGCCCCGGACCGCCCCGGCGATGTCCTCGCCGTCGACTGGGAGAACACCGGCGAGGGGACCCACGCGAGCAACGCGGAGAAGGACCGCTTCATCCGCAGGCTGAAGGAGCTGCGGCCGGACAACCGGGTCGTGCTCTACTGCAACCGCCACTTCTGGCTGAACATCGACACCACGTCCTACGCCGGGGACGGGCTGTGGATCGCCGACTACGTCACCAAGGGCAAGCCCCGGATCAAGGCAAAGTGGCGGTTCCACCAGTACACCAGCGAGCCCCTCGACAAGAACGTGGCCCGGTTCGCGGACAAGGACGAGCTGCGCGACTGGGCCACGCCCTAGCGGCCGGGCGGCGGTCTTCTCAGTACCGGAAGTCCGCCGGGCGCTGCGGGGACGCCTTGCTCAGGGCCTCCCGTACCGCGTCCGCGCCCGCCCGCAGGGCGTAGACCGGAGTGTCCGGCTGCTGGCGCCAGGACTCGTCGATGCCGCCGGCGTCGACCGTGTCGAAGCCGATCTCGTCGATCAGGGCGCGCACCTTCGCCTTGGCGGCCTCGTCGTCCCCGGCGACGGGCAGCGCCATGCGGTCGGGGTGGCCGGCGGGCAGCGGGCGGTCCAGGATGTCCTCGGCGTAGGTGCCGTTGAACGCCTTGATCACGGGGTGGCCGAGGTGCTGCTCGACCCAGCGGCTCTCGGTCAGGCCCCCGTCCTCGATGGCGTCGATCCGGCCGTCGCGCTGCTTGGGGTAGTAGTTGTTCGTGTCGATCACCGCGGCCCCCTCGGCCGCTCCGTCCAGCAGGCCCGCGGGGAGGTCCGGGACCGCCTTCAGGGGGACGGTGACGACGACGATCTCGGCGCCCTCGGCCGCGTCCTCGGCGCGCACCGGGGTGGCGCCGGTCTCCCGCGCCAGGTCCTTCAGGGTCTCGGGGCCGCGGGAGTTGGCGACGGAGACGTCGTGGCCGAGGGCGGTGAGCCGCCGGGTGAGGTTGCCGCCGATGTTCCCCGCGCCGATGATGCCGATCTTCATGGCCGACCTTCCGCCGGTTGATGCACGTGCATGCTTCTGTCGTCCTGGGCAACCTCGCGGGCGGCCGCCCTATTCCGCCACCGGAAAACCCCAGGCCGCCGTAGCCGTGGCCGGTCGGCGGCCGCCCCGCGGGACCGGCGCCGGCGGGGAACGCCCGTACCGGCTACGGCGCCTCCTCGCCCCCCGCCCGCAACAGGCCGAGCGTCGACTCCAGCTCGGCGTGCAGGACGGCCGCCGCCGCCTCCGGCTCACCGGCGACGACTGCTTCGACCAGGCCCGTGTGGGTGCGGTCGCCGGTGCCGGGGTCGGTCTCGCGGAGGCTGGTGAGGTCCAGGACGGCGATCAGACCCTCGCGCAGGACGGGGACGAACTCGGTGAACAGATCGGACAGGACCGGGTTGTGGGCGGCGGTGACCACGGCCGCGTGCAGGGCGATGTCGGCCTCCACGAAGGCCGCGTCGTCGGCCGCGACGGCCGCGCGGCGGCCCTCGAGCGCGGCCCGCAGCGCGGCGATGTCCTCCGGGGTGCGGCGGCGCGCGGCGAGCCGGGCCGCCTGGACCTCGACGCCCATGCGGACCTCGTACACGTCGGTGACCGCGGCCCGGCGCAGCCGGGCGGGCCAGTCCTCGGCGGGCTCGGTGGCGATGACGAACACCCCGGCGCCGTGCCGGGACCGGACCAGGCCGGCGCCGGCGAGGGCGCGCAGGGCCTCGCGGACCGTGGAGCGCCCCACCCCCAGCTCCTTGGCCAGCGTGGTCTCGCCGGGCAGCTTGCCGCCGACCGGCCAGTGTCCGGCCGCGATCTGTTCGCGCAGGCGCTGCGCGGCCTGTTCGGCCAACGGGCTGGGGCGGAGGGCGCCGAGCGGCATGGGGGTCACCAACTTGTCCGAGGGGTGCGGGTCTTGCCCGCCGATTCTCACTTGTCTGAGGAGCTGAGGAGTGGATAGCGTACCCCGCATGTTCCGCGGTCTGCTTCTTCTCGGCTGCCGCGGCGGGGTCTGACGCGACCGGCGCCCCGCCGCGGGGCTTGGTGCTGCCGGTCACCTTCCGACCGAGCCGAAGCCACAGCCGACGATGACCACCGCCCCCGACGTCTGGAACCCGCAGCGGCCCAGCCGCATGCCGTACCACCGTTACCGCCCCTACCAGGACCGCGTGCACGTCCCCGCCGGGGACCGCCGCTGGCCCTCCGCCCGCCTCGAGCGCGCCCCGCTGTGGGTCCCCGTCGACCTGCGCGACGGCAACCAGGCGCTCGCCGAACCGATGGACACCCCCCGCAAGCGCCGCTTCTTCGATCTGCTGGTGGCGACCGGCTTCAAGGAGATCGAGGTCGGCTATCCCTCCGCGAGCCGGACGGACTTCGACTTCGTACGGCACCTCGTGGCGGACGGGGCCGTACCGGACGATGTGACGCCCGTGGTGTTCACGCCCGCCCGCACCGACCTGATCGACCGGACCTTCGACGCGATCGCCGGGCTGCCCCGGGCGGTCGTGCACCTGTACATCGCGACCTCGCCGGTGTGGCGGGACGTGGTGCTCGGGCGGGGCCGGGACGAGGTGTGGCGCACCGTGCGGGAGGCGGCCGCGCACATGGCCCGGCGGGCCGGCGACACCCCCGGCGTCCGCTTCCAGTTCTCCCCCGAGACCTTCAACCTGACCGAACCCGATTTCGTGCTCGAACTGTGCGACGGCCTCACCGAGTTGTGGGACGCGAGCCCGGACCGGCCGGTGATCCACAATCTGCCGGCGACGGTGGAGATCGCCACCCCGAACGTCTACGCCGACCAGGTCGAGTACATCCACCGCAACCTGTCCCGCCGAGGGTCCGTCATCCTCTCCGTCCACCCGCACAACGACCGCGGCACGGGCGTGGCCTGCGCCGAACTCGCCGTGCTGGCCGGGGCGCAGCGGGTGGAGGGCTGCCTCTTCGGCAACGGCGAGCGCACCGGCAACGTCGACCTGGTGACCCTGGCCCTCAACGTCTACACCCAAGGGGTCGACCCGATGGTCGACTTCGGTGACATCGACGCGGTACGGGAGACGGTGGAGCACTGCAACCGGCTGCCCGTGCACCCCCGGCACCCGTACGCCGGCGAGCTGGTCCACACCGCCTTCTCCGGCACCCACCAGGACGCCATCAGCAAGGGGCTGGCCCACCACGCCCGGCGGGCGGCCGAGGCGGGGCTGAGCGAGCGGGAGGCGCCGTGGGAGGTGCCGTACCTGCCCGTCGACCCGGCCGACCTCGGGCGGTCCTACGAGGCGGTGATCCGCGTCAACTCCCAGTCCGGCAAGGGCGGGATGGCGTACCTGCTGAGCCGGCACGCGGGGATCGACCTGCCACCGGACATGCGGCCGGAGTTCGCCCGGATCGTGCAGGAGGCGACCGACGACAGCGGGCGGGAGGCCACCCCGAAGGAGCTGTACGAGCTGTTCCGGGCGGCCTATCTGGCCGAGGGCGCGGTACGGCTGCACGCCTGGTCCGCGCACGAGGAGGCGCCCGGCGTCCACCGCTTCGTGGGCACGCTGGAGGCCGGCGACCGCGTCGGCGACCACGAGGGCACGGGCTCCGGAGTGGCGACCGCGTTCGCCGACGCGCTGGCCGGGGCCGGGCTGACGGTGGAGATCCTGGACTTCGCCCAGGGCCCGGCGGCGGCCTTCGCCAAGTGCCGGGTCGACGGGGTCACGGCCTGGGGCGCGGGCACGGGACCGTCGGCCACGGTGCGGGCGGTGCTGTCCGCGGTGAACCGGGCGGTGCGGTGAGCGAGGTACTGCGCGCCGAGGACGTCCATGTCGTCCGGGACGGGCGGGCCCTGCTGGAGGAGGTGTCGCTGACCGTGCGGGCCGGTGAGCACTGGGCGCTGCTCGGCGC
The DNA here is from genome assembly GCF_964272715.1 of Streptomyces sp. SudanB182_2057. Taxonomy (NCBI): domain Bacteria; kingdom Bacillati; phylum Actinomycetota; class Actinomycetes; order Kitasatosporales; family Streptomycetaceae; genus Streptomyces; species Streptomyces sp. SudanB182_2057. The sequence continues at coordinate 2,806,615 of NZ_OZ186798.1, forward strand.
CAACGGCGCGGGCAAGTCCACGCTGCTCGGGCTGCTCGGCGCGGTGGTGCATCCGACCCGGGGCACGGTGGAGGTGCTCGGGCACCGGCTGGGCCGGGTGGATCTGCGGCAGCTGCGGACGCTGGTCGGACATGTCGACCCGCGCCATCCGCTGACCTCGCCGCTGCGGGTGCGGGACGTGGTGCTGACCGGGGCGACGAACTCCGTGGAGCCGGTCCCCCGGTGGCGGCCCACCCCCGAGCAGCGGGAGCGGGCCGAGGCGCTGCTGGCCACGCTGGGGCTGGGCGCGCTGCGGGACGCGCGGTGGCCGACGCTGTCGCAGGGGCAGCGCGGCCGGACGCTGATCGCGCGGGCGCTGATGCCCGAGCCGCGGCTGCTGCTCCTGGACGAGCCGGCGACCGGTCTGGACCTGCCCGGCCGGGAGCTGCTGATCGAGGCCCTGGAGAAGCTGCGGGCGGAGCGTCCGGAGCTGGCGACGGTGCTGGTCACGCACCATCTGGAGGAGCTGCCCGCGGGCACCACGCACGCCGTGCTGCTGCGTGAGGGGCGGGTGCTGGCCTCGGGTCCGGTGGGCTCGGTGCTCACCGGCGACCAGGTCGGCGCGTGCTTCGGGCTGCCGCTGACGCTCCAGCGGCACGAGGGCCGCTGGAGCGTGCGGATCAGGCGGTGACGGGGTGACGGAGGGGGTGTCCGGTCCGTGCGGGACGGGCACCCCTTCACCGTCCCGGGGTCACTTGTTCAGGTAGGCCCAGAACTCGTCGAACGACAGGACCTTGTCGCCGTCGAGGTCACGGGACTTGATGATGGCCTCCGCGACCGTCTCGGTGACGTTCCAGTCGCCTTCCTGCGCCAGGGCGGACTTGAACTCCGCGGCGGTTATGAAACCGTCACCGTCCGCGTCCATCCGCTGGAACTGCTTGCGTGCTTCCTCGATGTCCGCCACCGATCCGCCCCTTTTTGCTCGTGTTTCTCATGCCGTGCTGGCGTACTGACGCTGGTCAGGTTAACGGCCCGCACGAGCGCGGAGTGCGTCGACCACCCACGCGAAGTCCTCGGTGTGCGGTGGGGCGGGCTGCCGGTTCACCACGGCGAGCAGGTGCCGGTAGCGGGCCACGCGCTCGTCGAAGCCGGCCGTCATGCGCTCCAGCACCCCGGCCCGGTCGGCGTCGCCGAACAGGTCGTCCAGCACCTCCTCGGCGCCGGGGCCCGCGGGGTCGACGCCGCGTTCCCGGGCCGGCCCCACGAGTTCCACGAGCCGCTTGGCGAACCACAGGGACCGCCCGCCCGGCTCGCCGGGCCTTCGGTCGGCCGCGTTGAACTCGACGGCCCGGCGCATCTGCGCCCGGAACTCCGGGTCCTGGAGCATCTCGGCCAGCTCCACCCAGGCGTCGGCCTCCTCGGGCGTGGGGTCCTCGGCCAGGTCGACGGCGGTGCGCCGGATCCGCTCCCGGATGTCGGGGTCCACGGTGTCCAGTCCGTGCAGCGTCTCCGCCACGAACTCCTCCATGATCCGCTGCCGTTCGGCGGCGGACAGCCGCGCGAGCTTGTTCACGAGCGTCATCTCCTCTGCTTCGGAGCCCCGGCGGGCCACGGTCGACAGCACCGCGCGGGTCACCTTCAGCGACCGGATCCGCGCGTCCAGCGCCGCCACGTGCGTGGCCGCGACCTCCGCCACGGTCCGCTCGCCGGCCAGCACCGTGCGCACCTCGTCCAGGCCGAGCCCGAGTTCGCGCAGGGTGCGCACCAGTTCCAGCCGGGCCGCGCTCCCGGCGTCGTAGAGCCGGTATCCGCCGGACGAGCGGGTCACCGGGGTGAGCACGCCCTCGTCGGACCAGTAGCGGATGGTGCGCACGCTCATCCCGGTGGCCCGGGCCAGCTCGCCGATGGTGAACAGCCTGGTGCCGTCGTCGTTCATGCCTGGGAGTCTGGGCCCTCCAGCGGGTGGAGACTCAAGGGGGTGCGGGGCCGTCGAAACCTTGCGGGACGTTCTCGACGCGGCGGCAGCGGGGCGCTTCCCGCCGGCGGACGGCACCACGAGGGTGCTGCCGCAGCCCTCGCCCCGGGACGCCGGAGTGCTGTCCTTCACCGCGCACACGGTGGTCTTCACCGACGAGGACCCCGGGTGGGTGGAGCGGGCGCTGCGCGCGACGGACTGTGATCCGCTCGCCGCGTCGCTCCACCCCCGCTTCCTGACGGCCCTGCTGGACCGGACCGGGCGTACGGCGGAGACGATCGACGCGGTGCTGGTGGCCGACCCGCTGCCGGGCGGGCCGGCGTGCGCGCTGCGCGAGATCGACGACCCGGCGCATCCCCGGATCGCCTACGCCCGCCGACGCCGGGACGGGGTACGGGCCTGGGCCGCCGACGGCGGGGTACTGGCGCTGGGGCGCGGGGTCGCCGGGCGGCTGGAGGTGTCGGTCGAGGTGGACGAGGCCGCCCGGCACCGGGGGCTCGGGCGGCTGCTGGTGACCGCCGCCCGGCAGCTGGCCGGGGAGCCGCTGTGGGCGCAGGTCGCCCCGGGCAACGCCCGTGGTCTGCGGGTGTTCCAGGCGGCGGGGTACCGGCCGGTGGGCGCGGAGCTGCTGCTTCAGCGCGAGACACCGGCGTGACCGGGTGAGCCGCGGACCGGCTGGGGTGGACGGCCGGACCGTACGGTCCGTCGCCGACCTTGACACGGGCCGGCTCGACGCCGATGCGGGGACGACGGCGTTCAGTTCCGTGCCGGAGCGGGGGCCGACAGCGCACGGTGCCACACCGGAGCAGGGGCCGACGGCCTCAGTGCCACACCGGAGCGGGGCCGACGGCGTTGGGCTCGGTGCCGGGGCGGAGGGTGCGGGCGTTGGGCTCGGAGTCGTAGTGGACGGGCAGCCGCAGCGCCTTGCCGTCGGTGCGGGAAGCGGCGGGCTCGCCGCCGGTCGGCCACCGGAGAGCGTGGCGGCTACCGGTCAGCCACCGGAGGGCATGGCGGCTACCGGTCGGCGACGCGCATCTCGAACCAGGTGGTCTTGCCGCGTGGCAGCAGGTCCACGCCCCACCGGTCGGACAGTTTGTCCACGAGGAACAGGCCGCGGCCGCTGACGTCGGTCTCCTGGACCGGCAGCAGGCAGGGCAGGGCGCGCGAGGGGTCGCGGACCTCCACCCGGATCCAGCCGGGGCGGCGCCGCATGCGCAGGCCGAAGACACGGGCGCCGGTGTGCCGTACGGCGTTGCCGACGAGTTCCGACACCAGGAGCACGGCGTCCTCGGACAGTCTGGGGCTGAGCCGCCAGGTGTCCAGGACCACGACCTGGGCGAGCCGGCGGGCGCTGGCGGCGGATTCCGGGCGGGACGGCAGCGGGACCTCCGCCTCCGTCGGGTCGCCGAGCAGTTCCAGCACTTTGAGCGCTTGTTCGTCCGCGACCGCGGGCGACCAGCGTGCCGCGGCTGCGCGGCCGTGTCCCCGCGGCTGTTCGTTGCCCTCCAGCCCCGCCATGCCCCCATGATGGCCGTCCGGAGCCGTCTTGGGGGGCGTTCCGGGGGAATACCCCCGCCGGGCATCCTCGATCCGGCCCTGTCCGGGAGCATATGCCGGGGGCATGGAAAGGTCTGACAGGGCCCCGCTGACCTGCGGCGACGGCTCACTTTCCGGCAAGCGTCGGACTCCCTCGGCGGCGCGGTTCCAGGGCTGCCCCAAGGCTTGCACAAACCGCCCCAACGGGGGACCCGGGAATCAGACAACCCGTCAATCGACCGGCGTCCGGCCGGGCCGGCGGGGCGGGACACGCCCGTCCCACCGGCCGTTCACCGAACCGTCAGACGAACTTCGCCTTGCCGGGGCCCTCCTCCACGAAACTGCGCATGCCCCGCTCGCGGTCCTCGGTGGCGAACAGGCCCGCGAACCAGTTCCGTTCCACGGCGAGCCCGGTGTCGATGTCGGTCTCCAGGCCGGTGTCGACCGACTCCTTGGCCGCGCGCAGCGCGATCGCCGGGCCCTTGGCGAGCCGGGCGGCCCAGGCGTGCGCCTGCTCGTACACCTCGGCGGCCGGGACGACCCGGTCCACCAGGCCGAGCGCCAGGGCTTCGTCGGCCTTGACCTGACGCCCCGTGAAAATCAGGTCCTTGGCCCGGGACGGGCCGATCAGCCGGGGCAGCCGCTGGGTGCCGCCGGCGCCCGGGATCAGCCCGAGCAGGATCTCGGGCTGGCCGAGCTTGGCGTTGTCGGCGGCGATGCGGTAGTCCGCGCACAGGGCCAGTTCGCAGCCGCCGCCGAGCGCGTAGCCGGTGACGGCGGCGACGACGGGCTTGGGGATGCGGGCGACGGCGGTGAACGCGTCCTGGAGGGCACGGGCGCGCCGGATCATCCCGGCGTGGTCCATGTCCCGCATCTCCTTGATGTCCGCGCCGGCCGCGAACACCCGCTCGCCGCCGTAGATGACCACGGCGCGCACCTCGTCCCGGCGGCCGGCCTCCTCGGCCAGTTCCTTCAGCCGGTCCTGGGTGGCGATGTCCAGCGCGTTCATCGGCGGCCGGTCCAGCCGCAGGGTGCCGACGCCTTCGGCGACTTCGAGAGTGACGGTCATGGGGCTCAGGTTAACGGGCACTAACGCGGACGGACCCGGTGCCGTAGGTCACAGCACCGGGCCCGTCGCGTCACTCAGGGGTCACTTCGTCCATTCCGCCCAGGGCATGTTCCAGCCGTTGAGGCCGTTGTCCGGGGCCACCGTGCGGTCGTGGGAGTTCTTGACGATCACCACGTCACCGATGATCGAGTGGTTGAAGAACCAGGCCGCCGGGACGGAGCTGTCGTAGCCGCCGCGCACGTCGCGCAGGCCCACGCAGCCGTGGCTGGCGTTGTAGTTGCCGAAGGCGCCGCCGCCCCAGTAGTTGCCGTGCAGGAAGGTGCCGGAGGTGGTCAGGCGGATGGCGTGTGGGACGTCCTTGATGTCGTACTCGCCGCCGTAGCCGACGGTCTCGCCGTTCATGCGGGTGACGGTGAGCTTCTCGCTCATGACCATCTGGCCGTTCCAGGTGTCGTAGCCGGGCTTGCCGGTGGTGACCGGGATGGTCTTGACGACCTTGCCGTCCTGGGTGACCTTCATCGTGTGCTTGGCCGCGTCCACGATGGAGACCTGGTTGCGGCCGATGGTGAACTTCACGGTCTTGCGCTGCTTGCCGTAGACGCCGTCGCGGCCCTCGACGCCGTCCAGGCCGAGGTCGACGGTGACCTTGGTTCCGGGCTTCCAGTACTTCTCGGGGCGGAAGTCCAGGCGGTCGTTGCCGAACCAGTGGCCCTCGACCCGCACGGCGGGCTCGGTCTTGATGCGGATGGCCTTCTCGACGTCCTCGGGGTGCGTGATGCCCCGGGTGAAGCGTATGGAGAACGGCATGCCGACGCCGACGGTGGAGCCGTCCTCGGGCGTGAAGTAGCCCATGAAGGTGTTCTTCGGCGTCAGCGTGGTGAACGTGGAGTCCTCGGCGGCCCGGCGGCCCGCGGAGTCCTCGGCGACCGCGTGCACCGAGTACTTGGTGCCGGCGGCCAGATGGGTCGACGGCGTCCAGGCCGCGCCGCCCGCGCCGATGGCGCCCTCGATCTTCGTGCCCTTCTCGTCCTTGACGGTGACCTCGGTCAGCTTGCCCCCGGTGACGCCGACCTTCAGGACACCGCTGGTGTCCACGCCGGTGGCGCCGGCCTTGGGCGCGATGCTCACCGCGGCCGTGGACTGCGCGTCCTTCCCGTCCCCCTTGCCCTTCCCCTTGCCGGAACCGGCCCCGGAGTCTCCGCCTCCGCCGCACGCGGCGAGCGACAGCGCCAGGGCCCCGGCTATCAGCGCCAGCCCCCTACGGCCCCGCCGCCCCCGTGCCGACGCCCCCGGTACAGGCCGTATGTTCAAGTTGTTCTCCCCTCGCCGGACCAGGCATGACCCGGCCCGCTCCCCACCACTTATGTGCGCGCATATTAACTGCCTGAATGCGCGCCAGGCGCGGGGTGAACGTCACCGTTCCGTCGCAGATTCCCCCCGCGACCTGCACCTCGGCCGCCGGGTCCCCCTCACCGCGCCGTCACTTCACCGCGGTGCCCGCCGTCCAGTCCTTCCAGTCCATGTTCCAGCCGCCGAGCCCGTTGTCCGGGGCGACCGTCTTGTCCTTACTGTTGACGACCTCGATGACGTCGCCGACGAGGCTGCGGTCGAAGAACCAGCCCGCCGGGGTGTCCGAGCCGCCGCCCTTGACGTCCCTGAGCCCGACGCAGCCGTGGCTGACGTTGGCCGTCCCGGGGGCGTCCGTGGCCCAGTAGTTGCCGTGCAGGAAGGTGCCGGAGTCGGTGAGCTTCATGGCGTGCGGGACGTCGGGGATGTCGTACTCGCCGCCGAAGCCGACCGTGCGGCTGTTCATGCGGGTGACCTCCAGCATGTCCATCACCACCATCTTGCCGTTGTAGGTGGGGTGTTTGGGGGCGCCCGCGGTGATGGGGACGGTGGCCAGCAGCACTCCGTCGCGCCGCACCTCCATCATGTGCCGGGCCGCGTCGACCAGTGAGACCTGGCCGCGGCCGACGGTGAAGGCCACCGTCTTCTCCTGGAGGCCGTACACGCCCCGCGCGCCCTCCACGTCCCGCAGGCGCAGGTCCACGGTGACCTCGGTGCCGGGCTTCCAGTACCGCTCCGGGCGGAAGTCCAGGCGGTTCTTGCCGAACCAGTGCGGGCGGATCTCGACGGGCGGCCGGGCGGTGACCTTCACGGCGCGCTCGACGGCGGCCCGGTCGGCGATCTCCCGGCTGAAGGAGAGCGAGACGATCATCCCGGTGCCGACGGTGGCGCGGTTCTCCGGGGTGACGTAGGCGATGAACCGTTCGTCGGGGACGTAGGTGGTGAAGGTGGTGTGCCGGGCCGAGCGGCGGCCCCGGGGGTCCAGCGCCACCACGTCGACGGTGTACCGGGCGGCGAGCGCCAGCTTTTCCTCGTCGGGGCGCCAGGTCAGCCCGTCGGCGCCGATCCGCCCGGGGACCGGCGACACCCGCGCGTCCTGCTCCTTGACGACGGTCACCTTCTCCAGGCGCCCGCCGGGCACCCGGATCCGCAGCCGCTCGTCCGGGCGTACGGCCCGGCTCCCGTCGTCGGGGGTCACCCGGATGACGTCCTCGGGGGCCGGGGATTCCCCCCGTGCCCCGCCCATGCCCAGTGCTCCCGGGCCGTCGACGGAGCAGCCCGCGAGCAGCCCCGCCCATGTCAGTACGGCGGCCAGCGCGGCCCCCGCGCGCCGTGCGCGTCCAGTTGCGTGCCTCACACGGGTCTCAACGACCGGGCACGCCCCGGGGAAACGTGAGTGCGAGCCACCCACTGGGCAGAACAGAGGCAAGGACGACCACGCTGGGGTGCCGCGGACGCGAGCGGACACCCCGGCGCCCGCGTCGGGGCCACGGACGAGCCGCCGGGAAGAGGGGCCGACAGTGACGAGCGCAGCCGAGCAGCGGGCACCGGCCGGGGAGCCGGCCGCCGGGAGCGGGCAACCGGCGGCGGTGAACGGCGCCCGGCGGCCCGTACCGCCCACCCCGGTCGTGTGGCCGGGTACGCCCACCCCGCTGGGGGCCCGGTTCCGGACCGGCCCGGACGGGGTCGCCGGCACCAACTTCGCGCTGTGGGCGGCGGGCGCGGAGGCGGTCCGGCTGTGCCTGTTCGACGAGGCCGGGCGGGAGACCCGGATCCCGCTGACCGAGCTGACGCACGAGATATGGCACGGCTTCGTGCCCGGGGTGATGCCCGGACAGCGGTACGGCTACCGGGTCGACGGCCGCTGGGACCCGTGGACCGGCGCCCGCTGGAACCCGGCCAAGCTGCTGCTCGACCCGTACGCGCGGGCGGTGGACGGCGAGTTCGCGCTGCCGCCGGAGGTGTACGGGCACGTGCGGGACTGGCCGGACCAGTCGGTGGCCGACACCGTGCGCGACGAACGGGACTCGGCGCCGCACGTCCCGAAGGGGGTCGTCGTGCACGATGACGACGACTGGTCCGACGACCGCCGCCCCAAGACGCCGTGGGCCGACTCGGTGATCTACGAACTGCACGTGCGCGGCTTCACCAAGCAACACCCGGCCGTCCCCGAGGAACTGCGCGGCACCTACGCGGGACTCGCCCACCCGGCCGCCCTCGAGCACCTGGTGAAGCTGGGCGTCACGGCCGTGGAGCTGCTGCCGGTGCACCAGTTCGCGCACGAGGACCATCTGCTGCGCCGGGGCCTGACCAACTACTGGGGCTACAACTCCATCGGCTACTTCGCCCCGCACGCCGGCTACGCCGCCTCCGGCACGAGGGGCGAGCAGGTCGGCGAGTTCAAGCGGATGGTGCGCGCGCTGCACGCGGCCGGCATCGAGGTCATCCTCGACGTGGTCTACAACCACACCGCGGAGGCGGGCGAGCTGGGCCCGACACTGTCCCTGAAGGGCATCGACAACCGCGGCTACTACCGGCTCCAGGACGACGCCCGGCGCTACGCCGACTACACCGGCTGCGGCAACACCCTGCACGTGGTCCAGCCCCAGGTGCTGCGGCTGATCACCGACTCGCTGCGCTACTGGGTGACCGAGATGGGCGTGGACGGCTTCCGCTTCGACCTCGCGGCGGCGCTGGCCCGTTCCATGCACGACGTCGACATGCTCTCGCCGTTCCTGGCGGTGATCGCCCAGGACCCGGTGCTGCGCCGGGTGAAGCTGATCGCCGAGCCGTGGGACATCGGCTCCGGCGGCTACCAGGTGGGCGCCTTCCCGCCGCTGTGGACCGAGTGGAACGACCGGTACCGGGGCGCCGTGCGGGACTTCTGGCGGGGCGCCCTGCCCGACGTACGGGAGATGGGCTACCGGCTGTCCGGCTCCAGCGACCTGTACGCCTGGGGCGGCCGGCGCCCGTACGCCTCGGTCAACTTCGTCACCGCGCACGACGGCTTCACCCTGCGCGACCTGGTGTCGTACCGGACCAAGCACAACGAGGCCAACGGCGAGGACAACCGGGACGGCACCGACGACAACCGCTCCTGGAACTGCGGGACGGAGGGCGAGACCGACGACGAGGGCGTACGGGCGCTGCGCCGCCGGCAGCTGCGCAACCTGCTCACCACCCTGCTGCTGTCCACCGGTGTGCCCATGCTGGTCGCGGGCGACGAGTTCGGCCGCACCCAGCACGGCAACAACAACGCCTACTGCCAGGACAACGAGATCGGCTGGGTGGACTGGTCGCTGCTCCGGGAGCCCGGCTGGCGGGCCCTGTCGGAGCTGACCGCGCGGCTGATCGCGCTGCGCCACCGGCACCCGGTGCTGCGCCGGCGGGCCTTCTTCTCCGGCCGCGCGCAGACCGCGGACGGGCTGCGGGACCTGGCCTGGTTCACCGCGCGGGGCACGGAGATGACCGAGGGCGACTGGTACACGCCCACCGCCACGCTCGGCATGTACCTGTCCGGGCGGGACATCCCGGGCCGGGACGAGCGGGGCGCGCCGGTGGTGGACGACAGCTTCCTCGCGGTGCTGCACGCGGGCGAGCGGCCGGCCGGGTTCGTGCTGCCGGGGCCGCCATGGGCGGAGCGGTACGAGGTGGTCGTGGACACCTCGGCGGAGGAGCAGGCCGGGGAGCCGGGCACGGTCCACCGGGCGGGCGAGCGGATCACGGTGCCGGAGCGGACGGTGCTGCTGCTGCGGGTCGCCTGAAGCGGGACCGGGGCCCTGTGGCAGCACCGGTCGCCCGAGCCGGTGCGGGGACGCTGTGCCATGACCGGTCGCCCGAGCCGGTCAGGGGCCTGTGTGACACTGCGCGGGGCCTGTGTGCCGGCTGTGCGTGACGCGGATCACGCCCGCCGAGTGCAGCGCGGGCCGGGGTCCAGGGCCTTTCTCCTGGTGTAGACAGCCGGCGAGAACGGGGACCGTGGGGATGGAGCAGGCCAGGGCCGGTGAGTACGACGCGTTCGTGGCGGCCCGCTGGCCGGTGCTGTTCCATCTGGCCCGTCTGCTCACCGGGGGCGACCGGCACCGGGCCGAGGACCTGTTGCAGGAGTCCTTGGTCAAGCTGTGGTTCGCCTGGCCGAAGGTCGCCGACGAGGCGCCGGAGGCCTATGTGCGCAAGGTGCTCGCGCGGGCCGCGGCCCGCTCGGCCCGCCGTCGCTGGTGGGGCGAGCGCCCCGTGGAGGAGCTGCCGGAGACGGCGGCGGCCGGGGACCTGTCGGCGACCGTCGCCGAACGGTCCCGGCTGGAGGCGGCGCTCGCCCGGCTGACCCCGCGCCAGCGGGCCGCCGTGGTGCTGCGCTACTACCAGGACCTGCCCGACCGGCAGGTCGCCGAGGCCCTGGGCTGCCCGGTGGGCACCGCCCGGTCCCATGCCGCGCGCGGGGTGGCCCGGCTGCGCCGGCTGCTGGCCGACGTCATCGAGCCGGTGGGGTGAGGGAGAAGCATGGACCACTTCGAGCGGCGGTTGGCCGGACTGCTCCGGCAGGACCCGGAGCCGGTGCCCTTCGAGCCCCGGCACCGGGAGGCGCTGCGCGCCGGGGTGCGGGCCCGGCGCCGGGCGCGCGCGGCGCGCCGGACCGCCGGGTGTGTGCTGGCGGGGGCCGGGCTCGGCCTGGTGCTGGTGCTGTGGCCGCACGGCCCCACCGACGACCGCCCGGCCGCGCCGCCGCGGCCCGCGACCAGTCCGGCGCCGACACCGGCACCGACCACGACACCGGCGCCCAGTGCCTCGGTGTCCGAGCCGCCGTCCCGGTGGCCGGACCACACGCCGTCCGCGCCGACCGTGACGCCGACGGACACCGCCGGCTCCGCGACCCCGGAGGACACCTGGAGCGCTTCCCGTACGCCCACGGCCACCCACCGGCCGCCGCTCGCCAAGGCCACCGGCTAGCCCTCGACCCGCCGCCCGCCCCGGTGTGCCCCGGCGCACCCGACCGAACAGAGACAAACGGGGTTCATGTGACGCACATCCGACCGAGCCGGCCGAGCCGGCAGCCCGCCGGCACGCCGGCCTTCCGCCGGATACCCCGGCCCGCCCCGCTGCCGGCGGCCCACGAGGCGGCCGAGCCGGTCCTGGACGTGGCCGTACCGGTCTACAACGAACAGAAGGACCTGGAGCCCAACGTCCGGCGGCTGCACACGCATCTGCGGGACACCTTCCCCTATCCGTTCCGGATCACCATCGCCGACAACGCGAGCACCGACGGCACCCCGGACATCGCCGCCCGGCTGGCCGCCGAGCTGGCCGAGGTGACCTCGCTGCGGCTGCCGGAGAAGGGCCGGGGCCGGGCCCTGCGGGCCGCCTGGTCCGGTTCCCGGGCGCCCGTGCTGGCGTACCTCGACGTGGACCTGTCCACCGGGCTGGCCGCGCTGCTGCCGCTGGTCGCCCCGCTGATCTCGGGCCACTCCGACCTGGCGATCGGCACCCGGCTGGCGCCGGGGTCGCGGGTGGTGCGCGGGACCAAGCGCGAGGTCATCTCCCGCTGCTACAACGTCCTGCTGCGCTGCACGCTCGCCGTGGGCTTCTCCGACGCCCAGTGCGGTTTCAAGGCGGTCCGGCGCGAGACGGCCGAGCGGCTGCTGCCGCTGGTGCGGGACGGGGAGTGGTTCTTCGACACCGAGCTGCTGGTGCTCGCCGAGCGGGCGGGCCTGAGGATCCACGAGGTGCCGGTGGACTGGGTCGACGACCCGGACAGCAGCGTGAACCTGGTCGCCACCGCGCTGGCGGACCTGCGCGGGATCGTCCGGATGCGGCGCACCCTGGCCCGCCGCCCGGGGCCGGTGGTCCGGTGACCGCGACCCTGCCCGGCATAGGAACGCCGGACACCGAGGCCGCGCCGGACTCCCGGCTGCGGGCCGCCGCCCGCCGCCACGGCCCGGTCCTCGCCCTGTTCGGCACCCTGAAGCTGGCCGGCTTCTGCTCCTTCATGTACCTGCTGTCCTCCACCGGGGACTACCGCACCAAGCACCCCCGGTTCGGCGGCGGCGCGCACGCCTGGGACGTGCTGGCCACCTGGGACGGCTGGTGGTACCAGCAGATCGCGCTGCACGGCTACGATCCGAAGCTCGTCCCCGTCCCGGGTGCCACCGGCCTGATCACGCTGGAGGGCAACTCGGCGGCGTTCTTCCCGCTCTACCCGGCGCTGATGCGGATGACCTCGGCGGTCACCGGCCTCGGCTCCTACGGTGCCGGGCTGCTGGTCTCCATCGTCGCCTCCTTCGCCGCCGCCCTCGGCATCTACGCCGTCGCCGAGCGGTTCGGCGGCCGGCGGGCCGGGCTCGCGGCGGCCGGGCTGTGGGCGGTGTGGCCGGGCTCGGGCGTGGAGTGGGCGGTCTACTCCGACTCCCTGTACGTGGCCCTGGCGGCCTGGGCCTGCCATGCCGTGCTCACCCGGCGCTGGCTCACCGCCGGGGTGCTCACCTTCGCGGCCGGGCTGAACCGGCCCACCGCCGGCGCGCTGATCGCCGCGCTCTGCGTGTCCGCGCTGCTGTCCCTGCGCCGCCGCGAGGACGGGGTGCTGCGCCCGGTGCTGGCCATGGCCCTGGCCCCGCTCGGCCTCCTCGGCTATCTGCTGTGGGTCGGCAACCGCATGGGCGACCTGGGCGGCTACTTCAAGCTCCAGTCGGGCGCCTGGGCGCACAGCTTCGACTACGGCAAGCAGACCCTGGACGTGCTGACGTCCGTGCCCGTCGGCAAGTTCGACTACCTCTTCGCGTACCCGTTCACGGACGTCATCTCGGTCGGCGTCATCCTGCTGGTGTGCGCGCTGCTTCCGCTGCTGCTGCGGCTGCGCCCGCCGGCGGTGCTGGTCCTGTACACCGTGATCACGCTGGCCCTGGTCCTCGGCAGCCAGCAGATCGTCGCCAACATCTCCCGCTATCTGCTGCCCTGCTTCCCGCTGTTCGTGCCGCTCGCGGTCGCGCTGCGCCGGCTGAGCCTGCCGGTGCTGTGCACGCTGCTGGGGATCGCGGCGCTGGCCTCCGGCTCGTACGCCGGTTACGCCCTGTTCGAGCTGGGGGTGCCGTGATCCCGCCTGCCGGACGGTGTCTTGACGGCGGATGCGGCTTCCTGGCACCGTCCTGTGATCATGAGGCCCGCCACGGAACACACACACGCGCGCATCGCGCTCGTGGCACGGCGGCATGTGGATCTGTGCCGGCAGTCCAGCGCCCTGTGTCGCTGACCCGCACCCTCGCACCCCTTCTCCTTCCCTCCTTCACCTCGCCGTGCCCCGTGCCGGGGCACGGCCGTTCCGAGGATCCCGCATGTCCGACATGTCCCGCCGTGCCTTCGGCGGTCTGCTCGGCGGCGGCGCGGTCTCCACCGTCACCGGTGCCGCGTCGCCCGCCCAGGCCGCCCCCGCCGAACGCCCCTTCCGCTCCCGCCCCACCGCCGCTCCCGGACCCCGCCCCAACTTCCTGGTCATCCTCGGTGACGACCTGGGCTGGGCCGACCTCTCCTCGTACGGCGCACCGCACATCAAGACCCCGAACCTGGACCGGCTGGCCCGCCAGGGTGTGCGCTTCACCGACGCCTACTCCGGCTCGGCGACCTGCTCGCCGACCCGCTTCAGCCTCTACACCGGCCGCTACCCGGGCCGCACCGAGGGCGGCCTCGCCGAACCGGTGGCCGACCGGTCCCAGGGCCTGGACCCGAGCCATCCCACGCTCGCCTCCCTGCTGAAGAAGGCCGGCTACGACACGGCCCTGATCGGCAAGTGGCACTGCGGCTGGCTGCCCGACTACAGCCCCACCAAGTCCGGCTGGGACGAGTTCTTCGGCAACTTCGGCGGGGTCCTGGAGTACTTCTCCAAGCTGGGCCAGCTCGGCGACTACGACCTGTACGAGGGCGACGCCGAGTACCACGACCTGCGCTACTACACCACCGTGCTGACCGAGCGGGCCGTCGAGTACGTCGGGCGGAGACACCACCGGCCCTGGCTGCTCAACCTCAACTTCACCACCCCGCACTGGCCGTGGCTGGCCGAGGGCGACGCGGCGACCGGCGCGGAGATCGCCGCGCGGGTCCGGGCCGCCACGACACCGGCCCAGGCCACGGCGGCCCTGGGCCACCATGACGGGGGCTCGGTCGCCAAGTACACCGAGATGGTGCAGAGCCTGGACGCGGCCGTCGGCGAGGTGCTGGCCGCGCTGCGCCGCTCCGGGCAGGAGGAGAACACGCTGGTGCTGTTCGCCAGCGACAACGGCGGTGAGCGCTGGTCGTACCAGTGGCCGCTGAGCGGTCAGAAGGCCGGTCTCCAGGAAGGCGGCATCCGGGTGCCGGCCATCCTGCGCTGGCCGGCCCGGATCGACGGCCACCAGGTCAGCCACGAACCGAACTTCTCCCCCGACTGGACCGCGACCCTCCTCGAACTCGGCGGCGCCCGCCCCGACCCCGCCCATCCACTGGACGGCACCAGCCTCGCGGGCTACCTGCTGCGCGGCGAACGCCTGCCCGAGCGGGACCTGTTCTGGCGGGTCCGGGGCAACCGGGCGCTGCGCCGGGGCGACTGGAAGTACTACCAGGACGCCACCGGCACCGACCACCTCTACCACCTGGCCGCCGACCTGCGCGAACAGGCCGACCTGGCCCCGGCCCGCCCGGACCTGCTGGCCGACCTGAAGGGGGCGTGGGAGCGCATAGCGGGCGGCCTGCTGCCGTACCCCGGCCGGGGATGACCCCGGCCGGCGGTCGGTGAGCCCGTCAGGCCAGACTGTCCCGCCACGCCCGGTGGAGGTCGGCGAAGCGGCCGGTGCCCGCGACGAGGTCGGCCGGGGTGCCGTCCTCGACGATCCGGCCGCCCTCCATCACCAGGACCCGGTCCGCGATCTCCACGGTGGACAGCCGGTGGGCGATGACCACGGCGGTGCGGCCCCGCAGCACCGTCGCCATCGCCCGCTGCACCGCCCGCTCCCCCGGCACGTCCAGCGAACTGGTCGCCTCGTCCAGGATCAGCACCCCCGGGTCCGCGAGCAACGCCCGTGCGAAACCGACCAGTTGGCGCTGCCCGGCGGAGATGCGGCCGCCGCGCTTGCGGACGTCGGTGTCGTAGCCGTCGGGCAGCGCGCTGATGAACTCGTGCGCGCCGATGGCCTTCGCCGCCCGCTCGATCTCCTCCCGGCCGGCGTCGGGCCGGCCGAGGGCGATGTTGTCGGCGACCGTGCCGGAGAAGAGGAACGCCTCCTGCGTCACCATGACCACCCCGCGCCGCAGTTCGGCCGTGGACAGCTCGCGCAGGTCCACGCCGTCCAGCAGCACCCGCCCGGCGGAGGGGTCGTAGAACCGGGCGAGCACCTTGGCCAGGGTGGACTTGCCCGCGCCGGTGGAGCCGACCACCGCGACGGTCTGTCCGGCGGGCAGGGCGAGGTCGAAGCGGGGCAGCACCTCACCGCCGGTGCGGTAGCCGAACCGGACCCCCTCGAACACCACCTCACGGCCCGGGAAGTCACTGTCCCGGGGCGGGAGTTCGCGTGACACCTCCGGTTCCGGCACGGTCGGCTCCTGGGCCAGCAACCCGGCGATCTTCTCCAGGGACGCGGCGGCCGACTGGTAGGAGTTCAGGAACATGCCGAGCCGGTCGATCGGGTCGTACAGGCGGCGCAGGTACAGCACCGCCGCCGCCAGCACACCCAGCTCCAGCGAGCCGGAGGCCACCCGGTGGGCGCCCCACAGCACGATGCCCGCGACCGCCGTGTTGGCCACCAGCCGGGAGCCGACCACATAGCGGGCCATCTCCAGCAGCGCGTCCCCGTTCCTGCGCTCGTGCCGGGCGTTCAGGATCGCGAACCCGGCGTCGTTCGCGGCCTCTCGGCGGAAGGCGCGCACCGGGCGGATGCCGTTCATCGTCTCCGTGAACTTCACGATCACCGCCGCCATCGCCGTGGACTTGGCGCCGTACACCCGCCCGGCGCGCCGCCGGTAGAGCCGGACGAGCAGGTACAGCGGCCCGAAGGACGCCACCGCGACCGCGCCGAGGCCGGGGTCGAGCCAGAGCAGCAGGGCCGAGACGGAGATGAAGGACAGGATGACGGTCACCAGTTCCTGGAGCCCCTCGTCGAGGAGTTCGCGCAGCGACTCCACGTCCGTGGTGGCCCGGGAGATCAGCCGGCCCGAGGTGTACCGCTCGTGGAAGTCGACGCTCAGCGCCTGCGCGTGCCGGAAGATCCGGCCCCTGAGGTCCAGCAGCACGTCCTGGCTGACCCGCGCGGAGACCTGGATGAACGCGAACTGCAAAGCGCCCGAGGCGAGGGCGCACAGCAGATAGCCGGCGGCGACCGCGATCAGCGGGCCGTCGCGGTCGTGCCGGACGGCCGGTACGGCGGTGTCGATGGCGTACGCCACCAGCAGCGGGCCCGCCTGCACCGCCGCCTGCTGGAGCAGCAGCAGGAGCGTGGTGACCGCGACCCGGGCCTTCATCGGCGCGAGCAGCGAGCGCAGCAGGGCGGCGGTGGCGCCGGGCGGGGCGGGCAGGACGTCCCGGTCGAAGGCGTCGCCCGGGCCGCCCGCGCCGCCGTCGCCGTCCGGGTCCCGGGTGCGGCCGGGGTCGTCGGCGGCGACGGGGGTGGCGGCGGATGTGGTGGTCATCGGGACTCCTCCCGTTCCCCGGACATCAGATGGGCGTACTCGGCGTTGTCGCGCAGCAGTTGCCGGTGGGTGCCGACGGCCGCGATCCGGCCGCCCGAGAGCAGCGCCACCCGGTCGGCGAGCAGCACCGTGGACGGGCGGTGGGCGACGATCAGCGCGGTGGTGTCGGCGAGGACCTGCCGCAGCGCGGCCTCCACGGCGGCCTCGGTGTGCACGTCCAGGGCGGACAGCGGGTCGTCCAGCACGAGGAACTCCGGCCGGCCGACCACCGCGCGGGCCAGCGCGAGACGCTGGCGCTGGCCGCCGGACAGGCTGAGGCCCTGCTCGCCCACGCGGGTGTCGGTGCCCTGCGGCAGCGCGTGCGCGAAGTCGGCCCGGGCGATGGCGAGGGCCCGGTCGAGTTCGGGCTTCCCGGCCCCGTCCGGGGCGCCCATCAGCACGTTCTCGCCGACGCTCGCCGAGAACAGGGTGGGTTCCTCGAAGGCCACGGCGACCCTGGCACGCAGTTCCTCGCGGGGGATCGCGGCGATGTCCACGCCGTTCAGCGTGATCCGGCCGGAGGTGACCTCGTACAGGCGCGGGACGAGGGCGGTGAGCGTGGTCTTCCCGCTGCCGGTGGCGCCGACCAGGGCCATGGACTCCCCGGCCCGTATGTGCAGGTCGATGCCGTCGAGGAGGGGCGGGGAGCCGGGCGGCGCGTCGGGATACCGGAACCGCACCCCCTCGAACCGGATCCCGGACCCGGTGCCCGCCCCGGCCCGGGACGCCGGGCGCGCCGCGGGGGCGGGCGCGGTACGGGCTTCGGACTCGGGCTGTTCCTCACCCACCCCCGCGTCTCCCGGCGCGGAGCCCTCGCCGCTCCCCTCCGGTGCCTCGTCCATCACCTCGAAGTAGCGTTCCGTGGCGGTCGCCGCCTCCTGGGTCATGGCCAGCAGGAAGCCGATGGAGTCGACGGGCCAGCGCAGCGCGAGGGCGGTGCTGAGGAAGGCGACCAGCGTGCCCGCGGACAGCTCGCCGTCGGCGACGCGGACGGCGCCGAGGACCAGGGCCGCCCCGATGGCCACCTCGGGCAGGGCCACGATGACGCCCCAGATGGTGGCGAGCAGCCGCGCCTTGCGCAGTTCCGTGCCCCGCAGCCGGCCGGCGAGTTCCCGGAAGGCGCGCGCCTGGCTGCGGTGCCGGCCGAAGCCCTTGACGACGCGGATGCCGAGCACGCTCTCCTCGACCACGGTGGTCAGGTCCCCGACCTGGTCCTGGGCGCGCCGGGCCACCCGCGCGTACCGCCGTTCGAAGACCACACAGGTCCACATCACGGGCACGGCCGGGCCGAGGATGACCAGGCCCAGCATCCAGTCCTGCGCCAGCATGATGGCCACGCCGACCAGGATCGTCACGCCGTTGACCAGCAGGAAGGTCAGCGGAAAGGCGAGGAACATGCGCAGCAGCATCAGATCGGTGGTGCCGCGCGAGAGCAGCTGGCCGGACGCCCAGCGGTCGTGGAAGGCCACCGGCAGGCGTTGCAGCCGGCGGTACAGACCCGCCCGCATCTCCGCCTCGACGTGGGACAGCGGCCGGGCCACGAGCCAGCGCCGGATGCCGAACAGGACCGCCTCGGCGACGCCGAGCAGCAGCAGGTAGAGCGCGCCGAGCCAGACGCCCGCCGGGTCGTGGTCGGCGACCGGCCCGTCCACCAGCCACTTCAGCACGAGCGGGATCACCAGCCCGGTGCAGGAGGCGACGACCGCGACGGCCGCCGCGGTGAACAGCCGGGCGCGCACGGGGCGCACGTACGGCCACAGGCGCAGCAGGGTGCGTACGGCGGAACGGTCGGCGGTCGAACGTGTAGTGGACATCATCGCGAGCGTACGGACCGCCACCGGCGAGGCCCATCGAGTTTTGGCCGTACCTCGCCGGGACATCGGACCTAGGACGGTGGGCGGAGATGGGGGCGGCCCCAGAACACCGCACCCCAACAGTTCGCATACCGAACATGAACATCCGGTCAACGAACCATTTCCGGCCAAGTTTGTGATGCGCTCCTGACAGGCGATGAGATCTCCTGCCACTCTTCCCAGGCCGACTCACAGCGACCCCACAGCCCTCCCGTACGCATGGGTCGGCCGAGCACCCGCACCTGGTTCCGCGTACCGCCCTGTTCTGCCCGGACGCCCGAACCCACCGTCCGGTCTCCCCCGGCCGCGCGACCCGCGGTCCCGCAGAAGGAGTCAGTGTTGAGAAGCAGTTCCTCTCGCGGACGCACCTCCCACACGGCACGGCGCCGCTCGGCGCACCACCGCACCGCCACCGTCGCCCTCGCCGGCGTCGCCGCCCTGATCGCCGCCGCCGTCCAGGCCGGGGCCGCCACCGCCGCCCCGCAGGCACCGCGGCCGGGCCAGGCGAACCCGGCGCACACGGCGGTCCAGCTGACCCCCTCGCAGCGGGCCGAACTGATCCGGCACGCCGACGCGGGCCAGGCCGCCACCGCCCGCCAACTCGGCCTCGGCGACCAGGAGAAACTGGTCGTCAAGGACGTGGTGAAGGACGCCGACGGCACCGTGCACACCCGGTACGAGCGGACGTACGCGGGCCTGCCGGTGCTCGGCGGCGACCTGGTCGTGGCCACCGACACCGCCGGCAAGACCATGGAGGTGGCGCGGGCCACCAACGCCACGCTGAAGGTCGCCGGCCTCACCCCGGCGGTGTCGGAGGCGGCGGCCGAGCGGCAGGCCGTGGGGCGGGCCAAGGCGCTCGGCGGGACGAAGCCGGCCGCGGACAGCGTCCGCCGGGTGATCTGGGCCGCGACCGGCAAGCCGGTGCTGGCGTACGAGACGGTGGTCGGCGGGCTCCAGGAGGACGGCACCCCCAACGAGCTGCACGTCATCACCGACGCGGCCACCGGCGAGAAGCTGTACGAGTACCAGGGCGTCAAGAACGGCGTGGGCAACACCCAGTACAGCGGGCAGGTCACGCTGACCACGACCCAGTCGGGCTCCACGTACAACCTCACCGACGGGGCGCGGGGCAACCACAAGACGTACAACCTCAACCGCGGCACCTCCGGCACCGGCACGCTGTTCTCGCAGTCCTCGGACACCTGGGGCAACGGCACCAGCTCCAACGCGGCCACCGCGGGCGCGGACGCCCACTACGGCGCCGCGCTCACCTGGGACTTCTACAAGAGCGCCTTCGGCCGCAACGGCATCAAGAACAACGGCGTCGGCGCCTACTCCCGCGTCCACTACGGCAACGCGTACGTCAACGCGTTCTGGACCGACAGCTGCTTCTGCATGACCTACGGCGACGGCTCCGGCAACACCAAGCCGCTGACCTCGATCGACGTCGCCGCCCACGAGATGAGCCACGGCGTCACCTCTGCCACCGCGAACCTCAACTACAGCGGCGAGTCCGGCGGTCTGAACGAGGCGACCAGCGACATCATGGCCGCGGGCGTGGAGTTCTACGCGAACAACTCCACCGACGTCGGGGACTACCTGGTCGGCGAGAAGATCGACATCAACGGCAACGGCACCCCGCTGCGCTACATGGACAAGCCCAGCAAGGACGGCGCGTCCAAGGACAACTGGTACTCGGGCATCGGCGGCGTGGACGTGCACTACTCGTCCGGCCCGGCGAACCACTTCTTCTACCTGCTGAGCGAGGGCAGCGGCGCCAAGGTCGTCAACGGCGTCAGCTACAACTCGCCCACCGCGGACAACCTTCCGGTCACCGGCATCGGCCGGGACAAGGCGCTGCAGATCTGGTACCGGGCGCTGACCACCAAGTGGACGTCCACCACCAACTACGCGGGCGCCCGCACCGGCACCCTGGCGGCGGCCGGCGAGCTGTACGGCACCACCAGTGCCGAGTACAAGGCTGTGCAGGACGCCTGGGCGGGCATCGGGGTCGGGGCCCGCTCCGGCGGCGGCGGGGGCGGCGGCACCTCGTACGAGAGCTCCACGCCGGTGGCCATCCCGGACAACGGAGCGGCCGTCACCTCGGACATCGCCGTCACCGGCCGGACCGGGAACGCGCCGGCCAACCTCCAGGTGAGCGTGGACATCGCGCACACCTACCGGGGTGACCTGGTGATCGATCTCGTCGGCCCGTCGGGCACCGCCTACCGGCTGAAGAGCTACAGCTCCTCGGACTCGGCGGACGGCGTCAACGAGACCTACACGGTCAACGCGGCGGCGGAAACGGCCAACGGGACCTGGAAACTGCGGGTACAGGATCAAGCCACCTACGACACGGGAACGATCAACGGCTGGAAGCTGACCTTCCCGTAAACCACAAGGCGAACGGCTTGATTTGACGGCGCCGCCCGGGGGTCGGACCCCCTCGGGCGGCGCCGGTTAACACCCCGGAAACGTTCACCGGTTGGTCGATTTTCGG
The DNA here is from genome assembly GCF_964272715.1 of Streptomyces sp. SudanB182_2057. Lineage (NCBI taxonomy): Bacteria > Bacillati > Actinomycetota > Actinomycetes > Kitasatosporales > Streptomycetaceae > Streptomyces > Streptomyces sp. SudanB182_2057. The sequence goes on from NZ_OZ186798.1 coordinate 2,827,554, forward strand.
CCAACATCACTTCAGGGTCCTGACATGTACGCGTCCTTGATGTCACTCTCTCTCCACCCGCCGCAGCAGCACAGCAACTTCACAACGCCACACACGCCGGCCAGTAACCCCACACTGACCGGACTCCCCCACGAGAAGGAGCTTTCGTGAGCCCCCTCTACGCGCGTCACAAGCGCACCACCCTGGCCATCGCCACCGCTGTCGCCGCCGGAGCCCTGCTCTCCACCGGTCTGACCACCAGTGCGAACGCGCAGGCCCCGACCGGAGCCGCCGCTGCCAAGCCCCTGGCCGCCGCCCCGACCGCGCTGACCGCCGCGGCCCGCAGCTCCCTGATCCAGCAGGCCCAGGCCGACGCCACCGAGACCGCGCGGCACATAGGCCTCGGCGCCCAGGAGAAGCTGGTCGCCAAGGACGTCGTCAAGGACGCCGACGGCACGCTGCACACCCGCTACGAGCGCACCTACGCGGGCCTTCCGGTGCTGGGCGGCGACCTGATCGTCCACACGGCCGCGTCCGGCAAGAGCCAGGGCGTCACCAAGGCCAACCCGGCGGCCCTGAAGCCGGCCTCGCTCACGCCGAAGATCACCGCCGCCAAGGCCGAGCAGCAGGCCGTGTCCGCCGCCAAGTCGCTCGGCTCCGCCAAGACCACCGCGGACGGCGCCCGCAAGGTCGTCTGGGCCGGCTCCGGCAAGCCCGTCCTCGCCTACGAGACGATCGTCGGCGGCTTCCAGGACGACGGCACCCCGAACCAGCTGCACGTCATCACCGACGCGGCCACCGGCAAGAAGCTGTACGAGTACCAGGGCATCGAGAACGCGACCGGCAAGACGCTGTACTCCGGCACGGTCACCCTCAACTCCGTGCAGTCGGGCTCGACGTACCAGCTCACCGACAGCGCGCGGGGCAACCACAAGACGTACAACCTGGCCCGCAAGACGTCCGGCACGGGCACCCTGGTGGCCAACTCGACCAACGTCTTCGGCACCGGCACCGCCTCCACGTCCTCCTCGGACCAGACGGCCGCCGCCGACGCCGCCTACGGCGCCGGCCTGACGTGGGACTTCTACAAGAGCACCTTCGGCCGCAACGGCATCAAGAACAACGGCGTCGGCGCCTACTCCCGCGTCCACTACGGCAACGCGTACGTCAACGCGTTCTGGGACGACAGCTGCTTCTGCATGACCTACGGCGACGGCTCCGGCAACGCCAACCCGCTGACCTCGATCGACGTGGCCGGCCACGAGATGAGCCACGGCGTCACCTCGAACACCGCGGGCCTCAACTACTCCGGCGAGTCCGGCGGCCTGAACGAGGCCACCAGCGATATCTTCGGCACGGGCGTGGAGTTCTTCGCCAACAACGCCTCCGACACCGGTGACTACCTCATCGGCGAGGAGATCGACATCAACGGCGACGGCACCCCGCTGCGCTACATGGACAAGCCCAGCAAGGACGGCGGCTCGGCGGACTACTGGTCCTCCACGGTCGGCAACAAGGACGTCCACTACTCGTCCGGCGTCGCGAACCACTTCTTCTACCTCCTCGCGGAGGGCAGCGGTTCGAAGACCATCAACGGCGTCACCTACAACTCGCCGACGTACAACGGCTCCACCGTCACCGGTATCGGCCGCGCCAAGGCGCTGCAGATCTGGTACAAGGCGCTGACCACGTACATGACGTCGACGACCAACTACAAGGCCGCCCGCACGGCGACCCTGAACGCGGCGTCCGCGCTGTACGGCTCCACCAGCACCGAGTACAAGGCGGTCGCGGCGGCGTGGTCCGCCGTCAACGTCAACTAGCACCCGCCGGACCGGCACATCAGGGCGGCACCCGGGACCAGCGCGTCCCGGGTGCCGCCCTACGCTTGTGACCCATGTCCTCGGCGCCCTTCACCTATGAGCCGGTCGGTGCGACCCGCGACGACCTGACGTTCTGCCCGCCCGGCTTCCGTCCCATGCTCGTGCGCACCCGCCTCGGTGAGGGCCACGCGGTGTTCCGGCGGGCCGCCGAGGCGGTCCTGACCTGGGAGATGCACCGCACGCTGGGCGTCGGCATCGACGCCACCGCCGACCGCGCGGCCCCCGGCGTCGACGTCACGGTCACCCTGGCCGGTGTCGTCAAGGCACCCTGCCGCGTCATATGGACCACCGAGGAGCCCCGCCGCGCCGGCTGGGCCTACGGCACCCTCGAGGGCCACCCCGAGTGCGGCGAGGAGGCCTTCGTCGTCGACCGCACCGGCGACGGCACGGTCTGGCTCACGGTGTCCGCCTTCAGCAAGCCGGCCAAGTGGTACGCGAAGGCGGGCGGCCCGGCCACCAGAGGCTTCCAGCACGCCTACGCCCGCCGCTGCGGAGCAGTCCTGAAACGCCTGTGCGAGGAACATCCGGAGCCGTGACCCGGCCGCTGACGGCGTGAGCCGGGGACCCACCGGTTCAGCGGCCGGCTGTCCCCGTCTCGGCTCACCGCAACACCATCCCCGCCCCCTCCACCACCTCCTCCGACGGGATCGTCACCAGGCCCGTTTCGGCGGGGGAGGCGAGGAGGGGGTGGGTGGGGAGGATGCGGATCGTGTAGCCGTAGGGGCCGGTGCGGTCCAGGGACAGGGGACCCTCGTAGAGCACGCGGCCCTCCAGGTCGGCCGTGCCGGCCGGCTTCAGCGGGACGACGGCGGCGTCCGTGATGCGGTCCTGTTCGTCCACCCGGCCCGACACCGCCTGGACCTCCACGTCGTCGGGGGTCAGCTCGCCGAGGGCCACCCGGACCCGCAGGCCCACCGTCGCCCCCAGTTCCGCCGTGGGCGCCGTCGCCGTCGTCTCCACGTGGTCCACGCTCACCCCGGGCCAGGCGGCCCGCACCCGGGTCTTCCAGCCGGCCAGGTCCCGGGCGGTGTCCGGGGTCAGCGCGCGGTGGGACCGGGCGGCGGGGGCGTACAGGCGGTCCACGTACTCGCGGACCATGCGGCCGGCCAGCACCTTCGGGCCGAGCAGGGAGAGGGTCTGTCGGACCATCTGGATCCAGCGGTCGGGCAGGCCCGCCCGCCCGCGTTCGTAGAAGCGGGGCGCGATCCGCTGTTCCAGCAGGTCGTACAGGGCCGCCGCCTCGATGTCGTCCCGCCGGTCGGGGTCGGTCCCGGCGCCGTCCGCCGTCGGGATCGCCCAGCCGAAGTCCGGCTGGAACCACTCGTCCCACCAGCCGTCCAGCACCGACAGGTTCAGGCAGCCGTTCAGGGCCGCCTTCATGCCCGACGTGCCGCACGCCTCCAGCGGGCGCAGCGGGTTGTTCAGCCAGACGTCGCAGCCGGGGTAGAGCCGCTGCGCCATCGCCATGCCGTAGTCGGGGAGGAACACGATGCGGTGGCGCACCCGCGGGTCGTCGGTGAACCGGACCAGCTCCTGCACCAGCCGCTTGCCGCCGTCGTCCGCCGGGTGCGCCTTGCCCGCGACCACGATCTGCACCGGACGGTCGGGGTGCAGGAGCAGCTCCGTCAGCCGGTCGCGGTCCCGGAGCATCAGCGTCAGCCGCTTGTACGACGGGACCCGGCGGGCGAAGCCGATCGTGAGCACGTCCGGGTCCAGGACGTCGTCGATCCAGCCCAACTCGGCGTCTCCGGCCCCGCGTTGCCGCCACGACGCACGCAGCCGCTCCCGCACCTCCAGCACCAGCCGTTCCCGCAGGGCGCGGCGCAGCTCCCAGACGTCCTGGTCCGGGATGTCCGCGACCGAGTCCCAGCGCTCGGCGCCGCCGACGCTCAGCGCGTCCTCGGCCCGCTGGGCGCCGACCTGCCGGGTGGCCAGCCGCAGCACCTCCGGTGCCACCCAGGTCGGGGCGTGCACCCCGTTGGTCACCGAGGTGATCGGCACCTCCTCGGCGTCGAACCCCGGCCACAGGCCCGCGAACATCTCCCGGCTGACCCGGCCGTGCAGCAGCGAGACCCCGTTGGCGCGCTGGGCCAGCCGCAGTCCCATCACCGCCATGTTGAACAGGTTCGGCTCACCTCCCGGGTAGGTCTCCCGGCCCAGTTCCAGCACCCGGTGCACGTCGATGCCGGGCAGTTCGGCGTCGGGGCCGAAGTGCCGGGCGACCAGGTCCCGGTCGAAGCGGTCGATGCCGGCCGGGACCGGGGTGTGCGTGGTGAACACCGTGCCGGCCCGCACCGCCTCCAGCGCCGCGTCGAAGTCCAGCCCGTCCGTGCACAGTTCGGCGATCCGCTCCAGGCCGAGGAACCCGGCGTGCCCCTCGTTGGTGTGGAACACCTCCGGCACCGGGTGCCCGGTGAGCCGGCAGTACGTCCGCACCGCCCGCACCCCTCCTATGCCGAGCAGCATCTCCTGGAGCAGCCGGTGTTCGCTGCCACCGCCGTAGAGCCGGTCGGTGACCCCGCGTTCGCCGAGGTCGTTCTCCTCCACGTCGGAGTCGAGCAGCAGCAGCGGCACCCGGCCCACCTGCGCCAGCCAGATCCGGGCGCGCAGTTCCTTGCCGCCGGGCAGGGCGAGACGGACGTGCGCGGGGGTGGCGTCGGGCTCTTTCAGCTGGGTGAGCGGCAGTTCGTTGGGGTCGAGCACCGGATAGTGCTCCTGCTGCCAGCCGTCCCGGGAGAGGGTCTGGCGGAAGTAGCCGTGCCGGTAGAGGAGTCCGACACCGATCAGGGGGACGCCCAGGTCGCTGGCCGCCTTCAGGTGGTCGCCGGCCAGGATGCCGAGGCCGCCGGAGTACTGCGGGAGGGCGGCCGTGATGCCGAACTCCGGGGAGAAGTAGGCGATGGCGGCGGGCAGGCCGTCCGCCTGGTTCTGGTACCAGCGGTCACCGGTCAGATAGTCGTCGAGGTCGTCGGCGGCGGCGGTCAGACGGCGCAGGAACCGCCGGTCACCGGCGAGTTCGGCCAGCCGGGCGGGGCGCAGCCGGCCCAGCAGCCGCACCGGGTCGCCACCGGCCGCGGCCCATGCCTCGGGGTCGGCGGACTGGAACAGATCGCGCGTCTCCGCATGCCATGACCAGCGCAGATTGCGCGCGAGGTCGCTCAGTGGCCGCAGGGGGTCGGGGAGAACGGGACGGACGGTGAACCGACGGATCGCCTTCACATTCCACCTCGGGACGCGTCGCGGGGTGAGCCGCACGGAGCCGTGCGCCTCGTCGTCTCCTTCGACGGTAGTGGTTACCGCGCGGTCGGTGGGGACGTACCGGCCGGGGGTGTCGGTGCGTCAGGCGCCGGTCAGCGGGCACCCGGAAAAAGGGGGAACCGGTCTTGTGTGCGGACGTACGCATGAGTAGTTAACACAGTGCCGGATTGCCCACCCGACCCCAGGGGGAAGGCTCTTCGGTATCCACCCCACAGGCGTACCTCAGCACAACGCAGGACCCACCTCCCCACGTCCATCCGCCCATACCCACGTTGCAGCGGACAGGAGCGGTCATGCCCGCCAGGCACCACTCGTCACCACCCCCGACAAGCAGCAAGGCCAAGGCAGCAGGAAGGAAGCCGACGGGCGGGAAGGGCGGGACGACGCCCGCCCACGCGCCCGCCGCCGAAGGGCCCACCCCGGACCACGCGCCGGCCCCCGGGAAACGTTCCGCCCCGGCGCCCACGCCCACCCCCGCGGAACCGTCCGACGCCACGAAACCGTCCGGCGCCGCGGAACGGCCCGGCACCGGAGGACGGCCCGCCACCGCCCTGGGCCGCATCCCCGTCCTCGACGTACGCCCCGTGGTCCAGCACGGCCGCAGGCCCGCCAAGGCCGTGACCGGCGAGTCCTTCGAGGTCACGGCGACCGTGTTCCGGGAGGGCCACGACGCCGTCGCGGCGAACGTCGTGCTGCGGGACCCGGCGGGCCGGCCCGGGCCCTGGACGCCGATGCGGGAGCTCGCCCCGGGCACCGACCGCTGGGGTGCCACCGTCACGCCGGGCGAACCGGGCCACTGGACCTACACGGTGGAGGCGTGGTCGGATCCGCTCGCCACCTGGCGCGAGCACGCCCGGATCAAGATCCCGGCCGGGATCGACACCGAACTGGTCCTGACGGAGGGCGCGCAGCTGTACGAGCGGGCCGCCGCCGGGGTGCCGGAGGCGGAGCGCGGGCCCGTCCTGGACGCGGTGGCGGCCCTGCGGGACCGCGACCGCCCGGCCGCCTGGCGGCTGGCGTCGGCGCTGTCCCCGGAGGTGGCGGAGGTGCTGGCCCGGTATCCGCTGCGGGAGCTGGTCACGGCCTCGGATGCGATGCCGTTGCTGGTGGAGCGGGAGCGCGCGCTGTACGGGTCGTGGTACGAGTTCTTCCCCCGTTCCGAGGGGACCGCCGAGCACCCCCACGGCACGTTCCGTACCGCCGCGCGCCGGCTGAGGGCGATCGCGGACATGGGCTTCGACGTCGTCTACCTGCCCCCGATCCACCCCATCGGCACCACCCACCGCAAGGGCCCCAACAACTCCCTGAGCGCCGGTCCCGACGACGTCGGGGTGCCCTGGGCGATCGGTTCCCCCGAGGGCGGCCACGACGCCGTCCACCCCGGCCTGGGCACCCTGGAGGACTTCGACTTCTTCGTCGCCGAGGCCCGCCGGCTCGGCCTGGAGATCGCGCTCGACTTCGCCCTCCAGTGCTCCCCGGACCACCCCTGGGTGGAGAAGCACCCCGAGTGGTTCCACCACCGCCCGGACGGCTCGATCGCCTACGCGGAGAACCCGCCGAAGAAGTACCAGGACATCTACCCCATCGCCTTCGACGCCGACATGGACGGCCTGGTCGCCGAGACCCTGCGGATCCTGCGGCACTGGATGGCCCACGGCGTGCGCGTCTTCCGGGTGGACAACCCGCACACCAAACCCGTCGTCTTCTGGGAACGGGTCATCGACGGGATCAACCGGAGCGACCCGGACGTGATCTTCCTGGCGGAGGCGTTCACCCGCCCGGCGATGATGCACACCCTGGCCCAGATCGGCTTCCAGCAGTCCTACACCTACTTCACCTGGCGCACCACCAAGCAGGAGCTGACGGAGTACCTGACGGAGCTGACGGGTGAGGCGGCGGCCTACATGCGGCCGAACCTCTTCGCCAACACCCCCGACATCCTGCACGCCTACCTCCAGCACGGCGGGCGCCCGGCGTTCGAGGTCCGTGCCGTGCTGGCCGCCACCCTCTCCCCCGCCTGGGGCATCTACTCCGGCTACGAACTGTGCGAGAACACCCCGCTGCGAGAGGGCGGGGAGGAGTACCTGGACTCGGAGAAGTACCAGCTCAGGCCCCGCGACTGGGAAGCCGCCGAGCGCGCGGGCCGCAGCATCGCCCCGCTCATCACCCGCCTGAACACCATCCGCCGCCACCACCCCGCACTCCAGCGGCTGCGCAACCTCCACTTCCACCACGCGGATCAGGACGCGGTGCTCGTCTACTCGAAGCACGCGGGGACGGACACGGTCGTCGTGGTCGTCAACCTCGACCCGCACCACACCCAGGAGGCCACGGTCTCGTTGGACATGCCGCGACTCGGCCTCGACTGGCACGAGTCCGTGCCGGTGCGCGACGAGCTCACCGGTGAGACCTACCACTGGGGCAGGGCCAACTACGTGCGCCTCGAACCGGGTCACCGGCCCGCGCATGTCTTCACCGTCCTGCGACCGTCCAACCCGCAGATCGGAGGGTCACCCACGATATGACCGTCAACGAGCCCGTACCGGACACCTTCGAGGACACTCCGGCCAAGGACCGGGACCCCGAGTGGTTCAAACGCGCCGTCTTCTACGAGGTCCTGGTCCGCTCCTTCCAGGACAGCAACGGCGACGGCATCGGTGACCTGAAGGGTCTGACCGCCAAGCTGGACTACCTCCAGTGGCTCGGCGTGGACTGCCTGTGGCTGCCGCCGTTCTTCAAGTCACCGCTGCGGGACGGCGGTTACGACGTCTCCGACTACACCGCCGTCCTCCCGGAGTTCGGCGACCTCGCCGACTTCGTGGAGTTCGTGGACGCCGCCCACCAGCGCGGCATGCGGGTGATCATCGACTTCGTCATGAACCACACCAGCGACCAGCACCCGTGGTTCCAGGAGTCGAGGCGGGATCCGCACGGGCCGTACGGGGAGTACTACGTCTGGGCCGACGACGACAAGCAGTACCAGGACGCGCGGATCATCTTCGTCGACACCGAGGTCTCCAACTGGACGTACGACCCGGTGCGCAAGCAGTACTACTGGCACCGCTTCTTCTCGCACCAGCCGGACCTCAACTACGAGAACCCGGCCGTCCAAGAGGAGATCCTCTCCGCGCTGCGGTTCTGGCTGGACCTCGGCATCGACGGGTTCCGGCTGGACGCCGTGCCGTACCTGTACCAGCGGGAGGGCACCAACTGCGAGAACCTGCCCGCCACCCACGAGTTCCTGAAGCGGGTGCGCAGGGAGATCGACGCCCAGTACCCGGACAAGGTGCTGCTGGCGGAGGCCAATCAGTGGCCGGAGGACGTGGTCGACTACTTCGGCGACTACTCCGTCGGCGGCGACGAGTGCCACATGGCCTTCCACTTCCCCGTCATGCCCCGCATCTTCATGGCCGTCCGGCGCGAGTCCCGCTACCCGGTCTCCGAGATCCTCGCCAAGACCCCCGCCATCCCCTCGAACTGCCAGTGGGGCATCTTCCTGCGCAACCACGACGAGCTCACCCTCGAAATGGTCACCGACGAGGAACGCGACTACATGTGGGCCGAGTACGCCAAAGACCCCCGCATGCGCGCCAACATCGGCATCCGCCGCCGCCTCGCCCCCCTCCTCGACAACGACCGCAACCAGATCGAGCTGTTCACCGCCCTGCTGCTGTCCCTGCCCGGCTCACCGATCCTCTACTACGGCGACGAGATCGGCATGGGCGACAACATCTGGCTCGGCGACCGCGACGCCGTCCGCACCCCCATGCAATGGACCCCCGACCGCAACGCCGGCTTCTCCTCCTGCGACCCCGGACGCCTCTTCCTCCCCACGATCATGGACCCCGTCCACGGCTACCAGGTCACCAACGTCGAGGCGTCCATGTCCTCCCCCTCGTCACTGCTGCACTGGACCCGCCGGATGATCGAGATCCGCAAACAGAACCCCGCCTTCGGACTCGGCTCCTACACCGAACTGCCCTCGTCCAACCCGGCGGTGCTCGCCTTCCTGCGGGAGTACGAGGACGACCTCGTGCTGTGCGTGCACAACTTCTCGCGTTTCGCCCAGCCGACGGAGCTGGACCTCAGCCGGTTCGGCGGGCGGCATCCCGTCGAACTGTTCGGCGGGGTGCGGTTCCCCGCCATCGGCGAACTGCCCTACCTGCTCACCCTCGCGGGGCACGGCTTCTACTGGTTCCGGCTGCGCCCCGAGGCCGCGTAACCCGGCGCCCGGTGGGGCGGTTTCCGCCGTCCCACCCGGGGCACCCCTCAGTAACACCCCGACTACTCCCCGGGGAAAGGACGTGACGCCATGGCGGAAACGGTCACCCCCTCCGGCACCACAGGTTCACTCCTCGCCTCGCTCGACCCCCTGCTGCGCACCTGGCTGCCCCGGCAGCGCTGGTTCGCGGGCAAGGGGCGCCCGGTCACCGACTTCTCCCCGGTGACCGTCACCGAACTGCTGCCGTCCGCCGGCCGGCTGGGCCTGTACCACCTGCTGCTGCGGGTCCACCAGCCGTCCGCGCCGGGCGGCGAACCGCACCCCGGCGACTGCTACCAGCTCCTCGTCGGCGTGCGCCGGGCGCTGCCGCCCCGGCTGGCGCCCGCGCTGATCGGGCACGTCACCAAGGGGCCGCTCGCCGGGTGCACGGTGTACGACGCGCTGTACGACCCCCGGCCCGCCGAACTGCTCCTGGAGGCCCTGCGCCGCCGGACCCGGATCGGCGTGCTCCGCTTCGAGCGGGACGCCCGTCAGGAGATCCGGCCCGGTCTCGTGGCCCGGCTGATGACCGCCGAGCAGTCCAACTCGTCGGTCGTTTACGGAGATACGTTCATTCTCAAGGTGCTGCGCCGCGTGGTGCCCGGCGTCAACCCCGACCTGGAGCTGCCGCTCGCCCTGGCCCGCGAGGGCTGCCCCCGGGTGCCCGCGCCGACGGGCTGGCTGCGGGCCGAGCCGGGCGGGGAGCCGTATGTGCTCGCCGTGCTCCAGCCCTATGTCAGCGGGGCGAGCGACGGCTGGGAGCTGGCCCTGCGCGAGCTGGCCAAGGGCGAGGACTTCGTGGCGGAGGCGCACGCCCTGGGCCGGGCCACCGCCGAGGTGCACACCGCGCTCGCCCGTGCCCTGCCCACCGTCACCCTCGGCCGCAGCCGGCTGGAGCTGCTGGCGGACGGCATGACCGAGCGGCTGGCGGCGGCCGTGCGGGCGGTGCCGGCCCTGACGCCGTACGAACCCGGGCTGCGCTCGGCCTACACCGCGCTGGCCACACTCGCCGCCGAGGGCCGCACCTGGACCGCCCAGCGGGTGCACGGCGACCTGCACCTGGGGCAGTGCCTGCGGGCGCCGGCCGGCGGCTGGTCCCTGATCGACTTCGAGGGCGAGCCGGCCCGGCCGCTGGCGGAGCGGCGCATGCCGCAGCCGGCGGTGCGGGACGTCGCCGGGATGCTCCGCTCCTTCGACTACGCGGCCCACTCGGTCCGCCCGCCCGCCCGGAACTGGGCGCACGCCTGCCGGGCGGCCTACTGCTCCGGGTACGCGGAGGCATCCGGCCGCGACCCGCGCACCGATCCAGTGCTGCTGCGGGCCTACGAGACCGACAAGGCGGTCTACGAGGTCGTCTACGAGGCCCGGCACCGGCCCGAATGGCTCCCCGTACCGATGTCGGCGATCCGCCGCCTCGCCACGTCCGACCCGACCTGACCGACCCGTTCCTCGTCCGGGAGACTCGCTCGTGACGTCCAAGAAGCCAGCCGCCGGGAACACCGGCGGACAACACCGAGCCGCGCAGGCACAGACCGGGCAGGCCCGAGCCGCGCAGGCCGAAGCGGCGCGGGCCCAAGCCGCGCGGGCGCGGTCCGCGCGGGTGCCCGCGCAGCCGGCGCCGTCCGGGCCGGAGGGCGCCCCCGCCCCGGTGGCGCCCGCCCCCGCGCCCGCCCCCGTCGTCTCCGCGGTCTCCGCCGCCGTGGACGCCGATGACCGGGTGCGGCTGCTGCACGGCACCCACCACGATCCGCACGCCGTCCTCGGCGCCCACCCGGTCCCCGGCGGGGTCGCCTTCCGCGTCTTCCGCCCGTACGCGCGGGCCGTCACCGTGGACTGCGGCGAGCTGCGCGCGCGGCTGCACGACGACGGCGACGGGTTCTTCTCCGGCCTGCTCCCGCTCGCCTCGGTCCCCGCCTACCGGCTGCTCGTGACGTACGACGGCACGGTCCTGGAGACCGAGGACCCCTACCGCTTCCTGCCCACCCTCGGCGAGCTGGACCTGCACCTGATCGGCGAGGGCCGGCACGAGCAGCTGTGGCAGGCGCTCGGCGCCCACGTCGGCACCCACCAGGGCGTCACCGGCACCCGGTTCGCGGTGTGGGCGCCGAACGCGCGGGGCGTGCGGGTCTGCGGCGGATTCAATTACTGGGACGGCACCGGCTTCCCGATGCGCTCGCTGGGCGGCACCGGGGTCTGGGAGCTGTTCGTGCCGGGGATCGGCGAGGGGGAACTGTACAAGTTCGAGATCACCCGGCCGGACGGGTCGCGCACGCTGCGCATCGATCCGCTGGCCCGCCGCACCGAGGTCCCGCCCGCGACGTCGTCCGTCGTGGACGTCTCGCACCACGAGTGGGGCGACGCCGAGTGGCTGGCGCACCGCGCGGACACCCCGGTGCACGAGGCGCCGTTCTCCGTCTACGAGGTCCACCTGCCCTCCTGGCGGCCCGGACTGACGTACCGCGAACTGGCCGACGAACTCACCGCGTATGTACGGGACATGGGCTTCACCCACGTGGAGCTGATGCCGGTCGCCGAGCACCCCTTCGGCGGCTCGTGGGGGTACCAGGTCACCGGGTACTACGCCCCGACGGCCCGCCTCGGCACGCCCGACGACTTCAAGTACCTGGTGGACCGGCTGCACCAGGCCGGCATCGGGGTGCTGATGGACTGGGTGCCGGCACACTTCCCGCGCGACGACTGGGCGCTGGCCGCCTTCGACGGGCACCCGCTGTACGAGCCCCAGGACCCGGCGCGGGCCGCCCATCCGGACTGGGGCACGCTGGAGTTCGACCTCGGCCGGCGGGAGGTGCGCAACTTCCTGGTGGCGAACGCCGTGTACTGGTGCGAGGAGTTCCACATCGACGGGCTGCGGGTGGACGCCGTCGCCTCCATGCTCTACCTGGACTACTCACGGGACTCCGGGCAGTGGACGCCCAACGAGCACGGCGGCCGGGAGAACCTGGACGCGGTGGCCTTCCTCCAGGAGATGAACGCCACCGTCTACCGGCGCTGCCCGGGCGTGGTGACCATCGCCGAGGAGTCCACCGCCTGGGACGGCGTCACCCGCCCCACCCACCACCGGGGCCCGAGCGGCTTCGGCGGGCTCGGCTTCGGCCTGAAGTGGAACATGGGCTGGATGCACGACTCTCTCCAGTACATGAGCCACGACCCCGTGCACCGCAAGTACCACCACCACGAGATGACGTTCTCGATGGTGTACGCCTACAGCGAGAACTACGTCCTGCCGATCTCGCACGACGAGGTGGTGCACGGCAAGGGGTCCCTGGTGTCGAAGATGCCGGGCGACTGGTGGCAGCGGCGCGCGAACCACCGGGCGTACCTGGGCTTCATGTGGGCCCACCCCGGCAAGCAACTGCTGTTCATGGGGCAGGAGTTCGCACAGGGCGCCGAGTGGTCGGAGGCACGCGGCCCGGACTGGTGGCTGCTGGATCCGGGGTACGGCGCGGCGGCGGACCACCGGGGCGTACAGGACCTCGTCCGGGACCTGAACACGGTGTACCGGGCGACCCCGGCGCTGTGGCAGCGGGACACCGATCCGGCGGGGTTCGAGTGGATCGCCGGGGACGCGGCGGACGACAACGTCTTCGTGTTCCTGCGCCGCGCCGCCGACGGCACCCCGCTGCTCGCGGTCTCCCACCTGGCCCCGGTGGTCCGCCCCGGCTACCGCGTCGGGGTGCCGGAGGACGTCCCGGCCTGGGTGGAGGTCCTGAACACCGACGCCACGCGGTACGGCGGCAGCGGCATCACCCACCCGGACCCCCTCAAGCCGGACCCCCACCCCGCCCACGGCCGCCCCACAAGCCTCCACCTGACCCTGCCCCCACTGGCTACGGTGTGGCTGCGGCCGGCGTGAGCCCGGCCGGGAGCGACCCCGTGTGCAGGACGCCCAGGCGTTGGGTGGCGCGGGTCAGGGCCACGTACAGGTCGCTCGTGCCGTAGGTGGCGGGTTCCACGACCAGGACCGAGTCGAATTCGAGGCCCTTGGCCTGGCGGGGGTCGAGGAGGACGACCGTGCGGGTCAGGTCGGGTTCCGCGCCCGCCGTGATCCCGTCCAGGCGCGCGGCCAGGGCACGGTGGAGCTCGCGCGGGGCGATCACCGCCAGCCTGCCCTCCTCGGGGGTGAGTTCGGCGACCGCCTCGGCGACCGCGCCGGGCAGGTCGTCCAGGGCCTGCCGCACCCAGGGCCGTACGCCGGTGGAGCGGACCGAGCTGGGCGGCTCGAAGTCCGGGTGCTCGGCGCGGACCACGGCCGCCGCCAGGTCCATGATCTCGGCCGGGGTGCGGTAGTTGACGCCCAGCCGGGTGTGCTCCCAGCGGTCCTCGACGTAGGGGGCGAGGATGTCCGCCCAGGAGCCGACGCCGGCCGCCTCGGCGGTCTGGGCGGGGTCGCCGACCAGGGTCATCGAGCGGGTCGGGCTGCGCCGCATCAGCAGCCGCCAGGCCATCGGCGACAGTTCCTGCGCCTCGTCCACGATGATGTGCCCGAACGCCCAGGTGCGGTCGGCGGCGGCCCGTTCGGCGGCGCTGCGGTGGTCGGCCTCCTCGTGCCGTTCGGCGAAGCGCTCGGCGTCGATGATGTCGTGCGCGGACAGGACCTCGCTCGCCTCCGGGTCGCTGTCCTCCTTGTCCTCGAACTCGTAGGTCCGGGAGGCGTACGACACGTCGAGCACGCCCTGCGCGTAGGCCACCTGGGTCTCGCGTTCGCGTTCGGCGCGGGCGCGGGCCGACCGGTCGTCCTCGCCGAGGAGTTCGGCCGCCTCGTCCAGCAGCGGCACGTCGGCGACGGTCCAGGCGCGGGTCACCGGGCGGCGGATCGCGTCGGCGTCCTCCTCCGGCAGATAGCCGTCGGGCTCGGCGAGGAAGTCGGCGACCAGCCGCCGCGGGGTGAGCCGCGGCCACAGCCGGTCGACGGCGTCCCAGACCTCGGGGTTCTCGGCGAGTTCGTCGCGGATCTGGGTGATGTCGGAGGCGTCGAGCAGGCTGCTGCCGTCGTAGGGGTCGGTGCCCACGCGCTCGGCGTACAGCTCGGTGAGCGTGTTGAGGATGTAGCCCTCGAAGTGCTCGCGGGCCGCGTTGTGCGGCAGCTTGGCGGCGCGGGTGCGTTCGCGGGCGACGTTCACCAGGCCGTCGTCCAGCATCAGCACCTCCCGGTCGTGCTCGATCGCGATCACCGGGTCCGGCAGGGCCTGCCGGTCGCGGACGACGGCGGCCAGCACCTCGGCCATGTCGGCGCGGCCCTTGACGGCGGCGGCCTCGGGGGTGTCGGCAGCGGTGGCCTTGACCCCGGGGAACAGCTCGCCGACCGTGGCCAGCAGCACCCCTGTCTCGCCGAGCGAGGGCAGCACCTCGCCGATGTAGCCGAGGAAGGCGGGGTTGGGGCCGACGATGAGGACCGCGCGGCGGGCCAGCAGCTCCCGGTGCTCGTAGAGCAGGTACGCCGCCCGGTGCAGGGCCACCGCGGTCTTGCCGGTGCCGGGGCCGCCCTCCACGACCAGCACCCCGCGGTGCGGCGCCCGGATGATCCGGTCCTGCTCGGCCTGGATGGTCTGCACGATGTCGCTCATCCGGCCGGTGCGCGCCGAGTTCAGCGCGGCCAGCAGCACGGCGTCGCCGTTGTGGTCCTCGTGGCCGGTGCGGGTGGCGTCGCCGAGGTCCAGGATCTCGTCGTGCAGGGAGGTGACCGTCCGGCCCTCGGTGGCGATGTGCCGGCGGCGGCGCAGGCCCATCGGGGTGTGGCCGGTGGCCAGGTAGAAGGGGCGGGCGACGTCGGCCCGCCAGTCGATCAGGACCGGGGTGCGCTCGGCGTCGTCCTCGCGCAGCCCGATGCGGCCGATGTGGTGTGTGGTGCCGCCGGCCAGGTCGATCCGGCCGAAGCACAGCGAGCCGTCCACGGCGTTCAGCGCGGCGAGCAGCCCGGAGCGCTCGGCGACCAGGATGTCCCGCTCCAGCCGGGCCTGCATGGGCTTGTCGCCCTGGGCGAGCGCGTCCGTGACGGAGGTCTCGGTCTCGCCGCGCAGGACGTCCACGCGCGCGTACAGTCCGTCGATGAATTCCTGCTCGCCCCGCAATTCATCGTCGGTGAATTCGCTGTTCGACAGATCCGCGTTTGACAATTCCGCTCCCGCCCGCATATACTGTGGTCACTGGACTTCTTCGCGATCTCTTGAAATAGAAGTCGCGAACCACCGAATATACGCAGAGAAATCCCCCGAGCGCAATTGCCCGGGGGATTTTTTCGCGGTCTGCGACTGCTTCACAGCACGTCGGCCAGCTCCTCCAGCAGCCGCCGCTGGGGGCGTGCGCCCACCATCGCCTTCACCGGCTCACCGTCCCGGAACACCATGAACGTCGGCATCGACAGCACCTTGTAGGCGTTCGTGGTCTCCGGGTTGTGGTCCACGTCCAGCTGGACGACCTTGAGCCGCTCGCCCTCCTCGGCCGCGAGCCGGCTGAGCACCGGCGCCATCTGCCGGCACGGCGGACACCAGTCGGCCGTGAACTCCACCAGCACCGGCAGTCCCGCCTCCAGGACCTCCGTCGCGAAGTCCGCGTCCCCCACTTCGGCCACACCCACCGCTTTGCTCATCGCTGCCCTCCCAGTTGGCACACGGGTTCCGGACCTCCCGGAACCAGCGCCTCGGCGGCCAGCTCGTCACGGGCCCGTTCGGCCCGCGCCAGCTGCCCCGCGACCGTCTCCCGCACGGCCGTCAGCTGCCCGATGAGCGCGTCCAGCTCGGCCAGCTTGCTCCGGTAGACGACCAGCGAGGCCGGGCAGGAGTCGCCCTGCGGATGCCCGGCCCGCAGACACTCCACGAACGGCCGGGTCTCCTCCAGGTCGAAGCCGAAGTCCCGCAGGGTGCGGATCTGCGCCAGCAGCCGCAGATCGCCCTCGTCGTACGTCCGGTGTCCGTGGGCGTCGCGCCGGGCCGGCAGCAGCCCCCGGGGCTCGTAGTAGCGCAGGGTGCGGGTCGTGGTTCCGGCCCGTGCGGCCAGCTCGCCGATTCGCATGTCCCCGACGGTACGGGTTGACGTCGGCGTCAACGCAAGACCGGCCGGGACGGCGGTCCCGGCCGGTCTCGCGCTCCTCCGCGCCGGAAGGTCAGGCGGTCCGGCTGTCCGCCAGCTCCTTCTCGGCGTCCTGCCGCTGCGGGCCCGCGGCCTCGCGGCGCGGCAGCAGGACGGCCACCAGGACCGTGCCCACGCCCAGGATCACCGCGCCGACCAGGCTGGTGTGGGCGACCGCGTCGGAGAAGGCGGAGCCGACCGCGTCGGCCATCTGCCGGGCACCGGAGGCCAGCTCGCCGGCCTGCTGCTTGAGCTGCGCGGCCTGCTGCGGGTCGGTCGCCTGCTGGGCCCGCGCGGCGGCCTCGTGCGCCTTCTCGCCGATGCCCTGCGCGACGGCGTACCCGGCGCCGACCGAGTCCTGCGCGGTGTCCAGGGCGCTCGCCGGGAGCTTGCTGCCCTGGGTGGCGTCGGACAGGTGGTCGCTGTAGGAGGTGGCCAGCAGGGAGCCGAGGATGGCGATGCCGAGCGAGCCGCCCAGCTCCAGCGAGGTGTCGTTGACGGCGCCGCCGACGCCCAGTTCCGACTCGGGGAACGCGCCCATGATCGCGTCGGTGCAGGGCGAGAGCGCCAGGCCTATCGCGAGGCCCAGGATGATCAGGGGCGCCACGAAGTCGCCGTACCCGGAGCCCGCGTCCACCCGGGTGAGCAGCGCGAGGGCGACCGTGCCGCCGGCCATGCCCGCGCCGACGGTCCACTTCATGCCGACGCGCGGGGTGAGCAGGGCGGTCAGGGCCGAGCCGACGAAGACCGCGCCGGCCAGCGGCAGCATGCGCACACCGGTCTGCAGGGCGTCGTAGCCGAGGACGAACTGCAGGTGCTGGGTCAGGTAGTAGAAGGCGCCGAAGACGGCCAGGAAGAACAGGGCGACGGCGAGGTTGGAGCCCGCGAAGCGGCGGGCGGTGAAGCGGCGCACGTCCAGGATCGGGCGCGGGTGGCGCAGCTCCCACAGCACGAAGACGACCAGGCCCACGCCGGCGACGACGGCCGCGCCGATCGCCTTGGCGCCCCAGCCGAAGTGCGGGCCCTCGATGATCATGTAGACGAGCGCGGCGGTCCAGATCACCGACAGCACGCCGCCGACGTAGTCGATGCGGTCGTGGTGGCCCGCCTTGGACGGCGGGACGAGGACGAAGGCGGCGATCAGCGCGACGGCCGCGACCGGCACGTTGATCAGGAAGGTGGAGGACCAGCCGTGGTCGCGCAGCAGGGCACCGGCCACCACGGGACCGGCGGCGATGGCGAGCCCGGCGGTGGCGGTCCACAGGGTGATGGCCTTGGCCCGCTCGGCGCGCGGGAAGGTCGCGGCGAGCAGCGACAGCGTGGCCGGCATGATCAGCGCCGCGCCGACGCCCATCACGGCACGGGCCGCGATGACGGTCGCCGCGCTGTCGGCGAGGTAGCCGAAGACGGCTCCGCCGCCGAACACCACCAGGCCGAGGACGAGCGCG
Organism: Streptomyces sp. SudanB182_2057; assembly: GCF_964272715.1. Taxonomy (NCBI): domain Bacteria; kingdom Bacillati; phylum Actinomycetota; class Actinomycetes; order Kitasatosporales; family Streptomycetaceae; genus Streptomyces; species Streptomyces sp. SudanB182_2057. The sequence continues at coordinate 2,845,469 of NZ_OZ186798.1, forward strand.
CCGCGCCGGCTGTACTTGTCGCCGATCGCGCCGAGCAGCAGCATCAGCGCCGCGTACGGCACCGTGTAGCCGTCGATCACCCACTGCAGGTCGGCGCTGGAGAGCCCAAGGTCCTTCGTCATGTCGGGCGCGGCGACCGTGAGGGCGGTGTTCGCCATCACGATGATCAGCAGGCTCAGGCAGAGCACCAGCAGCGCCCACCATCGCCGGGCGTAGGGGCGCTCCATCCTCTCGACCGGTTCGGTCATGACGAGTCGCATGGCAGGGGTCGCCTTCCTCGGGTACGCGACGGACTTGCACAGTAACGTGCAATTGCACAACAATGTGCAATGTACGACGTTGCACAGGACTGTGCAAGTCCAGTCGGAAAGGGGCGGGAAGGCACAATGACCGCCATGACCACGGGTAACACCAGCCGCGCCGACGCAAACCGGCGCCGCATCCTCGACGTCGCCCTCGCGGAGCTGCTGCGCGACCCCGACGCCTCCATGGACCAGATCGCCCGCGCGGCAGGCGTCGTACGACGGACGGTGTACGGCCATTTCCCGAGCCGCGAGGCGCTGATCAGCACCCTCGTGGACGAGGCGGTGCAGGCGCTGGCGGACGCCGACGCGGCGGGCCGGGCGGGGGTGACGGACCCGGCGGAGGCGGTGGCCCGGTCGGTGCTCGCGATCTGGCAGACCGCCGACCGCTACCGGCTGCTGATCGCGCTGGCCCAGCGGACGGTCACCGTCCAGGGCATCCGCGACCGCCTCGCCCCCCTGCGCGAGTCGAAGGTACGGCTGCTCCAGCGCGGGCTCGACACGGGCGTGTTCCAGTCGCCGCTGCCCGCGCCCGCGCTGGCGTACGTCCACGAGCAGATGCTGTTCGCCCTGATGGAGGCGGTGAACGACGGCCTGCTGGCGGCGGCGCAGGCGGGCCGCTCGGCCACGGTCGCCGTCCTGACCTCGGCGGGCGTACCCGCGCCCCGAGCCATGGAGCTGGTGGCCGAGGTGTCGTAGGAACGCCCGGGGAACGTCGCGGAAGCGCCTCGGAAGCGCCGCACGAGTGCCGTAGGAATGCCTTCACGTGCCGCGGGAGCGCCGTCACGTGCCGTGGGGAATGCCGTGGAAACGCCGTGGTCCGACGGAGAACCGGCCGTCCGGCCCCGGTTCAGGCGGGGCCGGACGGCCGGAGTACGGCGGCGGGCGCTCAGGCCTTGACCAGCCCCTCCTTCCGGGCCGACGGGGTCTCGTCCCCCGACGACCGCCCCTCGTCCAGCAGCGTGGTCTCGTCGAACGGCAGCTCGCCGGCCAGCACCCGGCGCACCCGGCCCTTGTCGATCTCCTTGGTCCACGTCCCGACGAGGACCGTCGCCACCGCGTTGCCCGCGAAGTTCGTCAGGGCCCGCGCCTCGCTCATGAAGCGGTCGATGCCCACGATCAGCCCGACGCCGTCGACCAGGGCCGGCTTGTGCGACTGCAGGCCGCCGGCCAGCGTGGCGAGGCCCGCGCCGCTGACCCCGGCCGCGCCCTTCGACGCCAGCAGCAGGAACAGCAGCAGCGGGATCTGCTCGCCGACCGACATCGGCGTCCCCAGCGCGTCCGCGATGTACAGCGACGCCATGGTCATGTAGATCATCGTGCCGTCGAGGTTGAACGAGTAGCCCGTCGGCACGGTGATGCCGACCACCGGCCGGCTGACGCCCAGGTGCTCCATCTTCGCGATCAGCCGGGGCAGCGCGGACTCCGAGGAGGACGTGGACAGGATCAGCAGGAACTCGCGGGCGAGGTACTTGAACAGCGAGAAGACGTTCAGCCCCGCGACGATCCGCAGCAGCGCGCCCAGCACCAGGAAGACGAACAGGAAGCAGGTGACGTAGAAACCGAGCATCAGCACGGCCAGGCTCTTGAGCGCGTCGACGCCGGCGGAGCCGACCACGGCCGCGATCGCGCCGAACGCGCCGAGGGGCGCCGCCCACATCACCATCGACAGGATGCGGAAGACGAGCCGCTGGAGGTGCTCGATCCCGCGCAGCACCGGCTGCCCGGCCCGGCCCATGGCCTGGAGCGCGAACCCGGCGAGCAGCGCCACCAGCAGCGTCTGGAGCACCTCGCCCTGGGTGAACGCGGACACGAACGTGTCCGGGATGATCGACAGCACGAAGTCCACCGGCGGCAGCGCGTCGCTCTCCACCTGGGCGTGGCCGCTCTTGCGGAGCGCCTCGGTCAGGTGCAGCCCGTCGCCGGGGTGCAGCACATTGCCGACCACGAGACCGATGGCGAGCGCGACGACCGACATCACCAGGAAGTAGCCGAGGGCGATGCCGCCGACGGCACCGACCTTCGCGGCTTTCCGCACCGAACCGATACCGAGCACGATCGTGCAGAAGATGATCGGCGAGATCATCATCTTGATCAGGTTCACGAAGCCGGTGCCCAGCGGCTTCAGCTCCACCGCCGCGTCGGGCCAGATCAGGCCCACGGCGATACCGAGCGCGACCGCCGCGATGACGGCGATGTACAGGTAATGGGTCCGATCCCGCTGGGCGCGGGGTGCGGCAGATGCCGTATCGGCGGGGCTGGCGGCCACGACTGCCCTCCTTGACGTCTTCGTCGGTGAACAACCGGCGTGCGGCTCACGTCCGGGCGTTGTTGGGAACGCCGTGACTATCTCCCGGCCTGTGAGGGCGGTCACCCTTCCGTTCATTTAGTTCACGATCGGACGGAGAGGCACACTGCTGGCATGCGTCTGCCCGCCCTCCCCCGACCCCGCAGCCTGGCCGGCCAGCTGTTCGCCATGCAGGCCGTGCTGATCGCGGTGGTCGTGGCCGGGTACGCGCTCTTCACCTACGTCAGCGACCGGCGGCAGGCCGAGGACTCCGCCGCCCGGCAGGCCACGGCGGTGGCCCGGTCGGTCGCCGACGCCCCCTCGGTCCGCGCGGCGATCCGCGAACCGGACCCCACGGCCCGGCTGGAGCCGTACGCCCTCCAGGTCACCCGGGACGCCAACGTCGACTTCGTGACGATCATGGACCCGTCCGGCATCCGCTGGACCCACCCGGACCGCGCGCAGATCGGCAGACGCTTCCTCGGCACCATCGGGCCCGCCCGGCAGGGCCGTACCTTCACCGAGACCTACACCGGCACGCTCGGCCCGTCCGTCCGCGCGGTCACCCCGGTCACGGACGGCGGCCGGGTCGTCGGGCTGGTGAGCGCCGGCATCAAGGTCGAGACGATCAGCGCCCGGATCCAGGACCAGGTCACGGCGCTGCTCGGGGTGGCCGGCGGGGCGCTGGTGCTGGGCGCGGTCGGCACCTATGTGATCAACGCCCGGCTGCGCCGCCACACCCACAACATGAACGCCACCGAGCTGAGCCGGATGCACGACTACCACCAGGCCGCGCTGCACGCGGTCCGGGAGGGGCTGCTGATGCTCGACGGCCAGTACCGGGTCGCGCTGGTCAACGACGGCGGCCGGGAGCTGCTCGGGCTCGGCGGCACCCCGGACGCGGACCTGATCGGCCGCTCGGTGGCCGGGCTCGGCCTGCCGGCCCCGCTGACCGGCGCGCTGCTGTCCTCCGAGCCCCGGGTGGACGAGGTGCACCTGACCGCGTCCCGGGTACTGGTGGTGAACACCTCCCCGGTGTCCGGGGGCGAACGCCGGGGCACGGTCGTGACGCTCCGGGACGTGACCGAACTCCAGTCCCTGATGGGCGAGCTGGACTCGGAGCGGGGCTTCACGCAGGCGCTGCGCTCGCAGGCGCACGAGGCCGCGAACCGGCTGCACACGGTGGTGTCGCTGATCGAGCTGGGCCGGGCCGAGGAGGCGGTGGAGTTCGCCACGGCCGAGCTGGAGCTGGCCCAGGCCCTCACCGACCAGGTGGTGGCGGCGGTGAGCGAGCCGGTGCTGGCCGCGCTGCTGCTGGGCAAGACCGCCCAGGCGCACGAACGGGGCGTGGAGCTGGTGGTCTCCCCGGACAGCCGCCTGGACGACGGCCTGCTGCCGGCCGAGCTGCCGGCGCGGGACCTGGTCACCATCCTCGGCAACCTGATCGACAACGCGGTGGACGCGGCCCAGGGCAGCGTCCGGGCCCGGGTGACCGTGACGGCGTACGCTTCGGGCGCCGAGCTGGTGCTCCGGGTGTCGGACACCGGCCCCGGTGTCGACCCCGCGCACGCCGGCCTGGTATTCCAGCGGGGGTTCTCCACCAAACCGGCCGGACCGGGCGGGCGGGGACTCGGGCTGGCCCTGGCCCGGCAGGCGGTGACCCGCCAGGAGGGCACGCTGACGGTGACGGGGCCCGGCGAGGACGGCGAGGACGGAGCGGTGTTCGAGGTGCGGTTGCCGCTGCGGGCGTCCGTGAGCGGCGGGGGGTGCGCGTCGCCGGGCGGTGGACGCGCGCCCGCGGACGACGGTTCCGCGCCTGCGGGCGGTGACGGTTCCGCGTCCTCGGACGGCGATGGATACGCGTCCCCGGGCCACGGATCCGCGTCTACGAGTGACAGGTCCGTGCCTCTTGCCGGTGGCGGACACACGCCTTCGGGCGACGGGTCCGCATCTCCGGGCGGCGGACACTCCTCGCCTGGCTACGGAGCCGTGTCCCCGGGCGACGGCGGTCGCGCATCCCTCGGTGACGGAGCCGTATCCCCGGCCGACGGCGGACGCCTTGGCGGCGGCGGATGACGGACGAACGGCAGCCCATCCGCGTCCTCGTCGTCGAGGACGACCCGGTGGCCGCCGACGCGCACGTGATGTACGTCGGCCGGGTGCCGGGGTTCGTCGCGGTCGGGAAGGCGCACACGGGCGCGGAGGCCCGGCGGATCCTGGACCGCACCCCGGTGGACCTGCTCCTGCTGGACCTGCACCTGCCGGACGTGCACGGCTTGCAGCTGGCCAGGTCGCTGCGGGCGGGCGGACACCACGCGGACGTGATCGCGGTGACCTCGGCACGGGACCTGGCGGTGGTGCGGGAGGGCGTCTCGCTGGGCGTCGTCCAGTACGTCCTGAAACCGTTCACGTTCGCGACGCTGCGGGACCGGCTGACGCGCTACGCCGAGTTCCACGCGGCGGCGGGCGAGGCGAGCGGCCAGGACGAGGTGGACCGGGCCCTGGCGGCCCTGCGCGCCCCCACGCCGGCCGCCCTGCCGAAGGGCCTGAGCGCACCGACGCTGCAACGGGTGACGGGCGCGCTGCGGGAGGCGCCGGACGGGCTCACGGCGGCCGGGCTGGCCGAGGCGGTGGGCATCTCCCGGATCACGGCCCGCCGCTACCTGGAACACCTGGTGGACACGGGCCGCGCCGCCCGGAGCCCGCTGTACGGGCAGGTGGGCCGGCCGGAGCTGGTGTACCGGTGGGTTCCGCAGGGCGTTGAGGGGCGTTGAGGGGCGTTGAGGGCCGCGGCGCGGGTGCGGGCCCCGGCTCCCTCCGCTCGGGTGCGGCGGGCCGGGCGGTGCTCAGGGCGGCCCGGCCGGGGCGCTATCACCCCGCAGACGCATTGACCTGACCGGACCAGCGCTCTTACCTTCACACGGCAGTCATCTCCGCGCCACCCCCACGTGCGCTCAGGAGGTCATGCCCGTGCGCCCCACCGCCGCCCTCTCCGCCCTCCTCTCCGCCGCTCTCTCCGTCACCGCGCTCGCCGCCTGCGGCAGCGGTTCCGGCCGCGGCCCGGACACGGTCAAGGTGTCGTACAAGCAGTCCACCGACAACTCCGTCAAGGTGGCGGACACCTACCTGGCCGCCGTGAAGAGACAGTTCGAGCGCGAACACCCCGGCAAGAAGGTGGAGTTCGTGCCGATCAAGGCGCCGGACGCGGAGTACTACACCAAGCTCCAGCAGATGCTGCGCTCCCCGCGCACCGCCCCCGACCTGGTCTACGAGGACACCTTCCTCATCAACTCCGACATCACCAGCGGGTACTTGAGACCGCTCGACGCCTATCTGGCCAAGTGGCCGGACTGGAAGCGGTTCATCGGCAGTGCGAAGGCGGCGGCGAAGGGCCGGGACGGGAAGACGTACGGGGTGCCGGACGGCACGGACACCCGCGGACTCTGGTTCGACAAAAGGGTGTTCAGGAAGGCGGGCCTGCCACCGGACTGGCAGCCGCGGAACTGGGAGGACGTCCTGTCCGCCGCCCGCACCATCAAGCGGAAGGTCCCCGGCGTCGTCCCGCTCAACGTCTACACCGGCAAACCGGCGGGCGAACGGGCCACGATGCAGGGGTTCCAGATGCTCCTGTACGGCACGGGCGACGGCTCCTTCGACCCGCTGTACGACGACACCGCCGGCAAGTGGGTCGTCGGGTCCCGGGGCTTCAGGGACGCGCTGACGTTCGTGGAGACCGTCTACCGGGAGAAGCTCGGCCCCGACGTCTCCGACGCCCTCGATCCGAACTTCAACACCACCGTCAACGGCGAACTCCTCCCCCAGGGCAAGCTCGGCATCGCCCTCGACGGCTCCTGGCTGCCGCAGACCTGGCAGCCGGGCAGCGGGCACCCCTGGCCCGACTGGTCCCGGCAACTGGGGCTCGCCGCCATGCCCACCCAGCACGGCCAGGCGCCCGGCAAGGTGAGCATGTCCGGCGGCTGGACCTGGGCCGTCCCGGCGAAGGCGGCCAACCCCGGCCTCGCCTTCGAGTTCGTCAAGACGCTCCAGACGAAGGACAACGCCCGTAAGTGGTACATCGCCAACTCGGGCATCGCCGTACGCGAGGACGTCGCCGCCGACCCCGCCTACACCGGCGCCCAGCCCGGCCTGCGGTTCTTCACCGGCCTGGTGGCCCACACGCACTACCGGCCCGCGTACCCGGCCTACCCGAAGGTGTCGACCGCGATCCAGGAGGCCATGGAGGGCGTCACGACCGGTGACCTGTCCGTGGCTCAGGCGGCGAGCGGCTACGACGCCACCGTCGAGGACGTCACCGGCGGCCGAGTGGTCCGCAAGTGAGGCGCGGGCACCCGGCCGTCCGGGCCCTCCCGCTCGTTCCCGCGCTGGCCGTGCTGCTGCTCTTCCTCGCCGGGCCGATCGCCTACTGCGTCTGGATCGCCTTCACCGACCTCCAGCTCACCGGCCAGGCCCACTCCTCCTTCACCGGCCTCGCCAACTTCCGCCGGGCCTTGAAGGACGACGCGTTCCTGAACGCCGTCTGGCTGACCCTGGTGTTCACGGTGCTGTCCTCGCTCGTCGGGCAGAACACCCTCGGGCTCGCGCTGGCCGCGCTGATGAAGCGCGCCTCGAAACCCGTCCGCACCCTCACCGGCGGGGTGGTGATCACCGCGTGGGTGCTGCCGGAAGTGGTGGCCGGGTTCCTGCTGTACGCGTTCTTCCGCCGCGAGGGCACGCTGAACGCCGTCCTGGACTGGCTGCACCTGCCCCGGCAGAACTGGCTGTTCACGCTGCCCATCCTCGCCGTGTCCTTCGCCAACGTCTGGCGCGGAACGGCGTTCTCGATGCTGGTGTACTCCGCCGCGCTGGACGAGATCCCCGCCGAGATCACCGAGGCCGCCGAGGTGGACGGGGCCGGCGGCTGGCGGCGGCTGTGGCACATCACGCTGCCGATGATCCGCCGCTCCATCGGCACCAACCTGATGCTCAACACCCTGCAGACGCTCTCCGTCTTCGGGCTGATCTGGGTGATGACGCGGGGCGGGCCCGGCGACCGCAGCCAGACCCTGCCGCTGTTCATGTACGAGCAGGCGTTCCAGAACAGCATGATCGGGTACGGCACGGCGGTCGCGCTGCTCCTGCTGCTGGTCGGCTCCCTGTTCTCCGTGGTCTATCTGCGGCTGCTGCGGACGGAGGTCTGATGCCCCGCCAGCACGCTTCCCGCCAACACGCCTCCCGCAGACGCGGCTCCCCCGGACACGCCTCCCACGGACACACCACCCGCAGACGCGTCTCCCCCCGTCGTCCGTCCCGTCGGCGCGCCACCCGGCGGATCGCCGCCGACCTCGCGCTGCTCGCCCTGGCCGCCGCCTTCGCGCTGCCGCTGGCCTGGGTGCTGCTGTCCGCCGTGGACCCGGGCGCCGGCCTGCGGGTGCGGATCCCGGACGGGCTCACCCTGGACAACTTCCGCGCGGTCCTCACCCCCGACATCACCTACACGCCGCTGCTCAACAGCCTGCTGCTGTGCGGGGGCGGCACGGCGCTGACCGTCGGCTGCGCCGCCCTCGCCGCGTACCCGCTGTCCCGGTTCTCCTCCCGGCTGAACCGGCCGTTCCTGCTGACCGTCCTGTTCGCGACCAGCCTGCCCATCACGGCGATCATGGTGCCGGTGTACGCCCTGTTCGTCCGGGTGAACCTGATCGACACCCTCCAGGGCACCGTCTTCTTCTTCGCCGCCTCCCAACTCCCCTTCGCCATCTGGCTGATGAAGAACTTCATGGACGGCGTACCGAGGGAGCTGGAGGAGGCGGCCTGGACGGACGGGGCCTCGGCCGCGCAGTCGCTCATCCGGATCGTGCTGCCGCTGATGGGGCCGGGGCTGGCCGTGGTGACCGTGTTCTCGTTCGTGATGATGTGGGGGAACTTCTTCGTCCCGTTCATGCTGCTGCTCAGCCCGGACCGGATGCCGGCCTCGGTGAGCGTCAACGACTTCTTCGGCAACCGGGGCATGGTGGCCTACGGCCAGCTCGCCGCGTTCTCCGTGCTCTACTCGACGCCCGTGATCCTGCTGTACGTCCTGGTGGCCCGGCGGCTGGGCGGCGGGTTCGCGCTGGGCGGGGCCGTGAAGGGGTGATGCCGTGCGGCCGGGTGACACCGGGTGCCGGGGTGGTCCCGGTGATCACCCCGTACGTTCCTACGATCCGTGATCTCGGCGGAACCGACCGTGGTCAGGGCTCCCGCGCGCCCCTACGTTGTGCGGGGTGCGCCCACCCTCAGCCCGACCGAACCCCCCGGCTCCCCCGTTCGACGCCCCGGCCGCCCGCCGGCTCCGCGCCGCGCTCGGCATGGGGCCCGAGCACGTCGCATACGGAATGCGCGTCTCGTACGGGCTGCCGTACGTCACCGCCGACCTCGTAGTCGCGTGGGAGCGCGGCACGCTCTCCCCCGGCAACCCCGAACTCACCGCGCTGGCGGGCGTGTTGTGGTGTTCTCCGGGTGAGCTGATCAGCCGGCCGCGGACCCTGCGCGAGCACCGCGTCGCCCGGAACGTGGCGCCCGAGGACGTCGCCCACGCCGTCGGCATGGACCTGCGCGCGTATCTGAGGGCGGAGGAGAGCGGGGTGTGGCGGGGCAGCGAACGCCAGTCGGCCGCGCTCGCGCGGATCCTGCGGCTGGCGCTGCCCGACTTCGTCGGCGTCACCGGCCGCGAGGCGAAGCTGGCGGAGCTGCTGCGCAGCGCGGTGACGACCCGCTGGCAGGCGTATGTGCGGCCGCTGCTGAAGCTCGTCCCCCTGGACAGGGACGTCCTGGAGCCGGTCCTGCGGGAGCTGCACCAGGACTACCAGGGGCACATGGCCGCCACCCTCGGCTGGGGCGGCGGCAGCCGGAGCGCCGGCGAACCGGGACAGCGGTTCCTGGACACGGTCGTGGAGGCCTTCTGGCGGTCCGTGACGGACCGGACCGCCTGACGGACGGCGACCGCGCGAGGATCCGGAAGACCGGTCCTAGAAGACCGACTCGGCCTCGTCCATGCGGTCCTTCGGCACCGTCTTCAGCTCGGTGACGGCCTCCGCGAGCGGCACCATCACGATGTCGGTGCCGCGCAGCGCGGTCATCTTGCCGAACTCGCCGCGGTGCGCGGCCTCGACGGCGTGCCAGCCGAAGCGGGTGGCGAGGACGCGGTCGTAGGCGGTGGGGACGCCGCCGCGCTGGACGTGGCCGAGAATGACCGGCTTGGCCTCCTTGCCCAGGCGCCGCTCCAGCTCGTAGGCGAGGGCGGTGCCGATGCCCTGGAAGCGCTCGTGGCCGTACTGGTCGATCTCGCCCTTGCCGTAGTCCATGGTGCCCTCGGCGGGGTGGGCGCCCTCGGCGACGCAGATGACGGCGAACTTCTTGCCGCGGGCGAACCGCTCCTCGACCATCTTGACCAGGTCGGCGGGGTCGAAGGGCCGCTCGGGCAGGCAGATGCCGTGGGCGCCGGCGGCCATGCCGGACTCCAGGGCGATCCAGCCGGCGTGCCGGCCCATGACCTCGACGACCATCACCCGCTGGTGGGACTCGGCGGTGGTCTTCAGACGGTCCATCGCCTCGGTGGCCACGCCCACGGCCGTGTCGAAGCCGAAGGTGCGGTCGGTGGAGGAGATGTCGTTGTCGATGGTCTTCGGTACGCCGACGACCGGCAGACCCGCGTCGGAGAGCATGCGGGCCGCGGTGAGGGTGCCCTCGCCGCCGATCGGGATCAGCGCGTCGATGCCGAACTCCTCGACCATGTCCGCGGCGCCCTCGCAGGCTTCGCGCAGCCGGTCGCGCTCCAGGCGGGAGGAGCCGAGGATGGTGCCGCCGCGGGCCAGGATGCCGCTGACCGCGTCCAGGTCGAGGGGCCGGTAGTGGCGGTCGAGCAGGCCGCGGTAGCCGTCCTCGAAGCCGATGACCTCGTCCCCGTACTGGGCGACCGCCCGGTGCACGACCGAGCGGATCACGGCGTTCAGGCCGGGGCAGTCGCCGCCTGCGGTGAGAACTCCGATGCGCATCGTGCTGTGTCTCCTGCTCGCTGTCGTGTGCCGGTGAGCCAGTGCCGATTCTTTCACGTCCGCCGGAGCGGTGAAGTCCTGACGGGCGCCTTATCCGTCAGCAGGGGTATTGTCAAGAGGGTTCGGCTCACCTTGGTGGGCGATTTTTATGCCGAAGAGGCGACAGAAGCGACATGAGGAACGGAGTGGACACGTGACGCGCAGCGTGTACGTGACCGGGATCGACCGCGGTGACGGCCGCCAGGTCGTGGAGCTGGGGGTCATGGAACTCCTCACCCGGCAGGTCGACCGGGTGGGCGTGTTCCGTCCACTCGTCCACGACGGACCCGATCGGCTGTTCGAGCTGCTGCGGGCCCGGTACCGCCTCGCGCAGGACCCGGCGACGGTCTACGGCATGGACTACCAGGAGGCGTCCGCGCTCCAGGCCGAGCAGGGCACGGACGAGCTGGTCTCCGCCCTCGTCGACCGCTTCCACCTGGTGGCCCGGGACTACGACGTGGTCCTGGTCCTCGGCACCGACTTCGCCGGCACCCAGCTGCCGGACGAGCTGTCCCTGAACGCCCGGCTCGCCAACGAGTTCGGCGCCTCGGTCATCCCCGTGGTGGGCGGCCGCAAGCAGACCGCCGAGTCGGTGCTGGCCGAGACCCGCAACGCCTACCGCGCCTACGACGGGCTCGGCTGCGACGTGCTGGCCATGGTCACCAACCGGGTGGCCCGCGAGGACCGCGACAAGATCGCCGGGCGGCTGGCCGACCGGCTGCCGGTGCCCTGCTACGTGGTCCCCGACGAGCCCGCGCTCTCCGCGCCGACGGTCGCCCAGATCGCCCACACCCTGAACGCCAGGGTGCTGCTCGGCGACGACTCCGGCCTCGCCCGGGACGCGCTGGACTTCGTCTTCGGCGGCGCCATGCTGCCCAACCTGCTGGGCGCCCTGACCCCGGGCTGCCTGGTGGTCACCCCGGGCGACCGGGCCGACCTGGTCGTGGGCTCGCTGGCCGCGCACAGCGCCGGCACCCCGCCGATCGCCGGTGTGCTGCTGACGCTCAACGAGGTGCCGCGCGACGAGATCCTGACCCTGGCCGCCCGGCTCGCCCCGGGCACCCCGGTGCTGTCGGTGTCCGGCAACAGCTTCCCCACCGCCGAGCAGCTGTTCTCGCTGGAGGGCAAGCTGAACGCGGCCACCCCGCGCAAGGCGGAGACCGCCCTCGGCCTGTTCGAGCGCCACGTCGACACCGCCGAGCTGGCCCGCCGGGTCTCGGCGCCGAGCAGCGACCGGGTCACCCCGATGATGTTCGAGCACAAGCTGCTGGAGCAGGCCCGCTCCGACAAGCGGCGGGTGGTGCTCCCGGAGGGCACCGAGGAGCGGGTGCTGCACGCGGCCGAGGTGCTGCTGCGCCGGGGCGTGTGCGACCTGACCCTGCTCGGCCCCGAGGACCGGATCCGCAAGAAGGCCGCGGACCTCGGCATCGACCTCGGCGACACCCAGCTGATCGACCCGGCCACCTCCGGGCTGCGCGACGCCTTCGCCGAGAAGTACGCGGCCCTGCGCGCCCACAAGGGCGTCACGGTCGAGCTGGCCTACGACGTCGTCTCCGACGTGAACTACTTCGGCACCCTGATGGTCCAGGAGGGCCTGGCCGACGGCATGGTCTCCGGCTCGGTGCACTCCACGGCCGCCACCATCCGGCCCGCCTTCGAGATCATCAAGACCCGGCCAGACGCCTCCATCGTCTCGTCGGTGTTCTTCATGTGCCTGGCCGACAAGGTGCTGGTCTACGGCGACTGCGCGGTCAACCCGGACCCGAACGCCGAGCAGCTCGCGGACATCGCCATCCAGTCGGCGGCCACCGCCGCCCGGTTCGGCGTGGAGCCGCGGATCGCGATGCTGTCGTACTCCACCGGCACCTCCGGCTCGGGCGCCGACGTGGACAAGGTGCGCGAGGCCACCGAGCTGGCCCGCTCGCGCCGGCCGGACCTGAAGATCGAGGGCCCGATCCAGTACGACGCGGCCGTGGAGCCGTCCGTCGCGGCGACCAAGCTGCCCGACTCGGACGTGGCCGGGCAGGCGACGGTGCTGATCTTCCCGGACCTCAACACAGGCAACAACACCTACAAGGCCGTGCAGCGCTCGGCCGGCGCGATCGCCGTCGGCCCGGTCCTCCAGGGCCTGCGCAAGCCGGTCAACGACCTGTCCCGCGGCGCCCTCGTCCAGGACATCGTCAACACGGTCGCCATCACGGCGATCCAGGCCCAGACCCCCGCCCACACCCCCACCGAGAAGGCGTCCCAGCAGTGACCTCCCCCACCCGTGTCCTCGTCCTCAACTCCGGCTCCTCGTCGCTGAAGTACCAGCTGCTGGACATGCGGGACAGCAGCCGCCTCGCGGTGGGCCTGGTCGAGCGGATCGGCGAGCAGACCTCCCGGATCGAGCACACCTGCCTCGCCGGCGGCGACACCCGCGAGCACACCGGCCCCATCGCCGACCACGAGGCCGCCCTCAAGGCCGTCGCCGAGGAGCTGGGCCGCGACGGCCTCGGCCTGGACTCCCCCGAACTGGCCGCCATCGGGCACCGGGTGGTGCACGGCGGGATGTTCTTCACCGAGCCCACCGTCATCGACGACGAGGTGCTCACCGAGATCGAGCGGCTGATCCCGGTCGCCCCGCTGCACAACCCGGCCAACCTCACCGGCATCCGCACCGCCCAGGCGCTGCGCCCGGACCTGCCCCAGGTCGCCGTCTTCGACACCGCGTTCCACACGACGATGCCGGAGTCCGCGGCGCGCTACGCCATCGACCCGAAGATCGCCGACCGCCACCGGATCCGCCGCTACGGCTTCCACGGCACCTCGCACGCCTACGTCTCCCGCGAGACCGCGCGGCTGCTGGGCAAGGACCCGTCCGAGGTCAACGTGATCGTGCTGCACCTGGGCAACGGCGCCTCCGCCTCCGCGGTGGAGAAGGGCCGCTGCGTGGACACCTCCATGGGGCTGACCCCCTTGGAGGGGCTCGTGATGGGTACGCGGTCCGGTGATCTGGATCCGGCCGTCATCTTCCATTTGGCCCGGGTTGGCGATATGTCCATGGACGAGATCGACACTCTTCTCAACAAGAGGAGCGGCCTGTTCGGTCTGTGCGGGGACAACGACATGCGGGAGATCCGCCGCCGGATCGACGAGGGCGACGAAGAGGCCGCGCTCGCCTTCGACATTTACATTCACCGGATCAGGAAGTACATCGGCGCCTATTACGCGGTGCTCGGCACCGTGGACGCGGTGGCCTTCACGGCCGGGGTCGGGGAGAACGCGGCACCGGTACGGGAGGCGGCGGTCGCGGGCCTGGAGGGCCTGGGCCTGGCGGTCGACCCGGAGCGCAACGCCGTGCGCGGCGGCGGGGCGCGGCTGATTTCGCCGGAGTCCGCCCGGGTGGCGGTCGCCGTGGTGCCGACGGATGAAGAACTGGAGATCGCGACGCAGACCTACGCACTGGTCGGAAAGAACAACTGAATAGCACCTGAGCGGTGCGGCACTCATTTGTATCTTCCGCCAGACGGAATATTCCGTAGCGAAACAAACCGATAGGATCGCCCCATGCGCCGTTCGAAAATCGTCTGTACTCTCGGCCCCGCGGTCGACTCCCACGAGATGCTCGTCGCCATGATCGAGGCGGGCATGAACGTAGCCCGCTTCAACTTCAGCCACGGCACCCACGCCGAGCACCAGGCGCGGTACGACCGCGTCCGGGCCGCGTCCAAGGAGACCGGCCGCCCCATCGGCGTCCTCGCCGACCTCCAGGGCCCGAAGATCCGTCTGGAGACCTTCGCCGAGGGTCCGGTCGAGCTGGAGCGCGGTGACGAGTTCGTCATCACGACCGAGGACGTGCCGGGCGACAAGCACATCTGCGGTACGACGTACAAGGGGCTGCCGGGCGACGTCTCGCGCGGCGACCAGGTCCTGATCAACGACGGCAACGTCGAGCTGAAGGTCCTGGACGTCGAGGGCCCGCGGGTGCGGACGATCGTCATCGAGGGCGGTGTCGTCTCCGACCACAAGGGCATCAACCTGCCCGGCGCGGCCGTGAACGTCCCCGCGCTGAGCGAGAAGGACGTCGAGGACCTGCGCTTCGCCCTCCGCATGGGCTGCGACATGGTCGCGCTGTCCTTCGTCCGGGACGCCAAGGACATCCAGGACGTGCACCGCGTCATGGACGAGGAGGGGCGCCGCGTCCCCGTCATCGCCAAGGTGGAGAAGCCGCAGGCGGTGGAGAACATGGAGGACGTCGTCGCGGCGTTCGACGCCGTGATGGTCGCCCGTGGCGACCTCGCCGTCGAGTACCCGCTCGAGAAGGTCCCCATGGTGCAGAAGCGCCTGATCGAGCTGTGCCGGCGCAACGCCAAGCCGGTGATCGTCGCGACCCAGATGATGGAGTCGATGATCACCAACTCCCGGCCGACCCGCGCCGAGGCCTCGGACGTGGCCAACGCGATCCTGGACGGCGCGGACGCGGTCATGCTGTCGGCCGAGTCCTCGGTGGGCGCGTACCCGGTCGAGACGGTCAAGACCATGTCGAAGATCGTCACCGCCGCCGAGCAGGAGCTGCTGTCCAAGGGCCTGCAGCCGCTGGTGCCGGGCAAGAAGCCGCGCACCCAGGGCGGTTCGGTGGCCCGCGCGGCCTGCGAGATCGCCGACTTCCTCGGCGGCAAGGGCCTGGTCGCGTTCACCAAGTCCGGTGACACCGCGCGCCGGCTGTCCCGCTACCGCGCCACCCAGCCGATCATCGCCTTCACCACGGAGGAGTCGACCCGCAACCAGCTCACCCTGAGCTGGGGCGTCGAGTCCCACGTCGTGCCGTTCGTGAACACCACGGACGAGATGGTCGACCTGGTGGACCAGGAGGTCGCCAAGCTGAGCCGGTTCGACGCGGGCGACACCGTGATCATCACCGCCGGCTCGCCCCCCGGCGTCCCCGGCACCACCAACATGCTCCGCGTCCACCACCTGGGCGACCAGAGCAACTGACCCGCCGGTCCCGTGACACACCGAGGGCGCCCCCTGCGACAGGGGGCGCCCTCGGCCTTGTGCGGCTCCCGGACCGGCTTGTGCGACCGCTCAGTCGGTCGTGTACATCCGCATCCCCGGAATGTTCAGGTTCCCGCCGAACTGGGCCGCCTGGACGACCTTGACGTGGGTGAAGTAGATCAGCGGGATGTTCAGCGGGGGCGGGCTGTCGGGGCTGAAGGTCACCGGGAGCAGCCCGAACAGGTTCCCGGAGATGCTCTCGGTGTACATCACCGTGTCGCCGCCGGTGATGGTGGACGTCGAGCCCTTGGCGGCCTGGACGTGGTAGGTCTTGCCCGCCTGCTTGTCCTTGACCGTCTGGTGCAGGTCACCGATCTCGGTGCCGTCGGAGATGACGTACTTCAGCACCTTCTTCGTGGTGCCGTTCGCCCTCCTGACCTCCACGATGCCCTGGTAGTCGGCGCCCTTGAGGTACAGGGAGCTGGCGTCCAGGTACCAGGGGTCGTCCGCCACCGCCACCGTGTTGTCGACGCCGCCCTCGTCGTCCGTGGCCACCGGGCAGTCCTCCGGGGCGGCGGATTCGCTCCCGGAGGGGCTCGGTGTGCCCGAAGGGCTGGAGGACGGGACGTCCGAAGGGGTGGACGAAGGACTGGTCGACGGGGTGGGGGTCGCCTCCCCGGCCGGCCCGGTGGTGTCCTTCCCGGCCGGCTCGGTGGTGTCCTTCCCGCCGGACTTCATACCGGTGCCGGCGGTGTCGTCGGCCGTCTTGGCCGTGCCCCCGGCCGTGTCCCCGGCATCCTCGGTCTTCGGCGACTGGGACGCCGTAGGTGCCGGGTCCGGAGCGTCCTCGGAGGTGCCGGTGTCCTTGTCCCGGCCGCCGGAGAGGATGTCACCGATCGTGTCGCCGATGGTGTCCAGGAGGTTCCCGTCCCGGGTCCTGGCCGACGCGTCCGTGTCAGTGCCGGAGCCCGAACCCGAGCCCGCCGCGACGGAGTCCGCCCCGGAGGAGTCCGAACTCGTGCCGGACGAGCCGGAGTTGCCTGTGTCCCGCCCGGCGGAAGCGGAGTCCGAGGTCGCGGTCGCTGTCGCGGTCGGTCCGGGCGTGGCCTTGTCGTCGGAACCTGAATCCGACGAAGAGGCACCGCCCTTGTCCTGCGCCTTCTCGCGCTCGCCCGCTTTCCCGCTCGCGGTGGTTTTCTCCAGTGACGGCGCGTCCGACGCCTTCTCGGAGGCGGACGGCGACGGCGACTGAGACGGGTCCTTGTCCTTGTCCTGGTCCTGCCCCTTGTCCTCGTCCAGCGCCTTGACGCAGGCTTCGTACTCCTCGCGCGTCAGGTCCTTGGCCGACGCGGAGGTGGACGCGGACGGGTGCGGGGACGGGGAAGAGGAGTTGCCGTTGTTGTCGGCGAGGGCCAGCGTGGACGTGAAGCCCATGCCCATGAACACGGCCGTGGGCATCGCCACGGAGGCTATGGCCTTGCCGGCCGGCATGTGGAACCTGGTGAACAGTGACTTCCTGGGGGCCGCGTGACGGGGCCCGGATCTCCCGCGGGGCCCGTCCACGTCGCTCCCGCGGGTCACCTCGTCAGCCGGCACTGTGCCTCCCGTTCACCCCGTTGACCGGGATCGTTCCTGACAGGTCGTTCGATTCCCGCACCCCCGGGGCCGTCCCGGATCCCGCGTCCCCGGGAGCGTCGCCGCCGTCGGCCGGAGCCGCCGCCGCCCGCCCCGCCGACTTGTCCGGCGCCCAGGCGACCGCCATGGCGCCGCCCAACAGCGACAGCAGGAAGCCGATGATGAAGCCACCGAAGTTGGAGACCGGGAGGGACACCAGCGCCAGCAGGATCGCGGCCACGCCGGCGAAGACCCGTACGTGCTGCTGGAACCACAGGGTCAGTCCCAGGACGACAAGGAGCACACCGATGATCAGGGACCCCGCTCCGGCGGTGGTCGCCATCGCCACCGTGAGCTGACCGAACTTGATGTGCGCGTACGGGAAGTACATGATCGGAAAGCCGCCGAGCATGACGTACAGACCAGCCCAGAACGGGCGGTGGCCCCGCCAGGCGCGGAACTGCAGCCTCCGGCGGGTGAACTGACCGGATACGGCGGCAGAAGTCTCGGCGCTCATGGACAACAGCTCCCTGGTACGGCGTTGCTCTGGTGATGTGGTACCGGCTGGGAAGGCCGGGAGTGAGGGGAGGACGGGGAAACCAGCGGCTCCCCCGCCCCTCAGCGTGTGCCTAGTAGCACTCGTACTTCGCGCCGCTGCCCCAGCTCAGCCCCATGTGCAGGTTGGACAGCCTGAACGTGCCGGCGGTGGTCGCCCACGCCGTCTGCCTCACGTCGGTCAGCGTGGCCGTGTCGGCCTGCTGCGCGAACCCGAAGGGGCTGGCCTTCTTCTGGTCGTACTCCTCGGGCTTGGGCTTGGGGCCCTTCACGCTGCCGGCCGCGACGCCGATGTCCATCTGCTTGAACACGGCATCTTTGGCGTCGAGGTTGGCGACGTCGATGTAGAGCTGCGACGCCTCGACCTTCTTGCCCTGGTCACCTGCGGTCAGCTTGAGGGTGACATCCTTGCCCAGGAGCGGAATCGGAGTGACCACGGACTGGCAAAGGTCGGTGATCTTGGCCGATTCGAACGCCGAGACCGCCACCGGGTGGGCCTCGTCCTTCTTGCCATCGAGGGACTTGCCTGTGTCGATCGCGCCGTACTGAGTGAAGCCCGTGCCTTCGAGCAGACCGGCGCGGACCTTGAACTCCTGCCCCGACACACTGAACGAAGCCGCGAGAGCGCCCTGCGCGAGGGCGACACCTATCGCGGCTGTAGCGGCCACGCTGGGCACCATGACCACAGCGAACCGCTTCCATCTGGTCCCGCCACGCACTTGGGACTCCATATTTCCTCCTTCTCGGACGTACATCTCCTGGCCCGGACTCGCCCTCGGACGGCGGCACAGCCGGGCAGGGATGGGAGAAGTGCTACGTCCTCGGAAAGGAGAGCGCCCGCACTCGGCGGCGCACCGCGCGCCCGAATCACCGGCGATCACCCCCGAGCGACAACCACTGGGTCGCGCCTGACACACATCACGCACAACCTTGCTGGACAGGCTTCGCCGGGGTGGCGAAGACCCCCCTGCCCTGGACCCGGCGCCACTGCCGCCGGCCCCGCTCGGTGGGGACCCCGACTGCCCCGCGACCCGGCCGGCTGCCGGGGTACGGGAAGGGACCGAGCGTCGCCGATCGTGGTGCATTCTCGGCCTGGACACAAGGGGGTTCGTTACTGGCTAGTAACGGCGGGATAACCGGAGGACGACCGACCGGTCTCGGAGCGCGACATACGGTCGCATCGCTGGGCAGAGCAAAGCCGTTGATCCCTGGACGAATCCAGACAGACCAACGGCCTCGGCTTACTCGGAGTAACAGCGGCCGCGTTTCCCAAGATTTGGTAAAGCGCGGCCGCCGTGATGCCCTGACGGAGAATCTTTCACCACGGCATCACAAGCCGTGGCCGGGTACCGCCCCTCAGAAAAGGGCGCGCGCGAGGGCCCGGCGAGCCGCCACGACCCGCGGGTCCTCCGGACCCACGACCTCGAACAGCTCCAGCAGCCGGCGCCGTACGGCGTCCCGGACGTCACCCGCCGTGCGCTGCACGGTGTCGATCAGCCGGCCGAACGCGTCCTCGACGTGACCGCCCACCAGATCCAGGTCGGCGGCGGCGATCTGCGCGTCGGCGTCCTTGGGCTTCTCGGCGGCTTCCTGACGCACCTTCTGCGGGTCCATGCCCTGCACCCGGCGGAGCAACTCCGCCTGCGCCAGGCCCAGCTTGGCCTCCGGGTGGCCCGGGTCGTCGGCCAGCACGTTCTGGTACGCCCGCACGGCTCCGTCCAGGTCGCCCGCGTCCAGCGCCTGCGCGGCGGCGTTCAGCGCCGCGTCGTACGGGCCCTCGGCCGGCGCGGCCGCCGGCGCGCCGCCCGGCTCGGCCTCCGGGTCGACGGTCAGACCGGTCAGCCCGAAGCGCTGCTCGGCCACCGCCACCAACTGGTCCAGGGTCTCCCGGATCTGCTGCTCGCCGGCCGCGCCCTGGAACAGCGGGAGCGCCTGGCCCGCGACGACGGCGAAGACGGCCGGGATGCCCTGGACCCCGAACTGCTGCATCAGCATCTGGTTGGCGTCGACGTCGATCTTGGCGAGGAGGAAGCGCCCGTTGTACTCGACGGCCAGCCGCTCCAGGACCGGGCTCAGCTGCTTGCAGGGCTGACACCACTCGGCCCAGAAGTCGATGACGACGGGGACTTCGGTGGAGCGCTGCAGGACGTCCCGCTCGAACCCCGCCTCATCGACGTCGATGACGAGATCTGCCGGGGAGACGGCCCCCGTCCCGCCCTGTCGGGCGGCTTCGGCGCGCGCCTGCTCGGCCTTGGCCTTGGCCTCCTGGGCCGCCTTCACCGCGGCGAGGTCGACGACACCGCTCATGGACATGTTCCGTGGCTGCATGCGTCTATCCTCCCCCGATCCGGCGCCTGAACGAAAAAGCATTGTGCGGCGCCGGGTCCCCACCCGCGCCTTGCGGCAATCGCCCGTGTACGTCCCTCACGCGCTTTCGCTACGAGTCGTAGCGTAATGCCATGAGGGCATCGCGTGGCACCGCACCCCGGTGATCTCCCTCACGGCCGCCCGGGACCCGCCGGTTATGGTCGGGGAATGCAGAGCCGCACCCCCGTCAGCCGTACCGGACGCCCGCGCAGTGCCGCCGCGGACGCCGCGATCCTGGCCGCGACCCGGGAAGCTCTGGTCGAGCTGGGCTGGTCCAAGCTCACCCTGTCAGACGTCGCGGTGCGGGCCGGGGTTGCCAAGACGACCCTGTACCGCCGCTGGGCCGGCAAGAACGAACTGGTCGTGGACGCCGTCGCGGAACTCTTCGACGAGCTGGAACTCCCCGACCTCGGCAGCCTCGCCGCCGACATCGAGGGCGTGGTCCTTCAGTTCGCGGCCATCCTCGCGCGCCCGGAGGCCCGCAGCGGGCTGATGGCGGTGGTCGCCGAGTCCACCCGCGACGACGCGCTGCGCGAACGCATCCGCGCCTCCATCGTGGACCGGCAGATGCGCCTGGTCCTCCAGGGCCGCGCCCGCGCCCAGCGGCGCGGCGAACTGCCCCCGGAGCCGGACCCCGGGCAGGCCGCCCGCACGGTCGACCTGATCTTCGACATGGTCGCGGGCGCGGTGGTCCACCGCACCCTGGTCAGCGGCAAACCGGCCGACGAGGAGTGGGTCCACAGCTTCATCCGCGTCCTCCTGCTGGGCCTGACGGGAGCGGCCCGCACCCCCTAGGGACGACCCCCGGGGACAGGGCCCCGCGCAGGGGACAGGGCCCCGCGCATGCGCGCCGCCCGCCGGGGCGGTCCCCGGCGGGCGGCGCGTCCGTGGTCCGGTCAGAAGCCGGCCGGCTCGGTGTAGACCCCCCACTCGTCCCGCAGCACCCCGCAGATCTCGCCCAGGGTGGCCTCGGCGCGTACGGCGTCCAGCATCGGCTCGATCATGTTGGCCCCGGAGCGGGCCGCCGCCAGCATGCCGTCGAGGGCGGCCCGCACGGCCGCCTCGTCGCGGGCGGCCCGGCGCCCGGCGAGGGCCCGGACCTGCTCCCGCTCCACCTCGTGGCTGACCCGCAGGATCTCCAGGTCTCCGGTCACCGACCCGGTGTGGACGTTGACGCCCACCACCTTCTTGTCGCCCTTCTCCAGCGCCTGCTGGTAGCGGAAGGCGGACTCGGCTATCTCGCCGGTGAACCAGCCGTCCTCTATACCGCGCAGGATCCCGGAGGTGATCGGCCCGATCGGGTGACGGCCGTCCGGGTGAGCCCGCAGGCCCCGCTCCTTGATCTGTTCGAAGACCTTCTCCGCGTCCGCCTCGATCCGGTCCGTCAGCTGCTCGATGTACCAGGAGCCGCCCAGCGGGTCGGCCACATTGGCGACCCCGGTCTCCTCCATCAGCACCTGCTGGGTGCGCAGCGCGATCTCCGCGGCCTGCTCGCTGGGCAGCGCGAGGGTCTCGTCCAGGGCGTTGGTGTGCAGCGAGTTCGTCCCGCCGAGCACGGCGGCCAGCGCCTCCACGGCCGTGCGCACCACGTTGTTGTACGGCTGCTGCGCGGTCAGCGACACGCCGGCCGTCTGGGTGTGGAAGCGGAGCCACTGCGCCTTGTCGCTCTTCGCCCCGTACACGTCCCGCATCCACCGCGCCCAGATGCGCCGGGCCGCGCGGAACTTGGCGATCTCCTCGAAGAAGTCCACGTGCGCGTCGAAGAAGAAGGACAGCCCCGGCGCGAAGACGTCCACGTCCAGGCCGCGGCTGAGCCCCAGCTCGACGTACCCGAACCCGTCGGCCAGGGTGTACGCCAGCTCCTGCGCGGCCGTGGCCCCGGCCTCCCGGATGTGGTAGCCGGAGACCGACAGCGGCTTGTACGCGGGGATGCCCGCCGCGCAGTACTCCATCAGGTCGCCGATCAGCCGCAGATGGGGCTCCGGCTGGAAGAGCCACTCCTTCTGCGCGATGTACTCCTTGAAGATGTCCGTCTGCAGCGTCCCGTTGAGCACCCGCGGGTCGACGCCCTGGCGCTCGGCGGCGACCAGGTACATGCAGAAGACGGGCACGGCCGGACCGCTGATGGTCATGGAGGTCGTCACATCCCCCAGCGGGATGTCCTTGAACAGCACCTCCATGTCGGCGGCCGAGTCGATGGCGACCCCGCAGTGCCCGACCTCGCCGAGCGAGCGCGGGTCGTCGGAGTCGCGCCCCATGAGCGTCGGCATGTCGAAGGCGACGGACAGCCCTCCGCCGCCCGCCGCGAGGATCATCTTGTACCGCTCGTTGGTCTGCTCGGCGTTGCCGAAGCCGGCGAACTGGCGGATGGTCCAGGTGCGCCCGCGGTAGCCGGTCGGATGGAGCCCGCGCGTGAAGGGGTACTCCCCGGGCCAGCCGATCCGCTCGAATCCCTCGTACGTGTCACCCGGCCGGGGCCCGTACACCGGTTCCACGGGGTCACCGGAGAGCGTCGTGAAGTCCGCGTCCCGCTTGCGCGCGGCGTCGTAACGGGCCTGCCAGCGGCGGCGGCCCTCCTCTATGGCGTGAGCGTCCATACCTCCGAATTTACTTGGACGTCCTAGTAAATGTCGATGGCAGACCGCCGTACGGCATCCGTACGGCGGTGTGGCTACGCCTCGGCGACGGCCGGAGTCTGCCCTGCGGCCTTGGCCTCGAGCTCGCGGCTGATCTTGCGCTCGACGAAGAACGCGGCCGTGGGAATCGTGCCCGCGATCAGCACCCACAGCTGCTTGCCGACCGGCCACTTCGCCTTGGAGCCCAGGTCGAAGGCGAAGACCAGGTAGACCACGTACAGCCAGCCGTGGGCGATGGCGACGACCCGCGTGAAGTCGGCGGCGCCGTCCATGTCCAGCCCGTACTTCGCGATCATGCTCAGGCACAGCAGCACCAGCAGGACACCCGTGGTGTAGGCCAGGACGCGGTAGCGGGTCAGCACGCTTTTTTTCATGGAGTCGAGCGTAACCACCCGTTCCGGGAGATCTTGCCCCGGGTCACTCCTCCGTGAAGTCGTGTGCCGCGATCCGCAGGGGGCGGAACATCGCGAAGATCTCGCGGCACTCCTCCGCGTCGTACACACCGAGTCCGAAGTCCATGGCCATCAGGTCGCGGGTGGCCGCGTCGACCACCTCGCGGCCCTTGTCGGTGATGACGGCGAGGGTGCCCCGGCCGTCGTTGGGGTTGGGACGCTTGGCCACCAGCCCGGACTTCACCAGCCGGTCCACGGTGTTCGTCACGGACGTGGGATGCACCATCAACCGCTCACCGATCTTGGACATCGGCAGCTCACCGGCCTTGGAGAAGGTGAGCAGGACGAGCGCCTCGTAGCGGGCGAACGTCAGCCCGTACGGCTTGACCACCGCGTCGACCTCCGCGAGCAGGATCTGCTGGGCCCGCATGATGGAGGTGATCGCGGCCATGGAGGGCACGTTTCCCCATCGCTGCTTCCACAGCTCGTCGGCGCGGGCGATGGGGTCGAACGGAAGACTGAGAGGCTTGGGCACGTCATCAGACCCTACCGGCCGGTCATATGCCGGTCAGCTCTGTCTCGGCTTTCGGTCACCGGCCGTTCCCACCCGGGCGCGCGGGGCGATCGCGCGGCAGCACAGGGCGCCGAACACGCTCCCTGCCCGCACCGGACCGGCCGCTGCCGGAGCTGGACCCCCGGCTGTCCTGGAACGGCCGGAGGCCGCCACTCGCGCTGCGCGTCGCGTACGCCCGCACTCGCGTCGGGCAGGGCCTGGTGCCGCTGCCGAGCGCCTTCTCCTGGCGCGGCCGCCGGGCCGCGACCGCGCCGCCGTCCTCGCGGCCCTGGCGGAACCGGCGACCACCAACGCCCTCGCCCACCGGCCGGGCCCCGCCGCGTCCTCGGTGCCGGCGCACCTGACGATCCCATGCGACGCCGACCTGCCGGCCTCCCGCCGCTACGGCCACCAGGCGCTGTACGAGCGGACGTCGCCGGGGGTGGCTATGGCGTCGGGAGTGCGGCGGCCCGCCCGGCTCGGGCGGAAGGGGTGCGGGCAACCGGCGTGGCACGCCCGCGCACGCCCCCCGTCACTGGGTCCGCCGCCGCAGCTGGTGCCGTACGGCGCGCTGGGCGACCGGGCCCAGGGACTCCACCGCGGCGACCAGGGCTCCCAGCTGCTCCAGCGCGTCCAGCGCCGCCCCGGCCCCGGCCTCGTCCACCCCTTCGTACAGTTCGATCCCGACGAAGGACGCGGCGACCGCGCGCGCCAGCCCCGCCGGGTCGGTGAACTCGCCGAACGGTGTCGCCGCCAGGACGCGGCGCAGGACCTGCTCGATCTCGGTGATCCACAGGTCGAGCCCGGCGGCGGTGGCCGGGCCCAGGCCGGGGTGGGTCGGGGCGCCGGCCAGCAACTGGCCGAGCAGGGCGACATGGCCCCCGGCCCGCTCGCCCTCGTGGATCTCGCGGCCGACGGTCAGGAGCTCGGACAGCGTGCCGACCCCGGCGAGCCGCTCCCGGTAGCGGGCCACCGCCTTCTCCGCCCCGTACCGGCAGGCCGCGGCGAGCAGCTCGTCCACGGATCCGAAGTGGTAGAAGACCAGCGCCTGGTTGACGCCGGCCGCCGCGGCCACCGTACGGGCCGAGGTCTTGGCGATGCCCTGTTCGGTGAGGGTGCGCAGGGCGCCCTCCAGCAGTCTGGTCTTGGTCTCCTGGGACCTCGCGGTCTCCGGGCTCATGCGCGCGCCTCCTCCCGCACCGGGCGCAGCCCGGGCCGTACGCCGCGGGCGCGGATGTCGGTGTACGAGGCCGTGAAGGAGCCCTCGTAGCCGAAGAGCGGCCCGAAGTACCGGTTCACCACGCGCACCCGGATCCGGAAGCGGCCGGTGGTGTCGTCGTAGGACTCGCGCACCTCCGCGGTGGCGCCGACGAGGTCGGGGACGCGGAGGTCCACCGGGCCCTCCCGGAACCGGTGCGTCCCGGAGCGGATGAGCAGGGAGCCGTCGGGTTCGGCGTGGAAGCGCAGGTCGGTGGCGAGGTGCTGGTGGGTGCCTAGGTAGTCCACGACACGGTCGCCTCGGGGGCCGAGGACCATCTGCGCGTCGAAGCGGCGGGGCCGGCCGGGCAGGTCGAAAGTGCGCACGAAACTCACCGTCTCACGGCCGAAGCCGTCGGTGTACGGCACGTTCTCGATCACGAAGGGAACGTTCCGGCCGGCCCGCGGGACGAGGATGTTGCGGGTGCCGCCGAGGGCGAGGAACGGCCTCACGAACGCCGGTCCGTGCCAGATGCGGTCCATCACGCCGCGTCCGGTGCACGCCTCTCCGCCGGCCAGGCCGACGGAGAAGCGGCGGCGCAGGGCGGGGTGGAGGCGGTCGAAGGCGGGGCCCATCGCGGTCCGGAAGATCGAGGTCATCGGTACTTCTCTAGGGGCGTCGTCGGTGCGTGCCTGTCCAGGGGTGTCGTCGGTGCGTGCCTGTTGTCCTGGGAGGCGCCTCGCCGGGGGCGTCATCGGTGGTTCTGCGGGAACGCCCCCCGTGGCCCTCGGGGAACGTCGTCGCGGTTCTCCGAGGCCCGTCATCCGTGTTTCTCCAGCGTCTCCAGCAGGCGGGGCGCCCGGGTGCGGGTGGCCGGCGTGCGCCGGCAGCGGCGGGCGGCCGGGGTGCCGGCGAGGGGCGCCTTGAACAGGGCGAGGAAGGCGCCGGGTACGAGCAGCAGCGGGCACAGGTAGGCCGTGGCGTCGGCGAGGGGGCCGGGCAGGCCGAGGGGCGAGCCGTTGCCGAGCACGGTCAGGCAGAGGGCGAGGACCAGGGCCCGGACGGTGAGTTCGGCGAGCCAGTTGCGGCGGGCCCGCTCGGGGGTGATGCCCCGCTCCAGCCAGAGCCGGAGCCGGTCGAAGGACCAGGCGGTCGCCCAGCCCATGAGGGGGCGGAACAGCAAGCGGTCGGCGACGGCGCCGACGGGGCCCCAGCGTGGGCGGTAGTCGTAGCCGGTGAGGAAGCGGACGCCGTGGGCGTCGGGCACGTAACGCCAGTAGCCGCTGCCCTCGGCGATGAGGGAGAGGGGGTGCGGGGAGGCGAAGCGCAGGGCGGAGGTGCGGGTGCCGTCGGCGCGCTCCTTCTCGCCGGCGGCGACGCCGGTGCCGGAGACGGTGAGGAACGGCAGCACGCGCGTGGCGTAGCGGAAGCGCTGCGGTTCGCCTTCCGCGCGCGGGAGGTAGGCGATCTCGGTGAAGCGCAGGTCCCAGCGTTGGTGCCGGGCGGGGTCCTGGGTGCGCGCCCACAGTTCGTCGAGGTCGGCGCGGATGTGCGTCTCTATGTAGAGACCCATGTGTTCCCCCACGTGAGCACCGTGTTTGAGCGACCGCTCAAATCATCTGGCGCCGAACGTACACCGCTTTGAGCGATCGCTCAAACAGGGGGGACGGGAAAACCCCGGCCCAGAGGACCGGGGTTTTCGGGAAGGGGCCGCGCTACTGGGCGAGGTACCGCTCGACGGTCTCCACCTTGCTGGTGAGCCCGTCGGTCACCCCGGGGCGGATGTCGGCCTTGAGGACGAGCGACACGCGCGGGGCGCGGGCCTCCACGGCGGCGACGGCGCGCTTGACGACGTCCATGACCTCGTCCCACTCGCCCTCGATCGAGGTGAACATGGCGTCGGTGCGGTGGGGCAGGCCCGACTCGCGGACCACGCGCACGGCGTCGGCGACGTACTCCCCCACGTCCTCACCGACGCCGAGGGGCGTCACGGAGAAGGCGACGATCATGCGTTCACGACCCCTTCCTGGCGGGCGCGGGCGGCGATGACGGCGTCCTCGGCCTCCCGGCGCAGCTTGCGCTCGGCGAAGAAGCCGCCGGTGGGCAGCACCGACAGGACGAAGTAGAGGGCGGCCGTCTTCAGGGACCACTTGGTGCGGTTCCAGGCGTCCGCCCAGAAGATCACGTACAGGATGAAGAGGACGCCGTGGATCGCTCCCATCACGGGGACCGCGTCGAAGTCCGTGGTCCGCTTCAGCACCGAGCAGACGAGCAGGATCAGGAAGGACACGGCCTCCGGGGCCGAGACCAGGCGGAGGCGGCGGAGGGCGGTGGCGGTCTTGATGTCCACGGGTCACCTTCGGTGGGAGGGTCGACGACGGTCTGCCGGTTACGGACTGCCGGTTTGTGCGTGCCGGTGCGTGCCGGCGTCAGCCGACGGCGGTGCCGCTTTGTGAACGCACGCACAAGCGTTCCCCCATTGTGGCAAACCTCGCCCCTAGGGGTCGGCTCAGGGTGGGTTTCCACCCGTGGGCCCTGTTCCGTCCACCCGTGCCGCCGCTAGTTTCGCAGCGTGGCGATGTTCCGACTCCAGGGCAGCAAGGTGCTCGCCGTCGACATGACCGGGGATGCCGTGAAGGCGAAGAACGGCTCGATGGTCGCGTACGACGGGCAGATGGCCTTCAAGAAGCTGAGCGGCGGCGGCGAGGGGCTGCGGGGAATGGTGACCCGGCGGCTCACCGGCGAGCAGATGACGGTGATGGAGGTGAAAGGGCATGGGACGTGCTGGTTCGCGGACCGGGCGTCCGAGATCAACCTGGTCGCCCTCCAGGGCGACAAGCTCTACGTCGAGGCGGGCAATCTGCTGGTGACGGACGCGGGGCTGCGCACGGGCACGACGTTCACCGGGGTGCGCGGCGCCTCCCAGGGCAACGGCCTGTTCACGACGACCGTGGAGGGGCACGGGCAGGCGGCGATCCTCTCCGACGGCCCGGCGGTCGTCCTCCGGGTGACCCCGCAGTACCCGCTGACCGTCGACCCGGGCGCCTATGTCGCCCACCAGGGTGATGTCCGGCAGTCCTTCCAGTCCGGTGTGACGTTCCGCACGCTCCTCGGGGAGGGCGGCGGCGAAGCCTTCCAGATCCGCTTCGAGGGCGACGGGCTGGTGTACGTGCAGCCGAGCGAGCGGACCACGATCGCGGGGGACGTGTGATGACCTTCCGGGAGATCAACTCCAAGATGGTGGAGGCGACCGTGGCGCCGGGGCAGCGGCTGTTCAGCCAGCGCGGCGCGATGCTCGCCTACCGCGGGGACGTGTCCTTCACGCCCAACGTCCAGGGCGGCCAGGGCGGGCTGATGTCCATGATCGGGCGCCGGGTGGCCGGCGAGGCGACCCCGCTGATGACGGTCGAGGGCAGCGGCACGGTGTTCTTCGGGCACGGCGGCCACCACGTCCACGTGATCACCCTCTCCGGCGACACGCTCTATGTGGAGGCCGACCGGCTGCTCGCCTTCGAGGGCACCCTGCGGCAGGGCACGATGTTCATGGGTGCCCAGGGCGGGGTGATGGGCATGGTGCGCGGGCAGGTCACCGGGCAGGGGCTGTTCACGACCACGCTCCAGGGGCACGGCTCGGTGGCGGTGATGGCGCACGGCGGCGTCTTCGAGGTCCCGGTCACCCCGCAGCGCCCGGTCCACGTCGACCCGCAGGCGTACGTCGCCCACCACGGCGAGATCCGCAACAGGCTGTCCACCGCGCTCGGCTGGCGCGAGATGGTGGGCCGCGGCTCCGGCGAGGCGTTCCAGCTGGAGCTGAGCGGCGACGGCACGGTGTACGTCCAGGCGTCGGAGGAGAAGCTGTGAGCACCTACGGAACCCCGGGCGCCGGGCCGGTCGTGCACGATCCGCTGTCGCTGCCCGCCGACGACAACGTCACCCCGTACACCTTCTGTGTGGAGCTGAAGAACGGGCAGTGGTTCCTGCAGAAGGGCAAGATGATCGCCTACTACGGGTCGATCGAGTTCAACGGCATCGGGCATGGGCGACTCGACCGGCTTGTCCGTACGTCGTTTCATTCGCCACTGCACGCGAGCGACTGGGTCGTGGCGGAGGGCTCGGGGAAGATGCTGCTGGCCGACCGGGCGTTCGACGTCAACTCCTACGACCTGGACGACGGGAACTTGACCATTCGCGCGGGCAATCTGCTCGCTTTTCAGCCAAGTCTCGCGCTGAAACAGTCGATCGTCCCCGGCTTTCTGACCCTGCTCGGAACCGGAAAGTTCGTAGCCGCATCAAACGGACCGGTGGTGTTCGTGGAACCTCCGATCCGGGTGGACCCGCAGGCGCTCGTCGGGTGGGCCGACTGCCCGTCCCCGTGCCATCACTACGACCATGGGTACCTGACGGGTGTACTGGGCGGTCTACGTGCGGTGACGGGCCTCGGCGGGGTCTCCGGGGAGGAGCACCAGTTCGAGTTCGTCGGCGCGGGGACGGTCCTGCTGCAGTCGACCGAGACGCTCATGGCCGAGGCGGCGACGGGGGCGGTTCCGCCGGAGCCCGGGGTGCCGGGGGGTGGCGGAATGACACCGGGCGGGCACGGTCCGCAATCGTCGGGTCCACCGCGCCTTCCCGGACAGCTGGGAGACCTCCAGCGTCGCTTCGGGCTGTGAGCGGTAGTCTGCGGAGTGTGACGTCGAACGCGTGCGCACGTCACACCACCCAAGTTAGTTCGCCATTCAACTTCTTAGGTAGACTTCATTCATGGAGACCGAGACGGCCACGCGCTGGCTGACCGATGCGGAGCAGTGCGCCTGGCGCACCCACCTGGAGGTCAACAGGCTGTTGACGTACCAGCTCGAGAAGGATCTGCAGCCGTTCGGCCTGACAATGAACGACTACGAGATCCTGGTGAACCTGTCCGAGTCGGAGGACGTACGGATGCGGATGAGCGACCTGGCCTCCGCGACCCTTCAGTCCAAGAGCCGGCTCTCGCACCAGATCACGCGCATGGAGAACGCCAACCTGGTCCGCCGCGAGAACTGTGACACCGACCGGCGGGGTCTGTACGCCGTGCTCACGGACCACGGCATGGAGATGATGCGGAAGGTCGCCCCGCACCACGTGGCATCGGTGCGCCGGCACTTCATCGACCTGCTGTCGGCGGACGCGCTGATGGAACTGGACAAGGCGCTCAAGCCGGTCGCCGAGCACCTGCGAGGGCAGCGGGGACGTCCCTGATCCTGCCGCATGTGCGGGCGGCGGCACACCACACACCGCCGCCCGCGCAAGCCGCCCGGCACACTGACCGGCACCCATGTGTGTCCTTCCGGCACCGCTCACCCCGGCCCCCGTGAGCACGTCCGGCACCGCCACCGGCACCCGCCGGGCACGGGCCCGGAACGCCCGCGGCCACGCCGCCCGCACGGCGGCGGCCACCACCGGCGCCGGAGAACGGCGCACGGCGCACGGCGCACCGGTGGCCCTCGGCGGTCAGGCGGTGACGGCGTTCTCGTTCACCCGCCCGCGTGAGCCCGCCCGGCCAGGCACACCGCGCCATGCCCCCGTCCGGCGTCAGCGCGGCCCACTGGCGCGCATGGCCGGGCCGGGCGGTGGCGCGCGGCAGCCCGCGAGCGCGTGCCCGTGCCCATGCCGGCAGCGACCGCCTCGGGTACGCGCGGACGCCGGGTCGGCGCGGTCAGGAGGGCCGGCCGGGCGCCGTACGGCAGCGACATGGGCAGTGGCACCCGGAGCGGCCCGTGGCGGTCGGCCAGGGCGGCAGGCAGCGGCATCGCGAGGACCCTGGTGGCGCCGCAGGGACGGTACGACGCCAAAGACGGCCCGGGAGCCGGTGGCGGCGGTGACGGACGGCGGTACCGCGGGGCCGCCGTGGCGCAGGGCGGACGGCCCGTCAGGGCGGCGTGCGGGCGCGGCAGGCCCGGGGCACGCGCGCGACGGTGGCGTACGAGGGCCGCGGCAGGGGCGTGGACACGGGGACGTTCCTCTGGCGAAGCGCAAGAAGGGGCACCTGAGGCGCGGTGGCCGTCTGCGCGGCCCCGGTTGCCGGGGTGGCTCTACGCCAGGACGAAGGACAGCGTGCCGGTCACGGCAGCGGGGTGATCACCGGACCGGCCCGGGTTCAGCCCCGGGTCAGTTCCGCGACCAGTTCGTCCGCGGCGCGGTAGGGGTCCAGCTCGCCGGCGACGATGCGTTCGGCGAGGGCGCCGAGCCGGCGGTCGCCGTGCAGGTCGCCGATGCGTTCCCGCAGCGCGGTGACGGCGATGGTCTCCACCTCGCGGGCCGCGCGGGCCGTGCGGCGCTCGGCGAGGACGCCCCGCTCCTCCATCCAGGCCCGGTGCTTCTCCAGGGCCTCCACCACCTCGTCGACGCCCTCGGCGCGGGCCGCGACCGTCTTGACGATGGGCGGGCGCCAGTCGCCGGGGCCGCGGGCCTCGCCCAGCCCCAGCATGTGGTTCAGCTCGCGGGCGGTGGCGTCGGCGCCGTCCCGGTCGGCCTTGTTGACCACGTACACGTCGCCGATCTCCAGGATCCCGGCCTTCGCCGCCTGGATGCCGTCGCCCATGCCCGGGGCGAGCAGCACCACGCTGGTGTCGGCCTGGGAGGCGATCTCGACCTCGGACTGGCCGACGCCGACCGTCTCGACCAGGATCACGTCGCAGCCCGCCGCGTCCAGCACCCGGATGGCCTGCGGGGCGGCCCAGGCCAGCCCGCCGAGGTGGCCGCGGGTGGCCATGGAGCGGATGTAGACACCGGGGTCGGAGGCGTGGTCGGACATCCGGACCCGGTCGCCGAGCAGGGCGCCGCCCGAGAACGGGGAGGACGGGTCGACGGCCAGGACGCCGACCCTCCTGCCCTGCTTGCGGTAGGCGGTGACCAGCGCGGAGGTGGAGGTCGACTTGCCGACGCCGGGCGAGCCGGTCAGGCCCACCACATAGGCGTTGCCGGTCAGCGGCGCCAGGGCCGCCATGACCTCCCTCAGCTGCGGTGACGCCCCCTCCACCAGGGAGATCAGCCGGGCCACGGCCCGCGGCCGGCCTTCCCTGGCCTGGGCCACCAGAGAGGAGACGTCCTGCATCACAGCTCCGTTCACTTCACCGACGTACCGGGATCGACACCTACGGGGTCTCAGGCCTTCGGCACCCGCACGATCAGCGCGTCGCCCTGGCCGCCGCCGCCGCACAGCGCGGCGGCGCCGGTCCCGCCGCCCCGACGCTTGAGCTCCAGCGCCAAGTGCAGCACGAGGCGGGCGCCGGACATGCCGATCGGGTGGCCGAGCGCGATGGCGCCGCCGTTGACGTTCACCTTTTCCGTGGACACGCCGAGGTCCTTCATTGACTGCACGGCGACCGCGGCGAACGCCTCGTTGATCTCGATGAGGTCCAGGTCGGAGACGTTCAGGCCCTCCTTCTCCAGCGCGTGCCGGATGGCGTTGGACGGCTGCGACTGGAGGGAGTTGTCGGGGCCGGCCACATTGCCGTGCGCGCCGATCTCGGCGAGCCAGTCGAGGCCGAGCTCCTGGGCCTTGGCCTTGCTCATCACGACCACGGCGGCGGCGCCGTCGGAGATCTGCGAGGAGGTGCCGGCGGTGATCGTGCCGTCCTTGGTGAAGGCCGGGCGCAGCTTGGCCAGGGACTCCGCGGTGGTGTCGGCGCGGATGCCCTCGTCCTTGCTGAACAGCACCGGGTCGCCCTTGCGCTGCGGGATCTCCACCGGGGTGATCTCGGCCTCGAACAGGCCGTTCTTCTGGGCGGCGGCGGCCCGCTGGTGGGACAGGGCGGCGATCTCGTCCTGCTCGGGGCGCTTGATGCCGAGGCGGGTGTTGTGCTTCTCGGTGGACTCGCCCATCGGGATGTTCTCCCACGGGTCGGTCAGGCCGTCGTAGGCCATCGCGTCGAGCATCTCGAGCGCGCCGTACTTGTAGCCCTCGCGGGAGCCGGGCAGCAGGTGCGGGGCGTTGGTCATGGACTCCTGGCCGCCCGCCACGACGATGTCGAACTCGCCGGCGCGGATCAGCTGGTCGGCGAGGGCGATGGCGTCGAGGCCGGAGAGGCACACCTTGTTGATGGTGAGCGCGGGGACGTTCATCGGGATGCCGGCCTTGACGGCGGCCTGGCGGGCCGGGATCTGGCCCGCCCCGGCCTGGAGCACCTGGCCCATGATCACGTACTGCACCTGGTCGCCGCCGATCCCCGCACGGTCGAGGGCGGCCTTGATCGCGAAGCCGCCGAGGTCGGCTCCGGAGAAGGACTTCAGGGAGCCCAGCAGCCGCCCCATGGGCGTCCGGGCGCCCGCGACGATCACCGAGCTGGTCGTTCCAGAAGACATGAGGTGCGATCCCCTTCCAGCTGCGCGCAGCCGAGGAGTGAACGAGGGT
Organism: Streptomyces sp. SudanB182_2057; assembly: GCF_964272715.1. Taxonomy (NCBI): domain Bacteria; kingdom Bacillati; phylum Actinomycetota; class Actinomycetes; order Kitasatosporales; family Streptomycetaceae; genus Streptomyces; species Streptomyces sp. SudanB182_2057. The sequence continues at coordinate 2,878,805 of NZ_OZ186798.1, forward strand.
TTACTTCGAATGTACTGAGCGGTTGGACAGGTCGTCACCGGCCTGTCGGTGTGATCGCGCGCACGTTGCGTAACCACCCCGGGAGCGCTGCACTGAATCCATGCTGACGCGAATCGACCACATCGGGATCGCCTGCCACGACCTCGACGCGACCGTCGAGTTCTACCGGGCCACGTACGGCTTCGAGGTGTTCCACACCGAGGTCAACGAGGAGCAGGGCGTGCGCGAGGCCATGCTCCGCATCAACGGCACCTCCGACGGCGGCGCCTCCTACCTCCAGCTGCTGGAACCGGTCCGCGAGGACTCCACGGTCGCCAAGTGGCTCGCGAAGAACGGGGAGGGCGTCCACCACATCGCCTTCGGCACCGCGGACGTGGACGCCGACTCCGAGGAGATCCGCGGCAAGGGCGTGCGCGTGCTCTACGACGAGCCCCGGCGCGGCTCCATGGGCTCGCGGATCACCTTCCTGCACCCCAAGGACTGCCATGGCGTCCTCACAGAACTGGTCACTTCGGCCCCTGTTGAGACGCCCGAGCACTGACCCCCGTACATAAGGGCCGGTAGGGTTGGGGGCGGTCGTCCCGCCAACCGGGGCGACCGGGTCCTGCCGTTGCGGGCGGGACCGAGCCGGGGTCCGGGTTTCGCGGGACGAGCGTCGGGGCAGCAGCCCGTGCTCCGCCCTCTGTCCGACACCCTTCCCCGGGGGCCCCGTTCGGCGGATGGACGGAGCTCGTTGGAGAAGCTGACCAGGGGACGGATGGGACCGCGCAGTGCGGGGCTACGAGAGCCAGGAGCGAGAGCCGGCGGCTGACGTCGACCACCTCTCTCGGTTCGAGGCCGAGATGAAGCGGCTGAGGACCGAGCGGGAGAAGGCGATCCAGCACGCCGAGGACCTCGGCTACCAGGTCGAGGTGCTGCGCGCCAAGCTGCACGAGGCGCGCCGCACGCTCATGACCCGGCCCGCCTACGACGGCGGCGACATCGGTTACCAGGCCGAGCAGTTGCTCCGTAACGCCCAGATGCAGGCCGAGCAGCTGCGCCAGGACGCCGAGCGGGAGCTGAGCCAGGCCCGCGCGCAGACCCAGCGCATCCTCCAGGAGCACGCCGAGCAGGCCGCCCGGCTCCAGGCGGAACTGCACCAGGAGGCGGTGACCCGGCGCCAGCAGCTCGACCAGGAGCTGGCCGAGCGCCGCGCCACCGTCGAGTCGCACGTCAACGAGAACGTGGCGTGGGCGGAGCAGTTGCGCGCCCGCACCGAGCAGCAGGCCCGCCGGCTGCTGGAGGAGTCCCGCGCGGAGGCCGAGCAGGCGATGGCCGCCGCCCGCGCGGAGGCCGAGCGGCTGACCCGGGAGGCCCGGGAACGGCTGCGCGACGAGGCCGAGTCCGCCCGCGCCGAGGCCGACCAGATCCTGCGCCGGGCCCGCGCGGACGCCGAGCGGCTGCTGAACGCGGCCTCCACGCAGGCGCAGGAGGCCACCGAGCACGCCGAGCGGCTGCGCACCACCACGGTCACCGAGTCGGACGCGGCCCGCCGGCAGGCCGCCGAGCTGAGCCGGGCCGCCGAGGAGCGGATGGCGGCGGCCGAGGAGGCGCTGCGCAAGGCGCAGGCCGAGGCCGAGAAGGTGGTCACCGAGGCGAAGGAGGCCGCCGCCAAGGCGCTGGCGGGCGCCGAGGCCGCCAACGAGACGCGTACGCGCACCGCCAAGGAGCAGGTCGCCCGGCTGGTCGAGGAGGCCACCAAGGAGGCCGAGCACACCCGGTCCGAGGCCGAACAGCTGGTCGCGGACGCCCGCGCCGAGGCCGAGAAGCTCGTCGCCGAGGCCGCCGAGAAGGCCCGCACGATCACCGCGGAGGAGACGGCCACCCAGCTGTCCAAGGCGGCCAAGACCGCCGAGGACGTGCTCAACAAGGCGTCGGAGGACGCCCGGAAGACCACCCGGGCCGCCGCCGAGGAGGCCGAGCGGATCCGTTCGGAGGCCGAGGCGGAGGCGGACCGGCTGCGGGCCGAGGCGCACGACATCGCCGAGCAGCTCAAGGGCGCGGCCAAGGACGACACCAAGGAGTACCGGGCCAAGACGGTCGAACTCCAGGAGGAGGCGCGCCGGCTGCGCGGCGAGGCGGAGCAGCTGCGCGCCGACGCGGTCGCCGAGGGCGAGTCGATCCGTGCCGAGGCCCGTCGGGAGGCCGTCGCCAAGATCGAGGAGGCGGCCAAGTCCGCCGAGGAGCTGCTGGGCAAGGCCAAGGCGGACGCCGAGGAGCTGCGGCAGACCGCGACGGCCGACAGCGAGAAGGTCCGCGCCGAGGCCGCCGAGCGCGCCACCGCGCTGCGCCGGCAGGCCGAGGAGGCCCTGGAGCGCGCCCGCGAGGAGGCCGAGCGGCTGCGCGCCGAGGCCGCCGAGCAGGCCGAGGCGGCCCGGACGGACGCCGAGAAGGCCGCGCGGGAGCTGCGCGAGGAGACCGAGAAGGCGGTCGAGGCCCGCCGGGCGGAGACCGCCGAGGAGCTGTCCCGGCTGCAGGCCGAGGCGCAGGAGCGGCTGACGTCGGCCGAGCGGGCGCTGACCGAGGCCCGCGAGGAGGCCGCCCGGGTCCGCCGGGAGAGCGCCGAGGAGGCCGAGCGGCTGCGCGCGGAGTCCGCCGAGCGGATCCGTACGCTCCAGGAGCAGGCCGAGGCCGAGGCCGAACGGCTGCGCACCGAGGCCGCCTCCGACGCGTCCACCTCCCGTGCCGAGGGCGAGGCCGTCGCCGTACGGCTGCGGTCGGAGGCCGCCGCGGAGGCCGAGCGGCTGAAGACGGAGGCGCAGGACACCGCGGACCGGGTGCGCGCGGAGGCGCAGGCCGCCGCCGAGCGGCTGGCCGCCGAGGCGTCCGAGACGCTGGCCGCCGCGCAGGAGGAGGCCGCCCGGCGCCGCCGCGAGGCCGAGGAGCTGCTCGGTGCCGCCCGCGAGGAGGCCGGCCAGGAGCGGCAGCGGGCCCGGGAGCAGAGCGAGGAGCTGCTGGCCGCCGCCCGCAAGCGGGTCGAGGAGGCGCAGGCCGAGGCGACCCGGCTGGTGGAGGAGGCCGACCGGCGGGCCGGCGAGATGGTCACCGCCGCCGAGCAGCACGCCCAGCAGGTCCGGGACTCCGTCGCCGGGCTGCACGAGCAGGCGCAGGAGGAGATCGCCGGGCTGCGCTCGGCCGCCGAGCACGCGGCGGACCGTACCCGGCGGGAGGCCGAGGAGGAGGCGGACCGGGTCCGCTCCGACGCCTACGCCGAGCGGGAGCGGGCCGGCGAGGACGCCGCCCGGGTGCGGCGCGAGGCGCACGAGGAGTCGGAGGCCGCGAAGGCGCTGGCCGAGCGGACGACGGCGGAGGCGATCGCCGAGGCCGAGCGGCTGCGCGCGGACGCGGGCGAGTACGCGCAGCGGGTGCGCACCGAGGCGTCGGACGCGCTCGCCGAGGCGGACCAGGCGGCGGCCCGTACCCGGGCGGACGCCCGCGAGGACGCCAACCGCATCCGCTCCGACGCAGCCACCCAGGCCGACACCCTCATCACCGAGGCCCGCAAGGAAGCCGAACTCCTCCAGACCGAGACCGCCGCCGAGGCCGAACGGGTGCGCACCGAGGCGGCCACGGAGGCCGAGCGGCTGCGCGGCGAGGCCGCGGCCGAGGCGGAGCGGGTCCGCACCGAGGCGTCCGAGACGCTCACCGAGGCCAACGAGGCGGCGGCCCGTACCCGGGCGGACGCCCGCGAGGACGCCAACCGCATCCGCTCCGACGCAGCCACCCAGGCCGACACCCTCATCACCGAGGCCCGCAAGGAAGCCGAACTCCTCCAGACCGAGACCGCCGCCGAGGCCGAGCGGGTGCGCACGGAGGCGCTGACCGAGGCGGACCGGGTGCGCGCGGAGGCCGTCGCGAACGCCGAGCAGCTGATCGGGGACGCCACGGGCGAGGCCGAGCGGCTGCGCGCGGAGGCCGCCGAGACGGTCGGTTCCGCGCAGGCGCACGCCGAGCGGGTGCGGGCGGAGGCCGAGCGGACGAAGACGGACGCGCGGGCCGAGGCCGAACGGCTCGTCAACTCCGCGCGCGAGGAGGCCGAGCGGACCCTGGACGAGGCCCGCAAGGACGCAAACAAGCGGCGTTCGGAGGCGGCCGAGCAGGTCGACAAGCTCATCACGGAGACCACGGCGGAGGCCGACAAGCTGCTCGCCGAGGCGCAGGCGCAGGCCCTGAAGACCACGGCGGATGCCGAGGCGCAGGCCGACACGATGGTGGGCGCGGCCCGCAGCGAGGCCGAGCGGATCGTCACCGAGGCGACCATCGAGGGCAACTCGCTGGTGGAGAAGGCCCGTACGGACGCCGACGAGCTGCTGGTCGGCGCGCGCCGGGACGCCACCGCGATAAGGGAGCGCGCGGAGGAGCTGCAGAGCCGGGTCACCACCGAGATCGAGGAGCTGCACGAGCGGGCCCGCCGCGAGGCGGCCGAGACGATGAAGTCCACCGGTGACCGCTGCGACGCGCTCATCAAGGCCGCCGAGGAGCAGCTGGCGAAGGCCGAGGCGAAGGCCAAGGAGCTGGTGTCGGAGGCCGGTTCCGAGGCGGGCAAGGTGCGGATCGCCGCCGTGAAGAAGGCGGAGGGCCTGCTCAAGGAGGCCGAGCAGAAGAAGGCGCGGCTGGTCAAGGAGGCCGAGGAGCTGAAGGCCGAGGCGGTCCGCGAGGCACGGCGTACGGTGGAAGAGGCGGAGGAACTGAAGGCGGAGGCGGTCCGCGAGACGCGGCGCACCGTCGACGAGGGCAAGCGGGAACTGGAGATCCTGATGCGCCGACGCGAGGACATCAACGCCGAGATCTCCCGGGTGCAGGACGTCCTGGAGGCGCTGGGGTCCCTCGAGGCGCCCGCGCCCGGGAAGGACGGCGGGGTCAAGGCGGGTGCCGCCGTGGGCGCCCCCCGATCGGGTGGCAAGACGTCAGAGAGCTAGCGGACAGGGGGCGTTGTGGTGTCTTCTGGGTGCTTTGCCCGGCTCCGTGGCAAGCGGTCCGCCGGCCGGCCACCCGAAAGAGGTGCCATTCTCCAGATCAAAACCGTATCCGCTCGATGACACACCGCTGTGGCCCCTAGGATTCCTTTTATCACCTCACTCACCGGTCTCATTCGACAGGAACCCCATGAGCGACACTTCCCCCTACGGCTTCGAGCTTGTGCGGCGTGGATACGACCGCGCTCAGGTGGACGAACGCATCTCCAAGCTCGTCTCCGACCGTGACAGCGCTCTCGCCCGGATCACCGCCCTGGAGAAGCGCATCGAGGAGTTGCACCTCGAAACGCAGAACGCCCAGGCCCAGATCACCGACGCCGAGCCGTCGTACGCGGGTCTCGGCGCGCGGGTCGAGAAGATCCTGCGGCTGGCCGAGGAAGAGGCCAAGGAGCTGCGTGAGGAGGCCCGCCGGGCGGCCGAGCAGCACCGCGACCTCGCCGAGTCGGCGGCCCAGCAGGTCCGCAACGACGCCGAGGCGTACGCGGCCGAGCGCAAGGCCAAGGCCGAGGACGAGGGCGTCCGGATCGTCGAGAAGGCCAAGGCCGACGCGGCCCAGCTGCGTGCCGAGGCGCAGAAGGACGCGCAGTCCAAGCGGGAGGAGGCGGACGCCCTCTTCGAGGAGACCCGCGCCAAGGCCGCGCAGGCAGCCGCCGACTTCGAGACCAACCTGGCCAAGCGGCGCGAGCAGTCCGAGCGGGACCTGGCCTCGCGCCAGCAGAAGGCCGAGAAGCGGCTCGCCGAGATCGAGCACCGGGCCGAGCAGCTGCGCCTGGAGGCGGAGAAGCTGCGCACCGACGCCGAGCGCCGGGCCCGGCAGACCGTGGAGACCGCCCAGCGGCAGGCCGAGGACATCGTGGCCGACGCCAACGCCAAGGCGGACCGGATCCGCTCGGAGTCCGAGCGGGAGCTGGCGGCGCTCACCAACCGCCGCGACAGCATCAACGCCCAGCTGACGAACGTCCGCGAGATGCTCGCCACGCTGACCGGCGCCGCGGTGGCCGCGGCCGGCACGTCCAGCGACGACGAGCCGATCTCCCGGAGCGTTCCGGCGCAGCAGTCCCGGTAGCCGTCACACACGGCCGACACGGTGAAGGGGCGGCGGGCCCGGTCCCGCCGCCCCTTCACCGTGTCCGCCTCCCCGAATGCCGGGAGCCGGGTGATCCACGGGGCTTGCGGCTTTACTCTCTCTTGGGCGGAACCGTCAGCGCCTGGATATCCTCCTAACCCTTACGGGGGCGTGTGCCCCGCCTTCCTGAACCTTTTCGATGGGTGCGGAGCATGATCGAGGCTGTCGGCCTGACCAAGCGCTACGGCGACAAGACCGCCGTGTACAACCTTTCCTTCCAGGTACGGCCAGGAGCCGTGACCGGCTTCCTCGGGCCGAACGGCTCGGGCAAGTCCACGACGATGCGGATGATCCTCGGGCTGGACAACCCCACGTCCGGGTCGGTCACCATCGGCGGCTATCCGTACCGCAAGCTGCCCAACGCACCCCGGCAGGTCGGCGCGCTGCTCGACGCCAAGGCCGTGCACGGCGGCCGGTCCGCCCGCAACCACCTGCTGAGCCTCGCCCAGCTGTCGGGCATCCCGGCCCGCCGCGTGGACGAGGTGCTCGGCGTGGTCGGCCTCCAGGACGTGGCGAAGAAGCGCTCCAAGGGCTTCTCGCTCGGCATGGGCCAGCGCCTCGGCATCGCCGCCGCGCTGCTCGGCGACCCGCAGGTGCTGCTCTTCGACGAGCCGGTCAACGGCCTCGACCCCGAGGGCATCCTCTGGGTCCGCAACCTGATGAAGGCGCTGGCGGCGGAGGGCCGTACGGTCTTCGTCTCCTCCCACCTGATGAGCGAGATGGCGCTGACCGCCGACCACCTCATCGTGATCGGGCGCGGGCAGCTGCTCGCCGACATGAGCGTGACGGACTTCATCTCCGCGAACTCCGCCGACTTCGCGCGCGTGCGCACCCCCGACACCGAGCCGCAGCTGCGGGAGAAGCTCGCCGCCGCGCTCGCCGAGGCGGGCGGCCACGTGCTGCCCGAGCAGGACGGCGCGCTGCGCGTGACCGGGCTGCCGCTGCCGCGCATCAGCGACCTCGCGCACGAGGCGGGCGTCCGGCTGTGGGAGCTGTCCCCGCACCAGGCCTCGCTGGAGGAGGCGTACATGCGGATGACCCAGGCCGCCGTGGACTACCGCTCGACCGTGGACCAGAAGGCGGGCCTCCAGCAGCCGCTGCCGCCCGGCGCCCAGCCGCCCGTGCCGGTCCCCGGCCAGGGCCAGCCCGGCTGGTACGCCCCACCGCCGCCGCAGCAGGGCGGCCAGCCCTTCGCGATGGCCCCGGGCGGCCCGTACGGCGGCGCGCCGGGCAACGGTCAGGGCGCCCCGGCGCCCGGCTACGGCGGCGCGGGCGCGGCGCCCGGTACGGCCAACCCCTACGCCCAGCCGGCCCCTGCGGCCCAGCCCGCGGCCCATCCCGCGGCCCCGGCCCAGGCGGCCCCGGCGCAGCCGGCCGCCCCGGCTCCTTCGGCCGCCCCGGTCGCGCAGGACCAGCCGACGCTGCTGACCAAGCCGGCCGCCCCGCAGGCCCCCGCGGCCCCGCCCGCGCCGCAGCAGGCGCCCGCCGCTCCCCCGGCCCCCGCCACGAGCCCGGCCGCCGCTTCCGGCGCGGCCCCGGCTCCCGGCCCGGCCGACACCCCCGCCTCCGCCGCCCCGACGACCCAGCCCGAGGACGCCCGATGAGCACCCCCCAGCCCCCGATGCCGCAGGCCCCGGCCGCCGCGCCCGAGTGGCAGGCGCCTGGTGGGTCGTACGCCGGTTACACCTCGCCCATCCCGGTCGTGCGCACCCACCTCGGGCACGCGCTGGCCTCCGAGTGGACGAAGATCAGGTCGGTGCGCTCCACGATGTGGACGCTCGGCGTGTTCGTGCTGCTCGTCGTCGGCATCGGTCTCGCCGCCGGCGCGCTGGTCGCGGCCAACTCCAGCTCCGCCGACATGGACGGCGAGAACCCGCTGACGCTCGGCTTCTTCGGCCTGCTGCTCGGCTCCATCTGCATCATCACGCTCGGCGTGCTGACCACGGCCTCCGAGTACGGCACGGGCATGATCCGCACGACGATGACCGCGTGCCCCAGCCGGGCCCGGGTGCTCGCCGCCAAGTCGATCGTGTTCTTCGCCGTCGCCTTCGTGTTCACCCTGGTCGCGTCCGCCTTCGTGGCGATGGTCCAGGTGTCCATGCTGGAGGACGCCGGGGCCCGCACCCCGAGCGGCTCGGAGTGGTTCAAGGCCACCGTCGGCATCAGCCTCTACATCGCGCTGCTCGGCCTGCTCTCGCTGCTCATCGGCTCGGTCATCCGGCACTCCGCGGGCGCCATCACCATCATGATCGGCGTGGTGCTGGCACCGCTGGTGATCGCGATGTTCATGGTCGCGCAGTCGATGGAGAAGCTGCGCGACTGGCTGTTCGAGTACTCGATCCCGAACCAGCTGAGCGTCTTCTACGCCAGTTCCCTGACCGACTCCGGCCCGTCCGGCTGGGACCCGCTGTGGATCATGCTGGGCCTGACGGCGGCGGTGTACGCGGGCACGTACGCGCTGCTGCGGAGCCGGGACGTGTGAGCCGTACGGCTCAGAACCTCGGCGCGTTACGGGACCGCTGCACCCGCGTGGTGCGGCGGTCCTTCGCGTTCCAGCAGGCCTTGTGCCAGTGCCGGCGGTCGTCGACGCCCGCGTACTCGGGCCAGGCCACCACGTGCGGGACGCCGGAGGGGATGACCTGGTCGCAGCCCGGGCAGCGGTAGGTCTTGCCCTGCGCGCTCGCCCCGGCGACGTGCCGCACGCTCCAGTCCTCGCCCTGCCAGTTCTCGGTGGACTGCCAGCCGCCGTACCGGCCCGCAGGGTCGTCCTCGGCGCTCCGGCCCGACGATCCGGCTGCCTTCGGTCGGTTGCGACGCGGGGACACGGGACACCTCTCGGGGCTATACAGGAAGCACGGGCGCCATCCAGCCTACGCGGCGCCGAGCGGGGTACGGGTACGGAACCAACCCCCACAAGTCCCCCTCCTGGGCGACCTATTCTGCAGACAATCGGCAAATCTCCCTGCGGGACCGTGTCCTTGGCACGTGTCAGACGGTTATGCCGGGTGGGGGAGCTCCGGGTCGGAGCCAAGGAAGCAGGAATGCGATGCGCGTAGGAACTTTTGTGCTGGCCGCCCAGTTCCCCGGCCAGGGTCCGGGAGAGGCGCTGCACCGGGCGGTCCGCTCGGCGGAGGTCGCCGAGCAGGCCGGGCTGGACGCCGTATGGCTGGCCGAGCACCACTTCGTGCCCTACGGCACATGCCCCTCGGCGGTCACCCTGGCCGCGCTGCTGCTGGGCCGCACCCACCGCATCCGGGTCGGCACGGCGGTCAGCGTCCTGCCCACCGCGCACCCGGTCGCCCTCGGCGAGCAGGCCGCGCTGCTCCACGTCACCAGCGGCGGACGGTTCACGCTGGGCGTCGGGCGCGGCGGCCCCTGGGTGGACCTGGAGGTGTTCGGCGCGGGCCTGAAGGCGTACGAACACGGGTTCCCGGAGTCACTCGATCTGCTGCTGCGCTGGCTGCGCGAACCGGCGGTGGCGGCCGACGGCGAGCGGTACTCCTTCCGCGAGGTGCCGGTCGTACCCCGCCCGTCGGACGTCCTGACCGACGCCCCCGGCCCGGAGGTCGTGCTGGCCTGCACCTCGCCGGCGAGCGTGCGGCTGGCCGCCGAGCGCGGGCTGCCGATGCTGCTCGGCATGCACGTCGGGGACGAGGAGAAGGCCGAGATGGTCGCCCTGTGGCGGGACCTCGCCCGTGCGGCGGGCCGGCCGGCCGAGGAGATCGCGGGCGCCGCCCATGTCTCGGCAGGCGTCTGCCAGCTCGCCGACCGGCGCAGCGACGCGGCCGAAACCCTGCTGAAGGCGATGCCGGGCTGGCTGCGGCAGGGGCTCGCGGCCCATATGACGGTGGACGGACGGGAGCGCGTGATGCGCGACCCGCACGCCTACACCGAACTGCTCTGCGGGCTGCATCCCGTGGGCACCCCGCGGCTCGCCGCCGACCGGCTCGCGGCCACCTCGGAGCGCACCGGTATCTCCCGCTTCGCCCTCATGGTCGAGGGCTCGGGCCAGCTCGCGGCCACCGAGGAGAACCTGCGGCGGCTCGGCTCGGAGGTACTGCCCCAACTGCGCTGACGGCGCCGTGCGCCCCGTACCGCGCCGGTCTCCCGGACAGCCGGTCCCGGTCCCCGGGGCCCCGCCGGCCGTCCCCGGCGCGGCACCGCCCGGCGGCTTGCCGCCCCGACGACGCATGCACCTCCCGCGGGGTGGAGCGGCAAGCCGACCGCTTCGGCGACCCGGTCCCGGCCGTACCCGGCCGCGTCAGCAGTCCCGGAGCTCCGGGGACTGGTTCAGCAGCTGGGCGCGCACCGACGTGAAGCGGGCCAGCCTCTCGTCCACCGAGGCGTCCAGCGGGAACACCGCCACACGGTGGCAGTTCTGGAAGGCCAGCCGCACACCGAAGTGCCGCTGCAGCGCGCCGCGTATCGCGTCACTCGCGAGCGCGCGCAGCAGCTGACCACGCGCCTGCTCGTCCGGCGGGGGCGTCTGGTTGTCGGCGAAGGGTCCGCCGTCCACCTTCAGCTGGGCCACCAGGGAGCTGATCATCTCCCATGCGTAGGGCAGGGAGGTCCGGACGCAGTCGACGAATGCTGCTTCGTCGACCTCGCCTCGCTCGGCCTGTTCGAGTAGGGCCGGTGAGACGTCGAGCGACATGGGTTCTCCTCTCGCACCCCCGAAGCGCAGGGGTTGGCGGACAGATGGGGGAGTTCGCGATTTCGAACACGCTCGGTACAGAGGCCGCAACCTCCCGTTCCCTACGGTAGGCAACGGTCGGTGACCACACCAGCAGAATGCGTATATGGAACGGTCGGCTCATGCTCACTATCGGCCAGGGATGAACAAGAGGTTCCAGGGACAATTGGGACGTTCCACAGGGAGCGGGATGGGCGGATCGCGTGCACCGGCGCGCGTCGAGTAGCGTTGCCGACCATGCGTCTCGTCATTGCCCGATGCTCGGTCGACTACGCCGGCCGGCTCACCGCCCATCTGCCCTCGGCACCGCGACTGATCCTGGTCAAGGCGGACGGCAGCGTCTCCATCCACGCCGACGACCGGGCCTACAAGCCGCTCAACTGGATGTCGCCGCCCTGCACGCTGAAGGAGGGCACCGGCGAGGAGGCCGGGGTGTGGACCGTCGTCAACAAGGCGGGCGAGAAACTGATCATCACGATGGAGGAGGTCCTCCACGACTCCTCGCACGAACTCGGCGTGGACCCGGGCCTGATCAAGGACGGCGTGGAAGCACACCTCCAGGAACTGCTCGCCGACCGCATCGAGACCCTGGGCGAGGGGTACACCCTGATCCGCCGCGAGTACATGACCGCGATCGGTCCGGTGGACATCCTGTGCCGGGACGCCGACGGCCGGACGGTGGCGGTGGAGATCAAGCGGCGGGGCGAGATCGACGGCGTCGAACAGCTCACCCGTTACCTGGACCTGCTGAACCGCGATCCGCATCTGGCGCCGGTCCGCGGTGTCTTCGCCGCGCAGGAGATCAAGCCCCAGGCCCGCGTCCTCGCCACCGACCGCGGCATCGACTGCCACATCCTGGACTACGACGCCCTCCGGGGCATCGAGGACGACAAGCTCCGCCTGTTCTGACGGGTCGTCGGCGCCCTTCGCGGGCGTACCGCTTCGCCCGTCGCCCACCGCACGCCTCCCGGTCCGCCGTCGGGAGGCGTGCGTCGCCGTCGTGGGGTCAGATCACCGGGGTGGTCGTGGACGGGCCCGGCTGGGTCGCCGAGGCGGTGGTGGCGCCGGTGGAGCCGGAGGTCGTCGTGCCGGTGGTGTCGCCGGACGTGGTGCCGCCGGTGTCGGTGGTGCCGCCCGTCGTCCCGCCCGCGGACGTGCCGTCCGTCGAGCCGCCGGTGGTCTCCCCCGTCGTACCGGTGGTGCCGCCCGTCTCGGTGCCCGTCGTACCGCCCGTGGACGAGCCGTCCGTCGAGCCGCCGGTCGTCGTGCCGCCCGTCGGCGTACCCCCCGTGGAGCCGGTGGAGTCTCCGCCGCCGCTCCCGGTAGAGCCGCCGGGCGTGCCGCCCGTCGTACCGCCCGTGGACGAACCGCCCGACCCGCCCGACCCGCCGGGCCTCGGCGATGTCGACGGCGAACCGGGGGACGTGCCGGGCCGGGACGGCTCGCCGCTCTCCGAGGGGCGGAACGTGGCCCTCGGCGGCGCGGGGTCGTCGGCCGTGCCGTACGTGCCGTCCGGACCCGGTGACGTGGGCCGGCCGCCGACCGCGCCGGTGTCCCCGGTGTCCGCCGGCGCCACGCCCGGGTCCCCGTCGTCCACCCCGGGGCTCGCCGACGGATTGGCGTCGACCTTGCTTCCCGGGTCCTGGCCGGCGCTGCCGGAGGACGTCATGCCGAGCGTGACGACCGTACCGAGCACGGCCGCGAGCAGGGCCCCGGCACCGGCCGCCACCAGGTTGCGCCGGGCCAGCCGCCGCAGGCCGCCGCCCCGCGCCGCTGTCCGCGCCGCGGGTTCCGCCACCGGCGGGGCCACCGGCCGCGGCACGGGCTGGGTCAGCTGCCGGGTGAACCGGGTCTCGCCCGGGGCGCCGTAGGGCGCCGGCGCCGGCTCGTCCCGGCGCGCCTCCGCCGGCTCCTCGCGCACCGGAACGGACGGCGGCGGCCCGGACGGCCCCGGCGCCGACCGCCCCGGTACGTCGCCGGCGCGGTCGGCGAGCAGCGCCAGTGCCCGGCGGCCGGCCACCGCGCCCCGCTTGTCCGCGAGCGCACCGCGCAGCCCGCTCGACGCCTCCAGCTCCGCACGGGCCCGGCCGAACTGCCCGGAGCACAGCGCGAGGATGCCCAACTCGTGGTGGAAGTAGGCTTGTTCGGCCACCTCGCCGCTCAGCCGGGCGGCCTCCGCGCCGGACCGCAGGGCCCGTTCCCAGGCGCTCCAGTGCGGTCCCGCGGCGAAGGCGGGCGCCGCCGTACGCGCCAGCCGTACCGCGCCGCCCTCGTCGTCGTCGGCGGCGGACGACGACGCGCGCGGGACGACGGCGGCCAGCGCGGCCAGCAGCGCGTCGGCCTCCGCGCACACCCGTTCCGGGGTGACCGAGGGATGCCCGGCCCACCAGGCGTAGTGCCGGGCGGCGGTGAGGGCGTGCCCGGCCGCGTCGTCGGCGTATCCGGCGGCCTCCAGCTGGGTCCGCACACCGGCAGCGAGCCGGTAGCGGGAGCCGACCGGGGAGACCAGCCCGCAGCTCACCAACTCACCGATGGCCGCGTCGGCGTGGGTGTCGCCGACCAGGGCGGGCAGGTGCGCCTGGTGCGGCAGTTCGCCGCCGAGGGCCACCGCGAAGCGCAGGGCGGCCCGGGCGGAGGGGCTGAGCCGGGAGGCGAGCAGCGGGGCGGGCGCCGCCGCCTCGCCGAGGGAGGGCAGCGGTACCTCCTCCCCCGGCTCCACCGGCTCCACCGACGGTTCGGCGGGCAGGCGTACGTCCTCGAAGACCCCGTACTCGTCCACCGCGCCGGTGCTGGCCCGCAGTCGGTCGCGCTGCCGGAGCAGGGCACCGGCCTGCACGAAGCGCAGCGGCAGCCCCTCGGACTCGAACCACAGGTCGCCGGCCCAGTTGACCTCTTCCTCGGTGAGCGCCCGGCCGGCGGTCCGCTCCAGGACCGCCAGTCCGGCGGCCCGGTCGAGACCGCCGAGGAAGACCTCCTCCACGTCCGCCTCGGCGGAGGGCGCGGGCACGTCGGGCGTGACGGCGAACAGGAACGCGCACTCGGGGGTGGCGTCGAGCAGTTCGTCCAGGGCGGCGCCGCCGAACTCCAGGTCGTCCACGACGACGACCGCGCCGATCTCCCCGACGAGCGTGCGGAGTTCTTCCGGATCGGGACGGTAGCCGGGGGCGTCGTGGACGGTGTGGAACAGGTCGTGCAGCAGGTCGCCGGGCGCCCGGCGGAAGCCGTTCAGCCGGACCACGCCGTCGGGGGCGAGGTCGCGGCAGTCCTCGGCGACCGCGTCGAGCAGCGCGGTGCGGCCGGAGCCGGCCGGGCCGGTGAGGCGGACGGAGCGCCCGCGGGCCAGGAGCCGGGCCAGGCGCTCGCGTTCCTCCTGACGCTCCGGCACCTCGGGCGCGGCGGGGGCGGCGCCGGCCGGGGCGGGCGGACGGGCGGCGCGCTCGACCTCGGCACGCTCGACGGCGGTGCGCTTGGTGGCCCGGCCGGGGCGCTCGGCCGGCGGGCACGGCTCGATCTCGCTGCCGTCGACCGGATTGACGGTCAGCTGGAGGTCGCCGCAGACCAGCCGTTCCATGCGGGCGGGCGCGGGTGCGGCCGGGGCGAGGTCGGAGGCGAGGGGATCCCGGGACGGGCGGCGGTGGTGCGCCTGGCCGTGGTCCTCGGGTCCCGGGTTGATCGGGTCCATGGGTTCAAGCTCCCCAAAAGCGTCGTGTGCCCGTGTTGTGGCCCTCCCGGCCTCGTCGCACACCGCGCTGTCGCTTCTGGTCCGGGCCCGCTCGGTCGAGGGTCGCGAGACGGCGGGCGACCGCACCTTAAACCGTCACCGGGTCCGGGCGACAGGGCAGGGTGCCCCGCGGTCCGAGACGTCACGGTCTCGGGAGGATTGCCCCCGTCGTACGGTTCGGCGGTCGCGCCCGGTCCGGCCGGATCCCGCCCGGTGGCGCCGGGTCCCCGCGGGTGCCTCACACCCGGGGCAGCGACTCCACGCCGATGCCGCCCTCGATGGCGAGGATGCGGTGCAGCCGGGTGGCCACCAGCAGGCGCTGCATCTGCGGGGGCACGCCCCGCAGCACCAGCCGGCGCCCGCAGCGGCCGGCCCGCCGGTGGGCACCCATGATCACGCCGAGTCCGGTGGCGTCCCAGGAATCCAGTTCGGACAGGTCGAGCACCAGGTCGCCGACTCCGGTGTCGACGGCCGAGTGCAGGGCCGTACGGGCGTCCGCCGCGCTGCGGACGTCGAGGCGGCCCCCGACGACCAGCTCGGCGTGGTCGCCCCTGATGTGCATATGCGCTCCCCGTTGAGTGCGGTTGGCGTCTGTGTGACGGATGCTGTGCCCCGTCTGACTGTGCGGGTGGCGGTGCGGTTGCTGCTTGTCGGCGAACCGATACCGAATTCACCCCCGGGAGTGATACTCCCGGGGACTGTGTGGCGGGGTGGGGCTCAGTACTTGTAGAAGCCCTGCCCGCTCTTGCGGCCGATGTCACCGGCGTCCACCATCCGGCGCATCAGCTCCGGCGGGGCGAACTTCTCGTCCTGGGACTCGGTGTAGATGTTGCTCGTGGCGTGCAGCAGGATGTCCACGCCGGTGAGGTCGGCGGTGGCGAGCGGGCCCATGGCGTGGCCGAAGCCCAGCTTGCAGGCGAGGTCGATGTCCTCGGCGGTGGCGACGCCGGACTCGTAGAGCTTGGTCGCCTCCACCACGAGGGCGGAGATCAGCCGGGTGGTGACGAAGCCGGCCACGTCGCGGTTGACGACGATGCAGGTCTTGCCGACGGACTCGGCGAACTCCCGGGCGGTGGCGAGGGTCTCGTCGCTGGTCTTGTAGCCGCGGACCAGCTCGACAAGCCGCATCATCGGCACCGGCGAGAAGAAGTGGACGCCGACGACCCGTTCGGGGTGCTCGGTGGCCGCCGCGATCTTGGTGATCGGGATGGCGGAGGTGTTGGAGGCGAGCACGGTGTCCTCGCGCACGAGCTTGTCGAGCGCGCGGAAGATCTCGTGCTTGACCTCCAGCTTCTCGAAGACGGCCTCCACCACGACGTCCGCGTCGGCGGCGGCGTCGAGGTCGGTGGTGGGGGTGATGCGCGCGAGGGCGGCCTCGGCGTCCTCGGCGGCCAGCTTGCCCTTGGCCACGAACTTGTCGTACGAGGCCCTGATGCCGTCGGTGCCGCGCCGCAGCGCCTCGTCGGTGACGTCCCGCAGCACGACGTCCCAGCCCGCCTGCGCGGAGACCTGAGCGATACCGGATCCCATGAGCCCGGCCCCGATGACGGCAAGCTTCCGTGCCACTCCGACTCCCCTTTGAACGCCCTGAACGTCTGCCTCTCCGGCGGACCATAGCGCTCCGGAGGCGCCGTGTGACCGGTAAGTAACGCGCGTCACGTCTCAATTGACGGACATCACACCGGCAGGGGTCAGGCCGCGCCTCGGACGGCGTAGTTGAGGACCTTCTCGCTCAACAGGTCCTCGATGTCGTCCATCAGGACGAGTACCTCTCGTGACACTTCGGCCGGTTTGCGGCCGGCGACCATCTCGCGGCCGATGGTGACGAAGACGGCCTGGTGGACCCAGCAGATCTGACCGGCCATCAGATCCGGCAGCGGGTCGTCGGGGGCGGCGCCGGTCTCCTCGCGCAGGGCCGTCTCCAGGATGTCGTGGGTCTCCTGTTGCAGGCTCCACAACCGCGAACGCAGCGCCGGGGCCTCGTGGATGACCCGCATGAAGCGGTCGTAGCCCGCCATCAGGCCGACCCGGGGCGAGACGGCCTCGACCTCCGAGCGCAGTTCGCGCAGGACGGCGCGCGCGGCGGACTCCCCCACGTCCCGGCCGCGGACCCAGCGGGCGAGCCGGTCGGCCACGCCGGCCGAGCGGTCGAAGAAGAGGTCCTCCTTGGCGGGGAAGTAGTTGTAGACGGTGTTGACGGACACGTTCGCCGCCTCGGCGATCTCCGCGACGGTCACCGCCTCGAAGCCGCGCTCCAGGAACAGCCCCGTGGCGACATCCGAGATGTACTGCCGGGTCTGCCTCTTCTTCCGCTCCCTGAGCCCCTCAGCCATGCCCTCATCCTAGCTTCACTGGCCTCACTGAAAGTTTGGGGTCATTGCAAATTTTCAGGGACTCTGTTTTTCTGGGGGCATGGCAGCAGTCATCAGCACGGCGGGCCTGGCCCGCACCTTCCAGACGAAATCCGGCCCCGTCGAGGCCGTCCGCGGCATCGACCTCACCGTCCACGAGGGCGAGATCCTCGGCTTCCTCGGCCCCAACGGCGCCGGCAAGACGACCACCCTGCGGATGCTCACCACCCTGCTGAAGCCGACCGGCGGCGCGGCCACCGTGGCCGGCCGCGACCTCGTGGCCGACCCCGCCGGGGTGCGCCGGGTCAGCGGCTACGTCGCCCAGTCCGGCGGGGTCGACCCGCAGATCACCGTGCGGGAGGAACTGGTCACCCAGGGCCGGCTGTACCGCCTGCCGAAGGCGCGGGCCGTCGCCCGCGCCGCCGAACTGGCCGCCGAGCTGGACCTCACCGAGTTCCTGGACCGCAAGACCGGCGCGCTCTCCGGCGGCCAGCGGCGGCGCCTGGACATCGCGATGGCGCTCACCCACGGCCCGACGGTGCTCTTCCTGGACGAGCCGACGACCGGCCTCGACCCCGGCAGCCGCGCCGACCTGTGGGCACTGGTCCGCCGGTTGCGCGACGAGCACGGCACGACCGTCTTCCTGACCACCCACTACCTGGACGAGGCCGACGCCCTCGCCGACCGCCTGGTGATCGTCGACCGGGGCACGGTCGCCGCCGAGGGCACCCCCGGCGCGCTCAAGCTCCGCTACGGCGGCTCGCTCGACGCCACCCTCCAGGACACCTTCCTCGCGATCACCGGCCGCGGCCCCGCCCCGGCCGACACCACTCCCGTCGCCGTCTGAGAGACCCGGAAACGATGCTGCTCCACGACACGGCCCTCGTCTACGGCCGCTATCTCCGCCAGTCCCTGCGCTCCCGCTTCGCCCTGCTCTTCGGCGTGCTGACGCCGCTGCTGTACCTGCTCTTCTTCGGCCCGCTGCTCACCGACCTGCCGCTGGGCGGGCGGGGCAGTTCCTGGCAGGTGCTGGTCCCCGGGCTGCTGCTCCAGCTGGGGCTGTTCGGCGCCCTGTTCGCCGGGTTCACGATCATCATCGAGCAGGGGCAGGGGGTGGTGGAGCGGATGCGGGTGACCCCGGTCAGCCGGCTCGCCCTGCTGCTCGGCCGGGTGCTGCGGGACGCCACCGTGTTCGTCTTCCAGGCGGTGCTGCTGGTGCTGGCCGCGCTGGTGCTGGGCCTGCGGGCGCCGCTGGCCGGCGTGCTGGTCGGCTTCGCCTTCGTGGCCCTGCTCACGGTCTCGCTGGCCTCGGTGTCGTACGCGCTCGGCATGAAGGTGCGCAGCCCGCAGGAGTTCGGCCCGCTGATCAACGCGGTGTCGATGCCGTCGATGCTGCTGTCCGGCCTGATGCTCCCGATGACCCTGGCGCCCACCTGGCTGGACGTGCTGTCGCACTTCGTCCCGTTCCGCTATCTGGTGGACGCGGTCCGGGACGCCTACGTCGGCGACTACACGAGCGCGCACATGCTCTACGGCGTCCTGGTCGCCGTGGGCTTCACGGCGCTGGCCGTGACGGCGGGCACACGGGTGTTCCGCACCGCCGGATCGTAACTACGCTGGCCACATGGTCAATCTGACGCGTATCTACACCAGGACCGGCGACCAGGGCACCACCAGCCTCGGTGACATGAGCCGGGTGCCCAAGACGGACCTAAGGATCGCCGCGTACGCCGACGCCAACGAGGCCAACGCGGTGATCGGCACGGCCATCGCGCTGGGCGGGCTGGCGGAGGAGATCGTCACGGTCCTCACCCGCGTCCAGAACGACCTGTTCGACGTGGGCGCGGACCTGTCGACGCCGGTCGTGGAGAACCCCGAGTACCCCCCGCTGCGGGTCGAGCAGTTCTACGTCGACCGGCTGGAGGCGGACTGCGACCGGTTCAACGAGCGGCTGGAGAAGCTGCGCTCCTTCATCCTGCCGGGCGGCACCCCGGGCGCGGCCCTGCTGCACCAGGCCTGCACGGTCGTCCGCCGGGCCGAGCGCTCCACCTGGACGGCCCTGGAGGCGCACGGCGAGACGATGAACCCGCTCACCGCGACCTACCTCAACCGCCTCTCCGACCTGCTCTTCATCCTGGCCCGCACCGCCAACCAGAAGACCGGCGACGTGCTGTGGGTACCGGGCGGGGAGCGTTAGCCGCCGCGCGAGGGGGCGCGGGCGGTGAGCGTCAGCACCGCCCGGCCGGTTCCCGGTCGTCGGCCCGCCGCGGTTCCCGCTTCGGGAACACCGTGTAGCACCCCGCGACGAACACGTTGATGCCGATCACCCACAGCATGCGCTCCTGCCACATACGCAGCGAGCCGGTGTCGCCGCCGTCGCCGACGTACCAGACGGCGGCCTGGAGCAGGGCGAGTGCCACGACCGCGGCCAGGATCCAGCGGCCGGCGACCTTCCACTCGTGGACGGCGCGGGCGGTGCCGTACTTGGGCGGCCTCACCGGGGGCGGGCCGTCGGCGAAGCGGTGGGCCACCCGAGCGTCGACCCACTTGATGGTGGAGTGGCCGAGGCCCACGGTGAAGCCGATGTAGACCGCGGCGAGCCCGTGCCGCCAGTCCGGCTGCGCGCCGTTCTTCAGGTCGATCGCCGTGACGACGAAGAGCACGACCTCCAGCAGCGGTTCGCACAGCAGCAGCGCCAGTCCGGTGCGCGGCATCCGCAGCGCGTACCGGAAGGCCAGCCCGGCCGCCAGCAGCACCCAGAACGCCACCTCGCAGGCGATGACCAGGCCGACGATCACGGTTCGCTCCCCTCGTTCACCCTCCCAGGGTCCCGGCCGGGCCGGGCGGTCGCGTCGTCGGCGCTGAGGAGAGTGCCGTAAGCGAAAGTCGCAGTCCCGCACCCTTCCGGGGGAGCACGCGCGGCGGGCCGCGGCCGTGTTGGATGGGGGCATGGCCCGCACGTTCACCCGCCCGCACCGAGACGACTGGTGGATCGCCGTGGGCGGGCTGCTCGGCGGGCTGCTGCTGTGGGCGCTCGGCATCAGCCCCCGGGACCACTCGGACGACCTGGTGCTGTGGCACGCGCCCTGGGCGGCCCTGGTCCCGCTGGCGCTGACCGCCGCGTGCGAGCCGCTGCGCCGGGTCCGCCCGCGCGCCGGCCTGCTGATCGGCACCCTCATGCTGGTGCTGGACACCGTGACCCTCGGCAGCATGGTCACGATCGTGCTGTACACCGACCTCATGTACGCGGCCGTCCTGTACGGCACCCCGGCCTCGGCCCGCCGCATCCCGTGGATCGCCGGGATGCTCACGGTCCTCGGCGGGGTGGTGCCGGTGGCGCTCTGGCACGACCCGCAGGGCCTGCTGATCGGGCTGGGCGTCGGAGTGGTGGCGCTGGCCCCCGCCGCGACCGGCGCCCTGGTGCGCGACCACCGGGACGCCGCCGAGGCCGCCCGGCTGCGGGCCGAACAGACCGCGCTGCTCGCCGAGATGGACCGGGTCCAGGCGGTCACCGCGGAACGGGCCCGGGTGGCGCGCGAGTTGCACGACATGGTCGCCAACCACCTGTCGGCCATCGCCATTCACTCCACGGCGGCCCTCTCCCTGGAGGACGACAGAACCTCCCGGGAGGCGCTGGCCGTCATCCGGGAGAACAGCGTGGCGGGGCTGGCCGAGATGCGCCGGCTGATCGGCATCCTGCGGGACCGCTCCGGGGACCGCGAGCCCGCCGCCTCCCCGACCCTGGCGGGCCTCGGCGCGCTGGTCGGCACCGCCCGGGCGGGCGGCCTGGACGTCACGCTCGACGCCGGGCACGGCGAGGTGCCGGCGCCCGTGGAGCTGGCCGCCTACCGGATCGTGCAGGAGTCGCTGACCAACGCCCTGAAGCACGCGGCCGAGGGGAGCGTGCGGGTGGTGCTGCGGCAGCGGGACGGCCTGCTGGACATCCGGGTGACCAGCCCGTACCGGCCGGGCGGCGCCCCCCGCGCGCCGGGCTCCGGGGCCGGTCTGACCGGGATGCGGGAGCGGGTGGCGCTGCTCGGCGGCGCGTTCGAGGCCGGGCCGCAAGGCGGTCTGTGGTCCGTACGGGCCGCGCTTCCGCTCACCGAAGGAGACTCCGCATGATCCGTGTCCTGGTCGCCGAGGACCAGTCCGCCGTCCGCGCCGGGCTGGCGCTGATCCTGGGCAGCGCGCCCGACATCGAGGTGGCCGGGGAGGCGGCGGACGGGGAGCAGGCCGTCGAACTGGCCCGCCGGCTGCGCCCGGACGTGGTGCTGATGGACGTGCAGATGCCGGTGCTGGACGGGGTGTCGGCGACCCGGCGGATCGTGGCCGAGCAGCTCGCCGACGTCTTGGTGCTGACCACGTTCGACCTGGACGAGTACGTGTTCGGGGCGTTGCGGGCCGGGGCGGCGGGGTTCCTGCTGAAGCACGCGGAGGCGCGGGAGCTGCTGGAGGCGGTGCGGACGGTGGCGCGCGGGGAGGGGGTGGTGGCTCCGGCCGTGACCCGGCGGCTGATCGCCGAGTTCGCCGCGGGGCCGGCCCCGGACCGGGGTACGGCGGCCGACCCGGCGGTGCTGGAGGACCTGACCCGGCGGGAGCGGGAGGTGCTCGGCTGTGTCGGCGAGGGGCTGTCGAACGCGGAGATCGCCGGGCGCCTGGACATGGCGGAGGGCACGGTGAAGACGCACGTCAGCCGGTTGCTGGCCAAGCTGGGGCTGCGCAGCCGGGTGCAAGCGGCGGTGCTGGCGAGGGAGTTGGGTCTGTAGCCGGGCGCCCGCCGGAATGGCTCCCAGAATGGTCCAGACCTATTGACCTGTGGTCCAGACCTTTCTACCCTCGCAGCACCGTGGGGCATGAAGGCTCAGTCATGCCCCTGACACCTCTATGACGAGGGAGGCGCAGCATGCGCTTCAGACACAGAGCCGCGGCAGGGTTCGCGTCCCTGCTGCTCCCCCTGGCCGGCGCGGTCGGCCTCGCGAGCCCCGCCCAGGCCGCCGGCAACGCCACGGCCACCTTCACCAAGACGAGTGACTGGGGCTCCGGCTTCGGCGGTCAGTGGACCGTCAAGAACACCGGCACCAGCAGCATCAGCTCCTGGACCATCGAGTGGGACTTCCCCTCGGGCACCAAGGTCGCCTCGGCCTGGGACGCCACCGTCACCAACTCCGGTGACCACTGGACCGCCAAGAACGTCGGCTGGAACGGCACCATCGCCCCCGGCGCCTCCGTCTCCTTCGGATTCAACGGCTCGGGCCCCGGCTCCCCGGCCAACTGCAAGCTGAACGGTGACAGCTGCGACGGTTCCACGCAGCCGGGCGACGCCGCCCCGTCCGCCCCCGGCACCCCGACCGCCTCCTCCGTCACCGACACCTCGGTGAAGCTCGGCTGGAGCGCGGCCACCGACGACAAGGGCATCAAGAACTACGACGTGCTGCGCGACGGCAAGAAGGTCGCCACCGTCACCACCACCTCGTACACGGACACCGGCCTGACCGCCGGCACCGACTACTCCTACAGCGTGCAGGCCCGCGACACGGCCGACCAGACCGGCCCGGTCAGCGGCGCCGTCAAGGTGCACACCACCGGAGGCGGCAGCACCGAGCCGCCCACCAGTGACAAGGTGAAGATGGGCTACTTCACCGAGTGGGGCATCTACGGCCGCAACTACAACGTCAAGAACCTGGTGACGTCCGGCTCGGCGGCCAAGATCACGCACATCAACTACGCCTTCGGCAACGTCACCGGCGGCAAGTGCGCGATCGGCGACTCCTACGCCGACTACGACAAGGCGTTCACCGCCGAGAACTCGGTCAGCGGCGTCGCCGACACCTGGGACCAGCCGCTGCGCGGCAACTTCAACCAGCTGCGCCAGCTGAAGGCCAAGTACCCGCACATCAAGGTGCTGTGGTCGTTCGGCGGCTGGACCTGGTCCGGCGGCTTCGCGGACGCGGCCAAGAACCCGGCGGCCTTCGCGCAGTCCTGCTACGACCTGGTCGAGGACCCGCGCTGGGCCGATGTCTTCGACGGCATCGACATCGACTGGGAGTACCCGAACGCCTGCGGTCTGACCTGTGACACCAGCGGGCCCGCGGCCTACAAGAACCTGATGGCCGGGCTGCGCGCCAAGTTCGGCCCCGACTACCTGGTCACCGCCGCCACCACCGCCGACGGCACGACCGGCGGCAAGATCGACGCCGCGGACTACGCGGGCGCCGCCCAGTACCTCGACTGGTACAACGTGATGACGTACGACTTCTTCGGTGCCTGGGACGCCAAGGGCCCGACCGCCCCGCACTCCCCGCTCACCTCGTACGACGGCATCCCGAAGGCGGGCTACACCACCGCCGACGCCATCGCCAAGTTCAAGTCGATCGGCGTGCCCGCCAAGAAGCTGCTCGTCGGCATCGGCTTCTACGGCCGCGGCTGGACCGGCGTCACCCAGTCCGCCCCGGGCGGCACGGCCACCGGCCCGGCGGCCGGCACCTACGAGCAGGGCATCGAGGACTACAAGGTCCTCAAGACGTCCTGCCCGGTCACCGGCACCGTCGCCGGCACCGCGTACGCGCACTGCGGCACCAACTGGTGGTCCTACGACACTCCCGCCACCATCAAGACGAAGATGGCCTGGGCCAACACCCAGGGCCTCGGCGGCGCGTTCTTCTGGGACTTCACCGGTGACACCGCCAATGGTGAACTGGTGAGCGCCATCAGCGACAACCTGTAAGACCCGTAAGAAAAGCTCTCAAGCGACATTGACGCGCTGACCGGGCGGGGCTGCCTCCAGCCACGCGAGGAATCCGGTCAGCGCGTCTTCGCTCATGGCGAGTTCGAGGCGCGTGCCCCGATGCGTACAGGCGAGTACCACCGCGTCGGAGAGCAGCGCCAGCTCCTCCTCGCCCTCGGGCAGCCGGCGCCCGGCCACCTCGATCTGCGCCCGCTCCAGGACCCGGCGGGGACGGACGGCGTAGGAGAAGACCCGGTACCACTCGATGCGGTCGCCGTTGTAGCGGGCGACGCCGTAGGACCAGCCCTTGCCGCCCGTGTCCGGTTTCTCCGGGACGTCCCAGCGCAGCGAGCAGTCGAAGGTCCCGCCGGAACGCTGGATGAGCCGGCGCCGCAGCCCGAACAGGAACAGCCCCACCACCACGAGCGCGACCACGATTCCGCACACAGTCAGAGCGAGGACCATCGGCACCGACCTCCTCGTCTCCTAGTTGGTGGAACTGCTTCTCTAGTTGAGTAACGAAACGGAAAAAACACCCACATCTGCCTCAGCCGCGACCGGCACCGGATTGCTCCGGGCCGGCCGCGGCTGAGTGACGTCAACGTACCGCGCGGCTGGTTCAGCGCGCCGCCGCAGCACGCAGTCGGACGTCCGCGCGGCGCTCGGCGGCGGCGTCGCCCTCCGCCTTCGCCTGCTCCAGCTCCCGCTCCGTGCGCTGGACGTCGATCTCGTCCGACAGCTCGGCGATCTCGGCCAGCAGGGACAGCTTGTTGTCCGCGAACGAGATGAAACCGCCGTGCACCGCGGCGACGACCGTTCCACCTTCACTCGTACGGATGGTCACCGGGCCCGACTCCAGCACACCGAGCAGCGGCTGGTGACCGGGCATGACGCCGATGTCGCCGGACGTGGTGCGCGCGACGACCAGGGTGGCCTCGCCGGACCAGACCTGGCGGTCGGCGGCGACCAGCTCGACGTGCAGCTCAGCAGCCAAGAGTGGCTCCTCGGGTCACCACCCGGCAGGGGCGCCGGGTGTTGGGGTCAATTCTAGTGGGCGTGGGTGAGGGGGCGGGACGCGCCCGCCCCCTCGATGAGCACGGGGCTCAGGAGACGCCCAGCTCCTTGGCGTTCTTCTTGAGGTCGTCGAGACCACCGCACATGAAGAAGGCCTGCTCGGGGAAGTGGTCGTACTCACCGTCGCAGATCGCGTTGAACGCGGCGATCGACTCGTCCAGCGGCACGTCCGAGCCGTCCACGCCGGTGAACTGCTTGGCGACGTGGGTGTTCTGGGACAGGAAGCGCTCCACCCGACGGGCACGGTGGACGACCAGCTTGTCCTCCTCGCCCAGCTCGTCGATACCGAGGATCGCGATGATGTCCTGGAGGTCCTTGTACTTCTGCAGGATCGTCTTCACGCGCATGGCCGCGCTGTAGTGGTCCTGCGAGATGTAGCGCGGGTCCAGGATCCGGGACGTGGAGTCCAGCGGGTCCACGGCCGGGTAGATGCCCTTCTCGGAGATCGGACGGGAGAGAACCGTCGTCGCGTCGAGGTGGGCGAAGGTGGTGGCCGGGGCCGGGTCGGTCAGGTCGTCGGCGGGGACGTAGATCGCCTGCATCGAGGTGATCGAGTGACCGCGGGTCGAGGTGATGCGCTCCTGGAGGAGGCCCATCTCGTCGGCCAGGTTCGGCTGGTAACCCACCGCGGACGGCATGCGGCCGAGCAGCGTGGAGACCTCGGAACCGGCCTGCGTGAAGCGGAAGATGTTGTCGATGAAGAACAGCACGTCCTGCTTCTGGACGTCACGGAAGTACTCGGCCATGGTGAGGCCGGCCAGCGCGACGCGCAGACGGGTGCCCGGGGGCTCGTCCATCTGACCGAAGACCAGCGCGGTCTTGTCGATGACGCCCGAGTCGGACATCTCCTCGATCAGGTCGTTGCCCTCACGGGTGCGCTCGCCGACACCGGCGAACACGGAGACACCGTCGTGGTTGTTGGCGACACGGTAGATCATCTCCTGGATGAGCACCGTCTTGCCGACGCCGGCGCCGCCGAACAGACCGATCTTGCCGCCCTTGACGTACGGGGTCAGCAGGTCGATGACCTTGACGCCGGTCTCGAACATCTCGGTCTTCGACTCGAGCTCGTCGAAGTTCGGGGCCTTGCGGTGGATGGACCAGCGCTCGCCCTCGTACCGCTCGTCGACGTTCAGCACCTCACCGAGGGTGTTGAACACCTTGCCCTTGGTGAAGTCGCCGACCGGGACGGTGATGCCGTCGCCGGTGTCGATGACCGGGGCCTGGCGGACCAGACCGTCGGTCGGCTGCATCGAGATGGTGCGGACCAGGCCGTCACCCAGGTGCTGGGCGACCTCCAGGGTCAGGGTCTTCTTCTGACCCTCGTTCGCCGGGTCGGCGACCTCGACGTGGAGGGCGTTGTAGATGTCCGGCATCGCGTCGACGGGGAACTCCACGTCGACGACCGGGCCGATGACCCGGGCGACGCGGCCCGTAGCCGTCGCGGTCTCAACAGTGGTGGTCATTTATCGGTCACTCCCCGCGGTCGCGTCGGCCAGGGCGCTCGCGCCACCGACGATCTCGCTGATTTCCTGGGTGATTTCGGCCTGGCGGGCCGCGTTGGCAAGACGGGAGAGCGTGTTGATCAGCTCGCCCGCGTTGTCGGTGGCCGACTTCATCGCGCGCCGCGTGGCGGCGTGCTTCGAAGCGGCCGACTGGAGCAGCGCGTTGTACACGCGGCTCTCCACATAGCGCGGCAGCAGGGCGTCGAGGACGTCCTCCGCCGAGGGCTCGAAGTCGTACAGCGGGAGGATCTCGCCCTGCGGCTTGACCTCCTCGGCGACCTCGTCGAGGCGCAGCGGCAGCAGCCGGGCGTCGAGCGCCGTCTGCGTCATCATCGAGACGAACTCGGTGAAGACCATGTGGAGCTCGTCCACACCGCCCTCGGCCGTGTCCTTCTGGACGGCCTCGATCAGCGGCGCCGCCACCTTCTTGGCGTCCGCGTACGTCGGCTCGTCGGTGAAGCCGCTCCACGACTCCGCGACCTTGCGCTCACGGAAGTTGTAGTGCGCGACACCGCGCCGGCCGACGATGTACGTGTCGACCTGCTTGCCCTCGCGCTCCAGGCGCTCGGTCAGCTGCTCCGCCGCCTTGATGGCGTTGGAGTTGAAGGCGCCGGCCAGACCGCGGTCGCTCGTCAGGAGCAGGACCGCGGCGCGGGTCGGGTTCTCCGCCTCCGTGGTGAGCGGGTGCTTGGTGTTCGAACCCGTGCCCACCGCCGTGACCGCGCGCGTCAGCTCGGTCGCGTACGGCGTGGAGGCCGCCACCTTGCGCTGCGCCTTGACGACGCGCGAGGCGGCGATCATCTCCATCGCCTTGGTGATCTTCTTGGTCGCGCTGACGGATCGGATGCGACGCTTGTAGACCCGGAGCTGGGCTCCCATGAGTCAGGTCCCTTCCTTACGTCACTTGGAAGCAGCGGCAGGAGTGTCCTCGCCGAGCAGCTTGCCGTCCGAGGTCTCGAACTGCTTCTTGAAGGCCGCGATCGCGTCGGCGACGGCCGTGAGCGTGTCGTCGGACATCTTGCCGCCCTCGCGGATGGAGGTCATGAGGCCCTGCTCGCTGCGGTGCAGGTACTCCAGCAGCTCCTTCTCGAAGCGGCGGATGTCGGCGACCGGAACGTCGTCCATCTTGCCGGTGGTGCCGGCCCAGACGGAGACGACCTGGTCCTCGGTGGACATCGGCTGGTACTGGTCCTGCTTCAGCAGCTCGACCATGCGCTGACCGCGCTCCAGCTGGGCCTTGGAGGCGGCGTCCAGGTCGGAACCGAAGGCGGCGAAGGCCTCCAGCTCACGGAACTGGGCGAGGTCGACGCGGAGGCGGCCGGAGACCTGCTTCATCGCCTTGTGCTGGGCGGAACCACCGACTCGGGAGACGGAGATACCGACGTTCAGCGCGGGACGCTGACCGGCGTTGAACAGGTCCGACTCCAGGAAGCACTGGCCGTCGGTGATGGAGATGACGTTGGTCGGGATGAACGCCGAGACGTCGTTGGCCTTCGTCTCGACGATCGGCAGACCGGTCATCGAACCCGCACCCATGTCGTCGGAGAGCTTGGCGCAGCGCTCCAGCAGCCGGGAGTGCAGGTAGAAGACGTCACCCGGGTAGGCCTCACGGCCCGGCGGGCGGCGCAGCAGCAGCGACACGGCGCGGTAGGCGTCGGCCTGCTTCGACAGGTCGTCGAAGATGATCAGGACGTGCTTGCCCTGGTACATCCAGTGCTGACCGATGGCCGAACCGGTGTACGGCGCCAGGTACTTGAAGCCGGCCGGGTCGGACGCCGGGGCGGCGACGATGGTCGTGTACTCCAGGGCGCCGTTCTCCTCCAGCGCGCGGCGCACGCCGGCGATGGTGGAGCCCTTCTGGCCGATGGCGACGTAGATGCAGCGGACCTGCTTCTTGGGGTCGCCCGAGCGCCAGTTGTCGCGCTGGTTGATGATCGTGTCGACGGCCAGGGCGGTCTTGCCGGTCTGGCGGTCACCGATGATCAGCTGACGCTGACCACGGCCGATCGGGGTCATCGCGTCGACGGCCTTGTAGCCCGTCTCCATCGGCTCGTGCACCGACTTGCGCTGCATGACCGTGGGGGCCTGCAGCTCGAGGGCGCGGCGGCCGTCGGTCTCGATCTCGCCGAGGCCGTCGATCGGGTTGCCGAGCGGGTCGACGACACGGCCGAGGTAGCCCTCGCCGACCGCGACGGAGAGGACCTCACCGGTACGGGTGACCGGCTGACCCTCCTCGATGCCGCTGAACTCACCGAGGACGATGGCGCCGATCTCGCGCTCTTCCAGGTTCAGCGCGAGGCCGAGGGTGCCGTCCTCGAACTTCAGCAGTTCGTTGGCCATGGCCGAGGGAAGACCCTCGACCTTCGCGATGCCGTCGCCGGCAAGGGTGACCGTACCGACCTCCTCGCGCGAGGCCGCGTCCGGCTTGTACGACTGGACGAAGTTCTCCAGCGCGTCCCGGATCTCCTCCGGCCGGATCGTGAGCTCCGCCATCTGGGTTCCCTGCTCTCCTTGTTGGGCCCGAAGTTTCACTTTGGGGGGATGGGGACTCCCCCCAACAGGAGGTGAATCCTCTGCACGGCCCAACCAGGGCCGTAAGTACGTACTGCGTCTCTCGGACTTTCTCGAAAGACCGAGCTGTCGAGTTGCTGCTAGCTCGCCATGCGGCGGGCGGCTTCGTCGAGCCGGTCCGCGAGGGAGCCGTTGATGACCTCGTCACCGACCTGCACCCGGATGCCGCCGATGACCTCGGGGTCGACGTCCAGGTTGAGGTGCATCCGACGGCCGTAGAGCTTGGTCAGGGCGGCGCCGAGGCGCTGCTTCTGCCCGTCGCTCAGCGGCACCGCCGAGGTGACGACGGCGACCACGCGGTTCCGGCGCTCGGCGGCGAGCTTGGACAGGGACTCCAGTCCCGCTTCCAGGCTACGTCCCCGCGGCGCGGTGGCCAGGCGCGTCACCAGTCGCTCGGTGGCCGGCTTGGCCCGTCCGCCCAGCAGCCGGTGCAGCAGCTCGGTCTTGGCCGAGGTGCCGGCGGCGCGGTCGGTGAGCGCGGCGCGCAGCCCGGTGCTGGAGGCGACGATCCGGCCGAACCGGAAGAGCTCGTCCTCGACGTCGTCGAGCGTGCCCGTCTTCTCCGCGGCCGTGAGGTCGGCGATGTCCGCCAGCTCCTCCAGCGCGTCCACCAGGTCGCGCGGCTGCGACCAGCGGGACCGGACCAGCCCGGACAGCAGGTCGGCGGTCGGACTGCTGACCTGGCCGCCGATCAGACGCTGGACCAGCTGGGCCTTCGCCTCTCCGGGCTGCGCCGGGTCGGTGAGGACCCGGCGCAGGCCGGCCTCGCGGTCGAGCAGCGCGGTGACGGCCGCCAGCTCGTCGGCGAGCTGCGCGGCGTCCACGGACGTGGAGTCCGTCAGCGCGTCCAGACGCTCCCGTGCGGCTGCCAGTGCCTCGCGGCTCGCTCCGTTCATCGCGTGGCCTCGGCCTTCTCCTCGAGCTCGTCGAGGAAGCGGTCGATCACACGGCTCTGACGGGCGTGGTCCTCAAGGGACTCGCCGACGAGCTTGCCGGCCAGTTCGGTGGCGAGCCGGCCGACATCCTGGCGCAGCGCGGACGCGGCGGCCTTGCGGTCGGCCTCGATCTGGGCGTGACCGGCGGCGACGATCTCCTCGCGCTGGCGCTGACCCTCGGCCCGCATCTCCGCGATGAGCGCGGCACCCTGCTCCTGCGCCTCCTGGCGCAGGCGCGCGGCCTCGTGCCGGGCCTCGGCGAGCTGGGCCTTGTACTGCTCAAGGACGCTCTGGGCCTCGGTCTGCGCGGCCTCGGCCTTTTCGATACCGCCCTCGATGGCCTCGCGGCGCTCTTCCAGAACCTTGTTGATGTTCGGGAGGAGCTTCTTGGCGAGGAAGCCGAAGACGATGACGAAGGCGATCAGGCCGATGACGAGCTCTGGGATCGGCGGGATGAGGGGGTTCTCGGCCTCCTCAGCCGCAAGCTGAACCAGGGGGCTCATATCAGTGCCTTTCGTCTAAAGGGCGACGGTCGGATCAGGCGCTCGGGTAGACGAACGGCATGACCAGACCGATCAGGGCGAGCGCCTCACAGAAGGCGAAGCCCAGGATCTGGTTGGCGCGGATCAGACCGGCCGCCTCGGGCTGGCGGGCGAGGGCCTGGGTGCCGTTACCGAAGATGATGCCGACGCCGACGCCCGGGCCGATGGCGGCGAGGCCGTAACCGATGGAGCCGAGGTTGCCCTTGATCTCGACGCCGGCGGCAAGGGTCTGGAGAGCGGACATGCCGGTTCTTCCTTCTCTTTCAATGACCGGTGGGGGTTGGCCACCGGATGTCTGGGTGGGTGGTCGGGTCGCTCAGTGGTGCTCGGCGAGCGCGCCCTGGATGAAGCTGCAGGTCAGCAGTACGAAGACGTACGCCTGGACAGCCTGGATGAAGAGCTCGAAGGCGGTCATCACGATGACCATCACGAACGAGACGGCGGAGTAGGCGATGCCGATGCCGTTCAGCATGTACCAGCTGGCGATCGTGAAGAGCAGCAGCAGCGTGTGACCGGCGAACATGTTCGCGAAGAGTCGGACGGCGTGGGTGAAGGGCCGCACGAGGAGGTTCGAGAACAGCTCGATCGTCATCGACAGCGGGAGGACCGCGCCGAGGGACTTGTCGTAGCCGGTGAAGTTCTTGAAGGCGCCCACGAAGCCGTGCCGCTTGAAGGTCAGCCCCACCCAGAGGATGTAGACGATCGCGGCCAGGATGGCGGGGTACGAGATGATCGAGGTCACCGGGAACTGCGCCACCGGGATGACCGACCAGAGGTTCATCATCCAGACGAAGAAGAACAGCGAGACGACCAGCGGGACGTACTTCTCGCCTTCCTTCTTGCCGATGGTCTCGTAGACGACGCCGCGGCGGATGAAGTCGTAACCGGACTCGGCGATCATCTGGAGCTTGCCCGGGACAACCTTCGGCTTGGCGAAGGCGGCCCAGAAGAAGCCCACGATGATGATGGAACCGAGGAGCGCCAGCAGCATCGTCTTGTTGAAGTACAAGTTGCTGTCCGCGTCGCCCCAGAGCGGCTTGAACAGGAACGAGTGCAGGCCCGGAGCCGGGAAGCCGCACCCGTCGAACAGGTGGCAGCTCGTGTCGAAAGCGAGCGTCTGCGTCGGGTCAGCACTCACCGCGGGCTCCTTCATCGTGGCGCATAGGTACGGCAACCTCGTTGTGTCGGCGCGGCGCACGGCCGCGGGTCGGCACGGGACTGGTGTTACGGATGTGGGGGCGGCTGTGGGGCATCTCGCCTCGCGTTCGAGCAGGCGTCAGCTCAAATGCCCGCGCCCGCGATGCCGCAGTTGGCACCGGACGATAGCAGCATCTCTCGTGCGCCTTTATCCCGGCCCTACTTCTCACGACGAATGCCCTGTCTTCTCGGGCTTGTCGCCCTTCGACGAGGCATCGGGATCGACGTAGAGGATCTTCGCCTTCATGTGGGCACGCGTCTGCGCGGCGATCCACGCGAGGGTGGCGACCACGAGCGTGATGGCGAAGGCACGCGGGTTGAACAGCGTCGTGTTCTTGAACAGCGCGACGAAGATGACCAGCAGCAGAAGCTGGGCCGCGTACAGCATCAGGCCCATCATCTGGAACAGCTGGGGAAAGGATTTGGCGGTGCGCTGGAGCACGTAGAGGCCGAGCCCCATGAAGACGATCACCACCAGCGTCCCCACGACGGCCCCGATGGCCCCCTTGCCGCCGGCGACCACGGCGCTGACGACGGCGGCGATCACACCGACGGCAGCCGTGGGCACTGCGGCCTGGGCCAGGATCCGGGCGTCATTGGACGGCATGGCGGCAACTCCGCTTTCACAGGGGGCAGGGTGTCGTCATGGACGAGCGTAGTCCCGGACCGAGTGATCGAGATCTCACACCTACGGACCGTCGCACTCAGCTCAGTCGGTCCTATCCGGGGTTCTCGTGAACCGTATCACAAACTATTTGATGAGGTCTTTACCTGTTGGGTGTGCTGGCTGTCACACATGAGAGTGAAGGTGCCCGTCTGTGCAGAAACGCCGCCCACTTGTCTGGTATTAGGGCGCTTTGCTCCCCCACGACTTGGCAATGCTCTAGTCAGATTCTTACCTTGGGCGTATCAGCGACGGTCGAGGGAACGCGATCGGGCGCCGATCGCGGTCGCTCCGTTGACGCCGGAGACCCCGGCCGCGACCGGGGACCGCTCGTCGCTCTCCGTGACCTCCGGGGCGGCGGACCCCGCGGCGGCCCCGGGGACACCACGGCGGCGGTAGCGCGGCGGGACGAAGCGCTGGGCCCACAGCGGCACCCGCGGCGTGAAGCGCGGGAGCAGCAGCAGGACCAGGCCGACCGCGCTGAGGAAGACCACACCCAGCACGATCCACATCGACGCCGAGTTGACCGAGTACGCCAGCGCCCCGAAACCGATCAGCGCCGACCAGAAGTACATGATCAGCACGGCCCGGCTGTGCGAGTGGCCGATCTCCAGCAGGCGGTGGTGCAGATGGCCGCGGTCGGCGGCGAACGGGGACTGGCCGCGCCAGGTGCGCCGGACGATCGCGAGCACCAGGTCGGCGGCCGGTACGGCGATGATGGTCAGCGGGAGCAGCAGCGGGATGTAGACCGGCACCGTCTGGTGCACCGCCGCCTTCTCCGAACCGGTGAACAGCGCGAGGGCGTCCGGATCCACCTGACCGGTGATCGAGATCGCGCCCGCCGACAGCACCAGGCCGATCAGCATCGAGCCCGAGTCGCCCATGAAGATCCGCGCCGGGTGCATGTTGTGCGGCAGGAAGCCCAGGCACATGCCCATCAGGATGGCCGCGAACAGGGTGCCGGGGGCGGCGGCCTCGATGCCGTACGAGTACCAGATCCGGTAGGCGTACAGGAAGAACGAGCCCGCCGCGATGCACACCATGCCGGCCGCGAGACCGTCCAGACCGTCCACGAAGTTCACCGCGTTGATCGTGATGACCACCAGGGCCACCGTCAGCAGCGTGCCCTGCCACTGGGTCAGCGCGACGTTGCCGACGCCCGGGATGGGCAGCCACAGGATGGTCAGACCCTGCATGACCATCACGCCCGCGGCGATCATCTGGCCGCCCAGCTTGATCAGCGCGTCGATCTCGAACTTGTCGTCCAGGACGCCGATCAGCCAGATCAGCGCGGCCCCCGAGAGCAGCGCCCGCGGCTCGTTGGACTTGGCGAAGACCTCGTTGAGGTTCGTCAGGTGGTCCGCGACCAGCAGGCCCGCGCACAGTCCGAAGAACATGGCGATACCGCCGAGGCGCGGAGTGGGTTCCCGGTGCACGTCCCGGGCCCGGATCTCCGGCATCGCCCCGGCCACGATCGCGAACTTCCGTACCGGCCCCGTCAGCAGATACGTCACCGCGGCCGTGATGCAGAGCGTCAGCAGGTATTCACGCACGGGCTTCCCCACAGGTCTCGCTGGCCATCACAGCCTCACACCCTAGCGACGGATGCATATGGATGAGGACGGCCGGGTAGCGACGGGGGTTGCACACCGTGCCGTACGCCACGGTCCGGACCCGTCCACACCGGGAGGTACGGGACCCCGTCTACCCCCGTTCAGCCGGGATAGGGCGGGAACCGGCCGGTGAGCGCGCGCACCTCCTCCCGGGCCCGGACCGGCTCGGTCTCGCCGCGCAGCACGGCCGCGAGCAGCGCCGCGATCCGCACCATCTCCGGCTCCCCCATGCCCTGGGTGGTCACCGCCGCCGTACCCAGGCGCAGGCCGCGGCCGTCGCCGTGCGGCAGCACACAGCAGTCCAGCACCAGCCCGGCCGCGAGCAGCCGGCCGCGCGCACCGCGGCCGTCCACGCCGAGCGGGGCCGGGTCCGCGGTGATCAGGTGGGTGTCCGTGCCCCCGGTGGTGACGACCAGCCCTTCCGCGGCCAGGTGACCGGCCAGCACCCGGGCGTTGTCGACCACCCGATGGGCGTACGCCCCGAACGCGGGTGTCGCCGCCTCGCCGAACGCGACCGCCTTCGCGGCGATGGTGTGCATCTGGGCGCCGCCCTGGGTGAACGGGAACACGGCCCGGTCCACCCGCCGGGCCAGCTCGGCGCCGCACAGGAGCATCCCGCCGCGCGGGCCGCGCAGCACCTTGTGGGTGGTCGCGCACACGATGTCCGCGTACGGCACCGGGTTCGGCGCCGCTCCCCCGGCGACCAGCCCGATGGGGTGGCCGGCGTCCGCGATCAGATAGGCCCCGACCTCGTCGGCGACCTCCCGGAAGAAGGCGTAGTCCGGGTGGCGGGGATAGGCGATGGAGCCGCACACGATGGCCTTGGGCCGGTGGTTGCGCGCCAGGTGGCGCACCTGGTCGTGGTCGATCAGACCGGTCTCGGCGTCGACGCCGTAGCCGACGAAGTCGAACCAGCGGCCGGAGAAGTTGGCCGGCGAGCCGTGGGTGAGGTGGCCGCCGTGGGGCAGGCCGAGGGCGAGGACGGTGTCGCCGGGGCGCAGCAGGGCCGCGTAGGCGGCCAGCACGGCCGAGGAGCCGGAGTGCGGCTGGACGTTGGCGTGCTCGGCGCCGAACAGGGCCCTGGCGCGGTCGACGGCGGCGCGTTCGGCGACGTCGACGATCTCGCAGCCGCCGTGGTGGCGGGCGCCGGGATAGCCCTCGGCGTACTTGTTGGCGAACGCGGAGCCGAGGGCGGCGAGGACGGCCGGGGAGCAGAAGTTCTCGGCGGCGATCAGCTGGAGGGTGGTCGACTGCCGTGCCAGTTCGCCGAGCAGGAGTTCGGCCATCGCCGGGTCCTGCCGGCGCAGGACGTCGGTCTCGAGGGTGTGGGTGACCGACATGGCGGGCTCCCGGGCGGTCGGCGGTGACGTACGTCCAATGTAGGCCGGTCCCCCAGGGGCCGCCCGGTGTCGCGCCTCAAGGGGCGCGCACCCGCCCTACGTCCGCGCCGGGACCCCCGTCAGCGCCGTGACCACCGGGTCCAGGGCGTCCCGTATCTCGTCGCCGATGGAACGGAAGAACGTCAGCGGCGCGCCGTAGGGGTCGTACACCTCGTCCGCCTCGGCGTTCGGGGCGAGCAGCCAGCCGCGCAGCGCCGCCGCGGCGCGCACCAGCGCCCGGGCCCGCATGACCACGCCGTCCTCCAGCGGCGGCAGGGTGGCCGGATCTATCGCCCGGACCAGGCGGGTGAACTCCTTCAGGGTGAAGGTGCGCAGGCCCGCCGAATGGCCCATGGAGATGACCTGGGCGCGGTGGTCACGGGTGGCGGTCAGCACCAGGTCGGCCCGGATCACATGCTCGTCCAGCAGTTCCCGGCCGACGAACCCGGAGGCATCCGCGCCGAACTCGGCCAGCACCGTCTCCGCGTGGGCCTCCATGGGCGCGCCCTCGTGGCCCCAGGTGCCCGCGCTCTCCACGATCAGCCCGCCGCCGAGCACACCGAGCCGCTCCGCGACGAAGTGGCGGGTCAGCCGTTCGGTGATGGGCGAGCGGCACACATTGCCGGTGCTGACGTGGAGGATGCGGAAGGTGTCGCGGGGGAACCCGAACGTCGTCGTCTCCTCCGCGCTCCAGCTCCCGCCGCCTATGCCGCGCCCCGTCCCAGGGGCCGTCAATTCGCCACCTCGAGGTCGGGTACGACCTTGCGCAGCTCCTCCGGGGAGAGCGCGCCCTCGCGCAGCAGCACCGGCACCCGGCGGGTGACATCCACGATGGACGACGGCACGTTGCCGGGGGTGGGGCCGCCGTCGAGGTAGACGGAGACGGAGTCGCCGAGCATGTCCTGGGCGGCGTCGCAGTCCTCCGGCGCCGGGTGGCCGGAGAGGTTCGCCGAGGAGACGGCCATGGGCCCGACCTCGGTGAGCAGTTCGATGGCGACCGGGTGCAGCGGCATGCGCACGGCGACCGTGCCCCGGCTGTCGCCGAGGTCCCACTGGAGGGACGGCTGGTGCTTGGCGACGAGCGTCAGCGCGCCCGGCCAGAACGCGTCGACCAGTTCCCAGGCCAGCTCGGAGAAGTCCGTGACCAGGCCGTGCAGGGTGTTCGGGGAGCCGATGAGGACAGGAGTGGGCATGCCCCGGCCCCGGCCCTTGGCGTCGAGCAGGTCGGCGACCGCCTGCGAGGAGAACGCGTCGGCGCCGATGCCGTAGACCGTGTCGGTCGGCAGCACCACCAGCTCGCCGCGGCGGACGGCGGACGCGGCCTCGCGCAGACCCGTCACGCGGTCGGTCGCGTCGTTGGTGTCGTATCGCCGTGCCATGGCTAGCGGGCCTCCTCGTACACGTACTGCGGGATGGAAGTCGTCTCAGTGGTCACGGCAGCGCCTTGCGGGCGGTGGCGAAGCGCGGCCGGTTGTTGAGGTCGGGGTGGTCGGCCGCGTCGGCCCAGCCCCGCTCCTCGGTGAAGATCCACGGCACCTGGCCGCCCTGGGTGTCGGCGTGCTCGATGACGACGACCCCGCCGGGGCGCAGCAGGCGGTGCGCGGTGCGTTCGAGGCCCCGGATGAGGTCGAGTCCGTCCTCGCCGGAGAACAGCGCCAGCTCCGGGTCGTAGTCGCGAGCCTCCGGGGCGACGTACTCCCATTCGGTGAGCGGGATGTACGGCGGGTTGGAGATGACCAGGTCCACCTGGCCGTCGAGGTCCGGGAAGGCGGTCAGCGCGTCGCCCTGGCGCAGGTCGACGCGGGAGCCGGCCACGTTCTTCCGGGTCCACACGAGGGCGTCCTCGGACAGCTCCACGGCGTGCACGCGCGAGCGCGGCACCTCCTGGGCGAGGGCGAGCGCGATGGCGCCGGAGCCGGTGCACAGGTCGACGATGCACGGCTCGACGACGTCCATGGCGCGTACCGCGTCTATGGCCCAGCCGACCACGGACTCGGTCTCCGGCCGGGGCACGAACACGCCCGGCCCGACCTGGAGCTCCAGGTAGCGGAAGTAGGCCCGCCCGGTGATGTGCTGCAGCGGCTCGCGCTGCTCGCGCCGGGCGATGACCTCCCAGTACCGGGCGTCGAAGTCGGCGTCCTTCACGGAGTGCAGCTGGCCGCGCTTCACGCCGTGCACGAACGCGGCCAGCTCCTCCGCGTCGTTGCGCGGCGAGGGCACACCGGCGTCGGCCAGCCGCTGGGTGGCCTGGGCCACCTCGGCGAGCAGCAGGTTCACGCGTCTCCTCCGTGTCGAACTGGTGCGTACGGGTGTTACGCGGCGGCGAGCTTCGCCGCCGAGTCGGCGTCGACGCACGCCTGGATGACCGCGTCGAGGTCGCCGTCCAGGACCTGGTCCAGGTTGTACGCCTTGAAGCCGACGCGGTGGTCCGAGATGCGGTTCTCCGGGAAGTTGTAGGTGCGGATCTTCTCGGAGCGGTCGACGGTGCGGACCTGGCTGCGGCGGGCGTCGGCGGCCTCCCGCTCCGCCTCCTCCTGGGCCATGGCGAGCAGCCTGGAGCGCAGGATGCGCAGCGCCTGCTCCTTGTTCTGCAGCTGGCTCTTCTCGTTCTGGCAGGAGGCGACGACGCCGGTCGGCAGGTGCGTGATGCGCACGGCGGAGTCGGTGGTGTTCACGGACTGGCCGCCGGGGCCGGAGGACCGGTAGACGTCGATGCGCAGGTCGTTGGGGTTGATCTCGACGTCCACCTCCTCGGCCTCCGGGGTGACGAGCACGCCGGCGGCGGAGGTGTGGATGCGGCCCTGGGACTCGGTGGCCGGGACCCGCTGGACGCGGTGCACGCCGCCCTCGTACTTCAGCCGGGCCCAGACGCCCTGGCCGGGCTCGGTCTGGCCGCGGGTCTTCACCGCGACCTGGACGTCCTTGTAGCCGCCCAGCTCGGACTCGGTGGAGTCGATGATCTCGGTCTTCCAGCCGACGCGCTCGGCGTAGCGCAGGTACATCCGCAGCAGGTCGCCGGCGAAGAGCGCCGACTCGTCGCCGCCCGCGCCCGCCTTGATCTCCAGGATGACGTCCTTGTCGTCGCTCGGGTCGCGCGGGACGAGCAGCAGGCGCAGCTTCTCGGTGAGCTCCTCGCGCTGCTTCTCCAGGTCCTTGACCTCGGCGGCGAAGTCGGGGTCGTCGGCGGCCAGCTCGCGGGCGGTCTCGATGTCGTCGCCGGTCTGCTTCCAGGAGCGGTACGTGGCGACGATCGGGGTCAGCTCGGCGTAGCGCTTGTTCAGCTTGCGCGCGTTCGCCTGGTCGGCGTGGACCGACGGATCGGCGAGCTTCTTCTCCAGGTCGGCGTGCTCGGCGACGAGTTCCTCGACGGCCTCGAACATCTTGGGCTCCTGTACTGCGGTGAGGGGAAGGGCGGCGACCAAAAACGCCGGTCCCGGGCACACCCGCCGGTGAGCGGGTGTGGCCGTGGACCGGCGAAATGGGGCTCGCTACTTCTTGGAGCCGGCGGCCTTGCCGAAGCGGGCCTCGAAGCGGGCCACACGGCCACCGGTGTCGAGGATCTTCTGCTTGCCCGTGTAGAACGGGTGGCACTCGGAGCAGACCTCGGCCCGGATGGTGCCGGAGTCGATGGTGCTGCGGGTGGTGAACGACGCGCCGCAGGTGCAGCTGACCTGCGTCTCGACGTACGCGGGGTGGATGTCGCGCTTCAAGGTGTCTCCTAGGTTTCGGGAGGGCGCCGGGTCGCTGCCGCGGGATGCGGAGGCGTGAACCGGAGCCGACGTACCAGTCTGCCAGGACTGGCGCCATCCACCCAAACCGGGGGTGCGGTCGTTCTATTCCAGGGGGTGCGCGGGGCGCCCTACGGGGCGCTGACCACGCCCTTGGCCTCGCCCGTCGCCGTGCCCTCCGTGGCCGCCTCCGGGATCTGCTGGTCGTTCCGCAGGGCGTTCCAGACCAGCTGGGCCTTGGCGGTGTCCAGCAGCACCCGGTTGGGATTGGCCGGGTCGTACTGGACCGGCATCGTGACCATCTTCATGTCCGAGGAGCCGATGCCCTTCAGGCCGCCCGCGAAGTCGATCAGGGAGTTGACCGAGCCGAGGTCCGAGTCGGTCGTGACGGCCTTGGTGGCGGTGTCGGCGAGGTCGTAGAGCTTCTTGGGGTTGGTGAAGACGCCCACGTGCTTGACCTGGTCGATGAGGGCCTTGATGAACGCCTGCTGGAGCTGGATGCGGCCGAGGTCCGAGCCGTCGCCCACGCCGTGCCGGGTGCGGACCAGGCCGAGGGCCTGCTCGCCGTCGAGGGTGTGCGGGCCGGCCTTGAGGTCGAGGTGGCTCTGCTTGTCGTGGATGTCCTCGCGGGTGGTGATCCGCACGCCGCCGAGGTCGTCGATGAGCTGCTGGAAGCCCTGGAAGTCGACCTCCAGGTAGTGGTCCATGCGGATGCCGGTGATCGACTCGACGGTCTTGACCGCGCAGGCCGCGCCGCCGGTGGAGTACGCCTCGTTGAACATCACGTCGGTGGCGGCCGGGTGCGTGGTGCCCTTGGTGTCGGTGCACTCGGGGCGGTCGACGAGGGTGTCCCGGGGGATCGAGACCACGCTGGCCTGTTTGTGACCCTCGTACACATGGACGATCATCGCGGTGTCGGAGCGGGCGCTGCCGTCGTCCTCGCCGCCGCCGAGCTTCTTGTTCGTCCCGGCGCGCGTGTCCGAGCCGAGGACCAGGATGTTCTCGGAGCCGTTGTCGACCTTCTCTGGCCGGTCGGTGCCGAGGGCCTGGTTCAGGTCGACGCTGTGCAGGTTGCCGTTGAGCTTGAAGAAGACGAACCCGGCGCCCGCGCCGCCCAGCACGACGACGCCCGCGGCCGTCCAGGCCGTCGCGCGCAGGGCCTTGCGGCCCGTGCTGGGGGCCTTGCGGCGGCGCCCCTTGCCCCGGCGGCGAGGCGCGGTCGTGCCCGGCTCGGTTATGGCGGGCGTGCTCTCGGCGGCCACATCGCTCCTAGGTCTCGGCGGTCAGGTACCCCCTGCGGTCAGGGTCGGGTGCGGTCGTCACCGCTCCATCGTCGCTCCGCCTGGTCAGACGGAGAAACTCGGGACAGGGTTGCACAACACACAGTGGCCGACGGGTACGGAAACGGACACGCTACGTAGTCGGGCAGGCCGAGCGGACGGCGCTCACCTGCGGATACGGGGCCACCGGCGGTGTGCCGGGCGACCGGTGGCCGCCGGGAACTCTGTGGCAAAGATCTCGCCACCGGTACAGCGGGTGAGAGGCGAAAGGGCCGCCTCCCCGGACGGGAGGCGGCCCTTCTCAGCGGTGTACCGACGCTCAGTCGCCGTTGCCCGGCGTCGGCGTCGTCTTCTGGATCTGCATCAGGAACTCGACGTTCGACTTGGTCTGCTTCATCTTGTCGAGAAGCAGCTCGATCGCCTGCTGCTGGTCCAGCGCGTGCAGCACCCGGCGGAGCTTCCAGACGATGGCCAGCTCCTCGGCACCGAGCAGGATCTCCTCCTTACGGGTGCCGGACGCGTCCACGTCCACCGCCGGGAAGATCCGCTTGTCCGCGAGCTTCCGGTCGAGCTTCAGCTCCATGTTGCCGGTGCCCTTGAACTCCTCGAAGATCACCTCGTCCATGCGGGACCCGGTGTCCACCAGGGCGGTGGCGAGGATGGTCAGCGAGCCGCCGTCCTCGATGTTGCGCGCCGCGCCGAAGAACCGCTTCGGCGGGTAGAGCGCGGTCGAGTCGACACCACCGGACAGGATGCGGCCGGAGGCCGGCGCCGCCAGGTTGTAGGCGCGGCCCAGACGGGTGATCGAGTCCAGCAGCACGACCACGTCGTGGCCCAGCTCGACCAGCCGCTTGGCGCGCTCGATGGCCAGCTCGGCGACCGTGGTGTGGTCCTCGGCCGGACGGTCGAAGGTCGAGGAGATGACCTCGCCCTTGACCGACCGCTGCATGTCGGTGACCTCTTCCGGACGCTCGTCGACGAGGACGACCATCAGGTGGCACTCGGGGTTGTTGTGCGTGATCGCGTTGGCGATCGCCTGCATGATCATGGTCTTGCCGGTCTTCGGCGGGGCCACGATCAGACCGCGCTGGCCCTTGCCGATCGGCGAGACCAGGTCGATGATCCGGGTGGTGAGCACGCCCGGGTCGGTCTCCAGACGGAGCCGGTCCTGCGGGTAGAGCGGGGTCAGCTTGTTGAACTCCGGGCGGCCGCGACCGTGTTCGGGCGCCATGCCGTTGACGGAGTCCAGGCGGACCAGCGCGTTGAACTTCTCGCGGCGCTCGCCCTCCTTGGGCTGGCGGACCGCGCCCGTGACGTGGTCGCCCTTGCGCAGGCCGTTCTTGCGGACCTGGGCGAGGGAGACGTAGACGTCGTTCGGGCCCGGCAGGTAGCCGGAGGTCCGGATGAAGGCGTAGTTGTCGAGGATGTCCAGGATGCCCGCGACCGGGATCAGGACGTCGTCCTCGGCGACCTGCGGCTCGGCGATCTCGTCACGGCCGCGACGGCCACGGCGGTCGCGGTAGCGGCCACGACGGCCACGGCGGCCGCCCTCGAAGTCGTCGTCGTCCTGCCGGCTGTCCTGGCGGCCGCCCTGCTGCTGGCCCTGCTGCTGACGCTGCTGGCCGCCCTGCTGCTCGTCGCCCTTGTTGCGGCGGTCCCGGTCCCGGTCCCGGCCGCGCTCGCGGCGGTCCCGGCGGCCACGGCCCTCGCCGTCACCGGCGTCGCCCTTGGCCTCGCCCTGCTGGGGCGTCTCGGCCTTGGACTCGGTCCGGGCCTCGGCGGCGACGGTCTCGGCGCCGTTCTGGGCCGGGCTGCCCGCCTCGGCGGTGGCGCGGCGGCGCCGGCGCTCGGTCGGCGCGGTGTCCTCCCCGCGCTCGGTGGCGCCCGCGCGGGAGGTGTCCCCGGCCGGCTGGCCCGGGATCTCGATCTGCTGCTGGGCCGCGGCCTTCTCGGCAGGGGCCTCGGCGGCCTTGGCCGCCTTCTTCTCGGCGGCCTCCTCACCGGTGCGCGCGC
Organism: Streptomyces sp. SudanB182_2057; assembly: GCF_964272715.1. NCBI lineage: Bacteria > Bacillati > Actinomycetota > Actinomycetes > Kitasatosporales > Streptomycetaceae > Streptomyces > Streptomyces sp. SudanB182_2057. The sequence goes on from NZ_OZ186798.1 coordinate 2,920,936, forward strand.
GGGAGGTGGCCCGGCGCTTCGGCTTGGTCTCGGTGGCGGTGTCGGCCTTGGCGGCGGGGGCTCCCCCGGCGGCCTGCGCCTCCTTGATGACCTCGATCAGCTGGCTCTTGCGCATCCGCGCGGTGCCCCTGATCCCGAGGCCCGAGGCGACCTGCTGCAGCTCGGCCAGCACCATGCCCTCGAGGCCGGTACCGCGGCGCCGCCGGGAGCCGGCACCGGTGGCAGGCGCGGAGGCGTCCGTGGCGGGCGCGGCAGCGGTCTCCTCGACACGTGCGCCCATCAGATCGGTGGTGTCGCTCACGAAGGGTCCTTCCCTGGAGCGGACGTCGGCCTGTCTGGCTCGGCGACCGGTTGTGCTGTCCGGCTACGGTCCTGTCTTCTGTGAACCGTGCCGGGGCGGTGGTCCGCCAAAGCGGCGGAAGAAATGTGCGGTGATGGCGCTTCCGCGAGCCGTGGCACCCAGTGTCACGTGGCGTGGTAGCACCGATTCCGAAGCTCCCCCAGAGGGGGTACCCCTACCGGCGGCCCGCTCAGTGTCCGCATACGTCGTACTGCCCAGGTACGGCGCACGGAACACGGAGTGGCCCGGGAGGCTCCCGGAAGAATGTCTGTCCCGGACGGGGACACAAGGCACCTCGCCATGGTGGGGTCGGGTGCAGACTTGAGGTTAACACTACCGGATCCAACAAACATTCCCCCTCTCCAAATCCGGCAACCGTGTGTCAGGTCGCAAGCGGCAGCACGCTCGCTCCCTGGACATCCAGGTCCAGCCGGTTGGCGGCCCAGCCCTCCCCCGCGAGGTGGGAGACCTTGTCGGCGCTGTCGGCGTCGGCGAGGGCCATGACGGTGGGCCCGGCACCCGAGATGACGGCCGGGATGCCGTCGGCGCGCAGCCGCTCCACGAGCGCGGCGCTCTCGGGCATGGCCGGGGCCCGGTACTCCTGGTGGAGGCGGTCCTCGGTGGCGGGCAGCAGCAGCTCGGGGCGCCTGGTGAGGGCCTCGACCAGCAGGGCGGCGCGGCCCGCGTTGGCGGCGGCGTCCACATGCGGCACGGTGCGCGGGAGCAGGCCGCGGGCGGTTTCGGTCAGTACCGGCTTTCCGGGCACGAAAACCACCGGAACGATGGAATCGTGGGGCTCCATCCTGATGGCGCGGGCGTTGCCGGCCTCCATCCAGGACAGCGTGAAACCGCCGAGCAGACACGCGGCCACGTTGTCCGGGTGGCCCTCGATCTCGGTGGCCAGTTCCAGCAGCGCGGCGTCGTCCAGGCGGGCCTCGCCGCCTATGGTCACGGCGCGGGCGGCCACGATGCCGGCGCAGATGGCGGCGGAGGAGGAGCCGAGGCCCCGGCCGTGCGGAATGCGGTTGGCGCAGACGATCTCCAGCCCGCGGGGCTGTCCGCCCAGCAGGTCGAAGGCGGTCCGCAGGGAGCGGACGAGGAGGTGGCTCTCGTCCCGCGGCAGGGTCTCGCCGCCCTCACCCGCGATGTCGATGTGCAGCCCGGAGTCGGCGACCCTGACGACCACGTCGTCGTAGAGCCCCAGCGCGAGGCCGAGGGCGTCGAAGCCCGGGCCGAGGTTGGCGCTGGTGGCGGGAACGCGCACCCGGACGGCGGCGGCGCGGAACGCTGGACCGGCCATCGCTCGAAGACTCTCCTTGAGCTGCGTTTACGGTCGAATGACGCTCGATGGATTCGATGGTCACCCGGTGGACTGCCGATGACTGACGTACGAAGACCCGTCGGGCCGCGGAGACGGCGCGGCGCCTGCCATGCGCGAGGGCATATGCGGCAGGCGGGTTCGCTACAGCCTATCGAAGGAAGGTTCTGTGGCGACATAGGGCGCACAGGAGGCGCACGATGCGTGTCGTAAGCCCCCTGTGCACCTTGTCAGGGATTACCCGGTTCGGGGGCGCTCAGGCGAGGCCGAGGCGCTCGGCCGCGGTGGCGGCGTCGACCGGGACGGTGACCGGCTGCGGCGCGCCGGCGACGGCCCAGTCCGGGTCCTTCAGGCCGTTGCCGGTGACCGTGCACACGATGCGCTGGCCCGGGTCGACCTTGCCCTGTTCGGCGGCCTTGAGCAGACCGGCCACCGAGGCGGCGGAGGCGGGCTCCACGAAGACGCCCTCCTGCGCGGCCAACAGGCGGTAGGCGCGCAGGATCTCACGGTCCGTCACGTCGTCGATGGCGCCGCCGGACTCGTCCCGGGCGGCCAGCGCGTGGTTCCAGGAGGCGGGGTTGCCGATGCGGATGGCGGTGGCGATGGTCGACGGGTCCTTGACGACCTCGCCGCGCACGATCGGGGCGCTGCCGGACGCCTGGAAGCCCCACATCCGGGGGGTGCGGCTGGAGACGCCGTCGGCGGCGTACTCCTTGTAGCCCTTCCAGTAGGCGGTGATGTTGCCCGCGTTGCCGACCGGGAGGACGTGGATGTCGGGTGCGTCGCCGAGCATGTCCACGATCTCGAAGGCGGCCGTCTTCTGGCCCTCGATCCGCACCGGGTTGACCGAATTCACCAGCGCCACGGGGTAGTTCTCGCTGAGCGAGCGGGCGAGGGTGAGGCAGTCGTCGAAGTTGCCGTCGACCTGGAGGATCTTCGCGCCGTGCACGAGGGCCTGGCCCATCTTGCCGAGGGCGATCTTGCCCTGCGGCACCAGGACGGCCGAGACCATGCCCGCCCGCACCGCGTACGCGGCGGCGGAGGCGGAGGTGTTGCCGGTGGAGGCGCAGATGACGGCCTTCGCCCCCTCCTCCTTGGCCTTGCTGATCGCCATGGTCATGCCGCGGTCCTTGAAGGACCCGGTGGGGTTGGCCCCCTCCACCTTCAGGTGGACCTCGCAGCCCGTGCGCTCGGAGAGCACCTGCGCGGGCACGAGGGGCGTGCCGCCCTCACGGAGCGTCACGACCGGCGTGGTGTCGGAGACGGGAAGCCGGTCCCGGTACTCCTCGATGATTCCGCGCCACTGGTGGGTCATTGCTGGTTACTCTCCTTCAACCCGCATGATGCTGGCGACACCCCGCACGGTGTCGAGCTTGCGCAGGGCCTCGACGGTCCCGGACAGGGAGGCGTCGGAGGCCCGGTGGGTGACGACGACGAGAGAGGCCTCGCCGTCCTTGCCCTGCTGCCGAACGGTGTCGATCGACACGCCGTGCTCGGCGAAAACGGTGGCGACCTGGGCGAGCACGCCCGGCTTGTCGGCCACGTCGAGGCTGATGTGGTACCGGGTGACGACGTCGCCCATCGGGGAGACGGTCAGGTCGGCGTAGGCCGACTCGCCGGGGCCGGTGGCGCCGTTGAGCCGGTTGCGGCAGACGGCGACGAGGTCGCCGAGGACGGCGGAGGCCGTGGGCGAGCCGCCGGCGCCGGGGCCGTAGAACATCAGCTGCCCGGCGGCGTCGCTCTCCACGAACACGGCGTTGTACGCGCCGCGCACGGAGGCCAGCGGGTGGCTGAGCGGGATCATGGCGGGGTGCACCCGCGCGGTGACCGACGTCCCGTCCTTGGAGCGCTCGCAGATGGCGAGCAGCTTGATGGTGCAGCCCATCTCCTTGGCGGAGCGGAAGTCGGCGGCGGTGACCTCGGTCATGCCCTCGCGGTAGACGTCGTCCAGGCGGACGCGCGTGTGGAAGGCGATGCCGGCGAGGATGGCGGCCTTGGCGGCGGCGTCGAAGCCCTCGACGTCGGCGGTCGGGTCGGCTTCGGCGTACCCCAGGGCGGTGGCCTCGTCCAGGGCCTCCTGGTAGCCGGCGCCGGTGGAGTCCATCTTGTCGAGGATGAAGTTGGTCGTGCCGTTGACGATGCCGAGCACCCGGTTGACCTTGTCGCCGGCGAGCGACTCGCGCAGCGGCCGGATCAGCGGGATGGCGCCGGCGACGGCGGCCTCGTAGTAGAGGTCCTTGCCGTTCGCCTCCGCCGCCGCGTGCAGGGCGGCCCCGTCCTGGGCGAGCAGGGCCTTGTTGGCGGACACGACGGAGGCGCCGTGCTCGAAGGCGGTGGTGATGAGCGTCCGGGCCGGCTCGATCCCGCCGATGACCTCGACCACCACGTCGATGTCCCCGCGTTTGACCAAGGCGGTGGCGTCGGTGGTGACGAGCGCGGGGTCGATGCCCTCGCGGGCCTTGCCGGTACGCCGCACGGCCACGCCGGCGAGCTCGACGGGGGCCCCGATCCGGGCGGCGAGGTCGTCGGCGTGCGTCGTCATGATGCGCGCCACCTCTGAGCCGACCACTCCACAGCCCAGCAGCGCCACCTTCAGCGGACGCGTACGCATCATCCGACCTCGTTTCCTCATACCGTCTACGGTTGAACCAGTCTCACTCACCGGACGGGAGTTTCTACCCTTCGTCCGGATCGTGAGACATCTATTTCATTTGTACGGGGGTGGAAGACCGGAGATCTTCCGTTCTCCCGGCCCCCGTCGTTCTCGGGGCGGGCGTCACCCGACGTCGAGACGCAGGAGGTCGTCCTCCGTCTCGCGCCGGACGATCACCCGGGCCTCGCCGTCCCGCACGGCGACGACGGGCGGCCGCAGGACGTGGTTGTAGTTGCTGGCCATGGACCGGCAGTACGCGCCGGTGGCCGGCACGGCGACGAGGTCGCCCGGTGCCAGGTCGGCCGGCAGGAACGCGTCCCTGACCACGATGTCCCCGCTCTCGCAGTGCTTGCCGACGACCCGGGCGAGCATCGGCTCGGCGTCGGAGGCGCGGGAGACGAGCGCGACGGTGTACTGCGCGTCGTACAGCGCGGTGCGGATGTTGTCCGACATGCCGCCGTCCACGGAGACGTAGGTCCGCAGCCCGTCCAGCGGCTTGACCGTGCCGACCTCGTACAGGGTGAAGGCGGTGGGGCCGACGATGGCCCGCCCCGGCTCGACGGAGATGCGGGGCGTGCGCAGCCGGGCGGCCTCGCACTCGCGGGTGACGATCTCGGTGAGCGCCTTGGCGATCTCGTGCGGCTCGCGGGGGTCGTCGGCGCTGGTGTAGGCGATGCCGAGCCCGCCGCCGAGGTCGATCTCGGGCAGTTCTACGCCGTGCTCGTCGCGGATGTCCTTCAGCAGGCCGACGACCCGGTGGGCGGCGACCTCGAAGCCGGACATGTCGAAGATCTGCGACCCGATGTGCGAGTGGATGCCGATCAGCTCCAGCCCGTCGAGCTGGAGCGCCCGGCGCACGGCTTCCGCCGCCTGCCCGCCGGCCAGCGGGATGCCGAACTTCTGGTCCTCGTGGGCGGTGGCGATGAACTCGTGGGTGTGCGCCTCGACGCCCACGGTGATCCGGATCTGGACCTTCTGCCGCTTGCCGAGGGACTGGGCGGTGTGGGCGACCCGCACGATCTCCTGGAAGGAGTCGAGCACGATCCGCCCGACACCGGCCTCCACGGCCCGGCGGATCTCCTCGACGGACTTGTTGTTGCCGTGGAAGGCGATGCGCTCGGCGGGCATCCCCGCGGACAGCGCGGTGGCCAGCTCGCCACCGGTGCACACGTCCAGGTTCAGCCCCTCCTCGTCCAGCCACCGCACGACGGCCCGGGAGAGGAACGCCTTGCCGGCGTAGAACACGTCGGCGTCCGGACCGAACGCGGTGCGCCAGGCACGCGCGCGGGTACGGAAGTCGTCCTCGTCCAGGATGTAGGCGGGCGTGCCGAACTCCTCGGCGAGCCGGGTGACGGGGATCCCCGCGACACCGACCACGCCGTCGTCGCCGCGCGTGACGGTCTGCGACCACACCTTCCGGTCCAGGGCGTTGAGGTCGGCGGGCGGCGCGGGGTGGTGGCCCTCGGGCAGGACGTCGGCGTGGCGGGGCCCTGCGGGATGGGCGGAACGGCTCATGACGTGATTCTCAGGCTCTCTGTCTTACTCCGGGACGCATCTGCTCACGCGCCTCAGAGATGTTCGGGTGCGTCGATGCCGAGCAGGGACAGGCCGCCGGCCAGCACCGTCCCGGCTGCTTCGGCGAGGGCCAGCCGGGCGCGGTGGGCGGCCGAGGGTTTTTCCTCGCCGACGGGAAGCACGGAAGGCAACAGGGGCAGCACGGCATCGGCGACGGTGACGAGATGCCGGGCGAGCCGGTCCGGGGCGCGGTGGGTGGCGGCCGCGGTGAGGATGCGGGGGTGGTCGGCGAGGGGGGTGAGAAGGGGGGCAGCGGTCCCGGTGCGCGGGGGGCCGGGCTCGGCGGCGAAGCCCAGCCGGGCGGCGTTGCGGCCGAGGGAGCGGACACGGGCGTGGGCGTAACGCACCCGGAACAGCGGATTGCCCTCGCGCTGCACCAGGTGGTCGGCGGTGATCCGGGGCCGGTCGTGCGGGGCGGGGTGGAGCAGGGCCCACCGGGCGGCGTCGGGTCCGAGCGGCGCGGGGTCCTCCGGGGCGGGCACGGGCCGCAGATTGACGGGCTCGCCGTGCTCCACGGTGGCCCACCCGCCCTGGGTCCGCACGATGCGTACGACGGCCTCGGCGACGGTCTCGGCGCGCACCTCGTACGGCACCCGGAGCGCGACGACCTGCCCGGCGAGGGCGTCACCGTGTCCGTACCGGGCGCCCTGGTCCTGGATCTCCGCGACCAGCGCGGCCACGGGGTCGACCCGCTCCGCGAGCCGGAAGTTGAGGAAACCGGGCCCGGTGACGACGACGTCCTCGACCCCGTCGGCCCCGACGAGACGTTCCCGCAGGATCTCCGCGACGTGCCGCGGCGGCTGCCCGGCGGCGTGCGCGAGCCGCAGCGCGACGGCGGTGGCGAAGTCCCCGCACCCCCCGGGCCCCGGCTCGGTCACCACGACCCGCTCGGGCACGGCCACGCTCAGTCGCCCCTCACCGACAGCACGGCACACCGCGTCCAGCACGGTGCGGGAGAGGTCGGCGGGGGTCACGGGACAAGCGTAGGGGAGGAGAGGCCGGGTGGGTGAGCCGGTTATCCGTTCCACGACCTCCGGCAACCCTGCGATGACCGACGGTCATGCCTGCGACGGCTTACGGTCACGCCTCCGACGACCGACGGTCATGTCTGCGACGGCCGAGGGTCATGTCTCCGAGGACGGAGGGTCATGTCTCCGGCGACGGAGCGTCAGGGATGGATGCCGTCATGGCTGGGGAGACCGTCGTGCCCGGGGAGACCGTCGTGCCCGGGGAGACCGTCGTGCCCGGGGAGACCGTCCTGCCTGGGGAGGGGGTCGATCCCCTCGGGAGCTTGCCCGGCCGAGTCCCGCTCGACCGTCTCTCCATCGCCAGGGTCATCACTGGCACCAGCGGCATTAGCCGGATCCCCGTCTCCCCGATGCGCGTCCACGCCGACCCCCTCTCCCCCGGCGGCGGTGCGGCTGCTGTTGCGCTCGATGAGGTCCATCACGATCCGGACCAGCTCGGCGGGTTCGAAGGGCTTGGCGAGGAAGGCGTCCACGCCGAGGTCGAGGCCGGCCTGGACCTCGTACTGCGTGCAGGCGCTGATGATGGCGACGGGCAGGTGGTGCGTACGGGGATCGGCGCGGAGCCTGGCGGCGGTGCGGATCCCGTCCAGCCGGGGCATGACGACGTCGAGCGTCACGACATCGGGCCGCACCTCATGGACCACATCCAGACACTCGGCACCATCGGCCGCGGTCACGACCTCTAGCCCTTCCAGTTCGAGGTTGACCCTGATCAGCTGCCGGATGACCTTGTTGTCGTCCACAACAAGCACCCGGCCCGGAGCGCCTGGCACAAGTCGAGAGTAGGTGCGGACCGGCCACCGCGTCCGGGTTTTCCCCACTTCCACCCCCTCCAGGGGACCCGCTGGTCCCCGCGCCGCGAACCGGGTTCCTGATCACCCCTCCAGACCTGCTAATGTTCTACCCGTCGCCGCGAGCGAGAAGCTCAGCGCCCGACACGCCCCCGTAGCTCAGGGGATAGAGCAACGGCCTCCGGAGCCGTGTGCGCAGGTTCGAATCCTGCCGGGGGCACTTCGCAGAAAGTGCCTGAAGACCCCGTCACCAGCGGAAACGCTGAGGCGGGGTCTTCGCGTGTATGCAGGCATGTGCGGCCCGGAGCGGCCGTATGCCGGGGTCTGTGGACTATTCGTGGACAGGATCTTGAGGCATCTACCCAGGTCAGCCACCGCTTATGAGCCAGGGGGGCGTCACCCGGCATCCGGCCATTGCTCAGGGAGCTCAGGCACCTCGGGAGCGGCCTGTCGCTCCGCTCGCCGCGCGTTCTCACCGCGAAGCGTCGTCAGCCACGGCCAGAGATCCGGGAGCGGCTGCGCCGAACAGGCCAACCGGTGCTCGATACGGCATCGCTGATACGGATCCGGCGGACCCACCCCGTAGACGGCCACTCGTCCGTCTGACAGCTCGATCCACCGATGCTCCGCTGGCACCGTGTGAGCCAACGGATTCATGTCCGGTTCCAGCAGCACCCAGTCCTGCTCAAGCGTCGCTACCCGGTCCTGCAACAGACCACAGTGCGGGCATCGTGACTGGCCGCCGTGCAGCCGGCGCGGCTCCTCTTCCAAAAGCCCCATACGGTGAGAGTCGACAGACCGACGGCATATTCGTAGAGAAGAATTGGACGTAGTCCCTGAGACGCCCGGCCGTCAGTGATACGAAACGCAATGCGGCGGGTGCACTCAGCATCTACCGGCCGCCAGTGTGCGGCTGATACACGACGAAGCCCTCCGCTCGTAAGGCAGAGGGCCCCGACGTACGCACTTGATCATTCGTATTCGCGCAACAGGTCCTCGATCTTGCGGTTGGCGATCTCCTGCCTTCCGTCGATGCACTTGGCGTAGCGGCTCAGCAGGACCTCCACGCTGTTGCCCGCGCGTTCGGCGACCTCGGTCGGGTCCACCCCGGAGTTGAGCCAGGTCGACAGCGCCGAGTGCCGGAGGTCATACGGGCGAGCTGCAAGCGGTGAGGCAACCGCGGCCGACGGAAGCGCCAGCGCACGGGCCTCCAGCCAGACGCGGTAGTACGTCGAGGAGCCAACCACTCCCCCGCGTTCATTGGTGAACAACCGCCCGTCCGCAGCAGTCCCGAACGTGTCGATGTGCTGCCGGAGGATAGAGACGAGCTGGGGCGGGATCGGTACGAGCCGGACCTCCTCCGCCGGTCGGTTCTTCAGCCCCCGGTCGTCGTGGGTCTCACCGGAGTCCGTCCACTGCTTGCCGACACTCGGGCGCGTCCGGTTCAGCAGTGCCGTCCCCCAGCCGACCTCGGGCAGCTTCAGGTCTGCACTGGTGAGGCCGACGGCCTCAGCCGGGCGCATGCCGCCGTAGTACATGCAGGCGAACAGGCCGACGAGTCGGCGACCACGCGCGCGGCCGTACCCGCCGACGTACGAGACCGCAGTCAGCAGGGAACGAGCCTGCTCAGGGTTGGCGACAACACGGGGGTCGACCTCTCCGGCAACCTTTGGCTTCTTCCAACGGATGCCAGTGATGGGGTTCTCTTTGAACTCGCCGAGGTCTACCGCGTAGTGCATCGCATTGACGAGTGTCCGACGCTTGCGCCGAACGGTCTCCGCAGCCGCCGCCGTCCCGTCGAGCTTCAGCTTGAGCGAGTCCAGGACAGCCCTGCCCATCACGGCATCACCGAGGTCCGAGAGCGGGCGCGACGCCTTGGCCACCCAGTGCAAGGTGTTCGCAATATCGGTCGGCAATTCGCGCTCGTCCGGACCGGGAAGGACGAAGGCCCAGTTGCGGAGTGCCTTCCTGATCAGTTCCTCGGGCGGCTGCCCAGGGCGATCGCCGAGAAGGGCCATCGTCACGGCGGTCAGAGCCTCATTGATCCCGTTGCGCGTGTTCGGTGCCGCGTGAGGCCACTTCATGGCCAGGTACTTCAAAGCGAAGGCGTACCAGGTCATCGAGGCCGCTTTCTCGACCATCGAGTCGGGCAGCCCCGTCGCCGTGTCGAATTCTTCACCGTTATGAGTGGCGCGGAGCAACTTGGAACGGTAGTGATCCGCGAGCGCCTTGGTACGGAACTGTTCGGAGAAGACGTTCCCGGCAACGGTCCATCGGACGTCATAGGACGACTTCTTGGTGTTCCTCTTCCGTACGCCCCACACCTTCACGTCGAGAGACTTCACGCCGCTGCCTCCAGCTGCCGCAACCACATTGTGTAGTCGCTGCGCCACACGCGAAGCTCTCCATTAGGGAGCTTGAATGCCGCGGGCCCTTGACCGAGCTCGCGCCATCGGTAGAAGGTCCGGCGCGAGACACCACCCAGCTCATCGAGCACTTGGCGGACGGTCATCAGCTCGTCGGGAACACGCTGGGCCATGTCGGTTCTCCTTCCGTCTGCGGATCGGTTGAGCGAGGGGCGATGCCGTGAGCGATGAGGTGTTCTGCGTTCGTCCACCCGGTTCCGGCGAAGCGCCAGTGGGAGAGGACGAGGACGGTGTCCGGGTCGGGCAAGGGGTGGCCCGCTTCGGCCGCGCGGGCGCGGGCCAGGGCTTCGTTGTGGTCGGCGCGTTCCTGGCGTAGGGCGCCGAGGGTGACGGAGTAGGTGCGGGACTTGGTGGAGAAGTGGCCGCGGAAGCCGAGCATGTGGGCCCACTTGCGCAGGCGCAGCGGTTCGAGTTCGGGGAGCGCGCCGAGGTGCCAGCAGGTGAGGATCATCCGGCGGGCGTGGTCGGTGACACCGGAGCCGATCAGGTCGGTGATCGGGTTGCGGATGGGCCGGTCGAGGGTGCCGGCCGTCTCGGCGCCTTTGGTGGCGTACTTGGCGATGTAGGCGGCCACGGCCCGGCTGGACAGCTCCGAGGTGCCCGCGAAGTCCGCCGAGCGGATGGGGCGGATGTCGAGCTGGTCGCCGAAGCGGAAGGCGTAGGCGTGGCCGCCGATGACCGGGCCGGGTGTCTCGGCGAGGCGGGCGGCCGAGCGGATCGCGTCGGTGAGGAGTTCGGTCGTCGCCCAGGCGGGTGGGTCGTCCTCCGCGCCTCCCGGACCGTCGAGGCGGATGACGGCGTGGAAGTGGACGGCGCCGCGCCGCTGGTATTCGGCGACCTTGGCGTACGACACCCGGACGCAGTCGCGTGACGCGGAGCGGGTGAGGCCCGCGCGGGTGGCGATCTGCTGGCGGAGGTATGTGGTGAACCGATCCCAGAGGGCACCGGCGTGCGCGTTCCAGAGGACGGCCGCACGGTAGTCGTAGCACTCCGGGTCGAGCGGCGTGCCCAGAGCGGGGTCGTCCTGCGCATGCGAGCGTCCGCAGCGGCACCGGCCGCCGGCCGGGCGGTTGTGGACCGGGCCGAAGGACGGCGCGGTGAAGGTGGCGAAGACGCGGGGGTGCCGGGCGACCGCCGGGCCGATGCCCTTGCCGCCGCTCAGCCCGGCCGTGACGAGGTGGAAGGTGTCTTCGCGGTACGTCTCCGCGCAGGTGGCACACCGGGTGGCGCGACGGTTGTTGCAGCGGATGAGGAGCTGCCCCGCCGGAAGGTCGCGGTCGGTGATCTCCCGGACGATTTCACCGGTGGCCGCGTGGACGTCGAGCCGGTGACCCTCCATTCGTACGGGCCGCTCGCAGCCCCCGAGGCGCTGGATCTGCCGGGCGTAGGAGCCGAGGTCGCCGTGCCGGGCGAGGACGGCCAGAGCTAGAAGGACCTGACGAGGTAGCCGGTCCTGCTGTGGGAATGACCGACGCCGCTGAGGTGATGGGCTACTACCTCAGCAAGCAGGCAATTTACGAGAGAGCGTGGGGAAAGCTCGGCCGAATAACAAATGATCAATCGCCAAGCGTGAGCGCTGCTGCTCTAGGACTCATGCAGGCGCTCGCTGACCTGAACCGTCTCAGCTCCACTAGCTCCTCAGGACCTCATGAACCGCATGGTCAGGATGTCCCCACGGCAGAATGGTCTTGCCGTGAGGCTCGGAGCGCCCTGCCATCCAACGCCCTGGATGACGAGGAGTTCAACGCTCTCCTAGAGGGATGGCGGTCTCATCCTCCAACTTCTAGCAGCTCATTCCAGGATGCCGTTCACCGATTCAGCGAGGCAGAAGCACGCTTCGTCCGTGCTGCCAAAACCGAGCTGCATAGCCCACTGACTAGGTAAGGCCCATCACTCTGGCTTCGGTCGGCCTCGTTCGAAGTGGCTGCTTGCCAGAGGAAAGGGCAGCAAAGGAAGAGCGAACGTGTGGCACCCCACCGATGCGTGTTTGGCCGCCCATGAGAACCATGGACCACACCACCCGGTGCGTGCGCCGCTTGGTATCCTCTCGAGTCGGGATCTAGGTAGAAGCAAGGAAGGGTGCCCGCATGGCCTCTCAGGACGCCTCGGCTACGGACGGGGACGCCACGCGCACGGCTGCCCGAGTCGTGCTGCCGCGGACCAGCCGAACGGCGAGCAGTGAGGCACTTTTTGAGGTCGAGACTCCCGCCGTGGACCAAGTAGGCACCCTGACCGCCCGGCCAGCCGTCGACGACCCCGAGGCGCCAGGATCGCCCGAGCGCCGAGTGATCCAAGGCGACGCTCGGTCCATCCCCCTGGAAGACAACACAGTTGATCTCGTAGTCACGTCTCCCCCGTACTGGCAGAAGCGCGACTACAAGGTCGCCGGCCAGATCGGTCAGGAACCCGACCCTGCGGGCTACGTGGCAGCGATGATGGATTGCCTCACTGAGTGGCGGCGTGTCCTACGTCCTACTGGTTCCGTGTTCCTGAATGTGGGCGACACCTGGAAGAACCAGTCACTTGCAGGAATTCCGGGGCGGATTGAGGCCGCAGCTGCAGACGCCGGCTGGCTCATCCGCAATCGCATCATCTGGGCAAAGACCCGTGGCATGCCCGACCCTGTACAGACGCGCTTGGCCAGTCGGCACGAGTACATCATTCACCTGACCCCGCAGCGCTCCTACTACTACGACCTCTTCGCATACGCCCGCAAGTACGGACGAGCGGGCAGCACCGCGAACCCCGGAGATGTGTGGGACTTTCGCAACGTTCCTTACGAGGAAGGTAGCTCGCTCTGGGACGAAGAGAGCCCCATTTCCAAGGTCGATTGGGACTTGGACAACCCTGGGGACATCTGGGACATCGATCTTGAGCGCAACATGGCTCGTCATCTGGCACCGTTCCCCAGTGAGATCGTCCAACGAGCAGTGACCCTGGCCTGCCCTCTCGTGGTCTGTACTGAATGTGGACGCCCCCGTGAGAGGGTCGTGGAGAAAACGGCTGAACTCGATGCGTCGCGCCCTCAGGCCAAGCGTGCGATGGAACTTGCCCGAGAGAAGCGGCTCACGGCAGCACACATCGCAGCGATTCAGGCCACCGGTATCTCTGACGCTGGCAAAGCACTACATGTACAGACGGGAACTGGTCGTAATGCCGAACATGTACGCCAGCTAGCAGCGGAGGCGAAGGCGGCACTGGGGGGCTACTTCCGAGAGTTCACCTTCGCCCCGAAGCGAACGGTGGCCTGGACGGACTGCGGTCACGACAGTTGGACCCACGGCACAGTGCTGGACCCGTTTCTGGGGACAGGCACAACGCTGAACGCTGCCCACGACATGAGGCGCAGTGTTATCGGCGTGGACCTCAACCCTGTCCCGATCAAGGACTAGCCTGCATTCATGAAGCGATGAGCTTGGCGACAGCGTCTCCGAAGTTCCGTTCCTCAACTTCTGGGTCATCTGCAGCCAAGTTCATGCGGTACTGAAACAGACTAACTTCACCGACGTCTCCCACCTTATACATCCCCGGCTTCTGGCCTTCTTGAGCAGGATGAACAAGGACGACCCGATCCGTAGCGTAGCGTAGCGCATATGCGATGACTTGATCTTCGCCATCCCGATCCGAGCGGCGCTTGACGAGCTTGTTTTTCACGTCCATCACGCAGGCAACGTCATCTCCGTTCTCGCGAAGGACGACTATGTCTGGGGTGGCAAAGGCGTCACTGTACTGCAGTTGATGGAAACCGGAGCCTACGGCTCTGTGCTTCATGAACAGAAGACGCCTAGACGTGGTATTTCCGTCGGCCACGATCTCCGTCCAACCAGCGCTGGCTCCGTGCATCTCTAGTGTTCTTCGAACGTATCTCTCAAACAAGTCATTCATATCGAACACAATGGACGGAAGCTGCACTCCAGTCGCGGAGCGATCCAAGAAGATTTTTCTCTGCAGGAGAGCGGCCCTAGCGACATCCAAGGCATCGCGATAGTACGCACGAACGGGCGGCAAACCTTGTCGCCCAGTAACCAGGTCGTCGTTCAGAAATGCCAGCGAACGATCCAACGAGACACCCTCGAATGAGGCATAGAGTCGATTCAGTTGCCGACGGATCTGCTTTCCGAGAGCCGCCGACTCGTTGCCCTGTCGACCGACCCTCCATAGAGCATACTTAAGGCACCGGTTCACTGCGTTGTCAGCTGTCCGTTCGTAGCGGCTAGACCAGACCCTGTGCTTCACTCCGCGCGCCTGCATGCGAACGGTCTGATTCACCAGCAGTCCGCCGGCAGGGAAGCTGGACTCCTCCTCGACCCTTCGATATTCCCGAAGAAGTCCCCTCTCGACCACTCTCTCGACATGGTGCACGAGTGCGGCGGCATACAGGTCTCGCAACACTCCTTCCTTGGCCTCCCCCGTCTCATATGCACGAATCACTGGCAGGGGAAGTCGGTTCGAACCCGAAATCTCTGCCATCCGCGTGAGGTTCGACACGGGGACACGCGGTTCAACAAAGATTGCCAGTCGCTCGTTGAGAGGGATAAGCCCAATAAAACCACGCGCTTGCAAGCGAAGTTTTCCGCCGCGCAAGGTAACGGTCAGAAAGTCCTTCTTACTGATCTCAGGGTTTAGCAGGAGGGTGCCAGCTCCGTCGATGAGCTCACTAAGGGGAAGATCTATCTGACCTTGTTCAGAGCAGGGAATTACCCGCGGCGATGGGTGCGGGGTCATGCCTGTTCCGACTCTTCTTCTTCACCCACCGGAAGGGCTTCCGACTCCCCGTCCTTCGTCCGCTGGTACGAAAAAATCGACTGCCAGCGCCCCTGCACTTCGCGATATTCCTGCTCTTCGAGTTGAAAGGCTTTCTTGAGATGGAAACGAAGCTGGTAGTCCCAGACAGCGCGCAGTGAATCCTCGTCACTTGCATCCCGGAAGAAGACGTGTCCTACCGCGGCTTGCGGCGTAGTAAGTGCCCGCTTATTGATGAAGTCGAAGAAACGAAGCAACCCGTCAGCCAACGGTGCCGCAAGTCCGTTCTCTTCCATAAATTCTTGAAGCGTGTTTCTGTTAGGCTCGACGGCTACTTGGGCGAACCTGCGCCCGAAAGCCGCGTCGACCTCATCGACCCCTCGGTCGAGGGGATTCATCGTAGCCAAGATAAGCAAATTGTCGGGAACCCTTTTCTCCTCTCCTGACGCCAACCTGAAAGGGAGACCCCGCTTCGATTTTTCTAGGTACGTAAGGGCCTCTCCGAAAACCCTGGCCGCATCACCACGACTCAGCTCGTCAATGACGAGGACATATTTATTACCTGGATCGCCGGCAGCCTTATCGCACATTTCTATGAAGTGGCCGTCTTCTAGTCTGAACCCACTTCCGTCTTTGAGTGGTCTGAATCCTTGCATGAAATCTTCGTACTGATAAGACGGGTGAAACTGGACGTACCTGACTCGGGTCGTGTCGCCGTTGGTGACAGCGTTAGCCACCTTGCTTGCTTGCCAGCTCTTCCCAGTACCAGGCGGACCGGTGTAGATAACGCCGCCGAATCTATCCAGCAACCACAAGGCCTCAATAACCAGCGGATCATCGAGTTTGATCTCCGGCTCATCCGGTCGATTTGAAGCATGGGAAGCAGTTGCCGCTTCCACCCCTATGCCGAGCTGATCTGCCGTTAGCTCACGCACCGGACCGTGGCTCATCGTCACTGACACGATTGGTCGACTTTCTCGATCTAGTTCTTGTGGGCTTCGAAGATGTCAGACACTGGCAATGTTGGATGGCGCGTCGTAAAGATGCTGGCCGCATCCCCCACCGGATTCCCGTCGCTTGCGTGGCGGAAGTTGAAGTCCAGCAGAAAAAGCCCCTCGACATCATGCTCAACAGGCGTTCCGCTATCGGATTTGAATCCAAAATTGCGTAGCATGAATACACTGAGAGCCAAGACAGGTATCGGGTCACCGTAAAGCAGGTTCTCGAGCGCCAACTTGCCGCTTTCCCTTTTAAGCGTAAAGGTGCCTTCGCTCGATATGTCGACCACTGTCAGTGGCACATCTCGAAGTGAACCCGGGGCCCAACTGCCAGCAAGGTTCTGATTCATCCAGTATCGCCCAGGTTTGCTCACTTCATTGAAGAATGGGCGATAATACGGCTTATTGACCGGACCGCCCGGCATGGAGAGATATCTACGGCCAAAGCTTTTCCACGAAGGCGCCACCGGCGTGGGGCTGTCTTCGTCAGGGGTCAAGCTGTGTAGGTGCAAGTAGGCCAGGAAGAACGGGTGGATCCTCTGGGTAGTCAGAGCGTCGATGGCCCAACGCACAACGTCCGTGCGTAGCACGTAGGTTTGAGCAGTGCTCACAGCCTCATCAGTCACAGAGATCACTTTAGGCTGGATAGCCTGGCGTCTGTGGCCCATTCGTGGACAGATGCACGCCCGTTGCACCGCTTGTACGCTGTGACCAGGCGCGATGCATCAAGCACACGCGCCCTCCGGAGCCGTGTGCGCAGGTTCGAATCCTGCCGGGGGCACCTTGTATGAGGTGTCTGAAGACCCCGTCACCAGCGAGTCGCTGGTGGTGGGGTCTTTTCGTCTGTTATGGGACAGAGGTTTCTCCGTGGCTGCGCCACCGCGACAATCGTGTTGATTGCGGCGGCACGCGCAGAGGGGGGCGGGTGGCTCAGTCGGAGATACCGGTGGCTCTGATCGGTCTGGGCGGTGCGATCGCCGGGGCGGTGGCCACCGTCGCGGTGGGGCGGCTCACCGGGCGGCAGAGTGTGCAGGCGGCGCTGGTCGCGAAGGTGGACGGCCTTCAGGACGAGCTGACCGCGTTCTGTGCCCCGTTCGTCGAGGCGAGGGTCCAGTTGTCCCCGGCTCTCACCGGTCGGACGCCCGCCGAACCGTGGCGGGACCTGGCTCCCCCGATGTCCCGGGCCGCGCCGCGCTGGACGTCCATGGTCGCGGATCCGCTCCGGCTGTGGGAGATGCCCGGGATCGTGCGCCGCAAGGCCGACTACGTCGACGACGAGATACGGCTCCACCAGTCCCGCTCGGCCGAGCTGCTGCTCCCCGAGGCGCAGGCAGCCATACGCGAGCTGTATCAGGACACCAAGGAACTCATCGAGACGTACACCCAGGAGTTCAAGCGCCTCGCCAAGCGGGGGATGGGGGTCATGTAGCGCCGCCGCGGGTCGGGGTCTCGGGTGCGTGGGCCCGGGTCGGCGCCGGTTCCGGGGTCGACCCGGCCGTGCGCATGCGCCCGTAGGCGTAGACGCAGCCGGCCAGGGCCAGGTCGGACAGGAGCATGTAGCCGATGGAGTACGAGGACTTGGCGCTGTAGACGGCGCCCATGACCAGGGGCGGGACGAAGCCGCCCAGGCCGCCCGTCGCGCCGACGATGCCGGTGACGCTGCCCACCTGGGGCTGGGGGGTGACCCGGGAGACCAGGGCGAAGACCGAGCCGCTGGCCGTGCCGAGGCCCGCCGCCATCAGCAGCAGGCAGACCGTGGCGGTGGGGAACAGGGCCGGGTCGAAGGACTGGACGACCGCCAGGACCGCCACCAGGCCCAGTGCCCAGGCCGTGACGGTGGCCGGGTGGACGCGGTCCGCCAGCCAGCCGCCGATGGGGCGGAAGACCACCGTGACCAGGGCGAAGCCGGCCGCCCGGGTGCCGGCGTCGGTGGGGCTGAGGCCGTACCAGGTGCGCAGGTAGGTGGGGAGGTAGACGCCGAACGCGACGATGCCGCCGAAGCCGATCGCGTAGAGCGCCGACAGTTCCCAGGTGACGCGGAGCCGGGCCGCCTGGGTGAGGCGCGTCGTCAGGGGGGTCGAGGGGATCTGGCGGCCGGGGCGGTCGTTGATCAGGAAGGCGGCCAGGACGGCGTACACCGCCAGGGCGACCGCCATGACCAGGAACGGCAGGTTCTCGCCCCGGTGGTACATGCGCGGGGTGAGGAAGCCGGACAGCGCCACCCCGCCCATGCCCATGCCGAAGACGCCGAGGGCCGCGCCCCGGTGGGCGGGCGGGAACCAGGAGTTGACCAGCGGCACGCCGATCGCGAACGTCGTGCCGCCGAGGCCGAGGACGAAGCCCACGAGGAGCAGGGCGGCGTACGACGACCGGGCCGGGATCAGCAGCAGCACCGGGATGATCGTCAAAGCGCTGGTCAGCGGGAACATCAGGCGGGCGCCGTAGCGGTCGGTGAGCGCGCCGATGGGGACCCGGCCGAGCGAGCCGACCAGGACCGGGACCGCGACCAGGAGGGACTGGGCCGAGGCGCCCATGTGCAGCCGCTGGTCGAAGTCGGCGGCGAGCGGGGCGATCAGATTCCAGGCCCAGAAGGTGAGGGTGAAGCCGACGGTGGCCATGACCAGGTTGCGCCAGGCCGCCGCGGAGGGTCTGTCACCGGTCATCGTCACACTCCCAGGAGGTCGGCCCCGGCCCTGACTGTCCCTCCCCCAGCGACGACTTCCATGGTCGGGGACCGGCCCGCGGTCCGCATCCCGGGACGCCTCAGTCGCCGTCCGGCGGGGTCCAGGCGGCCACGAGGTCCAGCAGGCCGGGGAAGCGGGCGTTCAGGTCGGCCACCCGGACCTGGCTGCGGCGCTCCAGGCCGTACTGGCGCTGCCGGGTGACGCCCGCCTCGCGCAGGGCCCGGAAGTGGTGGGTCAGCGAGGACTTGGGGCGGTCCAGGCCGAACCAGCCGCAGGTGTGGTCGAACTCCTCGGACTCCAGGAGGAGTTTGCGGACGATCCGCAGCCTGAGCGGGTCGCTGAGCGCGCTCAGCACGGTTTCCAGCCGGATGTCGGCGGCGGCCGGTTCGGGCAGCGGGTCGGGCAGGCCGGGGGGTTCCGGCCGCTCCTCCACGCCCACGGCCGGCTGGGTCGCTTCGGTCCTCTGCCCGGTCAACTGCGGCTCCCCTCGCGCGGACTTCCTGTACGACTCCGATCGTACTGCATGCTAAGTTCGACTCCGCTCGTACAAGTACGACTCAACTCGTACCGAGGTCCAGGGGAGGACTGTGCCATGACGACGGCGACCGCCGGTGAGCGTGCCCGGGAGGCGGTGGGCGGGGGTGAGGCGCCCGTGCGGTGGGTCTGGCTCGCCGCCTGGCCCGTGACGGCGGTGTTCGTGCTGTCCAACGCGGCCACCCCGCTGTACGTGCTGTGGCAGCGCGAGATGGGGTTCGGCAGGGGCACGCTGACCGTGGTCTTCGCCTGTTACATCGCCGGGCTGCTCGGGTCCCTGCTGGTCTGCGGGGTCGTCTCCGACCGGATCGGGCGCAAGCCGGTGCTGCTGCCCGCGCTGGGCCTCGCCCTCGTCGCCTGCCTGGTCTTCGCGACCGCGGGCGGCGTGGGCGCGCTGATCGCGGCCCGGCTGTGCACCGGCATCGCGGTCGGCGCCGTGGTCTCGGCCGGGATGGCCGCGGTGACGGACGTGGCGGGGCCCGCCCGGCGGCGGACCGCCGCGCTGCTCGCCTCCTGCGCGATGGTGTTCGGGGCGGGACTGGGGCCGCTGCTGGCCGGGGTGCTGTCCGAGACGCTGCCCGGCCCCACGGTCACCGTGTTCGCGGTGGAGGCGGTGCTGCTGGCGTCGGCCGTGGTGGTCGTGGTCCGGATGCCGGTGCGCGGTGCGCACGGGGGTCACGGCGGGGGCGGCCGGAATGCCGGGGGGTGGGTGCGGGTGCCCGGGGTGCCGCGCGGTGCCGGATGGCACCTCGCCCTCGGGATCGCCGTGTTCGCGCCCGGCATCACCGCCACCTCCTTCGTGCTGTCGCTCGGTCCGTCGTTGCTCGCGGGACTCCTCGGCACGGGGAGCCGGATCGTCTCCGGGGCGCTGGCGTTCGCGATGTTCCTGTCCGCCACGGGGGTGCAGTTCGCGGTACGGAGGCTGGGGCGGCGCGCGGTGCTGGCCTGCGGCGCCGGTGCCACCGCCCTCGGCATGGCCGCGCTCCTCACGGCCGTGCACACCGGGTCGGTCGCCGCGCTGGCCGGGGCGGCGCTGCTGGCGGGGGCCGGGCAGGGGATGGGGCAGCTCGGGGGGCTGTCGCTGCTGAACTCGGCCGTGCCGGGGGCGCGGCTCGCCGAGGCCAACGCGGCGCTGAACGTCGGGGGTTACCTGCCCGCCGGGCTCCTCCCGGTGAGCGCGGGATACCTGAGCGACGCGGTGGGCCTCACCACGGGTGCGACGGTCTTCGGCACGGCGCTGGCGGGGCTGGCCGTGGCGGGGGGCGGGGTGGTGCTGCTGGGACGGCGGCGGGTGCCGTCCGCCGCCTGACGACCGGCGCGGGCGGGGGCGAGGGGCGGGGGCGGGTGCCGTCCGCCACCTGACGACCGGCGGGGGCGGGGGCCGGGGGGCGGGCTGTGCCGCCGCGGCACCCCACCGCACGGGTCACGCCGTCCGCTTCCGGGACGCCGTCTTCTTCGTCGCCGTCTTCTTCCCGGCCGTGCTCTTCGCCGTCGCCGTGCTCTTCGCCGTCGCCGTCTTCTTCGCCGCCCCCTCCCCCGCCTTGGACGTCGACTTGCGGGCGGGGGCGGCCTTCTTCGCGGCCGGGGTCTTCTTCGTCGTCGACGTGGACTTCTTGGCGCCCGTCTCCTTCGGTGCCGGCGTGCCCCGGCGCAGTTGTCTGACCTCCGCCTCCTCCTCCGCGCCCCGGGACTCGCGGGCCGCCCGGACGCTGTTCTCCAGGGCGGCCATCAGGTCGAGCACCTTGCCCCCGGCGGCGGGGGCCGGGGACTCGGGCGGGGCCTCGCCGGAGGCCTTCGCGGCGATGACCTCCTCCAGCGCCTCCCGGTACTCGTCGTGCAGGTCCTCCAGGTCGACCTCGCCGAGGGTGTCCATCAGGGCGTCCGCGAGGTCCAGCTCCTTGTCGCGGATGGTGACGGGCTCGTCCGGCGCGACGCCCTCCGGGGCCCGGACCTCGTCCGGCCACAGCAGCCCGTGCATGGCGATGGCGTCGCCGACCACCCGCAGCATGCCGAGCCGCTCCCGCCCGCGCAGCGCGTACTTGGCGATGGCGACCTTGTTGCTGCGCTTGAGGGCCTCGCGCAGCAGCGTGTACGGCTTGGCGGCCTGGGCCCCGCCGGCCGCCAGGTAGTACGCCGCGCCCATCTGGAGCGGGTCGATCCGGTCGTCCGGCACGAAGGCCACGATCTCGATGGTGCGGGCGGTGGGGATGGGCAGGTGGGAGAGGTCCTCGTCACTGATCGGGATCATCGTGCCGTCGGCGTCCTCGTACGCCTTGCCGATCTCGGCCTGGCTGACCTCGCGGTCCTCCAGCTCGCACACCTTGCGGTAACGGATGCGGCCGTTGTCCTCGGTGTGGATCTGGCGGAAGGAGATCGCGTGGCTCTCCGTGGCGTTCACCAGCTTGATCGGGATGCTGACCAGGCCGAAGGAGATCGCGCCGTTCCATATCGATCGCACGTGCCGCACCCTTCCATTGCCGTTTTCTCCGGTTTGTCTGGGATTGTCATCCTATGACGCCTATCACAGAGGTGGAGGGGCGCCGGGTCGCGCTCAGCAACCTGGAGAAGGTGCTCTATCCGGAGACCGGCTTCACCAAAGCGGAGCTGCTGCACTACTACGCGACCACCGCCACCGCCCTGCTGCCCCACCTGCGCGACCGTGCGGTGTCCTTCCTGCGCTACCCGGACGGCCCCGGGGGCCAGCGGTTCTTCACCAAGAACGTGCCGCCGGGTACGCCCGAGTGGGTCACCACCGCCGAGGTCCCCCGCTCCTCCCCGGACAGCCCGGCCCGGATGGTGGTCGTCCAGGACCTGCCGAGCCTGGTCTGGGCGGCCAACCTGGTCGCCGAGTTCCACACCCACCAGTGGCTGGTGCAGCGTCCCGGGGAGGCGGACCGGCTGGTCTTCGACCTCGACCCGGGGCCGCCCGCGCACGTCGTGCACTGCTGCGAGGTCGCCCTGTGGCTGCGCGAGCGGCTCGCGGCGGACGGGATCGAGGCGTACCCGAAGACCGCCGGGTCGAAGGGGCTGCACCTGCTGGCGGCGGTGCGCGGGAGTTCCTCCGAGCGGACGTCCGAGTACGCGAAGGCGCTGGCGGTGGAGGCCGAGCGGGCGCTGCCCCGGCTGGTGGTGCACCGGATGACGAAGAGCCTGAGGCCGGGGAAGGTGTTCGTCGACTGGAGCCAGAACGCGGCCCGCAAGACCACGGCCACCCCCTACACCGTGCGCGCCCGCCCGGCCCCGCTGGTGTCCGCGCCGGTGACCTGGCAGGAGGTCGCCGACTGCCGCAGCCCCGCGCAGCTGGAGTTCCGGGCCGACGACATCGCCCCGCGCCTGTCGGACCACGGCGACCTGATGGCGCCCCTGCTGGATCCGGAGTCGGCCGCCCGGCTGCCGTGAGCCACGCCGGATCCGGAGCCGGCCGCCGCACCGCCGTGAGCCGCGCCGGATCCGGAGCCGGCCACCGCACCGCCGTGAGCCACGCCGCATTCGGAGCCGGCCGCCGCACTGGCGCACGCCGCGCCTGCCCCGGAGTCGACCGCCCCGGTGCCGTACCCCGCACCTGACCCCGGTCCGGCCACCGCGCTGCCGTGAGCCGCGCCGGATCAGAGCCCGGCCGCCGCGCCGCCGCCGAGCACTCCCCTGCCGTGGCGTGCCCGTCCCGGGCGGCCCGGGTTCAGACTCTCAGCCAGACGTTCCGGTCCCGTGCCATGCCGTGCAGTGCCTCCACGTCGGCCGGCTTGAGGACCCCGCCCAGCCGGGCCAGGTCGGCCGGTTCCGGGTCGCACAGGATGCGCACCCCGCGCGGCTCGGCCGTCACGGTCACCTCGGCGGGGCCCACCAGGGCCAGTACCGGGCGGACCTCGGCGGTCAGCGCGTAGGAGGCGCGGTCGGCGGCGGAGCGCAGCGGGCGCAGCAGCGGCCCGGCCTCGCGGCGGCCCAGGGCGACCATCGGCTCCGCGACCCGGACCCGGGCCCGGCGGGCGTACAGGGCGTGCACGGCGAACAGCCCGCCGGGGCCGATCACCAGGTGGTGGATGCGGTCGCCGCCGGGCAGCGGGACGGAGTGCAGGGTGTGCCAGCCGGCGCCCTCCAGCCCGTCCAGCGCCCGCCCCACGGCCTGCTCGGCGGTCAGGGCGCGCCGCCGGGGGTCGGGGCGCAGCCGGTGCGCGGGGCCGGGGTGGCGGTCCAGGGCGACGAGCAGGGCCTCCCCGGGGCGGTTGGGGGCCAGGTCGTCGTCCGGGTGCAGGGTCAGCCGGGCGAGTTCGGCGGGGGTCGGTACCGGGGGCGGGCCCACGGTGACCGGGCCGGTGAGGAAGGGGTGCAGCGCCCGGAGCACGGCGTCCCGTTCGTCCTCGGCGAGCAGATCGACCCGGCCCGCCTCGCGGTCGTACCAGGCCACGCCCGCTCCGTCCGCGCGGCAGACGTACAGCCGCTCACGACCGTGCCGGAAGGCCGGCACCACGCGCAGTCCGCTCATGCCATCACCCCTCGACCATGGGAACAGGCGGGGCGCTCCCGGGGCAAGACCGGTTACCGTGGTGGGCGGCCCTGTGCGGGAGTTGGGGAGGCACCGTTGCGGACCCTCGGAAAGCAGCCCGACGTACCGGCTCCGAGGAGCCCGTGGAACGAGATCGTGCCCGGTCTGTGGATGGGCGGCCACGAGTTCCGGGACCGGTCCGGGCGGCTGGAGCTCGCCGTCGTACGCGACGAGTTCGACGTGGTGCAGTCGCTGCTGCGGCTGCCGGGGTACGGGCCCGGTCCGGGCGTGGAGCACCACGTGTGGCCGGTGCCGGACGGGCCGCTGGACGGCACGCAGCTGGCCGGGGTGATCCGGCTGGCCCGCGCGGCGAACGACGCGCTGGACGCCGGGCGCCGGGTGCTCGTGCGCTGCTTCCACGGGTACAACCGGTCGGGGCTGGTCGTCGCGCACGCGCTGGTCCAGCGGGGCGACACCGCGGACCAGGCGATCCAGCTGATCCGGGCCCGGCGTTCGGCGTGGGCGCTGCACAACGACCTGTTCGTGGAGTACCTGCGGACGGGCCTGGCGACCGTGCGGCTGCTGGAGGAGCTGGCCGAGTAGCCCGTGGAGGAGCTGGCCGAGTAGCCCGCCGCACCCGCACGCGAGCCGGAGCGCCCGCCGCCACCTCACCCACCGCGCACGAAGCGGTACAAAGCAGACTTCGGTCAGAATGTAGGGATGCCGGCCCGTCGACCCGCCCGTACCGCCCTCGCCCTGGCCGCCGTCGCCCTGCTGTCGGCGACGGCGACGGCCTGCGGGGACACCGGCGGCCTGCGCGGCGCCGGGCCGACCACGACCGCCGTCAGCCCCACCCGGCTGTGGCCCGACCTCAGGCCCGCGTCCAGCCCGGCCTACCCGTACGCCGTGGCGACCCGGGAGACCGTCAAGGGCGTCACGGTCCCCGGCGGCGACGTCCGGAAGGTCGATCCGGTGGACGTCGTGGAGGCGGAGCTGTCGGCGCACCCCGGCGACTACGGCCCCAAGGGGCCGTACCACGCGACCGTGGACCGGATGAGGCAGTGCCGGCCGGGCGGCGAGCGGGACCGCTGCCCGCTGCTCGAGCCATACCACCGGGACCTGACCGGGGACGGCCGGGCGGACCTGACGCTGGGCTTCCGGCTGTACCCGACCAACCAGACGGCGGTGCGGGTCTACACCGCCGAGGGGCGGCGGCTGGTGCGGGTGCTGGCCGACAACGACGCCCTCCTCGGAGTGGAGCTGGCCGGGCGGGCGCTGATCGAACGCTCCCCGGCCGACACCTCCGGCTACGAGTACCGCACCACCTGGGTGTGGGACCCCGGCCAGCGCGCGATGGTGTTCTCCCGCGACGAGTACCTGCACGTCGGCGACGGCCCGCACGCCCGGCGCACGCCGTCCCCCTCGGCCTCCCCGGACGCGCGATGAGGCTGACGCTGCCGCACTGGTCCGGGGCGCTCGCGGTCAGGGCCGCCGCGTTCATGACGGTGATGTGCTGCGCGCTGGCCGCGCTGCTCGGCGTGCTGGTGCACGTGTCGGTGACCGACCAGACCGTGGGCCAGGCCCGTGACCTGGCGCTGTCCCGGCTCGCCGACGCCACCGAGGCGTACGAGGCCGGGGACCGGCTGCTGCCGGGCGCCCGGGTGGACCCCGCGGAGCTGCCCCCGGCGCTGCGCGCGCTGGCGGTGTCCGGGCAGCGCGGCACGATGGTCGCGCCGTACCGGGGGCGGCCCGCCATGTGGGCGGCGGGGCCGGTGGCCGGGCACCGGGCGCTGGGCGTGGCGGTGGACTACTCGCAGCAGTCCCGCACCATCGCCGGCCTGGACGAGTCGATCGTGTGGTCGTCGGCCCTGGCGATCGGGGCGACGGTGCTGGTCGGGGTGTTCGCGGTGACCCGGGTGACCCGGCGGCTGCACGGCACGGCGCGGGTGGCCCGCCGGATCAGCGCCGGCGACCTGGACGCCCGGGTGAACGATCCCCGTACCAGGGATCCGGCCCGGCCGCAGGACGAGGTGGCCGCGGTGGCCGCCGCGCTGGACTCGATGGCGTCCTCGTTGCAGGGCAAGCTGCTGAGCGAGCAGCGGTTCACCGCGGATGTGGCGCACGAGCTGCGCACCCCGCTGACCGGGCTGCACGCGGCGGCCGAGCTGCTGCCGCCGGGCCGGCCGACGGAGCTGGTGCGGGACCGGGTGGCGGCGCTGCGCACGCTGACGGAGGACCTGCTGGAGATCTCCCGGCTGGACACCGGGCGGGAGCGGCTGGAGCTGGGCACGGAGGCGCTGGGCGCGCTGGCCGAACGGGTGGTGCGGGCCTCGGGCACCGACACCGAGGTGCGCGTCCTGCGGGACGTGCGGGTGGAGACCGACCGGCGGCGGCTGGAGCGGGTGCTGGGGAACCTGGTGGCCAACGCGCACCGGCACGGTGCGCCTCCGGTGGTGCTGACCGTGGACGGGCCGGTGGTGACCGTACGGGATCACGGGCCCGGCTATCCGGAGTACCTGGTGGCGCACGGGCCGCAGCGGTTCCGCACGGAGGGCGGGGCGACCGGGCACGGGCTGGGGCTGACCATCGCGGCGGGGCAGGCGGAGGTGCTGGGCGCTGCGCTGAGCTTCGACAACGCGGTCGATGGGGGCGCGGTGGCTACGTTGCGGTTGCCTGGGGGCGAATAGGGGGCGGGGGCTTCCCTGCGTCGCGGGGTGCGGGTGCGTCGTGGTTGCTCGCGCTCACGCGGCGGAGCCGCATATCGATACAGCCCCGCGCCCCTTGAGGCGCTTCGCGCCCCGGGGCGCCTGCCCGGCCAGACTGTGCCATTTCGGTAAGTTCCGGGCATGACGAAGGCCGGAAGCACTCTGGCGGCGGTCGACGCTCCCGTGCGCGCCGTGCGTCTTCCCCGGCGCCGGGGCGTCGAGCTGTCCCTGCTCGTGCTGGCCGTGCTGCTGTCCGTGTACGGCTACTGCGCGGTGGGGCTGGCCCGGACCGGGACCGTGCCGCCGGGTGCCGTCGGGTACGGCGCCGGGCTCGGGGTGCTCGCCCTGTTCGCCCACATCGCGGTGCGGATCCGGGCGCCGTACGCCGATCCGCTGCCGCTGCCCATCGGGGTGCTGCTCAACGGGCTGGGGCTGGTGCTGATCTACCGGCTGGACCTGGAGACACCGGGCGACCGGGCGGCCCCGACCCAGCTGGTGTGGTCCACGCTGGGGGTGGGGCTGTTCATCGGGGTGGTGCTGGTGCTGCGCGACCACCGGGTGCTCCAGCGGTACGCGTACGTGTGCGTGGTGGCCGCCCTCGTGCTGCTGGCGCTGCCGATCCTGTTCCCGGCGGTCAACGGGGCCCGGATCTGGATCCGGATCGCCGGGTTCTCCATCCAGCCCGGCGAGTTCGCGAAGGTGCTGCTCGCGGTGTTCTTCGCCGCCTATCTGGCCGCCAACCGCAGCGCGCTGGCGTACAGCGGGCGCCGGCTGTGGCGGCTGCAGTTCCCGACCGGGCGGGTGCTGGGGCCGATCCTGACGATCTGGCTGGTGAGCGTCGGCGTCCTGGTGCTGGAGCGGGACCTCGGGACCTCGCTGCTGTTCTTCGGGCTGTTCGTGGTGCTCCTGTACGTGGCCACCGGGCGCACCGGCTGGATCGCGGTCGGGCTGCTGCTCGCCGTGCTCGGCGCCGTCGCCGTGGGACGGCTGGAGCCGCATGTGGGCGGGCGGATCGAGGACTGGCTGCACCCGTTCGCCACCATCGAGGCCGGGCGGGGCCCCAACCAGCTCGCCCAGTCCCTGTTCGCCTTCGCGGCGGGCGGCATCCTGGGCACCGGGCTGGGGCTCGGGCACTCCATCCTGATCGGCTTCGCCACCAAGTCCGACTTCATCCTGGCGACGGCCGGGGAGGAGCTGGGCCTGGCCGGGCTCGCGGCGATCGTGCTGCTGTACGCGCTGCTGGTGGAGCGCGGCTACCGGGCGGGGCTGGCGCTGCGCGAGCCGTTCGGCCGGCTCCTCGCGGTCGGGCTGGCCTCGATCGTGGCGCTCCAGGTGTTCGTGATCGCGGGCGGGGTGACCGGGCTGATCCCGCTGACCGGCATGGCGATGCCGTTCCTCGCCCAGGGCGGCTCCTCGGTGGTCACCAACTGGGCGATCGTGGCGCTGCTGGTCCGGGTGAGCGACTCGGCGCGCAGCCAGTACGACGGCCGGGAGGCGCCGTGACCGAGTACGGCCCGCTGCCCGAGGGCGGGCGGCCGACGGCCCGGTACATCCGGCACGCCCGCGCGTTCTGCGCCCTGCTGCTGGCGGCGCTGCTGGCCAACGCGGCCCGGGTGCAGGTGGTGCGGTCCGGGGAGTACGACGGCAACCCGGCCAACCGGCGGGCCACGATCGCCCGTTACCAGCAGCCGCGCGGGAACATCCTGGTGGACGGCCGTCCGGTCACCGGCTCGGTGGACACCGGCGAGCAGCTGCGCTACGAACGCTCCTATCCGGACGGCCCGTTGTACGCCCCGGTCACCGGCTTCGCCTCGCAGCGGTACGGCACCACGTTCCTGGAGCACGCCGAGGACGGGGTGCTGTCCGGGACCGATCCGCTGCTGAGGCCGCTGCCGCTGTGGAGCGACGTGAGCCGGGCCCGCGGTCGCGGCGGGGACGTGGTGACGACCCTGCACCGGCGGGCGCAGGAGGCCGCGTACCGGGGGCTGGCCGGGCGCAAGGGCGCGGTGGCCGCGGTGGAGCCGGCCACCGGGCGGATCCTGGCGCTGGTGACCAGCCCGTCGTACGACCCGTCGGAGCTGTCGGGCAACAGCGAGGCGGTGGTGTCCGCGTGGGCCCGGCTCAACCACGACCCGGAGAAACCGATGCTCAACCGGGCGGTGCGGCAGACGTATCCGCCGGGGTCGACGTTCAAGGTGGTCACCGCGGCGGCGGCGCTGGACGCGGGCGTGGTCACGGACCTGGACGAGCGGACCGACTCCCCGGACCCCTACCGGCTGCCCGGCACCACCACCCGGTTGACCAACGAGGGCGAGGGCTGCGCGGACGCCTCGGTGCGGGACGCCTTCGAGTGGTCGTGCAACACGGTGTTCGCCAAGCTGGGCGTGGCCGTGGGGGTGCGGGACATGGTGGCCACGGCGCAGGCGTTCGGGTTCAACGACACCGAGGTGCGCATCCCCTTCTCCGTGGCACCCAGCACCTTCGACACGCGGGTGGACCGGGCGCAGCTGGCGCTGTCGTCGATCGGGCAGTACAACACGCGGGCCACGCCCCTGCAGATGGCGATGGTCGCGGCGGCGGTCGCGGACGGCGGGGTGCTGCGGCCGCCGTACCTGGTGGAGCGGACCACCCGGCACGGCGGCGCGCCCCTGTCCGGGAGCGGGGCCCGGCCCGGCCGGCAGGTGATGCGGCCGGCCACCGCGGCGCGGCTGGCGGAGCTGATGGCCGGGGTGGTCGAGGAGGGCACCGGCACCAACGCGGCCATCCCGGGCGTGCTGGTCGGCGGCAAGACCGGCACGGCCCAGCACGGGGTCGGCAACACGGGGGTGCCGTACGCCTGGTTCGTCTCCTGGGCGAAGTCCGAGGACGCGCCCGAGCCCGAGGTGGCGGTCGCGGTGGTGGTGGAGGACGCGGCGGCGGACCGGGGCGAGATCAGCGGCGGCGGCACCGCGGCGCCGATCGCCAAGGAGGTGATGCGGGCGGTGCTCGGCCGCTGAACGCCGGTCAGCCGACGGGCCGGAGCAGCTCGGAGCGGACCCGCAGGGCGGTGCGCGCGGCCTCCTCCAGGTCCACGTCGGCGGGGTCCCGCACGGAGAGATCGACCTCGCCGACGGCGGCCGCGGTGTTGCCGTCCGCCCAGGCGCAGACGCCGTAGGTCAGGGTCACCGCGGCGCTCTTCTGGGTGAGCACCTGGCAGCTGACGGAGGTGGCGGCGCCGGGCGGGGTGACGTCCCGCGCGGGCCGCTCCACGGTCACGCCGTCGGCCTCGGCGGCGCCCTTGAGCAGGCCCCGGCGGATCGCGGGGGTGTGCTTGAACCGGCCGTACATGCCGGAGACGAGCAGCATGGCCCGGGAGTCGTCGCCGGGCGGGCCGTAGCGGCCGACGGTGGCGTGGACGTCCCGCACGTCCCAGGCGCCGTCGGCCTCGTCCTCGACCTTCTTGCCCTCGGTGCCGGAGAGGTCCTCGGCGAGGGTGTACTCGCCGTCGAGCAGGCTGTGCGGCAGGACCAGCTTGTGCTCCGCCGCCGGGAAGCCGCTGCCGGCCACCGCGCCGAGCACCACGAGACCGGCGACGAGGACGGTGACGACTCCGCCCACGATGCCGAGCACCAGCCCGACCCGGCGCCTCCTGGGCGGCGGCGCCATGGGCGGCACGCCCCAGCCGGGGTAGGGCTGCGGCGGGTAGGGCTGCCCTCCGGGGTACGGCTGCGGCGGGTACGGCTGCTGCTGCGGGTAGGGCGCCTGCTGGGGGTACGGCGAGCCGTACGGGCCGGGGGCGGGCTGCGGGGGCCGCTGCCCGTAGGGACCCGGGTACGACGGCTGCGGCGGCGGCGGAGGCATGGACACGCCAGCACGCTACTGCACCGCGCCGACACCCCCGCCACCGCGCCCCGCGCACCCCGTCGGCCCCGCCGCCGCGTACGCGCGGCCCGACGGCATGCCGCGTCCGCCGGCCGCGCGGTCCGTCAGTCCTCCGTCGCGCCCGACTCGATCGTCGCCTCCACCTCCGCCACCCGCTCCCGCTCCTCCGCGGCGAAGCGTTCGGCGTCCAGCCGGTCGGCCAGTTCCTCGTCCTGGGCCATGAGCTGGTCCAGGTCGGAATCGCCCAGTTCGAAGACGCCCATGTCGGCGTAGGCCCGCTGGAGGCGTTCGCCCCACAGGCCGATGTCCTTGACGCAAGGGACGATGCGGCTGAACAGCAGCTTGCGGAACAGCCGGAGGAACTCGGACTGTTCGCTGATCTCCTCCGCCTCGGCCTTCGGGATGCCGAAGTTCTCCAGCACCTCCACCCCGCGCAGCCGGTCGCGCATCAGGTGGCAGCCCTCGATGACGAACTCCTCGCGCTCGCGCAGTTCGGCGTCGGTGAGCTGCCGGTAGTAGTCGCGCAGCGCCATCCGGCCGAAGGCCACGTGCCGGGCCTCGTCCTGCATGACGTAGGTCAGGATCTGGTGCGGCAGCGGCTTGTTCGTGGTGTCCCGGATCATGCCGAACGCGGCCAGCGCCAGGCCCTCGATCAGCACCTGCATGCCGAGGTAGGGCATGTCCCAGCGGCTGTCGCGCAGGGTGTCGCCGAGCAGCGACTGGAGGTCGTCGTTGACCGGGTAGAGCAGGCCCATCTTCTCGTGCAGGAACCGGCCGTAGATCTCGGCGTGCCGGGCCTCGTCCATGGTCTGGGTCGCGGAGTAGAACTTGGCGTCCAGGTCGGGCGCCGACTCCACGATCCGCGCCGCGCAGATCATCGCGCCCTGCTCGCCGTGCAGGAACTGGCTGAACTGCCAGGAGGCGTAGTGCCGGCGCAGTTCGCCCTTGTCCCGGTCGGAGAGCTTGTCCCAATGGCGGGTGCTGTAGAGGGACATGGCCTCCTCGGGCGTGCCGAGGGCGTCGTACGGATCCACCTCCAGGTCCCAGTCGATGCGGGTCCGCCCGTCCCACTGCTTGTCCTTGCCCTTCTGGTAGAGGGCGAGCAGACGGTCGCGGCCGTCGTCGTACTCCCAGGTGAACCGGGCCGCGCCGGTGGCGGGCACCCGCCAGAGGGGGGCCGCGGGGTCGTTGGCGTACAGGTCGTAGGTCCCCATACGAACCAGGCTCACGGGTACTCGCCGGGTCAACAAGTCCTGCGCAAGGGATTGACGGCCTTACTGACAAGGAGTCTTATAAGAGCAGAAGCGACTACCCCCGGGTAACGAGGTGAGGGAGCCATGACGACCCTGACGGAAGCGGACGCGCTGGACGGCCTGCGCGACGCGCTGGGCCTGCTCAAGGACCGGGAACAAGTGGCCGAACGGCTGCTCGCCTCTTCCGCCAAACACTCCTTCGACCCGGACAAGGAGCTGGACTGGGACGCGCCCTTCGAGGAGGGCAAGTGGTTCTGGCCGCCGGAGCTGGTCTCGCTCTACGACACCCCGATGTGGCGGCGGATGAGCGAGGAACAGCGCATCCTGCTCTCCCGGCACGAGGCCGCGGCACTGGCCTCGCTCGGCATCTGGTTCGAGCTCATCCTGATGCAGCTGCTGGTCCGGCACGTCTACGACAAGGCGGCGACGAGCGCGCACGTGCGCTACGCCCTCACCGAGATCGAGGACGAGTGCCGGCACTCGAAGATGTTCGCGCGCCTGATCTCGCGCGGCGACACGCCCTGGTACCCGGTGAGCCGGGCCCACCAGAACCTCGGCCGCCTGTTCAAGACCATCTCCACGACGCCCGGTTCGTTCACCGCCACGCTGCTCGGCGAGGAGGTCCTGGACTGGATGCAGCGGCTGACCTTCCCGGACGAGCGGGTGCAGCCGCTGATCCGGGGCGTCACGCGGATCCACGTGGTGGAGGAGGCCCGGCACGTCCGGTACGCCCGTGAGGAGTTGCGGCGCCAGATGGTGACCGCCCCGAAGTGGTCCCAGGAGTTCACCCGGGTCACCTCCGGTGAGTTCGCCCGGGTCTTCTCGGTCGCCTTCGTCAACCCGGAGGTGTACACGAACGTGGGGCTGGACAAGCGGGAGGCGATGGCCCAGGTGAAGGCCAGCGGGCACCGGCGGGAAGTCATGCAGACGGGTGCGAAGCGCCTGACCGATTTCCTGGACGACATCGGTGTCCTGCGGGGTGTGGGGCGGCGGCTGTGGAGGGCGTCGGGTCTGCTGGCGTAGGCCCGCGGGCCCTTCGGGGGGCGCGGGCGCGGCGCGCGTGCGCCCCGGCCACCCGCGAGCGCCGCGTGACGGTCTCGCGACGGCGGTTAGGCTGACCGGCATGACCCAGTCGGCCACCCCCGCATACCGCCGCCTGAGCGTCGAGGAGCGACGGACCCAGCTCCTCGCCGCCGCGCTCTCGCTCTTCGCGCACCACGCGCCCGAGGACGTGTCCCTCGATGACGTGGCGGAGGCGGCCGGAGTCTCGCGTCCCCTGGTGTACCGCTACTTCCCGGGCGGCAAGCAGCAGCTCTACGAGGCCGCGCTCGGGTCGGCCGCCGAGCAGCTGAACCAGTGCTTCGACGAGCCCAACGAGACGGCCCCGCTGTCCCGCCTCTCCCGCGTCCTGGACCGCTACCTGGAATTCGTCGACCAGCACGACACCGGTTTCGCCGCGCTGCTCCAGGGCGGCAGCGTGGTGGAGACCAAGCGCACCACCTCCATCGTGGACGGAGTGCGCCGGTCCGCCGCCGAGCACATCTACCAGCACATGGAGGTCAGCGAGCCCGGCGCGCCGCTGCGCATGACCGTGCGGATGTGGATCGCGGCCGTGGAGGCGGCCTCGCTGATCTGGCTGGACAACGACAAGCAGCCGCCGCCCGCGGAGCTGCGCGACTGGCTGGTGGAGCAGTTCGTGGCCGTGCTCAAGGTCACCGCGGGCCGCGACCCGCAGACGGCGGCGCTCGTCGCCGCGCTCGCCGAGGCCGGCCCGGTACCGAGCGCGTGAAGAGCCAGGACACCCCCTTCGAGGGCGGCCCCATGGACGGCAGGGTGCTGCCCGTCCTGCTCGGCCCCACCGGGCACCCCCCGAAGACGTACCGCATCCCCGTCCCGGACCCGGACGGCGGCCCGCCCACGGTGCTGGTCTACCGGCGCGCACCGCGCGGGCACAGCAGACGGCTCGGGCTGGTCCAGGGCTGGAAGTACCGGTACGACCCGGACGACACCACCGGCGGACGGCTCAGGTGGCCCTGGTCCAAGCCGGCCGCTCCCCCGCCCGATGCCCCGCGATCCGGCAAGCCGGGTGACACGAACGAGTGAAAGCGGTGCGCCGAACCGCGCAGCCTTCCCGCATATTGTGTGCCGACACGTCTGATTATCACCGTGCGACGGACGGCGGAGAGCCCGCCCTCCGCGCCCCGGAGGTGATGACGTGTCAGCAGTGCTCCGGCGTCTGGCCGGTACGGCCGCGGTCGCGGCCCAGGCCGTCCTCGCGCCCGTACCCGCCGCAGCCGTGCCGGATCCACGGCCGTCCGTGTCCGCACCGGACGCACAGCCGCCCGCGGCCCCGGCCGACCAACCACCGTCGGTGGCTCGGCTGCTGACGGATCTTCAGCGGCTGTACCGGCAGACCGAGCGGGCCACCGAGACCTACAACGCCACCACGGAGAAACTGGAGCGGCAGCGCGCCGAGGTGGCCCGGCTGGACGACGAACTCGCCCGCGCCCGGCTCGCCCTGCGGTCCCAGCGGCTGGACGCCGGCCGGCTGGCCCGGCAGCAGTACCAGAGCGGCGGCGGCCTCGGCCCCTACGTCCGCCTCCTCCTCGCCCCCGATCCGCAGGCCGCGCTGGACGAGGGGCACGTCATCGGCGAGCTGGCGCGCGAACGGGCCCGTGCGGTGACCCGGCTGGCCGACGCGGAGCGCCGCCAGGACGCCCTGGCCCGCGCGGCCCGCAAGGCCCTGGACACCCAACTCGGCCTGGCCGCCCGGCAGAAACGGCAGCGGGACGACGTCCGGAGGCGACTGGCCGGCGTGGAGCGCATGCTGGCCGGCCTCACCCCGGACCAGCTCGCGGCCGTGGCCCGGCTGGAGGAACAGGGGGTCGCGAAGGCCCAGCGCGAACTCACCACCGCGGGCGCCCTGCCCGCCGACCGCCCGGCGGCACCGCCCGCCGCCGGCCCCGCCGCACCGGCCGCCGACCGCGCGGTCCGCTACGCCCTGGACCAGGTCGGCAAGCCGTACGCGTGGGGCGCGGCGGGCCCGGACGCCTACGACTGCTCCGGGCTGACCTCGCGGGCCTGGGCCCAGGCGGGCGTCCCGGTCCCGCGCACCAGCCAGGAGCAGTGGGACCGGCTCGGCAAGGTGCCGCTGCCCCGGCTGCGCCCGGGGGACCTGGTGGTGTACTTCCCCGAGGCGACGCACGTGGCGATGTACGTGGGGGACGGAAAGGTCGTCCAGGCGCCGCGACCGGGCGGGCGGGTCACGGTCTCGCCGATCGCCGCCCATCCGATCCTGGGCGCCGTACGCCCCGGTACGGGCCTCAGGCCCCGGTGAGCGAGCCCAGGTAGGCGGCCGCCTTGTCGGGGTCGAAGAAGAAGTCGTCGAAGTCGGCCGGGTCGTTGAACCCGTTGGCGAAACGGTCCGCCACGGGCTGGAGCGACCCGGCCGCGCCGATGAGGTTCAGCACGTGCTCCGGCGGCGGCGCCAGCATGGCGTTGGTCCACTTGGTGACGTGCTGCGCGGTGGCCCAGTAGCGGTCGAAGGTGGCCCGCATCCACTCCTCGTCGAACGGCTTGTCGCCGTGCTCCAGGATCGAGGCCAGGTACGCCGCCGCGCACTTGGACGCCGAGTTGGAGCCCTGCCCGGTGACCGGGTCGTTGGCCACGACCACGTCGGCCACGCCCAGGACCAGACCGCCCGAGGGCAGCCGGCCGACGGGGTTGCGCACGGTCGGGGCGTAGCGCCCGGCCAGCGTGCCGCCCGCGTCGGTCAGTTCGACCTTGGTGGCCCGCGCGTACTCCCAGGGCGTGAACCGCTCCATGAGTTCCAGGGTCAGGGAGAGGTGCTCCGCCGGGTCCTTGACGCCCCGGAAGACGTCGAGCGGGCCGCCGGGTATGCCCTCCCAGAACAGGATGTCGGCGCGGCCGGAGGTGGTCAGGGTCGGCATGACGAACAGCTCGCCGACCCCGGGGACCAGGTTGCAGCGGACCGCGTCGAACTCCGGGTGCTCCGGGCGCGGGCCGAGCCCGTGCACGTACGCCACCGCCAGCGCCCGCTGCGGCTCGGCGTACGGGGAGCGCTCGGGGTCGCGGGCGAACATCGACACCAGCTCGCCCTTGCCGGCCGCGACCAGGACGAGGTCGTAGGTGCGGGAGAAGTAGTCCAGGTCGCCGACGGCGGCGCCGTGGATGACCAGCTGGCCGCCGCGCTGCGCGAAGGTCTCCATCCAGCCGGCCATCTTCACCCGCTGGTCGACCGACTGCGCGTACCCGTCCAGCTTGCCCACCCAGTCGATGGCCCGCTGGGTGGGGCCCGGGTCGTGCGAGCCGGGCGCGGCGACCGAGACGCCGAGTCCCTCGATCTTCGGAGCCTGGGACTCCCAGAAGTTCAGCTGCAGGTCCCGCTCGTGCTGGAGTGCCGTGTGGAACATGCACTGCGTCGACATGACCCGGCCGGAGCGGATCTCGTCCGCGGTCCGGTTCGACATCAGGGTGACCTCGTAGCCGTGCGACTGCAGGCCGAGGGCGAGCTGGAGGCCGGACTGGCCGGCTCCGACGACGAGTATCTTCCGCATGCGGGTGGGGACTCCTATCAGGACTACTCGGGGGTTTCGTCCAGCGCGTGGCCGACGAGGGCCAGAAGGGTCTCGATGACCGAGAACCGCCGCCGCGCGTCCATGATCATGACAGGGATGTGCGCGGGTATGGTCAGCGCCTCCCGCACGTCCTCCGGCTCGAACCGCTCGCTGCCGTCGAAGTGGTTGACGGCCACGACGTAGGGCAGTCCGCAGCTCTCGAAGTAGTCCAGCGCGGGGAAGCAGTCCTTCAGGCGGCGGGTGTCGGCCATGACGACGGCGCCGATCGCGCCGCGCACCAGGTCGTCCCACATGAACCAGAACCGCTGCTGGCCCGGCGTGCCGAACAGGTAGAGCACCAGGTCGTCGTCGAGCGTGATGCGGCCGAAGTCCATGGCCACGGTGGTGGTGAGCTTGCCCGGGGTGGCGGACAGGTCGTCGGTGTCCTCGCTGGCCTCGGTCATCAGCGCCTCGGTCTGCAGGGGCGTGATCTCCGAGACGGAGGTGACCAACGTGGTCTTGCCGACGCCGAAGCCGCCCGCCACCACGATCTTCGTCGCGATGGGAGCCCGCGTCCGGTCGGTCTGCCAGGACCTCAGGTCCTCGTCCGGCTCGCCGTAGGAGGCGGCGAGGGGAGCGCCCCCGAAGGCGGCGGTGGCGTCAGAGACGGCGGAGTCCACTCAGCACCCTTTCCAGCAGCGCGCGGTCCGGTCGGCCGGTGCCGTGACCGGTTCCGGTGCCGTACACACGGATCTTTCCCTGGTCCGCGAGGTCGCTCAGGAGGACGCGGACCACACCGAGCGGCATCTTCAGCAGCGCGGCGATCTCGGCCACCGTGCGCATACGGCGGCACAACTCGACGATGGCCAGCATCTCCGGCATGCCCCGGCCTGCCTGCGAGCCGTTCGTCAGTTCCTTGCGCTCCTCGGGGGCCTCCAGCGCGGCCACGAACGTCTCCACGAGGAGGACGTGGCCGAAGCGGGTACGGCCGCCGGTGAGCGAGTAGGGGCGCACGCGGGCGGGTTTGCGGTCGCCGCCGCGTACCGGGAGCCGCTGCTTGCCGGGCTTGTTCGCGGGGCCGCTCACCGGGTGCTCCCCGCCGACTCGGCCTCCATGGTCTTGCGCAGCTCGCTGCGG
Source organism: Streptomyces sp. SudanB182_2057 (assembly GCF_964272715.1). NCBI lineage: Bacteria > Bacillati > Actinomycetota > Actinomycetes > Kitasatosporales > Streptomycetaceae > Streptomyces > Streptomyces sp. SudanB182_2057. The sequence goes on from NZ_OZ186798.1 coordinate 2,958,039, forward strand.
AGTTCGGGCGTCAGGACGTGCCCGGCGCGGCCCACGAACAGCGCCATGTGGTACGCCACCACGCTCATGTCGCACTCGGCGGAACCGTGCACGCCGAGCAGCGAGCCGTCGCTGATCGACATCACGAACAGGCTGCCCTCGTCCATCGCGACCATGGTGTGCTTGACCCCGCCGTGCTCCAGCAGCCGGGCGGCGCCCACGGTGAGGCTGCCGATGCCGGAGACGATGGTGGCGAGGTCGGCGGCGGACCCGCGCGGGCCCTTCGCCGGGCGGGCCGCACGGGACTGCTCCGTGTGGGCCGGGTCGGACGACAGCAGCAGCAGTCCGTCCGAGGAGACCACGGCGACGGACTGGATGCCGGGTACTTCCTCGACCAGGTTGGTCAGCAGCCAGTGCAGGTTACGGGCTTCACTGCTCAGTCCGTAGGTAGTGGGCGCGGTCAACTGCTTGCCTCCTCGGCTGTGCCCCCCGTGGCTTCTTCGGCGTGTGCGTAGCCGGCCGGCCGTCGGTGGCCTGCCGTCTTCTCGGCGATCTCCGTCTCCGCGTCGCGGTAGCCGGCCTCGGCGCCGCTGCGGAAGCCGCCGAGCCTGCGGCGCAGGGCGTCGGCGTCGACGCGGGTGTTGCGCTGGCGGGGCGGGGCGGCGGGGGCGGTGATCTTGGGCGTGCGCTTGGGGAGACCCTTGCTGGTGAGCGGCTCCGCCGTCTCGGCCGGTGGCTCCGCCTCGGCTTCGCCGTCGGCTTCCGGGGCCGTGGGCGGGGTCGCCGGGAGGCCGGTCCGTGCCGTCGGCCGCTCCGGCGCTCCCGGCTCGGCCGATGCTCCCGGCTCCTCCGATGCCCCCGGCTCGTCCGGTTCCGCCGGATCCTCCTGCGGTGTCGGCAGGAGGAGTTCCATCGTGGTCTCGGCGGGGGTCTCCGTCGGCTTGGGGCGGGTCTCCGTGGGGTCGGCGGGCGGGGTGGCCTGCTCGTGGGTGGCCTGCTCGTGGGTGGCCTGCTCGTGGGTGTCCTGTACGGCCCGTTCGGCGAGGGCCACCAGCGGGTCCTTGGTGCGGGCGCGCAGGACGTTGGAGTTGGCCTCCGCGTCGGCGCCCGGCAGGGTGTACGTGCCCGTGGTGCTGCCGGACGCGGTCGCCGGCGCGAGGGGCGTCGGCGGGGCCTCGGCGAGGAGCTGGGCCGGCAGGACCACGACCGCCGCGGTGCCGCCCTGCTTCTGGTCGCGCAGCTGGACCCGCACACCGTGCCGGTGGGCGAGGCGCGCGACGACGTAGAGACCGAGGCCGAGGCCGTCGGTGTCGGCGTCGTTCTGGTCGTAGAGGGACTGCGGGTCGAAGTCGGTGAGGCGGGCGTTGAGGCGGGTCAGGCGCTCCTTGGCCACGCCGATGCCCTCGTCCTGGACGGAGAGCATGACCTCGCCCGACTCCAGGAGCCAGCCGGAGACCTCCACCGGCTGCTCCGGCGGGGAGAACGATGTGGCGTTCTCCATCAGTTCGGCCAGCAGGTGGGACAGGTCGTCGGCGGCGAACCCGGCCACGTGCGCGTGCGGCGGCAGGGAGGCGATGCGGACGCGTTCGTAGCGCTCGATCTCGCTGACCGCCGCCCGGACCACGTCCACCAGCGGGACCGGGCCGGGGTGCTGCTGGACGTGCTCGGTGCCGGCGAGGACCAGCAGGTTCTCGCTGTGCCGGCGCATGACCGTGGCGAAGTGGTCCAGCTTGAAGAGGGTCGCGAGGCGCTCGGGGTCCTGCTCGCGGTCCTCCAGGCCCTCGATGACCGCCAGCTGGCGTTCGACCAGGCCCAGGGTGCGCAGCGCCAGGTTGACGAAGGTGGAGCCGATGCTGGTGCGCAGCCGCTCCAGCTGGGTGGCGGAGTCGGCGAGTTCGGCGCGCAGTTCCTCGCGGGCGTCGGCCATCTTCTGGCGCTGGCCCACCAGGTGCTTGCGGTCGGTCTCCAGGGTGGCCACCCGCTCGTGCAGGGCGGCGGCGTGCGCGTGCAGGGCGTTGACCGAGCGGACGACCTGGGCGAACTCGTCGTTGCGGCCGGTGAAGGCGATCGGGTCCTGCGCCGCCGGGTCCTCGGCCTCGGCCAGGCGGGCCGAGCCGCGGCGCAGCACCGACAGCGGGCGGGTCAGGCTGCGCGCCATGGCGGTGGCGACGCCGACCGCGACCAGCAGCAGTACGCCGAGGACGGCGACGCGGATCTCCAGGGCGGTGACGTCGTCGTCCCGGAGTTTCTCCAGGTCCTTGGTGCGGCGATCGTAGAGCGCGGACTCGGCGCCGCGCATCAGGTCGACGCGGGCGGACAGGGCCGCGTCCAGCTTCTTGGTGCTGGTGGTCAGCTCGCTGTCGGCCAGGGTCGGCTGGTCGGTGAGCGTGGCCAGGAACTTCTCGGCCGAGTTGACCTCGGCGCCGGTGACCGTGGAGTCGTAGGAGTCGACGGCCGTCTCGGGGGCGGTGGCACGGAAGCCGGCGAGGGCCGCGTCGGCGCGCAGCCGGGCCTGCTGGGCGGCGGTGGTGAGCGCGTCGCGCTGCCGGCGGTCGGCGTCGTCGCCGCCGGAGGTGGTGGGCAGGCCGGTGACGGGGTCGATGACCGTCCGGGTGGGGGCGGGGATGTTCAGCGCGGCCAGCAGCAGGCCGCGGGCGGCGGCGGACTGCTGTACGGCGTCGTCCAGCTCGGCGAGGGCGTGGGTGCCGGAGCCGGCCCGCGGGGGCAGCCGCTCGGCCAGCTGTTCGGCGAGCCGGTGCAGTTCGGTGATGGCCGCCGAGTAGGCCTGGTGGGTCCGCAGGGCGTCGGTCTTGCCGGTGAGGGCGGCCCGGCGGAACGTGTCGATCCCGGCGAGGGCGGTGCGCAGGCGGGCCGGGGTGTCGGTGTCCGCGCGCAACTCCGCTACCTGGCGGTCCACGCGGGCGCTGCGGTCCTCGGAGGGCGCCTTGGAGCGGGGGCGGCCGGCCGCGACATAAGGGGTGACCTCGTCGCGTTCGTCGGCCAGGGAGTGGGCGAGGGTGAGCGCGTCCTGGGTGCGGGCGGCGAGCGTCACCAGTTCCTGGGAGTCGCCGACGTCCTGGGAGGCGGTGAGCAGCGCGGGCACGCCGGCCCCGGCCACGGCGGCGGCCACCACCGCGACGGCGACGATGAGCCGGGTGCGCACATGGGTCGGGCGGCCGGTGCCCACGGGGGTCTGCGGGACGGTCCCCGCGGGGGCCGGCTGACTGCCTGTGCGCCGAGGCCGCTTCTTCTGCACCGGTGCTCGCATTCTCGAACTCGTCTACCCAGGGGCCCGGGTGGTACCCCGTCACTTCGGGGCCAAGTGGTGCGTACACCCGGTTCGTACGGTTCCCGACCCTCCCAGCGCCGGTGGGCAGTGGTCGCGCATCACCTGACCCGCCACCCGAAGGAGTGAACATCGGAGGGGAGTTGGCGGGCAAGTTCCTCCGGCGCGTGCCCGGCTCGGACGCGGCGGGCCGGTTGGACGCGCGCGGCAGGCTTTGGCAATATTCGCCACCACGTCTTCCCGGAGCGCCTCATTCCGTCCCAAACCAGGCGCTGACCTGCGAGGTCGCGGGAATTCCCGGAGGCGGCCCGGTCCGTGGCGCACCGTGTGAAGGGGTCGTGCAGACTGACCGGGTGCGTACTGATCTCGCCTCGGAACCCGGCGACGCGGCCCGCCCCAACGAGGACTTCGCCGGTGTCGGGCTACCCGCCTGCGGACAGGGAGGTTGCGCGATCGTCCTGGACGGGGTGACGCCGCCGAGCGGCGGGACGGGCTGTCTGCACTCCGTGCCCTGGTTCACCGCGCGGCTGGGCGGCGCGCTGACCGAACTGACCGTTTCCAGCCGAGATCTGACGCTGCCGGAGATTCTCGCGCGGGCCATCCGGCGCACGGCCGAGGCGCACGCGGGCACCTGTGACCTTTCTCACCCGCGAACGCCCCAGGCAACCGTCGCCGTGGCCCGCTGGTCCGCCGCCGAGGTCGAGTACCTGGTGCTGTCGGACGCGGCACTCCTGCTGCGGGGGCCCGACGGGACCGTGACCCCGGTGCTGGACGACCGGCTCGCCCGGCTCCCCCGCTCCGCGCTGGTCTCGGCCGCCCTGGTCGACGCCCGCCTGCGCAACAAGGAGGGCGGGTTCTTCACGGCCGCCGCCGACCCCGCCGTGGCCGCCCGCGCGGTCACCGGTGTGCTGCCCCGGCGCGAGGTGCGGGAGCTGGCCGCGCTGACGGACGGCGCGACCCGCTGGACGGAGATGTTCCGCGAGGGGGACTGGACGGCCCTGTTCGACGTGGTCGCCAAGGAGGGCGCCCGGTCGCTGGTCGAGCGGGTACGGGAGCTGGAGGCGGCGGACCGGGAGCGGCGGGCCTTCCTGGGGCGGGGCAAGACGCACGACGACGCGACGGTGGTGTACGCGCGGCTGTGAGCCTCCGGTGTACGAGCGGTGGCGAGCCGCGGTGTAGGCGGGTGTGGGCCGCTATTTGGCCATGACGTCGTTCAGCTCGTGCAGCAGCCTGGCCAGCTCCGCGACCTCGCGGCGGTCCCAGTGGGCCAGCTCGCGGACGTAGCGGGCGCGGCGGGCCTCGCGGACCGTGCCGACGCGGCGGCTGCCCTCGTCGGTGAGGGTGACCAGCCAGGCGCGGCCGTCGGCCGGGTCGGGTTCGCGGGCGATCAGGCCCAGTTCCTCCAGGGCGCGCAGCTGCCGGGACATGGTGGCCTTGCCGACCCCGATGTAGGCGGCCAGTTCGGTGGCCCGCTGGCCGCCCTGTTCGTCCAGCCGGATCAGCAGGCCGTAGGCCGAGGACTCCAGATCGGGGTGGACCTCCCGGGCCATCTCGGCCTGGTTGGCCCGGGCGCGCCGCAGCAGCACGGTCAACTCGCGTTCCAGCGACAGGAATTCCTGGTCTGCACCACTGGGCGTCACCCGGCAGGCGACGCCCGGTCCGCCGCTGTTTCTGTCCTCGTGCACGTCAGCACCCCTGATCGGTTTCGCAGTCCTGAAAGTTTCTGTCACACGTCGTCATTGCCGCAGCTCCGTCAGTATTTCGCAGGCATAGACCAACGGCGTCGTCCGGACCCTCTTCCACACCGTCATCTACGTGCGTAGCTTCTTTACCACGCCATTAATGGCATGCCCACGCCCAGTGGGCCGGCGGTCACCCCCCACGATCCCCACATCGCTCCCCCACTCCCCATCCCGGAGGCACGCCATGACCGTGCTCAGACCCGGTCCCACCCGTCGTACCCGTCCGCTCCGCCCGCGCCCCCTCGCCGTCCTGGTCACGGCCCTGCTCGCGGCGCTCTCCCTCGCCCTCCCCCTCACCTCCGCCCGGGCCGCGGATGTGCCCGCCCGCGGCTCCGCCCACATGGGCATGGGCGTCCTCGCCCACGACGGACAGCACGGCACCCCCAGCACCGGCGACGCCACCCTGACCGAGGGCGTGGACGTCTCCAGCCACCAGGGCAACGTCGCCTGGTCCACGCTGTGGAACAGCGGCGTCCGCTGGGCGTACACGAAGGCGACGGAAGGCACGTACTACACGAACCCCTACTTCGCCCAGCAGTACAACGGCTCGTACAACGTGGGCATGATCCGCGGCTCCTACCACTTCGCCACCCCGGACACCACCAGCGGCGCCGCCCAGGCCAACTACTTCGTCGACCACGGCGGCGGCTGGTCGCGGGACGGCAAGACCCTGCCCGGCGCCCTCGACATCGAGTGGAACCCCTACGGCGCCGCCTGCTACGGCAAGACCGCGAGCCAGATGGTCAGCTGGATCGCCGACTTCCTCAACACCTACAAGGCGCGCACCGGGCGGTACGCCGTGATCTACACCGCCACCACCTGGTGGACCCAGTGCACCGGCAACTACGGCGGCTTCGCGGTGAACAACCCGCTGTGGATCGCCCGCTACGCCGCGGACCCGGGGACACTGCCGGCCGGGTGGTCGTTCTACACGATGTGGCAGTACACCTCCTCCGGCCCGACGGTCGGGGACCACAACAAGTTCAACGGCGCCCTGGACCGGGTCCAGGCCCTGGCCAACGGCTGACGGCGGCGGCCGGCCGCGGGCCGTGCCGTGAGCGGGGACGGCTCCGGCCCGCGGGTGCCGGGGCGCGGGCCGTTCTGCCCGGCCCGCGCCCTGCGTTGGTGCTCCGCGCCGCCCGGGATCATGCTGGTCAGGAGAGCCTGCCGAGCAAGGGCGAGATGAGCGGCGATGGAGCGACCAGCGACGTACACGGCCACGGCCACCATCGATGAGCGGGGCATCCTGACCGGCTGGAGCGACGGCGCGCGGCGGCTGCTCGGCTACGACTCCCCGGCGGTGGTCGGCCGGCCCGCCGCCGCGCTGCTCGCCACCGACGCCGCCGGCGCCCGCCGCACCCTGGCCGGGCGCGGCCGCTGGCACGGCACCGTCCCGCTGCGCCACCAGGACGGCCGGCGCCTGGAGCTGGACGTCCTCGCCCACCGCCGCACCTCCCCGGCCGGGCGCACCGACTGGCTCGTGGTGAGCGCGGTGTCGGCCCGGCCGCAGCCGCCCCGCGGCGATCCCCTGGAGGAGTGGACCTTTCTCCAGTCGCCCTTTCCGCTGGCCGTCTTCGGCCCGGACCTGCGCCTGCTGCGGGCCAACCGCCGGCTGGAGCACGTCCTCGCGCTGCCCGAGGCCGCCATGCGCGGGCTGCGCCTGACCCACATCGTGCCCGGCGCCGCGAGCGAGGAGGCCGAGCGGTCCATGCGGGCGGCGCTGGAGTCCGGCAGGCCGCAGGAGGCGCACGGCCGGCTCGGCCCGGACTTCGGCCGGACCGCCGTCCTCACCCCGCTGAAGGACGCCGACGGCCGGGTACGGGCCGTCTGCCTGTCCGTGTCGCGGCCGGCCCCGGACGCCCCCGGCGGCCCGCCCCCGGCGGACGAGACCGGCCCGCGCGGCGCGACGGCGGCGGGCCAGATCCTCGCCGCCCAGGAACTCGGCAAGGTCACGGTCCCCCGGCTGGCCGACGTCATGGCGGTCGACCTGCTGGACCGTCCGCGCTCCGGCGCCGGCGGGACCGGCGGCCCGCAGCCGGGGCAGGTCGTGCTGCGCCGGGCCGCCCTGCGCGCGGTCCCGGACGGCGCGGGGACCGCCCGGGGCACCTGCGTCGGCGAGGCGGTGGTCTGCCCGGCCGGCTCGCCGCCCGCCCGCTGCCTGGCGACGGCCCGCCCGCTGCTGTACGACACGGCGGAACCGGGCATCGCCGAGTGGGCGGCGCTGGACCCGTGCGCCGGGTGGCTGCGCGCCTCCGGCGTCCGGTCCCTGCTGGCGGTGCCGCTGGTCGGCGCGGGCGGCACGCTCGGCGTGGCCCTGTTCGGCCGCACCCCGCGACGGGAGCGGTTCGGGCCGGAGGACGTACGGCTCGCCGAGGAGTTCACCGCCAAGGCCGCCGCCTGCGTCGAGCAGGCCCGCGCCGAGGCCCCGGCACCCGGCACCGAGCCCCTGCGGCACGGCCTGCTGCCCCACCCGCTGCCCGACCAGGCCGCCCTGGAGATCACCACCCGCTGTCTGCCGGCCGCGAGCGGGACCGGTCCGGGCGGCGACTGGTTCGACGTGATCCCGCTGTCCGGGGCGCGGGTGGCGCTCGTCGCGGGCGACGCGGCGGGCCGCGGCATCCGCGCCTCGGCCACCGTGGGCCGGCTGCGCACGGCGGTGCGCACCCTGGCCGACGTGGACCTGCCCGCCGACGAGCTGCTCGCCCACCTGGACGACCTGGTGCTGCGGCTGGCCGCCGACGAGAGCAGCGCGGACCCGGCCGCCGAGACCGCCGGCGGCATCGGCACCACCTGCCTGTACGCCGTCTACGACCCCGTGTCGCGCCGGTGCGCGGCGGCCCGGGCCGGGCATCCGCCGCCCGCCGTGGTCACCCCCGACGGCGCCGTCCGCGTCCTCGACGTGCCCGCCGGGCCGCCGCTGGGAATGGGCGGACCGCCGTTCGAGGCGGTCGAGACGGAGCTGCCCGAGGGCAGCCTGCTGGCGCTGTGCGCGAACGGCCCGCCCGAGCCCCACGGCCGGGCCGTCGGCCGGGCCCTGGACGGGGTGTACGGCGGGCCGGAGGGTCCGGCGCCGTCGCTGGACTCGGTGTGCGACCGGGTCCTCACCGAGCTGGCCGGCCACGGCCCGGACGACCACGTCTCCCTGCTGCTGGCCCGCACCCGGGCCCTGCCCGAGGACCGGGTGGCCTGCTGGGAGCTGGACCACGAGCCGACCGTCGTCTCCCTGGCCCGGCGGTACGTGGAGGAGCAGCTGTCCGCCTGGGGGCTCCAGGAGGCGGCGTTCACCACCGAGCTGATCGTCAGCGAACTGGTCACCAACGCCATCCGCTACGGCCGCCCGCCCGTCCGGCTCCGGCTGCTGCGCCCGGGCGCCGCCCTGATCTGCGAGGTGTACGACGCCAGCGGCAGCACTCCGCACATGCGCCGGGCCCGGATCTTCGACGAGGGCGGCCGGGGCCTGCTGCTGGTCGCGCAGCTCGCCGAGCGCTGGGGCACCCGGCACGAGCGGACCGGCAAGACGGTGTGGGCGGAGCAGACCCCGGCCGCGCTCTGAGCGGGCGACGGGGTGCGGCGGAGACCCGGGCCGCCTGCGCGGAACCCGGGCCCCGCCCTTCCCGCGGCGTCCGTCACGCCGCCACGGGAACCGCCGGCTCCACACCGTCCTCGGCCGGCGCGAGCGCCAGCTCCAGGACCTGGCGGACATCGGTGACGGTGTGGACGTCGAGCTTGTCCAGCACCTCGGCCGGCACGTCGTCCAGGTCGGGCTCGTTGCGCTTGGGGATGATCACGGTGGTCACCCCGGCGCGGTGGGCGGCGAGCAGCTTCTGCTTCACGCCGCCGATGGGCAGGACCCGGCCGGTCAGCGAGACCTCGCCGGTCATCGCCACGTCCGTGCGGACCAGCCGGCCCGACAGCAGCGAGGCGAGGGCCGTGGTCATCGTGATGCCCGCGCTGGGGCCGTCCTTGGGCACCGCGCCCGCCGGGAAGTGGATGTGCACGCCCCGGTCCCTCAGGTCGGCCACCGGCAGCTCCAGTTCGGCGCCGTGGCTGCGCAGGAAGCTCAGCGCGATCTGCGCCGACTCCTTCATCACGTCACCCAGCTGGCCGGTCAGGGTCAGGCCCGCCGCGCCCGTCTCCGGGTCGGCCAGGGACGCCTCCACGTAGAGCACGTCGCCGCCGGCGCCGGTGACCGCGAGACCGGTGGCCACGCCGGGCACCGCCGTACGGCGCTCGGCCGGGTCCTGGGCGGACTCGGGCACGTGGTGCGGCCGGCCGATCAGGTCGCGCAGGTCGCCGTCGGTGACGGTGAACGGCAGCTCCCGCTCGCCCAGTTCGTGCCGGGCGGCGACCTTGCGGAGCAGGCGCGCGATCGAGCGTTCCAGGGTGCGCACGCCCGCCTCGCGCGTGTACTCGCCGGCCAGCTTGCGCAGGGCGCTCTCCTCCAGGGTGACCTCGTCCCGGTCCAGGCCGGCCCGCTCCAGCTGGCGCGGGAGCAGGTGGTCGCGGGCGATGACGACCTTCTCGTCCTCGGTGTAGCCGTCCAGGCGGACGATCTCCATGCGGTCGGCGAGCGCCTCCGGGATGGCCTCCAGCACGTTGGCGGTGGCGAGGAAGACCACGTCGGAGAGGTCCAGCTCGACCTCCAGGTAGTGGTCGCGGAAGGTGTGGTTCTGCGCCGGGTCGAGGACTTCGAGCAGGGCGGCGGCCGGGTCGCCCCGGAAGTCGGAGCCCACCTTGTCGATCTCGTCCAGCAGGATCACCGGGTTCATCGACCCGGCCTCCTTGACGGCGCGCACGATCCGGCCGGGCAGCGCGCCGACGTAGGTGCGGCGGTGGCCGCGGATCTCGGCCTCGTCGCGGACGCCGCCGAGGGCGACCCGGACGAACTTGCGGCCCATGGCGTGCGCGACGGACTCGCCGAGGCTGGTCTTGCCGACGCCGGGCGGGCCGACGAGGGCCAGCACCGCGCCGCCGCGCCGCCCGCCGACGACGCCCAGGCCGCGGTCGGCGCGCCGCTTGCGCACGGCCAGGTACTCGGTGATGCGCTCCTTGACGTCCTCCAGGCCCGCGTGCTCGGCGTCGAGCACGGCCCTGGCGCCCCGGATGTCGTACGCGGAAGCGCTGTCATCGGTCCGCTCGTTCCACGGCATCTCCAGGACGGTGTCCAGCCAGGTGCGGATCCAGGAGCCCTCGGGCGACTGGTCGGAGGCGCGCTCCAGCTTGTCGACCTCCTTCAGGGCGGCCTCGCGGACCTTCTCCGGCAGGTCGGCGGCCTCCACGCGGGCGCGGTAGTCGTCGGACTCCTCGGCCGCGTCCTTGGAGTTCTCGCCGTTCAGCTCGCGCAGTTCCTTGCGCACGGCCTCCAGCTGACGGCGCAGCAGGAACTCGCGCTGCTGCTTGTCGACGCCTTCCTGGACGTCCTTGGCGATGGTCTCGGCCACCTCCTGCTCGGCGAGGTGGTCGCGCAGCTGCTGGGCGGCGAGGCGGAGTCGGGCCACCGGGTCGGCGGTCTCCAGCAGTTCGAGCTTCTGCTCGGTGGACAGGAAGGGCGAGTAGCCGGAGTTGTCGGCCAGCGCGGAGACGTCGTCGATGGCCTGGACGCGGTCCACGACCTGCCAGGCGCCGCGCTTGCGCAGCCAGCTGGTGGCGAGCGCCTTGTACTCCTTGACCAGTTCGGCGACCTGGCCCGGCAGCGGCTCCGGCACGCCCTCCTCGACGCCGGCGCCCTCGACCCAGAGCGCGGCGCCCGGCCCGGTGGTGCCGGCGCCGATGCGGACCCGGCTCCGGCCGCGGATCAGGGCCCCGGGGTCACCGTCGGCGAGCCGGCCCACCTGCTCCACCGTGCCGAGGACGCCGGTCCTGGCGTACGTGCCGTCGACCCGCGGCACCAGCAGCACCTTGGGCTTGCCGGGTTCGGAGCGGGCGGCGGCCTGCGCGGCCTCCACCGCGGCCCGCACCTCGGCGTCGCTCAGGTCCAGCGGAACCACCATGCCGGGCAGTACCACCTCGTCGTCGAGCGGCAGCACGGGCAGGGTCAGTGTGAACGCCGGTGACTCAGCAGCCATGATCTCCCCTTAGGCAGTCAACTTGAGCTATGCCGACTCAATGTTCTGGCGGGGCCGATTGTTCCCGGGTATTTGTTCGCTCTGAGCGATCAGTTGCTCCCGCCGGCGTACCCGGGGCCGCGGCGGCGAGGACCGGCGCACGTCGGCCTCGCACCCGCAGGCCGCCCCGCCCCCGTTCCGTACCACTCGTCCGTGGGGGTCCTGTGCAATTCCCGTGACCGACCGGCCCCGTTCGAGCAGGATGGGGGGCATGACTGCCGTGTACGACACCCCCGTGGTCCTGGATCGACGCGAAGGCCCGTACGGCGAGGTGGTGCTGCGCAGGCACGGTGCGCTCCTGCAGATCATCGCCAACGGCTGCTTCCTGATGGACACCTCCGACGGCCGCTCGGAGCGGCTGCTGGTCGACGCCGCCCGTGACGCGCTGGACGGGCGCGCGGCCCCGGCGGTGCTGATCGGCGGTCTCGGCGTGGGCTTCTCGCTCGCACACGCGGCCGCCGATCCGCGGTGGGGCCGGATCACCGTGGTGGAGCGCGAGCCCGCCGTCGTCGACTGGCACCGGGACGGCCCGCTCGCCGAGATCTCCGCCGACGCCCTCGCCGACCCCCGTACCACGATCGTCCGCGCCGACCTCGTCGCGTACGTCAATGAGACATGCGACACGTTCGACGCGCTCTGCCTCGACATCGACAACGGCCCCGGCTGGACCGTCACCGAGGACAACGACAGCCTCTACTCACCGGCCGGACTGGCGGCCTGCGCAAGGGTGTTGAGGCCCGGCGGAGTACTCGCCGTATGGTCCGCCCGACCCTCTCCGGAATTTGAAGGAACCTTGCGGAATGCCGGGTTCCAGCAGGTGCGTACCGAAGAGGTGCCGGTTGCCCGGGGCGTTCCCGACGCCGTCCACCTCGCCGTCCGACCTGGATAGCGACAGCGCGGCGAGTCCCCGTAATGTGCTGCCCTGACGCGGATCATTCAGCCGATCGGGCAAGCGTCGGACGCAGACATGGGATCACCCCACGGATTCCGGAAAGCAACACAACAGGGGCGGGCGATGGAGCAGACACACACCTCCCAGAGCGGCGCGGCGACGACCACCCCGGGCGCACAGCGCCGGGTGCTGGTCGTCGAGGACGACCCGACGATCGTCGACGCCATCGCGGCCCGGCTCCGTGCCGAGGGATTTCTGGTGCAGACGGCGGCCGACGGTCCGGCCGCCGTCGACACGGCCGAGGCATGGCAGCCCGACCTGCTGATCCTCGACATCATGCTGCCCGGCTTCGACGGGCTGGAGGTGTGTCGGCGGGTGCAGGCGCAACGGCCGGTGCCGGTGCTGATGCTGACCGCGCGGGACGACGAGACGGACATGCTGGTCGGACTCGGCGTGGGCGCCGACGACTACATGACCAAGCCGTTCTCCATGCGTGAGCTGGCGGCCCGGGTGCACGTGCTGCTGCGCCGGGTGGAGCGGGCCGCGCTGGCCGCCGCCACGCCCCGCACCGGCATCCTGCGCCTCGGCGAGCTGGAGATCGACCACGCCCAGCGCCGGGTGCGGGTGAAGTCCGAGGACGTCCACCTGACGCCGACCGAGTTCGACCTGCTGGTGTGCCTGGCGAACACCCCGCGCGCGGTGCTCTCCCGGGAGCAGCTGCTGGCCGAGGTGTGGGACTGGGCGGACGCCTCCGGCACCCGCACGGTCGACAGCCACATCAAGGCGCTGCGCCGCAAGATCGGCGCCGAGCGGATCCGGACCGTGCACGGCGTGGGCTACGCGCTGGAGACACCGGCCCCGTGAGCGGCAGCGGGCGCCAGGCCGCACGGAGGAGCCCCGGGGCCCTCGGCGAGGAACCCTGGGGCGGCATACGCCCGTTCTCGATCAAGACCAAGCTGGGCGCGCTGGTCGTCATCGCGGTGCTCATCACCACCGGCCTGTCGCTCGTCGCGGTGCACACCCGGACGGAGCTGCGCTTCATCACGGTCTTCTCGATGATCGCCACCCTGCTCATCACCCAGTTCGTGGCGCACTCGCTGACCATGCCGCTGGACGAGATGAACACGGTGGCCCGCTCCATCTCGCAGGGCGACTACACGCGCCGGGTGCGGGAGAACCGCCGCGACGAACTCGGCGACCTGGCCCAGACGATCAACGTCATGGCCGACGAGCTGGAGGCCCAGGACAACCAGCGCAAGGAGCTGGTGGCGAACGTCTCGCACGAGCTGCGCACCCCGATCGCCGGGCTGCGCGCGGTGCTGGAGAACATCGTCGACGGGGTCACCGAGGCCGACCCGGAGACCATGCGGACGGCGCTGAAGCAGACCGAGCGGCTGGGCCGCCTGGTGGAGACCCTGCTGGACCTGTCCCGGCTGGACAACGGCGTGGTGCCGCTGAAGGCGCGCCGGTTCGAGGTGTGGCCGTACCTCTCGGGCGTGCTGAAGGAGGCCAACATGGTCGCCTCCGTGCGCGCGGACATCGCCTCCGGCTCGGGCCGCCACACCCGCACCGACGTCCATCTGCACCTGGACGTCTCGCCGCCGGAGCTGACCGCGCACGCGGACCCCGAGCGCATCCACCAGGTCGTCGCCAACCTGATCGACAACGCGGTCAAGCACAGCCCGCCGCACGGCCGGGTGACCGTGAAGGCGCGGCGCGGGCCGCAGCCGGAGTCGCTGGTGCTGGAGGTCCTGGACGAGGGCCCCGGCATCCCCCGGTCCGAGTGGCACCGGGTGTTCGAGCGGTTCAACCGGGGCGCGGTCACCCGGCCGCACGGCCCGGGCAGCGACGGCGGCACCGGGCTCGGACTGGCGATCGCCCGGTGGGCGGTGGATCTGCACGGGGGCCGGATCGGGGTGGCCGAATCCGAGCGTGGCTGCCGGATCATCGTCACTCTTCCGGGACTGACTTCCCCGGCGAGTTGACGTAGGGTCCGGACCGGAAGCACAAGATCCACGACGGTCCGCGGCGGGTTCGCGCGGCAGGACGCGTGTGATCGGCGCAGGCCCGGGCACCCGCCTGACGACGGCGGCGGCGGGCCGCGCCGGTGCACCCTTTCACCTGCGGAACCACGCTTGTTTCCCGCCATATCAAGCCCCGAAACAAGATTTCCGATGTGACTTACGCGACGATGACCTTGCCCGACCTGACCTTCCCGGCCATGGAGGCGTAGCCTTTATTCCCGCTGTCCATCACCTTGTGAAGCGGAAGAGGGCGGTTGCCGCCGTGTCGCCACAGTCCCCCAGTAACTCATCGAGTCTCTCCACCGACGACCAAGCCGGGAAGAACCCCGCGGCCGCGTTCGGTGCGAACGAATGGCTCGTCGACGAGATCTATCAGCAGTACCTCCAGGACCCGAACTCCGTAGACCGCGCCTGGTGGGACTTCTTCGCCGATTACAAGCCGGGGGCTCCTGCCACCCCGGCCCCGGCGGGTGCCGCGGCCACCGGGTCCGCACAGGCCACCACGGCCCCGCAGGCACCCGCGGCCCCGGCCCCCCAGGCCGCCGCCCCGGCCCCGAAGCCCGCCGCGGCCCCCGCTCAGGCCCCGGCCCCCGCGGCTCCCGCCGCTCCCGCGGCGAAGGCCGCCCCGGCCAAGCCGGCGCAACCCGCACAGGCGCCCGCTCAGCCGAAGCCCAAGGCCGAACCGGCGAAGGAGGCCCCCGAGGGCCCCGAGCTGGTCACGCTGCGCGGCCCGTCCGCGGCCGTGGCGAAGAACATGGACGCCTCGCTGGAGATGCCGACCGCCACCTCGGTCCGCGCCGTCCCGGTGAAGCTGCTGTTCGACAACCGGATCGTCATCAACAACCACCTCAAGCGCGCCCGCGGCGGGAAGATCTCCTTCACGCACATCATCGGGTACGCGATGGTGCAGGCCATCAAGGCCATGCCGTCGATGAACTGGTCCTACGCCGTCAAGGACGGCAAGCCGACCCTGATCAAGCCGGCGCACGTCAACCTCGGCCTGGCCATCGACCTGGTCAAGCCCAACGGTGACCGCCAGCTCGTCGTGGCCGCCATCAAGAAGGCCGAGACGCTGAACTTCTTCGAGTTCTGGCAGGCCTACGAGGACATCGTCCGCCGCGCCCGCGACGGCAAGCTGACGATGGACGACTTCACCGGCGTCACGGTCTCCCTGACCAACCCCGGCGGCCTCGGCACCGTCCACTCCGTGCCGCGCCTGATGCCCGGCCAGTCCGTGATCATGGGCGTCGGCTCCATGGACTACCCGGCGGAGTTCCAGGGCACCAGCCAGGACACCCTGAACAAGCTCGGCGTCTCGAAGGTCATGACGCTCACGTCGACCTACGACCACCGGGTGATCCAGGGCGCCGCCTCCGGCGAGTTCCTGCGCCAGGTCGCCAACCTGCTGCTCGGCGAGAACGGCTTCTACGACGACATCTTCGAGGCGCTGCGCATCCCCTACGAGCCGGTCCGCTGGCTCAAGGACATCGACGCCAGCCACGACGACGACGTCACCAAGGCCGCCCGCGTCTTCGAGCTGATCCACTCCTACCGGGTCCGCGGCCACGTCATGGCCGACACCGACCCGCTGGAGTACAAGCAGCGCAAGCACCCCGACCTGGACATCGTCGAGCACGGCCTCACCCTGTGGGACCTGGAGCGCGAGTTCGCCGTCGGCGGCTTCGCCGGCAAGTCGATGATGAAGCTGCGCGACATCCTCGGCGTGCTGCGCGACTCGTACTGCCGCACCACCGGCATCGAGTTCATGCACATCCAGGACCCCAAGCAGCGCAAGTGGATCCAGGACCGGGTGGAGCGCCCGCACTCCAAGATGGAGCGCGAGGAGCAGCTGCGCATCCTGCGCCGGCTGAACGCCGCCGAGGCGTTCGAAACCTTCCTGCAGACGAAGTACGTCGGCCAGAAGCGCTTCTCCCTGGAGGGCGGCGAGTCCGTCATCCCGCTGCTGGACGCGGTGATCGACTCCGCGGCCGAGTCCCGCCTGGACGAGGTCGTCATCGGCATGGCCCACCGCGGCCGCCTCAACGTGCTGGCCAACATCGTCGGCAAGTCGTACGCGCAGATCTTCCGCGAGTTCGAGGGCAACCTCGACCCGAAGTCGATGCACGGCTCCGGCGACGTGAAGTACCACCTGGGCGCCGAGGGCACCTTCACCGGCCTGGACGGCGAGCAGATCAAGGTTTCGCTGGTCGCCAACCCCTCCCACCTGGAGGCCGTCGACCCGGTCCTGGAGGGCGTCGCCCGCGCCAAGCAGGACATCATCAACAAGGGCGGCACGGACTTCACGGTGCTGCCGGTGGCGATCCACGGCGACGCGGCCTTCGCGGGCCAGGGCGTGGTGGCCGAGACCCTGAACATGTCGCAGCTGCGCGGCTACCGCACCGGCGGCACGGTCCACATCGTCATCAACAACCAGGTCGGCTTCACCGCGGCCCCCGAGTCCTCGCGTTCCTCCATGTACGCGACGGACGTGGCCCGCATGATCGAGGCCCCGATCTTCCACGTGAACGGCGACGACCCGGAGGCCGTGGTCCGCGTCGCGCGGCTGGCCTTCGAGTTCCGCCAGGCGTTCAACAAGGACGTGGTGATCGACCTCATCTGCTACCGCCGCCGCGGTCACAACGAGTCGGACAACCCGGCCTTCACCCAGCCGCTGATGTACGACCTGATCGACAAGAAGCGCTCGGTGCGCAAGCTGTACACCGAGTCCCTGATCGGTCGCGGCGACATCACCCTGGAAGAGGCCGAGCAGGCCCTGCAGGACTACCAGGGCCAGCTGGAGAAGGTCTTCACCGAGGTCCGCGAGGCCACCTCGCAGCCGGCCACCGGGGACGTCCAGGCGCCCCAGGACGGCTTCCCGGTCGCGGTCCCGACCGCGGTCTCCACCGAGGTCGTCAAGCGGATCGCCGAGTCCCAGGTCAACATCCCGGACACCATCACCGTCCACCCGCGGCTGCTCCCGCAGCTCCAGCGCCGGGCGGCGATGGTGGAGGACGGCACGATCGACTGGGGCATGGGCGAGACCCTCGCCATCGGCTCCCTGCTGCTGGAGGGCACCCCGGTCCGGCTGGCCGGCCAGGACTCCCAGCGCGGCACCTTCGGCCAGCGCCACGCGGTGCTGATCGACCGGGAGACCGGCGAGGAGTACACCCCGCTGCAGTACCTCGCCGAGGACCAGGCGCGGCTGAACGTCTACAACTCGCTGCTGTCCGAGTACGCGGCGATGGGCTTCGAGTACGGCTACTCGCTGGCCCGCCCGGACGCGCTGGTGATGTGGGAGGCCCAGTTCGGCGACTTCGTCAACGGCGCCCAGACGGTCGTCGACGAGTTCATCTCGTCGGCGGAGCAGAAGTGGAGCCAGACCTCCGGCGTCGTCCTGCTGCTCCCGCACGGCTACGAGGGCCAGGGCCCGGACCACTCGTCCGCGCGCCCCGAGCGGTTCCTCCAGCTGTGCGCGCAGAACAACATGACGGTCGCCATGCCGACCTCGCCGTCGAACTACTTCCACCTCCTGCGGTGGCAGGTGCACAACCCGCACCACAAGCCGCTGGTCGTCTTCACCCCGAAGTCGATGCTGCGCCTGAAGGCCGCCGCGTCGAAGGCGGACGAGTTCACGAGCGGCCAGTTCCGCCCGGTCATCGGCGACAGCACGGTCGACCCGGCCGCGGTCCGCAAGGTCGTCTTCTGCGCCGGCAAGGTCTACTACGACCTGGAGGCCGAGCGGCAGAAGCGGGGCGTCACGGACACGGCGATCATCCGCATCGAGCGGCTCTACCCGCTGCCGGGTGACGAGCTCCAGGCGGAGGTCAACAAGTACCCGAACGCCGAGAAGTACCTGTGGGCGCAGGAGGAGCCGGCGAACCAGGGTGCCTGGCCGTTCATCGCGCTCAACCTGATCGACCACCTGGACCTGGCGGTCGGCGCGGACATCCCGGCCGGCGAGCGGCTGCGGCGCATCTCGCGCCCGCACTCCTCGTCCCCGGCGGTGGGTTCCGCGAAGCGGCACCAGGCCGAGCAGGAGCAGCTGGTGAGTGAGGTGTTCGAGGCGTAAGCCCGAGGCGCCCGGGGCGCAAGCCTCCCGGACAGGGCCCGGTACCGAGTTCTCGCTCGGCACCGGGCCCTTTCGCCTGCCCGGCGTGGCCCTTACGTCTGCCCGGCAGAGTCCTTACGTCCGCCCGGCGGGGTCCTCGCGTCCGCCGGCCTACTCGTCGTCCTCGTCGTCGAGCCGGGCGAGCCAGGTGGCCAGCCGCTCCACGGGCACCTCGAAGTCCGGGTTCAGGTCCACGAACGTGCGCAACTGCTCGGCGAGCCACTCGAAGGTGACCTCTTCCTCGCCACGCCGCTTCTCCAGCTCCTCGATACCGCGGTCGGTGAAGTACATAGGGGCTACGTCTCCTGCGTAAACATCCAGCCGGCAACTCTCCCCACCAGCGTATGCCGCCGCCGAGGCGCCCCGGTCCGGGGCAGCTACGGGCAGGGGTCACCCACACGCCGGGGCCCTCCTTCGAAAGGTGTCTTGACTTCGCTCAGCCGCGATATATCGTGTTTCACAGAGGACGCGATATGGCGTGTCACGAACGCGCCCCGGCCGAGGAGGTCCCATGCCCGAGTGGTCCGTCACCGAGCCCCAGAAGCTGACCTTCGACAGCCCGGTGCGCGACCTCCAGGTCCGCATCGTCCACGGCACGGTGAACGTCGTCGGCACGGAGGAGGACTCGGCCCGGCTGGAGGTCTCGGAGTTGAAGGGCCCGCCCTTGGTGGTCACCCGGGACGGCTCCACGCTGACCGTGGCCTACGAGGACCTGCCCTGGAAGGGCTTCCTCAAGTGGCTCGACCGCAAGGGCCGGCGGCGCAGCACGGTGGTCTCGCTCGCGGTCCCGGCCGGCACGCGCGTGGAGGTGGGCGTGGTGGGCGCCGGCGCGGTCGTCTCGGGCATCCGCGGCTCCGCGGTGATCAAAGGGCTGAACGGCGACACCACCCTGGTCGGCGTCTCGGGCCCGGTCCGCGCGGAGACCGTCTCGGGAAGCCTGGAGGCCCAGGCGGTCACCGGGGACCTGACGTTCCACTCGGTCTCCGGGGACCTCACCGTCGTGGCGGGTTCCGGCCCCTCCGTGCGCGCCGACACCGTCAGCGGCTCGCTGATCGTCGACCTGGATCCGGACGGCCCCACGGACGTCGGCCTGACCAGCGTCTCCGGTGAGATCGCCGTCCGCCTGCCGCACCCGGCGGACGCCGAGGTGGAGGCGAACACCACGAGCGGCATGGTGTCCAACGCCTTCGAGGGGCTGCGGGTGCGGGGCCGGTGGGGCGCGCACAGGATCACCGGCCGGCTCGGCGCGGGCACGGGCAGGCTGCGGGCCACCACGGTCTCGGGCTCGATAGCCCTGCTGCGCCGGCCGCCCCGGGACGAGGAGGAGGACCCGTCCCGGCAGGCCGGCCCGCCGGACCCCGACACCACGACCGTCACCGGCCCGGCATCCTGCGGCTCCTTCACCGCACCGGAGGCACCCGGCACCCCCTCGGAGGCCCCGGCCGACCCGGACGCCCGCACGGCACCCCACCCGGCCGATCACCCGCCGGCCGCGCCGGGGGACAATTCCGTCTCCGGCCAGGACGCCGCCGCCACCGGCGCCCCGGCCGACGGCACGACCGACAAGAAGGTGCTCTGACATGCCCCCCGTCTTCGCCCACGGCCGCCTCCGCCTGTACCTGCTCAAGCTGCTCGACGAGGCCCCGCGCCACGGCTACGAGGTGATCAGGCTCCTGGAAGAGCGCTTCCAGGGCCTCTACGCCCCCTCGGCGGGCACGGTCTACCCGCGCCTGGCCAAGCTGGAGGCGGAGGGCCTGGTCCGGCACACCACCGAGGGCGGCCGCAAGGTGTACGCCATCACGGACGCGGGCCGCGCCGAACTGGCCGACCGCGGCGGTGAACTGGCCGACCTGGAACTGGAGATCCGCGAGTCGGTCGCGGAACTGGCCGCCGAGATGAGGGCCGACGTGCGCGGCGCGGCCGGCGACCTGCGCCGTGAGGTGCGCGCCGCCGCGTCCGAGGCCCGCCGCGCACGGACGTCCGGGGGCGACTCCGCCCACGGGGAGTACGACGACCTGGGCGGCCAGGACGCGTGGCGGGCCGCCAAGGAGGAGATGCGCCGGGTCAGGCAGGAGTGGAAGGAGCAGGCCCGGCGCGCGAAGGACGAGAGCCGCCGGGCCCGCGAGGAGGCCGAGCGCGCCCGCCGCCAGGCCCAGGAGGCGCAGGCCCGGGCACGGGTCCAGGCGCAGGAAGAGGTACAGCGCATCGCCCGGCGCGTCCAGGAACGCGTCCAGGACCACTTCACGCGCGGCGACTGGCCCACGGGCCTCCGCGAGGGCCTGTCCGAACTGGCGCAGGAATTCGGCGACTTCGGCAAGGACTGGACCAGGGACTGGACCAAGGAGGCGGGCAAGGACTGGGGCGTCCCCCGCACCACGGAGGAGACGCCCCGCCCCGCCGCGCCCTCGGAGCCGCACTACACGCCGGCCACGGAGGACTTCCCCGCCGAGTACGAGCCGGCCTGGGCCCACGAGACGCCCACCGGCGACCCGGCCCGCGACCTGGACCGCCTGCTGGACCGCTTCCGCGACGGCATCCGCGACACGGCCCGCGACAACGGCATCACCCCGGCCCAACTCCAGGAGACCCGCCACCACCTCACCAAGGCGGCGGCCCATATCGCAGCGATCCTCCACCCCCACAAGCCCTGACCGGAACCCCGCCGGGGCGAGCAGGTCCCCCAGACCCTAGGAGTTGGTCAGCACGATCTTGCCGAACTGGTCTCCGGACGCGAGCCGTTCGAAGCCCTCGCGTGCCCGGTCCAGCGGAAGCTCCTCGTCGATCACGGGCCGTACACCGGTCGTGGCGCAGAAGGAGAGCAGGTCCTCCAGCTCGTCCTTGGTGCCCATCGTGGACCCGACGACCTTCAGCTCCAGGAAGAAGATCCGGGTCAGCTCGGCATGCGAGGGCCGGTCCCCACTGGTCGCCCCGGAGATGACCAGCGTGCCACCGGGCCGCAGCGACTTCACCGAGTGGGACCAGGTCGCGGCGCCCACGGTCTCGATGACGGCGTCCACCCGCTGCGGCAGCCGGGCCCCCGGCTCCACCGCCTCCACGGCGCCCAGTTCCACGGCCCGTTTCCGCTTCGCCTCGTCCCGGCTGGTGGCGAAGACCCGCAGTCCGGCCGCCTTGCCGAGGACGATCGCGGCCGTGGCGACACCCCCGCCCGCGCCCTGCACGAGGACCGAGTCCCCGGGTCGTACCCCGGCGTTGGTGAACAGCATCCGGTACGCCGTCAGCCAGGCCGTCGGCAGACAGGCGGCCTCGGCGAAGGACAGCTCCTTCGGCTTGGGCAGCACGTTCCAGGTCGGTACGGCGACCTGTTCGGCGAAGGTGCCCTGGTAGCGCTCGGTGAGGATGGAGCGCGGCTCGCGCGGGCCGACGCCGTGGCCGCTCTGGCCGATGACGGAGTGCAGGACGACCTCGTTGCCGTCCTCGTCGACACCGGCGGCATCGCAGCCGAGGATCATCGGCAGCCGGTCCTCCGGGAGGCCGACGCCCCGCAGGGACCAGAGGTCGTGGTGGTTGAGGGAGGCGGCGCGCACGGTGATCGTGCTCCAGCCGGGACGGGCCTCGGGAGCCGGACGCTCCCCCAACTCGAGGCCGGTGAGCGGCTGGTCGCGGTCGATTCGGGCAGCGTAGACAGCGAACATGCAGCCGACGATAGGGGTGTGACGCACCCGGCGGAACCGGTCCCCCCTGTGACACATGCCCTCTTGCGCAACGGCACCCGTACGACGCAGGACCACCGCCGCCCGCGCCCGGCCCCCGCGACGGGTACGTGCCCCGGCAACGGAAAACGGCCCCGCCCGGGCGGGCGGGGCCGTTCAGTGCCAGGTCACCGGCGGGCGACGCCCTCCGCGCGCGCGGCGGCCGCGACCGCCGCGGTGACGGCGGGAGCGACCCGCTCGTCGAACGGCGACGGGATCACGTAGTCGGCGGCGAGGTCGTCGCCGACCACCGCGGCCAGCGCCTCCGCGGCGGCGATCTTCATCCCCTCCGTGATCCGCGTGGCCCGCACCTGGAGCGCGCCGGCGAAGATGCCGGGGAAGGCCAGCACGTTGTTGATCTGGTTGGGGAAGTCCGAGCGCCCGGTGGCGACGACCGCCGCGTACTTGTGCGCGACCTCGGGGTGCACCTCGGGGTTCGGGTTGGCCATCGCGAACACGAAGGCGCCCTCCGCCATGGAGGCCACGGCCTCCTCCGGGACCGTACCGCCGGAGACGCCGATGAAGACGTCCGCACCCGCCAGGGCGTTCTCCAGCGAACCGGTGAGTCCGGCCTTGTTGGTGAAGCCGGCCAGCTCGCGCTTGACCGGGGTCAGGTCGTCCCGGTCGGCCGACACCACGCCCTTGCGGTCCGTCACCGCCACGTCCCCGATGCCGGCCTCGACCAGCATCTTGGCGATGGCGACACCGGCCGCGCCGGCGCCCGAAATGACGGCCCGCAGCTGCCCGATCTCGCGTCCGCTCAGCCGCGCCGCGTTACGCAGTGCCGCGAGCGTCACGACGGCCGTGCCGTGCTGGTCGTCGTGGAAGACCGGGATGTCCAGCCGCTCCTGGAGCCGGCGCTCGATCTCGAAGCACCGGGGGGCCGAGATGTCCTCCAGGTTCACTCCGCCGAACGAGGGAGCGAGCCGGACGACGGTCTCCACGATGTCGTCGACGTCGGTGCAGTCGAGGGCGATCGGGACCGCGTCCACGCCACCGAACTGCTTGAACAGGATGGCCTTGCCCTCCATCACGGGGAGGGATGCCTGGGGACCGATGTCCCCGAGCCCGAGCACGGCCGTACCGTCGGTGACGACGGCGACCACACTGGATTTCCACGTGTAGTCGTTGACCAGCTCCGGCTGTTCCGCGATCGCGGTGCACACGCGCGCGACGCCGGGCGTGTACGCGAGGGAAAGGTCGTCCTTGTCGCGGACCGGCACGGTGGCCTGCACTGCCATCTTGCCGCCGCGGTGCAGCGCGAACACCGGATCGAAGGAATCGAGGGGCTCGGCCCCGCCGTCCTGGTCCGTTGTGCTGTCGCTGCGAGGATTGACGATCTCCGCTGCCACTTTGTCTTACCCCTTAGGTATGCATGGTTTGAGGGTCGTCCACTCCTGGTGAGGGGTGGGCGGGCACCGCGTACGGCCCGATTGCTGATACGTACGAGGCCATACGCGACGGGCGCGCCGCACACGCGCCCTGAGCCCCGGATGAGGGGTGTAAAGAACCTTCTTACCGGACGGACGGGGCCCACGACGAGTCCAATAGGTCCAAGGTCACATCCCGGAACGGGCGGGCGACGGTCAGATGACGCGCCGCCGACGGACCGAAATGGCTGGAAATCGCGCAGGCCGCACAGGGGCCCGGCCGACCACATAGTGAGACACGCCGAAGATTCTCCGGCCGGCGGAGCGGATTACCGCAGATGGTCCTGCGGCTAAGGACCGAGGTTGTACCGACCTGATCCGATTCGGGGGTCACCCGTTATCCGATTTTGACATAGCGACGCCCCTGAATGGCGTAGTCCGAATGGCAAGATGCCGTAAACCCACGAGGTCGCGACACCCGAAGGTGTGTGTTTCCGTCGACCCATCGGCAACTCTTCCCATCCGCCGGAGGAACCACGATGACCGCAAGCTCCACCCGTCGTACCACCGCCGCGCGCTCCCGTCTTGCCGCGGTCGGTGCGATCGCGGTCGCAGGCGCCCTGCTGCTCACCGGCTGCGGTGACCAGACGAAGGACAAGAACAAGGACTCCGGCAGCGCGTCCGCCGCCAGCGCCCCGCTCGCCGACAAGCTCCCGCAGGACATCCGGGGCAAGGGCAAGATCCGGGTCGGTGCGGACATCGCGTACGCGCCCGTGGAGTACAAGGACTCCAGCGGCAAGGTGGTCGGCCTGGACCCGGACCTGGCGGAGGCCCTGGGCAAGCAGCTCGGGGTGACGTTCGAGTTCCAGAACGGCACCTTCGACGCCCTGCTCACCGGTCTGCGTTCGGACCGGTACGACATCGCGATGTCGGCGATGACGGACAACAAGAACCGTCAGGAGGGCGTCGACCCCGAGACCGGCAAGCGCGTCGGCGAGGGCGTCGACTTCGTCGACTACCTGACCGCCGGTGTCTCCATATACACCCGCAAGGGAGACACCGAGGGCATAAAGACCTGGGACGACCTGTGCGGCAAGAAGCTGGCCGTGCAGCGCGGCACCACCTCCGACGACCTGGCCAAGCAGCAGGCGGAGAAGTGTCCGAAGGGCAAGAAGCTCTCCATCGAGGCGTTCGACGACAACCAGCAGGCCCAGACCCGGCTGCGCTCGGGCGGTGTGGACGCCGTGTCCGCCGACTTCCCGGTGGCCGCGTACGCCGTGAAGACCTCCGGCGGCGGCAAGGACTTCGAGCTGGTCGGCGAGCAGGTCGAGGCGGCCCCGTACGGCATCGCGGTCTCCAAGCAGGAGACCCAGCTGCGGGACGCCCTCCAGGCGGCGATGAACGCGCTCATCAAGAACGGCGAGTACCAGAAGATCCTCGAGAAGTGGGGCGCCCAGGACGGCGCCGTCAAGGAGTCCGTCGTCAACGGCGGCAAGTGACCCGCGACCTGCAAGCAGCGGCCACCGAGAGGCACTCCCCGTGACTGACATCGACAAGACGGCGGGTCCGAAGGACACGCCCCCGGCCGGCGCCGAGGCCATCAGGGCCATCCCGGTCCGGCACTACGGACGGTACGTCACCGCCGTCATCGCGATCGCGGTCCTCTTCGCGATCGTCTACGCGTTCGCCCAGGGCAAGATCAACTGGCATGCGGTCCCCGACTACTTCTTCGACGACCGGATCATGACCGGTGTCGGCAAGACCCTCCTGCTGACGGTCCTGTCGATGCTGATCGGCATCGTCGGCGGCGTCGTCCTGGCGGTGATGCGGCTGTCGAAGAACCCGGTGACCTCGTCGATCGCCTGGTTCTACATCTGGTTCTTCCGCGGCACCCCGGTCCTGGTCCAGCTGTTCCTCTGGTTCAACCTGGGCCTGGTCTTCGAGTACATCAACCTGATGCCGATCTACAAGGACTACTGGTCGAGCTTCATGACGCCGCTGCTGACGGCGCTGCTCGGCCTGGGTCTGAACGAGGCGGCGTACATGGCCGAGATCTGCCGGGCCGGCCTGCTCGCGGTGGACGAGGGCCAGACCGAGGCGGCCCACGCGCTCGGCATGAGCCACGGCAAGACCCTGCGCCGGGTGGTGATCCCGCAGGCGATGCGGGTGATCGTGCCGCCGACGGGCAACGAAGTGATCAACATGCTGAAGACGACCTCGCTCGTGGCGGCCGTCCAGTTCTCGGAACTCTTCCGCTACGCCCAGGACATCGGCCAGAACTCCGGCGCCCCGGTGGAGATGTACTTCCTCGCCGCGGCCTGGTACCTGATCATGACCTCGGTGCTGAGCGTAGGCCAGTACTACCTGGAGCGGTACTACGCCCGCGGCTCCAGCCGCACCCTCCCCCCGACCCCGTGGCAGAAGGTGAAGAAGAATCTGACGACCTTCTCCAGCAGGAAGGTCACGGCATGACCGACAAGCTGAGCAAGACGCAGGACACCCGGCCGCGGGACGCGGTCGCCATGGTCAAGGCGGAGGGCGTGCACAAGTCCTTCGGCCAGGTGGAGGTGCTCAAGGGCATCGACCTGGAGGTGAAGCCGGGTGAGGTGTTCTGCCTGATCGGCCCCTCCGGCTCCGGGAAGTCGACCTTCCTGCGCTGCATCAACCACCTGGAGAAGATCAACGCCGGGCGGCTGTACGTGGACGGCGAGCTGGTCGGCTACCGCCAGCAGGGCGACAAGCTGTACGAGCTGCGGGACCGCGAGGTCGCCATGAAGCGGCGCGACATCGGCATGGTCTTCCAGCGCTTCAACCTGTTCCCGCACATGACGGCCGTGGAGAACGTCATGGAGGCGCCGGTCCAGGTGAAGGGCGTCAGCCGCGGCGAGGCCCGGGAGCGGGCCATGCGGCTGCTGGAGCGCGTGGGCCTGGCCGACCGGGCCGGGCACTACCCCTCCCAGCTCTCCGGCGGCCAGCAGCAGCGGGTGGCGATCGCCCGGGCGCTGGCGATGGAGCCGAAGCTGATGCTGTTCGACGAGCCGACCTCGGCCCTGGATCCCGAGCTGGTCGGCGACGTCCTGGACGTCATGCGGGACCTCGCCGAGTCCGGCATGACCATGGTCGTCGTGACCCACGAGATGGGCTTCGCCCGCGAGGTCGGCGACAGCCTGGTCTTCATGGACGGCGGCGTGGTGGTCGAATCCGGCCACCCCAGGGACGTCCTGACCAACCCGCGCCACGAGCGGACCCAGTCGTTCCTGTCCAAGGTCCTGTGACCCGCGCGTGAGGGGCGGTACGGCCCGGCCGTACCGCCCCTCACGCCTGCCCGCCTACTTCAGCGCGAGCAGCAGCGTGTCCGACGGGGAGCACCACACCGGGCGGGCCTCGGCGAATCCCTTCTCGCGCAGCACGCGCGCGTGCCACTGGGCCGAGGGCATGTCCCCGTCCGCGTGCTCGCCGTAGATCTCGAAGCGGCGGGCGGTCGGCTCGGCGAGGACCGGGTCCTGCGCCGCCAGCTGCCACCAGTCCGCCCAGTCCAGGGCGCCGTCCCGCTTGGCCTGTTCCATGCGGGCGTGCCGCTGGGCGCGCTCGGCCGCGTTGATCCGGGGCGTGGTCTCGTCGATCATGTGGTCCGCGTTCATGAAGACACCGCCGTCGCGGACCAGTCCCGCGATCCGGCCGTAGAGGGCCGCGAGGGGTTCGGCGTGCAGCCAGTGCAGGGCGGTCGCGGTGAGCACCGCGTCGTAGGAGTCGTACGGCAGCCTGGCCGGCCAGTCGGGGTCCTTGAGGTCGGCGGTGACGAGCCGGACGCGGTCGTCGCCGTCGAAGGTGCCGTGCGCGATGGCGAGCAGCGCCGGGTCCAGGTCGACGCCGGTGCTGGTGGCCTCGGGGAAGCGGCGGAGCAGCCGGGCGGTGATGCTGCCGGTGCCGCAGGCCAGGTCGAGCACGCGGGGCGCCGTGCCCACCAGCGCCTCGACCATGTCGAGCATGATCCGGAACCGTTCCTCGCGGTCCGGCATGTACCACTCCTGCTGCCGGTCCCAGCTCTCCTGCCAGGCCGCCCAGTCGGTTCCGGTACTCGTCGTCATGAAACCCGATTCCCCTCATCCCACGTAATACCCTGGAAGCACGACCGGCTCTTACCCGACCGCAGACACGACCCTAAGACGCCCGCGTAAGGACTACAAGTGGAACTGGCCTATTACTCGGATTACGCCGTACGCCTCGTCAACAGCGAGGAGCCGGCCCGGGGCAAGGACACCCTGACCACGGTCGACGCCGTCCGCGAGCTCTTCGGCGTCAACGCGTCGGCCGCCCGCCGCGCCACGGACGCCGACGTGACCCGCTTCCGCTCGGTCCGGGGGCGGCTGCGCGCGGTCTTCGAGGCCGCCGACCAGGGCGACGAGACCCTGGCCGTGGACCTGCTGAACTCACTGCTGCTGGAGTTCCCGGTCAGCCCGCAGATCTCCGGGCACGACCACCGGGACGACGACGGCCGGCCGCTGTGGCACATGCACCTGGCCGACCACCCCTCCAACGCCACCGCCGGCTACGCGGCGATCGCGGCGATGGGCCTCGCCTTCCACCTCACCGAGTACGGCGTCGACCGCCTCGGCCTGTGCCAGGCGCCCCCGTGCCGCAACGCCTACCTGGACACCTCCACCAACCGCTCCCGCCGCTACTGCTCGGACCGCTGCGCCACCCGCGCCAACGTGGCCGCCTACCGGGCCCGCAAACGCCTGGAGGCCGACCGGTCGGGCAGCAGTGGCCGGACCGCCGAGAGCGCCCAGCGCACCAGCGCGAGCGGCGAGCGCTGACCGGTTCCGGCCGGCCGGAACCGCAACAGCGCCTTGCCGAGGATCAGTTCCTCGGGCACCACCCCGTAGTCTGTGCTGTCCCCGCCCGCGTACGGGTTGTCCCCGAGCACCCACCAGCCGCCGTCGCGCCGCTCCACCGCCCGCTTGACCACCAGCAGGTCCTGCTGGAAGGGATGGCGCAGGACCACCACGTCACCGGGCCGCACCACACCCCCGTACCGCACCAGCAGCTGGTCGCCGTGGTGCAGCGTGGGCACCATGGACGGGCCGGTCACCTCGGCCAGCCCGAAGGGCGCCGCCCCCCTTCCCCGCTCGGTCTCCTGCGACAGTTCCGGCATCCCCGGCACCTCCCCGGTCCGTTCCTCCACCAGTCTCAGTCTCACCCTGGACTTTTGCCCTAAGCCCTAGGGGGCAGCCGAGAAATCGCGTACCTCAGGGAGTAATGTCGCACCTGAGAAGACGATCACGAGGAAGGAATGCTCCATGCTTTCCCGCCTGTTTGCCCCCAAGGTCAAGGTCAGCGCCCACTGCGACCTGCCCTGCGGCGTGTACGACCCGGCCCAGGCCCGCATCGAGGCGGAGTCGGTGAAGGCCGTCCAGGAGAAGATGGCCGGCAATGACGACCCCCACTTCCAGGCTCGCGCCACCGTCATCAAGGAGCAGCGCGCGGAGCTCGCGAAGCACCACGTCTCCGTCCTGTGGAGCGACTACTTCAAGGCGCCGCACTTCGAGAAGTACCCGGAGCTGCACCAGCTGGTCAACGACACCCTGAAGGCCCTCTCGGCGGCCAAGGCCTCCACGGACCCGGCGACGGGCCAGAAGGCTCTCGACTACATCGAGCAGATCGCCAAGATCTTCTGGGAGACCAAGCAGGCCTGACCGCCTGAGCACCTCCTGACCGCACCCGGCCCGCGGACCCGCGCCCACCACGGCGCACCCGCGGACCGGGTGCGGTTTCTTCTCCGGGGCGGACCCCGGAGCGGCTGTGGGAGGCTGGGCCGGTGACCGTACTGGAGGATCTGAGGCGACTGCGGCGCGTGCGGGACCGCATGGACCGGGAGTACGCCGAACCGCTCGACATGACCGAGCTGGCCCGCGACGCCCTGATGTCCCCGGGCCACTTCCAGCGCAGCTTCCGCAAGGCGTTCGGCGAGACCCCGTACGGCTATCTCATGACCCGCCGGATCGAGCGGGCCAAGACCCTGCTGCGCCGGGGCGACCTCACCGT
Organism: Streptomyces sp. SudanB182_2057; assembly: GCF_964272715.1. NCBI lineage: Bacteria > Bacillati > Actinomycetota > Actinomycetes > Kitasatosporales > Streptomycetaceae > Streptomyces > Streptomyces sp. SudanB182_2057. The sequence goes on from NZ_OZ186798.1 coordinate 2,987,299, forward strand.
GACCGAGGTGTGCCTCGCCGTCGGCTGCACCTCTCTCGGCTCCTTCAGTTCCCGCTTCACCGAGCTGGTCGGCGAGACGCCGAGCGCGTACCGCGCCCGCGACCACGAGGAGAGCGCCGCGATCCCGCCGTGCGTGGCCCGCCGGCTGACCCGGCCGCGCCGCCGCCCGTACTGAGGCGCGGGCTGCCGAGTGGATCTAGGGTGAGCCCATGGACGTGAGACTCGCGCAGTGTTTCCTCGCGGTGGACGACCATGACAAGGCCATCGCCTTCTACCGCGATGTGCTGGGCATGGAGATCCGCAACGACGTGGGCTTCGAGGGGATGCGCTGGGTGACCGTGGGCTCCCCGCTCCAGCCGGACGTGGAGATCGTGCTGGAGCCGCCGGACGCGAGCCCGGACGCCTCGCCCGCGGACAAGCAGGCCCTCAACGAACTCCTCGCCAAGGGCCTGTTGCGCGGGGTCATCTTCACCACGCCCGACTGCGACGCGCTGTACGAGCGGGTGCGGGAGTCCGGCGCCGACGTCCTCCAGGAGCCGATGGACCAGCCCTACGGGGTCCGGGACTGCGCCTTCCGGGACCCGGCGGGCAACCAGCTCCGCTTCCTCGAACGCCCGGCGCCCTGACGCGACCGGCCGGGCAGTGCGCCGGACCGGTTCAGCCCCAGGGCTCCACGTCCACCACGGCCTCGGCCGGCAGGGGCCCGTACAGGTGCGGGAACTCCTCCCCGCCCGGCTCGGCGGACTCCCAGCGCACCGGCGCACCGGCCTTCGCCGGGTCCACGACCAGGACGACCAGCTCGTCCGGTCCGTCGTACCCGCCGTAGAGGAATCCGGCGACGCGCGGGAGCTGCTCGCGGCTGGAGAAGTGGATGAAGCCCTCCTCCTGGAGGGTGCGGCCCCGGGTGGACAGCTCGTAGGCACCGCGCTCACGCGCCGCCTCCCACAGGGAGCGCTCGGTGATGTGCAGGATGTACGGCAGTTTCGGCATCCGCCCACGCTACGGCGTCCACCGGCCGCCGGCCGACCCGATCACGGCGTTCCCGGCCGCCCCGGCCCCCTCGTCGCATCCCGCCGCCCGGGGCAGGGGCGGAGAGCGGCGGCCCCGCACGCTGTGGGGGTGTGCGGGGCCCCTGGCCGGAGTCTGCGCCGGCCGTGCGGGGTCAGGAGCCGCACGGGCCCGGAGCCTCCGGGTCCTCCTCGGCCGCCGGGGACGCTCAGTTGCTGCGCCGGGTGACGAACTCGGCGAGCGCCAGCAGGCCGCCCGCCGCCTCCGGGTCGGGGACCGCGCGGGCCAGTTCCTGCATGGCCCGGGCCATCCGGTCGGCCGCCTCGGCCTGCGCCCAGTCCCGGCCGCCGGCCCGCTCCACCGCCAGTGCCGTACGCGCGATCTCCCCGGCCTCCGCCTCCTCGGCGAGGTACGGCTTCCCGTACAGCGCGGCCAGCTCGGACGCCCCCGGCGTGCCGGAGGTGAGCGCCGCCACCACCGGCAGGGACTTCTTGCGGGCGGCGAGGTCCGCGCCGGCCGGCTTGCCGGTGTGCCGCGGGTCTCCCCATATGCCGATCACATCGTCGATCAGCTGGAAGGCGAGCCCGGCCTGGCGGCCGAAGCCGTCCAGAGCGGCCACCTCCTCCGCTCCGGCTCCCGCGTACAGCGCGCCGAGCGCGCACGCGCAGCCCAGCAGCGCGCCGGTCTTGGCCTCGGCCATGGCGAGCACCTCGTCCAGCGTCACCGCGTCCGGGGCACGCTGCTCCAGGTCGGTGTCCGCGTGCTGCCCCTCGCACAGCTCCACCACGCAGGACGCGAGCCGGGCCGCGGCCGGGACGGAGGCGGGGTGCGGATCCTCGACGAGCAGCCGCAGGGCCAGTGCCTGGAGGGCGTCCCCGGCGAGGATCGCGTCGGTGTCCCCGAACACGGTCCAGGCGGTCGGCCGATGCCGGCGGGTGGTGTCCCGGTCCATCACGTCGTCGTGCAACAACGTGAAGTTGTGGACCAGTTCGACCGCCGCCGCGGCGCGGACCGCGGCCGCCCGGGCCATCGGACCGCCGAGCGCCGCGGCCGCCGCCAGTACGAGCGCCGGCCGGATCGCCTTGCCCGCGTTGCCCGCCGCCGGTGTGCCGTCGGCGTGCTGCCAGCCGAAGTGGTAGAGCCCGATCCGGCGCATGGCGTCGGGCAGCGACTCCACGGCCGCGCGCAGCTCCGGGTAGACCAGGGTCCGGGTGCGCTCCAGCTGCGCCAGGGCTTCCTGCCCGTCGAGTGCGGCGGTGGCGGTCCCGGTGGTCTCCCGGGGCTCCCCCGCGGTGCCGGAATGCGGCACCGCGGGGGAACGCTCGTCGGTCTCCGTCATGTACTCGGCCATGCCTCCCCCTCGCCAGGTCCGCGCGAGCCGGTGCCACCGGACCGCCCGGACGCGTTCCCCGAGGGCCTACCCCTCCCGACGGCCGGGAACACGGCGACTACGTGCGGAAACGTCACCTCCACCGGCCGATCTCGACGTTCTCCAGGACACCGAGCGCGTCGGGCACCAGCACGGCGGCCGAGTAGTAGGCCGTCACCAGGTATTTGATGATGGCCTGCTCGTTGATGCCCATGAACCTCACGGACAGGCTCGGTTCGATCTCGTCCGGGATGCCGGACTGCCGCAGCCCGATGACGCCCTGCTCGGACTCGCCGGTACGCATGGCGATGATGGAGGTCGTACGGGCTTCGCTGATCGGGATCTTGTTGCAGGGGTAGATCGGCACCCCCCGCCAGGTGGGGATGCGGTTGCCGCCGATGTCGATGGTCTCCGGGACCAGGCCCCGCTGGTTCAGCTCGCGGCCGAACGCGGCGATCGCGCGCGGGTGGGCCAGGAAGAGCTTGGTGCCCCGGCGGCGGCTGAGCAGCTCGTCCATGTCGTCCGGGCTCGGCGCGCCGTCGTGCGGCTGGATCCGCTGGTCGTACTCGCAGTTGCTGAGCAGGCCGAACTCCGGGTTGTTGACCAGCTCGTGCTCCTGACGCTCCTTCAGCGCCTCGACCGTGAGCCGCAACTGCTGCTCGGTCTGGTTCATCGGCTGGTTGTAGAGGTCGGCCACGCGCGAGTGAATGCGCAGGACGGTCTGGGCGATGCTGAGTTCGTATTCGCGGGGCCGCGGCTCGTAGTCCACGAAGGTGTGCGGGATGTCGGGCTCGCCGGAGTGGCCGGCCGCCAGCTCGACCTCCTTCTCACCGTACTTGTTGGTCCGCTGCCGGGGGATCGAGCGCAGCCGTTCGAGGTGGGCGCGCAGGGTGTCGGAGCGCTCGGCGACCTGCTGGAAGTCCTGGCGGCTGAGCACCAGCACGGTGGTCGCGGTGTGCGCGCGGACGGTGTACTCCCAGATCGCGTCCGGGTCGAGCAGCGCCTGGTCGCCGAAGTAGGCGCCGTCGGCCAGGACTTGGAGGACAGCGTCGTCGCCGTAGGGGCCCGTGCCGATCTTCTCCACCCGGCCGTGGGCGAGCAGGTACACCTCGTCGGTCCGGTGGCCGAAGTCGGCGATCACCTCGCCGGGCGCGACCTCGCGCTGACGGCAGCGCCGGGCCAGCTCGCCCAGCACCTCCTCGTCCGCGTACGACCGCAGGGCCGGCAGTTCGCTCAGTTCGTTCGGGATGACCTCCACCTGGTCACCGGTCTTCACAAAGGTGATGCGGCCGTCGCCGACGGCGTAGGTCAGCCGTCGGTTCACCCGGTAGGTGCCACCCTGGACGTCGACCCAGGGAAGCGTGCGCAGCAGCCAGCGGGAGCTGATCTCCTGCATCTGCGGTACGGACTTGGTGGTGGTGGCCAAGTTACGCGCCGCCGCGGTCCCGAGGGACTGCTGCGGCCTGTCCTGATCGGTACGGACCTCTTCGCCTACCGACATAAAGAAACGCCCTCCCATGTATGCCCGGCGCCCGCAGTGCACCGGGCACCGGTCTCGCGTCCGAGCCTCCCAGCACGGGGTATGCCGGCGCCATTACCCGAAAGAGCGGGAATGGATCATCGGATTAGTGGGCAGAGGGAAGGTTTTTGTCCAGGTCCGCACGGCACCGTCCGCTGTCCGGATCGGCTCGCACACCGTACGAACGATGTGTTCCGGGACGTCCGGTTTCGGTAGAAGCAGGCAGGACATCCGGCCGGTTCCGTGGCCGGACGGGCACGGCACGAAGGAGTCGGGCATGGCCCCACCCATGTCGGCGAGCGAATTCCTGGACGCGCTCCGGGCCGAGGGCGTCACGGTCGTCGAGGTCGGCGACTGGCAGGATCACCACCGCAATCACAAGGGCCCCTGGGGGCCGGTCCACGGGGTGATGATCCACCACACGGTGACCCGGGGCAGCGAGCGGACGGTGGACCTGTGCCGCGACGGCCACCCGGACCTGCCGGGCCCGTTGTGCCACGGCGTGATCACCAAGGACGGCAGGGTCCACCTGGTCGGCTACGGCCGCGCCAACCACGCCGGGTTCGGCGACGACGAGGTACTGCGGGCGGTGATCGCCGAGAAGGGGCTGCCGCCGGACAACGAGGCGAACACCGACGGCAACCGGCACTTCTACGGTTTCGAGTGCGAGAACCTCGGCGACGGGAAGGACCCGTGGCCGGACGAGCAGCTGGAGGCGGTCGTCCGGGCAGCCGCGGCCCTGTGCCGCCGGCACGGCTGGACGGAGCGGTCGGTCATCGGCCACCTGGAGTGGCAGCCGGGAAAGGTGGATCCGCGAGGTGTCTCGATGCGCTCCCTGAGGCAGCGGGTGCGGGAGCGGCTGAAGGAGTAGTGCCGTGGCGCGCCGGCCGCGGTCCGCGCTGTCGCCGGTCACGCGTTCCCGCGTCCCCGGCCGGTCGCGGTCACGGCCCGGCCGGCAGCCGCGCCCGGACGCCCCGCCCCGGGCGACAATGGAGCCGTGACCAGCACCGGACCGCTCGCCCCACGCCTTCCCTCGCCGCTCCAGGAGACGCGGGACCCTCGGTTCGAGCGCCACGGGCTCCGGCTGCTGCTCAAGCGGGACGACCTCGTCCACCCCCATCTCGTCGGCAACAAGTGGCGCAAGCTGGTGCCGAACATCGCGGCGGCCGGCGGCCGGCCCCTGGTCACCTTCGGCGGGGCCTACTCCAACCACCTGCGGGCCACCGCCGCCGCCGGCCGGCTGCTGGGCCTGCCCACCACGGGCGTGGTGCGCGGCCAGGAGCTGGCCGACCGCCCCCTCAACCCGTCCCTGGCCCGGTGCGCGGCCGACGGCATGCGGCTGCACTTCGTCGACAGGTCGACGTACCGCCGCAAGACCGAGCCGGAGACCCTGGCCGGGATCCTGCGCGCGGCCGGCGCCGAGAGCGCGTACGTCGTCCCGGAGGGCGGCAGCAACGCCGAGGCGGTGCGCGGCTGCCGGGCCCTGGGCGCGGAACTGCGCGGCCACGCCGAGGTCGCCGCGGTCGCCTGCGGCACCGGCGGCACCCTCGCCGGACTCGCCGCCGGTCTCGCGGCGGACGAGCGCGCGCTCGGCATACCGGTCCTGAAGGGCGGCTTCCTGGAAGCCGGCATACAGGCCCTGCAGGAACGTGCCTTCGGCGCCCGTACCGGCGCCTGGTCCCTGGACGACCGCTTCCACTGCGGCGGGTACGCCCGTACGACTCCCGAACTGGAGGCGTTCGCACGCGACTTCGAGCAGCGGCACGGACTGCCCGTGGAACGTCTCTATGTCGCCAAGTTGCTCTACGGACTTGTCACCCTCGCGGAAGAGGGCGCGTTCGCGCGCGGGAGCACGATCGCCGCCGTCGTCACCGGGCGGCCGTTCCCGGAGCCCCCTACCGCCGCTCCGGAGCGCTAACCGGCCTCCCTGAAGGCCGCCGCCTCCTCCAGGTCCAGGCGTCTGAGCAGGGCGCGCAGCATCTCGTCGTCGATGTGGCGGTGGTCGCGGAGCCTGACGAAGACCTCGCGTTCGGCGCTGATCATCTCCCGGGACAGCCGGCGGTAGGTGTCGTCCACGGACTCGCCGGTGACCGGGTTGACCTGGCCGAGCCGCTCCCAGACGGCGTTGCGGCGGCGCTCAAGGACGGTGCGCAGCCGGTCGACGAGCGGCGGCGGCAGGGCGTTGCGCTCGTCGGAGAGCAGGTCGTCGAGCCGGGCCTCGGCGGCCCGCGAGGCCTGTGCCTGGGCGTTGGCCTCGGCGAGGGTCTCGGCCCGCCGGTCGCGGCCGGGGAAGCGCAGCAGCCGGATCAGCGGCGGCAGCGTCACGCCCTGCACGACGAGCGTGCCGATGACGGTGGTGAAGGTCAGGAAGAGGATCAGGTTGCGCGGGCCGTCGGCCATGGTCGGCGGGATGGCGAAGGCGATGGCCAGGGAGACGACCCCGCGCATGCCGGCCCACGAGGTGACCATCGCGCCCCGCCAGGTGGGGTTCTCCTCGCGCGCGCGGACGCGCTTCGACAGCAGCCGGGGCAGGAAGGTGGCCGGGTAGACCCAGACGAACCGGGCCACCACGACGACCAGGAAGACGGCGACCGCGTACCAGACCGCGGCGGGGCCCTGGTACTCCCCGAGCCGCTTGAGGACGATCGGCAGCTGCAGCCCGATCAGGGCGAACACCGCGGACTCCAGCACGAAGGCGACCATCTTCCACACCGCCTCCTCCTGGAGCCGGGTGGCGAAGTCGACCTCCCACGCGCGGTGGCCGAGGTAGAGGGCGACGACCACGACGGCGAGCACCCCGGAGGCGTGCGCCTGCTCGGCGACCCCGTAGGCGACGAACGGGATCAGCAGCGAGAGCGTGTTCTGCAGCAGCGGCTCGTTCAGGTGGGTGCGCAGCCAGTGCAGGGGTGCCATGAGGACCAGCCCGATCCCGACCCCGCCGACCGCGGCGAGCGCGAACTCGCCGATGCCGCCGGCCCAGGTGGCGCCCGCGCCGACGGCGGCGCCGAGCGCCACCTTGTACGCGGTGATCGCGGTGGCGTCGTTCACCAGGGACTCGCCCTGGAGGATGGTGGTGATCCGGGAGGGCAGGCCGACCCGGCGCGCGACGGCCGCGGCGGCCACCGCGTCCGGCGGGGCCACCACCGCGCCCAGCACCAGCGCGGCGGGCAGCGGCAGCCCGGGGACGATCGCATAGGCGGCCCAGCCGACGACGACGGTCGCGAAGAGGACGTACCCGACCGAGAGCAGCGCCACCGGCCGCAGTTGCGCGCGCAGGTCCAGGTAGGAGCTGTCGCTCGCCGAGGTGTACAGCAGCGGGGGCAGCAGCAGCGGCAGGACCACGTGCGGGTCGAGGGTGTACGACGGCACACCGGGGAGGTACGAGACCGCCAGGCCCACGGCGACCAGCAGCAGCGGGGCCGGCACGGGCGTGCGCCGGGCCGCCGCGGCCACCGCCGCACTGCCCGCCACCAGCAACAGCAGGGGCATCACGTCCAAGGTCCTCGCCCACCCTCTTGTTCCGCGCGGTCGTCCGCACACCCGTCGTAATCTGGCAATCATGAAACAGTGCACGCACGCCGAAGCGCTGCCGCACCCGGAACCGGCGCCGCTCGCCGCGACCTGCCCGGAGTGCCTGCGGGACGGCACGCACCCGGTGCAGCTCCGGCTCTGCCTCAGCTGCGGTCACGTCGGCTGCTGCGACTCCTCGCCGGGGCGGCACGCGACGGAGCATTACGCGCGGACGGGGCACCCGGTGATGCGGACCTTCGAGCCCGGCGAGGACTGGCGGTGGTGCTTCGTCGACCACGTGCTCGTCTGACCCGCGTTCGTGCGAACGGAACCGCTCGTCCGACCACGTTCTCGTGTGACACTGCTTGTGGCGGCTTCCGCACGACGGTTCGAGCGTCTGACGTCTGGGTACGTCAATCCGGCGCGCGCTCTTCCCATTTGGGCCCGCCCACCCCCTAGACACGGAGCGTATCCGGAGCTTTACTGTGAGTGACGCCAGGGGGTTGGGGTCCCGGGGACAGGAACGTTCGGAGCGCGATAGCGTCACCGCTTGAACCATGTACGCGTTACCCCGGGGGGGCGACCCTCGGCCCCGTAAAGCTTGTACCACCATGGAGGTGAGGGTGTCCCAGATCGCAGGCGAGCCCGTGGCGAACCAGGACTTCGTGGAAGTCCGGCTGCCGGCCGCGGGTGCCTACCTGTCGGTGCTGCGGACGGCCACGGCCGGTCTGGCGGCCCGCTTGGACTTCACCCTGGACGAAATCGAGGATCTGCGCATCGCCGTGGACGAGGCCTGCGCGATCCTCCTCCAGCAAGCCGTGCCCGGCTCGGTGCTCAGCTGTGTCTTCCGTCTTGTCGACGACTCGCTGGAGGTCACGGTGTCCGCGCCGACGACGGACGGCCACGCCCCCTCGCGGGACACCTTCGCCTGGACCGTGCTGTCGGCCCTCGCGGGCAAGGTCTCGTCCGCCGTGGACGAGGACAAGACGGTCTCGATCAGCCTCTACAAACAGCGTGGTGTCGGCCCAGGGCCGGCCTGAGGAACGGGGACGGGCCGGTGCGGGACGAAGAGCGCGGCACACGGGAGCTGCCGACCGGGGACGGGGGTGCCTCCTGGTCGGGTGACGCCGAGACCTCCGGGGCGGAGACCCGGGACGGTTCCCGGCGCATGGCGGACGGCATCGACGGCATCCCCGAGCAGGCCAGGCCGCACCCGGAGGACGGCTCCGCGCGGGCCGACGGCGACGGCGCCGGACGGGGCACGCCGCCGACGGCGGGCGACGGCGCCGCGTCCGCCGTCCGCGCGGGGGCCAGGGCTCGGGGAAGGGCTACGGGCGGGACGATGAGCGAGCACGAGCGAAACCCCGAGGACGACGCGCCGGACACGGAGACCGCGCAGGCCGTACAGCACGACGTCCAGGACCGCAGTGGGGCGCGGGCGATGTTCGTCGAGCTGCGCTCGCTGCCCGACGGCAGCCCGCAGTACGCGGAACTGCGCAACCAGCTCGTCCGCATGCACCTGCCGCTCGTGGAGCACCTGGCGCGCCGGTTCCGCAACCGGGGCGAGCCGCTGGACGACCTCACCCAGGTCGCCACGATCGGTCTGATCAAGTCCGTCGACCGGTTCGACCCCGAGCGCGGGGTGGAGTTCTCCACGTACGCCACCCCGACGGTCGTGGGCGAGATCAAGCGGCACTTCCGCGACAAGGGCTGGGCGGTCCGGGTGCCGCGCCGGCTCCAGGAACTGCGGCTCTCGCTGACCACCGCGACGGCCGAGCTGTCCCAGCTGCACGGCCGGTCGCCGACGGTCCACGAGCTGGCCGAGAAGCTGGCCATCTCGGAGGAGGAGGTCCTGGAGGGCCTGGAGTCGGCGAACGCGTACTCCACGCTGTCCCTGGACGTCCCCGACACGGACGACGAGTCGCCGGCGGTCGCCGACACCCTGGGCGCCGAGGACGAGGCGCTGGAGGGAGTGGAGTACCGCGAGTCCCTCAAGCCGCTGCTGGAGGACCTGCCGCCGCGCGAGAAGCGGATCCTGCTGCTGCGCTTCTTCGGGAACATGACCCAGTCGCAGATCGCGCAGGAGGTCGGCATCTCCCAGATGCACGTCTCCCGGCTGCTGGCCCGCACCCTGGCCCAGCTGCGGGAGAAGCTCCTCGTGGAGGAGTGACGCGCGGCCGCCCGGGCCGGCCCCGTGAGTGCCGGGCCCCGGTGTGGCCCGGGTCGGTGACCGGCCCGGCGCTCCACCCCCGTGCGTTCCGCCCGGCGGGCCCTACTCCGCCCGGCCGGGTCCCTTGATGCCGAGGGCCCGGGTCGTCTCGCCGTTGACGAGGAGGACGAGGGCGGCGATGGCGATCGCGGCGAGGGCGATACCGGCCGGGATGGCCATGCTGTCGGCCTGGAGCAGGCTGTAGGCGACCGGGAGCGCCATGAGCTGGGTGATCACCGCAGGGCCCCGGCTCCAGCCGCGCCGCAGCAGCAGCCCGCGCGCGGCGAGCAGCGGCAGCAGCGCGAGCACGATCAGTGTGATGCCGAGGGTCACGGCCTGCTGCCGGTCGTCCGGTTCACCGGTGACCCCGCGGACGAGCACCCACAGGCCGCCGGCCGCAAGCGCGGCGCCCTCCAGTGCGGCCAGCACCGCCGCGTACGTCAGCCGGCGCGGACGGGGTCCCTCGGTCGCGGCTGTCCCGGCGGTCTCGGAGGCGGGGTTCTGCTGACTGCTCACCCCTGAAGGGTAGCCGTCGCGCCCCGGTCGCGGCCGGGTACCCGGGGCCCGCCCGGCGGAGCGTGTTCAGGCTCACGCCCCGCCTCTTACCGGATCCCTACCTCGGGCTGGGCCCGATACCCCCCAGTAGGTACGCTGCCATGCATGCGTGCACTTCTCGTGGTCAATCCGGCGGCTACCACCACAAGCGCACGCAGACGTGATGTGCTCATCCACGCGCTGGCGAGCGAGATGAAGCTGGAGGCGGTCACCACCGAGTACCGCGGCCACGCCCGCGACCTCGGCCGGCAGGCGGCGGAGAGCGACGACATCGACCTGGTGGTGGCGCTCGGCGGCGACGGCACGGTCAACGAGGTCGTCAACGGCCTCCTGCACGCCGGACCGGACCCGGAGCACCTCCCCGGCCTGGCCGTCGTCCCCGGCGGCTCCACGAACGTCTTCGCCCGGGCGCTGGGCCTGCCCAACGATCCCGTCGAGGCCACCGGCGCGCTGCTGGACGCGCTGCGCGACGGTACCGAGCGGATCGTCGGCCTCGGGCTGACGTCGGGCCCGCCGGGCACCGAGGACGAGGCGGTGCCGGCCCGCTGGTTCACCTTCAACGCCGGGCTCGGCTTCGACGCGGGCGTGGTGGGGCGGGTCGAGCAGCAGCGCGAGCGCGGGAAGAAGTCGACCCACGCGCTCTACGTCCGGCAGGTGGTCCGGCAGTTCCTGGGCGAGCCGAACCGCCGCAACGGCACGATCACCCTGGAGCGGCCCGGCGCGGATCCCGTCGAGGATCTCGTCGTCGCCATAGTCTCGAACACGTCGCCGTGGACGTATCTCGGCAATCGCCCCATGTACACCTCGCCCAAGGCGTCGTTCGACACCGGCATCGACGTGCTGGGTCTCAGCCGTCTCTCGACGGCCGCGGTTGCCCGGTATGGCACCCAGTTGCTCACTTCGTCCCCCGAGCGCGGACCGCACGGCAAGCACGCGGTCTCCCTGCATGATCTGGATCAGTTCACCTTGCATTCGAAGGTGCCGCTGCCTCTGCAGATGGACGGTGACCACCTCGGGCTGCGTACGAGCGTGACGTTCACAGGCGTACGCCGTGCACTGCGTGTGATTGTGTGAGCGGAACGGGCAAAAGTCCTTTCACTCGAACGTTTAGGCCAGGATCCACCCCATGGAAGTACGGCTGTGACCTAGTCGACACCGAGGAATCAAAAAAAACTTCCCGGAAGGGGTTGTATCCGTCGCCGAGGTTTGCGAGTCTCTACGTGGCGATCGGGACGGCCCGCAACATCGGCCTCCACTGATCACCGGAACCCCTCTTCAAACCAAGGACCACGCCGGGTGTGAACTCGGCGGTCGGCCCTTCACTTGTTGAGGGATTCGTGAAAGCGTTCACATTCACAAGCAACCTGCACGTAATACCAAGGAGAGGTAGCAGCCATGGACTGGCGTCACAACGCCGTTTGCCGCGAGGAAGACCCCGAGCTCTTCTTCCCCATCGGCAACACCGGTCCTGCGCTGCTGCAGATCGAGGAAGCCAAGGCCGTCTGCCGTCGCTGCCCGGTGATCGAGCAGTGTCTGCAGTGGGCGCTCGAGTCCGGTCAGGACTCCGGCGTCTGGGGTGGTCTCAGCGAGGACGAGCGCCGCGCCATGAAGCGCCGCGCCGCCCGCAACCGGGCCCGTCAGGCCTCCGCCTGACATACCCACCCCTGCTGACAGCCTGAGCTTGGCGGCGCGCACAGCACGTACGCATCTCCCGCCCCCGAGCCGCAGCGCGCAGTTCCCCCGGAGCGCTTAGCGATAAAGCAGAGCAGCAACGAGCATCAGCCTCGGACCAATGGCGGTCCGGGGCTTTTTGCTGTGCTCGAACGGGTCACCGGCAGCGCCTTGGCGGCACCTTCTCCGGTAAACACGTTGAAGGACAAGGGAGTTGTCGGTTGAAGGGCGAGGGAGGCGCCACCTCCGTCGCCGCTCCCCAGGGCGCCTCCGCGAGAAAGGCGCCTACTTCTGGGCCCGCACCGGGATGTCGAGGATCACCCGGGTCCCGCGCCCGGACGCCGGCACCATGTCGAAGGATCCGCCCAGTTCCCCCTCCACCAGCGTCCGTACGATCTGCAGACCGAGGTTGCCCGAGCGGTGCGGGTCGAAGCCCTCGGGCAGGCCGACGCCGTCGTCCTGGACGGTGACCAGCAGCCGGGCCTCCTTGGTGGTGCCGCCGCGCACCGCGGAGACCTCGACCGTGCCGGTGTCGCCCTCGCGAAAGCCGTGTTCCAGGGCGTTCTGCAGGACCTCGGTGAGGACCATGGACAGCGGGGTGGCCACTTCGGCGTCGAGTATGCCGAACCGTCCGGTGCGCCGGCCGGTGACCTTGCCCGGGGAGATCTCGGCGACCATGGCCAGCACCCGGTCCGCGATGTCGTCGAACTCGACCCGTTCGTCCAGGTTCTGCGACAGCGTCTCGTGCACGATCGCGATGGAGCCGACCCGGCGGACCGCCTCCTCCAGCGCCTCCCGGCCGCGCTCGGACTCGATGCGCCGGGCCTGGAGCCGGAGCAGGGCCGCGACCGTCTGGAGGTTGTTCTTCACCCGGTGGTGGATCTCCCGGATGGTGGCGTCCTTGGTGATCAACTCCCGTTCCCGCCGACGCAGTTCGGTCACGTCGCGGAGCAGCACCAGCGAACCGATGCGGGTGCCCTTGGGCTTGAGCGGGATGGCCCGGAACTGAATGACACCGTCGTGCGCCTCGATCTCGAACTCGCGCGGCGCCCAGCCGCTGGCCACCTTGGCCAGCGCCTCGTCCACCGGGCCCCGGGTGGGGGCGAGTTCGGCGGTGGTCTGCCCGAGGTGGTGACCGACCAGGTCGGCGGCGAGGCCGAGCCGGTGGTAGGCAGACAGGGCGTTCGGGGAGGCGTACTGGACGACACCGTCCGCGTCCAGCCGGATCAGGCCGTCGCCGACGCGCGGGGAGGCGTCCATGTCGACCTGCTGGCCGGGGAACGGGAAGGAACCGGCGGCGATCATCTGCGCGAGGTCGGAGGCGCTCTGGAGGTAGGTCAGCTCCAGACGGCTCGGGGTGCGCACGGTGAGCAGATTGGTGTTCCGGGCGATCACGCCGAGGACGCGTCCCTCACGCCGTACCGGGATGGACTCGACCCGTACGGGGACCTCTTCGCGCCACTCCGGGTCGCCCTCACGCACGATCCGGCCCTCGTCCAGCGCCACGTCCAGCATCGGCCGCCGGCCGCGCGGGACCAGGTGGCCGACCATGTCGTCCTGGTAGGAGGTCGGGCCGGTGTTGGGCCGCATCTGGGCGACCGAGACGTACCGGGTGCCGTCCCGGGTGGGCACCCAGAGCACCAGGTCGGCGAAGGAGAGGTCGGAGAGCAGTTGCCACTCCGAGACCAGCAGGTGGAGCCACTCGAGGTCGGAGTCGTCCAGGGCGGTGTGCTGGCGTACGAGTTCGTTCATGGAGGGCACGTGTGCGAGCGTACCCGGGGCCTGACGGTGGCCGGAAAAACACCCGCGGGCCGCGGCGCCTGGAAGGGACCCTCAACCCTCCCGGCACCGCAGCCCGGAGCATCAACGGCCGTGGGGTGTGCGGTCCCGGTCGGCCGAAGGTCGAGGAACCGGGCAGTCAGGGCAGAGAGCACCGGATCCTCGGTCCGCCTTCCTGTGCGGGGAAGACGGAGGCTTGCTGTTGTTCGATTCTGGACTAGACCACGTCGGCGTGTCCATGGTGCGGAAGCGTCCGCGCCGTGACAGGCGTCGGCCCGCGATGCCACGCAGCCTAGCCCGCCCGGGTCAGTCGTGGGGCCAGATGGCCATGGCAATTTCCGCGAGTGCTTCCAGTTCCTCCCGGCGTGCGCCGTCACGTGCCTGCTGGGACATGCCCTGGATCACGGCGCCGGTGTGCCGGGCGAGGGCCGCGGCGTCGGTGCCGGCCGGCAGCAGCCCGGCCGCGACGTCCGCCCGGATCCGGGACTCGATGGCGGCGATGTTGGCGTTGCGCCGGTCCCGCAGCAACGCCTCCACCTCCGGGTTGGTGCAGTTGATGGCGGCGTGGATGATCATGCAGCCCTGCGGATGGGACGGGTCGGTGTACTCGGCGGCGGCCTCGCGGAGCATGCGGGCGATGCCCTCACGGGCCGTGGGTTCCTCTTCGAGGGCGCGCACGCCGAAGGCGCCGTGGGTGCCGCTGTAGACGCGGACGACCTCGTCGAAGAGGGACCGCTTGTCGCCGAAGGCGGCGTACAGACTGGGGGCGCCGATGCCCATGACGCGGGTGAGCTCGGAGACCGAGGTGGCTTCGTACCCGTGCTGCCAGAAGGCCAGGAGCGCCTTCTCCAGTGCCGTGGCGCGGTCGAAGGAGCGCGGCCTGCCCCGCGTCCGGCCCGCGCCGCCGCTCTTCGCCTGTGTGTCCTGCCCGGTGGCCATGCGCACCATTTTATAGCGACCCCTAGAAAATTGTCGGCGGGGTGGTGTACGGTCTTTCTATAGCGACCGTTAGACAAATCAGAGGGGGCGGCCATGGGCGCGCTGACAGGGAAGACGGCACTGGTGACGGGTGCGAGCCGCGGCATCGGGCGGGGCATCGCCGAGCGGCTCGGGCGTGACGGCGCCCGGGTGGCGGTGCACTACGGCACCCATGAGGAGGCGGCCAAGGAGACGGTGGCCGCGATCGAGTCGGCGGGCGGCTCCGCGTTCGCGGTCGGGGTGGAGCTGGGCACGCCCGGGGACGCCGAGCGGCTGTGGGCGGAGTTCGACCGGCACGCGGACGGGGTGGACATCCTGGTGAACAACGCGGGCATCGGCACCGCGCGCCCCTTCGAGGAGATCGAGAAGGAGGAGTACGACCGGCTGTTCGCGGTGAACGCCAAGGCCCCCTTCTTCGTGACCCGGCTCGGCGTGGACCGGCTGCGCGACGGCGGGCGGGTGGTGAACATATCGTCCGGGCTGGCGCGGAGCGCCGTGATGCCCGACCTCCTGGCCTACTCCATGACCAAGGCGGCGCTGGACGTCCTCACCCGGGACCTGTCCAAGCTGCTCGGCCCCCGCGGGATCACGGTGAACTCAGTGGCGCCCGGCATCATCGACACCGACAACACCGCGGAACTCCTGGACGGCACGGAGGACGGCCGGGCCCGGGCCGCCGCGTTCTCGGCGCTGGGACGGGTGGGAACGCCGGCCGACGTCGCCGACGTGGTGGCCTTCCTGGCCTCGGACGACGGCCGGTGGGTGACCGGTCACTGGCTGGACGCGACGGGAGGTTCCCTCAGCTGAGAATTTCCCGGCTCTTCCCCGCTTCGTTCCCACGCCCTCGAACGTCGGCTCTGTTAGATTGGTCTAAACCACATAGACGCACAGAGCCCACTTCAGAACGGCAGGCCCAGCGTGGAAGTTGTCATCGTTCCGGACGCCGCGGCGGGCGGCGAGCTCATCGCCGAGGCCATGGCCCAGCTGCTGCGACGCAAGCCCGACGCGCTGCTCGGCGTGGCCACCGGTTCCACCCCGCTGCCCATCTACCAGGCGCTGACCGCCAAGGTGCGCTCCGGCGCCGTGGACGCCTCCCGGGCGCGGATCGCGCAGCTCGACGAGTATGTGGGGCTGCCCGCGGACCACCCCGAGTCCTACCGCTCGGTGCTGCGCCGTGAGGTGCTGGAGCCGCTGGGCATAGCGATGGACGCGTTCATGGGCCCGGACGGCACGGCGCGGGACGTCCAGGCGGCGTGCGAGGCGTACGACCGGGCACTCACCGAGGCCGGCGGGGTGGACCTCCAGCTGCTCGGCATCGGGACCGACGGGCACATCGGGTTCAACGAGCCGTGCTCCTCGCTCGCCTCGCGCACCCGGATCAAGACGCTGACCGAGCAGACCCGGATCGACAACGCCCGTTTCTTCGACGGTGACATCGAGCAGGTCCCGCACCACGTCATCACCCAGGGCATCGGGACGATCCTGGAGGCCCGGCACCTGGTGCTGCTGGCGACGGGTGAGGGCAAGGCGGACGCGGTCGCCGCGACGGTCGAGGGCCCGGTGGCCGCGGTCTGCCCCGCCTCCGCGCTCCAGCTGCACCCCCACGCCACGGTGGTGGTCGACGAGGCCGCCGCGTCCAAGCTGAAGCTGGCCGGCTACTTCCGCCACACCTACGCCAACAAGCCGGAGTGGCAGGGTCTT
Source organism: Streptomyces sp. SudanB182_2057 (assembly GCF_964272715.1). Classification (NCBI taxonomy): domain Bacteria; kingdom Bacillati; phylum Actinomycetota; class Actinomycetes; order Kitasatosporales; family Streptomycetaceae; genus Streptomyces; species Streptomyces sp. SudanB182_2057. Next base: position 3,003,598 of record NZ_OZ186798.1, read on the forward strand.
TAGGAAGGCCCGCCGTCGGCGGGCTTCAGCGTCGGCAGGGGGCGACGGCTCGCCGCGCAGGCGGGGCGGGCGACGGGCCGGCGGGGGCGGCCGCCCGGCCGCCGGGTCCCTGTCGTCTCCCGCCCGCCGGACCCCGCCCCTCTCCCCCGTGTCCTCCCCGCTCACCCGCCCGATGGACTAGACCAACAGCGGGTGCGGCGGTATACAGAGGGGATCACGGAGCGTGCGGGTGGAGTGCTGGCAGAGCAGCCCGTGCCACGATGTGAGCCGTGGCCGATGGGATGTCGGTCGCTTTCGGCATCCGGAGCCGGGAAGGCAGAGCATGAGCACCGACGTCAGCAGTGCGGAGAACGAGACAGGCACCACCCGTACCGCGCGCGTGCCCAAGTACTACCGCTTGAAGAAGCACCTGCTCGACATGACGGAGACGCAGGCACCGGGTACGCCGGTCCCGCCCGAGCGCACGCTGGCCGCCGAGTTCGACACGTCCCGCACCACGGTGCGCCAGGCCCTGCAGGAACTGGTCGTGGAGGGCCGGCTCGAACGCATCCAGGGCAAGGGCACCTTCGTGGCCAAGCCCAAGGTCTCCCAGGCGCTGCAGCTCACCTCCTACACCGAGGACATGCGGGCCCAGGGCCTGGAGCCGACCTCGCAGCTGCTGGACATCGGGTACATCACCGCCGACGACCGGCTCGCCGAGCTGCTCGACATCACCGCCGGCGGCCGGGTGCTGCGCATCGAGCGGCTGCGCATGGCCAACGGCGAGCCGATGGCGATCGAGACCACCCATCTGTCGGCCAAGCGCTTCCCCGCCCTGCGGCGCTCCCTGGTGAAGTACACCTCGCTGTACACCGCGCTCGCCGAGGTCTACGACGTGCACCTCGCCGAGGCCGAGGAGACCATCGAGACCTCCCTGGCCACGCCCCGCGAGGCCGGTCTGCTCGGCACCGACGTGGGTCTGCCGATGCTGATGCTCTCCCGCCATTCCCTGGACCGCGAGGGCAAGCCGGTGGAGTGGGTGCGCTCGGTCTACCGCGGGGACCGCTACAAGTTCGTCGCCCGGCTGAAGCGCCCGGTGGAGTAACGGCCGGATAACGGCAGGACGCGTTCGCCGAATCGCTATACCGATATGCGGACGAGGGCTTCCGCTGTCATGACACAGTCACCTAGATTTCCTGCTCATCACACAGGTGATCAACGAGGGGACGGAGCCGTGGCATGCCCGAAACGCCTGACGTGAGACCACCGGTGGTGACACCGGTCAGGGTGATCATCGCCTTGTGTCTCGTAGCGCCCTTCGTGGCGATGCTGTGGGTCGGCTCGTACGCCAAGGCCGACCCCGCGCTCATCGGGGTCCCGTTCTTCTACTGGTACCAGATGCTCTGGGTGCTGATCTCCGCCGGCCTCACCATGCTGGCGTACAAGCTCTGGCAGCGTGACCAGCGTGCCCGCAAGGAAGCGAGCGGGGGTGCGGCGAAGTGAAGGACGGCGTCAACGGCGTCGCGCTCGGCGTCTTCATCTTCTTCTTCCTGGTCGTCACGGTCCTCGGCTTCCTGGCCGCACGCTGGCGCAGGGCCGAGAACGAGCACTCCCTGGACGAATGGGGCCTGGGCGGACGGTCCTTCGGCACCTGGGTCACGTGGTTCCTGCTCGGCGGTGACCTGTACACGGCGTACACCTTCGTCGCCGTACCGGCGGCGGTCTACGCGGCGGGCGCGTCCGGCTTCTTCGCGGTGCCGTACACGATCCTGATGTACCCGCTGATCTTCACCTTCCTGCCCCGCCTGTGGTCGGTCTCGCACCGCCACGGATACGTCACCACCTCCGACTTCGTGCGCGGCCGGTTCGGTTCCAAGGGCCTGTCCCTGGCGGTGGCGGTGACCGGCATCCTGGCGACGATGCCGTACATCGCGCTCCAGCTGGTCGGCATCCAGGCGGTGCTGGACGTGATGGGCGTCGGCGGCGGCGAGGACACCAACTGGTTCGTCAAGGACCTTCCGCTGCTCATCGCCTTCGGTGTGCTGGCGGCCTACACCTACTCCTCCGGGCTGCGCGCCCCCGCGCTGATCGCGTTCGTCAAGGACACGCTGATCTACATCGTCATCGTGGTGGCGATCATCTACATCCCGATCAAGCTGGGCGGCTTCGACGACGTCTTCGCCAAGGCCGGCCAGGCTCTCGGCCAGGACAACCCGGCCACCGGCAAACCGCGCGGGGCGGTCACACCACCGGAGGCGGGCCAGTGGACGTACGCCACGCTGGCGCTCGGCTCGGCGCTCGCGCTGTTCATGTACCCGCACTCGATCACCGCGACCCTGTCGTCCCGCAGCCGTGAGGTGATCCGCCGCAACACCACGATCCTGCCGCTGTACTCCCTGATGCTGGGTCTGCTGGCGCTGCTGGGCTTCATGGCGATCGCGGCCGGGGTGAAGGTCTCCAACGGCCAGCTGGCCATCCCGCAGTTGTTCGAGGACATGTTCCCGGACTGGTTCACGGGCGTGGCGTTCGCGGCGATCGGCATCGGCGCCCTGGTCCCGGCGGCGATCATGTCCATCGCGGCGGCCAACCTCTTCACCCGCAACATCTACAAGGACTTCATCAAGCCCGACGCGACGCCCGCGGAGGAGACCAAGGTCTCGAAGCTGGTCTCCCTGCTGGTGAAGGTCGGCGCCCTGGTCTTCGTCCTCACCATGGACAAGACCGTCGCCATCAACTTCCAGCTGCTGGGCGGCATCTGGATCATGCAGACCTTCCCGTCCCTGGTCGGCGGCCTGTTCACCCGCTGGTTCCACCGCTGGGCGCTGCTGGCCGGCTGGGCGGTCGGCATGGTCTACGGCACGGCCGCCGCGTACGGGGTGGCCTCGCCCACGCAGAAGCACTTCGGCGGCTCCTCGAAGGAGATCCCCGGCATCGGCGAGATCGGTTACATCGGCCTGACGGCGTTCGTGCTGAACGTACTGGTCACCGTGGTCCTGACGGTCGTCCTGAAGGCCGTGAAGGCTCCCGAGGGCATCGACGAGACCAAGCCGGAGGACTACACGGCGGACTCCGGCGACCCCGATGTCCAGGTGGAGCTTCCGCCGGCCACCGCGGGCAGCGCGCACTGACCCACGCGGCATCCGCAGCGGGCCGCCGACAGCACACGCGTCGGCGGCCCGCTGCCGTTGCCTGCCCGGGCCGGTGCCGTCGCCGGCACGACCCGCCGCCGTGCGCCGGTACGGGCGGCTGACGCACGGCCCTCTCCGGCCGGGCGCCCTGTGGAAAACTCCGGCGCCTTGTCGTACCCCTCCGGCACACTCGGCCCATGGACATCGTCATCCGGCCCGCCGCCCCCTCCGAGTACGCCGCCCTCGGCGAGATCACCGCCCGGGCCTACCTAGGAGACGGCCTCCTGGACTTCGGCGAGAGCGACGAGTACCTGGGCGAGCTGAGGGACGTGGCGAAACGCGCCGCCGCCGCCGAGGTCCTCGTCGCCGTCGCGGACGACCGGCCGCTCGGCGGAGTCACCTTCGTCCCGTCCGGCGGCCCCATGGCGGACATAGCCCGTCCCGGCGAGGCGGAGATCCGCATGCTCGCGGTGGACCGCGCGGCCCGCGGCCGGGGTGCCGGCGAGGCGCTCGTCCGGGCCTGCGTCGAGCGCGCGAGGGCCACCGAGGGCTGCGCGGCCGTCGTCCTGTCCACCCAGCGCACCATGCGCGCCGCCCACCGCATCTACGAACGTCTGGGTTTCGTCCGCACACCCGAACGGGACTGGAATCCCGTGCCGGAGTTGGACGACGTCACGCTGCTCACCTACGAGTTGACACTCTGACATCACCGGGACACAACATCTGGGGGTGACACGACAGCCCGGCACAAGATGTATGCTCATGCTCGCTGTCGCCGCAGGGGAATCCGGTGCGAATCCGGAACTGTCCCGCAACGGTGTACTTGTGCGTATCCGCGTACGAGCGTCAGTCCGAGGACCTGCCGACAGCGCACCCGGCCATCCGGCCGGTGTGCCCGACGTCCGGGCCTCGTGGAATGGGCCGGTGGACGCGAGAGCCCTCGCGCGCTCGTGCTGCCCCCTGCCCTCCGCCAGGCCCCGTGCCGAGCGAGGGAGACCCCCACGTGACCATCGCGCCAGCCGACCCGGCTTCGGTCAGCGGACCGGAGACCGACGCTCCCGGTACCGCGCTGCTGCGGACGCTGTCCGAGCTGACGGCCGACCTGCCCGACGCCGACCCCGGACGGGTCGCCGCCGCCGCGCTGCGCGGCCGGTCCGCGCGGGCCGACGAGGCGGAGCTGCGCGAGCTGGCCACGGAGGCCGCCGCCGGCCTGATCGCCGAGGACCCCGCCTACTCGAAGCTGGCCGCCAGGCTGCTGACCCTCGCCATCCGGGCCGAGGCCGCCTCGCAGGGCGTGACCTCCTTCACCGGGTCGATCGCAGTGGGCCATCGCGAGGGCCTGGTGGCCGACCGCACCGCCGAGTTCGTGCGCGTCCACGCCGGACGGCTGGACGCGCTGGTGGACTCGGCCGTGGCGGAGGGCGCCGACGACCGCTTCGGCTACTTCGGCCTGCGCACCCTGCACAGCCGCTACCTCCTGCGCCACCCGATCACCCGCAAGGTCATCGAGACGCCCCAGCACTTCATGCTGCGCGTGGCCAGCGGCCTGGCCGAGGACGACACGGCCCGCTCGGTGGACGAGGTCGCCTCGCTCTACGGCCTGATGAGCCGCCTGGACTACCTGCCCTCCTCCCCCACCCTGTTCAACTCCGGCACCCGCCACCCCCAGATGTCGTCCTGCTACCTGCTGGACTCCCCGCTGGACGAGCTGGACTCCATCTACGGCCGCTACCACCAGGTCGCCCGGCTGTCGAAGCACGCCGGCGGCATCGGGCTGTCGTACTCGCGCATCCGCTCGCGCGGTTCGCTGATCCGGGGGACGAACGGGCACTCCAACGGGATCGTGCCGTTCCTGAAGACCCTGGACGCCTCGGTCGCCGCCGTGAACCAGGGCGGCCGCCGCAAGGGCGCCGCCGCCGTCTACCTGGAGACCTGGCACTCCGACATCGAGGAATTCCTGGAGCTGCGCGACAACACGGGCGAGGACGCCCGCCGCACCCACAACCTCAACCTCGCGCACTGGATCCCGGACGAGTTCATGCGCCGGGTCAACGCCGACGCCCAGTGGTCCCTGTTCTCCCCCGCCGACGTCCCCGAACTCGTCGACCTGTGGGGCGAGGACTTCGATACCGCCTACCGCGAGGCCGAAGCCGCGGGCCTGGCCAAGAAGACCCTCCCGGCCCGGGAGCTGTACGGCCGGATGATGCGCACCCTGGCGCAGACCGGCAACGGCTGGATGACCTTCAAGGACGCCGCCAACCGCACCGCCAACCAGACCGCCGAACCCGGCAACGTCATCCACTCCTCCAACCTCTGCACCGAGATCCTGGAGGTCACCAACGACGGCGAGACGGCCGTCTGCAACCTCGGCTCGGTCAACCTCGGCGCCTTCGTCCGCGACGGCGACATCGACTGGGACCGCCTGGACACCACCGTCCGCACCGCCGTCACCTTCCTCGACCGCGTCGTCGACATCAACTACTACCCCACCGAACAGGCGGGGCGTTCCAACGCCAAGTGGCGGCCGGTCGGGCTGGGTGCCATGGGCCTGCAGGACGTGTTCTTCAAGCTGCGGCTGCCGTTCGACTCGGCCGAGGCCAAGGTGCTGTCCACGCGGATCGCCGAGCGGATCATGCTCGCCGCGTACGAGACGTCCGCCGACCTCGCCGAGCGCAACGGCCCGCTGCCCGCCTGGGAGAAGACCCGCACCGCCCGGGGCGTGCTGCACCCGGACCACTACGGTGTCGAGTTCACCTGGCCCGAGCGCTGGGCCGCGCTGCGCGCGCGCATCGCCAGGACGGGCATGCGGAACTCACTGCTGCTGGCGATCGCGCCGACGGCCACCATCGCGTCGATCGCGGGTGTGTACGAGTGCATCGAGCCGCAGGTGTCGAACCTGTTCAAGCGCGAGACGCTGTCCGGCGAGTTCCTCCAGGTCAACTCCTACCTGGTGCAGGACCTGAAGGACCTCGGGGTCTGGGACGCCCGCACCCGCGAGGCGCTGCGTGAGGCCAACGGCTCGGTGCAGGACTTCCAGTGGATCCCCGAGGACGTCCGCGCCCTGTACCGCACGGCCTGGGAGATCCCCCAGCGCGGCCTGATCGACATGGCCGCCGCCCGCACCCCCTACCTCGACCAGGCGCAGTCGCTGAACCTGTTCCTGGAGACGCCGACCATCGGCAAGCTCTCCTCGATGTACGCCTACGCCTGGAAGTGCGGGCTGAAGACCACGTACTACCTGCGCTCGCGCCCCGCGACGCGCATCGCCCGCGCCGCCCAGGCGCAGCCCACCCTCCCCGCACAGGTCACCGCGGATCCCGAAGCGGTCGCCTGTTCCCTGGAAAACCCCGAGTCCTGCGAGGCCTGCCAGTAATGTCCCGGAACACCAACCTGCTCGACCCCGGCTTCGAACTCACCCTGCGCCCCATGCGCTACCCCGACTTCTACGAACGCTACCGGGACGCCATCAAGAACACCTGGACCGTCGAAGAGGTCGACCTCCACTCCGACGTCGCCGACCTCGCCAAACTCACCCCCGAGGAACAGCACCTCATCGGCCGGCTCGTCGCCTTCTTCGCCACCGGCGACTCCATCGTCGCCAACAACCTCGTGCTGACGCTGTACAAGCACATCAACTCCCCGGAAGCGCGCCTGTACCTGTCGCGCCAGCTCTTCGAGGAGGCCGTCCACGTCCAGTTCTATCTGACGCTGCTGGACACCTACCTCCCCGATCCGGAGGACCGGGCGGCCGCCTTCGCCGCGGTGGAGAACATCCCCTCCATCCGCGAGAAGGCCGAGTTCTGCTTCAAGTGGATCGACGAGGTCGAGAAGATCGACCGCCTGGAATCCAAGGCCGACCGCCGCCGCTTCCTGCTCAACCTCATCTGCTTCGCCGCCTGCATCGAGGGCCTGTTCTTCTACGGCGCCTTCGCCTACGTCTACTGGTTCCGCAGCCGCGGCCTCCTGCACGGCCTGGCCACCGGCACCAACTGGGTCTTCCGCGACGAGACCATGCACATGAGCTTCGCCTTCGACGTCGTCGACACCGTCCGCAAGGAAGAGCCGGAGCTCTTCGACGACCAGCTCCAGCAGCAGGTGACCGACATGCTGGAGGAGGCCGTCGAGGCCGAGCTGCAGTTCGCGCGCGACCTGTGCGGCGACGGCCTCCCGGGCATGAACACCGAATCGATGCGCCAGTACCTGGAGTGCGTCGCCGACCAGCGCCTCACCCGCCTCGGCTTCGCCCCGGTGTACGGCTCGGAGAACCCCTTCTCCTTCATGGAGCTCCAGGGCGTTCAGGAACTGACGAACTTCTTCGAGCGCCGCCCGTCCGCGTACCAGGTCGCCGTCGAGGGCACGGTCGACCTGGACGAGGACTTCTGATCCCTCTCGCCGTCCCGGGCCTCCTGGGCCTCCCTGATCTGCCGGTCGATGCGCCTGTCGCGCAGGTGCCCGAGCAGGGAGGGGAGGGCCAGGAGGGCCAGGATCCCGAAGGTCAGTCCGATTCCGATCAGGCCTTCTAGCTGGTTCTCGTTCATGGACACCACTGTCGCGCCGGACACTCCTGACCGGCAGGGGCAGGACTGCCGTAGACCCTCGAATTACTGCCACCGCCGAGGCAGACTGGCAGCATGCTGAAGAACGTGGCCGCCGTGCTGCTGGACGGCGTGCATCCTTTCGAACTGGGCGTCGTCTGCGAAGTGTTCGGCATGGACCGCAGCGACGACGGGCTGCCGGTGTACGACTTCGCCGTGGTGTCGGCGGAGGGACCGGGTCTCACCACCCACTGCGGGTTCACGGTGTCCACGCCGCACGGCCTGGAGCGGCTGGAGGAGGCCGATCTGATCGCCGTGCCGGCGGGCGAGGACTTCACCGTGCGCGAGTTCCCGCCGGAGCTGCTGGCGGCGCTGCGCCGGGCGGTCGACCGAGGCGCCCGGGTGCTCAGCGTCTGCTCCGGGGTGTTCGTCCTGGCCGCCGCGGGGCTGCTGGACGGGCGGCGGTGCGCGGTGCACTGGCACCATGCCGAGCAGCTCGCCCGGCGCCATCCCCGGCTCCAGGTCGAGCCGGACGTGCTGTACGTGGACGAGGACCCGGTGATCACCTCCGCCGGTACCGCCGCCGGGATCGACGCCTGTCTGCACCTGGTGCGCAAGGAGCAGGGCCCGGAGGTGGCCAACAAGCTGGCCCGCCGCATGGTGGTGCCGCCGCACCGGGACGGCGGGCAGGCGCAGTTCATCGAGCGGCCGCTGCCGAAGGCTCCGGCCGACACGGTCGGGGAGGTGCTGGCGTGGATGGAGACCCACCTCGACCAGGAGGTCACCGTCGAACAGCTCGCGGCCCGCGCCCATATGGCGCCGCGCACCTTCGCCCGGCGCTTCCGGCAGGAGACCGGCACCACGCCCTACCGCTGGCTTCTGCGGCAACGCGTGCTGCTGGCACAGGAGTTGCTGGAGGGCACGGACGAGACGATGGACGCGATCGCCTGGCGTACCGGGTTCGGTACGGCCGCCGCGCTGCGCCATCAGTTCCTCCGGGCGCTGGGTACCACGCCGAACGCCTACCGGCGCGCGTTCCGGGGCCCGCGGGCCGCCTGAGCGCGCGCCGGCACCGGCGGTCTACCAGGGCCTCGCGCGCAGCAGCAGGTTGTGCGGGCGGAGCGTGATGCCCACGCGGGTGCTGTCGTCCGACCCGTCGGCCGGTTCGAAGCGGTACTTCGCCGAGACGGCCGCGGTGATCAGGCTCAGCTGGGTCATGGAGAAGTGGTCGCTCGGGCACTTGCGGTTGCCCACGCTGAACGGGCTCATGGCGTACTTGGGTACGTTCTTGGCCCGCTCGGGCAGCCAGCGGTCGGGGTCGAAGTCGAGGTGGCGGTCGTAGGAGCGGTGGTCGCGCTGGATCGCGTACGGGCTGTAGACGATGTCCGCACCGGCCGGAATGCGATAGCCGCCGAGTGCGGTGTCGGTCACCGCGCGCCGCGTCAGAATCCACACGGCGGGCCGCAGCCGCATGGCCTCGACGACGACATTGTTGGTGTGCGCCAGTGAGCGGACATGCTCGAATCCGACCGGTCGGCCACCGGTCACGGATTCGACCTCGGTCCGTACCTTCTCCGCGTGTTCCGGGTGTTCGGCGAGGACCTGGAGCAGCCACATGACGGTGGAGGCCACTGTTTCGCTGCCGGGCGTCAGTATCGCCACGACCTGGTCGTGGATCTCCTGTTCCCCGATGGGGTCCCCATTGTCGTCCTTCGCCTCCAGCAATGCCGTCAGCAAATCGTCCGGCCTTTGACCGGAGGCCCTGCGTTCGGCGACGATCTCGTCCACCAGCAGATGCAGATCGGCCAGGGCCCGGTTGAATTCGCGGTTGGCCGGGAACGGCAGCCGGTACAGCGGCCCGAGCGGGATCACCATCCGGCGGTACATGCCCCGGAAGACGGTGGCGAGGTCGACGCTGAGCCGTTCCGCGCGCTCGTCCATGAAGTCGCCGCGCAGCAGGCAGCGGGCGGCGATGCGGACGGCGACCCGGAAGGACTCGGAGGTGCAGTCGATGGTCTCGCCGGGCCGCCAGCGCTCGGTCAGCGCGTGCGCCTCCTCCTCCATGACGGGGCCGTAGCCCGGAATCGCGTCGAGCCGGAACGCGGGCTGGATGGTGCGCCGCTGCCGGCGGTGCCGGGGTCCGTTCGCGGTGGCCACGCCCTCCTTGCCGAGCAGTCCCTCCAGGGACTCCCACAGCGGGCCGTCGATCGTGAAGTCCGGGTTGAGGGCCAGCGCGCCGGTCAGCTCCGGGGTGGTGACGGCGTACACCGTCTTGGGGCCGAGCCGCAGGCGTACGACGTCTCCGTGGTCGCGCAGCGCGGACATGAAGGCGAGCGGGTCGCGGACCAGTCTCAGGCCGTGCCCGAGGACCGGCAGGGCCCCTTGGGCCAGGGGCGGTTCGCGCAGTACGGACGTCCCGGGGGTGGCGGGGCTCTGGGGTCGCGCCGACTCTACGGTCATTTCTCACCTGCCGCTTCGTTCGTGACGTACGGGGGCGTGGCACGGTCGTCCCAGCTGTCGACCATGTACCGGCCGGACTCGTGGTGGAACCAGTAGACGGAGCTGAACCAGTTGCGCATATTGCCGACACAGGTCCGGACCGCGGCGCTCAGTTCCCGGCCGCGTGCCGTTCCGTCGTCGATCTGCCGGGCCAGTGCGAGGGCGTTGCGCTCGGCTTCGGAGAATTCACCGACGCATGCCTCGACGCGCCGTGTGATTTCCTCCACCGCTTCTTCCAGGGTGAGCCCGGCGTGGGTGATGAGGCTGATGCCGAGATTGTGCACCTCGTCGCCCGCGATTTCCTTCGGCAGCGAGCAGAGGTCGTTGTACCAGGCGGCGAATTCCTGGCTGAGCAGCGCCGCCCGGCGGTACGCGGGATTTCTCCTTACGGTGTCCGGAAGTTCACATCCGGCGCTGGGCTCCAGCAGATCCGTCCATATCCAGTGGGCGAAGGTGAGGCGGCGCAGGGAGAGGTATTCCTCGACGCCGGGGACGCGCCCTTCGACGCGATTGCGGAACTCCCGGTCGTAAGCCTCGATCACGGCGTGGAAGTGCCGGGCGAACCGCTGGTTCCAGGTGTGCGGCAGGAAGCCGTACAGCCGCAGCACGCTCTCCGCGAAGCCCGCCACGAGGGGGTCGGGGTGGCGCAGATGGGACCGGGGCGCGTCCAGGGCCGTGTGCAGCCGGTGCCGCAGCCGCTGCCAGTCGGCGGCCCGGCCGTGGACGATGTCGCGGTCGTGGCGGTCGTCCCAGACGAAGAACCAGGCGCTGTAGTCGGCTATGGCCTGCAGGACCTCGTCCGGCGCCCCCAGGTAGTAGCCCGCCATGAGGTCGGTGTAGCACAGTCCGTCGGCATATTCCGCGACCTTGTCCGCCGGCATCAGCCGCTTTTCCAGCAGCCACAGCCGCGTCTTCTCCTGAAGCTTTGGCCAATACGGGTGCAGTTGCCGTGGAAAGGAGGACTCGATCACCGGGAGTGCCAGTGACGGTGGGACTACGACCGCTGTCGCCGTCGCCGTGGTGCTGCGTGGGAAAGCTTGCACAGAACAAACCCCTCTCAGCCGCCAGGAGCGCACACCCCTCCCCCGCAGGGCGTGCGCCGTATGTATCCCCGTACTTACATTCAGCACCACAAGTGACCGTTGAGGGAATGGATTTGCTCCATTCACTACCCCAACATGTCTGGACAGCCCTCTTGTCTGACTGGTTGCGGGTCATCACCGGCGTCGGGGAGACGGGTTGTACGGCGGACGGACCGGTGGTCCGGGGCAACACGAAGGCGCCCGGCCGGGAGATTCCCGGCCGGGCGCCCCGGCGGACCGTGCGGGTCAGTCGTTGGCGACCACGGGGTAGCGCGGCTCGTTCTCGGCCATCTGCCGCAGCGCGTCCTTGCGGTCCCGCTTGGAGAGCCGGTCGATGTACAGGTAGCCGTAGAGGTGGTCGGTCTCGTGCTGGAGGCAGCGCGCGAAGTAGCCGGTGCCCCGGACCTTGATCGGGTTGCCCCGCTCGTCCTGGCCGGTCACCTCGGCGTAGTCGGGACGCGCGAGCGAGGCGTACGCCGTGGGGACGGACAGGCAGCCCTCGTTGCTGTCGTCGAGCCGGCGCCGCTCGGCGGGCAGGTCGACCAGCTTCGGGTTGCACACCACGCCGACGTGCCGGACGCCCTCGTCGTCCTGGCAGTCGTAGACGAAGACCTTCAGGTCGACACCGATCTGGTTGGCGGCCAGGCCCACGCCCTCGGCGGTGCGCTGGCTGGCGAACATGTCGGCGACCAGCTGCTGGAGCTCCTCGCCGAACTCGGTGACGTCCTGGCACTCCTTGTGCAGGACCGGATTGCCGACGACCGTGATCGGCCGCGAGGTGCCGCGCTCACGCCAGGCATTCTCGCGCTCCTCGCAGTTCTCCGTGTCGACGACATAGCCCTCGTCATCGACGGGGAGCACGCCCGCGTGCTGCTGATCGGTGTCCTGCTGCGCCATGACCGACGTACGCCTTCCTCAAAGAACAGGGGGAGATGTTGCTGGTACAGGTTACGTGTCCGCCCCCCTGAGGGGCGCGGGGAACCGCACGGCCGGGCGCGGTCCTCAGCACACCTCTTCGAGATCCCGCCAGTCACGCGAGTCCGGACTGTCGGCGACCCAGCCGTCGAGCAGCCCCCGGACCAGCGAGGCCGGCGCGGCCACCCCGCACTCCCGCTCGGGCACCCACAGCTGCCCGTCCGTCCGGTGCCCCAGCGGCCCGGGATGCCCCGGCTCGCTGTGGTCGTGCGGGTCCAGGTGCACCCCCTCCCCCTCGTCGGAGGGCATCCGGGACTCGCTGCACATCCGGCACAGCAGCCGCACCGAGGACGACCAGTCCTCCGCGGCGAACCCCGCGTCGGCGGCCAGCTGCTCCAGCGCGTCCCGGTCGGCCTCGGTGGCCGCCTCCAGCAGGACCACCCAGGTCGGCACGGGGGACGGCGCCCACAACTCGATCTCGTCGAAGACCGGGTAGGAGTGCCCGGTGGAGGTGGTGCGCTCGCCGTGCGGGACGCCGTCGTGCAGCACGACCTCGCCCCAGCGTCGCCCGGACGAGGGAAGCGGGATGGACAGCACCTCCAGCCGGGCCGGGTCCAGCCGGCGGCCCCAGACCACCTCGGCCTCGCCCTCCGGGGAGAGCCGTACGGCCGCGCTGCCCAGCTCCATGCCGAGCGGTTCGGCGGTGGCCAGCGATCCCCCGGGCACCTTCAGCCCGTACGCCTGCCAGGCGCGGCGGGCCAGCGGCCAGTCCTGCAGGGCGGTGGCGGCGATGCCGACGTTCCACCAGTCGGGCGCCCCGGTGTCCTTGTCGAGCAGGGCGACCGCGCGCAGTCCGGCGGCGCGGGCCTGCTCCCAGTCGTGCCGGAACTTGTGCAGCAGCGCGAGGTTGAACCAGGACTCCGACAGCCAGGGTTCGAGATCGGCGGCGCGTGTCAGCAGTTCGCCCGCGTCCTCGTACCGGCCGTCGCCGATGAGTGTGAACGCGCGGTCGGTGGCCTGCCGCCAGGAGGCGGAGGGCCGGTGCCGTCCCTTGCCGAAGATCCTCACGATTCCCGCCTGCCAGTTCCAGTTCCGCACAGTGGGCTGGCTTGTGCCCCCGGACACCCTCTCCCTCGCATCCAACCACGTACGGCGGGAAAGGCGCTCATTACCCATGGGTTACCCAGCCGGGCGCGGGATCAGACCATCCCGGCCGTCTCACCGGCACGCGTTCCCGCGCCGTCTGGGGCTGGGCCAGTACCCGGGCGAGCGACTCCACCACCTCGGGGGCGTAGTCCCCGGCGGTGCCGAGCCGCAGCTCCTCCAGCGCGCGCAGGGCGCCCCGGGGGCCGGCGTCCCGGCTCTTCTCCTCGTAGGCGTTGACGGCGCGGACGATACGGGCGGCGAGCGGCTGCTCGGGGTAGGGGTCGGCCTGCCGCTCGACGACGACGGCGACGGCCGGGTCGACCCCGGTCTGCCGGACGACGGCCCCGCCGAGCAGGGCGATGCGCCGCTGCTCCGCCGCAGGCAGGGCGGCGGTGGCGCCGGCCGGGACCGGGTCGACCAGGCTGAGCTGCCCGATGTCGTGCATCAGGGCCGCGTACTCCAGCACGGTCAGTTCCGGGCCGGTCAGCCTGAGGTCCCGGCCGACGGCGACGCTGAGCGCGGCCACCCGGCGGGCGTGCCCGGCGGGGGTGCAGCCGGCGATCTCGGTGGCGCGGGCCAGGGAGGCGATGGTCTGCCGGTAGGTGGCGCGGACCGCCGCGTACCGGCGCACGGACAGCTGGACGAGCAGCAGGGGCAGGCAGAACACGGGCAGCGCCCACAGCCCGGCGACGGCGACCGCGAGCGCCATCACCGCACCGGTCGCGACGACGGCGGAGCCGATGCCGAGCAGCCCGCGCACCTCCTCGCGCAGCAGCGGGCCGAACGGCCGGCCGGTGCGGCAGTGGGCCAGCGCGGCGGCCAGAGCCGTGCCGCACAGGGAGGTCAGGACGAGCAGGGTGAGCAGCAGCAGGGCGTAGGCGGGGCCGTCCCAGGCAGCGAAGACGCCCTTGTTGTACAGGGGTTGGAAGCACAGGGCGGCGAAGCCGACGGTGAGGACCCGGCGGGCCAGGTGGTCGGCGGTGGGGGCGCGGCCGGACCAGATGTGCGGGACGGCACCGAGCAGCGCGGCGACGAGCACGACGGTGACGACCTGGGCGGCGTCGTGCTGGCTGGGCCGCCCGGCGACGGCGCCCAGCAGCGCGTACGACAGCGAGCCGGCGGCGCCGAGCGGCGCTGCCTGACGGGCCCGGTCGTCGCTCCACCGGGTCAGCTCGCCGACGGTGATGAGCAGGCCGAAGGCGAGCGCGTCGCCCCGGTCGGCGAGGCCGGTCCACAGGGTCTCGGCGACGGCGCCGGCCGCGACGAGGGCGGCGGCGGTGTGGATGAGCCGCAGCACGGTCATCGGTGGGCCCCGGTGCGCGGGGTCCGCTCGGCGGGCGCGGTGCCGTACGCCGGTTCGTCGGCGGTGACCGCCGGGCGCCAGCCCTCGCGGCGCAGGGCGCGGACCAGCGCGCGGACCATGCGGGGGTCGAAGTGCGCCCCGGCGCAGCGCTCCAGCTCGGCGACGGCGGCCTCGACCGGGCGGGCCCGGCTGTAGCAGCGGGCGGAGGTCATGGCGTCGAAGGCGTCCGCGACGGCGACGATCCGGGCGCATTCGGGGATCCGGTCGCCGGCCAGGCCGTAGGGGTAGCCGGTGCCGTCGAGCCGTTCGTGGTGGTGGAGGATGGCGGTGCGGGCCTCGCCGAGGAAGGAGATCCCGCGGACCATCTCGTGGCCGTACTCGGGGTGCAGCTCGATGATCCGCCGCTCCTCGGGGGTGAGCGGCCCGTCCTTGCGCAGCAGCCGGGTGGGCACGCCCAGCTTGCCGACGTCGTGCAGGATGCCCGCGAAGCGCAGCACCTCCACCCGGTCGTCGTCCAGGCCGAGTTCGCGGGCGATCAGCACCGAGGCATGGCCGACGCGTTCGCTGTGGCCGCGGGTGTAGCCGTCCTTGATGTCGACGGCCTGGACGAGGGCGCGGATGGTGGCCTGGTGGGCGGCGCGCTCGCGGTGGTACTGGGCGAAGACCCACCAGGAGACGCACATGGGCAGCAGCACCAGCAGCGCGGACACCGGTCCGTAGGGGCTGCGCCACAGCACGGCCATCATCAGGCCGGCGAGCCCGTGCGCCGCGACCGGGGCGAGCGAGCGGGCCAGCAGGGCGCGCCAGGTCCGGCACGGCGGCACCAGTCCGGCCGCCGCGCGCAGGCCGCCGTCGAGCGCGGTGAGCACCAGGCAGAAGGCGAGCACGGCCGCGCCGACGGGCAGCAGGGCGTACGGGAAGTCGGAGCCGGCGACGGCGTCCCGGCCGCCGAGCGCCTCGTGCACCCGGGCGGCGGCCCATACGGCGAGCGCGGGCCGCGCGGCCCGCCACACCCGGCGGGGCAGGGCGGGCCGCTGGCCGACCGGGCAGAGCAGGGCGGCCGGGACCGGGACGAGCGCGGCGGCCGACGGGGGCAGCAGGAACGCCCCGGCGAGCAGCACGGGGTAGAAGGTGCCGCCGAAGCGCCGGTGCACGGCGTGCTCACAGGCCGCGTAGAGTGCGGCGAGCAGGGTCGGTGCCAGCCAGGAGCCGGGGGTGTCCGGCGGCCGGGACAGACAGGGGACGGCCAGCAGGGCGACGGCGGCCACATAGCCGCGTGCCCTCGCCGGTACCGCGTCCATCACGCCCCTCCCCGACCGCGTCTGTCCAGGCTCGGAGCCTAGGACGGCAATCGGGGGGTGTGGGGCTTATGACCTGAGGATTAGCACGTACGGGTGATTTGACCCGGCGTGTCAGGTCTCCTGGGGCGCGGTCGGCGCCTGGGTCACGTCGTGTTCCGGCACGGTCTGCCCGGAGCGGATCAGCTCGATCCGCCCCATGACCTTGGCGCGCAGGTCGGCCGGCACGTCGTCATGCCCGCAGCACCGCTTGACCAGCTTCTTCACGGCCTGCTCCAGCCCGTACTTCTCCAGGCACGGAGAGCATTCCTCGAAGTGGTGCTGGAACTTGTCGCGATCGATGTCCGGCACCTCGCTGTCGAGGAACTCGTACAGGTGGTCGAGGACCTCACTGCAGTCCGTCTCGTGCGGCTCTCCGCAGCTCATGAGCCCGAGCCTTTCGCTTCGTTCGACTCTCCGGCGCCCGCCGGGACCAGCCCGCGCTCACGGGCGTAGTCCTCCAGCATGCCGCGCAGCTGACGGCGGCCCCGGTGCAGCCGGGACATCACCGTGCCGATGGGTGTCCCCATGATGTCGGCGATCTCCTTGTAGGCAAAGCCCTCCACGTCCGCCAGATAGACGGCGATGCGGAACTCCTCGGGGATCGCCTGCAGCGCTTCCTTCACGTCCGAGTCGGGCAGGTGGTCGAGCGCCTGCGACTCGGCGGAGCGCAGCCCCGTCGACATGTGCGACTCGGCGCGCGCGAGCTGCCAGTCCTCGATCTCCTCGGCCGCGCTGCGCTGGGGTTCGCGCTGCTTCTTGCGGTACGAGTTGATGAAGGTGTTGGTGAGAATCCGGTACAGCCACGCCTTGAGGTTGGTGCCCTCACGGAACTGGTGGAACGACGCGTACGCCTTGGCGTAGGTCTCCTGCACCAGATCCTCGGCGTCGGCCGGGTTGCGCGTCATGCGCAGCGCGGCCGAGTACATCTGGTCGAGGAACTCGAGCGCGTCCCGCTCGAAGCGCGCGCTGCGCTCCGTGCTCGTCTCGGACGCGCCGATGCCCTGGCCCTCGGGCAGCTCCGCCTGGCCGTTGTCGGTCCCTGCGTCGGTCCCAGTGACCGGACCCACCTCCTCAAGATCCCGGGCGGGACCGAAACCGATCCCACTCGTTTCGGAGGATAGAACACCACCCGTACCCGCCGCCGCTCGAATAGGAGCCGTCTTGGCCGCGTGCAGCACCGACCAGTCCAGGTCAGTGCGGCTGCTGCGGGCCGGGCAGATGGTCGAACCCATGCGGCGGACTTCCTCTCGTGCTACGACCTCGGTGCCGAAACCGTCGGCACTTCTGACGCTCTCAACAGCGGGCCGCCGCCCGGCATTCCCGGGTCACCCGAGTGCCGCGACCCACTTCAGCACCGCGCCGGTGACGATCTCCAGCGCCCGCTCCTGGGTGAGGCCGGCGCGCTTGGGCACGGCGAGGCCGTGATCGGCCTCCGGTACCTCGGCCAGGTCGAAATCTCCCGCGGGGAACTCGGCCGGCTTCCCGAAGGGGTCTTTGCCGCCCTGTACGACCAGCGTGGGCACCCCGGCGCCCAGCAGCTCCTCGGCGCGGGACTTCTCCGGCTTGCCCGGCGGGTGCAGCGGGAAGCTCAGCGCGAGCACGGCGCGCGCGCCCAGCCCGGCCGCCGTGCGGCAGGCGACCCGGGCGCCCGCGCTGCGGCCGCCGGAGATCACCGGCAGGCCGGGCCGGGCCAGCGCGGGCCACACCCCGCGCCACCCGGTGTCCAGGGTCTTCGGAGCGGGCGCGACCTTCTTGCCGGCCACCCGCCAGGGCTGCTCGACCAGGGCGACGGTCACGCCGTGCCCGGGCAGCGCGCCGGCGAGCGCCTGGAGGTCGCGGGCCTCGATGCCGCCGCCCGCGCCATGGCTCACGGCCAGCACCAGCCGCGCCTTCCGCGCCGGGTGCCAGGTGATCCGGGCGTCCCCGGCCTCCGTACCGACCGTCTCGGTGGTCACGTCGGTCACATCCGTCAGCGTCACGTCATCCGTCACGTCAGAAGAGTGTGCCCTCTTCCGGGGCCTCCAGCTCCTTCAGCAGCTCCGGGCCGTTGTTGCGGACGTTGCTGACGGCCGTGGAGACCGGGTAGGCGCGCATCAGGCCGGGCGGGGGCGGGGCGAGCAGGTCGCGCAGGGCGCCGGGGTCGGTGCGGGCGGGGTCGAGCCAGGCGTCCCAGCGGTCGGGGGTGAGCATCAGCGGCATCCGGGGGTGGATGTCGGCGAGGGAGCGGGGGCCCTCGGCGGGGGCGACGGCCAGCGGGGTCCGTTCGGCCTCGGTGGTGATCACCGAGCAGGTGACCCACCAGGCGCTGGGGTGGTCGTCGGGCAGGGTCCGGTCGCGCCAGAACTCGTACAGTCCGGCCATCGCGAACACCGAGCCGTCGGCGGGCAGCACGAAGTACGGCTGCTTGCGGGGCCGCTTCTTCCTGCCCTCGACCTCCAGCTCGCGCTCCTGCTCGCCGGTGACCCACTCGTAGTAGCCGTCGGCGGGCACGATGCAGCGGCGGGCGGCGAAGGCGCGGCGGTAGGAGGGCTTCTCGTGCACGGTCTCCGCGCGGGCGTTGATCATCCGGGCGCCGCCCTCGGGGCTCTTCGCCCAGGACGGCACCAGTCCCCACTTGAGCTTGCGCAGCTGGCGAACCGGACGGGGCGATTCCGCGTCTTTCAGAGGACGGTCCAGGACGGCGTAGACCTCCTTGGTCGGCGCCACGTTGTAGTCCGGCTCCAAGGTCTCCTCGGGCTCCCACTTCTCTATCCCGAAGACACCCGCGAGATCCTCGGGCCCACGACTCGATGCATACCGTCCGCACATAAGTGCCACACTGCCAGACCCGTCACGACAACAGGGAGCCGTCACCGGACATGGCCAGCCTCGCCGCCACCGCGCTGCCCGACCTCTGGGACCGGCTCACCGGCACCCAGCCCGCCCCGGCCCTGTGGGTGGTGCTGACCACGCTCGCCGCCGCGCTGGCCGTCGTGGTCCCGCACCCGGTGTGGCGGATATCCCGCAACGCGGTCACCATCGCGCACGAGGGCGGCCACGGTCTGCTCGCGCTGCTCACCGGCCGGCAGCTCACCGGCATCCGGCTGCACTCCGACACCAGCGGGCTCACCGTGAGCCGGGGCAAGCCGTACGGGGCCGGCATGATCCTGACCGCCGCCGCCGGCTACCCGGCCCCCTCCCTGCTGGGCCTCGGCGGAGCCGCGCTGCTCGCGGCCGACCGCGTCACCCTGCTGCTGTGGGCGGCGACCGCGCTGCTGCTGGCGATGCTGGTGATGATCCGCAACGCCTACGGCGTGCTGACCGTGGTGCTCGCCGGCGGCACGTTCCTGCTGGTGTCCTGGCTGGCGCAGCCGCAGGTGCAGGCGGCGTTCGGGTACGCGGTGGTGTGGTTCCTGCTGCTCGGCGGGGTCCGGCCGGCGTTCGAGCTCCAGGCCAGGCGGTCCCGGGGCGGCGCGGGCGACTCGGACGCCGACCAGCTGTCCCGGCTGACGCACGTACCGGCGGGCCTGTGGCTGCTGCTGTTCCACGCGGTGTCGCTGTGCTCGCTCATCGGCGGCGGCCGCTGGCTGCTGGAAGGTTGACCCCGGGCCCTCCTTATAAAGTGGCCCCATGGCCCCGAACACCTCCTCCACCGCCCTCTGGCCCGCCCCGCACGCGAGCGGAGCCGTCGACGCGACGGTCCACGTGCCGGGGTCCAAGTCGGTCACCAACCGTGCCCTGGTCCTCGCCGCCCTGGCCTCCGAGCCGGGCTGGCTGCGCCGCCCGCTGCGGTCCCGCGACACCCTGCTGATGGCCGGCGCGCTGCGGGCCATGGGCGTGGAGATCGAGGAGGGCGTCGGCCCCGACGGCACCGGCGAGGCATGGCGGGTGCTGCCCACGGGGCTGCGCGGCCCGGCCACGGTGGACGTCGGCAACGCGGGCACGGTGATGCGGTTCCTGCCGCCGGTGGCCGCGCTGGCCGACGGCCCGATCCGGTTCGACGGGGACCCCCGGTCCTACGAGCGCCCCCTGAACGGTGTGATCGACGCGCTGCGCCTGCTGGGCGCCCGGATCGACGACGACGGCCGGGGCGCGCTGCCGCTGACCGTGCACGGCGGCGGGGCCCTGGACGGCGGCCCGGTGTCGGTCGACGCCTCCTCCTCGTCCCAGTTCGTCTCGGCGCTGCTGCTGTCCGGCCCGCGCTTCAACCAGGGCGTGGAGGTCCGCCACACCGGCGCGACCCTGCCCTCGATGCCGCACATCCGGATGACGGTGGACATGCTGCGCGCGGTCGGCGCCCAGGTGGACACCCCGGAGTCGGGCGGCGAGCCGAACGTGTGGCGGGTGACGCCGGGCGCGCTGCTCGGCCGGGACCTGACCATCGAGCCGGACCTGTCCAACGCGCAGCCGTTCCTGGCGGCGGCCCTGGTGACCGGCGGCAAGGTGCTGATCCCGGACTGGCCGGCCCGCACCACCCAGCCGGGTGACCGGCTGCGGGAGATCTTCACCGAGATGGGCGGTTCCTGCGAACTCACCGAGTTCGGGCTGGTGTTCACCGGGTCGGGCGCGATCCACGGCATCGACGTGGACCTGGGTGACGTGGGCGAGCTGACCCCGGGCATCGCGGCGGTGGCCGCGCTCGCCGACTCGCCGTCCACCCTGCGGGGCGTGGCCCATCTGCGGCTGCACGAGACGGACCGGCTGGCCGCGCTCACCAAGGAGATCAACGAGCTGGGCGGCGACGTCACGGAGACCGCCGACGGCCTGCACATCCGCCCGCGACCGCTGCACGGCGGCACGTTCCACACCTACGAGGACCACCGCATGGCCACCGCCGGTGCGATCATCGGCCTGGCGGTGCCGGGCGTGCGGATCGAGAACGTGGCGACGACGGCGAAGACCCTGCCGGACTTCCCCGAGCTGTGGACCGGGATGCTCGGGCAGTAGGGACGTACGCCATGCGCCGCTACGGCAAGCACACCGACGAGGACGACATCCGCAGCCGCCCCAACCGCAAGGGCAACCGGCCGCGCACGAACATCCGGCCCAAGCACGAGGACGCCGCCGAGGGCATGGTCCTCACCGTCGACCGGGGCCGGCTGACCTGCCTGGTGGACGACCGGCCCGTGCTGGCGATGAAGGCCCGCGAGCTGGGCCGCAAGGCCGCCGTCGTGGGTGACCGGGTGGCGCTGGTCGGCGATCTGTCCGGCAAGAAGGACACCCTCGCCCGGATCGTCCGCATCGAGGAGCGCTCCTCGGTGCTGCGGCGCACGGCCGACGACGACGATCCCTACGAGCGCGTGGTGGTCGCCAACGCCGACCAGCTGGCCATCGTCACCGCCCTGGCCGACCCCGAGCCCCGCCCCCGCCTCGTCGACCGCTGCCTGGTCGCGGCCTACGACGGCGGTCTGGATCCGCTGCTGGTGCTGACCAAGTCGGACCTGGCCCCGCCGGACAAACTGCTGGAGCTCTACGGCGACCTGGACATCCCGTACGTCGTCACCAGCCGGGAGGAGCTGGAGAACGGCGGGGCGGCGGACCGGGTGCGCGCCCACCTGAGCGGCAAGGTCACGGCGTTCGTGGGGCACTCGGGCGTCGGCAAGACCACCCTGGTCAACGCGCTGGTGCCAAAGGAGCGCCGGCGGACGACGGGACTGGTCAACGCGGTGACGGGCCGGGGCCGGCACACCACCACCTCCGCGCTCGCGCTGCCGCTGGACGGTGCGGACGGCTGGGTGATCGACACTCCTGGCGTGCGGTCCTTCGGGCTCGCCCACATCGATCCGTCCCGGGTGATCCACGCCTTCCCGGACCTGGAACCCGGCACCGCGGGCTGCCCGCGCGCGTGCAGCCACGACGAGCCGGACTGCGCGCTGGACGCGTGGGTGGCGGACGGGCACGCCGACCCGGCGCGGCTGTACTCGCTGCGCCGGCTGCTGGCCACGCGGGAGCGCCGGGAAGGCGACTGAGTCCCGCGTTGTTTGCCCGGGCATCAGTCCGGTGAGTGCATAATCACACCGAGCCGGAGATCCGGACCCAACGGGAGGACAGCACATGGCGTGGCTGCTGGTCATAGTGGCCGGAATATTGGAGACCGGTTTCGCCGTGTGCCTGAAACTCTCACACGGGTTCACGCGCCTGTGGCCGACGATCGCTTTCGCGTCGTTCGCGCTGGGCAGCTTCGGTCTGCTGACCCTGTCCCTGAAGAAGCTCGACGTCGGCCCGGCGTACGCCGTGTGGACCGGGATCGGCGCGGCGGGCACCGCGATCTACGGCATGGTCTTCCTCGGCGATCTGGTGTCCACCTTGAAGATCGTCTCCATCAGCCTGGTCATCGTCGGGGTGATCGGGCTCCAGCTGTCGGGGTCGGCGCACTAGAAGGCCGCGCCGGCCCGGTCAGGTGGCGCGGGAGCACCGCCCGCACCAGTTCCGCGACGCCGCCCTCCCCGGGTGGGGCCGCCACACAGGACAGGGCGAGGCGGACGACCAGTTCGCAGGAGAGCACCAGTTCGGCCGGGGCGGTGCCGGGGGCGGCCAGCGCGGTCGCCGCGCGGTCCCGGACGATCCGTACGAAGTCGCGGGGCGCCGGCAGCGGCCCGTCCGCCCGGCGCTGGGCCGGCACCATCGCGGTGGAGTAGGCGGCGGTGAGCGGCGGGCTCGGCAGCCGCTCGGTCCAGCAGCCGGTGAGCAGGGCCCGCACCAGCACGTTGTCCCGGGCCGCGGCGGCCGTCCACTCGGCGGTCGCGGTGAGCCGGTCGCAGGCCTCGGCGGGCCCGGCGAGGGCCCGCTCGACCCCGGCGAGGTAGCCGTCGGCCTCCCGCCGCACCAGCGCCCGCGCCAGGCCGTCCTTGCTCCCGAACTCGTTGTACAGGGTCTGCCGGGACACCCCGGCCCGCGCGGCCACGTCGACCATGCGCACCGCGGCCCACGGCCGGCGCGCCAGCGCCGCGTAGGCGGCGTCCAACAACGATTCCCGGGCAGCAGGCATCCGCGCCTCCCTGGGCCACAGTGACTTAGCGCCCAGATTTGACGGGCCTGTGAGCACTGTCAAGGGTTCGCGAGGGGTGTGGGGGGCGTGCGGTGAGGTACGGGGGTGGTGACCGCCGGTACACGGGCCGCGGGCGGCCGTACCGCCGTGTCCGGAACCCACCGCCCGCCGCCCCCTGTGGCCCCGCGCCGAGCCTGGCGGATACCGTTCGTCACATGCCCGACTACCTCGACGACCTGCGCCTCGCCCACGCCCTCGCGGACGCGGCCGACGCCGCCACCACGGCCCGCTTCCAGGCCCTCGACCTGAAGGTGGAGACCAAGCCGGACATGACCCCGGTGAGCGAAGCGGACAAGGCGGCGGAAGAACTGATCCGCGACCGGCTCCAGCGCGACCGCCCTGAGGACGCCGTCCTCGGCGAGGAGTACGGCGTCGAGGGCAGCGGCCCGCGCCGCTGGGTGGTCGACCCGATCGACGGCACCAAGAACTACGTCCGCGGCGTCCCGGTGTGGGCCACCCTCATCGCCCTGATGGAGGAGGGGGAGGACGGCTACCAGCCGGTCGTCGGCGTCGTCTCCGCCCCCGCCCTCGGCCGCCGCTGGTGGGCGGCGAAGGGCCACGGCGCCTTCACCGGCCGCGACCTGGCCGCCGGCACCCCCCTCCGCGTCTCCCGCGTCGGCAGGCTCGCGGACGCCTCCTTCGCGTACTCCTCGCTCTCCGGCTGGGAGGAGCGGGACCGCCTGGACGGCTTCCTGGACCTCACCCGTCAGGTGTGGCGCACGCGCGCGTACGGCGACTTCTGGCCGTACATGATGGTCGCGGAGGGTTCCGTGGACATCTGCGCCGAACCGGAGCTGTCCCTGTGGGACATGGCCGCCAACGCGATCATCGTCACCGAGGCGGGCGGCACCTTCACCGGCCTCGACGGCCGTCCGGGCCCGCACAGCGGCGACGCGGCGGCGTCCAACGGCCTGCTGCACGACGAGCTGCTGGGGCATCTCGGCCCGCGCCCCTGAGCGCCGGCACGCTCCGCGCGCGCCGTCGACGAGCGGCGCGCGCCCCCTTGTTGACCCTTCCTGTCCCTGTCACCCTGGGCCCACCCCACTTGTGAACAAGTGAATCCCGGGGTTTCACGGGATTCCCAGGAGGTGGCCCCTTCATGCTCGTCCGTGACGCCATGAGCACGGTGATCCTCACCCTCGGCCCCGCCCACACCCTCCGCCAGGCAGCCACCCTGATGTCGTCCCGCCGCGTCGGCGCCGCCGTGGTCCTCGACCCGGACGCCGGCGGCATCGGCATCCTCACCGAACGCGACATCCTCGACTCCGTCGGCCTGGGCCAGAACCCGGACGCCGAACCCCTGCACGCCCACACCACCACCGACATCGTCTTCGCCGCCCCGACCTGGACCCTGGAGGAGGCGGCCCGCGCCATGGCGCACGGCGGCTTCCGGCACCTGGTCGTGCTCGACCGCGGCGAGGTGGCCGGGATCGTCTCGGTCCGCGACATCGTCCGCCGCTGGGTCCCGGCCCGGGAGCCCGTGCCCGCCTCCTGAACGCGGGAACGGGCGGGCCGCCGGGCCCCCGTCCCGGCATCCCGCCCTCCTGCCCCGAACGCACGAACGGGCCGGACCCAGAGCACCATGGGTCCGGCCCGCCCAGCCGCGAGGGCGGCCGGCTCAGCCGCGCAGCTCCTGCACCGCGCTCTCCAGCCGCTTGCCGAAGTCGGCGTCGGCGTTGCGGAAGTTGCCGATCGCGCGCTCGACGATGTCCTGGCGCGTGACCTTGGCGATGAAGCCGGCCAGGTTGGCGATCAGCCGCTCCTTCTCCGCCTCGGTCATCAGCCGGTACAGGTTGCCCGCCTGGACGAAGTCGTTGTCCTCGGCGTGGACCGGCGTCGGGTGGTTGCCCGTGCCGCCGGTGAGGCTGTCGAGCGGCTGCCACAGCGGGCGGCCGGTCTGCTGCGGCCCGCCGAAGCTGTTCGGCTCGTAGTTCTTCTCGCCGCCGTGCCGGCCGTCGTAGAGGAAGCCGTCACGGGAGTGGGTGCGCGCCTCGGTGGCGTGCGGGCGGTTGACCGGCAGGTGGTCGGCGTTGATGCCGACGCGGTAGCGGTGCGCGTCGCCGTAGGCGAACAGCCGGCCCTGGAGCATCTTGTCGGGCGAGGGGCCGATGCCGGGCACGAAGTGCGCCGGGGAGAAGATCGACTGCTCGACCTCGGCGAAGATGTTGCGCGGGTTGCGGTTCAGCTCCAGCTTGCCGATCGTGATGACCGGGTAGTCCGCGTGCGGCCACACCTTGGTCAGGTCGAACGGGTTGAAGCGGTAGGTCGCCGCGTCGGCCGCCGGCATGATCTGCACGCCCACGGTCCAGCTCGGGAACTCGCCGCGCTCGATCGCCTCGCGCAGGTCGCGCTGGTGGGAGTCGGGGTCCTTGCCCGCGAGGACCTCCGCCTCCTCGGCGGTGAGGTTCTTGATCCCCTGGTCGGTCTTGAAGTGGTACTTGACCCAGAAGACCTCGCCGGCCTCGTTGCTCCACTGGAAGGTGTGCGAGCCGAAGCCGTCCATGTGCCGGTACGACGCCGGGATGCCGCGGTCGCCGAACAGCCAGGTCACCTGGTGCGTGGACTCCGGCGACAGCGACCAGAAGTCCCACACGTTGTCGGCTTCCTGGCTGCCGGTGTACGGGTCGCGCTTCTGGGTGTGGATGAAGTCCGGGAACTTGATCGCGTCCCGGATGAAGAAGACCGGGGTGTTGTTGCCGACGAGGTCGTAGTTGCCCTCCTCGGTGTAGAACTTCACCGCGAAGCCCCGCGGGTCACGCACCGCGTCCGCCGCGCCGAGGTTGCCGGCCACGGTCGAGAACCGCAGGAAGACCTCGGTCTCCTTGCCGACCTCCGACAGGAAGGCGGCACGCGTGTACGGGGTGACGTCCGCGGTCACGGTGAAGGTGCCGTAGGCACCGGCACCGCGGGCGTGCACGACGCGCTCCGGGATCCGCTCCCGGTTGAAGTGGGCCAGCTTCTCCAGCAGCAGCTGGTCCTGGACGAGGACCGGCCCGCCGACGCCCGCCGTCTCGCTGTTCTGGTTGTCGGCGACCGGAGCTCCGGCCTCCGTGGTGAGCGGTCCCTGCGACACGTGCGCCTCCTGCGTCATCACTGACTTGTCCTGTCCTGTGGCCAAAGCCGTTCTCGATCCTACAATGGACTTTGTCTAAGTCAAGTGATGATCCAAAGTCACACCTATTCCCGATCTGGGGAACCTTCCTGTTAGGCTGGTGGCCATGAGCGACCTTCTGGAACGGCTGCGTGGACGCGGATGGCGGATGACCGCGCAGCGGCGCGTGGTGGCCGAGGTCCTGAACGGCGAGCACGTCCATCTGACCGCCGACGAGGTCCACGCGCGCGCCGTCGCGAGACTGCCCGAGATCTCCCGGGCGACCGTCTACAACACCCTGGGCGAGCTGGTCTCGCTCGGCGAGGTGCTGGAAGTCGCGACGGACAAGCGCGCCAAGCGGTACGACCCGAACGCGCACCGGCCGCACCACCACCTGGTGTGCGCCCGCTGCGGCGCGATCCGCGACGTCCACCCCAACGGGAACCCGCTCGCCGACCTCCCCGACACCGAGCGCTTCGGCTTCACGGTGTCGGACGTCGAGGTGACCTACCGGGGGCTCTGCCCGGACTGCGCGGGCGCGTGACCTGAGCGGCTCATCGCGTGACACGCGGCGGAAGGGGGCGAGAGCCCCCTTTTTTGCTGCCCGGTTCCGCCGCCCGGACCGGGCGGACGCCGGAACGAGCGGAGGACACAACGACCGAGGGCCGGAACCCATTTCTGGATTCCGGCCCTCGGCCTTCAGTAGCGGGGACAGGATTTGAACCTGCGACCTCTGGGTTATGAGCCCAGCGAGCTACCGAGCTGCTCCACCCCGCGTCGATGAACAAGACACTACGTGACTCTTGAGCCGGGATGCAAATCCCTTGGCGGGTGAGTGGCCGGGGTCACGCCGACAGCTCCTCGCGCAGCGCGTCCCGCAGCCGGCCCGCCCGCTCGGCCACCTCCGCCGGACCCAGCTCCACCGCGCGTCGGCCCAGCGCTGCCCCTCGGCCAGCTCGCCACGACGCGCGTAGACCAGGGCCAGCCGCAGCGCGGCCCGCCCGTGGCCGGCGTCGGCGGCCCGGGTCCACCACACCGCCGCCTCCGGCTCGCTGCCCTCACGGGCGAGCAACAGCCCGAGGTTGAAGGCGCCGTTGCGCGAGCCGGCCTCGGCCGCCGTCCGGTACCACCGCGCCGCCTCCACCACGTCCCCCCGGGCGGCGGCCAGCATCCCGACCCGGACCTGCGCCCGCCGGTGCCCCTGGGTGGCGGCCCGCTCGTACCACTCCTCGCACTCGGTCTTCTCGTGCACGATCTCGCCCAGCTCGTGCGCGGGCTCGGGCGGCCGGCGCGCGTCGAGCAGGGTGGCCAGCCGGTATGCGCCCTCTGCGCTGCCGCCCCCCGCGGCGCAGCGCAGATGGCGCTCGGCCTCCCGCTCGTCGCCCTCGCGCAGCCGGGCGATCCCCACCTGGAGGGCGGCCTCGGCGTGCCCGGCGGCGGCGGCCCGCTCGTACCAGCGCAGCGCCATCCGCTCCTCGCCGCGTCCGGCGTAGAGGATGCCGAGGTTGAACGCGGCGTCCACGCTTCCCGCCTCGGCGGCCTTGGAGAACCACGGCTCGGCCCCGGCCGCGTCGCCGCCTTGGAGCAGCAGGATGGCCAGCGCGTTGGCGGCCTCCCGGTGCCCGGCGTAGGCGGCCCGCCGGTACCACTGTTCGGCCTGCGCGGTGCGGCCCTGCTCGGCGCAGAGCAGCCCGAGGTTGTAGGCGCCGTTGTCGTCACCGGCGTCCAGCGCGGCCCGGTACCAGCGCTCGGCGGTCTGGGTCTCGCCGCGCTCGGCGTGCAGCGCGCCCAGCGCGTTGGCCGCGTTGCCGTCGCCCTCCTGGGCGGCGCGCAGCCACCACACGGCGGCACTCCGGGTGTCGCCCGCGTCGCGCAGCAGGAAGCCGAGGGCGCAGGCGGCCCGCGGCTCGCCGTCCTTGGCGGAGGTCAGGTACCAGCGCCCGGCCTCCTTCAGCTCGCCGCGCCGCTCCAGGATCGCCCCGAGCTGGAGCGCGGCCTTCCGGTGCCCGCGCGCGGCGGCCTGCCGGTACCACTGCTCGGCCTCCGCGGCACCGTTGTCCGGGCCGTTCCCCTCCCCGGGCCACTCCTCCCCGTGCCCGGCGGCGCGGTCGAGCGCCCGGGCCAGCCGGTAGGCGGCCTCGCGGTGCCCGCGCTCGGCGGCGGAGCGCAGCCAGTCCTCGGCACCGGCGTCGCCGCGGTGCTCCAGCAGGTCGGCCAGGGCGTAGGCGCCGAGGACATGGCCCTGCTCGGCGGACTGGCGCAGCCAGTACTCGGCGGCCGGCTCGTCCCCGCGCTCGCGGTGGTAGCGGCCGAGGGCGTGCGCCGCGGCGGCGGACCCGGCCACGGCGGCGACCCGCCACCAGCCGGCCGCCTCCTCGGGGTAACCGCGCTGGTGCAGCAGGACGCCCAGGTTGTTGGCGGCGGCCCGGTCACCGGCCGCGGTGGCGGCGCGCAGATGGGGTTCGGCCGCGTCCAGCTCGCCGCGGCGCAGCAGCATCGCCCCCAGGACACTGGCCGCCTCGGCGTCCCCGCTCTGCGCGGCGAGCGCGAGACGCGTCTCCTCGGCGGCCTCCCCCATGTCCACCAGCTCGTCGCGGGCCGACTCCGTACCGGAAGACTGCGCAAATCGCCCTGACTCGAACAGAGTTGCCTTCTCCCCCATAACGTCCATCGTCGCACCACCCGCAACCTGGGTACACCCGGTATACCGCAGCAGCCCGTAAGGTCACTTCGGCGTTTTGTCGACATGCCCACAGAGTGACAAGTCAAACACACACCCCCCAACTCCCCACGGCGGCGCGGCCGTCACTCTCCCCGGTATGTGAGTTCGCACACCACGAAGGCCCGGATCCCTTTTCCGGATCCGGGCCTTCGACATGAGTAGCGGGGACAGGATTTGAACCTGCGACCTCTGGGTTATGAGCCCAGCGAGCTACCGAGCTGCTCCACCCCGCGCCGTTGCGTGTCAACCGTACCACGGCGCGGGGGCACCCTGATCAACTCTGGTTTTCGCCGCCGTCCTTCCCGACGTCCTTCTCGTCGGCCTTTTCGCCGGTCTCGCCACCGGCCTTGTCGCCGGTCTGCCCGCCGGCCTTGTCACCGGCCTTGTCGTCGGCCTTGTCACCGGCCTTGGACTGGGCCTTCGCCTGGGCCTCCTCGGCCTGCTTCAGCGCCTCCTGGAGCTGCTTCTGCGCCTTGGCGTACGCGGCCCAGTCCGGCCCGTCCTTGAGCGCCTGCTGCCCTGCCTCGAAGGCCTTCTGGGCGTCCTGGAGCGCCTGCCGGACCGTCGGGTCGCTGGTGCCGGGCCGGGTGTCGGTGCCGGTCCCCGGCGGCTTGGTGGCCGGACCCTTGGCGCCGAAGATCTTGTCGAGCGCCTCGTCGAGGGTGTTCTCGAAGGCGGTATCACTCCCGTAGGTGACCAAGACCTTGCGCAGCAGCGGCAGTTTGAGTCCGCCGCCGCGGACGTAGACGGGCTCCACGTAGAGCAGTCCGCCGTCCAGCGGCACAGTCAGCAGGTTGCCGTACTCGATGTCGGAGTCATCGCCCCTCAGGAGCTTGATTGTGGAGGCGATCCTCTCGTCCGAGTTGAACGCGCTCTGTACCTGTTTGGGGCCGTCGACCGTCGTCCTGGTCGGCAGTTTCAGAATCCTGATCTTGCCGTAGTCCTTGCTGCCGGCCTCCGCGTCCACGGTCATGAACGCGGCCAGGTTGTCCCGCCCGGTGGGCGTGAACGTCGTCGACAGGGAGAACGCCTGCTGCTTCTGGTCCGGCATCTTCATGCTCAGGTAGTACGGCGGCACCGCGTTGCCCGACTTGTTGGTCGGGTCGTCGGGCACCTGCCACACCTCGCTGCCGGTCAGGTAGGTCTCGGCGTCCGTCACGTGATAGCGGGTGAGCAGTTCGCGCTGCACCTTGAACAGGTCCTGCGGATAGCGCAGATGGTCCATCAGGTCGTCGGAGATCGCGCTCCTGGGCTGCACCGTGTCCGGGAACGCCTTCATCCAGGTCTTCAGCACCGGGTCCTGGGTGTCCCACTGGTACAGCTCGACCTCGCCGGTGTAGGCGTCGACCGTCGCCTTCACCGAGTTGCGGATGTAGTTGACCTGGTTCTGCTGGGCGACCACCGCGCGGTTGTTGTTCGTCGCGGTCAGCGAGTCGGCCGTCGTATCGCCCAGGGTCGTACGGGAGGCGTACGGGTAGCCGTTGGTGGTCGTGTAGGCGTCGACGATCCACTGGATGCGGCCGCCGACGACCGCCGGGTACGCGTCGCCGTCGATGGTCAGCCAGGGGGCGACCGCCTCCACGCGCTCCTTGGGGGTGCGGTTGTACAGGATCCGCGAACCCTTGCCGATCGCGCCCGAGTACAGGATCTGCGGCTCGTTGAAGGTCAGCGCGTACGCGGCCCGGTTGACCGGGTTGTCGAGGTTGACGCCGCTGCCGCCCCGGTACCTGGTCGGCTTCTCACCGTCGTTGTCGGAGTAGTCGATCTCCTCCTGGGGACCGCCGACGATCGAGTAGGTGGTGGTCTTCTCGCCGTAGTAGATCCGCTGCTCGTAGGTGCCGAGGTCGCCCTTGGACGGCAGGTCGTACTCGGTGAACACCGGCTCGCCGCCCTTGGCCTCGGTGCCCTTGGCGGCGACCACGCCGAAACCGTGCGTGTAGCGGAAGTGGTCGTTGATCCAGTTGTGCTTCGGGACGCCGGCCAGGTCCAGCTCGCGCAGCCCGATGACCGTGTCCTGTTCCTTGCCGTCCTTGCCGGGGTACCGGTCGACGTCCAGGTTGTCCGGGAAGCCGTAGTAGTCCTTCATCTCCTGACGCTGCTGGAACGTCGGGGAGACGATGTTCGGGTCGATCACCCGGAAGCTCGCCGCGTCGTCGACCTTGCCGCGCAGCGTGCTCTTGTCCTTGGTCTTGGACTCGCCGTCGTAGCCGGTGACGTCGGTGTCGTCGATGCCGTACGCCTCGCGGGTGGCGTTCAGGTTCTTCTGGACGTACGGCGCCTCCTTGGCCTGCTCGTTCGGCTGCACCTGGAACTTCTGCACGATGGCCGGGTACAGGCCGCCGATCAGGATCGCCGAGAGCACCATCAGGCCGAAGCCGATGACGGGCAGCTGCCAGGTGCGCCGCCACAGCGTGGCGAAGAACAGCAGGGCGCAGATGACGGCGATGCAGAACAGGATGGTCTTGGCCGGCAGATAGGCGTTGGCGTCGACATAGCGCAGGCCGGTCCAGTTGTCGGTGGCCTTGAAGTCGCTGGACTTGACCGCGAGGCCGTACCTGTCGAGCCAGTAGGCGACCGCCTTCAGGGCGACGAAGACGCCGAGCAGCACCGACAGGTGGCCGGTCGCGGCGGCGGTGGCCCGGGCACCCGGGCTGGTCACGCGCAGCCCGCCGTACAGGTAGTGGGTGAGCGCGGCGGCGATCAGGCACAGGATGGTGGCGGCGAAGCCGAAGCCCAGCAGGAACCGGTACCAGGGCAGGTCGAAGGCGTAGAAGGCGACGTCGAGGTGGAACTGCGGGTCCTTCTGGTGGAAGGGCACGCCGTTCACCCACATCAGCCACGTCCGCCACTGGCCCGCGGCCGAGGCGCCCGCGATCAGCCCGACCAGGCAGGTGACGACGAGCAGCAGCCACCTCTTGTACGGCGCGATGCTCATGCGGTAGCGGTCCAGGCTCTGCTGCTCCATGGACATGGCGCTGAGCGGGGGCCGCAGCCGGTGCGCGAGCCAGATGTTGACGCCTACCGCGACCGCCATCAGCAGTCCGAAGACGAAGAACAGCCCGATCTTCGTGGACAGGGTGGTGGTGAACACGGACGAGTAGTGCACCGACCGGTACCAGAGCCAATCGGTCCAGAAGCCCGCGAACATGGTGAACACCATGCCCAGGGCGGCCAGGACCCCCAGGGTCACGAGCAGGGCCCGCACCTTCCTGGAGGGGCGGCCCGCCCTGATCCGTGGCCCCGTCGGGCCTCCGCCGCGGTCCGGCATCTGGAAAGCCAAGGTGCGCCCCTCGAAGTTCGCTGTCGTTCCGTCAGGCCCCCGGGTTCGCGGGCCCGCCGTGGCCCCCCGTGTCCGCGGGCCCACACCTATGCAACTTACTCACCGTTTACTCGGTTCCCGATTCCGGCCGGGAACGAGGCAGGATTGTGACCATGTCCAACACTCCCATGGCAGCGAGCCCGCTCACCCGGGCCGTACTCGAGATCGACGAGTACGTCTCCGGCCTCGGCTGGGACCAGCCCGCTCGCCTTTTCGCCCTTGTAGACACCGCACGGCTGCGGGCTCAGGAACCTTCGCTCGCGGCCCAGCTGGGCCTCGAGGACGAGTCCGAGACCGCCGGTCTCACCCCGATCGAGCAGGACGAGGTCCCGTCCGGCAAGCCGCTGGACGAGTTCCTCGCCACCATCGCCTGGCCCAACGCGGTCACCGGCTGCGCCCTCACCGTGGAGCGGCTGATGCTGCCGCCGTCCGCCGAGGCCCAGGTGCCCTCCGACCTGGACGAGGCCCGGCTGGCCGAGTGGGTCGCCCGGCATCCCGAGCGCCAGGAGGTCCGCATGACGGTGGCCGTGCTGCGTGACGGCAGCCGCGAGTCGGCGCTGCGGCTGCGCGAGAAGGACACCCCGACGGAGGTCCTGACCGGCCCCGACCTGGTGCCGGGCCTGGCGGACGCGTTGGTGGCCACGTTCGCGGACTGATCCGCCCGTCCGCCGGGGGACGCGCCTCGGCACGGCGTTCCGGCACGGCGCCTCGGTACGGCGTCTCGCTCGGGCGCCGCGGGACGCGCTTCGGTCCGCGGCGCGGTACGGCGCCGGGGGCGCCCCTGTCCATGGGGCGCCCCCGGCCGCGCCACGGCCGCTCAGCTCTTGGCGGTGCACTTCGGCAGGGCGGCGACGTCCCCGCCGCGGATGTCCTCGAGCGCGCCGAGCGCGTCGCCGATGGTCTTGACCTTGACCAGGGTGAGCCCGTCCGGGGTGTCCTTGGCCGCCGCCGCGCAGTTGTCGGCCGGGGTGAGGAAGTACCGGGCGCCCTTGTCCCGCGCGCCGACGGTCTTCATCTCGATGCCGCCGATCGGCCCGACCGTGCCGTCGTCGTCGATGGTGCCGGTGCCCGCGACGAACGTGCCGCCGGTGAGGCTGCCCGGGGTGAGCTTGTCGTAGATGCCGAGCGCGAACATCAGGCCCGCGCTGGGCCCGCCGACATCGGCGAGCTTGATGTCGATGTCGAACGGAAAGGTGTGGTCGGTCCCGGCGGAGATGCCGACGATCGCCCGCTCGGCGCCGCCGTCGTCGGCGGCCCGGGTCGTGATCGTGACGTCCCGCGTGCCGGTCGCCTCCTTGTGGGCCTTCTCGGCGGCCGCCTGGTCCTTGGCCGGGACGATCGTGAAGACGACGTCCTGGCCCGGCTTGTGCTTGGTCACCAGTTTGGCGACGTCGGCGGGCTGCTTGACCGCCGTGCCGTCGACGGCCTTGATCACGTCGCCCGCGTGCAGCCGGCCCTCGGCCGGGGAGCCCTTGACGACCGTGGAGACGATCACCCAGGACTTCACGGGGATGTGCAGCGCCTTCAGGGCGGCGACCTTGGCGCTCTCCTGGGACTGGCTGAACTCCTCGGCGTTCTCCTGGCTGGACTGCTCCTCCGTCTTGCCGTCCGGGTAGAGCGTGTCGTGCGGGACGATCTTGCTGTCGTGGGCCAGCCAGCCGTAGACGGCCTCGACGAGGTTCATCCGGTAGTCGGCGCCGGTGACCCGGACGGTGGTCATGTTCAGGTGGCCGTCGGCCGGGTACGTCTTGTGTCCGGAGATCCGCAGCACCGGCTCGCCGTCGTGCTTCCCGAGCGTGTTCACGGTCGGGCCGGGGGACATCTCCGCGTACGGCACGGGGATGAGCACTCCCGCGCACAGGAGCGCGATCAGCATCAGGGTCGAGGCGAGCATCGTCACGGTGCGGCGTGGCATGCCTCGACAGTACGGGACGACGCTGTCGGCGCGCCGTCAGGGCACCCTCCTCAGGCGCCGCGCGCGCCCGGCCGGGGCTTCTCCATGGCCTCGCGGAACCGGGCGTATCCGTCCAGCTCGGGGCCGTCGGCGCGCACCTTGCGGGTCCGGTTGGCCCAACTGCCCCACAGTCCGCCGCCGACCGCGGCCACCAGCGGGATCAGCAGCCAGACAAGCACCCCCATGCCGACCTCCTACGCCATGAGCGTCCGCAACTGACTGATCAGCAGATTAACCATCCGCACGGACAACGCTCACGCGAGGGTGCCGGTTACGCAACCGGAGAGGGGGGTGTGTCGCTACGCGCCGACCCACCCTCCCGTCGCCCGACCACCACCCCTCAACGACGGCGCTACGCGCCGACCCGCCCTCCCGTCGCCCGACCACCACCCCTCAACGACGGCGCTACGCGCCGACCCATTCCTCGGTGCCGTCGGAGAACTGCTGGTGCTTCCAGATGGGCACCTCGTGCTTGAGGTCGTCGATCAGCTTGCGGCAGGCGTCGAAGGCCTCCGCGCGGTGCGGGCAGGCCACGGCGACGACCACGGCGAGGTCCCCGACCCGCAGATCACCCACCCGGTGGACGGCGGCCAGCGCCCGCACGGGGTGATCGGCGACGATCTTCTCGGCGATCCGCCGCATCTCGGCCTCGGCGCTGGGGTGACAGGAATAGCCGAGGGCGTCCACGTCGGCGCCGCCGTCGTGGTTGCGCACGGTGCCCACGAACAGCGCGATGCCCCCGGCCGCGGCGTCCCCGACGGCGCGGAAGACCTCGTCCACGGAGAGCGGTGTCTCCCGGACGGCGATCAGTTTGACGGGGTTCTCGGCCGTCCGCTCACCCGGGTGGTCGTTCGTGAGTGCCATGCGCCCATCGTGCCCCACGGGTCCGACATCGGGGAATACGGCTTTCAGCAGCACGCACGCGTGCCCGGCTTGGAGACTTCTACAGGGCTTGCCGCCGGCCCTCGCGGACCAGGGCCGTGCCGCCGCGCCTCAGACCCGCCGCCGCGCCTTCCGGGCCCGCCGTACGACGGCCGCCGCGCCCAGCAGGGCGACGGTCGCCCCCGCCGCACCGGCCGCCGTCGCGTCCTTGCGGCCCAGCCGCCGCCCGGCGACCGTGCGCCGCCCGGACACCTCCTCCAGCAGCTCGGCCAGCACCTCCTCGTTGGTCCACTTCGGCCGCCAGCCCGCGTCGTGCAGCCGGCTGCCGCTGACCACCCAGGGGTACATCGTGTACGCCAGGTCCCCCGCCGGGGAGGGAGTGAGCCCGATCCGGTGCAGCCGGGCCGCCGCGCCGAGGGCGACCGCCGACGGCAGCTCCATGCGCCGGATCCCGCTGAGCTCCTCGACCTCCTCCTGCTCCAGCCACCCGTCGCAGCCGACGGCCAGTTCCCCGTCGGCCTTCTCCAGCACGGCGTACTCCAGGGCACTGCACAGGTCCTCGACGTGGCAGAACTGCCACGCGGGCCGCGATCCGGCCACGACCAGCAGCCGCGGCGACTCGAAGTACCTGGTCAGCGCGGTGTCGGTGCCGCCGACCAGGACGGCCGGCCGGACCACGGTGACGTTCAGCCCCGGATGCGCGCGCGGGGCGCGCCGCGCCAGCCGCTCGATCTCCAGCAGGTCCCCGACCCCGGTCGCCTCGGCGGTGGCGCGCAGCTCGGCCTCCTCCGACAGGGGCAGCTCGTTGTCCGGCAGCGCGCCGTAGACCATCGCCGAGGTGCACAGCACCACCCGGCGCACACCGGCCGCCGCGGCGGCCGTCAGCACGGTCTGGGTGCCCCGCACGTTGTAGGCCGTGCGCGCCGCCGGGTCGGTCTCCAGATCGAGGTCGAGGGCGAGGTGGACGACCACGTCGGTGCCGCGCAGCTTGTCCGCGATCGCCGGGTCGCGCACGTCGAGGATGTGCCACCGGGCCTCGGCGCACTCACCGCGCCGCTCGTCGATGGCGACGACCTCCTTGATCTCGTCGGAGGCGGCGAGCCGCTCGGTGAGCAGGGCGCCGACCCCGCCGGCCGCGCCGGTCACCGCGACGACGGGTCCGCGCACGGCGGAAGAGGTTGAACGGTTTCGCGCTGCGCGAACCTGCGGATCTGGGGAACTCACCGGGCGTCTCCAGCGGTTGTCTTCAGTACGCGCGCGAGTGACGCGTACGTACCAGGTGCATCCATCCTGCCGCAGGCCTTCCGCAGGCGAAGCACCGAGGCCCGATCGGGCCCGGGTGTCTACGCTGGGTGGTGTTGTCGGGCAGCCGCGCCGCCGGAAGAACCGGTGGCCTTACCAGCCGAGGAATCCCGTGAGTGACACCCCATTCGGTTTCGGCCTTCCGCCGGAGGAGCCGGAGGACGGCGACGAGGGCAAGAAGAAGGACCAGCAGAGCGGTGGTGGGCAGGGACCGGCGAACCCGTTCGGTTTCGGCGGCCTGCCCGGAGCCGGCGGCTTCGGCGGCCCCGGCGCGGACAATCCGTTCGCCGCCATGTTCGGCTCCCTGAACCCCAGCGACCTGGGTGCGGCCTTCCAGCAGCTCGGGCAGATGCTCTCGTACGAGGGCGGGCCGGTGAACTGGGACATGGCCAAGCAGATCGCCCGCCAGACGGTCGCCCAGGGCGCGCCGAACGGCACGAAGGACGCCAGCGTCGGCGCGGCCGAGCGCCGGGCCGTGGAGGAGGCCGTCCGCCTGGCCGACCTGTGGCTGGACGACGCGACGTCCCTGCCGTCCGGTTCCGCCTCAGCGGTGGCCTGGTCGCGGGCGGAGTGGGTCGAGGCGACCCTGCCCGCCTGGCAGGAGCTGGTCGACCCGGTCGCCGAGCGGGTCGGCGCGGCGATGGGCGACGTGCTGCCGGAGGAGATGCAGGCCATGGCGGGCCCGCTGATCGGCATGATGCGCTCGATGGGCGGCGCCATGTTCGGCACGCAGATCGGGCAGGCCGTGGGCGTGCTCGCGGGCGAGGTCGTCGGCTCCACCGACATCGGCCTGCCACTGGGCCCGGCCCGCAAGGCCGCCCTGCTCCCGGCCAACGTGGAGGCGTTCGGCAAGGACCTGGGCGTGCCGCAGGAGGAGGTGCGGCTCTATCTCGCCCTGCGCGAGGCCGCCCACCAGCGGCTGTTCGCGCACGTGCCGTGGCTGCGCTCGCACCTGTTCGGCGCGGTCGACGGCTACGCGCGCGGCATCAAGGTCGACACGGCCAAGCTGGAGGACGTGGTCGGCCAGTTCGACCCGCAGAACCCCGAGCAGCTGCAGGACGCGCTCCAGCAGGGCATGTTCCAGCCGGAGGACACGCCCGAGCAGAAGGCGGCCCTGGCCCGTCTGGAGACGGCTCTGGCGCTCGTGGAGGGCTGGGTGGACGCGGTGGTGCACGCCGCCGCGAAGCCGCGTCTGGGCTCCGCCGACGCGCTGCGCGAGACGCTGCGCCGGCGGCGCGCCACCGGCGGCCCCGCGGAGCAGACGTTCGCCACGCTGATCGGCCTGGAGCTGCGTCCGCGCCGGCTGCGTGACGCCTCCCGGCTGTGGGCCTCGCTCACGGACGCGCGCGGCGTCGACGGCCGGGACGGCCTGTGGGCCCACCCGGACATGCTGCCGACCGCGACCGACCTGGACGACCCGGACGGTTTCGTGCACCGCGAGCAGCTGGACTTCTCCGAGCTGGACAAAATGCTCGGCGAGGCGGCGGGCGGCGACCATGGCAAGCCCGACCTGCGCAAGAAGGACGACGACGAGACCAAGGGCGACGACACCGAGTGAGCCTGTACGACGACGCGGTCCTGGTCCTGAAGGGGTACGAGGGCCAGGAGGAGCTGCGCCAGTCGTACCTGGACCACCTGGCGACCCGCCCGGACGGCATGTGGAAGGCCTGTGACGCCGGTCATGTCACGGCCAGTGCCCTGGTCGTCGACCCCGGGCGCGGCCGGGTGCTGCTCACGCTGCACCGGAAGCTGCGGATGTGGCTCCAGATGGGCGGTCACTGCGAGCCGGGCGACCCGACGCTCGAGGCGGCGGCCCTGCGGGAGGCGACGGAGGAGTCCGGGATCGCGGGGCTGACCCTGCTGCCCGGCGGCCCGGTGCGGCTGGACCGGCATCCGATCCCGGCGCCCTGCAACTGGCACTTCGACGTGCAGTACGCGGTCCTGGCCCCGCCCGGAGCGGCGTGGGAGATCAGCGAGGAGTCCCTGGACCTGCGCTGGTTCGGCTACGACGAGGTGGCCGGGGTGGCCGACGAGTCGGTCGTGCGACTGGTGGAGGCCACGCGCGCCCGGCTCTGACGGGTGTCCTACGCGATGTAAGGGGCGATCGCCTCGGCGGTCGCCCCTTACCCGTGTCCGGCTCAGCTCCAGACGTTGCCCTGGTTCTGGCCGCGCGCCCCCTGCTGGCCCATGCCGAACTGGGCGGCGAGGCCCTGCCCGATCACGGCGTTCTGCGGCGGCAGCAGCTCGCTGGGCTGGACGAGCGCGAACCCGGAGCCCATGAAGCTCAGCTCCCAGCCCTCACCGGTGCTGCCACGCCGGCGCCACACCCCGGAGGCGTGCGTCTGGGCCTGCATCTGCACGCGCAGCCCGGTGGACCAGGCGACGATCGCGTCGGCGTCGCAGTTGACGTACCTGTCGGGCGTGACCCGCATCAGCAGCGGGGCGCCCGAGGTCATCAAGGCGACCCTGCCGCGCCCGGTGATGTTGAGCTGGTACTTCCCGGAGCCGGAAATGCCGTACAGGCTGTCGACGGCGACGACCTCGTAGTGCAGTGCGGAGTCCATGGCGAGGACGTAGGAGCTGTCGACGGTCAGCCCGTCCTGCTCGATGTCCACGATGTGCACGTGCTGGGCGAGGTTGGCGAGGTAGACCGTGCCCTGGCCGTGGCAGCGCATCAGGTCCAGGCCCTCGCCGGTGTGCGCACGCGCGCGTGCCTGCCGGTTTCCCTGGTGCTCGGCGTCGAACTCGACCAGCCCCTGGTAGGCGACCATGGTGCCCTTGCGGGCGAGGAGGTCGTCGTGGCCGTCCAGGGCGATCCGGAGCAGCTGCGCGTTCTGCAGGCTCCAGCGCTCCTGGGTCTGGAGATCGTTGTGCGCGAAAAGCGGGCTCTGCATGGTGTTCTGGCTCCCCCTCAGCCCCGGATCCGGAGGCGGTCGGTGCTGTCCTCGCTGGGCTGGACGACGACGATGCCCTGTCCGGAGAAGGCCATCTGGTAGGCCTCGCCGCTGCCCCGGCCGATCAGCGACTGCGCCTTGAAGCTGCGCTTGCCCTTCACCTTCAGGTTCGGCGACCAGGCGACCAGCGCGTCCGGGTCGACGTACGTCTCGTCCTCACCGCCCCCGCAGTCCACGACGATCGGCGTGCCCCGGGAGGTCAGCGCGACCCAGCCCTGGCCGGAGATCCTGGTGTTCCACAGGCCCTGCCCGGCGAACTTCGCGAGCCCCTTCACGCGCTCCACGCCCCAGGTCAGATGGGCATCGAAGGCGAGGAGGTTGGTGGCGTTGACGGAGATGCCGTCGCCATTGAGGTTGATCACGACGACGTCGGCGCCGTAGTCGGCGAGGTAGAGCAGGCCGTCACCGGAGCACTTCATCAGCGGTGCGCCCTCGCCGGTGGCCCAGTCGCGGGCGATCTGGCGGACGGCCGGCGGGTTGGGCTCGTACTGGATGAAGCCCTCGTAGGCGACCATCGACCCCACGCGCGCGAGGAGGTCGTTTCCGGTCTGCATGGCGACCTTCAGCATGTGGCTGCCGTGGTTCTCCATGCGGGCGGTGACGGGCGCGGGGGCGAAGCCCGCGAGCGGCTGGTTCATGACGGGCTCCCTCAGACCTCGTACGGCTGGACGACGATGAAGTTGCCGGGCGCGCCCCGGAACTGGAGGTTGACGCTCTCACCGGTGTCGCCCGGGTAGGCGTTGCGACGCATGCGGACCTGGCTGGAGACGATCACCTGGGAGCCGGCCGACCAGGCGACCACGGCGTTGCAGTCGGCGAAGGTGGTCGGCGTGACCGGCAGCACCACGGGCGTGCCGTGCGTCTTGACGACGATCGTGCCGGTGCCCTGGAACTGCATCGTGAACAGCGCGCCGCCGGGGATGCCATGGCCCTCGATCCGGCGGACCTCGTAGCTCAGGCTCTCGTCGAAGGCGAGGACGTTCTCCGCGGACACGCAGATCGCGTCGCCCTGGAGCTCGACGGGGTGCAGGTGGGCGGAGTTCTCGGCGAGGAACACCTGGCCCTGGCCGGAACAGCGCATGAGCTGCATTTCCTGGCCGGTGGCGTTGCCCACGACGCGGCCCATGAATCCGGCGCCCTTGTAGCCGAAGTCGACCTTGCCCTGGTAGAGCACCATGCTGCCCTGCCGGGCCAGCACCGGCTGCCCGCCGATGCCGAGGTCGACGCGGACGAGCGTCTGGTTCTGCTGCGTCCAGCGCTGCCCGGTCGGCGTCTCCTTGTACGCCTGGAGCGCGGCCGTCACCCCGGCACCGCCCTGGGGCGCGCCCTGCGGCACCTCGTAGGCGGCGGGCCGGCCGGGCGCCTGCCCGTAGCCCGGCGGCATGGGCGGGGCGGGCTGGCCACCGCCGCCGTAGGGGGCGGGCTGCCCGCCGTACCCGGGGGGCATCGGCGCGCTCGGCTGTCCGCCGTACGACGGCTGCTGGGGTGGCTGGCCGTAGGGCGCGGGGGCCGTGGGGGCGGCCGGCGGGGGAACGGTGCCGTCGGGCGGGGCGAGGGGGGCGACGACCGTGGGAGCGACATGCACGTTCGGCGCGGGCGCCGGGGCCGGGGGCGGGGTGTGGCCGGGCGGCGGGGCGAAGCCCTGCGGGACGGGGGCGGGCTGCGGGGCGGGCGCGGGCTGCGGGGCGGGCGCGGGCTGCGGGGCTGCCTGGGCCGGCGGGGCGGCGAACGCGGGCGGCGTGGCCTGGGCGGGCGGGGCGAATCCGGGGACCGCGCCGGGCTGCGGCTGCTGCGGGGCGGCGGGGGCCTCCTCCATCACCTCGCCGCCGAAGTTCTTCAGCAGCGCCTCCAGGCCGCCGTCGAAGCCCTGTCCGACCGCGGCGAACCGCCATCCGTCCTTGAAGTAGAAGTCACCGAGCATCACGGCCCGCTCGGTGGAGAACTCGGAGCCGTCGAAGGAGTACCGCGCGACCTCCTCGCCGCCCGCCACGATGCGCAGGTACCCGGGGGCTATCCGCGACATCTGGCCGGCGCCGTCTATGGTCGCCGTGAAGGACAGCTTGCGGATCTGGGAGGGGATCCGGTCGAGGGTGACCCGGAAGGACTCGGTGTCGCCCGCCTGCGCGCCCAGCAGCTGGATCGACTCCTCGGGCGACTTCGGCTGGTTGAAGAAGACGAAGTACCGGTCGTCCGAGAGCCGTTCGTCGGCGTCCAGGCCGAAGCAGCTGATGTCGAAGGTGAGACCGGGAGCCGAGATCTGCACGCCTACGTACAGATCCGTGCCCAGCGTGAGGTCACTGATCCTGGCCTTGTGGCCGCGTTGGAATTCCCTGGCCATGCGTTACGACCGTCCCCCATCCCGAGTGTGAGTGCGTCGCGCCAGGCTAACGGCAAAGACCGGCAGCGCCCCCGAAGGGTCCTGGTCGGTACAGAGCCGGTACACGATCACACCCGACCACGGACACTCCGGGGTCGGGGACAGGGCGGGGAGTGGATCCGCCGAGGTGGCCGGCGCGTCGGGGGCATCAGCACGCAGGGGCGTCAGCACGCGAGGGCGCCGGCAGTCAGGGCGTCAGGCGTCGTCCCGTTCGCCGCGCGCGCCCGGCACATGCGGCAGCCGTGCGGCGGCGACGACCCCTTCCAGATAGCCGCGCGCCCGCTCGGTCCGCGGGTATGCCTCCAGCAGCCGCCAGAAGTCGGGGCCGTGCCCGGGGACCAGCAGATGGGCCAGCTCGTGGCAGAGCACGTAGTCCACCACGTACTCCGGCATCCCCTGGAGGCGGTGCGAGAGCCGGATGCTGCCCTCGGCCGGGGTGCACGAACCCCAGCGGGTGTTCTGGTTGGTGACCCAGCGCACGGAGGCGGGCCGGGCGCGGCCGGCGAAGTACTGAGCCGACAGCCGCTCGGCGCGCTCGGCCAGCTCGGCGTCGCCCAGCAGTTTCCTGCTCTCCTGGGCGGCGAGTTTGTCGAGCATGACGGTCACCCAGCGCTGCTCCTCCGCCTTGGACATCCGGGCGGGGATCAGTACGACGGTGCGATCGCCCTCGCGGTACGCGGAGACCGTGCGACGGCGCCGGGCGCTCCTGCGGACCTCGATCGCGCTCGCCCCCGGGCCGCCGGGCGGCTGGGTCGTCGTGCTGCGCTGTGGTTCACCGGCGCGGTACAGAGGGTCGGCGGGCACGCCCCGACGTTACCCGGTGGGCGGCGGCAAAGTCCCGGCTCCGGGAGGGTTCGCCGCCGATCCCCCACCATGTGTTTGATTCGTACGATCGCTCCACCGATCTTGTTTGCCCATGTTCATCCCACTACCGGCCGGCGACGCGCCTGATTTGTACGACTAACCGGTCCGCCTGTGGATAACTTTCGGCGCCCGGCGGCGGGCCCGGGCATGCTGGCAGGCGTCGGCGGAACGCGACCGGTTCCACCGGCGAAGGCGCAGTCCGCGTCTCCCTTCCGCTCTTCTCCGCTTTTCCGTTCCGGGCGTTTCCGGCGAGTACGGGGGTCTGTCATGCATCCGATGGTGAAGCCCGCGCTGCGGCGCGGCTGGCGCGACCGCGGCACCGTGCAGTTCGGGATGACCCCGGCGCACGCGGTGACACTGGGCCCGGTGGACCCGGCGACGGAGGGCCTGCTGCAGCTGCTCGACGGCACCCGCGGGCTGGCCTCGCTGCGCGCGGAGGGCAGCCGGGCGGGCGTGCCGGCCGCCCGGGTCGACACCCTGGTGGCCCGGCTGGCCCGGGCGGGTCTCGTCGACGACGCCCGCGGCGGCGGTCCGGCCGCGCACGCGCTGCGGGAGAAGACGGACGTCCTCGACCGGCTGCGCCCCGACCTGGCCTCGCTGTCCCTCGTCACACCCGAGCCGGGCGGCGCACCGGCCCGGCTCGCCGCCCGGCGCGCGCTGCGGGTCCGGGTGCTCGGCGCGGGCCGGGTCGGCGCCCTGCTGGCGTCGGTGCTGGCGGGCGCCGGCGTGGGCGAGGTCGACGTGCACGACGTGGGCCGCGTGGAGCCGTGGGACCTGGCGCCGGGCGGGCTGACCGCCGAGTCGCTCGGCGACCGCCGGGACGCGGCGGCGCGGGCCGCCGTCCGCCGCGCCGCGCCCGAGCGCCCGCCGCGCCATGCCCACCGCCCGGGGTCGGGCGCCGGGGACCCGGGCTTCTCCCTGGTGATCCTCGCGCCCCGGGAGGACATCGCCGTGCACGCCCCGGACCCGTGCGCCGCCGAACCGCTCCTGGCCTCCGGCACCCCCCATCTGTACGCCGGTGTGGTGGAGGGCACGGGCGTCGTCGGGCCGCTGGTCCTGCCCGGTGAGTCGGGCTGCGCCGGATGCCTGGACCTGGACCGCCGGGACCGGGACCCGGTCTGGCCCCGGCTGGTCACCCAGTGGCGTTCCGGCCGGGTCCGCCGGGTCGGGGCCTGCGACCTGGCCCTGGCCACGACGGTGGCCGGTCTCGCGGCGACCCATGCCCTGGC
Source organism: Streptomyces sp. SudanB182_2057 (assembly GCF_964272715.1). Classification (NCBI taxonomy): domain Bacteria; kingdom Bacillati; phylum Actinomycetota; class Actinomycetes; order Kitasatosporales; family Streptomycetaceae; genus Streptomyces; species Streptomyces sp. SudanB182_2057. The sequence goes on from NZ_OZ186798.1 coordinate 3,047,246, forward strand.
CTTCCTCGACGGGCGGTCACCGGCCGGCGCGGGCACCCGCTGGGAGGTCTGTCTGCCCGGCCTGGACTGGCGCGCCCGCCCGGTCCGGCCGCATCCGGAGTGCGGCTGCGGGGCGGCGAGGAGAAGTAAACGGGAGCGCTCCTCAACCGACGGCGGGCGGCGCGAGACAATGGCGGTGCAACGGCCGTCGACGGAGCGACAACGCCAAGCAGGCGCGGCACGGCCGACTGGGACCTGGAGGGCGCATGTCTGATCTTCCCCGGAAGGCGGTCACCCGTACCGCCAAGCTCGCCGCGCTCCCGCTCGGCTTCGCCGGCCGGGCGACCTGGGGGCTGGGCAAGCGGATCGTGGGCGAGTCCGCGGAGCTGGTCGGCCGCGAGCTGCAACAGCGCACGGCGGAGCAGCTGTTCAAGGTGCTCGGCGAGCTGAAGGGCGGTGCGATGAAGTTCGGGCAGGCCCTGTCCGTCTTCGAGTCGGCGCTGCCGGAGGAGGTCGCCGGCCCCTACCGGGCGGCCCTGACCAAGCTCCAGGAGGCTGCCCCGCCCATGCCGACCCGCACGGTGCACACGGTGCTCGAGGAGCGGCTGGGACCGGACTGGCGGGAGCTGTTCGAGGAGTTCGAGGACAAGCCGGCCGCCGCGGCCTCGATCGGCCAGGTCCACCGGGCGGTGTGGCACGACGGCCGCGAGGTGGCGGTCAAGGTGCAGTATCCGGGCGCCGGTGAGGCCCTCCTGTCCGATCTCGGCCAACTGAGCCGCTTCGCCCGGCTGCTGGGCCCGCTCATCCCGGGCATGGACATCAAGCCGCTGATCGCGGAGTTGCGGGACCGGGTGTCCGAGGAACTGGACTACGGCCTGGAGGCCGAGGCCCAGTCCGCGCACGCGCGGGAGTTCGCCGGTGACCCGGACGTGGTCGTCCCGGCGGTGGTGCACCAGTGCGAGCAGGTCCTGGTGACCGAGTGGATCGACGGCATCCCGCTGTCGGAGATCATCGCGGACGGCACCGAGGAACAGCGCGACCGGGCCGGTCAGCTGCTGGCCCGCTTCCTCTTCTCGGGACCGGCGCGCACCGGCCTGCTGCACGCCGATCCGCATCCGGGCAACTTCCGGCTGCTGCCCGGCGGCCCGGGAGGGGAGGACGACTGGCGCCTGGGCGTGCTGGACTTCGGCACGGTCGACCGGCTCCCCGGCGGCCTGCCGACCCCGATCGGCGTCTCCCTGCGGATGACCCTGGACGGGGAGGCGGAGACGGTCTACGAACTGCTCTGCGCGGAGGGGTTCGTGAAGGAGACCATCGAGCTGGACCCGGAGGCGGTCCTGGACTACCTGCTGCCGATCATCGAGCCGGCCCGGGTGGACGCGTTCACCTTCACCCGTTCCTGGATGCGCGGCCAGGCCGCCCGCATCGCCGACCCCCGCTCCCCCGCCTACCAGCTCGGCAAGCGGCTCAATCTGCCGCCGGCCTATCTGCTGATACACCGGGTGACCCTCAGCACCATCGGGGTCCTGTGCCAGCTGGGCGCCACGGTCCGGCTGCGGGACGAACTGGAGGAATGGCTGCCGGGCTTCGTGACCGGCGCGGCCGAGGCCGGCCCGGACGAGGAGGAAGCCGCGGCGGGGGCATGATCCGGCGCGCCCCGGGCTTCGGAACGGGCTTGCCGCCGGGGCACAACGCGGCGCGGAGGCCGGTCCGTTCGGCCGGACCGGCCCCCGCGGGGAGCTTCGCCTCCCGGGTCCGGGAGGCCACCGCTGTTCAGGCGTTCGTCACTGCATGACGGCCATGGCGAGCGCGCGGCGCGCGCGCAGCGAGGCGCGCTCGGCCCGGCGCTGCATCCGCTGGGCGACCGCCAGGCGCATGGCCCGGCGTTCCCGCACGGCGTCATGAAGCCGGTCGTGCATATGCGCACGAGCCAGGGCTTCTTGCATGAGTTGCATCTCGTGGTTCCTGTTCTGGCGCGCTTCGGTCGCGCCGATGTTGGTGGAGTCTGGGGTCACGGAGCCGGCGGGCTCGCTGGTGGACGGCTTCATCGGGGCCTGCTTCTTGGGGTCGTGCGTGAGGGGGCGATCGATGGTTCCTGCGGTGTTCATGCCGTGACCGGGTTCTTCCGCGGGCGGCCACGCGGCCGCTTCCGGGCGACGACGACACCCTGCACGAACAGCTCTCCACCCCAGACGCCCCAGGGCTCGCGCCGCTCCTTGGCTCCGGCGAGGCAGGCCTCGATCAGCGGGCAGGTGCGGCACAGGGACTTGGCGTACTCCACGTCCGCGGGCGACTCGGCGAAGAAGACCTCCGGGTCGTAGGAGCGGCAGGGAACGGCTACGCCGAGGTTCTCGATGGCGTCGTCGAGCGCGGTGAGCGTGGTGAGGGGGGTCAAGGTGGAGTCCTCCGTGAGGCCGGGCGGGGGGATCGTTTGGGAAGGCGGTACGGACGGGGCGTGCGCTTCGAGTTGCACGATCTGTCTTCCTCGTCTGTTCAATCCGGCCGGTTGACCGGGTGTCGGCTGGGTACCGGGTTCTTTTCTTGTCCCGAGGCCCCTTCACTCCGCCGTCCCGTTCGGGACAAACAGAAGGGCCGCGGATCCCGGATGGGGTTCCGCGGCCCTGAAGGCGCCGGCCTGATCGGCGATCAGGCTGGATCACTCCAGGGTTCTGGCCCACGGAAGGCCCACATCAGGTGGTGCTGCGTCGTCTGCTTCCGGAATCCGGCACCGGCCGCCGCAAAGGCATAGGCGTGCGCCTGTGCCGCTGCCGCTTCCAGTGCCTTGCTCGGTCGCTCATCGCGCTCGCGGACGGGAAGGACCGCGAGGGCAACGGGGGACGCCGGACGCACGGCAGAGATGCCGGACAGACCGGTGCCCTGGTTCGAGGCGCCGAGCATGCACGTGGAGACGGTCGAGCGATCGGTCAGTTTGGCCGTGCTGATGGTGTTGAAGTTGATGCTGATCACTGGACTCGCCTCCTCTCGGCGTCTCAGGGACTGGAGTGAACCAGTCCGCTCGGATATGCAAGTACAACACGGAACCGGGGCCTTCGAGAAGGCCGCTGCTTCCGTGCCTAGAACCTATGGGGATTGCCGGGGCATGCGCAAACTATTTTTTCGACGAGTTCCCCTCACTCGTCCCCGTCGGCTTCATCAGGCTCTTGACCTGCGCAGATGGCCAGAACATCGGCGCCGTAGCTGCGCAGCTTGCGGCTGAGGACACCAGGGATGCGGGCGAGTTCCGCGGAGGTCTCCGGGCAGGCTTCCGCGATGGCCATGAGCGTCCGGTCCGTGAAGACGCAGAAGTCCGGCTGGCCGCTGCGCTCGGCCTGGACCGCCCGCCACTCGCGCAGCCGCTCGTAGAGCCCCTCGTCCATGTCCGAGGGGCAGTCGGCGCAGCGCATCAGCTTCATCTCGCCCGCGTCGGTGAGCGTGCGGCCGCAGACCCGGCAGCGGGCGGGGGTGCGCTGGGTGCGCCGGGGGGCTGCGACGGCACCGCCGGTGAACCCGCGCTCGACTCCGCCGCCCGTGCCGGAGCCGGTGTGTCCGACGGTGGGGGTGGTGCCGGGACGCAGGCCGTCCAGGAAGCGGCTCGGTCTGCGGTTGGGGCGCCCGCCGGGCGAGCGGGACAGGGCCCAGGAGACATGGAGGCGTTCCCGGGCGCGGGTGACGCCGACGTAGAGCAGCCGGCGCTCCTCCTCGATCTGCTCGTCCGTGCGGGCGTAGGTGATGGGCATCATGCCCTCGGCGACGCCGACCAGGAAGACGACGTCCCACTCCAGGCCCTTGGCGGCGTGCAGGGAGGCGAGGGTGACGCCCTGGACGGTCGGGGCGTGCTGGGCGTTCGCCCGCTCGTCCAGTTCGGCCACGAAGTCGGCGAGGGTGGCCGTGGGCCGGGCGGCGGCGAGGTCGTGGGCGAGACCGACCAGGGCGGCCAGGGATTCCCAGCGCTCCCGGACGGCACCGGAGCCGGCCGGTGGCTCGGTGGTCCAGCCCTCGCCGGACAGCACCGCCCGCACCTGCGAGGGCAGGTCCACGACGTCGTCCAGCAGGGAGTCGTTGCCGCCGAAGCGGGCCGCGCCGCGCAGGGCGAGGCCGGCCTTGCGGACCTCGGGCCGGTCGAAGAAGCGCTCGGCTCCGCGCAGCTGGTAGGGGACCCCGGCGTCGGCGAGCGCCTGCTCGTAGGTCTCGGACTGTGAGTTCGTGCGGAACAGCACGGCGATCTCGGCGGCGGGGACACCGGCGTCGATCAGCTCACGGATGCGCCGGGCGGCGCCCTCGGCCTCGGCGGGCTCGTCGGTGTACTCGGTGTAGACGGGCTCGGGTCCCGGGGGGCGCTGGGAGACGAGTTCCAGCCGGTGTCCGGCGGCGCGGCCCTTCGCCTGGGCGAGCAGGCCGTTGGCGAGGCGCACCACCTGGGGGGTCGAGCGGTAGTCACGGACCAGCTTCACGACCGTGGCCCCGGGGTGCCGGACGCGGAAGTCGAGCAGATGGTCGGGGGTTGCTCCCGTGAACGAATAGATCGTCTGGCTGGCGTCACCGACGACGCACAGGTTGTCCCGGTCGCCGAGCCACAGGTCCAGCAGCCGCTGCTGGAGGGGGCTGACGTCCTGGTACTCGTCCACGACGAAGTGCTGGTACTGCGCGCGGACCTGTTCGGCGATGTCGTGCCGGTCCTGGAGGACGGCGACGGTCAGCAGCAGGACGTCCTCGAAGTCGATCACCGCGCGGTCGCGCTTGAGGTCCTCGTAGGCGGCGTAGAGGTGGGCGATCTCGGCCGGATCTCGGGGGGTCTCGCGGCCGGCCTTCACAGCCGCGTACGGGTAGTCGGCGGGGACGGTCTGGGTGACCTTGGACCATTCGATCTCGGCGGTCACGTCCCGCAGCTCGTTGCGGTCGAGGCGGGTGCCCAAGGACGCGGCGGCGTCGGCCACCAGCTGGATCTTGCGGTCCACCAGCCGGGGCATGGAGCCGCCGATCGCTTTCGGCCAGAAGTACTGGAGCTGGCGCAGGGCCGCGGAGTGGAAGGTGCGGGCCTGGACGCCCTGGGCGCCGAGCTGGCGCAGCCGGCCGCGCATCTCTCCGGCGGCGCGGTTGGTGAAGGTGACGGCGAGCACGCTGGACGGGTGCAGGATGCCGGCCCGTACCCCGTAGGCGATGCGGTGGGTGATCGCCCGGGTCTTGCCCGTGCCCGCTCCGGCCAGCACGCACACCGGACCGTGCAGGGCGGTGGCCACTTCGCGCTGCTCGGGGTCGAGCCCTTCGAGCACCGCGTCGGGCGACTCCGGGACCCGCGGGAAGAGGGTGGAATGCGTTGCTGCTGTCACACCGCCATGCTGCCAGGTCGCCCGGGACGGCTGTACGAGTTGTCCACAGGCGGGGGCGCATAGTCGTACTGATTACAGGCTGATCGTCGTACCGATGCGGCAGGCATCACACCAAAGGCGTAGGGAGGAACGGGGGAAGGGAAGGGAACGCACCCCGCCCGGGAATGAGGCCCCGCCCGCCCGTGTTCTCCTTCGCGACGGGATTTTCCGAGCCGTGCGAGGAGAGCGAGAGACATGCAGGGCACTGTGACGATGTACAGCACGACGTGGTGCGGCTACTGCCGGCGGCTGAAGAGCCAGATGGACCGGGAGGGCATCGCGTACAGCGAGATCAACATCGAGCAGGACCCCGAGTCCGCCGCTTTCGTGGAGAAGGCGAACGGCGGCAACCAGACGGTCCCGACCGTGCTCTTCCCCGACGGCTCCACGCTGACGAACCCGTCGCTGGCCCAGGTGAAGCAGAAGCTCTCCGTGTGACGCTTCGCGGCTCGCGCCGCGATCGAGGTGAAGGGCCGCCCCGGCACGACCGGGGCGGCCCTTCACGCGTCACATGAAACCGCGGGTCGGCAGGGGCTTGCCGTACCACATCTCGATCAGCCGGGCCGCGATGGAGATGCCGTAGGGCGGCTGCACCTCGCCGGACTCGAAGGCCGCGTGCAGTTCCTCGCGGGAGAACCAGCGGGCCTCGTGGATCTCGTCGCCGTCGACATCGATCTCGGTGGTCGTGGCGCGGGCCATGAAGCCCAGCATCAGGCTGGACGGGAAGGGCCAGGGCTGGCTGGCGACGTACTCGACCGGGCCGACGGTGACGCCGACCTCCTCGGACACCTCGCGGCGCACCGCCTGCTCGATGGACTCGCCCGGCTCCACGAACCCGGCGAGCGTGGAGAAGCGGCCCTCGGGCCAGTGCACCTGCCGGCCGAGCAGGATGCGGTCCTCCTCGTCCGTCACCGCCATGATCACCGCCGGGTCGGTGCGCGGGTAGTGCTCGGCGCCGCACGCCGGGCAGCGGCGGATGTGGCCGGCCGCCGCGATGACCGTGCGCTCACCGCAGCGGGAGCAGAAGCGGTGGGTGCGCTGCCAGTTCTCCAGGCCGACGGCGTGCACCATGAGCCCGGCGTCACGCGCCGACAGCAGCAGCCCGGCCTCCCGCAGCCCCGCCGGGCGCGCGGACTGGTCGATCCGGCCGGGCAGCGAGTCCTTCTGGAGCGCGAAGTAGCTGACGCCCTCCTCGTCGATGCCGAGGAAGTAGCGGTGTGCCTCGGTGAGCGGCGCCTCGAAGGACGGCGTCATGACGAGTTCGGTCCGGCCGTCCGGCGTCTCGTCGATGAGCACCTGGCCGCCGGAGACCACGAAACAGCGGGTCGTGGGGTGGCTCCACGCCGCCGCGAGCCAGGCCTCGTCCAGCCGGTGGTGGGCGGCGCGGTCGATGCCGCTCGGAGCGGTCAGCGAGATGGGTCGGTCGGCTGTGTGGTCGGTCCAGGTGGTCACGTGTGCTTCCAACTCCCCCAGTACAGCGGTTAGCGGCGGGCGGTTCGGCGGGACGTGGGCGGGAGGGCACCGGGTCGGGCGCGGGCGGGGCGGGCGGGACGGTCCTTCCAGTGTGCCCCGCGCGCGGTGCCCTTCCGTACGGCGCCGGCCGGTCAGGGCGCGGTACGCCAGTTCCGGGCCAGGTCGTCCCATAGGTAGGCGCTGGTCTCGACGCCCTTGAGGAGGAGGTCCAACTCGACCTTCTCGTTGGGGGCGTGCCAGCCGTCGGACGGGACGGAGATGCCCAGGAAGAGCACCGGCGCGCCGAGGACTTCCTGGAGGTCGGCGGCGGGTCCGGAGCCGCCCTCGCGGGTGAAGCGGACCGGCTTCTCGAAGGCACGGCCCATGGCGCGGACCACGGACCGCAGCGCGGGGTGGTCGAGCGGGGTCAGGCACGGGCGCGTGGCCGAGCCGAAGACGGTCTCGCACCGGATCCCGGGGGGCACCTGCTCGGCGGCCCACGCGCGCACGGCCTTCTCGATGTGGTCGCGGTCCTGGCCGGCGACCAGCCGGAACGACAGCTTCACCATGGCCGTGGACGGGATGATCGTCTTGCTGCCGGGGCCCTGGTAGCCGCCGCCGATGCCGTTGACCTCGGCGGTGGGCCGGGCCCAGACGCGCTCCAGGGTGGTGTAACCGGCCTCGCCGTGCGGGGCGTACGACTTGGCCGTGCGCAGCCAGCGCTCCTCGTCGAAGGGCAGCTCGGCGAACAGCTCGCGCTCGCGGTCGGTCAGCTCCACGACGCCGTCGTAGAAGCCGGGTACCGCCACGCGCCCGTGCTCGTCGTGCAGGGTGGCGACCAGGCGGGCGGCGGCGGTGGCCGGGTTGGGCACGGCCCCGCCGAAGGAGCCGGAGTGGATGTCCTGGTCCGGCCCGTGGAACCGGATCTCGCACTCCGCGAGGCCGCGCATGCCGGTGCAGACGGTCGGGGTGTCCTCGGCCCACATGCCGGTGTCGGAGACGATCACGGCGTCGGCGGCGAGCCGACCGGCCCGCTCCTCCACCAGCGCCCGGAAGTGCGGGGAGCCGGACTCCTCCTCGCCCTCGATCAGCAGCTTGAGGCCGACGGCCGGCGTGCTGCGGCCGGTCGCGGCGAGGTGGGCGCGGACGCCGAGTGTGTGGAAGAACACCTGGCCCTTGTCGTCGGCCGCGCCGCGCGCGTAGAGGCGGCCGTCGCGCACGACCGGCTCGAAGGGGTCGCTGTCCCAGCCGTCCTCGCGGGCGGCGGGCTGCACGTCGTGGTGGCCGTAGACCAGGACCGTGGGGGCCTGCGGGTCGTCCGAGGGCCACTCGGCGAAGACGGCGGGGGCGCCCGGGGTCTGCCAGACCTCCACGGTGGGGAAGCCCGTGTCCTTGAGCTTGCCGGCGAGCCAGTCGGCGCTGCGCCGTACGTCGGGCGCGTGGTCGGGCCGGGCCGACACCGAGGGGATGCGCAGCCACGCGGCGAGGTCGTCGAGGAAGGCGGCGCGGTGCCGCTCGATGTACGTGCGGACGGCGCTGTCCGGGGTCTGGCTCATGCTCCGAGCCTATCGGCCCGCACCGACAACCTCGGCGGGCGGTTCGTCACACTCAGGTCGCCTCCCGTGTGCTCTCCGTCTCACCCGTGAGCAAGCGCTCCAGCGCGGCCCGGTCCGGCAGGCCCTCGGGGCGTACGACCTCGCCGGTGCGCACGTACAGGAAGGCGGCCGTGACCGACTCGGGCGGGACGCCCTGCTGCTCGGCCCAGCCGAGGCGGTACACGGCGAGCTGGAGCGGGTCGGCGGTGCGGGTGCGGCCGGTCTTCCAGTCGAGGATCTCGTACGTCGCCTCGTCGCCGTCGCCGTCTCTGTAGACGGCGTCGATGCGGCCCCGGATGACGCGGCCGGCCAGGGTGATCTGGAAGGGGGCTTCCACCCGGTAGGGCGTGCGCCGGGCGTACTCGGTGCGTTCGAATGCCTCCTTCAGGGCTTCGAGGTCGCGTTCGTCGGCGATCTCGGCGTCGCCGCCGGGCAACTCGTCCGGTTCCAGCAGGGGCAGGGTCAGCTCCTCGAAACGGGACTCGACCCAGGCGTGGAACCGGGTGCCCCGGCGTGCGGCGGGTTGCGGGGGGCGCGGCATGGGGCGCGCGAGTTCCTGTGCGAGCCCGTCGGGGTCCTCGGCGAGCCGCAGCAGCTGGGACGCGGTGAGCGCGGCGGGCAGGGGGACCTCGGTGACGGCCTGCCGGGCGCGCAGCAGCTCTCCGGTGAGCGCGTCCAGGTCACGGTCCCAGGAGGCGACGGTGCGGGCCTCCTCCGGGGTGAGCCCGGTGCCGGGCCGCGGCGCGGCGGTGCGGGGTCCGTCCTGCGGGGCGGACACCTGGTGCGGGACCAGACCGGTGGGGCGGTCCGGGGCGTGGGCGGGGGCGTCGGCTTGGGCGGGGGTGCCGGCCGGGAGTGCCTCGCGCCTCCCGTCGGCGGGCTCGTGGCCGTAGGGCCCTTCGCCGTCGGGCTCGTGACCGTAGGGCTCTTCGCCGTCGGGCTCGCGACCGTACGGCGGCAGGTCCTCTTCGTGGGGAGTGTCCTCGTACGGATCACTGTCGTAAGGGTCGCCGTAGGGGTCCTCGTACGGCTCCTCGCCGTACAGGTCGTCGTACGGGTCGTCGTCCGGTGGTGCGGGCCAGTCCGGGTGTTCGTCGCCCGCGGGGTCGTGCCGGGCCGGGCCGGGGCCCTCGGGGCCGGCCGCGAGGGCGTCCAGGTGGGCGCGGACGGTCCGGGCGGCGGCGTGACGGCGGGCCAGCGCGTCGGCGTCCAGCGGGAGCGGCCACACCTGGTCGGTGCCGGCCGTGTGCAGGGCCGGGTTCTCCGCGTCCTCGGCGGGCTCCTCCGCCCACGCCTCGATCTCGCCGTACCCGGCGGCGCAGTGGTCGTACAGGGCCGTCAGGAAGTCGGAGGGGCCGCGCTTCTTCTTCTGGCTGGGTCCCCACCAGTGGCCGGAGCCGAGCAGGAGCGAGCGGGGGCGGGTGAAGGTGACGTAGCCGAGACGCAGTTCCTCGGTGTGCTGGTGGTCCTTCATGGCCTCGTGGAAGGACTTCATGCCGCGCGCGTCCCAGCTGTCGACGTCGGGCAAGGTGTCGGTGTCGCCGCGCAGGGCGTGCGGCAGCACCTTGGCCTGTGCGGTCCACTTCTCGCGGCCCTGGGCGCTGGGGAAGGTGCCGGTGACGAGTCCGGGGACGGCCACGACGTCCCACTCCAGGCCCTTGGACTTGTGCGCGGTGAGCACCTTGACGGTGTTCTCGCCGCCGGGCAGCGCGTTGTCGAGGCCCTTCTCGTACTGGGCGGCGGTGCGCAGGAAGCCGAGGAAGGCCAGCAGGGTGGCCTCGCCGTCGCTCGCGGCGAAGGACGCGGCGACGTCCAGGAAGTTGGACAGGGTCTCGCGGCGCCGGGCGGCCAGCGCGTGCGGTGACGCCGACAGCTCCACTTCGAGGCCGGTGACCGCGAGGACGCGGTGCAGGACGTCCATCAGCGGGTCGGACAGCGAGCGGCGCAGGTCGCGCAGCTCGGCGGCGAGATGGGCGAAGCGCACGCGCGCGTCCGCCGAGAACGGCAGGCCGTCGTCGTCCCCGTAGTCCTCGGCCGGGGTTTCCAGGAAGGTGTCCAGGGCGTCGGCGAGCGATATCACCTCGGCCGGGTCGACGCCCTCGACGGCCGCCGCGAGCCGGCGGTCGGGGTCGTCGGCGGCGTCCACGCGCGCGTGGGCGACCAGCAGGCGGGCCCGGCGGCCCAGCAGGGCGAGGTCGCGGGGGCCGATGCGCCAGCGCGGCCCGGTCAGCAGGCGCACCAGGGCGGCGTTGGCGCCGGGGTCCTGCAGGACCTCGCAGACGGCGACGAGGTCGGCGATCTCGGGCAGGTGCAGCAGCCCGGACAGGCCGACCACCTCGACGGGGATGTCCCGGGCGACGAGGGCCCCCTGGATCTCGGCGAAGTCGGTCGCGGTCCGGCACAGGACGGCGATCTCGCCGGGTGGCGTGCCGGTGCGCACCAGGTGGGCGAGGGAGTCGGCGATCCAGTCGATCTCCTCGGCGTGGGTGGGCAGCAGGGCGCAGCGGACCGTGCCGTCGTACTCGGCGCCGGGCGCAGGGCGGAGGGCCTCCACGCCCGCGTGCATGGCGCGCAGGGGCGCGGCGAGGCCGTTGGCGAGGTCGAGCAGGCGCCCGCCGCTGCGGCGGTTCTCGCTGAGCGCCTGCCGGGCGGCGGGCCGGCCGTCGGCGCCCGGGAAGTGGTCGGGGAAGTCGTCCAGGTTGGCGACGGAGGCGCCGCGCCAGCCGTAGATGGCCTGGCAGGGGTCGCCGACGGCGGTGACCGGGTGGCCGGTGCCGCCGCCGAACAGGCCGGCCAGCAGGACGCGCTGGGCCACGGAGGTGTCCTGGTACTCGTCCAGGAGGACCACGCGGAACTCCTCGCGCAGCAGGCGGCCCACCTCGGGGACGCGGGCGAGGCGGGCCGACAGGGCGATCTGGTCGCCGAAGTCGAGCAGGTCCCGCCGTCGTTTCTCGGCTCGGTAGCGCTGGACGAGGTCGGCGAGCTCCCGGCGGGCGGCGGCCGTCTCCGGAACCTTGCGCAGGTCGGCGTTGGTGAGCTTGGCGCCCTCCAGGGTGCGCAGCAGACCGGCGTCCCAGGCGCGCAGTTCCTCGGGGTCGACGAGGTGTTCGGCGAGTTCGGAGTCGAGGGCGAGCAGGTCGCTGACCAGGTCGGCGAAGGAGCGGGTCAGTGCCGGGTACGGTCCCGGGGCCTCGCGCAGCACGCGCGCGGCGAGCTGGTAGCGGGTGGCGTCGGCGAGCAGCCGGGAGCTGGGCTCCAGGCCGATGCGCAGGCCGTGGTCGGTGAGCAGCCGGCAGGCGAAGGCGTGGTACGTCGAGATGACCGGCTCGCCCGGCGGGTTGTCGGGGTCCACGGAGTCGGCGTCGGTGACCCCGGCCTTGATCAGCGCCTTGCGGACGCGCTCGGCCAGCTCGCCCGCGGCCTTGTTGGTGAAGGTCAGGCCGAGGACCTGCTCGGGGGCGACCTGTCCGGTGCCGACCAGCCAGACCACGCGGGCCGCCATCACGGTGGTCTTGCCCGACCCGGCGCCGGCCACGATCACCTGCGGGGCGGGCGGCGCGGTGATGCAGGCCGTCTGCTCCGGGGTGAACGGGATGCCGAGGAGCTCCTTGAGCTGCTCGGGGTCGGTGAGAGGGGCGGACATGTCGAAAGAGGCTAGCGGCGGGGACTGACAATCGGGCGCCGATCGGCCGCCCGGGGTGGAAGAAGCGCAGGTCAGCGCGGGTGGTGGGGTGCGTCACTCCTGCCGCGGCGGCTCACTCCACGACGTGCCGGCCCTCCGGGCGCGCGCTGCACGAGGCGCGGAAGGCGCAGTGTGCGCAGTGCTGGCCGGCGCTGGGGGTGAACCGCTCGTCGAGGACCTTGCCGGCGGCCGTGGCCAGCAGCTCGCCGACCCACTCCTGCGCCGTCGGCTCCTGCGTCTGCACCTTGGGCAGGCTGTCGCCTCCGTCGCGCTTGGCGGCGCCCTGGCGGAGGTGGACCAGTTCGGCGCCGCCCGGTTCGGGGCGGGCGCCGTCGAAGGCGGTGTCGACGGCGCCTTCCCGGATCGCGAGCTGGTAGACGGCGAGCTGGGGGTGGTGCTCCACCTCGCGCGCGGTGGGCGCCTGCTTGCCGGTCTTGAAGTCGACGACGTAGGCCCGGCCCGCGGCGTCCTTCTCCACGCGGTCCATCTGACCGCGGATGCGGACCTGGTAGTCGCCCGCTTCGAGGGTGACGTCGAAGTCCTGTTCGCTGGCCACCGGGGTACGGCCGGCCCGGTCCAGCACATGCCAGCTCAGGAAGCGTTCGAGCGCCACGCGCGCGTGCTCCTTCTCCTGCCGCGACTTCCAGGGCGCGTCGAAGGCGAGCGCGTTCCACACCGAGTCCAGGCGCTCCATGAGGACGTCGAGGTCGGCGGGGGTACGGCCGGAGGCGACCTCGTCGGCGAGGACGTGCATGACGTTTCCGAAGCCCTGCGCGGTGGTGGCGGGGGCGTCGGCCTTCACCTCGCGGCCGAGGAACCACTGGAGCGCGCAGGTGTTGGCGAGCTGGTCGAGGGCGCTGCCGGAGAGCACCACGGGCTGGTCCCGGTGGCGCAGCGGCACCTTGCTCTCGGTCGGCTCGTACATGCCCCACCAGCGGTAGGGGTGCGCGGACGGCACCAGCGGACGGCCGTCCTCGTCGGCGAGCGCGGCGAGCCGGGCCAGGCGGCGGGCGGCGGCCTCGCGCAGCGCGGCGGACGCGCGCGGGTCGACCGTGGTGGCGCGCAGCTCGGCGACGAGCGCGGCGACGGACAGCGGGCGGCGGGGGCGCCCGGTGACGTCCTTGGGCTCGACGCCCAGCTCGGTCAGGAACCGGGACGGCTGGTCGCCGTCGTCGGCCGGGGCCTTCACGGCGGTGACGACGAGTCGGTCACGCGCGCGCGTGGCGGCGACGTAGAACAGCCGGCGCTCCTCGGCGAGCAGCGCGCCCGGGGGCAGCGGCTCGGCGAGGCCGTCGCGGCCGATGCGGTCGGCTTCCAGCAGCGAGCCGCGGCGCCGCAGGTCGGGCCACAGGCCCTCCTGGACGCCGGCGACGACGACCAGCCGCCACTCCAGGCCCTTGGAGCGGTGCGCGGTCATCACGCGGACGGCGTCGGGGCGTATCGCGCGGCGCGTGAGCGTGTCGGCGGCGATGTCCTCGGCCTCGATCTCCGCCAGGAAGTTCAGGGCGCCCCGGCCGCCGGTGCGCTCCTCCGCGCGCGCGGCGGTGGCGAACAGCGCGCACACGGCGTCCAGGTCCCGGTCGGCGTTCCGGCCGGCCGCGCCGCCACGCCGGGCGGCCCGCTCCAGGCGCCCGGGCCACGGCGTGCCCTCCCACAGGACCCACAGCGCCTCCTCGGCGGTGCCGCCGCCCGCGAGGCGTTCGCGGGCCTTGCGCAGCAGCGCGCCGAGTCGCTGCGCCCCGCGCGCGTACGCCGGGTCGTGCACGGCCAGGCGCTCGGGCTCGGCGAGCGCCCGCGTGAGCAGCTCGTCGGAGGGCGGCGGCAGCGGGTTGCCGGCGGCGCGCTCCTCCTCGCGCAGGGCCCGGCCCAGGCGGCGCAGGTCGGCCGCGTCCATGCCGCCGAGCGGGGAGGTGAGCAGGGTGAGGGCGGTCTCGGTGTCGAGCCAGGGGGCGCCCTGGGCCGGTTCGGCGGCGTCGGTGCCCTGTTCTCCGGTGCGTCCGGCCGCCGCCGCGCTCTCGCCGGCTTCCTCCTCTTCAGTGGCCGACGCGCTCCCGTCCGTACGCTCGTCCTCCCCCGTACGTCCGCTCTCCGGCAAGCCGTCGGCCGGCCGCTCCGCCCGCTGCCGCGCCTCCGCCGTGGCGACCGCGCGCAGGGCCGTGAGCAGCGGCGCCACCGCCGGTTCGTGCCGCAGCGGCAGGTCGTCACCGTCGATGTCCACGGGGACACCGGCCGCGGTGAGGGCCCGGCGGAGGCTCGGCAGGCTGCGGGAACCGGCACGTACCAGGACGGCCATGTCGCTCCAGGGGACGCCGTCCTCCAGGTGCGCGCGGCGCAGGATGTCGGCGATGTTGTCCAGTTCGGCGCCGGCTGTCGGGTACGTGTGGACCTCGACCCGGCCGCCCTCCCGTACGGGGGCCGGTTCGCGGTGGGCGCGGACCTTGTCCGCGGGCAGCCGGGTCAGCGGCATGCGCCGGGTGATCAGGCGGGTCGCGGCCAGCAGGGCGGCGCCGGAGCGGCGGGACGTGCGCAGCACCTCGACGGGGGCCGGACGGCCGTCCGCGCGCGGGAAGGCGGCCGGGAAGTCGAGGATGCCGTTCACGTCGGCGCCCCGGAAGGCGTAGATCGACTGGTCGGGGTCGCCGAACGCGACGAGGGTGCGCCCCTGGCCGGCCAGCGCGTGCAGGAGCCGGACCTGCGCGGGGTCGGTGTCCTGGTACTCGTCGACGTACACCGCGTCGTACTGGGCCGCGAGCCGGGCGGCGGTCTCCGGGCGGCGGGCGAGCAGGACCGCGCGGTGGACCAGTTCCGCGTAGTCGATCACGCCCTGGAGGTCGAGGGTGTCGAGGTACTCGGCGAGGAACGCGGCGGCGGCCCGCCAGTCGGGGCGGCCGATGCGGCCCGCGAAGGCGTCCAGGGCCTCCGGGCCGAGGCCCAGCTCGCGGGTGCGGGCGAGGACGGCGCGGACCTCGTCGGCGAAGCCCCGCGTGGTCAGGCAGGCGCGCAGTTCGTCCGGCCAGCGCACATGGGTCAGGCCGAGCCGCTCCAGGTCCGGCTGCCCGGCGAGCAGCTCGCGGACGGTGACGTCCTGCTCGGGGCCGGACAGCAGGCGCAGCGGCGTGGTGAACCGGTCGCTGTCCTGGTGGGCGCGGACCAGGGCGTAGCAGTAGGAGTGGAACGTGGTCGCCCTGGGCGCGCGGGCGGCGCCCATGCGCAGGGCCATGCGGTCGCGCAGGTCGACGGCGGCCTTGCGGCTGAACGTGAGCACCAGGATCCGCGCGGGGTCGCCGCCCCGGGCGATCCGGGCCGCCACGGACTCCACGAGGGTGGTGGTCTTTCCGGTGCCGGGACCGGCCAGGACGAGCAGCGGGCCGCCGCAGTGGTCAACCACGGCGCGCTGGGCCGCGTCCAGACGAGGGGGATCCGCGACGGGCGGCGGGGTACGGACCAGTCGGTAGGCGCCACGCCTCCCCTGTCGCACCGAGGGGTACGACAGGCGCCTGGTGGACGAAGAGGAGCTCACGTGATCGGCCGGTCCTGGTGGTTGTGCTGGCGGGCGGGCGGTCACGCGCGCGTGGCAGTGACCGCGGGGTGAGGGGGACACGTGGCGCCGGCGCCAGGGTGCCGCTCCGGGCGGAAGCAGGGCTTCCGATCCGTCCCGGCGGGCACTCGGGTCATCCGGCTGGGTGCTCGAGTCGTGCCGCTGGGTGCTTGGGTCACCCCGCCGGACGCTCGGGCCACGCGTATCCCACCCCTCACGAACGTACGGCATGCCACAGACGTCCCCGATGTCACCCGAACGGGCCACGGGTCTGCCCTGGCGGCATCCGATGGCGGAAGCTGTCAGGTGTGACCCTCCGCGTCCGCGCCACCGTCCCAGCGGGCCCGTCGCATGTCGAGCCGCGGCAGATGACCCTGTGTGGTTCTGCCCGCCTCCTTCAGCGGGGTGCCCTCCGCGCGGTAGTGCGCCAGCGCGCGCAGTTCGTGTCCGGGCAGCAGCACGCCGTCGGCGCGTACGACCCGCCACCACGGAACGGCGCCCCCGTAGAGGGCCATCACCCGGCCGACCTGGCGCGGGCCGCCCTCCTCCAGCCACTCGGCGACGTCGCCGTAGGTCATGACCCGGCCCGGCGGGATCCCCTCGGCGACCTCCAGGACCCGCTCGGCGTACTCGGGCAGTGCGTCCGGGTGCCCGGCGCGGGCGTCTTCGGGAGGGCTCTGCTCGCTCATCCACCCCATCCTGCCGCACCGCTCCGGCACCCCGGCGGGGTGCGGGGCGCACGGCGCCCTCGCCCCCGGGCGGCGCTTCGGGCAGACTGTGCGCCCGCGCATCCGCACCCTGATGCCCCGGTGTGCCGGTGGGGCATGCCACCATCGTGCGGGCGGTGACTGGTGATACGAGACCAAGAAGAGACCATGAACGAGCAGGGCGCGCACCCCGAAAGAGCGGCGGGCACCCCTGACGCCTCCGCGCACCCGGACGCGTCCCGCACGGGCGACGCCGGCACCGGCGCGCGGCGCGAGGACACCGGTCCGCCCGAGAACAACGCCGTACGCGAGGGCGCCGGCGCGGCTGACGACGCCGTACGCGGCGACGACAGCGCGGCCAAGGACACCGGCCCGCCTGGGAACGACGGCGCGCGTGAGGACGACAGCGCGCCCCAGGCCGGCGGCACGCCCGACGACGCCTCAGGCGAGGACGACGGCACAGGCGACGACGCCTCAAGCGAGGAAAACGACGGCACGCGCGCGCGTGCGGGCGCGTCCGCAGTCGGTGAGGACTCCGTCACACGCGCGCGCGAAGGCGACATGACCCCCGAGGGGGCGCCCGGCGCGGAGCACACCCCCCCGGATCACCCGCCGTACGACGACGACCCGCACGCCGAGCGGGTGGCGGTCGACGAACCGCTGCTCCCCGCGCGCGTGCACCGCCCCTCCGACCTCATGCGGCTCCTGGTGGGCGTCCTGGCCATCGTGGTGCTCCTCGCGATCGCCGCGTTCGCGCACGGCACCACCTCGGGCTTCGAACAGGACATCAACAAGGGCACCGGACAGGCCCCGGACCTGCTGATCAAGATCGCGGGGCTGGCGTCCAGCATCGCGATCCTGCTGGTGCCGGTCGCCTTCGCCATCGAACGGCTGGTCAAACGCGACGGCCTGCGGATCGCCGACGGCGTCCTGGCCGCCGTCCTGGCCCACGGAGTGACCCTCGCCACCGACCTGTGGGTCGCCCGGGCCGCCCCGGACTCGATCCAGGAGGCGCTCACCCAGCCCTCGCCGGGCGACGTCCACGCCCTGACCGACCCGGTGCACGGTTATCTGGCGCCCGTGATCGCCTACATGTCGGCCGTCGGCATGTCCCGCAGGCCCAGATGGCGCGCGGTGCTGTGGATCGTGCTGCTGCTCGACGCGTTCTCGATGCTGGTCACGGGCTACACGACGCCCTTCTCGATCTTCCTCACGGTGCTGATCGGCTGGTCCGTCGCCTACGGCACCCTCTACGCGGTCGGCTCCCCCAACGTCCGCCCCACCGGCCAGACCCTGATGGCGGGCCTCCGGCACGTCGGCTTCCGCCCCGTCAGCGCCTCCCGGGAGGACGCCTCGGAGTCCGAGAGCGGTGACCGGGGCCGGCGCTATTTCGTCGCCCTGGAGGACGGCCCGCCGCTGGACGTCACGGTCGTCGACCGGGAACAGCAGGCGCAGGGGTTCTTCTACCGCGCGTGGCGCAATCTGACCCTGCGCGGCTTCGCCACCCGCTCCAGTCTCCAGTCGCTGCGCCAGGCGCTGGAGCAGGAGGCGCTGCTGGCGTACGCGGCGATCGCGGCCGGCGCCAACGCGCCGAAGCTGATCGCCACCTCCGAACTCGGCCCCGACGCGGTGATGCTCGTCTACGAGCACACCGGGGGCCGCACCCTCGACTCGCTGGCCGGCGAGGAGATCACCGACGAGCTGCTGCGCAACACCTGGCACCAGGTACGGGCGCTCCAGTCCCGCCGCATCGCGCACCGCAGGCTGGCCGGTGACGCGATTCTGGTGGATCGTTCCGGCAGGGTGATCCTCACCGACCTGCGCGGCGGCGAGATCGCGGCCGGGGAACTGCTGCTGCGCATGGACGTCGCCCAGCTGGTCACCACGCTCGGCCTGCGGGTCGGCGCCGAGCGCGCCGTGGCCTCGGCGGTCGGCGTGCTCGGGCCGGACGCGGTCGCCGACTGCCTGCCGATGCTCCAGCCGATCGCGCTGACGCGCTCCACGCGCGCGACACTGCGCCGGCTGGCCCGGGAGCGGGCCCAGCGCGAGCGCGAGGCGGTACTGGAAGCCTCCCGCCAGGCCAAGCTGGCCCGTCTGGAAGAAGCGTCCGGGACGGCCGGGACAGCCGCCGAAAAGCCTGACAAGAAGGCGGTACGGGCCGAGCAGCGCGCGGAGAAACGCGCCATCGACGAGGCCCTGGAGGAAGCCCGCGAGGAGGACCTGCTCACCCAGATCCGGCACCAGGTGTTGCGGATCAGGCCCCAGGCACCCGTG
The DNA here is from genome assembly GCF_964272715.1 of Streptomyces sp. SudanB182_2057. NCBI lineage: Bacteria > Bacillati > Actinomycetota > Actinomycetes > Kitasatosporales > Streptomycetaceae > Streptomyces > Streptomyces sp. SudanB182_2057. Next base: position 3,065,839 of record NZ_OZ186798.1, read on the forward strand.
GAGCCGGCCCGCCTGGAGCGGATCCGGCCGCGCACGCTGATCAGCTTCATCGCCGGCGCGATCGGCGCGTACTTCCTGCTGTCGCAGCTGACCCACATCGAGTTCGGCACGCTGTTCGCGAAGGCCCAGTGGGGCTGGGTGGCCGCCGCGGTGCTGTTCTCCGCGCTCAGTTACGTCGCCGCGGCGATGTCGCTGCTGGGGTTCGTACCGGAACGGGTGCCGTTCCCGCGGACCGTGGCGGCGCAGGTCGCCGGATCGTTCGTGAAGATCGTGGCACCGGCCGCGGTCGGCGGGGTGGCCCTCAACACGCGGTTCCTCCAGCGCGCGGGCGTGCGCCCGGGGCTCGCGGTGGCGAGTGTCGGCGCCTCGCAGCTGTTCGGGCTCGGCTGCCACATCCTGATGTTGCTGTCCTTCGGCTATCTGACGGGCACCGAGAAGACGCCGTCGCTGTCGCCGTCCCGCACGGTCATCGCGGGCCTGCTGACCGTGGCCGTCCTGGTCCTCGTGGTCACGTCGGTGCCGTTCATGCGGAAATTCGTCGTCACGCGCGTGAGGTCGCTGTTCGCCGGTGTCGTACCGCGCATGCTCGACGTGCTCCAGCGGCCCCAGAAGCTCATCACCGGCATCGGCGGCATGCTGCTGCTGACCGCCTGCTTCGTGATGTGCCTGGACGCCTCCATCCGGGCGTTCGGCGACGGCTCGGTGTCGCTGAGCATCGCCAGCGTCGCCGTCGTCTTCCTCGCCGGCAACGCGCTCGGTTCCGCGGCCCCCACCCCCGGTGGCGTCGGCGCGGTCGAGGCGACCCTGACGGTCGGTCTGATCGCCGTGGGCCTGCCCAAGGAGGTCGCCGCCCCGGCCGTCCTGCTGTTCCGGCTGCTGACCCTGTGGCTGCCGGTGCTGCCGGGCTGGCTGGCCTTCAACCACCTCACCCGCAAGGGAGCGCTCTGAGACCCGTAGGGGGAGCCTTCTGTGACCCATAGAAGGGCGGCTCTCCGAGCCCCGCGAGGGAGCGTCTGAGATCCGTGAGGGAGCGGCTCTGAGGCCCGAGAGGAAGCAGCTCTGAGGCCCGAGAGGGAGTCCTTTGAGCGCCCGGTGATGTAGCCCGGACGGCCCGCGCCCCGCGCGAGCCGGCGTGCGCACGCTCACGATGGGGAGCATGGCGAACCCCTCCCGGCTGCGCGCCACCGCGCTGACCACCTCCGCTGTGCTGCTCTTCGCCGCGCTCACCGGCTGCGGCGACGACTCCGAGGACGGGGATCTCACCCACCAGCGGCTGGACTGGAAGGACTGCCCGGCCCCGTCCGAGGCGGAGGGCGGCGGCAGCGCCCCCTCGCCGCTGCCGAACGGCACCGAGTGGCAGTGCGCCACCATGAAGGCGCCGCTGGACTGGGCCGAGCCCGAGGGCGACACGATCGGCATCGCCCTGATCCGCGCCCGGGCCGACGGCCCCGCAGACCGCCGGATCGGCTCGCTGGTGTTCAACTTCGGCGGCCCCGGCGGCAGCGGCGTCACCACGCTGCCCGCGTTCGGCCCGGACTACGCGACCCTGGGCACCCGCTACGACCTGGTCAGCTTCGACCCGCGCGGAGTCGGCCGCAGCGCGCCGGTGAAGTGCGAGAGCGACGCCCGGCTGGACGAGTTCTTCCAGCAGGACGCCACCCCGGACGACGGCGCCGAACGCACCGAGCTGCTGCGGCGCACCCGGCAGTTCAACGCGGCCTGCGAGCGGAACTCCCGGAAGATCCTGCCGCATGTACGCACCACCGACGCGGCCCGCGACATGGACCTGATGCGCCAGATCCTCGGCGACCGCAAACTGCACTACTTCGGCATCTCCTACGGCACCGAACTCGGCGGCGTCTACGCCCACCTGTTCCCCAAGAACGTCGGCCGGGCCGTCTTCGACGCCGTCGTCGACCCCACCCAGAACGCCGAACAGAGCGCGCTGGGCCAGGCGAAGGGCTTCCAGCTCGCCCTGGACAACTTCGCCGAGGACTGCACCTCCAAGACCACGGAATGCCCGATCGGCGACACCCCGCAGGAGGTGAAGGAACGCATCGCGCGACTGCTCGCCGACCTGGAGAAGAAGCCCATCCCGGGCATCTCCCCGCGCGAGCTGACCCAGACCGCCGCCACCAACGGCATCGCGCAGTCCCTGTACTCGAAGGACTTCTGGGAGTACCTGACCGAGGGGCTGGAGGAGGCATACGACGGCGACGGCAGGATCCTCATGCTGCTGTCCGACTCGATGAACGGCCGCAGCGACAACGGGGAGTACAGCAATCTGACCGCGGCGAACGCCGCCATCAACTGCTCCGACGACAAGGCGCGGTACACCGTGGACCACGTCCAGCGGCGACTCCCCCGGTTCCGCGCCGCGTCCGAGCTGTTCGGGGACTACCTGGCCTGGGGCATGATCAGCTGTACGGACTGGCCGGTGCCCGGCGCCGCCGACCATCCCGACGTGAGCGCGCGGGGGTCGGCGCCCATCCTCGTCGTCGGCAACACCGGCGACCCGGCCACCCCGTACGAGGGCGCGAAGAAGATGGTGAACGCGCTCGGCAAGGGCGTCGGCGTCGAGCTGACATACAAGGGCCAGGGGCACGGGGCCTACGACAGCAAGAACAAGTGCGTGCAGCGGGCGGTGAACGGCTACCTGCTGGACGGGAAGGTGCCGAAAGCCGGCCTGGTCTGTTCCTGACATCTCCCCGAACCGGAGAGAAACCACAGGTCAGAACGTTATCCACAGGCCGCCACGGACCGGGCCCAAGACGCCTACCATGGCTTGGACGACCGGCGCGGCACGACGCGGCGGGCCTGTTACGGGGGGTGCGTATGAGGCGTTTTCTACGGTGGACGGCCGCGGTGGCGGCAGGACTGCTGCTGGCCGGCTGCGGCGGCTCGTCCGGCGGGGACGGAAAGGGCGACGGGGGCAAGGCGACCGGCTCCGCTCCCCCGTCGGCACCGGGTTCCCCGGCCACGCCGTCCGCCACGGCCCTTCCCGCCTCGCTCACTTCCCAGCGGCTCGACTGGCACCGGTGCGAGGCCACCGGTAGCTCCCCCGCACCGGGCGGCGCCTGGCGGTGCGCGACGCTCAAGGTGCCACTGGACTGGTCCGATCCGGACGGCAAGACGATCGGTGTCTCCCTCATCCGCTCCCGGGCGACCGGCGGCGACCGCATCGGCTCGCTGCTGTTCAACTTCGGCGGCCCCGGCGGCTCGGGAGTGTCGGCGATGCCGTACTTCGCCTCCGCCGTCTCCGAACTCCACGAGCGCTACGACCTGGTGAGCTGGGACCCGCGCGGCGTGGGCGCGAGCGCGGGCGTGCGCTGCCGCGACGACCGGGGTATACAGGCCGCCGAGACCGTGGACGCCACGCCGGACACCCCGGCCGAGGAGCAGGCGTTCTTCCGGGATGCCGCCGACTTCGGCAAGGGCTGCCAGAAGGCCGCCGGCGCGCTGCTGGCCCATGTGTCCACCACCGACACGGCACGCGACATGGACCTGATGCGCCAGGTCCTCGGCGACGACAGACTGCACTACTTCGGCATGTCCTACGGCACCGAACTCGGCGGTGTCTACGCCCACCTGTTCCCCAAGCGAGTGGGCCGGCTGGTCCTGGACGCGGTGGTCGACCCGGCCGCGGACATGATCGGGCACGCCGAGAACCAGGCCCGTGGCTTCCAGCGAGCCCTGGACGACTACCTCGAGTCCACCGGCCAGGACCCGGCGCGGGGTGCGCGGGAGATAGCCGACCTGCTGAAGCGGCTCGACGCCGCACCACTGCCGGCCTCGTCCGGGCGGAAACTGACCCAGACCCTCGCGACCACCGGGATCATCCTCCCGCTCTACAGCGAGTCGAGCTGGCCCGAACTGACCAGCGCGCTCAAGTCGGTCCGGCAGGGCGACGGTTCCGGACTGCTGGCGCTCGCCGACGAGTACAACGAGCGGAACGCCTCCGGGCGATACGGCACCACGTCCCACTCCCAGCGGGTCATCTCGTGCCTGGACGACAAGCAGCGGCCGGCACCCGCCGAGGCCAAGCGCCGACTGGCCCGCTTCGAGCGGATCTCCCCGGTGTTCGGGACCTACCTCGGCTGGGACACGGCGGGCTGGTGCCACGACTGGCCGGTGCCGGGCCAGTACGACACCCCAGAGGTCGCCGCTCCCGGCGCTGCCCCCATCCTGCTGATCGGCAACACCGGCGACCCGGCCACCCCCTACGAGGGCACCCGCAACATGGCCGACGAACTGGGCCGCGGAGTAGGCATCCAACTCACCTGGAAGGGCGAGGGCCACGGAGCGTACGGCAACGGCAGCGACTGCGTCGACACGACGGTGAACACGTATCTGCTGAAGGGAACGCCACCGAAGGACAACAAGGTCTGCTCATAACGCCGTACCGCACCGACTACTGCCTCTTCCAGCCCTTCCCACGACGGCCCGAACCTCGGGCCAGGGCCATACCTGCCGTCGACACGACTGGTGACGACAGAAGCCCACGGCTCCGGTCAGGTCGGAGCCGTGGGCTTCTCAGGCCCGCTGGTAAGCGGAAGCGGTGATCAGTAGACCGGCTTCTGCGGCTCGATCTGGTTGACCCAGCCGATGACTCCGCCGCCGACGTGGACCGCGTCGGCGAAGCCGGCGGACTTCAGGACGGCGAGGACTTCCGCACTGCGGACGCCCGTCTTGCAGTTCAAGACGATCTTCTTGTCCTGCGGGAGGCTCTCCAGGGCGGTGCCCATGAGGAACTCGTTCTTCGGGATCAGCGTGGCGCCCGGGATGGAGACGATCTCGAACTCGTTCGGCTCGCGGACATCGATGATCTGGATGTTCTCGCCGTCGTCGATCCACTCCTTGAGCTGCTTGGGAGTGATCGTGGAGTCGATCGCCGCCGCCTGGGCCTCCTCGGAGACGACGCCGCAGAAGGCCTCGTAGTCGATCAGCTCGGTGACGGTCGGGTTCTCGCCGCAGACCGCGCAGTTCGGGTCCTTGCGGACCTTGACCTGGCGGTACTGCATCTCCAGGGCGTCGTAGATCATCAGGCGGCCGACCAGCGGGTCACCGATGCCGGCGAGGAGCTTGATCGCCTCGTTGACCTGGATGGAGCCGACGGACGCGCACAGCACGCCCAGCACGCCGCCCTCGGCGCAGGAGGGGACCATGCCGGGGGGCGGCGGCTCCGGGTACAGGCAGCGGTAGCAGGGGCCGTGCTCGGACCAGAAGACGGACGCCTGGCCGTCGAAGCGGTAGATCGAGCCCCACACGTACGGCTTGTTCAGCAGCACGCACGCGTCGTTGACCAGGTAGCGGGTCGCGAAGTTGTCGGTGCCGTCGATGATCAGGTCGTACTGACTGAAGATGTCCATCACGTTGTCGGCTTCGAGCCGCTCCTCGTGAAGGACCACGTTCACGTACGGGTTGATGCCCTTGACGGTGTCACGGGCCGACTCGGCCTTGGAGCGGCCGATGTCCGACTGGCTGTGGATGATCTGGCGCTGCAGGTTCGACTCGTCGACCTCGTCGAACTCCACGATGCCGAGGGTGCCCACGCCCGCGGCGGCCAGGTACATCAGCGCCGGCGAGCCCAGGCCGCCGGCGCCCACACAGAGCACCTTGGCGTTCTTCAGCCGCTTCTGCCCGTCCATGCCCACATCGGGGATGATCAGGTGGCGGGAGTACCTGCGAACCTCGTCTACGGTGAGCTCGGAAGCCGGCTCGACCAGGGGTGGCAGCGACACGGGGACTCCGTTGGTCGGTCAATCACTACAGTTGTTCTCCTCGTAACACTGCCACGCCCTTCTTCATTCCGAGACACCCGTTCCGAGGCGCGAGACGGATGCGTCCCAGCAGCCGGGCACCGTCCCCGAGGGGCCGGTCCGCGCGGGCGCCGGCCGTGGTCAGATGCGGCAGGCCGCTTCCATCCAGATGTCGGCCAGGGACTCCTCGAGGTTGATGCGGGGCCGCCAGCCGAGGCGGTCGCGAGCGGTGCGTACGTCGGCCTGCTGCCAGCTGCCGCAGCCGTCCGGGTAGGGGTAGGCCACCGGGGGCGCGTGGTCGGCGTCGGCGCGGGGGTGCCCGAGGGCGGTACGCAGCGGCCCGGGCGGGGCGTCCAGTTCGTGGAGGGCACCGCCGTACCCGGCCACGCGCGCGAGCACGGCGGCGGCGTCTCTGAGGCGGACAGCACGGCCGGAGCCGATGTTGATCACGCCTTGCGCGGCGGAGAGCGAGGCGGCGTGCACGGCCCGGGCGACATCGCGTACGTCCACGAAGTCGCGCTGGACGCCGAGGCCGCCGAGCTTGAGCTCACCGTCGCCGGACTGCATGGCGCGGCGCATGGCCTCGGCGAGCCGGCCGAGCGGGGAGCCGGCCGGGGTGCCGGGACCGGCCGGCGAGAAGACGCGCAGGACGACCGCGTCCAGTCCGGAGCCGAGGACCAGTTCGGTCGCGGCGAGCTTGCTGACGCCGTAGGGGCCGCCGGGGCGCGGCACGGCGTCCTCGGGCGTGGAGGAGCCGGGCTGGCTGGGGCCGTACTCGGAGCCGCAGCCGATCTGCACCAGGCGGGCGCCGCAGCCGCTGCGGCGCAGCGCCTCGCAGACGGTGGCCACGGCGACGGTGTTGTGCCGGGTGAGTTCGCGGGCCCCGCCACGGGTCGCGCCGGCGCAGTTGATGACGACCCCGGGGTGCACCGCGTCCAGGAAGCGGGTGAGCGCGCCCGGGCTGCCGGTGGCGAGGTCGAAGCGGACGTCGGCGTCGTCGCCGCGGCCGAGCGCGGTGAGCTGGACAGCCGGGTCGGCGAGCAGGCGGTCGGCGACGAAGCGGCCGATGAATCCGTTGGCTCCGATCAGCAGGACCCTCATCGGGCGGCTCCCGGGGCGTGCGCGCCGGTGGTACCGGACGTTTCGACGGCTCGTGCGGCTGCTCCGGACGCTCCGGCGGCTCCGGCGGCTCCGGACGCTCCGGGTCGGGAGGTGGTCATCTGGTGTTCTCCTTCAGAGGGATGGTGCGAATGCCTGCGGCGAGTGGGTCGGGCCGGCGGGCGGGAGATTCACTCGGGTGCTCCCGTGGGAGCGTGGGCCGAGGCCCGGGTGAGGGCGCGGCCGGCGTGCCACAGCAGGGCCGTGGCCGCGGTGCCGCAGGCGAGAACCGGCACGGCGGCCTCGCCCCCGGCGTCCACGAGGGTCTGGACCGGGACCGCCAGGAACGCGCAGCCCGGCAGCCGTCCGACCGTCGGCAGCGCGAGCGCCAGCGCCTCCAGGAACACGGCGGCTCCCAGCGCGCGGGCGGGGGCGCGCCGGTGGCGGTGCGCGGTCAGCAGGCGGGCGGACAGCAGCAGGGCGCCCAGGGTGAGGGCCTGCGGATAGGCCGCGGGCTGGTGCAGGACGGTGCCGCACAGTCCGAGGAGTGCGGCGAGGGCGGCCAGGAAGAGGGCGTACCCGCCGAGCAGCGGCGGTGTCACGGCGGCCGTGAACTGCCTCAGGGTCCGGCTGCCGGTGAGCCCCCGGTAGGCGCCGACGGCGAGGACGTGGGCGCACCAGGCCCCGGGAGCGCAGGCCAGCAGGAGGGCCAGGGCGGGCGCGGTGGCCGTGGGCCAGGGGCCTTCCGGTGCGCCGGTGGGCGGGGCGTCGGGGCCGCCCGCCAGTACGGCGTGCAGGAGGCCGTCGCCGAGGAGGGCGTACCCGAGCAGCCAGAGCGTCCAGACGCGCGTGCCGATGGTGGTGCGCCCCGCGTGCGCGCCGGGCGGGATGCGCCCCACGCGCGCATTCGGCGCGGTACTCCCCGCGCGCGTGCCGGGCGGGCCGGCGAGCGGGCTGTGGCGCAGTGCCGCGCGGGTGGCGAGGGCGACGGCGAGAAGGCCGCCGAGTGCCACCAGCAGGCGGGGGGTCCCGTGGGTGAGGCCCAGCCCGGCCACCGTGGCCGCGCCGAGCGCTCCGGGCAGGAGGGTGAGCAGGAGCCAACCGGCGCGGACGCGGGGCACCGGCAGCGGCTGGGGTTCCGGGGAGGGCCGCTCGGTGTCGCGCGGCACGCGCGCGTGCAGTTCCTCGGCGAGCGAGAAGACGTCACGGTGGCGGCAGCGGGCGGCGGTCCGGTCGGTGACGCCCTGCGCCTCCAGCCCCACGGCGATCTCCAACGGGTCCACGGCCCGCTCGCACAGCTCCCGGTGCCGGTGCAGCAGGGCTTTCACCGGGTCCCCTGACTCGTACGGAACGCGCCCGCCCTGCGACGGCCCACCGAGCCCGGCCCACGGCACCGACGCCGACAGCAAGGGTGACGGCGAGGGCGAGGGCGAGGGACCGCTCCCAGGACCCGTCCCGGCCGGACCGGCCAACGGGCCGAAGGCGGGCCCGGTCCCCTGCGGACCGACGGACGGCGGACCCACGGCAGGCGACGGCCCCGCGGCCGGCGGACCCTCGGACAGCAAGCCCGCGGACGGCAGACCCTCAGACAGCGCTCCCGCAGACACCGAGCCCACGGGCGGCGGACCTTCGGGCAGCCGCTCCCGTGGCGACCGTCGCGACCGTCCGCCTCCCGACAGTTCCCCCGTCGGCACCCACTCCCCCGACCGCGCGTCCCACGGGTCCGCGCCACCCGGCATCCCCGGCCGGTCCGAACCCACCGGGTCCGTCCAGGCCGAGCCGCTCCCGACCGGACCCGCCCAGGCCGGGCCCGCCGAGTTCAGGTCTCTCCAGGCCGGGCCCGCCAAGTCTGGGTCTCTCCGGGCCGCGTCCGCCCACGCCGGATCCGTCCACCCCAGGTCTCTCCCCGCGCTCCCTCTCCCCGCCAGGGCGCCCTCACCCGGGTCGTCCGTCGTCGCGGCGGCCGGTGTGCTCGGCGTGCCGCGCCCCTCCTGAGGCCCGGCGGCGGACTCGGCGGTCAGGCCCGAGTCCGGGCCCGGTCCGTTGCCGGGCCTCCGGCCCTCCGGGTCTCTCATCGTGCCTCCTCCGCCGATGGCTGGGTGCTGTCCGCGGCCCACGCGGGGACACCGCGGGGCAGGGCGCGGTCCTCCGGACCGGTCCAGTGGCCGGGGACGAGGGACTCGGCGGGGGCCGCGAAGGGACGGGGCTCGTCCGGCGCTGCCCGGCGGACCGGGCAGCGCGAGGCGATCTCCAGGTAGAGGCCGTGGAAAGCCATGGTGTTGCGCTCCACGGTGAACAGTTCCAGCGCCCGGGCGCGCGCGGCGGCACCAAGGCGCGCACGGCGCTCCGGGTCGCGCAGCAACGCCACGCACGCCTCCGCGAGCGCCTCGGAGTCATGCGGTGGTACGACCAGTCCCGTGCCGCCGATGACCTCCGCGACCGCTCCGACGTCCGTCGACACCGTGGCCCGGCCGCTGAGCATGGCCTCGACAAGGCCGGCCGGGAAGCCCTCCGCGCCTCCGGAGAGGACGACGACCGCGCCGGCGGCGTACGCGTCGGACACCGCCGTCTCCTCCAGGGGGCCGGGCTCCTCGAAGGAGACGGGGTGGTCTCCCTCCGCCGCTTCCGGGAAGAGCCGCGCGGCCAGCGTCCGGCAGCGGCCGAGGCAGGCGGCGCCCTCGGGGCCGGTCGGCGTGCCCAGGACGCGCAGGCGTGCCTCGGGCTCCTCCCGGCGGACCACGGCGAAGGCGTACAGCAGGTTCTCCAGGTCCTTGCCCGGGCCGACGGGCCCGGCCCAGACCAGCGTGCCCGGGTCGGTCCGGAGCGCCGGCTCGGCCGCCTCCGCGAATGGTCCGGCCGCCGTGCCGGGGTACACCGTGCGGATGCGGGCGCGGTCGGCGCCGCACCGTTCCTGCCAGCGGCGCGCGTGCGCGTCGCCCGCGGTGATGAGTTCGGCCGCGCGGTAGACCTCGGCCGTGAGCCGGCCGTGGAAGGCGGCGAGGACGGCGCGTACGGCGGGGGCGGCGGTGTGCGGGCCGGATGTCAGGTAGTGCGTGCGCAGGTGCACGGCGTACTCGGTGACGAGCAGCGGCACACCGCGGAAGTGCCGGGCGAGCAGCCCGCAGAGGGCGGGCGGGCCGCCCGTGGTGGCGTGGCAGAGGTCGGCCGCGCCGAGGGTGTCGTCGTCGTACCAGTCGAGCGAGAGGGGGCGCAGGGCGCGTTCGAGGTGTGCGGCGATGGTGAGCAGGTCGGATACCCGCGCCTCATGCGCCGCGCACAGCGCGCGGGGAGCGCGGCAGGCTCGCTCCAGGGCGCGTACGGCGATGTCCGAGCGCAGGGCGCCGGCCAGTCCGCCCTTCTCCCGGGCGAGTTCGGCGAGTCCGTACAGCGCGCTGCCGAAACGGTCCGTCAGGCTCCCGGGCGTGCCCGGCGCCTCCGCCCCGGGCAGGGCCCCGGCGGCTCCGGCGCGCGTGCACACCGCCCCGGCCAGCTCCTCGTAGCACTCGGCGAAGCGTCGGCGGGCGCGTCGGCCGTACCCGGGGCCCTCGGCCGGCCATGGCGGCGCCGTACGGACCCGGCGCACCTGCGGCGGCAGCGGGACAGGGAGGCCACCGGCCTCCTGGTGCGGGCCGGGGCCGAGCGCGTAGAGGTCGAACTCGTGCTGCTCCAGTCCGCGCACCAGCCGTTCGCACCAGAGCCGGGCGTCACCGCTCACATACGGATGACCACCCTCGGTAAGCAGCGCTATGCGCACGTGTGCACCCCCGGTCTCCCGTCTGGGGAGCCGCCGTCGGGCCGGCGGCTCGCAGCGGGACGAACGTAAGGGGACGAGGCGGTGGTGCGACGGACGGTTGTCCGTCGCACCACCAAAAGGGGTGAACGCTCGTAACTTTCGCGTGCGGGTCGCGTTCGGCCGCGCTAATGCGTCACAGGGTGACCGCGCGAGCGCGAAACGTTACAGCGTCGAGCGGACGCGAAAGCGGGCGCTAGGCCGCCGCCGGTTCGCGCCGGGCGGCGCGCCGCCGGGCCGCCAGCTCCGGGTCGAGCGCCGGTACGGCGGCCAGCAGCTGCTGGGTGTACGGCTCGCGCGGGCTGTCGTAGACCTGGTCGGCGGGCCCGTACTCGACGAGTCGGCCGCGCCGCATCACCGCGACCCGGTCGCTGACCTGGCGGACCACGGCGAGGTCGTGCGCGATGAAGACCAGCGCCAGGCCGAGTTCCCGCTGGAGTTCGCCGAGCAGGGCGACCACCTGGGCCTGGGTGGTGACGTCGAGCGCGGAGACCGGCTCGTCGCAGACGAGGACGCGCGGCTCGGCGGCGAGGGCGCGGGCGATGCCGACGCGCTGGCGCTGGCCGCCGCTGAACTCGTGCGGGTAGCGGTCGTAGTGCGCCCGGTCGAGCCCCACGCGCTCCAGCAGGTCCGACACGCGCCCCCGGATGCGTTCCTCGTCGCGTTCGCCCCGCGCGCGGAGCGGGTCGGCGATGGACTCGCCGACGCTGCGTCGGGGGTTGAGGGAGGAGACGGGGTCCTGGAAGACCATCTGGACGGCCGGGTTCACCCCGGTGTGCGGGCGCCCCTCGTAGCGGATCCCGCCGGCGGTCGGCGCCAGCAGCCCGACCAGCATGCGGCCGAGCGTGGTCTTGCCGCTGCCGCTCTCGCCGACCACGCCGAGGGTTTCCCCGCGCCGGACGGTCACCGAGACGTCGTCCACGGCCGCGAACGCCCGCTTGCCGCGCCCGAATTCGCGCCGCACCCCGTTCGCCTCCAGCACGACCTCGCCGGTGGCCGGGGAAGCGGTCCGGCGGGCGTCCACGCGCGGGACGGCGTCGAGCAGCTCGCGGGTGTACGGCTCGGCGGGCGCGGCGAGGACGGCGCCGACCGGGCCGCGCTCGACGGCTCTGCCGTGCCGCATGACGAGGATGTCGTCCGCGCTCTCGGCGGCCACGCCCACGTCGTGGGTGACGAGCAGCAGGCCCATGCCGGTCTCCGCGCGCAGGGCGTGCACCAGGTCGAGGATCTGGGCTTGGACGGTGACGTCGAGGGCGGTGGTCGGCTCGTCGGCGATCAGCAGGTCCGGCTCGCCGGCCAGGGCCATCGCGATGAGGGCGCGCTGGCGCATGCCGCCGCTGAACTCGTGCGGCCGGGACCGGGCCCGCCGGGCCGCGTCCGGGATGCCGACCCGGTCCAGTACCTCGACGGCACGCGCGCGTGCGGCGCGGCGCGTCACGCGCGCGTGCACGCGGTGGACCTCGGCGATCTGGTCGCCGATCGCGTAGTACGGGTCGAGCGAGGACAGCGGGTCCTGGAAGACCATGGCCGCCTTGGCGCCGCGCAGCCGGCGCAGCTCCTCGTCGGAGGCCGCCTGGACGTCGGTGCCGGCCACCCGGACCGAGCCGCCGACCCGGGCGCCGGTGCCCCGGTGCAGGCCCAGCAGGGCGCCCGCGACCGTGGACTTGCCGGAGCCGGACTCGCCGACCAGGGCGAGGGCGGCGCCCTCCGCCAGGCTGAAGGAGAGCCCGTCGACGGCGCGCAGGGCCCCGAACTCGACGGTCAGGTCCGTCACTTCCACCAGGCTCATGCGAGCACCACCCGTCGGTCGGCCACCGCGTACAGGACGTCCGCGACGGCGTTGGCGAGGACCACGAAGAAGCCGGTCACCAGGACCATGCCGACGACCACCGGCAGGTCGACGACCTTGACCGCGCGCACCAGTTCCTGGCCGATGCCGGGCAGGCCGAACAGGGTCTCGGTGAGGACGGCGCCGCCGACGGCCGAGCCGACGGTGACCGCGTTGAGCGCGATGACGGAGGCCGTCGCGCCGCGCAGCGCGTGCCGGACGATCACCGCGCGTTCGCCGACGCCGTAGGCGCGGAAGGTGCGGATGTGGTCCTCGGCCAGCGTCTCCAGCATCGACGCCCGGGTCAGCCGGGCGAAGCCGGCCGCCTCGATGAGGGCGAGGGACAGCCAGGGCAGCAGCAGGTTCCACGCCCACTGTTCGGGGTCGTCGGTGAAGTCCACGTACTGCGGGAAGGGCAGCAGTCGGAGTTCGCCGCAGACGACGATCATCAGGATCAGCCCGATGACGAAGACGGGGGTGGCGACGCCCGCGAGGGTGACCGCGGTCAGCACGCGCTCGGAGAGCCGGCCGCGCCGCCAGGCGGACAGCACGCCGGTGCCGACGCCGAGCAGCAGCCAGATCACCATCGCGCCGAGCACCAGCGAGAAGCTCACCGGCAGCTTGGCCCAGATGATGTCGGTGACCTCCCGGCCGGTCTGGTACGACTGGCCCAGGCAGGGCGCCGCGCAGTGCTCCACGGAGGTGCCCGTGGAGTAGTCCTGGCCCACGAAGACGCCCTGGAGGAAGTGCCAGTAGCGCACGTACAGCGGGTCGTCGAGGTGGAGTTGCTGGGCCACCTGGTGGACCTGGGCCGGGGAGCAGCGCGGGCCGCAGGTGATCTGGGCGACGTTGCCGGGGGTGACGTAGAAGACCACGTAGATGATCACCGAGAGCACGAGCAGGGTGACCACGGCACCGGCGAGCCGGCGCAGGACGAAACCGGGGAAGCCGTTCACGCTCCCTCCTCCTTCTTCGGCGCGGTCCGCGGCGCGGTGGCCGGTACGGCCGCCTGGGCGCGGGCCTCCCGCTTGCGGCCGGTGCCGACGCGCAGCCGGGAGGCGGCGCGCGGGTCGAGGGCGACGCGGACGCCGTCGCCGAGGACGGTCATCGCGAAGACGGTGACGAACAGGGCGAGGGCGGGCAGCAGCAGGTACTGCGGGGCCGCCTGGTACCAGACGTCGGCGCTGGTGAGCATCTGGCCCCAGGAGGGGGTGGGCGGCTTCACGCCGACGCCGAGGAAGGACAGGGCCGCCTCGGCGCTGATGTTCGCCGGGACCATCAGCGCGGCGTAGGTGATGACCGGTGCGGCGAGGCCCGGGAGGAGTTCGCGTACGGCGGTCCGCCAGGTGCTCCAGCCGCTGAGCCGGGAGGCGGAGACGTAGTCGAGGTTCTTCAGGGCCAGTGTCTGCGCGCGCACCATCTTCGCCATCGTGGACCATCCGGCGACCAGCGAGAGGATCAGCGCGACCAGGACCGGCCGCGGGAAGCCGTCGGGCACGACGGCCAGCAGGGCCAGCGCCATGATCATCAGTGGGAGCGACACGAAGATGTCGGTGATCCGGCTCAGGACCAGGTCGACCCAGCGGTTGCCGAGCCCCGCGGCCACGCCCACGGCCACGCCGAGGACGACCTGGACCAGCATGGCCGCCAGCGACACGCCCAGGGAGACCCGCGCGCCGTAGACGAGCCGGGCGAACATGTCGCGTCCGGTCTGCGGCTCGACGCCCAGCCAGTGGTCGGCGCTCGCGCCGCCGAAGGAGCCGATGGGCACGCCGCCGCGGGCGGAGTCGATCAGGGCGGGGTGGTAGGTGGTGGGGTCCTGTCCCTCCAGGGCGGTGAGCAGCGGCGCGGCGAGCGCGACCAGGAAGAGCAGCGCGACCACGACGGCGGCGACGAGGGCGGCGCGCTGCGCCCGCAGCCGCCGCCAGAACTGACGGGCCCCCGGGACCGCCGGGACGGTGGTGTCCGTCCCGGCGGTCCCGACGGCGGCAAGTGCCTCGCTCACGGTGCTACTTCACCGCGACCTGGGAGACGTCCAGGACACCGGTCCAGTCGCTGATGACGATGTTCTTGACGTCCGAGCCGTACAGGCGCTTGTACACCGGGTGGAACAGCGGCACGACCAGGGCCTTCTCGCCGATCTTCTTGTCCAGCGCACCCCAGCGCCGGGCGGCGGCGTCAAGGTCGGTCAACTTGTTGATCGCGTCAATCTCGTCATTGACCGACTTGTCGTCCAGCAGGCCCGTGTTGAAGTTCGCTCCATCCTTGACGATCTGCCGGCCGTCGAAGATGGGCGCGAGGAAGGGGCCGCCGGACGGCCAGTCCGCGCCCCAGCGGGAGAGGAAGAGGCCCGGCTCGGTCTTCACGCTGTGGATCTTGTCCCGGTAGTCGTTCTCCTCCAGGCCCTGGAGCTTGACCGTGATGCCGGCCTTCTTGAGCGCGTCCTGGACGGCGGTGGCGATCTCCGGGCTGGTCTCGAAGTCCTTGCTGTTGGAATGGGTCAGCGTGACGGTGAGGCCGTTCTTGTGACCGGCCTGCGCGAGCAGCTCCCTGGCCTTCTCCGGGTTGCCGGAGGCGCCGGCCGGGAACGGGTCGTACGGCGTGTAGCCGAAGGACTTCTGGTTCGGCAGGAAGGTGGTGGCGGGCTCGGCGAGGGCGCTGCCGCCGGCCGCGTTGACCACGGAGGAGCGGTCGACGGCGTACGCGATCGCCTGGCGCACCTTCGGGTCGTCGAACGGCTTCACCTTCGGGTTGAACGCGAGGTAGTTGGTGTAGCCGAAGTGACCGGTCCCCACCCGGGCGGCCAGCTGCTTGTCGCCGCTCACCTTGGCGAGTTCGGCGGGGCCGAGGTTGGTGTCCGTGGTGACGGCGGCGGCGTCCGCGCCCTGGGACGCGGACAGCCGCTGGTTGATCACCGAGGAATCGAGCCCGGAGCGCACGTCGATGGTGTCCGGGTACGCCTTGCGCTCGGCGTCGGTCGCCGCCGACCAGTGCGGGTTGCGCTCCAGGACCAGGTGCTCGCCGTCGTTCTCGTTCTTGACGACCTTGTACGGGCCGGAGGAGACCGGGTGCGACTCGTACTTGGTGCCGGTGTCCTTGCCCTTGGGCACCGGGGTGAACTGCGTCTGCGTGGCGAGGTACGGGAACTCGCCCTCGGGCTTGTCCAGATGGAAGACGATGGTCCGCTCGTCGGGCGTCTCGATCGCGGCGAGGCCCTTCTTGTCCTTGTACGGCCCCTGGTAGTCGGCGGCGCCGGCCAGCCAGTCCCGCAGATAGGGGGCGCCGCCGGAGAGTTCGGGGGCGAAGGAGCGCTCGATGCCGTACTTGATGTCGGCCGAGGTGATCGGCGTGCCGTCCTCGTACTTGAGGCCCTCCTTCAAGGTGTACGTCCACACGGTCGCGTCCTTGTTGGGGCGCCCGGTGTCGGTGGCGAGGTCCGGGACGACCTTCGCGCCGGCCTCGCCGTTCTCGCGGTTGCGCGTGGTGAGGGTGCGGAAGACCAGCGAAGGGACGTTTCCGCCGCCGGAGGTGTACAGGCGCGCGGGGTCGAAGTCGCTCTGCGGCTGGGAGTTCAGGATCGTGAGCGTGCCGCCCTTGTGGGGCGCGGAGTCGCCACCGGAGCCCTTGGCATCGCTGTCCTCGGGGCCGCAGGCGGCGACGCCCGCTGCCACGACCAGGCTGACGGATGCCGCTGCCACGCGGCGCGCTCTGACGGACGGTTGACGCATCGGAATGACGACCTCTCGGGATGACGAGTCGGAACCGAGTCGAGTTGATCCATGGTTGACCGAGAGCCAATCAGGGTTGATCAAGGGTTGATCGACGTTTCTCGGCGAGTGAATCGAGGATTCTCTCGACACGTGAGACATGTGGACGAGGAGTGAGACGACTGCGGACAGACGTCGGCCCCGGCGTCGGGTCGTCGAAAAATCCGTGACGCGGTCACGGAGAGAAGGGTGAACAGTCGCGACGCGAACGCCGGGCAGGCGGCGTCAGCGACAGTGGATGTCGGCCACGCAGAGTGCGGTCACGCCGATGAGCGCCAGCTCGATGGCGGCGCTCGCAGGGGCGGCATGACGGGACCACATGCGCAGCAATATGGATGACCATACGGGCTTATGTCAATGTGACATAAGCGCCGCCTGTCAACTCCCCGGGAACGGCCAGGCGTTGGCCCGGCAGTGGATCCCGTCGTGGTCCAGGAACTTGGTCTGCTGCTGCATCACCGGCGCCAGTTCGCCGTCCTTCTGGCAGGTGACGTGTCCGTGGCCGAGCCGGTGGCCGACCTCATGGTTGATCAGCATTTGCCGGTACGCGTGGATCCGGTCACCGTAGGTCGTGCTTCCTTGAGCCCACCGGTACGCGTTGATCATGACGCGTTCGGTCGCGGCCGAGTCGCAGGAAACGTTGTCCTCGGTCGTGTCCAGGCCCGACTTGGCGCACCACGTGGCGGTGGTGCCGGGGCTGGCCAGCGTGATCACGAAGTCCGGCGTGCCGGAGGAGACGCGCTCGAAGGTGCGGGCACCGCCGTGGGCCCAGCTTCGCTGGTCGTTGAGCGTCTTCTGCACGGCCTCGGCGAACAGCGCGCCGTCCAGTCCGAGCCCCTGCTCGACATCGACGCGGTAGCGGTACTTCTGCCCGGTGCCGGGCGCCTTGTCGAACCCGGGCACGACGTCGAACTTCCCCGGTCCGCTCAGCGTGGCGCCGAGCGGGTACGTACGGCTCATCTTCTGGTCGTACGTCAGGGGCGTCGCGCTCGGCACCGCGGAGGGCGCCGAGTCGCCGGAGGTCCGGGTGTCGTGGGCGTGGCCGGTGGCGGACTGCGACCGTACGTCGCCGTCGTCCCGCGCCTTGGTCACCTGACCGGCGACCATCACCGCGAGCACGGTGGTGACGGCGGCCGCCGCGATGCCGGTGAAGGTCCGCCCCTTGCCGCCGGCGCGCGGTCCGGGCACACCGGTACCGGACGCCTGCGGCGCCTCGGCCGGCTGTCCGGCCGTAGGGGGCGTGGGGTCGTCGCCTGGGCCCTTGCCGGTACCGGTGCCTTCACCAGTACCGGCGCCGTTGCCGGACGCGGAGCCGCCGGCGCTCTCGGGCCCGGCACCGCGCCGACCGGCGCGCCGGCCGGCGCCGGCGCCGTCGAAGGCTTCGAGGTACTCCTGGCGGGGACCCGGCCCGGAGCCGCGCCGCGTATCGGCCGGCTCCGCCTGCCGCTGCCGCGGCAGCACCACACCGGGCCCGCCGTCCCCGGCCGGACGGCCGCCCAACTCGCCCCAGCCACCCCCGGCTTCCCGCTGCTCGGGGTGCCCGCCCCGCGCGGAACCGCCCTCGGCAGAACGCGGCACACCGCGCGCGGGGGTGCCGTCGACAACCCTGGGCGCGCCGTGAGGGGAAGCGGCGCCGTGGCCGCCGCCCAGGCCATGCGCGGAAGCGCCACCGCTGCCACCGGCCACGCCGTGCGCGGGAGCGCTGGCGCCGAACCCGGGCATGCCGTGCCCGGGAGTACCGGCGGGGAACCCGGGTGCGCCCTGCGCGCGGGCACCGGCAGGGGACCCGGCGGTGCCCTGCGCCCGCGAACCGGCAGGAAAGCCGGACGTGCCCTGTACGGGGCTCCCGTCGGTCTGCCGGGACCCGTCGGGTGCCCAGGCACCGCCGGTGACCCCCGGCTGGCCCTGCGCGGAGCCGTCACCGGGGAACCCGGGCGCGCCCTGGGTCCGGGAGCCCTCCGCGCGCCTCCGCGCGCCCCTGGCCGGAGTGCCGTCGGGCAGCCCGTGGGCCCCCGGTCCGGGCATGCCGTCGGCCGGGGCCCCGGGGGCGGTGTGCTGCCGGCCGTCGGCAGGGTTGCCGTGTCTGCCGGTGCGTTCCGGTGTTATGTCCGTCGTCTCGGTCCTGGGGGCCGGTCCGCGGCGGCTGTGGCGTCCCACCCTGGCCCTCAGCTCCTCGGGTCCGGGGCGGTGCCGTCGGCGTCGGCCGGCCGCGCGAGCAGCTCACGGAACGCGCCGGCGACGACGTCGGGGTACTCCATCATCGCCACGTGCCCGGCGTCCGGCAGGGTCACCAGCCGGGAGTGGCGGAAGGCGCGGGCGGCCTTGGCGGCCATGCGGAAGCCGACGAGCTGGTCCCGGCCGCCGTAGATCAGCAGGGTGGGGGCCAGCACCCGTTCGGCCTGGCGCCACAGCCCGTGCTGTCCGCCGAGCGTGTAGGCGTTGACGATGCCGCGCGCCGAGCGGGCCATCGCGTCCCAGAAGTACGGCAGTCGCAGCCGCCGCTCCAGCTCCTCCACGGCGAGCTGGAACGCCTCCGGCGTCACCCGGCCGGGGTCGCCGTAGCACAGCCCCATGACCCCGCGGACCCGCTGCTCGGCGGTCCACTCCTTGGTGAGCCGGGTGAACAGGGCGGCGATCCCGGGCACGCCGAGCAGCCCGGTCGGCACCGCCGTGCGCTGGATGCGCAGCTCCGGCAGGGCGGGCGAGACGAGCGTGAGGGTGCGGACGAGGTCGGGGCGCACGGCGGCCACGCGCGTGGCGACCGCGCCGCCGAGCGAGTTGCCGAAGAGGTGCACCGGGCCGCGGCCCGAGGAGTCGAGGTAGCGGATGACCGCGCGCGCGTGCCCGGTGACGGAGTAGTCGCCGTCGTCCGGGGGCGGGGAGTCGCCGAAGCCCGGCAGGTCGACGGCCTCGCTGTCCACGGCGTCGGCCAGCTCGGCCATCAGCGACGACCAGTTCTGCGAGGAACCGCCGAGTCCGTGGACGAACAGCGCGGGCGGCAGGCCCTCGCGCGCGGGACGGCGGGAACGGATCGTCAGCGTGACGCCGGGCAGGCCCACGGACCGCAGTCGCTCGCCCTCACCGACCCGGACGGGCGCCACTCGGGGAAGAACACTGGCGGCCGGCACGGACGGCGACTCGGTCGAAGACATGCGGCAATGTTACGAGGTGATCACGTCCGGATTCATGTGTTCGCCATCACAGAGTGAACCGGATCCGGACGGAGAACCGGTCAGCGGACGGGCCTGACGGCATGGCGTCCGGATCAGCAGTCTCCTAGGCTCGTACAGAGGGCACCCGCGTGTGGCCCCTGCTGTTTCCAGGGACGTTCGTAGGAAGGGAGCCCACCATGGCCTATGACCCCACAGAGCCCGACGCGATCGAGGACATCGACGAGCTGGAGACCGAAGCGGTCCCGGAGTTCGGCGTCGAGGCGCCCGAAGGGGACGCCGCCGAGCAGCACGCGGACATCGCGCCGGACCGCGACGACCCGCTGACGGGTCTGGACCCCGCCCATGGGAACGAGGCCGATCTCATGGAGCAGGCGCGCGTCGTCGCGCTCGACGAGGACGACTACCGCTGACCTCGCGGGCCCCCGCCGACCGCCTCGGGGTGCCGCACGGCTTTCGCCGCCGTCCGGTACGTGAAATTCTGCGCTCGCACCGCGCACACCACGGTTACCGAAAAGTACGATGGCCGCGCGGCCGAGACCGCATGTGGACGACTTTGGGAGGCGGCGTGACAGCCATCGAGCAAACTGAGGCGGCACGCCCGCGCGGCACCCGTCTGCCGCGCCGAGCCCGGCGGAACCAGCTGCTGGGCGCCGCTCAGGAGGTTTTCGTCGCGCAGGGCTACCACGCGGCGGCGATGGACGACATCGCCGAGCGGGCCGGGGTGAGCAAGCCGGTGCTCTACCAGCACTTCCCCGGCAAGCTCGACCTCTACCTCGCCCTGCTGGACCAGCACTGCGAGTCGCTGATCCAGTCCGTGCGCGGCGCGCTGGCGTCGACCACCGACAACAAGCAGCGCGTCCGGGCGACCATGGACGCCTACTTCGCCTATGTGGAGGACGACGGCGGGGCCTTCCGGCTGGTCTTCGAGTCCGACCTGACCAACGAGCCCGCGGTGCGCGAACGCGTGGACAAGGTCACCAACGAGTGCGCCGAGGCGATCTGCGACGTGATCGCCGAGGACACCGGTCTGTCGCGCGCGGAGTCGATGCTGCTCGCCTCCGGCCTCGGCGGGCTCGCCCAGGTGGTCGCCCGCTCCTGGCTGCACAGCGACCGCAGCGTCCCGCGCGACCAGGCGGTGCAGCTGCTGGCCTCGCTGGCCTGGCGGGGCATCGCCGGCTTCCCGCTGCACGGCACCGAGCACCACTGAGGACGCCCTCGCGGGCCCTTCCCGGTCCTTCCGGGTCCGGTCCCGGTTTGTTCCCGCCCGGTGTTCGCTCCTGGCGTTCCCTCCCGCGGCGTGCGGATCCCCTCACCGGGCTAATGTGTGCTGGGTACGGCGCGGTTGATCGCGCACATCACTGACCGTCGGAGGGACATAGCCGTGGAGGTCAAGATCGGCGTGCAGCACGCGCCCCGCGAGATCGTTCTGGAGAGCGGTCAGAGCGTCGAGGAAGTCGAGGCCATCGTGGCCGAGGCGCTGGCCGGCAAGACGGGGCTGCTCAGCCTCCAGGACGAGAAGGGCCGCAAGGTCCTGGTGCCGACGGACCGGCTGGCGTACGTGGAGATCGGCGAGCCGACCGTGCGCAAGGTGGGTTTCGGCGCGCTCTGAACGGAAAGCTTCGCGTTCGAACCGGATGAATCCGGGCGGAAAGCCTCGCGCTTGAAGCCGGAATCGTCGAAAGGGCCCGGCGGCCGTTGCCGCCGGGCCCTTCGCGTGGTCCGCCCGCGCCGCGCACACGCGTCCGTACACACATACGGAGCACAACTTCTCCACAGCCGATGATTGCAATTCGCAGGTCACGGGTATGACGGGCTACGACCGTCGAGCCGGACCGGCCGTGGGAGGGACCCCTACATGATCTTGGAAGTACTCGGCTCCGCCGTGCTCGGTCTGATCCTCGCCTGGGCGGGGGCGCACCGGCTCGCCCACCGGCTGCCGGCCCGCCCCCTGCTGTACTCGACAGGCGTCGCCGGAGCCCTGTTCGGCGACTTCGTCACCCGTACCGCCCTGGGTCCCGGCACCGCTCTGCTGAGCCTGCTGGGCGCCGCGGTCATCTCGGTGGCGTCGCTGTCCCTGCTGCTGCGCCCGGCGGGCCACCTGCGCCGGCGATCGGCACCGGCCTGAGGGTCCCGGCGCCCCGGTGCCCGGCACCCCGGAGCCCGGGCCGCGGGCCCGGCGCCGTACCGGGGCTCACCAGGCTCATCCGGTTCAGGCCGCGAGACCCAGCGCGGCCATCCGCTTCGTGTGCGCCTCGGTGATCCGCGAGAACATCCTGCCGACCTCGGCGAGGTCGAAGCCGTCGGCCACGCCCCCCACGAGCATCGTGGACAGCGCGTCCCGCTCGGCGACCACCCGTTGCGACTGCGACAGCGCCTCGCCCATCAGCCGCCGCGCCCACAGCGCCAGCCGGCCGCCCACCCGCGGGTCGGCGTCGATGGCGGCCCGCACCTTCTCCACCGCGAAGTCGGCGTGCCCGGTGTCGTCCAGCACGGCGAGCACCAGCTCCCGCGTGTCGGAGTCGAGGCGCGCGGCGACCTCCCGGTAGAAGTCGCTGGCGATCGAGTCGCCGACGTAGGCCTTGACCAGGCCCTCGAGCCAGTCCGAGGGCGCGGTCTGCCGGTGGAAGCCGTCGAGCGCGGCCACGAACGGGTCCATGGCGGCCGTCGGCTCCTCGCCGATCCCGGTCAGCCGGTCCCGCAGCCGCTCGAAGTGGTGGAACTCGGCCGAGGCCATCTTCGCCAGCTCCGCCTTGTCCGCGAGCGTCGGCGCCAGCTTGGCGTCCTCCGCGAGCCGCTCGAACGCCGCCAGCTCTCCGTAGGCGAGCGCGCCGAGCAGGTCCACGACGGCGGCGCGGTACTGCGGGTCGGCGGACGCCTGCGCCCAGTCCTGGGCGGCGACACCGGTGGGACCGGAAGGTGCGGCGGACGCGTTCTCAGGCTTGTCAGAGCTAGTCATGAGGCGCACAATAGCCCGCTCGGCGGCTCGCTCAAGCCCTCGGCCGATCACCGTGAAACCCCGGCCGATCAGTGTGACCACCACTACGTGACCGAATCGGCCATCGCATGTGCGCCGATCCGGGGTATGGTGGTAATGCGCCTGCTGAGTGCGTCGACGGTGTTCGACGTGTCCCGACGGGCCGCACGCATGAGGATGCCCGGTCGGTGGCCCGATCGGCTCCGACCCGACAGCTCTCCACGACCGTACGGCTCAGACCGTACGACAACGGGAGAGACCCTCAGCGGTACGAGCGCTAGAGCGTCGGCAGAGGTCCCGTGTCTTACGGCTTGCCCGAGTGGTTCGTCCGTACGGCAGCCGACGTCCCCGGCACGGTCAGACATGACCCCCGCGCTCGCCTCGCACCGCGCACACAGAAGAGGCAGCACCCTGACTACGACGTTCCGAGACCTCGGGATCCTTCCCGAGACCGCCGAAGCCCTGGAAGCCGTCGGCATCATCAACCCCTTCCCCATCCAGGAGATGACGCTCCCCGTAGCCCTGTCCGGCACGGACGTCATCGGCCAGGCCAAGACCGGCACCGGCAAGACGCTGGGCTTCGGCCTTCCGCTCCTCGAGCGCGTCACCGTCCCCGCCGACGTCGAGGCCGGACGCGCCACCCCCGAAGACCTCACCGACGCCCCGCAGGCCCTCGTCGTCGTCCCCACGCGCGAGCTGTGCACCCAGGTCACCAACGACCTGCTGACGGCGGGCAAGGTCCGTAACGTCCGGGTGCTCGCGATCTACGGCGGCCGGGCGTACGAGCCCCAGGTCGAGGCCCTGAAGCAGGGCGTCGACGTGGTCGTCGGCACCCCGGGCCGGCTGCTGGACCTCGCGGGCCAGAAGAAGCTGAACCTCAAGCACGTCAAGAGCCTGGTCCTCGACGAGGCCGACGAGATGCTCGACCTGGGCTTCCTGCCCGACGTCGAGAAGATCATCGACATGCTGCCGGCCAAGCGCCAGACGATGCTGTTCTCGGCGACCATGCCGGGCGCGGTCATCGGCCTCGCGCGCCGCTACATGTCGCAGCCCGTCCACATCCGCGCCACCGCGCCGGACGACGAGGGCGTGACGGTCGCGAACATCAAGCAGTTCGTCTACCGCGCGCACAACATGGACAAGCCGGAGATGGTCGCCCGCATCCTGCAGGCCGAGGGCCGCGGACTGGCGATGATCTTCTGCCGTACCAAGCGGACGGCCGCCGACATCGCCGAGCAGCTCCAGCGGCGCGGGTTCGCCTCCGGCGCGGTCCACGGCGACCTCGGCCAGGGCGCCCGCGAGCAGGCGCTGCGCGCCTTCCGCAACGGCAAGGTCGATGTCCTCGTCTGCACCGACGTCGCCGCGCGCGGCATCGACGTCGAGGGCGTCACCCACGTCATCAACTACCAGTCCCCCGAGGACGAGAAGACCTACCTGCACCGCGTGGGCCGTACGGGCCGGGCGGGTGCCAAGGGTACGGCGATCACGTTCGTCGACTGGGACGACATCCCGCGCTGGCAGCTGATCAACAAGGCGCTGGAGCTGGACTTCAACGACCCGGTGGAGACGTACTCCAGCTCCCCGCACCTCTTCACCGACCTGGGCATCCCCGCGGGCACCAAGGGTGTCCTGCCGCGCTCCGAGCGGACCCGTGCCGGTCTGGACGCGGAGGAGCTGGAGGACCTGGGCGAGACCGGCGGACGGGGTGCGCGCGGCCGTGGCCGCGGTGGCCGCGACGACCGACCCCAGCCGGCCGAGCGCGAGCGTCCGGCCCGTACGCCGCGCCGACGCCGCCGTACGCGCGGCGGAGCGCCGGTGGACGCGGCCTCGGCCGCGTCGGCGCCGACCGCCGAGGTCGCCGGGACGGAGGAGGCCCAGGCCGCCGCCCGTACCCCGCGCCGTCGTCGCCGCACGCGCGGCGGAGCGGCCCCGCAGCCGGTGACGGCCGCGACGGCGACCACGACGGTCACGACGGCCGAGGAGACGCCCGCCGCCGAGCCGGTGGCTGAGGTGGAGGCTCCTGCGGTCGTGGAGGAGGCGCCGGAGAAGCCGCGCCGCCGCCGCACGCGGAAGTCGACGGCGACCGCGCCGGTGACGACGGAGGCTGTGGAAGCTACGGCTCCGGTGGCCGAGCCCGTGACCGAGCCTGTGGTCGCGGCCACTCCGGTGGCGGAGCCCGCGCCCGAGGCCGCGCCGGCGACGGAGGCCAAGCCGCGCCGCCGTACGCGGAAGACGGCCGAGCCGGCCGCCGAGGTGGCAGCGGTCGTGGACGCGACCGAGGCCACGGAGGAGCCCAAGCCCCGTCGCCGCACCCGCAAGACCGCGGAGCCGGCCACGCCCGACGCCCCCGAGGCGGAGGCGGAGACCAAGCCGCGCCGGACCCGGAAGACGGCGGCTGCGGCACCGGAAACCGCCGAGGCCGAGGTCGAAGCCAAGCCGCGCCGCACCCGCAAGACCGCCGCTGCCGCCGAGGCCGCCACGGACACCGCGGAAGGCACGGAGACGAAGCCGCGCCGGACCCGCAAGGCCGCGGTCGCCGCAGAGGCCCCCGAGGCCGAAGCGGAGACCAAGCCCCGCCGGACCCGGAAGACCGCGGCTGCGGCACCGGAAGTCGCCGAGGCCGAGGTCGAAGCGAAGCCGCGACGCACCCGCAAGACGGCCGCGACCACGCCGGAGCCCGCCGAGGCCGAAGCCGAGGCCAAGCCGCGCCGGACCCGCAAGACGGCCGCCACCGCGCCGGAGCCCGCCGAGGCCGGGGTCGAGGTCGAGGCCAAGCCGCGCCGCACCCGGAAGACCGCGGCTGCTGCCGAGGCCCCTGCGGCCGAGGCGGAGACCAAGCCGCGCCGGACGCGCAAGACGGCCGCCACCGCGCCGGAAGCCCCCGAGGCCGAAGCCGAGGCCAAGCCCCGCCGGACCCGGAAGACCGCCGCTGCGGCACCGGAAACCGCCGAGGCGGAGGCCGAGGCCAAGCCTCGCCGTACCCGCAAGACGGCCGCTGCCGCCGACGCCGGTGACGGGGAAGCGGCGGCCGCTCCGAAGGCGCGGCGGGCCCGTAAGGCCACCGCCGCCGAGGCGACCGCTCCGGAGATTCCGGCGCAGTCCACCGAGGAGCCGGAGGTCAAGCCGCGGCGCCGGACCCGCAAGGCGGCGGAGCCCGCCGTCGAGGCGGCCGGTGAGAGCGCCGGTACGACGGCGCCCAAGCCGCGCCGGACCCGTAAGGCCACGGCCGCCGCGGAGGCGCCCGAGGCCTGAGCCGGGGCCGCACGCGCGGCGACGGCAGGGCATCAGCTCCGGTCCGATGGCCGGGTCCACGACAGTGGGCCCGGCCATCGGCGTTTCCGCAGCCCGGGCCGGGCCCCTCGCCCCCTTCTCCCGGCGAGGCGCGCCGCCCGGGCCTCCGCTCCGGTGGCCCGAACCCGCACGCTCCCTTCCCCGCCCCCTCCCGATAGCCTCTCCCCCATGAGCAGGCCCGCCACCTTCGTCCCGCCTCCCGGTGCCCGCGCCTACCCCCTGCGGACGGCGCGTGGGGAGTTCGCCGTGGTCGACGCTCCGGTGGCCGCCGGTGTCGAGCCCAGGGGGGTGGCGCTGCTGCTGCCGGGGTTCACCGGGAGCAAGGAGGACTTCAATCCGCTGCACGTGCCGCTGGCCGAGCGCGGCTACCGGACCGTCGCCGTCGACGGCCGGGGCCAGTTCGAGTCGGACGGCCCGGAGACGGACGAGTCGGCCTACGCGCAGGAGGAGCTGGCGCGGGACGTCCTCGCGCAGGCGGAGGCGATCGGCGGCCCGGTGCATCTGCTGGGCCACTCGCTGGGCGGCCAGATCGCGCGCGCGGCCGTGCTGCTCGACCGCTCGCCCTTTCTGTCGCTCACCCTGATGGCCTCGGGCCCGGCGCAGATCTCGGCACCCCAGCAGGAGCGCGTGAAGCTGCTCCGGGACGCGCTGGCGGTGCTCGGCATGGCCGAGGTGTGGGAGGCGCTCCAGGCGATGGAGCCGCCGGAGGAGACGGAGGCGCCGGCGCTCGACGCCGGGCTGGACGACCGGGCCGACCTGCGGCGCCGCTGGCTGTCCACCAAGCCCGCCCAACTACTCGCCACCGGGCGCCAGTTGTGCACGGAACCGGACCGGGTCGCCGAACTGGCGGCCGTGCCGCTGCCGTTCCATGTGCTGTCGGGCGCGCGGGACGACACCTGGCCGCTGCCGCTCCTGGACGACATGGCCGTACGGCTGAGGGCCCGGCGCACGGTCGTCGAGGGGGCCGAGCACTCCCCGAACACCGACCGGCCCCTGGAGACGGCCCGGGCGCTCGCCGCCTTCTGGGACGACACCGCGGACGCCCGCCGGAACCGGGCTTGATACCGGCCTAGTACTGGGTCCGCAGGTGTTCCCAGAAGCCGTCCCTGAGCGCGCGGCGCAGCTCCGCCTGGCCGCGCAGGGAGTACTGGAGCAGTTCCTCGGCCTCGACCAGCAGGTCCTGGTCGACGGAACCGGGCAGGTAGGGGTGGCCGGGGAACAGCTCCACCAGGGCTTCGCGGCCCCGGGAGGCGAGCCACTTGGCCGCGATCCGGGCGCCGACGAAGCGGACGTCCTCGCGGGTGGGGCGGGCGGTGCCGGTGGCGTCGTAGGCGGCGGCCGTGCGCCGGGAGACGTACGGCTTGAAGAAGTCCAGGTCGAAGGTGCGCTGGCTGTCGACCTCCCAGAGCAGCGGTTCGGCCTGGTTGCGGCCCTCGGGTGCCTCGATGCCCCAGAGGTGGACGCGGGCGCCGTAGCCCTGGGCCGCCTCGACCGCCGAGACCAGGTCCTCGTCGCCGCCCAGGAGGGCCGCGTCGCTGATCGCGCGGTGCCTCGCCAGTGACTCCAGGTCCGTGCGGATCAGCGAGTCGACGCCCTTCTGCTGGTTGTTGGCGTTGAGGTTGCCGAGGCGGACCTTGACGTCGGGCAGCTCGGCGATGACCTGTTGTTCGGCGGTGTGTATACGACGCCGGGCGCCGTCGTACCAGTAGACGCGCAGCAGCCGGCTGTCCGCGAAGATCACGCGGGCCCGGTCGATCAGCGCCTCGATCAGGCCCTCGGCGTCCAGGTCGAAGGCGCGGCGGTCCTCGGTTCCGGCGGCCAGCCGGCCGACGGCGGCGTACAGATAGCCGGCGTCCACGAAGATCGCGTGGGTCGAGGGCGTCTTCGCCACCTCGGCGAGCATGCGTTCCAGCAGCTCGTTCGTGCGGTCGATGCGGGCCTCGAGGGCGGCGGCCAGGTCGTCGTTCATTGCCTTCATTGTCCCGGTGGTCACAATGCGGACACAACCGGTCCCGGTCGGTCCCTCCCGCTCTGTCTTCCGGTCAGTTGTTAGTCGTTCGAAAAATTTCCTTAGCGTAGGGAATGTTCGTAACAAAGGGAGCGTTGGCTAGGTACGACACCGGGGACACCGGCAGTCACACCAGTAGTTCTCCGCAGGAGGATGACCAGACGAAGGGAGAAGCCCATGCGCTTCGAGATCATGCGACTCGACGAGGTCGACGGCACCGCCGTGGACAGCACCGTCGTGGACGCCGCCTCCGTCAACCGGATCGTTCAGCAGGCCGCCGCCGTCGGGCAGCGCCTGTGGATCCGCCCGGCCGAGGCCCAGGCCTCGTAGCCCGCGCGCGGGCGTTCGCCACTCAAGCTTTCCGGGGGAGCCGAGCCGACGAGGGTCAGCTCCCCCGGATCACCTGAGTGACACCGTTGATGATCTGCTGGACGGCGATCGCGGAGAGCATCATGCCCGCGAGCCGCGTCACCAGCACGACGCCGCCGTCCTTGATGACCCGGATGATCAGCAGCGAGTAGCGCATCACGAGCCACAGCACGACATGGATCGCGAGGATCGCGGACCACACCGAGATCTGCGTGGTCACGCTGTGGGCCTTCTGCACGGCCAGGATCACGGACACGATCGCGCCGGGCCCCGCCAGCAGCGGCATGCCCAGCGGCACCAGGGCCACGTTGACGTCCTTGGTCTGCTTCGGCTCGTCGGTCTTGCCGGTGAGCAGGTCCAGCGCGATCAGCAGGAGCAGCAGTCCGCCCGCGATCATCAGCGCGGGCACGGAGACGTGCAGGTAGTTCAGGATCTGGTGGCCCAGGACACCGAAGACGGCGATGACCCCGCCCGCCACGCAGACGGCCTGGAAGGCCATCCGCTTCTGTACCTTGGCCGGCCGTCCGGCGGTCAGGGCGAGGAAGATCGGGGTGATCCCAGGGGGATCCATGATGACAAAAAGGGTCAGGAACAGGGAGCCGAAGACGGCGATGTCGAACATGAGGGAAGTGCAGGCCTTGCGCGAAGAGGAAGTACGGGCGTGAGGGGATGCGGCGGACCGGCCCCGGAGGGCCTCAGGCTCCGCCGGCGCCCGGCACCGGGAACGCGCCCGTCGCCCGCCGGATGATCTCCCCGTACACCTCGGGGTCGGTCGTGTACGCGCCCAGCGTCACGGTCTTGCGGCTGCCGTGATAGTCCGAGGAGCCCGTGACCAGCAGGCCCAGCTCCTTCGCCAGGCCGCGCAGCCGCGCCCGGGCGTCGAGGTCGTGGTCCATGTGGTCGACCTCGATGCCGTCCAGTCCGGCCTCCGCCAGCTGGGCGATCCGGGAGTCCGGCACGGTGCGGCCCCGCTTGGACGCGGCCGGATGGGCGAACACACAGACGCCGCCCGCGGCCTTGACCAGCCGGATCGCTTCAAAGGGGTCGGTCTCGTGCTTCTCCACGAAGGCCCGCCCGCCGTCGGCGAGCCACTCCTCGGTGAACGCGTCGCTCACCGTCGGCACGACCCCCAGCTCCACCAGCGCGCTGGCGATGTGCGGGCGCCCGACGGAGCCGCCGGCGGCGATCCGCTCGACCTGCTCCCAGGTGACCGGCACGCCCAGCATGTTGAGCCTGGCGATCATGCCCTTGGCCCGCGGCACCCGGTCGTCCCGGACCAGCTCCCGCTCGGCGAGCAGGGCGGGGTCCTCGGGGTCGAAGAGGTAGGCCAGCAGGTGCATGGAGATGCCGTCGATCCGGCAGGACAGCTCGGCGCCGGTGACCAGGGTCAGCCCCTCGGGCAGCGCGGCGAGGGCCTCGCCGTAGCCCCGGGTGGTGTCGTGATCGGTCAGCGCGACGACGTCCAGTCCGGCCGCGGCGGCGTTGCGCACCAGCTCGGCCGGGGTGTCCGTACCGTCGGAGGCCGTGGAGTGACAGTGCAGATCGATGCGCACGACGACTCCAGCCAGACGGACGTAAGGGACACGGACACCTAAGGATACCGGTGTTTTCCACCCCGACCGTCATACCCGCACACGCCTAGCGCCCCCTACGGCAGCCGACCCCAGGGGCGCGGGGCTGTCCCGAATATGCGGCTCCACCGCGCGGGCGCGACCAGCCACAACGAACCCGCACCCGCCGACGCGCAGAACCCGGCACCCTCGTGGGCGTCACGGCCGAAGCAAGCGCGGCGAAAGCGCTCCGCACGGCACCAGGTCTATCTCCGCCCCCGCGTCCCGCAGATCCGTCAGCACCAGTTCGTCGTACATCAGAAGCCCGGACTGCTCGGGCCAGATCACCGCCCACAACCACATGCCGAGCGCCTCCCCGGCGAAGACGGCGCGGTCGTCGGGGGTGCGGTAGACATGCCAGAGCGGGGTCGGGCGGCCGGCGGCCAGCACCTTGGTCTGCGGCGGCTTCTCCACGTTCATGTACGAGCCCGGGTCCGGGCCGTCGATGCCGGCGTAGCGCGCGCCCAGGCCGACGCCCAGCTCCTCGGCGATCAGGATCAGCTCGCCGGGTCCGCCGAGCGGTCCGGGGCCCGAGCAGGCCACCGCGGTCGCACGGCCGCCGCTGCGGTCGTCCCCGGCGTACGCCACGCCCGTGAAGAGCCAGCCGACCGGCAGCGGCCACGGCATCCACACCGGTACCTGTGTGCGGTGCACGACGACGTTGAGCGCCTCGACGCTGGGCGGGATCACGGGCTGCAGCGGATACACCGTGCCGTGCACATCGCACTGCCACGCATCGGCGAAGAGTCCGGGAGCCCTGACCCGGCCACCGCATCTCGGGCAACTGGGTTCGCCCCTCATAGGGCTCCACGGTCCTACCCCCGACCGCCCACGTCAAGGATGATCACCCGTCCGGACGGAAGAGCCGACCATGTGCCCGGCACACCGAGATAGATGTAGCTTGCATTAATTAGGTGCACTAACTTACTATGTGCATAACCCAACTATCTAGGACGGGAGAAGCACATGGACCCCCTAGACGCGGGAGCCGGCGGCATCCTGCGGCAGCCCAAGGCGGTCTGGGCCACGGCAGGCGCCTCCGTCGTCGCCTTCATGGGCATCGGCCTCGTCGACCCGATCCTGCCGTCGATCGCCCGGGGCCTGGACGCCACCCCCAGCCAGGTGTCCCTGCTCTTCACCTCGTACTTCCTGATCACGGCCGTCGCGATGCTGCTGACCGGCTTCGTCTCCAGCCGGATCGGCGGGAAGAGGACGCTGCTGCTCGGCCTCGCCTTCGTGGTGGTGTTCGCCGGTCTGGCCGGCACCTCCGGCTCGGTCGGCCAGCTCGTGGGGTACCGGGCCGGCTGGGGCCTCGGCAACGCGCTGTTCGTCTCCACCGCCCTCGCGGTCATCGTCGGCGCGGCGGCCGGCGGCAGCGCGGCGGCGATCCTGCTCTACGAGTCCGCGCTCGGCCTCGGCATGGCCTGCGGCCCGCTGCTCGGCGCGGTCCTCGGCAACGCCAGCTGGCGCTACCCGTTCTTCGGCACGGCCACGCTGATGGCGGTCGGCTTCCTGTGCATCGCGGGGTTCCTGAAGGAGCAGCCCAGGCCGGCCCGCAAGACCTCGGTCCTGGACCCGCTCAAGGCGCTCGGCCACGGCGGTCTGGCCTCGGCGGCGGTCTCCGCGTTCTTCTACAACTACACGTTCTTCACGGTGCTGGCCTTCACGCCGTTCGTGCTGGACATGACGCCGTACCGGTCGGGCGCGGTGTTCTTCGCCTGGGGCCTGCTGCTCGCCGTCTTCTCGGTGATCGTGGCCCCGCGCATGCAGGAGCGGTTCGGCTCGCTGAAGGTGCTCGGCGGCTCGCTGGTGCTGCTCGCGGCGGACGTGCTCGTGCTCGGCTACGGCGACCACACCGCGGCCGTCGTGTGCACGATCCTGTCCGGCGCCTTCATCGGCGTGAACAACACCGTCTACACCGAGCTGGCCCTGGGCGTGTCGGACGCCCCGCGCCCGGTGGCGAGCGCGGGCTACAACTTCGTGCGCTGGTTCGCCGCCGCCGCGGCGCCCTACTTCGCGCCCAAGATCGAGGAGTGGACCGACATCCACATCCCGTTCGTGGTGGCGGCCGTCACCGCGCTGCTGGGCGCGCTCGTGGTCCTCGTCCGGCGCCGGGCCCTCGTCCACGAAGCCGAGGAGCTCCGGCCCGGGCACGCGACCGAGGACGGCGTCGGGGTCTTCGCCAACTGACCGGATCCCGCCTTGTGTTGGTGAGATCGGTCACTCCCGGCGGCCGTGGCGGGTCAATCCAGCGGGACGGATCTCCGGGCCGGGTCCCTGAGGTCCGTCCCGTTCGCCAGCCAGCGCTCCTGGAGGGCCTGGGCGCCGTGCACCCGCTTCCAGGCGGCCTCGTTCGGGGTCATCGGCAGCAGCGGCAGGAACCGTACGGGGTCCAGCGGGGCGTCCAGCTCCAGGTCCTCGACCAGCCCGCCGGGCTCGCCCACCAGGACCGAGGTGAAGGGGGCGCCGGGCCACAGCGGCCCGCCCACGTCCAAGGAGGCTCCGGGGGCCACCACCAGGCCCTCCACCTGCGGGCTGGCGGCCAGGACGGCGAGCGGACGGAGCAGCTTGTCGGTGTCGGCGAGGCCCGCGCGGACGGACAGCACCAGTTCGGCGCGGGGTCCCTTCACCGGGTCGGCGAGCACCGCCGTGGGGTCCGTCATGGGCTGCCGGGACATCCCGAGGGTGGCGTACCGGACGACGTCCCCCTCGTGGAAGCGGAGCACCTCGATGCGGTCCGTGCCGAGGAAGGTGACGGCGGCGCGCGCGTCCGGCTCGCCCAGCGCGGTGGTCAACCGGGCCTCGACCAGAGGAAGAACATCAGCCATGCGGCGAGCATAGAACTCGTCAGTAGCGGGCAAAGGGGCACCTTGACAGTATCGGCGGCTGGTACTCTGAGCCGGGGGTTCGGGGCGACACGCGGAAGCGTCGCTGTCAAGTCCCGACACCGTTGAGACTCCCTTACGAGGGACCGGCCGGAGGAGGTGGGGCTGCCATGGATCGAAGTCGACCGTGCAGTACCACTCGCTCTTCCGGCCGCTGAATCCCGTTACCGGCTGGCCGCCGTCTTCCTTTGCGCGTCGTCGTTCGGAAGAGCATCTCGTTTCGCTTTGCCTGATCTGTCTGATCTGAATCAGTTCTGCATCGGCAGTGAAGCCGCCACCGCGACGGTGCGGTGCTCCCCGCTTTGTGGACGTGCCACGCACGCACAGCCAGGACGTCCCCATTCCGGGTAGTTCCACCCGTCGCCGCGCGCGTTTTCGCCGCCCGCCCGCGAAGGAGTCTGCCCATGTCGATGATCCGCGACCTGCGCGCCGTGGTCCGCCCCTCGTCCCGCGTCTCGCTGCGCAAGGATTCCGGGACGACGTCGTACGACACCACGCGCGACCCGTCGACGCCCTCGGCCGTCGTCGACTGCGCCGTCTACCGCGACGGCGCCCGCGTGCCCAGCGCCGGGCCGCTGAGCCCGCAGGAGGCGATGCGGCAGGTGCGCCGCGACGGCGGGTTCGTCTGGATCGGCCTGCACGAGCCGACCGAGGAGGAATTCGCCGGGATCGCCGGTGAGTTCGGGCTGCACCCGCTGGCCGTGGAGGACGCCGTGCAGGCGCACCAGCGGCCCAAGCTGGAGCGCTACGACGACTCGCTGTTCACGGTCTTCAAGACCATCCACTACGTCGAGCACGACCGGCTGACCGCCAACAGCGAGGTCGTGGAGACCGGCGAGGTCATGTGCTTCACCGGACGGGACTTCTTCATCACCGTCCGGCACGGCGGCCAGGGTTCGCTGCGCGCCCTGCGCCACCGCCTCCAGGACGACCCGGAGCTGCTGGCCAAGGGCCCCTCGGCCGTGCTGCACGCCATCGCCGACCATGTGGTGGACGGCTACATCGCGGTCGCCCACGCGGTGCAGGACGACATCGACGAGGTGGAGACCGAGGTCTTCTCGCCCGGCCGCAAGGGCGGGGTCTCGCGCGGTGTGGACTCCGCCCGGATCTACCAACTCAAGCGCGAGGTACTGGAGTTCAAGCGCGCGGTGGCGCCGCTGCTGCGGCCCATGCAGCTGCTGAGCGAGCGGCCGATGCGGCTGATCGACCCGGACATCCAGAAGTACTTCCGGGACGTGGCCGACCACCTGGCCCGGGTCCAGGAGCAGGTCATGGGCTTCGACGAACTGCTCAACTCCATCCTCCAGGCCAATCTCGCCCAGGCGTCCGTCGCGCAGAACGAGGACATGCGCAAGATCACCGCATGGGCGGCCATCATCGCCGTACCGACGATGGTGTGCGGGGTGTACGGCATGAACTTCGAGCACATGCCGGAGCTGCACTGGCGGTACGGCTATCCGGTGATCATGGGCATCACCGCCGCGATCTGTCTGGGCATCCACCGCACGCTGAAGCGCAACGGCTGGCTGTGAGCGGCCGGTGCGGGCCGGTCGGCGGCCCGGTGCGGCCTGGTTAGGCTGGGGCCCATGACAAGCGAGCTGCTCGACCGGGCCCTCATCGAGGAGGCCGCGAAGAAGTCCGGCCTCATCTGGGTCAGGGGCGCCGGTGCCCCGGCCGCGCGGGCGCTGTGGCACGTGTGGCACGAGGGCGCGGTGTGCGTGGTCGGCGACGGGCCGGGCGAGCAGCCGCTGGCGGGGCTGGCCGACGGGGGCCTCGCCGAGGTGAGCGTGCGCAGCAAGGACAAGGGCGGCCGGCTGGTGACGTTCCCGGCCGCCGTGAGCGAACTGGCGTCCGGGTCCGAGGAGTGGGAGTCGGCGGTCGCCGAGCTGAAGGGCAAGCGGCTGAACGCCCCCGACGGCGAGCGGATGCCGGCCCGCTGGGCGCGCGAGTGCCGGGTGCTGCGCCTGGTGCCGGCCGGCCCGGTGACCCCGCTGCCGGACGGCAATCTCGCGGAGCGCCCGGTGCCGACTCCGGTGACCACGCGCGGTCCGGTACCGGCGGGCCTACCGAAGCTGCTGGTGAAGCGGAAGAAGAAGTAACGACAAGGGCTGAGCGCGGTCGCGGCGGACACCCGCGGTTGACCGTCCGTGCGCGGTGTCGCGCCGCCCCCGGTCCGGCCCGCTCGCTACGACGCCGGCAGCTGTCTGCCGTAGTCCACCGTCTCCGACTTCGCCGGCTCCTCGACGGTGAAGTTCCTGCCCCAGTCGGAGAAGCGGAGCGTCCCCGCCTGCCCGCCCCGGACCAGGCGCAGCGGGTACGGCGTGCCCTGGAGGGACACGTCCAGCGTGCCGCCGGAACCGCGGTCGCCGGTGATCCGGATCGTGCGGGTACCCGATCCGTCGGCGTGCCGGCCGTCCGTCGCCAGCGTGCCGTGCAGCGTCAGCAGACCGTCGAGGAGGTCGTCCTTGTCCGTGAAGCCGCTGAACTTCCGGTACGCGGGATCCTGCCGCGGCACCTTCACGTACTTGTCGTCCAGCTTGCCGGAGGCGCCGTCGCCGCCGTCGGCGTGGTTCCAGAAGTCCGCGCCCGCCTTGAGGTACAGGTCCTCGCCGACCCGCAGCAGCTGGAACGTCGTGCCCTGCGCGGTCACCGACCCGGTGCCGCCGTCGTCCTTGAGCCGCATGTCCAGCCGGTACGTACGGCCGCTGGTGACCACGGTCCCGGACAGCCGTACCGCGCTCGCCGCGTCCGCCGCGGCCCGCGTCCTGGCCTGGATCCGGTCGGGGGTCAGCTTGCCCACCCCGTTGGTCCCGGCGTCGGGATCGTCGTTGCCGCCGCACCCCGACAGCACCAGCGCTCCCGTCACGGCCAGTGCGCGGGCCGCGGTCACCCAAGCGGTGCGGCGGGTACGGCCCCGGGGAATCGCAGTCACCAAGGGAGCTGCCTTTCTGACGGTTCCTGAGCGGCGTACCGCAGGGTACCGGGGCGCCGCCCACCCGGCGGAGCCGGTCCGTCCGGACCGCCCACCAGGGCGTATCCGACCGGGACGGGCTAGCCTGAAGCGCACACGTGCGGGCATGTCCGAGCAAATCCCACGATCCTCACGCAAAGGAAGCACAGTCATGGCAGCCGGCGCTCCCCGGATCTTCGTCTCGCACCTCGCCGGGGTGCCCGTCTTCGACCCGGCCGGCGACCAGGTGGGCCGCGTCCGCGACGTGGTCGTCATGCTGCGCGTCGGGCGGCGGCCCCCGCGGGTCCTCGGACTGGTCGTGGAGCTGTCCACCCGGCGCCGCATCTTCCTGCCCATGACCCGGGTGACCGGCATCGAGTCGGGCCAGGTCATCACCACCGGCGTGCTCAACGTCCGGCGCTTCGAGCAGCGGCCCACCGAGCGGCTGGTCTTCGGCGAACTGCTGGACCGGCGGGTGACGCTGGTGGAGACCGGCGAGGAGGTCACCGTCCTCGACGTGTCCGTGCAGCAGCTGCCCGCCCGCCGGGACTGGGAGGTCGACCGGGTCTTCCTGCGCAAGGGGCGCAAGGGCGGCGCCTTCCGGCGGGCCAAGGGGGAGACGCTGACCGCCGAGTGGTCGGCCGTCACCGGCTTCTCCCTGGAGGAGCACGGGCAGGGCGCCGAGAGCCTGCTCGCCACCTTCGAGCAGCTGCGCCCCGCCGACCTCGCCAACGTCCTGCACCACCTGTCCCCCAAGCGGCGCGCCGAGGTGGCCGCCGCCCTGGACGACGACCGGCTCGCCGACGTCCTCGAAGAGCTGCCGGAGGACGACCAGATCGAGATCCTCGGCAAGCTGAAGGAGGAGCGCGCGGCGGACGTGCTGGAGGCGATGGACCCGGACGACGCGGCCGACCTGCTGGGCGAGCTGCCCGAGGAGGACAAGGAGCGGCTGCTGAGCCTGATGCAGCCCGCCGACGCGGCCGACATGCGCCGGCTGATGGCGTACGAGGAGCACACGGCCGGCGGTCTGATGACCACCGAGCCGATCGTGCTGCGCCCGGACGCCACCGTCGCCGACGCGCTCGCCCGGGTCCGCAACCCGGACCTCTCCCCCGCCCTCGCCGCGCAGGTCTACGTCTGCCGCCCGCCCGACGAGACCCCGACCGGCAAGTACCTGGGCACCGTGCACTTCCAACGGCTGCTGCGGGACCCTCCGTACACCCTGGTCAGCTCGCTGGTCGACCACGATCTGCAGCCCCTGGACCCGGACGCGGCGCTGCCCGTCGTCGCCGGGTTCTTCGCCGCCTACGACATGGTGGCGGCGCCCGTGGTGGACGAGTCGGGGTCGCTGCTCGGCGCGGTGACCGTGGACGACGTACTGGACCACATGCTGCCCGACGACTGGCGGGAGACGGAGTTCCACCTGGACAACGGCGAGGAGGCGCCCCCGCATGGTTCCTGAGCGCGAGTCCGTGACCCGCGAGCGCCACCCGGCGGGCGCCACGGCCGCCGGCCGGCCCCGGATGCCCCGGCTGGACCAGCCGCGCCCGCCCCGGCGCCGGTTCCTGCCCGAGTGGGACCCGGAGGCCTTCGGCCGGCTGTCGGAGAAGATCGCCCGGTTCCTGGGCACGGGGCGCTTCATCGTCTGGATGACGGTCGTCATCATCGTGTGGGTGCTGTGGAACATCGCCGCGCCCCGCCATCTGCGGTTCGACGAGTACCCGTTCATCTTCCTCACCCTGATGCTGTCCCTCCAGGCGTCCTACGCGGCCCCGCTGATCCTGCTCGCGCAGAACCGGCAGGACGACCGGGACCGGGTCAACCTGGAGCAGGACCGAAAGCAGAACGAGCGGTCCATCGCCGACACCGAGTACCTGACCCGGGAGGTGGCCGCGCTGCGCACCGGGCTGGGCGAGGTGGCCACCCGCGACTGGATCCGCTCCGAGCTCCAGGACCTGCTGAAGGAGCTGGAGGAGCACCGCCGTCCCGACGGACGCGCAGGTCATGTCGTATTCCCGGCGGAACGGGCGGAACGCCCGCCGGGACGTGACACAGACGACCGCTGAAGGGCATCCCGCAGGCCCCTCGGCGGGCCGTACCATCGTCCTTATGGCTACGGAAGACGCGGTGCGCGAGGCACTGGCGACGGTGAACGACCCCGAGATCAACCGCCCGATCACCGAACTCGGGATGGTCAAGTCCGTGGAGATCGGCCCGGACGGAGCGGTCGCGGTCACCGTGTATCTGACGGTGTCCGGCTGCCCGATGCGGGACACCATCACGCAACGCGTCACCGAGGCGGTCTCCCGGGTCGAGGGCGTCACCCGGGTCGACGTCACCCTGGACGTGATGAGCGACGAGCAGCGCAAGGAGCTGGCGGCGGCGCTGCGCGGCGGCCAGGCCGAGCGCGAGGTCCCCTTCGCCAAGCCGGGCAACCTCACCCGCGTCTACGCGGTCGCGTCCGGCAAGGGCGGGGTCGGCAAGTCCTCGGTGACGGTCAACCTGGCGGCGGCGATGGCGGCCGACGGCCTGAAGGTCGGTGTCGTGGACGCCGACATCTACGGTCACAGCGTGCCGCGCATGCTGGGCGCCGACGGCCGGCCCACCCAGGTCGAGAACATGATCATGCCGCCGTCCGCGAACGGCGTGAAGGTCATCTCCATCGGCATGTTCACGCCGGGCAACGCCCCGGTCGTGTGGCGCGGCCCGATGCTGCACCGCGCTCTCCAGCAGTTCCTCGCCGACGTCTACTGGGGCGACCTGGACGTGCTGCTGCTGGACCTGCCGCCCGGCACGGGTGACATCGCGATCTCCGTGGCCCAGCTCGTCCCGAACGCCGAGATCCTGGTCGTGACGACCCCGCAGCAGGCGGCGGCCGAGGTCGCCGAGCGCGCCGGTTCCATCGCCGTGCAGACCCACCAGAAGATCGTCGGCGTGGTCGAGAACATGTCCGGCCTGCCCTGCCCGCACTGCGGCGAGATGGTCGACGTCTTCGGCACGGGCGGCGGCCAGCTGGTCGCCGACGGCCTCACCCGCACCACGGGCACGACGGTCCCGGTCCTCGGCAGCATCCCCATCGACGTCCGCCTCCGCGAGGGCGGCGACGAGGGCAAGCCGGTGGTGCTCACCGACCCGGGCTCCCCGGCGGGCTCGGCCCTGCGCGCCATCGCCGGCAAGCTGGGCGGCAGGCAGCGCGGTCTGTCGGGCCTGTCGCTGGGCCTGACGCCGAAGAACAAGTTCTGAGGGGTTCTCAGCGGGCGACGGGGCCGCGTCCCGGAAGGGGCGCCGCACCCGCCGGACGGCTCAGGGCCCTGCGACGAGGGGGCGCCGGAATCACCCGGCGCCCCCTCGCTCACGCGTAAGCGGCGATGTCCTTCACCACAGCGAACCCGAGCCCGTACGCGCTCATCCCCCGCCCGTACGCGCCCAGATGGACCCCCGCGCCGGTCGTACCGGCGAGCACCCACCCGAACTCGGACTCCCGGTAATGGAACGAGGCGGCGACCCCGTCGACCGGCAGGGAGAGCCGGGACCACTCCGGCCCGTCCAGGTCGTCGGCCAGGGCCCACGCCGTCTCCGTCTGCTGCTCCAGCCAGTCGTCCCGCAGGCTGTGGTCCATCTGCCCGGGCCAGGTGAACGACAGCAGCCCGACCCCGGCCAGCCACGCCGCGGAGGACACCGACGTGGCCTCCAGCAGCCCGGTGCCGTCGGCGCTCCGCCGGGAGGGCTGCTCGGCGACGGTCACCACCACCGCGAACTTCTCCCGCGGCTCGCCGGAACCGGTCTCGCCCCGCAGCGAGGGCTCGTCCCCGTGCCCGATCGAGCCGTGCTCCACGGCACCGTCGGACGTCATGCCGACCTGCATCAGCCAGCGCGGCCCGGTGAACGCCTCGTCGAGCCCGTACCAGGGGAAGGGCGCCCGCAGATAACCGTCGACCGTACGCCGGGCGGAGGGGAGCTGTTGTCCGCCCTCCGCGGCCGGCGCCTGCGCGCCCACCCGACTCGTCGTCTCCATCTGCCCGGACGCCTCCTCGCTCTCGTCGGACCGGCCGGCCCGCCCCCCTTCGGGCGTACGCGCCAGGTCCGCACAACAACTCGGCAGCATATCCACACCGCTGACAGCGGCAGGGCAGGCGCTGGATGCGTGGGTCGCGCGAACGGCCTGTTCACGCCGTGCGCGACGGGTGCGCGCTATGAAACACGTCACGTGTGCGGCGTACGCCCGCCTGCGTGTCGGGAGGAGAGGGCGTGGCTTATGTGGCGTCCATGTCGAAGGGCGGGCGGTCGTCGCCGGGGCCTTCGGGCTTCTTGGTCATGTCGACGCGTCCGCCGGAGGCCGGGGGCGGGGAGGACGGCGCCTCGCTGTCGCGGCCGTGGACGGCGTCCGTGACCTCGGCCATCTCCTTCTTCAGGTCGAAGCCGTTGCGGATCTCCTTCAGGCCCAGATCTTCGTTGTCCAGCTGCTTGCGGATGAAGGTCTTGGGATTGAGATCCTCGAACTCGAAGTCCTTGAACTCCGGGCCCAGTTCCTCACGGATGTCCTGCTTGGCGCTCTCCGAGAACTCACGGATCTTCCGGATCGTGCGCGTGACGTCCTGGATGACCTTGGGGAGCTTGTCCGGACCGAAGACGAGCACGGCGAGCACGATGATGGTCACCAGCTCCAGTGGCCCTATGTCATTGAACACCTGACGCTCCTTGCGATGTCCTCGGTCGCTCAACGGTACCCGGCCATCCCGTCCGACCGGTACCGTCCCGAGGTGAGACTTCTGTCAGTTCTGCTCGGAGGCGCCCAGCACGAGTGACACCTCCCGCTCCGTACCGCCCCGTTCGACCGTCAGGCGCAGCCGGTCGCCGGGCCGGTGGGCGCGGATCCTGACGATCAGCTCCCGGCCGGTGCGCACGCGCGCGCCGTCGGCCTCGGTGATGACGTCGCCCGCCTTCAGTCCGGCGCGGTCGCCGGGCCCGCCCGGGGTGACGGCGGGGCCGCCGTCGGCGCCCTTGCCGCCGATGCGGGCGCCGTCGCCGGGGTGGCCCATGTCGAGCGTGACGCCGATCACCGGGTGGGTGGCGTGGCCGTGGTCGATCAGTTCCCCGGCGACCCGCTCGGCCTGGTTGACGGGTATGGCGAAGCCGAGGCCGATGGAGCCGGACCGGTCGCCGTCGGGGTCGGAGCCGCCGCCGGCCGAGCGGATGGCGGTGTTGACGCCGATGACCCGGGCGTGGGAGTCGAGCAGCGGGCCGCCGGAGTTGCCCGGGTTGATGGGGGCGTCGGTCTGGAGCGCGTCGACGTAGCTGGTGTCGCTGCCGTCGCTCTTCTCGCCGCCGGCCGTGATGGGCCGCTCCTTGGCGCTGATGACGCCGGAGGTCACCGTGCCCGCGAGGTCGAAGGGGGCGCCGATGGCCACGACGGGGTCGCCCACCCGCACGTCGTCGGAGTCGCCGAGGGGCAGCGGGGTGAGGTCGTGGACGCCGTGCACCCGGACGACGGCGAGGTCGTAGCCGCCGTCGCGGCCGACCACCTCGGCCTCCACGGTGTCGCCGCTGTCGAACGTCACGGTTATCTCGCCGTCGGGCCCGGCGGGCTCGACCACGTGGTTGTTGGTGAGGATGTGCCCCTCGGTGTCGAGGACGAAGCCGGTGCCGGTGCCCGCCCCGTCGTCGCCCCGCACGTGCAGGGTGACCACGCCGGGCAGGGCGCGGGCGGCGATCCCGGCCACGCTGTCCGGCGCGCGGCCGGCCGGCACGCTGCCGGGCCGCGGCAGCCGTACGCCGCCGAGTCGCTCGTGTTCGACGTAGGCGCCGACGGCTCCGCCGATGCCGCCGGAGACCACGGCGACGGCGAGGGTCCACCCGATGACCCACCGCCAGGCCCGCCGCCTGCGCTGCGCCCGCGTCAGCACCTTGGCCCCCGTCTGCTGCAACGGCTCCCGCTCCTGAGCCGCGACCCAGGGGTCATAACCGGCCCAGGGATCGGCACCGGCACCGCCTTGCGGGCTGGGGGGTGGGGCGGCCTCGGGCGCCGGGCCGGAGAGTGCGGCGACATCGGGCACCGGCACGGGCTCCGGGCCGGGGAGTACGGCGGCCCCGGGCATCGTTGTGGGCTCCGGTCCCTGCGGCTGCGGGGCGGGGGTGCCGTGGGGTGGGGGGAACGCGGGGTCTGCGGACGGTGTGGGGTGCGGCGCCTGGGGGGCGAGGGCCGTGGCGGGAGCCGGCGCCGGGGGTGCGGGGGCCATGACCGGCGCGGGCGTCTGCGGCGCGGGGGCCACGGCTGGGCCCGGTGCCTGCGGCGCGGGCGCGTCCTGCGGTACGGGGGGTGCGGGCGCTCCGGGGGCCGTGGGTATCGGCGGGGCCGGGGGCGCGGGTAGGGCCGTGCCGTACGCCGGGGGGAACGCCGGATGCTGGACCGGTGGCGCGGGCGCCCAAGGGCCCGGTTCACCGTACGGCGGGGTGCTGTAGGGGTCGGGATCGTGCAGGGGCGTGATCCGCTCGGCCCCGGCCCGCTCACCGGAGTCCGGTACGACGGCCTCCCCGCCCGGACCACCGGAACCCCCGGCAGACACGGCGACCGCCTCGGGCACACCGGCCGAACCGGCCACCGCGCCCGACTCGGGTGACGCCACCTCGCGCCGCCCGGCGGCTCCCGCCCCCTCCGGCGCGTTCACCGTCGCCACGGGCCGCGCAGGACCCGCGCCCATCTCCCCGGTCTCCCTCCCAGCCTCTCCCCCGGTCTCCCCAGAGGTGCCGGACGGCGTGGTCGGTGTCGGCTTGGGCAGTTCGAAGTCGCCGTCGGGGGTCGGAGCGGTCGGTGGTGTCCCCGTCGTGCCCTGCGGTCCGTCCGTCGGCGGCTCCGTCGGCGGCACGCCGTTCCCCTCGTTCATGCTCCCCCCACGGCTGGTCACGGGACATCGGCCGCCGCCCCGGGTCGGCGCCACGGGCGCGGCTCCCAGGATTCAACCAGGTCCGCGGGCCGTGGCGCGGTGACGGTCAGGGCGAGGGACGCGGGGAGGGCGTGGTGTCGGGGACGGGGGCGGACAGGCGGCCTGAGCCGGTGGCCCCGGGGGGCATGGGCCAGTCGGTGAGCGGGAGGGCCACCGTCTCGTCCAGCGGGCGTATCAGCGGGGAGATGGCGGCCGCACCGGCGAACACCGGCGCGGTCAGCGCGCGTACCGCCTCCGCTCGGTCGTGCCCGGAGGCCGGGGCGGGAACCCCGGGCAGCAGCGGCGCGGAGAGCGAGGTCGGCGCCACCGGTGCGGAGCCGAGCAGCGCGCCGCCCTGGGCGAGCAGCGGTCCCACGGGCCGTCGGCGCT
Organism: Streptomyces sp. SudanB182_2057; assembly: GCF_964272715.1. NCBI lineage: Bacteria > Bacillati > Actinomycetota > Actinomycetes > Kitasatosporales > Streptomycetaceae > Streptomyces > Streptomyces sp. SudanB182_2057. The sequence continues at coordinate 3,108,651 of NZ_OZ186798.1, forward strand.
GGCTGTCCGGCGTGGCCGCGCCGCCGCCCGTGCCGGAGCCGGCCGAGCGCACCGGGACGACCCCGGAGCCGCTGCGGGCGTCCGTGGCCGGATCGCCGGGGAAGCCGGTGGTCACGCCGCCGAGGGCCAGCGCGGCCAGTGACACCGCGCCGGCGGCGGCGAACGCGAACCGCCGGCCGCGCGAGGCGGTGCGGGCGTCGTCCGGGCGGCCGACGGGATGGATGCGGAAGCCGTCGCCGCGGGGGCCGTCGGCGCCGTCCGCGCCGGCCGGGAGCAGGCCGTGCGGGCGGGCCGGGACGTACCCGAACGGCAGGCGGTCGCCGCGCCGCGACCCGAAGGGCCCGAGGCCGCCGGAGGTGCCGGGCCCGGGCCCGGGTGACGGCGTGCTGCCGCCGCCGTCCGGGTCTCCCCCGGGAAGGCCCTGGAGGCGGGCCAGGAGGCTCGCCGAGGGCGGGGGCGGGGCGGCCTCCGCGAAGACGTTCTTCAGCGCGCGCTGGGCGTCCGCCTCGGCCTTGCACCGGGCGCAGGTGGCCAGGTGCGCGAGGACCCGCTCACGCGTCTCATGACCGAGTTCCCCGTCCACCAGGGCGGAGAGCCGGTCTCCCAGGTGCTGCTCTGCGAGGTGTGCCTCCTCGGCAGGTTTCGACCGAGATCCACTCACGCGGTCGCGCCCCCTCCTCCCAGCGCGGGGACCCGGGCCAGGAAGGAGCGCCGCTCGGCCGCGCGGGCCTCCGGGGAGCGGTGCGCGAGCGCCTTGCGGAGCTGGGACCGGCCGCGGTGGATACGGGAGCGGACCGTGCCGAGCTTCACGCCGAGGGTGGCGGCGATCTCCTCGTACGACAGTCCCTCGATGTCGCACAGGACGACGGCGGCGCGGAACTCGGGCGCCAGGGTGTCCAGGGCCTGCTGCACGTCGGCGTCGAAGTGCGCGTCGTTGAACAGCTGTTGCGGGGTGGGCTCCCGGCTGGCCAGCCGCTCGGCCGCGTCGTCGCCGAGGGCGTCGAAGCGGATGCGCTGCTTGCGCCGGACCATGTCCAGGAAGAGGTTGGTGGTGATGCGGTGCAGCCAGCCCTCGAAGGTGCCCGGCGAGTACGTCGACAGGGAGCGGAAGACGCGGACGAAGACTTCCTGGGTGAGGTCCTCGGCGTCGTGCTGGTTGCCCGTCAGGCGGTACGCCAGTCGGTAGACCCGGCCGCTGTGCGTGCTGACGATCTCGTCCCACGTGGGCGGAGTCCACGCCTGCCCGTCCGCGTCGGTGGTGAAGGTCGCGGTCGGGGTCTCGCCCGCGGCGATCCCGGCGGCGTGGCTGTCAGCAGCGGTGTCGGTCACGGATTTCGGCCTGCCCGCCGACCCGAGGAAGCGCCGCAGCACTCCGCCCCGGTCCCCGGGCGCAGCCGCACCTCCCCTGTCGGCTCTGGTGGTGTCCAGTGGAGCCCCTACCATAGCCACCTCGCCCGTTAGCTCCGGATAAGCGGTTTTACGAGAATTTGATACTCGCTGATCCGGCTCGTCCGGCTGCGTCAGCAGTTGCTCGGCGTCCTGCCCCACCGCTCGCCCCCCGTCGCGTCGCCGGTCACCGTCTCATCCCTGTAAACGCACGGGCTCATCTGCGGGTTCCCGCCGCCAACGGATACAGTCACGCCCAGGCAACCACGGGGACAGGAGAGGGTCATTACCGCCAACCGGCAGACGAGCTGGGCGTTCGCCGACGCCTTTGTCGCCGAGGACGAAGCGCTGCGCTGGGCCCGCGACCGGGCCCGCGAGGCAGGGCTGCGCTCGGTGGCGCCCAGCACGGGCGCCGCGCTGCGACTGCTCGCCGCCTCCGTGGACGCGAAGGCGGTCGCGGAGATCGGCACCGGCTGCGGGGTGTCCGGCATTCATCTGCTGCACGGGATGCGGCCGGACGGGGTGCTCACGACGGTGGACCCGGAGCCGGACCACCAGCAGTTCGCCCGGCAGGCCTTCCGCGGCTGCGGCTTCGCCAGCAACCGGGCCCGGTTCATCCCCGGCCGCGCCCTGGAGGTCCTGCCGCGCCTCGCCGACGCGGGCTATGACCTCGTGTTCTGCGACGGCGACCGGCTGGAGTACCCGGACTATCTCGCCGAATCGTTGCGCCTGCTGCGGCCGGGCGGCCTGGTGGTCTTCGAGGGCGTCTTCGCGGACGGCCGTACGGTCGACTCGGGGCCCCAGCCCGCCGAGGTGCTGCGGCTGCGGGAGCTGCTGCGCACCGTGCGGGAGAGCCAGGAGCTGGTGTCGTCGCTGCTGCCGGTGGGCGACGGACTGCTGTGCGCCGTCAAGCGATGACGGCGGAACAGGCGGGACGGACGGCGCCGGCCGCCCCCGGAGACGCGGCTGCCCCGGCACCGCGTACGATGCCGGGGCAGCTGCGAGGACAGAATCGGAACGTCAGACGACGACGTTCTTGAGGGCGTCGGCGAGCGCCGCCGCCTCGTCAGGGGTCAGCTCGACGACGAGTCGACCGCCGCCTTCGAGCGGAACGCGCATGACGATGCCCCGCCCCTCCTTGGTCACCTCGAGCGGGCCATCACCCGTCCGCGGCTTCATGGCCGCCATGCTCGTTCCCCTTCCTGAAACCAGCTCATCGTCTCTGCCGGTACCCCCGGGCAGGGGGCACCCGCCATCCGAAACGGACACGCGACACCGGCATCGAACACATTGCTTCCTGGCCATTATCCCGCATGGCAGGACCCGATGACCAACATCGGTCGGCATCGCTTGGGCAACGCGCGCGAGCAAAACCACCCAATTCGGCGATGTGCCTGCGATACTTCGCCACCCCGCCAGGCCCCGTCGGCCGACTCCGTCCCGGATTTCTTTGACGCAGGTCACACGTCCGCTCCGGCCGCCGGACGGTGATCTCCGCCATGCTGTCCTCAGACATGGACGTACTGAGCGGTACGTCACCAGCGGTTACTCCGGAGGGGACACGCCATGGCCGACACCGTGCTCTACGAGGTGAGCGACGGGCTCGCGACGATCACGCTGAACCGCCCCGAGGCGATGAACGCGCTGAACATCGCGACGAAGGCGGCCCTGCGGGAGGCGGCGGAATCGGCGGCCGGGGACACGGCCGTCCGGGCGATCCTGCTGACCGCCGCCGGGGACCGGGCCTTCTGCGTGGGCCAGGACCTCAAGGAGCACATCGGGCTGCTGGCCGGCGACCGGGAGACCGGCGCCGGGCAGACGATGAGCACGGTCAAGGAGCACTACAACCCGATCGTGCGGGCCCTGACCGGGGCGCCGAAGCCGGTGGTCGCGGCGGTGAACGGCGTCGCGGCCGGCGCCGGGTTCGGCTTCGCGCTCGCCGCGGACTACCGGCTGGTGGCCGACACCGCCAAGTTCAACACCTCCTTCGCGGGCGTCGCCCTGACCGCCGACTCCGGCATCTCCTGGACGCTGCCCCGGGTGGTCGGCCCGGGCCGCGCCGCCGACCTGCTGCTCTTCCCGCGCAGCATCGACGCCCAGGACGCTCTGGAGCTGGGCATCGCCAACCGGGTCGTACCGGCGGGCGAACTGCGCGCCGAGGCCGCGAAGGTGGCGCGGGCACTGGCCGAGGGGCCGACGGTGGCGTACGCGGCGATCAAGGAGGCGGTGGCCTACGGGCTGACGCACTCCCTGGAGGAGACGCTGGAGAAGGAGGACGAGCTGCAGACGCGGGCCGGGCGGTCCGAGGACCACCACATCGCCGTCCAGGCGTTCGTCGCCAAGGAGAAGCCGAAGTACCTGGGGCGGTAGCGCGCCGCGGGGCCGGCGGGTTCGTCCGCTACGGGGTGGAGCGGGCCACGCAGGTCTCCAGGTGGTCGTCGACCAGGCCGCACGCCTGCATCAGGGCGTACGCCGTCGTCGGGCCGACGAACCGCAGGCCCCGCTTCTTCAGGGCCTTGGACAGGGCCGTGGACTCGGGAGTCACCGCCGGGACGTCGTCCAGGGTCTTCGGGGCCGGGCGGTCCGTCGGGTCCGGGGCGTGGGACCAGATCAGCTCGTCCAGCTCGCCCTCGGCCCAGTCGGCGAGCAGGCGCGCGTTGGCGAGCGTGGCGTCGATCTTGGCGCGGTTGCGGATGATGCCCGGGTCGGCCAGCAGGCGTTCGCGGTCGGTGTCGGTGAACGCGGCGACCTTCTCGATGCGGAAGCCGGCGAAGGCGGCGCGGAAGCCGGGGCGGCGGCGCAGGATGGTGATCCAGGACAGGCCCGACTGGAATGCCTCCAGGCTGAGCCGTTCGAAGAGGGCGTCGTCGCCGTGGACCGGGCGGCCCCACTCCTCGTCGTGGTACGCCACGTAGTCGTCGGTGGACAGGGCCCAGGGGCAGCGCGGGGCGCCGTCCGGCCCGGCGACGGCGGTTCGGCTGGTCATCGCTGCTCCTCCCGGCCCTGGTCCGGGCCCGTCCGCGGGTGCTCGGCCGGCTGTTGCCGCGCGGCGGCCCGGGCGCCGGCCAGCGCGGTCTCCAGGTCGGCGATGCGGGCGTCCCGCTCGGCCAGTTCGGCGGCGAGCCGGCCGAGCGCGTCGTCCACGTCGGCCATGCGGTAGCCGCGCGGCGCGAGGGGGAAGCGCAGGCTCTCCACGTCCGCGCGGTCCACCGGGCGGTCCGGGGGCAGCGGGTCCTGGAGCCGCTCCGGCGCCGCCTCCGGCAGCGGGGCGCTCTCCCCGCCGCCGACCACGGCCAGGGTCACCGCGGCGACCACGATGGCCAGCGCGACGACCAGGAACAAGAACATCACCATCGCCTCAGGGTCCCCACGCTCGTACCGGACGCTGTGCCGGCAGCGGTATCTGTCAGGCTCCGATCGTGCCATGCGAGTCTGACAGTTAGGGTCACAGGCGGCCGTACAGCGGGACGTACTAGGAGAGGGCAGGGCGGATGCTCAGGCTGGGCAAGCGGGAATTCGGGCCGCACGAGCCGGTGATCATGGCGATCGTGAACCGGACGCCGGATTCCTTCTACGACCAAGGGGCCACGTTCCGCGACGAGCCGGCCCTCGAGCGGGTGGAGCGGGCGGTGGCCGAGGGCGCCGCGATCGTGGACATCGGCGGGGTCAAGGCCGGGCCCGGCGAGGAGGTCTCGGCCGAGGAGGAGGCGCGTCGGACGGTCGGCTTCGTCGCGGAGGTACGGCGCCGGTTCCCCGATGTGGTCATCAGCGTGGACACCTGGCGGGCGGAGGTCGGCGAGGCCGTGTGCGAGGCGGGCGCGGACCTGCTGAACGACGCGTGGGGCGGCGTCGACCCCGGGCTCGCCCAGGTCGCGGCGCGGTACGGGGTGGGGCTGGTGTGCACGCACGCGGGCGGGGCGCAGCCGCGGACCCGGCCGCACCGGGTGACGTACGACGACGTCATGGCCGACATCCTGAACGTGACCCTCGGGCTGGCCGAGCGTGCGGTCTCGCTGGGGGTGCCGCGGGAGTCGGTGCTGATCGATCCGGGGCACGACTTCGGGAAGAACACCCGGCACAGCCTGGAGGCGACGCGGCGGCTGGGCGAGATGGTGGCCACGGGGTGGCCGGTGCTGGTGTCGCTGTCCAACAAGGACTTCGTGGGCGAGAGCCTGGACCGGCCGGTGAAGGAGCGGCTGATCGGCACGCTGGCCACGACGGCCGTCTCCGCGTGGCTCGGGGCGCAGGTGTACCGGGTGCACGAGGTCGCCGAGACCCGGCAGGTGCTCGACATGGTGACCGCCATCGCCGGTCACCGGCCACCCACGGTGGCCCGGCGGGGCCTGGCCTAGTACTGCGACGGTGCTTGCCGCCGGTCACTCGCGGGTGCGGCCGGTGGGTCCGGGGGCTCCTAGCGTCCCGCCTCCTTCGACACCAGGGCCACAGCCTCCTCCACCTCGTCCGTGACGTGGAACAGGAGGAGGTCCTTCTCGGCGGCCTTGCCCTGGGCGACCAGGGTGTTTCTCAGCCAGGACACCAGGCCGCCCCAGTACTCGCTGCCGAAGAGGACGATCGGGAAGCGGGTGACCTTCTGGGTCTGGACGAGGGTGAGGGCCTCGAAGAGTTCGTCCAGGGTGCCGAGGCCGCCGGGGAGGACCACGAACCCCTGCGCGTACTTCACGAACATCATCTTGCGGACGAAGAAGTAGCGGAAGTTCAGGCCGATGTCGACGTAGGGGTTGAGGCCCTGCTCGAAGGGCAACTCGATGCCGAGGCCCACCGAGATGCCGCCCGCCTCGCACGCCCCCTTGTTGGCCGCCTCCATCGCGCCCGGGCCGCCGCCGGTGATGACCGCGAAGCCGGCCTCCACCAGCCCCCGGCCGAGCCGCACCCCCGCGTCGTACTCGGGTGAGTCCGCCGGTGTCCGCGCCGAGCCGAAGACACTGATGGCGGGCGGGAGTTCGGCCAGCGTGCCGAAGCCCTCGATGAACTCCGACTGGATCCGCAGCACCCGCCAGGGGTCGGTGTGGACCCAGTCGGTGGGAGCGCGCTCGTCCAGCAGCCGCTGGTCGGTCGTGCTGGCGGTGACCTGGCCCCGCCGCCGGAGGACCGGGCCGAGCCGCTGCTCGTCCGGCGGCTGCTTCTTCCCCTCGGGGTTTCCGGTCGCCATGTGCGCTCCCTCCGCTTGCCGGTAGTTCCTTCTCAGCCTAGATCCATCCGGGTTACGTAAGGGGGACCCCGGCGTGTCCGGCAGGCACCGGCACCCCGGGCGCCCTCACGCGGTGAGCCAGTTCCGCAGCCGCTCCTCGCCCGCGAGGATCTTCGCGGTCTCCACCCGCTCGTCCCGCTTGTGCGCCAAGTGCGGGTTGCCGGGGCCGTAGTTGACCGCCGGGATGCCGAGCGCGGAGAACCGGGACACGTCCGTCCAGCCGTACTTGGGGCGCGGGGTGCCACCCACCGCCTCGATGAAGGCCGCGGCGGCCGGGTGGGACAGCCCGGGCAGCGCGCCCCCGCTGTGGTCGTCGACGACGAACTCCGTCACGCCGCAGTCCGCGAACACCTCGTGGACGTGCGCGATCGCCTCCTCCTCGGTGCGGTCGGGGGCGTAGCGGAAGTTGACCGTCACCACGCACTCGTCGGGGATGACGTTGCCCGCCACTCCCCCGCCGATGCGCACCGCGTTCAGGCCCTCGCGGTACTCCAGCCCGTCGATGACCGGCCGGCGCGGCTCGTAGGACGCCAGGCGGGCCAGGATGGGCGCCGCCGCGTGGATGGCGTTGGAGCCCATCCAGCCGCGCGCCGAGTGCGCCCGCTCGCCCGCGGTCTTCAGCAGCACCCGCAGCGTGCCCTGGCAGCCGCCCTCCACCTCGCCGTCGGACGGCTCCAGCAGCACCGCGAAGTCGCCCTGGAGCCACTCCGGATGAGCCCCGGCGACATGCCGGAGGCCGTTGCGCTCGGCCTCGACCTCCTCGTTGTCGTAGAACACGAAGGTCAGGTCGCGGTTGGGGGCGGGGACCGTGGCCGCGATGCGCAACTGCACCGCCACGCCCGACTTCATGTCGCAGGTGCCGCAGCCCCACAGCACGCCGTCGTCGTCGAGCCGCGAGGGCACGTTGTCCGCGATCGGGACGGTGTCGATGTGGCCGGCCAGGATGACGCGCTCGGCCCGGCCCAGGTCCGTCCGGGCGATCACGTTGTTGCCGTACCGGTCCACGGTCAGGTGCGGCAGGGCGCGCAGGGCGGTCTCGATGGCGTCCGCGAGCGGCTTCTCGGTGCCGCTGACCGACGGGAAGTCCACGAGCCGCGCGGTGAGCGTGGCGGCGTCCAGCGTGAGGTCAAGGGAGGTGTCGGGCATGCCCTCGACCCTAGCGCGCCACCTGCCGGAACACCGCCGGACCGACGGCGCGGACCCCGCGCGGGGCACCGCCCCGGCTCCAGTACCTTGTACGCGTGCCAGAGCCGTCCCCCACCTCTCCCGAGCGCCGTGGCCGCCGTTTCCGTTTCACGGCCGCCCTGTTGGTCCTGTGCGGTGTCGCCGCGTACCTCGTGGTCCAGTACGTCGCCGGAGGCGGCGGGGCGCGCGGCTGCGCGGTGGTCCCGGCCTCCGGTGACGGGGCCGCCTACGAGTTCACGCCCGAACAGGCGGAGAACGCGGCCACGATCGCGGCCGTGGGCACCGGGCGCGGGATGCCGGAGCGGGCCGTGACGATCGCGCTGGCCACCGCCATCCAGGAGTCGGGGCTGCGCAACATCCGGCACGGCGACCGGGATTCGCTGGGCCTGTTCCAGCAGCGCCCCTCGCAGGGCTGGGGCAGCGAGCGGCAGATCATGGACCCGTCGTACGCGGCGGGCATCTTCTACGCGCACCTGGCCAAGGTGCCGCACTACACGGACCTGCCGCTGACGGTGGCCGCGCAGCGGGTGCAGCGCAGCGGCTATCCGGAGGCGTACGCCAAGCACGAGTCGGACGCCACGCTGCTGGCGGCGGCCCTGACCGGGCGCGCGGCGGCCACGCTGACCTGTGACGGGCGCCCGCAGCACACGGCGCCCGAGACCGGCCCGGACGCGGTACGGGCCGCGCTGGTACGGGACTTCGGGCGCGACGCGCTCCAGGAGACCGGCGCGGTGGTGGGCGGGACGCCCGTGCCGTCGCCGTCCCCTTCGCCGAGCGTGACCGCGACCGCGCGCGGGCGGACGGTGACGGTTCCGGTGCCCGAGGGCGCGAAGAAGGACGCCGCCGGGCGCGACGAGCTCCAGCGGGGCTGGCAGCTGGCGCACTGGGCGGTCGCCAACTCCTCGGCGCTGCGCATCGAGCGGGTGACGTACGCGGGGCGGCAGTGGACCGTGGGGAGCGACTCCGACGAGTGGCGTCCCGTCGCCTCCGAGGGGGCCGCCGGGGCGGAGCGGTCCGGCGGGGCCGTCAGGATCGTCGCCGCGCAGTAGGCCGCGCGGTGAGCCGCGCGGTGAGCCGCACACCCGGTCGCGCGGCAGGGCGCACAGCCGTACGGCCGGTCACTCCCGCGGGTTGTACTCCGCCGGAGTGACGGGGCGGTCGGCGCGGGTGGGCCTCCGGGCGCGGAAACCCTTGGGAAACCAGGGGCTGGAAGGTTTCCGCGCGGCGTGCGCCGAACGTCCTTTGCCCGTTTTTATCCACACCCGATAATGCGATGCGTTATCCATTCTTTACCCGGGGCGTCCGCAACCTTCGCGGGCTTCGAGCGGTAGTCACGGCGTCCGAGCCGGAGACGGGCTCGGACGCAGACACCGTTCTCTCCCGTCGAATGGAGCATCATGTCCCTCCCTCTGACCCGCCGGATCGCCCGTGCCGCGCTGCTCGTCGCAGCGGGAGCGGCCGCCGGGGTCGGTGCGGCCGGCTCCGCCGGTGCGGCCACGAACCTGCCCGACGTCGGCCCCAACCTGAGCGGGCTGACCGCGCTGGACGGGGCGCACGCCGGTGACGCCGTCGACAGTGCCGCGCGGCAGGTGACCTCGGTCGCGGGCCACGCGGGCGGCAAGGCGGTCGGGCAGGCGGTGCCGGCCGCGGGCAAGACCGGCGGCAGCGCCGTGAAGCGGACGACTCCGGTGGCGCAGAAGGCCGTGGGCGACGCGGCCGGGGCCGCGGGGGGCGTCCTCGGCGAGGCCGCGGTCGGCGCGACGAAGGGCGGCCTGCCGACGGACTCGCTCACCAAGGGCGGTCTGCCGACGGACTCCCTGCCGACGAAGGGCCTGCCGCTCGGCTGAGACCGCCTTCACCGGTGAACGGGGTCCAGGGAGTTCCCTGGACCCCGTTCGCCGTCTCGTGCCCGCGTCGGCAAGGGGCCGGTCAGCGGGTCAGGCGGGAGACGGCCGCCTGGACGCGTTCGTCCGTCGCCGTGAAGGCCACCCGCACGTGGCGGGCGCCCGCCTCGCCGTAGAAGTCGCCCGGGGCCACCAGGATGCCCTGCTCGGCCAGGTGCGCGACCGTGGTCCAGCAGGACTCGTCCCGGGTGGCCCAGAGGTAGAGGCTCGCCTCGCTGTGCTCGATGCGGAAGCCGTGGGCGAGCAGGGCCGAGCGCAGCGCCTCGCGGCGGGCCGCGTAGCGCTCGCGCTGTTCCCGCACGTGGTCGTCGTCGCCGAGCGCGGCCACGACCGCGGCCTGCGTCGGAGCGGAGGTCATCATGCCGCCGTGCTTGCGGATCTGGAGCAGCGGGCCGAGGACCTCCGGGTCACCGGCGACGAAGGCCGCGCGGTAGCCCGCCAGGTTGGACCGCTTGGACAGGGAGTGCACGGCGACGATGCCGTCGTAGGAGCCGCCGTTGACGTCCGGGTGCAGGACCGAGACCGGGTCGGCCTCCCAGCCCAGCTCCAGGTAGCACTCGTCGGAGAAGAGCAGGACGTCGTGGGCGCGGGCCCAGGCGACGATGTCCGTCAGCTCCCGCTTGGTCAGGACCCGGCCCGTCGGGTTGGACGGGGAGTTCAGCCAGAGCAGCCGCAGGTTCGCCGGGTCCAGGTCGCGCGGGTCGTCGTAGACCTCGTACTCGGCGCGGGCGAGGCGGGCGCCGACCTCGTAGGTGGGGTAGGCCAGGCGCGGGTAGGCGACCTTGTCACCGGGGCCGAGGCCGAGCTGGGTGGGCAGCCAGGCCACCAGTTCCTTGGAGCCGACGACCGGCAGGACGTGCCGGTGGGTGATCCCGCGGGCGCCCAGCCGGCGCTCCAGCCAGCCCGTGATCGCGTCGCGCAGGGCGGGGGTGCCCCAGACGGTCGGGTAGCCCGGCGAGTCGGCCGCGTCGACCAGGGCCTTGCGGATCAGCTCGGGCACCGGGTCGACCGGGGTGCCCACCGAGAGGTCGACGATGCCGTCCGGGTGGGCGGCGGCCGTCTGCTTGTACGGCTCCAGCTTGTCCCACGGGAAGACCGGGAGCCGGTCGGAGACTGCGGACACGATCAGTGGCTCACTTTCGTACGGTGCGGCAAACGCCTCGGTCCCGTGCGGCGCTGATCCGGGGGATCGGGCCGTACGGGACCGAGGCGGCGCGGCTGCGGCCGCTTGGCGCTCAGGCGGGCGGTCAGCCCTGCTTCGGCAGCTCGGCGACGAAGGGGTGGTCGCGCTCGATCAGCCCCAGCTTGCTGGCGCCGCCGGGCGAGCCCAGCTCGTCGAAGAACTCGACGTTCGCCTTGTAGTAGTCCTTCCACTCCTCCGGGACGTCGTCCTCGTAGAAGATCGCCTCGACCGGGCAGACCGGCTCACAGGCACCACAGTCGACGCATTCGTCCGGGTGGATGTACAAGGACCGCTGGCCCTCGTAGATGCAGTCGACCGGGCACTCCTCGATGCACGCCTTGTCCTTGACGTCGACACAAGGCTGCGCGATGACGTAGGTCACGCTGTCGTTCCTCCTCGATAGGGCGCTGGCGAGCCTCCTCAGGCCCGCCGCCTGGCGCGCGGGAGCGCGGCGTCGTCGATGCCCGCCCCTAGTATCTCCGTTCCGGAGCATGATCCGAACAGGAGGGGTGAACTGACCAGTGGAAATCTCGGCGACAGGACGCCTGGAGGTCCGAATCACCCCTGCTGACGTGGGGAAACGGGTCTCTGTACGGCGGTTGGGCGAACCCGGTGCCGGACCGGAGAAGTTCACTGACACGGTGGGTGTTCTCACATCCTGGGACGGTGGCGTGCTCATGATCACACGCCGGGACGGCGAAAGTGTCCGGATTCCCGAATCCGCGCTGGTCGCGGGCAAAGTGATTCCCGCCGCACCGGCGCGCCGCCGGGGCCCCGCCGCTTCCTACCCAGAACTCGCGCGCATCACCGCGCGCGCCTGGCCGCCGGTGGAGAGCGAGCCGCTGGGCGCCTGGGAGCTGCGGGCCGCCGCCGGGTTCACCCGGCGCGCCAACAGCGTGCTGCCGCTGGGCGACCCCGGGCTCGGGCTCGACGCGGCCCTGGACGCCGTACGACGCTGGTACGGCGCGCGCGGCCTGCCGGCGCGGGTGCAGACCGCGACCGGCGCCGAGGGCACGCAGGAGTTGCTGTGCGCGGAGCTGGAGCGACGCGGCTGGGTGCGGGAGGTGACCGCGGAACTGTGGACCGGGGCGCTGGCGCCGGTCGCGGACCGGGCCGGCGGCGAGGGTGTGGTGCTGTCCCGGACGGCGGACGAGGCGTGGCTCGCCCGGTACCGGCGCAAGGGGATGACCGGGGCGGCCCTGCGGGTGCTGCACGGCGGACCGTCGGTGTGGTTCGCGGCCGTGCCCGGTGCCGGGGGCGGCGAGCCGCCGGCGGCGATCGGACGGTGTGTCGTGGACGGCCGCTGGGCCGGGTTCGCCGCCGTCGAGGTGGACCCCGCCCGGCGCCGGGAGGGGCTGGCCACCGAGGTGATGGCCGCGCTGGCCCGGCGCGCCCTGGACGAGGGCGCCTCGGCGGCGTGGCTCCAGGTGGAGACGGACAACGAGGGCGCCCGGGCGCTCTACCGCGCCCTCGGCTTCCAGCCGCACCACGCCTACCACCACTACCGCGCCCCGGAAGACCCGTCCGCGCGGAACGCCGTACCGGAGGACGCGGCCGCGGCCGCCACCCCGGACCGCACACCGGAAGAACCCGCCCCGCCCGGCCCCGCGCCGGAAGACCCGGCCGCACCCGCCACCCCGGACCGCACACCGGAAGAACCCGCCCCGCCCGGCCCCGCGCCGGAAGACCCGGCCGCACCCGCCACACCCGGCGACGCACCGCAGGCCCCGGCCGCGCCTGCCCGCACACCGCGAGCCCCCGTCCCGCCCACCGCCCCGGTCCGCACGCCGGGAGGACCGGCCGCGCCCGCCGTCCTCGACGTACCGGAACAACCGGCCGCGCCCGCCACTCCCGACCACGCGCCGCGAGACCCGGTCGCGCCGGACGCCGAACCGGAAGAGCCGGCCGTGTCCCCCGGCCGTCGTGGAAGGGGCTGAGACCGTCATGCGTCAGCCGTATCTGCCGCCGCCGTATCCGCCGCCGCCGGAACGCTCCGCCGAGGTGCGGCGGCGGTTCGCCGAGGAGGTGCGGGCCGAGGGGCCGGATCTGTCGGCGCTGTGCCTGCTGATCGGCGCCGAGACGGACGGCTCGCTGGACGACGCCGGCATCGACGCCGCGCAGGCGGAGCTGGACCGGCTGGCGGGCGAGCTGCCGTACCGGCCGGGCGGGCCGCGCGCGTGGGCGGAGGCGGTGCGCCGGCTGCTCGGCGACCGCCACGGCTTCCACGGCACGCCCGGCGACTACCAGCGGGTGGAGTCCTCCCTGCTGCACGAGGTGCTCCGGCGGCGGCGCGGGCTGCCCATCCTGCTGTCGGTGGTGTGGCTGGAGGTCGCGCGCCGGGCCGGGGCGCCGGTGTACGGGGTCGCGCTGCCGGGGCACTTCGTGGTCGGCTTCGGACCGGCGGAGGAGAGGGTGCTGGCCGATCCGTTCGAGGGCGGGCGGATGCTGACCGGGACGGACGCCGAGCTGCTGGTGGTGGGCGCCACGGGCGCGCCGCCGGACCCCTCGATGCTGGAGCCGGCGCCGCCGCTGGAGGTCGTGCAGCGGGTGCTGAACAACATGCGGGCGTGGGCGGCGGCGCGGCCGGAGCGGTCGGACGTGGGACTGCGGGCCGTGGAGCTGGCGCTGCTCATCCCCGCGCATCCGGCGCGGCTGCGCTACGAGCGCGGGCAACTGCTGGTCCGGAGCGGGCGGTTCACGGAGGGCGCCGAGGAGCTGGAGCACTACGCCGACCTGATCGAGGTGGTGGACGAGGCGGCGGCGCGCGGGATCCGGCGGGAGGCGGGCACCGCCCGCGCCCGGCTCAACTGACCGAGCGCGCCCCTACAGCCACCCCTTCTCGCGGGCGATCAGCACCGCCTCCGCCCGGTTGCGGGCCGCCAGTTTCTGGATCGCCGTCGACAGGTAGTTGCGGACCGTGCCCGGGGACAGGTGCAGGGTTTGGGCCAGTTCGGCGTTGGTGGAGCCGTCGGCCGCCGCGCGGAGCACCTCGCGTTCGCGCCCGGTGAGCGGATTGGCGCCCTCGGCGAGCGCGGCGGCGGCCAGCGTGGGGTCGATGACCCGCTCGCCGGCCAGCACCTTGCGGATCGCCTCGGCGAGCTGGGCGGCGGGGGCGTCCTTGACGAGGAAGGCGTCGGCGCCGGCCTCCATGGCGCTGCGCAGATAGCCGGGCCGGCCGAAGGTGGTGAGCACGACCAGCTTCACGTCCGGGTACGCGCGACGCACCCGGGCCGCGGCCTCGATGCCGGTGCAGCCGGGCATCTCGATGTCGAGCAGCGCCACGTCCACGCCGTGCGCGCCGACGGCGTCGGCCACCTCGTCACCGCGCGCGGCCTGGGCGACGACCTCGATGTCGTCCTCCAGGCCGAGCAGCGCGGCCAGCGCCTCGCGGACCATCGACTGGTCCTCGGCCAGCAGGACCTTGATCGTGCGCGTCATGCCCCGGATCCTACGTCCGCCGGGCGGGCCGCCGGCACGCGGGCGACCAGCCGGAATCCCCGCCTGACCCGCCCTGCCCACAGGGTGCCGCCGGCCTTCTGGAGCCGCTCGGTCAGGCCGGTCAGACCGTTGCCGGGGCCCGTGCCGGAGCCGCCGGAGCCGTCGTCCTCGACGGTGAGTTCCAGCACCGGGCCGTCCAGGGTCTCCTGGCGCAGCAGGCGTACCGCGCAGCGGTCGGCGCCGCTGTGCCGGACCACGTTGGTGACCGCCTCCCGCAGCGCCCAGGCGAGCGCGGACTCGGCCTCCTCGGGGACGCCGGTGAGGTCGGGCTCGGCGGGCACCTCCGCGACCACCCCGGCGGCGGTCAGGGCGACCTGGGCGCCGGCGAGTTCGGCGGCCAGCCGGGGCCGCCGGTAGCCGGTGACGGCCTCCCGTACGTCGACCAGGGCCTGCCGGCTGACCTGTTCGATGTCGGCGACCTGCCGGGCCGCCCGCTCCGGGTCGCCGGGCAGCATCCGGCCGGCCAGCTCGCTCTTCAGCGTGATCAGGGAGAGCGAGTGGCCGAGCAGGTCGTGCAGGTCGCGGGCGAGGCGCAGGCGCTCCTCGTTGGCGGCGAGCTGGGCGACGGTGGCCCGGGCCTTGCGCAGTTCGATGGTGGTGCGCACGAGCTGGCCGACGCCGGTCATCGCGAACCCGATGAGCACGACGAGGACGACCAGTCCGCGCGCCTCCTGCTCGTCGGAGCGCAGGCCAATCAGGTACATCACCAGGGCGGAGGCCGGGACGGCCCAGTAGGTGGCGCGCAGCGGCAGGGTGGCGCCGTAGGCGACCGCGAGGTAGACGAACAGGCCCAGCCAGGCGCTGCCGAGGGTGTAGGCCAGGACGGGGGCGAGGATGCCGAGGACCCCGCCCAGGCCGAACACGACGCCCCGGGAGAACGGGCGGCCGATGTTGCGGAAGACCAACGCCAGATAGATCCCGACGAAGACGGCGAGGCCGCAGGAGCCCGCCGCGGTGGCGGCGGTGGAGTGGTTGCCGAGGGCCAGGTCCTCGACCGGTGAGCTGAGGAAGACCAGCCAGACCCCGATCCACAGCGACTTGGCCAGCAGGCCGCGCCGGCTGGTGGGCGGCCGGCCCACGGGGATCTGCCGCGGCACCGCGGTGTGCCGGTCTTCCGTCGTCGTGCTGCTCACGCCTTCAGCGTGTCCTTCCGGTACAGCCAGGCCGCGCCGCCCGCGAACAGGACGAAGGAGGCGACGAGCACGGCGATGTCCTGGGCGTGCGGGGCCCGGCTCTGTTCGATGGCCCGTCCCAGGGCAGCGTACGCGTGGGTGGGCAGCCACCGGGCGATGTCCTGGAGCCACTGCGGGAAGGTGGTGGTGGGCATCCACAGGCCGCCCAGCATGGACATCCCGAAGTAGACGATCATGGTGAGGGGCCGGACCGCGTCGCCGGTGGCCAGGTAGCCGAGGGCGACGCCGAGCGCGGCGAAGACCAGGCTGCCGGCCCAGACGGCGCCGCTCAGCGCGAGCCACTGCCAGGCGTCGAGCCGTACGTCCTTCACCGCGGCGGCGACCGCGAACACGATGACGATGGACGGCAGGCTGACCACGGCCGCGCCCGCGGTCTTGGCGAGGACATAGCCGCGCCCGGGCAGCGGGGTCAGCCGCAGCTGCCGTACCCACCCGCTCTCGCGTTCCTTGGCGATGCGCTCGCTGTTGCCCATGAGCGTGGCGGTCAGGGCGCCGAAGGAGGCCATGGAGACCATCATGTACGTCGGCAGGGTCAGCCCCGTGCCGTCGAGTTCGGTGCGGCTGTCGGCGTTGCCCGCGATCAGCAGGAACAGGACCGAGGGGTGGATCACGGTGAAGAACAGGAACTTGCGGTTGCGCAGGGCCCGTACGAGTTCCAGCTTGATCAGGCTGTTCACCGCTGCTTCGCCTCCTCGGCGGCGGTGAGGGCGACGAAGGCCTCCTCCAGGCCGAGGCCGGCGACTTCGAGGTTGCGGGGGTGGAGGCCGAGGCCGTACAGAGCGTGGACGGTGGCGTCGGCGTCGGCGGACCGGATGCGGACGGTCCGGCCCGAGACGTCGATCCGGGTGACGGACGGCAGGGCGCCGAGGGCGCGCGCGTCGATGTCGCCGGTCAGGTCGAAGGAGACGCGGCGGGCGCCCGCCCTGGCCTTGATCCCGGCGGCGGTGCCGTCGGCGAGGAGGCGGCCCCGGTGCAGCACCAGGACGCGGTCGGCGACGGCGTCCGCCTCTTCGAGGTAGTGGGTGGCGAACAGCACCGTGCGGCCCTGGTCGGCCTGCTCGCGCATGGTGGCCCAGAAGGCCTGGCGGGCGGAGACGTCCATGCCGGTGGTCGGCTCGTCCAGGACGATCAGGTCGCTGTCGCCCACGGTGGCGAGGGCGAACCGAACCCGCTGGGTCTGCCCGCCGGACAGCTTGCCTGCCTTGCGGTCGGCGATCCGGGTGAGGCCCGCACGCGCGAGCACGTCGGCGGCTGGGTACGGCCGCGGGTGCAGCGAGCAGGCCAGCCCCACCAGTTCGGCGACGGTGACCCCCTCCATCAGTCCGCCGCTCTGGAGCATGGCGCCGACCCGGCCGGCCACGACGGCCTCGCGCGGGCTGGTGCCGAACAGGCCGACCGAGCCGCTGTCGGGCTGCCTCAGCCCGAGGAGCAGGTCGAGGGTGGTGGACTTGCCGGCCCCGTTCGGGCCGAGGAGGGCGACGGTCTCGCCCGGGTACAGCCGCAGCGACAGGCCGTCCACGGCCCGCACGCTCCCGTACGTCTTGGTCACCTGGTCGAACCCGACCACCGGGGTGGTGGTGGCCGGCACCGCTGTCGTCGTCATGGCGTCCATGCTGGCCGCGGGGGGTGGCGGCCCGGCAGTGCCGTGGGTCCTGAACGCCGGATGACAGATGTCATGCCCAGCGGGTGACGGTACGGCGAGGGGCGCCCCCGTGGTGGAGACGCCCCCGCTCGCGGTGGTACCTAGCTCGGGTTCGTCTCGATGATCCCGACCCGGTTGGTCCTGCTCATCAGCGCCGGACGCAGCGCGGCGTAGACGTCCTCGGGGGTGACGGCCGTCTTCTTGCCGTTGCCCCGGGTGATGAGCACCCCGTCGAAGGCCTGGCCGTACAGCTCCTTCAGGGCGGCCAGGTCGGGCTTGTCGACCAGCTTGCCGTCCACGGCCGTGACCCGGAGGAACTTCCACAGCGAGTTCTGCGGGCTGAACGGCACCGAGTGGGCCGGGTCCACCTGGACCGTCACCCGGCCCGACATCGCGGGCTCGGCGAACGCCTTCATCATCCGGTCGACCTCGGCGTCGGAGACCGTCGGCTGCCGGGTGGTGGTCGGCACGGCGACCGGGGTGGCACTGCCCGTCTCCACCAGCGCCCGGTAGGCCTGTTCGACCGCCTGGGCGGAGTGCTCGGCGTCGACGGCCTTGCCCGCCTTGCCGTAGACGGGCACGGCCTTGCCGGACTTGAACTCGATGGTGCCGTCGGTGGCCACGCCCGCGCCCGCCTCCGAGCCGCCGCCGGCCTGCTGGAGGGCGGCGTGCAGCTTCTCCTCGTCCACCGGCATGACCGGGGCGACCACGCGCTTCTGCCCGAACAGGGAGCCGACGACGTGGACCGGGTTGTAGTCGCTGTGCGCGGCCTCGCTGACGGTGGCCTGGTAGTCGAACTGGAGGCCCGCGTTCTCCGGGGTGAGGGTGACGGTCTTGCCGCCGACGGAGAGCTTCAGCGGCTTGTCGATCCGCTTGCCGAAGGCGTCGTCCAGCTTCTTGACCGCGTCGTCGCGGGTGCCGCCGCCGATGTCGACGCCGAGCACGGTGGTGCCCTTGGGCACGTCGGTGTGGTTCATCAGCAGTCCGGCGCCGTAGGCACCGCCCGCGACGACGATCACGGCGGCGGCGAGCAGCACCAGCTTGCTGCGGCCCTTCTTCTTCGGCTTGGCCGCCTTGGGGGCGGGGGCCGGCTCGGGCTTGGGCGCGGGCGCGGCGGGTGCCGCCGGGCCGCCGCCGGTGGTGCCGAACGGGGTGCCGCCGCCCGCGCCGGGGACGACCGGCATGCCGCTGGTCACGGTCTGCCCGGAGACGTTGCCTGCGGCCGGCGAGCGGTAGCCGGGCGTGCCGGGCTCGGGGGCCGGCTTCTGCGGGGTGAGGATCGCGGTGTCGTCGCTGAGCCCGCCGCCGGGACCGCGGCCGGCCGGGCGGGTGCCCGCACCGGCGGGTCCGGCGCCGGGGCCGTCGAGGTCGGCGAGGTCGGTCAGGGCGCTGCGCGGGGTGCCCTGGCCGGGGTGGCCGGCGCCCGTGCCCGAGGGGCCGTCGAAGGGGCCGCCCGCGCCGGGGCCGGGCGGCACGAGGGTGCCGTCGCCGGTGACCGGGCCGCCGGTGGGGCCGGCCGGGCCCTGCGGGCCGCCGGATCCGCCGCGCCCGTCGAAGCCGCTGGCGCCGCCGTGGCCGTTCGGGCCGCCGGGGCCGCCGTGCCCGGTGAAGTCACCGGCGCCGCCCTGCCCGGGGGCACCGGCCGCGGCGCCGTAACCGCCGGCACCGGCTCCGTAACCGTCGGGGGCGCTCGCACCGGCGCCGTAGCCGTCCCGGCCGTCGTGGGCCGAGAAGTACGGCAGGTCGTCGCGGCGGTGTTCGTCGGAGCCGGGCGCGCCGGACTCGGGGGTGCCGGGGCGGGAGCCGCCGCCCAGGGGGCCCGCGGCCAGCGCCTCGGTCACGTCGAAGGAGCCGGTGCCGCCGCCGTGGCCCGGGGCGACCGGGCCGCCGGTGGCGCCGGGCAGGCCCTTGCCGTTCGCGGCGCCGCCCTTGCGGCCGCCGGAGCGGGAGCCGCCCGGCGCGCTCATGGCGCCGACCACACCGCCGGGACGTCCGCCGGAGCGCGCGCCGGTGGCACCGGACGCGCCGGACGCGCCCGGACCACCCTTACGGGGGCCCGCCGCGCCGGAGGCGGGAGCCGGGGCGGCCGAACCGCCCTGGATTCCGGCGCCGTTGGTGCCACCGCCGCCCGGACCGCCCTTCGGGGCCCCGGCCTTGCGGGGCGCGAACCAGTCGCTGGCCTTCTCCTCCGCCTGGCCGGCGGGCCCGGCCGGGACCTCGGCGCCGCCGTCGGCGGCGGGCGCGCGGTCCGCGGGCCGCTCCTCGGCGGCGGGCGTCTCGTCGCCGCCCTCGCCGTCCGCGACGGGCTTGCGCACGACGACCGGCGGGATGGGCCGGGATCCGGGGATGTTGATCCGGATCCGGGTCGTCAGCGTGGTCTCGGTCTTCTTCTCGTCCGGCCGCGTGCCCGAACGGCCCGCGCCCGTACCGTCGTCGGAAGCCAGGGGGGTCCCGTACGGCGGTGTGCCGGAGGGGTATGCGGCTCCGCCGCGCCCGTTGGGCCCGGAGGACGGAGTGTCAGTTTCACGACTCAAGGCAGGTTCTCCCGGTTGGCTCCGCCGCCCTTACGACCTGACTGCTCGGGCGGCTCGGCGGCGCGCACCACCATACTGGCCACTTCCGACGCGCATCCCATGACCGCTGGGGAAACCCACACGGGACTCGCACGTGCGCCGCACGGCGAAGTGGTACGTCACTTGCCAAGTCGGGCGGGGCCGCCGCCGGGTTGCCGTCCGGCGCCAACGGTGGCGCAGATCACAGCCAGCACCATGCCGCCGAGCAGGAAGAGGTAGGAGCCGCCGCCCGCGCCGAACAGGAAGTCGCCTTCCGCGCGGGTGGTGGTGAGCAGGACCACGGCGACGAGCCAGCCCACGGCCGGCGCGACCGCCCCGCCGCGGCTGCGCGTGGCGTAGGAGCCGCCGAGGAAGGCCCCCGCGGCGCCTGCGAGGGCGAGCAGCAGCCCGCCGGGGAACCAGGCGGCCTGCACCAGGGCGCCGGCCGCGCCCACGAGCGCGCCGAGCACGAACAGGCCGACGAGGGCGGCGGCCCGGCCGGGAGAGGGCGGGCGCAGCGGCTGGGCGAGCAGCGGGCCCGGTCCGCCGTCGCTCATGAGGCCCCCTCGACACCCGCGAAGAGGTCGGTCTCCCCGGGCTCGGCCGTGCCGCGCACCAGCTCGTAGTACTCGGTGGTGAACAGCGGCTGGGCGAGGGCGTTGGAGAGCGCGAAGTACGGCCCGGCCACGTCGATCTGGGTGGCGTGGGCGCGCATCGCGGCGGCCTTGGCGGCGGCGTGCGTCGTGCCGTCGACCGCAGTGGTGATCCGCTCGTCGTCGACCACGCCCGGTACGTCGTCCACGGCCGCGCTCTTGTCGAACGGCAGGGTGTCCAGCTCGTCCCGGAGGCGGGCGAAGGCGGCCTCGGCGACGGAGCGCGGTACGCGGTTCCAGTACACCTTGGCGATGCCGTGGCCGCGTTCGGCCGCGAGGTCGACGGCGCGCATGGCGACGCGGTGGGCCTGGACGTGGTCGGGGTGGCCGTAGCCGCCGTTGTCGTCGTAGGTCACGAGGACCTGCGGGCGGACCTCGAGGATCACCTCGGCGAGGTGGCCGGCGGCCTCGTCGACGTCGGCCTGCCAGAAGCAGCCGGGGTCGTCGTTGTCGGCGGTGCCGGTCATCCCGGAGTCGCCGTAGCGCCCGGCGCCGCCGAGCAGCCGGCCGTCGGTGACGCCGAGCGCGGCCAGGGCCGCGCCCAGCTCACCGCGCCGGTGGGTGCCCAGCGCGGGACCCGTCAGGTGCCGCAGCTCCGGCGGGATGACCTCGCCGCGCTCGCCCAGGGTGCAGGTGACCAGGGTCACGTGGGCACCCTCGGCCGCGTACCTGGCCATGGTCGCGCCGTTGTTGATCGACTCGTCGTCCGGGTGCGCGTGCACCAGCAGCAGACGCCGCGCGGGCAGTTCCGTCATGGCACCACCCTACGAGGTCCCGCGCACCGCCCCCGGCGACACCGGCCCTCAGAACTTGATGCTGCCGATCATGCCGGCGACGTTGGTCGTCAGCTCTCTGATCGTGGGCGCGATGGTCGAGGAGGAGAGATAGAAGCCGAGCAGGATGCAGACGACCGCGTGGCCGCCCTTCAGTCCTGACTTCTTGATCAACAGGAAGACGATGATCGCCAGCAGCACCACCGCCGAAATCGAGAGTGCCACGGCGGCTCACCTCCAAAGATCCCAGGGACGCGGGTTCTAGATCAGTTGAGCAAATCCATGCGGATGTCAGCAGGTTGATACCCACACAGCGGTAGTGATCATAACTATCCGTGTGCGCGCATCGCTCGGCGCACAGCCGCACAAGGGGGCGCATGGCCAATATGGTCGGGGTATGACGACCGAGGCTGACTCCTTCCCCCGCCGGCACGCCCGGACCCAGCGGTTCACGCTCGGCGCGCCGCGTTCGTTCACCGTGGCGCCCGACGGCACGCGCGTCGCGTTCCTGCGCTCCGGCTCGGGCACCGACCGGGCCAACTCCCTGTGGGTCATGGATCTTCCGGACGGCACCGAGCGCCTGGCGGCCGACCCCGGGGTGCTGCTCCAGGGCTCCCCGGAAGAGCTGCCGCCCGAGGAGCGGGCCCGCCGCGAACGCAGCCGGGAGGGGGGCGGCGGCATCGTCGGTTATGCCACCGACACTTCCGTGGAGTTGGCGTCCTTCGCCTTGTCAGGGCGGCTTTTCACGGCGGAGCTACGGGCCGGGACGGCACGTGAACTCCCCGTCCCGGGGCCCGTGATCGACCCCCGTCCGGCCCCCGACGGGCGGCACGTCGCCTACGTCGCGCGGGGCGCGCTGCGGGTGGTGGGCGCCGAGGGGGACGGCGACCGGGCGCTGGCCGAGCCGGAGTCGGAGGGCGTCTCCTACGGGCTCGCGGAGTTCGTCGCGGCCGAGGAGATGGGGCGCTCGCGGGGCTTCTGGTGGGCTCCTTCCTCGGACCGGCTGCTCGTCGCGCGCGTGGACGACACGCCGGTGCGGCGGTGGTGGATCGCGGATCCGGCCCGTCCGGAACGTGAGCCACTCAACATCCGGTACCCGGCGGCGGGCACCCCGAACGCGGACGTACACCTGTTCGTCCTCGGGCTGGACGGCAGTCGCACGGAGGTGGTCTGGGACCGGGCCCGCTACCCCTACCTGGCACGTGTGCACTGGTCAGCGGCGGGTGCGCCGCTGCTGCTGGTGCAGGCGCGGGACCAGCGCGGCCAGCTCTTCCTGGCCGTGGACCCCGATACCGGGGCCACCCGGATGGTGCACGCCGATGAAGATCCAGATTGGCTTGAACTTTTCGCCGGTGTGCCCTGCTGGAGCCCCTCGGGGCGGCTTGTCCGCATCGCGGACGAAGGCGGCGCCCGGGTGCTCACGGTCGGAGAACGGCCGCTGACCAGCGCACAGTTGCACATTCGTGCGGTTCTGGACGTCGGTTCGCGGGACGTACTGGTTTCCGCCTCTTCCGGTCCGGAGGCCCCGGTGCCGGAAATTGCGAAGTTCATGTGTACAGGGTGAACGAGTTGGGTGTGGAACGCGTGTCGGACGGGCCCGGTGTGCACTCCGCGGTGCGCGCCGGAGGCGTGACCGTCCTGGTGTCCGCCGCCCTGGACCGGCCGGGCACCCGGGCCCGGGTGCTGTGCGACGGGGAGCCGGCGGCCACGATCCGGTCGTACGCCGAGGATCCGGGGCTGCGTCCGCGGGTCACGCTCACCGAAGGGGGCGCACGCCGAATTCCATGCGCCGTGCTTATGCCACGGGACTACCCCGGTGACACTCCTCTGCCGGTCCTGCTGGACCCCTACGGCGGCCCGCACGGCCAGCGGGTGGTGGCCGCGCACAACGCCCACCTCACCTCCCAGTGGTTCGCCGACCAGGGTTTCGCGGTGCTCGTCGCCGACGGCCGGGGAACCCCGGGCCGCTCCCCCGCCTGGGAGAAGGCGATCCGGGACGACGTGGCGGCCGTGGTGCTCCAGGACCAGGTGGACGCGCTGCACGCGCTCGCCGAGCGGTACCCGCTGGACCTGGACCGGGTGGCGATCCGGGGCTGGTCCTTCGGCGGCTATCTGGCGGCGCTGGCGGTGCTGCGCCGCCCGGACGTCTTCCACGCGGCGGTGGTCGGCGCGCCCGTCACCGACCTCCGGCTCTACGACACCCACTATCAGGAGCGCTACCTCGGCGACCCGGGCGAGCGGCCGGAGGTCTACCGCCGCAACTCGCTGATCGACGACGCGGGGCTGGTCGACGCAACCACGCCGCACCGCCCGATGATGGTGATCCACGGGCTCGCGGACGACAACGTGGTGGTCGCCCACTCGCTGCGGCTGTCCTCCGCCCTGCTGGCCGCCGGCCGCCCGCACGAGGTCCTGCCGCTGTCCGGGGTCACCCACATGACCCCGCAGGAGACGGTCGCGGAGAACCTGCTCCGCCTCCAGCTGGACTTCCTGCGGCGCTCCCTGCCCCCGGTGAAACGCCCGTGAACTCCGTTAACACGCAGGCAACTTCACGGAAGCGGTACCGATATACGGACAAGGCAGCCTGAATCGCGTACGGCCGTGCGGGTGCCGTAAACGGGCCGGGGTGCGCCATGTCACCCCGGCCCGTTCCCGTCGTCCCCGGACTCCCCCGAGGGGACGGGCCGCCGCTCCTCGGCGAAGTGACAGGCCGACGGGTGGGCCGCGGGGCCGGCGGCGTCCCGGAAGACGGCCGGCACCGCCAGCGCCGGGACCTCCCGCGCGCACCGCTCGCGCGCCTTCCAGCAGCGGGTGCGGAAGCGGCACCCGGACGGGACCGCCGCCGGCGAGGGCACGTCCCCGGTGAGGATGATCCGCTCGCGCCGGTCGCGGGCCGCCGGGTCGGGCACGGGCACCGCGGAGAGCAGGGCCTGGGTATAGGGGTGCGTCGGGTGGTCGTAGATCGCGTCGGCCGGGCCGCTCTCCACGATCCGGCCCAGGTACATCACCCCGACCCGGTCCGAGATGTGCCGGACCACCGACAGGTCGTGCGCGATGAAGACGTACGACAGGCCGAACTCCGCCTGGAGCCGGGCCAGCAGGTTGACCACCTGGGCCTGCACCGAGACGTCCAGGGCGGACACCGGCTCGTCGGCGACCACGACCTCGGGACGCAGCGCCAGCGCCCGGGCGATGCCGATGCGCTGGCGCTGGCCGCCGGAGAACTGGTGGGGGTAGCGGCCCGCGTACTCCGGGTCCAGGCCGACCACGTCCAGCAGCTCCCGCACCCTGCGGCGCCGGTCGCCCTTGGGGGCCGCCTCGGGGTGGATCTCGTACGGCTCCCCGACGATGTCCCCGACCGTCATCCGGGGGTTGAGCGAGGTGTAGGGGTCCTGGAAGACCATCTGGACGGCGCGGCGCACGGCCTTCAGCGCCCGGCCGGACAGCCCGGTGACGTCCTCGCCCTTGAACCGGACGGTGCCGGCCGTCGGACGCTCCAGGTGGCACAGCAGCCGGGCCACCGTCGACTTGCCGCAGCCCGACTCGCCGACCAGGCCGAGGGTCTCGCCCCGGCCGAGCGCGAAGTCGACGCCGTCGACCGCCTTCACCGCGCCGGTCCGCCCGCGCAGCGGCCCGCCCCGGGTGAGGGGGTAGTGCTTGACCAGTCCGGTCACCTCCAGGATCGGCTCAGCCACGCAGGCACTCCCTCCAGAAGTGGCAGGCGCTGCCCCGGCCGCCGGGCACCTCGTACAGCGGGGGCTCGTCGGTGCGGCACACGTCCTGGGCCATCGGGCAGCGCGGGTGGAAGGAGCAGCCGGGCGGGACGCGCGTCAGGTTCGGCGGCAGGCCCTTGATGGCGTACAGCTCCCGGCCCTTCCGGTCCAGGCGGGGCACCGAGTCCAGCAGTCCCCGGGTGTAGGGGTGGGCCGGGGCCCGGTAGAGGTCGCGCACGGGCGCGGACTCGACGATCCTCCCGGCGTACATCACCGCGATCCGGTCGGCGACGTCCGCGACCACGCCCAGGTCGTGGGTGATCAGGATCAGCCCCATGCGGTACTCGCGCCGCAGCTCCGCCAGCAGGTCCATGACCTGGGCCTGGACCGTGACGTCCAGGGCGGTGGTGGGCTCGTCGGCGATGACGAGGGCCGGGCGCAGGGCCAGCGCCATCGCGATCATGATGCGCTGGCGCATCCCGCCGGAGAACTGGTGGGGGTAGTCCCGCACCCGCTGGGCCGCCGCCGGGATGCGCACCCGCTCCATCAGCTCCACCGCCCGGGCCCGGGCGTCCTTGCGGGACATCCCCCGGTGCACGACGAACATCTCCCCGAGCTGGTCCCCCACGGTGAGCACCGGGTTCAGGGCGGACAGCGCGTCCTGGAAGATCATCGCCATCGCGGCGCCCCGGATCCGGCGCCGCTCCTTCTCCTTGAGGGCGAGCAGGTCCCGGCCCTGGAACAGGACGCGCCCGCCGGTGATCCGGCCGGGCGGGGTGTCCAGGATGCCCATCACGGCCTGCGCGGTGACGGACTTGCCGGAGCCGGACTCGCCGAGCACGGCCAGGGTCTCGCCCTCGTCCACCGCGTAGCCGACCCCGTCGACGGCCCGGGCGACGCCGTCCCGGGTCCGGAACTCCACGTGCAGGTCCCGCACTTCGAGCAGCACGGCGCCGTCACCTCAGCTTCGGGTCGAGGGCGTCGCGGACCGCGTCGCCGAGCATGATGAAGGCCAGCACCGTCACGGCCAGCGCGCCCGAGGGCCACAGCAGGGCGTGCGGGGCGTTGCGGATGAAGGGGGAGGCCGCGGAGATGTCGATGCCCCAGGAGACGCTGGGCGGTCTGAGGCCGACGCCGAGGTAGGACAGGGTCGCCTCCAGGGCGATGTAGGTGCCGAGCGCGATGGTGGCGACGACGATGACGGGCGCCACCGCGTTGGGGGCGATGTGCCGCAGCAGGACGCGGGCGTCGGAGGCGCCGAGGGCGCGGGCGGCCTGGACGTAGTCGTTCTGCTTGACGGTGATGACCGAGCCGCGCGCGATCCGGGAGATCTGCGGCCACCCCAGCAGCACCATGAAGCCGACGACCGGCCAGACCGTGGTGGAGGTGACCATGGAGAGCAGGACCAGGCCGCCGAGGACGACCGGGATGGCGAAGAAGATGTCGGTGAGCCGGGACAGCAGCGCGTCCCAGATCCCGCCGAAGTAGCCCGCGAGTCCGCCGAGCACCGAGCCGAGCAGCGCCACCCCGAGCGTGGCGCACAGGCCGACCGTGACGGACGTGCGGGCGCCGTGGACGGTGCGGGTGTAGACGTTGCAGCCCTGGCCGTCGTAGCCGAAGGGGGCGCCCGGGGCCGGGCCGTCCTGGGATCTGGCCAGGTCACAGCTCAGCGGGGAGCCGGGGGCGATCAGCGAGGGCCACAGGGAGATCAGCACCAGGAAGCAGATGACCAGGGCCGACAGCAGGAAGACGGGGTTGCGGCGCAGGTCGTGCCAGGCGTCGGACCACAGCGAGCAGGGCCGGCCGGCCGGTCCGGGCGCCGGTGGTCCGCCCGGTGTCCCCTCCAGCGTGACGGCCTCGCTCGCGCCGAGGTCCATCGCGCCGCCCATGCCGGTGCCGGCGATCGCGCCTTCGGGCTCGTAGGGCTGTTCAGGCATGGCGGATCCTCGGGTCGAGTACGGCGTACAGCAGGTCGACGAGCAGGTTGGCCACCAGGAAGACGAGGACCAGCACGGTCACGAAGCCGACGACGGTCTGGCTGTTCTGGCGCAGGATGCCCTGGTAGAGCTGGTAGCCGACGCCGTGGATGTTGAAGATCCGCTCGGTGACGATGGCGCCGCCCATCAGCGCGCCGATGTCGGTGCCGATGAAGGTGACCACGGGGATGAGCGAGTTGCGCAGCAGGTGCCGGGTGACGACGCGGCGGCGGGGCAGGCCCTTGGCGACGGCGGTGCGGACGTAGTCGGAGCGCCGGTTCTCCGCGAGCGAGGTGCGGGTCAACCGGGTGACGTAGGCGAGCGAGACGGAGGCGAGGACCAGCCCGGGCACGATCAGCTCGTCGAAACCGCCGGCGCGCACCGAGGGCCTGATCCACTGCCACTTGATGCCGAGCAGCAGTTGCAGCAGCAGGCCGGTGACGAAGGTCGGCACGGAGATGACCACCAGGGTGGCCAGCAGCACCGCGGTGTCCACGGGCCGGCCGCGCCTGAGCCCGGTCACCACGCCCAGGGTGACGCCGACGACGACCTCGAAGAGGACGGCCACGACGGTCAGCCGGACGGTGACCGGGAACGCCGTCGCCATCAGCTCGGTGACCGGCTGTCCGTTGAACGCCGTGCCGAAGTCGCCGGTGAAGACCTTCCCCATATAGGTGAGGTACTGCCGCCACACCGGCTGGTCGAGGCCGAACTCCCGTCTGAGCTGGGCGGCGGTCGCCGGGTCGCAGGCCCGTTCGCCGCACAGGCCGGCGACGGGATCGCCCATCACGTTGACCATCAGGAAGATCAGCAGCGTGGCCCCGACGAACACCGGGACCATCTGGAGCAGCCGCCGCAGGACATGGCGTCCCATGCCTCAGCCGACCCTGATCTCGTGGTAGACGGGCACGCTGAAGGGGTTGAGCGCCACGTGGGACAGCCGCTCGGAGTAGCCGGCGTTGCCGTTCTGGTACCACAGGGGGATCGCGGCCATGTGGTCCCGGACGACCTCCTCGGCCCGCTGGAAGAGGGCGACGGACCGGGCGGGGTCGGTCTCGGCGTTGGCCCGGTCCACCAGCCGGTCGAACTCCTCGTTGGACCAGGCGCCGTCGTTGGAGGAGGCGCCGGTGTAGTAGAGGGGCTGGAGGAAGTTCTGGATGAGCGGGTAGTCCATCTGCCAGCCCGCCCGGAACGGGCCGGTCATCCGGTGCCTGCCGAGCCGGTTGCGGAAGTCGGCGAAGGTGCCGACCGGGTTGCCGACGCAGGCCCGGTCGTCGCCGAGCGCGTTGTTGATGGAGTTGCACACCGCGTCGACCCACTGCCGGTGCGAGCCGGAGTCCGCGTTGTAGGTGACGGTGAGCCGGCCGCCGGGGATGCCGCCGCCCTCCTCGATCAGCTCGCGCGCCCGGCCGGGGTCGTACTCGCACGCCCTGCCGCACAGGCCCTTCTTGTAGCCGCCGGCCGCGCCGAGCACCGGGGAGGTCCAGTCGGTGGCCGGGGTGCGGGTGCCGCGGAAGATGGTGTCGGTGATCTGCCGTCGGTTGATCGCCATGGACAGCCCGGTGCGGACCTTCTCCGCGCCGGGTCTGCTCCAGGCCTCGTCGTAGTAGGGGAAGGCGAGGGTCTGGATGATGCCCGCGGGGGTGTTGAGGTAGCGCTCGCCGAGATCGC
Source organism: Streptomyces sp. SudanB182_2057 (assembly GCF_964272715.1). Taxonomy (NCBI): domain Bacteria; kingdom Bacillati; phylum Actinomycetota; class Actinomycetes; order Kitasatosporales; family Streptomycetaceae; genus Streptomyces; species Streptomyces sp. SudanB182_2057. Next base: position 3,137,189 of record NZ_OZ186798.1, read on the forward strand.
TCCGCACGTTCTTCAGCTGGGCGGCGGGGATGTCGTCGGCGAGGTCGAGGTTGCCGGCCAGGAGGTCGGTGTAGGCGGTGTTGCTGTCGGTGTAGACGAGCAGGGTCACACCGTCGTTGCGCGCCTTGTCCGGGCCGGGGTAGCCGTCCCACCTCTTCAGGTACATCTGCGCGCCCTTTGTATAGGACGCGATGGTGTACGGGCCGTTGCCGACCGGCTTGCGCATCCAGGCCGCGTGGTCGGTGAAGAAGACGCGGGGCAACGGAGCGAAGGCGGCGTAGCCGAGGGTGTCGGGGAAGCCGGAGAACTTCTGGTTGAGCCGGACGGTGAAGGTGTGGTCGTCCACCACCCTCAGTCCGCTCAGGGTGTCGGCGCGCTGCCGTCCGCTCGCGGGGTGGACCTCGTCGTAGCCGTCGATGTAGCCGAAGAAGTAGGCGTTCTTCTGGTTGTTGCGCAGGCTCGCTCCGTAGTTCCAGGCGTCCACGAAGGAGCGGGCGGTCACCTTCTCGCCGTTGGAGAAGATCCAGCCGTTTTTCAGGCGGACGGTGAAGGTGCGCGAGTCGCGGGTCTCGATGGACCGGGCCAGAAAGTCGTGGGCCTTGCCCGTTTTCGGGTCGTACCGCTTCAGGCCCCGGAAGATCATGTCGAGGACCTTGCCGCCCTGCACCTCGTTGGTGTTGGCCGGCTCCAGCGGGTTCTGCGGGTCGGCCCAGGAGGAGCTGAGCACCGCGCCGCCGTTGCCGCCGGCGCCCGCGCCCGCGCAGCCCACGGCGGTGAGCGCCAGGACCGCCGCCGCGCCGGCGGCCCGTCGGGCGTGCGTGCTGCGCCGCATGGCATGCCTCCTCGTGAGCGGGAAAACGAGTACGGGTCGAGGGACACATACCGCGTGCGACTGCCGCGTACCGCCCGAAAAGACGGCCTTTAGGGGGACGCGTCATCCGATTGCAGGCACCCGGCGCCCGGCCACTGATGATCTTGACCGTCCAGCGCAATAGATCTCCGCGTAACGATGCCGAAACGTTGGATTGGGACGGGGCGATGTACGCATGTCGACACTCCACCGTCCGCATATCGAACTTCTTGCCTGTTTTGCGTAGTTGGTCCGATGTGAAGCACGGATTGATTACGGCGCGCTACCCGCGTAGCTACGGAACGGTCAAGTAAACGTAAAGAAGGTAAAGAGAACACCAAGGCGTCCGAGAATTTATTGACCTTGAATGAATTGCGTTGAAAAAGTCCGGCGTAGCCCGTAGGGGAGCGCCCTGCGGAGCCTTGACCCACAAGGCACGGAGCATCATGACCCCCGCAACCCCTTCCCCGGCCGCCTCGCTCGAGGTGACCGACGAAGACAGCGCCGCATCGGCGAAGCCCGGCACCCCCAAGGGCACCGAAAGCCGCTCTCCGGGACGGCTGGCCTGGATCCGCTTCAAGCGGGACCGGACGGGCGTCATATCCGCCTTCGTGGTGATCCTCTTCTTCGTCGTCGGCATCCTCGCCCCGCTCATAGCCAAGCTGTACGGCAAGGACCCGTACACCACCTACGGCATGAACATCCCGGGCCTGCTGAACGAGTTCAACTACCCGGTCAAGCCCAACGGCGGCATCAGCTCCGACTTCTGGTTCGGCATCGAGCCGCAACTCGGGCGGGACGTCTTCACCTTCCTGCTCTACGGCATCCGCAACTCGCTGCTCATCGCGACCGCGGCCGCCCTGCTGACGACCCTGCTCGGTGTCGTCGTCGGCATCACCGCCGGTTACCTCGGCGGCAAGACGGACTACTTCGTCGGCCGGGTGATCGACATCCTGCTGGCCTTCCCGCAGACCCTCTTCTTCATCGCCTTCTGGCCCGTGGTGATGGCCATCTTCGTCTCGCCGGAGGAGAACACCCCGGTCTGGCTGACCGTCACCAGCCTCATCCTCGTGATGACGGCCTTCGGCTGGGCCTCCATCGCCCGGCTGCTGCGCGGCGAGGTGCTCGCGCTGCGCGAGCGGGAGTTCGTGGAGGCGGCCAAGGTCACCGGCGCGTCCCCGGCACGCATCATCTTCAAGGAACTGCTGCCGAACCTGTGGACACCGATCCTCATCCAGTCGACGCTGCTGCTGCCCGCGTACGTCACGGCGGAAGCGGGCCTCGCCTTCCTCGGCGTCGGTCTGACGGACCCCACCCCCGACTGGGGCGTGATGATCCAGAACGGCGCCAAGGTGTACCAGGACGACATCACCTTCATGCTCTTCCCGGGCCTGTCGATGGTGGTCTTCGTGGTCGCCTTCAACCTCCTCGGTGACTCGGTCCGCGACGCCCTGGACCCCAAGACCAAGCGCTGAGCTCCATCCCCGGCCACGGCGACGGGGCCCGGCCGGGGTCCCAGCACCACTTCGTTCCTCCAGCAGAACAGGCCAGCCATGTCCTTTTCCCGCAGAAACTTCCTGATCGCCACGTCCGTCGCGGCCGCGGGCTCCACGGTGCTGTCCGCGTGCAGCAGCGGTGACGCGGGCGGCGGCGGCACCCCGAGCGCCGGCGCCACGGAGTACACCGGCGCCCAGGTCACCATCGGCACCCAGGCCGACTCCACCGGCCCGGCCCCGGAGGTCCCCGGCGCGAAGAAGGGCGGGACGATCTACGGCCTGGCCCCGGACGACTTCTCGCACCTGGACCCGCAGCGCATCTACTACGCGTACAACTCCACCGTCGCGAACGTGCTGCACCGCTGCCTGACCGGCTACAAGATCGACGCCAACGGCCGGCAGAAGCTGGTCGGCGACCTGGCCACCGACACCGGCACCTCCTCCGCCGACAACAAGACCTGGACCTTCACGCTGAAGGAGGGTCTGAAGTGGGAGGACGGCAGCGAGCTGACCGTCGAGGACGTCCGCCACGGCATCGAGCGCTCCTGGGCCACGTTCGTCACCGAGGGCGCCGACTACGTCCAGCGCGCGCTGACCGGCAAGGCCGGCAAGTGGCGTGACGCCTACGAGGGCCCGTACAAGGGCAAGCACCTCGACTCGATCGTCACCGACAAGGCGAAGCGGACGATCACCTTCAAGCTGGCCGAGTCCAAGCCGGACTTCAACTTCACCCTGGCGATGCACTCCTACGCCCCGGTGCCGGCGAAGCTGGACACCAAGGAGAAGTACGACAAGAAGCCGGTCGCCTCCGGCCCGTACATGGTGAAGGCGCACACCACCGACAAGTCGATGGTGCTGACCCGCAACAAGCACTGGGACCCGAAGACGGACCCGATCCGCAACGCCTACCCGGACGGCTTCGAGTTCCGCTTCGGCGTGGAGATCCTCGACTCCACCGACCGCCTCATCGCCTCCCAGGGCAACGACGCCTACGCGGTCTCCATCTACAAGGGCGTCCCGGCCGAGCGCATCCAGAAGGTCCTGACCGACCCGGAGCTGAAGAAGCGCACCTTCAACGGCCTGATCGGCGGCACCTACTTCTACTGGATCAACACCAAGCGGGTCACCGACCTGAAGGTCCGCCAGGCCCTGATCCACGCCTGGCCGCTCCAGCAGATCCGGCAGATCTACGGCGGCCCGTCCGCCGGTGACATCGCCACGACGACCCTCAGCCCCGACATCATCGGCTACGAGAAGTCCGATGTGTACGGCAAGCTGAAGAAGCCGCAGGGCGACCCGGAGGCCGCGAAGAAGCTGCTGAAGGAGGCCGGGAAGGAAGGCCAGAAGATCGTCTACGCCTTCCCGAACGACCCGACCTACAACAAGACCAAGGTCGTCATCGAGAACGCGCTCAAGGCGGCCGGCTTCTCCCCGGTCATCAAGCCGATCGACTCCACGTCCTACTACGACCAGGTCCAGCAGGTCGACAACAGCTACGACGTGATGTGGGGCGGCTGGTCCCCGGACTGGCCGACCGCCTACACGATGCTCCAGCCGCTGTACGACGGCGATGCCATCGGCGACGGCAAGAACAACGTCTCGCAGACCAACGTGGACTGGATCAACGAGGGCATCAAGAAGAACGCGGTCATCAGCGACCAGAACGAGGCCGGCAAGGCCTGGATGGCCCTCGACAAGCGGATCATGGAGGAGGTCGCCCCGGTCATCCCCGAGACGTTCACCCGCCGCTTCTACGTCTACGGAAACAAGGTCGGCGGCGCGCAGTTCGACCCGAACTTCTCCGCCACGCTGCTGTACAAGACCTTCGTCAAGGCCTGACGTACGGCCCCCTAGGCGGGGCGGCCCCGGTGCCGCCCCGCCGTCTCTCCCCCCTACGGCATCCGTCAGGAAATCCCAACTGCCATGTTCCGCTTCCTCGTCCGCCGGATCCTCGGCGCCGCGGTGATTCTGCTGATCATCAGCGCCCTGGTGTTCGTCCTGTTCTACGCCGCTCCGCGCGACCCCGCCCGCATCGCCTGCGGCAAGGTCTGCACCCCGGAGACCCTGGAGTTGGTGAAGAAGAACCTGGGGATCTCCGATCCGCTCCCCATGCAGTACTGGGAATGGCTCAAGGGCCTGTTCGTGGGGCGGGACTACACCTCGTACGGGCACTGCGACGCGCCCTGCCTGGGGTACTCGTTCCAGAGCCGTGAGCCGGTGCTGGACACCATCCTGGACCGCTTCCCCACCACCATCTCCCTGTCCCTCGGCGCGGCCGTGGTCTTCCTGATCTTCGGTGTCGGCACCGGCATGCTGGCCGCCGTCAAGCAGGGCAAGGCGCTGGACAAGATCGCCAGCTCGGCCTCGCTGATCGCCTCCTCGATGCAGATCTACGTGGTCGGTGTGTTCGCCACCTACCTCCTGGTCGACCAGCTGCACCTGCTGGACCGGGCCAGCTACACGCCGTTCACCGACAACCCCGGCAAGTGGTTCTCCGGCCTGCTGGTGCCGTGGCTGGTGCTGTCGCTGATCTTCACCGCGAACTACACCCGTATGACCCGTTCGCAGATGGTCGAATCGCTCACGCAGGACTACGTGCGCACGGCCCGCGCCAAGGGCCTGTCCCGCCGCACGGTGTTCTTCCGGTTCGCCTGGCGCGGTGCCATGGGCCCGATCATCACCATCTTCGGTCTCGACCTCGGTGTGCTGCTCGGCGGCGCGATCATCACCGAGTCGACCTTCAGCCTCCAGGGCCTCGGCATGCTCTCGGTGAAGGCGGTCGGCACCAACGACCTGCCGATCCTGCTGGGCGTCATCATGGTCGCCGCCGCCGCGATCATCGTCTTCAACATCCTCGTGGACGCCGTGTACGCCCTGATCGACCCGCGCGTGCGCCTCGCCTAAGGAGAGACCCATGAGCACCCCCTTCCTCTCCGTCCGCGACCTCAAGGTGCACTTCTCCACCGAGGACGGCGTCGTCAAGGCCGTCGACGGGCTCTCCTTCGACCTGGAGAAGGGCAAGACCCTCGGCATCGTCGGCGAGTCCGGCTCCGGCAAGTCCGTCACCAACATGGCGATCCTGGGCCTGCACGACCCGCGCAACACCGCCCTCGACGGCGAGATCCTGCTCGACGGCAAGGAGCTGGTCACCGCCACCGAGAAGGAGCTGGAACAGCTCCGCGGCAACAAGATGTCGATGATCTTCCAGGACGCGCTGGCCTCGCTGTCGCCGTACCACACCATCGGCGCGCAGATCGGCGAGACGTACCGCAAGCACACCGGCTGCTCCAAGAAGGAGGCCCGGGAGCGCGCGGTCGAGATGCTCCGCCGGGTCGGCATCCCGCAGCCCGACGTCCGGGTGGACGACTACCCGCACCAGTTCTCCGGCGGTATGCGCCAGCGCGCGATGATCGCCATGGCGCTGGTGTGCGACCCCGAGCTGCTGATCGCCGACGAGCCGACCACGGCCCTCGACGTGACGGTCCAGGCGCAGATCATGGACCTGCTGAAGGACCTCCAGCAGGAGTTCGGCACCGCGATCATCTTCATCACGCACGACCTGGGCGTCATCGCGGACATCGCGGACGACGTGCTGGTGATGTACGGCGGCCGGTGCGTGGAGCGCGGCACCAAGAAGGAAGTGCTCCAGACCCCGCAGCACCCGTACACGCTGGGGCTGCTCGGCTCCATGCCGAGCCTGGACGGGCCGGTCGACGTACCGCTGTCGCCGATCCCCGGCTCGCCGCCCTCCCTGCTCAACCCGCCGTCCGGCTGCCGCTTCCACCCCCGGTGCGCGTTCGCCGATCAGGTGGCCGGCGGGCGGTGCTCCAGTGAGCGGCCCGCGCTGGAGTTCGTGGACGGGCGGGCCGCCGCCTGCCATCTGACGCCGGAGCAGAAGCGCGAGTTGTTCTCCGACCACGCCGCGGCCCGCACCCACTGACGGTCTTCAGACGGGACTTCACCACCATGAGCAGCACCACCCCCCTCCTGGACGTCTCCGGGCTCACCAAGCACTTCCCGATCAAGGGCGGCTTCCCCATCAAGCGGACCGTCGGCGCCGTGCAGGCCGTCGACGGGCTGGACTTCCAGGTCGCCCCGGGCGAGAGCCTGGGCCTGGTCGGCGAGTCCGGCTGCGGCAAGTCGACCACCGGCCGGCTGATCACCCGCCTGCTGGAACCGACCGCCGGCAAGATCACCTACCAGGGTCAGGACATCACGCACGCCGGCCGCAGGGAACTGGCGCCGATCCGCTCCGAGATCCAGATGATCTTCCAGGACCCGTACGCCTCGCTGAACCCGCGGCAGACGGTCGGCAAGATCATCTCCGGGCCGATGGAGATCAACGGCATCAATCCGGAAGGCGGCCGGGAGAAGCGGGTCCGCGAGCTCCTGGAGATCGTCGGCCTGAACCCCGAGCACTACAACCGGTTCCCGCACGAGTTCTCCGGCGGCCAGCGCCAGCGCATCGGCGTCGCCCGGGCGTTGGCCCTGGAGCCGAAGCTGATCGTCGCCGACGAGCCGGTCTCCGCCCTGGACGTCTCCATCCAGGCCCAGGTCGTCAACCTGCTCCAGAAGGTGCAGAGGGAACTCGGCATCGCGTTCGTGTTCATCGCCCACGACCTGGCCATCGTCCGGCACTTCTCCCAGCGCGTCGCCGTGATGTACCTCGGCAAGATCGTGGAGATCGCCGACCGCGAGGACCTGTACGGCAACCCGCGCCACCCCTACACGCGGGCCCTGCTGTCCGCCGTGCCCGAGGCGACGGTGGACGAGGAGCCGCGCGAGCGCATCCGGCTGACCGGTGACGTGCCGTCGCCGATCAACCCGCCCTCCGGCTGCCGCTTCCGCACCCGCTGCTGGAAGGCGACCGAGAAGTGCGCGTCGGAGGCGCCGCCGCTGGTGCGGGTGGAGGGCAACAAGCCGGGCCACCTGACGGCCTGCCACTACCCGGAGACGGCGGACACCGTGCCCGCCCCGCGCCTCTCCAAGGACCCCGAGGCGGCGGCCTGACACACCCCTTTCCGTCGGCCGCCCCTTCGCGGAACGGACTTTCACCGGCCCATTGACCCGAGCCCATGAACGTCCGGTCCAGGGGACGAGGGCCCGCGCCTGCCCAGGCGCGGGCCCTCCTTCGTACCCCACCGGTTCGGACGGCGAACCCTCACGTGGTCCGGTCGCGGCCCCGGAGACCGTCACGGAGGCCCGCCGGTCCCGGAGGTGCCGTGCCCCGGGGGCGGCCCGAGGGCCCCTGGGACACGTACGGCCCTCTCGTCACCGCCGCCCGCCCTCGGCCAGCGCGGACACGTCGGCCCAGTCCTCCCAGGTCTTCAGCCGCTCGGCGTAGACCTGGGCGACGGCCGGGAGGGAGGAGGCGCCGAAGAAGACCCGCAGCGGCGGGTTCTCCGCGTCGACGATCTCCAGCAGCGCCCGGCCGGCCGCGGCGGGGTCGCCGGCCGGGGCACCGCTGAAAGCGGCGGCCACTGCGGCTCGCATCCCGTCATAGACGGACAGGGGCCGGGCGTGGACACCGGAGGGGCCCGCCGCGTCGGTGGCGAAGTTGTCGGGCTCGACCAGCGTGACCTTGACGCCGAACCCGGCCACTTCCCGGGCCAGGGTGTCGGTCAGCCCTTCCAGGGCCCACTTCGAGGCGTGGTAGCCGCCCATGTTCGGCCAGGTCGTGACTCCGCCGAACGAGGAGATCTGGACGATGTGGCCGCCGCCCTGGGCGCGCAGGAACGGCAGGGCGGCCTGCGTCACCCACAGCGCGCCGAAGAAGTTGGTCTCGAACTGGTCCCGGACCTGCTCCTCGCCCAGTTCCTCGACCGCGGTGCCGACGGCGCCCTTGTCCCGCACGTCCAGGGCTATCGGCAGTACGGCGTCCCCGTAGGCGGTGACGAGGTCCGCGAGCGCGGTGGTGTCACGGGCGGTGGCCGCGACCCTGTCGCCCCGGGAGAGGGCCGCTTCCGCGAACCGGCGGCCGAAGCCGCGGGACGAGGCCGTGATGAACCAGGTCTTGGCCTTGACGACTCCCGGTGACGCCGGTCCCCGGCCGCCCGCCCTGCGTGACCGCATGCGGCAGGCGATGCGCGCCGAGGTCGCAGAGGTGGCGATCCGGCTCTTCGCCGAGCACGGGTTCGACGGCACGACCGTGGACCGGATCGCCGCCGAGGCGGGGCTCTCGCGGGCCAGCCTCTTCCGCCACTTCGGCACGAAGGAGGACATCGTCCTCGGCCACCTCGAGGAGTACGGCCACGCGCTCGCGGAGGCGCTCGCCGCCCGGCCGGAGGAGGAGCCGCCCTGGAAGGCACTGCGCCGCGCCTTCGACGTGATCATCCGGGACGAGGAAGAGTCGCCCGAGCGGACCCTGAAGCTGCTCCGCATGCTCTGCGAGACCCCGTCGCTGAGGGCCCGGCACTGGGAGAAGCAGCTGCGCTGGCAGACCCTGCTGGTGCCCGAGGTCTCCCGGCGGCTGGGCGTGGACCCGGCCGACACCCGGGACTCCCGGGCGCACGCGCTCGTCGGCGCCGCGCTCGCGTGCCTGGACGCGGCCGGTGCCGCGTGGCTGGCGTGCGACGGGGCCACCCCCGTCTCCGTCCTCCTGGACCGGGCGATGGAGACACTGGCCGCCTGAGCCCCGCGCGGCGGGGACGCCCGCTGCCGACGGCCCGTGCGGCGGCAGCGGCCGGGCGTCGACCGCTCGACCCGGCGCCGGCCGCACGGCCGTGCCGGTTCCCCGCCGCCGTCCGGACGTCCCGGCGGGGCGCCGCGCACCGCTCCCCGGACGGGGCGGCGGTCCCTAGGCCCGGTCGGTCCGCTCCTCCTCCAGCGCCGTCAGTGCCGGGTCCAGCACGATGTCCTCGGCCCGGGCGCCGGTGGTCGGCTCCTCCGGGAAGTGGCAGGCCGTGAGGTGGCCGTCGCGGTTGCCGGAGAGCCGGAGCAGGGGCGGTTCCTCGGCGGCGCACTTGTCCTGGGCCTTCCAGCAGCGGGTGCGGAAGCGGCAGCCGGAGGGCGGGGAGATGGGCGACGGCACGTCACCGGCCAGCCGGATCCGCTCGCGCCGGGGCGCCTCGCCCTCCGTCAGGGTCACCTCGGGGACGGCGGAGAGCAGGGCGTGGGTGTAGGGGTGGCGGGGGCGGGTGTAGATGGAGTCGCGGTCCCCCATCTCGATGATCTTGCCGAGGTACATCACGGCGACGCGCTGGGAGAAGTGCCGGACGATGGCGAGGTCGTGGGCGATGAACACGAACGCGATGCCGAGTTCCCTCTGCACCTTCTGGAGCAGGTTGACGACCTGGGCCTGGATGGAGACGTCCAGGGCGGAGACCGGCTCGTCGGCGACGATCAGCTTCGGCTCCAGGGCCAACGCCCGGGCGACGCCGATGCGCTGGCGCTGGCCGCCGGAGAACTCGTGCGGGAACCGGTTGTAGTGCTCGGGGTTCAGGCCGACGATCTCCAGGAGCTCGCGGACCCGCTTCTCCCGGCCGCCTTCCGGGTCGATGCCGTTGATCTCCATCGGCCCGGAGATGATCTTGCCGACCGTCTGCCGCGGGTTCAGTGACGAGTACGGGTCCTGGAAGATCATCTGGATCTCGGAGCGGACGGGGGCGAGCTGCCTGCGCGTGGCGTGGCTGATGTCCCGGCCGCGGTAGGTGATCGTCCCGCCGGTCGGTTCCAGCAGGCGGGTGATCAGCCGGCCGGTGGTCGACTTGCCACAGCCGGACTCGCCGACCAGGCCGAAGCTCTCGCCCGGCGCGACCCGGAAGTCCAGCCCGTCGACGGCCTGCACGGCGCCGACAGTTCGCTTGATGGGGAAGCCGCCCTTCACCGGGAAGTGCTTGACCAGCCCGGAGACCTCCAGCAGGGGTTCCGGCGGCGCGTCCGCGGCGGCCTCGCGGGCGGCGGGGAGGACCAGGTCCTCTTTCATGGCGGTTGTCCTCCTAGCCCAGTCGGGGCCTGATCTCTTCGGCGAAGATGGTGCGTTTCTGTTCGGCGCCCAGATGGCACGCCGAGGAGCGGCCCGGCGCCAGCGCGGGGCTCTCGGTGACGCAACGGTCGCCGCCGACCCGGTCCCGGAAGGCGCACCGGGGATGGAAGCGGCAGCCGGACGGCGGGTGGAGCAGGCTCGGCGGTGTCCCGGGGATCGGCGCCAGCGGGGTGGCGAGGTCGGAGTCCAGCCGGGGCATGGAGTTCAGCAGGCCCCAGGTGTACGGGTGCCGCGGCGCGCGGAGCACCTCGTCGACCGTGCCCCGCTCCACCGCCCGCCCGGCGTACATCACCATGATGTCGTCGGCCATGTCGGCGATGACCCCGAGGTCGTGGGTGATGAAGACGATCGCGGTGCCGAACTCCCGCTGGAGGTCCTTCAGCAGATCCAGGATCTGGGCCTGCACGGTCACGTCCAGCGCGGTGGTCGGCTCGTCCGCGATCAGCAGGTCCGGGTCGCACACCAGCGCCATGGCGATCATCGCGCGCTGGCGCATGCCGCCGGAGAACTGGTGCGGATAGTCCCGGGCGCGCTCCGCGGGGTTCGGGATGCCGACCTTGCCGAGCATCTCCACGGCACGTGCCCAGGCGGCCTTCTTCGAGGCGCCGGTGTGCTTCATGTACGGCTCGGCGATCTGCCGGCCGATGGTGTAGAAGGGCGACAGCGCGGTGAGCGGGTCCTGGAAGATCATCGCCACCCGGTTGCCGCGGAGCCGCTCCAGCTCCTTCTCGCCGGCGGTGATCAGCTCCTTGCCGTCCAGGACGATCTCCCCGTCGACGGTCGTGAACAGCGGGTCGTGCAGCCCGAGGACGGTCAGGTTGGTGACCGACTTGCCCGAGCCCGACTCGCCCACGATGCCGAGGGTCCGGCCGCGGTCGACGTCGAAGGAGAGCCCGTCGACGGCCCGGACCGGCCCGTCCTCGGTGGAGAACGTCACCCGGAGATCGCGCACCGAGAGGAATCCGCCCGGCCCGGCCGGGGCCGGTGCGCCCCCGGCCTTGGTCACTGTGGTCACAATGGCTGGTCTTCCTAGGAGAGCCGGATGCGGGGGTCGATCCACGCGTACGTGATGTCGGTGAGGATGTTGATGAGCAGGATGAAGAAGGCGCCGAACAGCATCACTCCCATGGTCAGCGGCAGGTCCTTGTTGACCGCGCCGTCCACGGCGAGCCGGCCGATGCCCTGGAGGGAGAAGGTCAGTTCGGTGACGACGGCGCCGCCCAGCATGGAGCTGACGTCGATGCCGAGGATGGTGACGATGGGGATGAGCGAGCCGCGCCAGGCGTAGCGCAGGAAGACGTATCTGCGGGACATGCCCTTGGCGCGCGCGGTGCGTACGTGGTCCTCGGCGAGCTGCTCGATCATCGACGAGCGGGCCATACGGGTGTACTGCGCGGTGAAGATCGTGGCCAGCACGCAGACCGGGATCGACATCCCGACGAACCAGCCGACCGGGTCCCGGGTGAGGGGCACGTACTTCGGGTCCTCCATCCAGCCGGTGCTGTAGACGAGGATCGTCAGCACGACCGGGCCGAGGAAGTAGATCTGGAAGGAGCTGAGCACCATGGAGGTGCCGGTGGCGACCTTGTCCACCAGGGTGCCGCGCCGGTAGGCGGCGATCATGCCGGCGCCGATCCCGACGAGGAGGAAGACGACGGCGCCGCCGGCGGTCAGGGTGAGGGTCAGCGGGAACCGGTCCATGATGGTGCTCCAGACCATGTCCCCGGAGTAGAACGACACGCCCAGGCAGGGCGCCGAGCAGTGACCGGTCGGGAAGTCCCGGCCCGTCACGATGCCGGACATGAAGTCCCAGAACTGCCGGGCCAGGGGCAGGTCGAGCCCCAGCGCCTCCCTGATGTCCGCCAGCCGCTGGGGCGAGCAGTCCTTGCCGCAGGCCAGGGAGGCGTAGTCGGAGGGTGCGGCCACGAAGAGGAAGAACGTCGCCGCCCCGATGAGGAACAGCGTGACGAAGGCGCCGACCGTGCGCCGGAGGATGAACTGGACCATGGCGGGCTGGCTGCTCTCTGCGGAGTCGGTGGGAGACGGTGGGCGGACCGGGGCCGGGGCGGCGGGGCGCCCGCCGCGCGGCGCGCTCCGCCGCCCCGGCCGGACGTCACGACTTCAGGTACAGCCGGTTGATGTCGATGAGGCTGGACACCGTGCCGTAGCGGGCGCCGCCCACGTTCGAGCCGGAGAGCTGGAACTGCTTCGCGTACCACAGCGGGGCCGCCGGGAGGACGTTCTCCAGCAGGTGGTGGTGGGCTTCCTTCCAGGTCTTGGCCGCCTCGGCCGGCTGCTGGGTCAGCGCCTTCTTGATGAGGGCGTCGACCGTCGGGTCCTTCACGTGCGAGTAGTTGGAGGAGCCGTCGAAGACCTGCGAGCCGTCGTAGATCGGGGTGACGACCGTGCCCGGGGACGGCCAGTCCTGGCCCCAGCCGGTGATGTACATGTCGTAGGGGTTGTCGAGCTTGCCGATCTGCTCGTAGTAGCTGGCCGCGTCGATCTCCTTGGCCACGATGTCGAACCCGGCCTTGCTCAGCGCGTCCTCCAGGGCGACCTTGCGCCGCTGGCCCTGCTCGCTGTTGGTGTAGGCGAGGACCAGCTTCTTCTCGGCGGCCGGGATCTCGGCGAGGAGCTCCTTGGCCTTGGCGAGGTTGCCCTGCGGGGTCTTCAGCCGGCCGTAGGGGTCGTAGGAGGGCTCGTAGCCGGGCAGCGTCGGCGCGAAGAGGTTCGGCGCGACCTCACCGCCGTAGGCGCCGCCCTCGCCGGCGATGAGGGACTTGGAGTTGACCGCGTAGGCGGCGGCCTCACGGACCTTCTTGTTCTTGACCCGGTCGAGGTTGAAGGTCAGCGCCATGACGAAGGGCTGGTAGCCCCTGACGGTGCGCTTGTTGGCCTCCGGGTTCTTGATGACGTCCTGGATCTGGGTGGCGTCGATGCCGCCGGTGAGCTGGATGGCGTTCTTGTTGTCGCCCTCGTCGGCGAGCAGCCGCTTGGTCTGGGTGGACTCGGTGACGCCGAACTGGATGGTGAAGCCGTCGACGTACTGGAGGCGCACGGAGTCGGTCTTCGGGTCCCAGCCGGTGTTCCGCACCAGCTTCAGCGTCTTTCCCGCCTTGTTCTCCGCGATCTTGTACGGTCCGGTGGCGACCGGCTTCTTCTCGTACCGCTCCTTGGTGTCGCCCTTCTCGGGGACGACGGCGTAGCCGTGCATGGCGAGCGTCTGCGGCAGGTCCGGGCGCGGCTGGTCGAAGTGGAAGACCACCGTCTTGTCGTCGGGGGTGTCGAGCACCGAGGCCGGCAGGTGCTTGCCGTCGAAGCCGCCGCCGGGCAGGGCCTTGCGGTAGTCGGTGCCGCTCAGCCAGGTCTGCAGATAGGTGGGGCCGTCGAAGATGAACTTCGCGTACTGGCGCTCCACGGTGTGCCGGACGTCGGCCGAGGTGAGGGCGTTGCCGTTCTCGTCCTTGACGCCGTCCTTCAGCGTGTACGTCCAGGTCTTGCCGCCGTCGGAGGACTTGCCGGAGTCGGTGGCGAGGTCGCCGACGACCGAGACGTTGCCCTTGTCGTCCTCCTTGAACTGGGTCAGGCGGCGGAAGAGCAGGTTGGCGACCTGGCCGGAGTCGTTGACGTAGATCTGGCCGGGGTCCAGGTGGGACAGGCCCTGTTCCTGGTAGACGGTGATCGTGCCGCCGCGCCTGGCGCCGGGCACGTCCTCGGCGGGTCCGGTCGATCCCGCGGCGTCGGCGTAGGTGACCGGCTGGGACTGGACCGCCGCCTCCTTCTGGTCCTCGTCGGTGTCCTTCCCGGACTTGCCGCCCTCGTTCTTCGAGCAGGCCGTGAGAGCGAGGGAGCCGGCCGCGAGGGCGATCACGACGGCACGCGCTGCGCGGGCACGCTGAGACATCATGTGGGCTGTCCACCTACCTGTCGGGTCTGTTATCCGTGAGATCTGCCGGGCGCCGGCCGGTCGGGCCGGCGGGGGCGGCAGCCACCCCCCACCCAACGGACGTGCTAGCGCCCGGACTTGGGGTCGAACGCGTCCCGTACGGAGTCCCCGAGGAGGTTGAAGCACAGGACGAAGATCACCAGCGCCACCCCGGGGAAGAACATGAACGCCGGGTCCTGTTCGGCGTACCGGGCGCCGGCGGCGAAGAGGCGTCCCCAGTCGGGCGTCGGCTCGACGAAGCCGACCCCGGCGAAGGACAGGAAGGCGATGCCGAGGATGGTGCTGGGCAACTGGTACGTGAACTGCACCAGGATCGGGGTGACGACGTTGGGCAGGATCTCCTTGCGGACGATCCGCCACGGCGAGGCGCCCGAGACCCGGGCCGCCTCCACGAACTCCCGTTCGCGCAGGGAAAGTACGGTGGAGCGCACCAGCCGGGCCATGCCCATCCAGCCCAGCAGCCACAGCACGATCAGCATCGCCATGGCGCGGAAGTAGGTCGGCGTCTCCTCGCGCGGGTCCACGAAGAACGACGTCACGACGGGCATGAACGCGATGAAGAACAGCTGCTGCGGAAAGGAGAGGAAGAAGTCGGTGCCGCGGCCGATCCAGTAGTCCGTGCGCCCGCCGAAGTACCCGCCGACCAGGCCGATGACGACCCCGGTGAGCATGATGAGGAGGGTGATGCCGAGCGCCATGTACAGGGAGGTGCGCATGCCGTACACCAGCATGGCGAAGAGATCGCGGCCGTACTGCGGCTCGACGCCGAACCAGTGCTCGCCCGAGACACCCCCCAAGTAGCCGAGCGGAAGCCCGAATTCGTCGAGCACGGGACGGTCGGCGTAGGTGGGATCCTGGCCGTAGAGGGTGTACGGATCGGTGCCGGGCAGCTTCACCAGCAGCGGCGCGAGCAGCGCGACGACGAAGTAGCCGATCACCACCGCGGCGCAGATCACGCCCGTGCGGTCGCGCCTGAAGCGCAGCCACATCAGCCGGCCGGGCGACCGGCCCGCGAGTTCGGCGGCCTGGCTCCCCGGCCCCGGCCGTAACGCGCCGGAGACGACGGCCGACGCCCCGCCGCCCTCTGTATCGATAGGACTTGTCACGGTTCGTCCGTTTCAACAGGTATGAGTGTGAGAGATACCCGGGTACTCCGAGGACGCGCGTGACCGCGGCCGGACGCGCGTGACGACTGGGGTTCCCTCCTCATGACTTCACGTGTCCACCAACAGGAGGGGGTTCCCGTCCACCCTCCGACACCCCTGACGGAGGGTCAGACACCCCCTGGTGCTCGTGAGTCGGGCGCCGTCCCCACAGCGCGAGACCCATTGACCCGAGCGCTACGCCGCTAACTATCTGCCATGGGCCGACTACCGACCACCGCTCGTAGATCTCAATTCAGTCACGGCTCGCGCGTAGACCTTCCAAAATCTGGACAAACTGTTCGCCGGAAGAAGGCACGAAACGGACTTGTTACATGGCTATCGGGCACCGATCACCGCATGTCGGACATCGGGCCCCGAAAAAAGGGTTGCGAAAAGCCCGGGTGCCCCCATGACGGGGGCACCCGGGCTCAGGGGGCCGGGAGATCAGCCGTGCTTGGCGCGGCTCGCGGCGCGGGCGCGGTCCCGCTGGTCGAGCACGACCTTGCGGATGCGAACGGCCTCCGGCGTCACCTCGACGCACTCGTCGTCGCGGCAGAACTCCAGCGACTGCTCCAGCGACAGCTTGCGCGGCGGCACGATCGACTCGGTCACATCGGCCGTCGAGGACCGCATGTTGGTGAGCTTCTTCTCCTTGGTGATGTTGACGTCCATGTCGTCGGAGCGGGAGTTCTCGCCGACGATCATGCCCTCGTACACCTCGGTGCCCGGCTCCACGAAGAGCACGCCGCGCTCCTGGAGGTTCGTCATCGCGAACGCGGTGACGGCACCGGAGCGGTCGGCGACCAGGGAGCCGTTGTTCCGGGTCTGCAGGGTGCCGAACCAGGGCTCGTGGCCCTCGTGGATGGAGTGGGCGATACCGGTGCCGCGGGTCTGGGTCAGGAACTCGGTACGGAACCCGATCAGACCGCGGGACGGCACGACGAACTCCATGCGGACCCAGCCGGAGCCGTGGTTGGACATGTTGTCCATGCGGCCCTTGCGGACGCCCATGAGCTGCGTGACCGCGCCCATGTGCTCCTCGGGCACGTCGATCGTCATGCGCTCGACGGGCTCGTACGTCTTGCCGTCGACCTCCTTGGTGACGACCTGCGGCTTGCCGATGGTCAGCTCGAAGCCCTCGCGGCGCATCTGCTCGACCAGGATGGCCAGCGCCAGCTCACCGCGGCCCTGCACCTCCCAGGCGTCCGGGCGCTCGGTGTCCAGGACGCGGAGCGAGACGTTGCCGATCAGCTCGCGGTCCAGGCGGTCCTTGACCTGGCGGGCGGTGACCTTGCGGTCCTTGACGGCCGCCTTGTTGTCGGCGCCCTTGCCGGTGGCGCCGCGGCCGACCAGCGGGGAGGTGTTGGTGCCGATCACCATGGAGATCGCGGGCTCGTCCACCGTGATCAGCGGCAGCGGGACCGGGTTCTCCTGGTCGGCCAGGGTCTCGCCGATCATGATGTCCGGGATACCGGCGACCGCGCAGATGTCACCGGGGCCGGCCTTCTCGGCGGGCTTGCGGGTGAGCGCCTCGGTCATCATCAGCTCGGAGATGCGCACGTTGCTCACGGACCCGTCGCGCTTCATCCAGGCCACGGTCTGGCCCTTCTTCAGCTCGCCCTGGTGCACGCGGAGCAGCGCGATACGGCCGAGGAAGTTGTCGGCGTCCAGGTTGGTGACGTGCGCCTGGAGCGGGGCGTCCTCGTCGTAGGTCGGGGCCGGGATGTGCTCCAGGATGGTGGAGAAGAAGGGCTCCAGGTTGGTGGAGTCGGCGGGGACCGTGCCGTCCTCCGGCTTGGTCAGGGAGGCGACGCCGTCCCGGCCGCAGGCGTAGACGATCGGGAACTCGATCTGCTCCTCGTCGGCGTCCAGGTCGAGGAAGAGGTCGTAGGTCTCGTTGACGACCTCGTCGATCCGGGAGTCCGGCCGGTCCGTCTTGTTGATGCAGAGGATGATCGGCAGCCGCTGCTGGAGCGCCTTGCGCAGCACGAAGCGGGTCTGCGGCAGCGGGCCCTCGGAGGCGTCGACGAGCAGGACGACACCGTCGACCATCGACAGACCACGCTCGACCTCGCCGCCGAAGTCGGCGTGGCCGGGGGTGTCGATGATGTTGATGGTGATCGGGTCCCCGCCGTCCTTCGGGTGGTACTTGACCGCCGTGTTCTTGGCGAGGATCGTGATGCCCTTCTCACGCTCCAGGTCGTTCGAGTCCATCACCCGGTCGTCGACCTGGTCGAGCTGGTGGGCGGCGAAGGCACCGGCCTGCTTCAGCATGCCGTCGACGATGGTGGTCTTGCCGTGGTCGACGTGGGCGACGATGGCGACGTTGCGGATGTCGTGGCGCGTGGCCATATTGTGGCGTACTCCCGGAGTGTGCGGTCTGCCCTGCGCGTACGTCCGTGCCGCGCGGGTCCTGCCGGGCTGGACACGCCACGGCCTCACCCCATGGTACGTGGCCCCCGCCGAAGGGGCTCGCCCGGCCCGTCCTACCCCTTGTCCGGGGCGGGCGAGACCTTCGCCCCCTTCTTCAGGAAGCCCATGTCCTCGTAGACCGGCGTCCCGAACCCGAAGGCCCCCGCGTTGACGACGTTCTCGCGCACTCCCACCAGCTGCGGGCGCTGGTAGAGCGGGATGGAGCCGGCCGCCGCCCAGATCCGGGAGTCGGCCTTCTTGATCAGGTCCCGCGCCTCGTCCTCGTCCAGGGTGGTGGCGGCCTGTTCGAAGAGCTGGTCCACCTGGTCGGTGCCGACCCGGGTGTAGTTCTGCTCGACGTTCACCGAGCCGTCCGCCGCCGGCAGCGGCTTGGCGTAGACGGGCCGGGCGTCGGTCGCCGGGAAGGCGGTGGCGGGCCAGGAGTACAGGGCGAGGTCGTAGTCGCCGGCGGCGATGTGGTCCTTGAAGTAGCTCTCGTCGGAGACCTTGGTGATCGTCGCGCGGATGCCGACCTGCTCCAGCATCGCGGAGATCCGCTCGGCGACCGAGTTCAGGGTGTCCGAGCCGGGGCCGGAGGGCAGCACGAAGCGCAGCGCGAGCGGCTTGCCGTCCTTGGCGAGCGGCCCGGCCGGCGCGGCGGCCGGGGCGGCCGTGCCCTTGGGCGCGTAGGCGCCGGGGGCGCCGCCGGACCGGCCCTCCCGGGCGAGGTGCGGGTCGGTGTGCTCGCGCTGGTCGCCGGCGGTCTCCTGGCGGTGGCCCTTGTCGTCCTCGCCGACGATGTACGCGCCGTCCTCGCCGCCCTCGGAGACGTCCTCGCCATGGCGCTCGGAGCCCGCCGCCTTCTGGGTCTTGTGCTGCTCCTTCAGCGGGCCGCCGCGCACCCAGCCGGCGTCGGCGAGCAGCGCCTGGGCCTCCTTGGCGTCCGGGGCGCCGAGCGCGCCGCTGCTGTCGGCGTAGGCGGCCTGCCCGGACAGTGCCAGGTGGCTGCCGACGGGCACGGCGGGCAGCCCCAGCGGGGTGAGCACCAGCCGGGCCAGCTCCACCCGGTCCAGGGCGCGGGCGACGGCCCGGCGCACCCGTTCGTCGGCCAGGGGGCCGCCGGCGCCGTTGAGGGCGAGCTGGGTGTAGGCGGGCTCCAGCGACTTGCGGAGCTCCACGCCCCGCAGCGCCTGCTGCTGCTCCAGGTAGCGGCCGATGGTCCGGCCGAGCTGCCCCCGGCCGGCGTCCTCCCCGGCGTCCAGGCCGTGGGCGAGCGCCCAGTCGCGCAGCTTCTTCACCGAGGTGCGGCCGCCGCCCTGGAGCGGGGTGCCGGTGCCCCCCGGGCGGTGTGCGAGCCCGATCCGCCGGGCGTCGGCGGGGTCGACCTCGGCCAGGTCCACGCTGCCGTCGGCGAGCGCGGCGGCCCGCTGGTCGCGGGGCACGGCGTGCAGCACGATCCGCTCCAGCTTGGCCGGCCTGCCCCACCAGCGGGGGTTGCGGGTGAGCACCACGTCCTTGTTCGCGGTGTCGACCCGCTCCACCCGGAACGGGCCGGCGGTGACCTTCAGCTTGCGGCGGGCGCCGTCGTTGAAGGCGTCCGGGGTGCCCGTGACGTCCTTCGGGTACAGCGGGGAGAACAGCGACTTCCAGTCGGCGTAGGGACGCGAGAAGGTGACCCGGACCTGGAGGTCGCTGTCGCCGCGCTCGATCTTGGCGATGCGCTCGTAGCCGGCGTTGCGGGCGGTCCAGTAGGCGCTGTTCCGGCCGGACAGGGCCCGCCACTGGGCGACGAAGTCGGCGGCGCCGATCTCCCGGCCGTCGCTCCACACGGCCTGCTGGTTCAGCTTGTACAGCACCACCTGGCGCGGCTCGGTCTCGATGACCTCGGCCGATTCCAGGTAGGCCGGGTTGGGCACCGGGCGGCCGTTCGCGTCGAGCCGGAACATCGAGGGCAGCACGGCCTGGGCGACCCGGCCGGTGCCGGCGTCGGCGTCGGCCTGGAACGTGTTGAGCGTCTCCGGCAGGGCGTCCACGGCCCACTTCAGGGTGGAGCCCTCGGCGACCAGGCTCCGGGCGACCGGGGCGATGTCCTGCCCGGCGAGGGGGGCGGAGGGCTTCTCGTCCTCACCGCAGCCGGCGAGCAGCGGCACGGCGAGGGTGCCGGCGGTGAGGAAGGCGGCCGAGCGCAGGGCGCCCCGCCGCAGGGACCGGGACGCGGTGCGGTGCGGCCGGGGGCGGGTCGTGGCCGGCCGCGCGCCGGTGGGGCGCTGCCCCGCCGCGACCGCGTGGGGGGCGTCGCCGTCGTAGGACATCTCTGCTACCTCCGGGGAGCCACGGGCCTTATGCTCGCATTTGGCGGTATATGGAGCTGATCAGATCTATGCCGCCACTGAAGAGGAAAGGATCCGGCAACGGCGGGCGACACGGCGGCGACAGCCGGTAAGCCCACCCATGCGGCGCACACCGCCCGGACGATGCATCCGTACGCCCCGGCCAATCGCCGCACATCCCTTCACACCGGCAGGCCGAGGCGCGACACTCCAAGGCGCATGAACGTTGCCGCCCATGGCCCGCCGGTCCCGTGGAAGCGAGGGCAAGTCATGTCCGTGCACGACGACATCACCGCCGTCCAGCGCTGTCTGGACGACCTCAACCGGTCGCTGAGCCGCCTGGAGCACCAGCTGGGCCGCGGCGGCCTGGAGATACGGCGGGTCCGGCTGGACGCCGCACACCTGCGCGAGAGCGTGGCCCTGCTGCGGGAGACCGCCACCGCCCCGGCCGCGCCCCACCGGCCCGACCTCGTCACCATCTCCGACGCGCCCTACGACATCAGCCTGTGGACGGACTCGGACGACGAGGGCCTGGGCGCCCGCGACCGCCGCGCCCCCTGAACCCGCTACCGACCGGAGTCCCGACTTGGCCACTGGTACGGAATCCCCCCAGCAGCGCGGCGGCGTACGCACCGGTACGCGCGCCGCGATCACCGCCCCGCATCTGCGGACCGACCGCTGGTGGCTGGCGCCCGCCTGCACCGCGGCCGGTCTGCTCGCCTTCGTCGTCTACTCGACCTGGCGGGCCTTCGCCGACGCGCACTACTACGCGGCGCCGTACGTCTCGCCGTTCTACTCGCCGTGCCTGGCGGAGAACTGCCGGGCCATGCGCGCCGGTCCCAACGCCGACCTGTTCGGCGGCTGGTGGGGCATCTCGCCCGCGATCATCATCCTGATCTTCCCGCTCGGCTTCCGCCTGACCTGCTACTACTACCGCAAGGCGTACTACCGCGCCTTCTGGGCGTCCCCGCCCGCCTGCGCGGTGGCCGAGCCGCACCGGTCGTACACCGGCGAGACCCGCTTCCCGCTGATCCTGCAGAACGTCCACCGGTACTTCTTCTACGCCGCCCTGCTGGTGGCCGGGGTGCTCACCTACGACACCGTGCTGGCCTTCCGGGACGAGCACTACCGGTGGGGGCACATGGGCCTGGGCACCCTGGTGTTCCTGGCCAACATCGTGCTGATCTGGGCGTACACCCTCTCCTGCCACTCCTGCCGGCACATCGTCGGCGGCAAGCTCAAGCACTTCTCCAAGCACCCGGCGCGCTACCGGGCCTGGCAGTTCGTCGGGCGGCTCAACGCCCGCCACATGCAGCTGGCCTGGGCCTCGCTGCTGAGCGTGGCGCTCGCGGACTTCTACGTCTACCTGGTCGCGTCCGGTGTCTTCGACGATCCGAGGTTCTTCTGATGGCAGCGGTGGAACGGCAGCAGTGGGACGTCGTGGTCGTCGGTGCCGGCGGCGCCGGGCTGCGGGCCGCGATCGAGGCCCGGGAGCGGGGTGCCCGTACGGCCGTGATCTGCAAGTCGCTGTTCGGCAAGGCGCACACGGTGATGGCCGAGGGCGGCATCGCGGCGGCGATGGCCAACGCCAACGAGAACGACACCTGGCAGGTCCACTTCCGCGACACCATGCGCGGCGGCAAGTTCCTGAACCAGTGGCGGATGGCCGAGCTGCACGCCCGGGAGGCCCCGGAGCGGGTGTGGGAGCTGGAGACCTGGGGGGCGCTGTTCGACCGGACCCGGGACGGCCGGATCTCCCAGCGCAACTTCGGCGGCCACGAGTACCCGCGGCTGGCGCACGTCGGCGACCGCACCGGGCTGGAGCTGATCCGCACCCTCCAGCAGAAGGTGGTCGCGCTCCAGCAGGAGGACCACCGGGAGACCGGTGACTACGAGTCCCGGCTGAAGGTCTTCCAGGAGTGCACGGTCACCCGCGTCCTCAAGGACGGCGAGCGGGTCTCGGGCGTCTTCGGCTACGAGCGCGAGACCGGCCGCTTCCTGGTGCTCGAGGCGCCGGCCGTGGTGCTGGCGACCGGCGGCATCGGCAAGTCCTTCAAGGTCACCTCCAACTCCTGGGAGTACACCGGGGACGGCCACGCGCTGGCACTGCTGGCGGGCGCTCCCCTGGTGAACATGGAGTTCGTGCAGTTCCACCCGACCGGCATGGTCTGGCCGCCGTCGGTGAAGGGCATCCTGGTCACCGAGTCGGTGCGCGGGGACGGCGGGGTGCTCCGGAACTCCGAGGGCGAGCGGTTCATGTTCGGCTACGTCCCGGACGTCTTCAAGGACAAGTACGCCGAGTCGGAGGAGGAGGCCGACCGGTGGTACGAGGACCCGGACCACAACCGCCGCCCGCCGGAACTGCTCCCCCGCGACGAGGTGGCCCGCGCGATCAACTCCGAGGTGAAGGCGGGCCGGGGCTCCCCGCACGGCGGGGTCTTCCTCGACGTCTCCACCCGGATGCCCGCCGAGGTGGTCCGGCGCCGGCTGCCGTCGATGTACCACCAGTTCAAGGAGCTGGCGGACGTCGATATCACGGCGGAGCCGATGGAGGTCGGGCCGACCTGCCACTACGTGATGGGCGGGGTCGCGGTCGACTCCGACTCGGCGGCGGCGCGCGGGGTGCCGGGGCTGTACGCGGCCGGCGAGGTGGCCGGCGGCATGCACGGCTCCAACCGGCTGGGCGGCAACTCGCTGTCCGACCTACTGGTGTTCGGCCGCCGCGCGGGCCGGCACGCGGCCGAGTACGCGCACGGGCTCGCGGACCGGCGCCCGCCGGTGGACGAGGCCCAGGTGGACACGGCGGCGGCGGAGGCGCTGCGCCCGTTCGCCGCCGGGGCCGCCGTGGGGGCGGGGGGTCCCGCGGGTGCCGGGGGCTCCGCCGGGGCCGGGGGCGAGGCGGGTCCGCCGGAGAACCCGTACACCCTGCACCAGGAACTCCAGCAGACCATGAACGACCTCGCCGGCATCATCCGCCGGGAGGACGAGATGGAGCAGGCCCTGCGCAGGCTGGCCGAGCTGCGGGTACGGGCCCGGCGGGCCGGGGTGGAGGGCCACCGCCAGTTCAACCCCGGCTGGCACCTCGCCCTGGACCTCAGGAACATGCTGCTGGTCAGCGAGTGCGTGGCGCGGGCAGCGCTGGAGCGCACCGAGTCGCGCGGCGGGCACACCCGCGAGGACCACCCGGCGATGGACCGCGCCTGGCGCAACGTGAACCTGCTGTGCGCCCTCGCCGACCCCTCCGGCACCCTCGCGGCGGCCGACCCCGCGCGGGCGCAGATCCGGCTCACCCGTGAGAGAACCGAACCCATCCGCCCGGACCTGCTCGCCCTCTTCGAGAAGGAGGAGCTGGTCAAGTACCTCGCCGAAGAGGAGCTGTACGAGTGAGCGGCTACGAGGCCCGTTTCCAGGTGTGGCGGGGTGACGCCGACGGCGGCGGTCTGGAGGACTTCACCGTCGAGGTCAACGACGGCGAGGTGGTGCTGGACATCGTCCACCGCCTCCAGGCCACCCAGGCACCCGACCTGGCCGTGCGCTGGAACTGCAAGGCGGGCAAGTGCGGTTCCTGCTCGGCGGAGGTCAACGGCCGCCCGCGGCTGCTGTGCATGACCCGGATGTCGGTCTTCGACCGCGCCGAGACGATCACGATCACCCCGCTGCGCGCCTTCCCGGTGATCCGCGATCTGGTGACGGACGTCGGATTCAACTACCAGAAGGCGCGGGAGGTCCCGGCCTTCGTGCCGCCGGCCGGGCTGGGGCCGGGCGAGTACCGCATGTTCCAGGAGGACGTGGACCGCTCGCAGGAGTTCCGCAAGTGCATCGAGTGCTTCCTGTGCCAGGACACCTGCCATGTGGTGCGCGACCACGAGGAGAACAAGCGGGCGTTCGCCGGCCCGCGCTTCCTGATGCGCGTCGCCGAGCTCGACATGCACCCGCTGGACGCGGCGGCCGGGGCCGGACTGGACCGCGGGCGCGCCGCGCAGGACGAACACGGCCTGGGCTACTGCAACATCACCAAGTGCTGCACGGAGGTGTGCCCCGAGGGCATCAAGATCACCGACAACGCCCTGATCCCGCTGAAGGAGCGGGCCGTGGACCGCAAGTACGACCCGCTGGTGTGGCTCGGTTCGAAGATCAGGAGGCGGTCGGGGGCGTAGCCGCCCAGCCGTCCCGGTACGCCCGCCAGTCCGCCTCGGTGGCCGCGAAGTCGACGTAGAGGGCGACGCCGAAGCGGGCGCGGCCGGCGTCGGTGCGGCTCAGGCCGAGCCGGACCCCGCGCACGGCGGCCGGGACGGTCTCGGCGTGGCCCCAGTGGCCGAACCGGTTCTCGTGGTAGAAGGGCAGGCCCATCAGCAGGTCGGTGCCGTCCGGGGTGACCTCCAGGGCCAGGCTCGTCTGCTGGGCCACATAGCCGCCGTACAGGCTCTGCGACGGCTGCATGGTGTCGTACGACATGACGGCGATCTGGTCCACCCGGCGGGCCACCTGCGCGAAGTACGCCTGCGACCACCACTTGGGGTGGCCGGTGGCCGTACCCGCGAGGGAGTGGAAGGCGGGCAGCGGGTCGATCTGGTGGGCGGCGACGGACAGGGCCGCGCCCCGGGCGCGGGTGAGGTCGCGCAGGTCGTCGAGGAGGGCGAGGTAGTTCCGGTCGCCGGAGTGCAGGGGCTCCAGGTCGAAGTGCGCGCCCTGGAATCCGGCGTCGAGGACGGCCCGGGTGGAGGCGAGGATCGCGGTCCGGGTGGCCGCGCGTTCCAGGCGCAGCCCGTCGGGGGTCTCGGTGGCCAGCACGTCACCGAGCCATGCCTGCACCCGGACGCCGGGGAGTTCCCGGTGCACGGCCGCGGTGAACCAGCGGGCCTTCCGGTACGCCGACGCGGGCAGGGTGCCGTCGTGCTCCAAGGGGCCGGAGTGGACGTAGAGGTCCCGGATACCGGTGCCGCGCAGCCGCCGCGCGAGGTCCCGCACGTCCCGCTCGCCCTTCCGCCCGTCCACCCAGGCATGCCCCAGCCAGAGCGCGTCCCGGCCCCGGGTACGGGTGCCGGACGCCGGATCACCGGTGTAGTTGACCCACAACGCCGCCTCGGCGGTGAGCAACGGAATCAGGAGCAGCGCGAGAAGGGCCCCGACCAAACGCCGAAGGACGCGGCGCTTGCGGGGGCGGGAGGGGGCCGGGTCGGAGGCGGGCTGGGGCTCGGGGTCCGAGGTGGGGTCGGGGTCGGGGCCAGGGACCGGGGCGGGCTCGGGGGGTGGGGGCGGTGTGGTCGTGTCGCTGTGGTCCGTGGGCGTTTCGGGTGGTCGGCTTTCGGGGGTTCGCTCGGCCGGTGTGTGGTTCTGCCCGGCCGGGTTTCCGTCCGCGTGGCCGTCGTCGCCCCGGGTTCCGTCCGTCCGTCTCTCGCCCATTCCGCCCCCTCGTGTGGCTGGGTCCCCACCCGTGTCCGCCCCGCTCGCCGGGCCGTCGCCCCGCTCCTCCACTCCTCCGCTCCGCAAGTGATGTCCATGCCTTGCCGGGCGTCCTGTCGGGGACCGCGTGGCTGGTGTTGCCGCTGATGACGGTCGAGGCCCCCGATCCGGTTCCCGCGACCGGAGGGGACGTCGACCGCCGGGGTGGCGGCGCCCGGCGGCCGCTGGGCGGTCGGGCGAGGGGGGTCAGAAAAGGCTCAGCAGGGCCTCCGCCGGGTCGGTAAGGCCGCCCTCTCCGCCGGGCAGCGGCAGCTCGAACCACACCGTCTTGCCACGCGGCGTACGCCGTGACCCCCACGCCGCGCTGAGCAGCCCGACCAGTTGCAGGCCCCGGCCGCCCTCGTCGGTGTCCCGGGCCCGGCGCCGGCGCGGCTGGACCAGGCCGGAGTCCCAGACCTCGCACACCAGCGTGCGGTCCAGCAGCAGCCGTAGCCGGATCTCCCCCTCGCCGTACCGCAGGGCGTTCGTCACCAGCTCGCTGACCAGCAGCTCGGTCGTGTCGATCAGCGGCTCCAGGTCCCAGGACTGGAGCCGGTTGCGGGCGTACTCGCGGGCCCGGCCCACGCTGCGCGGCTCGCGGGGCAGCGTCCAGTCCCCGACGGAGTCCTCGGGCAGCCCCTGCACCCGGGCCATCAGCAGGGCGATGTCGTCCTCGCCGTGGTGGGTGTCGAGGGTGCTGAGGACGTGGTCGCAGACGTCCTCCAGCGGCCGGCAGGGATCCGTGAGCGCCCCGATGAACGCCTGGAGGCCCTCGTCCAGCGGATGGTCCCGGGACTCGACCAGGCCGTCCGTGTACAGGGCGAGCAGCGCGCCCTCCGGCAGTTCGACCTCGACCTCCTCGAACGGCTCGCCGCCCACGCCGAGCGGCATGCCCGGCGGCACGTCGAGCATCAGCGCCGGCTCGCCGGGCTCGACCAGCACCGGCGGCAGATGGCCCGCGTTGGCGAACGTACATCGTCTGGTGACGGAGTCGTAGACGGCGTAGACGCAGGTCGCGAGGTACACCTCGGACAGGTCGGCGTCCCGGGGCTGGCGGGCCGTGCGGGTGGCCTGCTGGACCCCGCCCGGCGTGCCGAGGCCGCGGGCGATCTCGTCCAGCGCGGAGAGCACTTCCGCCGGTTCCAGGTCCAGCAGTGCCAGGGTGCGGACGGCGGTGCGCAGTTCACCCATCGCGACGGCCGCGCGCAGGCCCCGGCCCATCACGTCGCCGACGACCAGCGCCGTGCGGTGGCCGGGCAGTTCGATGACGTCGAACCAGTCGCCGCCCACCTCGGTCGCCGCGTTGCCGGGCAGATAGCGGCAGGCGATGTCCAGGCCGGACGCCTCGGGGTCGCCGGGCGGGAGCAGGGACCGTTGCAGTATCAGCGCCCGTTCGTGTTCCCGGCGGTACAGGCGCGCGTTGTCGATGCAGACGGCGGCGCGCGCGGCGAGTTCGACGGCGAGGTCCCGGTCCCGGTCGCCGAACGGCTCGCTGCCCTTGGTGCGGGCGAACTGGGCGAGTCCCACGACCGTGTCGTGGGCGACCATCGGCACGGCCAGCGTGGACTGCACCAGGCCCCCCTCCTCGGCGGGCACCCGCTGCGGGCGGGCGGTGCGCAGGGCCTCGGCGGAGGGCGAGTGGAACGGGAAGTGGTGGACCGCGCCGACGTCGACGGGCTTCCCGGCGCTGCTGAAGGGCGCGCCGGAGACGGCGCTGGCGAAGGCGACGCGGCGCAGTTCCGCGCTGCCGTCGGCGTGGCCGGGCGGGGTCTCGTCACCGGCCAGCAGACCCTGGTAGAGGTCGACGGTGGCCAGGTCACAGAAGCCGGGGACGACCACGTCGAGGAGTTCCCGGGCGGTGGTCTCCAGGTCCAGGGAGTTGCCGATGCGGGCGCCGGCCTCGTTGAGCAGCGCGAGGTTGCGGCGGGCGGCGGCGGCCTCGCGGGCGGCGGCCCGGCGGGCCGTGATGTCCGTGCCGAGCCAGGCGACGCCGATGGGCCGGCCGCTGCCGCTGTGCACGCGGTAGAGGTTGATGGACCAGTGGCGGCGTTCCTCGGAGCCGGGCACGTACCCGGTGACGTGCATGTCGGTGATGGACTCGCCGGTCTCCAGCACCCGCCGCAGGGTGGCCGAGACCCGCTCGGCCTCGGGGCGCGGCAGATAGTCGTGCACACCCTTGCCGCGGTGGTCGTCGGGGGTGCCGCCGAAGATGGAGGCGAAGCGCTCGTTGGCGCGGCGGACCCGCAGGTCGGTGTCGATCAGCAGGAAGCCGAAGGGCGACTGGCCGAATATGGCCTGGGAGGCGGCGAGATCGGTCTCGATGCTGCGCAGGGTGCGTACGTCCACGACGATGCAGACGGCGGCCTTCTCGCCCTCGGCGGTGCGCGTCGGCATGACGTACACCTCGGCCAGGCCCTCCTCGCCGCGGGTGCCGTCCGGCCGGTCCGGCATCCGGAACGGCACCACCCCGGTCCACTCGCGCCCGTCGAGGATCTCGGCCATCTTCCGCTGGCCGCGCTCGCGCAGGTCGGGATCGACGAAGGCCTCTATCGGATCCGTGCCGACGGCGCGGTCGGCGGGGATGCCGAACAGCTGCTCGGCGCGCAGGCTCCACTGGTCGACGAGGCCGCCGGGGCTGATGGAGAAGGACGCCACCCGGATGTAGTCGTAGATGGAACCGGGCGGACTGCTCTGCCACATGGCGTCGCCGGCCGCCGCCTCTGCCTGTGCGGCCTGACTCCTCGCGCCGTCCGACGGGTCCTCGGACTCCGTGGCCTTCGCTGGTATCTCGCTCACGCGAACCGTCCCCTCCAGCTCACCGCGTCCGGCACCGGTCACCGGGGGCGGCTGCCCGCAGTATCCAGCACTACGGCGCCACAGGACACGGTGTTCACGATCACAGGTCGGTCCAGATGTTTTTCGGACCGGTCCGTGACAACACTCCCACTCTTCTAACCAGGGAACACACCGCCGAACCACACGCCGCCGAACCATGTGCGCCCCCGGCGCGCACGTCGTACGGCACGTCGACGGCCGTACACCCCCGTGCCCCATGGGTGCCCCGCCTACCCGGGTACCGCCAGCTCGAACCAGACCGTCTTTCCCTCGGCCCCGGGCCGGGTGCCCCAGCGGCGGGAGGAGCCGGCGACCAACTGGAGGCCGCGTCCGCTCTCGTCCTCGGGGTGGGCGACGCGTTCCCTCGGGGGGTCGGGGAGCGGGTCGGAGACCTCCACCCGCAGGGTGTCGCCCAGTGTGGCGGGGCGCAACAGCCGTACCCCGATGGGGCCGGTGGCGTGCCGCAGCGAGTTGGTCACGAGCTCGCTGACGAGCAGCGCGGCGAGGTCGGCGACGGAGTCCAGGTCCCAGCCGTGCAACTGGCCCCGGACCACCGCACGGGCGGAGCGCACGGCGCCCGGCTCCGCGGGAAAGGTCCACTCGGCGCAGCCGCCATCGGTGTCGATCACGCCGATCACTTCCCAGGCCAGCGGAGCCCACCATGTCCGGTTTCGTGGGGTTAATGGGGACATACCCGATATCCAGCAGCCAGTACCGCAAGAGACGGCGCACTGTGGCACGAACGGCGTACGGGGTGCTCCACGGGGCGTGGCGGGGGCCGGGGGTGGGGCGGCACGGGGACTCCGGGGGGGCGGCGCGGGTTCGCGGAGGACAGGAGCCCGGCTCGGCACCGGGGCCATGGAGGCCCGGATCGGTGCCAGTCCACACGGAGGCCACGGAACCCCCTGGGGCCAGGCCGGTACCAAGACCGCAGGAGCCCGGGGGCCGGGGCGGCGCGGGGACGCAAGGGGCAGGGGCCCGGCTTGACACCGAGGCCATGGAGGCCCACATCGGCGCGAATCGGCACCGAGGCGACAGAGACCCCTGGGGCGGAGCCGACACGGAGGCCACGGAAGCCCGGTATGCCAGACCGGTGCGGACGCCGCAGGGCCTGGGGCCGGTTCGACGCCGAGCCCACGGACACCCCGGGGACCAGGTCAACCCGGGGGCGCAGGGGCCCTAGAGCGGGTTCGGTGCGGAGGCCGTGGGTCCCGAAGTGCCGGGAGCCCGGAGGGCGGGTCCGCGCGTGGTCGTCGGCCTCGTCAGGGGTGGTCGGGGCTCTTGGTCCAGCGGGTGGCGACCTCGCGTACCGCCGGGACGTCCTGGTCGAGCCAGTCGACCTCCCAGACCTGGTCCGGGGTGAGCCAGCGCAGCTCGTCGTGGTCCTGGAGGGGCCGGGGGGCCGGCGAGCCGGGGCGCAGGCGGACGGTCCACACCCTCAGGACGTACGGCGTGCGCAGCGGCCACTGCCCCGGCACCCGTTCGACCGGCTCGGCGTGGACACCCAGCTCCTCGCGCAGCTCGCGCACCAGGGCGTCCTCGGGCCGCTCACCGGGCTCGACCTTGCCGCCGGGCAGTTCCCAGCGCCCGGCCAGGTCGGCGGGCGCGCTACGGCGCGCGGCGAGCAGCCGGCCGCCGTCGAGCAGGGCGGCTCCCACCACCACGATCGGTTCCGCCTGGGCAGTCGTGCGCGTCATGGAGGGGAGCCTACGGGAGCGCGCGCCCGGTCAGTTCTGCGCGCTGTCCCCGTTCTGACCGATGCGCTCCACCCAGTAGAGCTGTTCCCGGCCTTGGCCGCCGAGGCTGTCGGCGGTCTTCTGCGCCTCCGCGCGGGTCGCGTACCGGCCGACGCGGTAGCGATTGCCGTTGTCGTCCTGCCGTATCACGATCCAGGGCAGGGAAACCGCCCCCTCACTCATCGCCCCCACCGCCCGTGCCCCTTCCCGCACCGTTCCACCCGCCTTCCGCGGACAAGGAAACCGCACTCCGCATATGCCCGAGCGTACGCCCTACCTTCACGCTGCGCATACGGCTTTTCACAAAGAGGTACGCAACCGGCCGGAACGTAGGGGGCGCGCGCCGCCGAACGCGCCGCCGGGGACGCCACCGCCCCGCCACGCGGGTCCGCCGGGACCACCGGGCGCCCACCTGGGGAGACGGGCGGATCAGCGGACCCCGGGAGAGGGCGGCGACGACCGGCGGGAGCCGTCGGCCCGGCCCGGCGGCGCGCGGGGGTGTGCGCTAGCTCACTCCGAGCGGAGCATGGCGTTCCGTGCGGGCCGCCCTCCGACCGGACCGGTCGAGGCAGTCGGACGGGCCGGGCCGGCCCATGTCACGGGTACGGCCGGGGCAGGGCGGGGGTCACTTCACCGGCAGGTGGTACGCGACCCGGTAACGGTCCGCCGGGATGACCACGTCGGCGGTCTCGACCGGGCGGCCGGAGGCGAAGTAGGTGCGCTGGACGACCAGCACCACATGGCCGGGGACGCCGCCGAGCAGGTGCAGTTCCTCGGCGAGGCCCGGGCGGGCACCGACCTCCTCGGTGACGTTGTCCACGATGACGTCGATGGCCCGCATCCGCTCGACCACGCCCATCCCGCCGAGCGGACCCT
The DNA here is from genome assembly GCF_964272715.1 of Streptomyces sp. SudanB182_2057. Taxonomy (NCBI): domain Bacteria; kingdom Bacillati; phylum Actinomycetota; class Actinomycetes; order Kitasatosporales; family Streptomycetaceae; genus Streptomyces; species Streptomyces sp. SudanB182_2057. Next base: position 3,168,241 of record NZ_OZ186798.1, read on the forward strand.
CCTCGGGCAGCATCACGGGCGTGCGGCCGGTGACCGCGAGGGGCTCCCAGGAGGTGGAGAGCATCATCGGCTCACCGGCCTCCCGGAAGACGTACCGGGTGCGCATGACCCGGTCGCCGACCTGGATCGCGAGCCGCTCGGCGACGTCCGCGCCGGCCTCGGTCCGCTCGCTGCTGGACTCCCAGGTGCCGCGCACCGCGGTGTCGGCCTGCTCCTGCCGGAACGGCGTGGCGCCGCCGGCCGGGCGGTATCCGGAGCGGGCCACCCGCCGGGGCACGGGCCGCTCGCGCACATAGGTGCCCGAGCCGGAGCGGCCCTCGACCAGCCCCTCGGCCATCAGCACCTTGCGGGCCTCCAGCGCGACCGTGTCCGAGACGCCGTACTCCTCGCGGATGCGGGCCTGCGAGGGCAGCCGGGTGTGGGGCGGCAGCAAGCCGTCGACGATCTTCTTGCGGAGATCACCCGCGACACGCAGATACGCCGGCTGCTCACCGAAAGCCACTGGCCACTCCCCTCAGGTTGTACAGACAGCAACAGCCTGGCAACCGTGGGTTCAGCGGTGCAAGCAGAGGCCAGAGAATCACTCGATGTGATGACGTGGCGGCGGGTAGGCCTTTACGCAGGCACTTTTCCTCACGTATAGGTGCCCTCGGTCCGCACCGGCTCACACCTGCATGCGGGTGCCGCTTCCCTCGTCGTCCCCCGCCGTGGGCGGCGTGGTGGCCAGCCCCAGGACCGACCGGACGATGACCGCACGGACCGGGTCGATCAGGTCCAGGCCGTTCTCGTAGTGCGCGGAGAAGGTGTCCGCGTCCTTGGCCCCGGCCGCCTTCGTCCACTCCGCGCGTGCCCTGTCCAGGCCGGCGGCGAGCCCCTCCACCGGCCCGGCGGCGTCGGCCGGCCAGGAGTGCGCGCGCAGCGTCCGGGCCTGCTCGCCGAGCGCGGCCGCCACCCGGCCGGCCCACGCCTTGTGACCCGGCAGGTCGTCCTCCACGTACTCCTCGCCGGGGGCGGTCTCCAGCGCCGCGTTCAGCAGGTGCGCGGCCTTCAGGTAGGCGACCTGGTCGGCGTCCAGGTCGGTCTCGTCGTTGCGCAGCGAACCGGTGAGGTCGCCGCCCTCGTCGGTGTGCCCGAACACGCAGGTGACCTCGTGGTCCCCGGCGGCCCAGCTCTCCTCGGTCGGCGTCAGGAAGTACACCTCGACGTACTCCGGCACGGCCCAGCCGTCCATCGCGTAGCCGTCCCGCAGGGCCTGGCAGCGCTCGTCGGCGGTGTCGCCGACCGCGTCGTCCCCCGGGTACGGGCCGCCGCCCGGCAGCCGGAAGGTCCCGAAGACCTCACCGTCGTGCGTGCCGGAGCACGAGACCGTGTCCACGTCGTAGGTGACACCGGTGAGCGCACCGCCCGGCGCGTTGAAGCACTGGCCTTCCGTCAGTGAGACGGTGGCCTCGTCGCGTGCGCCCTCTCTGATTCCGTGCCACAGGGCCGAGGCGCCGCCCGTGGCGAACAGCAGCGCCCAGAGCAGCAGTCCCACCCCGGAGAGCACCGCGCCGCCCACGGCCAGCCCGGTGCCGCGCTCGCCGCGCCGGCGGATCTGCCGCAGCCCGGCCAGCCCGAGCACCAGTCCCACGCCGGGCACGAAGCACAGCGCCCCGAGCACCAGGGAGGCGATGGCGAGACCGTTGACCGGGGCCGGTGCGTTGTGCGGGCGGTAGCCCTGAGCCCACGGTTGATACGCGGGGAACCCCGGGGAAACTCCTGGAGGCTGGGGATGAGCCAGCGGGCCGTACGGCCCCTGGGGCGGCGGAACAGACCCTTCTGGCTGGTGGGGGCCGGAAGGCGGGGGTATGGACACCGGTACCGTGCTCCTGGGTCGGGCGGCGGCAGCACAGGACCGGCGGGCGGCCGGCGGCTGGACTGACGTACGACTGGCCGCATCGTAAGCGGGGCCCGCGCGGGGGCGGAACACGGCCCCGGACAGGCACGGGACGAGCCGGGGGGCCGGGTGGGAATGAGCAGGGCGGGCCGGGAGGGGCACGAGTGAGCGGGGTGGCCGAGGAGACGGTCCGGCGGGTCAACGGACTGACGGCCCGCTGGGCGCAGGCCCTGACCGGGCAGACGGTGTTCTCGGCGCCGGGTGTGTGGCCCCTGCTGGCCTTCCTGGCCGACGGCGCGGCGGGCCCGGCGCGCGCGGAGCTGGCCGGCGCCCTGGGGGTGCCGGCGGACCAGGCGGCCGGGGCCGCGCGGGAGTTGCTGGCGGCGCTCGCGTCGGTGCCCGGGCTGGACGCGGCGCTCGGCCTGTGGACGCACGACGGGCTGGTGCTGCGCGAGGAGTGGCGGGCCGGGCTGCCCGCCGGCGCCCACGGCCGGTTCGGGGACGACCTGGTCACCGCGCAGGAGCGGCTGGACGCGTGGGCGGCCGAGCGGACCGGCGGGCTGGTCGAGCGGATGCCGGTGACGCTGGCCCGCGACTCCCGCATGGTGCTGGCGGGCGCGCTGGCGCTGCGGACCCGGTGGCGCCAGCCGTTCACGGAGCTGCGGTTGCTGCCGGACTCCGGGCCCTGGCAGGGCCGTACCCTGCGCGGACTGCACCGGCGCAGCGTGCGGCCGGACCGGGTGGGGGTGACGGGCACCCCGGACGGCTTCGTCACCGCGCTGACGGTGCCCGGGGACAACGGCGTCGACGTCCATCTGGTCCTCGGCGAGGAGCGGATGGCACCGGGCCAGGTGCTGGCGGCCGGGGTCGGCATCGTGGAGCGCGGCCTGCCGCTGACCGCGGGCGGCGCCCTGCCGCACGGGCATGTCGGCCCCGGCCTGCATGTGGAGCAGGAGCCGGCCGTCACACCGGAGCCGAGGACGCTGGACGTGCGGACGGTGGCGTACGAGGTCCGGGCCGACCACGATCTGTCCGCCCTGTCCGGCCTGTTCGGGCTCACCACGGCGATGAACGCCGGGACCGGGCACTTCCCGGGGGTGAGCGACCGTCCGCTGGCCGTCGGCGAGGCCCGGCAGTCGGCGGTGGCCCAGTTCGGCGCGCTGGGCTTCCGGGCGGCGGCGGTGACGGCGGTGCCGATGACGCCGGGCGGCCTTCCGGAGTTCCGCTACGAGACCACCGTCGTCCGGGTCGCCTTCGACCGCCCCTTCGGCTTCCTCGCCGCCGACCGCGACTCCCGCCTGGTGCTGGCGGCGGGCTGGGTCACGGACCCGGCCCCGTACCCGGCGACGGGCCTGGGCCTGGGCTTGGACCTGAGTCCAGGCATTCCGCCGACTCTCTGAGTGCTACCGGAGAGCTGGGGACCGGCGGACGGGGGGACTGGCCCCAACTCAATGCGGCGCAAGGCCCCTTCGACCACCGGTCGCGGCGCGGTACCCCGCTTGGTGCCCAGCGACCGGTGAGCACCGGGCCGCCTTCCAGACAGTGCGCCCATCGGCCCCGCGCCCACGCACCCCCGACCATCCCGGCGCTCTACCCGCTCACCCCTTAGGGGGCCTGCTGGGGGCCGCTGGGGGACGGTCCGGATATCCGTACGCGCCCCGGACCGGCACCGTGGAAACATGACCTCGACATCCACCGCGTCCCGGCTGTCCCGACTGTGCTGCACCCTCGCGCCCCTCCTCCTGCTGTCGTACGGCGTGCTGCGCCTGATCGACGGAATGGACGGCCACCACGGCCCAGGCCCGGCCTGGAACGCGGGCCACTTATGCTTCCTGGCCGCGTTCCTGCTGCTAGGCGCCTTGTTGTGGGAACTACGCGCCCTGATCCCCACGTCCACGGCCCGGATGAGAACCGCAGCCGGTGCCGCGACGGCCGCGGGCCTGTTCGGCGCGGCCTGCTTCGTGTGGGTGATCCTGGGTGACCTGTTCCCCGCCCTCTCCGACACGGCCCCGCTCCCCACCCCACTGGAACTGGCAGGCCCCCTGGTCTTCCAACTGGGCCTGCTCACTCTCCTGATCATGCTGGTGACCACACGCCCCAGGCAGCTCCCGATCTGGAGCCCGGCCCTGGTGTTCGCGTTCTTCCTCCTGATAACCGTCAACCTCGACCTGCTCCCCCTGGCAGCCCTCGTCCTCATGGCCGCCCTCACCCCACTGACCCGCTCGCGCACCCTCCACGCAGCCCGATAGCCCCGCGACAAAGGGACCGGGCTCCGAAGGAAACCGACCCCTTCGAAGCCGCCCGACCCTCGTCAGCAGAGAGGCCGGCGTGCAGACACCGGCGGACATGGTCCGCCACGGGAAGACCAAGACGGCGCAGCTCGCCGTGTCGCGTGGCATGGCCCAGGCGGTCTCAGGTACTGGGGTGACGGGCCCCTCGACCCGGACGAGCAGGAGCGGCGTCGTCCGGCGGAGAACCGCGCGGCTCGCGATGGCCAGTGACCGTGTCCCGGGCCCTCGTTCTCGGCGCCACAGGACCACCACTTGCATTACCCCGCGCCTGCAACTATCGTCGTTGACAACAAAGCGCGTCTGCAATTACCTGGGACGTGCGTCCGGCTTCGCAGGGCGCGGCCGTGCACCGAGTGCCGCGGCCCCGTCGGCAGAGCCGGCAGCCCACCGAGGCGCCTGTCCACCGACGACGCCTCACCCGATCCGCGCCAGGGAAACCCCCGGCGCGGAGACACTGATCGAAAACTGATCGAAAAAGGCACCACCATGTCACTGAAGAACCTCCTTCCCGGCCGTCTCGGCTTCGGCACCGCCCCGCTGGGCAACATGTTCCGCGCGATCCCCGACGACGAGGCCCGCGCCACCGTCGAGGCCGCCTGGGACCAGGGCATCCGCTACTACGACACCGCCCCCTTCTACGGCGCCGGCCTCGCCGAGGAACGCCTGGGCCAGGTCCTCGCCGACAAGCCCCGCGACGCCTACGTGCTGTCCACCAAGGTCGGCCGCGTCATCCTCGACGAGATCGAGACCGATGTCCCCGACTTCGGCGAGAAGGGCGGCCTCTTCGAGCACGGCAACCCCAACAAGATCCTCCACGAGTGGACCGCCGAGGCCACCGAGCGCTCCATCGAGGGCAGCCTGAAGCGCCTGGGCGTCGACCGGCTCGACATCGTCTGGGTGCACGACATCGCCCAGGACTTCCACGGTGACGCCTGGATCCAGAAGTTCGAGGAGGCCCGCACCGGCGCCTTCCGCGTCCTGTCCCGCCTGCGCGACGAGGGCGTCATCAAGGCGTGGGGCCTGGGCGTCAACAAGACCGAGCCCATCGAGCTGACCCTCGCCCTGGACGAGCCGCGGCCCGACGGCTTCCTCCTCGCCGGCCGCTACACCCTCCTCGACCACGAGCACGCCCTCCAGCGACTGCTGCCCATGGCCCAGGAGCAGGGCGTCGAGATGGTCGTCGGCGGCCCCTACAGCTCCGGCATCCTCGCGGGCGGCAGCCACTTCGAGTACCAGCAGGCCCCGCCGGAGATCATCGAGCGCGTCGGCAAGCTCAAGGCCCTCGCCGAGAAGCACGGCATCAGCATCAAGGCCGCCGCCCTCCAGTTCTCCCTCGCCCACCCGGTCACCGCCGCGGTCATTCCCGGCGCCACCCGCCCGAGCCGGATCGCCGAGGACCTCGCCGCCCTGAACGAGACCGTCCCGGCCGCGTTCTGGCACGACCTGCGCGCCGCCGACCTGGTCAGCCCCGCCGCCCCGCTGCCCGACGCCGCCTGACCACACCCCGGCACCCCCACCCTCCCCCCACAGCAAGACCCAGGAGCAAGACCATGGCTTCGACTTCCGTCAGCCGCATAGTCCCCGCCTCGCCCGAGAAGGTCTGGAGCCTCATAGGCGGCTTCGACGCCCTGCCCGACTGGCTCCCCTACATCCCCGAGAGCACCGCGCTCGAAGGCGGCCGGGTGCGCCGGCTGACGAACCCCGAGGGAGAGGTCATCATCGAACGCCTCGTGGACTTCAACGAGGCCGAGCGCCACTACAGCTACGCCATCCTCCAGGCCCCGTTCCCCGTCGACGGCTACGTCTCCACCCTCCGGGTCCACGCCGTCCCGGGCCAGGAGAACGCCGCGGAGGTCCAGTGGTCCGGCCGTTTCAACCCGAACGGCGCCAGCGAGGACGAGGTCGTCGACCTGTTCACCGGCATCTACCGCGACGGCCTCGATGCCCTCCACAAGGCCCTCGCCGCCTGACACCAAGGCCAACACGGAGCCCGGCCAAGCGGCCCGGCCACGCCCCACGCGTGCCCGGGCCGCGGCCCGTTTCCGTCCGGCCCGCCCTCCCCGCGCGACCACCCGGAGAAGTCCCCGACAGGTCGGCGCCGGTCAGAGCCGGCTCCGGCGTACTCCCACAGCCGGTCGGCGGGACCACGGTCGAGCGCGTACCGGTGCTTCGCCGCCCGTGCCCACCGGACCGTCTGCGGGAGTCACGGCAGAAAGCCGTAAGGGTTACCGGGTGCGGAAGCGTCGGTAGAGGTTCCGGGCCACGTAGACCCCCGGGCCGCCGAAGCCGACGATGTCGACGCGTCCGTCACCGGTGACGTCGGCGAGGAACCGGGGGTGGCGGTCGACCCGCCAGGCGCCGGCGTCGTCGTCGTACCCGAACCCGCGGCACACCAGCTGGGCGTGCTCGAACCGGCCGTCGCCGCGGTTGTGCGACACCCAGACTCCCTCGTCACCGAAGGCGACGATGTCCGGGGTGCCGTCGCCGGTGACGTCGGCGAGGAAGCGGAGGTGCTTCTCGCTCGTCCACCCCTGGGCGTGCCCGAAGTCGTTCAGGACGAGGTGGGCGGGCTCGAACGTGCCGTCGCCGCGACCGCGTGCCACGACGACGCCCTGCGGGCCGAAGCCGACGAGGTCCGCCGCTCCGCCGTCGGTGGTCGCGAGCAGGAAGCGGGGGTGTTCCTCGACCGAGATCCATCCTTGGTCGACGCCGAAGTCGTCGAGGATGTACAGGGGCTCGGCGAACGCGCCGTCCTCGCCCTGGAGCGAGATCCACACGCCGTCCTCGTGACAGCCGACAATGTCGACGCGTCCGTCACCGGTGGTGTCCACGAGGAAACGGGGATGCTTGCCGGCCAGCCAGGCACCCGCCTTCTCGCCGTGCCCGAACGCCCTGAGCACCGGCTGGTCGGCGAGGGGTGCGAACGTGCCGTCCTCGCCCTGGAGCGAGATCCACACGCCGTCCTCGTGACAGCCGACGATGTCGACGCGTCCGTCACCGGTGGTGTCCACGAGGAAACGGGGATGCTCGTCGGCCAGCCAGCCGCCGGCCTGCTGGCCGTGCCCGAACGCCTTGAGCACCTGCTTGCCGCCGGCCGGCGCGAACGCCCCCGTCTGGTCCCGGGCGGACACCCGGACGCCGTCGGAGGCGAGCACGACGACATCGGGCCTGCCGTCTCCCGTCAGGTCCGCGAGGGTCCACAGGTCCGCCGGGTTCGAGGAGGGCGCGGAGGGGTGCAGAACGCGCTCTTCGTCGTCGAAGGTACCGTCGCCCCTGCCGGACGAGGTCACGGCCCCCTTCGCGGGTTTGAGCCCGACGACGTCCGCCCGCCCTGTTCCGGAGGTGTCGGCGAGGAACCGCGCACCGAGCCCGGCCCACCAGCCCGTTCGTCCGCCGGCCGAGGGGCTGGGCCCGTCGCTCCTCCACCCGCCGGCGGCCTGGTCGCTCCCGAACCGTTCGAGGACCAGCAGCATGTCGCTGAAGGACGGCGTCGCGTCGGGTGCCGGCCGCAGCGCGGCCGAGCGGGCCAGCCGCCAGGACCGGCGGCCGTTCCAGTGGCTCAGGGACGCCCAGCGCAGCACGGGATCGCTGGTCCGCTCGGGAGCGGCCGTGACGAACCGCCACCGCTGGCTTTCCGAGTTGTCGTCGTACTCACGCAGGACGACACGGGCTTCCTCCGCGCCGGGGTCGGCGAGGTCGAGAACGGCCCCGCCGGTGGCGGCCTCGATGAAGAACAGGCCCGCTTCGCCCACGACGGGGACGACGTGCCACTGCTGGCCCTTCCTCCCGGCGGTGGCGTCCCACTGGCGGACGCCCTGGTCCGCGGCGGCGGGGTTGTCGAAGACCTTGCCGTTGGCCGCGTTGCGGATCACGTAGGTCTGGTCCGCTTGTGCCTGCCCGCTCTGCACGGGCGTGAGCTGCCACTGTTCCGGGCGCGGGCCCTCGTCGGGGAAGTCGCGGACGACGAGCGCCCCGTCCGCGCTCGGCGCGGCCCTGGCGCCGAGGGTCTTGCCGGTGGCGGCGTTGACGATGTGAAGTTTCAGTTCTTCCGTGGGTACGGGCATCGCGATGCCTCTTCCAGGCGGTGGGGGTGTTGGCTCGGGACGGTCGCGGCGGGATGGCGGCCGCGGATCACGTGAAGACGTGGTGGTACGGGACGTCCCACTCGTTGGGCAGCCGCGGGTAGAAGGTGTTGATCACCGTGCCGGTGAAGTCCCCGCCCCAGTTGTAGGTGACCCGAACCTCGCCGTTGGCCGTCACCGCGTGGTCCTTGAACCCGAGGATGGCGTCGGGGTGGGTGATCGGCACGAAGGTGATGCCGCCCCACGGCGTCACCGTGACGACCCAGAGCTGGGTGTCCTCGGGCGCGCCGTTCTTCCCGCGCCAGTTGTCCCCGACCTTGTCCGGCAGGCCCACCTGAACGGTGTCGCACGTGCTCTTGGGCGCGTCCCGGTGGACGGTGATGCGCCTGCGCCGCGGCTTGGGCGTGCCGTCGTCGCCGCGCCCGGCGTCGGCCTGCCCCGCGGCGGGCGGCTTGGGCGTCACCTGGCCCGCGGCGCTCTCGATGAAGTACAGCGGTCGCTGTCCGAAGAAGCCGGCGGGGGTGATGTGCCAGAGGTGCCCCTTCGCCTCCTTGGTGGCCGAATCGAGTGCGGTGGCCAACTGGACCCCCTTGTCGTGACTCTCCTCCTTCAGTTCGACGGGCCGCAGGTAGCCGCCGTTGAAGGCGTGGACCAGCATGACCGGCCGGTTCTCGACCAACGCCGCCACGATCGCGTTGTCATAACTGTTCACCGCGACCGGACCGCCGACCACCAGGTTCGTCATCGCCGTGCGTTCTTGGGTGTACATAGCGGAAACCTCACCTGTTCTGGAAGTGGTGAAAAACGCGTCGGACACTCAGCGCCCTGGCCTGTCACGTCGAATTCCGCCGGGCTTGCCAGCCCTCACCGGAAATGTGAACGGCTGAAATGAGTCAGGTCTTCTACGGCAGACATCCGAGGTCACGGAATTCCCGGACAGGGCGTCCGGATGCCGCCGACCGAGTGGCCGACCGAATCTCAAGTTACCGTATCGAGCGACGAGTTGAGTATCGAAAGGGAACACTCATCACCCGATTGAGCGGGATGAGGGAAGACGCCGTACCGGTGAATCGAGCCCGTGCTAGCTTCGATTGTCAGACCGCGCGCAGATACCTGCTTCCATTTCATCCGGCATGGTTCGGCCGGAATCAGTCGAGGACGGGGAATGCCTTCCACCGCGTACATCCTGGAACGCGCCAAGCGCCAGCCGCTGACGAAGAAGAACCTGCGGGAACTCGATATCGAGCAGACCTGGCAGGTTGTCCTGAACCACCCCAATCTGGTCTATGTCGACAACAACGGCGTCAAGCACAAGCCCGTCGGTTTCTCGGTGAACAAGTCGAGCTTCGGGACGTTCTCCGGGACCGCGTTCGAGCGGGGCTGGCTCGCCTACATGACACTCGGGGAGCCGCTGATCGAGGAGCGGGGCGACATCGGCCAGCCCCCGCCCGACACGTTCTCCTCGCGTTCCTACGTCAACCGCAGCCAGTCCGACATGACCTTCACCGATTCGGTCGATTTCACCGTTTCCAACGGGGTCACGTGGTCGCTCCACGGGGATGCCAAGCTCACCTTCGGCGGCAGCATCGGTGCCTCGCTCCAGTTGCAGTTGCAGAACCAGCTCCGCCTGGACCTCCAGTCCCAGCTGCAGGCGTCGAGCCAGACCGGGACGGCGAACAAGAACGCGAACACGGTGACCAACAAGAACAGCAAGGACAACATCGGGGTCGACAACGCCAACACCGGCGAGACGTCCGCGAGCAGCTCGGCGACGAGCTCCTCGACGAACGGAATGACCAACTCGGTGGGTTTCACGACATCGGGCAGCGCCACCGGCAACGCGTCGCTCAACGCATCGCTGGCTCTGGGCATCGCGGCCACCGTCGGGGGTTCCCTGACCACCAGCTGGGCCTCGAAGTCGCAGATCTCGGGCACGGTGCCGGCGAACTCCCGCGTGCAGACCCTCGTCACGCAGCGGCGCACCCGCAAGCAGTACACCTACGAGATCCCTGTGACCTTCTCCGGTCTGATCGCGGTGCAGTACGCCGTGCCGGTGGCGGTCCTGTCCCCTCCGCAGCCAGGGGGTTACCCCGGTCTCGACCAGGTCGTCGCCCGCGACATCGGCGACATCGACCTGGCGCCCGGCGGCTTCCGCATGAAGGGACTGGCCGAGGTCGTCTCCGCCCTGGAGGTCGACCACACCATGCTCGATGTCGAAGGCCTGACCCTGAGGCAGCAGACGCTCTACAAGCAGCCCTGACCGCGCGGCACCACCGCCACGACGACGACCAGAGGTGACGACCATGGTGTTCGACAACATCTTCAACTCCGCGGGCAAGAGCGCCGGGCTCTTCTCCGTGACCACCGACAGCTCCAAACCACAGCCCGGAGCGGACGTCGACTTCGAGGACGCCGACGACGGTACGTACGACGACACGAGCGGCAGCCTGTTCAACAACGCGATCCACGGGGCCTCCTCCCGCGCGAAGGTCGTACAGGAGACGTCGCCCGAAGCGCGGGCCGTCCTGGGCTTCCTCGGCTCCTTCGTCCAGACCACCCAGGCGTCGGCCGACACACAGGCCCGGTACAACCAGGATCCCGGCTCGGTCACCAAGGCGGCGTCCGCCGGGATGCGGGAGGCCAGTACGACGGTGAAGGAGCACGGCGACCTCCAGAAGGACGAGGACCTGGAGAGCAGGCCGAAGAAGAGCGACTACGCGAAGGCTCCCAAGACACCGGAGGCACCCACAGCCCCGGAGGCGCCCAAGGCACCCAAGGCGACCACGGAGAAGCCGTCCCGGTCCGAGTAGGGCCGGACTCGCGGGAGGGGGAGGAAGGAGATCACTCCTTCCTCCCCCTCCCTTCCGTCATACGGGAAGCAACTGCCACTGGCGGCCCCGGTGGTCGCCCTCCGCCCCGTGCTGCTTGACCGGTGTACGGGCGTTGGTGTCGACCCTCAGCAGCAGACCGCTGTTGTGGTTGGCGATCTCGAAGACCCGAGGTGTGTCGGTCGCGGAGCCGACCGGGATCAGCCGCCAGTGCTGGTGGTGTGCGTCGACGCCTTCATAGGCCCGCTGCGCGACCGCCGCACCTGCCCTCTCCTGCGCGCCGGCGACCTCCAGGACCTTGCCGCTGCGCACGTTCTCGATCCGGTACAGCACCGCACCGTCGTGCTGACCCGTCGGGATCAGCCGCCACCGCTGGTGATCCCTCGGGCCGGCCAGGACCTGGTGGATCTCGGCCCCGTCCCTGGTCGACTCCTGGTGGACCCCCATCCGCAGCCTGCTGCGGACATTGGCCCAGGAGACCACCGTGCCCGCATCCGGCAGCCCGGCCAGCCTCGCCGAAGCGATCTTGCGAATGCGGTTGTTGTTGTAGTCGGCGATGTAGAGGGTGTCGACGCAGTCCACGGCGAGCCCGAACGGGTGGTTCAGCTGGGCCGGAGCAGCCGCACCGCCGTCTCCGCCGAAGCCCGCGACCCCGGTGCCGGCGACCGAGCCGATCTTCCCGTCCGTCGTGATCTTCCGGATCCGGTGGTTGCGGAACTCGGAGACGTAGAGGTTTCCCGCGCTGTCCAGCACCATCCCCACGGGGAGATACAACTGCGACGAGGCCGCCGGGCCGTTGTCGCCGCCGAAGCCCGCGACCCCGGTGCCCGCGATCGTGCTGATCTTCCCATCGGCCGTGACTTTCCGGACCCGGTGGTTCTCGCCGTCCGCGATGTAGAGGACGCCCGCACCGTCCACCAGCACCGCGTGGGGGCGGTTCAGCGGGGCCGAAACCGCCGGCCCGCCGTCTCCCCCGAACGCCGCGGCCCCGTTCCCCGCGACCGTGCTGATCTTCCCGTCCGTCGTGATCTTCCGAACCCGGTTGTTGTGGTACTCGCTGACATAGAGAGTGCCGGTACTGTCCACCGCTACCCCCATCGGGAGGTTCAACCGGGCGGCGGTGGCGGGACCGCCGTCACCGCTGAACCCAGCGACGCCCGCGCCCGCGACCGTACTGATCTTCCCGTCGGCCGTGATCTTCCGGACGCGATGGTTGTTGGAATCGGCGACGTAGAGAGCGCCTTCATTGTCCAGCGCCAGCTCACGCGGCCAGCTCAGCTGGGCCGAGACGGCAGGACCACCGTCCCCGCCGAACCCCGCGACCCCGGTGCCGGCGACCGTGCTGATTTTGCCGTCGGTCGCGATTTTCCGGACCCGGTGGTTCTGGAAATCGGAGAAGTAGAGAGTTCCGGTGCTGTCCACCACGATTCCGTACGGGCGGTATAACTGAGCCGAAACGGCGGCCTCGCCGTCTCCCTTGAACCCCGCGACTCCGGTACCCGCGACCGTACTGATCGGCGGCACGGAATTCTCGTTGTTCGCGCCTGCGGGGGCAGTGCTCATCATTCGTCCCTTCACCGTTCACCGGCCGCCCACTACGGGCGGCTGTCAATGGATTCCGAACCTCACATAAGCGCTGGGCCGCGAAATGGCGTGAGGCACGCGGACAGGGCATCACGGCCAACCGCGGCTCCTTGAGCGGCCCAGGCATGAAGCGGCCGGGAGGCCGTCAGGACCGATCACCAGCCACAGCGCCGCGCCGCGGCACAGCGCGTCGAACCACGGGGTTCGCTACCGCTCGCGGACGCGCAGGCGATCTGTTGCACGCCGTCGGGCAGGACCGTCATACGTTCCCCGTTCCATCGGAGTCCCGTGCGAGTGACAAAAACCTGACAACGGCGAGTCCACCAACCGCGAGGCGACCCCGGACGCCCTGAGAGCTTCCGTCACCCGTTCGTGTCACTCACACCACCCTTCAGGGTGATTCCCGCGCCCGGCCTTGAGCGCCGCGCCTCAACACCCGGCCAATGCGGCGAAACTGGCCGGTTCTCGGCGGTGCCGTGAAGAAGGCGCACGGGCGGCACGACAAGGTCCCGGTGCGCTTTCTGACGGGGAGACAGCCCGGGGGCGTGGCGCCAGCGCACGGCGAGGCGACGGGCAGACGCGCCCCAAAGCCGCCGGCGTCGCCGACCACGCTTACAGGGTCGGCACGTCAGGGCGATGGTGACATGAGTCACTACCCAGACCTTCCGTGCGGCGACCTCCCCCACACGGCGACTCGTCACCGAACCACTCCAGCAGCAAAAACGCGACAACTCAGTCGCGCAGTCTGACTGCGCACTTGTCGTTCGTTCGGCGATAAGAACGATTGGCGCGCCATATCAACCTCGGCGAGCTGCTAGGTTTATGACGCCTCGACAGAAGAGGACGCCGGAGGAGGCACGCCACATCAGCACCGTGTCCACTGCGCAGCCACACTGCGCATGGCTGCTCACGCTGATACCAGCAGCCACGTCTGCGATCAGCCGACCGAAGTGAAATGCCCTAGCGAGGAGTTCCCAGTGGAGAGCACGGATGCGCATGGCCCCGCCGCAGAGGTCGTCGACCGCCTGTGGCGAGCGTATGCACCCTTTCAGCGGGGCCGGAGCACGGAGCGCGACCTCACCGCGATGCTCGCCGTCCTGGTGCTCGCAAGGTTCATCGACTCTGCGAACGACCCGGGTGACGAACTGGTCAAACGGTGGTCCAGAGCCGTTGCGGAGGCACAGACCGGGTACCCACCGCTGAGGGACCTGAATGACGCGCTCTTCCTAGCCTCCAGGCACGACCGCTTTCCCGTGCTCGCGCCTTGGAATCCGAGGAATGTGTTCGCCGGCGAAGGCGGGGCGGAGGACCTGCCATGGGTGGCGGCCTTCCTCGCCGCGCTCCAACAGCCCCCTACAGCCGCCGAGGCCGGAGTCGAAGAGGTCGCCGACCTGCTCCTGGAACGGTACGTCGCGGAGAGCACCGCTCAGACGGGCGAGTACCACACCCCGCACACGCTCACGCGACTGATCTCGGAATGCCTGTCCCCCCAGCCCGGCGATCGTGTACTCGACCCCGCCTGCGGCACCGGGGGGTTCCTCGCCGCCGCCGCGCGGCACCTCGCACAGCAGGGTCATATTGGCGGCGCCTCGTTCGAGGGTTACGCCATGGATCACCGCAACCCCCAGCTGGCCATGCTGAACCTGGCCCTGCACGGGATCGACCGGCCCCTGGTACGTGCCTCCGATCCCAAGTCACTCTTCCGGAGTCCGGGCAACGGCATGGCCGAACTCGTGCTCTGCAACCCGCCGTTCAACCAGCGCGTCCAGGGTCTGGAACACCTCGACTGGCCCTTCGGCCCGCCCCCCGAGTCGAACGCGAACTTCGCCTGGATTCAACTCGCCTTGACCCGGCTCAGCGAAAAGGGGAAGGCCGCCCTGATCATGCCGTCGGGCGCTGCCTCCGTACGCGGTCGCGAAGCGGAGATCCGCAAGGCGATACTGGCCGAAGGCGCGCTTCTCGCCGTGGTCGCACTACCGGCCGATCTCTTCTCGCACACGACGGTTCCTGTGCACCTCTGGCTACTCGCCCGTGACAAATCCCGCCACGTCCCCGTCGGTGAAACCGAGTCCGTCCTCTTCATCGACGCGAGCCAACTCGGCATGCAGGCTCCGCGCCGAGCCTGTGAGCTCGGCCCGGCGGACAGGGACCGCATCAGCAGCCGGTTCCACGCCTGGCTGCGGTCTCCCCGCGCGACTCCCGACGAGCCCGGATTCTCCTGCTCGGTCTCCTACGACGAGATCCTGGAGAACGACGGCTGCCCCCTCGACCCCCGGCTGTACGTGGCACCTGCGCGGGAGCAGCCAACCGCGGCGCTGGACACACGCCGCCTGCTCGACGAGCTAGTGAGTCGCGCCGAATCGACCGCGGGCGCGACGGCCCACCTCTGCAAGAGCTTCGACCGGAGCGAGCGGGTGGCGCGCGGCGAGACGGAAGCCCCGCGCGTGCCGCTCCGGCACCTGGTGGAGGGCTCCGCAGAAGGGCTACTCGAGGCCCCGGGCCTGCTGCTCGCGGGACCGTCGGGAAGCCTGATCCGCGCCGACCACTACGTCGACGTCGGCGGTGTACCCGTGGTGATGCCCAAAGACCTGACCGGAAGTGGCTTCAGCACCGCGAGCATCCGGTGCATCAGCGAGCGACAGGCCATGGGGCTGGAGCGCTTCCGTCTCCGCCCTGGCGATGTCGTCATGGCGCGCCGGGGAGAGCTGGGACGAGCCGCCGTCGTCCGTGAGGAACAGAATGGCTGGCTGTGCGGCACAGGGTGCTTCCTGCTGCGTCCCCCCGCCGGGCTCGACGCCGACTACTTCGCCGCGTACTTGCGGGGTCTGGAGGCACGTACGTGGCTGAAGGCCCACTCCACCGGGAGCATGAAGATGAAGACCATCTCCCTCGACGTGCTCCGCGAGCTGCCCGTGGTACTGCCCGGCCTTGCCACCCAGCAGGCGATCGCCGACACGATGAAGCGACTGGACGAACACGAGCGCCTGCTGCGCGAACAGCTCGCCCTGACGCAACGCATCCGTCATGACGCGCTGGACGGAGGCATCCTCCCCACGCCGTAGGAACTCGCGGCCGTGGCGAGGCGTGGATCGGCGGCTCCGGAGGAGCACCCGGCTCGCCGCCGCCACAGCCGCTACCGTGAAGCCATGACCGCACTACCCGACTGGATGCGCCCGCCCCGCGCGGAAGGCTGGTTCGCGGAGGATTTGGATCACCTCCCCGAGGCACCGCGCCACACGGAGCTGATCGACGGAGCCCTCGTATTCATGATGTCGCCCCAGCGGTCCTGGCACGGCCGCCTCCTCACTGCCCTGACCACCACGCTCATGGCGCAGGCGCCGGCCGGCGTTGAGGTCGAGCGGGAGATGACGATCTGCCTCGATGCCCGCAACCGCATCGAGCCGGACCTCTTGCTGGCGGACCTGCCCTACGACCCCGACCGCACCTGGTACGCCCCCGATCACGTGCACCTCGTCGTGGAAGTCGTCTCTCCTGAGTCCGCCCACCGCGACCGCACGGTCAAGCTCCGCAAATACGCGGAGGCCGGCATCCCGCACTACTGGTGCATCGAGAACGAGGACGGCGCACCCGTCGTCCACGTGTACGAGCTCGACGAACCAACGGGCGCCTACGCGCCCGCCGGCATCTTCCGGGGCGCCCTCCGGCGCCCGGTGCCCTTCGAGATCAGTGTCGACCTCGACAAGCTCACACCTCCCCGGAGCGGCTGAAGAATCAGCACCAGGTCAGCGCCTGAACGTGGAAGCGGCCGGACTCGCGGGAGTCCGGCCTCTCCGGAACCGCATGGCGACCGAAGATCTCACAAACGGTAATGAGATGACTACAAGTTGAAGCGGAATGTCTATGGTCTGATCCTGACCTGCGGCGGAGTCCCACACAGGGCCCTGACCTGGGGTTTCCTCGTTGGCATGCGTTGGCTCCCGACGGCCGTTTACGAGTGTCCCTGCGGACTGGCTGCGGACCGGCCGGGCAGGCGGAGGCCGAGAAATCCATGGCGCACCGGCGGGACCGGCAAGGAGACTGCCCAGGTGAGCGACCGCTACCCCTGCCCATGCTGCGGGCACCGCGTGCTGGGCGAGATGCCCGGCTCGCACGAGATCTGCCCCGTCTGCTTCTGGGGGGACGACGGGATCCAGTTCCGCTGGCCGACCATGGCCGGCGGGACCAACAAGGTCTCCCTGTTCGAGGCCCAGCGCAACTACCAGGACTCCGGCGCCTGCGACGAGCACGGCCGCCGGTTCGTCCGCCCGCCGGCCGACGACGAGCCGCTCGCCCCCGTCTGGCGCCCCATCGATCTGATCCGGGGCTCCTTCGAGGACTGGGCAGCCGAGGACCGCGCCCCGTGTCCCGACGACAGCTCGGTGCTCTGCTGGTGGCTCCCCACTTCCTGGCGCCGGGACTACTCCCCGTCATGACCTCCCACATCGAGACACTCGTCCAGCAGCTCGACGGCAAGGCCGACGAGTCCTACGACGCCCGTGCGGAGCTGATCTGGATCGGCGCCGACGCCATACCCGCCGTGGTCAACGGCCTGCCCCCTCGGCGGCTTCGGCCGGCCGACCGTCATTGAGGTCTTCGAGGAGGTGGGCATCCCCGTTGCGGCCCCACTCTCATCGGCCTGCTGGACAGCGATAGCCCGACCCTCCGCGAATGGGCGGCCATGGACCTGGCGAGCCTGGAGATCGAGGGCGCGGTCGAGGCCCTGGCCGCGCCTACCCCGCCTGCGTGGGACGGGCGATCCCACCGGACTGGAACGAGTCCGTCGACCCGATGTGCCCTGAGCAACCTCGGCGCCCGCAGCCTTGTCGTCCCACCCCCCACCGCGCACCTACGGGCCACCGCCGCAGAGGACGCCCCTGGCTGGCCTCAGCCCACTTCACCGAGATCATTGGCGACCTCGCCGACCACGCCCAGGTGTCCCCCTGGAAGACGCGGGACGATCTCGTGACTCCTGGTGCTGTTATGACCCGGAACGCGCGTACATCAAGTCATCTGCTATAGCACGCGTTTGATGGCCCATTACGGAGACTGTCAGTGTTGCCCTGCATGCTAGGGGGCGAGACGAGGCCAAGGAGGATGCACCACATGGGTGGAGTCGACACGGCACGGGGCATGGGGTTCCAGACGGCGTGCGCCATTCTCCAGCTGATCCGCACCCCGGACCAGTATCCGGAGGCAGAGACCTTCCGGGTGGAGGGCGCCGACGAGGCCATCGACTTCGAGGTGAGGGACGCGCGGGGAAAACCGCTGCTGCTCGCTCAGGCGAAGACCCGGGTGGAACCGCGCACCTGGTCGGGACCCGAGCTGGTGCGGCTCGCCCGCCGCTGGGGCGAGGCCGACCCCGGCGGTACGGCCGTGCTGCGGTTCCTCTCCGACGGACCGGTTCAGGCGTCGGGGCAGGCCGTGCGGGACGCGGCGGAACGCGCCCGCGCCCTTCCCGATCCCGAGCAGTGGCTGGCCGGGTGTGCAGGTCTGGGAACCTCGATCGAACTCACCGCCAAGGATCACGCGCTGATGCGCAGGCTGGAGATCAACACCCGTACCGGCCCGTGGGAACAGATCCTCGATGAAGCCAGACTCGAGCTGCTGCGGCTCTCCCCCACCGCCATGGCGTCGGCCGAGATCGACGCCACCATCGACGCGCTGTTCGTGAAAATGTTCCAGTGGTCCGGGGAACGGCGGATCGACCGGCGTACGATCCGGCTGGACGAGCTCCCAGGGCTCCTGCGCGGGCGCCGCACCACGTCCGGGCACGGGGCAGACGTTTCCCTGGGGCCCCGCCGCGCCCTGTTCCGAGGAATCCCCTCAGCCACCGGTCTGCGCGGGCGGACCGCGGAACTGGCCGCGCTCAAAAAGCTGTTCGACGAGGGGGCCGATACCGGGACGGCACGGGTCGTGGTGTCCGGGCTCGGCGGCATCGGCAAGTCGAGCGTCGCCCGCCTGTACGCCCACCGGAACCGGGAAGCGTACGAATTCGCCTGGTGGATCCCGTCCGACACCCGGGAGGACGTGATTGCTGCGTACCGGCAGTTGGTGGCAGAGGAACAGCAGGAGGCCGAGCCCGCCACCGAGGCGGAGATCATCGAGCGTGTCGGCCGACGTCTGGGGCACCTGGGCAACAGACTCCTGCTGGTCTACGACAACGTCTCGAACCGCGACCAGCTCCGGGGACTTCTGCCCGCCGAGGGCGCTCACGTGCTGGTCACCACCCGCGACTCGACCTGGGCCACAGCGGAAGGCGGGCTGGTCGTGGGGCAGATGGACATGGAGGAGGCCACCCGCTGGGCAGCGGAACGGCTGCCTCGGGTGTCCGAGCCCGAAGTGTCCGCGCTGGTCGACGCGGTGGAACGCATCCCGCTCGGGATCGCCCAGGCCACCGGTTACATCGCCGCGACCGAATGCCCGGTGGACGTCTATCTGGCGGAGCTCTCGGAGTGCCGGGCCCGCCTGCTCGACAACCCCGGTTTCGTCCCCTTCGATTACCTTGCGGGAGTGACGCTGACGGCGGCAGTGACCCTCAGTGTGGGACGGGTGCTGTCCCACGCCCTGCGCTCACCCGAAGGGTCCGAACAACAGCTCGCCGCCGAACTGCTCGCTCGCTGCGCCCTGCTCGCCCCGGACTTCATCCCTCTGCACCTCGCGGCACTCGACATGCCGATCGGTACCGCCGTCTACGGTGCCGTGGCGGAGCTGCGCAGATTCTCTCTGGCCGCTCCCCAGGACGGCATGCTGGCCATCCACCGGATCGTGCAGGCGGTCGTCCGGGCCCTGATGGACGGCGAGGCCGTCGAGTCGATGTACGGCCGTTTCCAGTACGAGCTGGTGACACGGCTGGTCGCCTGCCAAAGGCAGAACCGGTGGGCCGAGGCTGCGACGCTGGTCGAACACGCGGTGCATGTGGCGCACCATGTGCGCGAGGGCGGCCGCGTGGATGGCAGTACCGTCGCGTTGCTGGCCAACACCGCCGGGGCTATCGCCAATGTGCACGGTGACCTGGCGCGCAGTGAGGGCCTGTTGCGCGAGGCGTTGGCCGTCGTGGACTTATTCGACGACGCCGTGATGGACGACGCCGTGTATCGGAGGGCGGCGACGACCACCACGCTGGCCCAGTGCCTGCAGAACCAGCAGAGGTTCGACGAGGCGGCGGAGGCGGCACAGACCGCCTGGTCCCTGTTTGAAGGCTTGGACATGCTCAGCCCCGACGGGGTGGAGCACCTGCTTCTGGCCCACGCCACCGACATGCGCGCGGCCGTGGCGACGGACCGCTTCGCCGATGTGGCCCGGGCGGCCCTGAGGTTGGAGGCGGTACTGAGGCGCGAGCATGTGGCCGCACCGGTCGAGTTGAAGGTTCGGCTGGAACAGGCGCAGGCGCTCGTGTGGATCAAAAACTGGGACACCGCTGCGATGACGGTCGACGTAGCCAAGGGGCTCATCGGCCCCGACGACGAGCCGAACGCGGAGCTGCTGTTCCTGGACGCCATGGTGAAGGCGTCCACGGGACGTCTGGAGGAGGCCCTGGCCATCACCGCGGGCATCCCAGAGCCCACGGAACACACAGCCGTGACGATCATGCGTCATCACGCGGACCAGATGGTGGACATGGCCCACGCCGTGATGACTGGCAGCCTCCAGCGGCACGAGGAGGGGATACCGACCGACGTCTGGATTCTGAACGCCGTCGAGTCCCTGCTCGACAGGGCCGAGGCCCTACTCGAAGCACACACCGAAGCAGGACCGGACGTACTGGCCCACGTTCGGCAACGGTTCGCAGTACTGGCCTGGACCCGGCACACGCTCGGGCACCCCGGCGGCGACCCGGAACTATCGCGGGCCCTCATGCACGAGAGCCTGGAGATGTTCGAGGCGGCCGGGCAGGTCCACGTGCCGCTGGCGGTCACCACACGCAAGTTCCTGGCGAGCGACGGGGAGGAGGACGACGACCCTGTGGATCGGACGGTCACGGACGGGCCTCCTCGCTCCGCCCCTGGACCATCGGGGGGCAAGGGGGCGCACCCGATCTCCGCGTTCCCCTGGAAGAACGCCCTGGCCTGGGTCCGGGCTGCACCGCCGGACGCGCGTTCGCTGTACGCCCTGCTCGGAGCCACCTCCTACCACCTTGGTGAGCGAACGGCACCCTCACCCGCCTTCGTCGCCCTGGCGGTCACCGCCGCGGCGCGCACCCTGGGCCTGACGTGCCGCATGATCCCCACCACGCTCCAGGTAATGCTCGACGGCATGCCCCTCGACCTCCCAGATCAGGCGGCCGAGCCGACGCTCACGCCCACCGGCGAGGTCCGCGGACACATCACCCTCTGGTGCGAGGAGGCCGGCCGCTTGGTGGACCCGGTCCTGCTGCTCGCCCAGGTCCGGTTCCCTGCGGGCACCGACGAGCGGGAGGTCTTCCTGCGTCCCGTGGTCTTCCCCGCACCCGATGTGGACTCCCTGTTCGCCTTCCGTCCGACCACTCCCCGCGGGCGGTACCTGCTGGTGTACGACTTCCGCCCGGACTGGGAGGAGCACCTCGTCAAGGTCCTCCCCCACCTTGACAGGACGGCCGTGGCAACCTTCGCCCAGCAGATCGCCTCCTCGGCGGCCCTCGCCACGACCACCTCCTGAGCAACTGGTGATCCGGGTCGTTCAACTGGGGTACCGGTCCGCCGCCGACGACACCTGATCAGTTGCAGACCACACGTCAGAACGTCCAGCGTCCGTCCAGCGCGGCGACGCCGAAGGGGTCGGACTCGACAGAGCCCGACCCCTTTTGACGTGCACGTTCGACTCAGCACCCAGCGTGGAGTATGTGCATGACTACACGTTGAACTGGAACGTCTAGCACAGTGCTGTGACCTGCGGAAACGACTCCTTCGAGCCGGTCATCCCAGCACCATCCCAGCACGGGAGCCCCGACCCAGCACCATCCCGCTGCCGCGGCGATAAGGTCGGTGAAGGTCTCCTCCTGCCGTTTACCGCCGCGTTCCGTCAGTCGGAGGAGCGTTACGCCTGCCCCCGATGCAGATGACGGTGGCTCCGCGTCGGTCGGCGCCGCCGTCGGAGCCGGCGATGACCACGACTACGGTGGCGCCGGAGTAGGTTTTCAGGGCGTCGCGCAGGGAGCGGGCGGAAGCGTCGGGGACTGCGGGCAACAGCCAAACGCACGGGGGGTAGCAAGGCGGACACGTACCGCCAACCCCGGACCCGCGACGGAGTGAGGCGTTTTCAGCGTTGCCTCTCCAGGGTGAGGACAGCTTTGGCGACGACGGTCACGCGATCGGGGCTGATGCGGGATCTGCAAAGAATCTGCCAGGACCTCAGCCGTGCCGTGCCGCGTTCGACTGGTGCCCTCACCGCGGCCAGGGCCCGGTTGACGGTGCGCTGGGTGAGGGCGAGCTCACCGCCTGGGGGGCGTTTGAGTCCGGTGGTCGCCCAGGGGTCGGCGCCCTGGTAGGCGCGGTCGGCGAGAACTGGGACGCCCTGGCATTCACAGAGCCGGATTAGGCGGTGGGTGCGGGCCGCCGTCAGGTCGTGGTGCGGCCCGGCAGCGCGGGCGAGATCCACAGCACCTCACCGGCGGATCAGTGACGACCTGCACATTCACGCCGTGACGGCGATGCTTGGCCGAGTGCTCGGCCCGGCTGTCGCCGACGCGGTCGCACTCGGCCAACGTCCCATCCAGTGGGACGAACTCCGGATCACGCTCGCGCAGAGTCTTGAGCAGGCTCGGGGCCCGGTCGGCGAGCAAGGCGGTCACAGCGGTGACATACGTGTGGGCAGTGCCGACCGGATATCCCGAAGTCGGCCGCGATCCGAGTGAGGGTGTCGTGGCGGCGCAGGAACACCAGAGCGACGAGCGCACGCTGGTGCGACGGGAGCTTGCACCGTCGGTCACCCTCACGGGTGACGACGAGCATCGTGACCCACCCGACAAGGGCATGCGGGAGGTCGAGTGCGGCAGGGTAGGGAAGCAACAGGGCTCCTGCGCCGACAGCTGAGACTTCGAACACCTCCCCCAACGGCAGGGGGGCCTCGTGCGTTACGGCCCTCACCTCAACCTCACCGGCGTGATCCCATCAGCGGCCACGCTGAAAACGCTCACTGATACAACTACGTGCGACAAATGGCCACTAGGTTACGGCAGGCTGCAGTACCGTCAGGGCATGACGACCCCATCGGCCGGAGAGCTCACCGTTTCGGGCGCGAGCGTTCGGCACTTGTACGATCTGTACCTCTCCGACCGAATTCGCGTCAACCGCCGCTACCAGCGGAAGCTGGTATGGAATGTGGAGGAGAAACAGCGTCTGGTTGACTCACTGCTGGAGAATCTCCCGGTTCCCTTGTTCTTGATGGCGTCGACTGAGTCGACGGACGGGGCTATCGAACTTGAACTCATCGACGGGATGCAGCGACTAGACGCCATATTTTCCTTCATCGAGAATAAATTCTCAACCAACGGGGCCTATTTCAATCTCACCTCCCTTGGAGCATCCGCCACAAGAGTTGCTCGAACCTCAAAGGTTCAGCAGCGCGAGCCAATCATGCCCGAAGAGGCTTGCACGCGACTTCTCGACTATACGCTCGCTCTTTCCGTATTCCGCTCGAAAGAATACGCAGCCGTAACCGAGGTCTTCCGAAGGATCAATTCTGGCGGACGTCGGCTCTCACGCCAGAATATTCGACAAGCCGGGACACTCTCCCCACTGGCTGACCTCGTCCGTGTCATTTCCTCGCGGATCCGGGGTGACATATCCCCCGGGGACGCTGTCGCCTTTCGGGTGATGCCTCAGCTAAGCATCACAAACCGCGGTCTCGACTATGGCGTCCAAGTTGACGATATCTTCTGGATTCGCGAAGACTTGCTGCAACCCACAGAAGTCCGCGAGTCCGCCGATGAACAGCTCGTCCTAGACATCATCGCCGACTTCTTGATGGATCCCCTGACTGAAACCAGCACCAGGATGCGGGACCAGTACTACGGTTACACCAGCATTGATCACGAGCATCCCACCACACCGTCATACACAGAAATCAACTCGGCCATCGAGGCATACGATCCACGGGCCGTCGAGGACCACTTCATGCACGTGTACGACATCGTGCGGTCCATACTGGCGCAGGACTCCAGTACCTTCGCGAGCCTCGTCAACTGCGCGACTGAGTCCGGTTCGCGAAGATGCTTCCACGCCACCTTCCTGGCGATCTATGAGCTCACTTACAAGGAAGGGATGCGCCTCAGCTCTCCGCGCACCGCTTGGGGACATCTGAGCGGAATCGGAGCACTTATGACAGCCACAGCTCTTCCGATGCATGACGACGACTGGCAGCCGGCCCCGAAGAGGCGAACGATCGACGCCATAAAGGGAATACTCCGCAACGCGTTCGAAATGAGGGAGGCGACCGCACACAACCTCGGCAGATACGGGTGGGCCAGCCAGCTCGAAAAATTGATGGGAAACGCGATTGTCGAACAGCAGTCGTTCGACTGCAAGCAGGGTTTCCTCAGGCTTGACACCTCGCGCCAATTCGACGAGAAGTCCTTCACTAAAATCTGTCGCACTATCACGGCGATCGCCAATACTGGCCCCAGAGTGACCGGCTACGTAGCGGTCGGGATCGCAGACAACGAGCAACACGCGGAAAGAGTGAAGGAACTCGACTCTGTTCAATCCGAGAGATTTCGAGGGTTTCACGTAGTCGGCATCGAGAGGGAAGCCCCGCTTGTATCCAAGTCCCTTAACGACTACTGGATGTGGTTGTGCCAGCTCCTGAAAAGCAGCGGTCTCGATCCTGATCTCGCAGGAAGGGTGACCGCAGAATCCAAGCTGGTCAACTACCGAGGCCGCATGGTTGCACTTCTACACGTGTCGTCGGGCACGCAACCCTATTTTTTCGAGAACACCCTCTTTGAGCGATCCGGGTCTGAGACCTTGGTCGTGGAACAAAACGACTACTTCCGCGTGTTCCAGCGCTTCACCACCGCCCCCCGGTGAGTCGCCGACTCACGCGCCGTCCTGGCTAACGTACTTGGGTACGGGGCCCACAACCTGCGCTGTGTATCCGTCTGCGGCGAGCCAGTGGGCGTTGGCTCCGGGACCGCCGCCAACGTCTAAAGCAGAACTCGGTGTACGCAGCTTGGTGTAGCACGCACACGAGATCTGTCCGGTGGCGAGCCGAGGACGGCGAGCTTACGGCCGGTGATGGAGCATCGCGGCCACACCGTCATCACTGGGGTCGTACGCGATGCCGCGCAGGACCGCGACCGGGGCGCCACGGCCGCGCTGGCCGAGGATGATGCCGGCTGCCGCGGCGATGAGGTCCGTGAAGGTCTCCTCCTGCCGTTTGCCGCCGTGCTCCGTCACCCGGAGGGGCGCCACGCCTGCCGCGCCGATGGAGATGACGGTGGCGCCGTGCCGGTCGGCGCGGCCGTCGGAGTCGGCGATGACCACGGCGACGGTGGTACCGGAGTAGGTGTGCAGGGCGTCGCGCAGGGAGCGGGCGGAGGCGTCGGGGTCTGCGGGTAGCAGCCAGGCGCCTTCGGTGCCGGCCCGGTCGATCCCGGCGGAGGTGAGCTGGTAGCCGAGCGTGTGGCGGGCGATGATCGGCCCCTTGTCGGTGGCCAGGAAGTGCTCGGTGGAGGAGTCGAGGATCAGTTGCACGATCTCGGCTGGCTTGCCCGTCTTGGCGGACAGGGCGAGTGCCTCGGGGCCGGGGGTGACGTCGGCCAGGTCGACGTACCGCTTCTCCGCCACGGACACGGCCTTGCTGGCGACGACGACGATGTCCCCGTCCTGCAGTTCGGTGCCGGTGCGGCTGAGGACGCCGATGATGGTGCCGGCGAGATCGTCGCCCGGCTGGAGTTCGGGGAAGGGCTCCAGGGCGAAGGCGGAGAAACTGGAGGTCGGGGCGGCGGTCATCGGCGGGCTCCTGCGGCGGTGAGGACGGCGGTGTGCAGGCGGGTGTGCGCGGTGGCGAGTATCTCGGCCCGCTGCCGGGGCGCGGCGTACTGTCCGGTGGTGAGCCAGTCGGCCACGCGGCGGAGGTAATGCGGCCACAGCCGGCGGGCCGCTTCCACCACTGGAACCCCGGAGCGGACGGCGTGCCAGGCGTCTACGGCGGGCTGCGGCCACGGGTGTTCATCGTATCCGTCTGGGTGTTGGCCAAGGCTCTCCAGCGTGGTGAGCATGGTCTGGAGGCGGGCGGGCTCGACCGCGCGGTGGGAAGCGCGGTACGCGGTCGCTTCACCGCCCGGCGGTACGGGCGGTGGCGTCCGCGTCGCGGTCAGGTGCAGCAGGACGGGGACGGCCTGGTGGTAGATGGCCGGGAGGTGGGGGAAGGAGCCGGCGTGCTGCTTGGGCCTGTCGATCCGTACGGAGGCGAGGGGCCCGATGGCAGTGGCGGTGAGCAGGAGGAACGCGTCGATGCCGTAGCCGTCCACGCATTCCGACAGTTCCCGTGGCAGGGCTTCGACGGCGCGGAGGACAGCAGCGAGTGCCTGGCGGGAGAGGGCCAGGTCGCCTGCGAGAGGCTGGGGGACGTCGTGGCCAGTGGTGGCGGCGATCAACGGCCGGGCGAGGTGATTGGTGAGGTTGGCTTCGTCCCAGTGTCTCGGGTAGTCGGCGATCGCCAGGGCGGCTCCGGCCCGTACGTGGTGCAGCAGGGCGGCGTAGACGGCCGGGTCGGGGTTGCGGGTGTCGGTGTCCGCGATCAGTACCACCTCGGCGTCGGCGAGTTCTGGACGGCGGGCGGCGGCCAGGATCTGGGCGCCCTTGCCCCGCGTCAGGCTGGCCAGCGGCGCCTTCTTCGCCCGGGTGCCGGTCGCGGCGAAGTTCTTGGTGGTGGTCGGGGTGTCGGAGGAGTCGGCGTTGACGATGACCGCCGGCACGTTGCCGAGGGCGGTGTCGACGGCGGCAGTGACGGCGCTGATGGTGGCCGGCTCGTAGCGGCTGGGCAGGATCGCGGCAGCCTTCATGTGGTCCCCTCTTCGGTCAGCAGGTCGGCGGCCGTCTCGGGGTCGGGGGCGTGCAGGTAGTCGAACCGGCAGCCCGCGAGCGCGGTAATGAGGTGACTGCGCCAGCAGGCCAGGTCGGGGGTGTCCAGCGGCCACACCGGTCCGTACGGCACTCCGGAGACGCCGGTCACCGGAGTGGGCAGGCCGGAGATGTAGCGGGCCAGCATCTCGTGCAGCCGCAGCCGCTCGTTCACCGAGAGCGGCACTGCGGGCGTCATCGACGCTTGGGCAAGAGTCGGGTGGACGGCCACGCGCACGACCCTCGCCAGTGACGCCGGGCCGGTGGCGAACGGCTCTAGAAGGTAGTGGGTCTTGGGCGCGAGGGGCCGGGTCGGGTCGCGGATGGCTGCGGTGGGCTTCCCCGGCCACACCGCAAGGCCGCCGTCGCCCCACTCGCCGAGGACGATCAGGTCGTCACCGGCGTGGGTCCAGCCGCGGCCCGCCAGGGCGATCGCGGTGGAGGTCTTGCCGGCGCCCTTCGTTCCGATCAGCAGTACCGCCTGGCCGTCGGGCGCGATCAGGGCGGTGGCGTGCACGGTGGCCCTGCGCTGCTGCTGGCGGATGCGTTCGGTCGCGGTGTAGGTGGCGTAGGCCAGGGTGTCCGAGGCGGCCACGGCGGTGGGAAGTCGCAGGCGCACGGTGTCCTTCCCGATGGTGACGGCCGCCGCTCCTGTGGTGATCTCGATGTCGGCCGCCGTCTTGGTGTCCGGGGTGGCCTTCAGGGTCCAGCCGCCGGGCAGGGACCGGTCGGCGGCCTGCGCGGGCGCGGTGTCCAGTTCCTCGGGCAGTAATAGGAGGGCCGAGACGTGGCCGGTGGTGAGTCGGTGCGTGGTCATCCGGCAGCCCGTTCCAGTTCAACGAGCAGATGCTCGACCGGTTCGATGGTGGGCAGGTAGCGGCCGGCCAGCAGGTCATCCATCCAGTCGGTCCGGGACAGCGTGGCCCGCACCAGTTCCTCCGTCGCCCCGGGCGGTGCCTGGTGGCCGGTGGTGATCTCGATCGAGGCCGGGTCGTCGTACGCGGCGCCGTTGCGCCACAGCAGCCCGATGCGGCACGGGCCGAACTCGGCGGCCACCGTGCGGGCGGCGGTATCGGCGAGCCATCCGCCCACCTTGCCGACGTGGTAGGCCGGGTTCTTCCCGGCGGTGGCCTCGTTGCCCGCGAGGTGGGCGCCGCTGATCACTCCCGTACGGGCGTTTCCCCGGCCGACCAGCCCGTCCTCGCCGTAGTCGACGGCCGATCCGGAGAGCGTGAAGTACTGGCCGGAGATCGGGCCGGTGCGGCTGCCGCGGGTGTTGCACACCACCGTCGCCCTGCCCGGCAGCCGTTCGGCCAGCAGCTCGGTCAGTTCGCCGGCCGCGGCGGTGACCGCGTCGTCGAATTCGGCCGCGCTGGTCAGCTGTCCGGCCAGAGCGGGCACGCACACGGTCACCGTCCAGGTCGCGCCGTCGCGGACGGCGAGGGCCTTGATGTCGCTGCCCGCCCAGGGCAGGCGGCGGAACCACGCCTCGGTCAGCAGCACCACTGTCTCGGTGGCCGTGCGCGGGGCGGAGCCGACGAGGTAGGCGGTGTCGTTGGAGAACGCCCGAGGCCGCTCCGGCAGATCCTCCAGCGATCGTGGGGCGAACCAGTGCGGGAACTTGGAGGAGTCGGTCGTCTCGTGCCGGACCTCCAGCCTCACGCGGTCGAAGCCCGGCAGCGCGGTGCGCAGGTGGTCGACGGCCGCCTGTTCCAGGATGTCCCGCACCGGCAGTGGGCGCCCGGCGAAGGTGGTGGAGATCCGGCCGCCGAACACGACCCGCAGCGGCCGGTCGTAGACGCCGTCGGTGTCGGTGAACGCGGCCCGGCCGCCGAGCACGGCGACCTTGTCCAGGTTGTGGTGCAGTACCGCCCCCGCCACGTCCAGACAGTGCCGGCTGTAGCGGATGGAGGCGAGTTCGGCGATGCCGTCGGCGAGGGTGTCGGGGTGGCCGATGCCCTTGCGTTCGACGACCTCGACGGGCAGTTCATGCGGCAGCGGAGTCCGTAACCCGTACGACGCGGGCGTCACGGTAGACACGGTCGATCACCTCCAGTGGGCGCCGCAGCGCCGTCAGCGGGAACAGGCAGAGATGGGTTGGACGCCCGTCGGCGGCGTCCAGCACTGCGGCGTACATCGCGCGCCGCAGTTCCTCATGGCTGAGAGCGGTGGCCGGGGTGCCGAGTCCGGCTTCGAGGTTCCGGCCGCGTACCTGAAGGAGGCGTCCGTCGGCGAGGTACAGGGTGAGTTCGTGGGCCGCCGGGCCGGAGTGGTCCACGCGTGCGTCGATGCGCACCGTGGTCCCGCCGGTCAGGGTGACAACGGCTGTGACTCGGTCCTCGGTCTCGGCCAGGCCCCGGCGGTGCGCGACCTCGGCGTCGACCGTCTCGATGTCGCCGGGGACGATCCGCAGGGCGAGTGCCAGGCCGTGGATGGCCTGCTGGTGCAGCACTCCGCCGGCGGTGGCGTAGGTACGGCGCCAGCCGCGGAAGTAGCCGGGATCGCGTCGCACGGCCAGCATCACGTCCGCGCGTAGGACGGCCGGAGGCGAGGTGAGCAGGTGATCGAGGCCGGGGGCGAAGTGCGGCTGGAACGCGACGAAGATCCGTTCGTCGCCCGGCCGGGATGTCAGGGCAGCGGGGTCGGTGGTGGCGGGCTTCTCCACGAGCACCATGGCCCCGGCCTGGGCGGCGTTCCGGGCTACGGTCAGGGCGGTCCCGGGTGGGGTCGCCACCACTACGAGGTCCGGCTCCAGCGACTTCAGTGCCGCCCGCCAGGAGGCGAACACCGGAACGCCCCTCGGGACGTCGGTGCGCGGGGCAGGGTCGGCGACCCCCGCGACCATCACGCCAGGCGTGCCGGCGAAGGCAGCGAGGTGCTTGGCACCGACCTCCCCCGCCCCGGCCAGCAGCACCCGCTTCACGCGACGCCGCCCGGGACGGCCGAGCGCAAGAACGCGGCACCCGCTGTGAGCGCCTTGGCGGGGGCGTCGCGCACGTGGGTCTCCAGCGCGTACGGCAGCGCCGGGTGAACGGCGTGCAGCAACGGGAGCACCTGGTCGTACGGCACCACGCCCTCCCCGGCCGGGCAGAAGGACCGGCCGCCGCCGTCGGTGGGTTGGTAGTCCTTGACGTGCACGTATCCCACGTAGGGGGCCAGGGCCTTCACCGTGCCGCGGGTGGCCTGGCCGACTTCATGGAGGTTGGCCACGTCCAGCCACAGACCCAGTCCCTGCCCGCTGTATCGGTCCAAGACCTGAAGGAGCGGTTCGGTGTGGGCGACGGTGCACACCGGCTCGTTCTCCAGCAGCAACCGCACCCCGGCCGTGGCTGCCGCTTCCAGGGCCTTCGCCAGCAGCGGGTCACCGAGCAGCTGCTCGGTCAGCTCCGGCTCGACGTGCAGGTGGGAGAAGATCCGCACGACCGGGGCGCCGAGGATGCGCGCTGCCTCAATGGTCCGCTCGATCCAGCCCAGCCGGTCCTCGGGCGGGACCTGGGTGGGGAAGCCGAAGGTGTCGACTCTCCCTGGCGTGGCTTCGGGACGGCACCACTTCCACAGCGGTGAGGCAAGCGCCGCCACCTTCAGGCCGCGCTCGTCGGCCAGGGCTCGGATGTGCCGCAGCTGGTCGGCGGGCAGCGTCACGGCGTTGGCGCCCGCGGCCGAGCGGATCTCCAGATGCCCTATGCCCAGCTTCACCGCCAGGTCCATGCCCGGCACCGGGTCGGGGCCGAGTTCGTCGGGGTTGAGCACGAGGATGTTGGCCGGCGTTCGGTTCACAACCGTCATCTCCTTCGGTGGCATGGGGGGGAGGCCCGGTGCCGGCGTTCTTCCGTCCGGCACCGGGCGCTCAGGAGCTGTCAGCCAGCGGCGACCTCAGTTGCCACCGCCCGGAGGCGGCGGGGCCGGCGGAGACGGAGGAGGGGGTGGTGGAGGGGGCGGGGGCTGCGGCCCCCGAGCGGGGGCCGGAATGACGGCGGCGTGCATCTTCACCTCCAGCGGTGAGAAGGAAGGCCCCTACCATCCCCACGCACCCCTTTGACGGGACATCCCGCCAACTGCCCCAAAAACAAGGCAGATTCCGGCCGCTGGCCGTCTGTTGGACACATGGCCACTCCCCCGACCCGGCTCTCCCCGGAGGAAGTCCGTGCTGAGTTGTTGCGGCTCCGCCAAGGCCCCGCTCTCGGCCACCCCGGAGCCGTCACCGCGCTCAGCGTTCCTCTGAAGACGCTGCTGCTCGCCCGGACCCCGACGCTGTCTCACACAGCGAGCGAGACCACACGTCTGGTGGCCGCATTGCGCAGGGCGATCGACGCGCTGACCCCGCACGAGCGCCGCTATGCCGCCGCGGACTTCAACCTGCTGGGTGAGCACTCCTGGCCGACGCTGACCGAGCGGCAGGAATCCCTCGCCCGGGTGCTGGGCTGCTCGGCCAAGACCGTACGCCGTCACGCTGGACAGGCACTGGACACGCTCGCCCTGTTCATCTCCGACGGCAGCTACGTCACCGAGACACCCGCACCGGCCAGCGCCTCCCCCGCCACCGGGACAACCCCGGACGACGGGACGAGCCGGTTCTTCGGCATCACCACCGGCTCCCGCGTGGACGTGATCTGCTCCGCCCTCCCCGCCACCGACCGGCCCAGGCAACACCCCAGCGACCCGCTGTACGCCAGATACGCCGGCTTCGCCGACCTGGACGCGCTGTTCTACGTCCGCGTCCACCTGGCCCAGAGATTCCCTGCGGCCACCATCCGCGACTTCCGCCCCGGCGAGTACTACAACGCCGAACCCGACAGCCTGATCATCCTGGGCGCCCCGGACCGCAACTCCGCGTACGCCGAGTTCGGACCCCACCTGCCCTACCGCTTCGCCCCGCCCCCGGATCCGGCCATCACCTTTCCCGACGGTCAGGAGATCCGCCTGGCCCCTCTGTGGGCACCCGAGGGCGAACTGCTGGCCGACCTGAGCGTGATCACCCGCCTCACCCTCGACCAGGGCACCACCGTGGTCCTGATCGGCGGCTGCCTCACCCTCGGCGTCCTCGGCGCCGCCAAGTGCCTGCTCAACGGGGAGCGCGGCCGTCGCAACACCGCGTACCTCGACACCGCAGCATCCGGCGATGACCTCGTCGCCGTCACCGCCACCCGCAAAGTCGGCGGCATCACCGACACCCCCGACCTGGCCGCCACCGAGCCCCTGCTCCTGCTCACTCGGGACCCGGCGGGCAACTTCACCACCCGCCTGGACAACACCGTCCGCTACACGATCGGACAGCCGGCCCAGAACCAGTTCCACTCCGGGCAGTGCACTCCGGGTGCCGGGTGGAGAACGTGACGGTCCCGGCGCCCGAAGCCTTGCCCAGGGCGCTCAAGAGGACTTGTCGGCCCAGTAGTCTTTCAGCATCTCCCCAGGCCAGGCCGGCTCCCGCACGGGTCCCCGCGGTCCCATCTCCTCGAAGTACGGCGACAGGTCGTAGATCTTCGTGCCGACGACGGCGTCCAGGTCGGTCACATGCAGCCTGAGCCCGTCGACCCTGAGGAGCCGGGGGAAGCTCTGCGCGAGCTGGTTGGGGCGGCGGTGATTGCGGTGCGCGAACGTTCCCGTGGCCGGCCAGTCCGGGTTCCCCCTCGGACTGCGCGCGTGGTACTCGACGTCACTGGGCGATGCCTTGTCGAAGTGCCACACGACCACCAGGTGCGAGAACTCGTCCAGTCCCTGCACGGAGTCGAGAGGGAACTCCGACTCATCGAGCTGGATCACGGACTCGACGCCACCCCAGTAGTCGTCCGCCACCTCGGTGCGCCCTTCGACCACCGTTCCGATCGGCCTGATCTCCAGCACCACGGCACCAACCCTCCGACTCGCCCTGAACGACGCGCCTGATCAATCTACTTGGGCGAGATACGTGGCCGCGCGGGCGTCGAGAGCGCTGACCGCGCGGATCCCGCGCTTGCGGTAGGGCGACAGCAGGTGCCGCATGTCGACCACCGTCTGCCGGGCCCGGCCGGAGTAGATGCCGTCTTCCATAGCGTCCAGGACGCTGGTCCAGGTCGCACACGCCTCCTCGACGGCACCTTGGGCGATCTGGGTCGCACCCATGTACCCGAGGGTGACGGCGTGGGTGCGCCGGAACGCCGCTCCGCGCGTCCGCACAGACCGCCGGAACTGCTTGACCGCACGCTGATGGTCGCCAAGGTCTCGCAGGGTGCAGGCGGTTTCATGGGCCAGGGAAGCCTCGCCGAAGAAGAACGTCCGGTCCGGCTCCCGGATACCGTCGTGCGCGCCCGAAAGATCATCCTCGGCCCGCAGCAGCGCCTGGGCGGCTTCCTGACGGCGGTCGTTGGCGGCCAGCGTGCGGGCGTGCACCACACCGAGCAGGGCTCGCTCGCGCGGGGTGGCAGCCGCGTACCGCTGGCCGTGCACCGACGCCTGGGCGATCTGGAGGGCTTCGCGGCGGAACCCCAGGTCGAGCGCTTGGTGCGCCATCGCCCGCAGGATGTGCCCGCTCAAGGGAGCGTCGCCGGCCCGCGCCGCCAGTTTCACCGCGGTGTTGAAGCGCTGGAGTGCCACGGCGTGTTCGCTGTTGTCGAAGGCCATCCAGCCCGACACGTAGGCCAGTTCCGCGGTAGCGGAGAACATGGCACGCCGGCTCTGCTCGTCGGTGAACCGCCCGCGAAGGAAGCCCAGGGCCTCATGACGCAGGTACTCGTCAACCGCCCGGCGCCCGTGGCCGCCACCGCGCCGCTGGTCCATGCGCGAGAACGCGAGAGTCAGCTCCCGAACGGTCTCGACGTCTCCCTGACCGACACGTCTACCCCCGGCTCCCGCGTCCGCCGGCGGTCGGGACATCGCCTCCCACCAGGTCTCGTCCGGAAGGACCAATGCCGCGGCGGAGTAGACCCCGTTCCTCAGCAGCCGACGCCGGTCCGTGTCCAATCCGCTCCCCAAATCCTTCAGCGCGGTCAAAGGGTCGACGTGCCAGTCCAGTGCTCCGTGCGCCGGTGAGGTGGAGGCCGCTAACCCGGCCTCCTGGGGCGTGATCTCACGCTTCAGACGACGGGACAGCGCCTCGCACAAGATAGCGGGCGCGATGCCCGACGGGCGCGCTCCTCCCACCCACATGCTCACGTGCGAGCGCCCGATCCTGGAGTTCTCCCGTACCTCGCCGTTCAGCGTCTCGGCGGCGACACGGTTGTACGCGGTGGCCGTCTGCGCCCGTGTCCAACCGGCTTCCAGCAAGAGCGCGGCTAACCGCTCGTTCCTCTCGCGCGCCATCCTGCGCCCCCAGCATTGAAAGCGATCTCCGACCAGGTTGTCCGGCCCGCTCAACAGTGGCAAGGCGGGACCAGA
Organism: Streptomyces sp. SudanB182_2057; assembly: GCF_964272715.1. Classification (NCBI taxonomy): domain Bacteria; kingdom Bacillati; phylum Actinomycetota; class Actinomycetes; order Kitasatosporales; family Streptomycetaceae; genus Streptomyces; species Streptomyces sp. SudanB182_2057. Next base: position 3,202,291 of record NZ_OZ186798.1, read on the forward strand.
TACGCGTCCACCGTAGATGCGGGCCTGCCGTTGGGTATGCGTAAGACCGCGGAACGTCACTCAGTGGTGGCTTCGGATGGGCAGGGCCAGCACCGAGACGGTCCTCGGCCGCCGTACCGGGAACGGACACCTCCGCGCGACGCGTCCCGGCCGACGTCGGCACTTTCCGCCTGATCCCGTGCCGGTTTCCGGCGGGGACCGTCTGCAGGACCCCCGTAGACGATCTTTGACCACGTTGACCACCCCCGACCCCTTGGCCCCATGCCGGGCTCCCGGGTTAAGCGGTTCGCTCTTGTAGAGCCAGCTACTCGAACGAGCGGAGCACCCGCATGCACCTCTCTACTGGCGAACACGGCGCCCAGTCTCCGGCCGAGTTCCAGGTCGCCATGCCCCCGTCTCCGACATGCGCCGGCCAGGCAAGGCGTATCGCCGATGCGTTGATGCGGAAGTGGGCTGTCCCCTCGCTCTTGACCGGCGACGTCCGGCTCGTCGTGTCCGAACTGGTCACCAACGCCTTCCTGCACAGCGGCACCGACGTGATCACCTTGTCCATGGCGGTCCAGGACGGCGTCCTCCGGATTGACGTCCGTCACCAAGTAACCAGGCACCGGCCCATTCTCCGCAGGCCCCGCGATGACGACGAGCACGGCCGTGGCCTGCTGCTTGTGAAGGCGATCGCGGACAACCGACAGGGGACCTGGGGAGTCAGCTGCGACGGCACCGCCACCTGGTGTGAGCTGAGCGTGGCGGTGAGCCGATGACGCACGCCGCTCTACGGGACCAGGCCGGATGCCGCTCACCCCTGCCGGTACGGGAGAAGGACCCCACCGTCCCCGCTGCCCCTGCCGAGCCATCGCTCGGTGTGCAGGGCTACCAGCAGGTACTGGAAAAGATGCGTGGCTGGACCCCGGTGGACTGGGACTCCGTGTTCGACGGCCTCGACACGATCTTCGGCGACGAGGTCAGCCATCACGCCGTCGGCGTTCTCAGACGGAGGAAGTGCAGCGTCGCGGCGCCTGATTACGAGGACCCTGTCGAACTCGCCCAGCGCTTCCGCGCGGCAATCACCCAGCTCGTACACCGGGGCCGACGAGACGAGGTCGAACGAAAGCATCCGGACATCACCGGGTTGATCGAACGGGCGCGCACACTGCAATCAGAACGGTTGCCCACTGACCCGCGGCAGGCACTGGGGTTCCTCCGGCGGCTGGGCGAGGTCACCCTCGAACTGGCCGATCGCCTGGAGAAGGCCGACAGCGTAACCGGGTTGGTCGAGACGTCGGTGGTGATCGGATGCTGACCAACGCGACAAGGGGGACTCGCCCCCTCGACGTCACTCTCGGACGCGCCGAGGAGGATCACCGTCACCGCGTTCGTCAGCCGCAAGCACCACTACCCTCTCCTCCTCCAGCCGCCTCCTTCCTGCCTGCCGTTCATGGCGTCTGGCGGAGTTACGGCGTGACAGCGGCGAGTCAGCCGTTGGACGGCTTCGCCGGCCGCCCAGAGGGCCGACCGATGGCCACCTGTCGCGATCGCGGCCCCAAGCAGGAAGCGGCTTCCACACCCCAACCACCTCATCTAGACCGGGAGCTCGACATGTCGCAAGAGATCGTGCAGACCGTCAACATCACTGGCGACAGCGTCCGCCGTGGTGATGTGATCAGCGTGGGCGGCATCCCTCATGTCGTGGCCGACGTACGCGAGGTCAACGGTCGGCGCAAGCTCCTTCGATTCGAGGACGGCAACACCTACGTTCTGCCCCGCGCGATGACCATCGAGGTCACACGCGTCTACATCCCTCGTCGCACCGCCGCACCGGCGCAAGGGAGGATGACGGTGCCCGGCAAGGCCGGCGCTCAGGCACAACCCGCCCGCAGAATGCTCAGTGCCGCTCTGGGAGCGCGCTACTGAGTCGGCGGCGAGGGGGCGGGCGGGGGCCGGACCCGGCACGGGCGATCGCTCAGGCTGCGGACGCGAAGGCGGATTGCATGATGTCGCGGCATCGGTCCCATGACTCCGGGACCAGGTGCCCGTAGATGTCGACCGTGGTCTTGATCGACTTGTGGCCGAGCCAGCGCGAGACCTCGTGGATCGGGATACCGGCCGCCAACGCGGTCGAGGCGAAGAAGTGCCGCAACGAGTGGGGGTGGTACTTCGGTTTGCCCTCGGCGTCCACCAGCCCGGCCGCCACGCACGCCTTCCTGAAGTGGTACGTGTAGGTGTTGGCTGTGGGCATGATGCCCTTCCCGCGCTCGCGGGGCGCGAAGAACACTTCGACCTGCCGCGTCTTCCCCGCTGCGGTCTGGAAGGTGAGCGGAACCGGCTTCCACAGTTCCTCGTGGGCGTCGATCTCGGCACAGAGGAAACCTGCGGCGGGCACATCGCGGTACTCGCCCTCCTCACGGTGCTTGAGGGGGACGAGGCGGGTCTTGCAGTCCTCGCGGTGAGCCTTCGAGCTGATCTGCCAGCGGATGCGGATCACGTCGTTCCGCAGGCAGCCGACGTGGAAGGCCAGGGTCTCGCTGACTCGAAGACCGGCCCCTGCCTGGAGCCAGACGGTCAGCTTGTACTGCGGAGACATGTGCTCGTGCAGGAGGCGGACCTCGGCCAGGGTGGGGATCTCGTCCTCGTCCACCGCATGGTTTCCGGGGGCGTTCTTCACCTCCTTGGTCGGGTCTTCCCGGATCCGCTTCTCCTCCTTCGCGGACCAGAAGATGTGCTTCACCATCTTCATCCGGTCATAGACCGTGCTGGCCGCCAGTTCCTTGGCGATGGCCGCCTTGAAGTGCTCGATGTCCCTCTTCGTGACCCCTGCGATCGTCTTGCGGCCGAGTCTCGGTATGAGGTGGTTGTCGATGAAGCCCTTGTAATTCGCGTACGTGGACTCCGCGACGATTCGGCGGGCGAGCCAGTCCTCGGCGTAGGCGCGGACCGTGATCTTTCCCGCGTTGGGGTCGATATAGAGACCCTCGTCCTTGTCGGCCTCGACCCTTGCGGCGAAGGCGTCGGCTCCGTTCGGCCCGGTCTTCTTGTCGAAGGTCTTCTCCCGCTGACGCGCGGTCCTGCCGCCGGGCTCGCGATACCGCACGGTCCACGGATGACCGCACCGGGGTTTCGTGCACGGATAGGTGGAGACCTTGGGGTCGGACTTGCAGCGCTGGAAGACGGTAGCCAAACGCAGCCTTTCGTGTTCTGAGGCACGGCCGGGCAGCCGTTACCTGTAGTTGTCATCGAGGTAGGCGATGATGTCGCGCTCACGGAATCTCAGGAGACGTCCGACCTTCTGAGCCTTGAGTCCCCACGTCCGGTACTTGTTCTTGACGGTGATCTCACTGACCCTAAGCCACTCGGCCACCTCTTCCGGGGTCAGCAGTCGATTGCTCCCTCCAGCGGTCAATTCACCACCTGCCCGCTCGCTCGGCGAACCCCCGGGTCCCAAAGAGTATTTGCATCACCCTCCAACGGCTGAGGTACCGTTGCAATTCAGCGACGGGCACCACGGTCATCTGTGCAGCAGAGGGCGCGTCCTTCTCCCCATGGGAGTTGACGCGTAACTCACTGCGTTCGCCATAACTCCGCCGCCGAGCGCGACCGAGCGCGAACACATCAATGGTCGCGGTGATCGCCGGTTTGGCTAACCGGCGATCATGGTCTATGTTGCGCGCCGCGCCGGACGGACCCGAGCGTCACGGGCCGGCAACCAGGGAGCCAGCCGGAATGAGCACAGAGCTGGGATCGCCGTCACTGACAGGCCGGTGACGCAGAGTCGGAAGGGCAGCCTGGTGGAGACGACACCGTAGTGGCCACCACTTGGAGGAGGGCCAAGGGCAGAGAGAGCGAGCGGAATGAAGGGAGGGGGATCGAGTAGCGGAATCAGACGAACGAGCCTATCAAGTCCACGACAGCAGAACTGCCTCGGTGTGCGGAACCTCGCACCCTGTCGCCCCCCTGGCCCCGACGCAGTAACTGCACCATCTGGCTTGGTGCGTGCCGAGGTGTTGTACGTTGACATGATCCCGGCCGAGGGTCCAGTCTTTCGGGGTTCTTTCTTGTCTGCCGTGAGCGAATGCCAGGAGAGACGCACCCTGCCTCACGCGCCCCCTTCCGATAGGCACCCGCCGACTGCTCTGGATGATTGCGACAACGCTTGTCCGGTGGCCCAAATCGGCACACCTCAGCGTCGAACCCGGGGCACCCCCGCATCACTCTCTGCGACTAGTACAGAGTTTGAGAGTCAACTCTGGATCTTGACGCGGTTCCGTGCGTATGCTCGTTGCCCCGGGCGTCGAGTTAGTGAACGGCATGACCCGCCCCGGTAAGGCGCCGTCCGCCAGCCACCACCACACTGATCCCAGTCCACCGGCCGCGTCAGCATGGCAACACTGCGAAGGAGTTATTACATGCCTTCCACTCTGCATGAACCACTGTCGTCCACGAGGTGCCGGTCGATCCTTGCGTCCAGGGGACCATGAGTGTCGACGCCCGGGAAGCCGAGAAGGCGACTTGCGACGGTACGAAATCTAACCCTGGGAAGGTACGGAATCCGACCCCTCTCGCCGGAATCCGACCGGTACGGAATCCGACCCCTCGTAACGGAATCCGACCCCTCGACGTGCCGGAATCCGACCCCAGCACGGTACGGAATCCGACCCCCAGAACCGTAGAGAACCTAAGTTGAACCGTAAAGGCAGTAGTGTGGTGCCGCCGTCGCTCGGCTACCGACTGGCAGGGTCGACCCAGCCAGCCACGCCTCGGCCCGCCAGCACGGTCACCTCGACCACCTCGGCGAGGACGGTCTGCGCGTCACCGACTCGAAGTGGCGTGCGCACCGTGCTCCGGGCACGCACCCCGGCCGACTCTTCCGGGTCCCAGATGATCACCGGCGGTCACGAGGGATGGGGCCCGGAGCGGGCGGCAAGCTGCGGGAGACGGGGACCGTCCCGGTCACGTCCTCGACAGGGGGACACGGCTGATCACCTCACTGTCGTGTGGTGGGGAGAGGGCAGCGGGACCGTGGCGAGCGCGCGATCGGTCCCCGCGGCCACGTCGACCTGATCGGGGACCGGCGACCGCGTAAGCCAGGGTCTGGTCCCCAGGACCGGACCGCGGCGCGCAGGAAGTCACGGGGACCGAGAGCAGCGATATGGGGACCGACGTCCCCGAAGTGGGGACCGGCGCGGGGACCGAGCCGTTAAGCCGGATGCTGCCGAGCGAGACGATGCCAGCGCGACGAACCGCTGCCTTACCGCGGAAGTGGCTGCTCAGGGGCCTGAACCGTACCGGGGACCGAGAGGCACCAAGTCGGGGACCGACCCCACCCGGGGACCGGGGACCGGACCGGGGACCGACGGGGACCGGACCGGGGACCGACGGGGACCGGGGACCGACGGGGACAGGGGACAGGGGACAGGGGACCGGGGACAGGGGACCGACGGGGACCGTATTTGGGGACCGACCAGTCGGGGACCGGGGACCCCCATCCGGGGACCATCACCCACGGGGACCGGGGACCAACTACCACCGACACGGGGCCGACCTCGAACGCCGAGTCCAGAGGGCAAGAGGAAGCAAGCGGCTGGTCCCGGCCAAAAGCCCATCGGCACAGCATCCGCCCCGCGAGCCGGCACAGTCCGCAGACCAATTCGTCCAACCGATCATCCTGTGAGGGGCTGCCAGGCGGTCGGGACGACCACTGAGCCTCGTTCCGCAGAAACTGCGGAACGAGGACGTCACCGAGACAAGGAGCGCCCGCCGACAAGACATGCAGCGAGTTCGACGCCATCCGTGCGGAGTTCACGTGGGAGATCAGCTCAGATCCCGCGCCCCGAGCGGCACGAGGCCCACCCGCAGGCGGCATCCACCGCGAAGCACGCCGCGTCGACCAGCCAGTGGCTCGTCCAACCCGACGGGCCCATCTCGACCCTCGCGAGTTAGACCAATGCCGTCGAACTGCCGCGACTACCCAGCCCATGACCGCTTCACGAGACCCGAATCCCAATGACGAACCTGAAGCACAACGACAACACCCCGACGCACTCTCCCAACCCCACCCCGGTCTCGGGGCGAGCAAGTTGGGGCGGAAGCGTAGCTTCCGCCGAACCCGCCCCCGAGGGGGCGCGAGGGGACCTGCACCAGGGGGCGCAGGTCCTGGAGGCTTCGACCGGGGGCGGGTCGAAGCCGGGGCAGGAGGAGAAACCGCCCGACCACCAGAGCCGCCGTGACCGCGCTGTCCGCGCCCGTCAGCGTCCGCGTCAGCCGCCCGAGAAAAAGCGCCTGCACCAGCCCAACACCCGTTTCAACGACGAAGAGTTCGACCTGATCAAGTCCGCCGCCGCCCGGTGCAACCTGTCCGTCGCCGGGTTCCTCGCCCGTTCCGCGCTCGCCGCCGCCCGTGATCTCGACCGCACCAGCGCCGAGATCGCCGACGAACGCGAAGTGATCACCGCCCTGTTCGACAGCCGGCGCAAGCTCGGCTGGGCCGGCAGCAACCTCAACCAAGCGGTCAAAACTCTCAACTCCGGCGCCGAAGCCCCTCAGCTCCAAGCGGCCATCGCCGCCGTCCGCCGGGCCGCCGAGACCGTCCACGCCGCCGCCACACAGCTGATCGAGCAGCGCACGTCGTGATCCCCAGCGTCAACGAGTCCGGCTCCCGGACGATCGGCCTGCTGGCCTACCTCTACGGGCCAGGCAGGCACGAGGAATACACCGACCCGCACCTCGTGGCCTCGTCCGACGGCATGTCCCCCGACCCCGGCCGCGACCCAGCCGCCACCCTCAAAGACCTCCAGCAGCTCCTCGACCAGCCCGTGATGGCCCTCCCCCGGCATGCCCGTCCCGCCAAGCACGTGTGGCACACCTCCGTGCGCGCGGCTGCGGACGACCGGATCCTCACCGACGAGGAGTGGGGCGAGATCGCCCGCCGGATCGTGGCCGCCACCGGTATCGATCCCGGTGGCGGCCGGCCCGGCTGCCGCTGGGCCGCCGTACGCCACGCCGACGATCACATCCACATCGTCGCCACCCTGGTGTGCGAGGACGGCAGCAGCCCCGACGACTACCGCTCCGGCAAGCGCGCCCAGGCCGAGTGCCGCCTGATCGAACAGGAGCTGGGCCTGCACCAGGTCGCGCCCGGCGACGGAACCGCCGCCCAGCGACCCACCAGCGCTGAGCGGCACAAGGCCGCCCAGCAGGGCCGCGAACGCACCGCCCGCGAGGAACTGCGCGAAACCGTACGGCGCGCGGTGGCCGGCGCGGCGGGCGAGGAGGAGTTCTTCGACCGGCTGGCCGCCGCCGGCCTGCTCGTCCGCAAGCGCACCGCGCCCTCGGGTGACCTGCTCGGCTACAAGGCAGCCCTGCCCGATGACCGCAACAAGGATGGCGAGCCGGTCTTCTACCCGGGCGCACGTCTGGCTCCGGACCTTTCCCTGCCCCGGATCCGGGAGCGCTTCACCAGCGCCCTCGATGACGGCCAGAGCGTTACGCCCGTCGAGCCGCCCTCGCCTACGGGGCCAGGCGGTCCGTCCGCCGCACGCCGCCAGACGGCTTCGGCGGCGTGGCAGGCGCTGCTCGTCATCGAGCAGGAGGACGACGCGGTTGCCGCCGCGTACATCGCTTCTGCCGGTGAGGTCCTGGACGCGCTCGCGAAGACATCCGCCGCGCACACCCGCGCTGAGCTGCGGGAGGCTGCCATCGCCTTCGAGCGGGCTTCCAGGTCGCATGTGCGGGCCGAGCGTGGTCACGGCCGGGCGTTGCGGCAGGCCGCCCGTGACCTCGTCCAGGGCGGTCTCGCGCTCGGCCGCGGGGAGGACGGCGCGACCACCGCGATGGCGATCGACATGCTGTTCTTCCTCGTCACCGCCGCCCTCCACTGGCACGCGAAGAAGGGCCACGCTCAGCAGGCCGCCGCCGCCCGCCAGGCGGCCGAGCACATTTGTGCCGCCTACCAGGCCGCCGCCGCCCAGCCCCTGGGTGCCCTCTACCGGCGCGGCCGGCGCCTGGGCCGCCCGCTCCTGCAACAGCAGACGGCCGTGCTGCGTCAGGCCGTGCCGGAGCTGGCGGAGCAGGTCCTGGCCGAGCCCGGCTGGTACGCGCTCGCCGCGACCCTCGCCGACATCCAAGCCGCCGGCCGTGATCCCGTCGCGCTCCTCACCGACGCCGCTGGGCGCAGGGAACTCGATACCGCCGAGTCCGTCAGCGACGTGCTGGTGTGGCGCCTGCGCCGCAGCGCCGACCTGCCCGCCGACACCAGCAACACGGTGGTCATCGACCGCCGGACCGAGCGCACAGCCGGCCGCACCACCGGCCAGGCACATACCCGGACCGGATCCGGACGCGGCCGGTTGTGACCAGAACGGCCGGGGAGAGGCGCACCGGAGAACAACCGTTTGGACAAACCAGCGAACCCTCGGAGCAGAGCACGCCTGACGGAGGCAAGCAGGCAGCCCTCCAGCTTGCCTCCAAGGGTTGACTACCTACTCAGCCAGGGGCAGCCGCCGTGCCAGCTCATCAGCCGACACGTCATAACGCTCGTTCTTCACCGTACGGTACGCACGGATGGCACGGTCGATCTGCGCACGAGATGCTGGCGCAAGATGGGCGAGCAGCAGTTCGTAAAGAGCCTGATTGTTATCCTTGGCCGGAATCATTTTCCCTTTCCGGCTTCCATCCGGAGTGTCCTGCCACACCGCAGAGAACGGCGCAGCAGTCATCTTCCACTCCAGCTCACTCAAGCGGCGCAGGAGCTCCGGCCATTCCAGGAGGTCCTGTTCGATGATGTGGCGGGCAGCCCGGACAACCTGAACCTGTACAGCAGGACGCATGAACGGATGCCCGTCCCCATCTCGCCCCTTAGGCGCGCGGAGATCCTTCGGCGCTGCATGCGCCTCATAGCGCTCGCGCATGTTGCCGCAGGCGGCGAGCAGCTCATCAATACGCTTGGCAAGTACCTCGTAACTCTCATCAAGGATGTCGTCCGTAGCTCGCTGAGACGTCTTGTTCATGCTCTCATGCAGACCAAACCCCAGGTCGGTGAGCAAGTCGTACAGAACGCCGATCGTTGTCCAGGCGGTGCCGGTCACACCGACCTGACGAGTGGCGAGCTTGAGTTCACCCTCGCTGCCGACTTTACTGAAGACCTGAACCACGCCCTTACGCCCGAGGAACTCGTGATCGTCAAGCAGGCGGCGAGTCAGGATCGCAAAACCATCGTCCTCATCGAGGGCGATGTTCTCTTGCGCGGTGGTCTTGACGGCGTTGCGGTTGATGTTAGTGAATAGGCGGCGAGTTCTACGACGTCCCGCTTCGTCATCAAAATGCGGCACTACAATTACACTAATATCTTCGCGGCCCAACTCCGGGTTCCGCTTGACAGCATCCTTAATGGCCTTCAACCGATGCTGGCCGTCCAGAGCGAAGAATTGATGAGTACCGTCGAAGGTGAGAACTCCGAAGTTACGGTCCACACCAGCTAGGACATCACCGTATTCGGAGTTCTTCTCCATCTCCAGAGGGATGTATTCCGGAGCCCCTCCCCAGGCCGCGACAATGATGGCACCGAGGAAGCGATTCTCGTTCGTCAATAGGTAATCGGTAATTTCAGTTGTACGTGCTCCAACGCCACGCTGAATCATCGTCCCCAGATCCTGATTGCCGCCTAGCTCATGCGCGAAGCTGATCTCACGCGCCACCGCTGCGTAGCTCATGAGGCACGAGTAGTACTTCCAGTTTCCTACCTTCGCCTCGAAGGCAGGAACGAACGTTTTGGAGGGCATAGGTACCTCTTCTTGCGCTGCGGCGATCAGGACGTCCAGGCGGCTCGTGGAGCACCGAGCCGCCCACGCAGTTTGGGGCGATCAGAGTCGTTACTGATCTTTTCGTAAGTTCGGTGGGTGTGGTGGCCGTGTGAGTGGGAGGCTGTTGGGGTGGCATATCAACCTTCCCCTTCGGTTGTCGGCTCCTCCCTTCCTCCCTTGTCGCGGCCTCAGTTGGCGGAGGCGCGTCGTGTTCGGGCAGTCGAGTTGTTCGAGGGCGGCGTCTCGAATGCGGAGATCGCGAGGGCGGTGGGGGTATGTGCCGAGAGTGTGCGGCGCTGGCGGCGGGTGTGGGAGCAAGACGGTGCTTCGGGCCTGCGGAGACGGGCGGCCACCGGACGCCCGCCCAAGCTGGACGACACCCAGGTCGAGATGGTCCGGGCCGCGTTGGAGCAAGGTGCCCAGGCTCATGGTTTCGAGGCTGATCTGTGGACCCTGGAACGAGTGGGCGCGGTCGTCACCCGGGCAACGGGGGTGGTGTTGTCGAGGGCGTCGGTGTGGCGGCTGCTGACCGGCCGGCTCGGATGGAGCCTGCAACGGCCCGAGCGGCGGGCGGTCGAGCGGGACGAGTCGGAGATCGCCCGGTGGATCGCGCACGAGTGGCCGCGCATCAAAAAGGGGCCGTGAACACACGTGCCTGGATCGTCTTCCTCGACGAATCAGGCGTCTCCCTGCTCCCCCAGATCCGCCGCACCTACTCGCCCCGAGGGCGGACTCCGCTCCTGCGGCACCGTCTGAACTGGAAGCGCGCGTCGATGGCCGGAGCCTTGGGCTACCACTCCGCCGATCCCGATCGCGGGGCCCGCCTGTGCTTCCACCTCAAGCCCGGCAGCTACGACACCGCCGGGCTCATCGAAGTCCTGGAGCAGGTGAAGGTGTTCTATTGCGGCGAGCGAGTGGTCCTGGTCTGGGACGGCCTGTCCGCCCACTGGAGCCGGGCGATGCGGGCCTGGGTCGCCGAACAGGACTGGCTCACCCTGGAACGATTACCCGCCTACGCTCCCGAGCTGAACCCGGTGGAACTGCTGTGGTCCTCGCTCAAGAAGCGTGAACTCGCCAACCTCGCCGGCGACCACCTCGCCGATGTCGCCGACGCCACCGAGCAAGGCATCCACCGCATCACCGCCGACCCCCGACTGCCATGGTCTTTCCTCGCCCATACCGGCCTGACCATCTGCCCACCGAACTTACGAAAAGATCAGTAAGAGGGGGGTTCCACAAACGGATGAGTCTCTTCTCCAGTCCCCGGATCCGGTTTCGGTCCATCACCGTGGTGCACCAGAACTCCATGGGACGCAGCGGAAGGTAGCGGCTCAGCCGCTGCTCGCGGGTCTTCGGATCGCTGTCGGTCCACAGGCTTTCAGGGTTGGCGCGCAGGTACCTGCGGTACTCCTTGTAGCGCTGCCGGATCGTGTTCCCGGAGTCGGACTTGGAGGCTCCCGCCTGCCCAACATAGAGGAGTTGCGGGAAGCTTCCGTAGGAAGGACGGCTATCGACCGTGAACTGGAACTGAGGCCGCCAGACGAACATGTACAGGCCCGGTTCGTCAGGGAGTGCAGGCGCGAGGTTATCGGTGGCCTGGTGGACCTCCCACGGCGAGGCGAACTCACGGAGGTCCTGATCAAGCTGTCGACAGCTCTCCCCGTCCAGCATCCGCAGCAGACCGACCTCGATAGGCAACCCCGGGCTGTCCTCCTCACGGTGCCTCTGCACCATGCGGGTCAGCGCGTCTCGACCGGTCATACTCGATACCGACATGCAGGCAGCCCCCCGTACACGACTCTGCGACTGTGGCACCTCCAGTGTGACAGGTAAGGCTGACGGTCGTTCATGGAGCTGCGACAGAGGCCCGCCTTGCGGTGCGCGTCCGCAGGGCGGGCCCAGGTCGGTCAAGCGGCCGGAGTGATCTGGCTAAAGGTGGCAGACAGAGCAGCCAGCCTCGTCATCGTCGGAGTCGAGCGCGTCGGTGAGGACTTCCAGGAGGGGCCGGTTGGGCTTGACGCGCTTGGCAGCGCGGTCCAAGGCCGCCTGGTGCTTGGCCTCGATCTCTTCCTTGCGCTCGATCAGCTCCTGGAGGGATTCGCCTTGCGACCAGGTGTAGTTGCGGCCCTTCATGGCGGTGTGCCGGTACCGGACCTTCTCCTCGTACTCTATGGCCCGTTCGAACAGGTCGGGGTGGCGCTCCTTGAGGCCGACCCACTCGTGCTTGCGCTGGAAGAAGCAGAAGTAGCAGCCAGACCGGGTGCGCCACTCGTAGTAGTCGGGCAGGCCGATGCCGGCCTCGTCCAGGATCCGCATGACGCCGTCCTTGTCGATGCCGTCCTCTCGGAAGGGGAAGACGGCTTCGATGTTCGGCTTTGTGCTGACGTAGCCGAGGCGGTTCTCGTCGGCGCGGATGGCGACGTAGGAGATGACCTTGTCGTCGCCGACCCAGTCCTCGAGAGGCTTGATCTTGAGGTTCTTGGTGCACCAGCGCATCTGCGGGCTGGGAAGGGTGCCCTGGTAGACCTCCATCCAGTGGTCGAAGTCGCGGTCGGCGTTGAGCCGCACAATCGACTTGCCCAGCGCGGCCTCGAGCCGGTTGAGGTACTCGTAGGTCTCAGGCAGCTCGGCGCCGGTGTCGCAGAAGAAGTACTCCATCTCCGGGACTCGGTCGCGCATGTATACGGCCAGCGCAGACGAGTCCTTGCCGCCGGAGATGCCGAGCACGTGCCGGACCTTCTTGGTGTCGGCTTCGTCGGTCATCCCTGTGCCTTCCTTTCACTCGCCGCTGTCGCGGCTTCGGTAACGCGCTGGGCGAGGGCAGCGAGAAGGATCCGTGCCCCGTCCGGCCCGAGTGCCTTCTCTGCCCGCCTCAGGACGTCCGCAGCAAGCGTGTCGGCCTCGCCGCGTGTCTGCTCGGGTACGTAGATCAGCGTGCGCTGCTCCACGCCGGCGCTGTCGGTCAAGGTCAACAACTGGGCGTCGAGCTTCTCTTCCCGGCTCCGGACTTCATGTCCGGCGTGGTGCAGGTGTCCTACGCGATCGAGAGCTGCAGCCATCGCCCGGGCCTTCTGGGGGAAGACCTTGGCTTCGTGGTCGTCCCAGTCTCCGAGAGCGGAGTTGGTGAGGCGTACGACGATGGGTTCAAGCCAGTCGTCGTCTTCGAGGCTGTCGCTGAGGACGAAGTCGACGAACCCCCGCAGTTCCGGTGTCAGTACAGCCTCCGCGAAGCCTCGCAGCCTGGCCGCCAGCTGAGTGCGCAGCTCGGACAGTTCAGCCGGCAGGCGGAACTCCTTGGCCAGGACGCCGACGACTTCCGCGCGCAGCTGGCTCTCGATCGCGACGAGCTCGTCCACTGCCGCAGTGAGGCGTTCCACATAGGTGATCGCCGCTTCTGCGCTGGTGCGCGTGCGTGCCGGGACCTCGGGTAGTCCAAGAGCCTTGGGCAGTGCGTGGAAGACCAGCTCGTCGGGGTCTACAGCCTTGGCGATGGTGGCACGAACGGCGCGGGCATCGGCGGAGATGTTCTTGGTGGTGCGCGCGTACTTGTTGAGGTCGGCCACCCGGGTGATCAAGGCGCTTGCAACCGCGAGCAGGTCGGGGTTGCGCAGAGCCTTGGAGCGTGGCGCTTCCACGCCGAGGGAGACCATCAGCTTCTTGATGATGGTGCCGCGCTGGCCGTCTCCGGCCGGCGTGTACTTCACGGAGAAGCGTCCCGGGCCCTTGACGAGGCGCTCGACCACGTTAATGGTCAGCCGGGGCAGGTAGGTACCTTCCTCAAACAAGGCGACATCGTGCCGGCGGATGACGAGCGCCGGCACTAGGAACACCGGGACGACTCCGGCCTTGAGCCCGAAGGGCGGGCTCATCAGAGACCGAATGACCTCCTCGATACTCAGTCGTTCGGTGGCGCCGGTGAGTACCTCGTTCAGCGCGTTCCAGGCGGGCTGGGCGTGCTCGTGGCCCTCGCCAGGCGACGAGAAGCCGTACGGAAGCAAGCTTTCCTGCTGGCTCTCGGCCTGGGCCACGCCGTTTTCGCGGTGCAGTCCGAGGTAGGCAAGCACGCCGCTATACATGGCGCGCTCGGGCTTGTAACCGTCTTTGAAGCCAAGGTTCTTTTGACCGGACGCCGAGAGCATGGCCGTCAGCAGTATGCCGCGGGCCTGGGCCGCCTGGCTGGTCAGGACGTGGCGACCGAGCATCTCGTTGCGAATGTGAGGCGTGTGCGGGTACACCGACTCGCAGGCCAGGGAGACCAGTCCACTGAGGCTCCGGGCCGTCAGGTTGGAGGCTGCGGGTTCTTCACCCGGGGCGATGCCGCTGTGCCACAGGCTCCACGATGCGTCGGAGGACGGCGGATAGAAGGCGTCCTGCATCAGCTCCAGCAGCTCCGCTTCGGCCTGCACGATCCGCTCGGTGACTTCGCGCCGGGCGACGTGGTCGAGGCCCTGGTCGTTGCTCAGTTCCTTGAGCGCGACCAGGTAAGTGGCCGTCGTGAGCACCACGTCGGGCTGCGGCGTGGTGCCGACGAGCACGGGCAGGGGCGAATCGACGTTCGGCCGGTTGGCGTCGGTGCCAAGGTGCAAGACGACGAGACCGTCGGCAGGCTCCCTCAGCTCGTCTGGGGCAGCGACTGTCTTGGTCTCCGGACCACTGACCGCGGTGTAGAACACGCGCATCATGCCGGTGACCTGGCTGTGACGGCCGGCCACGAATGCCTGCGGGACCAACCCGCCGAGACGGTCGATGACCGAGGCGTCATCGAAGTGGCTGATGATTTCCTTGAGTCGGCCGTCGATGTCGATGTCCGTGCCCTGCCAGACCCGGTACTCGCCACTGAACTCGCGATGGACCACGAAACCCCGGCGGACGAGGTCGGCGAGCCGTTCTTCGAGCGCCGTGAAGGCGTCGGGGTCGGCGACGTCGGTGGGGTCGTGGAGAGCAAAGTGGATCATCGGGGCGGTGGCGCTGAGGGCCCCGTCGGAGTCGATCAGGTTGAGGACACCGATCGTCTTCAGAATGTCTTGATCGGTGTCCGGGAGGCCGTTGGCGTCCCGGATGCGCGCATCGACCTCGATCCACCGGCTCGCGTTGGCGGAAGCGAGCAGGGTGGTGCGTCCGGAGTTGAGGAAGTAGTCGTACAGCTGCGGCAGCCGAACCGTGCTGGCATGGTCGACTTCCTCTTTGCTGTGCCGCGCCAGCGAGTGACGGACGGTATTGGGTTCGCCGCTGTTGAGGAAGCCTGAGAGACTGCGATCGTGTTGGCCGATCTGGGCAGCGAGAATCGGTGCAGCGAGGGCCGTGATCGGATGCAGCGGATACAGGTCGGCGAAGTGTTCGGCACCAAGCTCAGCCAAGACCCCGAGACCATGCTCTGACCAAATCTCCGCAGAGGCGTGGGCCGATGCGGCAATCAAGTCTTTGCCCGCGGGGCTGACGGCTGAATGATCGAGTCGGCGACGCAGCAGGTGCAGAGAGTCACCGTGGTGGGGCACAAAGGTGATGTCTTCGAAACGGCCCTGAATCTTGGCCCATTCGCGGGTCTTCAGTTCGCTGGACCGTGAGGCGTAGTCCATGAACGAGAGGTGCTGCAGGGTCATCACGTAGACGGGCAGGCCATTTGGGCCGGCCGACTTCTCGGCGAGTTCCTGCAGAAGGAACAGGTCGTTCTGAGCGTCGGCGAACTCGTTGTGACTGGCGAGGTGTTCGAGGGTCTTGCCGAACTCGTCGATGACGAGCAGCAGGGGCTGCTGGCCATCCGCCGTCAGTGCCGTAACGGCGTCGAGGATGTTCTTGGCGCCGGCGCTGTCCGGATCGGCGCATGCAGCGAGAGCCGCGGCGATGGCCTTCGGGACGCGCTTGCCCCAGCGTCGCTCCGCCGCCGTGTGCAGGGACCGGGCGAGTGTGGCGACGAGGTGTTCACGGCGTGCGGTGGCTACGCCGCCGAGGAATCCTTCGGGGGCGATGGCGTCGCGCGCTGCGGCCAGGCGCTGGGCGAGGGCAGGGCTGGCCTCGTCGAGGATGCGCTCGGCTTCGCTGCGTCGCTTGGCGTCCCGCCCAAGCAGGGCGTCGATGAAGTTGGACAGAGTTGACTTGCCGGATCCGTATGGGCCAGTGAAGGACCAGGCGCGGGTGCGGCGTTGGTCGGCAAGGGCGCTGGCGATGCGTTCCAAAACGTCGACTGCCCGGGCGCCGACGTAGGGGTCGTGCAGGGCGTCTGTGACGTCGCGTTCGAGGTTCGTCGAGCGCATCTGGGAGCCGACGAGTTCGATGCCGGCGGGGTACTGCGGGGCGGAGTTCGCGGCGCTGCTGAGGGTCCGCGTGGGGGTTGCGGTGGTCACGCGGTCTCCTCAAAGAGTGGCTCGGTGGTTTCGGCGGTGTTGGCGGTGAGTTCCTTCTGCTCGGCCTCGGCGAGCCTGGGGAACTTGCTGGCCCATTCCTCGCGGGTCGGGAAGCCCGGGCGGCGGGTGACGAAGTCGTACTGCTCGTCAAGTACCTCCCAGGCCAGGTCGAAGGGGTCGGCGGTGAAGGCGAGGCTGCGCTGTCCCACGGCCTCGGTCAGGCTGAGCTGTGGGTGGTCCGCGGCGACCTTCTGCAGCGCCGTGACGATCTCGTTTTCCCGAACCCGGAATGCGCGCCCCGGGGAACCTGGCTCGTTGGCGAGCCGGGCAACAGAGATCGAGTTCGCCTGGCGGGAGAACTTAGCGGCGTAATCGAGGCAGGCGTAGGCCAGGACGCGCGCTGGCAGCGTGGTGCGGTGTCCGCTGGTGAACTGCCACTCCGGCTTGCCACGGGTGCCGACGAAGGTCAGCAGGTCAAGCTCACGGAAGGGGCAGGCGAGCAGATCCTCATAGCTACCCGGGGAGCCGGCCTTCTCCGGAGCGCTACGCGCGTACATCTTGGTCAAGCAGTCGATATCGCGCACGATCGACGCTTCGACCGGACTTTCCTTGTAGGAGAAGTTCACGTGCCGGGTGACGACCTGGGTCATGTCGGCCACCGTGAACCGGGAGAACGGCGCGAGGTGGAAGGCCGTGTACCAGGTCGGCGCCCAGCATTTGGCCCCGGGACGGGAAGAGACGAGCCACCAGTGCAGCAGCCACAGGCTGCCGTTCTCCTCTAGATAGGGGTCTGCGCCGTCCTCGTCGAGCAGCCAGCGAGCCTCCCACGCCGGATAGGAGTACTTGGAGCGCGCCCCGGTCGTCGGGTAGTGCTCGCGCGTCAGCTTGAAGGCCCGCGACCAGTAACGCATGGCGTTGACCATGTTTTTGCCCACGCCGAACAGCACTGGCGCGTCATCCGCGAGGAAGGCACTCGGGTCGTCTTTGACCTGCATGTACGCCTTGTGCAGCCAGCCGAAGCGGGGCGCGAAGGTCTCATGTCGCGCGAAAGAAAAATGGGCGGCTTCCCCAAGCCGGCTGTCTGACATCAGGGACCTCTCTGTGTCCTATGCGATTGCTCTAACGAGGTGTTAAACGGGGTAACGGTCAACGAGGACCATCGGCTGCGGCCAACGCGGAACCAACCTGCGTCACGGCCCGTACGACAGCCTGTGCCGCGTACTCAATTTCGGCGTCCGTAGTCGCGTAGCCCAGCGAGAAGCGGATCGTGCTGTCGGCATCGTCCCGAGTCAGCCCCATGGCCAGGAGCACGTGGCTCGGCGTCGGGGCACCGGACGCGCAGGCGCTTCCCTCCGAAGCGGCGACATCGGGCATGGCGGCCAGGACAGCATCGGCAGGCACTCCCGGGAAAGTGATACTGGTCACCCCAGGGAGTCGTTGGTCCCTTCTGCCGTTGATACGGCACTCAGGCAGAGCGTCGGTCAGTAGGCTTTCGAGGCGATTACGCAGCGTTGCAACACGCTTGGCTTCTTCACCGAGGCGGCGTCGCGCGGCGTCGGCCGCGGCACCGAGACCGATGATCCCCGCCACGTTCAAAGTGCCGGCACGCCAGCCACGCTCCTGTCCACCACCCACCAGGAGCGGTCTGTGTGGCAGCGACGTCCCGCGCCGCACGTACAGCGCACCAACGCCCTGCGGGCCGCCGAACTTGTGGGCCGACAAGGACAGCAGGTCGACATCAAGCTCGGAAACGTCTACGGGCAGCCGGCCGACGATCTGCGTGGCGTCTGTATGAAGGAGGGCACCGGCCTCGCGGGCCGCCTTCGCCGCAACTCGAAGGTCGGTCAGGACGCCGGTCTCATTGTTAGCTGCCATCAAGGAGACCAAGCCCCCGCTGCGGGCGGAGAAGACCTGCTCCAAATTGTCCAGATCCACCAGGCCGTCGGCACCAACCGGCAACAGCACAAGATCCTCGGGCCGCTCGGCGGTCACCATCCGGGCCGTCTCCAGCACAGCAGGATGCTCCACGGGGCTCGTAATGAGGGGACTTCCAGCCGTGTAGGCAGCACGTAGGGCTAGATTGTTCGCCTCCGTCGCCCCGGACGTGAAGATGATCTCGCCGGGTGAGCAGTTGAGCAGGTCGGCTAGCTGTCGACGAGCAAGGTCGACCCGGTGCGCCGCCTGACGTCCCGGTTGATGCATGCTTGAGGCGTTTCCGACGGACTGCATGGCTTCGATGACGGCCGCAGCAGCCTCCGGCCGGATCGGAGCGGTGGCATTGTAGTCAAAATAGGACATAAATGACCCATCGGACTCATTCACCATCTGCCACCCCGTCTCGCTCGTGTCGCACACCAATGTACTGCTGGTGGAAAGCTCCTCCCGCATCCGGGGTTCCACCAGGAGCACAAAGCGATCCTAGTCACGCAGCGAGATCCACTAGCCGAATCACTCAGAAGCGTGGTGTCGCAGACCGCCCACCGAACGAATGTTCTATCTCGTGCGAAGGGCGCGCAACTCGCCCTTCGCACGATCCGCACGAGGAGTCGGAACCTGATCATGAGGCGACAAATCCCGGCTCTGACTGCGGTTTTCGTCTGATGATGCGCTGACTGTCAGTGCCCCCGATTAGGGTGGTTCGAACGCTGCGACGTGGCAGTACCTGTCCGTTGGAGCGGTGCTTGGCGTGCTCGAGCTGGGGGTGGGTTCATGACGACTGTGCTGACCGAGGCGCGTGCGGGCTCTTGCCCACAACGCATCGGGCAGGTGGTGCCGTGATGACGTGGTCACCGGGGATGTCCTTCAAGGCGCTTCTGGCCGATGCGTCCATGTCGTACATCCGTGCACATCTGGGCGAGCAGCTGTGCTCCCTGCTTGATCTGATCGAGGGGGGCACGGCGGCAGATGACCGGCTGCGTGCCGTAGCGCCCATCGCCATTGACGCCGAGCGCCTGGTCGCCGAGGAGACCGAGCGCTCCGCTCTCATAGCCCTGCTTCCGGGCCCCAAGCAGGCCGAGCTGGCGCAGCGACTCGGCTCCGTAGGTGATGAACCGGCCCCGCTGAACTACCTGCAGAACCTGAAGTGGACGGCGGACGAGCGGCGCGAGCTGCTGGAGTTCTTGGGCTTCACAATCGATCGGGCGCCGTCCCTCCCGCTGGCGTTTAAGCAGGAGGCGGCGCCCGAGTACGGCTTGTTCCCGCATCAGCGACACGCTGCGGCCCGGGTCAAGGAACTGTTGTACGAGGGCACGCGGCGAACAGTTCTCCATCTGCCCACCGGCGTCGGCAAGACCCGAACGGGCATGAGCCTAATCTGTGATCACCTGCGGCAGCACGAACCGACCATGGTGGTGTGGCTGGCACACGGGCAGGAACTGTTGGAGCAGGCCGCTGCCGAGTTCGAGCGCGCCTGGGCCAAAGTCGGTGACCGTCCACTTCCCGTTCTCAGGGCATGGGGCAGTGCCCCGGTGGAACTCGCAGGCATGACTGACGGGCTGGTCGTCCTCGGCCTGGAGAAGGCCGTGTCGACAGCGAAGTCGGACCCTCAGTTCCTGGCCACCCTCGCGGCACGTAGCACCCTGACCGTGTTCGACGAGGCTCATCAGATCATCGCTCCCACCTTCCAGAGAGTCGTCGATCAGTTGACGATTCGTCATGACGCAAGCCTCCTCGGGCTGACGGCCACGCCCGGGCGCACGTGGGCCGACATCTCGAAGGACGAGGAGCTTTCCGACTACTTCTCCCGGCAGAAGGTCATGCTGGAGATCGAGGGCTACACCAACCCGGTGACGGCCTTGATCGAACAGGGCTACCTGGCAAAGCCGCTCATGCGGACCGTGGCCTCCGAGCCGGGCGTACAACTGTCGGCCCGCGACCAGCAGCTCCTTGCACGGTCATTCGACATTCCGGCCACGCTGATGGCCGAGCTCGCGGGGGACGAGCAATGGAACCTGAAAGTTGTCCAGACGATCATGGAGCTGCTCGAGCAGCAGCACCGCCGGATTTTGGTCTTCGCCGCGTCCGTCGACCACTGCCGGCTGATCGCGGCCGTGCTGTCCGCCGCAGGCATCGATGCCGAGTTCGTCACCGGCGAGTCCTCCCCCCGGCACCGCAGCCAGATTATCGCTCGGTTCAAGGGGTCCGGTCGACGCCCCATGGTTCTGTGTAATTTCGGCGTCCTGACCACCGGCTTCGACGCCCCGGCCGCCAGTGCGGCGGTCATCGCCCGCCCGACCAAGTCACTGGTGCTCTACAGCCAGATGGTCGGCCGAGTTATCCGCGGCCCCAAGGCTGGCGGTACCCCCACCTGCGAGATTGTCACCGTCGTCAACCCGGACCTCCCCGGGTTCGGCGATGTGGCAGAAGCATTCACCAACTGGGAAGACGTATGGGAGACAGCGTGACCAGCGACGGCAGCAACTACCGGATCGTCAGCCCTTCGCTGACCGTCAAGGCCATGCGGGACAGCGGCTACAAGAACACCGCCTACGCCCTTGCCGAACTGATCGACAACAGCATCGACGCCAAGGCCACGCTCGTGGAGGTCTTCGCGTGCGAGAACCCCGTGCAGGTCGGTTCCCGGACCAGCCACCGGGTGGAGACCATCGCCGTCCTCGACAACGGTCATGGCATGGAACCTCCGCAGCTGCGACGTGCCCTGAAGTACGGTGATGGGCAGGGCGCCGACCCGGGCCGCATTGGGCGTTTCGGCATGGGCCTGCCCAATTCGAGCATGTCGCAGTGCACGCGGCTCGACGTCTGGTCCTGGACCAACGGCGCGGGCAACGCCATGCACACCTACCTCAGCCTCGAAGAGATCGAAAAGGGGCTGATCGACGACGTCCCCGATCCCACACACGACCCGCTGCCCGAGTACTGGCGGGACCTCAGTGACGGGCTCGGCGACACCGGCACGCTCGTTGTCTGGACCAACCTGGACAAGGTCAATTGGTACGGGGCCGCGGCCACCCTGAAGAACACCGCCGACCTGATCGGCCGGGTCTACCGGCACTACCTCGACAAGGGACGCGTCGACATCCGAATGGCCCCGGTCCGCGAGGGCAAGGTCGTTGACGGCGAGTACCACGCGGTGCCCAACGATCCGCTCTATCTGATGGCGCCGACCTCCACGCCGGAGCCGTTCTCGGACAAGCCAATGTTCATGCCCTTCTCCATGGGCAGCGAATCCGAGCCTGGTGTGATGCACTTCCCCGTGGTCCACGAGGGTAAGCGGCACAACATCACGGTCCGGGCCTCCATCGCCCGCCCGGAGGCCCGTCGTGCCGACGTCGAGGGCCATCCGTGGCCGGACGGCATCAGCCGTACGACTGACTCCGGCATCCTGCCGTGGGGCAAGCACGCCCGGCGAAATGTCGGTATCTCGCTCGTACGCCAGGGCAGGGAACTGGACCTCGACGCCTCCTGGGCCATCGGGTACGACCCGACGGAGCGGTGGTGGGGCGTCGAGGTGGAGTTCCCGCCGGACCTCGACCCCATCTTCGGCGTGACCAACAACAAGCAGAGCGCCACCGTCTTCTCGTCTCTCGCCCACTTCGACTGGAAGGCCCACGCCGAGGCCGGCGAATCCTTCAAGGGTTTCAAGGAGCGTCTGGCCGAACTCGGCGATCCGCGACTTCCTCTGATCGACCTTGTGCTCTACCTGGAAGAGAAGCTGCTGCCAGCCATCCGGCGTCAGCTCAAGCAGCAGACGATCGGAACCCGAAAGAGCAAGAAACGGCATGACGATGACGTCGCCTCCAAGGTCACGGACACCGTCAAGCGCCGCAGCGAGGAGGGCTACACCGGCAAGACCGACGAGCTCGACGAAGGCGCTACCACCGAGGCCAAGCGGCAGGAACAGGTCGAAGCCCTCACCCAGCGGCACAACCTGGACGAGGACACCGCGCAGACCATGGTCGAGGAGGCTCTGGAGAAGGAACTCCGCGCGCGGTGGATCTCCAGCTTCCAGGACACCTCCGCCTTCTTCAGCATCGACCTCATGGCCGGCATGTTGCAGGTGATCTTCAACGAGAGGCATCCCCTGCACTCTCAGCTGATGACCGTTCTCGAGGACGTACCGGAAGACGCGGACGCGGACGCACTGCGTGACCGGCTCAACCAGGCCGCCGAGACCTTCAAGCTGCTGCTCTTCTCCTGGGCACGCATGGAGGACGAGACCTACCCCGACCGCGAGCGCGAACGCATCGCCGACGCGCGTCGGGAGTGGGGCCGCTACGCCCGTGACTTCGTGGATGGAAAGGCTGGCGGCGCGTGACCGAGCCCGCCCACATTTGGCGGCAGATCGAAGAACTGATGGCGGGCGCTCATGGACGCGTAACCGTTGTGGCGCCCTTCATCAAGCGCGAGGTGCTGGCAGCCGCCCTCGCCGCTGTCTCCGACTCAGTGGAGACCATCGACTGCATCACGCGGTGGGTCCCCGAGGAGGTGGCGGCGGGGGTTTCGGACCCTGAGATCATTACCCTCGCGGAGGACGACAAGCGGCTGCGCGTTGCCCTGTGCTCGAGCCTGCACGCCAAGCTCTACCTCACCGGTGAACGCTGCCTGATTGGGTCGGCCAACCTGACAGGCAAGGCCACCGGGCGGGTCCCGAACTCGAATATCGAGATCCTGGTCGAGGCGTCAGCAGCCCATCCCGAAGTCTCACGAGTGCTCAGCGAGATCGAGGCTCGTGCGATCGAGGCGACGCCCCACATGGCCGCCCTGGTGAGACAACAAGCGGAGCTGCTGAAAGCGCATCGCCCTGCTGCCTCCGACCAGCCACGAGGAGAAGCACAGCAGGGCTGGTACCCGGTCACGCGACGTCCGGAGACTGTGTACCCGTACTACTGCGGAAGGTCCCAATTCGGGCGATCCGTGGAAGCAGCCATCCTCCGTGACCTTGCGTTCCTGGGCGTACCGGCGGGCTTGGACGAGGCCGAGTTCACGGACTGGGTCGAAAGCCGCCTGCGCCAGATTCCTGCCCTCCAAACGCTGGTGCAGGGTGATCGCCTGACCAACGTCGAGCTGCAGCACGCACTGCAGGAGCAGGCGGGCTTGACCGATGAGCAGGCCAAGAGAGCGACCGAAACCATCGCCGCGTGGCTTCGACACTTCGGCCGCTTCTACACCGACGTGGGAACATGGGAAATCAGGCACGGACAAGAACTGTCGTAACCGCTCGCCTGACGTGACGCTGGCCTCGGTACCGAGGCCGGCCCGCACCGGAATCTGATCGCCGGCGAGCTGCCGCCGGACCCGCCAACATGAACCGCGGACTCGCCTAGGATCTGTTCGGATAGCCAGCTGTGGCGGCAGCGCCCTACCTGGCGGTCTCAAGCCAGGAAGTCAGGTGCGGGAAGGTTCTCATGGCTCAAGCGCGGGTCCCCTACCTGCTCGGGCATGCTGAGATCGCTTCTCTCTTCCGAATCGAACGCCAGACATCTCAGAAGTGGCGTACGGAGGGCACGCTTCCCGAGCCCGACCTGGTCGCTTCTGGTAATCCGTACTGGTTGTTGACGACAGTGTTGGGCTTGGGCGGCATCGGAGACCGGCAGGTTGATGAGCGCCAACTCGACGCCTACAAGGGCGCCATCTCCCACGGCTACGTCCCGCGGGAGGATGAACAACTACCCGTGATCATCGGCATCCAGGAGGTGGCTCGCGTCCTAGGTCGAGATGCCCAGGCCGTCTCCCGGTGGCGTAACCGTCGACGTATCGCCGAGCCAGACCTCGTTCTCTCTGGTTCTCCGCTCTGGCTCTTGGAAACGATCACCGCGGATGCGTATCAGCGGCAGCGATCCGTCGTCCCCGCCGAAATCGCCCTGGTCCGCGCAGGACAGCGTGCCCCGCAGAAGCCGCGCGGTCGCAGGTCAGGCAACCCCACCGTGCGCACGCCAAAGGCGGTGGCGCCAGCAGCACGAACCTTCACGAGCGACGAGCAGGATACCGCCGTGGAGTTCCTGGAATCGATACTGGCCCACGGCTACGCCGTCGTGATCAAGCCGCAGACCTGACTCAACTGACCCTCTCTACTAACGATCCCAAGCGTCCAACGCCGCTTGGCTGCACCCCCGTTCGCTGACAGCCGTGAGAGAAACACTTGATGAGTGGATGGATCATCCATACTCTCTCTCACATGTCGATCTTGCAGCGCACCAGTGGCGCCCATAACACCGACTCAACCGACACCGGCCCACAGGCCGCCTTCTGCCAGCCGAACCACAACCCGATGAAGGTCGTCTCCTACGGAGGCGGCGTGCAATCAACGGCGCTGCTAGTGCTGGCCGCCCGTGGAGAGATCGGCTTCCGTACCTTCCTCTTCGCCAACGTCGGTGACGACAGCGAGCACCCGGCAACGCTCACCTACGTTCGCGAGATCGCCATCCCGTACGCCGCACGTGCGGGACTAGATGTCCACGAGCTCAGGCGGCGTCGACGCGATGGGGCCGCCGAAACGCTCATGCAGCGGCTGAACCGGCCAGACACCCGGTCGATCCCCATCCCGGTCCGCATGGCCAACGGTGCTCCTGGCCGCCGCAACTGCACAGCCGACTTCAAGATCAAGGTGGTCGGACGGTGGCTCCGGGAGCATGGCGCCACCGCCGAGGCCCCGGCTGCGGTCGGCATTGGCATATCGCTCGACGAAATCCATCGCGCCAACCGCCGGCGGAGGGAAGCCCACGAGATCATCGAGTACCCACTGCTCGACCTCGGGCTGCGCCGGGACGACTGCGAGCGCATCATCGTCGAGGCCGGCCTGCCGGTTCCGCCCAAGAGCTCCTGCTTCTTCTGCCCCTTCCGCACCGTCGACGCCTGGCGCCACCAGCGCCGGCACGAGCCCGAGTTGTTCGCTCAGTCGGTCCTGCTGGAGGAGATGATCAACCGTCGACGGGCCGCACTGGGGCGGGATGCCGTGTATCTCACGAGGTACGGCGTCCCGCTCACCCAGGCCATCCCCGACCAGAGCCCGGGGGTAGGTGACGCCGATGAGGATGAGGGGGCTTGCGACTCCGGCTGGTGCATGACCTGATACGTGCCGAGCAGGCCGCGAGCGGTGGAGCCCGAAAGTCATGGCTTCGGGCCCACCCATCGTTTGCCCCTGCCGACGTGGCCGCCGCAGGGCGCTGCCGGTGACAAATCAGAGCTCGGGCGGCTCACCGGGCTGAAGGTGGAGGACGGCGAGGTACTCGCCGTAGGGCATCTCCTCGTCCACCCAGCGACTGCCCGAGGGATCGGGGATCCACATGCCGTCGAGAAGGTACTTGTCATCGAAGACGGCGACGCAGCCCTCCTGCACCGCTGCCGCCATCAGCAGTTGGATTCCCAGCAGCAGCACCGTGGAGGCTTCCCTCAGCGTGCAAACCTCGGCGCGCCCGGTGGGAAAGACGTTCCCATCCGCGTCACTGTCCGGCTCAGGGATGGCGGCACGACCTCGGACGACCATCTCGTGCAGGGTAATCACCTGGGCCACCGCTGCCGCCACCGGCGTGCTGGCACCCGGCACGCCGTCCGGGGCATGCGCCCGCAGATGGTCGGCAACCGCACGAGCATGGACGAGCCATTCCTCAGCGGGGTGACGCAGCCGTCGTTCGGCGGCCTCGACGGCCATCCCGGGTTCCGTGGCGTCCGGGTGCAGCAGCCGAACGAATCCTTCAAGTGCCGCACGCAGGTAGCCGAGGCGGACCTGGTGCTGCTGCGACTCCTCCATCATCTCGGTCCAGACGGCATCAAAGGCGAGGCCCGCTGAGCACATACCGCCATCGTCGTACGACATGTCGAACGTCATTGCGCGCAGGCCCTGAGCGAGGCGCAGCCACTTGTAGGCCGTGTTCCAGACCTTCTGCGCCCCGGGAACTCCGGTGACGACGGAGGCATGCTCCACCCAGTCGGTGAGTTCACGGACATGGTCCTCAGGCTCGGATAACGCGAGCGTGGCCAGGGTTCGGTACGAGGGCAGGCAGGAGCCCTCCATCCGTGTAGTGGTCATGAGGTAGAGCGTGGCACACAGCACTGACAGTCGCTGCGGCGCTGGGAGCCGGTGTAATGCTTAGGTACTAGTGGTGCCGCGTACGAGCCGGTGTCCTCGCAACTCTCTTCCGCAGTGCGAGAGCTCGCCCTTCCGGCCCTCTTCCACGCCAATCAGATGCGGGGTGTCGTGCAGGAGCGGGCGGTTGCTGCAGTCTCAATCACCGTGTGATGGATACAGGCATGTGGCCGGTACCACCGGACGTAGAACGGGTTCAGTGGGACTACGTCCCCAGGCGCCCCCCTGGGGCCGCTGCGCATAGACATGGATCAGTAAGAGGTCATCGCTGCTCTGGCCGCGCACGGCTTCATCACCCGGTCCGACGGATAGACAGTAACCACCTCACGCCTCTCCGAGCCGCAGCCCATGATTCAGCACGGAACCCCACCGGCATCCCAGCACGATCCCAGCACGGTAGGGATGAGCAGGGGCGATATCAGGTGACGGCGGGTCAGATTTCCCAGCACCATCCCAGCACGGGAAAAAACCAGGGGCCCGACCCCGGAGGATCGGACCCCATCTGACCTGCACATTTGCCAGATCAGCGAAGTAGTGGTAAGTCACCCGCTACACATTGAAGCGGAACTCCACCACATCCCCGTCCTGCATCACGTAGTCCTTGCCCTCCATGCGGGCCTTGCCCTTGGCTCGGGCCTCGGTGACGGAGCCGGTTTCCACCAGGTCGTCGAAGGAGATGACCTCGGCCTTGATGAAGCCCTTCTGGAAGTCGGTGTGGATGACACCGGCCGCCTCGGGGGCCGTGGCGCCCTTCTTGATCGTCCAGGCGCGGGACTCCTTGGGGCCGGCCGTCAGGTACGTCTGCAGGCCCAGGGTGTCGAAGCCGACACGGGCCAGGGTCGCGAGGCCCGGCTCGTCCTGGCCGACGGACTGGAGGAGTTCCAGGGCCTCCTCCTCGTCCAGCTCGGCGAGGTCCGCCTCCAGCTTGGCGTTGAGGAAGATCGCTTCGGCGGGGGCGACCAGGGCGCGCTGCTCGTTCTTGAAGTCCTCGTCCACCAGCTCGTCCTCGTCGACATTGAAGACGTAGAGGAAGGGCTTCGTCGTCAGCAGGTGCAGGTCGTGGAGGAGCTCCGCGCGCTCGCTGCCCTGGACGATGCCGTGGGCGAAGAGCGTCTCGCCCTTCTCCAGGATCTCCTTGGCCTCCTCGACGGCCTTGACCTTCGGCGCGATGTCCTTCTTGATCCGCGACTCCTTCTGGAGGCGGGGCAGGACCTTCTCGATGGTCTGGAGGTCGGCGAGGATCAGCTCGGTGTTGATCGTCTCGATGTCGTCCTTCGGCGAGACCTTGCCGTCGACGTGGACGACGTTCTCGTCCTTGAAGGCGCGGATGACCTGGCAGATCGCGTCCGACTCGCGGATGTTCGCCAGGAACTTGTTGCCCAGGCCCTCACCCTCGGAGGCGCCGCGCACGATGCCGGCGATGTCGACGAAGTCCACCGTGGCCGGAAGGATGCGCTCCGACTTGAAGATCGAGGCCAGCTTGGCGAGGCGGGCGTCGGGCACGCCGACCACGCCCACGTTCGGCTCGATCGTGGCGAACGGGTAGTTGGCCGCCAGCACGTCGTTCTTGGTCAGGGCGTTGAACAGGGTCGACTTGCCGACGTTGGGCAGGCCGACGATTCCGATCGTGAGCGACACGTTGCGACTTCCCGTAGTTGAGTGGGCCAGGGGCTGCCAGGGGCCAGAGACCGACACTGGCCGATCCACCAGTTTACGGCGTCCCGCGCGCCCGCCTCGCGAGAGTGCCGGACGCCCGGCCAAGCTCCCCCGCCCGGCGTGTCTGGGGGCTGATTCAGCACATAAACAGACCTAGGTTGGTCCCTGTGGAGCAACACAGGCAGCGACCCCCGAACGACGGACCGCGACGCGGCATGCCGCCCCAGCGCCCCAGAGGCCTGCGGCAGCCCCCGCCGTCGTCGGCCCCCGCGTCGTCGCCGGGTCCCAGGGCCTCGGAGGCTCCTGTCCCTCCTACGGCTCCGCCGGGTCCTTCCTCTCCGACGCCCTCCCAGGGCCGACGACGGCCGGGGGGCGCCCGTGCGAGCGGCGGCGGCAGCGGGGGTGGTGCGGGTGCCGGTCGCTCCGGGCGGCGGCCCCGGGTGGCGCCCGCGACCGCGGCCCCAGGGCCCCGGCTGCCCAATCCCCGGCTGACCGGGCTCGGCAGCGGTCTGTTCTGCGCCGTGGCCATGTTTCTGCTCGGCTGCCTGGACCAGCTGCTGTTCGGCGCCTCCCCGGCGGTCTACGGCGTGCTGTTCCTCCCGGTGTGCGTGCTGACCGCGCTGTGGGTGCGCGGCGGGGACGTGCTGAGCGCGCCCGTGGTCCTGCCGATCGCGTTCGCGGTGGGGCTGCTGCCGGTCGCGGAGGGCGGCGGGGGGCTGCTCGGGCGGCTGATGGGGCTGGTCACCGGGCTCGCCACCCAGGCCGGGTGGCTGTACGGGGGGACGGTGCTGGCCGCGGCGATCGTGCTCGTCCGCCGGGTGCGGTGGGTACGGGGACGACAGCGGCGCGGCTGATGCCCCCTCCCCGCTCCCGGTGCGGCTGACGCCCCCGGAAGCCTGTATTCCCGGTCAGCCGGGCGAGCCGCTCCCCAGCAGAACCAAGGAGCGCTCCCCCACCGGACGCCGGAGCCGCAGTCCGCAGCCAGCCCGCACCCCGCAGCCGCCCCGCCGGAGCCAGCCCAGAGGCCCCCCCGCCAGAGCCGGAGCCCAGAGGCACCCACCGCCGGAGCCGGAGCCCGGAGGCCGGCCCGGACTGTGACTGTCGCCGGCCGGCACCCGTCAACCCTGGCCCGGCAGGCAGCGACCCTCCCGAAGGGACCGCAAGCCGCCAACGGCTCCGCCCTGCGCCCTCTGCCCTCCGGCCTTCGCCCTCCGGCTCAGGCCGACTGCGCCGCTCTCATCGCCGCCCCCACGATGCCCGCGTTGTTCTGGAGCCGGGCCGGGACGATCTCGGCCTTGACGTCCTCGATGAGGTGCAGGAACTTGTCCGCCTTGCGGCTGACGCCGCCGCCGATGATGAACAGTTCCGGTGAGAACAGCATCTCCACGTGCCGGAGATACCGCTGGACGCGGCGCGCCCACCGCTCCCAGCTGAGGTCGTGGTCCTCCTTGGCCTTGCTGGAGGCGCGCTTCTCGGCCTCGTGGCCGTTGAGCTCCAGGTGGCCCAGTTCCGTGTTGGGGAGCAGGACGCCGTCCACGAAGACGGCGCTGCCGATGCCGGTGCCGAAGGTGAGCAGGACGACCGTGCCGCGGCGGCCCCGGCCGGCGCCGAACTCCATCTCGGCGACGCCCGCCGCGTCCGCGTCGTTCACCACGGTCACCGGCAGGCCGCCGAGCCGGTCGGCGAACAACGCGCGCGCGTCCGTGTCGATCCAGCTCGGGTCCACGTTCGCGGCCGTACGCACCGTGGCGCCGCCGGTGACCACTCCGGGGAAGGTCAGGCCGACCGGCCCGGTCCACCCGAAGTGGTCCACCACCTGCTTGACCCCGTCGGCGACGGCGCCGGGCGTCGCCGGATGCGGGGTGAGCACCTTGTGGCGCTCCTGTGCCAGGTCGCCCCGGCCGAGATCCACGGGAGCGCCCTTGATCCCGGATCCGCCGATGTCCACGCCGAAGATCTGCATGGCTCCACGTTACGACGGACCACTGACAGTCACGCCGCGGGTGTGCCGCTCCCGCCGCGCTCGGCCACCAGTGCCGCCGCCTCCTCGCGCAGGTCGCGGCGCAGTTCCTTGGGCAGCGAGAAGGTGATGGTCTCCTCGGCCGCCCTGACCAGCTCCACGTCGCCGTAGCCGCGCTCGGCGAGCCACTCCAGGACCTGCTCGACCAGCACCTCGGGCACGGAGGCGCCGGAGGTGACGCCGACGGTGGTCACGCCCTCCAGCCAGGACTCGTCGATCTCGTCGGCGAAGTCGACCAGGTGGGCGTCGCGGGCGCCGGCCAGCTTGGCGACCTCGACCAGCCGCTTGGAGTTGGAGGAGTTGCGCGAGCCGACGACGATGACCAGCTCGGCCTCGGCGCCCATCTGCTTCACCGCGAGCTGACGGTTCTGGGTGGCGTAGCAGATGTCGTCGCTGGGCGGGGAGACGAGGCCCGGGAACTTGGTCTTCAGGGCGTCGACGGTCTCCATGGTCTCGTCGACGGAGAGGGTGGTCTGGGAGAGCCAGACGACCTTGGAGGGGTCGCGGACCTCGACCTTCTCGACGTCCTCGGGGCCGTCGACCAGCTGGATGTGGTCGGGGGCCTCGCCGGAGGTGCCGATGACCTCCTCGTGGCCCTCGTGTCCGATCAGGAGGATGTCGTAGTCCTCCGCGGCGTACCGGACGGCCTCCTTGTGGACCTTGGTGACAAGGGGGCAGGTGGCGTCGATGGTGGCGAGCCGGCCGCGGCGGGCCTCGTCGTGCACCACGGGCGCGACGCCGTGCGCCGAGAACATGACGATGTTGCCGGGCGGCACTTCCTCCGTGCGCTCTACGAAGATGGCGCCCTTCTTCTCCAGGGTCTGCACCACGTACTTGTTGTGGACGATCTCGTGCCGGACGTAGATCGGGGCCCCGTACTGTTCCAGGGCTTTCTCGACGGCGATCACGGCGCGGTCCACGCCGGCGCAGTAGCCCCGGGGGGCGGCGAGCAGGACACGGCGGCCAGACGAAGCGGTCATGCGTCCCATCGTAAGGCCGCGTTCACAAGCGCAGAGATCGCTTCCCCACACCGCGCGGGGAAGACTTGTGTGTATGTCCGACACCGGAACGACAACCTCCGAGGCCGACGCGGGCCATCGCCTCCGGCGCAGCCTGGGCCTGCGGGACCTCGTGGTCTACGGGCTGCTGTTCATCGCCCCCATGGCGCCGGTCGGTGTGTTCGGGGCGCTGGACGCCAGATCGCACGGCGCGGTGGCGCTGGTGTACGCGGTGGCGACGGTCGCCATGGGGTTCACGGCGTTCAGCTACGCGCAGATGGTGCGGGTCGTACCTCAGGCGGGGTCGGTGTACGCCTACGCGCGCGTGGGGCTCGGTAAGGGGGCCGGGTTCGTCGCCGGCTGGATGGCGATGCTGGACTACGTGCTCATCCCCGCGGTGGCCTACCTCTTCTCCGGGATCGCGATGAACGCGCTGGTCCCGGAGGTGTCCCGGTGGGTGTGGACGGCGCTGGCCGTGGTGCTGACGACCCTGCTGAACCTGTGGGGCGTACGGGCCGCCGCGCGCGTGGGCTTCGCCGTGCTGGCCCTGGAGATCGCGGTCCTGCTGGTGTTCGTGGTCTCGGCCGTCGTCGTACTGGCCCGGGACGGGGCGGAGCGGGGGCCGCTGTCGCCGCTGACGGGGGACGGTACGCAGGGGGGTTTCGCGGCGGCCGCGGTGCTCGGCGCGGTGTCCGTGGCGGTCCTGTCCTACCTGGGTTTCGACGCCATCGCGACGTTCGCCGAGGAGGTCACCGGAGGCTCGGCGCGGGTGGCGCGGGCGCTGCTGTTCTGTCTGGCGCTGGCGGGGGTGCTGTTCGTCGCGCAGACGTATCTGGTGGCGCTGCTG
This sequence comes from Streptomyces sp. SudanB182_2057, assembly GCF_964272715.1. Taxonomy (NCBI): domain Bacteria; kingdom Bacillati; phylum Actinomycetota; class Actinomycetes; order Kitasatosporales; family Streptomycetaceae; genus Streptomyces; species Streptomyces sp. SudanB182_2057. The sequence goes on from NZ_OZ186798.1 coordinate 3,233,986, forward strand.
GAGCCGGTGTCCTCCGCGGAGCTCGCGCGCGACCCGGGGCGGCAGGGGTCGGCCTTCTACGACGCGGTGGACTCCTCGGTCGGCACGTGGCTGCACGACCTGGTGGCCGCGAGCAAGGCGCTCGGAGCGGCGTTCGCGGCGCTGGCGGGGCAGGCGGCGGCCGGACGGCTGCTGTTCGCGATGGGCCGCGACCGGCGGCTGCCGCGCGGGCTGTCCCGGACGGACGGGGGCGTACCGCGGGTCGCGCTGGTGTGCGCGGCGGTGGTCACGCTGGTCGCGGCGGGGTGGGCGGCACGGCGGGACGACGGGCTGGACAAGCTGGTCTCGGTGGTCGACATCGGCGCCCTGTCGGCGTTCACGCTGCTGCACGCGAGCGTGGTGGGCTATTTCGTACGGCGCCGGGGGGAGGTGAGCTGGTGGCGGCACGTGCTGGTGCCGGTGGCCGGGGCCGGCATCACGGTGGCCGTCATCGTGGCGGCGTCCGGGGTGGCCCAGGTGGTGGGGGCGGTGTGGCTGGTGATCGGCCTGGGGGTGCTGGTGACGCAGCGGCGACGGATTCCCGGATAGGCGGCCTGTGCGCCCCGAAGGACGCGGGCAGCCGGACCCGCACGGCCACCCCGCTGTCAGTACCGGCCGTTACTCTCGACCGCATGGCTGTGAACACGTCCCCGGAGTCCCCCTTGCCCGTAGGCGAGGTGTCGCGGCTGATCGGGCGATGGATCGACCGGCTCGGCGCGGTGTGGGTCGAAGGGCAGATCACGCAGTTGTCGCGCCGCCCCGGCGCCGGTGTCGTGTTCCTCACGCTGCGCGACCCGTCGCACGACATCTCCGTGAGCGTGACCTGCTACCGCCAGGTCTTCGACGCGGTCGCGGACGTCGTCGGCGAGGGCGCCCGTGTCGTCGTACTGGCGAAGCCCGAGTGGTACGCGCCCCGCGGCCAGCTGTCCCTGCGCGCCGCCGAGATAAGGCCCGTCGGCGTCGGTGAGCTGCTGGCCCGGCTGGAGCAGCTGAAGAAGTCCCTGGCGGCGGAGGGGCTCTTCGCGCCGGAGCGGAAGACGGCGCCGCCGTTTCTGCCGCAGCTGATCGGGCTGGTGTGCGGCCGGGCCTCCGCCGCGGAGCGGGACGTGCTGGAGAACGCCCGGCACCGCTGGCCCGCCGTCCGCTTCGAGGTGCGCAACGTCCCCGTGCAGGGCGTGCACGCCGTCCCGCAGGTCGTGCAGGCGGTCAAGGAGCTCGACGCGATGGACGAGGTGGACGTGATCATCGTCGCGCGGGGCGGCGGCAGCGTGGAGGATCTGCTGCCGTTCTCCGACGAGCAGCTGGTGCGGGCGGTGGCCGGCTGCCGTACGCCCGTGGTGTCGGCGATCGGGCACGAGCCGGACACCCCGCTGCTGGACTACGTCGCCGACCTGCGCGCCTCCACGCCGACGGACGCGGCCAAGAAGGTCGTGCCCGACGTGGGCGAGGAGCTGGAGCGGGTGCGGATGCTGCGCGACCGGGCCCGGCGCTGCGCGGCGGCGTTCGTCGAGCGGGAGGAGCGCGGGCTGGCGCACGCCCTGGCCCGGCCGGCGATACAGGATCCGCACCGGATGCTCGACGAGCGCGGCGACCACGTGCTGTCCCTGCTGGAGCGCGGCCGGCGGACGCTGGGGCATCTGCTGGACCGCGCGGACTCGGAGCTGACGCACACGCACGCGCGCGTGGTGGCCCTCTCCCCCGCGGCGACGCTGCGGCGCGGCTACGCGGTGCTGCAACGGGCGGACGGGCACGTGGTGCGCGATCCGGCCGAGGTGACGGCGGGCGAGGCGCTGCGGGCCCGCGTCGCCGACGGTGAACTGACGGTGAAGGTGGACGGATGACGAGCAAGGTGGACGAGGCGCTCTCCTACGAGCAGGCCCGGGACGAGCTGATCGAGGTCGTACGGCGGCTGGAGGCGGGCGGTACGACGCTGGAGGAGTCCCTGGCGCTGTGGGAGCGCGGCGAGGAGCTGGCCAAGGTGTGCCGGCGCTGGCTGGAGGGGGCCCGGGCCCGGCTGGACGCGGCGCTGGCCGAGGAGGAGGGCTCCGAGGGGTCGGACGAGTAGGCGGTACGTGCGGTGCGGGCTGTGAGGCGGGTCACCGCGCCCCCCTCTTAGTTGAACGTTAAACCTCACTGGCGTAGGGTCGACCGCGTCAGCCAATCCGGCCTCCCGCCGGACCGGACGCGCACCCCAGGAAGTACACGCATGTCTCTCGTTCTTGACGCCGCCGCCCAGGACCTGCTGTTCCGCGAGGCCCGTACCGCCAACTCCTTCACCGACGAGCCGGTGACCGAGGAGCAGGTGCAGGCGATCTACGACCTGGTCAAGTACGGCCCCACCGCCTTCAACCAGAGCCCGCTGCGCATCACCCTGGTCCGCTCCCCCGAGGCCCGCGAGCGCCTGGTCCGGCTCATGGCCGAGGGCAACCAGCCCAAGACCGCCGCCGCCCCGCTGGTCGCGATCCTGTCCGCGGACAACGAGTTCCACGAGGAGCTGCCGGCCCTCTTCCCGCACTTCCCGCAGGCCAAGGACGCCTTCTTCAGCGAGCGTGCGGTCCGGGAGGGCGCCGCCGCGATGAACGCCACCCTCCAGGCCGCGTACTTCATCATCGGCGTCCGCGCCGCGGGCCTGGCCGCCGGCCCGATGACCGGCCTCGACTTCGAGGGCGTCCGCAAGGAGTTCCTGGACGACGACCACACCCCGCTGATGGTCGTCAACATCGGCAAGCCGGGCCCGGACGCCTGGTTCCCGCGCTCCCCGCGCCTGGCCTACGAGGACGTCGTCACCAGCGTCTGACGCTCCCGTACGCACGAGGAGGCCCCGGCGCCGAAGCGACACCGTCGGTGCGTCCCGGGGCGAACGTGACACCGGCCTTCATGACCCGTTGTGGTCGTGGAGGCCGGCGTCGTGTTCGGGGGCCGTCGGTGTCGCCGCACACGAGTGCCTGCCGGCCGATGCCGGCTCCGCCCCTCTAGGCCGGCAGAGGCCGGGAGCCGGTCGACACCGCGACGTAGGCCAGTCCGTCGTACTCCTCGGCCGGGGAGACGGGGCTCAGGTGGAAGCGGTACGTCCAGCGCGGCACCACGGCGCCGAAACTCCGCATGTGGTGCCGGCCGTCGAGCCACTCCCGTACCGCCGTCGGCGCGGTGGCCGCACCGCGCAGGTCCACGAGATGGTCGCCCGGGCTGGCCGTGGCGAGCCGGGCTTCCACGGTGCCCGGGTGGGCGGGACCGATCCGGTGGGTGCCGAGGGCGCCGGCTCCGGGGCGGGACCAAGGGCCGGGCCACATCCGGCGGGCGCGGAAGGAGCCGCTGCCGAACAGCAGACCGAGCGCGTAGTAGGCGTCGCCGAACCGTGTGCGCAGGTGCCGCCCCATCGCCGGTACCGCGCCGCCGTAGCGGCTTTTGGTGATGTGCCCGTTGTGAGCCCAGAGGGCGATCTTGACGGAGGGATCGGCGAGAAGTTCCCCGACGGCCTCGGCCATGTACCGGTCGCGTGCGGCGAACACGGTCTGCTCGGGGTTCGTGTGCTGCCTGGCGCCCGTCACCAGGTCGGCGGCCCGCACCAGGATGCGGGCGTGCCGGAGGGCGTCGGCCGCTTCAGGGCCGTGTCCGCGGAGGAACACCAGCAGTTCTTCCGCATCGCGCACCAGGCGCCGCCGGGGATCGGGGTGCGATCCCGGGTATGCCTCGGCGAGCACGCGGAGCGGGGAGAGAAGACCGGCCTCGCGATCCGGCGCCACCTCGCGCAGGAAGGAGCCGACTACGGCCAGGGATCCGCCGCACTTTTGCGGGTCGATACCTACGAAACGCACCTTCTGGCCTTCCGGGCGCCCCCGGTTGTACGCGCGCATCCACTCGATCATCCCGAGCACCTCACGGGTGCGCCAGGTCCAGAACCGCAGCCCGGCGAGCACTTCCGCGGCGTCACCGACGCCTCGGCGGACGTAGGCGTCCACGGCCGGACCGGCCGATGCGCTGGCCTCCATGGCCAGAACCGAGAACCCCATCTCTTCGACGAGGAACTCCAGCAGGCGGTGCTTGAGCCGGAAGAACTCGCTCGTCCCGTGGGTGGCCTCTCCCATGCCCACGATCCGCACGCCGTCGAGGATGCTCTTCAGCGGCTGGAGGTCGGCGGTGGACACACCTGCGGTCAGACCGCTCAGAGGCAAGGCGGCCCTGGCCAGCCAACGCGTCACCTCGTCGGACACGGCCTTCCCCCTCCGTCGCCACTACCCCCGGCGTCAAAGTTCGCGGCGATGCTACCGGAGCGCGCCTGCGGTCACTCCGCCTTCAGGGCCGCCGCCAGGGTCGTCAGTTCCTTGAAGGAGGCGGTGCCGGCCACCACCGTGGTGGAGCCGGGGGTGTCCTCCAGGACCAGGGCGTCGTACCGGCCGCCGGTGTAGCGGGTCCAGGTGCGGCCGTCGATCCGCTCGGTCCGCTCGGTGGCCGAGCCGCCCTGCGTGGCGGTGGCGATGAAGTCGGTGCGCTTGCGCGTGGACTGCTCGACCTGGGCGTACTCGCCGTCCGGGGTCCGGAAGCCGAGGTGCCAGCGGTTGGCGTCCTTGCCCTCGGAGCGTACGGAGGTCGGCTTCCAGGTACTCGGCAGGCCCTCGGGCGCGGCCACCGGGTAGCTCGCCGCGCGACGGGCCGTGAGCAGCTCGACCCGGTAGTCGACCCGCTGGATCTCGGGAGCGTGATCGTCGTGCGGGATGGTGAAGAAGTACACGACCAGCGACGCGATGACGATCAGGGCCAGGGAGAGCACCATGTCCCGGGCCGTCTTCTGCTTGCGGTTCGAACCTGCCACGCCCCCTATCGTCGCAGGTGTCCCAAGCGCTCATCCGTGGGGTCCCCTGCTCATTTTGTATGCCTAACGATAGAGTCGAGGCCAAGACCCTCATCCGGCCGTCGTCGTATCAGAAAGGTGCGCTCCGATGACCGAACACCATCACCTGCCGTCCGAGCTCGATGTTCCCTCGGAGGCTCCCGACCGCAACCTCGCCCTGGAGCTGGTCCGGGTGACCGAGGCCGCCGCCATGGCCGCGGGCCGTTGGGTGGGGCGCGGCGACAAGAACGGCGCCGACGGTGCCGCGGTGCGCGCCATGCGGACCCTCGTCTCCACCGTGTCGATGAACGGCGTGGTCGTCATCGGCGAGGGCGAGAAGGACGAGGCCCCGATGCTCTTCAACGGGGAGCACGTGGGCGACGGCACCGGCCCCGAGGTGGACATCGCCGTCGACCCGATCGACGGCACCACGCTGACCGCCAAGGGCATGCCGAACGCGATCGCCGTCCTCGCCGCCGCCGAGCGCGGCGCGATGTTCGACCCGTCCGCCGTGTTCTACATGGACAAGCTGGTCACCGGACCAGAGGCGGCCGACTTCGTCGACATCAACGCGCCCGTCGAGGTGAACATCCGCCGGATCGCCAAGGCCAAGCGGTCCGCGCCGGAGGACGTCACCGTCGTCATCCTCGACCGGCCCCGGCACGAGGGTCTGATCCGGGAGGTCCGGGAGGCCGGCGCGCGCATCAAGCTCATCTCCGACGGCGATGTGGCCGGTTCGGTGTACGCGCTGCGCGAGGGCACCGGCGTCGACCTGCTGCTCGGCGTCGGCGGCACCCCCGAGGGCATCATCTCGGCCTGTGCCGTGAAGTGCCTCGGCGGGACCATCCAGGGCAAGCTGTGGCCGAAGGACGACGAGGAGCGGCAGCGGGCGATCGACGCCGGGCACGACCTGGACCGGGTGCTCACCACGGACGACCTGGTCGCCGGGGAGAACGTCTTCTTCGTCGCGACCGGCATCACCGACGGGGAGCTGCTGCGCGGGGTCCGGTACCGCTCGGAGACGGCGCTGACCGAGTCCATCGTGATGCGGTCGAAGTCGGGGACGGTCCGCCGGATCGACTCCGAGCACCGGCTGCGGAAGCTGCGGGCCTACAGCGCGATCGACTTCGACCGGGCCAAGTAGGGAACGCCGCACCCGAGAGAAGGGGCACCCTCCCGCGCGGAGGGTGCCCCTTCTTCGGCCGTCTCAGCCCGCCATGCGGTTCGCCGCCGCCCGCGCCGCCTTCTTCAGCTCCACCTCGCGGCGGCGCCGGCGCGCCAGGACCACCCGGCGCTCGGCCGCCGTCAGCCCGCCCCAGACGCCGTAGGGCTCGGGCTGGAGCAGGGCGTGCTCGCGGCACTCGACCATGACCGGGCAGCGGGCGCAGACCCGCTTGGCCGCCTCCTCGCGGGACAGCCGGGCGGCGGTCGGCTCCTTCGACGGGGCGAAGAACAGCCCGGCCTCGTCGCGCCGGCACACCGCCTCGGTGTGCCAGGGTGCGTCTTGGTCCCTGTCTCGCGCTGGCACCCGCTGGACCGGAACGCCAGCTACCTGCAGGGACGAATGCGGCGGTTGCAGCACGGTCTACTCCTGACGACGGCTTCGCGAGCGAGAGACGATGCAGCAAGGCCTACCCGCTGTGCGTACGCCTATGCACAGCGTTGGCGCCGGCGAGCGCGCGGCGGCTCGTTCCCGCCCCCGCCCCGGCGGCACCGACGGACCGGAACGTTCCGGTCACCGGCGGATTCACGACCGTCAACGGCCCAGGTAGCCGCTCAGCTTGCGGTCGACCTTGTCCTGGACGCGCTCCAGGATGTCCGAGACGGTCCGGCCGCGCCGGGGCCGCGCCTCCACGGCGCCGAGGACCGCCCAGCCGTCGACGTGGACGACCGGCGCCGCGGGGTCGGCGGAGTCCAGCGTGCTCACCTCGAACCTGCCGAGCACCCCGCCCCCGGTGCCGCGCAGCGCGATGTTCTCCGGGACCCGGATCCGGACCTCGCCGAAGACGGAGACGGCCTTGATGACCACGTGCTGGTATTCGAAGATCGCCTCGCTGAGGTCGATCTCCACGCTGCCGAAGACCGCGTACGCGTGCAGCCTGCGCCCGGCGCGCCAGCGGCCCCGGCGCACGGCGCCGCTGAACACCGCCACCACGTTGGCGTCGGCCGCCGCCGGTATCGCGCCCGGCCCGGGGCGGGGCGGAACGGGAGCGGCGGGTGGCTGATGGGCGGCGGGCAGGTCCCGGATGAAGTCCTCCAGTTCGCCCACCGTCCTGGCGCGCAGCACTCCGTCCACGCGCTCGGCGTGCTCGTCGGCGGTCAGCCGGCCCTCGGCCAGGGCCTCGCGCAGTATGTCGGCGATCCGGTCGCGGTCGGCGTCCGAGGCGCGCAGGCCGGTCGCGGGTGTGGGTGCGGTCTGCTTGTGTAGGTCCACGACGGCAGCGTACCGAAACGCGATAGATCGCGACAGCCCTGACTGAGCGCCACCTCACAGATTCACGTCCGGCGGCAGGTTCTACGCTGGGGAGGCTCGCCAGCGTCGGCGGGCCGCCGTCCGTCAGAGTGAGGAATGGGCTGAGATGCCTGAGTTCGCGTACACCGATCTGCTCCCCCAGGGCGAGGACACCACCCCGTACCGGCTGGTGACCTCCGAAGGCGTGTCCACCGTGGAGGGCCCGGACGGCCGGACGTTCCTCAAGGTGGAGCCGGAGGCGCTGCGCAAGCTGGCCGAGGAGGCCATCCACGACATCCAGCACTACCTGCGCCCGGCCCACCTGGCGCAGCTGCGCCGCATCATCGACGACCCCGAGGCGTCGGCGAACGACAAGTTCGTGGCGCTCGACCTGCTGAAGAACGCGAACATCGCGGCGGCCGGCGTGCTGCCCATGTGCCAGGACACCGGCACCGCGATCGTCATGGGCAAGCGCGGCCAGAACGTGCTGACGGCCGGCGAGGACGAGAAGCACCTCTCGCACGGCATCTTCGACGCCTACACCAAGCTCAATCTGCGCTACTCGCAGATGGCTCCGCTCACCATGTGGGAGGAGAAGAACACCGGCTCCAACCTGCCGGCCCAGATCGAGCTGTACGCGACCGACGGCGGTGCCTACAAGTTCCTGTTCATGGCCAAGGGCGGCGGCTCGGCCAACAAGTCCTTCCTGTACCAGGAGACCAAGGCCGTCCTGAACGAGTCCTCCATGATGAAGTTCCTGGAGGAGAAGATCCGTTCGCTCGGTACGGCCGCCTGCCCGCCGTACCACCTGGCGATCGTCGTCGGCGGCACCAGCGCGGAGTACGCGCTGAAGACCGCGAAGTACGCCTCCGCGCACTACCTGGACAACATGCCGGCCGAGGGCTCGCCGCTCGGCCACGGCTTCCGGGACAAGGAGCTGGAGGAGAAGGTCTTCGAGCTGACGCAGAAGATCGGCATCGGCGCGCAGTTCGGCGGCAAGTACTTCTGCCACGACGTCCGCGTGGTCCGGCTGCCCCGGCACGGCGCGTCCTGCCCGGTCGCCATCGCCGTCTCCTGCTCCGCCGACCGCCAGGCCGTCGCGAAGATCACCGCCGAGGGCGTCTTCCTGGAGCAGCTGGAGACCGACCCGGCGCGCTTCCTGCCCGAGACCACGGACGAGCACCTGGACGAGTCGTCCGACGTGGTGAGGATCGACCTGAACCAGCCGATGGACACGATCCTCGCCGAGCTGACCAAGTACCCGGTCAAGACCCGGCTGTCGCTGACCGGCCCGCTGGTCGTGGCCCGTGACATCGCGCACGCCAAGATCAAGGAGCGGCTGGACGCGGGCGAGGAGATGCCGCAGTACCTGAAGGACCACCCGGTGTACTACGCCGGTCCGGCCAAGACCCCCGAGGGCTACGCCTCCGGTTCCTTCGGCCCGACCACGGCCGGCCGCATGGACTCCTACGTGGAGCAGTTCCAGGCGGCGGGTGGCTCGAAGGTGATGCTCGCCAAGGGCAACCGCAGCAAGCAGGTCACCGACGCGTGCGCCGCGCACGGCGGCTTCTACCTCGGCTCCATCGGCGGCCCGGCCGCCCGCCTGGCCCAGGACTGCATCAAGAAGGTGGAGGTCCTGGAGTACGAGGAGCTGGGCATGGAGGCCGTCTGGAAGATCGAGGTCGAGGACTTCCCGGCGTTCATCGTGGTGGACGACAAGGGCAACGACTTCTTCCAGGACCCGGCCCCCCAGCCGACGTTCACCACCATCCCGGTACGGGGTCCCGGCCTGGCCTAGTCACGCACCGGGCCGGCCCGGTCCGCACGCGAGAACCCGGGGCGGGCGCCGTACGAGGGGTGCCCGCCCCGGGCCTGCGGTCAGCTGAAGCGCTGGGCCGCCGAGCCGTCGCAGGTCTGGAGCCTGGCCCGCTCCTTCGCCGCCGTCAGGGTCACGCACAGGCCCGGTGCCGCCGCCGGGCGCAGGGTGCCCGCCTGGCGGACGAACCGCTGGTTGGCGCCGCCGTGGCAGTTCCACAGGACCAGGCCCGTACCGGCGCTGTAGGAGCCGTCCGGCACGTCCAGGCAGCGGTCGTGGGTCAGCTCCAGGTGCAGCGCGCCCCGCCCGGTGTCGTACCACCAGCCCTGGTTGCGGCCCCCGTGGCAGTCCCAGCCGAGGATTTCGGTGCCGTCGGCGCTGGCTCCGCCCGAGGCGTCGAGGCAGGCGCCGGTGGCCTGGCCGGTCAGCGGGCGGAACGCGTCGTCCCAGGCGCCCGGGTACAGCTCGGGGGTGCCGGTGCTCGCCGGGTCGGCGCAGCCCGCCTCGCGCAGTCCGGAGCCGTAGAACCGGGTCAGGCACGCGGCGAAGGCGGCGTGGCCGCGGGCGTTGGGGTGGAAGGACTGCCGGACCGAGTTGGCGTCCGGCGGGAAGGGGTTGGCCAGGTCGACGGACAGGCCCCGCGCCCAGGTGTCCTCCATGCAGACCTCGTGGCCGTGGAAGAGCCGGGAGTTGTCCAGGAAGGAGGCGCCGCTGCGCCGGGCCGCCTCGCGCATGCCGCGTTCGAAGAGCGGGACGGCGCTGTCGCGGCCCCAGGCGCTGTCGGAGTCGTAGCCGGTGCAGCCGCCCGGGAGCTTGCCCGGGAAATCGGGGTTGTCGTGGATGTCGGGGCCGATGGGGCTGGGGTAGCCCATGAGGACCAGCTTGTAGTCGCCGTCGGCGTAGCCGGCGTCCCGCATCACCGTCCTCAGGTCGGCGACGGTGGCCTCCACCTTGGGCACGAGGGCGTCCACCCGGGCCTGCCAGCCGGGCGCGTACTTCGGCTCGCAGGCACCCTGGAGGGTGAGGTAGCGGGTGACGCAGTCGGTCATCACGGGCCCGAACTGGAGGTCGTCGTTGGCGCCGGCGACGAGGACGATCATCTTGATCCGGGTGGTGCGGGCCTTGACCGCGAGGCTGTCGCTCTGGACGAGTTCGTCGGCGTACTGCTTGGCGCCGCCGATGCGGATGTTGCCGGAGTAGGCGCCCGAGCAGGCGACGTTGTAGGTGACGTCGGCCGGGATGCCGGTGCGGTGGATGGCGGCCTGGGGCGAGCGGTGGCACCAGTTGTCCGGGCCGTTGGTGCCCGCTTCGTACGAGCCGACGCCCTCGCCGGAGATCTCGCTGTCACCCAGGGAGATGAGCGAGGTCTTGCGGTCGGCGAGGGGCCGCTCGGCCGGGTCGCCGTAGAGTGCGGTGGCCTCGGCGGCCCGGACGCGTTCCAGGTCGGGCGGGAGCGGGGTGGCCGCCGCGGCGGCGGGGGCCGCGTGGGCGGTGGGGGCCGCGAGGCCCGCGAACACGGTGGCGGCCGTCGCGACAGCGGCGGCCGTACCTCTGATCCTGGACCCGATGGATCCGACGCGTTTCATGACGCCTCCCCGATGCAGGTGTTACCCACGGTTTTTACTGGCGGGTAGTCAGATAGGGAATACGCGTGACGCGACACGTGCTCATGTTTTCGGAGGTACGACGATGACGACCGAAGAGCCGCAGTACCGGATCGAGCACGACTCGATGGGCGAGGTCCGGGTCCCGGCCCATGCCAAGTGGCGCGCGCAGACCCAGCGCGCCGTCGAGAACTTCCCCGTCTCCGGACAGCGCCTCGAACGGGCCCACATCGAGGCCCTGGCCCGCGTCAAGGCCGCGGCGGCCAAGGTGAACGCCGAGCTGGGAGTGCTGGACGAGGACATCGCGGGGGCGATCCAGGAGGCGGCCGGAGAGGTCGCCGCCGGCCGCTGGGACGAGCACTTCCCGGTGGATGTCTTCCAGACCGGCTCCGGCACCTCGTCCAACATGAACACCAACGAGGTCATCGCGACGCTGGCCACCGAGCGGCTCGGGCGTGCCGTGCACCCCAACGACCACGTCAACGCCTCGCAGTCGTCCAACGACGTCTTCCCGTCCTCGATCCACATCGCGGCCACCGCGGCCGTCACCCACGACCTGATCCCGGCCCTGGAGCACCTGGCCGCGGCCCTGGAGCGCAAGTCCGCCGAGTTCGCGGACGTGGTGAAGTCCGGACGGACCCACCTGATGGACGCCACCCCGGTGACCCTCGGCCAGGAGTTCGGCGGGTACGCGGCGCAGGTCCGCCACGGCGTCGAGCGCCTGCACGCCTCCCTGCCCCGCCTGGCCGAGCTGCCGCTGGGCGGCACGGCGGTGGGCACCGGCATCAACACCCCGCCCGGGTTCTCCGCCGCCGTCATCGAGGAGGTCGCCCGGGTCACCGGGCTGCCGCTCACCGAGGCCCGCGACCACTTCGAGGCCCAGGGCGCCCGCGACGGCATCGTGGAGACCAGCGGGCAGCTGCGGACCATCGCGGTCGGCCTGACGAAGATCGCCAACGATCTGCGCTGGATGTCCTCCGGCCCGCGCACCGGGCTGGCCGAGATCCGGCTGCCCGACCTCCAGCCCGGCTCCTCGATCATGCCGGGCAAGGTCAACCCGGTCGTCCCCGAGGCCGTGCTGATGGTCGCCGCGCAGGTCATCGGCAACGACGCCACCATCACCACCGCCGGTGCCGCCGGCAACTTCGAGCTGAACGTGATGCTCCCGGTCCTCGCCAAGAACGTCCTGGAGTCGATCAGGCTGCTCGCCAACGTCTCCCGGCTGCTGGCCGACCGGACCGTCGACGGCATCACCGCCGACCGCGAACGCGCCCGCGAGTACGCCGAGTCGTCCCCGTCCGTCGTCACCCCGCTGAACAAGTACATCGGTTACGAGGAAGCCGCGAAGGTCGCCAAGAAGTCCCTCGCCGAGCGCAAGACCATCCGCGAAGTCGTCCTGGAGAGCGGGTACGTGGAGCGCGGCGACCTGACGCTGGAGCAGCTCGACGAGGCGCTGGACGTCCTGCGGATGACGCGCCCCTGACGGCGGCGAACGTTTCCGGCCACCCGGGGCGGCCGTGACGCGCGCCGCAGCGACGCATGCCGACGGCACCTAAAATCTGTCCATGACGGACGACGGAGCGATGGCACGAGTGACGGCGGGAGCGGCGGCGCACTGGACCCCGGGGACGCACATCCTGTGGCGCTACCGGGAGAACGGGGGCGAGCAGTTCCACATCGCCCGGCCCGTCACCGTCGTACGCGACGACGCCGACCTGCTGGCGGTGTGGCTGGCCCCCGGCACCGAGTGCGTGAGACCGGTCCTGGCCGACGGCACGCCCGTGCACCTGGAGCCGCTGGAGTCCCGCTACACCAAGCCGCGCACGGTGCAGCGGGACCGCTGGTTCGGCACCGGCGTGCTGAAGCTGGCCCAGCCCGGCCGGCCCTGGTCGGTGTGGCTGTTCTGGGAGCCGGGCTGGCGGTTCAAGAACTGGTACGTCAATCTGGAGCAGCCGCTCGCGCGTTGGGCGGGCGGGGTGGACTCCGAGGACCATTTCCTGGACATCACCGTGGGCCCGGACCGCAGTTGGCGCTGGCGGGACGAGGACGAGTTCGCGCAGGCCCAGCGGGACGGGCTGATGGACCCGGCGACCGCCGAACGGGTGCGGGCGGCGGGCCGGGAGGCGGTCGACGTGATCCGGGCGTGGGGACCGCCGTTCCCGGACGGCTGGCAGAACTGGCGCCCGGATCCCTCCTGGGGAGTACCTTCTCTACCCGAGGACTGGGACCGCACGCCCGCGCATGTGTCCTCATGAGACCCTTGATGCGCCCCCGGACGGCAAACGTAGGATCGTCCTCCGCAAGGGCGCGTGAACGCAACCACCGGAGCATGCGCCGGGGCTGACCGATCGTCACCGAGGGACGGCAGGACGTGAGCGAGGGGTACCAGGGCACCACCACGAAAGCCGGCCCCGCGGGAATTCCGTTCCCTGGGCACGTATTGCGGGTATCGGGACTTCGGCGGGACCAACTGCGCGCCCGGCGCATCCGGCGCGCAGCCCCGGACGGACGGATGCGACACGCGTGACGGAGCAGCCCACCTCCATCGAGCGCCCCCAGCCGGGCGCCGACCCCGCGGAGGCCCGCGGGGCGTTCCTGTGTGCCCCGGAGCAGTCCGCGCGGCACCCCGTCGAGCCGGCCTTACCCGCGCAGGCCCGCGCCGACATCACGCCCGCCGGCCCGGGCACGGCCACGTCCCGTGGCAAGGGAGAGGACGGCATGGGGAAGGAGCACCCGGTGGGCGGCCCCGAACACTCCCAGCCCGCCGTCACCGAACCCGACGCGCTGCGCCCGCGGCCCGCGCCGGACGGCATCCCGGCGCAGCCCGGCACCGATCCGGAGCGCGCGCCGGGCGGTTCCGAGCGCCGTACCGGGCGGGCGGTGCCGTCGGGGCGGCCGATGCCGATGCGGCGGGACGGCGACCGGCTCAGGTTCGTCGGCGCGGCCACCCGGCGCATCGCCCGCGGGCTCGACCTGGACGAGATCGTGATGGGCCTGTGCCGGGCCACCGTGCCGACGTTCTCCGACGCGATCCTGGTCTACCTGCGCGATCCGCTGCCGGTCGGCGACGAGCGGCCCACCGGCCCGGTGGTGCTGCGGCTGCGCCGCACCGACCGGATACCGGACGAGCGGGACACCGAGGGAGTGCTGCTGCCGGCGGCGTTCGAGCCGGAGCCCGAGCCGTCGGTGCTGGCGGACCTGTCGGCGCTGACCACCGAGCTGTGCGAGGTACGGCCGGGCGGCGCGCTGAACGAGGTGCTGCGCGGGGTGCGCCCGGTGTTCGCCGACGCGCCCGCCGCCCGGGCCGCGCTGCCCGAACTGCTCGGCGAGAGCGGGGAGGGCGTCGTACCGGGCGGGCAGCACGCGATCCTCGCGCCGCTGCGCGGCCGGCGCCGGGTGATCGGCGCGGCGCTGTTCCTGCGCCGCCCGGACCAGCCGGCGTTCGAGGCGGACGACCTGCTGGTGGCCGCGCAACTGGCCACGCACAGCGCGCTGGGCATCGACAAGGCGGTGCTGTACGGCCGGGAGGCGTACATCGCCGACGAGTTGCAGCGCACCATGCTGCCCGAGACCCTGCCCCGGCCCACCGGCGTCCGGCTGGCCTCGCGGTACCTGCCGGCGGCGGAGACCGCGCGGGTCGGCGGCGACTGGTACGACGCGATCCCGCTGCCGGGCAGCCGGGTCGCCCTGGTCGTCGGCGATGTGATGGGCCACTCGATGACCTCGGCGGCGATCATGGGCCAGCTGCGCACCACCGCGCAGACGCTGGCCGGGCTCGATCTGCCGCCGCAGGAGGTGCTGCACCACCTGGACGAGCAGGCGCAGCGCCTGGGCACCGACCGCATGGCGACCTGCCTGTACGCGGTCTACGACCCGGTGACGCACCGCATCACGATCGCCAACGCCGGCCATCCGCCGCCCGTGCTGCTGCACCTGGGCGGCCGGGCCGAGGTGCTGCGGGTGCCGCCGGGCGCGCCGATCGGGGTCGGCGGGGTGGACTTCGAGGCGGTGGAGCTGGACGCGCCCGCCGGGGCGACCCTGCTGCTGTACACCGACGGGCTGGTGGAGTCCCGGCTGCGGGACGTGTGGACCGGCATAGAGCAGCTGCGGGAGCGGCTGGCCGCGACCGCCCGGCTGACCGGGCCGGACCATCCGCCGCCGCTGGAAGCGCTCTGCGACGAGGTGCTGGACATGCTCGGCCCGGGCGACCGGGACGACGACATCGCGCTGCTGGCGGCCCGGTTCGACGGGATCGCGCCGAGCGATGTCGCGTACTGGACGCTGGAGCCGGAGCGCACCGCCCCCGGCCAGGCCCGCCGGCTGGCCCGCCGGGCGCTCGCCCGGTGGGACCTGGAGGACCTGTCGGACTCGGTGGAGCTGCTGGTCAGCGAGGTGGTGACGAACGCGGTGCGGTACGCGTCGCGGCCGGTGACGCTGCGGCTGCTGCGCACGGACGTGCTGCGCTGCGAGGTCGGCGACGACGTGCCGCAGTTGCCGCGGCTCAGGCAGGCCCGGGCCACCGACGAGGGCGGACGCGGCCTGTACCTGGTCAACAAGCTGGCCCGGCGCTGGGGCGCGACCCGGCTGAGCACCGGCAAGGTGGTCTGGTTCGAGCTGAACCGCTGAGCCGTCAGCCGCTGTGACGCAAAGGGGCGCCCGGAGTCTCCTCCGGGCGCCCCTTTGCGTGTACGGGCCCTACTGGCCGAAGTGGAAGCCGCCGCCCTCGTCGTCGTCCGGGTCGGGCGAGTCCTCGGTGGTGGGCTCCGTCGGCAGCCCGGTGCTGGGCGTCCCGGACGGCGTCTGCGACGGCGTGCGGGACGGCGTCTGGCTAGGCGTCTCGGACGGCGTCTGCGACGGCGTGCGGGACGGCGTCTCGCTCGGGGTCTCGGACGGCGTCTGCGACGGCGTCGTGGACGGGGTCGGCGGCGCGCTGCGGGTCGGCGGCGGGGGCGGCGCGACGGCCGCGCCCTGCGTGGTGTCCAGGTCGAACGCGGACCGGTCGGTGACGCCGAAGGTGTAGGCGGCCCAGATCTCCGCCGGGTAGCCGCCGCCGTTGATCCGGCCGCGCCCCGGAATCAGTCCGGTCGCGCCCTCCATGGACACATGGCCGTGGGTCTTCGGGTCCTCGCCGAACAGGCCGACGGAGGTGACCAGGTCGGGGGTGTAGCCGGTGAACCAGGCCGACTTGTTCTCGTCGGAGGTGCCGGTCTTGCCCGCCACCTGCTGGCCGTCGCGCAGCGGGTTGGCGGCCACGGACGTCTTGGCCGTACCGTCGTCCACCACGCCGGTGAGCACCGAGGTGACCGTGTCGGCGACCGTGCGGCTGAGCACCGTGCCGCCGACGGGGTCCGGTATGTCGACCGAGCGGCCCTGGCTCTCCGCCGACTTGATGATGGTCGGGGTCACCTTGTGGCCGTGGTTGGCGAAGGTGGCGTAGATGCCGGCCATCTCCAGGGGGCTCGCGCCCATCGAGCCGAGCGTCTGGGCGGGTACCGCCGGCATGCCCTTGGTGTCCATGCCGAGGTTGCTCGCGGTGCTCATGACGTCGTCCATGCCGACGTCCACGCCCATCTGCGCGAAGACGGAGTTGACGGACTTGTTCATCGCCTCCTGGACGGTGATCTCGTCGTAGTCGGCCTCGTCCTCGTTGGGCGGGGCGAAGCCGACCGGGCGGCCGTGGTCCACCACCGGGCGCCGGTTGCCCCCGTCGTAGAGGGTGTTGGCGGTGATGGGCTTGCCGGCCTGCGTGGTGGCCTCGCGCTCCAGGGCGGCGGCGAGGATGACCGGCTTGAAGGTGGAGGCCGGCTGGTAGTCCCTGCGGGTCGCGTTGCTCGTCCAGTGCTCGTAGTAGTTCTGGCCGCCGTAGAGCGCGACGATCTTGCCGGTCTCGGGGTCCACGGAGACGGCACCGGGCTGGATGTCGCCGTCGACCTTGCGCTTGGTCTTGTCGAGCTTGCTGGTCAGCTCGCTGCGGACGGCCCGCTCCAGCGCGGCCTGCTTCTTGCGGTCGATGTTGAGGGTGATGGTCCAGCCCTTCCCCTCGACCGCGTTCTCCGCCTGCGACTGGGTCAGGCCCTCCTGCGCCATGAGCTGCTGTTCGAGCTGCTGGTTGGCCAGCTCGACCAGATAACCCTTCTGCCCGTCGAGGCCGGGGGCGCGCTTGGGCTCCTTGATCTTGGGGAAGCGCATGGCCGTGCGCTGGGCCTTGGTGAGCCAGTCCTCCTCGACCATGTTGTCCAGGACGTAGTTCCAGCGCTCGGTGACCAGCCGCTTGCCGGTGTCGGTCGCCACCGCCCAGTCGTACTGGCTCGGCGCCTGGAGCAGCGCGGCCAGATAGGCGCCCTGCTCGACCGTCAGGTCCTCGGCGTCGACGCCGAAGTAGGCCTGGGCGGCGGCCTGGATGCCGTAGGCGTTGCGGCCGTAGTAGCTGGTGTTGATGTAGCCGGCGAGGATGTCGTCCTTGGACTTCTCGCGGTCCACCTTCAACGAGATGACCAGCTCCTTCAGCTTGCGCGTGACGGTCTGGTCCTGGTTGAGGTAGTAGTTCTTGACGTACTGCTGGGTGATCGTGGAGCCGCCCTGCTTGCCCCGGCCGCGCAGGGTGTTGAGCAGGCCGCGGGCGGTGCCCTTGAAGTCGACGCCGGAGTCGCTGTAGAAGCTCTTGTTCTCGGCGGCGACGAAGGTCAGCTGGACCTTGCGGGGCACCTTGGACAGGTCGACGATCTCGCGGTTGACCTTGCCGCTGCGGGCCAGCAGCGTCCCGTCGCTGAACTTGTAGACGTTGCTCTGCTGCCGGGCGGCGGCATTGCCCTCGGGGATGTCGACGTACAGGTACAGGCCGATGAAGCCGAGGATGGCGAGCAGGCACACTCCGAAGACGGTGCCGAGGATCTTCTTCCAGGTGAACATCCGGCGCAGGAGGCTCTTGGTGGGCTTGCCGGCCGCCGCGGGTTCGGAGCGGCGGCGCTTGGACGCCGCGCGGTGACCGCCGCGCTGTCGCGCTCGTCTCTCTTCCGCTCGTCCCATGGGTCCCTACGCTCGCTTCCGTCTCGGGGTCAGCTCCGAAAGCTAACACCCGTCTATATGACAAAGGGCGACCGATCCGGTCTTTTACGGACGTGACAATCAGCACCCGCCCCTAAGGAACCGACGTTCGAGGGGAGTTCAGGGTTGCCTGCGCCGCAAAAAGTGATATCACTTAGCTAGACCAACGCTAGACGCTCCAACGAACGGGGAACACCCATGTCCGACATACCCGAGATGCCCACCCCGCGCGTGCGCGAGTTCCAGGCCCACAGCATCGGCGGCGGGCTCGCGCTGCTGCTCGGCCTGCTCGGGCTCGGCGTCGCGGCCGCCCTGTTCGCGTCCGCCGGGGCCGTCTCCTCGGCCGGCGTCCGGGGCGGGCTCATCGCCGCCGGTGCCGTCGTACTGCTCGCCGCCCTCATCGCGATGCGCGGCCTGAACACCGTGGCGCCGGGCGAGGCCCGGGTGGTCCAGCTCTTCGGGCGCTACCGGGGCACGATCCGGCAGGACGGCCTGCGCTGGGTGAACCCCTTCACCTCCCGGACCCGGATCTCCACCCGGGTGCGCAACCACGAGACCGCCGTACTGAAGGTCAACGACGCCTACGGCAACCCGATCGAGCTGGCCGCGGTCGTGGTGTGGAAGGTGCGCGACACCGCCCAGGCCACCTTCGAGGTGGACGACTTCGCCGAGTTCGTCGCCACGCAGACCGAGACGGCCGTGCGGCACATCGCCATCGAGTACCCCTACGACTCGCACGACGAGGACGGCCTCTCGCTGCGCGGCAACGCCGAGGAGATCACCGAGAAGCTGGCCCGCGAGCTCCAGGCACGGGTGGAGACGGCCGGAGTGGAGATCGTCGAGTCGCGGTTCACGCATCTCGCGTACGCTCCCGAGATCGCCTCGGCGATGCTCCAGCGGCAGCAGGCGGGCGCGGTCGTCGCGGCCCGGCGGCAGATCGTCGACGGCGCCGTGGGCATGGTGGAGGCGGCACTGGCCCGGATCTCGGAGGCGGACATCGTGGACCTGGACGAGGAGCGGAGGGCGGCGATGGTGTCGAACCTGATGGTGGTGCTGTGCGGTGACCGGGCCCCGCAGCCGGTCCTGAACACCGGAACCCTCTACCAGTGACCGACCCGGCACAGACCCCCGGGAACCGGCCGCGGCAGCGCAAGCAGGTGCTGCTGCGGCTGGACCCGGCGGTGTACGAGGCGCTGGCCCGGTGGGCCGGGGACGAGCTGCGGTCGGCGAACGCGCAGATCGAGTTCCTGCTGCGGCGCGCCCTCGCGGAGGCGGGGCGGCTGCCGGGGGACGCGGGTCCGCTGCCCCGCCGGGGCCGGCCGCCCGGCGACTCCGGCCCCGGCACCCCGCCGGCCTGAGCCGGGCTCCCGCACAGGGGCCCGGCCGTCGTCGTACCCAGCACCCGGGGTCGTGACGGCGTACCTGGCGCCCATGGCTGTTACGAAACCCTGACAATGGCGCTTCACCTGCGCCGACACACTCCTGTGGGCCTACTCTGCACCGGGTGTATACATGGTGGGTATACACGCTGTGTAGAGTGCCGCCATGTCCATCGGTCACACCCTCCTCGGACTCCTGGAGTCCGGCCCGCGCCACGGCTACGACCTCAAGCGCGCCTTCGACGAGAAGTTCGGTCACGACCGGCCGCTGCACTACGGCCAGGTCTACTCCACGATGTCCCGGCTGCTGAAGAACGGCCTCGTGGAGGTCGACGGCATCGAGGCCGGCGGCGGCCCCGAGCGCAAGCGGTACGCCATCACCGACGCCGGCATCACCGACGTCGAACGCTGGCTCGCCACCCCGGAGAAGCCGGAGGAGTACCTCCAGTCGACCCTCTACACCAAGGTCGTCCTCGCCCTCCTCACCCACCGCGACGCCGCCGACGTCCTCGACACGCAGCGGTCCGAGCACCTGCGCAGCATGCGCATCCTCACCGACCGCAAGCGCAAGGGCGACCTCGCCGACCAGCTGATCTGCGACCACGCCCTGTTCCACCTGGAGGCCGACCTGCGCTGGCTGGAACTCACCGCGGCGCGCCTCGACAAGCTCCGTGCGGCGGTGACCCGATGACCCCTCCCCCCGGCTCCCTGCTCGTCGCCGAGGACCTGCGCAAGAGCTTCGGCCCCACGGTCGCGCTCGACGGCGCCGGCTTCTCCATCCACCCCGGCGAGGTCGTCGCCGTGATGGGCCCCTCCGGCTCCGGCAAGTCGACGCTGCTGCACTGCCTGGCCGGCATCGTGCCGCCCGACTCCGGCTCCATCACCTACGACGGCCGCGAACTCTCCGGCCTGAGCGACACCGAACGCAGCGCGCTGCGCCGCAGCGACTTCGGGTTCGTCTTCCAGTTCGGCCAGCTGGTCCCGGAGCTGACCTGTGTGGAGAACGTGGCCCTGCCGCTGAGGCTGAACGGCAGCCCCCGCAAGGAGGCCGAGCGGGCCGCGCTCACCTGGATGGAGCGCCTGGAGGTGGACGACCTCAAGGGCAAGCGGCCCGGCGAGGTCTCCGGCGGCCAGGGCCAGCGGGTCGCCGTGGCGCGGGCACTGGTCACCGGCCCCCGGGTGGTGTTCGCCGACGAGCCGACCGGCGCGCTCGACTCCCTCAACGGCGAACGGGTGATGGAGCTGCTGACCGACGCGGCCCGCTCCACCAACGCGGCCGTCGTCCTGGTCACCCACGAGGCCCGGGTGGCCGCCTACTCCGACCGGGAGATCGTCGTACGCGACGGCAGGTCCCGGGACATGGAGCGCGCCATATGAACCTCCGGCAGTGGTCCAGGGACCTGGGCATGGGCGTCCGGTTCGCCGTCACCGGCGGGCGCGAGGGCTGGGTCCGGATGGTGCTGACGGCGGTCGGCGTCGGCCTGGGCGTGGCGCTGCTGCTGCTGACGACCGCGGTGCCGAACGTGCTGACGGCACGGCACCAGCGCGAAGAGGCCCGCCTGGACCTCACCTACAGCGCGGCCGTGCCGTCGAAGGGCGAGAACACCGTGCTGGTCGGCATGGCCGACACCAGGTGGCACGACAAGGACGTCCGGGGCCGCTTCCTCCAGCCCGAGGGCCCGCGGGCGCCGCTGCCGCCGGGCGTGGACCGCTTCCCCGCGCCGGGCGAGATGGTGGTCTCCCCCGCGCTGAAGAGGCTGCTCACCTCCGACGAGGGCAGGCTGCTGCGGGAGCGGCTGACGGAGCGGATCACCGGCACGATCGGCGAGCCCGGGCTGATCGGCTCGCACGAACTGGCCTACTACGCGGGCACCGACCGTCTGGTGGTCAAGAAGGACAGCGCGAACGTGGTGCGGCTGACCGCGTTCGGGGACCGGCACCCGACGACCGAACGCACCGACCCGGTGCTCATCATGATGACGCTGGTGGTGTTCGTCGCCCTGCTCACCCCGGTCGCCGTGTTCATCGCCGCGGCCGTGCGGTTCGGCGGCGAGCGGCGCGACCGCCGGCTGGCCGCGCTGCGGCTGGTCGGCTCCGACCGCCGGATGACCCGCCGGATCGCGGCGGGCGAGGCGCTGGCCGGAGCCGTGCTCGGCCTGGCCGTCGGTACGGTGTTCTTCCTCGCCGGACGGCAGGCGGTGGGCTCGGTGGAGGTGCTCGGCGAGAGCTTCTTCCCCAGCTATCTGAACCCCTCGCCCGCGCTGGTCGTCCTGGTCGCGGTGGCGGTCCCGGCCGCCGCGGTCGGGGTGACGCTGTTCGCGATGCGCCAGGTGGCTGTCGAGCCGCTCGGCGTGGTGCGCACGGCCAGGCAGGCCCGGCGGCGCCTGTGGTGGCGGCTGCTGCTGCCCCTGGTGGGTCTCGCGCTGCTGTACCCGATGATCGGCAAGGGCCGGTCCAACGGCGACTTCAACAAGTACCTCGTCGTCGGTGGCGTGCTGCTGCTCCTGGTCGGCATCACCGCGCTGCTGCCCTGGCTGGTGGAGGCGGTCGTGGCCCGGCTCGGCACGGGCCCGGTCTCCTGGCAGCTGGCCGTACGCCGGCTCCAGCTGAGCAGCGGCACGGCGGCCCGCATGGTCAACGGCATCGCCGTGGCGGTGGCCGGGGCGATCGCGCTGCAGATGCTGTTCGCCGGTGTGGAAGGGCAGTACACCAAGGACACCGGCAAGGATCCGCAGCGGGCGTCGGTGGAGATCAACCTCTCGGACGGGTCCGCGCTGTCCGCAGCGGCCCGCGAGTTCCCCCGGACCAAGGGCGTACAGGCGGCGGTGGCGATCTCCTCCGGCTCGATGGGCGACCGGCGCCGCGACCCCGACAGCACGGTGGGCCTCACCGTCGGCACCTGCGCCGCGCTGCGCGAACTGGCCAAGCTGCCGTCCTGCCGGGAGGGTGACGTGTTCGTCGTCCCGGACGCGCGCGACGAGCCCGACGACCTGACCCTCACCCGGCCGGGCCGGCACGGCTTCATCGACGCCACCTACTCGGACGGCGTGCGCGGGCGCGAGATCCCCTGGACGGTACCGGCCGGAGTGCGCCAGGTCAGCGCGCGCAAGGACGCGCTCCAGTCGTACGTCAACGGCCTGCTGGTCACCCCGTCCGCGCTGCCCGCCGCGGCCGCGCCGACGCTGTACCACCAGGTCTACGCCCGTCTGGACCTGTCGGTGCCGGAAGCCGAGCAGTACGTGCGCAACACGGCGGCGCGGGTGGACCGGCTCTCGTCCGTCTGGCACTGGGCGGCGACCACCCAGTCCCGCAAGTACACCTCCCTGCGCAACGGCCTGTTCCTCGGCGCGGTCTGTGTGCTCGCGCTGATCGGGGCGAGCCTGCTGGTCTCCCAGCTGGAGCAGTTGCGCGAGCGGCGCAAGCTGCTGTCGTCACTGGTTGCCTTCGGCACCCGGCGCCGCACGCTGGGGCTGTCGGTGCTGTGGCAGACGGCGGTACCGATCGCGCTCGGCCTGCTGCTGGCCTCGGCGGTGGGCCTGGCCCTCGGCTCGGTGCTGCTGCGGATGACAGCCACGACGGTGACCGTCGACTGGGCGAGCGTGCTGTCGATGGCGGGCGCGGGAGCCGGAGTGGTCCTGGTGGTCACCTTGCTCAGCCTGCCGCCGCTGCTGCGCATGATGCGGCCGGAGGGCCTGCGCACCGAGTGAATCCGCCGTCGGCCGGGCGCGGCTCCGTGGTCGCCGGCCGCGCCCGCGCGGCGGAGCCGCATGCCGATACGGACCCGCGCCCCTAAGGGGCGCGGGTCTGCTCGTAGGAACCGTCCAGCACCCGTACCGGCAAAGCCCGCAGCGCGTCCCGCAGTGCCGCCGCCAGTTCCGCGTACTCCGCCGCGCGGGCCGCGCCCGCGCGCATGGCGAAGGCGACCCGGCGGCTCGGGGCGGGGTCGGCGAAGTAACCGGTGAGCAACTGGCTGCTGCGGGAGGTCTCCAGCTTCAGCGCGGTGCGCGGCAGCAGTGTGCAGCCGAGGCCGCCCGCCACCAGCTGCACCAGCGTGGACAGTCCGGCGGCCGTGGTGGTGACCGGCGCGTCCTCGCGGCCCGCCTCCCGGCAGATGTCGAGGGCCTGATCGCGCAGGCAGTGGCCCTCGTCCAGGAGCAGCAGATGCAGCTCCTTCAGGGCCTCGCGGGGTATGCCCTCCCGGCCGCCGAGCCAGTGGTCGAGCGGGGTGACGAGCACGAAGTCCTCGTCGAACAGCGGGAGTTCGACCACGCCGGGGACACCGAGCGGCACCGCGAGCAGCAGCAGGTCGAGCCGGCCGGAGTGCAGGCCGTCGAGCAGGCTGGCGGTCTGCTCCTCGTGCACCTGGAGGTCGAGCTGCGGGTAGCGCTCGTGCACCAGCCGGAGCACGGCCGGCAGCAGATACGGCGCGACGGTCGGGATCACCCCGAGGCGCAGCGCGCCCGTGAACGGCGCCCGGACCGCCTCGGCCTCCTCCAGCAGCGCGCCGACCTCGTCCAGCACCGCCTTGGCCCGCACGGCCAGCCGCTCCCCCGCGGACGAGAGCAGTACTTTGCGCGTCGTACGCTCGAGGAGGGTCACCCCGAGGGTCTCCTCCAGCGCGGAGACGGCGCCGGACAGGGCGGGCTGGCTCATTCCGATGGCCGCCGCCGCGTCCCGGAAGTGCAGATGCTCGGCGACGGCGACGAACGCCCGCAGCTGCGACAGGGTCGGCTGCCGTCGCTTCCCGTTGCCCATCGTCACTGATAAGCACCTCCAATCAACACGACCGAGTGTAGCTATTTCCCTAATCAATGCACCCTGTGCCACCATCGACAGAGTCCAACCCCATGGGAAACGCCCTAAAAGGGAAGTTTCTTCGCTGCAAGGAGAGCCTGTGCTCACTGTCGGTGACAAGTTCCCCGAGTTCGATCTGGCCGCCTGCGTCTCGCTCGAGAAGGGCAAGGAGTTCGAGCAGATCAACCACAAGTCCTACGAGGGCAAGTGGCTCGTGGTCTTCGCGTGGCCCAAGGACTTCACGTTCGTGTGCCCGACCGAGATCGCCGCGTTCGGGAAGCTGAACGACGAGTTCGCCGACCGCGACGCCCAGATCCTCGGCTTCTCCGGTGACTCCGAGTTCGTGCACCACGCCTGGCGCAAGGACCACCCGGACCTGACCGACCTGCCGTTCCCGATGATGGCGGACCCCAAGCACGAGCTGATGCGCGACCTCGGCATCGAGGGCGAGGACGGCTACGCCCAGCGCGCCGTCTTCATCGTCGACCCGAACCACGAGATCCAGTTCACGATGGTCACCGCCGGTTCCGTGGGCCGTAACCCCAAGGAGGTCCTGCGGGTGCTGGACGCCCTGCAGACCGACGAGCTGTGCCCGTGCAACTGGTCCAAGGGCGACGAGACCCTCGACCCGGTCGCGCTGCTGGCTGGTGAGTGACCCATGTCGCTCGACTCCCTGAAGTCCCGTATCCCGGACTACGCCAAGGACCTGAAGCTCAACCTGGGCTCGGTCATCGGCAACTCGGAGCTGCCGGCGCAGCAGCTGTGGGGCACGGTGCTGGCGACCGCGATCGCCTCCCGCTCCCCGATCGTGCTGCGTGAGCTGGAGCCGGAGGCGAAGGCGAACCTGTCGCCGGAGGCGTACCAGGCCGCCAAGGCCGCCGCCGCCATCATGGCGATGAACAACGTCTTCTACCGCACCCGGCACCTGCTGTCCGACCACGAGTACGGCACCCTGCGCGCGGGCCTGCGGATGAACGTCATCGGCAACCCGGGCGTGGAGAAGGTCGACTTCGAGCTGTGGTCGTTCGCGGTCTCCGCGATCAACGGCTGTGGCATGTGCCTGGACTCGCACGAGCAGGTACTGCGCAAGGCCGGCGTGGAGCGCGAGACCGTCCAGGAGGCGTTCAAGATCGCCTCCGTGGTGCAGGCGATCGCCGTCACCGTGGACACCGAGGCCGTCCTGGCCGAGTAGGACCCCTGTCGAAGACCCCGCTCACTCCTTGTGGGCGGGGTCTTCGTCGTCTCCGGCGCCCTTGCCCTCGGCGTCCTTGGCACCCTTGCCCTCGGCGTCCCCGGTGTCCTCGGCATCCCCGTCGTCCTTGCCGACGGTCTTCCCGGGACCCTCGCCGGGGGCCGGAGCACCCTCCTCCCCGGCGGCCCCGTCCTCCACGGGCACGCCGGACTGCTGCTGCGCGTACGTCCGCAGATACCCCACCACCGTGTTCGTCACCGCCACCAGCGGTACGGCCACCACGGCGCCGCCGATGCCGGCCACCATGCCGCCGGCGGCCACGGTCAGGACCACCGCCAGCGGATGCACCCGGACCGCGCGGCCGAGGATGAACGGCTGCAGCACATGGCCCTCGATCTGCTGCACCGCGAGCACCACCACCAGCGTCATCAGGGCCGTGAACACGCCCTGGGTGACCAGTGCGACGATCACCGCGAGCGCGCCGGAGGCCACCGCGCCGACCAGCGGGATGAACGAGAACAGGAAGATGAACACGGCCAGCGGGACGGCCATCGGCACGTCCAGGAAGTAGATGCCGATACCGATGAAGATCGCGTCGATGAGGGCGACCAGCACCGTGCCGCGCACATAGGCCGTCAGCGTGCTCCAGGCCCGCGGGCCGGCGCCGGCCACGCCCGGGCGGGCGGCGGCGGGCACCAGCTTCAGGAACCACTCCCAGATGCGCTTGCCGTCGTAGAGCAGGAAGAGCGTCGAGAAGAACACCAGCAGTATGCCGGTGAGGGCCTCCACGATGACCTGGACGCCCTCCAGGCCCGCGGACGTTATCTGGTCGGCGTTGGCGCCGATCGCCTCACGGAGGTTCTTGGCGATCTGGTTGATCTGCTTGTCGGTGACGTGGAAGGGGCTCTTCAGCAGCCAGTTGCGCAGGTCGTCGATGCCGGACTGGATCTGGTTGGAGAGCGTGTCGATGTTCTCCATGACCTGCCAGGTCACGAACCAGCCCATGAGGCCGATGACGACGAAGCCGCTGATGGCGGTGAGCGCGGTGGCCGGGCCGCGCGGCACGCCGCGCCGGGTGAGCCGGGCGACCGTCGGCTGGAGCAGGGCGGTGACCAGCAGGGCGATGACGAAGGCGAACACCACCAGCTGGACCGCGCTGATGACCCGCATCAGCACCCACAGGGTGCCGGCCAGCACCAGCAGCCGCCAGCCCGCCTCGGCGGCGACCCGGACGCCCCAGGGCACGGCCTCGGCGGGATCCGGGCGGCGGCCGGGCGTGGCCCGGCGGGCGGGCGGCGCGGTCCGACGGGCGGGCGGGTCCGCCGACTCGGCGGCGGACACACCGGCCGCCGGCCCGGGAGCGGGATCGTCCC
This sequence comes from Streptomyces sp. SudanB182_2057, assembly GCF_964272715.1. NCBI lineage: Bacteria > Bacillati > Actinomycetota > Actinomycetes > Kitasatosporales > Streptomycetaceae > Streptomyces > Streptomyces sp. SudanB182_2057. The sequence goes on from NZ_OZ186798.1 coordinate 3,260,486, forward strand.
GCTCCTTCTCCGCCTCCGCGCGCCGCTCGTCCAGCCGCTCGCTCATCTCGGCCAGACCACGTCCGATCCGGCCCAGCCATCGTGGCACTCGCGCCATGCTCCGTCCTCTTCCCCCGCGTCCCCGCGTGCTCACCACTCCCCCGTGGAGTCGTCCGCGTAAGACCGTACAGGGCGAAAGCCCTTCCCCTTGGGACGGGGAAGGGCTGCGCGAGACCGAGCCGGGGCCGGACGGACCGGCTGGCGGCTTAATACCAGTGGTTGCCCTGCCAGAACGTCCAGGCCTCGCAGGGGCTGCCGTACCGCTCGTTCATGTAGTTGAGGCCCCACTTGATCTGGGTCGCCGGGTTGGTCCGCCAGTCGGCGCCGGCCGAGGCGTACTTGCCGGCGGGCAGGGCCTGGAAGAGACCGTAGGCACCGGAGGAGGCGTTGACCGCCTGGTAGTTCCAGCTGGACTCGTGGTCCACGATGTTGCTGAAGCACTGGAACTGGCTGCCGGCCACCATCTGACGCGCCATCGCCTGGATCTGCGCCACGCTGTAGCTGCTCTGGACCGGGAAGCTGGAGGAGTCGCGGACGTCGATGCCGCCACGGCTGGCCGTGGCCTTGGCCTCGAGGCGCTCCTTGGCCTCCTTGGCGGCCTCAGCGGCTTCGGCGGCCTTCTTCTCGGCGGCCTCCTTCTTCGCGAACGCGGTGTCGGCGGCTGCCTTGCGGGCCGCCTCCTCGGCGTCCTTCTTGGCGCTCGCGTCCGCGGCGATGGCCTGTGCGTCGGCCTGCTGCGTGAGGGACGCGGTCTGCACCTGCGCCTGCTGACCCGCGGGTATGTCCGCGAGAAGCGTGGTGTCGGCTGCCGTCGCCTCGGCGGCGTCGTTGTTCTGCGCGGTGCTGCCCGAGGCAACGCCGACGACGCTTCCGACAGCGGTGACCGCGGTGGCCGAGGCCACTGCGAGTCCCCGGACCGAAATCCGGCTCACACGGTTTCCTTCCAGCATCGCCCGCTTCGGTGACCCTGGCGGACGCGATCGTGCCCCTGACACAGGCCTCCCAACTGCGGGGTCACGGGAGGCACGGGCCCGGTGGGCAACTCCCCTGCGGGGAGCGCCGCGTGGTGCTCGGGCGGCATACGACGACTCTATGGAGTTGGTGGGGCCTGCGGGGCGCCGTGCCGCTGGGGGCACGACTGTGTCGTATGCGGGGCCTGACAGGAACGAGACTCTGCCGTAACCGGACGCCGCGTGGCAATTCTGTGTTGCGTGTGAAAGCTCACATCCCGTTTGGCCCTGGGGATTTCAGGAAAGTCCCACGCACGACGGCGCCGCCCGGCTAGGCTCTTGAGCCTTTGCCGGGCGGCGCCAACCGGGGCCGGGGCCGGATCAGATGTGGCCGTCCTCCAGCATCTCGGTCACCAGTGCGGCGATCTGGGACCTCTCGGACCGGGTCAGCGTGACGTGGGCGAACAGCGGATGCCCCTTCAGCTTCTCCACCACGGCGACCACTCCGTCGTAGCGGCCCACGCGCAGGTTGTCCCGCTGGGCCACGTCATGGGTGAGGACCACCCGGGAGCCCGCGCCGATCCGGGACAGCACGGTCAGCAGGACGTTCTTCTCCAGCGACTGCGCCTCGTCCACGATCACGAACGCGTCGTGCAGCGAGCGGCCGCGGATGTGGGTCAGCGGGAGCACCTCCAGCATCCCGCGCGCGGTGACCTCCTCGATGACCTCGCGGCTGGTGACCGCGGAGAGGGTGTCGAAGACGGCCTGCGCCCACGGGCTCATCTTCTCCGCCTCGGTGCCCGGCAGATAGCCCAGGTCCTGCCCGCCGACGGCGTACAGCGGCCGGAAGACCATCACCTTCTGGTGCTGACGGCGCTCCAGCACCGCCTCCAGGCCCGCGCACAGCGCCAGCGCCGACTTGCCGGTGCCGGCCCGGCCGCCCATCGAGACGATCCCGACGTCCGGGTCCAGCAGCAGGTCGAGCGCGATGCGCTGCTCGGCGCTGCGGCCCTTGATGCCGAACGCCTCCCGGTCGCCGCGCACCAGGCGGACGTTGCCCTCGGCGGTGACCCGGCCGAGGGCCTTGCCGCGCTCGGACTGGATGGTCAGGCCGGTGTGCACGGGCAGCCCGGCCGCCTCCGGGACGTACACGTGTCCTTCCTCGAAGAGGACGTCCACCTGTTCGCCGGGCAGGGTGAGCTCCGACATCCCCGTCCAGCCGGAGTTCTCCGTGATGGCGAGTTCGGCCCGGTACTCCTCGGCGAGGAGGCCGACGGAGGACGCCTTGATCCTCAGCGGCAGGTCCTTCGACACGACGGTGACGTCGTACCCCTCGGCCTGGAGGTTGCGGGCCACCGCGAGGATGCGGGAGTCGTTGTCGCCCAGTCGGTAGCCCGTGGGCAGCACGCTGGGGTCCGAGTGGTTGAGCTCGACCCGGAGCGTTCCGCCGAGGTCCCCGGTCGGGATGGGGGCGTCGAGGCGGCCGTGCCGGACCCGGTAGTCGTCCAGCAGGCGCAGGGCCTGCCGGGCGAAGTAACCGAGTTCGGGGTGGTGCCGCTTGGCCTCCAACTCCGTGACCACCACGACGGGGAGCACGACCTCGTGCTCCTCGAAGCGGGTCAGGGCGTTCGGGTCGGCCAGCAGGACGCTGGTGTCGAGAACATAGGTGCGCCGGTCGGGCTTGTGGCGCTTTGTGCTGGTCACCACGGAAGGACGTACCCCCTCGGATGTGGTCGGGGAGCGACGAGGAGTTGCTGGACCGGTGTCTGGCCCCCGCGCACGGCGGGCCGTGAACCGGCCCGCCGCGGCTGATTCCGTGCCGTGACCGCACGGTCGGGCTGGTGCAAAGGGCCTCCCGGGCGGACGGCCCCGAGCCGCCCGCTGAGAACCGACGCCCGTGGTTCGGGTGTCGACCTGTTGGGTTTATGCCCTCGAACGAGCGCCGCCATGCAAATGCGGCCACCGGCGGACCGGTGAACTCCTTGTTACGTCCGTGCCAATCGGGGGGACACGACGACGCCCCGTCACCGGGCGGCGACGGGGCGGTGCGGGCCGGTCAGCCGCCGTAACGGCGGTGACGTGCGGCGTAGTCGCGCAGGGCGCGCAGGAAGTCGACCTTCCGGAAGGCCGGCCAGAAGACCTCGCAGAAGTAGTACTCGGAGTGAGCGGTCTGCCAGAGCATGAATCCGGACAACCGCTGTTCGCCGCTGGTGCGGATGACCAGGTCCGGATCGGGCTGGTCGCCGGTGTAGAGGTGACGGCCGATCATGTCGATGTCGACGGACTCGGCGAGGTCCTCCATCGACAGGCCCCGGTCCTGCGCCTCGTGCAGCATGGAGCGCACGGCGTCGGCGATCTCCTGCCGGCCGCCGTAGCCGATGGCCACGTTGACGAGTATGCCGTCGTTGTGGGCGGTGGCCTCCTCGGCCTCCTTCAGCGTGCGCTGCATGCCGGCGGGCAGCAGGTCCATCGCGCCGACGTGGTGCACCCGCCAGCGGCCGTCGGTGGCGAGGGTGCGCACGACGTCCTCGATGATGCCGAGCAGGGGGACCAGTTCCGCCTGCGGCCGTTCGAAGTTGTCGGTGGACAGCAGCCACAGCGTGACCACCTCGACGTCGGTCTCGGAGCACCAGCCGAGGAACTCCGTGATCTTGTCGGCGCCGGCCCGGTGCCCGTGCTCGGTGCTGGAGCCGGACGCCTTCGCCCAGCGGCGGTTGCCGTCCACGATGACGCCGATGTGCTTGGGCACCTGGCTGTGATCCAGGTGACCTTCCACCCGGCGTGCGTAGAGCCTGACGAGCAGACTGCGCAGCTTGTCGCGCAGGTTCACGTGACCCTCCGGGGGTTGGGCGCGGAGTAGGGGGGTGCCGGAGCCGTAGGGGGAGCCGGAGTCGTTGAGCCTACCGCCGTCGGAGGCCCGGTCCGGCCCGGGGTTTGGCCGCGCGGCGGTGTCGTACACCGCCGGGGGCGCGCCCCTTCGGGGGGACGCCGGGCCGGGGCCGGACGGTTCCGGAACCCGGCCGTCCTCCGCCATGAAAAAACGGGCCGGTCCGTGGGGGGGAGACGGACCGGCCCGAGGGGGGGTTTCCACCATAACCCTTCGTAAGGGCTGGTGGGTGCATCGGCGCCCAACAACTACTCTCCGGAATCGCTCGACGACACCGGGGCGGTCACGGAATGCGGGTTTCCGGGGTGCTGCGGGGGCGGTTCACAGTGGATTCCCAGGAAAATTCGGCCGGGTGCAAATGGTTTCGCAGGGATTAGGCCGTCCCGGGGGAATCAGCGGGATGTCGCCCCGGGTCCCTCCGACGGGCGACCCCGCCGGCGAGGGGCGGACTTGACCGTTCCGCTACGGCGCCGGGGCCGGTGCCCGGCGGCGGCCCGGGGCTGCTTCGCGGCACCGCGCGGCCCCCTCCACCGCGCGGTGCCCACCGCGCGGCTTTGCCGACGCGAATTACCTTGGTCTGAACTTACGTGACCGGTGGGGCGCGTGTGAACCCCGGGCGATAACAATGTGGAAACCCGGTTCCCCGGGCGTCACGGCTTGCGTACGGGTCGGCGTTCCGGCTTGCGCACGTCGAAGAGGTGCCGGGCGCTGTGCGCGACGAACGGCCCCTCGTGCCGGATCCGCTCGTGCAATTCCCTCAGCCGTGGCTCATGGGCCTCGACCGTGAAGCCCGGGACCATCCAGACGACCTTGCGCAGGAAGTGGACGACGGCGGCGATGTCGTGGAACTCCATCCGCAGCCGCTCCGCCCGCAGGCCGGCCACCTCCAGCCCCGCCGCCTCGGCGTCGGCCCGCTCCCGCTCGGGGTCACGGGCGCGGCGCACCTCCTCCGGCTGGGGGCCGAGGAAGTACTCGACCAGTTCGAAGACGCTGGCGGGCCCCACGTGCTGGGCGAAGTACGTCCCGCCGGGCCGCAGCACCCGGGCGATCTCGGCCCAGTGCGGGCGCACCGGGTGCCGGCTGAGCACCAGGTCGAACGCCTCGTCGGCGAAGGGCAGCGGCGCGTCGTCCGGGGCGGCGACCACGACGACACCGCGGGGCCGCAGCAGGGCGGTGGCCTTGGCCACGTTCGGCGGCCAGCCCTCGGTCGCCGCCACCAGCACCGGCCAGGCCGGCTCCGCCCGCCCCAACGCGAAGTCCAGCACCTCCCCGCCCCCGGTCTGGATGTCCAGCGCGGCCTCGGCCTCCGCCAGCCGCTCCCCCGCCGACCGGGCGTACCCCCACGACGGCCGGGCCTCACCGGCCCGCCCCTCGAACCACGAGAAGTCCCACCCCTCGGTGGGCACGGCGGCACCCTCGGCCACGAGGTCCTCGAAGGAACGTTCGGTACTCATACGGTCATGATCCCAGGGAGGCGGCGCGGGGACCCGCGGGTTTCCCGCGCCGGCGACCTGCGTGGGCCGGCCCGGACCAGCGGATCAGCGGATCAGCGGATCAGCGGATCAGCGGGGCGACCTGCTCCGCCGCGAAGCGTACGAAGCCCTCCGGGTCGGGTTCGTCGGCCGTCGGCTGGAGGACGACGGTGTCCGCACCGGCCTCGGCCAGGCGCCGTACCGCGTCGGCCACCGCTTCCGCGTCCCCGGCGACGCCCAGGTCCGGCACCGACGTCAGGCCCTCGGCGGCGAGCTCGGCGCGCAGCCGGGACCCGGCGTCGGGGCCCGTGGCGGTCAGGAGGTAGACGACGACCCGGTGCGCGCCGGTGCGGCCGGCCGACCGGCGCCCCTCCTCGATCAGCTCCCGGGCCCGCCGTACGCCGTCCGGCGGGGTGGCGGAGGTGAGGAGGGTGCCGTCGGCCTTCTCGCCGGAGAGCCGGAGCGTACGGGGTCCGGTGGCGCCCGCGAGGACGTCGACCGGGTGCGGCGGCGGCCAGTCGAGGGCGACGTCGTCCAGCCGCACGTACCGCCCGCGCACGCTGAGGCGCTCCCCGCGCAGCAGGGCGCGCAGGGCGTCCAGGTGTTCGCCGAGGAGGCCGAGCGGCGAGGCGGCCCGGGTGCCGACCTGGCCCATCCAGTCCTGCACGCCGTGTCCCACCGTCAGGACGGCCCGCCCGGGGAACATGCGCTCCAGCGAGGCCGCCTCCATCGCGGTGACGGCCACGTTCCGCAGCGGCACGGGCAGCAGCCCGATGCCGACCCGTACCCGCTCGGTCCAGGCGAGCGCGGCGGCGGCCGTGGACACGCCGCCCTCCAGGAAGCAGTCCTCCCACAGCCACAGTTCGTCGAGCCCCGCCCCGTCCGCGACGCGGGCGACGGCCCGGAGGCGCTCGGGAGGAAGCTGGGGGCGGAATACGGCGCCGAGTCCTGTCATAGCGCCCTTCCTAGTGGGGAGGACGGGAAAGGACAACACAATTACCGGCGTGGGTGGTTGGCGGCCACGGAAGGCGGAGGGCGGGTCATGGGGCGCTGGCGGGACGGGCGGGGGCTGCTGACCGTACGGACGGACACCGGGGAGGTGCCTGCCGCGTCCGTGCCCCTGGAGATCTCGGCCTCCTACCGGGCGCGCACCAGGGGCCTGTTGGGCCGGGACGCGGTGGACGGGGCGATGCTGCTGTCGCCGGCGAGCGGGGTGCACACGTTCGGGATGCGGATCCCGATCGACGTGGCGTACCTGGACCGCCGCCTCACCGTCATCGCCGTGCGCACGATGCCCCCGGGCCGCCTGGGCCTGCCGCGCCCGCGCGCCCGGCACGTGCTGGAGGCGGCGGCCGGGGCGATGGCGGGGTGGGGGCTACGGGCGGGCGTACGGGTGGAGGTGGCGGCGGAGGGGTGACCGGTGGCCGCCGGTCACGTCACTGGCCGGTGCGGGGGAAGGACACCTCGACGCGGCGGTTCTTCTTCCGGCCGGCCTCGGTGGCGTTGTCGGCGATCGGGTACTGCTCGCCGTAGCCGCGGACGTCGAAGGTGACGGACGGGGTGTTCAGGTCCTGGTCCAGCACGGCCTGTACGGCGTTGGCGCGCCGCTTGGACAGGGCGACGCCGTGGGTGGTGGTGCCGAGGCTGTCGGTGAAGCCGAAGACGCGGACCCGGGTGGCGCGCTGCTTCCTGATCTCCTCGGCGATGGCGGCGATGCGGGTCCTGGCCTCCTCGCCGACACTGGCGCTGTCCTTGCCGAACAGCACCTCGGACTGGAGGGCGAAGGTCACGTCGGCGTTGGTGTCCTCGCGCCGCTCGTCCCCGCTCTGCTCCTCCACGACCAGCTTGATGTCCAGCACCTTGGCCTCGGCGAGCGTGGCGCCCTCGGGGAGCTTGAGGTCGGGGTCGGTGGGGTCGACGTCGACGGGGGCGGCGGCGGTGGGTTCGGTGAGGGGCGGCTCGCCGGGGCCGGTGCCGTCGGCGGCGGCCGGGGCGGCGGGCAGGTTCAGGACGCACAGCAGCAGGGCGCCGGCGAGGGCGAGGCGGGGCGTGGTGGTCACGTGTGCCTCACCCGGAGACCTTGATGCCGGCGGAGGTGAACGTCGGCAGCTGGAAGTCCACCTCGGTCACGTCGGCGGGGGGCGCCGGGAACTGCATGAAGACGGCCAGGGTGGCGCCGGACTTCAGGGTGCTGAAGCCGGTCGTCGTCAGCGGCCGGCCCTCGGTGTCCCGCAGCACGTAGTACCGCTTCTTGCCCTTCGGGTCGACCAGCGTGGCCCCGCCGAGCGATCTGCCGTTCTTGATGATCTCGGTCTCGTTGCCGCTGAGCGCGGAGGGGATGACGGCGGACCGGGCCCCGTCGTTCTTCAGCGTGCCGTCGACCGTGACGAAGCCGCCCGAGTCGCGCTGGGCGGAGGTGATCCGCAGGAGCAGGCCGTCCGACCCGCGCAGCTCGGCCAGCGGCTGCTCGGAGTCGCCCTCCTGGGTGCTCGGGCCCAGGTCGTCGGCGGAGGCGGCGGACGCCGGTCCGCTCGGCTTGCCGTCCCCGCCCCCGCCTCCCCCGCAGCCGGAGACCGCGACGGCCAGTCCGGCCGCAACGGTCAAGGCGGTCAGCCCTCTGCGGGCGTTCGCAGCGAACCGCATGCTCATCACTGTCGCTTCCTTCGTCATCGGTCGTTCGCCGGGGCGTCGGCCAGGTGGACGTCGAAGAGGTCCTCGGGCCCCGGCAGCTCCGTGGTGTCGTCCGGCTCGGGATGCCAGACCTTGTCCTCGCAGGTGAGCGGGGGCAGCGGGGTGTCGTCGGGGGCGGGGGGCCGCTGCCCGTCCCCGGGCGGCGGGGAGCCCTCCGCGGGTGGCGGGGACCCCTCTCCGGGTGGCGCGGAGCCCTCTCCCGGGGGCGCCGTCGGCTCCCCGGGCGGCCCGGGCCACGTCTCGGGCGGCGTGCAGAGCGGTTCTATGACGGCCCTGGCGTGCGCCGTCGCGTGCACGTTCTCGGTGCCGGGCACGACGGAGTCGCCCACGGACTTGTTCGTCCGGGCGTCGACGACATAGCTCAGCGGCGCGTCGAACGCGCAGCGCACCGCCGCGTCGTTCAGCGCGGCGAGCTGGTCGGCGCGCCAGCAGGAGTCGCCGGCGCCCGCCCCCTCGAAGATGGCCTGCCAGCTCGCCGGGTCGTCCAGGTTCTCCCGCCACAGGTCCGCGAGTTGGTCGCGGGTCTCCTGCGCCGCCGCCAGGGCCGCCGCGTCCGCCGCGGTCTGGGCGCCGCCGCGGTTCACGGCCGCCTGGCCGACCGCGAGGTACGCCAACGCGAGAAAGAGCAGGCCCGCCACCACCGTGAGGTAGATGGGGAAGGCCTGCCCCGTGTCGTGCCGTGCGCGGATCAGCCGCCGGTGACCTCGGCGATCTTGTTGGTGATCGCGTCGTAGATCGACTGGCCGATGCTCGTGCCGGTGATCGCCAGGACGATCGCGACGACCACCGCGATGATGCCGAGGTACTCCACCGCGGTCTGTCCCCTGTCGCCGCGCGCGGCCCGGGACTGCAGATACGCGACGGTGGTGCGGAACCATTTGCTCACGGTCTTCCCCTCCAGCTTCGCCTCCGGTCCGGGCACCGTACGGCCGGGCGCTCCCGCCCCCGAAGGGTCCCCGGGCCCAACCGCGGACCCATTCGCTCCGCCACGCCGTCATCTCACGCCACCCCCAGCCACTTCGCGGTCGCCTGGGACCTGGTGGCGCTGTGGAGCTTGGCGAAGATGCGGTTGATGTGGTTCTTGACCGTCTTCTCGGTGATGAAGCAGGCGGCGGCGATCTGCTGGTTGGTCATGCCGGACGCGATGAGGTCCATGATCTCCGCCTCCCTCTCGCTCAGCCGGAACCGCGCGCGGAACGACTGTCCCACAGGTGATTGCAACTGCGAAAGAGTTTGGGGTTCGGAAATCGGTGTCGTGTCAAGGAAGTTGGGATCGGTGTGTGCAGACGCATCGGACCGGATCGCCTCCAGTAGCGCCTTGGTCGCCCCGGGCGTCACCTGCGGGCGCCCCTCTCGCACGTCCCGCACCGCCCGCACCAGCTGCTCCGTCGTGAACTCGCCGTGCACCAGGTATCCCCCCGCCCCGAGCCGCAGCGCCTCCCGTACGGTCCGGGTCTCGTGGCTGTAGGTGAGCATCATGACGGGGGCCAGCCGCACCAGATGGGGCAGCGCCGAGATCCCGTCCACACCGGGCATGCGGACATCGAGCAGGATGACGTCCGGCCGGTGCCGCAGCGCCGCCTCGTACGCCTCGCGGCCGTCCCGGGCCTCGGCCACCACCGTGGTCCCGGTGCCGTCCGAGAGCAGGGCCGCGAGGCCGGCCCGGACCACGGGGTTGTCGTCGGCGATCAGCAGCCGCAGCGGCGGGGCGGCCGGGGCCGGCGGCGGGAAGCCGGTCCGGGACGTGCCGGGCAAGGGCCGCATGGTGCCTCCTCTCAGGGGGTGACGGGGGTCCGGGGCGCGGGCCGGGGCAGGGGGATGTCCAGGCGTACCTCCGTGCCCCGGTCGTGCGCGCCCCTGCCGATCCGGATGCGGGCGCCTGCCTGCGCGGCCCGCTCGACCATGCCGAGCAGCCCGAAGTGGCCCCGGTCGCGCAGCTGTTCCAGGGTGGTGCCGGGCGGCAGGCCGGTGCCGTCGTCGTGGATCACGAGGCCGAGCAGGTGTCCGTCGAGCGTCGCCCGTACGTCCACCCGGCCGGCGGACGCGTGGCGGTGGGCGTTCTCCAGGGCCTCGGTGACGATGGCGAGGACGTGCCGGGCCACGGGCGGGGGCAGGGGCGGGAAGCGGGCGGGGTGGTCCGCCGGCCAGTGGCAGGTGACCGTCAGGCCGGTGCGCCGGGTGAACTCCTCGGCGCGGTGGGCCAGGAGCCGCCAGAACGGGATCTCCTCCGGCGCCCGGGCGGGCTCCCGGCGCAGGTCGGCCAGCAGCTCCCGGGACTCCGCCGCCGCCCGCCGCGCCGAGCGGGACACCAGCTCCGCCTGCTGCCGGATGCGGGCGGGGTCCGGGGCGCCGGCCGACGCGGTCGCCGCCAGTCCGTCGGCGGCGAGGGCCACGCCGTACAGGGTCTTGGCCACGGAGTCGTGCATCTCCCGTGCCAGCCGGGCGCGTTCGGCGCTCACCGCCTCCGCCGCCGCGAGCCGGGCCCGCGCCGTGGTCAGGGCCTCGGTCGCGGCGCCGAAGCGGAGCATCAGGTTGCGCAGGGTCGAGCCCATGGCGCCCGCGACGACGCACAGGCCGGGCAGCAGCAGGGCCTCGGCGACAGGCTCGGGCCGGCCGGCCTTCAGGGTGGTGTGGACCAGGAGCAGGATCAGGGCCTGCAGCGAGGCGAAGCAGGCCGCGCCGCGCCAGCTGTAGACCAGGCCGGCCAGCAGCGGGGTGCAGACGCTGACATAGGCGAGGGTGGTGTCCGGGCCCGCCGAGACCAGGAGGAAGGAGCCGAAGAGGGTGTCGGCGGCCAGCAGGCTGGGGTGGCGCAGCAGCAGGGGGCCGAAGCGCTCCCAGTCGCGGAACAGGACGTAGGACACCATGACGGTGACGACCACGGCCGCGCCGGCCAGGCGCACGCCGAGGCCGGGGGCCGCGTTGAGCAGGGCGGCGGGCGCCGATACGACGATCATGGCCAGCCGGAACCCGAAGACCTGCCGGCACATCGCCTGAAGGGCACTGACCTGGAGCTTCTCGGAGGGCTCGGCCGACGCGGCGCCCTGGCGCGCCGCGCGCCACGGCCGGACCAGGAGACCCGCGAAGAGGCCGCTGACACCGAGCCGCCACGGCCGCGCCGAAAGGCCACCGATGCCCGGACGCCCCCGCCCCGCCCAAAGGCCTCCGCCACCCGGACGCCCCGGCCGCGTTCCGGAAGCTCCGGCGCCGCGCCTTCCCGGCCGTTCCCCCCGCCGCTCCCCCGGAAGGCCGCCGCCCAGGCCCTCCGGCCGCGCTCCGGCGCCCTCGCCCCCAGGGCACCCCGGCCCTCCCCGGGGGTGGCCGCGGCCCGTTCCTCGTAACCGCTCCAGTAAGCGCGCCCCCCTGCCCGTCGCCCCCATCGTCGTCACGTCCGTCCTCACTTCCCGGTGAGCGAGCCGAAGTCGACGCCGGAGCCGAGCAGCAGGCCCGCGCCCAGCAGCAGCATCGTCGCCGGGACCATGAACGTGGTGATCATCAGCGTGGCCTTGGGCACCGCCCGCGCGGCCTTGCGGCGGGCGTTCTGGGCGTCGGTGCGGCGCATGTCCTTGGCCAGGGAGACCAGGGTGTCCACGATGGGCGCGCCCAGCTCCTCGCCCTGCTGCAACGCCGTCACGAACATCGCCACCTGCTCGGAGTCGTTGCGCCGGCGCAGCTCCGCGAAGGCCTGGCGGCGGCTCATGCCGAGGTCCATCTGGCGCAGGGTGATGCGCAGTTCGTCGGCCCAGGGGCCCTCGTAGCGGGCGGCGACGCGGTCCAGGGCCTGCCGGAAGCCGAGGCCCGCGCTGACCACCACGGCCAGCACGTCCAGGAAGTCGGGCAGGGTGCGTTCGATGACCTGTCTGCGGACCCGGATCGCCGACCAGAGGCCGACCTCGGTCCACAGCGCCCCGAAGGCCAGCAGGAGCAGCGCCACGAACCACTGGCCGCGCAGCAGGAACACCAGGAAGCCGACGCCGCCCAGCACGCCGTAGACCGCGCGGCGGGCGGCGTAGCGGTCGATGGTCAGCCCGCCGGGGTTGCCGGCGAGGTCGATCCTGCGGCGGTAGCGGGCGACCAGCCGCGGGCCCATCAGGCGCAGCACCAGCGGCGCCCAGCGCATGCCGAGGCGGTCGACGACCGAGCCGACCACGCCGGTGCGGGTGGCGCCGACCTCCAGGGCGACGGCGAGGTCGGCGGGGAGCCGGGCGTCCGCGCGGTACATGCGCAGGCCGGCGAAGACGCCCCAGACGCCGGCGCCCGTCAGCAGGGCGAGCAGGAACTCCACGGGTCACCTCCCTCAGACGTCGATCCGGCTGAGCCGGCGGATCAGGACGAAGCCGACGGCGTACATGACGAACGCGACGAGCACGCACGCCTGGCCGACGGGGGAGCCGGTCATGCGGTCGAGCGCGCCGTCCTTGACGCCGTTCATCAGGAACAACGCGCCGACCCCGAGAACGGGTACGGCGTACGAGGTCATGGTCACCTGGGAGAGCTGGGTGCGGATCTCGCGCCGGGTCTCCTTGCGCTCCTCCAGCGTCTCGGTCAGGTTGCGCAGCGCCGAGACCACCTGTCCGCCCGCCCGGTTGGACAGCACCAGCGTGGTGACCAGGACGACGAGTTCCCGGGAGGGCAGCCGGTCGGCCAGCTCGCCGAGGGCGTCCTCCAGGGACTGGCCGACGGCCAACTGGTCTGCGACCTTGGCCAGTTCCTCGCCGGCCGGGGCCTCCAGCTCCTCCGCGGCCATGCCGATCGCGGTGCGCAGGGCGAGGCCGGCGTGGGTGGCGTTGGCCAGGATGCGGGCCAGCTCGGGGAGTTGGCCGATGAAGCGTTCGATCCGCTTCTGCCGCTGCCAGTTGAGGAACTGGAGGGCCGCGCCGACGCCGAGGAGCCCGGCGAGCGGACCGAAGAACGGCGCCAGGGCGGCCTGGCCGATCAGCCAGAGCGCGGCGACGGCGGCGAGCATGGCGGCGAAGAACTCACCGGGGGTGACGCCCAGGCCGGTGGCCGCCAGGCGCCGCTCCAGCCAGCGGCCGAAGCGGGTGCGGCGCAGCCGCCGGTCCAGGGCGGCGAAGCGGTGTCCACGGCCGGTCGCGGGGGGCGGGCCGGTGTGCGCGAGGCGGTCGACGAGGGCGGCGCGCCGGGCCCGGCCGGAGGCGTAGGCGTGCACGCCGGCCACGGCCAGGGCGCAGGCCAGCAGGGTCGTGCCGGTGGCGAGCTGGGCGAGGGTGCTCGGTGACATGGTGGGGGTCCTACCTGGCTTCTCTGGTGGCGAGCTGGTCGGCGGAGCGGGCCACGCCGAAGGCCTGCGGGACGGGCTGGCTCGCCATGTAGAGGCGGTCGGCGGTGCGGCGCGGGAGCGGGAAGTACCGGAAGGCGCCGTGCACCCGGCCGTCCGGGGTCATCGGCCGGGCCTCGAAGCGGGCGACGGTGGCCAGCCGGTACGGCTCCCCGCCGTGGCTGTCGAGCAGCGCGATCTCGGTGATGCGGCGGGCGCCGTCGGCGAACCGGGTGAGCTGGACGATGACGTCGACGGCGCTGTTGATCTGGTCGTGCAGGGCGACGAAGGGCACCTCGACGTCGGACATGGAGGCGAGGGTCTGGAGCCGGGTGAGGGCGTCCTCGGCGCTGTTGGCGTGCACGGTGGCCAGCGAGCCGTCGTGGCCGGTGGACATGGCCTGGAGCATGTCCAGGGACTCGCCGCCGCGGACCTCGCCGACCACGATCCGGTCGGGCCGCATGCGCAGCGAGTTGCGGACCAGGTCGCGGATGGTGACCTGGCCCTTGCCCTCCACGTTCGGCGGCCGGGACTCCAGGCGGACCACATGGCTCTGCTGGAGCTGGAGTTCGGCGGAGTCCTCGATGGTGATGATGCGTTCGTGCGGCGGGATCAGCCCGGACAGGGCGTTCAGCAGCGTGGTCTTGCCGGTGCCGGTGGCACCCGAGACGATGATGTTGAACTTGGCCTGCACCAGGCCGGCCAGCAGGTACACCATGTGCTCGTCCAGCGAGCCGAAGCCGATCAGCTCCTGGAGGGTGAAGGAGCGCGGGAAGCGGCGGATGGTGAGCACCGGGCCGGTCAGGGACAGCGGCGGGATGATGACGTTGACCCGCTCGCCGGAGGGCAGCCGGGCGTCCACCATCGGGTGGGTCTCGTCCACGCGGCGGTTGACGGTCGACACGATCCGCTCGATGGTCTGCATCAGCTGGTCGGCGGAGACGAACCGCAGGGGCAGCTGCTCGACCCGGCCGCCGCGCTCCACGAAGATCGCGTCGGGGCCGTTGACCATGATCTCCGTGATGGACGCGTCCTCCAGGAGGGGTTCCAGGATGCCGAGGCCCAGCGCCTCGTCCACCACCCGGCGGATCAACTGGGCCCGTTCGACGGTCGACAGGACCGGTCCCTCGCGGCTGATGATGTGCCCGAGCACCCGCTCCAGCCGCGCCCGGCGTTCGGCGGCGGCCAGCGCGCCCATCTCCGCGAGGTCGATCTCCTCCAGCAGCTTGGCCCGGTAGGAGGCGACCAGGCGTCCGTCCTCGCCCCGGCTGCCGTGCTCCTCCGGAGCGCTGATGCGTGCCCGCAGGCTCATGGGTTCGTCGCCTCCTTTTGTCAGTGGTCGAGCGGCATGGTCGCGGTCTTGGTGGCATCGCCCAGGTCCCACACGAGGGCGGGGATGTGGACGGTGGCGGTGACGGTCACCGTGCCGGCGCCCTCGGCGGCCGAGCAGGACACGTCCAGCACGCCGCTCACCGCGTCGGCGCAGGCCCGGGCGTAGGGCTGGTCCAGGGACGCGGCGCGGGCCCCGGCCCGGGCCGCCGTGCCGGCCTGTTCGGCGGCGTAGGCGACGGCTCCGAGCTGGACACCGGCGAGCCCGACGATCAGCAGGACGGGGATGAACCCGAGGTACTCGAGGGCGACTTGACCCCGGTCGCGGGGCCGTCTCCCGGTGTCTGCCCGGCGGTACGGCATCTCAGCGCGTCACCTCCTCCACGGCCCCGGCGTGGCCGTGCACGGTGGCGGGGAAGGAGATCACGCCCGGGAAGAGGACCGGGACCTTCACGGAGACGTCGGCGGTGACGTACCCGGAGGTGCCGCACCGCACCGACGCGGCCCCGCGCCAGGCCCCCGGCAGGTGTCTCAGCCCGGCCTCGGCGCAGGCGGCCTGCCGGGCGCCGCCCCGGGGTGCCGCCGTGGCGGCCCGCGCCGCCTCGTCGGCGGCGTTCCCGGCGAGCGTGAAGGTGTAGCCCACCAGCACGGCCTGCCACATCAGCACCAGCGTCAGCAGGATCAGCGGGGTCATGCCGAGCAATTCGACGCTGACCTGCCCCCGGTCCCCGTCCGGTCTCCTCATGGCGCCGCTCATTCCTTCCGCCGCCTGAAGGTCACCGCCGCCCGGCCGGTTCCCCGGTGGGAGGGCTGCTGCCCCGGCTCGGCCAGCCCCAGCTCCGCCGCGAGCGCCCACAGCGCCTGCCTCACCGTGCTCCTGCCGTCGAGATCGTGCAGCCGTCCGGCGTCCACGACCCCTTGCAGCTCCTTGTAGGCCGCGGGTACGGCGGTCCGGGCGAGCGCGGTGCCGGTGATGCGCTGCACCAGCGCGGGCTGGATCTCCGTACCGCGGGTGTGCCGGTTGACGACGACCGTGGTCTCCTCGGCCTTGCGGATCTGGAGCCGGTCCCACATCCGTACGGCGCGTTTGGCGGCGCGTACGGCGATCACGTCGGGGGTGGTGACCAGCAGCGCGGTGTCGGCCGTCTCGACGGCCGCCGCGCCGGCCCCGCTCAGCTGGGCGCCGCAGTCCACGACGACGGCCTGGTAGCGCGAGCGCAGGGCGCCGACCAGCTGCCGGGCGGCCCGCTCGGTGACCTCCTCGCCGCGTTCGCCCTCGGCGGGCGCGAGGAGCAGGGCGAGCCCGGTGTCGTGGCGGAAGACGGCGTCGGCCAGGACCCGCGGCGAGATGTCGGTGATGGCGGCGAGGTCGGCCACCGACCGGCGGAACTGCACGTCCAGGTAGGAGGCGATGTCACCGCTCTGCAGGTCCAGGTCGACCAGCGCGGTGGCGCGGCCGGACGCCTGGGCGGCGAGGGCCAGCTGGACGGCGGTCAGCGTGGCGCCGGTGCCGCCCTTGGCGCCGCTGACCGTGACGACGGTGCCGCCGGGCCCGGCGGGCGTCTCGGCGCCGTGCCCGAGGTGGCGGCGTACCCCCGCCGACCACTGGGCGACGGCCTGCACCCGGCCGGCCAGTTCCTCGTACGACAGCGGGAGCCCGACCAGGCCGCGGGCGCCGGAGTCCATGGCGGCGGCGAACAGGCCGGGGCTCGCGTCGCTGGTGACGAGGACGACGCCGGCGGCCGGGAAGCGCAGGGCGACCTCGCGGATCAGCTCCAGTGCCGGTACGGGGCCGATGCGTTCGTGGACGACGACGACCTCGGGCAGTTCCTCGACCGACTCGGCGGCCAGCCGGGCGAGGGTGTCCACGAGCTGGGTGGAGTCGGTGACCGGGGGCTGCGGTTCGGCGTCGGGGAGCTGGCCGAGCAGGGTGGTGAGGGAGCGGACGGCGTCCGGGTCCGCGCCGGCCGGGAGGATCCTGGTGGGCATGGCCGCCTCTCACTTGTCCGTCGCGAGTTCGTAGGTGCGGTCCTGGTCGGGGACGCTGGTCTCGCTGCCGGGGGCGACGAGCGCGAGCCGGACGCGCTGGGCGAAGGACTCGGCGTAGGTGATGCGCTGGGCGTCGAGGGTGGACAGCGCGAAGGTGATGGGGACGGCGTCGGTGGGCCGGCGGCGGCTGTCGTCGTCGGGGTCGAGGACGGTGATCCGGCCGACGTCGAGGACCCGGGCGTTGGTGACGATGATCTTCGACTGGTCGGGGTCGCCCTCCTTGCGTCCCTCGAAGGTGGCGTAGACGTTGACGCGCGAGCCGGGGGTGATCTTCCCGGCCACGCCGGTCGCCGCGTCGACCATGATGGCGACCTCCTGCTGGCCGGGCTGGAGGGCGGGCCGGTCCACGATCATGTCGGTCTGGAGCAGGGAGCCCGCGCGCAGGGTGGTCACGGCTATCTTGCCGCGGATCTGCGCCAGGTCGGTGACGGCGTTGCCGGACAGCCACCGCCGGGGCATCTCGACCTTCTCGAACTGGTCCGCGTCCAGGGTGGTGTACGGCTTCACCTCGGACCTGACCCGGTAGGCGGTGGTCTCGGGCCCGACCTTGGTGTTGACGTCGTGGACGAAGGAGAGCACGCCGGCGAACGCGCCCAGCGCGCACAGGGCCGACAGGATCAGCAGTAACACGCCGCGGCGCTGACGGGAGTTCATGGACCGTGCAACCTCATCGGGGGAATCGGCTCTGGCGGGACGGGACGGGTTCGCGCGGGTCAGGCGGGCGTTCGCGATTCCAGGGCGCGGGGTGTCGCAGGGGCTCGGGCGGTGGCGCGGCAGAAGACGCAGCGGTCACCGATGACGTCGAGGCCGCACCAGTGACAGCGGGTTTGCCGTACGGAGGTGACCAGTTGGTAGAGGACGGACAGGTCGGCGAGGTAGCCGCAGAACTCGACCAGGCGGCCGGTCCCCCACCACACCGGGGACTCGGCGGGCAGCGGGGCCTCGCGCAGCCCGTGCACGCCCCACCGGGTGCCGAGGCCGGCGACCCAGTCGCTGTGCGCCTGCCCCTTGGCGACCAGCATCCAGGTGCCGAAGTCCGGCCCCTTCAGGGTGGCTTCCGGGCCGACCCTGACCACCTGCGGTTCGGGGTGGGCGAGGACGGCGAACTGGCTGCCGGGCACCCAGGACCTGGCGTGTGCCTTCAGCCCGACCGGGACCCGGTCCAGCCGGGCGACCGAGCCGAGGACGGCGCCGGCGTGGATGTAGTGGGTGAGCAGCCGTCCGGCGCAGGCGAGCACGCCCGGACTCAGGTCGCAGGAGGCGAGCTGGCGCAACTGCCGGGCCAGGACGGCGACGCCGAGCGGGGGCAGGGCGGGCCGGAACAGGGCGACGCGGTCGCTCTCCAGCAGCGCGCGCAGGGTGTGCAGCCGCCGGACGACCGGTTCCGGGGTGGCCTCGGAACAGACGACGACCACGTATCCGTGCTGCTCGGTGAGCCGGTGGAGTCCGGCGAGGCCCTCGTCGAGCGGCCCGCGGTCGAGTCCGGTCAGCACGACGGCGGGCACGGTCCGCTCGTCCTGCGCCGGCAGCGCCATGTCGGCGCTGGTCACGGCAATGGCTGTTGGCACGCGCAGCTCTCCGCTCTTCACATCCGTCGGCCCACCGGGGGTCACTCCGGTGCGCCGGGACGACTTCATTGCGTGACTACCCGAGCACTGTATCCACGGCCGTATGACCGGGAGAACAGCGTGAGGGAAGCCGGTGGGGAACTCTCCCGCCGCAAGCCCCGCCAAACCAGGACAGGTTGAGCGGCCGACCCGGAACCAACTTGGTCTGGACCTCTTGACACCCCGATTGGTCTGGACCAACTTGTAGGGCAAGCGGTGGCCACCGTCCTCTCTCTCCCCCTTCTCTCCCCGTCCGACTCCCCACCGGAGGCTTCAGTGGACCGCGCACCAGGCATACCCAGACCCACCGGACGACGCCTCGCGGCATGGTCCGCCGCCACCGCCCTGGCCCTCTCGGTCGCGGGCCTCGCCGCGGCCTCCCCCGCCTCGGCGGCGGACGTGAACAACGTGCGGAACGCGGGCTTCGAGTCGGGCCTCGCCGACTGGACGTGCACGGCCGGCAGCGGCGCGACGGTCACCTCCCCCGTGCACGGCGGCAGCAGCGCCCTGAAGGCGACCCCGGCAGGCCAGGACACCGCCAAGTGCTCGCAGACGGTCGCGGTCAAGCCCGGTTCGACGTACACGCTGAGCGCGTGGGTCCAGGGCGGCTACTCCTACCTGGGCGTGACGGGCACGGGCACCACGGACGTCTCCACCTGGACCCCGGACACACCGTCCTGGAAGCAGCTCCAGACGTCGTTCACCACCGGCTCCTCCACCACCTCGGTCACGGTCTACACCCACGGCTGGTACGGCCAGGCGGCCTACTACGCCGACGACCTCTCCGTCTACGGCCCCGACGGCGGCGGGAGCGGCAACCCGAACCCGACGATCCCGGCGGCCCCGTCCGGCCTCGCCGTGTCCTCCTCGACGTCCTCCTCGGTCTCCCTGTCCTGGTCGGCGGTGTCCGGTGCGACGGGCTACAACGTCTACCGCGACGGCACGAAGGTGACGGCGGTGTCGGGCACGTCGGCGACGGTGACCGGCCTCGCGGCCTCGACGTCGTACTCCTTCCAGGTGACGGCGACCAACGCGGCGGGCGAGTCGGCGAAGTCGGCGGCGGTCAAGGGCGCGACGACCGCCGGCCCGGGCGGCGGGGGCGGCGGCTCCCTGCCCAAGCACGCGGTGACCGGCTACTGGCAGAACTTCAACAACGGGGCCACGGTCCAGAAGCTGTCGGACGTCCCGTCGGCCTACGACATCATCGCGGTGTCCTTCGCGGACGCCACGTCCACGCCGGGCGCGGTGACCTTCAACCTGGACTCGGCCGGCCTCGGCGGCTACACGGTCGACCAGTTCAAGGCGGACCTCAAGGCCAAGCAGGCGGCCGGCAAGAAGGTCATCATCTCGGTCGGCGGCGAGAAGGGCTCGGTGTCCGTCAACGACGCCGCCTCGGCCACGAACTTCGCGAACTCCGTGTACGGCCTGATGCAGACGTACGGCTTCGACGGCGTCGACATCGACCTGGAGAACGGCCTGAACGCGACGTACATGACGCAGGCCCTGCGGTCGCTGTCGGCGAAGGCGGGCCCGTCCCTGATCATCACGATGGCCCCGCAGACGATCGACATGCAGTCGACGTCGAACTCGTACTTCCAGACGGCCCTGAACGTCAAGGACATCCTGACGGTCGTCAACATGCAGTACTACAACAGCGGTTCGATGCTGGGCTGTGACGGCAAGGTCTACAGCCAGGGCACGGTCGACTTCCTCACCGCGCTGGCCTGCATCCAGCTGGAGGGCGGCCTGTCCCCGTCCCAGGTCGGCCTCGGCCTCCCCGCCTCCACCCGCGCGGCCGGCGGCGGCTACGTCGCCCCGGCGGTCGTCAACAACGCCCTGGACTGCCTGACGAAGGCCGTCAACTGCGGCACCTTCAAGCCGTCCAAGACCTACCCCGACCTGCGCGGCGCGATGACCTGGTCCACCAACTGGGACGCGACCTCGGGCAACGCCTGGTCCAACAGCGTGGGAGCCCACGTCCACGCCCTCCCGTAACCAGCCCTGCCCCTCCCCCGGCGCCCGGACCACCCCACGGTCCGGGCGCCGTCGCGTGCCCTGGGGTGGCCGGACTCGATCCCTCGGCCGGCTGTCGCGTTGGACCCGCCACGGGACGGGTGTGATGATCCCGGTCATGTCCGAACACGGGGGAGAAGCCGTCTCGGCGAAGCATGCTCGCAGGTCACGCCTGTACGACTACATGGACACGCCCGGGCCCGGCCGGCCGGAGCGGACCGAGGGGACCGCACGCGGCAAGCGTGGGTTCGCGGTGCTGCTGGGCGAGTTCCGGCGTACGGCGGTGCTCGTTCCGGTGGATGAGGACGGCGCGCCTTTGACGGCGGATTTCGGCGGCGTGCGCTGGTTCTACGCGTTCTCGGACGAGGGGGCGTTGGCGCGATTCGCCCTGGCGCGGGGTGAGGGCGCGCGTGAGTGGGTGTACCAGCGGTGGCTGGGGGCGCGGTTGCTGGACGCGGCGGTGCCGGCGGTGGGGGTGCCGTGCGGGGTGGCGCTGGACTGTGCGGACGGTGCGGACGGGGTGCTCTTTCCCCCGGTGCGGGGGATCGTGCCGGATGCGGTGGCGGTGGACGTCGACGGCGGGACGGGGGGCGTGCGGTGACCGGTGGCGGCGGCAAGGACCTGACGACGCAGGGGCTGGATCTGATCGCGAAGGGGCTGACCGAGGCGCTGGGGGAGTTGCGGGAGCTGGGCTTGGACAGCCGGGCGGGGGCCGGCCGTGGTTTTTCCGGGCTGGCGTTGTCGGGTCTGGAGCTGGGTCATCAGGGTCTGACGGATGAGTTCCAGTCGTTCTGCGAGCGCTGGGAGTGGGGGGTTCGGGCGCTGGTGAATGAGGGGAACGATTTCGCGGCCGGGACGGGTCTGGCCGCGGGCACGTACCACGAGACGGACCAGTACGTGAAGGGTGCCTTCAAGGTCGCCGGGAACGCGGTGGTGGGCGATCCCTACGCCTCCGAGGAAGAGGTGCAGAAGAGGAGCTGGGATCAGATCGTGGACTCCGGTTCGGGTGTGGATTACAGCGAGGAGTCGTTCCGGCAGGCGTGGGCGAACAGCGGGCAGGGCTGGAAGGACGCCTCGTACGAGATGCTGACCTCGGACCAGGCCGCCCTGCCGGGCCTGGACCGGGCCGGTATGCAGGAGAAGTTCGGCATCTCGGGTGAGCGGTACGAGGAGATGCTGGCCGAGGCCTTCGACGCGTCCCCCGAGGCTCGTGCCCGTGCTGCCGGCCAGCCGGGGGGTGAGGGCTGATGGGCTTGGGAGACCTCACCAACAAGCTCCTCGACGGCGGGGAGGACCTGGTCGACGGCGGGAAGAAGCTGCTGGGCAAAGGGGTCGACTACACCACGGACAAGATCGGTGACGGCCTCGACCGGCTCGGGGTGCACGAGTGGGCCGATGTCGTGGAGGACTGGGGCGACGGGGTCGCCTCCGACCTGGGAGCGACGCCGGGTGAGCAGCAGCTCGGTGAGAGTGAAGAGGCGAACGAGCTCGTCCACGGCAGCCCGGCGAAGATCCGTGAGGCCGCGAAGCACCTGCGGGACTTCCACAGCGCCTTCGACAAGGTCGGCCAGGGGCTGAAGAAGGTCGACTCCTCCGGCTGGCGGGGTGAGGGCGGGGACGCGTTCCGGGAGAAGTTCGCCGTGCACCCCGCGAAGTGGGCGCAGGCCGCGGAGGCATGTGAGACGGCGGCGGCCGCGCTGGAGTCGTACGCCGACACGGTGAAGTGGGCGCAAGGCCAGGCCGAGGAAGCGGTCCGCCTCTACAAGAAGGGCGTGAAGGCGTCCAAGGACGCGTACGAGGCCCACAAGGAGAAGGTCGCCGCCTACAACGCGAAGGCGGAGGCGGGCGAGGACCCCGGGTCCAGGCCCGCCGAATTCCAGGACCCGGGCAAGGCCGATGTCCAGGCCGCGCGGCACAAGCTGGCCCAGGCCCGCGAGCAGCGCAACACCGTCGCCACCGAGGCGCAGGGCAAGGTCCGCTCGGCTATGGCGCACGCTCCGGCCGAGCCCCCGCCGCTGGAACGGCTGAAAACCGAGGTGGTGGACGGGGCCGTGGCCACGAGCCTGGAGCTGTCCCACTTCGCCGGGGGCATGATCAAGGGCACGGCCGGTGTGGTCACTTTCGTCCGCGGCGTGAATCCCCTCGACCCCTACAACCTCACCCACCCCGCCGCCTACCTGCAGAACGTCAGCATGACGCTCACCGGCCTGGTCACCACCGCCGCCCACCCGGACCAGGCGGCGAAGGCCATGTGGGACAGCTTCCGCAAGGACCCTGCCGAGTTCCTCGGCCGTCTCGTTCCCGAACTCGTCGGGAGCAAGGGCGCGGGACTGGCGCGCGGCGGGCTGCGCCTCGGGTTGAAGAAGGGCATGGAGGAAGCCGCTGAGCAGGGGGCACGCAAAGGTGCCCGGAACGCGGTCGAGGAGAACGCGGAGGATGTCTCCCGGCGCCCGGTCGACAAGGTCTGTGAGAAGGACCCCGTCGATGTCGCCACCGGCCGGATGGTGCTGCCGCAGACCGACGTCTCGCTTCCCGGCATTCTGCCCCTGGTCGTCAAGCGCCAGTTCGAGTCCTCGTACCGGCTCGGTGGCTGGTTCGGCCCAACGTGGTCCTCCACGCTCGACCAGCGCCTGGAGATCGACGCGGCGGGTGTCGTCTTCGTGGGCGAGGACGGGGTGACGCTCGCCTACCCGCACCCCGCCCCGGGCGTGCCGACCCTGCCCAGCCACGGCCCGCGCTGGCCGCTGGACCGGGTGGACGACGGCTACACCCTCACAGACCCCGAGTCGGGCCGGGTACGGCACTTCGCCGACCGCTCCGAGGACCTGGCGGTACTGGAGCAACTGGACGACCGCAACGGCAACTGGCTGACCTTCGAGTACGACACCGGGGGCACCCCGCTGGCGATCGCCTCCTCGGCCGGTCACCGGCTGCTGCTGTCGAGCTCGGAGGGCAGAATCACCGCGCTGCACCTGGCGGGCGCGGCAACCGACGGCACCGACCAGGTACTCGTCCGCTACGGCTACACCGACGGCCATCTCACCGAGGTCGTCAACTCCTCTGGCCGCCCCACCGTCTTCGGCTACGACGACCAGGGCCGCCTGACCTCCTGGACCGACACCAACGACAGCCACTTCACCTACGCCTACGACGACCAGGACCGCTGCACCCACCAGTCCGGCGCCGCCGGCCACCTGGCCTCCACCTTCACCTACTCGCCGGTGGACCCCGACACCGGCGAACACACCACGACCATCACCGACTCACACGGCCACACCACCCACTACCTGATCAACCACCGCTGCCAAGTGATCGCCGAGACCGACGCACTCGGCGCGACCACCCGCTACACCCGCGACCGCTACAACCGCCTGCTGTCCACGACGGACCCGTTGGGCCACACGACGGCGTTCGAGTACGACGAGACGGGCAACCCCACGCGGGTGCTCCGCCCGGACGGCCGCGAGACGAGAGCCGAGTACAACACCCTCGGCCTGCCGGTGAAGGTCGTGCACCCGGACGGCACGGCGATCCACCAGACCTACGACACCCGGGGCAACCGCACGTCGGTGACGGACCCGGCCGGCCGGACGACCCGCTTCACCTACACACAGGCCGGCCACCTGACCTCCGTAACGGACCCCCTGGGCAACACGACCACGGTCGTCTGCGACCGCGCGGGCCTCCCCGTGCGGGTCACGGACCCACTCGGCGCAACCACCCACTACGCACGCAACGCCCTCGGCCTCCCGACCGCCATCACGGACCCACTCGGTGGCATCACCCGCCTGGAGTGGACGCTCGAAGGCCGGCTGACCCGCCGCACGGCCCCCGACGGCACCACGGAGTCCTGGACGTACGACGGCGAGGGCAACTGCACCACCCACACCGACCCCCTCGGCGGCGTCACCCGCTTCGAATACACCCACTTCGACCTGCTGACCGCCCGCACCGGCCCGGACGGCGACCGCTACGAATTCACCCACGACACCGAACTACGCCTGACCAAGGTCACCAACCCACAGGGCCTGACCTGGGAGTACACCTACGACCCGGCCGGCTGCCTGCTCTCCGAGACGGACTTCGACGACCGCACCCTGACGTACGAGCACGACCCGGCAGGCCGCTTGACGGCAAGGCGGAACACCCTCGGCGAAGTGACGTCGTTCAGCCGCAACGCGCTGGGCCAGGTGATCCGCAAGACCACGCCGGGCGGCACCACGACGTACGCCTACGACCTGACCGACCAACTCGCCCACGCGACCGGCCCCGACGGCACCACCCTGACCCTGCTCCGCGACCGCCACGGCAACCTGCGCTCGGAAACGGTCGACGGCCGAACGGTGACGTACACCTACGACACGATGGGCCGCCGCACCAGCCGGGTCACCCCGACCGGAGCGAAGACCACCTGGTCCTACGACGCGGCAGGCCGCGTCACAGGCATGCAGGCATCGGGGCGCCCGATCGACTTCACCTACGACGAGGCCGGACACGAACTGAGGCGCCTGGTCGCCGGGGCCATCACCCTGCACCACACCTTCGACCCACTGGGCCGCCTGACGACCCAGTCGGTGACCGGCACACAGGGCCAGAGGGTCCAGCACCGGGCGTACACCTACCGGGCCGACGGCAACGTCACCGGCATCGAGGACGACCTGTCGGGCACCCGCCGCTTCGACCTCGACGCGACGGGCAGGGTGACGGCGGTCCACGCGGCAGGCTGGACGGAACGCTACGCCTACGACGAAGCAGGCAACCAAACCGAAGCCGCCTGGCCGGCGACCCACCCGGGAGCTGAGTCGACGGGCCCCCGCACCTACACCGGCACCCGCATCACCCGGGCCGGCAACGTCCGCTACGAACACGACGCCCTCGGCCGCATCACCCTGCGCCAGAAAACCCGCCTGTCCCGCAAGCCGGACACCTGGCACTACGAATGGGACGCCGAAGACCGCCTCACCTCAGTGGTGACCCCCGACGGCACCCGCTGGCGCTACACCTACGACCCCCTGGGCCGCCGCACAGCCAAACTCCGCCTGGCGGAGGACGGCGAAACGGTCGTGGAACGGGTGGACTTCACCTGGGACGGCACCACCCTCTGCGAACAAACCACAACCTCTGAAGCCTTCCCCCACCCGATCACCCTGACCTGGGACCACCAGGGCCTACGCCCCCTCGCCCAAACGGAACGCATCACCGCAGCGGAAGCATCCCAAGAGGAGATCGACTCCCGCTTCTTCGCCATCATCACCGACCTCGTCGGCACCCCAACCGAGTTGCTGGACGAACAGGGCAAGATCGCCTGGCACACCCGCAGCACCCTCTGGGGCACAACAGCGTGGTCAACAAACAGCACGACCTACACCCCCCTACGCTTCCCAGGCCAGTACTACGACCCCGAAACCGGCCTCCACTACAACTACTTCCGCCACTACGACCCCGAAACGGCCCGATATCTGACGCCGGACCCCCTCGGTCTTGGCCCGGCGCGCAACCCCGCCACATACGTCCATAACCCGCACAGCTGGGCCGACTCCCTGGGCCTCGCACCTGATGAATGCCGTAAGTTGGGGCTGTCACCGGCTGCGCAGCGAGCCATTGAAAAATACGAGAATATAAGGAAGGACCCCCTTGGCGATGTGAACTCGCAACCGAATCATAACCACTATGATGCGGCCAGGCGAGAGGCAAACGGAGAGGTGGTCGCCCGGAAAGCCGACGGAACGCCGTTCGATCACATAGCGGAATTGAAGCAGGCGCGGGACGGCTTGGATCGGGTGAGAAGAGTCCTTGAACGTGAAATTGATAGTCCTCCTGAAACGTTGACGGACCGAGGAGTCGACGTCCTGATCGCCAAACGGAAAGAGGTAATTGGAGAGCTCGACCGCCTCAACGGCTTCTTGCATTCGATTGGACATCGTTAAGCTGGCCGAGATTGGAGTTCACATGCTCTCGGATTTTGTGGACAGAAACAGATCCATCGAAGAACTGGAGGGCAATCGATGGCCTGCCCCTCCAGCAGACAGTACGACCATGGTGCGCAACGTGCACGACCTGAGGCGGCGAGCCATCGAAGATCTCACCGTAGAGGACCTACGTCGGCTGATCGCTCAAGATATCGGCCTTCATTGGCTGCTTCCTATTGCTTTGGACTTCCTGCGTGAAACGGCACCACAGGAAGCGGCTGCCGGCTGGTATGACGACGACTTGCTCTCGGCGGTGCTGACTCGACGGGAATCGGTTTGGAGGAACGCACCACAACTGGCGCGCCATCTCGATGGGACGGTGCGCATGCTTACCGACCTATCACCGTACATTCAGCGGGAGGTGGACGACTTTCGAACCGCGTTGTCGGACGTGCTATGAGACCCGGGCCATCAGGTCTTCGCGCCGATCCCCACCCGTTACCCTGCCCATCCATCGGGACTGGGTCGCGCGTCGTCGTCAACGAACGTGTACGGCCCGCTCGACCCAGGTCTCCAGTCAGTACCCTGGGCTCGCCACAGCTGGAAAGAGGAGCGGAAGTTTTCATGTCGTTCGGGCCGCCACCTGCCGGTTTTCCTCCTGTTGCCGGTCCCGTCTGGACTCCTCCGTCGGAGGTCGAGCAGGCCCTGTTCGAGGCCAAGGGGCGGGGGGACTGGGTCGCGTACTTCGGGACGCTTGCTCAGGCTCGGTTGTTCTTCGAGATAGAGAAGGGCGGGGCGGATGCCTCGCCCAGGGCTACGTACGCCGTGTTCGGGTATGACCCGCGCGTCGCCGGCGGGCGGATCTGGGCCGTGTACACCGAGGGCATGCTGCCCGTCCCGGAGCCCCATCGCGTGTTCGACTGGAACCACCTGGAGTGGTTCGCCAAGGTCTGGCAGCCGACCGATCCGCCGATGATCGTCGTCAATCCGGGCAGCCCGTGCGAGGCGTTTCTCCCCTCCGCGCCACCGCATTCCGCGGCCTGGGCACAGTACGGAGAACAAGCCCCGCCGCGCGACCGGTCGATGCGGCTGCGCACCCTCCGCGTCGGCGGCCCCCTGCACGGCCCCGTCGCCCACGGCCTCGCCTGCGGTGCCCTCCTCTGCGTCAACAACGGCTCCTTCTGGAACAGCATGGCCTGGCACGGCACCGGCTACCCGGACGAGCGGAAGCGGCTGAACGAGTGGTGGGGCATCACCACCCGCGAGCAGTGGCAGTACTACCTCCGCGACCTCCTCGCCTGCGAACAGCACAGCTCCGTCTGGGACTTCGCCCTCGGCCTGCGCCGCACCATCGCCCGCGACTTCGGCGGCCACGTCGACGCGGGCTACTGGCGCCAGGCCGCCGCCAACGTCATCCGCGCCCGGTCCGAGGGGTCGGTCGTGGTCGGGGAGGACGGGGTCACCAAGACCGAACCCCGGCCCGCGTCCGAGGTCGAGGCGCACATCGAGGGCGTACAGCGGCTCATCGGGCGCATGACCCGCTACGAGGCCCGGATGCGTGCCGACGGTGTGCTCGACGGCAACCAGTACGTCTCGTCCGTCGACGCCTGGGATCTCGGCCGCGCCTCGAAGATGGCCCGGTGGGGGCTCGGAGCCCGCCTCGGCACGCTCCAGGAGGCCGAGTCCGCCGTCCTCCAGGCCGGCCGGGCCGCCGCCCTGTCCTACAAGTCCTGGCAGGACTTCTCCGCCGGCTACATCCTGGGCCGCTGCCTCCACTTCGACGACGAGGAGTTCGGCGACTGGTACCAGAACATGGTCTCGGCGCATCGCATCCTGATGTCCGACCCCGGCAGCCCGTGGCTCACGATCCCGTTCCGCTGATGGCCCTCCGCTCAGCGGGCGGACAACACGCACCACACGTACTTCCCCCCGGTCCCCGAACCTCGCCGACGGCTGCCACCCCCAGTACTCCGCGCACGCCACGACCGGCCCCAGACCCCGCCCCTCCCTCCGCCTCCACCGACCGCCCCAACGCATCGTCAGGATCACCCGCGGTAGAAGCGGTGTCACTCGAACCCGACCGGTCGCGTGACTTCATCCACAGGCCGGCGAAGGAGCTGTGAGCATGCTGACCCCTGACACCTGGCAGGAGTCATCCGTCCCCTTCGTCGAGGCGCTGAAGGGCCGCTCCCCCAAAGGGTGAAGCGGTCCGGCCGGTTTCCGTCAGGTACCCGTCGGTGTACTTGACCTGTGCATGCCCGGCCCGCACCATGAGCGCCACCCGCACAGCGAGCCCGCAGGGAGCCCCACGAACGGCCCCCGGAGGTTCGTGATCGCACGTCGCACGGGAACACCCACTCCGACCCCCACAGGGAGCGTTCATGCGACTTCGCAGACGGACCGCCGCGCTCGGTGCGCTGCTGGCCCTCGCGCTGGCCGCGCCGGTCTCGGCCGGGCTCGACCAGGCCGGCGCCGACAGTGCGCGCAGGGCCCAGGCGGCCGACGACGACATCCGGCAGTACGAGATCCATCAGCGCACCACGCCCGTGACCCGTACGGCCATCCAGTCGGCCGGTGTGACCGTCGACGAGGCCGACGAGGAGAGCGTCGTCGTCTCCGGGCGGGCGGAGCAGGCCGAGAAGCTCCGCCGGATGGGGTACGACGTCCAGCCCCTGGGCGCCGCTCCGCAGCGCGGGCAGGCCCGGCTCTACGACTTCCCGAGCGCCGACGCGAAGTACCACAACTACGCCGAGGCGAACGCCGAGATCGACCAGCGGCTCGCCGCCTACCCGGGCATCATGAACAAGCGGGTGATCGGGAAGTCGTACCAAGGGCGGGACATCGTCGCCATCAAGGTCAGCGACAACGTCGGCACCGACGAGAACGAGCCCGAGGTGCTGTTCACCGCGCACCAGCACGCCCGGGAGCACCTCACCGTGGAGATGGCCCTCTACCTGCTGCGCGAACTCGGCGCGGGATACGGGTCGGACTCACGCGTCACCGGCCTCGTCAACAGCCGTGAGATCTGGATCGTGCCCGATCTGAACCCGGACGGCGGCGAGTACGACATCGCCAGCGGGTCGTACCGGTCGTGGCGGAAGAACCGGCAGCCCAACTCCGGCTCCACGAACGTGGGTACGGACCTGAACCGGAACTGGAACTACAAGTGGGGCTGCTGCGGCGGGTCGTCGGGGTCCACGTCCTCCGAGACCTACCGCGGGTCCGCCGCCGAGTCGGCGCCCGAGGTGAAGGTGGTCGCCGACTTCGTGCGCGGCCGGGTCGTCGGCGGCAAGCAGCAGATCACGGCCGGGATCGACTTCCACACCTACAGCGAGCTGGTGCTGTGGCCGTTCGGGTACACCTACGCGGACACCGCCACCGGGATGACCGCAGACGACGCCGCCGCGTTCCAGGCCGTCGGGCGGAAGATGGCCGCCAGCAACGGGTACACCGCCGAGCAGTCCAGCGACCTGTACATCACCGACGGCACGATCGACGACTATCTGTGGGGTACGCAGAAGATCTTCAGCTACACCTTCGAGATGTACCCGGCGTCGTCCTCCGGGGGCGGGTTCTACCCGCCCGACGAAGTCATCGAGCGGGAGACCTCCCGGAACAAGGACGCGGTGTTGCAGCTGCTGGAGAACGCCGACTGTATGTACCGGTCGATCGGCAAGGCCGCCCAGTACTGCTCCTAGCGGCTACGCCTCCTCGAAGTAGGCGTCGAGCACCGCGTCCAGTCGCTCGTCCCACTCCTTGAAGCGCGCCCTGGCCGGCGCCTCGATCTCGATCGGGAACCAGCGGCGGTCAGGGGTGTGCACGGTGACGGTGTACCGCTTGCCGAAGCGGGGCGTCTCCGTCTCCACCGCGGCGATCTCGTCCCAGCGGAAGTCGCAGGCCTCCTCGTCCAGGCTGAGGCGGACGCCCCTGCGGTCGGCCACGATCCGCGCCCGGCGGTCCGCCGCCTCGAAGACCGGCCCGTCGGGGTCCGGCTCGCCGGAGTCCGGACCGTCGCCGTCCGCGGCTTCCAGTGATTCCCCGACGGACTCCTCGGGCGTCTCCGCGACGGTTTCCCCGGAAGCCTCCCCGAGGGCCTCCTCGGTGGCCTCCGGGCCCGGCGGCTCCTTGGACACCGGGCCCGCCTCGGTCGGCGTCGGTCCCGTGATCCCCGGCACGAAGGCCGGGTCGAAACCGGCGCCCAACACGGGCTCGGCCTTCACCGGCTCAGCCTTCGACGGCTCCCCGGCCCCGGTCGGCTTGCTGCTCGATCCTATGCGCTGCTCCACGGCGGCAGTATGGACGACTTCCCTGTGCCGTAACCAGTCAGCTCACGAACACGCCGTGGAACCGGTCAGCTCACGAACACCCCGGCCACCACCGCCACCGCGAACCCCGCCAGCGACAACACCGACTCCAGCACCGTCCAGCTGCGCAGCGTGTCCCGCTCGCTGATGCCGAAGTACTTGGCCACCATCCAGAAGCCGCCGTCGTTGACGTGCGAGGCGAAGATGGAGCCCGCCGAGATGGCCATGATGACGAGCGCGGAGAACGCCTGCGAGTGCCCGCCCTCCGCCAGCAGCGGGGCGACGATGCCCGCCGTCGTCACGATCGCCACCGTCGCCGAGCCCTGGGCCACCCGCAGGACGAGCGCGATCAGGTACGACAGGACGATCACCGGCAGGCCGACGTCGTGGAAGGTGTCCGACAGGGCCTGGGCGACGCCCCCGGCCTTCAGCACGGCGCCGAAGATCCCGCCCGCGCCGACCACCAGCAGGATGTTGCCGACCGGCTTCAGGGAGGCGGTCGACACCGTCTCCAGCGACTTGCGCGACCAGCCGCGGCGGACGCCGAGGAGGTAGTAGGCGAGCAGCAGCGCGAGGGTGAGGGCCACGAAGGGGTTGCCGAAGAACTCCAGGACCGAGCGCGTCGGAGAGGGATCCAGGGCGATCGAGGAGAACGTGGCCGCCAGGATCAGCAGCAGTGGTGTGCCGATGATGGTCAGGACCGTGGCCAGGGGCACCGGCGTCTCCTTCGGTGTCACGCCCTGCGCGCGCTGCTCGGCGGCCACCGCCCGCTTCGCCTCCTCCGCGGCCTCCGCCATGTCCTGCGGTACGGGGACGAAGATCCGCTTTCCGGCCCAGGCGGCGTACGCCCACGCGGCCAGTACGGCGGGCAGGCCGCAGACGATGCCCATGAGGACGACCCAGCCGAGCTGGACGTGCAGCAGACCGGCGGCGGCGACCGGGCCGGGGTGCGGCGGCAGGAAGGCGTGGGTCATGGACAGGCCGGCGAGCAGCGGGAGGCAGTAGAGCAGCACCGACTTGCCGGACCGCTTCGCCGCCGCGTAGACGATGGGCGCGAGGACGAAGATGCCCACGTCGAAGAAGACCGGGATGCCGAACAGCAGGCCGGTCAGGCCCATGGCGAGCGGGGCCCGGCGTTCGCCGAACAGGGCCAGCAGGCGCGCGGCCAGCACCTCGGCGCCGCCGCTGACTTCGAGGATCGCGCCGAGCATCGTGCCGAGGCCGATGATGATGGCGACGTGGCCGAGGATGCCGCCCATGCCGGACTCGATGGTGGAGACGGCGTCGGAGCGCTGGACGGTGCCGAAGAGTTCGGTGACCGAGAGGCCGGCCAGCAGGCCGACGGCTATGGAGACGGCGAGGAGGGCCACGAAGGGCTGGAGCCGGACCTTGATGATCAGGAAGAGCAGGAGGGCCATGCCGAGGGCGGCGACCGTGAGCAGGCCGGGCGTGCCGTCGATCAGGAGGAGCAGGCCCCCGGTGTGGGGTGGCGCGGTGGGAGTGGGCGCGGCGAGCGGAAAGGACATACGGGGGTCCTCTTCGTAAATGCATGGTGCTTTCGGGCAGGGGGGAGCGCGGCACGGCACCCCGGAGGGTGCCGTGCCGTGTGGACGTACGGGAGGCGGGCAGCGGTGCGCGGCGGGCGTCAGCCCAGTACGGCGAGCGCGTCGATCTCGATGAGGAGGCCGGCCGGCAGGCCGACGTAGACCGTCGTGCGGGCGGCGGGCGGCTGGGTGAGGCCCTGTTCCTCGAAGTAGGCGTTGTAGATGTCGTTCATCTCGGCGAAGTGGTCCACGTCCGTGAGGTAGACGCGGATCATCATCACGTCGTCCCAGGTCGCGCCGCCCTCCTCCAGGATCGCCTTGACGTTGGCGAGGGTCTGGAGGGTCTGCTCGCGCAGGGTGGGGCCGGCCGGCGTCGGAGGCTTGCCCTCCTCGGCGGGCAGGAAGCCGACCTGGCCGGCGACCTGGAGGATGTTGCCCTTCTTCACGCCGTGCGAGAACTTCGCGGGCGGGGTGGTGTGGGTCTTCGGGGTGAGCGCGGTCTTCTCGGTCATGCGGGGGTGCCCTTCACTGGCGTTCTTCCGGAGTACTCGCCGCTGATGGCGTCCGCCGTGCGGCGGACCAGCGGGAGCAGACTGAGGAGTTCCTCGGCGGTGACGACCACGTTCGGCGCGGAGACCGACATGGCGGCGACCACCCGGCCGTCCGCGCCGCGCACGGGGGCGGCGACGCAGTTGATGGACTCCTCGTGGCCACCGAGGTCGGTGGCCCAGCCCTGTTCGCGCACCGTGGCCAGTTCCTTCAGGAACGCCTCGGCATGGGGGGTCGAACGGGCCGTGTACAGCGGGTAGTCGAGCTGCTCGGCGAGGGCGCGGCGCTCGGGTTCGGGCAGGTCGGCGAGGAGCAGCTTGGCGACGGCGGCGACGGTGATGGCCACCGGCTTGCCGATCCGGGAGTACATGCGGACCGGGTAGCGGCTCTCCACCTTGTCGATGTACAGCACCTCGTTCTCCTCGTACACGGCGAGGTGGACGGTGTGGCCGCACTGTTCGTTGAGCCGTACGAGGTGGGGGTGGGCGATCTCGCGGATGTCGAGGTTCTCCATCGCCTCCTGGGCGAGCGCGAAGAGGCGGGCGCCGAGGCGGTAGCGCTGGTCGGACTGGCGGTAGACCAGGCCGTGTTCGTGCAGGGTGCGCAGCAGGCGCAGGGCGGTGGACTTGTGCACGCCGAGGCGGTCGGCGACCTGCCCCAGGTCGGCGGGGCCCTCCGCGAGCAGCGGCAGGATGCTCAGGGCGCGGTCGACGGTCTGACTCATGGGATGTTCGCCTCCTCCTCGGCCTGCTCGGCTCGTGTCCAGCCGGGGCCGAGTCGAAGTCTCTCCCATGCGCCGTCGTTCAGGGCGGCCAGGCGGTCGGCGTGGTCGCGGGCGGGGGGTGCGGCCAGGTCGCCGGGGGCGGTGAGGGCGGCGGCGGCGAAGAGGTGGCCGTACTTCAGGCGGGCCCGGTCGGGGAGTCCGCGCAGGGTGGCGGAGAGGAAGCCGGCGGCGAAGGCGTCTCCGGCGCCGGTGGTGGCCACGACGGCGGTGTGCAGGGCGGGCTGGAAGGTGCCCTCGGGCCGTTCCGGGGTGAAGGCCGTGGCGCCGCGCGCCCCCTCCTTCACGACCAGGACGCGCGGCTCGGGCAGCAGCCGGCGGACGGCGGCCGGTCCGCCGGTGATCCCCCAGGCGTGGTCCGCCTCGTCCTCGCCCACGAACACGAGGTCCGCGCGCCGGGCCAGCTCCAGCAGGACCTCGGCGCCCGCGCCGTCCCGCCACAGCCCCGGCCGGTGGTTGACGTCGAAGGACACCAGCGGGCGTCCGGGGCCGGGGGCCGTCAGCTCGTACAGCAGCTCCCGGCACTGAGCCGACAGCGCGGCCGTGATCCCGGACAGGTGCAGCACCCGCGCCGCGCGGGCCGCCGCCAGGTCCACGTTCCGCACGGACATGGCGGAGGCGGCCGATCCGGCCCGGTAGTACGCCACCTCGTGCGCGCCCGTGCCCCGGTCGCCGGCGGTGCGGAAGTACACGCCGGTGGGCCGGCCGGGGTCCCGGCGGACGGCGGTGACGTCGACGCCGTACCCGGCGATCCGTTCCACCAGGTGGTCGCCGAAGCCGTCCGCGCCGACCCGGCTGACCCAGCGGGCCGGGTGCCCGAAGGCGGCCAGGGCGCAGGCCACGTTGGACTCGGCGCCGCCGATGGCCCGGTGGAAGGAGGGGACGTCGGCGAGGCGGCCGGGGCGGGCGGGAAGGAAGGTGACCATGGACTCGCCGAGCGCCGCCACGTCCACGTCCGGGACGGGCCGCGTGGGCGCGACGACCGAGGCGTAAGCAGCGTCGTTGATGATGACTCCTGTCGATCGCCAGGACGGCGGATCCGTTGACCCGGTGTTCGGCGAGATGCTAGACACCAGTAAGCACTAGACGCAATGGTCGTTGCAGAATACGCAACGCCTGAGAGGGGCTTCATGGGCACCGAAGCGCTCACCCGCCTCGCCGAGGAACACGTCGACCACCGCTTCAAGGGCCTCCCGCCGGACGCCTACGGGCTGACGGTCGCCGAGCTGGCCGCCCAGCGCCGCAATCTCTTCCGGGAGGCCGACGGCTTCACCACCCCGGTCCTCGCGCTGTCCGCCGAGCGCCTGGAGCACAACCTGGCGCTGATGGAGACGTACACCACCCGGCACGGCCTGGCCTTCGCGCCGCACGGCAAGACCTCCATGGCCCCGCAGCTCTTCCACCGCCAGCTCGAGCACGGCGCCTGGGGGATCACGCTCGCGGTGCCCCACCAGGTGCGCGTGGCCCGGGCGTTCGGCATCCGACGGGTCTTCCTCGCCAACGAGCTGGTGGACGCCCCCGCCCTGCGCTGGATCGCCGCCGAACTGGCCGCCGACCCGGACTTCCGGCTCGTCGCCTACGTCGACTCGGTGCGCGGCGTGGAGCTGATGG
Organism: Streptomyces sp. SudanB182_2057; assembly: GCF_964272715.1. NCBI lineage: Bacteria > Bacillati > Actinomycetota > Actinomycetes > Kitasatosporales > Streptomycetaceae > Streptomyces > Streptomyces sp. SudanB182_2057. The sequence goes on from NZ_OZ186798.1 coordinate 3,295,499, forward strand.
ACGCGGCCCTGCGCGGCGCGGCCCGCCCGGTGGACGTCGTGATCGAGCTGGGCGCGGGCGACGGGGCGCGCACGGGGGTGCGTACGGAGGCGGAGGCCGAGCGGGTCGCCGCCGCCGTGGCCGCCGTAGAGACCCTGCGCCTGGTCGGCGTGGCGGGGTACGAGGGCGAGGTGCCCGAGGCCGACCCCGAGCGGGTGCGGTCGTATCTGCGGCGGCTGGTGGCGCTGGCCGCAGGGCTGGACCGGGCGGGACGGTTCGGCGAGGCCGACGAGATCGTGGTGAGCGCGGGCGGCAGCGCCTGGTTCGACGCGGTCGCCGACGTCTTCGCCGACATTCCGGAGCTGTCGAAGCCCGTGCTGAAACTGCTGCGCTCGGGCGCGTACGTCTCGCACGACGACGGGCACTACCGCAGGCTCACCCCGTTCGGCCGGGTCCCCGAGGAGGGCGCGCTGGAGCCCGCCTTCCGGCTGTGGGCGCAGGTCGTCTCCCGGCCGACCGCCGAGCAGGCCTTCGCCAACGCGGGCAAGCGCGACGCCGCCTACGACCTGGACCTGCCGGCCGCCCAGGTGGTACGCCGGGACGGCGCGGAGCGCCCGGCCGCCGGAATCACCGTCACCGGGCTGTCCGACCAGCACACCTGGCTGCGCACGGACCCGGGCGCGGACGTCGAGGTGGGCGACTGGATCGGCTTCGGCCTGTCCCACCCGTGCACGTCGTTCGACAAGTGGCAGCTGATCCCGGTGGCCGAGGCGGACGGCACGGTCGTGGACTACATCCGTACGTTCTTCTAGGAGGCCCACGTGGAGGACCTGGTCATCCGGGACGCCGACGTCGTCGACGGCAGCGGGGCGGACGCCTACCGCGCCGATGTCGTGATCGACGCCGGGCGCATCGTCTCGATCGTCAAGGAGGCCGCCGCCGCGGGCTGCCAGCGCCCGCGCGCCCGGCGGGAGATCGACGCGGAGGGCCTGGTCCTCTCCCCCGGCTTCATCGACATGCACGCCCACTCCGACCTGGCCCTGCTGCGCGACCCCGACCACAGCGCGAAGGCCGCGCAGGGGGTCACGCTGGAGGTCCTCGGCCAGGACGGACTGTCGTACGCCCCGGTGGACGACCGCACGCTGGAGGAGGTGCGGCGGGCGATCACCGGGTGGAACGGGTACGGCGACGACATCGACTTCGACTGGCGGTCGGTGGGCGGGTACCTGGACCGGCTGGACCGCGGCATCGCCGTGAACGCGGCCTACCTGATCCCCCAGGGCACGGTCCGGGCGCTCGTGGTCGGCTGGGAGGACCGCGCGGCCACCCCCGGCGAGCTGGACCGGATGCGCCGGCTGGTCGCAGAGGGGCTGGAGCAGGGCGCGGTGGGCCTGTCCTCGGGGCTGACGTACACCCCGGGGATGTACGCGCGCGACGCCGAACTGACCGAGCTGTGCCGGGTGGTGGGCTCCTACGGCGGCTACTACTGCCCGCACCACCGCTCCTACGGCGCCGGCGCGCTGGAGGCGTACGCCGAGATGGTCGCCCTCACCCGGGAGGCGGACTGCCCGCTGCACCTGGCGCACGCGACGATGAACTTCGGGGTGAACAAGGGCCGGGCGCCCGAGCTGCTGGCGCTGCTGGACGGGGCCCTGGAGGCGGGCGCCGACATCACCCTGGACACCTATCCCTACACCCCCGGCTGCACCACCCTCGCCGCGCTGCTGCCGAGCTGGGCGAGCGAGGGCGGCCCGGAGGAGATCCTGGCCCGGCTCACCGACCCGGCGACGGCCGGGCGGATCCGGCACGACCTGGAGGTCACCGGCTCGGACGGCTGCCACGGCGTGCCCGTGGAGTGGGAGACGATCGAGATCTCCGGGGTGGCCGACCCGGCCCTCGGCGACCTCGTGGGCCGTACCGTCCGGGAGTCGGCGGACCTGCGCGGCGAGGCCCCCTGGGACACGGCCCGCCGGCTGCTGGTGCGGGACCGGCTCGGCACGACGATCCTCCAGCACGTCGGCCACGAGGAGAACGTCCGCGCGATCATGCGGCACCGCGCGCACACCGGCGGCTCCGACGGCATCCTGCGCGGCAGCAAGCCGCACCCGCGGGCGTACGGCACGTTCCCGCGCTATCTCGGGCACTACGTGCGGGAGTTGGGCGTGCTGACGCTGGAGGAGTGCGTGGCCCACCTCACCTCCCGGCCGGCCGCGCGGCTGCGGCTGCCGGACCGCGGGCTGGTGCGCGAGGGGTACCGGGCCGACCTGGTGCTGTTCGACCCGCGGACGGTCGCGCCCGGCGCCACCTTCGCCGAGCCGCGCCGGCTGCCGACCGGGATCCCGTACGTGCTGGTCGACGGCCGGTTCGTCATCGAGGACGGCCGGCGGACGGATGCCCTGCCGGGCCGGTCCGTCCGCCGTACACCGCTGTGAGCCGTGTTTACGGCTTGGGCAGCGTGCAACCGGCGGCGCTCAGGTTGAGCCTGTTGCCGGTGGTGAAGCAGGCCGGGATGTTGTAGGTCTGCTGGGCGTAGTTGATGCCCTGGCGGACGGTGACGTTGCCGCTCGCGTCGACCTCGCACGGATTGTTCACCGTGCACCGCGCGCCGTCCTCGTTGCCGGTGTTGTTGACGGCGACCACCTTGCCGGTGGTGGCGTCTATGACCGGGGACCCCGAGGTGCCGCCGATGGTGTTGCAGGCGGAGGTGTAGCGGACCGAGTCCTTGAAGGTCCAGTCGCCCTCCTTCAGCCGGTACACGAACCCGTCGATGTTGCAGCTGTAGATCCGCTTCCAGTAGCCGGAGACCACCTTGATGGCGGTGCCGGCCACCGGGTGGGTGTCCTGCACGGTGAGCGGGCTGATGCCGTACGAGCTCTTGATCGCCGAGTACGTGGTGGTGGTGCGGTAGATCGTGACGTCCGTGTCGGTCATGGTCGAGTAGACGATCTGGTTGGCACGGAGGGTGGCGATCTTGGTGCCGGCGGAGTTCAGCAGGCCGAAGGTACGGCTGGAGGACTGGCCGGTGATGACCTGGCCGGCGCTCGGCATGCCGGTCTCCAGGCAGTGTCCGTTGGTCAGCACGAGGGCCGGGTCGGTGTCGGCGGAGCCGGGGAAGCGGATGACGGAGCCGGAGCAGTTGCTGAGCGAGACGGTGCCGGCGAAGTCGACGGTGACCGCGGCGGCCTTGGCGGAGTGCGGGGCGGTGGACTGTGGGGCGGTGGTCTGCGGGGCGGCCAGCGCCGGGGTGGCGCCCAGGCCGACGGTCGCCACGGCCGCGAGCACGGCAAGGAGAGGCTTGTTCACGTGGGGGTCCCCTCTTACGACGGGGGCGACCGGAGGTTCGTCCGGCCGCCCACACGGTTGTCATGCGCATTGTCGACAGCGCGGAGGGGAGCCGACAAGAAGCCACGACAGGTCATAGGGGTTTCCCTCGGGCCGCCCACCGGAGGTTTGCCGCCGCCGCGTGGGGCGTGCCGGGTGTCACGGGTGGCCATCGACCGGCAGGACGACTTGGCCCGCCTGTTCGACTGGTCGCCCTTCGGAGTGCTTCCGTCGCGGGAGGCTGGTCGCGGGTGATGCATGACAGGAACCCTGATCTTGTACACAAGACCGATGGACCTGTCACCGCAGGAGGAGAACGCATGAAGCCCAGGCTGTTCCGCCGCCCGGTCCGCGCCCTGTCCGTCGCCGCCGCCGGCTGCGGCGCGCTGCTGGCCCTCTGCCTCCCGGCGTCCGCCTCCCCCGCCCCGAGCACCGCGGCCGCCCGGACCGTCGCCGCGGATCCGGTCGAGTCCGGGAAGCCGTACTACACGGTCGACACCAGGACCGACCGGGGCCTGACCTTCGAGCCGTACATGAACTGGGACTACGTCCTGCTGACGAACTCCCCGGGCCGCGGCACGCCCCTGGTCTTCGACAAGCAGAGCGACGGCACCTACACGATCAGGTCCACCAGCTCCAACTGGGGCGGCTACACCACCTGGTGCGCGGTCGGCGATGGCGTGAAGCTGGACAAGCCGAGCAGCTGCGCCACCCACTTCACGCTCAAGGCCCGCGGCGACGGCAGCTACTACATCGGCCAGCCCGTCTCCGGCGGTGCCAACTACGCGACCTACCCCGTGGGCGGAAAGGGCTGGATCAAGATGTTCGCCTCGGTCCTTCCCAACTTCCGGGAGTTCGGCCAGTTCAAGTTCACCGCCGCCTGAGGTGCGTGGCCCCCGGCGGCGGGTGCGCTGACCGGGAGAGGGTTCACTTCCGGTGCGGCTTCGTGACGACGGCTCCGAACAGGGCGAGGCCCTTGACGACGACACGCGGGGCGGCCGGGCCGGCCGTGCCACGCCGCGCCCGTGCCTCGCGTCCACCGAACACCCCGAACAGGCCGAACCCCCTGACCTCGAGGTCGATGTCGTCCGGCACCACGATCTCGGTGCCGCCCCACAGCGCCACGGCCCGGATCACCGTCTCCCGCGCGGCGAAACGGGCCTCGGTGAGGTCGAGCCGGCCGCCGCCCCACATCGACCAGGCGGTGAACCGGGGCGGCACGACCCACCCGCCGTCCCGCCGGAACCCGCCGAACACGCCGAGCGCGAACCCGGACGCCGGCGCGTCGTCCACCACCGGCGCGTCCCTGGGCCCGGGCACGGGCAACCCGCTCCCGGCCGCCCGCAGTTCGCCGTGCGTCCGGGCGGCGTAGATCCGGTCCAGTCGGCCGTCCAGCTCGTCCAGCGGCAGCCGACCGTCCGCCACGGCGTCCCGCACCCGCTCGACGACCCGCTCCCGCTCCTCCTCGGAGACGAGCACGTCGCGACCGGGTCCCGCCTGCCCGGCACGGTCGGTGCCGTACGTCTGTTCACCCATGGGAACACTCTTCCATGGCGGGCAACTCCCCTAGGAGGAACAGCGGTTGGGCGTGTCGGGGCGGTTCCGTGCCGGACGCCGTACCCCGCGCAGAGACCCGGGGCCGCCTCCGCTCACTCCGTCCAGCGAGGCCATCTCGGGCCGTGGCCGTGGTGGGGGCCGCCCGGGCGGTAGGTCCGCGAGGCGGTGGGTGAGGTGGTGGGCGAGGTCGTGGGAGCGGGGGCGGCGGGCCGGGAGACAGGGGGCGACGTGGTGGCGGCCGGCCGACCGCTGTCCGGGCCGCTCGCGGTGGCGCTCGGGCGCGGGGCGGCGGGACGGGCGGGCGCGCTCGACGGCACGGCCGCGGCGGGCCGGGTCGCGGCGGCCGGGGCCGACGGGGACGGCACGGCGTCACCGGCGCCCTCGCCGCCCGTGCCCGCGCCCTCGCCCTCGCCGTGCGTGGTGGGGGCGTCGGCGGTCCGGCCGCCGCCGGCGGGGCGGGACCCGTCCGGGGAGCCGGAGCCGGACAGCGCGGCGATCACCGCGACGGTGCCGGCCACCGCCGCGAGGGCACCGCCGCCGACCACCACCCGACGGCGTCCGCCCGCGCGGCGCCGCGTCCGCCCGCGCCCGGCCCGGCGCGCCCCGGCCCCCGGACGTTCCGGCGGCGCGGGCGCGGCCGGCCCGTCGGGCGCCCCGGCCACCGGAGGCAGCTCGCGTGTCGCGTCGTAGTCGTTCTGCCAGCCGTGCGCGGCGGCCGGGTCGGCGTACTGCTCGTACGCGGGGGCCGGAGCCGGCAGCGGGTGGTACACGTTCGGCCGGACACCGGGCGTGCCGTCCGCTCCCTGCGGCACGTGCGCCTCCGCCTCGTACTCCCGTTCCGTGGACATGTCAGCGGATTCTAGGGACGCAAGGCTCCCGGAAGACATTCGGCGGCCCTTTCCGGGCAACCCCGGGTACCGGGTGGTGGAAAACACCGCCCATGAGGCGCGAGGGGGCCGTAAGCTCACGGGCATGCAGGTGATCCAGTCGGCCAAGCTCGCCAACGTCTGTTACGAGATCCGGGGCCCGGTTCTCGAAGAGGCCATGCGGCTGGAGGCGGCGGGCCACCGCATCCTCAAGCTCAACACCGGCAACCCGGCCGCCTTCGGCTTCGAGTGCCCCCCGGAGATCCTGGAGGACATCCTCCGCAACGTCTCCACCGCGCACGGCTACGGCGACGCCAAGGGCCTGCTCGCCGCCCGCCGCGCGGTCGTGATGCACAACCAGACCATCGGCATCGAGACGGACGTCGAGCACGTCTTCATCGGCAACGGCGTCTCCGAGCTGATCGTGATGGCGATGCAGGCCCTGCTGGACGACGGCGACGAGGTCCTGGTGCCGGCCCCGGACTATCCGCTGTGGACGGCGGCCGTCTCCCTGTCCGGGGGCACGGCGGTGCACTACCGCTGCGACGAGCAGTCCGACTGGATGCCCGACCTGGCCGACATGGAGCGCAAGGTCACCGACCGCACCAAGGCGATCGTCGTCATCAACCCGAACAACCCCACGGGCGCGGTGTACGACGAGGAGGTGCTCAAGGGGCTGACGGACCTGGCCCGCCGGCACAACCTGCTGGTCTGCTCGGACGAGATCTACGACAAGATCCTCTACGACGGCACCACGCACACCCCGACCGCGAAGGTCGCCCCCGATCTGCTCACCCTCACCTTCAACGGCATGTCGAAGGCGTACCGGGTGGCCGGCTACCGCGTCGGCTGGATGTCGGTCTCCGGCCCGCGCGCCCACGCCGACTCCTACATCGAGGGCCTGACGATCCTGGCGAACATGCGGCTGTGCGCCAACATGCCGGGGCAGCACGGGGTGGTCGCCGCGCTCGGCGGACGTCAGTCGATCAACGACCTGGTGCTGCCGGGCGGGCGGCTGAAGGAGCAGATGGACGTCGCCTACGACCTGCTCACCTCGATCCCGGGCGTCAGCTGCGTACGCCCCAAGGGCGCGCTGTACCTCTTCCCCCGGCTGGACCCCAAGGTCTTCAAGGTCAAGGACGACCGGCAGATGGTCCTGGACCTGCTGCGGCAGGAGAAGATCATGGTCGTCCACGGCACCGGCTTCAACTGGCCGGAGCCCGATCACTTCCGGGTGGTGACCCTGCCGACGGTCGGCGATCTCCGGGACGCCGTCACCCGCATCGGCACCTTCCTGGACGGATACGGCCAGCCGTAGCCGGCGGACCGCGTTCCGTACTCGACTCAACTTTAGACGAAATCCAATGTAGGATGGTTTCCTGTCAGAGCACAGGAGGCCATCCCCCATGTACGAACCGATCCGCTCCAAGTCGGTCCACAGCACGATGGCCGGCGCCCCCTGCGACTTCCCCCACCGGTCGCGCGAGGAGGAGCTGGACATCCAGCTCGCCGGACACCTCGCCGCGCTGCTCGCGGTCACCGACGAACTGCGCGCCCTGACCCCGTCCGCCGACCTGGACACCGCCGCGGAACGCCTCGCGGCCCAGGTGGCCCGGCTGCGCGGCGGCCGTACGCCGCTGCGCGCGGCACCGGCCGCGGCGGGCGATCCGGCCGCGCTGCACCGGCGGGCGCACACGCTCGCCGGACGCGCCCTCGTGGTCGCCGCCTCCCGCGCGGACACCGCGGTGGCGATCCTCGCGGCCGAGCGGATGGACGCGCACGCCGGCGCCGGGACCGACCCGAAGACGCTCAGCCCGGCCCACTGACCCCGCCGAGGGGTCCCCAGTCGGCCCCGGTCCGCGCGCACCCGCAGCGACGCGCGGACCGGGCGCCATCCATCTCGCCGGCTCCGGCCGGCACCGCCGCCGAAGACCCGGGGCCCCGCACGCCGTTGTGCGGGGCCCCGGGCGGGTGGTCACCGCGGCCGGTCGTGACGATCGCTGGTCAGGGCACATCCGGACCGGCCGCGGAGTCTTTCGGGTACGGGGCTCAGCCCAGGCGGTCCAGCAGCGCGTGGTACTGGTCCCACAGCTCCTTCGGGGTGTGGGCGCCGAAGGTGTTCAGGTGCTCGGGGACCAGGGCGGCCTCCTCGCGCCAGACGTCCTTGTCCACGGTGAGCAGGAAGTCCAGGTCCGCCTCGGGCAGTTCGAGCCCGTCGGTGTCCAGCGCCCCCTTGGCCGGCAGGATGCCGATCGGGGTCTCGACGCCCTCCGCCCTGCCCTCCAGCCGCTCCACGATCCACTTCAGGACACGGGAGTTCTCGCCGAAGCCCGGCCAGACGAACCGGCCCTCGTCGTCCTTGCGGAACCAGTTGACGTAGTAGATCTTGGGCAGCTTGGACTGGTCCTTGTCCTTGGCCACGTCGATCCAGTGGGCCATGTAGTCGCCCATGTTGTAGCCGCAGAACGGGAGCATGGCGAACGGGTCGCGGCGCAGCTCGCCGACCTTGCCCTCGGCCGCCGCGGTCTTCTCGGAGGCCACGTTGGCGCCGAGGAAGACGCCGTGGTTCCAGTCGAAGGACTCCGTGACCAGCGGCACGGCCGAGGCCCGGCGGCCACCGAACAGGATCGCCGAGATCGGCACGCCCTTGGGGTTCTCCCACTCGGGCGCGATGATCGGGCACTGCGAGGCGGGCACGGTGAAGCGGGCGTTGGGGTGGGCGGCCGGGGTCGCGGACTCCGGCGTCCAGTCGTTGCCCTTCCAGTCGGTCAGGTGGGCCGGGGGCTCCTCGGTCATGCCCTCCCACCACACGTCGCCGTCGTCGGTGAGCGCGACGTTGGTGAAGACCGCGTTGCCCCACAGGGTCTTCATCGCGTTGGCGTTGGTGTGCTCGCCGGTGCCGGGCGCGACGCCGAAGAAGCCCGCCTCGGGGTTGATCGCGTACAGGCGGCCGTCCTCGCCGAACCGCATCCAGGCGATGTCGTCGCCGACGGTCTCCACCGTCCAGCCGGAGATCGTGGGCTCCAGCATGGCGAGGTTGGTCTTGCCGCAGGCGGAGGGGAAGGCGGCGGCGACGTACTTGGCCTCGCCCTGCGGCGGGGTGAGCTTCAGGATCAGCATGTGCTCGGCCAGCCAGCCCTCGTCACGCGCCATGACCGAGGCGATACGCAGCGCGTAGCACTTCTTGCCGAGCAGGGCGTTGCCGCCGTAGCCGGAGCCGTAGGACCAGATCTCGCGGGTCTCGGGGAAGTGCGAGATGTACTTGGTCTGGTTGCAGGGCCAGGGGACGTCCTCCTGGCCCGGCTCCAGCGGGGCGCCCAGCGTGTGCACGGCCTTGACGAAGAAGCCCTCCTCGCCCAGCTCGTCGAGGACGGCCTGGCCCATGCGCGTCATCGTGCGCATGGAGACGGCCACGTACGCGGAGTCGGTGATCTCCACGCCCAGCGCGGACAGCGGGGAGCCGAGCGGGCCCATGCAGAACGGGACGACGTACATCGTGCGCCCCCGCATGGAGCCGCGGAACAGGCCCTGGTCTCCGGTGAAGATCTCCCGCATCTCGGCGGGGGCCTTCCAGTGGTTGGTCGGGCCCGCGTCCTCCTCCTTCTCGGAGCAGATGAAGGTGCGGTCCTCGACCCGCGCGACGTCGGTCGGGTCCGAGGCGGCGTAGTAGGAGTGCGGGCGCTTGACCGGATCCAGCTTCTTGAACGTTCCCTTGGCGACCAGTTCCTCGCACAGCCGCTCGTATTCGGCCTCGGAGCCGTCGCACCAGACCACCCTGTCCGGCTGCGTCAGTTCGGCGATCTCGTTGACCCACGAGATCAGTTCCCGGTGGTTGGTGGGGACGACGGTGGGAGCCGCGTTGTCGCGCGCCACGATTGCTCCTAAGTGAGGGTTTTCAGGTGTGTTCGCCCCGTGGGGGCCGCGACCCGGACGCTTCGTAGCCGCTCATCCGGTGCCGACCGCACTCATTTGATCATCCGAGTCTAGTGCCCATCTGTCCAGAGGGCATCACAGGTGAGCGGCGTGAGGAATCCCACGGTGTCCAGGTTGTTTTGCGTCCACGTTGGGTTCAGCTGAAGGACTTTTTGCCAACCACGCGGGAGTGACCTGGATGCGTACGCATTGACGTTTGATTTACGAAGCCGTCGGTACCATGCCCCGCATGACTGCGTCCGTCCCCGACGCGCCCACGGACACGCCGGCCGCCGGCCGCGGTCCCGTCGCGCTTTCCCTGCCGCATCCGGTCAAGCCCCGCCTCCGCGGCTGGCTGCATCTCGGCATGTTCCCGGCCGTACTCATCGCGGGCCTCGTCCTCACCGCCCTCGCCGACTCGACCAGAGGCCGCATAGCCTGCGGCATCTACGTCCTGACGGCGTGTCTGCTCTTCGGTGTCAGCGCGCTGTACCACCGGGGCAACTGGAGCCCCCGCATGGACGGCGTGCTGCGCCGCCTGGATCACGCCAACATCTTCCTGATCATCGCGGGCACCTACACCCCGCTGACCCTGCTGCTCCTGCCCGACGGGAAGGGCCGCTGGCTGCTGTGGGGCATCTGGGCCGCCGCTGCGGCCGGCATCGTCTTCCGCGTCTTCTGGGTCGGCGCCCCTCGCTGGCTGTACACGCCCTGCTACATCGCGATGGGCTGGGCGGCCGTGTTCTTCCTGCCCGACTTCCTGCGCGCCGGCGGCATCGCCGTCCTGGTCCTGGTGGTGGTCGGCGGCCTGCTGTACAGCGCCGGCGGCGTGATCTACGGCATCAAGCGCCCGAACCCGTCACCCCGCTGGTTCGGCTTCCACGAGGTCTTCCACTCCCTCACCCTCGCCGCGTTCGTGGTCCACTACGTCGGCATCTCGCTGGTCGCCTACCAGCACGCGTGAGCCGCCCCCCGGGAAAAAACGCCGAGGTCCACGCGAGGTCCCGTGCGATGCTGGCCGGGTGAACGCAACCGAGATCCACGTCGAAGTCGACCCCGCGCTGCACCTGTTCGTACCCGCCGCCCGCCGGCGCGGGGCCACGGTGCTGGCCACCGACGGCGTCTCGACACTCGGCCACGTCATCGAGTCCCTCGGCATCCCGCTCACCGAGGTCGGCACCCTGATCGTGGACGGCCGCCCGGTCCCGCCCGGACACATCCCGGGCGCGGCCGAGCGGGTCGCCGTCCGCCCGGTGGAGCGCCCCCAGCGGGTGCCGGGCGCGCCCCTGCGCTTCCTCCTCGACGTCCATCTCGGCACGCTCGCCCGCCGGCTGCGGCTGCTCGGCGTGGACACGGCGTACGAGTCGACGGACATCGGCGACCCCGCGCTCGCCGCCCGCTCGGCGGCCGAGAAGCGGGTCCTGCTCAGCCGCGACCGGGGCCTGCTGCGCCGTCGGGAGCTGTGGGCCGGCGCGTTCGTCTACAGCACCCGCCCCGACGACCAGCTCGACGACGTCCTGGACCGCTTCGCCCCCGGGCTGCGGCCCTGGACCCGCTGCACCGCGTGCAACGGCCTGCTGCGGGAAGCCGCCAAGGACGAGGTCGCCGACCAGCTCGAAGGCGGCACCCGGCGCACGTACGACGTGTTCGCCCAGTGCGCGGAGTGCGGTCGGGCGTACTGGAAGGGCGCGCACCACGATCAGCTGGAGGCCATCGTGGCACGCGCCCTGAACCGGCGCGGAGCCGTACGGCGCTGACGCCCGCTCAGCCCGGCGCAGCGGTACGGCGCCGACGCCCGCTCCCCCCGGCGGGGCTCAGGCCAGCTTCGCCCGCAGCGCCTCCGGATCGGTCACCGGCAGGTCGCAGACGAAGCCCCGGCAGACGTACGCGGCCGGGGCGCCGTCGATGAGGGTGCGGCCGGCCAGCAGCGGGAACTCGTCGCCGTCCGGGATGCCGCAGGCGACGACGGCGCCCGGGGCGGCGCCCAGCAGGGCCGTACGGTGCAGGGCGGCCGTCCGCTCGTCGTCCGGGCCGGGTCCCACGACGGCCACCTCGCGCGGCCCGTCGAGCAGCGCCTCGGCGACGGCCAGCCCCCACCCGATGAACCGCGGCACCCGCGGCCCGAGGGTCTTCACGACCCTCAGCGCCCGCTCGGCGGCCACCCGGTGGGCCTCGGAACCGGTGTGGGCGGCATAGCCGAGCAGGGCCCCGGCCGCGGCGGTCCAGCCGGAGGGGGCCGCGTTGTCGGTGGGGTCCTGGGGCCGGCGGATCAGTCGTTCGGCGTCGGAGGCGGTGTCGAACAGGGCGCCGGTCTCCGGGTCGGTGAACCGGACCAGGACCTGGTCGAGCAGCAGACCCGCGAAGTCGAGCCAGACACCCTCGCCGGTGACCGACGCGAGCGCCAGGAAGCCCTCGGCCACGTCGCCGTAGTCCTCCAGCACGCCCGCGTTGGGACCGACCCGGCCGTCCTTGCTGGTGCGCGCGAGCCGGGCGTGCTCGTCCAGGTGGACACGGACGAGCAGGTCGGCGGCACCGAGCGCGGCCTCGACCAGGTCAGGCCGGCCGAAGTAGGCGCCGGTCTCGGCGAGCGCGGCGACGGCGAGCCCGTTCCAGGCGGCGACGACCTTGTCGTCCCGGCCGGGAGCGGGCCGCCGGGCACGGGCGTCGAACAGCCGGCGCCGGACGGACGCGATCCGCTCCGCGTCGAACACGCCCTCCGTCTGCGGGAGCCGCAGCACCGACTGGCCGTGCTCGAAGGTGCCCTCCCCGGTCACGCCGAAGTACTGGGCGGCGAGCTCGGCGTCGTCACCGAGGACATCGCGCAGCTGCGCGGGCGTCCACACGTAGTACGCCCCCTCCACGTGCCGTCCGGTGCCGTCGTCGCTGTCGGCGTCGAGGGCGGAGGCGAACCCGCCTTCGGGCGTGCGCAGTTCGCGGACGAGGAAGTCCGCGGTCTCCAGCGCGACCCGCCGGGCGAGGTCCGAACCGGTGGCCCGCCACAGATGGGCGTAGACCCGGCACAGCAGGGCGTTGTCGTACAGCATTTTCTCGAAGTGCGGCACGATCCAGTCGCGGTCGACGGAGTACCGGGCGAACCCGCCGCCGAGCTGGTCGTAGATCCCGCCCCGCGCCATCCGCTCGCAGGTGTCCACGGCCATCTGCAACGCGCCCTCGGCGCCCGTGCGGGCGTGGTGGCGCAGCAGGAACTCCAGCACCATGGACGGCGGGAACTTGGGCGCGCCGCCGAATCCGCCGCGCTGCGGGTCGTACTCGCGGGTGAGGCCGAGCAGGGCCTGGGCGAGCTCCTGCTCCCCGGGCGCCTCGGCGGCCTGCCGGACGATCTCCCGCTGGGCGAGGTCCCGGACGATCTTCCCGGCGACCTCGCTGACCTCGTCGCGCCGGGTGGTCCAGGCCTGCTGGACGCCCTCCAGCACCTGCCGGAAGGAGGGCATGCCGTGACGCGGGGCGGGCGGGTAGTAGGTGCCGAAGTAGAAGGGTTCGGCGTCGGGCGTGAGGAACACGGTCATGGGCCAGCCGCCGTGCCCGGTCGCCGCCTGCACCGCCTCCATGTACACGGCGTCCACGTCCGGCCGCTCCTCACGGTCGACCTTGACACTGACGAAGTGCTCGTTGAGGTAGTCGGCGGTGCCCTGGTCCTCGAAGGACTCGTGGGCCATGACGTGGCACCAGTGACAGCTGCTGTACCCGACGCTCAGCAGGACGGGTCTGTTCGTCCGGCGGGCCTCGGCGAAGGCCTCGGCCGACCACGGCCACCAGTCGACGGGGTTGTCGGCGTGCTGGAGCAGATACGGGGACGTCTCATGGGCCAGTCGGTTCACCGTTCCACTCTCCCACGGGCTCCGGCGGCGCGTAGCGCCCACGGCGACCGGCGCGCGGGGAGGACCGGACCGCCACTGCCGTGCGGCGGCGGGGTGGCGGTGCCGGTGTGGCGGTGAGCCCGCCGGACCTACTGTGCCGGGGAGCCGGCCTGCTTTGCGGTCGGCTCCGCCCCGGTGTCCGGGGCCTCCTTGAAGTCGACCTTCTGCATGTGCTTGTTCATCGACTTCATCAGCCCCCAGACGGCCACGGCCATCACCGCGAAGACGATGAAACCGAGGACACCGGGGGTGACCTTGTTCTGGTCCACCTCCTTGGCGAGGGGGACCAGGTGCGTCATTGCGAGGCTCACGCTTGCGCTCATGTCAGGCATTGTCCCGGATGCCCGCGAAGAGGTCGTCCTCGGGGAGGGAGGTATCGACCAGAGACTTCGCGAGTTCGTACTCCTCGGTGGGCCAGACCTCCCTCTGGAGCTCCAGCGGCACCTTGAACCAGCCGCCGTCCGGGTCGATCTGCGTGGCGTGGGCGATCAGCGCCTTGTCGCGGATCTCGAAGAAGTCCGCGCACGGAACGTGCGTGGTCAGCGTGCGTTCGGTGCGCTCCATCTCGTCCCAGCGCTTGAGCCAGTCCCCGTACGGCGACTCCAGGCCGCGGTCGAGCATGGCCTGGTGCAGGGCCTCGGTGCGGGGGCGGTTGAAGCCCTGGTTGTAGTACAGCTTCAGCGGCTGGTAGGCGGGCCCGTACTCGTCCTCGGGGTACTTCCGGGTGTCCGCCGCGCCCTCGAACGCCACCATGGAGATCTTGTGCGTCATGATGTGGTCGGGGTGGGGGTAGCCGCCGTTCTCGTCGTAGGTGGTGATCACCTGCGGGCGGAAGGAACGGATCTTCCGCACCAGCTCGCCGGCCGCCTTGTCGACGTCCTCCAGGGCGAAGCAGCCCTCGGGCAGCGGCGGCAGCGGGTCGCCCTCCGGCAGTCCGGAGTCCACGAACCCCAGCCACTCCTGCTTGACGCCGAGGATCTCGCGGGCCTCGTCCATCTCCTTCTTGCGCACCTCGTGGATGTGCTCCTCGATGTACGCGTCACCTTGCAGCTTGGGGTTGAGAATGGAACCGCGCTCTCCGCCGGTGCACGTCACCACCAGCACGTCCACCCCCTCGGACACGTACTTCGCCATGGTGGCCGCGCCCTTGCTCGACTCGTCGTCGGGGTGCGCGTGAACGGCCATCAGTCGCAACTGGTCAGTCAAGACTCAATCCTCGGTAACTCGGCGCCCCCGTGGCTCCGGGCGCAGTCGGCGGCTTCTATAGTGACTCAATCGGGGGGCGAATAATTCCGCGGAGAGGACGATCATGAGTACCGCGAGCACGCGGCTGCCCGAGGGCCGCTACGGCCGCTCCTCGGACGAGCGCGCCGACCGCAAGCTCAGGATCGCCGCCTCGGTGCTGGGGGTGGCCCTGCTGGCCCTGGTCGGCTACTTCGCCTACCACTACGTGGCGCGCAGCGAGATCAGCGCCCAGGTCATCACCTTCCAGGCGTCCGACGACGCGGTGAAGGTCCACCTGGAGGTCCACAAGGACGCCGGCATGTCCGGCTACTGCACCGTGCGGTCCCAGTCGGAGGACGGCGCCGAGGTGGGCCGGGCCGACTTCCGGTTCTCCGGGTCGGACACGAGCATCGACAAGGTCGTCACGCTCCGTACGACCGCCCGGGGAACGACGGCCGAGCTGCTGGGCTGCCACGCCGACTGACGGCCGGCCGGCGGACACTCCCCGGCGCCACCCGGAATACGCAGCCCCTGACCTGCGTTGACGAGATTTATACGGCTTATGTCCTCCCCCTTTCGCCCACGAATTGTTAGGCTCGTGGTTTCGCCCATCCATGAGGGAACATTCTTCTGGGTAGGGCGATGCTTTGTATTCCCAGTACCGACGAGGAGCACCCTGTGACCCAGACCAGCGAGAACGTCACCTGGCTGACCCAGGAGGCGTACAACAAGCTCAAGGACGAGCTTGAGTACCTTACTGGTCCTGCGCGCACGGAGATCGCCGCCAAGATCGCGGCTGCGCGTGAGGAGGGCGACCTGCGCGAGAACGGCGGGTACCACGCGGCCAAGGAGGAGCAGGGCAAGCAGGAGCTGCGCGTGCGCCAGCTGACCCAGCTCCTCGAGAACGCCAAGGTCGGTGAGCCGCCGGCCGCGAACGGTGCCGTCGCGCCGGGCATGGTCGTCACGATCGCCTTCGACGGTGACGAGGACGACACGCTGACGTTCCTGCTCGCCTCCCGCGAGTACGCGAGCGCCGACATCGAGACCTACTCCCCGCAGTCCCCGCTGGGTGCGGGCGTCATCGGCCACAAGGTCGGTGACGACGCGGAGTACGAGCTGCCCAACGGCAAGAAGGCCTCCGTGCGGATCCTGAGGGCCGAGCCCTACACCGGCTGACCCGGCCACTCGGTCCGCTTCGGGCCCCCGGCGCCCTTCGGGGCGGCCGGGGGCTTTGTCATGTGCGGGCCCGTCAAGCGGACCCGTGGCCGCCGCCGGGCAGGTGGTCAGGCGGTCGCGGAGCGGTACTTGCGCACCGCGAGGGTGCGGAAGACGACGACGATCAGGACCGAGTAGATCAGCGAGGCCCACACCGGGTGCTGCATCGGCCAGGCGCCCGAGGTGGACTGCCCGGGGTTGGCGAAGAGCACGCGGGCCGCCTGGACGGTGGCGCTGAACGGGTTCCACTCGGCTATGTGGCGCAGCCAGGGCGTCATGTTGGCGGTGTCCACGAACGCGTTGGAGATGAAGGTGACCGGGAAGAGCCAGACGAGCCCGCCGGAGGTGGCCGCCTCCGGGGTGCGCACGCTCAGGCCGATCAGCGCGCCGATCCAGGTGAAGGCGTAGCCGAGCAGGAGGAACAGTCCGAACGCGGCGAGGACGCGGCCGGGGTTCGTGCCGCCGTCGGAGCCGGTCCGCCAGCCGACCAGCAGGGCGACGATCGCGAGGACCAGCACGGTGAGCGCCGTCTGCACCAGGTCGGCGAGGGTGCGGCCGGTCAGCACCGCGCCGCGCGCCATGGGCAGGGAGCGGAAGCGGTCGATGAGCCCCTTGTGCATGTCGTCGGCGATGCCGGCGCCGGAGCCCGCGGTGGCGAAGGTGACGGTCTGCGCGAAGATGCCGGCCATCAGGAAGTTCTTGTAGTCGAGCGCGCTGGTGCTGGCGCCGATCTTCATGGAGCCGCCGAACACATAGGTGAACAGCACCACGAACATGATCGGCTGGATCAGCCCGAAAATTAACATTTCCGGGATTCTGGACATGCGGATCAGGTTGCGCCGGGCGACGATCAGCGAGTCCCTGACGGACCGGCCGACGGCGTTGCCGGGTGCGGCGGCGGGCGCGGCCTCGGTGACGGCGCTCATTTCACGGCCTCCTTGCCGTTCGGTTCGTTCCGTTCGCTTCGCTCATCGCGGGTTTTCCGCTCGTCCGGCGCGTCCGGCCGGTCCTCGTCGACACCCTGGGCCGCGTGTCCCGTCAGGGACAGGAAGACGTCGTCAAGGGTCGGGCGGCGCAGCCCGATGTCGTCGATCCCGATCCCGCGGATGTCCAGCTCGCGGATGATCTCGGCGAGCAGCTTGGCGCCGCCGGTGACGGGCACCGTGAGCCGGCGGGTGTGCTCCTCGACCGCGGTCTCACCCTTGCCGAAGCCCCGCAGCACCTCCGCCGCGGTCGCCATCCGCTCGCGGTCCTGCACCACGACCTCGACGCGCTCTCCGCCGGTGCGGGCCTTGAGCTGGTCGGAGGTGCCCTGGGCGATCACCCGGCCGTGGTCGACGACCGCGATGTCATGGGCCAGGTGGTCGGCCTCCTCCAGGTACTGCGTGGTGAGCAGCAGGGTCGTGCCCCCGGAGACCAGCTGCTTGATGACCTCCCACAGCTGCTGGCGGTTGCGCGGGTCGAGGCCCGTCGTCGGTTCGTCCATGAACATCACCGGCGGGGAGACCACGAGGGCGGCGGCGAGGTCCAGCCGGCGGCGCATGCCTCCGGAGTAGGTCTTGGCGGGGCGGTCGGCGGCGTCCGCGAGGTGGAACTGCTCCAGCAGCTCCGCCGCGCGGGCCTTGGCCGCCTTCGCCCTCATCTGGTACAGCTGACCGACCATCTGCAGGTTCTCCCGGCCGGTCAGGTACTCGTCCACCGCCGCGAACTGGCCGGACAGGCCTATGGAGCGGCGCACGGTGTCGGGGTGGCGCAGCACGTCCACGCCCGCGACGACCGCCTTGCCGCTGTCGGGACGCAGCAGTGTCGTCAGGCAGCGGACCGTCGTCGTCTTCCCGGCGCCGTTCGGCCCGAGCAGGCCGAGGACGGTGCCCTCGGGCACGTCCAGGTCGACGCCGTCCAGCGCCCTTACGTCGCCGAAGGTCTTCACCAGGCCCTCGGCATAGATGGCCCCTGGCATGTGTGTCTCCACCTCGTCGGGGATTTTCGGGACGGACTCTTCGCAAAAGCTAGGCGTGTTCGCCCGGACGCGCGCCCCCTTTTCCCTTACCGGCGCGGGCACCCCCGGCTCGGGTACAGGCAGGCAGCCCGGCGACCACACGAGATACCGTAACGCGATGTATCGCGACTCTCAAGAGACCTCACCCGAAAGGGTGGTTGGCCGTCAGAGCCGCCGTCGTGATCGGCCGTCGTGATGCCGTCGGTGATCGGCCGTCGTGGCCGGCCGCCCGGGTGTCAGGCGATGACCGGGTAGCCGGCGTCCCGCAGGGCCCGGCCGAGCTCCGCGCAGTGCGCCGGGCCCTTGGTCTCCAGGTGCAGCTCCACCTCCGCCTCGGTGAGCCCGAGGCGCGGGTCGGTGCGGACGTGGCTCACGTCGAGGACGTTGGCGTCGGCCGCCGACAGCACTCCGAGGAGCGTGGCGAGGGCGCCCGGCCGGTCCGTCAGCCGCAGCCGTACGGCCAGGTAGCGACCCTGCGCGGCCATGCCGTGCCGCAGCACGCGCTGCATCAGCACCGGATCGACGTTGCCGCCGGAGAGCACCGACACGACCGGTCCCTCGAAGCTCTCCGGAGCTGCCAGCAGCGCGGCGACCGGGCTCGCCCCGGCCGGCTCCACGACCAGCTTGGCCCGCTCCAGGCACAGCAGCAGTGCCGCCGACAGCTCGTCCTCGCTGACCGTGCGCACCTCGTCGACCAGCTCGCCGACGATCCCGAACGGCACCGCGCCGGGCCGTCCCACCCTGATGCCGTCGGCCATCGTCGCCGGGTTCCGCAGCGACACCGGGCGCCCGGCGGCCAGCGAGGGCGGGTAGCAGGCGGCGCCCTCCGCCTGCACGCCGACGATCCGGACGTCCGGCCGCAGCGCCTTCACCGCCACCGCGATGCCCGCCGCGAGCCCGCCGCCGCCCATGCCGACGACTATCGTGCGCACCTCGGGGCACTGCTCCAGGATCTCCAGGCCGACCGTGCCCTGACCGGCGATCACGTCCGGGTGGTCGAAGGGGTGGATGAACACCGCGCCGGTCCGGGCCGCGTATTCCTCGGCGGCGGCCAGCGTCTCGTCGACCACCTGGCCGTGCAGGCGCACCTCGGCGCCGTAGTCCCGGGTCGCGCTCACCTTCGGCAGCGGCGCGCCCTGCGGCATGAACACCGTGGCGTGCACGCCCAGCAGCGAGGAGGCCAGCGCCACGCCCTGCGCGTGGTTGCCGGCGCTCGCGGCCACCACCCCGGCGGCCCGCTCCTCCGGCAGCAGCCCGGCGATCCGCACATAGGCGCCGCGCAGCTTGAACGAGCCGGTCCGCTGGAGGTTCTCGCACTTCAGGTGCACCGGCGCGCCGACCAGCCGGGACAGGTACCGGCTGCCCTCCAGCGCGGTCACCCGGGCCACGCCCGACAGCATCTTCCGGGCACCGCGTACATCGTCGAGGGTGACGGAACGCAAGGAATCGGCCGTGCGGTAGCTCATATCACCAGCATCGCAGTTCACATTCGCGCACGACGGATGTGACCAAGCTGCGAGACCGGTTCGCCCAGCGCCGGTACGGCCCGGCTCCCGGCCGCGTACCCTGTCCCCCAACCCCAGCAGCCCTCATGAAGTGAGCCTCCGGCCATGCCCACAACACCAGGAATGTCGATGGACATGACGACCGTCGGTGACACCGGTCTTCTCGACACCCTTCAGCACGAGGTGGCGCTGTTCGCCCGCCGTGCCGAGCAGACGCGGCTCGGCGGCCTGGGCCAGGTGCGCAACTCCATGGACCGAGCCGCGTATCTGCTGCTCAACCGCCTCGACAAGGAAGGCCCCATGGGGGTCAAGGCGCTCGCGGCGAGCATGGGCATCGACTCCTCCACGGTCACCCGGCAGGTGGCGCCCCTGGTCGACACCGGCCTGGTCAAGCGCACCTCGCACCCGGAGGACGGGCGGGCGGTGGTGCTCCAGCTGTCGCCGCGCGGCGCCGCCAGGCTGGAGGAGGTGCGCTCGTCCCGGCGTCAGCTCATGGCCGAGCTGACACACGACTGGGCGCCGGAGGAGCGCGAGCAGTTCTGCGCGCTCCTGACCCGCTTCAATGACGCGCTCTCCGCGCGGATGGCGGTACAGGGCGTTCCGGTGGCGGAGCAGCCTTCGGCCTCCTGAGCCGCGCATCGCACCCGGAGGGTCCGACGTCTTGACCCCGGGCCGCCCCTGGCTTGATATGAGACCGGGTCCGGACGGGCCCCGTCAGGGGGAAGCGCGGTGCGTGATCGGCAGCCGGCCCGCGGTGAGCGCCGGGCCCGGGAGTTCGAGGCGTTCGTGGCGGGCGCGGCGGGACGCCTGCTGCACGCGGCCACGCTGCTCACCGCGGAGGCGCCGGACGCCAACCCGCGCGCGCGGCGTCTGCTGACGCTCGCCCTGGCCCACACCTACGCCCGCTGGGACGGGCTGCGCGGCGAGGACCCGTACGACTGTGCCCGCCAGTACCTCGCCACCCGCTTCGCGCACACCACCTGGCACCGCCACGGCGCCTTCGGCCCCGCCCGGTCCGGTCCGCGCGGGCCGCTCGCCGGACTCACCCCGCGAGAGCGGCTGGTGCTGGTCCTGCGGATCTACGAGGAAGTGACCGAGGAGCAGACGGCGGCGCTGCTCGGTCTGCCGGCGGAACGCGTCCACGCCATCTGCGACCGCGCGACGGCGACCGTGCTGCACCCCGCTCGGCCTGCCTCGGCGGGCCGGGCGGCCACGAAGGCGGCCTCGTCATGACCGGCTCCGTCATGACTGGCCCCGTCATGACCGGCTCCGCCGGAACCGGCCGCCACCGCCTGCCCGGCCGGTCCGCAGGGAACGGACGGGCATGTGGGTGCCCCTTGGGGCCGGTGGGGGAACGCGCCGTCGCGCGGGGCGTGCGAGGCGCGGCGGAGCGGGCTCATCGCCGCCCCACGCGCGCGTGCCCGGGCTGCTGGATGCGGTCGCGCAGCCCCTCGACGCACCGCTGCCCCAGGCGCGCGTGCCCGGGCGCGGGAAGGCCCAGGGGCGGCGCGGCCGTGCTGCCGCCCGGGCCGGTGGTCGGTGCGGTGCTGCCACCCGAAACCGTGGACGGTGCCGTACGGCCGTCCGGCCGGGCCGACGATGCCCTACCGCCGCCCGGACCCGCGCCCAGAGCCACGTCGCCGTCCAGACCCGCGAAGGGTGCCCTGCCTCCCAGACCCGCGCACGGTGCCGTACCACCCGGGGCCGCACACGGTGCCGTACCGTCGCCCGGACCGGCCGACGGTGTGGTGTCAACGTCGTCGCCGCCCGGCCGGGGCCGGAGGTCCCGGTGAGGCGGGCGGAGCGGGAGGCCGCCGTGCGCGCGGTCATGGAGCGGGGCGGGGCGCCGGTGCCGCCCGAGCTGTACGCGGAAGCGGTGCTCCGCGGGGACCGTCTGCTGCGGCGCAGGCGGCTCGCGCGCCGGGCGCTGTGGCTGCTGGTGTGCGCGGCGGTCCTCGCGTTCACCGTGTGGGCGGCGCATGCCCGCCCCTGGGCGGAGCCGCCCCCGCGGACGACTCCACCGGTCACCGGCTGGTGACCCCGGTGACTAGCCGAGGGCCTGCTTGAGGTCCTCCAGCAGGTCCTCGACGTTCTCGATGCCGACGGACAGACGCACCAGGTCGGCGGGGACCTCAAGCTGGGAGCCGGCCACGGAGGCGTGGGTCATCCGGCCGGGGTGCTCGATCAGGGACTCGACACCGCCGAGGGACTCGCCGAGGGTGAACACCTTGGTACGGGCGCACACCTCCAGCGCGGCCTCCTCGCCGCCCGCGACGCGGAACGACACCATGCCGCCGAACGACCTCATCTGCTTGGCGGCGACCTCGTGGCCGGGGTGGTCGGGCAGGCCCGGGTAGTACACCTGCGTCACGCGCGGGTGCCGGGTCAGCATGTCGGCGACCTTCGTGGCGTTCTCGCCGTGCCGGTCCATGCGCACCGCGAGGGTCTTGGTGCCGCGCAGCACCAGCCAGGAGTCGAAGGGGCCGGCCACGGCGCCCATCGCGTTCTGGTGGTAGGCCAGCTCCTCGCCCAGCGCCTGGTCGGCGACGACCAGCGCACCGCCGACCACGTCCGAGTGGCCGCCCATGTACTTCGTGAGCGAGTACACGACGACGTCCGCGCCGAGCGCCAGCGGCTGCTGGAGGTAGGGGGTGGCGAAGGTGTTGTCGACGACGAGCTTCGCGCCCGCGTCGTGGGCGACCTGGGCGACGGCGGCGATGTCGGTGATGCCGAGCAGCGGGTTGGAGGGGGTCTCCACCCAGACGGCCTTCGTCTTCGGGGTGATCGCGGCCCGTACGGCGGCCGGGTCGGCGGTGTCGGCGACGGACCACTCCACGCCCCAGCGGGTGGCCACCTTGGCGAACAGCCGGAAGGTGCCGCCGTAGGCGTCGTCCGGGATCACCACGTGGTCACCGGGGCCGAGGAGCGTACGCAGCAGCGTGTCCTCGGCCGCCAGGCCGGAGGCGAAGGCGAGGCCGCGGCGACCGCCGTCCAGCGCGGCGAGGTTCTCCTCCAGCGCGGTCCGGGTCGGGTTGGCGCTGCGGCTGTACTCGTAGCCGCCGCGCAGCCCGCCGACGCCGTCCTGCTTGTAGGTCGACACCTGGTAGATCGGCGGGACGACCGCGCCGGTGAGGGGGTCGGCGGTGTTGCCCGCGTGGATTGCGAGGGTCTCGAAGTGGTCGCTGATGTGCCTGTCGCTCATGTGCATCGAGCGTAATGCGCCCGGCCGGTTCCTGGCGCCCGGCGAGAGGAGTTCGCCAGGTTCTGCAATGCTGCTGTCACGCTGTGATCGGAGTTGCTGTCATGCTCTGATCGAGAGTTTTCCACAGGCTCGCGGCGGGGTTGGCCAATTGTCGGCGGGGTCTGGTTCGCTTGAGACATGGCGATTCTCTGGCTGCTGATGGCGCTGCTCATGCTGAGCCTCGTCCTGCTCCTGGTGCTGCGGCGCGGGCGCGGCGGGATCCAGCGCGTTCCGGCGGGACACCCGGACGCCGCCGACCCGGCGGCCTACGGCTTCCTGCGCGAGGAAGAACTGGACGTGCGCCTGCCCGGTCCGGACGAGGATCTGCTGCGGACCCTGGAGCTGGTGCAGCGCACGCAGGACTACCGGGCGGCCGCCCAGTTGCTGGCCGGCACCGAGGCCGAGGGCGAGCTGCGCTGGCAGCGGGTGCAGGCCTTCGCCGGCGCCGCCTCGCTGGAGCTACGGCAGCGGCCGGGCGGGGTGCACGAGACGCCGGGCGGCCAGTGGCTGCGGGTGTGGCGGGCCGAGCAGCCCAAGGACGCGGGCGGTGCCGCCGTGCACGCGGAGTTCCTGGTGCAGCAGGCATGGCGGACGGCGACGCCGGGCACGGACGAGTTCCGGATCATCATGGAGGAGGCCCGCAAGACCTGTGCGGAGGCCGCCCTGCTGGCGCCCGGTGACCCGGTGCCGTACGTCATAGAGCTGTCCGTCGCACGCGGGCTGGCCTATCCCCACCCTGAGTTCGAGCAGCTGTGGGGCAAGGTCCTCGACCGGGCGCCGTATCACATGGGCGCGCATCTGGCCGCGCTGCACTACTGGTGCGAGAAGTGGCACGGCTCCCGTGAGCAGGCGTACTCCTTCGCGCAGAGCGCGGCGGCCCGCGCCCCGGAGGGCTCGCCGCTCGCCGCGCTGCCGCTGTTCGCGGTGTTCGAGCACCTCCCGGAGGTGAACCTGGTCGCGAGCTTCTACCAGAGCGAGGTCGTCGCCAAGGCGATCCACGGCGCGCTGCACGCGGTGCACTCGGCCGCCCACGACGACCCGACCCTCCCCCACGTCCGGCATCTGCTGGTCTTCTTCCTGGTCCGCGCGGAGCGCTGGGCGGAGGCCATGGACCAGCTCATACACGTCGACGGCCATGTGGGCGCCCTGCCGTGGACGCTGTCCGAGGACCCGGCCGCCGCGTTCGCCCTCCACCGCGCACTGGCGGTCGCGGGCTACGAGGCCAACGGCGGCAGCCCGGCGGGCCTACCCGGCTGAGGAGGCACGGGGAGGCACAGGGAGGCACGGGGCCGGCCCGAGCGGGGGAACACCGGGTCGCCACCCTGAGTCGTCCGGCGGTCGCCCCGCTTCCCCGCGGCCGTACCCCCTCGCGTCCACCCTTTACGCGCCGCTCACATTGCCCTCCTGACCTGCGGTAAGGCATACTCCGCTTCCCCCCACACAGCAGCACCACCCTCAAAAACACCACCAGCACCACCAGCACCGTCGGCGCCAGTGGCGCCACCGGCACCACCGGTACCGGCCGGCCATCGGCCCGGTGCGACCTTCCTGTCCTTTTTCACCGCTTCGTCATGTCCCTTTTCCGGGGTCCTGTGGGGGGATCTGCCCGATGGGCGCAACGCTGCGCGCACTGCGCGCTCTCGTTCTGCTGCTCGGCTTCTACGCGCTGAGCCTCGTCCTGCTCGCCGCGCTGGCCGGCGTCGACGTCCTCGTCTTCAGCTGGGGACACGGCGCGCTCACGGCGAAGGTCGGCTTCGTCACCGTGCTGCTGGCCATCCCCGTGGTCCGGGGCATGCTGATGCTGCGCACCCCGAAGGGCGAGGACCCGCCCGGCCTCCCGGTCACCGCCGCCGATGAACCCCGGCTGTGGGCGCTGGTGCGCGAGCTGGCCGAGGCGGCCGGCACCCGCGCTCCCGACCGCATCCTGCTCACCGGCGAGGTCAACGCCTCGGTCAGCGAGGAGCCGCGGCTGCTCGGCCTGCTGCCCGGCCCGCGCCGCCTCACGCTCGGCGTACCGCTGCTGATCGGCCTGACCGAGGCCCAGCTGCGCTCCGTGCTCGCCCACGAGTTCGGTCACTTCACCGGCGGCGACACCCGGCTGTCCGCGCTGGTGGTGCGCGGGCGCGTGCAGATCGGCCGGGTCATCGGGCAGTTCCACGCCAAGGCGGACGGCAAGGTGGCCGCCGACCGGGCCCGGCAGGAGCGGGCCTCCGCCAAGCGGGTCGCCAAGGGCCGGAAGGCCAAGGAGATCGACACCACCGGTGTCGGGGCGACGTACCGGACGATGGCGCGGATCTACACCGCCTACGGCAAGCTCTACCTGCGTGCCTCCCTGACCACCGCGCGCGGCCAGGAGTACGCCGCCGACCTGACCGCCGCCCGGATCGCCGGGCGGGACGCGACCGCGTCGGCGCTGCGCGAGATCCCGGCGCTGTCCGCCTCCCACGACTTCTACCTGGACTCCTACGCCACGCTGGGGGTGCACGCCCGGCTGCTGCCGCCGCGCGGCGAGTTCTTCGGCGGCTTCGGCCGGCTGCTGACCGCCCGGGAGCCGGACCTGGCGGGGCTGCGCGCGGAGCTGCCGGAGACGCCGACGGGACCGTACGACTCCCACCCGCCGATCGCCGACCGGGTACGCCGGATCGAGGCACTTCCCGCCGACGGTCGCACCGACGAGGCCCGGGGCGCGGCGCTGACGCTGCTGACCGACCCGGAGCGCACCCTGGGCGCGCTGGAGGACGCCGTCCTCCTGGACGAGCTGCTCGCCTGCCCGCGCGCCGCCGGCTGGGAGGAGCTGCTGAACGCCTCGATGGCCGCGGGCCTGTCCGCCACGCGGACCCCGCTGCACCGGGCGCTGACCGCGTACACGGGACAGCCGGCCTCCCTGCCCGCGCTGCTGGACGTCATCGACGACGGCCGGCTGTGGCGGCTGGCGGAGCGGCTGCCGCTGTCGGAGGAGGCGGCGGCAGCGAAGGGGCGGGCGTTCCGCGAGTTCGTACGCCCGGCGCTGCTCCGCTCACTGCGCACGATGGTGCTGGCCGAGTTCAGCGCCTGTTCGCTGCTGAGCTGGGAGTTCTCCTGGACCGGCCCGGCGGCGGTACGGCTGCCCGGCTGGGAGGCGGGCGCCGGGGACGACAGCCCCGAGGCCGAGCTGGACGCGGCCCTGGAGGCGGCGGTCGCCGACCACCCCGACACCGGCCGGCTGCGCGCGCTGCTGCCGCCGGCGGTCCAGAACGCCTGACCGCCCGACCCGCGCGGCCCGCACCGCCCGCCTGGCCCGCGCGGCCCGCACCGCCCGCCAGACCCGCGTGGCCCGTCACCAGACCCGGCAGGACCACAAGGCCCACCTGCCCTGCACGACCCGCCGGACCCACCACACCCCCACGGCCCGCCGGTCTCGCCGGACCCACCGGCCCCGCAAGCCCCTTTCGACACGAACGGACCGACCCGCATGACCGTCCTCTTCTGGATCCTCGGGACCCTGGCCGTCCCCACGGCGATCTTCCTGCTGTGGCTGCTCTGGGTGTTCCTGAAGGAACTCTTCTCGCCGAGCCCCGACGACGACGGGGACACCGACGCCGAGGCAGCGCAGGCCGCCGAGGCCGCCGCGAAGCTCGGTCTGCTGCCCGCCGAGCGGCAGGACACCGACCTCGCCGCGCCGCTGCCGGAGCCGTGGACGGCCGCGCTGGCCGCCGTGCGCGGCGGTGACTGGCGGCCCGCCGCCGACCTGCTCGCGGCGGTGGGCCGGGACTGGGAGCGCCGCTCGGCGCTCGCCTATCTGCTGGCCGACCGCGCGGCCGAGGAGGACGCGTGGCTGCTGGCCTGGGAGGCGGCCCGGCCCGACGACCCCGACGCGGCCGTGGTCCGCGCGCGCAGCACGGTGATCCTGGCCTGGAAGATCAGGGGCGCGAAGACGGCGAAGTACACGACCCAGGAGCAGGCCGAGGGCTTCCACCGCACGCTGGTCTCCGCGCGCGAGGAGATCGCGCGGGCGGCGGCGCTGAACCCCGACGACCCGACCCCGTTCGTCGCGGAGATCTGGGTGGCGCTGGGCCTCGGCTACCCGAACGCGCGGATGGACGAGCTGTGGACGGAGATCACCTCGCGTGCCCCGCACCACTACGAGGCGCACTTCTCGGCGCTGCAGTACTGGTGCGCGAAGTGGCGCGGCTCCGAGCGGCTGGCCCGCGAGTTCGCCGAGCGGGCGGCGGCCGGCGCGCCGCTGGGCGGCCTGCTGACCGCGCTGCCGCTGATCGCGCACTTCGAGCACGACGAGTCGGACGACACCGAGGCCGACAACACGCCGGAGATGCGGGCCCGGGTCGAGGCGGCGCTCGCGGACGCGGCGGCGGCCGACCCGTCCCACCCGCGGCTGCCGGAACTGCGTCACCTGCTGGCGTACTACCTGCACCTCCAGGGCCGCAACGAGGCGGCGCTGGAGCAGTTCCGGCTGGTCGACGGGCATGTGAACGCGCTGCCGTGGCGCTACCGCGGCGACATGGCCGACTACTACTGCCGGGTCCGCAACACGGCGGTCCAGCTGGCGGAGGAATCGGCCGCGGCGGGAGTCTGACCGGAATGCGCGAGGTGTGAGGGACGTTGTACGGGTGCCGGCGCCGCCGAGGCGGCCGGCGCCCAGCCCCGACCGACAGGGAGACCCGATGCTCTTCGGCCGCACACCCCAGCTGCCCACCCCCGAGCAGGCGCTCAAGGGCCGCCCCGCGCTCGCCTTCGCGGTCCCGGAACGCCACACCGTGCTCGGCACGCCGCTGCTCGGCCCCTACCCCGAGGGCCTGGAGATCGCCGACTTCGGCCTGGGCTGCTTCTGGGGCGCCGAGCGCAAGTTCTGGCAGCTCCCGGCGGGCGTGTTCACGACCCTGGTCGGATACCAGGGCGGTTACACGGAGAACCCGACGTACGAGGAGGTCTGCTCGGGCCTGACCGGTCACACGGAGGCGGTCCGGGTGGTCTACGACCCGCGGCAGATCTCGTACGACGGCCTGCTGAAGACGTTCTGGGAGTCGCACGACCCGACGCAGGGCTTCCGGCAGGGCAATGACGTCGGTACGCAGTACCGTTCGGCGATCTACACGCACACCCCGGAGCAGGCCGCAGCGGCGGAGGCCTCCCGCGACGCCTACCAGAAGGTCCTGACCTCCTCCGGCTACGGCATGATCACCACGGAGATCCTCCCGGCCGAGGGCCGCGCCTTCTATCCGGCCGAGGCGTACCACCAGCAGTACCTGGACAAGAACCCGGCGGGCTACTGCGGCCTGGGCGGCACCGGCGTGTCCTGCCCGGTCGGCATCGCCCGCACCGGGAGCTGACGGCTCCCGCCCCGCACCGGTCGCCGGCCGGGAGCGGTAAATCGGGCGACGGCCCCGGCTCGCGGCCCGTACATTCGCCCCTTGTGTCTGTTGAAGGGGAGGGCATGGGCAGTCCGGTGTTTCTGATCGGTGGCGGCTGGGACCGCGCCGAGGTGTACGAACCGTTCCTGCGCCGGGCGCGCGGCGCGCGGCGGATCGGGTGTCTGATCGTCGACGAGGGGGACGGGGCGGCGCAGTTCGCGCGGTACGCGGAGGCGCTCGGGAAGGCCGGGCCTGCGTGCGTGCCGGTGCCGCTGCTCATACCGCTGGGCGGCCGGTTCGCGCCGGAGTCCGCGCTGGACGGGATCGACGGGCTGCTGGTGTGCGGGGGGCTCACGCCCGCGTACCAGGAGGCGCTCGCGGAGTGCCTGGAGCGGCTGCCGGGGCTGCTGGCCGAGCGCGGGCTGCCGTACGCGGGATTCTCCGCCGGTGCCGCCGTGGCCGCGCGGCGGGCCGTGGTCGGCGGCTGGCTGGTGGACGGGGCGCCGGTATGCCCGGAGGAGACCGGGGAGGATCTGGCGGAGGTCGAGGTCCGGGCGGGGCTCGGACTGGTGCCGTTCGCGGTGGACGTACACGCCGCCCAGTGGGGGACGCTGGCCCGGCTGGTCGCGGCGGTCGGGCGGCGGCAGGCGCCGTACGGGGTCGCCGTGGACGAGAACACGCTGCTCGGCGTCCATGACGGCGAGGCCCGGGTGTCCGGTGCCGGCCGGGTACACGTGGTGCGTCCCGCCCCGGACGGAAGCGTGACGGTACGGCCGTACAGCCCCGGGGAGAGCTTCGCCCTCCAGTAGAGGGAAGGGCAGCGCCCCGTAAGGGGCGCGGGGAACTGCGCGACCAGCCACGACAAACCCGCGGCCGGCAGACAACCCCCAGCAGGCCGAAGGCCAGCGCCCCCAAAGGGGCGCGGGGAACTGCGCGAGCAACCACGACGAACCCGCAGCCGACAGACAACCCCCGGCAGCCGACCCGCCGCCGGCCGTAGCCCGGCAAGGACTACGGCCGGCGAGGACGACGGCCAAGCGGACCGCAGGTCAGATCGTGGCGGTGTCGATCACGAAGCGGTAGCGGACGTCACTGGCCAGCACCCGCTCGTACGCCTCGTTGACCTCGGACGCGGCGATCAGCTCTATCTCGGCGCCGATCCCGTGCCCCGCGCAGAAGTCCAGCATCTCCTGGGTCTCGCGGATGCCGCCGATCATGGAGCCCGCGAGGGTCTTGCCGCCGCCGATCACCGAGAAGAGGTTGAGCGAGACCGGCTCCTCGGGGGCGCCCACGTTCACCAGCGCGCCCTCCGTCTTCAGCAGCGACAGGTAGGCGTTGAAGTCCAGCGGGGCCGACACCGTGGACAGGATCAGGTCGAACGAGCCCCGCAGCTCCTCGAAGGTCTTCGGGTCGCTGGTGGCGTAGTAGTGGTCGGCGCCCAGCTTGAGGCCGTCGTCCTTCTTGCGCAGGGACTGCGACAGCACGGTCACCTCGGCGCCGAGCGCGTGCGCGATCTTCACGCCCATGTGGCCGAGGCCGCCCATGCCGAGGATCGCGACCTTCTTGCCGGGGCCGGCGTTCCAGCGCTTCAGCGGGGAGTACGTGGTGATGCCGGCGCACAGCAGCGGCGCGGCCACGTCCAGGGACAGCCCGTCGGGGATGCGGACGACGAAGTTCTCGTCGACGACGATCTTCTCCGAGTAGCCGCCGTGGTTGGGCGTGCCGTCCCGGCCGATGGCGTTGTACGTGGAGCCGAAGCCGCCGTTCAGGCAGTACTGCTCCTGCCCGGCCCGGCAGTTCTCGCACTCGCGGCAGGAGTCGACCAGGCAGCCGACGCCCACCCGGTCGCCGACCTTGAACTTCGTCACGCCGGGGCCGACCTCCGACACGACGCCGGCGATCTCGTGGCCGGGGACCATCGGGAAGATCGCCTCGCCCCAGCCCTCCCGGGCCTGGTGGATGTCGGAGTGGCAGATACCGGCGAACTTGATGTCGATCAGGACGTCGGACTCGCCGACCGCGCGTCGCTCGATGGTCGTGCGCTCCAGCGGAGCCTTCGCGGCGGGCGCGGCGTATGCGGCAACAGTGGTCATGCCGGGGTTCTCCTAGCGGTCGTTCGCGCGCCCGGGTCCTGGTGCCGGGCACGGCGTCCAGCCTGCCGCACGCCGGGCGGCCTACCCAGACCACGCCTTTGCGTACGACCGCTGTGCGTACCACCAGCGAGGTCAGGCTCGCCGGCATACGACCAGGAATACTGGACGTATGGACAGCAGGGACGAGCAGCCGGACACCACAGCCACCACGGGCCGGGCCCTGGACCGGCGGGCGGAGCTGAGCGAGTTCCTGCGCAGCCGGCGGGCCCGGCTGAAGCCCGAGGACGTGGGGCTCTCCGGCTTCGGACGGCACCGCCGGGTGCCGGGGCTGCGCCGGGAGGAGCTGGCACAGCTGGCCGGGGTGTCGGTGGCGTACTACACCCGGCTCGAACAGGGCAACGGACGGAACGTGTCCGCGGAGGTGCTGGACGCGATCGCGCGGGCCCTGCGGCTGACGGACGCCGAGCACGCCCATCTGACGCACCTGGCCAAGCCGAAGGCGCTGAAGAAGAAGCAGGGGGCGCGCCAGCAGCAGGTGCGCCCGGCGCTGCGGCAGCTGCTGGGGACCATGGAGTCCGTGCCGGCGTACATCGTGGGCCGGCGCTCGGAGATCCTCGCCTGGAACCGGATGGCGGCGGCCCTCTTCGGCGACTGGGGCGAGGTGCCGCCGGCCGAGCGGAACTGGGCCCGGCTGGTGTTCCTGCGCCCGGAGTACCGGGAGCTGTTCGTCGACTGGGAGCAGAAGGCGATCGACATCGTGTGCGCCCTGCGCATGGACGCGGGCTGCCATCCGGACGATCCGAAGCTGTCGGCGCTGGTGGGCGAGTTGTCGGTGAAGAGCGAGGAGTTCCGCCGGCTGTGGGCCACGCACGACGTCAAGGAGAAGAGCCATGGCGTCAAGCACCTGCACCACCCCTTGGTGGGCGACCTCGCGCTGCACTTCGAGAGCTTCCGTCTGACGGACGGCTCGGAGCAGTCCCTGGTCACCTATCACGCCGAGCCGGACTCCCCCACCGCCGAGTCCCTGCGCCTGCTGGCCAGCTGGGGCGCGGACGCCACCCGGGCGGTTCCCTCGGCGTAGCCCGGAAACGGGCGAGCGGCCCGCGGCGGGTGGGTACCCGCCGCGGGCCGCTCGTGCGGACGGTCGGCTAGCGAGGGATCACTTGCCGAAGTACGCGTTGTAGATCGTGATCTCCGACGTGTTGCCCTTCTTGTCGGTGATCTTGGCGCGGAACGAGACCGCCTTGTTCTTCGCCGGGTTCTTCACGGTGATCTTGCCGTTCCTGACCTCGGTCTTCTTGAAGTTCTTGCCGTCGTAGGAGACGTAGACGGCGAGGGACTTCAGGTTGCGGCCGGCGGCGGCGCCCTCCACGGTGACCGGGAAGGTGGCCTTCTTGCCCGCCGCGACCCGGCTGTCCAGGCCGGTGGTGGCACCGAAGCGCAAGGTGGAGGCAGGCAGCTGGACCATGTCGCCGGACGGCTTCTTGGAGCGGAAGGTCCAGGCCGCGTCGATCCGGGTGGATGCCTCGGACACCGTCGCCTTGCGCTTGACCGAGGTGGTCAGCCTGTACGCCGCGTCACCGGCCGGGACCTTGAAGGTCTCGCCGCCGAACAGCGGGTCCTTGTTGCTGCCGATCTTGGTGCCGTTGCGGTACAGCGTGGTGCTCACCGCGTCGAACTCCGAGTACCCGGCGTGCCCGGCCGAGTCGGCGAACAGCGGCAGCGCGCCGAAGATCTCGTCACCCTCCCGGAACAGGCCCGTGTCCTTGGTCAGGTGCGGGCCGAAGACGGCGGTGTTGACCGTCTTGGTGTAGGTCTTGCCGCCCTTGAAGGTGAACTCGCCGAGCGAGTAGCCGGCGTCGTACTCGTCCCCGCCGAGCTGGCCGAATTCCAGGCCCCAGCGCACACCGCCCGTGGTGGACAGGTGCAGGGTGCGGGTGCCGGGCAGCTTCTGCGGGACGCTGATGGAGGAGGCGCCGGAGCCGCCGGGCAGCCAGCCGAGGGCGTCGACGGTGCCCGTCTTGCCGCGGGCAGCCGCGCCCATCCGGACCTTCACCGTGGCGAGTTCGCCGGCCTTGTAGTGCCGGGTGTAGCCGGTGGCGAGCTGCTTGACCGGGCCGCCGGAGGTGACGGCGTACTCCTCGGTCGCGCCCTTGGTCCAGTGGCCGTCCCACTGCTGGGTCAGCGAGCCGGCGGGCGGCTGCGGGCCGAGGTGAGCGGTGCGGAAGTTCTTGTACGAGTCCAGGAACATCATGTAGGCGTACTCGCTGTCGCCGACCGTGATGCCGAAGCTCGGCGCGGCGAACGCGGACTTCAGGCCCGAGCCGGGGACGGTGATGTCCACCGGCTTGGCCTTGCGCGCGTCGAGGGTGATCGTCTGCTTCTTGTCGACGGTCAGCTTCGGCTGCACGAGCCAGTCGGTGCCCTTGGCGGAGTTCTCCGGGTCGCCGTAGACGGTGGTGTCGAGGATGTACGTGCCCTTGGGCGCGCGCGCCTTCACCGTGCCGGACTTGTCGTACGGGGTCACCGAGGTGCCGGTGGCCAGGCCCGTCACGCCGGTGAGGCCGGCGTCGTAGTACGGGGCCGGTTTGCCGTCACGGCCGATGAACTTCAGCGTGACGTCGTAGGACTCCACCTCGCGGTGCACCGCGGCGGCCGTGCGGACGCTCTGGCCTTCGCCCGTCGCCGTGACGTACGCGGAGTAGGCGCCGTCGACGGTGCCGCCGAGCCTGGTGTTCACGGTGAGGTCGACCGCGGCCGTGCCGTGCGCCGGGACGGTGACCTGGTCCGCGCCGAGCTTGAAGAAGCCGGCCGGGGCCGCCGCGCCCTTGGGGCCGGTGGCGGTGCTCGCCAGGCTGAGCGTGACGTCCTTGTCACCGAGGTTGCGGTACGTCAGCTTCTTGGTGACCGGTGTGTCGTCGGTGTGCGGCCACTGCTGCACACCGAAGTTCAGCGAGACCGGGTCGGCGACGACCGACTGGCCGATGGCCTTGTCGACCTGGATACGGCCCGAGCCCTGCTCGAAGGGGGTGTACTTGCCGCCCTTGGCGGAGCCGGTCAGGGCGCCCTTCAGCTCGGCGTAGCCCCAGTCGGGGTGCCGCTGCTTCAGGATGGCCGCGGCGCCCGCGACGTGCGGGGTGGCCATCGAGGTGCCGGAGATCGTGAGGTAGCCCTCGGGCTTCTCGCCGACCTCCTCGCCGATGACGCTGCCGGCGGCTGCGGCGGCGGTGATGTCGACGCCCGGCGCGGTGACGTCCGGCTTGACGGCGCCGTCGCCGGCGCGCGGGCCGGTGGAGGAGAAGTCCGCCAGCGTGTCCTTGTCGTCGACGGCGCCGACGGTGAGCGCGGCGTCCGCGCTGCCCGGCGAACCGACCGACTGGGGGCCGTCGTTGCCCGCGGCGATCGCGAACAGGATGCCCTTCTCGGCAGAGAGCTTGTTGACCTCGGCCTCGAGCGGGTCGATGCCGGGGGTGTCGTAGCCGCCGAGGCTGAGGTTGACGACATCGGCGCCCTGGCCGGCCGCCCACTCCATGCCGGCGAGGATGCCGGAGTCGTCGCCGAAGCCGCTGTCGTCCAGGACCTTGCCGTTGAGGAGCTTGGCGTCCGGGGCCACTCCCTTGTACTTGCCGCCCGACTTGGCGCCGGTGCCCGCCACGATGGAGGCGACGTGCGTGCCGTGGCCGAAGCGGTCGACGGCGTCGGCGGCGGGGGTGAAGTTCCGGGAGGCGATCACCTGGTTCTTCAGGTCCGCGTGATCGGTGGCCACGCCGGTGTCGAGGACGGCGACCTTGACGCCCTTGCCGGTGTAACCGGCCTTCCAGGCGGTGGGGGCGCCGATCTGCGGTACGGACTTGTCGAGGCTGGCCTCGCGGACGCCGTCGAGCCAGACGTGCGCGATGCCGGAGGCGGTCCTGCCGTCGTTGGTCACGGCGTCCCACAGCCCGGCGGTGTCCTCGGCCGGGGTCTGCACGGCGTCCGCGTTGAGCGCGGTCAGGCTGCGGCGCAGGGTGCCCGCGTCGCGGACCCCGGCCTTGGCGGCGCCCGCGGTGCCGCGGTAGCCGACGATGACCTTCAGGCCGTTCTTCTGGGCCTTGCGGGTGGCGGCCTTGTTCAGCTCGGTGACGTCGAAGAGGCGCTGGTCCAGCGTGCCGGAGGCCACCAGGCGGCCCGCGTCCGCGGGGATCACCAGGGTGTGTCCGGCCGCCTTGCGGACCTGGAAGGGTATGTGCTCGCGGCCCTTGGCCCGCTCCAGGCCGACGACCCGGCCCTTGGCGTCGAGGGCGACGCGGTCACCGGTGATCAGGGTGACGTGGTGCCGGGCGGTGAGCGCGGAGGCGCCCGCGGAGGTGCGGGCGGGCTTCGCCGACGCGGGGCTGGTCATACCCGCTGCGAGGGCGACTGCCGCGGCCGTTGCCACGGTGGCCGCAGCCGCTCTTTTCACTTGTGCGCGCAAGTTCTCCCCCTGGAGACGAGGTACCGGGTGAATTCCCCGTTCACCCGGCCGGGGGCGGACTCGCACACGTGCGCGTCGGCCTCCCGGGCACCGAAGTATTCCGGGAGGCGATCAGGCGCTCAATAGATGAGAGAACGGTGAGAAAGCACGACAGGAAACTGTTACGTGCCGTCCGGGACACCGTTACACAACCGCGAAGTCCCTTGGAACCAGGGGGTGTTATGGACCGTCAACGAACGATGCCGCCCCCGGAGGAGCGGCATCGCGCGAAGTGATGACGGAGCGTCAGACGGCCGAACCGGCCTTCCACTGCGCCCAGTCCATGTTCCAGCCGTTGAGGCCGTTGTCCGGCGAGACCGTCTTGTCGCCGGTGTTCTGGACGACCACGACGTCACCGATCAGCGTGCCGTTGTAGAACCAGGCCGCAGGCGTGCTCGGGTCGTTCGCGCCCTTCGCGTCCCGCAGGCCGACGCAGCCGTGGCTGGTGTTGGCGCTGCCGAACACCGACGGCGCGCCCCAGTAGTTGCCGTGGATGAAGGTGCCCGAGGTGGTCAGGCGCATGGCGTGCGGCACGTCCTTGATGTCGTACTCGCCCTTGCCGTCGTCGTCGGTGAAGCCGACCGTGGCGCCGTTCATGCGGGTCTGCTTGAACTTCTCGGAGATCACCATCTGCCCCTCGTACGTCTTGTTGTCGGGGGAGCCGGCGGAGATCGGGATGGTCTTGACGACCTTGCCGTCCTGCGTGACCTTCATCTGCTTGGTCTTCGCGTCGACGTAGGAGACCTGGTTGCGGCCGATGTGGAAGGTGACCGTCTTCTGCTGGACGCCGTAGACACCGCTCGCGCCCTGGACGCCGTCGAGCGCCAGCTTCAGGGTGACGGTGGAGCCTTCCTTCCAGTACTCCTCGGGGCGGCAGTCCATGCGGTTGGCGCTGAACCAGTGGCAGGCGACCTCCTGGCCGCTGCTGGAGCTGACCGTGATGCCCTTCTGCACGGCCGCCTTGTTGGTGATCGCCTTGTCGAAGTTGATCGACACGGGCATGCCGACGCCGACCGTGGAGCCGTTGTCCGGGGTGAAGGTGCCGATGAAGCTGTTGGCCGGGGAGACCGTGGTGAAGGAGGCGTTCTCGTGGGCTATGCGGCCCTCGGAGTCCTTGGCCTCCGCGGCGACCTTGTAGGTGGTGGAACGCTCCAGCGCGGTGCCGGGCTTCCAGCTCTTGCTGTCGGCGGACAGCTGCCCGGCGACGGGCTTGCCGTCCTGGGTGGTCATGGTGACGCCGGTGAGGGTGCCCTTGCTCACCGTGACGGCGGCGGAGTTGTTGATCGACGCGTTGGCGGAGCCGTCCTTCGGCGTGATCGTGATCTGCGCCTCGGAGGACTTCTTGGCCGCCGCCTCGTCGACCTTGGCCTGCGAGGTGTCGCCGTCGCCGCTGCCGGAGGCGTCGGCGTCGCCGCCGGAACACGCCGTGAGCACCAGCACACCGCCGAGCAGAGCGGAAGCGGCCGCCAGGCGCCCGCGCCGCTTACTGACCGTCATCACAAGCTTCTCCATCGTTGCCGAGTCGCGAAAACCCCGAGTCCCCCGTCAAGAACCATCAACGCTACGGCCGGTTCGTCCCGTTCCCGCCCCGTGGATCTGTGGGGCATCCCACGTCCGTGGCGCGCTCCTTGGTCACGGACGGGGCCGGACGCCCGTCCCCGCGTCCCCCGGGACGACGAAGGCCCCGGACGGCGGGTGCCGTCCGGGGCCCTGGGTGCCCCGGGACGCTCAGCCGATGCCGTCCTCTTCCTCGTCGTCCTCCCCATCATCCTCGTCCAGGTCCCACTCGGGCGAATCGGGGTCGTAGTCGACGCGCTCACTGGACCAGGACGCCTGCTGGAGCTCCACCCCGGGCACCTCGCTGACCAGGTCGAACGGATCCACGAGATAGGCCAGGGCCTCCGCGGTGTCTTCCGTCACAGCGGCCTCGGCGTGCGCCCGCTCCGCCTCCGGCAGCGCGGTGTCCCCGGCGAGGCGGCCCAGTGCGGCCTTGGCCACCTCGTCCTCGTCCAGCACCTCCAGCACCAGTTCCACCCGAAGCCGCACAAAACGTGATGTCTCTTCTGTGCTCATGGGGGGAGCGTACGGCCGAAACCTCCCGTGACTTTCCTGTGACCCGCGCCTTTCACTAACATCGCCCCACACGGCCAATTCGCCAGCGTCACAAGGGGATCGATATTCCGTGTCATCCGCTCGCCGCCCGTTGCTGACCGCCGCCGCCGCGGGCACCCTGCTGTGCGCACTGTGGTTCGTCCCGTCCGCGAACGCCTCGCAGAACGCCCCGGCGAGAGAGACGGCGACCGCCTCGACGCCCACCCGCGTCACCCAGGTCACACACGTCGCACAGGTCAGAGCGGTGTCGGCGCCCGCCGCGGGCACGGACCGGGCGGCCGTGGAGGCCGAACTGGCCGACACCGGCGGCTTCGACACCACCCCGTACGTCATCGGCGGCAGCCTGTTCCTCACGGTGGGCGCCGGTTTCGTCGTGTATTCGGTGCGTCGCGAACGTACGGGTTTTTGATTTGTCTTGACTATGTCTTGACAGTCCGCACATAGTTCGCCCATGAAGAGATCATCGGGCGTGCGGCTGTGCGCCACCGCAGCTGTGAGCGTGCTGTCGCTCGCCCTCGTCACGGGTTGTGGCGACGAGAAGTCGAAGGGCTCGGGGAACGCCTCGGGCAAGGACGCCGCCAAGCCGGCCGCGAAGACGCTGAGCGCGGCGGAGTTGCAGAAGCTGGTCATCGCCAAGGGTGACGTGCCCGGGCACGAGGTCGGGCCGGTCGAGGGCGGCGTCCCGGACCGCTCCAAGGTCAAGGCCGGGGACGCCAAGTGCGAGCCGGTGCTCCAGGCCTTCACCGGCATCGCGCCCGGCGCCCCGGCGGCGAACACCAGCCGCATGGCCACGCAGGAGAAGAAGGTCCCCACGGCTCAGCCCAGCTCCCCGGAGGACCTGTCCGAGGGCGCCCTCAAGGACGAGTTCACCAAGGCCATGGACCTGGACGTCACCGTGGTCACCCTGGCCTCGTACGACGGGGACGGCGCCGAGCGGGCCCTGGCCTCGGTCAAGGACGCGGTCAAGGCGTGCGCGGGCGGCTTCTCTGGCGAACAGGACGGCGAGAAGGGCAAGTTCACCAAGGTCGCCGAGGAGAAGTCGTCCGGCGCGGGTGACGCGTCGGTGGCCTTCACCGCGACCGACGAGGAGGGCGAGGACGGCGCCCTGCCGTTGCACTCCGAGGTGGTGCGGCACGGCAGGACCCTCGCGGTGTACACCACGGTCAACATCGGCGCGATGATGACCAAGAAGCCCTACACGGTCTCCGCTCCGGTCATGAAGGCGCAGGCCGCCAAGCTGAAGTGACGTTTGGTCACCCATGCGGCGGGGCCCCGGCCGGGGCCCCGCCGTCGTTCATTGGAGCGGGCCGGTGACCTTCTCCACGGCCGCCACCAGCTCCCCGCCGCGCACGAAGGCGTCGGCGGCGGCCAGGTCGGGCGCCAGGAACCGGTCCGGGCCCGGGCCCCGCACGCCCGCGGCGCGCACGGCGTCGATCACGGCCCGCGTGGCGGGCGCCGGGGTGAGTCCCTCGCGCAGCTCGATGGCGCGGGTGGCCGCGTAGAGCTCGATGGCGATGATCCGGGTGAGGTTGTCCACGGCGGTGCGCAGCTTGCGCGCGGCCGACCAGCCCATGGAGACGTGGTCCTCCTGCATGGCGGAGGACGGGATGGAGTCCGCGGAGGCCGGTACGGCGAGCCGCTTCAGCTCGCTGACCAGCGCGGCCTGCGTGTACTGGGCGATCATCAGCCCGGAGTCCACACCGGCGTCGTCGGCGAGGAACGGCGGCAGGCCGTGGCTGCGGTTCTTGTCCAGCAGCCGGTCGGTGCGGCGCTCGGCGATGGAGCCGAGGTCGGCGGCGGCGATGGCGAGGAAGTCCAGCACATAGGCCACGGGCGCGCCGTGGAAGTTGCCGTTGGACTCCACGCGGCCGTCGGGCAGCACCACGGGGTTGTCCACGGCGGAGGCCAGCTCCCGGTCGGCGACCAGGCGGGCGTGCGCGACGGTGTCGCGTCCGGCGCCGGCGACCTGCGGGGCGCAGCGCACGGAGTAGGCGTCCTGGACGCGCGGGGCGTCGTCCTGGTGGTGCCCGGTGAGCCCGGAGCCCTTCAGCACGGCGAGCATGTTGGCGGCGCTGGCGCCCTGTCCGGGGTGCGGGCGGATGGCGTGCAGCTCGGGCGCGAGGACCTTGTCGCTGCCGAGCAGCGCCTCCAGGGTGAGGGCGGCGGTGACGTCGGCGGACTTGTAGAGGGTGTCCAGGTCGGCGAGGGCCATGACCAGCATGCCGAGCATGCCGTCGGTGCCGTTGAGCAGCGCCAGGCCCTCCTTCTCGCGCAGCTCGACGGGCCGGATGCCGTGCTCGGCGAGCAGCTCGCCCGCGGGCCGGACGCTCCCGTCGGGACCCTCCGCCTCGCCCTCGCCCATGAGGGTGAGCGCGCAGTGGGACAGCGGGGCCAGGTCGCCGGAGCAGCCCAGGGAGCCGTACTCGTGCACGACCGGGGTGATCCCGGCGTTCAGCACGTCGGCCATGGTCTGCGCGACCTCGGGCCGCACTCCGGTGTGCCCCGAGCAGACGGTCTTCAGCCGCA
This sequence comes from Streptomyces sp. SudanB182_2057, assembly GCF_964272715.1. Classification (NCBI taxonomy): domain Bacteria; kingdom Bacillati; phylum Actinomycetota; class Actinomycetes; order Kitasatosporales; family Streptomycetaceae; genus Streptomyces; species Streptomyces sp. SudanB182_2057. The sequence goes on from NZ_OZ186798.1 coordinate 3,334,767, forward strand.
GGAACATCAGGGCCCGGACGACCTCGCGCTCCACCCGGGGGCCCATGCCGGCGGCGTGCGAGCGGACGATGTTGCGCTGCAACTGGGCGCGCAGCTCCGGGCTGATGTGCCGGGTCGCCAGGGCGCCGAAGCCGGTGGAGACGCCGTAGACCGGGTCGGGCTTGGCCGCCAGCGCGTCCACGATCTCCCGGGCCGCCGCGAGGGCCGCCACCGCCTCCGCCGACAGCTCTATGCGGGCACCGCCGCGCGCCACGGCGAGAACGTCGGACGCCGTGACCCCGGACGTCCCCACCACCACAGTGTGCATATCCATATTCAGGAGCGTACGCATTGAATGCGGTGGTGTCACTAGTGGGCGCCGGAGTCACCCCTTACCTCAGGGTGTGGGTTTCGCCTCACGATCGGTGCCGCTTTCGGGTGTCACGGCCGGCGCCCCCGGAACCGGCGCCGCTCGGCGCGCGAGGGCGGCGGCGCGTCGGCCAGCCGCACGACCGGATCGGCGGCACCCTCCCGGCCGGCCACCACCGGCCGGTCCAGGCGCAGCGCCTTGGCCCGGTACTGGGCGGCGTCCGCGAGCCGGAACAGCCGCCGGGCGTCACGCACCTCGCCGATCGCCTCCGCGGTCGAGGCGACCCCGCACGCCACCCCCTCCCCCGGCTCCAGCTCGCCGGCCCGGCGGCACAGTTCGTCCGCCGCCTTGACCACGTCGTCGGCGGGCGGCCCCACCGCGACCAGACAGAACTCGTCCCCGCCCAGCCGCGCGACCAGCGCGCCCGGCACCATCGCCCCGCACAGCGACAGCACCGAGCCGAACCTCTCCAGCAGCCTGTCGCCGACGGCGTGCCCGAGGGTGTCGTTGACCCGCTTGAGCCCGTTGAGGTCGCAGACGACCAGGCTGACCACCGCGCCCTCCGCGCGGTGCCGCTCGACGGCCTCCTCCAGGCACACGTCCACGGCCCGGCGGTTGGCCAGGCCGGTGAGGGCGTCGGTGTACGCGAGCCGGCGGGCCTCCTCCAGCCGCTCGGTCTGCGCGATACCGGCGGCCACGACGGCGGCGAGCACGGTGGCGAAGTCGGAGTCGGCCCGCGCGAACACCGGCGCACCGGCCGCGCGGGCCACGTACAGCTCGCCCCAGGCCCGGCCGTGCAGCACGACGGGGGCGACGACACAGCACCCGCGCCCCCGGCGGCGCAGGGCCGTGACCCGCTGGTGGAAGTACCCGGCGCTGCCGGCGGCGGCGCCCTCGGCGGTCTCCACCCAGGCGTTGGGCCCCCCTCCGCCGGCCCACCGCTCGTGCAGGAACTCGGTGATCTCCGGGAACTGGTGCACCGGATAGGTCTCGGCCTCCGGGAACTCCTCCTCGTCCGCGGCCCGGTCCCCCACGTTCACGAGGACCCGGAGCCGGCCCAGCTCGCGCTCCCAGACCGACAGCGCGGCGAAGCTGCCGTCCAGCGCACCACAGGCGCCGAGGGCGGCGGCCTGCCAGCACTCCTGGGGGGTGTGCGCCGCCGCCATGCCCTGCGCCAGCGCCACGACCGCGGCGAGCCGCTTGTCCTCACCCATTACTCCAGGTTAGGGAGTAATGGGGACACAAGGGACATCGATGCGGCGATCAGGTGGCCGGCGCACCCCCCGGGCCCCGATCCGCCCGCCTCCCCTTACTCCCCAGGCCACTCCGGCTTGCGCTTCTCGTTGAAGGCGGCGACGCCCTCCGCGCGGTCGCCCGAGAAGGCCACCGAGCGCCACGCCGCGTCCTCGACCTCCAGGCCGGCCCGCAGATCCAGCCCGTGGCCCAGCCGCAGCGCCCGCTTGGCGGCCCGCAGCCCCACCGGCGAGTTCCCGGCGATCCGCTCCCCGAGCGCCAGGGCCTCCTCGCGGTCCCGGCCCTCCTCCGTCAACCGGTCCACCAGCCCCAGCCGGGCGGCCTCCTCCGCCTCCACCCGGCGGGCCGAGAAGATCAGCTCGGCGGCGCGCGCGGCCCCGACCCGCCGGGGCAGCAGCTGCGTACCACCGCCGCCCGGGATCACGCCCACGGACACCTCCGGCAGCCCCACCACGGCCGTACGGTCGGCCACGATCAGGTCACAGGAGAGGGCCAGTTCGAATCCGCCACCCAAGGCGAAGCCGTGCACCGCGGCGATCGTCGGCATCGGCAGCTCCAGCACCCCGGTGTACGCGGCCCGGGCCACCGGCCGCTGCCGGACCAGGTCGGCGTCGGTGAAGGAGTTCCGCTCCTTCAGGTCCGCCCCGACACAGAACGCCCGTTCGTGCGACGAGGTCAGCACGACCACCCGCGCGGCGGGGTCACCGGCGAGCGCGGCGCACGCGCCCGCGAGGGAGCGGGCCATCTCCGTGGAGACGGCGTTCATCGCCTTGGGCCGGTCCAGCACCAGCTCCGCGACATGCCCGTGCCGCCGCACCAGCACGAACTCCCCGTACCGCTCCTCGCTCATGACACCCTCCGGTTAACGCGGGTTAACACACTGTGGGTCCGATCATCGCAGCCGTACCCGATCCGGGAAAAGACCGGGGGGCCACGCCCGTTCGAGTGACATCCCGGCCGTCCCCCCGCGCACCGCCCACGCCGGCGCGTAGCGTGCGCCGGCCATGGCGCGCGGCGGGGAGGGAACCATGCCATCGACACCTTTACGGTCCGGTACGCAGAGGGAGCGCACGCCGGGCGCACACCGCGGCCGCCACCGCAAGCCCCGCCCCCGCCGCCTGCTGCTCACCGCCACCGCCCTGACCCTGGCCGCGACCCTCCTCGCCCTGGCCCGCGGCACACCGGAGACCCCGCACACCCCCGGTACGACGAGGGCAGCCCCCCGTCCGGCCCCGGCCACCGAGACGGCACCGCCGACCCCCCGGCCCGCCACCACACGCCGATCGACTCCCCCGGCCACCCCCCGCGCACACCGGACGACGCCCCCGACACCCCGGCCCACCACCAGCATCACCCCACACCCCAGGCCGAAGGCACCCACCTCCAGGCCCCCCGAGCCGCCACCGCCACCCCCGACAGCGACCACGCCCACGCCCACCACCACCCCGAACAGGACGGCCCCGACCCCGACCGGGATGTGCCTGCCCGTGATCGCCCTCTGCGTGGACGTACTGGGCGACCCGGCGAGCGCGGCTAGGAGGACTGCCCCTCACGACGGGTGAGCAGCCACGGCTCGACGACACCGAGCCCGCGCACCGGCCGCTGCCACATCGGCTGGAGCGCGAAGCGGTACGACGGCGTCTCCTCGCCCTCCTTCTCGGCGGCCGCGGCCTCCGCCTCGGAGACGGGCGCCTCGCCGGTGCGGATCAGTTCCTCGGCGAAGGCACTGTCCACCAGGACGGCGTCCCGGGGCGCTATCGAGGTCAGCCGGGAGGCCAGGTTGACCGTCGTACCGAACACATCACCCATCCGGGTGGTCACCGTGCCGAAGGCCATACCGACCCGCAGCTCGGGCATCGTCTCGTCGTTCGCCAGCGTCTCCACCAGGCGCAGCGCGATGTCCGCGGCCACACCGGCGTCGTCCGCCGCGTACAGCACCTCGTCACCGAGGGTCTTGATCAGCCGGCCGCCACGGGCGGCGACCAGGTCGGCGGCGGTGGTCTCGAATGCCTCGACCAGCTCGCCCAGCTCCTCTTCCTCCATCCGGCGGGTGAGCCGGGTGAAACCGACGAGGTCGGCGAAGCCGACGGCGAGCCGGCGGTCGACCATCTCCTCGTCATCGGCGGCCTGCACGACCCGGCCGGTGGCGGCGGCGAGCTGGCGCCGCCAGACGTAGACCAGGAACTCCTCCAGCTCCGGCAACAGCAGCTCGACCAGCGGGTACGTCACCTCGGTACGGGTCATGCCCGGCTCCGGGGGCTCGGTCAGCCCCTCCAGGAACGAGTCGATCTGCCACTCGGCCAACCGGGCCGTGGTCTGCCCGGTGGACCGGGCCACCTGCACCGCCATGGCCTCGCTGAGCAGCCCCGCCTCCACCAGACCGGCGAGCCGCCGCAGGGCCAGCACGTCGGCCTCGGTGAGCGCCTTCGCCTGCCCTATGTCCGCGAACCCCATGGCCCGCCAGAACCGGGACGCCAGCTCCATGGAGACACCGGCGCTACGGGCCGCCTGGAACGGGGTGTAACGGCGCTCGGCACCCAGAATGAGCTGTTCGAGCCGCAGGGCCAGCGGGTCCTCGCCGCTGTCGGGGGCGTGGGGATCCACCCGGCCGTCCCCGCCAGCGCCGGAGCCCGTGTCGTCGACGGTCACGCCTGCTGCCCTTCCGATCTGCCGCGGTCAGGTATCGACCGGCCTCAACTCTACGGCAGGTGTGCGCCAGCTCACTCCGTCGGGTTGGGCCGACGGGCCTCGACGCGAGACGGCGGTGAGGCCGCGCACGGCGGGAAGGGGACGTGTCGGGGGGTGTCCGCCCGCAGCGGTTGGCGCGTCAACCCGAGGACCTCTACGGCCAACCGATTCCGCGCCGTTCCGAGGACGGACACCCCCCCCGGCGCGGCCCCGACTCCCCCGCACGTGGTGCGCGACGCGCACCCCCACAAAGCCGCAGAGGCGCCGCAGGCATCGGGCCCCCAACCCGCACCCGAGACACCACGCGAGGGAACCACAGGCACCCAACACAACCCGCACCCGGATCACCACGCGAAGAGACCACAACACACCCCGCACAAGCGCCGCAGGCACCCGCACCCCGACACGGCGCCGCACCACACCCGAAGCCCCCCGCCAAACCCCCGGCCAGGGTCACGCGGGACGCAGATGAACGATGTCCCCCGCCCCCACAGCCTCCCGCGCCCCTTCCCCCGTGGCGATGACCAACCGCCCGTCCCCGTCCAGCGCCACGGCCTCCCCCACCACCGAACGGTCCCCGGGCAACTCCGCCCGGACGGCCCGCCCGAGCGTGGCGCACCCGGCCGTGTACGCCTCCTGCAACCCGCACACCGAGGGATCGCCCCCCGCCGCCCGCCACCGCCCGTACCAGTCCTCCAGCCCCCGCAGCACCGCCCGCAGCAGCGGATCCCGGTCCGTCCCCACCGCCCCGGCCAGCGCCAGCGACCCCGCCCGCGGAACCGGCAGCTCGTCCGCCCGCAGGCTGACGTTGATGCCGACGCCGACGACGACGCCGTCGTCCCCGGCCCGCTCCACGAGGATCCCCCCGGCCTTGCGCTCCTCGCCGCCGACGGTCACCAGCAGGTCGTTCGGCCACTTGAGCGCCGTGTCGACGCCCGCCGCCCGCGCCAGCCCGGTCGCCACCGCGACCCCGGTGAGCAGCGGCAGCCACCCCCACCGTGCCACCGGCACCTCACGGGGCCTGAGCAGCACGGAGAAGAACAGCCCGGACCGCGGCGGCGCGCTCCACCGCCGGTCCAGCCGCCCCCGGGCGTCCGACTGCTCCTCCGCGACCAGCACCACCCCCTCCTCGACATCCCCGGCGGCGGCCCGCGCCACGAGGTCGGAGTTGGTGGAACCGGTGCGCGGCACCACCTCGATGTCCCGGTACAGGCCCCCGTCCCGGACCAGCCCGCGCCGCAGCGCGGCGGCGTTCAGGGGCGGGCGTTCGAGGTCGGACCAGCGGCTGTCGTCTGATGGATTCTGCGGCGTCATGCAAGCCACCCTAGGTGTGGTAAACGACGCACTGCTGATCGGTAGCCCCACCACTACTCTACGAATGAGTAACCGTCCCCCCTTTTGAGCAGGCAGGGAGCCGCATCCCGATGTCCGAGCCGGAAGAGCGTCACGAGATCCAAGGGATCGACATTCACACGACCGCGGGGAAGCTCGCGGATCTCCAGCGGCGCATCCACGAGGCGACGCACGCCGGTTCGGAACGCGCCGTCGAAAAGCAGCACGCCAAGGGCAAGCTGACGGCCCGTGAGCGGATCGAGCTGCTGCTGGACGAGGGATCGTTCGTCGAGCTGGACGAGTTCGCCCGGCACCGCTCCACGAACTTCGGCCTGGACGCCAACCGCCCCTACGGCGACGGCGTGGTCACCGGCTACGGCACCGTCGACGGCCGCCCGGTCGCCGTCTTCTCCCAGGACTTCACCGTCTTCGGCGGCGCCCTCGGCGAGGTCTACGGCCAGAAGATCGTCAAGGTGATGGACTTCGCCCTGAAGACCGGCTGCCCCGTCATCGGCATCAACGACTCCGGCGGCGCCCGCATCCAGGAAGGCGTCGCCTCCCTCGGCGCCTACGGCGAGATCTTCCGCCGCAACACCCACGCCTCCGGCGTCATCCCGCAGATCAGCCTGGTCGTCGGCCCCTGCGCGGGCGGCGCGGTCTACTCCCCGGCCATCACCGACTTCACCGTCATGGTCGACCAGACCTCGCACATGTTCATCACCGGCCCGGACGTCATCAAGACCGTCACCGGCGAGGACGTCGGCTTCGAGGAGCTGGGCGGCGCCCGCACCCACAACACCGCCTCCGGCGTGGCCCACCACATGGCCGGCGACGAGAAGGACGCCGTCGAGTACGTCAAGCAGCTGCTGTCGTACCTGCCGTCCAACAACCTCTCCGAGCCCCCGGTCTTCCCCGAGGAGGCGGACCTCTCCGTCACCGACGAGGACCGCGAGCTGGACACGGTCGTCCCCGACAGCGCCAACCAGCCGTACGACATGCACACGGTGATCGAGCACGTCCTGGACGACGCCGAGTTCTTCGAGACCCAGGCCCTGTTCGCGCCGAACATCCTCACCGGCTTCGGCCGGGTCGAGGGGCACCCGGTCGGCGTCGTCGCCAACCAGCCGATGCAGTTCGCCGGCTGCCTGGACATCGCCGCCTCCGAGAAGGCCGCCCGCTTCGTACGCACCTGCGACGCCTTCAACATCCCGGTGCTGACCTTCGTGGACGTCCCCGGCTTCCTGCCCGGCGTCGGCCAGGAACACGAGGGCATCATCCGGCGCGGCGCCAAGCTGATCTACGCCTACGCCGAGGCCACCGTCCCGCTGATCACCGTCATCACCCGCAAGGCCTTCGGCGGCGCCTACGACGTCATGGGCTCCAAGCACCTGGGCGCCGACCTCAACCTGGCGTGGCCCACCGCCCAGATCGCCGTCATGGGCGCCCAGGGCGCGGTCAACATCCTGCACCGCCGCACCATCGCCGAGGCGGACGACGCCGAGGCCACCCGGGCCCGCCTGATCCAGGAGTACGAGGACACCCTCCTCAACCCCTACGTCGCGGCCGAGCGCGGTTACGTCGACGCGGTGATCATGCCGTCCGACACCCGCGCGCACATCGTCCGCGGCCTGCGTCAGCTGCGCACCAAGCGGGAATCCCTGCCTCCGAAGAAGCACGGCAACATCCCCCTGTAGGCCCCGCCGACCCCGGGAGCGGTCATGAACATCAAGGTCGTACGAGGCAACCCGACCCCGGAGGAGCTGGCCGCCGCCCTGGCGGTGGTCCGCGCCCGCGCCGCGGCGGCGGCCACCGCGCCGTCCGGCGCGCGGGGCCCGCGGGACGCGTGGTCCGACCCGGCCCGCGTCGCCGCCCGGCACGTCCCGGCGCCGGGTCCGGCGTCGTGGACGCGCACCTACTGGCCGGGCCGGGGCTGACCGTCCGCCGACCGGAACCCCGCGTGCCGAATTGAGTACGCCTACTCAGGCACCCGCACCCGGTCCGGCCGCACGCTGGGAGGCATGCTGTGGTCAGATCCGGAGAACGAGCCGCCCGAGGAACTGCGCGAGGCGCAGAACATGCTCCGGCGGCTCGGTCTCCTCATGGCGCTGGCCATGATCCTGGCGATGATCGTGATCGGCCTGAGGTGAGCCGCCCGGCGCACCGTGGCTAACCTGACCGCATGACTGCCAATCGCCGCAGGCGACTCGTGCTCGCCTCCCAGTCCCCCGCCCGGCTGGGCCTGCTCCGGCAGGCCGGATTCGACCCCGAGGTCATCGTGAGCGGCGTCGACGAGGACGCCGTCACCGCGCCCACCCCGGCGGAGCTCGCGCTCGCCCTGGCCGAGGCGAAGGCGTCGGTGGTGGCGGCGCGGCCCGAGGTGCAGGGCGCCCTGGTGATCGGCTGCGACTCGGTGCTGGAGCTGGACGGCAAGGCGCTCGGCAAGCCGGCCGACGCCGAGGAGGCCACCGCCCGCTGGAAGAACATGCGCGGCCGGGCGGGGGTGCTCCAGACGGGCCACTGCGTGTGGGACACGGAGGCCAAGCGGTACGTGTCGGCGACCGCCTCCACCGTCGTCCGGTTCGGTGAACCCAGCGACGCCGAGATCGCCGCCTACGTGGCCTCCGGGGAGCCCCTCCACGTGGCCGGCGCCTTCACCCTGGACGGCCGTTCGGCACCGTTCATCGACGGCATCGACGGCGACCACGGCAACGTGATCGGCATCAGCCTGCCCCTGATCCGCCGGCTGCTGGCGGAACTGGGCGTCGGCATCACGGAATTGTGGGCGCCGGAGCGCTGACCCGGGCGTGGGCGGAGCCCTGGGACGGGATGGAGTCCTGGGGTTCCTCGTCGCTGTCCTGAGGTTCGTGCGTACGGCCCGCCGGCGCGTCCCCGTCGACGGGTTCCGGTTCCGCACCCGGCTCAGGGCCCGCCGCCGGCCCGGCCCCCTGCCCGGGCGTACCGCCGGGGACCGCGCCCTGCGGGCCGGCCGCACGGTCGTACGTCATCAGGAGCAGCACGATCAGCCCGAGGACGGCGATCATGAACACGAACGCCGCCACGCCGAACAGTCCCCAGGCGAACGCGCCGAGCAGGGCGTGCACCACGGCCGCGCTGATCAGCACCACGCGGCCGAAGCCGGCCGGGGCGCGGTCGCGCACCGCGACGAGCGCGGCCACCAGCGCGCACAGCGCGAAGTAGAGCCCGAAGACGACTCCGCCCGCCTTCGAAGACATCGCCATGACGTCGGGGTCGAGGCCGGCCAGGGACATCTTCTGCCGGTCGACGACGACCCCGAGCAACCAGTTCACCGCCACGACGGAGAACGCCTCCACGAGGAGGACGACCGCCACGACCCATGCCACCGGTCTGCGTACCACCGGGCCCCACCCACTCTCACGCCGACAGCCTGTTACCCCAGGTACGTCCGAGACATCGGGCACGCTACTAACGGGTAAACCACGGGACAAGGGTTCCGACCGAAGCAAAGAATCATTGGGCCATTCGTAGGGACTCGACAAAGAAACGGAGTGGGCCGCAGCACGCCCGCACAGAGACCTTGACCACATGGCAGGGCTAGGGTTTTCCCCAGGAGTCCTGCGTACCCAGGTGCGACATGGGCTTTCTCTGGTCGGGCGAGCCTCGGATCACGCTCCGTGTGGGCAAGCTCACCATTGGGGACGGGTCGAAGTGCCGTGTCGGCAGTCCCTAAACTCGGCTTGTTTCAAGGAGGGAGCCTCAATCGTGCGCAAGGTGCTCATCGCCAACCGTGGCGAAATCGCTGTCCGCGTGGCCCGGGCCTGCCGGGACGCCGGGATCGCGAGCGTGGCCGTCTACGCCGACCCGGACCGGGACGCTCTGCATGTCCGCGCCGCGGATGAGGCGTTCGCCCTGGGCGGTGACACCCCGGCCACCAGCTATCTCGTCATCGACAAGATCCTGAACGCCGCCCGCGAGTCCGGCGCGGACGCGATCCACCCCGGCTACGGCTTCCTGTCCGAGAACGCCGAGTTCGCCCAGGCCGTCCTGGACGCCGGGCTGATCTGGATCGGCCCGCCCCCGCAGGCCATCCGCGACCTCGGCGACAAGGTCGCCGCCCGCCACATCGCCCAGCGCGCCGGCGCCCCCCTGGTCGCCGGCACCCCCGACCCCGTGTCGGGTGCGGACGAGGTCGTGGCCTTCGCCAAGGAGCACGGCCTGCCCATCGCGATCAAGGCCGCCTTCGGCGGCGGCGGACGCGGCCTCAAGGTCGCCCGCACCCTGGAAGAAGTCCCCGAACTCTACGACTCGGCCGTCCGCGAGGCCGTCGCCGCATTCGGACGCGGCGAGTGCTTCGTCGAGCGCTACCTCGACCGGCCCCGGCACGTCGAGACGCAGTGCCTGGCCGACAAGCACGGCAACGTCGTCGTGGTCTCCACCCGCGACTGCTCCCTCCAGCGCCGCCACCAGAAACTGGTCGAGGAAGCCCCCGCCCCGTTCCTGTCCGAGGAGCAGATGGCCGAGCTGTACCGGGCGTCGAAGGCCATCCTGAAGGAGGCCGGTTACGAGGGCGCGGGCACCTGTGAGTTCCTGGTCGGGCAGGACGGCACGATCTCCTTCCTGGAGGTCAACACCCGCCTCCAGGTCGAGCACCCGGTCACCGAGGAGGTCGCCGGCATCGACCTCGTCCGCGAGATGTTCCGCATCGCCGACGGTGAACCTCTCGGCTACGACGACCCGGTGCTGCGGGGTCACTCCTTCGAGTTCCGTATCAACGGCGAGGACCCGGGCCGCAACTTCCTGCCCGCCCCCGGCACCGTCACCGTCTTCGACGCCCCCACCGGCCCCGGCGTGCGCCTGGACGCGGGCGTGGAGGCCGGCAGTGTGATCGGCCCGGCCTGGGACTCCCTGCTGGCCAAGCTGATCGTCACCGGCCGCACCCGCAAGGAAGCCCTCCAGCGGGCCGCCCGTGCCCTGGAGGAGTTCCGCGTCGAGGGCATGGCCACCGCGATCCCCTTCCACCGCAAGGTCGTCACCGACCCCGCTTTCGCCCCCGAACTCACCGGCTCCAACGAGCCGTTCACGGTCCACACCCGGTGGATCGAGACCGAGTTCACCAACGACATCAAGCCCTTCACCGCCCCCGCGGACGCGGAGGAGGACGAGACGGCCCGTGAGACGGTCGTGGTCGAGGTCGGCGGCAAGCGCCTGGAGGTCTCCCTGCCCTCCTCGCTGGGCATGAGCCTGGCCCGTACCGGACTCGCGGCCGGGGCCAAGCCCAAGCGGCGCGCGGCGAAGAAGTCCGGCCCGGTCGCCTCCGGCGACACCCTGACCTCCCCGATGCAGGGCACCATCGTCAAGATCGCCGTCGAAGAGGGACAGGAAGTCAAGGAGGGCGACCTGGTCGTCGTCCTGGAGGCCATGAAGATGGAGCAGCCCCTCAACGCTCACAAGGCGGGCACCATCAAGGGCCTGACCGCCGAGGTCGGCGCCTCCCTCACCTCCGGCGCCGCCATCTGCGAGATCAAGGACTGAACCGCAGCCGTACGGCACCGAACCGAGTCGGCCCCTGGCGCACGTCGCCGGGGGCCGGCCGCGTTCCGGGGGCGCTCCGCCCGGCTCGGCGGCCGCACACCACCAGGGCCGCCGTCGTCCACGGCAGCGCCGTGCGGGCCGGTCAGCGCCGCCGGAGGTCCGCCACGCGTCCGCGTTCGGCCGGGGCCGGTTCGGGCAGCGCCGTAGTGGAGCGGAGGGGGGAGGCGCCCGGTACGTGGCTCCTGCGGGGTCCCGGCAGGGAGGTGCGGCGGCCCGCCGGGACCTGGTCACCCCCCGGGTTCCCGCTCGCCCCCGCAACGGCGATCTGGACGCCCTGGTCGGCGAGGGCCTGCAGTTCGGTGACCGCGCGGTCGTCGTGGGGCGGGGGCTCGTCGGTGACCAGGCGGGTGATCAGGTCCGTCGGCACGGTCTGGAACATCGTGTCCGTGCCGAGCTTGGTGTGGTCGGCGAGGACCACGACCTCCGCGGCGGCCTGCACGAGGGCCCGGTCGACGGACGCCGAGAGCATGTTGGAGGTGGACAGGCCGCGTTCGGCGGTCAGGCCGCTCCCGGAGAGGAAGGCCCTGGAGACGCGCAGCCCCTGGAGGGACTGCTCGGCGCCGGAGCCGACGAGGGCGTAGTTGGAGCCGCGCAGGGTGCCCCCGGTCATCACGACCTCCACCCGGTTGGCGTGGGCGAGCGCCTGGGCCACCAGCAGGGAGTTGGTGACGACCGTCAGGCCCGGCACGCGCGCGAGGCGGCGGGCCAGCTCCTGCGTGGTCGTACCCGCCCCGACCACGATGGCCTCGCCCTCGTCGACGAGGCCCGCGGCGAGGTCGGCGATGGCCGTCTTCTCGGCGGTCGCGAGGTGCGACTTCTGCGGGAAGCCGGACTCCCGCGTGAACCCGCCCGGCAGTACCGCACCGCCGTGGCGGCGGTCGAGGAGTCCTTCTGCCTCCAGCGCGCGCACGTCCCGCCGTACGGTCACTTCGGAGGTCTGGACGACGCGGGCGAGCTCACGGAGCGACACGGCACCGTTCGCTCGCACCATTTCGAGGATCAATTGGCGACGTTCAGCAGCGAACACGAAACTGACAGTAACCCCAGCGACCGTCTGCTTTCAGCAGTTTGCGGCGAATAGCAGAAGTTGTTCGCAGTGTGGGACGCGAAGTGGTATAGGGCGCCGATCGGTGCGGTTTCGCCACCTGTCGGCGCCCCGGCGCGTGTGACCAGCGGGAAGCCGGCCGGTGCCGTCAGCCCTCCGCGCTCGCCTTGCGGGTGTGCAGCTGCCGGGCGACCTCCGCGATCGACCCCGAAAGAGAGGGGTACACGGTGAAGGCGTTCGCGATCTGTTCGACCGTCATATTGTTGTCGACGGCGATCGAGATGGGGTGGATCAGTTCCGAGGCGCGCGGCGCCACCACGACACCGCCGACAACGATCCCGGTGCCCGGCCGGGAGAAGATCTTCACGAAGCCGTCCCGGATGCCCTGCATCTTGGCGCGCGGGTTGCGCAGCAGCGGCAGCTTGACCACGCGCGCGTCGATCTTGCCCGCGTCCACGTCCGCCTGCGTGTAGCCGACGGTCGCGATCTCGGGGTCCGTGAAGACGTTGGAGGAGACCGCCTTCAGGTCCAGCGGGGCCACCGCGTCGCCCAGGAAGTGGTACATGGCGATCCGCCCCTGCATGGCGGCCACGGAGGCGAGGGCGAAGACGCCGGTCACGTCGCCGGCCGCGTAGACGCCGGGGGCGGTGGTGCGCGAGACCTTGTCGGTCCAGATGTGCCCGGACTCGCGCAGCTTGACGCCGGCCTCCTCCAGGCCCAGGCCCGCGCTGTTCGGAATGGCGCCGACGGCCATCAGGCAGTGGGTGCCGGTGATGACCCGGCCGTCGGCCAGCGCCACCTCGACCCGGTCGCCGACGCGCTTGGCGGACTGCGCGCGGGAGCGGGCCATGACGTTCATGCCGCGGCGCCGGAAGACGTCCTCCAGCACGGCGGCGGCGTCCGGGTCCTCGCCGGGCAGCACGCGGTCGCGGGAGGAGACCAGGGTGACCTCGGAGCCGAGGGCCTGGTAGGCGCCGGCGAACTCGGCGCCGGTGACGCCGGAGCCGACCACGATCAGCTCTTCCGGCAGCTCGGTGAGGTCGTAGACCTGGGTCCAGTTCAGGATGCGCTCGCCGTCGGGGCGGGCGTCGGACAGCTCGCGGGGGTGGCCGCCGGTGGCGATGAGGACGGCGTCGGCGGTGAGGGTCTCCTCGGTGCCGTCGGCGGCGGTGACGACGACCTTGCGGGACCCGTCCAGGGCCTGCATGCCCTCCAGCCGGCCGCGCCCGCGCATGACCCGGGCGCCGGCGCGCGTGACGGACGCGGTGATGTCGTGGGACTGGGCGAGCGCGAGGCGCTTGACCCGGCGGTTGACCTTGCCGAGGTCCACCCCGACCACCCGCGCCGACCGCTCCAGCGGCGGGGTGTCGTCGGCCACGATGATCCCCAGCTCCTCGTAGGAGGAGTCGAAGGTGGTCATCACCTCGGCCGTAGCGATAAGGGTCTTCGACGGCACGCAGTCGGTCAGCACCGACGCTCCGCCCAGACCGTCGCAGTCGACGACGGTCACCTCCGCGCCGAGCTGGGCGGCCACCAGGGCCGCCTCGTATCCGCCGGGTCCGCCACCGATGATCACGATCCGAGTCACGTACTCCATTGTCCCGCACGCTTCAAAGTGCTACTGCCCGGGGGCGCCGCCGGGTCGCTCCTGTGACGCGCGGGGCGCCCGGGACGTCTGCCGTACCCTCTCCCCATGTCGCTCTATGCCGCCTACGCCGGCAACCTCGACGCGCGTCTGATGTCCCGCCGCGCCCCGCACTCCCCGCTGCGCGCCACCGGCTGGCTGGGCGGCTGGCGGCTGACCTTCGGCGGCGAGCAGCTCGGCTGGGAGGGCGCGCTGGCGACGATCGTCGAGGACCCGCTGGCCCAGGTGTTCGTCGGCCTGTACGAGATCGCGCCGATGGACGAGGAGTCGCTCGACCGGTGGGAAGGGGTGGGGCTGGATCTGTACCGCCGGGTCCGGGTGCGCGCGCACACCCTGGACGGCGAGGAGCCGGCCTGGGCCTACGTCCTCAACGGCTACGAGGGCGGGCTGCCGTCGGCGCGCTATCTGGGCGAGATCGCCGACGCGGCGGAGTCGGCGGGCGCCCCGCACGACTATGTGATGGAACTCCGCAAGCGCCCCTGCTGAGTCCGGCACCCCGCCCCTTACCTCCCGTTTCGTCCGTCCTTTGTGGAAAACGACAAAGCAACGAACCCAATCCCGTGCGCTCTGTCATCTACGCGCGTAGGCGAAGAGCGGTTACCCTCATCGGCGTGAACGCATCTCTTCTTCCGGACGACATCCAGGGCGACCCCTACGCCGCCGCCGACGCCGCCGCCGCGCGCCTGCGCGCCCTCACCGGCGCCGAGACCCACGACGTCGCCCTCGTGATGGGCTCCGGCTGGGCTCCGGCCGTCGACGCGCTGGGCGCCCCCGACGCCGAGTTCCAGGTCACCGAGCTGCCCGGCTTCCCGCCGCCGGCCGTCGAGGGCCACGGCGGCAAGGTCCGCTCGTACTCCTTCGGTGACAAGCGCGCCCTGGTCTTCCTGGGCCGCACCCACTACTACGAGGGCCGTGGCGTCGCGGCGGTCGCGCACGGCGTGCGCACCGCGGTGGCGGCCGGCTGCAAGACCGTGGTGCTCACCAACGGCTGCGGCGGTCTGCGCGAGGGCATGCGCCCCGGCCAGCCGGTGCTGATCAGCGACCACATCAACCTCACGGCGACGTCCCCGATCGTCGGCGCGAACTTCGTCGACCTGACGGACCTGTACTCGCCGCGCCTGCGCGCCCTGTGCAAGGAGATCGACTCCACGCTGGAGGAGGGCGTCTACGCCCAGTTCCCCGGCCCGCACTACGAGACCCCGGCCGAGATCCGCATGGCCCGCGTCATCGGCGCGGACCTGGTCGGCATGTCCACCGTCCTGGAGGCCATCGCCGCGCGCGAGGCGGGCGCCGAGGTGCTGGGCATCTCCCTGGTCACCAACCTGGCCGCGGGCATGACCGGCGAGCCCCTCAACCACGAGGAGGTCCTCCAGGCCGGCCGTGACTCGGCGGCCCGGATGGGCCAGCTGCTGGCGCAGGTGCTGGGCAAGCTGTAAGCGGACGCGGGCGCCGCGGCGCCGGTGACGGGACCCCCGTCCGTCCGCCCGTCCGACGGTTCCGGACGGGCGGGCGGACGGACGCGGTCCGGGGGCGAAGCCCCGAGCGACGACTAGGAGAGGTTGATCCCAAGGTGCACGACGATCTCATCGCCCGGGCCAAGGCCTGGCTCGCTGAGGATCCCGACCAGGAGACCCGCGACGAACTGGCCGGGCTGATCGACGCCGGTGACACGGCGGAGCTGTCGGACCGCTTCGCCGGCACGCTCCAGTTCGGCACGGCCGGCCTGCGCGGCGAACTCGGGGCCGGCCCCATGCGCATGAACCGCGGCGTCGTGATCCGCGCCGCCGCCGGCCTCGCCGCGTACCTGAGGAAGCGGGGACAGGGCGACGGACTGGTGGTCATCGGCTACGACGCCCGGCACAAGTCGGCCGACTTCGCCCGGGACACCGCCGCCGTGATGACCGGCGCCGGTCTGCGCGCCGCCGTGCTGCCCCGCCCGCTGCCCACCCCCGTGCTGGCCTTCGCGATCCGCCACCTCGGCGCGGTGGCCGGCGTGGAGGTCACCGCCAGCCACAACCCGCCCCGGGACAACGGCTACAAGGTCTACCTGGGCGACGGCTCCCAGATCGTGCCGCCCGCGGACGCGGAGATCGCCGCCGAGATCGACGCCATCGCCTCCCTGCACGACGTACCGCGCCCGGACGCCGGCTGGGAGGTCCTGGACGACTCGGTCCTGGACGCCTATCTGGCCCGTACGGACGCCGTCCTCGCGGCGGACTCCCCGCGCACCGCCCGCACGGTCTACACGGCCATGCACGGCGTCGGCAAGGACGTGCTGCTGGCCGCCTTCGCCCGGGCCGGGTTCCCCGAGCCGGTGCTGGTCGCCGAGCAGGCCGAGCCGGACCCGGACTTCCCGACGGTCGCCTTCCCGAACCCGGAGGAGCCGGGCGCGATGGACCTGGCGTTCGCCCGGGCCCGGGCCACCGGGCCGGACCTGGTCATCGCCAACGACCCCGACGCCGACCGGTGCGCGGTGGCCGTCAAGGACGGCGCCGACTGGCGGATGCTGCGCGGCGACGAGGTCGGCGCCCTGCTCGCCGCCCACCTGGTCCGCCGCGGCGCGACCGGCACCTTCGCGGAGTCGATCGTCTCCTCCTCCCTGCTCGGCCGGATCGCCGGCAAGGCGGGGCTGCCGTACGAGGAGACCCTGACCGGCTTCAAGTGGATCGCCCGCGTGGACGGCCTGCGCTACGGCTACGAGGAGGCCCTCGGCTACTGCGTGGACCCCGAGGGCGTGCGCGACAAGGACGGCATCACGGCGGCGCTCCTGATCACGGAGCTGGCCTCGGTCCTCAAGGAACAGGGCCGCACCCTCCTCGACCTCCTGGACGACCTCGCCGTGGAGCACGGCCTGCACGCCACCGACCAGTTGTCGGTCCGGGTCCAGGACCTGTCGCTGATCGCGGACGCGATGCGCCGGCTGCGCGAGCACCCGCCGGCCGAGCTGGCCGGCCTGCCCGTCACGAACGCCGAGGACCTGGCGCGGGGCACGGCCGAGCTGCCGCCCACCGACGGCCTGCGCTACACCCTGGAGGGCGCCCGGGTCATCGTCCGCCCCAGCGGCACCGAGCCCAAGCTCAAGTGCTATCTGGAAGTCGTCGTACCGGTCTCCGCCCAAGCCGGCCTCCCGTCCGCCCGCGCCCGCGCGGCCGAACTCCTGACGGCCGTCAAGCGCGACCTGTCGGCGGCCGCCGGCATCTGAGCCGCGAGTTCCGAGGGTGCCCATGGCTCCGGCCGTGGGCACCCTCCGGCGCGTCCCGGCGGACCCGGTGGTCCGTCCCGCTCAGCCGGTCGCCAGCAGGATCGCCAGCAGTACCGCTCCCGCGACCGCCGGCGCCACCACCTCGTAGGCCCACCGCACGCCGACCCCGCCCTCGGCGGGCTCGGCCGCGCCGTGCCGTTCCAGGAGGTCGCGCAGGTCGTCCATCACCTTGTCGGTGTCGGCGCGGGTCGGCCCCGTGTCCGGGCCGCGCAGGGCGAACCCGCCGAGGCCCAGGCCGCTCGGCCCGAGCCCGCCGCCCCGGCCGCCCGGCGTCCCGCCCCGGGCCGCGTCCGCCGCCGCCCGCTGCTGCCGGCGGGCCGCCTTCTTGCGGGCGCGCAGCGAGACGGGGATCGCCCACAGCTGGTACCTGGTGCCGGACCTGGCGAGGACCTCGTTGGTGTAGCCGGAGCGCAGGCCGGCGACCTCCCCCCAGGGCAGGCTGATCACCCGGAACGGATTGCGCACGCGCAGCCGCTCCTCGTTGGCGAAGACCGCCGGGCGGAGCGTGAAGGCGCAGATCAGCGGCACGACCAGGATCAGGCCGGCCAGCGCCAGCCACGGGGTGCGGCCGTGGCCCTTGAACAGCGCGTCGAAGCCCAGCCAGAGCACGACCAGGAGCAGCAGCACGCCCCCCGCGAGCCCCAGGGGTGAGCGGTAGATCCGGTCCTTGCCGGCGGGCACCGGGGGCTGTGACGCGGGTGACGGGTGATCCGGGGTGGTCATGGGCCGATTCTGCCCCACACCCACGGCGGGCCCCAGCCCCGCCCGGGATCCTCCGCCTCCGCCGACGGCACCCGGCCCCGCCCGGACACCACCGCCCCCTCCACGGCACACCCCGGCCTCGCCCGGACACCACCGCCCCCTCCACGGCACACCCCGGCCTCGCCCGGACACCACCGCCCCCTCCACGGCACACCCCGGCCTCGCCCGGACACCACCGCCCCCTCCACGGCACGCCCCGGCCTCGCCCGGACGCCCCCGCCCGGCCCGGGATCCTCCGCCCCCGCGCCCCACGCGACTCGTCCGGCGCCCGGTGTCACCCGTGTCGCGAACGCCGCCGTTCCCCGCGCGGCAGCCGCCGCCGTCCCCCTGTGACGGGCCCCGCCCCGTGTGCGCCGTCCCGGGGCTTCCCATCCGCTACGCGCGTAGATATGCTCGTCTGGTGACCATGCCCACTACCGCATCCTCAGCCCACGTTCTCTCGGACGTCGCCGCGTCCGACAGCACGCTGCGCCGCTTCCTGCACGGGCTGCCCGGCGTCGACGCGGTCGGCCTGGAGGCGCGCGCCGCGTCCCTCGGCACCCGCTCCATCAAGACCACCGCGAAGGCGTACGCCATCGACCTCGCCATCTCGATGGTCGATCTGACGACGCTGGAAGGCGCGGACACCCCGGGCAAGGTCCGGGCGCTCGGCGCCAAGGCGGTCCACCCCGATCCCACCGACCGCACGACCCCCACGACGGCCGCGGTCTGCGTCTACCCCGACATGGTGGCCGTCGCCAAGGAGGCCGTCGCCGGCTCCGGCGTGAAGGTCGCCTCGGTGGCCACCGCCTTCCCGGCCGGCCGGGCCGCGCTCGACGTGAAGCTGGCCGACGTGCGCGAGGCCGTCGCCGCCGGCGCCGACGAGATCGACATGGTCATCGACCGGGGCGCCTTCCTGGCCGGCCGGTACCTGAAGGTGTACGACGAGATCGTCGCCGTGAAGGAGGCCTGCGGGACGAGCGCCCGGCTGAAGGTCATCTTCGAGACCGGCGAGCTGTCGACGTACGACAACATCCGCCGCGCCTCCTGGCTCGGCATGCTGGCCGGCGCCGACTTCATCAAGACCTCCACCGGCAAGGTGGCCGTCAACGCCACCCCCGCGAACACCCTGCTCATGCTGGAGGCGGTGCGCGACTTCCGGGCGCAGACCGGCGTCCAGGTCGGTGTGAAGCCGGCCGGCGGCATCCGCACCAGCAAGGACGCGATCAAGTTCCTGGTGCTGGTCAACGAGACCGCGGGCGCGGACTGGCTGGACAACCACTGGTTCCGCTTCGGTGCCTCCTCGCTCCTCAACGACCTGCTGATGCAGCGCCAGAAGCTGGCCACGGGCCGCTACTCCGGCCCCGACTACGTAACGGTGGACTGAAACATGGCATTCGAGTACGCTCCCGCGCCCGAATCGCGCGCGATCGTCGACATCGCCCCGTCGTACGGCCTGTTCATCGATGGGGAGTTCGTCGAAAGCTCGGGTGGGGATCTCAACAAGACGGTCTCTCCGGCCACCGAGGAAGTACTCGCCGAGTACAGCCAGGCCAACGCGGAAGACGTCGACCGGGCGGTCAAGGCGGCCCGCAAGGCGTTCGAGAAGTGGTCGGCGCTGCCCGGCTCCGAGCGCGCCAAGTACCTGTTCCGCATCGCCCGCATCATCCAGGAGCGCAGCCGCGAGCTGGCCGTCCTGGAGACGCTGGACAACGGCAAGCCGATCAAGGAGACCCGCGACGCGGACCTCCCGCTGGTCGCCGCGCACTTCTTCTACTACGCGGGCTGGGCCGACAAGCTCGACCACGCCGGTTTCGGCGCCGCTCCGCGGCCGCTGGGCGTCGCGGGCCAGGTCATCCCCTGGAACTTCCCCCTCCTCATGCTGGCGTGGAAGATCGCCCCGGCACTGGCGACCGGCAACACGGTCGTCCTGAAGCCGGCCGAGACCACCCCGCTGTCGGCCCTGTTCTTCGCGGACATCTGCCGTCAGGCCGGCCTGCCCAAGGGCGTGGTCAACATCGTGACCGGTGACGGCCGGACGGGCGCCGCGCTGGTCGCCCACCCGGACGTGAACAAGGTCGCCTTCACCGGCTCGACGGCGGTGGGCAAGGAGATCGCCCGCACGGTCGCCGGTACGGCGAAGAAGCTGACGCTCGAACTGGGCGGCAAGGGCGCCAACATCGTCTTCGACGACGCGCCGCTGGACCAGGCCGTCGAGGGCATCGTCAACGGCATCTTCTTCAACCAGGGCCAGGTCTGCTGCGCGGGCTCCCGCCTGCTGGTGCAGGAGTCGGTCCAGGAGGAGCTGCTGGACGCCCTCAAGCGCCGGCTGTCCACGCTCCGCCTCGGCGACCCGCTGGACAAGAACACCGACATCGGCGCGATCAACTCCGCCGAGCAGCTGGCCCGGATCACCGCGCTGGCCGAGCGGGGCGAGGCGGAGGGCGCCGAGCGCTGGTCCCCGGCCTGCGAACTGCCCGCCTCCGGCTACTGGTTCGCCCCGACGCTGTTCACGAACGTCACCCAGGCGCACACCATCGCCCGCGAGGAGATCTTCGGCCCGGTGCTGTCGGTCCTCACCTTCCGTACGCCCGACGAGGCCGTCGCCAAGGCCAACAACACCCAGTACGGCCTGTCGGCCGGCATCTGGTCCGAGAAGGGCTCGCGCATCCTGGCCGTCGCGAACAAGCTGCGCGCCGGTGTCGTCTGGTCCAACACGTTCAACAAGTTCGACCCGACCTCGCCGTTCGGCGGTTACAAGGAGTCGGGCTTCGGCCGCGAGGGCGGCCGCCACGGCCTGGAGGCGTACCTCGATGTCTGACCGTTTGAGTGTCTTCAAGACCTACAAGCTGTACGTCGGCGGGAAGTTCCCGCGTTCCGAGAGCGGCCGGGTGTACGAGGTGACGGACTCGAAGGACAACTGGCTGGCCAACGCCCCCCTCTCGTCCCGCAAGGACGCCCGGGACGCGGTGGTCGCCGCGCGCAAGGCGTTCGGCGGCTGGTCCGGCGCGACCGCCTACAACCGCGGTCAGGTCCTCTACCGCGTCGCGGAGATGCTGGAGGGCCGGCGCGAGCAGTTCACGCGCGAGGTGGCCGACGCGGAGGGCCTGTCGAAGTCGAAGGCGGCGGCCGTCGTGGACGCGACGATCGACCGCTGGGTCTGGTACGCGGGCTGGACCGACAAGATCGCCCAGGTGACCGGCGGCGCCAACCCGGTCGCGGGCCCGTACTTCAACCTCTCCTCCCCGGAGCCGACCGGTGTGGTCGCCGTCGTGGCCCCGCAGGAGTCGTCCTTCCTCGGTCTGGTGTCGGTCGTGGCCCCGGTGATCGCCACCGGCAACACGGCGGTCGTGATCGCCTCCGAGAAGTCCCCCCTGCCGGCCCTGTCCCTGGGCGAGGTGCTCGCCACGTCCGACGTCCCGGGCGGTGTCGTCAACGTCCTGTCCGGCCGTACGGCGGAGCTCGCGGCACCCCTGGCCGCGCACCAGGACGTCAACGCGATCGACCTCGCGGGGGCGGACGAGGTGCTGGCGAAGGAGCTGGAGATCGCGGCGGCCGACAACCTCAAGCGGGTGCTGCGTCCACAGCCTGTGGACTACTTCGAGACGCCCGGCATCGACCGGATGACGGCGTTCCTGGAGACGAAGACGGTGTGGCACCCGACGGGGTCGCTGGGTGCCGGAGGGTCTTCCTACTGACGGGCCACGGCGGGGAACCGCGGCCGGTCGCCGGGCGCGGGTTGTCCGTGGCTCGTCGCGTGGTTCCCCGCGCCCCTTCGGGGGCGCTCTCAGTGCCCCAGGGCTCCCAGGAGCTGGCCCAGCACGGGGATGCTCCCCAGCGACCGGGCCTGGGCCAGCGGGCGGGTCAGTGTCTGGGTGCCGACCGGCTGGAAGTCGGCCACCTGGGTGCCGACGCCGTTGTCCAGCGGGTCGACGCCCGTGCCCGCCAGCGGGTTGGGCTTGAGGCCGGTGACCGGGCCGGTGACGTAGCCGACGATGCCCGTCACGGCACGCAGGCCGGCCTCGGGGTCGATATTGCCGGCGTCGACCGGTCGGTAGGTCACTCCGGTGCCGGGGACCGTCGCGGCGGACGCCGTGGCCGCTCCCGCGCCCAGGGCCGCGCCGGCGGCGGCGAGGACGACCAGGGCGCGCTGCGCGGCGGAGTGCTGGGGAGAGGCGTGTCGGTCCTTCATTGATGCCACCTTCTGCTGCACTGGGTAACCGTGTCGGCACGAAGGGTAGTTGAGGCGGGGCCCACGCTCAAAAGCCGACCCGCAGGGTCGGCAGGCGGCCCGGCATGCGTCAAACTGGTGTTCCGTGAGCATTCATCCCCCGTCTCCCGCCCGTGTCGTGCTGCTGTGCGGCCCCTCGGGCTCGGGCAAGTCCCTCGTCGCCGCCCGCTCCGGGCTCCCCGTGCTGCGCCTGGACGACTTCTACAAGGAGGGCGACGACCCGACTCTGCCGCTGGTGGAGGGGAGTTCGGACATCGACTGGGACCACCCGCGGTCCTGGGACGCGGACGTCGCGGTCGAGGCCATCGCCCGGCTGTGCGCCACGGGATCGACGCCGGTGCCGGTGTACGACATCGCGCTGAGCGCCCGTACCGGCGAGGAGACGCTGCGCATCGGCCGTACCCCGCTGTTCATCGCGGAGGGCATCTTCGCCGCGGAGATCGTCGGGCGCTGCCGGGAGCTGGGGGTGCTGGCGGACGCGCTGTGCCTGTCGCGCGGCGCGTTCACCACCTTCCGGCGGCGCTTCCTGCGCGATCTGAAGGAGGGCCGCAAGTCGGTGCCGTTCCTGCTGCGCCGCGGCTGGCGGCTGATGCGCGCGGAGCGGTCGATCGTCGCCCGCCAGGTGTCCCTCGGCGCGCACCGCTGCGACCGGGACGAGGCTCTGGGCCGGCTGGCGGCAGCGGCGGCGGGCCGTCAGGCGCGGCAGCAGACGCCGGCCTGAGCGTCGTACCGGGCACGGAAGAGCCGGGTGGCGGGCATGCGAAACGGGACTGGCCGGTCCCCCCGGTCCGCCAGTCCCGTTCCTGTTTCTCCCCGTGTTCCCCCGTGTTCTCCCGTGGGCCCACCCCCCAGTGGTCCCCCGGTATCCCCCGTGTTCCCCCCCCATCGGGCCACTCCCCAGGTGGCCCTGCCTTCAGGCGACCAGTTCGCCGAAGGCAGTCTCCTCGTCCCGGCCGAAGCTGAGGACCTCGTCGTCGCGCAGGCGGCGCAGCGAGCGCCAGATGCTGGACTTCACCGTGCCGACGCTGATGCCGAGGATGTCGGCGATCTCCGGGTCCGTGCGGCCCTCGTAGTAGCGCAGGACCAGCATGGTGCGCTGGAGTTCGGGCAGCCGGGCCAGCGCCTGCCACAGGACCGCGCGCAGCTCGGTGCCGCGCATCGCGTCCGTCTCGCCGGGCGTCTCCGGCAGTTCCTCGGTCGGGTACTCGTTGAGCTTGCGCCGCCGCCAGGCGCTGATGTGCAGGTTCGTCATGGTGCGGCGCAGGTATCCGCCGACCGCGGCCTTGTCGCTGATCCGGTCCCACGCCCGGTACGTCGAGAACAGCGCGCTCTGCAGCAGGTCCTCGGCCTCGTGGCGGTCGCCGGTCAGGTGGTAGGCGGTGGCGTACAGGGAGGCGCGGCGCTCCTGGACGTAGGCGGTGAACTCCGCCTCCGTCAGCGAACGGCGCTCCCCCGGGACCTCCCGGTACGCGGTTCCCCCGTGCGTTTCCCCCGTGTGCGCGTCGACCACCGACATGTAGGCCGGATGCTGACGCCCGGTGCCGCGAGCGCACCCCCGCATGCCCGCGGCACCGGACTTCTCTGATCCCCGGTGCACGTCGTGCAGACGCGTGACCACTGCGCTGGTGCTGATGCTGTGCAGCGTGTTCATCTCGCGCTCCCCGTCGTGGACTTCCGGTGAATCGGTCTTGCCGGACCGGCTCGGCTCCCCGTCCGGCCCGTGACGAAAAGCCTGCCGGGGCGACTTCATGGCCGTGTCCGCCGACTGTCACAGACCTGTCACAGGGGCGCGGCGGGGCCCCGGCCGGGCCCGTCACCCGTCGCGCACACTGCGTGGCGGTGCGCGAGCGACGGTGCGGGCCGGTCGTACGACACCCCGTCCATGGGCCAGAATGAGGCCGTGCCTTCCCTGTTGCTGATCGAGGACGACGACGCCATCCGTACGGCCCTGGAGCTCTCCCTGACGCGCCAGGGACACCGGGTGGCCACCGCTGCCAGCGGCGAGGACGGTCTGAAGCTGCTGCGCGAGCAGCGGCCGGACCTGATCGTGCTGGACGTGATGCTGCCCGGCATCGACGGGTTCGAGGTCTGCCGCCGCATCCGGCGCACCGACCAGCTCCCGATCATCCTGCTGACCGCGCGCAGCGACGACATCGACGTCGTGGTCGGACTGGAGTCGGGGGCGGACGACTACGTCGTCAAGCCGGTGCAGGGCCGGGTGCTGGACGCCCGGATCCGGGCCGTGCTGCGGCGCGGCGAGCGCGAGTCCAGCGACTCGGCGACCTTCGGCAACCTCGTCATCGACCGTTCGGCGATGACGGTCACGAAGAACGGCGAGGACCTCCAGCTGACCCCGACCGAGCTGCGGCTGCTGCTGGAGCTGAGCCGGCGGCCCGGTCAGGCGCTGTCCCGGCAGCAGTTGCTGCGGCTGGTGTGGGAGCACGACTACCTGGGCGACTCGCGCCTGGTCGACGCGTGCGTGCAGCGGCTGCGCGCCAAGGTCGAGGACGTCCCGTCGTCCCCGACGCTGATCCGTACCGTCCGTGGTGTCGGCTACCGCCTGGACGCCCCTCAGTGACCGGTACGCGTGGGAGGCTGCGCGGCTGGGCCGCGGGGCGTGGCGGAGGTCTGTCGCGGCTGAGGTTCACCAGTCTGCGGCTGCGGCTGGTGGTGGTGTTCGCGCTGGTCGCGCTCACCGCCGCGGTGTCGGCGTCGGGCATCGCCTACTGGCTCAACCGGGAGGCGGTGCTCACCCGCGCCCAGGACGCGGTGCTGCGCGA
Organism: Streptomyces sp. SudanB182_2057; assembly: GCF_964272715.1. NCBI lineage: Bacteria > Bacillati > Actinomycetota > Actinomycetes > Kitasatosporales > Streptomycetaceae > Streptomyces > Streptomyces sp. SudanB182_2057. The sequence goes on from NZ_OZ186798.1 coordinate 3,359,665, forward strand.
CTTCCGGCAGGAGATGCAGAACCGGGCGGGCGCGCTGCCCGAGCACCCGAGCCAGGACCAACTCCAGCGCGCGGCCGGCCAGATGGCCGCGAGCAGCCAGCGCTTCAGCGTGCTGCTGGTCGCCACGGACGCCGACGGCAAGACGGTGTACGGCAATTCGGGCGGCATCAACGGCTTCGCGCTGGAGGACGTGCCGTCGTCGCTGCGCGCGGCCGTGGCCGAGCGGCAGCGGGTGACCGACCAGAACAAGGAGCCGTACCACCTGTACTGGCAGCGGGTCGTGGACCACGGCACGCCGTTCCTGGTGGCCGGGACGCGCGTCATCGGCGGTGGTCCGACCGGCTACATGGCGAAGTCGCTGGAGCCGGAGGCCAAGGACCTCAACTCGCTGGCCTGGTCGCTGGGCATCGCCACCGGGCTCGCGCTGATCGGCGCCGCGCTGCTCGCGCAGGCCGCCGCCACGACCGTGCTGAAGCCGGTGCACCGGCTCGGGGTGGCCGCGCGGCGGCTCGGCGAGGGCAGGCTGGACACCCGGCTGCGGGTCTCCGGCACCGACGAACTCGCCGATCTGTCGCGGACGTTCAACAACGCGGCCGAGGCGCTGGAGAAACGGGTCGCGGAGATGGCCGCGCGGGACGAGGCGTCCCGCCGGTTCGTCGCCGACATGTCGCACGAGCTGCGCACCCCGCTCACCGCCATCACCGCCGTCACGGAGGTGCTGGAGGAGGAGCTGGAGGCGGAGACCGGCAGCATGGACCCGATGATCGAGCCCGCGGTCCGGCTGGTGGTCAGCGAGACCCGGCGGCTGAACGACCTGGTCGAGAACCTGATGGAGGTCACCCGCTTCGACGCGGGCACCGCCCGGCTGGTCCTGGACGACGTCGACGTCGCCGACCAGATCACCGCCTGCATCGACGCCCGGGCCTGGCTGGACGCGGTCGAGCTGGACGCCGAGCGCGGCATCCACGCCCGGCTGGACCCGCGCCGGCTGGACGTGATCCTCGCCAACCTGATCGGCAACGCGCTCAAGCACGGCGGGTCGCCGGTGCGGGTGTCGGTGCGGGAGGCGGAGGACTCGGTCGAGATCCGGGTCCGCGACCACGGGCCGGGCATCCCTCAGGACGTCCTGCCGCACGTCTTCGACCGCTTCTACAAGGCGAGCGCCTCCCGGCCGCGCTCCGAGGGCAGCGGGCTCGGCCTGTCCATCGCCCTGGAGAACGCCCACATCCACGGCGGCGAGATCACCGCCGCCAACTCCGCGGAGGGCGGCGCGGTGTTCACGCTCCGGCTGCCCCGGGACGCCTCGCTGCTGACCGAGCGGGACGGCGAGGACGGCGAGGGCGGCGGAAACGGCGAGGAAGGCTCGGGCGGCAAGGACGCGAGGGCCGAGCGGGACGGCGCGGGGAAGGAGCGGGCATGACGATACGACGCCTGGTGGCGCTGCCCCTCCTCGCCGTACTGCTCACCGGCTGCGGCATCCGGGCCACGGAGGTGCCGACCGACTTCGGGGCGGCGCCGTCCCGGGTGCCGTGCTCGCTGACCGGGCCGGACCGGTCCACGCAGTCCTCGCGCGGGGTGCCGGTGCAGGTCTTCCTGCTGTGCGGGGCGTCCCTGGTCGCGGTGGACCGCACGGTGCCGGTCCCGGAGGGCACCCCGGACGCCAAGCGCCGGGTGATCGTGGCGCAGGGGCTGCTGGACCAGCTCGCCGCGTCGCCGTCGGCCGCGGAGCGCTCCGCGGGCTATACGACGTACGTCCCGGGTGCGCTCGGTGTGCGCGGGCCCGGCCCCAAGGACCCCGAGGACGCGCTCCGGCTGAGCACGGCGCCCTCGCGCCTGACCTCCTACGCCCTGGCCCAGCTCGTGTGCACGCTGTCCGACTCGGCGGCCACGGAGGGCGACGGCTCGGTCATCCTGGGCGGCCCGGACGCGGGCCCGCCGCGGCGGTACGAGTGCACGGACGAAGTCCGCGACCGCCCGGCCGGCACCCGGCCACCGTCCAGCGAGGTCACGGGGTAGACGGGGCGGCCCGCCCGGTGACCTCTACGGGGGTTCCCCTACGGGTGCTCCCCTACGGGTGTGCGACGGCGGTGGCCACGTCGGCCGGTCGTCGGCGTGCCGTGGGCGTGATGCGCGTGGCGTGCCGAGCGTGATGTGCCGTCGTGTGCCGTGGCGTGGTGTGACGTGACATGCCGTGGCGTGGCGTGGCGTGACGGAACGGCGTCGTGGCGGAGGCGAAACGTTTTCACCCCGGAACCGTTCCGCACCGTGGCCGCGTCTAGGGGGGCGTGCAGCGTCAAGGCTCCATCGGCGGCAACGCCGCGATCCGCATCCGTGTGACGGGGGGTGTCCTCCTCGCCACGCACCTCGCCCTCGTCGCCTGGCTGATGCTGCGCCCCCTGGACGTCCCCTGGGTGACGCCCCCGAATCTGCGCCCGCTGGCCGGCATCCGGGCCGATCTGGCGCTGGGCTGGCCCGGGGCCGCCCGGCCGCTCGGCGAGGGTCTCGGGCTGCTCGCCCCGCTGGGCGTGCTGCTGCCGGCGGCGCACGGCAGGCTCACCGTCTCCCCGCTCGCCTCGCTGCTCAGGACGGCCGCCGCCGGCGCGCTGATCTCCCTGGGCATCGCCCTGTTGCAGACCGGGGTGCCGGGCCGGGTGGTGGACGTCGACTCGCTGCTGCTGAACACGACGGGGGTCGTGCTGGCCCACCTGGCCGTCGTACCGGCGGGCCGCTCCTGGCTGCGTCGGCGGGCGGAGCGGGAACCGGTGGCCGCGGCCGGGCCGGCCGTCAGCGTCACGGAGGAGCTGTCTCAGGGCCGTACCCCGACGATTCCCAGGGTCGGTATCGCCCCTTAGAGTGATGCTTCGTCCTCTTCGTCCGCCTACCGTGGATGGCAGTTGAGGGGCTCGCCCAGGGCCCCGCCACCGGCTCGGGAGCGAGCCGACGACCACGGAGGAGCCGACATGACCGCCCTTTCCCGCCCCACCCAAGGCCGCGTGATCGGCGGAGTCTGCGCCGGACTGGCCCGGCGCTTCGGCACGTCGGCCACGACGATGCGGGTGATCTTCCTGGTGTCCTGCCTGCTGCCGGGCCCGCAGTTCCTGCTGTACATAGCGCTGTGGCTGCTGCTGCCGTCCGAGGACAAGGCCCGCACCGCCTGGTGACGCGCGGCCCCGCCCGGTGAGCGATGGCGGCCCGGGCACACCACGGGGGCGCGTCCGGACCTGCCGGAGCGCCCCGCGTGTCCCGCGACGGGGGTCAGCCGAGCGGAAGCCCGTTGACCGGCGTGCCCTTCGTGGGCAGGCCCTTGACCGGCAGTCCACCGAGCAGGCCGGCGACCGGCTTGGTCGGGCTCTCGGCCACGGCGCGCTCGGCGACGGGCTGCGCGGCGACCAGCCCCTTGCGGGCGACCGGCACCGCGGCGGCGACACCGCGCTTGGCCAGGGGCTTGAGCGTCTTCACCGCACCGCTGTCGGGCAGCGCGTCCACGACCTGCTCGGGCGGCAGCAGCTTCGTGACGGTGTCCAGGGTGTGGGCGGCGTCCGGGGCGGCCGGCGCCGCGTTGGCCGCGCCCGCGCCGACGGCGGCGACGGCGGCGCCCAGGGCGGCGACACCGAGGGTCTTGGCAGCAGACTGCTTCATGGTGCATGCGTCCTTGCGTGCGGAGACGGGGGATCACAAACGATCTGAGCGGTCCACGACCGTAAACACCACACACCATCCACCGCAAACACCGAAATACGGACACCACGGGAAAGCGCGCCCGCGTCCCCCACCGTCCGGCTCGCGGCGGTCGGTCCTGCGAGCGGCCGGAACCGCTGGTAGACGCGGTCCGCCGGAACAGCCATTCGGATTTCGGCTCGGCAGTTCCGGGTTCGGTGACACCGTCGATCACCGCGAGTCTTTCATCGAAAGGGATGAACGCCGATTTCATCGCATTGACGGAAACCGGTGTGGGAAGGCCGACCGGCGCTTTTCCGTCGATACGCAACGGTGACCCGTCGTACGGGTTTCGTCCACCGTCCCTTCTGACACTGTTCTGTCATGGGACAGCAAGCGACGCCGGTGCGAACGGCCGGGCTGGGAAAGGCGGTCGGCCCGGCGCCGACACCGGTGTGCGGAGCGGTGCTGCTGCTCCCCGACGGCCAGGAGGTCTCCACCCGCCGGCCATCGCCCGTGCGGCCCCTCTCCCTGATCCGCTCCCTGGGCCGCGCCCTCGCCCGCTCGGGCCGCGCCGAGGGGCTGGCGGTGCACCGCGTCCGCTACCGCTACCGCGGCTGGAACGGCGGCGAGGCGCACCTGGCGGCGGACGCCGAGTGGGCCACCGAGGAGGTCGTACGCCGCTACGGCGACGTCCCCGTGTGCCTGGTCGGCGTCGACATGGGCGGCCGGGCGGCGCTGCGCTCCGGCGGTCACGAGGCCGTCAACTCCGTGGTGGCGCTGGCGCCTTGGCTGCCCGAGGAGGACGTGGCCGCTCCCGCCGAACCGGTGAAGCAGTTGGCGGGCCGCCGGGTCCTGATCGCCCACGGCACGAACGACGAGCGCACCGACCCGGAGCTGTCCTTCCGCTACGCGGCGCGGGCGAAGAAGGCGAACCGCGAGGTGTGCCGCTTCGAGGTCCACTCCGACGGCCACGCGCTGCACGGCCACCGCTCCGAAGTCCTCGCCCTGACCACCGACTTCGTCCTGGGTGCCCTGTTCGGGCACCCCGTCTCCCGCCCGGTGGAGGACGCCCTGGCCGCTCCCCCGCCGATCGGCCTGCGGATGCCGCTGGCGGCGGGGTTCGGGCGGTCGTTGCGGCGGTAGCGCCGCAGGGGGCTCAGCGGAACTCGTGGACCAGCCGGATCCGGCCGACGATATGGGCGTTGAACCCGTCCAGTTCCTCGGCCGGGACCCACAGTTCGAGAATCGTGCGTCCGCCGGCCTGGCGGACCGGGTACCTGCGCAGGAAGCCGGAGTCGACGTCGAAGCGGGTGACGAAGCCGGCGCCGTCGTGCTTGACGTTCCAGTCGCGCGCGATCTTCACGGCGTACTGCTCGTCGAGCACCGGGTAGAAGATCGGCTGCTCGGGAAGCCGGGGCGGCCAGGCACGCCAGTCCAGCTCGCGCACCAGCTCCAGTTCCCTGGGGCCGGTGGGGCGCCACAGGGTCGTCGTCGCTCGCGGGCTGGTCATGGCAATCGCTCCTCGTCACGGCGACCGGTCGTACGGCCGGCCGGGGCCGACGGTACCGACGGCCGACGCGCGGCGGCCACCGGGTTTCCTCCGGCCCCCGGGAGCGGGAGAGCCCTCAGGGCAGGAGGTTGCCCCTCCTCGACAGCAGGAACTTCTTGAACGCCGCCACCGGCGGGGTGTCCGGGCGGCCGGCCAGCCAGGCCACGCCGATCTCCCGGGCCGCTCGCGGGGCCGTCACCGTCAGTTCGACCACGCCGGGGCGGGGGACCGTCGGCGGGGGCAGCAGCGCCACGCCGAGACCGGCCGCGACCAGGCCCCGCAGGGTCTCGGCCTCCTCGCCCTCGAACGCGACCCTGGGCCGGAAGCCCGCCTGGCGGCACAGGTCGTCCGTGATGCGGCGCAGGCCGTAGCCGGGCTCCAGGGTCACGAAGGTCTCCTCGGCCGCCTCGGCCAGGCGGATGCGGCGGCGGGCGGCCAGCCGGTGCTCCGCGGGGACGACCAGGCGCAGCTTCTGCTCGTCCAGGCGGCGGGCGACCAGGTCGGGGGCGTCGGGGACCGGCGAGGTGAGGCAGAGGTCCAGCTCGCCGGCGCGCAGCCGCTCCAGCATCGCCTCGCCGTAGTTCTGGACCAGGCTGAAGCGGACGCGCGGATGGTCGGCGCGGAAGGCGTGCAGCAGACCGGGTACGGTCTCCGCGCCCATGGTGTGCAGGAAGCCGAAGGCGACCTTGCCGGTGGCCGGGTCGGCGTCCGCGCGGACCTCCTCGGCGGCCCGTTCGACCTCGGCGAGGGCCCGCTCCACGGAGGCGAGGAAGGTGCGCCCGGCGGTGGTCAGGGAGACCGTGCGGCCGTGCCGGGCGAACAGCTCGACGCCCAGGTCCCGTTCCAGGCGGGCCATCGCGCGCGAGAGGGTGGACTGGGGGACGTTCAGCTCCTGCGCGGCCCGGGTGACGTGCTCCGTGCGGGCCACCCCGGCGAAGTAGGCGAGGCGGGGCGCGAGCAACAGCGCCGTGTCTTCTGTGTCACTGAACGGTGACAGCCGAGCCTGTGAGCTTCGCTGATGCGCCATGGGAACGATTATGGCCGTTCCATGCATTGGACGCATGAGCCGTGTCGTCCTTACGGTCGAGGCATGTCTCCCGCCAGTACCGGGGCGTCCACCCGTGTGGACGCCGTACCGTCCGTTCCCGTCCCCGACTCCTCCGGCTCCGACGTCACCGGCTCCGACTCCCGTATGACTCCGGGCGGCCCCGGCTACCGCCGGATGAGCCTCGCCCTCTTCCTCGCCGGGGTCGCGACCTTCGCGCTGCTGTACTCCACCCAGGCGCTGCTGCCGCTGATCTCCGGGGAGTTCGGGGTCGCGGCGAGCGAGGCGAGCTGGACGGTGGCGGCGGCGACCGGCGGGCTGGCCCTGTTCGTGCTGCCGATGAGCGCCCTGTCGGAGCGGTTCGGCCGCCGTACGGTGATGACGGCCTCGCTGGCCGTCGCCGTCGCCGTCGGTCTGCTGGTGCCCTTCGCGCCGTCGATCGGCGCGCTGGTCGTGCTGCGGGGCGTGCAGGGCGCGGCGCTGGCCGGTCTGCCGGCCTCGGCCACGGCCTACCTGGCCGAGGAGGTCCGGCCGAAGGCGCTGGTGACCGCCATCGGGCTGTTCGTGGCGGGCAACAGCGTCGGCGGCATGAGCGGCCGGGTGATCACCGGCTGGGTCGCGCAGGAGTGGGGCTGGCGGGTCTCGGTCGGCGTCATCGGCGCCCTCGCGGTCGCGTGCGCGGTGGCGTTCCGGCTGCTGCTGCCCGCCCCGCGCCACTTCACGCCCGGCTCGCTGCGGCCCCGGGTCCTGCTCGGCACGGTCCGCGGCCACCTCGCGGATCCGCTGCTGCGCCGGCTGTACGCGATCGGCGCGCTGTTCATGACGGTGTTCGGCGGGGTCTACACGGTGATCGGCTACCGGCTGACGGCGGCGCCGTTCGGGCTGCCGCAGGGCATCGTGGGCTCGATCTTCCTGGTGTACCTGGTGGGCACGGTGTCGGCCTCGGCCGCGGGCCGGCTGGTGGGCCGGTTCGGCCGCCGGGGCGCGCTGTACCTGGCGGGCGGTACGACGGCGGCGGGGCTGCTGCTGTCACTGGCCGCGTCACTGCCGCTGGTCCTGCTGGGCCTGGTGCTGATCACGGCGGGCTTCTTCGCCGGGCACGCGGTGGCCTCCTCGGCGGTCGGCAAGACGGCCACGCACGGCCGCGCCCAGGCGTCGGCGCTGTACCAGTCGGCGTACTACATCGGCTCCAGCGTGGGCAGCACGGTCGGCGCGCTGGCCTTCCGCACGGGCGGCTGGGCGGGCACGGTCGGCGTCGGCCTGCTGGCGGTGCTGGGCGTGGTGGCGATCACCGTGCTCGGTTCCGTGGCGGCACGGCGGGCGGTGGCGAACCCCGCGCGGGCTTCGGTACGGGCCACGGCGCACTGAGGCGTCCGCGCCGGGGGCGGCGCCCCCTCGCACCGGGCATTTTCCGACTCCGGCGGTCATTGTCGGTGGGCTGCGGTAGCTTCCGAGGTGCTGGGGCGCGACGGTGCGCCACTTCGACGGCCACAGGGGTGGGTGGACGATGGGCAACGGAACGGCGACGGCGGACCTCGATGTCGCACTGGAGAAGCACCGGACCGAGCTGACCGGGTACTGCTACCGGATGCTCGGCTCCTCCTTCGAGGCCGAGGACGCGGTGCAGGACACCCTGGTCCGGGCCTGGCGCAACTACGAGAAGTTCGAGGGCCGTTCCTCGCTCAGGTCGTGGCTGTACCGGATCGCGACGAACGTGTGCCTGGACATGCTGTCGGCGGGCAACAAGAGGGCCCGGCCGATGGATCTGTCCGAGGCCACCCCGCTCGCGCAGGCGGCGCTCAACCCGCGGCCGGACCACACCTGGCTGGAGCCGATGCCGGACGCGCGGGTGCTGCCGGCCGTGGCGGACCCGGCGGAGGCGGCCGTCGCCAAGGAGTCGGTGCGGCTCGCCTTCATGGCGGCGCTCCAGCAACTGCCGCCCAAGCAGCGGGCGGTGCTGATCCTGCGCGAGGTGCTCGCGTGGCGGGCGAGCGAGGTGGCCGAGCTGCTGGAGACCTCGGTGGCCTCGGTGAACAGCGCGTTGCAGCGGGCCCGGGCCACGCTCGCGGAGCGGTCGGACGCGGGGCCCGAGGGGGCGGTGTCCGATCCGCTGGACGAGGAGCAGCGCAAGCTGCTGGAGCGGTACGTCAAGGCATTCGAGGGCTACGACATGACGGCGCTGACGGCGCTGCTGCACGAGGACGCCATCATGACGATGCCGCCGTTCGACCTGTGGCTGCGCGGCACGGCCGACATCACCGGCTTCATGACCACCATCGGCGCCTCCTGCGCCGGGTCCCGGCTGGTGCCGGTCCAGGCCAACGGCCTGCCGGCGTTCGCGCACTACAAGCCGGACCCGGAGAACGGCGGGTTCGTGCCGTGGGCGGTGCAGGTGCTGGAGCTCTCAGCCGGCCGGATCACCGGTTTCCACTGCTTCCTCGACACCCAGCGGTGGTTCCCGCTCTTCGGCCTGCCCCTCCGTCTGGAAGCGGAGGCCGACCAGGTCCAGCAGGGCGACTAGCGCGGGACCGGCGTCCCGCAGCCGTATCCGCCCGCCGGCCCGGCGGGCGGTCAGCTCCAGCCGGGCGAGCAGCTCGACGGCCGCCAACCCCGGCGGCCCGAGCCCGCCCACGTCACACACGACCACCCCGCCCGCGCCACCCGCGAGCGCTTCCCGCACGGCGCCACACCACCCCGCCACCGCATCGGGACGAACGGGACCGCTCAGCACGAGCACGACGACGGGCGACTTGGCATCCACGTGCGGGTAGACCGCCGGGACGGCCGGAACTCATCGCCGCCCCGGCTGAAGACCGTCAGTCCACGGGGAACTCCCCGGTGTCGATGACGACCCCGAACGGCTCCGGCAGCTTGATCGGGTCGCCGAACTTCACGGCGGACAGCACCCGGTAGACCTCACCCTTCGGCTCGCCGTACAGCGTGGCGGTCGGGCCGCCGGGGGCCCAGCGGTCGACGAGGAGGTAGAGCGGGATGCCCGCGGTGGCGTAGGCGGCCGGCTTGCTGACGCGGTCGTGGCGGGCGTTGGACTTGGAGGTGACCTCGACGACGAGTTCGGCGAGGGCGGCGGGGACATGGGAATCCGCCTCCCGGCAAGCCTGCACCGGCACCACCAACAGGTCCGGGATGAGCATGCCCAGCCGCGAGGGCACGGCGATGGCCACGGTCTGGTAGATCCCCAGATCGTCGGGAATCGTGGGGTAGAGGCGACGCTGAATTAGTTCCGCGATCACGTTGTGACGTGGCGCTGGAGAAGGTGACACGGTGACGATCCCCTCGATGATCTCCACCTTGCTGCCCTCAGGCCATTCCATCTCCTCCCAGAACCGGACGAGGTCGTCCCAGCTCTGCTCGGCGTCGTGGCTGACGGTGAGTGCGCTCATGGCGGTCTCCTATCGGTGCGTCACCGATCCCAGCATGCCGAACGGGACCGGTGCGGGTCCACCGGTCCCGTTCACCCGAATGGGGAAACCGCAGGTCAGGCGATGCGTTCCAGGACCACCGGGGTGGGCTGGAAGGTGGTGTCCGGGGTCGCGATGTCGTAGGCGTCCGTGAGTGCCTGGAGGGCGTACTCGAAGCGTTCCGGGGTGTCGGTGTGGAGGGTGAGGAGGGGCTGGCCCTCGGTCACCCGGTCGCCGGGCTTGGCGTGGAGTTCGACGCCCGCCGCCGCCTGCACCGGGTCCTCCTTGCGGGCGCGGCCGGCGCCCAGGCGCCAGGCGGCGATGCCGATGTCGTAGGCGTCGAGACGGCTCAGGACACCGGCGGCGGGGGCCTTCACCACGTGCTGTTCCTTCGACGTGGGCAGCGAGGCGTCCGGGTCGCCGCCCTGGGCCGCGATCATCCGGCGCCAGACGTCCATCGCCGAGCCGTCGGCCAGCGCCCGCGCCGGGTCGGCGTCCTTCAGCCCGGCGGCGTCCAGCATCTCCCGGGCCAGCGCGAGCGTCAGTTCCACGACGTCCGCCGGGCCGCCGCCCGCCAGGACCTCCACGGACTCGCGGACCTCCAGCGCGTTGCCCGCCGTCAGGCCCAGCGGGGTGGACATGTCCGTGAGCAGCGCGACCGTCTTCACCCCGTGGTCGGTGCCGAGGCCGACCATCGTGGACGCCAGTTCACGGGCGTCCTCGATCGTCTTCATGAAGGCGCCGGAGCCCACCTTGACGTCCAGCACCAGCGAGCCGGTGCCCTCGGCGATCTTCTTGGACATGATCGAGGAGGCGATCAGCGGGATGGCCTCGACCGTGCCGGTCACGTCCCGCAGCGCGTAGAGCTTCTTGTCGGCGGGGGCCAGGCCGTCGCCCGCCGCGCAGATCACCGCGCCGGTGGTGTCGAGGACGTTCAGCATCTCCTCGTTGGAGAGCAGGGCACGCCAGCCGGGGACGGACTCCAGCTTGTCCAGGGTGCCGCCGGTGTGGCCGAGGCCCCGGCCGGAGAGCTGGGGGACGGCCGCACCGCAGGCCGCGACGAGCGGGGCCAGCGGCAGGGTGATCTTGTCGCCGACACCGCCCGTGGAGTGCTTGTCGGCCGTCGGACGGGACAGCGAGGAGAAGTCCATGCGCTCGCCGGAGGCGATCATGGCCGCCGTCCAGCGGGCGATCTCGCGGCGGTTCATGCCGTTCAGCAGGATCGCCATGGCGAGCGCGGACATCTGCTCGTCGGCGACCTCGCCGCGGGTGTACGCGTCGATGACCCAGTCGATCTGCTGGTCGGTCAGCTCGCCGCGGTCCCGCTTGGTACGGATGACGGAGATGGCGTCCATGGCCATGGCTGGGGCTTCCTTCCGGGAGGTGCGAAGTGTGCGGCCCCCCTGCGGAGGGTGCAGGGGGGCCGTACGGCGTTACTGGGTGAGATGGTCCGGGCCGAAGGCCTGCGGCAGCATCTCGGCGAGCGTCAGGACGCCCGCGGGGGTGTCCAGCAGCAGGTCGGGGCCGCCGAACTCGTACAGCAGCTGGCGGCAGCGCCCGCACGGGACCAGCAGGGCGCCGGCCCGGTCGACGCAGGTGAAGTGCGTCAGCCGGCCGCCGCCGGTGCGCTGGAGCTCGGAGACCAGGCCGCACTCGGCGCACAGGCCGAGGCCGTAGGAGGCGTTCTCCACGTTGCAGCCGGTGACCGTGCGGCCGTCGTCGACCAGGGCCGCGACCCCGACCGGGTAGCCCGAGTAGGGGGCGTAGGCGTGGGACATGGCCTCCCGCGCCCGGGCGCGCAGCGGCTCCCAGTCGAAGGCGGTGTCGTCCCGGGTCACTTGCCCTGGCCCTTCCGGTAGCGCATGCCGTCCGCCTTGGGCATCCGCAGCCGCTGCGCGGACAGCGAGAGCACCAGCAGGGTGACGACGTACGGGGTGGCGCCCACGAAGTCGCTCGGGACCTCGTCGGTGAGCAGGTACCAGACCAGCACCAGCGCGGCCATGACGGCGCTGACCACGCCCTGGACCACGGCCTTCTTGTACAGCTTCCAGCCGGCCAGCAGCGCGAGCAGGACGACCAGGAGCAGCAGCAGCGCGTGCACGGTGACGCCGCCGTTGCGCAGCTGGAGGGCGTCGGAGTAGCCGAACAGGCCCGCGCCCATGGCCAGCCCGCCGGGCCGCCAGTTGCCGAAGATCATGGCGGCGAGACCGATGTAGCCGCGGCCCGCGGTCTGGCCCTCCAGGTAGGTGTGCGAGGTGACCAGCGCGAGGAACGCGCCGCCGAGGCCGGCCAGACCGCCGGAGACGGCGACGGCCGCGTACTTGTACTGGTAGACGTTGACGCCGAGGGACTCCGCGGCGACCGGGTTCTCACCGCAGGAGCGCAGCCGCAGCCCGAACGGGGTGCGCCACAGCAGCCACCAGCTGCCGACGAACAGCAGCACGGCCACGATCGTGATCACGGACAGGTTGGTGACCAGGCCGCCGACGATGCCGGCGAGGTCGGAGACCAGGAACCAGTGGTGCTTCTCGATGGAGGCGAGGCCGTCGGACAGGCCGGGGACGGTGAAGTCGGGCAGCGAGTCCGCGGGCGGGGACTGCTTGGGGTTGCCGCCCGCCTCCGCGGCACCGCCGTCGGCGAAGAACAGCTTGGCGAGGTACTGGGTGGCACCGAGCGCGAGCAGGTTGACGGCGACACCGGAGACGATGTGGTCGACGCCGAAGGTGATGGTGGCGACGGCGTGCACCAGGCCGCCGAGGACGCCGAAGCCGACGCCACACAGCAGGCCGAGCCAGGGGCTGGACTGCCAGCCGACCCAGCCGGCGCCGAAGGTGCCGAGGATCATCATGCCTTCGAGGCCGATGTTGACCACGCCGGCCCGCTCGGACCACAGGCCGGCGAGTCCGGCGAGGCCGATCGGCACGGCGAGGCCGAGCGCGGCGGCGACCTGGCCGGAGGAGTCCAGCTGGTTGGAGTCGGTGATCATCCGGACGGCCGCGAGGAGCAGCAGGGCGCCGGCGACGATCATGAGGACCTGGCCGAGGGAGCGGCCCGAGCGCTGGGGCGCGCCGGGTGCCTTGGGCGCCGCGGGCGGCGGCGTGTCGGTCATCGTGGCAGTCATCACGCCACCTCCTGCTTCTTCGTCGGGGCGGCGGCCTGGGCGGCGAGTTCCGCGCCGACCCGCTGCTGCTGGCGCTTGAGGCCGTAGCGCCGGACGACCTCGTAGGCGATCACGACGCACAGGACGATGACGCCCTGGATCACGCCGAGGATCTCCTTGTCGTAGCCCTGGAACTCCAGGTGGTTGGTGGTGCGCTCCAGGAAGCCCCAGAGCAGGGCGCCGAGCGCGATGCCGATCGGGTTGTTGCGGCCGAGCAGCGCGATGGCGATGCCGGTGAAGCCGATCCCGGTGGGGAAGCTGTTGTCGTACTGGTGGCTCTCGTTCAGCAGCGTGGGCATGCCGATCAGACCGGCCACCGCACCGGAGATGATCATGCTGGTGGCGACCATCCGCTTCACCGACACACCGCTCGCGGCGGCGGCGCTCTCGGACTGGCCGACGGTGCGCAGGTCGAAGCCGAACCGGGTGCGGCCGAGCACGAACCAGTAGGCGAGGCCGACGATCACGGCGACGACGATGAAGCCGTCCAGCACACCGGCCGGGCCGGTGTCGATGCTGAAGAAGAACGAGGACGACGGCAGCGGCTCGGTGGAGACCAGGGTGCCGCCCTGCTGGAGTTCGCCGAGCCGCTCGGGCTGGAGCAGATAGCCGATGACGGCGGTGGCGATGGAGTTCAGCATGATGGTCGCGATGACCTCGCTGACGCCCCGGGTCACCTTCAGCACACCGGCGATGGCCGCCCACAGGGCGCCGGTCGCCATGGCGCAGATCATGATCAGCGGGATGGCGATCCAGCCGGGCACGGCCAGCGCGCCGCCGAGGACGGCGGCGATGAACGCGGCGAGCCGGTACTGGCCGTCCACACCGATGTTGAACAGGTTCATCCGGAAACCGACGGCGACCGCGATACCGGCGAGGTAGTACGTGGTGGCCTTGTTCAGGATGTAGACCTGGCTGTCGCTGGCGAAGCCGTAGCTCATCATGTCGCTGAACGCGGCGCCGGGGTTCTTGCCGGTCGCGAGGATCACCAGGGCGGTGACGACGAGCGCGGCGACGACCGCCAGCAGCGGTGCGGCGATGCCGAGGGCCAGCCGCTCCTTGTCGATGCGTGAGGTCAGCTTGTTCATCGCTCGTCGTCCTCTGTGTGCTCCAGGTGGCCGGTGGCCGCACCCGTCATGGCGGAGCCCAGTTCTTCGGGGGTGATGGTGGCGGGGTCGGCGTCGGCGACCAGACGGCCCCGGTACATCACCCGCAGGGTGTCGGACAGGCCGATCAGCTCGTCCAGGTCGGCGGAGATCAGCAGGACGGCCAGGCCCTCGCGGCGGGCCTCGCGGATGTAGTCCCAGATGGCCGCTTGGGCGCCGACGTCCACACCGCGGGTGGGGTGGGCGGCGATGAGCAGCTTGGGGTGGTGGCTCATCTCGCGGCCGACGATCAGCTTCTGCTGGTTGCCGCCGGACAGCGAGGCCGCGGTCACGTCGATGCCGGGGGTGCGGACGTCGTACGACGTGACGATCCGCTCGGTGTCGGCGCGGGCCGCCTTGATGTCGAGCAGCGCGCCGCGCGAGTTGGGCCGCTCGCTGACGTGGCCGAGGATGCGGTTCTCCCACAGCGGCGCTTCCAGCAGCAGGCCGTGGCGGTGGCGGTCCTCGGGGACGTAGCCGATGCCGGCCAGGCGGCGGTCGCGGGTGGCGGCGTGCGAGATGTCGGCGCCGTCGAGCGTGATGACGCCGGCGTCGGGGTGCCGCATGCCCATGATCGCCTCGACCAGCTCGGACTGGCCGTTGCCCTCCACACCGGCGATGCCGAGGACCTCGCCCTTGTGGATGGTGAAGGAGATCTCGTCGAGGATGACCCGCTCGATGCCGTCGAGGCCGGTCTGCGTCAGGTGCAGGCCCGCCAGCTCCAGCATCGGGACGTCCGTGACGGTGGACTCCTCGGTGTCCGGGCTGGGCAGCTCGCTGCCGACCATCAGCTCGGCCAGTTGCTTGGGGGTGGTGGTGCGCGGGTCGGCGGTGCCGACGGTGGTGCCGCGCCGGATGACGGTGATCTCGTCGGCGACCGACAGCACCTCGCCCAGCTTGTGGGAGATGAAGATGACGGTGAGGCCCTCGGCCTTCAGCTCGCGCAGGTTGTCGAAGAGCGCGTCGACCTCCTGCGGCACGAGCACGGCGGTCGGCTCGTCGAGGATGAGGGTGCGGGCGCCGCGGTAGAGGACCTTGAGGATCTCCACGCGCTGGCGGTCGGCGACGCCCAGTTCCTCCACGAGGACGTCGGGCCGGACGTTCAGGCTGTACGCGTCCGAGATCTCCTTGATCCTGGCGCGGGCCCGGCCCCCGATGCCGTGCAGCTTCTCCGCGCCGAGGACGACGTTCTCCAGCACGGTGAGGTTGTCGGCGAGCATGAAGTGCTGGTGCACCATGCCGATGCCGCGGGCGATGGCGTCGCCGGGGTTGTGCAGGACGACCTGCTCGCCGTTGACCGTGATGGTGCCCTCGTCCGGCTGCTGCATGCCGTAGAGGATCTTCATCAGGGTGGACTTGCCGGCGCCGTTCTCGCCGCACAGGGCGTGGACGGTGCCCGAGCGTACGGTGATGTCGATGTCGCGGTTGGCGACGACGCCGGGGAAACGCTTGGTGATGCCGCGCAGTTCGACGGCAGCGGGCGGGCTGGACGCGTTGATGGCGCACTCTCCTCGGGGAAAGAGGCTGCGGGGAGGGGGCAGGCGTCGGCGACGCTAGCGCGGCAACTCCGCGCTACACGCGTAGAGTTGACACATTGTTATGGCTCGGCGGGGGGCTGGGGAGGCCCCCGCGCCGAGCCGGGGTCCGAGCGGACCCATCAGGTCACGGGGTGGACTTGACCTTGATGGAGCCGTCGACGATCTTCTTCTTCGCCGCGTCCAGCTTGGCCTGGATGTCGTCGATGAAGCCGCCGCTCGGGGACAGCTTCACGCCGTCCTGGGCGAGCGCGTAGGTGTGGGTGCCGCTCAGCGGCTTGCCGTCGTGGACCGACTTGACGAAGTCGTACACGCCGAGGTCGACGTTCTTGACCATCGAGGTCAGGATCGAGTTCTTGTACTTGGCCAGGCCCGGGACGTTGTACTGGTCCGAGTCCACGCCTATCGCCCAGGCGCCCTTCTTGCCCGCGACGGCCTCGATGGCGCCGTTGCCGGAGGAGCCGGCCGCCGTGTAGACGACGTCGGCGCCGTTGTCCAGCATGCCCTGCGCGGCCTCCTTGCCCTTGTCGGGGCTGGCGAAGCCGGAGGTGTCCGAGCCGTGCGACAGGTACTGGGTGTCGACCTTGATCTTCGGGTCGGTGTCCTTGACGCCCTGGAGGTAACCCGCCTCGAACTTCTTGATCAGCGGGACGTCGACACCGCCGATGAAGCCGACGTGCTTCGACTTGCTCTTCAGCGCGGCGGCGACACCGGCCAGGTAGGAGCCCTGCTCCTCGGTGAAGGTGATGCTGTTGACGTTCTTGCCGTCCACCACCGAGTCGACGATGCCGAAGCTGGTCTTCGGGTACCGCGCGGCGACCTTGGTCATGGAGGCGGCGTAGGCGTAGCCGATGCCGACGATCGGGTTGTAGCCGGCCTCCGCCAGGTCCGACAGGCGCTGCTCGCGGTCGGCCTCGGTGTCCGAGGTCTTGGCGGTCAGCTCCTTGATCTCGCCGCCGAACTCGGCCTTCGCCTTGTCGGCGCCGCGCGCGGCGGAGTCGTTGAAGGAGCGGTCGCCGCGGCCGCCGACGTCGAAGGCGAGGCCGACCTTGACGGCCCCCTTGCCACCGGAGGACGAGGAGGTCTCCTTCTCGGAGGAGGTGCTGCCACAGGCAGTGGCAGTCACGGCGAGAGCTGCGGACGCGATACACGCAGCAGAAAGCTTGGCTACCCGGCGCACGGGAAGGCTCCTTCACCTGACCTGAGCGCCATGTCGGCGCTTGATGGGAGCACCATGTCAGTGCTCCGGCCGAGTCGCCCCTTCGGCGTCGGCTTCGCGGCATCGTAACGCGCGTAGATGTCGCAAAAAACCCTCTCGCGAAGCCGTTATCGATTCGAGGCAAACACCGTCTGAACTCGGTCTCCGGGTCGTATACGGGCCGTGCCGCGGTCCGCGTGCGAATGGCTCGCGTCCGTGTTGCGCCGGAGGGGGGAACGGCCCCGGGGGGCCGTCCGGCCGGCCCGCCGGACCCCGTACGACCTGCCCGTCGGGGCCGTTCCTCAGGGGCCGTCCCTCAGGAGCCGTCCGTCACCTCTCCGCCGTGGTCGCGTCCAGGAAGGCGGCGGCGGTGAACATCTCCACGCCCACCGTGATCGCGTGCTCGTCGGCGTCGAAGTCGCCCTGGTGCAGGTCGCGCACCCGGTGCTCGCCGGGCCGCCGCACGCCGAGCCGGGCCAGCGCGCCCGGCACGTGCTCCAGGTACCAGGAGAAGTCCTCGCCGCCGAGGCTCTGCTGGGTGGTCTCCACCGACTTGGTGCCGCGCCGGGCGACCATGGCCCGGTGCAGCAGCTCGGTGGACGCCCGGTCGTTGACGACCGGCGGCACCCCGCGCACATAGGTGATCTCGGACTTGGCCCGGTGCAGGGTGGCGACCTCGTCGATGGCCGCGTGCACGATGTCGGGGGCCTCCCGCCAGGTCTCCAGGTCGAGGCAGCGCACGGTCCCGGACAGCTCCGCGTGCTGCGGGACCACGTTCGGCGCGTGCCCGGACTCGATCCGGCCCCAGGTCAGGGCCAGGCCGACGCGGGTGTCGACCCGGCGGGCGATCAGCGCGGGCACGTCGACGGCGACCCGGGCGGCGGCGGTGACCAGGTCGGTGGTCAGGTGCGGGCGGGCGGTGTGCCCGCCGGGGCCGTCGAGCGCGACCTCCAGGCAGTCGCAGGCGCTGGTGATCGGCCCGTGCCGCAGCCCGATCTTCCCGGCCTCCACCCTCGGGTCGCAGTGCACGGCGAGGATCCGGCCGACATCGGTCAGCACGCCGTCGGCGATGGAGGACAGGGCGCCGCCGGGCAGCACCTCCTCGGCGGGCTGGAAGACCAGCCGTACCGGGCGCGGCAGCAGGCCCTTGGCGTGCAGGTCGGCGAGGACCAGCCCGGCGCCGAGGACGACGGTGGTGTGCACGTCGTGACCGCAGGCGTGCGCCCGGTCCGGCACGGTCGAGCGGTACGCGCAGCCGTCCTTGGTGTCCGGGATGGGCAGCGCGTCGATGTCGGCGCGCAGCGCGAGCAGCGGCTCCTCGGGCCGCTCACCCTCCGCGAGCCCGATGTCACAGACGAGTCCGGTGCCGCTGCCGAGCACCCGGGGCCTGAGCCCGGCCAGCTCCAGCCGTTCCTTGATCGCGGCGGTCGTACGGAACTCCTGGTTGCCCAGCTCGGGGTGCATGTGCAAGTCGCGCCGGAACGCGACGAGTTCGGCGTGCAGCGACTCGCTGAGCACGCCGGGGAGCACATCCCCCGGAAGGCCGGACCCGGACTCTAGGGACATCAATTGCTTCACCCTCTGAAGGGTAGGACGCCCACTGATCAACTGCCCCCGGAACAACAAAAGTTCAGCCCGTTAGGGGACGAAAATCTGACCGGCGGGCGCATGGCGGCGGACTGTGATGGGTAAACCTTTTGTTTTCCTCCTCCACGGATACCACGCATCACAGCGATCACGCGCGCCATATCCACAAACCGGCTGCCCGGGGGACCTGGCCCGCGGCGGCGTGACGCCGTCGCGGTGCTAGAAGCGCTCGACCTGCTGCCCGTCCGGGACCTGGTAGCAGCCGGAGACGAGCATCAGGCTGAGCTTGGGCGGGTTCCTCTTCTTCATCTGGGTGATGTGGACACCTGCCTTCCGCTCGTCGTTGTCGGCGACCAGGGTGAGGTTCTTGTTGGCGCTGCTGTCGGGGCCGTACTCGACGATCTTCCAGCCCTGCTTGGGCAGCCCCTCCCTGAGGTTCCGCATGGCGACGTCGAGGTCGTCCGCCGACGCGGGATAGAAGCTCCACTTGTGGAAGACCCGGAAGTATGTCTCCCGGTCCTTGTCCCCGCAGTCCTGGACGCCGGGGCTGCCCTCGGAGGCCTTCCCCTTGACGCCGATCAGGTCGTACAGCCGACTGGACACCTTCTGCACCTCGGCGGCCGCGTCCTGGGACGTGCTGGTGCCGGCGGAGGGGACGTCGCCGGATTCCGTGCTGGAAGTCATGCTGCATCCGGTGAGAGTGGTGAGAACGGTGGACACGAGGAGCGCGGAGGCGCTCAGGTGGCGTTTCACAATGGTCGGGCCTCGCTCTGCCCAACGGGTGCACTTCCGAGTTGCCGTCGCGACGATCGCCCGGCCGATTCCCTCCGGGTCAGACCCCAGCAGGTACGCCTCCGGCAGGCCCTTGTGATCCTTGTCGTCGGCCATGCCGGTCGAGTCGAAGCGCTCCTGGAGGACCCGCGATCGGCGGCGTCCGCCTTCGACCGCTCCCACTCGTCCCAGGACATGGGTGTAGTCCTCCCCGTTACCCCGCTACCCCGTTGCACCGGCAGCGATCACCGGTGCACGCCATGCTCCCTGAGGCCGAGGCGGGAATCAAATGAAACTCGTGACCGAATGCCGGGGAGTGGGGAGTACTACGCCGGGCTCGTCACCGACGTCAGGCGGTGCACGTCGCGGGCCGTTCCGGTTACTCCGGACAGGAAGCCCTGGGCGCGTGGGGAGGCGGTGTCCGTGAGCCAGGACGGGTCGATGTCGCACACCGCCACGCGCACCCCCGTGCCGGCCAGGGCCAGCGGGAGGGTGTGGACGACCGTGGAGGGGAAGCTCAGGATCGTCCGGCCGACCGGTCCGCGCCGGGCGATCAGCTCCAGCGGGAGCTCCGGGCGCACTATCTCCAGACCCGTCTCGGCGGCCAGCCGGCGCAGCTTGTCGGGGTGCTCGCGGCGGTGGGCGAAGTAGCGGGTGGCACCGTGCGCCTTGGCCAGGGTGCGGACGGCCTCCAGATAGCGCTCGCCGTCCACCACCCCCGTCTCCACCAGCGAGGTGCCGACCATGTCGGCGCCGGCGGTGACGGCGGGCGGGCCGAAGCGGGCCCGGGTCCAGCCGAAGTCGTTGGCGGTGACGGTGACGCCGTCCGGGATCTCCGACACCGGCATGGAGGAGAACACCTCGACGCGCCGCCGGGCGCTGGGGGTGAGGCGGCGCCGGGCGGAGGAGGAGACCGGCGCGAAGAGCAGGTCGCGGGCGCCGGGCCGGCCGCCCTTGCGGTGCCAGCGGACCAGGCGTTCGCCGCGGGCCAGCTGGGCGACGAACTCCATCGTCGCGGTGCCGTCGTCGACCACGACCAGGTCCTTGGCCCGGGTGATCGTCAGCAGCAGTTGTACGTAGCGGGAGAACGGGTCCCCCATGACGATGCGGTCGGCCCGGCGCAGCACCCCGGCCAGTCCGCCGATGGTGTGGAAGGGCGCGGTCGTGCCGCCCCGCGCCTCCTCCCAGCGCACCCGGTGCCCCTCCTCCCGGGCCAGGTCGGCCATGCGGCGCAACTGGCCCCGGGTCATGGGGTCGGTCGGGGCCAGCACGACGATGGTGAGCTCCGCGCCGGCCGCCGGCGCCCGGTCCCCCGCCGCCCGCCGGCCCAGCGCCCGGCGGACCGCGGCCCGCCGGGACTGCGGGGGCACGGCACCGAGCGCGGCGGGTGCGGGCAGGGCCGGTGCGGGGACGGCCTGCCCCGGCATCAAGGCGGTGGCCGGATCGGCGTCGCCCGGCGGCCGGCCCGCCGCGGCCGGATCCGCGCCGACGGGACGAGGGGCGCGGGCCGGATCCGTGCCGGCGGGACGAGGGGCGGTGGCCGGATCTGCGCCGAGGGGACGGGGCGCCTCAGCCCCCTCCGCAGCGCCCGCCTCAGCCGCCGTAGCCGCGTCCGTACCGCCCGCACCGCTCGGCCCGGCCGCCGTGGCCGGGCCGGTGCCGCCGACGCCCGGTGGCCCCGCGCGGTACGCTCCCTCCGCCGCTTCCGCTCCTACCGCTTCCCGCGCCTCGGCCGGTATCCGGGCGGCGCGCAGGTGGGCCCACTCCAGTACGTTCAGCAGCTGCACCGGGCTCTCCACGAAGGCGAGCGTGCGGGCGGGGTGGCCGGACTGACCGGCGCGGGGGCTCATCGGCGTACGACCGTCCCGTCGTCAGTGACCTGGATTCACACCGTGACCGGCTCGCCGGCCGCCGCGGCGATCTCGGCGTCCGCGACCACACCGGGGACCCGGCGCAGCTTCTTCATCGGGCCCAGCTCGGAGTCGTAGACCTTCTTGACGCCGTCGCCGAGGGAGGCCTCGATGGTGCGGATGTCGCGGACCAGGCGCTGCAGGCCCTGCGGCTCCACGGAGGCGGCCTGGTCGGAGCCCCACATGGCGCGGTCCAGGGTGATGTGGCGCTCGACGAAGGTCGCCCCGAGCGCGACCGCGGCGAGGGTGGTCTGCAGGCCGGTCTCGTGGCCGGAGTAGCCGATCGGGACGTTCGGGTACTCCTTCTCCAGCGTGTTGATCACGCGGAGGTTCAGCTCCTCGGCCTTGGCCGGGTAGGTGGAGGTGGCGTGGCAGAGCAGGATGTTGTCGCTGCCCAGGACCTCCACCGCGTGGCGGATCTGCTTCGGGGTGGACATGCCGGTGGAGAGGATGACCGTGCGGCCGGTGGCGCGCAGGGCGCGCAGCAGCTCGTCGTCGGTCAGGGAGGCGGACGCCACCTTGTGGGCGGGCAGGTCGAACTTCTCCAGGAAGGCGACGGCCTCGGTGTCCCACGGGGAGGCGAACCAGTCGATCCCCTTCTCCTTGCAGTAGGCGTCGATCCGCCGGTACTCGTCCTCGCCGAACTCCACCCGGTGGCGGTAGTCGATGTAGGTCATCCGGCCCCAGGGGGTGTCGCGCTCGATGTCCCACTGGTCGCGGGGGGTGCAGATCTCGGGGGTGCGCTTCTGGAACTTCACGGCGTCGCAGCCGGCCTCGGCGGCCACGTCGATCAGCTTGAAGGCGTTCTCCAGCTCACCGTTGTGGTTGATGCCGATCTCGCCGCAGATGTAGACGGGCTTGCCGGGGCCGACCTCGCGCGTACCGAAGGTGCGCAGACGGGAGTGGGTGCTCATGAGGGGGTGTCCTTACTTGGGAAGGGAATCGAGAGAAGGGCCGAGGATCCAGCTGGCGATCTCCCGGATCGCGCCGTCACCGCCGGGGACGGTGGTGACCGCGCGTGCGGCGCCGCGTACGACGTCGTGAGCGCTCGCGACCGCCACGGGCCAGCCCACGAGGGCGAAGCAGGGCAGGTCGTTGACGTCGTTGCCGACGTAGAGCACGCGCTCCGGCGCGATGCCCTGCTCCTCGCACCACTGCTTCAGTGCGAGGTCCTTGCGGTCGATGCCGTGCAGCACGGGGATCTTCAGTTTGCGTGCGCGGGCGGCGACGACCGGGTTCTGTTCCGTGGACAGGATGAGCAGCTTCAGGCCGCTCCTGCGGAGGGCCGCGACGCCGAGGCCGTCACCGCGGTGCACGGCGACGAACTCCCGTCCCTCGGAGTCGATCAGCACCCGGTCGTCGGTCTGGGTGCCGTCGAAGTCCAGTACGACCGCGTCCACGTCGGCGGCGGTCGGCAGCGCGCCGGGGCGGTCCGCGTCGAAGAGCGGCGCGAGGGCCCGGGCCCGGGCGAGGTCGTGCGGGTCGTCGATCTCCAGCACCCGGGCGGGGTCGGTGCGGACCAGCTCGGTGCGGCCGAAGAAGCGGTGGCCGTGGGCGCGGAAGCCGGCCGCGTCCATGGCGTAGGCGGCGCCGGTCTCCAGAAAGTCCTGGGGGCGGTCCTGGCGGCGCGGGCGGTAGGACTTGTCGTGGTTGACGCCCGCCCCGCCCTCGGCCTCGGTGTCGCCGTCGCGCCAGACGAAGCCGTGGAAGGGGGCGACGGTGACGGCGGTGTCGGCGCCGTGCTCGACGACCGCGGCGGCCACCCCGTCGATGTCCTCCCGGAGCAGGAAGGGGCTGGTGCACTGCACGAGCAGGACCGCGTCGACGGCCGAGCCGTGCAGCGCCTCGTGGGTGTCCATGGCGTGCCGGACCGCGGCCTCCGAGGTGGCGGTGTCCCCGGCGATCGCGGCGGGCCGCAGCACGACCTCGGCGCCGGCCTCCCGGGCGGCGGCGGCGATGGCCTGGTCGTCGGTGGACACGACGACGTCGGTCACCAGCCGGGCGGCCCGGCACTCGCGGACCGCGCGGGCCACCAGCGGGACACCGCCGACGGGGGCGAGGTTCTTCGCGGGCACGCCCTTGGAGCCGCCGCGCGCGGGGATGACGGCGAGCACCCGGCGGACCGAGGCGCCCGGGTCCGCTTCCGAGTGGGACATGGGCTCTACTCCTTGCGATGAGGTCACAGCTCACCCATCCGCCGGATCACGGGGGCGACCCGCTGGACGCCGTGCCGGTAGGCGCCGCGGGCGGCGCGGCGCACGATCTGCCGGACGGGGCCGGGCGACTTGTCGGCGGCGGGCGCGCCGGGCAGCGGGACGCCGTCGGGGCCGAGGTGGTGGCGGGCGAGGATGCCGGGCAGATAGCCGGGCGCGGTCTCGGGGGTGTAGTAGGGGGCGAGGGGCGGCAGTCCGCCGGGCCGCACGAGCAGCTTGGCGATGCGTTCGCGGGCCGCGTCGAAGGCGGTGGCGTACGACCCTCCCCCAGAGGGGGTACCCCCAGCCGCCACCCCCTGCCGGGCCACCCACTCCTCGTCGGGCACCGGCCGGTGCCCGGCGTCCAGCTGGTCCCAGGAGGCGAGGCAGCCGGAGCCGGTGAAGTGGTGGTTGCCGAGCACCTCGCGCACCCCGAGGTCGGTGAGGACCGCGGTGGGGACACGGCGGTGCAGGGCCTCCAGGGCGGCGGTGGAGCTGACCGTGACCAGCAGGTCGGTACGGTCGAGGACCTCGCCCATGTGACCGTAGACCAGCCGGAAGTTGGCGGGCAGGTCCTTGCCCTGGGCCAGCTTCTGGTACGGCAGTTCCTCGATGTGGGTGGTGTGTTCGCCGGGCTTGGAGCGCAGCTTGAGCAGCACCTCCCGCTCGGGGTGGCGGCGGGCGTGCTCGACGAGGCGGTCCAGCAGGTAGGTGCGGTCCCGGCGGTTGTCCGGCACGGACGGCTGGGCGGCGAACACCACGGTGTACGGGTCGTGCTCGCCGGTGTACGGCGCCCCGCCGAGGAAGGGCAGCGCGACCTCGGTGACCGCGGAGGCGTCGGCGCCCACGCCCTCGTACACGGCCCTGAACCGGTCCGCGTCGTGGCGGGAGTTGGCGAGGACGAGGTCCGCGCCGTGCCGCAGCAGCAGTCCGTCGGCGAGCTTCTCGTAGACGACGCCGACGTAGCCGGTGACGACCACGGGCCGCTTCCCGGTGCCCCAGGCGGCGCGCAGCCCGTGCAGCATCGCCTGGACGCCGCCGCCGACCAGGGCGAGGACGAGGACGTCGGGCGCGGTCTCGCCCATCTCGCGCAGGAACTCGACGCCGGTGACCTCGCGCAGGGAGTCGGCGCGGACGCCGACCTCCTCCAGCTGGCGGGCGGTCGGCGTGGCGCGTCCGCGCAGGAGGTAGCCGTCGAGCCGGACCTCGGCAGCCGGGGGAGTGAGCCGGCGCGCGGTGAGCGCGCCCCACTTCCACCGGGTGTCGGAGTCCGCGAGGACGGCGACCCGCAGGGACTTCGGAGTACTTGCTGGCACGTCGAAGACGCTAGGAAGCATGGGAGAGGAACCGCCCAACCGGAATACAACAAACGGTTAACAGCACATCGCCGAAAGGCGAACCGGCGCGCGATCGGGTGAAAAAACAGCGTGGTTCACGGCATTGCCACGCGCAGTTCACCAGAAATCAAGCAGTCAGCCAGAATGCGGGCCGGGCTTCCCTCTACCGTCGTCCGCGTGGTGAAGCTCTCGGTGATCGTGCCCTTCTACAACGTCCAGCACTACGCGCCAGACACGCTGAAGAGTCTGCGTGCGAACGCACGTGAGGATTTCGAATTCGTGCTCGTCGACGACTGTTCGCGCGACGAGACACCGGAGATCCTCGCGCGCGCGGAACGCGAGCTCCCCGGCGCGGTCCTGGTCAGACACGAGCAGAACGGAGGGCTGGCCACCGCGCGCAACACCGGCATCGACCGGGCCCGCGGGGAGTACCTGACATTCCTCGACGGCGACGACTGGCTCGCCCCCGGCTACTACCCCCAACTGGTCGCGGCCATGGACGAGCTGGGATGCGACTTCGTCCGCACCGACCACGTCCAGTGCACCGGCCGGGCCCGCGCCATCCACCGGGTGCCGCAGGGCCGCCGCGGTGTGGTGCTGAACCCGCGGGAGGCGATCCTGCCCGCCGACCGCTCCACCTCCGTCGACTACGCGTACGCCTGGGCGGGCATCTACCACCGCCGGCTGGTCGACCGGGGCCTGCTGCACTTCACCCACGGGCTGCGCACGGCCGAGGACCGGCCGTGGATCTGGAAGTTGCACCGCGAGGCGGATTCCTTCGCCGCGCTCGGTCTGCTCGGCGTGTACTACCGGCGCGGCGTCGCCTCGTCGCTCACCCAGATCGGCGACGTCCGGCAATTGGATTTCATTCGCGCGTTCGACCAGGTGATCGAGGAAACGGCGCGCGATCCCGAGGCCGATAAGCTGCTGCCGAAGGCCGTGCGCACCTATTGCGCCATCATGGCCCATCACCTCGGATCGATCGAGAGGTTCGAACCCGCCGTGGCCCGACAATTGCGGTCGCTGAGCGCCGCCGCGCTGAAGAGACTCCCGCAGGACGTGCTGGCGCAGGTCATGGACTCGATGGACGCGCAGCGCGCGGGCCGGTTGCGGCGGCTGCGACGCCGGCCCACGGCCACCGCCCGGACGGTGACCGTCTGATGCCCCGTACCACCCACATCTTCTGCGCGTCGACGCTGTACGGCGCGGCCACCCTGGCCGCCGCCCTCGACGCCGGCCTGTTCGGGCCGGCCGACCGCCGGCTGCTGCTGATCACCAACAACGCGGCGAATCCCGAGACCACGCCGTCCGTGGACCGGATGCCGGGCTTCGCGGGCATCGGCGACCGCTTCGACGGGGTGCTGTCCTGGAACGAGGCCATCGCGCCCCTGCACCCCAGCGGATGGGGCCCGCGCGCCAACGACATCCCCATGTGGGAGCGGTACGTACGGCTGCTGTGGGGGCTCGGCGACGACCAGGTCCGGCTCACCGTGGAGTCGGTGCAGGTCAACCCGGCGCTCGCGCTGTGCCAGTTGTTCACCGGCGCCCCCGTCGACGTCTACGCGGACGGCCTCATAAGCTATGGCCCCACGCGCGACAAGATCGACCCGCTGGTCGGCACGCGCATCGAACGCCTGCTCCACCTGGACCTGGTCCCCGGGCTGACCCCCTTGCTGCTCACCGAGTTCGGGGTGCCCCCGGAACTGGTGCCCACCGAGGCATTCCTGAAGGTGCTGGGCGAACTCGCGGACGATGGCACCGAGTTGCCGGGCACCGGGGAGCCACGGCCCGCCCTGCTCCTCGGCCAGTACCTCTCCGCGCTGGACATCCTCGGCGCCGCCGAGGAGGAGGAGCTGCACCTGAGGATGGTGCGCGGCGCGGTCGCGCTCGGCCACCGCAGGCTGGTCTTCAAGCCGCACCCGGTGGCGCCCGCCCGCTGGTCCCGGATGCTCCAGCAGGAGGCGGACCGGCTCGGCGCCGAACTGACCCTGCTGAACGTGCCGGTGCTCGCCGAGGTGGCGTTCCAGCGGCTGCGTCCCGCGCTGGTCGTCGGCTGCTTCTCCACCGCGCTGTTCACGGCGGCCACGTTCTACGGCCTGCCCGTCGCCCGGGTCGGCACGGACACCGTCCTCGCCCGGCTCGCTCCCTACCAGAACAGCAACCGGGTCCCGGTCACCATCGCCGACGCGCTGCTGCCCGACCTCGGTGACGCCGCCGCCGTGTCCGGCTGGCGCCCGCCCTCGGGGAAGCGGGTGGACGAACTGGCCGCGCTGCTCGGGGCGGTGGGCTTCGCCATGCAGCCCAAGATCTACCCGGGGCTTCGGGGTGCCGCCGAGAGCTACCTCGCCCGGAACCTGGACACGGACACCTGGCGGTACTTCAAGCGCCGCCGGCTGACCGCGCTGGCCCTGCCGGGTGCGGTGCCCGCCCAGCTGGCGTTCATCCCGCGCAACGCGACCGTGCGCAGGCTCGCCCGCCGGGCCCGCGCGCTCACCCCGCGCACCAAACGCTGAGCCGAGCCCCGGCCCCCGGACACCCGGGGGCCGGGGCTTTCCGGTCCCGCGTCACCGCCGGGCGCGTTACGTCATCCCGGCGACAGGTGTGCGGTCGGCGAGAGGGACC
This sequence comes from Streptomyces sp. SudanB182_2057, assembly GCF_964272715.1. Classification (NCBI taxonomy): domain Bacteria; kingdom Bacillati; phylum Actinomycetota; class Actinomycetes; order Kitasatosporales; family Streptomycetaceae; genus Streptomyces; species Streptomyces sp. SudanB182_2057. Next base: position 3,386,795 of record NZ_OZ186798.1, read on the forward strand.
GCGCGTAGCCGGGTAGAGGTCCGGCGCCCTCGTACCCGCGCGGTACGAGGCCCCGCCCGTCCCCCACGCGGAGGGTCCCGCGATGAACGCGCCCGACCTCGCCCTGTCCGCCACCCCGAAGGACCCCGCTCCCGCCGACGCGGCCGGCGCCGGGCCGCACCGGCCCGCCTCCCGGCTGCGGGCGCTGGACGGTCTGCGGCTGCTGGCCGCGCTGATGGTCTGCCTCTACCACCTCGCCGGGCGCAACGGCCCGGTGGCCGACGCGTGGCAGGAGTCCCCCGGCCGGCTCTTCCCCGCGCTCTCCCGGGCCGCCGTCTACGGCTGCCTGGGCGTGCAGTTCTTCTTCGTCATCAGCGGCTTCGTGATCTGCATGAGCAGCTGGGGCCGGACCCCCGGCCAGTTCTTCCGGTCCCGGGCCGCCCGGCTGTACCCGGCGTACTGGGCCGCGCTGCTGCTGGTCACCGGCGCCTGTCTGCTGCTGCCGGCCGTCGTGCGGCCGCCGCGGCCGGACGAGTTCCTGGTCAACCTGACGATGCTGCAACAGCCCCTGGGCGCTCCCCGGGTGCTGGGCGTGTGCTGGACCCTGTGGGCCGAGGCCCGTTTCTACGTGCTGTTCGCCCTGTGCGTGGTCTGGCGCGGAGTCACCTACCGCAGGGTGGTGCTGTTCTGCGGCCTGTGGACCCTGGCCGGGGTGCTGGCCCGGGCCGCCCACGCTCCCCTCGTCGACGAGCTGGTGATGCCGGAGCACGCCCCCTTCTTCATCGGCGGTCTCGCGCTGTACCTCGTCCACCGTCACGGCGGCGACCCGCTGCTGTGGGGGATCGTCGCGGTGTCCTGGCTGCTCGGCCAGCGTTACAGCGTGACGGGCCTGTGGCACCCCGGCGCCCAGGGCGGTGACCTCCACCGGGACCCGTACGTCATCCAGGCGGTCGTCACGCTGGCCTTCGCGGCCGTGGCGGTGGTGGCCCTGGGCTGGGCACGGTGGGCGGACCGGCGCTGGCTGACGGTGGCGGGGGCGCTGACGTACCCCTTCTACCTGATCCACGAGCACCTGGGCTGGTTCGTCATCCGGGTGGTGCGCCAGGACCTGGGCCTCGGCCCGTGGCCGACGCTCGGTGTGACGGTGGCCGGGCTGCTGGCACTGGCCTGGCTGCTGCACCGGTTCGTGGAACGGCCGGTGGGGCCGTGGCTGAAGCGGGCGCTGTCCGCGCCGTCGGCCGGCGCCCGCACCGGGGTCCCTCTCCAGCCTACCGGCGGCGTGCGCGGATCTGCTTCACGGCCTTGCGCACGGCGGGGTGGCGGCGCAGTGCCTCGGCCCGCACGGGGCTGCCGCCGGGCAGGCGCAGGCTGGTCAGGCGGCGCTTCTTGAAGTACCGGTGATGCCCGGCGAGGTGGGCGGCGAGCCAGGCGGCCGCCTCCTCGCGCAGGCCCGGGTGCTTCCGGGACTGCATGCAGTAGCCGACGGCGCGCACCAGCGGGCCCAGTTCCTCGCCCAGCGTGTCCAGCGGCAGCGGGGTCCCGATCGTGTCGCGTTCGGCGTCGGGCAGGGCGGCGTCGATGATGGTGAGCGGAACGCGGTTGCTGTTCTCGTAGGGCGTGATGCGTTCCAGGAGCAGTTCGGTGCCGACCCGGGCGACCGGGATGCCGTAGAAGGCGGCGGCCGTCATCAGCGCGGTGGAGAAGCAGCCGATGACCAGTTCCGGCTTCAGGTGGGCGAAGACGGTCTCGGCGAGCACGGGTTCGCTCAGGACGGTCAGCCGGATCCCGAGTTCCCTCGCCGCCGCCTCCAGCGAGGTGTTGTAGACGGCGGGTGCGCTGGGGTGGGGCTTGAAGAGCACGGCGCGGTGCCCGGCGCGGGCGGCGGCGCGCACCATGCGGACGTGGAGTTCCTCCTCCTCGTCCTGGGTGATCAGGTTGATGGCCGAGAGGTACTGGCCGAGCAGTACGGCGGTGGGGCGGCCCTCGGCGGGGACGCGGTCGGCGAGGATTCCGGCGCCCTCCTCCCCGATCCGGGCGAGCACGTCCACGATGGCCTCGTTCGGCACGGGTTCGGGCCGGACCCCGTACTCGGCCAGGAGCATCGGGCGCAGCCCGGGTATCAGGTCCAGGTGCAGCACACGCGCGATGCGGCTGCTCATGCCGTGCGGGATGCGATTGCGGGTGGGGCCGTAGCTCATCAGGCCGTCGGCGTACACATGGATCGGGCTGTCAGCGAAGATGTCGGCGACCGCGCGGGAGGGGTTGGCCTGGATGGACTCGCAGGCTATCTCGACCGGCTCGTCACCGAGGTTCCAGGCGAGGCGTACGGCCTTCTCCCACATCACCAGGTCCTGGCCGCGCGGTGACCAGCCCGCCGGGTGGTGCGGCGCTATGAACTCGTTCCAGGAGCGGACCTCGTCGAACTCCGGTCGTATCCGCTCGAATCCGGCCATCCGGTCCAGTGGGGTGCCGACCTCGGGCACGGCCGCGGTGTTGCTGACGACGAGGATCCGGCGGTGCTCGGAGCGGGGGCCGAAGAGTCCGGCGCGCAGGGCGGCGGTGACGGTGGCGGCCGCGTACTGGGTGGCCGAGAAGAAGATCTGGGTGGTGCCGCTCATGCCGCGACTCCCTTCATTCCGCCGCGTATGCGCCGCAGGACGTCGACCCGCTCCTCGCCCATGCCGAGGAGGGCCTCGTTCAGTTCCTCCTCCGTCATCCGGCCCAGCACCTCGGCGGCCCGGCGGCGCAGCTCGGCGGCGACGTTCCGCTCGAACCGGTCGCGCTGCAGGAGCTGGTGGGCGATGACGACGCAGTAGTTGCGCAGCGCCTTCTTGCGCAGCCGGTGCGCCTCCGGGTCGTCGGCGAGTTCGCCGAGGACCAGGTCGAAGGAGCGGAAGAAGTCCAGCTGGCGTACGTCCCCGATCTGGGTCAGCGAACTCGCCACGCCCCTGCGGTAGAAGACGCCGCGCAGGCTGGCGACGGCGTAGGACTCGGCCCTGCGGTGCAGCTCCCAGATCCAGGGCCGGTCCTCGGCGGTGCGCAGCCCGTCGTGGAAGCGCAGCATCCCGCGGTCGAGGAGGCGGCGGTGGTAGACGCCGGCCCAGGCGTAGGGGTAGTCGACCATCGTCGTGTCGTCCACCGGGAGGATGGAGGTACGGGGGTCGAGCGGGGTGTGCCGGCGTCCTTCCGGGGCCCGGTGGACCATGCGGTTGACGCCGGTCACCTGAACGTGGTCGGTGCGCACGAAGTCGACGTCCAGCCGTTCGATCCACTCCACCAGGTCGGCCAGGTAGCCGGGGGCGAGCCAGTCGTCGCCGTCGAGGAAGGTGAGGTAACGGCCTTCCGCGGCGTCGATGCCGGTGTTGCGCGCGGTGGCCAGCCCGCCGTTCTGCTCGTGCCGGATCACTCTGCTGTTCGGCAGCCGCTTGGTCAGTTCCAGCAACGCCTCGTACGTGTGGTCCTTGGTCGAGCGGTCCTCGACGAACAGGAACTCGAAGTCACCGCGGGCGTTGTTGACGCAGCTGGCGACGGTCTCCGGGATATAGCCCTCGACATTGAAGCAGGGGATGATCACCGACAGTCGCGGGGAACGGTTGGTCACACGGACACCTGGGCTCTCTCAGGGGCGGGTCGGAGCGACCGTAGAAAGCGCTCGACGCCAGGGGGCGACTTCCGCCGGAACACCGGGTGAACGCGAGGTGGCGGTGTTCCCTTCAGCCGACCCCGTACCGTGCCGCGATCCCCTCGATCAGCAGCGCCAGTCCCTCCTCGAACTGCTCGTCGAAGTCGGCGAAGAGCAGCTTCCCGGCCTCGGCGGCCAGCGGGTACCCGGCCAGCCGCCGGGCGCGCTCCCCGAGGTCGTACCCCTCGCGGCGCTCGTCCGGGAGCGGCCGCACCCCCTGCTCCTCGGCGACGAAGCCGAGGGTGTACAGGTGCGTCGTGCGGCCCGCGTGCACGGCCTGGGCGAGGGTGAAGCCGGACTCCGTGAGCAGCCGCAGGTTCGCCTCCAGTTCGCGGGCGTGCTCCGTGCCGGTGAAGCGCGAGCCGCCGAAGACCCGGGCGCCGTCGCGGTAGCCGAGCAGCGCGCCGCGCAGTCCGCGGTTGGTCTTCAGCAGCCGCTCCCGCCAGGTGTCGGCGGGGTCGAGCGCGGCCCCGGCGGCCATCCGCCGGTACATCTCGGTGGCCATCTCGTCCAGCAGCGCCTGCTTGTCCTTGAAGTGCCAGTACAGCGCGGGCGCCTTCACGTCCAGTTCCCGTGCGATGGCCCGCAGGGTCAGCCCTTCCAGGCCGACCTCGTTCAGCAGCCGCAGCGCCGTACCGGCGACTCGTCCACGGTCCAGGGGTGCGCGTTTCTCCGGCTTCACACTTGACAGCTTAACGCCGTTAAGGACATGCTCGCGGACGGGCGGAACTTAACGACGTTAAGGAGATATGAGATGGATGTCTTGATCGTGGGGGCGGGTCCGACGGGTCTGGCCCTCGGCATCGACCTCGCCCGGCGCGGGGTCGACGCGCTGGTCGTGGAGCGGGCGGACGGGCTGTTCCCCGGCTCCCGCGGCAAGGGGATCCAGCCCCGCACCCAGGAGGTCTTCGACGACCTCGGCGTCCTGGCCGAGGTCCGCGCGGCCGGCGGCCCCTACCCGCCCCGGCTGGTCTGGCAGGACGGCGACCCCCTTGGCGCGGCGCCCATGTTCGACCCGGTCCCGGCGGACGAGGGCACGCCGTACACCGAGCCGTTGATGATCCCGCAGTGGCGGACGCAGCAGATCCTGCACGCCCGGCTGACCGCACTGGGCGGCGAGGTCGCCTTCGGCCACGAGGTGACCGGACTGCGGCAGGACGCGGACGGCGTGACCGTGGAACTCTCGGACGGTACGGCGCTCCGCGCGGCGTACGTGGTCGCGGCCGACGGCGGACGCTCCACGATCCGGCGCGCGCTGGGCGTGGGGATGGCCGGGGAGACGGTGGACCCGGCCTCGTTCCTGGTGGCGGACGTCCAGGTCAAGGGCCTCGACCGCGACCACTGGCACATGTTCCGGGGAGCCGGGGAGACCGGCCTCGCACTGTGCCCGCTGGCCGGAACGGACGACTTCCAGTTGCAGGCACGCCTGCCGGAGGGCACCGAGCCGGAGTCCACCCTGGACGGCGTCCGGTCGCTGGTGGCCGCCTTCACCCATCTGGACGCCGACAGCGTCACCGGGCTGCGGTGGATCTCCGGTTTCCGGCCGCGCACCGGGCTCGCGGACCGGTTCCGGGTGGGCCGGGTCCTCCTCGCCGGTGACGCGGCCCATGTGCACTCGCCGGCGGGCGGCCAGGGCCTGAACACCAGCGTCCAGGACGCCTACAACCTGGCGTGGAAGCTGGGCGCGGTGCTGCGCGGCGGGGCGCCGCGGGCGCTGCTGGACACCTACGAGGAGGAGCGCCGGGCCGCCGCGGCCGGCGTGCTCGGCCTGTCCACGGCGGTGCACCGCGGGGAGGTGCGGCGCGGAGCGGCGACGGTGCAGCTGGGCCTGGGCTACCGGGAGTCGTCGCTCAGCGTGGAGGGTCGCCCGGCCCCGGCGGGGCCGCGGGCGGGCGACCGGGCCCCGGACGGCCGAGTGGCCGGCGCCCGGCTGTTCGACGTGTTCCGCGGGCCGCACTGGACCCTGCTCGGCGCGTCGGTGCCGGGCGTCCGCTCCCTCCCGTCGGCTCCGGACTCCTACGGCCCGGGCATCTTCCTGATCAGGCCGGACGGGTACGTGGGCTGGGCGGGCGAGACGACCGGGGGCCTGACGGAGTACGCCTCACGCGTGGGCGGCCTGACGGCGCCGTAGCGTCACGCGCTCGCCAGTGACAGCTTCACCGCGAAGCCCAGGAACAGCGCGCCCGCCGCCGACGTGGCCGTCGCCGAGAGGCGCTTGCGGCGGCGGAAGGCGGCGGAGAGGCGGGTGCCGCCGAATATCAGGGCGCTGAGGTAGAGGCAGCTCGCCACCTGGGCGAGGGTGCCGAGGACGACGAAGGAGAGGGCCGGGTAGGCGTAGTCCCGGTCCACGAACTGCACGAAGAAGGCGACGAAGAACAGGGTCGCCTTGGGGTTGAAGAGGCTGACGACGAAGGCACGGCGGAAGGGGCGCTCGTCGGCGGCCTTCGCGGGCGCCATGTCCTCGGCGGCCGGTGCGCGGCGGGTCCGCCACATCTGCCAGGCCGCCCGCAGCATGCCTATCGCCAGCCAGGTCAGATAGCCGGCACCGGCGTACTTCACGATGCCGAACAGCACGGCGTTGGCCTGGAGCAGGGAGGCCACCCCGGCGGCGGACAGGGTCATCAGCACGGTGTCCCCGCACCACACGCCCGCCGCCGCGGTGTACCCCGCCCGTACGCCACGGCGGGCGGCGACGGACAGGACGTAGAGGGAGTTGGGGCCGGGCAGCAGAATGATCAGGATCAGGCCCGCGAGGTACGTGGGGAGGTCGATGACACCGAACATGGGGGGAGTGTCGCACGCGGGTACGACAACGGACCCGGACGGTCCAAAGGACGGTACGCGGGGTACGTCGGCAGGACGCGCACCACCCCGCTCAGAACGTTTCCGACGGGACGTGGCTCCCCCAGACCTCCCGCAGTGCCCCGCACACCTCCCCCACCGTCGCCCGGGCCCGCAGCGCCTCCTTCATCGGGTACAGCACGTTGTCCTCCCCCTCGGCGGCCGTCCGCAGCGCGCCCAGTGCCGCCTCCACCGCCCGCCGGTCCCGGCCGGCCCGCAGCCGGGCCAGGCGCTCGCACTGCCGGGACTCGATCGCCGGGTCCACCCGCAGGGGCACGTACGGCTCCTCCTCGTCGAGCCGGAACCGGTTGACGCCGACGACCACCCGGTCACCGGACTCGGTCTCCCGCGCGATCCGGTACGCGTTCCGTTCGATCTCGGCCTTCTGGAAGCCCCGTTCGATCGCCGCGACCGCCCCGCCGGTCTCCTCGATCCTCCGCATCAGGTCCAGCGCGGCCTCCTCCAGGCCGTCCGTCATCCGCTCGACCGCGTACGAACCCGCGAACGGATCCACCGTCGCCGGCACGTCCGTCTCGTGGGCCAGCACCTGCTGGGTCCGCAGCGCCAGCCGCGCGCTCCTCTCCGTGGGCAGCGCGATCGCCTCGTCGAAGGAGTTGGTGTGCAGGGACTGGGTGCCGCCGAGGACGGCCGCCAGGGCCTGCACGGCGACCCGGACCAGGTTCACCTCCGGCTGCTGTGCCGTCAGCTGGACCCCGGCCGTCTGGGTGTGGAAGCGCAGCATCCACGACCTGGGGTCGCGCGCGCCGAACTCCTCCCGCATCACCCGCGCCCAGATCCGGCGCGCCGCGCGGAACTTGGCGACCTCCTCCAGCAGCGTCGTACGGGCCACGAAGAAGAAGGACAGGCGGGGCGCGAAGTCGTCCACGTCCAGGCCGGCCGCGATCGCCGTATGGACGTACTCGATGCCGTCGGCGAGGGTGAAGGCGACCTCCTGCGCGGGGGACGCGCCCGCCTCGGCCATGTGGTAGCCGGAGATCGAGATCGTGTTCCACCTCGGGGTCTCCGCGGTGCAGTAGCGGAAGATGTCCGCCGTCAGCCGCAGGGACGGCTTGGGCGGGAAGATGTACGTGCCGCGCGCGATGTACTCCTTCAGCACGTCGTTCTGGACGGTGCCGGTGAGCCGGTCCGCGGCGACGCCCTGCTCCTCGGCGACCAGTTGGTAGAGGAGCAGCAGCAGGGCCGCCGGGGCGTTGATCGTCATCGAGGTGGAGACCCGGTCCAGCGGGATGCCGTCGAACAGCGCCCGCATGTCCTCCAGCGAGTCGACGGCCACGCCCACCTTGCCGACCTCGCCGTGCGCCAAGGGGGCGTCGGAGTCGTGGCCCATCTGGGTGGGCAGGTCGAAGGCCACGGACAGGCCGGTGGTGCCGTGGGCGATCAGCCGCCGGTAGCGGGCGTTCGACTCGGCCGCCGTGCCGAACCCGGCGTACTGGCGCACGGTCCAGGGGCGGCCGGTGTACATGGTGGGGTACACACCCCTGGTGAACGGGTACGCGCCCGGTTCGCCCAGTTTCCGCCCCGGGTCCCACCCGGCCAGGTCGTCCGGACCGTAGACCGGCTCGATGGGCAGACCCGATTCCGACTCACGTGCCATGACCGCCTCCGCGGTACGACGCGTACCCATTCGGCCATGCCCTGTCACAAAGGATGTCGTCTGGCGAACGGTCGGGCGGCTGGGCGGTCGCGCGGCTGGGCGGCTGGGCGGTCGCGCGGCTGGGCGGCTTGGCGGTCGGACGGCTGGATGGCTAGGCGGTCGGGCGGCTGGGTGGCTGGGCGGTCGGGCGGCTGGGGAGTTGGGCCGGAAACGGCCTCTGGCGGGGGGCGCGCGGACGGACGGAGTTCGGCGGCGGTCAGGCGGGGAAGCATCCCGGGCATGAGGATTACGGGGAGACCCGCCGCCCTGCTCGCGTCGGCCGCCGCGGTCACCGCGCTCGCCGCCCTTGTCGGCTGTACCGTGCAGCCGCAGGGCACCGACGGCAAGCGCGGCCTGCCGGTCCACATCCAGTTCCCCTCCAGCCCCGCTACCGCGCCCACCGGGACGGCGGGGACCACACCGGCCACTCCACCCCCGCGGGCCACCACCCTCACACCGGTCACACCCACCGCCCCGGCCACACCCCCGGCACCCCCCGCGCCCCCGCCCCGGGTGCTGTGGGCGCACGGGAGCAGCGGACCGGCCGTACGGGAACTCCAGGCGCGGCTGCGCCAGGTGGGCTGGCTGTCCGCCGCGCCGACGGGCACGTACGGCCCGCAGACCGTACGGGCCGTCCTCGGCTTCCAGGGCAAGCGCGGACTGCCGGCGACCGGCAGGCTGGACACCGTCACCTGGCAGCGGCTGCTCGCCATGACGCACCGGCCGACGCGGTGGGAGCTGTACCTGATGGGCGGGCAGCCGGCCGCCGCGCCCGACGCGCGCTGCATGACCGGCCGGGTGCTGTGCATCGACAAGACCAGCCGGACACTGCGCTGGATGATCGACGGGCACACGGCCGACACGCTGTCCGTCCGGTTCGGCACCCAGTACACGCCCACCCGGGAAGGTGTGTTCAAGGTCTACTGGAAGTCACGGCACCATGTGTCGACGCTCTACCACTCCCCGATGCCGTACGCGATGTTCTTCAGCGGCGGCCAGGCGGTGCACTACTCGGCCGACTTCGCGGCGCGCGGGTACGCGGGCGGTTCGCACGGCTGCGTCAACGTGCGGGACGAGGCGGCGATCGCGCGGCTGTTCGCACAGGTGAAGGTCGGCGACAAGGTCGTCGTCTCCCGGTGAGGCTGCGGGGCGCGGGCGGGACCGGGGGAACGTGTCCCGCCCGCGCCAGGTGCACGAGCCCTGGGTACGGGGGGAACCCCGGCTCTGTGCGACGGCCGATGACCAGTCGGCTCACCTAGTACTGCGTCACGGGCTCCGAAAACGTCACACCTGACGCGGAAAAATTTTCTCGCTCTGCCGAAACCGCAGGTCAGAGGGGTGTGCGGGTGGGGCGGTCAGAGTGCGGAGCGGGCGGAGTGGGCGGAGTGGGCGGAGTGCGCCGGGCTCGGCGCGAGGTCCCGCTGCCCACGGTCCCGCTGCCCGCCCGGCTCCGCGCGGTCCGGCTCCGCACGGTCCGGTTGCTGCCCGCCGTCCCGTCCGCCGGGGTCCGGGGCGGCGGCGGAGGGGGCGCGCACGACACCGTCGCGGCGCCCGCCGCCGTGACCGGGGTCCGGACGGCCGGGCGTGCCCCGCCCCCTGTCCCCTTTACCCCCGTTACCCCCATTACCCCCGTTGCCCTCTGCGCCCCCCTTGCCCCTACCGCTGTTCCTGCCCTCCCCGTACCCGGTACCGGGGGCAGGGCCACGGGCGGACAGCAGGACTTCGCAGTACCGGGTCACGCGGGCGGCCCCGCCGGCCAGGTGCTCCAGGGCGCGGCGGCGGCCGGTGTCCAGGTTCTCGCCGTCCCGCAGGACGCGGCAGGCGTCGGCGTCGCGGAGACGTCCGGTGCCGGGGCTCGCGGTGGGGGTGCCGGGCGCGGTGTCGCGACCGGTATCGGCACCCTGCCCGCCGGTCCCGCCTGGACCGGTGCCACGGTCGCCCTCGGCCCGGCCGCCCGGAGTCCCCGCCGTACCGGGGGCGCCGGTCCCCTTGCCGGTGTCCGGCGCGGCCCGCGCGGACGGGGAGGCGAGCGGCCGTCCGGTGGTCGTACCGGCGGTGGCGGCGGGGCGGGGCCGGGCGTCGCCGAACGGCGTCGGGAGCGCTCCGCCGCCCGCGGCCACGGCGACCCCGCCGAGCGTGCCGACGGTCAGCGCGGCGGCGAGCGCGAGGCGCGCCGGGCGTGCCCGGCGGGGGCGCCGGGCCGGGATTCCGGTACGGGGCGGCGCTGCGATGCGGATCAGGCCCGTGTCGGTGCCGGACGCCGGTGCGCGGGCGGCGGAGGGGGCGTGCGCGGCGGCGGTGCGCTCCGCCCCGGCGGCCTCGCGGGCCTTGCGGAACGCGGCCAGCGCGGCCTGCTCGCCGGGGAGTTCACCGGTGGCCGGGGCCGCCTGGGCGGACAGCGCGTCGAGCGCCCGGGAGAGGCGTTCGGCCTGGTCACGGGCGGCGGGGTCGACGGCTTCCAGCGACTCGCCGCGCAGCAGACGTTCCGCCGTCCCACGGTCCAGCCACTTGTCCTGCTCGTCGGCCATCACATGTCCTTCTGCGTCCGCGTACGCGTATGCGTCACTGTTGCGGACGTCACCGCGCCGCGGCGCGGTTCTCGCTGTGGCGGGAGGGCGTCGAGTCCGCCCGCCGATTCCGGATCCGCGCCGATCAGCTCCGCGAGCCGTTTTAGACCGCGGTGCGCCGCGGTGCGGACCGCGCCCGCGCGTTTGCCGAGCGTCTCGGCCGCGGTCTTGGCGTCCAGGCCCACGACCACGCGCAGGACGACGGCCTCGGCCTGGTCCTGCGGGAGCCGGGCGATCAGGGAGAGGGTGCTGTCGGTGGCCAGGGCCTCGATGGCCTCGCCGGCCGTGTCGGACTCGGCGGGCCGGCCGGCCAGCTCCGTCTCGTCGCCGCCTATGGCGGGACGCCGGCCGCGCATGCGGATGTGGTCCAGGGCGCGGTTGCGGGCTATCCGGGCGGCCCAGCCGCGGAACCGGTCGGCGTCGCCGCTGAAGCGGTCCAGGTCACGGGCGATCTGAAGCCATGCCTCGGAGGCGACGTCCTCGGCGTCCGGGTCGCCGACGAGGGTGCGGACATACCCGAGCAGCCGGGGGTGCACCGCGCGGTACATCGTGCGGAACGCGGTCTCGTCCCCGCCCTGTGCCGCGCGCACCGCGGCGGTCAGCTCCGCGTCGTCCCCCAGCACCGCACTCCCTTTACGCCTGTCCTCCGGTCGGCGCGAAAGGCACGTTACGGCGTGAAAGGGCCGCTCGTCCATGTCCATAGAAGATGCAACTAACTCGTGACCGGGTGCGGGTGTGCGCACGGTGAGGACCCGATGTGGCCGGGTGTGACAGAAACGGCACGCACGGCGCTGAAGAGAGTACGGGCCGCACGCGACCCGTACACGCGACGGCCGGGGCCTCTCCTGTGGGGGGTGGCGGCCCCGGTCGTTGCCCTGCTGTCTACCGCTCTGAGCTGGGGCGATGCACGGACTTGGCGGCCGACGTGACCAACGCGTGAACAACATGCCAAACGCCTCGTGTGATCGGCCCCGAAGACTGGCGGCTCTTCGGGTCAGCGGCCGTAGAGGGTGGGCAGATCGACCAGGAGGAGGTCGTCACGGCGGTCGGCCAGGTCGAGCAGGTCAGGGTAGAAGCCGTGCAGGGAGTACAGGGCCAGGGTGGTGGCAGCGGTGTCGTACCCCTGATCCGCGAGCAGGGCACGGATACGTTCCAGGCGCTCCAGGTCACCGGTCCCACGGCGGGCGGCGGTTGCCTTGGCCTCGCCCAGCAGCGCGATCTTCGCACGGGCAGCCTGCGGGCGCTCGCCGGCGGCCAGGGCGATGACATCGACCTCGTACTTCGTCCGGGCGGCCCGGTCGGCGACCTCGGTGGTACCGACTGGGCCGGGCAGTCCACCGGGCAGCAGGGCGTGGGCGTAACGCCGGGTGAAGTCGCGGGCCAAGTCCTCGAAGTGCGGCCCGAGGATCTTGGAGTTGAACGTCGGAGCGGCCTGCTGCCACACCTGCTCGGCGAAGCCCTGCTCCACAGCGGCGGCTTGCGGGAGGGTGATGAGCTGGTTGAAACGGATGACTGGATCGGCGAGCGTGATGACGGGGTGCCTGGAGCGGAGGATGTCCTGTTCCCGCCGGATGTAACTGGTGGATTCCAGCACCCCAAGCGGGTGAGCGACGGCGTTGCGCGGGCGTTCCAGGGCGGCACCGATCTTGCTGGGGGTGGTGGCGCCCTGCGCGATCGCAGTGAGGATGTCGTAGTACAGCGTGTGCTGCGTGATCCTCGGGTCCTCGCGCAGCAGGTACTCGGTCTCGGTACGCGAGTACACCGCACGCCCCGGGTCGAGCAGCGTCCGGGTGAGCCAGGTGTCGAAGCCGTCGTCCGGATGCGGCCGGCCGGCCACCGGCCGGTATCCGGGGGCTCCGCCCAGGACCGCGTGCACCTTCAGTGCGGTCACCGGGTCGGCGATCTGCCAGAAGGCCCGGCTGTCGCGGTAGTCGAAGGCACCCAGCCGTAGATCGACCACGGCACGGCCCCGCAACGGTTTGGTCCCCGAGAGCAGTTCGTGCATGACACTCATCGCGGAACCGCACAGGATCAGCCGGGGCCCCGGCCCGGCACCGGGCTGAGCGCCGCGCTGGCGCTCGTCGTAGAGCTGTTGCAGCAGCCCCGGGATCTCGGGCGAGTGCTGGAGCAAGTACGGCAACTCGTCGATCACCAGGAGCGGGTGCGGCGAACGTGCGGTCACATCAAGGGCGTTGGACAGGACGTCACGCCAGTCGGTCAGCCGTAGACTCCCTGGCCGCAGGCCGGCGTGGGCGGCGACGGCGTCACTGAACCGCTGGATCGCGGGCAACCGTCCCTCTTCCCGGACCGCTGTGACGTACAAGCCGCCGACCTGCTGGGACAGGGCCTGAAGAAGGTACGACTTCCCGTGCCGCCGCCGCCCGGACACGATGCCGAGCCGCATCGCCGGATCCGGATCAGTGAGGAACTCCGTGAGCAGACCCCACTCCCGGTCCCGATCGACCACGTCGTCCGGCTTCGCCAGCGGGTTCCGCGTCACCAGGAGCTCCTTCACACTGTGCGGGGGTTACGTTCAACTCTACTTCGACAGAATTCGGCGCACCCCACTTGTCCAGGATCACTCCGCACTGTGGATGAAGCCGCGGATGCCGATACCGGTCAGTCAAGAGCGCGAGATCGGCCAGAGTGCCCCCGATCCGGGTGCGAGTCGGCGAGGTGTTGCTACAACCTGCTGGTGGCTCCTCGGCCGGCCGGCGCGTTGCCCCGGCTCAAGCCCCTGTGAGTCGCCCGCTCCCGTCTCCCGTCTGCGAGGGCACCCCTATGACGATGACCGTGGCCGACATCCTCCGGAGAGCGATCACCAGAGCGGCTCCGGAAGAATTACCGCTGTTGGATGGGCTGGCGGGGTTGAGCGAGCACCAGGTGGTCAGGGTGCTGGACCGCAGATCCGGGGCGCGGGAACCCCTCGGCTACGGGCTGGAGGACGTGGTGGCCCTCGCCACCCCTGTCCTGCTGCTGATCCTCAATGACCTCGCCCGCAGAGCCACCGAGACCGTGCTCGACGGTGCCACGAGCCGTCTGCGGCGCTGGCGGGAGCGGAGAGCCACCGTACCGGCGGTCGAGCGGGCCGTTCCGCCGCTCACGACAGAGCAGATCGCCGACGTACGCCTACGCGTCCGGACCGAGTGCCTGCGAGCGGGGATCACCGAGGACCGGGCGCAAGCGCTCGCCGACGCGGTCGCCGTGGAGCTGGCGCTGGGGACTTCGGCGGACGAAGGCAACGCCGAGCCCCCTGCTCCCGCGGTCCAGTGAACGACAGCGGCCGGGACGTCGACCGCCGGATACTGAACGCCGGGACGACGCCGCGCTTCCTGTTGCTGGTCACGCTGATCGCGACAAGCTCCTTGGGTCTGTTGGGAGTGCTGCTGCCCCACCTCGCGGGCAAGGACGGGAACGGCGCGACCGCTCACTGCCTGGCCGTGGTGAATGGCGCACCGTCTGATTCCATCGAACCGTTGGCCCGCTTCACCGCACGGCAGCGGGAGGCATTCGACTCGTGCACCGAGCACTACGCGACAGGGTCCGGCCCCTGGGGTATCGCCGGGACGGCGGCCCTCTTCCTTGTGGCGTTCCTCATCTACTGGTTGCAGCCGGCGTGGAAGACGTGGCGGGGCCGGCTCATTCCCGTTCCGCCCGGTGAACTGTCCTCGGAGCTGGCCCACCTGACCGCACGGGCCGGACTCACCCGACAGCCGCACTATGTCCTCGACTGGGCGGCGGCCACCCCCAGCGCGGCGGTCTTCGGCCGCTGGCGCCGTCCCACGGTCAGTCTGCACGGTGGCCTCATCGCCCGACGAGCCCGGGACCCCGAAGGGTTCGGCTTCGTGATCCTGCACGAACTGGCGCACATCCGGAACCGCGACGTAGACATCGCATACGCCACAGAGGCACTGTGGCGGGTCTTCGCGGCGCTGGTCCTCCTGCCCTACACCGTGCTGGTTCTCATACCGCGTCCTTGGCCGCCGTCGTTCTCCGGCCTGCTCGACCAGTGGCGTACCGACGGGCAACAACTGCTGGCGGAACTGGTCCGGGTCTCCGTGCTCCTGATCCTGATACTGCTCATCAGGGCCGATGTGCTGCGGGTGCGTGAGCTGTACGCGGATCTGGACGCCGCCCGGTGGAGCGGGAGCGACCGGGGGCTGCGCACCCTGGCCGACGAGCCCGGCCCGAACAGGCCGGGCCGAGGCCTGCGCCGTCTCGGCGCGCTCTGGCGGACGCATCCTGTGTGGGCACGACGTGCCGAGTCCCTGCTCTCGCCCGGCCCACTCTTCGGTGTCAGCGCCCTCACCCTTTTCCTCACCGGAATCGCCGCCATGACGGCTCAGGGAATGGCCGTCCTGGAACTGGGCGCCCCCGAGTGGGCGGTGGCGGTCCTGATCACCGGAATCACCGGAACCGCCCTCTGGCGGGCCACCGCCTATGCCGCTCTCACCGGCCAACAGGCCCCTTCAGGTCTGCGCGCCGGGCTGTGGCTGGGGATCGGTGTCGCGAGCGGTGAGCTGCTGTCGTTCCGCCTCGCCGGACGGGGCTGGCTCCCGGCGGAACCGCACCTCCTGCTGCTCGTGGTGGCCGGATGTGCCGTACTCATGGAGTGGGTCGCGCGGTGTGCCGAGGCGTGGATCGTGACATGCCGCGGCCGCTCACTGCTGGTGAGTCATCTCGCGGGACTGGCAGCGCTGCTCCTCGTATTCGGCGCATGGTTCGCGTGGTGGAATTCGACGGGTTTTTTGTTCCAGGCGGGCAACATCGTGGCCGGTGTGTCGATCGACGAGAAAGTCGACCTCGCCTTTCCGGGGGCTGCGGATGAGTATCCCGAATTCCGCACCGCCTTCAAGGCGATCATTCTCTTGGACGACCCGGCCTTATTGGTCGGTGGGGTGCTGTTATGGCTGTTCCCGCTGCTGGTGTGGGCGAGAAGGCCGGCGGAACCGGGCGACGGACCGCCACCGTGGAAACTCATGGCACATCCACACGGTGCGTGGCCGGTCGCCACGGACTCGCTCCCGCGACTGCGCCGGGCGCTTGCCGTGGCCGCCGCGGGTGGCACGCTGGGGTGCGGCGCGATCATGGCGACGTGGATGTGGTTGCTGCGCGGCGAGCCCCCGACGCGGTTGGAGGAACTCACGACGCTACTCGCTCTCCTCTGGGTGGCCACCACCTATTGCCTGTTCGCGACCGCGTCCGTCACCGCGTTCGTGGCAGGCCTGACAGGTCGCCGCTTCCCGCTCCCGCTGGCGCTGGTCGCGGCCGGAACGAGCCTGTTCATCGGGCTGGCCGGCACTTTCGCCGTCCTCGCCACGCAGGGATGCCTGTCAGGGATCGAGATCGTGCCGCGCGAGTGTCGCGTGGACCCCGCGACGGCGTGGAGCGGGGCGTACGAGCAGATAGCGGCCCCCGCGGTAGGGGTCGGGCCCTTCGTCGCACTGGTCTTCGCGTCGGTCGGCACCGCCGTGGGCGTCCAGGTCCGCGCATTTCGCGCCCAAGCCCCGCGCCGGAGGTGCCGGGGCGGGAAGCCCCGGCCGAGCGCACCCGCACCCCGGCCGCGGAACAGGCTCCTGCTCCGACGGATCTACATCGCGCTGGCCGTCAGCACGTCGGTCCTGATGCTCTCGGCTTGGCAGAACTGGTTCCAGCCGTCGGAGCCGACGAAGCCGCCGGGCGAGATCCCTCACGGACAACAGGTCGCCAGGAGGTGGCTCGCCGATGGCGGCACCCTGCTCATGGACAACTTCCGCAACGATGCGGACGAGTTGGTATCGGCTTACGCAGACCTCGGGCGCGGCGGTGAACACCTGGATCCGGTCGCTGTGCACGATATGTGCGAGAGCTGGGCTTCCCATGGCCGAAAGGCGCGAGAATTCCCGGGCCCGGGTATCCCCGCGCTCGACACTCTATGGACGAACCTGACCGAAGACGCCTACGAAGGAGGAACCATGTGTCTGCACGGCATGGAATACGGCAAGGAGACCGTGCTCACCCAAGCGTTCGAGAAGCTGGTGTCGGCTCGTCGCTCCTACCGTGACCTCACGGCACGACTGCAGGAATTCATCGCTCCGCCCACGGCTGAGCGGGAGCCCCTTACCGGCCACTGAATCACCCCCTCCCCCCTTGCCCGCGCGCCGTCCAGCCCGACGGCTCCCTGCCCGACGACCCCGTACCCCCGCCGACGGCCGCCGCCCCGGTCAGCCACGTCCGCACCTGTCCTCCCCATTCCCGGTACCGGTGTCCCCCAGGTGCCGGGCCAGGCGGCGCAGGCCCCGGTGGGTGGCCGTGCGGACGGCGCCGGGGCGTTTGCCGAGGAGGCGGGCGGCGGCCGGGCCGTCGAGGCCGACGATCACCCGTAGCAGCACCGCCTCGGCCTGGTCCCGGGGCAGCGCGCGCACCAGCTCCAGCGCCCGCTCGGTGGACAGCGACTCCAGGGCCTGGTCGTCGGTGCTGTGCCGGCCGGGCAGTTCCAGAGCGTCCTGTTCCAGCGGCACGGGCCGGGGCCGGGCCCGCTGCCGGCGCAGGTGGTCCAGCGCGCGGTGCCGGGCGATGGCCGCGGTCCAGGCGCGGAAGCCGGCCCCGTCGCCCCGGAACCGGTCGAGGTCACGGGCGATCTCCAGCCATGCCTCGGAGGCGACGTCCTCCGCCTCCTCGCCGACCAGGCCCCGCAGATAGCCCAGCAGTCCGGGGTGCACGATCCGGTAGGCCACCGCGAAGGCGGTCTCGTCGCCGTCCTGGGCCCGCGCCACGGCCGCGCCCAGCTCCCCGTCCCGCGGCTGCGGGCGGCGGGGTCCGACTCCCTGGCCCAAGACCGTCCTCGTTCGTGCCGGGTTCCTGGCCACTGCGTGGCGCCTGACCTCACGGTTGCGACACGCTCCGGCCGTGTCGGTCGCCCTCCACGCTCATCAGCGTCGGCCCCGACGGAAGTGTCACAGCCGGACGGCGACCGGGGGCGGGTATGAGACGGCCGGGGAGCAGCCCCCGAACGGCACGCGATCGGCCCGGGATTGACCCGGAAACGGTCACCGACCGGTCCGATACCGTCACCTACCGGTCCGACCCGGTCCCCGATCGGCCCGGCCGGCTCCGAGCCTCGGTGCCCGCCTCACCCCTCCGCCGTCGCGTCCCGGCACAGCAGCCGGAGTGAGCCGTGGCCGCCGTAGCAGCGGCGGGCCTCGTCGATGGGGTCCCACAGCCGGCCGTCGGGGGTGCGCACCCAGTGCTCGCCGCCCGTCGCCCACCACTCGGCGCCGGTCCGGCGGACGATGACCTCGCCGGCGTAGGCGCCGAAGCCGCGCAGGACGCTGCGGACGGCCGCGTACGGTGCCCGCTCCCGGCGTATCTCCTCGATCATCCGGTCCACCCGCCACAGGCTCCGCGCCGAGTAGTCGAGCCGCACCCGGGCGCCCTCGCGCATCGTCGCCACCGCGTCCGCCGCCCAGCGCGCGGGTTTCACCGCGGCGCGCGGCCTGGTCTCCGGCCGGGCCGGCCCGTACGGGGCCATCGGGCGGGTTGTCGCACCGGCCGGCACCGGGCCGGTGGCGCAGGCGGTCACATGGGCTGTCGCTTCGGCTGTCACGTGGGCTGTCACATAGGGAAGAGCGCTCCGGGGCGGGGTCGCGTCACCGGGTTCCGGCCTGTTTCGCCAAACGTTTCGCCAACCGCCGCAGGACCGCCTTACGACCATCGCACGAAGGTCACAGGCCCGCCCGCCCGCGCGCGAGCGGTCGGTTCTCAGCCGAGCGCCGGAGCCGGCGGCGGGGCCGGGAACGGCATCTCGCCCGAGCGCAGCTTCCACTCCTGCATCCGGGACAGCCGGACCACCACCAGGACGGCGAGGACCGCGGCCACGATGTCGAGCGCGTGGGAGAGCAGCATCGCCTTGGCGGCCTCGTACAGTTCCTCGGCCGTCTCGGCGCGCCGGGAACTCGTGTCGGCGAACCGGCCCAGCAGGAGATCGACGAGCCACAGCGTCCACCAGGCGTTGACCAGCGCGTGCCCGGACCGCGCGCCCCAGGGCCCGCTGGCGTCCCAGGCGTCCGCGACGATCCGGCGCGGGAACCACAGGTTCACGACCGGGCAGAACCAGCCGCCGATCGTCCAGCCGCGCCTCATGCGGTGCCGGGAGGCGTCGAACACCTCGGCGTTCACCCGCACCCGCCACAGCCAGCACAGATAGACGACGATCGTGGCCAGCAGCGCCACGCCCTGCAGGATGCCGGAGAGACCGTAGAGGGCGTCCGCGCGGTCGGCCCGGTCCACGATGTCACCGCCCACGGTGCCGTGGACGACGTCCTTGGTGACGTCCATCTCCAGCAGGTCCGCGTAGCAGGCGAACAGGTCGGTGGCGATGACCAGGCCGAGCAGCACGGCGGTGGCCCGGGCGAGCGCGGCCGGTGAGCGCGGCCAGGCGCCGGGCGGGGCCGGGTGCGGGTACGGCGGCACGGGCATGGGCGAGGTCATGACGAGGTTCCCCCGAGAAGAGAAGAGAAGAGAGAGGCGGGACGGCGCTTGGTCCTCCCCGAACCGGAGCGCCGCCGACGGCACCGGCACACACGTGCCGACGTGCGCGGACACCGGAACATACGTCGCCGACGTGCGCGGACACCGGAACATACGGCCGGACGCCCGCGCGCGTCCACCCGGTTACGGCGCCCGCCCGCTCCACCGCGCGGACCTCGGCTCAGCCGCTCCGCCGCGCGGACCTCAGCCCAGCCGGTCCGCCAGTTTCCGGAAGTCCGTCCAGGACAGCGCGGGCCGGCGCGGGTCCCACAGTTTCTGCACGGTGGCCTTCAGCGGCATCCGGATCCCGGCGGCGACCTGCGCCTCGGTCTGCGCGTGCGGGAAGTCGCACCACACGGCGAACGACCCGCCGAGGATCTGCCCGTCGTAGCGCGCGGGCACGGCGGTCGTGCCGCGCACCACCCTCGGGGTCCACTGCTCGTAGATGCGCCGTCCGGTCGGGTAGACGAAGGTCTGCGGCTGGCCGAGCACGTAGTAGAGGAACTCGTCGTTGTAGTTGAGCAGCTGCCGGCCGGCGCTCAGGTACTCGGCCGGCGGCCGGGCGCCGATCTCCTTGCCGGTCCAGTAGGCGACCTGGAGCGAGGGGTCGGGCTGTACGGAGGTGCCCCGGAAGAAGCCGTCGTTCCAGGCCCGTACGGTCCTGCCGTGGGCGCGGACGGTGGCGGCGCGGTCGTCCAGCCAGCCGGTGGTGAGGTCGGCGACCGTGCCGCCGGGGCCATACTTGCGCTTGGCCGCGGCGGCCAGCTGCGGGTACGACGTCTGCGGGTCGCGCGCCATCAGCGCCTGGTACTCGTCCCCGCCGAGGTGCCACCGGCCGCCGGTGAACAGGCCCGCGTACTCGTTCAGCAGGTCGTCCACGAGCCGGGCCGAGGCGTCCTTGGAGATGTCGACGGCGCCGCGCAGCACCACCCCGTTCGCCTTGCGCAGCCGCAGGTCGGGGTGGGCGGCGAGGACCGCGCCCAGGTGTCCCGGGGAGTCGATCTCGGGGACGACGGTGATGTGCCGGCTGTTCGCCAGCGCCACGATCTTCTTGACCTGCGCCTTGGTCAGGTGGTCCGGGGAGACGATCTCGGGGTGGCTGTCGGACTCGATCCGGAAGGCCTGGTCGTCGGAGAAGTGCAGGCCCAGCTCGTTGAACTTCAGGTCCCCCAGCTCGCGTATCCGGTCCTCGATCCAGGACGCGGTGAACGGTTTGCGCGCGATGTCCAGCATGAACCCGCGCACCGGCTTGGCCGGCTGGTCGCGCACGACGCCCTCCGCTGCCGTGCCGCCGCCGCGGATCTCCTGCTTCAGGGTGCGGGTGCCGTAGAAGACCCCGGCCTCGCCGGGCCCGGTGATGTCGACCCGTCCGTCCCGGACGGTCAGCGTGTACGACTCCCGGTTCCCGCCCCCGCCGAGCGCGAGCCGTACGTCGCCGGGCCGCGCGTCGTTCCGCTCCCCCGCGTACGACAGCCCCAGCTCCCCGGCTGTCAGCCGGCCCTCGTCGGCCAGCGCCGGGTCGGCCACCACCACCCGCGCGCCGGGCCGGGGCCGCCAGCCGGGGCCGCGCTCCGGGGTGTGCGAGCGGACCGCGGGTATCGTGCGCGGCGCCTTCGACAGCGGGTACGTCCGGCTCGGGCTCGGCGCCGCCGATGGGGTGTCCGGTGCCTTGGGCCCCTCACCGGTGCCGGTACCGGCCACCCGGCCGGAGGCGGACTGGCGCGTGCCGGTGCCCGGCGGTGCGCTGCCGCCGTCCGCCGCTGCCCACAGGCCGACGCCCGTGCCGAGCGCCACCGTCCCGGCGAACGCGGCGACCGTCACCGCCCGCTTCCGTATCACCTGTCGCGCCGGTCCCCGGCGCCTGCGCCTGTGCTGGGTCACCCTGCCAACGTACGACCGTTCCCCGGATCAGCGGTCAGCCGGACGAAGCGAAACTCTGCCGTTCGAGTGAAATTCCGTTATCGCTCGGACACCGTATGACCACTCTCGATAACCTGACGACACTCACATCCTTCACAGAATCCCCTGCCGCACCACACGTGACGCGAGGTCCGACGCTGCCCGCCCACCCTCTGCCGTATCTCCCCAAGCCGCTCGACGCCTTCAACACCGCGTCCGCCGACGAGGCGCGCGCCCTCCTGCTGCGCTGTCTGCGCAGCCCGCGCTGGTCCGACCGGATCGCCGCGCACCGCCCCTACCCCGACCTGGACTCCCTGCTGGCCGCGGCGGACGAGGCGACGTACGACCTCTCCCCCGCCGACCTCGCCGAGGCCCTGGCCGGCGAGTGCCTCCCCGAACTGCCCGAGGACACGTACTCGGCGGCCCACATGGCCCTCGGCGCCGCCCACGCCGCCTACGAGGCCCGTTTCGGCCACACGTTCATCATCTACCTGGGCGACGTCCCCGCCGACGAGGTCATCGACCACCTCCTCCAGGCGATCCGATCACGATTGGCGAACGATCCGGAGGACGAGCGGGTGGTGGCGGCGGAGCAGCTCCGGCGCCTCGCGAAAGGGAGAATCGCGGCATTTCTCCGAGGCGCGAGGAACCGCGCGACCAGCACCAACGCGTCCGCACCCGGCAGATAACCGGACACACCACGCCGGGCTAGCCCAACCGCGTGCCACTTTGATCACACCGGTAGGCCCCCCGTAAGGCACAGCGCGTCGCCTCGCTACGATGCTGGGGGCCGGTGGACCGTACCCGGCCGGGCCCGACCGACAGAGAAGCCGGCGCGGCCCTAGTCCCCGCTCCCGGAGGGTTCTTCCGTGCCGGCTGGAACGCTGTACCGCGGCCGGGAAGGAATGTGGTCCTGGGTGGCTCACCGAGTCACCGGCGTCCTCATTTTCTTCTTCCTGTTCGTTCACGTGCTGGACACCGCTCTCGTGCGTGTCTCCCCCGAGGCCTACGACAAGGTCGTAGCCACGTACAAGACGCCGATCGTCGCGCTGCTGGAGTACGGCCTCGTCGCCGCCATCCTCTTCCACGCGCTCAACGGCCTGCGGGTGATCGCCGTCGACTTCTGGTCGAAGGGCCCGCGCTACCAGAAGCAGATGTTCTGGACCGTGATGGGTGTCTGGATCGTCCTGATGGCAGGCGCGATCTACCCGGTCCTCGGCCACGCGTACCGCGCACTCTTTGGGAGCTGACGCCGATGTCCACGACTGAAACCCCCGCTTCCGGAGTCGGCCCCGTGGAGGGCGCCCCCGTCTACACCGTCGACCACCCGGCCCCGCTGATCGAGGCCCCGCGCAAGCGCACCAAGAAGACCCCGAAGTCGACCCGGGGCAACTTCGAGCTGGCGGCGTGGCTGTTCATGCGCCTGTCCGGCATCGTGCTGGTCGTCCTCGTCCTCGGTCACCTGCTGATCCAGCTGGTGCTGGACGGCGGTGTCTCCAAGATCGGCTTCGCCTTCGTGGCCGGCCGCTGGGCGTCGCCGTTCTGGCAGGTCTGGGACCTGGTGATGCTGTGGCTGGCGATGCTGCACGGCGCCAACGGCCTGCGCACGGTCATCAACGACTACGCCGAGCGGCCGACCAGCCGGTTGTGGCTGAAGGCACTGCTCTACACCGCCACGGTGTTCACCATCCTGCTGGGCACGCTGGTGATCTTCACCTTCGACCCGAACATCCGCTAGGCACGGGGCTGCGAGAATCATGAAGATCCACAAGTACGACACCGTCATCGTCGGCGCCGGTGGCGCGGGCATGCGCGCCGCCATCGAGGCGACGAAGCGCAGCCGCACCGCGGTCCTGACCAAGCTCTACCCCACCCGCTCCCACACGGGCGCCGCGCAGGGCGGCATGGCCGCCGCGCTCGCCAACGTGGAGGAGGACAACTGGGAGTGGCACACCTTCGACACGGTCAAGGGCGGTGACTACCTGGTCGACCAGGACGCCGCCGAGATCCTGGCGAAAGAGGCCATCGACGCCGTCCTCGACCTGGAGAAGATGGGCCTGCCGTTCAACCGGACCCCGAACGGCACCATCGACCAGCGCCGCTTCGGCGGTCACTCCCGCAACCACGGCGAGGCCCCGGTCCGCCGGTCCTGCTACGCCGCGGACCGCACCGGCCACATGATCCTCCAGACGCTGTACCAGAACTGCGTCAAGGAGGGCGTGGAGTTCTTCAACGAGTTCTACGTCCTGGACCAGCTGATCACCGAGGTCGACGGCGTCAAGAAGTCCGCCGGTGTGGTGGCGTACGAGCTGGCCACCGGCGAGATCCACGTCTTCCAGGCGAAGGCCGTCATCTACGCCTCCGGCGGCTGCGGCAAGTTCTTCAAGGTGACGTCGAACGCCCACACCCTGACCGGTGACGGCCAGGCGGCGGTCTACCGGCGCGGGCTCCCGCTGGAGGACATGGAGTTCTTCCAGTTCCACCCGACCGGCATCTGGCGCATGGGCATCCTGCTCACCGAGGGCGCCCGCGGCGAGGGTGGCATCCTGCGCAACAAGGACGGCGAGCGCTTCATGGAGAAGTACGCTCCCGTCATGAAGGACCTGGCGTCCCGTGACGTCGTGTCCCGCTCCATCTACACGGAGATCCGCGAGGGCCGCGGCTGCGGTCCCGAGGGCGACCACGTGTACCTGGACCTGACCCACCTGCCGCCGGAGCAGCTGGACGCCAAGCTGCCGGACATCACCGAGTTCGCGCGGACCTACCTGGGCATCGAGCCGTACACGGACCCGATCCCGATCCAGCCGACCGCGCACTACGCGATGGGCGGCATCCCGACGAACGTCGAGGGTGAGGTCCTGGCGGACAACACCACGGTCGTCCCGGGCCTGTACGCGGCCGGCGAGGTCGCCTGTGTCTCCGTGCACGGCGCCAACCGGCTCGGCACCAACTCGCTGCTGGACATCAACGTCTTCGGCCGCCGCGCGGGCATCGCCGCCGCCGAGTACTCGGCCAAGGCCGACTACGTCGAGCTGCCGGAGAACCCGGAGTCCTTCGTGGTCGAGCAGATCGAGCGGCTGCGCACCTCCACCGGCAACGAGCGGGTGGCGACGCTGCGCCGCGAGCTGCAGGAGACCATGGACGCCAACGTCATGGTGTTCCGCACCGAGCAGACGATCAAGACGGCGGTCGAGAAGATCGCCGAGCTCAGGGAGCGCTACAAGAACGTGGCGATCCAGGACAAGGGCAAGCGTTTCAACACGGACCTCCTTGAGGCGATCGAGCTGGGCAACCTGCTCGACCTGGCCGAGGTCATGGCCGTCTCGGCCCTCGCCCGCAAGGAGTCCCGCGGCGGTCACTACCGCGAGGACTACCCGAACCGCGACGACGTCAACTTCATGCGCCACACCATGGCGTACCGCGAGGTCGGCGCCGACGGCTCGGAAACCGTCCGTCTCGACTACAAGCCGGTCGTCCAGACCCGCTACCAGCCGATGGAGCGTAAGTACTGATGGCTACCCCTGTTCTGGACAAGGCGGACGCGGCCGGCCGGCCCGAGCCCGGTTTCGCCGACTCCCCCTACATCACGGTCACCTTCCGCGTCCGCCGGTTCAACCCGGAGGTCTCGGCCGAGGCGACCTGGGAAGACTTCCAGCTGGAGATCGACCCCAAGGAGCGGGTCCTCGACGGTCTGCACAAGATCAAGTGGGACATCGACGGCTCCCTCACCTTCCGCCGGTCGTGCGCGCACGGCATCTGCGGCTCGGACGCGATGCGGATCAACGGCAAGAACCGCCTCGCCTGCAAGACGCTGATCAAGGACATCAACCCCGAGAAGCCGATCACGGTCGAGCCCATCAAGGGCCTGACGGTCCTGAAGGACCTGGTCGTGGACATGGAGCCGTTCTTCCAGGCGTACCGGGACGTCATGCCGTTCCTGGTCGTCGACGAGACGAACGAGCCCACCCGGGAGCGTTTCCAGTCCCCGGAGGACCGCGAGCGCTTCGACGACACGACGAAGTGCATCCTCTGCGCGGCCTGCACCTCCTCCTGCCCGGTGTTCTGGAACGACGGCCAGTACTTCGGTCCGGCCGCGATCGTGAACGCCCACCGCTTCATCTTCGACAGCCGTGACGAGGCGGGCGAGCAGCGCCTGGAGATCCTCAACGACCGCGACGGCGTGTGGCGCTGCCGTACGACCTTCAACTGCACGGACGCCTGCCCGCGCGGTATCGAGGTCACCAAGGCCATCCAGGAAGTCAAGCGCGCCCTCATCACGCGCCGCTACTGACCTGCCGAGGCACCGCCAAGGGCCCCCGCTTCCTCCGGGAAGCGGGGGCCCTTGTGCGTGCGGTCCGGTGGGGCTCCTCGCTTCCCGGGTGCCGGGATCCTAATCTGACGACATGTCAGACGAAGAGTCGTACGAACTGCTCGGCTTCGACAACGTGCTGCTCCCCGTCGGCGACCTCGGCGAGGCCGTCGCCTTCTACGAGCGGGCCGGGTTCACCGTGGGCTTCCGGCTGGACGAGGCCGGCATCGCACTGCTGAAGATCGGCGCGGAGACGCCCGGCATCCTGCTGCGCGCCGAGGAGGGGCTGGGCCGCCGGCCGCCGCACTGGCCCTCGCCGCGGGTCTGGCTGGAGGTGCCGGACGCGCGGGCGGCGGCGCGGGAGCTGGCCGCCGCCGGGATCCCGCCACTGGACGAGATCGCCCAGGGCGTCACCGGCTGGACGGTGGAGATCGCCGACCCCTGGGGCAACCTCCTGGGCTTCACGGACTACACCAAGCGCCCGGCCCTGGCCCGCAGGGGCTGAGCCCTCCATCCCCTCGGTTGAACGCGTTCAAAAACAGGTCTACAGTCGTCCCTGTCAGCGTTTTGAACGCGTTCAAGAAGGGGTGGGGCATGGACCGCACCGTCATCGCCTACGTCATCTACCTGGTGGTCAGCATCGCGCTGACCGTCTGGGTGGCCCGCACGCTCAGCCGCAACGGACGGATCTTCCTGGCCGACGTCCTGCGCGGCGACGAGAGGCTCGCGGACGCCGTCAACCACCTCCTGGTGGTCGGCTTCTACCTCGTCAACCTCGGCTTCGTGGCGCTGTACCTGAGCGATGACGACACGATCTCGGACACCCGGGGCGTCTTCGAGGCCCTGTCCGCCAACCTGGGCGTGGTCCTCCTCGTCCTCGGCGCGATGCACCTGGGCAACGTGTACGTCCTCAACCGGATCCGCCGGCGCGGGATGCTGGAGCGCGAGCAGGTGCCCCCGGTCCGCCCGCAGGAGTGGATCGCGCCGAGGGCCGGGGCGTGACCGGCCCGGCCCCCGCACCGGACCGGGACGCCGCCGGCATCCCGGTCCGCGCGCTGACCGTCCTGTACGACGACCGGTCCCCCGTGGGCCGCCACCTGCGCGACTGGCTGGCGCGCCGGCCCCGGCTGGTGCCGCTGGACGTGCTGCCGGCCGGCTCGGCCGCGGCCCGCGCCCGCTGTCCCGGACTCGGCCCCCGCGACCCCCTGGACGAGATCACCGTGGTCGGCGACTCCGGACAGGTCTACCGGGGCTCGCCCGCCTGGATCGTCCTCCTGTGGGCCCTGCGCGAGCACCGCCCGCTCGCCCACCGGCTCGCCGGCCCGGCCGGCGCCGGGGCGGCCCGCGACGCCGTCCTCACCGCGGCGGGATGGCGGGGCCCGCGGCGGCCCGGCGCCCCGTGGGGCGGGCTGGTCCACCAGCGGGCCGACGGCTGGTCCTACCACCCGGTCACGGGCTGGACCCACGCGCCGCCGTCCCGGGCGGGCACCGTCCCGGCCAGTCGTTAGGCTCTTCTACCGTGCCCGCGAAGAACGACGGCCCCGAGGCGGCCGGCCCCCACAGCAGCAAGTCCGAGCAGACCCGCGCGCTGATCCTGGAGACCGCGATGCGGATGTTCCAGGAGCGCGGCTACGACAAGACGACGATGCGGGCCATCGCCAAGGAGGCCGGGGTCTCCGTCGGCAACGCCTACTACTACTTCGAGGGCAAGGAACACCTGATCCAGGGCTTCTACGACCGGATCGCCGCCGAGCACCAGGCGGCGGTCCGGTCGGTGCTGGAGCGGGAGACCGACCTGGAGGCGCGGCTCGCGGGGGTGCTGACCGCCTGGCTGGACATCGCCCGGCCGTACCACGAGTTCGCGGTGCAGTTCTTCAAGAACGCCGCCGACCCCGACAGCCCGCTCAGCCCCTTCTCCCCGGAGAGCGAGCACGCCCGCGAGCAGGCCATCAGCGTGCACCGGGAGGTGCTGGCCGGTTCCAAGGCCAAGGTGGCCCCGGAACTGCGGGACGTCCTGCCGGAGTTGATGTGGCTCTCGCAGATGGGCCTGGTGCTGTACTGGATCTTCGACCGCACGGAGGACCGCGAGCGCAGCTACCGGCTGGCCCGGCGCGGGGCCCGGCTGACCGCGCGCGGGGTGGCCCTGGCCCGCTTCCGGGTGCTGCGGCCGCTGGTCATGGAGGTCCACGAGCTGTTCACGGACTTCCTGCCGGGCATGACGAGGGTCCTGCCGGACCCGGGGCGCGGGGGGCGGGAGAGCGGGTGATCACTTTCGGGTGAAGGCGCGGAAACGCGACACATGGTCTGGGGACTGCCTACGATGATGCTCTCGACACCAGCCCCTAGGAGGCACGCGATGTCCGCTGCATCCGTCGAGCAGCCCTTCGACGCCGACGAGCCGTTCTCCCTGACGGCCATCGCCGACGAGATCATGGAGCGCCATCCGGGCTACCGCGTCGAGATCATCGGAGGCCACCTCCTCGTGACCCCTTCACCGGATGCCCCGCACGCCCGCGCCCTGACCGGCCTCATGATCCCCTTCCTCGCCGCCGGATTGCACGGTGAGGAGACCGAGGTTCTCCAGAGCGTCGCGATCAAGATTCCCACCGGCGCCGAGGACTACTGCATCCCCGACCTGGTGGTCGTGGACGCCGACATCGACGATCACTTCATCGAGAACAACGCCTACGACCCGGTCTGCTTCCGCCTCGTCCTGGAGGTCACCTCCAGCAACTGGCGGGACGATCTGAAGACGAAGGTCGGCGCGTACGCCGAGGCCAAGGTGCCCGTGTACATGGTGGTCGACCGCAAGCACCAGCGACTCCACGTGCTCACCGAACCCGACGGCAGTGAGTACACCAGCCACCGCGTGCACGCCCCCGGCGAGTCGGTCACGCTGCCCGACTCGGTCGGTGCCGAGGTCGCCCTCGACGTGGAGCAGATCATCAGGGCCGGTCAGAAGAAGTCCGACTGAGCGGATCAGCCCCAGCCCGAACACCCCCGCGCCCCATCCGGACGCGGGGGTTTCCGTGTGTCCGCTATGAGTTTCGGCGCAGTGCGCGCAGTCCGCGCAACCCGATGACGCCGATGACCGTCCCCAATACGAAGGAAACGACCGCCAGCAGCAGGTGCACCCAGAAGTACGCGGTCGGGTGACCGTCGTCGAAGGCCAGACCGCTGCTGTCCTTGACGAGATTCTTGACGAAAGTGACCCAGATGACCCAGCTCCACACCCCGAAGGCGAGCAGGAACCAGGAGACAGGGCGGCTGAGCTTCATGAGTCCAGTATCGCCGTCCGGGGCCCGGGTCCGTGCCGGGGGTGGGGCCGGCACGCTCCCCCGGCGGTCCCTGCTGGTCGTCTCCGCCGCCGCGCTCTCCCTCTCCGTCACCGCGCCCGCCGCCCTCGCCGCCCCCTCCCCCACCACGAGCCCCACGGCCACGCCCCCGGCGCAGATGTCCACCCTCGGCGGCGCCCGGCTCGGGATGCCCGGTACGCAGGTCAACCTCGCGCCCGGGGTCCCGGTGCTGCCCAAGGGGGTGACGGCCCGCTCGTGGATCGTGTCCGACGCCGAGTCGGGCCAGGTCCTGGCCGCGCACAACGCGCACTGGGCGCTGCCCCCGGCGAGCACGCTGAAGATGCTGTTCGCGGACACCGTACTGCCCCGGTTCCCCAAGGACACCCGGTACAAGGTGGCCCCGGCCGACCTCAAGGGGGTGGGTGACGGCTCCAGCGTGGCCGGGATCAAGGAGGGGGTCACCTACTCCGTCCGCGACCTGTGGCTCGGGGTGTTCCTGAAGTCGGGCAACGACGCGGTGCACGTGCTGTCCGCGATGAACGGCGGGGTGCGGCGCACCGTCGAGGACATGCAGAAGCACGCCGAGGAACTCCAGGCGCTGGACACCCGGGTGGTCTCGCCCGACGGTTACGACGCGCCGGGCCAGGTCTCCTCGGCGTACGACCTGACGCTGATCGCCCGCTCGGGCCTGCAGAAGAAGGACTTCCGCGACTACTGCGCGACGGTCAGCGCCAAGATCGGCACGGCCGAGATCCGCAACACCAACCGGTTGCTGGCCGGCGACAGCGACGTGCCGGTCTACCCGGGCATCGCGGGCGTGAAGAACGGCAACACCACCCACGCGGGCGCCACCTTCACCGGGGTGGCCGAGCGGGGCGGCAAGGTGCTGCTGGTCACGGTGATGAACCCGGAGAAGCACGACCACAACGAGGTCTACAAGGAGACCGCGAAGCTGTTCGACTGGGGCTTCCAGGCGGTCGGCAAGGTGAACCCGGTGGGCGAGCTGGTGCCGCCGAGGAGCGCCGCGCCGGCCGGGTCCACCTCCGGGGCGAGCCCCCGGCAGTCGCCCGGCACGGGCGGCGGGGCGGGGTCGAAGGCGGCGGCGAGCGTCCCCGCCGTCTCCGGCTCCAGCGGCGTCGGGACCGCCCTGGCCATCGCGGGCGGGCTGCTGGTGCTGCTCGGCGGCGGGGCGTTCCTGGTCAACCGCCGGTGGCCGCTGCCGGACCTGATGCGCCGCCGGTCCCGTCCCTGACCCCGGCGACCTCGGTCTCCTTGCTGCCCGTCGCCGTCCAGGCGGCACAGAACAGCACGAGTTTCGCGGTGAAGTTGATCCACAGCAGCAGGGCGACGGGGACCCCGAAGGCGCCGTACACGCTCTTCGCGGCAACGCCCTGGACATAGCCGCTGAGCAGCAGTTTCAGCAGTTCGAAGCCGACCGCGCCGAGCAGGGCGGCGATCAGCAGGCGGCGGCGCGGCGGCTCGACCCCGGGCAGCAGGGTCAGGACGTAGAGCAGGACCAGGAAGTCGGCGAGCACGGCGACGGCGAACGCGGCGACCTGCAGCAGCGCGGTGCCCCAGCCGTGCTCGTCCAGGCCGAACTGCCTGGACAGCAGGCCGACGGCGGCCGAGGCGAGGGTGGAGGCGGCGAGCGTGAGCAGCAGGGCGCCGCCGAGGCCGAGCAGGATCACGGTGTCCTTCACCTTGGCCAGCACCGGGTTGTCCCCCTGGTCCGGCAGCTCCCACACCGCGCGCAGGCAGTCCCGCACCTGGCCGACCCAGCCGATGCCCGTGAACAGCAGCGCCGCGCCCGCGATGACCCCGACGGTGCCCGCGTTCTGCACCAGCGAGGTCAGGTCCAACTGGTCGGACAGGCCCGGGAACTGGTCGGCGATCCGCTGTTCGACGGTCTTCTGGCGGGCCGGGCTGAGGGTGGCGGCGGTGACCGCGGCGGCCACGGTCAGCAGCGGGAACAGCGCCACGAAGCTGACGAACGTCATGGCGGCGGCCAGCCGGGCCCACTTCACCCGGTCCAGCCGCTCGTAGCACCGCCACGCGTGGGTGATCGTCAGGCGGGTGACGAACGGCCCGATGCCGGGCAGCCTCTTCAGCCAGTCCATGATCCGTCTCTGCCCGCTGCGCGGGGATGTCAACACCGCGTTTCGCCGCCGGAAGGGTCATATGTGGGCGATACGGTCATCTGTCATGAAGGATGCCACCGAACTGCCCCGGTCCCTGCTCGTCCTCGGCGGCACGTCCGAGATCGCGCTGGCCACCGCGCGCCGTCTGATCGCCCGTCGCACCCGCACGGTCTGGCTGGCCGGGCGCCCCTCCCTCGCGCTGGAGAACGCGGCCGGGAGCCTGCGGGCGCTGGGCGCGGACGTCCACACCGTCGCCTTCGACGCGCTCGCCCCCGAGTCCCACGAGGGCGCCCTCGGCAAGGTGTTCGCCGAGGGGCCGGTCGACATGGTGCTGCTCGCCTTCGGCATCCTCGGCGACCAGGCGCACGACGAACGGGACCCGGTCCGCGCGGTCCGGGTCGCCCAGACCAACTACACCGGGGCCGTCTCGGCGGGTCTGGTCGCCGGCCGCGCCCTGCAGACCCAGGGCCACGGCCGGCTCGTCGTGCTGTCCTCCGCCGCCGCCGAACGCGCCCGCCGCGCCGACTTCATCTACGGCTCCAGCAAGGCCGGGCTGGACGCGTTCGCCCAGGGCCTCGGGGACGCCCTGTACGGGACGGGCGCACGGGTCATGGTCGTGCGCCCCGGCTTCGTCCGCACCCGCGCCACGGCGGGCCGCCCGCGCACCCCGCTCGCCACCACCCCGGAGGCGGTGGCCACGGCCGTCGAACTGGGCCTGCGCCGCGACGCGGAGACGGTGTGGGTGCCGGGCTCGCTCCGCCTGCTGACGACGGTCCTGCGGCACGCGCCCCGGGCGCTGTTCAGGCGCCTGCCGCTGTAGCGCCCCGCCGGGGGCGCGTCACGGCGCGACGCGCGGGGCGTACACCTGCGCGTGCCCCGGCTGGACCGGGACGACCGGTCCCCCGAAGGTGTACTCGCGCAGCTTGCGCCAGACGCTGTCGGCGCCCTGTTCGTACAGCGCGAAGCCGGTGCACGACCACTCC
Source organism: Streptomyces sp. SudanB182_2057 (assembly GCF_964272715.1). Classification (NCBI taxonomy): domain Bacteria; kingdom Bacillati; phylum Actinomycetota; class Actinomycetes; order Kitasatosporales; family Streptomycetaceae; genus Streptomyces; species Streptomyces sp. SudanB182_2057. Next base: position 3,418,651 of record NZ_OZ186798.1, read on the forward strand.
GCCTCGTAGTCCGCGAGTTCCTCGAAGGCGCGGTCCATCGCCGCCTCCTCGATGCCGTGCGCGACGGTGACGTGCGGGTGGTACGGGAAGAGCAGCTCGCGCGCCACCGGCCCGGACGCCTCCCGGATCCGCTGCTGGAGCCGGGTGCACGCCTCGGCGCCCGCCGCCACGCGGACGTAGACCACCGGCGACAGCGGGCGGAAGGTGCCGGTGCCGGACAGCCGCATCGGGAACGGCCGGCCCGCCGCGGCGACCTCGGTCAGGTGCTTGTCGACCGCGGGCAGGTCGGCCTCGTCCACCTCGGTCGGCGGCAGCAGTGTGACGTGGGTGGGGATGCCATGAGCCGCGGCGTCGCCGAAGCCCGCGCGCCGCTCCTGGAGCAGGCTGCCGTGAGGCTCCGGGACCGCGATCGACACGCCGATCGTTACGGTCCCCACGTCGTCTCCTGTCGTCGCGTCTGTCGTCGTCTCGGCCGCCTGGCCCGGCCGTTGGCATCGACTGTAAGGCCACGGGTGCCCCGTGGGCAGGCGCGGCGGAAGTGATGTGCAGCGCTCTGCCCGCGTGGGCCCGTGCGGTCGTACGCCTCAGTGCTTGGCCGGGAGGAAGCCCACGCGGTCGTACGCCTGCGCGAGGGTCTCGGCGGCGACGGTCCGCGCCTTCTCGGCGCCCTTGGCGAGGATCGAGTCCAGCGTCTCGGCGTCGTCCAGGTACTGGTGGGTGCGCTCGCGGAACGGGGTGACGAAGTCGACCATGACCTCGGCGAGGTCGGTCTTGAGCGCGCCGTACATCTTGCCCTCGTACTCCTGCTCCAGCTCGGCGACGGTCTTGCCGGTGAGCGTGGAGTAGATGGTGAGGAGGTTGGAGACGCCCGGCTTGTTCTCGGCGTCGTAGCGGATCACCGTGTCGGTGTCGGTGACGGCGCTCTTGACCTTCTTGGCCGTGGCCTTCGGCTCGTCCAGGAGGTTGATCAGGCCCTTCGGCGTGGACGCCGACTTGCTCATCTTGACCGCCGGGTCCTGGAGGTCGTAGATCTTCGCCGTCTCCTTGAGGATGTACGGCTTCGGGATCGTGAAGGTGTCGCCGAAGCGGCCGTTGAAGCGCTCGGCGAGGTCCCGGGTCAGCTCGATGTGCTGGCGCTGGTCCTCGCCGACCGGCACCTCGTGGGCCTGGTACAGCAGGATGTCCGCGACCTGGAGGATCGGGTAGGTGAACAGGCCGACGGAGGCCCGGTCGGCGCCCTGCTTGGCGGACTTGTCCTTGAACTGGGTCATGCGGGAGGCCTCGCCGAAGCCGGTGAGGCAGTTCATGACCCAGGCCAGCTGGGCGTGCTCGGGGACGTGGCTCTGCACGAAGAGGGTGCAGCGGTCGGGGTCCAGGCCCGCGGCCAGCAGCTGGGCCGCGGCCAGGCGGGTGTTGGCGCGCAGTTCCGCCGGGTCCTGCGGGACCGTGATCGCGTGCAGGTCGACCACCATGTAGAAGGCGTCGTGGGACTCCTGGAGGGCAACCCACTGGCGGACGGCGCCGAGGTAGTTGCCGAGGTGGAACGAGCCGGCGGTGGGCTGGATGCCGGAGAGCACGCGAGGTCGGTCTGCCATACCCCTCATTGTCGCAGAGGCACGGGGCGGGTCGGGCGGGTGGGGAACCGCGGGCCCGCCGCGGCCGGGCGCGCCCGCGCGGCGGGGCCGCACGGCGCGTGCGGCCCCGCGCTCCCTACGGGGTGTGTCAGCCGAGGTCGACCTGCGGGTAGAGCGGGAAGCCCGCCACCAGGTCCGTGGCGCGGCGGGCGATCTCGTCGGCGACCTTCTCGTCCAGGACGTGGCTCGCCTTGGAGGGGGCGCCGGACTTGGTGGTGCCCGGCTCGGTGGTGGTCAGGACGCGGTCGATCAGGGCCGCGACCTCGTCCATCTCCGCCGTGCCGAGGCCGCGGGTGGTCAGCGCGGGGGTGCCGACGCGGATGCCGGAGGTGTACCAGGCGCCGTTCGGGTCGGCCGGGATGGCGTTGCGGTTGGTGACGATGCCCGAGTCGAGCAGGGCGGCCTCGGCCTGGCGGCCGGTGAGGCCGTAGGAGGTGGCGACGTCGATCAGGTTGAGGTGGTTGTCGGTGCCGCCGGTGACGAGGGTGGCGCCGCGCCGCGTCAGGCCCTCGGCGAGGGCGCGGGAGTTGTCCACGATGCGCTGGGCGTAGTCCTGGAAGGCGGGCTGCCGGGCCTCGGCGAGGGCGACGGCCTTGGCGGCCATGACGTGCGGGAGCGGGCCGCCGAGGACCATCGGGCAGCCGCGGTCCACCTGGTCCTTGAGGGAGTCGTCGCACAGCACCATGCCGCCGCGCGGGCCGCGCAGCGACTTGTGGGTGGTGGTGGTGACGATCTGGGCGTGCGGGACCGGGTCGAAGTCGCCGGTGAGCACCTTGCCGGCGACCAGCCCGGCGAAGTGGGCCATGTCGACCATGAGGGTGGCGCCGACCTCGTCGGCGATCTCCCGCATGATCCGGAAGTTCACCAGCCGGGGGTACGCGGAGTAGCCCGCGACGATGATCAGCGGCTTGAACTCGCGGGCCTGGGCGCGCAGGGCGTCGTAGTCGATCAGGCCGGTGGCCGGGTCGGTGCCGTAGGAGCGCTGGTCGAACATCTTGCCGGAGATGTTCGGGCGGAAGCCGTGGGTGAGGTGGCCGCCGGCGTCCAGGGACATGCCGAGCATGCGCTGGTTGCCGAAGGCCTGGCGCAGCTCGGCCCAGTCGGCGTCGGTGAGGTCGTTGATCTGGCGGGCGCCGGCCTTCTCCAGGAAGGGCACCTCGACGCGGTCGGCGAGGACGGCCCAGAAGGCGACGAGGTTGGCGTCGATGCCGGAGTGCGGCTGGACGTAGGCGTGGCGGGCGCCGAACAGTTCGCGGGCGTGTTCGGCGGCGAGGGCCTCGACGGTGTCGACGTTGCGGCAGCCGGCGTAGAAGCGGCGGCCGATGGTGCCCTCGGCGTACTTGTCGCTGAACCAGTTGCCCATCGCGAGCAGGGTCGCCGGGGAGGCGTAGTTCTCGGACGCGATCAGCTTGAGCATGCCGCGCTGGTCGGCGACCTCCTGGCCGATGGCGTCGGCGACGCGCGGCTCCACGGCGCGGATGACGTCGAGGGCCGCGCGGAAGGCGGTGGACTCGGTGGAGAGGGGGGCGGCGTTCTCTGGCATGGGGACCTCCGGACGGTGTGCGTACAGCGTTCACGTTCGGCCCAGGCGCACGGCACTCTTACCGCTCGGGCCGCTCCCTGATGGTCTGTCCCATCCCAGCGCGCCAGTCACGGCCCGGGTGTCAGCGTACCGGGCGCGCCGGGCGGAAGATCCCGCGCCCACCGTGCGAGCGGGGTTAAGAAGGAGGTCGTCGTCGTATCCGGGCCGAGCCGGGAGTGTCCGTGACCGCTGCCGAAGAAGACCTCATCGCCCTCGCCGGGGCGCACTGCGCGCCCACCTACGATCCGCTGCCGGTGGTGCTCGCCACCGGTGCGGGGGCGTGGCTGACGGACGTGTCGGGGCGGCGGTACCTGGACCTGCTGGCCGGTTACTCGGCGCTGAACTTCGGGCACGGCCATCCCCGGCTGGTGGAGGCGGCCCGGCGGCAGCTCGAGCGGCTGACGCTGACCTCCCGCGCCTTCCACCACGACCGGTTCGCGGCGTTCTGCGCCGAGCTGGCGGGGCTGTGCGGGATGGAGATGGTGCTGCCGGCGAACACCGGCGCGGAGGCGGTGGAGGGCGCGGTCAAGACGGCCCGGAAGTGGGGCTACCGGGTGAAGGGGGTGCCCGCGGAGATGGCGAAGATCGTCGTGGCGGGCGGCAACTTCCACGGCCGTACGACGACCGTCATCAGCTTCTCCACGGATCCCGAGGCGCGGGCGGACTTCGGGCCGTACACGCCGGGGTTCGAGATCGTGCCGTACGGCGACCTGACCGCGCTGCGGGGGGCGCTGACGGAGAACACGGTGGCGGTGCTGCTGGAGCCGGTGCAGGGCGAGTCGGGGGTGATCGTGCCGCCGGCGGGTTATCTGGCGGGGGTGCGGGAGCTGACCCGGGAGCGGAATGTGCTCTTCGTCGCCGACGAGGTCCAGTCGGGGCTGGGCCGGACCGGGCGGACCTTCGCGTGCGAGAACGAGGGGGTCGTGCCGGACGTGTACGTGCTGGGCAAGGCACTGGGCGGCGGGATCGTGCCGGTGTCGGCGGTGGTGTCGAGCGCGGCGGTGCTCGGGGTGTTCCGGCCGGGTGAGCACGGGTCGACGTTCGGCGGGAATCCGCTGGCCTGCGCGGTGGCGCTGGAGGTGATCGCGATGCTGCGGACCGGGGAGTACCAGGAGCGGGCGGCGCGGCTGGGCGAGCGGCTGCACCGGCTGCTGGGCGAGCTGGCGGGGACGGGCCGGGTGACGGCGGTGCGCGGGCGGGGGCTGTGGGCCGGGGTGGACGTCGCCCCGGCGGTGGGTACCGGGCGGGAGGTCGCCGAGCGGCTGCTGGCCCGTGGGGTCCTGGTCAAGGAGACCCACGGGGCGACGATCCGGATCGCTCCGCCGCTGGTGATCGGCGAGGAGGATCTGGACTGGGGCGTGGAGCAGTTGCGGGCGGTGCTGCTCGGGGCCTGATCAGCGCAGGGGGATGTCGGTGCCGTGCTCGCCGGCGGGCCGGGGGCCGAGGATGCGCCGGTCGGATTCCTCGATGGCCACGTCGTTGATGCTCGCCTCGCGGCGGCGCATCAGGCCGTGCGCGTCGAACTCCCACAGTTCGTTGCCGTAGGAGCGCCACCACTGGCCGTCGGTGTCGCGGTGCTCGTACTGGAAGCGGACGGCGATGCGGTCCTCGTGGAAGCTCCACAGGCTCTTGCGCAGCGCGTAGTCCAGTTCGCGGCGCCACTTGTCGGTGAGGAAGGCGACGATCTCCTCCCGGCCGGTGAGGAACCGGTCGCGGTTGCGCCAGACGGAGTCCTCGGTGTAGGCGAGGGCCACCCGGTGGGGGTCGCGGGTGTTCCAGGCGTCCTCGGCCGCCTGGACCTTCTGCCGGGCGGTCTCCAGGGTGAACGGCGGGTAGGGCGGGCGGGCTTCGGGCACGGCGGCCTCCTCGGGGACGGGCCAGGTCGAGAACGGTCGTTCTCCATCGCTGCGACTAAGGTAGAGAACGACCGTTCTCGGCGTCAAGGAGACATGAGGAGCCCGGATGCCCGCCCCCGCCACCGAGGAACGCGACCGCCTGGACCGCGAGACCCTGCTGGACACCGCCGAGACGCTCTTCTACGCACACGGCGTCCAGGCGGTCGGCATGGACCGGGTCCGGGAGGCGTCCGGGCTGCCCCTGAAGCGGATCTACCGGCTGTTCGCGACCAAGGAGGACCTGGTCGTCGCCGTGCTCCGGCGGCGCGACCGGCGCTGGCGGGAGAGCCTGGCCGCGCACGTGGAGCGCGTCGCCGACCCGCGCGAACGGGTGCTGGCGGTCTTCGACTGGCTCGCCGCGTGGTTCGCCGAGCCCGGTTTCCGCGGCTGTGCCTGGATCAACGCCCACGGGGAACTGGGCGCGTCCTCGGAGGCGGTGCTGCGGGAGGTACGCGCCCACAAGGAAGCCTTCCGCGCCCAGTTGGCGGTCTGGGTCCGGGCCACGGGACTCCCGCTCGCCGAACCCGTGCACCTGCTGGCCGAGGGGGCCATGGTCACGGCGGGCATCACGGGCGACCCGGCCGCGGCGGGGCACGCGCGGGAGGCGGTGGAGGCGCTGCTCGGGGCGCGGACGGCTAGAGGATGACGTGCGGCAGGAAGCGGGCGTACTCGTCGGTGATCAGGCCGGTGGATTCGCGGATCCCGAGGCCCGCCGGTTCGCCGGCGACGACCCAGGCGCCGAGGACGACGTGGTTGCCGTCGAAGGCGGGCAGGGGGGCCAGCCGCTGGTAGCAGCAGGGGTCCTCGCGGGGGGCGGGCGGGGTGCCGGGCTCGTGGACGGTGATGCCGGCGCCCTCGCGGCCGAGCAGGGGCTTGGCGACGTAGCCGGTGGTGGCGGCCAGCTCGCGGGGGCCGTCCAGGTAGGCGGGCAGGAGGCTGGGGTGGCCGGGGTACAGCTCCCAGAGGACCGCCAGCAGGGCCTTGTTGCTCAGCAGCATCTTCCAGGCCGGCTCGATCCACAGGGTGCTGCCGGTGCCGCCGCCGTTGTCCAGGGTGTCCAGGACCTGGGGACCGAAGGCGTCCGTGGTCAGCCACTCCCAGGGGTAGAGCTTGAAGATGGCCCGGATGAAGCGGAGCCGGTTGTCCACGAAGCGGCCGGAGAGGGAGTCCCAGCCGATCTCCTCCATGGCGAGCCAGTCGGTGGCGAGGCCGGCCTGCTCCGCCGTCTCCTTCAGGTAGGCGACCGTCATCAGGTCCTCGCCGAGTTCGTCGGCGGCGGAGTGCGCGAAGTGCAGGGGGGCGCCGGGCGGCAGCAGCGCGGCCTGGGCGCGCCAGGCGTCCACCAGGCGTTCGTGCAGGGAGTTCCACTGGTCGGCGCCGGGAAAACGTTCCTCCATCCAGAACCACTGCGGGGAGGCCGCCTCCACCAGCGAGGTGGGCGTGTCGGCGTTGTACTCCAGCAGCTTCGCCGGGCCGGTGCCGTCGTAGCGCAGGTCGAAACGGCCGTAGAGAGACGGCAGTTCGGCGCGGCGGTGCCAGGACTCGGTGACCGCGGCGGCCACCCGCGCGTCGGTGATGCCGAGATCGGCCAGCCGGTCCTCCGCCACGATGTGGTCCGCCGCCGCGAGGCACATGCGGTGCAGTTCCGCGACGGTCTCCTCCAGCGCCTCGACCTCCTCCAGGGAGAAGACGTAGTAGGCGCTCTCGTCCCAGTACGGCCGCAGGGAGCCGTCGGGGTGGCGGGTGAGGGGGTAGATCAGGCCCTGGGCCTCGACGGTCTGCTGCCAGCCGGGGCGGGGGGTCGTGGTGCGGCGTTCCATGCGCGTCGTCCGGTCAGCCGCCGGAGCTGCCCGAGCCGCCGCCGAAGCCGCCGCGGCTGACCCCGCCGTGACTCCCCGCGCTCGTCCCGTCGTTGTACGACGAACCGCCCGAACTTCCGCCCGAGCCGCCCGAACCACCACCCGATCCGCCGGACTTGGTGAAGGACCCGCCGTCGACCCAGCCGTTCCTCTCCTTGCCGTCGTAGTACCAGGCGGCGTCGACCGGCCGCTTGGCGCCCTTCTTGACGGGCTTCTTCCGGCCCGAGGAGGAGCCCCCGCTCCCGCTCGTCGTTTTGCAGCTCTTGTCGGAGACGACCTTGTAGCCCTTGGAGACGTCGTAACTGTCCCGGTCCACACAGCGTTTGTCCGGGTCGGACGAGCAGGCCGTGAGGGCGGCGGCCAGCAGGCCCACACCGCCCAGGACGACCGTTGTGGAGCGGAGTTGCCTGCCGGTGTGCGCCATGGTGTGTCTCCCCCGTCAAACGACTGTTCGGCGGTCAGCCTAGAGAAAGGGCGCGCCCGCGCCCAACCGGGGGTGACTTCCGGCCGCCCCCGCCGCCTTACGGCAGCACCCGGCACAGTGCCTCCAGGGTGCCTGTCCACGCGCTGTCCGACGGGGTGCCGTAGCCGACCACCAGGGCGTCCGAGGGGTCGGCCGGGGCGTCGGGGTGGCGGTAGTAGGTCAGGCCGTGCAGGGCCAGGCCCTGGAGGTCCGCCGCCTGGACCACCGGCTGTTCCAGGCCCGGCGGGAGCCGCAGCACCGCGTGCAGTCCGGCCGCGATGCCCGTCACCCGCACCGACGGCGCCCGGTCCGCCACGGCCGCGGCGAGGGCGTCCCGGCGGCGCCGGTAGCGCAGGCGGGCGGAGCGGACGTGCCGGTCGTAGGCGCCGGAGGTGAGGAACTCGGCCAGCGTCAGCTGGTCCAGCGACCCGCAGGTGTCGACGTGGCCCTTGGCCGCCACCGCCTCCTCCGCCAGGGCCGGCGGCAGCACCATCCAGCCCAGCCGCAGCCCGGGCGCGAGGGACTTGCTGGCGGTGCCCAGGTACACCACCCGGTCGGGGTCCAGGCCCTGGAGGGCGCCGACGGGCTGGCGGTCGTAGCGGAACTCGCCGTCGTAGTCGTCCTCCAGCACCAGACCGCCGGTGCGCCGCGCCCAGTCCACGACGGCGGCCCGCCGGTCCGGGTGCAGCGGGGTGCCCGTCGGGAACTGGTGGGCCGGGGTGAGCAGGACGGCCGCGGCGCCGTCCGGCGCGCGCGGGTCGGTGCCGCGCGCGTCGTAGGGCAGCGCGGGGGTGGCCAGGCCCGCCGCGCGCAGCAGCCGCCAGTGGACGTCGAGGCCGTAGGACTCCACGGCGACCGTGTCCGCCCCGCGCGCCCGCAGCATGGTGCCGAGGACGCGCAGGGCGTGCGAGGTACCGGCGGTGACGACGACGGTGTCCGGGGTGGCGCGCACGCCCCGGACCCGGGCGAGGTATCCGGCGAGGGCGGTGCGCAGCTCGCGCCGGCCGCGCGGGTCGCCGTAGCCGAGGGCGTCGGAGGGGGCGGTGGCCAGCGCCCGGCGGGCGGCCCTGAGCCACTCGGCGCGCGGGAAGGCGGCGAGGTCGGGGGTGCCGGGCACCAGGCTGTGGGCGGGGCGGCCGGGCTCCCGGCGGCCCGGCCCGGCCGCGGCGGGCGGCGGGGCCACCACCCGGTCCGCGACCCGGGTGCCGGAGCCCTGCCGGGCGGTGAGCCAGCCCTCCGCGACCAGGTCGGCGTACGCCTCGGCGACGGTGTTGCGGGCGATGCCGAGGTCGGCGGCGAGGGTCCGGGAGGACGGCAGCCGGGTGCCGGGGGCGAGCCGGCCGGTGCGCACCGCGTCCCGCAGGGCGTCGGTCAGGCCCCGGCGCAGGCCCCCCGCGAGAGCCGGTTCGAGATGCAGGTCGACGCCCAAAGTGGCCCAGGATTCTGCCATGGGAATGGACCATACCCCTGGGCTGCCTCAGTTCTAGGGTCGAGGACATGAGCACTCAGGAAGAACCCGTCACCTACGCCCCCGAGGAGCCGGCGCGGCTGCGCTGGGCCCAGCACGCGCCCGAGGTCTACAAGGCGATGATCCAGCTGGACGCCGTCGCCAACCAGGGCCTGGACCCCCGGCTGCGCGAGCTGGTCAAGATCCGCGCCTCCCAGGTCAACCACTGCGCGCGCTGCCTCGACATGCACTCCAAGGACGCCCTCGCGGCCGGCGAGAGCGTGGAGCGGATCATCCAGCTCGGCGCGTGGGAGGAGTCCCGGCACTTCTACACCGAGAAGGAGCTGGCGGCGCTGGAGCTGACCGACGCGATCACCGTCCTGACGGACGGGTTCGTGCCGGACGAGGTCTACGAGCGGGCCGCCGAGCACTTCGACGAGGCCGAGCTCTCCCAGCTGATCGCCGCCATCGCCGTGATCAACGCCTGGAACCGGTTCGGCGTGTCCACCCGGACGCCCGCGGGCCACTACCACCCGGGGCAGCACAAGTGAACCGTACCCAGTTGCTGGACCCGGAGGTCTTCCGGGCGATGGCCGCGGTCAGCGCGGCGGCCAAGAAGGGCCTCGGCGATCCGGTCCTGGCCGAACTGGTGATGATCCGCGCCTCGCAGATCAACCACTGCGCGTTCTGCCTCGACATGCACCTGGGCCTGGCCCGCAAGCACGGGGAGACCGAGGACCGTATCCACTTCCTCAGCGCCTGGGAGGAGACCGAGGACCTCTACAGCGAGCGGGAGCGGGCCGCGCTGGCGCTGACCGAGGCGGTCACCGTGCTGACGGAAGGCTTCGTGCCGGACGAGGTCTACGAGCGGGCCGCCAAGCACTTCGACGAGGCGGCCCTCGCCCACCTCATCGCCCTGATCACCGTCATCAACGGCTGGAACCGCCTGATGGTCAGCCGCCGGGTGCCACCGGGAGGCCGGCAGCCATGAGCAAGGCCGAGGAGTTCCGCGCCCTGCACCGGGGGCGCGCCCCGGGCGACCCGCTGGTGCTGCCCGGGCCCTGGGACGCCGCCGCCGCGCGGGTCTTCGCGGAGGCCGGGTTCCCGGCGCTGGCCACGCCGAGCGCCGGGGTGGCCGCCTCCCTGGGGTACGAGGACGGGGCCACCCCGGCCGACGAGATGTTCGCGGCCGTCGCCCGGATCGCGCGTGCGGTGGACGTGCCGGTCTCGGCGGACGTGGAGGGCGGTTACGGGCTCGCGCCCGAGGAACTGGTCGAACGGCTGCTGGAGGCCGGTGCCGTGGGCTGCAACATCGAGGACTCCGACGGGGGTGTCCTCAAGGACCCGCACGCGCACGCCGAGTTCCTCGCCGGGGTGCGGCAGGCCGCCGCCGACCGGCTGTTCGTCAACGCCCGCGTCGACGTGTTCGCGCACGGCGACGGCGACCCGGAACGGGTCATCGAGCGGGCCGCGCTGTACCGCGCGGCGGGCGCCGACTGCGTGTACCCGATCCTCGCCCCGCTGGAGTCGGTACCGCTGCTGCGGTCGGGGATCGAGGGCCCGCTGAACCTGCTGGCCCGGCCGGACGGCCCCGCGCCCGCCGCGCTCGGCGAACTCGGGGCCACCCGGGTCACGTTCGGGCCGGGCCTCCAGCGGCGGGCGACGGCCGCGCTGCGGGAGATCGCGGCCGGGCTGCTGCCGTAGGCCCTGGCGCGGCGGAGCCGGCCGGGCCCGCCGCCGCGGGCCGGGGACGTCCGGTCAGGACAGCCACTTCTTCCAGACGGACGGGTGGCTGTCCACCCACTTCTTCGCCGCCTCGGCCGGGGACAGCTTCTGTTCGGCGATCATCAGCGACACCTCGTTCTGGTCCTCGGTGGTCCACCGGAACTTCTTCAGGAAGGCCGCCGCCTCGCCGCCGGACTTCGCGAAGTCCGCGTTGAGGTACTTCTTCAGCGGGGTGTGCGGATAGCCGCAGGCGACCTTGTCCGGGTCCGCGTCGCAGCCCTCCTTGTGCGGCGGCAGCCTCACCTCCGTCATCGGGACCTTCTCGAACAGCCACTGGGGCGCGTACCAGTACGTCAGGAAGGGCTTCTTCTCCTTGGCGAACCGTTTGATCTGGGTGATCTGCGCGGCCTCGGAGCCGGCGAAGACGACCTGGTAGTCCAGCTTCAGGTTCTTCACCAGGGCCCTGTCGTTGGTGACGTAGGACGGGGAGCCGTCCATCAGCTGTCCCTTGCCGCCGCTCTCCGCGGTGCGGAACAGCGGGGCGTACTTGTCCAGGTTCCGCCAGTCGGTGATGTCCGGGTGCCGCTTCGCGAGGTACGTCGGCACGAACCAGCCGATGTGGCCGGTCACCCCGAGACCGCCGCCGGACACGACCGTCCCCTTCTGGCGGACGTAGCGCTCCTCCTGCTCCGGGTGGCCCCAGTCCTCCAGCAGGGCGTCGACCCGGCCCTGGCTGAGCGCGTCCCAGGCGGGCACCTCGTCGACCTGGACGGTGTCGACGCGGTAGCCGAGCTTGTGCTCCAGGATGTACTGGGCGACGGCCGCGTCGGCCTGCGCGCCCACCCAGGACTGCACGGACAGGGTGACCGTCTTCGCGCCCCGGGCGTTGGCGAACGGGCTGGCCTGCTTGGTCATGTCGGCGGCGCCGCAGCCGGTGGTCAGGGCCAGGGCGGCCACGGCGGCCGTGATCGCGGTACGGCGCATGTCAGGCTCCCTTCCCCGGGCGGCGCCGGGCCGGCTGGGTCACCCGGTCGAGCATCAGGCCCAGGCAGACGATGGCGGCACCGGCCACCAGACCGGTGGCCAGGTCGCCCTGGGCGAGGCCGAAGGCGACGTCGTAGCCGAGGGCGCCGCCGCCGACCAGGCCGCCGATGATGACGACGGCGAGCACCAGGACCACGCCCTGGTTGACGGCGAGCAGCAGCGCGCGCCGGGCGAGCGGGAGCTGCACCTGCCACAGCTGCTGCCGTCCGGTCGCGCCGAGCGAGCGCGCGGACTCCAGCGCGGCCTCGTCGACCTGGCGCAGGCCCTGCGCGGTGATCCGGACGACGGCCGGGAGGGCGTAGACGACGGCCGCGGCGACGGCGGGGGCGCGGCCGACGCCGAACAGGGCGACGACCGGGATCAGATACACGAACTGCGGCATGGTCTGGAAGACGTCCAGGACCGGGCGCAGGGCGCGGTCGACGCGGGCGCTGCGGGCCGCGGCGATGCCGGTGGCCAGGCCCAGCACGAGGGTGACGGCGACGGCGGCCAGCACCTGGGAGAGGGTGTCGAGCGACGGCTCCCACACGCCGAGCACGCCGATCGCGGCCATGGCGAGGACGGCGGTCAGCGCGGTGCGCCAGGTGCCGATCGGCCAGGCCAGGGCGGCGACCACGAGCAGCACCGACCACCAGGGCATCCCCTGCAGTCCGGCGCGGACCGGGTCCAGGACCCAGGTGGTGAAGTGCCCCGCCCAGTCGGCGGTGCCGCCGACGACCGGGACGCCGGAGTAGAGGTGGTCGGTCATCCAGTCGACGGCCCGGTTGACCGGAGCGGCGATGTCCGCGGTCCAGCCGGCCGGCCAGTCGGTCGCGCCGAGCAGCCGGGCGGCGACGGCAGCAACGGAGGTGCCGGCCAGGGTGAGGGCCCAGGCGAGGAGCCTCGGCCGGCCGCCGGTCCCAGGGCGGGCGGTGCCGTCGCCCGCCGCTCCGGTGAGCCGGTCCAGCACGATCGCGAGCAGCACCAGGGGGATGCCGGCGGCGAGGGCCGCGCCGACGTCGACCGAGGCGAGCGCCTGGTAGACGCGGTCGCCGAGGCCGCCCGCGCCGATGACGGCGGCGATGACGGCCATGGACAGCGCCATCATGATCGTCTGGTTGAGGCCGAGCAGCAGTTCCTGGCGGGCCAGCGGGAGGCGGGCGGTCAGCAGCCGCTGGCGGCGGGTGGCGCCGAGCGACTCCACGGCCTCCAGGACTTCGGGGTCGGCCCCGCGCAGGCCGAGCGCGGTGAGGCGGGCCATCGGCGGGGCGGCGTAGACGACGGTGGCGAGGACGGCCGCGGGCACGCCGATGCCGAAGACCAGGACGACGGGGAGGAGGTAGGCGAAGGCCGGGAGCACCTGCATGGTGTCCAGGACCGGGCGCAGGGCGCGGTCGAGCCGGTCGGAGAGACCGGCGGCGAGGCCGAGGAGCATGCCGACGGCTACGGAGGCGAGGACCGCCACGACCATCAGGGCGAGGGTCTGCATGGTCGGCACCCACATGCCGAGGGCTCCGCAGGCCAGGAAGGCCAGGGCGGTGCCGGCGGCCAGGCGGAGACCGGCGAGACGCCAGGCGAGCAGGGCCCCGAAGACCGTGACGCCGGCCCAGCCCGCCGCGAGGAGGGTGAGGTAGACGGCGCGTACGGCGATGACGACCGCGTTGCTGAGGTGGCCGAGGAAGTACAGGAACAGGGGGTGGCTGTCCCGGTTGTCGATGACCCAGTCGCTGGCGGAGGCGAGGGGCCGGTCGAGGCTGACGGTCAGGGCGTGCGGCCAGGTGCCGTTGCCCCAGCGGTTCAGCACGGGGAGGAGGACGGCGGTCAGCAGGGCGAGCAGGAGGAGCTTCGCGGCGGCCCGGTTCCTGAGCAGGCGGGGGGCCTTGGCCCGGGCGGTCGGGAGACTGAGCGTTGCCATCAGACGGCCTCCCGGGTGCTGCCGGCCGGGTCCTCGGACGCCGGGGGGTGCTCGCCGGGGGCGGTTCCGGGCGGGGCGGGGGCGGTTCCGGGGGCGGGAGCGTTCCCGGTGGCCTGGGTGGGTGCGTTCCCGGCGGCACGAGCGTCCACAGCCGGGGCGGGAGCGTCGCCCGCCGCAGTGGCGGGTGCCGGGGCGGTTGTGGCCGGGGTTTCGGGGGTGACGCCCGCCACGACGCCCAGCAGCCGGTCGTGGTCGACCACGCCCAGGCAGCGGCCCTGGTCCATCACCCGGGCCGGGGCGCCCGCCCGGGCCACCGCCTCGATGGCCTCGGCGACCGTGGCCTCGGGGCGCAGCGCCGGGCCGTGCGCGGCGTCCTCGGCGGACGCCGGGCGCATGGCGGTACGGCAGGTCAGCACCTGCTCGCGGGGGACGTCCCGGACGAACTCGCGGACGTAGTCGTCGGCCGGGGCGCCGACGATCTCCTCGGGGGTGCCGAGCTGCACCACGCGGCCGTCGCGCATCAGGGCGATGCGGTCGCCGAGTTTCAGGGCCTCGCTCAGGTCGTGGGTGATGAAGACCATCGTGCGGCCCTCCTCCCGGTGCAGCCGGGCCACCTCGTCCTGCATGTCCCGGCGGATGAGGGGGTCCAGGGCGCTGAACGGCTCGTCGAAGAGCAGCACCTCGGGGTCCACCACCAGGGCCCGGGCCAGCCCCACCCGCTGGCGCTGGCCGCCGGACAGCTGGCCGGGGCGGCGCTTCTCCATGCCGGCCAGACCGACCTTGGCGACGAACTCGGCGGCCCGCTCCCGGCGTTCGGAGCGGCCGACGCCCTGGATCTCCAGGCCGTAGGCGACGTTGTCGAGGACCGTGCGGTGCGGCAGCAGCCCGAAGTGCTGGAAGACCATCGCGGCCCGGTGCCGGCGCAGTTCGCGCAGCCGGGCCCGGTCCATCGCGCGGACGTCCTCGCCGTCGATGGCGATGGTGCCCGCCGTCGGCTCGATCAGCCGGGTCAGGCAGCGCACCAGGGTGGACTTGCCGGAGCCGGACAGGCCCATGACGACGAAGACCTCGCCCTTGCGGACGTCGAAGGAGACGTCCCGGACGGCGGCCGTGCAGCCGGTGCGGGAGCGCAGCTCGGCGGGGGTCAGCGCGCTCAGCTCCGGGTCGGCGGGGACGCGCTCGGGCTTCGGGCCGAAGACCTTCCACAGGCCGGAGACCGAGAAGACGGGCTCGGCCGTGGTGGGCGGCTTGCGGGTGGGGACGGTGAGGGTCATCGCAGGTCACCTCCGATCAGGTCGACGGCCTTCTCCCCGACCATGAGCACCCCGATCATCGGGTTGACGGCGGGCATGGCCGGGAAGACGGACGCGTCGGCGATGCGGATGCCGTCGAGCCCGCGGATGCGCAACTCCGGGTCGACCACGGCGAGTTCGTCGTCGACCGCGCCCATCTTGCAGGTCCCGGCCGGGTGGTAGACGGTGTGGGCCGCCTTGCGGGCGTACTCGCTCAGCTCGGCGTCCCCGGTGACCTCCGGGCCGGGGCACACCTCGCGCTTGAGCCAGCCGGCCAGCGGCTCGGTCCTGGCGATCTCACGGGCGACGCGGATGCCGTCGACCAGGGTCCGGGCGTCGTAGTCGTCCTCGTCGGTGAAGTAGCGGAAGTCCAGGGCCGGCTTGACGGCGGGGTCCGCGCTGGTCAGGTACAGCCGGCCGCGGCTCTTCGGCTTGGGGATGTTGGGGGTCATCGAGACGCCGAACTCGGGCCGCCGGTAGCCGAGGCGCTCCGGGTTGTCGGTGAACGGGATCTGGTAGAAGTGGAACATCAGGTCCGGTCCGGCGTGCTCCGGGTCGCGGCGCACGAACAGGCCCGCGTCGGAGTCCATCGCCGAGTTCTCCGGGATCGGGCCGTGGGTCTCCCAGACGATGACCGACTCGGGGTGGTCGAGCAGGTTCTCGCCGACGCCCGGCAGGTCGTGCACGACGGGGATGCCGAGCGCTTCCAGGTCGGCCCGGGGGCCGATGCCGGAGTGGAGCAGCAGGCGCGGGGAGTCGACGGCGCCCGCGCACAGCACGACTTCCTCGCGGGCCCGGATCAGCAGCTCCGTGCCGTCCTTGGTGCGCACGTGCACGCCCTCGGCGCGGGTGCCGTCCAGCTGGAGCTTGTACGCCCAGGTCTCCAGCAGGATCGTCAGGTTGGGGCGCTCGTCCATCACCGGGTGGAGGTACGCCACCGACGCCGAGGACCGCTTGTTGTTCTCGGGGTGGTAGGCGAGGTCGAAGAAGCCGACGCCCTCGGTGAACGGCGCGCGGTTGAAGCCCTCGACCCGGGGTACCCCGAGTGCGGCCTGGGCGGCGTCGACGAAGTCGCGGGCGATGGCGTTCCGGTCCTTCTCGTCGACGGAGACGATGTTGTTCTTCAGGCGGGCGAAGTAGGCCTCCATGGGGACGGCGCCCCAGCCCTTGGCGCCGGCGGCCTCCCACTCGTCCCAGTCGGAGGGCAGGGGCTTGAAGGAGATGAGGGTGTTGTGCGAGGAGCAGCCGCCGAGGACGCGGGCACGGCTGTGCCGGATGTGGGAGTTGCCGCGGGGCTGCTCCACCGTCGGGTAGTCGTAGTCGAGTTCGCCGCCGAGCAGGCCCATCCAGCGGCGCAGGGTGAGGACGTCGTCGCGGCCGACATCGCTCGGGCCGCCCTCGATGACGGCGACGGTGACATCCGGGTTCTCGGTGAGGCGGGAGGCGATGACGGAGCCCGCCGTGCCGCCGCCGATGACGACGTAGTCGTAGACGTGGGGGGTGCTGTCGGACATGGGGGTACTACTCCAGGGACTCGGTACAGCGGTGAGCTGAAGGGGAGTTGAAGGAGGGCCAGCGGTGGGCTGAGGGGGCGGGGGGTCGGCCGGCGGGCCGCACGGGCTGAAGGGGGTCAGCCGGTGCGCCGGGGTCCAGCCGGCGGGCCGGGGGTCAGCCCGCGAACCAGCGCACCGGCTTCGGCGCGAGGTTCTCGTAGACGTGCTTGGTCTCGCGGTACTCGGCGAGCCCGGCGGGGCCCAGCTCGCGGCCGGTGCCGCTCCTGCCGAAGCCGCCCCACTCCGCCTGCGGCAGGTAGGGGTGGAAGTCGTTGATCCAGACGGTGCCGTGCCGCAGCCGGGACGCCACTCGGCGGGCCTTCGCGGTGTCCGCGCTCCAGACCGCGCCGGCCAGGCCGTACTCGGTGTCGTTGGCGAGGCGGACGGCCTCCTCCTCGGTGCGGAAGGTCTCGACGGTGAGGACCGGGCCGAAGACCTCCTCGCGGACGACGCGCATCGCGCGGTGGCAGGCGTCGAGGACGGTGGGCTCGTAGAACCAGCCGGTCGCGGGGCGCTCGGGGGACGGTTCGGGCCGCTTGCCGCCGCAGCGCAGGACGGCACCCTCCTCGAGGGCGGAGGCGACGTACGCCTCGACCTTGGCGCGCTGCTGCTCGGAGACGAGCGGACCGCACTCGACGCCGTCCGCCGTGCCGCGGCCGAGCCTGATCCGCTGGGCGCGGCGGGCGAGTTCGGCGACGAAGCGCTCGCGGACGGACTCCTCGACGATGAGCCGGGCGCCGGCCGAGCAGACCTGGCCGCTGTGGATGAAGGCCGCGTTGAGGGCCTGGTCCACGGCGGTGTCGAAGCCCTCCTCGGTGGCGCAGGCGTCGGCGAAGACCACGTTGGGGTTCTTGCCGCCGAGTTCCAGGGCGACCTTCTTGACGGTGGGCGCGGCGGCCCGGGCGACCTTGGTCCCGCTGGCCAGGCCGCCGGTGAAGGAGACCAGGTCGACGTCGGGGTGCTCGGCGAGCCGGGCGCCGACGGTGTGGCCGGGGCCGGTGACGAGGTTGGCGACACCGGCGGGCAGACCGGCCTCGGTGAGCAGCTCGATCAGCGCGATGGTGGTCATCGGGGTGATCTCGCTGGGCTTGATCACGAAGGTGTTGCCGGCCGCGAGCGCCGGGGCGATCTTCCAACTGGCCTGGAGGAGGGGGTAGTTCCAGGGAGTGATCAGGGCGCAGACGCCGACCGGTTCGTGGACGACCACGCTGTGGATGTCGGGTGAGCCCGCGTCGACCACCCGGCCGGGGGCCTCGGCGGCGGCCAGGTCGGCGAAGTACCGGAAGGCGTCGGCGACGCAGTCGATGTCGACGCGGCCCTCCTCGACGGTCTTGCCCGCGTCCCGGCTCTCCAGCAGGCCGAGTTCCTCGCGGTCGCGCACGAGGAGGTCGGCGACGCGGCGCAGCAGCGCGGCGCGTTCGGCGACCGGGGTGCCGGGCCAGGGGCCGTCGTCGAAGGCCCGCCGGGCGGCGGCCACCGCGCGGTCGGTGTCCTTCTCGTCCCCTTCGGCGACCACGGCGAACGGCCGGGCGTCCGCGGGGTCGAGGATCTCCCGGGTCGCGCCGGAGACCGCTGCCAGCCACGCGCCGTCCGCGTGGATGGTCGCCTGGGGCTGTCGTTCCGTTCTGTCCGCCATGATCGGTGTTGCCTTCCGTTCCTGTTCGGTACCCCTGTGTCACACGCGTGTCACGCTCGGGGACCGTCGCCGCCTGCCCAGGGCCTCGGTCCGGCATGCGGAATCCGTGGCCGAACGTGCTCGGGGTCACGAAAAACGGGGGTGATAACGGACGAAAACGGAAGGCCGACGCCGGCTACCCGTTCACCGGCCCCGGTGCCAGCAGGTCCCGTACGCAGCCGCGCAGCCAGGCGTGGGCCGGGTCGGCGTCGTGGCGCGGGTGCCAGGCGAAGCCCACCGGCATCGTGGGCAGCGGCAGCGGGATCTCGAAGGCGACCAGTCCGAGGGCGTCGGCCAGCGGCCGGCCCCACTCGGGGAGCAGCCCGATGAGGTCGGTGTCGCGCAGCACGAACAGGGAGGCCGGGTAGCTGCCGACGCTGCCCACCACCCGGCGCTGGAGGCCGAGTCCGGCCAGGACGTCGTCGACGGGGCCGCGCTGTCTGCCGCGCCGGGAGACGACGAGGTGCCCCGCCGCCCCGGCGAACCGCTCGGGTGTCACCTCGCCCTCCAGCAGCGGGTGTCCGGCCCGTACGGCGCCGAGCATGCGGTCCTCGTGCACGGTCTCCACGTGCACCTCGGGCGCGGCCGAGTCGATCACCCCGACCTCCAGGTCGGCGATGCCCTGCCGCAGGTACGGGGCGTCGGTGTGGCTCTCGCTCAGGAAGCGCAGGCGGATGCCGGGGGCCTCGCGGGCGGCGCGGTCGAGGAGGACGGCGCCGTGGGTGGCGGCGATCATGTCGTGGCCGAGGACGGTGAAGGTGCGGGTCACCGTGCGCAGGTCGGTGTCCCGGCCCGGCGCGAACAGGGCGCGGGCCCGCTCGACCACCGCGCCGACCTCGGCGCGCACCGCGAGCGCGTGCGGCGTCGGCACCATCCGGCGGCCGGCGCGGACCAGCACCGGGTCGCCGAGCGCCTTGCGGATCCGGCCGAGGGTGCGGCTCATGGCCGGTTCGGACAGGTGCAGCCGGCGGGCGGCGCCCTGCACGCTCTCCTCCTCCAGCAGCACGTCCAGCGCGACCAGCAGGTTCAGGTCCAGGTCGGTGGATTGCGTCATGTGCAGGTATTCCTTGCGAAGGTTGCACTGGAAGTAATGACGCCGGCGAGCCTACGGTGAGGACGCATCCCACACCACCCACCAGCTCCCGGGAGGAGCCGTGCCCGCGCACGCCCTGACCCGCCCCGTCCTGCTCACCCTGTGCGCCTGCGTCCTGGTCGCGCAGAGCATGGTCGCGGCCGTCAACCTGCTGATACCGCAACTGAGTTCGTCCGGCCTGCACCCCTCGCACACCGAAATCCTGTGGACGGTCGACGCCTACGTCATCGTCTTCGCGGGCCTGCTCGTCCCGGCCGGCGCGCTCGGCGACCGCCACGGCCGCAAGGGCGCGCTGCTGGCGGGCCTCGCCCTGTTCGCCGCGGGCTCCGCGACCAGCGCGCTGGCCCCCGGCCCGGCGCTGCTGATCGCGGGCCGGGGCCTGTCCGGGGCCGGGGCCGCGCTGATCACCCCGGCGACGATGTCGATCCTGGTGCACCTGGCCGGGCCGGAGCGCCGCGCCCGGGCGATGGCGTCCTGGACGCTGGCCATCGGGCTGGGCGGCATGGCGGGCAACCTCGGAGGCGGGCTGGCCGGCCAGTACCTGTCCTGGCGGGCGCTGTTCGCCGCGATGGTGCCGCTGGCGGCCGTGCTCGCCGCCGCGGTGGCGGTGACCACCCCGCGCACCGCCCGCTCGGCGCAGGGCAGCCCGGACCCGGCCGGCACCCTGCTGCTCACCGCAGGGCTGGTCGCGGTGCTGTTCGGCATCATCGAGGGGCCCGGCCACGGCTGGACCTCGGCGCGCATCCTGACCGCGTTCACGGCGGGCGCCCTGCTGCTGGCCGCGTTCACCGGGCACGCCCTGCGGGCGCGCGCCCCGCTGTTCGACCCGCGGGTGTTCCGCTCCGCCGGACTGCGGGCGACCGTGCTGGGCCTGGCCACGGGTTTCTTCGGCCTGTTCGCGCTGTTCTTCGTCAACTCGCAGTACCTGCAACAGGTCAAGGGCTACGGCCCGGCCGTGACCGGGGTCGCGATCGTGCCGCTGATCGTCGGCATGGCCCTGGTCCCGAGGTTCGCGGCCCGCTGGTCGGCGCGTCCGCGTCCGGTGGTCGGTACGGGGCTGGCGCTGATCGGCCTCGGCCTGCTGGCCGCGTCCACGGCGGACGCCCACACCCCCTATCCGCTGTACGCCTGCTGGCTGCTGGTCATCTCGGCGGGCACGGGCCTGGCCATGCCGGCGCTCACCCTGGGCGTGGTGGTGTCCCTGCCCGCGCACCAGGCGGGCCTCGGCTCCGGCCTCGGCACCTCGGCCCGCGAGACCGGCGCCGCCCTGGGCGTCGCCGTCGCCGGTACCGCCCTGGCGGGCCACGCCGACTTCGCGAGCGGCATGGGCCCGGCGCTGCGGGTGGTGGGGCTGACGGTCCTGGCGGCGACGACCCTGGTCGTCATCGGCCACCGCTCCTCCGGCCGCCCGTCCCGTACGGCTCCGGCGGCCCCGGCGGCACGGGAGCCGGTGGCCTGAAACGTACAGGGGGCCGCGGTCGGCGGCACACAATGCGGGACCCGACCGAGAGGACCCGCCGTGCGCCGTATCCCGACCTGTGTGCTGACCGACGCGGCCCCGCCCCGGGTGAGCGGCGGACACGCGGTGGACCGCTTCGTACAGATCGGTTCCCTCACCAAGGCGCTGACCGGCACCCTGCTGGCCCGGCTGGCGGAGGCGGGCGTGGTCGCACCCGGCGACCCGGTCGAGCGGTGGCTCCCGGCCCCGCCCGGCACCGGGATCACCCTGCTGCACCTGGCCCGGCACACCTCGGGCCTCCCCCGGCTGCCGCCCGGCCTCGGCCGCCGGGACCCGTACGCGACTTTCGGCCACGCGGAGCTGGAGCGGCTGGTCCGCCGCCTGGACGCCGTCGCCGTGCGCCCGCCGGGGGACGAGGAGTACTCCAATCTCGGGTACGCCGTCCTCGGTGCCGCCCTGGCCGCCGCGGGCGGCGCCGCCTACGGGGAACTGCTGGAGGAGCACGTCCTGCGCCCGGCGGGCGTCACCGAGGTGACCGTCCGCCCGGCCCCCGCACGGCGGTTGACGGCACCCGGCCTGCTGCCGGGGACGCGGCGCGAGCCCTGGACGATGGACGGGGCGATCCTCCCGGCGGGCGGCCTGTGGGCGACACCGCGCGCGGTCGCCGCGCTCGTCGTGGCGCTGCTGGTGGAACGGCGGCTGGGCGAGCCGGGCCCGGGGTGGCAGACGGCGGGGCCGCTGTACTGGCACAACGGCGCGACCCGGGACGCATCCGTGTTCGCGGGCGCGATGGCGGACGGGCGGTGGGCCGTGGTGCACCGGCTGAACGGGCGGCCGGACGACACCGACCGGGCCGGGATCGCGCTGCTGAGGCGGGCGTAGGGCCCCAGTCAGCGGGGCCGGGAACCACGAAGCCCCTCCCGCCGCAGCGGAAGGGGCTTCGTGTGTGGAGCGCCGGGCAGGCCTTGCACCTGCATCTCCCCGCAGGAAGCGGGGCGTCTTTCCTTGGACCACCAACGCACAGTCGGCTTCCGGGAGTTCCGGTGGCCGGTGTGTGATCAACTATAGCCCACACCGGCCGCCGGAGTCACATCCGGACGCTCAGATGAGGCCGAGGCCGCGGACCGCCTCGCGCTCCTCCGCCAGCTCCTTGACGGAGGCGTCGATGCGGGTGCGGGAGAACTCGTTGATCTCCAGGCCCTGGACGATCTCGTACTTGCCGTCCTTGCAGGTGACCGGGAAGGAGGAGATCAGGCCCTCCGGGACGCCGTAGGAGCCGTCCGACGGGATGCCCATGGAGGTCCAGTCGCCCTCGGCGGTGCCGTTGACCCAGGTGTGGACGTGGTCGATGGCGGCGTTGGCGGCGGAGGCGGCCGACGAGGCGCCACGGGCCTCGATGATCGCGGCACCGCGCTTGGCGACGGTCGGGATGAAGTCGTCGGCCAGCCACTGCTCGTCGTTCACGACCTCGGCGGCGTTCTTGCCGGCGACCGTGGCGTGGAAGATGTCCGGGTACTGGGTGGCGGAGTGGTTGCCCCAGATGGTCAGGCGCTTGATGTCGGCGACCGAGGTGCCCGTCTTCTTCGCGAGCTGGGTCAGCGCGCGGTTGTGGTCCAGGCGGGTCATCGCGGTGAAGCGCTCGGCCGGGACGTCCGGCGCGGCGGCCTGCGCGATGAGCGCGTTGGTGTTGGCCGGGTTGCCGACGACGAGCACCTTGATGTCGTCCGCCGCGTGGTCGTTGATGGCCTTGCCCTGCGGCTTGAAGATGCCGCCGTTGGCCTCCAGCAGGTCACCGCGCTCCATGCCCTTGGTGCGCGGGCGGGCGCCCACCAGCAGGGCCACGTTGGCGCCGTCGAACGCCACGTTCGGGTCGTCGGTGATGTCGATGCCCTGCAGCAGCGGGAAGGCGCAGTCGTCCAGCTCCATCGCGGTGCCCTCGGCGGCCTTGAGCGCCGGGGTGATCTCCAGGAGGCGCAGCCGGACCGGAACGTCCGCGCCGAGCAGCTGGCCCGAGGCGATGCGGAAGAGCAGGGCGTAACCGATCTGGCCGGCCGCGCCGGTGACGGTGACGTTCACGGGAGTGCGGGTCATGGCGTTCTCCGTATGACAGCTGGCGGTGGGGCGTCCCTGCCCCGGGCGGATGATCGATCTCTTGGTATCAAGAGAGATCAGCGGTCAGGCTATCGCGCATCCGGCATGTGAGACCCCCAGGGCCGTGTGGCTCACCCCACAAGGGGACCAGTGGGGCGTAACGCCCGGCCGGCGGTGCGGTCGCACGTACGAACGGCGGCCGTCCGCCGTCCGGGAGAGGCAGGACGACGGCGGCCGCCGGTGGGGGCCGGAGTTCCGGACTCCCGTGGGGGTACGGTTCGCGTGCCCGGGATCCGGCCGACTATGCGCGCCTACCGGAATTTCTCACTCCGTGCAGCCGGTCTGGCCCGACGCGAGCGTGGCGCACGCCCTGGCCTGGGCCGGGTTCCGTACGGCGACCATCGGGGTGTACCCGATGGTGTCCCCCGCGGCGGTGATGTCGCCCTTCTGCCGGTCCTTGCCCGCGGTGACCCGGACGGTGTCGCCCGGCTCGCCGCTGGTGATCCGGCCCCACACCGTGCCGCACACCTTGCTGTAGCGGACCTCCAGGGTGGTGGTGCCGACGGTGGCGGTCTTGGCGGTGGACACCAGGTCGCCGCCGCACCCCATGGCCTCGGCGTCCTTGCCGGTGCAGGCGGACCCGGCGCACTTGACGCCGGGCGGCGGGGTGGCCGGGGCGGAGGCCGACGGGGAGGGCGACCCGTCCGAGGCGGCCGAGCCGTCGCCGTCGCGGTGGGTGAGGTAGAAGACCCCGCCGATGAGGGCGAGCACGCCGACCAGCCCCGCGAAGAACATCACCACCTGCTGACGGCGCGCGGCCCACCGCTCCCCCGGCACGGGACGCCCCTCGGAGGTACGGGCGGGCCCGGGCACGGCACCGGCGGGCGGGGCGTCCAAGGCGCGGGTGGCGTCGAGTCCGGCCGGACCGCCGACGGCACCGGACGGGGCCGGGGTGGCGGCCGCGGCCGCGTTCGGCAGGCCCGGGGACCGGGCACCCGGTCGGGCGCTCGCCGGGGAGGGGCCCCGGTAACCGGCCACGCCCCAGGAGTTCTTGACGGGTTTGTCCGCACCGCCGGCCGCGCCGCCGACGGCCGTACGCGCACCGGTGCCGCCGTCACCGGCCGTGCCTCCGCCGGAGCCGGACCCGTCCCGGGAGGCCGTGCCCGCGTCGGCACCGGCCGTACGCCCACCGGACCCTTCGCCACCGGCCGTACGTCCACCGGAACCCTCGCCGCCGGCCGTGCCCCCGCCGGTGTCGGCGTCCCGGGCCGACGGCTGGGCCGGGATGGCGGGCTTCACCCAGCCGGGGCCGGCGCTCCCCGGCACCACGCCGGTACCGGCGCCCCCCGTACCGAAACCTTTCCCCGAGCCCTTGCCGAGCCCCTTGCCGACACCCTGACCGGCGCTGACGCCGGCACTCTGGCCCACGGCCTTGCCGAGACCCGGACCAGCGCCCTGGCCGGCGCTCTTCCGGTCGCTCTGCCCCTCCGCGATCCGCAGCGCCTGCAACGTGCTGCCGTCCCGCAACTCCGCCTGTCGCCAAGCGCGTTCGGCCAGTTCCCACAGGGTGGTAAGCGGCCCCGTAGGGGTGCCGGTGACCTCGGCGAGGGCGATGACCGCGCCCTTGGGCGCCAGCAGCCGGCCGCCCAGGTACCGCTCCCAGGACGTCGCGCCATAGCCCGTCCGGTCGGCCAGTGCCGCGACGCCCAGACCGCTGCGGTCCACGAGTTGCCGCAGTTCGTCGGTGAACTCCCTGATCTGCGGGTCCAGATCGTCCGGCAAGGCTTTCCATCGAGGCATGGGTTCCCCCTCTTCCCCCGGTCGTGCTGTCGATCCCGCGCATCCCGGCCACCCACAGGGATGCGCTGACCAAGGATCCCAGTTCCCGGAGCCGGACGCACACCCGCGAAGGCCGACGGCCGTGCGGGAACGGGGAGATACGGCGGGTGGCCCGCGCCCCCGGGCGGGGAGACACGGGCCACCGGCCGTACGACGGGCGCTACTTGGTGAGCGTGAAGTGCAGGATGTCCTTCAGGAAGGGCAGCTTCAGCAGCGGGTCGGGCTGGATCATCAGCGCCAGCAGGACGATCGCCAGGCCCAGGAAACCGTACGTGGCGATGTCCGTGAAGCGGGAGCGTACGGCGAGCATGCCGACGTCGGGCAGCAGCCAGCGCAGCACCGCGCCGCCCAGCAGCGCGAGTCCGATGATCAGGGTGCCCGCGCGGAACGCGTCCAGCGCGGTCACCAGCAGGCCGAGCGCGACCAGGCCGACGACCGCGAGCAGCGGCCACTGCCGGGCGGGCGCCGGGGCGTCGCCGGGCGCGGCCCGGCCGCCGCCCTCGGGCCGGGCGGTGTCCTTCGTACGCCATCGCCTGGGCGGTATCCGCCCGGCGCCGCCGCGCGGGAAGCGGCGCGCGCGGCCCGGACCGGCGCCCCTCTCCCGCGGGGCCGGTTCCGCGTGCCCGCGGGCGTTCTCAGCCGGCACTGCGCTCCGCCGCCTCGACCACGTTGACCAGCAGCTGGGCCCGGGTCATCGGGCCGACACCGCCGGGGTTCGGGGAGATCCAGCCGGCCACCTCGGTCACGTCGGGGTGGACGTCGCCGACGATCTTGCCCTCGGCGTTGCGGGAGACGCCGACGTCCAGGACGGCCGCGCCGGGCTTGACGTCCTCGGCGCGGATCAGGTGCGGGGAACCGGCCGCCGCGATGACGATGTCGGCGCGCTTGAGGTGGGCGGACAGGTCACGGGTGCCGGTGTGGCACTGGGTGACGGTGGCGTTCTCGCTGCGCCGGGTGAGCAGCAGCGGCATCGGGCGCCCGATGGTGACACCGCGGCCGACGACCACGACCTCCGCGCCCTTGATCTCCACGCCGTGGCGGCGCAGCAGGGTGAGGATGCCGTTGGGGGTGCAGGGCAGCGGGGCGGGCTCGTTCAGGACCAGCCGGCCGAGGTTCATCGGGTGCAGGCCGTCGGCGTCCTTGGCCGGGTCCATCAGCTCCAGGACGCGGTTCTCGTCGATGCCCTGGGGCAGCGGGAGCTGGACGATGTAGCCGGTGCAGGCCGGGTCGTCGTTCAGCTCGCGGACGACCGCCTCGATCTCCTCCTGGGTGGCGGTGGCCGGCAGCTCGCGCTGGATGGAGGCGATGCCCACCTGGGCGCAGTCGCGGTGCTTGCCGGCGACGTACTTCTGGCTGCCGGGGTCGTCCCCGACCAGGATCGTGCCGAGGCCGGGCGTGACGCCCTTCTCCTTCAGCGCCGCCACGCGGGCGGTCAGATCGGACTTGATCTCGGCTGCGGTGGCCTTGCCATCGAGAATCTGGGCGGTCATGTCCCCATCCTCGCGGATGACCCGCCCCCGGTTCCAATCCGGGTGCCACGGCCCGCGCGTTGATGTTGCACTTGCACAACGCCTCCTGACCCGGCTGGACAAGTAAGACGCTGTTAAAGAACGATGAGCAGACAGTGCCGCGGGCAGTACCGGGGGGACGGACCGCATTTCTGTAGAACTCTCCTCCGCACCGTGCCGCGCGTCGTCCCCGCACTTGAGCAACACGACGGAGGAAGTCCGCCATGAGTTTCGGCGACCCGAACAACCCTTACGGCGCCCCGCAGGCGCAGCAGCCGGGCTACGGCTATCCGCAGCAGGGCCAGCAGCCCGGTTACGGCTACCCGCAGGCGCCGCCCGTCGGCGCGTACGGCATGCCGCCGGCGCCCGAGACCATGCCCGGCACCGTCAGCGCGGCCCGGGTGATGATGTGGGTGATCGCCGCCCTGCAGATCATCGGCGTCGCCCTGTTCGCGTTCAGCGCCATCAGCGTGAACGCCGCGAAGAACGACGACGAACTCAAGGACGACGCCGCCTTCCAGCAGCTCGCCGACT
This sequence comes from Streptomyces sp. SudanB182_2057, assembly GCF_964272715.1. NCBI lineage: Bacteria > Bacillati > Actinomycetota > Actinomycetes > Kitasatosporales > Streptomycetaceae > Streptomyces > Streptomyces sp. SudanB182_2057. The sequence goes on from NZ_OZ186798.1 coordinate 3,445,238, forward strand.
ACTCCTCGGGCCTGCTGTGGGGGCTCACGCTGTTCGCCGTGGCCTGGGCGGTGCTCACCATCGTGCTGGCGCTCAAGTTCGGCAACGGCGGCAACGGCATCCGCGTCACGACGCTGGTCTACGGCATCATCACCGCGATCCTCGGCATCTACCCGTTCATCGTCGTCGGCCTGGTGCACACCGTGCTCGCCATCCTGATCGCCTGCTTCGTCGGCGGTTCCAAGGGCTCGGCCTGGTTCAACCGCCCGCGGTACTGAGCCGCGACAACACACCGGCACGAACTCCACAGGCCGCGTTCCGTCCACCGGGCGGAACGCGGCCTGTGCCGTACGGTCCCCGTCCCGGACGGCGAAGTCCCGTGTGCGAACGCAGGCGTGCTCCCGCCCCCGACCGGCAGGGCAGGAGCACGCTCGGGCGTGGGGATCAGTGGAAGAAGTGGCGCGTGCCCGTGAAGTACATCGTCACGCCCGCCTTCTTGGCGGCCTCCACGACCTGCTCGTCGCGGATCGAGCCGCCCGGCTGGACGATCGCCCGGACGCCGGCGTCGATCAGGATCTGCGGGCCGTCGGGGAAGGGGAAGAAGGCGTCGGAGGCCGCGTAGGCACCCCGGGCCCGCTCCTCACCGGCCCGCTCGACGGCCAGCTTGCAGGAGTCGACGCGGTTGACCTGCCCCATGCCGACGCCGACCGAGGCGCCGTCCTTGGCGAGCAGGATCGCGTTGGACTTCACCGCGCGGCAGGCCCGCCAGGCGAAGGCGAGTTCCCTCAGCTCCGCCGCGGACAGCGCCTCGCCGCTGGCCAGCGTCCAGTTGGCGGGGTCGTCGCCGTCGGCCTGGAGCCGGTCGGTGACCTGGAGCAGCACACCGCCGTCGATGTGCTTGGCCTCGCCCGCGTTCGCGGGGGCGCCCGGGGCCTTCAGCACGCGGATGTTCTTCTTCTTGGCGAGGGCCTCCAGCGCGCCCTCCTCGTAGTCCGGGGCCACGATGACCTCGGTGAAGATCTCGGCGACCTGCTCGGCCATCTCCTTGCTGACCGGCCGGTTCACCGCGATCACACCGCCGAACGCGGACAGCGGGTCGCAGGCGTGCGCCTTGCGGTGCGCCTCAGCGACATCCGCGCCGACCGCGATGCCGCAGGGGTTGGCGTGCTTGATGATCGCGACACAGGGCTCGTCGTGGTCGTACGCGGCACGGCGGGCGGCGTCCGTGTCCGTGTAGTTGTTGTACGACATCTCCTTGCCGTGCAGCTGCTCGGCCTCGGCGAGACCGCCGGTGCCGTCCACGTACAGGGCGGCGTCCTGGTGCGGGTTCTCGCCGTAGCGCAGGGTGGCCTTGCGCGTGAAGGTGGTGCCGGTGAAGTCCGGGAAGCGGGAGTCGTCGGCGGGGGCGTAGGACGCGGCGAACCAGGAGGAGACGGCGAGGTCGTACTCCGCGGTGTGCCGGAACGCCTCGGCGGCCAGCCGCTTGCGCGCGGCGAGGTCGAAGCCGCCGTCCTTGACGGCGGCCAGGACGTCGGCGTACCGCTCCGGGCTGGTGACCACGGCCACGGACGGGTGGTTCTTGGCGGCGGCGCGGACCATCGAGGGGCCGCCGATGTCGATCTGCTCCACGCACTCGTCGGGCGACGCGCCGGAGTCGACGGTCTCGCGGAACGGGTAGAGGTTCACCACGACCAGGTCGAACGGCTCCACGCCCAGCTCGGCGAGCTGCTCCCGGTGGCTGTCCAGGCGCAGGTCGGCGAGGATGCCCGCGTGCACCTTGGGGTGCAGGGTCTTCACCCGGCCGTCCAGGCACTCGGGGAAGCCGGTCAGCTCCTCGACCTTGGTGACGGGGACGCCGGCGGCGGCGATCCGGCCGGCCGTGGAGCCGGTGGAGACCAGCTCCACACCGGCCTCGTGCAGCCCGCGGGCCAGCTCTTCGAGCCCGGCCTTGTCATAGACGCTGACAAGCGCACGGCGGATGGCCCGCTTGGCGTTGCTCTCGGCGGTCACTGGATAACTACCTTTCGTCCCTCAATGCGATAGCCGTGGCGGGCGAGCCGTCCCACGACCTCTACGAGCAGCCTTCGCTCGACTTCCTTGATGCGCTCGTGCAGCGCGCTCTCGTCGTCCTCGTCGCGGATCTCGACCACGCCCTGGGCGATGATCGGCCCGGTGTCGACGCCGTCGTCGACGAAGTGGACGGTGCAGCCGGTCACCTTGGCGCCGTACGCGAGCGCGTCGCGGACGCCGTGGGCTCCGGGAAAACTGGGGAGCAGGGCGGGGTGGGTGTTGACGAAGCGTCCGCCGAACCGGGCCAGGAACTCCTTGCCGACGATCTTCATGAACCCGGCGGAGACCACGAGGTCGGGCTCGTGGGCGGCGACGGCCTCGGCGAGGGCGGCGTCCCACTCCTCGCGGGTGCCGTGGTCCTTGACCTTTCGCACGAAGGTGGCGATGCCGGCGCGCTCGGCCCGGGCGAGCCCCTCGATGCCTTCGCGGTCGGCGCCCACGGCCACGACCCGGGCCCCGTACGCCTCGGGGCCGACGGCGGCGATCTCGTCCAGCAGCGCCTGCAGATTGGTGCCGGAGCCGGAGACCAGCACGACGAGGCGCTTGACTGCCGGGCCGGCGGAGGTGGCGGCCACGATGGGGCCCTTTCTCGGGGGTGCGATCCGTGTTCGGCCGGTTTGTACGGTCGTACGAATGCTTCACGCCCCCGGATACGGGGAAGTCTACGAAGCGGCCGGCCGTCAGCAACGATACCGGCACTCCGGACGGGCCCCCCGGGACGGGTGTCCGGCCGGACGGTAGCGTTCGCGGGGAATCACGAAAGAGCAACCTCGGGAACGCGGTCGTCGTGCGGTGCGTTCACGGAAGAGGAAGCTCACGACGGAACTGCCGTAGTCACCTAGGGGAAGACGCTCTTTTGATGCCCGATCGCAGCCTGCGACACCTCACGTTCCCGCCGCGCCCGGCCCAGGGAGGCGAGCGGGGCGCCGCACTGCTGCGCGAGCGCCCGTCCTCGCCGCCGGCCCCCACCCCGGGAGGCGGGGGCGACGGCTCCGGGCGGGGCGGTTTCGGCCAGGGCGGTTCCGGCGGCTCGGGCCACGGCGGCTCCGGGCAGGGCGGGTACGACGGCTCGGGGCACGGTGGCTCCGGGCAGGGCGGCGAGCGGCAGGACGACAATCCGTTCGCGCCGCCGCCGGAGGGCACTCCGGACCGGCCCTGGCGGCCCCGGACCCCGGGGAACGCGGGAGATCCGGGGGGCGCGGGCGGCCCCGGGTACGGGCCGGGGCAGGGTTCCGGCACGGACCAGCGGGGTCAGGGTCACGGGTACGCCCCGTGGCCGGGGGCCGGTGCGGGTCAGGGTCCCGATCAGGGCCAGGGCCAGGGTCCCGGGGGCGGGGCGCCCTGGGGCAGTCAGTGGAGCGACCGGCAGCCCGGCCGCTCCCCCGACGGCTTCGGCCAGCGGCCCGGCGGCGGACCGCAGCGGCCCGGCGGACCGACCGGCCCCGGCATGCGCTGGGACCCGAGCGACCCCACCCAGCGCCGCGCGCGGTACGCCCTGCTGTCCGGCATGTGGGCCGTCTTCTTCGTCCTGTTCAGCTGGCCGTACGTGGCGCTGCTGCTGGGCGCGCTGTCCCTGTACTGGGGCAGCAGCGCGCTGCGCGCCAAGCCGCGCTCCCAGGCCCCGGACGCCCCGGCGGCCCCGCCCGGCCGGCCGCAGACGACGGCGGCCGTCGGCGGCCTGATCACGGCGTCCCTGGCGCTGGTCCTGGTGGCCTCCACGTTCACGGTGCAGCTGGTCTACCGCGACTACTACACGTGCGTCGGCGACGCCCTCACCCACGAGGCCAAGCAGTCCTGCGAGACCCTGCTGCCGAGCCAGCTGCGGGGCGTACTGGGCGACCAGGACGGCTGAGGCCGCCTCGCGCCCGGGGCCGCTCACCCGGAGGAGCCGGGGCGGTGCTCCGGTGGTTCGGGGTCGGCGGACGGCTGCCCGGTGAGGGGCCGGCCGGCAGGTGACGGCCCGTCGGCGGGCTGGTCGGTAGCTGCGGGGCCGGACGCCGCCTGTCTCAAGGCCGCCCAGCGGGAGGCGCGGGCCACGTCGTCGTGCCAGTCCCCGGCGCGGGACTCGGTGAACGGCGTGGGGAACGGGTCCTCGGCGGGCAGGAAGTCGTAGAGGTCCTCCTCGGCGGCCTCGGCCGCGGCCTCCGCCTGCACGGGAACCTTCCTCCTGCCCCAGCCCCACCGTCCGCTGCCCGCGCCACTCCCACGGCCGCCCGGCTCCGGCACCGCACCGGCCCGAGCGGGTGCCCCGGCGGCGCCCGTGCCCGCCTCCGCCGTCCGGCCGGGGTCCGGGTCCGGCGTCTCTTCGGCCGCCCCCGCCTTCACCGGACCGGGCGGCACGACGGCCACCGTCGTGCCGCCGCCCTCGTGCCCTCGCGTCCCCTTCGGCGCCGTACTCTCCGCCCCCTGCGCCGGTCCCCCGACGGCACCCGGGCGCCGGCCGCGCAGCAGCCGCCAGGCGCGCACGAGCAGGGCCACGGGCAGCGCGAACACCGGCGTCCAGAGCCCGGCCGCTCCCCCGGCGCGCGGCCACGGCGGGCCGAGGCGGGACAGCGCGGACACGCCCAGGGGGCCGCCGGCCAGCGCGGTGAGCAGGGCGACGGCCACCGCGCAGACCGCCCCCGTCAGCAGCACCACCCCGGCGGTCTGGCCGACCGACCAGCGGGCCCGGGCCGGCTCCCCGGGCCCCGGTGGCCGTACCGCCGCCCGCGCCACGAACCACCCCGCCGTCATCCCGGCCACCGCCGGCACCACGCCCACCACCCAGTGCTGCGGCGTACCGGCACCCGGTTCCGGCACCGCGGCCAGCAGCGGGAACGGCGGCAGCAGCGGGGCGGGGTCGGAGGCGAACGGGTCGACCAGGTGCCCGGCGCCGAGGGCGAACCCGGGGCCGAGGGCGTAGGAGGCGGCCCACAGCGCGGCGTTGGGGATCAGCGCGATGCCGAGCAGCAGCACGGCGAACCGGCCCGTCCAGCCCTCGGTCAGCTGGAGGAACGACGCCCGCGCCGCCGCGCCGTGCCACACCAGCGACACCCCGACCAGCAGGGCGCCACCGCCGAGCAGCACGGTGGTGGCGGCACCGGCGGCCCGTGCCGCCGCGCTCAGCCGGGCCCGCTCGTCCGTGCCGAACAACGGTCGCCGCACCCGTTCCGGCAGCACCGCGAGGACCCGCAGCAGGGGCTCGGCCGGGCAGCCGTGGCCCGCCCACACCCCGGCACCGGCCGCGCCCGCCACCACGGCCGGGAGACACACCGTCAGCCAGCCCCAGTGAGGGCGCAGTTCGCCGCCGGAGCAGTACAGCGCCGCGGCGACGCCGACGCCCAGATAGCCGAGGACCACGCCGGTCCACGCCGTGCGCGCGGGCACCGGTGGCGGGCCGTCCGGTTCGGCGGGCGCGTCGGTGGCGTCCCGCGCCGCCCGGTACAGCAGCCACACGGGCAGGACGAGGAGCAGCAGCGGGGTGACGCCGACGGGCATGGGGGTGCCGGAGAGCGTGTCGGCGCGGATCAGTTCGACGCCGTGCCCCAGCAGCCACAGGGCGGCGGTGACGTGCAGCGCGCCGGCCGGTCCGCTGTCGGGGTACGGCGAGCTGACCCACAGCGCCATGACGAGGACCGCCATGGCACCGAGGCCCAGACCGGCCGCGACGGCTCCGGCCAGCAGACTCGCGGCGAGTCCGGGCGAGCGGTCGCGCAGCCGGGAGAGGGCGGGTGACGACGAGGGGCGCACGGTCATCCGGATCACGCACGCCATGCTCCCAACGACACGCGCTTTCCCGGTGTAACAGGCGAACCACCGATGTGTCGCTCAATATATGTTTATGTTCTTTTTCGTACGAAAGGGTGCATGGTGACGACGCAGAACCCTGCCGGCCCGCCACCGTCGGGCAGCCGCCGACGCCCGCGCCGGTCCCGGCCGCTGACGCCGGTTCAGAAGCCCTCCGGACGGACGGCCCCCGCCACCGCGGACCCGGAACCGGACCGACGGGCCGACCCGCCCGACGTCCCGTCCGAGTCCTCACGGCAGTTGACGCCCGATCAAGCCTTCGACGCCCTCTACGCCTTCTGCGCCCCCGCCCTCGTACGCCAGACCTATCTGCTCACCGGGCGCCGCGAACTGGCCCGCGAGGCGGTGGAACGGGCCTTCCAGCTGGCCTGGCAACGCTGGCCGGACGTGGCCCGGGACCGGGATCCGGCCGGCTGGGTGCGGGCGGTGGCGTACGACTGGGCGCTCTCGCCCTGGCACCGCTTCCGCCCCCGCCACCGGTCCCCGGAGCCCCCGCCCGCCGACCCGGCCGACCGGGAGCTGCTGCACGCGCTGCTCACGCTGCCGTCGGCGTACCGGCGCACGCTCGTCCTGTACGACGGTGTGGGGCTCGATCTGCCGGAGACGGCGGCGGAGACGGAGGCCAGCACCCCGGCCGCCGCCAGCCGGCTGACCCATGCGCGCGAGGCGGTGGCCGCGCGGGTGCCGGAGCTGGCCGATCCGGCCACGCTCCACCGCAGGCTGCTCGAACTGGCCTCGGCCGAGCGGCTGAGCTCGGCCCGGCCGACGCATGTGCGCACCGGCTCCGAGCGCCGGATCGTCTTCTGGACCCGGGCGGCCATCGCCTTCACGGTGACGATCGTCGGCGCGACGACGCTCACGCTGCGGACGGCGCCGACGCGCTACGAACCGCCGATCGCCCCGGCGCAGGCGGTGCGGGGGGTGCCGGCGGTCAGCGGAATGGGTCCGCTGTCGCGGGAGGAGCGGGAACTGCGCGAGAAGCTGAGGCGGGCGGAGACCAGCGGCCCGGAGAGGGTGTTCCCGGAGCCACGGTGAACACGGGCCGCCCGGGCGCCGGGCCGGGCCGGGCGTCCGGCTGTACTGCCGGGCACGGGGTACGGCCGGGCGGCGGGGTACGGCCGGGCGGCGGGGTACGGCGGGGTGGCGGGCTGTACGGCCGGGCGGCCCCTTCGGGGCGTCCGGTGAAACGTCGGCAGGCCCGCCCCGGGCGACGGGGCGGGCCTGCCGATGGTCGACCGGGCGGGTCAGGCCGAGAGGATCTCCCGGGCCAGCTTCGCCGTCTCGGTCGGGGTCTTGCCGACCTTGACGCCGGCGGCCTCCAGGGCCTCCTTCTTGGCCTGTGCGGTGCCGGAGGAGCCGGAGACGATGGCGCCGGCGTGACCCATGGTCTTGCCCTCCGGCGCGGTGAAGCCCGCGACGTAACCGACGACCGGCTTCGTCACGTTCTCCTTGATGAACGCCGCGGCACGCTCCTCGGCGTCACCACCGATCTCACCGATCATCACGATGAGGTCGGTCTCGGGGTCGTCCTGGAACGCGGCCAGGGCGTCGATGTGCGTGGTGCCGATGATCGGGTCGCCACCGATGCCGACGGCGGTGGTGAAGCCGATGTCGCGCAGCTCGTACATCATCTGGTACGTCAGCGTGCCGGACTTCGACACCAGGCCGATGCGGCCCGGCTTGGTGATGTCGCCCGGGATGATGCCGACGTTCGACTGGCCCGGGGTGATGATGCCGGGGCAGTTCGGGCCGATGATGCGGGTCTTGTTGCCCTTCTTGCCGGCGTACGCCCAGAACGCGGCCGAGTCGTGCACGGCGATGCCCTCGGTGATGACGACGGCCAGCGGGATCTCGGCGTCGATGGCCTCGACGACCGCGTCCTTGGTGAACTTCTCCGGCACGAAGATGACGGAGACGTTGGCGCCGGTGGCCTCGATGGCCTCCTTGACGGTGCCGAAGACGGGTACCTCGGTGCCGTCGAAGTCCACGGTCTGACCCGCCTTGCGCGGGTTCACGCCGCCCACGACGTTCGTGCCGTCACCGAGCATGAGCTTGGTGTGCTTCATGCCGGTGGCGCCGGTCATGCCCTGGACGATGACCTTGCTGTCCTTGTTGAGCCAGATAGCCATGGTGGTTTGAGTCCTCGTCCTCGTGCTTACTTGGCGGCGGCCAGCTCGGCGGCCTTGTCGGCCGCGCCGTCCATGGTGTCGACGCGCTGCACCAGCGGGTGGGCGGCGTCCGTGAGGATCTTCCGGCCCAGCTCGGCGTTGTTGCCGTCGAGGCGGACGACGAGCGGCTTCTCGACCTTCTCGCCGCGGTCCTCCAGGAGCTTCAGGGCCTGCACGATGCCGTTGGCGACCTCGTCGCAGGCGGTGATGCCACCGAAGACGTTCACGAAGACGGACTTCACGTCCGGGTCGCCCAGGATGATCTCCAGGCCGTTCGCCATGACCTGGGCGGAGGCGCCGCCACCGATGTCCAGGAAGTTGGCGGGCTTGACGCCGCCGTGCTTCTCACCGGCGTACGCGACGACGTCCAGGGTGCTCATGACGAGACCGGCGCCGTTGCCGATGATGCCGACCTCGCCGTCCAGCTTGACGTAGTTGAGGCCCTTCTCCTTGGCGGCCGCCTCGAGCGGGTTGGCGGCGGCCTTGTCGTGGAGCTCGTCCCAGTCGTGGCGGAACTCGGCGTTGTCGTCCAGCGACACCTTGCCGTCGAGGGCGATGACCTCGCCGGAGGCGACCTTGGCCAGCGGGTTCACCTCGACCAGGAGGGCGTCCGACTTGATGAAGGTGTCCCACAGCTTGACCAGGACGTTCGCGACCTTGTCCGCGACCTCGGCCGGGAACTTGGCGGCCTCGACGATCTCGCGGGCCTTGGCCTCGTCCACGCCGTCGATGGCGTCGATCGCGATCTTGGCGACGGCGTCGGGGCGGGTGGCCGCCACCTCCTCGATCTCCATGCCGCCCTCGACGGACGCGATGGAGAGGAAGGTGCGGTTGGCGCGGTCGAGGAGGAAGGAGACGTAGTACTCCTCGAGGATCTCCGGCGCGGTCTCGGCGATCATGACCTTGTGGACCGTGTGGCCCTTGATGTCCATGCCGAGGATGTCCGTCGCACGGGCGACGGCCTCGTCCGGGGTGGCGGCCAGCTTCACGCCACCGGCCTTACCGCGGCCACCGACCTTCACCTGCGCCTTGACGACGGACTTGCCGCCGAGCCGCTCGGTGATCTCGCGCGCCGCCTCAGGCGTGTCGATGACTTCACCGGCCAGCACCGGTACATCGTGCTTGGCGAAGAGGTCCCTCGCCTGGTACTCGAACAGGTCCACGCGCTTCCGTCCCTATCAGTGATCTCGCGGTTCGTTGGATGCGTGGGCGTGCCGCGAAGGGCAACGTGACGTCCGCTTGTCACAAGGGAGGCGCACACGGTGTCCGAGCGCGCGGCATGTCCGTCTCGCAGGTTATCGCCGCTGGAGGGGGCTCCCTAAATCGAGGGTCACACACGCGCGGTGATACCTGTCACATGATGCCGCGTTCACTGGCACGGGGTGCCGCCGTATGGGTGCGGATGCGTACCCACGGGTGGTCTGCGCGGTCTGCGCGCTCTCACCGGGCGGGGGCAGGCCCGGTGAGAGCGGGCGGCCGTCCGGGGTCAGGCCGGGTCGGGTATGGGCAGCGGGCGCTTCTCCAGGGCCGCCGCCATCACCTCGGGGAACAGGTCGGGGGTGCAGGCGAAGGCCGGTGCGCCGAGCGCGGCGAGCGCCGCCGCGTGCTCCCGGTCGTACGCGGGCGCGCCCTCGTCCGACAGCGCGAGCAGCGCCACGAACTGCACCCCGGACGCCTTCATCGCGGCGACCCGCTTGAGCATCTCGTCGCGGATGCCGCCCTCGTAGAGGTCGCTGATCAGCACGACGACGGTCTCGGCCGGCCGGGTGATCCGCTCCTGGCAGTAGGCGAGCGCCCGGTTGATGTCCGTGCCGCCGCCGAGCTGGGTGCCGAAGAGCACGTCGACGGGGTCGTCCAGCTGGTCGGTGAGGTCGACGACCGCCGTGTCGAAGACGACGAGCCGGGTGCTGATCGACCGCATGGAGGCGAGGACCGCGCCGAACACCGACGCGTGGACCACGGACGCCGCCATCGACCCGGACTGGTCGACGCAGAGCACGACCTCCTTCTTCACCGACCGCGCGGCCCGCCCGTAACCGATCAGCCGCTCGGGTACCACCGTGCGGTACTCCGGCAGGTAGTGCTTGAGGTTGGCCGCGATGGTGCGGTTCCAGTCGATGTCATGGTGGCGCGGGCGCTGGACGCGCGCGCTGCGGTCCAGGGCGCCGGTGAGGGTGGCCCGGGTGCGGGTGGCGAGCCGCTTCTCCAGCTCCTCGACCACCTTGCGCACCACCGCGCGGGCCGTCTCCCGGGTCGTCTCGGGCATCGCCTTGTGCAGCGAGAGCAGCGTGCCGACCAAGTGCACGTCGGGCTCCACCGCCTGGAGCATCTCCGGCTCCAGCAGCAGGGAGGCCAGGCCGAGCCGGTCGATGGCGTCGCGCTGCATGACCTGGACGACGGACGACGGGAAGTAGTCGCGGATGTCCCCGAGCCAGCGCGCCACGGACGGCGCCGACGCGCCGAGCCCGGCCGAACGCTCCCGCCCCGCCTGCGCCTTGTCCCCCTTGCCGTAGAGCGCGGCCAGTGCGCCGTCCATCGCCGCGTCCCGGCCGGACAGCGTGCATCCGGTGCCGTCGGCCTGGTCCCCGCCGAGCACCAGCCGCCAGCGCCGCAACCGCTCCCGCGCGGGGTCGGCCGATGCCGGTACCGGTGCCGGTGCCGGTGCCGGTGCCTGTACCAGTGCCGGTGCCTGTCCGGCCGTCGTGTCCGTCATGTGCCCACCCCCGCGAGGCTCTCGTGGTCTGTCAGGTCCGTCGGGTGCGTCGGGTCCGTCGGGTGCGTGCCGTCGTCCGGCGCCAGGCCGAGCAGCAGCCGCAGCACGGGCAGCACGGCGTCGGCGCGCGCGGTGTCCGGTTCGGCGGCGAAGCCGGGGACCGCGGCCGCCTGGGCGGCACCGCCCGGACGGTCACCGGGGCCGCGCCGGACCAGTTCGCCGAGGGTTCTGCGCACCCCCGGCTCGTACGCCGCGAAGGTGCGCCGCAGCAGGGGCAGCACGTAGGTGAAGGCGTCCGCCGGCACCCCGGTCAGCCAGGCGTCGAGCAGACCCAGCAGCCGCTCGTCGTGGACCAGCAGCAGTCCGCCCCCGCCGCCGGCGAAGCCCTCGATCCAGGCGGCGGCAGCGGCGGGCGGCGTGCCCGGCGACAGCGCGAGCCCCATCAGCCGGGCCGCCTCCTCGGGCCGCGACGCGCCGTCGTCCAGCAACAGCCGCGCGGCCCGCCCCCGGATGACACCGGGCGCGGTGTCCCGCTGCGACAGCGCCCGCAACACCCCCCGCCAGCGCTCCCGCAGCCCACCGCCGACCGCACGCCCCGGCCCGCCCCCGCGAAGCCCCCTCCTGCCGGGGGCCTGGACATCCCCCTCCTGACCGGCGCCTTCATCCCCGCCGGTTCCGTCCGCGGGCCGGTCTCCAGTGGCTGCGCCGCCGGCCGGCCCGCTCGTCGCGGCCAGGCTCTCCGTCAGCAGGCCCACCGCCGTGTGTACGGCGTCCACGTGGGCGCGCATCTCGTCCGCGGCGTCCGCGTCGAGGGCGGCGCAGGCCGGGGGCAGGCCGACGAAGACGCGCTCGGCGAGCCCTGCGGCGACCTCAGCCAGCGCCCCGGTGTCGGTGCCGCGCACGTCGCCGTAGCGCAGCGAGCGGACCAGGGCGGGCAGGGCCTGGGCCAGGTGGCCGACGTCCGTGTCCAGGGCGGCCCGGTCGGCGAGCACCCGCATCACCACCGGCAGCGCCTCCGGCAGCCCCGCCAGCAGGCACCGCTCGGCGAGCGCGGTGACGTCGGCCAAGGTGCGGGCCGCCGCCGCGTCCGCCTCGGCCTTGGCCCGGGCCGCCGCCTGTACGGTCGTCCCCCACACGCCCGCCTCGGCGACCCGCACCGACAGCTCCGGTTCCCAGCGCAGCCGCCACGTCTCCCGGAAGGTGCCCGTGCCGCCCCGGGACCGGGCCGGCTCGCCCCAGTCGACGCCGAGCAGCCGCAGCCGGTGCAGCAGCCTGCTGCGCCCGGCGTCGGTGTCGCCGCGCAGGTCAAGCTCCAGGTCGCGCTCCAGCGCCTCGGGCTTGAGCCGCAGCGAGCGCTGCCGCCGGGCAAGGTCGCGCTGCAACGGCACCGCGGGCGCCGACTCGGGCACCTCCCCCAGCGCGTCCCCGACCACCAGGCGGTCGTGGACCAGCGCCAGCGGCACGTCCGAGCCTTCGCACAGCACCGCGCGCACGGCGTCCGTGGTCTCGCCGAGGCCGGGCAGCGGGCGCCCTCGCAGCGCGGCCAGCGTCTCCGCGAGTCTGACGGCCTCGATGACGTGCGCGGAGGACACGATCCGGTCCTCCTCGCGCAGCAGTCCCGCCACCTTGGTCAGCCACCGCTCCACCGGCCGGTCGGGGGCCTGGAAGAGGTGCCCGTACCAGCCGGGCGAGTCGATGCCCGCGCCGTACCCGCCGGACCGGGCGAGCCTGCGGTGCGTCCACGGCACCCAGGTCATGTCGGTCTTGACCTTGGGCAGGCCCCGGAGCAGGGACCGGTCGGCGGTGGCGGTGGTCTTCTCGCGCAGCGCGGGTACGTGCCAGGCCCCGCACACCACGGCCACGGCGTGCCCGAACTCTTTGCGCGCCGCCCGCAGCCGCAGTCGCATGTGTGCCTCGCGGACGAGGTCCCGGTGCCCGCCGGCGCCGTACCGCTCGCGCAGTGCCGTCATGGCCTCCCCCACCGCCGTGAACGGCGCGAAGGGGTCGTCGGCGCCCGGTCCCCGGTGCTCGACGATGTCTTCCCACCAGCGCTCCGGATCGTCGTACCCGGCCGCCTCGGCGAGCACGGCGAGCGGATCGACGCGGACTTCCCCGACGTCGTCGGGACCGAACGGACGGCCGCCGGGACCGGACGCCTGGCCGTCGGGGCCCGAACCCTGGCCGTCGGGGCCGGGCGCGTGGCCGTCGGGGCCGGGCGCGTGGCCGTCGCGACCGGAGACGTGGTCGTCGGGACCGGTCGCGTCGTCAACGTCGGTCGCGTCGTCGGCGGCGCCGGTTGGGTGGTGGTCGCCGCCACCCGCCTCACCCCCACCGGCCCCGGATTCCCCCGCTCCCCCCGCCCACGCCAGCGTGTGCGTGGCCGGCAGGTCGATGAAGCGGGCCGGGACGTCGTGCTCCAGGGCCCAGCGGATGGCCACCCACTCGGGGCTGAACTCGGCGAACGGCCAGAACGCCGAGCGGCCGGGCTCGTCCACGGCGTGCGCGAGCAGGGCGACCGGGGGCCGCAAACCGGGGTCGGCGGCGAGCGGGATCAGCGGATCGGCCTCGGGCGGGCCCTCGATGAGGACGACGGCGGGCCGGGCGGCCTGGAGCGCGGCCCGCACCGCGCGCGCGGAACCGGGTCCGTGGTGCCGTACGCCCAGCAGCAGCGGCCCGGCCTCGTAGGCCGCGCTCTCCCGGGCGCCGGTCACGCGCTCACCTCGCGGCAGGCGCGGTAGAAGTCGGTCCAGCCCTCGCGCTCGCGCACGACCGTCTCCAGGTACTCCTGCCAGACGACTCGGTCGGCCGCCGGGTCGCGGACGACGGCGCCGAGGATGCCGGCGGCGACATCGCCCGCGCGCAGCACGCCGTCGCCGAAGTGGGTGGCGAGGGCGAGGCCGTTGGTGACGACGGAGATGGCCTCCGCCGTGGACAGCGTGCCGCTGGGGGACTTGAGTTTCGTGCGGCCGTCGGCGGTGACGCCGTCGCGCAGCTCGCGGAAGACGGTGACGACCCGGCGGATCTCCTCGATGCCGTCGGGCGCGGCAGGCAGGTCCAGGGAGCGGCCGAGCTGTTCGACCCGGCGGGTGACGATGTCCACCTCGGCGTCGGCGCTCTCGGGCAGCGGCAGCACGACGGTGTTGAAGCGGCGGCGCAGGGCGCTGGAGAGGTCGTTGACCCCGCGGTCGCGGTCGTTGGCGGTGGCGATGAGGTTGAAGCCGCGGACCGCCTGGACCTCCTCGCCGAGTTCGGGGATGGGCAGGGTCTTCTCGGACAGGATCGTGATCAGCGTGTCCTGCACGTCGGCCGGGATCCGGGTCAGCTCCTCCACCCGGGCCGTCATGCCCTCGGCCATGGCCCGCATGACGGGGCTGGGCACGAGGGCGTCGCGGCTGGGGCCGTGGGCGAGGAGCCGCGCGTAGTTCCAGCCGTAGCGGATGGCCTCCTCCGGGGTGCCGGCGGTGCCCTGCACCAGCAGCGTCGAGTCCCCGCTGACGGCGGCGGCCAGGTGCTCGGACACCCAGGTCTTGGCGGTGCCGGGGACGCCGAGCAGGAGCAGGGCGCGGTCGGTGGCGAGCGTGGTGACGGCGACCTCGACGATGCGGCGCGGGCCCACGTACTTGGGTGTGATCACCGTGCCGTCCGGCAGGGTGCCGCCGAGCAGATAGGTCGCCACCGCCCACGGCGACAGCTTCCAGCGGGCCGGGCGCGGGCGGTCGTCCTGCGCGGCGAGCGCGGCGAGTTCGGCCGCGAAGGCGTCCTCGGCGTGCGGTCGCAGCGCCTGCTCGGTCTGGTCGCGGTGGGGTGTGGCGGTCGTCGGTTCCACGGACACAGTCATGGCTGAGGCCCCCTCCAGCTCGGCCGGTTCGGTTCTGGCATCCACCGTGCACCACGCCACTGACAATCACTGTGACCTGCGCAAACGCACTCGCCGGGGCGATTGTCAGTGGTGGGGCCTACCGTCGGTGGCATGACTGAGCAGGGGGTGCGCTGGACCGCGGAGCAGGTGCTGGCACTGGCGCCTGACGCCGCGTCACGCAAGGCGGGGAGCAAGCTCGGGGTGGCCGGGCCGTGGTCCGGGACCGGGAGCGGAGAGGGGGCGGTGTGGGGGCGGTGCAAGGGCAGCGGCAGCAGGCCGTACCAGACGGTGGTGGACCTGGCCGGCGCGGCCGGTCCGGGATACAGGTGCGGTTGCCCGAGCCGTAAGTTCCCGTGCAAGCACGCGCTCGGCCTGCTCCTGCTGTGGGCGGGCGACGAGGACGCGGTGCCGGCCGGCGAGCGGCCGCCGGACTGGGCCGGGCAGTGGCTCGCGGGCCGCCGGGGCCGGGAGGAGGCCAAGGAAACCGGGGGCGAGGGGGGTGCGGCCGGTGGTCCCGCCGATCCGGAGGCGGCCCGGCGGCGGGCCGAGCGCCGGGCCGGGCGGGTCACGGCGGGCACCACCGAGCTGGAGCAGCGCCTGGCGGACCTGCTGCGCGGCGGCCTGGCCGCGGCCGAGCAGGCGGGGTACGGATGGTGGGACGAGACGGCGGCCCGCATGGTCGACGCCCAGGCGCCGGGCCTGGCCGCACGCGTCCGGGAGCTGGGGGCCGTCCCGGCGTCCGGCGCGGGCTGGCCGGCGCGGCTGCTGGAGGAGTGCGCGCTGCTGCACCTGCTCGGCCAGGGCTGGCTGCGCCAGGCCCGGCTGCCGGACGGTCTCGCGGCCACGGTGCGCTCCCGGATCGGCCTGCCCACGGCGCCGGAGGGCCCGCCGCTGCGCGACCGCTGGCTGGTCCTCGCGCAGTACGACACGGTGGACCCGAAACTGACGATCCGCCGGATATGGCTGCACGGCGCCGCCTCCGGCCGGACCCGGCAGCTGCTGTCCTACGGCGCGGCGGGCCGGGCCCCGGAGCTGTCCCTGCCGGTCGGGCTGGCGCTGGAGGCGGAACTGACGGCGTATCCGGGCGGGGGCCGGGCCCGGGCCGCCCTGGGCGAGCGGTTCGCCGCGCCGGCACCGGCCGCGTTCCGCCCGCCGGGGACGACCACCGCCGAGGCGGCGGCCCGCTACGGCGAGGCGCTGTGCGACGACCCCTGGCTGGAGTCGGTCCCGGTGACCCTGGACCGGGTGATACCGGTCCCGGACGGCGACCGGTGGCAGCTGGCCGACGCGGACACGGACACGGCGCTGCCGCTGACCGGGCAGGCCCGCTCCCGGCCCGGCCTGTGGCGGCTGGTCGCGCTGTCCGGCGGCGCCCCCGTCACCGTGTTCGGGGAGTGCGGCCACCGCGGGTTCACCCCGCTCACGGCCTGGCCGGAGGGGACGGGCGAGGCGGTGCCGCTGTGCTGACCGGCGGTATGCGGGACACGAGGGCAGGCGGGCGAAGGGAAGGGAGCGCGATGAACGGGACACCGAGCGGCGGGGACACGGCGATACCGGAGGACACCTGGGAGGACCTGGTCACCACCGCGCTCCTCGGCACCGACCGGCGCGCCCCGGCGCACCTCCCGCCCGGTCGTACGGCACCGGCGGCGCTGCTCGACGCGGCGGCCGTGGCCACCGTACGGCGACGGGCCGGGCTGCGCCCGGGGCGGGCGGCCCGTCGGCCCGAGCGCGCGCCCGCCGACCCGCGCCCGCCGCTGCCCGCCCCGGCGGCACGCCGGCTCACCACCCTGCTGGCGGACCGGTCCGGCGGCGCGGGCGGCGGACGCCGGGGCAGCTCCCCGGACCTGATCGAGCTGCTTCCGCAGTGGCTCGCGGCGGCCAACGCGCACGGGTACGCGGCGCCCCCGCAGGCGCTGCCCGCCCTGCTGGACGCGGCCCGTGGCCGCACCGACCTGCGTCCGGCGGCGCTGGCGTTCGCGGGCCCGCGCGCGCTGTGGCTGGCCCGGCTGAACCCGGACTGGCGGTTCGCCCTGCGCGCGGCCCCTGGCGGCGGGGCGGCGCTGCCGGACACCGAGGACGCGGAGGCGGTGCGCCGGCTGTGGCAGGAGGGGCTGTTCGCGGAGCGGGCGGCGCTGCTCGGCGCCCTGCGCGCCCGTACGCCCGCGCGGGGGCGGGAGCTGCTGGCGTCGACATGGGCGACGGAGCGGGCGGAGGACCGGCTGATGTTCCTGGACTCGCTGCGCACGGGCCTGTCGGACGCGGACGAGCCGTTCCTGGAACAGGCGTTGGGCGACCGCAGCCGCAATGTCCGGGCCACGGCGGCGGACCTGCTGTCGGCGCTGCCGGGCTCGGCGCTCGCCGCGCGGATGGCCGTACGCGCCACGGCGTGCGTGGCCCTGGACCGTACCGGGGACGCGCCGGCGATCGTGGTGGAGGCGCCGCCCGAGTGCGACGCGGACATGGAACGCGACGGCGTGGTGGCCACACCCCCGGCGGGCCGGGGGGAACGGTCCTGGTGGCTGGGGCAGTTGGTGGAGTCCGCTCCGCTCGGCACCTGGCCCCGGCGGCTGGGCGGGCGGACGCCCGAGGAGATCGTGGCGCTGCCGGTGACGGACGGCTGGCAGGGCGAACTGCACGCGGCCTGGTGCCGGGCGGCGGTCCGGCAGCGGGACGCCGCGTGGTCGCGGGCGCTGCTCGGCTCGCCGTCGGCACCGGAGGCGGGCGGTCCGGGCGCGGTGTCCCTGGCGGAGCGGGCGAAGCTGCTTGCCGCGCTGGACCCGGGCGAACGGGCCGCGTGGGTGGCCGGGTTCATCGCCACGCACGGCCTGTCGGAGGCGTTCCAGCTGCTCGGGGTGTGCGCGGTGCCGTGGGCCCCGCCGCTGGGCCGGGCGGTGGTGGACGCCCTCGACATCGCCCGGGACGCGGGCAGTTACCCATGGAGCTTCAGCGGGGTGATGGGGCTGGCCGAGCGCTGCCTGGACCCGGCCGAGGCCACGCGCCTGGAGACGCTTCTGGCGGTGCCCGACGAACCGGAGGACGCCGCGCCGGGCGCCGGCGGGTACTGGGCGGAGGCGTTCCAGCGGCTGGTCACCACGCTGCGGCTGCGGGCGGAGATGACGCGGGAGCTCATGCCGCCCGCCGGGCCGCGGGAGGAGGTCGCTCAGCCGCCGGACGCGGCCGGCTGACGGACGTTCTCCCGCACCCACTCCACGATCGCCGAGGTCGTCGCGCCCGGGGTGAAGATCTCCGCGACGCCCTTCTCCTTCAGCGGCGCGATGTCCTCCTCCGGGATGATGCCCCCGCCGAAGACGAGGATGTCCTGGGCGTCGCGCTCCCTGAGCAGGTCGATGACCGCGGCGAACAGCGTGTTGTGGGCGCCGGAGAGGATGGACAGGCCGATCGCGTCGGCGTCCTCCTGGATGGCGGTGTCGACGATCTGCTCCGGCGTCTGGTGGAGCCCGGTGTAGATGACCTCCATACCGGCGTCGCGCAGCGCCCGCGCGATGACCTTGGCCCCGCGATCGTGACCGTCGAGCCCCGGCTTGGCGACCACCACGCGGATCGGACCGGCTGCCACACCCATCACTGCCTCCATCAAGCGACCACGGAAGCGATGGCTTCCGTTCGTACCGACAAGTACCGCACTTTTGGCGCGTCCCGCCATCGTCGAAGTGAACGAACGTTATCCCCAGCATCCCGCACCGGGCGGTTTTACGGTGCGCGGCGAGGGGGAAATCACATGGTGGGACATGAGGCACACGGGGGTCGAGGACGACTCTCGCGTGCCGACAGGAGGTCGGCCAATGAAGGTCACCGGGGTACTGCCGCTCTTTTTCCCGTCCTGCCGCCGCCTGTGGCCGGGCAGACTGGCCGGACTGTCCCTGACGCTGCTCCGGGCGACGGCCCTGGAGGCCGCGATCCTGGCGGGCCACCTCCTGCTCTATCCGACCGGCCTGATCCGGGAACGCCACCCCGCCGCCCTGCCCGCCCCCGGCGACGGCACCGCCCGGCTGCCGGTCCGGCCGGCCCCGCCGGTCGTGCTGCTGCACGGCTTCATCGACAACCGCTCGGTGTTCGTCCTGCTGCGCCGCGCCCTCGCCCAGCACGGCCGGCAGCGCGTCGAGTCACTGAACTACTCTCCGCTCACCTGCGACATACGCACCGCCGCGGAGCTGCTCGGCCGGCACGTCGAGGAGATCTGCGCGCGCACCGGCAGCCCGCGCGTCGACATCGTGGGGCACAGCCTCGGGGGCCTGATCGCCCGCTATTACGCCCAGTGCCTCGGCGGTGACCTGCGGGTGCGCACGCTGGTCACGCTGGGCACCCCGCACTCGGGGACCCGGGTGGCACCGCTGGCGGACGCGCATCCGATCGTGCGGCAGATGCGGCCGGGCTCGGCGGTGATCGAGGAACTGGCCCGGCCCGCGCCCGGCTGCCGGACCCGGTTCGTGAGCTTCTGGAGCGACCTGGACTCGCTCATGGACCCGCTGGAGACGGCCTGCCTGGACCATCCCGACCTGGACGCGCACAACGTCCGGGTCAGCGGCATCGGTCATCTCGCCCTGCCCGTGCACCCGGCCGTGGCCGCCGTCATACGCGAGGCACTCGACGCCCCGCGTCCCGGGGACCGGTCCACCGGCGGCCTGACGGTGGCCTGACGACGACCTGGGGCAGGCCGCGCGGAGACGCGCACGGGCGCCTCACAGGACGTACACAGTCGGCACAAATCGCCGCTCGACATCGAACATTCTTCGAACGCAAGGCCAAAGTCGCGTTGGGAGCCCCCGAAACACGGCCGAATGCCCGTTTACGGCCCACGCGAAACCGTCCGAAGATTGTCGCGCCCAGGTACCGCCGGGTACAGTCGCCGCACTGCTCTGGCAGCCCCTGTTGTCGAGGCGAAAGAGAAGTTGGTGAACGACCGTCACCCGTCGGGGACGATGACCACCCCGGCCCCGGCTTCCGACGCCTCCACCGGGCACTACGCGCCGTACGGAGCACAGGAAGCCTCCTACGACGACCTCACCACGTACGGCGGCTACGACGCCACCGGTTTTACCGACGGTTCCGGCAGCACGGCCTTCCACACGGACCCGCTCTTCGGCAGCCTCCCGGGCAGCGAGCCGACCACCGGCGCGTACGGCACCGGCCAGTGGCAGACCGGCACCGGCGAGTTCCCGGCCTACGACGCGTACGCGGCCGGACACGCCGGCGCCTACGACTCCGGTGTCTACGACAGCACCGCCTGGAGCGTCCCCGCGCAGGCCACCGGAAACGATGTCAGCGGCCAGTGGGACACGAGCACCTGGCAGCAGACCGGTCCCTCGGGCACCGCCGACACCACCCAGCAGTGGACGTGGGGCACCCAGTCCTTCGACACGGGCGCGTACGACGCCACGCAGTGGAACTCCGCCGGACAGACCGCGCCGGCCGAACCCGAGCAGGACGGGGAGCCGTTCGACCAGCAGCCCACCGCGACGTTCGAGGCGGTCGGCGTCCCCGCCCCGGGCGGACCGGCCACGCCCACGGCCTTCGCGCGGGAGCCGTACGGCGACGCCGGGCTCACCGAGCCGCCGTCCGCCTCCGGCGAAGCGGACGCCACCGGCGAACTGCCCGCCCTGGGCGACCTGCTGGACGGCCAGGAGGAGATCACCCCGGTGCCGGCGGCCCGCACGGGCTCACGCGGCGCGGCCCGCTCCCGGCGCCGTACGCCCGCCAAGCGCTCGGCGCTGCTGACCGTCGCCGTGCCCTCGGCCTGCGTGATGGGGGTCGCGGGGATCGCCGCCGCCTCGGTCGGCGCGCTCAGCGACGACCCCAAGGACACCTCCACCACCGCCGCGGACGCGCAGCCGGTCAAGCCCGCGGTCGCCAACAGCAAGCTGGACTCCCAGCTCCAGACCCTCTCCGCCGGTGCCGACGACTTCGCCGACCGGGCGAGCCGCACCCAGGAGCGGATCGACCTCAAGGCACAGCAGGAACTGGAGAAGAAGAAGGCGGCGGCAGCGGCCGCGCTCAAGGAGCGGTTGCGCCCCAAGTTCGCGCTGCCGGTCGCGCAGCACGGGCTCAGCGCCTACTACGGCCAAGCCGGCATCAACTGGATGTCGGTGCACACCGGCATCGACTTCCCGGTCGCCTACGGCACCCCGGTCCTGGCCGCCACCGACGGCACCGTCACCACCAAGCTGAACAGCGCCTACGGCAACATGATGATCGTGACGGCGAAGGACGGCACGGAGACCTGGTACTGCCACCTGTCCAGCTACCGCGTCGCCCCCGGTACGACCGTCAAGGCCGGCGAGCCCATCGCCTACTCCGGCGACTCGGGCAACTCCACCGGCCCGCACCTGCACTTCGAGGTACGGCCGGCGGGCGGATCGGCCATCGACCCCCTGTCGTGGCTGCGCAGCCACGGCCTGGACCCCACCTAGCCGACAGGGCCCCGCTTCCCGGCGGGGCCCTTCTTCTCGCGGGCTACAGCTTCTCCACCGGCGCGTACCGCAGCAGCAGCCGCTTGGGCTTGGCGTCGCCGAAGTCGATCGTCGCCTCCGCGTTGGCGCCCGTGCCCTTCACCGCGACGACCGTGCCGAGCCCGAACTGGTCGTGCGTGACCCGGTCCCCGACGGCCAGCGCGGCCACCGGCTTCTCCGCCGTGCGCCGGGTGGCGAAGCCGGACGCCCCCGAAGCCGAGGAACGCGAACGGGACGAGGACAGCGAGGCCGCGACCCCGGACGCCGGCGCCGTGGCGCCGGTCCGCTTCCACTCCACGTGGGCGGGCGGGATCTCCTCCAGGAAGCGGGAGGGCGGGTTGTACGACGGCTGGCCCCAGGCGCTGCGCAGCGCCGCGCGCGTGAGGTACAGCCGCTCCCGCGCGCGCGTGATGCCGACGTACGCCAGGCGCCGCTCCTCCTCCAGCTCCTTGGTCTGGCCGAGGGCCCGCATGTGCGGGAAGACGCCGTCCTCCATGCCGGTCAGGAACACCACCGGGAACTCCAGGCCCTTGGCGGTGTGCAGGGTCATCAGCGTGATGACGCCGCCGCCGTCCTCCTCGTCGGGGATCTGGTCGGAGTCGGCGACCAGGGCGACCTGCTCCAGGAAGTCGGCCAGCGTCCCCTGCTCCCCCTCCCCGCGCTCCTGCTCGAACTCCAGGGCGACGGCCGCGAGTTCCTGGAGGTTCTCGATCCGGGTCTCGTCCTGCGGGTCGGTGGAGGACTGGAGTTCGGCCAGGTATCCGGTGCGTTCCAGGATCGCTTCGAGGACGGTGGCCGGTCCGGCACCGGACTCGACGATCGTGCGCAGCTCCTCCATCAGCGTGTTGAACCGCTTGACCGCGTTGGTGGAGCGCGCGGCCATGCCGTACGCCTCGTCCACCCGCTTCAGGGCCTGCGGGAAGCTGATCTTCTCGCGCTGGGCGAGGGCGTCGATCATCGCCTCCGCGCGCTCGCCGATGCCCCGCTTGGGCACGTTGAGGATGCGGCGCAGCGGTACCGAGTCCTCGGGGTTGGCGAGGACGCGCAGGTAGGCGAGGACGTCCCGGACCTCCTTGCGCTCGTAGAAGCGGACCCCGCCGACGACCTTGTAGGGCAGGCCGACCCGGATGAAGACCTCTTCGAAGACACGGGACTGGGCGTTGGTGCGGTAGAAGACGGCGACGTCCGAGGCGCGCGCCTCGCCCGCGTCGACCAGGCGGTCTATCTCGTCGGCGACGAACTGGGCCTCGTCGTGCTCGGTGTCGGCGACGTACCCGACGATCCGGGAGCCCTGGCCCGCGTTGGTCCACAGGTTCTTCGGGCGGCGGGACTCGTTGCGCTCGATGACCGCGTTGGCGGCGGACAGGATGGTCTGCGTGGAGCGGTAGTTCTGCTCCAGCAGGATCGTCGTCGCGTCCGGGTAGTCCTCCTCGAACTGGAGGATGTTGCGGATCGTCGCGCCCCGGAAGGCGTAGATCGACTGGTCCGCGTCACCCACGACGCACAGCTCGGCCGGCGGGACATCGTACTCGCCCGGCGGGGTCTCCCCCTCGCCGGCGGCGCGCTCCCCCGTGCCCACGAGTTCCCGGACAAGGGCGTACTGGGCGTGGTTGGTGTCCTGGTACTCGTCGACCAGGACGTGCCGGAAGCGGCGGCGGTAGTGCTCGGCGACATCCGGGAAGGCGCGCAGCAGGTTGACCGTCGTCATGATCAGGTCGTCGAAGTCCAGCGCGTTGGCCTCGCGCAGCCGCGACTGGTAGAGCGCGTACGCCTGCGCCAGGGTCTTCTCGAAGCCGTCGGCGGCCTGGGCGGCGAAGTCCTCCTCGTCGATCAGCTCGTTCTTCAGGTTGCTGATCTTGGCGCTGAAGGACTTGGGCGGGAAGCGCTTGGGGTCGAGGTCCAGGTCGCGGCAGACGAGGGCCATCAGGCGCTTGCTGTCGGCGGCGTCGTAGATCGAGAACGACGAGGTGAAGCCGAGCTTCTTGCTCTCCCGGCGCAGGATGCGCACGCACGCGCTGTGGAAGGTCATCACCCACATCGCGTTCGCGCGCGGGCCAACGAGTTGCTCGACGCGCTCCTTCATCTCGCCCGCGGCCTTGTTGGTGAAGGTGATCGCGAGGATCTGGCCCGGGTGGACGTTCCGCTCGGCCAGCAGGTGGGCGATGCGGTGGGTGAGCACCCGGGTCTTGCCGGAGCCGGCGCCGGCGACGATGAGCAGCGGGGAGCCGGCGTGCACGACAGCGGCGCGCTGGTTCTCGTTCAGCCCCTCCAGAAGGGCCGCCGGGTCCAGCGCGGGGCGCGGGGCGCCGTCGCGGTAGTGGGTGTCCCGGTCCGGCGGCGTGTCGAACTTCCCGCCGAACAGATCGTCCGGAATCGACTCCGGAGCGTGATCGTCCTCGGGCGGCGGCGGGGGCTCCTCCTCGTGCCCGCGAGGGGGCCGGAGGTCCGCCAGGAAGCTGTCGTCAAAGAGGCTGCTCATCGCTCTCCGAGTCTAGGGCGCCCCACCGACAACCGGTCGCCGTCCCCGGAACATGGCCCGTTCCCGGGGCGGTTGATCTTCCCTGCGCACCGCGTCACCCAGCGGAAACACCTGGTCACCCATGCGCGGCCGGCCCCCAGGTTACGGAAAGGTATCGGACATGGTGTGCGCCAACCTTCACACAAGCCTCACGAGTTGGCTAGGTTGCCGTCAGGCCGCACGACCGCCCTCCGGCGAACCTCGCCGGGCCGTACGGCCTCCGCCGAGCCCGGCGCGCCCCGCGCGGTGCCCGGAGCCGGGGCCCCACCGATCCCGGGCCGAATCGGCCGACTCCCGCCCGGGTCGAAGCCGTGGGGCGCCCTGTGCCGGCGGCAGCACGGAAGGAGTGGCCCCCCTTGGCGTCGCACCGCAAGCCGCGCCCCGGCGGCAGCCGGCCGGCAGTCGTCCCCACCCCCACCATGACCTCCATGGCGGTGTTCTCCCGCCCCACCGAAACCGCCCCCACGCCCGGCCAGGGCGTCCCGACTCCGGAGGAGATCGCCCGCAAGGTCGACGACTTCTACCGCCAGGCGGAGTCGGCGCTCGCCGCCTCCGCTGAGGGGAACGGGGTTGGGGAGCGGTGGGGGCGGGGGGATCGGGGGGTGCGTACGGCACGGGGTGGGCGGGGGCAGCAGGGGGTGCGCGCGGCGCAGGGTGGACCTGGGGCGCAACGGGTCGGGGGGAGTGAGGCTGAGCGGGCGCGGTTCGCGGATGGGGACGGGCGTGGGAAGTCGGGGACATACGCGGCGCAGGACGTGCCTGGGGAGCGGGGCGGGAGGGCCTACGGCAGTGAGCGGGGCGAGTGGGCCCGGCGCGCCGACACGGCCGGGGGCGGGCCACGAGACGGAAGCGCCGGGCGGGACGGGGATGCCGAGCAGGGCGAGAGCCGCGGACAGGGCGGGGGCGGCGGACAGGGCGGAGACGTCGGACAGAAGGGGCGTCGGGAACCGGCCGAGTGGGCCGTGCCGGCCGAACGTGCCGGGATTTCGCTTACTGCGGAGGGCAGCCTCCAGCGGCTCCGTGACGAGATCGCGCGGCGGGCCCGGCAGCGGAGTCTGCCCGGCGCGCGCGGCATGGTCCCGGCGCAGCGCGGCACCAGGCAGTCCGGGCCGGGCATGGGCCAGGCCGGATTTGACACTGCACAGGCCGAGCCCGGCACCACACAGGCCGAGCCCGGCCCCAGCCAGGTACCGCTCGGGAGTGGCCACGTCACGCACGGGACCGGCCGCACCGCTCAAGTCACCGGCCAAGTCAGCCGCCGTACCGGCGAAGTCGAACGCGCCCCCCTCCCCGCCGGAAGCCCGGCGGCCCTCGCCCCACCTCTCCAGCCCACGGCGCCCTGTCAAGCCATGCAGAACCCGCCGACCGCTCAGGAAACCGTCAGCGTGGCAGCACCGACGGGCAGCAGGCTGGAGCCCATCAATCGTCGGCTGGAGCCCACGCCCACCGCCCGTCGGTCGGACGCCACCACCCCCCGGTCGGGCGCCCCCGCCAGCGGGCCGAAGGCCGTCAAGGTCGTCACGAGGGAAAAGCTCACCCACGCGCGCGTGCTGCTGTATCGGCATCAGCGGATCATCCAGACCCTCGGCACGCCCCCGGGAACGTACGCGACCAAGGCCGGCAAGGCCGTCGCCTTCGCCCGAGCCCAGCTCGGCAAACCATGTGTGTGGGGCGCCGCCGGCCCCGGCTCCTACGACTGCGCCGGGCTCACCCGGGCCGCCTGGAAGTCCGCCGGTGTCACCCTCCCGCGCACGGCGTCCGCGCAGGCCGGCGTCGGCATCCCGGTACCGCCCGCCGAGGCCCGCCCCGGTGACCTGGTCTTCTTCCACGACGACGCCGACCACGTAGGACTCTGCACGGGCGACGGCATGATGATCCACGCGCCGAGGCCAGGCGCGTACGTCCGCGAGCAACCGGTCTCCGCCCTCGGCGATGCGGCCGTGCACAGCGTGGTCCGGCCGGGCTGACGCCGACGCGGGTTCGACATCAGACGCCGTGACGCTCCCCACGGCCCGGGGCGGCCAGACGCAGCCTCACGCCACACTGACCTTGTGACCGACAACGTCTTGATGATCGTGTCCGGCCTTCCCGCCAGCGGAAAGAGCACCGTCTCCTACCGCCTCGCCGATCAACTGGGCTGGCCCGTCATCGCCAAGGACGCAATCCTCGAAACCCTCTTCGACTCCCTCGGCGTCGGCGACCACACATGGCGGCACCGACTCAGCCGGGCCAGCGACGACATCCTCATCACCCTCGCCGGCCAGGCCAAACGCGCCGTTCTCGACAACTGGTGGCACCACGACACCGCGCCCGAACGCCTGCGTCAGCTCGATGCCCGCCTGATCGAGATCTTCTGCGACTGCGATCCAGCGCTCGCCGCGGAGCGCTTCCTGCGACGCAGCCGCCACCCGGGCCACCTCGACCCGCGGCTCACCCCCGGGCAAGTCGCCGAGCGCGTCGCCGCCATCCGCGCCACCTACCCGGGCCCCCTACGCCTGGGCGGCCCACTGCTGACCATCGACACCAGCCGGCCCCTCGACAAGGCCGCCCTCGTCAAGGACGTCCGCGGTCTCCTGGACGTCTGACCAGCCCACGGCCGCCACCCGGACGCCGGAGTCGCGACAGGGCGTGCCGGAGATCAGGTCCAGAGGACGGCGATGAAGATGTTGGCCATGGTCAGCAGGCCGACCAGCCCGAAGACACCCTTGTCGATCCGCTCCTCGTCGCGCTTCACATAGACCAGGCCCAGGATCACGATCAGCAGGGCCAGCTTCACCCCGAGCTTGATGTTGTTGAGGTGGTGGTCGTCGGCCTGGTTGAGCCCGATCAGCACCACGCCGGTGACCAGCATGGTGAGCGCGCCGTGCAGCATCCCGGGCACGAACCGGGCCGTGCCCTGGCCCATCGCCTTCATCTGGGTGAGGAAACCGCCGAGCAGCGCGGCGATTCCGATGATGTGCAGGCCGACGAAGAGATGGATGAGTACGTCCATGGAGCCGGAGCCTAACGAGCGCCCACCCACTGTCCCGTCACCGACCCCTGCCGACAACCCCGACCAGCGCCCTGGCGACACACCGAAACACACCGACCCGGCTTGCCGATACGCCCGGTTCCACCCCTACTGCCGTCCCTGAGCGATCTTGCCGACGGCCCGCCGCCAACCCCCTCCCCCGCCTCCCAAGCCCCGCACTGATCCTGCATAAATGCGTCCCATAGCACCCCACCACCCGCCCCAGTAACCGTTTCCCCTCTTTGATCACCACGCTCCGTGAAGGCGACGACTCCGGAGCAGCCATGTGATCGCATACGGACACGCAGCGGTCGACGGGGGCCAGTTCCGCACACCGCGTTACCCACCCGTCACCACCGTTTTAGCGTCCTCCCCCAGGTGACCGGCTCCCCATTGCCGCCCGCGGCAACCGGCCACCACCGCCGAGAAGGGCCCGGCGGCGGCCACTCCCCCTGTACGGGCCGCCGCGGGGCACGTACGACCACTCGGTCGTACGAGTCGCAGGAAGGACGTGACGGTTCCAGGTGGCAGCCCACCGCAAGCCCCCACAACACCCGCTCACCGGCCATACGGTCCGGACGGCCGCCACTCTCGCCCTGGCGGGCGCGGCCGCCGTGACCTGCTTCGACGGGACGGGACACGCCGAACCCCAGCCGACTCCGTCACAGGTGAAGACCAGGGTGGCGGCGTTGTACCGGGAGGCCGAGGCCGCGACCGAGAAGTACAACGGCACGAAGGAGGAGGCGGACGCGGCCCAGCGGCGGCTGAGCGCGCTGCAGGACGAGACCGCCCGCAGGCAGCAGCGGCTGAGCACGGCCCAAAACGCCCTGGGCTCGATCGCGGCGGCGCAGTACCGGGACGGCGCCATCGACCCGGCCTGGCAACTGGCCCTCTCCAGCGACCCCGACCGGTACCTGGACGGTGCCGCCCTCGCCGAGCGGGCCGGCGACCGGCAGGCCGCCGCCGTGTCGCGGGTCCGCCGGCAGTTGCGGGAGATCGAGCGGCTGCGCGGCGCCGCGCGCGTCGAGGTGAAGTCACTGCGGTCCCGGCAGGCCGAACTGCGCCGGCACAAGAAGACCGTCACCGGCAAGCTGGACGAGGCCCGACGGCTGCTCGCCCGGCTGGCTCCGCGCCAACGCGGCGAGATCACCGGCGCCGACGCCCCGGCGGACCGCGTCTCCCGGTCGGCCGCCGATCCGCGGGAGCCACTGGCACGGGCCGGATCCGTCCCGGCCCCCAGCGGGCGCGCGGCGGTGGCCGTCGCCTACGCCTACGGCAAGCTCGGCAGCCCCTATGTGTGGGGTGCCACCGGCCCGAACGCCTTCGACTGCTCGGGCCTGGTCCAGGCCGCCTACCGCGCCGCCGGTCTCTCCCTGCCGCGCACCTCCTACGCCCAGATCGGCGCGGGCCGGCGGGTCTCCCGCTCGGAACTGCGCCCGGGCGACCTGGTGTTCTTCTACCCGGGCATCAGCCACGTCGGCATCTACGTGGGCGGCGGCCGGATGATCCACGCCCCGAACCCGTCGGCTCCGGTCCGCCTGGACCCCATCGACCAGATGCCCTTCGCGGGGGCGACCAGGGTGATGTGAGGGACGGGTGCGGGCGGGCCCGTAGGGGTCAGACCAGCCGGCGCGCGGCCGCCCAGCGGGTCAGCTCGTGGCGGTTGGACAGCTGGAGCTTGCGCAGGACCGCCGAGACATGGGACTCGACCGTCTTCACCGAGATGAACAGCTGCTTGGCGATCTCCTTGTAGGCGTAGCCCCGGGCGATCAGGCGCAGCACCTCGCGCTCCCGCTGGGTGAGGCGGTCCAGGTCCTCGTCCACGGGCGGGGCGTCGGTGGAGGCGAAGGCGTCCAGGACGAACCCGGCCAGCCGCGGGGAGAAGACGGCGTCCCCCTCCTGGACGCGGAAGATCGAGTCGATCAGGTCGGCGCCGGTGATGGTCTTGGTGACATAACCGCGGGCGCCGCCGCGGATCACCCCGATCACGTCCTCGGCGGCGTCCGACACGGACAGCGCGAGGAAGCGGACGGGTCGCTCGGCGTCGGCCGTCAGCGCCGCGCACCGGCGCAGCACCTCGACCCCGCCACCGCCCGGGAGGTGTACGTCGAGGAGGACGACCTCGGGCCGGGTGGCGGTGATGACCGCGACCGCCTGGTCGACGTCCGCCGCCTCGCCGACCACCTCGACGCCGGTCTCGGCGGTCTGGCCGATCTCGGCCTGGACGCCGGTGCGGAACATCCGGTGGTCGTCCACGAGCACCACCCGCACGTGCCGCCCGTCCGCGCCGGCACCGGACAGATCCTCCGCCGCCCCCACCGTGCCGTTCGCCTCGGTCGCGTCGCTCATGACGTCTTCTCCGCCCTCTCCATCTCCAGCTCGACCTCGGTGCCGCCGCCGGGCACCGCCCGCAGCCGGGCCGTGCCGCCGTGGCGCTCCATGCGGCCGATGATCGATTCTCTGACACCCATGCGGTCGGCGGGTATCGCGTCGAGGTCGAAGCCGGGACCTCGGTCCCGCACGGACACGAAGACCGATTTCCCCTCGACTTCGGCGTAGACCTGTACGGCACCGCCCTCGCCACCGTACTTGGCGGCGTTCACCATGGCTTCGCGCGCGGCCTGCATCTGTGCTCCGGTCCTCTCGTCCAGCGGGCAGTCGCCGACGATGACGACTTCGATGGGCACGCCGTGCTTGTCCTCCACCTCGGCGGCGTTGCGCCGCACCGCCTCGGCGACCGTGTCCGGCTCGTCGTCCTCGTCCTTGCCGGTGCCCTCCGGCTTGTACAGCCAGGTGCGCAGGTCGCGTTCCTGGGCGCGGGCGAGGCGGCGCACCTCGCCCGCGTTCTCGGCGTTGCGCTGGATCAGGGTGAGGGTGTGCAGCACGGAGTCGTGGACGTGGGCGGCCACCTCGGCGCGCTCCTGGGCGCGGATGCGCATCAGGCGCTCCTCGGAGAGGTCCTGGGTCATGCGGACCAGGTAGGGACCGGCGAGGAGGGTGATGCCGACGAGCACGGCGAGCGCGGCCTGCAGGACCGCGCCCAGGTGCGCGGTCGATCCCTGGAGGACGAAGACGGCCGTGACCCCGGCCGTGACGAGCAGGACGCCACCGGCCGAGCGCAGCAGGGTGAGGGTGCGGCGCCGCCGGCCGGCCTCGACCCAGCGGGCCCGGCGGGCGTTGTCCGCCTGGCGCCAGACGAGGGCGACACCGGCCGCGACGAGCACGGTGGGCACCAGATACGCCTTGGTCGCGCTGCCGAGGTTGACGCTGCGCACGAAGATCATGGAGACGATGACCATGAGGAGCAGGGCGGCGATCTGCCCCCGGTCCGGTCTGCGGGCCATCAGTCTGCGCCGGCCGTCCGGTGTGGTCTCCGCTCCCACCAGCGAGTGTTTCTGGTCGCCGACGCCGCCGACGCCGAGCGGGACGAAGAACCAGAACGCGGCGTAGAGCAGCGCTCCGAGCCCGTCGGCCATGAGCAGGCCGACGAAGACGAGCCGCACCCAGATGACGGGCAGCCCGAGATGCCCGGCGAGCCCTCGCGCCACTCCGCCGAGCCAGCGTCCGTCGCTGCTGCGGTAGAGCTTGCGCGGGGGCCGCGGATCGTCGAGTGGCAGGCTTGCGGCTTCCGGCATGCCATCGATGTTCACATGGGCGGCAGGGCGGAGCATCAGGGTCGGCCCCGGAGACACCCCTGATCTTCCGTCGGGGCCGGTCCGGGTAGGCGGCTCGTGCGAAGTCTCCCGGCGGCCCGTGCCGTTCGAACGCTTCCCCGCCCCGCCTCAGGGGCGATTTCAGGGTTGGCCCAGGGTCATCCCGACTGCCGCCGGCGCGGCCGGGCGGTCACCATGGACGCATGACCGATCACGAGCACGCCGCGACGGGTCCGGGACCCGGCCCCGGCCCACGCCCGGCCCCGGGCACCGGGCCGACGGATGCCGCGCCCGCCGCGACGGGAGAGAGCGGAGCGGCCGGCCCCGGCTCCCCCGCCCACCCCGGCTTCCGCCCCCGTTCCAGGGGCGGCGGCCCTTCCCCCGCGCAGGAACCGGAGCGGCAGGAGAGCCCCCGGCTTCCCGAGCGGTTCCGGCGGGACCGGGGGCACAAGATGATCGCGGGCGTGTGCGCGGGTCTGGGACGGCAGACCGACATGGACCCGGTGATCTACCGGATCACGCTGGCCGTGCTGTCCGCGGCGGGCGGCCTGGGCCTCATCTTCTACGGCTTCGCCTGGCTGCTGGTGCCGTACGAGGACGAGGAGGAGAACGAGGTCCGCAAGCTGTTTACGGGCCGGGTCGACGGCCAGGCGCTGGCCGCGGTCCTGTTCGCGCTGGTCGGCTGCGGGATCTTCCTGACGATGCTGAGGAACGGCGGGGTGCTGGCGTTCGGGACGGTGCTCTCGCTGCTGCTCGCGGGCGCGGGGTACTGGTCGAGACGCCGTGACGCCGCCGACCACGATCCGCTGGCGGCGCAGGCCGCCGCCGACGCGCCGCCGGAGGCCCAGGCGCCGCCGGTCGTCACCTCCTACCCCTCCTGGTGGCGGGACCCGATCGTCAAGGACGGCACCCATGACGGCGGCACCGGCTATCTGTGGGGGCCCGGCGACGCCCGCGGACGGGACCTCGCCTCGGTCCTGGACGTCGGCCTCGCCACCCCATGGACACACCCCGGGGCGATACCCGTGCCGGCGGCCGAGCCCCCGAGACCGCGCGGCCCGCGCTGGATCGGCGGCTGGGTGTTCCTGCTCGCCCTGCTGGCGGGCGGCCTGGGCACCTGGTCCGGCTGGCACGGCCACCCGCTCGGCACCAGCCTCCAGACCGGCCTGGCCTGCGCGCTGGCGGTGTTCGGACTGGGCATAGCGCTCAGCGCGTTCCTGGGCCGGACGGGAGCCGGGACGGTGTTCTGGGCGCTGGTCACGGCGGCCCTGCTCGCCGGGGCGGCGGCGCTGCCCCGGGACATCACCACCGACTGGAGGGAAGCCAGCTGGAAGCCGGCCGCAGCGGCCCAGGTGCGGTCCGAGTACGACCTCGGCACGGGGCGGGGCACGCTGGACCTGACCCGGGTGCACCCGTCCCCCGGGCGGACGGTCGCCACGGACGCCCGGGTGGGCGCGGGACACCTGAAGGTGATCGTGCCGGCGGATGTGACCGTGCGGATGGATCTGGACGTGGGCGTGGGCGACATCCGGTTGCCCGGAGACCGTGGAGACGACGTGGACGTGCGGCCCGGCAGGCATCGAAACGTGACGCTGGCACCGGACAAGGGCACGGCCGGGGTGTCCGGGAAGCCGGGCACGCTGGAACTCACGCTCGGCGTTGGAGTGGGACAGGTGGAGGTCAGCCGTGCCGCGTCATGAGTTCCAGCCCGGGAAGCTGGTGGCCGGGCTCTTCCTGACCGCCACCGCCGTGGCCTACGGGGGGGACGCTTGCGGGCTGTGGGACGCCCCGTGGTTCCTGGTGGTTCCGCTGGTGGTGGGCGGCCTGTGTCTGGCCGGCGCCACGTCCGTGCTGGCCCGGGCGATACGCGGACGGGGCGGCACAGAGGAAGGTCAGCGGTAGCCGCCGGGCCACCGCCGGGCCCGCCAGGCGGCGTCCACGGAGAAGTAGGGCGCGCCGGCGAGGATCAGGGGGAGCCAGGCCATGAGGTAGGCGAGGTCGTTGCCGTAGTAGTAGGGGGTGGTGGCCCAGCTCACCGTCAGCCAGAGGCTGAGCGAGATCAGCGCGCCGCCGAGCGCGGCGAGGCGGCCGAGGAGGCCGAGCAGGGTGGCGATGCCGACGGCCAGCTCACCGAGCGCGATGGCGTAGCCGAAGCCGACCGGGCTCTTCAGGGCCAGGTCGATCAGGGCCGGGAAGGCGGCGGAGCCGCGGGCGGCGCGCATGGTGTCGCCGATCGAACCGACACCGGCGGACTGCATGAAGGCGTTGTCGGTGAGCTTGTCCAGGCCGGCGTAGACGAAGGTGGCACCCAGGAAGAGGCGCAGGGGCAGCAGGGCGTAGTGGGTGGCGGTGTCCCGGAGGCTGCGGGGCTCGCTCAGCCGGGGAATGCGCGTATCCGTCCGCATGCCGTGAGTCATCGCTACAAGCCGCCTTTCACCCGCCGTGCCCCCTGATGTGACGATACGTATGACGAAGGGAGCGCGTTCAATCCTGTCCTGGATGATTTTCCGGATTTCGGCCCCCCGCGGCGAGCCCGCCCCTCACTCCGACACCAGGAGCGGATACCGGTTCGTCGTCACGCCGGCCGCCGTCACCACCTGGACGTCCACCGCTCCGGGCTCCACGTCCGCCGGTACGGGCACGGTCAGGGTGGTGTCCGTGGGATTGCGGAAGCCGCCGGTGACGGGGATCAGGGGGACATGGACGTCGACCGCGCCGATGCGGACGACCGTCCGGGAAAGCCGGTCGGCGCTCTGGGCGCCGGGCGGGACGAAGCCGCTGCCGCGGATCTCGATGTCGTCGCCGGTGCGGACCGGACCGTCGAGGTCGCCGGGCTCCCGGGCGCGGACCACCGAATGGATCACCGGACGGCCGCCCTCGGCGTACTTGCCGGCCAGGTAGGTCGCCGCCGAGATCAGGACGACCGCGCCCAGACCCCAGGGCAGGTCGGGCAGCCGGTCGGGGCGGCGGGCCAGCCGTACAGCGGCGAACAGCAGGGCGACGGCGGTGATGGCGATGTACTGGATGTCGGTGAAGGCGCCCCGGCCGGAGTCGTCGGTGAGCAGGTCGGCGGCGCGCGGCCGGTGGGCCGGCACCTTCTGCAGCCGCTGGGCGTGGACGCGCGAGGCCACGATCCGGCGGACCAGGACGGCGACGGCGCACACGACGGCGAGGACGGTCACCGCGCCGGCGCCATGCGCCAGGGCGAGGCCGTTGATCAGCGCGTCGCGTTCGGCGTGGCCGGAGGCGGCGGCCAGGCGGAAGGAGAGGAGCAGGACGGCATAGCCGATGAACAGCACCCAGCAGGCGGCGACGGTACGGGAGGTGGAGATGCGGTTGTCCTCGCCGATCACCGGGGCGAGCGCTCCGCCGCGCGCCCGGTGGAGGAGGCAGGCGGCGGTCAGCGCGCCGGCGACGGCGAGCGCGGCGAGCAGGGCCGCGGTGCGGGCACCGGTCCAGCCCGCGCCGGTCGCGGTGAGCGCCTCGGCCAGCAGCAGCGCGGTGACGGCGCCCCACACGACGCACACCGTGCGCAGCCACAGCCCGGCGAGTCGCACCGCGCCCTCGGCGCGGCCCTGTTCGGCGACGGCCTCGGCCCGCTGGGTGAGTTCCTCGGACACCCACTGGCGGGTCGCCGAGGCCGAGTGCGCCACGGCCGCCGGCAGCCCCCGCCCGGCGGCGAGCTCGTCGCGCCGGCGCAGGAACGCGGCGACGGCGCGCCGGTGTCCCTCCCGGGCGCCGTGCGGGCAGTCCCCGCAGACGCAGCCGCCCTCGTGGGCGCCCCCGGCACCCGTGTCCGCTCCCGCCTCCCGCACCGTCACGTCCGACGCCCGCCTTCCCCACGTCCTGCCGACCCCGCCGGCCTCGTCGGCGTCCCGCGTGCCACAGGCGGCACACAGGTCACACGTGGTACACGCGACGGTCCGGCAACTCCCTTGTGACGACAGCGAATTGTGCCGTACCAGGGGGCCGGTGAGGCGGCCGGTCCGGGTCAGTGCGGGTGAACCCGGGACCGCCGCGTTGACCCGGTCGCGGGAATCCCGCCCTGCGGACGGCTCAGCCGAGCAGATCCGGTTCGGCGCGGCTGATGTCCTGCCACAGCGGCTGGTAGTTGATCCAGGCCACCAGGTCGCCGCCGAGCTGTTCGCGGGTGGCGACGGCCGCCTTGTGGTCGATGAGCACCGGCCGGCCCGCCGCCTTGGCCGTCAGCTGCACCTGGCAGCACCGTTCCAGGGACAGGAACCACCAGGCGGCGGCGTCCACCGAGTCGCCGACGGTGAGCAGCCCGTGGTTCCGCAGCACCAGTGCCTTGCGGGAGCCCAGCGCGGCGGCGATCCGGCGGCCCTCCTCGGCGTCGACGGTGACGCCGGTGTAGGCATCGTAGAGGGCGATGTCCTCGTAGAAGGCGCAGCTCTCCTGGGTGATGGGGTCGATCAGGTCGCCGAGGGCGGCGAGGGCGCGGCCGTGCACGGAGTGGCAGTGGGCGACGGCGACCACGTCGGGGCGGGCGGCGTGCACCTGGGCGTGCACGGTGAACGCGGCCTGGTTGACGTGGTAGCGGCCCTCGATCACCTGTCCGTCCTGGTTGGCGAGGACCAGGTCGCCGACGGTGACGTGCTTGAAGGGCACGCCGAACGGGTTGACCCAGAAGCAGTCGGTGTACTCCGGGTCGCGAGCCGTTATGTGCCCGGACACCCCGTCCTCGAACCCCGCCCGTCCGAAGATCCGCAGGGCGCCCGCGAGCCGCTCCTTGCGGTGCCCGCGTTCGTCCTCGGCCGACTCGTGCAGGGGCGGCATGGCGAAGTGCAACCGGTCGGTGGGCAGCGGCAGGGGCGGGGTGGGCCCGTGCATGGATCCTCCAGCGGGGGAATTGCCGTACGGCCGGAAGGTACCGCCGGCCGGTGCAAAAAGGCAGGGCCGTCCGGTAAAGATGACGTGCGCGCTGCATACCCGACAGAGGATGTCGGGATTGGGCGGCAGGCTGGCGCGCATGAACTGGACAGCCTTCCGTACCGCCGTACCCGAACTGGCGGGGATCGCCGAGGAGCGCTTCGGCGCCCACCGGCACCACGTCCTCGCGACCCTCCGCAGGGACGGCTCGCCCCGCACCTCCGGCCTGGAGGTCAGGTTCCTGGACGGGGAGCTGTGGCTCGGCATGATGCCACGCTCCCTGAAGGCCCTGGACCTGCTCCGCGACCCGCGCTTCACCCTCCAGGCCAACCCCGGCGACGGCGCGGACCCGGGCAGCGGCGACATCCGGGTCAGCGGACGGGCGTACGAGGTCGGGGAGAGCGCCGCCAAGGCCGCCTATGTGAAAGAGGTGGAACCGCCGCAGCCGTTCCACCTCTTCCGTACCGAGCTGACGGAGGTCGTCCGCACCTACGTCGAGGACGACAGGTATCTGGTCGTCCAGGTCTGGCAGCCCGGTGAGCCCCTGCGCACGTTCAAGCGCGCCTAGGGCCTACTCCCACTCGATCGTGCCCGGCGGCTTGCTCGTCACGTCGAGGACGACCCGGTTGACGTCCCGGACCTCGTTGGTGATCCGGGTCGAGATGCGGGCCAGGACGTCGTAGGGCAGCCGGGACCAGTCGGCGGTCATGGCGTCCTCGGAGGAGACCGGGCGCAGCACGACCGGGTGGCCGTAGGTGCGGCCGTCGCCCTGGACACCCACGCTGCGGACGTCGGCGAGCAGGACCACCGGGCACTGCCAGATGTCGCGGTCCAGGCCGGCCGCGGTCAGCTCCTCGCGGGCGATGGCGTCGGCCTCGCGCAGCAGGTCCAGCCGCTCCTTGGTGACCTCGCCGACGATCCGGATGCCGAGGCCGGGGCCGGGGAAGGGCTGGCGCTGGACGATCTCCTCCGGCAGGCCCAGCTCCTTGCCGACCATGCGGACCTCGTCCTTGAACAGCTTGCGCAGCGGCTCGATCAGCTTGAACTCGAGGTCCTCGGGCAGACCGCCGACGTTGTGGTGCGACTTGATGTTCGCGGCGCCGGTGCCGCCGCCGGACTCCACCACGTCCGGGTAGAGGGTGCCCTGGACGAGGAACTCCACGGCCGGGCCCTCGTCGGCGATGATCTCGGCCTGCGCCTGCTCGAAGACGCGGATGAACTCGCGGCCGATGATCTTGCGCTTCTCCTCGGGGTCGGTCACCCCGGCGAGCGCCTTCAGGAAGCGCTCCTCGGCGTCGACGACCTTCAGCTGGACGCCGGTGGCCGCGACGAAGTCCTTCTCGACCTGCTCGGTCTCGCCCTTGCGCATCAGGCCGTGGTCGACGTAGACGCAGGTCAGCTGGGAGCCGATGGCCTTCTGCACGAGGGCGGCGGCGACGGCGGAGTCCACGCCGCCGGACAGGCCGCAGATCGCGCGCTTGTCGCCGACCAGCTCGCGGATGGCCTGGACCTGCTCGTCGATGACGTTGCCGGTGGTCCAGTCCGGCCGCAGCCCGGCGCCGCGGTAGAGGAAGTGCTCCAGCACCTGCTGGCCGTGCGTGGAGTGCATGACCTCGGGGTGGTAC
Source organism: Streptomyces sp. SudanB182_2057 (assembly GCF_964272715.1). Taxonomy (NCBI): domain Bacteria; kingdom Bacillati; phylum Actinomycetota; class Actinomycetes; order Kitasatosporales; family Streptomycetaceae; genus Streptomyces; species Streptomyces sp. SudanB182_2057. Next base: position 3,481,979 of record NZ_OZ186798.1, read on the forward strand.
TGGACGCCGTAGAGCTTCTTGGCGTCGTTCTCGAACGCGGCGACCGGGACGACGTCCGTGGACGCGGTGACCGTGAAGCCGTCGGGGGCGGCGGAGCAGGCGTCACCGTGGGACATCCACACGTGCTGCTCCTCCGGGGTGCCCTCGAAGAGGGTGGAGGACGCCCTGGAGACGTGCAGGTCGGTGCGGCCGTACTCGCGGGCGCCGGTGTTGTCGACGGTGCCGCCGAGGGCCTGCGCCATCAGCTGGAAGCCGTAGCACATGCCGAAGACGGGGACGCCGGACTCGAAGATTTCGCGGTCGAGGCGGGGAGCGCCCTCCTCGTACACCGACGAGGGGCCGCCGGAGAGGATGATCGCCGCGGGCTTCTTGGCGAGCATCTCGCTGACCGGCATGGTGCTCGGCACGATCTCGCTGTAGACCCGCGCCTCGCGGACGCGACGGGCGATGAGCTGGGCGTACTGCGCGCCGAAATCGACGACCAGGACGGTGTCGGGGGTGGCGGCAGACTGGGTCGCTGATGACACGGGGTGCCTTCTGGTGGTCGGGCGGGGGTCTGTGCTTCCGATTCTAACGGGGTGGCCGCCGGACCTCCGAGGCAAGCCACCGTGGCATACTGACCGCATGCGCAAGCACTCGACCTTCGTCTTTACCTATGGCACCCGGCCCGCCGGCTGCCATGGTCGTGCTGCTTGAGCCAACCGCCAAGCGACTTACCAGGCGCCCCGGGCCGACAAGGCCCGGGGCGCCTGTCGTGTACCGGGTTCTGTCGTCCCAGGGCTTCCGCCGACCCCTTCGAGGAGCACCGGATGACCACCACCACCCCGGAAGCCGCCACCACTCCGGAAGCCACCACCACCCCGGAAGCCACCATCGCCGACGCCCGCGAGCGCATCGACGCGCTCGACGACCGGATCATCGGCCTGATCCAGGAGCGGATGGCCGTCTCCGCCGTCGTCCAGCAGACCCGGATCGCCTCCGGCGGGCGGCGGGTGCACCTGTCCCGCGAGATGGAGATCCTCGCCCGCTACCGGGACGCCCTCGGCAAGCCCGGCACCGGCCTCGCCATGACCCTGCTGGAGCTGTGCCGGGGTCGCATCTGAGTTCTATCCCGCTCTCACCCGTACGGCGCCGTGACCGGCCCGCGCGCCGCTTCGTTGAGGGGTGTGTCCGCGCCAGCCAGGGGCGGGCGGCAGAACCACGCGTGGCTCACCGGAGCGATGAGGTGTACGGGTCGTGCCGTACGCCGTGGGACCTCGCTCCGGGACATGACCGGACGGCAGGGGACAGCAGCCCGGTCATCCAAGAGAACGGCCGGCTCCGGGGACGCCCGGGGCCGGCCGGCGGAAAACCGCACAGCACACGGAAGCCGCGGGCAGTACGCGGAAGCCGCGAGCGAGTGAGTACACGGAGAACCGCAGACAGTACGTGGCGCGGCGCCGGTCCCGGGCATCGGCGCCGATTCGAGCAAGGGCCCCGCGGCCCCTCCGTCCCGCGGGGCCCTTCGCCCTGCCCGGGCCCCGCCCGCACATCCGGATGTGACCGACCTCACAGGTCAATCGCGGCCCTGGCGGGCAACCCTTCCGGCTCTTGGCTGATCAAACCTGCCGGATCAAGAAGCGGCGGCCGGGACCTGCTTTCGGAGGGGGATGCAGGTCCCGCCCACCGTGCCGGTCACTTCTTCGGCGGCACCGCCGGCATCCCCAGGAAGGGCAGCCGCAGCGCGCCGAACGCGTCCGCCGGGACCACCGGTGCCTTGGGCTCCACCGGTGCCAGCCGCTCGTACGCCGCTCCCTGCGCCGGACGCGGATCCTCCTCGCCCTTGTTCGGCCAGAACGACATCGCCCGCTCCGCCTGCGCGGTGATCGTGAGCGACGGGTTGACGCCCAGGTTCGCCGAGACCGCGGCGCCGTCCACGACCGAGATGCCGGGGTGGCCGTAGAGCCGGTGGTAGGGGTCGATCACGCCGGTCTCCGGGGAGTCGCCGATGGGGCAGCCGCCGAGGAAGTGCGCGGTGAGCGGGGTGCCCATCAGCTCGCCGATGTTGCTGCCGGCGAAGCCGTTGATCTCGGCGGCGAGCGCGGAGGCGGCCTCGGTCGCGGCCCTGATCTGCTTGGGGTTGGGCGCGCCGTGCCCCTGCCGGGCGGTGAGCAGGCCCCTGCCGGGCCCGGCGGGTTTCAGGTAGGTGGTCAGGGAGTTGTCCAGGGACTGCATGACCAGGCCGATGATGGTCCGTTCCGACCAGCGCCGGTTGGACAGCGAGCGGACGACCTGGACCGGGTGCCGGGCCGCGTTCGCCAGCCAGGCCAGCACGCGCGAGTGCCCTTCCGTGTACGGCACCTGGAGGATGGACAGGCCGCCCATCGCGTTGGAGCCCTTGCCGTAGCGGACCGGCTCGATGTGGGTGTTCTCGTCGGGGTGGATCGAGGAGGTGATGGCGACGCCCCGGGTGAAGTCGGCCCTCGGCTCGCCGGTCGCCCGGCGGTAGCGGCGGTCGTCGGTCAGCGCGCCCACCAGCGCCTCGGAGTTGGTCCGGGTCAGGTCGCCGAGCCGGGGCGACAGATACGGCAGTTGGCGGCCCGCCTTCATGCGGTGCAGCAGGGTCTGGGTGCCGTAGGTGCCGGCCGCCAGGACGACCCTGCGGGCGGTGAGGATACGGCCCTCGGCCTTCCGCTTGCGGTCCGTCGGCAGGGTCGCCACCGCGTAGCCGCCGCGCGAGTCGTCGGTGACGGACACCACCGTGGTCATGGGGTGGACGACCGCGCCCGCCTTCTCGGCGAGATGGAGGTAGTTCTCGTTGAGGGTGTTCTTCGCGCCGTGCCGGCAGCCGGTCATGCACTCGCCGCACTCGGTGCAGGCCCGCCGGTCGGGCCCGGCCCCGCCGAAGTACGGGTCGGCCACCCGTTCGCCGGGCCGGGCCCGCGTCCTGCCGTCGGCGTCCTCGCCGTCCCCGAAGAACACGCCCACCGGGGCGGGGTGGAAGGTGTCGCCGACGCCCATCCGCCCGGCCGCCGCCTTCAGATGGACGTCGGACGGGGTCATGGTGGGGTTGAGCCGCACCCCGAGCATGCGCCGGGCCTGGTCGTAGTACGGCTTCAACTCCTCCTGCCAGTCGGTGATGTGCCCCCACTGAGGGTCGTCGAAGAATGCCTTCGGCGGTACGTAGAGGGTGTTGGCGTAGTTGAGCGAGCCGCCGCCGACGCCCGCGCCGGCCAGCACCATGACGTTGCCCAGCAGGTGGATGCGCTGGATGCCGTACATGCCGAGCCGGGGCGCCCAGAGGTAGTTCTTCAGGTCCCAGGAGTTCTTCGGGAGGGTGGCGCGGGTGAAGCGGCGGCCCGCTTCCAGTACACCGACTTTGTAGCCCTTTTCCGTCAGGCGCAGGGCGGACACCGACCCGCCGAAGCCGGAGCCGACGATGATGACATCGTAATCGTAGGCGTCCTGGGGCACGTGTTCTCCTCGTTGAGTGGTGCGTGCGGACGGTCTGTGGTTTCGCGTGCGGTTCCCCGCGCCCCTGAGGCCGGTTACCTGAAGCGGAAGGCCTTCATCAGGCGCAGGCTGGTGCTCATGAACCGGGCGTACGCCTCGTCGTCCATGCCCAGCGAGGGCGCCATCGGCAGCAGCCGCTGCTGGGCGACGGTCTGGGCCTCGGTGTACTTGAGGATGCCCTCGGAGCCGTGGCGGCGGCCGAGGCCGGAGTCCTTCATGCCGCCCATCGGGGACTGGGCGCTGCCGTAGGCGGGCGCGTAGCCCTCGTTGACGTTCACGGTGCCGGTGCGCAGGCGGGCGGCGAGGTCCCGGCCGCGGCGGGCGTTCGTCGTCCACACGGAGGCGTTCAGGCCGTACGGCGTGGCGTTGGCACGCTCCACCGCCTCGTCGTCGGTCCGGAAGCGGTAGACGGAGACGACCGGGCCGAAGGTCTCCTCCTCGCAGACCGTCATGGCGGGCTCGACGCCGTCGAGGATGGTGGGTTCGAAGAAGTACGGGCCGATGTCGGGGCGGGCCACACCGCCCGCGATCACCTTGGCGCCCTTGGCGACGGCCTCCTCGACGTGCAGCCGGACGGTCTTCAGCTGGCGTTCGCCGACCAGCGAGCCCATGTCGGCGCCGTAGGCGAGGAAGTTGCCGAGCCGCATGGCCCTGGTGCGGGCGGCGAACCGGTCCAGGAAGGCGTCGGCGACGGACTCGTGGACGTAGAGCCGCTCGATGGAGATGCACAGCTGGCCGGCGGAGGAGAAGCAGGCCCGGACGGCACCGGCGGCGGCCTTCTCGATGTCGGCGTCGTCCAGGACCAGCATGGCGTTCTTGCCGCCGAGTTCGAGGGAGACGCCGACCAGGCGGGAGGCGGCGCCGACGGCGACCTCGCGGCCGGTGCGGGTGGAGCCGGTGAAGGAGACGTAGTCGGCGTGCTTGACCAGCTCGGGGCCGACGACCGGGCCCTCGCCGAGGACGACCTGGAAGACGCCGTCGGGCAGCCCGGCCTCGATCAGCAGGTCGCGCGCCCACAGCGCGGTGAGGCAGGTCTCCGTGTCCGGCTTCATCACCACGGCGTTGCCCGTGACGAAGGCGGGCAGGGCGTCGCCGACGGACAGCTCCAGCGGGTAGTTCCATGGGGCTATCTGGCCCACCACCCCGCGCGGGTGGCGCAGTTCGGTGACCTTCGTCAGGACCGGGACGGCGCCGGTGTGCCGCTTGGGCCGCAGATAGGCGGCGGCGCGGCGGCCGTAGTGCCGGGCGGCGACGGCGACGGCCTGCACCTCCTCGTGCGCGTGCAGGCGGGCCTTGCCGGTCTCCAGCTGGATCAGGTCCAGGACCTCGGCCTGCCGCTCCAGCACCAGGTCGTGGAAGCGCAGCAGCACGGCGGCGCGCTGCCGTACCGGGGTCGCCGCCCACGCGGTCTGCGCGGCGCGGGCCGCCGCGAAGGCGTCCCGGACGTCGTCCGGGGTGGACTCGGGCAGGTCGGCCAGCTTCTCACCGGTGAAGGGGGCGTGGCTGGCGGTACGGCCGGAGCCTGTGACGCCCTTGGTGAGCCGGGCCAGCAGCTGCGGGGTGACCACGTCGGCGGCGGTACGGGCGCCGTCGGGGGCGGGCGCGAGCGGGTTGGTACCGGCGATGTCCGGGGCCTGCGTGTCCGTCATGACGCGCAGGGTATGCCGCGGCGCGGCCTTTGTGTACCCGTCGGTAACGCGGATTCACCGACCGCTCACATCCCGCCAGTGATCACTGGCAGAGAATGCGCTGATCAGGGCGTTGGCGGGGGACGATCAGCCGGCACAGGGTTTTTTCACGGCGACGGGGCCAGGGGCCCGGGAGGTACGGCGGCGGGGGCTTGGTAGGTACGGCGGCGGGGGCTTGGGAGGTACGGCGGCGGGGACGACCGCGTACCTCACCGCCGTCGGAGCGGGCGGGCCCTCACCCGCCGGCCGTGAAGGTGTCCACGGCCACGTCGAAGTACTCCCGCGCCTCGCGGACCTTGCCGACCGGCGCCGACACCCACACGTCGTACAGCCTGCCGTTCTCCTCCCAGCACAGGTCGTAGGTGTGCCGCGGGCCCTCCGCCGGGCTGAAGCCGTTCCAGGTGAACTCCCAGAAGGCGGCCCGGTGTCCGGCGTGCGTGGTGAGGGTGACCCGGCCGTCGTGGTAACCGGGGTTGTTCTCGGGTCCGGCGGCGGCGGAGCGCTCCAGCACGCCGAGGGGGCCGCCCGGCTGCGGGCCGGTGATTTTGACGCCGAGGCGGAAGGTCTGCCCCGGCGAGAGGTAGTAGACGCGTTCGCCGTGCGCGCTGCGGGTGAAGCCCTCCGGGACGGCGAGGGAGAAGCCGGCCGGGTCGTGGGCCGTGCGGTAGCCGGAGGGCGCGGTGCGCGAGCCGGTGCCGGGCGCGGTGGTCGGCCCGGGTGAGGGGGTGGCCGGGGTTGGGGCCGCGGTCGGGGAGGGTGTCGTACCCGTGGTGCCGGTGCCGGTCGCGGGGGTGGTGGCCGTGCCGCCCGGGGTGCCGCCGCCTCCGTCCCCGCTCTGGTGCAGCAGCAGCGTGGCGGCCGACACGCCCGCCCCGGCCAGCGCGGCGACGAGCAGCGCCGCCACCAGCGCCCCGCGCGGGGCCGGGCGGGCCGGGGGCTGCTGTGCCGTCGGAGAGTGGGCCGGGCCGGGCGGCGGCCCGCCCTGGGGCAGGTCCGGCCGGGTCGGCGAGTAGGCCACCGGCGTCTTGTGGGTCCGGCCGCCGCCGATCCGGTGCAGGCGCCCGACGCCGTGCGTCCCCGCCGGACGGGGGCCGCCCGGCGCGGCCGGGGTCCGGCCGGTCTCCAGGTACGTCCGCAGCATCCACTCGGCGTCCGCCGCGCCCAGCCGCCGGTCGGGATCGCGCTCCAGCAGCCCCAGGACGACGGGCAGCAGCGGCTCGGCCTGGGTCGGCGGGTGGATGTCGGCGGAGACGACGGCGTGCAGGATGCCGCCCAGCGAGTCGCGCCGGAACGGCGATTCGCCGCTGAGCGCCGTGCACAGCAGCGCGCCCAGCGACCACAGGTCGGACTCCGGGCCGGTGCGCAACCCGGACATCCGCTCCGGCGCGGTGTATTCGGGCGAGCCCACGAAGGAACCGGTCTCGGTGAGCGTGGTGGCGCCCTCGACCTGGGCGATGCCGAAGTCGGTGAGCACGACCCGGTCGGTGCCGGACTCGATCAGGACGTTCGCGGGCTTGATGTCCCGGTGCAGCACGCCCGCCGCGTGCGCGGTGTGCACCGCGCTCAGCAGGGCGATGCCGATCCGCGCGGCCTCGTCGGCGTCGACCGGGCCGTCCCGGGCGATCCGTTCGGCGAGCGACGGGCCGTCGACCAGCTCCATCACGAGATACGGCCGGTCGTCGTGCTCCACCACGTCGTGCACGACGATGATGTGCGGATGCCGTAACTGGCAGACCGCGCGGGCCTCGCGGAACGTACGGGCGCGGCGGCGGCGCGCGTCGTCGTCCGGGAGCGAGTCGTCCGGAAGGAACTCCTTGACCGCCACCTGACGGCCCAGCACCTCGTCGCTCGCCCGCCACACGACGCCCATGCCGCCGCGCCCGACGCGTTCCTCCAGGCGGTAACGGCCCGCGATCAGCCGGAAGCCGCCGGCTCCCTCGGTCCCCATGCGCCCCATCATGCCGCAGCGGGCGCCCGTGTCCTCGAAATCCGGTCGCGGCCCGGGGGTACGCGGATCACCGCTCGGACAGCCGTTCCCGGCGCGGACGGCGCAGTCCGGGGCGCCGGGCTCAGCGCGGCTCCTGCCAGCCCTGGAGCACCGCCTTGAACTGCTTGCTGGTGCGGTCCCAGTCCGCGGCGGGCGAGGATATGTAGATCACGTACTCGGTGCCGTCGCGCGAGATGTACGTCTCCTCCGCGGCGCGCCGCGGCCCCGGGAAGGCGCTGTCCTTCGCCAGCGCGGTCCAGGTGTACTCCCACACGGAGCCGCCGAGGTCGCGGTAGACGTTCTTCTCCAGCCGGACCCGGCGGTAGTCGACCAGCCGCCGGGAGAGCTGGCCGTCCAGGTCGAGCTGGTGGGAGTAGCCGTCCCTGAAGTCGGGCGAGGTGTCGATGGCGATGCGGACGAAGTGCTCGCCGCCGTCGGGCGTGTAGTCGACCTGCCGGAGGTCGCCGGGCTCCCCGACGACCCTGCGCGACCAGCCCTCGGGCAGGTAGAGGCCGAAGCCCCACTCGTCGTCGTACCGGCGCCAGGAAGCCGGGATCGTGCCGTCGGTGCCGGGCGTGGCGCTGCCGCTCGCGGAGGCGGACGGCGTGGCCGGGCCTCCGTTCGGCCCGCCGCCGTCCCGGGTGGTGCTCCACTTCTGTACGGCCACCGCGGCGCCGGCGCCGAGCACGGCCGCGAGGACGACGACGAGCGCGAGGGTGCGCAGCCGGCGGCGGGGCCGGGCCGGGGCCGGGACCGGTACGCCTGCCGGGCCGGACGGCACGGGGGCCACGGCCGTCGGGCCGGTGACGGCACCGGTCGCGCCCGCCGGGCCGCCGGGGAGCGTACTGCCGCCCGGGCCCCCGCCGGGAAGGGTGCCATGGCCCGGACCGGCCGTCCCGGGGATGTGCCCGCCCGCGCCCGGGGCCTGCGGGAACGCCCGCGTGTCCCGCGTGGTGCCGGGCGTGCGCCCCTCCGCCGCCTCGGCGAGCATCCGCTCCGCCTCCTCGACGCCGGGCCGCCCGGCCGGGTCCTTGCACAGCAGGGCGGCGATGACCGGCTCGAGCGGACCGGCGTGCCGCGGCTCGTCCGTGTCCTCCTCGACGATCGCCTGCATGGTGCTCAGCGGCGAGGTCCGCCGGAACGGCGAGCGGCCCTCGACCGCCGTGTACAGCGTGGCGCCGAGCGCCCACAGGTCGGAGGCCGGGCCGGGGTCGTGCCCGCGCACCCGCTCGGGGGCCAGGTAGTCGACGGAGCCGACGACCTCCCCGGTGCGGGTGATGGTGGAGTCGCCCTCTATCTGGGCGATGCCGAAGTCCGTCAGCAGCACCCGGCGGTCCTTGCCGAGCAGGACGTTGCCGGGCTTGACGTCCCGGTGCAGCACACCGGCGGCGTGCGCGGCGCGCAGCGCCCGCAGCACCCACAGCCCTATCCAGGCGGCCTCCGCCGGCTCCACGCGGCCCCGCTCCTTGACCACGTCGGCCAGCGAGTCGCCCTCGACCAGCTCCATCACGATCCACGGCCGGCCGTCGTGTTCGAGCACGTCGTGCACGGTGACGACGGCGGAGTGGTTGATGCGCGCGGCGGCCCGGGCCTCGGCACGGGTCCGGGCGAGCAGCACGGCCCGGTCGCCGTCGGAGGCGTAGAGCGCGGCGGTCAGTTCCTTGACGGCGACCATCCGGTGCAGCACCTCGTCGTGGGCGCGCCACACCCGGCCCATGCCGCCGCTGCCGATGGAATCGGCGAGCCGGTAGCGGCCTGCTACGAGCAGACCCTGCTTCTGATTCACGTTGCCCCGCAATGCTCTTGACAGGGCCAGACTAAGGACCGGCCTCCCCCCGGGGAACCGGCGGGGTGCACCGGTGACCGCACTGTGACGATGGTCGTTTCCACGCGACAGCGGGAACCGCGGTCCGTGCGTGCGCGCGCCTCAGCCCATGTAGCGATACGTCGCCACGGCCTGCTCGTACAGCCGGGTCACCTGGTCCCGCTCGGCTTCCGGGCCGCGCACCTGCACGATGTGGTAGCGGCCGTTCAGCAGCAGCGCCATGTTCCGCACGAACCGGTCCCGCCCCTGCCCGTCGGTCCAGGTGAACTGCCCCTCGGCCATGGTGCGTCCGCCCACCTCAATGGTCCGCAGACCGCTCGCCGTGGACCAGCTGGAGTCGCGGTACGGCTGGAGTTCCCGCTCCTTGTCCCGCTGGTAGGCCATCGGGTCGCTGCCGTAGGCGGACGCGCCGTCCCGGCCCGGTACGACGATCAGCTCGAAGTCCCCGTGGGCGTAGACCACCTGGCCGCTGCCGTTCCTGGGGCTGCGGTCCCAGCCCTCGGCGACGGCGACCCGGAAGCCGTCGGGGTCCTTGCTCAGGGTGAACCCGTCGGGCACGGAGGGGTCGCCGCCGGTCTGGGTCTCGGTCGCGGGGGCGGAGGTGCCCTCGTCCGGGGTGCTCCGCCCGGCGGAGGGCTCCCAAGTGCGCGCGGGCAGCGGGCCGGTCCGCCCGGTGTCGCCGGTACGGTCGCCGCCGGTCTCCTGCTTGGGCATGAAGAGCATCGCGTAGGCGATCCCGCCCGCCAGCAGGAGCAGTATCAGCAGGAGCAGGGTCCGGCCGAGGCTGCGCGGCGAACGGGCGCCCTCGGGGGCTCTCTTGTGCCGGCCGTGCGGGCCCGCCACGACCGCGCCCGCGCGGCGGCGGCGCACCAGCTCGCCCCGGCGCCGCACGATCGGCAGCCGGCTCGGGTCGGCGGGCGGCACGGGGACGACCCGGGTACCGGCCTCCGGCTCCGGCGCGGACCGCACCAGGGAGCGCAGCCAGCCGCTCAGCTCCTCCACGTCCGGCCGCTCGGTGGGGTCCTGGCGCAGCAGCGACTCCACGACCGGGCGCAGCGGTCCGCACTCCTCGGCGAAGGCGGGCGGCTCGGCGCACACCAGTTGCACCAGCTCGGCCGTGGACTCCTCCGGGTACGGCGCGTGTCCCTGTACGGCGCGGAACAGCAGCGCGCCGAGGGCCCACAGGTCGGTGGCGGGGCCGATGGGCGCGGCCAGCTGCCAGTTCTCGTGCACGGGCCCGGCCTGCTCCGGCGCCCACCGCTCGGTCACCGGCCCCACCACGGCCATCCGCACCTGCCGCGCCCGCTCGGCGGCGAGCGCACTGCCGGGACCTCGGCGCACGGCCCCGGGGGTGTCCCAGCCGGCGACGGGAGCCGAATGTGCGGGGGCGTCAGCTCCGTACCGGCGGACGGGAGCGAGGCCGGACTCCGAGGGACCGTCGGGCTCGGAGGGGTGACCGGGAACGGGCCCGGACTCCGAGGGGCCGTACGGGTCGAAGGAGCGACCGGAGCCGGGTGCCGGCAGTGCTCCGGGGTGGGCGGGAGCCGACGCCGTACGGGCGGAGCCGGAAACCGGCAGTCCGCCGGGGCCCTCGGCAGGCAGGCGCCGGCTGTCGCGTGCCTGGGGCGGGACACGGCCGGGCTGCGGCTGGGCCGGGGACAGGCCCAGCCGCCGGGTGCCGCCGTCCAGGGCGTGGGGGGTACCGGCGTCCTGAGGCGTACCGCCCTCCAGGCCCTGGGAGGTGCCGTCGGCCCCGGGGCGCGGCGCGGCGCCGTGCCAGGGGGCGCCGCGCACACCGTACGGGTCGGCTATGCGGCCGGGCGGGACCGCGCCGCCCGGGTCCGAGGGGTACGACGGCTCCGCCTGGTCGTCGGTCCGGCGGGTACCGGCGGCCGCGTCGGCCGGCGGGCGGGCGCCGGGCAGGGCGGGGCGCCCGCTGTGCTCCGCCTCGTGCACCCGGGCGGCGGCCCGGGCGCCCGCGCGGTAGGCGGCGATGGCCCCGGCCCGCGCGGCTCGGACGTCGGAACCGGTCTCCAGGGCCGGCTGCCCCGCCGCGCCGGGGAGCCCGTCCCCACCGGGCGCCGGCAGCGCTCCGGCGGCCCGCGCCTGGATGGCGGCCCGCCGCGCGACCTCGGGATCGACGTCCGCCACACCACCGGAGTCACCGGGACCACCGGAACCGGCGAGGCCCCCGGAACCGCCCGCGTCCGCCTCCGGCTCCGCCCAGCCCGTGTGCCCGGCCGGGCCGGTACCGAGGGCCTCCCCCGAGCCCCCGTCTCCCGCCGGGTCCTCGGTGGCCGGCACCGGGTCGTACCCGCAGAGCGCCTCCTCCGCCGCACCCGCCGCGAGACCGGTCAGCACCACCCGGCCGTCGTCACAGACCAGGACCGTGCGGACGGTGATGTTGCGGTGCACCCAGCCGTGGGCGTGCAGCACCCGGAGGGCCATGAGCACGTCGGAGGCGACCTCGGCCGCCCGGTACGGCGTCAGCGGCCGCTCGGTGAGCAGGGCGGCCAGCGGACGCGCGGCCACCAGTTCGCTGACGATCCACAGCGAGCCACCCTCGGCGAACACGTCGAAGACCTGGTCCAGGCGCGGGTGATCGGGGACGCGGGCCGCCGCCTGCGCGGCCTCGACGGCGCGCCGCACCGCCGGGTCGGCGGGCCGCCGGGTGGCGCCCCTGGCCTCGGCCGACCGGCGGGACGGGCGCTCACGTGCGGTGAACCCCTCGGGCAGCCCCTCGGCGTCGAGCACCTCGGCCTCGACGACCTCCGGCAACGGCACCTGCCGGACGAGGACTTCCTGACCGCTGTAGGTGTCGAAGGCGCGGCTCTCGGTGAACTCGTAGGCGTCGGCGGGCGGCAACGGCAGGCGGTAGCGGTCGGCGAGCACCCGACCCGCGTAGTCGTCCACTGTGCCTCCCTCGGCCGCCCGGCTGGTCATGTCCGTTCGTCTCACGACCCGTTTCGCACACGCCCGCGGCCGCGTACGGTCCGCGACCCTTCACGATACGTGCCAGAGGCAACCCGTACGGTGCGGATGACGGATTCTCGGGCACCGAACCGGAGTGTTCCCCGGCACCGAACCGGAATGCGCCGTCTACGACTTGGGCCGGAAGGACTTCGTCAGCGTCTTCCAGGTGTCCTTGCGCAGGTCACCGTGCCAGTCGGCGTCCCGCGCGGTGTACATCAGCGCGTAGCCGAGGTGGTCGTTCACCACGAAACCCCGGTCGATCGTGCGGAACCCGGTGCCGTCGTCGGTGTAGGTGAACTCCCAGTCGGCCGTGTTCCAGCCGCGGTAATCCACCTTCTCTATGCGGACCTTGTGGTAGCCGGGGCGCACCATGTACCGCTCCTGGTTCCGCCAGTCGGCCACCGGGTCGTCCTTGGGCGTACCGGTCCAGGCGACGAGCAGCTTCTGCCCCCGGGGGCCGGTGTAGCGGTCCCCGGACCGGCCGGTGGTCTGGTACTTCCACCCCTTGGGCAGCCCGATCGAGTAACCCTGGTCGCCCTTGCGGGTGTTCTCGACCGGCGCGCTCCCGCCGTCCTCGTCCTTGGAAGCGGCGGAGCCGGAGCCGTCCGGGGAGCCGGCGGACGGGCTCGCGCCGCTGTCCGTGGCGGCACCGGTGGCGGTGGACGCCGAGGAGGCGCCGTCCGTCCGCGGCCCGCCGCCCGGGTCCTCGGTGGCGTCCTTGTCCCGCTCGGCGGACGCGCCGGCACCGGCGGCGGGCTTGGCCCCGCTGCTCTTGCCGTCGTCGCCGCTATTGCTCAGGGCGAAGGCCAGCACGGTCCCGAGCACCGCGAGGAGGACCACGGCGACGATGACCACCAGCGTGCGCTTGGGCACCACATCGGTCAGCGGAGCCTTCGGCACCGGCCGCGGCGGCAGGTCCAGGTCCGGCGGCGGCACCACGGGCCAGCCGGAAGCCGGCTTGTTCGCGCTGGAGTTCGGCCCGGCGGCGCCCCCGGGCGCCCCTATGGCACCCGTCCGCACCCCACCGGGGGAACCCGGCCGCGCCCCGCCGAGGGAACCACCGGCACCGGGCCGCGCCCCGCCGGCCCCCCCGGCCCCGGGCGCTCCGCCGGTGCCCGGCAGCGCTCCGTGAGTCTGTGGCGCGCCGGGAGCGGGCGGCGTGGAGGACGCGCTCCCGCTCCTGGTCCGCGCGGTGGCCGCGCCGGTCGCCGCCCCCGCCGCCTTGCGCACCGAACGCAGCGCGCCGCGCAGCTTCTCCCCGGCCTCCTCGCCCCGCTTGCCGTCCGGCCCGCCGGGCTGGACCGGCAGCGGAACCACCCGGGTGGCGTCCATCGGCTCCGGCTCGGGCGCGTGGATCACCGCGTTGAGCATGGCCCGGGCCCCGGCGTCGTCGAGCCGCTTGGCCGGGTCCTTGGTCAGCAGGCCGTAGATGACGTCCCGCAGCGGGCCCGCGTTCTTGGGCTCCTCCAGCGACTCGGTCATCACCGCGGTGAGCGTGGCGATCGCCGAGCCCTTGTCGTAGGGCGGCGTGCCCTCGACCGCCGCGTACAGCAGGCCGCCGAGCGACCACAGGTCGGCCGCCGGTCCCGGCTTGTGGCCGCGGGCGCGCTCCGGGGAGATGTAGGAGGGGGCGCCGACGAGCATGCCGGTGGAGGTGATGGACGGATCGCCCTCGACCTGCGCGATGCCGAAGTCGGTGAGCACGACCCGGCCGTCCTCGGCGATGAGCACGTTGGACGGCTTCACGTCACGGTGCAGGATGCCCTCGCGGTGCGCGGAGCGCAGCACGTCCAGGATGGCGAGCCCCACCTCGGCGGCGCGCCTCGGCTTCAGCACCCCGTCCTCGCGGATGACCTCGGCCAGGGACTTGCCCTCGACCAACTCCATGACGATCCAGGGCCGGTCGTCCTCGTCGACCACGTCGAAGACCGTCACCGCGCTGTTGTTGCGGATCCGGGCGATCGCCTTGGCCTCGCGCAGGGTGCGCGTGATCAGGCGCCGCTTCTCCTCCTCGTCGATGTTCGACGGGAACCGCAGCTCCTTGACGGCGACCGTCCGGCCGAGGGTCTCGTCCTCGGCGCGCCAGACCGTGCCCATGCCGCCCCGGCCCAGCACGTCCCCCAGCCGGTACCGCCCGGCGAGGAGACGCCGCTCGCTCTTGTCCTGACGAGTCTCCTGACGAGATGTACCCGCCCGCTCCGCCTCCGACATGCGTCCCCTCATACAACCCGCCCTGACAGAGCCTCCATTGTCTCTCACCCGGCAAGTGCCCGGCGCCCAGGGTGCCCCTGGCCGGGCCCCGCCCTCCCCACTGCGGAAGCCCTCTTGAAGCGGGCGTTCCGCTTATCGGGACGAGGGTCCGTAAGAGCGGAGGAACCGGTCCGCCGACGCTTCGGACAGTCCTGTCCATACCGGGGTCCGGGCCGCGACCAGGGGCACAGCCGCACAGACTCGGCTCGCCGCCGCCCTCGGACCCGGCGCCCAGGCACGGTTCCGCCCCGGCACCCGCCGGACCTACAGCGGCACGATGTCCGGTGCCCCCAGCCGGGCCGCGTCCGCCGTCTGGTCGTCCGGCTGGAGCTGGGACTCGCGCTCGGCCTCCACCCGCTTCTCGTAGTGCTCGACCTCGCGCGCTATCCGGTCCGCGTCCCAGCCGAGGACCGGCGCCATCAACTCGGCCGCCTCCCGGGCGCTGCGGGTGCCCCGGTCGAAGGTCTCGATGGAGATGCGGGTGCGGCGGGTGAGGACGTCGTCCAGGTGCCGGGCGCCCTCGTGCGAGGCTGCGTAGACCACCTCGGCGCGCAGATAGTCGTCGGCGGCCTGCAGCGGTTCGCCGAGCGCGGGGTCGGCGGCGATGAGTTCCAGGAGTTCCTCGGCCAGCGAGCCGTAGCGGTTCAGCAGGTGCTCCACGCGGACCACGTGCAGTCCGGTGCGGGCGGCGATCCGCGCCCGCGCGTTCCACAGCGCCTGGTAGCCCTCCGCGCCGAGCAGCGGGGTCTCCTCGGTCACGCAGTCGGCGACGCGCATGTCCAGGCCGTGCACCGCCTCGTCGACGGCGTCCTTGGCCATCACCCGGTAGGTCGTGTACTTGCCGCCCGCCACGACCACCAGTCCCGGTGCCGGATGGGCGACCGTGTGCTCACGGGACAGCTTGCTGGTGGCGTCGGACTCGCCGGCCAGCAGCGGGCGCAGCCCGGCGTACACCCCCTGCACGTCGTCGCGGGCGAGCGGGACGGCCAGTACCGAGTTGACGTGTTCCAGCAGGTAGTCGATGTCGGCGCTGGACGCGGCGGGGTGGGCCTTGTCCAGGTCCCAGTCGGTGTCGGTGGTGCCGATGATCCAGTGCCGGCCCCAGGGGATGACGAACAGGACGGACTTCTCCGTGCGCAGGATCAGTCCGGTGGTGGAGTGGATGCGGTCCTTGGGCACGACCAGGTGGATGCCCTTGGAGGCGCGGACGTGGAACTGCCCGCGCTCGCCCACCATGGCCTGGGTGTCGTCGGTCCACACACCGGTGGCGTTGACGACCTGCTGGGCGCGGATCTCGTACTCCCCGCCGCCCTCCACGTCCCGCACCCGGGCGCCCACGACCCGCTCGCCCTCGCGCAGGAACCCGGTCACGCGCGCGCGGTTGGCCACTTTCGCGCCGTACGACGCCGCCGTGCGCACCAGGGTGGCGACGAAGCGGGCGTCGTCCATCTGGGCGTCGTAGTACTGCAGGGCGCCGACGAGCGCTTCCTTCTTCAGGCAGGGGGCCACGCGCAGGGCGTGACGGCGGGTCAGGTGGCGGTGCATGGGCAGCCCTCGGCCGTGGCCGCGGGCCATCGACATCGCGTCGTACAGCGCGACGCCCGAGCCCGCGTACAGCCGCTCCCAGCCCTTGTGCTGGAGCGGGTAGAGGAACGGCACCGGTTTGACCAGGTGCGGGGCGAGGCGTTCGAGCAGCAGGCCGCGCTCCTTGAGGGCCTCGCGGACCAGGGCGAAGTCGAGCATCTCCAGATAGCGCAGGCCGCCGTGGATTAGCTTGCTGGACCGGCTGGAGGTGCCGGACGCCCAGTCCCGGGCCTCGACCAGGCCCGTCGACAGACCGCGGGTGACCGCGTCCAGCGCGGTGCCGGCGCCGACCACACCGGCGCCGACCACCAGCACGTCCAGCTCGCGTTCCGCCATCGCCGCCAGTGCCTCGGCGCGCTGCGCCGGCCCCAGTGTCGCTGTCCTCACCGCTGCCTCCCGCTGTCGCTGACTCGCTCGCGTCGGCCGCACCCGGTGGGCGTAGCCCCGTCATGCCCTCCTCATGCCCAAATGATGACCGCGATGCGCCACTTCAGCCACCACGGACTTCCCACCTGTGGATAACTCGCGCACAACCATCGGAAGACACACAAACACAATCACACATAACGGTCATATGTGTACCTAGTCTGTCAGTGCGCGCGCTCTCGCTGTCCACAGCGGTTGCGCACCTGTCCCGCTTCGGCTACTGGGAAGGACGGCCCACGCATGCCCGCAGACCTCGCCGTCATCGGACTCGGCCCCTACGGACTGCCGCTCGCCCAGGCCGCCGTCGCCGCCGGCGTCCGCACCGCCGGCTACTCCACCGGCCCCGAGGCGGGCCCGCTCAGCGCCGCCGAGCTGCGCCGGATGCACTCCGCCGGCTTCCGGCTCGCCACCGACCCGGCCCAGCTCGGCCGGGTGCGCACCGCGGTGATCTGCGCGCCCACCCCGCGCGGCGCCGACGGCGGCCTCGACCTCGGCCAGGTCGAGGCCGCCGCCCGCACCCTGGCCGCGCACCTGCGCCCGCACACCACGGTCATCCTGGAGTCCCCCGTACTGCCCGGGACCACGGAGGAGTTCCTGCGCCCGCTGCTGGAGGACGGCTCGGGCCTGCGGGCCGGCCGCGACTTCCACCTCGCCTACTCCCCCAGCCGCGTCGACCCCGGCAGCCGCGCCCACACGCCCGCCTGCACCCCGAGGGTCATCGGCGGCCTCACTCCCGCCTGCACCGAGTCCGCCGCCGCGTTCTACGGCCGGCTCACCGACAAGGTGGTCCGTGCCCGCGGGCTGCGCGAGGCGGAGACCGTGCAGTTGCTGGAGACCAACTACCGGCACGTGAACATCGCGCTGGTCAACGAGATGGCCGTGCTCTGCCACGAGCTGGGCGTGGACCTGTGGGACGTCATCCGGTGCGCGGAGACCAAGCCCTTCGGCTTCCAGGCGTTCCGGCCGGGCCCGGGCGTCGGCGGGCACGGCGCCGCACAGGACCTGACCGGGCACGCGACCCGCACCCTGCGCATGGTCGAGCTGGCCCAGCAGGTCAACAGCCGGATGCCCCGGTACGTCGTCCAGCGCGCCGCCACGCTCCTGAACGAGCACGGCAAGTCCGCGCGCGGAGCCCGGGTGCTGCTGCTCGGCGTCACCTACAAGCCCGACCTCGCCGATCTCCAGGGCACGCCCGCGCGGGAGATCGCCGTCCGGCTGATGGAGTTCGGCGCGTCCGTGAGCTACCACGACCCGTACGTGCCCGCCTGGAACGTCCTGGACCGCCCGGTCCCGCGCGCCGACTCCCTCTACGAGGCCGCCGCCGACGCCGACCTCACGATCCTGCTCCAGCACCACCGCACGTACGACTTGCAGGGCCTGTCGGTGAAGGCTCAGCTGCTGCTCGACACCCGGGGCGCCACACCCACGGGGGCGGCGCACCGGTTGTGAAAGGGGGCGCGCGGGGGTGTGGGGGCCGGGGACTGGTGGCGTCGGAAATTCCCCGCCGGTACCTTGGGGGCAGACGGAGCCCACCGCAGGGGGTACTGCGGCAGGCTCCTGGATGGATCACGGAGTGTCCACCCCTAAGCTTCGTAGGGGTGGCCGCTCACCATCCGAAAAGGGCGGAGCCCACCGCAGCGGCCACTGCGGCAGGCTCCTGGATGGATCACGGAATGTCCACCCCTATGTCTCTTAGGGGTGGCCGCTCACCATCCGAAGATCCGCAAGATCCACCTCCTCCGGAACTTCACCAGCCAAAGGCGAGTGCGGTCCCATCGGTTGGGCTTGCGGTGGCGTCCCATGGGCGCCCCCTTCCACGAGCCGCCCATTGGCCCGGTGGGCGGTGCGTTGGAATTCGGGCCGGGCCCCGAGGGCGGGAGCCCGGTCCAGATCCTTGGAAGGGGGCGGCCCAGAGAGCTCGGGTCGCCGGTCACGGACATTACCGGCCCGCTACGCCCGTTCGGCCCACATTCGCCCCGAACACAACCGTGCGCCCCCTTTCACGCAGTGCGCCCCCGCGCAGAGCGATCGGGGCATGCGAAAGGGCCGGCCGTTCACCAGGAACGACCGGCCCTCTGGGCGTCGCGGGGACCGTCCGGCGACTACCGCCGGTGCTGGCTGTCCGCCACCGTCACCTCGACCCGCTGGAACTCCTTCAGCTCGCTGTAGCCGGTGGTGGCCATGGCGCGGCGCAGGGCGCCGAAGAAGTTCATTGAGCCGTCCGGGGTGTGGGACGGACCGGTGAGGATCTCCTCGATCGTGCCGACCGTGCCGAGGCCCACCTTCTTGCCGCGGGGCAGCTCCTCGTTGACCGCCTCCATGCCCCAGTGGTGACCCTTGCCGGGCGCGTCCGTGGCGCGGGCCAGCGGGGAGCCCATCATGACGGCGTCGGCGCCGCAGGCGATCGCCTTGGGCAGGTCGCCGGACCAGCCGACACCGCCGTCCGCGATCACGTGCACGTACCGGCCGCCGGACTCGTCCATGTAGTCCCGGCGGGCCGCGGCCACGTCGGCGACGGCCGTCGCCATCGGGACCTGGATGCCGAGGACGTTGCGCGTGGTGTGCGCGGCGCCGCCGCCGAAGCCGACCAGCACACCGGCCGCACCGGTGCGCATCAGGTGCAGCGCGGCGGTGTACGTGGCGCAGCCGCCGACGATCACCGGCACGTCCAGCTCGTAGATGAACTGCTTGAGGTTCAGCGGCTCGTGCGAGGACGACACGTGCTCCGCCGACACGGTGGTGCCCCGGATGACGAAGATGTCCACGCCCGCGTCCACCACCGCCTTGGAGAACTGGGCGGTGCGCTGCGGGGAGAGCGCGGCGGCGGTGACCACACCGGCGTCGCGCACCTCCTTGATGCGGGCGCCGATCAGCTCCTCCTTGATCGGCGCCGCGTAGATCTCCTGGAGGCGGCGGGTCGCCTGCTCGGCGGGCAGCTCGGCGATCTCGTCCAGCAGCGGCTGCGGGTCCTCGTACCGGGTCCACAGGCCCTCGAGGTTCAGCACGCCGAGGCCGCCCAGCTCACCGATGCGGATCGCGGTGGCCGGGGAGACCACGGAGTCCATGGGGGCGGCCAGGAACGGCAGCTCGAAGCGGTAGGCGTCGATCTGCCAGGCGATCGAGACCTCCTTCGGGTCCCGCGTACGGCGGCTGGGGACGACGGCGATGTCGTCGAAGGCGTACGCCCGGCGGCCGCGCTTGCCGCGCCCGATCTCGATCTCAGTCACGTCTTGGCCTTTCCCTGATGCGTTTCAGCGTCTTCCAGTATCGCCGACGGCTGTGACGGCGGCCCCCACCCATGCGGCGAGGGCGGCCCCGGGTTCCTCCGGAGCCGCCCTCGAAGAGCCTCACGCGTGCGCGCGCGTCACTTCTTGCCGCTGTAGTTCGGTGCCTCGACCGTCATCTGGATGTCGTGCGGGTGGCTCTCCTTCAGGCCCGCCGAGGTGATCCGCACGAACCGGCCGTTGGCCTGGAGCTCGGGCACGGTCCTGCCGCCGACGTAGAACATCGACTGGCGCAGGCCGCCGACCAGCTGGTGGACGACGGAGGACAGCGGGCCCCGGTAGGGCACCTGGCCCTCGATGCCCTCGGGGATCAGCTGCTCGTCGGAGGCGACACCCTCCTGGAAGTAGCGGTCCTTGGAGAAGGACCGGCGGTCGCCACGGGTCTGCATGGCGCCGAGGGAGCCCATGCCGCGGTACGACTTGAACTGCTTGCCGTTGATGAACAGCAGCTCGCCCGGGGACTCCTCGCAGCCCGCGAGCAGCGAGCCGAGCATCACCGTGTCGGCGCCCGCGACCAGGGCCTTGGCGATGTCGCCGGAGTACTGCAGACCGCCGTCGCCGATCACCGGGACACCGGCGTCCTTGGCGGCGAGCGCGGCCTCGTAGATCGCGGTGACCTGCGGCACGCCGACGCCGGCGACGACGCGGGTGGTGCAGATGGAGCCGGGGCCGACGCCGACCTTGATGCCGTCGGCGCCCGCGTCGACCAGGGCCTGGGCGCCGTCGCGGGTGGCGACGTTGCCGCCGATGACGTCGACGCCGGAGGAGTTCGACTTGATCTTGGCGATCATGTCGCCGACCAGCCGGGAGTGGCCGTGCGCGGTGTCCACGACGATGAAGTCGACACCGGCCTCGATCAGGGCCTGGGCGCGCTCGAAGGCGTCACCGGCCACACCGACCGCCGCGCCGACCAGCAGACGGCCCTCGGCGTCCTTGGCCGCGTTCGGGTACTGCTCCGCCTTGACGAAGTCCTTGACCGTGATCAGACCCTTGAGGATGCCGTCGTCGTCGACCAGCGGCAGCTTCTCGATCTTGTGCTTGCGCAGCAGCTCCATGGCCTCCGGGCCGGAGATGCCGACCGTGCCGGTGACCAGCGGCATCGGGGTCATGACCTCGTGCACGCGGCGGCTGCGGTCGCTCTCGAAGGCCATGTCACGGTTGGTGACGATGCCGAGGAGCCGCTTGTCGCCGTCGGTCACCGGGACGCCGCTGATGCGGAACTTGGCGCACAGCGCGTCGGCCTCGGCGAGCGTGGCCTCCGGGTGGATGGTGATCGGGTCGGTCACCATGCCGGACTCGGAGCGCTTCACCAGGTCGACCTGGTTGGCCTGGTCCTCGATGGAGAGGTTGCGGTGCAGGACACCGACACCGCCCTGGCGGGCCATCGCGATCGCCATGCGGGACTCGGTCACCTTGTCCATGGCGGCGGACAGCAGCGGGATGTTGACCCGCACGTTGCGGGAGACGTACGAGGTGGTGTCGATCTCGTCGGGCGCCATGTCCGACGGGCCCGGCAGCAACAGCACGTCGTCGTAGGTCAGCCCGAGTGTCGCGAATTTACCGGGCACTCCGTCGACGTTGGCAGTCATGACACCTTCCCCAAATGGCCTTGATCGGTGCGGATGTCCATGCTAACGGGAAGCATCGCTAGCAAATTCCACGGTAACGGCTTGCTTCAGGCTTCGTATCTTCGTACGAAGTCATCGCTATGCGTGTAGGGGGACGGGGCTACGGCCGCTCCGTCCAGGGGTATTACTGCTCGGCGAGCGCCCTGAGGCGGCTCAGCGCCCGGTGCTGGGCCACGCGGACCGCGCCGGGTGACATTCCCAACATCTGCCCGGTCTCCTCCGCGGTCAAGCCCACGGCGATGCGCAGCAGCAGCAGTTCCCGCTGGTTCTCCGGGAGGTTGGCCAGCAGTTTCTTGGCCCACTCGGCGTCGCTGCTGAGCAGGGCGCGCTCCTCCGGGCCGAGGGAGTCGTCGGGCCGCTCGGGCATCTCGTCGGACGGCACCGCCGTCGACCCCGGGTGGCGCATGGCGGCGCGCTGGAGGTCGGCGACCTTGTGGGAGGCGATGGCGAAGACGAACGCCTCGAAGGGCCGGCCGGTGTCCCGGTAGCGCGGCAGCGCGAGCAGGACCGCGACGCAGACCTCCTGGGCGAGGTCCTCCACGAAGTGGCGGGCGTCACCGGGGAGCCGTGACAGCCGCGTGCGGCAGTAGCGCAGCGCCAGCGGGTGCACCCGGGCCAGCAGGTCGTGCGTGGCCTGCTCGTCCCCGTCGACGGCACGATGCACGAGCGCACCGATCGCCCCAGGGGCCGTGCCCGCCTCGTCGTCGCGCATCGGTCCATGGTGCCCTGTGGCCGCGCGGTCCGTCGCATCGTGCTCGTGGTTGTGCACCGAAGCGTTATGAGCAGGTGCGCCGGCACTCATTCCCCGCGCCCTCCCCTTCCGCTCGACCGACTCGTCCCCGAGAGACTCCACATCTCAAGGATGCGGCATCCGCGCCGAAACGAGCGTCGCGCGTCCGGCGGGCCGCCTCGCGCACGCCCTTCCGGGGGCCCGGCAGAGCGTACGCCGATCGACCGCGCGCCCCGCGCCGGGGGCGCCCACCTGCGCCGGAGCACCACCCTCGGGCCCCGCACGCCGGGGTGGACGACGGCGCGTACGGCGGCGACGCGTACGGCGGGGACGTACGCCGACGAGGGCTCGGGCACGGCCACCGCCGACGGCGACAGCCGCGGCAGCAGCAGCGACGGCAGGCAGCGGGCAGCCCGGGCCGGCACCTCGGCCGAGGTGACCGGGCCCCGGCCCATCACCCCGAGCGCGGCCCGGCCCGTCACCCGAGCGTCAGGCCCGGCCCGTCACCCCGAGCGCCTGCCCCGGCATGTCACCGGGCCAGACACCCGTCGCGCGTGTCAGCGGACCAGGCCCCAGCGGAACCCGAGCGCCACCGCGTGGGCGCGGTCGGAGGCCCCCAGCTTCTTGAACAGGCGGCGGGCGTGCGTCTTGACCGTGTCCTCGGAGAGGAACAGCTCGCGGCCGATCTCGGCGTTGGAGCGGCCGTGGCTCATCCCCTCCAATACCTGGATCTCGCGCGCGGTGAGCGTGGGCGCCGCGCCCATCTCCGCCGAGCGCAGCCGGCGCGGGGCGAGCCGCCAGGTCGGGTCGGCGAGCGCCTGGGTCACGGTGGCCCGCAGCTCCGCGCGCGAGGCGTCCTTGTGCAGGTAGCCACGGGCGCCGGCGGCGACCGCGAGGGCCACGCCGTCCAGGTCCTCGGCGACGGTGAGCATGATGATGCGCGCGCCCGGGTCGGCGGAGAGCAGCCGGCGCACGGTCTCGACGCCGCCCAGTCCGGGCATGCGCACGTCCATCAGGATGAGGTCGGAGCGGTCGGCGCCCCAGCGGCGGAGGACTTCCTCGCCGTTGGCCGCCGTCGTCACACGCTCGACACCGGGCACGGTCGCGACCGCGCGGCGGAGCGCTTCTCGGGCAAGCGGGGAGTCGTCGCAGACGAGGACGGAAGTCATGACCGCCCTCCGCAGCTGATGCGCGTCACCTTGAGCCTCCAGGCTGGTACGGAATCGTCACCTGTGCGGTCGACCGTCTCGGACGCCTGCCCGAGCGCTTCTTCTTTCAACCGCCTCCGCACTCTCAACGACGGTCACTCGAAAGAGTTACGGGCCCGCGTGCCGTATTCGGCACTCTATGTGAGGGGACGGACACGGTGCAGACATGCTCGTCGGACTCTCAACTTTTCATCACAACCTATGACCCATTTGGCCCCTTTTCTTCCCGTTTCGCAGTGTCCGGGGCTAGATTCGCAATGAGTCATATTTTCATCTCCTTAGACCGGAGATGTACGGTCGTTGGCACCGTACCCGCCCAGATCGGCGACAAGGGGTCACGTAATGGCAGATTTCTCCCGCCTTCCCGGGCCGAACGCGGACCTGTGGGACTGGCAGTTGCTGGCTGCCTGCCGCGGTGTGGACAGCTCGCTCTTCTTCCACCCGGAGGGCGAGCGCGGGGCGGCCCGGAGCGCTCGCGAGAACTCGGCCAAAGAGGTCTGCATGAGATGCCCGGTCCGCGCGGAGTGCGCGGCGCACGCGCTGGCGGTGCGCGAGCCGTACGGCGTCTGGGGCGGCCTGACCGAGGACGAGCGCGAGGAGTTGATGGGGCGGGCGCGCAACCGGCTGGTGACGGCCTCCACCACCAGCGGGGACACCGCTCAGGATCACTGAAGGAACGTTTCTCTAGGCAGGGTCCGCCACCCGGGCGCTACCCACCGTCCCCCGCGCAGGGTCACGCGCCCGTGCCGACGCGAGCCTTCCCTCCGCACGCGCCCGGCCGCGCCGACGGCGCGCCGCGCTCCCGCGCGCGCCCGGCCGCCGCCTACGCCGAGGACGGGCCGACGCCGCTCGTGTTCCCGAGCGCGCCCGGCCGCCGTGTGCGCCCGGCGCGCTACATCCGCCCGGCCGCCCGGGCCAGTTGATCCAGCGTCGCCGCCACGGCCGGCACCTGGGCCAGGTCGGGCAGGGTCAGGGCGACGATCTCGCGTCGTACCGCCGGTTCCAGCCGTACCGCGCGCACGCCTCGCGGCCGTACCGACTCCACGGCCAGCCGGGGCAGCACCGCGACCCCGAGACCCGCGCCGACCAGGCCGACCACGGCGGGATAGTCGTCGGTGGCGAAGTCGATGCGCGGGGTGAACCCGGCTCCCTCGCACACCTCGACCAGCTGGCCGCGGCAGCGCGGGCAGCCCGCGATCCACGGCTCCTGGGCCAGCTCGCCGATGGCGACGGCCTCCGCGCGCGCGAGCCGGTGCCGTTCGGGCACCAGGGCGACCAGGCGGTCCGTCAGCAGGGGGCGCACGACGAGGTCGTCCCAGTCCTCGGCGACCGCGGCGCCCTCGTAGCGGAAGGCCAGGGCGAGGTCGCAGTCGCCTTCCCGCAGCAGTGCCACGGACTTCGGGGGCTCGGCCTCCTCCAGCGAGACGCGGGTGCCGGGGTGGGCGGCGCGCAGGGCGGCCAGGGCCGTCGGGACCAGCGTGGAGCTGCCGCTGGGGAAGGAGACCAGCCGGACCCGGCCCGCGCGCAGGCCGGCGATGGCGGCGACCTCCTCCTCGGCCGCGGTGAGCCCGGCGAGGATGCCGGAGGCGTGCCGGACGAGGGCCTCGCCGGCCTGGGTGAGGCGCATCTCGCGTCCGTTGCGGACCAGCAGCGGGGTGCCGACCGATGCCTCCAGGGCCTTCATCTGCTGGCTGACGGCGGGCTGGGTGCAGCCCAGTTCGCGCCCGGCCGCCGAGAAGGAACCGGTGGTGGCGACGGCGCGCAGGACGCGGAGATGACGAGCCTCGATCACCTTTCGAGCATAAGGCAGGCTTTGGGCGGTGCGCCCGATAATGCCTCGCCGCTTTGGGCGTCCATCGCTTAGCGTGCTGGGATGAAGCTTCTTTCCGTCAATGTGGGCCGCCCCCGGCCGGTGCCCTACACGAGCCAGCCGGACGGCGTGACCGGCATCGACAAGCAGCCCGCCGAGGGGCCGGTGCGGGTGGCGGCACCCGGGCCGCGGGGGGTCGGCGCGAGCGGGCTGGCCGGGGACGCGGTGTGCGACACACGCCATCACGGCGGGGACGACCAGGCGGTGTACGCGTACGCCCGCGAGGACCTCGATACGTGGGAGCGGGAGCTCGGCCGTGCCCTGGCCAACGGCTGCTTCGGCGAGAATTTGACGACGGAGGGTCTGGACGTCTCCGGGGCGCTGATCGGCGAGCGCTGGCGGATCGGCCGGCAGGTGGTGCTGGAGGTGACCGCGGGCCGCATCCCGTGCGCCACGTTCCAGGGCCACATGGGCGAACGCGGCTGGGTCAAGAGGTTCACCCGGAAGGCCGCGACGGGTGCCTACCTCCGGGTGATCGAGCCGGGGGAGATCCGCTCGGGCGACGCGGTGGAGATCGTGCACCGGCCGGACCACGGGGTGACGGCGGCGATGCAGTTCCGCGCGGTCACCACCGAGCGCGAGCTGCTGCCCCGGCTGCTCGCGGCGGGTGAGGCGCTGCACTCGGAGACGCTGGCGAAGGCCCGCGAGTACGTGGCCGGGCAGCGGGACTGACCGGCCGTCGGCCGGCGCGGGACGGCCCCGCGCGGTCGGCGGAGGCTGTCGGTCCGGGTCACTACGCTTGGGCCATGACAACGGCTCTGATTACGGGATCGACCGCGGGGATCGGTGCCGCGTTCGCGCGGCGGCTGGCGGCGGACGGGCAGGACCTGGTGCTGGTGGCGCGGGACACCGGGCGGCTGCGCGAGCAGGCGACGGAACTGCACGACCGGCACGGCGTCGAGGTGGAGGTGCTGCCCGCCGACCTCTCCCTGGACGAGGGCATCGAGGCGGTGGCCGGCCGGCTCGGCGACCGGAAGAACCCGGTCGACCTGCTGATCAACAACGCCGGCTTCGGCAACAAGGGCCGCTATCTGGACGTCTCGATGGCGGACGAGCTGCGGATGCTGAAGGTGCACTGCGAGGCGGTGCTGCGGCTGACCTCCGCGGCGGCCGGGGCGATGCGCGAGCGCGGCCGGGGCGGGGTGGTGAACGTCGCCTCGGTGGCCGCCTTCGTGCCGCGCGGCACCTACGGCGCGTCGAAGGCGTGGGTCGTGCAGTTCACCCAGGGCGCGGCGCGGGACCTGGCGGGCAGCGGGGTCCGGCTGATGGCGCTGTGCCCGGGGTTCGTGCGCACCGAGTTCCACCAGCGGGCCGGCATGGGCACGGACAACATCCCCGGCTGGCTGTGGCTGGACGCCGACAAGCTGGTGGCGGCGGCCCTGGCCGACCTGGCCCGCGGCAGGACGGTGTCCATCCCGGATCCCCGGTACAAGGCGCTGATGGGGCTGGTGAAGGTCACGCCGCGCGGGCTGCTGGGCGGGATCAGCTCCCGTACGGGGCGCAAGTACGGGCCGCGGTGACGGGCTGACGAGCGCGGGTGGCGCCGCCGTCCCGGTGGGAAAATGGGCGGGACGGTTACCGGACCAGGGGGGCCGGAGGCGGCGCCATGACCTTCGTACAGCTCATCGAGTGCAGGACGAGCCGGCTGGACGAGATGAACCGGCTGATGGACGACTGGCTCCGGCGGACCCACGGGAGACGGACGGCGACGCACGCGGTGGTGGGCCGGGACCGCGCGGACGCGTCGCACGTGGTGGAGGTCGTGGAGTTCCCCTCGTACGAGGAGGCGCGGCGGGACACCGGGCTCCCGGAGGCGGAGCGGCTCTTCGGGGAGCTGGCCGCGCTGTGCGAGGAGCGGCCCACGTTCACCGGTCTGGACATCGTGCGGGACGAGCGGCCGGCGGAGCGTGCCGTGCGCCGGTTCTTCCGGGCGCTGGGCGCGGCGGGCGGGCTGCCGCCGCTGAACGACCTGCTGGACGAGGACGTCCACGGCCGCGATCCGATGAACCCGCAGGACACCATCGGGCTGGACAACGCGCGCGCCGAGTTCCGGATGTGGCGCGGCGCCTTCGACTTCGCGTTCACGGTCGAGGACGTGGTCGCCGAGGGCGACCGGGCCTGTGCCCGCTGGTCCTGGCGCGGCACGCACCGGGGCGACTTCCTGGGGATCGCGCCCACCGGACGGCAGGTCGCCATGACCGGGATGACGCTGTTCCGGTTCGGTCCCGACGGGAAGATCACCGAGCTGTGGTGGCAGCACGACCAGCTGGGGCTGATGCAGCAGCTGGGGGCGCTGGACGAGCTGGAGCGGTAGGCGGACAGGGCGAAGGCCCGGCACCCTCGGCGGGTACCGGGCCTTCACTCACGGGCGTCGGCCTCAGTGCGAGTGGCCGTGGCCGTGGCCGTGGCTGTGGCCCGCGGCGGCCGGGTCTTCCTCTTCCTTCTTCTCGACGACCAGGGTCTCGGTCGTGAGCAGCAGGGAGGCGATGGAGGCGGCGTTCTCCAGGGCGGAGCGGGTGACCTTGACCGGGTCGATGACGCCGGCCTTGATCAGGTCGCCGTACTCGCCGGTGGCGGCGTTGTAGCCCTGGCCCTTGTCCAGGTCCTTGACCTTGGACACGATGACGTAGCCCTCCTGGCCGGCGTTCTCGCCGATCCAGCGCAGCGGCTCGACCACGGCGTTGCGGACCACGGCGACACCGGTGGCCTCGTCGCCGGTCTTGTCGAGGTTGCCCTCGAGGACCTTGGAGGCGTGGACCAGAGCGGAGCCACCACCGGAGACGATGCCCTCCTCGACCGCGGCGCGGGTCGCGGAGATGGCGTCCTCCAGACGGTGCTTCTTCTCCTTCAGCTCCACCTCGGTGGCGGCGCCGACCTTGATCACGCACACGCCGCCGGCCAGCTTCGCGAGGCGCTCCTGGAGCTTCTCGCGGTCCCAGTCGGAGTCGGTGTTCTCGATCTCGGCCTTGATCTGGGCGACGCGGCCCTGCACGTCCTCGGACTTGCCGGCGCCGTCGACGATCGTGGTGTCGTCCTTGGTGACGGTGACGCGGCGGGCGGAGCCGAGCACGTCGACACCGACCTGGTCGAGCTTGAGGCCGACCTCCTCGGAGATGACGGTGGCGCCGGTGAGGACGGCCATGTCCTGGAGCATCGCCTTGCGGCGGTCGCCGAAGCCGGGGGCCTTCACCGCGACGGCGTTGAAGGTGCCGCGGATCTTGTTGACCACCAGGGTCGACAGGGCCTCGCCCTCGATGTCCTCGGCGATGATCAGCAGCGGCTTGGAGGAGCCGGCCTGGATGACCTTCTCCAGCAGCGGCAGCAGCTCGGTGATGGCGGAGATCTTGCCCTGGTTGATGAGGATGTAGGGGTCCTCCAGGACGGCCTCCATGCGCTCCTGGTCCGTCACGAAGTACGGCGACAGGTAGCCCTTGTCGAAGGCCATGCCCTCGGTGAAGTCCAGCTCCAGGCCGAAGGTGTTGGACTCCTCGACGGTGATGACACCGTCCTTGCCGACCTTGTCCATCGCCTCGGCGATCAGCTCGCCGACCTGCTGGTCCTGGGCGGACAGCGCGGCCACGGCGGCGATGTCGGACTTCTCGTCGATCGGGCGCGCGGTGGCGAGCAGGTCCTCGGAGACGGCCTTGACGGCGGCGTCGATGCCCTTCTTCAGGGCGGCCGGGGAGGCGCCGGCGGCGACGTTCTTCAGGCCCTCGCGGACCAGCGCCTGGGCGAGCACGGTGGCGGTGGTGGTGCCGTCACCAGCGATGTCGTTGGTCTTGGTCGCCACCTCCTTCACCAGCTGGGCGCCGAGGTTCTCGTACGGGTCCTCGATCTCGACCTCGCGGGCGATCGTGACACCGTCGTTGGTGATGGTGGGGGCGCCGAACTTCTTGTCGATGACGACGTTGCGGCCGCGGGGGCCGATCGTCACCTTGACGGTGTCGGCAAGCTTGTTGACGCCGCGCTCAAGGGCGCGACGGGCGTCCTCGTCGAACTTCAGGATCTTCGCCATGACAGCGGGAGCCCTCTCGGAAATCTGTAGGTGAAAAACGCCGCGCCCCGGGCGCCCGGCTTCTTATCTGTCGCGGGGGCCAGGGGCGCAGCTCAAGCGGAGAGTTGCTTGAGGTGATTACTTCTCGATGATCGCGAGCACGTCGCGAGCCGAGAGGACGAGGTACTCGTCGCCGTTGTACTTCACCTCGGTGCCGCCGTACTTGCTGTACAGGACGACGTCGCCGACCTTGACGTCGAGCGGAAGGCGCTCACCGTTCTCGAACCGGCCCGGGCCCACGGCGAGGACGGCGCCCTCCTGGGGCTTCTCCTTCGCGGTGTCCGGAATGACCAGGCCAGAGGCCGTGGTCTGCTCGGCGTCCAGCGGCTGGACCACGATGCGGTCCTCAAGCGGCTTGATGGCAACCTTGGAGCTGGCGGTCGTCACGATCCGACCTCCCCCTTCGGAGATCTCACGGGGTTAACTGTCTGAGGTGGCGACCAGGTCGATCCGTCGTCGCGGGTGCCGGACCTGCCCGTCGCGTTTGTTGGCACTCTCACCTGCGGAGTGCCAGACCTGAGACTATGACCGTGGTTAGCACTCGGTCAAGCGGAGTGCCAATCCCGTGCGGCGCGTCGACGGTGAATCGGCCGTCCCCGCGTTGACCGGCGGGCCCGGGGAGCCGGTTCTCCTAGAGGTAGTCCTCCAGGCGGGCCACCGTCAGGCCCCTTTCCTGAGCCGCTCTGAGGACCCGCGCCGTGCGCTCGCGCAGGGGGACGCCGCCCGACGCGTCGGGGTCCACGAGGACGATGTCGCCGGGGGCGAGGCCGCGGGTGAGGCCGGCCGGAGTGAGGGCGGTGCGCCACAGGACGACCGCGGAGATGCCGCAGTCGGCCGCGGCGCGCAGGGTGGCCGGGTCGTAGGAGCCGTGGGGCGGGCGGAACAGGCGGGGGCGGACGCCCAGGCGGGCGCGGAGGCGGTCCTGCTGGCCGCAGATCTCGGCGCGCTGACCGGCGTACGGCAGCCCGGCCGGGGCCCGGCGGCCGAGGGTGTGGTTCCCGATGCCGGCGCCGAGCGCGCGCAGGCGGGCGAAGTGGCGGTGGCCGGGGGCGGCGGCGCTGCCGGTGAGGAACAGGGTGACCGGCAGGCGCAGTGCGCGGACCATGTCGACGAAGCGGGGGTCGCGTTCGGCGCCGTCGCCGTAGGTGAGGAAGACGACCGGGTCGCGGGTGGGGACGCGGTCGACCACCGGGGGCGGGGCGGTGACCGCCGGGTGTCCGGCGAGCGGGCGGGCCGGGGGGCGGGGGAAGGGACGGGCCGGGTGGGCGGGGGGACGGGCGAGCGGGCGGGCCAGCCCCCGGTGCCGGTGCTCCCGGCCGGGGGCGACGTGCGGGTGCACCCCTTCGGCGGCCTTCTTGCCGAGGCGTTCGATGGGGTCGACGGACTGGGCGCAGCCCGTCAGGAGCAGGGCCGACGCGAGGACCGCGGCGGGGCCCCGCAGGCGCCTCACAGGTAGTCCTCCAGGCGGGCGACGGCGTAGCCCTCGCGGGTGACCTTGTCCAGGAAGTTCCGCATGTCGTCCACCATCGTGCCGTCCCAGTCGTCCCGGCCGCGGAAGTGGGTGAGGACGATGTCGCCGGGGTGCAGCCGGCGGTCCCAGTCGCGGTACTCCCAGTGGTCGACGAAGACCTCCTCGTCCCAGATCGGCGCGTACTTGATGCCGCACTCCTTGGCGGCGCGCAGGGTGTCGCCGTTGTAGTTGCCGTACGGCGGCCGGAAGACGGTGGGCGCCTTGCCGAACTGCTTCTTCATGACGGTCTGCATGCCGCAGATCTCGGCGCGCTGCTCCTCGTAGGACAGGCCGGGCAGGTAGGGGTGGGTCAGGGTGTGGTTGTTCAGGGTGACGCCCTGGTCCCGCATCCGGCGGAAGTAGCCGTAGTCGTCCTCGATGACGTAGTTGCTGAGGAACGCGGTGTACGGCACCTTCAGCTCGCTCATCATGCGCAGGAAGGCCGGGTCCTTCTCGGCGCCGTCGTCGATGGTGAGGAAGACGACCTTCTGCCGGGTGGGGACGGTGGTGAAGACCGGGGGGAGGTTCTCCTCCTCCTGGCCGTCCACCTCGAAGCCGTCCCGGGGGGTGATCCGGGGTTTTTCGGCGGGCGGAGCCGGAGGGGTGAGCGGGGGCCGCTCCAGGCCCCAGCGCCGGGCGGCGGCGGCCAGCCGGGCGTGTTCGGCGGCCTGGCGGGCGCGGGGGTCCAGGGGGCGGGCGGGGCCGCCCTGGGCCGGGGCCGGGGCGGGGTCTTTGGCGCAGCCGGTCAGGAGGGCGGCCAGTGCGAGGGCGGTGGTGGCCGCGGCCGTCTTCGCGACCCGCGCCCGAATTTTGTCATTTTGTACTACTGCTCGCATGGTGCCGGATCCTCCCAGGCCCCGGCCCGCACGCCGGGCCGACACCGCCGCCGCGGGCGCACCATCCACCGACTGGCCCACAATGAGCCGGTGAACGACCTCGCTCTGCTCCTCACCCCCGAAGGCCGCGCCCTCCTCGACGAGGTGCGCGACACCGAGCCCGCGCGGGAACTCGCGGTGGCCACCCGGCTGCGCCGCGACCACCCCGCCGAACTGGTCTCGGCCGCGCTGGGCCAGGCCCGGCTGCGGCAGCGGGCGGTGGCGAAGTTCGGGGCGGAGGACGCCGGCCGGATGTTCTTCACCCCGAACGGGGTCGAGCAGTCCACCCGGGCGAGCGTGGCCGCGTACCGGGCGCGGCGGCTGACGGAGCTGGGCGTGACCTCCGTGGCCGACCTGTGCTGCGGCATCGGCGGGGACGCCATCGCGCTGGCGCGGGCCGGGATCCGGGTGCTGGCCGTGGACCGCGACCCGCTGACCGCGGCGGCGGCCCGCGCCAACGCCGAGGCGCTGGGCCTCGCGGAGCTGATCGAGGTGCGCGAGGCCGATGTGACGGAGGTGGACACCGCCGGGTACGACGCGGTGTTCGCGGACCCGGCCCGGCGCGGCGGGCGGGGCCGGGTGTTCGACCCGGAGGCGTACTCGCCGCCGCTGTCCTGGGCGGTCGAGACGGCCCGCCGGGCGCCCCGCGCGGCGCTGAAGATCGCGCCCGGCATCCCGCACGAGATCGTTCCGGCCGAGGCCGAGGCCGAGTGGATCTCGGACGGCGGGGACGTGAAGGAGGCCGTGCTGTGGTTCGGCACCGGGGCACCGGGCGCCGTACGGGCCACCCTGCTGCCGGGGCCGCGCACGCTGCTCGGCCGCGGGCTGCCCGACCCGGCGGTGCGGCCGGTGGGGCGGTACCTGTACGAGCCGGACGGCGCGGTCATCCGCGCGCACCTGGTCGCGGAGGTGGCCGAGGAACTCGGCGGCGGGCTGCTGGACGCGACCATCGCCTACGTCACCGCCGACGAGCCGCGGCCCACGCCCTACGCCACCGGCTACGAGATCACCGACCGGCTGCCCTTCAACGTCAAGCGGCTCAAAGCCCTGCTGCGCGAGCGCGAGGTCGGCACGCTCACCGTGAAGAAGCGCGGCTCGGCCGTCGAACCGGAGGAGCTGCGCCGCAAGGTGCGGCCGCAGGGGCCGAACGCGGCCACCGTCTTCCTCACTCGGGTGGCGGGGGCGCCGACGATGCTGATCGGTCAGCCGCTGGGCTGATCCGCCCGGCGCAGCAGCAGCGCGCGTTCGCGTTCGTTGCGGGTCAGCCCGGCCGCCCGCAGGAACTCCTCGCGGGCCTCGGGGGCGCGTCCCAGCCGCGACAGCAGGTCGCCGCGGACGCTGGGCAGCAGGTGGTAGCCGCGCAGCGCGGGCTCGGCGGCCAGGGCGTCCACCAGTTCCAGGCCCCGCCGCGGGCCCTCGGCCATCGACACGGCGACCGCGCGGTTCAGCTCGACCACCGGGGACGGCGCGCGGGCGGCCAGCAGTCCGTACAGGGCGGCGATGGCCCGCCAGTCGGTCTCCTCGTAGGTGTACGCGCGCGCGTGGCAGGCGGCGATGGCCGCCTGGAGGGCGTACGGTCCCGGCGGTCCCGCCGCGGTGGCTCCGGCGCGCTCCAGGGCGTGCACCCCGCGCGCGATGAGCATGCGGTTCCAGCGGCGGCGGTCCTGGTCCCGCAGCAGCACCGGTGTGCCGTCGGGGGCGGTCCGGGCGGGGGTGCGGGACGCCTGGAACTCCAGCAGCGCGGTCAGGCCGTGCACCTCGGGCTCCCCGGGCATCAGCCCGGACAGCAGCCGGGCCAGCCGCAGGGCGTCCTCGCACAGGCCGGGGCGCAGCCAGTCGTCGCCTGCGGTGGCCGCGTACCCCTCGTTGAAGATCAGGTAGACGACGTCCAGGACGGAGCCGAGGCGGGCGGCGCGGTCGGGTCCGTACGGCACCTCGAAGGCGACGTTCTTCGCCGCGAGGGTGCGTTTGGCGCGGACGATCCGCTGCGCGACCGTCGGCTCCGGCAGCAGGAAGGCGCGGGCGATCTCGGCCGTGGTCAGGCCGCCGAGCAGGCGCAGCGTGAGCGCGGTGCGGGCCTGCGGGGTCAGCACCGGGTGGCAGGCGGTGAAGACCAGCCGGAGCAGGTCGTCGTCGATGCCGTCGGGGTCGGCGGGCTCCTCGGGCGGCGCGGTGGTCTCCAGGTCCCGGCCGATCTCGGCGAGTTTGCGGGCGTAGACCTCACGGCGCCGGACCAGGTCGATCGCCCGGCGCCGGGCGGTGGCCGTCAGCCAGGCGCCGGGGTTGTCGGGCACCCCGTCCCGGGGCCACTGCTCCAGCGCGGCGACCAGCGCGTCCTGCGCCAGTTCCTCGGCGATGCCGACGTCCCGCACGATCCGCGTGACGACGGCGATCACTCGCGGCGCCTGGAGCCGGAAGACGGTCTCGATGGCCTGGGCGGGGGTCGGCCGGTCTGCCGTGGGCTGTGATCGCACAGCCCACATGCAACACCGCGCGAGGCTTTCGGCCAAGTGGCTCAGTACTCAGTGCTCAACGATTTCCCGCAGCTCGCAGGCGATGGTCCACTCCGGGCCGTGGATGCTCAGGAAACGCCGGGTCCATTCCAGGGCCTCGGCGCGGTCCTTGCACTGCATGAAAGCGTAGCCGCCGACGACCTCCTTGGACTCGGCGAACGGCCCGTCGGTCACGGAGGTCCGCTCGCCGTCCCAGGCCACCCGGACGGCCTGCGCGGCCGGGGTCAGCCCGGAGGTGTCCAGCAGGACCCCGGCCTTGGTCATCTCCTCGATCAGCTCGCCCATCCGCCGCATCAGCTCCGGGCTGGGGCCCCCGGCGGGCGCGGTGGACTCGTCGATGCGCACGAGCGACAGGTAGCGGGGCATGGTGTCTCCCTCGGTCGGGCGGCGGGGCCGTTCCCCGCCGCACACCTGTACGTCGAACGGGAGACGCCAGGATCGACACGCGACCGGAAAAAATCCCGGGAGATTTCTCCGCCGCCCGCTCCGTGCACCCCGAACACCCCCAGAACCGCCGAAGTTCAGCGCAGGGACGCCCAGAGTTCGCTCGCCCGGGGTTCCTCGGGGATCACGCGGTTGGGGTCGGAGGGGGCCGTGACGACCGGCATCGTCACCGTCGTCACCCGGTCGGCGGTGAGGCCCTCCAGGCTCCGGCCGAGGCTCATCAGCTCGCCCAGGGAGTCCAGTCCGGTGTCGGTGGTCAGGCCGGCGGTGGCGGCGTCGGCGACCCGGTACAGCCGGGCCGGGTCGGTGAGCAGTCCGGCGTCGGAGACCTGCTCCAGCAGGGCCTTCACCAGCGTCTGCTGGAGCCCTATGCGGCCCAGGTCGCTGCCGTCGCCTATGCCGTGCCGGGTGCGGGCGAGCGCCAGGGCCCGCGTGCCGTCGAGGTGGTGGGTGCCGGCCGGGAGGCGCAGGTGGCTCTGGTCGTCGTCGATGTCCTGGTCGGTGGTGACGTCCACCCCGCCGAGCGCGTCGACCAGCCGGGCGAAGCCGGAGAAGTCGATCTCGAGATAGTGGTCCATGCGGACACCGGTGAGGGTCTCCACGGTCTTCACCGCGCACACCGGACCGCCCACCTCGTAGGCGCTGTTGAACATCGCGCCGTACGCCGGTGCCGAGGTGCCGCCCGAGCCGAGCGGGCAGGACGGGCGGGTGACAAGCGTGTCGCGCGGGATGCTGACCACGGTCGCCGTCGTCCGGCCCGCGTCGAGGTGCACGACCATCGCCGTGTCGGACCGGGCGCCCTCGCTGTCCCCGCCGCCCAGCTCCCGGTTGGCCGCGCCGCTGCGCGAGTCCGAGCCGAGGACCAGGATGTTCAGCGAGCCGGTGGGCACCGGGGAGCCGTCGGCGGAGGCGGCCGGGGCGGGGGTGAACATCGCGCGGGCGGGCCGGTCGTCGCCGAGCGCGCTGTCGATGTCGACGCTGGTGATGTTGTGGTTCAGATGCCAGTACGCCCAGCCCGCCGCCGCCACGGCCAGCACCAGGGTGCCCGCCAGGGTCAGGCCGGCAATCCGGAGCGCCCTGGGCCGCCGGCCCGTCCGTCTGCCCGTCTCGTCCTGCTCCTCGTGTCGCGTCACGACAGGAACATAAGTCCGAATGATGAACGGGCTGTTAGCGCTTTCGGCGCAAGCCGGTTTTCTTGTGAAATTCTCATCTTGCGGTCGGCGCCGGACCGTTGGACGAGGTGCCGGCGCGGGAGACGGCCACGCCGGACCGGGGGCCTCGGTACGTCAGCTTCCGGTCCGCGCGGGAGCGGCGGTGCTGGAGCGCACCACCAGGCTCGTCGCCAGCTCGACCCGGGTCGTCGCCCGCTCGTCCTCGGCCCGCCCCAGCTCCAGCACCAGCCGGGCCGCGGCCTCGGCCATCTCGGTCAGCGGCTGCCGCACGGTGGTCAGCGGCGGGCCCACCCAGCGGGCCACCGGCAGATCGTCGAAGCCGACCACGCTGAGGTCCTCCGGGATGCGCAGGCCCAGCTCGCGGGCGGCCTCGTACAGGCCGAGGGCCTGGAGGTCGTTGCCCGCGAAGACGGCGGTGGGCCGGTCCGGGCGGCGCAGCAGCTCCAGGCCCAGGCGGTACCCGGCGTCGTGGTGGAAGTCTCCGGCGAGCACCAGCGAGGGATCCACGGGCAGCCCGGCCGTCTCCAGCGCCGCCCGGTAGCCGTCCATCCGGGCCCGGCTGCCCATCATCCGGGACGGGCCGCTGACGGCGCCGATCCGGGTGTGGCCGAGTTCCACCAGGTGCCGGGTGGCGGCGAGCCCGCCCTGCCAGTTGGTGGCGCCGATGGAGGGCACGTCCGGGCCCGGGTCGCCGGCCGGGTCCATCACCACGAACGGCACGGAGCGGCTGGTCAGCAGGGCCCGCTGGGACTCGTCGAGGTCCGACAGCACCAGCACCACGCCGTGCGGGCGGCGGGCGGCGACCTGGTCGGCCCAGGTGCGGCCGGGGGTGAGCCGGCCGGCCGACTCGGACAGCACCACGCTCAGCCCGGCGTCCCTGGCCACGTTCTCCACGCCCCGGATGACCTCCAGCGCCCAGGCGCTCTCCAGTTCGTGGAAGACGAGGTCGATCAGCGGTGAGCGGGACGCCTCGGCACGTCGGCGCCGGTAGCCATGGGAGCGCAGCAGTTCCTCCACCCGGGTGCGCGTCGCCGGGGCGACGTCGGCACGGCCGTTGAGGACCTTCGAAACAGTCGGGGCGGAGACCCCGGCCTCCCGGGCGATCTCGGCGAGGGTCGCCGTCTGTGCTGCTGCGGGCTTCGGAGGCTTCATACGGGCGATCGTAGCGGCGCGGGAGCCCGCGACGAAGAACTGTGCATCCGCGAAGCCCTCGAAACTTTCGGAACCGAGTCCGAAAACTGAGCCGAAACTTTCGCAGCCCGCACAACGCGGACACCCCGCCTCCGGTGTCCCGGGGGCGGGGTGTCGAGTGGAGCGCCGGGCAGGCCTTGCACCTGCATCTCCCCGCAGGAAGCGGGGCGTCTTTCCTTGGACCACCAACGCACTGGCTCCGGGCCGGTGTTCCGGCCGTTCGCTGTGTGATGATCATAGCGCAGGAAGGGGGTGCCTCCGCAACTCCAGTCACAGGAGCCTCACCAGCATCAGCCCCCCCCTGGCGTCAGTCGTCCGCCACCGACTCGAACCGCCACCGGTGCACGGTCCGCGTCACCAGCTCCGGATCCGGCTCGGGCAGCTCCGGGAGCGGGGCGTCGTACGGCGCGTCCCACCAGGTGACGACCAGCACCCGGTCCTGCGGCGCGCGGAAGGTCTCGCGGCGCAGCGGATCGGCGGCCAGGCGCTGGGCGCGGGCCCAGGCGAGCAGGTCGGCGCCCCGCCCCTCGACGGCCCGCGCCTCCCACATCAGTGCGACGGTCACGAGTACAGGTTCTCCTTGCTGACCTCGTGCACATGGTCGTGGTCGTGAGCGTGCCCGGGGACGTGCGGGTCGGTCACCGGCAGGGAGGAGTCGGCCGACAGGTCCCAGCTGGAGGCGGCCCGGTCGCGGGCGACCATCTCGGCGCCCAGCGCGGCCACCATCGCGCCGTTGTCCGTGCACAGCTTGGGGCGCGGCACGCGCAGCCGGATGCCGGCCGCCTCGCAGCGCTCCTGGGCGAGGGCGCGCAGCCGGGAGTTGGCCGCGACACCGCCGCCGATCATCAGGTGGTCCACGCCCTCGTCCTTGCAGGCGCGGACGGCCTTGCGGGTCAGCACGTCGACCACGGCCTCCTGGAAGGAGGCGGCGACATCGCGGACCGGGACCTCCTCGCCGGCCGCGCGCCTGGCCTCGATCCACCGGGCCACGGCGGTCTTCAGGCCGGAGAAGGAGAAGTCGTACGCCGGGTCGCGGGGGCCGGTCAGGCCGCGCGGGAAGGCGATGGCCGCCGGGTCGCCCTCCTTGGCGTAGCGGTCGATGACGGGACCGCCGGGGAAGCCCAGGTTCAGCACGCGGGCGATCTTGTCGAAGGCCTCGCCGGCCGCGTCGTCGATGGTCGCGCCCATCGGCCGCACATCGGAGGTGATGTCCGCGGACAGCAGCAGCGAGGAGTGGCCGCCGGAGACCAGCAGGGCCATCGTCGGCTCGGGCAGCGGGCCGTGCTCCAGCTGGTCCACGCAGATGTGCGAGGCGAGGTGGTTCACGCCGTACAGGGGCTTGCCCAGGGCGTAGGCGTACGCCTTGGCCGCCGAGACGCCGACGAGCAGGGCGCCCGCGAGACCCGGGCCCGCGGTGACCGCGATGCCGTCCAGGTCCCTGGCGCTGACCCCCGCCTCCTTCAGCGCGCGGTCGATGGTGGGGACCATCGCCTCCAGGTGGGCCCGGGACGCCACCTCCGGTACGACACCGCCGAAGCGGGCGTGCTCGTCGACGCTGGAGGCGACGGCGTCCGCCAGCAGGGTGGTGCCGCGGACGATGCCGACGCCGGTCTCGTCGCAGGAGGTCTCGATGCCGAGGACGAGAGGTTCGTCAGTCATTGATCTCGGTTCCTTGTACTGGGTCGGACCCGGCGGCGGTACCGCTGTCGGATCCGGTGGTCAGGCGCATCACCAGGGCGTCCACGTTGCCGGGCTGGTAGTAGCCGCGCCGGAAACCGACGGGGACGAAGCCGAAGCGTTCGTAGAGCTTCTGGGCGCGGACGTTGTCGACCCGGCATTCGAGCATCACGTCGGGGCACTCGAACGCGGTCGCCGCGCGCAGCAGTTCCGCCAGCAGGCGGGCGCCGAGGCCGGTGCCCTGGTGGTCGCGGGCGACGGCGATGGTCTGGACGTCGGCCACGTCACCGGCCGCGGCCAGGCCCCCGTACCCGACGATCCGGCCGTCGGCGGACTCGGCGACGAGATAGCACCGGGTGGACTCGGGGCCCCGGGCGTGGGCCAGCTCGGACCAGAACATCCCGCGGGACCAGGCGTCCTCGGGGAACAGGTCCCGCTCCAGCTCCAGGACCGGGTCGATGTCCCACCAGCGCATCTCGCGCAGTCGGGGAGGTGCCGGCTGTGTCACTTGGGGGTGACCACCTTGTAGTTCTTGGGGACCTGGGCGTCCGGGCGGCGCAGGTACAGCGGCCGGGGCGCGGGCAGTTCGCCGCCCGCGGCCAGCCGCTCCGCCGCGAGCGAGGCGAGCGCGGCGGCGGACACGTGCTCGGGCTCGTGGGCGCTCGGGAACGTGTCCGGGTAGAGCAGCGCGCCCGCGCCGACCGCGGGCAGGCCCGCGACCCGCTCGGCGATGTCGGCGGGGCGGTCCACGGCCGGGTCGGTCAGCCGGGTGCGGGAGTCGGCGTACGTCGCCCAGTAGACCTCCTTGCGCCGGGCGTCGGTCGCCACGACGAAGGGGCCCTTCTCGATGTCGGCGGCGTAGGCGAGGCCGTCCAGCGTGCACATGCCGTGCACCGGGACACCGAGCGCGAGGCCGAAGGTGTCCGCGGTCATCAGGCCGACGCGCAGGCCGGTGTAGGGGCCGGGCCCGGTGCCGACGACGATGCCGGTGACGGACTCCAGCTTCAGTCCGGCCCGGGCGAGGACCCGGTCGACGGCCGGCAGCAGCAGCTCTCCGTGCCGGCGCGCGTCCACCTGGCTCGTCGAGGCGATGACGTCCGTGCCGTCGTGCAGCGCGACGGTGACGGCGGGTGTTGCGGTATCCAGAGCGAGCAAGAGCACGCGAACAGCCTACGGCGCCCGCGGCTCGCGCACGGCCGCCCGGGACGAACGGCCACCGGCTGCTACGGTCTCCACGAATACGACATATGCCTCAAACCAGGCTTGTAGCGGACGCGAAGCAGAGGTGGGCGCAGGTGGCAGGGACCAGCTCGGTGATCGTGGCCGGCCTCACCGCGGCGGCCCTGGGAACGGTCGGCTTCCTGGCGCTGCGAGCCCAGGCGACCGTGCCGGCCGCGCTGCGCGACGGGCCGGCGGCGAGCGCGTCGGCGGCGGCGAAGGCGAAGGCCCCCCGGGACCGGCACCACCCGACCGCCCTGCCGGACGGGTCCGGGACGGGTGAACGGGTGGTGTACTCGGTGGACGACGACCGGGTCTGGCTGGTCGCCGCCGGCAACCGGGTGCGGCACACCTTCACCGTGCGTCCGGGCAGCGTCGATCCCGCGCCGGGCACGTACTGGGTCACCTCCCGCTCCAACACGGCCACCGGCACCGACGGCCTGCCCGTCGAGCACGTGGTGCGGTTCACCAGCGTGGACGGGGTGGTGATCGGGTTCAGCGCGGCCGTGCACAGCGAGGCCGGCCCGGTGGCCGACCCGAACGTGAAGACGGGCGGGATCCGGGAGAGCCGGGCGGACGGCGACGCGCTGTGGCGGTTCGCCACCATCGGGGTGCCGGTGGTGGTGATCCGGTAAGGCGCCGTGCCGCCGGCCGGGCGCGGCCCGCCGGGCGCTCAGCCCGCCAGCGTCTCCAGGCCCGCCCCGGCCCACCGCTCCCCCAGCCCGGTCAGCGTCAGGTGCCGGACCTCGTCCGTCGTGTCGCCGACCGCGCGGTGGATGACGACCTGGAGGCGGTCCTCGGTCAGTTCCTCGACCTTGCCCTCGCCCCACTCCACGACGATCACCGAGTCGGGCAGCGAGACATCGAGGTCCAGGTCCTCCATCTCGTCCAGGCCGCCGCCCAGGCGGTAGGCGTCGACGTGCACGAGGGGCGGGCCGTCGCCGAGGGACGGGTGCACCCGGGCGATGACGAAGGTCGGCGAGGTGACCGCGCCGCGTACCCCGAGCCCCTCGCCGAGCCCCCGGGTCAGGGTGGTCTTGCCCGCGCCGAGCTCCCCGCTGAGCATCACCAGGTCGCCCGCGCGCAGCAGCCCGGCCAGCCGTCGGCCCAGCTCCCGCATCCGCTCGGGGGAGGTGATCGTCAGCCGGATCTCAGCGGCCGCGTGCGCTGCTGGTGCTGCTGGTCGTTCCATAGCCACTTACGGTAGCCCCTGCGGGCACCGCTCCCGCGCGGGTGAGCAGGTCGGCGAGCCGGTCGGTGACCACCTCGGGGTGCTCCAGCATCACCAGGTGCCCGGCGTCCGGCACGAGCACCAGCTCGGCGTCGGG
Organism: Streptomyces sp. SudanB182_2057; assembly: GCF_964272715.1. Lineage (NCBI taxonomy): Bacteria > Bacillati > Actinomycetota > Actinomycetes > Kitasatosporales > Streptomycetaceae > Streptomyces > Streptomyces sp. SudanB182_2057. The sequence goes on from NZ_OZ186798.1 coordinate 3,522,906, forward strand.
CAGCAGGCCGGCGATGGCCTCGCTGTGCTCACTGGGCGTGACCAGGTCCTGCACCCCGGCCAGCACCAGCACCGGCAGGTCCCGGAAGCGGGCGAGCGCCTCGGTCTTGTCGTGGTCGGTGAAGGCCGGGTAGAACTCGGCGACGACGTCGATCGGCGTGGACTCGATCATCCGCTCGGCGAACCGCTCCACCGACGGGTCGACCTCTCCGCCCGCGAACGAGTACCGCTTGATGATCCCGGCGAACAGGTCGGCGGTGGCCCGGCGCCCCTTCTCCACCAGCTCCACCTGCCGGCCGAGCGCCCGGAGCACCCCCGGCAGGATGCGGCGCACCGCGTTGACGCCGGCCACCGGGAGCCCGAAGTTGACCTCGCCGAGCCGCCCGGACGACGAGCCCACGAAGGCGGTGGCGACCACCCGGTCCCGGATCAGCTCGGGGTACTGGGCGGCCAGCGCCATCACCGTCATCCCGCCCATCGAGTGGCCGACCAGCACCACGGGGCCGTCGGGGACGGCGGCGTCCAGCACGGCCTTCAGGTCCCGGCCGAGCTGGTCGATGGTGACCGGCACCCGGTCCCGGGTCTGGGCCACGCCCCGCCCGGACCGGCCGTGGCTGCGCTGGTCCCAGTACACGGTCCGGACGACCCCGCGCAGGGCGGCCCGCTGGAAGTGCCAGGAGTCCTGGCTGAGGCAGTAGCCGTGGCAGAAGACGACGGTGACCGGGGCGGGCGCCTTGCGGCCGAACAGCCGGCGCCGGCGCGGGGAGAGGTCCGCGCCCTGGTCGGGCTCGGCCTCGTCGACCTCGTAGTACAGCTCGGTGCCGTCGTCGGCGTAGGCCGTGCCGGGGGTGCCCCGCAGGGTGCCGTACGGACCGGCCGCGTCCAGCGCCAGCCGGGCCTTGCGGCGCACCTCGCGCCCCACCGTCATCCGCTCCACGGCGACGCCGGCCGCCGCGCCCGCGGCGAGCACGCCCAGCGCGGCACCGGCGATGCCGGTCGCCCTGCGCCAGCTCCCGGCCGCCCCCGCGGCGGAGGCGGAGGCGGCCGAGGCGACGAGGTCCGCCACGGTCTCCGCGCTGCTCTCGCTCACGTGCCGCTCCTCTTCCCCTGCTGGAGTTCGCCTGGACGGGTGAAACGGATGGTGACGCCGGTGGTCCCGGACCGCCCGCCGGTGCGGCCGGTGGTCCTGAGCCGTCGCTCCGGGACGGGTTACCCGGCTTCCCGCTCGTTCACATGGACGCGCGGGACCCGGGTGCCGATGCGGGTGACGATCTCGTAGGCGATCGTGCCGCAGGCCTGCGCCCAGTCCTCGGCGGTGGGCTCGCCCCGGTCGCCCGGTCCGAAGAGCACCGCCTCGGTCCCCACCGGGGGCTCGTCGCCGCCGAGGTCCACCACGAACTGGTCCATGGCGACCCGCCCGGCGACCGTGCGCCACTTGCCGTCGACCAGCACCGGGCCGGTGCCCGAGGCGTGCCGCGGGATGCCGTCCGCGTAGCCGACCGGCACCAGGCCGAGGGTGGTCTCGCCGGGGGTGACGTAGTGGTGGCCGTAGCTGATGCCGTGGCCGCCCGGCGCGTGCTTGACCAGGGCCAGCGAGGCGCTGAGCGTCATCACCGGGCGCAGTCCGAAGTCCGCCGGGGTGCCCAGTTCCGGGCTGGGCGAGACGCCGTACATCGCGATGCCGGTGCGGACCAGGTCGAAGTGGGTCTCGGGCAGGGTGAGGGTGGCCGGCGAGTTGGCGATGTGCCGCACCTCGGGCCGTACGCCCCGCTCCTCGGCGTACGCCACCATCTCCCGGAACCGGGTGAGCTGGGCGGCGACGGAGGGGTGCCCCGGCTCGTCGGCGCACGCGAAGTGCGACCACAGCCCGGTGACCCGGACCAGCCCCTCGGCCTCGGCGCGCAGCGCCTCGCCGACCAGTTCGGCCCAGTCGGCGCCGGGCTGGCAGCCGTTGCGGCCGAGCCCGGTGTCCGCCTTGAGCTGCACGCGCGCGGGGCGGCCCGCCGCGCGGGCGGCGGCGGTGACCTCGCGCAGCGCCCACATGCCGCTCAACGACACGTCGATGTCGGCCTCGACGGCCTCCCGCCAGGGGCCGCCCGGCACCCACAGCCAGCACAGCAGGCGGCCGGACAGCCCGGCGGCACGCAGCGCGAGGGCCTCCTCGGCGGTGGCCGTACCGAGCCAGGTGGCACCGGCCGCGAGGGCGGCGCGGGCACACGGCACCGCGCCGTGGCCGTACGCGTCGGACTTGACGACGGCCATCACGGCGGCGCCCTTCGCCCGGGCGCGCAGGGCGCGCACGTTGGCGCGCAGGGCGCCCAGATCGATCTCGGCGCGGGCGCGCAGGGCGGCGGTCGGCTCAGCTGCTGTCTCAGTCATCGCGCCCCAGTCTCTCAGAGGCCGCCGAGGGCCCCCGGGGCCCGGGCCCGACGACCGGGCTCCCCACGACCACCCGGCCCGCCGACGGCCACCAAGGGCCACCGACGCCAACCCGGCCTCCCGGCAGGCCCGACCGGGCCGGGGTCCGGCATCCGCGGCACGTCAGGCCGGACCCGCGACACCACCGGCCGCCCACGGACCCGGCACCCGCAACGCGCCCGGCCCGCCCGTAACCCCGGTGCCCACGGCACGTCCGGCCGCGAAGAACTCCCGTACCCGCAAGCACCCGGTCGCCCAGGAATCCCGTGCCCGCAGCGCACCCGCTCGCCCGGCAACGCCGTACCCACGGCACGACCGGCCCGCCCGCGAACCCGGCACCCACAACACGCCGGGCCCCCGGAAACCCCGTGCCCGCAGCACGACCGACCGAGCACAGGGACCGGTATCCACAGCACGCCCGACCGGGCCGGCGAACCGGACCCGCAACACGTCCAGCCCGCCCGGGGACCCCGTACCCGCGACGCGCCCCGGTTTCGGGTCGTCGCGCGGCTCAACCCCGTACGTTCCGCCACGCCTCGGGGATGCGGGTCGCCACGTCGTGGGCCCCCGCCGGTGCGTCCCGCGCGGCGAAGCGGCCCGCCAGGCCGTGGAGGTACGCGGCCACGCTCCCGGCGTCCAGCGGGTCCAGGCCGGCCGCCAGCAGGGAGCCGGCGAGGCCGGAGAGCACATCGCCGCTGCCGGCCGTGGCCAGCCAGGGGGTGCCGGTGGGGTTGACCCGTACGGGTCCGCCGTCGGGGCCGGCGACCAGGGTGGTGGAGCCCTTCAGCAGGACCGTCGCCCGGTACGCCGCTGCCAGTTCGCGCACCGCGGCCAGCCGGGCGGCCTCGACCTCCTCGCGCCGCACCCCCAGCAGCGCGGCGGCCTCGCCCGCGTGCGGGGTCATCAGGGTCGGCGCGGTCCGCCCCCGTACGGTGTCCCGGTCGGCCAGCCGCAGCCCGTCCGCGTCGAGCAGTACGGGCACGTCCGTCGCCAGCACCTCGGCCACGGTCGCCGCGTCGTCCCCGGCGCCCGGCCCGGTCACCCACGCCTGCACCCGGCCGGCCTTGGCGGGTCCGGCGTCGGAGACGAGGGTCTCCGGGAAGCGCGCGAGGACCGCGTCCCCGGCCGGGCCGACGTACCGTACGGCCCCGGCCCCGCCGCGCAGCGCCCCGGACACCGCCAGCACGGCCGCGCCCGGGTACCGTGCCGAGCCCGCCGCGATCCCGACCACCCCGCGCCGGTACTTGTCGCTCTCCGCCGCCGGAGTCGGCAGCAGCCGTGCCACATCGGCGTGTTGCAGGGCCTGGAGGACGGCGTCGGCGGGCGGCGGTTCGATGCCGATGCCGACGAACCGTACCGCTCCGGCGTACTCCCGCGCGGGATCCACCAGCAGCCCGGGCTTGTACGCGCCGAAGGTGACGGTCAGGTCGGCGCGCAGCGCGGCCCCGCGCACCTCCCCGGTGTCCGCGTCGACGCCGCTGGGCAGGTCCACGGCGACGACGGCGGCCCCGGACCGCGCGACCGCCTCGGCGAGCCGTGCGGCGTCCGGCCGCAGCCCGCCCTTGCCGCCGATGCCGACGATCCCGTCCACGACCAGGCGGGCCCGCGCGATCGCCGCCTCGCCCCGGTCCGCCGTGACCGCCCGGCCGCCCGCCCGGCGCAGCGCGGCGAGCCCCGCGGCGTGGGTCCGTCCGGGCGCGAGCAGGACGGCGGTCACCCCGGCGCCGCGCCGGGCCAGCCGGGCCCCCGCGTACAGGGCGTCCCCGCCGTTGTCCCCGCTGCCCACCAGCAGCACCACCCGGCTGCCGGACACCCGCCCGAGCAGGCCGGCGCAGGCGGCGGCCAGCCCGGCGGCGGCCCGCAGCATCAGCGCGCCTTCCGGCAGCCGCTCCATCAGGGCCCGTTCGGCCGCCCTCACCGTCTCCACGCTGTACGCAGTACGCATGACACCGAGTCTGCCCCCGGAGCCGGGCCGTCCACACCCGCGGCGCCGGCCCGGTCAGCCCTCGGCGACCACCACGGCCGAGGCCACCCCGGCGTCGTGGCTGAGCGACACGTGCCAGGCGCGCACGCCCAGCTCGGCCGCGCGCGCGGCCACCGTGCCCGTCACCCGCAGCCGGGGCTGGCCGCTGTCCTCCACGTACACCTCGGCGTCGGTCCAGTGCAGTCCCGGCGGTGCCCCCAGCGCCTTGGCCAGTGCCTCCTTGGCGGCGAACCGGGCCGCCAGCGAGGCGATGCCGCGCCGTTCGCCGCTGGGCAGCAGCAGTTCGTGCCGTACGAACAAGCGGTCGGCCAGCCCCGGCGTGCGCTCCAGGGACGCCCGGAACCGGTCGATCTCGGCGACGTCGATGCCCACCCCGATGATGCTCATGCCGAGCACCCTACGGCCCGGGCCGACGGCGTACCGGCGACACCACGTCGCCTACGCTGCGGACATGACCTCATCGAACGCCTATCTCTCCGGCCTGTTCTCGCTGGACGGCCGGGTCGCGCTGGTGACCGGCGGCAGCTCGGGCATCGGCCGGGCCGTCGCGGGGGCGCTGGCGCGGGCCGGGGCGAGCGTCGTGATCGTGGCCCGGCGCGAGCGGGAACTCGCCGACACGGTGGAGGAGTTGACGGCCGACGGCTGCCGGGCGGCCTGGGTGAGCGGTGATCTGGGCAGCCGGGACGGGGTGCGCGCGGCCGCCGAGGACGCGGCGGCCGTGTTCGGGGAGCCCGACATCCTCGTCAACTCCGCCGGGATCAACCTGCGTCCGCCGCTGGGCGAGCTGGGCGAGGACGTGTGGGACGCCACCATGGCGGTGAACCTGGAGGCGCCGTTCCTGCTGGGGCAGCGGTTCGGGCCGCGGATGGCGGAGCGGGGCTTCGGCCGGATCATCCACATCAGCTCCCAGCAGGCGCACCGGGCGTTCGTGCAGAGCGGTGCCTACGGCGTGTCGAAGGGCGGGCTGGAGTCGCTGGCCCGCTCCCAGGCCGAGGCCTGGTCGCCGTACGGGGTCACCTGCAACACCCTGGTGCCGGGCTTCGTGATGACCCCGCTCAACGCGCGGCTGTCGGAGGACCCGGAGCGGGTGGCGGCCCTGGCCGCGCGCACGATGACCGGCCGCAACGGCCTGGCCGAGGACTTCGCGGGCGCGGCCGTGTTCCTGGCGAGCGGTGCCTCCGCCTATGTCACCGGCCAGTCGATCCACGTGGACGGCGGCCTGTCCGTCCACTGAGCGGCCGCGCGCACCGCCCTCAAGATCACGGCCGGGCGGTGGCCCAGTAGCCTTCCCGGTGACCGGCGTCGCGCACGTCAGCGCGACGCCGACGCACACAACGGGAGGACAGCACCTTGAAGTCGAGGTTCCTGGGCAGCGCGCTCACCACCGCCGTTCTCGTCGGCACGGCCCTCGCCGGGACCGTCGCCGGCGCCGGTTCCGCCTCCGCGGCGTCCCTGCCGAAGGACTGCGGCAAGGCCATCGTCAACGTCAAGGCCAAGGAGACCGTCAACGTCCGCACCTCGCCCAAGACGACCGCCACGGCCGTCGGCATCTGGGGCAAGGGCCGCAAGGGCACGATCTGCAACGACGGCAAGGCGTACAAGGGCGGCTCGTACACGGCCTGCGGCAAGAAGAGCAACCTGTGGTACTACGGCGGCGAGAAGAAGACCGGCTGGGTGCCGAAGACCTGCATCAACTGGTGACCACCGGCCCGGCCCCGCCGGGCGGAACGGCAGCGGGGCGAACGGCGTCCGGCCGGGCGCCCCGCGCCGTCCCCCTCACTCCACGGTGACGGACTTCGCCAGGTTCCGGGGCTGGTCCACCTCGTTGCCCCGGGCCGTGGCCAGCTCGCAGGCGAAGACCTGCAACGGCACGGTGGCCACCAGCGGCTGGAGCAGCGTCGGCGTGGCCGGGATGCGGATCAGGTGGTCGGCGTAGGGGACCACCGTCTCGTCGCCCTCCTCGGCGATGACGATGGTGCGGGCGCCGCGCGCGCGGATCTCCTGGATGTTGGACACGATCTTGTCGTGCAGGAGGGACCGGCCGCGCGGGGACGGTACGACCACCACCACCGGCAGGTCCTCCTCGATCAGCGCGATCGGGCCGTGCTTCAGCTCGCCGGCGGCGAAGCCCTCGGCGTGCATGTAGGCGAGTTCCTTGAGCTTCAGCGCGCCTTCCAGGGCCACCGGGTAGCCGACGTGCCGGCCGAGGAAGAGGACGGTGTTCTTCGCGGCCAGGGTGCGGGCCAGCGCCCGGACCGGCTCCATGGTCTCCAGGACCCGCTCCACCTCGTGCGAGATCCGGGACAGGTCCTTGATGACCGCGTGGACCTCGTCGCCCCACTTGGTGCCGCGCACCTGGCCGAGGTACAGGGCGACCAGGTAGCAGGCGACGAGCTGGGTGAGGAACGCCTTGGTCGAGGCGACGGCGACCTCGGGACCGGCGTGCGTGTAGAGCACGGCGTCGGACTCGCGGGGGATGGTCGAGCCGTTGGTGTTGCAGATGGCCAGCACCTTGGAGCCCTGCTCGCGGGCGTGGCGCAGCGCCATCAGGGTGTCCATGGTCTCGCCGGACTGGGAGATGGCGATCACCAGGGAGCGGCCGTCCAGGATCGGGTCGCGGTAGCGGAACTCGCTGGCCAGCTCGACCTCGCAGGGGATGCGGGTCCAGTGCTCGATGGCGTACTTGGCGATGAGGCCGGCGTGGAAGGCCGTACCGCAGGCGACGATGACGACCTTGTCGACCTCGCGCAGTTCGGAGGGGCTGATCCGCACCTCGTCCAGGGTCAGCGAGCCGCTGGGGTCGATGCGGCCGAGCAGGGTGTCGGCGACGGCCTTGGGCTGCTCGGCGATCTCCTTGAGCATGAAGTAGTCGTAGCCGCCCTTCTCGGCGGCGGAGGCGTCCCAGTCCACGTGGTAGGAGCGGACGTCGGCGGGGCGGCCGTCGAAGCCGGTCACCGTGACGCCGTCCCGGCGCAGTTCGACCACCTGGTCCTGGCCCAGCTCGATCGCGGAGCGGGTGTGGGCGATGAATGCGGCGACGTCGGAGGCCAGGAACGCCTCGCCCTCGCCGACGCCCACCACCAGCGGGGAGTTGCGGCGGGCGCCGACCACCACGTCCGGTGCGTCGGCGTGCACCGCGACCAGGGTGAACGCGCCTTCCAGGCGGCGGCACACCAGCCGCATCGCCTCGGCGAGGTCGGCGGTGACCGAGAACTCCTCGGCGAGCAGGTGGGCGACGACCTCGGTGTCCGTCTCGGAGGCCAACTCGTGCCCGCGCTCGGCGAGTTCGGCGCGCAGCACGGCGAAGTTCTCGATGATGCCGTTGTGCACCACGGCGACCCGGCCCGCGTTGTCCAGGTGCGGGTGCGCGTTGGCGTCCGTGGGGCCGCCGTGGGTGGCCCAGCGGGTGTGCCCGATGCCGGTCGAGCCGGCCGGCAGCGGCCGTTCGGCCAGCTCCTTCTCCAGGTTGACCAGCTTCCCGGCCTTCTTCGCGGCGGCCAGCCCGCCGTCCGCGAGCACGGCGACCCCGGCCGAGTCGTAGCCCCGGTACTCCAGCCGCTTCAGCCCGGCCATCACGACGTCCAGCGCCGACTGTGACCCTACGTATCCCACGATTCCGCACATGAGCGGCAGCCTAAGGTCCACAACCGATCAGAAACGGCCGCACCTTGCCCGAAATCAGAAATTCCCACCGCCGTACGAAGGGTCGTCGGGGCACGCTCTCCTGGAGGCCGCCGGGTCGGCTCTCCGGTACGGCGATCTCGTCGTGACGGGCCACGTGACCCACCCCACCCCCCAGCCCGTTCAAACTCCGTTAACAATGGACTGTGATCTCACCGGTCTCCTCGATGCCCCGGAGCGCCCACCGGCACAGGCCGGAGGCGACTCCCTACGTCGATCTCACCCGCGCCGAGTGGAGCGGGCTGCGCGACAAGACGCCGTTGCCGCTCAGCGCCGAGGAGGTGGAGAAGCTCCGCGGTCTGGGTGACGTCATCGACCTGGACGAGGTGCGGGACATCTACCTCCCGCTCTCCCGGCTCCTCAACCTCTACGTCGGCGCCACGGACGGTCTGCGCGGCGCGCTGAACACCTTCCTCGGGGAAAAGGGCTCCCAGTCCGGCACCCCGTTCGTGATAGGCGTCGCCGGTTCCGTGGCCGTCGGCAAGTCCACCGTCGCCCGCCTGCTCCAGGCCCTGCTCTCCCGCTGGCCCGAGCACCCCCGCGTGGAACTGGTCACGACGGACGGCTTCCTGCTGCCCACCCGGGAGCTGGAGGCCCGCGGCCTGATGTCGCGGAAAGGTTTCCCCGAGTCCTACGACCGCCGCGCCCTGACCCGTTTCGTCGCCGACATCAAGGCCGGCAAGGACGAGGTGTCCGCGCCGGTCTACTCCCACCTGATCTACGACATCGTGCCGGGCGAACGCCTCGTCGTCCGCCGCCCGGACATCCTCATCGTCGAGGGCCTGAACGTCCTCCAGCCCGCGCTGCCCGGCAAGGACGGCCGTACCCGGGTCGGTCTCGCCGACTACTTCGACTTCAGCGTGTACGTCGACGCGAGCACCGAGGACATCGAGCGCTGGTACCTCAGCCGCTTCCGGAAGCTGCGGCAGACCGCCTTCCAGAACCCGTCGTCGTACTTCCGCAAGTACACCCAGGTCTCCGAGGAGGAGGCCCTGGACTACGCGCGCATGCTCTGGCGGACCATCAACCAGCCGAACCTGGTGGAGAACATCGCCCCGACCCGCGGCCGGGCCGGCCTCATCCTGCGCAAGGGCCCGGACCACAAGGTGCAGCGGCTGCGGCTGCGCAAGCTGTAGCCCGTCCGGTTGGATGGGCGCATGCTGCATCTGCGCCTGATCACCCCGGCCGGGCAGACGGAGGAGGTGGTGCGGCTGATCGAGCGGACGGTCGGCACCACCCACCTCGTCGTCCTGCCCGGCACCGCCCGCGACCCCGTCGGCGACCTCGTCCTGTGCGACGTGGCGCGCGAGGCGGGCGACGAACTCATCGCCGGACTGCGGCGGCTGGGCCTGGAGGACACCGGTTCCATCGCCGTGGAGGACATCGGTCTGTCGCTGTCCCGGCGGGCCGAGGAGGCCGAGAAGGAGGCCCCCGGCGAGGGCGCGGACGCGGTGCTGTGGGAGGGCCTGATCGAGGCGACCCACGAGGAGTCGACGCTCTCGGTCACCTACCTCGCCTTCATCACCCTGGCCACGATGATCGCCGCCTGCGGTGTGGTGCTGGACAACGCGATCCTGATCGTGGGCGCGATGGCGGTCGGCCCGGAGTTCGGCCCGCTGGCCGGCATCAGCACGGCCCTGGTGCGGCGCCGTCCGCGCCTGGCCTGGCGCTCGCTGCTCGCGCTGCTGGTGGGCTTCGCGGTGGCCATGGCCCTGACCTCCGCGTTCAGCCTGCTCATGGACGCGGTCGGGCTGTTCAGCGAGGACCAGTTGGAGGGCGCCCGGCCGAACACCGGGTTCATCTACGCCCCCGACTGGTTCTCGTTCGTCGTGGCCGTACTCGCCGGCATCGCCGGCATCCTGTCCCTGACCTCCGCCAAGTCGGGCGCCCTGGTGGGCGTGGCCATCTCGGTGACCACGGTCCCGGCCGCGGCCAACGCGGCGGTGGCGCTGGCCTACGGCGACACGTCACAGACCAGCGGCTCGACCGTCCAGCTCCTGCTGAACCTGCTGGGCATCGTGCTGGCGGCGACCGTCACCCTGCTCACCCAGAAGTACTTCTGGGAGCACCGGCGCCAACGCCCGTGAGGGGCGCGGGTCCGGGCCCCCGCCCCGGACCCGGTACTACCCGAGCGCCGCCTTCACCGCGTCGGCCAGCCGGCCCGCGACCGACCGGGCCTGCTCGATGTCCGCGGCCTCGACCATCACCCGCACCAGCGGCTCCGTGCCCGACGGCCGCAGCAGCACCCGACCGGTCTCGCCGAGTTCGCGTTCCGCCTCGGCGACCGCGGCGGCGAGGTCCGCCGACGTCTTCACCCGCGACTTGTCCACGTCCGGCACGTTGATCAGGACCTGCGGCAGCCGCTCCATGACGGAGGCCAGCTCCCGCAGCGTACGGCCGGTCTGCGCGACCCGCGCCGCCAGCAGCAGGCCGGTCAGCGTGCCGTCACCGGTGGTGGCGTGGTCGAGGATGATGACGTGCCCGGACTGCTCGCCGCCGAGGGCGTAGCCGTGCTCCTTCATCTCCTCCAGGACGTACCGGTCGCCCACGGACGTCTGCACGAGCCGGATGCCCTCGCGTTCCATCGCCAGCTTGAAGCCGAGGTTGGACATCACGGTGGCCACCACCGTGTCGGCGGGCAGCGCGGACCGCTCCCGCAGCGCCAGCGCGAGCACGGCGAGGATCTGGTCCCCGTCCACCTCCTCGCCGGTGTGGTCCACGGCCAGGCAGCGGTCCGCGTCGCCGTCGTGCGCGATGCCGAGGTCCGCGCCGTGCTCGGCGACCGCGGCCTTGAGCAGGTCCAGGTGGGTCGAGCCGCAGCCGTCGTTGATGTTGAGCCCGTCCGGCTCGGCGCCGATCGTGACGACCTGGGCGCCCGCGCGGGCGAACACCTCCGGCGAGACCCCCGAGGCCGCGCCGTGTGCTTCGTCCAGGACGATCTTCAGGCCGTCGAGCCGGTTGGGCAGCACCGCCAGCAGGTGGGCGATGTACTGCTCGAAGCCCTCGTCGTACGACCGTACGCGGCCGACGCCGGCCCCGGTCGGCCGCTCCCAGGGCTCTCCGTGCCGGTGGGAGTCGTAGACCGCCTCGATCCGGTCCTCCAGCTCGTCGGCGAGTTTGTGGCCGCCGCGGGCGAAGAACTTGATGCCGTTGTCCGGCATGGCGTTGTGGCTGGCGGAGAGCATCACGCCGAGGTCGGCGCCGAGCGCGCCGGTCAGGTGCGCCACCGCGGGCGTCGGCAGCACGCCGACCCGCAGGACGTCGACGCCCGCGCTGGCCAGCCCGGCCACCACCGCGGCCTCCAGGAACTCCCCGGACGCGCGCGGGTCCCGTCCGACCACCGCCGTCGGCTTGTGGCCCTCGAAGGTGCCCGCCTCGGCCAGCACATGCGCCGCGGCGACGGAGAGGCCCAGCGCCAGCTCGGCCGTCAGATCCGCGTTGGCGACACCGCGCACGCCGTCCGTGCCGAAGAGTCGTCCCACTTGTCCTCCTGAGGAAGCATCGTTGTCGGAAGCGGTCCGCGCCGCGTCGGGGTGGCAGGCGAACCCGGTATCCGATCACACAAGCCTTTGAGCGTCTTGTGCCGTTATACGCCCTTGGCTGGGATAAGCGAACGCCCCGGGGGCACATGTGGCGTGCCGCCGGGGCGTTCGGAGTACGCGGGGCCGAAGCCCGTACCACGTACGAGCAGGCAGCGAAGCTTAGCGCTTGCTGTACTGCGGAGCCTTGCGGGCCTTCTTCAGACCGGCCTTCTTGCGCTCGACCGCACGGTCGTCGCGCTTGAGGAAGCCGGCCTTCTTCAGCGGGCCGCGGTTGTTGTCGACGTCGGCCTCGTTCAGCGCGCGGGCGACACCGAGACGCAGCGCACCGGCCTGACCGGAGACACCGCCACCGGCGATGCGGGCGACGACGTCGTAACGGCCGTCGAGCTCCAGGACCTTGAACGGCTCGTTGACTTCCTGCTGGTGCACCTTGTTCGGGAAGTAGTCCTCGAGGGTGCGACCGTTGATCTTCCACTTGCCGGTGCCCGGGACGATCCGGACGCGGGCGATGGCGTTCTTGCGGCGGCCCAGGCCGGCGGCCGGCTGCGGCTCGCCGAAGCGGGAGGCCAGGGACTCCGAGGTGTACTCGCCCTCGACGGGGACCTCGGACTCGGTGGTGTAGCTGTCGATGTCAAGCTCTTCGAGCGGCTGCTCGGCAGTGGTCTCGGCCACGATTCTCCTCAGATTCTCTTCAGTCTTAGGGGGTGGCCGGACTTACTGCGCGACCTGGGTGATCTCGAACGGCACCGGCTGCTGGGCCGCGTGCGGGTGCTGGTCACCCTTGTAGACCTTCAGCTTCGAGAGCATCTGACGGCCCAGGGAGTTCTTGGGGAGCATGCCCTTGACGGCCTTTTCGATGGCCTTCTCCGGGTTCTTGTCCAGCAGCTCGTCGTAACGGACGGAGCGCAGACCACCCGGGTAGCCGGAGTGGCGGTAGGCCATCTTCTGGGTCCGCTTGTTGCCGGACAGGTGCACCTTGTCGGCGTTGATGATGATGACGAAGTCACCAGCGTCGACGTGCGGCGCGTAGATCGGCTTGTGCTTGCCCCGGAGGAGGGTCGCGGCAGTGGTGGCGAGACGGCCCAGGACAACGTCCTGAGCGTCGATGACGTGCCACTGGCGCGTCACATCGCCGGGCTTGGGGCTGTACGTACGCACGGTTCGTAGCCTTCGCTTCGAGTGAATGGTCCTAAACAAGGTCACCGAAACGATCACGACAGCCTTGACCCACGGCGGCGACGCAAACCGCGTGCGTGGGGTCGCTGGTCATCGGCCCGGTGGACCGGTGTAAGGGCCCGTCCCGTGAGAATGAGCAAGCCAATACACAACGAAGAAGCAGGTTACCGGCTGGCCCCCGGGCGGGTCAAAACGAGGCGGGCCGCCGGACGGCCCCCGTGTCCCCGGGCCCCCGTCTAAGATGCGCCCCATGAGTTACGGGCAGGGGGGACCCCAGTCTCAGTGGGATCCCTGGAAACCGCATTCCCAGCAGCCGTGGAACAGCGGAGAAGACGACGGGACGCCCGACTGGGCCGCGCTCGCCGAGGCCTCCGAGACCCGGAACAAGCGCCGCAAGCTGCTGTTCATAGCCGGCGGGGCGCTGGCCACGGTCGCGATAGGCACCGCGGTCGCCGTGGCCGTGGTCTCCGCGAACGGCGGTGACCCCGAGGCCGGCCCGAGCAACCTGCCCGCCACCGCCTCCATACCCGGCACCGGCACCGCGACGCCGTCCTTCGAGCCGACCAGCGCGCCACCGCCGCTGAACCCCGCGGACTTCATATCCAGCGCCGGGAAGGACACCGCTCCGCTCGGCCCCGACACGCTCTTCCCCGGCAAGCAGCTCACCCTCGGCGACACCGTGTACACGAAGGGCGCCACGGACGACACCTCCGGCTGCGCCTCCGTCGCCGGCGGCACCCTGCCGCCCATCCTCACCGCCAACGGCTGCACCCGCCTGCTGCGCGCCACCTACACCCACGGCGACATCGCGGTCACCGTGGGCGTCGCCGTCTTCGACGACGCGGCGCGGGCCGGCCGGGCCAAGGCGCAGACCGACGACCGGTCCATCGTCCGCTCGCTGTACGGCAAGGGCGGCGTCAAGCCGTTCTGCGACGGGGCCTTCTGCCGCTCCACGCGCAATGCCTACGGCCGCTACGCCTACTTCACCATCTCCGGCTTCACCACCGGCAAGGACGTCACCAAGAAGGACACCGCCGTCTTCGGCGCCGGCAACAGCCTGGCCCAGTTCACCGTGAACCAGATCCACCGCCGCGGCCAGCAGCAGGCCGAAGCCGCCGCCCGGTAACCGCCCGGAACGCTAGTACCGCTTCAGCCGCAGCCGCAGCGGCAGCACCGCCGACTCCAGCTGGGTGCGCAGCGTCATCTTGGACTCGCCCTCGGTGCGCTCGGCGAACCGGATGGGGACCTCCACGGCCGTGTGCCCGGCCCGGACGGCCCGGTACTTCAGCTCCACCTGGAAGCTGTAGCCGGCGCTGTCCAGGGACGCCAGGCCGACGTCCCGCAGGGTCCGCGCCGACCACAGGTTGAACCCGGCCGTGATGTCCTGGATGTCGGTGCCGAGGACGGCGCGCGCGTACCGGTTGGCGAACCGGGACAGCAGCACCCGGTGGGCGGCCCACTCCTCGTCCAGCGAGCCGCCCTCGACGTAACGGCTGCCGACCACCAGCCCGGCGCCGGAGTCGAGGGCCGCCCGCAGCATGCGGGGCACCGCCTCCACCGGGTGGCTGCCGTCGGCGTCCATCTGGACGACGTACTCGGCGCCCTCGTCCAGCGCCGCCGACATCCCGGCGGTGTACGCCCGGCCCAGCCCGTCCTTCTCGGTGCGGTGCAGCACGCTCATCCGGGTGCGGCCGTCGCCGTTGTACTTCTCGGCCAGTTCCTCGGCGATCCGCCCGGTGCCGTCCGGGCTGGAGTCGTCGACGATCTTCAACTGGAGCCCGTCCAGCTCCAGCCCGAGCACGGCCTCGGCCACGCCCGGCAGGTTCGCCGCCTCGTTGTAGGTCGGCATCACCACGGTGATCCGGGCCGCCTCGCTCTGTGCCATCACTGTCCCTCCCCTGCGGGCACCGGCCTGCCCGGTGCCCGGAACCACCAGCCCGCCGCGGCCCAGCGGTCCGCGTCGAGCCCCCCTCGCCCGTCCACGATCCGCGGCCGGGCCACCAGCGTCGCCGCCCGCTCCGGATCGATCTCCCGGAACTGCGGCCACTCGGTCAGATGCAGGACCAGGTCGGCCCCGCGCAGCGCGTCCTCGACGGTGTCCGCGTATCCCAGCAGCGGGAACGCCTTGCGCGCGTTGTCCGCGGCCTGGGGGTCGAAGACGGTGACGTCGGCGCCCTCCAGCCGCAGCCGGGCGGCCACGGCCAGCGCGGGCGAGTCGCGGATGTCGTCCGAGCCGGGCTTGAAGGCGGCGCCGAGGACGGCTACCCGGGCGCCGAGCACCGCTCCCCCGCACAGCTCGCGGGCCAGCTCCACCACCCGGTCCCGGCGCCGCATGTTGATCGCGTCCACCTCGCGCAGCAGCCCGAGCGGGACGCCCAGCTCGCCGGCCCGGTGCGCGAAGGCGCGGATGTCCTTGGGCAGACAGCCGCCGCCGAAGCCCACGCCGGCGCGCAGGAACTTCGCCCCGATCCGGTCGTCGTGGCCGAGGGCCTCGGCGAGCGTGCGCACGTCGCCGCCGGCCGCCTCGCAGACCTCGGCCATCGCGTTGATGAAGGAGATCTTGGTGGCGAGGAAGGCGTTGGCGGCCGTCTTGACCAGCTCGGCGGTCGGGAAGTCGGCGGTGACCAGCGGGGTGCCGGCGGCGAGGACCGGCGCGTACACCTCGCGCAGCACGGCCTCGGCGCGCTGTGACGCGACGCCGAACACCAGCCGGTCCGGGCGCAGCGTGTCCTGGACGGCGAAGCCCTCGCGCAGGAACTCCGGGTTCCAGGCGATCTCCGCGTCGTACGTCCGGGCCAGCCGCCCGGCCGTGCCGACGGGCACGGTCGACTTGCCGACGAGCAGCGCGTCCGGCGCGGCGTGCGCGACCAGGGCGGCGAAGGCCGCGTCCACCTGGCTCAGGTCGGCGGCGTCGCTACCGGCCCGCTGCGGGGTGCCCACGCACACGAAGTGGACCTCGCCGAAGGCCCCGGCCTCCGCGTAGGAGGTGGTGAACCGCAGCCTGCCGCTCGCGGTGTGCCGCGCGATCAGCTCGGGCAGGCCCGGCTCGTGGAAGGGCACCCGCCCGGCGCCGAGCGCGGCGGCCTTCTCCGGGTCGACGTCGACGCCGAGCACCTCGTGGCCCAGTTCGGCCATGCAGGCGGCGTGGGTGGCACCGAGATAGCCGGTGCCGATGACGGTGAGCCGCATGAGGACGGCCTTTCTCGCTTCGGACCCGCTGTCAGGAGGTCTTGGTCCAGATGCGGTAGTGACCGGTGCCGCTGGAGTTGCGGAAGGGCAGGTCGGCCAGGAGCCGGTAGTGCGGGTTGCCCTTGACCGCGTCCGTGACGATGGCGTCCACCCGGGGGTTGGTGAGGCCGTCCAGGACGATCAGGTCGAACTCGCCGTCGCGCAGCGCCGCCCGGTAGGCGTCGTCGCCCTGGTGGTACGTGCCCTTCTTGTCCGTGTACTCCAGGGCGAACACGCCCTGCCACTGCCGGTGGGTGGTCTTGTCCCGCAGGTAGTAGACGGGCACCTCGGGGGTGGAGGCGAGGTAGTGGCCCTCGCGGTCCACGTGGGAGTCGATGACCCGGATCATCTTCGAGGAGTCGGGCCAGACGCCGAAGCGCCAGTCCGCCTGCGAGATGCCGAGGCAGAGCGTCGCGGTCCACAGCATGATGCCGAGCTGGGGGTAGCGGAAGTGGGCGCCGATCAGCCGGGTGACGCCCACCCCGGCCATCGGGGCGGCGAACAGCAGGCCGAAGCCGACGTGCTTGAACAGCGAGACGACGGTGCCCAGGTGCATCTGGTAGGCGGGCGCGAGCAGCGCGGTGCCGCACAGCAGCAGGCCGAGCAGCGCCCGCCAGCGCCATCCGGGGTTGCCGAGCCGCTGGGCGGCCGGGGACTCGTTCATCCGGCTGCGCCGCACGTAGGAGACCGCGCCGCCGACGGCGGTGAGGAACATCAGCCCGCCCCACTCGCCGGAGCGCTGGAGCAGGAAGGCGGTGCTGTCGGAGCCGTGGTCGCGGTCGGTGGTGGTCTGCCGCACACCGTCCATCAGGTCGGTGCCGTACATGCCGGCCCCCAGCACCGCGCCGATGCCGAGCGCGAGCAGCAGCATCCGGAGGAACGCCTTGCGCCCCTGGTGCGGCCAGCCGGTGAGCAGCGCGAGCACGACGATGGTCGGCAGGTACAGGCCGGCCGCGTACTTCACGCCGACGGCGAGGACGGCGACGGGGACGGCGAGCAGCACGGCGGCCACCGGCGCCCGGTCGGTGCGTACGACGATCCAGGTGGCCAGGGCCAGCAGGAACACCGCGGCGGCGTCGTAGGTGGCGAAGTAGCCCATGACGACCGTGGACTGCACCACGGCGAACAGGGCGGCGCCGGCCAGCGCGGCCCGCTCGTTGAACAGCCGCCGGGTGAAGGAGTACAGCAGTCCGGTGGTGCCCAGCATGAACGCCAGGCTCAGCAGGCGCGCCCCGGTGAGTCCGAGCACGTCGTCCACGGCGGCGGCGAGCACCGGGTACAGCTGCGGCGAGCCGGAGAAGTAGGCCGCGTAGTCGATGGGCAGCGGGGTGCCGTGCAGCAGGTGCTGGAGCTCGGCGTGGCCGGCCGCGAGGTAGAGGGCCTCGTCCTGGAACGCGGTGTTGGCCAGGCGCAGCGAGAGCACCGCCTGGACGGCCAGCACGCACAGCAGCACGGCCCGGCTGACCCAGGCGCGCCGCCGGCTGGCGGCCATGTCCCAGCCGACCTCGGGCGTGTCGGGCACGTGGTACCCGGGCTCGGCGGGTGCGGCCGGCTCCTCCTCGGCGGGCTGCGTGAGGTACGCCGACGGGTCGGCCGGCTGCTGGTACGCCTGGACCCCGGGGTCGTACCCGTATCCCTCGGGCAGGTCGTACCCCTGGGGGACCTGCTGGTAGCCCTGCGGGGCGTCGTACTCCTGGGGGACCTGGTGGTAGCCCTGCGGGGTGTCGTACCCCTGCGGGACCGGGTGCCCCTGGGCGACCCCGTAGTCCTGCGGGGTGTCGTACTCCTGGGGGACCTGGTGGTAGCCCTGCGGAGTGTCGTACCCCTGCGGGACCTCGTAGCCCTGCGGGATGTCGTGGCCCTGCGGCCGGCGCGGGAGGTAGCCGTCGGAGTTGAACCAGCCGCCCTGCTGCTCCTCCTCGGCGTACGGATCGTAGGGCTGCGGGGTGTAGTACTCGGGACGAGAGGTCATGACGGCTTCCGTACGTCGAAGCCGAAACGGTCGTCGGCGGCCAGGCGCTTGAACTCGTTCAGCGCCAGCGGGCTCGCCTCCAGCCGCCAGTCGGCGCGCTTTTTGTAGTCGAACCAGATGAACCCGAGCATGTCGTCGTCCGCCGCGACGCCCGCGAACAGGTTGCGGACATCGGCCCGCCGCCGCTCGCCGGGCATGGCCGCGGTCTCCAGCAGCAGCATCGGCTTCTTGGTGAAGGTGCGGATCTCGTCGCGGGTCGGCCCGAAGACGCTGTCGAAGGCGTTGTCCTGGCCGGTGGTGAAGTAGCCGACCAGACCGATCCAGTCCACATAGGCGTCACCCGGGTAGTACGGCTTGAGCCGTACGTTCTTCACCGGGTTGACGATGTTGGGCGTCCAGGCCCAGATGACGTTGGTGGCGCCGACGTCGACGAAGGTCTGGTGGATGTGGCGCCAGGCGGCCACGTACTGGGCCGGGGTCGCGTGCTTCGTGCCCCACTTCTCCCAGTGGCCGTTGAACTCGTCCGCGAAGTCGATCACCACGGGCAGGTTCAGCTTGCGCACCGCGGTCGCGTACTCCTTGATGTACGCGTCCGACCTGCCCGCCGCGATGTCGGCGAGCGGGGTGTCGAAGGGCTCCCAGGACACCAGCGTCAGGGCGCCCTCGGCCCAGGCGTTGCGCACACCGGTGGCGTCGAAGCCGTCGCCCCAGGCGGCGTAGTACTCGATCAGGTTGGGCTGCTTGCCGGTCCTCGACGTGTACACGTCGATGTTCTTCATGGAGATCGGCGCGCCCGGCACGGCCGCCCCGTAGTACTTCTTCGCCGGCTTGATCAGGGGCGTGACGTCGTAGGGGATGTCCTGGGGGCTCGCCGAGGAGCGCGGGGCACCCGCGCCGCCGGACTCCGAGGAACCCCCGGAGTCGTCGCCGAGGAGCGAGCAGCCGCCGAGCGCGAGGACGCCGGCCAGGGCGCAGGCCAGGGCCGCACCGGTCATGCGGAATCGTTCCGTCAGTCGCATCAGGCGGCCTCCGCCCCGGACCGCGGCTGCACCAGCACGCGGCCGACGACCAGCGCGTAGAACAACCCCGAGGACAGGATCAGGGCGAAGTCCGGGGCGTTCATGGTGAACGTCCGGTACACCGCCGCGGTGACCCATACCAGCGCCGTGCCGCCGCTCCAGACCCACATGCCGATCCAGAACCGCCGCGTCTTGTTCTTCTTGGCTCCGGAGGAGCCCGTCGGCTGCCAGCCCATGCGGTTCTTGCGCAGGATGTCCCAGATGGCGAAGACGTGCGCCCAGCCGTACATCATGCGGGTCGCCCAGGCCTCCAGGCGGTAGGGCGCCCGGTGCCACATCGGGAAGATGATCGTGGTGTAGAGGATGCTGGGCAGCACCAGCAGCAGGTGCTCGACCTTGAGCTTCTCCGGCATCACCAGCAGCAGCACGACCGGGATGACCGGGGCCGCGAAGGTGAACAGCGCGGTGTGGATGTAGTAGAAGAAGCCGGACATGTAGCACAGCCGGCTGGACAGCTTGATCTTCGCCTGCCAGAACTTGCGGCTGCCGAGCAGGCTCATCGAGCCGGAGCACCAGCGGTACTGCTGGTTGAAGAAGGCGCCCGCGTTGTCCGGGCAGACCCCGGTGGACACCGCGACCGGCACATATCTGAGGTCCCAGCCGAGCCCGCGCAGGTCGAACCCGGTGTGCACGTCCTCGGAGTGCTCGATCAGCGTCGTGCCGCCGTTGGTCTCCAGCGCCGCCCGCCGGTAGATCGCGCAGGAGCCGACGCAGATGGCGCCGTCGCTGCCCTGCCGGGAGACCTGCACGGAGCGGTAGAACAGCTCCTGCACCGCGCCCGCGCCGCGCTCGATCCAGTTCTGCGAGTCGAGCACCCGGAAGTACTGCGGGGACTGGACGATGCCGATCCGCGGATCGTCGTCCATGTACGGCAGCAGTTCCTCCAGCAGATCGGCGCGCGGGGTGAAGTCGGCGTCCAGGATGAGGATGTACTCGCCGTCGGACTGGGCGAAGCCGAAGTGGAGGTTGCCGGCCTTCTTGAACCAGCCCCGGTTCTCCCGGGTGCCGTAGCGGAAGCCGAAGTCCCGGGCCATCGCCGCCAGTTCGGGGCTCGCGCCGTCGTCCAGCACGAACGGCACACAGACCCCGGGGTACCGGTCGGCCATCGCGCGCACATGCCGCCAGGTGTTGTGCAGCACCTCGATGGGCTCACCGCACACCGGCAGGAACACGTCCACGGTCGGGTACACCTCGGGCCGCCAGTTCTGCACCAGCCGCCGGTGGTGGGCGATGTCGAAGTCCCGGGTGAAGCCGTTCACCCGCAGCGACACCAGGTAGTAGATCACCGTGAAGGCGAGCAGCGGCGTGTAGATCCACAGCACCGGGGTGGAGGCCGCCAGCTTGAACTGGCTCAGCACCAGGCAGCAGAAGCTGATCAGCGAGCTGATCGTCAGGATCCACAGGTGCCGTCGCGCGTAGGAGTACTTCTCCTTGTCCGTCGGCGGGAGCGGCAGCAGCCCCAGCGCGGCCGTTCCGCCCCGCCCGGCCCGTCGCCGCCCACCACTTTGCCGTGCCGCACGACGCCCCCCGGCCCGCACGGAATCCACTGAAGTCATTCCGTTGTCCCACCCCGGGCCCTACCGGCCCGTCGACCCCCCAGCCAAACCCGGCCTCGTGATCGAACGTGTGGCCGGGACGCGCAACTGTATCCGAGAGGTATGAAACGCGTAAGAGTCGGTAAGGGCGAATAGGCCCTGCAAGTCCGGATATGGGGCGTAAGCGACGCGAAATGCGACGTAACTAACAGGTTTCGCATCCCGGAAGTCCGGGAAGCGAGCGCTTATTCCGGGCCTCCCTGCTCCGAGCCGCCAGCAGCTCGTCGGCCGGATAGCCGACCTCCTCCAGCGTCAGCCCGTGCGGCCGTACGACATGCACGGCGGAGTCCCGTACGCCCGCGGCCAGCACCTTCCCCGGCCACTCCGGCCCGCGGTGCCCGTCCCCGACGAACAGCAGCGCGCCGATCAGCGAGCGCACCATGTTGTGGCAGAAGGCGTCCGCCCGCACGGTCGCGGTGATGATCCCGTCCTCGCCCCGCACCAGGCTCAGCTCCTGGAGCGTACGGATCGTGGTCGCGCCCTCGCGCTTCTTGCAGTAGGCGGCGAAGTCGTGCTCCCCGAGCAGCGCCCGCGCGGCCTCGTTCATGGCGTCCACGTCGAGCGGCCAGTCGTGCCACAGCACGTGACCCCGCAGCAGCGGGTCCACTCCCCCGGGATTGTCGGTGACCCGGTAGGCGTAGCGCCGCCACACCGCCGAGAACCGCGCGTTGAACCCGCTCGGCGCCTCGCGCAGCGCCCACACCCGCACGTCCTTCGGCAGCCGGCCGGCCAGCCGCTTCAGCAGCTTCTGGTGGTGCTCGCGCCACAGCTCCTCGGGCAGGTCGACGTGCGCCACCTGCCCCCGGGCGTGCACCCCGGCGTCCGTGCGGCCGGCCACGGTCAGCTCGTAGGTCTCCTGGGACCGCGTGACCGTCCGCAGCGCGTCCTCGATCTCCCCCTGCACGGTCCGCCTCCCGCCGGCCTGCTTGGCCCAGCCGTGGAAGGCGGAGCCGTCGTAGGACAGATCAAGACGGACACGGACGTAACCGGGCTGCACTTCGTCACTCACGTGCAGATCCTCTCAGGGCTGTGCCGTGGGGAAAAACGCGAAAGCGGGCCCGCCCCTCAAGGGCGGACCCGCTTCCCGCGTTCAGGCAGAGCCTCAGGCGTCCTTGGACTCCTCGGCGGGAGCCTCGACGGCCTCGGTCTCCTCGGCCTTCGTCTCCTCGGCCTTGGCCTCCTCGGCCTCCTTGACCGCGCGCTTGGTCGCGGCCTCGGCCTCGCCCACGGCGTTCTGCTGCACCGTCAGCGCCTCGACCAGCTCGATGACGGCCATGGGCGCGTTGTCGCCACGGCGGTTACCGATCTTGGTGATGCGGGTGTAGCCACCGGGACGGTTCTCGTAGCGCGGGCCGATCTCGGTGAAGAGCGTGTGGACGACGCTCTTGTCCGTGATCACCTGAAGCACCTGGCGGCGGTTGTGAAGGTCACCCTTCTTCGCCTTGGTGATCAGACGCTCGGCGTACGGGCGCAGGCGGCGGGCCTTCGCCTCGGTGGTCGTGATCTTGCCGTGCTCGAAGAGGCTCTTCGCGAGGTTCGCGAGGAGCAGCTTCTCGTGCGCGGCGCTGCCGCCCAGACGGGCACCCTTGGTGGGCTTCGGCATGTTGTCTCTCCTGTGTCTCTGCCCCGGCCGTATCAGGTACCGGGGTCAGTATCCGAGCGAGCGGTTGCCCGTCGGAGATCCAGGCCCCGAAGGGCCTGGAAGGGGCGCGGGGAACTGCGCGACCGGCCACAGCCGGTCCGCAGACGCAGTACGGCCTCCCCGCGGAGCACTCAGTACTGCTCGGTCTCCACGAAACCCGCGTCCGCGTCGTCGTCCGCGCCGAAGGCGTCCGCAGCGGCCGTGGGGTCGAATCCGGGCGGGCTGTCCTTCAGGGCCAGGCCCATGCCGGCCAGCTTCGCCTTGACCTCGTCGATGGACTTCGCACCGAAGTTGCGGATGTCCAGCAGGTCGGCCTCGCTGCGCGCGACCAGCTCACCCACGGAGTGGATGCCCTCGCGCTTGAGGCAGTTGTACGACCGAACGGTGAGCTCCAGCTCCTCGATCGGCAGCGCCAGGTCCGCGGCCAGGGCGGCGTCCGTCGGGGACGGGCCCATGTCGATGCCCTCGGCGTCGATGTTCAGCTCGCGGGCGAGACCGAACAGCTCGACCAGGGTCTTGCCGGCGGAGGCCATGGCGTCACGCGGACGCATCGCCTGCTTGGTCTCGACGTCGACGATCAGCTTGTCGAAGTCGGTGCGCTGCTCGACACGCGTGGCCTCGACCTTGTACGTGACCTTCAGCACCGGCGAGTAGATCGAGTCGACCGGGATACGGCCGATCTCCTGGCCCACCTGCTTGTTCTGCACGGCGGAGACGTAGCCGCGACCGCGCTCGACGGTCAGCTCCATCTCCAGCTTGCCCTTGCCGTTGAGCGTGGCGAGGACGAGGTCGGGGTTGTGCACCTCGACACCGGCCGGGGGCGCGATGTCGGCGGCGGTGACCAGACCCGGGCCCTGCTTGCGCAGGTACATCACGACCGGCTCGTCGTGCTCCGAGGAGACGACCAGCTGCTTGATGTTGAGGATCAGGTCGGTGACGTCCTCCTTGACGCCCGGCACGGTGGTGAACTCGTGCAGGACACCGTCGATCCGGATCGAGGTGACGGCGGCACCCGGGATCGACGAGAGGAGCGTACGGCGCAGGGAGTTGCCGAGGGTGTAGCCGAAGCCCGGCTCCAGCGGCTCGATCACGAACCGGGAGCGGAACTCGTCGACGACCTCTTCGGTCAACGAGGGACGCTGAGCGATCAGCATGTGTGGATCAGATCCTTCTTTCGTGGACGCCCGCTATTTGACGTCCGACGGAGACCGCGCCCGGGAAAAGCGCGGGTACTGCAAGGGTACGGGCGGCACGACCCGAAAGAGCCGTACCGCCCGGAACCCCAGCCAGTCGAAGGCGTGCGTCAGACGCGACGACGCTTCGGCGGGCGGCAGCCGTTGTGCGGGGTCGGGGTGACGTCCTGGATGGAGCCGACCTCGAGGCCCGTGGCCTGGAGGGAACGGATCGCGGTCTCGCGACCGGAACCCGGACCCTTCACGAACACGTCGACCTTGCGCATGCCGTGCTCCTGGGCGCGGCGGGCAGCCGACTCGGCGGCCATCTGCGCGGCGAACGGCGTGGACTTCCGGGAGCCCTTGAAGCCGACGTGGCCGGCGGAGGCCCAGGAGATCACGTTGCCGGACGGGTCCGTGATCGAGACGATCGTGTTGTTGAACGTGCTCTTGATGTGCGCGTGGCCGTGAGCGACGTTCTTCTTTTCCTTGCGGCGCACCTTCTTGGCAGCGCCCTGACGACCCTTGGGGGGCATCTATTAACTCCTACGGGAGGTGGTCGGTCCTACAGCGAAGACCGTGGACAGGCGTCCGCTGCGGACTACTTCTTGCCCGGCTTCTTCTTGCCGGCGATGGCGCGACGCGGGCCCTTGCGGGTACGGGCGTTGGTGCTGGTGCGCTGACCGCGGACGGGCAGACCGCGACGGTGACGGAGACCCTGGTAGCAGCCGATCTCGACCTTGCGGCGGATGTCGGCCTGGATCTCGCGACGGAGGTCACCCTCGGTCTTGATGTTGTTGTCGACGTACTCGCGGATCGCGACGAGCTGCTCTTCCGTCAGATCGCGGACGCGGGTGTTCGGGTCGACGCCGGTCGCAGCCAGCGTCTCCTTGGAGAGGGTCCGGCCGATGCCGAACACGTAGGTGAGGGCGACCTCCACGCGCTTTTCGCGCGGGATGTCAACACCGGAAACGCGTGCCATTCAATGGCTCCTGGTGAATCTTCGGAGGTCTTCCGCAGAACCGGCTCCCGGCCGCCGTACCAGGTACGAACCGGGTCCCCGGCCTCCGAACCGGGGGTGTCGAGCTGGATGGCTCGGGCTCTGCGTATGAACATATTCAGCTCGCGTCGCGCGAAACTCTGCGATAGAGGTGCAGAGGGAAACGGTCGTGCGTCAGCCCTGGCGCTGCTTGTGGCGCGGGTTCTCGCAGATGACCATGACCCGGCCGTGACGGCGGATCACCCTGCACTTGTCGCAGATCTTCTTGACGCTCGGCTTGACCTTCATGGGGTGAGGTTCTCCGGGTCAGTGCCATCGCTCCGGGCGGGCCCGGGGCGCGGGCAAGATCTACTTGTACCGGTAGACGATCCGGCCACGCGTCAGGTCGTACGGAGACAGCTCCACCACGACCCGGTCGTCAGGGAGGATGCGGATGTAGTGCATACGCATCTTGCCGCTGATGTGTGCCAGGACCTGGTGGCCGTTCTGGAGCTCGACCTTGAACATGGCGTTCGGCAGAGACTCGACGACAGTGCCCTCGATCTCGATGGCACCTTGCTTCTTGGCCACGCTTCGCCCTTCGAATCGACTACCTTGATCGACTCCGCCGTGCACCGATTGTGAGCATGCAGGCATGCGGGTGCACAAGAGCCGACGAGTCAGTCTACGTCGGCGCACCCGGAAAGGCGAATCGAGGAAGTCTGCCCCATGGGGGTGATCCTTACGCGACCCGGGGCGGCACAACGGCGCGGACCGGCCGCGCGGGGCGGCCGGCCGGCGAAAGAACGAACGGCGAACGCTTACGCCAGCGGGTCCGGCGCCGCCGTGATGCCGAACTCGGCGAGCTTCGCCCTGCCGCCGTCGGGGGCGGTGAGCACCAGCGGCCCCTGCTCGGTCAGGGCCACCGAGTGCTCCCAGTGCGAGGACCACGTGCCGTCGGTCGTGATGACCGTCCAGTCGTCAGAGAGCACCTCGGTCTTCGGGGTGCCGAGGGAGACCATCGGCTCGATGGCCAGGCAGAAGCCGGGGACCAGCTTGGGGCCCTTGCCGCGGCGCCGGTCGACGTAGTTCAGCAGGTGCGGGTCCATGTGCATCTCGGTGCCGATGCCGTGGCCGCCGTAGTCCTCGATGATGCCGTAGCGACCGCCGCCCGGCTTCGGCTGGCGGCGGATGTACGTCTCGATCGCCCGGGAGATGTCGACCAGGCGGTTGCCCTGCTTCATGGCCGCGATGCCGGCCCACATCGACTCCTCGGTCACCCGGGACAGCTCGATCAGCTCCGGGGAGTGACCGGAGCCGACGAAGGCCGTGTAGGCCGCGTCACCGTGCCAGCCGTCGATGATCGCGCCGCAGTCGATGGAGATGATGTCGCCGTCCTTCAGGACGACGTCGTCGGAGGGGATGCCGTGCACGACCACGTCGTTCACGGAGGTGCAGATGGTGGCCGGGAAGCCGCCGTAGCCGAGGAAGTTCGACTTCGCACCGTGCTCGGCGAGGACCTTGCGGGCCACCTCGTCCAGGTCCCGGGTGGTCGCGCCGGGCACCGCGGCCTCACGCGTGGCCGCGTGGATGGCGGCTACGACCAGGCCCGCCGCCCGCATCTTCGCGATCTGCTCGGGGGTCTTGATCTGCACCATGGGGGGCCTGCGCTCTCCGTCACTCACGTCGACTGGGGTACCTGTACAACAGTACGGCCGCGGCGCCCGGGGAGGGCACCGCGGCCGGAAGGGCCGGGATCTACTTCTCGGCCTTCTCGCGCTTGAGGGCCTCCAGCGCCCGCTGCGTGATCTCGTCCACCGGACCCAGGGAGGAGATCGTCACGACCAGCTCCTGCGCCTTGTAGTAGTCGATGATCGGCTCGGTCTGCGTGTGGTAGACCTCCAGCCGCTTGCGGACGGTGTCCTCGGAGTCGTCGTCGCGCTGGTACAGCTCGCCGCCGCAGACGTCGCAGACGCCCTCCTGCTTGGCCGGGCTGTAGGTCACGTGGAAGACGTGCGAGGAGTCGTTGCGGCAGATGCGCCGGCCGGCGATCCGCTTGACGACCTCGTCCTCGGGGACCTCCAGGTCGAGGACGGCGTCCAGCGTCATGTGCTCGTCCTGGAGCAGCTGGTCCAGGGCCTTCGCCTGCGAGACGTTGCGCGGGAAGCCGTCCAGCAGGAAGCCCTTCTCCGCGTCCGGCTGCTCCATGCGGTCCTTGGCCATCGCGATGGTCACCTCGTCGGGGACGAGGTTGCCGGCGTCCATGTAGGACTTGGCGAGCTTGCCCAGCTCCGTCTGCCGGCTGATGTTGGCGCGGAACAGGTCGCCCGTGGAGATGTGCGGGATGCCCAGCTTCTCTGCGAGCCGGACGGCCTGCGTTCCCTTACCGGCACCCGGCGGCCCGACGAGGACGATACGCATCAGCGGAGGAACCCTTCGTAATTGCGCTGCTGGAGCTGGCTCTCGATCTGCTTCACCGTCTCGAGGCCGACACCCACGATGATGAGGATGCTGGTCCCGCCGAAGGGGAAGTTCTGGCTTGCCCCAAAGCCCACCAACGCCATTGTCGGTACGAGAGCGATCAGACCCAGATACAGCGAACCCGGCCAGGTGATCCGGTTGAGCACGTAGCTCAGGTACTCAGCGGTCGGTCGGCCAGCCCGGATGCCCGGGATGAAGCCACCATACTTCTTCATGTTGTCGGCTACTTCCTCGGGGTTGAAGGAGATAGCGACGTAGAAGAACGCGAAGAAAACGATGAGCAAGAAGTACGAAGTGATGTAAATCGGGTGGTCGCCCTTGGTGAGGTTCTGCTCGATCCAGGTCTTCCAGCCCGAGTTGCCCCCCGCGAACTGCGCGATCAGCGCCGGGATGTAGAGCAGCGACGAGGCGAAGATGACGGGGATCACACCCGCCTGGTTCACCTTGAGCGGGATGTACGTGGACGTACCGCCGTAGGACCGGCGTCCGATCATCCGCTTCGCGTACTGCACCGGGATGCGGCGCTGGGCCTGCTCGACGAAGACGACGAGCGCGACCATGACCAGGCCGACCGCGATGACGGTGCCGAACTCGATCCAGCCGCCGGCCAGCGAGCCCTGCTTCTTGATGGCCCACAGCGCGGACGGGAAGGTCGCGGCGATCGAGATGAACATCAGGATCGACATGCCGTTGCCGATGCCCCGGTCGGTGATCAGCTCGCCGAGCCACATCACCAGGGCCGTACCGGCGGTCATGCAGATGACCATCGTGATGGTCGCGAAGATCGCCTGGTCCGAGACGATGCTCGTGGCGACCGAACAGCCGTTGAAGAGCGCGCCGCTGCGGGCGGTGGCCACGAGGCCGGTGCCCTGGAGGATGGCGAGCGCCACGGTCAGGTAGCGGGTGTACTGCGTGATCTTCGCCGTGCCGGCCTGGCCCTCCTTCTTCAGGGCCTCCAGACGCGGGATCACCACGGTCAGCAGCTGAAGGATGATGCTCGCGGTGATGTACGGCATGATGCCGAGCGCGAAGACCGTGATCTGGAGCAGCGCGCCGCCGCTGAACATGTTCACGAGGCCGAACAGGCCCTGGTTGGCGCCGGCCTCCTTCACGCACTGCTGGACGGCCTGGTAGTTGACGTTGGGGATCGGAACGTGGGTACCGACCCGGTAGACCACGATGATGCCCAGCGTGAAGAGCAGCTTCTTGCGCAGGTCGGGCGTCCTGAACGCCCGGGCGAACGCGGTGAGCACGGTGCCTCCTGCGACCCCCGCGCAACTGCGTCAAGGGTGACGGTCTGAGGTTCGACGAATACGAAAAAGAACAGTGCAGGCCACCTTACCGGCGACCATGCCCCCCTAGGAACGACCAACCGGGGATACCTCATTGTGAGGTATCCCCGGTCGGGTTCGTTTACGTCATCGACGCTCCGCCTGAGGGACTCAGACGAGCTCGGTGACCGTGCCGCCGGCGGCGGTGATCTTCTCCTTGGCGGAGCCGGAGACGGCGTCGACCGTCACCTGCAGCGCCACGGAGATCTCGCCCTGGCCGAGGACCTTGACGAGGCTGTTCTTGCGAACGGCGCCCTTGGCCACCAGCGACTCGACGGTGACCTCGCCACCCTCCGGGTACAGCGCGGCCAGCTTGTCGAGGTTCACGACCTGGTACTCGGTCTTGAACGGGTTCTTGAAGCCCTTCAGCTTCGGGAGGCGCATGTGGAGCGGCATCTGGCCACCCTCGAAGCGCTCCGGAACCTGGTAGCGGGCCTTGGTGCCCTTGGTACCACGACCGGCCGTCTTACCCTTCGACGCCTCACCACGACCGACACGGGTCTTGGCGGTCTTGGCGCCGGGGGCCGGACGGAGGTTGTGGATCTTCAGCGGGTTGTTCTCCGCCATGATCAGTCGACCTCCTCGACCGTCACGAGGTGGCGGACGGTGTGCACCATGCCGCGGAACTCGGGGCGGTCCTCCTTGACGACCACGGTGTTGATCCCCTTGAGACCAAGCGACCGAAGGGTGTCACGGTGGTTCTGCTTGCTGCCGATGTAGGACTTGACCTGCGTGATCTTGAGCTGCGCCATGATTACGCACCCGCCCCGGCACGCGCACGGAGAAGAGCCGCGGGGGCGACGTCCTCGAGCGGCAGACCACGGCGGGCCGCGATCTCCTCGGGACGCTGCAGGCCCTTCAGGGCCTCCACGGTCGCGTGCACGATGTTGATGGCGTTGTCGGAGCCGAGCGACTTCGACAGCACGTCGTGGATACCGGCGCACTCGAGCACGGCACGCACCGGGCCACCGGCGATAACACCGGTACCGGGCGACGCGGGCTTGAGCAGCACGACGCCGGCAGCCTTCTCACCCTGGATCGGGTGCGGGATGGTGCCCTGGATACGGGGGACCTTGAAGAAGTGCTTCTTGGCCTCCTCAACGCCCTTGGCGATGGCGGCCGGCACCTCCTTGGCCTTGCCGTAACCGACACCCACGGTGCCGTCACCGTCGCCCACCACGACCAGCGCGGTGAAGCTGAAGCGACGACCACCCTTCACAACCTTGGCGACGCGGTTGATCGCGACGACGCGCTCAACGTACGCGGTCTTCTCGGCGGCAGCAGCGCCGCCGTCACGGCCCTTCCGGTCCCGCCGCTCGCCGCCACCGGCACCGCTTCCGCGGCGCTGGGGTCCAGCCATTGGATTACCTCTCTCTTTCCGCTAGCTACAAGCGGCTCAGAACTTGAGCCCGGCTTCGCGGGCGGCGTCCGCCAGGGCCGCGATGCGGCCGGCGTACTGGTTGCCACCACGGTCGAACACGACGGCCTCGACACCGGCGGCCTTGGCACGCTCGGCGACCAGGGCGCCGACCTGCTTGGCCTGCGCGGACTTGTCGCCCTCGGCACCGCGGATCGACGCGTCCAGCGTGGACGCCGACGCCAGGGTGTGGCCCTTCAGGTCGTCGATCACCTGCGCCACGATGTGGCGGTTGGAGCGGGTCACGACCAGACGGGGGCGCTCCGCCGTCCCGGAGATCCGCTTGCGGATCCGGATGTGACGGCGCTTGATCGCGGCGCGCTTGTAGGCGTCGCCCTTGAGGATCTTCTGCCCGTATGCCATGGCTTACTTACCCGCCTTTCCGACCTTGCGGCGGATGACTTCGCCCTCGTACTTGACACCCTTGGCCTTGTACGGGTCGGGCTTGCGCAGCTTGCGGATGTTGGCCGCAACCTCGCCGACCTTCTGCTTGTCGATGCCCTCGACCGAGAAACGGGTCGGGGACTCCACCTTGAAGGTGATGCCCTCGGGGGCCTCGACCACGATCGGGTGGCTGTAACCGAGAGCGAACTCCAGGTTGGAACCCTTGGCGGTCACTCGGTAACCGACACCGCTGATCTCGAGCTTCTTCACGTAACCCTGGGTCACGCCGGTGATCATGTTCGCCACCAGCGTGCGGGAGAGGCCGTGCA
Organism: Streptomyces sp. SudanB182_2057; assembly: GCF_964272715.1. Classification (NCBI taxonomy): domain Bacteria; kingdom Bacillati; phylum Actinomycetota; class Actinomycetes; order Kitasatosporales; family Streptomycetaceae; genus Streptomyces; species Streptomyces sp. SudanB182_2057. The sequence goes on from NZ_OZ186798.1 coordinate 3,553,315, forward strand.
GGGCCTTGCTCTGACGCTCGTCGTTCGGGCGCAGCACCTGCAGGGTGCCGTCCTCGCCCTTAGCGATGTCGATCGGCGCGGCAACGGTGTGGGTCAGCGAGCCCTTGGGGCCCTTGACCGAGACCGTACGGCCGTCGATGGTGACGTCCACGCCGGCGGGAACCGCGATGGGGAGCTTGCCGATGCGCGACATAGCTGTTTCCTCCGTTCCCTTCTGCTACCAGACGTAGGCGAGGACTTCCCCACCCACGCCCTTCTTGCCGGCCTGCTTGTCGGTGAGGAGCCCGTGCGACGTGGAGATGATCGCCACGCCCAGGCCGCCGAGCACCTTCGGCAGGTTGGTGGACTTCGCGTAGACCCGGAGGCCGGGCTTCGAGATCCGCTTGATGCCCGCGATGGAGCGCTCACGGTTCGGGCCGAACTTCAGCTCGAGAACGAGGTTCTTGCCGACCTCGGCGTCCTCGACCTTCCAGCCCGTGATGAAGCCCTCCTGCTGGAGGATCTCCGCGATGTGAGACTTGATCTTGGAGTGCGGCATCGACACCGAGTCGTGGTACGCCGAGTTCGCGTTCCGCAGACGCGTCAGCATGTCTGCGATCGGATCAGTCATGGTCATGAATTGGCCTGTGGCCTTTCTCGCCGGGGTTTCCTATATGCGCCATCCCTCTCCCCGTACTTGTGCAGACGGGACGGGTGCGGCGCGGGGACCTACGGCGTAGTAAGTCGTTCAGGGCGGCAGAGCCCAACCCCACCAGCCTACGGCATGCGGAGTTAGGGCCCTGCCGTCCCGGTTGCTTACCGAGAGGTCCAGGAATCCCTAAATGAGGGGATTACCAGGAGCTCTTGGTCACGCCCGGCAGCTCGCCACGGTGAGCCATCTCACGGAGGCACACGCGGCACAGGCCGAACTTGCGGTACACGGAGTGCGGACGACCGCAGCGCTGGCAGCGGGTGTAGCCACGCACACCGAACTTGGGCTTGCGAGCAGCCTTCGCGATGAGAGCCTTCTTCGCCATCTCGCTCACGCCTCCTTGAACGGGAAGCCGAGGTGACGGAGAAGGGCACGGCCCTCTTCGTCGTTGGTCGCCGTGGTGACCACGGTGATGTCCATACCCCGGACGCGGTCGATCTTGTCCTGGTCGATCTCGTGGAACATGACCTGCTCCGTGAGACCGAAGGTGTAGTTGCCACGGCCGTCGAACTGCTTGGGGGACAGGCCGCGGAAGTCGCGGATGCGCGGCAGCGCGAGCGACAGGGTGCGGTCCAGGAACTCCCACATGCGGTCGCCACGGAGCGTGACGTGGGCACCGATCGGCTGGCCCTCACGCAGCTTGAACTGCGCGATGGACTTGCGGGCCTTGGTGACGGCCGGCTTCTGACCGGTGATGGTGGTCAGGTCGCGGATCGCGCCCTCGATCAGCTTCGAGTCACGGGCGGCGTCGCCGACACCCATGTTGACCACGATCTTGACGAGGCCGGGAACCTGCATGACGTTCTCGTACTTGAACTCGTCACGCAGCTTGCCCGCGATCTCCTCGCGGTACTTCTGCTTCAGACGCGGAGTGGTGGTGGTAGCCATCAGATGTCCTCACCCGTCCGCTTGGCAACGCGGATCTTGTTGCCCTCTTCGTCGAAGCGGTAGCCGACACGCGTGACGACCTTCTTGCCGTCCTTCTCCACGACCAGCTGGACGTTGGAGACGTGGATCGGCGCCTCGGTGGTCACGATGCCGCCGGCCTGGGAACCGCTGGCGGTCGGACCGGCCTTGGTGTGCTTCTTGACCCGGTTGACACCCTCGACCAGGACGCGGTCCTCGCGCGGGTAAGCGGCAATGACCTTGCCCTGCTTGCCCTTGTCCTTGCCGGTGATGACCTGGACCAGGTCGCCCTTCTTGATCTTCATGCTTACAGCACCTCCGGCGCGAGCGAGATGATCTTCATGAACTTCTTCTCGCGCAGCTCACGGCCGACCGGGCCGAAGATGCGGGTGCCGCGAGGGTCGCCGTCGTTCTTCAGAATGACGGCGGCGTTCTCGTCGAAGCGGATGTACGAGCCGTCCGGACGGCGGCGCTCCTTGACGGTGCGAACGATGACCGCCTTGACGACGTCACCCTTCTTCACGTTGCCACCGGGGATCGCGTCCTTGACGGTGGCGACGATGACGTCACCGATGCCCGCGTAGCGGCGACCGGAGCCACCGAGCACACGGATGCAAAGGATCTCCTTCGCACCAGTGTTGTCGGCGACACGCAGTCGCGACTCCTGCTGGATCACGTCTATCTCCTGATCGTCTGCCGGTTCCCGGCAGGGGCCTCAATCACGAGGACCCCTGCCGAGCCTGGCGGAACTGACCTGCGGGTTTGCCCGCAGGAATTACTTGGCCTTCTCGAGGATCTCGACGACGCGCCAGCGCTTCGTCGCGGACAGCGGCCGGGTCTCCATGAGGAGGACGCGGTCGCCGACACCCGCGGCGTTCTGCTCGTCGTGCGCCTTGAGCTTGTTCGTACGGCGGATGACCTTGCCGTACAGCGCGTGCTTGACGCGGTCCTCGACGGCGACGACGACGGTCTTGTCCATCTTGTCGCTGACGACGAGGCCCTCACGGGTCTTGCGGAAGCCGCGCGCCTCGGTGTTGTGCTCAGTCACGTTGTTCTCGCTCATGCGTTCTCCACCGTTTCGATGCCCAGCTCGCGCTCGCGCATCAGGGTGTAGATCCGCGCGATGTCCTTACGGACGGCCTTCAGCCGGCCGTGGTTTTCGAGCTGACCCGTCGCCGCCTGGAAGCGGAGGTTGAACAGCTCTTCCTTGGCCTCGCGGAGCTTCGCCAGAAGCTCCTCGTTGCCCAGCTCGCGCAGCTCGGACGCCTTGGTACCGGCCGACATCACGCTTCACCTGCCTCGCGCTTGACGATCCGGCACTTCATCGGCAGCTTGTGGGCCGCACGGGTCAGCGCCTCACGGGCGATCTTCTCGTTGGGGTACGACAGCTCGAACATCACACGTCCGGGCTTGACGTTCGCGATCCACCACTCCGGCGAACCCTTACCGGAACCCATGCGGGTCTCGGCCGGCTTCTTGGTGAGCGGACGGTCCGGGTAGATGTTGATCCAGACCTTGCCGCCACGCTTGATGTGGCGGGTCATCGCGATACGGGCCGCCTCGATCTGGCGGTTCGTGACGTAGGCCGGGGTCAGCGCCTGGATGCCGTACTCGCCGAACGCAACCTGCGTCCCACCCTTGGACATACCGTTGCGCTTCGGGTGGTGCTGCTTGCGGTGCTTGACCCTACGGGGGATCAGCATTTCGGTCAGGCCTCCGTTCCGGTGCTCTCAGCCGGAGCGGCAGCCGCGGGGGCCTCGGCCTTGGGGGCCTCGGCACCGGCAGCCTGCTGCGGCTTGCGACCGCGCCGCTCGCCACCGCGGCCACCACGGGCCGGGCGGTCGGCGCCACCGCGGGCCGGGCGGTTACCCGCACGGGCGGCAGCGTTCTCGGCGCGGACCTCGGCGATGTTCTTGACGTCGCCCTTGTAGATCCAGACCTTCACACCGATGCGGCCGAAGGTCGTCTTGGCCTCGAAGAAGCCGTAGTCCACGTTCGCGCGGAGCGTGTGCAGGGGCACACGGCCCTCGCGGTAGAACTCCGAGCGGGACATCTCGGCGCCGCCGAGGCGGCCACCGCACTGGATCTTGATGCCCTTGGCGCCGGCCTTCATGGCGGACTGCATGCTCTTGCGCATGGCCCGACGGAAGGAGACGCGGGAGGACAGCTGCTCGGCGACGGCCTGGGCCACCAGCTGAGCGTCCGTCTCCGGGTTCTTGACCTCGAGGATGTTCAGCTGGACCTGCTTGCCGGTCAGCTTCTCCAGGTCACCGCGGATGCGGTCGGCCTCGGCGCCGCGGCGGCCGATGACGATGCCCGGGCGAGCGGTGTGGATGTCCACGCGGACACGGTCACGGGTGCGCTCGATCTCGACCTTGGAGATGCCGGCGCGCTCCATGCCGGACGTCATCATCCGACGGATGGCGACGTCTTCCTTGACGTAGTCCTTGTACAGCTTGTCGGCGTACCAACGCGACTTGAAGTCGGTCGTGACACCGAGCCGGAACCCGTGCGGGTTTACCTTCTGGCCCATTACCGGGTTCCTTCCTTGCTGCTGACGACCACGGTGATGTGGCTGGTCCGCTTGCGGATCCGGTAGGCACGGCCCTGGGCGCGCGGCCGGAACCGCTTCAGGGTCGGGCCCTCGTCGACGTAGGCCTCGGAAATGAAGAGGCTGTCGACATCGGTGTGGTCGTAGTTGTGCGCGGCGTTGGCGATGGCGCTGTCCAGCACCTTGCCCACCGGCACCGAGGCGGCCTGCGGAGCGAATCGCAGGACGGCCTGGGCCTCCGTGGCGTCCATGCCACGGATGAGGTCCACCACGCGGCGGGCCTTCATGGGCGTGACGCGGATGTACCGCGCCTGGGCCCTGGCTTCCATGGTTGTCCCTTCAGTTACTTACGTGTCTGAATGCGATCCGCTACTAGCGGCGCTTCGACTTCCGGTCTTCCTTGACGTGGCCCCGGAAGGTGCGCGTCGGCGAGAACTCGCCGAGCTTGTGGCCGACCATCGACTCGGTGACGAACACCGGGATGTGGGTCTTGCCGTTGTGCACCGCGATCGTGTGGCCGAGCATGGCCGGGACGATCATCGAGCGACGGGACCAGGTCTTGATGACGTTCTTGGTGCCGGCATCGTTCTGGGCGTCCACCTTCTTGATCAGGTGGTCGTCGACGAAGGGCCCCTTCTTCAAGCTACGAGGCATCTCAACCCGTCCTTAGCGCTTCTTGTTCGTCTTGCGGCGGCGGACGATGTACTTGTTCGACGCCTTCTTGGGCGAACGAGTACGGCCTTCCTTCTTGCCCCACGGGGACACAGGGTGGCGACCACCGGAGGTACGGCCTTCACCACCACCGTGCGGGTGGTCGACCGGGTTCATGACCACACCACGGACGGTCGGGCGAACGCCCAGCCACCGCTTACGGCCGGCCTTGCCCCAGTTGATGTTCGACTGCTCGGCGTTGCCGACCTCGCCGACGGTGGCGCGGCAGCGCACGTCGACCAGGCGGATCTCACCGGACGGCATGCGCAGGTGGGCGTAGGCGCCCTCCTTGGCGAGCAGCTGCACGGAGGCACCCGCGGAGCGGGCGAACTTGGCACCGCCACCGGGACGGAGCTCGATCGCGTGGATCGTGGTACCGACCGGGATGTTGCGCAGGGCGAGGTTGTTGCCCGGCTTGATGTCGGCCCCGGGACCGTTCTCCACGGTGTCGCCCTGCTGCAGGTTGCGCGGGGCGAGGATGTAGCGCTTCTCGCCGTCGGCGTAGTGCAGCAGCGCGATGCGCGCGGTGCGGTTGGGGTCGTACTCGATGTGCGCGACCTTCGCCGGCACGCCGTCCTTGTCGTGACGACGGAAGTCGATCACTCGGTAGGCGCGCTTGTGTCCGCCACCCTGGTGGCGAACGGTCACACGACCGGCGTTGTTACGGCCGCCCTTGCTGTGCAGCGGGCGAACCAGCGACTTCTCCGGCGTGGACCGCGTGACCTCGACGAAGTCGGCGACGCTGGCGCCACGACGGCCCGGCGTAGTCGGCTTGTACTTGCGGATTCCCATTTCTCAGTCCTCGTCCGATATCGGACGATCCGGACCGCCCTCAGGCGGTCGGACCGCCGAAGATGTCGATACGGTCGCCCTCGGCGAGGGTCACGATCGCGCGCTTGCTGCCGGCACGCTGACCGAAGCCGGTCTTCGTGCGCTTGCGCTTGCCCTGGCGGTTGATCGTGTTGACCCCGGTGACCTTGACGTCGAAGACCGCCTGGACGGCCTGCTTGATCTGGGTCTTGTTGGCGTTCGGGTCGACGATGAACGTGTACTTGTTCTCGTCGAGGAGCGCGTAGCTCTTCTCGGAGACGACCGGCTTCAGCAGGACGTCACGGGGGTCCGTGTACGACTTGCTCAGCGGGGTCTCGACGGTGTTCTTGCCCTCGGTGGCGTGGCGACGCGCCTTGGCGACGCGCGCGGCCTTGGCGGCCTTGGCGGCCTTCGAGGCGATAGCGGGGTGACGGATGGCCATCAGACCTCGCTCCCTTCGGTGTCGTTGGCCTTCGGGCCGGCGACGAAGGACTCGAAAGCGGCCTGGGTGAAGACCACGTCGTCCGAGACGAGAACGTCGTACGTGTTCAGCTGGCCCGGCTCCAGGATGTGGACCTGGGGCAGGTTACGGGCGGACAGCCACGCGGCCTCGTCGGAGCGCTCGACGACCAGGAGCAGGTTCTTGCGCTCCGAGATCTTGCCGAACAGGCTCTTCGCGGCCTTCGTGGAGATGTCACCCTCGACCACGCCGGAGACGACGTGGATGCGGTTGTGACGCGCCCGGTCGGTGAGGGCACCGCGCAGGGCGGCGGCCTTCATCTTCTTCGGGGTCCGCTGCGAGTAGTCACGCGGCACGGGACCGTGCACGACGCCACCACCGGCGAACTGCGGCGCGCGGGTCGAACCCTGGCGGGCGCGACCGGTGCCCTTCTGGCGGTACGGCTTCTTGCCACCACCACGGACTTCACCGCGGGTCTTGGTCTTGTGCGTGCCCTGGCGGGCAGCGGCCAGCTGCGCGACGACGACCTGGTGGATCAGCGGGACGCTGACCTTGGCGTCGAAGATCTCCGCGGGGAGCTCGACGGAACCGGCCTTCTCGCCCGCCGGCGAAAGGATGTCAACAGTGCTCATCGGTTACCTCAGGCCCCCTTGGCCGCGGTGCGGACCAGGACGAGGCCGCCGTTCGGACCGGGAACCGCGCCCTTGATGAGCAGCAGACCCTTCTCCGCGTCAACGGCGTGGACGGTCAGGTTCTGGGTGGTGACCCGCTCGTTGCCCATGCGACCCGCCATGCGGAGGCCCTTGAACACACGGCCCGGGGTGGCGCAGCCACCGATGGAACCGGGCGAGCGGTGCTTGCGCTGGGTGCCGTGACCGGCGCCGAGGCCACCGAAGTTGTGACGCTTCATGACACCGGCGAAGCCCTTGCCCTTGCTCTTGCCGGTGACGTCGACCTTCACGCCGGCCTCGAACACCTCAGCGGTGATCTCCTGGCCCAGCGTGTACTCGGAGGCGTCCGCGGTGCGGATCTCGACGAGGTGGCGACGGGGGGTGACGTCGGCCTTGGCGAAGTGACCCTTGAGGGGCTTGTTCACCTTGCGCGGGTCGATCTCGCCGAAGGCGATCTGGACCGACTCGTAGCCGTCGACGTCGTTGGTACGAACCTGGGTCACGACGTTGGGGCCGGCCTTGACGACGGTGACCGGAACAACACGGTTGTTCTCGTCCCACACCTGCGTCATGCCGAGCTTCTCGCCCAGGATGCCCTTGATCTGCTTAGCCATTCTCAGCCCACCAGCCTCAGAGCTTGATCTCGATGTCGACACCGGCCGGCAGGTCGAGTCGCATCAGAGAGTCAACGGTCTTGGGGGTCGGGTCGAGGATGTCGATCAGGCGCTTGTGCGTGCGCATCTCGAAGTGCTCGCGCGAGTCCTTGTACTTGTGCGGCGACTTGATGACGCAGTACACGTTCTTCTCAGTGGGCAGCGGCACCGGGCCCGCGACCGACGCACCAGTGCGAGTCACCGTCTCGACGATCTTCTTCGCCGAGGAGTCGATGACCTCGTGGTCGTAGGCCTTGAGCCGGATGCGGATCTTCTGTCCCGCCATGGCTACTCAGTAGTCCTGTCTCTCTAACGCTCTGGAACCCGGTGTTCCTCGTGCGTGACCCTTCCCTCTCCGACCCACGCGGTCGGGCGTGTCGCGCTCCCGCTGACATGAATGTCCCTTGTCCGAACATCCCTGCGGGATTGACACGGCCCTTCCGGAACCGCGGACCGGGGACCTCGGGCCCACCGGGCGCCTGGCCGGTGTCGCGCCCACGCTTCCCGGAAGATTCCCGTACGTCCGCCCCAGTGCTGCCCGAGGGCAGTTAGGACGACGAGTACTGTGGGACTCGCTTCCGGTCCTCCCGGCGGGAGGCGCGCAGCATCAACACTCGACCGAGCAACTCCGACAGTCTGCCATACAGGGCAGCCCCTGTGCCAATCGGGCCGAAGAGATTACCCCGAAGGTGACGTAGGTCAAACCGGGACGCCGGCGCGCCTGCCCCGCCGACTCCGCCCCGGCGGTCCTGCGGAGCCGGGTCGGCGAGCGGGTCAGAGCCTGAACAGCGCCCCGCGCCAGGTCCACCCGGCGCCGAGGACCGCCTCCTGCAGGGGCTTCTTCATCTCGGCGGTGTCGAAGCGGTAGTCCTCCGTGAGCCTGATCTTCCCGTCCGGTCCCCGGCCGACCGTCCAGCTCCGGGACACGGACCTGACCTGCCCCCGGGACCACTCGGCCGACACGATCAGCCTGGGCCTCCCGCCGACCCAGGTGACCTCCCACTCCTGGTCGAGAGCGCGCACCTCGCGCTTCTCCGGGACCAGCCGCATCCGCGTCTCCAGGGACCGGTTCACGTTGGCCCGCGCGAAGAAGCCGTGCCAGTCGGGTTCCCGGATGCGCCACTCCGCCACCAGGTCGGCACCGCCGCCGACCCCCTCCCGCACGACGTACGGCACGTCCGGCCCGCCGACGGCGAGCAGGGCGGCGCGGACCTCCGAGGCGGGGCGGGGCGGGACGGCGGGGTCGGGGTATCTGGTGCCGGTGAAGCGGTCGCGAAGGCTCATGTGGTCGTCCGTCCGCGGGGTCAGGGCTGGGTGACCATCCGCACGCTGCCACAGCCGCGCTGCTTCGCCTCGTGGGCGGCGAAGGCCGTCAGGGCCGAGCGGGCGAAGGAGGCGGAGTAGTGCGGGACGGGGTAGCTGTCGGTGTCCTCGTCGTAGAGGTGGTACAGCGCGAACACGGCGGGTTGTGCCGACCGGGGGCACGTCGCGGTGGCCCAGGCGTAGTCGCGCTCGCTGTAGGGCCCGGTCGCCGTCTTGAGCGCCGCTTCCTCGCTGGCCAGGAAGTCCTTGGCGGACGCGCCGTAGTAGGCGTAGAGGCCGTAGCCCGGCTTTCCGGCCTTCGTGACCAGGTAGCAGTTGACCTGCGGGGTGTCGGTGTCCGCCGGGTACTCCAGGGTGTCCGGCGTGCCGTTCCGCTCGGCCTCCGTGTCGCGCAGCGCCGCGCACGAGCCGTCGGCCTGCCGCAGCGGCTCGGCCGCGTCGGGCCGGCCGATGGTGTCGGGGGACAGGCCGGTGACGCGTCGGCCTGTTTCCACCTGGCAGCCGTGCTTCTCCGCGGCCTCGCGGGCGGTCTCGGTGGTCACCTGCCCGAGGCCGGTCAGGGTCGTGCTGTTCGCCGCCCCGAGCAGGTCACCGTAGGCGACCAGGGCCTTGTTCCGCTGGTTCACGCAGTCGAGCGCGACCATGACCTGGTAGGTGCCGCTCTCGTGTCGTACGACACCGGACCAGCCGTGTCCCAGGGGTGCCGCCTGGTCCCGGACGCCGTTGTAGTTCGCGTTGTACCAGACGAGGGTCGAGTCGGGGGCTTTCGAGGTGCTCCAGCGCAGCTTCACCTCCAGAGAGCCGCGCTGCGCCCCGGACCCCTCGGTGCGGACGCGGCACGCGGCCAGGTAGTCGCCATCGTCCACATCCTCCGCGCTCAGCCGCGACGAGGGCAGCGCGGCGCTGAGCCCGCCCTGCGCCAGCGTGCCGCCGCACGCCCGGTCCACGGAGTCGTCGTCGCCTCCCGAGCCGATGACCCCGGTGCCGTAGAGAACGAGCCCCAGAAGTGCCAGGACCAGCAGGAGGGCTCCCGCGTACCACCCGGCGTGCCTGGGCCGGAGTCCGGATTTCGTCTGCATCGTGCTCATTCTGTCGGGGCCGTTCTCCGTGCCGGGTCAGCGGTCAGCGCGGAGCGTGCCCAGCGTGCGGTCACGGCCGTGCTCGTAATCGTTCTGTCCCGCGTGGACGTAGTACTTGGTCCAGTCGCTGTCGACGGCGTGGCCGCGGCTGCTCGCCCACGCCCGCACCAGTTTCTCGACGTCGTGCTGGCCGGCGTCGAAGGTCTTGGCGTTCTTCTCGGTGGCGGCGAGGTTCGCCTCGGCCACGTGCTCCTTGTTCGACTCGTACGCCCAGACGTCGATGGCCTTCTGGCTGAGATCCCCGACCGGACTGATGTCCTTGACCGGGTTGAAGATCAGTGCCGTGCCGAGGCCCGTGCCGATGCCGTGGTTGAAGTCGGCCGCCCACTGGGTCTTGTCGAACCGCTCGTCGTAGATGATGTCCGACCGGATGCCGTCGTAGGAGCCCATGGCGCGGGACGACTCCACGATGCGGTCGTGGATGGTCTTGTCGCCGGCGTCGGCGGGGATGGTCTCCAGGACGTGGTGCGCGTACTGCTGCTCGGCCCCGTAGAGGTGCCCGAACGCCTCCGGGTCGTCGGCTATCCCGCGCATGACGGCGGCGAGGCGCTGGTGTCCCACGGCGAGGTGCGCGCCGTCCTTGTCGCTCCAGACGGAACCCTCGCTGTCCCAGTCGATGTCGTACTTCGACGACGACTCCGCGTAGGTCTCGTGGGTATCGGGCGTGTACGACGTCATGACGTGGGCCAGTGGTGCGAGGAGGCCCTTCGGCAGTTCCTGGGCGTGCTTGTCGGTGTACAGGGTGTTGATCGTGTGCTGCAGGATGCGGGCCTGTGGCTCGGTGTGCCGACCGATCGGGTGGTATTCACCCGGCGTCTGCCCGGTCGCCGCCGCCTCCAGCGCCGCACCGAAGCCCTTGCGCACGTCGCCGTCCTCCGTCAGGACGGGAATGCCGACCGTGGTGCCGCCGGGCGGGGTCGCGTAGTGGTCCACGACGGTGTCCCAGTTCCTCCCATGGAGCAGGTACTCCAGGTTGTCGTTGCGGGAGGGGTCCAGGTACTCGGTGCTGACCTTCGGGTCGTGGGACATGATGCCTAGAACACCGTCGAGCGGGTCGTTGGCGAACCAGCCCCGGTCCTTGCCCGAGAACTGGTCCCGCAGCCCCCAGAAGGACTCGGTCGGGTTGTTCCCCTTGGGCCGGTACGACTCCTCGGCATGCCGGATGTCGTCGGCGGTGTCCTTCAGGAACTGCCCGTTGTAGCCCTTTCCCTGCTGCATCAGCGTGACGAGGCTCTGGTAGCCGCGCACCTTCTCGTCAGGGATGGAACTGAGCCCGTCGACCTTGAACCGCTCGGCCCCGGCCTTGCGCATGTCCTCGCGGAAGCTCTTGTAGAAGGCGGAGTCCGGATCCTGGGTGGCGGTCGCCAGCGTCGTGGCGAGGCCCTTCTGTATGTCCAGGTACTGGCCGCTGTGCTGCTTGTCGTCGTAGTGGGCGAGACTGCCGAGGCTGTTGGACAGCTGGAGCGTCCCCTCCGCGCCGAGCTCGTCCAGGACGGTCCGGCTGAAGGCGGTGTCGCCGGAGTTGTCGTGGAAGAGCCGCCGCAGCTCGCGGTAGTCGGCCTCCGACGCCTTGCCCGCGTTGACGCGCTCCGAGATGTCCTTGGCCTCGTCCGCCTCGTACTTCTCGATGTCGCCCTGTGCCTTGCCGTTGAACCCGGGGACCGTGCCGTCACCCATGCCAGGGCCTTTGACGACGGCGGTCAGGGCGACCTCGACGCCCTTGTCGGCGTCGTCCACGTCCTTCACGCACCGGTCGATGTGGGCCTGCCAGGAGTCGACGGACTTGCGGACCCGGCCCGCGTAGTCCGTGTCCGTCCCGAGCAACTGGCGGTCGCGCGCGCTGAGTTTGCCCTCGTCGAGCGAGACGACGCCCTGGTCCGACACCTTCATGCCGGCGGCGATCGCGTCGTCCCGCGCCGACTCCAGCCGCTTGCGCAGGTCCGTGAACTGAGCGTGCGCGTCACGGAGGAGCGAGGCGACCGCCTTGGCCTCCGTCTGGGCGCTCTGGTACTCCTTGATCCTGACGCCGAAGCGCGCGTTGGCGAACTCCCGGCTCTCCCCCGCGAACGTCGGCCGCAGGGTGATGCCGTGCACGTCGTCCCGGTAGGCCGTCTCCTGCTTGTGCAGCTCTTTCGCCATGCCGTCCCAGCGTTCGGCGGCCGTGGTGAGCGTGGACAGGTCGGTCGTCAGGATCTCGTGATAGGTCGGCATGGTTCCCCGTTGCTTCTGGTGCCGGTGTGAGAAGGCTCAGCCGCGCGTCAGCGCGCCGGCGGCGAGTACATGTCGAACACCGACACCTCGCGCGCGGTACGACCCACCAGCAGGTCCGTCCCGCTCAGCACCCTGGCGTTGTTACGAAGGGCCGACTCGTCCTCCGCCAGCCGGTTCAGCAGGTTCTTGACCTGCTCGCCCCAGGTGGTGTGCGCCTTCTTCAGGGCACCGGACGTGAGCCAGCCGTACCCGTCCTTCGCGTCGAACGCCTTCACCGCGGCGTTCGTCTCCTCGTCCGCCCACTGGCCCGCCGCCTCGGTGTGCGGCCCGATCTCGCTGTGAAGCTTGTTCGCGGCGGTCGTCTTCTCGGCGGGGGACGAGGCGAGGTCCGGCCGGCCCCCACCGGCTCCCGTGTCACTACCTGCCATGCTGACCACCCCCGTCTGCCGCTCTGGCGTGCTCTCGTCACACTAACAAGCGGCTTGTCGAACTGTTGTGTTGACATACGGCTTTGAGACTTCCCTTACGGGCGCTCGCCCTCGGTCTCAGAGGGCAGCCCGTAGAGCCGACAACAGTCGACTATTTCCATAAAACATGAATATAAAATGGCTATGCTTCTCTTCCATGAGTCGTCAAGACGCCACTCCTGACGCGTCCGCCGCCATCGGGGCGGCCCTGTACGGCCTGGCCACCAGGGCCGCGAGACGCCTGCCCCGGGACATGAGCCTGACGTCCGCCGCCACCCTGGCCACCCTGGACCGGACCGGCCCGCAGCGCATCACCGACCTGGCCGCGGTCGAGGGCGTCACCCAGCCCGCGATGACCTCCCTGGTCCGGGTGTTGGAGGAGTCCGGCCTGGTCGAACGGCGGGACGACCCGTCCGACAAGCGGGTCAAGCTGGTGTACCTGACCGAGGCCGGCGCTTCCTATGTCCGGGCGCGCCGCCAGGCGGGCGTCCACGCGTTCGAGCGGTTGATCGGCAAGCTCACCGGCGACGAGATCGAGACGTTGGCGGCGGCCCTTCCGGCGCTGAGGCATCTGGCAGAACTCGAAAGCCAGGACCGCGAAGAGCGGAAGCGGTGACCGGACAGCCGGTCGGCGTGGACGCTGTGAAGGCGTTACCGGTGGCGTGTTCCGAGGCGCGGCCGCTGGTCCCCGCCCTGATGTTCATCGCTCTGGTCGTGACGGCGGTCGGCAGCCTCGGGACGCCGCTCATCACCAGCGTGGCGACCTCGTTCACGCTGGCGGTCGTCGTCGCCGGCAGCGCGCTCACCGTGCTGCCGCTGCCGCTGCCGTTCGCGTGGCTGCTGGCAGGCAGGGCGGCCCAGGGCATCGGGCTCGGGCTGACGGCGCTGATGATGGGCGTGGCCCGGAACCACCTCCCCGAGGAGCGCGGCGCGGCCGTGATCGCCCTGATCTCGGTGGTGCCGATCATCGGGGCCGGGGTCGGCTACCCGCTGGCCGCACTGCTCGCCGAGTTCGGCGGGGTACGGGCCGTACGTCGTCCGCAGCGTCGGGTACTCCCTGGGCAGCGCCATCGGCGGCCTGGTCCTCGCCGCAGGCACCGGCCCGGCCGCCTCTTCCCCGACGACGGCGCCTACACCACCGCGGCGCTGGTCGGCCCCGGCGCCATGGCGATCACGACGCTGACAAGCCTCGCCCTCGCCCGCCGACGCGCGTCCGAGACCAACCCGTAAGTCACATGCACTCGTCCCACACTGGAGGTTCCATGCCCAAGGGCTACTGGGTCAGCGTCTACCGCACCATTTCGGACCCTGAGAAGCTGGCTGCCTACAACAAGCTCGCCCGCCTGGCCGTCGAGGCCGGGGGCGGCCGGACCTTCGTCCTCGGCGGTCGGGTCGCGGCGTATGACGCCGGAATCGCCGAACGCACTGTCCTGGTCGAGTTCGACAGCTTCGAGCAAGCCGTCGCGACGCGCGAGAGCGCGGCCTACCAGGAGGCGCTGGCCGCCCTCGCCGACGGCGTCGAACGCGACTTCCGCATAGTCGAAGGCATCGACTGACCGAGGTCCGGCCGGATCTCCGCTACCCAAGGAACACCAGGGTGAAAGAACCCCACCAAGCCCCACCCCTCCCGCCCTCGGCGCAAACTCACTCAGGAGGGTGAACATCACCAACTTGGCTGGGTTTGGGGTTGGTTGTCTGCCCTACGCTCAGCGCGACACCACCGCAGACATACGTCGGCCCTCGCCGGGAGTAGCAATCCCGGGCGAGGGCCTGACCACCGAGGAAGGCTCCAACTTCCCGATGGATGTTGAGAACCCTAGCGCGCCCGCGCCCGCCCAGTCCCGCGTTACCGCCAACATGCACCCGAACCGGGGGCACACCGGCGGACTCGTCCACGACCACACCCGTCACACCACCCGCTTCACGGTGATCGGCAACCACCTCGTCCAGCACGCGGAGTTGTCCCTCCTCGCGATCGGCCTGGCGTGCCACATCCAGTCGCTGCCGTCCGGCGCCCGCGTCGGAGGCCCTGACCAGCGGCCTGCCACCGGAACCCCTGACCCGCCCGGCCGCCCTCCTGGCCCACCGCCTGACGACGGTCCTGCCGCCCCTCCCGCCGTACCGCACCCCCGAACCACCCCCGCCGGTCCGCCACCCCCTCCAGACGTGCGACACCTGTGACCGAGCCTTCCGGGCCCCCGAGCCCGGCCACTGCCGCGACTGCCGCACCGACCTCATGGAGGCCGCCTAGCATGAAAGCGACGATCCTTGACCCCGGGCACAGACGAGGAGCGGGCGCCATGAGCACGCAGGCCGACCACGGGGACGAGCTGATTCCCCGCCCCGCCCTGACTCCTGACGCCCTGCGCGCGGCCCTCGCCGTCGTGGCTCCCGGCCGCCTTCAGGAGATGCAGGCCACGAAGGACGACGCCTTCGCCAAGGCGGTCGAATGGCAGTCCCTGAGCCCGGTGCAGAGCTGGGTCCTCATGTGGGCCAGGGACATCGAGATCGCCCGCCGCCCCGACCTGTCCTCTCGCTACGCCCACGCCCAGAGCAACCTGGAACACGAGGACCCCGTCGTCGCGCAGGATGCCTTGAGAGAGCTGAGCGGCGTTCTCGACGAAGCCATGAAGGCAGTCAGGACGTGAGCTGGAAGTGGGAGTACGCGTTCGGCGCGGAGGAGGCCGCCCGCACCGCTCCCGCCGCCTTCCTCGCCGATGTGGCGCGAAAGGCGGAGGAGCTACTCCGAGCCGCCGAAACGCTCTACCTCCACGGCCCGGCACACCGGCAACCCGACCCGAAGGGCGGCGAGGTCATCGTGCCGGGCGGCATGTTCAGGTACCAGATCATCGTGCGCAGCGAGCGGCTGTACGTCGTCCAGATCACCTACCTCGGGTTCTGAACCACCCGGCGGCCCGCAACCGAAGTTCTCAGACCCGCCGGCTCTCCAGCGGCCCCAAGTACAGCTCCGGCAGTCCCCCCGTGTCGATCAGCAGGCGCTGGACCACCACCGTCGGGTCGACCATCCAGAACTTCAGGCGGTGGACGCCGGGTGAGGTCACCGTGTGGCGGGTGGCCGTGCGGTTGATGTTGTCCGAGGTGTTGCGGGCCCAGACCGTGTTCAGGGCGCCGTCGTCCGCGCCCTCCGTGATGTCCACCGTGCGGATCGGACCGTCGTCCAGGGAGATGCCGTAGCGCAGACCCGAGACGCCGGGGACGGCCGGGTTGCGGGGGGACAGGTACGCCCACACCGTCACCTCACCGGGGGCGGACAGCAGTGTCACCTCGTACTCCAGCCGCGGAGAGGTGCCGCCCGGGGTGCGGCTGGGCGAGGTCACCGGCCACGGCGTCACCCCCGCGCCCGTCCGGCCGATGTCCTCGATACGGCGCCACTGGCCGACCGCACGGTCATAGTGCTCGGCGTCGATCGCCACGTAGCCGCCGGCCTCCACGAAGCCCCGCGCCCGCACGGCCGACGGGCGCTCCGCCACGCAGCGGACCGGCACCGACGCGCCCGCGCCGCGCACCGTCAGGGTCGCCTCCGCGCGCCCCTTGGGGGCCCGGGACCAGTCGACCTCCACCTCCAGGCGGACCTGCTTCTCCACCCGGCCGCGCGGCCGGTCCACCCGCAGCCACGGCGCCGAGACCGAGACCTCGTAGGGGAAGGGGGTACGGCCCCGGTTGAAGATCTCCACGTACTGGCGGGGGCGGGTCTGGTACGGACTGAAGGGCGGGAGGGCCGCCGCCCCGGAGGAACCTCCCGGCCACCACTCGCCCTCGTCCTCCGCCCCGTCCACCGACACGCCCAGCTCCGCCGCCTCCGGCACCTCGATGCGGCGCACCGCCGGGAAGAGCACGTCGGGTATGGCCACGTTGTCCTTCTCCGGCTGCTGCCAGCCCGCGTTGGGGCCGTAGCGCTCCACATCGCCGTAGTCGATGTGCGGCTGGGTCTGGAAGCCCTGCCATTTGCCGTTCGCCACCCGGGAGTTGAAGCGGTCGGCGAGGGCGAAGTCCCGGTCGAGGCCCGCCTCCGCCTGGGCCGCGCGGTCGTTCGTCGCGGCCCGGCCCTGCGCCGCGTAGAGCAGGTTGGTGAACTCCGCCTGCCGCAGCTCGTACAGGTTCGCGGTCGCCGTCACCTCGTAGCCGGCCAGTTCGAACCACGCGTCCCGCAGCCGCTCCGGCAGCCGGCGCTCCACCCGCTCGGCGCGGCGGCCCAGCTCACGCCACTCCTCGGTGACCCGCTCCAGCTCCCGGTGCGCGAAGTAGTACGGGGTCTGCTGGTCGTCGTAGACGACCTCGTCGCCAGAGAGGGTGATCCGGCGGTTCAGCAGCTCCGGTTTGCGGCGGGCCTGGAGCCGGCCGTACTCCGCCAGCAGCGCCGCGATCTCCTTCGCCTGCGCCTCGCCGAAGTTCTGCCGGGCGTAACGTTCCTCCCACGCGCCGAGGCGTTCCAGGGGCAGACGGTCCGGGTCCCAGGCGTAGGAGAGGAAGAACTCCGTCGGGAGTTCGTTGCCCTTCAGGTCGCCGACGTTGACCACCCACAGGCCGTGGTTGCCGTAGGCGTGCGCCTGGTGGAGCTGGTCCCAGACGTTGCGCAGGTTCGCGGTGTCGACCCACTTGTAGTTGCGGCCGGCGCCGACGTAGTCGAAGTGGTAGTACAGGCCGAAGCCGCCGGCGCGCGGGCCGTCCGGGTGCTTGCGGATGTTGCCCCAGTTGTCGTCCGTGAGGACCACGGTGACGTCGTCGGGGGCGCGCAGGCCCCGGTCCCAGTAGCGCTGGACCTCCTTGTAGAGGGTCCACACCTGGGGCGTCTCGGCGGCCGGCTTCCCGGTCACCTCCTCGATGATGCGGCGCTGGTCGGCGATGATTTCCTGCATCAGTTCGATGCCGTCGCCGTCGGGCAGGCTGGTGTCGCCGTTGCCGCGCATGCCGAGGGTGACGACCCCTTCGAAGCCCTCGTCGACCATGCGCTGGATGCCGGCCCGCCAGTACGCGCGGATCGCCTCCGCGTTGCGGCGGTACGACCATTCGCCCGTGCCCCCGTAGGGGTCGGACCCCGAGCCCGCGTGCCGGTTCCACTCCTCGATGCCGCGCATCATCGGCGCCTCGTGGGAGGTGCCCATGACGATCCCGTACTGGGCGGCCCTGCGGTGGTTCTCCGGGTCGTCCTCGGCGAACGCCCGGCCCCAGACCGCCGGCCACAGGTAGTTGCCCTTCAGCCGCAGCAGGACCTCGAAGACCTTCGCGTAGAAGTCGGCGGTGAAGCCTCCGGGATATCCCGGTACCTTCCCGGGGCCGAAGTAGGCCGGGGCCCAGGTGCCGAGCGCCGGGTTCTCGTCGTTGATGAAGACGCCCCGGTACTTCACCACCGGGGTGCCCTGGGTGAACCGGCCGGGCTTCACCCACACCTGGTTCCGCCGCGTCGGCGGCACGTCGTCCCACCAGTGCCAGGGCGAGACCCCGATACCGTACGAGACGTCGTACGCCCCGAAGATCGTGCCCCGCGGATCGCTGCCGGCGATGACGAACGCCCGCTCCACGCCGGGCATCGGGTGGTCCACGACGGTCTGGAGCGAGGTCTCCCACTTGCCGCGCACGCCGGTCACGTCGAGCTTGCCGGAGCGGATCAGGCCGTCGATCAGCGGGCTGCGGCCGATCGTGCCGACCAGCACCGGGAAGCGGCCGATGGTCGTGCCCGGACGCACGCCGGTCACCCGCGCGAGGTCCTCACGGAGGTCCCCCGCGACCCGTACGACTCCGGGGTGATCCTCCTGGCTGACCACCACCGGCGCGCCCACCAGGGAGAACACCCCGCCCGTGAACGAGATGTACGACCCCGGGTCCGTCACCCGCAGCCCTCCCCCGGAACCGGACCCGGCCTCGGACCCGGACTCCGACCCGGACGCGGCCCCCGCCACCGGCCCCGACACCGCGGCCAGCCCGGCGCCCAGAACCGTCCCGCCCAGGACCGTCCTACGGCTGACGTGCGCAGACGACATACGGCACTCCTCCACTTCCCCACTCGCTCCCTATTTGCTCAGCGGCATGACAAATAGTGGGCGAGGCTGCGGCGCCGGGGAACGGGTCGGACGCACCGAATAGTTTCGAGCGCGCGGAGAATCCGGCGGGCCGGCGGGCGGAAAAGCAGAAGAGGCCCGTACGACCGGAGTCGTACGGGCCTCCCCTTAGGTCAGGTGCTGACCCTCAAGCAAGCGGAACTTACTTGACGATCTTGGTGACCTGGCCGGCGCCCACGGTGCGGCCACCCTCACGGATGGCGAACTTCAGGCCCTCTTCCATGGCGACGGGCTGGATGAGCTCCACCTTCATCTCGGTGTTGTCACCCGGCATGACCATCTCGGTGCCCTCGGGGAGGGTCACCACGCCGGTCACGTCCGTCGTGCGGAAGTAGAACTGCGGACGGTAGTTGTTGAAGAACGGCGTGTGGCGGCCACCCTCGTCCTTGGAGAGGATGTAGGCCTGCGCCTCGAACTCGGTGTGCGGGGTGACCGAGCCCGGCTTGATGATGACCTGGCCGCGCTCGACGTCCTCGCGCTTGATGCCACGGAGGAGCAGACCGACGTTCTCACCGGCCTGGCCCTCGTCGAGCAGCTTGCGGAACATCTCGATGCCGGTGACCGTGGTGGAGGTCTTCTCGGTCTTGATGCCGATGATGTCGACGTTCTCGTTGACCTTGAGGACACCACGCTCGATACGGCCGGTGACGACCGTACCGCGACCGGTGATGGTGAAGACGTCCTCGATCGGCATGAGGAACGGCTTGTCGACGTCGCGCTCCGGCTGCGGGATCGACTCGTCGACGGCCTTCATCAGCTCGAGGACGGAGTCCACCCACACCTGCTCGCCCTCGAGGGCCTTGAGCGCGGAGACCTTGACGACCGGAACGTCGTCGCCGGGGAACTCGTACTCGGAGAGGAGCTCACGGACCTCGAGCTCGACGAGCTCCAGGATCTCCTCGTCGTCCACCATGTCGGCCTTGTTCAGGGCGACGACGATGTACGGAACGCCGACCTGGCGGGCCAGGAGCACGTGCTCCTTGGTCTGCGGCATCGGGCCGTCGGTGGCGGCGACCACCAGGATCGCGCCGTCCATCTGCGCGGCACCGGTGATCATGTTCTTGATGTAGTCCGCGTGACCCGGGCAGTCGACGTGGGCGTAGTGACGCGCCTCGGTCTGGTACTCGACGTGCGCGATGGAGATGGTGATACCGCGCTGGCGCTCCTCGGGCGCCTTGTCGATGTTGTCGAACGGGGTGGCCTCGTTCAGGTCCGGGTACGCGTCGTGCAGCACCTTGGTAATGGCGGCCGTGAGGGTCGTCTTACCGTGGTCGATGTGACCGATGGTGCCGATGTTGACGTGCGGCTTAGTCCGCTCGAACTTCGCCTTCGCCACTGGGGTCCTCCTGTGGAGTGGTTCTGTACGCCTTACTTCATCGGCGCCAGGTGATCTTTGCTGTAAAGGCCCGGAACCCGGGGCAAACGCTCGCGATTGCGGACGTTTGCCCCTGGAGGCTCCGGAGTCAAGCCTACGGCGTGTTTACGCGGTGCGTTACTCGCCCTTGGCCTTCGCGATGATCTCCTCGGCGACGTTCCGCGGAACCTCGGCGTAGGAGTCGAACTGCATCGAGTAGCTTGCGCGACCCGACGTCTTGCTGCGGAGGTCGCCGACGTAGCCGAACATCTCCGACAGGGGCACGAGGCCCTTCACGACACGGGCACCGGCCCGCTCCTCCATGGCCTGGATCTGGCCACGACGGGAGTTGATGTCGCCGATGACCTCGCCCATGTAGTCCTCGGGCGTGGTGACCTCGACGGCCATCATCGGCTCGAGCAGCACGGGGCTGGCCTTGCGCGCGGCCTCCTTGAAGGCCTGCGAACCGGCGATCTTGAAGGCGAGCTCGGAGGAGTCGACCTCGTGGTAGGCGCCGTCGTGGAGGATGACACGGACACCGGTCATCTCGTAGCCGGCGAGGATGCCGAACTGCATGGCCTCCTGCGCACCGGCGTCCACCGAAGGGATGTACTCCTTCGGGATACGGCCACCGGTCACCTTGTTCACGAACTCGTACGAGGTGTCGCCGGCCTCGAGCGGCTCGATGCCGATCTGCACCTTCGCGAACTGACCGGTACCACCGGTCTGCTTCTTGTGGGTGTAGTCGACGCGCTCGACGGCCTTGCGGATCGTCTCGCGGTAGGCCACCTGCGGCTTGCCGACGTTGGCCTCGACCTTGAACTCGCGCTTCATGCGGTCGACGAGGACCTCGAGGTGAAGCTCGCCCATACCGCCGATGACGGTCTGGCCGGTCTCCTCGTTGGTGTGCACCTGGAAGGAGGGGTCCTCCTCCGCGAGACGCTGGATGGCGACACCCAGCTTCTCCTGGTCACCCTTGGACTTGGGCTCGATCGCGACCTCGATGACCGGCGCCGGGAAGTCCATGGACTCCAGGATCACCGGGTTCTTCTCGTCGCAGAGCGTCTCACCGGTGGTGGTCTGCTTCAGGCCCATGACGGCGACGATGTCGCCCGCGCCCACCGACTCGATCTCCTCACGCTTGTTGGCGTGCATGCGGTAGATCTTGCCGATGCGCTCCTTGCGGCCCTTGACGGAGTTCAGCACGGCGGTGCCGGACTCCAGGCGGCCGGAGTACACGCGGACGAAGGTGAGCTTGCCGAGGTGCGGGTCGCTCATGATCTTGAACGCGAGGGCGGCCAGCGGCTCGTCGTCCGACGGCTTGCGCTTGACGACCTCGTCCGGGTTGTTGACCGCGTGGCCCTCGATGGCCTCGATGTCGACCGGGGACGGCAGGTAGCGCACGACCGCGTCGAGCAGGGGCTGGACACCCTTGTTCTTGAACGCGGTACCGCAGAACACCGGGGTCACCGTGGTGCCGTCACCCTTGCCGGAGGCGATGGTGATACGACGGATCGCGGCGTACAGCTGCTCCACGGAAGGCTCCTCGCCCTCCAGGTACAGCTCCATGATCTCTTCGTCGTTCTCGGCCACGGCCTCGAGCAGCTTGCCGCGCCATTCCTCGGCAGCCTCGGTGTGGGTGTCCGGGATGTCGACGATGTCGTACATCTCGCCCTTGGTGGCCTCGGCGGACCAGACGAACGCCTTCATCGTCACCAGGTCGACGACGCCCTTGAAGTCCGCCTCGGCACCGATCGGCAGCTGCATGACCAGCGGCTGCGCGCCCAGACGGTCGGAGATCATGTCGACACAGCGGTGGAACTCGGCACCGGTGCGGTCGAGCTTGTTGACGAAGCAGATACGCGGCACGCCGTAGCGGTCCGCCTGACGCCACACGGTCTCGGACTGCGGCTCGACGCCGGCCACACCGTCGAACACCGTCACGGCACCGTCGAGCACGCGCAGGGAGCGCTCCACCTCGACGGTGAAGTCGACGTGACCCGGGGTGTCGATGATGTTGATGGTGTGGTCGACGTTCTCCAGCGGCCAGTGGCAGGTGGTGGCAGCAGAGGTGATCGTGATGCCACGCTCCTGCTCCTGCTCCATCCAGTCCATGGTGGCGGCGCCGTCGTGGACCTCACCGATCTTGTACGACACACCGGTGTAGAACAGGATCCGCTCGGTGGTGGTCGTCTTGCCCGCGTCGATGTGAGCCATGATGCCGATGTTGCGCACCTTGGCCAGGTCAAGTGAAGTGGTAGCCATAAGGCTTCAGTCTTCTCTCGGTCTCGATGTGGGTAGCGACTACCAGCGGTAGTGCGCGAAGGCCTTGTTGGACTCGGCCATCTTGTGGGTGTCCTCGCGCTTCTTCACGGCCGCACCGAGGCCGTTGGAGGCGTCGAGAAGCTCGTTGAGGAGACGCTCGGTCATGGTCTTCTCGCGACGGGCGCGGGAGTAACCGACCAGCCAGCGCAGCGCCAGGGTGTTGGCGCGGCCGGGCTTGACCTCGACCGGCACCTGGTAGGTGGCGCCACCGACACGGCGGGACTTGACCTCGAGGGTCGGCTTGATGTTCTCGAGAGCGCGCTTGAGCGTGATGACCGGGTCGTTGCCGGTCTTCTCGCGCAGGCCCTCCATGGCGCCGTAGACGATGCGCTCGGCGGTGGAGCGCTTGCCGTTCAGCAGCACCTTGTTGATCAGGGAGGTCACCAGAGGAGAGCCGTAGACCGGGTCGATGATGACCGGGCGCTTCGGGGCGGGGCCCTTACGAGGCATTCTTACTTCTCCTTCTTGGCGCCGTAACGGCTGCGAGCCTGCTTGCGGTTCTTGACACCCTGGGTGTCGAGCGAACCGCGGATGATCTTGTAGCGAACACCCGGCAGGTCCTTCACACGGCCGCCGCGCACGAGCACGATGGAGTGCTCCTGCAGGTTGTGTCCCTCACCCGGAATGTAAGCGGTGACCTCGATGCCGCTGGTCAGACGCACACGCGCGACCTTGCGGAGGGCCGAGTTCGGCTTCTTCGGGGTGGTCGTGAACACACGCGTGCAGACGCCGCGACGCTGGGGCGAACCCTCGAGTGCGGGCGTCTTGTTCTTTTCGACCTTGTCCTGCCGGCCCTTGCGGACCAGCTGCTGGATCGTAGGCACTACTTCTCCGGTTTCTGTGTGCCGATGGGTACAGCTAACCTGGAACGTCGCCGACCCACGCGGTCGGGTGTGTCGAATCCGCCGGACTCCCGCCGCAAGACGGAAAAGGCGCGAATTACGGTGGCCGCTCGTGACTCGCCGCACGGTTTGGAGGCACGCACAGGAGCCAGGGCACACCCCAGGCACAAGGTCTGAGCGTACCTACCTCATTCGCTGCGGTCAAAACAAATGGGGCCCACCCCAACCGGTCAGGCCCGGGCTGTGCGCACGGTCACTTCCCCGACATCTCCAAGTGACGCCGGATCAATCGGATGTCCTCTCGGTCCTTCGGCCGGTCGAGCCTTTCCTTCCAGGCCAGGACGTCACTCAGCGGAGAGAAGGGGATCCCCTCCACCCATTCCGCGGCCTCGATCATCGCGTCCGGCCCCGGAGAGCCCGGGAGCCAGCGGTCGAACACCTCGATGTCCCCGCCGGAGAGCGACACCAGACAGCCGTACCCGGACAGCGGGAGCGACGGTTCCCCGAGGCGCAGAACCGCCTTCCACGCATCGCCCCTCGCGACGACGTCGAGATCGCGTTTCACGTCGCGCAGACCGTGAGCGAGCAGCGGGCCGCTGCCCGTCACCACGTAGTCCTCCGCCGGCAGCGCCAGCGAGGACAGCTCACGAATCAGGGGGTGCCCGGACAGTGCCAAGGCATCCT
Organism: Streptomyces sp. SudanB182_2057; assembly: GCF_964272715.1. Classification (NCBI taxonomy): domain Bacteria; kingdom Bacillati; phylum Actinomycetota; class Actinomycetes; order Kitasatosporales; family Streptomycetaceae; genus Streptomyces; species Streptomyces sp. SudanB182_2057. The sequence goes on from NZ_OZ186798.1 coordinate 3,577,190, forward strand.
CCCGCCCTTGGAGGACAGACAGCCCGGCCGCCGACCGCGCCGCCATGCCCATGGCCAGTGCCGCTATGACACTGGCCAGAGTACCGATCAGGAGGCATTCGGAGGCGTGCTTGCCGTGTTCCGCGTTCGGGACCCTGATGAGCGACTTGGCCGCCAGCACCAGCGCGGCGGCCTCCGGCTGGACTCCGCCGGCGATCCAGGTCACCAGAAGCAACGCAGTGCCGGTGGCGGCTGTCCCCCACCGAGTCGGCGTGCCGGGCGTCCGAGACCCCTACGAGCCGACGTCGGGACTCTCCCGGGGACTGCCGGTTAGATCGCCCCCAGAGCGACCGGAACGGCGGCACACAGCGCCTCCCAGGGCCGCACGTGGTCCCCGCACGGGGAAACGGCGTAGCCGCCGTACAGGACCACCAGAAGGACCGTCGATCCGGGACGTGAGCGGTGCCATCCCTGGCCCGGCGGCATGACCAGCGCCGCCACCAGGCCGGAGAAGACGCGCGCGACTTCCACCGACGCCCCAGCTTCCTTGCCGTACAGAGAAGTTCGTCGACGGATCGGAGTGTGCGGACACGCCGAAGGGCGGCCACCCCAACGGAGTGGCCGCCCCTCAGGCTGCTCGCTTACTGGTTGTACGGACCGTAGTCGTAGTCCTCCAGCGGGACGGCCTGGCCGGAGCCGGTGCCGAACGGCGAGTAGTCGATGTCGTCGTAGCCGACGGCCGAGTACATCGCGGCCTTGGCCTCCTCGGTCGGCTCGACCCGGATGTTGCGGTAGCGGGACAGACCCGTACCGGCCGGGATGAGCTTACCGATGATGACGTTCTCCTTGAGGCCGATGAGGCTGTCGGACTTGGCGTTGATCGCCGCGTCCGTCAGGACTCGGGTCGTCTCCTGGAAGGAGGCGGCCGACAGCCAGGATTCCGTCGCCAGCGAGGCCTTGGTGATACCCATCAGCTGCGGACGACCGGAGGCCGGGTGACCGCCCTCCTGGACCACACGACGGTTCTCCTGCTCGAAGCGGGAGCGCTCGACCAGCTCGCCGGGCAGCAGCTCGGCGTCGCCGGACTCGATGATCGTCACGCGGCGCAGCATCTGCCGGATGATGATCTCGATGTGCTTGTCGTGGATCGACACACCCTGCGAGTTGTACACCTTCTGGACCTCGCCGACCAGGTGGACCTGGACGGCGCGCTGACCCAGGATGCGCAGCACGTCGTGCGGGTTGGTGGCACCCACGGTGAGCTGCTGGCCCACCTCGACGTGGTCGCCCTCGCGGACCAGGACCTTGGCACGCTTCGAGATCGGGTACGCCGTCTCGTCGCTGCCGTCGTCCGGGGTGACGACGATCTTCTTGGTCTTCTCGGTCTCCTCGATGCGGACGCGACCGGACGCCTCGGAGATCGGGGCGACACCCTTCGGGGTACGGGCCTCGAAGAGCTCGACGACACGCGGCAGACCCTGGGTGATGTCGTCACCGGCCACACCACCGGTGTGGAAGGTACGCATCGTCAGCTGGGTACCGGGCTCACCGATGGACTGGGCGGCGATGATGCCGACCGCCTCACCGATGTCGACCAGCTTGCCGGTGGCGAGCGAACGGCCGTAGCACATCGCGCAGGTGCCGACGGCGGACTCGCAGGTCAGGACCGAGCGGGTCTTGACCTCCTCGACGCCGCGGGAGACCAGTTCCTCGATGAGGACGTCGCCCAGGTCGGTGCCGGCCGGGGCCAGCACCTGGCCGTCGACCACGATGTCCTCGGCGAGGCAGCGCGCGTACACGGACGTCTCGACGTTCTCCGCCTTGCGCAGCACGCCGTCGGCGCCACGCTCGGCGATCATCAGGCGCAGACCGCGCTCGGTGCCGCAGTCCTCCTCGCGGATGATGACGTCCTGCGAGACGTCCACCAGACGACGGGTGAGGTAACCCGAGTCGGCGGTACGCAGGGCGGTGTCCGCCAGACCCTTACGGGCACCGTGGGTGGAGATGAAGTACTCCAGCACGGACAGGCCCTCACGGAAGGACGCCTTGATGGGACGCGGGATCGTCTCGTTCTTGGCGTTCGACACCAGACCACGCATACCGGCGATCTGCCGCATCTGCATCATGTTTCCTCGGGCACCCGAGTCAACCATCATGAAGATGGGGTTCGTCTTGGGGAAGTTCTCGTTCATCGCCTCGGCGACCTCGTTGGTCGCCTTGGTCCAGATCGCGATGAGCTCCTGAGTGCGCTCTTCCTTGGTGATCAGACCGCGCTCGTACTGCTTCTGGACCTTCTCGTCCTGCGCCTCGTAGCCGCGGACGATCTCCTTCTTCGCCTCGGGGACGACGACGTCGGAGATGGCCACGGTGACACCGGAACGGGTCGCCCAGTAGAAGCCGGCCGCCTTCAGGTTGTCGAGCGTCGCCGCCACGATGACCTTGGGGTAGCGCTCGGCCAGGTCGTTGACGATCTCGGAGAGCTGCTTCTTGCCCACCGAGTAGTCGACGAACGGGTAGTCCTCGGGCAGCAACTCGTTGAAGAGCGCGCGGCCCAGGGTGGTACGCAGGCGGAACGAGTCACCCTGCTGCCACTCGGGCTCGCCCTCCTCGCGGGCCGGCGGCGTCCAGCCCCGCGGCGGGATGGTGCCCACCGGGAAGCGGATGTCGATCTGCGACTGCAGCGCCAGCTCGCCGGCGTCGAACGCCATGATCGCCTCGGCCGTGGAGCCGAACGCGCGGCCCTCGCCCTTGGTGTCGCGCAGCTCGCCGTCGGTGGTGAGGAAGAACAGACCGAGGACCATGTCCTGGGTCGGCATCGTCACCGGACGGCCGTCGGCGGGCTTGAGGATGTTGTTCGAGGACAGCATCAGGATGCGGGCCTCGGCCTGCGCCTCCGCGGACAGCGGCAGGTGCACGGCCATCTGGTCACCGTCGAAGTCCGCGTTGAACGCGGTGCACACGAGCGGGTGGATCTGGATGGCCTTGCCCTCGACCAGCTGCGGCTCGAAGGCCTGGATGCCGAGGCGGTGCAGGGTGGGAGCACGGTTCAGCAGCACCGGGTGCTCGGCGATGACCTCTTCGAGGACGTCGTACACGACCGTGCGGCCGCGCTCCACCATGCGCTTGGCGCTCTTGATGTTCTGCGCGTGGTTCAGGTCCACCAGGCGCTTCATCACGAACGGCTTGAACAGCTCCAGCGCCATCGCCTTGGGCAGACCGCACTGGTGCAGCTTCAGCTGCGGGCCGACGACGATGACGGAACGCGCCGAGTAGTCGACACGCTTGCCGAGCAGGTTCTGACGGAATCGGCCCTGCTTGCCCTTCAGCATGTCGCTGAGGGACTTCAGCGGACGGTTGCCGGGGCCCGTGACCGGGCGACCGCGACGGCCGTTGTCGAAGAGCGCGTCGACGGCCTCCTGGAGCATGCGCTTCTCGTTGTTCACGATGATCTCGGGCGCGCCGAGGTCGAGAAGCCGCTTCAGGCGGTTGTTGCGGTTGATCACACGGCGGTACAGGTCGTTCAGGTCGGAGGTCGCGAAGCGGCCACCGTCCAGCTGCACCATCGGACGCAGGTCCGGCGGGATGACCGGGACGCAGTCCAGGACCATGCCCTTGGGGCTGTTGGAGGTCTGCAGGAACGCGGAGACGACCTTCAGCCGCTTCAGGGCGCGGGTCTTCTTCTGGCCCTTGCCGGTGCGGATGATCTCGCGGAGCTTCTCGGCCTCCTCGTCGAGGTCGAAGGACTCCAGGCGCTTCTGCAGCGCGGCGGCGCCCATCGAGCCGTCGAAGTAGGTGCCGAAGCGGTCGCGCAGCTCGCGGTAGAGCAGTTCGTCGCCCTCGAGGTCCTGGACCTTGAGGTTCTTGAACCGGTTCCACACCTCGTCGAGGCGGTCGATCTCGCGCTGCGCGCGGTCGCGCAGCTGCTTCATCTCGCGCTCGGCACCCTCGCGCACCTTGCGGCGCACGTCGGCCTTGGCGCCCTCGGCCTCCAGCTCGGCCAGGTCGGTCTCGAGCTTCTTGGCGCGGGCCTCCAGGTCGGCGTCGCGGCGGTTCTCGATCTGCTGACGCTCGACCGAGACGTGCGCCTCCAGGGAGGGCAGGTCGCGCTGACGGCGCTCCTCGTCGACGTACGTGATCATGTACGCCGCGAAGTAGATGACCTTCTCGAGGTCCTTGGGCGCCAGGTCCAGCAGGTAGCCGAGGCGCGAGGGGACACCCTTGAAGTACCAGATGTGGGTGACGGGGGCGGCCAGCTCGATGTGGCCCATCCGCTCACGGCGCACCTTGGCGCGCGTGACCTCGACGCCACAGCGCTCGCAGATGATGCCCTTGAAGCGGACGCGCTTGTACTTGCCGCAGTAGCACTCCCAGTCCCGGGTCGGACCGAAGATCTTCTCGCAGAAGAGTCCGTCCTTCTCGGGCTTGAGGGTGCGGTAGTTGATGGTCTCGGGCTTCTTGACCTCGCCGTGGCTCCACTGACGGATGTCGTCAGCGGTGGCCAGGCCGATCCGGAGCTCGTCGAAGAAGTTGACGTCGAGCACTATGCGTCAATCCCTCTCAGGGTCGTAAGTCTGTGGTCTGTACGGGGGCCTGGGGGTCGGCGGGGCCCCTGGTCGGTCAGGGGCCCCGCCGGCTCCCGTCAGACCTCTTCGACGCTGCTCGGCTCGCGCCGGGACAGGTCGATACCGAGCTCCTCCGCAGCGCGGAAGACGTCCTCGTCGGTGTCGCGCATCTCGATGGACATACCGTCGCTGGACAGCACCTCCACATTCAGGCAGAGCGACTGCATCTCCTTGATGAGCACCTTGAAGGACTCGGGGATGCCGGGCTCGGGGATGTTCTCGCCCTTGACGATGGCCTCGTAGACCTTCACGCGGCCGGTGACGTCGTCGGACTTGATGGTCAGCAGCTCCTGCAGCGCGTAAGCGGCGCCGTAGGCCTCGAGTGCCCACACCTCCATCTCACCGAACCGCTGGCCACCGAACTGGGCCTTACCACCCAGCGGCTGCTGGGTGATCATCGAGTACGGGCCGGTCGAACGGGCGTGCAGCTTGTCGTCGACCAGGTGGTGCAGCTTCAGGATGTACATGTAGCCGACCGAGATCGGGTCCGGGAACGGCTCACCGCTGCGGCCGTCGAACAGCCGCGCCTTGCCGGACGGGAGCACCATGCGCTCGCCGTCGCGGTTCGGGATGGTGTGCTGCAGCAGACCCGCCAGCTCGTCCTCGCGGGCACCGTCGAAGACCGGGGTGGCGACGTTGGTGCGCGGGGCGACCTTGTCGGCACCGATGGCCTGCAGGCGCTGCGCCCACTCGTCGGCGAGGCCGGAGACGTCCCAGCCGCGGCTGGCGAGCCAGCCGAGGTGGATCTCCAGGACCTGTCCCGGGTTCATTCGGGACGGCACACCCAGCGGGTTGAGGATGATGTCGACCGGGGTGCCGTCCTCCAGGAACGGCATGTCCTCGATCGGCAGGATCTTGGAGATGACACCCTTGTTGCCGTGGCGGCCGGCGAGCTTGTCACCGTCGGTGATCTTGCGCTTCTGCGCGACGTAGACGCGGACCAGCTGGTTCACGCCCGGCGGCAGCTCGTCGCCCTCCTCGCGGTCGAAGACGCGCACGCCGATGACCTTGCCGGTCTCGCCGTGCGGCACCTTCAGCGAGGTGTCGCGGACCTCACGGGCCTTCTCACCGAAGATCGCGCGCAGCAGGCGCTCCTCGGGCGTCAGCTCGGTCTCACCCTTCGGGGTGACCTTGCCGACGAGGATGTCACCGGCGATGACCTCGGCGCCGATGCGGATGATGCCGCGCTCGTCGAGGTCGGCGAGGACCTCCTCGGAGACGTTCGGGATGTCCCGGGTGATCTCCTCGGGGCCGAGCTTGGTGTCACGGGCGTCGACCTCGTGCTCCTCGATGTGGATCGAGGAGAGGACGTCGTCCTGCACGAGGCGCTGCGACAGGATGATCGCGTCCTCGTAGTTGTGACCCTCCCACGGCATGAACGCCACGAGCAGGTTCTTGCCGAGGGCCATCTCGCCGTTCTGGGTGGCCGGGCCGTCGGCGAGGACCTGGCCCTCGATGACGCGGTCGCCCTCGTTGACGATGACCTTCTGGTTGACCGAGGTGCCCTGGTTGGAGCGGGCGAACTTGGCCAGGCGGTACGTGATGTACGTGCCGTCGTCGTTGGCGGTGGTGATGTAGTCCGCGGAGACCTCCTGGACCACACCGGCCTTCTCGGCCTTGACGACGTCGCCGGCGTCGACGGCGGAGCGGTACTCCATGCCGGTACCGACGAGCGGGGCCTCCGACTTAATCAGCGGAACGGCCTGGCGCATCATGTTCGCGCCCATGAGGGCACGGTTGGCGTCGTCGTGCTCGAGGAACGGGATCATGGCGGTCGCGACCGACACCATCTGGCGCGGCGAGACGTCCATGTAGTCCACGTCCTCGGGGCCGACGTAGTCGACCTCGCCGCCGCGGCGGCGGACCAGGACGCGGTTCTCCTCGAAGCGGAGGTCGCTGGTCAGCGGCGCGTTGGCCTGCGCGATGACGAAGCGGTCCTCTTCGTCGGCGGTCAGGTAGTCGACCTCGTCGGTGACCTGGCCGTCGATGACCTTGCGGTACGGGGTCTCGACGAAACCGAACGCGTTGACCCGGCCGTAGGAGGCGAGCGAGCCGATCAGACCGATGTTCGGGCCTTCGGGCGTCTCGATCGGGCACATGCGGCCGTAGTGCGAGGGGTGCACGTCACGGACCTCGAAGCCGGCCCGCTCACGGGACAGACCACCGGGGCCGAGCGCCGACAGACGGCGCTTGTGCGTCAGACCAGACAGCGGGTTGTTCTGGTCCATGAACTGCGACAGCTGGCTGGTGCCGAAGAACTCCTTGATGGAGGCGACGACCGGCCGGATGTTGATCAGGGTCTGCGGCGTGATCGCCTCGACGTCCTGGGTCGTCATGCGCTCGCGCACGACGCGCTCCATACGGGCCAGACCCGTGCGGACCTGGTTCTGGATCAGCTCGCCGACGCTGCGCAGGCGGCGGTTGCCGAAGTGGTCGATGTCGTCCGTCTCGACGACGACCGTCTCGCCGTTGTCACCGGAGGTCTCGGTCTCGCCGGCGTGCAGCTTCACCAGGTACTTGATCGTCGCGATGATGTCCTCGACGGTCAGGATGCCCGCGTCCAGCGGGGTGTCCGTACCCAGCTTCTTGTTGACCTTGTAGCGGCCGACCTTGGCGAGGTCGTAGCGCTTGGGGTTGAAGTAGAGGTTCTCCAGCAGCGTCTGCGCGGCCTCGCGCGTGGGGGGCTCGCCCGGGCGCAGCTTGCGGTAGATGTCGAGCAGCGCGTCGTCCTGGCCCTGGGTGTGGTCCTTCTCCAGGGTGGCGCGCATCGACTCGTAGTCGCCGAACTCCTCAAGGATCTGCTCGGTGGTCCAGCCGAGCGCCTTCAGCAGCACGGTGACCGACTGCTTGCGCTTGCGGTCGATGCGGACACCGACCATGTCGCGCTTGTCGATCTCCATCTCCAGCCAGGCACCCCGGGACGGGATGATCTTGGCGGAGAAGATGTCCTTGTCGGACGTCTTGTCGATGCTGGAGTCGAAGTAGACACCGGGGGAACGGACCAGCTGCGACACCACGACACGCTCGGTGCCGTTGATGACGAAAGTGCCCTTGTTCGTCATGAGCGGGAAGTCGCCCATGAAGACCGTCTGGGACTTGATCTCACCGGTCTCGTTGTTGGTGAACTCGGCGGTGACGAAGAGCGGGGCGGCGTACGTGAAGTCGCGCTCCTTGCACTCGTCGATCGAGTTCTTCGGCGGCTCGAAGCGGTGGTCCCGGAACGTCAGCGACATCGACCCGGAGAAGTCCTCGATCGGGGAGATCTCCTCGAAGATCTCCTCCAGACCGGACTTGGTGGGGACGTCCTGACCGTTCTCCAGAGCCTCCTCGACCCGAGTCTGCCAGGCGGTGTTGCCGAGCAGCCAGTCAAAGCTCTCGGTCTGCAGCGCGAGCAGGTTCGGAACCTCGAGGGGCTCCTTGATCTTTGCAAAGGAGATGCGCAGCGGGGCGGTGCTGGCGCCGTTGTTCGTATTCGCGGTCGAGGCAGTGCGCGAGGCGGCCAAGAGGGGGTCCTTCCGAGGGCTCGGACTCACTACGCGCGTACCGGTCCCTCTCCTGTACACAGGGACGGAAACCCCAGGTCGGGGGGCATCGGTCGACTGTGCTCAAGTGAGGGCAGACCCCTGGTGACGGGCAGGGGACAGCTAACAGGCAGCGCAAAGGGTCAGTGTAGCCACTTGGCACACTGATGTCCAGCGCGGGTTTTCGAAGACCCTCGTTGTGCTCAACGCCTCTCTCAACGCCCTCGGCATCCTGCCCTCAACGCACGTTGATACTGCCCTCTTCGTCGTCGATCCATGCCTCGGATTCGGATCCTTGTGACGACGCGTCCTGAGAATTGCGCGCTGCGTGCGGTTCGTCAAGGGTTCCTTGCCGGAACCGGGGCGTCCGGAGACACGACGAAGATCACCTTACCCCGCACGAACACAGGTGCAAGGCAGCCCTCGCCAGGCTCCGGGGAACGCCGAAGGGCGACCACCCAGATGGATGATCGCCCTTCGGTGCGTTCGCGTTACAGCCCTAGCGGGCCGCTGTGGCGCTCGCGAAGGTCTTACTTGACCTCGACGGAGGCACCGGCGCCCTTGAGGGCCTCGGCGGCCTTGTCAGCGGCCTCCTTGTTGACCTTCTCGAGGACCGGCTTCGGGGTGCCGTCGACGAGGTCCTTGGCCTCCTTCAGACCCAGGGAGGTCAGCTCACGCACGACCTTGATGACCTGGATCTTCTTGTCGCCGGCGCCGGTGAGGATGACGTCGAACTCGTCCTTCTCCTCCTCGGCCTCGGCGGCAGCACCGCCGGCGGCACCGCCGGCCACGACGACCGGGGCGGCAGCGGCAGCGGTGACGTCGAACTTCTCCTCGAACGCCTTCACGAACTCGGAGAGCTGGATCAGGGTCATGCCCTCGAACTCGGCGAGCAGTTCGTCCTGGGTGAGAGCCATGATGGCTTTCCTTCCACTAAATCGGCTGGTGCCGGATGTACATGAATGGCGGGCGTACGTTCGGCCCGCTACGACCGCTGCCTGGCGGCGGCGGTCATGATGCGAGCCGAATTACTCGGCACCGCCCTGCTCGGCCTGCTTGGCGCGCAGCGCGTCCACGGTGCGGACGAGCTTCGACGGCAGCGCCTGGAAGACGGAGGCAGCCTGGGACTGCTTCGCCTTGAAGGCACCGGCCAGCTTGCTGAGCAGAACCTCGCGGGACTCGAGGTCCGCAAGCTTCTTGATCTCGTCGGCGGACAGCGCCTTGCCGTCAAGGACACCGCCCTTGATGACGAGATTCGGGTTCTCCTTGGCGAAGTCACGCAGACCCTTCGCCGACTCCACCGGGTCACCGGTGACGAAGGCGACGGCCGTCGGGCCAGCGAAGAGCTGGTCCTCCAGCGTGATCCCGGCCTCCTTGGCCGCAATCTTGGTCAGCGTGTTCTTCACCACGGCGTACTGGGCGTTCTCACCGAGCGACCGGCGCAGCGTCTTGAGCTGCGCCACGGTGAGACCGCGGTACTCGGTCAGCACGGCGGCGTTGGAGCTGCGGAACTTGTCCGTCAGCTCCGCAACCGCGGCAGCCTTGTCGGGCCTCGCCATAGAGCCTCGGCCTCCTTCCGGGTGATTCGGACCGCGCGGACCCGAAGGAGGACTGGGGAAAACGAAACGCCCCGGCGCAGGCGCACGGGGCGGACTCGACCGGTCTGCACGCGCTCGGCGGGCACTCCGGGAGTACTTCCACTGTCACCTGCGCGGGTCGTCCACTTTTCAGCGGATCCTTCGGCCACCGCACCCTCATGCGAGCGCACGGCAACGACCAGCGGTCTTTGGCTTCCCCCAGAGAGTACGGGACCGGATCGCCACGGAGCAAATCGGGCCGTTTGGGGGTGGGCCGCGATGGGGAAAGGGCGGCCCGGCCCGGCCGGGGGCCGGGGGCCGGGGGCCGGGGGCCGGGGGCCGGGGGCCGGGGGCCGGGGGCCGGGGGCCGGGGGCCGGGGGCCGGGGGCCGGGGGCCGGGGCCTGAGCAGGGCCAAGTGGCAGGGCGGCCCCACTGGCCCCGGGGCGCGGTGGTGAGCCGACGCATACCCCCGGGCGCGGCCGGGGGCCTCGACGCGGGCCCCGAGGGCCTGAACGGCGTCGGCAAGGGCCACCCGCGGGCAGCTTGAGCACGCGGGGCCGGGGTGCCGGGGCCGAGGCTGAGGCCAGGACCAGGGCGTGAGCGGGGCCAAGTGGCAGGGCGGCCCCACTGGCCCCGGGGCGCGGTGGTGAGCCGACGCGGGTCCCTTGGCACGGCCGTGGGCCTCGACGCGACCCCCCGGAGCCTGAATGGCGCCGGCAAGAGCCTCCCGACGGGGCCGGCCCCGGGGCGTGAGCGGGGCCAGGGCCGCCCCTCCGGCCCCGGGGCACGGGCGCGGGCCGACGCGGACCCTGTGTGCGGCCGTGAGCCCCCTCGCGGGCCACAGGGGCCTGGACGGCCCCGGCAAGGGCCTCCCATGGGCAGGTGAGCGCCGGGGTCGGGGGGCCGGGCTACCTAGGGCCCGGCGGCGCGCGCAGGGCGCTGCGTGGCCGTGGGGCGGGCTCCGAAGGGGACTGAGGATGCCGGGAGGCTCAGGGACGGCCTGAGGCTCAGGAAGCCGTGCCCGTGCCGCCCGTGGCCATGCCGCCGGACTTCATCATCTCGCCGAAGTCCTTGGTGTCGTCGGCCGGCGGGGCCTCCGTGCTGACCTTCACGCCGTAGTCGGAGTAGAACGACGTGTTGTTCAGGACCCCGTTGGCGGTGTCGGCCTTCTCGGTCTTCTTGATCAGGAGGTTCTGGTCGTCGACCCAGATGTCGATGGTCTCGGTGGTGATGCCGGCCTGGCTGAGCTGCTTCTTCAGGGCCGCCATCTGGTCGGCGCCGAGGTTGCTGGTCTTGTCGGCGAGGTCGGCGACGTTCACCTTGCCCGAGTAGTGCGTGGTCTTGACGCCGGAGACCTTCTCCTCGCCGACCTTCTTCACGTCACCGGAGGCCAGCAGCATCTTCACCGACTGGTTCGGCGTGGCGTTCTGGAGCTGGTCCTTCATGTACGACCCGGACGCGCCGCCGAACTTCGCGAGGTCGTCGTAGGAGTACTTGATCCAGTGCTTGCCGCCGCCCGCCTGCTGGGCGTACGTCTCGCTCATGTGCGCGTAGTAGGCGTCCTGCAGATAGCGGGCCTCCATCGACTGGTTGCCGGCCTTCTTCATCAGCTCGGCCATCTGGCCGCCGGTGTAGGTGATGGTCAGGTTGCCCTTGAGGCCGTCGTTCCAGGTGAGGGCGCCGTCCGCGGTCATCGCCATGATGTCGCCGAGGGACGTCGTGGAGCGCACCTTGGCCGAGTCGGCCTGGTCGGTGGACTTCTCGACGGACCGCAGCGCGGCGATCGGGCTGAGCTGTATCGCGCCCTTGCCGGCCTCCTTGCCGGCCGCCTTGTCGTCGCCCTTGCCGGAGTCGGAGGAGCCGCAGGCGGCCACTCCGGTCAGCGCGGCCACCACCGCGACGGAAAGGGTCACCCGGCGCACGGTCGTGCTCTTCATCTGTTCCCACCCCTGTTGTGTGTCCTGTGCCTGCACCGTAGCCCAGGCCACTGACAGTCCTTCGAACGGACGTACACAGAAAGGACGGGCCCGGAACCGGAGAGGTTCCAGGGCCCGCCCTTTTCGCTTACGCGTCCCTGACGCGGCTACCGAGCTGAGCCGGGGCTCAGACGGCGGCCGGGTCCTCCTCGACGAGGAGGTTGCGGGTGCGGTTCGGGTCGACCGGGATGCCGGGGCCCATCGTGGTGGTGATGGCGGCCTTCTTGATGTAGCGACCCTTGGCGGCGGACGGCTTCAGACGGAGGATCTCCTCCAGCGCGGCGCCGTAGTTCTCCACCAGCTTGGCGTCGTCGAAGGACGCCTTGCCGATGATGAAGTGCAGGTTCGAGTGCTTGTCGACGCGGAACTCGATCTTGCCGCCCTTGATGTCCGTGACGGCCTTGGTCACGTCGGGGGTGACGGTGCCGGTCTTCGGGTTCGGCATCAGACCACGCGGGCCGAGGACGCGGCCGAGGCGGCCGACCTTGCCCATGAGGTCCGGGGTGGCGACGACGGCGTCGAAGTCCAGACGGCCCTTCGCGACCTCGTCGATCAGCTCGTCGGCACCGACGATGTCGGCGCCCGCGGCACGCGCGGCCTCGGCACGGTCGCCGGTCGCGAAGACCAGGACCCGGGCGGTCTTACCGGTGCCGTGCGGAAGGTTCACGGTGCCACGGACCATCTGGTCGGCCTTGCGCGGGTCGACACCCAGACGGAAGGCGACCTCGACGGTGGCGTCGAACTTGGTCGTGGAGGTCTCCTTGGCGAGACGGACGGCCTCGAGCGGGGCGTACTGCTTCTCCCGGTCGATCTTGGCGTCCGCAGCGCGGAGAGCCTTGCTGCGCTTGCTCACAACTTGCTCCTGTGTGTTCTGAAAGGAGTCGTGGTCACTGGGCCGAGCAGGCCCTGCCACGTGCGGCCGCGAAATGCAGGCAGCCGCATGACTGCTACGAAGGTGGGGTTCAGCCCTCGACCGTGACGCCCATGGAACGCGCGGTACCGGCGATGATCTTCGCGGCGGCGTCCAGGTCGTTCGCGTTCAGGTCGGGCATCTTGGTCTGGGCGATCTCGCGGACCTGCGCCTGGGTGATCTTGGCGACCTTGGTCTTGTGCGGCTCGCCGGAGCCCTTCTCGATGCCCGCGGCCTTGAGGATCATCTTCGCGGCCGGCGGCGTCTTGGTCACGAAGGTGAAGGAACGGTCCTCGTAGACCGTGATCTCCACCGGGATGACCCAACCGCGCTGCGACTCGGTCGCGGCGTTGTAGGCCTTGCAGAACTCCATGATGTTGACGCCGTGCTGGCCCAGCGCCGGGCCGACCGGCGGAGCCGGGTTGGCGGCGCCGGCCTGGATCTGGAGCTTGATGAGCCCCGTGACCTTCTTCTTCTTGGGAGGCATGCTCTCTCCGGGTCCTTACTGAGAGGTTGATGGCCATCTGCGATGGCGGATCCATGCCGTTGCACGATCCCGCAGATGGCATACCGCACAACGATAGCCGCTGTCCCCACGAGACAAGAAATCCCCCAGGTCAGGCGCCCCGCACGGATTCTTCGGGGCGCCCGTCGCGCAGCACGCGCACGGCCGCGGCGAGCAACGCGAGCAGGCTCGCGCCCACGGGCACGGCGAGCAGCGCGGCGACGGCCCCGCGTCCGGTGTCGTCCGCGAGCGCCACCCGCTCCGGCTCGCCGGGCGCGGCGCGCACGGTCACCGGGTCGCCCTCGGTGTGGCCCCACGCGCGCGTGCCGACCGGCAGGCCGGCCGTCACCCGCTCCCCCGCGACGGAGTACGTCACCGAGCAGCGGCCGAGGAGGCAGGCGCCGTCGTGGAAGGTGGCCGCGACCGGCTCGGCGCCGCGCAGTCCGGTGCGCTGCCAGGCCGCCGGCACGCAGACGGCGTACAGCAGGACCAGCGGCGCCAGCACGGCCACGGCGGCGAGGGCGGGCCGGACACGGCGGAAGCGCCCCGGTCCGGTGGTCACCGGGGGGGCGCTTCCGGGGAGTGTGCTCAGTTCTTCTGGATCTGGTCGAAGGACAGCTCGACCGGGGTCTCCCGGCCGAAGATCTCGACCAGGCCCTTGACCTTCTTGGAGTCGGGGTTGATCTCGTTGATGGTCGCCTGGAGCGTGGCGAACGGGCCGTCGGTGACGGTGACCGAGTCGCCGACCTCGAAGTCCAGCACCTGGACCTCGACCTTACGCTGCGGGGCGGGCTTGCCCTCGGCCTCGGCCGCCTCGCGGGCGGCCTTCTCCTCGGCCTCCGGGGCGAGCATCTTGACGATCTCGTCCAGGGTCAGCGGGTAGGGGTCGTAGGCGTTGCCGACGAAGCCGGTGACGCCCGGGGTGTTGCGGACGACGCCCCAGGACTCGTTCGTCAGGTCCATGCGGACCAGGACGTAACCCGGCAGCTTGTTCTGCTTGATCGTCTTGCGGTCGCCGTTCTTGATCTGGACGACCTCTTCCTGCGGCACCTCGGCCTGGAAGATGTAGTCCTCGACGTTCAGCGAGACGGCGCGCTGCTCCAGGTTGGTCTTCACGCGGTTCTCGTAACCGGCGTAGGTGTGGATGACGTACCACTCGCCGGGCAGGGTGCGCAGTTCCTCGCGCAGGGCCTGGACCGGGTCGACCGGGGCGGCGGTCTCCTCGACCGCCTCCTCGGCGGCCTCGTCGCCCTCGTCCTCGGAGACGTCCTCGTCCTCGGCGTCGTCGGCGTGCACGGCGGCCTCCTCGGCCGGCTCCCCCGCCTCGGCCTCGGCAGCCTCGAACTCGTCCTGGTCGTCCGCGCCCTCGACGATGTCGAGCTCGTCGTCCACCGTCTCGGCAGCCAGCCCCCGGGGCTCAGTGGCGTCGTCGTTCAGGTTCGGGTCAGACACGATGGCTGCTTCTTCCTGGATACATAGGGGTGGAACATGCGAAAAGGGGCGCCGGTACCACGGCGCCCTTCGCTTTTGGCTCAGCCGAAGACGTACTTGGCCGCGTGGTCGAGCCCATAGTCAATCACGGTCACCAGAGCGATCATGATGACGACGAAGAAGATCACCACGGTGGTGTACGAAGTCAGCTGGTTGCGCGTCGGCCAGACGACCTTGCGGAGCTCCGCGACGATCTGGCGGTAGAAGGTGGCGAGGCGCTTCAGCGGGCCCTTCTTGGCGCGCTTACCGCCCTTGCGGGCCTTCTTGGACTCGGGCACCTCGTCCTGGGCATCAGGCGTGTCGATGGAGCCTACGGCGTCCGTCATAGTCCTCACCTGATCCCGGGTCGTGGCCGTGCCGCGCCCGGTTTCTGAGCCGCACGGCGGTGCATTGCTGTACGTACATGCGCACACATCCTGGCGGTGTGTGTAGCAGGGCCGGAGGGACTTGAACCCCCAACCGCCGGTTTTGGAGACCGGTGCTCTACCAATTGAGCTACGACCCTTTGTGTGTCCCCCAACGTACCGCATCCAACCGGGTGCCCGATGTGCACCGGCTCGACGGCGGCCGTCGAGAGGCCAACGAGGTGAGAGTGTACGTGGTCCGGGGCCCGGCGTCGAACAGAAAGTGCCCGTCGGGATCCCGGAAGGGAAGATCGTCCTGGCCGGAGGCCGGATTCGGACCCCTGTTCACCCCTCGACCACCGGCTGCCCAGTCTGTGAAACCCGTGTGCCGGGGGCATTTCCGGTCTGGAACGATGGTCCGCATGAGCGCTGCAACCCCTCCCACCGAGCGCCGGGTCTCCGCCCGCGTCGGCGCGATCTCCGAGTCCGCCACCCTCGCCGTGGACGCCAAGGCCAAGGCCCTGAAGGCCGCCGGGCGTCCGGTGATCGGCTTCGGCGCCGGTGAGCCCGACTTCCCGACCCCGGACTACATCGTCGAGGCGGCCGTCGAGGCCTGCAAGAACCCCAAGTACCACCGCTACACCCCGGCCGGCGGCCTGCCCGAGCTGAAGGCCGCGATCGCCGCCAAGACGCTGCGCGACTCCGGCTGGGAGCCCGACGTCTCCCAGATCCTGGTCACCAACGGCGGCAAGCAGGCCATCTACGAGGCCTTCGCCGCGATCCTCGACCCGGGCGACGAGGTCATCGTCCCGGCGCCGTACTGGACGACGTACCCGGAGTCCATCCGCCTGGCCGGCGGCGTCCCGGTGGAGGTCGTCGCGGACGAGACCACCGGCTACCGGGTGTCGGTGGAGCAACTAGAGGCGGCGCGTACGGAGCGGACGAAGGTCGTCCTCTTCGTCTCCCCGTCCAACCCGACCGGCGCGGTGTACTCCGAGGCCGAGACCGAGGCGATCGGCCGCTGGGCCCTCGAGCACGGCCTGTGGGTGCTCACCGACGAGATCTACGAGCACCTGGTCTACGGCGACGCCGCCGCGGTGTCCCTGCCGGCGCTCCTGCCCGAGCTGCGCGACAAGTGCGTCGTGGTCAACGGCGTGGCGAAGACGTACGCCATGACCGGCTGGCGCGTGGGCTGGGTCATCGGCCCGAAGGACGTCGTCAAGGCCGCGACGAACCTCCAGTCGCACGCCACCTCCAACGTCTCCAACGTGGCCCAGGCGGCCGCCCTGGCCGCCGTCTCGGGCGGCCTGGAGGCCGTGGCGACGATGCGCGAGGCGTTCGACCGGCGGCGCAAGACCATCGTGCGGATGCTCAACGAGATCGACGGCGTGGTCTGCCCGGAGCCCGAGGGCGCGTTCTACGCCTACCCCTCGGTCAAGGCGCTGCTCGGCAAGGAGATCCGCGGCAAGCGCCCGCAGGACACCGTCGAGCTGGCCGCGCTGATCCTGGAGGAGGCCGAGGTCGCGGTCGTCCCGGGCGAGGCCTTCGGCACCCCGGGCTACCTGCGGCTGTCGTACGCGCTCGGCGACGAGGACCTCGTCGAGGGCGTGAGCCGCGTCCAGAAGCTGCTGGCGGAGGCGCGGGACTAGTTCCCGGCCGCCACGCGCGCGTGCGGGCCGTCTCCCCCGGGGAGGCGGCCCGTTCGTGTGTACGGGCAAGCCCACCTACGGTGAAACGGCTACCGGGAAGGCGGTGGCGTACGGCAGGATCTGGGAATGGAGCGTGTACGTGATCTCTCTGAGCTGCCGAAAGCCCATCTGCACCTGCACTTCACCGGATCGATGCGACCAGGGACCGTGCTGGAGCTGGCCGACAAGTACGGCGTACGGCTGCCCGACACGCTGAGGGACTCCCTCGTCAGCGGGGATCCGCCCCGGCTGCGCGCCACGGACGAGCGGGGCTGGTTCCGTTTCCAGCGGCTGTACGACGCGGCCCGTTCCTGCCTGCGCGCCCCGGAGGACATCCAGCGCCTGGTCCGGGAGGCCGCGGAGGAGGACCTGAAGGACGGCTCGGGCTGGCTGGAGATCCAGGTGGACCCGACGTCGTACGCCCCCCGGCTGGGCGGTCTGATCCCGGCGCTGGAGGTCATCCTGGACGCGGTCGAGACGACCTCCCGGGAGACCGGCATCGGCATGCGCGTCCTGGTCGCCGCGAACCGCATGAAGCACCCGCTGGACGCGCGCACGCTGGCCCGGCTGGCGGTGCGCTACGCGGACCGGGGCGTGGTCGGCTTCGGGCTCTCCAACGACGAGCGGCGGGGTCTGGCGCGGGACTTCGACCGGGCCTTCCACATCGCGCGCGAGGGGGGTCTGCTGTCGGCCCCGCACGGCGGCGAGCTGTCCGGCCCGGCGTCGGTCCGGGACTGCCTGGACGACCTGCACGCCACGCGGATCGGGCACGGGGTGCGGGCCGCGGAGGACCCGCGGCTGCTGAAGCGGCTGGCCGACCGGGGCGTGACCTGCGAGGTGTGCCCGGCCTCGAACGTGGCGCTCGGCGTGTACGAGAAGCCGCAGGACGTCCCGCTGCGCACCCTCTTCGAGGCGGGCGTGCCGATGGCGCTGGGCGCGGACGACCCGCTGCTGTTCGGCTCGCGGCTGGCCGCGCAGTACGAGATCGCCCGACACGCCCACGGCTTCTCGGACGCGGAGCTCGCGGAGCTGGCCCGGCAGTCGGTGCGGGGCTCGGCAGCGCCGGAGGAGGTCAAGGCGCGGCTGCTGGCGGGCGTGGACGACTGGCTGACCCGCCCGGCCGCCGGGCCCGCCTGACGGGGCCCCGGGGAGCCGGCACGGCGGCTCCCGGCGGTCCCGGCGGTCCCGGCGGTCCCGGCCCTACAGGCTGACGCCGACGGTCACCGGCTCGTTGACGAGCGTGACGCCGAAGGCGGCGCGGACTCCGTCGACCACCTCGCGGGCCAGGGCGAGGAGGTCCTCCGTGGTGGCCTCGCCCCGGTTGGTCAGGGCGAGGGTGTGCTTGGTGGAGATGCGGGCGGGGCCGGTGCCGTAGCCCTTGGTGAAGCCCGCCTTGTCGATCAGCCAGGCCGCGGAGGTCTTCGTACGGCCCTCCCCCGCCGGGTAGGCGGGCGGTTCGACGCCCTCGCCCAGCCGCTCGCGCACGCGCGCGTGGAAGGCGGCGAACTGTTCGTCGGTGAGGATCGGGTTGGTGAAGAAGGAGCCGGCGGACCAGGTGTCGTGGTCCTCGGGGTCCAGCACCATGCCCTTCCCGGCGCGCAGCTTCAGCACGGTCTCGCGGGCGTCGGCGAGCGGTACCCGGTCGCCGGTCGCCACGCCGAGCGCGCGGGCGGTCTCGGCGTACTTCAGCGGCGCGGACAGCCCGTCCGCGTCCTCCAGCGCGAAACGGACCCGGAGCACGACATAGCGGTCCGGGTCGGCCTTGAAGCGGCTGTGGCGGTACGAGAAGGCGCACTCCTCGTTCGTCAGGGTGACGGTCTCGCCGGCCCGGCGGTCGTACGCGATCACCTCGGTGATCGTCGAGGAGACCTCCTGGCCGTAGGCGCCCACGTTCTGGATCGGCGTGGCGCCCGCGGAGCCGGGGATGCCGGCCAGGCACTCGATCCCGGCGAGCCCGGCCTCCACGGTGCGGGCGACGGCGTCGCTCCACACTTCGCCGGCCGCCAGTTCCAGCGTGCCGCCGCGCAGTTCGAACCCGCGCGTGGCGATGCGCAGCGCGGTGCCGTCGAACCCCTTGTCGCCGATGACCAGGTTCGAGCCGCCGCCGATGACCAGCAGCGGTGTGCCGCTGTCGTCGGCCTCGCGCACCGCGGCGATCACCTCGGCGTCGGTGCCGGCCGTGATCAGCCGGGTCGCGGGGCCGCCCAGCCGGAAGGTGGTCAGCGGGGCAAGGGGGGCGTCGTGGAGTACCTGCACGGGGCCAAGCGTACGAGACGTCACCGAGGGGTCCGGGCAGGCGGGGAGCACCCGCCCGCGGGAACGCCGGGCACCGGCAGAACAGGGAACGCGTAAGGGGCGTCCCTCAAAGGAGGACGCCCCTTACATCGGCTCGGGCTCCGTCAGGCCAGGCGTACGACCGCCCGGGACATGCCCAGCACCTTCTGGCCGGCGCTCGTGGCCGTCAGGTCCACCCGGACGGTGTGGTCGTCCAGCTTGGCCGCGACCTTGCCGCTGACCTCGATCAGCGCGCCCTGGTCGTCGTTCGGGACGACGACGGGCCGGGTGAAGCGGACGCCGTACTCCACGACCGCGCCGGGGTCCCCGGTCCAGTCCGTGACCACGCGGATCGCCTCGGCCATGGTGAACATGCCGTGCGCGATGACGTCCGGCAGGCCCACCTCCTTGGCGAACTTCTCGTTCCAGTGGATCGGGTTGAAGTCCCCGGAGGCCCCGGCGTAGCGCACCAGCGTGGCGCGCGTCACGGGGAAGCTCCGCGCCGGCAGCTCGGTGCCGACCTCGACCTCGTCGTACGCGATCTTCGCCGTCATCGGGTCCTCACGCCTCCTCGGCCGCGCGGGCCACGAGCTTGGTCCAGGCGGTCACGACGAGCTCGCCGGTCTCGTCGTGGACCTCGCCGCGGATGTCCAGGATGTCGTTGCCCGCGAGGGACTTGATCGCCTCAATGGTGGAGGTGACCGTGAGCCGGTCGCCGGCGCGCACCGGGCGGGCGTAGGCGAACTTCTGGTCGCCGTGCACCACGCGGCTGTAGTCCAGGCCGAGCTGCGGGTCCTGGACGACCTGTCCGGCGGCCCGGAAGGTGATGGAGAACACGAAGGTCGGCGGGGCGATCACATCGGGGTGGCCGAATTCCTTGGCGGCCTCGGGATCGGTGTACACCGGGTTGGTCTCGCCCACCGCTTCGGCGAACTCGCGGATCTTCTCCCGGCCCACCTCATAGGGAGCGGTGGGCGGGTAGGTCCGTCCCACGAAGGACTGGTCGAGCGCCATGGCCCGGCACCTCCTGATCTCTGCTGTGATGGCCCCAAATTAGCCGGAAACCGGCCGCGGAATACGCAGGGGGCCGGTGGGGGGCTCGATGCGGGACGGGCCG
Source organism: Streptomyces sp. SudanB182_2057 (assembly GCF_964272715.1). Taxonomy (NCBI): domain Bacteria; kingdom Bacillati; phylum Actinomycetota; class Actinomycetes; order Kitasatosporales; family Streptomycetaceae; genus Streptomyces; species Streptomyces sp. SudanB182_2057. The sequence goes on from NZ_OZ186798.1 coordinate 3,597,195, forward strand.
TGGAAACGCCGTGAGGCCGCCCCCTCGGAAGGGGACGGCCTCACGGACGAGCCTGATTTATCGCGTTTCGCGGTGCGCGGTGTGCGCGTTGCAACGCGGGCAGTGCTTCTTCATCTCAAGACGGTCCGGGTTGTTACGCCGGTTCTTCTTGGTGATGTAGTTCCGCTCCTTGCACTCCACGCAGGCCAGCGTGATCTTCGGGCGGACGTCGGTGGCAGCCACGTGAGTGCTCCTAAGACGAACGGATGGACTGGTTCAACGCAAGAAAGAGTAGCCGATCGAAGGACCGACCCCGCAATCGGCTACTGTCAGTAGCGGTGACCGGACTTGAACCGGTGACACAGCGATTATGAGCCGCTTGCTCTACCGACTGAGCTACACCGCTTTGATGAGATCAGCTCCCGTCTCGCGACGGGAACCTCTCACATCAGAGCCCCAAAACGGAATCGAACCGTTGACCTTCTCCTTACCATGGAGACGCTCTGCCGACTGAGCTATTGGGGCGAGCGATGAAGACATTACACGGTCCGCAGCCGTTCGCCCAAATCCGTATCCCGCCGCCCGTCCGGCGGCCCTCCGCGAGGTGCCGGAGGGGGCGGACCACGCCGGTACGACTATTGCGCTCCTGCCGTATCGGCGCGGCTCGCGAGCCTAGGCTCGACTCGCCCTGCGTGATCTTGGGGCGACGCACGCGCCCCCGCCTCACGCCGGCCCGACCGAGCCCCTCCCGCCGACCTGGAGCGCGATGCCCGACAGCCAGCCGCAGCCGCAACCGCCGTCGAACCCGCCAGGCCCACCGGGGGCCCCGGGGCCGTCCGGCCCGGCCGCCCTGCTGCTGTGCGGGGCGCGGCTGGCCGACGGCCGGACCGTGGACGTACGGCTCGGCGGCGGGCGCATCGAGGCGGTGGGCACGGCCGGCAGCCTCGCGCCGGACCCGGCCCGTACGGGCCTCACCCGGGTGGACCTGAGCGGCTATCTGCTGCTGCCGGCCCCGGCCGAACCGCACGCCCACGGGGACACCGCGCTGTCCGCCGAGCACCCCGGTCCGGTGTCGTACGCCCCCGAGGACGTCCAGCGCCGGGCGACCCAGGCGGCCCTGCTGCACCTCGGGCTCGGCGCGACGGCGGTGCGCGCGCACGTGCGCGTGGGCGACGTCCAGGGGCTCGGCGCGCTCGGCGCGGTGCTGCGGGCCCGGCGGTCGCTGCGGGGGCTGGCGGAGCTGACGACGGTGGCGATGCCCCGGCTGCTGACCGGGGTGGCCGGGGCCGACGGGCTGGCGATGCTGCGGGACGCGGTGAAGATGGGCGCCTCGGTGGTGGGCGGCTGCCCGGACCTGGACCCGGACCCCACCGGCTACGTGGAGGCGGTCCTGGAGGTGGCCTCCGAGCACGGCTGTCCGGTGGACCTGCACACCGACGCCGCCGACCCGGCCCGGCTGGCCCGGCTCGCGGCCATGGCCGGGGGCCTGCGCCCCGGCGTGACGATCGGGCCGTGCGCCGGTCTCGCGCGCCTGCCCGCCCAGGTCGCCTCGCGCGCCGCCGACCGGCTCGCGGCGGCCGGCGTGACGGTGGTCTGCCTGCCCCAGGGCACCTGCGGCGGCGCCGGCCGGCGCGGCACGGCACCGGTACGGCTGCTGCGCGCGGCCGGGGTCCGGGTGACGGCCGGCGGCGGGGCGCTGCGCGACATCTCCAACCCCGTCGGCCGCGGCGACCCCCTGGAGGCGGCGTACCTCCTCGCGTCCGTCCACGGTCTGCGCCCGGAGGACGCCTACGACGCCGTGTCGGCCTCGGCCCGTGCGGCGCTGGGCCTGCCCCAGGTGCGGGTGGAGGCGGGCTTCCCGGCCGAGTTGCTGGCCGTACGCGGCGACCGGCTGGCCGGGGCGCTCTCCCTGGCCTACAGCAGGATCGTGGTGCACCGGGGCCGCGTGGTGGCCCGTACGAGCGCGGTACGCGAGTACTGCCAGTCGACGGGGACGGGGGAACCGGGGCTGCCCCGGCAGGGCCGCGGAGAGCTGTCCTGAGGAGGTGCCGGGCGGGGTCCGGCAGGGCCGCACGCGCGCGTGGCCACGCGCGCGTGCCGGGGCCGGTGTCACGCCGGTCGACTCGTGCGGCGGGTGCGGCCCTTCGGGCGTACGGTCGGAATCATGCGCATTGTCATCGCTGGTGGTCATGGTCAGATCGCGTTGCGGCTGGAGCGCCTGCTCTCCGCGCGCGGTGACGAGGTGGCGGGGATCATCCGCACCCTGGAGCAGGGCGACGACCTGCGGGCGGCCGGCGCCGAACCGGTCCTGCTCGACCTGGAGTCGGCCCTCGTGGAGGAGGTCGCGGCGCATCTCCAGGGCGCTGACGCCGCGGTCTTCGCGGCGGGCGCGGGCCCGGGCAGCGGCGCGGCCCGCAAGGACACGGTGGACCGGGGCGCGGCGGTGCTGTTCGCGGACGCCGCCGTACGCGCGCGCGTGCGGCGCTTCCTGGTGGTGTCCGCGATGGGCGCGGACCCCGCGCACCAGGGGGACGAGGTCTTCGACGCGTATCTGCGCGCCAAGGGCGAGGCCGACGCGTACATCACCCGGCAGGAGGCGCTGGACTGGACGATCCTGCGCCCCGGCGCGCTGACGGACGAGCCGGGCACCGGGCTGGTCCGCATGGAGGCGCACACCGGGCGCGGCTCCGTCCCCCGGGACGATGTCGCGACCGTCCTCGCGGAGCTGGTGGACACGCCCGCGACGGCCGGTCTGACGCTGGAGCTGATCAGCGGTTCCACGCCGGTGTCGGTCGCGGTCAAGTCGGTGGCCGGGAACTGAGCGGACTCAGAACAGGGGCAGCTGACCGGGGAAGTCGGGTACGGCGTAGCCGTCCAAGGAGGGCTGGGCGGCGCCCAGTTGCGCGTGCCGCCGGGATCCCGCGCAGGAGACGAGGTCGCCGTTCGCCCGCGCCCCGGGCGGGTCGTGGCGTGCGAAGCGGCCCGCTACGACGGCGATGTCGCGGTGGCACACGGGGCAGGTTCTGCGTCGGGAGGACATGCCGCCAGTGTGCCCGCCGGCGCGCCGGGACCTCGACCGGCCGTCAAGTCGCGTACGAACGGCGGCGGGAGGCTGACGGGGCTGCCGGAGCTGCCGGAGCTGCCGGAGCTGCCGGGTGGTCAGGTCCGGGTCTCCGCCTCCCACCGGTCGGGGCCCACTCCGCGCCAGTCGATCAGCGGCGAGTCGGCGACCTCCTCCGGTTCGATCTCCAGCCCCGCCCGGCGCAGGAACTCCACGAGGTCCCGCACGTTGTGCGCGAGTCCGAGGATCTCGCCGTCGACCCGCACCCGGCGGCCGCCGGTCGGGGACGGCAGGTGCACGATGATGGGACGCTTCCCGGCCATGGCTCCAGCATCGTCCGGACCGCCCGGACCCGCACCCGGGCCGGTCGTCCTGGAAGCGTCGAGGTGATGGCACCAGGGCTTCGGGAGCGTCCCGGAGTTCACGGGCGGCGGGCCACGAAGACCAGCTCCCTTCCCGGTCTGTCGGGGGCGTCCCGGACCTCCTCCAGCACGTAGCCGTGCGCGAGCAGGTCCCGCTCGACCTCCGCCCGCTCCCGGAAGCGCAGCGTGGAGTCCGAGGTGAGCACCTGTCCGTCCGCCGCGAAGGCGTAGCTCTGCCGGAAGGTCACCAGCGGCCCGCTCACCTCGGTCAGCTCGACCCAGTACTCGACCGTTCCAGCACCGGGGACCTCCGTCACGACGTACGACCGCTCACGGGTCCACTCCGTCCAGCCGCGCCGGGCCGGGTCGCGGGTCTCGAAGACCAGCCGCCCGCCGGGCCGCAGCGCTTCCCGGGCTCCCCGCAGCGTCTCCCGCCACGCGTGCGGATCGACGACGGCCTGGGCGACGTTGCCCGTCATCGTCGCCAGGTCCACCCGGAGCGGCGGGAGGGCGGTGGCGTCGCCGTGGATCCAGCGGACGCGCTCACCACCCGGTTTGGCCCGGGCGACGTCCAGGGAGGCCCGGGCGGGGTCGACGCCGACGACCTCGGTCCCGCGCCCGGCCAGCAGGAGGGCGAACACACCGGTCCCGCAGCCGATGTCCAGCACCCGGCGCGCCCCGAACTCCTCCGCCATGCCCAGATACGCGTCGAGGTCCGCCCGGCCGTCGTCGAGCGCGTCGTAGACCGCGGCGAGACGCGGATGCGCGAAGCAGTCGTCGGCCATGCGCACGAACGTACGCGGCGCCGCACCCGGCCGGCGACCCTTTTCCGGGGCGCGCGGACTTCATGTGCGGGGTTCTGGGCACCCAGCCGGTATGGGCAGCCCGATCCCTCCGGGAGCGTCGGCACGGCACCTGTCTCCCGCGCCGGAGAACGTCGTGGTGGCCCGGAGGTTCGTACGGTCGGTGCTGGACGGTCTGGCGCCGGACGTGCTGGACACCGCCGAGCTGCTGACCGGCGAGCTGGTGACCAACGCGGTCCTCCACGCGCGCACCGGGATCGAGGTGGAGGCGTGGACCGTCGAGGGCCAGGCCCATGTGCGGGTCAGCGATCACCGCCCGGACCACGGGCTGGTACCGCACGTCCGCCACCTGTACGCCTGCACCGGCAGGGGTCTGGCCCTGGTCGAGGAGCTGGCCACCAGCCACGGCGTGCACAGCGGGGAGGACCGCAAGACGGTCTGGTTCGAGCTGTGGCCCGAGGCACCGGCGCCGCCGGCGTCCGCGTGGGAGACCGTGGCGCCGCCCGGCCGGACCGTCACCGTGACGCTGAACGACGTACCGTACGCCCTCTACTGGGCGGCCCAGCAGCAGTGGGAGGGGCTGCTGCGCGAGCTGTTCCTCGCCCGCGCCGGCGCCTTGCGGGCCGGGGTGCGCCCGGAGGACCTCGCCGCCGCCCAGGACACCAGCGGCATGATCTGCGCGTCCATGACGGCGGCGGTGGAGCAGGAGACCCCCGACAGTTCGACGCTCTCCCTGCGGGTGGCGTTCGCGGCGGACGCGGGGCCCCGCATCGCGACGCTGCGCCGGGTCCTCGACGCCGCCGACACGGCGGCACAGCAGGAGAGCCTGCTGGTCCTGCCGCCCCTGCCGCACATCCGGGCCTTCCGGAACTGGCTGCTCGACCAGATCGCCGGTCAGCTGCTCGGCGGACAGCCCACCTCGTGGACGCAGGTCACCGGCGCCCCGGGCGCCAACCCGACGGATCTGGCGCCCTGGGACGCGAGCGAGGTGGAGGCGGCCCTGGTGCCGACGGTGGCGGCCGACGACACCAACCGGATCGTCGCGGTGAACGACGCCGCGTCGGGCCTGCTGGGCTGGCCGGCGCACGATCTCGTCGGCCGGCCGCTGACCGTGCTCATGCCCGAACACCTCCGCCGACGCCATGTGTCGGCCTTCACCTCGCTGCTGCTCACCGGGGAGTCCCGCATCCTGGGCCGCCCGATACCGGTGCCCGCGCTGCACCAGGACGGCCGGGTGGTCCCGATCCGCCTCACCATCCAGACGCAGGAGGCGATCGACGGACGGTCCGTGTTCGTCGCCCAGCTCGCCACGACGACGGCTCCCCCCGCCCCGCCGGACGCCCCCGCGGACGGCCGCCCCGCCACCCGGCCGGTGCCGGGCCCGGTGCACCTGCCGACCACCACCAAGAAGACCAAGACGCTGAGCACGGAGACGGCGGCACCGGAGTGGCTGTCCCTGTTCGCCGACACCGGGATGGCGCTGACCAGCACCCTCGATCCGGACGAGCGGCTGCGACGGGTGTGCCACGTCCTGACCCGGGGCCTGGCCGACTGGTGCGTGGTGGACCTGGTCGACGGGCAGGGGCGGCTGGAGCGGGTCTGTGTCGTGCACCGCGACCCCCAGGTGTCGGTGTCCGAGGAGCACCTCGGCACGCTGCCGCCGGCGTCCGGGATCACCCAGAGCTCGCTGCTCAGAGTGCTCCGCGGCGCCGGTCCGCTGCTGGTCACCGACATCACCCCGCCCGACGACCCGCCGAGCCCCCTGGACGCCCGGCAGCACGACCTCGTGCGGCGGCTGGGCGGGAGCAGCGCGGTCGTCGCCCCGCTGCGGGCCGAGCGCGCGGTGTTCGGCGCCCTGACCATGGTCCGCACCGATGCCGGGCACCCGTTCGCCAAGGAGGACGTGCCCTTGATCGCGGAGCTGGTCCGCGCGGTCGCGCTCGGGGTGGACAACGCCCGTCTGCACCAGCACGCCCGCTCCAACGCCGAGCACCTCCAGCGCGCGCTGCTGCCCGAGCTGCCCCGCGCCGACCGCCTGGAGCTGGCCGCCCGCTATGTGCCGTCCAGCACCACGGCCGAGGTCGGCGGCGACTGGTACGACGCCTTCACGCTACCGGGCGGTGACATCGTGCTGGTCATCGGGGACGTGTCCGGTCACGATCTCCAGGCCGCGGTCGCCATGAGCACCCTGCGCAACATGCTGCGCGGTATCGCCGTCGACCGGCAGGAACCGCCCGAGGAGGTCCTGCGCCGCCTGGACCTGGCGAGCCAGACCCTGAACCCGCAGTCCACCGCCACCTGCGTGTACGGCCTGGTCAAGAGCGACGCCCACACGACGTACCTGCACTACTCCTCGGCCGGCCACCTGCCGCCCCTGCTGACCACCCAGGAGGGCGGGACGCGGTACCTGGACGCGGGCCGGGGCCTGCTGATCGGGATGGACCCGCAGCTGCCCCGCCGGTCCGCCTGGGAGCTGCTGCCGCCCCACTCCACGCTGCTGTTCTTCACGGACGGCCTCATCGAACGCCGCGGTGAGTCGCTGGACGAGGCCATGAGCAGGCTCCGCCGGTCCACCGCCGCCCAGGCGCGGACCCCGCTGGACGTCTTCTGCGACGAGCTGATCCTCAGGTTCGGCCGCGACACCACCGACGACATCGCCCTGCTCGCCCTGCGCCCCGGCCCACCGGCTTGACCCGCGTACGACAAAAGCCCCGTGACCTGCGTATCGCAGATCACGGGGCTCTCGCTACCGTGTGGCGGCGCCAGGATTCGAACCTGGGAAGGCTGAGCCGGCAGATTTACAGTCTGCTCCCTTTGGCCGCTCGGGCACACCGCCTGGTACTGCTGCCGTCACGGACCCCGCTTTTCGGCGGTGTTCCCCGGCAACGACGTAAACAATACCCGATGCGTGGGGGTGCTTCGCCACCCGGTTGATCTCCGCATGCGGGGGCGCGGGGTGGCTAGGCTGGTGCGGATGCGGCCCGGTGCACCACCGGGCCCGGCGGCCGCCGCCGCGCGCCGGCACCCACCCCATCCGCAACCCGATGCAAGGAGCCACAGGACATGGCCGACTCCAGTTTCGACATCGTCTCGAAGGTCGAGCGGCAGGAGGTCGACAACGCCCTCAACCAGACCGCCAAGGAGATCTCGCAGCGCTACGACTTCAAGGGCGTGGGGGCTTCGATCAAGTGGTCCGGTGAGGACAAGATCCTCATGGAGGCGAACTCCGAGGACCGGGTGAAGGCCGTTCTCGACGTCTTCCAGTCCAAGCTCGTCAAGCGCGGCATCTCGCTGAAGGCGCTGGACGCGGGCGAGCCGCAGCTCTCCGGCAAGGAGTACAAGCTCTTCGCGTCGATCCAGGAGGGCATCTCCCAGGAGAACGCCAAGAAGGTGGCGAAGATCATCCGCGACGAGGGCCCGAAGGGCGTGAAGGCGCAGGTCCAGGGTGACGAGCTGCGCGTCAGCTCCAAGAGCCGCGACGACCTCCAGACCGTGATCGCCCTCCTGAAGGGCAAGGACTTCGACTTCGCGCTGCAGTTCGTGAACTACCGCTAGACGTACGGAACGCGAGAAGGGCGGGTGCCGTGGGGTACCCGCCCTTCCGTGCTGCCCGGAGCTCCCCCGGCCGCGTTCAGTCGCGCGAGTTGCCGAACAGGAGGCGGTAGACGATCAGCAGCACCAGGGAACCGCCGATGGCCGCCGCCCAGGTCGCGCCGTCGTAGAAGTGCTTGCTGACCGGGTGGTCCAGCCAGCGCGCCGAGATCCAGCCGCCGAGGAACGCGCCCGCGATGCCGATGAGGGTCGTCCCGATGAAGCCGCCGGGGTCGCGGCCCGGCAGCAGGAGCTTGGCGATGGCCCCGGCCAGCAGCCCCAGGATGATCCAGCTGATGATGCCCATGCCGTGAACCTGCCCTCCCGCGCCGTGTCCGCGCTGTCCGTGCCCCGGTCTTCGGCCGTGGGCCCGGTGTGCGGCACGCGCGCGTGTTCGTGCCGTGTCAAGAAGGAAGACGCCCGCGTCCGCCCGCCGGTTGCCACGCTCAGTAGGGTGCGGCGCATGACACGTACGGATGCCGGTCTGCGCCGCGGTCTGGGCCTGCGGGACGCCGTGGTCGTGGGCCTGGGTTCGATGGTCGGCGCCGGGGTGTTCGCGGCGCCGGGCCCCGCCGCGCGGGCGGCCGGGTCCGGGCTGCTCGCCGGGCTCGCCCTCGCCGCCGTGGTGGCCTACTGCAACGCGCTGTCCTCCGCCCGGCTGGCCGCCCGCTATCCGGCCTCCGGCGGCACCTATGTGTACGGCAGGGAGCGGCTGGGCGCCTTCTGGGGCTATCTGGCCGGCTGGGCCTTCGTGGTCGGCAAGACGGCCTCCTGCGCGGCCATGGCGCTCACCGTGGGCACGTATGTGTGGCCGGGGCAGGCGCACGCGGTGGCGGTCGCCGCCGTGCTGGCGCTGACCGCCGTGAACTACGGCGGGATCCAGAAGTCGGCGTGGCTGACGCGGGGCATCGTGGCCGTCGTCCTGGCCGTGCTCGCGGCCGTGGTCGTGGTGTGCCTGGCCTCGGGCCGCGCGGACGCCGGACGGCTGGGCACCGGCCCCTCGGCGGGCCCGGGCGGGGTGCTCCAGGCGGCCGGGCTGCTGTTCTTCGCGTTCGCCGGGTACGCGCGGATCGCCACCCTCGGGGAGGAGGTGCGCGACCCGGCGCGCACGATCCCGAGGGCCGTTCCGCTGGCGCTGGGGATCGCCCTGGTGGTGTACGCGGCCGTGGCCGTCTCGGTGCTCGGCGTGCTCGGCGCGGACCGGCTGGGGCACGCGGCGGCGCCGCTGGCCGACGCGGTGCGGGCGGCCGGGGCGCCGGGGCTGGCGCCCGTGGTGCGGGCCGGGGCGGCGGTGGCGGCTCTGGGCTCGCTGCTGGCGCTGATCCTCGGGGTGTCCCGTACGACGCTCGCCATGGCCCGTGACGGGCATCTGCCGGGCGCGCTGGCGGCCGTGCACCCGCGGTTCCGGGTGCCGCACCGGGCGGAGGCGGCGGTGGGCGCGGTGGTGGCCGTGTTGGCGGCGACGGTGGACGTGCGCGGCGCGATCGGTTTCTCGTCCTTCGGCGTGCTCGCCTACTACGCCGTCGCCAACGCCTCGGCCTGGACGCTGAGCGCGGCCCCGCGCGCCCGCGTGGTGCCCGCGGTGGGCCTGCTGGGCTGCGCCGTGCTGGCGTTCGCGCTGCCGCCGGTGTCGGTGGCGGCCGGCGCGGGTGTGCTCGCGCTGGGCGTGGCGGTCTACGGCCTGCGGCGGTGGCGGGCGGGCCGGCGCGGGGCCTGAGGCCCTTCCGGTCGCCCGGCGGGACGTACGGCGGTCAGCGGGCGGCGAACGGCCGGTCGCTGGGGACGATCTCGCGGCCCAGCGGCAGCAGGGAGACCGGTATCAGCTTGAAGTTGGCGATGCCGAACGGGATGCCGATGACCGTGACGCACAGCAGGACACCGGTCACGATGTGGGCGAGCGCCAGCCACCAACCGGCCAGGATCAGCCACAGCGCGTTGCCCACGCAGGAGGGCGCGCCCGCGTCACGCCGCTCGACCGTGGTGTGCCCGAAGGGCCACAGGGCGTAGACGCCGATGCGGAAGGCGGCGATCCCGAAGGGGATGCCGATGACCGTGACGCACAGCAGGACACCGGCGAAGAGGTACCCGAGGAACAGCCAGAAGCCGGACAGGACGAGCCAGATGACGTTCAGGACGGTCTTCACGGTTGTCCTGCCATCCTTTCCAGGCGGGCGATGCGCTCCGCCATCGGCGGGTGGGTGGAGAACATCTTGGACATGCCCTGGCCCGGCCGGAAGGGGTTGGCGATCATCATGTGGCTCGCCGTCTCGATCCGGGGCTCGGGGGGCAGCGGAAGCTGCTTGGTGCCCGTCTCCAGCTTGCGCAGGGCACTGGCGAGGGCGAGCGGGTCGCCGGTGAGCTGGGCGCCGGAGGCGTCCGCCTCGTACTCCCGGGAGCGGCTGATGGCCAACTGGATCAGGGAGGCGGCGAGCGGGCCGAGGAGCATGATCAGCAGCATGCCGAACAGGCCGGGCCCCTCGTCGTCGTCCGAGCGGCCGACCGGGATCAGCCAGGCGAAGTTCACCAGGAACATGATCACGGAGGCGAGCGCGCCGGCGACCGAGGAGATGAGGATGTCCCGGTTGTAGACGTGGCTCAGTTCATGGCCGATGACGCCGCGCAGCTCGCGCTCGTCCAGCAGGCGCAGGATGCCCTCGGTGCAGCACACGGCCGCGTTGCGCGGGTTGCGGCCGGTGGCGAAGGCGTTCGGGGCCTCGGTCGGCGAGATGTACAGCCGGGGCATGGGCTGGCGGGCCTGCGTGGACAGCTCCCGCACCATCCGGTACAGCGCCGGGGCCTCGAACTCGCTGACCGGGCGGGCGCGCATGGCGCGCAGCGCGAGCTTGTCGCTGTTCCAGTACGCGTACGCGTTCGTGCCCAGGGCGACCAGGACGGCGACGACCAGCCCGGTGCGGCCGAAGAAGCCTCCGATGACGATGATGAGCGCGGACAGCCCTCCGAGGAGTACGGCCGTCCTGAGCCCGTTGTGCCGGCGGTGCACGGTGCGCCCTCCAAGTCGTGCTGCTGGGGATCACCCCGATCCAGTGGACCCTCCCGCTTCGGACAACGCCGGGCGGGGCCCGCGAGTTCCCGCGCGCCTGCTGCCGTCCGCCCCGGCCGGGCGGGTGACGTGGACTTTCGCCCGTCCGCGCGCGGGGCCCAACGGGTGCCCCGCGCGCGCGTGCCGACTCCTAGAAGAGTCCGCCGGACGCGAAACGGAGGACCAGCTGGGGCGCTCCGGACAGGGCGACGCCGAGGACTCCGGTGAGGGCGAGCGCGGCCGTGAGGGGGGCCGGGACCCGGTGCCGGACGGGCTCGCCCTCGGGGGCGCGGAACAGCAGGGCCGTCCACTGGAGGTAGTAGAAGAGGGCGATCACGACGTTGACGGCCATGACCACGGCGAGCCAGCCCAGGTGTGCGTCGACGGCCGCCGAGAACACGGTGACCTTGGCGAACAGGCCGATGACGCCCGGCGGCAGTCCGGCCAGGCACAGCAGGAAGAAGGCCAGCAGCAGCGCGCTGAGCGGGTTGGTGGCGTACAGGCCCCGGTAGTCGGCGACGCGGTTCAGCGGCCGGCCGCGGCCCACCAGGGCGGCCACGGCGAAGGCGCCGAGGTTCACGGCGGCGTACATCAGGGCGTAGGCGACGGTGGAGCCGATCGCCCGCTCGGCGTCCTTGGTGTATCCGGCGGCGGCGATCGGCACCAGCAGATAGCCGGCCTGGCCGACGGAGGACCAGGCGAGCAGCCGTACGGCGCTGTACGCGCGCGAGGCCCGCTGGCGCAGGGCGGCGACGTTGCCGGCGGTCATGGTGAGGGCGGCCAGGACGGCGAGCGCGGGCCCCCAGACGTCGGCGTACGAGGGGAACGCGACGACGGTGACGAGGATCAGGCCGGAGAAGCCGACCGCCTTGCCGACGACCGACAGATAGGCGGCGACGGGCAGGGGCGCGCCCACGTAGGTGTCGGGCACCCAGAAGTGGAAGGGCGCGGCGGCCGTCTTGAAGGCGAAGCCGACGAGGGTCAGTACGACACCGGCCTGGGCGAGGGTGTGCAGCTGCCCGTCGACGTGCGTCAGGCGCTGGGCGGCCTGGGTGAGGTAGAGCGTGCCGGTGGAGGCGTAGACGAAGCTGACGCCCATCAGGCTGACCGCGGTGGCGGTGACCGAGGACAGGAAGAACTTCAGCGCGGCCTCGGAGGACCGCTTGTCGCCGTGCCGGATGCCGACGAGGGCGAACGCGGGCAGCGAGGCGACCTCCAGGGCGACGATCAGCGTGGCCAGGTCGCGGGAGGCGGGCAGCAGGGCGGCGCCGGCCGCGGAGGACAGCAGCAGGAACCAGAACTCGCCCGCCGGGACGCGCCGCCGCTCGTCGTCCAGGTGGGTGACGGACAGCAGGGCCGCGAGCAGGGCCCCGCCGAGCACCAGGAACTGGACGACGAGGGTGAAGTGGTCGGCGGTGTAGCTGCACGCGCGCGCGGGGCCGCCGGTGCAGAAGGTGGCGCGGTCGCCGTCCAGGAGGGGCAGCAGCAGCGCCGTCGCCGCGGCGAGCCCGGCGACCGAGACCCAGCCGAGCACGGCCTTGCGGGGCTCTGGCACGAACAGGTCGGCGACGAGGACGGCGAGCGCGACGACGGCCGCGAGGGTGGGCGGGGCGATCGCGAGCCAGTCGACGGACTGGACCAGCGACTCGGCAAGCGGCTGGGCGCTCATCGGGTGCCTCCTGCGAGGAGCTGCTGCACGGCCGGGTCGGTCAGGCCGAGCAGGGCCTTCGGCCACAGTCCGGCGAGGACGGTGAGAGCGACCAGCGGGGTCCAGGCGGCGAACTCGTAGCCGTGGACGTCGGCGAGCTTCGCCGTCTCGCGGTCCGCGCCGCCCATGCAGACGCGGCGGACCACGATCAGCATGTACGCGGCCGTGAGCAGGGTGCCGAACGCGCCGATCGCCATGAAGGTGAGGAAGGCCGGGCGGCTCAGGCCGGCGGCGGGCCGGAAGGAGCCGAACAGGGCGAGCATCTCGCCCCAGAATCCGGCGAGTCCGGGCAGGCCGAGGGAGGCGACCGCGGCGAAGGCGAGGAGGCCGCCGAGGCGCGGGGCCCTGCCGTACAGCGCGGCGCCCGTCTCCTCGGCCAGGGTGTCCAGGTCGGTGCTGCCGGTACGGTCCTTCAGCGCGCCGACCAGGAAGAACAGCAGGCCGGTGATGAGGCCGTGGGCGATGTTGGCGAACAGGGCGCCGTTCACGCCGGTCGGGGTGGTGCTGGCGATGCCGAGCAGGACGAAGCCCATGTGGCCGACGGAGGAGTAGGCGATCAGCCGCTTGAGGTCGCCCTTGGCGCCCTGCCGGGCGAGGGCCAGGCAGGCCAGGGATCCGTAGACGATCCCGACGACGGCGAACGCGGCGAGGTACGGCGCGAAGACGCGGAAGCCGTCCGGCGCGACCGGCAGGACGATCCGAACGAACCCGTACGTACCCATCTTCAGCAGGACACCGGCCAGCAGGACCGAGCCGACGGTCGGCGCGGCGGTGTGGGCGTCGGGCAGCCAGCTGTGCAGCGGCCACATCGGCGTCTTCACCGCGAGCCCGATCCCGATCGCCAGAACGGCGATGACCTGCACGGATGTGGTCAGCGACCGGCCGTTGTCAGTGGCGAGTGCCACCATGTCGAACGTGCCCGCCTCGATCCCGATCAGGAGCAGGCCGAGCAGCATGACCACGGAACCGAGCAGCGTGAACAGGATGAACTTCCACGCGGCCCGGGTCCGGCCCGCACCGCCCCAGCGGGCGATGAGGAAGTACATCGGGATGAGCACCATCTCGAACGCGAGGAAGAACAGCAGCAGGTCGAGCACGGCGAAGGTGGCGAGGGTGCCGGACTCCAGCAGCAGCAGGAGTGCGACGAACGCCTTCGGGGCCGGGCCCGCCGGCGGCTTGAAGTAGGAGTAGAGCGCGCAGAGGAAGGTCAGCAGCGCGGTCAGGACCAGAAGGGGGAGGGAGATGCCGTCGATGCCGAGGTGGATCCGCACGTCGAGCGCGGGGATCCAGCTGATGTCGGTCGTGGCCTGTGTCTTCGACGGATGGCCGTGGTCGAAGCCGAGCGCGAGGACGATCGCGGCGAGAAGGATCGCGCCGGTGACGGTCACGCCGTGCCGCAGCACGGCCTGCTCGGGCGACTTCCCCTTCAGTCCGGGCGGGGCCGGGAGGAGCGCGGCGACGGCGCCGAGGAGCGGGCCGACGACGACGAATGCCAGAAGGAACTGCATCACGGACTCGTTGATATCGATCACGCCTGCTCACGCTCCCGTGGCGACGAGGAGGACGGCGACCGCCAGGACGACGGTGCCGGCGAGCAGCGCGCTCACATAGGTCTGCACATTGCCGGTCTGCGCCCGCCGGACGGCGGCCCCGAGCAGCCGGGGCAGGGCGGCGGCACCGTGCACGTAGGTGTCGACGACCTCGCGGTCCAGGAAGCGCACGAGGCTCGCCCCGGCCCGCACCGGGCGGACGAACAGCGCCGCGTACACGGCGTCCAGGTGGAAGCCCGCCGCGGCGGGCCGGTGCAGCGGGCCGAGCAGCAGCCGTGCGGGGTCCGCCGGGTCGGGCGCGTGGGCGACGTCGCCGTAGGCCGGGCGGTGGGTGGCGATGGCCTCGGCCTCGACCAGTCCGGCGTCCGCCTCGGGGTGGGCGGCGACCGCGCCCAGCGGGGAGCGGGCGGCGAGCGCGGTGGTGCGCTGCCAGGCGCCGTAGGTGAGCAGCCCGCCGACCAGGGCGAGGCCCGTGCCGAGGATGGAGGTGAGCGGGGTCGGGGTGAGGTCGCGGCCGTCGAACCAGTCGGGCAGGACGCGGTAGGCGAGCCCGCCGAGGGCGAGGGAGGGGATCGCGAGGACCCAGAGCACCACGGTCATCGACAGCGGCTGGCGTCCGTGGTCCGGGGCCTCGGTTCCCCGGCCCCGGAAGGCCAGCAGCCACAGCCGGGCCGCGTAGGCGGCGGTCAGCAGGGCGGTGAGCAGGCCGGCGACGAGCACGATCCAGCCGGCCGCGCCGGGGGCGTGCCCGGTGTGGCCCTGGGCGACGTGTTCGGCGGCGCCGAGGACGGACTCCTTGGAGAAGAAGCCGCTGAACGGCGGGATCGCGGCGAGCGCGAGCAGCGCCACGGTCATCGTCCAGTAGGCGTCCGGGACGCGGTCGCGCAGGCCCCGCATGCGGGACATGGCGGCCAGCGAGTTGGTGCCGGCGGCGTGGATGACCACGCCGGCCGCGAGGAACAGCAGCGCCTTGAAGGCGCCGTGCGCGAGGAGGTGGAAGACGGCGGCACCGCGGTCGCCGACGGCGAGGGCGCCGGTCATGTAGCCGAGCTGGCCCACGGTCGAGTAGGCGAGGACGCGCTTGATGTCGTCCTGGGCGAGCGCGGCGAGGGCGGAGCCGGCCATCGTGACGGCGGCCATGACGGCGAGGACCACCATCGCGGCCCGGGATGCCTCGAACAGCGGAAGGAGACGGGCGATGAAGTAGACACCGGCGGCGACCATCGTCGCGGCGTGGATCAGCGCGGACACGGGCGTCGGGCCCGCCATCGCGTCCGGGAGCCAGGTGTGCAGCGGGAACTGCGCCGACTTGCCCGCGACGCCCGCGAGCAGCAGCAGCGCCACCAGTGTCGGGTGGTCGATGCCGCCGCTCGTGACGGCCCCGAGGATCCGGGTGAGCCGGAACGACCCGGCGTCGCCGGCCAGCGCGAACAGGCCGATCAGGAACGGCACGTCGCCGAGCTTGGTGACCAGGAATGCCTTCAGCGAGGCGGCGCGGGCCTCGGGGGTCTCCCAGTAGTGGCCGACCAGGAAGTAGGAGCAGATGCCCATCACTTCCCAGCCGACCAGCAGCACCATCAGATCGCCGGAGTAGACGACCAGGAGCATCGCGGAGGTGAACAGGGAGACGAGCGCGGCGTACGACGGGTAGCGCGGGTCGTCGCGCAGATAGCCGGTGGAGTAGATCTGCACGCAGGTCGCGACGCAGGTGACCAGGACGGCGACGAGCGCGGCGAAGCCGTCGATGTGCAGGGCCAGCTCGATGGGCACGGACCCGGTGGGCGTCAGCTCGGTGTGGGCGTCCACGGCCGTGCCGCCGCCCTGGCGCGCGGCGACCAGCGCGGCCAGGACCAGCGAGGCCAGCGGCGGGAGCACGGCGAGCGGGCGGACGAACCCGGGGGCGGTGCGGCCGAGCAGCAGGCCGGCCGCGGCGCCCAGGAACGGCAGGAGGGGGACGAGGACGGCGAGGGTGGTCGTGGTCACGCGGTGGCCTCAGCCTTCTCGGCCGCGGGGTGGTCGCTGTCGGGGCCCTCCGCGTCGGGACCCTCGGCGGTGTCGCGGAGCTTGTCGATGTCGGAGGTGCCGCGGTTGCGGTACACCGCGAGCACGATCGCCAGGCCGATGCCGATCTCGGCGGCGGCGATGGCGATGGTGAACAGGGTCAGTGCCTGGCCGGAGTGCAGGGTCTCCCGCGCGGTCCGGCTGAGCCACACGTCGAAGGCGACCAGGTTGAGGTTGACGGCGTTGAGCATCAGCTCGACCGACATCAGGACCAGGATCGCGTTGCGGCGGGCGAGGACGCCGTACAGGCCGGTGCAGAACAGGAGGGCGGAGAGTACGGCGGGATAGGCGAGGTGCATCAGCGGGCGCCTTCCTTCCCGGGGGCCGCGGGCGGGGCGTCGGCCTTGGCCTTGCGGGACAGCACGATCGCGCCGACCAGTGCCGCGAGGAGCAGCACGGACAGGGCCTCGAACGGCAGCACCCAGTGCCGGAACAGGCTCGCGCCGGTGACCTCGGTGGTGCCGGCGGCCGGGCCGTCCAGGTCGATCCAGGTGGTGCGGAAGGCGTCCACGACCACCCAGACCAAGGCGACGGCGGCGGCCACCGCGACGGCCAGGGCGGCCCAGCGGTTGCCGGAGTCGGCGTCCGGGGAGCGGCCGATCGGGGCCTTGGTGAGCATCAGACCGAACAGCAGGAGGACGACGACGGAGCCGACGTAGATCAGCACCTGCACCCAGGCGATGAACTCGGCAGTGAGCAGCAGGTACTCCACGGCGAGGCCGCCGAGCGCGACCACCAGCCACAGGGCGGCGTGCACCAGCTGCCGGGTGGTGACGGTGACCAGCGCGGCGCCGAGGGTGACCAGACCGACGAGCAGGAAGGCGATCTCGACGCCGGTCGGGGACAGGAAGCCGTGCGGGGCCTGGGCGAGCGTCATGACGTGCCCTCCCCCGGCTGCGCCTGGGTTGCGGCCAGCTTCTCGGCGGTCTTGCGGGCCGCGGCGATCTCCTTGGGTTCCTCGGCGCCGGGGTCCAGGGCGGGCGGGGCCGGCACGGTCCACATCCACTCGCGGAGCTTGTCCCACTCGTGGGTGAGGTCGCGGATGTCGGTCTCGGCGTACTCGAACTCCGGGGACCAGAACAGCGCGTCGAAAGGACAGACCTCGATGCAGATACCGCAGTACATGCACAGGGAGAAGTCGATCGCGAACCGGTCGAGGACGTTGCGGCTGCGCTCCCGGCCGCCGGGGGCGGCGGGCGGGACGGTCTCCTTGTGGGAGTCGATGTAGATGCACCAGTCCGGGCACTCGCGGGCGCACAGCATGCAGACCGTGCAGTTCTCCTCGAACAGCCCGATCACCCCGCGGGTACGGGGCGGCAGCTCGGGCAGGGCGTCCGGGTACTGCTCGGTGACGGACTTCCTCGTCATCGTGCGCAGGGTGACGGCCAGGCCCTTGGCGAGGCCGGAGCCGGGGATGGGGGCCATTTAGGAGATCACCACCTTGACGATGCCGGTGAGGGCGATCTGGGCGAGGGAGAGGGGGACGAGCAGGGTCCAGGACAGCTTCTGGAGCTGGTCCTCGCGCAGCCGCGGATAGGTCACGCGGAGCCAGATCACGAGGAAGGCGAGGACCGCGGTCTTCAGCAGGGTCCACACCCAGCCGAGGCCGTCGGCGCCCCACGGGCCGTGCCAGCCGCCGAGGAAGAGGACGGTGGTCAGGCCGCACAGGACGACGATGCCCGCGTACTCGGCGAGCAGGAACAGGGCGAAGCGCAGACCGGTGTACTCGGTGTACGCGCCGAAGATGATCTCGGAGTCGGCGACCGGCATGTCGAACGGCGGGCGTTGCAGTTCGGCGAGTCCGGCGACGAAGAAGACGATCGCGCCGACGATCTGCCACGGCAGCCACCACCAGTGGAAGGCGTGCAGGATGCCGGGCAGCGAGACGGTGCCGGCCGCCATCGCGACGGAGGCCGCCGCCAGCAGCATCGGCAGTTCGTAGGAGAGCAGCTGGGCGGCCGTGCGCAGGCCGCCGAGCAGGGAGAACTTGTTGGCGCTGGCCCAGCCGGCCATCAGCGAGCCGAGCACGCCGACGCCCATCACCGCGAGGACGAAGAACACGCCGGCGTCGAGGACCTGGCCGACGGCGCCCTCGCCCGGGCCGATCGGGATGGCGAGCAGGACGAGGAGGTACGGCAGCAGGGCGACGGCGGGAGCGAGCTGGAAGACACGGCGGTCGGCGCCCGCCGGGACCACGTCCTCCTTCTGCGCGAACTTCACGCCGTCGGCGATCAGCTGGGCCCAGCCGTGGAATCCGCCCGCGTACATCGGGCCGAGGCGGCCCTGCATGTGGGCCATCACCTTGTGCTCGGTCTGGCCGACGATCAGCGGGAAGGTGAGGAAGACGGCGAACACGACGAGGAGTCGCAGCGCGACGTCCAGCACGTCGTTCACTGCGGGCCTCCTGTGGGGTCGGTGCCGGGGTCGGGGTCGTTGCCCGGGTCGGGGTCGTCGGGGGTGGCTGGGGTTCGGGGAGTACGGGGTCGGCCGGGCTCGGAGGCGGGTCCGGGCTCGGGAGCGGGGCCGGGCTCGGCTGAGGGGGCCTCGCCGGGTGCCGGGGCCGGCGAGCGCTCGGCTGCCGGGGCCTCGCCCGGTGCCGGTTGCGGTGCCGACGCGCGCCGTGATTCCGGCTCGGGCTGAGGTTCCGGCTCGGGCCGCGGCTCCGGCGCACGCTGCTTCTTCGGCTCGGACTGCTGTGCCGGCTCACGCCGTGATTCCGGCCGCGGCTCCGAAGCCCGCTCCGGCTTCCCGGTCCGCTCCGGCTCGGTCGCCTCGCGGGGCTCCGGCTCGGGGGCCGGTTCCGGCTCCTCGAAGGCCGGGCGGGCGTGGTGCCAGGGGGCGTCCGCGCTGCGCGGGGCGCGGGCGCGCTGGGAGGCCGAGCCCTCCGAGGCGCTGCGGGCACGGCGCGTCGGGGCGGGCGCGGGTCCGGGCTCGTGGGCCACCGATGCCTCGGCGGCCGGGCCTTCCACCGGTCCCTGTGCCGCCGCACCCGTCGCATCGCCCTCGGCCGCGGCCTCCTTGAGCGGCGCCGCGTCCTCGGCCCGGGCCGCCTGCTGACTCGCCGAGCCCTCACCGGCACTGCGCATCCGGCGCGGCCGTGCGGGAACACTCGCATCCCCACCCGGTGCGGCAGCCCCCGGCCGGGCCACCTGGCTCGCCGAACCCTCGCTCGCACTCCGCATCCGCCGCGGCCGAGCAGGCGCACCCGTACTCGGCTCCGTACCCACCCCCGTACCCGGAGCGGCGGCCTCCCCGGCGGCAGCCCCCGCCTGGGCCGTCGTCTGGCTCGCCGAGCCCTCGGAGGCCGAGCGGGTGCGGCGTACCGGGCGATCGCCTGTCGCGCGGGGCGCCGCCGTCCTGGCCGGGCGGGCGGGGGCCGGGGGGAGCTGGCCCTTCAGGGGGCCCCATTCGTTGGGGTCGGGGACGCCCGGCGGCAGCATCTGGCGGCGCTTGGGACCGCCGTGCTCGGACTCGCCGGGCTCCTTGGCGCCCGGCCACGCCTTGGCGACCCGGGCGGCGAGGACGAAGTCCTTGCGGAGGGGGTGGCCCTCGAAGTTCTCGGGGAGGAGCAGGTGCTCCAGGCCCGGGTGGCCCTCGAAGACGACGCCGAACATCTCGTGGGTCTCGCGCTCGTGCCAGCCCGCGCCCGCGTAGACGCCGGTGGCGGAGGGCAGGGCGGGGGCCTCGTGCGGGACCGTCGTACGCACGAGGAGACGGCGGACCGGGTGCAGGGCGACGACGTGCGCGGCGACCCGGAAGCCCGTGCCCGGTTCGTCGACCGCGCTCAGCCAGTCGAAGTAGGTGCAGCCCAGGGTCGTACGGGCCGTCTCCAGGGCGGTGAGCCAGGCGGACGGCGGTACGTCCACGGTCAGGAGGTCGTACGACTCCTCCGCCGTGGCGTCCGGGCCGAAGAGTTCCTCGGCGGGGGCGGGCAGCCAGCCGGCGGCGGTGCTCATCGCGGGCCCTCCTCACCGGCCGGCGCCGGGGGCCGCACCAGGCCGCTCCGCAGGGCCGCGGCGGACGGCCGGCCGGCGGGTCCGTCGCCGTACCGCTCACCGAGCGACTCGCGGGCGATCTTCTCCTGGAGCTTGAGGATGCCCTGGAGCAGCGCCTCGGGGCGCGGCGGGCAGCCGGGGACGTAGACGTCCACCGGGATGATCTGGTCGACGCCCTTGGTGACGGAGTAGGAGTCCCAGTAGGGGCCGCCGCAGTTGGAGCACGCGCCGAAGGAGATGACGTACTTCGGCTCGGGCATCTGCTCGTACAGGCGCTTGACGGCCGGGGCCATCTTGTCCGTCACGGTGCCCGAGACCACCATCAGGTCGGCCTGGCGGGGACCCGGCGCGAAGGGGATGACCCCGAGCCGGATGAAGTCGTGCCGGGCCATCGACGCGGCGATGAACTCGATCGCGCAGCAGGCGAGACCGAAGTTGAACACCCACAGCGAATAGCGGCGGCCCCAGTTCAGGACCACCTTCATCGGCTCGGGCGCCAGCCGCGCCAGCGCCCCCAGCCGCTTGGGCTCGGGCAGGAGAACGGGGTCCGGGTTCACGTCCATGCCAGGACGCCCTTCTTGTATGCGTACAGCAGGCCCACGGCGAGGAAACCGAGGAAGACGAACATCTCCACCAGGGTCGCCGCGCCGTAGCCGGGGGCGGCGAAGACCGTCGCCCAGGGGAACAGGAAGATCGAGTCGACGGCGAAGATCACGTAGAGGAAGGCGTAGACGTAGTAGCGGACCTGGGTGTGGGCCCAGCCCTCGCCGACGGGGTCGACACCGCACTCGTAGGTCAGCAGTTTCTCCGGGGTCGGGACGACCGGGCGCAACAGGCGTCCGGCGCCGAAGGCGACCGCGACGAACAGCACGCCGACGAGGGCGAGCAGCCCGACCACCGAGTAGGACCTGAAGTAGTCGGCCGCGACGACGTGCCCCGCGGCGGCCGCCGAGTCCCCCAACGTCTCCCGCACCGTCCGTCCCTCGCTCCCTGACCTCGTGACCGTGGTGAATTAGTGCACTGGGTGATGCCTCGTGGTTCGAGGATCTGTACGCACGCGAGTCTAGGCCCTGATAAAGAGCGGGTAAGCGGCCTGTCACGCCGTGGGACGGCCCGGGCGGGCCGGGGTGGGGTTTTCCCCCGGCGGCGCAGGGCGGCCTACCACATGGCGGGAACGGTGCCCGGCACGGCAGGCTGACCAGCATGACCGCTCCCCGCCCCGCCGCCGCCCCGATCGGCGGCCCCGACGCAGACGACGGACGCGCCGGCCCGCACCGGCTGCCTCCGCCCCGGCCGGCCTACGACGCGCACACCTGGAAGGAGATCGCGCACCTGCTGCTGAACCTGCCGGTGGCGGTGATCGGTTTCACGTACGCGTTCACCGTGGTGGTGGTCGGCGGCACCCTCACCCTCACCGTGATCGGGCTTCCGCTGCTCGCGGTGTGCCTGCTGATCGCCCGGCAGCTGGGCAAGGCGGAGCGGGCCCGGGCCCGCAAGCTGCTCGGGGTGCGGGTGGAGGAGCCGTCGCCGCTGCCGCTCGCCAGGAGCGGGGGGCCGGTGCATCGGGTGTGGATGGCGCTGAAGGACCCGGTGGGCTGGCGCACCCTGCTGTACGACGTGATCCGGCTGCCGTGGGGCATCCTCACCTTCGTCACCGTGCTGACCTCGCTGTTCGTGCTATGGCCGGTGCTGCCGTACCTGGCGCGGCTGATGGCGAACCTGGACCGGGCGATGGTGCGCGGGCTGCTGTCGCCCTCGGACGAGCTGGAGCGCCGGATCGCCGAACTGGAGTCCGACCGCGGGATCGTGGTGGACACGGCGGCGGCGGACCTGCGCCGGATCGAGCGGGACCTGCACGACGGCGCCCAGGCGCGGCTGGTGAACCTGGCCATGGGGCTGGGCCTGGCCAAGGAGAAGCTGCTGGAGGACCCGGACGCGGCGGCGGCGATGGTGGACGAGGCGCACGGCGAGGTGAAGCTGGCCCTCCAGGAGCTGCGCGACCTGGCCCGGGGCATCCATCCGGCGGTCCTCACCGACCGGGGCCTGGACGCGGCGCTGTCGGCGGTCGCCTCCCGCTGCACGGTGCCGGTGAAGGTGAGCGTGGACCTGCCGGCCCGGCCGGCCCCGGCCATCGAGGGCATCGCCTACTTCACCGTCTCCGAGTTGCTCCAGAACGTCAGCAAGCACAGCGCGGCCCGGTCCGCCTCCGTCGACGCCTGGCGGGCGGACGACCGGCTGATGCTCCAGGTACGGGACGACGGCCGGGGCGGCGCCCGGCTCGACGGGGGCAGCGGCATGCGGGGCCTGGCGGAGCGGCTGGGCGCGGTGGACGGCGTGTTCGTGGTCGACTCCCCGCCCGGCGGCCCGACGGTGGTCACCGCGGAGCTGCCCTGGCGCGACCGGCAGGAGTAGGCCGCGCGGGGCCGCGCGCTCCGGATCCGGGGAAGCAGCGGCCGCTTCGGGCCGGGCGCGGGCACGGGAGTGGGCACGGGGGTGGGGAAAACCCCCCGCTCAAGACGCCGACGGCCTCCATGTCCCCGGAGCGCGCGGCGGACCACTCTGGAGGTACGGCTGAACCGCCGCGTGGACGAGGAGAACGGGACGACACCGATGGCGACGGAGTACGGACACGGGTACGCCTACCGGAGCGAGCGGCCACACCGGCTGCCGGCCGGGCTGCGGGCGCCGTTCGAGGCGCGCAGCTGGCGGGAGTTCGGGTATGTGCTGCTGAGCCTGCCGGTGGCGACCGTGCTGTTCTGCTGGACGGTGACGATGGTCTCCCTCGGCGCGGGCCTGCTGGTGACCTTCCTCGGCATCCCGGTGCTGGCGGCGGCGCTGGCCGGCTGCCGGGGGTTCGGGGTGCTGGAGCGGGCGCGGGCGCGGGCGCTGCTGGGCCTGCGGGTGGCCGATCCGGAGCCGCTGCGTCCGCCCAAGCCGGGCCCGGTGGCCTGGACGGGGGCGGTGCTGAAGAGCGGCTCCTCCTGGCGGCACGCGCTGTACGCGCTGGTGCAGTTCCCGTGGGCGGTGTTCTCGTTCACTGTGGTGGTGACCTTCTGGACCCTGGGCTGGTCGCTGCTGACGTACCCGCTGTGGTTCTGGGTGTTCCCGGCGTACGCCGGTCAGGGCGGTCTCCAGCTGTACGGCGACCGCCACCACAGCGTCTACCTGGACAATCCCTTCGAGATCGGGCTGACCGCGCTGGTGGGGCTGGCGTTCACGCTGGTCGCCCCGTGGCTGGTGCGGGCCCTGACGGCCGTGGACGGGCTGTTGGTGCGCGGGCTGCTCGGGCCGTCGCCGCTGTCGGCGCGGGTGGTGGAGCTGGAGTCGGACCGGGGGGTGGTGGTCGACGCGGCCTCCGCCGATCTGCGCCGCATCGAGCGGGCCCTGCACGACGGCGCCCAGGCCCGGCTGGCCGGTCTGGCCATGGACCTGGGGCTGGCGAAGGAGAAGCTGCGGGACGACCCGGGGGCGGCGGCCCGGCTGGTGGAGGAGGCGCACGGCGAGGTGAAGACGGCCCTCCAGGAGCTGCGCGACCTGGCCCGGGGCATCCACCCGGCCGTGCTCACCGACCGGGGTCTGGACGCGGCGCTGTCGGCGGTCGCCTCCCGCTGCGCGGTGCCGGTCCGGGTGGAGGTCGACCTGCCGGCCCGGCCGGCCCCGGCCATCGAGGGCATCGCCTACTTCACCGTCTCCGAGCTGCTGCGCAACGTCAGCGAGCACAGCGGGGCCCGGTCCGCCTCGGTCGACGTGTGGCGGTCGGACGACCGGCTGCTGCTCCAGGTGAGCGACGACGGCCGGGGCGGCGCCGACCCCGCCCGGGGTTCCGGGCTGGCCGGTCTCGCGGCCCGGCTGGACGCGGTGGACGGCGTCCTCGTGGTGGATTCCCCCTCGGGCGGCCCCACCCGGGTGACGGCGGAACTGCCCTGGCGCGCCTGAACCGGACCGGCCGGACCGCTCCGGCGTGGCCGGAACCGGCGCCGGCCGGACCCTGACACGGCCGGGAAAGAAACCCCCGTCAGCCCCCGGATCTTTCCCTGAAGACGCCGGCGGCCCACGCTCCCGATCCCCGATCTTTCCCCTGGTACGGCGGCGCCGCGGCCCGAAGCCTGGAATGCTGGTCTTCCGTAGGACGGCGGGCGGCCGGGGTGGACGCCCCCGTGACGGATCGTGCTGGGGGGACCGGAAGATCGTGGAGGACAGGGTGCGGGTGGTCATCGCCGAGGATTCGGTGCTGCTCAGAGAGGGCCTGACCCGGCTGCTGACCGACCGCGGGCACGACGTCGTGGCCGGCGTCGGCGACGCGGACGCACTGGTGAAGACCATCGCCGACCTGGACGGCCGGGGCGAGTTGCCGGACGTGGTCGTGGCGGACGTACGGATGCCGCCGACGCACACCGACGAGGGCGTCCGGGCGGCCGTGACGCTGCGCCGGGTCCACCCGGGGCTCGGGGTGCTCGTGCTGTCGCAGTACGTGGAGGAGCGGTACGCCACCGAGCTGCTGGCCGGTTCCAGCCGGGGCGTGGGCTATCTGCTCAAGGACCGGGTCGCGGACGTGCGGGAGTTCGTCGACGCGGTGGTGCGGGTGGCCGAGGGCGGTACGGCGCTGGACCCGGAGGTGGTCGCGCAGTTGCTGGGCCGCAGCCGCAAGCAGGACGTGCTGGCCGGGCTGACCCCCCGGGAGCGCGAGGTGCTCGGGCTGATGGCGGAAGGGCGGACGAACTCGGCGATCGCCCGGCAGCTGGTGGTCAGCGACGGCGCCGTGGAGAAGCACGTCAGCAACATCTTCCTGAAGCTCGGCCTGTCCCCGAGCG
The DNA here is from genome assembly GCF_964272715.1 of Streptomyces sp. SudanB182_2057. Taxonomy (NCBI): domain Bacteria; kingdom Bacillati; phylum Actinomycetota; class Actinomycetes; order Kitasatosporales; family Streptomycetaceae; genus Streptomyces; species Streptomyces sp. SudanB182_2057. The sequence continues at coordinate 3,622,156 of NZ_OZ186798.1, forward strand.
ACGGCGACCACCGGCGGGTGCTGGCCGTGCTCACCTACCTGAACTCCTGAGACCTGAACTCCTGAGAACGGCCTGTTACGGCAAAACGGCCTGTTACGGCAAAGGCCCCTGAGACGCGCGGAAGCGCCGCGAGCGGCGCTTCCGCGATGCGGGACATGATGTGAAGGCAGCGCGACAGGCCCTCTCGAAATGTCATCCAATCCGCGGATGGCCTCGGGAAGGCGACCCTGACCGACGTAGTGTTGATCCTGGGATGGTCCGTGGGACGACCAGCCCCCGGACAGCCGCCTCGAAGGAGGTCCAGTTCAGTGACCAGCCAGGTCAGCAGCCCAGCGGAGCAGGCCGACGGTACCGTCGTGGGAGAGCAGCGCAAACCGGGCGACGCGAAGGACGTAAGGCGCCTGGACCGGGTGATCATCCGGTTCGCGGGGGACTCGGGTGACGGCATGCAGCTCACCGGAGACCGGTTCACCTCGGAGACCGCTTCTTTCGGCAACGACCTCTCCACGCTCCCGAACTTCCCCGCCGAGATCCGCGCCCCCGCCGGCACGCTCCCCGGGGTGTCGTCCTTCCAGCTCCACTTCGCCGACCACGACATCCTCACCCCCGGGGACGCGCCGAACGTCCTGGTGGCGATGAACCCGGCCGCCCTGAAGGCCAACGTCGGCGATCTGCCGCGCGGCGCCGAAATCATCGTCAACACCGACGAGTTCACCAAGCGCGCCCTGCAGAAGGTCGGCTATGACAGCGACCCGCTGCACGACGGCTCGCTCGACGGCTACCACCTCCACCCGGTGCCGCTCACCACGCTGACCGTGGAGGCGCTGAAGGAGTTCGACCTCTCCCGCAAGGAGGCCGAGCGCAGCAAGAACATGTTCGCGCTGGGTCTGCTGTCGTGGATGTACCACCGGCCCACCGAGGGCACCGAGAAGTTCCTGAAGGCGAAGTTCGCCAAGAAGCCCGAGATCATGGCGGCGAACATCGCGGCGTTCCGGGCGGGCTGGAACTTCGGCGAGACCACGGAGGACTTCGCGGTCTCCTACGAGGTCGCGCCGGCCGCCAAGGCATTCCCGGTCGGCACCTACCGCAACATCTCCGGCAACCTCGCCCTGGCCTACGGCCTGATCGCCGCCTCCCGCCAGGCGGACCTGCCGCTGTTCCTGGGCTCGTACCCGATCACCCCGGCCTCGGACATCCTGCACGAGCTGTCCCGGCACAAGAACTTCGGGGTGCGCACCTTCCAGGCCGAGGACGAGATCGCCGGCATCGGCGCGGCGCTGGGCGCGGCTTTCGGCGGCTCCCTGGCGGTGACGACCACCTCCGGGCCCGGTGTCGCCCTGAAGAGCGAGACGATCGGCCTGGCGGTCTCCCTGGAGCTGCCGCTGCTGGTGGTGGACATCCAGCGCGGCGGTCCCTCCACGGGGCTGCCGACCAAGACGGAGCAGGCCGACCTGCTCCAGGCGATGTACGGGCGCAACGGCGAGGCACCGGTGCCGGTGGTCGCCCCGCGCACCCCGGCGGACTGCTTCGACGCGGCCCTGGAGGCGGCGCGGATCGCGCTCACGTACCGCACGCCGGTGATGCTGCTGTCGGACGGCTACCTGGCCAACGGCTCCGAGCCGTGGCGCATCCCGGAGCTGGAGGAACTGCCCGACCTCAAGGTCCGCTTCGCGCAGGGACCGAACCACACGCTGGCCGACGGCACCGAGGTGTTCTGGCCGTACAAGCGGGACCCGCAGACCCTGGCCCGGCCGTGGGCGATCCCGGGCACCCCGGGCCTGGAGCACCGCATCGGCGGCATCGAGAAGCAGGACGGCACGGGCAACATCTCCTACGACCCGGCCAACCACGACTTCATGGTGCGCACCCGGCAGGCCAAGATCGACGGCATCGACGTCCCCGACATCGAGGTCGACGACCCGCACGGCGCGAAGACCCTCGTCCTGGGCTGGGGCTCCACCTACGGCCCGATCACGGCGGCGGTACGGCGGCTGCGGGCGGCCGGCGAGTCGATCGCCCAGGCCCACCTGCGCCACCTCAACCCCTTCCCGCGCAACCTCGGCACGGTCCTCAAGGGCTACGACAGAGTGGTGATCCCCGAGATGAACCTCGGCCAGCTCGCGACCCTGATCCGGGCGAAGTACCTGGTCGACGCCCACTCCTACAACCAGGTCAACGGCATGCCGTTCAAGGCGGAACAGCTCGCCGCGGCGCTGAAGGAGGCCATCGATGACTGACGCCACCAACGGGCTGCTCCAGCTGGTCCCCAAGGCCGAGGCCAAGCAGTCGATGAAGGACTTCAAGTCGGACCAGGAGGTGCGCTGGTGCCCCGGCTGCGGTGACTACGCCATCCTCGCGGCCGTGCAGGGCTTCATGCCCGAACTGGGCCTGGCCCGGGAGAACGTCGTCTTCGTCTCCGGCATCGGCTGCTCCTCCCGCTTCCCGTACTACATGAACACCTACGGGATGCACTCCATCCACGGCCGCGCCCCCGCCATCGCCACCGGCCTGGCCACCTCCCGCCGCGACCTGAGCGTCTGGGTCGTCACCGGCGACGGCGACGCCCTGTCCATCGGCGGCAACCACCTGATCCACGCCCTGCGCCGCAACGTCAACCTGAAGATCCTGCTGTTCAACAACCGGATCTATGGCCTGACCAAGGGCCAGTACTCCCCCACCTCCGAGGTCGGCAAGATCACCAAGTCGACGCCGATGGGCTCGCTGGACGCCCCGTTCAACCCGGTGTCGCTCGCGCTCGGCGCGGAGGCGTCCTTCGTCGCCCGCACCATCGACTCCGACCGCAAGCACCTGACGGAGGTGCTGCGCGCCGCCGCCGCCCACCCGGGCACGGCGCTCATCGAGATCTACCAGAACTGCAACATCTTCAACGACGGCGCCTTCGACTCCCTGAAGGACAAGCAGCGCGCCGAGGAGGCGCTGATCCGGCTGGAGCACGGGCAGCCGATCCGGTTCGGCACCGACGGCGCCCGGGGCGTCGTACGCGACCGGGCCACCGGCGACCTGAAGGTGGTCACCGTGACGCCGGAGAACGAGGCGGACATCCTGGTCCACGACGCCCACGCCGCGTCCCCGACCACCGCCTTCGCCCTGTCCCGTCTCGCCGACCCCGACACCCTGCACCACACCCCCGTCGGGGTGTTCCGCTCGGTCGACCGGCCGGTCTACGACACCCTGATGGCCGACCAGCTCGACACCGCCGTGGAACAGCACGGCAAGGGCGACCTCGCCGCGCTGCTCGCGGGCGGCGACACCTGGACGGTCGTCGGCTGACCCTCCCGCCGATTCACGAGGCCCGGGACCGGACGTCCCGGGCCTCGTCGTATGCCCGGCCGGCGCCCCGGGCGTCGTCGTACGCCCGGCGGGCGGCCTCGACCCGGTCCATGCGGTCGTGGGTCCACCGGGCGAGGGCCCGCACCTGTTCCGCCGCCTCGCGGCCGAGAGCGGTGAGCGAGTAGTCGACGCGGGGCGGGATGACCGGTTTGGCGTCGCGGTGCACCAGGCCGTCGCGCTCCAGGGTCTGGAGGGTCTGGGTGAGCATCTTCTCGCTGACGGTCCGGCCGGAGCCGCCGACCGCCCGGCGCAGCTCGCTGAACCGGTACGACCGCTCCAGCAGCTCGATCAGGACGAGGACGCCCCAGCGGCTGGTGACGTGCTCCAGGACCAGGCGGTGGGGGCACAGCGCCTCCGCGTCCGCCCCACTCTTGCTTACCGGCATGCCAGTACCTTACTTCAAAGTGGGTACTTTCTCATCCACAGCGCTTCCCGTACGGTCGGTGTCATCAGGACATCGATCCCAAGGAGTCGAACCATGAGCATCGTCGTCACCGGAGCCACCGGACACCTCGGCCGTCACGTCGTGGCGCAGTTGCTGGAGAAGGTCCCGGCGGAGCACATCACCGCCGTGGTCAGGGACGCGGCGAAGGGCGCCGACCTCGCCGCGCGGGGCGTACGGCTGGCCGTCGCCGACTACGACGCGCCCGAGACCCTGGACGGCCTGTTCGCGGCCGGCGACAAGGTCCTGCTGATCTCCGGCAGCGAGGTCGGCAAGGACCGGGTGGCGCAGCACACGGCCGTCATCGAGGCGGCGAAGGCGGCCGGTGTGGCGCTGCTCGCCTACACCAGCGCCCCGGGCACCCTGACGGCCGCGCTGGCGGACGACCACCGGGCGACCGAGAAGGTGCTGCTCGCCTCCGGCCTGCCCTACACCCTGCTGCGCAACGGCTGGTACCACGAGAACTACACCGAGCACCTGGCGCCGGTGCTGGAGCACGGCGCGGTCGTGCAGGCCGCCGGTGACGGCCGGGTCTCCTCGGCCGCCCGCGCCGACTACGCCGCCGCCGCGGTCGCGGTGCTGACCGGCGAGGGCCACGAGAACGCCACGTACGAGCTGGGCGGCGACGAGGCGTGGAGCTTCACCGAGTACGCGGCCGAGCTGAGCCGGCAGACCGGCCGGGAGATCGGGTACCGGCCGGTCTCGGTGGCGGAGCTCACCGGCGTCCTGACCGGCGCCGGGCTGCCCGAGCCGCTGGCCGGGATCCTCGCCGGCGTGGACGCCTCGATCGCCGAGGGCGAGCTGGTCGTCTCCTCCGGCGACCTCTCCCGGCTGATCGGCCGCCCCACCACTCCGCTGGCCGAGGCCGTCACGGCCGCGCTGAAGAGCTGATCCGGCCGAAGGGCGGCTCGGCCGGAGAAGCGGCTTCGCCGAAGGGCCTGCTCATCCGCCCCCCTCCCCTGTCATGACCGTATGACGAAACGAACATGACACCGGAGGGCGTCCGGCGCTACCTTCGTGCTCGCGCGTCCGCACCGGGCGCGCGAGCGAGAGGGAGGGGCCGGTGGCCGGCAAATCCGAGGGTGAGCACCGAATAGGCCTGCTGAACGGCTTCGCCGCCTACGGGATGTGGGGCCTGGTGCCCCTGTTCTGGCCCCTGCTGAAACCGGCCGGGGCCATGGAGATCCTCGCCCACCGCATGGTGTGGTCCCTGGCGGTGGTCGCCGTCGCGCTGCTCTTCGTGCGCCGCTGGGCCTGGGCCGGACAGCTGCTGCGCCAGCCCCGGCGGCTCGGACTGGTCGCTGTGGCGGCCGCCGTGATCACCGTCAACTGGGGCGTGTACATCTGGGCGGTCAACGCGGGCCACGTCGTGGAGGCCTCGCTGGGCTACTTCATCAACCCGCTGGTCACCATCGCGATGGGCGTGCTGATCCTCAAGGAGCGGCTGCGGCCCGCGCAGTGGGTGGCGGTCGCGGTCGGCCTCGCCGCCGTCGTCGTCCTCACCGTCGGCTACGGCCGTCCGCCGTGGATCTCACTGTGCCTCGCCTTCTCCTTCGCCACCTACGGGCTGGTGAAGAAGAAGGTCGACCTCGGCGGGGTGGAGTCGCTGGCCGCCGAGACCGCGATCCAGTTCCTGCCGGCACTGGGCTATCTGATCTGGCTGGCCGCGCAGGGGGACGCCACGTTCGCGGCCGAGGGCGCCGGACACGCCGTCCTGCTCGCCTCCACCGGCCTGGTCACCGCCGTGCCGCTGGTCTGCTTCGGCGCGGCGGCGATCCGCGTGCCCCTGTCCACGCTGGGCCTGTTGCAGTACCTCGCCCCGGTCTTCCAGTTCCTGCTCGGCATCCTCTACTTCCACGAGGCCATGCCGGCCGAGCGGTGGGCCGGGTTCGCGCTGGTCTGGCTGGCGCTGGTGCTGCTCACGGTCGACGCGCTGCGCTTCTCCCGGCGCCCGCGCCGGCTCCCCGTACCGGCGCCCCGCACCACCGAGACACCCTCGTCGGCACCCGCGGACGTCTGACCCGCGAGTACTACAGGAGGTAGTGCCGGGGCGGTCAGCCCTGTGCCGCCTTGGCCGCACGGTCGGCCAGCCGGACCATGCGGGCGCGGGCGGCCTCCAGCGGGCGGGGATCGTCCGCGGCGGGGCCCGGCTCGGCGCCGAGGTCCGTCCACAGGCCGATCAGGTCCCGGCCCAGCCGCAGGCCCTCCTCCGGGTCGCGCACCGCACGCCACGCGGTCGCCGCGCTCTGGAGGTTCCCGTAGGCGGCCTGACCGTCCCCGGTCCGGCGGCGCAGCCGGACCAGCTCCAGCGACAGCCGGCAGGCACGCACGGGATCGTCCGCCAGGTAGGCGATGTAGGCGGACAGCTCGCGCACGTGCAGCACCTCGGCGTGGTGCGGGCCGAACACGGCGGCGGCCTCGGCGAGCGTCCGTTCGGCGAGTTCCGCCGCCGCGTCGACACGGCCCGCTCGCACGGCCTCGTTGATCCGGCCCATCGGCTCGGCGAGCAACTCCGCGCCCTCGGCGGTCTCGGTCAGCGGCCCGTCCCCGAGCACCTCCTCGGCGACCGCGTCGAAGCCGTGGGCCGGGGTCTGCGCGGGGGCGGGCTCGTCGTAGGGCAGCCCCAAGCCCAAGGCCGCACCGGCACCCGAGGCCGTACCCCTACCCGCGCCCGAGGCCGCTCCCGCACCCGCACCGGCGCCCGAGGCCGCACCCGTACCCGTGCCCCCGGCCGGCGCCTGCGGGGCCCCCGGCTCACTGTGCGCCGCGGCGGCCGTGTCCGGTGTCCGGGGCGCCGTCAGCCGGACCGGTTCGCCGGTCACCCGGCTGGAGCCGTCGGCCGAGACCTCCAGCGGGACCACACAGCCCGCGAGGTCGTCGTGGACCGTGGCGTGCACGGGCGCCCCGACGCTGATGGCCAGGCTCTGGAGGCGGTTCAGGACGGCCTGCTGGATCCCCTCGCCGGGCGCCGCGGCGACCGGCACCCCGTCCACGGAGGCGCTTCCCGGGCCGTACACCCGGACGGGCACCGCCGCCGGGTACCCCACGGTCCGCGGCACCCGCTTCTTCTCGAAGCTGAGTCCAGCCATCGGTGTCCCTCCACTCCCCCGGCGTCGCGGTCCGGTCCCGCACATCCTGACCACCAGTGTGTCGGCTGCCCACGGCTGCCGGGTCACCGCGACGTCACAGACTCGCACCAGCGACCCCTGGCGCTAATTGAATGCGTGTGCATAAGATGCATGCGCACCTTGTTCGTAGGTACGACCCGACGCACCTGGGGGTCCTCATGAACCGCCGCTTTCTCTTCGTCCTGGGCAGCGCCCGCGCCGAGGGCAACACCGAGCTGCTGGCCCGCCGGGCCGCCGAACAGCTCCCCGCCGACGTCGAACAGCGCTGGATCGACCTCGCCGAGCAGCCGCTGCCCGACTTCGAGGACCTGCGGCACGACAGCGACCACGTACGGCCGCCGTCCAGCACCCCGACCGGACTGCTGCTGGACGCCACGCTCGCGGCCACGGACATCGTGATCGCCTCGCCGGTGTACTGGTACTCGGTCTCCGCCCAGACCAAGCGCTACCTGGACCACTGGTCCGGCTGGCTGCGCATCCCGGGCCTCGACTTCAAGACGCGCATGGCCGGCCGCACCCTCTGGGGCGTCGCCGCGCTCGCGGACGAGGAGCTGTCCGTGGCCGACCCGTACGCCGGCACCCTGCACAACTCGGCCGCCTACATGGGGATGCGGTTCGGCGGGGTACTGCTGGGCAGCGGCAGCAAGCCGGGCGACGTCCTGAACGACACCGGGGCGCTGACGCGCGCCAAGACCTTCTTCGCCCAGGACGCGCCCCTCGCGCGCTTCCCGTACGAGACGGCCGCCGTCTGAACCCGCGCCTGGGGCCGCCCGCGGGCGGCCCTAGGCGGTGATGTCCTTGGCCGTGAACCGCGCCCAGGCCGCCGAGCCGAACACGGCCGCGTACAGCCCCTGGAGGCCGAGGTCGCGCAGCAGGTCGTCCCAGTAGACGGGGTCGCGCATCAGGTCGGCGAACGACAGCCAGTAGTGCGAGAAGAGGTACGGCTGCACCGCGTGCAACTGGGGTATCTGGTCCACGATCTGCACGGTGATGAGCAGGCCGACCGTGGTCGCCATCGCCGCGATGCCGCTGTTGGTGAGGGTCGACACGAACAGGCCGAGGGCCGCCACCCCCACCAGGGAGGCCGCGACGACCAGGGCGATCAGGGCCGCGCGGGCCAGCCCCTCGCCGAGGCCGATCCGGGTGCCGGAGATCGTCGTCAGCTCGCCGAGCGGGAACAGCAGCGCCCCCACGATCAGCGCCGAGACCGCGACCACCAGGGTGGCCAGCAGGCAGAAGGCCAGCACGGTCGCGTACTTGGTGAAGAGCAGCCGCGTGCGGCCGGCCGGGGCCACCAGCAGATAGCGCAGGGTGCCCGCGCCCGCCTCCCCGGCGATCGCGTCGCCGGCCACGACGCCGACCGCCATCGGCAGGAAGAACGGCAGGGTCGCGGCCAGCGCGGTGAACACCAGGAACAGTCCGTTGTTGGTGATCTGCGCGATGAAGGCCGGGCCCTCGCCGCCCCCGCCGCCCGCCTGCCCGCCGCCCCGGGTCTCGATCCGCACCGCGATCCCGACCAGCACCGGCACCGCGGCCAGCACCCCGAGCAGGGCGAGCGTGCGCCACCGCCGGACGGTGGTGACCAGCTCGCTGCGCAGCAGCCCGAGGGCCCACAGCGGGTTCGGCCGGCGCACGGCGGCGGCCGTGGCCGGGTGGTCAGCCCGCGACATCGAAGCCCTCCCCGGTCAGCGCCACGAACGCGTCCTCCAGCGAGACGCGTTCCACGGTCAGGCCACGGACCCGGACCCCGGCGGCGACCAGGGCCGCGGTCACCTCGGCGAGGTCCCGGCCGGGCGGTTCGCCGGTGACCCGGTCGCCGTCGGCGGTCACGTCCCCGACGCCCAGTTCCTTCAGCACCCGGGCCGCCTCGGCCGGGTCCGGGGTGGTCACGACCAGCCGGCCGTGCGCCCCGGCCGCCAGGTCGGCCACCTCGCCCTGGACGACGAGCCGGCCCTGCGCCATCACCGCCGCGTGGGTGCACACCTGCTCGATCTCGTCCAGCAGGTGGGAGGAGAGGAACACGGTCGTACCGTCGGCGGCCAGCTCCCTGACCAGGGTGCGGATCTCGCGCATGCCCTGCGGGTCGAGGCCGTTGGTGGGCTCGTCCAGCACGAGCAGCCGACGCGGCTGGAGCAGTGCGGCGGCCAGGCCCAGGCGCTGTTTCATGCCGAGCGAGTACGCCCTCGCCTTCTTGCCGGCGGCCGCCGTCAGGCCGACCCGGTCCAGCGCGGCGGCCACGCGCGCGTGCCGGGTGCGCGGGTCGGCGGTGGGGTCGGCGGAGTCGTAGCGCACCAGGTTGTCCCGGCCGGAGAGGAAGCCGTACAGGGCGGGGCCCTCGATGAGGGCCCCGACCCGCGGAAGGACCGTACGGGCCGCCCGCGGCATGGGGCGGCCGAGCAGCCGGACCGTGCCCGCGGTCGGTTCGATCAGGCCCATCAACATCCGGATGGTGGTGGTCTTGCCGGAGCCGTTCGGGCCGAGGAAGCCGAAGACGCTGCCCGCCGGGACGGTCAGGTCCAGACCGTCCACGGCGAGCTGTCCGCCGCGGTAGCGCTTGGTGAGCCCGCGCGTGTCGATCACGCTCGCCGGATCGCCGTCCGGCAGGCCGCCGCGCTCACGTCCGTCCATCGGCTTCCCCTCGTTCCGTCGGACCCCTGGGGGTCACTTCCCCGCGTCGGCCGCCTTCACCAGGGTCTCCTTCGTCACCAGGCCGGCGTACACCTTGCCGTCGTCGGTGATCAGGGCGTTGACCAGGCGGGTGGAGAAGACCGTGCCCTTGCCGAACTTCCCGGAGACCGGGTCGCCGAGCGAGCCGAGGAAGCCGCCGAGGTCACCGCCCTGGGAGCCGGTGGGCAGGCCGCCCTTGGCGCCGGTGTCGAACGTGGCGACGGACGTCCAGCCCTTGCCGATGACCTCCGGCCCGCCGAGGTGCCCGGTGAGGTCCTCGTCGTGCTCGGGGGCCGGGGTCCTGGCCGCCGTGTCCTTCTCCTCGGTGACCTTCGCGCCCTTCGGCGGGGTGAAGTCGAAGGTGGAGGCGGCCGGCCGGGCGAACGAGACCTGGGTGAAGCCGGCGTCGACCACGGCGGCCCCGCCGCTCCTCGGAGTGAGGGTGAACTTCAGCGGCATGTACGTCTTCGCGTCCACGGCGATGCTGATGGCGCCGACCGTGGTGCCGGACTGCCGGGGCCGGATCAGCAGCTTGTAGGCGTCGCGGCCGGCCACCTGCGCGGTGCCGTCGACGGTGACGGACGTGGTGTCGTCCACCGCCTTCAGCGCCTCCTCGGCGAAGTCCTCGGGCGTGGCCGGCGGCTCGGCCCGGCGCTCCTCGCCGGTCCCGGCCGCGGTGGAGTGGTAGACCTCGTTGCTCTTGCTGTCGTAGCCCCAGACGTCCTTGCCGTCGTGGATCAGGCTGTACTCGGCGCCGCGCTCCAGCAGCGACACCTTCTGCCGGTCCGGGCCGTCGGCGGCGACCCGCAGGGTGTGCATGCCGGACGCCAGCTCGGTGAGCCTGGAGCGCGGGTCGGCGGAGGAGCCGTCGCCGGAGCCGCCGTGGCCGTCGCCGTCGCCGTTGCCGGAGAGCAGGCCGTCCTCCAGGCCGCCGAGGTCGGGCAGGCCGAGGTCGGTGGTGATCTTCACGGTGCCGGACAGCTGCCGCACGTCCGACTCGGTCATCTTGTCGATGAGCTGCTGCGCGGTGATCTTCGGCAGGTCGGGGTCGCCGGATTCGGCGAGCGCCGGGACGAGCCCGATCGTGGCCGCCGCCACCCCCGCCACCGCGACGGGAACGGCGTACCGGGCGGCCTTGCGCCGGCCGGAACGCGGGGCCCCGTCCCGCTCGGCCCCCTCGTGCGCGGCGCCCACTGTGTCGCCGGATTCGTACGGTGCCATGTGTGCCTTACCTCCGTCGTCGGCGGCGGCTGTTCTCACGCTGGTCAACCCTGAGCCGCCATTCTCACCCGAATCGATGAGTTGTGGTGATGCGTGCGGTTTCCATATGACCAAATTCGCCGTGAGGAAGCGTCAGCCCTCGGAGGCAACTGCGCCTACGCCTGCGGTATGACACCCGACGCCCCTGTCCCCCCGCGACCCGTAGGGGTCGTGAGGAAGGCCGCCCCCATGCGAGGGACGCGGGATCCGGCCACGGGAGGCACACCGGCACCAGGCTCCGGCGGGACCGTGCGGGAATCCGTCAGGGGTCGTACGGTCGTACGTCGGTTCCGTACGACCGTCCAGTCGTACGCCGGCCGGGGCGGTGGGGCGGTCGTCCCAGGTGGGGCGGTCGGCCGGGCGGGCCGGGCCGGGTCAGCCGGCGCGGTGGACCACCGCGTCGCACAGTTCCACCAGCGCGGCCTTGGCGTCGCACTCCGGCAGCGGGGCCAGCGCGGCCCGCGCCTCCTCCGCGTACCGGACCGTGTCCCGGCGGGCCTGCTCCAGCGCGGGGTGGGCGCGCAGCGCGGCCAGCGCGCGGGCGTGCCGGGTGTCGTCGCTGAGGTCGGAGTCCAGCAGTTCGCACAGGGCGATGTCCTCGGCCAGCCCGAGCCGGGCGGCCCGCTCGCGCAGCCGGAGCACCGGCAGTGTCGGGATGCCCTCGCGCAGGTCGGTGCCCGGGGTCTTGCCGGACTCGTGGGAGTCGGAGGCGATGTCCAGGACGTCGTCCGCCAGCTGGAAGGCGACGCCGAGCCGTTCGCCGTACTGGGTGAGCACGTCCACGACCCGCTCGCCGGCGCCGGACATCATCGCGCCGAACCGGCAGGACACCGCCACCAGGGAGCCGGTCTTGCCGGCCAGCACGTCCAGGTAGTGCTCGACCGGGTCGCGGCCGTCCGACGGGCCCGCGGTCTCCAGGATCTGCCCGGTGACCAGCCGTTCGAACGCCAGGGCCTGCACCCGGACCGCCTCCGGACCGAGGTCGGCGAGGATCTGGGAGGCGCGGGCGAAGAGGAAGTCGCCGGTGAGGACCGCGACGGAGTTGCCCCAGCGGGTGTTGGCGCTGTCCACCCCGCGCCGTACGGCCGCCTCGTCCATGACGTCGTCGTGGTACAGCGTGGCCAGGTGGGTGAGCTCCACGACCACGGCCGACGGCACGACGCCCGGCGCGTACGGGTCGCCGAACTGGGCGGCGAGCATCACGAGCAGTGGCCGGAATCGTTTGCCGCCGGCCCGCACGAGGTGCTGCGCGGCCTCGGTGATGAACGGGACCTCGCTCTTGGTGGCATCGAGCAAGCCTTCCTCGACAGCCGCCAATCCGGCCTGGACATCGGCTTCGAGAGCCTGGTCCCGCACGCTCAGCCCGAACGGCCCGACGACGGTCACGAGGGGTCTCCTGTCTGCTGGTGTCTGCTGGCGATTACACGGTTTGTCGATAGGTCGCTGCCATCACTCAAGTCAGCGTATCCGGTCCTGTTTCGATCACCGATAGCGCCCACCGGTCCAGCCTGGGTGGTATCGGATCATGACCGGCATGGTTTTGCTCACACGGTAATAAAGGGACATATATCGACTTAACGGTAATCCGGATACCGTGTCGCAACCTCTCCACACCTTCCTCACCTCACTTCTCCCCGGCCGGCCCCTGTGGCAACGAAGCGCGCCACACACCGGGTTCCACCACGACTCGGACTTCAGGCCCGAATCCCCCTAATCCCTCATGTCCGATTTGAATTCTTTTGCTATTTCGTGAATTGGGTCACTCGGCCGACTCGTCCGCGCCACCCGGCACTCCGCCCGCCACCCTTGCCCCGACCGCGAGTTGAGGATGTGCGACCGCAAAGGATCAGGCACCCCATACGATGTCGATCAAGGTCAAATCGCACGTTGTATGAATCCGGTACTTGTTCCCGACATGTGCTCTCGCATACGTTCCGGGCCGTCGGGCGGACGCCGAATCCTGCCGCCGCCCGCGTAACCCATTCACGAACTCATTCGTACGGCAGGAGCGGGGGACCCAGGTAAGTCGCCGCGCCGGACGGCATCCGCCGCACCGGAACGGCTCGGGGTGAAGCCGTGCCTCCTTCCGGGCACGGCCGGGCACCTCCCCGCCCGAACCCGACAGCTCACCTCGCAGGCGCCGGAGAGGAACATTCGATGCCTGCTGCCGCTCGGCTCCGCCGTACCCGGACCACCCGCCACGCCCGCTCCCTCGCCGCCGCCTGCGCCGCCGCCCTCGCCCTGCCGCTCATCGGCGCGACCGGCGCGTCCGCCGCCACCGCCGCGGCCCCGACGGTGGGCACCACCCCCGCCGGATACCCGGACAACCTCGACGGCTGGATCCGCGAATCGCTCGCGATCATGGCCGAGAAGAAGATCCCGGGCACCTACAACGGCATCCACCGCAACATCATCCGCGAGTCCTCCGGCAACCCGGCGGCCATCAACCTCTGGGACTCCAACGCGGCCAAGGGCATCCCGTCCAAGGGCCTGCTCCAGGTCATCGACCCCACCTTCAACGCGTACCACGTCGACGGGACGTCCTTCGACATCTACGACCCGGTCGCGAACATCACCGCCGCCTGCAACTACGCGGCGGACCGGTACGGGTCGATCGACAACGTCTTCGGCGCCTACTGACCGGCCCGGCCGCCCAGCTCTTCCCCCGGTCAGGCGGCCGGGAACAGTCTTTCGAGGACGACGGCCACGCCGTCGTCCTCGTTCGACACCGTGACCTCGTCGGCCACCGCCTTCAGCTCGGGGTGCGCGCCGGCCATGGCGACACCGCGCGCCGCCCAGCGGAACATGGGGATGTCGTTGGGCATGTCGCCGAAGGCCAGAGCCCGTTCGGGACCGACCCCCAGCCGCTCGGCGGCCAGCGCCAGACCGGTCGCCTTCGTCACCCCGCTCGGCTGGAGCTCCACGGTGCCCGGCCCCGACATCGTGACGGTCGCCAGCGAGCCCACCGCCGAGCGCGCCACCGCCGCCAACTCGTCGTCGGACAGCTCGGCGTGCCGCAGCAGCACCTTGCTGATGGGCTCGGCCCACAGCTCGGCGCGCCGGCCGACCCGCACCGCGGGCAGCGTCGGGTGCGGCATCCGGTAGCCGGGCTCGATGAGCGTGCGCCCGTCCTCGCCGTCCTGGTCGACCGCCGCGTACACCTGCCCCACCTCCGCCTCGACCTTGCCGAGCGCGGTCTCCGCCAGCTCCCGGTCCAGCCGGACCGACCACAGCAGCCGGCCGGCCCGGGCGTCGTAGACCTGCGCTCCCTGCCCGCACACCGCCAGCCCGGTGCAGCCGAGGCGCGCGAGCAGGGACCGTACCCGCGGCGCCGGGCGGCCGGTGACCACCAGGTGCCGGGCCCCGGCCCGCGCCACCCGCGCGAGCGCGGCGAGCGACCGGTCGGAGACGGTGTCGTCGCCGCGCAGCAGTGTTCCGTCCAGGTCAGTGGCGATGAGGGCATATGCCGGGGTGGATGCCATGCCCAGAGAATACGGACCCCGGGCCCCGCCGACTCCTCCTCTGTTCCCCCCTGTCGCCGTACCGCCCGCCCCCAACTGCCGTCCGCGGACGGCTCGGTGACGAAAACCCGCCGCACTGTCGTGGGCCCGTGCGAGCACTCTTTCGAGCAAGCCCCGGGACACGAAGACCACTGCCCATGACACGCGTGTCGGCCGTAACGTGTGGCCCGACCACATGGAACGCTTCGCCATGCATGGCACGGATGAGAGTGAGGCAGCACCCATGCCCCCCTTCGACGTCCCCGAGGGCGACCCCTTCGGCCCGCACAACCTCCCCTATGGCGTGTTCTCGCCCACCGGCAGCACGGAGCGGAGGATCGGCGTCCGGCTCGGGAACCACGTCCTCGACGCGGGCGCCACGGCGGCGGCGGTCGGCTCGCCCCACCAGGCGCTGCTCGCCGCCCCCACCCTCAACCCGCTGCTGGCCGCCGGCCGCGCCACCTGGTCGGAGATACGGCGCGCCGTCACCTCCTGGGTCACCGACCCGGCGCACCGCCCGACCGTCGAGCCGCTGTTCCACCCCCTGGACGAGGTGACCCTGCACCTGCCCTTCGACGTGGCGGACTACGTCGACTTCTACGCCTCGGAACACCACGCCCGCAACGTCGGCCGTATCTTCCGCCCGGACGCCGAGGACAGCCTCACCCCCAACTGGAAGCACCTCCCGATCGGTTACCACGGCCGCGCCGGCACGGTCGTCGTCTCCGGCACGGACGTCGTACGGCCCGCCGGGCAGCGCAAGGGCCCCACCGGCCCGGCACCCGTCTTCGGCCCGTCGATCCGGCTGGACATCGAGGCCGAGGTCGGCTTCGTGGTGGGCGTGCCGTCGCGGCAGGGCCGCCCGGTGGCGCTCGGCGACTTCCGCGAGCACGTCTTCGGGCTGTGCCTGCTCAACGACTGGTCCGCGCGGGACGTCCAGGCTTGGGAGTACGTCCCGCTCGGCCCGTTCCTCGGCAAGTCCTTCGCGACCTCGGTCTCGGCGTGGATCACCCCGCTGGAGGCGCTGGAGCACGCACGCGTGGCGCCGCCCGAGCGCACCCACCCGCTGCTGCCCTACCTGGACGACACGGCCCCCGGCGTGGAACCCGGCGGCTACGACCTCCGCATCTCCGTCGCGGTCAACGGTCATGTGGTCTCCGAACCGCCGTTCTCCACCATGTACTGGACCGCCGCCCAGCAGCTCGCCCACATGACGGTGAACGGCGCCTCGCTGCGCACCGGCGACCTGTACGGCTCGGGCACGGTGAGCGGCCCGGCCGAGGACCAGCGCGGCTCGCTGCTGGAGCTGACCTGGAACGGCCGCGACCCCCTGGAACTCCCCGACGGCAAGCGGACGTTCCTGATGGACGGGGACGTGGTGACCCTGTCCGCCTGGGCTCCCGGCCCGGACGGCCACCGGATCGGGCTGGGCGAGGTCACGGGCCGCGTCGTGGCGGACTAAGCCACGGTGGGGCGGCCGACGGGCCGGGACCCTGTTCCGGCCCCGCCGAACTCGCCTTCTCCACCTGGGGTTTCGCCGTCTTCCCCGGCCGGATCGCCGTCGGCACCTGACTCACACCGCCCTTCTTCGCCATACTGACAGGGACACGCGTCCGCACTCCGCGCGGCCGTGCGACGCGTGCCCCCGCACCACCCAGTACCCGCACACCTTTCCGACCAGGAACCGGAGCCCCGGCATGACCGTCTGCCTGCTCCTGCTGAGCGCCGTCGCCCTGACGGCCGCCGTGCCGGCGCCGCGCGCGCTGATCCGGGCGGCCTGGCCCGAACGGGAACCCGTGGTCGCGCTGTGGGTGTGGCAGTGTCTGGTCGCCACCGTCCTGCTGTGCTGCCTGACCGCGCTGGTCCTGGGCGCGGCGGCCGTCTTCCACACCGTCCGCGACCATGTGTTCGCCCCCGCGCCGCCCGCCGTCACCGCCGCCTACGACCTGTCCGCCACCCCGGTGTGGACCACCGCCCTCACCCTGCTGCTGGCCTGCGGGGCCGCCTGGACGACGGCGATGCTGGCCCGGGAGCTGTTCGAGGCCCGCCGCAGCCGGGGCCAGGCCCGGGCGCAGCTGCGCGAACGCGCCCCCGAACTGCCGCCGGGACTGCGGGCGCCGCGCGGGCCGATGCTGGTGCTGGAGGACGAGTACCCGGACGCCTGGTGGATGCCGGGGCATCCGCCGCAGCTGGTCGTCACCACGGGGGCGCTGCACCGCCTCACCGATCTCCAGCTGGACGCCGTCCTCACCCACGAGCGCGGACACGCCCGCGCCCACCACGACTGGCTGCTGCACCTGTCCGCCGCGCTCGCCACGGGTTTCCCGCGCGTGCCGCTCTTCGCCCACTTCTGCGACCAGACGCACCGCCTGGTCGAGCTGGCCGCCGACGACGCGGCCTCCCGGCGCTGCGGGCACCTCACCACGGCGCTCGCCCTGATCGAGCTGAACCAGCACCGGGGCGTGCTCTCCTGCGCCTCCAGCCGCCGGCTGCTGGGCGAGCGCGTGGACCGGCTGCTGGAGCCGCCGCCGCGGCTGCTGCGCCGGCACCGGGCGCTGACCACGACGGTGGCCGCGCTGGTGCCGCTGCTGCCGCTGCTGATCACCTTCGCTCCCGGGCTGACGGCACTGTCCTGACGACGCTGTACCGGGCACCCCGGGGGCCGGGGCGGGCTATGCCCAGTCGGGCTCCGGCTCCGGCTCGGGCTCGTCGGCCGGCTCGGGCCAGTCCGCGTCGTCCGGTGCGGCGGCGGGGGCGGGCGGTGCGGCGCCGTCCAGGGAGGCCAGCACCCGGAGCACGCCTTCGCCGTACGTGGCCAGCTTCTTCTCGCCGACGCCGTTCACCGTGCCCAGCTCCCGCACCGAGCCGGGCCACCGGGACACGATCTCCCGGAGGGTGGCGTCGTGGAAGATGACGTACGCCGGGACGCCCTGTTCCCGGGCCTGCTCGGCGCGCCAGGCCCGCAGGGCCTCGAAGGCGGGGAGCAGCGCCTCGGGCAGCTCGGCCGCGGCGGCCTTGGCCTTGCCGGCACCGGAGGCACCGGAGCCGGCGGCGGACCGGGACCGGGAGGCGGCCGGCTTCTTCGGCTCCTTGCGCAGCGGCACCTCGCGCTCGCTGCGCAGCACCGCGCCGCTCGCCTCGGTGAGCACCAGCGTGCCGTACTCGCCCTCGACCGCGAGGAGCCCCTGGGCCAGCAGCTGCCGGATGACGCCCCGCCACTCGCCCTCGGTGAGGTCCTGGCCGATACCGAAGACGGACAGCTGGTCGTGGTCGAACTGGATCACCTTGCCGGTGCGCTTGCCGAGCAGGATGTCCACGATCTGCACCGCGCCGAACTTCTGCCCGCGCTCTCGCTGCAACCGCACCACCGTGGACAGCGCCTTCTGCGCGGCGACCGTGCCGTCCCAGGTCTCCGGCGGGGTGAGGCAGGTGTCGCAGTTGCCGCAGGCTTCCGCGTCGGCGTCCTGGCCGAAGTAGGCGAGCAGCTGGCCGCGGCGGCACCGGGCGGTCTCGCACAGCGCGAGCATGGCGTCGAGGTGGGCGGCGGCCCGGCGGCGGAACGCCTCGTCGCCCTCGCCGGACTGGATCAGCTTGCGCTGCTGTATGACGTCGTTCAGGCCGTACGCCATCCAGGCCGTGGACGGCAGTCCGTCGCGGCCCGCGCGGCCGGTCTCCTGGTAGTAGCCCTCGATCGACTTGGGCAGGTCCAGGTGGGCGACGAAGCGCACGTCCGGCTTGTCGATGCCCATGCCGAAGGCGATGGTCGCGACCACGACCAGGCCGTCCTCGCGCAGGAACCGGGACTGGTGCGCCGCGCGGACGGAGGCGTCCAGGCCCGCGTGGTACGGCACCGCCTGGATGCCGTTCGCGGTCAGGAACTCGGCCGTGCGCTCGACCGAGTTCCGCGACAGGCAGTAGACGATGCCGGCGTCGCCCGGGTGCTCCTCCCGAAGGAAGGCGAGGAGCTGCTTCTTGGGGTCGGCCTTGGGCACGATCCGGTACTGGATGTTGGGCCGGTCGAAGCTGGCGACGAAGTGCCGGGCCGTCGGCAGGTTCAGCCGCTGGGTGATCTCCTCGTGCGTGGCGCGGGTCGCCGTGGCGGTGAGGGCGATCCGCGGCACGTCCGGCCAGCGCTCGCCGAGCAGGGACAGGGCGAGATAGTCGGGGCGGAAGTCGTGGCCCCACTGGGACACGCAGTGCGCCTCGTCGATGGCGAAGACGGAGATCTTGCCGCGGGAGAGCAGGTCCAGCGTGGCGTCCAGGCGCAGCCGCTCCGGTGCCAGATAGAGCAGGTCCAGTTCGCCCGCCAGGAACTCGGCCTCGACCACGCGCCGCTCGTCGAAGTCCTGCGTGGAGTTCATGAAGCCGGCCCGGACGCCGAGGGCGCGCAGGGCGTCCACCTGGTCCTGCATCAGAGCGATCAGCGGGGAGACCACCACGCCCGTACCCGGTCTGACCAGGGCCGGGATCTGGTAGCACAGCGACTTTCCGCCGCCGGTCGGCATGAGCACGACAGCGTCGCCGCCCGCCACCACATGCTCGATGATCGCCTGCTGCTCGCCCCGGAAGGCGTCGAATCCGAAGACCCGGTGCAGCGTGGCCAACGCCTCGCTGCCGGCCGCGTCCGGCCCCTCGGTCACCTGTGCCATCTCGCTGATCCCGCCCATCACGCCCATCGTCCTGTCCCCCGTCGGTCCCCCGTGTGCCGTCGTACAACGACTCCCTCCACGATAGGGGCCCACACCGACAGCCCCGGAGTTATCCACAGGTTCGCTCGTTCACCGATGTCATCACTCGATAACGTAGAGCGACAAATCAAGACCGAGTCCACGGAGCACCCATGAGCGCGGCCCTCGATGCCTCGGCGCCTGTCTGGCCGGTTCCGCCCGAAGGCGGGTGGACCGCCGACGACCTGGACGCCCTTTCGGGCCTGCCACCCCACACACAATTGATCGACGCGAGCCTCGTCTTCCCGTGCCCCCAGTCGCTGTTCCATGAGCGCGCCATGAGTTACTGCGGCCACCAACTGGACAGTTCCGCGCCGGCCAGCCTTGAGGTCCTGCATCGGTTCACCTTCGACATCGACCGACAGAACAGGCCGGAAGCTGACGTGATCGTCCTACGGGCAGAGGCAGTGCGGAGCCACGATCAGACCAGGGTCCCGGCGACATCCGTGGTGCTGGCCGTCGAAGTCGTGTCGCCGGAGACCCTTTCCCTGGACCGCGAGACCAAGCCCCTGAAATACGCCCGCGCCAAGATCCCCCACTACTGGCGGGTCGAGAATGAGGACGGCCGGGCCGCCGTGCACGTCTTCGAGTTGGAACCCACGACCGGCACCTACACCAGCACCGGCATCTTCCGCGAGCGCATGAAGCTGGACGTGCCGTTTCCGATGGACCTCGACCTCACCCAGATCAAGACGCGCCGCGACAGGACGAAGTGACCCCCACCGAATGCCGCTGCCCGGCCCCTGAGCAAGGGTGCCGGGCAGCGGCATGTACGAGGTGGGTGTCAGCGCACGAAGACCCCCGCCTGGCCGGCCAGGTCCAGGAAGTACTGGGGGGCGATGCCTAGGACCAGGGTGGTGGCCACGCCCATGCCGATCGCCAGCATGGTCAGCGGGGACGGGACGGCCACGGTCGGGCCCTCCGGCTTCGGCTCGCTGAAGAACATCAGGACGATCACCCGGATGTAGAAGAACGCGGCGATCGCCGAGGAGACCACACCCACGATGACCAGCGGCACCGCGCCGCCGTCCGCCGCCGCCTTGAACACGGCGAACTTCCCCGCGAACCCGGAGGTCAGCGGGATGCCGGCGAAGGCCAGCAGGAACACCGCGAACACGGCCGCCACCAGCGGCGAGCGCCGGCCGAGGCCCGCCCACTTGGACAGGTGGGTCGCCTCGCCGCCCGCGTCCCGCACCAGCGTGACCACGGCGAACGCGCCGATCGTCACGAAGGAGTAGCCCGCGAGGTAGAAGAGGACCGACGACACGCCGTCCTTGGACGTGGCGATGACACCCGCGAGGATGAACCCGGCGTGCGCGATGGACGAGTACGCCAGCAGGCGCTTGATGTCGGTCTGGGTGATGGCGACGATCGCGCCGCCCAGCATGGTGATGATCGCCACCGCCCACATCACCGGCCGCCAGTCCCAGCGCAGGCCGGGCAGGACGACGTAGAGCAGGCGCAGCAGCGCGCCGAACGCGGCCACCTTCGTCGCCGCCGCCATGAACCCGGTCACGGGGGTGGGCGCGCCCTGGTAGACGTCGGGGGTCCACATGTGGAACGGCACCGCGCCCACCTTGAACAGCAGGCCCATGACGAGCAGGGCGCCGCCGATCAGCAGCAGCGCGTCGTTGCCCATGGTGTTGGCGAGCGCCGGGTCGACGTCGGGGACGGTGCCGTCGACCACCTGGGCGATGCGGGCGTACGACATCGAGCCCGCGTAGCCGTACAGCAGCGCGATGCCGAACAGGGTGAACGCCGAGGCGAACGCGCCCAGCAGGAAGTACTTGACCGCGGCCTCCTGCGACATCAGCCGCTTGCGCCGGGCCAGCGCGCACAGCAGGTACAGCGGCAGGGAGAGGACCTCCAGGGCCACGAACAGGGTCAGCAGGTCGTTGGCCGCCGGGAAGATCAGCATGCCGCCGATCGCGAAGAGGAGCAGCGGGAAGACCTCGGTGGTGGTGAAGCCCGCCCGCACCGCGGCCTTCTCGCTGTCGCTGCCGGGCACGGACGCGGCCTGCGCGGCGAAGGAGTCGACCCGGTTGCCGTGCGCCTCCGGGTCCAGGCGCCGTTCCGCGAAGGTGAACAGACCGACCAGGCCGGCCAGCAGGATGGTGCCCTGGAGGAAGAGGGCCGGGCCGTCGACCGCGATCGCGCCCATGGCCGCGATGTGTGCCTTCGTGGTGCCGAACCCGTCGGCCGCCAGCGCGACGACCGCCGCGAAGGCGGCGCACAGGGCGACGACGGACACGAACACCTGCGCGTAGTAGCGGGACCGGCGCGGCACGAACGCCTCGATCAGCACCCCCACCAGCGCCGCGCCGACGACGATCAGCGTCGGCGACAATTGTGCGTACTCGATCTTCGGCGCGTCGATCTTCGAGATCGGTTCGGCCGCGGTTGTCCACAGGCTGTGGACGGCTGTTGCGCTCACTTGGCCGCCTCCACCTCGGGCTGGGGGTCCTGCTTGTGTACGTCGGACAGGGTCTGTTTGACCGCCGGGTCGACGATGTCCGTGACCGGCTTCGGGTAGACACCCAGGAAGATCAGCAGCACGATCAGCGGGGCCACGACCAGCACCTCACGCGCGCGCAGGTCGGGCATCGCCGAGACCTCCGGCTTCACCGGGCCCGTCATCGTCCGCTGGTAGAGCACCAGGGTGTACAGGGCGGCGAGGACGATGCCGAAGGTGGCGATGATCCCGATCACCGGGTAGCGCGCGAACGTGCCGACCAGCACCAGGAACTCGCTCACGAACGGGGCGAGGCCGGGCAGCGACAGCGTGGCGAGGCCGCCGATCAGGAAGGTGCCGGCGAGCACCGGGGCGACCTTCTGCACGCCTCCGTAGTCGGCGATGAGCCGCGAGCCGCGCCGGGAGATGAGGAAACCGGCGACGAGCATCAGCGCGGCGGTGGAGATGCCGTGGTTGACCATGTACAGCGTGGCACCGGACTGGCCCTGGCTGGTCATCGCGAAGACGCCCATGATGATGAAGCCGAAGTGCGAGATCGACGCGTAGGCCACCAGGCGTTTGATGTCCCGCTGGCCGACGGCGAGCAGCGCGCCGTAGATGATGCTGATCAGGGCCAGGACGAGGACGACCGGCGTCGCCCACTTGCTGGCCTCCGGGAACAGCTGGAGGCAGAAGCGGAGCATCGCGAACGTGCCCACCTTGTCGACCACCGCGGTGATGAGGACGGCGACGGGCGCGGTGGCCTCCTGCATGGCGTTGGGCAGCCAGGTGTGCAGCGGCCACAACGGCGCCTTCACCGCGAAGGCGAAGAAGAAGCCGAGGAACAGCCAGCGTTCGGTGTTCGTCGCCATGTGCAGCGTGCCGTTCGCCCGGGCGTCGGCGATCTCGGTGAGCGAGAAGGTCCCGGCGACCACGTAGAGCCCGATCACCGCGGCCAGCATGATCAGGCCGCCGGCCAGGTTGTAGAGCAGGAACTTCACCGCCGCGTACGACCGCTGGGTGGCGGCCGTCTCCTCGCCGTGCTCGTGGGCACGGTCCCCGAAGCCGCCGATGAGGAAGTACATCGGAATGAGCATGGCTTCGAAGAAGATGTAGAAGACGAAGACGTCCGTGGCCTCGAACGAAATGACCACCATCGCCTCCACCGCCAGGATCAGCGCGAAGAAGCCCTGGGTGGGCCGCCAGCGGCGGCTGCCGGTCTCCAGCGGGTCGGCGTCGTGCCAGCCGGCGAGGATGATGAACGGGATCAGCAGGGCGGTCAGCGCGATCAGCGCCACCGCGATGCCGTCGACGCCCAGTTCGTACCTGACCCCGAAGTCCCTGATCCAGGCGTGGTTCTCGGTGAGCTGGTAGCGCTCGCCGTCCGGGTCGAAGCGGACCAGGACGGTGACGGCCAGGGCGAGCGTGGCGAGCGAGAAGAGCAGCGCCAGCCACTTGGCGGCGGTGCGCTGGGCGGCCGGTACGGCGGCCGTGGCGACGGCCCCGAGGGCCGGGAGCACCGCCGTCGCTGTCAGCAGGGGAAAGGACATCGGTATCAGACCGCCCTCATCAGCAGGGTCGCGGCGACCAGGAGTGCCGCGCCGCCGAACATCGAGACCGCGTAGGAGCGGGCGAAGCCGTTCTGGAGCCGGCGCAGCCGTCCGGACAGACCGCCGAAGCCGGCCGCCGTGCCGTTGACGACGCCGTCCACCAGGGAGTGGTCGAGGTAGACCAGGGAGCGCGTCAGGTGCTCGCCGCCCCGCACCAGGACCACGTGGTTGAAGTCGTCCTGGAGCAGGTCGCGGCGGGCCGCGCGGGTGAGCAGCGAACCGCGCGGGGCGACCGCCGGGACGGGCTTGCGGCCGTACTGGGCCCAGGCGAGGGCGACGCCGACGACCAGGCAGACCATGGTGGCCCCGGTGATCACCCCGGCGCTGAGCGGCGCGTGGCCGTGGTCGTGCCCGGTGACCGGTTCCAGCCAGTTCAGGAAGCGGTCGCCGATGCTGAAGAAGGCACCGCCGAAGACCGAGCCGACGGCGAGGACGATCATCGGGATCGTCATGACCTTCGGGGACTCGTGCGGGTGCGGCACGGTGTGCTCGCCCCCGGTCTCGGCGGCCGGCTCCACGCCGGGCTCGGCCGGGGACGGGGTCGGGGCATGGCGCCACCGTTCCTCTCCGAAGAACGTCATCAGCATCACGCGCGTCATGTAGAAGGCGGTGATGGCCGCGCCCAGCAGGGCCGCGCCGCCGAGGATCCAGCCCTCGGTGCCGCCCTTGGCGAACGCCGCCTCGATGATCTTGTCCTTGGAGAAGAAGCCGGACAGGCCCGGGAAGCCGATGATGGCGAGGTAGCCGAGGCCGAAGGTGACGAACGTGACCGGCATGTACTTGCGCAGGCCGCCGTAGCGGCGCATGTCGACCTCGTCGTTCATGCCGTGCATCACCGAACCGGCGCCGAGGAACAGCCCGGCCTTGAAGAAGCCGTGCGTCACCAGGTGCATGATCGCGAAGACGTAGCCGATGGGGCCGAGACCGGCGGCGAGGACCATGTAGCCGATCTGCGACATGGTCGAGCCGGCCAGCGCCTTCTTGATGTCGTCCTTGGCGCAACCGACGATCGCACCGAACAGCAGCGTGACCGCGCCGACGACGGTGACGGCCAGCTGGGCGTCGGGCGCCGCGTTGAAGATCGCGCCGGAGCGGACGATCAGATAGACGCCGGCGGTCACCATGGTCGCCGCGTGGATGAGGGCGGAGACCGGGGTCGGGCCCTCCATGGCGTCCCCGAGCCAGGACTGCAGCGGCACCTGGGCGGACTTGCCGCAGGCGGCGAGCAGCAGCATCAGGGCGATCGCGGTCAGTTTGCCCTCGGAGGCGTCGCCGACGAGCCCCGGCTCCTCGTGCGTGCCGAGGAGCGGGCCGAAGGCGAAGCCGCCGAAGGTGGTGAACATCAGCATGATCGCGATCGACAGGCCCATGTCGCCGACGCGGTTGACCAGGAACGCCTTCTTCGCGGCCGTGGCGGCGCTGGGCTTGTGCTGCCAGAAGCCGATCAGCAGGTACGAGGCGAGGCCGACGCCCTCCCAGCCGACGTACAGCAGCAGGTAGTTGTCGGCGAGGACGAGCAGCAGCATGGCCGCGAGGAACAGGTTCAGGTAGCCGAAGAAGCGGCGGCGGCGCTCGTCGTGCGCCATGTACCCGACCGAGTACAGGTGGATCAGCGAGCCGACGCCCGTGATGAGCAGGACGAACGTCATCGACAGCTGGTCCAGGCGGAAGGTGATGTCCGCCTGGAAACCGGCCACCGGGATCCAGCTGAACAGGTGCTGGGTCAGCGTGCGGTGTCCGGCGCCCTTGCCGAGCAGGTCGGTGAAGAGGACGAGCCCGAGGGCGAAGGAGACGAACGACAGCAGGACGCCGATCCAGTGGCCGCCGCGGTCCAGGCGCCGGCCGCCGACCAGGAGGACGGCCGCTCCGAGCAGGGGCGCCGCGATGAGCGGCGCGATCAGGTTCTCCACGATTCTTCCGACCCCTTACAGCTTCATCAGGCTGGCGTCGTCGACCGAGGCCGAGTGGCGGGTGCGGAACAGCGACACGATGATCGCGAGGCCCACCACGACCTCGGCGGCGGCGACGACCATCGTGAAGAAGGCGATGATCTGTCCGTCGAGGTTGCCGTGCATCCGGGAGAAGGCGACGAACGCGAGGTTGCAGGCGTTCAGCATCAGCTCGACGCACATGAAGACCACGATGGCGTTGCGCCGGATGAGGACGCCGGTCGCGCCGATCGTGAACAGCAGGGCGGCGAGGTAGAGGTAGTTGACCGGGTTCACTTCGACGCCTCCTCGGGCCGCTTGAACGTCTCCGGCTCGATGGCCCGGCGCTCCAGGCGTTCCTCCGCGCGCTGCTCCAGCGCCCGCAGGTCGTTGAGCGCCTCGGTGGACACGTCACGGATCTGGCCGCGGGCGCGCAGCGTCTTGCTGACGGTCAGCTCGGACGGGGTGCCGTCGGGCAGCAGGCCCGCGATGTCGACCGCGTTGTGCCGGGCGTAGACGCCGGGGGCGGGCAGCGGCGGGATGTACGTGCCCTCGCGGATGCGCTGTTCGGACAGTTCGCGCTGGGTCTTGGCGCGCTCCGTGCGCTCCCGGTGGGTGAGCACCATGGCGCCGACGGCCGCCGTGATGAGCAGCGCGCCGGTGATCTCGAAGGCGAAGACGTACTTGGTGAAGATCAGCGACGCCAGTCCCTCGACGTTGCCGCCGGCGTTGGCCCGGCCGGTGCCGTTGAACTCCTTCAGGGAGGCGTTGCCGATGCCGGCGAACAGCAGGACGCCGAAGCCGACCCCGCACAGCAGGGCCAGCCAGCGCTGGCCCTTGATGGTCTCCTTCAGGGAGTCCGCGGCCGTGACGCCGACGAGCATCACCACGAACAGGAACAGCATCATGATCGCGCCGGTGTAGACGACGATCTGCACGATGCCGAGGAAATAGGCGCCGTTGGCGAGGTAGAACACCGCCAGGACGATCATCGTGCCGGCGAGGCAGAGCGCGCTGTGCACGGCCTTCTTCATGAAGACGGTGCACAGGGCGCCGATCACCGCGATGGTGCCGAGGACCCAGAACTGGAAGGCCTCACCGGTGGAGGTGGTGTAGGCGGCGAGGTGCTGCGCGCTCATCGGCCGATCACCTCCTGCGAGGCCGGCTCGTCCTCGCCGAAGGTGGCGGCGGCCTCCTGCGGACCCTCGCCCTTGGAGACGGCGGGCTGCCGGACGGTGCCGGGCGCGGCGTGGGTGACCAGGCCGCGGTAGTAGTCCTGTTCGTCCGTCCCCGGGAAGATGGCGTGCGGGGTGTCGACCATGCCCTCTTCGAGGCCGGCGAGCAGCTGCTCCTTGGTGTAGATGAGGTTGGCGCGGCTGGAGTCGGCCAGTTCGAACTCGTTGGTCATCGTCAGCGCGCGCGTGGGGCACGCCTCGATGCACAGGCCGCACAGGATGCAGCGGGCGTAGTTGATCTGGTAGACGCGGCCGTAGCGCTCGCCCGGCGAGTAGCGTTCCTCGTCGGTGTTGTCGGCGCCCTCCACATAGATGGCGTCGGCGGGGCAGGCCCAGGCGCACAGCTCGCAGCCGACGCACTTCTCCAGGCCGTCCGGATGGCGGTTGAGCTGGTGCCGTCCGTGGAACCGCGGAGCCGTGGTCTTCTTCTGCTCCGGGTACTGCTCGGTCAGCCGCTTCTTGAACATGGCCTTGAAGGTCACGCCGAAGCCGGCCACGGGGTTCTGGAAGCCGGGCTTGATCTGCCCGGACTCCTGGGGCTCCTCAGCCATCGGACGCCTCCTTTCCATCCGAAGTTCCGTCACTGACAGTGTCCGGCCCACCACTGACAATCAGCTCCCGCTCCCGGCGCGGGCGGCGCCTGGGCACCGGCGGCACCTGCTGTCCGGGCAGCGGCGGTACGGGGAATCCGCCCGCCATGGGATCGAAGACCGGCTCCCGGGCGGCGGGCGGCCCGGCGGTCCTGTTCTTCTCGCGGAACATGTCGGCGACGAAGGAGACGAGCAGCAAGGCGAGGACTCCGCCGCCGACGTAGAGGGCGATGTCGGCGAAGTCGTAGTTCTCGTTGCGCAGCGCGCGGACGGTCGCGACGAGCATCAGCCAGGTCACCGAGACCGGGATGAGGACCTTCCAGCCGAGCTTCATCAGCTGGTCGTAGCGCACGCGCGGGAGGGTGCCGCGCAACCAGATGAAGAAGAACAGCAGCAGCTGGACCTTGACGACGAACCAGAGCAGCGGCCACCAGCCGTGGTTGGCGCCCTCCCAGAAGGTGCTGATCGGCCAGGGTGCGCGCCAGCCGCCGAGGAAGAGGGTGGCGGAGACGGCCGAGACCGTCACCATGTTGACGTACTCGGCGAGCATGAACATCGCGAACTTGATCGACGAGTACTCGGTGTTGAAGCCGCCGACCAGGTCGCCCTCGGACTCCGGCATGTCGAAGGGGGCGCGGTTGGTCTCGCCGACCATCGTGACGATGTACAGGATGAAGGAGACCGGCAGCAGCAGGATGTACCAGCGGTCGGCCTGCGCCTCCACGATCCTGGACGTCGACATCGATCCCGAGTAGAGGAACACGGAGGCGAACGCGGCGCCCATGGCGATCTCGTAGGAGATCATCTGGGCGCAGGAGCGCAGGCCGCCCAGCAGCGGATAGGTGGATCCGGAACTCCAGCCCGCCAGCACGATGCCGTAGATGCCGACGGAGGCGACCGCGAGGATGTAGAGCATCGCGATCGGCAGGTCGGTGAGCTGCATCGTGGTGCGGTGGCCGAAGATCGAGATCTCGTTGCCGGCCGGGCCGAAGGGGATCACCGCGATCGCCATGAAGGCGGGGATGGCCGCGACGATCGGCGCGAGGACGTAGACCACCTTGTCCGCGCGTTTGACGACGAGGTCCTCCTTGAGCATCAGTTTGATGCCGTCGGCGAGCGACTGGAGCATGCCCCAGGGGCCGTGCCGGTTGGGGCCGACGCGCAGCTGCATCCAGGCGACGACCTTGCGCTCCCAGACGATGGAGAACAGCACGGTCACCATCAGGAAGGCGAAGCAGAAGACGGCCTTGACGACGACCAGCCACCAGGGGTCGCGGCCGAACATCGAGAGGTCTTCGACGGCGAGGTACGCGGTCATGCCTCCACCTCCTTGGGGGCCGTCTCGGCGGTGGCCGCCGGGCCGATGCGGACGAGGGAGCCGGGCCGCGCCCCGGCGTCGGAGGCGACGCCGCCGCCGGCGGAGTTCAGCGGGAGCCAGACCACCCGGTCGGGCATCTCGGTGATCCTGAGGGGCAGTTCGACCGTGCCGGCGGGGCCGGTGACGGCCAGGGTGCCGCCGTCCTCGACGCCCGCCTCGGCGGCCGTGGCCGCGGACAGGCGGGCTTGTGCGGCGTGCCGGGTTCCGGCGAGCGCCTCATCGCCCTCCTGAAGGACGCCTTGGTCGAGCAGGAGCCGGTGCCCGGCCAGTACCGCCTCGCCGGCCGCCGGGCGGGGCAGGGCGCCCGCGGACTCCATCGGCGGCAGGGCGCGGGGGCCGTCCCACAGGCCGAGCCGGTCGATCTCCGCGCGGGTGGTGCGCAGGTCCGGCAGGCCCAGGTGGGCGTCCATGGCGTCGGCGAGCATGTGCAGCACGCGGGTGTCGGCCGGGGCGAGCCGGCGGGTCATCTGGTCGGGCTTGAGCGCGGCCTCGAAGGAGCGCACGCGGCCCTCCCAGTTGAGGAAGGAGCCGGCCTTCTCGGCGACCGCGGCGACCGGCAGGACGACGTCGGCGTGCGCGGTGACCTCGCTGGGCCGCAGTTCCAGCGACACCAGGAAGCCGACGCTGCGAAGCGCCTCACGCGCGCGTGCCGGGTCGGGCAGGTCGGCGACCTCCACCCCGGCGACCAGCAGCGCGGACAGTTCACCGGCCGCGGCGGCGGCCAGGATCTGGTGGGTGTCGCGGCCGTAGCCCGCGGGGAGTTCGGCGAGTCCCCAGACGGCGGCGACCTCCTCCCGCGCGCGCGGGTCGGTCGCGGGCCGGCCGCCCGGCAGCAGGGAGGGCAGCGCGCCCGCCTCCACGGCGCCGCGCTCACCGGCCCGGCGGGGGATCCACACCAGCTCGGCGCCGGTGGCGGCGGCGGTGCGCACGGCGGCGGTGAGGCCGCCCGCGACCGCGGCCAGCCGCTCCCCCACGACGATGACGGCGCCGTCGGCGCGCAGCGCCTCGGCGGCGCGCGTGCCCGGTTCCTCCAGGCCGACGCCGCTCGCGAGGGCGTCCAGCCACTCGGTCTCGGTGCCGGGGGCGGCCGGCAGCAGCGTGCCGCCGGCCTTCTCCAGGCCCCGGGTGGCGTGCGTGGCCAGCGCGTACACCCGCTGCTTGTGCTTGCGCCAGGCCTTGCGCAGCCGCAGGAAGACGCCGGGGGCCTCCTCCTCCGACTCGAAGCCGACCAGCAGCACGGCGGGCGCCTTCTCCAGGGCGGTGTACGTGACGCCCGTACCGTCCAGGTCACGGCCGCGGCCGGCGACCCGGGCGGCGAGGAAGTCGGCCTCCTCGCCGCTGTGCACGCGCGCGCGGAAGTCGATGTCGTTGGTGTCGAGCGCCACGCGGGCGAACTTGCTGTAGGCGTAGGCGTCCTCGACGGTCAGCCGGCCGCCGGTGAGGACGCCGGCCCGGGAGCGGGCGGCGGACAGGCCCTCGGCCGCCGCCTGGAGCGCCTCGGGCCAGGAGGCGGGCTCCAGCACGCCGTCGGCGTTGCGCACCAGCGGGGTGTCGAGGCGGTCGCGCTGCTGCGCGTAGCGGAACGCGAAGCGTCCCTTGTCGCAGATCCACTCCTCGTTGACCTCGGGGTCGTTGGCGGCGAGCCGCCGCATGACCTTGCCGCGCCGGTGGTCGGTGCGGGTGGCGCAGCCGCCGGCGCAGTGCTCGCACACCGACGGCGAGGAGACGAGGTCGAAGGGGCGGGAGCGGAAGCGGTACGCGGCCGAGGTGAGCGCGCCGACCGGGCAGATCTGGATGGTGTTGCCGGAGAAGTACGACTCGAAGGGGTCGCCCTCGCCGGTGCCGACCTGCTGGAGCGCGCCCCGCTCGATCAGCTCGATCATGGGGTCGCCCGCGATCTGGGTGGAGAAGCGGGTGCAGCGGGCGCACAGCACGCACCGCTCGCGGTCGAGCAGCACCTGTGCGGAGATCGCGACGGGCTTCTCGTAGGTCCGCTTGCGGCCCTCGAAGCGGGACTCGGCGCCGCCGTGCGAGACGGCCTGGTTCTGCAGCGGGCACTCGCCGCCCTTGTCGCAGACCGGGCAGTCCAGCGGGTGGTTGATGAGCAGCAGCTCCATCACGCCGTGCTGGGCCTTCTCGGCGACCGGGGAGGTGAGGTGGGTCTTGACGACCATGCCGTCGGTGCAGGTGATGGTGCAGGACGCCATCGGCTTGCGCTGGCCCTCGACCTCGACGATGCACTGGCGGCAGGCTCCGGCCGGGTCCAGGAGGGGATGGTCGCAGAACCGGGGGATCTCGATGCCGAGCTGTTCGGCGGCGCGGATGACCAGGGTGCCCTTGGGCACGCTGATCTCGATGCCGTCGATGGTCAGCGTGACGAGGTCCTCCGGCGGGAGGGCCGCCTCGCCCCCGCCGGCGGGGGCGCTCGTGGTCACGGTCATGCGTTCACCTCCGGGCGGTCCGCCCAGGCCGTGGACTTGGCCGGGTCGAAGGGGCAGCCCCGGCCCGTGATGTGCTGTTCGTACTCCTCGCGGAAGTACTTCAGCGAGGAGAAGATCGGGGACGCGGCGCCGTCGCCGAGGGCGCAGAAGGACTTGCCGTTGATGTTGTCGGCGATGTCGGCGAGCTTGTCGAGGTCGGACAGGGCGCCCTTGCCGGCCTCGATGTCCCGCAGCAGCTGCACCAGCCAGTACGTCCCTTCCCGGCAGGGGGTGCACTTGCCGCAGGACTCGTGGGCGTAGAACTCGGTCCAGCGGGTGACGGCCCGCACCACGCAGGTCGTCTCGTCGAAGCACTGCAGGGCCTTGGTGCCGAGCATGGAGCCGGCGGCGCCGACGCCCTCGTAGTCGAGGGGGACGTCGAGGTGTTCGTCGGTGAACATCGGCGTGGAGGAGCCGCCCGGCGTCCAGAACTTCAGCCGGTGGCCGGGGCGCATGCCGCCGCTCATGTCGAGGAGCTGGCGCAGGGTGATGCCGAGCGGGGCCTCGTACTGCCCGGGGCTGGCGACGTGGCCGCTGAGCGAGTAGAGCGTGAAGCCCGGGGACTTCTCGCTGCCCATCGACCTGAACCATTCCTTGCCGTTTTTCAGGATCGCGGGAACCGACGCGATCGACTCGACGTTGTTCACCACAGTGGGACAGGCGTAGAGGCCTTCCACGGCCGGGAAGGGGGGACGCAGCCGCGGTTGACCACGGCGGCCTTCGAGCGAGTCGAGCAGCGCGGTCTCCTCACCGCAGATGTACGCGCCGGCGCCGGCGTGCACGGTGAGCTTCACGTCGAGCCCGCTGCCCAGGATGTTCTCGCCGAGGTAGCCCGCCGCGTAGGCCTCGCGCACGGCCTCGTGCAACCGCCGCAGTACGGGGACGACTTCACCACGCAGGTAGATGAAGGCGTGCGACGACCTGATGGCGTGGCACGCGATGACGATGCCCTCGATGAGGCTGTGCGGGTTCGCGAAGAGGAGCGGGATGTCCTTGCACGTCCCGGGCTCCGATTCGTCGGCGTTGACAACGAGATAGTGCGGTTTTCCATCGCCCTGGGGGATGAACTGCCACTTCATCCCGGTCGGGAACCCCGCGCCGCCGCGGCCTCGCAGCCCGGATTCCTTGACGTACGCGATCAGGTCGTCCGGCGGCATGGCGAGGGCCTTGCGAAGCCCCTCGTACCCTTCGTGCCTCCGGTAGACGTCCAGAGTCCAGGACCGGTCGTCGTCCCAGAAGGCCGACAGCACGGGTGCGAGCAGCTTCTCGGGGCTCGGGTCCTTGACCTCGGATACCACCGTCATCACTCCCCCTCCTCTTCTGCCTGGCCCGCCGACGGGGCGTCCGGGGACTGCTGGACCCGCGGATGGACCACGCGCGCGGGCGCGGCCTCTCCCTTGGCCAGGCGGAGGCCCACCAGCGAGGCGGGTCCCGCGCTGCCGCCCTCCTCGACGGCCCCGGGCCGCTCGTCGGGGAAGCCGGCCAGGATCCGCGCGGTCTCCTTGAAGGTGCACAGGCGCGCCCCGCGCGTGGGCTGTACGGCGCGTCCGGCGCGCAGGTCGTCGACGAGGCGCTTGGCGCTGGCGGGGGTCTGGTTGTCGAAGAACTCCCAGTTGACCATCACGACCGGCGCGTAGTCGCAGGCCGCGTTGCACTCGATGTGCTCCAGGGTGACCTTGCCGTCGCCGGTGGTCTCGCCGTTGCCGACGCCCAGGTGCTCCTGGAGGGTCTCGAAGATGGCGTCGCCGCCCATGACCGCGCACAGCGTGTTGGTGCACACGCCGACCTGGTAGTCACCGGAGGGCCGGCGCCGGTACATGGTGTAGAAGGTGGCGACCGCGGTGACCTCGGCCGTGGTCAGGCCGAGCATGTCCGCGCAGAACCGCATCCCGGTGCGGGTGACGTGGCCCTCCTCGGACTGCACGAGGTGGAGCAGCGGCAGCAGGGCGGAGCGGGAGTCGGGGTAGCGCGCGATCACTTCGCGGGCGTCCGCCTCCAGCCGGGCCCGGACGTCGTCCGGGTAGGCCGGTGCGGGCAGTTCGGGCATGCCCAGGCTGATGCCCCGCTCGGAGGAAGAGGTGGTCACCGGTCGACGCCTCCCATCACGGGGTCGATGGACGCGACGGCGACGATGACGTCGGCGACCTGGCCGCCCTCGCACATCGCCGCCATGGCCTGAAGGTTGGTGAAGGACGGGTCGCGGAAGTGGACCCGGTAGGGGCGGGTGCCGCCGTCGGAGACGGCGTGCACCCCGAGTTCGCCCTTGGGCGACTCGACGGCCGCGTACGCCTGCCCCGGCGGGACCCGGAAGCCCTCCGTGACCAGCTTGAAGTGGTGGATCAGGGCCTCCATGGAGGTGCCCATGATCTTCTTGATGTGGTCGAGGGAGTTGCCGAGTCCGTCCGGTCCGAGGGCGAGCTGGGCGGGCCAGGCGATCTTCTTGTCCGCGA
This sequence comes from Streptomyces sp. SudanB182_2057, assembly GCF_964272715.1. Taxonomy (NCBI): domain Bacteria; kingdom Bacillati; phylum Actinomycetota; class Actinomycetes; order Kitasatosporales; family Streptomycetaceae; genus Streptomyces; species Streptomyces sp. SudanB182_2057. Next base: position 3,655,354 of record NZ_OZ186798.1, read on the forward strand.
CCATGACCGGGCCGGGCTGGAGCCGGTCCAGGCACTGCTCGATGATCCTGAGCGACTGGCGCATCTCCTCCAGGCGGATGAGGAAGCGGCCGTAGGCGTCGCAGGAGTCGGCGGTCGGGACGTCGAAGTCGTAGTTCTCGTAGCCGCAGTACGGCTGGGCCTTGCGCAGGTCGTGCGGGAGGCCGGTGGAGCGCAGGATCGGGCCGGTGGCGCCGAGGGCCATGCAGCCGGCCAGGTCGAGGTAGCCGATGTCCTGCATGCGGGCCTTGAAGATGGGGTTCCCGGTGGCGAGCTTGTCGTACTCCGGGAGGTTCTTCTTCATCTTCTTCACGAACTCGCGGATCTGGTCCACCGCGCCGGGCGGCAGGTCCTGGGCGAGTCCGCCGGGCCGGATGTACGCGTGGTTCATGCGCAGGCCCGTGATGAGCTCGTAGAGGTCGAGAATCATTTCACGATCACGGAATCCGTAGATCATGATCGTGGTGGCGCCGAGCTCCATGCCGCCGGTGGCGATGCACACCAGGTGGGAGGACATCCGGTTCAGCTCCATCAGGAGCACTCGGATGATCTCGGCGCGCTCGGTGATCTGGTCCTCGATGCCGAGGAGTTTCTCGACGGCGAGGCAGTAGGCGGTCTCGTTGAAGAAGGACGTCAGGTAGTCCATGCGCGTCACGAACGTGGTGCCCTGCGTCCACGTGCGGTATTCGAGGTTCTTCTCGATGCCGGTGTGGAGGTAGCCGATGCCGCAGCGGGCCTCGGTGACCGTCTCGCCCTCGATCTCCAGGATGAGGCGGAGCACTCCGTGGGTGGACGGGTGCTGCGGACCCATGTTGACGACGATGCGTTCGTCGTCGGCGCGGGCCGCGGACTGGACGACCTCGTCCCAGTCGCCACCGGTGACCGTGTAGACGGTGCCCTCGGTGGTTTCCCGGGCGGCTGCTGACTGGGTGCTGCTCACGAGTACGACCTCCGCTGGTCCGGAGCCGGGATCTGGGCGCCCTTGTACTCGACGGGGATGCCGCCGAGGGGGTAGTCCTTGCGCTGCGGGTGGCCCTGCCAGTCGTCCGGCATCATGATCCGCGTCAGGGCCGGGTGACCGTCGAAGACGATCCCGAAGAAGTCGTAGGTCTCGCGCTCGTGCCAGTCGTTGGTCGGATAGACGGAGACCAGGGACGGGATGCGCGGATCGCCGTCGGGGGCGCTGACTTCCAGGCGGATCAGCCGGTTGTGGGTGATCGAGCGCAGGTGGTAGACGGCGTGCAGCTCGCGGCCCTTGTCGTTCGGGTAGTGGACGCCGCTGACGCCGGTGCACAGTTCGAAGCGCAGGGCCGGGTCGTCGCGCAGGACGCGGGCGACGCGGACCAGGTGCTCGCGTTCGATGTGGAAGGTCAGTTCGTCGCGGTCGACGACCGTCTTCTCGATGGCGTTGCCGGGCAGCAGGCCCTGTTCCTCCAAGGCGCCCTCGAGTTCGTCGGCGACCTCGTCGAACCAGCCGCCGTAGGGCCGGGTCGCCGGTCCCGGGAGCCGGACCGAGCGGACGAGGCCGCCGTAGCCGGAGGTGTCGCCGCCGTTGTTGGCGCCGAACATGCCGCGCTGGACGCGGATCTCCTCGCCGCCCTGGCCGCGCATCCCGGGGAGGTTGGCCGCGGCGAGGTCCTTCTCGGGGTTGACCCCGTTCCCGGAACCGTTCGCGCCCTGGGTGCCGTTCTTCGCGTCGCTCACCGCAGCAGCCCCTTCATCTCGATCGTGGGCAGGGCCTTCAGCGCCGCTTCCTCCGCCTCCCGGGCCGCTTCCTCGGCGTTGACGCCGAGCTTGGAGGACTGGATCTTCTGGTGGAGCTTGAGGATCGCGTCCATGAGCATCTCGGGCCGGGGCGGACAGCCGGGGAGGTAGATGTCGACCGGGACGATGTGGTCGACGCCCTGGACGATCGCGTAGTTGTTGAACATGCCGCCCGAGGAGGCGCAGACGCCCATGGAGATCACCCACTTGGGGTTGGGCATCTGGTCGTAGACCTGCCGCAGGACGGGTGCCATCTTCTGGCTGACCCGGCCGGCGACGATCATCAGGTCGGCCTGGCGCGGCGAGCCGCGGAAGACCTCCATGCCGAAGCGGGCGAGGTCGTAGCGGCCGGCGCCGGTGGTCATCATCTCGATGGCACAGCAGGCGAGGCCGAAGGTGGCCGGGAAGACGGACGCCTTGCGCACCCAGCCCGCGGCCTGCTCGACGGTGGTGAGCAGGAAGCCGCTCGGCAGCTTTTCTTCGAGTCCCATGTCTAAAGGCCCCTCAGTCCCATTCCAGGCCGCCGCGCCGCCATACGTACGCGTACGCGACGAAGACGGTGAGCACGAAGAGCAGCATCTCCACGAGCCCGAAAATCCCCAGGGCGTCGAAGGTGACGGCCCAGGGGTAGAGGAAGACGATCTCGATGTCGAAGACGATGAAGAGCATCGCCGTCAGGTAGTACTTGATGGGGAAGCGCCCGCCGCCGGCCGGCGTGGGGGTCGGCTCGATGCCGCACTCGTAGGCTTCGAGTTTGGCGCGGTTGTACCGCTTCGGACCGATCAGCGTGGCCATGACCACGGAGAAGATCGCAAAGCCTGCCCCGAGGGCTCCCAGTACGAGGATGGGCGCATACGCGTTCACCGCTCCTCGCTCCTCTCAGTCGGCACTGACTGCTGGCGGATCACTGGGCTCACGCGCCTCACCGGTCCCACGAACCCCGCTCGTCCCGGGCGAAGATCGAGAACATGTGAAGCAGGTCACAAGCCCGACTGCCTCGCATCTTATGCCTGTCGCTCTGTGATCTGCGACACGGGGTATTGCACAAGCTTTGTGATCTCCACCACCTGACGAAGGATCATGAAGTCGGATGATGGGTGATCTACACACCGGAAGCGTTCAGTTGATCACCAGAAGTGACATTCCTACTTATCAGCGCAGGCCGGAGGGGTCGTCTCAATATCAAGAGAGTTCCCTCGCATGCAAATTGGTGCTGAGCACAGGCATCTGGTAATGGAGCCCGTTCACATCCAGGAGCGGCCTCCGGCGCGGATGTGAACGCGGATCCCGGCGCGTGCGCGCGTTCACGAACTCCGCACGCGCCGGACGCCGGAGTTCCGTCGACCGTTCCGTGACCTCCGTCACGTCCATGAGAGGGCGATGAGAACCGGGCTTGGCCAACGACCTCAACCAGTGGTAAGCGCGGGGCAATTCGGACGTAATGATCAAAGACCGTGATCAAGGGCTTGATCACTACGGTCCGCAATGTCCGTTACGGCGTCAATAAAGGGCGACACGCCCGGGTTTCCAGGTATCGATTGAGCAACTGTGGCGCACGACACGTTTCTTGAAGATATGAAGGAGCCCCTGGTACCGGTTGTTCCCATGTCCCACACCGCTCACATACGCAGCCACCGGAAGCCCCGCCGCAGCGCGTCGACCCTCGCCGTGCGGGCCGGAGTTGCCGGTGGCGTCCTCAGCACCCTGGCAGTCGCCGGGGCGTCCGGGTCGGCGAACGCGGCCGAGCCGGTGACGCAGACCCTCGAACTGCCCACCCTGACGGCCGACCTGGCCGCTCAGGCGGCCCAGTCCGCGGACGCGACCGAGCAGGCCGCCGCGAACTACCAGCTGCAGGCGGAGCGTGACGCGACCGCCGCCAAGGCCGCGAAGAAGGCCGAGGCAGACCTCGCCGAGGCCAAGAAGAAGGCGGCCGAGGCCAAGAAGAAGGCCGAGGAGGAAGCCCGCAGGGAGGCCGCCGCCCGCGCGTCGCGCACCGCGGAGCGGACCACGCTCTCCGTCTCGGCGGGCGCCGGCACCGGCACCGTCCTCGGCGACAGCGGCACCGGCACGGGTGCCGGCACCAGCACCAGCACCGACACCGGCACGTCCACGGCCACCGGTTCGGCCGCGACGATCGTCAACTTCGTCAGGGCGCAGGTCGGCAAGGCGTACGTCCCCGGCGCCACCGGCCCGTCCGCCTACGACTGCTCCGGCCTGGTGCAGACGGCCTTCCGGCAGATCAACGTCAGCCTGCCGCGCGTGTCGCAGGACCAGTCGACCGCCGGCACCCAGGTCTCGCTGAGCAACCTCCAGCCGGGCGACATCCTGTACTGGGGCAGCGCGGGCAGCGCCTACCACGTCGGCGTCTACGTCGGCGGCGGCATGTTCGTCGGCGCCCAGAACTCCTCCACCGGCGTCGTGGAGCGCCCGCTGTCCTACGACCCGCCCACCGGCGCCGTACGGGTGCTCTGAGCGCACTCCGCGCCCTCCACGCGCACCACAGGGCCGCTGCCCCCGGGCAGCGGCCCTCGCGCGTTCCCTGCCATGCTCTGCTCGGGCCGCCGTCCGGCGGTCCGCGTCCGAGCGAAGGAGGGCACGCGATGCCACGCGTGTTCGTACAGGGAAACCCCGCCGACTACTACCCGCGCTACGCCCCCGAGGCCGGGCGTGGCGCGATGCGGCGCATCACCGAGGTCGGCGAGGAGGTGCTGCACAAGCCGTGCCGGGACGTCACGGAGTTCGGGCCCGACCTCGCCGCGCTCATCGACGACATGTTCCGCACGATGTACGTCGCCGAGGGCGCGGGGCTGGCGGCGAATCAGGTCGGCGTCGGGCTGCGGCTGTTCGTGTACGACTGCCCGGACGACGACGGTGTCCGGCATGTCGGGCACATCGTCAACCCGGTGCTCGAAACGCCCACCGGTGAGCGACGGCTGCTGGACGAGGGCGAGGGCTGCCTGTCGGTGCCCGGCGCCGTGATGGCCGTGCCGCGGCCGGACCGGGCCGTCGTGCGCGGGCAGGACCGGGACGGCCGGCCGGTCGTCGTCGAGGGCACCGGATACTTCGCCCGCTGCCTCGCCCACGAGACCGACCACACCGACGGCCACCTCTACCTGGACCGGCTGTCCAAGCGCGAACGGAAGGACGCGCTGCGGCAGATGACGGACCGCCGGGACGAGGTGTACGCCCGCCGCGCCGCGAAGGAGACCGCCTTCGGCGGCTGACCTCCCGCGCACCACGACGGCGCCGGACGCCCCTCGGCGGGCTCCGGCGCCGTCCGGTTCCGGCGCCGTCCGTCCCGGCCTGCCGTCAGGCCTTCGGGGTCACCCTGGTCAGGCCGTTGATGATGCGGTCCATCGCGTCGCCGCCCGTGGGGTCGGTGAGGTTGGCGAGGAGCTTGAGGGTGAACTTCATCAGCATCGGGTGGGTCAGACCGCGCTGGGCGGCGATCTGCATGACCTTCGGGTTGCCGATGAGCTTCACGAAGGCGCGGCCGAGGGTGTAGTAGCCGCCGTAGGTGTCCTTGAGGACGCGCGGGTAGCGCTGGAGGGCGGTCTCGCGCTGGGCGGGCGTGGCGCGGGCGTGGGCCTGCACGATGACGTCGGCGGCGATCTGGCCGGATTCCATGGCGTAGGCGATGCCCTCGCCGTTGAAGGGGTTCACCAGGCCGCCGGCGTCGCCGACGAGCAGCAGGCCGCGCGTGTAGTGCGGCTGGCGGTTGAAGGCCATGGGGAGGGCGGCGCCGCGGATCGGTCCGGTCATGTTCTCGGGCGTGTAGCCCCAGTCCTCCGGCATCGAGGCGCACCACGCCTTGAGCACCTCCCGCCAGTCCAGCTCCTTGAAGGAGGCGGAGGTGTTCAGCACGCCGAGGCCCACGTTCGAGGTGCCGTCGCCCATGCCGAAGATCCAGCCGTAGCCGGGCAGCAGCCGGTCCTGGGGGCCGCGCCGGTCCCACAGCTCCAGCCAGGACTCCAGGTAGTCGTCGTCGTGGCGGGGGCTCTCGAAGTAGGTCCGGACCGCGATGCCCATCGGGCGGTCCTCGCGGCGGTGCAGGCCCATGGCGAGGGACAGCCGGGTGGAGTTGCCGTCGGCGGCGACGACCAGCGGCGCGCGGAAGGTGACCTCGCGCTTGTCCTCGCCGAGCTTGGCGGTGACACCGGTGATGCGGCCGGTGCGGTCGTCCACGATCGGGCCGCTGACGTTGCAGCGCTCGTACAGCCGCGCCCCCGCCTTCTGGGCGTTGTGGGCGAGCTGCTCGTCGAAGTCGTCGCGCTTGCGGACCAGGCCGTAGTCCGGGAAGGAGGCGAGGTCCGGCCAGTCGAGCTGGAGGCGGACGCCGCCACCGATGATGCGCAGCCCCTTGTTGCGCAGCCAGCCGGCCTCCTCGGAGATGTCGATCCCCATGGCGACGAGCTGCTTGACCGCGCGCGGGGTGAGGCCGTCGCCGCACACCTTCTCGCGGGGGAACTCGGTCTTCTCCAGCAGCAGCACGTCGAGTCCGGCCTTGGCGAGGTGGTACGCGGTCGTGGAGCCGGCCGGCCCCGCGCCCACGACGATCACGTCGGCGGTGTTCTCGGAGAGCGGCTCGGTCACGACGGTCACGGCGGGATCTCCCCAAGGTCGAATGGTGTGTGCCGGCCGGCACGGGACACAGGCAGTCTATTCAGCGCGGTTGGCCGCGCGGCCGAAGGGCCACCCCAGCGGGTGTCACTCTCCGTATTCGACTGTCACGGAAAGACATCGGTGCCTTCCGGGCGGAACGGGCCGGAGCTACCCTGCCATTACCACTGGGGGTGACATCTGTGCACATACCACCCAAGACACCCGAAGTGCGCGTCCCGCGTCTGGTCGGTCTGATGGCCGTGGACGCGCGCGAGACCGCGCGGGCGCGGGGCCTGTCCCTGGACGCGCCGGACCGCCCGGACTTCCACCTCGCCGTCGTGGACTACGTCGTACGCCAGCACCCGCAGCCCGGTACCGAGGTGCCGCGGGACTCGATGGTGTACGTGTGGTTCGACTTCGCGGAGGGCGAGGGCGGCGGGGGCGTGCGCGAGCCGCGCGTGCCGGGGCCGCCGCGCGGGGGGCCGGGGCGGGAGCTGGACCCGCCGCACGACCCGTACGAGGTGGCCGGGATCAGCTCTCCTTGAGGCCCGGGTCCTCCTTGAAGCCCCGGTGCAGTGCCACCACGCCGCCGGTGAGGTTGCGCCAGGCGACCTTCGACCAGCCCGCCTCGCGCAGGCGCGCGGCGAGGCCCGGCTGGTCGGGCCAGGCCCGGATGGACTCGGCGAGGTAGACGTACGCCTCGGGATTCGAGGAGACCGCGCGCGCGGCCGGCGGCAGCGCGCGCATCAGGTACTCGGTGTAGACGGTGCGGAACGGCGCCCAGGTCGGGTGGGAGAACTCGCAGATCACCACGCGTCCGCCGGGGCGGGTGACGCGGTACATCTCGCGCAGGGCCGCGTCGGTGTCCTGGACGTTGCGCAGCCCGAAGGAGATCGTCACCGCGTCGAAGGTGTCGTCCTTGAACGGCAGCCGCGTCGCGTCGCCCGCGGTGAACGGCAGCCAGGTGTGCTTCTTCTTGCCGACCTGGAGCATGCCCAGCGAGAAGTCGCAGGGGACGACGTACGCGCCGGTCCGGGTGAAGGGGAGGGAGGAGGTGGCCGTGCCGGCGGCGAGGTCCAGGACCTTCTGCGCGGGGCGGGCGTCGACGGCCCTCGCCACCTCCCTGCGCCAGCGGCGGTCCTGACCGAGTGACAGCACGTCGTTCGTCAGGTCGTACCGTTCCGCCACGTCGTCGAACATCGAGGCGACTTCGTGCGGCTGCTTGTTCAGGGAGGCGCGGGTCACCCGCCCATTGTTGCAGCCGGTCCGGAGGGCCGAGGCGGCGGCTTGCCGCGTGGGGGACGCCTAGCGGCGGCGGAAGAGCAGGCGGCCCGAGAGGACCGTCGCCACGCACGTCGCTGCCCCCCGTGCCGCCAGTTCCGTCTCGTCCTCGACGTCGAAGACGGCGAAGTGGGCGGCGGAGCCCGGCCGGCGGGGCGGGGCCGCCTCTGGGCGGTGGGCGAAGGGGTCCAGGGACGGGGTACCGGCGGCGGGGGCCGGGCGGGGTACGACGGCGATGCCGGTGCGGCGCACGGCGTCCTGGACCGCGCGCAGGCGCAGCGGCTCGCAGGCCACGGCGACCGTGCCGTACGCCAGCATGCGCTGGACCCCGCGCCGGGCGCTCGCGCCCCAGCGGGCGTCGTCCATGGGGAGCGCGTCGAGCGCGGCGCCGGTCAGCGGCTCGGTGCCGAGGGCGTCGGCCTCCCGCGGGTCCGGGTGGTACGTCCGCTCCAGCAGCTCGTTGCCGTAGGGATTGACGTACCCGGGCGTGAGGATGCCCGGCCAGCGGCGCACGCGCGCGTGCGGGTGCGCGGCGGCCAGTTCCTCCAGGGGCCCCACGGCCTCGATCCGTTCGCCCCGGACGAGGTGGGCGTGGCCCCTGGAGTCCGTGTGCAGCGTCAGCACGGCGGTCCTGGTTCTCCCGGCTCGGCTAGTTCGAGGCGAGCAGCTTCAGCTCGGGGTGGGCGGTGCCGCCCTCGATGGCCGTGGAGGAGATGTGGGAGACCACCCGGTCGTCCACCGGGTCGTTCGCCGGGTCGTCGTGCACGACGAGGTGCTCGTACGTGGTGGCGCGCTGCGCCGGGACGCGGCCCGCCTTGCGGATCAGGTCGATGATCTCCAGGCGGTTGGAGCGGTGCTTGGCGCCGGCCGAGGAGACGACGTTCTCCTCCAGCATGATCGAGCCGAGGTCGTCCGCGCCGTAGTGCAGGGACAGCTGGCCGACCTCCTTGCCCGTGGTGAGCCAGGAGCCCTGGATGTGCCGGACGTTGTCCAGGAAGAGGCGGGCGATGGCGATCATCCGCAGGTACTCGAACAGGGTCGCCTGGGTGCGGCCCTTCAGGTGGTTGTTCTCGGGCTGGTAGGTGTACGGGATGAAGGCGCGGAAGCCGCCCGTGCGGTCCTGTACGTCCCGGATCATCCGCAGGTGCTCGATGCGCTCGGCGTTGGTCTCGCCGGTGCCCATGAGCATGGTCGAGGTGGACTCCACGCCCAGCCGGTGCGCGGTCTCCATGATCTCCAGCCAGCGCTCGCCGCTCTCCTTCAGCGGGGCGATGGCCTTGCGCGGCCGCTCCGGCAGCAGCTCGGCACCGGCGCCGGCGAAGGAGTCCAGGCCCGCCTCGTGGATCCGGGTGATGGCCTCCTCGACCGAGACGCCGCTGATCCGGGCCATGTGCTCGACCTCGGACGCGCCGAGGGAGTGGATCACCAGCTGCGGGAAGGCGTCCTTGATGGCCTTGAAGTGCTTCTCGTAGTACTCGACGCCGTAGTCCGGGTGGTGGCCGCCCTGGAACATGATCTGGGTGCCGCCGAGTTCGACGGTCTCCGCGCAGCGACGCAGGATGTCGTCGAGGTCGCGGGTCCAGCCCTTCGCGGTGTCCTTGGGGGCCGCGTAGAAGGCGCAGAACTTGCACGCCGTGACACACACGTTCGTGTAGTTGATGTTCCGCTCGATGATGTACGTGGCGATGTGCTCGGTGCCCGCGTACATGCGGCGGCGCACGGCGTCGGCGGCGGAGCCGAGGGCGTGCAGAGGGGCGTCACGGTAGAGGGCGAGCGCTTCCTCGGGGGTGATGCGTCCGCCCGCCGCGGCGCGGTCGAGGACGGACTGGAGGTCGGCCTTCTCGGTCACCGGCGTCCCTTTCGCAAGGTTTCGTAAGGGGTTGTGGACGGACGTACGCCAGACTACGCCAGGCGGTTCAGGGGGCCGACGTCAGGCCGCGAACGCCCCGGTCAGCAGCCCGGCGAGGGTGCCGGCGAGCAGGAACGGGCCGAACGGCACGCCGGTCTTGCGCCCGGCGCGCCCGGCGAGGACGAGGGCGCCGCCGTAGAGGGCGCCGAGCAGGAACGCGGCGAAGGTGCCGAGCAGCACGGTGGACCAGCCGTACCAGCCGAGCACGGCACCCGTCCCGGCGGCCAGTTTCACGTCGCCGAAGCCCATGCCGTCCGGGTTGAGGAGGTGCAGCGCGAAGAGGCCGGCGGCGAGGGCGAGGCCGGCCCAGAGGGCGGTGGGCCAATGGCCGGTGTGCTCGGGGAGCAGGGCGGTGACACCGAGCAGCGCGAGGGCGGCGGCGGCGAGCGGCAGGGTCAGCGGGTCGGGCAGCCGGCGCACCCGCAGGTCCACGGCGGCCAGCAGCACCCCGACGGGCGCGAGCAGCAGCCAGACCCCCAGCTCGGGCCGGGTCCCGGTGGCGGCGGCGAGGACGGCGCAGACGAGCGCGGTGACGGTGGCGAGGACGGCGGCCGAGGGGGCTTCCCCGCGGGACCCGCCACCGGACTCCCCGCGGCACTCCCCGCAGCCCGCACCTCCCAGCCAGCCCCGGACCGGGTGGGCGCCGGCCGGGCACCGGTCGCGCCAGGGTGCGCCGGGCGGGGCGGAGAAGCGGTACGCGGCCCGGGGCAGCAGCAGTCCGGTCAGCGCGCCCCACACCCCGGCCGCGAGCGCCAGTGACCCCGTGCTCACCTCGCCCACCTGCCCTCCCCCTCCTACCGCTGGAGCAGTTCCACCCGTACGTCGGCCGGGAAGCCGGTCGTCGGCCCCACCCGGCGGGCGAACTCGGCGACCGCCTCCAACTGGGGGGCGCCGAAGCTGAAGTCGAGGGTGGTGAAGTACCGCTCCAGGGTGGCCTCGTCGAACGCCTCCCAGCGGGCGGCCTGTTCGGCGACCTTGGCGACCTCCTCCAGGGAGAGGTTGCGGGAGTCGAGGAATGCCTCGTGGACCCGGCGGGTGATCTCCGGCTCGCGCTCGGCGTAGTCCCGGCGGGCCGCCCAGACCGCGAAGACGAACGGCAGCCCGGTCCACTCCTTCCAGAGCGCGCCGAGGTCGTGCACCTGGAGGCCGTAGCGGGGTCCGTCCACGAGGTTGGCGCGCAGGGCCGCGTCGCCGATGAGGACGGCGGCCTCGGCCTCCTGCATCATCAGGCTGAGGTCGGGCGGGCAGGTGTAGTAGTCGGGCCGCACCCCGTACCGCTCGGCGAGCAGGAGCTGAGCGAGCCGGACCGAGGTGCGGGAGGTCGAGCCGAGGGCGACCCGGGCGCCGTCCAGCCGGTCGAGCGGCACCTGGGAGACGATCACGCAGGACATCACCGGCCCGTCGCAGCCGACGGCGATGTCCGGGAAGGCGACGAGGTCGTCGGCGTTGCGGAGGAATTCGACGAGGGTGACGGGGCCGATGTCCAGCTCGCCGCGCACCAGCCGCTCGCTGAGCTTCTCCGGGGTGTCCTTGGTCAGCTCGAAGTCGAGAAGCGTGCCGGTTCTCGCGAGCCCCCAGTACAGGGGCAGGCAGTTCAGGAACTGGATGTGGCCGACACGCGGCCGGGTGCGAGAATTGTCCACATCGCGAGACTAGCCCCCGCCCGGTACGGCGGTCGGAGCAGCCCGGCCCCGAACGGCCTAACGAGCGTTCAAACATCCGGGTGAAGTGATCTTGACCTCTATTGCTTTCCGGCGCCTCCGTGCTAGGCTCGCCGCAAGTTGCAGTTTGGTTTCCCTTGCAGTACAGAGCCTGCGGAGCATGTAACCGCGGGCTCTCGTCGTTTTCAGAAGTATGCAGTGATGCGGCACCGTTTCACACTTGCAGGTTCTGGAGCAGGGCAACCCTTTTGAGCCCAAGGAGGGCTTATGGCTACCGGAACCGTTAAGTGGTTCAACGCCGAAAAGGGCTTTGGCTTCATCGCCCAGGAGGGCGGCGGCCCCGACGTCTTCGTTCACTACTCCGCGATCAACGCCACCGGCTTCCGCTCCCTTGAGGAGAACCAGGCGGTGTCCTTCGACGTCACGCAGGGCCCGAAGGGCCCGCAGGCGGAGAACGTCACCCCCGTCTGATTCCCTGCCTGATCGCAGAACCTGAGAGCAGTACCCAAGGAGCCCCACGCCATCCGGCGACGGGGCTCCTGCCTTTTCCCGTTCATTTCCCGTTCAGAAACCACAGCGGCCCCATGGACCCATGGCGTCTCACATGTGCTGCATGACGAGCACGAGCTTCGCCCCGGCCGCGAGCGCCTCATACGAGTGCGGCACATCCGCCCGGTAGGACATGTAGTCCCCCGGCCCCAGTTCCACGGTCTCCCCGCGCGGCCCCGCTTTCACCGCGCCCTCGCTCACCACGAGGTGTTCCACGCTCCCCGGAATATGGGGTTCCGATTCCCGCACGGCACCCGGCTCCAGCCATACGGAATACAGGTCCCGGCGGGCGCCCGGCGGACAGGCGGAGAGCAGGGAGGCCGCGTAACCCGAGCGCTCGGCGCGGACCGCGGGCCCCTGTCCGGCCCGGATCACCCGCACCTGCCACGCGGGCGGCTCGACCAGCGCGCTGAAGGGCACGCCGAGCGCCACCGCGAGCGCCCAGACGGTCTCCAGGCTCGGATTCCCGCTCGCCGCCTCCAGCTGGGACAGCGTCGACTTGGCGACGCCGGCCCGCCTGGCCAGCTCGGACAGGGACAGCCCGACACGGCCGCGCTCCCGCTTCAGGGCGGCGGCGAGCCATTCCAGGGGGAGTCGGACGGGGGTGGCCTCGGACATGTCGTTCACTCCATCACACGAACGTGTGTCTTGACGGACAATGTGCTCAGCGTTCATCGTAGAAAACATGCGTTCGGCACAGCGAACGGGCCCCGGGCCCACGGAAAGCGCCGACGACCGTGCCCTCGTCCGGGACAGCGCGCTCGTCTGGCTGGCCGGCGGCATCGTGGGCCTGTCCTTCGGCGCCGTGGCCGTCGGGGGCGGCCTGCCGCTGTGGGTGCCGGTGCTGATGTCCGTGGTGGTGTACGCGGGAGCGGCCCAGTTCAGCGCGGTCGGCGTGCTGTTCGCCGGGGGCGGCCCGGCCGCCGCCGTGGCCGCCGGGCTGCTGCTCAACACCCGGACGGCCGCCTTCAGCCTGGCCGTGGCCGAGATCATCGGCTCCGGCCGGGTGAGCCGGTTCCTCGGCGCCCACCTGGTCACGGACGAGACGGTCGCCTTCGCCCTCGCCGAGCCGGACCCGGCCCGGCGGCGCCGGGCCTTCTGGATCGTCGGGCTCGGCCTGTACGCGGTGTGGAACCTGGGCGTCCTGGCCGGCGCGCTCGCGGGCGGCGCCCTCGGCGACACAAGGCGCTACGGCCTGGACGCCGCCTTCCCCGCCGTCCTGGCCGCCCTGGTCCTGCCCGCCCTGCGCACGGACGCGACGGTACGCCGCTGTGCCCTGCTCGGCGCCGGGCTCGCCCTGGCGGTCACGCCCGCCGTCCCGGCCGGGGCCCCCATGCTGCTCGCGCTGGCCGGCCTGTTCGCGCACAGACGCCACGGGGCTTCCGGAGCCGCCTTATGAACGCGACCGTCACCGTGATCGTCGCCCTGGCCGTCGGCACGTACGCCTTCCGGCTCGTCGGCCCGGTCCTGCACGGCCGGGTCACCGTGCCGCCGCGGGTGCAGGAGCTGGCGTCGGCGGGCGCGGTGGTCATACTGGTCGCCCTGCTGGCCACGGGCACGCTGACCGAGTCCGGGCGGTTCGCCGGCTGGGCCCGCCCGGCCGGGGTCCTGGTCGGCGCCGTACTGGCCTGGCGCCGGGCCCCGTTCGCCGCGGTGGTGCTGGCCGCCGCCGGGACGACGGCGCTGCTGCGGCTGGCCGGGACCGGTTAGGCCGCGTCCTCCTCCGGACCATCGGCCCGTAGCCCCGCACGTCATATTCCGGCCAACGGCCATCAGGTACGGGGGTTGTCGTCACGGGCCGCTAGGGTCCCTCCCCATGACCGACACCCGTGCCTTCTACGACACCATCGCCGAGGACTACGCCGTCCACTTCCGCGACCAGCTCGCGCACCGGCCCCTGGAGCGGGCCCTGCTCGCGGCGTACGCCGAACAGGTCGGGCCTTCCGGCCTGGTGGCCGACCTCGGCTGCGGCCCCGGTGAGATCACCGCGCACCTCGACGGGCTCGGTCTGTCCGTGTTCGGCCTCGATCTGTCCGAGTCGATGATCACGGTCGCCCGCCGCGGGTACCCCGGGCTGCGGTTCGAGCGGGGCTCGATGCGGGACCTTCCCCTGGCCGACGGTTCGCTGGCCGGGGTGGTCTCCTGGTACTCCAGCATCCACACGCCCGCGGACGAACTCCCCGCCCTTTTCGCCGAGTTCCACCGTGTCCTGTCCCCCGGCGGCCGGCTCCTCCTCGCCTTCCAGACCGGCGACGAACCACTCCACCTGGACCGGCCCTGGGGTCACCCCGTCTCCCTGGACTTCCACCGGCGCCGCCCCGAGCGGATGGCCGAGCTGCTGAGGGGCGCCGGTTTCGCCGTCCGCTCCAGCACGGTGCGGGAGCGGGTGGCCGAGCACGGGGAGTCAGCCCCGCAGGCGTTCCTTCTCGCCCAGAAGGAAGACTGACCAGGTCTTCGGGGTGACGGTGAGGCGGGGGCGAGGAGTTGCTTCGATCCTCCAGCTTCTTCTCGATCACAGACCGGGACTGGATGGGGGTGAGTGCCACTGCGCGCATGACCCCATGGCGGTCGGCGATCTCGCGGACCTTGTGGGCCGAGCTGTCGCTCAGCGCACGGAGGCGACCGTGTCCGCGAAGGCGCGGGCCGGTGGGCTGAGCGCGTCCCAGCGGCGTACGGCCCAGCCGACGGGGAGGGGGCGCAGTCCGGGCAGCGGGATCAGCCGGAGGGGGCCGTCGCCGGGGACGGGCAGGCCGGGTACGGCGGGCACGACCGCCCTGCCGACGCCGAGTTCGGCGAGGAGCAGGGCGGTGTCCCAGTCGGCCACGCTCGGCTCGTAGGCGAACCGGACTCCCCGTTCCGCGCAGGCCGCTTCCAGGTGGGCGGCGGAGGCGGAGTTGGGCGGGAGCCGGATGAGCCGGGTGTCGGCGAGTTCGGCGGGGGCGAGGTGGAGGCGGCCGGACAGGGGGTCGTCGGCCGGCACGGCGAGGAGCCAGGGCAGTTCCACCACGGTCCGCTGCTCGATGCCGCGGACCGGCGGGCCGATGGTGATCCAGGCGAGGTCGAGGGTGCCGTCGGCGAGGGCGTCGAAGCTGCCGCGGCCCGAACTGACCGTGCGGAACTCCAGGTTGACCTTGGGGTGGCTGCGCCGGAAGGTCACGACCGCCTCGGACATGAAGTGCCGTACGGTCGTCGCGCCGGTGGCGACGCGGACGTGGCCGCTGTGGCCGTCGACGAGGTCGCGGAGCTGTCGTACGGCCAGGTCGAGGCCGTTGATGCCCTCGGCCGCCGCCGCCTCCAGTATCCGGCCGGCCCCGGTCGGGACGACCCCGCGCGGGCGGCGCTCCAGCAGGGCGACGCCGGTCTCCCGCTCCAGCCGCTTCACGTGCTGGCTGACGGCGGACTGGGTGCGGCCGAGGTCCCGGGCGACCGAACTGAGGCTGCCCGCGCGGCACACGGCCACGAACACACGGAGGTCGTCCAGAGTCATGAGACCCAAGGTAATGCTTGGGTCTGGGAAGAAAACCCCAGGATTGACTGGGTGTTGGCGTCGTACGAGGATCGTTCCCGGGCCGCGACCGACCCAGGCGGCAACCCTGCTCCCCGCCCCGCCGAGTCCGGACGACGCGGGATGTGCGGGGAGCGGGTGCCGACCCCCTCGGTCAGCCAGTGCCGACCGCTCGGTCAGCCCTGGCCCAGCAGCGCGATCAGGCGCCCCACCGCGGTCACGACGGGCTCGCCGACCGCGCCGACGGCGGCGGCGATCTGGGCGACGGACGCCAGGACCAGACCGCGCTCGCGCAGCGCGGCACGGTCCGGGGTCAGCGCGGGCAGGGCCTCCTCGACGGTCCGGTCCTGCTCCGGGGTGAGGTGGCGGCGCAGTTCCGCGAGGCCGCGGGTCAGTTCCTCGACGGCGGCGCGGAGTTCGGGATCTCCGGCACCGCCGCCGACCGTGCCGTAGTTGAAGCCGACGTTGCCCTGGCCGCCGTTGATGTTGGCGACCTGCCCGTAGTAGTTCGTCGTGTCGCTCACAGCTTGAACCCCGTGTTCCCGTGGCCGCCGTTGAGGTTGGCGACCGGCCCGTAGTTGTTGGTGTTGTACTGGTGCACGACGGCGGTGAACTCGGCCTCGGGATGGTCGATGGCGTAGGCGATCCGGTCCGCGATCTGCCGCAGTTCCTCCAGGTTCGGCAGGGTCACCACCAGCGCGGTGCCGCTGGCCACCTGCACGGACAGCACCGGCTTCGGCGGGGCGAAGAGGTCCTTGAGGGGGACGATCAGCGCCGCGAGGCAGAGGACGACCAGGAGCGCGGGGTTGCCGGCGTCCCCGCCGCCCCCGTTGTCCATGGTGTTGACCGCGACGTAGGCCAGGTAGACCAGGAGGGCGCCGACCAGCCACTTCAGGCACCGGACGAGCGCCGCGAGCCGGCTGGGCCGGTACAGGTAGGCGTCGACCATCGTGATGTTGTGCAAAGGGAAGGCCGCCGAGCCCGCCCACAGCATGCGGCGGCTGACCCGGAGGACGAGGACATCGCCCGTCTGCCCGGTCTGCGGCGCGGAGGCCGGCGGTGGTGGCGCGGACGGCGGGGCGGGCGGAGGCCCGGGCGGGCGTCCGGGCGGTGGCGCGCCGGTGCCGTTCGTGTGGTTCATGTACTCCCCCGATGTATCTGCGTCCCGGCAGGGTACGGCCTGCTCCAGGCGCTCGTACAGCGCTATTCCGCGCGCTCGTACAGGCTTTCGACCTGCGCCGCGAAGTCCTCCAGGACGCGGTCCCGGCGGAGTTTCATCGACGGGGTCAGATGGCCGGACGCCTCGGTGAAGTCCGTCGGCAGGACGGCGAAGCGGCGGATCGACTCGGGGCGGGAGACCAGCTTGTTCGCCTCGTCCACCGCGCGCTGGAGGACGGCCTTCAGCTCCTCGTCCCCGATGAGGAGTTCCGGCGGCACCGGGTGCTTGCCGAGCATCTGGCGCCAGTGGGTGATGCCGTCGGGGTCGAGGGTGATGAGCGCGCCGACGTAGGGGCGGCCGTCGCCCACCAGCATCACCTGGGAGATCAGCGGGTGCTGGCGCAGCCAGTTCTCCAGCGGGGCCGGGGCCACCGACTTGCCGCCCGCCGTGATCAGCAGCTCCTTCTTGCGGCCGGTGATGGTCAGGTACCCCTCGTCGTCCAGCGTGCCGAGGTCGCCGGTCGGCAGCCAGCCGTCGCGGGTCGCGGGGACCACCCCGCCCGCCTGGGCGTCCCAGTAGCCGCGCAGCACGTGGTCGCCGGCGACGAGGATCTCGCCGTCCGCCGCGATCCGCACCCGGGTGCCGGGCAGCGGCCAGCCCACCGTGCCCAGCCGGGGCTTGAGCGGCGGGGTGACCGTGGACGCGCCGGTGGTCTCGGTCAGGCCGTAGCCCTCGAAGATCTCGATGCCCGCGCCCGCGTAGAACGCGGCGAGGCGCCGGCCGAGCGGGGAGCCGCCGCAGATCGCGTACCGGACGCGGCCGCCCATGGCGGTGCGGATGCGGCGGTAGACCAACGGGTCGTAGAAGGCGCGCTGGGTCTTCAGGGCGCGGCTCGGGCCGGCGCCGGTGCCGGTCTGGCGGGCCTCCAGCGCCTCGCCGTAGCGCCGGGCCACGGCCGCCGCCCGGTCGAACACCGCCGTCCGGCCGCCGGCTTCCGCGTTGGCCCGCGCGGAGTTGTACACCTTCTCCAGCATGTAGGGGATCGTCAGCAGCGCGGTGGGCCGGAAGGCGGCGAGGTCCGGCAGCAGGTCCTCGGGGGCCAGGCTGGGCGCGTGGCCGAGGCGGACCCGGGCGCGGACGCAGGCGATGGCCACCATCCGGCCGAAGACATGGGACATGGGCAGGAAGAGCAGCACCGACGGATCGTGGTCCCGCGCCTTGAACACCGGGTGGAGGAGTTCGATGGCGTTGTCCACCTCGGCGAAGAAGTTGCCGTGCGTCAGGGCGCAGCCCTTGGGGCGGCCGGTGGTCCCGGAGGTGTAGATCAGGGTGGCGAGCGTGTCGGGCACGAGCATGCCCCGGCGCACGGCCACCTCCCCGTCCGGCACCGCCGCGCCCGCGTCGGCGAGCCGGGCCACGTGCTCCTTCTCCATCACCCAGACATGGCGCAGGTCGGGCAGGTGCGGGAGTTCGGGGCCGATCGCGGCGGCCTGGGCGGAGGTCTCCGTGATCAGGGCGACCGCGCCGGAGTCGTGCAGGATCCAGCGGGTCTGGTAGGCGGACGCGGTCGGGTACACCGGCACGGTGACCAGTCCGGCCGCCCACGCGGCGAAGTCCAGCAGGGTCCACTCGTAGGTCGTACGGGCCATGATCGCGATCCGGTCGCCGGGCAGCAGGCCCTCGGCGATCAGTCCCTTGGCCACCGCCTGCACCTCGGCGGCGAACCGCGCGGCCGTCAGGTCCGTCCAGCGGCCACCGGGCAGCTTGCGGCCGATGACGACCGCGTCGGGGGCCGACTCCGCGTTGTCGTACGGCAGTTCGGCGAGGGAGCCGTGGGTGACCGGGGGCGCGAACGGCGGCACCGACACCTCCCGCACCGCGCCGTCCAGCCGCCGTACGTCGGGCTGCACGAGGACCGGACGGCCGTCGTAGTCGACGGCGGAGACGGGGGCGCCGGAGGAAGCGGGGGCGTTCGGGTACGACGTGGACACGGGCGGCTCCTCCTGCGTGCGTGCACCGGCGGCGGGCCCCGGTGCGGGCGGGGTTACCGCTGGTCAGGCCTGGTGATCGTACGGCTCCTCTGTGAGGGGGTTGTGCGGGTTCCGGGCGGGTCCGGGGCCGGGGATGTGCAGCCTCGGGGGGTGAGCGCCCACCCGGCTTACCTCCGGTAACGTTACTTCGGAGTAGGCAATCCGGAGAGACCGCTGGGGCGTGACCCGATGCACACCGTGACCCTCGCCGCGCCGCCCGCGCTCGGCCCCCTGCTGGCCCGCGGCGCCCTGCGCTCCCCCTTCAAACACCCGGCGCCGGACGCGCCCGTCCCCCGCACCCGGCTCGTGCTGCCCGGCGTACGCGTCGACCTCGCGCGCCTGGCCGCCTACGAACGCGTCTGCGGCTTCCCCACCGGCGAGTCCGCCCTCCCCCTCACCTACCCGCACGTCCTCGGCTTCCCGCTGGCCATGCGGCTGATGAGCGGCCGGGACTTCCCGCTGCCGCTGCTCGGGCTGGTCCACACGTCGGTCGAGATCGAGCGGAGTTCGGCGCTGCCGGCCGACGGCGAGTACGAGCTCTCCGTGTGGGTGGAGGAACTGGCGGCGCGCAGACACGGGACGGAGGCGGTGGTGGCGACGGCCGTACGGTCGCGGGGCGAGGCGGTGTGGTCGTCCCGCAGCGCCTACCTGGCCCGGACCGGGCCGACGCGGCGCCGAGGTCCGGCGGACGACGGGGCGCGGCTGCCCACCCTCGCCGAGTGGCGGCTCGGCGGGGACGTGGGACGGCGCTACGGAGCCGTGTCCGGCGACCGCAACCCCATCCACCTGCACCCGCTCACCGCCCGCCTCTTCGGCTTCCCCCGGGCCATCGCCCACGGCATGTGGACCCTCGCCCGCTGCCTCGCCGCGCACGGCACCCCGGCCGCGACCGCCGTACGGGCCCGGTTCCGGGCGCCGGTGCCGCTGCCCGGGACGGTGGCCTACGGGGCGGACGGCGCGGGGCGGTTCGAACTGCGGGGCGAGGACGGGAGGCTGTGCCTGGCGGGGACGGTCAGGGGGAGCTGAGGGGCGCCGGGCGCCGGTCCCGCTCCGGCGGCGGGGCCCAGACCTTGCCCTCCATGAGGTTGCCCAGGCCCGACCAGGCGAAGTTCATCAAGGTGGACGCCGCCTGGTGCGCCGTCACCTCCGGCGTGCTGTTGGCCCACGCGGCGAGCGACTCCGCCGCCCCGACCAGCGCCTCGGCGAGCCCGGCCACCTCGCGCTCCGGCAGGCCGGGATCCCGGTGCGCCTCCCGTGCCGCCACCGCCACCAGCCGGGTCACGAACGCGACGATCTCCGCGCGCATCGCCGCCGCCTCGGACACGAACGGCTCACCGTGCCTGCGCGCCTGCAGATACAGCACCGACCAGCCGTCCGGATGCTCGGCGGTGTGCGCGAAGAACGCCCGCAGGCCCTCCCACAACTGCTGCTCGGCGGGCAGGTCCTGGCGGACCCCGGCGCGCACGGCCGCCGTGAGCGCGGCGGCCTCCCGGCGGATGCAGGCGGTGAAGAGGTCTTCCTTCGAGTTCAGGTACAGATAGACCAACGGCTTGGACACGCCCGCGAGTTCGGCTATCTCGTCCATCGACGCGGCCATGTACCCGCGTTGCCCGAAGATCCGCACGGCGGCGTCGAGCATCTGCCGCTCGCGCACCGCCCGCGGCATCCGCTTGGTCTTCACGGCACCCATGGGGCAAGCCTAGTTCGGCCGGGTGCCGTACCCGGCCGGGCACGCGTCGGCCGGGAGCCACCCGTCGGCCCGGGCACGCGCTAGCTGGACGCGGTGGCCCCGCCCTGCGCCCGCGCGACGTCGTCGGCGAGGTCCTCCTGGCTGCGGTTGGCCTCCAGGTTGGCCTTCATCCGGTCGACCTTCTTCACGATCCGCACCGAGGCCCGGTCCCGCTCCTTGCGCAGCACCACCCAGCTGATCGGCGCCGACAGGACCAGGGAGAGCAGCAGCACCCACAGGAAGTTGGAGTCACCGAAGCCGCGCGGGAAGATGCCCGAGTAGACGGCTCCCCAGACGATCACGAGGCAGCCCGCGAAGATACCGAGGCGCATCAGCGTGTAGCGGAGCATCTCAATCCACTCGTCCGATTCCAAATAGGGTCATCGTCCAGTAGAGCACGTCCCGGCGGCGATCATGCAAGGGGGTCGCGCAAGGGAGTGGTACGGGCGCCGGGCGCGGTCAGCGCAGCGACAGCAGCATGACGATCTCGTCGCGGTCGTCGCCGGGCCCGACCCGGACGGCGTCCGGGACCCGGCCGACCTCCTTGTAGCCGCAGGAGGCGTAGAACCGCTCCAGGCCGTGCCCGCCCCGGCAGGTCAGCCGGATCGCCTCGACGCCGCCGAGGCCGCGGGCCGCCTCCTCGGCGGCGGCCATCAGGTCGCGGCCGTAGCCCCGGCCCTGGTGGCGGGGGTGGACCATCACCGTGTACAGCCACAGCCAGTGGGTCATCAGCCGGTGGGTGTTGCGGGTGAGGAAGGCGGTCGCGGCCACCCGGCCGGCCTCGTCGTGCCCGACGAGCAGCCGGGTGCGGCCCTCGGCCATCGCCACGAAGTGGCGCACCAGCTCGGGCCGTATCTCCTCGGAGGTCACCGGGGGTACGAAGCCGACGGAACCGCCCGCGTTCGAGACGTCCGTCCACAGGTCGAGGATGCCCTCGCGCAGAGCGGGGGTGATCGCTGGATCCAAGGTGAAGGTAAGAGGCACCAGCGGAGTGTATCTATTACTTAAGGGTGCGCGCGGCCACCTCCAGGTCGGCCACCAGGCCCTGGTACGCGGCCCTGCGGTCGTCGTCCCGCGCCCGCAGCACCGAGGAGGGGTGCACGGTCGGTACGAGGCGTTCGGGACGGCCGTGGATCTCCCGCTCCAGCACCGTGCCGCGTACCTCGCCCACCCGGAACGACGAGCCCAGCAGGGCCTTTCCGGCCGTGGCGCCGAGGACCACGATCAGCTCCGGCTCCACCAGCGCCAGCTCCGCCGCGAGCCAGGGGCCGCAGGCCGTCATCTCCCGCAGGCTCGGCGCCTTGTGGATGCGGCGCTTGCGGGGGTCGGCCCGGGTGAACTTGAAGTGCTTCACCGCGTTCGTCACGTATGCCTCGGCGGGATCGATACCGGCCTCTTCGAGCGCCCGGTCGAGCAGTTTGCCCGCCGGGCCGACGAACGGTTTCCCCTGGCGGTCCTCCTGGTCGCCGGGCTGCTCCCCCACGAGCATGACGCGGGCGTCGGCGCTTCCGACGCCGAAGACCGTCTGGGTGGCGGGGAGGTGGAGGGGGCAACCGCGGCAACCTCCGGCGGCTTGGCGGAGGGTGGGCAGGTCGGCGCCCTCGGGGACGAAGGGGGCCGCGGTGTACGCGTCCTCGGGTGCCTTCGCTGCTGGCATGCCGGGCGAGTACCCCTCGCTTCGGCGGAGAAGCGAGGGGGTCGTGCCTGCCGTCGCCCGGCTGCGGCTGCGTCGTGGCTTGTCGCGCAGTTCCCCGCGCCCCTTGGGTGGGACCAGGCACTGTCGGCGGGGAGGGGCCCCACGTCGAGGCTGGTCGTGCCCGCGCGGCGGAGCCGCATATCGGACACGGCCCCGCGCACCTGGGTGGGACCAGGCGCCGCCGGCTTGCACGGGCCCCACGTCGGGGCTGGTCGCGCCCACGTGGCGGAGCCGCATATCGGACACGGCCCCGCGCACCTGGGTGGGACCAGGCGCCGCCGGCTTGCACGGAGCCCCGCGTCGTGGCCGGTCGTGCCCGGGCGGCGGAGCCGCATGTCCAGCACGGCTCCGCATCCCTTTGGTGGGCCAGGCGCCGTCCGCCGGTAGGGGGCCGCCGCGCTGTGGTCCCCCGTTCAGCCTTTCCGCCTACCGAGTCGGGTGGGTGGGTGGGCAGGACGGTGCGTCAGACGCGCATCGGCTGGGGCTCGTCGCGGCGGGTCGGGTTCGGGCCCTCGTACTCTCGGATGATCTCGTACCGGGTGTTGCGTTCCACGGGGCGGAAGCCGGCGTCGCGGATCAGCTCCAGGAGGTCTTCCCGGGTCAGCTTGTTCGGCGTGCCGTAGTTGTCCGCGTCGTGGGTGATCTTGTACTCGACGACCGAGCCGTCCATGTCGTCCGCGCCGTGCTGGAGGGCCAGCTGGGCGGTCTGCACGCCGTGCATCACCCAGAAGACCTTCACGTGCGGCACGTTGTCGAACAGCAGCCGGGACACCGCGAACGTCTTCAGCGCCTCCGCGCCGGTCGCCATCGAGGTCCGCGCCTGGAGCGTGTTGCGTACCTTGCCGTCCTTCATGTCCACGAAGTCGTGCTGGTAGCGCAGCGGGATGAAGACCTGAAAGCCGTTCGTCTCGTCCTGGAGCTCACGCAGCCGCAGCACGTGGTCGACGCGGTGCCGCGGCTCCTCGATGTGGCCGTACAGCATGGTGCACGGGGTCTTCAGACCCTTCTCGTGCGCCAGCCGGTGGATGCGGGACCAGTCCTCCCAGTGGGTGCGGTGGTCCACGATGTGCTGCCGGACCTCCCAGTCGAAGATCTCCGCGCCGCCACCGGTCAGCGACTCCAGGCCCGCGTCGATCAGCTCGTCCAGGATCTCGGACGCCGACAGGCCGCTGATCGTCTCGAAGTGGTGGATCTCCGTCGCCGTGAACGCCTTCAGCGAGACGTTCGGCAGGGCCGCCTTCAGCTCCCGCAGCGACCGCGGGTAGTACCGCCACGGCAGGTTCGGGTGCAGACCGTTGACGATGTGCAGCTCGGTGAGGTTCTCCGACTCCATCGCCTTGGCGAGCTTGACGGCCTCCTCGATGCGCATCGTGTACGCGTCCTTCTCCCCCGGCTTGCGCTGGAACGAGCAGTAGGCGCAGGACGCGGTGCACACGTTCGTCATGTTGAGGTGACGGTTGACGTTGAAGTGGACCACGTCACCGTTCTTGCGGGTCCGCACCTCGTGGGCGAGGCCGCCGAGCCAGGCCAGGTCGTCCGACTCGTACAGCGCGATGCCGTCCTCGCGGGTCAGCCGCTCCCCGGAGCGGACCTTCTCCTCCAGCTCGCGCTTGAGCCCGACGTCCATGGCAACACCTTTCTACGACAGCCCGACCAACGGTATCCCTACACCTCTTCGGGCAGTTCCCCGACCCGGTTCTCCCACTTCGTGGACAGCACGATCGTGGTACGGGTCCGGGAGACGCCCTTGGTGCCGCTGAGCCGGCGGATGGTCCGCTCCAGCCCGTCCACGTCCGACGCCCGGACCTTGAGCATGTACGAGTCGTCGCCCGCGATGAACCAGCAGTCCTCGATCTCCGGCAGGTCCCGCAGCCGCTGGGCGACGTCCTCGTGGTCGGCCGCGTCGGACAGGGAGATGCCGATCAGCGCGGTGACGCCGAGGCCGAGCGAGGCCGAGTCCACCGTGGCCCGGTAGCCGGTGATGACACCGGCCGCCTCCAGCCGGTTGATGCGGTCGGTGACGCTGGGGCCCGACAGGCCGACCAGGCGCCCCAGCTCCGCGTACGAGGCCCGGCCGTTCTCCCTCAGGGCCTGGATGAGCTGCCTGTCCACCGCGTCCATGCGATCGAAGCCTTCCGGTGAAAGTTCCTGAAGTGATGAGACGTACGTACTGCTACTCGCCCCGGGTGCCGTCCGCCAGGCCGCCGCCCAGGTCTCCTCGCCAGCGCCGGTACAGGCCGTGGGCGACGCCCGCCGCGTCCAGCACCCGGCCGGCCACAAAGTCCACCAGGTCCTGGATGTGGGTGGCGCCCGCGTAGAAGGCGGGCGAGGCCGGGACGACCGAGGCGCCGGCGTCGTCCAGCGTGACGAGGTGGCGCAGCGTCTGGCCGTTCAACGGGGCCTCCCGCACGGCCACCACCAGCGGGCGGCGCTCCTTCAGCGTGACGCTCGCCGCGCGCTGGAGGAGGTCCTTGGACAGGCCGAGCGCCACACCGGCCACGCAGGCGGTGGAGGCGGGCACCACGATCATGCCGCGGGCCGGGTACGAGCCGGAGGACGGTCCGGCCGCGAGGTCGCCCGCCCTCCAGTGGCGGACGCCGCTGACGTCCACGTCGAAGGTCCCGGGCTTGCCGTCGGCGCCGCGGGCCAGCCATTCCGCGAGGTCGTCCTGCCAGTGGGCGTCACGGAAGGGCAGGCCCGTCTCGTCCAGCAGCGTCAGCCGCGAGGCCCGGCTGACCACCAGGTCCACCGCTTCCCCGGCCGCCAGCAACGCCCGCAGCACGGCCGCCGCGTACGGCGTCCCGGAAGCTCCGGACACCCCCACGATCCAAGGCACGCGCTGCGTTTCTCCTGCGTTCACACCTTGAGAGTACCGGCGCGCGCACAGGGGCTCAGGACCGGTGGGGGTCCGGGGCGGGCGGGAGATACCCACCGCGAGGCTTCCGTTTCTCAGACGGTCAGACCGCGCACCAGGAGATCGAGCAGCGCACACACGAACAAGGCGATGCCGATGAATCCGTTGACGGAGAAGAACGCCCTGTTCAAACGGGACAGGTCGTGCGGGCGGACGATCCGGTGCTCGTAGCCGAAGGCCGCCGCGACGATCACCAGGCCCAGCCAGAAGAACGCGCCCGCGTCGGTGGCCAGGGCGTACCAGACGAACAGGGCCGTGGTGACCGTGTGGCAGGCGCGGGCGCCCCAGATCGCGGCCGGGATGCCGAAGCGGGCCGGGACCGATTTCACGCCGATCTCGCGGTCCGTCTCCACGTCCTGGCAGGCGTAGATCAGGTCGAACCCGCCGATCCAGATGCCCACGGCCAGGCCGAGGATCACCGCGTGCCACGACCACTCCCCGCTGATCGCCAGCCAGCCGCCGACCGGGCCCATGGCCTGGGCGAGACCGAGGATGGCCTGCGGGAAGTTGGTGAACCGCTTGCCGTAGGGGTAGACCACCATCGGCACCACGGCCACCGGGGCGAGGGCCAGGCACAGCGGGTTGAGCAGGGCCGCCGCGCCCAGGAAGACCACGAGGGCGACCAGCGCGCCGGTCCAGGCGTGCCGGACCGACATCGCGCCCGTCACCAGTTCCCGGTGCGCGGTGCGCGGGTTACGGGCGTCGATCTCGCGGTCGATGATCCGGTTGACCGCCATCGCGAACGTGCGCAGGCCCACCATGCAGACGGTGACCAGGAGCAGTCGGCCCCAGTGGATGTTCTCGTCCCACTCGTACATCGCCGTCAGGGCGGCGATGTAGGCGAAGGGGAGCGCGAAGACCGAGTGCTCGATCATCACCAGGCGCAGGAACGCCCTGGTCCGGCCCGGCTGGGCGACGGCGGCGGAGGCTGACGTCACAGTCCGTACTCCGGATCGTCCCCGCGGCGGCGGGGGAACCCCGTCTCCGCGCTGCCCCGCACCCTCATGTCGGTGCCTTTCACAGTCCGTACTCCTTCCAGCGCCGGGTCACCCGTTCGGCCGTGTCCGGGTCCGACAGGACCATCTCCGGCCACCCGCCGTCGCGGGTGTAGCCCTCCTCCGGCCACTTCCGCGTGGCGTCGATGCCCGCCTTGCCGCCCCAGAACTGCTGGTAGGAGGCGTGGTCGAGGTGGTCGACGGGGCCTTCCACGACCGTGAGGTCACGGGCGTAGTCGGTGTTGCCGAGGGCCCGCCAGGCGACCTCGTGCAGGTCGTGGACGTCACAGTCGGAGTCCACGACCACGATCAGCTTGGTGAGGGACATCATGTGCGCCCCCCAGACGGCGTGCATCACCTTCTGCGCGTGCTTGGGGTACTTCTTGTCGATCGAGACGATCGCGCAGTTGTGGAAGCCGCCGGCCTCGGGCAGGTGGTAGTCCACGATGTCCGGGACGATGATCTTCAGCAGGGGCAGGAAGAAGCGTTCCGTGGCCCGGCCGAGGGGGCCGTCCTCCGTCGGGGGGCGGCCGACGACGATCGACTGGAGCAGCGGGCGCCGCCGCATGGTCACGCAGTCGATCTTCAGCGCCGGGAACGGCTCCTGCGGGGTGTAGAAGCCGGTGTGGTCGCCGAAGGGGCCCTCGGGCAGCATCTCGCCGGGCTCCAGCCAGCCCTCCAGGACCACCTCGGCGTGGGCGGGCACCTGGAGCGGGACCGTCTTGCAGTCGGTCATCTCGATCCGCTTGCCCGCGAGGAAGCCGGCGAAGAGGTACTCGTCGATGTCGCCGGGCAGGGGGGCCGTGGAGGCGTAGGTCACGGCGGGCGGGCAGCCGAAGGCGATGGCGACCGGGAGGCGCTCGCCCCGGCGCGCGGCCACCTGGTAGTGGTTCCGGCTGTCCTTGTGGATCTGCCAGTGCATGCCGATCGTGCGCTTGTCGTGGCGCTGGAGGCGGTACAGGCCCAGGTTGCGGATGCCGGTCTCGGGGTCCTTGGTGTGGGTCAGGCCGAGGTTGAAGAAGGAGCCGCCGTCCTCGGGCCAGGTGAACAGCGCCGGGAGCCGCTCCAGGTCCACGTCGTCACCCTGGAGGACGACCTCCTGGACCGGCGCCTCCTTGACCTTGCGCGGCGGGACGTGGGCCATCGCGCCCAGCTTCCCGAAGGCCTCGCGGACGCCGACGAAGCCGTGCGGCAGCTCGGGCCGCAGCAGGCCGCCGATCTTGTCGGAGATCTCGTCGTACGACTTCAGGCCCAGTGCCTTCAGCAGCCGGCGGTCGGTGCCGTACACGTTCATGGCGAGGGGCAGGTCCGAGCCGCGCACGTTCTCGAAGAGCAGCGCCGGGCCGCCGGACTTCTGTACCCGGTCGACGATCTCCCCGACCTCCAGATACGGGTCGACCTCGGCCTTGATGCGCTTGAGGTCGCCCTCGCGCTCCAGCGCCCGGAGCAGGGAGCGAAGATCGTCGTAAGCCATGTGCCCCAGTATCGCCGACGTACCGCTTTGTCCCGGTGGCCACCCCCCGGTTCCGGCGTGCGGCCGGGTCAGCGGAAGACGGCGACCGGGTACTGGAGGACGACCTCGCGGGCGTCGGGGTCCCAGCTGGTCACCTTGCCCAGGCAGTGCGCCTGGAACTGGCCCTCGGGCAGTTCCTTGTCCGGGGTGAGCAGGCCGTCGCCGCGCAGCACGACCCTGAGGTGGGCGGTGGGGCCGCCGTCGGCGTAGGGAGCCCGCATCAGCAGGGTCTCGCCCCGGCTGTCGCCCGCCTCGAACCGGCCGGTGACCATGACGAACTCCCCTATCTCGCTGAGCGGCACCGCCGTGGCCGGCCCGGTGCGGGCCAGTTCGGCGAGGAGGGCGCGGTTGGGGACGACGGTCCCGGAGCCGGGCCGCAGCCGGACCTCCACCAGGGCGTCGCCCCGGCGCAGCACGGACAGCAGCAGGCCGATCACGGAGATGGGCTCGCTCTTCTCCACGTACTTGGCGACCACCTCGGTGGTGCTGCCGCCGGTCACCTTCAGCAGCAGGGAGACCAGCGGGATGACGGCGAGGCAGCCGGCGTTGCGGATGCGCCGCTCCTCGACCTCCTTGCGCAGGGCCGCCTTGTAGTTGCCCATCTTGAACAGGCCCATGACCGCGTCGTTGTCGAGGTACAGGGGCAGGTAGGCGGGGTCGGCGGCGGTCTTGCCGAGCCGGGCCAGTCCGCGCCGCAGCGCCCGCCCGGCCAGCGCGAGCAGGCCGGCGAGGGCCAGCAGCCACCAGGTCATCGGGCCCCACCAGGCGCTCCACCAGGTGCCGTCAAGAACAGCCACGGATCTCCTTGAACGCGGTGGACAGGGAGGAGGAGCGGGCGTCGACCAGGCGCCCGCCGGTCAGCTCGGCGGCCCGGCGCAGCCCGTCCGCGTCGGCGTCGCCGAAGCCGATGGGGTAGGTGCGCACGGCGCGGACGTCGGCGGGGCGGGAGCGGTGGCGGGCGGCGAAGGCGGCCGGGTCGATGCCCGCGTTGTTCTCGCCGTCGGTCATCAGCACGATGGACACCGGTCGGCCGGGGTCCGCGCGCAGGGCCCGTTCGGCGGTGCGGTAGCCGTGGTCCAGGGCGGACCAGACGGCGGTGGAGTCGTCGTAGCCGTCCTCGGCGACGAAGCCGGCCAGCGCCTTCAGGTCGGCGGGGCCGCGCACGGTGACCGTGCGCTCGGCCAGCGGGCGGCCGCCGAAGCGGACGACGGTCAGCCGCTCTCCTTGGTGGAAGCGGACGAACTTGGCGCGGGCGGAGCCGTCCGCGCCGCTGAGCGCGGCGAACGCGGCGCGCAGGGCGCGGGTGCGGGCGCCGCGCATGGAGGTGGAGAAGTCCAGCAGGAAGATGACCTGGTCGGCGCCGCGGCGGGCCGGGTCGCCGTAGTCGGCGAGGAGGCGGTCGAGGACGGCGGGGTCGTCCGGGTAGTAGAGGGCGTTGTCGAGGGGGGCGGTCAGCCGGGCGTCGCGGGGCACTTCGGTGCTGACCGGGCGGCGCAGGGTGCGGCGCATGATCTCGCGCTGGTGGGCGGGGGCGGTGAGCCAGTCCACGACCCGGTCGTAGGCGTCGCGGCGGCCGGGGTCGAGCAGGAGCAGCGGGTAGTCCGACAGGACCATGCCGTCGGCGGGGTGGACGATCGTCAGGGGTGCGGGGAGCCGGCCGGAGGCGTTCAGGGCGAGCAGTTCCGACTCGTAGGTGATCAGGGCGTTGGTGCGGCCGGGGCGGGTGGCGAAGGCGTCCAGCAGGGCGCGGGAGCCGGTGGCGGTGAGGGTCTGGCCGGAGCGGAAGCCGCGCAGCCGGTCGCAGCTGACGTCGGCGGGGCGCAGGGCGCGGCCGGTGCCGGCGGCGGCGGTGGCGACACCGACCAGGGCGGCGAGGCCGCTGTTGCTGCGCCGGGGGTCGGCCATGCCGAAGCGTACGGTGCCGGTTGCGGCGGCGTCGGCGATGTCGGCCCAGGACAGGCGTCTGCCGGGGGTCTGCGCGCCCAGGGCGCGGGCCGCGTCGGGGGTGAGGCCGACGACGACCGGGGAGCGCATGATGGAGGCGCGCTGCGCTCCGGTGGCGGGGGTGGCTCCGGCGGGGGCGTGCTTGGCCCGCAGGCGCAGGTAGCGGTCGGAGGAGAGCCAGGCCAGGTCGTAGGAGTGGCGGCCGGTGAGCAGGGTGTCGGAGGCGTCGTTGGTGGCGCGGTAGTCCAGGTCCAGGCGGACGCCGGTGTCCTCGCGGAGCCGGTCGAGCAGCGGCTTCATGTCGGTGAGTTCGTCGCTGGCCAGGACGCGCAGGGTGGTCTTGGAGCCGCCGTCGCCGGAGCAGGAGGAGAGCCCGCCGAGCACCACGGCCAGCACCAGGCACAGGCACAGCGGTCCGAGCGGCAGGGTGCGGGGGGCGGGCGTCATGGGGTCTCCCCGGGGGGTGCGGCGGGGGCGGCCGGGGGGCAGTCGCCGACGGTTTCGATCATGCGTTCCAGCAGGTCGAGGCGGGGCAGTACGGCCTTGGTGTCGTCGTCGGAGAGCACGGGGGCCTGGATGCCGCGCCCGGTCAGGAAGCGGGTCAGGGCGTCGCTGGTGGCGGAGCCGCCCTGGGCGTCGCGGACCCTGAAGCCGAGTTCCATGGCGCGCCGTTGCAGCGCCGGGTCCCTGGTGATCAGCTCGCCGAGGGCGTCGCCGCGCGGGGTGAGCGCGATCAGCTGGGGTTCGGTGACGAAGCGGGCCGAGGGGTAGAGCAGGACCCGTCCGGCGTCGACGTGCCCGGTGGCGGACCGGGTGGCGATCTGGTGGGTGAGGAACTGGTGCTCGTAGATGACGGCGATCGGGGAGATGCTCTTGCCCTCGGCGGAGACGTAGGTCTCGTTCTTCTCGGAGGACGGCATGCCCTGGTCGTTGAGGAGGAGCCGGATGCGTTCGGCGAAGCGGGTGGCCTCGGCGGGGGTCTGCGGGATGTCCTCGTGGTTCCAGACGTAGGAGACCAGGCCGAGATAGGTGCCGGCGGAGTTGGCCTGGCAGATGTCGGAGGTCTGGGCGAGGACCTTGTTGCCGTTGTGGATGCCGTGCCGGTCGGTGCCGAGGTCGTCCCAGCGGCGCCCGGCGGCGGACGCGCCGAGGAACTTCCGCATGTCCAGGGAGTAGTACATCGGCTTCGCCCCGGCCGGCACGCCCGGCAGCGGGGTGGCGATCCCGGCCTCGCGGAGGGTCTCGGCGTACTCCCGGTAGGTGCCGAGCACGATCGGGCTGACGAACGGCCGGTACGTGGTCGCCGGGTGGCCCTCGGCCGCGCGGCGGGAGGTGATCAGGTCGGCGGCGGGCTGTCCGGACGGGAAGACGATGTCGTAGCCGTCGTAGCGCTGGGTGGCGATGCCCCGGGAGCCCATGCGGGTGAGGTGGACGCGGTAGCCGTGCCGGACGAGCAGCCGCCGGACCTCGGGGTCCTCGAAGAAGTCGGCTTTGGAGGCCATCTTGGCCCGGATGGTGACGATCCGTTCGAACGGCAGCGCCGCGTGGCCCTGGACGAGGACGACGATGGCGCACAGCGCGGTGGCGGCGGCGACGGCGCGCGGGAGGAGTCTGCGGGCCAGGGAGCGGCGGGCGGGCGCGACCGCCGGGGCGCCGACCGTCAGGCGGTGCTCGGGGCCCGGCCGGGGCCGGTCGTCGTCGGATCTGTGAGTGTCCACCCGGTTCTCCTGCGTCGGCGGGGGCAGGATCGTGCACGGACGGGACGACGGCTCACGGAACGGCCGACCAACGCGTGTGGCAAGCGAGGTGAACGTCCGTCAGACAGTTGCGGAGGCCCTCGTTCACCCGGCCCGCGGCCGTCGGACGGATGGCGGGCGCGGGGGCCGTGTGCCTACGGTGGGGCAGGGGGAGGGACGCGATGGCGGTGGAGTTCGGCCTGCTGGGCGTGATCGAGGTGCGGCTGGGGGGCCGCACGGTGGACGTGGGGCACATGCGGCAGCGCTGTGTGCTGGCCGCGCTGCTCGTGGACGTGGGCCGGGCGGTCCCGGCGGACACGCTCGTCGACCGGGTGTGGGGCGACCGGCCGCCGCGGCGCACCAAGGACACGCTGTACGGCTATCTGTCCCGATTACGGCAGGCGCTGCGCCCGGCCCCGGAGGTGACCGTCGCCCGGCGCCCCGGCGGATACGTCCTGGACGCCGATCCGCTCTCGGTGGACCTGCACCTGTTCCGCGACCTGGTCCGGCGGGCCCGCACGGCCGGCGGCACCGAGGCGGAGGCGCTGACGCGGCGGGCGCTCGGGCTGTGGCGCGGGGAGCCGTTCGCCACCGTGGACGTCCCGTGGTTCGACGACCAGCGCCAGGCCCTGCTGCGCGAGCGGCTGGCGGCCGAGCTGGACCACATCGACCTCCGCCTGGCCGCCGGGGACCACGGCGGGCTGCTGTCCGAGCTGGCCGTGAAGGCCCGCGAACACCCGCTGGACGAGCGGCTGGCCGGTCAGCTGATGCTCGCCCTGTACCGGGCCGGCCGGCCCTCCGAAGCCCTCGCCCACTACCAGGAGCTGCGGCACCGGCTGGCCGAGGAGCTGGGCGCCGACCCGGGCCCGCGGCTGCTCGCCCTGCACCAGCGCGTCCTCGCCAACGACCCCGCGCTGTCCCCGCCCGAGCCGGCCCCGTCCGAGTCGGCCCCGTCCGAGTCGGCCCGGCCCGCCGAGGCCCGGCCCACCACGCCCCGGCAACTGCTGGCCCCGCCGCCGTACTTCGTGGGCCGGGACGCCGAACTCGCCGTCCTGGACAAGGCCCTGGCCGCCCAGGCCGGGCCGCGCGCCACCCTGCCGGTGACGGTGGTCTGCGGCATCGGCGGGGTCGGCAAGACCTCCCTCGCGCTGCACTGGGCGCACCGCCGGCAGGACCACTTCCCCGACGGGCAGCTCTTCGTCGACCTGCACGGTTTCACCCCGTCGGGGGAGCCGGCCGACCCCCGGGTGGTGATCCGCGGCTTCCTCGACGCGCTCGGCGTCGAGCCCGGGCGGATCCCGGCGGCCTTCGACGCCCAGGCCGCGCTGTACCGCAGTCTGCTGGCCGGCCGGCGGGTGCTCGTCGTCCTGGACAACGCCCGGGACTCGGCGCAGGTGCTGCCGCTGCTGCCGGGCACCCCCGGCTGCGCGGTGCTGGTCACCAGCCGGGACCAGCTGACCGGGCTGACCGCCGCGCACCAGGTCACCCATCTGACCGTCGACGCCTTCGACCCCGCCACGGCGCGCGAGCTGCTGGCCGGCCGGCTGGGCGCGGAACGCGTGGCGGCGGAGCCCGAGGCCGCCGCCGAACTGGTCGGCCAGTGCGCCGGGCTGCCGCTCGCCCTGAGCGTGCTGGCCGGGCGCGTCACCACCAACCCGGTCGCCACCCTGACCGCCCTGAGCGAGGAACTGCGCGACAGCAGCCGCCTGGACGCGCTGAGCACCGGCGAGGACGCCACCGACGTACGGACCGTGCTCGCCGCGTCGTACCGGGCGCTCGACACCGGTACCGCCCGGGTCTTCCGGCAGCTCGTGCAGGCGCCCGGCCCCGACATCGGCGTGTCCGCGGCCGGCAGCCTCACCGGGCTGGGGCCGGCGGGGGCGCTCCGGGCGCTGCACCGGCTGCGCACCCGCCACCTGCTCCAGGAGCACGCGCCCGGCCGGTTCGCCGGCCACGACCTGCTGCGCGCCTACGCGCTGGAGGCCGCCGCCGGGGAGGAGACGGAGGCGCGGGCCGCCCGGCTGAGGGTCCTGGACCACTATCTGCGCACCGCCTGGTCGGCGGACCGGCTGCTGCTTCCGCACCGGGACCCGATCCGGCTGCCGCCGGCGGCCGACGGCGTACGGCCCGAGGAGATCACCACGCACGATGGGGCCATGGCGTGGTTCGCCCGGGAGCAGCAGGCGCTGGTCGCCGCCGTGCACCTGGCCGCGCGGCACGGTCACGACACCCACGCCTGGCAGCTGGCCTGGGCCGTCACCACCTTCCTGACCCGGCGCGGCCGGTGGAGCGACGCCGCCGCCGTGCACGCCACGGCGCTGCGGGCCGCGACCCGGCTCGGCGATCCGGTCGCGCGGGGCGAGTCGTACCGGGTGCTGGCGCTGGAGCGCGTCGAGGCGGGCGACCACGCCTCGGCGCGGCACCGGCTGGACCAGGCGCTGGCGCTGGCCGAGGGCAGCGGCCACGCCCTGTCCGAGGCGCACACCCGGCTGACCCTGGGCTGGCTGTACGAGCACATGGGCGACCGTGCGGCGGCGCTGCGCCAGGACGAGCTGGCCGTCGCCCTCTTCACCCGGCTCGGCCACCGGACCGGGCTGGCCCGCGCCCTGAACGCGGTGGCGTGGGACCACGTGCAGGCCGGCGACCACCGGCAGGCCGTGGCCCGCTGCGAGCAGGCCCTGGCCCTCCAGGACGAACTGGGCGACCTGCGCGGCCAGTCCGACACCCTGGACACCCTCGGCTACGCCTACCAGCAGCTCGGCGAGCACGCCCAGGCCCTGCTGTGCCACGAGCGGTGCCTGGAACTGAACCGCGCCCTGGGGCACCGCTTCAACGAGGCGGAGGCCCTGGTCCACCTGGGCGAGGCGCACCAGGCCCTGGGCGACCGGGAGGCCGCCCGCCGCTGCTACGAACAGGCCCTCGACGTCTTCCGGGACATGGAGGTCAACCCCGCCCGCGTGACCCAGACCCGCGCCCTGCTCGACGCCCTCGGCTGAGGCCCCGGTACGGGGAGGCGTTCCTCCCCGTACCGCCCCCCGTGGGCGTCCCCCGTGGACCGTTCGCCGGCCGACGGCCGGGACCACGTCACCCACTCTCGCCGACCGTCCTGGGACGAACCTTGCGGGAAACCTTGAACGCGCAGGTCACAGCGGGTGGAAACGGGCCGGCGGCCCGCGCCGGGTGGTCACCGACCGTTAATCACTTCCGCGTTCGGCCCGCCACCCGTTCCGTTGAAATGGACCCAACGGGCATGTCCCGGCCGCGTCCCACGGCATTGCCTTGGAGGGGGCCCGCATCCGGGGGCCCCTTCTTCGATGGGAGACGCGTGCGAATCACTGACATCCAGCGCTGCGGGGTACGGCCGGGACGGCTCGTCGAGTGGACGCTGAGCCCGGCGACCGTCGCGGCGGCGGCGGCACTCCCCGAGGACTCCCGGCCACCCGCCTACAACCAGGAGCGGCACATCCGGACGGCCCGGTCCCTGAGGGAGGACGGGCTGTTCGTGCCGACCTGGCTCGGCACCGCCTTCGACCTGCCCGGCCCGGTCGACCTCGACGCGCTGGAGCGGGCCCTGCACACCTGGACCGTCCGGCACGAGACGCTGCGCAGCGGCTTCCGCTGGGCCGGTGACGAGCTGCGCCGGTTCACCCTGGACGCGGCCGACGTGTCCCTGCACCGGCGGGAGGCGGGCCACTTCGCCGACGCCGACGCCCTCGTCCAGCACCTCCAGGACCGCTTCGACACGATCGCGGACGCGCTGCGCTGGCCGAACCTCGTGTACGCGGCGGTCGTCCGGGACGACGGCGCGAGCGTGTACCTGGCCTTCGACCACAGCAACGTCGACGCCTACTCGGTGCAGCGGATGCCCGCCGAGATCCACGACCTGTACACGGGCGGCACGGGCGCGGCCGGGTCCGGGGCGGGTCCGGCGGCGGCCAGTTACGTCGACTTCTGCGAGATCGAGCGGTCGCGCGCCGACGGCGTGGACGGACGGCACGCGGTCGTGGAGCGGTGGCGGGAGTTCATCCGCCGCTGCGACGGCACCCTGCCGGGCTTCCCGGTCGACCTGGGCCTCGCGCCGGGTGATCCGCTGCCCCGGCAGCGGATGCTGGCCGAGCCGCTGGCCGACGCGGACACGGCCGCCGCGTTCGAGGCGTACTGCCGGCCCTACGGCGGCAGCATGACCGGGCTGCTGGCCGCGACCGGGCTGATCGTGCACGAACTCGGCGGACAGCCGGTGTACCGGACGGTGGTGCCCTTCCACACCCGGACCGGATCCCGCTGGAACGAGTCGGTGGGCTGGTACGTGGGCGGCGCCCCCATCGAGGTGCCCGTCGGCAGCATCCGCGGCTTCCCGGAGGCCCTGCGGGCGGTACGGGCGGAGCTGCGGGCCAACCGGGCGCTGGCCCGGATGCCGCTGGCCCGGGTGCTGCGCCTGCTCGGCGCCGACTTCCCGCTGATCTCCCCCGACCCGTGCTCGATCGTCTCCTACGTCGACACCCGCGACCTGCCGGGCGCGCGGCGGTGGGCCGAGCTGAAGGCGTACGGGCTGCTGCGGGTGTCGTACGGCGACCAGGTGTGCGTGTGGGTCAACCGGCTGCCCGAGGGGCTGTGGCTGGCGAGCCGGTACCCGGACACGGACGTGGCGGCGAAGAACATGCGGCTGTACGCGGAGCGGCTGCGGGACCGGATCGTCTCGGTGGCCGACGGCAGCCTGTCCGCGGTGTCGTAGGTCACCGGGGGTCCGCGCCGGGCCGGGGCCGGCCCCCTCCCTGGAGTTCGATCAGCCGTTCGAGCCGGTCCCGCCAGCGCTGTTCCGTCTCCTCCTCGCCCTGGAACTCGTGGGTGAAGCGGAGCGCGCTGCCGTCCTCCCCCTCGCGTTCCAGGTGGAACCGGATCCGGCCACCGCCCTCGACGGTGTACTCCGCGACCCGGTCCACGTCCCACGCGGTGACGTGCCCGCTGCCCAGTCCGCCCAGGGTGACCGCGCCGCCGAGCCGGGGTTCGAGCACCTCGGCGGGGGTCCACCAGGCGGCCAGCCCCTCGGGCGTGGACACCGCGGGCCAGACCTCCTCCATGCGGCGCGGGAGCCGCACGACGAAGTGCAGGATGTGCGTGTTCCCGTGGGTCTGGCTGGAACCCAGCGCGATGGCACCGCTCATGTCTCCAGCGTGCCCCCGGCCCCGGGTTCACGCACGCCTGCCCAAAACGGCGGAAGGCCGGTCCCCGTGGCCCGCGCCACGGGAACCGGCCTCGCGGCCGACCGAAGGCTCACACGCCCGCGTAGGAGTGCTTGCCGGAGACGAAGATGTTGACGCCGTAGTAGTTGAACAGCCAGCAGCCGAACGCGATCAGCGCCAGGTAGGCGGCCTTGCGGCCCTTCCAGCCGGCCGTGGCCCGCGCGTGCAGGTAGCAGGCGTAGGCGATCCAGGTGATGAAGGACCACGTCTCCTTCGGGTCCCAGTTCCAGTACCGGCCCCAGGCGTCGCCCGCCCAGATCGCGCCCGCGATGATCGTGAACGTCCACAGCGGGAAGACGGCCGCGTTGATCCGGTAGGCGAACTTGTCCAGGGAGGCGGAGGCGGGCAGCCGCTCCAGCACCGAGCGGGCGAACCCGCCGGGCTTGCCGCCGGCCTGGAGCTTGTTCTCGTACGAGTCCTTGAACAGGTACAGGATCGTGGCGACCGCGCCGACGTAGAACACCGCGCCGCAGAAGATCGCGGTGGAGACATGGATGTACAGCCAGTACGAGTGCAGGGCCGGCACCAGCTGGTCGCTGGCCGTGTACAGCACGGTGACCGCGAGGCCCAGGTCGAGCAGGACCGTGGTGATGAGGAACAGCCCGAGCCAGCGCACGTTCTTCTTCAGCGCCAGCAGCGCCAGGTACACGCCGACGGCCACCGTGGAGAAGGTGATGTTGAACTCGTACATGTTGCCCCACGGCGCCCGCTCCACGGACGCCGCGCGGGCGATGACACCGGCCAGCTCCACCAGGAAGGCGAGCACGGTCAGCGAGATGGCGATCCGGCCGTACAGGTCGCCCTGCGCGTCGCCGCCGTGCGCGCCGGGCCCGTCCGGCACGTCCCGCGCGCCGGCGGCCGAGCGGACGACGACCTTCGGCCGCTCCAGCACCGCGGTGCCGCCGCCCTTGCGGACCGCGACGGCGGGGCCGGCCGCCGCCCGCGCGCCGTCGGCGGTGAGCGCGGCGGCCGTCCGGGCGACCTTGCTGCGGCTGCCGAACAGCCACTCGGCGATGTAGGCGAAGAAAGCCAGGGTGTAGACGGCCATCGACGAGTAGATCAGCGTGTTGCTGACGCTCGCGAGATGTTCGTTGGTCGCGGCGGCGAGAGTCACTTCTCAGCCCCTTCGGCAGGTACGACGTGGCGGTCTGGTGTGGGTGCGGAGGGTTCGTCGCCGGGGTCCGGCGCGCCCGGCGCCCGGTCGTAGAGGTGTCCGGCGAGCTCGCCCAGTTCCTCGGGCACCTTCGCCGACTCGCTGCGGCCGAGGCCGGCCATCTCGACCACCGTGACACCGTCGTCGCCGCGCACCGCCCGCACCCACACGCGGCGGCGCTGGATGAACAGGGACCCGGCCAGACCGAAGATCGCGGCGACGGCGCCGCCGAGCGCCCAGCCGCCGCCCGGCTCCTGCACGATCTGGAAGCCGGCCCATTCCTTGACGTCCTTCTCGAAGGTGACGGTACCGGCGCCGTTCGGCAGCTTCATGGACTCGCCGGGCTTGAGGTTGACCCTCAGCTGCGCGCCCTTGGCGTCCTTGTAGTCCTTCATGTGGGTCTTGTCGAGCTGGTACACGCTCTGCGGCAGGCCCGAGTCGACGCCCAGGTCACCGTGGTACGGCTCCAGGTTCAGCACCGGGTTCAGCAGCGCGGGGAAGGCCGAGGCGATCTCCATGCCGGCCCCGCCGTAGGTCGGCAGGAAGAACGCCTTGATGCCGAGCTGTTCCTTCTTGCCCTTGGCGTCGCGGTAGCCGTCCATGACCTTGACGACGCCCTGGGAGGTGACGTTGCCGTCGAGCGGCAGCAGCGGCACGGCGTCGCGGTAGACCACCTCGCCCTTGCCGTCCCGGACGGTGATCACGGGGGCATAGCCGTGGCTGACCAGGTAGACCTTGGAGCCGTCGATCTCCAGCGGCTCGTTGACCTTGACGGTGGTCTCGGTCTCCTTGCCGTAGGCGCCCTCGCTGTAGCGGATCTTCGCCTGGAAGGTGCGCGGGGTGCCCCGGTTGGGACCGGTCAGCTCGTAGGTGCCCTTGAAGTCCTCCAGGTCGAAGCTGAACGGGACCAGGTCGTCCGGCTCGAAGAGGCTGCCGGACTTGAAGTCGTCGTACATCGGCAGCGCGTTGGAGAAGCCGTCGCCCTCCACCATCAGCTTGGTGCCGTCCGACTTGAACAGCTGGCCGGAGGCGAAGGCGATCAGCAGCACGATCAGGGCGATGTGGAAGACCAGGTTGCCCAGCTCGCGCAGGTAGCCCTTCTCGGCGGCGACGGCGTCACCGACGGCGTGGGCGCGGAAGCGGCGCCTCTTCAGCAGGCCGAGCGCGGCGGCGCGGACCTGTTCGGGGTCCGCGGTGGTGGTCCAGGTGGTGTAGGCGGGCAGCCGGTCCAGCCGTTTGGGGGCGCCCGGCGGCCGGCCGCGCAGCTGGCCGACGAACTGCCAGGTGCGGGGGATGATGCAGCCGATGAGGGAGACGAACAGCAGGATGTAGATCGCGGAGAACCACACCGAGCTGTACACGTGGAACAGGCCGAGCTTGTCGTAGAGCGGCGCCAGCGTCTTGTGCGCGGCGCGGAAGTCCTCGACCTTGGTGGCGTCCGCGCCGGTCTGTGGGATCAGCGAGCCGGGAATCGCGCCGAGCGAGAGCAGCAGGAGCAGCAGCAGCGCGACCCGCATCGAGGTCAGCTGCCGCCAGAACCAGCGGGCCCAGCCGATGACACCGAGGCCCGGCAGGCTCACCGCCTCCTCCTGCGGGGCGGTGGAGAGCCGGGAGCCGGCCGCGCCCAGTTCCTCCCGGTCCCGGTCGGTGCCGGTGTCGGTCTTGCTCATCGGTCAGATCCCCACATCGAAGCCGTTGGTCCAGGTCTGCATCTGCTGCACCAGCTCGCCCCAGGCGCCGGTGAGCAGCAGCACACCGGTCACGATCATCATCGAGCCGCCGATGCGCGTCACCCAGACATAGTGACGCTTGACCCAGGCGAAGGCGCCGAGCGCCTTGCGGAAGGCGATGGCGGTGACGACGAACGGGAGGCCGAGGCCGAGGCAGTAGACCACCATCAGCAGGGAGCCGCGTGCGGCGCTCGACTCGTGGAGGGAGAGGAAGTTCACCGAAGAAAGCGTCGGGCCCATGCAGGGCGTCCAGCCGACGCCGAAGAGCGCGCCGAGCACCGGCGCCCCGGCCAGACCGCCCGTCGGCCGCTTGTGGAAGCGGAACTCGCGCATGGCGAACCAGGGCGTCAGGCCCATGAAGAACACACCCATGACGATCATGAGCGCACCGAGCACCTTGGACAGGACGCTCTGGTAGCTCAGCAGGTTGGAGCCGAAGTAGCCGAACAGGGCCCCGCTGGAGACGAACACGGCGCTGAAGCCGAGCACGAACAGGGAGGCGCCGGCCACCATCCGGCCCCGTCTGGCCTCGGCCAGGTCGGTGCCCGCGACGCCGGTCACATAGGAGAGGTAGCCGGGGACCAGCGGCAGGACACAGGGCGAGAAGAACGACACGAGACCGGCGAACAGGGCGATCGGCAGGGCGACCAGCAGGGCGCCGTGCAGGACCGTCTGGTTCCGGCCGGTCTCCGCGGCCAGCGTCAGCAGTGCGCTCACGTCACTTCTCCGCGAGGACCGGCTTGATCATCTCCACCAGGCCGGTGTCGTCGAGCGCCTCCAGGGCCCGCGCGGCGACCTTCCCGTGCCGGTCGATGACGAGCGTGGAGGGGACGATCTGCGGGTTGAGCGTGCCCTTCTTGAAGCGCAGCATCAGCTTGCCCGTGGGGTCGTACAGGCTCGGGTACTCGACGCCGTGCTCCTTCTCGAAGTTCACGGCCGGGGTGGTGCTGGTGTCGCGGGTGTTGATGCCGACGAACTGCACGCCCTTGTCCGCGTAGTCCTTGGAGACCTTGGCGAAGTACTTCGCCTCGTTGCGGCACGGGCCGCACCACGAGCCCCAGACGTTGATGACGACGACCTTGCCCTTGTAGTCGGCGACGTCCAGGGTCTTGCCGTCGATGGTCTTGCCGGACAGGTCCGGAGCCGTGGCGCGCTTGCCCGCCGCGACGGTGTCGATGCCGTTCTTGCCGGTGATGAAGTGGGTGTCGCCACCGCCACCGGAGATACCGCCCTTGCCACACGCGGACAGGGCCAGGGCCGCTGCGGCGGCCGCGGCGGTGAGCAGGACGGCGCGGCTACGGGTACTCATGTGAAAAGTTTCGCATGACCGTCCCGGGGATTTCGCGCACCCCCCTGCCGGGCGGAAAACCGCATTTCAGGGCGTATTTACACGGGACATTACGGGCATCAGGCGGCGTTGGAGGCGGCGCCCTTGGTCTCCCGCAGGAACTCCTTCCAGCCCCCGGCGGGCCGCTGCCCGACCCCGAGCGTGCGCAGCTTGGCGAGCACCTCGGGCTTCTGCACGTCGATCCAGTCCACGAACTGCCGGAAGGAGACCAGCCGCACGTCGGCCCCCTTCTCCTTCTCGCGCGCGATGTGCTTGAAGGCCTCCTCGACGGAGTCCATGTAGATGCCGCCGTTCCACTGCTCGAAGTGGTTGCCGATGAAGAACGGCGCCCGGTTCGTCTCGTACGCCCGCCGGAACCCCTGGATGTACGCCTGGGCGGACTGCTTGCGCCAGCCCGGGTAGTTGTGCGCGGGCGCCTTGGTGGAGTTGACCGACTGGTTGGCGAGCATGTTGTAGTCCATGGACAGGACCTCGAACGCACGACCGGGGAAAGGTATCTGCTGAAGGGGCAGGTCCCACAGGCCCTGGCGCTTGACCGGCCACACCTGACGGCCGCCCGGGGAGGAGGCGTCGTAGCGCCAGCCCAGCTCGCGGGCGGTGGGCAGCAGGTTGTCCTGGCCGAGCAGGCAGGGCGTACGGCCGCCGACCAGCTCCTTGTCGTAGTCGAACGGCAGCGACGGCAGATCGGTCCAGCCGGTGTTGGTGCGCCACTCCTTCACGAACGCCTTGGCCTGCCGGATCTCGCTGCCCCACTGCTGCGGGGTCCAGTGCGCGACCGTGCCGCCGCCCGCGCAGAAGTGCCCGTTGAAGTGGGTGCCGATCTCGTGCCCCTCCAGCCAGGCCCGGCGCACGTTGGCCAGCGTGGCCTTGATGTGCTCGTCCGTGAGGTAGCCGATGTCGGAGGCACCGCGCGGGTTGTTCGGGGGCTCGTACATCCGCTTCTTCGACTCGGGCAGCAGGTACAGCCCCGAGAGGAAGAAGGTCATGGACGCGCCGTGCTCCTTGGCGAGGTCCAGGAAGCGCGGGAAGAGGCCGTTGCCGACCTCTCCGGCGCCGTCCCAGGAGAAGACGACGAACTGCGGCGGGGTCTGCCCCGGCTCCAGCGGCTCGGGCTTGGCCGGCTGGTGCGGCTGGCTGCCGGTGAAGGAGGTGGAGCCGTCCCCGATGGGCCGCGCCGGACGCGCCTCGCCCCTGCTGCCCTGGGTCCTGGAACCGCCCGGCCGCCCGGCGTCGTCCGAGGACGTGGAGCCGCCGCACCCGGCGAGCGACACGGCGGCGGCCGCGCCCGCGCCGAGGCCGAGTGCTCCCCGCCGGGAAAGGGTCCGGGAGATGGTGCGCATGGGAAATCCCCGATCGTCACTGCCTGCTGGTCACCCAGTCAGAGGACAGGAAGATCGGGGAGGTTCCGCTACTTCATCTGCTTTTCACAATAATGTGCGCAGCAGTGCGCTAAGCCACGCCAAACGGACGCTCTGTGACCGTCGGCGCCCGTCCGGCCGGTTCCCTCAGGCGCCGAATGCCTTCCCCTGGGCGGTCCCCTTGCCCTTCTGCGGCTTGGCACCGGCCCGCAGGTGCACCGGGACGAGGTCGATGGCGGGCTCGCTGTACCCCACGGACACGATCTTGTCGCCCTGGTAGGTGAACGACGTCAGCGAGGCCAGCGTGCACTGCCGCTTGCGCGGGTCGTGCCACAGCCGCCGCCGCTCGACGTAGGACCGCACGATCCAGATCGGCAGCTGGTGGCTGACCAGCACCGCCTCGTGCCCGCGGGCCCGGTCCCTGGCCGCGTCCAGGGCGCCCATCATGCGCACGACCTGGTCGACGTACGGCTCGCCCCAGGACGGCCGGAACGGGTTGACGAGGTGCTTCCAGTTCTCCGGCCGCTGGAGCGCGCCGTCGCCGACGCCGAAGGTCTTGCCCTGGAAGACGTTCTCGGCCTCGATCAGCCGCGCGTCGGTGGCCAGGTCCAGCCCGTGCGCCCGGGCGATCGGGGTGGCCGTCTCCTGCGCCCGCTCCAGCGGCGAGGCGCAGACGTGGGTCACGTCCCGGGAGGCGAGGTGCTCGGCGACCCGCTCGGCCATCTTCCGGCCCAGCTCGGACAGGTGGTAGCCGGGCAGCCGGCCGTACAGGATGCCTTCCGGGTTCTCCACCTCGCCGTGCCGCATGAGGTGGACGACGGTGATGTCCTTGTTCTCGCTCATGCGGCCGTGGCCTCCGCGGCCGCCCGGGCCGCCGCCGGGAGGGCGTCGGCGATCTTCTGCACGGCCCGCTCGTCGTGGGCCGTGGACACGAACCAGGACTCGAAGGACGACGGCGGCAGGTAGACGCCGTTCGCCAGCATCGCGTGGAAGAACGCGGTGAAGCGGTACGACTCCTGCCGCTTGGCGTCCTCGTAGTCGCGCACCCGCCGGTCCGTGAAGAACACCGAGAACATGTTGGAGGCGGTCTGCACCCGGTGCGCGACGCCCTCCTTGGCCAGCGCCTCGCTCACCAGCGTCCGGATCTGCTCGGAGACGGCGTCGACCTTGGCGTACGCGGCGTCGTCGAGCAGCCGCAGCTGGGCGAGCCCGGCGGCGGTGGCGACCGGGTTACCGGAGAGGGTGCCGGCCTGGTACACGGGACCGGCGGGCGCCAGGTGGGCCATCACATCGGCCCGCCCACCGAACGCGGCGGCCGGGAACCCGCCGCCCATGACCTTGCCGAAGGTCATCAGGTCGGGCTTGACGCCCTCCACGCCGTACCAGCCGGCGCGGCTGGTGCGGAAGCCGGTCATGACCTCGTCGGAGATGAACAGGGCGCCGTTCTTGCCGCAGGCGTCCTTCAGGCCCTGGTTGAACCCGGGGTCCGGCGGCACCACGCCCATGTTGCCCGGCGACGCCTCCGTGATCACACAGGCGATCTCGCCCGGGTACCGGTGGAATGCCTCCTGGACGGCCTCCAGGTCGTTGTACGGCAGCACGATCGTGTCACCGGCCTGGGCCCCGGTCACACCGGGCGTGTCGGGCAGCGCGAACGTGGCCACGCCACTGCCGGCGGCGGCCAGCAGCGAGTCGACGTGCCCGTGGTAGCAGCCGGCGAACTTGATCACCTTCGAGCGCCGGGTGAAGCCGCGGGCGAGCCGGATGGCCGACATGGTGGCCTCGGTGCCGCTGCTGACCAGCCGCACCTGCTCCACGGGCTCGACCCGGGCGACGATCTCCTCGGCCAGCTCCACCTCGCCCTGACCGGGCGTGCCGAAGGACGTACCGCGGGCGACGGCCTCCTGCACGGCGGCGAGGACCTCGGGGTGCGAGTGCCCGAGGATCATCGGTCCCCAGGAACAGACCAGGTCGACGTACTCGCGCCCGTCGGCGTCGGTGAGGTAGGGCCCCCGGCCCGACACCATGAAGCGCGGCGTGCCGCCGACCGCGCGGAAGGCGCGCACCGGCGAGTTCACTCCGCCCGGCGTCACGGCGGACGCGCGGTCGAAGAGCGCCTGCGAGACGGGCGCGTCGTAGGGATAGGGCGTTTCGCTCATGGCACTCATGACGTGCGGCTTCTCCGGCTTCTCGGCTCCGGTTGCGGGGTGACCTCCTCAGGGTAGGCCGCGCCCCGGCGAGGCCGCCCCCGCCCTCGGGACCGAAGCGGCGCCATCCCTCGTCTGCGAGACTGAGAGCTGATACACACGGCTCGTACGCACGTAATGATCAGAGCCGGGAATCTTCCGCGCGGATCGCCGTTCCACCGTACGTTTCGGCAGGCGGACGCGGGGGAGGTCACTGACACGATGATCGGGTTGCGCGGCGGGGGCCACGCGTCCTAGAAAAGCAGTCGGGTGGAGATATGCATCGCGGTGGCGGACTGGGCGAGGGGACTGACGACCTGGGTCCTCGACGTGCCCGGCGGGGAAGGCACCGGCGCGACGCGGAGGAAACGACCGAGACACGTCGGACACAGGGTGGACCGGGTGAGCCCGAGCGGTACGACCGGCAGCCTCTCCGCGCGGCGAGCGGGAACGGTGGTCGGGTGGGGGTGACGTACAAGTACTTCGGCGCGCCGGACGGAGCGACCGCGGCCCGCGTCCCGATCTCGATGCGCCCCGAGGAACTCGGCGGCGACGAGCTGGGCATGAACGGCATGTTCACGAAGATCAAGCCGGAGACGATGGCCGCGATGGTCCTCACCGGCATCCAGGGCGTCCCCCTGCACAAGGTGCCGCCCCTCGAACTCGTCGTCCTGCACCCCGACTACGCCGTCGTCAAACTTCCCATGACGGTCGTCGACCCCCTGCGCGGCGTCGGCGAGGAGGCGGTCGGCGCGGCGGCCTTCATCTGGTCCACGGTCCCGGACCGCGGCGGCCCCCGGGACGCGTTCAACGTGTACCAGCTGCTGCACGAGTGGCAGGACTTCTCGGTACGGCTGCACGAGGCGGGGCATCAGCCTTATTGCCTGGTGTGGCCGTGAGCCGGGTCTCTTGAGCGATGGGCGGGGTCTTCGGGC
The DNA here is from genome assembly GCF_964272715.1 of Streptomyces sp. SudanB182_2057. Classification (NCBI taxonomy): domain Bacteria; kingdom Bacillati; phylum Actinomycetota; class Actinomycetes; order Kitasatosporales; family Streptomycetaceae; genus Streptomyces; species Streptomyces sp. SudanB182_2057. The sequence continues at coordinate 3,700,309 of NZ_OZ186798.1, forward strand.
CCCGCCCTCTTCATGTGGCGGTCCGGGCGCGTCCAGGCCGCCGCCCACTGGTTCTCCGTCTCGCCGCGGGCATCCATGCCCTGCTTCCCAGGGCTTTCGCTGACCTCTCTTCCCCGGGCTTTCCCTGACCTCTCTCCCCAGGGCTTTCCCTGACCTCCTGAATACCCCCCGGGGTACCAGTGCTACCGTCGATGCATACCCCCCGGGGTAAATCGTCACTGGAGCGGAGCAGCGCATGTTCTTCATCGACACCCTTGAGATCGCCGGGATCGGCAACCGCAGCTACCTGGCCGGCGGCGAGCGGGGCGCGGTGGCGGTCGATCCGCCGCGTGACGTCGAGCAGGTGATCACGGCCGCCGCGCGGCGCGGGGTGCGGATATCCCACGTGGTGGAGACGCACCTCCACAACGACTACGTCACCGGCGGCCTGGAGCTGGCGCGGATGACGGGCGCCGCCTATCTCGTACCCGCCGCGGCCCACGTCTCCTACGCACGCGTACCCGTGCACGACGGCGACCGCTGGGAGATCGAGGCCACCGCCGGACTGGCCCTGCGGGCGCTCGCCACCCCCGGCCACACCCCGCACCACACCTCCTACGTCCTGGAGGAGAACGGCACGGCGGTCGCGGTGTTCACCGGCGGCTCGCTGCTGATCGGCACCGTCGGCCGGCCCGACCTGGTCGAGCCGCGGCTGACGCGGGACCTCGCCCGGGCCCAGCACGCCTCCGCGCACCGGTTGGCCGCCGAGCTGCCCGACGACGCGGCCGTGCTGCCCACCCACGGCTTCGGCAGCTTCTGCTCCTCCTCCCCGGCGCGGGGCGGGTCCACCACGATCGGCCGGGAGAAGGCGGTCAACGAGGCGCTCACCCGGGACGTGGACACCTTCGTCGCGGACCTGCTGGCCGGCCTGGACGACACCCCCGCCTACTACGCCCACATGGCACCGGCCAACGCGGGCGGCCCCGCCCCGGTCGACCTCACCCCGCCCCCCGTCGCCGACGCCGACGAGATCGGCGCCCGGCTGGCCGCCGGCGAGTGGGTGGTCGACCTGCGCCACCGCGTCGCCTTCGCCGAGCGCCACCTCGCGGGCTCCTTCAACTTCGAGGCCGAGGGCCGGCTCGCCACCTACTTGGCCTGGCTGATCCCCTGGGGCAAGCCCGTGACCCTCCTCGCCGAGTCCCCGGAGCAACTCGCCGCCGCCCAGCGCGAACTGGTCCGGGTCGGCATCGACCGCCCGGCCGCCGCCGCCACCGGTGGGCCCACCGCCTGGGTGAGGGACGGCGAAGCCCTCGCCTCCTTCCCGCGCGCCACCTTCGCCGACCTCGCGGCGGTCCCCCGGGACGGCGTCGTCGTGCTGGACGTCCGCCGGGACTCCGAGCGGGCCGCCGGCTTCCTCCGGGACTCCGTCCACATCCCGCTGCACGCCCTGCGCCATCGCCTCGACGAGATCCCGGCAGGGCGGGTCTGGGTGCATTGCGCGGGCGGCATGCGGGCCGCCATCGCCGCGTCCCTGCTCGACGCGGCCGGCCGGGAGGTGGTGGCCGTGGACGACTCCTTCGACTCGGCCGAGGCGGCCGGGCTCACCGTCCGCGCCTCCTGACCAGGGACCGGGAGTCGAGAGAGAACAGCGGTGAGCACCATGACGAGTCACTACGTACGCGAGCCCTACGAGGGGCAGGCCGGGGGCGCTCCCCTGGCGGCGCTCGTCGGAAACGTGGAGGCCGCCGGCGTGATCGGCGGCACGCGGGGCCGGGCCGTCGCCGGTCCGCCGGTGGGGGACGGGCACGGCGGGGGCGGGCACGGCGGGGGCGGGCACGCCGGGGGCGGGCACGGCGGGGGCGGGGCCGCCGGATGAGCGCCGTGATACTCGCGCTGATCGCCGGTGCCGTCATCGGCCTGGCCCTCGGCGCGCTCGGGGGCGGCGGCAGCGTGCTGGCCGTCCCCGCCCTGATCTACCTGCTCGGTTTCACCCCGGTCGCGGCGACCACCGCGAGCCTGGTCATCGTCACCGTCACCTCCGCCACCGCGCTGTCCGCGCACGCCCGCGAAGGCGAAGTCCGCTGGCGTACGGGGCTGCTGTTCGCGGCGGCGGGAATCGGCCCGGCGATGCTGGGCGGGGCGCTCGCCGGGCGCCTGCCGGAAGCGGTGCTGGCGGTGTCCTTCGCCGTGGTCGCGGGGGTCGCCGCGCTGCGCATGCTGCGGCACCGCCCGGCGCCGGGAACCGCCGCACCGGTGCGGCCGCTCAGGACGGTGGCCGCCGGCGCCGGGCTCGGCGCGGTCACCGGCGTGCTCGGCGTGGGCGGCGGCTTCCTCGCCGTACCGGCACTGGTCAACGTCCTCGGCCTGCGCATGCGCGCGGCGGTGGGGACCAGCCTGCTGGTCATCACCGTCAACTCGCTCGCGGCGCTGGCCGTGCGCGCCGGCACGGCCAGCGGCCTGAACTGGGCCGTCATCGGCCCCTTCGCCGGCTCGGCGGTCCTCGGCGCCTGGGACGGCAAACGCCTGTCGGCCAAGCTGCCCGGGGAGACCCTGCGACGCGTCTTCGCGTACGTCCTGCTCGCGGTGGCCGGCTTCATGCTGGTGGACGCGGTGGCATGACCGCGGCCCTCACGCCAGGGACAGGAACAGCTTCTCCATCCGCGCGCGCATCGCCTCCGCGTCCTCCCCGTTCTTCCTGCCCGACTCGATGTCCGCGACGCACTGCTGCAGCCCGGTGGCGATGATCGCGAAACCCGCCCGGTCCAGCGCCCGCGAGGCCGCGGCCAGCTGGGTGACGACCTCCTCGCAGTCCCGCCCCTCCTCGATCATCCGGATCACCCCGGAGATCTGCCCCTGCGCCCTGCGCAGCCGGTTCAGCACGGCCTTCAGGGACGCGCCCTCAAGCTCCAGTTCCACGGTCACTCCTCCGCCTATACCCCTAGGGGTACTGTACGTCCCCGGTTGCGCGGACGGGGTCGATCGAACCTCTGGACGATCACCGAACAACGACAAGGATCACGCTGTCATGACCAGCCCCCTCGCCCCCACCACGCTCGGCGCCGACCAGGTACGGGAGCGGCTCCACGACCTCATCGTCATCGACGTCCGCACCCCCGGCGAATACGCCTCCGGTCACCTGCCGGGCGCCCTCAACATCCCCCTGGACCACGTCCGCCGCGCACTGCCCGAACTCCGGCACGCGGCCGGCCGCGGGGACGTGCTCGTGGTGTGCGCCTCCGGCGCCCGCTCGGAGAAGGCCCGAGCGCTGCTGGCCGAACAGGGCATCCCGGCCGCCGGCCTCGCGGGCGGCACCAACGGGTGGGCCGCGCAGGGGTACGACCTGCACCGGCCCGCCACGTGCGACACCCGAGCGGGCTGGAGCATGGAACGGCAGGTCCGCTTCACCGCTGGAGCGGTGGTGCTCCTGGGGCTGCTGCTCGGCGTGCTCGCGCACCCGGCGTTCCAACTGCTCTCCGCGGGCATCGCGGGCGGCCTCGTCCTCTCCGCCCTCACCGACACCTGCGGCATGGCAGCCGTACTCGGCAAACTGCCGCACAACCGGCCCCGCACGGCCGACCTCGACACGACACTCACCACGCTGCGCCACCGCTGAGCCGGGCGAACGCCCTTCACCACCACGGCGCCGCCGGCCGCCGCCGGGCCCGGAGTACCGCCCCGCCCCAAGCCACGCCGCCCCTCTACGATCACCCCCCATGAACTGGTTGGACCGGATAGCGGCGTTGCGGCAGTGGGCCAGGAACGGGGCGCGGGCTCCGCACAAGCCGTTGTTGCTGCTGTATGCCCTCGCGCGGTTCCAGGAGGATGCCGACGGGGAGCTGCGGTTCACCGCGGTGGAGCAGGATCTGCGGCGACTGCTGGCCGAGTACGGTCCGCCCCACAGGACGACGCCCGCCTACCCCTTCCATCACCTGGTCAGTGACGGGGTGTGGGAGGTGCGTACCGACCGGGGAGGCGGCAGTCCCGGGTGCGGGAGTTGCGGGAGACGGGTGCGACCGGGCGGCTCTCGCCGGAGTTGCGGGCGGCGCTGCGGCGTGAGCCGGACCTGCTCGGCAGGATCGCGCGGCTGCTGCTGGACCTGCACTTCCCGCCCTCCCTCCACGGCGAACTGTGCGAGGCCGTCGGGCTGGAGCTGGAGCCGGCCGAGTCCGAGCGGCTGGTGCCGGCGCGCAGGCAGCGGGACCCGCGGATGCGCGAACTGGTGCTGACCGCCTACGAGTACCAGTGCGCCTTCTGCGGCTACGACGGCAGGATCGGCACCGTTCCGGTCGGGCTGGAGGCCGCCCACGTGCGCTGGTGGGCGTTCGGCGGCCCGGACGAGATCGACAACGGGCTGTGCCTGTGCTCGCTGCACCACAAGCTCTTCGACAAGGGCGTCCTCGGGGTGGGGGACGATCACCGCGTCCTGGTCAGCCGGCGCTTCGTCGGGCACAGCCCCGCCGCCCAGCAGCACGTCACAGCCCTCGCCGGCCGGCCGCTCACCGGCCCCCAGCCCGGTACCCCTCCGGTCGCCGCCGCACACCGCGCCTGGCACACCCGGCAGGTCTTCCACGGCGAACCGCGCCCGGCCACTGCTTGACCACTGCCGCCCCAACAACCACCTGGTCAGGCCAGAGATCCGTGACACATAAGGCTCAGCATTTCTGCGGACCACATCCCCGCCCAGGGGACTCAGAGCGGATACCGCACCTTGTGATCTTGCGAGGCGCACAGGAATGTCCGCTCTCTCTCCCCTGGCGGCTGGCGGCGCCGAACTCGCCGCCGCGCCCACGGGGAGCTGCCCCGGCAGGCCCACCCCGGCCGACAGAGAGATCCCCATGGCTCAGCTCACAGCCGATGACCGGACCAAAGCATTCCAGCGCGCTATTGGATCCATGACCCTGCCGGTCGCCGCCGTCATCGTCCACGGCGAGACCGACGGCCGCGTGGTCCTCCTCCAGCGCGGCGAGCGGGCGAAGTTCGCCAAGGGCAGGTCGGATTTCCCCTCCGGCAGGAACGAGCCCAAGGAACCGAGCACCGCTACGACCGTCCGCGAGCTGTAGCGAGGAGACCGGTCCGACCGTCGGACCGGAAGCGCTCAAGGTCGCCCACGTGATCCACGGTGCCCGGGACATGGAAGCCCCGGGCGGCTTCCTCACGGTCGTCTTCGTCGTCCGGGTCTCGACGAGAGGACGGCGGCTCGACCTCTGCGAAGGACCGCACCGTACAGCAAGAGCGACGCCGGACACTCGCTTCTTGTCAAAACGACAGTAAGCGAAGTACGGTAGCCGACATGGAAGCTGACGAGTGGTCACCTCCCTCTGTACTGCTGACTGTCGACCTCGTGATCCTGACGCTGCGCGAGGGGCGATTGTGCGTCCTGCTCGTGGAGCGGGGTGAAGATCCCTTCCAGGGCATGCTCGCCCTGCCCGGCGGATTCCTGAATCACGCCGGGGAGGAGATCCTGGACGCCGCCCACCGCGAGTTGAGTGAGGAAACCTCTCTCACCGCCGGGTGGGTGCACCTTGAACAGCTGGCCACCTATGGGGAAGCGGGCCGCGATCCGCGCGGGCGAGTCGTCTCCGTGGCCCATTTGGCGATCGCGCCGGGACTCCCCGAGCCGGTCGCGGGAACCGACGCCGCGGACGCCACGTGGGTCCCCGTCGAAGCCGTCCTCTCAGGTGAGGTGAGACTGGCCTTCGATCACCGGCGGATCGTGACGGACGGGATCGAGCGTGCGCGTGCCAAACTCGAATCCACGGCACTGGCCACGGCATTCTGCGGAGAACTCTTCACCATTGCCGAGCTGCAACAGGTGTACGAGGCAGTTTGGGGCACGGAACTCGACACCCGAAATTTCTACCGCAAAGTCCAGGCGACGGAGGGGTTCATCGTCGCCGCCGGTTCGGGACGCAGGAGCACGGGAGGGCGGCCCGCGCGGCTGTACCGGGCCGGGCCCAAGAAGGTGCTGATCCCGCCGCTGATCCGGCCTGTGCCGGTCACGCCGGAGGAGAGCACGGGAGAGCAGGGAGAATAGATGTCGAAAGACCTGGTGGTGATTCTCACCGCCCTCAATCTCGAATACCAGGCCGTGCGCCGGAAACTGGCCGGCGCACAGGTGCACCGGCACGAGCGTGGGACGCTGTTCGAGGTGGGAGCCGTGCAGGGCACTTCATGCCGTGTCGCGCTCGGTCTGACGAACAAGGGAAATCATTCCGCCGCGGTGATCGCCGAGCGCGCGATCCAGGAGTTCTCGCCGGTGGCCGTGTTGTTCGTCGGCGTCGCCGGTGCCCTGTGGGACACCGCCAGGCTGGGCGACGTGGTGATGGCGACCCACGTGTACGCCTACCACGGCGGGACCAGCGAGGACGACGGGCTCAAGAGCCGCCCCCGGGTGTGGGAGACGGCGCACGGCATCAGCCAGCTCGGCTCGCACCTGGCCCGCGTGAACGACTGGGCCGACGACACGACCGGCCACGGGCGCACCCCTCAGGTGCGCTTCGGCGCGATCGCCGCCGGCGAGATCGTACAGAACTCGACGATCTCCGCCGAGGCACGGTGGATCCGGCAGCACTACAACGACGCGCTGGCCATCGAGATGGAGGCCGCCGGTGTGGCGCAGGCCGGTCATCTCAGCGGGGCACCGGTGGCCATCATCCGAGGAATCAGCGACCGGGCGGACGGCACGAAGAACAGCGCGAAGGACCGCAACTGGCAGCCACGAGCCGCGGCGAACGCGGCGGCGTTCGCCGCACGGCTCGCCGTGGAACTGGTGGGGGAACAGGAGAAGACCGCGATGTCCGAGGAAGACAGGACTCGTTCGGCGGACAGGCCCAAGGACCATGTCCGCAACACCGCCTACAACAGCACCGTCGGCATCATGGCCGGCTCGGTCGACGGAAGCAGCGTCCACTTGCACGCGGACCCGAAAGCGACCGGCGCGACGACCGACCTGGTCGCCGAACTCGACGGTTTCCAGGGACTGCTGGGCCGCACCCACGCCGAGGGCGTCCTCGACGACGACACCTACCGGGAGGCGCTGGTAGAGCTGGGCCTCGCCCGCCACGCGGCGAGGGAGAACGCTCCCGAGTCGATCAAGAGGGCGACCATCGCGCTCAAGAGGTTACGCGGCCTGGTCGCGGACTCCCCCGAGCTGGTGACCAGGCTGGCACCTCTGGTCGTCGCGGCGGGTGGCCGGTCATGAACGACGACAGCGGTGTCACGCACAACACGGCATACGACTCCACCATCGGAATGCAGGCCGGGGTCGTACACAACGCCAATATCTCCATCGGCCATCAGGACGCGACGCCCGAGGAAAAGTACAAGGTCGGCGTGCGGTTCCTCGAGGACGGTGTCCCCAGCCGTGCTCGCGACCTGATCCGTCAGGCGATCGCCCAGAAGTACGACAACGCGGAGGTCCGTTTCCACTGGGTGCTGGCGATGCTCAGTACGCGCGCCTATCACGACCTCGGCACCGAAGAACGCCAGCAGTTACAGCGCGCCTCCGAGGCCGTACGCGCCTATGCCGAGGGAGAGTGGAAGGACGCTCTTCGTGTCGCTTTCGACCTGCTGGCGATGCGCGGCACCCCGGACGGCGAGACGGAACGCGTGCTGGAGCGGCTGCGGGCCCTGTCTCCCGGCCTGCGTGACAAGATCCTCCACCATTTCGACCTGGTGCTCACCGGGGGGCTGAAGGACGGCCTGTGGGCCGAGCGCCGCATGCGGGCCGAGGCGGAGCGTTTGGGCAACCAGCGGGTGCAACGGGTCTGGGCCTATTTCGAAGCCGTCCCCATCGGCCCACGGGCCCTGCCACCCCGTCCGAGCACCGCTGCTGCCGCCCGGGCGGCTCTCCCCGTCCGAGCCGGCCTGTTCGCCGTCGTCACGGCGGGCCTCGCGGTCCTGGCTCTGGTCGCGGATCCGGCTTCGGCGGCCGTCGAGTTACTGGTGGCGCTCGCCGCGGGCCTGACCTCGGCTCACTTCGGTCGCCGGTGGTGGTACCAGGAACATCACCTGAAGATCAGGAGCCGATGGCTCCAGATCCCGAACCTGCGCGATCCCGCCTCCACCGGGGACGGGTTCACCAACCGCGTCCGCCATTCGTTCGACCACTACTTCAGCGTCCGCGTGCCGTACGGATTCACCCCGCAGGAATGGCTCGGTCACACCACCCACATCCGTGACAACCTCGTCGCCGAGATCGCGGTCCTCTACCGCGAAAGCCGGATCAGCGTGGACCGCGTCAACTGGCTGATCCGCTACCTCGCCGAGGATGCCCGGGACCGGTACGGCAAGGGCACTCTGTTCGATCAGCGCCGCATGAACCAGACGTCCGCGGGGGCCAAGGGCTTGTGCGTGGTCGCCCTCGCCGTTCTCGGCTTCATGACGCTGAGCCTGCTCGGAACGGTGGCCTCGGGCGGTGGCGGATCGCAGCTGGTGCTGGCCGTCCTGGCCGTGGCCGGCGCGGTCTGGTCCGGACGCGCGGCCGCGTCCTCGTGGCTGGAGGCCGGGGGCGAGGAGCGCCGTCTGGCCGAGGAGACCCGGGAATACCAGGAGCAGCTCGCCGCGCGACAGGCGGCGTACCAGAAGTGGAAGTCGCACCTGGACGCCACGCGACCCAGTGAGCTGGAAATGGAGACCTGGCTCGCCTGCGACAAGACCCTGTTCATCGACGAAGCGCTCCGCCACTACCAGCTCACCTGGCATGATCTGATCACCCACACCATCCTGCTGACCCCCGCGCGCCCCTACAGGCGAGGACGCGTGAAGGGTGGTCCCTGGCGATACTCGCGCTACACCTTCCGGATTTTCCTGGTCACGCAGGACGGCGTTCGCGAAGTCGGTGCGGAATTCGATTTCACCAGCGCGCGGCGCGGGAACCGGCAGCGGAGCAACTACAGGTTCGACGCGTTGTCCTCCGTGCAGGTCACGGAACACAGCGAGACCGGCTACGAACTGGAGCTTTACCTCACCAACGGGCCGGCCAGGAACATCCGCGTAAAGGACGCCGACACCGATCAGCTCGTGCCGGGCGAGAATGCCCAGGAAATCACCGACATCAACCTCGATGCGGCTGGTTTCGTCCACACCTTCCACCTCCTGGAAGGAATCGCGGCGGACGGAAAGGGTTGGATCGACCGGAACAACCCCAAGAACCTTCCCTTCTTCCATACTGTCGGCTGATCCTCCCGGACCTGCGGAGCGAGCGGGGGCCGGTGCGCCGGTTCCCCGCCCGCTCCTCACCCCAGTCGGAACCCGAGATCAGGAATGGTCGTGACCACCACGGAAGACGTCACCGAGAGCAGCCTGCTGCTGACCGAGTACGACCGCCTCAAGGAAGAGCAGAAAACCCGAATAGGTTTCCGTGACAACCTGCTTTACTTCACGCTCGCCGCGGTCACCGCGATCGTGGCGATCGCCGTGCAGAGCAGTCAGGTCCAACTGCTGCTCGCCGTCCCCGCGGTCTGCCTGGTCCTGGGCTGGACCTACCTGGTCAATGACGAGAAGATCTCGGCGGTCGGCTGCTACATCCGCGACCGGCTGGGACCGCGGCTGGCCGAGCTCAGCGGCGCTCACGGCACGGTGTTCGGCTGGGAGACCTACCACCGCGTCGATGCCACCCGAACGACGCGCAAGCGACTGCAGCTTGTGGTGGACCTCTTCACGTACGTGGCCGTGCCGGTGATCTGCGTGACGGCTTTCTGGTGCTCCTCCGCCGTCCAGCCTCTGCTCTTGATCGTCTCCCTTGCGCAGATACCCGCCCTGGCCGTTCTGGGCTGGCAGTTCCTGCGCTACGCGGAGCGATAGTCGCGGCTTACGACGCTGCCGGCGCCAAGCCGTAGCCGATGGCGATCCGGGCCAGGACTTCTTTCTCATGGGCACGCGTCAAGGCGGGACGCGCGGCCGACGTGAACGCTTCCGTCAGGCCTGCACGACCGTGAAGTGCCGCTCCCCACCCGGGTGTTCGAGTTCGTCCACGGCCGCCGCCGCCAGGTCCTCCGCGCTGATCCAGGAGCGGCCGTCGGGAGCGGTGAGCAGGGTGTCCGTGCCTCGGCGGTAGCGGGCGGTACGGGCGCCGGGTTCGAGGAGGGCCGGGGGGCTGAGGTAGGTCCAGCCGGAGTGGGCGTGGGTGCGGCAGGCACGCAGCTGGGCCACTCCGGCCGCGGCGACCGGACGCAGTTCCGCGGGGACGTAGGCCGGGTTGTCGGCCAGGAGGAGGTCCGGGCTGCCGGGCGTGCGCAGGGCGCCGGCGCCGCCGATCACCAGGACCCGGATGCCGAGGCCGGCCGCGGTGTCCAGGACGGTCCGGGTCGCGCCGACCAGGAAGTCCTCGTCCGCCGGGTACGTCCGCAGGGCCAGCACCACCGCGTCCGCGCCCGAGTCCGTCAGCGCCCGGTGTACGGCGTCCGGGTCGGCCGCGTCCAGCGGGACCGGGGTCACGGCCGGGTGGCCGCTCGCCGGTTTGCGGGCGAGGGCCAGCACCCGGTGCCCGCGCGCGGCGGCCTCGGCCGTGATCCGGCTGCCGACCGTACCGGTGGCGCCGAGGACCGCGATCGTCATGGCGGAAGTCATCGGGGCGGTGCTCCTTCCGCGGCGGGGCGGGTTCAGTTGCGCGGCGAGCAGCGCCGCCAGGGACAGGGCGAAGCCGCAGGCCTGGGCCGGGCTCAGGGATTCGCCCCGGGCCACGCCGATGGCCGTGGCGACCAGGGGGGACAGCAGCACCAGGGGCCCGATGGCGCCCACCGGCAGGGTGGCTATGCCGCGGAACCACAGCGTGTACGCGATCAGGCCGCCCATGCTGCCCAGCCATAGGTAGCCGCCCACCGCGCCGGCGTCGATCCGCTCCGGCACGCCTTCGAAGGCCAGGGTCACCGGGAGCAGGAGCAGGCCGCCGACCGTGAGCTGCCAGCCGGCCAGGGCTAGCGGGCCGACCCCCGGCGGACGGCCCCAGCGCCTGGTCAGGACGACCCCGGCCCCCATGGTCGCCGTATGGCAGAAGCCGGCGAGCAGGCCCACGGCGTCCAGCCGGGCGTCGGGACCGAGGACCACGAGTCCGACGCCGAACACGCCGAGCACGCCCCAGATCAGCCGCCAGGGCGTCGGCCGGTCGCGCAGGACGAGCAGGGCCAGCCCGGCGACCAGCAGCGGCTGGGCCGCGCCGAGGGTGGCGGCGACCCCGCCGGGGAGCCGTTCGGCCGACACGAACAGCAGGGGCATGGCGCCGATGTTGAGCAGGCCGAGGACGATGACCTTCCACCACCAGTCCCCGCGCGGCAGCACCCGGGTGAGCGCCAGGCCGACCAGCCCGGCGGGCAGGGAGCGCATGAGGCCCGCGAACAACGGGTGCCCGGGCGGGAGGAGTTCGGTGGTGATGATGTAGGTGGTGCCCCAGGCGGCGGGGGCGAGCGCGGTCAGCAGCACGGCGGCCGGCCGGTGCGCGGCCGACAGGGCGGAGGCCGGCCGGTGCGCGGCCGGCAGGACGGTGGCCGGGGGGTGGACGGACGAGGACATGCCAGGAGTCTCGGCCGCTCCCCCGTCATGCGTCCAAGACATGGTTGCCATCACAGCCATGTACGGAAACCATGGCTGGGTGGACCTCCAGCAGATGCGGTACGCCGTCGCCGTGGCCGAGACCCGTAACTTCACCCGTGCCGCCGAACGGTGTTACGTCACGCAATCCTCGCTCAGTCACCGGATCGCGGGCCTGGAGCGGGAGTTGGGGGTACGGCTGTTCGCCCGCTCCAGCCGCCGGGTCGAACTCACCGACGCGGGCGAGGCGTTCGTGGCCCGGGCGCGCGAGGCGCTGGCCGCCGCCGACCGCGCGGTGGCCGACGCCGCCGCCGCGACCGGCGTGGTGCGCGGCCGGCTCGCCGTCGGCGTGATCGTGACCACCGCCGCCGTGGACGTACCGGAGGTGTTGCGGCGCTACCGCGACCGGCACCCGGAGGTCCGGGTGCTGCTGCGGTCCGGGCGCAGTGACGCGCTGGTGGCGGCGATCCGCCGCGGCGAGCTGGACATCGCCTTCCTCGGGCTGCCGGAGGGAGAGCGGCCCACGGGGGTGGAGAGCGTGGTGCTCGACCACGACGAACACGTGCTGGTGGTGGCGGCCGGGCACCGGCTGGCCGGCGCGGAGCGGGTCACGCTGCGGGACATCGCCGGGGAGACGTTCGTGGACTTCGTGGCCGGGTCGCCCGCCCGGGCCCAGTCGGACCAGGCGTTCGCCGCGGCCGGCCTGGTCCGCGAGGTCGCCTACGAGGCGGGGGTGGTGGAGCTGATCCCCCGGCTGATCGGGTGCGGGCTCGGCGTCGCGCTGCTGCCCTCGGCGTTCGTCCGGCCACTGGCCGCCGCCGACCCCGCGCTGGCGCTGGTCCCGGTGGCCGACGGGCCGCACCGCGTGGAGTACCTCGCCTGGAGCCGCTTCCCGCCGAGCCCGGCGACCCGGGCCATGCTCGACGTCCTCGGGGCCGGACCTCGGTCGTAGCCCACGGTTGCCCGCGCGTGCGGGGCAGCCGCTGACGGCTCAGTCGCCGAGTTTCACGCGGGCAGGTCCTCCCGCGCGGCCGGTACCGCCGTGGCGGCCAGCAGGCGCAGGGCCGCGTCGGACGGGGAGCCGGGCTCGGCGGTGTAGGTGATCACGCGCTGGCCGGCGGTGCCCGGCAGGCACAGGTTCTCGAAGCCCAGCTCCAGGGTGCCGACCGCCGGATGGCGCAGGATCTTGGTGCCGGAGACGCAGGTGCGGACCGGGTGCCGGGCCCACAGCGCGGTGAACTCCTCGCTCTGGATGGACAGATGGCCGATCAGCCCGGCCAGCGCGCGGTCGTCGGGGTGCCGGCCGGCGACCAGGCGCAGGGAGGCGACCGCGAGGTGGGCCTCCTCCGTCCAGTCGGTGTACCGCGCCCGGTACTCCTCGTCCAGGAACAGCATCCGCACCAGGTTGGGCCGGGCGCCGGGAGTCTCCGGAGCCTCCCACGGCAGGTGCGCGGCGAGCAGGGCGTGGCCGAGCCGGTTCCAGGCCAGGACGTCGCCCCGCCGGTCCAGGAGGAGCGCGGGTACGTCCGTCATGGCGGCGAGCAGCCGGCGGGCCGAGGGGGACGCGTGCCCGGCACGGGGCGCGGCCGGGCGGCGCGGGGCGGCGGGACGGGCCAGGTCCTTCAGGTGGGCGGTCTCGTCCTCGGTGAGCCGCAGGGTGCGGGCGATCGCCTCCAGCACGGAGTCGGACACCCCGGCCGCGCGGCCCTGTTCGAGGCGGGTGTAGTGGGTGATGCTGACGCCCGCGAGCAGGGCCAGCTCCTCGCGGCGCAGCCCGGCGACCCGGCGGCGGGCCGGCGCGGTCGCGATCCCGACCTCCTCCGGCCGCACCGCGGCACGGCGTGACTTCAGGAACTCTCCGAGCTCGGACGACGCGTCCATGGCTGCCTCCGGGGCGTGCGGCGCACTCCGACGACGAGTACGGCGGGAACGACGAGTACGACGAGTACGGCGGGTACGGCGGGTACGGCGGGTACGGCGGATGCCGCGGTCGTCGTCCATCCTGCCCGCCCGGCGGCCCGAACGGGATGCCCGAGGGTGGTCACGCGATGACCACCCTCACGGCGACCGGTCCCACGGCGGTGCTGGCTGGTCCGACCACGGCGGACGAGTCTTCTGCACGGCGACTCCCGCTGTTCCCCGGCGAGTTCGCCACCCCCGACGTCCCCCCGACGCCCGATCCCGCCGTACAGAAGGGACCCGCCATGTCCGTCACCGTGACCCGGCCGGCCGACGCCGCGCCCGCCGTGCTGACCCCGCGGCTGCGCCTGGTGCTGGTGCTGCTGCTCGCGGCCCAGTTCATGCTGGCCGTGGACTTCTCCATCCTGAACGTGGCCCTGCCGGTGATCGGCGCGGGCCTCGGCTTCTCCCTCGACCGGCTCCAGTGGATCGGCACCGCGTTCGCCCTGTGCGCGGCCGGGTTCACCCTGCTGTTCGGGCGGATCGCCGATCTCTTCGGCCGCCGCCGGCTGTTCCTCGGCGGCCTCGTCGTCCTCGGCGCGGCCTCGCTGGCCGGCGGGCTGGCGCAGAGCCCCGAGGTGCTGCTCGCGGCCCGGGTGTTCCAGGGACTGGCCACCGCGGCGGTCACCCCGGCCGGGCTGTCCCTGCTGACGACGTCGTTCCCGGAGGGACCGCTGCGGGAGAAGGCGCTCGGTCCCAACGGGGCGCTGATGTCGGCCGGTTTCACCACGGGCGCGATCCTCGGCGGCCTGCTGACCGACCTGCTGTCGTGGCGCTGGGCGTTCTTCGTCAACGTGCCCGTGGCCCTCGCCGTGCTCCTCGTCGCGCCCGCCGTCATCGCCGAGTCCCGGCCCGCCGAGCGGCCGAAGCTGGACGTACCGGGTGCCGTCACGGTCACCCTCGGCCTGCTGGCGGTCATCCTCGGTCTGACCCGGGCCGGGGAGCACGGCTGGGGCGCGCCGGCCACGCTGCTGCCGCTCGCGGCCGGGGCGGTGCTGCTCGGGATGTTCGCGGCCGTGGAGCGCCGGGTGTCCGCGCCGCTGGTGCCGCCCCGGGTACTGGGCCGGCGGTCGGTGGCATGGGGCAACCTCGCCGGGCTGATCGCGTTCCTCACCGAGACGTCCCTGGTGTTCCTGCTGACCCTCTACCTCCAGGAGGTGCTGGGCTTCTCCCCGCTGGCGGCCGGGCTGTCGTTCGGCGTGCTGGGCGCGGGGACCGTGGTCGGCGGCGCGCTCGCCCCGCGGCTGATCGGCGGGTACGGCGCGACCCGCACCCTGCTGGCCGGCGGGCTGGTGCAGGCCCTGTCCACGGCGGCCCTGCTCGGGCTCGGCACCGGGCACGCCTCGCTGTGGCTGCTCCTGGCCGCGACCTTCGCGGGCGGGGTGGGCAACATGCTGGTCATCGTCGGGTTCATGGTGACCGCCACGTCCGGTCTCGCCGACGACGAACAGGGGCTGGCCACCGGGCTCGCGACGATGACCCAGCAGGTCGGCATCACCATGGGCACTCCGGTGATGAGCGCCGTCGCCACCGCCGCCATGACCGGTACGGGCACCCTGGCCGTCCTCGGCGGGCTGAAGACCGCGATCGCGCTGAACGCGGCCCTCGCCCTCGTCGGCACCGTCGGCAGCGCGGTGTTCCTGCGCACGCCCCGCCACCGGTGACGGGCGGGCCGGTCCCTTCCGGTCACGTCCGGTCCCGTCCGGTCACGGAAGACCCGCCGTCCTGGTCTCCGCGGACATCGGCACCCGTACCCCCGGCCGGAGCCCCCGGCCGGGGGCTCCGGCCGGTCGGCTGGTGAGTCCTCAGCAGTACGGCGGCTGGTTGGTGAGCGAGGACGCCACCCGCATCCACACCCCGAACTGCCGGTACAGCGCGGGCAGCGGACCGCTCGCCCGGACCGTCCGGGGGTCGTCGGCCGTCACCCCGGGGATGCCGAGCAGGGTCTCGGCGACCGACGCGGACTGCCAGCGGACGGCGAGGGTGGCCTCGGCGGCGGACGGGGCGGGGCGGCGCGGGGCCGTGGCCAGCGCGGCGGCCACCGTCTCCTCGATCGCCTCGCGCAGCTCGGCCGCGAACCGGTCGCGGGCGTACTTCACCGGGACGGTGGCGACCGAGGCGTCCCACTCCGTCATCTCCGCGCACGCCGCGTCGTCACCCGTGAGGGCGACGACGGGCACGCCGAGGGCCGCCGCCGTGGCCTGCGCGAGCCCGATCTCGCCGACCGGGCGGCCGTCCAGCCACATGTCCTCGATCTCGTGGCCCATGAAGCTGTGGCTGAGCACGCCCGGCGCACCGGCCCGGGAGTGGTAGCCGACGCACAGCACGGCGTCGTACTCCCCGGTCAGCCCCTCCAGCATGCCGAGCCGCTTGGGCCTGCCGCGCACCAGACGGGCCGCCGGGTGCAGGGCCTCGGGGAGGAGGTTGCGCATCGGGCCGTGGGCGTCGTTGACCAGGACGTGGGCGGCACCGGCGGCCAGCGCGCCCCGGACGGCGGCGTTCACGTCCGCGGCCATCTCGGCGCGGCCCCGCTCGTAGTCCCGGCCGCCCGGCTGGACGTCGTCCGCGTCGACGAGCCCGGTGACGCCCTCCATGTCCGCGCTGATGTAGATCCGCACGGCGTCGACCCTATCCGGCCCTACGTATTGTAGGTTCCCAACCGCCGACAACTACCGGGCCGTTCACACGCCCGTTCAACGGGGGACGCATGCAGGACACGACCGAGACGGAGCCCGGCACGGAGGTCTGTGCGCACAGTCTCGCGCCGACGGTGGCCGTGCTGGTCGTCAGCCTGGTCATCGCCGCCGTCGGCGTGTATCAGCTGTGCGGCTTCGGGCTGCACAGCCTGGACCGGCGCCCGCACCTGTTCGGCGACGGCCTGGCGACCGGCGGGGTGATCGCCGCCGCGGTCGCCGCCGGAGCCGCGGTGGGCAACCTGGCCTGGCTGCTGACGGCGGCCCGGCGGCGCGAGGGCGACGCGGGCGACAACACCTGACGCTCACCGGCCGCCCGGTCCGAGCACGGACGGCGTCACGGCCTCGGGTCGTCCGGGGGCCGTGGCGTCCCCGCAGGCCCGACAAGATCACACCGGCCGGAGCCGGCACCCGTACCGCTCCCGGCCCGCAGCCGGCTCAGTCGCCGCCCCCGCCGTCCCCCACCGGCCCGCCGGCCACCGTGAAGCCGATGACCGAGCCGCCGCCCTCGCGCCGGTAGGCGAACGGCGCTCCGTCATGGGCCCGGGCGACCTCGCGGACGATGGACAGGCCGAGCCCGGAGCCGGGCAGCGAGCGGGCGTCGGCGGCGCGGTAGAAGCGGTCGAAGATGCGCACGAGGTCGCCGTCGGCGATGCCCGGCCCCCGGTCCAGCACCTCCACCCGTACCGTGCCCGGCCGGGCCGGCCCGGTGACGCTCACCTCGATCGGCGCGGTGCCGCCCCGGTCGAACTTGGCGGCGTTCTCGACCAGGTTGGAGATGGCCCGCTGGAGCATCCCGGACCGCCCGTGGGCCGTCGTCTCACCGCTCACGCGCAGCACGACCTGCCGCCCGGTACGGCGCCGGGCCAGCCCGACCACGTCCTCGGCGAGGTCGGCGAGGTCCACCCGCTGCGGCGGCTCGGCGTCGGACTGCCCGGCGGCGAGGTCGACCAGCTCGTTGACCAGGTCGGTCAGTTCCCGGGCCTCCTGGGTGAGGTCGGCGACCAGTTCCTCCCGGGACTCGGGCGGCAGCTCCTCGATGCGCCGCAGCAGCGAGATGTTGGTGCGCAGGGAGGTGAGCGGGGTGCGCAGCTCGTGCCCGGCGTCCTGCACCAGCCGGCGCTGGTCCTCCTCCGACTGCGCGAGCCGCCCCAGCATCCGGTCGAAGGCGCGGCCCAGCCGCCCCACCTCGTCCAGCCCGGTCACCGGCACCTGGATGCCCAGCCGCCGGGTGCGGGCCACGTCCTCGGCGGCGGAGGTCAGCACCACCAGCCGGCGGGTGATGCGCCGGGCCAGCCACCAGCCGAACAGCCCGGCCGCCACCACGACCGCCGCCATCAGGATCAGCGTCCGCTGCTGCAGGGCCCGCAGCAGGTCCTCGGTGTCGCTGAACTCCTGCGCGACCTGCACCGCGCCCCGCCCGCCGCCGAGCGAGACGGTGGCGATGCGGAACAGGTCCGCGTCCACCCGTACGTCCTTGTGCTCGACGACCTCCCCGGCCCGCCGGGCGACGGCCACCGCACGGTCCTGGGCGGTGACGGGCAGTACCGGACTGCCGTGGTCCACGATCTGCCCCGACGCGCCGAGCACCTGGACGTCGGTGCGGGCGGGGCGGACCAGGTCGTGCCCGGGACGGGAGGAGGAGAAGTCGTCGGGGCTCATCGGCTGCTGCCGGACCTCGTCCCGGACGTCCTGCATGACCTGGGTGAACACCGACTGCTGGTCGACCCGGACGAGCCGCGCGGCGGAGTTGTACGACAGGATACCGACGAGGACCGTGACGGCGGCGGTGACGGCGGCGAAGGAGACCGCGAAGGTCGTGCGCAGGGAGACCAGCCTGGGCCGGGGCCGCTCCGGCGGCCGCCGACGCGGGCCCATCTAGTCCTCCCGCAGCACGTAGCCCACGCCCCGCACGGTGTGGATCGGCTGCGGGGCGCCGGGCTCGTCCAGCTTGCGGCGCAGATAGCCGACGTAGACGGCGAGGTTCTTGGAGCCGGGGCCGAAGTCGTAGCCCCAGATCCGGTCGTAGATGGTGGAGTGGTCCAGGACGATGCCCGCGTTGCGCACCAGCAGCTCCAGCAGCTCGAACTCGGTGCGGGTCAGCTCCAGTTCGCGCCGGCCGCGCCAGGCCCGGCGGGCCTGGAGGTCCATGCGCAGGCCGGCGGCCTCCAGCTGCCGGCCCGCGACCTGCGCCGCCTCCCGCGCCGGGCCCTCCGGGGGGACGGCGGCGGCCGGGGCGGGGCTGGTGCGGCGCAGCAGCGCGCGCAGCCGCGCGAAGACCTCCTCGACGTCGAACGGCTTGACCACGTAGTCGTCGGCGCCGGCGTCCAGGCCCGCGATGCGGTCGGCGGTCTCCACCAGGGCGGTGAGCATCAGGATCGGGGTGCGGTCGCCCTCGGCGCGCAGCACCCGGCACACCTGGAGGCCGTCGATGCCGGGCATCATCACGTCGAGGACGAGCACGTCCGGCGGGTCGGTGTGGGCCTGCGCCAGCGCTTCCACACCGTCGGCGACCGCCCTGACCTCGTACCCCTCCAGGGTCAGGGCCCGCTCCAGGGCATGGCGGATGGCACGGTCGTCTTCGGCGAGCAGCACAGTCTGGGGCACGTCCCCAGTCTGCCAAGGCCCCCGGCGGCCCGGCCGGACACGATGGCCCCGGAGCACGCTTTTTACCGCTCTCTCACCGGCCACCGCCCGCCCACCGAGCCCGTCGCCCGCCCACCGGGGCCCGGCGGCCCCTCACCACCCCGGGAGCCCGAACCACCCGCACGGACCGAAGGGGCCCGCCGGACCGGCCACCCGCCCCGCGGGCCACGCGATCCGCCACCCGCCCGGCCCACGAGCCGCCCGGACCACCGCCGTCCCGGCCCACGGGCCCCGTCCCGAGCCACCCGTCCCAGCCGACGCGTACCTCCCCGCCGGCCGGGACGGGCGACGGTGGCCCGTGACCCGTGGTCCGTCACTGCCCCAGCGCCGCCAGCCGCTCGGCGAACGGCACCACATCCTCGTCCGCCGCGCGCCGGGCCGCCGTAGCCGGCATCAGCGCGGCCAGCTCCCCCGCCGCCCGCTCGATCCGCTCGGGCAGTCCCTCGGCGCCCCAGTCCTCGGAGGCGGCGTACACGGCGGTGGGGACGACCACGGCCCGCAGGTAGGCGAACAGCGGGCGCAGCGCGTGCTCCAGCACCAGCGAGTGCCGTGCCGAGCCCCCGGTCGCCGCGATCAGCACCGGCTTGCCCGCCAGCGCGTCCTTGTCCAGCACGTCGAAGAAGGACTTGAACAGCCCGCTGTACGACGCGCTGAACACCGGCGTGACCACGATCAGCCCGTCGGCCTCCGCCACCGCGTCCTGCGCGGCGGCGAGGGCCTTGCCCGGGAAGCCGTTGGTGAACCGGTGCGCGATCTCGACGGCGAGGTCGCGCACCTCGACCACCCGGACGTCCACCGGCGTGTGCCCGTGGACGGCGGCGGCCAGCCGGTCGGCCAGCAGCCGGGTGGAGGACGGGACGCTCAGTCCCGCCGAGATGACGACGAGCTTCATGCGACGGCCTCCTTCCGCGCGGCGGCGGTCAGGGACTGGTGGGTGGGGGCGTCCGGCACGTCGGCCGGACGGTTCTTGGCGAACTCCTCGCGCAGCACGGGCACGACCTCCTCGCCGAGCATGTCGAGCTGTTCCAGGACGGTCTTCAGCGGCAGGCCGGCGTGGTCCATCAGGAACAGCTGGCGCTGGTAGTCGCCGGCGTACTCGCGGAAGGAGAGCGTCTTCTCGATCACCTGCTGCGGGGAGCCCACGGTGAGCGGTGTCTGCTCGGTGAAGTCCTCCAGCGAGGGCCCGTGGCCGTAGACCGGGGCGTTGTCGAAGTACGGGCGGAACTCCCGTACCGCGTCCTGGGAGTTCTTCCGCATGAAGACCTGGCCGCCCAGGCCGACGATCGCCTGCTCCGGGGTGCCGTGCCCGTGGTGGGCGTAGCGCTTGCGGTACAGCTCGATCATCCGCTTGGTGTGGTCGGCGGGCCAGAAGATGTTGTTGTGGAAGAAGCCGTCGCCGTAGTACGCGGCCTGCTCGGCGATCTCCGGGGAGCGGATGGAGCCGTGCCAGACGAACGGCGCGACCCCGTCCAGCGGGCGGGGCGTGGAGGTGAAGCCCTGCAGCGGAGTGCGGAACTTCCCCTCCCAGTCCACGACGTCCTCGCGCCACAGCCGGCGCAGCAGGGCGTAGTTCTCGATGGCGAGGTTGATGCCCTGCCGGATGTCCTGGCCGAACCACGGGTACACCGGCCCGGTGTTGCCCCGGCCCATCATCAGGTCCACCCGGCCGTCGGCCAGGTGCTGGAGCATCGCGAAGTCCTCCGCGATCTTCACCGGGTCGTTGGTGGTGATCAGGGTGGTGGAGGTGGACAGGATGAGCCTCTCGGTGCGGGCGGCTATGTAGCCGAGCATCGTGGTCGGCGACGACGGCACGAACGGCGGGTTGTGGTGCTCACCGGTGGCGAAGACGTCCAGCCCGACCTCCTCCGCCTTCAGCGCGATGGCGACCATCGCCTTGATCCGCTCGGCCTCGGTCGGCGTCCGTCCGGTGGTCGGGTCCGTGGTCACGTCCCCGACGCTGAAGATCCCGAACTGCATGACCGCCTCCATTTGGTTGATCGTTCAACTACACCCCTCCAACTGTAGCCCGGGCCCGGATATTCCTCACCCGTACCGCAGGGCGCGGACCGTCCCCGTGGCCGGCGGCACGGACCGCGCGAGCGCCGCGTGCGAAGCTGCCCGCATGCCGATCCTCCGCTCCGCCGCCCTGTTCGTCGTCGCCGCGCTGTTCGAGATCGGCGGCGCCTGGCTGGTCTGGCAGGGCGTACGGGAGCACCGGGGCGCGCTGTGGATCACCGGGGGCGTCCTCGCGCTCGGCGCGTACGGCTTCGTCGCCACCTTCCAGCCCGACGCCCACTTCGGCCGCATCCTCGCCGCCTACGGCGGGATCTTCGTGGCCGGCTCGATCCTGTGGGGCGTGATCGCCGACGGCTACCGGCCCGACCGCTGGGACATCGCCGGCGCGCTGGTCTGCCTCGCCGGGATGGCGATCATCATGTGGGCGCCCCGGAACGGCGGCTGAGGCCTCACATACGCTGGACGGAACCGTCCCGACGCCCGCCCAGGAGCAGCCATGGCCACCGCCGCCCCGTCCGCCGCCTCCCGCATCGCCGTCGTCACCGGCGCGAGCAGTGGCATCGGCGCCGCCACGGCCCGGCAGCTCGCCGCGGCCGGCTACCGCGTCGTCCTCACCGCCCGCCGCAAGGACCGTATCGAGGCCCTCGCCGAGGAGCTGACGAAGGCCGGGCACTCGGCGGTGGCCTACCAGCTCGACGTGACCGACCGCGCGGCCGTGGACGAGTTCGCCTCCGCCTTCAAGACGATCGGCGTCCTGGTGAACAACGCGGGCGGCGCCCTCGGCGCGGACCCGGTGGCCAGCGGCGACCCGGCGGACTGGCGCGCGATGTACGAGACGAACGTCATCGGCACACTGAACGTGACGCAGGCGCTGCTGCCGAAGCTGGAGGCGAGCGGCGACGGCGTGGTCGTGGTCGTCTCCTCCACCGCCGGCCACGGCACCTACGAGGGCGGCGGCGGCTATGTCGCCGCCAAGCACGGCGAGCACGTGCTCGCCGAGACCCTCCGCCTGGAGATCGTCGGCCGGCCGGTCCGGGTCGTCGAGATCGCGCCCGGCATGGTCCGCACGGAGGAGTTCGCCCTGACCCGCTTCGGCGGCGACACGGACAAGGCGGCCAAGGTGTACGAGGGCGTGGCCGAGCCCCTGACCGCCGACGACGTGGCCGAGACGATCACCTGGGCGGTGACCCGCCCCAGCCACGTCAACATCGACCTGCTGGTGGTGCGCCCGCGCGCCCAGGCGTCCAACACCAAGGTGCACCGGGAACAGGGATGACCGACGGCACGCCCCCGGCGGACGACCCGGCGCGGTCCCTGGAGCGGCGCCGGCTGGCCCAGGAGACGAAGGACGAACGCCAGGTCTGGTACTTCCTCGCCTACTTCCTCTTCGGCATCCACTTCCTGGCGTTCGTCATGATCTACGCGGTACGGCACGCGAAGTAGGATCCGGGACATCACGGCCTATAGTCGGTCGGATGACGAACTCGGTCGACCGTCGGACGCAGGCGGCACAGAAGCGCCGGCGCCTCGCGGCGGCGGCGGCCCGGGTCCTGCACGAGCAGGGCGTGGAGCGCACCACCCTCGCCGACATCGCGCAGGAGGCCGGCGTCCCGGTCGGGAACGTCTACTACTACTTCAAGACCAAGGACGAGCTGGTCCGGGCGGCGCTGGGCGAGCACCGCGACCGGCTGGACGAGCTCACCGCCGGGCTGGACCGGCTGCCGGCCCCGCCCGACCGCCTCAGGGCCCTGGTCGAGACCTGGGTGTCCCAGCGCGAGAGCACCGCCCGGCACGGCTGCCCCACCGGCACCCTGGCCGCCGAACTCGGCAAGCGCGCGGACGGCACGCTGCACGCCGAGGCCGGCGCGGTGCTGCGCCGCCT
Source organism: Streptomyces sp. SudanB182_2057 (assembly GCF_964272715.1). NCBI lineage: Bacteria > Bacillati > Actinomycetota > Actinomycetes > Kitasatosporales > Streptomycetaceae > Streptomyces > Streptomyces sp. SudanB182_2057. The sequence continues at coordinate 3,723,010 of NZ_OZ186798.1, forward strand.
GTTGGACTGGACCGGCGCCCAGTTCCGCGCCTGGGGCGTCCCCGACCCCGACGGCCACGCCCTGACCCTGGTCTCCGCCCACCAGGGCATGGCCGTCCTGACCCACGCCCTGCGCGACCCGTCCGTCACGACCCGCGAGGCCGCCCGCCTGCTGCGCTGGCTGGACTCGCTGCGGCCCGGTCCCGGCGTCAGCCCTTGACGCAGACGACCTGCCTCAGCTTGGCCACCACCCGCACCAGGTCCCGCTGCTGGTCGATGACCTGGTCGATCGACTTGTAGGCGCCGGGGATCTCGTCCACGACACCGGAGTCCTTGCGGCACTCCACGCCCCGGGTCTGCTCCTCCAGGTCCTTCGTGGAGAAGCGCCGCTTGGCCGCGTTCCGGCTCATCCGCCGGCCGGCGCCGTGCGAGGCCGAGTTGAACGCCAGCTCGTTGCCGAGGCCGCGCACGATGTACGAGCCCGTGCCCATCGAGCCGGGGATGATGCCGTAGTCCCCGGAGCCGGCCCGGATCGCGCCCTTGCGGGTGACGAGCAGGTCCATGCCGTCGTACCGCTCCTCCGCGACGTAATTGTGGTGGCAGGAGATCTCCTGCTCGAAGACCGGCTTGGCCTTCTTGAACTCCTTGCGGATCACGTCCTTCAGGAGCGCCATCATGAGCATGCGGTTGTACTTGGCGTACTCCTGCGCCCAGAACAGGTCGTTGCGGTAGGCCGCCATCTGCGGGGTGTCCGCGACGAAGACGGCGAGGTCGCGGTCGACCAGGCCCTGGTTGTGCGGGAGCTTCTGGGCGACGCCGATGTGGTGCTCGGCGAGTTCCTTGCCGATGTTGCGGGAGCCGGAGTGGAGCATCAGCCACACGGAACCGTCCGTGTCGGTGCACACCTCGATGAAGTGGTTTCCGCCGCCGAGCGTGCCCATCTGCTTCCAGGCACGCTCCTGACGGAACCTGACCGCTTCGGCGACCCCGTCGAACCGCCCCCAGAAGTCCTCCCAGCCGGCCGTGGCCAGTCCGTGGAAGCCCCGGGGCTCGACCGGGTCGTCGTGCATCCCCCGGCCCACCGGGATGGACTGCTCGATCCTCGACCGCAGCCGGGACAGGTCCCCGGGCAGGTCGTTCGCGGTCAGGGAGGTCTTGACCGCCGACATCCCGCAGCCGATGTCCACGCCCACCGCCGCCGGGCACACCGCGTCCCGCATCGCGATGACCGAGCCGACCGTCGCGCCCTTGCCGTAGTGCACGTCCGGCATCACGGCCAGGCCCTCGATCCACGGCAGGGTCGCCACGTTCTGGAGCTGGCGCAGGGCCACGTCCTCGACCGTCGCCGGGTCCGTCCACATCCGGATCGGCACCTTCGCGCCCGGTATCTCCACGTACGACATGTCTTCCTCTTTCCCCCGGGGAATGGCAACAAAAGGCTTAAAAGCAGCAAAACGCAAAAGAGGCGCCAAGGTCGGCGAAAGCGACGAGGGACCGGCGGCCACGGCAGTGCGTGCGATACACATTGTCTGCAAGAGACGCCCCGCCGCGGCAAGCGAATAACCGGCGGGGACACTGGAGCACCGAGTGCGCACCCACCGTCGAGAGGAGCCCGACCGTGCAGCGGAAGGCCTACGCAACCGGCACCGCCGCCCTCCTCGCGGCGCTGCTGGCCGGCTGCACGAGCGGCTCCGGGGACACCGGCCCGGCGGACAACGCCAACCCGGGCGACACCGGCCGGACGGCCGTCGACGCGCAGCCCGGCAAGTACCGCACGCTCCCCGAGCCCTGCGGCGCGGTCGGCCACGACGCCCTGGACACGCTGCTGCCCGGCATCCAGCGGATCACCGACCCCGTCCAGCGGGACCGGGCCTACCAGGGCGCGGCCGAGCTGACCTTCGACACCGACCGCAAGGTGGGCTGCCGCTGGAAGGTCGACTCGGCCGACGTCACCGACCGCCTCTCCGTCGACTTCGAGCGCGTGGTGTCGTACGACAACGCGGTCAGCGACGACGACCAGGCGCAGCGGCTGTTCCAGGAGAAGCAGGCCGCCGCCGACCTGCCCGCGCCGAGCGGGGACACGGCACCGCCCGCGTCGCCCACGCCGACGGCGTCCGCGAAGGGCACCCCGAGCGGCGGCGCGTCCGCGTCGGCGAAGGACCCGTCCAGCAACTCCCCCTCTGCCTCCGCCACTTCGGGCTCCGCCCCGGCCACGCCGTCCGGCTCCACCGACGCCTCCGCCGACGCCTCCGCCGAGCTCCAGCCGCGCACCCTGTCCGACCTCGGGGACGAGGCGTACTTGGACGACCGGCTGAGCACCTCCGGTCCGACCGCCGAACAGCGCACGGTGACTGTGGTGTTCCGCACGTCCAACGTCGTCGTCACCCTCCAGTACGAGGAGCAGCCGACGGCCACCGGAACGGTCCCGGACAGCAAGGAAATGCAGGACAGGGCCCGTGATCTGGCCGCCCGGCTGGACGACGCGCTCGGCGGCTGACCGCCCGGCCGGCCCCGCCGCCCGTCCCACGGCCGGGCACCGCACGGCCTCCGCACCGCGTACCGTGGCCCCGCAGGAACCCGCACGAACACCGAGCGTCATGAGTGAAGGAACCATGCAGCGAGCAGCCCAGCGAGACGACCGTGCCCAGCGACACCAGCGAGCCAAGCGCCTGCGCCACGCGCTGGTCTGCGCGGCAGCCGTTCCGGCGGTCCTGATCACCGCCGGCTGCTCCTCGGACTCCGGTGACTCCAAGGCCAAGACCGGCGAGAGCGCCGGGGAGACGGCGAGCGGCAGCACCAAGCCGTCCGCGAGCGCGTCGCCGACCGTGCGGCCCGCCGCGTACGCCAAGCTGCCCGACCCGTGCACCGTGCTGGCGCAGAAGACCCTCGGCGACCTGGTCCCCAAGGCCTCCAAGTCGGGCAAGAAGGGCGGCTCCGACGAGCCGTCGTCGCGCGCCTCCTGCGCCTGGGACAGCCTGGCCAACAACGGCGTGAAGGGCTCGCAGTTCCGCTGGCTGAACGTCTCCCTGCTGCGCTTCGACTCGGACGTCACGCGGGGCGCCGCCGACGAGCAGGCGCACGCGTACTTCAGCCGGCAGGTGCAGGACGCCCAGTCGGTGGACGGCGCGAAGGACACCAAGATGGTGCCGCTGTCCGGGACCGGCGCGGAGGCGGCGGCGGTGCGCTACGACCTGAAGAAGAAGGAGGGCCTCTTCAAGCAGCAGACGGTCGTCGCCCGGGTGGAGAACGTCGTGGTCACCCTGGACTACAACGGCGCCGGTCTCGCGGGCGAGAAGACGCCGGACGCCGACGACCTCATGAAGGACGCGCAGCAGGCGCTGAAGGAGGCCGTGGCGTCGGTATCGAAGGCCAACGGCGCGGCGGGCGACGCGAGTTCGCAGCCGTCGGACTCCGCGTCCGGGAAGCCCTCTCAGTCGTCCTCGCCGAGCGCGTCCGCCTCCGAGCCGGCCCAGAAGAAGGCCTGACCGTACGGGCGCAGCGGGTGACCGGTACCGCGTTCCTCGTACACGTGTGCCACCCTGTTGCGCGCAACAACAGGCAACGGGAGGGGAGTACGAGTGGCCGGGCCACCGCAGCTGACTCGGATGCACCGCGTTCTCATCGGCGTGGTCGTGACCGGTGCGCTGATCATCGCCGGTATCGGCTTCGCCGGTTCGTACGCGGCCGTCCGTGAGCTGGCCGTCAAGAAGGGCTTCGGGAACTTCTCCTATGTGTTCCCGATCGGCATCGACGCGGGCATCTGCGTCCTGCTCGCCCTCGACCTGCTGCTGACCTGGACCCGGATCCCCTTCCCGCTGCTGCGCCAGACGGCGTGGCTGCTGACGGCGGCGACGATCGCGTTCAACGGCGCCGCCGCCTGGCCGGACCCGCTGGGCGTGGGCATGCACGCGGTGATCCCGGTGCTGTTCGTGGTGGCGGTCGAGGCGGCCCGGCACGCGGTCGGCCGCATCGCCGACATCACGGCGGACAAGCACATGGAGGGCGTCCGCCTCACCCGCTGGCTGCTCTCCCCGCTGCCGACGTTCCTGCTGTGGCGCCGCATGAAGCTGTGGGAGCTGCGCTCCTACGACCAGGTCATCAAGCTGGAGCAGGAACGTCTCGTCTACCAGGCCCGGCTGCGCTCCCGGTTCGGCCGCGCCTGGCGCCGCAAGGCCCCGGTGGAGTCCCTGATGCCGCTGCGCCTGGCGCGCTACGGCGTCCCGCTCGCGGACACGGCCCCGGCGGGCCTGGCCGCGGCGGGCATCGACCCGGCCCTGCTCCCCCCGGCCCCGCGCCCGCAGGCCCTCGCCCCCGCCACGGCCGACCGCGCCGCCGCGGCCGACCGCCCGGTCGAGGCGGCCCCGCACCGGCCGGACCCCGCCGCCGCGCGGCGGCCCGCCGAGGCACCCCCGGCCGACGAGCAGAGCCCCTGGTTCCAGGCCCCGCGCGAGGTCGAGTACCACGGCGGCTACGACCCCACCTACGACCCGATGCTCCAGGAACCCCAGTACGCCCCCGAGGAGCAGTACGAGGGCTGGTACGAGGAGCAGGCCCCGGAGGACTTCCAGCAGCCCTCCCCGGAGGAGACGGGCAGCTTCCCGATCCCGGTGAGCCCGTCCCGCACCCGCGAACTCGGCGAGGGCGGCGGCAGCCCGGAACCGGACCCGACGGAGGAGGACTACTACCAGGTCTTCCGCAAGTCGATCGACGGCAGCTTCCCCACCCCGCACCAGTTCGGCGAGGCGGTCGAGGCGACGTACCGCATCACGCTGGCCCCGCGCGACGCCGAGCGCATGGTCAACCGCTTCACCAACCGCTTCAACGCGGAGCTGGAGGAGGACCACATCGCGTGACGGCCGCGCTCACCGGACCGCGGGCGCCGGCGGACGCAGCAGGCCGTACGCGCCGGTGAGCAGCGCCCACACCAGCACGGGGAAGACCGCGACCCGCTCCATGCCGCCCATGCCCAGCCCCAGGTAGTGGCCGGAGAGGAAGAGCCCGCACGCGGCGAGCGCCACGACTCCCAGCGGTCCGGCGGCCCGGCGCGACAGGGCCGGGCCGTGGGGCGTCAGGCCGGCCCCCGCCAGCAGCAGGCCGGCGTTGCCCGTGCCCATGATGAGCAGGGCGCCCAGGACGTGTACGTTCTCGCTGGTGTCCGCCGGTGCCAGCCCGGCGAGCACGAAGCCCGCGCCCGCGCCGGCCAGCAGGACCCGGGCCACCCGGGCGGTGGCCCCGCGCCGCCACAGCGGCCCGGACAGCACGACACCGACGACGAGCAGCGCGCCCAGGACGACGAACGAGCCGTTCATCAGGCCGTGCTCGGGCGAGCACACGTACCGGGGCGTGGGATCGGGCTGGACGGCGCACCGGGCGTTGCCCAGGTCGCTGATGTTGTTCCGGGCCCAGCTGTACGGCCGGTCCCAGGCCGACTGCGCGATCCCGTGCACCGCGAAGAACTGCGCCACCCCGGCGAGCCACGCGGCACCGGCGATCCGAACCCTCACTTCTCCCCCTGCCGTCACACGATTCCCGTACCGCCCAGCCGATCACGCGCAACGGGGCCCGGGCACTGCGGCAGGCCCCCGGAACGAAGGTGGGGAGGGCCGTACGAAGAGGCGCGCGGGCACGGAAAAAGGGGCCCTCTCCCGGAAGGAAGAGGACCCCTGTCTCCGTACGGCTTACTCCCCGAGCAGCGTCCGTACCCGCTCCTGACCCACAGCCAGCAGCAGGGTGGGCAGGCGGGGGCCGGTGTCGCGGCCGACGAGCAGGTGGTACAGCAGGGCGAAGAACGTCCGCTGGGCCGTCTTGATCTCCGGCGGCAGCTCCTTCGGCGTGGCGTCGGCGGAGAACCCGGCCTGGACCTTCGGCACGCCGTACACCAGGTGGGTCAGCCCGTCGAGCGACCAGTGGTCGGCGAGCCCGTCCAGCAGCAGCCGCACGGACTGCCGGGACGGCTCGTCCAGGGACTTCAGCAGCTCGGCGTCGGGCTCCTCGCGCACGATGGTCCGCTGGTCGGCGGGCACGTACGTGTTGATCCACGCCTCCGCCCGGTCGTAGCGCGGGCGCACCTCGTCCAGCGCGGCCAGCGGCTGCTCCGGATCCAGCTCGGACAGGATGCGCAGCGCCTGGTCCTCGTGACCGGCGGTGATGTCGGCGACGGACGCCAGCGTGCGGTACGGCAGCGGGCGGGGCGTCTTCGGCAGCTCACCGGCGGCGGTGCCGACGGCGCGGGTGTGGGCGGCGACGTCGGCCGGCAGCGCGGAGCCGTCGGCGACCTTCGCGGCCAGCTTGTCCCACTCGTCGTAGAGCCGCTGGATCTCCTGGTCGAAGGCGATCTTGAAGGACTGGTTGGGCTTGCGGCGGGCGTACAGCCAGCGCAGCAGCTGCGGCTCCATGATCTTCAGCGCGTCCGACGGGGTGGGCACGCCACCGCGCGAGGACGACATCTTCGCCATGCCGGAGATGCCCACGAACGCGTACATGGGCCCGATCGGCTGCTCGCCGCCGAAGATCGGCGCGATCTGCCCGCCGACCTGGAAGCTGGAGCCGGGCGAGGAGTGGTCCACACCGCTGGGCTCGAAGACCACGCCCTCGTACGCCCAGCGCATCGGCCAGTCGACCTTCCACACCAGCTTGCCCCGGTCGAACTCGCTGAGCCGGACGGTCTCGGCGAAGCCGCAGGCGGTGCAGGTGTACGACAGCTCGGTGGTGTCGTCGTCGTAGGAGGTGACCGTCGTCAGGTCCTTGCCGCAGCCGCCGCAGTACGGCTTGTACGGGAAGTACCCGGCGGAGCCGGAGCTGCCGTCGTCCTCGGACGCGGCGCCGGAGCCCTCCTCGGCCTCCCGCTCGGCCTCGTCCACCGGCTTCTGCTGCTGCTTCTTCGGCGCCTTCTTCGTCCGGTACTGGGCGAGGATCGCGTCGATGTCGTGCCGGTGCCGCATGGCGTGCAGGATCTGCTCGCGGTAGGCGCCGGAGGTGTACTGCGCGGTCTGGCTGATCCCGTCGAACTCCACGCCGAGCTGCGCCAGCGCCTCGACCATGGCGGCCTTGAAGTGCTCGGCCCAGTTCGGGTACGCCGACCCCTTCGGCGCCGGGACCGAGGTCAGCGGCTTGCCGATGTGCTCGGCCCAGGTCTCGTCCACACCGGGGACGCCGGCCGGGACCTTGCGGTAGCGGTCGTAGTCGTCCCAGGAGATCAGGTGCCGGACCTCGCGGCCGCGGCGGCGGATCTCGTCGGCGACCAGGTGCGGGGTCATGACCTCGCGGAGGTTGCCGAGGTGGATCGGACCGGAGGGGGAGAGTCCGGACGCGACGACGACCGGTTTGCCCGGGGCCCGACGCTCCGACTCCTCGATGACCTCATCCGCGAAACGGGAGACCCAGTCGGTGGTCTCGGTGCTCTGAGCCACGATCGGCACGTCCTTCTTTCTGAACGGGGTGAGCCTCCATTCTCACAGACCGCCCGTCGACCGGGAAAACGGCTTTACCCCCCATGGGATACTGGGTGGGTCTATCCATCCACGAGGAGAACGGCACCCACACCCATGGCCTCGGTCACGTCCCTCAGCGACAACGTCCAGCAGCACCTCGCGTCCGCCCTCACGGCCACCCTGCCCGAGGCCGCCGGCGCGGACCCGCTGCTGCGACGAAGCGACCGGGCCGACTTCCAGGCCAACGGCATCCTGGCCCTGGCCAAGAAGGCGAAGGCGAACCCCCGGGAGCTGGCGACCCAGGTCGTCGACCGGGTGGTGACGGGTGACGTGATCAAGGACATCGAGGTGTCCGGCCCCGGCTTCCTGAACATCACGCTCGCGGACAAGGCGATCACCGAGAACCTGGCCGCGCGGTACGCGGACGACACCGGCCGCCTCGGCGTGCCCACCGCCGCCGACCCCGGCACGACGGTGATCGACTACGCCCAGCCGAACGTGGCGAAGGAGATGCACGTCGGCCACCTGCGCTCGGCGGTGATCGGCGACTCGGTCGTCCAGCTGCTGGAGTTCACCGGCGAGAACGTGATCCGCCGCCACCACATCGGCGACTGGGGCACCCAGTTCGGCATGCTCATCCAGTACCTGGACGAGCACCCGCACGAGCTGGACCACAAGGCCGACCGGGTGACGGGCGAGGAGGCGATGTCGAACCTCGACCGCCTCTACAAGGCCGCGCGGAAGAAATTCGACTCCGACGAGGAGTTCAAGACGCGGGCCCGCCGCCGGGTGGTGGACCTCCAGGCCGGCGACCCGCACACGCTCGCCATGTGGCAGAAGTTCGTGGACGAGTCGAAGATCTACTTCTTCTCCGTCTTCGAGAAGCTGGACATGGAGATCCGGGACGCGGACATCGTCGGCGAGTCCGGTTACAACGACATGCTCGCGGAGACCTGCCGCCTGCTGGAGGAGTCGGGCGTCGCGGTCCGCTCCGAGGGCGCGCTCTGCGTGTTCTTCGACGACATCAAGGGCCCGGACGGCAAGCCGGTCCCGCTGATCGTGCAGAAGTCGGACGGCGGCTACGGCTACGCGGCGACCGACCTGTCCGCGATCCGCGACCGCGTCTTCAACCTGAAGGCGAACACCCTGCTGTACGTGGTGGACGCCCGGCAGGCCCTGCACTTCCGGATGGTCTTCGAGACCGCGCGCCGGGCCGGCTGGCTGGGCGACGACGTCACGGCGGTCCAGCTCGCCTTCGGCACGGTCCTCGGCAAGGACGGCAAGCCGTTCAAGACCCGTGAGGGCGAGACGGTCCGCCTGGTCGACCTGCTGGACGAGGCGATCGAGCGGGCGTCGGCCGTGGTCCGGGAGAAGGCACAGGACCTGTCCGAGGAGGAGATCGCCGAGCGCGGCACCCAGGTGGGCATCGGCGCGGTGAAGTACGCGGACCTGTCGACGTCGGCGAACCGGGACTACAAGTTCGACCTGGACCAGATGGTCTCGCTCAACGGCGACACGTCCGTCTACCTCCAGTACGCCTACGCCCGCATCCAGTCCATCCTCCGCAAGGCCGGCGAGGTCCGCCCGGCGGCCCACCCCGAACTGCCCCTGGCGGACGCCGAACGCGCCCTCGGCCTGCACCTGGACTCCTTCGCGGAGACGGTCCGCGAGGCGGCCGCGGAGTACGCCCCGCACAAGCTGGCGGCGTACCTGTACCAGGTGGCCTCGCTGTTCACGACGTTCTACGACAAGTGCCCGGTGCTGCGCGCCGAGACGCCGGAGCAGGTGGAGAACCGCCTCTTCCTCTCCGACCTCACGGCCCGCACCCTCCACCAGGGCATGACCCTCCTGGGCATCCGCACCCCCGAGAAGCTCTGACGCGGGCAGCCCTCGGGATCTGGAGAGACTCTGAGGGTACGTTCTTCGACATCGCTCACGGGATACCGGCGGCAAGGAGGGTGATGGTTCGAACACCCTCGTACTCGTCGACAACGGCCGCATCGAGACCGATTACCTGTTCCCGGGCTCCTGAGCGGCCGCAGCACAAGCCATTGCCCCGGCGGCTGCTGAGAGAGCCTCGGCCGTCGCCGGGTCGGCCGGAAGGAACGCCTCCAGCTTCAACTCGGCAAGCGTCACGTCGACGGCGGTGGCGAAGGTCGTCACCGTAGTCATCAGGCGGAGGTCACCGTACGAGGACCGCAGGCGGAGCGGCACCGCGAAACCGAGTTGCCCGGCGGACGGCTCCAGCTCGGGAACGTACCCGGTGAGCTCGGCACGCAACTCGTCCAGATGGCCAAGGCGCACCATGATGTGGCGCGCCCACTCGGCGAGGTTGAGAATACGGGGAGCCAGCCCGCCGGGATGCAGCGCCAGGCGGTAGATATTCGTGCCCGGACCCACCAGCTCCTCAGCCGCCCCCTCGGTGATCAAGTCGAATGCGGTATTCGCGGCGACCAGGTCACCGCCCCGGTCCACAACCAGCGCCGGATACGGCAGATGCCCGCGGAGGATGTGGTCGATCGCCGTGCGCACGGGGGCCAGCACCGGATCGTCCAGTGAGCTCTCCGAGTAGGCGGGTGCGTATCCGGCGGCCAGCAGCAACTCGTTGCGCTCCCGCAGCGGCAGCTCCAGCGACTCGGCCAGGCGTACGACCATGTTCCGGCCCGGGACCGACCTGCCGGACTCGATGAAGCTGAGGTAGCGCTGGGTGGTGCCCGCTCGCAGCGCCAGATCGAGCTGGCTGACATGACGGCGGGTACGACGTTCACGAAGCGCACGAGGGAAGTCCACGAGCCCGTTGTAACGGCGGCGGAGGGTCCCAGGCCATTCCCCGCAGGGAATTGTCGCCACTCGTACCGGTCGTGAACAGTGCCGGCATGGACATCGGTGTACTGCTTCCGACCGGAACCGCCCAGTGGGGCCCCGCCGACGACCCTCGCGAGCTGGTTGCTTTCGGCCGCTACGCCGAACGCTCGGGCTTCTCCTCGCTCTTCGCCAACGATTCTCTGATCAGCCCGCGCGTCGAAGCGCTCACGATGCTGGCCGCACTCGCTCCGGTGACCGAGGCCGTGACGCTGGGCACAGCTGCACTGATGCCGTTCCTGCGTCGGCCGATCCAGGCCGCGCAGGCACTCGCGTCGATCGACCTGCTGTCCGGTGGCCGGCTCACCGTGACCGTCGGCGCCGGCTTCCCCGGCCGCTTCGGACGGCCCCTCTACACACTGTCCGAGCTGCCGTGGGAAAGGCGCTTCGCCCGCCTGGACGAGACTGTCGCACTGTGGCGGGCCCTGTGGGACGGCGCCGACGCCTTCCACGGCGAGATCCTCCGGTTCGACGACATCCCGCCCACGACCAGGCCGCCCCGAGCCGGCGGCCCGCCCATCTGGCTCGGCGGTGCGACCCCCACAGCGCTGGCCCGCACCGGCCGACTGTACGACGGATGGCTGCCCTACCCGCCCGACCCCGCCGACTACGCGTCCGGCCTCCGCAGCGTCCACAAAGCGGCAACCGACGCAGGACGTAAGGCCGAGGACATCACCCCCGCACTCTTCGTCTCGGTACGGATCGACAACGACATCGAGAGCGGCCGTCGGGCACTGGACGACTACGCGCGGGCCACGTACGGCATGCCACTGGAGGAGCTGGAAAAGAACCAGGCAGTTGTCACCGGCTCCGCGGACCAGGTGCTTGAACGCCTAGGACGGTACGTCGCCGCCGGTGCTCGGCACATCGTCGCTCGCCTCGGTGCCCTGGACCTGCGCTCCCAGCGCGACCAACTCGAAAGGGTCGCTGACCTGATCCCCGCCGTCCAAGCGGCAGCGGAGCGCGCCTCCACCTCGGAAAGCTTCTGAGTCTGGCCCAGCCGACACGAAGCGACGATGACGGGACAGCGCTCAGGCACTCAAGTCCGAGTGTCCCGGTCAACGCTTCTCAGGATTTCCCGGGTCCGGTGGAGCAGGGACTCGCGGACCGAGTCGGGGGACAGGACCTGTAGGGGAGTGGCCAGGCCCAGGAGGTAGTGGGCCAGGCCCTCCGGGGTCGGGCCCCCTATCTCGACCACGGTTGCCTCCGGGCCGTCGGGCCGGTGGGTGCCGATGGTCGGGGGGATCAGGCGTTGGGCCTCTCGCAGGGGGAGCGGGAGGCGGATCGTCGCCGACAGCGGGTACGGACCGTTCGCCGTGTTGTGGGACACCAGCTGGGCCGCGTCCGGCGGGTCGGTGATCTCGACCTTCTGCCCCGTTGGGTTCACGTGCTCCACCCGGTCCGCCCGGAACGTCCGCCACCCCCGGACCACGTCCCGCGCCACGAAGTACCAACGCCTGCCGGTGTGCACCAGCCGGTACGGGTCCACGTCCCGGACCGTGTTCCGGCCCTTCCCGTCGCAGTACGACAACCGCACCCGCTCCCCGCGCCGGCACGCCGTCGCCAGCTCCAGCAGCATCCCCGGCCGCAACCGCCCCTCCTCCGGCCACGGCAGCCGTACGAACGCCTCGTCCCACTCCCCCAGCCGCCCGGCCACCCCCGCCGGCAGCACCTGCCGCAGCTTCAGCAGCGCCGACAGCGCGGCCTGGTCCCCGCCGAGGATCCCGCCGAACGCCACCTCCCGCAGGCCGACCGCCACGGCCAGCGCCTCCTCGTCGTCCAGGATCAGCGGCGGCACCCGCGAACCGGCCCGCAGCCGGTACCCACCCCACGGCCCGGCCTCGGAATCGACGCTGTACCCCAGCTCCCGCAGCTTCGCGACGTCGCGCCGCACCGTACGGTCCGTGACCCCCATCCGCTCGGCCAGTTCGCCGCACGTCCACGAGGGCCGGGCGGCGAGGAACGACAGCAGACGCAGCAGACGGGCGGACGCGCTCAGCACGGGCGGAAGTTTTTCATACCGCCCGCCCCAACCAGGACCGAAGCTGTCCGGGTCGCGTCCTACCGTCCTCCCCATGAGCACGGAAACCACGTCCGCACCCGCCTTCCGCTACGCCGCCGTCACCTTCGACTGCGCCGACCCCGCCGAACTCGCCCGTTTCTACGGCGACATGTTCGGCCTCGCCACCACCTACTCCTCCGACGACTTCGTCCTCCTCGGCGGCGCCGACGGCACGGCCGGCCTCGGCTTCACCCGCCTCCCCGACTACCGCCGCCCCACCTGGCCCGACCCCGCCCAGGAGAAGCAGGCCCACATCGAGGTGGGCGTCGACGACCTGGACACCGCCGAGGCGCACCTCCTCGCCCGGGGTGCGGTCAAGCCGGAGCCCCAGCCTCAGCCGGAACGGTGGCGGGTGCTGCTGGACCCCGCCGGGCACCCGTTCTGCATCACGACCCTGACCTGACGCCGAGCCCTTCTCACGGCACGGCGAACTCGCACCACACGATCTTCCCCGGCGTGCGCTCCCCGACGCCCCACTTGTCGCTGAGCGCCGCCACCAGCAGCAGGCCCCTGCCTCCCTCGTTCTCCGGACCGCCCGGCTCGTCCGGGACACGAGGGGTGCCGGGGCCGCTGTCGTGCACCTCCACACGGACCAGCTCGCCGTCGTACCGCAGGCGGAGCAGAAAGCCCCGGCCCCTCGGCACGCCGTGCAGCAGGGCATTCGTGGCCAACTCGCTCACGCAGAGCGACAGGTCGTGAGACCGGCCCCACGCCTCCAGCCCCCAGTCCTTCAGCGACCCCTCGGTGAGCTGCCTGGCCGCGGGGATCGAGCGGCGGCTGCGGGCGTAGAACCGGTCGCGGTGGCAGGGGAGTTCCATGTGCTCGTTCACGGGGCGAATGTGGCGCAGCGTAACTAGTCTGGTTCAGTACGTGATCCCGTACAAGGTGTTTGTACGGGTTGCTGCGGGGTGGTCCGCCTACCGGCGTGGGGAGTTCAGCAGGCATGACGCCTACACGGAGGAAGAACCAGTCGGCCATGAAGATGCTGGGCCGTCAACTGGCCGCGGCCCGCCGCGCGAAAGGGTTGAGTCAGCCCGGCCTGGCCGCGGCGCTCAACATCCACGAGGAGACGGTCGCCAGCATCGAGCAAGGCCGACGGGTGCTGAAGCTGGACATGGCCGAGCTGTTCGACGAGTTCCTCGAGTCCAAGGGGATGCTGGCGGCGGGGGTGGCCAACCTGCCTGAGGTGGACCAGTTTCCGTTGTGGGCGGAGGAGTACATCGAGCAGGAGAGGGAGGCCATCGCACTGTCCTTGTACGCCAACCAGACTCTGCCCGGACTGCTTCAGACGGAGGCGTACGCGCGTGCGGTTCTACGCGAACGCGTTCCCGCGTATGACGAAGAGGAGATCCAGACCAAGCTAGCCGGACGCATCGGACGTCAGGAGATTCTGCAACGCAAGTCTCCGCCTACGCTCAGCTTCGTCATCTGGGAACCCGTCCTGCATCTGGCTGTCGGCGGACCGGACGTCAAGACCGAGCAGTTGCAGCACCTCCGCCGGGTAGCCGAACACCCTTGCATCTCGGTGCAGTTTCTGACTCTGGACAGCGTCTCGCACGCAGGTCTCGATGGCCCCTTCGTCCTCCTGGAAACGCCAGATCACCAGCACCTGGCGTACATCGAAGGCCAACGCGGAAGCCAATGGGTTTCCGACGCAGATGAGGTGTCCATCTTGGCGCGCAAGTATGCGATGCTGCGGACACAGGCCCTGAACACTGATTACTCGATGGGCCTGCTCGACGGCCTGCTAGGAGAGCAATGAGCACGGAAGCGCTTCAGTGGTACAAGTCGACCTACAGCAGCAGCGAGGGCGGTCAGTGCCTCGAAGTGGCCCTCACTTGGCGCAAGTCGAGCTACAGCGGCAGCGAGGGCGGCGAGTGCCTCGAAGTAGCCGTTTCTCCTGGCACCGTACACATCCGGGACTCGAAGGAAGCACCCTCCCAGGACCGCACCCTGCGCATCAGCCCCTCCGCATGGGACACCTTCACCTCTTCTCTCAAGTGACCGACCGTCCGCTAGGAGAGCCATGAGCGCCGAAGCCCTTCAGTGGTTCAAGTCGACCTACAGCGGCGACGAGGGCGGCCAGTGCCTCGAAGCAGCCGTCACGTGGCGGAAGTCGAGCTACAGCGGCAGCAACGGCGGCGAGTGCCTTGAAGTGGCTGTGTCTCCCGGCGCCGTGCACATCCGGGACTCGAAGGAAGCCCCCTCCCAGGACCGGACCCTACGCATCAGCCCCGTCACGTGGGACGTGTTCACCTCTTCCCTCAAGTGACCGTTGGGCCGCTCGCTTCTCGGGCAGTGTCGTGCTTCCACGGGCCGCGTCAAGGGCGCTGCGCGTCGGCTGCGCCGATGGGCCTGCGGCCCACCCTTGACCCGGCCCGCTCCAGCACGAGGTAGAAGCGAGCGAGCGGCCCGGAAGGACAGTGGCCCAGCCCGGCGCCGGGCCCCCAGCGAGCCGACCAGGCGCCGTCGCCGAGGGGACGCACCCGCACCTCGCCAGCACGCCGGGTCGGCACAGCGGCGGCCTGCGGGCGAGGACGCGGGGGACCTAGTTATGGACACCCATTCCAAAACTACCCACCCACCGACCGGACCCACCGCCCGACCACCCACCCGCAAGCCGCTTGACCGGCCCGGCGTGCAGGCGAGGCGCGGGCGCGCGTCCCCGACCCACGATGCGAACGCAGCCCACCGCAGGGGCCAAGGGACCTGAGCCGGCCACTTTCTCCGGGCTGCCCGCTCGCTTCTTCCCCGTGCTGGAGTGAGGTGTGTCAAGGGTGGGCCGGAGGCCCATCGCCGAAGGCGACGCGGAACGCGCCCTTGACTCAGCTCGCGGAAGCACGACACTCGCAGAGAAGCGGGCGGCCCCACGGCAACCGGACAACCCCGGCCCAGCTCAACGCCGTTGTCAGTGCCTGCCCCTACAGTCGGCGGCATGGCGACTCTTCCCAACCCGCTGCCCAAACTGGCCACCGACCCCAGCGGTCGTTCCCTGGGGCTTCAACTGCCGCCCGGCAGGCTGGTCGACGCGACGGAAGACGGGCCCTGGCACCAACCCCTCCTGTGGCACGCGGAGAAGCCCTCCTCGCCCGGCACCTGGAAGGCCCTGGGCGCGCCGGCGGCCCGTACGGGGCTGTTGCCCGTGCTCGTGGACCTGGCCGGCTGCCGGGTCGGCGTGGACGACTGGGGGCTGCTGCCGGGCGACGCCTCGTACCCGGGGGATCACCTGGTCGACGACGTGCTCGCGGAGTACTGGGAGGAGGAGACCGAGGGGCACCTCAGCGATGAGATCGAGCCGTTCGGCATCGAGTGGCCGGGGCTCGCCTCCCCCGGCCTGCCGAACGCCGATCCCGACACCCGCGCCGCCACGGTCGCCGACGCCCTCCACCGCGATCCGGCGCGATGGGCGGAGTGGATAGAGGAACCGCACCTGGCCCTCGTCCCGGCGCGCCGGTCCGCCGACATACCCGCGGCCATCGGCTGGACCGGCGCCCTGAACTACGACCACGACGTGGCCCGCGTCTGCGCCGTCCTGCGGTCCTGGGAAGACCGGTTCGGCATCCGGATCGTGGCGCTCGGGCTCGACGCCCTCGTGGTGTCCGTCGCCGCCCCGCCCCGCACCCTCGCCGACGCCGAGGTCCTCGCCGCCGAGCACTACGCCCTGTGCCCGCACGCCGTCGTACAGAGTGGTCCGGGGAGCGTGCGGGCGTACGCCGAGACGCTGCTCGACGCCACCAGCTGGTCGTTCTGGTGGGACTGAGGTCACTCGAACTCCGACGCCGGCTTCCACTTCTGACCGCCCAGCGGGAACGCGTACGCCGGCCGGCTGTTGTTCCCGCTGGTGCGGAACGGGTGGCCGGCGTCGTCGATCACCAGCGTGCCGTGGCGGCCGCCACTGGACCACGTCAGCTCCAGGAACCAGCTGACGTCGTACGCCGACGCGTCCGCCATGACGTAGAAGACCTCCGGGTCCGACTGGCTCACCTTGAAGGGGAAGTTGTCGCTCCCGGCCTCCGGGACGGGTGACGGGCGCATCGCGTCCAGGGAGACCGTGAAGGAATGCGTCGGCACGCCACCGCCGCAGCCGACGCCCGGGTAACCCATGGCGTAGTCGTTCCAGGGGAGCGGCGAACGCTTGCCCGCCATGTGGACCGACAGCCGCTCCAGGACCACCGTCTGGTTCCCGGTGCCCTGGACGGTGAACGTGATGAACTGCTCCCCCGCCGACACCGCCTTGTTGACGGCCACCCACGCGGGCGCCTGCTGCTCCGTCGGCGGCGGGCCCACGGCGGTCGGCGGCCGGTCGATCAGGTAGTGCTGCGAACAGGGACTCAGCCAGCTGTAGGGGTTGGTGTTGACCGTCAACGGCGCCGCTCCGGACGCTTCCTGGCGCGCGGTCGCCGACGGCTTCCCCGTGCGCTTCCCGTCCGTGGTGTCGGGGGCCAGGTCCCGCGCCTCGGCG
This sequence comes from Streptomyces sp. SudanB182_2057, assembly GCF_964272715.1. Classification (NCBI taxonomy): domain Bacteria; kingdom Bacillati; phylum Actinomycetota; class Actinomycetes; order Kitasatosporales; family Streptomycetaceae; genus Streptomyces; species Streptomyces sp. SudanB182_2057. The sequence goes on from NZ_OZ186798.1 coordinate 3,739,805, forward strand.
GACGCGGAGGCGGAGGCGGAAGGGGAGGCCGAACGAGTGGCCGACGGGCTCGGGCTCCCGGACTTCGACGGCCGGGGGGTGGCGCTGTCCTGGACGAGCGCGGAGCCCACGGTGGCTGTCACGGCCTTCGCGTCGTTCCGCCGCTCGCCCTCGTCCGACGGCCGGTTGAGCGCGAACACCGTGCCTCCGACGACCAGCGCGGTGACCGTGACGGCCGCCAGGAGGGCGGTACGGCGGCCACCCGCGATCAGGGACCGGCTCCGACGCCACCGGGTCGCGGGTGTGGATTCGGGTTCGGGTACGGGTTCGGGTACGGATACAGGTACGGGCACGGGTGCCGCCATCGGCTCCGGTTCCGGCCCGGCCGCCACCTCCGGCTCCGGGGCCGCCTCCGGCATTACGGCAGGCTCCGCCCCCTTCCGCCCCCGCCCCGCGTCCGCCAGGACCCACCGGCGGTGCAGTTCCACCAGTTCCCCGGGCGTGGCCTTGCAGAGCCGGGCGAGCCGCTCCACGGGGGCGTAGTCCGTCGGTACGGCGTCCCCGTTGCAGTAGCGGTGGAGTGTCGACGTACTCATGTGGAGCCGCTTGGCGAGCGTGCCGTAGCTGTGCCCGGAGCGGTTCTTCAACTCCCGCAGCAGCTCGGCGAAACCGCTTTCAGGGATGCTCTCAGACACCGTTCCTCCAGTCCCCCTCGTCCCACCCCGGCGTTCCAGGGAGGTGTTGTTTCCGCAGGTCAAAGCCGGTTCCAGCGTTCCAGCGTCCCGGATTGGCGGCCAACGCTGGCCGCCGGGACGAGTCCGCCCACAGGCTGTTGGTCATCCAAGCACGACAACCGGCCCAGCCCGAAAGAGGACTTGCCATGCGTATGCGCCACATTCGTCTGATCGCCGCTACCGGAACCGCCGCGGCCGCCCTCGCCCTCACCGCGTGCGGCGGCGGCACGGGCACCGAGGACGAGGGTGCCGCCCGCCCGAATGCGACGGTGGCGGCGGCGGAGACGGACGTCTCGAAGTCGCCCGAGAGCGGCACCCCGGCGAAGGAAGCCACCGGCGGCGGCACCACCGACGCCTCCCCCGTGTCCCGTACCGACGCGCCCAGCGCCAAGCCGGCCGCCCCCACCACCCGCAAGGGGCAGAGCGCCGGACGCTCCGTGGTGCTGTGCAACGGCACGAACACGTCCGTCACCGCCCAGCTGCTGAACCGGCCCCTGAACCACATGCTGCTGACGGTGAAGAACACCGGCGGCAAGACCTGCGACCTGCCGTACTACCCGGTCCTGCGCTTCGACGAGATGCAGTGGGTGCCGCAGGCCGACGAGGGCACCCAGCCGCAGTCCGTGGTGTCGCTGGCGCCCGGCGCGTCGGGGTACGCGAGTGTGCTGCTGTCGGCCGCCGACGGCAGCGGCAGCGGCGGGATGACCGCGCACAAGCTGACGGTGGGCTTCCAGGGGATGACCCCGAACAGCGACGGCGGCCCGTCCGCGACGCCGGCCCTGCCCGCCAAGGGCGTCTACTACGACAGCACGCTCAAGGTGACGTACTGGCAGAAGGACCTGGACGCCATCTCCAACTGGTGAACGGCAACGCCTTCATCCACATATCACCTCTAAGGGCGGTTTGCCGCATTCAGGGCATGCGTCGGGGAAAGGCTCCCGGCGCATGCCCTCCGGAGCGCCTCGGCCGCCGGCGTCGCTCGGCGTCACGGCCCCGGTCTCCGCAACCCGCTGGATGAAAGGCGACCACTTCATGGCCCTCGCGTTCCGCAAGTCCCTCGGCGTCCTCGCTCTCGCACTGGCGGCGGCCGCCCTACCGTCGGCCGCCGCCACGGCCGCCGCGCCGGAGGCCGGAGCCTCCAAGATCGGCAACTACTGCCTGTCCAACACCTGGGGTACGCCCGAGGTCCGCACCAGGGTGTGCGCCAACGAACCCGGCCAGCGCTGGAGGATCGCCGGCGACCACGTCGTACTGGCCGCCGACCCGCACTACTGTCTGTCCAACACGTGGGGCACGCCCGAGGTCCGCACCAGGCTCTGCGCCGACGAACCCGGCCAGCGCTGGAGGGTCGTCGGCGACCACTTCGTCCTGGCCGCCGACCCGCACTACTGCCTGTCGAACACCTGGGGCACGCCCCAGGTCCGCACCAGGGTGTGCGCCAACGAACCCGGCCAGCGGTGGGCCGTGCTGGGTGACCGCATCACCCTGACCGACGCCTGAGACCGCGACGCGGCTCCCGTGGGTTCGCCGGCCCGCCGGCCCGGCGAACCCAGGGGTCGCGTGACTAGCGGAGCTTCTGCGCCACCTCGGTGGCCCAGTAGGTGAGGATGTTCCGGGCGCCCGCCCGCTTGATGCCGGTCAGGGTCTCGAGGATGGCCCGATCCCGTTCCACCCAGCCCTTCTCGGCGGCGGCCTCGATCATCGCGTACTCGCCGGAGATCTGGTACGCGGCCACCGGCACGTCCACGGCGTCCGCGACCCGGGCGAGGATGTCGAGGTAGGGGCCGGCCGGCTTGACCATCACCATGTCGGCGCCCTCGGCGAGGTCAAGCTCCAGCTCGCGCAGGGACTCGCGCCAGTTGGCCGGGTCCTGCTGGTAGGTCTTGCGGTCGCCCTGCAGCGACGAGGCGACGGCCTCGCGGAAGGGTCCGTAGAACGCCGAGGAGTACTTGGCGGTGTAGGCGAGGATCGCCACGTCCTCGCGGCCGATCTGGTCCAGCGCGTCACGGATGACGCCGATCTGGCCGTCCATCATCCCGCTGGGGCCCACGACATGGGCGCCGGCGTCGGCCTGGACCTGCGCCATCTCGGCGTACCGCTCCAGGGTGGCGTCGTTGTCGACCCGGCCCTCGGCGTCCAGCACCCCGCAGTGCCCGTGGTCGGTGAACTCGTCCAGGCACAGGTCGGACATCACGAGCAGGTCGTCGCCGACCTCGGCGCGCACGTCCCTGAGGGCGACCTGGAGGATCCCGTCCGGGTCGGTGCCGACCGTGCCCCGGGCGTCCTTCTTGGACTCCTCCGGCACGCCGAACAGCATGATCCCGGAGATCCCGGCCTCCACCGCCTCCAGCGCGGCCTTCTTCAGGCTGTCCCGGGTGTGCTGCACGACCCCGGGCATGGAGCCGATCGGCACCGGCTCGCTCACGCCCTCCCGGACGAACGCCGGGAGGATGAGGTCGGCGGGGTGCAGCCGTGTCTCGGCGACCATCCGCCGCATGACGGGCGAGGTCCGCAGCCGCCGGGGACGCGTACCGGGAAAGGATCCGTACTTCGTCATGCCTTCTACGCTACGCCCGCCCCACCCGTGCCTTTGCCGACGCCGAGTCGGCCCGGAGACGAGACGGCCGGGGGCCGGCGGGACGTGCCCGCCGGCCCCCGGCCGTGCTGTCTCAGGTGGTCGAGCGGCGCCTGCGTGCCCCCGGGCGGCGTTCGCTCGGGCGGGTCACCGGGTCGCCCGCCTCCAGCGCGGCGGCGCGGCGCTTCATGCCGAAGTCGGCCAGCGCCTCGGCCAGTTTGTGCACCGACGGCTCCGGAGCCATCACGTCCACCCGGAGCCCGTGCTCCTCGGCCGTCTTGGCCGTGGCCGGGCCGATACAGGCGATCACCGTCACGTTGTGCGGCTTGCCCGCGATGCCGACCAGATTGCGGACCGTGGAGGAGGAGGTGAACAGGACCGCGTCGAAGCCGCCGCCCTTGATCGCCTCACGGGTCTCCGCCGGCGGCGGCGAGGCGCGCACGGTGCGGTAGGCCGTGACGTCGTCCACCTCCCAGCCCAGGTCGATCAGCCCGGCCACCAGGGTCTCGGTGGCGATGTCGGCGCGCGGCAGGAAGACGCGGTCGATCGGGTCGAACACCGGGTCGTAGGGAGGCCAGTCCTCCAGGAGGCCGGCCGCCGACTGCTCGCCGCTCGGCACCAGGTCCGGCTTCACGCCGAAGGCGATCAGCGCCTTGGCGGTCTGCTCGCCCACCGCGGCCACCTTGATGCCCGCGAAGGCACGCGCGTCGAGGCCGTACTCCTCGAACTTCTCCCGGACCGCCTTGACCGCGTTGACCGACGTGAACGCGATCCACTCGTACCGGCCGGTGACCAGGCCCTTGACCGCCCGCTCCATCTGCTGCGGGGTGCGCGGCGGCTCCACCGCGATGGTCGGGACCTCGTGCGGCACCGCGCCGTAGGAGCGCAGCTGGTCGGAGAGCGAGGCCGCCTGCTCCTTGGTCCGCGGCACGAGCACCTTCCAGCCGAACAGCGGCTTGGACTCGAACCACGACAGCTGGTCGCGCCGGGCCGCGGCGGACCGCTCGCCGACCACGGCTATCACCGGCCGGCCGCCGTCCGGCGACGGCAGCACCTTGGCCTGCTTCAGCGTCTGCGCGATCGTGCCGAGCGTCGCCGTCCAGGTGCGCTGGCGGGTCGTCGTACCGGCGATCGTCACCGACAGCGGGGTGTCCGGCTTGCGGCCCGCCGAGACCAGCTCGGCCGCCGCGGCGGCCACCGAGTCCAGCGTCGTGGAGACGACCACCGTGCCGTCCGACGTGCCGACCTCCGACCAGCACCGCTCGGAGGCGGCCCGGGCGTCCACGAAGCGGACGTCCGCGCCGTCGGCGTCCCGCAGCGGCACACCGGCGTACGCGGGCACGCCGACCGCCGCCGCGACCCCGGGGACGACCTCGAAGGGCACCCCGGCCGCGGCGCACGCGAGCATCTCCTCCGCAGCGCACGTGTCCAGCCCCGGGTCCCCGGACACCGCACGGACGACCCGCCTGCCGCCCCGCGCGGCCTCCATGACAAGATGAGCGGCATCCGGGGCACCGCCCGGGACAGCGGCGGGTGTTGACGTGCCGTCAACTACCGTCAGCTGGGGCGTGCCCGTGCCCGGCGGCGAGACCGAAGAGGGATCGGCGTCCGTCTGCACGACGGAGACGCCCTGTCGGGCGTGCGTCCGGATGACGTCGAGCACCTCGTGCTCGGCGACCAGGACGTCCGCGTTCGACAGCGCCTCCACGGCGCGCAGAGTCAGCAGTCCCGGATCCCCGGGTCCGGCACCTAGGAAGGTGACGTGCCCGTGTTCCGGACCGGCGGCAGGAAGGGCGGTGGGGCTCAATGTGCTCGCTCCCCCATCAGACCGGCCGCGCCCTGGGCGAGCATCTCGGTGGCGAGTTCGCGACCGAGTGCCCACGCCTGGTCGTGCGTCTGGGGCACGGGACCGGTGGTGGACAGCTGCACCATGCGGGTGCCGTCGGTCGTGCCGACGACGCCGCGCAGGCGCATTTCCTTGACGATCTGCCCGTCGACCAGAAGGTCGGCCAGCGCTCCCACGGGTGCGCTGCAACCGGCCTCCAGGGCGGCGAGCAGTGACCGCTCGGCGGTGACGGCGGCCCGCGTGAACGGGTCGTCCAGCTCACCGAGCGCGGCGATCAGTTCCGCGTTGTCCGCGGCGCACTCGATCGCCAGGGCCCCCTGGCCGGGGGCGGGCAGAACCGTGTCGACCGACAGGAAGTCGGTCACCTCGTCGACGCGGCCGATCCGGTTGAGGCCGGCGGCGGCCAGTACGACCGCGTCCAGCTCGCCGTCGCGGACGTACCCGATGCGGGTGTCGACGTTGCCGCGGATCGGGACCGTCTCGATGTCCAGTCCGTGCGCGCGGGCGTACGCGTTCAGCTGCGCCATGCGGCGCGGCGCGCCGGTGCCTATGCGGGCGCCGCGCGGCAGGTCGGTGAACTTCAGCGCGTCGCGCGCCACGATCACGTCCCGCGGGTCCTCGCGCTCCGGTACGGCCGCCAGGACCAGTTCCGCGGGCTGCGCGGTCGGGAGGTCCTTGAGCGAATGAACCGCGAAGTCGACCTCGCCCTTCAGCAGCGCGTCCCGCAGCGCGGTGACGAACACACCGGTGCCGCCGATCTGCGCCAGCGCCTCCCGGGACACATCGCCGTACGTGGTGATCTCGACCAGCTCGACGGGCCGGCCGGTCACCTCGCGGACGGTCTCGGCCACCTGCCCGGACTGGGCCATGGCGAGCTTGCTCCGCCTGGTCCCCAGCCGCAGTGCCTTCTCACTCATGCTGGCCCTCGGTTCTTGTTCCGCGTGCTGTCCCCGGCCCCAAAGACGGCTGCGGCCGGCTCGGAGTCGAGGTCGAACAGGGTGCGCAGCGCGTCCGCGTACCCGGCGCCGCCGGGCTCGGCCGCGAGCTGCTTCACCCGTACGATCGGCGCGTGCAGCAGCTTGTCGACGACCCGGTGCACGGTCTGCCGGATCTCGCCGCGCTGGCGCTCGTCCAGGTCGGGCAGGCGGCCGTGGAGGCGGGCCAGCTCGCTGGCGACCACGTCGGCGGCCATGGTGCGCAGCGCGACCACGGTCGGGGTGATGTGCGCCGCCCGCAGGGCGGCGCCGAAGGCCGCCACCTCGTCGGCGACAATGCGCCGGACCTGGTCCACGTCGGCGGCCATCGGCGCGTCGGCGGAGGCCTCCGCCAGCGACTCGATGTCCACCAGGCGGACCCCGGCCAGCCGGTGCACGGCCGCGTCGATGTCGCGGGGCATGGCCAGGTCGAGCAGGAAGAAGAAGGGCGCGGGGCGCTCGGCCAGCGGCTCCGGCCTGCGCCGCTCGGGGACCCGGCCGACGGTGGCGGCGGTCGCGGCGAGCGCGGTGATCAGCTCGGCGTCCGCCTCGGGGCTGCGCCGCTCCCGGCGGTCGGCCGTGCTGCCGCCGGCGACCCAGGCCGCGTGCTGCTCCAGGGTGGCCGCGTCCATGCCGGCCACGGCGGCCTCGCCCATGACGGAGAAGCCGGGCTGTACGGCGGCCAGGTCCAGCGGGCAGTTGTCGTCGGCGCCGAGGCCGGTGTGGCGCTGCGGGGCCGTCGGCTTCACGGCCGTGAAACCGGTCTCCGCGGCGGGGTGCCCGGTGCGGCCCTCGACCGCGTGCGCGACCGCCTCCGCGGTGAGTACCAGACCCGTCGCCCCGGTACAGGAGACGACGACGTCGGCGCGCGTCAGCTCGTCGGCGACCGCGTCCATCGGCACCGCGCGGGCGGTGACCGTGTTGTCGTCGGCCTCCAGCAGGATCCGGGCGAGCCGCTCGGCGCGCTCGAAGGTGCGGTTGGCGACGACGACCTCGGCGACACCGGCGCGCGCCAGCGTGGCGGCGGCCAGGGACGACATCGATCCGGCGCCGATGACCAGCGCCTTCTTGCCGCGGGCCCAGTCGGGCACGGCCGCGCCCACGGCCAGCTGCTCCAGGCCGAAGGTGACCAGGGACTGGCCGGCCCGGTCGATGCCGGTCTCGGAGTGGGCGCGCTTGCCGACCCGCAGGGCCTGCTGGAACAGGTCGTTCAGCAGCTTGCCGGCGGTGTGCAGCTCCTGGGCGCGGGCCAGGGAGTCCTTGATCTGGCCGAGGATCTGGCCCTCGCCGACGACCATCGAGTCCAGCCCACAGGCCACCGAGAACAGGTGGTGGACGGCACGGTCCTCGTAGTGCACGTAGAGGTACGGCGTCAGTTCCTCCAGGCCGACCCCGCTGTGCTGGGCGAGCAGCGTGGACAGCTCGGCGACACCGGCGTGGAACTTGTCCACGTCGGCGTACAGCTCGATGCGGTTGCAGGTGGCGAGCACCGCGGCCTCGGTGGCGGGCTCGGCGGCGACCGTGTCCTGGACCAGCTTGACCTGGGCGTCCGCGCTCAGCGCGGCCCGCTCCAGCACGCTGACCGGGGCACTGCGGTGGCTGAGGCCTACGACGAGGAGGCTCATGCCGGCATCACGGCGGGGACGTCCCCGTCGGGCCCCTGGTCGGCGGAGGTCGCGCGGGGGGTGGCGGCGGGCAGGGCGCCGTCGCCCGCGGGGGTCTCCTCGCCGGCCTTGCGCTGCTCGTGGAAGGCGAGGATCTGCAGCTCGATGGAGAGGTCGACCTTGCGCACGTCCACACCGTCCGGGACGGACAGCACGGTCGGCGCGAAGTTCAGGATGGAGGTCACGCCGGCGGCCACGAGCCGGTCGCAGACCTGCTGGGCGGCGCCCGCCGGGGTGGCGATCACGCCGATGGAGACCCCGTTGTCCTTGATGATCTTCTCGAGGTCGTCGGTGTGCCGCACCGGGATGCCCGCGACCGGCTTGCCGGCCATCGCCGGGTCGGCGTCGATCAGCGCGGCGACCCGGAAGCCGCGGGAGGCGAAACCGCCGTAGTTGGCCAGGGCGGCGCCGAGGTTGCCGATGCCGACGATCACAACCGGCCAGTCCTGGGTCAGGCCGAGTTCGCGGGAGATCTGGTAGACGAGATACTCCACGTCGTAGCCGACGCCGCGCGTCCCGTAGGAGCCCAGGTACGAGAAGTCCTTGCGCAGCTTGGCGGAGTTGACCCCCGCCGCCGCGGCCAGCTCCTCGGAGGAGACCGTGGGTACCGAGCGCTCCGACAGTGCGGTCAGCGCTCGGAGGTACAGCGGAAGCCGGGCGACGGTGGCCTCGGGAATCCCTCGGCTACGGGTCGCCGGTCGGTGTGTTCGGCCAGTTGCCACGGTGCTCCTGCGGGTAGAGCGGGGCTGTAGGCGGTCACACGTCCCCAGACCGCCCCGTCGACAGCAGGCTATGTCTTTGTGAACGCGTGCACAAAGATGGTGTCCGATTTGCCCCGCAGAAGTGACCGGGGTCACGCCATTTTCACGCCCGGAGCGGGAACCGGCGCACACGCGCCGCCGTTCCTTCGTTACTGGGGGCAAAACCGCACACACTCCTCACGAATCCCGCCCCCGAGACCAAACCGCCGTCGATCCTAAGCGACTTTCCGGCCGGTTTGGACTAGTCGGTCAGTGCCCGGCGCAGCCGCTCCTCGTTCACGCGCCAGAAGGTGTGCTGCTCGCCGTCGACCAGGACCACGGGGATCTGCTCCCAGTAGCGGTCGTGGAGTTCCCGGTCCTCCGTGATGTCCTTCGCCTCCCACGGCACTCCGAGGTCGTCGCACACCTTCTCGACCACCACCTGGGCGTCGTCGCACAGATGGCAGCCGGGCTTGCGGATCAGGGTCACCAGCCGCGCTCGCGGCTCTGCCTTGCGTCGGAAGAGCGGACTCATACCGGCCATTCTCGCGCGCCCCGACGCCCCCTTCGCCCGGCGTTCACACCACGCCAACCTCTCGACTCCGGAACCTTCGGACACAGTGGCTATGCTCGCGTCATGGCCGCTCTCGGATGGCTCACTCCCCGTAGGCGCTCCGCCACGGCGCGGAGCGTGTTGGCAGGCGAGGCTTCGGCGGAGGCCGCCCGCAAGTCCTCGCAGGAGACCGCCACGCCCGCGGAACCGGAGTTTCCGGTCATCGGCGACGACAGGGCCGCCGCCTTCTTCGACCTGGACAACACGGTGATGCAGGGCGCCGCGCTCTTCCACTTCGGCCGCGGGCTGTACAAGCGGAAGTTCTTCGAGACCCGCGACCTCGCCCGGTTCGCCTGGCAGCAGGCCTGGTTCCGGCTGGCCGGCGTCGAGGACCCCGAGCACATGCAGGACGCCCGCGACTCGGCGTTGTCGATCGTCAAGGGCCACCGGGTCGCCGAGCTGGAGTCGATCGGCGAGGAGATCTACGACGAGTACATGGCCGACCGCATCTGGCCCGGCACCCGCGCCCTGGCCCAGGCCCACCTGGACGCGGGCCAGAAGGTGTGGCTGGTCACGGCGGCCCCGGTGGAAATCGCCCAGGTGATCGCGCGCCGCCTCGGCCTGACCGGCGCCCTCGGCACGGTGGCCGAGTCGGTCGACGGCGTCTACACCGGACGGCTGGTCGGCGAGCCGCTGCACGGGCCTGCCAAGGCGGAGGCGGTGCGCGCGCTGGCCGCCGCCGAGGGGCTGGACCTCTCCCGCTGCGCGGCCTACAGCGACAGCCACAACGACATCCCGATGCTGTCCCTGGTCGGCCACCCCTACGCCATCAACCCGGACGCCAAACTGCGCCGCCACGCCCGCGATCAGGACTGGCGGCTGCGGGACTACCGCACGGGGCGCAAGGCGGCGAAGGTCGGCATCCCGGCCGCCGCGGGCGTCGGCGCGGTCGCCGGCGGCACCGCGGCCGCGATCGCCCTGAGCCGCCGGCGCCGGTAGCCGCGGACCGGCCGCGAAACCCCCGTACGTACTCACGTCCGCGCGCACGATTGTGCCGCGGCCATTTCAACACGTCGCGTACTTCACCGAAACATGCCTCTTTTCGTTCAACAACCGATCAGGTTCATGAACGTGATCTGGCATCAAACGGCAACAGAAGCGACGCAATCGACGATTTGAGCAACTCGGCGTAGCAGCACCTGTACGAAGCGTTATTCTCCTCAGACGCAAACCGGAACCCCTCCGTCGCCACGACGGGTGAACGGTCCCGCACTGCACGTGATGGAAGCTCTGCCTCTGGGAGTCCCGTGTACCCACACGTCGGGGTTGACGCCTCGGGCCTGGCTACGCTGCGCGCAACGGTCGCGACGGTCAAGGAAACACTGCGCGGCTTCGTCCCCACCGCGTACGCCGTCCCCGCCTTCGCAGCCGCCGCGCCCGCGGGCCCGTGCTACGCACTGGCCGACGGCAGCGCCGCCGTCGGCAGACGGGGGCGTGCCACCGGCGCGGCCACCGCCCGCCGGCCGGCCGCCGACAGCGACAGCGCCCGCATGATGGACCTCGTCGAACGCGCCCAGTCCGGCGAGGCCGAGGCCTTCGGGCGCCTCTACGACCAGTACAGCGACACCGTCTACCGGTACATCTACTACCGCGTCGGCGGCCGGGCCACCGCCGAGGACCTCACCAGCGAGACCTTCCTGCGGGCGCTGCGCCGGATCGGCACGTTCACCTGGCAGGGCCGCGACTTCGGCGCCTGGCTGGTCACCATCGCCCGGAACCTGGTCGCCGACCACTTCAAGTCCAGCCGCTTCCGCCTGGAGGTCACCACCGGCGAGATGCTCGACGCCAACGAGGTCGAGCGCTCCCCGGAGGACTCCGTCCTGGAGTCCCTGTCCAACGCCGCCCTGCTGGACGCCGTGCGGCGGCTCAACCCGCAGCAGCAGGAGTGCGTGACGCTCCGCTTCCTCCAGGGCCTCTCGGTCGCCGAGACCGCCCGCGTCATGGGCAAGAACGAGGGCGCCATCAAGACCCTCCAGTACCGCGCCGTGCGCACCCTCGCCCGGCTGCTGCCCGACGACGCCCGCTGAGCGGGACGTCAGCGGGCGGCAGCGGGTGGCGGTGGCGACGGCGGGTGGCGGAGGGCGTCGGAGGGCAACGGTGGGCGACGCTCAACTCACGCTCCGTCAAGGCGTGTTGCCTTTCCGAACCGCCCGTCCGCCGTCCGTAACCCAAGTGCCGCGCCAGTCGTTGTGCGGGATACAGGCTCCCTGTGGTCACGTCCCGGCCCTCCCTGATCACCCGATCCGGGGACCCGGCCGTGGGCGTGCAACCCTCAGGACCCCCTGGGGAGTCGACCGTCATGACGAGAGGAGGTGCCGCCAGTGATCGCGAACGTATCGGCGCACCGGCGGGCGAACGCCTTCGCCCAGGCCCTGGAGGAGCAGTCCGACCGGGACACGGCGGCCGAGCAGTCCGAAGACCCGGCGGGTTCCCCGCCGACCGCCGAGGAACCGACCGGGCAGGGCGAGCTGCTGGCCCTGGCGGCGGGACTCGGCGCGCTGCCCAGGCCGCAGCTCGACCCGGAGGTCAAGGCCGTCCAGCGGGCCCAGCTGGTGGCCGCGATGGAGGCCATGCTCCAGGAGGGGACCGGGGCGGCGGACACGTCGGTACCGGAACAGCGTTCCCACCGGGCGAGGGGCGAGCACCGGGCGGGCGCGCTCGGCAAGTTCCGCCCGCGCACCAGGCTGACCAAGGGGCTCGCGGCCGGCGGGCTCAGCGTCGGCGTGGCCGCCGGGGCCTTCGGCGGGGTCGCCGCCGCCAGCTCCGACGCCCTGCCCGGCGACTCGCTGTACGGCCTGAAGCGCGGCATCGAGGACTTCAAGCTCAACTACCTGGCCGACGGCGACGACCAGCGCGGCCAGACCTACCTCGACCAGGCCGCCACCCGGCTCGGCGAGGTCCGCCGGCTGCTGGAGCGCGGCCGGGGCGGCCACCTGGACCACGAGTCCATCGGCGAGATCCGCCGCACCCTGTCCGGGATGCGGCACGACGTCACCGAGGGCCACCGGCTGCTGCACGCCGCCTATCAGGCCGACCCGGACTCCCTGGGCCCCATCCAGGCGCTGGACGCCTTCTCCCGGTCCCACCGCCAGGCGTGGAGCACGCTCAGCGACAAGCTCCCCGTCCAGCTCGGCGACGTCAAACAGGAGGTGTCCTCGGTCTTCGACGCCATAGACGAAGAGGTCGCCCCGCTGCAGTCGCTGCTCCCGCAGCAGCCGGCCCGGCCCGGCGAGGACGGGCACCGGAGCGGCTCCAGACCGGCGTCCCCCGGCTCCTCCGGCACCGACCGGTCGGCCCCGCCGGGCGCCACCGGCCACACCCCGTCCCCCGGCCGGCACCCCGGCACCGACGCGCCGAGCGACCCGGCCACCGGCAGCGGCGAGGGACTCCTCGGCGGCGACACCGGCGGCCTGCTCGACCCGCCGAAGAGCGATACCACCGGCGGCTCCCCGTCCGCCGGCAAGTCGCCTTCGGCCCAGCCGGACGTCACCATCCCGCCGCTCATCCCGGACCTGCTCCCCGACCTCGGCATCGACGGCCAGGACGCGGACTAGCCCGGCACGGCCACGGCAGCGGGGGCGCCCCTTTCCGAGCAGGGGCGCCCCCGCTGCCGTACGCCCTCCCGCGGAACGCGCGGACGAACGCTCAGAAGAACACCGACCGCCGCTGCACCAGCAGCTTGTACAGCGTGTGCTGGATCTGCTCGCGCACCTGGTCGGTCAGGTTGAACATCAGCATCGGATCCTCGGCGGCCTCCGGCGGATAGCCGTCCGTCGGGATCGGCTCGCCGAACTGGATCGTCCACTTCGTCGGCAGCGGGATCGCGCCCAGCGGGCCCAGCCAGGGAAACGTCGGCGTCAGCGGGAAGTACGGGATGCCCAGCACCCGGGCCAGCGTCTTGGCGTTGCCGATCATCGGGTAGATCTCCTCCGCCCCGACGATCGAGCACGGGACGATCGGCACGCCCTGGCGCAGCGCCGTGGAGACGAAGCCGCCCCGGCCGAACCGCTGGAGCTTGTAGCGCTCGCCGAAAGGTTTCCCGATGCCCTTGAAGCCCTCCGGCATCACCCCGACCAGCTCGCCCTGGCCCAGCAGCCGTTCCGCGTCCTCCGCGCAGGCGAGGGTGTGGCCCAGCTTGCGGGCCAGTTCGTTGACCACCGGCAGCACGAAGACCAGGTCGGCCGCCAGCAGCCGCAGGTGCCGGCCGGCCGGATGGTGGTCGTGCACCGCCACCTGCATCATCAGGCCGTCCAGCGGCAGCGTCCCGGAGTGGTTGGCGACGATCAGCGCGCCGCCCTCGGCCGGGATGTTCTCGACGCCCTTCACCTCGACCCGGAAGTACTTCTCGTACACCGGCCGCAGCAGCGACATCAGGACCTGGTCGGTCAGCTCCTCGTCGTAGCCGAAGTCGTCGACCTCGTAGTCCCCGGTGAGCCGGCGCCGCAGGAAGGCCAGCCCGGACGCCACCCGCCGCTCCAGACCGCCGCCCCGGCCGTCGTCCTGCCCGTCGGTCCCCGGCGACTCCACCGGCTCCTCCTCCCCTGCCCATTCGCGGCCCGGCAGCGGCTGGACCGCGCCCATCTCGCCCGGCTCCCCGAGCGCGCCGCGCCGGCCGCCCCCGCCGCGGCGGCGCGCTTGGCGCTGTGCGGCGCTCCCCCGGGACCGGTCGTCGTCGAACGGAATGACCTTGGCGTCCGCCATCGTTGCCGCTCCTCAGTTGGCGCTGTGCGTCTGGGGCCGGCCGGCCGTCCTCGCGGACAGCTCGGCGACCCGGTCGACGGCCCCGGCGAGGGTCTGAGGCGGCAGCAGCCCCGGGCCCAGCGCGTGCGCGAAGTCCGCGAACGTCTCGGCCGTCGTGTAGCGGGGGGTGAAGCCCAGCGTCTCGCGCATCTGGCCGGTGTCCACCACCCGCCCGTGGGTGAGCAGCCGGATCTGCTCCGGTGAGAAGTCCGTCATACCGAGCGTACGCACCAGGGACCCGGCCCAGGTGACCGCGGGCAGCAGCAGCGGCACGGTGGGCCGGCCCAGCCGCCGGGAGCACTGCGACAGCAGCAGCACGCCGTCCCCGGCGATGTTGAAGGTGCCGCTGTTCAGGGTGGACCGGCGCGGCTCGTGCGAGGCGATCCGCAGCACCTCGATGACGTCGTCCTCGTGCACGAACTGCAACCGCGGGTCGTAGCCGAACACGGTCGGCAGGACGGGCAGCGCGAAGTAGGAGGCGAGCGGGGTCTCCACGGTGGGGCCGAGGATGTTGGCGAACCGCAGCACGCACACGGCGACGTCCGGCCGCCGCCGCGCGAACCCGCGCACGTACCCCTCCACCTCGACGGCGTCCTTGGCGAAGCCGCCGCTGGGCAGCGACTTGGGCGGGGTCGTCTCGGTGAACACGGCCGGGTCGCGCGGCGCCGAGCCGTAGACGTTCGTGCTGGACTTCACCACCAGCCGGCGCACGGCCGGCGACTTCTGGCAGGCGCCGAGCAGCTGCATGGTGCCGATGACATTGGTCTCCTTGACCGTGGCCCGGCTGCCGCCGCCCAGCGCGGTGCCGGTCACGTCCAGGTGGACGACCGTGTCGGCGCCCGTCTCGGCGAGCACACGGGCGATCGTCGGCTGCCGGATGTCGGTCTGGACGAAGTCGGCGCCGCCCAGATGGTGCTCGGGCGGTACGGCGTCCACGGCGATCACCCGGTCCACCTCCGGGTCCCGCTGGATCCGCCGCACGAACCGGCCGCCGAGCTGCCGGGCCACCCCGGTGACGAGCACGACCCTTCCCACGATCGGCGCCTCCCTCCCGCGTATCCGGTATCCCGCGTTCCCCGTGTGCGGCCAACCTAGCCGGTCGGCGGTGCGGGGGGAGGACCCGAGGTGCGCGGGGGGACGGAATTTCCCCCGTCGGCACATGCCCGGAACATGCCTGTGGCCCCCCACCACAGCGGGTGGGGGGCCACAGGTGACACGCTCTCGCGGCGTCGCTCACGGACACCCGCTTGCGCGGGGGACCGCTTACTTCTTGTTGCGACGCTGAACGCGCGTGCGCTTGAGCAGCTTGCGGTGCTTCTTCTTGGCCATCCGCTTGCGCCGCTTCTTGATAACAGAGCCCACGACTACCCTCGCTCACTTCTCATGACTCGGTTGTTTGGGCGCCATGGGCCCACACGACCTACGAGGGGCTAGCCTACCCAACCGAGCGCCGAGGTCGTAATCGAGGGGGTTTCCCCCGGTCACCCGGGGGTCACCGTCAGGCCGTCTCCACCCCCACATAGCTGTCGCGGAGGTATTCGTGCACCGCTTGCTCGGGGACGCGGAAGGACCGCCCCACCCGGATCGCGGGCAGATGACCGCTGTGCACCAGGCGGTACACGGTCATCTTGGACACTCGCATCACCGAGGCGACTTCCGCCACGGTAAGGAACTGAACCTCGTTCAGAGGCCTCTCGCCAGCTGCAGCCATGACACACCTGAACCTTCCGCACTCGACGGCCACCGGCTTCCCCTTCCGGTGACTCTTCGTCGTTGCGTGCTCACTCCCCAGACTAGGGGCGGGTGATGCGAGTGGGGAAGAGGTGCACCCATCGGCGGCCTACTGTGACAGACAGGCCCGATTGAGCACGTAGCGGGTCAGCGGCCGGTAGTGACCAGACCGGACTGCGTCATCAACCGGAACGACGACGGCCACCCGTCCCTCGGCCTCGCCGACGAACGGCGCCGGGTCGTCGGTGTCGGCCAGCCCGATGGCCTCGAACCCCAGCTGACCTGCGCCGCAGACCCATCCGTGATCACCGACCACAAGCTCCGGCAGCGGCCCGCCGGCCTCTGCGGCGGCCTCCAGCGCGACCCGAACCGGCAGCGGTGAGTGGCTGTGGGCACCCGGCTCACAACCGGGGCGCCCGCTCGCCGGTTCCCGCATCAGGGCAACCCCCCGTACGTAGTCGAGGCGATGAGGACGTAGACCGAACCGGGTCAATATGTCGACACAACGACCCTGCGCAGGGGTGAGGACCTCACATCCCGCCGTTGACAGCGCGTCCGCCAGAGCGGCGTAGAAACCGAGCAGCCGCCGGGGGTGCCCGGTGCCCAGCAGCACGGGCGCGCCGCGCCGGGCCGCCGCCCGGATCCGCCCGGCGAAGGCGTCCAGCGCGGCGAGCGTCCGCTCCGGATCGATGACGTCCGGCCCGCTCGTGTGGCGCGGGTCGGCCGAGACCCCGCACCTGCGCGCCATCAGCGCGAGCAGCTCGGGGAACTCCCAGGCGCCCTCGGGATCGATCCCGATCAGCACGCGCGGGTCCCGGGCCGCGAACAGCCGGTAACTGCGCAGGCTCTCCTCCCGCGAGGTCGCCACCACCCCGGCCAGCCCGGCGGCCACCAGGTGGGCGCGGAGCCGGGCGCGAGACGACACGGATGCGATGGTGGCCCATCGGAGCCCGGGGCGGGGCGGAAACAGCGGGATTCGCGCGGATGGCCTAAACCCTGCCCCCGTGGGAGCGCCGCCGGCCACCCGGGGCGGGCGGCGCTACGGCAGCAGGCCCCGCAGCGGGAACACCGCCCGGCGGGTGGCCAGTACGGCCTGGTCGATCCGGTCGGCGGGGTCGTACCCCGTCTCCCAGTCGCCGTACTCCACCGGCCACCGCCCGTCCGTCATCCGCCGCGGGCCGAGCTGCCGGGTCCGGGCGAACACCTCCCGCCGCCAGCCCTCGGGGATCTCCGTCCCGGGCTCGACCGGCCGGCCCGCCACGATCCCCACCAGGTGCGTCCACGAGCGCGGTACGACGTCGACGACCGCGTATCCGCCCCCGCCGAGCGCGACCCACTTGCCGTCCGCGTACGCGTGCGCCAGCTCGTGGCACGCCAACTGAACCGCCCGCTGCGCGTCCAGCGAGACGGCGAGGTGCGCGAGCGGGTCCTCGAAGTGGGTGTCGGCACCGTGCTGGGAGACCAGGACCTGCGGCCGGAAATCGGCGAGCAGCTCCGGCACCACGGCGTGGAACGCCCGCAGCCACCCCGCGTCCCCCGTGCCGGCGGGCAGCGCCACGTTCGCCGCGGCGCCCTCCCCCGCGCCCGCGCCCGTCTCCTGCGGCCACCCGGTCCCCGGGAACAGCGTGCCGGGGTGCTCGTGCAGCGAGATCGTCAGCACCCGCGGGTCTTCCCAGAACGCGGCCTGCACCCCGTCCCCGTGGTGCACGTCGACGTCCACGTAGGCGACCCGCTCGGCGCCCAGCTCCAGCAGCCGCGCGATTGCGAGCGCCGCGTCGTTGTACACGCAGAAGCCCGACGCCCCGCCCGGCATCGCGTGGTGCAGCCCGCCCGCGAAGTTCACCGCGTGCTCGGCGTCCCCCCGCCACACCGCCTCGGCGGCCCCCACCGACTGGCCCGCGATCAGCGCGGACACCTCGTGCATCCCGGCGAACGCCGGATCGTCGAGCGTGCCGAGCCCGTACGACCCGTCGGCCCCCGCCGGGTCCGCCGACGCGGCCTTCACCGCGTCGATGTAGTCCTCCCGGTGGACCAGCTTCAGCGTCGACTCGCCGGCCGGCTTGGCAGCGACGACCGCCAGTTCCCGGTCGAGCCCGAGGGCACCGACCAGCCGGCGGGTCAACTCCAGCCGGACCGGGTCCATCGGATGGCTCGGACCGAAGTCATAGCCCGTTACTGCCTCGTCCCACATCAGCTGTGCGCGGCCGCTCATGCCCGCCACCGTATCGGTCCGGTTGAGCCGCGAACGACCTGGCGTATCCCAGGGTCACCAGCACCAACACCATCGGCACCAGCATCGCGCCCCGGTAGCTCCAGGCGTCCCCCAGGGCGCCCACCAGCGGCGAACCGACCAGGAAACCCACGTAGTTGAAGATGTTCAGCCGCGCGATCGCCGCGTCCGAGGCCCCCGGACCGTGCTGCTCGAAAGCGCGCCGCCCGGCCGCCGCGAAGGTCTGCGGCACGAGCACGCACAGCCCCAGGCCCAGCAGCGTGAACCCGAGCATCCCCACCCACGGGCCGGGCGCCAGCGCCACCACCGCGAACCCGCCGGCCGCGACCAGCGCCCCGAGCCGGACGACCGCCACCGCGCCGAACCGCCGCACCCCGAGGTCCCCGACGGCCCGCCCGGCCAGCGTGGTCACCATGTACACGTTGTACGGCACGGTCGCGAGCTGCTCCGAGCCGCCCAGCACGTCCTTCAGGTACTTCGCGCTCCAGTTGGAGACGGTGGAGTCCCCGATGTAGGCGAAGGTCATCACCAGACACAGCGGCAACAGCAGCTTGAAGCCGGCCCCGCCGCCGTCCCCCGGGGCCTCCCGCACCGGCGCCGGCTCCCCGTCGACGTACCACCGGCTCCCCAGCAGCGCCGCCGGCAGCAGCACGGCCACCACCGGCAGGTACGACACCCACAACGCGAGCTGCCAGTGCGCCCCGGCCCAGGCGAGCGAGGCCCCCACGATCCCGCCCAGGCTGTAGACGGCGTGGAAACCCAGCATGATGCTGCGCCCGTACGACCGCTGGAGGCTGACCCCGAGAATGTTCATGGACGCGTCCAGCGCGCCCACCGCCAGGCCGAAGACGCCCAGCGCGACGGCCAGCACGGCCACCTGCCCGGCTCCGCCCGACCCGGCCCCGAGCAGGGCCAGCAGCACCACCGGCTGGGACCAGCGCAGCACCCGGCTCGGCCGGACCCGCTTCACCAGCCGCTCGGTGGCCACGCTGCCCGCCCCGGCGAGGACCGGCACGGCGGCCAGGAAGACGGGGAGCAGCGCGTCGGAGACCCCGTACCGGTCCTGCACGGCCGGGATGCGCGTCACCAGCAGGGCGAAGGCGGCACCCTGCGCGAAGAAGGCGAACGCCAGCGAGGCCCTGCCGCGCCGCAGCACATCGGTCATGGCGGCGAGGGTAGGGCCCCGGGCTACCTCTGGATAGATCCAGCCAAAGGTGAATCCTCTTCAGTTCCGGTCTGCCGCATAGCGGTCGCGGCGGCCTCGGTCTCGGCGGTGATCAGCCGGCCCATCGGTTCCGCGGCCAGTCCGCCGCTCACCAGGAAGGTGGCCGTCAGCACCACCACCACGACGACCGTGCCCAGCCAGACCATGGTGTCCACGGGGACCGTGTAGGCGCCGGCGACCCGGGCCGCGCACTCCAGCAGCAGCCCGCCGCCCCACAGCACGGAGAACAGCCGTTCCTTGCGCCGGAACCGCTCGGAGCCGGCCGCCGCGCCGGACCCGAGCCGCCTCCAGGCTGCCTCGCGGGCCGGGTCGCCCTTGACCAGGAACGGTTTCACGACGGTGCTCATCATGGGCTTGCCGAGGGCCACGGAGCACAGGATGCCGACCGCGACCGTGCTGCTGACCGCGCCGTCCTTGGCGAGCATCAGCCGCGGGTCGCCGGAGACGAAGCTCAGCACCAGCGTGACGGCGTTGACAGCGAGGATGAGGACGGCGAGCGCCTTGATCCGTCGCTCCCGGACGACGCCGGACACGGTGCGCACGGCGGGCACGACACTGCTCAGGGCGAGCGCGGTCAGGGTGCTCGTCCCGAGGGCGTCCTTGCAGAGGTAGTAGGCGCCGAGCGGCGCGGCGATGTCGACGAGCAGCGGCTTGACGTGGTCCGCCGCGCCCGGCCGCATGTCCTGGTTCCCCGTGGTCTTCGTCATGCCCTCAGCCTCGCCTTCGGGCGGGGCCCGGCGGTAGGAACGATCGTCCGGAGGTCCGGGTGACAAATGTCAGCCCGGTCCGCCGACGAGGATCACATCAGCAGGCCGGTCAACTCCTGCATGCGGTTGAAGAGTTGCCCGGCATCCGCGAGCCGCTCCGCAGGGGTCATCGCGGTGAACCCGTACACGTCCATCCCGGCCGCCACGGCCGCCTGGACGCCCAGCGGGGAGTCCTCCACGACCACGCACCGCCCGGGGGTCACGCCCATCCGCTCGGCCGCGTACAGGAACAGGTCCGGCGCCGACTTGCCCCGTCCGACGTCCTCGGAGCTGAAGATCCGCTCGTCGGTGAACCACCGGTCGAGCCCGGTCGTGCGGTGCCCCACCCGTATCCGCTCGTGGCTCCCGGAGGAGGCCACGCAGTACGGCACTCCGTCCGCGGCCAGCTTCTCCAGTACGTCCGTCACCCCGGGCACGGGCCGCAACTCCCGCTCGAACGCGGCGAACACCCGCGCGTGGAAGACATCGTCGAAGTCCTCCGGCAGCCTCCGGCCCGTGCGCTCGAGCACCAGATCGTGGACGCGGTGCATCGCCGAGCCCATGTAGTCGCGGATGGAGTCCTCGTACGACGTCGGGTGTCCGAGCTCGGTGAGATAGCCGGCCAGGAGCCGGTTGGAAAGGGGCTCGCTGTCCACGAGGACACCGTCGTTGTCGAAGATGACGAGGTCATAGCGCATGCCGTCGACCTTAATGGACCCGTGAATAAAGGACCCATAACGCGGAAAACCCCCGCACCGTAAGGTGCGGGGGTTTCCCTCAATATTTGTTCGGCGGCGTCCTACTCTCCCACAGGGTCCCCCCTGCAGTACCATCGGCGCTGTGAGGCTTAGCTTCCGGGTTCGGAATGTAACCGGGCGTTTCCCTCACGCTATGACCACCGAAACACTATGAAACTGTTGAACAATGCCGCACCGCATGTGGCCATACGGGGCCGTTCGTGGTTTCAGAACCAACACAGTGGACGCGAGCAACTGAGGACAAGCCCTCGGCCTATTAGTACCGGTCACCTCCACACGTTACCGTGCTTCCAGATCCGGCCTATCAACCCAGTCGTCTACTGGGAGCCTTACCCCATCAAGTGGGTGGGAGTCCTCATCTCGAAGCAGGCTTCCCGCTTAGATGCTTTCAGCGGTTATCCCTCCCGAACGTAGCCAACCAGCCATGCCCTTGGCAGAACAACTGGCACACCAGAGGTTCGTCCGTCCCGGTCCTCTCGTACTAGGGACAGCCCTTCTCAAGACTCCTACGCGCACAGCGGATAGGGACCGAACTGTCTCACGACGTTCTAAACCCAGCTCGCGTACCGCTTTAATGGGCGAACAGCCCAACCCTTGGGACCGACTCCAGCCCCAGGATGCGACGAGCCGACATCGAGGTGCCAAACCATCCCGTCGATATGGACTCTTGGGGAAGATCAGCCTGTTATCCCCGGGGTACCTTTTATCCGTTGAGCGACGGCGCTTCCACAAGCCACCGCCGGATCACTAGTCCCGACTTTCGTCCCTGCTCGACCCGTCGGTCTCACAGTCAAGCTCCCTTGTGCACTTACACTCAACACCTGATTGCCAACCAGGCTGAGGGAACCTTTGGGCGCCTCCGTTACCCTTTAGGAGGCAACCGCCCCAGTTAAACTACCCATCAGACACTGTCCCTGATCCGGATCACGGACCCAGGTTAGACATCCAGCACGACCAGACTGGTATTTCAACGACGACTCCACCCACACTGGCGTGCGAGCTTCACAGTCTCCCAGCTATCCTACACAAGCCGAACCGAACACCAATATCAAACTGTAGTAAAGGTCCCGGGGTCTTTCCGTCCTGCTGCGCGAAACGAGCATCTTTACTCGTAGTGCAATTTCACCGGGCCTATGGTTGAGACAGTCGAGAAGTCGTTACGCCATTCGTGCAGGTCGGAACTTACCCGACAAGGAATTTCGCTACCTTAGGATGGTTATAGTTACCACCGCCGTTTACTGGCGCTTAAGTTCTCAGCTTCGCCCACCCGAAAGTGAGCTAACCGGTCCCCTTAACGTTCCAGCACCGGGCAGGCGTCAGTCCGTATACATCGCCTTACGGCTTCGCACGGACCTGTGTTTTTAGTAAACAGTCGCTTCTCGCTGGTCTCTGCGGCCACCCCCAGCTCGAACAGCAAGTGTTCTCACCAGGTGTGGCCCCCCTTCTCCCGAAGTTACGGGGGCATTTTGCCGAGTTCCTTAACCATAGTTCACCCGAACGCCTCGGTATTCTCTACCTGACCACCTGAGTCGGTTTAGGGTACGGGCCGCCATGAAACTCGCTAGAGGCTTTTCTCGACAGCATAGGATCATCCACTTCACCACAATCGGCTCGGCATCAGGTCTCACCCTGCATGAGCGGCGGATTTACCTACCACTCGGGCTACACCCTTACCCCGGGACAACCACCGCCCGGGATGGACTACCTTCCTGCGTCACCCCATCACTCACCTACTACCAACTTGGGTCAGCGGCTCCACCACTTTCCATTCCCCGAAGGGTCCGGAACGGCTTCACGGCCTTAGCATCACTGGATTCGATGTTTGACGCTTCACAGCGGGTACCGGAATATCAACCGGTTATCCATCGACTACGCCTGTCGGCCTCGCCTTAGGTCCCGACTTACCCTGGGCAGATCAGCTTGACCCAGGAACCCTTAGTCAATCGGCGCAAACGTTTCTCACGTTTGTATCGCTACTCATGCCTGCATTCTCACTCGTCAACCGTCCACGACTACCTTCCAGTGCCGCTTCACCCGGCAGACGACGCTCCCCTACCCATCACAGCCTCCGTTGGGAGTACATGCTGCAATGACACGACTTCGGCGGTACGCTTGAGCCCCGCTACATTGTCGGCGCGGAATCACTAGACCAGTGAGCTATTACGCACTCTTTCAAGGGTGGCTGCTTCTAAGCCAACCTCCTGGTTGTCTCTGCGACTCCACATCCTTTCCCACTTAGCGTACGCTTAGGGGCCTTAGTCGATGCTCTGGGCTGTTTCCCTCTCGACCATGGAGCTTATCCCCCACAGTCTCACTGCCGCGCTCTCACTTACCGGCATTCGGAGTTTGGCTAAGGTCAGTAACCCGGTAGGGCCCATCGCCTATCCAGTGCTCTACCTCCGGCAAGAAACACACGACGCTGCACCTAAATGCATTTCGGGGAGAACCAGCTATCACGGAGTTTGATTGGCCTTTCACCCCTAACCACAGGTCATCCCCCAGGTTTTCAACCCTGGTGGGTTCGGTCCTCCACGAAGTCTTACCTCCGCTTCAACCTGCCCATGGCTAGATCACTCCGCTTCGGGTCTTGAGCGTGCTACTGAATCGCCCTATTCGGACTCGCTTTCGCTACGGCTTCCCCACCCGGGTTAACCTCGCAACACACCGCAAACTCGCAGGCTCATTCTTCAAAAGGCACGCAGTCACGAGACACCAGCAAGCTGATGTCCGACGCTCCCACGGCTTGTAGGCACACGGTTTCAGGTACTATTTCACTCCGCTCCCGCGGTACTTTTCACCATTCCCTCACGGTACTATCCGCTATCGGTCACCAGGGAATATTTAGGCTTAGCGGGTGGTCCCGCCAGATTCACACGGGATTTCTCGGGCCCCGTGCTACTTGGGTGTCTCTCAAACGAGCCGCTGACGTTTCGACTACGGGGGTCTTACCCTCTACGCCGGACCTTTCGCATGTCCTTCGCCTACATCAACGGTTTCTGACTCGTCCCACGGCCGGCAGACCGTGGAAGAGAGATCCCACAACCCCCACGACGCAACCCCTGCCGGGTCTCACACGTCGTAGGTTTGGCCTCATCCGGTTTCGCTCGCCACTACTCCCGGAATCACGGTTGTTTTCTCTTCCTGCGGGTACTGAGATGTTTCACTTCCCCGCGTTCCCTCCACTTGCCCTATGTGTTCAGGCAAGGGTGACAGCCCATGACGACTGCCGGGTTTCCCCATTCGGAAACCCCCGGATCAAAGCCTGGTTGACGACTCCCCGGGGACTATCGCGGCCTCCCACGTCCTTCATCGGTTCCTGGTGCCAAGGCATCCACCGTGCGCCCTTAAAAACTTGGCCACAGATGCTCGCGTCCACTGTGCAGTTCTCAAACAACGACCAGCCACCCATCACCCCGAACCAGAAGCTCGAGTGCACTGGGGCCGGCAACTGAGGAAAGTTCATTCCCTCAGACACCCAACAGCGTGCCCGACCAGACTCCGTCCAGTGATCATGCGTTCCACGCTCCGAAGAGCAGTACTAGCAGCCACCAGCCCGGCATCCTGACCGAGTAGTCAACGTTCCACCCATGAGCTGACCACCGTCGAACATTCGCCGACGTAGTGGCTCTGGCTGCCTTGCGGCAGCTAGATGCTCCTTAGAAAGGAGGTGATCCAGCCGCACCTTCCGGTACGGCTACCTTGTTACGACTTCGTCCCAATCGCCAGTCCCACCTTCGACAGCTCCCTCCCACAAGGGGTTGGGCCACCGGCTTCGGGTGTTACCGACTTTCGTGACGTGACGGGCGGTGTGTACAAGGCCCGGGAACGTATTCACCGCAGCAATGCTGATCTGCGATTACTAGCGACTCCGACTTCATGGGGTCGAGTTGCAGACCCCAATCCGAACTGAGACCGGCTTTTTGAGATTCGCTCCACCTCACGGTATCGCAGCTCTTTGTACCGGCCATTGTAGCACGTGTGCAGCCCAAGACATAAGGGGCATGATGACTTGACGTCGTCCCCACCTTCCTCCGAGTTGACCCCGGCGGTCTCCCGTGAGTCCCCAGCACCACAAGGGCCTGCTGGCAACACGGGACAAGGGTTGCGCTCGTTGCGGGACTTAACCCAACATCTCACGACACGAGCTGACGACAGCCATGCACCACCTGTACACCGACCACAAGGGGGGCACTATCTCTAATGCTTTCCGGTGTATGTCAAGCCTTGGTAAGGTTCTTCGCGTTGCGTCGAATTAAGCCACATGCTCCGCCGCTTGTGCGGGCCCCCGTCAATTCCTTTGAGTTTTAGCCTTGCGGCCGTACTCCCCAGGCGGGGCACTTAATGCGTTAGCTGCGGCACGGACAACGTGGAATGTTGCCCACACCTAGTGCCCACCGTTTACGGCGTGGACTACCAGGGTATCTAATCCTGTTCGCTCCCCACGCTTTCGCTCCTCAGCGTCAGTATCGGCCCAGAGATCCGCCTTCGCCACCGGTGTTCCTCCTGATATCTGCGCATTTCACCGCTACACCAGGAATTCCGATCTCCCCTACCGAACTCTAGCCTGCCCGTATCGACTGCAGACCCGGGGTTAAGCCCCGGGCTTTCACAACCGACGTGACAAGCCGCCTACGAGCTCTTTACGCCCAATAATTCCGGACAACGCTTGCGCCCTACGTATTACCGCGGCTGCTGGCACGTAGTTAGCCGGCGCTTCTTCTGCAGGTACCGTCACTTTCGCTTCTTCCCTGCTGAAAGAGGTTTACAACCCGAAGGCCGTCATCCCTCACGCGGCGTCGCTGCATCAGGCTTTCGCCCATTGTGCAATATTCCCCACTGCTGCCTCCCGTAGGAGTCTGGGCCGTGTCTCAGTCCCAGTGTGGCCGGTCGCCCTCTCAGGCCGGCTACCCGTCGTCGCCTTGGTGAGCCGTTACCTCACCAACAAGCTGATAGGCCGCGGGCTCATCCTGCACCGCCGGAGCTTTCCAGAATCACCGATGCCGGTGAAACTCGTATCCGGTATTAGACCCCGTTTCCAGGGCTTGTCCCAGAGTGCAGGGCAGATTGCCCACGTGTTACTCACCCGTTCGCCACTAATCCCCTCCCGAAGGAGGTTCATCGTTCGACTTGCATGTGTTAAGCACGCCGCCAGCGTTCGTCCTGAGCCAGGATCAAACTCTCCGTGAATGTTTTCCCGTAATCGGGATGAACACATCACGAGAGCGGTGCGAGAGGAGGAATAGTCCTCTCGCACACAGCGTCCTCGCTGTGTTTTTTCAAAGGAACCTCGTCCCAGCGGATGCTGGAGACGGGGTATCAACATATCTGGCGTTGACTTTTGGCACGCTGTTGAGTTCTCAAGGAACGGTCGCTTCCTTTGTACTCACCCTCTCGGGCTTTCCTCCGGGCGCTTCCCTTCGGTCTTGCGTTTCCGACTCTATCAGATCTTTTCTCGATCCGATTTCCTCGGTGCTTTCCAGGTTCCCGCTCTCGCGTTTCCCTTTCCGGCGCTTCCGACTCTATCAGATCCTTTCGGCGTCTGATCCCCGGTCAGCGGGGTTTGTCTTCCCGACTGTTGGGCCGTTCCGACGAGTGAGACTTTAGCGGATTCCTGGCTCCCGAGCTAATCGGGGGCCGGCGTCCTTTCGAACGCGGATTCCTCATTTCGCAAATACGCACGCCAAAGCAGTCGGCGCCGGAGCGTCGAAGAGTGGGTGGTGCTTGCGGAATGGCTGTCCGGGGACCGACCGGAGTCGGCGCTCACGTCGGACAACTCGGAGAACACTACGGATCGGCAGGGGTCGTGTCAACCCACTGCCGGGGAGCACTCCCGAGGCGTACTGTGGACGCCGTGATGACGCGTACGTGTACCCAGCTCTGGTGGGCCGCCTGACGGCGGCCGCGCTCACGTACGCACTCGACGGCCGCCGCTTCGGCGGCCGTTCTCGTCTCTCCCTCCGGGTCTGAGGGGGCCGGCCGCAGGGGCGGCGGTCCAGACCAGAAGGTGGAGTGGACATGACCCGGGTTTTCAGCGGGATCCAGCCGACCGGGCACCTGACCCTCGGCAACTACCTGGGGGCCATGCGGCGCTGGGCCGAGGTCGACCAGCACCGGGCCGATTCGCTGTTCTGCGTGGTGGACCTGCACGCGCTGACCGTGGACCACGACCCGGCGCGGTTGCGCAGGCTCAGCCGGCAGACGGCGACCCTGTTGCTGGCGGCCGGGCTCGATCCCGAGGTGTGCACCCTGTTCCTGCAGAGTCACGTGGACGAGCACACCCGGCTGTCGTACCTGCTGGAGTGCGTGGCGACCGACGGCGAGATGCGGCGGATGATCCAGTACAAGGAGAAGGCCGCGAAACAGCGGGAGCGCGGCGGGAGCCTGCGGCTGTCACTGCTGACGTACCCGGTGCTGATGGCCGCGGACATCCTGGCGTACGGCACGGACGAGGTGCCGGTCGGTGTGGACCAGACGCAGCACGTGGAACTGGCCCGGGATGTGGCGGTGCGGTTCAACCAGCGCTACGGGCACACGTTCGTCGTGCCGCGGACGACGCTGCCCCCGGTCGCCGCGCGGGTGATGAACCTCCAGGACCCGACGCGGAAGATGGGGAAGTCGGACGAGTCGGGGACCGGGGTCGTCTATCTGCTGGACGAGCCGGACACGGTGCGCAAGAAGGTGCTGCGGGCGGTGACGGACAGCGGCCGGGAGGTCGTCTACGACCGGGCGGCGCAGCCGGGCCTCGCCAACCTGCTGGACATTCTCGCCGCGTGCACGGGCGGGAGTCCCGAGTCACTGGCGGCCGGTTACGACTCGTACGGCGCCTTGAAGAAGGACACCGCGGAGGCCGTGGTGGAGGTGCTGCGGCCGGTGCGGGACCGGCACCGGGAGCTGTGCGCCGATCCGGCGTACGTGGAGGGGGTGCTGCGCGAGGGTGCGGAGAAGGCGCGGGCGCTGGCCCGGCCGACGGTCGACGCGGCCTACCGGGCGATCGGGCTGCTGGCGCCGGTGGCAGAGCCCTCGCCGAGCGCCGCTCCGTGAACGGGTTCCCCGGTCCGCGGGCGGCGGTGGCCGCCGCCCGCGGACCGGGGACCGTCAGTCCTTCTTGCCGGAGGCGAGTTCGCGGCTGCGGTCGCGGGCGGCCTCGAGGGCGGCGATGAGCGCGGCCCGTACGCCGTGGTTCTCCAGCTCGCGGATGGCGTTGATGGTGGTGCCGGCCGGGGAGGTGACGTTCTCCCGGAGCCGGACGGGGTGCTCGCCGCTGTCGCGGAGCATCACGGCGGCGCCGATCGCGGACTGGACGATGAGGTCGTGGGCCTTGTCGCGGGGCAGGCCGAGCAGGATGCCGGCGTCGGTCATGGCTTCGACCAGGTAGAAGAAGTAGGCCGGGCCGGAGCCGGACAGCGCGGTGCAGGCGTCCTGCTGGCTCTCGGGGACGCGCAGGGTCTTGCCGACACCGCCGAAGATCTCCTCGGCGTGCGCGAGGTGCCGCTCGGTGGCGTGGCTGCCGGCGGAGATGACCGACATCGCCTCGTCCACGAGGGCGGGGGTGTTGGTCATGACCCGGACGACGGGGGTGCCCGGCGCCAGGCGCTCCTCGAAGAAGGAGGTGGGGATGCCGGCGGCCCCGCTGATGACCAGGCGGTCGGCGGGCAGGTGCGGGGCGAGTTCGTCCAGGAGGGTGCCCATGTCCTGCGGCTTGACCGTGAGGATCAGGGTGTCGGCGGTCTTGGCGGCCTCGGTGTTGGTGACCGGGTTGACGCCGTGGCGGGCACGGAGTTCTTCGGCGCGTTCGGGGCGGCGGGCGGTGACCAGGAGGTCGGCCGGGGCCCAGCCGGCCCGGATCATTCCGCTGAGCAGGGCTTCGCCGATCTTGCCGGTGCCGAGGACTGCGACTTTCTGGCTCATGCGGATCAGTCTGGCATCGGCCTGCGCCGTGCGGGCCGGTTGTCCGGTGGGCGGAACGGCGGCGGGTCAGGGCGTGCGGGCGACGATGAGGCGGACGTCGTAGGTCTCCTCGACCATGCCGTCCGGGAAGACCTCCAGGAGGTGGGCGCGCTCGTGTTCCAGGTAGGCGGCCGCCCGTTCCTCGGGGATGACGAGGAGGGCGGAGTGGGTGGCGACGTTGGCGAGGTGGGTGTCGAGCGGCACGCGGCGGCTCCAGCGGACCGTGCGGCGGGTGAAGTCCAGGCGTCCGCTGGGGTCGGCCCGGGCGACGCGTTCGCCGGCCTTGCGCTGTTCGGCGGCGACGTCGATGCCGAGGAAGCGGCCGGCCCGGCCGACGGCCTCGGCGATCCAGTCGACGTCCAGGGCGTCGGTGTTCCACCACAGGGCCAGCGCGCCGCCCGGGCGCAGGACGCGCAGCGCCTCCGGCACCGAGCGCGCCGGGTCGGTCCAGTGCCAGGCCTGGGCGTAGGTGATCAGGTCGGCGGTGGCGTCGGCGACGGGCAGGGCGTTGCCGTCGCCCCGGACGAGCGGGATGTGCGGCAGGGCGCGGCGGAACTCGGCGGCCATGCCCGCGCCGGGTTCGACGGCGAGGACGTCGGCGCCGCGGGCGTGCAGCAGGGTGCTGGCGATCCCGGTGCCGGCGCCGACGTCGACGGTCCTGGCGCCGGACAGGGGGCGGCCGGTCAGTTCCTCGACGGCGTCGAGGAGGGCGGGCGGATAGGAGGGCCGGTTCGCGGCGTACCGGGCGGCGACGGCGTTGAAGGACCCGGCGCGGGCGGTGTGCTGGGCCCGCGGGTCGGCGGGCGGCGGCGGGGCGGCTGTCATGTGCTCAGGTCTACGGCATCCCGGGGACGCGCGGGAATCCGGGCGGCGGTTCAGCGGCGGCGCTTCTTGCGGGACGGGTTGCCGGTGCGGCGGGTGGTGCGGCGGGCGTGGGCCTCGCGGGCCTTCTCGTACTCCTCGCGGTGCAGTTTCTCGCCCGGTGCCTCGACGAGGGAGCGGACGAAGTAGGCGAGGAGGGAGCCGACGAAGCCGATGGTGAGGAGTCCGCGCAGGGAGGCCTGGCGCTGCGGGTCGTGCCGCTTGCCGAAGCCCTCCCAGGTGTTGCGGAAGGCGAAGGCGCTGCAGATCGCGAACATCACGATGACGAGGACGGTCACGAAGGGGCCGGTGTCGGCGATCCGGATGCCCTGGTAGGCGAGGCGGAGCACCAGGCAGGAGGCGGCCGCGGCGGCGAGGGAGCCGACGGCGACGCCGACGCGGCGGGCCGCGTAGCCGTGGTCGTGGCCGACCCAGGAGGTGCCGAAGAAGCGCAGGGGCTCGGGGCGGGGGCCGTCGCCGCGCTCCGTGTCGCCGGTGGGGCCCGCCGCGCTGTCCGGGGTGCCGGTTTCGTCGCTCACGGGACGAT
Organism: Streptomyces sp. SudanB182_2057; assembly: GCF_964272715.1. NCBI lineage: Bacteria > Bacillati > Actinomycetota > Actinomycetes > Kitasatosporales > Streptomycetaceae > Streptomyces > Streptomyces sp. SudanB182_2057. The sequence continues at coordinate 3,769,715 of NZ_OZ186798.1, forward strand.
TATCGCCCCGGCCGTGGACGGATCCCGGCCGGGGCCCGGCCCGGTGCGCGCCGTCAGCCGCAGCGGGGGGCGACGTAGCCGTCGCTGCCGGTGTGGACGTAGGCGTCGGAGACGTACTCGCCGTTGTCGATGAGGTCCCAGATGTTGGTCGTGCCGTAGGGGCCGGAGACCGTGGTGCCGGGGGTCTGGCAGTAGATCGGCAGGCGGACGCCCACCGGCAGCACGCGGACCAGGTTGTACTGGGTGCCGGGACCGCTGCGGACGTTCAGCCGGACGCCCGGGGCGACGGCGTAGGTACGGACGGCCGCGGCGGCCTGTGTGGTCAGGCCGTCCCGGCCCTCGTCCACGCTCCCGGCCTCTTGTGTGTCGACAGACATGAAAGTGGTCCTCCCCCGTCATTCGCGAACTCGGTGAGAGCCGGCGCGAAACGTGTGCGCGACTCGGGCCAGACGCTAGCAAGCCGCCTTAGTCCCGTACGAGTCATCGATTAGGCTCCGTGCGTCGCGCGCGCGGACGAACAGCACGGGGGTGGTCCATGGCGCCACAGCGCAACGCCGGAGCGGACGCGGAAGCGGAACTTCCGGAATACGCCGGCCACTACCGGCTGGAGTCCCGTCTGGGCTCCGGCGGCATGGGGGTCGTCCACCTGGCCCGCAGCACCTCGGGGATGCGGCTCGCGGTGAAGGTCGTGCACGCGGAGTTCGCCCGGGATCCCGAGTTCAGGGGCCGTTTCCGGCAGGAGGTGGCCGCCGCCCGCCGGGTCAGCGGCGCCTTCACCGCGTCCGTCGTCGATGCCGATCCGGAGGCCGAGCGGCCCTGGATGGCCACCCTGTACATCCCCGGGCCGACCCTCTCGGAACACGTGAAACGGAACGGCCCCATGGCTCCGGAGCAGGTGCGCCGGCTGATGGCGGGGCTGGCCGAGGCGCTGCGTGACATCCACCGGGTCGGGGTGGTGCACCGGGATCTGAAGCCCGGCAACGTGCTGCTCGCCGAGGACGGGCCGAAGGTCATCGACTTCGGGATCTCCCGGCCCAAGGACAGCGAGCTGCGCACCGAGACGGGCAAGCTGATCGGCACCCCGCCGTTCATGGCGCCGGAGCAGTTCCGGCGGCCCCGTGAGGTGGGCCCGGCCGCCGATGTCTTCGCGCTGGGGTCGGTGATCGTGCACGCGGCCACCGGGCGCGGCCCGTTCGACTCCGACAGTCCCTACGTCGTCGCCTACCAGGTCGTCCACGACGAGCCCGATCTGACCGGCGTGCCGCTGGGGCTCGCGTCGCTGGTGCGGCGGTGCCTGGCCAAGGAGCCCGAGGACCGGCCCACGCCGGACGAGCTGATGCGGGAGCTGCGCTCGGTGGCGGCCTCGTACGACACCCAGGCGTTCATACCGGCACAGCGGACCGGTGGGGACGCCTCCGCAACGGCGACCGACTCCCCGTCGGCCGGGCGGCGCCGGGTGTGGCGCCCGGGACGCGGCCGGGCGGTCGCGCGGCCCGCGTCGGAGCCGGTGGCCGCCGGTGCCGGGCGGCGCCCGGGGTGGCGGCTCGGCCGGGGGCGGACGGCGGCGCTGGCCGGGGTGCTCGGGCTGGCGCTGGCCGGAGGGCTCGCGGCGGTGTGGGTGACCGGGCGAAACGATCAGGCTCCCCCGGGCGCGCCGGCCCTGACGGCGGCTTCCGGTGGCTGGACGGCCCGGCCCGCGGTCGGCGGCGAGGGCATGCCGCAGTGCTCGTACGACGCCGGGAAGCTGTTCTGCGCGCGGCCGGGCGTCGTCTACGCGCTCGGCGCCGCCGACGGCCGGCCGCTGTGGCGGCGGGCGGTGGACACCCGGACCACGAGCGGTCCGCCGGTCGTCTCGGGCGGCCTGGTGCAGCCGTACACCGACGGCGGCTCCCGGCTCGCCGGGCTCGACCCGGCCACGGGCGAGGAGGTGTGGCGGCGCCGGCTGCCCGCGGGCACGACGGTGCGGTACGCCGGTGACACGGCGCTGCTCACCGGTGCCGACGGCACGGTCACCGGCGTGGACGGCGCGACCGGCCGTACCCGCTGGCACGGGGCCGTGCCCGGGCAAGGCGCGCCGTCCTTCGCCGCGTTCCCCGGCGGCTCCGCGGCCTACGCGACCCGTACATCCGCCGACGGCGGGCACACCCGGGTGACCGCCGTGGATCCGGCGAGCGGCCGGGTGCGGTGGGACGTACGGCTGCGCGGCTGGCTCAAGCCGGTCGCCGCGCGGGCGGCCGACGGGTCGGTGTTCTTCCTGGCGATGGACAGCGGCTACGGCGCCCGGGAGGTCGTCCGCTACACCCCCGGCACCGGCGCGACCCGGCGGGTCGCGCTGCCCGCCGTGCTCGACGGCGCGCACGCCACCGTGCGCGGGGACGTCGTCTACGTGCTGGCCACCGGCGGTTCCCTGGACGCCGTGGACGTGGCGGCGGGCAGGCGGCTGTGGCATCTGGAGACGTCGGTGAGCCGTGGTTCGCTGCCGGTCGCGCGGGACGGTCGGGTGTACCTGACCTCGGGCGACGGCCGGCTGCTCGCCGTGGACGCGGCGAAGGGGCGGCTGGTGGGGCAGACGCCCGCGCGGCTGGGTGCCGGCTCGGCGCGGGTCATGAGCACACCGCCCGCTCCGGTGCCCGTGGGCACCCTGGTCTGCGCGACCGCGCCGGACGGCACGGTGTTCGCCGTGGACGGCCGCGCGCCGGGGGCTTGGTGAGGCCGTGACCGACGGCGAAAGGGCCGCCTCCCGGTGGAGGCGGCCCTTGTCGGTGAGCGGTCAGCCCAGGCGGGACACGTCGCGCACCGCGCCCTTGTCGGCGCTCGTGGCCATCGCGGCGTAGGCGCGCAGGGCGGCGGAGACCTTGCGGTCGCGGTTCCTCGGGGCGTAGACGCCGTTCAGGGCCTGCTCGCGGCGGGCCAGTTCGGCGTCGTCGACCAGCAGCTCGATGGTGCGGTTCGGGATGTCGATGCGGATGCGGTCGCCGTCCCGGACCAGGGCGATGGTGCCGCCGGAGGCCGCCTCGGGGGAGGCGTGGCCGATGGACAGGCCCGAGGTGCCGCCGGAGAAGCGGCCGTCGGTGACCAGGGCGCAGGTCTTGCCCAGGCCGCGGCCCTTCAGGTACGAGGTCGGGTACAGCATCTCCTGCATGCCGGGGCCGCCCTTGGGGCCCTCGTAGCGGATGACGACGACGTCGCCGTCCTTGACCTCCTGGGTGAGGATCCGCTGGACGGCCTCCTCCTGGGACTCGCAGACGACCGCCGGGCCCTCGAAGGTCCAGATCGACTCGTCCACGCCGGCCGTCTTCACCACGCAGCCGTCGACCGCGAGGTTGCCGCGCAGCACGGCCAGGCCGCCGTCCTGGGAGTACGCGTGCTCGGCGGAGCGGATGCAGCCGTTCTCCGCGTCCTCGTCGAGGGCCTCCCAGCGCTCGGACTGGGAGAAGGCCTCGGCGGAGCGGACGCAGCCGGGCGCCGCGTGCCACAGCTCGACCGCCTCGGGCGAGGGCGAGCCGCCGCGGACGTCCCAGGTCTTCAGCCAGTCGGCCAGGGAGGGGCTGTGCACGGCGTGCACGTCCTCGTTGAGCAGGCCGGCCCGGTGCAGCTCGCCCAGCAGGGCCGGGATGCCGCCGGCGCGGTGCACGTCCTCCATGTAGTACGTGCGGTCCTTGGCGACGTTCGGGGCGACCTTCGCCAGGCAGGGCACGCGGCGGGAGACGGCGTCGATCTCGTCCAGGCCGAACGGGACGCCCGCCTCCTGGGCGGCGGCCAGCAGGTGCAGGATCGTGTTGGTGGAGCCGCCCATCGCGATGTCCAGGGCCATGGCGTTCTCGAAGGCCTGGAAGGTGGCGATGTTGCGGGGCAGGACGGTGTCGTCGTCCTGCTCGTAGTAGCGGCGGGTGAGGTCCATGACCGTGCGGGCCGCGTTCTCGTACAGGGCGCGGCGGGCGGTGTGGGTGGCGAGGACCGAGCCGTTGCCCGGCAGGGACAGGCCGATGGCCTCGGTCAGGCAGTTCATCGAGTTGGCGGTGAACATGCCGGAACAGCTGCCGCAGGTCGGGCAGGCGTTCTCCTCGATGCGGAGGATGTCCTCGTCGGAGATCTTGTCGTTGACGGCGTCGGAGATCGCGTCGACCAGGTCGAGCGTGCGGACCGTGCCGTCGACCAGGGTGGCGCGGCCGGACTCCATGGGGCCGCCGGAGACGAACACCGTCGGGATGTTCAGGCGCAGGGCCGCCATCAGCATGCCCGGCGTGATCTTGTCGCAGTTGGAGATGCAGACCAGGGCGTCGGCGCAGTGGGCCTCGACCATGTACTCGACCGAGTCCGCGATCAGGTCGCGGGACGGCAGGGAGTACAGCATGCCGCCGTGGCCCATGGCGATGCCGTCGTCGACCGCGATCGTGTTGAACTCGCGCGGGATGCCGCCGGCCTCCTTGATCGCCTCGCTGACGATCCGGCCGACCGGCTGGAGGTGGGTGTGGCCGGGCACGAACTCGGTGAAGGAGTTCGCCACGGCGATGATCGGCTTCCGGCCGATGTCCGCACCGGGTACACCGGAGGCGCGCATAAGGGCGCGGGCGCCCGCCATGTTGCGACCGTGGGTGACTGTGCGGGACCTCAGCTCGGGCATCGTCGCTCGCTCCTTCAGACGGGTGTGCCTTCTGTCGAGCGTACGCCGCTCATCCAGCTGGCGGGACGAGGTGTCCGAATCCCGGGACACCTGTTTCACCAAAGGCGCCGGGCGACTCTGCCGCCCCACTCCTCACGGCGCCGTCAGATGGGTCTGTACGACGGGTGCGACGCGGGCGATGATCTGCTCCAGGTCGGCCGACGCCAGCGGCTCGAGCCTGATCACGTAGCGCAGCATGGCACAGCCCACCAGCTGGGCGGCGGCCAGTTCGGCGCGCAGCTCCGCGTCCGGCAACTCCAGCCGGGCGGCGATGCGGCGCATCAGCTGGGCGGCGACCAGGCGGCGCAGGACGGCGGCGGCCGTGTCGTTGTCGACGGCCGAGCGCACGACCGCGAGCAGCGGGGCCCGGGTGGCGGGGTCCTCCCAGACGCCGAGCACGAACCGGGTCAGCCGCTCGCCGACCTCGTCCGCCGGGCCCTCGGCGATGGCGTCGGGCGCGGCGAGCGCGGGGGCGAAGGCGACTTCGATCGCCGCCTCGAAGACCTGCTCCTTGGTGCCGAAGTAGTGGTGCACCAGCGCGGAGTCCACCCCGGCGGCCTTGGCGATGCCGCGTACGGACGTCTTCTCGTACCCGCGCGCGGAGAACTCCTCGCGGGCGGCGGCGAGGATACGGTCCCGGGTTCCGGCGGACTCGGTGCGCGGGGGGCGGCCCCGGCGGCGGGCGGGGGGACGGGGGGAGCCGTCGTCCGTCCCCGGAGGACGCGGGGCACTGCCGGCCGTCGCCGGGGGGCGGGGAGCGGTGCCGCCCGTGGCCGGGGGGCGGGGCGGGGTCATCGGCGGGGCACCCGTACCGCTGCCGCGCTCAGGTGGGTCCGGGTGAAGGCCAGGGCCTCGGCGAGGTCGGCCTCGCGCTCGGCGCCGGACATCGCGCGCCGGGTGTTGACCTCGATCACCACATGCCCGTCGAAGCCGGTGCGCACCAGGCGTTCCAGCAGCTCGGCGCAGGGCTGGGTGCCACGGCCGGGCACCAGGTGCTCGTCCTTGGCCGAGCCCCGGCCGTCGGCGAGGTGGACGTGCCCGAGCCGGTCCCCCATGCGGTCGACCATCTCCAGGGCGTCGGTGCGGGCCGTCGCCGTGTGGCTGAGGTCGATCGTGAAGTGCCGGTAGTCGTTGTTGGTGACGTCCCAGTCGGGGGCGTAGGCGAGCATCTCGCGGTCGCGGTAGCGCCAGGGGTACATGTTCTCGACGGCGAACCGCACGTCCGTCTCGTCCGCCATCCGCCAGACGCCCTCGACGAAGCCCCGGGCGTACTGCCGCTGCCAGCGGAACGGCGGGTGGACGACGACGGTGGAGGCACCGAGCTTCTCCGCCGCGGCCCGGGCCCGCGTCAGCTTCGTCCAGGGGTCGGTGGTCCACACCCGCTGGGTGATCAGCAGGCAGGGGGCGTGGACGGCCAGGATGGGGACGCCGTGGTAGTCCGACAGGCGGCGCAGCGCCTCGATGTCCTGGCTCACCGGGTCGGTCCACACCATGACCTCGACACCGTCGTAACCGAGGCGCGCGGCGATCTCGAAGGCCGTCGCCGTGGACTCCGGGTAGACGGAGGCGGTCGAGAGCGCGATGCGCACGTCCGTTGGTTCAGCCACGCTCGTCACCATACGGCGTCGGGCGGCTCGGGTGCTGTGCGCCCGTTCACCGTTGTGACGTTCGCCATTTGCCCGGCTGGGGGCGGGAGCGGGTGCGGATGGGTTTACGCGGACGCCGGGTGCTGAGCGGATGCGGGGGCGCTATGCGGAGCCCATGTGGTCGAGGCGCCGCAGGATCACGCCCTCCCGCAAGGCCCAGGGGCAGATCTCCAGTCTCTCCACGCCGAAGAGGTCCATCGCGCCCTCGGCCACCAGGGCGCCCGCGAGCAGCTGACCGGCCCTGCCCACCGACACCCCGGGGAGTGCGGCGCGCTGTTCGGCGGTCATGGCCGCGAGTTTCGGGACCCATGCCTCCAGGCTCTGGCGTTTGAGCTCCCGCTGGACGTAGAGGCCGTCGCCGCTGCGGGCGGCACCGGCGATGCGGGCGAGCTGCTTGAAGGTCTTGGAGGTGGCCACCACGTGGTCGGGGGCGCCGAAGCGGGCGAACTCGCCGACGGTGCGGGCGATCTCGGCGCGGACGTGGCGGCGCAGCGCGCGGACGTCCTCCGGGGCGGGCGGATCGCCGGGCAGCCAGCCGGCGGTGAGGCGGCCGGCGCCGAGCGGCAGGGAGACCGCCGCGTCCGGCTCCTCGTCCAGGCCGTAGGCGATCTCCAGGGAGCCGCCGCCGATGTCGAGGACCAGCAGCTTTCCGGCGGACCAGCCGAACCAGCGGCGTACGGCGAGGAAGGTGAGCCGGGCCTCCTCGGCGCCGCTGAGGACCTGGAGCCGTACGCCGGTCTTGTCGGCCACGCGGCCCAGGACGTCGTCGGCGTTGCCGGCCTCGCGGACGGCGGAGGTCGCGAACGGCAGCAGGTCCTCGACGCCCTTGTCCTCGGCGGCCTGGAGCGCGTCCTGTATGACGTCGATCAGCTTGTCTATGCCGTCGTCGCCGATGGCGCCGCTGTCGTCGAGGAGCTGGGCGAGCCGGAGTTCGACCTTGTGGGAGTGCGCGGGCAGCGGGCGCGCGCCGGGGTGGGCGTCCACCACCAGCAGATGCACCGTGTTCGAACCCACGTCCAGGACACCGAGTCTCATGTACGGAACGCTACTGCCAGAGTGACCGTCCTCGGTGTCCCCGGTGGTCCCCGGCCACTTACCCTGGACGGGTGCCAAAGACGAAAAAGGCCAAGCCCGGCAAGGCTGACAAGACCGGCAAGGTCGACAAGGCGGACAGGAAGCGCGAGTCCGCCATGGCTCCCGAGGAGGCGAGGGTGAGCGACGAGAAGGGTCTCGACTTCGCCCGCGCCTGGGTGGAGTTCCCGGACCCGGCGGACGACGAGCAGGTCTTCCGGTGCGACCTGACCTGGCTGACCTCTCGCTGGAACTGCGTCTTCGGCAGCGGCTGCCAGGGCATCCAGGCCGGCCGCGCCGACGACGGGTGCTGCTCGCTGGGTGCGCACTTCTCCGACGAGGACGACGAGAAGCGGGTGGCCGAGCACGTGGCGCGGCTCACCCCGGAGATCTGGCAGCACCACGAGGAGGGCACGCGCGGCGGCTGGATCGCGGAGGACGAGGAGGGCTCCCGGCAGACGCGGCCGTTCCAGGGCTCGTGCATCTTCCAGAACCGGCCGGGGTTCGCGGGCGGCGCGGGCTGCTCGCTGCACATCCTGGCCCTCAAGGAGGGCCGCGAGCCGCTGGAGACCAAGCCGGACGTGTGCTGGCAGCTGCCGATCCGGCGGACCTACGACTGGATCGACCGCCCGGACGACACGCGCGTGCTCCAGGTGTCCATCGGCGAGTACGACCGCCGGGGCTGGGGGCCGGGCGGCCACGACCTGCACTGGTGGTGCACCTCGGCGACCTCGGCCCACGGGGCGGGCGAGCCGGTCTACGTCTCGTACCGCGCCGAACTGACGGAACTGATGGGCAAGGCCGGCTACGACCGCCTGGTGGAACTGTGCGAACAGCGCCTGGCCTCCCAGCTCCCCCTGGTGGCACCGCACCCTGCGGATCCGGTGAGCTGACTCGGGCCTGGGGGCAGGGGGGAGCGCATCCGCCTGCCCCTGCCCACTCGGGCGGCGGGCGACCTGACCTGCTCCGCTTTTCCCGCCGCCGTCTGACTCCCGCTTTCCCCGCCGCCTAACTCCCCGAAGGGATCGGCGGATCCGTTGCGGGTGGGGGCGCGGGCGGGGTTTCCGGGGTGGGCGGGGGTGGGCTCGACGGGGGTGGGGTCGGGGACGGGGGCGGGGAGGAGCTCGTCGGCGGGGTGGTGGCGGGCGTCGACGGGGCCGGAGAGGGCGGTGTGGCCGACGGGCGCGGGGCCGGGCGGGACGGTGCCGTGCCGTAGCCGTCGATGGAGACCACCGCGCCCGCCGGAGCCACCGCCACGCGCGCGTGCCAGGGACCCGAGGGCTCGCGGAGGTGATCGACGTACACCTTGATCGTCAGCGTCCGGCCGGGGGCGAGGGTCCCCGAGGACCGGCTGAAGTACAGCCACGCGGCCGACGTGGAGACCGACCAGCGGATGTCGGACGCCCCCGCGGACGCCGTGAGGGTGATCAGCGTGGTGTCCCCGTCGTTCGCCGCGCCGACCGCCAGCCGCGCCGCGTCCCCGCGTCCCCGTCCGCCGACGTTGACGACCTCCACGGAGACATCCGCCTTGCCGTCGCTGCGCATACGCGGGCCCGCCTTGGCCCTGGTGCTCCCGGCGTTCTCGTAGGACCCGGCCGGGCCGTCGCCGAGCGCGTCGGGGCCCTGGGCCTCGCGCGCGGTCGCGGACGGGCCGTCGCCCTCCCCGGCCGGCCCGCCCCGGTACGCGGCCCACAGCGCCAGGACCGGCGCGGCGACGACCGTGGCGACCACCGTCGTCGTGACGGCCCGCGCCCGCAACCGGTCACGGCGGGCCGCCCGGTCCTTGGGGCCCATCGGGAAGCCTCGCCGGTCGAAACGGGGTACGGCCGCGCCACGCGCGCGTGGCTGATGCGCCAGGACCATGTGGAGGGCCGCGCGCGGGGCCTCCAGGACGGGCAGTTCGGCGGGGGTGACCATGGCACCGGGCCAGCGGCCGGGGACGGCGCGCTCGGCGGTACGGCGGCAGCGCGGACAGTCGTCCACGTGCCGGACCAGCTCGCGGCGCAGGGCGGCGCCCAGGACCAGCCGGCCGTCGCCGGTGAGGTGGGCCACGCCGGGGCAGCCGCCCGCCTCCACGACGGCGAGGGCCGCGCGGGTGCGCTCGACCTCGCAGGCGGCGGAAGCGAGCAGCTCGCGCGCGGCGGCGGGCTGCATGCCGAGGACGGCGGCGACCTCGTGGGCGGTGAGGTGGTGGCGGACGGCGAGTTCCAGGGCCTCGCGCTGCTCGGGGGTGGTGCCGGCCGCCTCCGGCCAGGCCAGCAGGGCGAGTTCACGGCGCCGCGGCTCCTCGGCATCCGGCGCGAGAGCCGCCGCCTCCGGGACGCCGTTCCCGGCCCCGTTCCCGGCCCCGTTCCCGATCCCCTTCCCACCCCCTCTCCCGACGCTTCTGCCGATACCGACACCGACACCAGCGCCGGTCCCGGCTCCAGCAGTACTCGCGCCGAGCGGCCCCCCTGCGCCTCCGCCCGCCCGGACGCCGCCCGCCGCCGCGGCCCCTCTCCCCGCGCCCCGCTCCGCTCCGCCCCGTCCGGCCGCGTGCGTGCCCTGGCGTTTCTGCTTGGGGTCGGCCAGTCTGCGCAGGCACGCCCAGCGGGACAGGGCGTACAGCCAGGCTCTGAGGTCGTCGGCGTCCCCGGGGAGGCGGTGGCGGCGCCGCTCGGCCACCGTGAGGGCGTCGGCGAGGGCGGCGGTGGCCGCGTCGTGGTCGCACAGCACCGACAGACAGTAGGTGAACAGGCCGTCCAGATACGGCTCGTAGCGAGTCGGCTGGCGCTGGGCGATGGCGCGCGCGGCGGCGCGGTCGCGCGCCTCACGGGCCTCGCGTGCTTGTCGAGCCTCATGGGCCTCGCCCGCTCTTCCAGCCTCACGGGCCTCTCGTCGTGCGTCACACGCCTCGCTGTGCGCCTGGCGCGCCCCCGTCGTGCGGGTGGTGGTCTCCGGGCTGCTGCTCATCACCCGTGCGACCGTAGGCGTCAGTGGAGTGCTCGTTCCGGAACCTTGAGCAGTTTTAATCCATACGGGTGAAACGATCCCTCATAAGGGGACAGGAACGCTTTGTTCCAGGGCCGATCCGGTAGGCAGCGGCCGGGAAGTGATCGCTCCCGCCGCGTTGTCAGTGCCGCGGGCTACGGTTTGCGCATGGCTGCCCGTACCAAGACCACCAAGGACCGCCCGTCGTACCGCTGCACGGAGTGCGGCTGGCAGACGGCGAAGTGGCTCGGCCGCTGCCCCGAATGCCAGGCGTGGGGCACGGTCGAGGAGTACGGCGCGCCCGCGGTCCGCACGACGGCGCCGGGCCGGGTGAGCACCTCCGCGCTGCCCATCGGCCAGGTCGACGGCCGGCAGGCCACCGCCCGCTCCACCGGCGTGCCCGAGCTGGACCGGGTGCTCGGCGGCGGTCTCGTGCCCGGCGCGGTGGTCCTGCTCGCGGGCGAGCCGGGCGTCGGCAAGTCCACCCTGCTGCTGGACGTGGCCGCCAAGTCGGCGAGCGCCGAGCACCGCACCCTCTATGTCACCGGCGAGGAGTCCGCGAGCCAGGTGCGGCTGCGCGCCGACCGCATCGGCGCCCTGGACGACCATCTGTACCTGGCGGCGGAGACCGACCTGGCCGCCGTCCTCGGCCACCTGGACGAGGTCAAGCCGTCCCTGCTGATCCTCGACTCGGTGCAGACGGTCGCCTCGCCCGAGATCGACGGCGCGCCCGGCGGGATGGCGCAGGTCCGGGAGGTGGCCGGCGCCCTGATCCGCGCCTCCAAGGAGCGCGGCATGTCCACGCTGCTGGTGGGCCACGTCACCAAGGACGGCGCCATCGCCGGCCCCCGTCTCCTGGAACACCTGGTGGACGTCGTCCTGCACTTCGAGGGCGACCGGCACGCGCGCCTGCGCCTGGTGCGGGGCGTGAAGAACCGGTACGGGGCGACGGACGAGGTCGGCTGCTTCGAGCTGCACGACGAGGGCATCATCGGCCTCGCCGACCCCAGCGGCCTGTTCCTGACCCGCCGCGCCGAGCCGGTGCCGGGCACCTGCCTGACCGTCACCCTGGAGGGCCGCCGCCCGCTGGTGGCCGAGGTGCAGGCGCTGACCGTGGACTCGCAAATCCCTTCTCCCCGGCGCACGACGTCCGGCCTGGAGACCTCGCGGGTGTCGATGATGCTCGCCGTGCTGGAGCAGCGCGGCCGGATCAGCGCGCTCGGCAAGCGGGACATCTACTCCGCGACGGTCGGCGGGGTGAAGCTGTCGGAGCCCGCCGCCGACCTCGCCGTCGCGCTCGCCCTGGCCTCCGCGGCCAGCGACACCCCGCTGCCGAAGAACCTGGTGGCGATCGGCGAGGTGGGCCTGGCCGGCGAGGTCAGACGGGTCACGGGGGTGCAGCGCAGGCTCGCCGAGGCGCACCGGCTGGGCTTCACACACGCCCTCGTGCCGTCCGATCCGGGGAAGGTGCCGCCCGGCATGAAGGTGCTGGAGGTCGCCGACATAGGGGACGCGCTGCGGGTTCTGCCGCGCTCCCGTCGCCGAGAGGCCCCACGGGAGGCGGAGGAGCGCCGGTAGACTTTGCCCTGGTCTCGCCCGTCCGTACGAACCGAGTGCGGGTGCGGGGGCGCGTCAGAACCTGCGACCGGAGGAGTGCAGTGGCAGCCAACGACCGGGCAGCGGCTCCCGGCAAGTCCGGTGGGAGTGCCGGTTCCGATGGTCTGATGCGCGCCTCGCTGAGCGCCGTGGCGCCGGGTACGCCCCTGCGGGACGGCCTGGAGCGGGTTCTGCGCGGCAACACCGGCGGTCTCATCGTCCTCGGCTCGGACAAGACGGTCGAGGCGATGTGCACGGGCGGGTTCGTGCTGGACGTCGAGTTCACGGCCACCCGGCTGCGGGAGCTGTGCAAGCTGGACGGCGGCATCGTGCTGTCGTCGGACCTGTCGAAGATCCTGCGCGCGGGCGTCCAGCTGGTGCCGGACCCGACGATCCCCACGGAGGAGACGGGCACGCGGCACCGCACGGCGGACCGGGTGAGCAAGCAGGTCGGCTTCCCGGTGGTCTCGGTCTCCCAGTCGATGCGGCTGATCGCCCTGTACGTGGACGGTCAGCGGCGCGTCCTGGAGGACTCGGCGGCGATCCTCTCCCGCGCGAACCAGGCGCTGGCCACGCTGGAGCGGTACAAGCTGCGGCTGGACGAGGTCGCGGGCACGCTGTCGGCGCTGGAGATCGAGGACCTGGTGACGGTCCGGGACGTCTCGGCGGTCGCGCAGCGGCTGGAGATGGTCCGCCGGATCGCCACCGAGATCGCCGAGTACGTGGTCGAGCTGGGCACCGACGGCCGGCTTCTCGCGCTCCAGCTCGAGGAGTTGATCGCGGGCGTCGAGCCGGACCGCGAGCTGGTCGTCCGCGACTATGTGCCCGAGCCGACGGCCAAGCGCTCCCGCACGGTCGAGGAGGCGCTGGCCGAGCTGGACGCGCTGACCCACGCGGAGCTGCTGGAACTGGGCACGGTGGCGCGTGCGCTGGGCTACACCGCGTCGCCCGAGTCGCTGGACTCGGCGGTCTCGCCGCGCGGCTTCCGGCTGCTGGCGAAGGTGCCGCGGCTGCCGGGCGCGATCATCGACCGGCTGGTGGAGCACTTCGGGGGCCTGCAGAAGCTGCTGGCCGCGAGCGTGGACGACCTGCAGACCGTGGACGGCGTGGGCGAGGCACGGGCGCGCAGCGTACGGGAGGGGCTGTCGCGGCTGGCCGAGTCGTCGATCCTGGAGCGGTACGTCTGAGGATTCGGCCGGGCGCCTGAGAGCTCGGGTCTGCCCGGTCGCTCGGCGGCTGCGGGTTCGTTGTGGTCGCTCGCGCCCACGCGGCGGAGCCGCACGGTGCCACGGCCCCGCGCCCCTTCGGGGCGCCCTCAGTCCGCCGACAGTACGAACGACGCCTGGAGCTTGCCGTGGCCGGGGGCCTTGGCCTCCAGCAGGTAGGTGCCGGGCTTGGCCGGGCCGCCGACCGGGGTGCCGCAGCGGGCGGCGCTCGGCTTGCGGTCCCACTCGACGGTGTAGGTGATGCTCTGGCCGGCCGGCACCCGGAAGGCCAGGCTGCCCGGGCCCTTGGGGCAGTCGTCCGAGGACCAGAAGGTGTCGTCGCCGTCCGCCGGGGTGATCGTCAACACCGCGCGGCCCGGGCCGAGATCGACCTTGCAGTCCGCCGACGAGCCGTTCCTCGCGGTGAGTTCGAAGGTCGGGGTCTGGTCCGGCGAGTAGGAGTTGCGCACGCTGCGCAGGCTCAACTCCACCGCGCCGGACGGGCAGTCGGGCAGCGTGGAGGATCCGGGGAGCGCGTCGCCCGCGGCGACGGCGACACCGGAACCCGCACCCGCACCGGAGGAACCGGCCGAGCCGGAGGAACCACCGGCGCCGGACGAGCCGCCGGAGCCGCCGGACGACCCCGTCGCGCCGCCGTCGGAGCCCCCGGAGCCCGTGCCGCCGCCGGTGCCGCCGCCGCCCGACTCGTCGCGTCCGCCCGGGTGTTGGCTGATCGCGGGGCCGGACTGGCTCGGTCCGGGCGTGATGACGTGCGTGGGGTTCTTGCCGTCGGATCCGGTGGTGTCCTTCTTGCCGCCCCCGCCACCGGTGGTGACGATCAGCGTGATCACGAGCGCCAACAGGGCGACCACGGACAGCAGTACGACCCTCCGACGCCAGTAGATGGAGGAGGGAAGCGGCCCGACCGGATTGCGCAGAGATCCCACGCGGAAACTGTACGAGAGATCGCCGCGCTTGCTCGCGTCACCCGCCGCGCCGACGTGAACTTTTCCGGATCATCATTCCGGTAACTGCGGTGGGCGGCACGGTTTTTCATATTTCGCCACGCTCGGTGACCGCGCCCTCACGCCCGATGCCCGGCCACCCGTGGCAGGATCGAAGGGCCATGACTGAGAAGCTCCACGCCCCCGTGATCGCCTGGTTCGACGCCCATGCCCGTGACCTCCCCTGGCGCCGCCCGGAGGCGGGCCCGTGGGGCGTGATGGTCAGCGAGTTCATGCTCCAGCAGACCCCGGTGAACCGGGTCCTGCCCGTCTACGAGGAATGGCTGGCCCGCTGGCCGCGCCCCGCCGACCTGGCGAAGGAGGCACCGGGCGAGGCGGTGCGCGCCTGGGGCCGGCTCGGCTACCCGCGCCGGGCCCTGCGGCTGCACGGTGCCGCCGTCGCCATAACGGAGCGGCACGGCGGGGACGTGCCGACGGACCACGCGCAGCTGCTGGCGCTGCCCGGGATCGGCGAGTACACGGCGGCGGCCGTCGCCTCGTTCGCGTACGGGCAGCGGCACGCGGTGCTGGACACCAATGTGCGGCGGGTGATCGCGCGGGCGGTGACCGGGGTGCAGTACCCGCCGAACGCGACCACGGCCGCCGAGCGGCGCCTGGCGCGGGAGCTGCTGCCCGCGGACGAGCGGACCGCCGCGCGCTGGGCCGCCGCCTCCATGGAGCTGGGCGCGCTGGTGTGCACGGCGAAGAACGAGGGGTGCGGGCGGTGCCCGATCGCCGGGCAGTGCGCCTGGCGGCTGGCGGGCAAGCCGGAGCACTCCGGACCGCCGCGGCGCGGACAGACGTACGCCGGCACGGACCGGCAGGTGCGCGGCAAGCTGCTGGCCGTGCTGCGGGAGGCGCTCGCGCCGGTGCCGCAGACGGTGCTGGACCGGGTGTGGCACGAGCCGGTGCAGCGGGCCCGCGCGCTGGACGGGCTGGTCGCGGACGGTCTGGTGGAGCCGCTGCCCGGCGGCCTGTACCGGCTGCCGCTCGGCTGACGCACAGCCAGGTCACAGTCCTCCGGCGTCCGTTACGAAGGATCCGACGCGGCAAAACCTCCCATAATGGGACGTAACTTCCGCACACCCTTCCCCGTCGCCGCTTCCGTTACACAACCGACGGATAGCCGATTGCCGGCCGCAGGCTGGTCCGCACAGCCCCGTGACAACCACTCCGTAGCTTCTTCTCCGTGCCCGGCGGACCACCGGGCGCGGGGACAGCGGGACTTCCGGCACGAGCCGGAGGCACGACGGGGAACGGAGGCGGTTGATCATGTCGCAGGGCGAGGTGCTCGAGTTCGAGGAGTACGTCCGCACCCGGCAGGACGCGCTGCTGCGCAGCGCCCGCCGGCTGGTCCCGGACCCGGTCGACGCCCAGGACCTGCTGCAGACCGCGCTGGTGCGGACGTACGGCCGCTGGGAGGGCATAGCCGACAAGCGGCTCGCCGACGCCTATCTGCGCCGGGTCATGATCAACACGCGGACCGAGTGGTGGCGGGCGCGCAAGCTGGAAGAGGTGCCGACCGAGCAGCTGCCGGACGCCTCCGTCGACGACTCCACCGAGCAGCACGCCGACCGGGCCCTGCTGATGGACGTCTTGAAGGTGCTCGCACCGAAGCAGCGCAGTGTCGTGGTGCTGCGACACTGGGAGCAGATGTCCACAGAGGAGACGGCCGCGGCCCTCGGCATGTCGGCCGGTACGGTCAAGAGCACGCTGCACCGGGCGCTCGCCCGGCTCCGGGAGGAGCTGGAGGCCCGCGATCTGGACGCACGCGCGCTGGAGCGTGAGGAGCGGGAGCGTTGCGCGGCCTGACCGGGGCCGGACCCGAAGGGGTCCGAAGAAGTTCACAGGCGGTGATCGCGGTGGGGACCGCGCTCGCCGCCCTCGCCCTTTTCCTCGCCGCCTGCGGCAGCGGGGGCACCGGTGCCCGGGACGAGGGCCCGGCGCACGCCTCGGCCGCGGCGGTGGCCGGCGCCTCCCCCTCCGCGAGCGCCTTCGGCAAGTTCCGGCGGGTGGACGCCGTGGCGCTGCTCAAACGCGACCCCCAGGTGTCCCCGGCGGTCAAACGCGAGCTGAAGCCGTGCGACGGCGACGACTACCAGGTGGACGTCTCGTACGGCGATCTCACCGACGCCCCGGTGGACGACGTCGTCATCAACGTGATGACGTGCGCGGACTGGGTCGGCATCGGCTCGTACGTGTACCGGGACGACGACGGCGTGTTCAAGAACGTCTTCAAGAGCGAGGAGTCCCCGGTCTACGCGGAGATCGACCGCGGCGCCCTGTCGGTGACCAGGCAGTATTACGAGCAGGACGACCCGATCTCCAGCCCGTCCGGGGACATCGTGACCCCCTACACCTGGAAGGCCGGGCGGTTCGTCCCCGGCAAACCCACCCGCAACGAGTACGGCAAGTCCGCCGACGGGTCCCCGCGGCCCGTGCCGAGCACCTGATCCCCCACACGCACACCACGAGGACTGAGAGCACCGGGATGGCAGACCAGACCCACGTCCTGTTCGTCGAGGACGACGACGTCATCCGCGAGGCCACCCAGCTCGCCCTGGAGCGGGACGGCTTCGCGGTCACCGCGATGCCCGACGGCCTGTCGGGCCTGGAGGCGTTCCGGGCGAACCGTCCCGACATCGCCCTGCTGGACGTCATGGTGCCGGGCCTGGACGGGGTCAGCCTGTGCCGGCGGATCCGGGACGAGTCCACCGTGCCGGTGATCATGCTGTCGGCGCGCGCCGACTCCATCGACGTCGTCCTCGGCCTGGAGGCGGGCGCCGACGACTACGTGACCAAGCCGTTCGACGGTGCCGTGCTGGTCGCCCGGATCCGCGCCGTGCTGCGCCGCTTCGGGCACGCCGGCGGGGAGCGGGCGCAGGAGTCCGGGGACGCGGTCACCGGCACGCTGGCCTTCGGGGACCTGGAGATCGACACCGACGGCATGGAGGTACGGCGGGCCGGGCGGCCGGTGGCGCTCACCCCGACCGAGATGCGGCTGCTGCTGGAGTTCTCCTCCGCGCCGGGCACCGTGCTCTCCCGCGACAAGCTGCTGGAACGCGTGTGGGACTACGGCTGGGGCGGGGACACCCGGGTCGTGGACGTGCACGTCCAGCGGCTGCGGCAGAAGATCGGCCAGGACCGGATCGAGACGGTCCGCGGCTTCGGCTACAAACTGAAGGCCTGAGCGGGGCGGTATGCGGGGGATCCTGCGGCATCCGGTCCGGCGCATGGAGCGCGCGGGACTGCGTACGGGGCTCAGATGGAAGCTGAGCGCGGCGATCGCGCTGGTGGCCGGTCTGGTGGCGGTCGTGCTCAGCCTGGTC
The DNA here is from genome assembly GCF_964272715.1 of Streptomyces sp. SudanB182_2057. Classification (NCBI taxonomy): domain Bacteria; kingdom Bacillati; phylum Actinomycetota; class Actinomycetes; order Kitasatosporales; family Streptomycetaceae; genus Streptomyces; species Streptomyces sp. SudanB182_2057. The sequence continues at coordinate 3,787,199 of NZ_OZ186798.1, forward strand.
GTGCACAACGCGGCCCGGGTCTCGATGCTGGACAACGCGCGCGAGCTGGCCAACGACCGGCTGGTGCTGGCCCAGCGCAATTACGAGCTGAACCGGGGACCGGTCTTCCCCTATGTCAAGGTGGACGACCCCGAGCTGCCGGACGCGCTGCGCGAGACCGTCGGGCGCAGCCGGCGGGCCAGTGACGTCTCCCGGCACGGCGAGGACCCGGACATCTGGGCGGCCGTGCCGGTCAAGGGCGGGCACGTGCTGTCCGTGCACATGCACCTGCCCGACCGCAGCGTCGACATGCTCCGGGACCTGGACCAGGCCCTGGTCATCGGCTCGGTCGCGGTGGTGCTCGGCGGCAGCGCGCTCGGCGTGCTGATCGGCGGCCAGCTGTCCCGCCGGCTGCGCAAGGCCGCAGCGGCGGCGAACCGGGTCGCCAAGGGCGAGACCGACGTGCGGGTGCGGGAGGCCATCGGCGGGGTCGTACGGGACGAGACCGACGATCTGGCGCGCGCGGTGGACGCCATGGCGGACGCGCTGCGGCAGCGGCTGGAGGCCGAGCGGCGGGTCACGGCCGACATCGCGCACGAACTGCGCACTCCGGTGACCGGGCTGCTGACGGCGGCCGAGCTGCTGCCGCCCGGCCGGCCCACGGAGCTGGTCCTGGACCGGGCCAAGGCGATGCGCACGCTGGTCGAGGACGTCCTGGAGGTGGCCCGCCTGGACAGCGCCTCGGAGCGAGCGGAACTCCAGGACATCATGCTGGGCGAGTTCGTGGCGCGCCGGGTGGCGGCCAAGGACCCGGACGTCGCCGTGCACGTGGTGCACGAGTCGGAGGTCACCACCGACCCGCGGCGGCTGGAGCGGGTGCTGTTCAACCTGCTCGCCAACGCCGCCCGGCACGGCCGGCCGCCGATCGAGGTCAGCGTGGAGGGCCGGGTCATCCGGGTGCGCGACCACGGCCCCGGCTTCCCCGAGAAGCTGCTGGCCGAGGGGCCGAGCCGGTTCCGCACCGGCAGCGAGGACCGCGCGGGACAGGGCCACGGGCTGGGGCTGACCATCGCGGCCGGCCAGGCCCGGGTGCTCGGTGCCCGGCTGACCTTCCGCAACGTACGCCCCGTCGGCACGCCCGCCGAGCAGCCCGCGGAGGGCGCGGTGGCCGTCCTGTGGCTGCCGGAGCACGCCCCGACCAACACGGGCAGCTATCCGGTACTGCCGGTGTCCGGCGCGGGCTAGCGCGTCGGGGGCGCGGAATACCGCCGGGAGCGGGCCGGTTGATCACGGTCGACCCGGTCCGCCCACGGAAACGGAGCCCCCGATGAGCAGTCGCGTCCCCTCCCCCGACCCCGGGCCCGTGCCGGGTGCCCCGGCGCTGCGGGGGCGCACCGTGGTCCTGATCGGCGGGGGTTCGGGCATCGGGCTGCGGGTGGCGCACCAGGTCGTGGCGGCGGGTGCCGAGGTGGTGCTCGGCGGGCGGACACCGGCCCGGCTGGCCGACGCCGCGCGGCGGCTGGGACCGGCGGCCTCCTGGCGGACCGTGGACATCACCGACCGGGCGTCGCTGGCCGCGTTCTTCGCGCCGCTGGAGCGGGTGGACCACCTGTTCACGTCCGCCGCCTCCTACCGGGTGGGCCCGATGCTGGAGTTGAGCGACAAGGATGCCGAGAGCCCGTTCGTCTCCAAGTTCTGGGGGCAGTACCACGCCGTCCGGCACGCCGCGCCGAAGCTGGCCGCCGACGGCTCGGTGGTCCTGATGTCCGGCGCGGCCGGGGCCCGCCCGCCGGCGCCCGCGCCCGCCTACGCGGCCTGCAACGCGGCGATCGAGGGGCTGGGGCGCGGCCTGGCGGTCGAGCTGGCGCCGGTCCGGGTCAACGTCGTCTCGCCCGGCACCGTCGACGGCAACCTGTGGGCGGGCCGTCCCGCCGCGGACCGGGAGGCCGCGTTCGCGCAGTACCGCGGGGACACGCTGCTGCACCGGCTCGGCACGGAGGACGAGATCGCGCAGGCCGTGGTGTTCCTGTTCACCAACGGCTTCACGACCGGCTCGACGCTGTATCCCGACGGCGGCTACACACTGCGCTGACCCGCCCGGCGCCGCGAGGGGCACCTCGGGTCTCCGGCGCCCTCGGAGACGACAGAAGCACCGGGAAGACGGCCGAAGGCCCCGGTGGCGGACACGCACCGGGGCCTTCGGGACCGGGGCCGGCAAGACCGGGGCCTCGGTCGGCGGGGCGGCTGAGGCGGGCACGAGCCCGCCGGAGCCTCCCGGGCCGGAAGGGTCAGAGGGCCTCGGCCATCGGCTGCGGTGCCGCGTCGGCACCCTCACCGGCCGCCTTCGGACCGCCCTTCAGCGGCACCTCCTTGACGAACAGGGCCGCGATCAGCACCGGCACCGCGACCAGGGCGCCGAGCAGGAACGCGGAGTGCGTTCCCGAGGACACCGCGTGCTGGTACGCCTCGCGGGCCGCCGCCGGCAGCTTGGCCAGGCTGTCCGCGTCCAGTTGCGCCGACTGGGCGGTCATCTTCGCGCCGACCGCACCGGCCCGCTCGGCCATGACGTCCTGGACGCGGTGGTTGAACAGCGCGCCCATGATGGCGACGCCGAAGGAGGAACCGAGCGTACGGAACAGGGTGGACGAGGACGAGGCCACGCCCATGTCCTTCATCTGCACGCTGTTCTGCGCGACCAGCATGGTGATCTGCATCAGGCAGCCCATGCCCGCGCCGACCACGGCCATGTAGACGCCGGAGGTGAACCGGCTCGTGCCGGTGTCCATCGTCGACAGCAGGTACAGACCGGCGATCATCAGGACGCCGCCGGCGATCGGGAAGATCTTGTACCGGCCGCTGTTGGTGGTGATCCGCCCCGCGACCATCGAGGTCAGGAGCATCGCGCCGAGCATCGGCAGGAGCAGCAGACCGGAGTTGGTGGCGGACGCGCCCTGCACGGCCTGCTGGTACAGCGGCAGGAAGAGGGTGGCGCCGAACATCACGAAGCCGGTGATGAAGCCGATGACGGCCATCAGGGTGAAGTTGCGGCTCTTGAAGATGTGCAGCGGCACCACCGGCTCGGCGGCCTTGGTCTGCCAGAACACGAACCCGATCAGCGCGGCCACGCCGATGCCGGTCAGCTCCATGATCCGCGCGGAGGTCCAGGCGTACTCGGTGCCGCCCCAGGTGGTGACCAGCACGATCGCGGTGATGCCGACGGTCAGCAGGACGACGCCCAGGTAGTCGATGCCCGCCTTGGACCGCTTCTTCGGCAGCTGGAGCACGACGGTGACCAGCGCGAGGGCGATCGCGCCCAGCGGCAGGTTGATGTAGAAGGCCCAGCGCCAGCCCCAGTTGTCGGTGATGGTGCCGCCGACCAGCGGGCCGCCGATCATGGCCAGCGCCATGACGCCGGCCATCATGCCCTGGTACTTGCCCCGCTCCCGGGGCGGCACCAGGTCGCCGATGATCGCCATGACGCCGACCATGAGACCGCCGGCGCCGAGTCCCTGCACCGCCCGGAACCCGATCAGCTGGCCCATGTCCTGGGCCATGCCGCTCAGCGCCGAGCCGATGAGGAAGATCACGATGGAGCCGAGGAAGGCTCCCTTGCGCCCGTACATGTCGCCGACCTTGCCCCAGACCGGCGTGGAGGCCGCGGTGGCGAGGGTGTAACCGGTGACGACCCAGGAGAGGTGCTCCAGGCCGCCCAGGTCGCCCACGATCGTGGGCATCGCCGTGCCGACGATCATGTTGTCGAGCATCGCGAGCATCATCGCGATCATGAGCGCGAGCAGGACCGCTCGCACACTTCGGGGGCGTTTGCCCGCTATAACGCCTTCTGCCGTGTCCGCCATCGTCTTCCGTTTCCCCCCGGGGCATACTTACTTGCCGCCCGGCTAGTTCTCAGTACACTGGGACGGTAGAGGGATCACTAGCCGGGCGTCAAGTAAGTTTCCGTGGGGGCCCGAGGAGTACGAGGATGGGCGGCACCATGGACGGCACCAAGCAGCAGCGCCGCGGCAACACCCGCCAGCGCATCCAGGACGTTGCCCTCGAGCTCTTCGCGGAGCAGGGATACGAGAAGACCTCCCTGCGGGAGATCGCCGAGCGCCTCGACGTCACCAAGGCGGCGCTGTACTACCACTTCAAGACGAAGGAAGAGATCATCGTCAGCCTCTTCGAGGACCTGACGAAGCCGATCGAAGACCTGATCGAGTGGGGCGGACGGCAGCCGGGCACCCTGGAGACCAAAGAGGAGATCATCCGCCGCTACAGCGAGGCGCTCGCGGGCGCGGAACCCCTCTTCCGCTTCATGCAGGAGAACCAGGCGACGGTCCGCGAACTGCGCATCGGCGACACCTTCAAGGACCGGATGCGCATGCTGCGGGACATCCTCATCAACCCCGACGCGGAACTGGTGGACCAGGTCCGCTCGGTCAGCGCGATGTTCACGCTGCACGCCGGGATGTTCGTGATGCAGGACGTCGAAGGCGACCCCGAGAAGAGGCGCGAGGCCGTTCTCGAAGTCGCCTTGGACATGATCCGGCAGGCGCATGAGCACGCCTGCCGGAAGGAGGACTAGGTCAGACCTTCACACCGTGGGCGCGCAGGAACACGGCCGGGTTGACGGCGGAGCCGTAGTTCGGGGTGGTGCGGATCTCGAAGTGCAGGTGGGGACCGGTGGAGTTGCCGGTGGAGCCGGACAGCGCGATGTGCTGGCCGGTCGCCACGACCTGGCCGATCCGCACGTCGATGCGGGACAGGTGCGCGTACTGCGAGTAGGTGCCGTTGCCGTGCTTGATGACGATGGCGTTGCCGTACGCCGGGCCGTCACCGGCGCCGTTGGGGCCGGCCTTGACGACGGTGCCACCGTGCACGGCGACGACCTCGGTGCCGGTCGGTACGGCGAAGTCCTGGCCGCTGTGCTTGGCGACCCAGTGGCTGCCGGCCTGCATGTAGCCGGCGGAGAGCGTGTAGTGCTTCACCGGGTCGACCCAGGAAGTGGCGGACGCGGTGGCGGCGCTCGCGACCCCGGTGCCCAGGACGGCCGTGGCGCCGAAACCGGCGGCCAGGACGGCCACGCGGGTGCGGAGCGAGGACGTACGGGCGGAGCGGGACGTGAAGCGTCGGAACATCGTGACCTCGTGAATTCGGGGACTGGTCGGCCACCCGGTGCACGGACGTCCACGAGGACATCCACCGGAGCGGCCATTACTTGGTAACCGAGCACCCCGAAGCCTGACAAAGGGCCCATCTACGGCGACGAGTAGTAGATGCCCTTCATAAAGGGCAATTCCCGGCACGCGCCCCACTCGGCGGGCACCACTCCTGACGTCGGAGTTCCCTTCACCTTCCCCCGCGATTTCGAGGGCAAAAGTCCCTTTTATCCGCCTATTTCCATCCACCGGGCGCCTTAGTAGGTGACGTACGTCCTGTGCGGCACATCACCGGTCGGATAACCCGGCGAGCACGGAATTGTGACGCAGACCTCTATCTACCTACCGTCCGGTAACCCTACGGTTCCTCTCGCGCCATCCTCGGCTCAGATCATGCCCCTGACATTCAGGACGCGCACGGACGCGCGTCCGGACGTGAGAGGACCCCCACCGATGACCAGACGCCCCTGGGCGCGCCGCAGCTCCGTGACCGCCGTCTCCGTGGCCGCGCTGGCCGCCCTGGCCGTACAGACCGCCCCGGCCGTGCAGGCGGCGGACGGCACGGCGACGGCCCCGGCCCGCGCCGCGGCCACCGCCCCGGCCGCCGCCTCGGCCGCGAAGGTCGACTACGCCACTTGGCAGAAGGACTGCCAGGCGGTCATGGACCAGGCCCTGCCGTACCTGAAGCAGCGCATCGCCGCCGCCCGGCCCGGCGAGAAGCAGGCGATCGTCCTCGACATAGACAACACCGCGCTGGAGACCGACTTCGGCTTCAGCTACCCCCAGCCGGCCAACCGGCCCGTCCTGGACGCCGCCCGCTACGCCCAGGAGCACGGCGTCTCCCTCTTCTTCGTCACCGCCCGCCCCGGCGTCCTGTACTGGCCCACCGAGTACAACCTCGAACACGACGGCTACGAGGTCTCCGGCCTGCACGTCCGCGGCCTCACCGACCTCTTCAAGGACGTCGCCGCCTACAAGACCGCCCAGCGCGTCGGCATCGAGAACGACGGCTACACGATCATCGCCAACATCGGCAACAACGCCACGGACCTCTCCGGCGGCCACGCCGAGAAGACGTTCAAGCTGCCCGACTACGACGGCCAGTTGTCGTAACGCGCGCCGCGCACGCTTGGCTAGGCTCCCTCCGTACGCGGTACGCACACGGGGGTGACGGATGGAGCCGGTCGTACTGGGCGGCAAGCTGGTCTCCGGCTTGATCGGCCCGCTGGTGCGGAAGCTGTTCGTCCAGGACGGCCCGGGCGCGGGCCTGGTCGACCGGCCGGTACGGCTGTCGGCACTGGTGTCCTTCCGGGGCGAGAAGCGGACGCTGGGCGAGAAGGAGGTCCACCGGCTCGCCGAGCGGATCGTGACCCAGGCGGTGGAGTCGCCGGGCGAGCCCCCGTTCCCCGCCGACGAGCAGGCGGCCGTGGCCGACGCGCTCGCCCGCCGCCTGCTCGCCCTCGGCGAACTGGAGATGGACGACGTGCAGGCCGTACGGCTCGGCAGCGCGGAACTCGCCCGGCTGCTGCTGCGCCACGCCCCGCCGCCGGACGGCTTGTCCGCCGACGCCCACGCCTTCCTGGCCTCCGCGACCGAGTGGGCCTGCCTGCACATCCTGGAGTTCTTCACCCGGCGGTCCACCTTCGTGGCCCGCACCCTGGTCGAGCAGAGCCGGGCGCAGGCGGAGCTCATAGCGAAGGTGGACGAGCTGATCGCCCGCACCCCGCGCCCGGACTCCCGCGACGCGGCCTTCGAACGCCGTTACCTCCCCTACCTCGCCGACCGCCACGACCACATCACCATCTACGGCATCGACCTGCGCGACTCCCCCGACCGCTGGCCGCTCGAAGTCGCCTATCTGAGCCTGGAGGCGACCACCGGGGAGGAGCGGCCGTCCGGCCTTGGGCTCCATGAGCGCCCGCCCGCGACACCCGGCCGGCTACCCGCCGAGGAGGCGCTGACCGGCGGCTCCCGGGTGCTGCTGCGCGGCGACGCCGGCTCCGGCAAGACGACGCTGGTGCAGTGGCTGGCGGTCACCGCGGCCCGCGAGGCCGGCCGGATCCCGTACGTCCTCCCGCTGCGCACCCTGATCCGCACCGGCTCGCTGCCCGCGCCGGACGTCTTCCTGGCGGCGGTGGGCTGTCCACTGACCCCGCCCCAGGGCTGGGCCGAGCGCGTGCTGGCCGCGGGCCGGGGCCTGCTCCTGGTCGACGGCCTGGACGAGATCCCGGCCGCCGACCGCCACCGCACCCGCGACTGGCTGCGCTCCCTGCTCGCGGCCTACCCCGGCAACCCCGTCCTCCTGACCTCCCGCCCGACCGCCGTACGCCCCGACTGGCTGGCCGAGGAGGGGTTCCGGGAACTGACCCTGGCCCCGATGCGCCGCGCCGAGGTGGCCACGTTCGTGCACCGCTGGCACGAGGCCGCCCGGGCACCGGAGTACGAACAGCCGCTCCTGGACTCCCTGCGCACCAAGCGCGACCTGGCCCGGCTGGCCACCAACCCCCTGATGTGCGGCCTGATCTGCGCCCTGCACCGCGAGCGCCGGGGCTATCTGCCCACCGGCCGCAAGGAGTTGTACGACGCCGCCCTCACCATGCTCCTCGCCCGCCGGGACCGGGAGCGGGGCATGGGCGCCGAACTGGGCGAGGAGGCGCAGCTGGAGCTGCTCCAGCGGCTGGCGTACGCGCTGGTGCTGAGCGGCCGCACGGAGATGGACCTCGTTACGGCCGAGGGCATCGTGGAGCGCTGCCTCCCCACGATCGCGTCGGCGTCCGGGGACGCGGCGACGGTACTGCGCGCGCTGCTGCTGCGCAGCGGCCTGCTGCGACAGCCGGCGGAGGGCGTGGTCGACTTCGTCCACCGCACCTTCCAGGACTACCTGGGCGCGCGCTACGCGGTGGAGGAGGGCCACCTCGACGTCCTCGTCAGCCACGCCGACGACACCCAGTGGGAGGACGTCATCCGCATGGCGGTGGCCCACGCGAGACCACGTGAACGGGCCTCGGTCCTCCGACAGTTGCTGACCCGTGACACCCCCCGCCTGACCCTGCTGGCCCTGGCCTGCCTGGAACACGCGACGGCCCTGGACCCGGCCGTGCGGGCGGAGGTCGAGGAACGGGCGAGCGCATTGATCCCGCCCCGGACGACGGAGGACGCGAAGGCCCTGGCGGAGGCGGGCCCCTTGGTACTGGAGTTGCTGCCGGGCCCGGAGGGCCTGACGGCCGAGGAGGCACACGGGGTCACGGTCACCGCCTCCCTGCTCGGGGAGGAGGAACCGGAGGGGGCACTGGCGGTACTGCGACGGTTCCGGGAACATCCGGATCTGAACGTCCGGCGGCAACTGGTGGGGACGTGGTCGCGTTTCGACGCCGGTGTCTACGCGGCGGAGGTCCTGGACCATCTGGAGCGTGGGAACCTCATCCTGACCTGCGAGTCGGCCGAACAGCGCGCGGCGCTGGCCCGGATGCGTCCCTGGCAGCGCCTGCACTTCCGGGGCGAGCACGCGATCGAGGACATCATCGCCACGGTGCCGGACCCCGCGGCGGTGCCGGCACTCACCCTGTCGGCCAATCCGTGTCCCGTTGATCTGGGCGCCCTGACACCGTTCCCGTCCCTGCGCGCCCTGTCGGTGTTCGGCTGTCCCGAGGCACACGGTGTGGACCGCCTCGCCTCACTGCCGCTCGTGCAGTTCGACTGCGCCGGCATCACGGACCCGGCCGGACTGCGGGCCCTGCGGTCACTCACCAGGCTCTCCGTGAGCCAGCCGTTGCCGGGCACCGACCTGCGCCTCACCCTGCCTGTCGACGCTCCGCTGACATTCCTCCACCTCGGCGAGCGCAGCGTCGACAACACAGGGCTGCGCGGGCTGGAGCACTGGACGGAGCTGCGCACGCTCAGTCTCGGAATGCTGACCACGGAGCTGACGGCCGACGACTGGAGCCGGGTCGCCCAACTGCCCGGGCTCGTACGGCTCCACCTGGAATGGAGCCCCCGCTGGAGCTTGCACCTCGTACCGGAACTTCCCCGCGTCCGGGACTTGCGGGTTTCCTCGGCATTCGGCGCGGAGGGGCTGTCCGTACTGGCCTCCAGGCTCCCGGGCCTGCGCTCGGTCAGCGTGGTGGCCCTCCCCGGCGACCCGCTCTTCCACGTCGAGGCCCTCTTCCCCCACGCCGAAGTCACCCTCGAACAGCACTGAAGGGGCCGGCGCCCGAAGGCACCGGCCCCTTCACCCGGCTGAACCGCCGGAGGCTTACGCGTCCTTGCTCAGGTTGGGACCAGCCCCACCCGCGGCCTGCTCGATCGGCGGGACGTCCGGCAGGGCCGACTTCTCCTCACCGCGGAAGGTGAAGGTGGCGGCGTCGCCCTCGCCCTCGGTGTCCACGACCACGATGTGACCGGGACGCAGCTCGCCGAAGAGGATCTTCTCCGAGAGCGTGTCCTCGATCTCGCGCTGGATCGTGCGGCGCAGCGGCCGGGCGCCCAGCACCGGGTCGTAACCCTTCTTGGACAGCAGCTCCTTGGCGGACTGGGACAGCTCGATGCCCATGTCCCGGTCCTTCAGGCGCTCGTCCACCTTGCCGACCATCAGGTCGACGATCCGCAGGATGTCCTCCTGCGTCAGCTGCGGGAAGACGACCACGTCGTCGACGCGGTTGAGGAACTCGGGGCGGAAGTGCTGCTTCAGCTCGTCCGACACCTTGTTCTTCATGCGCTCGTAGTTGGTCTTCGTGTCACCCGCGGCGGCGAAGCCGAGGTTGAAGCCCTTGGAGATGTCCCGGGTGCCGAGGTTGGTCGTCATGATGATGACCGTGTTCTTGAAGTCCACGACCCGGCCCTGGGAGTCGGTCAGCCGACCGTCCTCCAGGATCTGCAGCAGCGAGTTGAAGATGTCCGGGTGGGCCTTCTCGACCTCGTCGAACAGGACGACCGAGAACGGCTTGCGGCGGACCTTCTCCGTCAGCTGGCCGCCCTCCTCGTAGCCCACGTAGCCGGGGGGCGAACCGAAGAGGCGCGAGACCGTGTGCTTCTCGCTGAACTCCGACATGTCGAGGGAGATCAGCGCGTCCTCGTCACCGAAGAGGAACTCGGCGAGCGCCTTGGACAGCTCGGTCTTACCGACACCGGACGGGCCGGCGAAGATGAACGAACCACCCGGACGCTTCGGGTCCTTCAGGCCCGCACGCGTACGGCGGATCGCCTTCGACAGCGCCTTGACGGCGTCGTTCTGGCCGATGACCCGCTTGTGCAGCTCCTCCTCCATGCGGAGCAGGCGGCTGGACTCCTCCTCGGTCAGCTTGAAGACCGGGATGCCGGTGGCCGTGGCGAGGACCTCGGCGATCAGCTCGCCGTCGACCTCGGCGACGACGTCCATGTCGCCGGCCTTCCACTCCTTCTCCCGCTTCGCCTTGGCGGCGAGGAGCTGCTTCTCCTTGTCGCGCAGGGAGGCGGCCTTCTCGAAGTCCTGCGAGTCGATCGCGGACTCCTTGTCCCGGCGGACGGCGGCGATCTTCTCGTCGAACTCGCGCAGGTCCGGCGGAGCGGTCATCCGGCGGATGCGCATCCGGGAGCCGGCCTCGTCGATCAGGTCGATGGCCTTGTCCGGCAGGAAGCGGTCCGAGATGTAGCGGTCGGCCAGGGTGGCCGCCTGGACCAGGGCCTCGTCCGTGATCGAGACGCGGTGGTGCGCCTCGTACCGGTCGCGCAGGCCCTTGAGGATCTCGATCGTGTGCGGCAGGGACGGCTCGGCGACCTGGATGGGCTGGAAGCGGCGCTCCAGGGCGGCGTCCTTCTCCAGGTGCTTGCGGTACTCGTCCAGCGTGGTCGCACCGATGGTCTGGAGTTCACCGCGGGCCAGCATCGGCTTCAGGATGCTCGCGGCGTCGATGGCGCCCTCGGCGGCACCCGCACCGACCAGCGTGTGCAGCTCGTCGATGAACAGGATGATGTCGCCGCGGGTGCGGATCTCCTTGAGGACCTTCTTCAGGCGCTCCTCGAAGTCACCGCGGTAGCGGGAGCCGGCGACCAGGGCGCCGAGGTCCAGCGTGTAGAGGTGCTTGTCCTTGAGCGTCTCGGGCACCTCGCCCTTGACGATGGCCTGGGCGAGGCCCTCGACGACGGCGGTCTTGCCGACGCCCGGTTCACCGATCAGGACGGGGTTGTTCTTCGTACGGCGGGACAGCACCTGCATGACCCGCTCGATCTCCTTCTCGCGCCCGATGACCGGGTCGAGCTTGGACTCACGAGCGGCCTGGGTGAGGTTCCGGCCGAACTGGTCCAGGACGAGAGAGGTCGAGGGGGTGCCCTCGGCCGGGCCGCCCGCGGTGGCGGTCTCCTTGCCCTGGTAACCGGAGAGCAGCTGGATGACCTGCTGCCGCACCCGGTTGAGGTCTGCGCCCAGCTTGACCAGGACCTGGGCGGCGACGCCCTCGCCCTCGCGGATCAGGCCGAGCAGGATGTGCTCCGTGCCGATGTAGTTGTGGCCCAGCTGAAGGGCCTCGCGGAGCGACAGCTCCAGGACCTTCTTGGCACGGGGGGTGAAGGGAATGTGGCCGGACGGGGCCTGCTGGCCCTGACCGATGATCTCCTCCACCTGCTGGCGGACCGCCTCAAGCGAAATGCCGAGGCTCTCCAGGGCCTTAGCGGCGACACCTTCGCCCTCGTGGATGAGACCCAGGAGGATGTGCTCGGTGCCGATGTAGTTGTGGTTGAGCATCCGGGCTTCTTCCTGAGCCAGGACGACAACCCGCCGCGCGCGGTCGGTGAACCTCTCGAACATCGTTAATCGCTCCTCAGAGCGGTCAGGCAGTGGGGGGAACTTCCCCTCCCTGTCCTTCCGCAGCTTAGTCCCGCAAGCGGGGACCGCTCATTCCAACTGCCGACACCGTCGATGGCCTCCTGACCGTGTGCGCCGACATCTGCTCCAACCCGATGGTGCGAGACGATGTTCCCGCAGGCCAGGCAGTTACCCCACTCGCCAGTACGCCGTTGGCGAACGTGAGACGGCCCGTCCTGCGTGTCGCCCCCTCCCACTAGGGATGTCTTACCCGCACGGACTGACACTCCATGCCGCGCGCCCCGGTTCCCTCCGCTATGGGCGAACAACCTTGCGCCTCCCCGGACCCCCACGCGCCCCCTCCTCCGGCACTGAGCGCAGCCGTTGGGGCACCCAGCGTAACCCGAATGCCACTGTGGCGGTTGCGCTTGGCATGGCTGGCCCGGTCCCCGTGACGCCCACGATCCCCGTCCCCCGCCGCCCCGTCGTCCCGGACGCACCGGAGGCCGGCGGTCCCGGCACCGATGTCGGCCCGGACGCCCGGGCCCGGCGCTGGTACGAGGACGAACTGGGCTGGCCGACCGTGCCCGGACCGCCGTTGCGGCTGGTCACGGGGGTGCGGTTCGACGTGCTTGAGGTGCCGGCCGAGGCGGGCGCCCGAGCGCTCCGGCATCTCGCGCCGGGCTCCCCGGTGATCCTCCGAGGCGACCGCGTGGAGCTGCTGGTGGCCCCGGGCAGCGCGGAGGAGCTGCCGGGACTCCTGGAGTGGCTGGAGTGGGGCCCGGTCTCCCTGGACCTGCGGGCCCTGGGGCCCGGCGGCACGCTGGAGGCCCCGGCACCGGCCGGCCCCGCATGGGCCTCGTCCGGGCGGCCGGCGTCAGCGCAGGGGGCCGCTGTGTGGCTGCGGCCCCCCGGGCCGGGACGCGAGGACGTCGAGACCTCGCTGCCGGCCATGCCGGGCATGCCGGGTACGACGGCCGCTCCGGCCGTGGGGCGCGAGGGGAGCGCCCCCGATCTGGTGCGGCTGGTGGACACGGTGGCAGCACACTGTCACCGGGTCCGGCTGCGGCGCGGGAGCGCCGGGCGCCCCGCCGGTCCGCGGGATCAGCCGTTGGCCTTCTCGTAGGCCTCACGGATCGACGCCGGAACGCGGCCGCGGTCGTTGACCTCGTAACCGTTCTCCTTCGCCCAGGCGCGGATGGCCGCGGTGTCCTGGTTGCCGCCGGAAGCGGCACGCGCCTTTCCACGCCCGCCGGAAGCACGGCCACCGGTACGGCGTCCGCCCTTCACATAGGGCTCCAGAAGACCGCGCAGCTTGTCCGCGTTGGCGGTCGTGAGATCGATCTCGTACGTCTTGCCGTCCAGCGCGAACGTCACGGTCTCGTCCGCCTCGCCGCCGTCGAGGTCGTCGACAAGAAGGACCTGAACCTTCTGTGCCACCGCATTTCCTTTCATCGATAACGTTGAGGACCAGGGGTGTGCGGCGTCCGCCGTTTCGCCGCCCCTGTTATATGCAGTACTGCAGTACGTCGGAAAGCAAACCGCTTTTGCCGGAAAAACACAAACCCTCGGCAGCGACTCGACACCCCGACCCCGCCCGGAAACATGCGCGTTTCGGACATAGGCCACCAGGGCATTGGCGATCACAGATGCAGAAGCATCCGGCTGTTGCCCAAGGTGTTCGGCTTCACTCGTTCGAGACCGAGGAACTCCGCGACGCCCTCGTCATAGGAACGCAACAGCTCCGCGTAGACATCGGTGTCGACCGGCGTCTCGCCGATCTCGACGAAGCCGTGCTTCCCGAAGAAGTCCACTTCGAAGGTCAGGCAGAAAACCCGGCGAACGCCGAGCCAGCGCGCTGTCTCCAGCAACTTCTCCAGCAACTGATGGCCCACGCCGGCGCCCTTGAGGCCGGGCTTCACCGCCAGAGTCCGCACTTCCGCCAGGTCCTCCCACATGACGTGCAGCGCCCCGCAGCCGACCACCTCGGCGTTGTCATCGCGTTCGGCCACCCAGAACTCCTGGATGTCCTCGTAAAGCGTGACGGTCGCTTTGTCGAGCAGGATGCGGTCGCGGACGTAGGCGTCGAGGAGGCGGCGCACGGCCGGGACATCGCTGGTCCGGGCCCGCCGGACGGTGATGGCTTTTGCGGAGACTTCAGGACGCTCTGCTGACATGAGCGGACGCTATCGCCCGTCGGCGTCCTCCGCCGAGCCGGGGTTCTCCTCTTGCGGGGCTTCGGCGGCTCGGGGTTGCCGGGCTTCGGGTGCTTCCCGGGTTTCTTCCGGGCCCTGGACGATGCGTACGGCGTCTCTGAGGGCCTGGCGCTGTTCCTCGCTCATCATGCCGAAGAAGGCGACGAGAGCGGCGGCCGGGTTGTCACTCTGGGACCAGGCGTCGTTCATCAGGGCGGCGGCGTACGCGGCACGTGTCGACACGGCCTCATATCGATAGGCCCGGCCTTCCGCCTCCCGGCGCACCCAGCCCTTCTGATGGAGATTGTCCAAAACGGTCATCACGGTGGTGTACGCGATCGACCGTTCCCGCTGGAGGTCTTCCAGGACTTCTCGAACGGTCACCGGGCGGTTCCACTTCCACACCCGCGTCATGACCGCGTCTTCGAGTTCTCCCAATGGGCGAGGCACAGCTCAGAACAATAGTGGGAGATCCGCCCAATGACGTGCCGGACGTGCGCTAAGACTACAAACCCGAGCAAAAAGGGCGCGCGGCCGGAAAGAAGGGGCCCGGTGAGGGTGGGCATGCCAGGACCACCGCCGAGGGCCCACGGGCGGGCGGCTGAGCGCAGGCGGGAACCACGGCCGGGCTCTCCGCGACGCGGGCGCACGTCATCCGCGAAGCGGGCGCGCGTCGCCGGGGCAGGCGCTCAGCCGGGGGCCCGGTACGGCCGGGGGTACCGCTCAGGCGCCGGCGGCGGGGCTCTCGGGCGAGCCGTCCGCGCGGGCGAGCGCGGCGTCGACGGCCGCATCCTCCTTGGTCTTGGCGGCCCCACCCTGGGTCTTCACGATCACCCTGACCACACCGATGAAGAACGCGGCCATGACGACCGGCGGCACGAGCGCGGAGACGTAGTCCATGCCTCCAGAGTAGCCACGGCGGAACGGGCGAAAGGGGCGGGGGGCACGAACCCCGCACCACGTGTCCCAGCCCCCCGACAGGGCCACCCGCACCCGGCCGCGGAAGTCGCACGGAGGTGCGGGTGAGAACGACGTGTCCGGCCGGAGGCCGGGTCAGACCGCGGCCAACCGCTGCGGAGCGGCCGGCGGCGTCGGCTTGCGTCGCGGGAAGACCTCCCCCGGCGTGGGGATGGGCCGCTTCGGCTCCCCCGGCTCGCCCTTCCCCGGTTCCGCACCCGGCCGCTCCGCCGGAGGCGCCGGCGGCTCCTCGGCCGCCCCTTCCTCCCGTCGCGCCCCGGGCTCTCCCGCCCCACCCGCGAGGGCCAGCAGCCGCGTCCGCGCGGGCGGCACGGCGGGCGCCGGCACCCTGCGCGCCCCCTGGGCGAACCGCGCCCGTACGTCCTGTTCGGCCAGCGCCTGGCAGCGGTCCAGCAGCGCCGCCGCCATCCGGTTCCCGCGCAGCGCCCGCAGCGCCGCGAGATCGTCCGGCGTCGGGCGGTGCCCGGCCCCGAGGGCCTCCTCCAGAAGGGCGAGGTAACCGGCGGCCGTACCCGGCAGAGCGGCCCGGTACCGGCCCAGGTCGGCCACCAGGAAGGCGCGCAGTCTGGCGCCCTCGCTCAGCGCCTCGTCCAGCGATTCGGCGAGCCGGAGGCAGTCCTGCACGTCCTCGGCGGAGACGTGGCCGGGGTGGAGGGCGAGGGCGAGGGCGCGGCGGAGCACACGCAGCTCCTCCGCGCCGAACGCCATGCCGCCGCGGGATCCGTATGGCGTGGGCATGCGGCGACGCTATCGCTAATCGGACAAAAGTGACCGAAAGGGATGTTTACGCGCTGCGTGTCGCTCCGCGGTTCCCCCGTCCGGGGCCACCGGCGAGTCGACCGGGCGCCCCGGGGCGGGCCGGCGCCCGCGGGGGCGCCGGCGCCCGTTCAGAGCCGGGACACGTTCCGCTCGTAGACCAGGCGCAGCCCGATCAGCGTCAGCCACGGCTGGTGCTCGTCGATCACCGAGGACTCCCCCAGCACCATCGGCGCGAGTCCGCCCGTGGCGATCACCGTCACGTCGTCCGGGTCGTCGGCCAGCTCCCGGGCCATCCGGTCCACCACCCCGTCGACCTGCCCGGCGAACCCGTACACGATGCCCGCCTGCATGGCCTCGACCGTGTTCTTGCCGATCACGCTGCGCGGCCGGGCCACCTCGATCTTCCGCAGCTGCGCGCCCTTGACGCCCAGCGCCTCCACGGAGATCTCGATGCCGGGCGCGATCACCCCGCCGATGTACTCCCCGCGCGCGGAGACCGCGTCGAACGTGGTCGCCGTGCCGAAGTCGACGACGATCGCCGGCCCGCCGTACAGCTCGACGGCCGCGACCGCGTTGATGATCCGGTCGGCGCCGACCTCCTTGGGGTTGTCGGTGAGGATCGGCACGCCCGTCTTCACGCCCGGCTCGACCAGGACGGCGGGTACGTCGCCGTAGTACCGCCGGGTGACCTCGCGCAGTTCGTGCAGCACCGACGGCACGGTCGCGCAGATCGCGATGCCGTCGATGCCGTCGCCCAGTTCCTCGCCGAGCAGCGGGTGCATGCCCATCAGGCCCTGGAGCAGCACCGCGAGCTCGTCCGCCGTGCGGCGCGCGTCCGTGGAGATGCGCCAGTGCTCGACGATGTCCTCGCCGTCGAACAGGCCGAGGACAGTGTGCGTGTTGCCGACGTCGATGGTGAGCAGCATGGGCGTTACTCCGCTTCGCGCAGATCCAGGCCGATGTCCAGGATCGGCGAGGAGTGGGTGAGCGCGCCGACGGCCAGGAAGTCCACGCCCGTCTCGGCGTACGCGCGCGCGGTGGCGAGCGTCAGCCGGCCGGAGGCCTCCAGCAGCGCCCGGCCGCCGACGATGCCTACGGCCTCCTCGCACTCACCGGGCGTGAAGTTGTCCAGCAGGATCAGGTCGGCGCCCGCGTCCACCACCTCGCGCAGCTGGTGCAGGGTGTCGACCTCGACCTCGATCGGCACGTCCGGGAAGGCCTCCCGTACGGCCTTGAAGGCCGGTGCGACGCCGCCGGCGGCGACCACGTGGTTGTCCTTCACCAGGGCCGCGTCGGACAGCGACATGCGGTGGTTGACGCCGCCGCCGCAGCGGACGGCGAACTTCTCCAGCGCGCGCAGGCCCGGGGTGGTCTTGCGGGTGTCGCGCACGCGCGCCTTGGTGCCCTCCAGCGCGTCCGCCCACGCGCGCGTGGCGGTCGCGATGCCGGACAGCCGGCACAGCAGGTTCAGGGCGCTGCGCTCGGCGGTGAGCAGGTCGCGGGTGCGCGTGGTGACCGACAGCAGCTTCTGCCCGGCCTCGATCCGGTCGCCGTCCTCCACGTGCCGCTCGACCTCGAACTCGTCCGTGCAGACCACGGAGAGCACGGCCTCGGCGACCCGGAGGCCGGCCACGACGCCCGCCTCGCGCGCGGTGAAGTCGCCGGTGGCCACCGCGTCCTCGGGGATGGTCGAGACCGTGGTCACGTCCACGCCGCCGGCCAGGTCCTCCTGGATGGCGACGGTGGCGATGTCCTCGACCTCCACGGGGTCGAGCCCGGCGGCGGCCAGCAGCTCGGCGAGCGCGGGGTCCAGCCCGCACTCCAGGTACTCCTCGTCGCCCTCGGCGCCGCAGCCGCAGCCGTCGCCGCAGCCGCCGGTCGGGACGAGAGGAAGGTCGTCGGTGCTCACGTCTGTCACTGCTCCTGAGGGCGCTGGGTTTGCCGGGTAGGGGGGAAGTCTGCGGTGTCGGTGGTGCGTACGGCCAGCGACCGGTCGGGGTTGAGCCGTACGACGATGTGGCGCCGCCAGTGGGCGTCGTCGCGGTCGGCGCGGTCCTCGCGCCAGTGGCAGCCGCGGGTCTCCTCGCGCAGCAGGGCGGCGGCGACCAGGGCCCGGGCCACGCACAGGAGGTTGGTGGCCTCCCAGGTGTCCACGCCGGGCTCGGCGGTCTTGCCGTTCTCCTCCAGCGCCTCCCGCGCGTCGGCGTGCAGCCGCTGGAGCCGGCCGGCGGCCCGGGCGAGGGACTCCTCGGAGCGCAGCACGCCCGCGCCCTCGGTCATGATCCGCTGGATGGCGAACCGGGTCTCGGCGGCGAGCAGCGGGTGGTCCGGCTGGTCCGGCTGCGGGACCGGCACCGGCACGCGCGCGTGCAGGCCGCCCGCCGTCCGCTCGGCGGCGATGTCGGCGGCGATCCGCTCGGCGTAGACGAGCCCTTCGAGCAGGGAGTTGGAGGCGAGCCGGTTGGCGCCGTGCACGCCGGTGCAGGCCACCTCGCCGCACGCGTACAGGCCGGGCACGGTGGTGCGGCCGTGGGCGTCGGTACGCACGCCTCCGGAGGCGTAGTGGGCGGCCGGGGCGATCGGGATGGGCTCGGTGACCGGGTCGATGCCGTTGGCGCGGCAGGCGGCCAGGATGGTCGGGAAGCGCTGCTCCCACATCCGGGCGCCGAAGTGCCGGGCGTCCAGGTACATGTGCTCGGCGTCCTGCTCCAGCATCCGCCGCAGGATGCCCTTGGCGACGATGTCGCGGGGCGCCAGCTCGGCCAGTTCGTGCCGGCCCAGCATGAAGCGCACGCCGTCGCCGTCGACCAGGTGGGCGCCCTCGCCGCGGACCGCCTCGGAGACCAGCGGCTGCTGGCCCTCGGCGTCGGCGCCGAGGAACAGCACGGTCGGGTGGAACTGCACGAACTCCAGGTCGGAGACCTCGGCGCCCGCGCGCAGCGCCAGCGCGACGCCGTCGCCGGTCGACACCGACGGGTTGGTGGTCGCGGAGTACACCTGGCCCATGCCGCCGGTCGCGAGGACCACCGCGGGGGCGTGCACGGCGCCCACGCCGTCGTGCTGGCCCTCGCCCATCACGTGCAGGGTGACCCCGGCCGTACGGCCGTCGGCGTCCGTCAGCAGGTCCAGGACCAGCGCGTTCTCGATGGTGTGCAGCCCGCGCGCGCGGACCGCCGCCACGAGGGCGCGGGAGACCTCCGCGCCGGTGGCGTCACCGCCGGCGTGCGCGATGCGGCGCCGGTGGTGGCCGCCCTCGCGGGTGAGGTGGATGTCGCCCCCGTCGTCGGTGTCGAAGTGGGCGCCGGTGGAGATCAGCCGCCGGACCGCGTCGGGGCCCTCGGTGACGAGGATCCGTACGGCCTCCTCGTCGCACAGGCCCGCGCCGGCCACGAGGGTGTCCTCGAGGTGCTGTTCGGGTGTGTCGCCCTCGCCGAGGGCGGCGGCGATGCCGCCCTGCGCCCAGCGCGTGGAGCCGTCGTCCAGCCGCGCCTTGGTGACCACGACGGTGGTGAGGCCGGCGGCCTGGCAGCGCAGGGCCGCGGTCAGGCCGGCCACGCCGGAGCCGACGACGACCACGTCCGCGGAGATGGCCCAGCCGGGAGCGGGCGCGTGCAGTCGTATGCCTGTGCTGGTCACGAGGCGGCTCCGAAGGTGAGGGGAATGTTGTCGATCAGCCGGGTCGAGCCGACCCGGGCGGCGACGGCGAGGACGGCCTCGCCGGTGAAGTCGTCGCCGATCTCGGTGAAGTCGGCGGGATCGACCAGCGCCAGGTAGTCCAGCCGCAGCGGCGGGTCGAGGCGGGCGGCCTCGTCCAGCACCTGGCGGACGGCGGCACGCACGGCCGCCGGGCCGCCGGGCGCGGCGGTGGCCACGGCGTGCGCGTCGGCCGCCGCGCGGGACTCGCCTATGGCGCTCAGCGCCTCGGCACGCGCCTGCGTGGAGGGCACCTCCCGGGCCCGCGCGCGCAGCGCCTCCTGGGCCGCGTGCCGGTCCCGGCCGGCGAACAGCGCGCGGGACAGCGCGAGCGCGGTCCGGCGCTCGTCCGGCGACAGGTAGCGGTTGCGGCTGGACAGGGCGAGCCCGTCCTCCTCGCGCACGGTCGGTACGGCGACGATCCCGACGCCGAAGTTCAGGTCCCGCACCATGCGCCGGATCAGGGCCAGCTGCTGGGCGTCCTTCTGCCCGAACAGGGCGACGTCCGGGCGGGTGAGGTGCAGCAGCTTGGCGACGACGGTCAGCATGCCGTCGAAGTGGCCGGGCCGCGCGGCACCCTCCAGGCGCTCTCCCATGGGCCCGGCGCAGACCCGCACCTGGGGCTCGCCGCCGGGGTACACCTCGTCCACGGAGGGCGCGAACACGGCGTCCGCGCCGGCCCGCCCGGCGAGTTCCAGGTCGGCGTCCAGGGTGCGCGGGTAGCGGTCCAGGTCCTCGCCGGCGCCGAACTGGAGCGGGTTGACGAAGACGGTGACGACGACCTCGCCGTCCGGGCCCGCGATCTCGCGCGCGGAGCGGATCAGGGTCGCGTGGCCCTCGTGCAGGGCGCCCATGGTCATCACGACGGCGCGGCGGCCGTGGCGCACGCGCGCGTGCAGCTCTTCGGCGGTGCTCAGCAGGTCGGTGGTCATCGGTCGTTCCCCTCGGTGCCGGTCGTGCCGTCGTCTCCCTGGTCCGGTTGGCCCCCGTCGGCGAGTACCCCCAGGAGGTCCTCGGCGAGTTCCGCCTTCAGCAGGCCGCCGGCCAGCGCGCGGTCGGCGGTCGCGCGGGCCATGGCGAGATAGCCGGCCACGGTCTGCGGGGCGTGCTTGCGCAGCTCGGTGATGTGCGCGGCGACCGTGCCGGCGTCCCCGCGCGCGACCGGGCCGGTCAGGGCGGCGTCGCCGGAGCGCAGCGCGTTGTCCAGGGCGGCGCCGAGCAGCGGGCCGAGCATCCGGTCGGGCGCGCCGACGCCGGCCGTGCGCAGCAGGTCCATGGCCTGGGCGACCAGGGTCACCAGGTGGTTGGAGCCGAGGGCGAGGGCCGCGTGGTACAGCGGGCGGTTCTCCTCGCTGATCCACTCCGGCTCGCCGCCCATCTCGATCACCAGGGCCTCGGCGGCCAGCCGCAGCTCCTCGGGCGCGGTGACGCCGAAGGAGCAGCCCGCCAGGCGCTGCACGTCCACGGGGGTGCCGGTGAAGGTCATCGCCGGGTGCAGGGCCAGCGGCAGCGCGCCCGCGCGCAGGGCGGGGTCCAGGACCTTCGCGCCGTACCGGCCGGAGGTGTGCACCAGCAGCTGTCCCGGCCGTACCGCGCCGGTCTCGGCGAGGCCGGCGACCAGGCCGGGCAGGGCGTCGTCGGGGACGGTGAGCAGCACCAGGTCGGCGCGCTGGAGCACCTCGGCGGGCGGCACCAGCGGGACGTCCGGGAGCATCGCCTCGGCGCGCCTGCGGGAGGCGTCGGAGACTCCGGAGACGGCCACCGGGCGGTGCCCGGCGAGCTGGAGGGACGCGGCCAGCGCGGGGCCCACACGGCCGGCGCCGACGACACCGACGGTGAGCCGCGCGGGGCGGTCCTTGGGATCTGGCTGGTGGACTGTACTCACGCGACGGAGGCCTTCCCGTTCCAGTCCGCTCTGGGTACCGGACGATTTCTCGTCATGTTAACGCTATCGGGTGGGGCGGCGGCCGGTTGTCCACAGGCTGTGGGTTTGTCCACACCCTCCGGCACCCTCCGGCACGAAAACCCGCTGCCCACGCGCGCGTGGGGCGGCATGATCCGTCCATGACTGACGCGGTGGTGCCGGACGGGCACGAGGACGACGAACGGCGGACGGGCGCGCGGCCCACGGCGGCGGAACGGATGCGGGAGCGGCGCCGGGCCGCCTTCGCGAAGGCGGAACGGGTGCTGTGGCGGCCGGGCTTCCGGCGCACGGTCCGCGAGCGGCTGGCGGTCCTGGACGCGGCGTCCGAGGTGTACGACCTGGACGGGTACGCGGACATCTACGGCGACGGGATCGTGGAGGACCTGGAGCAGCGGGTCGCGGCCCTGCTCGGCACGGAGGCCGCCGCGTTCTTCCCGACCGGCACGATGGCCCAGCAGGTGGGCCTGCGCTGCTGGGCGGGCCGCACCGGTGACCCCACGGTGGCCCTGCACGCCCTGGCCCACCCCGAGGTGCACGAACGGCATGCGTTCAGCCAGGTCAGCGGGTTGCGGCCGGTGCGTGTGACCGGGGAGCCCCGGCTGCCCACGGCGGCCGAGATACGCGACTTCCCCGAGCCCTTCGGGACGCTGATGCTGGAACTGCCGCTCAGGGACGCCGGTTTCGTGCTGCCCTCCTGGGAGGAGCTGACCGAGGTCGTCGAGGCCGCGCGGGAGCGGGACGCGGTGGTGCACTTCGACGGCGCGCGCCTGTGGGAGTGCACGCCCTACTTCGGCCGGTCCCTGGCGGAGATCGCGGGCCTGGCCGACAGCGTGTACGTGTCGTTCTACAAGTCCCTCGACGGCTTCGGCGGGGCAGCCCTGGCCGGCCCGAGGACGCTGGTGGACGAGGCCAGGACCTGGCGGCACCGGTACGGCGGCGCGGTCTTCCAGCAGTTCCCCACCGTCCTGTCCGCGCTCGTCGGGCTGGAGCGCGAGCTGCCGCGGCTGCCGGACTACGTGCGGCACGCGCGCGTGGTCGCCGCCGCGCTGCGCGAGGGCCTCGCGGCCTCCGGGGTGCCGTGGGTCCGCGTGCACCCCGAGGAGCCGCACACCCACGAGTTCCGGGTCTGGCTGCCGTACGACGCCGACGTGCTGATGGAGGCCGCCGTGTCCCAGGCCGAGGAGACGGGCACGTTTCTCTTCGCCGACCCCTGGGACCAAGGCGGCCCCGGGCTGGCCTTCACCGAGGTCTCGGTGCGCGCGCCGGGCCTGGACTGGACGGCGGACGACGTACGGGCGGCCGTCGCCGACTTCACGCGCCGGCTGCCCGGCGTCTGACCGGCGGGCAGGAGGGGCCGCCCGCGCGGGCCGTCACAGGGCTCTCGGGCTCAGCCACCGGCGCAGGGCGTACCGCAGCCGGCCGCGGGCCGGGCGCTCGGCGACGACGGCGCTGAAGCGCCGGTACTCCCGCACCTCACGCAGCGCGTCCAGGTCGTGCCGGCCCGGCGCGGGCGGTTCGGGCTCGCCGCGCAGGCGGGCGCGGTAGCTGTCGAGGAGGTACTGCTGGGTGATGCTCATGGCGGATCGCCTTCTCGGGACGTGGCTGATCGGGTGACTGATCGGGCTCCGCGGCTGCCCCGGTGACCTCAGCCTGCTGCGCGTGCCGTGCGGTTGTCCCGTCGATTGACGGCTGCCGTCAATCGACGGGGGCGCTGTCAGTGGGCGGGTGCACGATAGGGGCATGAGCGTGACCATCGACATCACCGGACTGCCCCTGGAGCGGGTCACCGTCGTGCCGTCTCCGCTGGCGGAGCTGGGGATGGCGCTGCACGCGCTGAGCGAGCCCGGCCACCATCCCGACCTGCGGGGCTGGGCGACGGCGGTCTCCTCCCGGCTGGAGCCCTGCCTGGCCGACCGGCTGTGCGAGGCGGACTTCCTGTGGCGTTCGACGTTCTCGGACGTCTTCGCGCCGTTCGCCGGCATCCCGGGCGGGCGCGCGATGCCCGGGGCCACGCTCGCCGAAGAGCTGGACCTGCTGGACAAACTGACGGACGCGCAGTTCGTCCACGCGGCGCTGGAGTTCACCTGCCAATTGCGCTACGACGTCCAGGAGGCCGGTCCGCTGGACGATCCGGAGCTGCGCCGGCGCTCCCTGGAGCTGGCCGCCGCGCGCGGGTCCGTGCAGGAGCGGTTCACCCGCCGTCTGCTGGCGGATCCGCCGGCCGTGCGCGCCTGGTTCCGGCAGCTGATGCTCGACTGCGACGACGCGTTCTTCGCCGACACCTGGGCCCGTATCCAGCCCCAGCTGGCCGCGGACGCCCGGCACAAGACCGAGCTGCTGCGCCGCAAGGGGCTCGGGGAAGCCCTCGCCTCCCTGTCCGGGGCGGTGTCGCTGGCCGAGGACGGCCGGGTGATCACGGTGGACAAGCTGCTGGTGGGCCGCACCGCCACCGGCGACGGCGGTCTGGTGCTGGTGCCGACCAGCCTCGGCTGGCCGCACCTGATGGTCCTGCACCGGTACGGCTGGCAGCCGACGATCACCTATCCGGCGAGCGGTCCCCGGCCGCAGGCCCCGTCCGTGGAGCAGCTCACGCGCCGGCTGGACGCGCTGGCGCACCCGGTGCGGATGCGGCTGTGCCGGCATCTGGCGCGCTCCCCGCACACCACCAGCGAGCTGGCCGAGGCGCACGGCATGACCGCGCCCGAGATATCCCGGCACCTGTCGGTGCTGAAGAAGGCGGGCCTGATCACCGACTGCCGGCGCGGCCGGTACGTCCAGCACCAGCTCGACCTGACCGCGGTGGCCCGGCTGGGCAGCGACTTCATCGAGGGCGTCCTGCGCTGACCCACCGGCGGGAGCGGACCGAGGGGCGTCCCGCCGAGTCACTGCCCGGAACCGGGCGAGGGCGTCCCGCGCCGGGCCATCGGCTCCCGGAACCGGGCGAGGACGTCCCGCGCCGGGCCATCGGCTCCCGGAACCGACCGTGGGCGTCCCGTGCCGAGCCCCTACGCCGGGCCGGCCAGGGACATCCCGCGCCGGGCCGCCCGCCGGTGCCGGCCGTCTCCGTCAGCCGTGGCCGCCCGCGCGCACGAGTCCCGTCTCGTACGCCAGGACGACCACCTGCACCCGGTCCCGCAGGCCGAGCTTGGTCAGGATGCGGCCCACGTGGGTCTTCACCGTCGCCTCGCTCAGCACCAGCCGGGCCGCGATCTCGCCGTTGGACAGGCCCTGCGCGACCAGCACCATGACCTCGCGCTCGCGCTCCGTGAGCCGTTCCAGCTCCTTGTGCCGGGGCTCCTTGCCGGTGGCGGGCAGCATCGGCGCGAAGCGGTCCAGCAGCCGCCGGGTGGTGGAGGGCGCGACGACCGCGTCACCGCTGTGCACGGCGCGGATCGCGGCCAGCAGGTCACCGGGCGGCACGTCCTTGAGCATGAAGCCGGAGGCGCCCGCCTTCAGCCCGGAGAAGGCGTACTCGTCCAGGTCGAACGTGGTCAGGATGAGCACCTTCGGCGGGTCGGGCTCGGAGCAGATCCGCCGGGTGGCCTCCACGCCGTCCAGCTTCGGCATCCGGACGTCCATCAGGATGACGTCGACGGCGGTGGACCGCAGCACCTGGAGGGCCTCCACGCCGTCGCCCGCCTCCGCGACGACCTCCATGTCCGGCTGGGCGGCGAGCACCATCCGGAACCCGGTGCGCAGCAGCACCTGGTCGTCGACGAGCATCACGCGGATCGTCATGGGTCCTCTTCCGTGTCTTCTCGGTTGCCGTCTTGGTCGTGCGGTGGGGCGCGCGGGGGCGTGCGACGAGGTCAGTGCGCTGGCTTGAGCGGCAGCAGGGCGCTGATGCGGAATCCTCCGCCGGGGCGCGGTCCCGCGTCCAGCGTGCCGCCGACCATGCCGACGCGCTCGCGCATGCCGATCAGGCCGTGTCCCCGGCCGTCGGCGCCGCCCTCCTCGTACAGCTCGTGCGGGGCGCCCTTGCCGTCGTCCTCGACCAGCAGGCCCAGGCCGTCGTCGAAGTAGACCAGCCGTACGCTCGCGCCCGCACCCGGCCCGCCGTGCTTGCGGGTGTTGGTGAGCGCCTCCTGCACGATCCGGTACGCCGTCAGCTCGACCCCGCTGGGCAGCGGGCGCGGGGTGCCCTCGACCTTGAAGTCGACCGGAAGGCCGGAGCTGCGGCACTGCTCGATCAGGTCGTCGATCTGCTCGACGTCGGGCTGCGGGACGTACTCCCCGGTCTCCTGGTGCTCGCCGGTGCGCAGCACGCCCAGCAGGCGGCGCATCTCCGCCAGGGCCTGGCGGCCGGTGGAGGAGATCGTCTCCAGGGCCTTCTTCGCCTGGTCGGGCGCGGTGTCCATGACGTAGTTGGCGCCGTCGGCCTGCACCACCATCACCGACACGTTGTGCGCGACCACGTCGTGCAGCTCGCGCGCGATGCGGGCGCGCTCGGCGGCGACCGCGACCTTCGCCTGCGCCTCGCGCTCCTTCTCCAGGCGGGCCGCGCGCTCCTCCAGCTGGGCGAAGTAGGCGCGCCGGGTGCGCATGGAGTCACCGAGCACCCAGGCGAGGGCGAAGGGCACCGTCTGGAACACCGCGATGGCGATCTGCCCGCCGAAACTGGCCTGCTCCTGCGGCCAGCGGATCTGGGCCGCGGTCGCCGCGCAGAGGCTGACGGTGAGCGCGAGCCGGGAGGCCCAGCGCGCCCCGACCGCCGCGACCGTGTACGTGATCACCAGCATGGCGAAGTCGGCGACGGTCGTCTCGACGTCCAGGACCAGCTGGGCCAGCCCGGTCACCAGGGCGACCAGCAGCATCGGCTCAGGGAAACGGCGGCGCAGCGCCACGACCACGCACAGGACGGCGGACACGGCCAGACCGGCGGGCAGCGACCCGTGGTGATGCGGCGATCCGTCCCAGCTGACCTCGCTCAGGCCGGACATCCCGAACAGGACGACGGCCCAGAAGGTGTCGACCCAGGTCGGGTGGCGACGGAGGAAGTCATAGAGGCGCTGCACGTAACCCAGCGTAGGGAAACCGGGTGCGTGTAGGGGTCAACCGAAGGGCCGATCCGCGCCCGGCGCGCGTACTCCGCAAGGTGGATGCCGTGATCACCTGTGCGCCTAGTCTGGCTCCGTGACGGATGAGACGGCGGGGGCACTCCCCGGGGAGCCGGGCCCGCGCGGCTGGCGCGCGGCGGCCGGGGCGGCGCTGTACGGGCCGGGTGGCTTCTACCGGCGCCCGGAGGGGCCGGCCGGTCACTTCCGCACCTCCGTGCACGCCTCCCCGCTGTTCGCGCGGGCCGTGGCCCGGCTGCTGTGCCGGGTCGACGCGGCGCTCGGCCGGCCCGCCGTGCTGGACTTCGTCGACATGGGCGCCGGGCGGGGCGAGCTGACCCGCGGGGTGCTCGCCGCGCTGCCGGCCGAGGTGGCCGCGCGCACCCGCGCGTACGCCGTCGAGGTCGCCGGGCGCCCGGCCGGACTGGACGAGCGGATCCTCTGGCGCGGCGAGCTCCCGGACCAGGTCACCGGGCTGCTGTTCGCCAACGAGTGGCTGGACAACGTTCCCGTGGACGTCGTGGAGGTGGACGCGGCCGGGGTTCCCCGGCTGGTGCTCGTCGCGCGGGACGGCTCCGAGCGGCTCGGGGAGCCGGTGACGGGGGCGGCGGCCGACTGGCTCGCGCGCTGGTGGCCGCTGCCGGCCGAGGAGGGGCTGCGGGCGGAGGTCGGGCTGCCCCGGGACGAGGCGTGGGCGTCGGCCGTGGCGCGGCTGGCACGGGGGCTCGCGGTGGCCGTGGACTACGCGCACACCGTGGACACGCGCCCGCCCTTCGGGACGCTCACCGGCTTCCGGGAGGGACGCGAGACGGCGCCCGTGCCGGACGGCTCGTGCGACATCACGGCGCACGTCGCGCTGGACGCGTGCGCGGCGGCACCGGGCGCGCCGTACCCGCCGGGCGCGCCCTGCACGCCGTCGGCTCCGGCGCAGGCACCGTCCGGGGCGGCGGACGGAACTCCCGGGACAGCGCGCGTACTGCCCCGCCCGCGCCTGCTCACACAACGCGCCGCCTTGCGCACCCTGGACATCACCGGCGCACGCCCCCCGCTCGCGCTGGCCTCCACGGACCCCGCCGGCTACGTACGCGCCCTCGCGAGCGCCGGGGAGGCCGCCGAGCTCACGGCGGCGGGCGGCCTCGGCGACTTCGGCTGGCTGCTCCAGCCCGTCGGCATCCCGGACCCCCTGGAAGCGGACGCGTAGGCCCCGGGGCGGGCCCGGCGCCGCCTACTTGTCGATGTCGCCGACCACGAAGAACAACGAGCCCAGGATCGCGACCATGTCCGCCACCAGCGTCCCCGGCAGCAGCTCGGTCAGCGCCTGGATGTTGTTGTACGAGGCCGAGCGCAGCTTCAGCCGGTACGGGGTCTTCTCGCCCTTGCTCACCAGGTAGTAGCCGTTGATGCCGAGCGGGTTCTCGGTCCACGCGTACGTGTGTCCCTCGGGCGCCTTCAGCACCTTCGGCAGCCGCTGGTTGATCGGCCCGGGCGGCAGCTCGGCGAGCCGGTCCAGGCAGGCGTCGGCGAGGTCCAGGGCGTTGTGGGTCTGCCCCAGCAGCACCTCGAAGCGGGCGAGGCAGTCGCCCTCGGTACGGGTCACCACCTTCAGCACGTCCTGGAGGTCGCCGTAGGCCAGGTACGGCTCGTCGCGGCGCAGGTCGAAGTCGACGCCCGAGGCGCGCGCGATGGGCCCGCTCACGCCGTAGGCGTGCACCGTCTCGGGCGCGAGCGCCCCCACCCCGCGCGTGCGCCCCCGGAAGATCTCGTTGCCGAGCACCAGGTCGTCGAAGACGTCCATGCGCGAGCGCACCGCGGCGACGGCCGCACGCGCGCGTGCCGTCCAGCCCGCCGGCAGGTCCTCCTTGAGGCCGCCGACGCGGTTGAACATGTAGTGCATGCGCCCGCCGGAGACCTCCTCCATGACGTTCTGGAGCACCTCGCGCTCCCGGAACGCGTAGAACACCGGCGTGATCCCGCCCAGCTCCAGCGGGTAGGAGCCGAGGAACATCAGGTGGTTCAGCACCCGGTTCAGCTCGGCGAGCAGGGTGCGCGTCCACACCGCCCGCCCGGGGACCTCCATGCCGAGCATCCGCTCCACGGCGAGGACCACGCCCAGCTCGTTGGAGAACGCCGACAGCCAGTCGTGGCGGTTGGCGAGCACGATGATCTGCCGGTAGTCGCGCGCCTCGAAGAGCTTCTCGGCGCCCCGGTGCATGTAGCCGATCACCGGCTCCGCGCGGACGATGCGCTCCCCGTCCAGCACGAGCCTGAGCCGCAGCACGCCGTGCGTGGACGGGTGCTGGGGCCCGATGTTGAGCACCATGTCGGTGCTCTCCGCCGCACCGCCGATGCCGACCGTGGTCTCCGTCGTAGGAGTCATGGGCCCAGTTTCCCCTACGTACGCTGGGCACATGGAAACGGGGAGCCTGGACGGGACGGGAGCGGCGGCGGAGCAGCCGGTGTGGCGTCGGCCGGAGCCGGGACTGCTGCGGGTGCGGCGGCTGCTGCTGGCGGTGTGGGCGGGGGTGCTCGCGGTGGCGGCCGGGCTGCTGCCGGGGCTCTTCGCGGGCCCGGCGTGGGCCGCGTGCGCGCTGCTGCCGCCGGTGTGCGCCGCCGCGTGCTGGAGGCTGCTGGAACGCAACTGGCGGTCCTGGCGGTACGCCGAGCGCGCCGACGACCTGCTGATCAGCCGCGGTGTCCTGTGGCGCGAGGAGACGGTGGTGCCGTACGGGCGGATGCAGCTGGTGGAGGTGACCTCCGGGCCCGTGGAGCGGCGCTTCGGGCTGGCCACCGTACAGCTGCACACGGCCGCCGCCGCGACCGACGCGACCATCCCCGGCCTGGACCCGGCCGAGGCGGAACGGCTGCGCGACCGGCTCACCGAGCTGGGCGAGGCACGATCGGCGGGCCTGTGACGTCCCGGGAGCGGGCCGAGGGCACGGGCGGCGGCATACCCGGGCGGGGAGAACGCGCGGAGGGCGGCGCACCGGAGCGGGTCGAGCGCGCGGAGGGCGGCGGGCCCGGGCCAACCCAGCGCGCGGACGGCGGCGTGGCCGGGCGCGCGCCCGTCATCGAGCGCCGGTTGCACCCGGTCACGCCCCTGCGCCGGGCGTGGGCGCCGCTCGCCGTGCTGGCCGGCTGGGCGGTGCACGACCCGAACGGCGCGCAGGAGCAGCTCGCCCGGCTCACGGGCACCATGCTCCTGCTGGCCATCGCGGTCCTGGTGCCGGCGGCCGGTCTCTACGGCTTCCTGTCCTGGTGGTACACGCACTACGCGGTCACCGACACCGAGCTGCGCATACGCACCGGACTGCTGTTCCGGCGCACCGCGCACATACGGCTGGAGCGCGTCCAGGCCGTGGACGTCTCCCGTCCGCTCCTCGCGCGCGTGGCGGGCGTCGCCAAGCTGCGCATCGACGTCGTAGGCACCGACGACAAGGACGAACTGGCCTTTCTGAGCGAGCGCGAGGCGCGCGCCCTGCGCGCGGAACTGCTCGCGCGCGCGGCCGGTTTCGCGCCCGAGACGGCGCGTACGGTCGGAGAGGCACCGGCGCAGGTCCTGCTGCGCGTGCCCCCGCGCGAGCTGGCGCGCTCCCTGGTACTGACGGGTGCCACCTGGGGCTCGCTGTGCGCCGCGCTGATCGTCCCCACCCTGGTGTGGCTCTTCACGGACAACCCGTGGACGGCCCTCGTCACCGCCCTGCCGCTGCTCGGCACGGCCGGGGCGAGCAGCGTGGGCCGGTTCGTCACCGAGTTCGACTGGACGGTGAGCGAGTCGCCGGACGGGCTGCGCATCGACCGCGGGCTGCTGGACCGCGCCCACGAGACGGTGCCGCCGGGCCGGGTGCAGACGGTACGGATCGTGGAACCGCTGCTGTGGCGGTGGCGCGGCTGGGTCCGGGTCGAACTCGATGTGGCCGGATCCGACAACTCCGTGCTGGTGCCGGTCGCCCCGCGCGAGGTCGCCGAGGCGGTCCTCGCGCGCGTGCTGCCCGGGGCGTCGGTGCCGCCCGGGCTGTCGCCCGCGCCGCGCCGGGCCCGCTGGTGCGTGCCGGTGTGGTGGCGCGGGCACCGGCTCGCGGTCACCGGCCCGGTGTTCGCCGCGCGCAGCGGCCTGCTGTGCCGCCGGCTCTCGCTGGTGCCGCACGCCAAGGTGCAGAGCGTACGGCTCACCCAGGGGCCCTGGAAGCGCCGCTGGAAGCTCGCCGACGTACACGTGGACACCGGCGCCGACAAGACCGTGACGGCCCGGCTGCGCGACGCCGGGGAGGCCGCGCGGCTCCTCGCCGAGCAGGCGGAGAGATCCCGCACGGGCCGCAGGGACGCCCCACCGGACCGCTGGATGACGGCACGCTGACCGACGCGGGCCGACACGACTCGGGCCCGGCTCCCTCAAGGGAGGCCGGGCCCGTCGCCGTGCTGTCGCCGGTGGTTCAGGAGGCCGCGCTGCGCAGCCCCTGGACGTCGATCTGCTCGGTCTCGTCGTGCGCCGTCAGGTCGATGATCTGACCGACCTCGCGGGACCGCTCGTCGGCGGGCTCGAACCCGGCCTCCGCCTCGGCCTTGTGCACGGCGAGCGCCTCGGGGCCCACGACGTCGGCCAGGTCCTCGTTCTGCATGGAGTCCAGCTCCGCCTTCGGGTTGTCCTTCTGCGTGCCGAAGAAGTCGAACCCGCCCTCGGTCACCGGCCGCCGCGCGGGCGCGGCCGGTACGACGGCCACGGCGGGCGGCACCCCGAGGCTCCCGGCGGGCGGCACCACGGGCCCGCCACCGGCCGGCGGTACGGCGTCGACCGCGCCGTGCGGACGGTCCGTGGCGCCCTGCGCCTGCTCCTGCTCAACGGGGACGGGCCGGGAGGCGGGAGCGGCCACCGGCGCCGGGGCGGCCACCGGAACCTCCGGAGCCTTCGCACCAGACACCCCGGCTCCCAGTTCCACGGCCCCGGGCTTCTCGGCCGAGGGCTCCGCCGCCCCGGACGCGGCGGACCCGGCCTCAGCCGCCCCGGACGCACCGGACCCAGCCTCATCTGCCCCGGACCCAGCCGCCCCTGACTCGCCCTCGGAAGCGTTCTCCGTCGTCGTGTCCCGTCGGCCCTCCGGGCCGTCCCCGGGTTCGTCCGGGGGCCGCCGTTCGAGGCGGGCCAGTGCCGTGAGGGCTCGCCGGTACAGCCGGGCGCCCTCGGGGGAGAACACCGCGGGTGTCATCGGGGCGGCCCCGGCGGGCCGGGAGGGTTCGCCGGCGCGCGCGGGCGGCAGCGCGGGAGCCGACGGGCGCGCGGGAGCGGGCTCCGGCGCCGCCGTTTCGAGTTCCAGCAGCCGGCGGCCCTCCAGGGCGCTGGCCCGCTCGGTCTCGGCGGTGGCGTACCGGCGCAGCAGGGCCGCGTGCTCGTTGCGCAGGCCGGCCAGCTCGGCGCGCTTGGCGCGCAGCCGCTGTTCCAGCTTCGCGCGCAGTTCGCGGGACTCCTCCAGGTCGGTCTCCAGTTCGGCGACGCGTTCCTCGAAGCGCCATTCGTCACCGGCACGCGCGCGCGTCAGCTCGGCGACCCGCCGGCCCGCCTGCACGTCCCAGCGGCGCATCACGAACGCGCCGACGACCGCCGTCGCCGCTGCCGCGGCGGCCAGCGCGCGCAACAGCGCGGCCTCGGAGAACACCCAGGGGGCCGACGCGCAGACGACGGAGACGCCGGCGATCGCCGAGGGAGGCAACAGCCGGTGCAGAGGAGAGGAATGGCGGTGGCGTCCACGTGGCATGGCCAGAAACTTACCGCGCGTAGGGAGATCGTGGGCCCCGGCCCGTAAAAACACGGCCACACCAGGCGCCTCACGAGGCGTCAGGACGTACGCCGGCTCAGTGGCCGGCCAGCCGCCCGCTGAGCCACTGGAGCGTCGGCGGGATCTCGCGCCGCCAGGTGTTGAAGTTGTGCCCGCCGCTGTCGAGGATGATCGACGAGATCCGGGTCCGGTCGGTGTCCCGCACCCGCTGGATGAAGTCCAGCGTGTCCTTGTAGTTGTGCTCGCCGACCTTGCTGCTGGTGACGAGCAGCGAGGTGTCCGGCGCGGGCTCGTGCCGCAGCAGCCAGAACAGGTCGGCACGGTCGCGCAGCTTGGCGTCGCCGTGGAAGAGGTCGCCGGTGGTGGGGTCGATCGGCGCCTTGTAGTACGCCGACAGGCCGGCGCCGGCCGCGTACACGCGCGGGTGGTGCATGGCGAGCTTGAGGGCGCAGTAGCCGCCGGTGGAGTCGCCGACGATGCCCCAGCCGCCCGGCCGCTTGCCGGCCCGGTAGTGACCGAGGACGGCGTCGGGCAGGTCCTTGGCGAAGAACGTCTCCGTCTGCGGCCCGCCCGGGATGTCCACGCACTCGGTGTCCCGCGGCGGCGCCACGGTCGGCCGCAGCATCACCAGGATCATCGGCTGCACGCGCCCGTCCCTGGCCATCCGCTGCGCGGTGCTCGGGTAGTTCAGCTTGTCCACCAGCGACCGCGCGGTGCCCGGGTAGCCGGTCAGCACGACGGTCGTCGGGAACGAGCGGGTGCGGTACTGCGGCTGGAAGTACTCCGGCGGCAGGTACACGTACGCCGGGGTCGCGATGTGCGTCGTACGGCCGACGATGTCCACCTTCTGGATCTGCCCGCCCCGCTCCGGCCGCGCGGAGTGCGCACCGGGCACCTCGGAGGTGGAGACCACCTGGAGCGGGCCGCCGCTGCCGCCGTGCGCCGAGTGGTCGACCACCACGCCCTGCCCGGTCTCCGTGCCGAACAGGTCGGCCCAGCTGGCGTAGAAGCCGAAGGCCTGGTTGGCGGCGAGCCCGACGGAGGCGAAGAGCGCCACCTGGGTGGCCAGCAGCAGACCGACCCGGCCGCCGACGGACCGCCAGTGCTGCCGGGCCAGGCGCGGCCACAGCCACACCGTGCCGATGAACAGCACGGCGGCGATCACTATCGCCAGCCACAGCACTTTGTTGCTCGTGAGACCCATGGGCTGTTTCCTGTCCGCGCTTTCCGCCCGTGCCGTACCCACGCCTGGTGCGCGCGCTTGCCCGGGGCTTTCCTTGGCCTTTGACCCGACTTTCCGGTGGGGAGTGAACCTCCCTCCCCCAGACACCGTCCTAGAGGGCGCAATGTCGCCGGATGCCCCGATGGCACCGGATTCAAGGTCTCTCGCAGAACTACGGGATGCGATGTCTGTCAGGATAGATGGGGAAGTGTCGGGCGGGGTTCCGGGCCGCTCAAGCCGCGGGCGGCGCCTGCCGCGCGGTCCACGCCCCGAGTCCGTTCCCGTTCTGGTCGGCCGGGCGGCCACGCTCGTGGGCCTCCTGGACATCGCCGCGGGTGTCTTCCCGCGCTTCCGGCACAGCCGTATGCACGCCCTGGCCGAGGTGCTGCCGGGCTCGTTCGGACCGTTCGCGGCGGCGCTCTCGCTCAGCTCGGGCGTGCTGTTGCTGCTGCTCGCGCACGGGCTCAAGCGGCGCAAGCGCCGGGCCTGGCGGGCCGCGGTGGCGCTGCTGCCGGTGGGCGCGGCGGCACAGTTCGCGTACCGGCACTCGATCGTCGGCGCGCTCATCGCGGTCGCCCTGCTGGTGCCGCTGCTGCGCCACCGGGACCAGTTCGCCGCGCTGCCCGATCCGCGCAGCCGGTGGCGCGCCCTCGCCAACTTCGTGCTCATGAGCGCCGGTTCGGTGCTCCTCGGGCTCGTCATCGTCAGCGTCCACCCGGGCCGGACGATCGGCGACCCGAGCCTGGCCGACCGGCTGACGCACGTCATCTACGGCCTGTTCGGCTTCGAGGGCCCGGTCGACTACCAGGGCAACACGTCCTGGACGGTCGCCTTCTCGCTCGGCGCGCTCGGCTGGATCACCGCGGTGACCACCATCTACCTGGCCTTCCGCCCGGAGCACCCGGCCGCCCGCCTCACCGAGGAGGACGAGGAGAAGCTGCGCGCCCTGCTGGCCAGGCACGGCGGGCGCGACTCGCTCGGCCACTTCGCGCTGCGCCGCGACAAGGCGGTGGTGTTCTCGCCGAGCGGCAAGGCCGCGGTCACCTACCGGGTCGTCTCCGGGGTGATGCTCGCCAGCGGCGACCCCATCGGGGACGTCGAGGCATGGCCGGGCGCCATCGAGCGCTTCATGGACGAGGCCCGGGCCCACTCCTGGACGCCCGCCGTCATGGGCTGCTCGGAGACCGGCGGCGAGGTGTGGACCCGCGAGACCGGCCTGGACGCCCTGGAACTGGGCGACGAGGCGGTGGTGGACGTGGCGGATTTCTCGCTCGCCGGACGCGCGATGCGCAATGTGCGCCAGATGGTCAAGCGCATCGAGCGGGCCGGCTACGAAACCCGGGTGCGGCGCATCCGTGACCTCGGCGAGGCCGAGCTGGAGCGGATCCGCCGGGCGGCGGAGGACTGGCGCGGCACGGACACCGAGCGCGGCTTCTCCATGGCGCTCGGCCGCATCGGCGACCCGGCCGACGGCGACTGCCTGATCGCCACCGCGCACAAGCAGGACGACGAGCCCGGCGAGTACGGCGACCTGAAGGCGATCCTGCACTTCGTGCCGTGGGGCAAGGACGGCGTCTCGCTGGACCTGATGCGCCGCGACCGCTCCGCCGACCCGGGCATGAACGAGCTGCTGATCGTCGCCGCCCTCCAGGCCGCCGGGAAATTCGGCATCACCCGGGTCTCGCTGAACTTCGCGATGTTCCGCTCCGCCCTCGCGCGCGGGGAGAAGATCGGTGCCGGCCCGGTGCTGCGCGCCTGGCGCGGGCTGCTGGTGTTCCTCTCGCGCTGGTTCCAGATCGAGTCGCTGTACAAGTTCAACGCCAAGTTCCGGCCGCGCTGGGAGCCGCGGTTCCTGGTCTACCGGGCCTCCGCCGACCTGCCCCGCATCGGCTTCGCCGCCATGCAGGCCGAGGGCTTCGTCACCCTCGCCGTGCCGCTGCCGCGCTTCCTGCGCCGGCGCCGCCCGGCGCCCCCGCGCCCGTGCGGGCACGTGGGCGAGCGGGACGTCCGGGCCGCCTGAGCCCCACGCACCGAGCGCCGCGGCCCGCCGGCCGGCCCCCTCCGAGCGGGGGCCGCCGCGCGTTCCCGGCACCGGCCTGGGCCTACGCTGAACGTATGAACAGCATCAGCGGGCGCGGCCGGGTGGCCGGCCTTCCGGCATGGGACCGGTGCGCGGTCATGGGGGTCGTGAACGTCACCCCCGACTCCTTCTCCGACGGCGGCCGCTGGTTCGACACCACCGTCGCCGTCAAGCACGGCCTGGACCTGGTCGCCGAGGGCGCGGACCTGGTCGACGTGGGCGGCGAGTCCACCCGGCCCGGCGCCACCCGCGTGGACGAGGCCGAGGAGCTGCGCCGGGTGGTCCCCGTGGTGCGCGGTCTGGCCTCCGAGGGGGTCGTCGTCTCCGTCGACACCATGCGCGCCTCCGTCGCCGAGCAGTCCCTCGCGGCCGGTGCCGCCCTCGTCAACGACGTCAGCGGCGGCCTGGCCGACCCCGCGATGATCCCGGTGGTGGCCGCCGCGGGCGCCCCCTTCGTCGTCATGCACTGGCGCGGCTTCCTCCAGGGCGGCAACGTCAAGGGCGTCTACGCGGACGTGGTCGCCGAAGTCGTCCAGGAGCTGCACGCGCGCGTGGAGGCCGTGCTGGCCGGCGGCGTCGCCCCGGACCGCGTCGTCGTCGACCCGGGCCTGGGCTTCTCCAAGGAGGCCGAGCACGACCTCGCCCTCCTCTCCCACCTGGACCGGCTGCGCGGACTCGGGCACCCGCTGCTGGTCGCCGCCTCCCGCAAGCGGTTCCTCGGCCGGGTGCTGGCCGGACCGCAGGGCCCGCCCCCGCCCGCCCGGGAGCGGGACGCGGCCACGGCCGCCGTCTCCGCGCTCGCCGCGCACGCCGGCGCGTGGGCGGTGCGCGTCCACGAGGTGCGCGCCACGGCGGACGCGGTACGGGTCGCGCGGGCCGTGGAGGAGGCGCGCGGCACGGTACGCACGCCCGGCGCGGACGGCGAGCGCGGACCGGAAGGAGCCCGGTGAGCGCCCCCCACACCGACGTCGAGCAGGTGGAAGCCGCCAACACCGCCTTCTACGAGGCACTGGAGCGCGGCGACTTCGAAGAGGTCTCCGCGCTCTGGCTGACGCCCGCGGAACTGGGCGTGGACGAGACGTACCACGACCCCGCGGACACCGGCGTGATCTCCTGCGTGCACCCCGGCTGGCCGGTGCTGACCGGCCGCGGCGAGGTCCTCAGGTCGTACGCCCTGATCATGGCCAACACCGACTACATCCAGTTCTTCCTCACCGATGTGCACGTCTCCGTCACCGGCGACACCGCGCTGGTGACCTGCACCGAGAACATCCTCAGCGGCGGGCCCGCCCCGGAGGAGGGCGCGGAGCTGGGGCCGCTGGTCGGCCAGCTCGTCGTCGCCACGAACGTGTTCCGGCGCACCCCCTCGGGCTGGAAGCTGTGGTCGCACCACGCCTCCCCCGTCCTGGCCGAGACCGCCGAGGACGACGACACCGGTGCGGACGGCGTGGACCCGGACGACGGCTCCCTCGCCTGACGGGGCACCCGCGCCCGGCGGCGGACGAGCGGGCGGACGGCCACGTGGCCGGAATCACCTACCACCTGGTAGCAGCGGCTACCGGTCCGTGACTGGGCCGGGTTCCGCGGGGAAAACCTGCGGTGAACCCTGCGGGTTCCGGCCCGGCCCCGCGCCCCCTCGGCCGGGCGCTGTCGGTGCCCGCGGGTAGATTCGTCTGAGACCGGCGTGCCGCCCGCACGTGGTACGGGCCGGTCGTTCCCGACGATTGCAGGAGTGATTCGCGTGGACCGTGTCGCGCTGCGCGGCCTCAAGGCCCGTGGGCACCACGGGGTGTTCCCCAAGGAGCGCGAGGAGGGCCAGACCTTCATCGTGGACCTCGTCCTCGGCCTGGACACCCGGCCGGCCGCGGCCGACGACGACCTGTCGAAGACCGTGCACTACGGCATCGTGGCCGAGGAGGTCGTGGCCGTGGTCGAGGGCGACCCGGTGGACCTCATCGAGACCCTCGCCGAGCGGATCGCCCGGACCTGCCTGAAGCACGAAGGGGTTCAGGAGGTCGAGGTGTGCGTCCACAAACCGGACGCGCCGATCACCGTCCCCTTCGACGACGTGACCGTCACCATCACCCGGAGCCGAGTATGACCCGACCTTTCCGCCAGGGTCACAGCGACCCGACCGTCCAGCCGGTACCCGCCTCGGTCGTCGAGAAGGTGGACGCCGCGGACACGACCCTGCACAACCCGCAGTGGGCCGTGATCTCCCTCGGCTCCAACCTCGGCAACCGCCTGGAGACCCTCCAGGGCGCCGTGGACGCCCTGGAGGACACCCCGGGCGTCCGGGTGAAGGCCGTCTCGCCGGTGTACGAGACCGAGCCGTGGGGCGTCGAGCCCGGCAGCCAGCCGTCGTACTTCAACGCGGTCGTGGTCCTGAAGACGACCCTGCCCCCCGCCTCCCTGCTGGAGCGGGCGCACGCCGTCGAAGAGGCATTCCACCGCGTCCGGGACGAGCGCTGGGGCCCGCGCACGCTGGACGTCGACATAGTCGCCTACGCCGACGTCACCTCGGACGACCCGCAGCTCACCCTGCCCCATCCGCGCGCCCACGAGCGCGCCTTCGTGCTGGCGCCCTGGCACGACGTGGACCCGGAGGCCCAGCTCCCCGGCCGCGGCACGGTCGCCGAACTGCTGACCACGATCACCCGTGAGGGTGTGGCGCACCGGGAGGACCTGGAACTCCGGCTGCCCGAGTAGTCGTTAAGGTCGAGACGGATCAAGACCGGAGAACGACCACCGTCCGAGGCGGTCCGGGGGAACAACTGAAGGGACACCGTGAGAGAGCTGCGCATCAGGGTGCTGGCGGGCGTGTTCGTCGTGGCCGGCGTCCTGTCCTGGGCGGGCGCCCGCCTCTGGAACTCGACCGGGACCCTGCCCAGCGTCCCCCTGGCCGCCCCCGTGGTCCTCGCGCTGATCGCGGTGGTGCTGCTCTCCACGGCGCTCTCGCTGCGCGCCCGGCTGAAGGCCCAGCGCGAGCGCCGGCCCGGCGCCAAGGGTGTCGATCCGCTGATGGCCGCCCGGGCGGTGGTCTTCGGCCAGGCCAGCGCCCTGGTCGCGGCCCTCGTCGCCGGCATGTACGGCGGCACGGGCGTCTTCCTGCTGGAGCTGCTGGACTTCCCGGCCCGCCGCGACCAGGCGATCTACGCCGGATTCTCGGCCCTGGCCGGCTTCGGCGTGATAGCGGCCGCCCTGTTCCTGGAGCGGGTGTGCCGACTCCCCGAGGACGACGACCAGAACCCTCCGGGGGCGCAGCCGGCGGCCTGACCGCCCGCCGCGCCCGGCGGCCGGGTCAGCGCGCCATGATCAGGCTCATGGCCTCGTTGCGCGTGGCCACATCGCGCAGCTGACCGCGCACGGCGGACGTTATGGTCTTCGCGCCCGGCTTGCGGATGCCACGCATCGACATGCACATGTGCTCGCACTCGACGACGACGATGACGCCCCGCGGCTCCAGGATCTCCATCAGGGAGTCCGCGATCTGCGTGGTCAGACGCTCCTGCACCTGCGGCCGGCGGGCGTAGACGTCGACGAGGCGGGCCAGCTTGGACAGCCCGGTGATCTTGCCGCTCTCGGACGGGATGTAGCCGACGTGCGCGACGCCCCGGAACGGCACCAGGTGGTGCTCGCAGGTCGAGTACACCTCGATGTCCTTCACGAGCACCATCTCGTCGTGCCCGAGGTCGAACGTCGTGGTCAGGACCTCCTCCGGCCGCTGCCACAGACCGGCGAAGATCTCCCGGTAGGCGCGCGCGACCCGGGCCGGCGTCTCCCTGAGCCCCTCGCGGTCCGGGTCCTCCCCGACCGCGAGCAGCAGCTCCCGCACGGCGTTCTCGGCGCGCTTCTCGTCGAATTCTCCGATGCGGCCCTCGCCGTCCAGCGTCACCGGGTCGGTCATCTGGTTCCTCGTTCCCGCGCCATGACGCGCGTCTGTCTCGCGTTCCGAAACTGCGGACATGCGAAATGCCGCGCCCCCCAGGCTAGAACCTGGGGGGCGCGGCATTCATTCCGGGCCATATGTCCGCGGGGCGGTCAGCTCTCGGAGCGGTCCTCCGGGGACTGGTCCGTCACCGGGGCGGACTCCGCCGCCGTCGACTTCGCGGTGCTGATCGACGCCGTCGCGCCGTTCGCGCCGTTGGTCAGTGCGAGCTCCTTCGGGGAGAGCACCGGCGGGCGGGTGGACGGGGTGCGGCGGGAGGAACCGGTCCAGGCCGGCCGCGGCGGGCGCTTGACGATCGGGGCGAAGATCTCGGCGATCTCCTCCTTGCCCAGGGTCTCCTTCTCCAGCAGCTGGAGAACGAGGTTGTCGAGGACGTCGCGGTTCTCGACCAGGATTTCCCAGGCCTCGTTGTGCGCGGTCTCGATGAGCTTCTTGACCTCTTCGTCGACCAGCGCGGCGACCTCTTCCGAGTAGTCCCGCTGGTGGGCCATCTCACGGCCGAGGAAGGGCTCGCTGTTGTCGCCGCCGAACTTGATGGCGCCGAGACGCTCGGTCATGCCGTACTGGGTGACCATCGCGCGGGCCAGGTTGGTGGCCTTCTCGATGTCGTTCGCGGCACCGGTGGTCGGGTCGTGGAAGACCAGTTCCTCGGCCGCCCGGCCGCCCAGCATGTAGGCGAGCTGGTCGAGCATCTCGTTGCGGGTGGTCGAGTACTTGTCCTCGTCGGGCAGGACCATCGTGTAACCGAGGGCACGGCCGCGGGACAGGATCGTGATCTTGTGGACCGGGTCGGAGTTCGGCGAGGCCGCCGCGACCAGGGCGTGACCGCCCTCGTGGTACGCGGTGATCTTCTTCTCCTTGTCCGACATGATCCGGGTCCGCTTCTGCGGGCCCGCGACCACGCGGTCGATCGCCTCGTCCAGCGCCTTGTTGTCGATCAGCTTCTGGTCGCCGCGGGCGGTGAGCAGCGCTGCCTCGTTCAGCACGTTGGCGAGGTCGGCACCGGTCATGCCCGGGGTGCGGCGGGCCACGGCGGACAGGTCGACGTCGGGCGCGACCGGCTTGCCCTTCTGGTGAACCTTGAGGATCTCCAGACGGCCCTGGAGGTCCGGCGGGTCGACCGCGATCTGCCGGTCGAAGCGGCCCGGGCGCAGCAGCGCCGGGTCGAGGATGTCCGGCCGGTTGGTGGCGGCGATCAGGATGACGCCGCCCTTGACGTCGAAGCCGTCCATCTCGACCAGCAGCTGGTTCAGGGTCTGCTCGCGCTCGTCATGACCGCCGCCGAGGCCGGCGCCGCGGTGACGGCCGACCGCGTCGATCTCGTCCACGAAGACGATCGCCGGGGCGTTCGCCTTGGCCTGCTCGAACAGGTCACGCACCCGGGAGGCACCGACACCGACGAACATCTCGACGAAGTCGGAACCGGAGATCGAGTAGAACGGGACGCCCGCCTCGCCCGCGACGGCACGCGCGAGCAGGGTCTTGCCGGTACCCGGGCGGCCGTAGAGCAGCACACCCTTGGGGATCTTGGCGCCGACGGCCTGGAACTTGGCCGGCTCCTGGAGGAATTCCTTGATCTCCTGGAGCTCCTCGACGGCCTCTTCACAGCCGGCGACGTCGGAGAAGGTCGTCTTCGGGGTGTCCTTGGTGATGAGCTTGGCCTTGGACTTGCCGAAGTTCATGACCCGGGAGCCGCCGCCCTGCATCTGATTCATCAGGAACAGGAACACGACGACGATCAGGACGAAGGGGAGCAGGGAGAGCAGGACGCCGACGAACGGGTTCTGCTTGGACGGCGAGACCGTGTAGCCGTCCGTGATCTGCTTTTCCTGGTACTTGGTCTGCAGCGTGCCGGCGAGCTGCACACCCTGGTCGCCGATGTAGCTCGCCTGGATCTTCGAGCTGCCCTCGACCTTGTAGCCGTCCTTCAGCGTGACCTTGATGCTCTGCTCGTCACCGGTGGTGAGCTTGGCCGACTCGACCTTGTTCGCGTTGATCGCCGCCACGACCTGGCCGGTGTCCACCGTCTTGTAGCCGCCGGACGAGCCGACGACCTGCATCAACACGACCACGGCAAGGACGGCCAGCACGATCCACATGACCGGCCCACGGAAGTATCGCTTCACGTCCATCCATACGGAGCGGTGCCGCCCCGTCCCTCCTGCCATAGTGAGTTTGATAAGACAGTTCTTCTGACGGTACCCCAGCATTGTTGCCCGAAGCCGCACGGAGCCGATTCGACGGCTGGGAAAACCCGTCTCCGCTTGCTTCAACGGCGCGGAACCCGCTGGGGTTCCCGATCGTCCTACAGGGCTTGGGCCGAGTGGCTCAGCCGCCGTAGACGTGAGGCGCGAGCGTACCCACGAACGGCAGGTTGCGGTACTTCTCGGCGTAGTCGAGGCCGTAGCCGACGACGAACTCGTTCGGGATGTCGAAGCCGACCCACTCGACGTCGATGGCGACCTTGGCGGCGTCCGGCTTGCGCAGCAGCGTGCACACCTTCAGGGAGGCGGGCTCGCGGGAGCCGAGGTTGTTGATCAGCCAGGACAGGGTCAGGCCGGAGTCGATGATGTCCTCGACGATCAGGACGTGCCGCCCCTTGATGTCGGTGTCGAGGTCCTTGAGGATGCGGACCACACCGGAGGACTGGGTGCCCGCGCCGTAGGAGGACACGGCCATCCAGTCCATGGTGACGGGGGTGGACAGCGCCCGGGCGAGGTCCGCCATGACCATCACCGCGCCCTTGAGGACGCCGACGATGAGCAGGTCCTTGCCCGCGTACTCCGCGTCGATCTTCGCGGCCAGCTCGGCCAGCTTCGCGTCGATCTCTTCCTTGGTGATGAGCACCCGCTGGAGGTCGGCACCCATGTCTTTCGCGTCCACCCGCATCACTTTCGGTCGTCCCGCACTTACGGCCGCGTGTGCGGCCACCGGCTGCGGCCGCGTGTGCGGCCACCGGGGGCCGCCCGGCCCGCCGGAGGGCACCGGATGTGGGCACTCCGCGGGGGCCGGTCGTCAGCCTTGCCGAATCACCAGTCTGCCACCCTGCCGCTGGGCGACGACCCGGCCCGGGAGGTTGATGGCTCCCTGGCCGCGCCAGCCGGTGATCAGGCGGTCGACTTCCTCGATGTGGCGGGCGAACAGCGCGCCGGCCGGGGCTCCCGCCTCGATGGCCGCGCGGCGCAGGATCCGGCGGCGTACGGCGGGCGGCAGGGCGTACAGCTTGGCGCACTCCAGCAGGCCGGCCGCGTCCCGTACGGACGCCTCGGCCTGCCGGGCCCA
Source organism: Streptomyces sp. SudanB182_2057 (assembly GCF_964272715.1). Lineage (NCBI taxonomy): Bacteria > Bacillati > Actinomycetota > Actinomycetes > Kitasatosporales > Streptomycetaceae > Streptomyces > Streptomyces sp. SudanB182_2057. Next base: position 3,830,016 of record NZ_OZ186798.1, read on the forward strand.
GGTGTCCAGGGCGTCGGCGTCGTCGCGGGAGAGCTGGGCGGTGCGGGCCAGCGCCTCCACCACGCCCTTGCCGAGGGCCTTCTCCAGGGCGGGCAGCCCCTCGTGCCGGAGCCGGGAGCGGGTGTAGGCCGGGTCGGCGTTGTGCGGGTCGTCCCAGACCGGCAGGGACTGGACCATGCAGGCCTTGCGGGCGGTCTGCCGGTCCAGGTGCAGGAAGGGCCGCCGGTAACGGCCGCCGGCCCCCGAGACCGCGGCCATGCCGGACAGGGAGCGGATGCCGGAGCCGCGGGCGAGCCCCAGCAGGACGGTCTCGGCCTGGTCGTCGCGGGTGTGGCCGAGCAGGATCGCGGTGGCGCCGTGGCGTTCGGCGACGGCGTCCAGGGCGGCGTAGCGGGCGTCCCGGGCGGCGGCCTCGGGGCCTCCCTCGCGGCCGACGGTCACCGCGACGGACTCGACCGGGTCGAGGCGCAGCTCGCGCAGTCGCACGACGACCTCCTCGGCGCGGAGGTCGGAGCCGGGCTGGAGGCCGTGGTCGACGGTGACCCCGCCGGCCCGGACGCCGAGCTTGGGGGCCTCGAAGGCGAGGGCGGAGGCGAGGGCCATGGAGTCGGCGCCGCCGGAGCACGCGACGAGGACGAGCGGGGAGGGGAGCCGCTCGGCCGTCCGGCCCGCGGGGGCGCGGGAAGTCTGGTCGTTCAGGATGTCGTGGAGGACGCGGCGGACCGCCAGGCGTATCGCCGCGACCGCAGGATGGGGACCCATGTCCGGTTCCCTTCATGAAGTTTTCCGGGGGGTGAGCCCGGGTCGGTCACTCAGAGTGTGTAGATGGTGACAGAACCGGGGTGTTCCCCGAGCATCGCACGCCTACGCATGGCATACGGTCCCTCGGACGGGTGATTGGAGGGGCGTTCGCCTGCCGTCGGCCGGACTCCCTTCACGACTCCGCCCTGCCGTTCACCCCTCGGCCCTGCCGTGCACCCGCGCGACCCAGTCCGCCGGTTTGGCGATCTCCGCCTTGGTGGGCAGGGTGTTGGGCGAGGTCCACACGCGGTTGAAGCCGTCGGTGCCCACCTCTTCCACCACGGCTCGCACGAACCGCTCGCCGTCGCGGTACTGCCTCAGTTTGGCATCCAGGCCCAGCAGCTTGCGCAGGGCGGCGTCCAGGCGGGAGGCGCCCTTGGCGCGGCGCTGCTGGAACTTCTCGCGGATCTCGGCGACGCTCGGCACGACGCTGGGGCCGACGCCGTCCATCACGTAGTCGGCGTGGCCCTCCAGCAGCGACATCACGGCGGTGAGCCGCCCGAGGATCTCCCGCTGGGCCGGGGTCTGCACCAGTTCCACGAAGGAGCGCCCGCCGTCCTCCTCCTCGCCCTCGGGACGGCCGCCGGCCAGGGACTGGGCGGCGTCCCGGATGCGCTCCAGGAAGGTCATCGGGTCGACGTCGGTCTCCGCGAGGAACGACTGGATCTCGCCCTCCAGGTGGTCGCGCAGCCAGGGCACGGCGGTGAACTGGGTGCGGTGGGTCTCCTCGTGCAGGCACACCCACAGGCGGAAGTCGTGCGGCTCGACGTCGAGTTCGCGCTCCACGTGGACGATGTTGGGCGCCACCAGCAGCAGCCGGCCGCCGCCGTTCGAGCCGGCCGGCAGGTCGCGGCCGGCGGGGGCGAAGGTCTCGTACTGGCCGAGGACCCGGGAGGACAGGAACGACAGGAGCATGCCCAGCTCCACGCCGGTGACCTTGCCGCCGACGGCGCCCAGGACGGCGCCGCCCGGACCGCCGCCGCGCCGTTCCTGCATCTTCTCCAGCAGCGGTTTGAGGATCTCCCGGAAGCCCGCGACGTTGGCGCGGACCCAGCCGGGGCGGTCGACCACGAGGACGGGGGTGTCGTGGGTGTCCTCCGTGCCCATGCGCGTGAAGCCCCGGACGTGTTCCTCCGAGGCCTTCGCGTGCCGGCGCAGCTCCGCGACGACGGCCCGGGCCTCGTCGCGGCTGACGTCGGGGCCGGGCCGTACGAGCCGTGTCGCGGTCGCCACCGCGAGGTTCCAGTCGACCATCCCGGGAGATGCGGTGCCACCGAAGCCAGTCATGTTGTCAACCGTACGTGCTCGCCGCCGCTTGGGGCAGGCCGTGGCGGCCCGGCGGGGGGCCGAGGGAGTTGCCGTGGCACCCGGTGGCGGTGCTCACCTCGCCAGTGCCGTCGCCGCCTCGTCCAGGGTCGACTGGGCCTGCGCGGGGTCGGTGGTGCCGGAGGCCAGGAAGGCGAAGGCGAGGAGGTGGCCGGTGTCGTCCACGACCGTGCCGGCGAGGGCGTTCACGCCGGTCAGGGTGCCGGTCTTGGCCCGTACGACACCGGACGCGCCGTCGGTGAAACGATTGCTCAGGGTGCCGGTGAAGCCGGCCACCGGCAGGCCGGTGAGGACCGGGCGCAGGCCGGGGCGGTCCGGGTCGGCCGCCCGGACCAGGAGGCCGGTCAGGAGGTCGGCGGTGAGCCGGTCGGCGCGGTCCAGGCCGCTGCCGTCGCGGAAGACGGCGCCCGCCATCGGCAGGCCCAGCCCCCGCAGCTGCGTGGCGATGGCCTCGGCGCCGCCGGCGAAGCTCGCCGGACGCCCGCCGGCCAGCGCGGTGTGCCGGGCCAGGGCCTCCGCGATGTCGTTGTCGCTGTTGGTCAGCATCCGCTCGACCAGGGCGGACAGCGGGGGCGAGGAGACCCGGGCGAGGGTCTGCGCGCGCGTGCCGGCCTTGGACGGGCCGGGCGGCGTGGTCGTGATGCCGGCCTCCTTCAGGAAGCCCGCGAACCGGGCCGCCGCGTCCGCCGCCGGGTCGCCCACGCGGATCGCCGGGCCGCTGGTGGAGTCGTCGGTGCGGCCCTCGTCGGCGGTCAGGGCGCCGACCGGGGCGAGGTTGTCGTTGACGCCGATGGGGTGCAGGGCGGGGCCGGTGAACAGGGTGGTGTCGTAGGACAGGGTGATCTCGCGGATGCCGCGCTCGCGCAGGGCCTTCGCGGTGTCCGCGGCCAGCGTCCGCAGGCTCGCCCAGCCGCCGCTCCGGGCGCGCGCGGTGAGGGTGGGGTCGCCGCCGCCGACCAGGACGAGTTCCCGGGTGTCGGGTTCCATGGCGGTGCGGGTGGTGAGGCGGTGGTCCGGGCCGAGGGCGGACAGGGCGGCGACGGCGGTGGCGAGCTTGGTGGTGGAGGCGGGGACGAGGGCCTTGCCGGCGTCGGTGTCGTACAGGCGTTCGCCGGTCGTGGCGTCCACGACGGCCGCCGTGTGGCTGTCGCCGAGCGCGGGGGCGTCCAGGAAGGGCTTCAGGGCGTCGGAGACGGCCTGCGCGTCCGGTGCGGTCCGCTTGGTGCCCACGGGGCCCGTGACGTCGCCGAGGCCCGTCAGGACGGGTCCGGCGCTCGGTGCCGGGCGGGGCGCCGCACCGGGGCGGCCGTGATCTGCGCCACCCGCACGCTCCGGAGCGGCGGCGCGGTCCCGCTCGGCCGTACGCTGACCCGAGGCGTCCCAGGGTCCGGCCGCGGTCACCGCTCCGGCGGCCAGCGCCAGGCCGGCGGTGGCGGCGCCCGCGGTGTACTGCCAGGTCCGGACGGTGCGCGGACGGGGGAGACGGGGGAGGTGCACAGGGCCGGTCCGCACGGCCCGCGACAGCCGCGCGAGCCGCGGCCGCACGGCCGTCACGGCGCGCGTGAGACTCGGTCGGACGGCGTTCGCGAGCCGCGCCACCCGCGGTCCCGCGGCTCGCCAAGGCCCCAGCTCTGGCACGACCACCAGCCCCTTTCGCGATCACACACCTGCGTGAGGGACACTTAACCACCAGAACTATGTGCTGATCATGGAGGAGCCACCGGTGGAGTTCGACGTCACGATCGAGATCCCGAAGGGTTCGCGGAACAAGTACGAGGTGGACCACGAGACCGGCCGGATCCGCCTGGACCGTCGCCTCTTCACCTCGACCGCCTACCCGACCGACTACGGCTTCGTCGAGAACACCCTCGGCGAGGACGGCGACCCGCTGGACGCGCTGGTCATCCTGGACGAGCCGACCTTCCCGGGCTGCCTGATCCGCTGCCGTGCGATCGGCATGTTCCGGATGACGGACGAGGCCGGCGGCGACGACAAGCTGCTGTGCGTCCCGGCCACCGACCCGCGTGTGGAGCACCTGCGTGACATCCACCACGTGTCGGAGTTCGACCGCCTGGAGATCCAGCACTTCTTCGAGGTCTACAAGGACCTGGAGCCCGGCAAGTCGGTCGAGGGCGCCAACTGGGTGGGCCGGACGGACGCCGAGGCGGAGATCGAGCGGTCGTACAAGCGCTTCAAGGAGCAGGGCGGTCACTGACCCCCGCTCCGTGGACGGGCCGCACGCGCAGGCGTGCGGCCCGTTCGCATGTGTGCACGCATGCGCCCCAGCGGGGTACGTGTGCGCATACTGAGGGCTACGCGAGGTGTGGTGCAGGGAGCGGTGCGAAGTGACGGAGGCGGAGGACCGCAAGCCCCGGTCGGACGAGGCTCGGTACGACCCGGAGATCACCTCCGAGTTCGCCATTCCCCAGGGTCTGGACGTCCCGAAGACCGGCGGTGAGAGCGAGACGACCTCCGAGTTCGCGGTGCCGGAGGGGCTGCAGACGCCGCAGCCGCCCGGTGCCGAGCCGGAGGGCTCGGCGTTCACGCCGCCGCGCACCTACAGCGCGAAGGAGGCGCCGGCCGCGTTCACGCCCGCGACCGGGGTACCGCTGGTCAGCCTGATCAAGGACGCGCCCTGGCAGGACCGGATGCGCACGATGCTGCGCATGCCGGTGACCGAGCGGCCGGCCCCGGAGTCGGTGCAGCGCGAGGAGGAGGGCGGCCCCGCCGTCCCGCGCGTGCTGGACCTGACCCTGCGCATCGGCGAGCTGCTGCTGGCCGGCGGTGAGGGCGCGGAGGACGTGGAGGCCGCGATGTTCGCGGTGTGCCGGTCCTACGGCCTGGACCGGTGCGAGCCGAACGTCACCTTCACGCTGCTGTCGATCTCGCACCAGCCGTCGCTGGTGGAGGACCCGGTGACGGCGTCCAGGACGGTACGGCGGCGGGGCACCGACTACACCCGGCTGGCGGCCGTCTTCCACCTGGTGGACGACCTCAGCGACCCGGAGACCGAGGTCTCCCTGGAGGAGGCATACCGGCGCCTGGCGGAGATCCGCCGCAACCGGCACCCCTACCCCGGCTGGGCGCTGACCCTGGCCGGCGGGCTGCTGGCCGGTGCGGCCTCCCTGCTGGTGGCGGGCAGGGGCGATCCGGTCGTGTTCCTCGCGGCGGCCGTCGGCGCCATGCTCGGCGACCGGCTGGCATGGCTGTGCGCGGGGCGCGGGCTGCCGGAGTTCTACCAGTTCACGGTGGCCGCGATGCCGCCCGCGGCGATCGGGGTCGCGCTGACCCTGGCCCATGTCGACGTGCAGGGCTCCGCGGTGATCACCGGTGGGCTGTTCGCGCTGCTGCCGGGGCGGGCGCTGGTCGCGGGGGTGCAGGACGGGCTGACCGGCTTCTACATCACCGCCTCCGCGCGGCTGCTGGAGGTCATGTACTTCTTCGTCGGCATCGTCGCCGGGGTGCTGACCGTCCTGTACTTCGGCGTGAAGATCGGCGGCAAGCTGGATCCGGAGGCCGCGCTGAGCGTGAGGGAGGAGCCGCTGCTCCAGATCGCGGCCTCGATGCTGCTGTCCCTGACCTTCGCCGTCCTGCTCCAGCAGGAACGTTCCACCGTGCTCTGGGTGACCCTGAACGGAGGCGTCGCCTGGTCGGTGTACGGCGCGATGCACTACGTCGGCGAGATCTCGCCGGTGGCCTCCACGGCGGTCGCGGCGGGCCTGGTGGGCCTGTTCGGACAGCTGCTGGCCCGGTACCGGTTCGCCTCCGCGCTGCCGTACACCACCGCCGCGATCGGGCCGCTGCTGCCCGGTTCCGCCACCTACTTCGGGCTGCTGTCCATAGCGCAGAACGACATCGACAAGGGGCTGGTGTCGCTGGCCAAGGCCGTGTCACTGGCCATGGCCATCGCCATCGGGGTCAACCTGGGGTCGGAGATCTCCCGGCTGTTCCTGCGCTTCGGCTCCGCCGGGAAGCGCCGGGCGGCGAAGCGGACCAGGGGGTTCTGAGCGCCGTACGGGCCGGGGCCCCGAGGGCTACTGGCGGCGCTGGTCGTACGGGTAGCCGTTCTCGTCGTACCGCTGCTGGTCGTAGCCCTGGTGCTGGTCGTAGCCCTGGTGCTGGTCGTAACCCTGGTGCTGGTCGTGGCCCTGCCGCTGGTCCCAGTTCTGCTGCTGCGGGTACTGCCGCTGGTCGTACGGCTGCTGGTACTGCTGCTGCCCGTCGTAGTACTGGTCGTAGCCCTGCTGCCGGTTCCAGTCCTGCTGCTGCGGCTGCTGGTACCCGGGCTGCTCGTACCGCTGCTCCTCGTACTGCGGCTGCTCCGGCTGGACGCGCCGCAGCTGGGTCGTGGCGTCGTCCATCACCGGGGGCTGCTGCCGGTACGACGGCTGGGGCTGCTGGTAGGCGGGCTGCTGGGCCGGCACCGGCTGGGGCCGCGGCCGGGCCTGGGCGGCCTTCTTCTCCTTGCCGCGGGCGCGCAGGAACTCGATCGCGATCGGGATCACCGAGACGAGGACGATCAGGATGAGGATCGCCTCGATGTTCGTCTTGACGAACGCGATGTTGCCGAGCCAGGAGCCGAGCAGGGTGACGCCGGCCCCCCACAGGACGCCACCGATGATGTTGAAGAGCAGGAACGAGCGGTACCGCATGCCGCTCACGCCCGCGATGATCGGCGTGAACGTGCGCACGATCGGCACGAAACGGGCCAGGACCAGGGACTTCGGGCCGTACTTCTCGAAGAACTCGTGCGCCTTGGTGACGTTCTCCTGCTTGAACAGGCGGGAGTCCGGCCGGTTGAAAAGGGACGGGCCGACCTTCTTGCCGAACATGTAGCCCGCCTGGTCGCCCAGGATCGCGGCGAGGCAGATCAGGACGATCGCCCCCCACAGCGGGAAGTCCAGGTCCCCGGAGGTGATCAGCAGGCCGCAGGTGAACAGCAGCGAGTCACCCGGCAGGAAGAAGCCGATGAGCAGGCCGGACTCGGCGAAGACGATGAGCAGCAGGCCCCAGATGCTGTAGGTGTCCAGCAGATAGTTGGGATCGAGCCAGCTCGGGCCTAGGGCGAGTGTCATCACGGGTCCGGGCTCCTGAGGGGGTGAGGGCGGCTACGGCGTCCAAGTGCGGCCGCACAAAGCTATCAACGCGATGTGACCGCCCCAGGTTCCACCGGTGGCTCCAGGATGCCCTGTGCGATGCCCCTGAGAAAGCTGTGACTCAGGGGACTTCCGGGGTCGGCCCGGGAGCTCGTCTCCGTACGCTCCCGGGCCGGCGATTCTCAGGACGCGGTGTGCCGCGCCGTGTTCGCCACGATCGCGTCCCGCAGATAACGGGCCAGACCGGGACGGATGGCCTCGTACGTGGCGGTGAACCGCTCGTCGGTGACGTACATCTCGCCGAGGCACGCGTGCAGCTCGTGCCCGCAGTCGTAGTACGCGCCCGTGATGAACCGGCGGTGCTCCTCGGCGGCCGCCATGGCCGCCTCCGAGTCCGCGGGCACGCCCTCGGCGAGCAGACCGGCCATCCGGCCGTGGATCGCGTCCAGCTCGGTGGTGAGCCGCTTCCAGTCCTCCTTGGTGTAGGCGGCGGTCCGGTGCCGCGACTGCCGGTATGCCTCGGTGTGCCCCCAGCGCCGCTCCACCTCGTCCGCGTGCTCGTCCGGGTCGAAGTCGCCGAAGACCTCGAACTTCTCCTCCGGGGTCAGGTTGACGCCCATCCTGCGTGCCTCCATGGCGTGCTCCACGGCCGCGGCCATCTGCTGGAGCTTCTCGATCCGGGCGGTCAGCAGGTCGTGCTGGCGGCGCAGGTGCGCGCGCGGGTCCGCGTCCGGGTCGTCGAGCAGGGCCGCGACCTCGTCGAGCGGGAAGCCGAGCTCCCGGTAGAACAGGATCTGCTGGAGCCGGTCGAGATCGGCGTCGGTGTAGCGCCGGTGCCCGGCGTGGGTGCGCGCGCCGGGCACGAGCAGTCCGATCCCGTCGTAGTGGTGCAGGGTGCGCACCGTGATCCCGGCGAACCCGGCGACCTGCCCCACGGAGTAGTCCCGGCCCGGTGACCGGTCCTGCCCCAGGAGGTGGTCCTGTCCCACGGGGTGGCTCACTTCTTTCCGCTCCTTCGGTCGGTACGGCGTCCACCCTGCGTCCTCACGTCGCGTGAGGTGCAAGCCCGTCGCGGCGGCCCCGGGACCAAAGCCGCTCAGCGGTCGTCCTCCGGGTGCCGCTCCCCCGTCGCGTACGGGTTCTCCTGCCCCTCGGCGAGGACGCCGACGAACGGCTCGCCCTCCCCCGCGAAGGTGTACGCGCCCGCCTCCAGGCGGTCGATCAGGCCCTGGGTCCAGGCCGCGTCGGAGTCGGCCGTGTGGATCCACATGCGCATGATCTCGCCGATGTGACCGAGCTGCTGCGGGCCGCCCTCGGGGAGGTACTCCCCGGTGACGGAGTCCCGCCACCGCCCGATCCGGCGGATCCGCTCCCGCAGCAGCTCCAGGGCCTCGGCGCGGGGCAGCTCGACCAGGAAGCCGATGGCCGCCGACCGGACGTCGGGCTTCTGGTCGTAGGAGACCAGGGACTCGCGCAGCAGCCGGAAGAACTCCTCCTCGCCGCGGCCGGTGATCTCGTACTCGGTGCGCGGCGGCCCGCCGGCCGTGGACGGCGCGGTCTCATGCGCGCGCAGCAGTCCCTGCCGGGCCATCTGCTTCAGGGCGTGGTAGACCGAGCCGGGCTTGGCGTTGGACCACTCGTGCGCGCCCCAGTACTCCAGGTCGTTGCGCACCTGGTAGCCGTGGGCCCGGCCGTGCTGGCGGACCGCGCCCAGCACGAGGAGACGGATCGCTGACATGGGGTCCAGGTTAGGACCCGCGATCAGGCCGGGAGGCCGCCCTGCGCCCGGGCCACCAGCTCGAACGCGGTCCTGCCGTCCAGCGACTCGCGGATGATGTCGGCGTGACCGGCGTGCCGGGCCGTCTCGCGGATCAGGTGCAGGCACAGCCAGCGCAGCGAGACGCGGCCCTCGGGCGGGAACCACGGGTCGGGCGGCAGCGGGAAGGTGTCGTCCAGGCTGGGCGCGGAGCGGATCAGCTCCTCCGTCCCGGCGGCCACCCGCTCCCAGTACGCGAGCTGCCCGGCCACCGTCTCGTCGTCGGTCAGCCGGAACGTCTCGTGCCAGTCGGAGGGGTCGCGCGGTACGGCGGGCGGCTCCTGCCTCGCCCGGGCCACCCAGCCCTGCTCCACCTCGACAACGTGCTTGAGCAGGCCGCCCAGGGACAGCTCGCTCGTGCTCGGGCGGCTGCGGGCCTGCTCCTCGGTCAGTCCGAGCAGCGCCCTGCGGATCCCGCCGCGCTGTTCCTCGATGAACGCGAGCAGCGCTCCCCGCTCGTCGCCCTTGTCCTCCGCCGGCACGTGCGTGACCATGGCCCGCCGCCTCTCGTCTGGCCGTCCGCCGGGGCGGGTGCCCCGACGGGAGAGACGCTAGGGGCCATTGCGGTCAGATCCTGACCGCAATGGCCCCGGGCGGGACAGGTGACGCGGCTAGAACGGGAATCCGCTGCGGCCGTGCTGGATCGAGATCCACTTGACGGTGGTGAACGCCTCCATCGTGGTCTCTCCGTTGAGGCGGCCGACGCCGGAGTGCTTCTCCCCGCCGAAGGGCACGATCGGCTCGTCGTGGACGGTGCCGTCGTTCACGTGGAACATGCCGGTGTCGATCCGCTTGGCGAAGGCCACGCCGCGTTCGATGTCCCCGGTGTGGACGGCGCCGCTCAGGCCGTACGGGGTGCCATTGACGATCCGCACCGCGTCCTCCTCGCCATCGAACGGGATGAGGAAGACGACCGGGCCGAAGACCTCCTGCTGGAGCAGCGGGGAATCGGCCGGGACGCCGGTCAGCACGCTCGGCTCGACCAGGTTGTCGGTCGTGCCGCCGTGCACCAGGGCGGTGGCGCCCTCGGCGAGGGCCTGGTCGACGGTGCCGGAGATCGCGGCGGCCTGCGCGGAGTTGATCACCGGGCCGATCACGGTCTGCGGGTCGCTCGGGTCGCCGACCTTCAGGCCCCTGACCTTGGCGACGAACTTCTCGGTGAACTCCTCCTGGACGGAGCGGTCCACCAGCACCCGGTTGGCGGCCATGCAGACCTGGCCCTGGTGCACGAACCGGCTGAAGACCGCCGCGTCCACCGCGTAGTCGATGTCGGCGTCGTCCAGCACCACCAGGGCGCTGTTGCCGCCGAGTTCGAGGACCGAGCGCTTGAAGTGCTTGGCACAGACGGTGGCGACGTGCCGGCCGACCTTGTCGGAGCCGGTGAAGGAGATCACCTTCGGGACGGGATGCTCCAGGAACGCGTCACCGATCTCGGCGATGTCGGTCACCAGGACGTTCAGCAGGCCGCCGGGCAGCCCGGCATCCTCGAAGATCTTCGCGAGCAGCGTGCCGCCGGCGATCGGGGTGTTCTGGTGCGGCTTGAGCACCACGGCGTTGCCGAGCGCGAGGGCCGGGGCCACCGACTTCAGCGACAGCAGGAAGGGGAAGTTGAACGGGCTGATCACACCGACGACGCCGACCGGCACCCGGTAGACGCGGTTCTCCTTGCCGTCGACCGGGGAGGGCAGGATCCTGCCCTCGGGGCGCAGCGCGAGGTGGATCGACTCGCGCAGGAACTCCTTGGCGAGGTGGAGTTCGAAGGCGGCCTTCACGCGCGTGCCGCCCAGTTCCGCGACGATCAGGTCGGCTATCTCCTGCTCACGGTCCTCCACCAGCCGCAGCGCGCGCTCGAACACGGCCCGGCGGGTGTAGGGGTTGGACTCCGCCCACTCCTTCTGGGCGCGGGCGGCGGCCCGGTAGGCCAGGTCCACCTCCTCGACGGTGGCCACGGTGATCGAGGCCAGCTTCTCGTCGTTGTAGGGGTTGAAGTCGATGACGTCCCAGGAGCCCGTGCCCGGGCGCCACTCGCCGTCGATGTACTGCTGGGCCAGGTCACTGAAGTAGGACGCCATGTGATCCCTCAATCGCTAGCGGACACCAGATCTACGCCTCGTCTGACAGGACGTCATCGTAGTGGCGGGCGCTGTGAGTTGAGAGCTGTCGTCGGTCAGGAGAGTCAGGAGAGTTGCAGGAGGCCGCGGAGCAGGTCCCGGCTCTCGTCCGGGCCGGGGCTGTCCTGCTGGAGCTCCTTCAGGGCCTGCTCGTACTGGGCGACGTCCTCGCGCTTGTCCAGGTACAGGGCGCTGGTCAGCTGCTCCAGGTAGACCACGTCGGACAGGTCGGACTCGGGGAAGCTGAGGATGGTGAAGGCGCCGCTCTCGCCGGAGTGCCCGCCGAAGCTGAACGGCATGACCTGGAGCCGCACGTTGGGCCGCTCGGAGATGTCGATCAGGTGCTGGAGCTGGCCGCGCATCACGTCCCGGTCGCCGTAGGGGCGGCGCAGGGCGGCCTCGTCCAGGACGATGTGCAGTTCCGGGGCGCCGTCGGAGAGCAGGTGCCGCTGCCGCTCCAGGCGCAGGGCGACCCGGCGCTCGATGTCGGCGACGCTCGCGCCCTTCATGCCGCGCCGGACCACCTCGCGGGCGTAACTCTCGGTCTGGAGCAGGCCGTGCACGAACTGCACCTCGTAGACCCGGATCAGCGAGGCGGCGCCCTCCAGGCCCACATAGGTGGGGAACCAGCTGGGCAGGACGTCGGTGTAACTGTGCCACCAGCCCGCCACGTTGGCCTCCCGGGCGAGGGACAGCAGCGACTCGCGCTCCGCTTCGTCGGTGATGCCGTAGAGCGTCAGCAGGTCCTCGACGTCTCTGGTCTTGAAGCTCACCCGGCCCAGCTCCATCCGGCTGATCTTCGACTCCGAGGCGCGGATCGAGTATCCCGCCGCCTCGCGCGTGATCCCCCGCGCTTCCCGCAGTCGCCTGAGTTGCGAGCCGAGCAGCATCCGCCGCACCACCGATCCGGGCTCTCCCGCGCTCACTTTCGCCAGCCTCCCCAACCGTCTCTCAGGGGCCGAAGTCTGCCACTAAAACACTCCGAGCAGTACTCGCACGGTTACGGAAACGGAAAGGGCTCGGCCGTTTCCACCCTGCCCCGACCGGGCAAGAGGTCCGGACCTCTGGCGGCTTCCCGCGCGAAGTCGGCGGAAAAAATGGCCAAGAAGCGGTACGGGATGTGCCATTTCGGCCGCGTGCACGTGCATCTGCCCTTGCATCTGCTCTACGCATCCGAAACCATGGGTGCCGCACCACCGCTGCATCGCAACGACCGCGAATTTCGGGAGTGCCTCGCATGGGGACGAATGGATCGACCATGCTCAAGCCGTTACGGCAGGGCCTTCCGCCGCTGGATCCCGCGGCCGTGTCCGATGCCGCCTCCTGCGCCCTCCCCGCCCGTTACGAGGCGGTGCGCGAGGCCCGGCGCTTCACCCGCGACACCCTGGGCCGGTGGGACGTCGGCGACCGCTTCGACGACGTGTGCCTCGTCGTCTCCGAGCTCGTCACCAACGCCCTGCGCCACGCGGTGCCGGCGGACCCCTGTCCCACCGACGGCCTCCCGTCCGTGCGGCTGCACCTGATGCGCTGGCGCGAGCGGCTGGTGTGCGCGGTGCGCGACCCGAGCCACGAGACGCCGGTGCCCAGGGACTCGGACGACTTCGCGGCCGAGTCGGGCCGCGGTCTCTTCCTCGTCGACTCCTTCGCCGACAGCTGGGGCTGGCACCCGCTCGCGGGCACCCTCGAGGGCAAGGTGGTCTGGGCGCTGTTCCGGATGCAGCCGGCGGGCTGATCCGGTACGGCGCGGGCTCCCGCCCGGTTTCTACGCGCGTACACCCGTGGCTCGCGGAGGTGTGCGCGCGCTGTCGTGAACGTGGCCGCACGAGTCGGCCGTGGCGCGGGCGCGCCTGCCGGTCGTCGCGTGGACGCGCGCGCCGGTCGTCTCGCAGGGACATGCCACTGGCATATGCACGTGCACGCGGGACGAAGGCGGCCGTCAGCTCGCCACGACGAAGGCGGTCGTCAGCCGGCGACCAGGTGGTCGAACTCGCCGTCCTTGACCCCGAGGAGCATGGCCTCGATCTCCGCGCGCGTGTAGACGAGCGCCGGCCCGTCCGGGAAGCGCGAGTTGCGCACGGCGACATCGCCGCCCGGCAGCCGCGCGAACTCCACGCAGGAACCCTGCGAGTTGCTGTGCCTGCTCTTCTGCCAGGCCACTCCGTCCAGCTGCGTGGCAGCCATGCCGTTGTACACGTCGTACCCCCCGTACACGCTGTCAACGTCGCGGTCCACAGGTCGCTCCCCGGTGGTGCACTGGCTGGTGTGGCCATAGGTGCTGTGGTCAACTGACCCGGATCATAACTCTGTTCACGTGCAGATGCATGAGCAGATGCACGTGCACGAGCGGTGTTCCCGTGATTACACCTTTGACGTGTGCTTTACCAGAGCCGCTCCGGCATCTGCCCCGGAGCAGGCAGGACATGTCTCACCCCGCACCGGAAGAGACGCGTACCGCACCGCTCATGTTCCCCTGTCCGGCGACCGATTCGGCCCGGCGCACTGGCCGGAACGGCGTCCGTCCACCGGAGGGACGGCCTCCGCCCGGTGGCGTAGCAGCGCCGCCGCGCCGCTACGACAGCGGGGCGCGGGCGCCGGGACACGTGACGGAGATCATTCGGTACCGGTCGGCGTAACGCTCCGGTACGGGCCGCCGTCGGCACCGGCGGGTACGGCAACGGGCAGGCGCCGTCCTACGGGGGAGCGTAGGACGGCGCCTGCCCGTGGGGGGGGGCTCAGCGGCCGGCGTACGGCAGCAGTGCCATCTCGCGGGCGTTCTTGACGGCCCGCGCGAGCAGCCGCTGCTGGCGGACGGTGACCCGGGTGACGCGGCGGCTGCGGATCTTGCCGCGGTCGGAGACGAACTTCCGCAGCAGGTCGGTGTCCTTGTAGTCGATGTAGGTGATCCCGGCCTCGTCCAGGGGGTTGGGGCGATGGCGGACGGAGGAGCGGTCGCTCGTGCGGGGCATCAGACCTCCAGCAGGGTGTCGAAGGCGGGCGGGAGCCGGCGCCAGGAGTCCCGGCCGGCGGCGTACTCGGCGTCGGTGAGCAGGCAGGACTCCAGCAGCCTGGTCAGTCCCTCGCGGTCGAGGCCGGGCGAGGTGAACACCAGGTGGTTGCAGCGGTCGCCGTGCTCGGGGTGCCAGTCCAGCGCGGCGGCGGCGCGGCGCACCGGCGGCACCAGTTCCCAGGCCGCGTCCGGCAGCGCGGCGAGCCAGGGCCCCGCGCTCTCCACGCACAGCGCCCCGCCCGCCGCGTCCCAGTGCAGCAGCGAGTCCGGTTTGTCGGCGAGCCAGAACCGGCCCCGGCTGCGGGCGGCGGCGCAGGTCAGGTCCTCCAGCGCCGCGTACAGCCGCTCCGGGTGGAAGGGCCGGCGGCGGTGCCAGACCAGGGTGGACACGCCGTGGTCGTCGGCCTCCTGGGGCAGCAGCGCGCAGGCCGGGTGCTGGGCAGCGGCGGCGGCCTCCACGTCGAAGCCGGCGAGGGCGGCCCGGGCGAGCGGCCCCGGGGTCCCGGCGTCGGCGCCGTCCGGCCGGGCCGCCGAACGCGGTCGCGCCCGCGGCTCGCCGTCCCCGGCGGGCGCGCCGATCGGCACCCGGTGGGCCGTCGGGTGCAGCTGCGCCAGCAGCTCCAGGTCCTCGTCGTCGGCTTCCGGGGAGTCGGCCAGGGCGAGCACGGGCGCGTACTCCAGCTGGCGGGCGAAGGTGTCGGCGACCGTGCGCCGGTCGGTGGCCGCCGCGGCGAGCCCGGCCTCGGCGAGGTCGTCGCCGTTGCCCAGGTACGGCAGCACCAGCGCCGGGTCCACGGCCGTGATCACGGACGTGACGGTCAGCCCGCCGGAGGCGATCACCTCGGCCATCGCCTTGGGCTCTACGGAGTCCCACAGCTCGACGATCGCCAGCCGGGTGGTCGCCGCGTCGGCCAGCCGCCGCAGTTCGGGCACCAGGTCCTCGCGCAGGGCGCAGCAGGCGCAGTCGTTGACCAGGGGCGTCTCGCCGCGCGACACGATGCCGTCGCGGTCCCGGACGGTCCGCGCGACCCGGCCGGCGGGGGCCGTGGAGAGGTCGTGGTGCAGGGCGACGCTCCCGGGCACGTCGGCGAGCAGCCGGTCGACGGCCGCCGTGCGGGCCGCGGCGTGCAGCCCGCCGACGACGGCCACCGCCAGGCTCACGCCCCGCCCCGCTTCCCGAACCGGCGCTCGAAGCGCTCGACGCGTCCGGCGGTGTCCAGCACGCGCGCGGTACCGGTGTAGAAGGGGTGGCTGACGTTCGAGATCTCGACGTCCACGACCGGGTAGGTGTTGCCGTCCTCCCACTCCACCGTCTTGTCGCTCGTCATGGTCGACCGGGTGAGGAAAGCTTGGCCGGCGGCGCGGTCGCGGAAGACGACCGGCCCGTAGGCGGGGTGGATTCCCTTTCGCATGGCGGTGGTTCAGCGCTCCTCTCGGAAGTCGACGTGCCGGCCGGCGACGGGGTCGTACTTGCGCAGCGTCAGACGGTCCGGGTCGTTGCGGCGGTTCTTGCGGGTCACGTAGGTGTAGCCGGTCCCGGCGGTGGACCGGAGCTTGATGACCGGGCGCAGCTCGTTGCGTGGCATGCTGCTACCTTACTGAAAATGAATTCCATTTGCTGACTCGATACGAGGAGAGCTACGTCACCATGTCCGCGCACTGCATGCTCACCGGGGCCCGGCCGGGCTTCGGCAACCGCGTCTCCCACTCCCACCGGCGCACCTCCCGCCGCTTCGACCCCAACATCCAGACCAAGCGCTACTGGCTGCCCGGCGAGGGCCGGTACGTCCGGCTGCGACTGAGCGCGAAGGGGATCAAGACGGTGGACGCGATCGGTGTGGAGGCGGCCGTCGCCCGCATCCGCGCCCGGGGGGTGCGGGTCTGATGGCGAAGAAGAGCAAGATCGCGAAGAACGAGCGGCGCGAGGAGATCGTCGCCCGGTACGCCGAGCGCCGCGCCGAGCTGAAGGAGGTCATCCGCCGGCCGTCCACGCCCGAGGCCGAACGGCTCGCCGCCCAGCGGGAGCTGCGCGCCCAGCCGAGGGACGCCAGTGCGACGCGCGTCCGCAACCGCGACCGGATCGACGGCCGCCCACGCGGCCACCTGCGCGCCTTCGGGCTGTCCCGCGTGAACCTGCGGTCACTGGCCCACCAGGGCTTCCTGCCGGGGGTTCGCAAGTCGTCGTGGTGAGCGGCGGGTGAGGGGGCGGGGCGCGGTCCGTCCTGGCGACCGGGCCGGGGCGCGGGCCGTCCGGGAGGGCGGCGCGCGGTCCCCTGAAGGGGGCCGGGGCGTGCGGGCTTCGAAGGCCCGAGTTCCGGGGCCCGGGCGTGCGGGCTTCCAGGGCCCGAGTTCCGGGGCCCGGGCGTGCGGGCTTCCAGGGCCCTGGTTCCGGGGCCCGGTCTCCGAGTTCGGAGTTCCTGTTTCCGAGCGCCGGGTTCGGAGTTCCTGTTTCCGAGCGCTGGATTCGGAGTTCTTGTTTCCGAGCGCCGGGTCGCAGGGTCCGTCTTCCGGAGGGGCGGGCGTACGGGGCTCGGTGGCAGGCGCCATGATGCAAGGGCACCGTCACCACCAGGACAGGGACCCGCCCATGCGCGCCATTCCGCTCACCGTCACCGCTCTCGCCGCCGCCCTGCTGCTGACCGCCTGCGACGACAGTGGCGGAAAGAACGGGAGCAACGCCGACTCGGCCTGCGAGATCGGCGGGGTCTCCGTGCAGATCGGCTCGGCGAGCGTGGCTCCGGCCGCGGGGGACACCGGCGAGATCCCGGTCAGCCTGACCAACCAGAGCGCGCCCTGCACCCTGGACCACTTCCCGGGCGTCGTGCTGAGCGGTGGCGGCAGCGACGCCACCGTGCCCACGCTCAAGGGCGCGAAGGCCCAGAAGCTGAAGCTGGCCAAGGGCGACTCCGCGTCCTTCTCCCTCACTTACGTACGCGGCAAGGACGGAGCCAAGAACTCCCTCGCGGCGAAGACCGTGAAGATCACCCTGCCCGGTACGGACACCGCCCGCAGCTTCCCGTGGAAGTACGGCCCGGTCGCCGGGAAGGCCGACGGGAGCGGGCCGGACGCCTCGGTGAGCGCCTTCCAGCAGGTCGGCGACTGAGGCGCGGGGCCGGTGAGGCGCGCTCCGGCGGGCAGGTCCTGACCTGGGGCCCGCCGCGGCTCACTCCA
This sequence comes from Streptomyces sp. SudanB182_2057, assembly GCF_964272715.1. Classification (NCBI taxonomy): domain Bacteria; kingdom Bacillati; phylum Actinomycetota; class Actinomycetes; order Kitasatosporales; family Streptomycetaceae; genus Streptomyces; species Streptomyces sp. SudanB182_2057. The sequence continues at coordinate 3,847,344 of NZ_OZ186798.1, forward strand.
GTCGCGGACGGGCCCTGACCTGGGCCTGGTCCGCCGCGCGGGCGCCCTCGGTCCAGCCGGCCGCGTCGCTGACGCCCCGGAGCCGGGTCGTCGTGGTCTGCGGGAACATGGTTTCCAGCCGGCCGGTGACGGCTATCGCGCGCGTGGCCAGCACCGGCAGCAGGTCCTGGGTCACCTGGGTCTCGGCGGCGGCCGCGAGCCGGTCGCCCACGCGGTGCGCGTAGGCCGCGAGGAACGACTGCCGGAAGGTCTTGGTCCGCTTGCGCCCGCCGGCCCGCTGGGCCGCCTCCGCCCTGGTCATGGCGTGCGTGGCCTGCACCAGCAGCGAGGTGTAGAGCAGCTCGACGGCCTCCAGGTCCGCCTCGAAGCCGACGACCGTGGAGAAGCCGAGCGGTTCGTTCCACACCGCGCGGCAGTGGTTGGCCGTGGCCACCGCGTCCAGCAGGACCGCCTTGGCCTGTTCGTACGGCGGCTCGACCCCGATCCGGCAGGCGCCGGGCGCGTCCGGCGCGGGCGCCTCGGCGGCGAGCAGCGCCTCGTCGACGCTGTGCCGGGCCATCAGCTCCTGCGCCTTGGCGCTGAGCGCCTCCGCCTCCTCCGGATAGCCGGTGGCCTCGGCCTTGGCGAGCAGCGCGCGGATGCGGCTGAGCATGCGGGAGGCGGCCGGGCCGGGGGCGCGCCGGGGCTCGTCGTCCAACGGCTCCAGGGCGGGCAGGCGCAGCAGCAGGCGGTACAGCTCCAGGACGGCGGTGGCGTGCGAGAAGCGGTCCGTGGCGCGGTCGGGTCCGCTGGGCAGCGTGGCCATTTGGTCGGCCCAGCGGCGCCCGCGCGGACGGTCCCGCCCGGCCTGCGCCCGGATCAGCTCTGCGGCCAGGTGGACGTGCGGGTCGTCCAGCTCGCGCCGCACCAGTCGTACGACGTCGGCGGGCTGCCAGCCGCGTCTCCAGGCGCCCGCCACGAACTCCTCACCGCGCCGCCCGAGTTCGGCGTCGGCCCCCGGATCGGCGGCGAGCAGGGAGGCGCCCGTGTCGAGCCCGGTGTCGGTGTCGTCGTAGAGAGCGGCCCGGAAGGCCCGTTCGACGGTGCTGGCAGTACTGGTCACAGACCCGATCGTGCCACGCGCCACCGACAGGGGGAGGCGACCGTCCACAGCCTGTGGACAACTGTGGCGGAGACGGATCCCGGACCGGCCCGGGGTGGACCCGGCAGCCCTGCGGGGATCCCGTCACCGTACGGCCCCCGTGCGCACGACGCTGCCGCCCGCAGCCGGACCGGGCGGAAACGGCCCCGCGCCACTGTCTCACCTTCAGGAATCCGTCCCTCGCGCGCGACGCGCTTCGCTGGGCCGGTGCGGCCTGGCCGGTGCTCCTCGCGGCGAAAGCGTTCCAGGGCGACGGCCGAGTAAGCCAACGGGACCAACTGACAACCCCTGGTTGACACCCCTAGGGTGGCAACCTACGGTTGACACTATGGCGACCAACCCGAACGTCACGGCTTCCGTACGCCTCGACGACCTCATCGAGGCCATCAAGAAGGTCCATCCCGAACCCCTCGACCAGCTCCAGGACGCGGTGATCGCCGCCGACCACCTCGGTGACGTGGCGGACCACCTGATCGGGCACTTCGTCGACCAGGCCCGCCGCTCCGGCGCGTCCTGGACCGAGATCGGCCGCAGCATGGGCGTGACCCGGCAGGCGGCACAGAAGCGTTTCGTGCCCAAGGAGTCCACCGACCTCGACCCCAGCCAGGCCTTCAGCCGCTACACCCCGCGGGCGCGGAATGTGGTCATGGCCGCGCACAACGAGGCGCTGGCCGCGCGGAACACCGAGAGCCGCCCCGAGCACCTGGTCCTCGGTCTGCTGTCCGAGCCCGGGGCCCTGGCCGCGAAGGCGATCACCGTGCAGGGCGTGACCCTGGACGCCGTACGCCAGGCCGCGACCGCCGCACTGCCGCCGGCCGCGGACGACGCCCCCGACCTCGTCCCCTACGCCCCCGACGCCAAGAAGGTCCTGGAACTCACCTTCCGCGAGGCCCTCCGGCTCGGCCACAACTACATCGGCACCGAGCACATCCTGCTGGCCCTGCTGGAGCACGAGAACGGCCAGGGCGTCCTCAGCGGCCTCGGCATCACGAAGCCGGCCACCGAGGAAGAGCTGACCAAGATGCTGGCACTGCTGCTGGAGAACACCCCCGGACCGGGCGGCTCACAGCAGTAGGTCCGCAGGTCGAAGCCCAGGTCACGGCCGATTGTCAGACCCGCCTGCCACACTCGCGGACATGACGGACCGGTGGGCGCTCGCACCGGCCGAGGACGGAGGCGTGGACGTCGCCCCCCTCGGCCCGGACGGGCTGCCCGCCGGACCGGTGCGGCGGGAGAGCGATCTCGCCGGGGCGGTGCGGAGCCGCCCGGAGGTGACGCGCTGGGTGTGGCGGTCGACCCCCGAGGTCTACCCGCGTCTGCTCGCCACGGGGGTGCGAGTGGAGCGGTGCTACGACATCGAGGACGCCGAGACACTCCTGCTGGGCCACGAGGGCCGGTACGGCGAGCCACGCTCGGCCGCCGCCGCCCTGGCCCGCCTCCGCGGCGGCCCCGTCCCGCCCGACCCGCCGCAGCGCGCGGCCGAACCGGGCGCCCAGTCCCCGCTGTTCGAACCCGCCGGCGCCCCTCTGCCCCTGCCGGACCTGCTCGCGGTCTACGCCGAGCAGCAGCGCCGCCACCGGCAGGCCGCCCACCCCGACCGGATGCGCCTGCTGACCGCCGCCGAGTCGGCCGGGATGCTGGTGGCCGCCGAGATGAACCGCTCCGGCCTGCCGTGGAGCGCCGAGGTGCACCGCGCCCTGCTGCACGAACTGCTCGGCGAGCGGTACGCGGGCGGCGGCGAGCCCCGCCGCCTCGCCGAACTGGCCGACGAGGTGTCCGCGGCCTTCGGCCGCCGGGTGCGGCCGGACCTGCCCGCCGACGTGATCAAAGCCTTCGCCCAGGCCGGGATCAAGGTGCGGTCCACCCGCCGCTGGGAGATCCGGTCCGTCGACCACCCGGCCGTCGCGCCCCTGCTGGAGTACAAGAAGCTGTACCGCATCTGGGTGGCGCACGGCTGGTCCTGGCTCCAGGACTGGGTGCGCGACGGCCGCTTCCGCCCCGAGTTCCTCGCCGGCGGTACGGTCACCGGCCGCTGGGTGACGAACGGCGGGGGTGGACTGCAGATCCCCAAGGTGATCCGGCGCGCCGTGGTCGCCGACCCCGGCTGGCGGCTGGTGGTGGCCGACGCCGACCAGATGGAGCCGCGCGTCCTTGCCGCGATCTCCCGCGACCCCGGTCTGATGGAGGTGGCCGGCCGCGACAACGACCTCTACCAGTCCGTCTCCGACCGCGCCTTCTCCGGCGACCGCGAGCAGGCCAAACTCGCCGTGCTCGGCGCGGTCTACGGCCAGACCTCCGGCGACGGCCTGAAGAACCTCGCTGCGCTCCGCCGCCGCTTCCCGAAGGCCGTCGCCTACGTCGACGAGGCCGCCCGCGCGGGCGAGGAGGGCCGGCTGGTGCGCACCTGGCTGGGCCGGACCTGTCCGCCCGCCGCCGGTGCGGGCGAGGACACGGCGGAGGAGGCGGGCATCCCGGGCGGCGAGGAGGAGAGCGAGGGCCAGTCCGGCTGGGTGCCCGGATACGCCTCGGCCGACTCCCGCGCGCGGGGCCGCTTCGCGCGCAACTTCGTCGTCCAGGGCAGCGCCGCCGACTGGGCCCTGCTGCTGCTCGCCGCGCTGCGCCGGGCGCTGTGGGACATGGCGGCCGAGCTGGTCTTCTTCCAGCACGACGAGGTGATCGTGCACTGCCCCGCGGAGGAGGCGGAGGCGGTCGTCCGGTCCATCCGCGACGCCGCCGCCCTGGCCGGCCGGCTGACCTTCGGCGACACCCCCGTGCGGTTCCCGTTCACGACGGCGGTGGTGGAGCGCTATGCCGACGCCAAGTGAAAGGGTGCGGCGGGCTGTTGGGGCTCGGCGTGCGGTCCGGGCTCGCTGGTGGGCGGGCAGGCGGGCGATCGGCAGGTTCCGTTCAGCCGGTCTCCGGGTTCTCGCTCGGCGGGTCCGGTTCGCCGGAAGCGCCAAGGCCCCCGCCGGAAGGCACACCACCCGGACCACCGCCCGACGGCCCCGCTCGGCCAGCGGCGTCGGCGGCGTCGGCGGCGTCAACGGCTTCGGAGTCTTCGGAGTCTTCGGACGCGTCGGAACCGTCGCCCAGCAGGTCCCGCAGCTCCGCCAGGACCGCCTGCTCGTCCGTGCCGTCCAGTGCCGCGTGTGCCGCGCGCCAGGCGTCGTATGCCTCCGTCCGCCGCCCCTGCTCGCGCAGCAGCAGCCCGTGCTGGTGCAGGGCCAGCCCGCCCATGTAGCGGTCGGCGCGGGCGTCGGCCCGGCGCAGCAGCTCGGCGCACTCCTCGGCCGCCCGCCCGGTCCGCCCCAGCTGCCGCAGCGCGCGGACCAGACCGAGCCGGGTCTGGGCCTCGCCGTGCCAGTCGCCGTGGCCGCCCAGGATGCGCAGGCTCTCCTCGAAGTGCCGGGCGGCGGACTCCGGTTCGCCGAGGGTGAGACGGGCGTAGCCGATGTTGCAGTGCGCCGAGTGCCGCACGATGACCGCGCCGATCCTGTCCCCGATCGCCAGCGAGCGCCGGTGCTGCTCGATGGCGGCGCGCGGGTCGGTGTGCTCGTAGAGGTTGCCGAGGTGGCTGCGGGTGACGGCCTCGCCGTAGGGGTCGTTCAGCAGCCGCGAGTAGGCGAGGCTCCGGCGCAGCGCCTCCCCCGACTCCGCGAACCGCCCGAGCCCCTCCAGCAGCAGCCCCCGGTTGTTCAGGCAGCGCCGGATCCGGGACACCATGTCCAGCCGCCCCCAGATCTCCAGGGCCTGGTCGGTGAGGGCGAGGGAGTCGTTGTGCCGGCCCGTCAGGAAGTGCAGGGCGGCGAGGTCGCACAGCGCGTATCCCTCTGCCGCCGGGTCGCCCAGCCGGCGCGCCGCTTCGAGCCCGGCCCGGCCCAGCACCTCCATCTCGGCGACCCGGCCGCTGCGCTGCACGTACGGGGAGAGCAGCCGCGTGAGCACCGAGAGGTAGGCGGCCGTGCGCGGATCGCCGGTGTCCGCGTTCCGCTCCACCAGCGCGACGATGTTCTCCAGCTCCGTCTCGCCCCAGGCGAACGCCTCCTCGGCCGACTCGAAGCGCCCGAGGGCGGCCACGTCCGCGGCGTGCTCGGCCGGCTGCGCGGCGGTCGGCCGCCGCCGGTCGTCCTGGTCGATGCCGGGCTCCACGATCGCCTCCAACGCCCGCTCGGACACGGCGGCGTACCAGCGCAGCGCGACGAGGTCGGCACAGTCGTGCAGGGCGGCGACACCGGACTCGCCCGGCCCCGGAGACGGGTCCCCGGCGGCGACCTGTCCTGGAGTGGTCCGCGCGGGGATGGCGGGCTGGACGTGGGTGGCCCGCGCGTCGGCCTCCGCCAGTTCACGGGCGAAGTCGCGGACCAGGTCGTGGGGTGCGTAACGGCCGTACGCCGTCTCCTCCAGCAGGGCCACGTCGACCAGACGGTCCAGGGCTGCCTCGGCGCGCCGCTCGTCGGTGCCGGTGAGGCGGGCGATCAGCGAGGCGCCGTACGTCGGCAGGTCGAGCGCGCCGATACGGCGCAGGGCGAGGGCGGCGTCCCGGTCGGCCTCGCGCTCGGCGGCGGCGAGCGCGTCGTGGGCGACGGCCAGGGAGCGGCGGACGCTCAGGTCGTCGTACTCCAGGTGGTGCAGCCGACCGCCGGTATCGGCCAGCTGACCGGCCAGGACGTCCGGGGTGAGGGCGCGGCGGGCGGCGAGCCGGGCGGCGACCACGCGCAGCGCCAGCGGGAGCCGGCCGGTCAGCTCGACCAGCGGGTGGCCCGCGTCCAGCCCCGCGCGCCCGCTGACCGCGCGCAGCAGGGCCGCGCTGTCCTCGCCGGTCAGCGGGGCGAGCGGGAAGCGCCGGGCGCCGTCGAGGGCGGTGAGCGGCGAACGGCTGGTGACGATCACCGCGCAGCCGGGCCCGGCCGGCAGCAGTGGCCGGACCTGGGCCGCGTTCGCCGCGTCGTCCAGCACCAGCAGGAGGCGGGCGGGGGCGAGCAGCGAGCGGAGCAACGCGGCGGCGGCGTCGGGGTGTTCGGGGATGTTCCGGGGGCCTACGCCGAGGTCGCGCAGCAGCGCGGCGAGTGCCTGGGCGGCGGTGAGCGGGGTCATGCCGGGGGTGGAGCCGTGCAGATTGACGTAGAGCTGACCGTCGGTGAAGAGCTTCCGCAGCTCATGTGCCACATGGAGGGCCAGAGCGCTTTTGCCGACCCCGGCCATGCCGCTGATCACCGCGACGGCGGGGACGGAGGCGGGCGGCCCGGTCAGCGCCCGGCGCAACTCGCGCCGTACGTCCGTCCGCCCGGTGAAGTGCGCCGGCGGCGCCGGCAACTGGGCCGGAGGCGGGGCCTGCGGCACGGGCGGGACGACACCGTCCTGCGGCGAACCGGAGGCCGTGGGACCGGCCCCGGGACCCGGCTGTGGGACCGGGGAGGCGCAGGGCGGCACGGCGGAGACGGACTCGTCGACGACGCCCGCGAGGCAGGCACCATCGTCACCGGTACCGCCGGACCCGGTGCCGTCATTGTTACCGACGCTGCCGGCGACGGCCGGTCCACCGGCGTCACCACCCCCCGACTCCTCCCCCGGACAAGTCCCTGACGGACAGTCACCACCCGTCCGCCCCCGACGGTCGCGCAGCACCTCGACATGCGCCTCGCGGACCGCCGGACCGGGCTCGATACCGAGTTCCTCCACCAGACGGGCGCGCAGGTCGCGGTGGACGGCGAGGGCCTCGGCCTGGCGCCCGGTGCGGTGCAGGGCGAGCATCAGCTGACGGTGGTACGCCTCGCGCAGCGGGTGCTCGGCGGTCAGGGCCGTCAGCTCGGGCACGAGGGCGGCCAGGCGGGTGCCGCCGAGGGCGAGTTCGGCGTCGTACCGCCATTCCAGCAGGAGCAGCCGGGCCTGCTCCAGGCGCTGCACGAAGGCGTAGCCGCCGATGTCGGCGGGGAGCCCGCCGAGCGGGGTGCCGCGCCACAGCGTGAGCGCGGCGGCGCAGGCCCGCAGTACGCCCGCCCAGTCCCGCCGGGCGTGCGCGGCCCGTGCCTCGGCGGCCCGGGCGTCGAAGACGTGCACGTCGAGTTCGCCGTGGGCGACCCGCAGCACATAGCCCGGCGGTACGGCCCTGAGCCGCTCGGGGTCGTCAAGGAGCCGGCGCAGCCGGGTGACGTGGTTGTGCAGGGACGCCCGCGCGGAGACGGGCGGCGCGCCGCCCCACAGCGCGTCCTTCAGTACCTCGACGGAGACGACCCGGCCGGGCTCCAGCAGCAGCGCGGCGAGCAGGGCGCGGACCTTGGGGCTGCCGATGGACCGGACGTGACGGTCACGGACGTCCGCCTCGGACTCACCGGCCCGCTCGGCGAGACCGCGGGAAGCGGCGGGGCCGGAGGCCCGGGTCGAGGCATCACCCGGGACCCCGGGAGGGGGCTCGTACGAGACTCCGTACGACGGTCGGTCGTAGAGGACCGGCGGTCCCAGCAGTCCGAAGCGCAGCTCGCACCGCCGCATCACGCCGCTCCACAGCCTTCCCGCGCGGCCGGGCCGACCGCACTCCGCGGCGGACGTCTGCCCGCCGTCGCCTGGCGGAAACCCGCCCTGTCCACAACGGTTTCCCGCCACTTCCTGCCCACCGAACGGCCTGCGGAACCACCTCGTCCGTGGGCTGTTTCCGCTCCCGAAGGGCGACTTCGAGCCAGCCGTCCAGCGGTCCACCGACGAACCGTTGGCCACATGTTAGCGATCCGTTGGCGAATCCTGATGTGATCATTCCATCGGATCCGGCTCGACGGCGCGCGCGTATGTCGCGTAACTCGGGGGAGTGTCGCCGCAGGCTGGATCCGGGGACGACAAGGGCCCCGGCCGGCGGAGGTGAACGACCGGGGCCCCGCCCCGCCCTTCCACGAGCACGCGCATGCCGCGCCGCGAAGCAGCGACAGGGGCACACCTTGCGCCGGGCTTCCACCCCCGTTCGCCTCAAACACAAGGACGACCGTCGCGGCCCCCCTCCGGCAGGGGATGGCGGTACGCGGTGGCCACGAGCTCTTCCCGCACCGGCACCCAGTCGTTCCACGTACGCCAGCGCCCTCCCCGGCAACGGAGGTCGTCACCGAGTTGTATTTCGTCTATCACCACCAAACAAGTGGGGACACCCTCGGCATGGCGGACCTCACCTTCGGTCAGGTCGATGGCCTCGCGGGTAACGGTGCTCCCCTTCACCTCTATGTGAATCTCGTTCCCGTTCCTGCGCGCGGTGATGTCCCATGGCGAGTGGTCACCCACGTCCTCGACCTGGTAGCCCAGTGAGCGGAAGTGATCGAGCACGAGGTCCATGGCGTACCGCTCGACGGCTTGCCGCCGCTTCGCATCGCGCTGCCGCCCGTAGCCGGTGGGTTTGCGGAGGTTCGACGGGGAGGTCGACGGCAGCACGGGGGTTTCGGACTCGTGAGGCCGGGAGATGGCGAGCTGGCGCAACTCCCGTAGCTCAGGAAGCTCTTCGACCAGTGCCCGCGGAAGCTTGGTCAAGTAGCCCTGCGCGGCGCGAAGGGGCCGTGACTTCGACAGCGCGAAGGGGAAGTAGAGCGGCCCTGCGGCAACTTCCGCCAGGCGCTCCCGCAGGGAGCGGATCGTCGGCTCGATCTCACGGAGGCGCGCCTGCGTGACGGGGTGCCGCAACCTTCGATATCCGCCGAGAGGAGCTTCCCAGGCGGGCTCTGGACCGGACATACTCCGGTGACGACCGTAGGTGCCCCGGCTCTGCCAAGTGATGGTGGACGCGAAGGCCTCTCCCTGTACGCGCGAGTACCCCACCACGCCGGGACCGTGGTTCTTGTCCCAGTGCAGAACGAGATCACCGGGCCGCACCTCGCGCACGAGCGCATAGGACCAGTACTCCTTGCCCCGGTCATCGACTTGGGGTGCGAGCAGGTTGGTGCCTATGTCCTCCCGGTTCGTGATCTCCAGCCAGTAACGCTCGTTCGGATCGTGCGCCCACCATTTGTTCACGGCCATGGTCCCCCCCTGACTCAGTTCATCGGGTCGCCGATGATCCTGTCAGGGGCCTGCCAGGTCAAATGATCCGGAACGACTCGGTGTGGCCGCCGTCGGCACCCGCGTCGCCGTCGTCGCCGCATCCCCAGAACGACGAAAGACCACCTAGGAACGTTCCCAGGTGGTCTTCGCAATGGAGCCGCTTTCGGGATTCGAACCCGAGACCTACGCATTACGAGTGCGTTGCTCTGGCCATCTGAGCTAAAGCGGCGTGCTGGTCGCACCATGGTGCGATCGGCAACGTCGGTAAGTCTACACAGTTTCCGGGGGTGCTTCGTACCCACCCCGGAGCGGGGGGTTCCGGGGTGGGTGGGAGGGGTCAGGAGCAGCGCTTTCCGGAGGGTGGCGGGGTGCCGCGGAGGAGGTAGGTGTCGATCGCCGTGTCGACGCAGCCGCTGCCCCGCCCGTACGCCGTGTGGCCGTCGCCGGCGTAGGTCAGCAGGCGGGCCGAGGAGAGCTGGCCGGCCAGGGACCGGGCCCAGCGGTAGGGCGTCGCGGGGTCGCGGACCGTGCCGACGACCACGATCGGCGCCGCCCCCTTCGCCTCGATGCGGTGCGGCTCCCCCGTGGCCCGCACCGGCCAGTACGCGCAGTTCAGCGAGGCCCAGGCCAGTCCCGGCCCGAAGACCGGCGACGCCTTCTCGAACGCGGGCAGCGCCTTCTCGACCTCCTCGGGACTCGAGAACGCCGACGGCAGGTCCAGGCAGTTCACGGCCGCGTTGGCCATCATCAGGTTGCTGTAGTGACCGTCGGCGCCCCGCTCGTAGTAGGTGTCCGCGAGGGACAGCAGGCCCGCGCCGTCACGCTCCTTGATCGCCGAGGTGAGCGCCTCGCGCAACTGCGCCCAGGCCCCCTCGTCGTACATCGCCGCGATCACCCCGGTCGTGGCCAGCGCCTCCCCCAGCCTGCGGCCGTCCGCGTCGCCCGACGGCAGCGGTCGGGCGTCCAGCTCACGGAAGAACGCCCTCAGACGGTCGCCGACCCGCGCGGGCGTCGCGCCCCTGCCGCCGAGCGGGCAGTCGGACCGCCGTACGCAGTCCCTCGCGAACGCCTGGAACGCCGTCTCGAAGCCCGCCGTCTGGTCCAGGTTCAGCCTGCGGGCGTCCAGGGACGGGTCCATCGCGCCGTCCAGCACCATCCGGCCGACCCGCTCGGGGAACAGCCCCGCGTACGTCGCCCCGAGGAACGTGCCGTACGACGCCCCTACGTAGTTCAGCCTCCGGTCCCCGAGCACCGACCGCAGGATGTCCATGTCCCGGGCCGCCTCCACCGTGGAGACGTGCCGCAGCAGCCGCGCCGAATTGGCCCCGCAGCTCTCCGCGAACCTCCGGTCCGCCGCGACCAGCGCGTCGCGCTCCCGCTGGTCGTCGGGCGTCATGTCCGTCTGGGTGTACGCGTCCATCCGCCGCCCGTCGAGGCACTTCACCGGCTCGCTGCGGGCGACGCCCCGCGGGTCCATCGCCACCATGTCGTAGCGGGCGCGGATCCGCTCCGGGTAGCCGAGGCCCGCGTACTGCTGGAGGTAATCCACCGCCGAGCCGCCCGGACCCCCCGGGTTGACCAGCAGCGAGCCCAGCCGCCCGGCCGTACCGGTGGCCTTCTTGCGGGCGACGGCGAGTCGGACGGTGCCCGCGTCGGGATCGGCGTAGTCCAGCGGGGCCTTCATCGTCGCGCACTCGAAACCGGGGACACCGCACTCGCGCCAGCGCGGCCGCTGGCTGTAGTACGGCGTCAGCGCCGCCGGCGTCGTACGCGGCAGCGCGGCGAGCGCCGCCTGCACCGTCCGGCCGGAGGACGCGGCCGGGTTCCCGGGAGAGCAGGCGGACACCAGCAGCGCGGCGGCCCCGAGGAGCGCGGCCGTGAGCCGGGCCGTCGCCCGGCGGCCGGTGCCTCGGATCCGGTGGGCGCGGCGGGGACCGCGGGTACGGGGAGATGGCCTGGTTCGCATCAGGCGAGCGTAACGCTCAGCGATGGATCAGGTGCGAAGCGTGGGGATTGTGCCTCCTACGGGGGACACGCGCGCCACCCGGACCGGTTGGCGCGCTCCCCTTGGCCCCCGCTCCACCGTTCCCCGGGCGCGTCAGCCCCGCGGTGTCACCGGCTCAGCCCGCCCGCAGTGCCATCGTCATCGCCTCCACCGCCAGCAGCGGGGCCACATTCCGGTCCAGGGCCTCGCGGCACGCGGAGATCGCCTCTATGCGGCGGAGCGTGGACTCGGGTGAGCTGCCGCGCGCCAGCCGCTCCAGGGCGTCCTCGGCGTCGGCGTTGGCGATCGCGACGCGCGTGCCGAGCTGGAGGGCGAGGACATCGCGGTAGAAGGCGGTGAGGTCGCCGAGGGCCACGTCCAGGCTGTCGCGCTGCGTACGGGTTCTGCGGCGCTTCTGCATGTCCTCAAGGTCCTTCATCACCCCCGCCGTCCCGCGCGGCATCCGGCCGCCCTGGGCCGCGCCGAGCGCCGCCTTCAGCTCCTCGGTCTCCTTGCCGTCCATCTCCTCGGCGAGCTGCTTGGCGTCTTCCGCCGCCGCGTCGACCAGCTCCTGGGCGGCCTTGAGGCAGGCGCCCACCTCGTCCAGCCGCGACGGCAGCCGCAGCACGGCGGCGCGGCGCTCGCGGGCCGCCGGGTCGGTGGCCAGCCGGCGGGCCCGGTCGACATGGCCCTGGGTGGCGCGGGCGACGGAGGCGGCGACCTCCGGCTCGATGCCGTCGCGCCGTACGAGCATGTCGGCGACCGCGTCGACGGACGGCGTGCGCAGGTTCAGGTGGCGGCAGCGGGAGCGGATGGTGGGCAGGACGTCCTCGATGGAGGGGGCGCACAGCAGCCAGACCGTGCGCGGGGCGGGCTCCTCCACGGCCTTGAGGACGGCGTTGGCCGACTTCTCGTTCAGCCGCTCGGCGTCCTCGACCAGGATGATCTGCCAGCGGCCGTTCGCCGGGGCGGTGAAGGACTTGCGGACCGTGTCCCGCATGTCCTTGACCAGGATCTCGGCGCCGACCGCGGCGACCGTCGTGACGTCCGCGTGGGTGCCGAGCAGTGCCGTGTGGCAGCCGTCGCAGAAGCCGCAGCCGGGGGAGCCGCCGAGCGCGCGGTCGGGGCTCACGCACTGCAGGGCCGCGGCGAAGGCCCTGGCCGCCTGGTTCCGGCCCGCGCCGGGCGGGCCGGTGAACAGCCAGGCGTGGGTCATCTTCGACGCCTCGGGCAGCGGCTGTTCCGCCGAGGCGGCCGTGACGAGGGCGTCGGCGTCCCGCGCGGCCGCGTCGAGCACCGCGCTCACCTTCTCCTGCCCGACGAGGTCGTCCCACACCGTCATGGGTCACGCCGCCCTTCCGTCACATTCCGCGTTCCGGAATCCATTGTGCGGGTGGCCACTGACAACCGGCCGCCGGCCGAGGACGACGGGCCACCGGCCGAAGGCGTCGGAACGCCCGGGTCAGCCCCGTCGACCCCGGCCCTTGCCCCGGCCCCGGCCGCCCTGTTCCTCGCCCTCGCCCCCGTCGTCGTACCGCCGCTCGCCGTACTCCCCCTCGTCGTACGACCCGAGCAGTTCGTCGGCCAGCGACGGCAGGTCGTCCAGCGGGGTCTCCTCGGCCCAGTCGGGGCGCGGGCGGCGGCGGGGCGTGCCGTCCGCGTCGAGCTGGGGCATCTCACGCGTACGGGCCTCGGAGCCGTCGGGGCTCGCAGGGGGACGCTCGTCGCGGAAGTAACCGGGCGGCACCCGGTCCGCCGGGTCGTCGCTCCGTACGGGCGGCAGCACGGCCGTCTCCTCCGCCGGATCCTCACTCCGTACGGGCGGCAGCACCGCCGTCTCGTCCGCCGCACCCGGGGTGACCTGCGGCAGCACCGCCGTCTCCTCCCCCGCCCCGGCGGGCGGCGGCGGCTGCGGCAGCTCGGCGGTCACCTCGGAGTCGGGGTAGGTGTCCCGGGGGCTGTCGGCGGGCCGGTCGCGCTCCTCGCGCACCGGTCGCAGCACCGTCGTGTCGTCCGTGGCCGGACTGTCGGTACGCCGTCCCGTCGTACCCGGGGCCACCACCGGCGTGGCCACCGTGGCGGCGTCCGGGGCCTCGCCCGGGGCCGTGGGAAGCGGCGCGCTGGGCCTGCGGGCCGCCGCGTCGGCCGCCGCGGCGGCCTCGGCGGCCTGCCGCCGGGCCTCCTCGGCACGCAGCAGCGCCTCCTCGGCCTTGCGCTGCGCCTCCAGACGCCGCGCCTCCTCCTCGGCACGCAGCTTCGCCTGCCGGGCCTCTTCCTCGGCGCGCAGCCGGGCCTCCTCCTCGGCCTGCTTGCGGCGCTGCTCCTCCTCGGCCTTGCGGCGGGCCTCGGCCTCGGCGCGCGCCTTCTCCTCGGCGAGCAGCCGCTGCCGCTCCTCCTCAGCGCGCCGGCGCGCTTCCTCGGCCCGCTGCCGGGCCTCCTCCGCCTGCCGCTCGGCCTCGCGCCGCTGCGCCTCCTCCAGCTCGCGCCGCTTGCGCTCCTCCTCCTCGGCGCGCAACCGGGCGAGCTGCTCCTGGCGCTCCCGCTCCAGACGCTCCTCCTCGGCCTTGCGGGCGGCCTCTTCCTCGGCCTTGCGGCGGGCCTCCTCCTCAGCCTTGCGCCGGGCTTCCTCCTGGGCCTTGATCTCCGCCTCGGACAGCGGCAGCACGGTGTCCAGCCGGTGCCGGATCACGGTGGTGACGGCCTCGGGCTCCTGTCCGGCGTCCACCACCAGATAGCGGCCGGGGTCGGACGCGGCCAGCGTGAGGAAACCGGCCCGCACGCGCGCGTGGAACTCCGCCGGCTCCGACTCCAGCCGGTCCGGCGCCTCGGTGAACCGCTCGCGGGCGGTCTCCGGGGAGACGTCCAGCAGGACGGTGAGGTGCGGGACGAGGCCGTTGGTGGCCCAGCGGTTGATGCGGGCGACCTCGGTCGGGGACAGGTCCCGGCCGGCGCCCTGGTAGGCGACGGAGGAGTCGATGTAGCGGTCCGAGATGACCACCGCGCCGCGCTCCAGGGCGGGCCGTACGACGGTGTCGACGTGCTCGGCACGGTCGGCCGCGTACAGCAGCGCCTCCGCGCGGTGCGACAGCCCTGCCGAGGACACGTCCAGCAGGATGGAGCGCAGCCGCTTGCCGACCGGGGTGGCGCCGGGTTCGCGGGTGACCACGACCTCGTGGCCCTTGGCGCGGATCCACTCGGCGAGGGCCTCGGCCTGGGTGGACTTGCCGGCGCCGTCGCCGCCCTCCAGGGCGATGAAGAAGCCGCCGTCCGCCGGCGCCGTGACGGGGTCGTCGCCGCCGAGCAGCGCGTCCCGCAGGTCCTGGCGCAGCGGCACGCCGGAGCGGTCGTCGACCTTGGCGAGCACCAGCGCGGCCACCGGCAGCAGCAGCGCGCCGACGAGCATGAGCGTGAAGGCGGCGCCGCCGTGCGCGAAGACGAACTTGCCGTTCTCCAGCCGGTGCGGGCCGATCAGCGCCGCGAACAGCGGCGCGATCAGGACGCCGAGCGCTATGAAGACGCGGACCACGGCGTGCAGGTGCTCGGTGGTGCGCGCCCGGCGGTAGTCCTCGGTCTCCTGGTCCAGCAGGGTGTGCCCGGTGTTCGCGGCGACGCCCGCGGCGGCACCGGCGAGCGTGACGATCAGCAGGACGGTGGTGACGTCGGGGACCAGCCCGGCGGCCAGCAGCGCGATGCCGGCGACGGCGATCGCCAGGGCCAGCAGGCGGCGGCGGGACAGGGAGGGCAGCAGCGCGGGAGCGGTCCGGATGCCGACGGCGACGCCGCCGGTCAGGCCCAGCACCAGCAGGCCGTAGAGGACCGGGCCGCCGCCCAGGTCCCGGGCGTGCAGCACGCACACCGAGACGGCCGCGGCGATCGCGCCGGCGATCCCGGCACAGGCCAGGACCAGCAGCGGGGCGACGCCCGTACGGCCCTTGTCGACGCCGGTGCCGGTGCGCGGCCGGCGCAGGCCCTCCAGCGGGGACCGCGCGCGCGGGGTGCGCGCGCCGGGCACCTCCAGGGACGTCAGCACGGACAGGGACGCGGCGAACAGGCCCGCCGCGGCATACGACCCGAGGGCCGCCTGGTGCTGGTCGAACCAGGCCACGCCGGTGCCCAGCAGGTTGTTCAGCAGGGCGGCGACGATCAGGGCCGCGGCGGCCAGCGGGACCGCGAGGAAGGTGGTGCGCAGGGCCAGGCGGCGCAGGGCGTCCAGGTGGTCCGGCAGCGGCCGCACGGTCGCGCCCTCCGGGGGCGGGGCCGGCAGCAGGGCGGGGGCGGCGCTCTCCCGGCACACCGTCCACAGCCGCTCGGCGCCGCCGGTGACGAAGGCGGTGACCAGCAGGACGGTGAGCGCGTCTCCCGGGACCCAGTCGATCCACAGGGGCGCGACGATCAGCAGCGCGGCGCGCAGGCCGTCGGCGCCGACCATGGTCCAGCGGCGGTCGAGCGGGCCCTCCTCGGAGGTGAGGGAGGTCAGCGGGCCGAGGAGGACGGCGCCGAAGAGCAGCGTGGCGAGGATGCGCGCGGCGAAGACCGTCGCCACTGCGAACGCCACGCCTCGGTAGCCGCCGCCGAGGGCGCCCTCGGTGACCGACGCCTGGAGGACCAGCACGACGAGGACGAGGAGGGACAGGGTGTCGCCGACACCGCTCACCAGCTGCGCGCTCCACAGGCGCCTCAGCTGCGGTCGGCGCAGCAGGGAGCGGACGGCGCGCTCGCGGGAGTCCGCGACCAGGGCGTCGTCCGGGGCTGTGGGGTGGGCCGTTGGCTGCTCGGCTCGCGTCATGCGTTCAGCCTATCCGCAGCCGCTGACACCACACCTCGCGTGTCCGGACGTACGACGCCCGCCCCGGCACCGTGCGGGCACCGGGGCGGGCGTACGTTTCGCGAAGCCGAGTGCGAAGCGGGGCGGCGGCAGCCGGTGGGGCCGAATGCCCGGCGACGGAATGCCGTGAGCGGGCGCCCCCTGCGCAGGAGGCGCCCGCTCACCCGCGAAGAAGGCCTCAGCCGGCCCTCGCCCCCGGGTCCGCCGTCAGTCCTCCGCCCCGGAACCCGACGCCTTGGAAGCCGTGGTCTTCTTCGCGACCGTCTTCTTGGCGGTCGTCTTCTTCGCGGCGGCCGTCGTCTTCTTGGCGGCCGTCTTCTTGGCGGCGGTCTTCTTCGCCGGAGCGGTCTTCTTGGCCGTCGCCTTCTTCGCGGTCTTCTTGGCCGGTCCCTTCGCCCTCTTCTCGGCGAGCAGCTCGAAACCACGCTCAGGGGTGATCGTCTCGACGCTGTCGCCGGAGCGCAGGGTCGCGTTCGTCTCGCCGTCGGTGACGTACGGACCGAAGCGGCCGTCCTTGACCACGACCGGCTTCCCGGAGACCGGGTCCTCGCCCAGCTCCTTCAGCGGCGGCTTGGCGGCGGCCCGCCCCCGCTGCTTCGGCTGGGCGTAGATCGCCTGGGCCTCTTCCAGCGTGATCGTGAAGATCTGGTCCTCGGACTGCAGCGAACGCGAGTCCGTGCCCTTCTTCAGGTACGGGCCGTAGCGGCCGTTCTGCGCGGTGATCTCCACGCCCTCGGCGTCCGTGCCGACGACGCGCGGCAGCGACATCAGCTTCAGCGCGTCCTCGAGCGTCACCGTGTCGAGCGACATCGACTTGAACAGCGAGGCCGTCCGGGGCTTGACCGCGTTCTTGCCGGTCTTGGGGGTGCCCTCGGGCAGCACCTCCGTGACGTACGGGCCGTAGCGGCCGGCCTTGGCGACGATCTGGTGACCCGTCTCGGGGTCGGTGCCCAGCTCGAAGTCGCCGCTCGGCTTGGCCAGCAGTTCCTCGGCCAGCTCGACGGTCAGCTCGTCCGGCGCCAGATCGTCCGGGATGTCGGCGCGCTGGTGCTCCTCGGTGTCCTTCTCGCCGCGCTCGATGTACGGGCCGTAGCGGCCGACGCGCAGCACGATGCCGTTGCCCACCGGGAACGAGGAGACCTCGCGGGCGTCGATCGCGCCCAGGTCGGTCACCAGTTCCTTGAGGCCGCCGAGGTGGTCGCCGTCGCCGTTGCCCGCCTCGGCCGCGCTGCCGACGTCGACCCGGCCCTCGCCGAAGTAGAAGCGCTTCAGCCACGGCACGGCCTGCGCCTCACCGGCGGCGATCCGGTCGAGGTCGTCCTCCATCTTCGCGGTGAAGTCGTAGTCGACGAGCCGCCCGAAGTGCTTCTCGAGCAGGTTGACCACGGCGAAGGACAGGAAGGACGGCACCAGGGCGGTGCCCTTCTTGAAGACGTAGCCGCGGTCCAGGATCGTGCCGATGATCGACGCGTACGTGGACGGGCGGCCGATCTCGCGCTCTTCCAGCTCCTTGACCAGGCTGGCCTCGGTGTACCGGGCCGGGGGCTTGGTGGCGTGGCCGTCGGCCGTGATCCGCTCGGCGGACAGCGCGTCGCCCTCGGCGACCTGCGGCAGCCGGCGCTCGCGGTCGTCGAGCTCGGCGTTCGGGTCGTCGGCGCCCTCGACGTAGGCCTTCAGGAAGCCGTGGAAGGTGATCGTCTTGCCGGACGCGCTGAACTCGACGTCCCGGCCGTCGGCGGACGTGCCGCCGATCTTCACCGTGACGCTGTCGCCGGTCGCGTCCTTCATCTGGGAGGCGACGGTCCGCTTCCAGATCAGCTCGTAGAGCCGGAACTGGTCGCCGGTCAGGCCCGTCTCCGCGGGCGTGCGGAAACGATCACCCGACGGACGGATGGCCTCGTGGGCCTCCTGAGCGTTCTTGACCTTGGCGGCGTACGTGCGCGGCTGCGGCGGCAGGTAGTCGGCGCCGTACAGCTGCGTGACCTGGGCGCGGGCCGCGGAGATCGCGGTGTCGCTCAGGGTCGTGGAGTCCGTACGCATGTACGTGATGAAGCCGTTCTCGTACAGCTTCTGCGCGATCTGCATCGTCGCCTTGGCGCCGAAGCCGAGCTTGCGGCTCGCCTCCTGCTGGAGCGTCGTCGTACGGAACGGGGCGTACGGCGAGCGGCGGTAGGGCTTGGACTCGACGGAGCGCACGGAGAAGCGGGCGTTCTCCAGGGCGGCGGCGAGGCCGCGGGCGGTCGCCTCGTCGAGGTGGAGGATGCCCGCGCTCTTGAGCTGTCCCACCGAGTCGAAGTCACGGCCCTGCGCGACCCGCCTGCCGTCGACGGTCTGCAGGCGCGCGACCAGCGACGACGGGTCCGACGAGTCCCCCGCGCGGCCGGTGGCGAAGGTGCCCGTCAGGTCCCAGTACTCGGCGGACCGGAAGGCGATGCGCTCGCGTTCCCGCTCCACGACGAGTCGCGTGGCGACGGACTGCACGCGGCCGGCCGACAGCCGGGGCATGACCTTCTTCCACAGCACCGGGGAGACCTCGTAGCCGTAGAGGCGGTCGAGGATGCGGCGGGTCTCCTGGGCGTCGACCAGCTTCTGGTTGAGCTCGCGCGGGTTGGCGACGGCAGCGCGGATCGCGTCCTTGGTGATCTCGTGGAACACCATCCGCTTGACCGGGATCTTCGGCTTCAGGACCTCCTGGAGGTGCCAGGCGATCGCCTCGCCCTCCCGGTCCTCATCGGTGGCGAGGAACAGCTCGTCGGAGTCCTTCAGCAGGTCCTTGAGCTTCTTTACCTGGGCCTTCTTGTCCGCGTTGACGACATAGATCGGCTGGAAGTCGTGTTCTACGTCCACACCGAGGCGGCGGACCTCGCCGGTGTACTTCTCGGGCACCTCGGCGGCACCGTTGGGAAGGTCGCGGATGTGCCCGACGCTCGCCTCGACGGTGTAACCGGGGCCGAGGTAGCCCTTGATCGTCTTCGCCTTGGCAGGCGACTCGACGATGACGAGTCGGCGACCGCCGTGTGCGGTCTCGCTGGTCGGGGACAACTTCGCTCTTCTCTCCGGTCGACGCTGGGGCCTCCCCAGGCCTTGGTCCCGGGGTCGCGGCGTACTGCTGGCTCGTGTGACGCTGCGGAGTGTGACGCTACATCCCGCCCCCGTGTCAAACGGGAAAAGCCCACAACGGCCACTCGAACGGTAACCCGACTACCGCCATTCCTGCCGCCCGGACTGCCCGGCCGCCTCCGTACCCCTGTCCGGAGCGTAACGCTCCCCTTACCCGCAGGAGCCGCGTTCCATGGCCTCAGAGCCGGGTCAGGCAGTACCCGCCCAGGGCCAGGGCGACGGTTCCGGCCATGCCCGCGAGGGCGGCGGATGCGATCCGGTTCACACCGAGGCCCACCGGTTCCCCACGCCACAGCCGCGCCCCGGTCCACGCCAGCAGACCGGCCCCGAACAGGGCGAACACCGCTCCCGCGAAGATCGCCGGCCCACTCTCCATCGCCCGCCCACCCCTTTTCCGCCGCCGCTTCCGCCCGGCGCGGGGAGAGTGGCACGCACGGGAGACGGGCGGGCGACATCGGGGTGAACGGACGGCCGACGCACAACCGAACGTACGAGCGAGGATGCACTCTCCGGATCCCTCGGCCATATTTTTCCGGCCGTTTTACGCATCGCGGCGCGCCCCGGCGGCTCCGGGGCCCTTTCCGGGCCCCGGCTCGCGGTGCACGACGGTGCGCGCGGCGGTGTGCGGCCGGGGCGCGCGGGCCGCTCAGTCCGCCGCCGGCTCCAGGAAGCCCTGCTCCACCAGCAGCCGGATCTGGGCGGGGGTGCGGTCGCGGAGCAGTACCGCGTCCTCGCCGACGAGCTGGGCGATGGCGTCCAGGATGCGGCCCGCGGTCAGCGTGCCGTCGCAGACGCCCGCGAACCCGGCGCCGACCGTGTCCACCTTCGTCGCCCGCCGCATCCCGCGGTGCTGGCGCAGCACGACGTGCTCGGGGTCCTCGGCGCCGGGCAGCCCGACCTGCTCCTGGACCACTTCGGGGGCGAGCCTGAAGCGGCTGTCCAGCAGCGCCGCGTCATCGTGGTCCCGGAGATAGCCGATCCGGTCGAAGTGGGCCCGGACCGTCTCGCCGAGCGGCTGCTCGACCGGGTGCGGCCACTCCTCCACGGTGACGACGGGCTCGGCGGAGCCGGTCTTGCGCAGGGTGATCCAGCCGAAGCCGACCGCCCTGACCTTGCGCGCCTCGAACTCGTCGAGCCAGGCGTCGTAGCGCGCCTGGTACTCCGCCGGGTCGCCGCGGTGGTCACCGGCGTCCCGCAGCCACAGCTCGGCGTACTGTGTGACGTCCTGCACCTCGCGCTGCACGATCCAGGCGTCGCAGCCGCGCGGCACCCACGACCTGAGCCTGTCCTGCCAGTCCTCCCCCGCCACGTGCTGCCAGTTCGCGAGGAACTGCGCGAACCCGCCCTCGGCCAGCCGGTCCCCCGCCTGCCGCACGAGCGAGCGGCACAGATCGTCCCCGCCCATGCCACCGTCCCGGTACGTCAGCCGGGCGCCGGGAGAGATCACGAACGGCGGGTTGGAGACGATCAGGTCGAACGTCTCGTCGTCGCGGACCGGCTCGAAGAGCGAGCCCTCGCGCAGATCGGCGGCGGGCGCCCCGGACAAGGCCAGCGTGAGCGCCGTGATGTGCAGCGCGCGCGGGTTGAGGTCGGTCGCCGTCACGCGCGTGGCGTGCTGGGCGGCGTGCAGCGCCTGGATGCCGGAGCCGGTGCCGAGGTCCAGGGCGGAGGCGACGGGGGTGCGCACGGTGATGCCGGCGAGGGTGGTGGAGGCGCCGCCGACGCCCAGCACGACGCCCTCCTCGTGCTGCCCGATGCCGCCGGCCCCGCCGACCGCGCAGCCGAGGTCGGAGACGATGAACCAGTCCTCGCCGCCGGGACCGCCGTAGGGTCGCACGTCCACGGTCGCGGCCACCTCGTCGCCGCCCACGCGCCGCAGCCAGCCGGCCTCCAGCGCCTCCTCGACCGGCAGCACGGCCGCCACGCGCGCGTGCGGCACCGGCTGCTGGAGCAGGAACAGGCGTACGAGCGTCTCCAACGGCGTGTCGCCGCGGGTCGCCCGCAGGGCGGGCACGGTCTCGCTGCGGGCCAGTGCCGCGTACGCGGGCGCGCCGAGCAGGTCGAGCAGTCCGTCGGCGGTGAAGGAGGCGGCCAGCAGCGCGTCCCTCAGGCGCGCGGCGATGTCGGGCCGGTCGGCGGCGGGCAGGGAAGCGGGTCCGGTGTCAGTCACGCCCCCATTGTGGCCCGCGGCGGGCCGCCGGGGCGGACTCCGCGCGGGCCGTCCGCCGACGTCAGCCGGTCTTCGCCGCGCCCGTGGGCTGGGCCGCCGTGGACGCGGCGACCTTGCAGCTGGGCTGCTCGGCCATGGCTTCCTTGACCTCGCCCTGCTCCAGCCGCTTCAGCGCCTCCGTGCCGTCGTCGCCCTGCTCGCCGACCTCCTTGGTCTGCGCGGCGACCGTCTTGAGGCCCTTGGCGAACTTGCCCTGGTCCTTGGTGTCGAGCCCCTCGACCGTCTTCTTCAGCTCGGTGTACGACGTGGACAGGCCGGCCAGGTTGCCGGCGGCGTCCTTCTGGAGCTTGGCTCCGCCGTCGATGCCGGGGGGCGCGCCGGCGCTGTCGAGGGCACCCGCGAGGGCCTTGTAGCCGTCGGCGAGGTTCTGGAAGGCCTCGACGTACGTCTTCTGGGCGTCCTTGGGCGGAAGGTTGCTGTCCGTGGCGATGGACGCGATCGACGCGTTGGCCGACTTGATCTTGGCGCTCTGGGCGGGCACGGCGTCGCACACCGTCTTGGCCCAGGACACCAGCTTGGGGTCGGGCCCCTTGTCTTCGCTGCCGCCGCACCCCGTCAGCGCGACTGCCAGTACCGCACCGCTGGACAGTGCGGCCGCGAGCTTCTTGTTCACCGGATTGGTCCCTTCCATGGCTCTCGGCCCCCGGAATCTACACGGCGGACGGCCCCGCCCCCGCTACCGGAGGAGAGATCGGTCAGTTTTTATGTCCTTTTGTGCCATGAGAGAGAAGGCTCACGACGTGGCCGGGTCCACACGGCGAGACGGGCGGCCGGCGCGTCAGCACGCGCCGGCCGCCCGTCCGTCACCGGGTCCTGTCGGTCCGGGTCAGGAAACCACCGCCGCGTCGGGCGAGTTGGTGACCCGCTCGGCGTTGTCGTCGTCGCCGACGGCGATGCCGCGCCGCTTGGAGACGTACACCGCGACGACGATCACCAGGAGGGCGAGGACCGCGATCCCGATCCGCACGCCGAGGTTCTTGTCGTCGCCGTAGGAGAACTTGATCACGGCCGGCGCGATGAGCAGCGACACCAGGTTCATGACCTTCAGCAGCGGGTTGATCGCGGGTCCGGCGGTGTCCTTGAAGGGGTCGCCGACCGTGTCCCCGATCACCGTGGCCGCGTGCGCCTCGCTGCCCTTTCCGCCGTGGTGGCCGTCCTCCACCAGTTTCTTGGCGTTGTCCCAGGCGCCGCCGGAGTTGGCGAGGAAGACCGCCATCAGCGTGCCCGCGCCGATGGCACCGGCGAGGTAGGAGCCGAGCGCGCCGACGCCGAGCGTGAACCCGATGAAGATCGGCGCCATGACGGCGAGCAGACCGGGCGTGGCCAGCTCGCGCAGGGCGTCCTTGGTGCAGATGTCGACGACCTTGCCGTACTCGGGCTTCTCGGTGAAGTCCATGATCCCGGGCTTCTCGCGGAACTGCCGCCGCACCTCGAACACCACCGAACCGGCCGAGCGCGACACGGCGTTGATGGCCAGTCCGGAGAACAGGAAGACGACCGCGGCGCCCGCGATCAGTCCGACCAGGTTGTTGGGCTGCGAGATGTCCAGCGACAGGCCGAGCGGCGAGCCCGGCCCGGTCAGCTTGGCGCCGACGTCCTGGACATTGGTGGTGATCGCGTCGCGGTACGACCCGAACAGCGCCGCCGCCGCGAGGACGGCGGTGGCGATGGCGATGCCCTTGGTGATGGCCTTGGTGGTGTTGCCGACCGCGTCCAGGTTGGTGAGCACCTGCGCGCCCGCGCCCTCGACGTCGCCGGACATCTCGGCGATGCCCTGGGCGTTGTCGGAGACCGGCCCGAAGGTGTCCATGGCGACGATCACGCCGACCGTGGTGAGCAGGCCGGTGCCGGCCAGGGCCACCGCGAACAGCGCCAGCATGATCGACGTACCACCGAGCAGGAACGCGCCGTACACACCGAGCCCGATGAGCAGGGCGGTGTAGACGGCCGATTCCAGACCGACCGAGATGCCGGACAGGACGACGGTGGCCGGCCCGGTCAGGGAGGTCTTGCCGATGTCCCGCACCGGGCGGCGGTTGGTCTCGGTGAAGTAGCCGGTCAGCTGCTGGATGACGGCGGCGAGCAGGATGCCGATGGCGACCGCGACCAGCGCGAGGATGCGCGGGTCGCCGTCCTTGGCCTTGATCGCCGCGTCGGTGACGCCGTCCAGACCGGCGTAGCTTCCCGGCAGGTAGACGTAGACCGCCACCGCGACCAGCGCCAGTGAGATCACCGCGGAGATGAAGAAGCCGCGGTTGATCGCGCTCATGCCGCTGCGGTCGGCGCGGCGCGGGGCGACCGCGAAGATGCCGATCATCGCCGTGATCACGCCGATGGCGGGCACCAGCAGCGGGAAGGCCAGTCCGAAGTCGCCGAAGGCGGTCTTGCCGAGGATCAGCGCGGCCACCAGGGTCACGGCGTACGACTCGAAGAGGTCGGCCGCCATGCCCGCGCAGTCGCCGACGTTGTCGCCCACGTTGTCGGCGATGGTCGCGGCATTGCGCGGGTCGTCCTCCGGAATGCCCTGCTCGACCTTGCCGACCAGGTCGGCGCCGACGTCGGCGGCCTTGGTGAAGATGCCGCCGCCCACCCGCATGAACATCGCGATCAGGGCGGCGCCGAGGCCGAAGCCCTCCAGCACCTTCGGCGCGTCGGCGGCGTACACCAGCACCACGCAGGAGGCGCCCAGCAGGCCGAGCCCCACCGTGAACATGCCGACGACGCCGCCCGTGCGAAACGCGATCTTCATCGCGGTGTGCGAGACGGTGGTGAGATCCTTTCGGGGTTCGCCTTCCGCGGGAGTCGCTTCCCGGGCCGCCGCGGCGACCCGCACGTTGCTGCGCACGGCGAGCCACATGCCGATATAGCCGGTGGCCGCCGAGAACGCCGCGCCGATCAGGAAGAACACCGAGCGGCCGGCCCGCTGATTCCAGTCGTCCGCGGGCAGCAGCATGAGCAGGAAGAACACGACGACGGCGAATACGCCGAGGGTGCGCAGCTGCCGGGCGAGATAGGCCTTGGCGCCTTCCTGGACCGCCTCGGCGATCCGTTTCATGCTGTCGGTTCCCTCGCCCGCCGCGAGTACCTGCCGGACCAGGATCCCCGCGACCACCAGCGCGGCCAGGGCGACGGCCGCGATAACGGCGACGATGATCCGATTGTCGTCGGTCAGGACCGCTGCTGCGAGAGAAGTGGGATGACCCAGATGAGGGGTAGAAAGCCCCGCCATTCGTCCTCCTTGACGCTTGGGCTGAGCTCAAGATGTGGACGGATTGTAGGTACCGCGGAGTGATCTAAACAGGGGACGGTAAACGGATTCGGCCTGCTCCCGCTCTTCAGCAAATGATCGAGAGAACGACATGGAACCCGAAAGAAGTAATGCCCTCAGGGCATTGACGGCCGCATTGACTCTTGATCGAATTATCGGGCTATTGATCGTGAATTCCTTCACGAATTCCGGAGCGGCCGGAAAATACGACGAGGGCCCTGCTCAGCAGGGCCCTCGCGGGTGCGGCTACGCCGTCGGTCAGACGAGCGCCGTGGCCGGCGGTGTGGTCGGCCAGGTCATGCGGATCAGTCCGCCGTTCGGTCCGGTGGCGACCTCCACGTCGTCGACGAGGCCGCTGATGACCGCCAGGCCCATCTCGTCCTCCTCGACCTCGTGCTCGCCGTCCTGCGCGGCGCCGGGCGTGTCACCGCCCGCGACGGCGTGCGGCGCCTCGTCGCCGACCTCGATGGAGAACTGTTTCTCCTCTTCGATCAGCGCCACCTTCACCGGTGCCGTGACGCCGCTGCTCTGGTGCAGTCCGACCGCGCGGGAGCACGCCTCCCCCACGGCCAAGCGCACCTCGTCCAGGACGGCCTCGTCCACTCCCGCCCTGCGCGCCACCGCTGCCGCCACCAGCCGGGCGGTCCGGACGTGTTCGGGCAGCGCGCTGAAGCGGAGTTCGACGGTGGCCATGCATCCCCCTCGCGACTACGGGCGTGCGGTCGGGGACGGGGCCGCCGCCGGGCGGCCGCACCCCCCTGGTGTGTCCTTCTCTACCCCGGGCCGCCCTGTCCGCAGCGTCTGGTCTGCGTCATCCGCGTCGTGGGCGTCCGCGTTGTCGGCGTCCGCGTCGTGGGCGCGGCCCAGGACGGAACCGGCCGACGACGGACCCCGGAGGGAGCCCGGCGCCGGCGAGCGGTCCCGGAATCGGCCTGCGGCCGATCAGTCGGTGGCCGCCACCGCTTCCTCGACCGTGGTGTGGATCGGGAACACCTTGGTGAGGCCGGTGATACGGAAGATCTTCAAAATGCGCTCCTGGTTGCAGACCAGGCGCAGCGAGCCCTCATGGGCACGCACCCGCTTCAGGCCGCCGACCAGCACGCCGAGCCCGGTGGAGTCGAGGAAGTCCACGCCCTCCATGTCGACGACGAGGTGGAAACTCCCGTCATTCACCAGCTCGACCAGCTGCTCGCGCAGCTTGGGCGCGGTATACACGTCGATTTCGCCACCGACTCGGACGACCGTACGATCGCCGACGGTCTCGGTCGACAGGGACAGGTCCACGGATCCTCCAGCACCTTGCTATCGAGCGTTTGTCCCTCGGGCACCTCGGCTTGCGGCCCCCGGGACGCTTCGCCAGCCGCGATGGCATTCAATCACTTACCGGCAGGCGTGCACGACGCCTTGACTCCATTGTCCGTCACACCAGTGACACACTCGGTGCCGATGGCCAAGAATCACCGATCCGATCGAACCCCGGCGGACCCGGCGTCCCGACCGTCTCCGGGCGCGGTCCTGGACCGGCTCGCCTCCGGGCCGAGCCGGGCTGCGCGCATCACTCATACGGAGCACTTGCCCCCGCGCGCGGGCCGCCATGCCGTCTGGCCTGACCGGATTCGCCCCGAGGTGATCGCGGCCGTCCAGGCGTGCGGAATCGAGCACCCCTGGGCACACCAGGCACGGGTGGCCGAGCACGCCCTGGACGGCGACTCGGTGGTCGTCGCCACCGGCACCGCCTCCGGCAAGTCCCTCGCCTATCTCGTACCCGTCCTGTCCACCCTCCTGGACGGCGCCGAGGCCCCGAACGGGCGCGGCACCACCGCCCTCTACCTGGCGCCCACCAAGGCGCTCGCGGCGGACCAGTGCCGGTCGGTGAAGGAACTTTCACAACCTCTCGGCACCTCGGTGCGCCCGGCCGTGTACGACGGCGACACCCCGTTCGAGGAACGGGAGTGGATCCGCCAGTACGCCAACTACGTCCTCACCAACCCGGACATGCTCCACCGCGGGATACTTCCCTCCCACCCGCGCTGGTCCTCCTTCCTGAAGTCGCTCCGTTACGTCGTCATCGACGAGTGCCACACCTTCCGCGGCGTGTTCGGCTCGCACGTCGCCCAAGTGCTGCGCCGGCTGCGCCGCCTGTGCGCCCGCTACGGCTCCTCCCCCGTGTTCCTGCTGGCCTCGGCGACCTCCGCCGAGCCCGCGTCCTCCGCCCGCCGGCTGACCGGCCTGCCGGTGCTGGAGGTCGCCGACGACGCCTCCCCGCGCGGTGAGCTGGTCTTCGCCCTCTGGGAGCCCCCGCTCACCGAGCTGCAGGGCGAGAAGGGCGCCCCCGTACGGCGCACCGCCACCGCCGAGACCGCCGACCTGCTGACCGACCTGACCGTGCAGGGCGTGCGCTCGGTCGCCTTCGTCCGCTCCCGGCGCGGCGCCGAGCTGATCTCGGTCATCGCCCAGGAGCGGCTCGCCGAGGTCGACCGCTCCCTGGTCCGGCGTGTCGCGGCCTACCGCGGCGGCTACCTCCCCGAAGAACGCCGCGCCCTGGAACGCGCGCTGCACTCCGGCGAACTCCTCGGCCTCGCCGCGACGACGGCCCTGGAGCTGGGCGTGGACGTCTCCGGCCTGGACGCGGTGGTGATCGCCGGCTACCCGGGCACGCGCGCGTCCCTGTGGCAGCAGGCGGGCCGCGCGGGCCGCTCCGGACAGGGCGCCCTCGCCGTCCTCGTCGCCCGCGACGACCCGCTGGACACCTTCCTCGTCCATCACCCCGAGGCCCTGTTCGACCAGCCGGTGGAGTCGACGGTCCTCGACCCCGACAACCCCTACGTCCTCGCCCCGCACCTGTGCGCCGCCGCCGCGGAGCTGCCGCTGACCGAGGAGGACCTGGAACTCTTCGGTCCCGGCTGCGCGGACGTGCTGCCGCAGCTGGAGGCCGCGAAGCTGCTGCGCCGCCGCACCCGGGCCTGGCACTGGACCCGCCGGGAGCGGGCCGCCGACCTCACCGACATCCGCGGCGCCGGGGGCCGCCCGGTGCAGATCGTGGAGTCCGGCACGGGCCGGCTGCTCGGCACGGTCGACGCGGGCGCCGCGCACTCCACGGTCCACGAGGGCGCCGTCCACCTGCACCAGGGCCGCACCTACCTGGTGCGCTCCCTGGACCTGGAGGATTCCGTCGCCCTGGTCGAGCAGGCCGACCCGCCGTACTCGACCGTCGCCCGCGACACCACGGCCATCTCCATCCTGGAGACGGACACCGAGATCCCGTGGGGCTCCGGCCGCCTGTGCTTCGGCTCGGTGGAGGTCACCAACCAGGTGGTCTCCTATCTGCGCCGGCGCCTCATCACCGGCGAGGTGCTCGGCGAGACCAAACTCGACCTCCCTCCTCGTACGCTGCGCACCCGCGCGGTGTGGTGGACGGTCACCGAGGACCAGCTGGACGAGGCCCGGATCACCCCGGAGATCCTCGGCGGCTGCCTGCACGCCGCCGAGCACGCCTCCATCGGCATGCTGCCCCTCTTCGCGACCTGCGACCGCTGGGACATCGGCGGCGTCTCCGTGCCGCTGCACCCCGACACCCTCCTGCCCACGGTCTTCGTCTACGACGGCCACCCCGGCGGCGCGGGCTTCGCCGAGCGTGCCTTCCACACCGCCCGCACCTGGCTGTCCGCCACCCGCGAGGCCATCGCCTCCTGCGAGTGCGAGGCCGGCTGCCCGTCCTGCATCCAGTCCCCCAAGTGCGGCAACGGCAACGACCCACTGCACAAGAGGGGGGCGGTACGACTTCTCACGGTGCTCCTGCGGGGAGCGGCGGAGGAGCCGGTGGACGGGGCGGGTGCCGGTTAGGGCTGAGGGGGACGAAGGCTGGTCAAGGGCTGTGGGGGAGGCGGGGCTGGTCGCACGGGGGCTGGTCAGGGGCTGGGTGGGGCCGGGGGTGCTCCCGGTTCGGCGGGCGGTATGGCCCGGAGTCCGTCCGGGGCCCGGGACGGCATCGGTACCGGCGGGCCCGGTCCGGCAGGCCGCACGGCTTGGAACCCGTCCGGGTGTCCTGGCGGCTCAGGCCCCGGAAGGACCGGTCCGGCAGGCGGCACGGCCCGGAACCCGTCCGGGACATCTGGCGGCACAACCCCCGGAAGACCCAGTCCGGCAGGCGGCACAGGCCCCGGCGGGCCCGCTCTCGCCCTGACCTCCGCCGCGAACGGCCCTTTCCCTACGGCCGCCGTCACGTCCGAGGTGTCGCCCACGATCGCGCACCGCACCAGCCGTACCCCTTGGGCCGCCGCCAGCCGTTCGGCGCGGGCGCAGGCCGCCGTGGCGCCCTCGGCCCAGTGGTCCGCCGCCGCGAGCGCCGCCAGGTCCGCGCCGCCGGCCGCCCGGTGCCGTACGGCGACGGCCTGCCCGTAACAGAGCACCGCGCCGAACACCGCGCACAGCAAGGCCATCGCACCGAGGCTCCATACGGTGGCCGACCCCCGGTCGGACCCCCACCGCCGCACCACGCCCGCGCGCACCCGGCCCGGCACCGACGCATGACGCCCCCGGTCGGACCACGGCCATCGGAACACCGCCCACCCCAGCCCACACTCACCACCGGGCGCCCTCGTGTCTTCCCCTACGCCGTCGGCGGGCCGCTGTCCGCCGGGCGGGGCGTCCTCGCGCTTCACCGGCCCTCCTCCCCCGTGCGCACGGTGTCCTCGGCGAGTGCCACCGCGTCCTCACGTACTTCGATGGGCAGCCCGCTCAGGAGCGGGGGCCGGGCCACCACCGTGACCCGGACCCGGTCGCCCTCACGTGCGACGGTCACCCGCGCTCCTCGCGGAGCCGTCTCCCGCGTCACCCGCGCCACCGCGCCGGGCGGGTCCTGCCGGGCGGCGGCCCGGGCGCCCGCGCGGGCCGCGTCCACGCACTCGATCCGAGCCGCCATCATGAGCAGCCCCGAGACGAGCGCCATCGTGAACGCCACCAGCACGGACAGCGCCATGGCCGCCTCCACGGTCACGAACCCGTGGTCCCCGCCCCGCGTTCCTCCTTCCTCACATCCGGGCACTGAGGGCCTTCTTCACGATGGCCTGGAGCTCCGCCTGGACCTGGCCGCTGGTGACGACCTGGTAGAGCAGCACCGCGAATCCGACGGCCGCGATGATTCCCATGGCGTACTCGGACGTCACCATTCCGGTGTCCTGCCGGCACGTCCCGCGCAACCTCGCCGCCGCGTTCCTGATCTTTCCGAACATCTGAACCCCCGTAAGGTTTCCGGTCTGTAGTCGTTCTCCGTGCTTGCCTGACGGCTTCCTGCTCGTCCGTTCTCGTCCGCCTCGCTCTCACCCCCCTCCCGTCACCCCGCCCGCCAGACCGATCACGACGGGCACCACCCCGACCGCGACGAACGCGGGCAGGAAGCACAGCCCGACCGGCGCGGAGATCAGTACAGCCGCCCGCCGTGCCCGGGCCGTCGCCGTACGGGCCCACTCCGCGCGCGCGTCCGACGCGAGACGGGCGACCGGGCCGGCCGCGGCGAACCCGGAGTCGTCGGCCCGCTCCAGCAGCCGCGCCAGGGCTCCGGCGCCGGGCAGCAGGGCGAGGCTCCGCCAGGCGTCGGCCGGCGCGCCGCCGAGCCGGACCTCCGCGGCGCCGCGCGCCAACGCCTGCCCGACGGGCCCGCCGAGGGCCTCTCCCACGGCCTGGGCGGCGATCACCGGGGCGGCCCCGGCGGCGATGCAGGCGGCCAGCAGGTCGGCCGCGAGCGGGAGCCGGCGCGCGGCCTCCGCGGTGTCGACCGCCTCGGACCGCCCGGCCGCCGTCTGCCGGTCCCGCCACCGCCAGAGCGCGGCACCGGCGCCCAGCCCCAGCACCACTCCGGCGACCCCGCCGACCAGCACCCACGCCCCGCACGCCGCACCGGCCGGTGCCAGCAACCGCCGTAAGCCGCGCGGCAACGCGAAGGGCACCGCGCCCGCCGGTCCCGACGGCACCTCGCGCCCCAGCAACCAGGCCATCCGGCGCCGCGCCCGGCGCCGTCGGCGCGCCAGCTCCAGCCGCCGGGCACCCCAGCCGAGCACCAGCACGGCGGCCCCGACCATCCCCAACCTGTGGACAACGTCCCCGCTCACCCGGCCCACCCCTCTCGCTTCCCGGACCGCCCTGCCCGTTCCGCCTCGCGGACCAGCCGCTTTCCCGGAACCCGCCGATTCGCCCTCACACCGCCTCCGCCCCTCGTACGATCCGCGTCGCCCACCACATCCCGGCCGCCTCGCACACCGCCCCGGCCGTCAGGCAGCCGAGGCCGGGCCCGGTGTGCAGCAGTACGCGCAGTGGGTCCGCGCCCATGGCCGTGCCGAGCAGGAGTCCGAGGACGGGCAGTACGGCGAGCAGCACCGCGGTGGCCCGGGCGCCCGCCAACTGGGCGCGCAGGTCGGCCCGGCCGTCCCGCTCGGCACGCAGGGCACCGTCCAGCCGGTCCAGGCCGGCGGCGAGTCCCGCGCCCTGGTCCACGGCCACCCGCCAGCACGCGGCGAGTCCGAGCAGCCCCTCGGCACCCGGCTGCCGGGCCGCCGCGGCGAGCGCGCCCGGCACGTCTCCGCCGAACCGCGCCGCCGCCACCACCGCGGCCTGGGCGTCACCGAGCCCGGCGGAGTCCCGCGCGGCCCGCAACAGCGCCGCCCCCGGCTGCCGCCCGGCCCGGACCTCACCGGCGAGCACCCCGCACAGGGCGATCACCGCGTCGGCCCGCCGCTCCCGGGCGTCCCGCGCCTGCCGGGCCAGCCGCACCCGGCGCAGCACCGGCACCCCGGCCGCCCCCGCGAGGACCGGGATCACCGAGGCGCCCCACAGGGCGATCACCAGTCCGGCGCCGAGGGCCGCCCATTCGGCACCCCACCGGCCGCGCCGTCGCCGCAGGTCCATGAGGGCCTGTTGCCAGACGGGCGGCCCGGTCGCCACCACCGGGCCGCCGGCCAGCAGCAGCCGGGCCCGCCGGGCTCCGTGGTGCCGGCCGCCCAGCAGCCAGACCGACGCGCCGAGGCAGAGCACGGCGCCTCCTGCCGATACCTCACCGATCACTTCCATCACCATCCGCCCGATCACTTCCATCGCCTCTCCCATCGCTCCCGGCACGGCCTCCTGACGGACGCCGTCCGTCCTCGGAGCACGTCCCTGCCGGATCGCGTCCGTTCCCGGCCCGCACCGGCCGGGACCCCGTTCGCCCCGGTCCCCCTGCGCCGTCCCTCACTCGCCCCCGGCCTCCGCGTAAGGCCCCAGCAGCTCCCGCAACCGCCCCCACCCCCGCTCCCGGACGAACGCCCGCTCGCCCCAGCGCAGGGCCGGCACCGTGCGCACCAGCCCGGTGGCGTCCCGCTCGAAGACGTGGACCTCGTCGATCCGGCGCCGCCCGGAGCGGCCCCGCACGAGGTGCACCACCACCGAGAGGGCGGCCGCCAACTGGCTGTGCAGCGCGGCCCGGTCCAGCCCGGCGGCCGTGGCCAGCGCCTCCAGCCGGGCCGGTACGTCGGCGGCGGCGTTGGCGTGGACCGTGCAGCAGCCGCCGTGACCGGTGTTGAGGGCCGCGAGCAGATGCACGACCTCGGCGCCCCGTACCTCGCCGACGACCAGCCGGTCCGGCCGCATCCGCAGCGCCTGCCGTACGAGGTCCTCGAGGGTGACCAGGCCGGCCCCTTCCTGGTTGGCGGGCCGGGTCTCCAGCCGGACCACGTGCGGGTGGTCGGGCCTCAGCTCCGCCGAGTCCTCGGCGAGCACGATCCGCTCGCCCGGTCCGACCAGCCCCAGCAGGGCGCTGAGCAGGGTGGTCTTGCCGCAGCCGGTGCCGCCGCTGACGAGGAACGAGAGCCGGGCCTCGATCAGCGCTTCCAGGATCCGGTCGCCGCCGGGCGGCACCGTGCCCGCCGCAACGAGTTCCCCGACGGTGAACGCCCGGGGCCGCACCACGCGCAGGGCGAGGCAGGTGCAGCCGACGGCGACCGGGGGCAGCACCGCGTGCAGCCGGGTGCCGTCGGGCAGCCGGGCGTCCGCCCAGGGCCGGGCGTCGTCCAGCCGGCGTCCGGCCACCGCGGCCAGCCGCTGCGCGAGACGCCGTACGGCCGCCGCGTCCGGGAAGGTGACCGTGGTCAGCTCCAGGCCGCCGCCGCGGTCCACCCACACCCGGTCGGGGGCGGAGACCAGCACGTCGGTGACGTCCGGGTCGGCGAGCAGCGGCTCCAGGGGGCCGGTGCCCACGAGTTCGGACCGCAGGCGTTCGGCCGTGCCGAGCACCTCGGCGTCGCCGAGCACCCGGCCCTGTTCGCGCAGCGCCTGGGCCACGCGCGCGGGAGTGGGTTCGGCACCGCTCTCGGCGAGCCAGCGGCGGACGCCGTCGAGGAGGGCCGCGCCGTCGGCCCGGTCGAGTCCGGGCAGGCTCATCGGGTGCCTCCCGACTCGACCAGCACGCGCTCCCAGAAGTGCGCGCAGAACCGGGCGAGCGGTCCGCGCCCGGTCGCGCCGGGGGGCTTGGCGCTCGCCTGCGGGCGGAGCAGCACCGGTTCGACGGGCAGCTGACCGGCCAGTGGCAGGCCGAGCAGCCGGGCCACCTCGTGGTCGTCCAGCCCGGGTGCGTAGGGGCCGCGGACCGCCACCCGCAGATCGCGGACGACCATGCCGACGGCGGAGGCGACCCGGCCGGCCGCGGCGACCGCCCGCAGTTCGGCCGGGACGACGAGGAGGACCAGGTCCAGTTGGGCGAGGGCCTCGGCCACCCCGTCGTCGAGACGGCGGGGCAGGTCGACCACGACCGTGCCGCCGCGCCGCCGGGCGGCCGCCAGCACCGCCCGCACCGCGGGCGGGGGCACGGCGACGCAGTCCCCGCGGTCCCAGCTGAGCACGCGCAGGGAGTGCAGTTCGGGCAGCGACTCCTCCAGGGCACCGCCGCCGACCCGGCCGCGGGAAGCGGCGAAGGCGGGCCAGCGCAGCCCGTTGGCGCTCTCGCCGCCGAGCAGCACGTCGAGTCCGCCGCCGAGCGGATCGGCGTCGACCAGCAGGGTGCGCAGCCCCTCGCGCGCGGAGGTGACGGCGAGCGCGCACGCGAGTGTGGACGCCCCGGCGCCGCCCCGGCCGCCGATCACCCCGACGGTGAGGGCCGGACGGCCGATGCCCTCGGCGACGTCGGCGATGCGGTCGACCAGCCAGGCCTCGCCGTCGGGGAGCATCAGGACGTGGTCGGCGCCGATCAGGACGGCCCGTTTCCACACGTCGGGGTCGTCCTGGTCGCGGCCGACCAGGACCACGCCGGGCCGTCGCGCGGCCCCGCCCACCCGGCGGGCGGCGTCGTCGCCGACGAGCACGAGCGGGGCCGCCGTCCAGCCGTCACCGGAGTCCGGCACGTCGTGGCGCACCTCCGGGGTGGCGCCCGCCGCCGCGCACAGGCGCAGCAGATCGTCCAGGAGGTCGGCGTCCTCGGTGATGATGAGCGGCCGTCCGGGCCGGTCCGCGGGGCCGGGTGGCGGGTCGTGGGTGACGGTTCCGGTCACGGGTGTTCCCCCTTCGCTGTGTGGGCCGCGCGGCTCGCTCGGGCACGCGATTCCCAAAGGTGTGAAGAACCGGCGAGCGGCCTCCCTGTGAACGGCCGGCGGAAACCGGCCATACGCGCTGCGGGCAATCGGAACCGGCCAAGAACTCGCCGCGGCCGGAGCGCGCTGGAAACACGGTGGCCCGAACCGCGAAATAATGTGGATCTTGGTGGAAAACTGTGGACAACCCAGGCCCTGTGAATAACTTCGTCACCCATACCGGTGACCCCTGCACCGATCCGCGAGCGAGTTCCCGAGAGCAGCCCGGCGATTACCGTCGGTAACCGATCATGGGCGTGCCGAAGGAGCGGCAACGGCGGCGTGACGCCGGCCGTACGGCCGCGTGAAGAACGGGGAAGAGCGAGAAAACCCACCCGGACATGCGACGACCCCCGCCGGGGGGGAGAGCGGGGGTCGTCCCCACGGCCGACTCGGGGGGGGGGGAGGAGTCGGACCGGGTTAGCACGGTCGCGAACGATCCGTGACTTCCATGGTGTACCCGAGAGCCCTCTCAGGCAAACCCACGCGCCCCACCTTACGCCGAATGGTGGGCCCCTATGCTCAAGGGTGTGGAAAACCACTCCTTGCCTCGCGCCGCGGCCTTCTTTGACCTGGACAAGACGGTCATTGCGAAGTCGAGCACGCTCACCTTCAGCAAGTCCTTCTACCAAGGCGGCCTGATCAACCGCAGGGCCGCCCTGCGTACCGCCTATGCCCAGTTCGTCTTCCTGGCCGGAGGTCTGGACCACGACCAGATGGAGCGGATGCGCGAGTATCTCTCCGCGCTGTGCCGCGGCTGGAACGTCCAGCAGGTACGGGAGATCGTGGCCGAGACCCTGCACGACCTGATCGACCCGATCATCTACGACGAGGCCGCCTCCCTCATCGAGGAGCACCACGCGGCCGGCCGGGACGTGGTGATCGTGTCCACCTCGGGCGCCGAGGTGGTCGAGCCGATCGGCGAACTGCTGGGGGCGGACCGGGTGGTCGCCACCCGCATGGTCGTGGGCGAGGACGGGTGCTTCACCGGAGAGGTGGAGTACTACGCCTACGGCCCGACCAAGGCCGAGGCCATCCGGGAGCTGGCCGCGTCCGAGGGCTACGACCTCGACCGCTGCTACGCCTACAGCGACTCGGCGACCGACCTGCCGATGCTGCGCGCCGTCGGGCACCCGCACGCCGTGAACCCGGACCGCGCACTGCGGCGCGAGGCCCTCGCGCAGGGATGGCCGGTCCTGGAGTTCCGCCGCCCGGTCCCGCTCAAGAAGCGGCTGCCGGCGTTCTCGGTGCCGCCCCGCCCCGCGCTCGTCGCGGCGGCGGCCATAGGCGCGGCGGCGGCGACCGCCGGGCTCGTCTGGTACGCCAGCCGGCGCCGCGCCACGGCCTGAGCCGCGTCCGTTCGGCCCTGTTCGCAGGCGAAAGTAAAGAAGTGCGGGCAGGGGTTCCGCTTCCTCCCGGCTCGCGGTACAAAGAACGTAGGCCCGCGAGACCAAAAGGACATCCGGGAGGATTTCCTGTCTCAACGCACTTGGCCCACGGACCTAGCATGAACACCGGGCACCCACGCGACGTCGACCCGTCGATTACGGGCCAGCCGCACCAGGACGGGCAAAGCACCCCGACCTGATGGGCGACATATCGAGGACGCTTGGTAACCCGGTGAGCATGCCAGCGGCGGTACGAGAATTCGTACCGCCGCATCTCTTTCCCGCGCCCGGGGCAGCGCTTCTTCCGCTCAGGCAGCGCCGCGCTGGAGCGCCTCGCAGACCGCCGTCGACTCGCGCACGCCCAGTTCGACCGCCCGCCCGCAGTGGGCGATCCACGCCGCCATGCCCTCGGGCGTGCCGGAGACATAGCCCTCCAGGGCGGCCAGGTAGGAGGCGCGGCCCAGTTCGGCGTGGCCGACCTCGGCCGGGCAGATGGCCTTCGGGTCAAGACCGCTGCCGATCAGCACGATCCGCTCGGCCGCGCGCGCGACCAGGCCGTTGTACGACCCGAAGGGGCGCAGCGCCAGCAGCTCGCCGTGCACGACGGCGGCCGTCACCAGTGCCGGGGCCGAGGTGCCGGCGATGATCAGGTCCGCCAGCCCCTCCAGCCGGCCGGAGACCTCCCCGGCGTCGGGCAGCGGGAGTTCGATCAACGGCTCGTCCACCGGCTCGCCGGCCTGACGCGGCCGGCCCACCTGCTCGGCGCCGTCGGCCGCGGCCACCAGGTGCAGCCGGGCCAGTACCCGCAGCGGCGACTGGCGCCAGATGGAGAGCAACTGCCCCGCCTCGGCGGTGAGCCGCAGGGCCGCGCCCATCACGCGGGCCTCCGCGTCGACGCCGAAGTCGGTGCGCCGCCGCACCTCTTCCAGGGCCCAGTCCGCCCCGGAGAGCGCCGCCGAGCCACGGGCACCGCGCAGGGCCGCCTCGGAGGTGATCTCGTTGCTGCGGCGCCGCATGACACGGTGGCCGTAGACCCGGTCCACGGCCTTGCGTACGGACTCCACGGATTCGGCCACACCGGGCAGCGAGCCCAAGGCGGAGAGCGGGTCGGCGGTCGCGCCTGTCGTACTCATGGGTACGACAGTACGCACCCCGGCGGCCCGCCCCACGAAGGAGTGGTCTTCTTCACTTCACCGTGACACCTACAGCTATCGTCCCACTACTCTTGGTGAACATGAAAATTGCTTTCGTCGGGAAGGGCGGGAGCGGCAAGACGACGCTCTCCTCCCTCTTCATCCGCCATCTCACCGCCGCCGGCGCCCCGGTGGTCGCCATCGACGCGGACATCAACCAGCACCTCGGCCCCGCCCTCGGCCTCGGCGAGGAGGCGGCGGCGGCACTGCCCGCCATGGGCGAACAGCTCCCGCTGATCAAGGACTATCTGCGCGGCACCAACCCGCGCATCGCCTCGGCCGCGACGATGATCAAGACGACCCCGCCCGGCGAGGGATCGCGACTGGTCCGGGTGCGCGAGCCCAACCCGGTCTACGACGCGTGCGCGCGCCCGGTGGAACTCGACGGCGGCGCCGTCCGTCTGATGGTCACGGGCCCCTTCACGGACGCCGACCTGGGGGTCTCCTGCTACCACTCCAAGACGGGAGCGGTGGAGCTGTACCTGAACCACCTCGTCGACGGCCCCGACGAGTACGTGGTGGTCGACATGACGGCCGGCTCGGACTCCTTCGCCTCCGGCATGTTCACGCGCTTCGACATGACGTTCCTCGTCGCCGAGCCGACCCGGAAGGGCGTCTCCGTCTACCGCCAGTACAAGGAGTACGCCCGGGACTTCGGCGTCGCCCTGAAGGTCGTCGGCAACAAGATCCACGAGCCGGACGACATCGACTTCCTGCGCGCGGAGGTCGGGGACGACCTGCTCGTGACGGTCGGGCGCTCCGACTGGGTGCGCGCCATGGAGAAGGGCCGACCGCCCCGGTTCGACCTCCTCGAAGAGGCCAACGCCCGCGCCCTGGAGGCACTCCGGGCCGCCGTGGACGCCACCTACGAGCGGCGCGACTGGGAGCGCTACACCCGTCAGATGGTGCACTTCCACCTGAAGAACGCCGAGTCCTGGGGGAACGAGCGCACCGGGGCCGACCTGGCGGCGCAGGTCGACCCCGGGTTCGTGCTCGGCGAGAGCGTGGTGACCCCCGCCTGACGCCTACCGCTGGTCCGCCGGCGCCCCGGGCACACCCTTGGGCGCCGGGGCCGGGCTGCCGGACAGGAAGGACGCCCAGCCCTGCCGGGGCGCCTCGCCGACCTCCAGGGAGCGCAGCCGCGCCAGAGTCCGCGGGTCCTGGGCGTCGAGCCAGTCGACCAGCTGCCGGAAGGAGACGCAGCGCACCTCGGGCTTGGTGCACACCTCCTTCACCACGTCTTCCACGGCGCGCATGTACGTGCCGCCGTTCCAGGACTCGAAGTGGTTGCCGATGACCAGAGGCGCGCGGTTGCCGTCATAGGCGCGGTAGAAGCCCTTGAGGAGGCCGTCGCGCATCTGGTCGCCCCAGTAGTCGAACTTGTCGGGGTCGCCCTGGGTCTGGGTGCCGGACTGGCCGACCATGAAGTTGTAGTCCATGGTCAGCTGCTCATAGGTGTGACCGGGGAAGGGCACCAGCTGCATCGACAGGTCCCACAGCCCCTCCTTCTTCTTGGGCCAGACCTGATCGTTGACCCCGCTGGAGTCGTAGCGGAAGCCGAGGTCGCGGGCGGCCTTCACGAAGTTCTTCCGCCCCTCCAGGCAGGGGGTGCGGGCGCCGATCAGCTCCTTGTCGTAATCGAAGGGCAGCGGGTCCTCCGCGCGCATGCCGGTGTTGGACCGCCAGGACTTCACGAACCTCTTGGCCTGGGCGATCTCGCTCTTCCACTCGTCCACCGACCAGGTGCCCACCCCGCCGTCGGGCCCGCAGAAGTGGCCGTTGAAGTGGGTGCCGATCTCGTTGCCCTCCAGCCAGGCCAGCCGCAGCTGCTCAAGGGTGTCGGTGATGCCCCGTTCGTCGTTGAACCCGATGTCGGAGCGGCCCGGAGAGTGCCGCGGCGGCTCGTAGAGGTCGCGTTTCTCCTCCGGCAGCAGGTACACACCGCTGAGGAAGTACGTCATGGTCGCGTTGTTCTCCTTGGCGACCTCGCGGAAGTGCGAGAACAGTTTCTGGCTGTCCTCGCCCGCGCCGTCCCAGGAGAACACGACGAACTGCGGGGGCTTCTGACCAGGGCTCAGTCGCTCCGGCCTGGGCAGATGCGGCTGGGCTCCGGTGTACGCGGTCGATCCGTCGCCGATCGGCCGGAACACGCTGCCCGGCGCCGGGGCGCCCTGCTCCGGGCCGGGCGCCCCGGGTCTCACGGCGGTGGCGTCTCCCGCGCAGCCGGCGAGTGACGCCACACAGGCCGCGGCGACCATGGCACCGACGGCGATCCTCTGGGTGGCAGCCATGTTCCGCCCACCTTCTTCCTTCTCTCAGACACACGCCGACTTGGGCCGTTTCTGGTGATGTGCCGGGTTCGTTCCGGCGGCGCGGCCAAGGTCGCACGGGGTCGAGAAGGGAGAAGGATGACAAGCCGATCAAATGATTAATTCATACCCAGAGGTGATCTGTTCCGCCATTCACTCCGAAAACCCATTCCGTACCTTTACGCGGCATTACGATTCTTTTACCAAGTCCCGGTCATTCCGTCGCCGCTCGCCGCCGCGCCCCCGGCAGCGACCGCGCGACAGCCTTCCGCCCGGCCGGGCGCGGTCCCGTCAACTGGCGCCCTGGGAGCCGGAGGTGACAAACAACAGCCCCATGACAGGTCTAAACCAATTTTCCCGGCGACCCTTGTCATCGGCCCCCCGGGTCTGATGAGCTGTGGCCTGGGACACAACGGACACCCTTGGAATGGGAGATGTCGTGAGCAATGAGAGCCTGGCCAACCTGCTGAAGGAAGAACGCAGGTTCGCGCCCCCCGCCGACCTGGCCGCACACGCCAATGTCACGGCGGAGGCGTATGAGCAGGCCAAGGCTGACAGGCTCGGCTTCTGGGCCGAGCAGGCCCGCCGGCTGACCTGGGCCAAGGAACCGACCGAGACGCTGGACTGGTCCAACCCGCCGTTCGCGAAGTGGTTCAAGGACGGCGAGCTGAACATCGCCTACAACTGCGTGGACCGCCATGTGGAGGCCGGCCACGGCGACCGTGTCGCCATCCACTTCGAGGGCGAGCCCGGGGACAGCCGCGCGATCACCTACGCGGAGCTGAAGGACGAGGTCTCCAAGGCCGCCAACGCCCTGCTGGACCTGGGCGTGCGCAAGGGCGACCGGGTCGCCATCTACATGCCGATGATCCCGGAGACCGCGATCGCGATGCTGGCCTCGGCCCGGATCGGCGCGGCCCACTCGGTCGTCTTCGGCGGCTTCTCGGCGGACGCGCTCGCGACCCGCATCCAGGACGCCGACGCCAAGGTCGTCATCACCGCCGACGGCGGCTACCGGCGCGGCAAGCCGTCCGCGCTCAAGCCCGCCGTGGACGAGGCGCTCGGCAAGGCCGACCAGGTCGAGCACGTGCTGGTGGTGCGCCGTACCGGCCAGGAGGTCGCCTGGACCGAGGGCCGGGACCTGTGGTGGCACGACGTGGTGGGCCGGCAGTCCGCCGACCACACCCCGGAGGCGTTCGAGGCGGAGCACCCGCTGTTCATCCTCTACACCTCCGGTACGACGGGGAAGCCGAAGGGCATCCTGCACACCTCCGGCGGCTACCTCACCCAGGCGGCCTACACCCACTGGGCGGTCTTCGACCTCAAGCCGGAGACGGACGTGTACTGGTGCACGGCCGACGTCGGCTGGGTCACCGGCCACTCGTACATCGTGTACGGCCCGCTGGCCAACGGCGCGACCCAGGTGATGTACGAGGGCACGCCGGACACCCCGCACCAGGGCCGGTTCTGGGAGATCGTGCAGAAGTACAAGGTCTCGATCCTCTACACCGCGCCCACCGCGATCCGGACGTTCATGAAGTGGGGCGACGACATCCCCGCCAAGTACGACCTGTCCTCCCTGCGGGTCCTCGGCTCGGTGGGCGAGCCCATCAACCCCGAGGCGTGGGTCTGGTACCGCAAGCACATCGGCGCCGACCGCACGCCCGTGGTCGACACCTGGTGGCAGACCGAGACCGGCGCGATGATGATCTCGCCGCTGCCCGGCGTCACCGAGGCCAAGCCCGGTTCGGCCCAGCGCCCGCTGCCCGGCATCAGCGCGACGGTCGTCGACGACGAGGCGAACGAGGTGCCCGACGGCGGCGGTGGCTACCTGGTGCTGACCGAGCCGTGGCCGTCGATGCTGCGCACCATCTGGGGTGACGACCAGCGGTTCCTCGACACCTACTGGTCCCGCTTCGAGGGCAAGTACTTCGCCGGCGACGGCGCCAAGAAGGACGAGGACGGTGACATCTGGCTGCTGGGCCGGGTGGACGACGTGATGCTCGTCTCCGGGCACAACATCTCCACCACCGAGGTCGAGTCGGCGCTGGTCTCCCACCCGTCGGTCGCCGAGGCCGCCGTCGTGGGCGCCGCGGACGAGACCACCGGCCAGGCCATCGTCGCCTTCGTCATCCTGCGCGGCTCGGCGTCGGAGACCGAGACGCTCATCGGCGAGCTGCGCAACCACGTCGGCGCCACCCTCGGCCCGATCGCCAAGCCCAAGCGGATCCTGCCGGTGGCCGAGCTGCCGAAGACCCGCTCGGGCAAGATCATGCGCCGCCTGCTGCGGGACGTCGCCGAGAACCGCCAGCTCGGCGACGTGACCACCCTCACGGACAGCACGGTCATGGATCTCATCCAGACCAAGCTGCCCGCCACGTCCAGCGAGGACTGAGCGGACCGGGAGGAGTCGAACGACGTCCCGCGGGGCACCCGGCCGGTGAACGTGCCGGGTGCCCCGGGGACGGCTACGGTGAAGATCATCGGACCGGCGCGCGCTACTTTAGGTAAACTAAGGAAAGTGTCGCGGCACGTGACACGTCAGGTGCGCCGGGAAGTCTGGTCGGCATGTGATTCCGCCTGCCTGCCTCCGGAGGTCTCCCGTGACCGCGCCCCGCACCCCCACCACCGTCCGCAAGGCCCTCGGGCGCCTGTCGCTGCCCGAGCGGACCTTCATCGCGGACGCGCTGCGCACCGAGACGGTCGGCGGTGTCCTGCTGCTCCTGGCCGCCGTGGCCGCGCTGCTCTGGGCGAACGTCCCCGGACTGCGCCACAGCTACGAGACGGTCAGCCACTTCCACCTCGGCCCCGGCGCACTGGGCCTGAACCTGTCCGTCGCCCACTGGGCCGCCGACGGGCTGCTCGCGCTGTTCTTCTTCGTCGCCGGCATCGAACTCAAGCGCGAGCTGGTCGCCGGAGACCTGCGCGACCCGAAGGCGGCCGTGCTGCCCGTGGTGGCGGCCCTGTGCGGGATGGCGGCCCCCGCGCTCGTCTACACGCTCACCAACCTCGCCGGGAACGGCTCCCTCCAGGGCTGGGCCGTGCCCACCGCCACCGACATCGCCTTCGCGCTCGCCGTGCTCGCGGTCATCGGCACCTCCCTGCCCAGCGCCCTGCGCGCCTTCCTGCTCACCCTGGCCGTCGTCGACGACCTCTTCGCGATACTGATCATCGCGATCTTCTTCACCGACCGGCTGAACCTCGCCGCCCTCGGCGGGGCCGTCGCCGGGCTCGCCGTCTTCTGGCTGCTGCTGCGCAAGGGCGTACGCGGCTGGTACGTGTACGTACCGCTCGCCGTCGTCATCTGGGCGCTGATGTACAACAGCGGCGTGCACGCCACCATCGCCGGCGTGGCGATGGGCCTGATGCTGCGCTGCACCACCCGGGAGGGTGAGCAGCACTCGCCGGGCGAGCACATCGAGCATCTGGTGCGGCCCCTGTCGGCCGGACTCGCCGTACCGCTGTTCGCCCTGTTCAGCGCCGGTGTGTCCATATCCGGCGGGGCGCTCGGGGACGTGTTCGCGAAGCCCGAGACGCTCGGTGTCGTCCTCGGTCTGGTCGTGGGCAAGACCATCGGGATCTTCGGCGGCACCTGGCTGACCGTCCGCTTCACCCGCGCGCGGCTCAGCGAGGAACTGGCGTGGGCCGACGTCTTCGCGATGTCCTCGCTCGCCGGGATCGGCTTCACGGTGTCACTGCTGATCGGCGAGCTGGCCTTCGGGGGCGACACCG
The DNA here is from genome assembly GCF_964272715.1 of Streptomyces sp. SudanB182_2057. Classification (NCBI taxonomy): domain Bacteria; kingdom Bacillati; phylum Actinomycetota; class Actinomycetes; order Kitasatosporales; family Streptomycetaceae; genus Streptomyces; species Streptomyces sp. SudanB182_2057. The sequence goes on from NZ_OZ186798.1 coordinate 3,890,134, forward strand.
TACTGACCGGCGAGGTGAAGGCGGCCGTCCTCATCGGATCGCTGATCGCGGCGCTGTGCGCGACGATGCTGCTGAAGCTGCGCAACGACCGGTACCGCAGGCTGTGCGAGGAAGAGGAGCGCGACGAGGACCTCGACGGCATCCCGGACGTCTACGAACAGGGAAACCCGGAGTACCACCTCCGGATGGCCGAGATCCACGAGCGCAAGGCAGCCGAGCACCGGCGGCTGGCCGCCGAGGCACGCCGCGGGCTTGCGGAAGTGCCGGGCGGGGCAAGCGAGGAGGGCGACCGTCCGGCATGATCTGACGAGACGGTACAAAACAAGACGGCCGCACGCGCGCGACGGCTACCCGGATGGCCGTACGAGCACCACGGCCGTCCCCACAGCACATGTGCGGCACGAGACCTCTGAGGGAGAACGCGATGAGCGCACCCGACGGCAGCCCGGTCGGCGCCGAACGCAGCATCGGCCAGCTGGTCGCCTCGGCGACGACCGAATTGTCGGCGCTGGTGCACGACGAGATCGCGCTGGCCAAGGCCCAGCTCAAGCAGGACGTGAAGCGCGGCGCGGTGAGCGGCGGCGCCTTCTCGATGGCGGGCGCGGTCCTGGTGTTCTCCCTGCCGATGCTCAACTTCGCCCTGGCCTACGGCATCCGCACCTGGAGCCACTGGAACCTGGCGATCTGCTTCGTGCTGTCCTTCGCGGCCAACGTGCTGGTGGCCGGTCTGCTCGGGCTCATCGGCGTGGTGTTCGCCAAGAAGGCCAAGAAGGGCAAGGGCCCGCAGAAGGTGGCCGCCTCGATGAAGGAGTCGGCGGGCGTCCTGCAGAACGCCAAGCCGCACCCGCGTCCGGAGCTGCCCGGGGAACCGGCTCCCGCCGCCATCGAGGCTGTGGCACGCTCGTCGTCATGACGGACCCAGCCGCCCCCTCGCCCGTGCGGATCGACCTCCCGGACGGGACACGGGTCACGCACCGGGATGTCGCCGCCAACGGCGCCCGCTTCCACATCGCGGAGCTGGGTGACGGGCCCCTAGTGCTGCTCCTGCACGGTTTCCCGCAGTTCTGGTGGACGTGGCGGCACCAGCTGACCGCGCTCGCCGACGCGGGCTACCGGGCAGTGGCGATGGACCTGCGGGGCGTCGGCGGCAGCGACCGCACGCCCCGCGGGTACGACCCCGCCAACCTGGCGCTGGACGTCACCGGGGTGATCCGCTCGCTCGGCGAGCCGGACGCCGCGCTGGTCGGCCACGACCTCGGCGGCTATCTGGCGTGGACGGCGGCGGCCATGCGGCCCAAGCTGGTCCGGCGCCTGGCGGTGGTGTCCATGCCGCACCCGCGGCGTTGGCGCGCGGCGATGCTGCGGGACGCCCGGCAGACGGCCGCCAGCTCCCACATCTGGGGATTCCAGCGGCCGTGGCTGCCCGAGCGCCAACTGACCGCCGACGGGGGCGCGCTGGTGGGCCGGCTGATCCGGGACTGGTCCGGGCCCAGGCCGCCGGAGGACGCGGACGTGGAGACGTACCAGCGGGCCATGTGCATCCCCTCCACCGCGCACTGCTCCATCGAGCCGTACCGCTGGCTGGTGCGCTCCCTGGCCCGCCCCGACGGTGTGCAGTTCTACCGCAGAATGAAGCGGCCCGTACGCGTGCCGACGCTGCATCTGCACGGCTCGCTGGACCCGGTGACCCGGACCCGCAGCGCGGCCGGTTCCGGGGAGTACGTCGAAGCGCCGTACCGCTGGCGCCTGTTCGATGGTCTCGGGCACTTCCCGCACGAGGAGGATCCGGCCGCGTTCTCCGCGGAACTGGTCAACTGGCTGAAGGATCCCGAGCCCGACCGGTGACCGTACGGCGCGGTTTCCCGCGCGTTCGGCATCCGGCTCCCCACCCGTGTCCACCGAAACGCCACATGCCTTGCGCATAGGCCAATTAGGGGGCGCGCAGGCGGTTATCGACCTTCGGGCGGGGGCACACGTCGGGGTATGGGCTGGACGCACGACTACAGTGACGCACCCCGCAACCGCCGCTCGGCCATGGGCCCGGGCACGCCCCAGCGGGTCTCGCCGCAACTCGCGGTAGCCGACCCCAGGGTGGGGATCCCGCGCATCCTGCGCCGCCGGGCCCGCTGGGTCTCGGTGCGTCTGCGTCACCCGCGGGGCTGACCGCCCCGCGCCGCCCTACAGGGCGCAGCTGTCCGTACCCACCTGCTCGTTCGCCGTACGCCCCCGCTCGATGTCGGCCCGGATCTCGTCCGCCGTCAGCGCGTACCCCGTGTCCGCGTCGTCGAGTGACTTGGCGAACACCACGCCGTACACCTCCCCGTCCGGAGTGAGCAGCGGGCCACCGGAGTTGCCCTGCCGGACGACGGCGTACAGGGAGTAGACATCGCGGCGGACCGTGCCGCGGTGGTAGATGTCCGCGCCGCTGGCCGTGATGCGCCCGCGCACGCGCGCGGCGCGCACGTCGTACGCGCCGTTCTCCGGGAAGCCCGCGACGATCGCGCCGTCCCCTCCGGCCGCGTCCTCACGGGTGAACCGCAGGGCGGTCGCCCGCAGGTCGGGCACGTCGAGCACGGCGATGTCGCGCTCCCAGTCGTACAGCACGACCCGGGCGTCGTATTTGCGGCCCTCGCCGCCTATCTGCACCCGCGGCTCGTCGACGCCGCCGACCACGTGCGCGTTGGTCATCACGCGCCGGTCGGCGAACACGAAGCCGGTGCCCTCCAGGACCTTGCCGCAACTGTGTGCGGTGCCGGTGACCTTGACGATGGAGTTCCGGGCGCGCTGGGCGACCGGGCTGCCCGCGAGGGCCGGGTCGGGCGGCAGCACGTCCTTGATCGGCTCGTCGGCGAACGGACTGAAGACCTGCGGGAAGCCGTTCTGCGCGAGCACCGAGGAGAAGTCCGCGAACCAGGTGTCGGCCTGCTCGGGCAGCGCCCGGGACACGCCGAGCAGCACCTTGGAGCCCCGGACCTCCTTGCCGAGCGTGGGCAGGGTCGTACCGGCCAGGGCGGACCCGATCAGCCAGGCCACCAGGAGCATCGCGACGACGTTGACCAGCGCGCCGCCGGTGGCGTCCAGGGCGCGGGCCGGGGACCAGGTGATGTGCCGGCGCAGCTTGTTGCCCAGGTGGGTGGTCAGGGCCTGGCCCACGGAGGCGCAGACGATCACGACGACCACGGCCACGACGGCGGCGGTGGTGCCGACCTCCTCCTTGCCGGTCGTGGCGTCCCAGATCAGGGGCAGCGTGTACACGGCGAGCAGGCCGCCGCCGAGGAACCCGGTCACCGACAGGATGCCGACGACGAAGCCCTGGCGGTAACCCACCACCGCGAACCACACGGCCGCGACGAGCAACAGGATGTCCAGCACGTTCACTGCTTCAGGCCTCGCCTACTCACTCCGCTCCCAGCAGCTCGGCCGGGCCCCGGGGCCGTCCCCCGGGGATTCAGCACGGGGATCACCCTGTCACGCGCGCCAGTCCAGCGGGACCTGCTTGTCCCGGTCCCAGGGACGCTCCCAGCCCGCGAAGTGCAGCAGGCGGTCGATCACCCCGGCCGTGAAGCCCCACACCAAGGCCGACGCGACCAGGAACGCCGGGCCGCTGTGGCCCCTGGGATGGACGGCGGTGGCGCGGTTGGCGGGGTCCGTGAGATCCGCCACGGGCACGGTGAAGACCCGGGCCGTCTCGTTCGGGTCGACCACGCCGACCGGGCTGGGCTCACGCCACCAGCCCAGCACGGGCGTGACGACGAAGCGGCTGACCGGGATGTACAGCCGGGGCAGCACGCCGAAGAGCTGCACGCCCGACGGGTCGAGACCGGTCTCCTCACGCGCCTCGCGCAGCGCGGCCCGCAGCGGCCCGTCGCCCTGCGGATCGCCGTCCTCCGGATCCAGCGCGCCGCCCGGGAAGGACGGCTGGCCGGGGTGCGAGCGCAGGGAGCTCGCGCGCTCCATGAGCAGCAGCTCCGGGCCGCGCTCGCCCTCGCCGAAGAGGATCAGCACGGCCGACTGCCGCCCCGAGCCGTTCTCCGGCGGCAGGAAGTGGCTCATCTGCGCCGGCTCGACCGTCTCCGCGACGCGCAGGACCGGCGCCAGCCAGTCCGGCAGCCCGGCGCCGCTGAGCGTCAGCGGGCCGTCCTGTGTGCCGCTCGTCCTCGTCATCGCCACCCCCGTCGTCCTGCCCTCTCCAACGCCCGAGGGCACCGAGATCGTTCCGTCACGCGGCCCCCAGGGGCGGCGCCGGTTTGCCGCCGGCGTCGAGATAGGCCCGCGGGGGGTTCAGGCGCTGGCCCGGGAAGCCGCCCTTCTCGTACTTGAGCAGCTTCTTCGCCTTCTCCGGGTCGGTCTCGCCCTCGCCGTACGCGGGGCACAGCGGGGCGATGGGGCAGGCACCGCAGGCGGGCTTGCGGGCGTGGCAGATGCGCCGGCCGTGCCAGATGACGTGGTGGGACAGGTCGGTCCACTCGCTCTTCGGGAAGAGCGCGCCGACGGCGGCCTCGATCTTGTCGGGGTCGGTCTCGTCGGTCCACTTCCAGCGCCTCACGAGCCGCTGGAAGTGGGTGTCGACGGTGATCCCGGGGCGGCCGTAGGCGTTGCCGAGGACGACGAAGGCCGTCTTGCGGCCCACGCCGGGCAGCGTGACCAGGTCCTCCAGCCGTCCGGGCACCTCGCCGCCGAAGTTCTCGACGAGCGACTTGGAGAGCCCTATGACCGACCTCGTCTTGGCCCGGAAGAAGCCGCAGGGCCGCAGGATCTGCTCGACCTCATCAGGGTCGGCGGCGGCGAGGTCCTCCGGGGTGGGGTACCGGGCGAAGAGCGCCGGGGTGGTCTGGTTGACGCGGAGGTCGGTGGTCTGGGCCGACAGCACGGTGGCGACCAGCAGCTGGAAGGGGTTCTCGAAGTCCAGCTCGGGGTGGGCGTAGGGGTACACCTCGGCCAGCTCGCGGTTGATGCGGCGGGCGCGGCGGACCAGGGCGGTGGGGGACTCGCCGCCGGGCGGCCGGACGACGATCTTCTTGACGGGCGCGGCCTTCTTGACGACGGCGTCGGCGGGGAGAACCACGTCGGCCGGTTTCACCTTCTTGGCGACCGCGGTCTTCTTGGCGGGGGCGGTCTTCTTGGCGGCGGTCTTGGAAGGCGCGGCCTTCTTCGCGGTAGCCGCGTTCTTCGCGGGAGCCGTCTTCTTCGCGGACGCGGCCTTCTTGCCGGGAGCCGACTTCTTGGCCGCCGGTGCCGGCTTTTTTTCGGCGGGCTTCTCGGCCAGCGACTCCGCGGGCTCCTCGGCAGGCGACTCGGCGGGCTTCTCAGCAGGCGTCTCGGCCCGCTTCGTGACCTTCTTCGCGGCCTTCTTCCCTGGTGAGGTCGCCCCCTCCACGCCGACAGCCTTTTTAGCCGATTTGCCTGTTTTACTACTTCCATCAGGCGCGCGTTCGCCCACAGCGGAATCGCGACGTACAACCACCCGTCCAGCCCCCTTGTCCTGTGCTGTCACCGGCGATTTGGACACCCGGCCAGCCTAAAGCCCGGCGCCGACATCCGCCCCGGACCCGGCGGAGCGGCCCCCGATCGGACCCCTGACGCTTACCCCGGGAGACGGGTGCGGCATCCTTGTGACAGATCACACTGTTTGGACCGTCCGGCAAAATGGGGAACACGGTCCCCTGGCACACGGGGGAGCAAGATCCCCTGAGCAGGTCGACAAGGAGAGAACTCGTGGACGACGTTCTGCGGCGCAACCCGCTCTTCGCGGCTCTCGACGACGAGCAGGCCGCGGAGCTTCGCGCCTCCATGAGTGAGGTGACCCTGGCACGCGGCGATTCCCTGTTCCACGAGGGCGACCCCGGGGACCGGCTGTACGTCGTCACCGAAGGCAAGGTCAAGCTGCACCGCACCTCCCCCGACGGCCGGGAGAACATGCTCGCCGTCGTGGGCCCCGGCGAACTCATCGGCGAACTGTCGCTGTTCGACCCGGGCCCCCGCACCGCCACCGCGACCGCGCTGACCGAGGTCAAGCTGCTCGGTCTCGGCCACGGTGACCTCCAGCCCTGGCTGAACGCCCGCCCCGAGGTGGCCGGCGCCCTGCTGCGGGCCGTCGCCCGCCGTCTGCGCAAGACCAACGACGCCATGTCCGACCTGGTCTTCTCCGACGTCCCCGGCCGGGTGGCCCGCGCCCTGCTGGACCTCTCGCGCCGCTTCGGCGTGCAGTCCGAGGAGGGCATCCACGTCGTCCACGACCTGACCCAGGAGGAGCTGGCCCAGCTGGTCGGCGCCTCCCGCGAGACCGTGAACAAGGCCCTCGCCGACTTCGCCCAGCGCGGCTGGCTCCGCCTGGAGGCGCGCGCCGTGATCCTGCTGGACGTGGAGCGGCTGGCCAAGCGGTCGCGCTGACGCCGGCCTCGGCCGTACGCCCCCGGGGCCCCGCTCGCCCGAGCCGGGCCCCGTTGTCGTGCCCGGGCTAGATCAGCCCGTGCTCGCTGAGGTAGTCCAGCTGGGCCCGGACCGACAGTTCCGCCGCCGGCCACAGCGAGCGGTCCACGTCGGCGTAGACGTGGGCGACGACCTCGGCCGGGGTCCGGTGGCCGTCCTCGACCGCGGTCTCCACCTGGGCGAGCCGGTGGGCGCGGTGGGCGAGGTAGAACTCCACGGCGCCCTGGGCGTCTTCCAGGACCGGCCCGTGGCCCGGCAGGACGGTGTGCACGCCGTCGTCCACCGTCAGGGACCGCAGCCGCCGCAGGGAGTCCAGGTAGTCCCCGAGCCTGCCGTCCGGGTGCGCCACGACCGTCGTACCGCGCCCGAGGATGGTGTCGCCGGTCAGCACCGCCCGGTCGGCCGGGAGATGGAAGGACAGCGAGTCCGCGGTGTGCCCGGGGGTGGGTACGACCCGCAGCTCCAGGCCGCCGACGGTGACCACGTCCCCGGCGGCCAGGCCCTCGTCGCCGAGCCGCAGGGCGGGGTCCAGCGCGCGCACGCGCGTGCCGGTCAGCTCGGCGAACCGGGCGGCGCCCTCGGCGTGGTCGGGGTGACCGTGGGTCAGCAGGGTCAGGGCTATGCGTCTGCCGGCCTTCTCCGCCGTGTCCACGACGTTGCGGAGGTGGCCGTCGTCGAGCGGGCCGGGGTCGATCACCACGGCCAGGTCGGAGTCGGGCTCGGCGACGATCCAGGTGTTGGTGCCGTCCAGGGTCATCGCGGAGGCGTTGGGCGCGAGGACGTTGACCGCCCGTGCGGTGGCCGGCCCGGACAGCGCTCCGCCCCGGGGCTGGCCCGGCAGCGCGCTCGCGTCGGTCATGCGGGACCTCCACCGGTGGTCGAAGGGGTGGGCGAGGCTGTGGTCGAGGACGTGGCCGACGGGGTGGTCGACGACGTGGTCGTGGGCGTGGCCGACGGGGTGGTCGTGGGCGTGGCCGGGCGGGTACCGGCCGGGGCGCCCGCCGGACCGCCCGGCGCCGCCTCGGGCGCCGTAGGCATCGTCGCCGGTGTCATGGACGGCTCGGACGTCGCAGGCGCCGTAGCCCCTGCGGCCGTCTCCGGTGCCGCGGGCCGCGTCGGCTCGGCCGCCGTCGGCCCCGCGGCCACCGATCCCGTCGGGTCCGCGGCCGTCGATTCCGTCGGCTCCGCGACCGTCGGGATGTGCTTGGTGAACTCCTCGTGTCCCGGCCAGGAGAGGACGATCTCGTCGCCCTGGAGGCGGGCGGTCGCCCGTACCGGCGTCATCTCGCGCGCGGGCGCGGCGGCCAGGGCCTCGGCGGCGGTGCCGTAGGGCAGCAGCCGGCGCAGGGTGGCGATGGTGGGCGGCATCATCAGCAGCTCGCCCCGGTCGTACCCGGCGGCGGCCTCGGCGGGGCGGATCCACACCGTGCGGTCGGCCTCCGTGGAGGCGTTGCGGGTGCGCTGCCCCTCGGGGAGGGCGGCCACGAAGAACCACGTGTCGTAGCGGCGGGCCTCGAACTCCGGGGTGATCCAGCGGGCCCAGGCGCCCAGCAGGTCCGAGCGCAGCACCAGCCCGCGCCGGTCGAGGAACTCCGCGAAGGACAGCTCCCGCGCGACCAGGGCGGCGCGGTCGGCCTCCCAGTCGTCGCCCGTGGTGTCGCCGACGACCGAGTCCGGGTCGGGACCGGCGAGCAGCACGCCGGCCTCCTCGTAGGTCTCCCGTACGGCCGCGCACACGATGGCCTGGGCGGCCGCGGCGTCGACGCCGAGCCGCTGTGCCCACCACGCGCGCGTGGGGCCCGCCCAGCGGATCTGACGGTCGTCGTCGCGTGGGTCGACACCGCCCCCGGGATACGCGTACGCGCCTCCGGCGAAGGCCATGGAGGCGCGTCTGCGCAGCATGTGGACGACGGGGCCGTCCGGGGTGTCCTTGAGGAGCAGCACCGTGGCCGCGCGCCTGGGGGCCACCGGGGTGAGCGAACCGTCCGCGAGCGCGCGGATGCGGTCCGGCCACTCCGGGGGATACCACTGACCGTTCGCCATGGCCGGAGGCTATCCCGTGCCGGGCGATTGTTCGAGAGGTGCCCGGGGCCGGCGGGGAGACGGTCGGTCTACTCGGCCAGCTCCACCTGGATCTCGACCTCGACCGGCGCGTCCAGCGGCAGCACCGCGACACCGACCGCGCTGCGGGCGTGCACGCCCTTCTCGCCGAGGACCTCGCCGAGCAGTTCGCTGGCGCCGTTGAGGACACCGGGCTGCCCGGTGAAGTCGGACGCCGAGGCGACGAAGCCGACGACCTTCACCACGCGTGCGACACGGTCCAGGTCGCCGGCGACGGACTTCACGGCGGCCAGCGCGTTCAGCGCGCAGACGCGGGCCAGCTCCTTGGCCTCCTCCGGGGTGACCTCGGCGCCCACCTTGCCGGTGACCGGCAGCTTGCCCTCCACCATCGGCAGCTGCCCGGCGGTGTACACGTACGCCCCGGACCGCACGGCCGGCTGGTAGGCGGCCAGCGGCGGTACCACCTCCGGCAGGGTCAGGCCCAGCGCGGCCAGCCTGGCCTCGACCTCGCTCACGCCTGCTTCTCCCGCTTCAGGTAGGCCACCAGCTGCTCCGGGTTCGGCCCGGGCACGACCTGGACGAGTTCCCAGCCGTCCTCGCCCCAGTTGTCCAGAATCTGCTTCGTGGCGTGGACGAGCAGCGGCACGGTTGCGTATTCCCACTTGGTCATGGGCCGACTGTAGCCGCTGTGGCCACGGGGACGGTGACCTGCGTTATCCACAGCCTCGCGCGTGACCGTCGGCCGGACTGGTTAGTCTCGAAGACGTGAGCAGGCTCCAGGTCGTCAGCGGCAAGGGCGGGACCGGAAAGACGACGGTCGCCGCCGCACTCGCGCTGGCCCTCGCGACCGAGGGGAAGCGGACGCTTCTCGTGGAGGTCGAGGGCCGGCAGGGCATCGCACAACTCTTCGAGACGGAGGCGTTGCCCTATGAAGAGCGGAAGATCGCGGTCGCTCCGGGCGGCGGGGAGGTGTACGCCCTCGCCATCGACCCCGAACTGGCCCTCTTGGACTACCTCCAGATGTTCTACAAGCTCGGGGGCGCGGGCCGGGCCCTGAAGAAGCTCGGCGCGATCGACTTCGCCACCACCATCGCGCCCGGTCTCAGGGACGTCCTGCTGACCGGCAAGGCGTGCGAGGCGGTGCGCCGCAAGGACCGCTCGGGACGGTTCGCGTACGACTACGTGGTCATGGACGCCCCGCCGACCGGCCGTGTCACCCGCTTCCTGAACGTGAACGACGAGGTGGCGGGCCTGGCGAAGATCGGCCCGATACACAATCAGGCGCAGGCCGTGATGCGGGTGCTGAAGTCGCCGGAGACGGCGGTGCACCTGGTGACGCTGCTGGAGGAGATGCCGGTCCAGGAGACCGCCGACGGCATCGCCGAACTCCGCGCGGCCCGGCTGCCGGTGGGCCGGGTCATCGTGAACATGGTCCGGCCGCAGGTGTTGGACGCGGCCGACCTGGAACTCGTACGGACCGTGGAGCGTTCCTCCGTCGCACAGGCGCTCTCGACGGCCGGCCTGGGCGGTGCCCGGCGCGGCGGGAACGCCGAGAAACTGGTGGACCCGCTGCTGGAGCAGGCCGCGGAGTACGCCGAGCGCTACACGCTGGAGCAGGAGCAGCGCGCGGTCCTGACCGAGCTGGGCCTGCCGCTGCACGAACTCCCGCTGCTCGCCGAGGGCATGGACCTGGCGGGCCTGTACGAACTCGCCACCGAGCTGCGGAAGCAGGGGTTGTCATGAGTCCGGACCCGGCCGAGGCATCCGAGGCGGCACAGGAGCCCGAGCAGGCCCGCCGCCTTTCTTCCGCGCGCGTGCTGGACGTGGACCCGCTGCTGGACGACCCGAAGACCCGGATCGTGGTGTGCTGCGGCTCGGGCGGGGTGGGCAAGACGACGACCGCGGCGGCGCTCGGGCTCAGGGCGGCCGAGCGGGGCCGCAAGGTGGTCGTGCTGACCATCGACCCGGCCAAGCGGCTGGCCCAGTCGATGGGGATCGACTCCCTCGACAACGTGCCCCGCAGGGTGAAGGGCACCGAGGGCGACGGCGAGCTGCACGCCATGATGCTCGACATGAAGCGCACCTTCGACGAGGTCGTGGAGGCGCACGCGGACCCGGCGCGGGCCGCCGCGATTCTGGCGAACCCCTTCTACCAGTCGCTCTCGGCGGGCTTCGCGGGCACGCAGGAGTACATGGCGATGGAGAAGCTGGGCCAGCTGCGGGCGCGGGACGAGTGGGACCTGATCGTGGTCGACACCCCGCCGTCCCGCTCGGCGCTGGACTTCCTGGACGCGCCCAAGCGGCTCGGCTCCTTCCTGGACGGCCGGCTCATCCGCCTGCTGACCGCTCCGGCGAAGCTCGGCGGCCGGGCCGGGATGGCCTTCCTCAACGTCGGCATGTCGATGATGACGGGCACGCTCGGCAAGCTGCTGGGCGGTCAGCTGCTGAAGGACGTGCAGACGTTCGTGGCCGCGATGGACACGACGTTCGGCGGCTTCCGCACCCGCGCGGACGCCACCTACAAGCTTCTCCAAGCGCCCGGCACGGCGTTCCTGGTGGTGGCGGCCCCGGAGCGGGACGCGCTGCGTGAGGCCGCGTACTTCGTGCAGCGGCTGGCCGCGGAGCGGATGCCGCTGGTGGGCCTGGTACTGAACCGCGTCCATGACAGCGGTGCCGGCCGGCTGTCGGCCGAGCGGGCGCTCGCGGCCGCGGAAAATCTTGAGGACCCCCGCATTGTGGATCAGGGGGGCGGGAAAGCTGGACTTCGTAACTCTCCCGACACGCAAGGCAGTTCACAATCTTCCGCACCGGAGACCGCAGCCCCTGCTCCCGAGGAAGGCTCCCCCGCCGACACGGAGCGCTCGGTCGACCGGCTCACCGCGGGCCTGCTGAGGTTGCACGCCGAGCGCATGCGGCTGCTCGCCCGCGAGCGGCGCACCCGCGACCGCTTCACCGCCCGGCATCCCGAGGTGGCGGTGGTCGAGGTGCCCGCGCTGCCCGGCGATGTCCACGACCTCGCGGGCCTGCGCGACATCGGAGACCGACTGGCGGCCCAACGGCCCGAACGGACGGAGCACATATAGGCACCGCACCACGGCTTACGCCGACACCGCCGACGGGCGCGCGATACGGCCCGCGTCGGGGCTTACGTCGCGCGGACGGGCACGCACAGGGCTTACGTCACGGCGTGCGACGCGCGGAGAGCCGCGCATACGGCTTGCGGCTACGGCTTACGGCTTGGCTTACGTCGTCGTTTACGTCGCGTGAACAGGCACGCGTACGGAGCGCACCGGCGCGTGCAGGCGCACAGGGGCGTGCGAAAGACGCGCTAGCGGCTGCGGATGCCACAGCCGTACACCCACACACCCGTCGTACGGCCGGCCATACCGGCCTCCGCACCGGACCGCACCCGAGCCTGGACGTGGTGCCGTGATGCCGTGGTGCCGTGGTGAGCCTGAGCGGGGAAGCCCTCAGCTCACCGCGGCGTAGTTCTCGTACACCTCGTCGTTGTCGAGGGATACGATCCCGGCTCCCCGCTCGTACTCCGAGCGGGCGGTTTCCAGGAGTCTGCGCCAGGAGGTCACGGTGGGCCGCCTGCGCAGCAGCGCACGGCGCTCACGCTCCGTCATGCCTCCCCACACGCCGAACTCCACGCGGTTGTCCAGCGCGTCGGCCAGGCACTCGGTGCGTACCGGACATCCGGTGCACACCGCCTTGGCCCTGTTCTGCGCTGCTCCCTGAACGAACAGTTCATCCGGATCGGTAGTGCGGCAGGCGGCCTGCGCACTCCAGTCGGTTACCCAGCCCATACCGGCGCCGTCCTCTCCCGAATCGAGGCTCCCCCACGGCGGCAGCGGCATATTCACCGCCGCCAGTTGAGGACGTTACGGAAGGTGGGGACCGTGCAACACCCCCTTCGGGCCCAATCTTGAATGGCCCGAACGGACTATGGGTAAGCGGCAGATCACCCACGGGAGTGACCTGGCGACATGCGTGATCATCCCGGCAAACCGGGGCGGTCGCGGTGGGCGACACCGGGCGCCGCACGGCACTCGGGGCGGGGCCCGGGCCCGTCCCCGGCGGGGAAAACAGGACTGTCGCCCGGGAATTCCCGGCCGTGTCCGGAACGATCCGGGGTAGCAGCACGTAGAAATGGGTGACCGCACGGTTGTGACAGTTGAGAGCAGCTTAGGCCAACGCCTGCGCGCGTGTCCGGCGAATGGGGAAGGCGGACATCCCCTATTGGCGGCACCCTGACGGAGGCCGGCGCCCCGGCGAGCCCTCGGAGGTACGTCACGATCGGCACCCGGAACATCCCGAGAAGCGGTCGCTCCCTCGGAACGCTCAACAGTACGGATTAGGCTGCCTCCATGCCAAAGAAGCGCTCGGGCGGTGGTCTGTCGCCCATGCAGCAGGCCGCCAAGTTCCTCGGTGTCAGTGTGCTCGCCGGAGCCGTCATGGCGGGCATCGCCCTGCCCGCGGCCGGAGCGCTGGGCCTCGCGGCCAAGGGCTCGGTCAAGGGCTTCGACGAGATCCCGGCCGATTTGAAGAGCCCCCAGCTGAGCCAGCGCACCACCATCCTGGACGGCCAGGGCAAGCAGATCGCGACCGTCTATTCCCGCGACCGTACGGTGGTGGACCTCAAGGACATCTCGCCGTACATGCAGAAGGCGATCGTCGCGATCGAGGACTCGCGCTTCTACAAGCACGGCGCCGTCGACCTCAAGGGCGTGCTGCGCGCCCTGAACAAGAACGCGCAGGAGGGCGGGGTCGCCCAGGGCGCCTCCACGCTCACCCAGCAGCTGGTGAAGAACTACTTCATCGAGGAGGCCGGCGACGACCCGACGAAGGTCGCCGAGGCCACCCAGCAGACCCTGGGCCGCAAGATCCGCGAGCTGAAGTACGCCATCCAGATCGAGGACAAGCTCGGCAAGAAGAAGATCCTCGAGAACTATCTGAACATCACGTTCTTCGGCGAGCAGGCCTACGGCGTCGAGGCCGCCGCCCAGCGTTACTTCTCCAAGCACGCAAAGGACCTCACCCTCCAGGAGTCGGCGCTGCTGGCCGGCATCGTGCAGTCCCCGAGCCGGTACGACCCGGTCAACGACGAGGCGGAGGCCACCAAGCGGCGCAACATCGTGCTCCAGCGGATGGCGGAGCTGGGCGACATCTCCCAGCAGGAGGCCGACAAGGCGAAGCGCGAACCGCTCGGCCTGCACACCAGCCGCCCCAAGAACGGCTGCATCACCGCGGTCAAGGGCGCCGGCTTCTTCTGTGACTACGTCCGCCAGGTCATCCTCACCGACCCGGTCTTCGGCAAGACGAAGGAGGCGCGGGCCAAGCTCTGGAACCGGGGCGGCCTGACGGTCCGTACGACGCTCGACCCGCAGGCGCAGGAATCCGTGCAGGACTCCGTCAAGGACCACGTCTACCGCAGCGACGCCGTGGCCACCGCCGCGACCATCGTCGAGCCCGGCACCGGCAAGATCCTCGCCATGGGCCAGTCCCGCCCGTACGGCGTCAACGTCAACGACGGCGAGACGACGATCAACCTCTCCGTGGACCAGAACATGGGAGGCGGCGCCGGCTACCAGCCCGGTTCCACGTTCAAGCCGATCGTCGCCGCGGCGGCCGTCGAGGGCGGCAAGTCCCCGGGTCAGGAGTACTCGTCGCCGTACGAGATGGCGTACCCGAGCCCGGTGACCGCGTGCGACGGCAAGGTCTGGCGCAACGACCCGAGGCGGCCGGAGAAGCTGAAGAACGAGAACGACACCGAGCGCGGCCCGTACGGCATGGCGGAGGCCACCGCGAAGTCGGTCAACACCTACTACGTCCAGCTGATCAGCGACATCGGCATCTGCCCGGTCATCGACATGTCCAAGAAGATGGGCGTGGCCCGCGCGGACGGCCGCAAGATCGTCCAGGCGCCCTCCATCGCCCTCGGCACCCAGGAGATGTCCCCGCTGACGATGGCGAGCGCGTACGCCGCCTTCGCCTCGCGCGGCATGTACTGCACCCCGGTCGCCATCGAGTCGGTCACCCAGAAGATCGGCAGCCAGCAGAAGTCCCTTCCGGTGCCGAAGTCGACCTGCTCGCGGGCGATGTCGGAGAACACCGCGGACACGATCAGCACGCTCCTCAAGGGCGTGGTCGAGGACGGCACGGGCCAGGAGGCCGGCCTCGGCAGCCGCCCGAGCGCGGGCAAGACGGGTACGACGGACGAGCGCTTCGCCGCCTGGTTCGTCGGCTACACCCCGAACATGGCGGGCGCGGTCTGGGTCGGCGACCCGCAGCACAAGCGCAAGATGACCAACATCACCATCGGCGGCGTCCCGCACGACAAGGTCTACGGCGGCGAGGTCCCGGGTCCGATCTGGCGCGACATGATGTCCGGCGCGCTGGAGGGCAGGCCCGCCCCGGACTTCCATCTGGTCGACCTTCCCGACGACGGCCACGACGAGGACGACGGGGGAAAAGGCGACCGGGGGGACACGGACGACCGCAACGGGGACACGACGGGACGGGTGACCGGGGGACTGATCGGCGGCCTGACGAACGGCGGCACCGCTGACGGCGGCCCCACCGCGGGCGCCCTCGGCGGCTCCTTCCCGACGCCGACGTTCTCCCTCCCCGAGAACCTCATCCAGGGGCAGGGGGACGGCTGGAACGGCGGGAACGGGGGGATCGGCGGAAACGGCGGGACCGGTGGGACCGGTGGGAACGGTCGCGGGGGCCGGGGGCACTAGGACGGGCCGGGCACTGGGACGGGCCGGCCGGTCATTTTCGGAGCCGGATGAGCGGGGCCGCACCTCTGGGAAGGGGTGCGGCCCCGTGGTCGTAGAGACACTGCGGAGACGACGTCGTAGAGCCGACGCCGCAGAAGGGCGCGGCAGAAGGGCGCCGTGGAGAGGACGGCGTAGAGAGGACGCCGTAGAGGCGACGGGGAACGGAGGCCCGGCGCCGGGGCACGCCTGCCGAGGGCCGTCGGCGACGGCACTCGGAGGGTGGGCTGGGGCGGCGTCAACCAGGGGCCGGCCCGGGAGGGGACCGGCCCGCTCAGCCCTGGAGAGGGCCGGCTCGGGAGGCCGGCCCGGGAACTCAGCCCTGGAGGTACTTCTTCACCACGGCGGCGACCCGGCCGCCCTCGGCCTGACCGGCCACCTTCGGGTTCACGATCTTCATGACGGCGCCCATGGCCCGCGGCCCCTCGGCACCGGCCGCCTTCGCCTCGGCCACCGCCTGCGCGACGATCGCGTCCAGCTCCTCGTCGGACAGCTGCTTGGGCAGGTAGTCGGCGAGCACCTCGCCCTCCGCCTTCTCCCGCTCGGCCTGCTCGGCACGGCCGCCCTGCGCGAAGGCCTCGGCCGCCTCACGGCGCTTCTTCGCCTCACGGGTGATCACCTTGAGGACCTCGTCGTCGGACAGCTCCCGCTTCTCCTTGCCCGCGACCTCTTCCTTGGTGATCGCGGCGAGGGTCAGCCGGAGCGTCGAGGAGCGGAGCTCGTCGCGCCCCTTGATCGCGGCGTTGAGGTCGTCCTGCAGCTTCGACTTGAGCGTGGTGGTCATGGCCCGATTGTCGCAGGTGCGCGGTCACCTGTGCCCGGCCATTTTGCCGCGGGCGCGTGATCGTGACCGCCCGAGCCGGCCTGTCCGTCTGTCCCCGGGTACGCAGTCACCCGGGCCGCCCCTCATGCGCCCAGACGCACGTCCGCTCGACTGGGGCGGCAGTCCGCTCGACCGTCGGCGGCCGGTCTCGGCGCGCCCAACCCGTCTGACACGATGGACAGATGCGCGCGCGATACGGAATCCCCCTGGGAATCGTGGCGGCCGGCACCGCCGGCCTGGTCTATGCGGCGGGCTTCGAGGCCCGCTCCTTCCGCCTCCGACGGGTCACCGTCCCCGTCCTGCCCCCGGGCATGCGCCCGCTGCGTGTGCTCCAGGTCTCCGACATCCACATGGTCGGCGGCCAGCGCAAGAAGCAGCGCTGGCTGCAGTCGCTGGCCGGGCTGCGCCCCGACTTCGTGATCAACACCGGGGACAACCTGTCGGACCCCGAGGGCGTCCCGGAGGTGCTGGACGCGCTGGGCCCGCTGATGGAGTTCCCGGGCGCGTACGTCTTCGGTTCCAACGACTACTACGGCCCCAAGCTGCGCAACCCCGCCCGCTACCTGCTGGAGAAGGCGAGCGGACGCCACGGGCTGAACGGCAACGCGCCGGCGGTGGGCGCGATCCACAACCCGTGGGAGGACCTGCGGGACGGCTTCGACTCGGCGGGCTGGCTGAACCTGACCAACACGCGGGGAGTCCTCAAGATCGAGGGCGTCTCCATCGAGCTGACCGGCCTGGACGACCCGCACATCAAGCGGGACCGCTACGCCCGGGTGGCCGGCGGGCCGTCGGAAGGGCACGACTTCTCGATGGGCGTGGTCCACGCGCCGTACCTGCGGGTACTGGACGCGTTCACGGCGGACGACTACCCCCTGATCCTGGCCGGCCACACCCACGGCGGCCAGCTGTGCATCCCCTTCTACGGCGCCCTGGTCACCAACTGCGACCTGGACACGGACCGCGTGAAGGGCCTGTCCACGCACACGGTGGAGGACCGTACGTCCTACCTCCACGTCTCGGCCGGCTGCGGCACCAACCGCTACACCCCGGTCCGCTTCGCCTGCCCGCCGGAGGCGACGCTGCTGACGCTGGTCGAGAAGGGCTGACGGGTCGGAGGGAGGACCCGGCAGCCCACTCGGCCGTCGCTCGATGACGGAGGGCCGGGAGGCCGGGCAGGCCAGGATGCCGGGCGGGCCGGGATGCCGGGGAGAACGAGGTGACGGAGAGACCGGAGCAACGGGGAGACCGGAGCGACGGAGAAACCGGGATGTCGGAGAAACCGGGATGTCGGAGGAGCCGGAATGACGGAGAGACCGGTCATCGTCCCGTAACCCACCCGGCCCAATCCGCCTGGCCGCCCCCCTCCCCCGCTCCTAGCGTGAGGGCATGACCGCCCCGATACCCAGGGACATCCCGGACCTGCCCGCGGTCCCGGGCCCGCCCGTCCTGCTGCCCGCCCCGGTCCCGGCCACGGCGGTGGTGGCCCCGGTGCGCCGCCCGACGGCCGCGGTGTTCCGTCTGCTGATCGCCGTGACGGCGGCGTGCGGGGTCGCGCTGGAACTGCTGCTGGGCAGCCCGACCCGCATGCTGAGCTACTTCAGCGTCCAGGCCACGGCGCTGCTGGCCGTGGTCACGTTCCTGTCGGCGACGAGGGCCTGGCGGGCCCGCCGCCCGCTCCCGTCGGCGGTGACCGGCGCCGTCCTCCTCTACGTCGTGACCGGCGCCTTGGTCTACCACCTGCTCCTGGCCCACACGACGCCGCCGTTCTCCATGACCGGGGCGACGACGGCGCCGGAACGCTGGCAAGCCCAGTGGACGGCGCTCCAGATACTCCACGTACTGGTCCCGGCGGCGGCCGTACTGGACTGGCTCCTGCTCACCCCCGCGGCTCGCCTGCGCCTCCGCCAGACAGCGCCCTGGCTCCTCTACCCCGTGGCCTACCTGGCCTTCACCTTCATCCGGGCCGCGCTCCTCCCCCCGACCGACCCGTCCCGCCACCTCTATCCCTTCCTGGACGCGACGGCTGACGGCTACCCCGGCACCCTGGCGAACGCCCTCCTCCTGGGCCTCGGGATCTACGCCCTGTCGGTCCTCCTGGTGGCCCTGGACCACACCCGCCCGACCCCGACCCGCCACCGCCTCTGAACCGGATTTCGTCTACAGCCCCCAGTGGGCTAAAGTAAACGTCGTCGCCGCGAGAGCAGCGACACCGGGGTGTAGCGCAGCTTGGCAGCGCGCTTCGTTCGGGACGAAGAGGTCGTGGGTTCAAATCCCGCCACCCCGACAGCCAAGTAACAGGTCAGAGGGCCCTTACCGATTCGGTGAGGGCCCTCTGGCTTTCCTGCGTGTCTATCTGCGTGACTATCGCTTTCCGAGTGTCTACGAGCGTCCCGGGTCGGTGCCGAAGATCCCGTCCATGACCACGGCACCGGTCTGGATCACGGGCCGGATCTGCTTCCGGTAGACCTCCTCGGTCACGGCCGTGCCCGAGTGTCCGACGAGCCGGGAGATCTCCTCCAGCGGCACGCCCTGGTCGGAGAGCAGGGACACGAAGCTGTGCCGCAGTTCCCCCGGGGTCCACTCGTCGGGGTCGATCCCGTCGATGCCCTTCAGCGCCTGGCGGAAGGCGCGACGGACGTTCGCGGCGTCGAGCGGCTGCCCATGGCCGACGACTACCTCGCGCTGCCCCGCTGCTACGGTCGCCTGTATGACGCTCTCGGTCTCCGCGAGTCAGACTGTTGACCTACGCGCGCAGCCAGTTGACGAGGTTCTGGATCGCGTGGCCCGGTCTCTGCAGGTGCGTTTCCTACCGGAAACGGTGGTGCGCAAGCGTCGGTCCGTGGGAGCACGGACCGACCGCGAGACCTGGGTCCGCATCGAGCGACGCTTGCTCGACAGGATCACCGATCAAGGGTGGAACGGCGCGGAGTGCGCCGCCCGCTTGGACGGCGTCGCCCAGCCGGCCTGGCGGGGGTGCCTGGTCTGGCGGGACACGAACGAACAGGTGATGTGGCGGGCGGACGAAACTGACCTTCTGCCCGCCGCTCCAGTCGGAAACGCCATTCTGAGTGAGGCCCCGGAACTCTCGGACGAGTGGTGGGATGGGTTGAACGCCTCTCTGGACGCGCTGGCAGCGCACCAGACAAGGCGGATCGCCACACCCGACACCGAGACCATCACCCAGACGTCGGTCACCGAGGCCATTCGGACTGTCTTTCCCGGCGATTTCGATACGACCGTCCAGCGTTGGGTGCCCGCCCACGCCGACCTGAACTGGGCCAATGTCACGGCCCCGGTGTTCAGTCTCTTCGACTGGGAGGACTGGGGGAACGCCCCGCAGGGGCTGGACTCCGCCTCCCTGTGGGCGAGTTCGCTCGCCGTCCCCGCGCTGGCGGACCGTGTGCGGCACGAGCGGCGGCGGGA
Source organism: Streptomyces sp. SudanB182_2057 (assembly GCF_964272715.1). Lineage (NCBI taxonomy): Bacteria > Bacillati > Actinomycetota > Actinomycetes > Kitasatosporales > Streptomycetaceae > Streptomyces > Streptomyces sp. SudanB182_2057. Next base: position 3,909,655 of record NZ_OZ186798.1, read on the forward strand.
CTTCGAGACTCGGGAGGGGAAGCTGATGACCCTGTTCGTCTGCTCGAAGATCCTCGGGCCGCACGCCCACCCCGAGGACCCCCGGTCGGAGCCCGCGCGGCGCATGGCCGAGCGGGTCATCGAGGAGCTGCAGGCGGACTCCGAGTGAGCGCGAAGTATTGACGCTGTTCACGGGTTCTCTCATCATCCAGGTTGCTCGGCTCATCGGCCTTTGTTCGATATTGCGAACGTATCGAAGACGTCGACTCAAGGATGGCGAGGTCCCTATGCACTTAGGAAAGTTCGGCCGCGGACGTCCGTCCGTGGCGCTCGCCGCCGTGTTCGCGGCCCTGGCCTCTCTAGCGGCGCCGTTCGTCGCCGGTCCGGCTCAGGCGGCCTCCGGTGTCTCCTGTGCGCTTCCGGCGGCCTATCGGTGGTCCTCGACCGGTGCGCTGGCGCAGCCGGCGTACGGGTGGACCTCGCTGAAGGACTTCAGCACCGTGACGTACAACGGCAGACACCTGGTCTACGGCTCGAACGTGTCGGGCGGGACGTCGTACGGCTCCATGGCGTTCAGGCCCTTCACGAACTGGTCGGACATGGCGTCGGCCGGCCAGACCGGGATGAGCCAGTCCGCGGTGGCGCCCACGCTGTTCTACTTCGCGCCGAAGAAGATCTGGGTGCTGGCCTCCCAGTGGGGTGCCTCGCCCTTCATCTACCGCACCTCCAGCGACCCCACCGACCCCAACGGCTGGTCCGCCCCGCAGCCGCTGTTCACCGGCGGCATCCCCGACAGCGCCCCGCTCGACCAGACCCTGATCGCCGACGACCGGAACATGTACCTGTTCTTCGCCGGCGACAACGGCAAGATCTACCGGGCGAGCATGCCAATCGGGAACTTCCCCGGCAACTTCGGCTCCTCGTACACCACGGTCATGAGCGACACGACGGCCAACCTGTTCGAGGCGGTGCAGGTCTACAGGGTCAAGGGCCAGAACCAGTACCTCATGATCGTCGAGGCGATGGGGGTGAACGGGCGCTACTTCCGCTCCTTCACCGCCACCAGCCTGAACGGGTCCTGGACCCCGCAGGCCGGTACCGAGAGCAACCCCTTCGCGGGCAAGGCCAACAGCGGCGCCACCTGGACCAACGACATCAGCCACGGCGACCTGATCCGCGACAACCCCGACCAGACCATGACCATCGACCCCTGCAACCTCCAGCTCCTCTACCAGGGCCTGTCCCCCGCCGCCGTCACCCCGGGCATGCCCTACAACGAGTTGCCCTGGCGGCCGGGCGTGCTCACCCTGCGTCGCTGACCCGCCCGGTCACCGCCTTCAGGAGCCCCAGCCGCGCGCCGGCCGGGGCTCCTCCGCCCAGACGGCCCGCAGATCCCCGCGCTGGACACCAGTCCGCCGCTCATGTCGGTGGCGAGGTGGACCCCGGCCAGTTCCAGGTCCTTCACGCAGCGGGTGGCGCCCGGGGCAGGCCGGCGCGCGGTCGCGGCAGTTCGGCCAGGTACGCGCTCGCGTCCACGTGGAAGCCGTCCATCCCCCGCGCATCGTCCACCCCCCGCACACTGGGTGCCATCGTGGTGCCAAGTGGTGTCACCGCGGTGCCGGGTGGTGGTGTCCCCTGGGCCTGCGGGCCGCCTTCGCATCGATCGATGGGGTTATTGAACCGCCTTGAACCTTGCCTGACCTGGGGATATGCGGAAGTGGCGCCACTTGCGGCTCCATCCTTGGCATCACGGGGTTGCCTATGGCGCCATTATGGTGCCATGATGGCGTCATGGACCTCACGCCCTATGTCGAAACCCTCCGCCGTGAACTCGCGGTGGCCGCCGAAGCCGGTGGGGAGGATGCCCGGGAACTGGCCGAGAGGCTGACCGCTCCGCTGGAGTCGGCGACTCGGCTGACCATGCTGAACGTACTGTCCGCCGCCATGGACGAAGTCACCCGGGAACTCGCCCCGGGGTCGGTGGACGTGCGGCTGCGCGGGCTCGACCCGGAGTTCGTGGTGGCGTTGCCGGCCGTCGAAGCCGGGGGTCCCGTGGAGGCGGCCGCGCCCGTCGAGGCTTTCCAGGCACCGGCCGAGGGGGACGAGGGCGGGACCGCCCGGGTCAATCTGCGGCTGCCCGCCCAGCTCAAGGCCCGGGCCGAGGAGGCCGCGAGCCGCGAGGGGCTGTCGGTCAACGCCTGGCTGGTGCGGGCCGTGTCGGCCGCGGTCGACGGTGGCTCCCGGCCGCGTACGCCCGAGAAGAGCCAGACCGTCGGACAGCGCTTCACGGGCTGGGTGCGCTAGTCGGCGCCCCGCCCGCCCCACTTCTCTCACACCACGTCCCACCTGCGGGGACGTTCCCAAGACTCACGAGGACGGGACAGCCATGCCTTCTTTCGACACTCCCGAACCGATCTCGGTCACCGCGCGGGTGGACGCCGGTTCCATCCAGTTCACCGCGAGCGACCGCCTCGACACCGTGGTGGAGGTACGGGCCCGCAACCCGAAGAAGGACCTGGACGTGCGGGCGGCCGACCAGACCGAGGTCTCCTGCGCGAGTGGCGCGCTGACCATCCGGACGCCCAAGTCCAACCTGTTCGGCCGCTCCGGCGTCGTGGACGTGACGGTCGAACTGCCCGCGGGCTCCCGCGTCGACATGACCGGGGCCTGGACCCAGGTGCTCGGCGAGGGCCGGCTCGGCGAGGTGCGGGTGAAGACCTCGTCCGGCGACGTCCGCCTGGACGCCACCGGCCCGCTGGAGCTGACCGCCTCACACGGCTCGATCACCGTGGACCGGGTCGCGGGCCGGGCCGAGATCAGCACCAGTACCGGCAGCCTGCGCGTCGGCCTCCTCGACGGCCCGGCCGTGCTGAAGAACTCGCACGGCGGCACGACCGTCGATGTCGCGACCGGCGCGCTGCGGGTGAGCAACGCCAACGGCGACATCGAGGTGCGGCGCGCCGAGGACTCGGTCACCGCCACCACCGCCCACGGCACCGTGCGCGTGGGGGACGTGGCCCGCGGCACCGTCCAGCTGGAGACCTCCTACGGCGCCATCGACCTCGGCATCCGCGAGGGCACGGCCGCCTGGCTCGACGTCAGCTCCGGTGCCGGGCAGGTGCGCAACACGCTCACCGCCTCCGGCGCCCCGGACGCGGCCGAGGACACCGTCCAGGTCCGCGCCCGCACCCGCTACGGCAACATCGACATCCGCCGCGCCCGGAGCTGAGCACCGGGCCACGGGGCCGCCGCCTTCCCCGCCGGCCTCCCTGCCCGCTTCCTCCGCTTCATCTGCCTGTTCCCCCGGCTCCGCGTCACCTGCCTGCTCTGCCGGTTCTGCTTCCTCAAGCTCCTCAACTTCCTCCACTACCTCTGCTTCCTCGGCCCGAACGGGAGGGCTCCATCGACATGTCTGTCATGCCCACGTCCAACACAGAGCGGTCGGCCGCCGCCATCTCCGCCGTCGGGCTGCGCAAGTCCTACGGTGACAAGACCGTCCTGGACGGCATCGATCTGCACATCCCCGCCGGCTCGGTGTTCGCGCTGCTCGGACCGAACGGCGCCGGCAAGACCACCACCGTGAAGATCCTCTCCACGCTCGTCACCGCCGACGGCGGGCAGGCCCGGGTCGCGGGCCACGATCTCGCCGCCGCACCGCAGGCCGTGCGCGCCGCGATCGGGGTCACCGGGCAGTTCTCCGCCGTCGACGGGCTGATCACCGGCGAGGAGAACATGCTCCTCATGGCGGATCTGCACCATCTGTCCAAGCGCGAGGGACGGCGGGTCGCCACCGAGCTGCTGGAGCGGTTCGGACTGGCCGATGCCGCCAAGAAGCCCGCCCAGAGCTACTCCGGCGGCATGAAGCGCCGTCTGGACATCGCCATGACGCTCGTCGGCGCTCCGCGGATCATCTTCCTCGACGAGCCGACCACCGGCCTCGACCCGCGCTCCCGGCACACCATGTGGGGGATCGTCCGCGAGCTGGTCGCGGACGGGGTCACCGTCTTCCTCACCACGCAGTACCTGGAGGAGGCCGACCAGCTCGCCGACCGCATCGCCGTGCTCAACGGCGGGCGGATCGCCGCCGAGGGCACCGCCGACCAGCTCAAGCGCCTCGTCCCCGGCGGGCATGTGCGGCTCGCCTTCACCGACCCGGCCGCGTACCGGTCCGCCGCCTCCGCGCTGCGCGAGGCCACCCCGGACGACGAGGCGCTGGCGCTGCGCGTCCCCAGCGACGGCACCCAGCGCGAACTGCGCTCCCTGCTCGACTGGCTGGAGGCCGCCGGTGTGGAGGCGGACGAGCTGACCGTGCACACCCCCGACCTCGACGACGTGTTCTTCGCCCTCACCGCCGGCGCCGACCAGCCGGCCCTGTCCCCGGAGGATGTCCGATGAGCTCCCTCTCCCTCGCCGTGCGCGACTCCTCGACGATGCTGCGCCGCAATCTGCTGCACGCCCGCCGCTACCCGTCGCTGACGCTGAACCTGCTGCTCTCGCCGGTCGTCCTGCTGCTGCTCTTCGTCTACATCTTCGGTGACGTGATGAGCGCGGGCATCGGCAAGGGCGGGGCGGACCGGTCCGCGTACCTCGCCTATCTCGTCCCGGGCATCCTGCTGATGACCATCGGCGGCACCACGATCGGCAGCGCGGTGTCCGTGGCCACGGACATGACCGAGGGCATCATCGCCCGCTTCCGCACGATGGCGATCCACCGCGGGTCGGTGCTCGTCGGGCACGTCGTCGGCAGCGTGCTCCAGTGCGTGATGAGCGTGGTGCTCGTGGGGGCCGTCGCGGTGGCCATCGGGTTCCGGGCCACGGACGCCACCGCCCTGGAGTGGCTCCTGGCCGTCGGACTGCTGACGCTCGTCTCCGTGGCGCTCACCTGGATCGCGGTCGGCATGGGCCTGTCCAGCCCGAACGCCGAGGCGGCCAGCAACAACGCCCTGCCGCTGATGGTGCTGCCGCTGCTGTCCAGCGCGTTCGTGCCGGTCGACGCGATGCCGGGCTGGTTCCAGCCGATCGCCGAGTACCAGCCGTTCACCCCGGCCATCGAGACCCTGCGCGGGCTGCTGCTCGGCACCGAGATCGGCCACAACGGATGGCTGGCCGTCGCCTGGTGCGTCGGACTGGCGGTGCTCGGCTACGTCTGGTCCACCTCGCTCTTCGCCCGTGAACCGAAGTAACGGCCGTCCTCTCTGACGCGTCCCGCTCCGGGGCGGTGTACGTCCGGCAATCACGCCGACGTGCACCGCCCCCGCGGTCGTTCCGTGCGACCCCGGTGTCGTTTCGTACGGCCGTGTAGTCGTCCGTACGGCCCCACAGCCGTCCGTACCGGCCCCGCAGCCGTCCGTACCGGCCCAGAAGTCGTTCCATACGGCCCCGGGACCGTGCCGGGGCCCTCGTCAAGGAGGCGTATGCGCGCGTCAGGGACGTGTCATGGTTCCCGGTTCCGGCTTGCCGGGGGCACGCGAGGACGGCTTCGATGGACGGCGTGAACAGCGCCTGGCTCCTCCCCGGCCGGCCGCCGGGTCCCGCTCGCCGGCCGAGTCCGCTCGGTCATCGAGTCCCGCCCGGCCGCCGCGCCATCGGCCGGCGCTGACCGGAAGCGCCCGCACCGGGCGGACGCCGTGTCCCGTCGGCGCGGCGCGTCCGCCGGTGTCGCGTCCCGCCGACGCCGGCTTCCGTGGCCCGAGGGGCGCCGAGCGGCTCCGGCGCCCCTCGGCCTCCCCTCGCGGTACGGGTCTCCGCGTACGCTCCTGATCGACATCGACCTGGAGTGAGCGGTACGCGACGACCCCGCTCCCCCTCGATCCCGTCAGTCCTTGATCTCGCAGATGGTGGTGCCGGGGGTGAGGGAGGCGCCGGCCTCGGCGGTCAGGCCCTTGATGGTGCCCGCCTTGTGGGCGTTGAGGGGCTGTTCCATCTTCATGGCCTCCAGGACCACGACCAGGTCGCCTTCCTTGACTTCCTGTCCCTCTTCGACGGCGATCTTGACGATGGTGCCCTGCATCGGGGAGGTCAGGGTGTCGCCGGAGGCGACGGGGCCGGACTTCTTGGCCGCGCGCCGCTTGGGCTTGGCCCCGGCCGCGAGGCCGGTACGGGCCAGGCTCATGCCCAGCGAGGAGGGCAGGGAGACTTCCAGGCGCTTGCCGCCGACCTCGACCACGACCGTCTCGCGGGCCGTCTCGTCCTCCTCCGCGTCCGCGGGGGCGGTGAAGGGCTTGATGTCGTTGGTGAACTCGGTCTCGATCCACCGGGTGTGGACGGTGAACGGCTCGTTGGAGCCGGTGAGTTCGGGGGCGAAGGCGGGGTCGGTGACGACCTTGCGGTGGAAGGGGATGGCGGTGGCCATGCCCTCGACGCGGAACTCCTCCAGGGCGCGGGCGGCCCGCTGGAGGGCTTCCTTGCGGGTGCGGCCGGTGACGATGAGCTTGGCCAGCAGGGAGTCCCAGGCCGGGCCGATCACGCTGCCGGCCTCCACGCCCGCGTCCAGCCGCACGCCCGGGCCGGAAGGTGCCTCGAAGGTGGTGACGGTGCCGGGGGCGGGCAGGAAGTTGCGGCCCGGGTCCTCGCCGTTGATACGGAACTCGAAGGAGTGACCGCGCAGCACCGGGTCGTCGTAGCCGAGGGGTTCACCGTCGGCGATGCGGAACATCTCGCGGACCAGGTCGATGCCGGCGACCTCCTCGGTGACCGGGTGCTCGACCTGGAGGCGGGTGTTGACCTCCAGGAAGGAGATCGTGCCGTCCTGCCCGACCAGGAACTCACAGGTGCCCGCGCCCTCGTAACCGGCCTCCTTCAGAATCGCCTTGGAAGCGCTGTACAGCTCCTTGAACTGGGCGTCGGACAGAAACGGGGCCGGGGCTTCCTCCACCAGTTTCTGGTGACGGCGCTGGAGGGAGCAGTCGCGGGTGGAGACCACGACGACGTTGCCGTGCTTGTCGGCCAGGCACTGCGTCTCCACATGCCGCGGCCGGTCCAGGTACCGCTCGACGAAGCACTCACCGCGTCCGAAGGCGGCGACGGCCTCGCGGACGGCCGAGTCGTACAGCTCGGGGACCTCTTCCAGCGTGCGGGCGACCTTCAGGCCGCGTCCGCCACCGCCGAACGCGGCCTTGATCGCGATCGGCAGGCCGTGCTCCTCGGCGAACGCCACGACCTCGTCCGCCCCACTGACCGGGTCGGGCGTGCCGGCGACCAGCGGGGCGCCGGCGCGCTGGGCGATGTGGCGGGCCGCCACCTTGTCGCCCAGGTCGCGGATGGCCTGCGGGGGCGGGCCGATCCAGATCAGCCCGGCGTCCAGGACCGCCTGCGCGAACTCGGCGTTCTCGGACAGGAAGCCGTAACCGGGATGGATCGCGTCCGCGCCGGACTGCTTGGCGGCCAGCAGCACCTTCTCGATGTCCAGGTAACTGGTGGCCGGGGTATCACCCCCCAGGGCGAACGCCTCGTCGGCGACACGGACATGGACAGCGTCCCGGTCCGGGTCGGCGTAGACGGCCACGCTCGCGATCCCGGCGTCCCGGCAGGCCCGGGCCACGCGGACAGCGATTTCGCCACGGTTGGCGATGAGCACCTTGCGCAGACTCATTTCGAGATCCCTTCCCCGGCGCACCGCACCGGCGCCAACAGTGACTGCCTCCCGTTCCCCATCCGTACCACCCCGGGGCCCGTACCGATGTCGCCCATCCGGTGACCCCGCCGCGGAATCCGGTGCGCCGGAGCGGGGTCCGCCGGTGGTCGACGGCGGCGCGCGGCCGTACGTGGTGGTCCGGGCGGGCGTGGGAACCGCGCGGCGGTCGGTCGGCTACGAGGAGGTCCGCCATCTGTGCGAGGCCAGGAATCCGGCGGTGCGCTCCTGGTCGTCGCCGGGCAGGAAGCCGGGCCCGTCCAGCAGGGACCGTGGCTGGTCTGCGGTGATGCCGACCACCTTGCCGACCGGGCAGACCTCCGAAAGGGGCCGGAGTGTCCCGGCCGTGCGCAGGGTGTGTCGTACCCGCGCATGGCCGGGGCACCCGCCGACTCCCTTTCCGGCGAGGGGCGTCGGCGATGCGGCTCCCGCCCCGGGAAGCACATCGCCGGTCACCGGTGCCTGGCGCCGGGTGGGCCGCTAGCCGGCGGACACCCCCTGGGCCCCGGCCGGCTCCGGCTCCCCGGTGTCGGCCCGGGACCGCTCGGTGCGGGCGGCGGCAGCCGTGACCAGCGCCGCGGCCACGGCGAAGGCGGCGCCCGCCCAGGCGATCCACACCGCGCCCGTCGCGCCGAGGATCCCGGCGCCCAGCGCGCTGGACAGCGAGATCGCCAGGTACATCACGGCGGCGTTGAGGGAGACGGCCAAGGGTTCGCTGCCGGGGCTGGCCAGCGCCATGACGCGCTGCTGCTGCGGCGCGGTCACCGACCAGGAGGCGACGCCGCACACCGCCGTCAGCACGATGGCCGCCGGGTAGGAGGAGCGGATGCCGGCCATGGCCGCGAACACCACCGTGAGCAGCAGCGTCGCGCCGATGACGACCGTGCGCGGCCCCTTGCGGTCGGCGAGCCGGCCCGCGGTGAGGTTGCCGGCGGTCCCGGCCACGCCGAAGACCAGCAGCAGCACGGCGACCTTGCCGCCGTCCCCGCCGGTGGCGGGCTCGAAGACGGCGCTGATGTAGGTGTAGGGCAGGTAGATGCCGATAAACGCGACCAGCGTGCCGGCCAGCACCATGGCCACCTTGCGGTCGGCGAGCGGGGCGAGGCGCCGGCGGAGCTGGGTCGGGCCGCCGAGGGTGACGTCGGGCAGCCGCAGGGCGATGACCGGGGCCACGACCAGGGCGAGCGCGGTGACGAACCACATGGTGGCCTGCCAGCCCAGCGCCTCGCCGATGACGGTGCCCAGCGGCGCGCCCAGCGCGAGCGAGGCGGTCAGTCCCACGGTGACGATGGCGATCGCCCGGCCCCGGTGCTCGGGTCCGGCCAGGGTCGCCGCGGTGGCGCCCGCGTTGGGGGTGAACATCGCGGCGCCGGCCGCGGCGATCACCCGGGACGCCAGGACCAGCGCGTAGTCGGGGGCGAGGGCGGTCACCACGTTGCCGACGGCGAACACGCCGAGGCCCGTGATCAGCACCGTACGGCGTGACCAGCGCGCGGTGAACGCGGCGAGCACCGGGGAGAGCAGGGCGTAGGCCAGCGAGAAGACGCTGACGAGCTGGCCCGCCGCGCCCACGGAGATGTCCAGGGAGTCACTGATGTCGGGCAGCAGACCGGCGATGACGAACGCGTCGGTGCCGACGGCGAACGTGCCGAGCGCGAGCACACAGGCGTGGGTCCGCCAGGCGCGCCCCTGCTGTGCGGCGGGAGGGGTCATGGAAGCACCTGAGTTTCGATGAGCGTTGGGTATGTCGATCCCGATCGTAATAGAGGTTCGATGTGTATCGTAGATGTCGAGCGACATCGCCATAGTCGCGTGACCTCGCCTCCCTCGCCCCGGTGCCGCCGGGCCGCGCGAGGCGGGAAGAGCCTGGAGGCAGGATGCGAACGACGGAGGAGACCCGGCTGCCGCAGCCGGACCTCGCCACAGTGGAGATCGGCACCGTGCTGCAAGCCCTCGCGGACCCGGTACGGCTGCAGATCGTGCGGCTGCTCGACACCGTCGGCGAGGCGCCCTGCGGCGCGCTGGAGCTGCCGGTCGGGCGCTCCACCGTCTCCCACCACCTGCGCACCCTGCGCGAGAGCGGCCTCGTCGAGACCCATCTGCGGGGCAACACCCGGGTCAGCCGGATCCGCGGCGAGGAGCTGGAGCGGCGCTTCCCCGGCCTGCTCGCCTCCGTCCTGGGTGCCACACCGGCCGCGCGGGAGGGCACGGCCGCGGACGACGGGGAGGGAGAGCGCTAGATGGGACGGTTCGCACACCTCGCCTACACGGACAGCGTGCGCCGCGTCCAGGAGGAGCAGGGCAGCGGCCTGTTAGGGGTACGCGCCCTCGCCCAGCCCGACTCCGGCCCGGACGAACTCGGCCCCGACGAGGCCGCGTTCCTCACCAGCCGGGACGGCTTCTACCTGGCCAGCACGGGCGAGACCGGCTGGCCCTACATCCAGTTCCGCGGCGGCCCCGCCGGCTTCGTGCACGTCCTGGACGAGCGGCGGCTGGCCTGGGCGGAGGTGCGCGGCAACCGGCAGTACATCACCACCGGCAATCTGCGGACCGACGGCCGGGTCGCGCTGTTCTTCATGGACTACGCCCGGCAGGCCCGCCTGAAGCTGCTGGGCCGGGCCCGCACCCAGGCACTCGACGAGGATCCCGCGCTCACCGAACGGCTCGACAAGCCGCGCACCGACGGCAAGGTGGAGCGCCTGATGATCGTCGAGGTCGAGGGCTTCAACTGGAACTGCCACCAGCACATCACCCCGCGCTACTCCGAGGAGGAGCTGGAGACCGCCCTCCGCCCCGTCCGCGCCCGCATGGACGCCCTGGAGCAGGAGAACGCCCGCCTGCGCGCCCGCCTCGCCGAACTCGGCGAGACGGACTGACCCCGGCCCACGACACCCCGCGGCGACCTGCCCCGCCGATCTCCGGATCACGGTGCCGAGCCGCGCCGGCAACCGGTCCCGGCCGAGGAGTTCCACAGACCCGGACAAACGACGGAGCGGCGGTGGCCGGCGCGCCGGCCACCGCCCCGGCAGGCGCTACGCGTCGGCCGACGGACCGTCGGACTCGTTCTCGTCGTCCGGTTCCACGCCTTCACCGGCGTCCAGCTCCGCGTCGCCGTCGTCCAGCTCCGCGTCGCCGTCGTCCAGGTCCCCGTCGAGGTCGTACGGGTCCTCGGTGAGGATGCCGTGCCGCTGGACGCTCCGCTGCTGCCAGACCGGCAGCTTGAACAGGACGTCCTGCAGGACGGTCCGCCATGCCTCGCAGTCGGCCCGGTCGGCGCCCAGCGCATCGATGGCACGGGTCCCGTCGTCACCCCTGACCGCCTCGACGGCCTTGACCGCGCTCGCGACGGCGTGGACGGAGGTGGCGAGGTCGTGCAGGGTGTTCCCGAGGATCTCGGCAGTGTTCCGGGGAGCCGGTGCGGGTGAGGGGCCCTCGCCGGCCGGCGGGAAGGTCCGCCGCAGGTCCGCGTCGGTGACGAGGATGTCGCGGCCGTCGTCGTTCTGCATGACCTTTCCCGTCTCGTCGACCTTGCGGGCCCTGCGGCCCGCCGCGGAGTCGAGGAGCGTCTGCTTCAGCTGGTGCACACCGTGCGGGGTGCTGCGCATGCGGTCGATGACCTCGCCCGGATGGCGGCGATCGGGCTGGTCGTTGTTCTGCGTGCCCCGGTCGCCCGTGAGCTGACCGTTGATCACCAGCGGGTAGGCGCTGCGGGCCGCGAGTTCCCTGGTCGCCACGCCGGGATCGCCCTGTGCCACCTCCGTCAGCGCGGCCTGGGCCAGGTCCTCCGTCCCGCGGAACGTGGCCTGCCAGTCCTTGGCCAGCTCGCCCGGGAACGCCGACTTCAGGTACTTCCGCGTCCGCTCCCGCTTGCGGGCGTCATCCTCCGGAACCGAGCGCATGACCAACGAGGAAGCCACGTCGAGCAGCAGCTTGGTGGTGATGTTCTTGCGGGTGCTCTGTCCGGTGATGGCGATCCGCACGGCGGCGTGGATCTTCTGGTCGCGCTCGGCGAAGAGCCGGACGATCGCCGCGGCCCGCACGGCCGGGTCGTCGTTGAACCCGGCGGCCTTGGCCTGATCGGGGGTGAGGGCACCGCGCAGCCAGTCCGCCTTGACCCGAGTGATCAGCTTGCGCCGCTCGATCTCGTCCACCACGGCGTCGGCGAGGGCCTCGTTCTCCGCGGCTTCGCCCCAGGGCTTGGGGGGATCGACGTGCCGCAGCGCGACCAGCGACTTCACCGCCACGCAGAAGTCGGTGGTGGCGCCGTCGTGCGGCTCGAAACCGACGAGCAGCAGCGCCGGGAGCCGCTCGCAGCGCACGGTGACCGCCACCGCGGGGTCGATCTGCGCCGGGTCGCCGGCGGCCGTGATCGCCTCGTTGAGCTTGCGGATGTGGGAGCGCAGCTTCGTGGTGTCCCGGATGTAGGGGACGTCGGCGGACCTCAGGTCGAGCAGTTCGTGCGCACACGTCACACGGCTCGATCCCTCCACCGTGACCGGCACCGTGACGCCGGGTGTGCCGTCCTCGTGCTGGAAGGCCGTGGCGGCGAGCCACACCTCGGTCATCACGCCCTGGTGCCGGAGCGACTCCCGCCAGTCGTTGTGGTCGAGGACGTAGTCCTTGGCCAGCTGCGCCGCCCACGCCAGGTGTTCCTGGTTGGCGAGCCGCTGGACGAGTTCCGGGCGGCCCCCGGGCGCGGCCGCGGGCTCGGCCAGCGGGCGGAAGCGCGTGCTCTCGCTGGTGCCGACCAGGTTCGAGGCCGGGTGCCGTCGCGAGGAGGCGATCCGGGGGTTCCGCGGATCGGGGATGACGTGGCGTGTCCATACCTCGGCCCGGATGGCCAGGATCACGCCGCCGGGCACCCGCAGCCGCTCGGGCGACTCCGCCGCCTGACGCGCGGCGGACGGGTCGACGACAGCCTGCGCGAGGGCCGTCGCGGCCGACTCGCCCATGGTGAAGCGTTCGATGAGTTTGTCGGCGAGTTTGCGGGTCGCGGGCGCGAGCGCGGGCGTGGGCAACGCTTCGACGGGGCGGGGCAGCACGGTCTCGCCCGCGCCGGAAAAGGGCTCCATCAGGTGTTCTCCGATCTTCGTCCCGGGGTCCGCCCGGGCACGCGCCCGGACGCCGTGGAGGTCCGGGGAGATCGGTCACGCTGTTCTCCGTTCTCCCCCTCGGTTCGCCCGGGCCGGGACCCGGTGTGTCCGAGACGGCATCAGCACGCTCGACCGCGCTTCCGAGACGTACCGGCCCTGAGCGCCGGCGTAGCCGCCCACCGCCCGCGGGGGGCGAAGGTGAGGAGCTGGAGTCCGCTGATGTGACTGCCCGAAAAAGCTAGCAGCGGAGAAGTCGTCTCGTCGGATTTCTCCCGTTCCTCCCTCACTGACGGCAGGACTGTGCTAACGCGTGCGCGACCGCCCCCCGCCTACGACAGCCGCCCGGCCGTAGGTCGCTCGCCGGCCGTGCGGGCGCGGTGGATGGAGGTGATCGTTGCCGTCGCGGCGGTGGTCGCGGTGAGGCTGCCGAGTGTCACCAGGCCCACGCCGATCACGAACAGGCCGCTGGCGTCGTCGGACCAGTCGTAGTACGCGGCGGCGGTCAGGCCGGCCGAGGTACCGAGGACGGCGGCGACGGGATGGCGGCGGACGGTGGCCCAGTACACCGGCGCCAGCTGGGTCAGGACCAGGCCGATCACCTGCCATGCCTGGTACGGGCCGGTCGTCGTGCCGTCGGCGTGGACGTCCCGCCGCTGGTCCCAGCCCAGCCAGCCGGCCCACGCCAGGGGCGCGACCACGGCGGGCGCGAGGACCGGCAACGCCCTGAGGACCGGCAACGCCCTGCGGGCGAGGCGCGTGGGTTTCCCTGCTCCTTTTCGCATGCCTCCACCGTCGCGCCGCGCGCCGCCCGCACACAGGGCGCGCGTACTCAGCCGCATGCGCGCAGGTACCCGAGTACGTGGCCGGGTCCCGGGCTGCGCGCGGCCGGGATCTAGGCTTCCCTCAGGAGGAGAATCGCTTCGTCAGTGCGGTCTGTTGAATCATGAAGGAAGCCCCGTTGAACTTCTGGTCGCTGTACAGCCACGGCTTCGCGCGCATCGCCGCGTGCACGGGCCACACCGTCATCGCCGACCCGCACGCCAACGCCGAGGCGGTCCTGCGCCAGGCCCGCCGGTGCGCGGACGAGGGCGTCGCCGTCGCCGTCTTCCCCGAGCTGGGCCTGACCGGCTACTCCATCGAGGACCTGCTCCTCCAGGACGCGCTGCTCGACCAGGTCGAGGCGGCGCTCCACACGGTCGTCGCCGGCTCGGCCGACCTGCTGCCCGTCCTGGTCGTCGGCGCCCCGCTGCGCCACCGCCACCGGATCTACAACTGCGCGGTGATCGTCCACCGGGGCCGCGTCCTCGGCGTCGTACCGAAGTCGTACCCGCCGAACTACCGCGAGTTCTACGAACGCCGGCAGATCGCCGACGGCCACGACGAGCGGGGCGGGACCCTCCGCGTCGCCGGCGCCGAGGTGCCGTTCGGGGTGGACCTGCTGTTCGCGGCCGAGGACGTGCCCGGGCTGGTGCTGCACACCGAGATCTGCGAGGACATGTGGGTGCCGGTGCCGCCCAGCGCCGAGGCCGCCCTCGCCGGGGCCACCGTCCTGGTCAACCTCTCCGGCAGCCCCATCACCGTCGGCCGGGCCGAGGACCGCGCGCTGTTGTGCCGCTCGGCGTCCTCCCGCTGCCTGGCCGCCTACGTCTACGCGGCGGCCGGCCTCGGCGAGTCCACCACCGACCTGTCCTGGGACGGACAGACCATGATCTACGAGAACGGGGTGCTGCTCGCCGAGTCCGACCGCTTCCCGCTCGGCGACCAGTACACCGTCGCCGACGTCGACCTCGACCTGCTGCGGCAGGAACGCCACCGGATGGGCACCTTCGACGACAACCGCCGGGCCCACGCCGCGCGCACCGGGGACTTCCGGACCGTCTCCTTCGAGCTGGACCCGCCGCGCACCGACCTCGGGCTGCGCCGCCGCGTCGAGCGGTTCCCGTTCGTGCCCGCCGACCCCGACCGGCTCGCCCTGGACTGCTACGAGGCGTACAACATCCAGGTCGCCGGGCTCCAGCAGCGGCTCGCGGCGATCGGCGGGCCCAAGGTCGTCATCGGCGTCTCCGGCGGCCTGGACTCCACGCACGCGCTGATCGTCGCCGCCCGGGCGATGGACCGCGCGGGCCGCCCCCGCAGCGACATCCTGGCCTTCACCCTGCCCGGCTTCGCCACCAGCGACCACACCAAGGACAACGCGCACAAACTGATGCGCGCCCTCGGCGTCACCGCCGCCGAGCTGGACATCACGCCGACCGCCCGGCTGATGCTGAAGGAGATCGGCCACCCCTTCGCCGCCGGCGAGCCGGTCTACGACGTCACCTTCGAGAACGTCCAGGCGGGCCTGCGCACCGACTACCTGTTCCGGCTGGCCAACCAGCGCGGCGGCATCGTGCTGGGCACCGGCGACCTCTCCGAGCTGGCGCTCGGCTGGTCCACGTACGGCGTCGGTGACCAGATGAGCCACTACAACGTCAACTCCGGCGTGCCGAAGACCTTCATCCAGCACCTGATCCGCTGGGTCATCGCCAGCGGCCAGTTCGACGACGAGACCGGCAAGGTGCTGTCCGCGATCCTGGACACCGAGATCAGCCCGGAGCTGGTGCCGGGCGAGGAGATGCAGTCCACCGAGTCCAAGATCGGCCCGTACGCGCTGCACGACTTCACCCTCTTCCACGTGCTGCGCTACGGCTTCCGGCCCTCGAAGACCGCCTTCCTGGCCTGGCACGCCTGGCACGACTCGGAGGCCGGTGCCTGGCCGCCGGGCTTCCCCGAGGCCAAGCGGGTGGCGTACGACCTGGCCGAGATCCGGCACTGGCTGGAGGTGTTCTGCCGCCGCTTCTTCGCGTTCTCGCAGTTCAAGCGCTCGGCGATGCCGAACGGGCCCAAGGTCTCGGCCGGCGGCTCGCTCTCCCCGCGCGGCGACTGGCGCGCCCCCTCGGACGGCAACGCGGAGTCGTGGCTGCGCGACCTGGCCCGCTTCGACTTCGAGACGGCGGCGGCCGAGGCCCGCTAGCCGCCTGGAACCGGGCTCCGGCTTCGGCCACTCTTTCCCCTCGTGGCGAGCGTTCCGTATCAGGGGGGACCAGGGGTCCCGCAGGCACACATGGTGGTGTGCGGTGACGACGGGCTCGCGCACCGGCTGGCCGCCGAGTTGCGCGGGGTCTACGACGAGCAGGTGACCCTCGTCGTACCGCCGAACCGGCGCACCGCGCGACCCCCGGTGGTCGGCCGGGCCCGGGCCGCGTCGGCGGCGCTGTTCGACCGGATGGTCAGCGCCGCGGTGGGGACGGTCGGCCGGGCGGGCGCGACCGGGCAGCCCACCGCCGGTCCGGCGGCCGGCCAACGCGCGGACGGCGTGGCCGTGCTGGAGGCCACCGAGCCGACCGAGGCGGTGCTCGCGGAGGCCGGGGTGGCACGGGCCGCCGCGCTGGCCCTCGTGTACGACGACGACGAGACCAACATCCGCGCCGCGCTGACCGCCCGCCGGCTCAACCCCCGGCTGCGGCTGGTCCTCCGGCTCTACAACCGGCGGCTGGGCGGGCACATCGAGGAACTCCTCGACCAGGCCGCCGCGTTGGCCGCCGGGGACGGGGTGGCCGGCCCGGGTGCCGGGCTGGATGCCTCCACGACCGTGCTGTCGGACGCCGACACCGCCGCGCCCGCGCTCGCGGCCACCGCCGTCACCGGCACCAGCAGGGTGGTACAGACCGAGAGCCTGCTGCTGCGGGCCGTGGAACGCCCGCTGCCCGGGGACGACGGGGCCGGGCTGTCCACCCTCGCCCTGCTGTCCGACGGCGAGCAGCCACCGGTGCTGCTCCCCGGCGACGAGGAGGTACGGCGGGCCGCCGGCCGGCAGGCCGTGGTGCTGGAGCACGTCTCCTCCCCCACGGACGCGGAGTCCGCCGCGCCCGTCCGCCGGCTGACCGGTGTCATGCCGCTCGCCTCGCTCTTCTCCCGGCGGCTGCGCTGGTCGCTGGCCGGACTGGCCGGCTGTGTGATCGCCCTGGCCGTCGCCCTGTGGCTGATCACCGGCATCGATCTGCTGCGCGCCTGCTACATCACCCTCCTCGACCTGTTCGCCATCGACGACCCGGCGTTCAAGGAACCCCTCGGCCGTCAGGTCCTCCAGCTCCTGTCCGCACTCGTCGGACTGCTCCTCCTGCCGGTGCTGCTGGCCGCCGCGCTGGAGGCGTTCGGC
Source organism: Streptomyces sp. SudanB182_2057 (assembly GCF_964272715.1). NCBI lineage: Bacteria > Bacillati > Actinomycetota > Actinomycetes > Kitasatosporales > Streptomycetaceae > Streptomyces > Streptomyces sp. SudanB182_2057. The sequence goes on from NZ_OZ186798.1 coordinate 3,926,555, forward strand.
ACCTTCCGCACCGCCTCCACCCTGCGCCGGCCGCCCCGCGGGCTGAGCGGGCACGTCGTACTGCTGGGCCTCGGCAAGATCGGCACCCGGGTGCTGACCCGGCTGCGCGAGCTGAACGTCCCCGTGGTGTGCGTCGAGTCCGACCCGGAGGCACGCGGCCTGGCCACCGCACGCCGGCTGCGGGTGCCGGTGGTCCTCGGGGACGTCACCCAGGAGGGCGTCCTGGAGGCGGCCCAGATCCACCGGGCGCGGACGCTGCTCGCGGTGACCAGCGCCGACACCACCAACCTGGAGGCCGCGCTCTACGCCCGCACCGTCCGCCCCGACCTCCGGGTGGTGCTGCGGCTGTACGACGACGACTTCGCCACCGCCGTCTACCGCACCCTGCGCGCCGCCCACCCCAACGCCCTCACCCGCAGCCGCAGCGTCACCCATCTGGCCGCGCCCGCGTTCGCCGGGGCGATGCTCGGCCGGCAGGTCCTGGGCGCGATCGCGGTGGAACGGCGGGTACTGCTCTTCGCCGCGGTCGACGTCGACGGCCACCCCCAGCTGGAGGGCCACACCCTGCGCGAGGCCTTCCACACCGGCTCCTGGCGCGCCCTGGCCCGGCTGGGCCACCCGGACACCTCCTCCGGGCACGTCCTGGAGAAGGGCGACCGCGTGGTCGTGGCGGCGACCCGCACGGGCCTGGCGGAACTCCGCTGACCGCGCCGCGTCAGAGGGCCCAGCCAGCGGAGGGGTCGTCCAGCCAGGCCCGCCCGCCGTCGGTCGTGACGGTGAGCCCGAACCGATCGACCGGGGGGCGCCCCTGCTCCACCCACCACGCGTAAGCGGCCTCCACCTCGTCCCACAGCCTTCGGTCCCCGTACTGCCAGACGGTGTACGCACGGGCGTCCGGGGAGCCGTCCCAGTCCACGGCGGCCCAGGAGCCGGCATCCGTGGTCGCCAGCCACAGCCGCGTCGCGACGCCCGGAACGTCCGGCCGTTCGTGCCAGGCGTGCCACACGTCCGGCAACCGCAGCCCCACGGCGAAGCGGGCGTCGGCATCCGCGCCGGCGACGAGCCACGGATCCAGACCAGTCACCGACTCTTCGGGGGTATGCCCGTCCCGCACCACATCGCGGTAGATCCGCAGGTCCGTACGCTGTCCGCGCATCAGCATGAACGCGGAGTACGGTGCGAAACGCCCGGAGGCGATCCCGTCGCCACCCACGTGCAGCCGCAGCAGCCCGTAGCAGAACCAGGGCGTCTCCCAGGGCGTGAGGACGATCCCGCCGGGCCGGGTCTGCTCCACCCACGCGTAGGGCAGGCGGCGCACGGAACAGGTGGCGACGATCCGGTCGTACGGTGCCCAGGGCGGGTGTCCGCCGGCGCCGTCCGCGCACACGACCCGCGGGTGCAGGCCCAGCGCCTCCAGCGAGCGGACGGCGGCCCCGGTGAGTGCGGGGTCCACGTCCACGGTCGTCACGTTCCCGTCGCCGAGCAGAGCGGCGAGCAGACCGGCGTTCCACCCCGTGCCGGTGCCGATCTCCAGGACCCTGTCCCCAGGGTGCGGATCGAGCATCCGCAGCATGCGGAACACGATGGACGGCGCGGAGGCGGACGACGACGGCCAGACGTCACCATGTTGTGGCTCCCGGCCGTCATTGACCTGCGTGACGACCGGCGCGTCAGCGTAGGCGGCGGCGAGCCATCGCTCGGGCTCCGCGTCACGGTGACAGGTCACCCAGTCACCTTCGTCGTCCAGCCAGACCTTGCGAGGCAGGAACATGTGCCGAGGGACACGGCGAGAGGCGACTTCCAACTCGGGGCTCAAGGGCCCCAGTTCCTCCCTGAGGGCGCGGAGCAGACCACACGCGGCGGCCTGCTCCTCCTTGCTCATGGCGCACATGCCGAGGCTCAGCCCTTCTTGTGCTTGGGGTCAGGCTTCGGCTGAGCGGTGTCCGGAGACGGCTTCGACGTACCCGGGTCCTTACCCCCGGCATGCTTGCCGTCGCCACCGGATCCACCCTTACCGGTTCCCCATCCCATGGAAGCCTCCTTGATGTTCGTGTGTCGTGGTTCGGTTGACGGCCCGGTCCACCGGCCGGGGGCTGGGTGGCTTGGGGGGCTCGGGCGGAGGCGAAGGCAGAGGGTGTTTCCCCATACGACGATCTCCTTTCTCCGGGCGAAACCCGGCACGGTCAGCACTGTCCGGGAGCAACCCGCCCGCGCCGACTGCCTTCGGCCAACCGCTGAAGCACCATCTGGTGACGCACGGCCCGCGTCAGAGGACCGCTGCCGTCGGTCACGTAGAGGGCCCTGGTGACACCCGCCTGATCGACGGCGACGTAGGTGGAGGCGGGTGTTTGCGGCAGGGCAGCACGCAGCGTCATGCGAGTCTCCGGGTGATAGGCGCGAACGACGTGTCGCGAACGTGGTTCCGGGCAGGTCCGCCGCAGTGGAACCGGACAGGACCGTACGAGGGCCCCGATCCGTGCCTCAATGAAATTGCGGGTAATTGCGCGACATCAACCAATAGAGCTGATCGCTACGTTGATCAGGGCGCGGGCGGCATCACCATAAACAGCCATCTCTGCCAACTCCCCGAACGCCCGGCGGTAGTCGGACAGTTCACGTGGCTGCACCAAGTTGACCACGGCGGTGAGAGTTTCCACGACGCTGCGAGTGCCGTCATGAAGGTAGAAGGCCTCCAGCGGCCACATGGTCCTTTGAGCGGTGAAGGGAATGACGCCAAGGGAGACGGAGGGGAGAGTCATCACGCTCAGCAGGTGCCGCAGTTGTCCAACCATCATCCCGGAGTCTCCGACGCGATAGCGCAGGACGCACTCCTCCATGAGCACGACGAACCGGTGTGCGCCCTCGTACAGGAACCGGCTGCGGGCGACGCGGGCGGCAACAGCCTCCGAGACGTCGTCGGGGGTGCCCTGGAAGTCGGTGATGGCCTCCATGAGAGCGGTGGCGTAGGCAGGGGTCTGGAAGAAGCCGGGCACGACGTTGGAGACATAAGCGCGGGTGACGCCAGTCTGCGCGTAGAGGTCGTAGAAGTGCTCCTGGGTCTTGCGCATGCCCGTCCGGTGGCTCCTGCGCCACTCCACGTACATCGAGTCCACCGCGCGGGCCGTGGCGATCAGATCGTCCGCCTGGTCGGCAGCACCACAAGCCGTGCACCAGGCTCTGATGTCCGCGTCGGTCGGCTGTACTTCCGCCTTCTGGATACGGGTGGTCTTCGCGGGGTGCCAGCCGCACCGAGCGGAAAGTTCCTTCCCGGTGAGGCCGGCGTCCTGCCGAAGGTGCGTGAGACGCACAGCGAGCGCTTCACGGGCCGCTTGGGCACTGGAGGATGACGATGCCGCCATGGCTCAGATGCCGGACCATTCTTCCTCAGGCTTATTGGTTAGCACCGTTCGCCCTGTCCTCACCGTCGTGTCGGGAGACGTGCCGAAGCTTGACTTCAAGCAGTCGGATGACGGTCTCATGGTCTGGAACACGGTGTCGATCCGATTGCGTCTGATTGCTCGACCATCGCCCATGGGGTGACCCCGTCAAGGTCACCTACCGGCCAGCCATGAACAACTCACGCATGTGCGCCCCGGATGGAGGAGGCGCTGTTGTTAGCATGCTGATTCTGTCAGTTCACGAAATGATCGAACTCCCCCGCCTTCACCCCCAGGATGAACGCGGCGAGCTTCTCGCGGCTGGTCGTGATGATCAGCTTCGGGTTACCACTCTCACGGAAGAAGATCTGCCCGTTGCTCTCCGCGGTCTCCAGGCACTGTTCACCGCCGCCCCCGGAGAAACTTGACTTCTGCCACTTGATGTCGTTACCCATTCGGAGGTCTCACCGTTCTCTAGCGATGCGGTGCGAGCGGAACTGCTAGACGAAGTGGTCGAACTCGCCTGCCTTGGCCCCCTTCAGGAACGCCGCGAGCTTCGCTCGGGTGGTCCTGATGACCATGTCGGGCGCATCGCTCTCGCGGACGAGTATCACGTCGTCCTGTATCGCGACCTCCAGGCAGTTACCCTCGGCGTCCGTCGAGAACGACGACTTTTGCCACTGAATTCCCATTGCCCCTATGCCTTCATATGTGTTGAGCGATGCCGTGGATGAAGTCACGCGACTTGGCCGGGCTGAGCGACCTCTCTTCGGTTCTGTCCAGGACGGCCCGGTAGTTGGCGAGACGAGTCTCCGCGTCGAGGAACGCGGGGCCATGCGGGGTGTCCGTCTGGACGGTGTCCAACTGCGGAACCGGGCCGTACGCGTAGAGCGTCGAACTCCCGGCATTGGGGAAGCCGCCGACGGAGAACGGAACCACGCGCACCATCACGTTGTCCCGGTGGGATTCCTTCAGCAGGTGGTCGAGCTGTGCTCGGGCGATCTGGTGTCCGCCGAACTCCATCCGGAGCGCGGCTTCATGGATCAGGAACGTACACCTCGGCGGGTCCGGGCGATCGAGGACATCCCGGCGTCGCAGCCGATGAGACAACCGACGACGCAGGTCTATGTCGTTCAACGGCGGTACGGCCTCGGCGAACACGGCCCGCGCGTAATCCTCGGTCTGAAGCAGCCCCGGCATATGCATGATCTGCACGGTCCGCAGGGCGGTGGCATGGTACTCAAGTTCGGCGAGATCGAGCGCTCCTGCGGAGAGTTCGCCGCGATAGTCCTCCCACCAGCCCTTGCCGCGCTCCTCCGCCATGGCCGCCAGCGCATCGATGTACGCGACGTCTGAGCAACCGTAGAGGGAGGTCCAGGTGCGAACGCGTTCGCCACTCACGCCGAAGCGACCCGACTCGACGTTACTGATGCTGGTCCGGTCGGTACCCAACTGGGCTGCGGCATCGGCGAGAGCGAGGCCGGCGTGCTCTCGAATCTTCCGCAGTTCAGCGCCCAACCGGCGCTGCCGCGCGGTCGGCGCCTTCCTTGGTGGCATCGACTCCCCTCCTGTCGGATCTCAGTGTGGCCCGTTGGCCACCACGGATCCAGCTAGTCACACCATTTATCTGTTTGAGTACAACATGTGTGACGGATCCGCTACCTTCTTCAGCAGCATCGCGCAGCGCGCCAGTAAATCCGCAGTGCAGCCGTTCTGCACGCCCGTACGCGGGTGCCCGGGGGAACGGACGGGCCACGGTGGCGCAAGGCGCGGCAACCGCACCGCGTTGGGAGACGAGACATGCCCCATGCCTCCGCGTTAACCCCGTCCGCACCGTTCTTCGGCCGTCACGCCGAGCGCTACCGCCTCAGTACGCCCCACACCCCGCGCGCACCGAAGATCGCGCGCGACTTCCTCGTGACCCTCATCGGCGTGCAGCACCCCGCACTGATCGAGCCGGGAACCCTCTGTATGTCCGAGGTGGTCACCAACGCCATCCGGCACACTCGGTCGCCGCGTATCGTCATCGAGGTCTCGATCGGCGACGAGAGAGTGCTCGTCCGGGTGCACGACAACAGACCGTGCCCTTTGCCCGCGCCCAAGCAACCCCCGCACGAGGAGTTCGAGCACGGACGCGGCCTCGTCCTGGTCGAGGCGCATGCCGCTCGCCGGGGGATCACGTTCTTCGGCGGCTTTTCCCCACGGTCGAAAGCCGTCTGGTTCGAGCTTCATAAAACTGCCGAGACGCGAGGCGCTGGCGCCATACGGCGGGCGGACCTTCCGTAGCCGTGCGTGCCACGGGGAAGGTGCTTCCGCACGGGACCCTCGGTGCTCGACCCGTCGAGGGCCCCGGTCAAGGCGCGGTCGCGGTCAAACAGCACGTACTGCTCTCCGCTGCGGTCGGTGTCGACCGCCGCCCCCAACTGAGGGCCGCATACCGTGTCCAGTTCCGGGATCTGCCGTCGCCTTCCCGTCGGGCGAACTATGATTCGGCCCCCGGCCTCCAGGACTCTTGGACAAGGCGCATGAGTGATGTGAGCAGCGGCACCGGCAAAGTGGTCGTGAACAGGGCGATGTCGCTGGACGGGTTCATCGCCGGTCCTGGCCACGCGATGGACTGGATCTTCGAGTACCTGACCGCGGACGCGTTCCCGGAGGTCATGGCGGCCACGGGCGCCATGCTCGTCGGCCGGGGTACGTACGAGGTCGCCAAGCGTATGGCCGACCAGGACACCGTCTACGACGGGGGAGCACAGTTCGTCCTCACCCATGCGCCTCCCGACGAGCCGGACCCCGCCGTCACGTTCCTCACCTGTGGCATCGAGGAAGCCGTTGCCACGGCACGCGGCGCCGCGTGCGGCAAGAACCTGGAGATCCTCGGTGCCGACGTGGCCGCCCAGTGCCTGCGACGCGGGCTCGTCGACGAGATCCTGGTGTATGTCCTACCGGTGCTGCTGGGCGACGGCGTCCGCTTCTCGCCCCCGACCCTCGGCAGGATCGACCTGGAGCCTTTCAGCACCACCCGGTCGGGCGCCGTCACGATGCTCCGCTTCCGCGTACGGAAGCACCCAGCGGCTTCCCGCCGGACGTGAGTGACATCCGGCGGGCGTCGACGTGACGTTCCCCGACGCCCGTGCCGGGAAGCCGGCGAGGTGGGCACAGGTCAGGACGGCAAGTGCCGGGACGCGAAGTCCAGTTCCAGACTCACCTGCTTGATGCGTTCGTCCACGACCAGGGAGCCGTGGCCCGCGTCGTAGCGGTAGACCTCGTGGACCGCGCCCCGGGCCTCGAGTCTCTTGACGTAGTTGTCGATCTGGCGGATCGGGCAGCGGGGGTCGTTGACGCCCGCCGAGATGTAGACCGGGGCCTTGACCCGGTCGACGTAGGTGAGCGGGGAGGACGCGGCGAAGCGGTCCGGGACCTCCTCGGGGGTGCCGCCGAGCAGGGTGCGGTCCATGGCCTTCAGGGACTCCATCTCGTCGTGGTACGCCGTGACGTAGTCCGCGACCGGCACCACCGCGATGCCCAGCGCCCAGGCGTCTGGCTGGGTGCCGACGCCGAGCAGGGTGAGGTAGCCGCCCCAGGACGCGCCCGTGAGGATCAGGCGCGCGGGGTCGGCGAGACCCGAGGAGACCGCCCAGTCGCGCACCGCGGCCACGTCCTCCAGCTCGATCAGGCCCACCCGGTGCTTGAGGGCGTCGGTCCAGGCGCGGCCGTAGCCGGTCGAGCCGCGGTAGTTGACGCGGACCACCGCGTAGCCGTGGTCGACCCAGGCCGCCGGGCCCGCCGCGAAGGAGTCGCTGTCGTGCCAGGTCGGGCCGCCATGCAGGTCGAAGACGGTGGGGAGGGGGCCCGTGGCGCCCGCCGGCTTCTGGACGAGGGCGTGGATGCGGCCGCCGGGGCCCTCCACCCACACGTCCTCCACCGGCACCGACGGCGGACACGCCATGCCCGGGGAGTCCAGCACCACACCGCCCGCCGTGGACCGCACCGCCGGCGGCTCCTCGGCCGACGACCACAGGTACTCCACGCTGCCGTCGGGGCGGGCCGTCGCACCGGACACCGTGCCGGGCGGGGTCGGGATACGGGTCAGCTCGCGGGCCGCCAGGTCGTAGCGGAACAGCTCGCTGCGGGCCTCGAAGCCGTGCACGACGAGCAGCGCCGAGCCGTCCGGGTACCACTCGGCGCCGAGGTCGCCCGGCAGGTCCAGCGCCAGGTCCGTCTCCTCGCCCGTCACCACGTCCCACACCATCGGCTCCCAGCGGCCCCGGCGCTGATGGCCGACGAGCAGCCGGGTGTCGCCGTCGACCGGGGCGAAGCCCAGCACCTCCAGGCCCAGTTCCTCGACACCGCCCTTGGTGTCGTCCAGCTCGGCGACCGTCGTGCCGTCCGGGCGCAGCACCCGCAGGGCGGCGTGCATGGCGTCGCCGTGCTCGGTGTGCTCGATCGCGATCAGCGAGCCGTCGTGCGAGAGGTCGCCGACGCCCGCCGATTCGCGGTGCCGGTAGATCTCCACCGTTTCCGCGCCCTCGCGCGCCAGGTGGACCGTCGTGCCGTCGTCGTCCGTGGAGCGGCCCACGACCGCCGTGCGGCCGTCGCGGGACAGGGCCAGGCCGGCCGGGTAGGACGGGGCCAGGCCGGGCACGGCCGGCTCGTCCGGGCCACCCGTGAAGGGCTGGCGGCGCCAGATGCCGAACTCGTCGCCGTCCTTGTCGTCGAACCACCAGATCCACGCGCCGTCCGGGGAGAGCACGCCGTCCGTCGTGCCGTTCGGCCGGTCCGTCACCTGCCGCCGCTCGCCCGTCGCGCGGTCCCACGCGTACAGCTCGTACGTCCCCGTCGCGTTCGACACGAACAGGGCGCGGTCCGGCGCGTCCTCCGCCCAGTCGGGCAGCGAGACCCGCGGCGCCCTGAAACGCCGCTCCCAGTCCGGCATGTCCGGTGTGTCCGGCGTCCTGTTCTCACTCATGGCCCCAGTCATGCGCCCATACTGCCTGGCCGCGCCGACAATTGGGTGGCGGGTGTGCGCAGCCTGTGGATAACTTCCGGGCATGAGCGTTTCCGCCGCCTCCTCGCCCATATCCGACGGGTCCGGCGCCGAAGGGTCCTCTCCGTCCGGCCTCGAAGGCCGCATTCCTGACGGCCGCGTTCCCGACAGCCACATTGCCGACGGCCGCGTTCCCGGCGGCCGCACTGCCGACGGCCACACTGCCGACGGCCGCGTTCCCGACGGCTGGCGTGAGGACAACCGGGCCATGTGGGACGAGCGCGTGCCCCTCCACGTCGCCAGTCCCTTCTACGACCTCGCCGGCTTCCGCGCCCGCCGGGACGGCCTGCGCGACTTCGAGACGGCGGAGGTCGGCGACGTCACCGGCAAGACGCTCCTGCACCTCCAGTGCCACATCGGCACCGACACCCTCTCCTGGGCCCACCGGGGCGCCGCCCGCGTCGTCGGCCTGGACTTCTCCGCCCCCGCCGTGGCGGCGGCCAGCGCCCTCGCGGCCGACCTCGGCTACGGCCCCGAGCGGGCGGCCTTCGTCACCAGCGACGTGTCCGCGCGGCCGAGGCCGTGCCCGAGCCGTCGTACGACATCGTCTACACCGGGCTCGGCGCCCTGTGCTGGCTGCCGGACATCCGGCGCTGGGCGAGGACGGCGGCCTCCCTCGTCGCACCGGGCGGCTTCCTGTACCTCGCCGAGTTCCACCCGATCACCGAGTCCCTGGACGACGAGACCGGCACCCGGATCGTGCGGGACTACTTCACCCGGGACGCGCAGGTGTGGGACGAACCGGGCACCTACGCCGACCGGGGCGCGGCGACCGTCCACAACCGCAGCGTGGAGTGGCAGCACACCCTCGGGGACGTCGTCTCCGCGCTCGCCGCCGCCGGGCTGCGCGTGGAGTTCCTGCACGAGCACGACGTGTCGCTCTTCCCGCGCTTCTCGAACTTCGAGGTCCGCGACGGCTACCACCGCTTCCCCGCGGGCCATCCGCGCATCCCGCTGATCTACTCCCTGAAGGCGAGCAAGAGCTGACCCGAGGCCGGGGCTCCGGGGCGGGCGCCGTACCGTGGAGGGCGTGTACCGGTTTCTGCTGACACCCCGCTGGTGGGGCATCAACGTCTTCGTGCTGCTCGCCATCCCGTTCTGCGTCTTCATGGGGTCGTGGCAGCTGAGCCGGTTCGAGGGGCGGGTGCAGGACCACCGCGCCGCGACCGAGCAGGCCACGTCCGGCCGGACCGAGGCCGCGCGCCCGCTGGCCGCCATGCTGCCCGTCGACAAGAGCACCTCCGGCCGGCGGGTCACGGCCGAGGGGCACTACGGCAAGCAGCTGCTGGTGCCCGGCCGGGAGCTGGACGGCAAGCGCGGCTTCTACGTCCTCACCCTGCTGCGCACCGACTCCGGCAAGGCGCTGCCCGTGGTCCGGGGCTGGCTGCCGGGCGCGGCGGACCCCGCGAAGGCCCCCGCCCCGCCCGCCGGCGAGGTCACCGTCACCGGCGCGCTCCAGGCGTCCGAGACCCCGGGGGACAACGGGGTCGCCGCGCAGGGCGGGCTGCCGGCCGGGCAGACCGCGGCGATCAGCTCGGCGTCGCTGGTCAACCTGGTGCCGGACCGGCTGTACGACGCGTGGGTGACGCTGGACAAGGGCGACGCCGGGATGAAGGCCGTGCCCGCGAGCGCGCCGAGCGGCACGGGGCTGGACCTGAAGGCGTTCCAGAACCTCGGTTACACCGGCGAGTGGTTCGTGTTCGCGGGGTTCGTGGTGTTCATGTGGTTCCGGCTGCTGCGGCGGGAGCTGGAGTTCCAGCGGGACGCGGCGCTGGGCCTGGTGCCGGAGGACGCCGAGCGGACGCCGGTCCCCAGCGGCTGACCCGGCAGGGCGCGCGCGCCTCGGCCGGAACCGGCCGGAACCGGCCGCACGGCCTACCCGCCCGCCAGCAGCCCCGTGTAGTACACCGTCCCGGCGCACGCCCCCGGTACCACCGCGGTCGCCGACGGTGCGCCGTCCTGCGCCGTATGGGTGACCGCGACGCTGCCGTCGGCCGTGCCGCCCTCGGTGACCAGCTGCGTGGTGACGCCCGGCGTGCTGGTGCCGGTGTCGGTCGGGCCGCCGGTGGCGCCCGCCTCCTGGGACGGCGACGGGTCCGGTGACGGGCCGCCCGTGCCGGAGCCGCCGTCCGTGCCCTCGCCGCCGGTGACGGGGCAGGTCTCGGAGGGGACGAAGGCGAACCTCTCCTCGTAGGCCGCTCCGGGCTCGAGGACCAGCGAGGCGACCTCCAGGGAGGGGTCGGGCAGGGCCGTGGCCGCCTGGTCCCCCGAGGTGTGCCGTACGGCGCCGACCTTGGCCGGGTCCGCCGCGCCCTGGGCCGCGACGGCGACGCTGCCCGGGCCGGACACCGTACAGGCCGTGCCGGAGACGTTGACGACGCGGAAGGCGCCGGAGACCACGCCCGCGGAGTCGGGGGCGTTCACGGTGCCGCTCGCGGAGCCCAGCCGGTTCGGCGAGCACGCCGGGATGCCGGTGGCCGCGCTGGCCGAGGGGCCGGCGCCGCCGGGGGAGCCGGCGCGGTGGCCGTCCTTCCGGTCCTTCCCGCCGTCCTTGTCCGGCTTCTTGCCGGGCTCGGTCTTCGTACTCCCGGTGTCCTTCTCGCCGTCCTTGCCGACGGGGCCCTTGTCCTTGCCCTGGCCGGTGCCGCCCTGGGCCTGCGAGGTCTGGCCGGCCATGGCGGTGTTGGGGCCGGAGCCGCCGGAGTTCGAGACGTGCACGAGCGCGGGGACCGCGGTGCCGAGGAACAGGGCCGCCGCCGCCATGCCGACCGCCGCCTGGCGCTTGCGGGCGCGGCGGGCGGGGACCGCCCGGCGCAGGTGCTCCAGGGTGTCCCCGCGCGGCTCGATGTCCTCCACCGCCGAGTGCAGCAGGCGGCGCAGGTCCGGCTCGTCCGAGTCGGGTCCGAAGAGGCCGTCCGGTGAGTCGGTGACCGGGCCGGGCCTTGCGGGGCCCGTGCCGTCGGGGCCGTGGTTCACAGTTCCGTTCCCAGTGTGCGTTGGCGTGTGCGGTTGCCCGTCGCGGCGTGTCGGCTCGTGCCAGGCGCGGGGCTCGTGACGTTCATGGGGGTCGCCCCCTTCGGCGTGGTCGCTCATGCCGGTGTCCTCATGGCCACCCGCAGCGCGGCGATGCCCCGCGAGCCGTACGCCTTCACCGAGCCGAGGGATATGCCGAGCGTCTCGGCGACCTGGGCCTCGGTCATGTCCGCGAAGTACCGCAGCACGAGCACCTCGCGCTGGCGGCGCTGGAGGCCCTTCATCGCCTTGATGAGCTCCCGGCGCTCCAGCTGGTCGTAGGCGCCCTCCTCCGCGCTCGCCATGTCGGGCATCGGCTTGGAGAGCAGCTTCAGGCCGAGGATGCGGCGGCGCAGCGTGGACCGGGAGAGGTTGACGACCGTCTGCCGCAGATAGGCGAGGGTCTTCTCGGGGTCGCGGACGCGCCGGCGGGCCGAGTGGACGCGGATGAACGCCTCCTGGACGACGTCCTCGCAGGAGGCGGTGTCGTCGAGGAGGAGCGCGGCGAGACCCAGCAGCGAGCGGTAGTGCGCCCGGTAGGTCTCGGTGAGGTGGTCGACGGTGGTACCGGCGGCCTCGGCCGTCACGGCACCCGGAGTCTCCTCGGCGCCGTCACGCTGACTGGGTATGCGGGCGGGCCGCGCTGCGGGCATGGGCGCGATCACCGGCATGCCGCCGGACGTGCGGGGCCGGAGCGCCGGACGCGGCCGCAGGGCCGCGCCGCCGGGGGCCACACTGAGTTCGAGTACCTCTGCCACGCCAGTTGGACACGTCTCCCCCCTCGGGGGTTGTACGTGCCGGGCGTCACATGTGCGACAACCGGCCGTGCCTCAAGTGCCGTCATGCGTCCCGCTCTTCCCTTATGTCCCATTTGAACGGGCGTCCCCACGCCCCGATCACGGCGTCCCCACGCCAGGATCATCACGCCCCCAGGCCCCGCAAGGGTGACCGCAAAGACGCTCCCCGCCCTCCGTACGGTTGCGGAAGACGGGGAGTGAAATCCTCTGCTGCCAAGAGGGACGGTTCAAGGGAATTGGACCATGCTCCCGGCCACACTTCTTACGCGGAGCCTACAAAGCCGTCACACCCGGCCGGCCGGCCGCCCGGCCGCTTCCCCGTCGGCCGGCCCGGCGAGCAGCTCCGCGATCTGCACACAGTTCAGGGCGGCGCCCTTGCGCAGGTTGTCGCCGCACACGAAGAACTCCAGCGCGGCCGGATCGTCCAGGGACCGGCGCAGCCGCCCGACCCAGGTCGGATCGGTGCCCACCACGTCGGCCGGGGTGGGGAACTCGCCGGCGGCCGGGTCGTCGCACAGCACCACGCCCGGCGCGGTCGCGAGGATCTCCCGGGCGCCGTCGACCGCGACCTCGCGCTGGAAGCGGGCGTGCACGGTCATCGAGTGCGTGGTGACCACCGGCACCTGCACACAGGTCACCGCGACCGGCAGCGCGGCCAGCCCGAGGACCTTGCGGGACTCCTCGCGCACCGCCAGCTCCCGCGCCGACCAGCCGTCCGCCCGCGGCGGCCCGGCCCACGGCACGGCGTTCAGCGCGACCGGCTCCGGGAACGGCCCGGTGGCGTCCCCGACGGCCCGCCTGAGGTCCCCCGGCTGCGTGCCCAGCTCGGTCCCGGCCACCAGGGCCAGCTGGGCCCGCAGGGTGTCCACCCCGGCCCGCCCGGCCCCGCTCGCCGCCTCGTACGACGACACCACCAGCTCGCGCAGGCCGTACTCGGCGTGCAGCGCGCCCAGGGCGACGATCATCGTCAGGGTGGCGCTGCCGGGGCTCGCGACGATGCCGCGCGGGCGGGAGCGCAGCGCGTGCGGGTTGACCTCGGGCACCACGAGCGGCACGTCCGCGTCGGCCCGGAAGGCACCGGAGCGGTCGACGACGACCGCACCGCGCGCGGCGGCGACCGGCGCCCAGGCGGCGGCGACCTCCTCGGGCACGTCGAACAGCGCGATGTCGACCCCGTCGAAGGCGTCCTCCGACAGGGCCGTCACCTCGACCTCGGCCCCGCGCACGGTCAGCTTGCGGCCGGCCGAGCGCGCGGAGGCGATCAGCCGGATCTCGCCCCAGATGTCCGCGCGCTCGGACAGGATCCGGAGCATGACCGTGCCGACGGCCCCGGTCGCTCCCACGACCGCGAGCGTCGGCCCACCGGTCATCGGGCCGTACCCCGGCTCATCGGCCGGTGCCTCCGTAGACGACGGCCTCGTCGGAGTCGGAGTCGAGCCCGAAGGCGGTGTGCACGGCGCGGACGGCCTCGGGCACGTCGTCGGCGCGCGTGACGACCGAGATGCGGATCTCGGAGGTGGAGATCAGCTCGATGTTCACGCCCGCGTTGCTCAGCGCCTCGAAGAACGCGGCGGTGACGCCCGGGTTGGTCTTCATGCCGGCGCCGACCAGGGAGATCTTGCCGATCTGGTCGTCGTAGCGCAGCGAGTCGAAGCCGATGCCGGGGCGGTTCTTCTCCAGCGCGTCGATGGCCTTGCGGCCCTCGGTCTTCGGCAGGGTGAAGGAGATGTCCGTCAGCCCGGTGGAGGCGGCGGACACGTTCTGCACGACCATGTCGATGTTGACCTCGGCATCGGCGATGGTCCGGAAGATCGCGGCGGCCTCACCCGGCTTGTCCGGCACACCGACGACCGTGATCTTGGCCTCGGAGGTGTCGTGCGCGACACCGGAGATGATGGCCTGCTCCACCTTCTTGTCCCCAATCGGCTCACTGCTGACCCACGTGCCCTGCAGTCCACTGAACGAGGACCGGACATGGATCGGGATGTTGTAACGGCGGGCGTACTCCACACAGCGGTGGAGCAGCACCTTGGACCCGGACGAGGCCAGCTCCAGCATGTCCTCGAAGGAGATCCAGTCGATCTTCCGGGCCTTCTTCACCACCCGAGGATCGGCGGTGAACACGCCGTCGACGTCGGTGTAGATCTCGCAGACCTCGGCGTCCAGCGCGGCGGCCAGCGCCACGGCCGTCGTGTCGGACCCACCGCGCCCCAGCGTGGTGATGTCCTTCTTGTCCTGGCTGACGCCCTGGAACCCCGCGACGATCGCGATGTTGCCCTCGTCCAGCGCGGTACGGATCCGGCCCGGCGTGACGTCGATGATCCGGGCCTTGTTGTGGACCGAGTCGGTGATCACACCCGCCTGGCTGCCGGTGAACGACTGCGCCTCGTGGCCCAGGTTTTTGATCGCCATCGCCAGCAGGGCCATGGAGATCCGCTCTCCGGCGGTCAGCAGCATGTCGAACTCCCGGCCGGCAGGCATCGGAGACACCTGCTCGGCGAGATCGATCAGCTCGTCCGTCGTGTCGCCCATCGCGGAAACGACGACGACAACCTGGTTGCCGTTCTTCTTCGCTTCCACGATCCGCTTGGCGACGCGCTTGATGCCCTCGGCATCGGCTACGGAGGAGCCTCCGTACTTCTGCACGACAAGGCCCACGTGCGCTCCTCGCTCGGTTCGTTTGTGTCGGCTCAGTCTATCGAGCGTCCGAATTCCACCCACCTGCTCCCGCATGGTGAGACATCGTCCGCCCAGGTCCGACCCTGCCCAGCGGGCCGCGCACCACTCCGAAAGTGCCCCGGCTCACAAACGGCCGCCCGGCCGCTACTTCACCGGCCGGATGCCCAGCGGCGCGCCGATCTCCTCGGCCATGACCCGGCCGGCCTCGAACTCCAGCGTCTCGTCGCCGATGTCGGCCTGGTCGGTGTCCAGGCCGTCCAGCTCCTCCAGCGGCTGGTTCAGCCGGACGTGGATGAGGACGGACTGCAGGGCGCGCAGCACCGCCGAGGCCGTCGCCCCCCAGTTGGAGAAGTACGAGAACTGCCACCACCACAGCGCCTCGGTGGCGCGGCCCGCGCGGTAGTGGGCCATGCCGTGCCTGAGGTCGGTGATGATGTCGGCGAGGTCGTCGGAGATCCGGGCCGGCACGGGCGCCTTGCGGGGCTCGTACGGGTCGAAGACCTCGGAGTAGACGTCGACCGGGTCCAGCAGCCGGGCGAAGTTCTCGCGCAGCCCGTCCACGTCCGGCTCGGGGCCCGGGTCGGGCTCGTAGCGCTCGTCGGGGACGAAGTCCTCGTGGGCGCCCAGCCGGCCGCCGGCGAGCAGCAGCTGGGAGACCTCCAGGAGGAGGAAGGGGACCGCCGAGCCCGGCTCGTCGCCCCTGGCCACCTCCGTGACGGCCACCAGGAAGCTCTCCACCTGGTCCGCGATCTGCACCGCGAAGTCGTCCGGGTTCTGCGTCGTGGCATGCAGCGTGGCGTCAGACATCCAGCAATCGTCTCCCCTCGAAGGCGCGGCCGAGGGTCACCTCGTCCGCGTACTCCAGGTCGCCACCCACCGGGAGGCCGCTGGCCAGGCGGGTGACCTTCAGGCCCATGGGCTTGATCATGCGGGCGAGGTACGTGGCCGTCGCCTCGCCTTCCAGGTTCGGGTCCGTGGCCAGGATCAGCTCCGTGACCGTCCCGTCGGCCAACCGCGCGAGAAGTTCCCGTATACGCAGGTCGTCGGGTCCGACACCCTCGATGGGGCTGATCGCGCCGCCGAGCACGTGGTAGCGGCCCCGGAACTCGCGGGTGCGCTCGATCGCGACGACGTCCTTGGGCTCCTCCACCACACAGATGACGGCGGGGTCGCGGCGCGGGTCGCGGCAGATGCCGCACAGCTCCTCCTGCGCCACGTTGCCGCAGGTCGCGCAGAAGCGGACCTTCGCCTTGACCTCCAGCAGGGCGTGCGCGAGCCGCTTCACGTCGGCCGGCTCCGCCTGGAGGATGTGGAAGGCGATCCGCTGCGCGCTCTTGGGACCGACGCCGGGCAGCCGCCCCAGTTCGTCGATGAGGTCCTGGACCACGCCTTCGTACAACGGACTGCCCTTCCTGGAGACCTTTCGGTACGTACGGTAGTTGGCTTCCGCCTCCGCCCGGAAGGCGGTGGCTGGAAGCGGGTCAGAACGGCAGGCCCGGGATGCCGCTGCCGCCGCCCAGCCCCTGGGCCAGCGGGCCGAGCTTCTGCTGCTGGAGCGTCTGCGCGTTCTGGTTGGCCGCCTGGACGGCCGCCACGATCAGGTCGGCGAGGGTCTCGGTGTCCTCCGGGTCCACCGCCTTCGGGTCGATCTTCAGCGCGCGCAGCTCGCCGGAGCCGGTGACGGTGGCCGTCACCAGGCCGCCGCCCGCCTGCCCGTCGACCTCGGTGTTCGCCAGTTCCTCCTGCGCGCGCGCCAGGTCCTGCTGCATCTTCTGGGCCTGCTGGAGCAACTGCTGCATGTTGGGCTGGCCACCGGGGATCACGATCAGCTCCTCGCCGTCTTCCGTGTTGTCGTCGTTGTCGGCGTTGTCGTCTCCGACGTTTTTCTCAGTCGTCAATGAGCCTACGTGGTCCACGCGGTCACTGCCCTGCCACTCTTTCGGGTGAGAAAGGCGGCTGTCCTATACCTGATCAAGGCCCCCTTCCGGGCGGAAAAACGGGGAAACCTCCCTCTCCGTCATCCGTTGGGCGGTAGGAAGGTGGCCGCGCGTCGGCATGGAATGTCACGCAACGCGACCGGTCGTGATCAGTAGGGAGTGCCGGGTGGGTCAGCCGGAGATGCAGCCCGAGGGTCCGACTCAGGACGGGCGGGGCGAGGGTGCGGCCGGGCCGCGGCCGGGCGATCTGACCGGGCGGACGTTCCCGCTCGGGGACTGGGGCGAACCCGCCGAGCGGCTGGACGAGCTGTACCGGTGGGTGGAGCGCCGGGGGATGGAGACCGCCGACTGGTACCTGCGGGACCGGCTCTGGAAGCGGCGCGGGGCGCGCGCGCTGCGGATCACGGCGGCGGCCGGGGCGGTCGCCGGGGCGGCGCTGCCGCTGCTGGACCTCACCGGGGTGGCCGCCGGGGTGGCGCCGTGGGGCTGTCTGGCGCTGCTGGTCGCGGGCGCCGGCGTCGGCGTCGACCGGTTCTTCGGGTGCACGTCCGGCTGGATGCGGGACGTGGCCACGGCCCAGGCGGTGCAGCGGCGGCTCCAGGCCCTGCAGTTCGACTGGGCGTCGGAGAGCGTGCGGGAGGTGCTGGGCCCGGCGGAGGGCACGGCGAGCGAGGCGGCCGAGCGGTGCCTGACGGTGCTGCGGCGCTTCTGCGAGGACATCGCGGAGCTGGTGCGCACGGAGACCACCGACTGGATGGTGCACTTCCGCACGGGCCCGGCCCCGCTGGTCGTCCAGACGGCGCCGGCCACGGTGCCCCGGCAGGACGCGGGCGCCGCGGGCGGGGCGCGTTTCCCGCTGCCCCCGGGGAACGGAAGCCGCCCGAACATGCCGAGACAGCGCCCCCCGGAACCCCGCTGACGGCTCGCCCGGGGCCGTCGCTCCCCGCCGTGCGGACCGTCACTCCTTGCGGTACGTCAGGCTCTCCCCGCCGCTCGCCTTGGCCCGCTCCAGCCTGCCGTCCGGCAGCAGGGTGACCTCGGTGGCCTCGCCCGGGGTGCAGGAGGAGGCCGGTTCCCCGGTGGTGACGGTGGACGGCCCGATCTCCAGGGGCCCGTCCGTGCCGGGTGCTCCGGTCAGCTCGGCCTCGAAGACGCAGTGGTACGACCCGCCGCCCTCGCTCGATCCGTCCGCGACCAGGGTCAGCACGGTGTCCCCCACCTCGCCCTGCCGGAGGGTCAGTTCGCGGGTGCCCGTGCCGCTCTCGCCGCTGATGGCGGCACGCCAGGTGCCCAGGTAGGCATCGGGTATCGCCCCGGCGGTCGACGTCCTGGAGCCGGTCGGGGTGGGCGCGGCGGAGGTGGGGGGCGCCGTCGGGCCGTCCGGGGGCGCGGAGCGGTGGGCGGGGGCCGTGCCGGCCGTGCCGCCGGCCCTCTCGTCGGTGCCGTCGCTGTTCATCAGCGCGTACACCGAGCCGCCCGCGCCCACCGCCACGACCAGCGCGATGACGACGAGCAGCGCGGTGGACCGGCCGCTGCGCCGCTCCGGCTCCTCCGGCACGCCGGAATCCGGGCCACCGTACGGCGGTGTGGCGCCGGGTCCGCCGGTGTACGGGCCGTAGCCCCAGACGTCGGCACCGGCACCGGCACCGGTACCGGCTTGCTGCGGAGAGCCGTAGCCGGTCGGGTGCGGCTGCGGCCGCGGGTACGACCGCGGTGGCGGGGCGCCGTACGCCGGGCCGAAGCCGTGCGGCGCCGGGGGTGCGGTGGGCGGCGGCGGAATCCGGGGGGCGAGGGCGGCGGGCTGGTGGTCGACGGGCTCGGGGGCTCCGCCGTCGGAGACGGGGGCGTGCTCGGGGGACCCGTTGGCCGCCATGAAGGACACCCCGGCCCCGTGGGGCACACCGGACCCGTGCGGGGCTCCGGACCCGTGCACCCAGGACTCCTGCGACTGCGATGTCGCGGGCTGGTGGGACGCACCGGATCCACGCAGCCCGGGCTCCTGTGGCCCACCGGTCCCCTGGAGACCACGGGACCCGTGGGACCCGTGGGACCCGTGGGTGACACCGGGGCCCCCGGGCGCGTCGGCGCCGGCCGGTGCCGGGGCTCCGTTGCCGTGCGCGGCCGGCCCCGGCGCCGGCGCTCCCCCGGCGCCCTCCGGGTGCTCCGCCTCCAGCAGCCGCACGGCGTGCCGGCCGAGCTGGGCCACCAGGGCGCTGGGCAGCCAGGGATCGCGGGAGCGGCCCCCGGTCACCGTGTCCTCCATCCCGGTGCGCTCCAGGATCTCCGCCGGCGAGGGGCGGCTCGCCGGGTCCTTGCGCAGGCAGTCCCGGACGAGGTCGGCGATCCCCTCCGGGACCCCGGTCAGGTCCGGCTCCTCCTGGGCGATGCGGAACATCAGCGCGTGGACCCCGCTGTCGGCGGTCCCGAAGGGCAGCGACCCGGTGGCCGCGTAGGCGAGCACCGAGCCGAGGCAGAACACGTCGGACGCGGGCGTGACCCGGTCCCCGCGCACCTGCTCGGGCGCCATGAACCCGGGCGACCCGACCAGCGCCCCGGTGCGGGTGAGCCCCTCCTCGCCCGGCGCCGCCGTCTCCAGCGCCCGCGCGATCCCGAAGTCGATCACGCGCGGCCCGTCGATGGTGACCAGCACGTTCGACGGCTTGAGGTCCCGGTGCACGAGCCCGGCCGCGTGGATGTCCGCCAGCGCCTGCGCGAGCCCCGCCGCCAGGATCCGTACCGACCGCTCGGGCAGCGCCCCGTGGTCGTGCCCGACGACCTGTTGCAGGCTCGGCCCGGCCACGTACCCGGTCGCCACCCACGGCACGTCCGCCTCGGTGTCCGCGTCCAGCACCGGCGCGGTCCAGTACCCGCCGACCCGGCGCGCGGCGTGCACCTCCTGCCGGAACCGCGCCCGGAACTCCTCCCGCTCGGCCAGTTCCGCGCGGACCAGCTTCACGGCGACGGTCCGGCCCCGGTCCGACCGGGCCAGGTACACCTGCCCCATGCCGCCCGCGCCGAGCCGTGCCAGCAACCGGTAGGCCCCGATCGCCGGCGGATCCCCCGGCCCCAGCTTCTCCATCCCCGCGCCGCCTCCCCCCATAGGTCTGCACCGCCCGACAATAGTGCGCCGGTACGGCACCGGGTCCGGTACGGATTCCACGGTTCCGTGACAGCGGCCGACGGCACCGGAAACCGGCCACCCCGGGCACCGCCGGAAACGCGCCACGCGCTCCCGGGGCCCCGCCCGTCGACAACCTGTCGCGGATTCCCCCCGTCCACGGAACAAGACGCCGATATGCCTTCCGCATCGCGGACATTTACCCTCACCGGCATGACCCCTCAGCCCAGCCCCGAAGCCGGCGCCGCAGTGAAGGCCGCCGACCGCGCGCACGTCTTCCACTCCTGGTCCGCGCAGGACCTCATCGACCCGCTCGCCGTCGCCGGCGCCGAGGGGTCGTACTTCTGGGACTACGACGGCACCCGCTACCTGGACTTCACCAGCGGGCTCGTCTTCACCAACATCGGCTACCAGCACCCCAAGGTCGTCGCGGCGATCCAGGAGCAGGCCGCGAAGCTGACCACCTTCGCGCCCGCGTTCGCCGTCGAGGCCCGCTCGGAGGCGGCCCGGCTGATCGCCGAGCGGACCCCCGGCGACCTGGACAAGATCTTCTTCACCAACGGCGGCGCGGACGCCGTGGAGCACGCGGTGCGCATGGCCCGGCTGCACACCGGCCGCCCCAAGGTGCTCTCGGCCTACCGCTCGTACCACGGCGGCACCCAGCAGGCGGTGAACATCACCGGTGACCCGCGCCGCTGGGCGAACGACAGCGGCTCGAACGGGGTCGCCCGGTTCTGGGCGCCGTTCCTGTACCGCTCCCGCTTCTACTCCGAGACCGAGGAGCAGGAGTGCGCCCGGGCGCTGGAGCACCTGGAGACGACGATCGCCTTCGAGGGCCCGGGGACCATCGCCGCGATCATCCTGGAGACCATCCCGGGCACCGCCGGGATCATGGTGCCGCCGCCCGGCTATCTGGCCGGCGTGCGCGAGCTGTGCGACAAGTACGGCATCGTCTTCATCCTGGACGAGGTCATGGCCGGCTTCGGCCGGACCGGCGAGTGGTTCGCGGCCGACCTGTTCGGTGTCGTCCCCGACCTGATGACCTTCGCCAAGGGTGTGAACTCGGGTTACGTGCCCCTCGGCGGTGTCGCCATTTCACAGGAGATCGCCGAGACCTTCGGCAAGCGCCCCTACCCCGGCGGCCTCACCTACTCCGGCCACCCGCTGGCCTGCGCCGCCGCCGTCGCCACGATCAACGTGATGGCGGAGGAGGGCATCGTGGACAACGCCAGGCGACTCGGCGAGAGCGTCGTCGGCCCCGGGCTCGCCGAGCTGGCCGCCCGCCACCCGAGCGTCGGCGAGGTGCGCGGCGTCGGCATGTTCTGGGCGCTGGAGCTGGTGCGCAGCCAGGAGACCCGCGAGCCGCTGGTGCCGTACAACGCGACCGGCGAGGCGAACGCCCCCATGGCCGCCTTCACCGCCGCCGCCAAGCGGCACGGCCTGTGGCCGTTCGTGAACATGAACCGCACCCACGTCGCCCCGCCGTGCACCGCGACCGAGGCCGAGCTGAAGGAGGGGCTGGCCGCGCTCGACGCCGCGCTGACCGCCGCCGACGAACACACGGTGTGACCGTAGCTGCCGCGACACCTGTTCGAACGCGTAAGGTGACGTGCTCGTAAGGAAGAGGGACCCGCGACTGTCGCGGGTCCCCGCGAGCACCGCATCCGGACGTGTGAGGAGAGGCACGGAACATGCCCGGCAACGGCCCCGTGACGCGCAGCACCCTGCGCCAGCAGATCGCGGACGCGCTCCGTGACGAGGTGCTGGGGGGACGGCTGCGCCCGGGCCGGGCGTTCACCGTCAAGGAGATAGCCGACCAGTACGGCGTCTCCGCCACACCGGTCCGCGAGGCGCTGGTCGACCTGTCCGCGCAGGGCATCCTGGAGGCCGACCAGCACCGCGGCTTCCGGGTGCCGGAGTACTCGGTCGGCGACTACCGGCACATGATCGAGGCCCGCGGCCTGGTCACCGACGGCATGTTCCGGGCCCTCACCGCCGACCACCCCGCCTTCCGCACCCCGCCGGAGGACCCCCGCACGGGCGCGGCGCTGAGCACCGTGCGGCGCCGCGGCGAGGAGGCCCAGCGGGCGGCGGCGGCGGGCGACCTGACCGTCCTCATCGGCTACGACCTGCGCTTCTGGCGCGAGTTGAGCGCCCTGTTCGGCAACCCCTACCTCGGCGACTTCCTGCACCGGCTGCGCGTGCAGTCCTGGGTGTGCGCGGTGCAGTACCTGCTGCGCCTGCCGGAGCTGCGCGGCCGGCTCTGGGACCGGCACACCGAACTGGTCGACGCGCTGGCCCGGCGCGAGGCGGAGACGGCCCGCGCGATCGTCGCCGACGCGAGCGCGCACTCGCTGACGCTGCTGGAACACCTGGCGGGCGGGTAGACGACCGATAGCGGCCCCGCGGGGAAGCGCCCCCGGGCCACAGCGACTACCCTTCCCTGACCACCCGCCGCCGCGCGTGACGGCGCGCCCGCCGATGCGAGGAGCCCTCTTTGGCCTGTGACCTGTGGCTGGTACCGCTCGTGGACGTGTTGTGCCACACCCCGGACAACCCCTTCGCCGAGGAACTCGCGCAGTACGACAAGGCACTGGCCGAGGCCGGCCTGCCGCCGGTGCCGGTGTACCAGTACATGCCCGGCCTGTCCGGCGACGTCGCCCCGGTCGCCGGCTTCGACTACGACGCCCTGCACTTCCTGCGCCGCGCCTACCTGCTCCAGGTCTGCGGCCTGCCGGTGACGCCGGTGGACGAACTGGGCGGCGACTACGAGCAGTTGCTGGAGATGTTCGAGCCGACGGCCCAGCGGTCACATCTGGTCTGGCACTACGACCACGCGGGCGCCTACGTCCCCGTGGACTTCCCGCACCCGCTGTCCAACGACGAACTCCTCGCGGGCGGCGGCCCATTGGGCTCTTCCCAGACCCTGCTGCGGGAACTCCAGTACGTGGCCCCCGTGATCGGCATCGACCCGGCCAACCCCCCGGCCGCGCCCGCCCCGCCCCCGGCCCCCACGGAGCTGGAGGAACCGGCGGTCCCGGCCCCCTACGACCCCAGCCCCTTCGCCCGCGAACGCCACGTCTGGCTGGGCCTCCACGCGGCGGCCACCCGATCCCTGGCGCAGGGCTCGATGATCGTGTTCAGCTGAGCCACACGGAAAAGCGCGGTCGAAGCGCGGGAAAAAGCGCGGAAAAAGGAAGACGCCCTGCCGGCCGGACCGGCAGGGCGTCCCATGAGGGTGCTCGTCCTACAGGAACGAGTTGATCTCGATCGTCTCGTCGCGGCCCGGGCCCACGCCGATCGCGGAGATCGGGGCGCCGGACATCTCCTCCAGTGCCTTGACGTACGCCTGGGCGTTCTTCGGCAGGTCGGAGAAGGACTTCGCCTTGCTGATGTCCTCGGACCAGCCCGGCAGCATCTCGTAGACGGGCTTCGCGTGGTGGAAGTCGGTCTGCGAGTAGGGCAGCTCCTCGACCCGCTTGCCGTCGATCTCGTAGGCGACGCAGACCGGGATCTGCTCCCAGCCGGTGAGGACGTCCAGCTTGGTGAGGAAGAAGTCGGTCAGGCCGTTGACGCGGGTGGCGTACCGGGCGATGACCGCGTCGAACCAGCCGCAGCGGCGGTCCCGGCCGGTGGTGACGCCCCGCTCGCCGCCGATGCGGCGCAGCGCCTCGCCGTCCTCGTCGAACAGCTCCGTCGGGAACGGGCCCGCGCCGACGCGGGTCGTGTAGGCCTTCAGGATGCCGATCACCCGGCTGATCTTCGTCGGGCCCACGCCCGCGCCCGTGCAGGCGCCGCCCGCGGTCGGGTTCGAGGAGGTGACGAAGGGGTACGTGCCGTGGTCGATGTCCAGCAGCGTGCCCTGGCCGCCCTCGAAGAGCACGACCTTGTCGTCCTCCAGGGCCTGGTTCAGGATCAGCACCGTGTCGGCGACGTACGGCCGGATCTGCTCGGCGTAGCCCAGCAGCTCCTCGACCACCTGGTCGGCGGCGATCGCGCGCCGGTTGTACAGCTTCGTCAGGATCTGGTTCTTGACGTCGAGGGCCGCCTCCACCTTCTGCTGGAGGATCGACTCGTCGTACAGGTCCTGGACCCGGATGCCCACGCGGTTGATCTTGTCGGCGTAGGTCGGGCCGATGCCGCGGCCGGTCGTACCGATCTTGCGCTTGCCGAGGAAGCGTTCCGTCACCTTGTCGACGGTCACGTTGTACGGCGTGATGATGTGCGCGTTACCGCTGATCAGGAGCTTGGACGTGTCGACGCCACGCTCGTTCAGACCGCTCAGCTCGGAGAGCAGGACCGACGGGTCGACGACGACACCGTTGCCGATGACCGGCGTACAGCCGGGCGACAGGATTCCGGAAGGGAGGAGGTGCAGTGCGTACTTCTGGTCGCCCACGACGACCGTGTGGCCGGCGTTGTTGCCACCCTGGTAACGCACCACGTAATCGACGGAACCACCGAGGAGATCCGTCGCCTTTCCCTTGCCTTCGTCACCCCACTGAGCACCGAGCAGCACAAGTGCGGGCACGCGCGTACACCCCTTCCGGGCGGGGCATGTCCAAGGTCGGGGGCATGGGCGTAACGTTCACCGCCGCGTACCACCGCGACCGTCGTCGGTCGCACAACCGTCGGACCGGATGCCCCGGAATAGACGAAGCCCCTGGCGCAATAGCGCAAGGGGCTCTTGCACAAAGATGCTACCCGAGGAAGCGAGGCAGGACCGAGGTGGCGACTTCCGCGACGTCCGATCAGCTGCTGGTGATCATCGATCCGGCGGCACGGCAGGCGGACGGGGAGTCCGTACGGATCGCGAAAGACGTGCTCAGCGCGGGTGCGCCGGCCAAGCTGTGCCTGCCGGACGGGCCGGAGGAATTCGCCCGCGCCCTGGCCCGCAGGGGGTCGCGGCGGCCGGTCGTGGTGGGGGACGGCCGGGCGCTGACGCGGGCCGTCACCCTGCTGCACCGGCGCGGGGAGCTGGCCGGATGCGCGCTGTCCGTGGTGCCGGTCGGGGACACGGCGCTCGCCGAGTCGCTCGGGGTGCCCGGCGGCGCGGTGGCGGCGGCGCGGGCGGTCCTGGACGGCGTGGAGCGGCGGCTGGACCTGCTGGTCGACGACGGGGACGGGGTGGTGCTGGGCGCGCTGCGCATCCCGCCGGTGCCGGTGCGGTCGGGCGCCGCCTCCCCGCTGCCGCTCTCCGCGGGCCGGCCCTGGTACCGCTCGCTGGTCCGCACGCTCGCCGCCCGCCCGGCCCGGCTGTCCGCCGTGCCCGCCCCGCACGCGGCCCGGCTGCGGGTGGAGGTCGACGGGCGGCCGGTGGTCGACACGGACGAGCCGGTGGAGGCGGTGTCGGTGACGCCGGGCGCGGCCGGGGTGGCCTCGGTGGAGGTCCGGCCGCTGTCGGTGGGCGCGGAGGCGACCCCGCTGCTGGCCTCCGGGCACACGGTGACGGTCACCGGGGCGGAGTTCCGCTACCGGGCGGACGCGGCGGTGTCCGGGCCGGTGCGCCGGCGGACCTGGCGGGTGGTGGCGGGCGCCTGGAGCCTGGTCCTGCCCGCCGACCACTGAAGCCTCAGGGATGGGCGCGCCCGGCTCAGCGCAGCTCCACGCGCAGCCCCCGCAGTCCCCTCATCACGAAGTTCGGCCGGCGTTCAGGCTCCGCCGCGAGGGCGAGCGTGGGCGCCCGCTCCAGCAGGGCGGTCAGGGAGGCGGCCAGCTCGATACGGGCCAGGGGTGCGCCGACGCAGTAGTGGATGCCGGCGCCGAAGGAGATGTGCGGGTTCTCCGCGCGGGCGAGGTCCAGGCGGCCGGGGTCGGCGAAGACGGCCGGGTCGTGGTTGGCGGAGCCGAAGAGCAGGGCGACCTCGGCGCCCCTCGGGATCGTGGTGCCGCCGATCTCGATGTCGTCCAGGACCCAGCGTTCGAAAAGCTGGAGCGGGGTGTCGTAGCGCAGCAGCTCCTCGGTCGCGGACGGCACCAGGGAGTGGTCGGCGCGCAGGGCCGCGAGCTGCCCGGGGTGGCGGAACAGGGCGTACCAGCCGTTCACCGTGGCGTTGACGGTCGCCTCGTGTCCCGCGTTGAGGAGCAGCACCGCCGTGGAGACCAGTTCCTGCTCGGTGAGGCGGTCGCCCTCGTCGTGGGCCGCGATCAGGGCGGAGACCAGGTCCTCGCCGGGCTCGGCGCGGCGGGCCGCGATCAGCTCCCGGAGGTAGCCGGAGAACTCCGCCGACGCCCGCACCGCCCGGGCCGCCGTCTCCTCGGACGGGTTCAGCTCGTACATCCCGCAGATGTCCGCCGACCACGGCCGCAGCAGGGGCCGGTCCGCCGCGGGGATGCCGAGCAGCTCGGCGATCACCGCGACCGGCAGCGGTTCGGCCACGTCCGTCAGCAGGTCGCCGCCGCCGTTGCCGACCAGGGCGGCCACCAGCTCGTCGGCCAGCCCCCGCACATACGGTGCCAGCCGCTCCACCGTGCGCGGGGTGAACGCCTTCGCCACCAGGCGCCGGATCCGGGTGTGGTCCGGCGGCTCCAGGTCCAGCATCCCGTGGTCGTTGAGGGTGTGGAAGGGCTCGTGCTCGGGCGGGGGCGGGGTACGGCCGAACTCCTCGTGCGTGAACCGGTGCAGATAGGTGCGGCCGAGCCGGCGGTCCCGCAGCAGCGCCGAGACGTCCGCGTGGTGCGGCACCAGCCACTGGTCGCTCGGTTCGTACCGGATCACCCGGCCGCGGGCGCGCAGCTCGGCGTAGGCCGGGTAGGGGTCGGCGACGAACGCCGGGTCCCAGGGGTCGAAGACATGGTCCGCAGCAGCTGCCATGGACGGACGCTAGCCCGGCCCGCCCCACCTGACCAGCCTCCGCCCGCGCACCCGCCCCACGTGACCGGCCTCCGCGCGGGCCCGCCCCACGTGACCGGCCT
This sequence comes from Streptomyces sp. SudanB182_2057, assembly GCF_964272715.1. Classification (NCBI taxonomy): domain Bacteria; kingdom Bacillati; phylum Actinomycetota; class Actinomycetes; order Kitasatosporales; family Streptomycetaceae; genus Streptomyces; species Streptomyces sp. SudanB182_2057. The sequence continues at coordinate 3,953,437 of NZ_OZ186798.1, forward strand.
CCGCCCGAGCCCGCCCACCTGGCCAGCCTCCGCCCGGGCCCGCCCCACGTGACCGGCCTTCGCGCGGGCCGGGCCCGCTGTCAGCGGGTGCCGGGGCGGACCAGGCCGGACTCGTAGGCGTAGACCGCGGCCTGGGTGCGGTCGCGCAGGCCGAGCTTCACCAGGATGCGGCCCACATGCGTCTTCACGGTCTGCTCGGCCACGACCAGCCGCTCGGCGATCTCCGCGTTCGACAGGCCCTGCGCGATCAGCGCCAGCACCTCCGTCTCCCGCTCGGTCAGCTCGCCGACGCGCCGTCTGAGCGGGGTCCGACCGCCGCCGTCCAGGCGGGAGAACTCCGCGATGAGCCGCCGGGTGATGCCGGGGGCCAGCAGGGCGTCGCCCGCGGCCACGACCCGGACCGCCTCGGCCAGCTGGTCCGCGGAGGCGTCCTTGAGCAGGAAGCCGGAGGCGCCCGCCCGCAGCGCGTCGTACACGTACTCGTCCAGGTCGAACGTCGTCAGCACCAGCACCCGCACGGCGGGGTGGTCCTCGGTGATGCGGCGGGTCGCCTCGATGCCGCCCAGCTCCGGCATGCGGATGTCCATCAGCACCACGTCCGGGGCCAGTTCGGCGGTCCGGGCGATCGCGTCCCGGCCGTCCACCGCCTGCCCGATCACCTCGATGTCGCTCTGGGCGTTGAGCAGCACGGTGAAGCCCTGCCGGACCATCTGCTGGTCGTCGGCGATCAGGACACGGATGCTGCCGGTACCGCTCGTCATGGGGTCTGTTCTCCTGTCGGGCGCTGGTCGGGCGGGTCCGGGACGTCCCCGGGGAGGAAGGCCCTGACGCTGAAGCCGCCGTCCTCGGTGCCGCCCGCCACGAGACGGCCGCCGAGCATGGCCACGCGCTCCCGCATGCCGAGCAGCCCGTGACCGGCGCCCGGGGACGGCGGGGCGGGGTGCCGGGGCGCGGAGTTGTCCACCTTCAGCCGCAGTCCGTCCGGGAGGTGCCCGACCTCCACCCGCACCCGGGACCCGGGCGCGTGCCGCAGGGCGTTGCTCAGCGCCTCCTGCACGATCCGGTACGCCGACAGCTCCACGCCCGGCGCGTAGGGCCGTATCCCGCCCACGACCTCGGCGCTCACGTCCAGTCCCGCCGCGCGGGTGTTCTCGATCAGCGCGCCGAGCCGGTCCAGCGTGGGCTGGGGGGCGTCCGGGGCCGCTCCGGTGCCGGGGGCGCCCAGGCCGTAGGGGTCGTCGGGGTTCTCGGCGTGCTCGGACCGCAGCACCCCGAGGACCCGGCGCAGCTCGGTCAGCGCCTCCAGCGCGTTGGCGCGGATGCCGGAGAGGTTCTCCAGCAGCTCCGGGGAGGGGTTCTCCACCAGGTGCGGGGCGACCTGTGCCTGGATGGAGATCACCGACATGTGGTGGGCGACCACGTCGTGCAGCTCCCGGGCGATCCGGCTGCGCTCCTCAAGCAGGGTGCGGCGGGCCCGCTCCTCCACGCTGATCGTCGTCTGCTGGACCAGTTCGCTACGGGCCTGCTGGCGGCCGCGCAGGGCGGCGCCGGTGACGGCCATGACGGCGCACAGGGCCACCGTCAGCGTGCCGGTGCCGGAGTAGCGGCCCGGGCCCATCAGTGCCTGGAGGACCCAGGTCACCGCGGTGGTCACGCCGGCCGCGGCCACCACGCCGGCCGGCCGGACGCGCAGCGCGAACAGCAGGAAGACCGCCATGTGCGCGATCAGCGTGGGCGTGGTCCAGGGCCAGTTGGGGTGGGGGCCGTCGGGCGGGAGGGCGGCCAGGTGGGGGCGGGCGAGCAGGGCGGTGCCGGTGGCGGCGGCCAGCGACAGCGCCCAGGCGAGGACGGGACGCCAGCCGGCCAGGAGGAGGGCGACGGCCTGGAGGGCGGTGGTGGCGAGGGCGACGGGGAAGGCGATGCGGTAGGACTCGGAGACCTCGGCGCCGCCGCCCACGGCGATGGTCAGCCCGATCCAGCCGAGGACGAGGTAGGTGAGCAGGCGGGCCCAGCGGTACCGGGAGTACGGGGGCGAGGTGCGGGTGGGGGCCTCGCCCAGCCAGGCCCGCAGGCGGGCGGTGGCGCGGGGCGGGGTACGAGGGCCCTCGGCGGGGGTGGTGGTCGGGTCCTCGTGCTGCACGGGGTCAACCTTAGGCATGGTGCGGGGACTTCCTCGGCGGCAGATGGCGGTGGACGACCCGGGACGGACGGCGGCGCGGGCGGCGCGGGCCCCGCTCGCGGTGACGGAAGGCCGCCAGGCACAGGGCCAGCGCCACGGCGAACACGGGCAGCCAGGCCAGCCGGTACGCCACCCAGAGCGGGGAATCGGGCGCCGTGTGCAGACCGGGCAGGCGGCCGGCCGCGAGCCCGGTGGCGGTGGTGGCCATCATCGCCGTCTGGTGCCACAGGAAGACCGTCATCGCCGACAGGTTGACCAGGGCCACCGCCGCCCAGACCAGGGGGCGGGCCGCCGCCCGGCGCAGCCGGTCGCGCAGCAGCAGCGCAAGCCCGCACTGGGCCAGGCCGAACGTGACGACCGCCAAGGTAGGCGGGTTCAGGTTGGAGACCGCGCCGCCGGGGACGCCGACCATGGACGCCGGGTAGCCCGCGCAGCCGATGAGGAGCGCCGTGGCCGCCGTACCGCCGAGCAGCAGGGCCCGGGCCGAACGGCGGCTGCGCAGCTCGCCCCGGGCCCAGGCCGCGCCGAGGGTGTAGGGCACCAGCCAGCCGGCGGCCAGGTTGGTCCAGCCGAGCCAGGACGGGCCGAGGTGCAGGCCGAAGCGGAGCAGGTCCACGTGCAGGACGACGGCGAGCGGCCACAGGGGGTTGAGCCGGGCGACGAGCGGGGTGGCGGCCGTCAGCGCGGCGAACACCAGCAGGAACCACAGCGGGGACAGCGCGAGTTTCACCAGGCTGTGGACGGTGGCCGGCGGAGCGCCGCTGAGCAGCAGGGCGGCGGCGGTCACCGTCCACAGGGCGAACAGGGCGGTGACCGGGCGGAGCAGCCGGGCCGTGCGGGCGCGCAGCCACTGGCCGTAGGAGTCGCCGCGGGCCCGGGCGGTGGCCAGACCGCGGGTCGCCACATGGCCGCCGACCAGGAAGAACACGGCCAGCGTCTGGAGCGGCCAGGAGAGCGGGGCCAGCCAGGGCTGGTGGCGCAGCGGGCTCTCGGTGTGCAGGGCGCCGTCCTGTGCGACCAGGGCGGTGACCAGCCAGTGGCCGAGGACGACACCGAGGATCGCGAGGGCCCGCAGCGCGTCGACCGCGCGGTCCCGGGAGGCGGGGGTGGCGGCGTCCAGGCGCCGGGCGCCCTGGCGGAGGGCGGCGAGGCGGAAGGCGGCGCCGAAGGCGTCCGGGACGCGGGCGCCCCTGCGGAGGGCGTCCAGGGGGCGGCGCGGGGCGTGGGCCCGGGGGGTCTGTTCAGGCACGGGTCACCTCCGAGGTCTCGCCGAGGGTGATCCGGGCCAGGTTGGCGAGAGAGGCCGAGCCCGGGGCGAAGTAGCCGCTGTGGCCGGCGCCGGCCGCGTCGAAGACCCGGGCGCCGAAGGCGGCGGAGACGGGGTCGGTGCCGAAGCCGACGGTGACGCCGGTGCCGAACAGGCCGGTCCGGACGTGCGGGACGTGCGCCACCCAGTCGGCGGTGCCGCGGGCCGCCCAGACGCGGGCGCGGGTGTGCAGGGCGGTGGCCGAGCCGGCGCCGGTGCCGGGGCTGCCGATCAGGGCGATGTCGTCCGCGGCGAGGCCGGGGGCGGCCCGGCCGCAGACCACGGAGCCGTAGGAGTGGCACAGGAGGGTGAGGTGGGCGCCGGCGGGTGCGGCGGCGCGCAGGTCGCGGACGAAGGCGCCCAGGCGCGGGGCGGCCTCGTCGGCGCGGGTGGTCGTGGTGACGGTGGTGCTGACCGTGGCCGGGGTGTCGTAACCGAGCCAGGCTATGACGGCGACGGTGTCTCCGGGCGTCCGGCTTTCGGTGGGGCGGTGGATGAGGGCCGCGTACAGGGACGCGGCGGCGCGGTGGAAGCGGGGGTAGGTGTCGAGGGTGGTGTCCGAGCCGGGGACCAGTACGGCGATGTGACGGGCGTGGGCCAAGTCGCCCAATACCTCGGTGACTTGCCCGCTGCCCCGGCCGTCGAAGGCGAGGAGGTGGCGGGAGGGCGCGGCGAGGGCGCGGTCGGCCGCGGCGCGGTGGGTGTCGCCGTGCGCGGCGGCCATGCGGGCGGCCTCGGCTGCGTTCTCCCGGTTCGCCTCGTAGGCGGTGGGGAGGGCGGCGGGGGTCAGGGGCGTGGTGAGGGTCGCGGGAGGCGGAGCGGGGACGGCGGGACGGGCCGCGCCCGCGAGGGGGAGGACTATGGCGGCGACCAGGAGGGCGGGGAGCAGGAGACGGAGGAGGGCGCGGCGGAGGAAGTGGGGGTGACCCCCGTGGCGGACACTCGCCGTCGACGGCTGCGGGTGCGTGGTGGGAGGGGTCGCCACCTGCGCGGCGATCGACGCCGGACGCGGGATGCCCCCGTACGCCCCCACCACCGCCGAAAGCCGCAGCAACGTCGTGGGTCGCGGGTGGCCCCCCATGGTGGCTTCCTTTCCGGTCGCCCGGCCGTCGGGCTCGACTGGAAAGGAAATTACGGATCGGGGGGTGTCGCCGGCGTCCCGCCAGGGAGCTGTGCTGGCGCGTAGCTCTCAGGTACTACGGGTATCACCAGGCCAGTTGGGCGATCTCCTCCGCCACCACCGCGCAGGCGTCGGCCGCCGGGTCGATCAGCGGGAAGTGGCCCACGTCCTCCAGCAGCGTCAGCCCGACCACCTCCCCCGCCTTCGCCGCCGCGTCCGCGTACGACTCGGCCACCTGATGCGGCACCGTGACATCGGCCCGGCCCTGCACCAGCGTCGTGGCGATGCCCGTCGGCAGCAGCCGCGCCGGATCCGCGTACCGGCACCGCTCGACGAACCCCTCCTGACCACCCAGGAGTTGGCGGGTCGCGTGGTCGCACACCTCCAGCTTCTCCGCCACCTCGAAGTCCGCGATCGGCGCGAGCGCGACGACACCGCGCAGCGGCGCCGGGCGGCCGGTGCGCCATGGCGCGTCCGCCGGGAGCACATGCCGGGCCGCCGCCCACAGCGCCAGGTGGCCGCCCGCCGAGTGCCCGGTCAGCACCGTACGTCCGGGGTCCGCCTGCGGAGCCACCTCGCCGGCCAGCGCGGGCAGGGCGTCCAGGGCCGCCGCGACATCGTCGAACGTGTCGGGCCAGCGGCCGGCGGGCGGCACGCCGCCCTCATCGGCAGCACCTCCGGCACCGTCCGCGTCCTCTCCGCCCCTCCGGTACTCGACGTTGGCCACCACGAACCCCCTGCGGGCCAAGTAGGCGGCGAACGGGGTGACATGGCGGCGGTCGTAGCGCGCCCGCCAGGCGCCGCCGTGCAGGACGACGACCAGCGGGGCGGAGGACGTGGGGGCGGCCCCGCCCCGGCCGGGGCGGGGGACGTAGAAGTCGATCACCTGGTCGGGATGGTCGCCGTACGCGGCGGTGGCGTCGGGGTCGACCGGCGGGTGCGAGAAGGCCGACTCCTCTTCGGCGGCGGCGCGGGCGGCTGCGGCGTCGTCCGGCATGCTCCAACCTCTCAGCTACGGAAACGGGGGTGGCGGACCAGGTGGGGAACGGCCGTTGGCCGGGACGGTACCAGGCCGGTGACGTGCGGGGACACGGGCATTTCCCGCCCGTCGAGGGGGCGGGGGGAAGCCAGGGGATCCGGCCCGGACCCGAGCCCCCGACCCCCCCGCCCCCACACCGCACGCCTACGCCCGCGCCCGCGCCCGGTCCTCCGTCCCTAGGCCAGCTCCTCCCCCAGCACCCGCGCCGCCCGCTCCGCGTCGCGGAACCCCACGTACAGCGGGGTGAAGCCGAAGCGGAGGATGTCCGGGTGCCGGAAGTCGCCCACGACGCCCCGGGCGATCAGGCGCTTCATCACCTCACCGGCGTCGGGGCAGCGCAGGGCGATCTGGCTGCCCCGCTCCGCGTGCCGCTCGGGGGTCACGCACTCCACCCGGCCGGGCTCGGTGTACGCGGCCACGCACCGCAGGAAGAAGTCCGTCAGCGCAAGGGACTTGGCGCGGACGGCGGTGACGGACACCCCGTCCCACACGTCGAGCGCGGACTCCAGCGCCAGCAGGGAGAGGATGTCCGGTGTGCCGACCCGCCCCCGTACGGCACCCGCCGCCGGGGCGTACTCGGGGCTCATCCCGAACGGCTCGGCGTGGGAGTTCCAGCCGGGCAGCGGGGAGTCGAAGCGGTCCTGCACCTCCTTGCGGACGTACAGGTACGCCGGTGCGCCCGGGCCCCCGTTCAGGTACTTGTAGGTGCAGCCGACCGCGAGGTCCACCCCGTGCTCGTCCAGGCCCACCGGCAGCGCGCCCGCGCTGTGGCACAGGTCCCACACCGCGAGGGCGCCGCGGGCGTGGACCGCGGCGGTGAGCGCCGGGAGGTCGTGCAGCCGGCCGGTGCGGTAGTCGACGTGGTTGAGCAGCACCGCGGCCGTACGGCCGGACAGCGCGCCCGGCACCTCGTCCGGGGTGACCGGGCGCAGGGTGCGGCCGGTCAGCCGGGCCGCCGAGGCGGCGATGTAGCCGTCCGTGGGGAACGTCGTGGCGTCGACCAGGAGTTCGTCCCGGTCGTCGCCCGCCATGCGGACCGCCGCGACCAGCGCCTTGAAGACGTTCACGCTGGTCGAGTCGCCCACGACGATCTGGCCGGGGGCCGCGCCCACCAGCGGGGCGATCCGGTCGCCGACCCGCTCGGGCGCCGTCCACCAGCCGCTCTCCTCCCAGGAGCGGATGCGCAGTTCGCCCCACTCGCGGCGGACGACGTCCGCCAGCCGGCCGGGGACGTGCGCGGGCAGGGCGCCCAGGGAGTTCCCGTCCAGGTACACGACGTCGTCGAGGACGAACCGGTCCCGCAGGGACGCGAGTCCGTCCTCCGCGTCCAGCTTCTCCGCGTGCAGGGCCAACTCAGACATGGGACCTCGCCGTCCACAGCTCGGGGAACACGTTCTTGCGGGCGCGCTTCTCCAGCCAGGCCACGCCGGCGGAGCCGCCCGTGCCGGGCTTGGCGCCCATCGCGCGCCGGGTGGCCACCAGGTGGTCGTTGCGCCAGCGCCACACCAGTTCGGCCACGTCCGTCAACGCCTCGCCCAGCCGGGCGAGTTCGTCGCTCTCGTCGCCCGCGTAGACGGCGGTCCAGGCGGCCTCCACGGCCTCTGACGGCTCGTACCGGGCGGAGAGGTCCCGGCGCAGCACGGAGTCCGGGATCGGGTGCCCGCGGCGGGCAAGGAGCCGCAGCGCCTCGTCGTACAGGCTGGGCTCGTGCAGGGCCTTCTCCAGCTCCGCGTGGACGCGCGGGACGCCCTGGTGCGGTACGAGCATGGAGGCGGACTTCTCGCCGAGCAGGAACTCCAGGCGCCGGTACATCGCCGACTGGAAGCCGGAGCCCTCGCCGAGGGCGCCGCGGTAGGCGTTGAACTGCGCCGGGGTCAGCTGGCCGAGCGGCTTCCAGGAGGCGTTCAGCGCCTCCAGCTCCCGCACGGAACGTTTCAGCGCGGCGAGCGCCGTGGGTACGTCGTCCGAACGCAGCGCATGGGCGGCCGTCTCCCACTCGTGCACGATCACGGTGAACCACAGCTCCATGACCTGGGTGGTCACCAGGAAGACCATTTCCCCGGGGTCGTCGGAGAGGGTGTGCTGGAGGTGGGTGAGGACGTCGGCCTTGACGTAGTCCTCGTACGGCGTCGTCCCCGCGAAATCCAGGTTCGGGGTCTCGGGCTCAGCGGCCTGATGAGGGTGGTGAGCCTGTTGGGACATCGCTGTCTCCTGTGTAACTCCGGGTAGCGGTCCGCCCCTGCCGATGCCGGCACGGGGGCCCCGGTCCCCACCCAGCCATCCTCCGCAATGCCCCGGGGGACGGCAAGGCCCGCCTGCCGCCAGACGGGCCACACCGGTGACGCGCGCCGGGCCGGTCAGCCCAGGGTCTGGGCCGCCGTCGGCGAGGAGTCCGCCAGGAACTGGGAGCAGCGCTCGTACTCCTCCTGCTCCCCGATCGCCTGGGCGGCGCGGGCGAGGGCGTGCAGCGCGCGCAGGAAGCCGCGGTTCGGCTCGTGCTCCCACGGGACCGGTCCGTGCCCCTTCCAGCCGTTGCGGCGCAGGGCGTCCAGGCCGCGGTGGTAGCCGGTACGGGCGTAGGCGTACGACTCCACGACCGAGCCCCGCTCGAACGCGTCGTCGGCCAGCTGGGCCCAGGCGAGGGACGAGGTGGGGTGCTGGGCGGCGACCTCCGCCGGCGCGGTACCGGCCGCGAGCGCCTCGCGGGGCTCCGGGTCGTCGGGGAGGTGGGTCGGGGGCGGTCCGCCGAGGAGGTTCTGGTGAATCGTCATGGGTTCAGTGTGTCGCACGGGCCACGGGAGGCGTCCCAAAGGGGCGCGCGAGCGGCCCGCACCCGGAACATCCCCACAGGAGCCGTACCCGGGAAGCGGCCGTACCTATCAGCCCCGCCACGCGCGCCGCCGCGTTGTCGACGCCGCCGGCCGGGCCCGCCCGGGCGGTGTCGACGGAGGCGAGGACCGTGGCCTCCCGCCGTTCGGGCGTGCCCCAGGTGTACGGCGGGCCCGGCGGCAGGGACTGCCGCCGGGCCCGCCGTGGGGTATCGCTTACTTGATCTTGTTGCCCGCCGAGCGCAGGTGCTGCGTGGCCTGCACGACGCGCGCGGCCATGCTCGCCTCGGCCAGCTTGCCCCAGGTACGCGGGTCGTAGGCCTTCTTGTTGCCGACCTCGCCGTCGACCTTCAGGACGCCGTCGTAGTTCTGGAACATGTGGGCGGCGACCGGGCGGGTGAAGGCGTACTGGGTGTCCGTGTCGATGTTCATCTTCACCACGCCGTTCTCCAGCGCGGTCAGGATCTCCTGCTCGGTGGAGCCGGAGCCGCCGTGGAAGACGAAGTCGAACGGGGACTCCTTGCCGAACCGGGCGGCGACGCCCTCGTTCAGCTCCTTCAGCAGCTCGGGACGGAGCACGACGTTGCCCGGCTTGTACACGCCGTGCACGTTGCCGAAGGACGCGGCCAGCAGGTAGCGGCCCTTCTCGCCCAGGCCCAGGGCCTCGGCGGTGCGGATGGCGTCGTCGACGGTGGTGTACAGCTCGTCGTTGATCTCGTGGGTGACGCCGTCCTCCTCACCGCCGGTCGGGGTGATCTCCACCTCCAGGATGATCTTGGCGGCGCGGGCCTGCTCCAGCAGCTCCTGCGCGATCTCCAGGTTGTCGGCGAGGGTCTCCGCGGAGCCGTCCCACATGTGCGACTGGAACAGCGGGGTGAGACCGGCGTCGACGCGCTTCTTGGACAGCGCGATCAGCGGACGCACGTACCCGTCGAGCTTGTCCTTCGGGCAGTGGTCGGTGTGCAGGGCGATGTTGACCGGGTACTTCTCGGCGATGACGTGCGCGAACTCGGCGAGCGCGACCGCGCCGGTCACCATGTCCTTGCTGTACTGGCCGCCGAGGAACTCCGCACCGCCGGTCGAGATCTGGACGATGCCGTCGCTCTCGGCCTCCGCGAAGCCGCGCAGCGCCGCGTTCAGGGTCTGCGTGGAGGTCACGTTGATGGCCGGGTAGGCGAACTTGCCTGCCTTCGCCCGGTCGAGCATCTCGTTGTAGACCTCGGGGGTTGCGATGGGCATCTGTCCGCTCCTTGTGTTGCGGGTAGGGGTTCTGCGTTACGGCCCTGACCTAGACCTGGGGGGCGACATCATCGTCGGCCCCATCTTCCCAGACATGACCCGATGGTCCACGCGCCGGTCAAGACCGGAACGACCGGATCGTCAGTCCAGCCCCAGTTCGTCCTTCGAGAAGGCGAAGCGGTAGGGAACACCCGCGCCCGCTTCGATCTTCTCTGCGGCTCCCGTCGCCCGGTCCACGATCGTGGCGACGGCGACGACCTCCGCGCCGGCCTCCCGCACGGCCTCGACGGCGGTCAGCGGGGAACCGCCGGTGGTGGAGGTGTCCTCGACCACCAGGACCCGGCGGCCCGCGATGTCCGGGCCCTCGACGCGCCGCTGGAGCCCGTGCGCCTTGGCCGCCTTGCGGACCACGAACGCGTCCAGGCGGCGGCCGCGCGCGGCGGCGGCGTGCAGCATGGCGGCGGCCACCGGGTCGGCGCCCATGGTGAGCCCGCCGACCGCGTCGAACTCCAGGTCCGCGGTCAGGTCCAGCAGCACCTGGCCGACCAGCGGGGCGGCCTCGCCGTCGAGGGTGATGCGGCGCAGGTCGACGTAGTAGTCGGCCTCCAGACCGGAGGAGAGCGTCACCTTGCCGTGCACCACGGCCTTGTCCTTGATCTGCTGCAGCAGCGCGCCGCGCACGTCGTCCGTCATGCCGACCAGCTTAGAGCCGACGCCAGCTCCAGGTCGTACTCGCCTCCAGCGGCTGAAGCGGGGTGACCAGGCGCGGAAGGGTGTTCAGGCCGTTGGGCGGGCCGGTCTGCGGCTCCACGCAGACGGCCTCGGCCTGCTCGTCGTAGACCACCACCCACTCCTCGCGGCTCGCCACCTTCAGCTCCAGCCGGTCCGGCCAGGTCAGGGTGACGTCCACCCCGCCGGGCATGCCGAAGCAGTCGTCCCAGGGGCCGGGCCGGGGGTCGGTGCGGTTGCCGGTGGGCAGGTGGTCGGCGCCGCGCTCCTCCTGCCAGGCGGGCGCGAAGTCCAGCCGTACGTCCGCGCCGTCGAGGTTCCGGTTGAACCACGGGTGCCAGCCGAGCTGCGCCGGGAAGGAGTCGTCGTACGCCTCCACGGACATGGTCAGGGTCAGGCCGTCCTCGGTGAGCGCGACGACCTGGGTGACGCGCCCGGGGTGCGGCCAGGGGTCGGTCAGCTCGTACGTGATCACCGCCTCGTCCGCCGAGACGCGCGCGGTGCGCCAGGCGCCGTCGCGCGCGGTGCCGTGGATGGCGTGCGGCGGGGAGTTGAGCGGCATCCGGCGGACGGTGCCGCCGTCCAGGAAGCGGCCGTCGCGGATCCGGCCGCACCAGGGCACCATCGGGAAGCAGCCGTAGCGCGGGCCCTGCCGCAGCAGCTCCAGGGAGCCGATCCGGAGCCCGCTGATCCGGCCGCCGTTCGCGGGGCTGACGCGCACTTCCGCTTCGCCTGCGGTCAGCGTGATGTCTTCGTTGCTCACGGGTCGACACTACTGGGGCGCGCGGCGGCTGTGCGGCGGCCGGTCAGCGTCGTCTGCGCAGGGCGCGGGTGACCACGATCGCCGAGGCCAGGGCGAAGGCCGCGGCGGGGGCCGCCCAGCGCAGGGCCGGGTTGCCGACGACGGTCTGGGGGGCGGGCACGGGGGCGTACCGGCCGCGCGGCGGGGCGTGGTCGACCTCCTCGGCGCTGCGCCCGATCATCGTCCGCCGGGCGTGCGCGGCCTCGGCGGGCGGCTCCCCGATCTCGGCGAAGTCCTCGGCGGGCACGTCGGGGTGGACGGGGCCGGCGTCCGCGGCGCCACGGGTGTCATCGGCCGCCGCGTTGCCGTCGTCCGCGTCCCCGTCCGGGTGGACCGTGTCTTGGTCGTCGCGGTCGTCGTGGTCGTCGCGGTCCAGCGAGGGCGGCGGGACCTCGGTGTCGAAGACGGAGCGGTGGGGTTCACCACCGGCCACCGCGGACTCGTCGCCCGCCGACGGCTCGCCTTCCGCCGACGGCTCGTCGTCCGCCGACGGCTCGCCCCCCGCCGGCGCCTCCTCCGCCGCCAGCGACTCCAGGAACCGGCTCAGCAGCCTCGTCGCCGCCGACGTCACCGACTCCGCCGGAAGTTCCGTGATCCGGCCGGACGCGGTCGCCGTGCCCTCCGCCGTGACCGTGCAGCCGTCCTCGGCGGCCGTGAGGCGCAGGGTCAGGGACAGCTTGACCGAACCGGTGCCGCGGGCCTCGGTGGCGTCGGCCTCGACACCGTAGGTGCCGTCGGCGCGCGGGGTCACCCGGGCCGTGCCCCGATAGGTCACGGAGTGCCCGCCGACGCGGAGCTTCAGGCGGCCGGTGATCGGTTCGGCACCGGCGTCCTGGTGCAGCCCGGGGACGGCGCGGACGACGCGAGCGGGGTCGCTCAGGGCCGCGCCGAGCCGGTCGGTGGAAGCCTGGACGAAGACCTGGTGCTCCATGGTCCGGGAGCCTACCCACTCGCGGCCGGAACTCACCCGGGCGTGCGGACGGCTCCGCGCCCGGCCCCCCGTTCACCCGCGCGCCCACCGGCCCGGGACAGGGCCTCAGTACCGCGGACGCACCAGCGTGGAGGCCCGCAGCCCGTCGATCCGGGTGCGGTCGGCGGCCCGCGCGTCCGCCGTCAGCCGGGCCTGGGTCAGTGTGCCCGGCCGCCAGGTGCCCAGGCGCAGGGGCGGCGGGGTGCGGCCCGGCGCCGCCAGCAGGAAGCCCCAGTCGTGTGGGGTCCGGGACGCGCCCGCCGAGCGGTCGGGCCCGGCCCGGGAGCCGCCGTCGTGGCCCGGCACCCGGTACGGGGAGACGCCGAAGCCGGCCACGCGGAGGGTCGCGGCGACGGTCCAGTAGGCGCGCGGGCGGGTGGTGACGGGACCGGCGTGCACCGCCAGGCGGCCGTGCGGGGCCAGCACCCGGCGGGCCAGGCCGTAGAACTCCTGGGAGTACAGCTTGGCGCCGGCGGTGATGCCGGGATCGGGCAGGTCGGCGACCACGACGTCGTACGCCCGCCCGCGCGCCCCCCGCAGCCAGGCGAGCGCGTCGCCGGTGGTGACATGGACGCGCGGGTCGGCGAAGGCGTGCGCGTTGGCGGCGGCGAGGCCGGGGTCGCGGCGGGACAGCTCCAGCAGGCCCGGGTCCAGTTCGACGAGGTCGACGCGGTGTACGTCGCGGCGGCGCAGCACCTCGCGGGCGGCCAGTCCGTCGCCGCCGCCGAGGATCAGCACGCGCGCGTGCGGGCCGGTCAGGGCCGGGTGGACCAGGGCCTCGTGGTAGCGGCGCTCGTCGCGGCCACCGACGCGGAGCCGGCCGTCCAGGAAGAGGTCGAGGGGCCGACCATGGGTGCCGCCGGCCAGGACGATCTCCTGCACGCCGGTCCGCACGGCCACCCGGACGTCCCCGCCGTACACGGCGTGCCGGGCGGCGCGTTCGAAGTCACCGGCGAGGGCGGCGGCACAGACGAGGACGCCGAGGACGAGGAGGCCGGCGCACAGCAGCAGCCGGCGGGCGCGGCGGCCGAGGTCGCGCCGGAACAGGCCGAGGACCAGGGCACCGCCCGCGACCACGTTGACCGTGCCGGTCAGCAGCGCGCCGGTCAGCTGGCCGAGGAACGGCAGGAGCAGGAAGGGAAAGGCGAGGCCGCCGACCAGGGCGCCGACGTAGTCGGCGGCGAACAGGTCGGCCACCGCGCCGCCCGCGTCCTGCCGCCGGACGCGCTGGATAAGTTCCATCAGCAGCGGCACCTCGGCGCCGATGAGCAGGCCGATGGCCAGGGAGAAGGCGACGAGCAGGCAGCGCGGACCGGCGGCCCAGACCCCGCCCCAGCCGGCGGTCCAGGCGAACACGGCGTACAGCGCCATGGCGCTGCATCCGCCGACCAGCGCGAGGGCCGTCTCCACCGCGACGAAGCCGGCCGCGGCGTGGCGGCGCAGCCGTTTGGCGCCGAGGGAGCCGATGCCCATGGCGAACACCATCACGGACAGCACCACGGACGCCTGGGTGACCGAGTCGCCGGTCAAGTACGAGGCGAACGCCACGAGTTCGAGTTCGTACACGAGTCCGCAGGCCGCGCACACGAAGACGCACGCGAGGACCAGGAACCGCCCGGTGCCGGGCCGGACGGGCAGCCGTGCGGGGCTCGTCCAGGAGGGCGGGGCGCCTGGGGGCGCGGGGGCGTGCGGTTCGATCACGCTGCGACGTTACGTCACATCCCGGGCACGCTTCGTCACCCACACGTGTGGATCTGGGGGCGGTTGACGCATTGCGGGTTTATGTCGCCGGAAAACGCGTAGGCCCGGCGCTCAGCTCGGCTGGGCCACCCGCGCCCGCTCGCCGACCCGGGTCCGGGTGGCCACCAGCTGCCCGTCCTGCGGGTAGGCGTGCCAGGTGCGCCAGTGCACCTGACCCTCGTACCGCTGGGCCAGCATCGCGGTGAAGGCGTGCGGGCTGCCCGGGAAGACCCCGGCGAGACCGTGCGGATGGTCGGAGACGAGGGCCAGCAGTTCCTGGGCGCGGCCCGCGAACGAGCCGGGGCTGAGCACCTCGACGCGGGCGGCGAACTCGTACTCCCAGTCGCCGACCCGTTTGGCGACGCCCAGCGGCAGCGGGGTACTGGAGCCCGGGATGCACGCGACCGTCTCCGAGCAGTTGCCCCGCTCCTCCTCCAGGAGCACCTGGTGGGAGGCGCCGAGCAGCCGCAACTGGAGTCTGGCGCCGGTGAGTTCGAGGTCGAGGGTGGCCAGGGCGGGCAGCGGTTCACGGCCCAGGGCCCAGGCGAGGTCGGCAGCGCGCGTATCGGTATAGGAGGTATTCAGGGTCGTGAGCATGGATCGGCTCCGCTAACACGCAATGGGGGGAAATCAGCCAATTTCAGCCCAGCCGGCCCGGCCGGTATGGGGAGTCAGGGGGCGTTCGAGGGGCTGCGTCGGCGTTTAGAGGGAACCATGAACAAGGCTGCCGCCACAGGGTTTTTACCCAACTTCGTTGGGTTTCCATCCCTCGGGGGGCTCACAGCTCACGTGTTCAACTACGGCGTGCGCCGGTCGTGAATAAGACACGCCGGGCGCCTACCGGATCTCTGTCCGGCGGACGCCCGGCGCGGTGTGGCCCGGATGCGCTTCCCCCCTTGCTCAGGAAGCCGGCTGCCCCGTGTCAGCCGCCTCCCCCGCATCCGCCCCCGCCGCCGCCACCGCCGCACGACGAGCCGCCGCCACAGGACGAACCCCCGCCGCAGGAGTGCCCCCCGTGCCCGTGTCCCCCGTGGTGCCCCGACGAGCCGGAGTCGCCGGCCCACCAGCTGCCCGACTCCGAGCCGCCGTAGACCGCGGCCGACGAGGACGACGACCCGCGGTACGCCCTGCCGCGTCCCCGGCCCCTGCCGGGCGCCGGCCTCGTCCGCCGGCTCCTGTGGCCCTGGCCCAGCGCGATGAACGCCACCAGGATCACCACCAGGATGATGCCCACGATCATGGCGTCACCCTCCTTCCGTTCCCCCGAAGCGGCCCCCCGTGGGCGCCTCGCCGTGTCACCGCCTCGCAAGCGGTGCCGGGGAGATGCCCGGCCGCCACGGCGGCCAAAGCGGAGTTGAGGAACTCCAGAGCTTGAGCGCAGGATGACGGGCATGACCTCCAGCGCGCGACCTCATCTGAACCGCCGGCTCGCCGAGTTCGGGACCACGATCTTCGCCGAGATGTCGGCGCTCGCCGTGGCGACCGGGTCGATCAACCTGGGCCAGGGCTTCCCGGACACCGACGGCCCCGAGGAGATCCGGGAGGCCGCCGTGCGGGCGCTGCGCGACGGCCGCGGCAACCAGTACCCGCCGGGCCCCGGCGTCCCCGAGCTGCGCACCGCGATCGCCGCGCACCAGCAGCGCCGCTACGGCCTGTCCTACGACCCCGACACCGAGGTGCTGGTCACGGCGGGCGCGACGGAGGCGATCGCCGCCGCGCTGCTGGCGCTGGTCGAGCCGGGCGACGAGGTGGTGGCGCTGGAGCCGTACTACGACTCGTACGCGGCGAGCATCGCGATGGCGGGCGGCCGGCGGGTGCCGGTGACCCTGCGGCCGCACGAGGGCCGCTTCCGGCTGGACCTGGACGAGCTGCGCGCGGCCGTCACCGACCGCACCCGGCTGCTGCTGATCAACACCCCGCACAACCCGACCGGCACCGTCCTCACCCGCGCAGAGCTGGCCGCCGTCGCCGAGCTGGCGGTGGAGCGGGACCTGCTGGTGGTGACCGACGAGGTGTACGAGCACCTGGTCTTCGACGACGCCGAGCACCTGCCGCTCGCCACGTTCCCGGGGATGCGCGAGCGCACGGTGAGCATCGGTTCGGCGGGCAAGACCTATTCGTTCACGGGCTGGAAGGTCGGCTGGGTGACGGCCGCGCCGGAGCTGGTCGGCGCGGTCCGCTCGGCCAAGCAGTTCCTGACCTACGTCGCCTCCGGGCCCTTCCAGTACGCGGTCGCCGAGGCGCTCGCGCTGCCCGACTCCTACTACGAGGAGTTCCGCCGGGGCATGCTGGCCCGCCGGGAGATCCTCGCCGAGGGGCTCACGGCGGCCGGGTTCGAGGTGTACCGGCCGGCCGGTACCTACTTCATCACCACCGACATCCGGCCGCTGGGCGAGAAGGACGGCTTCGCCTTCTGCCGGGCCCTGCCGGAGCGGGCGGGCGTGGTGGCCATCCCGAACGCGGTCTTCTACGACAACCGGGAGGCGGGGGCGCCGTTCGTGCGGTTCGCCTTCTGCAAAGGCGTCGAGGTGTTGCGGGAGGCGGCGGAGCGGCTGCGGACCATGTGAGCGCGGTGCCGCGTCCGGCCGGGGCGGGGCCCCGGCCGGACGCGGGGGGCCGCCTTACTCGGCGTCGCCCTCGGGCGCGCCGTCCTCGCCGCCCTCCGGGTCCAGGCCGAGCTGCTCCACCAGCCACTTGTCGAACTCGATCGCGGCCCGCACCCAGCTGACCGTGGAGGAGACGAAGTGGTTGATGTCGACGCCCGTGCCGATCAGCATCTGGGCCTCGCCGATCAGCCGGACGGTGCCGTCCTCGTGGGTGTGGGTGTACACCTTGGGCCACAGGGTGCGGCGGTTCCACTCGTCCACGGTCTCCAGCAGCCGCGGCTTGTCCTCGATCGCGTGCGGGCGGTCGAAGAAGGTCCGCACCGAGAAGATCGCCTGTTCGGGCTCGTCCCCGCGGAACATGAAGTAGGTGCGGAACTGCTCCCACGGCGCGACGAGGTCACCCTCCTCGTCCACGACGTACTTCAGCTCCATCTGGTCGAGGAGCTGCTTCACAAGGTCCTGATCCGGGAGGACGGGGCCCGCCGGTCCTTGGGGCTGCGGTTCGGGCTGGCCCCCGAAGTTCGGAATCGAGGACGGGTCGATGCTCACCGTGTTTTTCCCTTCATGCGGATGCCGCCATCCTCCCCCATGCGGGGAGGGGCGTGGCAAGCCCCGACCCACCGCTCAGCCCTGAGCTGAAGGGCCGTGTCAAAGCGCCCGGCCCTGGAACCGGGGGCCGGGCCGGACCGCCCGGCCCAGGTCCGGGGAGCGCGTCAGAGCGTCTTGCCGGTGGCCGGGCCCACCAGCAGCCCCTCGCCGAAGCGGTCCACGCGGACCGTGTCGCCGTCCTTGACCTCGCCGGACAGGATCTCCTTGGCCAGCCGGTCGCCGATGGCGCTCTGCACCAGGCGGCGCAGCGGGCGGGCGCCGTAGGCCGGGTCCAGGCCCTCCTCCGCGAGCCAGGCCAGCGCCTGCGGGCTCACCTCCAGGGTGAGCCGCCGCTCGGCCAGCCGCCGGGCGAGCCGGTCGATCTGCAGCCGGGCGATCCGCTCCAGCTCGGGCTTGGTCAGCGCGGAGAAGACCACCAGGTCGTCCAGCCGGTTGAGGAACTCGGGCTTGAACGAGGCCCGCACCACCTCCAGCACCTGCTCCCGCTTCTGCTCCTCGCCGGTCAGCGGGTCCATCAGGAACTGGCTGCCCAGGTTGGAGGTGAGCACCAGGATCGTGTTGCGGAAGTCGACGGTGCGGCCCTGGCCGTCGGTGAGCCGGCCGTCGTCCAGCACCTGGAGCAGGACGTCGAAGACCTCCGGGTGGGCCTTCTCCACCTCGTCCAGCAGCACCACGCTGTACGGGCGCCGCCGCACGGCCTCGGTGAGCTGGCCGCCCTCCTCGTAACCGACGTAGCCGGGGGGCGCGCCGACCAGCCGGGCCACGCTGTGCTTCTCGCCGTACTCCGACATGTCGACGCGGACCATGGCCCGCTCGTCGTCGAAGAGGAAGTCCGCGAGCGCCTTGGCCAGTTCGGTCTTGCCGACGCCGGTCGGGCCGAGGAAGAGGAAGGAGCCGGTGGGACGGTCGGGGTCGGCGATGCCGGCGCGGGAGCGGCGCACGGCGTCCGACACGGCGCGCACGGCCTCGCTCTGGCCGATCAGCCGCTTGCCGATCTCCTCCTCCATGCGCAGCAGCTTCTGCGTCTCGCCCTCCATCAGCCGGCCGGCCGGGATGCCGGTCCAGGCGGCGACCACGTCGGCGATGTCGTCGGCGCCGACCTCCTCCTTGACCATGGTGTCCGGGGCGGCCTCCTCCTCGGCGGCGGAGGCGGCCTCCAGCTCCTTCTCCAGCTGCGGGATCTCCCCGTACAGCAGCTTGGCCGCGGTGTCGAAGTCACCGTCGCGCTGGGCCCGTTCGGCCTGTCCGCGCAGGTCGTCCAGCTTCTCCTTCAGCTCGCCGACCCGGTTGAGGGACTGCTTCTCCTTCTCCCAGCGGGCGGTGAGGCCGCGCAGCTCCTCCTCCTTGTCGGCGAGGTCGCGGCGCAGCTTCTCCAGCCGCTCGCGGGAAGCCGGGTCGGTCTCCTTGCCGATCGCCAGCTCCTCCATCCGCAGCCGGTCGACGGCGCGCTGGAGCTCGTCGATCTCCACCGGGGAGGAGTCGATCTCCATGCGCAGCCGGGAGGCGGACTCGTCCACCAGGTCGATGGCCTTGTCCGGCAGGAAGCGGGAGGTGATGTACCGGTCGGACAGGGTGGCGGCGGCCACCAGCGCGCTGTCGGCGATCTGCACCTTGTGGTGGGCCTCGTAGCGGCCCTTCAGCCCGCGCAGGATGGCGATGGTGTCCTCGACGGAGGGCTCGGCGACCAGGACCTGCTGGAAGCGGCGCTCCAGCGCGGGGTCCTTCTCGATCCGCTCCCGGTACTCGTCCAGGGTGGTGGCGCCGACCATGCGCAGTTCGCCGCGGGCGAGCATGGGCTTGAGCATGTTGCCCGCGTCCATGGCCGAGTCGCCGCCGGCGCCGGCGCCCACGACGGTGTGCAGCTCGTCGATGAAGGTGATGATCTGGCCGTCGGAGTCCTTGATCTCGGCGAGGACGGCCTTCAGCCGCTCCTCGAACTCGCCGCGGTACTTGGCGCCGGCCACCATCGCGCCGAGGTCGAGCGCGACCAGCCGCTTGTCCTTCAGCGACTCGGGCACGTCGCCCTTGACGATCCGCTGGGCGAGCCCCTCCACGACGGCGGTCTTGCCGACGCCGGGCTCGCCGATGAGGACCGGGTTGTTCTTCGTGCGGCGGCTGAGCACCTGGACGACCCGCCGGATCTCCTGGTCCCGTCCGATGACCGGGTCCAGCCGGCCCTCGCGGGCGGCGGCGGTGAAGTCGGTGCCGAACTTCTCCAGGGCCTTGTACTGGCCCTCGGGGTCGGCGGTGGTCACGCGGCGTCCTCCCCTGGCCTTTCTGAAGGCCTCCAGCAGCTTCTTGGCGTCGGCGCCCTGCCCGGTGAGCAGTTCGCCCGCGGCACCGCCCTGCGCGGCGATGCCGATCAGCAGGTGCTCGGTGGACAGGTAGTCGTCGCCCAGCTCCCTGGCGCGCTCCCCGGCGTCGGCGATCACGGCCAGCAGCTCGCGGTTGGGCTGCGGCGGCGCCACGGTGGACCCGGTCACGCTGGGCAGCCCGGCCAGGATCCGCTCGGCGCCGGAGCGCACGGCCGCCTGGTCGGCGTCGACCGCGGCGAGCAGGTCGGTGATGTTCTCGTTGTCCCGCCCCTGGAGCAGAGCCAGCAGCAGGTGGGCGGGGGTCAGGTCCGGGTGCCCCCCGGTCACGGCGCGATGACTCGCGGCGTTGATCGCGTCCCGGCTCCTGTTGGTCAGCTCGGCGTCCACGTCTGCGTTCTCCTCCTCGACCGCTTCCCAGTGCTGACTTAACCAGCGTACACAAAGTTGAGTCTATTCCGCTCAAGCTTCGAAGGGGAGTGCCGAGGGGCTAGGTTGCGCGCATGACGAGGAACTCCACGGACCCGGGTGCCCCCGGCGAGTCGTACCTCGCCTTCTGGCGGGAACGGCATCTGTGCACCCTGACGACCCTGCGCCCGGACGGCAGCCCGCACGTGGTCCCGGTGGGGGTGACGTACGACGCCGGGGCCCGGCTGGCCCGGGTGATCACCAGCGGGACCAGCGCGAAGGCCCGGTACGTGGCGGCGGCGGGCGAGGCGGGCGCCCGGGTCGCGGTGTGCCAGGTGGACGGCCGGCGCTGGGCGACGCTGGAGGGGCGGGCGCGGGTGCGGACCGAGCCGGAGCGGGTGGCCGAGGCGGAGCGGCGCTACGCCGAGCGCTATCAGCGCGCGCCCCGGCGGAACCCGGCGCGCGTGGTGATCGAGATCGAGGTCTCCCGGACGCTCGGCAACGCCTGATGAGCGGCGATTTTCGGCCAGCATGGAAATGTCTGCATACCTCGATATATCCCCGCAAACGGCAGCGGCGTCACCGTGTTCAGGTCACGGTGACGCCGCTGCGGGGGGAAGTACCTGAGCGATCTTTTACGACGGGGGAATCGCGTCAGGCACTGCGGGGGGTGGCCGAGATGGTCCTCAGGTCGGACTCCTCCGGCTCGGTCAGCCGGTGGTCCCGCTGGTCCAGGTTCACAAAGATCATTCCGTACCGGATGGCACATCGCACCGGCTGCGGGGCACCGCGCGGCCTGCGCAGGCACCGGTACGCCCGCACGTCCCCGTCCTCGTCCCGGGTGACGACGACCGGTTCGCCGAACACGGTCACCATCAGCGAATCACCGCTGTGGGGGATGGCGGTGACCAGGTCGATGAAGTGCCAGCCGGACCGGTACGCGGTGGCCATTTCGCGACGGAAGGAGCGGTCGTCGGGTGGAGTGGTCATGACTCCACGGCCCAACTGCTGTCCGCCGGCGGGACCCACGAGCTGTCGCCCGGGACATCGGACGCCACGATCACCCAGCTGCTGTCACCGGCGCCGGCGCCAGCAGCGGCCTGTACGCGCCAACTGCTGTCCTGTGCGACAGCATCCTTCGTCCCCGCATGACCGGTCAGTACGCCGAAGGCCAAGGCGGCGGAGAAGGCGGCGACAAGCGCCGAGCGAAGCATTGTCTTATGCATAGTCGGCTTCGTCCTCATGTGAAGGTCACCTCTCCCCCGTCCGGATACGACGATGGCCCATTCCGGCACGTCATGGCCACACAAACGATGCATCATGTTCCTGCACGTTCATGACCCTGGGGGGTGGAGATTTGGCGATAAACGAGATTAAACGGACACATCCCCACGGGCTGACCGACCTGTGCGAGGAAGGGAGCCGTCTGTACGGGAATGCCCTCCGGACGGGGCGCATAGCCCGTGCCGACGTGGAAGCCGCGCCCTGCCTGATGGAGTTCGCCCTCCTCCACCCCGACCCCGACGATCCCAACTGGCTGCGCCCGGTGCCCCCGACCATCGCCCTGGCCCAGCGACTCAACCCGATCGAGCAGGAGATCACCCAGCGCCGCCGGGAGTCCATCGAACTCGCCGACGCTTTCGAGCCGTTCATGAGCATCAGCGCCCAGCCGACGGCGACCACCCACTCCATCACCGTGCTGGAGGGCCTGGACCGGATCAACGCCGCGCTGGATCTGGCCACCTCCCAGTGCCAGAGCGAGATGCTCACGGTCCAGCCGAGCCGCCGACGGCTCGAACACACCCTCGCCAAGGCCCTGGAGCGCGACCGCCCGCTGATCGAGCGGGGCTGCCGCATCCGCACCCTCTACCAGCACCCCGCCCGCTACAGCCCCGAGACGCTGGCCTACGTGGCCCAGTTCGCCGACGGCAAGGTGGAGTACCGGACGATCGACGAACTGGCCGAGCGGCTGATCATCTGCGACGAGACGGTGGCCTTCATCCCCACCCGGGACGACGGGGAGGTCGCGCTCGAACTGCGCCACCCCGGGCTCGTGCGCTATCTGGTCAAGGTCTTCGAGTTCATGTGGGCCCGCGCGGTCCCGCTGAGCGCCGGCGCGCCCTACGAGACCGCCTCCGACGGCATCACCGAGGTCCAGCACTCCATAGCCAAGCTCCTGGTCGAGGGGCATGTGGACGAGGCCATCGCCCGCCGCCTCGGCATGAACGTGCGCACCTGCCGGGCCCACATCGCCAAGCTGGCCCACGCCCTCGGCAGCGGCAGCCGCGCCCAACTCGGTTATCTCATCGCCCAGTCCGGCATCCTGGACCGCGGCCACTGAGCCGCCACGCCCGGTTCAGCCCGCCGGGGGTTCCGGGTCCGCGCCGGCCATCGTCCCGGCCGGCCGGGACGGACGGTGGCCGTCCAGGCCCACCTGGGCGATGCGCACGCCGAGCTGGGTCCGGCTGGCCGCGCCCAGGGTCTCCGACAGCCGGGCGATGTGCGCCCGGCAGGTACGCACGCTGATGCCCAGCCGCTCGGCGATCACCGCGTCCTGGTGGCCCTCCGCCAGCAGCGCGGCGATGGACTGCTCCCGGTGCGAGATCCCCTCGATACCGGTGTCCGGCAGCGGCGCCGTCAGCGGGATGGCCAGCCGCCACAGCCGCTCGAAGACCGTCACCAGATACTCCACCAGCGCCGGGTGGCGCAGTTCCAGGGCCATCGTGCGGTCGGCGTTGGCGGGGACGAAGGCAACCGTGCGGTCGAAGAGGATCAGCCGGTCGATCACCTCGTCCAGGGTCCGGGCCTCCACCGTGTCGCCCATCAGCTCCAGGTAGTTCAGCAGTCCCTGCCCGTGCCGCGCCACGTGCGTGTACAGGGCGCGCATGCGCACGCCCCGGCCGCGCAGCGCCAGCGCCCGGTGCAGGCCCTCGGTGAGTTCCGCCTCCCGCCGGATGCCGCCGGGCTGCACGGTGAGCACCTCGGTGGTGCATGCCTCGGTCGCCTCGTCCATCGCGGCCTGGATGCGCGAGAGCCCGTCCAGCACCCGGATGGCGCTGCCCTCGGCCGGTGCCGCCAGGGCGTCCCGCTGCCGGCCCAGGCCCGCGTACCACTCGAACGCGGCCACCGCCGAACCCACCCGCCGCTGGCTCGCGCTGACCTCGTCGTAGACCCCGCGCAGCAGCCGGGTCATGACCTCCTGCGGGGAGGTCGGCACCAGCCAGTCCATGTCGTCGGGATCGGGGTGCAGCAGCGCCAGGTCCAGCAGGCAGGGCACGGGTTCGGCGTCCGAGCGCGGCACCCGCCCCCGGCGCACGGCACGGGAGTACACCCGGTCCCCGGCCTCACACAGCCGGTCGGCACCGTGAGGATGCTCCTCCGCCCCGTGCCCGGCCATCGCCCATTTCACCCCCGGTGTGCTGCCACTTCCGCAGCGCAACTATGCGCGGCGCCGACCGGCTCCGCAACACGGGTGCCCCGACGACGGCGTCCAAGTGGTGGCGTTCCGCCCGGGTTTGGGTGGCGCTCGGCCTTCGCGTCACACCAGGGCGGTTGGGGCGGCGCGCCGGCGGCTTCGGCGCCGCCGGTCACGCCCCGGACCGGCTCACCGCCGGTCACCCGCCGGGCGGGTCACTTCAGCCCGAGCGCCGCGCAGGCCGTCCGGTACCTGGCGGTGCAGATGTCACCGGCCGAGTAGATGCCGTCCGCGATGACCGTGTCCTTGATGGTGTCCTTGGTCAGCGCGCTCACCTGGAGCAGCCGCGCCGGGATGTCCTTGGTGGTGGGGCTGTCCACCCGGTCCCGGGTGAGGGCGTCGAACTGGATGTCCTTGCCCTGGACGCGCAGGACGGCCATCTGCGCGGCGGCCTCGGCCTCGTCCGGGTAGGACTTGTAGACGCTCATGTACTGCTCGCCGGCCACGACCCGCTGCACCGCGTCCAGGTCGGCGTCCTGGCCGGTGACCGGGGGCAGACTGGTGACGCCGGCCGCCTTCAGGGCCTTGATGACACCGCCCGCCATGCCGTCGTTGGCGGAGTAGACACCGGCGATGCCGGCCTTGCCGAGCTTGGCGATCGCCTTGGCCATGTTCGCCTCGGCGTTCTCCGGCTTCCAGTCCGTGGTGTCGTAGCTGTCGGCGATCGTCACCTTGCCGTTCAGCTCGGAGAGCGCGCCCTGCTTGAACTGCTTGGCGTTGGGGTCGGTGGGCGAGCCGTTCATCATCACGATCTTGTCGGAGGTGTCGGCGGTCGAGCCCAGCGCCTCCAGCAGGGTCCGGCCCTGCACCTCGCCGACCAGTTCGTTGTCGAAGGAGACGTAGGCGTCGATCGGCCCCTCGGCCAGGCGGTCGTAGGCGATGACCGGGATGCCCGCGTCCTTGGCCTTCTGCACCTCGCCGGCGATGGCGTGCGCGTCCACCGCGTCCAGCAGGATGACGTCGGCCTTGGCGTCGATCATGTTCCGCAGCTGTTCGGCCTGGCGGGCGGCGCTCGCCTCGGCGTTGGCGTACTCGACCTTGCCCTTGTTCTTGGTGAGCTCGGCGACCTTGCGCTTGATGATGGGGTAGTCGAACATGTCGTAGCGGGTGTTCGCCTTCTCCGGCAGCAGCAGGCCCACGGTGACGTCGTCGCCCTTGGTCGGACTCGCGCTCGCCCCGTCCTCCGTCGCGTTCAGCACACCGCAGCCGGCGAGCGAGAGGGTCATCGTGGAGGCGGCCACGGACATGGCGATACGACGCATTCGGGGACTCACTTCAGGAGTGGTACGGAGGGGTACTGCGCTACGACCAGATGTCTGAAAAGACAACGCGGAGCGCCCGCCCGGCGTCAAGAAAAATCACTTAACGAGTGCGCAACACCACGCTCAGCTGCCCCTGTGAAGGTCACGCGAAACCACCTGCAAAGGGCCTTTACCCACCCTCCACCTCAAGGAAGTTCACGCGGCGGACCAGACCCGCGCAACCGGCCCGGTTCACCACGAGTCGTGATCATCGGCACCCCCGGGCCGCGCTCCGGCTCGGTCAGGCGAACGAATGATTTCGGCCAGTTCTCGGGACAACGCGAAAGGGGCCCGGTACACACCGGGCCCCTCTCCACGCGCCTGTACGCGTTCAGTCCTGCTGCTGCCGCTTGGGCCGCCACACCACCAGCGCGCTGGTCTGCTGGACCTCCTGGTACGGCACCAGGTCGCGCCGGTAGGAGGCGTGCACCGCGGCCTCGCGCTGCCGCATCGCCGCCGCCGCGCCGTCCAGGGCCGCCTCCAGCTCCGCGACCCGGGACTGGAGCGCGGCGACCTGGTTCTCCAGCTCGATGATCCGCTTGATACCGGCCAGGTTGATGCCCTCGTCCTGCGACAACTGCTGCACCTGGCGGAGCAGTTCGATGTCACGGGCCGAGTAGCGCCGCCCCCGGCCGGCGGTGCGGTCGGGGGAGACGAGGCCCAGACGGTCGTACTGGCGCAGCGTCTGCGGGTGGAGTCCGGAGAGCTGGGCCGCCACCGAGATGACGTAGACCGGTGTCTCATCGGTCAGTTCGTACGGTGCGAAACCCCCGCGCTGGCGGGGACGACGGCCATCCATCTCTCTCAAGCTCCCTTCGCGGCCTCGAACAGCTCCGCCCGCGGGTCCTCGCCCGCGGTCGCCTCGCGATACGCCTCCAGCGCCTCACGAGCCTTCCCCGACAGGTCCTCGGGAACACGCACCTCCACGGTGACCAGCAGATCGCCGCGGGTGCCGTCCTTGCGGACCGCGCCCTTGCCCCGGGCCCGCATCGTACGGCCGTTCGGGGTGCCCGGGGGCAGTTTCAGGGTGACGGGCGGACCGCCGAGGGTCGGCACCCGCACCTCGCCGCCGAGGGCCGCCTCGGGATACGTCACCGGCACGGTGACGGTGAGGTTGTCGCCCTTGCGCCCGAACACCGGGTGCTCCCGGACGTGGATGACCACGTACAGATCGCCGGCCGGGCCGCCCCGCTCGCCGGGCGCGCCCTTGCCGCGCAGCCGGATGCGCTGGCCGTCGGTCACCCCCGCGGGGATGCGGACCTGCATCGTCCGCGACGACTTGGCGCGCCCGCTGCCCTTGCACTCCTCGCAGGGGTGCTCGGCGATCAGGCCGCGGCCCTTGCAGTCGGGGCAGGGATCGGTGAGCGAGAAGCCGCCGCCGGAGCCCCGCGCGACCTGCCCGGTGCCGACGCAGGTCGGGCACACGCGCGGTGTGCCGTTCTTGTCGCCGGTGCCCGAACAGGCCTTGCAGGGCGCCTGGGAGGACATCCGCAGCGGCACCGTGGCGCCCTCGATGGCCTCCGTGAAGCTCAGCGTCACCTCGGACTCGACGTCCTGGCCGCGCCGGGGCTGGGTCCGCGGACCCGCGGCGCCGCCACGGTTGAACAAGCCCCCGAAGACGTCACCGATGCCGCCGCCGAAGCCTCCGCCCTGGGCGGCGCCGCCGAAGAGGTCGCCCAGGTCGAAGTTGAAGGAGCCGCCGGCCGCGCCCGGTCCGGGGCGGAAGCCGCCGTTGCCGAACAGCGCGCGCGCTTCGTCGTACTCCTTGCGCTTCTTGGGGTCGCCGAGGACGTCGTTCGCCTCGGAGATCTCCTTGAAGCGCTCCTCGGCCTTGGTGTTGCCCTTGTTGGCGTCCGGGTGGAACTCGCGGGCGAGCTTCCGGTACGCCTTCTTGATCTCGGCCTCGGTGGCGTCCTTGGGGACGCCGAGGACCTTGTAGTAGTCCTTCTCGATGAAGTCCTTGGTGCTCATCCCCGACGTCCCTCCTTCCCCTGTGCCGACACGTCAGCCCTCGTCCGGGCCACCGTTCTCCTTGTCGCCGTCCGCCGCGGTCTTGTCCTCGGCGGCGTCCTCCGCCTGGTCCGCCTTGACGGTCTGCGCGCCGGGCTGCGGCTCGGCCACGGCCACCCGCGCGGGGCGGATGGTGCGCTCGCCGATGCGATACCCCGGCTGGAGGATCGCCACGCAGGTCGTCTCCGTGACGTCCGGCGCGTAGCTGTGCATCAGGGCCTCGTGGATGGTCGGGTCGAAGGGCTCGCCCTCCTTGCCGAACTGCTGCAGGCCCATCTTGGCCGCGACGGTCTCCAGCGACTCGGCCACCGACTTGAAGCCGCCGACCAGCTCGCCGTGCTCCCGTGCCCGGCCGATGTCGTCGAGCACCGGGAGCAGCTCGGTCAGGAGGTTCGCCACGGCGATCTCCTTGACCGCGGCCCGGTCGCGCTCGACGCGGCGGCGGTAGTTCTGGTACTCGGCCTGGAGGCGCTGGAGGTCCGCCGTGCGCTCGCCGAGCGCCGTGCGCACCTGGTCCAGCTGGGCGACCAGCCCGGCGTTCTCTGCGTTCCCGTCCCCGGCCGGGGCCGCCCCCTCCTCGGAGGCGGCCTTCGGCTCGGCGTCGTCGGAGGTGGCGCCGGAGGGGACGTCGGGCTTCTCCTCGAAGCCCGGGGTCTCCTCCGTCACGCGGCACCGTCCTTGCGCTCGTCGTCCACGATCTCGGCGTCCACGACGTCGTCGTCCTTGGCGTCACCGGCGGTGGCACCGCCGGCCGCCTGGGCGCCCTGGGCGTCGGCGTACAGGGCCTGGCCCAGCTTCTGCGAGACGGCCGCGACCTTCTCGGTGGCGGTGCGGATCTCGGCGGTGTCCTCGCCCTTGAGCTTCTCCTTCAGCTCGGCGACGGCGGACTCCACCTCGGTCTTGACCTCGCCGGGGACCTTGTCCTCGTTGTCCTTGAGGAACTTCTCGGTCTGGTAGACGAGCTGCTCGCCCTGGTTGCGGGTCTCGGCGGCCTCGCGACGCTTGTGGTCCTCCTCCGCGTAGCGCTCGGCCTCCTCGCGCATGCGGTCGACCTCGTCCTTCGGCAGCGAGGAGCCGCCGGTGACGGTCATCTTCTGCTCCTTGCCGGTGCCGAGGTCCTTCGCCGTGACGTGCATGATGCCGTTGGCGTCGATGTCGAAGGAGACCTCGATCTGCGGGACACCGCGCGGCGCCGGCGGCAGACCGGTCAGCTCGAACATGCCGAGCTTCTTGTTGTACGCCGCGATCTCGCGCTCGCCCTGGTAGACCTGGATCTGCACCGACGGCTGGTTGTCCTCGGCCGTCGTGAAGATCTCCGAGCGCTTGGTCGGGATCGTGGTGTTGCGCTCGATGAGCTTGGTCATGATGCCGCCCTTGGTCTCGATGCCGAGGGACAGCGGGGTGACGTCGAGCAGCAGGACGTCCTTGACCTCGCCCTTGAGGACACCGGCCTGGAGCGAGGCGCCGATGGCGACGACCTCGTCCGGGTTCACACCCTTGTTGGCCTCCTTGCCGCCGGTCAGCTCCTTGACCAGTTCGGCGACGGCGGGCATACGGGTGGAGCCACCGACGAGCACGACGTGGTCGATCTCGTTGATGGAGATGCCGGCGTCCTTGATGACGTTGTGGAACGGCGTCTTGCAGCGCTCCAGCAGGTCGGCCGTCAGCTGCTGGAACTGGGCGCGGGTGAGCTTCTCGTCCAGGTGCAGCGGGCCCTCGGCGGACGCCGTGATGTACGGCAGGTTGATCGAGGTCTCGGTCGAGGAGGACAGCTCGATCTTGGCCTTCTCGGCGGCCTCACGCAGGCGCTGGAGGGCCATCTTGTCCTTGGACAGGTCCACGCCGTGGCCGGACTGGAACTGCTTGACCAGGTAGTCGACGACGCGCTGGTCCCAGTCGTCACCACCGAGGTGGTTGTCGCCGTTGGTGGCCTTCACCTCGACGACGCCGTCGCCGATCTCCAGGAGGGACACGTCGAAGGTGCCGCCGCCGAGGTCGAAGACGAGGATCGTCTGGTCGTCCTTGTCGAGGCCGTAGGCGAGCGCCGCGGCGGTCGGCTCGTTGACGATCCGCAGGACGTTCAGACCGGCGATCTCGCCGGCCTCCTTCGTCGCCTGGCGCTCGGAGTCGTTGAAGTAGGCCGGGACGGTGATGACCGCGTCCGTGACCTTCTCGCCCAGGTACGCCTCGGCGTCCCGCTTCAGCTTCTGCAGGATGAACGCGGAGATCTGCTGCGGGTTGAAGTCCTTCCCGTCCAGCCCGATCTTCCAGTCGGTGCCCATGTGGCGCTTGACGGACCGGATGGTCCGGTCGACGTTGGTGACCGCCTGGCGCTTGGCCACCTCGCCGACGAGCACCTCGCCGTTCTTCGCGAAGGCGACGACGGACGGCGTGGTCCTGGCACCCTCGGCGTTGGTGATGACGGTGGGCTCGCCGCCCTCCAGAACGCTGACGACGGAGTTAGTCGTGCCCAGGTCGATGCCGACCGCACGTGCCATGGTTGATTCCTCCAGCTGACTTGAGTGGAACAGGCTCAAGTGTGCCCGAGGAGGGCCACGGGGTCAACAGACCTGAGTCAATCGGACTCAACTCTTATCCGCTCCTTACACGCAACCGCCCGCTGACCTGCGTGGACGCCGTGCGCTGAGCCGGCGGGACAGGCACCCGAAGGAGTGCGAGGACGGCCACGGCGACGGCGACCGCGCCGGCCACCCAGAGCGCGGCCCCCTCCCCCGTCCACCCCGCGTGCACCAGTACCCCCACGAGCACCGAGGAGAACGAGGCGGCCCCCAGCAGGACGGCCGACCCCGGCGGGGTGAGCCCGAGCCGGCGCAGCCGGTGCGCGAGGTGGTCCGGGCCGCGTCGCAGCAGCGGGCGCCGGGCGGTGGTCCGGGCGAGCACCACGAGCAGGGCGTCGGCGACCGCGACGGCGCCCAGGCAGAACACCACCGCCGCGCTCGGCCCGAGCGCGTACCCCGCGCGCGTGAAGACGACGGCGGAGGACAGCACGAACCCGGTGAACAGCGAGCCGCACGCGCCGAGGCCGATCCGCGCGGGATGCCAGTTGTGCATCAGGAAGCCGGTGAGCGCGGCGGCGACCACGCTCAGCAGCACGGCGAGGCCGTCCATCACCTCGGCGGCCGCGCAGGCGCCCACCCCGAAGGCGGTGATCACCCCGACCGTCCCGGCCAGCCCGTCGGCGTGGTCGAGCCCCCGGAAGGCGAGGGTGGTGAGCACGATCCAGCCGACGGCCAGCAGCCCGCCGGGCAGGCCGGTGTCGTCGTAGGGCACCACCCAGACCGCCGCCACGGCGGTGCCGGCGGCGAGCACGCGGGCGCGCAGCCGCCACACGTCGGCCACCAGCCCCAGGGCGGCGACCGCGGCGGCGGCCGTCAGCAGCTCCCCGACCCCTTCCCCGAGCGGGGCCACCCGGCTCCACTGCCCCATCCCGGCGACCAGGCAGGTGACGGCCACCACGGCGAGCCCGCCGAGCAGCGGGAGGGGACGCTGCCGGCGCCGGTCGAGGATCCCGGCCCGCAGGGCGGGCGCCCGGAGCGCCGCGGCGAGCACGGCGGTCAGGAGGAGGGCGGCGGTAGCGGCGGCGATCCCGTAGAGCACGGCTCTAAGGTAGGGGCGAAAGTATCAATTCGGTACGAATAACACGATCCGATTGCCTGGCGGCGATCCAGATCACCCCGCGCTCTGCTGCATCGCGACGGAAGATGGGGGTAGTCTCAGACGGACTACATAAGTTACCGCTTAGTAATGTTCGTCAGCCCAGACAGCTCGTTCCGACCGAGGCCGCTTCAGGAGCCCCAATGCAACTCGCCGCGATCATCGTGTCGCTGGTCCTGATCGTGGTCGGCGTGGCACTGTTCGGCCGCGCCCTCCTCCAGATCTACAACCACATGCGGCTGGGCCAGCCGGTACCGGCCGGCACGCGGACCAACGATCCCACACAGCGCACCATGACCGTGGTCCGGGAGTTCCTCGGTCACACCCGCATGAACCGCTGGGGCATCGTCGGCGTGGCGCACTGGTTCGTCGCCGTCGGCTTCTTTACCCTGCTGCTGACGATCGTCAACGCCTTCGGGCAGCTGTTCAAGGCGGACTGGATCCTGCCGGTCATCGGCGACTGGGCACCGTACAACGTCTACGTCGAGTTCATCGGCACGATGACCGTGCTCGGCATCCTCGTGCTGATCGCGGTCCGCCAGCTGAGCCACCCGCGCGACCCGGGCCGCAAGTCCCGCTTCGCCGGCTCCAACTTCGGCCAGGCCTACTTCGTCGAGACCGTCATCCTCATCGTCGGCGTCTGCATCTTCATGCTGCACGCCCTCGAAGGCGCCCAGCACCACGTGGACGGCTACGAGGCCTCGTTCTTCATCTCGTACCCGGTCGTCGCCTGGCTGCGCGAGATGGACCTCTCCACGCTCCAGAACCTCACCTACTTCTTCTCCGGCCTCAAGATCGCGACCAGCTTCATCTGGATGATCACGGTCTCGCTGAAGACCGACATGGGCGTGGCCTGGCACCGCTTCCTGGCCTTCCCGAACATCTGGTTCAAGCGCAACGCCGACGGCTCCACCGCGCTCGGCGCGCTCCAGCCGATGACCTCGGGCGGCGAGCCGATCGACTTCGAGGACCCGGGCGAGGACGACGTCTTCGGCGTCTCCCAGGTCGAGCAGTTCTCCTGGAAGGGCCTGCTGGACTTCTCCACCTGCACCGAGTGCGGCCGCTGCCAGTCGCAGTGCCCCGCCTGGAACACCGGCAAGCCGCTCTCGCCGAAGCTGCTGATCATGTCCCTGCGGGACCACGCGCACGCCAAGGCGCCGTACCTGCTCGCGGGCGGCGGCAAGACCGTGGAGGGCGAGGAGAAGGCGACCGAGGAGCAGCTCGCCTCCGTGCCCGCGGCCGCGCTGGCCGAGGCCGAGCGCCCGCTGATCGGTACCGCCGAGGAGAACGGCGTCATCGACCCGGACGTGCTGTGGTCCTGCACCACCTGCGGCGCCTGCGTCGAGCAGTGCCCGGTGGACATCGAGCACGTCGACCACATCGTGGACATGCGCCGCTACCAGGTGATGATCGAGAGCGCCTTCCCCTCCGAGGCGGGCACGATGCTCAAGAACCTGGAGAAGAAGGGCAACCCCTGGGGCCTGGCGAAGAAGCAGCGCCTGGAGTGGACCAAGGAGGTCGACTTCGAGGTCCCGGTCGTCGGCAAGGACATCGAGGACCTCACCGAGGTCGAGTACCTGTACTGGGTCGGCTGCGCCGGCGCCCTGGAGGACCGCGCCAAGAAGACCACCAAGGCCTTCGCCGAGCTGCTGCACATCGCGGGCGTGAAGTTCGCGATCATGGGTGGCGACGAGAAGTGCACCGGTGACTCCGCCCGCCGCCTGGGCAACGAGCCGCTGTTCCAGGAGCTCGGCATGGAGAACGTCGCCGCGCTGAACATGGCGTTCGGCGAGGATGACGAGGACCCGGCCACCAAGAAGCCGAAGTCCGCGAAGAAGATCGTCGCCACCTGCCCGCACTGCCTGAACACGCTCGGCAACGAGTACCCGCAGCTCGGCGGCGACTACGAGGTCATCCACCACACCCAGCTGCTCCAGCACCTGGTGGACGAGGGCAAGCTCGTCCCCGTCACCCCGGTCGAGGGCATCATCACCTACCACGACCCCTGCTACCTGGGCCGCCACAACAAGATCTACACGCCCCCGCGCGAGATCATCGGCAAGGTCCCCGGCCTCAGGAACGAGGAGATGCACCGCCACAAGGAGCGCGGCTTCTGCTGCGGCGCCGGCGGCGCGCGGATGTGGATGGAGGAGCGGATCGGCAAGCGCATCAACAACGAGCGCGTCGACGAGGCCCTCTCCCTCAACCCGGACATCGTCTCCACCGCCTGCCCGTTCTGCCTGGTCATGCTCACCGACTCGGTGAACGGCAAGAAGAACGAGGGCAAGGCCAAGGAGTCGATCCAGGTGGTCGACGTCGCCCAGCTGCTCCTGGAGTCCGTCAAGACGCCGGCCGACCCGGCGGGCGACGCGGAGGCCGCGAGCGAGCCGGAGCCGGAGCCGGTGAAGTAGCTCCGCTCCCACCGATGTACGGCGCCCCCTGCTTCGCACAGGCAGGGGGCGCCGTCATGTCTCCGCGGGGTTCGGCGGGGTTCCGCGGGGGCGTCCGGCTCAGGCGCCCTTGGGACCGGCCTGCTGGACCACGTCGAAGGACCACAGGGTCGAGCCGGAGGCCGCCGGCTTCGGACGCTCGCCGCCTTCGCCGCCGCCCTCGCCGCCGCCCTGGTGCGCGGTCTTCATCGGCCCCTCCATCCAGGCCTGGAAGGACTCCTCGTCCCGCCAGCGGGTGTAGACGAGGTACTGGTCGGTGCCCTCCACGGGCCGCAGCAGCTCGAACCACTCGAAGCCGTCGGAGTTCTCCACCGCGTGGGCCCGCGACGCGAACCGCTTCTCCAGCACCTCCCGCTGCTCGGCGGGAACGGTCAGCACGTTGATCTTCACTACGCTCATGGACCCATCCTGGACCATGACCCCCCGCCGAACGACGCGGAACCCCGAGGGAATTCGGGGTGGGACGCCGGACGGTCCCCTAGGTCCTGTCTTCAAATGTCACGCCCACATCAGCAGCGATGCGAGGGTGACGGCTGCTTGGTAGGACTCGGCGGTCTTGTCGTAGCGGGTCGCGATGCCTCGCCATTGCTTCAGGCGGTTGAAGCACCGTTCCACTACGTTGCGCCGCTTGTAGAGCTGCTTGTCGAAGACCGGCGGGCGCCCGCCCCGGCTGCCGCGCCGGAGCCGGTTGCGGACCTGGTCGGCCCGCTCGGGGATGGTGTGGCTGATGCCCCGGCGTCGCAGCCAGGTCCGGATGGCCCTGGAGCTGTAGCCCTTGTCGCCCAGGACGTGGGCGGGCCGCACGCGGGGCCGTCCCGGGCCGATGCGGGGCACGCGGATCTGCTCCATCACGGCGGTGAACTGCGTGCAGTCGTTGGTGTTCCCGCCCGTGACCGTGAAGGCGAGCGGGCGGCCAAAGGCGTCGCAGGCCAGGTAAATCTTGCTGGTCAGTCCGCCTCGGGAGCGTCCGAGGCCGGGGACGCGCAGCCCCCTTTTCTGGCCCCGGCGGCGTGCTGGTGGGCACGGACGACGGTGGAGTCGACCGACACCAGCCAGTCGATGTTCCCGGCCGCGTCCGCCCGCGCCTGGGCGGCACGGAGCATCCGCTCGAAGGTGCCGTCCAGGGCCCAGCGGCGGAAGCGGGTGTGGAGCGTGTGCCACGGACCGTACCGCTCGGGCACATCCCGCCAAGCGGTGCCGGTCCGGAACTTCCACACGATCCCGTTGAGCACGGTGCGGTCGTCCAACCGCTTCCGCCCCCGCAAGGACTCGGGCAACAACGGTCGAACGAACTCCCACTCAGCATCGGACAGTTCATGACGACGTATCACCCAACCATGATCCACTACTCAAGATCATTTGAAGACACGGCCTAGGGGATGTCACAGGTCGGCCGCAAAGCCGGGCGAAGGCCACAGGCCCCGTCACGCGGGCCGTCCGGACCAGGTACGTTCGATGACGTGGCTGGATTCAGGATCGGACGCGGGGGCCGGGACGACCGTACCCCCCAAGGACAGCAGGCGCCCCAGGGACCGGCGTACGGACACGGGCACGGCCCCGCACAGCCCGGGGGACCGGCGTACGGGCAGCCGCCGTACGGCCGCCCGGGCCCCTCGGGTCCCGCGGGCCCCTCGTACGGCTACCCGTCGGCGCCACAGCCGCCGTACCCGCATCAGGGACAGCCCTACGGCTACCCGGGCCCCGCGGACGACGGCCCCGAGTACTTCGGCGACGGCGGCCACCAGGGCGGCGGCCACGGCGGGCACGACCCCTACGCGGCGAACCAGCCGGGCCACACCCAGGCGTTCTCGGTCGACGAGGCCGCGACCTACACCCAGGGCGCGACCTACCAGGCCGGGTCCGCCCCCGCGCCGGCCGCACCGATCGGCCCGCCGCTGCACTGGAAGGACCTGCTGAAGGGGATCGTGCTCGCCCCCAACGAGACGTTCCTGCGCATGCGGGACTACACGATGTGGATCCCCGCCCTCATCGTGACCTTCCTCTACGGCCTGCTCGCCGTCTTCGGCTTCGACGGCGCCCGCGAGGACGCGATCAGCGCGACCCTGTCCAACGCGGTGCCCATCGTGCTGGTGACGGCGATCGTGATGGTGCTGGGCCTGTTCGTCCTGGGCGCGGTCACCCACACCCTGGCCCGCCAGCTCGGCGGCGACGGCGCCTGGCAGCCCACGGTCGGCCTGTCCATGCTGATCACGGCCCTCACCGACGCGCCCCGGCTGATCGTGGCCATGTTCTTCGGCGGCGACGCCGGCTTCGTCCAGATCCTCGGCTGGGCCACCTGGCTCGGCGCCGGCGCCCTGCTGACGCTGATGGTCTCCCGCTCCCACGACCTGCCCTGGCCGAGGGCGCTGGGGGCGGCGGCGATCCAGCTGATCGCGCTGCTGTCGATCGTGAAGCTCGGCACGTTCTAGGTACCGGCGCATGGGAAAGGGGCCCCCGCGAGGGCCCCTTTCCCATGTCTGCGCGCCGGAGGCTAGGCGTCGAGAACCTGCCCGGCCCGCTTCACGACGGGCGGCTCGACGCTCCAGGGGAAGTTGATCCAGTCGTCGGTCCGCTTCCACACGTACTCGCACTTCACGAGCGAGTGGGACTTCTCGTAGACCACCGCGGAGCGCACCTCGGCGACGGTGTCCAGGCAGAAGTCGCGGACGAGCTTGAGCGTCTTGCCGGTGTCGGCGACGTCGTCGGTGATCAGGACCTTCTTGTCGGAGAAGTCGATCACGTTGGGAACGGGGGCGAGCATGACCGGCATTTCCAGGGTGGTCCCCACGCCGGTGTAGAACTCCACGTTGACCAGGTGGATGTTCTTGCAGTCGAGGGCGTAGGCGAGCCCGCCCGCGACGAAGACACCGCCCCGGGCGATGCTCAGCACGATGTCGGGCTCGTACCCGTCGTCGGCGATGGTCTGCGCCAGTTCCCGGATGGCGGTGCCGAACCGCTCGTAGGTCAGGTTCTCCCGCACGTCTGCGCTGCTCATGCTGTAGTGGCCCTCACACCTGGGTCCGATGGAAATTGAGGAAGGACCGCGAGGCGGTCGGCCCGCGCTGCCCCTGGTACCGCGAACCGTAGCGCTCACTGCCGTACGGGGACTCGGCGGGCGAGGTCAGCCGGAACATGCACAGCTGGCCGATCTTCATGCCCGGCCACAGCTTGATGGGGAGCGTGGCGAGGTTGGACAGTTCGAGGGTCACGTGCCCGCTGAAGCCGGGGTCGATGAACCCGGCGGTGGAGTGCGTGACCAGCCCGAGCCGCCCGAGCGAGCTCTTCCCCTCGAGCCGCGAGGCGAGGTCGTCGGGCAGCGTGATGACCTCGTAGGTGGAGGCGAGCACGAACTCCCCGGGGTGCAGGATGAACGGCTCGTCCCCTTCGGGCTCCACCAGCCGCGTCAGGTCCGCCTGCTCGACCGAGGGGTCGATGTGCGGGTAGCGGTGGTTCTCGAACACCCGGAAGTACCGGTCCAGCCGCACGTCGATGCTCGACGGCTGCACCATGGATTCGTCATAGGGATCGATCCGTACCCGCCCGGCGTCGATCTCGGCCCGGATGTCCTTGTCTGAGAGAAGCACGTAGCGAGGATACGCAAGGCGCGCGGAACCATCGCAATCACGACGGCGCCGCGCGCTCCCTGTCACGCCCCGGCTACGACCGGTGTGCGCTGCTCTCCCGCCTACCGCTTCTCCAGTACGACGGGCACCGCGCTCCGCAGCCGGGCGCATCGCGGACACCGCACGAGCCGACCGGGGCCGAGCCGCTCGGCCTGCTGCATCGGGAACGAAGCGGTGCTGAAGACGTGCCCGTCCGCGCAGCGGACGACGGTGCGTTGCATCAAGTCCCTCAAGTCCCTTCCCCAAGAGCCGCGTCCGGCGTTCTACCCGGACGCCAAAAGCCACATTACGGGATCAAAGAGACGACTCTCCAGGCGGCACTCCGGCCCCCACGGTACGCCCCAACTCACGCCACCCGCAGCCGGATCCCCGACCCTGGAACACCAGGACTCCGCGATGATGTAGAGTGAGCGAGCGTCCGGACAAGGGATTCCCCGAACCCCATGTCCGTACATACGCGGGTGTAGTTTAATGGTAGAACATCAGCTTCCCAAGCTGAGAGCGCGAGTTCGATTCTCGTCACCCGCTCCACGCTGAAGGCCCAGGTCAGAGACCTGGGCCTTGTTGTTGTGTCCGGTGATCAGTCGCCGCGTGCCAGATCCGTGCCAGAAGACTTGTCGGCCCTCTTCTTGGCAGCCTCCGCCCGAGCCTTCCGAACGGTGGCGTCGAGGCCGGCGGCGACCTCTTCCTGGCGCTCCTCGTCGGAGTGCTGGTAGATCAGCGCGGCCTTCTCGGAGGACTGCCCGGCGCGGACCATCGTGTCCTTGAGGGTGGCGCCGGACCGGGTGGAGAGCGTGTGCCCGGTGTGGCGGAGGTCGTAGAACCGGAAGCCCTCGGGCATGCCGACGATCTCACGTGCCTTACGCCACTTCCGCCCGAAGGTGCTACGGCGGAAGGGGGCGCCCTTCTCCCCCACGAAGACCAGCCCGTCCGGCCCCGGCTCGGCGTACGACTCCAGGTGCCAGCGCAGCTCCCGGCGGAGAAACGCGGGAAGAATCACAGTCCGGGTCCCTGCCTCCGACTTCGTCTCGCCCCGGACGCGTCGTCCGTTCATCCGCTCGGGTTCGGCAAGGCGGACCCTGATCCGCAGGTTCTCCAGGTCGACGTCCCGGCGGCGCAGGCCGGCCAGCTCTTCCGGCCGCATCGGGCCGTAGGCGCCGAGGTAGACCATCAGCCGCCACCGCATCCCGACCGCTTCGGCGAGCGCGTCGACCTGGGCCACGGTGGCAATGCGCCGTTCGGCCGCCTTCTCCTTCCCGGCGCCCTTGATCCGGCACGGATTGCGCGTGATCAGCTCATCGTCCACGGCCGTCTCCATGATGGCCTTCAGGAGGCGGTAGGCCTTGGCCGTCATGGTCTTGGCCCCGGTCACCCGCAGCCGCTCGGCCCGCCACTCACGCACGAGCGGCGCCGTGATCTCGTCCAGGTCGGAGTCGGCGAAGGCGGCCAGATACTTGTCGAGAAGGTAGCGGTACAGGTCGCGGGTGAGCGGGGCCAGTTCCCGTTCCTCCACCCACTTGTCGGCGTAGGCCCGGAAGCTCACCGCACCGGCCTCCGGGTCCCGCCACTCTCCCCGTCGGATCTCGGTCTGCTTCTCCGCGAGCCAGTCGTCCGCGTCCGCGATCGTCGCGAAGGTCTCGGGCGCCGGGCGCATCACACCGTCCGGTCCGGGATACCGCGCCTGATAACGGCCGGAGGGAAGCCGCCTGATCGCACCGAAACGGCGGCGCCTGCCCTTGTTGTTGGCCATCAGGCAGCCCGCCCGTAGCGCGTACGAGGACGCCTCAGCGGCTCCACCGTGCGGGCCCTGATGAACTCCTCCACCGCACTCTCCGGGATGCGCACATGCCGGCCGACCTTCACGTACCGGATGCGCCGCTCCTCGATCAGCCGCCGGGGGAAGCGAGCGGTCGTGCCGAGCAGTTCGGCGACCTGGTCCACGGACAGGTAGCGGTCGTTCATGCTGCGAGATCCCCTTCCGTGCCGGTTGCGGTTGGGCGAGAGGTGGAGAGCCAGGCTTCCGCGGAGGTCAGCCCGGTCCCGGCGAAGCGCCAGTGGGAGAGGACGAGGACGGTGTCCGGGTCGGGCAGGGGGTGGCCCGCTTCGGCCGCGCGGGCACGAGCCAGGGCTTCGTTGTGGTCGGCGCGTTCCTGGCGGAGGGCGCCAAGGGTGACGGAGTAGGTGCGGGACTTGGTGGAGAAGTGGCCGCGGAAGCCGAGCATGTGGGCCCACTTGCGCAGGCGCAGCGCTTCCAGTTCGGGGAGCGCGCCGAGGTGCCAGCAGGTGAGGATCATCCGGCGGGCGTGGTCGGTGACGCCGGAGCCGATCAGGTCGGTGATCGGGTTGCGGACGGGGCGGTCGAGGGTGCCGGCCGTCTCGGCTCCCTTGGTGGCGTACTTGGCGATGTAGGCGGCCGCGGCCCGGCTGGACAGCTCCGAGGTGCCCGCGAAGTCCGCCGAGCGGATGGGGCGGATGTCGAGCTGGTCGCCGAAGCGGAAGGCGTAGGCGCGGCCGTCGATGACCGGGCCGGGTGTCTCGGCGAGGCGGGCGGCCGAGCGGATCGCGTCGGTGAGGAGTTCGGTCGTCGCCCAGGCCGGCGGGTCGTCCTCCGCGCCTCCCGGACCGTCGAGGCGGATGACCGCATGGAAATGGACGGCGCCGCGCCGCTGGTACTCGGCGACCTTGGCGTACGACACCCGGACGCAGTCGCGTGACGCTGAGCGGGTGAGGCCCGCGCGGGAGGCGATCTGCTGGCGCAGATAGGTAGCGAACCGGCCCCAGAGCGCACCCGCGTGCGCGTTCCAGAGGACGGCCGCACGGTAGTCGTAGCGCTCCGGGTCGAGCGGCGTGCCCAGAGCGGGGTCGTCCTCGGCGTGCGTGCGCCCGCAGCGGCATCGCCCACCGGCCGGGCGGTTGTGGACCGGGCCGAAGGACGGCGCGGTGAAGGTCGCGAAGACGCGGGGGTGCCGGGCGACCGCCGGACCGATGCCCTTGCCGCCGCTCAGCCCGGCCGTGACGAGGTGGAAGGTGTCTTTGCGGTACGTCTCCGCGCAGGTGGCACACCTGGTGGCGCGACGGTTGTTGCAGCGGATGAGGAGCTGCCCCGCCGGAAGGTCGCGGTCGGTGATCTCCCGGACGATCTCACCGGTGGTCGCGTGGACGTCGAGCCGGTGCCCCTCCATTCGTACGGGCCGCTCGCAGCCGCCAAGACGCTGGATCTGCCGGGCGTAGGAGCCGAGGTCACCGTGCCGGGCGAGGGCGGCCAGGTGACGGATGGCTCCAAGGGGAGCCGGTGGACGCATGTGCAGGTTCCTCCTTGTGGTGCGGGTGCTGGATCCCGCCCTGACTGTCTAGGGGTCTAGACAGTCAGGGCAGACGAAAGGAGTCGTTGGTTCAGCGGCGGGTGAGGAGAGAGCGGAGAACGACGGCGCACACGGCGACCGAGGTGGCGGTCACGGTGACGGCGAGCAGCATGGAGACGAGGACGGCACCCACGACCAGGACCACGGCGGTCCCACCACCAACGAGGGCGAGCGCCGTGCCGGGCGTCAACTGGATGGTCGGGCGGGCCGGCACCAGAGGAGTGGGCGTCGAGGGCGTGACCGGGGTAGCTGCGGACGGTTCCACGGCAGTCGTAGGCGCGGCGACCGGGACGGTCGGTTGCGGCATGGTGGGGATCTTCGGCCGGATCATGAGCAGGGCTCCTTACGGGTCACTTGACGAGGGAGTCGATGACGGGGGCCAGCAGGCTGTCGGTCAGCAGGTAGCCGCCGAGGAGGAGCACGGCGACGAGCCACCAGGGCGGGCGGATGAGCTTGACGCCCAGGACCGCGACGCAGAGCAGGGCGAGCCAGAGCGGGACGCGCATGCGGTGATCTCCTGTCAGGCCGAGCAGCGGTGGGTGCGGGCGGCGAGTTCGGCGGCGGCGCGGGAGTCGTACTCGGCCGAGAAGTCGCAGCGGGGTGCGGTGCAGGCGGCCAGATGGCGGTGCCTGCCGCGGTCGATGTAGGAGGCGACGTTCACGGGGCCGATACGGCGGACGTTGCGGAAGCGGCGGTTCATGGCGGTGCTCCTCTCACAGGTGGGCGGCGACGGAGGCGGTCATGGACGGGGGAAGGCCGAGCCGTGCGCGGACGGCGTCGGGGTCGGCGGGGCGGCCGGTGGCCGAGCGGTGTTCGTCGGCCAGGGCCCGGGCGCGCTGGATGAGGGCGGGTGGGAGCGCGACGGCGGGACCGGGCGGAGGCGGAGCCGGAACGGCTTCCGGTTCGGCGGGGGCGGGAGCCGGGGTAGGTGCCGGCAGTTCTTCCGGCTCCGGACCGTCGACAGCAGCCGGAGCAGGGTCCCGTTGCTCGTGCGGAGTAGCTGTCGGCGAGTCTGGGAGCACCAGGGATTCCTGGCCGGGCGGTGTGTGGGCCAGCAGAGTGCCGCCGAAGAAGGCGACGGCGGGCCAGCCTGCGACCACCACGCGGAGCGAGGCGGGAACGTGGTCCAGGTCGAGGAGTCCGGCGGTGGCGACGTTGGCACCGAGGGAGGCGGCAAGGGCCACCAGGAACCACAGCCGTGGACTGCCCGCCGCCTGCCCCGTTCGCTGCAACTGGCGCATCCGGCGCCAGGAGGCGACCAGCAACAGGTCGACGCTGACGGGATAGGCCCACGCCTTCCATCCGCCCTGTCCGGCCGCTGCGGCGAGGTCGTGCAAGTGGGAGAAGGACAGGGCGCCCGCGATGACGGCCTGGACGACGACGGCGTCCACGCGGGCCAGGTGGGCACGCATCGGCTCCGGTTCCTTTCTGTCTCGGGCATGGGAGGGGTAGGGACATGGCGCGAGGCGGTCACGCCGGCCGCAGGGGAAGAGAGGGGATTACTCGGTCACCGGGCGCACGGTGGGCGTGGCGCCGGTCGAGGAGGACGGCCCGGCCCAGGCGACGGCGACGGCGGGCCGGAAGCGGTCGAGCCGGGGCAGTTCAGGGACCAGAGCCGAGGTGTCACGGCAGACGGCCGCCGCATCTTCGAGCGAGAGAAGAGGAGAGCGGACGCGGGACCATCCGCCGGACGAGTCGCCGACGACTGCGACGCCGGGCCGGTCGGCAGGAATGGATGTGGCGGCCAGAGCTGCTTCGGGAGAGATGTCGGCCAGGGCCATGTTCGCCGAGGCTTCGTCGTTGACGCGGTGGCAGACGCGGCCGGTCAGTTGCGCACGCAGCATGGTGGCGCCCTTGCCGAGTTCCGAGCCGAAGCGCTGCCCACAGACTTCGAGGTAGATGCCGGCCGCGCGGCCGAGCTGGGCGAGGCGGATGAGCTTGGTGACCATCGCGTCGCGCCGTTTCTCGTCGTCCCGGTTCGCGGCGAGGAAGAGTTCCGCCACCTCGTCAACGACCAGCACTACCGGGACTGGCCGCACGGCGTCCGGCAGCCCCCAGACGTCCGAGGTGAGAACAGCGTCCGGATCGGCACCACTGAGCCCGATCAGCCGAAACCGGTCCTCCATCTCTTCCAACAGCGCGTCGAGGAGGTCGTTCGCCCGATCCGGGTCGTCGGCCAGCGCCGACAACCGGGGTGCGAAGGGCGCCAGTTCCACACCCCATTTGCAGTCGATCCCAACGAGGACGACCCGCTGCCGGGCCAGGCCGCACAGCAAGTTGCGCAGGTAGACGGACTTTCCGGACTGCGTGGCGCCGAGAATCAGTTCGTGCGGCACCATGCGGAAGTCGCGTACGTGCCAGTCGCCGTCCTCTCGCAGCGCCAGCGGCAGGCGAAGCGGCTCGGCCGAAG
Organism: Streptomyces sp. SudanB182_2057; assembly: GCF_964272715.1. NCBI lineage: Bacteria > Bacillati > Actinomycetota > Actinomycetes > Kitasatosporales > Streptomycetaceae > Streptomyces > Streptomyces sp. SudanB182_2057. The sequence goes on from NZ_OZ186798.1 coordinate 3,995,630, forward strand.
CCTGCCGCCGGGCGGGCCGCACATCGGCGAGCACGTCCCACCCAACGAGCCGCAGTTCGAGCCAGCCCGGTTTCGTGGGGCGTACGTGGACGGCGTGAGCGCCCCAGGCATGGCGCAGTCGGTCGGCCGAGGCGGTGAAGTCCTCGGGCGCCTGCCCGGTCGCCATGCGCAGCCGCATGACGAGTCCGGATGCGTTGGGCCGGGGGAAGGACCGCCGTGGCGGCACGGGGGCCGCGTGCCGCCCGATCACCCGGGCCGTGGCGACCCGGACGGCGGAAGCCGGGACCGTCAGGCCGCACGCGTCCATCGTCGCCCGGTACGACAGCAGCACCCGCAACGCGACGACCGGATACCCGACCAGCCACCAGAACACCACCGGCATCCGCCGACGGACTACCAGCAGCACGACCACGAGGAGCAGGACCAGCAGCACCCAAGCGACGTCAGTCATGGCGATCAACCCTGGGACGCAACCGGGGTGTTGACCATGACCGCGTCGGCCCGGTAGGCGATGCCGTGACGGCTACGCCCGCCGAACTCGCTCTCCCACGGCCGGGCGACCAGGCCCGACAGGATGACCGGCGCGCCCATGACCAGGCCGTCTCCGATCCCCTCTTCGGGAATGGTCACCTTGATCATGTCCGAGCCGCCGGCCGAGATGAACACCAGCTCCAGCGTCATGAGCCGCTGGTTGGTCACCGGGTCCACGGCGACCTCGCCGGTCTGACGGTCCCTGACCTTGACCTCGGGGAGCTTGGTGACGAGCAGCGTCGCGGCGGAGGTGTCTACGGGGATCACACGCACTGTCAGTACCTCACGGAGTCTTCGGGCGCCCTGAGATCGGCGCCGAGCGAGCTGAATAGCCCCCTAGACAGCAGCGGGGGCAACCACCCCCAACTGTCTAGGGGGGTTGACAGTGAAGGTAGCCGACAGCCCATCAACTGTCTAGGGGGGTATACGGTGTAGCCGCGCAAGCGCGCGAAAGTACTACCGAACGGCCCAGTGGAGGACGGTCGCGTCGTCGTGCGCCTTACCTCGCGGCCAGCGCCGGCCGTCGGGGTCACTCTTCTCGGCCTCTCGGACACGGCGGATCAGTTCGTCCGGACCGGAGCAAGCGAGCACGTCCAAGTACTGCGCCCAGTCGGCGAGTTGGAAGCGATCGACGAGCCGAGTCGCACCGTCGCTCAGAAGCGTCACGGTGGACAGCGAGTCCAGTGCCACCGTGCCGGTCAACGCGTGTTCGGCCGCCCGCGGATCGGGGCCGGCGATCCAGAAGCCTCCCGGCCGGTTACGCAGACCGGTCAGAGCCTCCCGGTATTCGGCGAGCGCGGCGGAATGCTCGGGTGAGCCGGTGGGCAGCGCGTCGACCGGCCCGCGCAGTCGTTTGCCGACTTCGTCCAGGCGCCGGTCGGTGACGACGGTCGTACTGCCGTCCTTCCCCTCCAGGAGCAAGGAGGAATCGCCGAGGACCAGGTACTCCAGCCTTTCCCCGTTGATCCGTGCGGCGACGACCGTACTGGTGGGACTGGCCCGGTACATCAGGTCACAGCTGTCGCCGTGCAGCGAGCGGACGCGGTCGATCGAGTCGGCCATGCACTCGGTGAGCGGTCGGGCGGGGGACGCGGTGATGGCTTGGAGCAGCAGGCCGCCCAGCGTCCCGGAGAACCAGGCGACACCGTGTGTGCACCCGGTCTCGGCACCGCCGACGCCGGCTCCGTCGAGGAGCACGGCCGCGCCGGGAGCGGCGGCGGCGAAGTCCTCGTTCTCTCGTTCGGGGTCGGCGGGGAGCGTGGCGAGGTCGACCCTCACGCCGCCGACTCCTCGTCGTGCCGGTACAGGGGGCAGAGCAGTTCCACCGACTGCGGTTCGCTGGTCTCGGGGTCGTACTCGACACCCACCAGGGTGGAGAACCGGCGGTCGCCGACCTGGCCCCACATCACGTTCAGGTCGTTGGCGAGGAGCTGCACGACGCCGAGGGAACCTTGCGTATGAATACCGGCGATCGCGAGCAGCGAGCCGTTGCCGTCCGGTCGCGGCAGCCGGCCGAGGTAGCCGACGTCGTACGGCCGGGCCGGGTCGCTGTCCTGCCCCGAGCGGTACACGGTGCCGGTCTGCCGGTCCACCACGGTCCAGGGCCCGTCTTCCGCACGCTCCCAGTGGAAAACCGGGTCCTGGGCGTACGTGTCCCACATGGCCTGGGACATGCGGGGGCCGCAGACCACGATCAGGCCGTCCCGGTTGAGGTCGATCTCGCCGGTCACCGGCACATGCTCCGAGGCGACGTCGAGCCCGTACGACCGCGCCAGGTCTTCGAGCCTCTTGCCGGAACTGACGTCGTCCACGGCGACGACGGTCCGGCCGCGTTCGTCGTCCCGCCGCAGCGGTGTGGCGACGGTGACGGCGCCCCGACCGAGGAAGGCCCCTTCGGGCGCCGGGCCGGTGTGCCGGATCTGGTGGATCCGCCCGCGGCTCAGGCCGGCCTTCGCGGCGATCTGCGCGTACGACAATCCTTGGGCGTGCAGGTCCTGTACCACTCGGCGACGAAGGCGGGCCAGCTCGGTGACCTCTTGCTGCGCGTCCGCCAAGCGAGTCGTCACCTCGCGCAACAGCAGGTACGGATCATCGATCGTCATGATCCGTTGGAGCTCGTCCGACATGACCTCACCTCCTAGCAGTACCCAGGAGTCTAGGGCCCTAGACGGAATGGGAGGCAGCCGCCGCCCGGTACGCACATCGATCACGTAGAAGCGCGATCTCCTCCGGGGGACACCTCTCGGGCTCACACCTCACCGCCGACTATGCGAACCCGCGATCGCACCGCTTTCTGTGCGCTCATGCGCTCGCCCGCACCAGATCGGCCCAGACGAAGCGCCCGTCAGGCAGGATCGTGTAGCCCCAGTTCTTCGCCAAGGCATCGATCAGCCGTAGCCCACGACCTCCCTCTTCACGGTTGGTGACGGGGCACAGGTGAGGCACGCGGTCGCCGCCCTGGTCGACCACCTTGATGCGAACGAGATCGTCGCCAAGGCCGACGACCACCAAGAACCACCCACCAGGCATGCCACTCCGCGTATGCCGCAGGGCGTTGGTCGCCAGCTCGCTCACGACCAGAACGGCGTCTTCGACCGGGCCACGGTCCCCGAGCAGGGAGGCCACGAAGTGACGGGCATTGGACACCTCTTCCGGCAGGCCGGGGAAGACACGGCACCACTTGGTGAGCATGGGAACCTCTCCGTTCGTCTAGGGGGCTAGACAGCGTGACGGCAGAGTATTCCTAGCAGCAAGCAGCATTCTAGGCATGCCGAGGAATTATTCCTCTAAGGGATGAGGGTGTCCCCCAGGTCGCGGAACTCCTTCATCACCCGCAACAACAGCTCGCGCACCTCATCACCGAAGACGGCAGCGCGCGCGAAGCACTCGAAGGTCTCCTCGTAGGCGGCCACTTCAGCGGCGTCAGTAGACACCCGTTCGTTGTCGAAGGTCTCGATCACGACCGCCCGCTGGTCGCACAAGGTGAAACCGTGCCGCGGCAGCATCGGCACCGGCCGGCGCCAGGGGATCACCCCGAGCCGTACCGTGCTCAGACTCTCCACCGCCAGCAACCGGTCGAACTGCGCCAGCATCAGCGCCGGACTCCCCGGCCAGGTCCGCAACACGGCCTCGGTGACCACGAACACCGACTCCCGCCCCGGCTCGTACAACACGCCTTGCCGATCCACACGGGCAGCGACAGCCCGACCAACAGCCTCGGGCGTCGAGCGCGGGGCGCTCTGGAAGACGTGCCGGGCGTACTCCGCGCTCTGCAACATGGCCGGCAGAACGACGCACTGGAACGAGCGGACCGACTGAGCGGACCGCACCTCTTCGTCAACGGTCGTGCCCTCAGCGACGTCAACAGCGGTCGGTTCGTCGTCCTCGGCGGCAACGACGCCCGCCAGCAGCTCCCGCACCTCACGAAAGACCGACTCATCCACGTCGAGAGCGCCCAGGAGCCGGTCGAGCACATCCCGGCTCGGCACCATGCGCCCGGTCTCGATCTTCGACACGGTCGGCTGACCTACGCCGGCCCGTTGCGCCAGCACGGCACCCGTCAGACCCGACTCTCCACGAAGCACACGAAGACGCGCACCCAGCGCCTTCATCCGCTCCCGCCGCTCACTCCCCATGTCCAGGGTTCTACACCACGAGCCAGCAGCCACTGGTACGACCGGACGCAGCGACCACCAGCCGAGCGTGATTCAAACTTTCTCTACTGGTTCAAGGCGGCTCGCTCCGCTCCCCGCGCGCGGCCCGGCCCCCGGCCGGGCCTGCGCTCCTGTCTCCGCCCCGCTCCAGCCCGGCCGGCGCCCGTGCCGCGCGCACAGCAATCAGCCGCCTGGCGTCAGAGAAGGGGTACGTCGTGGCTGGGGCGGTCGGCTCCACGGCTTTAGGCAGCCACTTTGGCGCGAGCCTCGCAGATCATGGCCCCAACGTCGTGCTTTAGCGGGCAGGTCCACAGACTGCCCGACGCGCCGGAAGCTTACGGGGCCATGATCACTCGCGCCAAAGCAGCTCCAGCCCAAAGCCGCTCCACCGACCTATGATGCCACTTTAGGTGGCAGGTTGGATACGTTTTGGTGCGCGAACCACAAACGCTTAAGGCTCATGAGTAGCGACAAAATAAGGTGAGAAAACGTAGTCACCAAGATTCCCGTCCACGCCACTCCGATGGATTTTTTTGGATCATGCGTGGCGGTGACGACAACGAGGAGGACAACAAGCAGTAGGCCAACAAGCACGGCCCAGCTCAAATTTGCAAAGAGCTCACGGACATTACGGATGACGACGTGATCAGGGTCTAGCCCCTCGTCACGTCGAACACGAAGACTAAGAGTGAAGACGTTCGTCAAAAGCCCAAACAAAAGGCCGGTGAAAACACCGACTCCGCCAATAAATTTAGAGACGTCAAGAATGTGAAGGTGACCAAAATGCCGTAGCAGCCCGCATGTAACGCCCAGCATCAAAGGGAGGCCGATGAAGACAACAACGTCGCCTGCTCGCCTCTTACCATCGGCATCTACATAGGTGCGAAAGTTAGCCGCCGCGATGTCTCGTACATCCCACTTACCACTCACGGCGGCCCCCTCATGCGACGTTAGCTAGATCATCCAGGCACCCCGGTCCGCACCTAGGTAGTCCAGTGAAGCACCTACCTCTGACAACACCTCACGCCGGAACACGTCGTCCCCAGGGGGACCGTTACGAGGCCCCTCAAGTGCATAGTTGAAGCGCGGCCAGTCCCGGTCGACGACGATGGTACGGGACCTGCCGCCCCGCTCGATCTGGAGACGCACCTCATCCGCTTCCGGCAGTCCACTCACGGAGAAAACGGAGTCGGGCGGCAGCCGCTTCTCGATCGCTCGCGTGATCCACTCGCGAGGCAGCCGGAGACGCCGAGCGGCTTTGATGCGGTGCTCCTGAACACGCGTACCTACGCTTCGATCTTCACCGTCGCGCTCGCGCGTGATGTAGGTTATCTCCTGAAGGCTGGATTCCTCGATGAACTTCGTCCAGGCATTTGTGTCCTGGAAGTAGTTGATGTCGACCGAAAGCCTCTCAGAGTCGTAACGCTCCTTGAACCAGTCACGGAACATTGGAGTGAGTGAGCCGATCGCGCTCGTGTGGCCGATAACTTCAGTGGCCCACAGCGCGAAGTCGCCAACCGTGGGGACGAACAATGCTTGCCTTAGCGGGTAAGCCGCCGCGTCATCATCTTGTATCTCGTACGCGTCGTCGCCAGTCTCGGTGTCGACAACCTTGCCCCGGGTTCCATACCTGCCGGACTCGACAGTGAACCAGAGCGTGCGCCGGTCTTCCTCCATCGAGTGCAGCCGCGCATAGCGCTCGGACCTCTGGACGGTCGCACCCTTCGTGCCGATACCATCCACCAGGAACTTCGTATAGATCTCGAAAAGATCATCTTTTCGCGGATTGAAGCAATATACCTGGCGATACGACTTCGGTTCCTGGATCTTGCGCACCCGAATTTCGTACAGCGCGAACTGATGCCTCGGCATATGCCACCTCCGTGTGATGTGCAGATGATAGACCTAGCCGGCGACGGTGCGTGACCCTTCCGCCGAAGTCCGTAACCGTTCGCCTGGACTCCCGACGCAGTGACCAACACTGGGAGCTCACGCACGAGCGCCCCTCCCGGGCCGTCCTCGGGCCATGGAAAGGCGCTCAATGGTGCCCGACATCGACAGGTGCCGACAGCTCGGCAACAGGTCAGGACGTGGTCGGTTAGCCGGCCGCAGGTCACGGCCGCCCGTGATCAGTTGTGGCTGTACAAAGCGGGGTACAGCAACCGCAGAGACCGCGGACGACTGGCAGTACTTTCACGACCACGGCTGACCAGCCGAGCAGACCTCAGTGAACTCCCCGCCCGCAGTTCGCATCGAGGGGCTGATCGTCAACAAGGGCCAGCACCCTAGGCGAGGTTGCCCGGTCACAGCCCGAGTGTCAGAGGGGTGTCGTAGTGTTCGCACACCTGCCTCTTGACCTTGGGGGAACCGTGGCCGCGTGGCTGTTGACCTGCAATCCTGACGTCTTCGACATCGGGCGCTTCCGTAGCGATGGCCAGGTACTCGACTCATGGACCATCGCACGTCACAAGGCTGATGTAGCCGCGGGTGACGACTTCGCCATCTGGACTACCGGCCCCAATGCAGGCGTGATCGCCTACGGTCGCTTCACCGGTGGGACCGCCCGCGGTACCGTCTCAGACCCAGAGTACTGGGCGACGGACCCCGGAGTCCGGGACTACGTTCCCCTCGAAGTGACTGAGTGGCTGGACCGATTGGTACCCAAGAGTCAGCTCGCTGGTGATCCCCATATGGCCGGAGCGAGCATCTTTACCCAGCCGTGGGCGGCCAATCCTCACCGCCTGGCCGACGCACAGTGGGAAGCCATCCAGGCAGCCATCCACGCCTCGAAGGGCGAGGACCCGAACTGGCACTTGGCTCCTGGCGATGAGATTCGACGGGTTGAGCTGCACGAGCGCTACGGCGGGAGCTCCCAGAACGGAATCAGTCCGTCACGAACGACGAACAACATCCTCATCTTCACCGCACCAAGCTCGGGGCACCAGCACGGCTACTACGACACCTGGAACGAAGACGGCACGTTCCACTACACCGGTGAGGGCCAAACCGGTGATCAGAAGATGATCCGTGGCAACAAGGCCATTCACGAACACCGTGAAACTGGCAAGCGGCTGCGTCTGTTCGAGGGCGCCCGCGGAACGGTTCGCTATCTCGGCGAGTGGGTCCTCGACCCAGAGCAGCCCTATTCCGAAGGCCTGGCGCCGGCCACAGGTGGCGGCCCTGAACGGAAGGTCATCCGCTTCCACCTGGTTCCCGTGAAGGCCACAATCACTGACCCCGACGTACAGATCGGGCGCAGCTACGTGGCACCAGACGAAAGCGTGATACCGGCCCCTGCCACACCGAGCGCCCCCGACCCTGACCTAGCCGGACGGAACCTGTCGACGCACCGGCGGCTGCAAAACGCCCTTGCTGAGGAGGCGCAGAAGCGTGGCTTCGCAACCTTGTCGCCCGGCGCAGCGGACCCCGACTTCGACATTGCATGGCGCGACGCTGAGGACCGCGTGACGGTCTGCGAAGTCAAGTCACTGACGAGTGCCAATGAGGTCCGTCAACTCCGTACAGGCCTCGGACAGGTCCTCGACTACCACGACCAACTCAGCCGCCGCGCATCAGCGATAAGAGCCGTTCTCTGGGTGGAGCGCGAGCCGTCTGACGCGAGGTGGGTTGACCTGTGCCGCAGAGTGGGCATCACGTTGGCCTGGCCTGGCAAAGAAGATGACGTCCTGTCGTAGCGCAAACGTCGAGCAGCATCGTTATTCGCCGCACCAATTTGCAGTACTGCTGGTCTAATTGGTTTGAACGCAACATGGCATCACGCCAGGGGGAGGAACGATGGAAGCACGTAACCGAGACTTGAAGGATTGGGTTTCTGCTATCAGCCGGGGACAGGTTCAGCTTCCCCGCTTTCAGCGCTTCGAAGCCTGGAGTTACGGCCAAATTGCAAGCTTGCTTGAAAGCGTGCTGAACGAGCTGCCAGTCGGCTCAATGTTTGTTCTCCAAGTTGAAGGTGATCCACCTTTTAAGTACAGGCCCATCAACGGGGTCCAGGTTCCCGACGACGCCCGAGTATCTGAACTCCTTCTCGATGGTCAGCAGCGCTTGACTGCACTCTGGAAAAGCCTCAATGGCCGCTATCAGGACCGAGATTACTTCGTTAGCTTCAACGAGCGGACAGATTATGACGGGATCGCCGTTCAGAGCGTAAAGACCACCTACAAGCAGGGCCGGAAGTACCCTCTATGGACGAACAGTCCAGTCGAGTTGATGAAGCGCGGATACGTCCCCGTTCAATTGCTCCTGCCCGGCGAGGAGACAGCACAGAGAGTAACTGAATGGGTCAAAGAAGCGTGCGTTGATTCATCAGAGGAAGTCCTTGAACATGTAGTACGGATCAACGCTTGGCGAGCCAAATTCTCGTCGTTTAACATCCCCTTCTTGTCACTCCCCACCACGACCAGTCGGGCGCAGGTGCTGGAAGTCTTTACGAGGATCAACACAGGTTTCACACCTCTGTCTATCTTTGACATCATCACAGCCGACATTGAGCAGGAAATTGGCGAGTCTCTACACGACTTGCTCGAAAGCCTTAATGGCCGCGTCCCAGGGCTTGCCCGTTTTGGAGACGTTCAGGACATTATCCTGCGTACGGCCGCACTGGTGCAGGACAAGACACCGGACCGACCGAGCATTCTTGAGCTCGATTGGAAGAAGCTTGTCGAGAATTGGGGGGAGATCGTAGTGGGAGCCGAAGAGGCGGTTAAGTTTCTCGAATCAGAGAAGGTGCTTGACGCACAACGACTCCCAACTTTCACAGTCCTGCCCGCACTCATCACACTGTGGTCTTATGCCGCAAAACTTACCGGCGATAAACTCGGCGAAGCAAGGACCCTTCTACGCAAATTCCTTTGGAGAGGCTTCTTCACCGAGCGGTATGAAAGCAGTGCGCATACGGCTGCAATCCAAGACGTGCGAGAACTTAGAAAAATCATCCGTGATGGCAAGGAAGGCAATCCTGCGATCTTTGCTTCCGACCTCCCAAGCAAGCAGGAGCTACTCGAAGCTGGCTGGCCCAAGAAAAAAGACCGACTGGCTCGCGCAATTCTCCTCGTTTCCCTCAAGGGAGGAGCAACGGACTTGGCAGACGGAGGAGAGATTCAGGTCGGAAATGCTAGTCAGCGCGAGTATCATCACATCTTCCCTGAAGCTTACCTCAAGAACCAGCAAGCAGAGCAGCCGGCCGGTCTTGCCCTAAACTGCGCTCTAATTACATGGAAAACGAATCGCACCATTCGAGACAAAGAACCTCTCGTCTACATGCGCGATCGGGCCGACGCAAGTAGTCTGGGAGATGAAGAGATCCTTTTTCGCCTGAAGAGTCATTCGATCCCTGAAGAGCCTCTGCGGGAGAATAACTACGAGGCCTTTTTGAATCAGCGTGCCGACTTGGTTGAGGCTGCTATGCGTGCTTTGGCAAGCGGCCGGCCCTGGAGTCCCTGATTAACTGAGTTTCAAGCCATGGAGTCGTGCCGGCTGCCGCCTCGCATCCCTGTGGTATTCCGGTCGTGTGAGGTACGCGCAAGGCGGTGGCCTGACCCACGAGCGACGAGCCTTCTGCTACAAGTTGCGAGGCTCGGCGTAAGTCCTTGGCGTAGCTGGCCGCCGGGCTGGCACCATCAAGGCATTCTTATACCTACCGGCGAGGAGCCCCCAGATGGCCTTCCAGTTTGACGACTACCTGCTGTCCATCAAGCCGGCACGGCATGCCCTGACTCTCTTGCCTGGCTGGGGGGTGCATCGCCTCACGTTGTTTTTCGAGACCGGCGGAACAGGCAACATCCCCGTGCAGCAGGCGCACCAGGTGTCGGGCGAGCTATGGGCCGACGGCCTTGGGAACTCCGGGTACCTCGGCCAGATGGTGCAGCGGTGGCCGATAGAAGCGCACCCCGAGGGCCGCCTTCTCAGTTTCGACGTTACATTGACCGACGCCCAGATCATGGGACTGGAGAAGGCACGGCAAGGCAGAGAGCTGGAGCTACGTGCGAACCTGACCGCGGTGCAGCTCGGCGCCGTCGATGGTTGGCCCGGCCGTGAACACCAGCTGACGATCCGGATCTCGCCCGAAGAATGGGCCAAGGCTCTCGACGGTCTCAACGCGGGGGCGTTCATTGACGTCCTGGTGCCAATCACCGACATCGACGGACGGGCACTGGCTGCCCAGCGGCTCCGGGAAGCCAAGGTGCTGATCCGCAATGGAGATTACGAAGGCGCCGTCGGCAAAGCACGTTCCGTTCTGGACGCGGTGCGGCCAGCCTGTAACACCGAGGCCCTGTACACCCAGGCTCTCAGCAAGAAGGCCAGGGACCGCACTCAGGACGAGCGGTGGGCCATGCTCGCGCAGAGCGCGTACGCCCTGTTCAGCGGTGCGCCTCACGATGACGAGGGCACCACCGAGCACTTCACGTGGACCCGCGCGGACGCGATCGCCGCGGTAGCGACGGCTGCCGGGCTGCTGGCACGCCTGGAGGACCTGCCGTAGTCGAGCCTGGGCCGCACCTGGCTTCGCCAGCGCTAGGTGTGAGGGTGCAAGTTGCGTACACCCAAGATCCGCCAGCGTCGCATCTGTGCTCCGCCATCCCCGTTCCCCCGCACTCGTGGCACCGTCAGAGGCGACTACGAATCGACGGCTCGTCCTGCGGTAGGTGGGCCTCGATGAGAGTCGTGGACAGGTCAACTCCCTGCATGATCTCCATGCCGCCACGTAGCTGCCTGGATGAAGTGGTCTTCACGGCATGTGACGACAGAGACGAGCCAGCCAAGACCGAGTTGGAGCCGTCACAGAAAGGGCGTTGTTGCGGCGGCCAGTTCCGTAATGTCCACAGGTGACATCAGCGGCCTTGGTTGGCAGTGCTTGCACGGAACAGTCAACTGACAGGTTCCAGCCCCGAGGGGGATACCGACCGAACTCCTGCTGCGGTCGTCGTCAGCAGCGCAGTCCGGACTACCGACCCCGTGCCAGACGCGTGCCAGATCCTGCGGGGAACTACGGGAAACAGCGGGAACTTGCCCAGGTACAACCAGGGCTCCGCCACTGCTGCGCCGCAGGTCAGCGCAGCAACCACCGCCGAGAAACCCAAGCTTCCCAAGCTGAGAGCGCGAGTTCGATTCTCGTCACCCGCTCCATGACAAACCCCCAGGTCAGAGACCCGGGGGTTGTTTGTTGTCTAGACCAATCCGAAGGCAGCGTGCCCTTCACGTGCCCTAAATCGAGGCCGAAGGGCGGCCTGAAGGGCATCACGGAGCATCAGAGCTTGGGCGACGCCGGACCATCTCAAATGGCGAGATCGATTTCCTGTGACCTGCGCCACATGTTGGCGGAAGGTGTGCGAAGTGGCGAACGCAATGCAGGGCAACGGCGTTCGGTCAGCACGCCGAGTCGGGCGAACCAGCGGAAGGGGCATACGTGCGGGAGCGGCTCACCGCCGTCCGAGCTGGACTGAACCGGCTGCGCGATCGACTCGACTGTCTCATTGGCCGTGGGCTGGCCCCGAGTTCGCCGATGTGTCCGGGACGGTGAGGATCGGCCGGTAGGTGGTGGTGTCGTCGGGTTCGCCGACGGGTCGGCCCTCGGCCTCTACCCAGGCGTGGGCGCCGAACGGTGAGGTGCGTACTCCGCTGCACCAGGTGGGCCAGTGGCCTCGCATGCGGCACAGCAGGGCGGTGGCCAGGGAGCGGGGGAGGCAGTAGCGGCCCGAGCACAGGGTGCTGACGGCTGTGACGTCCCGCCGTGCCCGTAGAGCCTCGTCGTAGCGGGCGGGCCTGGCTCCTCGGCGGGTCAGGCCCAGTACGGTGCGGATCCGGCGTGGTGGCAGGCGGGCGAGGAGCCGGGCGGCGGCGACGGCGGTGTGGGCGGTGATGCGGGTGCCGAGCCCGGGGCGGGTGCCGTCGGTGTCCAGGATCTGGCTCATGAGTCGGTCACCAGCTTCTCTTTCACCAGGTGGGCGACCAGTGCCGTGACGTCGGCGGTGGCGCGCTCGGGGGTGACCGGCCGGGTGGCGGCGAGTTGCCCGGCGATCTGCTCGGGCGTGGCGCCGTCCAGCAGCGCCTTGATGACGAAGGTACCGGTGCCGTTCAACTGCCAGTAGCGCCCGGCGCGTTCGTCGAGCAGGACCATGCCGTCGTCCGTGGTGCAGGCGGTGACGTCATCGCGTAGTCGGTGCACTGTTCGTCTCCCTCGTGCCGTGCGGGGTGTGCTGGTGCTCCAGGCTGCGCAGCCACGCCTCCACCCCGAGCGTGGTCTCCAGTTCCGCGGTCTTGCCGGTCAGCAGCTGGGGTGAGAGCAGGGCTCGGCGCAATGCGTCTTCGTCCGCCAGTCCGGCGGCCACCAGCCGGGAGTCCTCCGCCCAGGCCGCGAGCGTGTCCCGGTTGCGGCGCAGGCCGCCCTGCCATTCGTGCCCGAATTGGTCCTTGGTGGTGCGGCACAGGATGGCCTCGGGCACCAGGCCGCGCATGGCGGCGGCGAGGAGCGGCTTGTAGGACCAGGGGCTCGTGGCCTCGTGCGGGCGGGCGGTGAGCGCGGCCGCGATGACGGCGTCGTCGCAGTACGGGCTGTGATATGGCAGGGCGGCGAGCTGCCCGCAGTGGGCCAGGTGGCCGGCGAGCCGTCCCCCGCTCTGCGCCCCGGCGAGCCAGGTGTGCCGCCCGCGTTCGCGGTGCAGCGGCTCGGTGGCGTCCCGGGCCGCCGCGAGCAACCGCTCACGGCACAGTTGCACGGCCTGCTCGCTCGCCCATGGCGGAAGATGCGGGCGCCACCCCCAGCGCAGGTCGTCCGCGGTCACCGGCGTGCGCAGCAGTCCGGCGGCCTCGGCGAGCCAGGCAGCGTACGAGCCCCGGTCGAGCAGCGCCCTCATGACCGCCCCGAGAGGCCGGCGGTGCCGCGCGCGCCACCCGGCCGCGTGGCGCAGGCCGGCCGCGGGCGAGTGCCGCAGCAGACCGTGCACATACGAGGGATTCGACTGGATGACCTGGTCCCCGCCGAAGCCGGACAGCCGCAGCCGGGCCCCGCGCGCCCGCATCCGCTCGGCCAGGTACCGCTGCTCCACCCGCGTACGGACGACCGCGGACGGCTCGTCGCCCAGATCCACGCGCTCGTCCAGCCCACTGAAATGGGCGGGCAGATCGGCCGGCTCGAACACCAGATGCTCGACGCGGGGTAGGTGCCCGACAGCCTGGGTGGCGTAGCGGAGGTCTTCGTTGGTGGAAGCGCCCGCGTTCATGGTGACGGTGACCAGCCGGGCGCCCGCCCGGGCCGCCAGGAAACACAGTGACGTCGAGTCCATGCCGCCCGACAGGTCCGCACCGACCACCTCGTCCGCCCGCACCCGCAACGCGACCGCCCGCTCAAGCGCCTCACGTAGCCCGGCCGCAGCCTCCTCCAAGGGCAGCTGGGCCTCCGGCGGATCCCACCAGCGCCGGGTGCGCACCTCACCGTCGCGCACCAGCTCCACGGCAGTGCCGGGCAGCACGGCGTGCACGCCACGCCACAGCACACCCCATCCGAGCGGATGCGGAACGGTGTCACCGGACAACCGCAGCGCCAGCTGCGCGGTGTCCAGCTCCGCGCCGGTCAGCCGGGCGAGGACGCGGGACTGGCCGGCCAGGACCGTGACGCCACCGGCCTCGGCCCGGTACACCCGCCGCTGCCCGGAGAAACTTCCCCGCGCGTAGGTGTGCCCCGCGACGGAGGCGAGGACGTGGAAGCAGCCGTGGACACCCGAGAGCACCGGCTCGATGTGCGCGGCGTCAGTGATCTGCCGGGCCCGCGCGGCCAGTTCGGCGGGGTTCAGGGAACACGTCCCGGCGAGGGCCAGGCGCACGTCACCGACGGCGCAGGCAGTCAGCTCCTCGTCCGGCCAGCAGCCGACCAGCCACGGACGGCCGGAAGCGTGCGACAGGACCCGGACGGCGGCCGACCCGGCGATCTCCCGCAGAAGACCGACGAGACCAGGTGCCATATCCCGGTCGGGAAGGACAACGAACCAGCAGGCCGGCGGGATGCCCATCGACTACTCCAGAGTGAGGACCGAGCGACAGTGTGCGGCGTGAGACCGGGTGCCGGTCCCGACCCGCACGGCCAGGACCGGCACCCTCCGGGCCCTCAGAGCCAATAGCCGACCGGGAAGTCAGGCCAGTCCCCCCACTCGCCCTGGGTCACCTCGGCGTACTGACCGACCTCGGCCAGCAGCGGCGGCTCGTAGACGCCCTCGGCCCCGATACTCTCCAGCGTCTCCTTCACAGCGATCACCTCCAGTCTCTTGGAAGCGGAACTCCCGCTTCCTTCAGCCCAGTTACGCACGCCACGCCACGAAGAGACCACCCCCACCAGGCCGAAACCACCTGAGTGAGGGACAGACAATCCCGGCCCCACGCCCGTCGGGTGCACACCACCCATGCACCAAGACGTTCGAGAACACGCCGGCTGCCGGCCGGGGCCCGGATCATCCACTGCCTCTAGGCACCTGGCCGCGCGGGCCGCGCTGCTGGACGGCACGCACGTTGAGGTCGCCGTCCGGCTCTCCGTGAACACCCAGATCACCGCCTGCGGTGACGGGCGGCTGCGCTTTCCCACGCTGAAGCCGGAGGCCGAACCCGCGCCACTGCTTCGGTTCCGGTCGGCGGTGAACACCATGCCGCCGGGGGTGGACCTGCTGGAGGTTCTGCTGGAGGTGTTCTCCTGGACCAGCGCCGACCCGGCGTTCACCTCCGTGACCGGCGGCGAGCCCCGGTTCAAGGACCTGCCGGTGGCGATCGCGGCGCTGTTGGTCGCGCACGGCTGCAAACGCCGACTTCACCCCGGCGGTCGGCAGCGCGGACGCCCCGCGGTACGGGTGGCTGTCGTACGTCGACCGGACCGACCTGCGGATGGACACCTACCGGCAGGCCGACACCGCGCTCATCGCGGCCCAGGCGTCGATCGCACTGCCCGGGCGTGGGTGGCGGCCTAGGCCGTGTCTTCAAATGATCTTGAGTAGTGGATCATGGTTGGGTGATACGTCGTCATGAACTGTCCGATGCTGAGTGGGAGTTCGTTCGACCGTTGTTGCCCGAGTCCTTGCGGGGGCGGAAGCGGTTGGACGACCGCACCGTGCTCAACGGGATCGTGTGGAAGTTCCGGACCGGCACCGCTTGGCGGGATGTGCCCGAGCGGTACGGTCCGTGGCACACGCTCCACACCCGCTTCCGCCGCTGGGCCCTGGACGGCACCTTCGAGCGGATGCTCCGTGCCGCCCAGGCCAGGGCCGACGCGGCCGGGAACATCGACTGGCTGGTGTCGGTCGACTCCACCGTCGTCCGTGCCCACCAGCACGCCGCCGGGGCCAGAAAAGGGGGCTGCGCGTCCCCGGCCTCGGACGCTCCCGAGGCGGACTGACCAGCAAGATTTACCTGGCCTGCGACGCCTTTGGCCGCCCGCTCGCCTTCACGGTCACGGGCGGGAACACCAACGACTGCACGCAGTTCACCGCCGTGATGGAGCAGATCCGCGTGCCCCGCATCGGCCCGGGACGGCCCCGCGTGCGGCCCGCCCACGTCCTGGGCGACAAGGGCTACAGCTCCAGGGCCATCCGGACCTGGCTGCGACGCCGGGGCATCAGCCACACCATCCCCGAGCGGGCCGACCAGGTCCGCAACCGGCTCCGGCGCGGCAGCCGGGGCGGGCGCCCGCCGGTCTTCGACAAGCAGCTCTACAAGCGGCGCAACGTAGTGGAACGGTGCTTCAACCGCCTGAAGCAATGGCGAGGCATCGCGACCCGCTACGACAAGACCGCCGAGTCCTACCAAGCAGCCGTCACCCTCGCATCGCTGCTGATGTGGGCGTGACATTTGAAGACAGGACCTAGGGGGCGCCTGCAATCTGGACCTCTTCGGGGACAAAGGGAACACCGTCGGTGAACTCTGCGGAGTCCCTGACTGGCCCGGTCACGCTTGCCGCACGCCCCAAGCAGGTCTGGTGTGTGCACTCGCGACGACGTTCACGGAGGAGGACAGACTTGAGCCGAACCGAGCCATCGCCCTCCACGCTTACGTGATGTCCCGACGTTGCGCGGAGCCGTGCCCATAGCGTGCCCATAAGACAGGACAACCACGGTAAATAGCGGTGCGATCCGGCCCGCGCGACCACCCAGAGCGAATGCATCTGCGCAGGTCAGAGCAGCAAAGCCCGCCCGAGCGCCGTCGCTTCCCAAGCTGAGAGCGCGAGTTCGATTCTCGTCACCCGCTCCATGCTGAAGGCCCAGGTCGGAGACCTGGGCCTTGTTGTTGTGTGCGGTGATCGAGGCCGCCGGCGACACGTCTTGCCGCTCGTCGTCAGAGTGCCGCTGGATCAGCGCGGCATTCTCGGAGGAATGCCCGGCACGGACCATCGTGTCCTTGAGCGTGGCGCCGGGTCGGGTCGAGAGCGCGTGCCCGGTGTGGTGAAGGTCGTAGAACCGGGAGCCCTCCGGCATGCCGACGATGCCCTCGCCAATGGCGATACGGATGGTGGCATGCGATGGGTCCGGTCGGCGGCCCGTAGATGCCTCGGTGGCGCATGGTCGGATCTCCGGGGATTGCTCCTCCCCGACGGATCGTGACAGGTGGGCCCGTACCTGGTGAGCTCGGTGACCCGGTAGGGAGGCGGTCGAATCACGTGGCCGGAGGGGGCATGGGCTTGCCGGTCAGGCAGGGTGGGCACAAGCACGTGCCTGCCATGCGTTCGGATTGCCCGATATATTTCGTTCAACTCCTTTGTCATGCGTGAGTTGTCTCAACCTCGCACTGAGACCCCTGTTCCTGTTGGTGGTACGTGCGTACGAAGACTTAACTGTTCTCTGCTGCAATTGCTGAAGCGCCGAACGCCACGGGGGAGCACGGAACATGGGCATCATGCTGCCGGACATCGTCGACCAGGCACTGGACCTTGCGGGCATCGACTGGCCGAACGTGGACGAGGACGACTACACGGATATGGCGGACTCGCTCCGTGAGTTCGCGGACAAGTTCGAGGGCCACGGCGGCGATGCGCACAAGGTGATCACGCGGATCCTCAGCTCTTCGGAGGGCTGGGCGGTCGACGCCATGGAGCAGCACTGGTCGTACGTGAAGACCAGTCACCTGGAGAAGATCCCTGATGTGGCACGGACGTTCGCGTTCGTGTGTGACCGGATCGCCGAGATCATCATCGCGATGAAGACGAAGGCAGCGGTCGAGCTGACCGTTCTCGCCGGGACGATCGTCGCCGAACTCGCCGCGTCCGGTGTCACCTTGGGTATCTCGGCCGCTGCTGCCGCGGGCGAAATCGTCCTGATGCGGCAGCTCGTGAAGAGGCTGGTGAAGGAGGCGATCGAGGAGATCGTCGCGGAGATCGCCGCCAAGCTGGCGGAGCCGGTCACGGCGAAACTGGAACAGCTCGCCGCCGATGCGGCGCTCGATCTGGCCGAGAGTGCGTTCCACCCCAGCGGCGGGGGGAGCGGCACTCCGGGTGGCATGACCCTTGCCTCCGCGGGCGGCGGGGGCGGGGGCGGCGGTGCGGGCAAGCGGACCCGTATCGACCACGCCGAGTTCGAGGACGGTGCCGGCAAGCTCTTCCTCCACGGCGGGGACCTCGGCAGCAAGGCCCATATCCATCTGCGCAAGGCGAAGGGCGCGTTCGGTCGGACGAAGGGCCGGGACGGGTTCACCAAGACCTTCGACCACGCCCTGGAGAAGGCGCTCGACGCCGCCACCAAGTCGGTCACCCGTACGGCCAGGCACATCAGCGACGAGATCCCACAGCGCGTGAAGGCAGCCTCCCGGCACCACAAGGAAATCGACCACAAGATCGGCAAACAGGCTGACGGCATCAACGTGAACAAGGTCGATCCGCGCGGTTCAGCAGGCGGTGGCGGCGGAGGGGGCGGGAACGGCGGTGGCGGCGGAGGGGGTGGCGGGAACAGTCCTCGGCGCATGAACCCGCAGCCCGGCTGGCACGGAAGAAGCGCCGGTCAGATGCGACACTACCGTCGTGACGCCATGCAGGTCGATCACCTCGGCCCGGAAGATCAGCGTCGGGCGCTGATCCAGGAGGCGAAGGATCTGGCGGACGAAGCACAGAAGGCTCCCAACGGGGCGGACGGGCAGCCTGTGCTGGGCAAGGGCAGAATCAAGCAGGGGTGTTCGGGAGCCTTGCTGCACGAAGGGATCCTGACGGGACATACCAGTGTGTCGAGGCTGAAAAAGAATCCCCAGAACCCGGATCCGCAAGAGAATCTGGATACACATCCCGCCCTGCAGTCCGTCCTGGACGACATCGACCGAAAGACACAGGCCGAGGGTGGAAATACGGGTGTCGGGCACGGAAAGTGCGCCGAAGTGGCGCTGATCTCCGACCGACTGCACGCTATATCAGAGCGTGACGGTGTCGACATACGGACCACCGATGACATCAGAAGGGTGATGGAGGGAGCACAGGTGCATACGCGGCAGATCGGTGACATGAAACCGGACAAGCCTGGATTCTTGAGCCACGGGGAGTACAAGCCGCCCTGCGCCTCCTGCGCGCGCATGCTTCCGCTAATCGGCGTCACCGCTGTTTGACCTGGAAAAGGATAAGAACTGTGTCCGCATTGAAGTCGCCCGAGGCAGTTGACGCCTGGCTGGCGAAGGCCGGATGGCACCCGGGCCGTAGGTGTGACGACCTTGCCGCCACCGAGATCGAGGACTGTCAGGCATCATTCCGCAGGGACGGCGGCAGTCTTGACGTCATCCAGCCCGCTCTCGATTTTCTGCGCGAGCATGTCGGCCTTGTGGCACCCCTGCACGACTCTCCGGAAGACACCGTGATGTTCCTTCCGGCCCTCATGTACCGGGGCGCAGCGGAAGACGTTCAAGAACTCGCCGACGGACTGGGGGAAAAGGTCTTCCCCGTCGCGCACGACACGTACGACGGCGGCACGATCCTCATGGACGAAGCGGGGCGGTTCTTCTACCTGCATCACAGCGGCGAGTACTTCCTCGGAAATGACAAGTACTCGGCGTTCATGAATTACTCACGTGGCTATCCGCTCGAACACGCGGAGGACTACTATGCCTGAGCATATTCCGATGACCGCCGCGTCCCTGCTGGTGAACGGCCAGATCTTCAGCCAGACCGACCTCGACGCGGATTCGGACCCGGATCTACATCCTGCGGTTTCCGAGTTTTTTCAGCAGCTTCCTGCCTCGCAGCGGGAACCGTTTATGGGTTACTGCGCGGAGACCGCACTAATCTCCGATCAGTTGTGGGGCTTGGACGAGCAGCTTCCGAGCGGGGGGAGAACGACCCTCGACGATGCGACGGGGCATTTTTCGGGGTCGGCCATAGTGACGAGGAAGATTCGCCCCGAAGGAGATCCGGAGCACGGACGTCATGCGAAACCGTGCCGATCTTGCACAGCTCTGCTGGAGCGTCTCGGCATCGAAGTGGTGGACGAGTGACTCAGCACCACCGGGCTGCGGAGAGGATCGGTTGGACCGCAGGGAGGAACGTCGAGCAAGAGGCGATGCAGGCAGTGCTGCGGCTTGCAGCGATGGCGGAGAGCTACGGAATGTCTCTGTCGCTGTTTCCTGCCGCGAAAGCCTTTCTGAGTGAGTTCTACGGCCTCGATCACCGGCCGGTGGAACCGGGCCGGGAGGTGGCCTCTATCGGGTTTTCCATCGATCCGGAGAAGGCCAGGTTTCAGCTGATCAAGTTGGACCACCTGTCCGCCGGGCTCCGCGTGGCTTTGTTCCCGGTCGGTGTGACCGAAAACGACTCCGTGCTTGCTGTGGGTGAGGAGGGACAACTTCTCTCTTTCGGTCTCGGTGGCTCCTGGCACATGGGGGACAGTGCGCTCGAAGGCATCGAGAACGTGATCACCGGGCTGGCTCCGCGCAGGCTTCGCGAAATCACGCATGCCTGGGACTTGAAGTCGGCGGCGGCCGTCGGTCCCGTTGTCGGAGCCGTGCAGGCAGCGCTGACGGCCGTGTACGTGTTGCACCATCACGGTATTTACAGCGCCAGGAGCGTCTGCCTGACTCTGACCACTCTGCGTGGCAGTGGGGTCGAGATTGCCCGGCGGTCGATCGGCATACCGAATGGTCTCCTGGATGAGGCGCTGTCGCCGATCGTTCGTGACGTGGAGGAGATCCTTGCGGCCCACGCCGACGGCGTGGGCTGTGAGGTGAAGCTGACCGTAGAGGTGCCCGGCGTGCATGCGGAAACCTCGCCCGGTCTGGTCAGGTTCTCGGCCCGGTTCGGACATGTGGCCATGCAGACCAACGACGTCGAGGCCAGCCTCCGCGTCGGAGCGGGTGCGCAAACCGGCAGCCTCCACGTACGAGTCGTCGACGCTCTGCGCGGTCTGAAGCAGATGTCATGAGAGGCGGGGCTCTGCTGAGGTGCTTGACATGCGAGCCGAGGTCACCCGGGACCGGGAGGGTCTACCCGGCTGCCGCCGACATGGCACTACGGCGCCGTGCCCACAGCGTGCCCTTGAGAGCGGACAACAACGGTCAGCAGCGGTGCGAACGCACCCTCCCAGGACCGCCACAGAATCGCATAACCGCAGGTCACAGGGACGCGGTTGTCCAAGCGCCGTCGCTTCCCAAGCTGAGAGCGCGAGTTCGATTCTCGTCACCCGCTTCATGAGAAACCCCCAGTTCGGAGACCTGGGGGTTGTTCGCTGCCTGGACGAGTGCGCGGGCCGCGCATCACATCCGCACCATGAGCGACGGCTCACGCCTCGCCTGCCCTCCGCTCCTCCGGCGCGCTCAGCCGCTGCCGCGCCTCCGCGTCGGTCCCTTGCCGCCGGAGGTCGGGGCCGTCAGGCTCGCGCAGCCGTTCTTGTCGGCCGGGGTGGGAGGTCAGCGACGGCTGGGTTCCGGCTGGTAGGTGGCGAGGGACCAGATCACGAATACGTCGATGGCCATGACGATGAGCGACCACAGTGGCTGGTACGGGAGGAAAAGGAACTGCGCGATCAGGCTCAGTGACGCCAGGGTGATGCCGACTGCGCGGGCCCAGGCGGCGCGGGTGAGGATGCCCCAGCCCGCGATGGCGGCGATGATGCCGAGGATCAGCAGGATCCAGCCCCAGCCGGTGAGGTTGATCCTGTAGACGTAGTCGCCGACGCGGGCGTAGACGTCGTCCTCGGCGATCGCGGCGATGCCCTGGAAGATCGCCAGGATGCCGTTGAGGAGCAGCAGGACGCCGGCGAAGGTGGCGCCGCCGGCGGCCAGGGCGCTGTTCCCGGGGGAAGGCGTTCCCGGGTGAGGCTGTGCGGTCATGGTCGCACTCCGTTCTCCCGTGGCGGGCGGCGTCCGGGCGGCCCGCCTCACCTGCTTCGACCTTCCGTTCCCCAGCGGCTTCCGGCCACGAGGGCTGAGCCGTTCGGGTGAGGTGCACTCGTGCCGACGGGGGGCGGTCGACCGGGTCAGGAGTCCAGGCGCAGCCCTGTGAGGGTCAGGTTTCCCCCGTACTGGGCGAGGGGCGAGACCGTGACGTCGGTGAAGGTGATCGTGCTCGCGGGACCGGCGGGGGCAAGCCAGGCGGGGACGGAATCCGGGGAGAGGCTGACGGTGCGGGGTTCCGGGAGCGGCACGCCGCCGAGGGCCGTGAGCGTGCCGGAGAGTGCTCGGACGTAGAGGGTCACCATGCCTTCGCTGCCCTCCCCCTTGAGCGTGGACGTGGTCGTAGGGCCGGTCCGTAGCCGGATCGCCGCGTCCCCCTCTCCCGCCGTGAGGTCCAGGTCGAGGGCCTCCAGCGACCGTACGGTGAACTTCAGTGCCCGCCGGGATCCGGCCGCGGTCGGCACGGTGACCGTGCCGTGGAAGGTGGCGGCGCGCAGGACGAGCCGGTCGGCGTGCAGTGTCCAGGGGGTGCGCGCGGGCCGCGCCGGCGGCCGGTCGAGCGGGGCGGTGGTGGAGCGCTTGGGCGGGCGTGGCCTTGTCGCTCGCGGGCGTTTCGAAGGCGCCTGGGTGGTGGGCGTCGGGGGTGCCTCCGGGCCGGAGGACGTCGGCGTGGGGTGGTGCGGGGTGGCGCTGGGTGACGGCGTCCCGGACTCGGGTGACGGCGTGCCGGACTCGGGTGGTGGTGTGGTGTGCGGCGGGGGCGGGGACGCGGTTCCGGCTGCCGTGGGGCTCGCCGTCGCGGCGGGGGTGGAGGGCGGGCTCGTCGTCCACGGGGTGGGGAAGTGCAGGGCCAGGGGGAGGGTGGCGGCGGCCAGTGCGCAGAGGGCGGGTCGAGACGTGCGGGGACGTGGTCGCGTCCCGGTGGGGGGCGTGGAGTGGTCAGTCGCCACGTTGGCTGTCTCCGGTGGGGAGGGGTGCGGATGCGGCGGCGGTCGGTGCCGGTGGTGGTGGTGCGGCGGGGTCGGGCGGTGCCCAGGAGCAGGCCAGGCAGCCGCCGACCAGGCCGGCGGCCAGGCCGAGGAAGAGACCGCCGAAGTTCGCGACGGGGAAGGAGATGAGGGCGAGCAGGAGGGTGGCGATGCCGGCGAACAGGCGCTGGTGGGGGCGGTACCAGAGGGCGAGGCCCAGGGCGATGAGCAGGATGCCGATGAGCAGGGAGCCGCTGCCGGAGGTGGTGGCGAGGGCCAGCGGGACCCCGTCCATGTCCAGGTTCGCGTACGGCCAGTACAGGATGGGAACGCCGGCCGTCATGGTGAACAGGCCCGCCCAGAAGGGGCGTTCGCCTCGCCAGGTGCCGAATCTGCGCCGGGCGTCCGCGGCTTTGCCGCGCGGCAGGAGGGGGCTGCCGGGGATGTGGTTGAGCATGTGTCGTCCTGATCAGGGGTGTGGCGTACGACCGGGGTCCCGGAGGGGGCGGCGGCTGGGCCTTCTTCGCGGTGGTCAGCCGCAGTCGTGGTGGCCTTCCTCGATCCGCACGCGCATGCCGGGGATGTTGAAGGTCCCGGCGGAGATGGCGGCCGCGGTGATCTGCACGTCGGTCAGACGGACCGAGTCGGCCTGCTGCCCGAAGCCGCTGGGGTCGAAGAAGCGCGAGTTCCTGTCGTCCGGGTTGATCGGGCCCTTGGTGATCTCGCCCTGCGCGATGCCGAGGTCGATGTCCTCGAAGTTCGCCTGGCCGGCGGCTTCGAAGGTCGCGTCGAGGAACATGTGCGACGCCTCGGCCGGGCGTTCCTGCCCGCCGGTGAGCTTCAGCGTGTACGTGCCCAGTCCCGGGATGTCGATCGGTACGGACTGGCACAGGTCGTCCACCGTCACGTGATGGGCACCGGTGACCAGCACGGGTACGTGTTCGCCGTCCTTGGAGACGTCCACCATGCCGTAGATGCTCACCCCGCGGACGGTCATCGTGTCCGCGGTGACCTGGAACCGCTGGCCGGAGACCAGGAACGAGGCGGCCAGCGCCCCCTGCGCCATGGCGACTCCGAGGGCCGCGCTGAGCGCGACGCTGGGGACCATGAGCACCGCGAAGCGCCGCCAACGGGTCCGGCCGGCGTGCTGCGACATCCCGTCTCCTTGGGTCGTAGAGGGACCAGCTCATTAACGTACAAAGCGGATATTCGGTGCGGTCCGGTGACGGATTCTAGGCTTCCGGTCATGGCGACCGGCCGCACATCCGCGCCGCCGTACGGGTGGTGACCGTCCTGCCGGGTCCTCGGATGGCGGACGGAACCGGGCTCCCGGGTTGCGGGATCCCCGGGTCGGGTCATGTCGGCGGGCCGGGTGGTGTGCGGTGGCCGGCCGTGCCGTCCGGTGTCCCGCCCGGCCGCGCCGCGATCCAGGAGCGCGCGTCGGCCAGGGCCCGGTCCAGGGGTTCGAAGACGGCGCCCTCCGCCGGGACGATCCCGCCCGGGCCCAGGTCCCGGTCGACACCGGTCATGCGCAGGATGCGGGCGAGGCCCGGGCTGACGCCCGCGAGGATCAGCCGGCCGCCCTGCCGGTCGAGTTCCCGGGCGTGGCGGCGGATGACCTTGGCCATGGTGGCGGAGGGGACGTCCGGTGCTCCGCGCACCACGAGGATCAGTACGGCACCGTGGGCGTCGTCGGCGCGTGGGAGGGCCTGCTCGATGCGGGGCAGTTCGGCGAAGAAGCTCGTACCGGCGTAGTAGAGGACGGTGACGTCGCCGGGCGGCAGCCGGTCCGGGGGGTCGGACAGGTGCCAGCGGCCCTCCGGATCACGGGTGAGGGCCAGGAAGCGGGCCTGGCGGGCGGCCTGCGCGCAGTACAGCAGCAGGGAGAGGATCGCGCCGAGCACGATGGCCTGCTGGAGGGGCAGTTGGGTCGTGGCCAGGAAGGTCAGCACCATCGCCGCCGAGGACAGCGGGGAGGTGCGCAGGACGAGCAGGATGTCGTGGCGCTTGCCCCAGATCAGCTCGCCGCCCACGACCAGGATCAGCCCGCCGATGACGGGCATCGGGACGCGTTCGGCCAGGGGCGCGCAGACGAGGACGACCAGGGCGAGCAGGACACCGGAGAGGACGCCGGCCCACCGGGTGCGGGCCCCCGCCGAGACGGCGACCCCGGTGCGGGACAGGGAGCCGCCGGAGGGCAGGGCCTGGAAGAGGCCGCCGGCCAGGTTGGCCAGGCCCTGCGCGGCGAAGTCGCCGTTGACCGAGGACCGGGAACCGTCGGGGTTGGGCACGGACGACCCGATGCTCGCCGCCTGCGCCAGCGCCACCAGGGCCACGGCGACCGCGCCCCCGAGCAACTGCGGTACGACCGACAGGTCGGGGGCGGAGAAGCCGGGCAGGGCGGCCGGGATGCGCGCGATGTCACGCACCAGCTCGACCTGTGTCCCGACGGCGGCGACCGCGGCACCGACCACGACCATGGCGACCAGCAGCGCGACGGGCTCCAGCCGCCGTACCTTCCGGGCGAGCGCCCAGACGACGACCGTGGCGACGGCGACGAGGGTGGCCGCGAGCTGCCAGCGGCCGATGTGCGCGAGCCAGTCGCCCACCTGGTAGAGGCGGTTGTGCCCCTGCGGGCGGTAGCCGGTGGCGTCCTTGAGGACACCGGTGATGATCTGCAGGGCGATACCGGTCGAGAACCCGGTCATCACGGCATGGGACACGAAACTCATCACGGCGCCGAGCCGCAGCACGCCCATCAGCAGCATGACCAGGCCCGCCAGCAGCGTGAGCGTGGCCAGGTGGCCGGCGTTCCGCGGGTCCAGCCCCGCCTCCCGCAGCACGTTCTGCGAGGTGAGGGCGATGGCGCTGGTCAGCGTGGTGACCATGAGGACCGTACGGGCGGTGAGCGAGCCGACGATCGCGGGGACGATGCCCGCGTACAGGCCCGCGACCGGGTTGAACCCGGCGATGGACGCGTACGCCATGCCCTCCGGGATCGAGAACAGTCCCGTCACCAGCCCCGCGCCCACGTCCGAGGGCTTCGGCTTGCCCGGCGCCGGGAGCAGTCGCCGCACCCAGGACCGGCTCTCCACCCCGGCGGCCCGTTCCCGGCTCACGGCGCGACGCTCCCCCGGCTCAGGGCGTGACAATGGCGAAGTCCGGGTCGGGAGCGGAGAGATGGCCGAGCAGTTCGGTCAGCCGGCCGATGTCCCCGGTGACCGTGACGGTGTCCCGGGCCGCCAGCTCCTCCGGGGTGACGGTGCCGAGCAGGACGGCCCGCAGGTCGCTCTCGGTGAGGGTGATCTCGGTGTCCGGTTCGGCCGCGGCCGGGCTCGTGCCCGTGACATGGGTCAGTACGCCGTTGCGCAGCCGCTGCGTGACCGGTTCGCCGCCGGTGGGGTTCCAGCGCACGGTGATGTCCGCGTCCCAGCTGCGGGGACCGTCCACCCGGATGGCGAGGGCGTCGAAGAGCTGCTCCAGGGACAGCGCCGCCAGCACGTCGGGCGAGGCGGTGACCGTCGGTGTGCCGACCGAGCCGTGGCGCAGTTCCAGCGCGCCCATGAGGTAGAAGTTCCGCCAGGTGCCGTTCTCGCTGCCGTAGCCGAGCTGTTCCAGCGCGTCGGCCTGGAGCGTACGGGCCTCGGCGTTGTCCGGGTCGGCGAAGACGACGTGGTCGACGACCTGGGCCACCCAGCGGAAGTCACCGGCGGCGAAGGACTGCCGCGCCCGGCGCAGGACTTCGTCGGCGCCGCCCATGAACTCCACGTACCGTTTCGCGGACTCCACCGGCGGGTGCTCCCACAGGTGTGCCGGGTTGCCGTCGAACCAGCCCAGGTACCGCTGGTAGATCGCCTTGGTGTTGTGGCTGACCGAGCCGTAGTAGCCGTGGGTGTGCCAGGCCCGCTCCAGCGCGGGCGGCAGCCTCATCTCCTCGGCGATCTCCAGGCCGGTCAGCCCCTGGTTGAGCATGCGTACGGTCTGGTCGTGGAGGTAGGCGTACAGGTCGCGCTGCTCGCTCAGGAACGTCAGCACGCGGTCGCGGCCCCAGGTCGGCCAGTGGTGCGAGGCGAACGCCACGTCGCTCGATCCCGCGAACAGGGTGATGGCCTCGGTGAGGTAGCGGGCCCACACGCGCGGGTCGCGGACCTCGGCCCCGCGCAGGGTCAGCAGGTTGTGCAGGTTGTGGGTGGCGTTCTCCGCCATGCACAGCGCCGCGTGGTCGGGGAAGTGGATGTTCAGCTCCGCGGGTGCCTCGGTGCCCGGGGTGAGCTGGAAGACCATCCGGATGCCGTCGACGGTCTCCGTCTGCCCGGTACGGGTGATGTCCGCCGTCGGCGGGATCAGGCCGACCGCGCCGGTGGACGTGGTCTGCCCGAGGCCGGCGCCGATCTGGCCGCGCCCGCCCTTCGGCAGGGCGGCGCCGTACATGTACGCGGCGCGCCGGCCCATCGCCGTACCGGCGTAGACGTTCTCGCTGACCGCGTGCTCCAGGAAGCCGTGCGGGGCGAACACCGGTACGCCGCCGGCGACGTCCTCGTCCGTGACGACGCCCCGGACGCCGCCGAAGTGGTCGGCGTGGCTGTGGGTGTACAGCACGGCGCTCACCGGGCGGTCGCCCCGGTGGGAACGGTAGAGGGCCAGGCCCGCCGCCGCGGTCTCGGCGCACAGCAGCGGGTCGATGACGAGGATGCCGCGCTCCCCCTCGACGATCGTCATGTTCGACAGGTCGAAGCCGCGCACCTGGTAGATGCCCTCGGTCACCTCGAACAGCCCGTGGTCGGAGCACAGCCTGCTCTGCCGCCACAGGCTCGGATTGGCCGTCTCGGGGCAGTCCTGGTCGAGGAACCCGTACGCGCCCAGGTCCCACACCGCGCGCCCGTCGCGGTCCTGGATCACGCTCTCCCCCGCCGTGCCCAGGAAACCGCGCCGCGCGTCCTCGAGATCCCGCCTGTCGTCAAAGGCGAACCGCTCCCGCACGGCCGCGTTGGCCTCCGCGACCTGGCGCTCGGCGGGCTTGGCATCGGTGGTCTGCGTCATGTCGGTCCCCTCGCGGACTACGTGGGAGGGCCGGCGACACGGTCGGTCGCGGCCGTAACCACCCTCACCCGGCCTGTACGCCCGCACGACCGGGCGTACTCCGGTCGGGGGAACGGGGAGCGGAAGGGTACGGGCCGTGACGGACGCGGTGGCTTTTTGGTGAGGCGGGGGGGCGGATCGGGCGCCGCCGGGGCCGCCCATGATGTGCGGCACCGCGTCGACGCGTTCCCGGACTCGCACCTCCTCGGTGAGCCCGCGTGCCGTCCCTCGTCAGGGCGTGCCCGCGCGCAGGTGGTGCCTGATCAGACCCTGTAGATCGACAAGCCACTGGCGCAAGGGAACCCCGGCCGGAGGTGGCTCCTCGAGGCCAAGTGTGGCGGTCGCCTCGCGCAGTTGGTCTTCTGACTGATCCAGGTCGAGGAGTTCGCCGATTTCGGCCGCTGCTTTCCCGAGGTCCTCGGCCGGTTCGCCGGAGAGGTAGTCGTCGACCGCTTCCGCGTGTGACCCGTATTCGAGTTTGAGGCTGTCCTGGTAGAAGTACGCGCCGAGGAATTGGGCCAGGGCGGGGAACCGTTCCCGCCACTCCCAGGGGATCTTGGGCCGGAGCGAGGACCGGGGTGACGGCGGTGCCGCCAGGAAGCGCTCCAGATGTTCCTGGATGACACGCAGGCAGTCCTCGACGCCGACGCCTTGGGGCGGATGAATGCGGGGCAGCAGATCGACGTCGTCGGCGATCTCGTCGCTGAACAGGCCCACCGCGAGGAGGGACTGGATCTCCCGTACGGCCCTTGCCGCGCGCTCCGGGGCGAAGGCGGCCACCCGGAGATACGCGCCCAGCGCCGTTCCCGGTGCCTCCATCGTGTCGTCGAAGCCATGACTTGGCTGCTCATACGCCTGGAGGAGCCGACGCAGCTCCTGAAATCGGTCGTCCGTCGGTGTCATCGTCGCAGTCAGACCTGTCGGTTCTAGGGGACGGGATAGGAGGTGAGCACGCGATATCCCATTTCGCCTGATGGGTCACGTTTGAGGATCACTCTGGCGCCCTTGACCCACTCCGGGGGCAGCCCGTTGCGGAAGTTCTCCCGGGACAGACTCAACCCGGTGTGCTCATCGAAATGAGCTTCCAGCTCAAGCTTCCGCCCCTTGTCCTTCGCGAGCCACGCGTCGATCTCCTTCTGACGCTTGAGTACCACGCCGTCGGTATGCCTCTGCGCCGACGCTTCGTCCACATATCGCGAGACCCTTTCCCTCGCGGGCTCCGCTCGCAGCCGGGCACGCAGCTCATGAGTAGTGATCCGCACATGCTTGGCCAGGGTATGGGCCCCGTTCTTTCCCTCATCGCCGACGACATCGGCCCGGTACTGAGGGTTCACCCTTCCCCTGCGTTTGTTGCGCGGCCAGGCATTGGGTTCCCCGTCGCCCTTGATGAGCAGGCCGAGTTCGTCGAGAGAGGGGCTCGCGCCCTCGGGCAAGGCCACCGCCGGACCGAAGGAGGGCAGCCGGACACCACCGAGAAGCTCCGTGAAGCCTCCTGCGTCACGCGCGGCCCGTACCGTCGCGCCCGCACCGCCGAGGCCGCCGCCCAGGAGTGCGCCGTAGAGGCCGGTCTCGCGTGCCTCGTCGAGGTTGAGACCGCCCTTCTGTTCTCCCAAGGCGATGGAGACGGGCTGGGTCACGGCGAGGTCCACCGTGATGGATTCGACGCCGGCGAAGGCCGCCGTGGCCAGGGTGGTGCCCGCGATGGTGGCGATCTCCTCGGTCACCGCGATGCCGAGGCCGGCGGCCAGGTCCGCGACGGTGACCGCGGCCGCCGCTGCCGCGCCTTCCGAGATTCCCGCGGTGAAGACGGCCAGGGCCGTGCCGGCGACGAGTGTGGCGCCGACGATCTCCAGCTCGTGTTCCAGCTTCTTCTTCGCGCTGTGCACGGCGTCCGCGTACGCGTCCAGCGCCTTGGCCATGTCGCGGGCGGCGTCGGCCAGGTCCTTCAGCCAGCCGTGACCGTCGTGGTGGTAGCGACGCCAGTAGGGGTCGGCGAAGGCGGAGATGGCCTCGCCCTTGTTGTGCTCGATGATGGAGCGCGCCGCCTTGTCGGCACCGGAGGTGACGTCGTCGACGTCGTCGGCGAAGGCCCGCCATACCTTCGCGGCGTCCCGCAGCCCGTCTTCATCGGCATCCGGCCACCACATGCCCGTCAGGTCCTGGACGACCTCGCGGGCCTTGTCCGCGACGCTCACTCGCCGCGGTTCTTCCCGTCGTGGTCGACGCGGATCCGGCTGAACACGCCCCGGATCAGCTCCTCGTTGTCGATGTGCCCGTCGGCCATGTCCACCATGGCTTCCCGGATACTGGCCAGCCCGTCGGCCAGGATCCGGGTGGACCGCTCGATCCGCTCGACGTGCGGGCCGTACGCCTTGTGGAACTTCTCGCCCTGCTCGTCGTCGCCCCAGGGAGAGCCGGCCGCGGCCAGCCCGTGCCGCAACTTCGTGAGCGCTTGCGCGAGGGCGACGCTCTGATGGTGGATGTGAGGTGCTGTCGCCTTGAGATCCGCGATCTTGATGTCGAGCACCTCCCCGCTGTCACTCATGACTCGACGCCTCCCCCTCCGTTGATCACCCGGGCATCCGACCTTGGTCAGCCCTCCCTCCCCCACGTCCGTGAGCTGCGCAAAGGCCGGGCAAAGGTCCGTGGGGGGCCGTGAGTTCGGTCACTGGTCAGCGGTGGGCCGGGGGGCGGACGGCGGCCTCGCCCGCGCGCGGGCCGGGACCGTAGTGGCACGGCGGTCGGCGGACCCTTTCGAGGGACAGAGCGTCTATTCCGTCTGTGCCTGGGCATCGCTGGGACTGTTCGTTCCGGTTACCCGACAGAAGGAAAGCCTGTGTCTCTTCGTACCGTCACCGCGGCCGTCGGTGCCGCCTGTAGTGCGCTCGTCCTGCTGCTGGCCGCTCCGGGGTCGGCCGCCGCGGCGACCGGGCAGTTCCGCTACACCTACACCACCGACGAGGGATACGACGCCGTCGGCTTCCTGAACAACCCCGACAGCCGCCGGTGCGTCAACCTCCCGACGCGCGGCGCCGGTCCCGGCGCGGTGTCGCGGGCGCCGAAGAACCTCACGGACTCCACCGCCACCGTCTTCCTCGACGCCGACTGCGAAGGTGACACGTACTACACCCTGCGGCCCGGCGCCGGGGCATCCGATCGGCTGCTGCTGCGCTCCGTCGTCTTCTCCTGAGCGGTCCCGGGGCGTCTGAAGCCTCACGTTCGGTCCGTGGGGGGGCCGTCCGGAGGTGATCCGGGACATTGGGGGGACATGAGGTGGTTGTTATCGGGTAGGCGGGCTCGCGAGGGCCTGCTCACCGGGGGCGGGCGTGGATGGCAGGGAGGGCCTGGGATGACGACGGCACTCGTCGGGACGGCGACCGGCTCCGCTACGGAGCTGCCCGAGATCGCGGATCCGCAGAAGATCGCACCCCAGGACGCCCGTGAGCTGACCAAGACGTTCCTGGACCGGCTCGCCGTACTGGAGGAGGGCACGCCCGAGTACCAGTACGCGCGCAACACGCTCATCGAGATGAACATGTCGCTGGTGCGCTTCGCCGCCCGCCGGTTCCGCAACAGCGGTCAGGACATGGAGGATGTCGTCCAGGTCGGCACGATCGGCCTGATCAAGGCGATCGACCGGTTCGAGATCTCCCGTGACGTGCAGTTCACCAGCTTCGCGGTGCCGTACATCGTCGGCGAGATCAAGCGGTTCTTCCGGGACACCTCCTGGTCCGTCCACGTGCCGCGCCGGCTGCAGGAGGCCCGTACCGAACTCGCCAAGGCGAGCGAGGAGTTGCGCAGCCGGCTGGGGCGGGCCCCGAAGGTCTCGGAGCTGGCCGCGCTGATGAACCTCACGGAGGAGCAGGTCGTAGAGGTCCAGATCGCGGCGAACGGCTACAACTCCGCCTCCCTCGACGCCGCGATCACCGGCGACGCCGAGGACGGCGAGGCGGCCCTCTCCGAGTTCATCGGCGAGGAGGACACCGCGCTGGAACTCGTCGAGGACTTCCACGCCCTCGCCCCGCTCGTCGCCGGGCTGGACGAGCGGGAGCGGCGGATCCTGCACCTGCGGTTCGTGGAGGAGCGGACCCAGGCGGAGATCGGCAAGGAGCTGGGCGTCTCGCAGATGCACGTCTCCCGGCTCATCTCCCGCATCGTGGCGCGTCTGCGCTCGGGGATGCTCGCCACCGGGTGAGCCCGCCGCGCCCGCCGCACCACCGCCGGGCAGTGCGGCAGGCCGTCACGAAGACCTCGCGTCGGCCTGTCGGACTGCCGCGCTGAACCGGTCCATGCCCCCGCGGACTTGACGCGTTCGACGCACTGCCGGTCGGGGCGGTACGCGTCACGACCGTCGCGTTCACGTACCACCGCCCCCGGCCGCCCCGCCCCGGCGCGTGCCGGCAGCGTCCCGTTCCGCCCCCGTGGAAAGGCGCGGGGGTTCTGCCCGAGTCCCCGCGACGCCACAGCGGAGGTGGTTGTACGGCGGCTCGCCGGGTACCGCGTGTGAATGAAGGTGGTATCGGCATGGGCAGGCCATTACTGAAAGCGATGTGTTCGTGACTCGTCTCGGCGGTATCGGGGACGACCAGCCGAACGGACCGGGGGACGATCTCCTGGCCGTCGCGCGGGAGATCGCCGATGCCGTGGACGGTCTGGCGAACCTGTGGGCGGTGGCCGCCCAGGGGGCGAGTCTGCGGTTGTCGCCGCACCAGTTGCGGGCCCTGCGGATCCTGGAGGCCGAGCCGGGGCTCAATCTCACGGCGCTGGCGGAGGGCATGGAGATAGGTCCGCCGACCGCCAGCCGGCTGTGCGACCGGCTGGAGGCGGCGGGCCTGCTGGAGCGGCTGCTGCATCCGCACAAGCGGCGCGAGGTGCAACTCGTCCTCACGGGGCGCGGCCGGCAGGTGCTGAGCGAGGTGGCCGAGCGACGGTCACAGGTGCTCGCCATGGTCCTCGCCGGCATGGATCCCGCCGCGCGGGAGGCGCTGAGGCGGGGCATGCGGGCCTTCCTGTCCGCTCAGGACGGTATGGACGCGGGGACCGAGGGACCGCTTCCCTGACCGTGGTGCCCGTGACCGGCCGGGGCGGGTCTCGCCGAGGTGTTCTGGGCCTCGCTCATGACGCTCCCGTACGGGGAGACGGCACGCCGGAGACCCAGTCGGTGATCGTGACGGTGGTGCCCCGGCCGGGGTGGCTGTCGAGGGTGAATTCCTGCACGAGCCGTCTGGCGCCGCTCAGGCCCAGGCCGAGGCCGTCGCCGGAGGTGTAGCCGTCGGTCATCGCCAGGTCGATGTCACGGATGCCGGGGCCGGCGTCGACGAAGGACAGCCGCAGGCCGCGCAGGCCGCCGCCTTCCCCGAGCCGGGTGATCTCCATGTGCCCGCCGCCGCCGTGGACCAGGGTGTTGCGGGCGAGTTCGCTGACGGCCGTCACGAGCTTCGTCTGTTGTACGAGTCTGAATCCGAGGTCGGCCGCGATCCGGCGCACGTGCCGGCGCACCTGGGCCAGGTCCGCCTCCGAGCCGATGGGCAGGTGGGTGGCCGAGACGGGTGGGGCATGCATCACGCACCCTCTTCCGGGTGAGCGGGTGGTATGGCCGAGGGGCCGCGGTCCGGGAGGGACGGGGATCTGACGATGTCCGGTGCCGTATCCGGGCCGGGCACGGTGAGGCCGGGCACGGTGTGACCCGGCCCGGTGTGACCCGGCACGGTGTGACCCGGCCCGGTGAGGCCGGGCCCGGTGTGACCCGGCCCGGTGAGGCCGGGCCCGGTGTGACCCGGCCCGGTGAGGCCGGGCCCGGCCGGGGCGCCGGTCATGGCGGGGCGCGTTCCGGCCAGGACGGTACGGGTGGCCGACGGGCGCGCGGTGGCGACGGCCCCGGCCAGGACACGGCCGGTGGAGGAGTCGGCGATCTCGGCCAGGACGCGACCGGGCATGGAATCCATGATCCCGGCCAGGGCGCGACCGGAAAAGGGGCCAACGGTCCCGGCCGGGACCCGACCGGGGAGAGGATCGGCGGTCCTGGCCAGGAGTCCGCCGGGAGAGGAGCCGGTGGCCTCCGCTCCGGAGATACCGGTGCCGGCTCCGCCGACGGGCACAGTGCCTGCCGGTGCCGGACCGGCGGCGGCCCGCCCGGCGATGTCGTACCGAAGGTGTCCCGCCACCCCGTCCTCGTACGGTGCTCCCCGCGAAGCGACCAGCAGGGCCTCGCCCGACGCCCGCACCGGCACGGGACCCTGACGGAGGGCGGACAGGCCGGTCACCGCGGGCCCGCTCCCGCGCCCGTGGGTGGGGAGAGGACGATGCCCTGCCGGGTGAGCGCGTACGCCAGGGCGTCGGAGAGGCCGGACCGGGTGATGACCGACCCGAGGTCGATGCCGAGGTGGACGATGGTCTGCGCGATGGCCGGGCGGATACCGGAGACGACGCACTCCGCGCCCATCAGCCGGGCCGCGGCGACCGTCCTCATCAGGTGCTGCGCCACGAACGTGTCGACGGTCGGCACACCGGTGATGTCGAGGATGGCGTACCGGGCCCGCTGGTCCACGATCGCCTCCAGCAGACTCTCCATCACGACGTGGCTGCGGGCGCTGTCCAGAGTCCCGATCAGGGGTACGGCGACGACGCCCTCCCACAGCTTGATGACGGGGGTGGCCACCTCCAGCAGCTGCTGCCGCTGCCGGGCGATCAGTTCCCCGCCGGCGCCGATGGTGGTCTCCATGACCACCAGCCGCAGCGTGCCCATCAGGACCGTCAGCGCGAGCGCAAGGGCGTGCGTCCGCTCGTCGGCGGCGTCCTCGGAATCGGCCCGCAGCAGTGCGAGGGCCGGCTCGCGCAGGCCGGCCACCTCGCCCGCGATCCGGGACGGGCCGAGTCCCGCCCGGGAGCGGGCGGCGGCCATGCGGCCGAGCTGTTCCCTGACGGCCGCGAAGCCCGGTGCGCCGACGTCCTCCAGCCGTCCGGCGCGGGCCACCTCGGCCAGGGCGTCCAGCACGGCCCTGCTCGCCTCGACCGCCTCGTCCCGGGAGACGGTGAAGACCGTGCGGAACAGCGCGGTGTCCGCCCACCGCTGGGCGAGCTGCTCGCGGCGCCGCTCCATGAAGGCGCCCAGCTCCCGCGCCACCTCGGGTGTCGTGTCGTAGTCCGCCATCTTCATCGTCTCCCTGCTGCGCACGTCCCCGACCGGCCGACGGCAAGCCATACGACAATTATTGCCACGCGGCAAGCATCCGGGGGAGGGGGTACGACGGCCAACACGCGATCGTCACAATCGGGCGGTCCCGCCGCTCAGGTGGCGGCCGGCTTCCCGTGCCAGTCCAGGCACACGACCAGTGCGTCGTCGTCGGGTACGGGTTTTCCGCGGTGTCCGGTCAGCTCCCGCAGGATCGCGCGCGGCACCTCCGCGGCGGGCAGCAGCCGGGTGGAGTGGATGGCCCGGGACAGGGCCGCGTCCCCGTACGCCTCCCCCTTCGGGGAGGCCACGGCGTGCACCCCGTCACTGACGAAGACGAGCCGGTCACCGGGCCGGACCTGGAAGTCCTGGGCCACGTAGTCGGTCTCCTCGAACATGCCCAACGGCAACTGCGCGTCGAAGGTGACGTGCTCCACGGTGCCCTCCCGCAGCCGCAGCAACCGGGGCGAGCCCGCGTCCACGACGCTGGCCCGGCCGGTGGCCAGGTCGAAGTCGAACATCAGCACGGACAGATAGCAGCGGCCCCGGTAGTGGGCGTAGACGGCCTGGTCCGCGAGCGCCGCCTGGTCGGCGATGGAGATGCCGGCGCGCCGGGCGTTGCGCAGCGCGTTGATGGCCAGGTTCGTCAGCAGCGACGCCTCTATGCCCTCGCCCATGCCGTTGGTGACGTACAGCATCAGGCGGTCGGCGGTGGCGGACCAGTCGAAGTTGTCGCCGAAGATGGCGTACGCGGGCTCCAGTTGGGCGCCCAGTTCGTACTCGGGGCGGGAGCAGGAGCGGCCGGGCAGCAACTGCCACTGCATCTCGGCGGCCAGCGTGAGCCGTTCCTTGCGGCGTGCCCGCAGATACAGGTCGGTGTCGCGCTCGGCCACGATCACCTCGTGCGCCAGCACCTCGGCGATGTCGGCCAGTTCCGCCTCGTAGCGGCGGACGGCCTCGCCGCCGGGCAGGGTCACGGACAGCACCCCGAGCCGGTCGCCGCGCACGCTGACCGGGAGGTGCAGCCGGGCCCGCCCGTCGTGCCCGTCCTCGCGGTACGGCCGCTGGGAACCGAAGGCGCGGCCGGCCGGGCTGCTGTGCACCGGCACCTGCTCCAGGGTGTGCGGCGGGAGCGACACCGGCTGGAGCACGGTCAGGCCGTAGTCGGCCAGGAACAGCTCGACGTCCTCCGCGCCGTACTGCTCCACCAGTACGGCACGGATGGCGTCGAGCAACGCGTCGGGAGCCGCCGTGCGCAGGGCGCGTTCAGCGGCCACGAATCTGTTCATAAGGGAGTAATCACCAATCTTTCGCCGGACAACGTACGTGCCTCGTCCCACGAGGCCGGTCTCCCCCGCGAGCCTCGTCGGGCCCCTCCGGCCGCCTGGGGCCGGCGCCTGTGCCTAGTACGCTGAGAGGCGCCCCAGTGCCTGCGAGAGTGTGACCGTGACTGCCTTCCGCCGCCGCCCAGAGCCCGACGAGGTCGCGCGTGTGACCACCACGGCCGTCGAGCTGCTGGAAGTCGTGTGGGGCCGCGCCTCGACGGCGCCCACCTCCGCGTCACAACTGCGCGTGCTGCACGTCCTGGAGCACCACGACGGCATCAACCTGCGCACGCTCGCCGAGTCCCTGGCCTCCACCCCACCGTCCACCAGCAGGCTGTGCGACCGGCTGCAGGCAGCCGGTTTCGTCGAGCGGGTGGCGAGCCCGGAGGACAGGCGCGAGGTGCGCCTGCACCTCAGCGGCCGGGGCCGCGCCTTCCTCGCCGATCTGCGGGCCCGCAGGGAGGGGGAGTTGCGGAAGGTGCTGGCGGATATGCCCGCCGCCAAGCGGATCGCGCTGCTGGAGGGGCTGGAGGCGTTCTGCGCCACGGCGGCGACGCAGATACTCGACGACGCCCCGGACTCCGGCAGCCGGACCGCCTGACCCACCGTTCGCGGCACCGGCACCACCGTTGCCTCTCGGCGATGGCGGCCGGCACACGGAACGACCTTCCTCCACCGGAGCATTCCAGGTCCTTCCCCGCGCACGTCCGACACGGCTACTTTGTTGCCTCACGGCTATTGTTGTCAAACGGCAACAGTGCGTCTGACAGCCCTTTCCACGACCCGGATACCCCGTGGCGGCCCGTTCTTCCGGTGGTTGTGCGCCATGTCTCCGAAAGGGGGGTACGACGCATGTCCGGGGCCATCGCGGGAAACCGCGACGCCCGGCACGGCTCGGTGGTCCGGTTCCTCCCCCGGCTCAGGCGGTGTGACGCGGCATCAGACGGCGTCAGGCGGCGTCAGACGAGGTGAGACGGCATCAAGCGGCCTCGGACGAGCGCCGATCGGTACGTGCCCGGGTGCCGGTCGCCTGCCCGCCTCCCCGGATCAGGCGCAGGTGCCGGGCGGCGCCATGACGTGGTGGCCGCGGCGGACGCGACAGCCAGTCCTCGACCCGGTCCATGCCGTACAGCAGCAGTCCCACGACCGGCAGCAACAGGCACGCGACGATGGCCATGCTCGGGCTCCTTCCCGGCAGACAGCCCTGGACGGGTGCCCACACGGGAAGCGGCTACGGGGAGCCGGTGTGAACATGCTGTGTCCTTGCGGCCGGGCCGGGGCCCCGAGGAGCCGGGGCCGAGCACGCGGGTACGCGGCTACACGGGTACCCGGGTCATACGCGCCGGACGTGATGGGCGTGCCGGGCGCCACGGGCCGGCCGTGCCGCGGGGGCCGCGTCGCGCAGCCGGTGGGCCGCCGCCAGCAGCGACGCGCCGCTGACGAGGGCATAGCAGCCGACGACCCGGGCGACCGCGACCGCGCCGACGTCCGGCCGGGCCCACAGGAGCACACCGGCGACGACCGAGGCGGCACCGGCCAGGAGCAGCGCCCACTGGTGGCGCGGTTCGCGCCGGAAGCGGGCCGCCGCCCAGATCTCCGCCACGCCGGTCGTCACGGCCCACGCGCCGATCAGCGTGACGAGCGCGAGGGCGGTGACCCCGGGCCAGGCGATGGCGACCAGGCCGGCCGCCAGGCCCAGGACGCCCCCGGCCGCATGCGCCACGCGATGCGTTCCGCCCTCCTCCCGGCGGCAGGAGCCGGTCAGCAGGGCGAGGCCGTCCCCGAGGGCGTAGAGACCGAACAGCAGGGCCAGGGCCAGCGCGGTCACCCCCGGCCACACCAGCGCCAGCACGCCGAACGCCAAGGCCACCGCGCCTCGCGCGACCAGCATCCGCATCAGTTGCCGCCGCAACACCCACACCCCTTTACGCTCGCCGGACAGATCACCGACGCGTACCCCGGTGCCGCCCGCGAACGCCGACCGCCCGGCGTCGACGCCCCGCCTCCACCGCCCGGGACGCCGTATGTGGGCTTCGTCTCCCTCATGGGTCCGGGCGGGCCCGTCGGGGTCCCGCCCGCCGACGACGGGAGGGGCCGCGTACGGGCCCGTCGCAGGAGGTCACAGCGCTGCGGGCGGAAGCGGCCGGGGAGAATACCGCGCCACTGCGAACCAATATCTGTTCCGGCAACGTCAGAAATCGACGTGGCGCGCGATAAATATTCCCACGACCGCAGGCGGGACGGAATTACGTACAGCGCATGACCTGCGCCGACGTGCTAGTGTCGTCATCAGTTGCAGGTGTGGTTGCCAGAAGGTTTTTCCGACGGTTGATCATCACGGCGACACGGAATACGCACAGGGCGTGTTCCCGACACCGTCTCCGAAGGAGAAACAAAATGGCTACTGGCACCGTGAAGTGGTTCAACGCGGAAAAGGGCTTCGGCTTCATCGAGCAGGACGGCGGCGGCCCCGACGTCTTCGCCCACTACTCGAACATCGCCACCCAGGGCTTCCGCGAGCTGCTGGAAGGCCAGAAGGTGTCCTTCGACATCGCGCAGGGCCAGAAGGGCCCGACGGCCGAGAACATCATTCCCGCCTGACCCTCGGGACTGACGCATACTTCACAGCTGGGGCCCGCACCTTGGGGTGCGGGCCCCGGCTCGCTTTGTTACCAGGGCGATTCGACCCTGTCATTTTCGGCCCGTTCTCGCGATTCTCTGCGCCGCTCGCACTGCCGCGGAAATTCCTTGATACGCGCCCGCATCGAGGAAGGTTCCGCATGAACCGCACCCGTACCACTCGCACCACCAATACCGGCCGCGGCTACGACCGCTTCGGCGGGAGTGGCACCGCCGGCCGCTCCGGCGGCTCGCGCCGCTCCGGAGGTCAGGGAAACCGGCGGCCCGCGCAGGGCGAGTTCGCACCGCCGAAGACGGTCACACCGGCGCTGCCCGCCGTCGAGGCGTTCGCCGATCTCGCCATGCCGGCACCGCTGCTGGCCACGCTCGCCAAGGAAGGCGTGAGCGTACCGTTCCCGATCCAGGCGGCGACCCTGCCGAACTCCCTGGCGGGCCGTGACGTACTCGGTCGTGGCCGTACCGGGTCGGGCAAGACCCTCGCCTTCGGCCTCGCGGCACTGGCCCGTACGGCGGGCCGGCGGGCCGAGCCGCGCCGGCCGCTGGCCCTGCTCCTCGTTCCCACCCGGGAACTGGCCCAGCAGGTAACCGACGCGCTCGCGCCCTACGCCCGCTCCGTGAGCCTGCGGCTCGCCACCGTCGTCGGCGGGATGTCCATCGGCAGGCAGGCCGGTGCGCTGCGGACCGGCGCGGAGGTGGTCGTCGCGACGCCCGGCCGGCTCAAGGACCTCATCGACCGGGGCGACTGCCGGCTGGACGATGTCGCCGTGACCGTCCTCGACGAGGCCGACCAGATGACCGACATGGGCTTCATGCCGCAGGTCACCGCCCTGCTCGACCAGGTCCGCCCCGACGGCCAGCGGCTGCTGTTCTCGGCCACCCTGGACCGCAACGTCGATCTGCTCGTCCGCCGCTACCTGACCGACCCGGTGGTGCACTCCGTCGACCCGTCGGCCGGTGCCGTCACCACGATGGAGCACCACGTACTCCACGTCCACGAGACGGACAAGCACCGCACCACCACGGAGATCGCGGCCCGCGACGGCCGGGTGATCATGTTCCTGGACACCAAGCACGCGGTGGACCGGCTGACCAAGCACCTGCTGAACAGCGGTGTCCGCGCCGCGGCCCTGCACGGTGGCCGCTCCCAGCCGCAGCGCACCCGGACCCTCGCCCAGTTCAAGGACGGTCACGTCACGGTCCTGGTGGCCACCAACGTCGCCGCCCGCGGCATCCACGTCGACAGCCTCGACCTGGTCGTCAACGTGGACCCGCCCAGCGACCACAAGGACTACCTGCACCGCGGCGGCCGTACGGCCCGGGCCGGGGAGTCCGGCAGCGTCGTCACCCTGGTGACCCCCGGCCAGCGCCGCGGCATGACCCGGCTGATGGCGGCGGCCGGCATCACCCCGCGGGTCACCCCGGTCCGCTCGGGCGAGGCGGAACTGAGCCGCATCACCGGCGCCCAGGCGCCCTCCGGCGTCCCGGTGGTCATCACCGCGCCGGTCGTGGAACGCCCCCGCCGCGCGTCGTCGCCGTCCCGGAACCGCAGGGGTGGGGGTGGCGGCCAGGGCCGGCCCGCCGGTACGGGACCGCGCCGCAGGGCACAGCGGCGGCCCGGCAACGACGCGGCCGCCTAGCCCGGCGCGGCCCCGAAGTCCTCTCGGTCTCCGGGGCCACAAGGGCCCCGGGCCGGCCCGCCGCTACCGAAGGAGACACCCTTGACGCCAGCACGGACGCAGCACCGCATGACGGACCCCGCCCCCGTGCCCGCGGACGGGGACGTCGAAGGGCACGCGCCCCGGGTGTGGGACGACATGACCGTCGAGGTGGCTCTGGCCGTCATGGCGGGCGCTCAGGTCGAGTACCTGACCGTGTGCGACGAGGACGACCGGAGCACGGGCCGGATCACCCGGGTCCGGCTCGCCGTGCTCCGCGACAGTTCCGCGTACACCGACCGGATCCGGCTGCGGGACGTCCTCGACGGACCGCCGCCCGCGCCCGGCACCCGCCCCGGTGACGACGGTGAGTACGGCCGGACCGCGGACGTACT
The DNA here is from genome assembly GCF_964272715.1 of Streptomyces sp. SudanB182_2057. Lineage (NCBI taxonomy): Bacteria > Bacillati > Actinomycetota > Actinomycetes > Kitasatosporales > Streptomycetaceae > Streptomyces > Streptomyces sp. SudanB182_2057. The sequence continues at coordinate 4,036,390 of NZ_OZ186798.1, forward strand.
CGCCCTCTCGCACTGATCCGCCCGGCCGGCCGCCCGTTCTTCTCTCCCCGACTTCTCCCCTGTGAGGCACCATGCGCTGTGTGATCGCCCGGTATCCGTTCGACCTGACCAGAATCGGAGTGCTGGACTCGATGAAGGGCGTCAGGCCCGAGCCCGTCACCGGCGCGTCCGTGACCATCGGACGCCGTCGCTACCCCGTCAAGCAGGTCGGCCGGGTCCTCACCCGGCAGGACCCGCGTGACTTCAGCGCCGGCGAGGTCACCCGGGCCATGACGCGCCTCGGTTTCACCTGTCACGACGCGCCCGGGGCCGCACCCGTGGGCGTGGCCGGACCCGACGCGCTCCGGACCGCGTCGGCACTGCTCGGCGGCCCTGGCCCCATGGCCGTATGACGACGGGCGGGAAACCGCCCTCCGGACCCCGGTGGGGGCCCTTCCGACAGGTGTCGGGAGGGCCCCCACCGCTGTGTCACCGGTCGGAGTAACTGACGTCGCCCACGGACCACGCGCTGACGTCCTTGATGGCGACTCGGTACATGCCTCCCGTCTCCGGGATGCCGAGGCTGCCCTGCAGGATGCGGGCGAGGTGGAAGTGCAGATGCGTGGGCGCCTCGTCACGGCCGGGCCGGGACCCTCGTGGGTCACGGGAGAAGACGCCCGCGAACGGGCCTAGACGGTCGGAGTCCTTCAGGACCTCCGCCACCCGCTCCCGCCACACGGCCTCGGGGGCCAACCGGCCGGTGATGACGGCGCCGCCGACGACCACGGTCAGCGACATCTGATTGCTTCGCTCGGACTCCACCGCGGCGGAGATGGCGACGAGCAGCTCATCAGGGTTCGACATGACAGCAGAGCTTATGCGGCCCGGCCGCCCCCGCACCGCCCGCGGGGCGGGAAGCGGACGCGCGGGCGACCGGACGCGGCTCCCGGCCCACCGGCGAGGAGTCGGTCACGGAAGGATTCATCCGCCGCCGAACGCGTGAAACCTAGGCTTGTCACAGTAGATTTTTGTCGCTGACAGGGGTACGGTTTCTCTCGTAGACATGGTCCAGCGAGACCCGCCAGACACGAACTGGCGGGTGGCAGCCGTAGCGTCCCGGACGCAGGTGGAGAAGCTGCCGACAGCAGTACCGGTTCGTTCAGTGGTTTGGTCCGAGAGGAATGGAGGAGCTGACGCCATCAGGATCGCCCGGTCCGAGAAGCGCTCGGCCCGGGTACCGCAAGACCCCGGATTGGATGGTGGTCCCCGGTCACGCAGCTGCGATCCACCGCTCCGCCCGGCCGGGCCGGGTAGCGGAAACAGAAGGTCGGCACCGCAGTAGGGCCGACAGATGGTGTTGAATTTCCTTCGGGGCCCTGGTGCCGTACGGCATCAGGGCCCCTCGACGCGTTGCACAGCGAGGTGACATGACATCGGACAACCCTCTGAATGATCGTCTGGACGACGACGACTACCCCGCGTACACCATGGGCCGGGCAGCCGAGATGCTCGGTACCACCCCGGCCTTCCTGCGGGCCATCGGTGAGGCTCGGCTGATCACTCCGCTCCGCTCGGACGGAGGACACCGCCGGTACTCCCGCTACCAACTGCGGATCGCCGCCCGCGCCCGCGAGCTCGTCGACAGAGGGACCCCGATCGAGGCCGCGTGCCGCATCGTCATCCTTGAGGACCAGCTCGAGGAAGCGCAGCGCATCAACGCCGAGTACCGCCGTGCCGCCGGCGGATCGGCGGGCAGCACCGGCTCGGGCTGATCCCGCCCCGCCGGGGCCGCGCGACGGCGCTTCCCGCACCCGGGAGCGGCTTCGGCCCGCGCCCCGGGCCCTGTGGAAAACCCCCGAGTCGGAGGACCGGCCGTGGCGCGCCGCCCGGCGCGCCCCCACGACAACCGCTGCGTCGGCGCCTGCACGGTGCGCGCCGACAGGATCGTTTTCATGGGTCGCGTTCGCCGGCACCCGCCACGTGGCCCGGGCCCTCTTCCCCGGCGAGGCCAGCCGCGGGGTTCAGCCGGACGGTGGGGCGGAGACGCCGTAGGCGGCCCTGAGGAGGGGTGGGAGGGCGGCGGGGGTGGCCTGGTAGGTCTGGGTGCCCACCGTCGCCAGGGCGAGGGAGGCCAGGACCGAGCCGGTGCGGGCGGCCTCGGGCGCGGTGCGGCCGGCGGCCAGGGCGGCGAGGTAGCCCGCGCGGAACGCGTCGCCGACGCCCGTCGGGTCGGTGACCGAGGCCGCCGGGGCCGCCGCCACCTCCACCGGCGGTTCTCCGGCGCGGTCGATACGGCTGCCCTTGTCGCCGAGCGTGGTCACCCACGTGCCGACCCGGTCCAGGACCTCGCCCGCGGTCCAGCCGGTCTTGCGCAGGAGCAGGTCGTGTTCGTACTCGTTGGTGAACAAGTGGTCGGCGCCGTCGACGAGTGCGCGGATGTCCCCGCCGTCCAGGCGGGCCAGCTGCTGGGACGGGTCGGCCATGAAGCGGATGCCCAGCGTGCGGCAGGCGCGGGTGTGGCGCAGCATGGCCGCCGGGTCGTCCGCTCCGATCAGGACGACGTCCGCGTCGGCGGCGACCTCGGCGAGGTCGATGTGCGCCGCCTCCGCCATCGCGCCCGGATAGAAGGACGCGATCTGGTTGCCGTCCGGGTCCGTGGTGCACAGGAAGCGGGCCGTGTGGCGGGTGGCGGAGACGAGGACGGCGCCGGTGTCCACGCCGAGGGCCGACAGCCGGGCGCCGTACTCCGCGAAGTCGGCGCCGACCGCCCCCACCAGCAGCGGGCGGTGTCCCAGCAGGGCCAGCCCGTAGCTGATGTTGGCGGCGACCCCGCCCTGGCGGATCTCCAGGCTGTCCACGAGGAACGACAGCGACACCCGGTCCAGGCGGTCGGCCAGCAGTTGGTCGGTGATGCGGGCCGGGAACGTCATCAGGTGGTCGGTGGCGATGGATCCGGTGACGGCGACGCGCATCTCAGACTCCCGCCGCGGCGCGCAGCGCGTCCACGCGGTCGGTGCGCTCCCAGGTGAAGTCGGGCAGCTCGCGGCCGAAGTGGCCGTACGCGGCGGTCCGGCCGTAGATCGGGCGGAGCAGGTCGAGGTCGCGGATGATGCCCTTCGGGGAGAGGTCGAAGACGTCTCCGATGGCCTTCTCCAGGACGGTCTGCGGGACGCGTGCGGTGCCGAAGGTCTCCACGAACAGCCCGACCGGTTCGGCCTTGCCGATCGCGTAGGCGACCTGGACCTCGCAGCGGGCGGCCAGGCCGGCCGCGACGACGTTCTTGGCGACCCAGCGCACCGCGTACGCCGCCGAGCGGTCCACCTTGGACGGGTCCTTGCCCGAGAAGGCGCCGCCGCCGTGCCGGGCCATGCCGCCGTAGGTGTCGATGATGATCTTGCGGCCGGTCAGGCCCGCGTCGCCCATCGGACCGCCGATCTCGAACCGGCCCGTCGGGTTCACCAGCAGGCGGTATCCCTCGATGTCGAGCTTGATGCCCTCGTCCGGCAGCGCCCTCAGCTCCGGCTCCACGACGAACTCGCGGATGTCGGGGGCGAGCAGCGACTCCAGGTCGATGTCGGAGGCGTGCTGGGAGGAGACGACCACCGTGTCCAGGCGGACGGCCTTGTCACCGTCGTACTCGATGGTGACCTGGGTCTTCCCGTCGGGGCGCAGGTAGGGGACCGTGCCGTTCTTGCGGACCTGGGCGAGCCGGTGGGACAGACGGTGGGCGAGGCGGATCGGCAGGGGCATCAGTTCGGGGGTCTCGTCGGTGGCGTAGCCGAACATCAGGCCCTGGTCGCCCGCGCCGCCGGTGTCGACGCCCTGGGCGATGTCCGGGGACTGCGCGCCGATCGACACGGACACTCCGCAGGAGGCGCCGTCGAAGCCCTTCTTGGAGGAGTCGTAGCCGATGCGGAGGATCGTCTCGCGGACGAGGGCCGCGATGTCCGCGTAGGCGGTGGTGGTGACCTCCCCGGCCACGTGCACCTGGCCGGTGGTGATCAGGGTCTCCACGGCGACCCGGGCGGTGGGGTCCTGGGCGAGCAGCGCGTCGAGGACGGCGTCGCTGATCTGATCGGCGATCTTGTCGGGATGGCCCTCGGTCACGGACTCCGAGGTGAACAGGCGACGGGACATGTACGGGTGTCTCCTTACCCGGGGAGGTGGGCAACGGATCACCGGCTCCGCACCGCCACGGGCGGGGGCCGGGGAGTGCGCGGCCGGACGGGTTGAACGGGCGTGACCGGCGGACGGGCGTGACCAGCCGGACCGGCGTGACCAGCCGGACGAGCGGGTCCGGCTGGACGGGCAGGACCGGCCGGAACCGGCTGGGTCCGCTGGACAGGCCGGACCCGCCGGACCCACTGAACCGGCCGGATGGCCGTACGGACCGGACCCGCTCGAACGACCAAGTCGGCTATTACAGGCCGGATGAGCCGGACCCGCCAGATCGGCTGGGACCACTGGCACGGCTCAACGAGCCGGACCGGCATGACCGGTCGGACCTGCCATGCCTGCTGAACCGGCACGATCGGCCACGACCCGGCCGGACGGGCAGGACCGCTTGGAACCGGCAGGACCCGCTCAACAGGCCGGACCCGCCGGACCCACTGAACCGGCCGGGTCGGCCGTTACGAGGCCGGGCGAGCCGGACCCGCCGGAACGGCTGGGACCGCTGGCCCGGCTCAACGAGCCAGACTGGCATGACCGACCACGACCCGGCCGGACGAGCGGGCCCGGCCGGATAGGCAGGACCGCCCGAAACCGGCCGGGCCCGCTGGACGGGCCGGACCCGCTGAACCGGCCGGACGTCCCGGACCGGCATATCGACCGGACCGGCCAGGCCCGCTGGGCCGATCGGACCGGCTGCGATCGCTGGACCAACGGGACCGGCCGTACAAACCGGACCGGCTGGACCCGCTGCACCAACCGTACGGACCAGACCCGCTGGACCCGCTGGACCCGCTGCACCGGCCGTACGGGCCGGACCCGCTGGGTCCGCTGGGCCGGGCGGATCGCCCGGGGCCGGTGGACGGGTCGGGCAGGACCGGCCGCCGGGGTGGGTAGGACCGGCCGGGGTGGGTGGGGGTCAGTTCTCCGGGTGGTGGACTGCGAAGACCGTGTACGCGTGCGGGTCGGGCTTGGCCAGGGCGGCGGCCCGGTCCCGGTACACCTGCACGTCCGGGTCGCCCATGGTGGCCTTGATGTCGGCCTTGCTGACCCACTGCGCGTAGTAGACCAGGCGCTTGCCGTCGAGGCTGGTCAGGATGTTCACGGAGATGCAGCCGGGCCGGTGCCGGATGAACTTCTCGGCGCCCTCGCTGAGCACCTCGGCCAGCTCCTGCTGCTTCTCCGGTTCCACGTCGAAGACGTTGATCATGGCGTACGTGCCGTCGTTCTCCCGGATGACCGTCTCTGACATGACGTTTCCTCTCATGGTCGGTATGACGTCGGTGAGGTGCCGGTGGCGTGGGTCAGACGGGCGGGGCCGCCCAGGCGCGGGCCACCTCCAGCGCCTGCTCGGGGTTGAGCCGGGGATCGCACAAAGTGGCGGGCGCGGTCCCGGCCGGGGTGGCGCCGAGTTCGGCCGGATCCGTCCGGACGCACTCGGCGACGTCGTGCGGGGTGGTCTCCAGGTGCAGGCCCGCGGGGGTGCCGCCGGCCTCGGTGACCGCCTCGAGGAAGGCCCGGACCTCCGCCACCACCGTCCGCACCACCCGGACCTTCGCCCCGGACGGCGCCTTGACGGTGTTGCCGTGCATCGGATCGCACAGCCACGCCACCCGGTGCCCGGCCTCGCGGACGGCGCCGACCAGCGGCGGCAGCGCGGTGCGCACCGCCGAGGCGCCCATCCGGGAGATCAGGGTCAGCCGGCCCGGCTCGCGGTCCGGGTCCAGCCGGGCGCACAGGGCGAGCAGCTCCACCGGGCGGGTCGTCGGGCCGACCTTGCAGGCGACCGGGTTGGTCACCTGTGCCAGCATCCGGGCGTGCGGGCCGTCCGGGTGCCGGGTGCGCTCGCCGATCCAGGGCAGGTGGGTGGAGGACAGCAGGACGTGCCCGGCCGTGGTGCGGCGCAGCAGCGGCAGCTCGTAGTCGAGGACCAGCGCCTCGTGGCTGGTCCACACCGGGGCGCCGGTGGGCAGCGCCCAGTCGCTGGTGCGCTGCCGCAGATAGGTCACGGCGCGATGGGCGGCGTAGTAGCACTCCAGCATGCGGCGCGGGTCGGCGCGGCGGGCCGCCGCGGTGGGTTCCGGCGCGTTGACCAAGTGGCCGCGGTAGACCGGCAGTTCGGCGCCGTCGACCAGCTCGGTGGGCGCGCTGCGCGGCTTGGCGAACTGACCGGCGATCCGGCCGACGCGCACCACCGGACGGCCGGTGGCCGCCACCATCACCCCGGCCAGCGCGTCCAGCAGGCCCGCCTTGCGCATGACCGTCGCCGGGGCGCACTCGGCGGGGTCCTCCGCGCAGTCGCCGGCCTGGACGACCAGGTAGTGGCCGGTCGCCGCCTCGGCCAGCAGGGTGCGCAGCAGGCGTACCTCCTCCCAGGTCACCAGGCCCGGCAGCTGGGCGAGTTCGGCACGGACCGCCGCGGCCCGGACGGGGTCGTGCCAGGCCGGCTGCTGCGGGGCCGCGCCCAGGTCGCGCGGGAAGTCCTCGTCGAGATCGTCGAGGGGGACCTCGACGGCGAGCGGGTGCAGCGGGTATCCGGGGCGGGTCAGCCCGGTCACGGCCGTCCTCCAGGGGTCGGGGCGAGCGCGTACGGTGCGGTGGGGGCCGTCATCAGAACGACGACGCCCCGGCGGGCAGCCGGCGCGCCAGTGTGAGGCCGTCGGCGACCGGCAGCAGGACCAGTTCGACGCGATCGTCGTTGCGGGCGTGCTCGTTGAACGCGTGCACGGCGGCGGCCTTGGCGCCGGGGAACTCGTCGATCACCTGGCCGCTGAACAGGGTGTTGTCCACGAGGATCAGCCCGCCCGGACGCATCCGGGGGACCAGCTCCTCCCAGTAGTCGATGTAGCCGGGCTTGTCGGCGTCGATGAAGGCGAGGTCGACGTGCGGCTCGGCGGGCAGGGCGCGCAGGGTCGACACGGCCGGGCCGAGGCGCAGCTCGATGCGGTCGGCGACCCCGGCGCGGGCCCAGAACTCCCGGGCCAGCGCGGTCCATTCGGCGGAGACGTCACAGGTGATCAGGGAGCCGCCGGGGGCCAGCCCGCGGGCCAGACAGAGGGAGGAGGAGCCGGTGAAGGTGCCGACCTCCACGATGGTGCGGGCGCCGAGCAGCCGCACCAGGAAGGTCAGCAGGGCGGCCTCCTCGGGGGCGACCACCATGTGCGCCTGGTCCGGGATCGCCTCCCGGGTCCGCTCGGCCAGCTCCGCCAGCAGCGGGTCGGGGAGCATCCTGCCCTGGACGAGCAGATAGTCGTGGAGTTCGGGGGTGAGCGCGATGTTCCTGAGCGTTTCGTTCCGCAGCACGGGTGCTCCCGGTGGTCTAGGGATGGGTACGCAGGGTGGGGCGACGGGACGGCTCGCACGGGGATCCCCGTGGGTCCCGCTCAGGCGTCCGGGTGCTCCGGGGCGGCCGGCCACGCCTCGTAGGCATGGCGGACGGCCTCGGCCGGGCGGGGCAGACCGTCGGTGGCGCCGCGCAGGTCGCCGGCGCAGTGCAGTTCGAAGCGGCGCCGGCGGGCGGGGCTCCGGTGGTCGCGCACGAAGTACGTCACGGTCGATCCCCCCGGACCGCCCTCGTGCGGGTTGTGGCCGCCGCCCTCCCACAGCAGCCCCGCCTCGGCGTGCCAGGCGGTGACGAGCCGGCGCAGCAGGGGGCCGGAGGGACGGCCGACGACGAACGCGGTGTGGTTCTCGAAGCCGTGCGCGGACTCCGCGGCCTCGATCCGCTCGTCGAAGGCTTCGCTGTCGCGCGGGAAGAGGAAGACCTCCACGGCGGGGTGCCGTCGCCCGTCCGGCAGGGTGAGCCGCAGGCGGGTGATGTGGACGTCGCAGCGGGCCGGGTCCAGGCCGTGGCGGGTGGCGAGCCGGGCCCGCACCACGGTGCTGGGCACGGCGGGGAGGGGCGCCAGACCCCGCTCCGCCAAGTGGCGCAGGCCCGCTTCGAGGGTGACGGGAAACAGCAGAACGGCGCAGTGGTCGAAGGTGCACTCCCGCTCGGTCAGCGCGGCTGCCGTGCCACCCGGCCGCAGCGGCGCGAGGAGTTCGGACGCCGGTGCGGTACTGGCGTGGCGGGCGTCGCGGACGACCGTGTCGAGGCGGCGCAGGTCGGCCGCGCGGAACGCGCCGTCAGTGGTCGGCTCGGCGGCCGGCCGGAATGACGGGCGGGTGGTGCCGGAGGATTGTACGAAGGCCATTGATACCTCCTGCCTCAGGGCCGCCGGAATTCTGTGCAGGTCTTGGTTTTCCGGGCAAGAGCGATCCGCGAACGGGGCGCCACCGACTGCCGGACCACCCCCTCGTCACCCGCTCTGACCTGCGGCGATCTGACGATTCGGTCTTGCGGATGGCCCATATCGGGGGAGTCGATCGGTTCGCACGCGGCTTTTTCCGACCCGCCGGAGAAGCGGAACACGAGCATTCTCTATTGAGGTTTCTTACGTTCGGGAAATCCACGGTTCGCCTCTCCCGATGACGGCCATCGGCAGCACCGAACGATGTCCCGGCGCGATAGGGCGCTCCTCGCCCTTCATTGAGCTTTCTTATCGGTTCCGGCCGGGCGCACAGGATCGGCAATTCTTATCGGCGAATGCTGGACCAGGAGATCGAGCGCCCCGCAGAATCCCCTCTCGCAAGGCAGCGCCTGTTTCGTTCTGCCGCAACGGAGGTTTCCTCGTGAACGCTCCACCCACGGATTTCCTGACCTCGTCCCGCACCTTCACCGACGCGCTGGTACGCGCGGCCGGCCGCCGGGAACCCGCCGTGTGGGACGGCGGCCACTGGCGGACCTGGCAAGACTGCCTCCGCCAGTCCGAACGCACCGCCGCCGCCCTGCACCGGCACGGGCTCGCGGCCGGCGATGTGCTGGCGGCCCGGCTGCCCAACTCCTGGGAGCTGGTGGTGCTGCACGCGGCCACCGCCCGGCTCGGTGTGCTGCTGCTGCCCCTGCACTCCGCCTACGGCAGCCGTGAGACGCGGTCACTGATCGAGCAGTCCGGCGCGGTCGCGCTGGTGGTCGCCGCCGGCCGGCGCGGACGCGACCACCTCGGCGAGATCCGCGCCCTGCGCGAGACCTGCCCAGGGCTGCGGCACGTCTGGGTGTCCACCGGCGCGGGACGCGGAGCCGCCGACACCGGTGCCCAGGCCCACAGCGGCGTCCCGGCCTCCACCGGAGGGCTGCCGGACCTGGCGAGCCTGACGGCGGACCCCGCCGTACGGCTGCCGCCCCCGCCCGCCGACCCCGCGGCCCCGCTGGTGCTGCTGGCATCCTCCGGTACGACGTCCCGGCAGCCGAAGCTGTGCGTGCACAGCCACGCCGGGCTCCTCGGCAACGCGGCGGCCGTGGCGACGGACGGCGGGTTCGGCGCGCGGGACACCATCGTCTCCGCGAGCCCGCTCAGCCATGCCTTCGGGCTGCTCTCCGTGCATCTCGCCCTGGTGACCGGCGGAGCGGTGGGCCTGTTCGGCGCCTGGGAACCCCGCGCCTTCGCCGCCGCCCTGCGCGCCTGCGGCGCCACCGCCGCCTTCGCCGTCCCGGCCCAGCTGCGCGACCTGCTCGCCCTCCCGGCCCCCTGGCCCGGAGGCGCTCCGCCCGGGCTGCGGGAGGTGCGCACCGGCGGCGCCCCCGTGCCGCGCGAACTGGCCGACGGCGTACGGCGCGTGCTGGGCGCCCGGCTGATCGTGCAGTGGGGGATGACGGAGATCGGCGCCGGTACGTACACCCGTCCCGGGGATCCGCCCGAGGCGGTCGGCACCATCGGCCGGCCCGCCCTCGGCGCGGCCGTGCGCATCCAGCGGGACGGCGGGCCGGCCGCGCCCGGCGAGACCGGTGAACTCCAGTACCGCAGCCCGTGGATGTTCTCCGGCTACCACCGCGCCCCCGAGCCGACCCGGGCCGCGTTCACCCCGGACGGCTGGCTGCGCACCGGCGACCTGGCGGCCCTGCGCCCGGACGGCTCCGTCGTCTACCGCGGCCGGGCGGACGAGCTGATCAACCGGGGCGGGCTGAAGTTCAGCGCGCTGGAGGTGGAGGAACTGCTGAACGACCTGCCGCAGTTGGCCCAGCACGCCGTGGTCGCCCGCCCCGACCCGCGCCTCGGGCAGCGCGCCGGCCTGGTCGTCGCGCTGCGCGCGGGGGCGCGCCTCACCCTGGAGGACGTCACCGGGCACCTGTCCGGCAAGGGCCTGGCGACCTACAAGCTGCCCGAACAGCTCGTCGTCGTGGACCGGCTGCCCACGACCGTGACCGGCAAGATCGCCCGCGCCCGCCTGCGGACGCTCCCCCTGCCCCCACTGCCCGCGCGTCCGCCCCGGCGCACCCCCGTGACACCCGCGAGCCGCACGGAGGCGGGAACATGACCGCCGGCCGGTGGACCGTACCGGTCGGGGCGCACCCTGCCGCCCAACGCCGCTTCTCAGACGCCCAGTTGCCTGCGCAGTACCGTCTGCAGCCCCACCAGGTTCGGGTTGGTCGAGTTGCGGTCCAGCCAGGTCATGGTGACCGCCGTACGCAGGCGGGCGTCCTCCACCTCGATGAGCGCGACCTCGCGCCGGTCCGCCTGGGCCCGTACCGCGACGTGCGGCAGCAGGGCGCAGCCCATGCCCGCGGCCACGCAGGCGCCGAGGGTGCCGATGCTGGACACCTCCGCGACCGGTTCCTTGGCGGCGGCGCCGGAGAAGGCGCCGTCGTACATCTCCCGGAATCCACAGCCCCGTTCGGTGGCCAGAAACGGCTCCTTGACAAGCTCGGCGAGCGGTGCCCGGCCGCGCTCGGCCAGTGGATGGTCCGGCGGGGCGATCACCACGAGCGGCTCCTCGGCCAGTGTCTCGGCCCGCAGCCCCGCGTCCGCCGGCGGGGCGCCGAAGGTCAGGCAGACGTCGACGTCACCGCGGCGTACCGCCTTGTACAGCTCCCCCCGGTTGCCCTGTGTGACGCGGACCCGGGCCTCCGGGTACAGCGAGCGGTAGCGCGCGAGCACGCCGGGCAGCAGGTGCAGGCACACCGTCTCCAGCGCGCCCACCGCCACCTCCGCGCCGGGCCGGGACACCGCCCAGCGGGCCTCCTCCAGCAGCTTGAGGATCCGCTCGGTGTACTCCGACAGCGCCACGCCCTGCGGGGTCAGCCGCACCCGCCGCTGGGAGCGGTCGAGCAGGTCCACGCCCAGCTCGCGCTCCAGGGCCTGGATCTGGTCGCTGACGCTGGACTGCGCGTAATGCAGTTCCCTGGCCGCCTGGGTGACGCTGAGCGTCCGGGCGACCGTCTCGAACGTCCGAAGATGTCGTAGCTCCACGTCCCGGCTCCCCCTTGCTCGACCCATCGGCTGAGCCGATGTTACCCATAGGGCATTCCCGTCGTCACCAGCGGCAATTCGCCTTTCCGGTCCGCTTGAATGGTCGGTACCGCCCCCCGCGACTTCCTCTTCCGTGGCGGTAATTCGCGCAATCGAACAAAGGAGAATTCCATGTCGACGCAGGCGGAACCGCAGCGGGCTTCCGTCGCACCGGCACGAACCGACAAGCCCTCGCGGACCCTGCTGGTCGGGCTCTCGCTCGGCTACTTCATGGTCCTGCTGGACATGACGATCGTCTCGGTGGCACTGCCCGCCATCTCCACCAGCCTCCACGTCGGGCTGAGCGGTCTGCAGTGGGTCACCAACGGCTACACCATCACCTTCGCCGCCCTGCTGCTGACGGCCGGCTGGCTGTCCGACCGGCTCGGCGGGCGCCGGGTCTTCCTGTGGGGCCTGGCGGCCTTCGGCGTCCTCTCCGGCGTCTCCGCCGCCGCGAACACCCTCGGCGCCCTGGTCGCCCTGCGCCTGGCGCTCGGTGTGGCGGGGGCACTGCTGCTGCCCGCCTCCCTGGCGGTGATCACGAACGCCTACAGCAACCCCGCCGACCGCGCCCGTGCCGTCGGCAACTGGGCCGCGATCACCGGGCTCGCCCTGGCCGCCGGCCCGCTGGTGGGCGGCGCGCTCACCGACACCGTCGGCTGGCGCGCGATCTTCCTCATCAACGTGCCGCTGGCGCTGGTCAGCTTCGTGATCACGATGCGCCTGGCGCCGGAGACCGCCCTCAAGCAGCGCAGCGGGCTCGACGTCCCCGGCCAGGTCAGCGCGGTCGTCGCGCTGGGCGCCCTGTCGTACGCGCTGATCGAGGGTCCGTCCAAGGGCTGGGGAGCGGGGCTGGTCGTCGGCGGGTTCGTGCTGGCCGCCGTGGCCGCCGCGGTGTTCGTCACCGCCGAGTCGCGGGCCGGGGACGCGGCGATGCTGCCGCTGCGCATGTTCCGCAGCCGTGGCTTCTCCGCCGCGCTCGCCTCCGGTCTGCTCGCCAACTTCGGCCTGTCCGGGCTGCTGTTCGTGCTGTCGCTGTACTTCCAGGAGAGCCGCGGCTACTCCTCCTTCAGCGCCGGCCTCGCCTTCCTGCCGCTGACCCTGCCCACCGCCTTCAACCCGATCTACACCGGGCGTCTCGTCGGCCGCATCGGCCCGCGCCGCCCCGCCACCACCGGCTTCGTCCTGATGGGCGTCGGCGCGCTGCTCCAGGCGCCGTTCACCGGTGACTCCGCCCTGGCGCTGACCGCCACCGTGGTCGGTCTGCTCGCCTTCGGGTTCGGCGTCTCCTTCGCGCTGCCCGCGCTGGTGGCGGGCATGGCGAGCTCCGTACCGCCCGAGCTGGCCGGCATCGGGGCCGGCGCGCTCAACTCCGCTCGCCAGGTCGGCGCCTCCCTCGGCGTCGCCGTCCTCGGTGTGGTGCTCAACCTGTCCGCGACCAACGCCGGCGGCACCGAGTGGGCGCTCGTCGTCGGCGGACTGACCCTGCTGGCCGGGGCGCTGATCACCGTGACGGGCCTGCGGGGGCGTACCGCGAGCTGAACCGGCCCCGACCCCGGCCCCGCGCGCAGCGCCCCTGCCCCAACCACTGGAGGAGCATTGGCAACCGCATCACCGTCCGCCCGTCCCCCGGCCGGTCCGCCGGTCCTGCGCGTGGACGGGGTCGACCACCTCGCCTTCGTCACCTGGAAGCCCCGCGCCACCGTCGAGTTCTACACCCAGGCCCTCGGCCTGCCGCTGGTGCACGCCATCACCGCCAACGGGTGGGTCACCGAGGACTACCCGGACTTCGTGCACTTCTTCTTCGACATGGGCGCGGGCAACCGCATCGCCTTCTTCTACTACTTCGGCCTGCCCGAGGAGGACGCCCCGAGCGACCTGATGCACCGCTCGCGGCACCTGGCCTTCCACGTCGACACCGAGGAGGAGCTCCTCGCCTGGCGCGAGCGGCTGAAGAGCCACGGCGTCCGGGTCACCCGCCCGCTCGCGCACGAACTGATCGAGTCCGTCTACTTCGACGACCCCAACGGCATCCAGCTGGAGATCACCCGTCCGCTGCGGCCCATGTCCGGGATCGACGCCCGGGACGCGGAGCTGACGGTCCGGGCGCTGGCCGACGTCGCCGAGTCGCCGCGGCCGACGGTGGAGGCGCTGTGGCGGCGCAAGGCGGAACTGATCCGCAAGGACACGGAAGGAGCCGGCCGGTGAGCCTCGCCCTGTACGTGCTCGACGTGCCCGAGTTCCAGCCCGTGGCCCGCGCCGCCGAGGCCGCCGGGCTGACCGCCCGGCGGGCCGGCGACTACCTCGAACTGAGCACCGACGCCGACGAGGCCGTGCTGCGCCGCGACGAGTCCGCGATCCGCACCGCGGTGTGGCACGCCGCCCTCACCGGCGGTCTGGACGGCCGGATCGTCCGCTTCACCTCCGACACCCTCCACCTCGCCAAGGAGCAGGCGTGAGCACGAGCACCGGACCCACCCCCCGTCACCCGGTCCTCGTCGTGGGCGCCGGACCGGCCGGCCTCGGCGCGGCCCTGGCCCTGCGCGCCGCCGGCCTGCCCGCGGTGGTCCTGGAGCGCCGTACGGAGAGCACCGTACGGCCCGGCAGCCGGGCCGCCTACCTGCACGGCGCCTCGCTGCGCGAACTGGAGCGGCTGAGCCCCGGCCTCGGTCACGAGATAGCGGGCCGCGGCGTGATGTGGGCGACGAAACGCTCGTACTGGGCCGGGAAGGAGGTCTACACCCGCACCTATCCGCCGAGCACCCGCGAGGGCCTGCCGCACTTCACCAGCCTGCCGCAGGTGATCACCGAGGACCTGATGGCGGCGGCCTGCCGCAAGCGGGGCGTGGAGTTCCACTGGGGGGTGGAGATCGCCTCGGCGCTGAGCACCCCCGAGGGCGTCCTGCTCAAGGACTCGGCGGGGCGCGAGTGGCAGGCCGATTACGTGGTCGCGGCCGACGGCTCCCGCTCCGCGCTGCGCTCGGCGATCGACAGCCCCTTGGAGGGTCCGCGGTCCCGGAACACCTTCGTGGTCGTCGACCTCGACGACGACCCGGAGCACAATCCGCTGCCGATGGAGCGCGTCTTCCACTACCGCCATCCGGCCGTCGGCGGCCGCAACGTGCTGACGGTGCCGTTCGCGGGCGGCTGGCGGGTCGACCTCAACCTGCTGGTGAACGACGACCCCGAGCGGTTCGTCTCCCCGGAGGGCCTGCGCCGCTGGATCCCGCGGATCCTGCCCGAGGCGTACGGCGACCGGGTCCGCTGGGTGTCGACGTACCGCTTCGCGCAGCAGGTCGCGCAACGGTTCACCGACCACCACCGCCGGATCCTGCTGACCGGCGAGGCGGCCCACCTGTTCGCGCCGTTCGGCGCGCGCGGCATGAACTCCAGCATCCCGGACGCCGTCCGGGCGGTGGAGGCGATCACCCAGGCCCTGGACAGCGAGCGCGACCCGGCCGCCGCCGGGGCGGCGATCGCGGCGTTCGCCCAGGACCGCAAGGAGGCGGCCGCCTACAACCGGGCCTGCGCCAGCGCCGCGCTGGAGCACATGCTGGCCCACCGCCCGTCCCTCTGGCTGCGCCAGCGCGCCGCCGCGGCGGTGGCCTCGGCCGGCCGCAGGGCGGGCGAGTGGCTGGACTCCGCGCCGTACGGCCCCAAGCTGACGGCGCGGGGCGCCGGCCGCGGCTCGTACTGAGCGGCCCCCACGCACCTCCGACGGCGGCCGGTCCCGGCCGGTCACTCCCCCGGGCCGGCGACGCGGCACGGGCCGCCGTCGGAGGTTCTCCCGCTCGCCGATGCGGTCGTTCCGCCCCCGGTGCCGGTTTCCCGGCCGGCGTCTGCCGTGCCTCTTTCCAGAGAAACGTCTCTGCATCAGAAACGTCTCTGCATCAGGTCACGGCGGAGCGATCGGCATGCCCGCCACGATCATCCGGGCCACGGCCCGCACGACGTCCACGGCGCCGTCGCGCAGGGTGGGCGAGAAGGCCAGGTAGACGGGGAGGGGCAACGGGGCGGGGCCGAGGACTCCGGGCGGGGCGGGACGGATTCCGGGATCCCTCTGGTGGGCGTTCTCGCACAGTGCCGTACAGGCGAGACCGGCCTGCACGGACGCCCGCACGGTGTGCGGATCGTTGCACCAGGGCACCGAGTACCAGGCGACCCCGTTGCGGTCGAGCGTCTCCGCGATGTGCCGGCTCAGCGCCGAGCTGCCGCCGAGCAGCGCGACGGGCACCCCGCGCCCGGGCGTGGGCGGCGGGCCGCCGAACCAGTCGAGCCGCAGCCGCCCCAGCGTCTCCGCGCGGGCCGTCTGGGTGCCGAGCAGCAGGGCCGCGTCGATGTCGGCCGCGGCGACCCGGTCGGCCAGCGGGGTGCTCAGGTCGGTGACCATCGCGCACCGCACGTGCGGCATCTCGGCGTCCAGCCGGGAGAACATCAGGCCCAGCCCGTCCGCGAAGTGGATGGAGCAGCCCATGCTCAGCGTGGCCTGGCTGCACAGGGCCGTCACCCGGTTGAGCACGTCGTTGTTGAGCCTGATCACGTGCCGGGCGTGGGCCACCAGTTCCCGGCCGGCCGGGGTCAGCCGCAGCGGGCGCCTGGTGCGGTGGAACACCGGTGTCCGGACGATCGATTCCAGCCGCTGCACCTGCTGGCTGACGGTCGGCTGGGTGACGTGGAGGGTCTGGGCGGCACGGGCGAAGCCGCCTTCGTCGACGACAGCCAGCAGGGTACGCAGAAGCTTCACTTCGATGTCGCGCTGCAAGGCTGCCCCACCCGTTCCGTTGAGACCGACCAAGGGGGCCGTCACGCCGACGGCCGAGGCAGGACGGGTGGAAGCACGTTCCCGGACATGCGTGGACGACAGAACACAGGACCCCCCGAACACCCGCGCTCCCGAACCGGGACACGGCTCATTGTTACCGCACTGGCTGGAATCAGCCAACGAGGAGAAATGGAAAGGAAAGTTAAACGAACCGTCCGGGCCCAGGCGGGTGTCACCATGGGCGGGACGGCCGAGTCCAGGGGGGCGAGTGGCAGACGAGGGACGCGTGGCCCTGCTCATCGGCGTGGGCGCGAACCCGGGGGCGGAACACCTTCTTCCGCCCCTGGCGGAGACGGTCGCCGCGGATCTGGAGGTCCTGGGCGCCGCCCTGCGCGGCAGCGGGTACGAGGTGCGGACCCTGCTGAACCCCACCCGGAACGAGATCACGGCGGGCATCTCCGGCTTCTCCGGCGGCGCGCCCCCGGACAGCACCGTGCTCCTCCACTTCACCGGTCACGGCGTCCGGATCGGCACGACCGACTACCTGGTCCCGGCCGACGCCCGGGCCCCCGCGAGCGACGACGCGGCCGGGTGGGAGCAGCCGCACGTGCGGGAGTCGCTCCTGGAAGCCGACATCAGCCGCTATCTGGCCGACTGCGCGGCCGGCACCGTGCTGTGGGTGATCGACGCCTGCCGCTGGGGCGTGGGCGACCAGGGCGCCGCGTTCGGCAGCAAAGTGGTCGCGGGTCCCCCGCACGGCGGCTTCGCCATGATGACGAGCTGCGGCCCGGGAGAGCCCAGCGGTTTCGCGGAGACGGGCAGCTTCTTCACCGCCTCGCTCGCCCGTGCCTTCGACCCGCTGACCGAGGCCACGACGGTGGAGCAGGTGTACCGGGCGACCGAACGCGCCACCCAGGCGCTCTCCTTACGGGCCCTGGGCCGTCCGCAGAAGGTCAGCGTCTTCTACGGCCACGACCTGGCGGAGCGGACCAGGTCCCTGGCGGTCGCCGAGGGCAGGCGGCTGCTCGAACCCTGGCAGGACGTCGTCCGCACGTCCGCGCTCTGGGAGCGGGTACCGGACGGCGACGCGGAAGCCGTGGCCCATCTCCAGGACTGTCTGTCCCGCCTCGCCGCCCAGGCCGCCCGGCACGTGCACCGCGCCCAGGAACGGCTGCCGGACCCCTGGGCCGACGACGAGTATCCGGTGCGGCTGCTGACCGAGCGCCTCCCCCAGCTCCTGCCCAAGGGCGCCGAGCTGTCCGCCCTGGAGGTCACCGCGCTGATCGCGGGCGTCCTGTTGCACGAGACGGCCTGGGCCGACCGGCTGAGCCAGGCCGCCGAAGCGCGTCCATGGCGGGTACGGCGCCGCCCTGACGCCGACGGTCAGCGGCGGCACTACGAGCAGATCACCGAGCAGCACCCGCAGATCAGCGAGAAGCTCACGGACCCGCACTCGTGGCTGACGGAATCCGGGGACGACCGGCACGCCGTCACGCTGTGGCTGGTCCACCGCTGGATCGGGGAGCGGTTCGTCACCGACGAGGAGGCCGTACCCGCCGTACTGGCCGACAACTTCGTGGCCCGGCTGCTGGACGTCGCCCCGCCCACGGCGGGCGAGCGGCTCGGCGGCCGGGCCGGAGCGCTGTCCACGGCGCTGCGCGCGGTCGCCGCGGGGATCACCGCCGGGGCCCCGCCGGACGACGAGCGGCTGCCGCCGGACCGCCACGTCGTGCGCAGGACACCGTGGCGCCTGCGGGTGCGCCCGCTCGCCGCGCTGCTCCGCCTCGCGGGCCTGATCGCCTTCGACACGCGGTGCCTGCCGGAGGTCCTCGCCGAACACCTCGCCGTCTCCGACGCGGTGGTGCCGGGCGAGGTGGTCACCGTGCTCCGGGACGCCTTCTGGGACCTCGACCAGGACGGGGACACCCCGCCCACGCTGCATCTGGACGCGGTCTGCCCGCACCCGGCGCTGCACGCCGCGCTCGCCTCGGTCGTCGAGGACGCCGACGACCTCGGCCATCTGCTGCGGGAGTCGGCCCGGCACCTCCCGCACGAGGAGTCCGCGTTGCTCCGGGCCCTGCCCGCGCGCTTCTCCGACCACCGGCTCCGCCCGGACCGCACCCGCGGCACGGACGCGTACGACGTGCCGCTCGCCCGGTTCTCCCTGGCGCAGACCGAGATCCGCCGGCTGCTGATGGGCGAGAAGCTGTACGACGGCCGGCCCGCGCTCGCGCTGCGGGAGCTGTACCAGAACGCCATGGACGCCTGCCGTTACCGGGAGACGCGGGTCAGGTACCTGCGCTCGCTCGGCAGGGAGCCGGCCGCGTGGGCGGGCCGGATCCGGATCGAGACCGGCGAGGACGGCCGCGGACGCTACGTCGAGTGCGTGGACAACGGCGTCGGCATGACCGTCGACCAGCTCAAGAACACCTTCACCCGGGCCGGCCGCCGCTTCGACCAGTCCCACGCCTTCCGCCGCGAGCAGGCCGCCTGGCTGCGGCACGACAGCTCGCTGCGGCTGTACCCCAACAGTCGTTTCGGCATCGGGGTGTTCAGCTACTTCATGCTCGCCGACGAGATGTCGATCGTGACCCGGCCGGTCGGCACGGACGGCCGCCCCGCCCGGACCGCCTGGCGCGTCGAGATCCCGGTCAGCGGCAGCCTCTTCCGGGTGCGGGAGGACGACGAGCAGGACGGGACGTTGCTGCCCGAGGGCGGCACCCGCGTACGCCTGTACCTGCGGCGCGCGAGCGCGCTGCCCGACGACTCCGCCGTGGCGGTGCTGCGCTCCCTGGTCCTGCTCGGCGAGTTCCGCCTTGAGGTGCGCGACCGGGACGGCACCGGGGAGACCTGGCAGCCGGGGCGCCTCAAGACGGGTGACGGGCCCGGCGAGTTCGCCACCCGGTTCGTGGTCGAGGCCGTGCCCGACACGTTGTGGTGGGTCTCGGGCAAGGGGGCGATCGTGAACGACGGCATCGCCACGGACCGGCGGCCCTTCGGGTACGTGCTCAATCTGTCGGGGCCGCACGCGGGCGAACTCAGCGTCAACCGCGGGAAGCTGGAGAAGTACGACGAGCTGTGGGCCGGGCAGCAGATCGAGCGGGGCGCCCGCGCGCTCGCCACGGGAGCCACCCTGAGCCTGAAGTGGC
Source organism: Streptomyces sp. SudanB182_2057 (assembly GCF_964272715.1). Classification (NCBI taxonomy): domain Bacteria; kingdom Bacillati; phylum Actinomycetota; class Actinomycetes; order Kitasatosporales; family Streptomycetaceae; genus Streptomyces; species Streptomyces sp. SudanB182_2057. The sequence goes on from NZ_OZ186798.1 coordinate 4,055,775, forward strand.
TGTGGGAGATGGAATCCCGTGAGCCCTCGATCGCCCGGGTGCTGTGGAAGGCCCTGCGCGGCCACGGCGTCCTCGTGTCGGACGACCACGGCCGGCGGATGAACCTCGACGAGGTCGGCTGGTTCAGGCTGGACAAGTCCCTCAAGGAGCACGGGGATCCCGAGGACGAGCGCCTTCGCCGGGCGGTCCGGCCCTGGCGGCAGGCCGCTCTCGGTCCCGAGTCCCGGAGCCGTAACCAGGCGGTTCCACTATCCCTGGCGGGCCACCCCGTTCCGCGGCCGGGTTGGTCGGACATCGCGGAAGAGGTCGGCGACGACTGGCGTGACGCGGTCCTGGCCGCCGCCAGACAGGACATGACGGTGGCGGAGGTGCTGCGCGTGACGCGTGGCCTGCGCGTCACGCATCCGCTGCTGGCCGGGCCGGCCGTGCTCACCGACGGCGACCTGGACTGGAAACCCGGCTACACCGACTGGTGCGTCATGCGGGGGCTCCTGGGCAGCGAGCCCGATCCGCTGGACGTGATCCGCACCGACGACTGGGGGCACTCCGCGCCGCGCAGGCGACGGGTCACCGACGAGCTGTACTACCGGCACGCCCCGGACGATCTCTCCGGCCTCGTCCGCGCCTCCGCCCGCTTCGGCACCCCCCTCGGGGAGCTGGCCGAGGCATGCGCCCGGTACGCGCCCTTCCTGAGCGGGCCGCTGGGGGCGGTCCCGGACCACCACCGCGACCACGTCTGCTCGGAGGCCGAGCTGAAGCTCCTCTACCTGAAGGAGGACACGCACCGGGCGCAACCCGCGATCCACCCCTGGGACGTACCGGTGGTGGCCGTCGCGACCGGCCTCGGCACGGCCGAGGTGACGCGCCGGATGGCCGGGTTCGCCTGGCTGGGCCGCCCCGCGCCCGATCCGGTCCTGGCCGCCCGGTGGGACGCCGTGTCACCGGAGGTGTTCCCCCTCCTGCGTCACTACCTCGGCCACGACGGCGCGGGCCGCCCCGTGCTGCCCTGGGCCGCCACGGTGGAACTGGCCGCGGAGCACGAACTCACCCTGTGGGAGGCCGAACGCGTCCTGGCCCGCGAGACGGAGGGCCTCGGGGTGGTCCACCGCCGTCGCTACACCAGGCGCTCGCCCGGCCGGGACGTGGCCCCCTCCCCCGACACGGGCGAGCTCGCACGGTGGCTGCACGACGCGGGCATCCGGCTGGAGGACGGCGTCTCGCTGCGGGACCTGGCGTTGGTCCGCCCCCACGAGCTGTCGTGGGAGGAACTGTCCTGGTGCGCGGACGAGTTGCGGAGCGCCGGGGTGCGGCTGCCCGACGCGGGAAGCCTGCTGCGCGCCTGGGACGACCTGCCGACGCCCAGCAGGTACGCGTTCTCCGGGGAGGACCCCAGCTGGGTGGGCGCCGACTATCCCGTACCGGCGACCTCGGCCGTGCTGTTCACCGGCAGCCAGCGGCTCCGGCAGAGGCTGTCGGTGCTGTGGGACACCGCGCACCGGGAGGCCCGGAACCTCGGGCTGGGCACCGGACTGGTCGCCCCGCGCCCGCCCGGGGAGCTGGAGGAGTACGCCCCGACCTGGGACGAGACGGCGGTGCTGATCGACACGGGCCCGGACGAGGACCCGGACTACGAGTGGCGCGAGACGCCTCGCTGGGCGCCGCTCACCGCGCGGAGACTCGTGGACTACGCCCGCAGGCGCAGCCTCGGCGCGCGGGCGGCGTACCGGGCGCTGGCTCCGCTGCGGGCCGTCGGCGCGCTCGTGCCGGAGCTGTCCGAGGAGGCGTTGGCCGCCCTGCCGGACGACGTGCCCACCGCCCACGACGCGGTCGCCGTCGACCCGGCGTACCGGGTCTCCCCGCCCGGGACCCCGCTGCTGCCGCTCGACCTGGTCGGCATCGCCGCCCGGCTCGGCGAGTCCGTACGGCACACCTGGCAGCGGCGCGTCACCCCCTACCTCGCCCTGGAGGAGGTGCCGCCGTCGATCACCGGCGTCCCCGACCTCGTACCCGGCTGGCAGGACCTGGCGGTCCTCTCCGCACACCTCGACGGCCGGCTCCCGCAGGTGACCGGCCCGGTCGGGCGGGACCGGATCGAGCGGTGCGCCCGGGCCGTGGACGAGACGCCGGAGTGGGTGCGCGGGCGCCTGGAGGTGTACGCGGAGATGTTCGGGCTCCAGGTCGAGCCCGCCGACGTCCCGGGAGAGCGGGACGGGGAACGGGAGGAGACAGCGTGACGCGGGCCGGTCAGCACGAGCACGGCGTGCCGTACGCCGAGGTGGACGCCGGTGTCGTCGACGCCGCCCTGTTCACCCAGGAACCCGCCCCGGACGGACGCGGGATGATCGTCTCGGGGAGGTGCCCGCGCTGTCACGGCACCACCCGGACGCTGTTCCCGTGGGCCCGGCCGGGCACCGGGTCGAAGGGCGGACTGGGACGGCTCCTCGGCAGGGGTACGACGAGCAGGGCGCAGGACGGGCCGGAGCCGCTGCTCGCGGAAGTGCACCTGTGCGAGTGCGGCCACGCCCACCCCCAGTGCCCCCCGGACACGCTGTACGTCGGATGCGGCGCGAGCTGGCGGATACGGCGATGAGCACGCGTTCCGACCGTCGCTGGGCCGAACTCGCCCGCGAGCTGGAGTTCACCCGGCTTCCGGAGCTGCGCCGGCAGGCGGAGGGGTGGCGCACCGGTCTCACGGGCCTGACGGCCCTGTTCGCGGTTCTTGTACTGCTGAAGGGGCGGGACAACCTCGCCGACCTGTCCGCGGCGGCCCGCGCGACCGCCACCGGGCTGCTGTTCACCGCCTTCGTGCTGCTGGCCGTGGGGTCGCTGCTGGCCGTACGGGCGGCGCACGGGACCGTGGAGCGCGAGATCCTCCTGGGCGGGCAGGCGTTGCGCCGCTGGACCGAGCGGGAGGTGGCACGCGTGACCCGGGCCCTGGTCCGGGCCCGCCTGTGCTGCGTCCTGGGAGTGGTCCTGGTCGTCGCCGCGCTCTTCGTCGCCTGGGTGACGACACCCGGTCCCGCCGGTCAGCCGGTGATCGTGAAGACGGGCACCGACGTGCTGTGCGGCGAACTGATCCGCGCCGACCGGCATCACGTGGAGCTCCGCTCCGGCACGGACGGCGAGGTCTCGGTGCCCTGGTCGGCCATAGCGAGCCTGGAACCCGGCGAGGTCTGCGGCAAGGAACCGTAGCCCGGGCCCGCGCGGTTCCCGCCGGAGGCGTCGGCACCATCCGGCGGCCCGGCGAGGGGCGCTCCGGTCCTCCCTCCCCCCGCACCCACCCCGCGAGCCGCTCCCCGTCACGCCTGACGCACCCCTGGAACGGCGAAAAGGCGCTGTTCCACGGCCTCCGGAGCGCGAGTTAGCGTGAAGCGCGGGCAAACCGGGCTGGTCTGACAAGCACTCGGCGGGGCTGCCCCGCGAGGGCACTCAGGAGGCGCTGTGCGAGCTCTGGTGTATCCGGGCGTGGCCGCCGCGACGGGAGACGCCGTGACCGACGACCGTCACCTCCGGGAGCTGCTCGCCCGGCTGTCCGCCAAGGCGGGCGGCGACCACTGCGACCCGTACACCGCCTTCGCGTGGCCGCCCGCGCTGCCCGGTGACGAGTACTGGTTCTCGCCGGAACTGCTGTCCGTGCACGGTACGGAGTACGCCGACGAGCTGAGCGACGAGCAGCTGTGCGTCCTCAGCCGCTGGGAGAGCGTCAACTTCCACAGCCTCCACGTCCACGGCATCCGTGAACTGCTCACCGAGGTGATGCGGCGCGTCCACACGCCCGGCTTCGAGCTGCCGTCCGAGTTCCTCCGCCACTTCGTCGGCGAGGAGAACCGGCACATGTGGTCTTTCGCCACCTTCTGCCTGAGGTACGGCGGCCGGATCTACCCGGACACGAGGCCCCGGCCGCCCTCCGCCGGCCAGGACCCGGCGCTGGAGGACTTCCTCGTCCTCGCCCGGATCGTGCTCTTCGAGCGGATCGTCGGCCACTACAACGTACGGCTCGCGGCGGACACCCGCCTGCACCCGGCGATCCGGCGGCTCAACCGGATCCACCACCAGGACGAGAGCCGGCACCTCGCGTTCGGGGTGCGGCTGCTCCGGCTGCTGTGGGAGCGGCTGGCGGAGTCCGGGCTGGACGAGGAGGGGCGCCGGGCCGTCGGCCGCCGGCTGTCGGAGTACCTGCGGGAGACCATGGCGTCCTTCTACAGCCCGGCCGCCTACCGCGACGCGGGCCTCGCCGACGGGCCCGGCCTGCGCAAACGGCTCCTGGACCACCCGGCACGGCAGGCCGCGCACGCCCAGGTGCTGCGCAGCACGGCCGACTTCCTGCACCGGACCGGCGTGCCGGTGACCGTGTGACACCCGCGCCGGTCACGATCGACAACGCCTCGGTGCGGGCCGGGCGGGTCAGCGGGCGCCGCCCTGCCCGGGGTCGTTGAACGTGATCCCGGAGAAGTCACGCCCTTGCAGAACCGGTCCGTTCTGCGTCCCGCCGCTGATCGTGTTGCTGGTGTCCCCCTGGCCGGTTTCCAGCGTCCGCGCCTGCTCGTGCCACCGCGTCAGGCCGGCCAGAAACAGGGGGTCGCGTTCGGCACGGAGTGCGAGGACGTCGCTCAGCGCCCGTGCTCGCGCGACGTCGTGGGGCGCCTCGGCCAGAGAGGCCAGTTCGACCTCTCCGGTCACCGGCTCCTCCGCCGCCGCGGGCCTCCTGCGCACCAGGCCGCTCAACGCCGCCCACAGCTGCCGCCCGGCCTCACCGGCCGCCCCGGTCGCCACCGTCACCAGGAGATCCGCCGAGATCGCGTCCATGAGCGCGCTCCTTGTCCCCGACGAAGCGGAACCGATCGGAGCGCCATGGTCTCAGAACCTCGCGCCCACCGGGGAGAAGGCGAACCGGCCTCTCCCCGGAATGGGAGGGCCGGTCAGCCACACAAGGGGCCGGTGTCCGGTACGGACCGCGTGGCTGCGGTCAGGCCCGGGCCAGGGAAATTGACTCTGTCATATGCCAGGCCCTGACGGGTAGGCACCATTCGCCATCACAAAGTAAGCGATACATGTGAACGTGATGACGAGCATGAACTTCACTCTGCCGTCGAACCTTTCACGACCTGGAGAAGGGAGGAAACGCGGAAGAACGCAGGCGCACGGGAACGCCGCCATGGAGATGGTGGGTCGGCGCCGCAGCGAGGCAATCGTATCCCGCCGCATCACGTGCATCCGCACAGCCGCCGGAGAAGTCTTCCGAAGTCCGGTGCACAAAGCCTGCCGCGCGGCGGCCACCCGGTTTGTCCGGCAGTGGCGACTCAATACCGAATACGGGCGCTCTCGCCCCTACTGCACAGACTCGTTCAGCGTCCCGCGCAGCTCCGCCAGAGCCCGCGCGGCGCGGGCCTCCTCGACCGGGGCACCGATGCCGCGGCTCACGGAAAGGCTCTCCTCCAGATGTGCCACGGCCTGGGCCGTGCGCCCGGTGTCACGCTCCGCCAAAGCCAAGTCGTAGAGCACTTCGGCCTCTTCACCTGCTGCGTGGATGCGGCGGATCACCGCCAGGGCGGCGATGTGCCGGGGCAGGGCCTCCTCGCCGCGGCCGGCCGCGCGGTGGGCCCTGCCGATGCGGTTGAGGGCGATGGCCTCGCCACGACGGTCGCCAACGGCTCGCAGCACCGGCAGGACTCGGCCGTACAGGGCGAGGGCCTCCTCGGTCTTCCCGAGGGTGTCCAGGACACTCGCCAAATTCATCTCCAGAGTGGCCCGGTCCCTTTTGTTACCCATTCCCTCCGCCACACTCATCGCCTCGCGATAAGCACTCTCGGCAGCCTCCGGGTCTCCCATCCTCTGGCACAATTCCGCGATGTTGTTCAGCGTGCTGTACCTTCCCCGCCCGTCGCCTATTTCCGTGAAATCAGCCAGCGCCGAGGTGAAGCATTCCAATGCCTCACGGTTTTCCGCGAGGTGGAGGTGGGTGATTCCCAGCAAATTCCTGCTCCGGGCGATCCTCCGCTTGCTGTCCGTTCGCAGCAGGAAATGCAGTGACTCCTTCTGGAGTTTCTGCGCCTCGGCGTACTGTCCCTTCTGCCACAGAAGGATCGACAGCTGATGGACGCACTCGCTCTGCAACTCCCATTCGCCGAGGGCGCGCGCGGTCTCCAGGGCCTCGGTCGCGGCCGCGATGGCCTCGGCGTAGCGGGAGCTGTGGGTGTGCACGGCGCCGAGGTCGAGCAGGGCGCGGGCCTTGGCCGCGCTGTCACCTGCGGCTTCCCAGTGGGCGACGGCCCGCCGCAGCAGCGGTTCGGCCGTCAGGACATGCCCCTCCATATCCAGGAAACCGGCCAACACATGTACGGCAATGGCGAGTTGACGCTCAGTTCCGTGATGCGCGAGCCAGTCCAGCGTGTCGAGCAGGTTGGCACCCTCGGCGATCATCCATTGCTCGGCCGCCTGGGCGTCGGCGAGTTCCGGACTCGACACAACTGACGTCTCTGTAAAGTCGGCGATCCGTAACCGGAACGGATAAGCCAGTCGGTCGGCCCGGTCCGCGGTGGTGACGTAGTGATCGACCAGGGCGCGCACGGCCCGCCGGCAGTCGTCCTCGGACTCCAGGTCACCGGCTTCCATCAGCGACCGGGCGTAATCGCGCAGGAGATCGTGAATCGTGAATCGGTACGGAGATTTTTCGGAAACCAGGTGGTGCGCCAGAAGTTCTTCCAGTGCCCGCCCGGCCACCGGCACGGACAGGCCGGTGAGCGCCGCCACCGCGTGCGGCGTGAATTCCGTGCCGACATGCAGCCCGATGCGCCGGAAGACCAGTTGCTGCTCCGCGCTCAGCGCACGGTAGGACAGGTCGAAGACGGGCACCAACGCCCGCTCCCCGTCGTGCAGTTGGGCCAGGTGCGCGCCGCCGGTACGCAGCTGCCGCAGCAGGTCGGACGTGCCCCACGAGGGCCGGGCGAGCAGCCGGCTCGCGGCGATCTCGATGGCCAGGGGCAGGTGACCGCACATCCGCACGATCTCGGCGATGTCCGACTCGTCCACGCCGGACCGCACCCCCAGCCGCCTCGTGAACAGCGCGATCGCGTCCTCGCGCGGGAGCACGTCGAGGGAGACCGGCCGTACCCCGGGAAGCCCGGGGAGCCGGCGGCGGCTGGTCACGATGACGGCCGCCGGGGAGGCCCCCGGGAGCAGCGGGCGGACCTGCTCGGACCCGGCGGCGTCGTCCAGGATCACCAGCATCCGGCGGTCCCGCGCCGTCGCTCGCCAGAGGGCGACCAACTCGTCTGTTTCGTGGGGCAGTTCCTTGGCGTCCAGGCCGGTCAGCCGCAGCAGTTCGGTGAGCGCCCGGGCCGGCGTGGTGGCCGTGCGGTCGGGGTGGGTGCCGCCCAGGTGGAGGAAGATCCGCCCGTCGGGGAAGCGGTCCCGTAATCGGTGCCCCAGATGGACGGCCAGCGCCGTCTTGCCGACGCCGCCCAGCCCGTCGATCGCCTCCACCGTGACGACCACGCCCGGGCTGCCCTGGCCCTCGCAGAGCGCGGAGGTGAGCCGGCGCAGCTCCTCGCGCCGGCCGACCCACGGGACGTCCCGGGGCAGGTTGTCCGGGACCCGGTGGGCCGGCCGCGCGGGTTTCTTCTCGTCGCCGCCGGTGCGCCTGAGCAGGGCCGCCGCCGGGGTGCCGGACAGGATGCCCTGGTGGACGCGGTGCAGGCCACGTCCGGCGTCGAGGCCGATGTCGCGCACGACGCGCTGCCGCGTCCGCTGGAGCAGCCTGGTGGCCTCGGCGGTGCGGTCGCAGCCGTACAAGGCGATGGCCAGCCGCTCGGCCAGTGCCTCGTCCACCGGGTGCTCCTCGGCCAGGGGCAGCAGCACGGGGACGGCATCGGCGAACTTGCCCTCGCCGAGCAGGATCTCGGTCCGGGTCATCGCGGCCGCGAGGCTGGTCTCGCCGACGGCGGTACGCAGGTGCTCCGCCCAGGAACCGGGGATCCCGGCCAGCGGTTCGCCGCGCCACAGCCCGTCCGCCCGGTCCAGCAGGCGCAGGGCGGCCTCCCGGTCGTCGCTGTCCCTGAGGGCGCGCGCCTGGTGGACACAGCTCTGGTAGCAGCGCAGGTCCACCCGGTCCGGGTCGACCTGCAGCACGTAGGAGTTGGTGCGGCTGGTGATCGGGGGCGCGTCGCCGCCGGCGATCCGCAGGGAGGCGCGGATCCGTGAGACGTGCGCGTGCAGCGCCTCCCGGGCCTTGCCGGGCGGATGGTCGTCCCACACCCGGTGGATCAGGGTGTCCACGCTCACGGTGCGGCCCGCGTCCCACGCCAGGGCGGCCAGGGTGAGCCGGGTCTTGGTCGAGCGGAGGTCACCGCGCCGGCCGGCCGCTCGTACCTCGACCGCTCCTGAGAGCCGAATCTCGAACACCACCAGCGTCCTCCCGCCGGTAGGGCCTGCCCGGGTCTTCGAGAGTGTCATGGACCCGCTCCCACAGGCCATGACCGGTACCGACGAACCCAAAATTGACCGATAAATAATCTCTTTCGCTCCCACCGTTCCCGGACTTCCGCTCCCACCCTTCCCGCGGTTTCGTTCCCATCCCTCCCGGAGCGGGGAGTGATTCCTCCAGGAGTCGAAAGGAGTCACTCACGTGGGAGCATCTCCTTCGGACACGCGGCGGGAGCTGCTGGCGGCCCTGGCCGCCTGCGGTACCGACCTGGAAACCCCCGCCTGGCGCGAGCTGGCCCGGGTCGTGGACACCGCGGCGCGCGCGGACGCGACGCTGGCCCGGCTCTGGCCCCCGGACACCGCGGGCCCGTACCGGCCGGAGACACCGCCCTGGCGGGAACTCGCGCGGGAGCTGACGGACGCCGCCCAGCGGGACACGGCGACGCGGGACGCGCTCGCCGCGTGGTTACGGCGGCACGCCCCGTCCCCGCCGCCCGCGCCACCCGGCCCGGTGCCGGGCACGACCGCCAACGCCATCGGCGGGAACGCGGTGCTCCACGGCCCCAGCGTGCAGGCCCGTGACATCCACGGCGGCATCCACTTCCACCCGCCCGCCGAAGCGTCCCGCTCCCGGCCCCCGGTCCCCCGCCAGCTCCCGCCGGTGACGGCACGGTTCATGGACCGGGAGGCGGACCGCAGAGCCCTGGACGCGCTGCGCGCCCAGCACCCGGCGCACGCGGCCCAGGTGGTGGTGGTCAGCGGGCTCGCGGGCGTCGGGAAGACCACGTTCGTCTGCCACTGGCTGCACGAGCACGCCGACAGCTTCCCCGACGGCCAGCTGTACGCCGACCTGGCCGGACAGGCCGCCGACGGGGAGAGCGGCCCGGCCTCGCCCACCACCGTCCTGGAGGCCTTCCTGATCGCGCTCGGCGTGACCTCGCCCCCGGCGGGCATCGCGCAACGCAGCGCGCTGTGGCGTTCGCTGACCTCGGGGCTGCGGCTGGCCGTGCTGCTGGACAACGCCTTCACCGCCGCCCAGGTACGTCCGCTGCTGTCCGGCTCGCCGACCGGGATCACCTTGGTGACCAGCAGGAACAATCTGACGGGGCTGCGGGTCGACGGGGCGTCCCTGCACCGGATGGAGGGGCTGCCGGACGCGTCGGCCGTAGAGTTGCTGGCCGTCGGCGGCGGGGCGCGGGTGGCCCGGGAGCCGGACGCCGCGCAGGAAGTGGTCCGGCTGTGCGGCGGCCTGCCGCTGACCGTCGGCCTGGCCTCCGCTCAGCTCGCCATCCGCCCGCACCATTCCGTGTCCGACCTGGCCGACCGCCTCTCCCGCGGGCAGGGGGCGGTCGATCTGCTGCGTATCGACGGGGAGGCCGTGATGCGTACGGCGCTGGACATGGCGTATGACGTGCTGCCGGAGCCGAGCGCCCGGCTCTACCGCCGGATGGGACTGCTGCCCGCGGACCGCCACGACCTCCGGATGCTGTCCGCCATCGCGGCCGACGGCGAGCCGCCGCAGGACGCGGAACACGTCACCGACATCGCCGTCCACACCCTCGTGGAGGCGAACCTGCTGGAGGAGACGGGACCGGGCACCTACCGGTTCCACGACCTCGTCCAGCCGCACGCCCGCCGGCTGGGCGAGGAACGCGAGGATCCCGCCCTGCGCGAGGAGGTACTGCGCCGGTTCGTCGGCTGGTGTCTGTCCACCGCGGCGTCGGCGGAGCGCGTCCTCACCCCGAGCCACCGGCTGGCGGACCACGACCTGGCCGACGTCCTGCCCGGCGAATCGGTTCCGCCCACCCCGCTCGACGGTCCCGACGAGGCGCTGGCCTGGCTGGACACGCACCGCAACGGGCTGATGGGCGCTGTCCGGCACTGCGCGCGGGCCGGCTGGCACACCCACTGCTGGCGGCTGACGGACCTCATCTGGCCCCTCTTCGTACGGCTGCGCCCCACGGAGATGTGGATCGAGGCACACCGCCTCGGTCTCGAAGCGGCCCGCCGGAGCGGATCCCGGCCCGGGGAGGGCCGCATGCTCACCTCCGGCGCGATCGGCCTGCGCAACGCCGGACGGTACGCGGAGGCGGCCGACTGGTACCGGCAGGCGCTGGAGATGGCCACCGCGGACGCGGACGTACGGCAGCAGGCCCAGGCCCTCAGCGGACTCGGACACATCGCCCTGCTGGCCGACCGGCTCGACGAGGCGCGCGGTCACTTCGAGGAGGCGCTGCGGCTGCGGGAGTCGATCGGCTACCGGCGCGGGGCGGCGCTCACCCGGCGGCGCCTCGGCGAGACCGCACTGGCCGCGGGCGACCCGGACGCGGCCGCCGCCCACCTGCGGCGGGCGCGAGCGGAGCTGGACGCGCTGGAAGAGACCTACGAGGCCACCCGGGTGCTGGCCCTCCTCGGGCACGTCCTGGTCCGGGCCGGGGACCCGGAGGAGGGCACCCGGCTGTTACGGGAGGCGCTGCCCCGCTTCCGCGCGGGCAGCGCCCGGTCGGAGCACTGGGAGGCGCGCTGCCTGGAATGGCTGGGGCTGGCCGCCGAGTCGCGGGACGACCCGGCGGAAGCGGACGGCCATTACCGGGCGGCCCGCGACCTCCTGCGCCGGCTGAGCCCGGCCGACGCCGACCGCCTGGACGACCGGCTGCGGCGGCGGTGATCCCCGCCGCGGCCGGTCCGTCCGGACGGCCCCGCGTCAGCCGGGGCACCCCGGCACGACGGCGCGCAGCGCGCTCGGCGCACCCCCGGCGGTGACCCAGGCGTGCACCACCGAGGCGACCGCCTGGGGCGAGGCCGGGGCCCGGGGGCCGCCCCGCTCCAGCCCGGCACACCACGGGTCACCCGCCGCCCGCCGCACACCGACCACGCACCCCGCGCCGAAGCCGGGCACGACGGCGGCGAGACACCCCGGGTGCTCCGCGAGCAGCACCCGCACCCGCCACCGGGCCTCGGCGACCGCCCTGGGCACCCGGCCGACCAGCACGTCGGCCTGTTCCCTCAGCTCCGCCGGCCCCTCCGCGTCCGCCCACAGATGCGTGTCGCACGGCAGCCGGCCGGGCGGGTGGAGACACGGGGAGGGGTGCCCGTACGCGCGCCCCCGCTCCGTGACCGGCAGCGCGTCGCAGCGGACGAGGGCCGGTCCGTGCGCCGCCCGCGTGCGCCAGACGACGAGGGCCGGACCGCCCCGGAAGCCGGCCTCCCGGGGCAGGGCGCCGGGGTGCGGCGGACGGAAGCAGACGGTGGCCCACGCGGCCCCCGGCTCCGCGCCCCGGGCGGGCGCGGGTCGGGCGGGCGGCGCGTGCCCCCGGGAGGTCGGCGACCGGCGGATCACCGCTCCGCTCCCCGTCCGGCGGGAATCTCCCACTGCCGCAGCGAAGGCGGCGGCGGGGGCGGGGTGACGAGCGGCGGAAGGGCGGGTTCGCCGAGGCCCAGCAGGCGGTAGACGACCGCGCGCATCCGCCGGTGGAACTCACCCGGCGCCGACGACAGCGAGGCGGTCACCTCGTCGTACTGCCCCGGGCGGCGCAACCGGGCCGCGTACTCCAGTTGTTCGGCCAGCGGATAGCCCGGGGCGAGCACGGGCGCGACGGCCGTGAGCAGCGCCGTCGGGGAGGAGGCGGACACCTCCCGCCGGGGGCCGGGCGTGAGCAGCAGCGTGGCCCGGGTGAGCGCGCCGTACACGGTCAGCGAGCCGTGGTCGCCGATGATCCAGTCGGCCGCGATCAGCGGGGCCTGCCAGTCGGCCTCCGGGGGCACCAGCGCGACGCCCCGGTCACGGCAGCCGGCCAGCCACCCGCGCACCTGCCACGTCCCGTGGCCCGCGAACACGTTCGGGTGGACCAGCAGCGCGATGCGGTAGCCGTCGTCCGGCAGCCGGCCGAGCAGCTGCGGGAGCAGGGCGTCGAGCCGCCCGAACGTCGAGGTGGGCCCCCAGGTGGAGGTGACGACCACGAGACGCTGTCCGCTCTCGATCCCCAGTGCGCGCCGGTAGTCCTCGCGCAGCGGCAGGCCCGCCGTGATCCGGTCGACGCACGGGTCGCCCACCACGTGCGCGGCCGGAAGCGCCTCCGGGCACGACCGCGCCAGTTCCGCCACGTCCCGTTCATGGGCGTAGGCGATCGCCGCCGGTACCAGGCGGCCTTCGTGCAGCAGGTGCTGCCTGCTCAGCATCCCCGGCGCCCGGTGCTCCCCCGGGGCGAGCCCGCTGACGTCGGTGAGCGGTTTGATGTGTCCCGCCCCGTGCGAGACGCGCAGGACCGGAGCGCGCAGTTCGTGCACTCCGCGGGACCCGGCGGCCAGCGCCAGGTCGAATTCCGTCCGTAGGGCCTCCTCCCAGGGCACCGTGGAGATGCCCAGCTCGTGCAGGTACTGCGTGGTCCCGCTGCCGAAGGCGTGCGGGGCTGCGGTGAAGACCAGCTGGACGCGCAGGTCGGACTCCAGCAGACCGAAGACTTCCTGGAGGCGCTGGGCGAACGTCACGGTGTGGACGACCACCAATACCCTCTTGCAGTCTCGTACGGTCAGCCAGTGTCCCTGCTCGATCAGTGCTGGTTTCGTGGTGCTGACGGACATGCGATCCCCCATCGCTCGTCGCCGCGTTCAGCGGTCGACAGGGGATTTCCCGGCCCGGAGGGCACTTTCCTTGCAGGCTCCTTGCAACTCCCTTGCGGGGGCTCCGGGCAGGGTTTCCGGGTCAGCTCCGGGCGAAGAACTCCACCTCCGCGAGGGCCAGGTGGCGGCCCGGGGACAGGCCGGCCGGGGAGTCGAGCACCAGGCGCACCGTGGTGACATGGCTGAACGCGGTGTGGATCGTCTGGGGGCCCGGCTTGTCGGCGAGGGTGATCCGCTTGCGGTGCACCTCGCCGTCCCGCGTGGTGACCTCCATGTCCATCCGGAGCGCGCGCGCCTCGTCGGCGTAAGCCTCGGGGGACTTGGACGCGCCGTTGGTGATGATCACGTCGATCAGCCGGAACGGCTCGCCGAAGGTGTAGGTCACCGACGCGCCCGGCGCCGGCGCGCCCCAGTAGTGGTTGCTCACCTCGTCCGTGGTGTTCCGGGCCGGGTGCCCGGGCACCTCGGCGCTCGCCTTGATGCCCACCGGGGTCACGGCCTTGGGCTTGCCCAGCTTGTCCCGGGTGTCCTCGAACAGGGCACGTCCGGCCGGCAGCAGGAAGAGACCGGCCGCGCACAGAGCCACCAGCAGTCCCAGGATCACCAGCAGCCGCACGCCGCGGCCCGAGCCGGCCCGCACCCGGCGGCGCAGCGGCCACACCGTCCGCCACCACGGCAGCGGCTCCGGCTTCGCCGCCGGGTTCAGCTCGGCCGCGCAGCGGCGGCAGAAACGGCGGCCCGGCGGGTTGGGCGTGCCGCAGGACGGGCACGGCCTGCCCGCCACTTCCTCCGGCGCCTCCACGGGCCGTACGACGGGGCGCGGGGCCACCGGCTTCGCCGGGCGCACGGGAGCCACGGCCTCCGGCGCCGGCCCCTCCGGGGCGCGTGCGGCCGGGGGGCGCGGGCCCGGCGTGTCCGGGGCCGACGGGACGCGGGGGGCGATGGGGGGCGGTGCTGCCGCCGGGGGCTTGGCGGGAGCGGGGGAGGTGGTGCGCTCGGGGCGGCGGGGACCGTCGGCGGACGCGGGTGCCGGGCGGGCGGCGGGGGGTTCGGCAGGCGCGGCTGCCGAGCGTCGGGGAGCGGACGGGGGTTCGGCAGGCGTGGCCGACGAACCCCGGGTGCCGCTCGGGGAGTCGGTGGGCCCGGCCGACGAACCTCGGGTGGCAGACGGGGATTCGGCGGATGAGGCGGTCGAACCCCGCGTGCCCGACCGGGAATCGTCAGGCGCCGCCGTCGAACGGCGCGCGTCGGCGGACGGTGCCGTGCCCGTCGTCCCGGACCCGGACGGCTCCGTACGGGGCTCGGGGGCCGACTCGGCCGACGACGTGCTCGCGGGCTCGGCCCGGCCGGGGGCCGCGGCGGGAGACTCGTTCCCGGAACGGGTGCTCCCGGCCGGTTTCGGCTCCGCCGGCCCCGCCTCGCCCTGCCTCGGCTCCGCCGCCCTTTCCTGCTCCGGCCTCGGCTCCTCCTGCTTCCGCTCCTCCTGCCTCGGCTCCTCCGGCTTCGTCTCGCCGCGGGTCCGGCCCGTCAGGCGGGAGCGCAGCGACGAGGCGCGGGGCTGCGGTGCGGGCCGCTCCGGGTCCTCCGCCGGGGCGGGGTCCGGAGCGGGAGCGGGAGCCGGGTCGGGTACGGGGTCCGGCTTCGGGGGTGTGTGCGGGGCCGGTTCGGGTTCCGGGGCGGTGGGCCGCGCGGGCGTGCTCGTCGCCGGGCCGGAGTCCGACCAGCCCAGGTACGTGCCGCAGTTGCCGCAGAAGTCGTCCGTGGGGCCGTTCGACGCCCCGCACGAGGGACACGCGCGCACGGCGTCACCTCCCTTCGTCGGTGGGCGGGCCGGACAGGATCTCCACCCGGCAGTCGGTGTGCACCGGGCACATCACCCGGACGATCTCGCGGACCCGGGCCGGGTCCACCCCGGGCCCGTCGGCGGCCCCTTCCGCCGGCCACACCCGCACCACGGGCCCCGCCCCGGACTCCGGCGGCAGGTCCGCGCCCGGCGTCGCCGACCAGGTCGCCCCGCCGGCCCCGGTCACCTCCGCGCGCACGCCCAGGGCGAGCCGCAGCGCCTCGGTCAGACCCCGGGCGGTGCCGCGCCAGCGGTGCAGTTCCACGGCGCGGGTGACGGCCTCCCGGCGCTGTTCCTCCGGCCACTGGGGGTCGTCGGTGGCGCCCACCCAGGACCCCAGCCAGGTCAGGAAGTCGGCCGGGGCCACCCGGGGGTCGAGATAGGCGGGGAGAGTGTCCAGGGTCAGGAAGACGGGGGCCAGGACGGTGTCCAGGCCGGCGGTGAAGCGCTGGGCGAAGTCGTCGTCGGCGTACAGGGCCGGCAGCTGTTCGCCGATCGGGTGACGGCTCGGCAGGCCGGGGACGGCGGCGCGGCTCATCGTCCGCCCTCCGGGTCCACGGCCGTGACGACCACCTGGTGCTGGTACGAGAAGACCAGCGCGCCCTGGGCCAGGTCGATGCGGTCCGTCGGGGCGCCGCGCCGGCCGGTGATCGGGTCGGCGGGGAAGAGCCGGATCTCCTCCACCAGCGCGTTGCCGACGGCGCGTTGCAGCACGCCGAACAGCTCGCCGTACTGCACCGGCCGCCCGAACGGCCAGCCGGTCCCGTCGAGGCCGCCGTGCAGCGGGTTCAGGTGCCGGTACAGCGCGGCGAGCGCCGCGTCGCGCACCCGGTCGGTGTCGCCCGGGGCCGCCGCGAGCCGGGTCACCACGGTGACGCCCTGGTAGACCGGCGGCTCCACCACCAGGCGGGTACCGATCAGGCGCCGCTCGTCCAGGGACTCGGTGATGGCCCGGAGCACCTGGTCGGAGGGGATCAGCTGCTCGAACCGGAGCCGGTCGTCGCCCTCGTCGGCGACCGCGTCCGGCACCACCAGGACCCGTACCGCGCCCGCGCCCTCGGCGGCGGGCAGACAGCGCACCCGGCGCACCGAGGGCGCGGCCTGGCGGCTGATGATCTCGTAGTCCTCGGCGGT
Source organism: Streptomyces sp. SudanB182_2057 (assembly GCF_964272715.1). Classification (NCBI taxonomy): domain Bacteria; kingdom Bacillati; phylum Actinomycetota; class Actinomycetes; order Kitasatosporales; family Streptomycetaceae; genus Streptomyces; species Streptomyces sp. SudanB182_2057. The sequence goes on from NZ_OZ186798.1 coordinate 4,071,793, forward strand.
CACCGCGCGCTCCTGCATGCGCAGCGCCTGCGGCGCGCGCAGCTTGGCGTTCTCCACGGTCTCCCCGGCGACCCCGCCGCGCGCCGCCTCCCGGTTGGTGATCCGGGCGACGTACGGCACGGAGCTGCGCAGCACGGAGATCGCGCCGCGGGCGACGTTGCCGGCCGGGCCGCCGCCGGTGCGGTAGCGGGCCACCCGGATCTGCGCCCCCTTGGGCGGCACGGCGCCGCACGGGCGCAGCGTGCCGTCCGGCTCGCGCAGCGCGGGCGGGAAGCCGAACTCGCCGGTGGTGGCGTCGACCCGGACGTGCCGGTCGTCGGGCCCGGAGCGGCCGAAGTGCTCGACGACCTCCCAGCGCTGCCAGCCCTCGGCGGTGGACACCTCCACGACCGGGGGTTCGCGGTCGAGCAGGACCGGCGGGCGGCCGAGCCGGAACGTCTGCCCGGGCACCCCCTCCGAGGTGCCGAGCGGCACGTCGGTGACCGTCTCGGCGTGCTCCACGGTCATGGTGCCGCCCACGGTGAACACCGCGGCCTCGCGCACGGTCGGCGACTCCGAGTAGAACGGCTGGCCCGGCTCCGGCTCGGTGACCCGGCAGCGCAGCCAGCCGGCCCGGGTGCCGCCGATCACCGAGGCGGTGTGCCCGGCCGGGACGTACACGATGACCTCGCCGGGCCGGTTGAGCCCGCCGGTGGTGTCCGCGCCGGTCTCGCACACCCGCCAGCCGCCGCCGTCCCACGCCTCCCACACCAGCGGGGGCTGGCGCGGGTCCACGCCGACGCCCTCCACCCGGCTGTCCAGGCGTACGGCGACGATGCACCGGGGCACCGCCGTCGGCAGGCCGAACAGCAGGGCGTCGCCCGGCTCGGGCGCGGCCTGGAAGCAGGGGATGTCGCGGCCCTCGGAGAGCGTCCCGGTGCGGTCGGTCTGCTCGCCGGTGCGGTGCGCGGTCACCAGGCGGGTCAGCTCGCTGGGCAGGATGTCCAGGTGGTCGGTGGTGGTGAACACCACGGACTCGTCGCTCTCGCCGCGCGCGGTGGTCACCTCCGTGCCGGTGGGCAGCTCGACCGTGTCGGGCTGCGGTGCCGACAGCCAGAAGTCGACCTCGGCGACGGCGGCGGCCGGCGGGAACAGCCGGATGCCGAGCAGGTCGAGGAAGGCGGTGTAGTTCTTGTCCGGGACCCGGTTCAGCCGGTACAGCAGCTGGTCCACCAGGTAGGCGAACGTCTCGATCAGGGTGACGCCCGGGTCGGAGACGTTGTGGTCGGTCCACTCCGGCGCGCGCTGCTGCACGTACCGCTTGGCCTCGTCGACGAGTTGCTGGAACCGCCGGTCGTCCAGGTTCGGGGAGGGCAGTGCCATCAGTCCGTGCCCCTGTCCTCGGCCCCCTCCTCGGAGGGGATGGTGTAGAAGGGAAAGACCAGGTTGCGCCGGTCGTTGGTGGAGCGCACGGTGTAGTGCACGTCGATGTAGAGGGTGCCGTCCTCGACGGCGTCGAAGGCGACGACCACGTCGTCCACCGAGATGCGCGGCTCCCAGCGTTCCAGGGCCTCGCGCACCTGCTGCGCGATGCGTCCGGCGGTGGCGCCGTCGCCGGGGGCGAAGACGTAGTCGTGGATGCCGCAGCCGAACTCGGGGCGCATGGGGCGCTCGCCGGGCGCGGTGCCGAGCACCAGGCGGATCGCCTCCTCGATCTCCCGCTCCCGGTCGACCAGGGCGATGCCGCCGGTCGGGCCGACCCGCAGCGGGAACGCCCAGCCGCGGCCGATGAACCGCTCGCTCATCACAGGCCCCCGATCAGGACGTTGGGGGCGCCGGTCAGGATCGTGGCGCCGCACGAGGTCTTGTCGCGCGCCCGCGCGGCCGGCAGCCCGCCGATCAGGACGGTGGCCGCGACCGGGTTGGGCATGATCACGTTGGCGGGGCCCATGACCGCGTGCGGCGGCATCGCGCAGGTGTGCTGGCTGCCGACGACGGCGGCGGGCCGGCCGCCGATCAGCACGCGGGCCACGGTCGCGGCGGCGCCGGGCGGCGGGGTGGTGATCACCCCGCCGTGACTGCTGGGGTCACCGGTACGGGCTGCGGCCGGCATGCGTTGCTCCTCGGGAGTTTCGGTTGACTGCTGGTGGTGGCGGGTCAGTTGATGCGGATGAGCTTGGCCTTCAGGACGCCGAGCAGGCCGCCGTCGACGGTGACGTCCGAGCTGCCGGTGACGCTCACCGACCGGCCGCCGACCTTCACCCCGACCCGGCCCTGGATGTCCACGTTCCGGCCCGACACGCTCACATCGCCCCGGCCCGCGTCCAGGGTGATGCCCTTGCCGTCGAGCACGACGGAGGTGAGGGGCTGCCGGCCCCGGGCGTACACCGTCAGCTCGATCCGGTCGCGCCGGTCGTCCAGGAACACTTCGAGGCGCTCGTCGGCGGTCCGCAGGCGCAGCCCGGACGGGCCCGGGGCCCTGGCGTCCAGCAGCTCCACCCGGTGCCCGGAGCGGGAGACGAGGGAGCGCCGGTTGACCCTGCCGGTGGTGCCGTCGATCAGCGGGACGTCGTGCGGCGAGGGCTTGTCGACGCCGTTGTACAGCCCGCCGATGACGTACGGGCTGTCCAGCAGGCCCTGTTCGAAGCCGACCAGCACCTCGTCGTTGACCTCGGGGCTCACCACACCTCCGCCGCCCTTGCCGCCCCACTGCACGGTGCGCACCCAGTCGGTGGTGTAGGTGTCGTCCAGCCAGGGGAAGCGCAGCTTCACCGCGCCGCTCTCGGCGCCGCCCGGCTCGCGGACGTCCGTGACCACGCCGATCGCCAGCCCCGGCATGCGCGGGCCGCGGCTCGGCGCGTTGGCGCCGGTCACCAGCCCGGTCAGGGAGCGGTCGGGGCTGGCGCTCACCCACACCGTGGTCCGGTACCCGCCGTGCGGCTCCAGGACGTGCTGCACGGCCGTCGCGGTGTACTTGCCGGAGAACGCCGGGCCGACGTTGCCGAGCGCGACCGGCTTGCCCGCCCGCAGCCGCGGGTTGCCCTCCGCGACCGCCTCCAGGTCCCCGAACCCGGCGCTCACCTGCGCGGCCACGGCGTCGGCGACGGCGGTGGTCTCCGCCTGGGTGCGGTACGGGGTGTCGGTGACGGTCAGCTTGGACTGCCTGCCGAACCGGGCGGCGAACGCCGGGCTCAGTCCCGGCACCACCGTGTCGCTCTCCACCGACGGCTGCCGGGCCACCAGCGGGCGTTTGGTGGTGACGTCCCAGCCGCGCACCTCCACCTGCGCGGCGCCGTCCGCCGCCGACAGCGAGGCCCGCAGCGCCAGCAGGTTCCGCCCGTACTCCAGCACCATCGGGTTCCGGGTGGCCGGCGTCGACGGCGCGGGCGCCCCGGACGCCTTCTTCGGCTGGGTGAACTGGAGCACGCCCTTGTCGTCCACGCGCACCTGCGCCCCGCTCTCGGCCGCGAGGTACTGCAGGAAGTCCCAGTCGGACACGTTCGCCTGGGACAGCTGCTTGTACGTGACCGGCGCGGCCTCCACGGTGCCGCAGGCCAGCCCGGCCCCGGCGGCCACCTTGCGGACGATCGCGGCCGCCGTCATGTTCCGGTACGCCACCACCTTCCGGCCGCGCTGGAGCCGGTGCGCCTTGGAGTAGGCGCGCACCACCGTGAACGAGCCGGTACGGTCCCGGTCCACCTCCAGGGCGGTCACCTCGCCGTCGAACAGCCGCTCGCGGGCCTGCCCGTTCACCGTCACCACCGACACCCTGAGCGGGGTGCCGATGGTGATGCCGACCGCCCGCAGGAACTCGTGGTCGGGGTCGCGGAAGGTGAGCTGTGCCGCGTCCGGCAGGCCCACGTTCTCGTCCACCACGCAGCTCACCAGCTGGGCGGCCCAGACCGGCGGCAGTTCGCCGGGCGTCTCGATGACGGGGTCCGCCGCGAACGACCGGCCACCCCGCGCCTCCGCTGCGCTCACCGCTCCTCCTCACCACCGGCGTCCCGCAGCCCCGGCACCACCAGTTCGGTGCCGGGCACGAGCGCCATCGGGTCGTCGATTCCGTTCGCCTCCGCGATGACCCGCCAGGCCGTCGCGTCGCCGTACTCCCGCCAGGCGAGCATCGCCAGGCTGTCGCCCGCCACCACCGTGTGCGTGCTGCGGGCGGTGCGCGCGCCGGAGGTCGGGTTCTGGCCCGCCGGGTCGACGCTCGCCTCCTCGATCGACAGCGCGCAGGTGGCCCGCAGCGGCTTGCCGTCCACGTCGAAGAGGGTGTACGTCACCGAGAGACTGGAGAGCACCCCGTCGAACGAGGTGGTCCGCGCGGTGCCCCACTCGAACCGCACCCAGGGGCTGGCCGGCTTCTTCCGGCCCAGGCTGGCCGGGGTCGGCACACACCCCTTCATCAGCTTCTCCACCGCCTGCTCCACGGAGTTGTCGTGGGTGGCGGTGGCGTCCAGGAACACCTCCAGGCTCAGCTCGCGCGGGCCGCTGCCGACGAACTCGGGCAGCGCCGACTGCCCCGCCATCCGGGACGGGGTGCGCCGCCACTCGGTGGTCTTGCGCAGCTCCAGGGTGGAGGGGTTGAACTGGAGGTTCAGCCGCGCGATCGTGCCGCCGGGCTTGGCGCCGACCGAGGCGGGCGGCTCCATCAGGGTCAGCTGGGCCCTGGCCCGGCTGGAACGGAACGCTGGTGACATGCCGGGACTTCCTTTCTCACGGGCACGGGCGGGTACGGCTCATCGGGCGGGCGGGCGGGTCAAGGCAGAAAGTCAGGACGGGCGCAGCCCCTCGTGGGCGATCTCCAGGGTCTCCACGGCCGCCTCGGAGCTGTTGGGGTCGAAGGACGGTCCCTGCCAGCGCACCGGGACGATCCCGAACACCTGCCAGCTGATGATCGGGGTGCGGTCCGGCCGCAGCGCCACGATCTCGCCGTCCTTGCGCTCCACCCGCTTCAGCGTCTCGTCCAGCCAGCGGCCGATCTTCACCGTGTCGGCGGTGACCGGCCGGGTGAGCGTGATGTTCGACCAGGTCACCCGGCCGGGCAACTGCCAGGTGAAGCCGTTGTTGCCGCCCTCGGCATAGCTCTCGATCTCCACCTCTGCGCCCATGCCGGAGCAGGTGTGGAAGGCGCCCAGGTCGTTGCCGCCGATCGCGAGCCGGAAGAACACGCTCGTCGCGAAGATGTTGTCCGTCATTCGTCCGTCATCCGTTCCGTGGCCTCGGGCGGGCCTTCTTTCGTTGGCGTGGCGTCGTTCATCGGGTCGCCTCATCCATGTCCGTGGTCTCAGCGGCGTCCGTCGTGCGGACGGCCGGTGCGCTCCCGGCCGCGGCGCAGTTCGGCACGGAGCAGCCGGGCCACCGGGTCGATCAGCCGGCGCGCCAGGTCGTCCAGGTCGAGACCGGGATCGGGCGGGTTCTCGGCCGTCCGCCGACCCGCGTTCCGGCCGGCGGACGAGGAACGGGATGACGAGCCGAGCGACGAGCCGGACGACGCGCCTGTCGACGTACCGGACGACGTGCCGGACGACGTGCCGGACACGGTGGCCGACCGCTGGCGGCCGCGCGTCGGCGCGGCCTGGGATCCGGCGTCACCGGCGCGCTGCACCACGGGCGCCTTGTCCCCGGTGGCACCGGCCCGCGCGGGGTGCTGCCACCGGACCACGGGCACGGGCACCGCGGGCGCCGGTGCCGGCCCGGCCGGCGGGCGTTCCGCGACCGGCGGCGCCTGCGGGGCGGTCACCGGAAGGGCCCGCGCGGGTACGGGCGCGGAGGGGGCCGAAGTGGTGGAGGCGCCCGGCCCGGACGACTCCGCGCGGGGCGGGGCCGGGCGGACGACGGGAACGCGTTGGACCGTGGCCGAGGGCTGCGGGCCGGGGCGCACGGGGGCGGAGGCGCGTACGGCCGCCGGACCGGAGGCACGGTGAGCGGGGGCCGGGGAGCCGGGTGCCGGCGCGGCCGGGGCCCGCTGGATCGTGGGCGCCGTGGGGGCGGGGCCGGGCCGGGCGGAGGTGTCCGGACCCTGGTGGTGCGGGGTGCCGGGCCAGCGGACCGGCACCACGGGACGGCCGGCGGGGCGCGGGGCGGCGGGCGCCGCCGCTCCCGCCGCGGGCCGGGTGTTCAGGGTGAGCGGGCGCGCGGCGAGCAGGGAGAGGGTACGGGGTGCCGCCGGGGCGGAGCGGGTCACGGTGAGCGGAGGCTGCCCGGCCGCTCCCGGACGCCGGGCACCCGAAGCGCCCGGAGCACCGGACGCGCCCCCGGCCACGGCCCGAGCGACGACGACGGGTGTCTCGGCGGCGGATCCGGCACGCCGCGGCCCGCCGGGGGTCGTACCGGGGCGTCGCGTGTCTCCCGCCGGGGACGCCGCCGGGGACGGCGTGGCGGGGGCCTGGGAGGCGGCGGCCGGGCCCTGGGACGGTGTCACCAGCGGCGTGGCGGGACCGTCCGCGGAGTGGGCGACCCCCTCCGGGGTGCTCCCGCCGACGGGGTCCGCCGCCAAACCGCGCCGCACCGCGCCCTCGCCCAGCAGCGGCGCGTCCGGACCTCCGCCGGAGCGCGACGGCGTACCGGCTCCGGGAGCGCGCCCCTCATCGGAATCCGCCGCCGAACGACGCTGTACGACGCCCGTCTCGGCCGACGGCGCTTGCTGAGCCCCGCCCGAGCGCGACGACGTACCGGCGCCGGTGGCACCCTCCGCCGAACGACGCTGTACGGCACCCTTCTCGGCCGACGGCGCGTCCTGAGCACCGCCCGAGTTCGACGGCCGGGCGGTCTCCCGGGCGCCCGTGTCCCCCACGGCGCTCCGCTGCACGACGGGCTTCTCCACCAGCGGCGCGTGCGGGCCGCTTCCGGCGCGGGCACCGGCCGTCGGGGCACCCCCGCCGGCCGGGTCCGCCGTCGCACTCCGCTGCACGACACCCTTGCCCAACAGGGGTGCCGTCAGCCCGTGTCCGGGACGGTCACCGGTCTCCGGAGCGCTCCCGTCGGCGGGGCCGGCCGCCGGGCGGCGCTGCACGGTACCGGGGCCCGGCAGTTGAGCGCCCGCGCCGTTTCCTCCGGTCGCGGGCGGCGTGGCCCCGGTGGGCGTACGTCCTTGGTCCGGCGTGGCTCCGGGTGCCCGGTCCTGCCGTGCCCGAGCACGTCGGTCACCCCGGCCGCCCGGGATGTCGGCGCTCGGCGGCAGCTCGGGCAGCGGCGCGCCCAGGCCGCCGCGGGCGCGTGCCCCACTGCGGGCGGAGGGCCGGCTCGGGCCGCCCGCGGGGCCGTCCGGGGTGCGCGAGGCCGCGCCCTTGGACCCGCCGTCGGACGAGCCCGGGGTGCCGGACGCGCCCTCGGCCTGGCGCTGCACGACGGGGAGCGCCGGAGCGGGGCCGGACGTGGCGCGCTGGACAGGGGGGTTGTCGGTCAAGGGTCGCGCGGTGGGCGGGAGTTCGGTGAGCGGGGCGCCAAGGGGGGCACGGGTCGCCGTACCCTGCGCGGCGTCGGCCGGACGCGCCCGCGTCCCGGCCTCGGTGGACGCGGCGGAGTGGCCGCCGGGCGCCCCGGGGGCCTCGGGCGCCTTGTCTGCGGCGGGGCGGGCCGGTGCCTGGGCGCCCTTGACCGGGGCCGGCGCCGGGGCCGGGGGGCGCAGTGCGGGGACGCGGCGCACGGGACCGGCCGGGCGGCGGGCCACGGTCAGGGAGGGGCTCGTCGGGCGGGGCCGGACGGTCGGACGGGGCACGTCGGGCGCGGCGGGCGCGGCGGAGCCGGGGGCTCGGGACACCTGGGCCCGCGCACCCCCTCCGGAGCCGGACCGCGCCTGAGAGGCCGGCCCGCCCGACGCGACCGCGCCCGGGACCGCCGTAACCCGGCGCACCACCGGGATCTCCGGTACGGCGGGCCAGTGGCCGGGACCGGGCGGAGCGACCACCGGGCCGGCACCGGGCTCGACCGACCGCTGAATGGCGGGAGACGACGAGGCCAGCACGGCGGGAGAAGCACCGGACGTGAGGCCACGGCTCGGCGAGGCGTCCCCCGTACGCCCCTCCCCCGCGGCCCCGTCACGGGAGGCACGGGAGGCACGGGAAGCCCCAGGCCGTACGCCCGGAGCGGCCGAACCGGAGGACGTCGAACCGGAGGAAGCCGAACCCGACGACGTCGAGCCCGAGGAAGCCGAATCAGCCGGCGCCGCCCCGTCCGGAGTCTCCCGGTCCCCCTCCCGCCGCAACGCCCGCAGCAGCAGCGGACCCCCTTCCGGGCTGGCGGCCCGAGGGGTGGCCGGGCGGTGGGTGACGCCGTGCACCAGGCCCGTGGGGGCCGTGGGCAGCAGGGCGTGGGCGAGGCCGGAGTCGAACGACGGGTTCTGCCAGGCGGCGAGGCCGGACCGGAAGGCGAGACCGTCACTGACGCCGAGCGGCGCCCGGGACACGGTCAGCTCCGGCGGCGCGGTACGGCGCCAGCCGCCGTCCCAGTCGGCGGGCACGGAGGCGGCGGGAGCGTCCGGCGCGGCGGCGGCCGGAGCACCGGGCACGGCGGCAGCCGGGGCGCCGTCACGCTCCCCGCGCCGCACGCCCCCCGCCCCGGCGGACCGGCGGCGCAGCCTGTCCCGCCATGCCATGTGCTCAACCGCCTTCGTTCACGCGGGTGTTGATACGGGCGATCTCGGCCACCCACTGCCGTCGTTCGTCATGCGTCAGGTCGAGGACTTCCTCTCTCGACCAGTGGAAGTGATAGGCGATGTACGCGACCTCCTCCCGGAGCCGGGGAAGGGCGTACGTCACGATTCCCCCAGGCGCCCACCCGAGAGGTCGACCTCGAAGCCGCCCTCGCAGTGCGGACAGGTCACCGCCGCCCGGTGTGGCCCTCGCTGTTCACACGGCGGTAGAAGTCCTGGAGGAAGGCCACGTCGGTGGCGTACATCCGTTCCACGATCCCGGCGTGCACGTCGGTGATGGTGCCGAGCCGGGTGATCACCTGGCTCAGCAGCACCACGCTCAGGTACGCCGGGTTCTCCTTGACCCGCAGGTCGATCTGCGGCCGCAGCTCGTCCCGGGCCGTGGCCAGGCGCATCGCGCCCTCGCGGTGCACCGTGCCCGCCTCGTCGACGTAGCCGCGCGGCAGCACGAACTCGAACTCGGTGCGCAACCCGTGCGGTTCCTCGCGGGGCGGCGGGGCCGGAGCGGCGGCGGGGGGTGCCGCCGCCGGCTGCTCGGTCGCCGTGGCGGGCGTCGTCAGCTGGAGGATCTCCTCCAGGTTGCCCGCCGTCACGGTACGACGCCTCATTCGACGATGATCTCCTCGAACACGATGGTGACGGACTCGGTGGCCGCGGCCGACTCGCCTGCCTTGAGGGAGGGGCCCTCCCACTTGGAGGCCCAGCCCTGCATCAGCTGGATCCGGCGGACCGTGTTGCCCTCGGAGTCCTTGATCTCGATGGTGAGGTTCTGCCGGGCGGTGTTCACGGCCCCGTTGTTCAGGGTCTCCTTGATCCAGTTGGTGAACTCACTGCTCTGGTCGAGTCCCCGGGTGATCGTGATCTCGCCCGCCTGCCGGCCGCCGGGCTGCTTGCGGATGATCTGCTTGCCCTCAGCGGTGACCTGCTTGACCTCGACGACGTCCTCCTCGACGGTCAGCCCGCTGATCTCCTGGATCGATTCGACCAGGTAGCCACCGAGCTGCACGCCGAAGACGTGGGTGGAAAGAGCATCGCCCGTTGCCATGACTGTCTGTCACCTTCCGTTGCTGGACCCGCGGGTCACTGGTCTGGCTCGTCTCACTCGTCGATGAGACTGGTGCTGTCGGAGAACTGGGCCAGCCGGAACACCACGAACTCCGCGGGCTTGACCGGCGAGACGCCGATCTCGCAGACGACCCGGCCCTGGTCGATGGACTCCTGCGGGTTGTTGTCGCGGTCGCACTTGACGTAGAACGCCTCTTCGGCGGTGCGGCCGAACAGCGCGCCCCGGCGCCACTCCTCGGTGAGGAACGCGGTGACGTTGCGCCGGATGCTCGACCACAGCCGGTCGTCGTTCGGCTCGAAGACCACCCACTGGGTGCCCAGGAGGATCGACTCCTCCAGGTAGTTGAAGAGCCTGCGCACGTTCAGGTAGCGCCAGGCCGGGTCGGAGGAGAGCGTGCGGGCGCCCCAGATCCGGATGCCCCGGCCGGGGAAGGCGCGTACGCAGTTCACGCCGATCGGGTTGAGCAGGTCCTGCTCGCCCTTGCTGAGCCGCAGCTCCAGGTCGACCGCGCCGCGGATCACCTCGTTGGCGGGCGCCTTGTGCACGCCGCGCTCGGCGTCGCTGCGCGCCCACACACCGGCGATGTGACCGCTCGGCGGGACCGTGGTGTTGCGTCCGGCGGCCGGGTCGAAGACCCGCACCCACGGGTAGTACAGGGTGGCGTACCGGGAGTCGTAGCCCGCCTCGTCGTTGCGCCAGGTGCGCACCTGCTGGGCGTTGAGCCCGGGCGGGGTGTCCAGGACCGCGACCCGGTCGCCCATCTGCTCGCAGTGCGAGATCACGGCGAGCTGCACGGTGCGCACGCCCTCGGCGTCGATGTCGCCGCGCTGGTAGGCGCTCATCAGGTCCGGCACCGCGACCATGGTGATCTCGTCGATGGTCTCCAGACCGCCGAACCCGGTGCGGGCCGCGGCGTCGCCGACGTACTCGGACGGGTCGAGGCGGGCCACCGCGCCGGAGCCGGCCGGGGCGGGCGCGGCCGGGGCCTCGGCGAGCGGCACGGTCTGGTTGGCGGGCCGGGTCTGGGTGGCGCCCTGCTGCTCGGTGACCTCGATCAGCCGGGAGCCGCGGGCCTGGGTGACCAGGTATCCCTTGACGTTCTTCCGGGTGGATGCCTCGTAGGTCTCCGCGACCTGGTCGCCCTGGCGGACCAGCACCTTGAAGCGGTCCTCCGGCGGGTTCTCGCCGTCGGCGTCGGCGATCTCCACCGACACGCCGGTGGCGCCCGGCCGGGCCGCGATCAGGAAGCCGCCCAGCTCGGCCGGCTGGGCCGCCCGGGCCTCGCGCCGCCCGCCGGCGTCGGCCGCCGGGGCGGAGGCGTCCTGGGCGGAGCCGCCGATGCGCACGATGTAGGCGGCGCCGCCGCCGTTGGCGAAGTAGCCGTAGACCGAGTGGGCCAGATAGGTGCCCTCGGTGAAGCCGCCGAACAGCTGGGTGTACTGGTCCCAGCTGGTGACCAGCGTCGGGGTGTGGAACGGGCCGGTCTCGGCGAACCCGACGAACGCGGCGACGGCGGTGCCGACCCCTTCGATCGGTCGGGCACCGGACTGCACCTCCTCCACGTACACGCCCGGGGTGAGGTACGTCGGCATGCTCGCTCCTTCGGGGTCCTTGCGGGTGGGTCACCTGTGTCCAGGCCGAGTCTGCGGGGCGGATGGGCCGGGGGAACAGGGACGTGCGGACCCGACCGGGGGCAGGACCGCTGCCTTTCCCATCCCGCCCGGACCGTCCGCCCGCCCTCCCCCGTTGCCCCGGTTCTGCCCCTACGCCCCTGGACATGCCGGACATGCCGGCGGTGCACTGGGTCGCCGACGGGGTGCGGACGCGGATATCGCCGTAGGGGTGCCGGTGCGCCGGGGCTGGTCGCGCGGTTCCCCGCGCCCCTGGGGAGTTGCCGTCGCCCGGGTCCTCAGGGAACCGCCTACCCGCGATCCCGGCCCGTCAGGCGCCCACGGCCTCCGACAGGTACGGGCCGAACTCGGTCTCCAGGACCAGGCGGCCCAGCTTGCGGTACTCCTGGGCGATCGCCGTCACCACCTGGCTCATGGTGAGCGGTGTCCCGGATTCGGCAGCGAGGTAGGCCGCGGTCACCGCGCAGGCCCGGATCGAGCCGCCGGCCAGTTCGAAGCGGTCGGCGCAGAACCCGAGGTCCAGGTCGCCGGCCCGGGGCAGACGGTCGCCCAGGCAGCGTTCCCACAGGGCGAGCCGCTGGGTGGCGTCGGGCACCGGGAAGTCGGCGATCACGTCCAGCCGGCGGGTGAACGCCTCGTCCAGGTTGGCCCGCAGGTTGGTGGTCAGCACCGCGATCCCGTCGAACGACTCCATGCGCTGGAGCAGGTACGCCGACTCGATGTTGGCGTGCCGGTCGTGCGCGTCCTTCACCTCCGAGCGCTTGCCGAAGATCGCGTCGGCCTCGTCGAAGAGCAGCACGGCGTTGACCGCCGACGCCTCGGTGAAGATCCGCTCCAGGTTCTTCTCGGTCTCGCCCACGTACTTGTCGACCACCGTGGACAGGTCCACCACGTACAGGTCCATGCCCAGGTCCGCTGCGACGACCTCGGCGGACATGGTCTTGCCGGTGCCCGACTCGCCCGCGAACAGCGCGATCACCCCGCGTCCGCGTCCGCCGCCGGGCCGCATCCCCCACTGCCCGAGGACCTGCTCCCGGTGGCGGGCGCGCAGCGCGAGTTCGCGCAGCCGCCGGTGGGTGAGCGGCGGCAGCACCAGGTCGTCCCAGCCGACCGAGGGCTCCACCCGGCGGGCCAGCCGGTCCAGGCCCGCGCCGTTCTGGGCGCGTACGGCGGTGCGCAGGTCGTCGGGGTGGACCGGGCGGCCCGCGACGGCGGCGGTGCGCACGGCCACGTCGGCGGCGCGGCGCACCTGCCCGGAGTCCAGGCGGTGCGCGGCCACCGCCCGGGCGAGGGCCTCGGTGTCATCCGGTACGGAGCCGTCACCGGCGGCCCGCTCCAGGGCGTGCCGCCAGCGTGCCGCCTGCCGCTCGGGCGAGGGCGCCGGCACGGTCACCACGACGGGGGTGTCGGCGGCCCAGAGCGGGTCCCAGCCGGGGGTGCCGTGGATCAGCAGGGGGATGCCGCGCAGCGCCGAGCACAGTGTCCGCAGCGTGCGGGCGCGTTCGGCGGGTTCGTCGGGCAGCGCCTCCAGCGGGCCGAGGACCACCCCGGCGCCGGTCAGCCGGGCTTCGAGAGCGGCCACCCGCGCCAGCTCCGGGACGTCGCCGGAGCGCCGTGCGAGCGCCGCCGCGTCCAGCACCAGGGGGCGCAGGCCGGCCGCGCCGAGCGCGGCGACGGCCAGGCCGCCGGTGTCGCCCCGGCCGCGCAACTGCACCAGGCCGGTGCCGGTCCGAACGGCCGCCGCCGTGCGGCGCACCGCCTCGGGCTCGGCGGTCGGGTCCTCGCGGGCCTCGTCGAGCACGCCGGCCAGCCGGGCGTCGGGCCACGCGTTGCCGAGGAGATGGGCGGTGACCCGGTCGGGCACCACCAGGACCCGGGACAGCGGGGGCCGTTCCGGTTCGGTGACCTCCACCAGGCCGCCCGCGACCAGCGGGGCTCCGGGGGCGAGCCGGAACCGCGCGGGTGCCGCCCCGGCGAGCCCGCACAGCTCCAGGGCCAGTCCGACGGTGGGCCGGCGGCGGGTCAGGTCGTCGTTGAGGTAGCCGTAGAGCCGCTCGAACCGCGCGTCGAGGTCGGGTGCCACCGCGACCAGGAGCAGATCCAGGTCCAGCGGTGACAGCCCGAACCGCGCGGCGAGAGGGGCGAGGACGGAACCGGCCGGCGGCTGCCAGGGGTCCGGGCCGGGCAGGCCGAGCCCGCCCGGCCCGTCCAGGATGCGCGCCGCCGCCTCGGGGGTGAGGTACTGCCCCCGGTACGGGTCGTCGGGGTCGGGGTCCCCGGCCCGCCGCTCCTCCACCGCCCACCGCACCCGCTCCTCGACGGCCCGCAGCCGCTCCCACAGCGCGTCCACCGGGGCGCCCGGCTCCACGGACGGCTCCCCGGACGGCTCTACGGACGGCTCGACGGTGGCGTGGTGCGTCACGGAAGTCTCGTCGGTCTCGGTGATCTCGATCGTCTCGGCGGTCTCAGAGGTATCGCGAGTATCGCGGGTATCGAGGGTCCCGCCAGTCCCGGTCCTGCGGGTCACGGCTGGCGGTCTCCCCGGTGGCGGCGGCGGGCGGGGGCCGGGCCCCGTTCGCGGGGGCCGGCGAAGCCCTGCGGGCCCGGGTCGCTCACCTCCGTGTAGCGCAGCCGGCGCCCGGGGTCCGCCTGCCCGTCCGCGCGCCGCGCGGCGGAGCGCACGACGAGTCCCTCGGTGACCGGCGGCGCGACGGCCGTGACCGCCCCGGCGAGCGGTGCCCGCACCCGTACCCCCAGCGACGCCTTCAGTTCGCCGCCGAGCGCCGACCACACATCGGCGGCGGCCGGTACGTCGGCGGCGGCCCCGGCGACGTCCAGGCCCACGGTCAGGCCCAGTTCGGCGAGCGTGCCGGTGAGCAGCCGCGCGGGCAGCGTGTCGAAGGAGACCAGGCTGGAGAGCACCTGCGACAGCAGCCGGTGCTCGTCCTGCGGGCGGCTCGCCCACGCCGTGACCAGGTACGTCAGGTCGAACCAGCGGGGCGGGGTGCGCCGCGCCACGAGCTGCCCGTCCGCGTCGTACACCTCCCCCGCGCCGGAGCCGCGCCGGGTGGCGTCCTCCCGGATGTCGTACAGGAAGGCGCACACGGTGGGCGCGCTGCGGCGCGCCGCCCAGTCCCGGGTGGGGGCGTCGAAGACGATCTCGACGCCCGACGCCTCCAGGCCGGACTCGCCGAGCAGCCGGCGCAGCCCCTCGTCGACCTCGTGGATCACCGGCGGGTCACCTCGTCGGGCGGCTGGATGCTGCCGCTGACCACCAGGAAGTCGGTCTGCACCGGGGAGAATCCGGGACCCTTGGCGATGATGACGCGCGGCCCGGTCTGGTCCTTGGCGAGGATGAGGAGCTGGCCGATGAAGGTGCCGTCGGGCTTGGGCACGGTCGGCGCCGCCGCCGCGGTGATCCCCGGCTTCCAGGTGAACCGCACCGGCACTCCGGGCGGGAAGTCCTTGCCGCGCACGGAGGTGACGAAGCCGGGCTTGCCGATGTCCGGTGCGGCGATGATGCGCGGCTGGAGGATGCGCAGCCGCTGCCGGGCGGTGTTGTCACCGCGGTCGGCGTCCGTGCCGGTGGTGGTGAGCACGCCGGTGACCTGGCCGGTCATCGCCTTCTTGGGGCTGAGGACGACGCGTACGACCGTGCTCGCGCCCGGCTGGAGGTCCGGCAGCGCGCACAGCCAGGAGGCGTCGCAGCCCGGCGGGGGCCCGCTGTCGGGGATGCCGGCGGGCAGCCCGATGCGCAGCCGCAGCCCGGTGGCCAGCGCGTTGCGGCCGTTGCTGACGGTGTACGTCACCACGACGCGTCCGCCGACGTAGCCGGGGTTCGGCTGGGCCGTGACGCGCACGCCGGGCCCGGCCTTCGGCGCCGGCGGCTGCGGCGGCACCGGCGGCACGGTGGGCGGCGGTGTCGGCGTCGGGGTGGGAGCCGGAGGCACGGTGGGCGTGGGTGTGGGAGTGGGGGTGGGCGTAGGAGTCGGGGTCGGGGTCGGCGGCGGGGGCGTGCGCACCGGCACCACGGTCCGGCCCGCGTTGTCGCTGGGCCGCGGGTCGAGGACCGTACCGGTGACCGACCAGCCGACCGGCACATCCCCCGGGGTGACCCCGGTGAGGGTGACGTCCACCGGGACCGTCGTGCCGGGCCGCACCACGCCCAGGTCGCACTGGAGGGACGTGGGGACGCACGAGCCGTCGGGCTTGGTGATCCGGGTGACGGTGACCCCGGCGGGCGGGTCGATGGTCAGCCGGGTGCCGGGAGAGGCGGCGGGGCCGTTGTTGACCACCTCGACGCGGACCGTGGTGGAGTCGCCGACGGTCACGTCCGGGACGGTGCCGGGCGCCCGGACGGCGAGGTCGACGGACTGCTGGACGCTGGGCTCCTTGTGCCGGCCCGGCAGGTCGTTGGTGAGCTTGGTCAGCTCGCCGGTGACGACGTTCAGCACCTTGAGCTTCTCGGGGCTGTTGACCGGCTGGCTGGGGCGGGAGCTGAGCACCAGGGACGTGCCGTCGGGCGTCCAGGCGGCGTCCCGGGGCTGGAACGGCCCGGGGTTCTCGGGCAGTTCGCGGTGGCAGGCGTCGTTCTGGTTCCGGGCGGAGCCGGGGAGGAGCACCCGGCAGTCCTTGCCGGACACGGAGGTCACGATGATGCCGTTGCGCTCGTCGATCCGGGAGGCGTCGTTCTTGCGGTTGAAGGCGATGCTGCCTCCGTCGGGGGAGAACGCGGGGCTGTCGTCGATGACCGCGCAGGTGCCCGGGCAGATCCTCTTGCTCAGGTCGTCCTGATCGCCCAGGTCGTTCACGGGCACGGTCCAGATGTGCTTGTTGCCGCCGGCGCCGTAGACCAGCTCGTCGCGGGTGAAGGCCAGCATCGTGCCGTCGGAGGACCAGGTGGGCTGGGCGTCGTGGCCCTTGAGCTCCGTGTCGGGCGGGACGATCGTGCCGGTGATCGCGCCGGAGGCGACGTCCGCGATGAGCACCTTGCTGGTGGGCGCGGCCCCGTCGGTGCCCGGCGAGATCCGGGTGAAGGCGAGGTACTTGCCGTCCGGCGAGAACGCCGGGTCGGTGTCCCGGTCGAGCGGCCCGCGTCCGGCGAGCCGCATCCGCTCCGGGTGCGTGCCGTCGGCGTCGGCCAGCCAGATCTCCTCGACGCGGCTGCCACGGTCGCCCGTGAAGCGGGTCACCACGATCCGGCGGCCGTCCGGTGTGTAGCTCTGCCGCTCGGTCCACGGGTCGTAGTCGGGCCCGGGCTGGAAGAGCGGGTCCTTCTTCGGGTCGATGTTGGTGTCGGCCTCCGGATCCTCGTTCAGGATCGTCAGGTTCAGGTCGCGGGGGTCGGCCCCGTCCGCCCGGATGTCCTGGAGCGTCACGGTGTGCGGGCCGTCGGCCGTGAGGTGCTCCACCACCGCCCGGCCGCCGTCGAGCGGGCCGAGCCAGGTGGGCGAGCCGATCTGCCGGTCCTCGTCCAGCACCAGCCCGGGCGTCCCGGTGTCGTGCCGCTTGGCGCGGAACACGTGGTCGTAGTTGCCCTCGCACTGGCAGGTGATCTCGGGGCTGAGGAACAGCACCTCGTCCCCGCCCGGCATCCAGGCCGGGGCGTGCGCCCGCCACTCCTCCCGGCCGACGCCGAGCAGCGGCCCGTCGGTGGTACCGGGGCCGTTCGTCTCCCTCAGCTGGGACCGGCCGTTGTCCTTGGTCGCGGTGTACGCGATGAGACCGCGGTGGTCCTCGTCGTTCACCGGGTTCCAGATCGGTTCGGTGGCCTTGCCGTTCTTGGGATCGGTGACCCGGCGGGGGGCGGTGTCGCCTTCCAGGGGCCGTACGTAGATCTGCGCTCCGTCCGCCGCGTCCTCGTTGCTGGAGTACGCCACCTGCTTCAGGTCCGGGGAGACCGTCGGGTACGTCTCGTCGGCGGAAGTGGCGGTGAGCTGCTTCAGTCCCTTGCCGTCGGTGCCGATCCGCCACAGGTCGCGCTGTTTCTTGCCGTCCGGGCCGCCGGGCCCGGCCGCGTCGAAGACGACGAAGGCACCGTCCGGCGCCAGCCGGGGGTGGGCCGCGTCCATGCCTGTGGTGAGGCGGACCACCTGACCACCCGCGGACCGCAGATAGATCTGCGGGTCCTTCTCGTCGCGGCGACTGGCGAAGACCAGCTGCTCGCCCATGGCGGACGGCTGGATGTCGTTGTGGACCGGGCCGTCGTCGTCGAACAGCGGGCCGCTCTTCGTGGTGGAGGTGGGCACGCCGAGACTGCGGTGCCGGGTGCCGGCGAACGCGATCCGCGTCTCCGCGGCGGTGGTGGCCACCCGTGGCGAGGCGTCGACGGTGCCGTTCTCGCCGGAGGCCGCGGTGGCGCCGAGCAGGGGGATCAGCAACAGCGCCGTCGCGCCGAGCCGCCCCAGGCGGTACCGCCCGCCGGGGCCAGCGGTTCCCATCAAGGTCCCCCTCGCAGTCTGGTGCGGCAATCCGGGTGTGCCCCCGCCACCCTGTCCCGGGCGCGCGCGGCGCGCGAGGGCGGCGGGGCCATACCCGGGGGAAACGCGCGGTGTGCTTTCGGGCAGCGCGCGTTGCCCGGCCGGACCGTACCGCCTGATCGGCAAGCGATACGGCCGGACCGTCGCGCCGGATCGGCCCGCTGTGCGGGCGGGCCGCCGTCGTACCGGATTGACCCGTTGTGCGGACGGGCCGTTCCGTCGGATCACCCGTCGTGTGGGCGGGCCGTTCCGTCAGATCAGCCCGTTGCGCAGCGCGTAGCCGACCGCGTGGGCCCGGTTGCGCAGCTGGAGCCGGGTGATGACCTCGTGGAGGATGTTCTTGACGGTCCGTTCGGAGTACGAGGTCTTGCGGGCGATCTCGGCGGTGTCCAGGCCCTCCGACACCATCCGCAGCATGTCCGCCTCCCGGGTGGTCAGCGTGGACAGGGACAGCCCCCGTGGGTCGAGCGCCGACCGCTGGAGGCTGCCCACGTGGCTGAGGAGCTTGCCGAGCAGGTCGCCGGGCAGGACGCCCTCGCCGTTGGCTATGGCGAGGACGAGCCGCAGCAGCTGGTCCTGGTCGGCCTCGGCGCGCCGCAGCACCGCCGCGACCCCGCACTCGATGACGCGTTGCAGCGAGCCGGAGCCGAGGGTGGCGACCACCAGGCCGGTGCGGGTGGCGGTGTTGTGCCGCAGCCGGTGCAGCAGCGCGGCCACGTCGTCGTCGACGTGGTCCACCACCACCAGCGACACCTGGGCCCGCTCGGCGTCGGCGTCGGCGAGCAGGTCGATCTCGGGGCGCTGCCGCAGTTGCTGGACGACGCCCAGGCGCAGCACGGGGTCGGCGGCGTACACCGCCACGGTGACCCGGTCGGGACGGTCGGCGGCCGGGGCCCGGTGCGCGGCCCAGGCCGGTGCCGGCCCGGGGGAGGTCGCGGTGGGCATGGCCGGCCCGGCTTGTTCAGAGCTGGACATAAGGGGTACCTGTCTGATGAGTACTGGTCGGAGGACGCGGGGACGGGGACGAGCGCCGCTGGACGGCGCACCCGGGACAGCGGCCGGTCAACGGTCCGCTGCCCTCGGGGAGTTGATGGGTGACCTCAGGGGCACCGGGACTGCCCGGGCATTGCCCTCGCGCTTCTCGTCGCGTGCCCGGGCCCGGTCTACCGTGCTGGCGTGACGCCTTCTGCAGCCTCTTCCAGCCCCGGCGCTCCCGGACTCGACATCCCGGAAGTGACCGTGGCGCCGGGGGACATCGCCACGACCACCGTGACCGTGCGCAACGACAGCGACATCGTCGAGGCGTACAGCCTGGAGATCGTCGGGGACTGCGCCGCCTGGACCACCGTGGAGCCCGCGCGGGTCTCCCTGTATCCGGGCACGTCCGAGACGGTGACGCTCCGGCTGGAGCCGCCGCGGTCCCCGGAGGTCCGGGCCGGTGAGGTGCCCCTCGGGGTACGGGTGCTGCCGGCCGAGCACCCCGAGTCGGTGCGGGTGCTGGAAACCACCGTGCGCATCGGGGCGTTCCACGAGCTGCACAGCGAGCTGGCCCCGCGCAGGCGGCGCGGCTGGCTGCGCGGGCGGTACCGGCTGGCGGTGCGCAACCAGGGCAACACCCCCGTGCGGGTCGGCTTCACCGCCGGACAGGCGGGCGAGGAGCTGACGTTCGCCTTCACCCCGGCACAGCACCCGCTGGAGCCCGGCGAGTCGGCGGAGATCGGGCTGCGGGTCCGCACCGGCAAGCCGGTGTGGTTCGGCGCCCCGGTGGTGTGGCCGTTCACCGTGGACGCCGCCGAGGTGTCCGAGACCGGCGAGCAGGACGCGCCCCGGCCGGACGAACCCGCCGTGCGGGCGCCGCTGGACGCCGAGTTCGTCCAGATCCCGATCTTCCCCAAGTGGCTGCTCGCCCTGCTCGCGGCGCTGCTCGCGCTGTTGCTCGCCTGGTTCATGCTGGTCCGTCCGGCGGTGCGCAGTGCCGCCCAGGAAGCGGCCACCGAGGCGGTCCAGCCGCGGCCCACGCCCGCCGGGGAACAGGGCGGGGCCGGGCAGGCCCCGGGCACCGCCCCCGGCACGGGCACGGGCCCGAACGCGGGTACGGGCACGGCGCCCGGCGCCGGTTCCGGGGGCCAGGGCACGGGCGGTCCGGGCGGGACGGGCGGTGGCGGCACGGCGGTCGGAAACGGCAACGGGGTCGACGGTGGACAGGTCTCGCAGACCATCGACGTGAGGTCGAACCGCGGACAGACCAAGCCGGGCACGTATCCGGTGCCCGAGGACAACGTCTTCGAGGTCACGGACATCGTCATCGCCAACTTCCAGGGCGACGAGGGTCTGATGACGATCAGCTTCGGCAACCGGAAGATCACCACCATCGCGCTGGAGACCTTCCGCAACCAGGACTACCACTGGGTGACCCCCATCAAGATCCCCGAGAACGACACCGTGACCGTCGAAGTGACCTGCGAGAAGCCCGGAACTCCGGCTTCCGGGCGCCAGGCGCAGGGGTGCCACGAGGTCGTGAACGTGAGCGGGGTACTCCGGCGTACCGCCCAGTAACTCCAGCCTCATACTCCGAGGCATTGTGGGGTGATATTGGGTGTATCTGCCAAGAGTTTGATCTTGACACGACCGGAAACAGACGGCAAGAGGCCGGAAACCGCCGCTCCCGGGGCCACGAAGCCCTCCCCGGAGCGGCGGTTCCGTGCGTCCGGGGCGGGGCCCGGTGAGTCGGGCGCCGGCCGTCCTGGACGGCGCCGGTGAGCCCCGCCGGGGCCGCGCACCGCAAATCTGTCGCGGCGGCAGCACATACGCGCAAGCGCCGCCGTTAGGGTTGGAGGAACCGGGGACCGCACGGACCCCCGGCCCCGACCGAAGGTGCCATGCCCGACAACCCGCCCGCCCGCCATCTGGACGACGACGACTACCCCGCCTACACGATGGGCCGCGCCGCCGATCTGCTCGGCACCACGCCCGCGTTCCTGCGGGCCGTCGGCGAGGCGGGACTGATCACTCCGCTGCGCTCCGAGGGCGGCCACCGGCGGTACTCCCGCCGGCAGTTGCGCATCGCCGCCCGCGCCCGCGAGCTGGTCGGCCAGGGCACCCCCATCGAGGCCGCGTGCCGCATCATCACCCTTGAGGACCGGCTCGACGAGGCACTGCGGGACAACGCGGAACTGCGCCGCCGGCCGGACGGGCCGGGCACCGGCGACGACCACTGAGCGCGACGGATATCTGTTCCGGCCACTGGAGAATTACCCACAGGGAGCCGAAAGGTTTTCCGGCAGACGCGCTTCAGAATATCGCCCCCGCCCGGGCCGAAAGTCAAAAAAGCTGGGTGCGCCGGGCCGGGCCGTGTTACCGTGATAACAGTTGCAGTTTTGATTTCCGGACTTTCCGGGCCCCTGAGGGGCGATCATCGCGGCGACTCGCGATCCGCACAGTGCGGGTCACGGCATGCCCCTAGGGAGATTCAATATGGCATCTGGCACCGTGAAGTGGTTCAACGCGGAAAAGGGCTTCGGCTTCATCGAGCAGGACGGCGGCGGCGCCGACGTGTTCGCGCACTACTCGAACATCGCCACCTCCGGCTTCCGCGAGCTTCAGGAAGGCCAGAAGGTTACCTTCGACGTCACGCAGGGCCAGAAGGGCCCGCAGGCCGAGAACATCGTTCCCGCCTGACGCTGACGCGTTCCACGAGGACGGGGCCCGCGCTCTTGGGGTGCGGGCCCCGGTTCCGTTTGCCCGGCGAACGCCGGCCCCCCTTTTACCCGCCGAGCGGCCCTCTCCTGGCCTGCCGGCTCTTTCTTCGGCTCATTCTTGTGAATTCTGCCGCGGTTGCGCACCGCCGAAAGGAATTCCTCGACACGTGCCGCGCACATCGAGGAGGTTCCTCATCATGAACCGCACCCGTCGTACCCGAGGCGCCGCAGGCACCGGCGGTGCCGGTCGCCGTACCGGCAACGACTCCGCCCCTTTCCGGTCCGCACGGACCACGACGCGCGCCAAGGGTCCCCAGGGAAAGAGCCCGGGAGCCCGCCGGGCCCCCCGCGGTGAGTTCGCCCTGCCCGTCACCCTCACCGAGGCGCTGCCGCCGGCGGAGGACTTCGCCGAGCTGGACCTGCCCGAGCCGCTGCGGGACGCGCTGCGGGCCGAAGGCGTGACCGCGCCCTTCCCCATCCAGGCGGCGACGCTGCCGAACACGCTGGCCGGCCGGGACGTCCTCGGCCGCGGCCGCACCGGATCGGGCAAGACCCTCGCCTTCGGTCTCCCCCTGCTGGCCCGCCTGGCCGGCCAGCGGGCCGAGCCCCGGCAGCCGCTCGCCCTGATCCTCGTACCCACCCGTGAGCTGGCCCAGCAGGTCACCGAGGCCCTCGCCCCGTACGCGCGGGCGCTGCGCCTGCGCTCGGTCACCGTGGTCGGCGGCATGTCGATCGGCCGCCAGACATCCGCGCTGCGCGCCGGTGCCGAGATCGTCGTGGCGACCCCCGGCCGGCTCAAGGACATCATCGACCGCGGCGGCTGCCGGCTCGACCGCGTGGCCGTCACCGTCCTGGACGAAGCCGACCAGATGACCGACATGGGCTTCCTGCCCCAGGTCACCGCCCTGCTCGACCAGGTCCGCCCGGACGGCCAGCGGCTGCTGTTCTCGGCCACCCTCGACCGCAACATCGACCTGCTGGTGCGCCGGTACCTGCACGACCCCGTGGTGCACTCGGTCGACCCGTCGGCGGGCGCGGTCACCACGATGGAACACCACCTGCTGCACGTCCACGACGACGACAAGCACACCGCCGCCACCGAGATCGCCGCCCGCGACGGCCGGGTGATCATGTTCCTGGACACCAAGCACGCGGCGGAGCGGCTGGCCAAGCACCTGCTGTCGGTGGGCGTACGGGCCTCGGCGCTGCACGGCGGCAAGTCCCAGCCGCAGCGCACCCGGACCCTCGCCCAGTTCAAGGACGGCCACGTCACGGTCCTGGTGGCCACCAATGTCGCCGCCCGCGGCCTGCACATCGACGACATCGACCTCGTGGTGAACTTCGACCCGCCCGCCGACCACAAGGACTACCTGCACCGCGGCGGCCGCACCGCCCGCGCCGGCAAGTCCGGCACGGTCGTCACCCTCGTGCTGCCGCACCAGCGGCGCGCGGTGGACCGCCTCATGAACACCGCCGGCATCACCGCCCGTACCACCCGCGTACGCCCGGGCGAGCCCGAGCTGAACCGGATCACCGGCGCCCGCACGCCCTCCGGAGTGCCCGTCACCCTCGCCGTACCGGCCGCCGAACGCCCCCAGCGCACCGGCGCCGCCGGTGCCGCCGGGCGTGGCCGGGGCGGGCGGTCCCGGCGGGGCCGGGGACCCCGGCGCGCCCCGTCCGGGCGCCCCGCCGCCGAGGGAAGCCGCTGACCCCCACGCACCCCGGCCGCCGGGCGGCCCCGCGCCCCGACGGCCCCGTCCCCACCCCGACCGCTCCGCTGGAGGCACCATGCGCTGTGTCATCGCCCGTTTCCCCTTCGACCTGACCAAGTCCGAGGTCGAGCAGTCGATGGAGGGCGTCTCCCCCGAGCCCGCCGTCGGCGTCTGCGTGACCGTCGGCGGCCACGTCTACCCGGTCAAGCAGGTCGGCCAGGTCATCACCGGACAGGACCGCCGCGATTTCACGGCGGCCGAGGTGAGCCGGGCGCTGACCAGGCTCGGCTTCACCTGCCACGAGGCCGCGGCGCCCCGCCCGCCGGAGCACCGCGAGCCCTCGGCACTGCCCTGGGCGGACACCCCGCTGGCCTAGTAGGTCCTGTCGCCGGTCCGTGGAGCGCCCGGTCCGCCCCGCGCCCGCCGGTACCGCCCGGCAGTCGGGGCGCCGGTGCGCATCCCGGGGGCGGGGCCGGGTACCCGGCGGTCGCTGGAAGCCCGGGCTCTGGCGCACAGAGCCGAAGCGACAGGAGTCGGAGGCCGGAAGACAATGCCTGGTCCGGCACGCACCACCACGGCCGACCCGCGGCAGCGCCGCCGTACCGCGGCCCGGTCCGCACGCCCGCGGAGCCGGGTCCCCGAAACCGGTGACGAGGCCGATCTGCTCGGCCAGTACCTGAACCAGATCGCCGCGACCCCGCTGCTCGACGCCGAGGACGAGGTCCGCCTCGGCGGGCTCATCGACGCGGGTCAGTACGCCGCCGGGGAACTGGAGCGGGACACCGCGCACCACCTCCCGGCGCACCGGCGCCACGAGCTGGAGGCCGCCGTACGCGACGGCCGGCACGCCAAGGACCACATGATCCGGGCCAATCTGCGGCTCGTGGTGTCGATCGCCAAACGGCACGCCCACCGCGGGGTGCCCCTGCTGGACCTGATCCAGGAGGGCAACCTCGGGCTGATCCGGGCCGTGGAGAAGTTCGACCACACCAAGGGCTTCAAGTTCTCCACGTACGCCACCTGGTGGATCCGCCAGGCGATCGAGCGGGGCCTGGCCCAGCACGCCCGTACCGTCCGGCTGCCGATGCACGTCGTGGAGCAGTTGCAGAAGCTGGCGAAGGTCGAGCGGCAGCTCCAGCTGCGCATCGGGCACGAGCCGTCGGACGACGAGGTGGCGCGGGAGAGCGGCCTCGCCGAGGACCGGGTCGCCTGGCTGCGCCGGGTCGGCCGGCAGACGATCAGCCTGGACACGCCCGTGGACGACACCGGCGAGACCGTGGTCGGCGACCTCATCCCGGCCACCGACGTCCTCCAGGCGCCCCAGGTCGCCGAGTACCGCGCGCTCGCCGAGGACCTCCGGGACGCGCTGGGCGTGCTGGCCCCGCGCGAGGCCATGATCCTCAGCCTGCGCTACGGGCTGCACGACGGTCACCCGCGCACCCTGCAACAGGTGGCCGAGCAGGTGGGGCTGACCCGGGAGCGCGTACGCCAGCTGGAGAAGGAGTCCCTCGTCCGGCTACGGGCCCCCGAGACGGGCGAACGCCTCCTGGACTGGGCGGGCTGAACCGGACCGGGCGGGCCGGATGCCGCGGGGCGGGCGGGCCGGCTCCGGTGTCACGAGTTCTCCGGTGACGGGGCCGCCCGGCAGGTCATGTCCCGGTCCAGGTCGCCGCGCAGGAAGTAGGCGTCGACCCGGTCGTTGACGCACGGGTTGCGCCCGGTGGTGACGCTGTGCGCCCCGGCGCCCTTGACGGTGAGCAGGCCCGAGTTCGGGAACCGCCGGTGGAGCTCGACGGCTCCCTCGTAGGGGGTCGCCGCGTCTCCGTCGTCCTGTACGAGCAGGACGGGCGGCAGTTGCTTGGCCCCCTTGACGTCGATCGGCGTGTGCTGGGTGCCGGGCCAGGTCGCGCAGGGGAGGTTCTGCCAGGTGCTGAACCACGCCATGAAGGGGCTCTTGGCGTTCAGGCGGCCGGCGTCCCGGTCCCAGCGGCCGAAGTCGGTGGGCCACTTGGCGTCCGCGCAGTTGACGGCGGTGTAGGCGGCTGCGGCGTTCTCTTTGACGGCGTTGCCCTTGGTGTCGGAGGGATTCGCCCCGGCGTCCTTGACGAGCTTCTCCGGGTGACCGGCCTCGTACTCGCTCCACGCCTCGGCCTTCAAGGGCCATGCCTGGTCGAAGTACACGACCTTCTGGAACGAGTCGATCAGCTCGTGGGGGCCGACGGTGCCACCGATCGGATGCCGCTCGGCGGTGGTCAGCAGTTTCTGCCACCGGTCCCGTACCTTCGCCTGGGTGTCGCCGAGGTGGTACTTCGCGTCGTTCCGGGCGACCCAGGCGGTCCAGTCGGCGAAGCGGCGTTCGAAGTTGGGGATCTGGTCCTGGTGCATCCCGTACCAGATCTTGTCCGGTGAGGGGTTGACGACGGAGTCGAGCACCATGCGCCGCACGTGGTCGGGGAAGAGGGTGCCGTAGACCGCGCCGAGGTAGGTGCCGTAGGAGATACCCAGGTAGTTCAGCTTCGGTTCGCCCAGGGCGGCCCGGATCACTTCCAGGTCGCGCGCGGTGTCCGGGGTGGTCAGGTGCGACAGCAGCGCACCGCCGCGCTTCCGGCAGCCCTGGGCGTACGCCTGTGCGTCGTCCCGCAGCCGCTTCTTGTCGGCCTCGCTGTCCGGGACGGGATCGGGCTTGGGCCCCTTGGCGAACTCTCGCGGATCGGCACAGGAGACCGGTGCCGAGTGCCCGACCCCGCGGGGGTCGAACCCCACGAGGTCATAGGCACGTGCGACGTTCACCCACACGTCGTTGATGAGCCCCTTGAGCGCCGTCATGCCGGAGGCGCCGGGCCCGCCCGGGTTGAGCACCAGCGCGCCTTGACGGTCCTGTGCTTCACCGGGGCCGGCGAGCCGGTCGAGCCACAGGGTGATGGTCTCGCCGTCCGGCTCGGCGTAGTCGACGGGAACCGTCACCGATCCACAGCGGAATTCCTTGAACAATCCCCAGTCGGACGGGCACGCCTTCCAGTCGACACCCGCCTTCGCCGCCCGGGCGGCGGCTTCCCTGACCCCGCGGGCCTCGGCCCCGGTGCCCCGCGCAGACGTTGCCTCGGTATGCGCCTCGGAGGTGGTTCCCTCGCTCTTGTCCGTGACACCCGCCATCACCACGGCGCCGATCGCGACCACGACCGCACCCGCCCCGGCGACACCGACCAGCCCTCTCACGAAGGACTCCTTTCCCGGCGCGCGGCCGGCAACTGTTCCCTGCGACGAACCCGCGACCGGCAGTGGCTAGTCGATGTAGACGGAGGAGCCGTTCATGGTGGCCTGTCCACCGGCCTGGACCCAGCCTTCGTACTGGCCGAAGCAGCCGCCGTTCGGGTAGACGTAGGCCGTGCGGTCGGTGTGGTTCACGACGGACACGAGGAAGCCGTTCGCCGGGTAACAGCCGTGCGGATTGGTGTACGAGACACCGTTGACGATCAGAGTGCCGGTGGCCGCGGTGGTGCCGGAGGCAGCCGCGGCGGGGGCGGCGGGGCCCAGTACGGCGGTGATGAGGGAGACGCCGACGACGGCGAGGAGTGAGCGCACGGAAGGGTCCTCTCGGTTCGCGTTTCCTCCGATCGATGCCCGCTCACGCGACCCACTGTGCCTGTTCTGCCACGTCTTCGCCCGAGTGGGTGTCCCGGTGAGCGGCAACTCCCATCACTCACAGAGATTCACGGGAGACGAGTGAAGAATTGTGAAAGGAGAAAAGCCAGAGGGTGTACGCGCGAACCCTCGAAGCGCCGGTCAAACCATTTACCGCAGTTATTTTCCGTGAGTTTTAAGCGGCACTATGACCTCTCCTTTCACTCTTTCGAGTCGACTCACTATCACCCCCTTGAATGGTCCACCGCCGCGCTTCGAAAGTTGGTTGACGAGGCATCACGGCACCAGCCGGCAAGCCTCGACTTCACCCCGCCCCCTCCCGTGCCGCCATTCCGGCATGCCCGCGAGTGGAGGGCGTACACCGCGCACAGCGAAAGGCCGTCACGTGAAACTCCGTCGCTCCCCCGGTCTCCTCGGCCGGCTGGCCCTGCTCGTGGGCACGCTGCTCACACCCTGGTCCTCGGCACCGCCCCCGCCTCCAGCGCCGATATCCTCTGGCACCCCGGCCCGTACCGCATCGTCAACTCGGCGACCGGAGGGAACCTCGTCCCCTGGGGCCTCGGCGTCAACCACGCCGACAACCTGCTCATCTACGCCTGGAACGACTCCGCGGCCGGAAACTCCTGGCGCGTGGAGCCGGTCACGGCCGACTACTACCTCATCCGCAACACCATCACCAACAAGTGCATCAAGGCCGGCAGCCCCTACGACACCAACGTCACCTTCGCCGTCCAGTACACCTGCTCGCAGAGCTACGACTTCCAGTGGAGCTTCCGCGGAGTCCCGAACAGCCCCACCCAGTTCGTGATCGTCTCCAGGTCCACCAGCCAGGCGCTGCGCCCCCAGTACAACCTGCCCAACCAGGTCGTCATCCTCGACACCCCCAGCACCTCCGCGCTGTCCACCTGGTCGCTCAACCCCGCCTGACCCCCGTCCGGCGAAACGCCTGAAGGAACCCCGGTGCCGGGCCGCACAGACCGTGCGGCCCGGCACGCCGGGACCCGCACCCGCACGGCGCGTCGCAGGGGGTGAGGAGTGCGCGCGCAACGCACGTCACCTCCGTGCGCCCCGCAGCAGCCCTTGTCCGCCACACGAGGCGACGGAAGCATCTATTCCGGTGATCTTGCGTGGGCGGTCGGAGCCAGGAACGTTGCCCCGCGCCGCGAAGCCGCGCTTGGGATGTCGAGTCGATGCCCGTACCGGAATACAGAGAAGAGAGAGATCGGCTGTGGCGCTGACGGAAGCGAACTTTGCCCAGGAGCTGGAAGCGGCGGCGCAGGCGGGTGACCCGCCCGCCGACGATCTGGTGTCCGCCCTGATCGACCACGGGGAGGTGCCCGGGGTCAACGAACTGTTCCGCACCGTCAACACCCTCAAGCCCGGCATGGACTACGGGCAACTTCCGCCACGGCTGGCGGACTTCATGCGGGCGGCGGAGGCCGATCCGCCGGGCTGGACCGAGGGCGACACCAAGGCCGCGGAGGGCTTCTTCGCCCACCACCACGGCGAGGCGTCCATGCTCCAGGGCACGGTCGGCCTCATCGGCACCTACCTCTCGCCCACCGGGGCCTACACCCTGCGGTCCACCGGCCGCCTCGGCGGCGTCGAAGGCCCCGGCCGCCGCCTCTCGCAGTCCACCCGGCTGTTCCTGGGCATGGGCGACAAGGACGCCCTGCGCGACGGGACGCTGAAGGCGACGGTCACCAAGGTCCGGCTCGTCCACGCCTCGGTACGGCAACTGCACCGGAAGAGCGGCGAGTGGGACTACCAGAAGTGGGGGATGCCCGTCTCGCAGAAGTACACCACCGGCGCCGCCTGCGTCTTCAGCGTGCAGATCCTGCAGGCCATGCGCAATTTGGGTATCGACGTCTCGAAGGCCGACGCCCACGGGTTCATGTGCGCCTGGCACTACGTCAACCACTATCTCGGCACGCCGGAGCGGTGGCAGCTGCCCAAGGACGTGGACCTGGTCGACCGGATGTGGACCGGGGTCCGCGACGACGAGTGGAAGAAGACCGACGACGGTGTCTTCATGACCCGGCAGGCCATCACCTACTACAAGCAACTGGTGGGGAACGTCCCCGGCGTCACCGACATGTTCATCGCGATGGTCCGCCAGGCGCTCACCGACAAGTACGCCGACATGGCCGGCGTGCCGCGCAGCCCCGTCGACCTCGGTGCCAAGGCCGCTGCCGCCGGCAACAGCGCGCTCGGCGGGTTCGGGAGCGTCCTCGGCGGCGCCGCCAAGAAGGTCACCGGTGTCGACCCCCGCGAGGAGGCCATCGGCGCCGGCGGCAAGGTGTTCAACAAGGTGCTGGAGGACGCCGTCACCCACGACAAGGACAGGCAGCCCCAGATGCACCAGGAACTCCACGACGGTCGCTGACCTGGACCCGGTGCTGCCCCGGCCCCACCGGCCGGGGCAGTCCCGTGTGCGGAGGCTGGCGCCCCTTGGTGCGCTGCTGCGTCCGGGTGTATCGCTCACCCGGATGGCCGCACAACGACCGCTCAGGGGGCGCCTGGAGCGTGCCCGTGCGGCGAGGATGGCGGGTGGAGCGCCGTCACGGCACGGGCGGACGCGAGGATCGGGAGACGGACGACCTGTGAGCATCCTGAACGAACCCCAGGGCGGAGGCGCGGCGGCCGAGGACTCGTACGAGAACGAGCTGCCGGTCCGGCGCAAGCAGCCCGGCAATGTCGTGGTGAAGTGGCTGACGACCACCGACCACAAGACGATCGGCACCCTGTATCTGACGACGTCCTTCGCGTTCTTCCTGTTCGGCGGGGTGATGGCGCTGATCATGCGCGCCGAGCTGGCCCGTCCGGGCTTGCAGGTCATCTCCAACGAACAGTTCAACCAGATGTTCACGATGCACGGCACCGTGATGCTGCTGATGTTCGCCACCCCGCTGTTCGCCGGGTTCACCAACTGGATCATGCCGCTCCAGATCGGCGCGCCCGACGTGGCCTTCCCCCGGCTGAACATGTTCGCCTACTGGCTCTACCTGTTCGGCTCGCTCATCGCGGTCGGCGGCTTCCTCACCGCGAACGGCGCGGCCGACTTCGGCTGGTTCGCCTACACCCCGCTGTCCGACGCCACCCGCACCCCCGGGCTCGGCGGGAACCTGTGGATCCTGGGCCTGGCGTTCTCCGGGTTCGGCACGATCCTCGGCGCCGTCAACTTCATCACCACGATCATCTGCATGCGTGCCCCCGGCCTGACCATGTTCCGCATGCCGATCTTCACCTGGAACGTGCTGCTGACCGGTGTGCTGGTCCTGCTGGCCTTCCCGGTGCTGGCCGCCGCCCTGTTCGCCCTGGCGGCCGACCGCATCTTCGGCGCCCACGTCTACGACCCGGCCAACGGCGGGCCCCTGTTGTGGCAGCACCTGTTCTGGTTCTTCGGGCATCCCGAGGTCTACATCATCGCCCTGCCGTTCTTCGGGATCATCACCGAGATCATCCCGGTCTTCTCCCGCAAGCCGATCTTCGGCTACATGGGCCTGGTCGCCGCGACGATCGCCATCGCCGGCCTGTCCATCACGGTGTGGGCCCACCACATGTACGTCACCGGCGGGGCGCTGCTGCCCTTCTTCGCCTTCATGACCTTCCTGATCGCCGTGCCGACCGGGGTGAAGTTCTTCAACTGGATCGGCACGATGTGGAAGGGCAGCCTCTCCTTCGAGACCCCGATGCTGTGGGCGGCCGGCTTCCTCGTGACGTTCCTCTTCGGCGGGCTGACCGGCGTCATCCTCGCCTCGCCGCCCATGGACTTCCACGTCTCCGACACGTACTTCGTCGTCGCCCACTTCCACTACGTGGTCTTCGGCACGGTCGTCTTCGCGATGTTCGCCGGATTCCACTTCTGGTGGCCCAAGTTCACCGGAAAACTGCTCGACGAACGCCTCGGCAAGATCACCTTCTGGACGCTGTTCATCGGCTTCCACGGCACCTTCCTGGTCCAGCACTGGCTGGGCGCCGAGGGCATGCCCCGCCGGTACCCCGACTACCTGGCCTCCGACGGCTTCACCGTGCTGAACACGCTGTCGTCCATCAGCTCCTTCCTGCTGGGCCTGTCGATGCTGCCGTTCCTCTACAACGTGTGGAAGACCGCGCGGTTCGGCACCCCGGTCGGCGTGGACGACCCGTGGGGCTACGGCCGCTCCCTGGAGTGGGCCACCTCCTGCCCGCCGCCCCGGCACAACTTCGTCACCCTGCCCCGTATCCGCAGCGAATCCCCGGCCTTCGACCTGCACCACCCGGACATCGCGGCGCGGGAGCAGGAGGGCTACGAGATCCCCACCAGCGACCGGCCCCGCGGATGAGCGGCCTGCGCAAGCGGGGGACCCAAGCGGGCGGCGCCCTCGGCAACGAGGTCGAGGGCTACCTGCTGTGGCAGGCCCGGGTCGCGGAGGCGGAGCAGCGCGCCCGCGAGTTCACCGGGCCCCTGGACTGGCTGACGACGGCCCAGCGCGAGGAGATCGAGCGGCAGTACACCGCCGACAGCCTGCGCCGGGCCCGCGCCGACCTGGAGCGCGTCGCGGCCCGGTGCGTGTCGCTGCGGGCCGAGTACGAGCACCGCTACCAGGAACTGCGGCGACGCTGCCTGGCCGTGGTGCTCGCGGTGTGCGCGGGCTGCACCGCGCTGACCGCGCTGCTGCTCGCCCTGTGATCCCCGCCGTTCCTCAGCGCCTCACCGGCCGTCGCCGCCGTGCCGGGACGCGCTGTGGGCGAGCCACTCGGACCAGGTGAGGTTCCAGTCGCCGTAGCCGTTTCCGGCCTCGACCGTGTCCTTGGAGCCGGTGACGCGGATGACGTCACCGGGGATCACCCGCCGGTAGAAGCGTTCGGCGGTGCCGTCGGTGGCGAGGCCGACGCAGCCGTGGGTGACGTTGGTCCTCCCGGCGTGGGTGTTCGCGCCGGGGTTCTGGTGGACGTAGGTGCCGGACGCGGTGGTGTGGATGGCCCAGGCGTAGTAGCCGTGGTAGGCGTCGCCGAGGCCGACGGTTTGGGAGTCCATGTAGACCTTGGGCTGCTTGTCCATCACGACCATCGTCCCGTTCCAGGTGTCCAGGCCGGGGCGGCCGGCGGTGACCGGGATGCGGGTGTCGGGCCTGCCGTCCTCCGTGACGGTCATGGTGTGGGTGCGCACGTCGACGGTCGCGGTCAGGGAACGGCCGATGGAGAAGTGCCGTACGGAGTGGCTGCCGACGCGCAGGGTGACGCGGGTGCCGGGCTTCCAGTACGTGGGCGGGCGGTAGTCGACGCGCTGCCCGTCGAACAGGTTGCGGTCCTTGACCCAGCTCCAGGCGCCCGTGACGGCGGGCTGGGCGGCGACACCGAGCCAGTGCTCGACCGCGGCCCGCTCGGAGCGCGGCACCGGGCGCGGGAAGGTCACGGATATCGGCATGCCCACGCCTACGGTGGCCCCCTCGCCGACGTTGACCTCGGCGCCGGCGAGCGCGGCCGGCTCCGGGACGGCGGGCACGGTGGGGCGGGGCGAGGCGGAGGCGCGCGCGGCGGCCGGGACGGCCGGTTCGGTCGCGGCCGTGGAGGTGGTGGCCGCGCAGCCGGTCGCCCCGAGCACCAGCGCGCAGGCCGCCGCGAGAGCACCGGCGACGGCTTTCGAACGGCGGGCGGGCGGACGGCCGGTACTCGGGTGACCGGTAGCCGGTTGACCGGTGGCCGGGTGACCGGTGGCCGGGCGGGCGGTGGCCGGACGGGCGGTGGCCGGACGGGCTGACGGGGCCTGCGGGATGCGTGAGCGGTGCGCGTGCGTGGACACGGAAGTTCCCCCCTGGGATGCGTACGGACATCGTCTGTACGCACGGCGCGGCGCCCCGGTTGCATCGGGACCGGGCGAAATTTCCGGCACCTCACGCGCCGTAGGATGCACCCTTTCGGGACGAACAGCACGGGAGCCGGCATGACGGAGGAGGAGTTCGACGCCTTCTACACGGCTGCCTTCCCCCGACTGGTGGGCCAGCTCTACGCCTTCACCGGTGACCACGCCGAGGCGCAGGACGTCGTGCAGGAGGCGTTCGTACGGGCCTGGGACCGGCGGACGTCCTTCGACGCGGCCGAGGCGCCGGAGGCGTGGATCCGCACGGTGGCCACCCGGCTCGCGGTCAGCCGGTTCCGGCGCGCCCGGCGCTGGCTGGAGCTCGTCCGCGAGGACACCCCCCGTGAGCAGGTCCCGGGGCCCGGGCCGGAACACGTCGCCCTGGTCGCCGCGTTGCGCACCCTGCCCCCGGCGCAACGGCTGGCCGTGGTCCTGTACCACGTGTGCGACCTGAGCGTGGAACAGATCGCCGCGGAGACCGGCGCGCCCGCCGGCACGGTCAAGGCGCGGCTGGCCCGGGGCCGCGCCGCGCTCGCCCGCCATCTGTCGCCCGAGGAGGCCGAGACCATGACCGGGACGAAGGAGGCCACGCATGCCCCATGACCCGACGGGCCCGGCCGCGCCCGGGGAGGGCACCGACCGGCTGACGCACGCCCTGCGCGAGGTCGCCGAGCAGGGCCGGCGCCCCGCGCCCGGCCCGGGCGCCGCCGTGCGCCGCCGGGCCCTGCTGCGCCGCCGTACCCGACGGGCCGCCCTGGCGTCGGCGGGCTTCGTCGTCGCGGGCGCGGCCGTCCTGACCGCCACGACCCTGCTGGGCGGCGCCGAGCGGCCCGCGCCACCCGCCGCGACCGCCTCCACCACCGCCCCGGCACCGCCCCCGTCCCCCGACGACGCCGCCGTCGACGACATCCGGATCGACCTGTCCGCGCTGGAACTGCGGGCCGGAGGACGGACGTTCCCCATCTCCGCCCCCGGTATGAACCGGCCGTTCCGCGGTGACGCGGTCGCCCGGGTCACCGAACGCCTGCGGCACGCCCGGTTCAGCGTCTCGCCGACGGGCGAGATCGAGCGGCACGAGTGGGTGATGGCCTTCAGCGGCCCCGAGCGGGAACCGCACTACCTCTACGGCGCCGACGACACCGCCACCGACGTCCCCGGACGCCGCCCGTCCACGCTGAGCGTGATCGGCCTGCGCCCCGACGACGCCCGCTGGCTGTACGAGCACACGGAGGTCGGCACCCGCGTCACGCTGACCGGGATCGGAACCTAGCCGACCGGTCGGCGCCCGGCCCCCCGCGCGAAAGGGGCGGTGGTCACTCCTCGGGGCGGGGGCGGGTCGGGGTGGAGCGGCCCGGTGGGGGGAGTTGGGCCAGCTTGGTGCGGGTGAGCAGGACGTCGCCGATGAAGAGGTCGTAGAGCAGGATGCCGAGCGCGCCGCCGATCAGCGGGCCGACGATCGGGATCCACCAGTAGCCGCTGAAGGCGCCGGACACGCTGCCCGGGAACGCCAGGCTGCCCCAGCCCGCCGCGTAGGTGAACAGGCGGGGGCCGAAGTCGCGGGCCGGGTTGATGGCGTAGCCCGCGTTCGCGCCGTAGGACATGCCGATGGCGGCGACGACGAGGCCGGTGATCAGGGGGCCGAGGTTGGCCTGCACGGCCTGGTTGCGCAGGTCGATGACGGCGGCGATCAGCATCAGCAGGAACGCCGTGCCCACGATCTGGTCGATCAGCGGGCCCCAGACGCCGCCGTGGAAGTAGGGGGCCGGGAAGGTGGCGAAGATGGAGAAGGTGGTGTTCGTGTGCCCGTTCACCTTCGGCCCGGCCACGGTGCTGTCGAAGGCGTTGATCGCGTCGTGGTAGACGAGGTAGACCAGCGCCGCGCCGGTGAGGGCGCCCACGAACTGGGCGAACCAGTACGGCAGCACCTTGGCCCAGGAGAAGCCCCGGCGCAAGGCCATGGCCAGGGTCACCGCCGGGTTGAGGTGGGCGCCGCTGATCCCGCCGGCGACGTAGACGCCGAACATGACGGCGAAGGCCCAGCCCCAGGCGATGAGCAGCCAGTCGCCGGCCGCCAGGAAGATCGTGGTGGACGTGGCGGCCCGGCCGGAACCCGGCAGCGCGGCCACCGCCATCGCGACCACGCCGCAGCCGAACGAGATGAGGACGAAGGTCCCGAGGAACTCCGCCATGCACTCGCCCAGCAGACCGCCCCGGCTTCTGAGCCGGGACGTCTTGACGAGTGGAGGGATGTCCACAGCCATGGAGGCCCCCTTGGAAGAGAGCGATGCGGCCAATGTCCCCATATTGGCTCACAACGTCACTCCCCGCAGGGTGAACGCTTCCGGCCACCCGCAAGGGCGATCCGCAGGAAGTGGGTACGGCGTTCTCAGCCGCTCGTCTGCCGGACCACCGACGCCGGTGCCTGCGGGGTGTCGGCGGTACCGGCCGGGCCCACGTTGGCCGCCAGGAGCAGACCGGACGCGGCTATCACGGCCGCGGTGATCCCCCGGGCCGCGGAGGCCCGCCCGGACGGGCGGACGCCGGGGCGGGTGCGGGAGTGGGATGCGTAGGGTGCGGATGTACGTCCGGACACGGCGACCTCGCAACACAACAGCGGAGTGTTAAGCATGCTTAATCCGCCGTTTAACCTAGGTGCTGTCGCCGCCCAACGGCAAGGGCGGCAGGCCGAGTTGGGGGGCGGGCAGGCATGCGGGAGCGGGACGAACCGGAGGTCGTCGGGCGGCGGGTGCAGCGGCTGCGCGCCCAGCGGGGGCTGACCCAGCGGCAGCTGGCGGAACCGGCGTACACCCCCGCCTACATCTCCACCCTGGAGGCGGGCCGGGTCCGGGCCTCGGACGAGGCGCTCAGGCACATCGCGGACCGGCTCGGGGTCACCGTCGAGGAGCTGGCCGTCGGCCGCCCCGCCCACCTCGCCACCGGCCTGCGGCTGCGGCTCACCGAGGCCCAGCGGATCCTCGCCGACGGCCGGGCCGAGGAGGCCGCCGTCCAGTACGGCCTGGTCCGCGCCGAGGCGGCGGCCCACGGGCTCGGCCGCGAACAGGCCGACGCGCTGCTCGGCCTCGGCGAATGCGCCCTGGAGACCGGCGCGTTGAGCGAGGCGCGGGACTGCTTCGAACGGGCCGAGGAGCAACTGGCCGACCAGGCCCTGCCGGTGCGGGTGCCCGCGGTGCGCGGCCGGGCCGTCGCCCACTACCTGGCCGGTGAACTCCGGTACGCCGTCTACCTCCTGGAGTCCGCGCTCGACGAGCTGAACCGCGGCGGACTGCACGACCCGGACGCGCTGCTGCTGCTCTACGCCAGCGTCATCGGCCCGTACATGGACATGGGCGCCCACGCCCGCGCCGCCCAGGCCGCCGAGTTCGCCCTCGCGCTCGCCCCGCGGGCCGGCGACCCCGCGCTGATCGCCCGGATGCACCGCTCGGTCGCCCGCACCCTGCTCGCCGAGGGCCGTGTCGCCGAGGCCGACGCCTCCCTGGCCAAGGCGGCCGAGCTGTACGCCCAGCTGCGGCTGCGCACCGAGCTGGCCAACTGCCACTGGATGCGCGGCTACGTCTGCGCGCAGAACGGCGAACTGGAGCGGGCGGAGCAGGAGTTGCGCCAGGCATACGGCATGCTCGCGCGGACCCGGGCCGCCCTGTACCGCAGCCAGGCCGCCGTCGAACTCGCCGACGTGCTGCACCGCCGGGGCCGCTCCGCGGAGGCCGCCGAGCTGCTGGAGGGGGTGCTCGGGGACTTCTCCTCCGAGCGCGGCGCCGTGCACGCCGCCGCCGCGCACCGCCTGCTCGGCATCATCGCCGAGGACGCCCGGGACACCGAGGCCGCCGAGGAGCACTACGTCCGCGCCCTCAGCCTCCTGGAGCGCGCGGGCGCCGCCGGTGACCTCGCCGACCTGTGCCGGCTGCTGGGCGACCTGCTGCGCCGCACCGGCCGGACCGAGGCCGCCCTGGACGCCTACCGCACCGGCCTGGGCCACCGCACCGCCCCCGGCACCACCACCCTGGGCCCGGCCCCGGCCCAGCCCCCGCTGTGGCCCGCGCCCCCGCTCCCGGACCGGTCCCCGCTGTGACCCTCACACCTGCGCCCGGCCCTGCCGGCGGATGTCCG
The DNA here is from genome assembly GCF_964272715.1 of Streptomyces sp. SudanB182_2057. Taxonomy (NCBI): domain Bacteria; kingdom Bacillati; phylum Actinomycetota; class Actinomycetes; order Kitasatosporales; family Streptomycetaceae; genus Streptomyces; species Streptomyces sp. SudanB182_2057. The sequence continues at coordinate 4,108,620 of NZ_OZ186798.1, forward strand.
CCAGCCGGAGGGCGCCGATCTGGACGGCGGCCTGGGTCGCCTCGTTCGGTACGTCGCCCAGGCCGGCGTTGGTGAGCGCGAAGGCGTCCTCGCCGACCCGGACGGCCGCCACGTCCATGGTGAGCAGGGACCGCCGTCCGTCCGGATCGGTGGCGGCGCAGGTGACGCGCAGCCCCTGGCGCGCGTCCCCGACCTCCGGCAGCGGGGCGTTCCACACCTGTACGTCCTCCAGCAGCCCCAGTTGCGTGGTCGCCGTGAACCGGCCGCAGCGCACCGGCAGCTCCCCCAGCCAGGTCAGCACGGCGTCGACGTCCGCCGGGCGGCGGGCGCCGATCTGGAACCGGAGCTGGGCCCCGGTGCCGGGGTCGTCCAAGCCGACGGCGACGCGCGCCGGGGCGCCGAGGAGTTCGTCGCTGTAGAGGGCGTCCAGCAGCCGCTGGCACTCCCCGGCCGTGGTGCGGCTCTTGAGCAGCCCGTCCCGCCAGGTGGCCGCGCCGCGCGTGGCGGTCCAGGGGGCGCCGAGGTCGGTCGGGGTGATCAGCGCGGCCCGCGCCTGCTCGTCGCCGAGCGTGGAGCCGTCGGCCCGCCGGGGCGCCGGGGACGCGGGCGCCGGCCGGTCGAGTGTGGGCAGCGGGTACGGGGCGCTGGCCGGGTGGTGCAGCCCGAGGGCCGCGCAGCCGCCGCCGAGCAGCAGGCCGGTGGCGAGGAGGGGCAGCGCGACGGCACGGGGGAGGCGGGGGACGCGCGGGGATATCGCGGGGGACATCGGTGCCTCCTGGACTGCGTGGCGGCCGGGGTGCCTGGTCTCACGGCACCACCGGCCCGGGCGGCCCACCAGCGCTCGGGGCCGTACGGGTGAGGGCGTACGGCCGGGCGCCGCGGGGCGCGGGGGAAATTCAGTGGGGCGTCCCGTACGGCCCCTGTTACCGTCCCGGCCATGCAGCGCGCCCCGCAGTGCCCGTCGAGCACGACGACGCCGGAGACCGTCCCGGCGCGCTGACACCTGACCAGCATCGAAAGCCCCGGGGCGCACGCCCCGGGGCTTTCGCGTGTCCCGGGCCGTCCGCCCCCGTCCACCCCGACGGAAGGACACCCATGGACCACCAGCCCGGCCACTCCGACCACTCCCACCGGCCCGACCGCCCCGACCACCGCCGCCTCGGCCGCGAGCTCGGCCTCTTCGGCACCGATCCGCTGATGGGGGCCGGACTGCCGTACTGGCTGCCCGACGGCGCCGCCGTCCGGCACGCCCTGGAGGAGTACATCCGGGAGGCCGAACGCCGGGCCGGCTACCGGCACGTGTACTCGCCCGTGCTCGGCAAACGGGAGCTGTACGAGATCTCCGGGCACTGGGACCACTACCGCGACGACATGTACCCGCCGATGCGGCTCGGCGGCGAGGAGGCCGTCCTGCGGCCCAGCCTCTGCCCGCACCACGCGCTGATCTACCGCTCCCGCGCCCGCAGCCACCGGGAGCTGCCGCTGCGCATCGCCGAACTGGGCACCATGCACCGCGCCGAGCTGTCCGGGGTGCTCGGCGGCCTGACCCGGGTGCGCGCCATCCACCTCAACGACGCGCACGTCTTCTGCACCCTGGACCAGGCGGTGGCCGAGGCCCGCGCCGCCCTGGAGCTGATCGGCCGCGCCTACGCGGACCTCGGCATCGAGGCCGTACGCCACCGCCTCTCCCTGCCCGGCGCGGGCGGCAAGTACGTCGCCGACCCCGAGTTGTGGCGGCGGGCCACCGCACTGCTGCGGCAGGTCCTGGCCGAGGCCGGGGTGGCGTACGAGGAGGCGCCGGGCGAGGCCGCGTTCTACGGCCCGAAGATCGACGTGCAGATCGCCGACCCGGCGGGCCGCGAGTCCACCTTGTCCACCGTGCAGATCGACTTCCACCAGCCCGCCCGCTTCGGCCTGCGCTACACCGGCCCCGACGGCGCCCGGCACCGGCCGGTGATGGTGCACCGCAGCGTCATCGGCAGCGTGGAACGGGCGGTCGCCCACCTCGTCGAGACCCACGGCGGAGCCTTCCCGGCCTGGCTGGCGCCGGTCCAGCTGGTCGTCCTGCCGGTGGCCGAGGACCAGTCGGAGCAGGCGGAGCGGCTGGTCCGGGAGGCCGTCGCGGCCGGCCTGCGCGCCGAGTCGGCCGGGCCCGCCCAGGGCACCCTCGGGGCCAGGATCCGGGCCGCGCGGCTGGTGCCGTACCAGGCGGTGATCGGCCCCCGGGAGGCCGGCGCCGGGCTGGCCGCCCTGCGGCTGCGGGACGGACGGCGACCGGGCGCGCTGCCGGCACCGGAACTGCTGCGCCGGATCACCGCACGGGTGGCGGCCCACTCCACCGTCCTGTGGGACGAGGATCCGCTGGTCTAAGGTCGGCTGGACGGAAGGAGGCCGCCGTGGCCGGTCAGCCCGTGCCCGTGATCATCGACTGTGACACCGGCGTCGACGACGCCCTGGCCCTGCTCTTCGCCGTGCGCCACCCGGGGCTCGATCTGCGGGCCGTGACCTGTGTCGCCGGGAACACCGGCGTGGACGGGGTGGTCCGCAACACCCTGACCGTGCTGGAGCGGGCGGGCGCTCCGGCCGTCCCGGTGGCGCGGGGTGCCGAGCGCCCGCTGATCGAGCCGGCCCGCCGGGCGCCGGTGCACGGCGCCGACGGCATGGGCGACCTGGGGCTGCCGGCGCCCGCCCGGCGCCCGGCCGACGTGGACGCGGTCACCCTGCTGCGCCGGGAGATCCTCGCCTGCCCGCGTCCCGTGACGCTGATCCCGACCGCCCCGCTGACCAACATCGCGCTGCTGCTGCGCACCCACCCGGAGGTCACCCGGAACATCGAGCGGATCGTGTTCATGGGCGGGGCGGTGAGCACCGGGAACGCCACCCCGGTCGCGGAGTTCAACGTCTGGCACGACCCGGAGGCCGCGGCGGTGCTGCTGACGGCCGGGGTGCCGATCACCATGTACGGCCTGGACGTCTTCCGGCGGGTCGTCGTACCCGGCGCCGAGGTGCGCCGGCTGCGCGCGAGCGACGAGCCCGGCACCCGGCTGGCCGGGGAACTCCTCGCGTGCCGGCCGACCAGGCAGGGCGCGGAGCCGGGAGCGGAGGAGGCGGGCGGCCTCGGCGACGCGGGCGCGGTGTGCGCGGTGGCCGATCCGGCGGGCCTGACCACCCGGCTGCTGCCGGTCGAGGTCTGCCTGGCGCCCGGCCCGGCCCGCGGCCAGACCGTCGTGGACCTCCGGCCCGGCCCCGGCGAGGCCGAGTTCCACGCCGACGACTCCGAACGGACCCTGGTGGACGTGGCGTTGGACGTGGACGTGGACCGGTACGTGCGGCTGTACCTGGAGACGGTGGAGCGGCCCTAGGCCCTGTCCTCCGCCGGTCCCGGTCGCGGTCGCGGCAACGCCCTTTACAAAAAGGGTGTCCGGCTCGTCGGGGAGACCCGATCCGGCCATCGTACGGCCCACCGGTACGGCCGGTAGCCGGTCGATCACATGGGTGAGCAGGCGTTCATGTGCCTGAACCGGCGTTCCGGAACGCCACGTTTCGGACCGCGATCGCAAAGAGATGGTTGTGGCTCGGCAAAGGGTTTCCTAATCTTCGGGCCACCGGGCTGGACAGCTGTAGACCGGGCGCCTCTCACAAGGAAGGGCACCCGGCCGGTCTGGTGCGGAACATGCCGCGCGGCCAACAGCTTTGGCGGGCAGACGGTCGCAACGGCACACAGCCCACGCAACCAGCAACCACGGAGGATACCGTGAGCCACCCCAACCGGCTACGCGATGCCATTCACTCGGACGGCACCACCCCTCTGATCGGCGTCTTCGACATGTTCTCCGCGTCCGTGTCGGCGCAGCACTACGACGGCATGTTCGTCTCCGGCTTCGGCTTCGCCGCGTCCCACTACGGTCTGCCCGACATCGGCTTCATCGCCTGGCCCGACATCATCGCCTTCGTCCAGCGCCTGCGCATGGCGTTCCCCACGCAGCACCTGCTGGTGGACATCGACGACGGCTACGTGGACCCGGAGACCGCGTGCCACGTCGTGCAGAACCTCGAGGCCGTCGGCGCCTCCGGCGTCATCCTGGAGGACCAGAAGCGGCCTCGGCGCTGCGGTCACGTCGACGGCAAGCAGGTGCTCCCGCTGGAGGAGTACCTGGAGAAGCTGGAGCTGGTCCTGCAGTCCCGCCGCGACCTGGTGGTGGTCGCCCGCACCGACGCCACCGAGGAGGACGAGATCCTGCGCCGCGCCAAGGCGCTCGCCGCGACCGACGCCGACGTGGTGCTGGTCGACGGGGTGCGCAGCGTGGACTGGATCCACAAGGTGCGCAAGGTCATCGGGGACAAGCCGCTGCTGTTCAACCAGATAGCCGGGGGCAAGTCGCCGCGGCTGTCGCTGAGCGAGCTGTCCGACCTGGGCGTCGACGTCGCCATCTACAGCACGCCCTGCCTGTTCGCCGCGCAGACCGCCATCGACCGCGCCCTGACCGAGCTGAAGGAGGCCGACGGCCGCCTGCCGCAGACCGGGCCGGACAGCGTGGGGGTCGCCGAGAGCCTGGCCCTGCTGGAGAAGAACATCAGCCGGCACCACGTCCGCACCCCGGCGTGACCTGATCCACCCCAGGGGCCCGCGCGCACCCGGCACGCGGGCCCCACCGGTTGACGAACCCCATGGACGAACCCACGGGCGTGCCCCATGGACGTAGCCCATGGGTGAGCCCGCCCCATAGAGGCATCCCCCGTCCCATGCCACCCGCTTCCAAGGCAGGAGCGCATGTCTCAGACGCTCACCGGCTCGGCCCGCGGTCTGGCGCGCCGTGTCGACTGGTACATCGTCGCGCTGTTCGGCGCGATCGGGATCGCCGCGCTCGTCCCGGCCGAGGACACGGCGGCCGAGGCCGTCTCGTGGCTGACCAAGCTGGCGATCGGCCTGCTCTTCTTCCTCTACGGCGCCCGGCTCTCCCCGCAGGCCGCGCTGGACGGCGTACGGCACTGGCGGCTGCATCTCCCGGTGCTCGCCCTGACGTTCGCCGCCTTCCCGCTGCTCGGCCTGGGCGCGAAGCTGCTGCCGGACGGGTGGCTCGGCGCCGAACTGACCGCCGGGGTGCTGTTCCTGGCGGTGCTGCCGTCCACCGTGCAGTCCTCCATCGCCCTCACCTCCCTGGCCCGCGGCAACGTGGCAGCGGCCCTGTGTTCCGCGTCCTTCTCCACCGTGCTGGGCGTGGTCCTCACCCCGGTCCTGGCCGTCGCGCTGATCGGCGGCGGCGAGGGCGGCGGCATCCCGATCGGCGCGGGCCAACTCGTGGACATCGCCGTGCAGTTGCTGCTGCCGTTCGCCGCCGGGCAGGCGGTGCGGCGGTGGATCTCCGGCTGGCTCGGCCGGCACCGCAAGGTGATCGGGCTCTGCGACCGGGGCTCCATCCTGCTCGTCGTCTACGCGGCGTTCAGCCGGGGCATGACCACCGGCATCTGGCAGCGGGTGTCCCCCGGCCGCCTGGTCCTGCTCGGGGTTCTGGTGGCGGTGCTGCTCGCCGCCGCCCTGCTGCTGGCCGACCGCTCCGCGCGGGCGCTGCGGCTGCCCCGCGAGGACCGGGTGACGGCGGTCTTCTGCGGGGCGACCAAGAGCCTGGCCAGCGGGCTGCCGATGGCCTCCGTGCTGTTTCCCGCGGACGAGGTCGCCATGACCGTCCTGCCGCTGATGCTCTACCACACCCTCCAGCTGGTGGTCTGCGCCGCGCTCGCCCGCCGGCTCAGTCGGACGGCGCCGCCCGCACCGACCAGCGCTCCTCCACCCGTGCCAGCCGCCAGTACGCCAGCGCCGCCGCCCACACCACCACGAACAGGCCGACGATGAGATAGCCGACGCTGTCCAGGTTCAGACCGGCCACCCAGCCGGTCACCGGGTCGCTGAGGCCGGCCTTCTCGTGCAGCACCCCGACCAGTTCGATGGTGCCGATGAAGAAGGCCACGGCGATGGACAGCCCGGTGATGGCGAGGTTGTAGAAGACCTTGCGGACGGGGTTGGCGAAGGCCCACTGGTAGGCGAAGTTCATGAACGTGCCGTCGAGGGTGTCGAACAGGCTCATCCCGGCGGCGAACAGCAGCGGCAGGCACAGGATCGCGTACCAGGGCAGGCCGGCCGCCGCGCCCGAGCCGGCCATCACCATCAGGCTGACCTCGGTGGCCGTGTCGAAGCCGAGGCCGAACAGGAAGCCCAGCGGGTACATCTGCCCCGGCCGGGACACGGACTTCGTCAGCCGCCCCAGCAGCCGGTTCATGAACCCCCGCGAGTCCAGGTGCCGTTCCAGCTCCGTCTCGTCGTACCCGCCCGCGCGCATCGCCCGGAACACCTTCAGGATGCCCGCCAGCGCGACCAGGTTCAGGGCGGCGATGAGGTAGAGGAAGGACCCGGAGATCGTCGTACCGAGCACCCCGAGCACCTGGTGGGTGGCGGAGCCCTCGTTCATCACCTTCCCGGCCAGCGAGGTGCCGCCCGCGATCAGCAGCGCCAGCAGCACGACCACGCTGGAGTGCCCGAGCGCGAACCAGAACCCCACCGACACCGGGCGCTTTCCGTCGGCCATCAGCTTGCGGGTGGTGTTGTCGATCGCCGCGATGTGGTCGGCGTCGAAGGCGTGGCGCACGCCGAGGGTGTAGGCGGTGATCCCCAGCCCCACGCCGAACACCTGGGAGCCCACCTCGAAATGGCGCGGGGCCACCAGCACATACAGGATCCCGAAGGCGACGACATGCAGGGCGAGGATCACCACCAGCAGCCCCGCCGTCTTGACGGTGTCCTCGCGTCGCCAGCGGAACGAGGGGTGCGCGGACTCGGACAGAGACGTCCCGGGCAGGTTCATATGGTCAGCTCCAGCACCTCGTGGATCTTTCTGAGCTGCCGTGGCCGGTCTCCTGGCTTACGGGTCACGCGTCCGCCGTTCCTGCCTTCCCGGCCTTTCGACCAGTGGCCCGGCGGGTGCCGGACGGAACGGGAACTCCCCGATCACAGTGGCGAGGGCCGCTCCGGTCTCACACCGGCTTCCCGAACACCACGGCCCGCCCACCGTAGAGGGGCACGCGGTCGCCTGCATAGCTGCGCAGTCGGGCAGGTATGCAAGATCACATCGCCACCTGCCAGGATGGGAGCATGCATCTCGTTCCTGCCGACCGGGCCGGGCGTCGGACCATCGACGGGCACCGGGTGTGCGAGGCGATCGCCGCGATCGGTGACGCGGGGCGTCTGCGCACCTGGGCCGACCGTTTCTCGCTGCTGGCCGACGCCAACCGGCTCGCGCTGCTGCTCGCGCTGCACCGGACCGGGCCGCTGGCCGTCTCGGACCTGGCGATCGCCACGGGCATGAACGACCCGGCCGTCTCCCAGGCCCTGCGGCTGCTGCGCGCGGCGGGGGTCGTGGCAGGGGAGAAAGAGGGGCGCGTGGTGCGCTATCGGGTGGTGGACGAGGACGTAAGGGGCCTGTTGGAGCACTGCGCCGCCTGATCGTCCCGGAAAAGGTTCCCTTTCGGGCAATGTGGACAGATACAGATCCCGTACCGCTGTCCGTCCCATGGGAGCCCGTATGGCAGACCGTCCGCCGGACCTCTCGTCCAGGAACCCCGACTGGTGGCGCCAGGCCGTCATCTACCAGGTCTATCCCCGCAGTTTCGCCGACGCCGACGGTGACGGTCTCGGTGACCTGAGGGGCCTGACCCAGCGGCTTTCGCACCTCGCCACGCTGGGCGTCGACGCCCTGTGGCTGAGCCCCTTCTACCCCTCCGAACTCGCCGACGGCGGCTACGACGTCATCGACCCGCGCGGTGTCGACGAACGCCTGGGCACGCTGGACGACTTCGACGCCCTGGTGGGCGAGGCGCACCGGCTGGGCCTGAAGGTCGTCGTGGACATCGTCCCCAACCACACCTCCCATCTGCACCGCTGGTTCCGGGAGGCGCTGCGCGCCGGGCCCGGATCGGCCGCCCGCGAGCGGTACGTCTTCCGGCCGGGGCGCGGCGCGCACGGGGAACTGCCGCCCACCGACTGGCAGTCGGTGTTCGGCGGCAGCGCCTGGCAGCGGGTGGCCGACGGGGAGTGGTACCTGCACCTGTTCGCCCCCGAGCAGCCCGACCTGAACTGGGACAACGAGGAGGTCCGCGCCGACTTCCGCGCCACCCTGCGGTTCTGGTCGGACCGGGGCGTGGACGGCTTCCGCGTGGACGTCGCCCACGGCCTGGCCAAGGACCTCACCGAGCCGCTGCGGGACCTCGGCGCCCTCGGCACGGCCGGCGAGGCGGCGCTGCGGCACCTGTCGCCGGGCAGTCACCCGTACTGGGACCGGGACGAGGTGCACGAGATCTACCGCGACTGGCGCAAGATCTTCGACGCCTACCGCCCGCCCCGCATGGCCGTCGCCGAGGCATGGGTCCCGGGCGGCCGCCGGGCGCTGTACGCCCGCCCGGACGAACTCGGCCAGGCCTTCAACTTCGAGTACCTCCAGGCGCGCTGGGACGCGGGGGAGCTGCGCGAGATCATCGCCGGCGAGCTGGCCACAGCCCGCTCGGCCGGTGCCTCCGCGACCTGGGTGCTGTCCAACCACGACGTCGTACGGCACGCCTCCCGGCTCATGCTGCCGCCCGGCACCGACCCGGAGGCCTGGCTGCTCGCGCACGGCGCGGCGCCCGCCGTCGACCCGGCGGCCGGGCTGCGCCGGGCCCGGGCGGCGACCCTGCTGATGCTGGCGCTGCCCGGCTCGGCGTATCTGTACCAGGGCGAGGAACTCGGCCTGCCCGAGGTCGCGGACCTGCCCACGGAGGTGCTCCAGGACCCGATCTGGGAGCAGACCGGCCACACCCGCAAGGGCCGTGACGGCTGCCGGGTGCCGCTGCCGTGGACGACGGCCGGGCCGTCCTACGGCTTCGGGCCCGGGGCCGGCTGGCTGCCGCAGCCCGCGTCCTTCGCCGGGTACGCGGTCCAGGCGCAGGCCGGTGTGGAGGGCTCCACGCTGGAGCTGTACCGCACGGCCCTGCGGCTGCGCCGCAAGCTGCTGGACGGCGAGACGCTGACGTGGACCCCGGACGCGCCGGACGGCGTGCTGGACTTCACCCGCACCGAGACCTGGCGCAGCGTCACCAACCTGGGCACCGAGCCGGTGCCGCTGCCGCCCGGCGAGGTCCTGCTGAGCAGCACACCGCTGCCCGGCGGCGGGGTGCTGCCGCCGGACACCACCGTGTGGCTGGCGTAGGCCCTTCCGGCCGCGCCGCGGCTAACCGGCCGGCGGGGTCGGGCTCGGCCCCGCCCCGGTGCCGCCGCGCGCGAGGGCGTCGATGTCCACCGGTGTGGAGGTGGCCGACGGCGGCGGGGTGAGGACCACCTCCGGCCGGCCGGCGGCCGGGGGCGGCGGGGTCAGGTCGGAGTCGGGCAGCTTGGGCGGGGTGGTCTGCTGGTACAGGGTCCGGTCGAAGTCCACCAGGCCCGTCTTCTCCATCATGGAGATGTGGTCCAGCACGGTGTCGTTGGCCTGGTCGGCCAGGGCCCGCACCAGCGAGTTCTTCGTGGTGGACCGGATCTTCGCCACCGTGTTGAAGATGGAGCCGTGCGTCATCCGCAGGATGTTGGCGAAGTCGGTGTCGAACCGCGCACCGCTCTCCCCGTCCAGCTGCCGCACGAAGCCCCGCTGCTGGGGGCTCGCCTCGTCGGGCAGCGTGATGCCCAGCATCGGGGCGATCTTCCGGCAGGTGGTGTCGAGCGCCGCGTGTCCGTCGACCAGGTGCCGGCTCGCCGTGATCACCGCCTCGGAGCCGCCCTTGCGCAGTCCGATCCGGCCGACGGGGTACTCCCACAGTCCCGCCGCCCGCACCTTCACCACGAAGTCCCGGTCCTGCTCGGTCAGCGGCCCCCACGGGGTGCTCGCGATGACTCGGTCCTGCGCGCCGGAGGCCGTGCTCAGGCCGAGCATGCCCGGGTAGGCGAGCGCGGCGAGGGTCAGGGCCATCGCACCGCCCACGAACAGCGTTCCGGTCGCGTTCCGCGAAAAGCGCACCGTGCCTCCTGCCGGGGATCGTCCGTCGTCGGCCCGGACGCACGGCGGTACGCGGGCCCGGACACCCAAGCGGTACGGACGCGGGGCCGGTTCGTATCAACGCGCGGGTGACGAACCGCGCCGGCCTGGTGCCCGGTGCGACCGGTCGCACCGGCCGGTCGCGTGCGGACAGCGCATGCCGGTCGTCTTCTTCCGGACGGCCCGAGCGTGGGCCTCCTGCCTACGGCGCGGCCTGGAGCCGGCCCAGCTGCCGCTGGATGTCCTCCAGCGCGCCGCGCCTGCGTCCGGGCACCCTGAGGCGCAACTCCGCGAGGGTGGATCCGAGTTCGCGGAGGTGCGCCGGGTCCTCGATGCGGCCCCACTGGTGGTGGGCGCGGTCCACGGCCGCCTCCACGGCGGGCGCGTCCGCCGCCTGCCCGGCGGCCAGCCGCGCCTCGGCCACCGCGAGCCAGGCCCGGCAGCTGCGCGCCGGGTCCCCGGCGAACATCGCCAGGTCGGCCCGTACCTCCCGCCAGTGCAACGCCTCCTCGGACCCGGCACCGTACGCCCGCACGGCGGTCTCCTCGTACCGCGCGGCCAGCCCGTCCGCCTCGCCGTGCAGGCCCCCCTGAACGGCGGCACTGATGGCGGCATGCGGATCGGAACCGACGGGCGGCCGGTCGGCCGGCTCGCCGGGCGGGACGGGGAGTGGATCACCGGGGCGGCCGTCGAGTCGGTCCCCGGACGGACCGCCGGAGCGGTCCCCGAGTCGATCTCCGGATGAAGCGCTGGGCTGGCCCCCGGACGGACCGCCGGACCGGTCCCCGAGTCGGTCTCCGGACGGACCTCCCGACCGGCCCCCTAGCCGGTCCCCGGACGGAGCGCCGGGCTGGTCCCCGGACGGACCGCCGGACCGCTGCCCGAGCCGGTCCCCGGACGGACCGCCGAGCCCGTCGTCGGGCCGGTCCGCGGCCGGACCCCACGGCGTCGGCAGCCCCGACCCCGACAGCACCGACCCCGAAAGCCCCGGCCCCGACAGCCCCGGCTCCGGCGGTCCCGGCGCTGGAAAACCCGGCACCTGCGATCCCGGCACCCCGCCGGCCGGCCCCGTGCCGGGCGGTACGGCGAGTACGGCCGGGGTCGGCGGTGCCGCCGGTCCCGGCGCCCCGCCGCCCGGGTGTGCCAGCAGCAGGTTGCCCCGGGTCTCCTCCGGGATCCGGCTCAGGGCCTGCTCGTGCAGGGTGCCCAGCGGGGGGCGGTGGCCGCTGCGCAGCAGGGTGGCGACCGTCTTCATGTACGCCGGCTCGGCCAGGCCCCGCCGGGCGGGCGGGGCGACACGCCCGTACACGGCGGTGCACGGGCCGCAGTCGAGGCCGCGCTCGGTGATGTGCTTCCAGGTCTCGGCGTCGGCGTGCAGATCGACCACGAGCGCGGTGTCCGCGGCCGAGCGCAGCCGCAGTTCCTCGCGGATCCAGTGCCAGGGCAGCGCGGTGTAGCGGACGGTGGCCGCCGTGGTGCGGGCCAGGGCCAGGTGGGGCAGGTGCTGGCGCCGGTCGAGGTGCAGTTGCCCGGTGACGTACACGGTGAGCGGTCCGGGCGCCGCCGCCGCGGCCCGCAGCCGGGTCAGGACGGCCTGTGGCTCCAGCGGGTCGGCGAGTTCCACGACGTTCGCGGTGTCGGCGCCGGACAGCACGGCGGGGGCTACGGCCGCCAGCACCGGCAGGACACCGGCCGCGTCCACCAGGCGCCCCCGGCCCACCGGCGAGGCCGCGAGCAGCAGCACGGTTCCAGGCATCATGCCTCCCCCCTGTCACCCGTGGACCCCGTCGGTCCCGAGGGCTCCGTAGATCCGCTCTCCAGCCAGCACCGTAACCGCTGGCACCGCGCGCCGGGGCCTCAGTACCGCAAACGTCCCTGTTCGAGGTCTTCGCCCGGCGGGCCCCCGCCGCCGGGCAGCCGGCGCACCGCGAAGATCGTGGTGTCGTCCTCCAGCCGCCCCCCGCTGTGCCGGAGCACGCCGTCGCGGACCCGGCGGACCAGCCGGTGCGGGGCGGCCCGGCGCGGGTCGGCGCGGACCGCGCGGGCGACCTCGCGGGCCAGGTCGTAGAAGTCGCCGGGCCCGTCGCGCGCCTCGGTCACCCCGTCGGTGACCAGCAGCAGCGTCTCGTCCGTCGCCAGCGGCACCCGGCGCACCGGCGGCAGCCGGCCGCCCGTGAGGTCGGCGCAGCCCAGTGGCACGCCCTCGCCGCTGGGCAGCTCGCGGACCCCGCGCGGGCCGACGGCCAGTGGTGGTTCGTGGCCGAAGTTGACCATCTCCAGGGTCTGCGGCGCGTCGCCGGGGAAGGCGATCAGGACGGCCGTGGCGAACCGGTCGCCGTCGGCCCCGCCGAGCGCGACGGTGTGGGAGCGGTGCCGCAGCATCCGGATCTCCAGCCGCTCGGCGACGGTCGCGAGCTCCTTCTCGTGGTACCCGGCCTCGCGGAACGTGCCGAGCAGCGCGGCGGCGGCCTCCACCGCGCCGAGTCCCTTGCCCTGCACGTCGCCGACGAGGACGCGGGTGCCGTGCGGGCTGGGCTGGATGTCGTAGAAGTCGCCGCCGACCCGGGCCTCGACGTCGGCGGCCAGGTACACCCCCGCCTGTTCCAGCCCGGCCCAGTCGGGCGGCAGCGGGCGCAGCACGGTGCGCCGGGTGGTGTCGGCGATGTCCCGGATGTGCACGACCTGCCGTTCCCGGCGCACCCGCACGGCGGCGGCGAGGGTGGCCAGGGCGCCGCCGACGGCAACCAGGATGAAGTCGCCGAGCCCGGCCTGGTACTGCTCGGGCCAGGCGGTGTCCACCAAGACGTACGAGGCCACCGCCAGCAGTCCGTACCCGGCCGTCGTCCGGGCCCCGCAGATCGCCGAGGAGATGCCCGGGACCAGGACGATCCAGGAGATCATCCGCAGTCTCTCGCCGGTACTGAAGTCCGCCAGGACGACGCCGGCGAGGAGCAGCAGCGGGACCAGCCAGGCGACGCTCCGCCCGCCCACCCGCAGCAGCGGTCGCCGCCCGTACTCCATCCACGTCACGGCCGGCAGCCCTCCATGTCCTCAGCGAAGCACGGGGGAGAACCGGACGCATCCGGGAACCCGGCGCCCTCCCGGCCGAGTTGCCGGGCCCCGCGCCCCGGTGTGCCCTGGTAGCGGAGGCAGATCGGGGGCGAGGAGAGAGGAGTGCCCTCATGGCTCACGCCACACCCGCGCCCGGCGGCATGTCCCGGCCCGGCCGTACGCCCGAGGTGGAGGGCCGGGCGAGCGACGTGCGCGCCCGCCCGCCCGACGTCTTCGACGCCCGCACCCACAAGCTGGCCCGGCTCGTCGTGCCGGTCGGGCTGGGCCTGCTCTACGGCTACTGGGTGGCGGCCAACAACCGCTCCGGCGGCCCGATCACCGGCTGGAACCTGCTGCTCGGCTTCGTCAGCGCGCTGGTGTTCGCGGTGCTGTGCATGGCGCTGCTGGCGCTGGGGCCCCGGATGATCCGGGAGGCGCACGCGCTGCTGTGGACGGCGTTCGTCGGCTGCGCGTTCGGTTTCCTGTACGCCCAGAGCGGCAGGCCGGTGCTCCGGACGATCCTGATCTCGCTGCTGATCGCGGCGGCCACCTTCATGGCGTTCTTCTACCGCTACTACACGCGGGAGGACGCCTTCGGACGCCGGATCCGCTGAGCGGCACTCCTCCGCTGAGCGCACGCGGCCGCCGGGCGCCGTACGCCCGGCGTGCGCGGGCGTGCGCGGGCGTGGCGTGGCGTGGTTCACCCGTTCAGGTGGCCCCTTCACCGGAGGGCGGGACCTTCCGCGCCGTCCCGCGAGTCCGGCATGCCGCCAGGCGGTCCGCGAGCGCGCCAAGCGGGTCCGCGAGCGCGCCAGACAGGTCCGCGAGTGCGCCAGACGGGTCCGCGAGTGCGCCAGTCGGGTCCTCCCGTCGCCCGAACGCAGTGCTCCCGCTCGCGCCCCGGTGCCCGGGGCCCTTGCCTGGACATGTGCCCTCACGACGCCTCAGGAGCGCCCTGTCGGCCGTACTGATCGCCCTGGCCTGCCTCCTCGCCCCGTTCGGCGCGCTGGCGGCCTGGGCGGCGTACGGGCTGGCCGACACGGGCCGGTACGTCACCGCCATGGCGCCGCTCGCCGCCGACCCGGCCGTGCGGGAGGCCGTCGCGGACACCGTCGGCGACGGCCTCCTGCGCGCGGTGGACCAGCACCTGGACGTCCGCCCGGCGCCCGGCACGGTGCGCCCGTTCGTGCGCGACGCGGTGCGCTCCTTCACCCAGACCCGGGCGTTCCGGCTGGCCTGGGACACCGGCAACCGGGTCACCCACGACGCCGTGCTGCGCGCCCTGCGGGCCGGGGACGAGGGTGCCGTCACCGTCGACCTGGCCCCCGTCACCGCCCAGGTCAAACGTCAGCTCGCCCGCGACCACGTGCCGCTCGCCGCGCGCATCCCGGTGGAGCACACCGCGGTCGCCGTGCTCCCGGCGCACCGGCTGGCCGCGTTCCGGAAGGGGTTCCACGTGCTCGAAGTCGCCGGTACCTGGCTGCCGGCCGCGTCCGTGGCGTTCGCCGTCGGCGGGATCGCGCTCGCCGTCCGCCGCCGCCGGGCGGTGGCCGCCACCGCCCTGGGCACGGCCCTGGGCGGCGCGCTGCTGATGCTCGCCCTCCGCGTCGGCCGCGCCCTGACCCTGGCCGACCTGCCGGCCGGTGTGTCGCACGGCGCGGCGGGCGCGGTCTACGACGCCCTGACCGGCTCCCTGCGCACGGCCGCCTGGCTGCTGCTCGGCCTCGGCCTCGCCGTCGCCCTCACCGTCCGGCTCGCCCGCCGGCCACGGCTGCCCCGCCCCGCACGACACCGCCGACCGGCACCGGCACCCGCACCGGCCCCGGCCCCCGCCCCGGCACCGACCCGAGCCCGGGCCTGACCGGTACCGGCAGCGTCCCCGGCTCACCCACCGCCCCCGTCCGCCCCCTCCCGCGCCACCCCGGCAAGGGTCACCAGCGCCCGCGCCAGTTCCCGTTCCGGCGCCGAGCCGAGGCCGAGCCTGATCGCGTCCGGGGCGCGGCCGGTGCCGACGGCGAAGGCCGTGCCGGGGGTGACGGCGATCCCGTGGTCCAGCGCGGCGGCCGTGAAGGTGTCCGCCCGCCACGGCGGCGGCAGCTCCCACCAGGCGAAGTAGGCGGCCGGGTCGGAGCGTACGGCGAACCCGGCCAGCTTCTCGGCGAGCAGCCGCTGGCGGCGCCGCGCGTCCTGCCGCTTGGCGGCCACCAGCCGGTCCACCGTGCCGTCGCCGAGCCAGCGCACCACCGCCTCCAGCGCGAAGCCGCCCGCGCTCCAGCCGCCGGACCGGACGGCCCGCGCCACCGCCTCGGCGCGGTCCCGGGGCGCGACGACGAAACCGGCGGTGAGGCCGGGCGCGATCCGCTTGGACAGGCTGTCCACCAGGTGCACCAGGTGGGGCACGAGCGCGGCGAGCGGGGGCGTGCCGCCCGGCTGGAGGAAGGCCCAGATCCGGTCCTCGACCACCGGTATCCCCAGCCTGTGGACACAGTCGGCGAGCTGGCGCAGCCGCCCGGCGCTCGTGGTCAGCGAGGTCGGGTTGTGCAGGGCGGTCTGGAGGTAGAGGGCGGACAGCGGCGCCGCGCGGTGGGCGTCCGCCACCGACTCGGGCACGGGCCCCTCGGCGTCCGTGGCGAGCGGCACGAGGACCAGGCCGAGGCGCGCCGCGATCTCCTTGACCAGCGGATACGTCAGCGGCTCCACCCCGACCCGGCCGCCGGGCCGGACCAGCGAGGCGAGCGCGGCGGCGATCGCCTGGCGGGCGTTGCCGGTGAACACGATCCGTTCCGGCCCGGCCCGCAGCCCGCCCTGGGCCAGCAGCGCGGCGACCGCCTCCCGGGCCGCCGGGGTGCCCGCGGCGGCGGCCGGGCGCAGCGCCTGACCGAGGGCGTCCGGCCGCAGCAGGGTGGTGAGGGCCGGGGCCAGCAGCTCGGCCTGGCCGGGCGCGGACGGGTAGTTCAGCTCCAGGTTCACCAGCGGGGCACCGGCCGCCTCGGTGAGGGCGAGCCCCGGCTGCCCGTCCGGCGCGGTGGCCCGGACGAACGTACCGCGCCCGACCTCGCCCACCACCAGCCCCCGGCGCACGAGTTCGGCGTACACCCGCCCCGCCGTGGACGGCGCGATGCCCCGCCGCCGGGCGAACGCCCGCTGCGGTGGCAGCCGTTGGCCGGGGCGGAGCCGTCCGCCGGTGATGTCGGCCGCGATCCGGTCGGCGATGCGCCGGTAGTCGTCCACAAGTCCCCCTGTTCTCCGGTGCGTTGGATTGCACCGAGGGCAAAGATCTTATTGCGCCGAGCGAAGCGCCACACCTAGGGTCGTGCCCATGCCGCCCTTCCTCGCTTACACCGACAAAGGCCCCGAAACCTCTGCCGGGGTTCCCCTCGTCCTCGTCCACGGCCACCCCTTCGACCACACGATGTGGGACCCGCAGCTCGCGGAGTTCTCCGCCGGCCGCCGGGTGATCGCCCCCGACCTGCGCGGCTACGGCGCCTCCCCCGTGACCCCCGGCACGGTCCCGCTCTCCCGCCACGCCGAGGACATCGCCGAGCTGCTGGACCACCTGGCCGTGGACTCCTTCGTCCTGGCCGGTCTGTCCATGGGCGGCCAGATCGTCATGGAGTGCCACGACCGCTTCGGCGACCGGATCCGCGGCCTGGTCCTCGCCGACACCTTCCCCGCCGCCGAGACCCCCGAGGGGAAACGGGGCCGCAACGCCATGGCGGACCGGCTGCTGGCCGAGGGCATGCGGGGCTACGCCGACGAGGTGCTGGAGAAGATGGTCGCCCCCTACGCCGACGCCGGGGTCAAGGCGCACGTGCACCGCATGATGACGGCCACCCCGCCCGAGGGCGCCGCGGCGGCCCTGCGCGGCCGGGCCGAACGCCCCGACTACCGGGCCCTGCTGACGAGGGTCACCGTGCCCGCTCTGGTCCTGGTCGGCGCCGACGACACCTATACGCCCGTCGCCGACGCCGAGGAGATGCACGCGGCCCTGCCCGACTCGGTCCTGCACGTCATCGAGGGCGCCGCCCATCTGCCCAACCTGGAGCGCCCCGAGGAGTTCAACCGGCACCTCGCCGCGTTCCTGACCCGCCTGGACGAGGACGCGTAGCCCCGCCCCGGCCCTGGTGCGACGGCCCGCGGGCCCGCTCCCCGCCCGCCGGGAAACGCCCCAAAAACCACCACTCCCCCATAATGGGCCCATGCCCCGAGAGTTCCCCATCGGCCTGACCCCTCCCGACTGGCTGGTGCGGAACCTCAGACCCCAGCAGGCACCGGTCAACTGGGCCGCCGTGGCCCGGGCCGCCGTCGCCATGGCCCTCCCGCTGGCGGTCGGCCTCGCCGCGGACCGCCCCGCGTACGGCGCTCTCGCCTCCATGGGCGCCCTGTCCGGGGTCATCGGCGACACCGCCGACGCCTACCGGATGCGCATCCTCAACATCGCCGTCCCCCAGCTCTTCGGCGCGGTCGGGGTGACCCTGGGCACCCTGGTGTACGGGCACGGCTGGTACGCGGTCGCCGCCGTCACCGGCGTCGCGCTGGTCTCCGGCATGATCTCCACGATCGGCGCGGTGGCCTCGGTCTCCGGCCTGCTGCTGCTCCTGAACTGCGTGGTCGGCGCGGGCCTGCCGATGCCCTCCCCCTGGTGGCTGGCCCCGGCCCTGATGACCGGCGGCGGCCTGCTGGTCCTGCTCCTCGCCCTGCTGGCCTGGCCGCTGCGCGCGGGGGTCCCCGAGCGGACCGCGGTCGCCGCCACCTACCGCGCGGTCGCCGATCTGCTCGCCACCGCCGGCACCGACCGCGCCGAGGCGTACGAGGAGGCCCGCCGCACGGTCACCCAGTCCCTGAACGAGTCCTACGACCTGATCCTCGCCCGGCGCGCCCGCCACCACGGCCGCAGCCCGGACCTGACCCGGCTGCTGGCCCAGCTGAACGCGATCACCCCGGTGATCGAGGCGGCCCCCGCCGCCCATCTGGCGGCCCGCCCGCTGCCCCCGCGGATCCCCGAAGCGGTCCGTGCCCTGGCCCGCGACGTGGCGGCGGGCACGGCTCCCACGACGCTCCCGGACCTCCCGGTGCCCGCCACGGAGACGGCCCGGGCGGTGGACCACGCCCTGCGCCACACCGCCGAGGTCGTCGCCGCGCCGGACGTGGACCCCCGGGGCATCGACGACCGCCTGGGCCGCCCGGCCACGCTCGGCGTCCGCACGGCCCGGGCCGCGCGCAACGTCATGCTGTCCGCCAACTCCTGGCGCTACGGCGTCCGGCTGGCGCTCTGCATCGGGCTCGCCCAGGCGCTGGTCTCCCTGGTCCCGGTCCCCCGCTCCTACTGGGTCGCGCTGACCGTCACCTTCGTCCTCAAGCCGGACTTCGGCTCGGTGTTCTCCCGCGCCCTCATGCGCGCCGTGGGCACGGTGGCCGGCCTGGTGGTGGCGGCGGTGGTCCTCGCCGAGGTCCCCCTCGGCTGGTGGGACGTGCCGGTCCTGTTCCTCCTCGCGCCCCTGATCCCCGCCCTGACCCCGCGGGGCTACGGCTACCAGACCGCGGCCATCACCCCGGTGATCCTCCTGCTGTCCGACGTCCTCAACCGCCAGGGCACGGCACTGCTGCTGCCCCGGCTGAACGACTCGCTGCTGGGCTGCGCGATCGCCCTGACGGCCGGCTACCTGTGCTGGCCGGAGAGCTGGCACACCCGGGTGGGCGACCGGCTGGCCGACGCGGTGGCCGACACGGCGGTCTACGTCGAGCGGGCGTTCGGCCCCGGCGTCGACCCGGCCGCGCGGGCCCGGATGCGCCGCCGCCTCTACCGCGACCTGTCCGTCGTCCGCACGGAGTTCCAGCGGGCCCTGACCGAGCCGCCACCGACCGGCCGGCGGGCCGCCGCGTGGTGGCCGCTGGTGGTGGCGGTGGAGCGCATCGTCGACGCCACGACGGCGGCCCGGGTCCGCGTCAAGCACGGCGCGGCGCCCCCGACGCCGGCGGAGATCGCGCAGGTGACCCTGCGCCTGCGGGAGCTGGCCGACGACGTACGGCGGGCGCGGACCCCGACCGCCGTGCGCACCGATCTCACCGGGCCGGCGGAGAGTGTGCTGGAGCCGTTGCGCCAGGAGGTGGCGGCGGCCCGCTCGATCACGTCGCCGCGTTGACCGGTCCGGCACCGGTGGGCCGCTAACCTTACGTGTCCGTCCTGGCCAGCGATCGACGGGCTACAACTCACGCGAAGGGTTGCGCACATGGGCATTCTCACTCTCCTGCGGAACGCGTTCGGCCGCTCACGCAAGCCACGAGCCACCGAGCCGGAGGGTGCCCTGGAGACCCCCGAGACCCCCGAGACCTCCGACTCCCACGAGCAGCCCCCGGTCCCGGAGCCCCGCCGGTCCCCCGCCGAGGAGCACGACCTGGTGGCAGCGGCCTTCGACAAGGTCCAGGTCCCCCACCAGGCGCCTCCGGCGGATCAGCGGACCGACGAGCCCTCCACGACGGACCCGGAAGCGGCGAAGCCGAAGCCGACGGCGGAGCCGGAGACGAACGAGCCGAGGGCGGCGGCCGAGCCGGAACCGAAGACGGCAGCCGAGCCGCAGCCCATCGCGGAAGCAGCGGCCGAACCTGAACCGGAGCCGGAGCCGAAGGCAGAGGCCGAGACGGTCCCGAAGCCGGAGGAGGCACCGGAGACAACAGCCTCGACCGAACCGGAGCCGGAAGCTGTGCCGGAGGCAGGCCGCGAGCCTGAAGCAGCGACGGAGACGGCAGCCGCCGCCGAACCGGAGCCGGAGCCGGAGCCGGGAGCAGCAGCCGAGCCCGAGCCGGAGCTGAAGACAGCACCAGCCGCCGACCCGGAGCCGGAGCCGACAGCTGCCCCGGAGCCCGTGTCAGAAGCAGCCACCGCACCCGAGCCCGAGCCGAAGACGGCAGCCGAGCCAGAGCCCGTAGCGGCAGCAGCCGAACCCGAGCCGGTGCCCGAAGCGGTAACCGAGCCTGAACCGGAGCCGGAGACAGAAGCCGAACCCGCGCCGCAGGCGGAGGCGTCATCCCCGGCGGACCCGAATCCCGAACCGTCGGCGGAGACGGACCCGCCGGCCGCCGATGGCGAGGACACCCCGCCGGGGCCACCCGCACCCGACCACGAAAGCCGCACGGGTGGTGCGGGTGGGAACACGACCGCCGAAGGCGAAGCCGAGGCGGCGACGCACGCCGACCCGCAGGAGCGCCCCGCGCCCGACAACGAACCCCGCACGACCGCCGAAGGCGAAGCCGAGGCGGCTCCCAAGCCCAGGCCCGCCACCCCCCTCGCCAGGGTCAAGTCCCGCACCCCCGCGCTCACCTCCGCCTACAAGGCCGCCACCACCACGCTCCGCAAGAAGAACCTCACCGGCACCCGAGCGAAGCTCTACCTCGTGCTGGACCGCTCCGCGAGCATGCGCCCGTACTACAAGGACGGCTCCGCCCAGTCCCTCGCCGATCAGACCCTCGCCCTCGCCGCCCACCTCGACCCCGGCCCCGACCCCGCGGTCCACGTCGTCTTCTTCTCCACCGAGGTCGACGGCACCACCGACCTCACCCTCGCCCCCGGCCACGACACGAAGATCGACGACGCGCACGCCGGCCTCGGCCGCATGGGCCGCACCAGCTACCACGCCGCCGTGGCCGCCGTACTCGACCACTACGACACGCACGTCGACGTCGACAGCGACCCGGTCCCCGCCCTCGTCGTCTTCCAGACCGACGGCGCCCCCGACGCCAAGACCCCCGCCACCCAGGCCCTCACCGAGGCCGCGCGGACCCACCCGGGCGTCTTCTTCTCCTTCGTCGCCTTCGGCGACCACGACAACAAGGCCTTCGACTACCTCCGCCGGCTGAAGACTCCCAACGCGTCCTTCTTCCACGCGGGCCCCACCCCCCGCGAGCTGACGGACACCGAGCTGTACGAGGGCGTCCTCGCCGACTGGCGCCCGTAACGCACCGTAGCGACCCGGCCGCCCCTTCCCACCCAGCGAAACGGGAAGCGGGCGGCCCACCCGTGTCGGCTACGATTTGAAGGTTCGAAACCGCAGAAAAGCAGCGACCTGGGAGCAGCCACGATGGCTCGACACCTCATCACCAGCGCCCTTCCGTACATCAACGGGATCAAGCACCTGGGCAACATGGTGGGGTCCATGCTCCCGGCGGACGTCTACTCCCGCTATCTGCGCCAGCGCGGCCACGACGTCCTCTACATCTGCGCGACGGACGAGCACGGCACCCCCGCCGAGCTGGCCGCCAAGGAGCAGGGCCTGCCCGTGGCCGAGTTCTGCGCCCGCGCGCACGACGCGCAGAAGGCGGTCTACGACGGCTTCGCGCTCGCCTTCGACTACTTCGGCCGCAGCTCCAGCCCGGAGAACGTCGAGATCACCCAGCACTTCGCCCGCAAGCTGAACGAGAACGGCTTCATCGAGGAGCGGGCGATCCGCCAGGTGTACAGCCCGGCCGACGGCCGTTTCCTGCCGGACCGCTACGTCGAGGGCACCTGCCCGCACTGCGGCTACGACAAGGCCCGCGGCGACCAGTGCGAGAACTGCACCCGCGTGCTGGACCCGACCGACCTGATCGACCCGCGCTCGGCGATCTCCGGCTCCACCGAGCTGGAGGTCCGCGAGACCAAGCACCTCTTCCTGCTCCAGTCCAAGCTGGAGAACGAGGTCCGCGAGTGGGTCTCCCGGCACGACAAGGACTGGCCGCAGCTCGCCTCCTCGATCGCCCACAAGTGGCTGACCGAGGGCCTGCACGACCGCGCGATCACCCGCGACCTGGACTGGGGCGTCCCGGTCCCGGCGGACACCTGGCCGGAGCTGGCCGCCGAGGGCAAGGTCTTCTACGTCTGGTTCGACGCCCCGATCGAGTACATCGGCGCGACGAAGGAGTGGGCGGACCAGGACCCGGAGAACCGGGACTGGAAGGCGTGGTGGTACGACGCCGACGACACCGTCCGCTACACCGAGTTCATGGCCAAGGACAACGTCCCCTTCCACACGGTGATGTTCCCGGCCACCGAGCTGGGCGTGCGCGAGCCGTGGAAGAAGGTCGACTACGTCAAGGCGTTCAACTGGCTGACCTACTACGGCGGCAAGTTCTCCACCTCGCAGAAGCGCGGTGTCTTCACCGACCAGGCCCTGGACATCCTGCCCGCCGACTACTGGCGCTACTTCCTGATCGCCAACGCCCCGGAGTCGGACGACTCGTCGTTCACCTGGGAGCACTTCACCGCCACGGTGAACAAGGACCTGGCCGACACCCTCGGCAACTTCGTCAACCGCGTGCTGTCCTTCAGCAAGAAGCGGTTCGGCGAGGAGGTCCCGGCCGGCGGCGAGCCCGGCGAGGCGGAGGCGCGGCTCGGCGAGGAGATCGCCCGGCTGCTCGCCGAGTACGAGCAGCAGATGGAGGCCCTGCAGTTCCGCAAGGCCGCCGCCGCGCTGCGCGCCCTGTGGTCGGCCGGCAACTCCTACCTGGAGGAGAAGGCCCCCTGGCTGGAGATCAAGACGGACAAGGAGGGCGCCGCCCTCACCCTGCGGACGGCGATGAACCTGATCCACCTGTACGCGGTGGTGTCCGAGCCGCTGATCCCGGCCACCTCGGCGGCGATGCGCGGCGCCTTCGCCCTGCCCGACGACACCGCCGCCTGGGTCACCGCCGAGGAGGCGAAGACCCTGGCCGCCGTTCCGGCCGGCACCCCGTTCACGGTGCCGCCGGTGCTGTTCGCCAAGCTGACGGACGACGACCTGGCCGCGTACAAGGAGCGCTTCGGCGGCGAAGAGGGCTGATCCCGCCGCTTCCGTCCGCGTGAGGAGGGCGCCGGGCCGTTCGCGGCCCGGCGCCCTTACGCGGGCGAGGGGGTTACTTCAGCACGCCCGCGCCGGTGGTGTCCGCCAGCTCCGCCGGCAGGTTCTTCGCCGAGGTCTGAAGGCCCGCGGTGAGCGCCGGGGTCCAGTTCACGGTCGTCTTGATCTTCTTGGAGCTCGCGGCGTTGTACGCGGCGACCAGGTCGGTGACCGTGCCGTTGACCAGGTTGCCGCTGCCCGCGACCGAGCCGGTGCCGTCGCCGCTGAGCAGCTTGGCGACCTTGCCGCCGCTCGGCACCGTCCAGTAGTTGGCCTGCGCGACGACCTGGGCCTTCGCGCGGGAGTTGACGCTGTACTGGGGCGCGTAGCCGTTGACGGTCGTCGTGTCGTACACGTTGTTGTAGAGGTGGATCTGGCCGAGGCGCGCCAGCGGGGCCCGCTGGACGATGCCCTTCCACACGTTGTGGTGAATCGTCACGCGCAGCTTGCCGGTGCTGTCCTTGTCGCTGGAGCCGATCAGCATCGTCTTGTCGTGGTCGGTGAACCGGTTGCGCTCGACGGTGACCAGGTCGGAGCCGTTGGTGATGTCGAGGGCGCCGTCGTGGATCTGGTACTCGCGGCCGTAGTACTCCGGGTTGGCCTTGTCGTAGTGGGGCGCGTCGGTGAACGTGTTGTGGTCCGCCCAGACGTGGCTGGCGCCGCGCAGGGAGACGGAGTCGTACTGCGAGTTCCAGTTGCCGTCGTCGCCGTCGGTCGGGTCCCACTGCGGGAAGCAGTCCTCGGTGGCGGAGAAGGTCAGATTGCGGATGATGACGTTGTCGACGTTCTTCACCTGGAGGCTGCCGCCGGTGATCCCGGCGCCGGTGCCGGGCACGCCCACGATCGTGGTGTTGGCCGGCACCTTGAAGACGATGTTCTTCGCCTGCTTGTCCTGGGCGGCGGCGCGGGCCTTCTCCTGGGTGCCCGAGGGCAGCTTGGAGCGGCCGTAGGTGGCCGGGTCGTAGGCCTTGAGGTAGGCGGACAGCGAGTAGCCGGTGCCGGCCGCGTAGTCGGCGCAGGTCAGCTTCTTGCCGCTGTCGTCGGTGTTGGCGTCGATCGTGCCCTTGACCTTGATGATGCGGGGCGTGGTGTCCGAGGCCGAGCCGAGCGCCTTCACGAGCTGGGCGCGGGTGGAGACGGTGAAGGTGTGCGCGGAGTCGGCCTTCGCGCCGCCGGTGGTCCCCGTGCCGGAGGCGGCCCAGCCGTCCTTGGCGGCGAGGGTCTGGTGGTACAGGTCGGCGGCGTCGGCGTTCGCGTTCAGCACGAACACCCCGGCGCCCACGCCCGCGGCCACGACGGCGGCGGACACGACGAGGACGCGCCGCTTGCGGAGGGACCGGCGGTGGGAGGGAGCTGCCACGGAGGAGTCCTTAGAGTCTGTCGTACATGCCTTACGACTCCTCAGTGGCCGCCCGGCGCCGGGAGGTTGCCGTCGGCGCGGGATTTTCCCGTACGGCCTGGTCAGGTGTCGCGCCCAGGGCGCGGCAGGCCGGAGAATCGTCGGTGTGGACATCCCCGAACCCCATCGCCGGCTCCTCGCGGACGCCGCCCGTGCGGGCGGCCCGTACGGTCTGGTGCTGGCCGGCGGCTACGCCCTCCAGGCGCACGGTCTGCTGAGCCGCCCGCACGCCGATGTCGACCTGGCCACCGAGAGCGCCGAGCCCATGGAGCGGATCGCCGCCGCCGTCGGCGCGGCCCTCCAGGAGCGGGGGTGGCGGGTGGTGACCGGCGCGGTCACCGCGCTGACCGTGCGGCTGACGGTGACCGACCCGCCCACCGGCGAGCCGTGCGCGCTGGCGCTGCACAAGGAGACGTTCTGGCAGCCGCCGGGGCCGACCGGCCACGGCCCGGCGCTCTGCCTGGCGGACGCCGTCGGCACGAAGATCCGGGCGCTGTACGACCGGGGCGCGGCCGTCGACCTCGTCGACGCCCGCGCCTGCGCGGCCCGGTTCTCGCTGCCGGACCTGGAGGAACTGGGCCGTCGGCACGCCCACGACCCGTTCGACCTGCCCACCCTCCAGTCGCGGCTGACGGGCACGGATTTCTACGCCGACCGGGACTTCCTCCGGTACGGCCTGGCCGAGGACGATGTCGCCGCCCTGCGCGCCTGGGCGCAGGGCTGGTCCGACGACATCGCCGAACGGCTGCTGGAGGACGGCGCGTCCCCGGACGCGCCGTCCGACGATCAGGGCGACTGAGCCCCGGTGGTTTCCGCTTACTTGGGCTGCGGCTTGCGGATGTCCAGGTGCAGCTCGCGCAGGCGGGACTCCTCCAGCTCGGTCGGGGCGCCCATCATCAGGTCCTGGGCGTTGCCGTTGAGCGGGAAGGCGATCGTCTCGCGGATGTTGGGCTCGTCCGCGAGGAGCATGACGATCCGGTCCACGCCCGGGGCGATGCCGCCGTGCGGCGGGGCGCCGAAGCGGAACGCGCGGAGCATGCCCGCGAACTCGCGCTCGGTGGTCTCGCGGTCGTAGCCCGCGATCTCGAACGCCTTGAGCATGATGTCCGGCTCGTGGTTCCGGATCGCGCCGGAGGACAGCTCGACGCCGTTGCAGACGATGTCGTACTGCCAGGCCAGGATGTCCAGCGGGTCCTGCGTCTCCAGCGCCTCCATGCCGCCCTGCGGCATCGAGAACGGGTTGTGCGAGAAGTCGATCTTCCCGGTGTCCTCGTCCTTCTCGAACATCGGGAAGTCGACGATCCAGCAGAACCGGAAGACGTTCTCCTCGAAGTGGCCGGCGCGCTTGGCGGCCTCGACGCGGACCGCGCCCATGATCTTGGAGACCTCGTCGAACTCGCCCGCGCCGAAGAAGACGGCGTGGCCGGGGGCCAGCGACAGGCGCTTGGTCAGCTCGGCGACGTTCTCCTCGGTGAGGAACTTGGCGATCGGGCCGGTCAGCGCGCCGTCCTCGCCGACGCGGACCCAGGCCAGGCCCTTGGCGCCGAGCGACACGGCGAAGTCGCCGAGCTGGTCGAAGAACTTGCGCGGCTGGTCCTGGACGGCCGGCACGGGCAGGGCGCGCACGTGCTTGCCGGCGAACGCCTTGAACTCCGAGCCCTCGAAGACGTCGGTGATGTCCACCAGTTCCAGCTTGGCGCGCAGGTCCGGCTTGTCGGAGCCGTACTTGAGCATCGCCTCGCGGAACGGGATCCGCGGGAACGGGGAGGTGACGTGACGGCCGCCGCCGAACTCCTCGAACAGCTCGGTCATCAGCCGTTCGACCGGCTGGAAGACGTCCTCCTGCTCGACGAAGCTCATCTCGACGTCGAGCTGGTAGAACTCGCCCGGCGAACGGTCGGCGCGGGCGTCCTCGTCGCGGAAGCAGGGCGCGATCTGGAAGTAGCGGTCGAAGCCGGAGATCATCAGCAGCTGCTTGAACTGCTGCGGGGCCTGCGGCAGGGCGTAGAACCGGCCCGGGTGCAGCCGGGAGGGGACCACGAAGTCACGGGCGCCCTCGGGGGAGGTCGCCGTCAGGATCGGGGTGGCCATCTCGTTGAAGCCGAGCGCCGTCATCTTCTGGCGGATGGCGGCGATGACCGCCGTACGCAGCATGATGTTGCGGTGCATGCGCTCGCGGCGCAGGTCCAGGAAGCGGTACTCCAGGCGCCGCTCCTCGTTGACCCCGTCCTCGGCGTTGATCGTGAAGGGCAGCGGCTGGGCCGCGCCGAGCAGCTCGACCTCGGCGACCTCGACCTCGATCTCACCGGTGGGCAGGTCGGGGTTCACGTTCTCGGTTCCACGTGAAACGACGCGGCCATCGACGCGGACCGTGGACTCCTTGGAGATCCTGTCCAGGGCCTCGTACGCCGGGGTGCCGGGGCGGGCGACCAGCTGCGTGATGCCGTAGTGGTCGCGCAGATCGATGAAGAGGATGCCGCCCAGGTCGCGCCGATTGTGCAGCCAGCCACTCAGCCGGACGTCGGTGCCGACGTCAGAGGCGCGGAGCTGGCCGCAGGTGTGGGACCTGTACCGATGCATCGTCGTTCATCCAGTCTGTGCGGATCGGGTGTCGCCAGGCGGGTACGGCCTAGGCCATCCCAAGGGTACCGGGCACCCCAAGAACGGCTCCCCGGGATTGTCGTCCGCCCGCCTAGGTGGCACCTATCGGTCACCCCTCAATAAAGTGGGACAATGCGCACAGGCGAGCCCCTGCCGTCCGTCGGGGAGGTCCTCGCCGCCCTCGCGACCGGGCTGTGGCACTGGGACACGGCCGCCGGCCTGGTCACCCTGGACGCGGAGGCGGCGCGGCTGCTCGGGCTGCCCGCGCGGCCGGTCACCCTCACCGAGGCCCAGGCCCGGGCCCGGCTGCACCCCGTCGACTGGAACGAGGTCGCCGGAGTGGTGCGGCTGGCCGCCGCCGAGGGCACGCTCG
This sequence comes from Streptomyces sp. SudanB182_2057, assembly GCF_964272715.1. Classification (NCBI taxonomy): domain Bacteria; kingdom Bacillati; phylum Actinomycetota; class Actinomycetes; order Kitasatosporales; family Streptomycetaceae; genus Streptomyces; species Streptomyces sp. SudanB182_2057. The sequence goes on from NZ_OZ186798.1 coordinate 4,135,941, forward strand.
CCGAGGTCCGCATCCGGGTCATGGACGCCGACGGCCGCATCCTGCGGGTCGTGCGCAGCCGGTCCAAGCCGTCCTTCGACCCCGAGCGGCGCGCCTACGAACTGATCGGCACCCTCCAGGAGGTGACCGAGCCCGCCCCGGGCACGGCCGCGGCGCGCAGCGCGGTCACCGGCGACTGGCGGCGCTCCCGGGAGGCGTTCCTGCTGGACGCGGGCCGGGCGCTGGCGGAGGCACGGTCCACGGCCGAGGTGCTGCGGGTGGCGGGGGGCCTGTCGATGCCGGGGTTCTCCCCGGACGGGCTCGTGGTCTACGGCGTGGAGGGCGACCGGCTGACGATCACCGGCCAGCACGGGCACCACCCCGGGGACATGAACCCCTTCTCCAACATGCCGCTGGACACCGACTACCCGGCCGCCGAGGTGGTCCGCACCGGGCGGGCCGTCTATCTGTCCTCCCCGGAGGAGTACCGGGACCGCTACCCGGCCACCTGGCCGCTCGCCCGCCGCTTCGGCCGCCACTCGTGGGCGTTCCTGCCGCTGACGGCCGCCGGGCGCACGCGGGGCGCCTGGATGGCCGCGTTCACCTACCCGGTGGCGTTCACGCCCGACGAGCGCGCGGTGCTGACCACGGTCGCCCGGATGCTCGCCCAGGCGCTGTCCCGGGCCGGCGCCGCCGAGTCGGAGCGGGAGCTGGCGGAGGGCCTGCAACGCACCATGCTGCCGTCGCTGGGCCCGGAGGTCCCGGGGATGCGGATCGCCGCCCGGTACATCCCGACCGGCGGCGGACTCCAGGTGGGCGGCGACTGGTACGACATGATCCCGCTGCCCTCCGGCCGGTTCGCGCTGGTCATCGGGGACGTCCAGGGCCATGACGTACGCGCCGCCGGAATCATGGGCCAGCTGCGGATCGCGCTGCGCGCCTACGCCGCCGAGGGGCACCGGCCTGACGCCGTCCTCTCCCGCGCCTCCCGCTTCCTGCACGGGGTCACCGACGGCTCCGGGCCCGGCGCCCCGGCCGACCCGCGGTTCGCGACCTGCCTGTACGTGGAGGCCGACCCGGTGACCGGCATGCTGGAGGTCGCCCGCGCCGGGCATCCGGACCCGGTGATCCGGATGGCGGACGGCACGGTGATGATGCGGCCGACGGCGGGCGGGCTGCCGCTGGGCGTCGACCCGGATGCCGACTACCCGACGACCCGGTTCACCCTCGAACCGGACGAGACGCTGATGCTGTGCACCGACGGCCTGATCGAGACCGGCGGGCACGACCTGGAGAGCGGCTGGCGCCGGCTGCGGGTGCTGCTGGAGGACCACCGGGCCGGCGAGTACCGCCAGGAGGACCTGGAGGCGCTGGCCGACGCGCTGGTGCAGGCGGTGCACGGGCCGTCCTCGCACCACACCACCGGGCCGCTGGCCGACCGCCGCGAGGACGACATCGCGCTGGTGCTGCTGTGCCGGCCGGCCGCGGTCTGCGGGCGCGACGGCACCGCCACGGCCGGGCCCCCGGTGCGGCGCACCCTGCTGTCGGTGGCCCAGGACGAGCCGGACCGGATCGCCGAGGCCCGTCAGCACCTGCGCGAGCTGCTGCACGACTGGGCCTCGCGCGAGCAGGTGGACTCGGCGGTGCTGCTGGTCTCCGAGATGGTCACCAACGTGCTGGTGCACACCGACGCCGACGCGCTGCTGCTCGCCGAGGTCCTCTGCGGCGAGGGCGGGCGGCGGCTGCGGGTGGAGGTCTTCGACACCGGCGACGACCTCCCGCACAAGCGCCGTCCCGGCGAACTGGCCTCCTCCGGCCGCGGTCTGATGCTGATCGAGCTCCTCGCGGACGCGTGGGGGGTGGCCCCCCGGGGCGAGGGCAAGAGCATCTGGTTCGAACTGCGGGAACGGACGGGGGCGGGAGCGCCCGGCGCCTCGCCCGGATCGTACGTCCCGTAGGCACGCTAGCGGTCGCCCGGCGGTTGCTCCCGGCGGTCCCGCAGCTCCGCCCAGACCCCGAAGGCCGCCGCGGTCACCGGTACCGCGAGGAGCATGCCGAGGATGCCCGCGACGGAGGCGCCCGCGGTGATCGCCACCAGCACCACGGCCGGGTGCATCTGCACGGTCCTGCTCTGGATCACCGGTTGCAGCACATGCCCCTCCAGCACCTGCACCGCGAGCACCACTCCGAGCGCCCACAGCGCGATCACCAGGCCCCGGTCGGCGAGGGCGACCAGCACGGCCACCGCGCCGGAGATGAAGGCGCCGAGATAGGGGATGTAGGCACCCACGAAGACGAGCGCGCCGAGCCCGATCGCGCCGGGCACCCTGAGGACCAGCAGGCCGACGGTGATGCACAGGGCGTCGATGAGCGCGATGAAGGTCGTCCCGCGCATGAACCCCTCCACCGCGGCGAAGGCCCGCCGGGCGATGGCCTCCAGGGTGTCGGCGCTGCCGCCGGGCGCGACGGCGCGCAGGGCCACGAAGGCGCGGTGGGAGTCACGCAGGAAGAAGAAGACGAGCAGCAGTGCGAGGACGGCCATGGCGACGCCCTCGGCGACCACACCGACCCCGCTGACGACGTTGGACACGGCCGTCCCGCCGAACCTGCGCAGCAGTTCGGGCGCCTTGGCCACGAGGTCGTCCAGGCCGGCCCCCGCGGCCCCGAAGTGCCGGGCGACCCCCTTGGCGGCGTCCCGCAGCGAGGCGATGATCTCCGCGCCGCTGTCGACGAGCGCGGCGACGACGATGTACACGGCGCCGCCGACGACGGCCACGACGGCGGCACAGGTGAGCCCGGCCGCCACCGACGCCCGCACCCCCGCCCGCACCAGCCGCCGGTACAGCGGTCCGAGCAGCGCGGTGCCGAGCAGGGCGAGCAGCACCGGCGTGACGGCCGTCCGCAGCTCACCGCACAGCTGTACGCCGACCCAGCCCACCCCCGCGACGAGCAGCAGCACGACGCACCAGGCGGCGAGCCGGCGCACGGGTTCGGGCAGCGGGAGCACGGTCCCAGCCGATCACGCCCACCGCCCGCTGTCCCGCCGTACGGGGCCGGCCGGGCGAGGCACGTCCGCCCGGCCCCGGTCGTCACGTACCTCGGCCGCCCGGGAGGCCGGGACGGCGGAACGGCTCCGGCCCCCGTCCCTGCTCCGGCCCCCGCCCCCGCCCCCGCTCCGGCTCCGGCTCCGGCTCCGGCTCCGGCTCCGGCTCCAGGACGTCGACCACGGCGATGTCGACGGCCGTGACCGCCATGCCCAGGTCCTGTCCGGCCGAGCGGAGGACCGTCCGGCGCACCTGGCGGACCCGCTCGGGCAGCGGGTGGTCGAGAGCCGCGGCCAGGGTCATGGTCACCCGCACGCCGGTGCCGTCGCCCACGGGTACGAGCCGGCAGGTCGCGGCCCTGGCACCGGGGACCGTGTCGGCGGCCCGCCGGAGCACCTTCGCCGCGGCGCTTTCGGCGATGAGCGTTTCCCGGCCGGGGCCGGCCAGGGGCAGCAGCCGGCCGTGCCGTACCTCCGCCCTGACGATGTCCATGACGCGTGCGGCGAGCGCGCGGAGGCCGGGCGGGTCCTCGGCGCGCAGTGCCCGGGTGGCCGCGCTCACCGCGGCCAGTCCCGCGGCGGCCTCGCGGCAGTGGGGACAGGAGCGGGTGTGCGGGTCGGCGTCCGGCACCGCGTCACGGGCCTGTTCCCAGGCCCGGCTGAGCAGCCGGCCGCAGGTGAGCACCTCGTCACCCTCGAACGGAGGACCGTCGTCGGCGGACGGTTCGGAAGGCCGCGTCCGCGGGCCGTCTAGCGCCATGGGCTCATCGCCTCCTGGAGGGACCGGCGGGCCCGGAACAGCCGGCCGCGCACCGTCTGTTCGCTGGTCCGGGTCACTTGGGAGATCTCCTTGTAGGACAGGCCCTGCACCTCCCGCAGGATCCAGCAGATCCGCTGCCCGGCGTCCAGATCACCGAGCGCGCGGCACAGGGCGGCGGTGGCCGCGTGCTGCTCGGCGGACCGGGCGGGCTGGCTCCAGGCGTCCTTCGCCGCGGGCTCGGCGACGGCGTCCAGCGGGAGCGGTGACGGCCGGCGACGGCGCATGGTCAGACAGCGGTTGACGGTGATCCGGTGCATCCAGGTACGGAACTCCGCGCCGTGGCGGTATTCCGGAAGTCGCCGCCAGGCGCTGACGAAGGCGTCCTGCACCGCGTCCTCGGCGTCCTGGGGGTCACCGAGCATGCAGCGGGCCAGGGCCAGGAGGGGCCGGCCGTGCCGCTGGACGAGAACGGCGAAGGAGTCCTCGTCTCCCTCGGCCGCCCGCACGGCCAGCAAGCCGTCCGGCAGGTCGCGCCCTGGCAGGCCGGGTTCCGGCGGTGGTGGGACAGTGCGTTCGACCATGACGCCCCGCACGAGGCTCGGGGCCGTCCGGGTACCCAGAGGGAGTTGTGACGCACATCACACTCCATTCGCGTGAGAAACGCGATGCCCGCTATGTCCAACTCTGCGACGGGTGCCACACCGGTGTCCGACCGAGCGACCGATCGAGGCGACCGCCATGACGGACAACACCACCAGCGTCGGCGGGGGCGGCGGGCCCGACACGGGCGTGAGCGCGCTCAAGGGCCGTACCGGGGCCGGGGCTCCGGCCGAGACACGGGGGAGGACCACCATCGCGGACGGCGTGGTGGCCAAGATCGCGGGCATGGCCGCCCGTGAGGTACCGGGCATCTACAGCCTGGGAGCGGGGATGGCACGCGCCTTCGGGGCCATGCGGGAACGCGTTCCCGGAGGCGCCGCGGGAGCCGTCACACGGGGAGTGAAGGTCGAGGTCGGCGAGCGTCAGGCCGCGGTGGACCTGGACGTCGTCGTCGAGTACGGCGTCTCCATCGTCGACGTCGCGGGCAACGTCCGCACCAACGTCATCGGCGCCGTGGAGCGGATGACCGGCCTGGAGGTCGTCGAGGTGAACGTCGCCGTCGACGACGTCCGGCTGCCCGACGACGAGGAAGAGGCCGAACCGGACGAGGGCCGCGTGAGGTGAGTACACGATGAACGCAGCGACGACGGGCCTGGTGGCCGGCATGGCCCTGGGCTTCGCCGGTTACTTCGGCGGCTTCTGGGCCTTTCTGCTGGTGCTGGTCCTGGGCGCGGTGGGGCTGCTCGTCGGGCTCGCCGTGCAGGGCGACCTCGACCTCCGGGCCCGGAGGCAGCGTTGAGGACCCGTCCCGGCTCCCTCGGCGAGGCGTCGGGCGCCGGTCTGCCGCCCCCGGCCGAGCGGGGCGCCACCGTCATCCCGGACCGGGTGGTCGCCCGCATCGCGACACAGGCCGCGCGCACGGCCCAGTCCCGGCGCGCCGCCGTACCGCCGGAGCGGGGCGGGCCGACGGCACCCAGCGCCACCGCCGCCGTCCGTACCGGATCGGTGCGCCTGCACCTGGCCCTGGACCTGCCCTATCCCACCGACATCCCCCAGGTCTGTGCGCGGATCCGGCGGGACGTCGCCGACCGGGTGGCCCAGCTGACCGGCCTGCGGGTGGGAGAGGTCACCCTCACCGTCCGGCGGCTGGTGACCGCCGCCGAAGCGGGCCGGGGACGGGTCCGGTGAGCGGCCACCCGGCGGTCCTGACCGCGGGATCCCCCACGCAGGAAGGGGCACCCCCATGACACCCGACCCCGGCCCTCCCGGCCGCGGCTCCGCGCCGTCCGGCCACCGCGCCACGGTGCCGCTGACCAAGGAGTCCGGTCCGCCCGGACGCGACGTGCCGGGCGGTGGGCGCGGCAGCGGGCGCCGGACCCGCCGGCCGTGGTCCGCGCGCCGTGTCCCGGCCGCGCTGGTCGCCGCGGTGGTCCTCGTCGCGGCGGTCGCGGCGCTGGCCGACGTCATCGCCGTACGGGCGGGACGTCCGGCGGCGGCGTGGCGACGGCACCTGGCCGACGCGCTGGCCACCCGCCCCGTGGACGACGTGTGGATGCTCACGGGCGCCGCCGTCGCCGCCGCCGTCGGCGTCTGGCTGCTCGCCCTGGCCCTCACTCCCGGTCTGCGGCACTGGCTGCCCCTGCGCCGCCCCGCCGACTGCCCCCGGCTGCGGGCCGCCCTGGACCGGGACGGGGCCGCCGCCCTGTTGCGGGACGCCGCGACGCGGGTCCCCGGGGTCGGCGCGGCGCGCGTCCGGGTACGCCGCCACCGCGTCAAAGCGCGCGCGGACGTCCGCTTCCGAGACCCCCGGCAGGTGAAGGAGGACCTCACCGCCGCCCTCGGCGAAGAGTGCGACCGGCTGGCCCTCGCCCGTCCGCCCCGCATCGCCGTACGCGTGCGACGACGCACCGACTGACCGACCCCCGCAGCACCGGAGTCCGCCATGACGCCGCGATCCACCCTCAACCGCAGTCTGCTGGGCCTCGCCGGACTGGTCCTGCTCGGGGGCGGGCTGCTGATCCTCTTCGCCGGACTGGACCTCTACCGGCGGCGCGGTCTGGTCCCGCCCGACGGCTGGCCCCTGACCGCCCCGGCCGACGTCCTGCTCGGCTCCGCCGACCGGACCCGCTGGAGCGGCCAGGGCTGGTGGTGGTGGCCCGCGGTGATCGCCGCGCTCGCCCTCGTCGCCCTGCTCGCCCTGTGGTGGCTGCTCGCTCAACTGCGCCGGCGCCGCCCCGGCTCCCTGCCCGTCGGCGGCACACCCCCGCAGGAGGGCGTCGAACTGCGCGACCGGGCGCTGAGCGACGCGATCGCGGCCGAGGCCGGGGCCCTGCCGGGGGTCGACCACGCGACCGTACGCATCACCGGCCGGCCGGCCCGCCACCACACCCGCGTCGGGCTCACCCTCGCTCCCGGGGCCGCGCCGGGCGCCGCCCTCGGCGCCCTCTGCGAAGGCCCCCTCCGCACCGCTCGCCGGTCCACCGGCCGGCCCGACCCGCCCACGGAGGTACGCCTCCACGTCACCCGCCACAAGCCGCACCGCGCGGAGTAGGCGGGAAGCGGAGCGTTTCCGCTCGCGTCCCCGGAAAGCCGGTGCCGACCGGTCGTCTCCCGTCCTCGGTACCCGGCCGCCGGCCCCCGTCCCTACATTCCGTCCTCGGTCATCCCGTGCACGGCCGGAACGGTCCCCAGGCGGCCCTTGCGGAAGTCCTCGAACGCCTGCTGGAGTTCGTCGCGGGTGTTCATGACGAACGGGCCGTAGTGGGCCATCGGCTCACGGATCGGCCGGCCGCCGAGGAGGACGACCTCCAGGTCCGGGGTGTGGGAGTCCTGCCGCTCGTCCGCGCGCACGGTCAGCGAGCCTCCCGCGCCGAAGACCGCCGTCTGGCCGAGGCGGATCGGCCGGCGTTCCCCGCCGACGCTGCCGCGGCCCGCGAGGACGTACGCCAGCCCGTTGAAGTCCTCCCGCCACGGCAACGTGACCTCCGCACCCGGCGCCACCGTCGCGTGGATCATCGTGATCGGGGTGTGCGTGATGCCGGGCCCGGTGTGCCCGTCCAGCTCGCCGGCGATCACGCGCAGCAGCGCGCCGCCGTCGGGCGTGGTCAGCAGCTGGACGTTGCCGCCGCGGATGTCCTGGTAGCGCGGGGCCATCATCTTGTCCTTGGCGGGGAGGTTCACCCACAGCTGGAGGCCGTGGAAGAGGCCGCCGGACACGACCAGGGACTCCGGCGGGGCCTCGATGTGCAGCAGGCCGGAGCCGGCCGTCATCCACTGGGTGTCGCCGTTGGTGATGGTGCCCCCGCCGCCGTGCGAGTCCTGGTGGTCGAAGACGCCGTCGATGATGTAGGTGACGGTCTCGAAGCCGCGGTGCGGGTGCCAGGGGGTGCCCTTGGGCTCGCCCGGCGCGTACTCCACCTCCCCCATCTGGTCCATCATGACGAACGGGTCGAGGTGGCGGTAGTCGATCCCCGCGAACGCCCGGCGCACCGGGAATCCCTCACCCTCAAAACCGCTCGGGGCGGTCGTGACGGCGAGCACGGGACGTGCCACGGCATCGGCGGGAGCGGTCACACGGGGCAGCGTCAACGGGTTCTCGACGGTCACTGCGGGCATGGCGGGTACCTCCTTGGTACGCCCACTTTAGTTGAGCGTTGAACTTCTTGTCACCCCCAACAGAAGAGGCCCGGAGGGAATTCCCTCCGGGCCTCCGTCCGGGCGACCGCTCAGCCGCCGCCGTACATGCGCCGCATCGCGAAGTCGACCATCTGCTCGACCGCCTTGGCGTCGAACACGATCCGGTGCTCGCCCTCCATGTCCAGGACGAAGCCGTAGCCGGTGGGCAGCAGGTCGATCACCTCGGCGCCGGTGATGACGAAGTACTTGGACTCCTTGCCCGCGTACCGGCGCAGTTCCTTCAACGAGGTGAACATCGGGATCACCGGCTGCTGGGTGTTGTGCAGCGCGAGGAAACCCGGGGTGTCGCCGCGCGGGCAGTACACCTTGGAGGTGGCGAAGATCTGCTGGAAGTCCTCGGCGGCCATCTGCCCGGTGGTGAAGGCGCGCACCGCGTCCGCGAGCGAGGGCGGGGACGGCTCCGGATAGAGCGGCGGCTGCTGGCCGTACCCGCCGACACCGCCCGGCATCTGCTGCTGCGGCGGGGCGTACTGCTGCTGAGCGCCCACGTTCTGGTCGTAGCCGTACATGGGCAGAAGCGTACCGAGCCGCCCCGTCACCCGGATGGAGTACGGCACAGGAACTCCGCGCGCCGGCCGGGGAGTACCGGCGGCACCGGCCCTCGCCCGAACGGCGGGGCGCGCGGGGTGTCCAGGGGGCGCACGGAGGGCATGCACCTGGCATGTACAAGGCGCCCTCGGTGCCGCTTGAGACGCGTCACAGATGCCCGGATCGGGGTTGCGTCTTATTACCGACGGGTAGCATCATCGTAGCTACTTGTTGGTACGTGAACTAGGTGCGAGGAGTCAGTGCCTCGCCGATCCCTCTACGGAGCCGTCGCCATGGGGCACTACAAGTCGAATCTCCGCGACATCGAGTTCAACCTCTTCGAAGTACTCGGGCGCGACAAGGTGTACGGCACCGGCCCGTTCGAGGAGATGGACGTCGACACCGCCAAGAGCATCCTGGAGGAGATGACCCGCCTCTCGGAGAACGAGCTGGCCGAGTCCTTCGCCGACGCCGACCGCAACCCGCCGGTCTTCGACCCGGAGACCAGCACCGCGCCGGTCCCGGCGTCCTTCAAGAAGAGCTACCAGGCCTTCATGGACTCCGAGTACTGGCGGCTCGGCCTGCCCGAGGAGATCGGGGGCACCACCTCGCCGCGCTCCCTGATCTGGGCCTACGCCGAGCTGATCCTGGGCGCCAACCCGGCCGTGTGGATGTACTCCTCGGGCCCCGCGTTCGCCGGCATCCTCTTCGAGGAGGGCAACGAGGTCCAGAAGCACATCGCCAAGATCGCCACCGAGAAGCAGTGGGGCTCCACCATGGTGCTCACCGAGCCCGACGCGGGCTCCGACGTGGGCGCCGGCCGCACCAAGGCCGTCCAGCAGGAGGACGGCTCCTGGCACATCGAGGGCGTGAAGCGCTTCATCACCTCCGGTGAGCACGACATGTCGGAGAACATCCTCCACTACGTGCTCGCGCGCCCCGAGGGCGCCGGCCCCGGCACCAAGGGCCTGTCCCTCTTCCTCGTGCCGAAGTACCTGTTCGACTTCGAGACCGGCGAGCTGGGCGAGCGCAACGGCGTCTACGCCACCAACGTCGAGCACAAGATGGGCCTGAAGGCCTCCAACACGTGCGAGATGACCTTCGGCGACCGGCACCCCGCCAAGGGCTGGCTGATCGGCGACAAGCACGACGGCATCCGCCAGATGTTCCGCATCATCGAGTTCGCCCGCATGATGGTCGGCACGAAGGCGATCTCCACGCTGTCCACCGGCTACCTGAACGCGCTGGAGTACGCCAAGGAGCGCGTCCAGGGCCCGGACCTGGCGAACTTCATGGACAAGACCGCGCCCAAGGTCACCATCACCCACCACCCCGACGTGCGCCGCTCGCTGATGACGCAGAAGGCGTACGCGGAGGGCATGCGCGCCCTGGTGCTGTACACCGCCTCGGTCCAGGACGCCATCCAGGTCAAGGAGGCGAACGGCGAGGACGCCTCCGCCGAGCACGCGCTGAACGACCTGCTGCTGCCGATCGTCAAGGGCTACGGCTCCGAGAAGGGCTACGAGCAGCTGGCCCAGTCGCTGCAGACCTTCGGCGGCTCCGGCTTCCTCCAGGAGTACCCGATCGAGCAGTACATCCGGGACTCCAAGATCGACACCCTGTACGAGGGCACCACGGCGATCCAGGGCCAGGACTTCTTCTTCCGGAAGATCGTCCGCAACCAGGGCGCCGCGCTGAACTCCCTCGCCGAGGACATCAAGAAGTTCCTGGCGCTCGGCACCGGCGGCGAGGAGCTGGCCGGCGCCCGCGAGCAGCTGGCCAAGGCGGCCGTGGAGCTGGAGGCGATCGTCGGCCTGATGCTGACCGACCTGGCCGCCACCGAGCAGGACGCCAAGAACATCTACAAGGTGGGCCTGAACACCACCCGCCTGCTCATGGCCTCCGGTGACGTGGTCGTCGGCTACCTCCTCCTCAAGGGCGCCGCGGTCGCCGCCGAGAAGCTGGCCACCGCCTCGGCGAAGGACAAGGTCTTCTACACCGGCAAGATCGCCGCGGCGAAGTTCTTCGCGGCGAACGTCCTGCCGGGCGTCACCCTCGCCCGCAAGGTCGCCGGCAACGTGGAGCTGGACCTGATGGAACTGGACGAGGCCGCGTTCTAGGCCCCGGCGTTCCGGGCGTCCGGTTTTCCGACGTTCCGGACGACCCCGTCGATTCCTCGCACGGGCCCGCTCTCTTTCCGGGAGCGGGCCCGTGCACGTCGTTAAGGTGAATCCCATGAGCGCACCAGCCCGCTTCGACCGCGGCCACACCGACGACCTGATGTCCTTCCTGGCGGCGAGCCCGTCGCCGTACCACGCCGTGGCGAACACCGCCGAGCGGCTGGAGAAGGCGGGCTTCCGGCAGGTCGCGGAGACGGACGCCTGGGACGGGACGCACGGCGGCAAGTACGTGCTGCGCGGCGGCGCGATCGTGGCCTGGTACGTGCCCGAGGGCGCCGAGGCGCACACCCCCTTCCACATCATCGGCGCGCACACCGACTCCCCGAGCCTGCGGGTCAAGCCGCGCCCGGACAGCGGGGCGCACGGCTGGCGCCAGATCGCCGTGGAGATCTACGGCGGCCCGCTGCTCAACTCCTGGCTGGACCGGGACCTCGGCCTGGCCGGCCGGCTGACCCTGCGCGACGGCTCCTTCGTCCTGGTCAACGTGGACCGGCCGCTGCTGCGGGTGCCGCAGCTCGCCATCCACCTGGACCGCTCGGTCGGCTCCGAGGGGCTCAAACTCGACAAGCAGCGGCACCTCCAGCCGGTGTGGGGCCTCGGCGACCAGGTGCGCGACGGCGACCTCATCGCCTTCCTGGAGCAGGAGGCCGGGCTGGCCGCGGGCTCGGTGACCGGCTGGGACCTGATGACCCATCCGGTGGAGTCGCCGGCCTACCTCGGCCGGGACCGGGAGCTGGTCGCCGGCCCGCGCATGGACAACCTGCTGTCCGTGCACGCCGGTGCCGCCGCCCTCACCGCCGTCGCGGCCTCCGGTGCCCCGCTCACCCGCATCCCGGTGCTGGCCGCCTTCGACCACGAGGAGAACGGCTCCCAGTCGGACACCGGCGCGGACGGACCGCTGCTCGGCTCCGTCCTGGAGCGCTCGGTGCTCGCGCGCGGCGGGACGTTCGAGGACCGGGCCCGCGCCTTCGCCGCCTCGGTCTGCCTCTCCTCCGACACCGGTCACGCCGTGCACCCCAACTACGCCGAGCGGCACGACCCGACGCACCACCCCCGGGTCAACGGCGGCCCGCTCCTCAAGGTCAACGTCAACAACCGCTACGCGACCGACGGTTCGGGCCGCGCGGTGTTCGCCGCCGCCTGCGAGAAGGCGGGCGTGCCATTCCAGAGCTTCGTGTCGAACAACTCCATGCCGTGCGGCACCACCATCGGCCCGATCACCGCGGCCCGGCACGGCATCCGCACCGTCGACATCGGCGTGGCGATCCTGTCCATGCACAGCGTCCGCGAACTGTGCGGCGCCGACGACCCGTTCCTCCTCGCGAACGCCCTGACGGCCTTCCTGGAGGGCTAGGTCGCTCCCTCAGGGCCTAGGCGGGACCCCGCCGGGTACCCGGACGGCACCGGAGATTCCGGAACCGGAAGGGGAGGCGAGGTCTCATGGGTCTCGGCGGATGCATCATCCTCATCGGCGTGGGGGCCATTCTGACGTTCGCGACCGACTGGCACATGAAGGGCGTCAACGTCACCGTCGTCGGCCTGATCCTGATGGCCGTGGGCCTGATCGGCGTCGCGACGTTCAGCGGGATCGCCCGCCGCCGCCGCGTGGTCGTCCCGCCGACGACACCGGTGGTGGAGGAGGAGCCCCACCGCCACCACCGCGTCGACGGCTACTCGGACGGCTACGGCGTCTGACGCGCCGTCCGTCTACTGCTCGTCCATGCCCGCCAGGACGAGCGGCAGACGGTCCGTCCCGCCCGCGGTGAGGCGCAGCGGGACACCCCAGTCCTGCTGGTGCACGTGGCAGGCGGGGTATTCTCCCCCAGTCTTCGACCGGGAGGTGCCCCCAGCGGGGTCGTCGTCACAGCTGGCGGCCATCGCGGAGACGTGCAGGACGCCCTCGGACACGGCGGGGTTCAGTTCCAGCTCGCGGGACAGGTCCGTGTCCGCCCCTTCGCCCTTGAGCAGCAGCTCGGGCGGGGTGGCGGAGACCAGCAGGCGGGTCGAGGGGCCGTAGCGGGTGTCGAGTTTCTGGCCGGCCGGGGCCTGGAAGATCACATCCAGGCGGAGGCGGCCGGGGGCCACCTCGGTGGCCGCCCGCCGGGTGCGGTGGGCGACCGACTCCACGCGCACCGCCTCCTCGGGCAGCCGCAGCCGGGTCAGCCGGTGCCGGGCCGACTCCACCACCACGATGTCCTCGCCGACGAGGACGGCGTCGCTGGGCTCGCGCAGATCGGTGGCGAGCGTGGTGACCTCGCCGGTGGCGGGGTCGTAGCGGCGCAGCGCGTGGTTGTAGGTGTCTGCGACGGCGACCGAGCCGTCCGGCAGGGCGGTCACGCCCAGCGGGTGCTGGAAGAGCGCCTGACCGGCGGCGCCGTCCCGGTGACCGAAGTCGAACAGCCCGGTGCCGACGGCGGTGTGCACGTGCCCGTCGGTGTCCACCCAGCGCAGGGCGCTCGTCTCGGAGTCCGCGAGCCACAGCCGGTCGGCGGTGGCCGCGAGGCCGGAGGGCTGGGCGAACCATGCCTCGGCGCCGGGGCCGTCCACCAGGCCCTCGTTGGTGGTGCCGGCCGCCACGGCCACCGTCCCGCCGTCCGGGTCGTAGGTCCACAGCTGGTGGACGCCCGCCATCGCGATCCACACCTTGCCGCCGAAGACCGCCACGTCCCACGGGGAGGAGAGGTCCACCTCGCGGGCCGGGCCTGAGGTGGCCGAGCCCTGCCACCACTGCCTGCCGGTGCCCGCCAGGGTGGTCACCTCGCCGGTGGCGAGGTCCAGGCGGCGCAGGGCGTGGTTCACGGTGTCGGCGACCACCACCGAGCCGTCGGCCAGCAGCGCCAGGCCCTGCGGCTCGTTGAAGGACGCCTGGTCCGGGCCGCCGTCGGCGAAGCCGCGCGTGCCGGTGCCGAACCGCCGCAGAGCCGTCTCCGCGTCCTCGGCCAGCTCTACCAGCTGGTGCCGGGTGGTGTCGCTGACCAGGAAGTTCCCCGACGGCAGCAGCAGCGCCTTGCCGGGGAAGCGCAGCGTCGTCGGCTCGGGCTCCGGCGGCACGTAGGGGCCGTCGCCGCGGCGCAGGGTGCCCTTCGCCTCGTGCTCGGCCTCCAGCTCCTCGACCAGCCGCTCGATGGCGTGCGCGTGGCCCTCGCCGGCGTGCTGGGCGACGACGTAGCCCTCGGGGTCGATCACCACGAGGGTGGGCCAGGCGCGCACCGCGTACTGCTTCCAGGTGGCCAGCTCCGGGTCGTCCAGGACCGGGTGCGCCACGCCGTAGCGCTCGACGGCGTCCACGACGGCCTGGTGCTCGGCCTCGTGCACGAACTTCGGCGAGTGCACCCCGATCACCACGAGCGTGTCCCGGTGCTTCTCCTCCAGCTCGCGCAGCTCGTCCAGGACGTGCAGGCAGTTGATGCAGCAGAAGGTCCAGAAGTCCAGGACGACAATGCGACCGCGCAGGTCGGCGAGGGTGTACTGCTGGTCTCCCGTGTTCAGCCAGCCGCCCTTGCCGATCAGCTCGGGGGCGCGTACTCGGGCGCGTCGGGGTGCGGAGTCGGTCATGGATCCAGGGTGCCACCTCGCGCCGACGACCGTTTCGGCGCCTGTGGACAACTCTGTCGGGGCGCCCCGGCTGTGGATAAGGGCCCGGTGACCTCAGTCCTGGCGGACCACGTTCCGGCCGGGGCCGCCGGAGAGGGTGTCGCGGCCCGGGCCGCCGTAGAGCCGGTCGTTGCCGCTGTTGCCGTAGAGCTTGTCGTTGCCGCTGTTGCCGTACAGGACGTCGTCGCCCTTGCCGCCGTACAGCTCGTCGGCGCCGGTGCCGCCGGTGATCGTGTCCCTGCCGTCGTCGCCGGACAGGGACTGGGACCCGGCACCGCCGCGCAGCGTGTCGTCGCCCTTGCCGCCCTGCGCGATGTTGCCGCCGCCGGCCGCGGTGATCGTGTCGTTGCCGTCGCCGCCCCAGGCCAGGCCCTCCTTGCCGACCGTGAGGGTGTCGTCGCCCGCGCCGCCCGAGACGTAGGCGCCGTCGAGGCGGCCCGAGTCGGTCGCCTTGTCGTCACCGGCGCCCAGCGCGATCTCGGCGTAGGAGTAGATCTGGTCGGTGGCGTTCTTGTAGGCGACCGTGTCGCCGCGGTCGCCGAGGTCCATGACCAGGGCGGCGTAGGGGTCCTGGCTGTCCACGAGGGTGACCGTGCAGGAGACCTTGGTGTGGTCAGCGGCGACGGGGTGGCCGCAGCCGTGGCCCGCCCCGACCGGCACCACGTCGTCGACGAGATAGGTGATGCCCGTGCGGTCGGCGGTGAGCGAGGCGGTGACGGTGACCTTGTTGGACTGGCCGGGGGCCGCCTTGTAGGTGAGCTGCCAGTCGTACTGGTTGACCTCGGCGGTGGCCGGCGCCGGGGCGGCGCCGACCGGACCGGCCAGGGCGAGCGGTACGGCCAGTGCCGTACCGAGGACGAGGGCCGTCGCCGGGACGGCGCGGAGCAGCCGGTGGCGGGCGGGACGAGCGAGCATGGCAAACCTCCGGGAGGACGTGCGCGGCCGTGCGCCTTACGCACCTTCCGACTCGGGTCGCTCCCGCTTGGTTGGGCGACTTCCGTGACGGGGTGAGAAGTTCACCGGCCCGCCGCCTCGCCGCCGGGTGGATTCCACCGTCCGGTCAGCCGAGGGCGTGGCCCGCGGTGACGTCCACGTACTCCGGTACCTCCTCGCGCCGGTCGCCCACCGTGAGGGTGCCGGTGGGCTCGAAGAGCATGATCTCGGTGGGCACGCGCGCGTACGGCTTGTGTTCGGTGCCGCGCGGGACGGTGAACACCGAGCCCCTGGGCAGCACCACCGTGCGCTCGCCGGCCGGCTCGCGCAGACCTATGCGCAGCTCCCCGGACAGGACCAGGAAGAACTCGTCGGTGTTCTCGTGCACGTGCCAGAGGTGCTCGGCCTCCACCTTCGCCACGCGCACGTCGTAGTCGTTGACCGTGGTGACGATGCGGGGGCTCCACTGCTCGGTGAAGGAGGCGAGGGCCTGGTCCAGGAGGACCGGTGCGGTGTGTTCCGTGTGTGCCATGCGCTCATCGTGCGGGTGGCCGGGCCGCCGTACGAGTGCTAGGAATCGCATATGCCGCAAGGATCCTCTCACCCCCCGCACCGGGTGGCGGTGCTCGTCGACGCGGGCACCAATCCGTTCGAAGTCGGTGTCGCCACCGAGATGTTCGGGCTGCCCCGCCCGGAACTGGGCCTGAACGGGCCTCTCTACGAGGTGACGCTGTGCGCGCCCGCCCCCGAGATCCGGATGAACCACGGCTTCTTCACCATGAGCGGCCTGTCCGGCCTGGAGGCGGTGGACACGGCCGGCACCCTGATCGTGCCCGGCCGCCCGGACAACGTCGTGCCGCGCGGGCCCGACGTCCTGGCCGCCATCCGCCGCGCGCACGCGCGGGGCACCCGCGTCGTCAGCTTCTGCACCGGCAGTTTCGCGCTCGCCGAGGCCGGGCTGCTGGACGGCCGCCGGGCCACCACCCACTGGATGTGGGCGGACACCTTCCGGGACCTGCATCCCGCGGTGCGGCTGGAACCCGATGTCCTGTTCGTCGACGAGGGCGACATCCTCACCGCCGCGGGCAGCGCCGCGGCGCTCGACCTGGGACTGCACATCTGGCGCCGCGATCACGGGGCGGAGACGGCGAACGCCGTCTCCCGCCGCCTGGTCTTCGCCGCCCACCGCGACGGCGGGCAACGCCAGTTCGTGGAGCGCCCGGTGCCCGAGGTGCCCGACGAGTCCCTCGGCCCGCTGCTGGCCTGGGCGCAGGAACACCTGGGCGAGCCGCTGACCGTCGGCGATCTCGCCGCCCGCGCCGCCGTCTCACCGGCCACCCTGCACCGCCGCTTCCGCGGCCAGCTCGGCACGACACCGCTGGCCTGGCTCACCGGGGAGCGCGTGGCGCTGGCCTGCCGGCTGATCGAGCGGGGTGAGGAGCGGCTGGACGTGGTGGCGGCGCGCAGCGGTCTGGGCACGGCGGCCAACCTGCGCGCCCGGCTGCGCCGGGAGACGGGGCTGAGCCCGTCGGCGTACCGCAAGCGGTTCGGCGGGGTGCCGGGAGAGGGAGCCGTGCCCGTATGACGGGTTTGTGACGATCGCCCGGGCCCGGGGAAGCATGCTCCGTATGAGATTCCTCGTACGCGACCGGATCCTCGGCATCGGTGACGACTGGTGGATCGAGGACGAGCACGGCCGGAAGGTCTACCTCGTCGACGGCAAAGCCATGCGGCTGCGGGACACCTTCGAGCTGAAGGACACCGAGGGCCGGGTCCTGATCGACATCCACCAGAAGATGTTCGCGCTGCGCGACACCATGGTGATCGAACGGGACGGCGAGGTCCTGGCCCGCATCCGGCGCAAGCGGCTGTCCCTGCTGCGCAACCACTACCGGGTCGCCCTCGCGGACGGCACCGAGCTGGACGTGAGCGGCAAAATCCTGGACCGCGAGTTCGCCGTCGAGTACGACGGCGAACTCCTGGCGGTGATCACCCGCCGCTGGCTGACCGTCCGCGACACCTACGGCGTGGACGTCGTCCGGGAGGACGCCGATCCGGCGCTGCTGATCGCGGTCGCGGTGTGCGTGATCCACCTCGCCGAGAAGGAGGGCGAGGAGGACTGATCCCGGCCACCGGAGAGGACCGGCCCCGGCCGCGGGAGAGGCCCGACCCCGGTCGCGAGGAGGCTCAGGCCCGGTGCCGGGGCGGTTCCAGGCCCAGGACGCGGTCCTTCAGCGCCGGGAACTGCTCGCGGGTCGCGGCCGGCTTCGCCGGGTCGATGTCGACCGTGAGGACCTCCTCGCCGGGTCCGGCCTCCGCGAGCACCTCGCCCCACGGATCCACCACGATCGAGTGCCCCGCCTGGGGAACTCCGGCGTGCGTCCCGGCCGTTCCGCAGGCGAGCACGAACGCCTGGTTCTCCACCGCCCGCGCCCGGGCCAGCAGCGTCCAGTGCGCGCGCCGCCGCTCGGGCCAGCCCGCCGGGATCACCAGCGTCTCGGCGCCGGCGTCGACCAGTGCGCGGAAGAGCTCGGGGAACCGGAGGTCGTAGCAGGTGGCCACGCCGAGCGTGGTCTCCGGCAGCCGGACCGTCACCAGGTCCCGGCCCGCGCCCATCAGCACGGCCTCGCCCTTGTCGAAGCCGAAGCGGTGGATCTTTCGGTAGGCCGCGGCCAGTTCACCGGAGGGGGAGAAGACGAGCGAGGTGTTGTAGAGGGGGCCTTCGGGATCGCGTTCCGGGATGGAGCCCGCGTGCAGCCACACGCCCGCGTCGCTCGCCGCCTTGGCCATCGCCTCGTAGGTGGGCCCTTCCAGCGGCTCGGCCTCGCGGCCGAACTCCTCGTAGGCGAAGGCGCCGGTGGTCCACAGCTCCGGCAGGACGACGAGGTCGGCGCCGCTCTGCTCACGCACCAGCGCGGCCAGGCGCCGCCGCCGGGAGTCGACCGGTTCCCGCTCGTCCACGGCTGCTTGGATCAGCGAGGCGCGCACACTACCACCGTCCTGGGATTCGAGTCGTCCATACGGGCCTACGATCGTCACACGAAAGCACTGCCGGGGTGCCTGTCCGCAGCGTAACTTAGCGTCTCAAGACACCCGCCGAAGTGCAGCCGCCGTCCGCCGGCAAAGCCGCCGCAAACCCGCCCGTGTACCGACCGCCGAGGGGTCCCGTTCCGTGAGTCTGCATCCCACTCTCCAGCCCTACGCCGACGCCTGGACGCACTCCATCGAAGCGATATCCGAGATGGCCCAGTCACTCGTCGAGGGCGAGTGGAACCGGCGGACCCCGTGCCCCGGCTGGTCGGTGCGCGACATCGTGTCGCACGTCATCGGCATGGACTGCGAGATGCTCGGCGACCCGCGCCCCATCCACGCCCTGCCGCGCGACCTCTTCCACGTCGCCACCGAGCACCAGCGCTACATGGAGATGCAGGTCGACGTCCGCCGGCACCACACCGCGCCGGAGATGACGGCCGAGCTGGAGTACACGGTCATCCGCCGCAACCGGCAGCTGCGGGGCGAGTCCCGGGACCCCGGCACCCTGGTGCGCGGCCCGCTCGGCAAGGAGATCACCCTGGAGCAGGCCTACCGCATGCGGGCGTTCGACGTGTGGGTGCACGAGCAGGACCTGCGCACGGCCCTCGGCCGCCCCGGCAGCCTGGACTCGCCGGGCGCGTACGTCACCCGGGACGTGCTCCTGGAGGCGCTGCCCGAGGTGGTCGCGCGGGACGCGAACGCCCCGCGCAGCTCGGCGATCGTGTTCGACGTGCACGGCCCGGTCGAGTTCCTGCGCACCGTCCGCGTCGACATCCAGGGCCGCGGCACCGTGGAGACCGTGCCCGCCCTCGGCCCGGCCGCCACCCTCACCCTCGACTGGGAGACCTACGTCCGCCTGGCCTGCGGCCGGGTCACGCCCGAGGCGGTGGCGGACCGGGTGAAGACGGAGGGCGACCAGGAGCTGGCGGCGGCCATCCTGCGCAACTTCGCGGTCACCCCGTAACCCCTGCCACCGGAAGCGCACTTCCGCCGTAGGGCTACGCGGGCACGTGCACCGTCTCTATGCGGCTGGAGATCAACTGCTCCCGCTCCCGCCGGGCCGCCCGCCCCCGCAGCCGGAGGATCTGGCTCACCCCGAGCGCCTGGAGCACGAACACGGAGCCGAAGGCCACGGTGTAGTCGTCCCCGGTCGCGTCCAGCAGCACGCCGATCGCGAACAGCGTCGTCATGGAGGCGATGAAGCCGCCCATGTTGGTGATGCCGGACGCCGTGCCCTGCCGCTCGGGCGGATTGGCCGGCCGGGCGAAGTCGAAGCCGAGCATGGACGCCGGTCCGCACGCGCCGAGCACCGCGCACAGCACCACCAGCAGCCACATCGGCGCGTGCCGCCCGGGATAGGCCAGGGTCGCCGCCCACAGCAGCGCGGTCGCGCCCACCGTGCCCAGCGCCAGCGGCAGCCGGGCCGCGTGGTGCCGGGCCACGATCTGGCCGTAGACCAGGCCGATCACCATGTTGGACAGCACGACGAGGGTGAGCAGCTCGCCGGCCGTGGCACGGCTGAGCCCCTGCGCCTCGACCAGGAACGGCAGGCCCCACAGCAGCAGGAACACCATCGCCGGGAACTGGGTGGTGAAGTGCACCCACAGGCCCAGCCGGGTGCCCGGCTCCCGCCAGGCGGCGGCGATCTGCCCGCGGACGTAGGCGGCGCCCCGGTGCGGGGACGGCTCCGGCTCCAGCCCCTCGGGGTGGTCCTTCAGGAACAGCAGGGTCAGCACCAGGACGACCGCGCCCGCCAGCGCGCTCCCCGCGAACGCCGGGGTCCAGCCGATGCCGTGCAGCAGCCGGGCCAGGACCAGGGTGGAGACCAGGTTGCCCGCCATGCCGACCAGCCCCGCGAGCTGCGCGACCATCGGGCCGCGCCGGGCCGGGAACCAGCGGGTGCCCAGCCGTAGCACGCTGATGAAGGTCATCGCGTCGCCACAGCCCAGCAGCGCCCGGGAGGCGAGGGCGGTGCCGTAGGAGGGGGAGAAGGCGAAGCCCAGCTGTCCGGCGGTGAACAGCAGCGCGCCGATGCTCAGCACCTTCTTGGTGCCGAGCCGGTCGACCAGCAGGCCGACGGGTATCTGCATGCCGGCGTAGACCAGCAGCTGGAGTATGGAGAAGGTGGAGAGGGCGGAGGCGCCCACGTGGAAGCGGTCGGCCGCGTCGAGCCCGGCCACCCCCAGCGACGTACGGAAGATGACGGCGACGAAGTAGACCGCCACGCCTATGGACCAGACGACGACCGCCCGCCGGCCGCCCGGCGGGTCGCCCGGGAGGGCGGCGCCGCGCTCCGGGGCGCTCATCGGACCTCACCCCGCGCGAGGTTCGAGACCCAGCTCACGTGCCGGTGCACGACCCCGACGGCCGTCTGGGCGTCCCCGGCGCGCAGCGCGTCCAGGATCTCCTCGTGCTCGGCGAGCGTCTTGGCGATCCGGTCGGGGTGGGAGTGCATGACGGCGACGCCCATCCGCAGCTGGCGGTCGCGCAGCTGGTCGTAGAGGCGGGAGAGGATCTCGTTGCCCCCGCTGCGCACGATCTCGGCGTGGAAGGAGCGGTCGGTGACCGCGGCGGCGGCCAGGTCTCCGGCGGCGGCCTGCGCCTTCTGCCGCTCCAGCAGCTCGGTCAGCCGCTCCAGCAGACCCGGCGGGGCGGGTACGGCCTTGCGGGCGGCGTGCTCCTCGACCAGCAGGCGGGTCTCCACCACGTCCGCGATCTCCTGCGCGGAGACCGGCAGGACCAGGGCGCCCTTCTTGGGGTAGAGGCGGATCAGACCCTCGGCTTCCAGCCGCAGCAGCGCCTCCCTGACGGGCGTGCGCGAGACCCCGACGGCCTCGGCCAGCTCACCCTCGGTGAGCAGGGTGCCGCCCTCGTAGCGGCGGTCGAGCACGCCCTGCTTGACATGGGTGTACACGCGTTCGGCGGCGGGTGGCTGTTTGAGGGACTGGGGCGCGGAGTGCTCGACGGCCGTTCTCATGCCCACAGGATAGATACAACACGTGCGCAAGCGGTGGACCGTCCACGATGCGGACCCTCGCGGCCTGGAAACGTTCATCCCCCGGCGACCGCACAACCTTCTGTGCTACTTACGTGTCACACATACGCGGCCCTTTTGCGCACTCACCTCAACTCGGCCGCACATCAGGGGCATTCAATACATTCGAGGTACATCAGTTGATTACCGGCATCAAGGGCACCAAACTCCGCAGGGCCGCTGTCGTCACCGTCACCGCCGGCGCGCTGGCCGCCACCGGCGCCCTCACCGCGGCGCCCGCACAGGCCGTCACCGCGCCCTCGATCGTGGCCAAGGGCGGGTACCTGATGAACAACGCCGGCGGCGCGACGCTGTACGGCAAGAAGGCGGACACCCGGCTCGCCACCGGCTCCACCACGAAGATCATGACCGCCAAGGTCGTGCTCGCCCAGTCGAACCTCAACCTCGACGCCAAGGTCACGATCCAGAAGGCGTACAGCGACTACGTCGTCAAGAACAACGCCTCCCAGGCCCATCTGATCGTCGGCGACCAGGTGACCGTCCGGCAGCTGCTGTACGGCCTGATGCTGCCGTCCGGCTGCGACGCCGCCTACGCGCTCGCCGACAAGTACGGCTCCGGTTCGACCCGGGCGGCGCGCGTGAAGAACTTCATCGGCAAGATGAACACCGCCGCCAAGAACCTGGGCCTGAAAAACACGCACTTCGACTCCTTCGACGGCATCGGCAACGGCAGCAACTACTCGACGCCGCGCGACCTGACGAAGATCGCCGGCAGCGCGATGAAGAACTCCACGTTCCGCGCGATCGTCAAGACCAAGACGTACACCGCCAAGACCCGCACCAAGTCGGGCGGCACCCGCACGATGGCCCCCTGGAAGAACACCAACGGGCTGCTCAACAGCTACAGCGGGACCATCGGCGTGAAGACCGGCTCCGGCCCGGAGGCCAAGTACTGCCTGGTCTTCGCCGCGACCCGGAAGAACAAGACGGTCATCGGCACGGTCCTCGCCTCCTCCTCCATCGCCAACCGCGAGGCGGACGCGAAGAAGCTCCTCAACTACGGCTTCGCCCGCCTGGGCTGACACCCGGTCACCCCGAGGGGGCCCGTCGCCTGCCGCGACGGGCCCCCTTTTCGCTGCGCCCGGTTCCCCGATGGCACGCATGGTGCTAGTTTCATTGGCACCATGCTGCTGCGTCTGGACACGTCCGACACCCGCCCGCTGCACGAACAGGTCGCCGCGGCGGTCCGGCGGGCCATCGCCGAGGGCGAGTGCCGCGCCGGCGACCGGCTGCCCTCCGCCCGCGACCTCTCCGCGGCCCTCGACATCAACGTCAACACCGTGCTGCGCGGACTGCGCGAGCTGCGGGACGAGGGCCTGCTGGAGTTCCGGCGCGGCCGGGGCATCACGGTCGCCGAGGGGGCGTCCCGCCGCTCCGGCCTCCAGATCAGGGTGCGTGAGCTGGTCGCGGAGGCGTCCCGGCTGGGCTACAGCCGGACCGATGTCATCGAGATGATCCGGGGGCTGACATGACGGGCGTGGAAACCGGGCCGGTGAACCGGGGCCGCACCGCACGGTGGTGGACGATCGGCGCGACGGCGGGCGTCACGGCCGTGCTCGCCGGACTGCCCTGGGCCGCGCGGGACCGGCTCCCCGGCCGGCCGGCGACCCACTGGAGCGGTGACGGCACCCCCGACGGCTCGCTCCCCCTGTGGGCGGCCTGTCTTCTCCCGGCCGGGGTCTGGCTGCTGACCGTCCTCGCGACGAGCGTGCGCCCGCGCCGCTCCGGCGCGACCGCGCACCCTTGGCGGGCGATGACGCTGGCGCCCACGGGGGCGGTGCTCGTCGGCGCCCAGGTGTGCGTCGTCCGGGCGAACTGGGACCACACCGACTGGCACCAGGCCCGCCAGCCGGTCCTCGGGGTGGTCCTGATCGGCGCGCTCGCGGCGGTCGCCGCGGTGGCCGCCTGGCGGCTCACCCCGCGGCCCGCCGCCGCCCCGGCCGCCGCGCCCACGCTGGAGGTGCCCGAGGGCGAACGCCTGGTGTGGTTCTCCCGCACCGCCAACCCCTGGCTGCGGCTGCTGGCGGCGGTGGCCGGGCTGGTGGCCGTCGTCGCGCTGGTCGCCCTGGCCATGGGCCTGGCCGACCCCGCCGGGCTGTGGACGGCGTGCGCGGCGTCGACGGTCGTCTCGCTCAGCTGTGCCACGTTCTCCTCGGTCCAGGCGAAGGTGTCGGAGGCGGGCCTGGAGGTGTCGTTCGGCCCGCTGGGCTGGCCCGTCCGCCGCTGGTCCCCGGCCGCCATCGAGACCGCCCGCGCCGAGCGGCGGCTGCCGTCCCAGGTCGGCGGCTGGGGGTACCGGATCAGCGGCCTCGGCACGACGGTCATGCTCCGCGCCGGCGACTGCCTGGTCATACGCCCCCGGGGCCGCCGCGCCGACTTCGCGGTAAGCGTGGACGACGCGGAACGGGGCGCGGCCCTGCTCAACACCCTCCGCACCCGGCCGTCCACCGACTGACCGGACTACCTCACCGGTCCGCCTTTTGTCACCCACATGCCGCTAATTCACCTGTAATCACGAATATCAGCCTTGCAGTTGGCATATTCGATTTCCTCCGTTCTACGTTCCGCGACGGAGGTGTTCACATGAACGAACCCAGGAGGCGGCCCGACGCCGAGGGACGGCGTCAGGCGATCGACATCAGCGACTTCGTGTACGCGGCCACCGGAGCCCGTGTCCGCCGGCTCACCATGCCGGACGGAAGCCATTGGTTCCCGGCGGTGGATGTCTGCAAGGAACTCGGGCACAGCAACTCTCGGCAAGCTCTCGCCGACCACCTGCCCGAAGAGCACCGAGAGACACTCGAGACCGTAAGTGGAGCTTACGGTCTCAGCATTCCCGCAGGTAGGGAGTGGCGCCGAGATCTGAATCTCATCTCTCTGCAGGGTCTCATCCTGCTCGTCAACGCCTGCACCAAGCCGGCCTGCATGCCCTTCAAACTGTGGGTCGCCGAAGTAATCGAGACCGTACAGAGGGAGGGTTCTTACACTCTCGACAAGGCCGAGGTGCAGCCGGCTGAGCCGGGCGCGCCCATCGCCTACGCCATGCCGGAACAGGTCGCGGAGGCCATCGTCCGGCTGGAGGCGCACAACCTCCGGCTGGACGAGGAACTGGCGAAGGGGCAGCGCGAGTCGATCGAACTGCAGAAGGCCACCCTGGCCGTCCAGCAGGCCATGGTGCGGGCGATGGAGCGGATCGCGGACCGGCTCGACGGAATGGCCCTCCCGCGCTACCTGCCCGGCGCTGATCCGGTGGTGCCGCCCACCACCGAGGCCCTGCTGGCCGACTGGCGGCAGCGGCTGTCCGTGACGGCGGACGTGTGGGCGGTGGCCGTCGTCATCGCGCCGGTCCTGGTCGAGAAGGGCGAGCTGCGCGAGCCGCTGGAGGCCATCGCGGCGCGGACCGGCCTGTCCGTGCACCGCGTCAACGAATGCCTGCGGCTGCTGCGCAAGCACGCCTGCATCCGTTCGCGGGGCGGTGCGGAGGACGGAGCACCGGTGTACGTGCTCACTCAGGGCTGACAGGCACTGAATGACGAAGGGGGCGGTCGCAAGAGCAAGTTGCGGCCGTCCCCTTCGCTTGCCGGAGATTACCCGTCGACGGAGCCTCAGCCCCAGGTGATCAACCGCTTCGGCTGTTCCAGGATCGCCGCCACGTCCGCCAGGACCTTGGAGCCCAGTTCGCCGTCGACCAGGCGGTGGTCGAAGGAGAGGGCCAGGGTGGTGACCTGGCGCGGCTTCACCTTGCCCTTGTGCACCCACGGCTGGAGCTTGATCGCGCCGACCGCGAGGATCGCGGACTCACCCGGGTTCAGCAGGGGCGTTCCGGTGTCGACGCCGAAGACGCCGACGTTGGTGATGGTCACCGTGCCGCCCTGCATCGCCGCCGGTGAGGTCTTGCCCTCGCGGGCCGTCGTCACCAGTTCGCCGAGCGCCTCGGCCAGCTGCGGGAGGGTCTTGTCGTGCGCGTCCTTGATGTTCGGCACGATCAGCCCGCGGGGGGTGGCCGCCGCGATGCCCAGGTTGACGTAGTGCTTGAGCACGATCTCCTGGTTGGCCTCGTCCCAGGAGGCGTTGATCTCCGGGTTGCGCTTGATGGCGACCAGCAGGGCCTTGGCGATCAGCAGGAGCGGGTTGACCCGCAGCCCCTGCATGTCCTTGTCCTGCTTCAGCTCCTCGACCAGCCGCATCGTGCGGGTCACGTCCACCGTCACGAACTCGGTGACGTGCGGTGCCGTGAACGCCGAGCCGACCATCGCCTGCGCGGTGGCCTTGCGGACGCCCTTGACCGGGACGCGGGTCTCGCGCGTGGCGTCGTACGACGCCGCGGGCGCCGGAGCCGCGGGGGCGGCGGCCGGGGCGGCCGGGGCGGCGGGGGCCTCGGTGACCGGTTCGGCGGCGCGCGGGGCGGCCGCCGCGTGGACGTCCTCGCGGGTGATGACGCCGTCCGGGCCGGACGGGGTGACCGAGGCCAGGTCGACGCCGAGGTCCTTGGCCAGCTTGCGCACCGGGGGCTTGGCCAGCGGGCGGGCCTTCTCGGCGAGCGCGCCGCCGTGGCCGTTCAGCTCGGCCTGGATCGCCTGCGCCGGTCCCGGCACGTCGGCCTGGGGGCCCTTGCGGGGGCGGCGCTTGGTCGAGGTGGTGGCCACGCCGTAGCCGACCAGGACCGGCTGGCGGCCCTCCGGCTTCGGCTCCTCCGCGGCCGGGGCGGGCTCCGCCTGGGGCTGCTCGGCGGGTACCTCGGGAGCTCCAGGGGCCTCGGGCGCGGCGGCGCCGGCCACGGCGACCGTGATGATGGCCGTGCCCACGTCCACCGTGGTGCCCTCGGGGAAGCGCAGCTCGCGCACCACGCCGTCGTAGGGGATGGGCAGTTCGACGGCGGCCTTCGCCGTCTCCACCTCGCACACCACCTGGCCGTCGGTGACCGTGTCACCCGGCTGGACGTACCACTTGAGGATCTCCGCCTCGGTGAGCCCCTCACCGACGTCGGGCATCTTGAACTCGCGTACGGACGCATCCGTCATCGTCGTCACGTCCCTCTCCTCAGTACGCCAGCGAGCGGTCGACGGCGTCGAGCACGCGGTCCAGGTCGGGCAGGTACTCCTCCTCCAGACGGGCCGGCGGGTACGGGGCGTGGTAGCCGCCGACCCGGAGCACCGGTGCCTCCAGGTGGTAGAAGCAGCGCTCGGTGATCCGCGCGGCGATCTCCGCGCCGGAGCCGAAGAACACCGGTGCCTCGTGCACCACGACCAGGCGGCGGGTCTTCTCCACGGATGCCTGGATCGCGTCGAAGTCCAGCGGGCTGACCGAGCGCAGGTCCAGCACCTCCAGGTGCTTGCCCTCCTCGGCCGCCGCGGCCGCGACCTCCTGGCACAGCTTCACCATCGGGCCGTAGGCCGCCAGGGTCAGGTCCGTGCCCTCGCGGACCACGCGCGCCTTGTGCAGCGGGGCCGGGATGGCCTCGGGGTCGACCTCGGCCTTGTCCCAGTAGCGCCGCTTGGGCTCGAAGTAGATCACCGGGTCGTCGCTCTGGATGGCCTGCTGCATCATCCAGTACGCGTCCGAGGCGTTCGACGGCGAGACCACCTTCAGGCCCGCCACATGGGCGAACAGCGCCTCCGGCGACTCGGAGTGGTGCTCGACCGCGCCGATGCCGCCGCCGTAGGGGATGCGCACGACGACGGGCAGCTTGACCTTGCCCAGCGAGCGGGCGTGCATCTTCGCCAGCTGGGTGACGATCTGGTCGTAGGCCGGGAAGACGAAGCCGTCGAACTGGATCTCCACCACCGGGCGGTAGCCGCGCAGGGCCAGGCCGATCGCGGTGCCGACGATGCCGGACTCGGCCAGCGGGGTGTCGATGACCCGGCCCTCGCCGAAGTCCTTCTGCAGGCCGTCCGTCACCCGGAAGACACCGCCGAGCTTGCCGACGTCCTCGCCCATGACCAGGACCTTGGGGTCGGCGTCCAGGGCGCGGCGCAGCGACTCGTTGATGGCCTTGGCCATCGCCATCTTCTCGGCCATCTCAGTGACCCCCTTCATCGGCGAACGACGCCTGGTAGGCAGCGAACTGGGCGCGCTCCTCGTCCACGAGCGCGTGTCCGTCCGCGTACACGTTCTCGAAGAGGGCGAACCGGTCCGGGTCGGGCATGGTGCGGACCGCTTCGCGCACTCGCTTGCCCAACGCCTCGGACTCGGCCTCGAGTTCCGCGAAGAATCCGTCGTCCGCGTGGTT
The DNA here is from genome assembly GCF_964272715.1 of Streptomyces sp. SudanB182_2057. Classification (NCBI taxonomy): domain Bacteria; kingdom Bacillati; phylum Actinomycetota; class Actinomycetes; order Kitasatosporales; family Streptomycetaceae; genus Streptomyces; species Streptomyces sp. SudanB182_2057. Next base: position 4,163,571 of record NZ_OZ186798.1, read on the forward strand.
CGACGCCACCAGATGGCGGTGCAGGCGCAGGATCGGGTCCTTCGCCTCCCAGGCCAGCCGCTCCTCGTCGCCCCGGTAGCGGGTGGGGTCGTCGGAGGTGGTGTGGGCGCCCATGCGGTAGGTGTACGCCTCGACCAGGGTGGGGCCCTCGCCGTTGCGGGCGCGCTCCAGCGCCCACTTGGTGACCGCGAGGCAGGCCAGCACGTCGTTGCCGTCGACCCGGACGCCCGGGAAGCCGTAGCCCTGGGCGCGCTGGTACAGCGGGACGCGGGTCTGCTTCTCGGTGGGCTCGGAGATCGCCCACTGGTTGTTCTGGCAGAAGAACACCACGGGGGCGTTGTAGACCGCGGAGAACGTGAACGATTCGGCCACGTCGCCCTGGCTGGAGGCGCCGTCGCCGAAGTAGGCGATGACCGCCGAGTCCGCGCCGTCCTTGGCCACGCCCATCGCGTAGCCGGTGGCGTGCAGCGCCTGGGAGCCGATCACGATCGTGTACAGGTGGAAGTTGTTGCCGTTCGGGTCCCAGCCGCCGTTGTTCACGCCGCGGAACATGCCGAGCAGGTTGGTCGGGTCGACGCCGCGGCACCAGGCGACGCCGTGTTCCCGGTAGGTCGGGAAGACGTAGTCGTCCGGACGGGTGGCGCGCCCCGAGCCGATCTGGGCGGCCTCCTGTCCCAGCAGGGAGGCCCACAGGCCCAGCTCGCCCTGGCGCTGCAGGGCGGTGGCCTCGGCGTCGAAACGGCGGGTGAGCACCATGTCGCGGTACAGGCCGCGCAGTTCTTCGGGGGTGATGCCGGCGACGTAGGCGTCGTACTCGGCGTTCTCGACCCGCTCGCCCTCAGGCGTCAGGAGCTGCACGAGCTCGGGGTCGGTGCTCTTCTTCGCGGTACTGCGGGTGGTACGGGTGGTGCGCTTGGTGCCGGTGGCTCCGGTCTTGCTGCCGGTGGTGCCGGCTTTGCCTGCGGCGGTGCGTCGCGGCTTGCGCGCGGCACTGCTCTCCACGGTCACGTGTGCTCCTCCGTCGTTCCGGCCCCCGGGGTTGCCGGTAGGCCAGTGCGGCTCACCTGTTTCGACCACCGGGCACGGGGTGGGTGCCACTCGGCCGGGAACAGGCGTGACAGGTGCCCCGGCGAGCGCCCTGCAACCATCACGTTACCCAGTGCCCCACATTTCTGTGAAACCCCGTTTGACCTGCGATTTTGCTTGGATTTCCAAGTAAATCGAGGGGATGGGAAAGCATGCTGGTCACAGCCTTGCGACAGGCCCGAGCAAGCGCACGTTATCCCGCCGACCCAGGTCACGGGAAGAGTTCGATGTGAGACGGGACTCGTAGGCGAAGCGGGAGAAATCCCGTTATTACCGCCCGGTTACCCGGGGCCGGAAAGCGACGGCGTTACCGGAAAGCCCTTCACTGTCACCCGAATGCACGAGCAAATGCCCATCCCATGACCGAAAGCGACCGTCGGCGACTGCCTGTGACAACGCCCAGCTCACGGGCTCACCGCGTGCCCTAACATCTGGCGCGTGCCGCGCTCATGTGTACCACCTGTCGTGCCTCACGCGCCCCCTCTGGGCGCCCTGCTGCGCCTGTACGCCGCGGGTACCGCCCTCACCTGTGAGCCGGTCGACCAGGGGCTGCTCAACCGCGGCTACCGGCTGTGCACCACGCGCGGCCGGTACTTCCTCAAGCACCACTTCGATCCGGACACCGCCGACCCGGCCGCCATCGAGCGCCGGCACCGGGCCACCCAGCGCCTGGCCGCCCTCGGCGTCCCGGTCGCCCCGCCGCTCGCGCACCGCGGGGGCCGCACGGTCGCGGTGGTCGGCGGCCACGCCTACGCCCTGCACCCCTGGATCGACGGCGGACACCGCCACGGCGGTCAGCTCACCCGCGCGGAGAGCGCCCGCCTGGGCGCGCTCCTGGGCGCCGTGCACGCCTGTCTGGAGCGGGTGATGCCGCCCAAGGGCCGTACCCGCCCGGCGACGAGCCCGCACCCCGTGGAGAGCGCCGACCCGGCCGACACCTTCGCCCTCATCGACGACCTGCTGGCGCACGTGCGCCGGCACCGGCCCGCCGACGCCTTCGACGAACTCGCCCGGCACCGGCTGCTGGAGCGCCGCGCGCTGCTGGAGCAGCACGCGGGCCGGCGCCCGCCGCGCGGCGGCCCGGTGGGCTGGGTGCACGGCGACTTCCACCCGTTCAACCTGCTCTACAAGGACGACGCCCCGGCCGCCATCGTGGACTGGGACCGGCTCGGGGTGCAGCCGCGCGCGGAGGAGGCCGTGCGCGCCGCCGCCATCTTCTTCGTGCGGCCCTCCGGACGGCTGCACCTGCCCAAAGTGCGGGCCTACGCGCGCGCGTACCGGCGCGCGGCCGGTGCCACGGCCTCGGAGCTGGCGGCGGCCGTGCACCGCGTGTGGTGGGAGCGGCTGAACGACTTCTGGATGCTGCGCTGGCACTACGAACGCCGCGACACGCGCGCGGACTGCCAGTTCCCGGCCGCGTCGGCGCTCGCGGTGTGGTGGACGCGCGAGTACGACGCGGTGTGCGACGCGTTCGTGCGGTGAACGGCCGGCGCCATCTCCGTACGGGGTACGGAGGTGGCACCTCGATGCGTGCGGTGAGCGGCCGGCGTCACCTCAGGGTGTCGCCGGCCCGGTCGTCGCCGGTGCGCTTCAACCGGCGGTGTCGCCGGTGGTGGTGCCGACGGTCGTCGTCCCCTCGGTGCTGTCGCCCTCGGTGGTGCCCTCGTCGGTGTTGCCCTCGCTGGTGCCCTCGTCCGTGCCGCCGTCACCGGTGCCGGCGTCGGTACCGCCGTTCACCGTGCCCGTCGGCTGCGACGGCGTGGTCTGCGGGCTCGACGGCTGGTTGCTCGGGGGCGGGGAGGCCGACTGCGTCTGGGTGTACGACGGGGTGGTCTCCGGCACCCCGCCGGAGCCGCCGCCGCTCGTGTTCCACTCACCGGTGCCCGCCGAGGTGTCCGACGGCTCGCCGGTGTCCTCGTCGGTCGGGGTCGGGGAGGGCGACTCCTTCTCGGTGTTCTTGGAGTGCGTGGTGGTCGGCTTGGTGTCGGTACCGCCCTTGCCGCCGTCGCTGTTCGCGCTGTTCAGCGCGAGTGCCACGCCCGCGGAGATCGCGATGACCGCGAGGACGGCGAGGATCCACAGCTTGCCGCGTCCGCTGCCCCGGTTGCCGTGCCCCTCGAAGGCGCCGTCGTCGCCGCTGCCGTAGCCCGTGGGCAGGATCGGCTGCGGGATCTGCGCGGTGCCGCCCGCGTCCACCGGGTGCGGCATGACGGTCGTGCCCGCGAAACCGGCCGACGGGGTGTGCCGGGTGTCGGGCGCCTCCACCAGGCCGGTGTTCCAGGTGCCGGTGTGGCCGCCCTGCTCGTACAGCATCTGCAGGCCGTACTGGACCAGGCCGCGCATCTCCTCGGCCGTCTGGAACCGGTCGTCGGGGTCCTTGGCCAGGGAGCGCATCACCAGGCCGTCCAGCTCCGGCGGGCAGGTGCCGTCGACGACCTGCGACGGCGGCACCGGCATGTCCTGGACGTGCTGGTAGACCACGGAGAGCGGCGTCTCGCCGGTGAACGGGGGCCGGAGCGCGAGCAGTTCGTACAGCAGGCAGCCGGTCGCGTACAGGTCGGACCGGTGGTCGACGGCCTTGCCGAGCGCCTGCTCCGGGGAGAGGTACTGCGGGGTGCCCATGACCATGCCGGTCTGCGTCATCGTGGTGGACGCGCCGTGCAGGGCGCGGGCGATGCCGAAGTCCATCACCTTGACGGCACCGCTGTGGGTGATGATGACATTCGCCGGCTTGATGTCACGGTGCACGATGCCATGCTGGTGCGAGTAGGCGAGCGCCTCCAGCACCCCCGAGACGATGATCAGGGCCTGCTCGGGGCCCGGCGCCTCGGCGTTCATCAGCAGATCGCGGATGGTGCGGCCCTCGACCAGCTCCATGACGATGTACGGCACGGACTGGCCGCCCACCACGTCCTCGCCGGAGTCGTACACGGCGACGATCGCGTGGTGGTTCAGCCCCGCGACCGACTGCGCCTCACGGGTGAACCGCGCCTTGGAGACCGGGTCTTCGGCCAGGTCCGCGCGGAGCAGCTTGACCGCGACCGTGCGGCCCAGGCGGACGTCCTCGGCGGCGAACACCTCGGCCATGCCACCCCGGCCGAGCCGGTGCGTGAGCCGGTACCGCCCGTCGCCGACGAGCCCGCCGTTGCCCCACAGCTCCGGCGCGTCCGACATGCCGCCGCCAGTCGCCTCGGGGTCGGACGGGCCCTGAGAGCGCTGCGTCTGTGCCATCAGTCCTCGCCGTCGTTTCTGCCCGCGGTGCGCGCGGTGTTGTTACGGTCTCCGTCGGCCACGCTACAGCCTTCGTGGGGGCCGCCGGTCCGGAACCGCAACCGGGACGGACCCGAGACGGACCGGTCATGAAACCTCCAGCAGGCGCTGTCGTGCAAATTCTGTGCGCCGGTCGTACGTCCCCTGTAACGCTTGCGCGACGCTTCTTGCGCGTACGGTCACGGAACGGGCACCGAGCTTGACGTGTCGGTGCCCTCCGGCAGACTTGGCCGGGAATGAGACATTCGATCAAGGCCTGTTCGCTGGATCACGGCGCCGGACGGCCAGTGGGGGACGCGGAGAGATGAGCCAGCACGGCGCACCGGGCCGGTACGCGGGGCAGGCCCTGGCCCAGGGCCGCTACCAGCTGCGCGACCTGCTCGGCGAGGGCGGCATGGCCTCGGTGCACCTGGCGCACGACACGGTGCTGGACCGTCCGGTCGCGATCAAGACCCTGCACACCGAACTCGGCCGGGAACAGGCGTTCCGCGAGCGCTTCCGCCGCGAGGCGCAGGCCGTGGCCAAGCTCACGCACACCAACATCGTCTCCGTCTTCGACACCGGCGAGGACGAGCTGAACGGCATGGCCACGCCGTACATCGTCATGGAATACGTCGAGGGCCGGCCGCTGGGCTCGGTCCTGGAGGAGGACATCCGGCAGTACGGCGCGATGCCCGCCGACAAGGCGCTGAAGGTCACCGCCGACGTGCTCGCCGCCCTGGAGATCAGCCACGAGATGGGGCTGGTCCACCGCGACATCAAGCCGGGCAACGTGATGACGACCAAGCGCGGTGTGGTCAAGGTCATGGACTTCGGCATCGCCCGCGCCATGCAGTCCGGCGTCACCTCGATGACGCAGACCGGCATGGTCGTGGGCACCCCGCAGTACCTCTCGCCCGAGCAGGCCCTCGGCCGCGGTGTGGACGCCCGCTCCGACCTGTACTCGGTCGGCATCATGCTGTTCCAACTGGTCACCGGGCGGCTGCCGTTCGACGCGGACTCGCCGCTGGCGATCGCGTACGCGCATGTGCAGGAGGAGCCGGTGGCGCCCTCCTCGGTCAACCGAGCGCTGCCGCCCGCCGTGGACGCGCTGGTCGCCCGCGCGCTGAAGAAGAACCCGAACGAACGCTTCCCGACCGCCGAGGCCATGCGCGCCGAGTGCCTGCGCGTCGCGGCCTCCCTCCAGGCGGCGACGCCGAGCATCGTGCCGGACGCCGGGCCGCGGCAGAGCGGTTCGGGCGTCGGCGCCGCGGTGTTCCCGCCGGTCGACCGGGCGGCCTCGGCCCCGCAGGCGCAGCCGCTGACGCCGTACCAGCCGGCGCCCGCCCCGGCGCCGCACCCGTACGGCGCGCCGACACCGCCCGCCCCGGCCTACGGCTACCCGCCGCAGGCCGGTTACCCGGCCCCGCACGCCGCCTACGGTCCGCAGGGCTCCGCCGCCCGGACGCCGCCGCCGTACACGATCTCGCCCCGGCCGGCCCAGTCGTCCCGGCCGTCCGGCGGCTCCGGGCGCGGCAGGCGGCCGGTGATCGTCACCTCGGTCGCGGTGGCGGCCATCGTGGTCGCCGGGGTGATCGTCGCGCTGTCGCTGAAGGACGACGGCGCGGACGCCAAGGGCGGCGAGGCCGTCCCCTCGGCCTCCGCCTCCCACCGGGCGGGCTACCGCGGGCCGGACCACACGCGGCGGATCGACAAGACCGAGTGCACCGACCCGCAGGAGTCGTGGCAGGACTCGGCCAAGATCGAGCTGCCCGACTTCCGGTACAAGGACATCGACTCGGTGAAGGAGTGCCTCCAGGCCGCGGGCTGGAAGTGGACCATCCGCCACGAGGACGACAACACCTGGGGCGACGGGACCGTCCTGAAGCAGTTCCCCGCCCAGGGCGCCGACGTCGACCCGGACGACGTGGGCACCATCGAACTGAGCCTGTCGACGGGCAATCCCCCGCAGTAGCCGCCGTCGGGGCCCCGGCGGCCCCCGTGCGCACGCGCACGCCCCGCGGTCACGGGACAGGACGAGGGCCCGGCGGTCGTCCGCCGGGCCCTTCCGTGTGGTGTCGGATCGTGGACCGCTCCGGGCGCGGGTCGCGCGGGGTACGGGTTACAGGTAGGGCCCGCCCGAACGGCCGCCCGCGTGGTGCTCGTCGACGCCCTCGGGGCCGGCCACCCCCGGCGGGAGCGCGCGGCGCATCTGCTCCAGCTGGGCTCGCGCGGCCATCTGCTGGGCGAACAGCGTCGTCTGGATCCCGTGGAAGAGGCCCTCCAGCCAGCCCACCAGCTGTGCCTGGGCGATCCGCAGTTCCGCGTCGCTCGGCGTGGCGTCGTCGGTGAACGGCAGGGAAAGCCGCTCCAGTTCCTCGACCAGTTCGGGGGCCAGGCCGTCCTCCAGTTCCTTCACGGAGCTGGCGTGGATCTCCTTCAGCCGCACCCGGCTGGCCTCGTCGAGGGGAGCCGCCCGCACCTCCTCCAGCAGCTGCTTGATCATGCTGCCGATCCGCATGACCTTGGCCGGCTGCTCCACCTGCTCGGTCAGCGGGGTCTCACGGGAGTCCTCGTCCCCGCCGCCGAGTGCCATCCCGTCCTGACCCACGACGAGGATCTGGGGATTCTCCGGCGACCGTTCGTTCCTCGGCATCTCCATGCCGTCATTCTCTCGCACGCCGCCACCTCATCACCGTGGTGCCCCCGCGTGGCGCGGATCCGCCGTTTCGCCCCGACGGACCAATCCGGAATGCCCTCTTCGGGCGGGGATGTGAGGCTGGTTCCCGTCGGTTATCCATCGGTCACGACACCTGGGCTCCGGGAGGTCACCGACGTGACTCCACGCCTGCGACTCACGTCGCGCTGTCTGCGGCTGCCGGCCGTCCTCACGGCCGCGACGCTGCCGTGGTACGGCATCGCCGCCGTCCACGGCGGTCCGCCCGCGTACGCCGCCGGGCCGAGCCAGGCCCCCGCGTCCGCCCCGAGCCACGGCGAGGGGCGGCAGGGTCCCGTCCGGGACGCGCCGCCGGGGCGGCCGGGGCCGGAGCACCACCCGTCCCCGGACCACTCCGCCGACGCCCATTCGGCCGCTGCCCATTCCGCCGGGGCACGCCCGCACGACCGGCATCCGGACGCGGACCACGGCGCCTCGCAGCAGGAGCGCCCGGACCGGAACCACACGGGCCGGGACGACGCGGGCCGGGGCGACATGGAACCGGACCGCCCGGGACCGCACCACCAAGGCCAGGACCACGCGGGTCACGACCGGCCCGGTCGGGGGCCTTCCGCCTCCGCCGGTCCCGCGCGGAAGGACTCCGCCACCCCCGTGCCCACGCCGTCCGACTCGGCCTCAGCGTCGGTCCACCCCTATCGCTCCCTCGCCTGGACCGAGCCCACCCGGGCGGGCAGCCGGGCCGGTGAGGGGCGGATGCGCCCGGGCCGGCCCGACCCGCCCGAGGCGGAGACGGAGGACGAGGACGACTCCGCCGCCGCCACCCAGGCCGTCCAGCCGGCGGAGCCGGAGACCACCGACGTGCCCGCCGCCTCCGAGGAGCCGGTCCAAGAGGCCGGCCCGGGCTCCACCCCGCCCGCGACGCGGCCCGGCACCCGGCAGGCGAGCCGGCAGAGCGAGGCCGTGACGGAGCCGGTCCTGCGGATCCTGCCGCTGGGCAGCGGCCTGGTGCTCATCGGCCTGGGTCTCGGCCTGGCCCTGCTGGGGCTGAGGCTGCGCAGAAGCTGACCGGTCGGACCCCGCCGAGACGGGGTCCGACCGGCTCTCTTACGGCGCCACCAGCAGCACCTTGCCGATGTGACCGCTCTCCTCCACCAGCCGGTGCGCCTCGGCCACCTCCGGCATCGGCAGCTCGCGGTCCACGATCGGCCGGACGTCCCCGGCGGCGAGCAGCGGCCACACGTGCTCTCGGACGGCGGCGACGATGGCCGCCTTCTCGCCCAGCGGGCGGCCGCGCAGCGAGGTCGCGCTGATGGCGCCCCGCTTGCCGAGCAGCGCGCCGATGTTCAGCTCGCCCTTCACCCCGCCCTGCATACCGATGATCGCCAGGCGGCCGTTGACGGCCAGGGCCTGGACGTTGCGGTCCAGGTACTTGGCCCCCATGTTGTCGAGGATGACGTCGGCACCCGCGCCGTCGGTGGCCTGCTTGATCTCGGCGACGAAGTCCTGCTCGCGGTAGTTGATGAGCACGTCCGCGCCCAGCTCGGCGCAGCGCTCCAGCTTCTCCTTCGTACCGGCGGTCACCGCGACCCTGGCGCCGAGGGCCTTGGCCAGCTGGATCGCCATGGTGCCGATGCCGCTGGAGCCGCCGTGCACCAGCAGCGTCTCGTCCGCCCGCAGGTGGGCGATCATGAACACGTTGGACCAGACCGTGCAGACCACCTCGGGCAGCGCCGCCGCCTGCCGGAGGGACAGGCCCTCGGGCACAGGCAGCAGCTGCCCGGCCGGTACGGCGACCTTCTCGGCGTAGCCACCGCCCGCGAGCAGTGCGCACACCTCGTCGCCGACGGCCCAGCCCGAGACGCCGGGGCCGAGCGCGGCGATCCTGCCGGAGCACTCCAGGCCGGGGTAGGGGGAGGCGCCGGGCGGAGGGGAGTAGGCGCCCTGGCGCTGGAGGATGTCGGCACGGTTGACGGCGCTGGCCGCCACCTCGACCAGCACCTCGCCCTCGCCGGGCACCGGATCGGGGACGTCCGTCCACACCAGAGCCTCGGGACCACCAGGTTCGGGAATCGTGATCGCATGCATGCCCGTGACGCTACTCCCCGCCGGTCCGGTCAGCCGTGTGGCAGGGGGCGGGTGTCCGGAGTGACCTGGTTGCCCGGAGTCGCCCGGACGATGGTGATGAGCCGGTCGGTCAGCTGGAGGGTGCCGACGGACGGGTCGTCGTAGCCCAGCACCCGGTGCCCGCGCAGGACGCTCACCACCAGGTCGTCCGTCTCGCGGGGCGTCTTGCCCACCTCGCCGCGCACCACCGGCCGTTCGACGAGGTCCAGGCCGCTGCCCTGCTGGATGAGGTCCTCCATCACCATGCCGGCGGCCGGGCTCAGCACGGACAGGCCGAGCAGCCGGCCGGCCGCTCCGGAGCTGGTGATGACGGCATCGGCGCCGGACTGCCGCAGCAGCGGGGCATTCTCCTCCTCGCGGACGGCGGCCACGATCTTGGCGCCCCGGTTGAGCTGGCGGGCGGTGAGGGTGACGAGGACCGCGGTGTCGTCGCGCTGCGGGGCGATGATGATCTGCCGCGCCTTGTGCACCTCGGCCCGCTTGAGCACATCACTGCGGGTGGCGTCGCCTATCACCCCGGCGAACCCCTCGGCAGCCGCCGCGTCGATCGCCTTGGAGCTGGGGTCGACCACGACGACCTGCTCCTTCTTCAGCCCGGTCGCGCAGACGGTCTGGATGGCCGACCGTCCCTTCGTGCCGAAGCCGACGACAACGGTGTGATCGCGCAAGACGGACCTCCAGCGGTTCAGGCGCCATTCCTCACGGGTGCGTTCGGTGAGGACTTCAGCGTGGTGCCGACCAGGATGATCAGGAACAGCACGCGCAGGGGCGTGATGAGGAAGATGTTGGTGAGCCGGGCACCGTCGCTGACCGGCGTGATGTCTCCGTATCCCGTGGTGGAGAGGGTCACGGTCGCGTAGTAGAACGAGTCGAGCAGGTCCACGGAGCCGTCGGAGTTGTCGTTGTAGCCCTCGTGGTCGGCGTAGACGATCAGCGCGGTGGCCACCAGCACCGCCAGCGCCATGACCAGCCGCTTGACGACCTGGCGGATCGGACGCTCCACCACTTTTCTCGGGAGTTTCACCCGATGGGTCACGAGATGCTCGTCCGCTTGGCGGGCGATGGCGTCATGGCCCGGAAGTTTCACGTGAAACACACCCCGATTCCGGCGGTCGCCCATGGCAGGTCCAGCAGCTCCGCCTCCTCCCCCTGCCGGGCCCCGCCCGGCGGTACGACGGCCAGCGCGTCGGCGGCGGCGATGCCGCGCAGCATCGCCGGGCCGTTGTAGTGCAGCGGCACGGCGTGGTCGCCGCGCAGCACCACGGGGATGAGACGGGTGTCGTACGGGTGCCCCTGCACCGCCTCTTTCAGGGGCAGGGTGTACGGCTCGGGGGCGGGACGGGCCGCGAGGGTCCGCAGCAGCGGTTCGGCGAGCGTGAGCAGACCGGAGACGGCCGCGAGAGGGTTGCCGGGCAGGCCGACGAGGTGCTGGTGCTCCTTGGTGCGGGCCAGCAGCATGGGGTGGCCCGGCCGCACCTTGACGCCGTCCACGAGGAGTTCGGCGCCGACGCGTTCCAGGACCGGGTGGACGTGGTCGACGGGCCCGGCGGCGGTGCCGCCCGTGGTGATGACGAGGTCGGCCCGGGAGGCGGTGACCGCCTTGCGCAGCGCCCGGGCGTCGTCGCCGATCCGCCGCACGGCCACGACGTCGGCGCCGAGCGCGCGCAGCCAGGGCGGCAGCATGGGACCGAGCGCGTCCCTGATCAGCCCGTCGTGCGGCAGGCCCTCGGTCAGCAACTCGTCGCCCAGGATCAGGACTTCGACGCGGGGGCGGGGAACGACGGTGACCGTGTCGTAGCCGGCCGCCGCGGCGAGGCCGAGGACGGCGGGGGTGACGAGGGTGCCGACGGGCAGCAACTGGTCACCGGTCCGGCATTCCTGGCCCCGGGGCCGGATGTCCTGGCCGTGGAACATCTCGCGGGTGGGGTGCAGCCGGCCCTGGGCGTCGGTCCGGCCGTGCTCGGTGCGCAGGACGGCGGTGGTGTCGGCGGGAACGCGGGCGCCGGTGGCGATACGGGCCGCCGTGCCGTCGGTGAGCGGCTCGGGCTGGGCGTGCCCGGCGAGCACCCCTTCCTCCCGTACCTGCCAGGGCCCGGGCCCGGCGACCGCCCAGCCGTCCATCGCGGAGGTGTCGAAGGAGGGCAGGTCGGTGAGCGCGTCCAGGGGGGCGGCCAGCACCAGTCCGAGGGCGTCGCCGAGGGGCACGGAGACGGGGGCGCGCCGGTCCCCGGCGGGGCTGTCCGCCGGGCTCTGCCGGCCGTGGGCGCGCACGGCCCGGGCGGCGCGGGCGGCGGTCTCGCGGGCGTGGGGCCAAGGGGTGGCCGTGTGGTGCCCGGCGGGCCGCTCACCGGGCTGCCGTACGGCCGGACCGCCGGGCGAGCGGGCGGCGCCTTCGTCCTGGGGCTCCCGGTGGGGTTCCCGCACCAACGCCAGGGCCTCCTCGACGTCGAGGTCGTCGCTGTCGGCGGCGGGCGCCCCGGCCGGGGTGCCGGAGGCGGTCATCCGGCGTCCGGGGCGCTCGGGCCCCCGCCGCTCGCGCTCTTCCCGGCCGCGTCGTTCTCCTCTTCCCAGCGCAGGGCCAGCGCGGCGGCCTTGCGGGCGGCCTCGGCGACGGCCTCGGGGCCGCCCGCGCCCCGGGCCGCCGCGTAGCCGACGAGAAAGGTGGTCAGCGGGGCGGCGGGGCGGGCCACACCGTGGGCGGCGTCACGGGCCAGGTCGAGCAGGGCGCCGGTGTCGACGTCCAGGTCGATGCCCAGCTCGTCCTTGACTGCGGAGATCCATTCATCCAACACGTGCCCATGCTCCCTGATGCGTGCCCTGGCGTCGGCGATGTCGTCCCAGGTGTCGCAGTCGAACGACGCGAGCGGGTCCGGGACACGGGTGAGGCGGAGGGTTCCGGTCAGCCGGCGCAGGGGGAGCCCGGTGAGGGCGCCGTGGGCGGCGGCGAGGGCGGTCAGCTCGCGGCGCAGGGCGGCGGTGCGGTAGGCGGCCACGAGCGGCTGATCGCGGCCGTCCGCGTCGGTGAGCAGCGCGCCGTCGGCGCCGGTGTCCCGGAGGGCGGTCAGGAGCCGCCGGAGCGTACCGGGCCGGAGGAAGGGCAGGTCGGCGGAGAGGACGACGGTGTGCCCGGCGGTGGTGTGCCGCAGTCCGGCCGCCAGCGCGGCGAGCGGCCCGCCGCCGGGCGGCTCCTCGCGGGCCCAGCGCACCGGGCGGGCGGTGGGCCGGGGCGCGGCCACGACGACGGTCGTCCGGGCCTCCGCGCAGGCCGCCAGCACCCGGTCGAGCAGCGCCCGGCCGCCGACCCGGACGCCGGGTTTGTCGGCCCCGCCGAGCCGTCGGGCGGCACCACCGGCCAGTACGACGGCGTCGTACGGGGCGGCTGTCCCGGGGGCGGCGGGTGCGGCGTCGGTCACCCCACGAGTATGTCCCGTCAGCCCCTGGTTCCGGACCGGGTGCGGGTCACAGGACGCACACGGCCCTCACTCACAAGGTGCGCAGCAGCACCGCCGGCTGTTCCACGCAGTCCGCCACGTAGCGCAGGAAGCCGCCCGCCGTGCCGCCGTCGCACACCCGGTGGTCGAAGGTGAGCGAGAGCTGTACGACCTGCCGGACGGCCAGCTCGCCCTCGTGCACCCACGGCTTGGGCACGATGCGGCCGACGCCGAGCATGGCCGCCTCGGGGTGGTTGACGATCGGCGTGGAGCCGTCGACGCCGAAGACCCCGTAGTTGTTCAGCGTGAAGGTGCCGCCGGTGAGCTCCCCGGGGGTCAGCGTCCCGGTGCGGGCGGCCTCGGTGAGCCGGGCGAACTCGGCGGTCAGAGACTCGGCGTCGCGCGTGTGGGCGTCCCGAACGACCGGCACGACCAGCCCCCGGTCGGTCTGGGCGGCGAACCCGAGGTGGACGCGGTCGAGCCGGACGATCTCGCGGGCCTCGGTGTCGACGGTGGAGTTCAGCTCGGGGAACCGGGCGAGCGCGGCGGTGCAGATCCGGGCGAGCAGCGCGAGGAGGGAGATCTTCGCGCCCGGAGTGGCGTTCATGGCGGCCCGGGCGCGCATGAGTTCGGTCGCGTCGGCGTCGACCCAGCAGGTCGCGTCCGGGATTTCCCGGCGGCTGCGGGAGAGCTTGTCGGCGACGGCGCCGCGGACGCCCTTGAGCGGGATCCGCACCCCGCCCTCGGCGCCGGGCGCCCCCACGGACGCCACCGCGGCCTGCTCGGCGGGAGTCGGTACGGCCTGGCCGGCGGCCGTACCCGCGAGCGCGGTCCTGGTGCGCAGGGCGTTCTCGACGTCCGCGCGCAGGATGAGGCCGTCCGGGCCGGAGCCGGTCAGCCGCCTGAGGTCGACGTCGTTGTCCCGGGCGAGCTTGCGCACGAGCGGGGAGATCACGGGGACCGGGCCCCCGGCGGGTGCGGGCGCGGCCTCCGGCGGCGGTGCGGCCACGCGCGCGTGCGGGGCGGCATCGGCGGTTTCCGGCTCCCGGGCCTGCCCGTCGACGGCGGCCGCGCCCGCCCGGACCCGGCGCCGGCGGGCCGCCGGTGCCTGGGTGCCGTAGCCCACCAGGACGTTGCCCGAGCCCTCCGTGCCGTCCTCCGGTTCGCCGACGGCGACCGTCAGGAGCGGGGCGCCGACGGGCAGTTCGGTGCCCTCCTCGCCGAAGCGGGCGGTGACCACGCCGCCGTAGGGGCAGGGCACCTCGACCATCGCCTTGGCCGTCTCCACCTCGACCACCGGCTGGTCGACGGCGACCACGTCGCCGACCTGGACCAGCCAGCGGACGATCTCCGCCTCGGTGAGCCCCTCGCCGAGGTCGGGCAGCTTGAACTCCAGCACCTGAGCCATCAGCCCTCGGCCTCCCACTGCAACCGGGCCACGGCGTCCAGGATGCGGTCGACGCCGGGCAGGTGGTGCCGCTCCAGCATGGGCGACGGGTAGGGGATGTCGAAACCGGCCACGCGCAGCACCGGCGCCTCCAGGTGGTGGAAGCAGCGCTCGGTGATCCGGGCCGCGATCTCGCCGCCCGGGCCGCCGAATCCGGTGGCCTCGTGGACGACGACCGCGCGCCCGGTGCGCCGGACGGCCGCGCAGACCGTCTCGTCGTCGAAGGGCACCAGGGAGCGCAGGTCGATCACCTCCAGGTCCCAGCCGTCCGCCCGGGCGGCCTCGGCCGCCTCCAGGCAGACCGGCAGGGAGGGGCCGTAGGTGATCAGTGTGGCGCTGCCGCCGGGGCGGCGCACCACCGCGCGTCCGATGGGCGCCACGTCCGTGGGCCGCTCGGGGTCCCAGGTGTCCTTCGACCAGTACAGCCGTTTGGGTTCGAGGAAGACCACCGGGTCGTCGGAGGCGATGGCCCGGCGCAGCAGTCCGTAGGCGTCGGCGACGGTGGCCGGGGTGACGACGTGCAGGCCCGGGGTGGCCATGTAGTAGGCCTCGGACGAGTCGCTGTGGTGCTCGACGCCGCCGATGCCGCCGCCGTAGGGGACGCGGACGGTGATCGGCAGGGGCATCCGGCCGCGCGTGCGGTTGCGCATCCGGGCGACGTGGCTGACCAGTTGCTCGAACGCCGGGTAGGCGAAGGCGTCGAACTGCATCTCCACGACCGGGCGCAGGCCGTACATCGCCATGCCGACGGCGGTGCCGAGGATGCCGGCCTCGGCGAGCGGGGTGTCGGTGCAGCGGTCCTCGCCGAACTCCTTGGCGAGTCCGTCGGTGACGCGGAAGACCCCGCCGAGGGGGCCGACGTCCTCGCCCAGGACGTGCACGGCGGGATCGGCGGCCATGGCGTCCCGCATCGCGCGGTTGAGCGCCTGGGCCAGGGTGGCGGGCTTGACGGCGACGGTGGTCATCGGGCGCCGCCTTCCCGCGCTCCGGGCCGCTCGCCGGCGCCGGACTGCTCCTGCTCGGCTTCCAGCTCGGCCCGCAGCAGGGCCCGTTGTTCGCGCAGCTGGGCGGTGGTGTCGGCGTAGACGTGGTCGAAGAGGTCCAGGGGGTCGAGTTCGGGGTCCCGGTTCATGTGCTCGCGCAAGGAGGCGGCCATGGTCTCGGCGTCCTGCCGGGCGGCCTCGATGCCGGCCTCGTCCAGCAGCCCGCGTGCGGTCAGTTCGCGTTCCAGCAGTTCGACCGGGTCGTGCGCGCGCCAGGCCGCGACCTCGGCGTCCTGCCGGTAGCGGGTGGCGTCGTCGGCGTTGGTGTGGGCGTCCAGGCGGTACGTCACCGCTTCCACCAGGGTCGGGCCGCCGCCCGCGCGCGCGTGGCGTACGGCCTCGGCGAGGACTTCGTGCACGGCGGCGGCGTCGTTGCCGTCGACCAGCCGGCCCGGCATGCCGTACCCGACGGCCTTGTGGGCCAGGGAGGGCGCGGCGGTCTGCTTGGCCAGCGGGACGGAGATGGCGAAGCCGTTGTTCTGGACCAGGAAGACGACCGGGGCCTGCCACACGGCGGCGAAGTTCAGGGCTTCGTGGAAGTCGCCCTCGCTGGTGCCGCCGTCGCCGACCATGGCCAGCGCCACCACGTCGTCGCCCTTGAGGCGGGCGGCGTGGGCGAGGCCGACGGCGTGCGGCAGCTGGGTGGCCAGCGGGGTGCTGAGGGGGGCCACCCGGTGGGCGTAGGGGTCGTAGCCGTTGTGCCAGTCGCCGCGCAGCAGGGTGAGCGTCTGGACCGGGTCCACGCCCCGGGCGATGACGGCGAGCGTGTCGCGGTAGCTGGGGAAGAGCCAGTCGCGTTCCTCGAGGGCCAGGGCGGCGCCGATCTGGCAGGCCTCCTGGCCGGTGCTGGACGGGTAGACGGCGAGCCGGCCCTGCTTGGTCAGCGCGGTGGCCTGCGCGTTGTAACGGCGTCCGCGCACCAGCTGGGCGTAGAGCCGCAGCAGCAGGGCGGGGTCGGCCTTGGCGGCCGACTCGGTGCCGAGGACGCGGTAGGGCTCGGCGTCGGGCAGCAGCGGCGCGGGGTCCGTACGGGGCTGCCAGGCGGGCGGCGGCGACGGCCGGTACGCGCCCCGCTGCTCCAGAACCGTCATGACGGCACCTCCTCGTGGGAGTGGCTGAGGAGACGGGGCGGCTGTGACCCGTCTCACCTACCGATTGTTCGGTTGACGGCGCATTTTGGCTACAGGCGGCCCGGGGCTGTGGACAAACGGTTTTCCACAGCCTGGAATGAACGCAGGACGTCCACGGCGAGGAAGCGGGGGAACATGGCGCCTGAACAAATGGCCTACGGACGGCAGGACGGCGGCGTGCCGCCGCCCCCGCGCCCGCTGGACGCCATCGACCAGGACATCCTGCGGATCCTCCAGGGCGACGGCCGCGCCTCGATACGGTCCGTCGCCGAACGCGTCCACGTCTCGCGCGCCAACGCCTACGCACGGATCAACCGGCTCGTCGAGGACGGGGTGATCCGGGGTTTCAGTGCCCGAGTGGACCATGAACGGGCAGGCCACGGCACGTCCGCGTACATCACGTTGAAGATCGTGCAGAACACCTGGCGCACGGTCCGCGAGCAGCTCCGGCAGCTGCCCGGCGCCTCCCACATCGCCCTGGTGGGCGGCGACTTCGACGTGCTGCTGCTGGTGCACACGCCCGACAACCGGGCGCTGCGCGAGCTGGTGCTGACGCGGCTCCAGGCGATCCCCGAGGTGCTCAGCACCCGCACGCTGCTGGTGTTCGAGGAGGAGGACCTGGAGCCGGACGGCTGAGGTCAGCCCCGGCGCAGCCCCGAGAAGACCAGCCGGACGACGGCGTCGGCCATCTCCGGTCCGTTCGCGCCGCGCGCCTCCGGCCGGTACCACTCCACGATCGAGTTGATCATCCCGAAGACCAGCCGGGTGGCCAGCCGCACCTCCACGTCGCCGCGTATGTCCCCGTCGGCCGCCGCCGCCTTCATCAGCCCGGCCACCCGGTGGTCGAAGTCACGGCGCCGCTCCAGCGCCCACCGCTCGGTCTCGGTGTTGCCGCGCACGCGCAGCAGCAGCGTCACATAGGGCAGTTCGGCGGTGAGCACCTCGACCATGCGGCGTACGACGTGCTCCAGCCGGTCCGCGGCACGGCCCTCGCGCGCGTGCTCCTCGTCCAGGATGGCGAACAGCCCGTCCAGGGCACGGCTGACGGCCCGGCGCAGCAGCTCCTCCTTGCCGCTGACGTGGTGGTAGATCGACGACTTGGAGATGCCGGCCGCCTTGGACAGGTGCTCCATGGAGGTGCCGTCGTAGCCGCGCTCGTTGAAGACCCGCACGGCGACGGAGAGCAGCGTCTCGGGGGTGTAGGTGTCGCGTCTGGGCGTGGTCATGAGGTGCTCTCCCGCCGGTCGTTGGCATAGGCGTGACGGTAGAGCGCGAGGGAGGGCGCGTAGCGTCCGGAAGGGTCGCGCTCGTGCATCTCGTCCAGGATGTCGAAGGCGAAGTCGCGGCCGAGCCTGCGGTCCCACTCGAAGGGCCCGAGCGGGTAGTTGACGCCCAGGCGCATCGCGGTGTCGATGTCCTCCTCGGTGGCCACGCCCTTGGCGACGGCGTCGTGGGCGAGGTCGATGATCCGGGCGACGGTGCGCGCGACGATCATGCCGGGGACGTCGCCGATGACGCTGACGTCCTTGCCGAGCGCCTGGAACAGCCCGGTGGCCTCGGCGAGGGTCCGCGGGGAGGTGTCCTGGGCGGCGGACAGGGCGATGCGGGTGGCCGTGCGGTAGTCCAGGGCGAGGTCGAAGTAGACGACATCCCGATACTCCGCCGAGGTCTGGCCGTCGGCGAGGACCAGCTGACCGCCGCTGGGCAGCACCAGGCGGGTGCCGTGGTCCTCGTCCTCCTCGCGGACCTCGATGCCCGCCTCACGGATCAGCGTGAGCAGCTCGGCCGCCGGGCCCAGGCCGCCTTCGGCGACGACATAGGCGGGCGGCCGCTCCTTGTCGGCGGTGTGGGGCTCGGGCCGCTCGGCGCCGTCGGCGTAGTCGTACCAGCCGCGCCCGCTCTTGCGGCCGAGCCGGCCGGACTCTACCAGCCGGCGCTGGGCCAGGGACGGAGTGAAGCGCACGTCCTGGAAGAAGGACTGCCACACCGAGTGGGTGACGGACTCGTTGACGTCCTGGCCGATCAGGTCGGTCAGTTCGAAGGCACCCATCTTGAAACCGCCCGACTCGCGCAGGACCGCGTCGATGGTCGCGGGATCGGCGGCCTGGGCCTCGTGGACGGCGAACGCCTCGGCGTAGAAGGGCCGGGCGATGCGGTTGACGATGAAGCCGGGGGTGTCGGCGCAGGCCACCGGGGTCTTGCCCCAGGCACGGGCGGTCTCGTACGCGCGCGTGGCCGACGTGAAGTCGGTGGCGAACCCGGAGACCACCTCCACCAGCGGCAGCAGCGGCGCCGGGTTGAAGAAGTGCAGGCCGACGAAGCGGCCCGGGTGGCGCAGAGCGCCGCCGACGGCCGTCACCGACAGCGAGGAGGTGTTGGTGGCCAGCAGGCAGTCCTCGGCGACGATCTCCTCCAGCTCGCCGAAGAGCCGCTGCTTGACGTCCAGCCGTTCCAGGACGGCCTCCACCACCAGGGCGCAGTCGGCCAGCTCCGCGAGGCCGTCCGCGGGCGTGAGGCGGGCGCGGGCCGCGTCCCGGTCGCCGGCGGAGAGCCGGCCCTTCTCCACGAGCCGGTCGAGCCTGGCGCCGATCGCTTCGGCCGCGTCCCGGGCCCGCCCGGGTACGGCGTCGTAGAGCCGTACGGGATGGCCGGCGACCAGCGCGACCTGGGCGATGCCCTGGCCCATGGTGCCGGTGCCGACGACGGCCACGGGGCTGCTGAGGTCGAGTGCTGTCATGTGCGCGATCCTCCCGCACGACGTTTTCCACAGATGCGGCGGACCCCCTTGTCCCGACCGATCGTTCGGTTACTCTAGCTCTGACGGGCAGCCCCTGCCCAGGTCACGGACTCGACGAAGAGGCTCTCCAGACGAGGAGTTGGTCCCGCATGGCCGCCGAACCGACCGCCCACGAGCTGCTCCGGAAACACCGGCCCACGCTCGACCAGGCGCTGGAAGCGATCCGCACGCGCGCGTACTGGTCCCCGCACCCCGAGCACCCGAAGGCGTACGGCGAGGACGGCAGCCTGGACGCGGCGGCGGGCAAGGCCGCCTTCGACGCC
The DNA here is from genome assembly GCF_964272715.1 of Streptomyces sp. SudanB182_2057. NCBI lineage: Bacteria > Bacillati > Actinomycetota > Actinomycetes > Kitasatosporales > Streptomycetaceae > Streptomyces > Streptomyces sp. SudanB182_2057. Next base: position 4,182,818 of record NZ_OZ186798.1, read on the forward strand.
CTGCTGGGCAACCGCCTCGACCTCGCCGACCAGCCGGGCATCGACGACTGGGTGGGCGGGGAGGTCTCCCCGTACGGCATCGAGCTGGGCGTGACCTATCCGCATCCGGACATCGACGTGCTGCTGCCCGCCATGCGGGCCGGGCAGCGCGCCTGGCGGGACGCGGGCCCCGAGCTGCGGGCCGTGGTCTGCCTGGAGATCCTGAAGCGGATCAGCGACCGAACGCACCAGTTCGCGCACGCGGTCATGCACACCTCCGGCCAGGCGTTCATGATGGCGTTCCAGGCGGGCGGCCCGCACGCCCAGGACCGCGGCCTGGAGGCGGTGGCGTACGCGTACGCGGAGCAGGTCCGCACCCCGGAGCAGGCGGAGTGGACCAAGCCGCAGGGCAAGCGCGACCCGCTGGTCCTCACCAAGCGGTTCACCGCGGTCCCGCGCGGCATCGGCCTGGTCATCGGCTGCAACACCTTCCCGACCTGGAACGGCTTCCCCGGCCTGTTCGCCTCCCTGGCCACCGGCAACGCGGTGCTGGTCAAGCCGCACCCGCGCGCGGTGCTGCCGCTCGCGCTGACCGTCCGGATCGCCCGCGACGTGCTCGCCGAGACCGGCTTCGACCCGAACCTGGTCGCCCTGGCCGCCGAGCGACCCGGCGAGGGCATCGCCAAGACCCTCGCGCTGCGCCCCGAGATCAAGATCATCGACTACACGGGGTCGACGGCGTTCGGCGACTGGCTGGAGACCAGCGCCCATCAGGCGCAGGTCTACACGGAGAAGGCCGGCGTCAACACGGTGATCGTGCACTCCACGGACGACTACCGGGGCATGCTGTCCAACCTGGCGTTCTCACTGTCCCTGTACAGCGGCCAGATGTGCACCACCCCGCAGAACCTGATCATCCCTCGTGACGGCATCGCCACCGACCAGGGCCACAAGTCCTTCGACGAGGTCACCGCCGACCTCGCGCGCGCGGTCGACGGCCTGCTAGGCGACGACGCCCGCGCGAACGCGCTGCTGGGCGCGATCGTCAACCCGGACGTCAAGGCCCGCCTGGAGGCAGCGGCCGGTCTCGGCGAAGTCGCCCTCGCCTCCCGCGAGGTCACCAATCCGGAGTTCCCGGACGCGGTGGTGCGCACCCCCGTCATCGTCAAGCTGGACGGCGCCAAGCCGGACGACGAGGCCGCGTACATGAGCGAGTGCTTCGGCCCGGTCTCCTTCGCCGTCGCCGTCGACTCGGCGGCCGACGCCATGGAGCTGCTGCGCCGCACGGTCCGGGAGAAGGGCGCGATGACGGTCGGCGCGTACACCACGGACCCCGCGACCGAACAGGCCATCGCGGAGGTCTGCCTGGAGGAGGCCGCCCAGCTCTCCCTCAACCTGACCGGCGGGGTCTACGTCAACCAGACGGCCGCCTTCTCCGACTTCCACGGCTCCGGCGGCAACCCGGCGGCCAACGCGGCCCTCACCGACAGCGCCTTCGTGGCCAGCCGCTTCCGGATGGTGGAGGTGCGGCGGGAGGCTTAGGCCCTGTCGTCAAACTCCCGCCTGCCTCGCGACGCCATGCACGCACTCTCGACGACAGGACCTAGGCCAGCGGCGCGCCCCCGGTCGCGCTCCAGTGGTACAGCGTCATCGCCACGCTGGTGGCGAGGTTGTAGCTGGAGACCTGGGGGCGCATCGGCAGGCGCAGCAGGTGGTCGGCGCGGGCGCGCAGCGGAGCCGACAGGCCGGTGCGTTCCGAGCCGAAGGCCAGGACGGCGTCGTCCGGCAGCCGGGTGCCACGGATGTCCTCGCCCTCCGGGTCGAGCGCGAACAGCGGCCCGGCCGGCAGGTCGTCGACGTCCAGCCGCTCCACGGCGGTCGCGAAGTGCAGACCCGCGCCGCCGCGCACCACGGTGGGGTGCCACGGGTCGAGCGTGCCGGTGGTGACCACCCCGGTCGCCCCGAACCCGGCGGCGAGCCGGATCACGGCACCGGCGTTGCCCAGGTTGCGCGGGTTGTCCAGGACCACGACGGGAGCGGTGCGGGGCGTGCGGGCGAGCGTGCGCAGATGCGCCGCGCGGGACGGCCGTACGGCCAGGGCCGCCACACCGGTCGGGTGCGGGCGCGGGACGAGGTCGGCGTACTCCGGCCCGGACACCTCCGTCAGCAGGGCGTCCAGGGTGTCGCGGACGTCCCCGGCCAGTTCCTCGGCGAGGGCGAGCGCGGCCCGCCGGTCGGTGGTGACCGCGACCGGCACCTCGGCGCCGAAGCGCAGCGCGTGCTTGAGGGCGTGGAAACCGTCGAGCAGGACGGCGCCCTGAGCGTGCGCGCGCCAGCGGCTCAGCGGGTCGGTCATGTGGTGAACCCTACGTGGTCGGCCGTGCTCTCCTCCGTGGGGCGCGGTGCCGGGACCGCGCGGCCGGCGCTCCCGGCGAGCCGCCCCCGCGCGCGTGCCGCCAGGTCGCCGAGCCGGCGCAGGAAGGACGTCGGCAGGAACACCGCGTCGGCGGCGATCATCGCCAGCGAGAAGAACGGCAGGCCGAGGACGACCGCGATCACCGCGTGCTCGGCCATCATCACCACCAGCAGGACGTTCTTGACCCGCCGGTTGAACAGGGTGAACGGGAAGGCGACCTGTGTCATGACCGTCCCGTAGGCCACGATCATCATGATCGTGCCGCTGGAGGACATCAGGTCAGCGAGCCCCGGCCAGGGCGAGAAGTAGTCCAGGTGCAGCGGGTAGTAGACGGCGGTGCCGTCCTGCCAGCGCGAACCCTGGACCTTGTACCAGCCGGCCGTGGCGTAGATCAGGCACGCCTCGGCCATGATCACGGCCAGGGCGCCGTTGTGCAGCACGTTGGCGACGACGTCCAGCAGGATCCGGGGCTCCCGCCAGGCCGCCCGGCGCTCGACGGCCCACCACAGGCCGAGTCCCGCCCAGGCCGTCCACAGCAGCACCGGGATCAGCCATTCGGTGGCATGGAACCGCCCGGTCAGCGCTGCCGTGCCGAGCGCCAGGCCGAGCACTGCCCACAGCACCGGTCCCGCCAGGTCGGCGGGCACCCGCTCGCCACGCGCGCGTGCCGCCGCCGCGCGGGCCGCCCGGCGGGCGTCGAGGGACCACACCTGTCCGCAGCGCGTGAACACCAGGTAGATCGACATCAGGTGCAGGACGTTGTCGCCGCCGTCGCCGACGAAGACGCTGCGGTTCTGCAACGACAGCACGCCCACCATGAACAGCAGGGAGGCGGTCCGGGTGCGCCAGCCGAGCACCAGGGCCGCCGAAGCGAGGACGGCCAGCGCGTAGCAGATCTCGAACCAGAGCCGCCCGTCGGACCACAGCAGCGCCGAGAAGGCGTGGTTGTCGGCGGTCAGCTGCTTGGCGAGGTTCCAGCCCCACGGTCCGGCAGGACCGTACAGCTCTTGGCGGTGGGGGAACTCGCGCAGCAGGAACAGCAGCCAGGTGCCGGCGAACCCGATCCGGATCACGGCGCTCTGGTACGGGCCGAGGGCCGCGCCGGTGACCTGGGCGACACCGCGCGACAGCGTCAGGGACAGACGGTTCACCGCACGCCTCCCGCGGCCTCGTCGGATGTCACGGACCACCAGGGCAGCAGGCGGTAGACGGGTTTGTCGGACACGCGCTCACGGCTCCAGGGCGGCGGCTGCACCTGGGTGGTGCTGGAACGGACCTGCACGCGCTGGATCACGCCTTCCCGGCTCGACGGATCGCTCCGGTACAGGCGCATCACCACGATCCGGCGCAGGTACTGCTCGGACAGCGAGCCCCGCAAGCCGATGGCGCGATTGTCGGCGCCGTGCGTGGCGGCGAAGAAGTCCCAGGCCCGGCGCAGCAGGTTCTGCTGGGTGTGGCTCGGCAGCGGATTGCCGTCGATGGCGGCGCCGTCCTGGGCGGACAGGTCGGTCCACCCGGTGGTGAGCAGCCCGCCGTCGGGCATCCGCACCTCGGCGCGGACCTGTACGGCGATGTTCTGCTGGAGCGGGTTCGGGGCGAACAGCTTCCAGTTCTGCTCGAACTCGGGGTACACCCACTCCTCTATCGCCTCGCCGTGCTGCTTCGTCACGGTGTTGGAGGGCGCGAGGCTGAGGAACACCATCAGCAGATGCACACAGGCGCCCACGGCGATCACGGCGAGCGCCAGCGCGGCGACGACCTGGTAGCGAGGGGAGAGGGCGGCTACGCCGGTACGGGGCCGGGACACGGCCCCACCGGTACGCGCCCCGGCCTCCGCCGCGACGGCACCGGCGCGGGGCGCGGCCTCGGCTGCGGCGACACCGGTGCGCGGGTCGGACGCGTGCACGCCGGTACGAGGGCCGGTCCCGGCGACACTGGTGCGCGGCTCGGACGCGGGGAGGCCGGCACGGGCACCTGGCCCGGCACCGGCACCGGGCCAGGTGACACCGGCGCGGGGCTCGGTGGCAGGCCAGCCGGTGCGAGAGCGAGAGCCGGTGCCGACGTCACCGGCGCCGGACTCCGACGCGGTCGCGGGGGTACGGGGCTCGGGCGCGGCGGCCGGTGGCGGGGCCGGCCGTGGTGGCTGTTCCGGGAGACGCGTCCCGGCCGGCCCGTCGGGAGCCCGCGGTTCCCGCGAGTCCTCGTCGTACGCGTCCATTGGGTCCCGTCCCCCGTTTCGGCTCATTGTCGTTCGCCCGGTCGTTCCGCTCGGTCTCGTCCGCCCGGAGTCCGCCGGGCGGGGCAGCCGTCGGCGCCGGGTTCGTCACAGGCGCCGCATGCCGCACGAGCGCCACCTCTCGGCGCCCGCACGGAACGGTACTCAGCCGGGGGCACCGGGCGCAGCCCCGGGTGCGAACCGGGGACGTGGCCCACCCCACCGAACGCCACGCGGGGTCACGACGGACGCACCCTCGGGCGCTTCGGCCGACGCCGTGCCGGGCCCTCTACCACCGTCTGAGGGCGGGAGTGAGGGATTGGTGGGTGAGGGCGGTCCCGCCGACCCATGCCCCTGCCCCCGCCCCTCGCGTCGTCTCCCATAGCCACTCGGACCAGCCCGCACGCCGTCTCCCATCGCCCCTCGGACCAGCCCGCCCGCCGTCTCCCATCGCCCCTCGGACCAGCCCGCCCGCCGCCTCCCCGCATGTTGTCCACAGGTCGCGGCGGGAGTTTTCCACAGCGGTTGACACCCCGTGGCGGCCCGGCACACCATGGATTGCGCACGGACCGAACGATCGGTCGGGCCGGGCCGAGAGGACAGTGTTCACCGCACAGCCGAGGTCAGGGGGACCGCATGGCCACAGCAGCCGCGCAGCGCACCGCCCGTACAGGGACGGACGGCGCGCCGGACACCGCCGACACGACGGCCTACCAGCGCGCCTTCGACGCGGCCGTGGCCGCCGACGAGCGCATCGAACCGCGCGACTGGATGCCCGATGCCTACCGCGCGACCCTGGTCCGGCAGATCGCCCAGCACGCGCACTCCGAGATCATCGGCATGCAGCCGGAGGCCAACTGGATCACCCGCGCGCCCTCCCTGCGCCGCAAGGCGATCCTGATGGCCAAGGTCCAGGACGAGGCCGGGCACGGCCTGTACCTGTACAGCGCGGCCGAGACCCTCGGCACCAGCCGTGACGAGTTGCTGGACAAACTGCACGCCGGCCGCCAGAAGTACTCCTCGATCTTCAACTACCCGACCCTGACCTGGGCCGACGTCGGAGCGATCGGCTGGCTGGTGGACGGCGCCGCGATCACCAACCAGGTCCCCCTGTGCCGCTGCTCCTACGGCCCGTACGCCCGCGCGATGGTCCGCATCTGCAAGGAGGAGTCCTTCCACCAGCGCCAGGGCTACGAACTGCTGCTGGCCCTCAGCAAGGGCACACCGGAGCAGCACGCCATGGCCCAGGACGCGGTGGACCGCTGGTGGTGGCCGTCGCTGATGATGTTCGGCCCGCCCGACGACGAGTCCCAGCACTCCGCGCAGTCGATGGAGTGGAAGATCAAGCGCCACTCCAACGACGAGCTGCGCCAGCGCTTCGTGGACATCTGCGTCCCCCAGGCCGAGTCCCTGGGCCTCTCCCTCCCCGACCCGGAGCTGCGGTGGAACGAGGAGCGGGGGCACTACGACTTCGGACCGATCGACTGGACGGAGTTCTGGGAGGTCCTCAAGGGCAACGGCCCCTGCAACGAACAGCGCCTCACCCAGCGCAGGCGCGCCCACGACGAGGGCGCGTGGGTACGGGAAGCCGCCGCGGCCTACGCGGCCAAGCACACCGGCGACACCGGTGGGACGGGAGCGACGCGAGCATGAGCGCCACCGACTGGCCCCTGTGGGAGGTCTTCGTCCGCTCACGGCGCGGCCTGTCCCACACCCACGCCGGCAGCCTGCACGCGCCCGACGCCGAGCTCGCCCTGCGCAACGCCCGCGATCTGTACACCCGGCGCGGCGAGGGCGTCTCCATCTGGGTCGTCCCGGCCGCCGCCATCACCGCCTCCTCGCCGGACGAGAAGGACCCCTTCTTCGAGCCGGCCGCCGACAAGCCCTACCGGCACCCGACCTTCTACGAGATCCCGGAAGGGGTGAAGCACCTGTGACCGCCACCGGCCCCGCTATTGTCCCGGTGACCGCCGCGCTCGCCCTCGGCGACGACGCCCTGGTGCTCTCCCACCGCATCGGGGAGTGGGCAGGCCACGCCCCTGTCCTGGAGGAGGAGGTCGCCCTCGCCAACATCGCCCTGGACCTGCTCGGTCAGGCCCGGTTGCTGCTGTCGCTGGCCGGCGACGAGGACGAACTGGCCTACCTGCGCGAGGAACGGGCCTTCCGCAACCTCCAGCTGGTCGAGCAGCCGAACGGCGACTTCGCGCACACCATCGCCCGCCAGCTGTACTTCTCCACGTACCAGCACCTGCTCTACGCCGACCTGGCAGCGGGCGACGGCCCGTTCGCGCCGCTGGCCGCGAAGGCGGTGAAGGAGGTCGCCTACCACCGCGACCACGCCGAGCAGTGGACGCTCCGGCTGGGCGACGGCACGGAGAACAGCCATGAGCGGATGGCGCGGGCGTGCGCCGCGCTGTGGCGGTACACCGGGGAGATGTTCCAGCCGGTGGAGGGGCTGGCCGCCGACTGGGCGCGGCTGGAGGAGCGCTGGCTGGAGTCGGTCGCCGACGTGCTGTCCCGCGCCACCCTCACCCTGCCCGAGGGGCCGCGCACCGGTGCCTGGTCGGCGGGGGCCGGCCGGCAGGGCCTGCACACCGAGCCGTTCGGCCGGATGCTCGCCGAGATGCAGCACCTGCACCGCAGCCACCCGGGGGCGACATGGTGACCGCCACCGCCCTGGAGGCGGAGCTGCTGGAGCTGGCCGGGGCGGTGCCCGACCCCGAGCTGCCCGTGCTCACGCTGCGGGAGCTGGGCGTGCTCCGCGCGGTGCACGTCCACGGCACGGACGCGGTGGAGGTGGACCTCACCCCCACCTACACCGGCTGCCCCGCCATCGAGGCGATGAGCGTCGACATAGAGCGGGTGCTGCGCGCCCACGGCATGCGCGAGGTCACCGTCCGCACGGTGCTCAGCCCCGCCTGGTCGACCGACGACATCACCCCCGAAGGGCGTGAGAAACTCCGCGAGTTCGGCATCGCCCCGCCCCGCACCCAACGAGCCACGGGCCCGGTTCCGCTGTCCCTGGGCCCGACCCGCACACGGACCACGGCCACGAACGCCCCCACGGCCACAGCCACAGCCGCGGATGCGACCACGGCCGCGGATACGACCAAGGACGCGGGCACGAGCGCGGCCCTGTCCCCGGAGGCCGGCACCGAGCCGGTCCGCTGCCCACTCTGCGGTTCGGCCGACACCGAGCTGCTGAGCCGGTTCTCCTCGACCGCGTGCAAGGCGCTGCGCCGGTGCCTGGGCTGCCGCGAACCGTTCGACCACTTCAAGGAGTTGTGATGGCACGCTTCCACCCGCTCCCGGTGGCCGCGGTCGACCGGCTCACGGACGACTCCGTCGCCCTCACCCTCTCCGTCCCACCGGACCTGCGCGAGCAGTACCGGCACGCGCCCGGCCAGCACCTCACGCTGCGCCGCCGGGCGGACGGCACGGAGATCCGGCGCACGTACTCGATCTGCTCCCCCGCTCCCGACCCGGCCGGCGAGGGGCCGGCCACCCTGCGGGTGGGGGTGAGGCTGGTGGAGGGAGGGGCCTTCTCCACGTACGCGCTCAAGGAGATCAACGTCGGGGACGAGCTGGACGTGATGACCCCGGCGGGCCGCTTCACCCTGGACCCGGCTCCGGGGTGGTACGCGGCGGTGGCCGGCGGGAGCGGCATCACCCCGGTGCTGTCCATCGTCGCCACGCTGCTGGCGCGCGAACCGCGGGCCCGGTTCTGTCTGATACGCAGCGACCGGACGGCCGCCTCGACGATGTTCCTGGAGGAGGTCGCCGACCTGAAGGACCGCTATCCCGAGCGGCTTCAGCTGGTGACCGTGCTCTCCCGGGAGGAACAGCAGGCGGGCCTGCCGTCGGGCCGGCTCGACCGGGCGCGGCTCACGGGGCTGCTGCCCGCGCTGCTGCCGGTGGAGGAGGTGGCGGGCTGGTTCCTGTGCGGGCCGTACGGGCTGGTGGAGGGCGCCGAGCGGGCGCTGCGCGACCTGGGCGTGGCACGGGACCGGATCCACCAGGAGATCTTCCACGTGGACGCGGGATCGGCCCCGGCGGCGACGGCGGCGGCTCCCGCGCACAGCACCGTCACCGCGCGGCTGGACGGACGCGGCGGCACCTGGCCGGTGCGGGAGGGCGAGTCGCTGCTGGAGACGGTGCTGCGCAACCGGCCCGACGCGCCCTACGCCTGCAAGGGCGGGGTGTGCGGGACGTGCCGGGCCTTCCTGGTCGCGGGCGAGGTGCGCATGGACCGCAACTTCGCGCTGGAGTCGGAGGAGACGGAGGCCGGGTATGTGCTGGCCTGCCAATCGCATCCGCTGACGGAAAGGGTGGAGCTGGACTTCGACCGCTGACCCGCTGACCCGCGGGCTCCGGCCGCTGCCGTACCACCCGTTCCCTTCTCCTAGAACCTGTTCTATCTTGACGGACCGTCAGATGACGGCACTCGTCAGGAGGTCAGGCTGTGGACTTCACCTTCACCGAGGAGCAGCAGGCGGCGGCCGAGGCTGCGCGGGGGGGGTTCGCCGGGGTGGCGCCGGACGCGGTGCCCAGTCCGGCACTCACCACCGGTGCCGTGGCCGAGGGCATGGACCGGGCGCTGTGGTCCCGGCTCGCCGAGGCGGATCTGCTGGGCCTGCTGTCGGCCGAGGCGTACGGCGGAGCGGGGCTCGACGCCATCGCGCTGTGCCTGGTGCTGCGCGAGGCGGGGAGGGTGCTGGCACGGGTGCCACTGCTGGAGCACAGCGCCGCCATGGCGGCCGTGGGGCGCCACGGCGGTCCGGAGCGGGCGGAGCGGCTGCTGCCCCGGGCGGGGCGGGGCGAGCTGGTGCTGACCGTCGCGGCGAACGGACGTACCGGCCACGATCCGGCCGAGCCGGCCGTCGTCGCGCGGCGGGACGGGCGGGCGTGGCTGCTGGACGGGGTGCAGACGGCGGTGCCGTGGGCATTCGACGCGGACCTGATCGTCGTACCGGCGCACCTCGGGAGTGCGGGTGGTGAGCGGACCGTGCTGGCGCTGGTGCCGCGCGGGGCGGACGGGCTGGAGGCGGCCGAGCAGGTCTCCACCAGCGGTGAGCGGCTGGCCGAGCTGCGGCTGCGGTCGGTCCGGGTGGGACCGGAGGAGGTGATCGAGGCCGAGGGCGCCTGGGAGTGGCTGCACGCGCTGCTGGTGACCGGGACGTGCGCGCTGGCGCTCGGGCTGGGTGAGCGGGTGCTGCGGATGACCGGCGAGTACACCGGCAAGCGGGAGCAGTTCGGGTACCCGATCGCGACGTTCCAGGCGGTGGCCGTGCAGGCCGCGGACCGGTACATCGACCTGCGCGCCATGGAGGCCACCCTCTGGCAGGCCGCCTGGCGGATCGCCTCCGGGGCGCCGGGGGCGCTGCCCGCCGCCGGGGATGTGGCCGTGGCCAAGATCTGGGCGGCGGAGGGGGTGCGGCGGGTGGTGCAGACGGCGCAGCACCTGCACGGCGGCTTCGGCGCGGACACCGACTACCCGCTGCACCGCTACCACGCCTGGGCCAAGCACCTGGAACTGGCACTCGGTCCCGCGGCGGCGTACGAGGAGCGGCTCGGGGACCTGCTGGCCACCCATCCGCTCGGCTGACGGAAGGCTCCCGCCAGGGGACCTGAACCCGAGGGACGGCTCAGGGACGGCTAGGGCGTGTTGTGAAAGTAGGCGTTGGGCTTATCGAGCCATGAAATTGCTGGACACCCAGGGACGTTGATCACTTCATGACTCGACGACCAGCGCCTCGCTCACTGTCCGACGCAGCCCTCTCCAGCTTGCTCGGTCAGCAGCAGTTCGGCACGCTCGCCACCATGAAGCGCAGCGGCCACCCCCACCTGACAACCATGGTGTACAGCTGGGACCCCGAAGCCCGCATTGTGCGGTTCTCGACCACTGCCGACCGGGTCAAAGTCCAGCACCTGCGACGCAATCCACGTGCTGCGCTGCATGTGCCTGGCGGCGACGTGTGGTCGTTTGCCGTCGCCGAAGGCGAGGCCGTGGTCTCTGAGAGCACGACGGTTCCGGGGGACGCGGTCGGGCGGGAGTTGCTCGAGATGATCCCGGAGGCCGGGAGGCCCGACGACGAAGCTGCGCTCCTGGAGGAGTTGGTTGCCGAGCGCCGGGTGGTTATCCGGCTGAAGGTGGACCGACTGTACGGCACGGTGCTCAACATCGACGGCTAGGAAGTGTCGGTTCCGTGCTGGTCACAGCCATTCGCTAGTTGCCTTGATACCGCGTCTGCACAGGTAGGCCCGGTTGCGGCAGGAGTCGTACGCCTTGTCGGCTCGCACCCGGTCCGGCCTGCTGCGGGGCCGGCCAGGACCGAGGTGGGGCACCCTTATCGCCTCCAGGACCGGCTCGAACTGCGGTGAATCGCCTCGCTGACCGGCCGTGATCAGCACCGACAGCGGCTTCTGCCCCTGCTCGACAGCGAGGTGGATCTTGGTGGTCAGCCCGCCCCGGGAACGCCCGAGACCATGGTCGGTCGGCTCGACGACAATGCCGCCGGGCGGCTCCTTCTGCAGGTCCACATTTCTCGACGCCCCAGCGGCGTGCTGGTGAGCCCGGCAGACGGTGGAATCGACGTTCATGTCCCAGGTGATCAGGCCCTTCGCGTCAGCCTGCGTCTGGAGCTGGGTGACGAGCCGCGCCCAGGTGCCATTGCGCTGCCAGCGGCGGAACAGGGCGTAGACCCGGTCCCAGGGGCCGTAGCGTTCCGGGACGTCGCGCCAGGGAGCACCGGTGCGGGTCCGCCACCGTATGCCGTCGATCAGCTGCCGCCTCGTCCACACCGGCGGACGGCCCGGCTTGATGCCCTGCGAACGGCTCCAGCCGGGCCCACTGGCCGTTCGTCAGATCACCACGCCCCACAGAGCAAGATCATCCATAATCGAGATCCACTTTTCGCAACAGACCCTAGGCGACGAAGCCCGGGGCGCCGTCGTCGGTGACGACCGGGCGGCCGGCCCGCTGCCAGTCCTGCATGCCGCCGTCGACGTTCACCGCGTCGACGCCCTGCTGGACCAGGTACATGGTGACCTGGGCCGAGCGGCCGCCCGAGCGGCAGATGACGTGGACGCGGCCGTCCTGCGGGGCGGCCTCGGTCAGCTCGCCGTAGCGGGCGACGAACTCGCTGAGAGGGATGTGCAGCGCCCCCTCGGCGTGGCCCGCCTGCCACTCGTCGTCCTCGCGGACATCCAGCAGAAAGGCACCGTCCTTGACGTCCGTCACCTGGACCGTGGGCACACCAGCTCCGAAATTCATGGCTCCGACGCTACCCGAAGCCCGGCTCAGCCCTGACCCAGCAGCCCGGCCAGTTCCGCCTCCCGCTGGGCGATGTCGGCGTGCAGCCGGCCGGCGATCTCGTCGAGCAGCCCGTCGGGGTCGTCCGGGGCGAGCCGGAGCAGTCCGGCGATCGCGCCCTCCTCCAGTTCGCGGGCGACGACGGTGATCAGTTCCTTGCGCTGGGCGAGCCATTCGAGGCGGGCGTACAGCTCCTCGGCGGGACTCGGCCGGCGCTCGGGCGGCACCGGCCCGGCGGCCCACTCGGCGGCCAGCTCCGTGAGCAGGGTCTCGTCGCCACGGGCGTAGGCGGCGTTGACCCGGCTGAGGAACTCCTCGCGCCGCTTGCGCTCCGCTTCCTCCTGGGCCAGGTCGGGGTGGGCCTTGCGGGCGAGGTCGCGGTAGAGCTTGCGGGCCTGCTCGCTGGGGCGCACCCGCTGCGGGGGCCGTACCGCCTGGCCGGTGAGCATGGCGGTGGCCTCCGGGAACAGGCCGTCGCCGTCCATCCAGCCGTGCATCAGCTCCTCCACGTCCGGGAGCGGCAGCACCCGGGCGCGGGCCTCGTCGGCGCGGCGGATGTCCTCGGGATCGCCGGTGCGGGCGGCCCGCGCCTCGGCGATCCGCGCGTCCAGTTCCTCGATCCGGGCGTACAGCGGGCCGAGCCGCTGGTCGTGCAGGCGGGAGAAGTTCTCCACCTCGACGCGGAACGTCTCCACGGCGATCTCGTACTCGATCAGCGCCTGCTCGGCGGCCCGGACGGCCTGTTCCAGCCGCTCCTCGGGGCGCGGCGCCTGGGACTGGCCGGCTTCGGGGGAGGTCACGCGTTCAGCGTATCGCCCCGCTGGGCCCGGCCGGGGCTACGTGCCGGGCCCTCGGCGGCCTGGTCCGGACGCCACGGACGCAGGCGGGGCGGCTCATACGACTCATACCCCCGTCTCCGCCTCGACGCGGCCCGCCCGGATGGCGGTCAGGAGGGAGGCGTGGTCGGATTCGGTGCGGTCGGCGTAGGCGACGGCGAAGGTGGCGACGGCCTCGTCCAGTTCCTCGTTCTTGCCGCAGTAGCCCGCGATCAGCCACGGGTCGGCGCTGTGGGAGTGGGCGCGGGCCAGCAGGGCGCCGGTCATCCGGCCGTAGTCGTCGAGTTGGTCGGCGGGGAGGGCGGCCGGGTCGACGCTGCCCTTGCGGTTGCGGAACTGCCGCACCTGGTACGGGCGCCCTTCGACGGTGGTCCAGCCCAGCAGGATGTCGCTGACCACCTGCATCCGCTGCTGGCCGAGGACCACCCGGCGGCCCTCGTGCGCCACCGGCCGTACCGGGAGACCGGCCGTGGCCAGGTGCGGGGCGAGCGCGGAGGGGCGGGCCTCCTTCACCTGGAGGATCAGCGGCTCCCCTCGGTGGTCGAGCAGCAGGACGACGTAGGACCGGGTGCCGACGCTGCCGGTGCCGACCACGCGGAAGGCCACGTCGTGCACGGCGTGCCGGGCGAGCAGCGGGCGGTGGTGCTCGCCGATCGTGCCGACGTATTGCTCCAGGGCCAGGGCGACCGCCGCGGCCTCGGCGTCCGGGATGTCGCGCAGCACCGGCGGGGCGGGCACGAACCGGCGTCCGCCGCCCGCGACGGGCTCCGTCGACTTCGCCGCGAACCGGCCGCTGGTGTTGGACCGGGCCTTCTCCGAGACCCGCCGGAGGGTGCCGAGCAGGTCGTGGGCGTCGCTGTGGGAGACCAGTTCCTCGTCCGCGACGGCGTTCCAGGCGTCGAGCGCGGGCAGCCTGGCGAGCAGCCGCATGGTGCGGCGGTAGGCGCCGGCCGCGCCGCGGGCCGCCGCGCGGCAGGTGTCCTCGTCGGCGCCCGTCTCCCGCCCCGCCAGCACCAGGGAGGCCGCGAGCCGCTTCAGGTCCCACTCCCAGGGGCCGTGCGCGGTCTCGTCGAAGTCGTTGAGGTCGATGACGAGGCCACCGCGGGCGTCGCCGTACAGGCCGAAGTTGGCCGCGTGCGCGTCGCCGCATATCTGGGTGGTGATCCCGGTCATGGGGGTGCGGGCGAGGTCGTACGCCATGAGCCCGGCCGAGCCGCGCAGGAAGGCGAACGGTCCGGCCGCCATCCGGCCCACACGCAGCGGGATCAGCTCGGGGACGCGGCCGGCGTTGGACTCCCGGACCGCGGTCACCGCGTCGGGGCGGCCGGCGTCCGGGTCGAACGTGCGGTGGGCGGCACGCGGCACACCCCGCCGCAAAGCCTTGCCCTGCTTCTTCGGCGAGCCCGGCGTACTCGGCGTATTCGGTGTACCCGGGGAGCCCGCTGCCCCCGGAGAGACCTCCGTACCCGCCGTAGCCGCCGTGCCCGGCCCCTCCGCCTCGCCCGGCGCCCCTTGCGGCGGCCAGAGGGCGAATCCCCGTACCCGGGGCAGCCGGCGCGCACCCCGGTCCGCCGTGCCCGCCACCCGCTCACCATTCCCGGTCACCGCGACCGCCTCCCCCGCACCGACCCGCACGCCTTCGAACAGACGTAAGTACGAACATCAACTCGGGGAGACGGTACAACCGGTGGTCCCCGGGACGGTTCGGGGCGACCCGGACTCCGACGCCGTCGACCGGGCGCAGCCCGCCGCCGACCAGCCGTTGACCTGCCCCGATCGCCCGCGCGGTGCCGGTGGGACAATGGGCGGCGGCCGCATGCGTCAGGAAGGTACAGGCCCATGACCACCCGACCCGGCCTGCGGGAGCGGAAGAAGGCGAAGACCCGCCGCCTTCTCCAGCAGGAAGCCCTCCGTCTCTTCGTGGCGCAGGGGTACGACCACACCACCGTCGAACAGATCTGTGAGGCGGCCGATGTCTCGCCGAGCACGTTCTTCCGTTACTTCCCGACCAAGGAAGACGTGGTCCTCATGGACGACCCCGGCCCGTTCCCCGAGGAGCCGGAGCCGGCCGACGCGGGCGATCCGGCGGAGCCGGCGGCGGACGACGCGGTGCGGGCCACGCTCCACGACCTGCTCGCCCGGCGCGTCGGCCCCGACCCGGACACCACGCTGGCACGGCTCAGGCTGACCGCGCGGGTGCGGCCACTGCGCGCACGCCTGTGGCAGCACCAGGAGGCGCAGGTGACGCACACGGCGGCGCTGCTCGCCCGCCGCGCGGGCAGGGACGCGGACGCGTACGAGGTCCGGCTGGGCGCGGCCGTCCTCGTCGCGGTGACCACCGAGACGCTCATGTACTGGGCGGAGCGCGACGGCGAACCGGACCTCACGGCCCTCTTCGCCCGGGCACTGGACCACCTCGCCGGACTCGGTCTCCGCCCGGCCGGCCCGGCCTGCCCGACCGGGTCGTAAACCGCGCGGAGGATGAGGCCGCCCGCCCGCGCTCGGACAGCCCCCGCCACCGGAGGCACGCGTTCAGCCCCCGCCACCGAAGGCACGCGTTCAGCCCTCGCTGCCGGAGACATGCGTGCGCGACCGTGTGCCGTGCGGCGACGGACGCCACGATGCCGCCCGACTCGGCTGCACCGGTCCTGCCGACGGGCCCTGTGACCTCCTTCGTCACGCGCGCTTTTGTCGCCGCCGTCGGCGAAGTCCGCAGGGACAGCACGCCGAAGGTCGGCATTAAAGACGCGTAAAGATTGCCGGAACCAGGAAGTGAAAAGCCTCGCGGCGCCATGTGAGTATCCGTCACACCGGAGATGAGCGACGGGTGAGAGGGGGACGGCACGCATGGCCTGGTTCCTGGGACTCGGCATCACGGGGGTTGTGCTGCTCGCCCTGTCGCTCGTCTTCGACGGGCTGCTGGACGGCGTGTTCGACGGTGCGCCGGGCGGCGGTCTCGACGGGTGGCTGTCGCTGCCGGTGATCGCCGGGTTCCTGGCGATGACCGGGTTCGGCGGGGTCATCGCCCGGGCCGCCCTGGGCGTTCCCTTCGCGGGTGCCGCCGGCGTCGGCGCGCTGACGGGGGTCGGCACGGCGTGGCTGACGTACCGCTTCGGCCGCGCCCTCATGCGCGGCCAGACGGCCCTGGCGCCCACCGGGAACGACCTGATCGGCGCTTCCGGCAAGGTGGTGACCGCGATCCCGGCCGACGGGTTCGGCGAGGTCATCGTGCGACTCGCGGGCCAGCCCGCGAAGTTCGCCGCGCGTGCCACCGCGCCGGTGGCCCGGGGCGCCGAGGTGTGGGTGGAGGCCGTACCGTCCGCGAGCTGCGTACTGGTACGTCCCGTGGACCGCTGATACGTCCCGTGGACCGCTGAGCGGGCACTCCCGCTCCGGCCGCCCGTCTGTTCGCCGCCCCGTCCGGGGCTCATTCCTACCCTCCGGGGGTGCAACGTGTCTGGGGGCATGTCATGAATCCTGTCGTCTTCGCCGTCATCGGAGTCGTCGTCCTTCTCGTCCTGCTGGCGCTGGTCGTCGCCAGCCGCTACAAGGTGGCCGGTCCGAGCGAGGCGTTCATCGTCACCGGCCGGCGCGGCAAGAAGGCCACCGATCCCGAGACCGGCCGGATCTTCACCGACAACAGCGGGCAGAAGGTGGTCGTGGGCGGCGGCGTCTTCGTCGTGCCGTTCGTGCAGCAGAAGTTCACCCTCGACCTGTCCTCGCGGCACATCCCGGTCGCGGTGCGCGGCGCGGTCACCCTGCGGGGCGTGAAGGCCAACCTGGACGGTGTCGCGATCGTCAAGGTCGGCGGGACCGAGGACGCCATCCGCGCGGCGGCCCAGCGGTTCCTGATGCAGCAGGACGGCATCGTGGGCTTCACCCAGGAGGTGCTCTCCGGCGCCCTGCGGGCGATCGTGGGCCGGATGTCGGTGGAGGACGTCATACGCGACCGTGCCGCGTTCGCCGGGCAGGTGGCCGAGGAGGCCGAGGCCAGCCTTTCCGGGCAGGGCCTGGTGCTGGACGCCTTCCAGATCCAGGACATCACCACCGAAGGCTCCTACCTGGAGGACCTCGGCCGCCCGGAGGCCGCGCGGGCCAAGCAGGAGGCCGACATCGCCGAGGCCGAGGCGCGGCGGGCCGCCGAGCAGGCCAGGCTGAAGGCGGAGGAGGAGATCGCGGTCGCGCAGCGCACGCTCTACCTCCGGCAGGCCGAGATCAAGGCCGAGACCGACCAGGCCGCCGCCCGCGCCAACGCCGCCGGCCCGCTCGCCGAGGCGGCCCGGCAGCAGGAGATCCTCACCGAGCAGGAGAAGGTCGCCGAGCGGCAGGCGGCCCTGACCGACCGCCAGCTCGACACCCAGGTCCGCAAGCCCGCCGACGCCCAGCGGTACGCCGCGGAGCAGGAGGCGGAGGCCCAGCGGGTCGCCCGGGTCAAGCAGGCCGAGGCCGAGCGGGCGGCCGGCATCGCCGCCGCGCAGGCGGAGGCCGAGCGGTCCCGGCTGACCGGTGAGGGCGAGAAGCAGCGCCGGTCGGCGCTGGCCGAGGCGGAAGCCATCGAGGGCATCAAGCAGGGCGAGGCCGAGCGGTCCCGGCGTGCGGCGATCGCTGAGGCCGTCCGGCTGGAGGGCGAGGCCGAGGCGGCGGCGATCGCGGCGAAGGGCGGTGCGCAGGCCGACGCGATGCGGAAGAAGGCCGACGCCTACGGGCAGTACGGCGAGGCCGCGATCCTCCAGATGCTCGTCGAGGTACTGCCCCAGGTCGTGGCCAAGGCGTCCGAGCCGCTCAGCGCCGTGGACAAGATGACGGTGATCTCCACGGACGGCGCGGGCAGGCTGCCGCGGGCGGTCGCCGACAACGTCGCCCAGGGCCTGGAACTGCTCGGCTCCACCACCGGAGTCGACCTGACCGAGCTGCTGAAGGGGCTGACCCGGCGGGGCTTCGGCGGCGAGCCCGCCGAGCCGGCGGCCCGGCCCGACGGGAAGATCGAGATCACCGCCTGAGCGCCCGGCCGCCGTGCGGGACCGCCCCCGAGGTGGCCGGTCCCGCACGGCACGCCGTCGCGTGACGGCTCAGATCTCCTGCGCCGGCCATCCCAGCAGCCGGGCCCCGATGACCGCGGTCTGGAGGCTGTAGCGGTGCGGGGGGTCGGCGGGATTGCTCCCGGTCAGCTGGTGGATGCGCTCCAGCCGGTAGGTGAGGGCGCGCACGCTCAGCGCCAGGCGGCGTGCCGCCTCGGCCGCGACGCATCCCGTCTCGAAGTACACCTCCAGCGTCCTGAGCAGCGGCTCGGCCCCGCCGCGGGCACCCCTCAGCGGTCCCAGGGCACTGAGCACGAGGTCGGCCATGGCCTGGCGGTCACGGGTCAGCACGGGATAGACGAGCAGGTCGGCCGCGCGCACCAGTGGCTCGTCCAGGTCCAGCCGGTCGGCGAGTTCCAGGGTGCCCAGCGCCTCCTCGTAGGAGTGGACCACGCCGCCCGCGCCGGGCTGGGGCCGGCCGATGGCCACCCGGCTGCCGTCCGTCACCGCGTGCGCCTGCTTGGCGAAGTACGTCAGGACCTCCTCCTGGTCGCCGGGGGCGATGCAGATCAGCTGACCGTTCTTCGTGGCCAGCAGGACGCGCCGGTCACCGAACCGGGCGTTGACCGCCGTCTCCACCCGGCGGGTGACCGGGGAGGTGTCCTCGTATGCTTCGGGACCGGCGGCCACCGCGACCGCGTAGGCACGGGAGAGGACGAGACCGAAGCGCTCCGCCCGCTCGGCGAGCCGGCCCAGGTCGCTCCGCCCGTACAGCAGGTCGTCGATGAATTCCCGGCGCGCGCCCTCCTCCTGCCGCACCGCCAGCCGCTGTGCCCGTTCGTACCCTTCGGCGAAGGCGTCGACGGCCTGCTCGACGGCGGCCAGGACGCCGTCGACCGCGTCCGGTGCCGCACGGCCGGGCCAGGACACCCGGGTCTCGGCCAGATGCCGCCGCACGAGGCCGCGCAGGCTGTGCCCGGCTTCGGCGGCCTGCTCGCCCAGGGCGCGGCGCTCGTCCAGTTCCGTCCGGGTGAGCCGGCGCCCGGTGGCACAGACCTCGGCCAGGAGCCCGGCGTATCCACGCAGGTACTCGGCCGGGTCCGACTCCGCCACCGCTTCCTCCCCCACGCTCGCGCCGCACCGTTGACGCGTCCTTGACGGTGTGCGGCCCCGGGAGGTTAGCCAATCCGGCCGAGAACGGGCAATGCGCTCCGGCCCGGCCGGCTGGGCACCTGGATCGGCAAGGGCCGCGTCGTCCCCCGACCCTGAGACCTTCGTCACGCGGCACTCGTCCCGAGCGCCGCCCGCCCGAAGATCCACCACGCGAAAGCGGACCACCGACGGCCCCACAGCCGCCGACGGTCCGCTTCGCCCTGCGACGAGACGAGCGTCACTCTAGGGGAAAAAGAAATGAGCGGCATCGTCATCACGATGCCGCTCATTCGCTGTGCGCGAGGGGGGAGTTGAACCCCCACGCCCTTGCGGGCACTGGAACCTGAATCCAGCGCGTCTGCCTATTCCGCCACCCGCGCATTGGGTGTGTCTTCCGGTTCCTTCCCTTTCGGGCTGGCCCCTTCCGACATCGAGAACATTAGCACGTCGTCCGGGGTGGATTCACATCCCTTCCCGGGCGCCCCCCGCGACCGCCGCGGGCGCGCCCCCCTGCGGCGACCGGTGCCCGCGTCCCCACGCGTCCCGGCCGTGCCCGTCCGTCTCAGGGAGACGCGGTTCACGTATCAACCTCGTACCGGTCCCGGCCGTCTCCCCCGATGGCGGGCCGGGCGCACAGCCGGTGCGGGACACTGGTCTTCGCCCGCCTCTACGATCCAGGGGCAGCAGGACACGCACCCGGAGTTCGAAGGGGAGCCGCTGGGGGAACCGGCTGATTGGCGGGCGCGTAGATACGATCAGTAAGCAGTACCCAGCAGTACCCCGGCAAGGCAGCGGCACAGAGCAAGGCAAGACGACGGCAGGGACGGAGGAGGTGCCCCATGGGAGTCCTGAAGAAGTTCGAGCAGCGTCTCGAAGGTCTGGTGAACGGCACCTTCGCCAAGGTCTTCAAGTCCGAGGTCCAGCCCGTGGAGATCGCCGGAGCGCTCCAGCGGGAGTGCGACAACAACGCCACGATCTGGAACCGGGACCGCACCGTCGTGCCCAACGACTTCATCGTGGAGCTGAGCGCGCCGGACTACGAGCGCCTCAGCCCCTACTCCGGGCAGCTCGGCGACGAGCTGGCCGGCATGGTGCGCGACTACGCCAAGCAGCAGCGCTACACCTTCATGGGACCGATCAAGGTCAATCTGGAGAAGGCCGACGACCTGGACACCGGCCTGTACCGGGTGCGCTCGCGCACCCTGGCCTCCTCCAGCAGCCAGCAGGGCCAGCAGGCCCCGCCCGCCCCGGAGGCCGGCCGCCCCGCGGCGAGTGCCCCCGGCGGGTACGGCTACCCGCCGGCCGCCCCGCCCGCGGGCGCGCCCCCGATGCCGTCGACGCCACCGCCCGGCGCCCGGCCCGGCGGGTACGGCTATCCGCAGCCCGCCACCCAGCGGCCCGCCGCGGCACCGATGAGCGGCGCGCGCACCCGCTACTGGATCGAGATCAACGGCACCCGCCACCAGATCTCCCGCCCGACGCTGGTGCTGGGCCGCAGCACCGACGCCGACGTGCGGATCGACGACCCCGGCGTCTCCCGCCGGCACTGCGAGATCCGGACCGGAACGCCCTCGACGATCCAGGATCTCGGCTCCACCAACGGCATCGTGGTGGACGGGCAGCACACCACCCGCGCTACGCTCCGCGACGGCTCGCGGATCGTCGTGGGCAGCACCACCGTTATCTATAGGCAAGCCGAAGGGTGAAGCGGGGGCAATGTCAGAGCTGACCCTCACGGTCATGCGGCTGGGTTTCCTGGCCGTACTGTGGCTGTTCGTGATCGTGGCCGTGCAGGTCATCCGGAGCGACCTGTTCGGTACGCGCGTCACTCAGCGCGGATCGCGTAGGGAGGCGGCCCGGCCGCAGCCGTCCGGGCGCCAGCAGACCCGGCAGCAGGCCCGGCAGCAGGCCGCCCCGCCGCCGCAGCGCGGCCAGCAGGGCGGCGGCCGGCGCGGCCGCAACGCCCCCACCAAGCTGGTCGTGACCGAGGGCACACTGACCGGCACCACCGTCGCGCTCCAGGGCCAGACCATCACCCTGGGCCGGGCGCACGACTCCACGATCGTGCTGGACGACGACTACGCCTCCAGCCGCCATGCCAGGATCTACCCGGACCAGAACGGCCAGTGGATCATCGAGGACCTCGGTTCCACCAACGGCACGTACCTGGACCGGTCCCGGCTGACGACCCCCACACCGATCCCGCTGGGTGCGCCGATCCGCATCGGCAAGACCGCAATCGAGCTGCGGAAGTAGTGCTACGTCATGAATGAGCGCGAGCGGAGCGAACACGCCGCGACAGGCCGCCACCCGGTCTCCGGCGCGCTCCCGACCGGAGGGTGGGCAGTGTGGCTCGACACGACCGGCTGCATTCGGAGCCGACGGGCGAGGTGCGCATGAGTCTGTCACTGCGCTTCGCCGCCGGATCGCACGAGGGCATGATCCGCGGGCACAACGAGGACTCCGGCTACGCCGGCCCGCGCCTGCTGGCCATCGCCGACGGCATGGGCGGCCAGGCGGCCGGCGAGGTCGCCTCCTCCGAGGTGATCTCCACCATCGTCCCGCTCGACGACGACGTGCCCGGCTCCGACCTCCTCACCTCCCTCGGCACCGCCGTGCGGCGCGCCAACGACCAGCTGCGCGCCATGGTCCAGGAGGACCCGCAGCTGGAGGGCATGGGCACCACCCTGACCGCCCTGCTGTGGACCGGACAGCGGCTCGGCCTGGTCCACGTCGGCGACTCCCGCGCCTACCTGCTGCGCGACGGCGTCCTCACCCAGATCACCCAGGACCACACCTGGGTGCAGCGGCTGGTCGACGAGGGCCGGATCACCGAGGAAGAGGCCACCACCCACCCGCAGCGCTCCCTGCTGATGCGCGCCCTCGGCAGCAGCGAGCACGTCGAGCCCGACCTCTCCATCCGCGAGGTCCGCGCCGGCGACCGCTATCTGATCTGCTCGGACGGCCTGTCCGGGGTGGTCTCCCACCAGACGATGGAGGAGACCCTCGCCAGCTACCAGGGCCCGCAGGAGACCGTGCAGGAGCTGATCCAGCTCGCACTGCGCGGCGGCGGCCCCGACAACATCACGGTCATCGTCGCCGACGTGCTGGACCTGGACCAGGGCGACACCCTCGCCGGCCAGCTGTCCGACCAGCCGGTGGTGGTCGGCGCGGTCGCCGAGAACCAGCACCACCCGCAGGACAACGGGATCATGCAGACCCCGGCCGGCCGCGCCGCCCACCTGGGCCGGCGGGGACAGGGCGGCGGCGAGTTCGGTCCGCCCGGCTCGGGTGACACCGGCTACCTCCCGAACGGCGGCTTCGGCGAGTACGGCGACGACGAGTTCACCAAGGAGCGCAAGCCGCGCAGGTGGCTGAAGACCTCCCTGTACGGCGCCCTCGCCCTGGCCGTCGTGGGCGGCGGACTGTACGGCGGCTACCGCTGGACGCAGACGCAGTACTACGTCGGCGCCAAGGACGAGCACGTGGCGCTGTACCGCGGGATCAGCCAGGACCTGGCCTGGGTGTCGCTGTCGGAGGTGGAGAAGGACCACCCCGAGATCGAACTCAAGTACCTGCCGCCGTACCAGCAGAAGCAGGTGAAGGCCACGATCGCGGAGGGCGGCCTGGAGGCGGCCCGGACGAAGGTCCAGGAGCTGTCCGTGCAGGCATCCGCCTGCCGGAAGCAGGCCGAGCGCAAGGCCGCGGACGAGGCCGCGCGCGACGCGAAGAACGACAAGGGCGGCACCGCCGACGCCGACAAGGGAACCGGTGGAACCGACGGCACCGGCACCGGCGGCACCACGGGAACCGGCACCGGTACCGGCACCACCGCGGGTACGGGCACGCACGCCGCGTTCTCCGGCGACCCCGCCGCGCCGGTCGTCACCCTCGACCGGGTCTCCCTCGTCACGAAGGCCACCCCGGCCCCGAACCCGTCGGCCTCGAAGACGGCCCCGGCGGTCCCTTCGAAGTCTCCGTCCACGACCCCGTCCGCGACCCCCAGCCCCGGCCCCACTCTCTCGGAGGATGAGCAGAAGGTCGTCTCGCTGTGCGGTAAGCAGTAGGCAAGCCGTGAGAGGCCCCGTCACACGATGAGCAGTTCTACGAATTCGCCGACGCATCACACGTCCACGATCGGCGCCATCGGCGCGCCGAGCCGCCGCAACACC
Source organism: Streptomyces sp. SudanB182_2057 (assembly GCF_964272715.1). NCBI lineage: Bacteria > Bacillati > Actinomycetota > Actinomycetes > Kitasatosporales > Streptomycetaceae > Streptomyces > Streptomyces sp. SudanB182_2057. The sequence continues at coordinate 4,205,918 of NZ_OZ186798.1, forward strand.
GAGCTGGCCCTGCTGGTCTTCGCCGTGGCCATCCCGGTGTTCGCCTACGCCAACGTGGGTCTGGCCATCAGCGGCCAGGTCCCGTCCGGCCTGCTCAGCTACGGGCTGGGCCTCGGGCTGCTGGCCGGCGTCGCCCATCTCGCCGTACGGAAGTTCGCGCCGTACGCCGACCCGCTGCTGCTGCCGCTGGCCACCCTGCTCAACGGGCTGGGGCTGGTCGCTATCTGGCGGCTGGACCAGTCGAAGCTGCTCCAGTCACTGCCGAACTTCGTCACGGCCGCGCCCCGCCAGCTGCTGTACACCGCGCTCGGCATCGCGCTGTTCGTCGTGGTGCTGATCTTCCTGAAGGACCACCGCGTCCTCCAGCGCTACACCTACATCTCCATGTTCAGCGCCCTGGTGTTGCTCATCCTGCCGCTGGTGCCGGGCCTCGGGGCCAACATCTACGGCGCGAAGATCTGGATCAACATCCCCGGTCTCGGCTCCCTCCAGCCCGGTGAGTTCGCCAAGATCGTCCTCGCCGTCTTCTTCGCCGGCTACCTGATGGTGAAGCGCGACGCCCTGGCCCTCGCCAGCCGCCGCTTCATGGGCCTGTACCTGCCGCGCGGCCGCGACCTCGGACCGATCCTGGTGGTCTGGGCGATCTCGATCCTCATCCTGGTCTTCGAGACGGACCTCGGCACCTCGCTGCTGTTCTTCGGAATGTTCGTCATCATGCTGTACGTCGCCACCGAGCGGACCAGCTGGATCGTCTTCGGTCTGCTGATGTCCGCGGTCGGCGCGGTCGGCGTGGCGAGCATCGAGCCGCACGTGAAGAGCCGTGTCCAGTCCTGGCTCGACCCGATGAGGGAGTACACCCTCAGCCGCCAGGGCGTGGGCGGCCACTCCGAGCAGCTCCAGCAGGCCCTGTGGGCCTTCGGCTCCGGCGGGACCCTCGGGTCCGGCTGGGGTCAGGGGCACTCGGACCTGATCCGGTTCGCCGCCAACTCCGACTTCGTCCTCGCCACCTTCGGTGAGGAGCTGGGCCTGGCCGGGATCATGGCGATCCTGCTGATCTACGGTCTGATCGTGGAGCGCGGTGTGCGCACCGCCCTCGCCGCCCGCGACCCGTTCGGCAAGCTGCTCGCCATCGGCCTGTCCGGCGCCTTCGCCCTTCAGGTCTTCGTGGTGGCCGGCGGTGTCATGGGTCTCATCCCGCTGACCGGTATGACCATGCCGTTCCTCGCGTACGGTGGTTCGTCCGTGCTGGCCAACTGGGCGCTGATCGGCATCCTGATCCGGATCAGCGACACCGCCCGCCGCCCGGCGCCCGCCCCCGCGAGCAGCCCCGACGCCGAGATGACCCAGGTGGTCCGCCCGTCATGAACAAGCCCCTGCGCCGCATCGCGATCTTCTGCGGCCTGCTCGTGCTGACCCTGCTGCTGCGGGACAACTACCTCCAGTACGTCAAGGCCGACAGCCTCAAGGACGACCCGAAGAACCGTCGTGTGACGATCGCCCGCTATGCCACCCCGCGCGGCGACATCATCGTCGGCGGCGATCCGATCACCGGGTCCACCGAGACCAGCAAGAGCGGTCTGAACGACCTGAAGTACAAGCGGACGTACAAGAACGGCCCCATGTGGGCGCCGGTCACCGGTTACGCCTCGCAGGCCTTCGGCGCCACGCAGCTGGAGTCCCTCGAGGACGGCATCCTCACCGGGAATGACGACCGGCTGTTCTTCCGCAAGACCCTGGACATGATCACCGGCAAGGAGCAGCAGGGCGGCAATGTCGTCACCACGCTCAACGCCGCCGCGCAGAAGGCCGCGTTCGACGGCCTGAAGAAGCAGGGCGGCAAGGGCGCGGTGGTCGCGCTGGAGCCGTCCACGGGCAAGATCCTGGCGCTGGCCTCCTACCCGTCGTACGACCCCTCGTCCTTCGCGGGCAACACCAACGACGACGCGGCGGCCTGGAAGAAGCTCCAGAAGAAATACAACCCCAACGACCCGATGCTGAACCGGGCGCTGCGCGAGACCTACCCGCCGGGCTCGACCTTCAAGGTGGTCACGGCCGCGGCGGCGCTGGAGAACGGCAAGTACACCTCGGCCGACGAGCGGACCGAGACGCCGCTGCCGTGGGTCATGCCGGGCACCCGGACGGAGCTGAAGAACGAGGGCAACATCCCGTGCGAGAACGCGACCATGCGGGTCGCGCTCCAGTACTCCTGCAACACCGTCTTCGGCAAGATCGGCTCCGACCTCGGCAACGACAAGATGCTGGAGGAGGCGAAGAAGTTCGGCTTCGACGCCGAGCAGTTCACCCCGGTCCGCGCCACCGCGTCGGTGTTCTCCGACGACATGAACCAGTCGCAGACCGCGCTGTCCTCCATCGGCCAGTACAACACCGCCGCCACCCCGCTGCAGATGGCGATGGTGGCCTCGGCGGTCGCCAACGACGGCAAGCTGATGAAGCCGTACATGGTCGACACGCTCCAGTCCTCCAACCTGGACGAGGTCGCCAAGACCGAGCCGGAGGAGCTGAGCCAGCCGCTGTCGCCGAAGAACGCGCAGATCCTCCAGGACATGATGCAGACGGTGGTCGAGAAGGGCACCGGCACGAACGCGCGGATCAACGGCGTCAAGGTCGGCGGCAAGACGGGTACCGCCCAGCACGGCGTGGAGAACAGCGAGAACCCGTACGCGTGGTTCATCTCCTACGCCAAGCTGCCCGACGGCAGTTCGCCGGTGGCGGTGGCCGTGGTGATCGAGGACGAGAGCGCCAACCGCGACGACATCTCCGGTGGCGGCCTGGCCGCGCCGATCGCGAGGAACGTCATGGAGGCGGTCGTCAACGCCAAGAAGTGACCGGCCCCGGCGGTGAGCGGCCCCTCAAGTGACGCCGCTCACACGTCTTTCACATAGTCGCACGTTGCGATACCGGTCCTGTATCGGGTTACGGGCTTGGCCAGGTCACACGGAGCGAGCCGGGTACGGTAGGCCCGGACGGCAGCGCCTCCGGCCGCGCACAGGGGCGCGGCCGAGACCGACGGAGAGGGCTGGTAGGTAGCTATGGAAGAGCCGCGTCGCCTCGGCGGCCGGTATGAGCTGGGCCAGGTGCTCGGCCGCGGTGGCATGGCCGAGGTCTACCTCGCGCACGACACCCGGCTCGGCCGCACCGTGGCGGTGAAGACGCTGCGCGCGGACCTCGCGCGCGACCCTTCCTTCCAGGCCCGGTTCCGCCGGGAGGCCCAGTCGGCCGCCTCGCTCAACCATCCCGCGATCGTGGCGGTCTACGACACGGGCGAGGACTACATCGACGGGGTCTCCATCCCGTACATCGTGATGGAGTACGTCGACGGCTCCACGCTGCGCGAGCTGCTGCACTCCGGCCGCAAGCTGCTGCCCGAGCGGGCGATGGAGATGACCATCGGCATCCTCCAGGGCCTGGAGTACGCGCACCGCAGCGGCATCGTCCACCGGGACATCAAGCCGGCCAACGTCATGCTGACCCGCAACGGCCAGGTCAAGGTGATGGACTTCGGCATCGCCCGTGCCATGGGTGACGCCGGCATGACCATGACCCAGACGGCCGCGGTCATCGGCACCGCCCAGTACCTCTCCCCGGAGCAGGCCAAGGGCGAGCAGGTCGACGCCCGCTCGGACCTGTACTCGACCGGCTGCCTCCTGTACGAACTGCTGACGGTACGGCCGCCGTTCGTGGGCGACTCCCCGGTGGCCGTGGCCTACCAGCACGTGCGCGAGGAGCCCCAGCCGCCGTCGGTCTTCGACCCCGAGATCACGCCCGAGATGGACGCGATCGTCCTCAAGGCGCTGGTCAAGGACCCGAACTACCGCTACCAGTCGGCCGACGAGATGCGCGCCGACATCGAGGCGTGCCTGGACGGCCAGCCGGTCGCGGCCACCGCCGCGCTGGGCGCGGTGGGCTACGGCGGCTACCCCGAGGAGCAGGCGACGACCGCGCTGCGCGCGGACGCGGGCGCGACCACCGTGCTGCCGCCGATGAACCCCGACGACGGCGGTTACGGCTACGACGACCGGCCGGACCGCCGCCGCCAGCAGAAGAAGAAGTCCAGCACCGGCACGGTCCTGCTGGTGATCGCGGGCCTGCTGGTGCTGGTCGGCGCGATCCTGATCGGCATGTACACGTTCGGCCCCAAGAACACGGACGACGGCAAGGTGTCCGTGCCGGCGTTCGTGGGCCAGCCGCAGAAGACGGCCGAGAAGATGGCCGCCAACGTCGACCTCAAGGTCTCGATCAGCAAGAAGGAGTGCGAGGACCAGGCCACCGGCAATGTGTGCTCGCAGGACCCGCAGCAGGGCGAGAAGGTCGAGAAGAACAGCACGGTCAACCTGGTGATCTCCACGGGCGCGCCCAAGGTCCAGGTGCCGGACGTGCGCGGGGCCCAGTTCGACCAGGCGGAGACCCAGCTCAAGGAGAAGGGCTTCGAGGTCGACAAGAAGCTGGAGGTCTCGGACCGCACGCCGGGTGTCGTCATCACCCAGGACCCGGAGCCGGGTGTCAACAAGGAGAAGGGCACCACGATCACCCTCACGGTCGCCAAGCCGGAGGAGAAGGTCGCGGTTCCCGATGTCACCGGCAAGTCCTGTGACGAGGCCAAGGCCACGCTCCAGGCCCAGGGTCTGGTGCCGAGCTGCACCGAGACCCCGGTCACCGATCCCGCCCAGGACGGCAAGGCGCAGAACACCAACCCGGCGGCGGGCCAGCAGGTCGTCAAGAACACCAATGTGGTGGTCAACGTCGGCAAGGCCCAGCAGCAGCAGTCGTCGATGCCGGGTGTCGTCGGCCGGCGGGTGAACGAGGCCCGGCAGATGCTCCAGCAGGCCGGCTTCAACAACATCCAGTTCGCGCCCGGCAGCTCCGACGACGGCAACGCGATCGTCACCCAGCAGGACCCGCAGCCCAACAGCCAGGCCGACCCGAACGGCACCACGGTCACGCTGACCACGGTCGCGTTCGGCCGCGGCCGCGACAACGGCGACAACGACGACGGCGACAACGGGACGGACTTCTTCGGCGGCTGGGGCAACTGACGCCCCCGCCTCCGCGTGGCCCCGCCGGGACCTCCCGGCGGGGCCACGCGCCGTTCCGGGCCGGTGTCAGCGCAGTTCCGCCGGCGGGGTGCGCTCGCTGTCGACCTTCTCCACGCGGGCCAGTTCGCCCCAGACCACGTAGCGGTGGCGGGAGGTGTAGACGGGGGTGCAGGTCGTCAGGGTGATGTAGTGGCCGGGCTGCTTCCGGCCGGATCCGCCGGGGACCGGGGAGAGGACCCCGACGTTGTACTTCGAGGTCTCGGGGAGGATCGAGTAGACCTTGTAGACGTACCACTCGTCCCGGGTCTCGAAGACGATCGGGTCGCCCTTCTCCAGCTTGTCGATGTTGTGGAACTTCGCGCCGTGGCCGTCCCGGTGGGCGGCGAGGGTGAAGTTGCCGGTCTTGCCGGAGGTGGGCAGCGTCGCCTTCTCCGGCTTCGTGTAGTAGCCGGCCACGCCGTCGTTGAGGACGTCCGCGCCGGTGCCCTTCTCGACCAGCACCTCGCCGTTGCGCATGGCCGGCACGTGCAGGAAGCCGATGCCGTCACCGGTGTCGAGCGCGCCCGGGCCCGTGTCCTTCTGCCGCGCCCAGTGCTCGCGCACCTTGTCGGCCTTCTGGCCCGCCTTGCGGTCCGCTATCACGTTCGTCCACCACAGCGAGTAGGCGACGAACAGGCCGAGCAGTACGCCCGCCGTGATGAGGAGTTCACCGAAGACGCTGACCGCCAGGGCGATCCGTCCGGGGCGCCGACGGCGCGGGGCCGGGCCGGGTCCGGGCGCGTCCGTGGTCTCTTCGGTCTCGTCGGCGGTCGCTGCCACAGTTTTTCTGCCTCTACTCGGTGAGCCCTATTCGATGAGCGCGTCCGGCTTGCCCTCGGCGCGCGGGCGTTCCTGGACCATCTTGCCCCAGACGATCAGCCGGTACTTGCTGGTGAACTCCGGTGTGCACGTGGTGAGGGTGATGTAGCGGCCGGGGCGGGTGAAGCCGGAGCCCGGCGGGACGGGGTCCAGCACGCTGATGTTGGACGGCGAGGTCACCGGGAGCGAGGAGGTGACCTCGTACACGAAGTAGGTGTCCTGGGTCTCGACCACGAGCGCGTCGCCCGGGGTGAGCCGGTTGACGTACCGGAAGGGCTCGCCGTGCGTGTTGCGGTGCGCCGCGAGACCGAAGTTGCCGGTCTTGTCCTGGGGCATCGCCGTCTTCAGCGGGGCCTCGCCGTAGTGCCCGACCATGCCCTTGTCGAGCACCCGCTTGTTGCTGATCCCCTCCGCGATGGGGGCGACCACGTCCAGCTTGGGGATGTGCAGGATGGCGAAGCCCTGGCCCGGTTCGAAGACGCCCGGGCTGCGCCTGCCGCTGGCCCAGTCGTCCTGGAGCCGGTGCGTGGCGCTGCCTGCCTGGGCGTGCGCGCGGACGTTGGTCCACCACAGCTGGTAGGTGACGAACAGCAGCATCAGCACGCCGGTGGTGATGAACAGCTCGCCGACGGCCCGGCTGGCCAGGGTCGCCGGGCTGGGTTTGCGCAGCCGGGCCTGGCGCCGGGCCTCCACCCGGGTCAGGGGGCGCTGCGGGTCTCGTTCGGCGGGGGGCGCCGTCGTCGTCCGGGGCCCCGCACCGGACCGGCGCCCGCCACGCCGCTTGGCGGCCTTCCTGCGGGCCGCACGGCCGCCCGGTGCGGCGGGAGCGGCGACGGGGGCGGAGGAGCCCGCAGAGACGCCCACGGACTCGCCCGCCCGGCCCGGCACCACCCGCAGCGCCATCGTCTCGTCGTCGGCGGGCGGCAGCGGGGCCGTCGGGGGCCCGTCCGTGACCCGGGGCAGCGGAGCCGTCAGAGGCTCCCCGGCCACCCGGGGCGGACGGGCGGGCGCGGGCTCCCCGGTCGCCCGGGGCAGCCGTGCCGTCGGGGGCCCGTCCATGATTCGGGGCATCGGTGCGGTCACGGGGTCCTCGGCCGCCCTGGCACCCGGCGCCGTCCGGGGCTCTCCGGCCGCCCGGGGCGGACGGGCGGGCGCGGGCTCACCGGTCGCCCGGGGGAGTGGAGCCGTCCGTGCGTCGTGCGTCAGCGGGGGCAAGGGGGCCGTCGGCGGGTCGGTGGGGCGGCCGGGCGGGTGCGGTCGCGCACCGGCGGAGGGCTCGTACGGGCTCCCGCCGCCGTACACGTCCTCGCGCTCGGGGCGCAGCGCGGTCACGCCGTGGCCCTGCCCACCACCGGGGCGAGCCCCGCCGACCGTGCCACGGCCTCGGGGTCACCGCACTCCGCGAGCCAGTTGGCCAGCATCCGGTGACCGTGCTCGGTCAGCACCGACTCGGGGTGGAACTGCACGCCCTCGACGCGGTGCTCCCGGTGCCGCAGGCCCATGATGATGCCGTCCTGGGTGCGGGCGGTCACCTCCAGCTCGGCCGGGACCGTGGCCGGTTCGGCGGCCAGGGAGTGGTAGCGGGTCGCCGTGAAGGGGCTGGGCAGCCCGGCGAAGACGCCCTTGCCCTCGTGCTCGACCGGCGAGGTCTTGCCGTGCAGCAGCTCGGGCGCCCGGTCGACCACGCCGCCGTACGCCACCTGCATCGACTGCATGCCGAGGCACACCCCGAAGACCGGCACGCCGGTGGCCGCGCAGTGCCGGACCATGTCCACGCACACGCCCGCCTCCTCGGGCGTCCCGGGCCCGGGGGAGAGCAGCACGCCGTCGAAGCCTCCCTCACGGACGTGGGAGGTCGTCGCCTCGTCGTTGCGCAGCACCTCGCACTCGGCGCCCAGCTGGTACAGGTACTGCACGAGGTTGAAGACGAAGCTGTCGTAGTTGTCGACGACGAGAATCCGCGCACTCACTGGTTGTCCACCGTCACATCGTTGAAGGGCAGCAGTGGCTCGGCCCATGGGAAGACGTACTGGAAGAGGACGTAGACCACGGCCAGGATCAGTACGAGCGAGATGAGTGCCTTCACCCACGCGTTCCCCGGCAGATGCCGCCAGATCCAGCCGTACATGCCGTCCCTTCCGTATCCCCTACGGCACCAGACCCACGCCGTACGTCACCAGACTAGCGGCGCAGGGCCTCCGGTCGGCCGGTGTCCACAGGCTGGGTGGCATCGAGATGCGCCCATACGATCAGCCGGTGGCTGTGGCCCCACTCCGGGTCGCACGTCGTCAGGGTCAGATAGCGGCCGGGGCGGGTGTACCCCGGCTCGCGCGGCACGGGATCGATCACCGCGACGTCCGTCGGCACGGTGCGGTACGGCCCTTTGTCGATCCGGTACGTGTACCAGGTGGTCCCGTCGGTCAGCACCACGGCGTCGCCGGGGCGCAGTCGCGGGAAGTCCTTGAAGGGGTCGCCGTGGGTGCGCCGGTGGCCGGCGACCGCGAAGTTGCCGGTCTCCCCCAGCCGGGCGGTGCCCGCGTAGTGGCCGAGGCCCTTCTTCAGGGTGCCGGTGCCGGTGCCCTGGAGGACCGGCTTGTGCCAGGCGGCGCCGAGGCGCGGGACGTACATGATGGCGAAGGGCTCGCCGGGCTCGTAGGCCTTCGGCGGCGCCGCCTCCGCCACGGGACGCGCCCGGCCGCCCGCCGCCGACCACTCGGCGTGCAGCCGGTCGATCTGGTCGTTCATCGCGCCCTCGGCCCTGACGCCGGTCCAGAACAGGACGTAGCCGACGAAGAGCACGATCAGGGTGCCTGCGGTGATGCACAGTTCGCTGAGGCTTCTGACGATCGCGCGCACCGGCGGCTCCCGGACGGACGGCTACCCCACTGGCTTCGCGTGGTGCAGGTCCACTGTGCCGGAGTAGCCGGGAAGAGTCACCGTGCCGTCGTCGGTGACTTTCCAGCCGAGGCCGTAGACGTTGACGTAGACCATGTAGGTCTGGATCGCCTTGCTGTCCGCGAGGGCCTGCTTGAGCCGGTCCGGGTCGCCGACCGCCGTGATCTTGTACGGGGGCGAGTAGACGCGGCCCTGGAGGATCAGGGTGTTGCCGACGCAGCGCACCGCGCTGGTGGAGATCAGCCGCTGGTCCATGACCTTGATGCCCTTGGCGCCGCCCTGCCACAGCGCGTTCACCACGGCCTGGAGGTCCTGCTGGTGGATGACCAGGTAGTCGGGCTGCGGCTCGGGGTAGCCGGGGAGCTTGGCGGTGGCGTCGGGCGGGGCGTCGTTCAGGGTGACGGTGACGGCCTTGCCGGTCAGCTCGTGGGTGCCCGCGCTTCTCTCCAGCCCGCTGAGCTTCTCGTCCTCGGCCCTGGTGCTGCCGTCGTCGCTCTCGGCCAGCGACTCCACGCTGTCGCGCAGGGCGGCGTTGGACTCGTCCAGCCCCTTGTTCTTGCGGCTGCGCTCCTGGATCAGGTCGGACAGCTTCAGCAGGGAGGCGTCCTGGCGGATGTCGGTGCCCTTGGCCGTGTCGAAGCTGGTGAAGAAGATCAGACCGGCGAGGGCGAAGACGGCCGCCGTGAGGATCCGCACCGGGCGGAGGCGCGGCCTGCGGGCGGGGCCGGAGCCCGTTGCCCCCGTCCCGGGGGAGTCGGCAGAATTGCTCAACGTACCCTTATCTCCTTCGGCGCCACGGAAGCACTACGCTAACGGACGTCCGGGGGAGCACACAGAGTCGTCATGTTGGCCCCTTGTACGCTGCCCCGAGCCCGACCCAGTTCCCTGCGCGGCCACGCAGCGCATCGACAGGAGAGACCCTCGTGCCGAAGTCACGTATCCGCAAGAAGGCCGACTTCACGCCGCCGCCGGCGAAGCAGGCGCAGGCCATCAGGCTGACCAACCGGGCCTGGGTCGCACCGGTCATGCTGGCCATGTTCCTGATCGGCCTGGCCTGGATCGTCGTCTTCTATGTGACGGACGGCTCGCTGCCCGTCGACAGCCTGGACAACTGGAACATCGTGGTCGGCTTCGGCTTCATCGCCGCCGGCTTCGGTGTCTCCACGCAGTGGAAGTAGCCCCGCCCACAGCTCTGCCCAGGGTTATCCACTGAGTTATCCACAGCCGTTGTCCACAGTGGGGAAAAAGAACGACGATCTGTGGATAACCTGCCGGGTGTTGACGCCGGTGTGACCGGTCCGACATCACTCAGACACCCGTTCGCCCCCTGTCCTACCTGCGGAAACACATCCGAGCGACAGGGGGCACAGCTGTGCCCGCACGGTATGCACAAGATCGGGCACAAGCTGTGGACAACGGTTCGGGGACAGCGTGTTCCCCAGCCCGGTCAGGTGAGCTGGGCGGTCCTGATCAACGCGAGCGCCAGGGCCAGCGCCAGGACCACGGCACAGGTGCCGTACTGCACCAGCGCCCGCCGCTCGCGCGGGGCGTGCACCATCGCGTAGCCGGTGACGACACCGGCGACGAGCCCGCCGATGTGCGCCTGCCAGGCGATGTGCAGGGCCCCGTTGAAGGTGAAGATCAGGTTGATCACCAGGAGCGCGATGACCGGCCGCATGTCGTAGTCGAGCCGGCGCATCAGCACGGCGGTGGCGCCGAAGAGGCCGTACAGCGCGCCCGAGGCGCCGAGCGAGGCGGCCGTCGGAGCGGTGAGCAGGTAGGTCAGCGCGCCGCCGGCCAGCCCGGAGACGAAGTACACCGCCAGGTAGCGGGCCCGGCCGAGGGCCGCCTCCAGCGGGCCGCCGACCCACCACAGGCTGAGCATGTTGAAGCCGATGTGCCAGTACGCCTCGTGCGCGAACATCGACGACACGAAGCGGTACCACTCACCACCGGCCACGCCCGTCGTCGGCGTGGCCGGCTTCTCCGGCCAGCCGCCGAAGAGCAGGACGTCGTACAGGAACGACGGATCGGCCTTGATCACGACGAACATCGCGAGGTTGATCCCGATCAGGATCTTGGTGAGCAGCCGGGGGTCCGCCGTGACCGTGCCGCCGGCGAGCGTGCGCGGCCGGGACGCCTGCGGGGCGGGGCCCCCGCCGGTGCCGCCGCGGACGCAGTCCGGGCACTGGAAGCCGACCGAGGCGCTGACCATGCAGTCGGGGCAGATGGGGCGTTCACAGCGGGTGCAGCGCACGCCGGTCTCGCGATCCGGGTGCCGGTAGCACCCGGGCGCGCTGTGGGCGTCCTGCGCGCTCCCTGCGGCCTGCTCCATCAGATCCCCTTGCTCGTCGTGTCCGTGCCTGACGGCACTATCCTGCCCTCTTCATCCTTACGGACGAGCGCCGTCTCCGGTTCCCCGCGCGAGCGGCCGGGGGCGGGCGCCGTTCACTCCTCGCGGGCCTCGATCAGCACCGTGCGGAGGACGACGTCGGCCAGCGGCCGGTCGTTGCGTCCGGTCGGCACGCGCGCGATGGCGTCCACGACCTTGCGGCCGGCCGGGGTGCTGACCTCGCCGAAGATGGTGCGCTTGCCGTTCAGCCAGGTGCTCGGGGTGACGGTGATGAAGAACTGCGAGCCGTTGGTGCCCGGGCCGGCGCTGGCCATCGCCATCAGGTACGGCCTGTCGAAGGCCAGGTCGGGATGGCACTCGTCCTCGAAGCCGTAGCCGGGGCCGCCGAGGCCGTTGCCCAGGGGGTCGCCGCCCTGGATCATGAAGCCGCCCATCACCGCGTGGAAGACCGTGCCGTCGTAGAGCGGGTCACTGCCGCGCACGCCGGTGCCGGGATGGGTCCACTCGCGCTCGCCGCGCGCCAGTTCCACGAAGTTTCTGACCGTGACGGGGGCGTGCGACGGAAAGAGCCGGATCTCGATGTCACCGAGGGTGGTCTTCAGGGTGGCGTAGAGCTGCTCGGCCACGGTCCGCCTTCCGTCGTCGTTCCGCCGCGGTGCTCCGATCCTTCCACGCTCCCGCCCGCCCGACGCCCGGCCGCCGCCTCCCGGATCGCTCCGGGGAGGGCGATCGGCACCCATATGCCCGCCCGCGCGTGCCGCACCGGCCTCCTGAAGGCATGATCCGTAAAAGGGTGGAAAGTCGAAATACCGTACGCCACCGAGGAGGAGGAACCCGTGACCCGCATTGACAGCGTGCGCGCCGCGACCGGCTCGGCGAAGGACAGCGTGCTGCACGCCGCGGAAGTGGTGGCGCCTTACGCCGACACGGCCAAGGAGCGTGCCGCGTACTACGCGCAGGAGGCACGCGTACGGCTGGCGCCCGTGGTGTCGCAGGCCGCGGAGCAGGCCCGCGTGCAGTACGACGCCCGGCTCGCCCCCCGCCTGGAGCAGGCGCTCACCCATGTGCCGCCGAAGGTCGACCTCGCCGCCCAGGAGGCCGCCCTGCGTGCCCGCAAGGCGGCCCGGCAGGCCGCCCTGTACTCGCGTCCGAAGATCGAGCAGGCGGTGGCCGCGACCGCGCCCGTGCGCGACGAGGCCGCCGCGCGCGGTGCCGCCGCGGTGGCCGCGCTGCGCGGACAGGTCTCGGCCGAGGACATCCAGAAGCTGGTCCGGCGCCAGGAGCGGCGGTCCCGGACCGGCCGGACGGTGAAGATCTGCGCGGTGCTGACCGTCCTGGCGGGTGGCGCCTTCGCGGCCTGGAAGTGGTGGGACAAGCAGGCCAACCCCGACTGGCTGGTCGAGCCGCCCGCCCCGACCGAGGTCCCCGCCGACTCGCCCCGGCTCGCCTCCGTGGACGGCACCGAGCCCGGCGAGCTCGACCCCGAGGTGCGGGCCAAGCAGGCCGACCAGGAAGCGGCCGACGAGGACGACGAGCCCTGAGCCCCGCCCGCCCCGAAGGAGCCTCCGCCCAAGCGGCGGGGGCTCCCCCGTGTCACCGGCCGGTCCGGCTCGGCCGCGCGTAGCGGCTTTCGGGGCGCGGCAGGCGCAGGTGGCCCCGCAGGGTCGTCGCGTCGTACGCCGTCCGGAACACCCCGCGCCGCTGGAGTTCCGGCACCAGGCCGCGGGTGATCTCCAGCAGGTCGTGCGGGAGCGTGCCGGGGCGCAGCCGGAAGCCGTCCAGCCCGGCCTCGCGCCAGTCCAGCAGCAGGTCGGCCAGTTCTCCGGGGGTGCCGGTGAACACCTCGGCGTCGGAGCCGAGTTCCGCGCCGTCCAGGTCGTCCAGGCGGGCCTTGCGGCGGGCGGCGGCGCCCGGCTCGGCGTCCAGGAAGACCAGGACCTCCGCGAACCGCAGCAGCGGCCGGGCGCGGGTGTCCCGGCCGGTGCGCCGCACGGCCGCGTCCACCTGGGCGAGGACCGCCGCCGCCCCGGCCCGGTCGTGCGGGGTGACCCACACGGCGTCGGCGGCGCGCGCCGCGAACTCGTACGGCACGCTCGCGTGCGCCAGGCTCATCACCGGTGGCTGTCCCTGCGGCGGGCGCGGGGTGATCGCGGGGCCGCGGACGCTGAAGTGCTCGCCCACGAAGTCGATGTGGTGGACCTTGTCGCGGTCGATGAAGCGGCCGGTGGCGGCGTCGCGGATCTCGGCGTCGTCCTCCCAGCTGTCCCACAGCCGCCGGGCGGCCTCCACCGCGTCGGCGGCCTCGTCGAACAGGGGGCTCAGCCGCCGGCCGATCCGCTCCGGGTCGCGCACGTCCTCGTCGGTCAGCCGCGGGGTCGTACGGCGGCCGAAGTGGGCGGCGTCGGCGGCGCGCGAGGCGATCTGCGGACGCAGGCCGGCCCGGCCGGTGCTCGCGTAGTCGAGGGTGGCGATGCCGGTGGAGACGTGGAACGGCTCGGTGTGGGTGACGTTCGCGGTCGGGACCAGCCCGATGTGCGTGGTCAGCGGCGCCACCCGGGCCGCCAGCAGCACCGCGTCCAGGCTGCCGCGGACCTGGTCGACGCGGTCGTCGGGCCGGTGGAAGGCGGCCGACTGCACGCCGAGCGCGTCCTCGAAGGTGACGAAGTCCAGCAGGCCGCGCTCGGCCTCGGTGACCAGGTCCGCCCAGTAGTCCGCGCCGAACAGCTCGGCGGGACGGGCGTCCTCGGCGCGCCAGGCCGCCGGGTGCCAGCCCGCGGCGTCCAGGGCGACGGCGAGGTGCAGCGGGAGCGCGGTCACGGGGTCTCCTTCGGTACGGGGGTGCGCTCGGGGCCGGGCGGCAGGCCCAGGTGGTCGCGCAGGGTCGGGCCGGTGTAGTCGCGCCGGTGGACGCCCTTCTCCTGGAGCAGCGGCACCACCCGGTCCACGAAGTCGTCCAGGCCGCCGGGGGTCAGGTGGGGGACGAGGACGAAGCCGTCGGCGCCGTCGGTCTGGACGAAGTGGTCCATGGCGTCGGCGACGGTGCGCGGGGAGCCGACGAAGGTCTGCCCGCCGGAGACCTCGATGACCAGTTCGCGGATGCTCAGTCCGCGTTCCTCGGCGAGGGCCCGCCAATTGCGGGCGATCTCGGCGCGGTCGCGGCGGAAGAGCGAGTGGCCCTTGAGCATCTGCGCGTCGGGTTCGGGGTCGGTGTCCGGCAGCGGCCCGTCGGGGTCGTAGCCGGACAGGTCGCGGCCCCAGACGGCCTCCAGGTGGGCGATCGCGGTCTGCGGGCTCACCTGGGCGCGGGTGATCTCGTCGGCGTAGGCGGCGGCCTCGGCGTCGCTGTCGGCCACCACCACGGTGGCCGTCGGCAGGATCTTCAGCCGGTCCGGGGTGCGGCCGTACCGGGCCAGCCGGGACTTGACGTCCCGGTAGAAGGCGCGGGCCTGGTCGAGCCGGTTGTACTTGCTGAAGACGACGTCGGCCTCGGCGGCGGCGAACTCCCGGCCCGCCGGCGAGTCGCCCGCCTGGATGATCACCGGGTGGCCCTGGGGCGGGCGCGGGGTGGTGAAGCGGCCGGAGATGGCGAAGTGCTCGCCGTGGTGGGCGAAGCGGCCGGCGCCGGGCCGGACGAACGCGCCGGCCGCCGCGTCGGCGCGCACGTCCCCCTCGGCCCAGCTGTCCCACAGCTCGCGCGCGGTGGCGAGGAACTCCGCCGCGCGCGCGTACCGGTCGCCCTCGGCGAGGAAGCCGCCCCGCCGGAAGTTCTCGCCGGTGAAGGCGTCGAAGCTGGTGACCACGTTCCAGGCGGCGCGGCCACCGCTGAGGTGGTCCAGGGTGGCCAGCCGCCGCGCCACCTCGTAGGGCTCGTTGAAGGTGGCGTTGACGGTGGCGGCCAGCCCCAGCCGGGTGGTGACCGCGGCCAGGGCGCTGAGCTGGGTGAGGTTCTCCGGGCGGCCCACCACGTCCAGGTCGTACAGGTGCCCCTTGTGCTCGCGCAGCCTGAGGCCCTCCGCCAGGAAGAAGAAGTCGAACCGGCCGCGTTCGGCGGTCCGCGCGAGGTGGCGGAAGGACTCGAAGGCGATCTGGCTGCGCGAGCGCGGGTCCGCCCAGACGGTCACGTTGTGGATGCCGGGCAGCTGGGCGGCGAGGTGCACCTGCTTGCGGCCGGTGGTCTCGGGGCCGCTCATTCGGCGGGGAGCACGGCCGCGGGGGCCGGGGAGACGTAGCGCACGGTGTTCTCGAAGGCGATGCCGTGGCTCTTGACGTCGATGGCGACGCGGTCGCCGTCGGCGATCCGGAACCCGTCGTGGAAGCTGGCCTCGTCGGCGCCCAGCAGCACGTAGTTGACCAGGCCGGGGCGGCGCACCGCCGGGAAGGAGAACAGGTGCTCGGCCATGTCCCGGATCCGGAAGTACAGCGCGTCGCCGCCGCAGTCGAAGCTGCCCTCCCAGGCCGTCGCGCCGTCCCGGACGATGGTGACGCGGCCGGTCGCCGAGCGCGGCGGCGCCCCGAGGAACAGCCACGGCGCGAGCGCGGTGTCGCACAGCTTGCAGTACGGGTTGTAGCCGGGGTCCTTGCGGTGCAGGCCGATGTCGCACAGGTCGTTGCCGAAGGTGTAGCCGGCGTAGTGCGGGGTGCCGTCGGCGTCGTTGACGTAGACGAGCGCGACCTCCGGCTCCTCGATGAGGGCGACGGGGCGGGCGGGCACGGTCAGGTCCTCGCCGGGCAGCCGGGCCCAGTCGCCGAAGCCCTTGAAGAACCACTTGGGCGGCGTGAACTCGCCGTCCTCCGGCTGGCTCTGCCCGTTCCACTTCTTCTTGTGGGTGCCCATGAAGCCGCTCAGCAGCGCGGCGCCGGACGCCTCGGGCAGCAGCGGCACCCGCGGGCGCACCGCGGGGTCGCCGGCCGGGACGACGACCGTCTCGGCGCCCTCGGTGACGGCGGCCCGCACGGCGTCGGCGGAGCCGTCGGTGCCGAGGAACGCGGCGGCCAGGGCGCCCTCGGCCACCCGGTACAGGGTCTGCGGCTCGCCCGGCTCGGACAGGCCGAAGGTGACGTGGCGGCGGCCTTCGTAGACCACCTCGGTGAGGACGGGCGGCAGGGACGAGGACATGGGAAGCCTCCAGGGTGTGGTCAGGGTCGGGGGCCGGTCAGGTCGGCCAGGGCGTCGCCGAGGTGGTCCAGGGCCTCCCGGATCCACGGCAGGGCGAGGGGGTCGGGAGCGGTCAGCGCGGTGGCGCGCCGCTCGTCGGTGTCGCCGTACAGGCGGCTGGTGGCGGCCCGGATGCGCAGGGCGCCGTCCGGTTCGCCGAAGGCGCTCGCCGGCAGCACGCCGACGCCGTGCCGCTCGACGAGGAACCGGACCAGGCCGGCGCCGTCGGTGATGCCGTGCGCGGCGGTGAGGCGGGCGCGCAGCGGCTCGAAGTCCGGGTAGAGGTAGCAGGTCGCGGTGACCGGGGCGAGGTGGGCACCGGCCCCGGTGAAGCGGGCCGCCGCCGCGCGGGCCACGGTGGCGTGCAGCCGGCGGCTCGCCGCGATCCGCTCGGTGATCTCCGGGGGCTCGGCGAAGGCGTAGGCCGCGGCGGACTGCACCGGGGCGGGCGGGCTGGACCAGAGCTGGCTGGCCACGGAGAGCAGCGTGGTGCGCAGCTCGCGCCCGGCGGGGCTGTCGGGCAGCCGGGCCACGCCGGTGCGCCAGCCGCCGACCGCGAGGTTCTTGGTCAGGCCGGTGGTGACGACGGTGCGCTCGGGGGCGTAGGCCGCCGGGGAGACGGCGGGCCGGGCCGGGTCGTGGACCAGGTCGCCGTAGATCTCGTCGGAGATCACGAACAGGTCCAGGTCCCGGGCGACCGCGGCCAGGCGGCGTACGGTCGCGGCCGGGGCGACGGTGCCGGTCGGGTTGTCCGGCACCGTCACCACCACCGCGCGCGGGTTCCGGCCGGCGGCGCGCGCGGCGAGCACCGTCTCGCGCAGCCGGGCGGGGTCCGGGACACCGCCCTGGCCGGGCAGGATCGGCACCGGCAGCGGCTGCCCGCCGACCAGCCGGACCTGTGCCGCGTAGCTGACCCAGCCCGGCACGGGCACCACCGCGTCGCCGCCGGCCGCGAGGAGCAGCGCGTACAGCAGCGCCTTGCTGCCCGGCCCGGCCACCACCAGCTCGGGGTCGGTGGCCAGGCCGCGGCGGCGCCAGTAACCGGCGGCGGCCTCACGCAGCGCGGACGAGCCGGCCACCGGGCCGTAGGCGTTCTCCCCGGCCGCCTCGGCCAGCCGCGCCCGCAGCTCCGGCAGCACGGGCAGCCCGATCTCCCCACTGGTCATCGCCAGCACCCGCTGTCCCGCCCGCCGCCGCGCCTCCAACGCGGCATCGGCGGCGAGGGTGGCGGACATCGGGACGACGGCGGCACGGCGGGGGGCGGCCGGGTCCGGGGCGGCTTGCGGAGCCGGGGCCGGGCCCGGCTGCGGCACCGGGCTCGGGACCGACCGCGCTTCCGGAGCCGCGACCGACGGGGGCACCGGGGCCGGGGCCGACTGCAGCACCGGGGCAGCTTGCGGAGCGGGGCGCGGGCCCGGCTCCGTGACCGCATACGCGGCCGTCGGCTCAACCGGCTCCGTGGCCGTCGGCGAAGCCATGTGCGGACCCGGCTGTGAAGCCGGTCGCGACGTCCCCTGCGGGGCCGGGAGCCGGGCCGCCTGGGATGCCACGGGCTCGGCCTGCGGCGCCGGACGCGGGTCCGTCTGCGCAGGCGGCTGCGAGACCTCCTGCGGGACGGGGCGCGGACCCGGCTCCGTGACCGCATTCGCGGCCGTCGGCTCAACCGGTCGCGCGGTCGTCGGCGGAGGCGTGTGCGGGGTGGGGGGCATGTCGGTCACCCCGTTCCGTAGCGGGCGCGGAGTTCGGCCTTGCGGATCTTGCCGGTCAGGGTCTTGGGGAGGGCGGGGAGCAGTTCGACGCGGTCCGGCAGGAACCGTTCGTCGTGCCCGGACCCGCTGACCCGGTCGCGGATCTCGGCCAGGGTCGGGGACTCGCCGGGACGGGGGACCACGACCGCGCAGATGACCGGGGTGCCGTCGGCGGTGGCGGGCGGCAGGCCGACCAGCGCGGCCTCCACGGCCTTGGGGTGGCTGCCGATGACCGCCTCCAGCTCGGTCATGGGGGCCACCTGCCCGTCCCGGACGATGGCGTCCCGGGCCCGGCCGACGATGCGGATGCCACCGCGCCCGTCGTCCCGCGCCAGGTCGCCCGTGTCGAACCAGCCGTCCGCGTCGAACTCGGCGGCGAAGACCTCCTCGCGCCGGTAGTAGCCGAGGGCGAGGGAGGCGCCGCGCACCTTGAGCCGGCCCGTGCCGTCGGCGCCGGGCGACTCGATGCGGAAGCGCATGGCGTCGATGGGGCTGCCGTTGCTGTACGCGGCCCAGTCCTCGGGGTCGGCGGGCCGGGTCATCGTGACGGGGCCGTTCTCGGACATGCCCCACAGCGAGTACGTCCGGGCGCCCAGCGCCGCGTGCACCTCGTCGGCCAGCTCCTTCAGCACCGGCGCGGAGCCGATGACGACGTGCCGCAGGGTGCCGGTGTCCCGCTTCTCCACGCGCTGGGAGGCGGCCACGTCGGCGAGCGTGGCCGGCGGCCCGTACAGCAGCGTGGCGCCGTAGCGCTCCACCAGGTCCAGCAGCGCCTCGTTCTTGCGGACGTCCTGGAAGGCGACGGTGCCGCCGAGCATGACGCCCCCGAGGACGCCCTGCGCGAAGCCGGAGTAGTGCACCAGCGGGGTGGACACCGCCGCCACCCAGTCCTCGTCGGACCGGAACGCGTCGACGTAGCCGCGCACGGCCGAGTGGACGGTGTTCTGGCTGTGCAGCACGCCCTTGGACTCGCCGGTGGTGCCGGAGGTGAACAGCACCACGAACGGCTCGTCGGGCCCGAGGGCCAGCCCCTCCAGCCGTTCCACGGCGCCGGGCTCCTCCTCGCGGGGCACGGCCACGAAGTGCTCGTGGAAGGACATCGCGCCCTCGGGCACCGGGCCGTCCACCACCGCCACATGGGCGAGCGCGGGCAGCTCGGCCCGCAGCCCGGTGACGATCTTCGCCAGCGGGGTGCCCGACCACTCGGGGAGCGTGATCGCCACCCGGGCCTCGGTCAGCCCGAGCCGGTGGCGCAGCTCGCCCTCGGGGCAGACGGGCGAGATCGGGCAGATGACGGCGCCGACGCGCATGCACGCGAACATCAGCGGCACCATCTCCCACCGGTTGGGCAGCTGGACGGCGACGACGTCGCCGCGGCGCACCCCGAGCCGGAGCAGGGCGAGCGCGAACCGGTCGGTGAGCCGGGCCAGTTCGGCGTAGTCCAGGGTGTCGGTGCGGGACTCGGCCACGCGCCGGCCGGCGATGGCCAGCCGGTGCGGGCGCTCGCGGGCCTGGCGGCGCAGGTCGTCCAGGAAGGTCTCCGTGCGCCACCAGCCGCGCCGCAGGTACTCGGCGGCGTCCTCGGGCGTGACGGCCGGGCGCCGGGTCTCGGCCGGGGCGGTCATCGCAGCAGCTCCCCGCGGCGGGTGGCGAGCAGCTCGGGCAGCGGGTCGCCCGCCCGGCCGGCCGCGATCTCCAGCAGGGCCCGGGTGTTCTCCCGTACCCGGTCGCCGATCCAGTCGAAGACCCACGCCTTGCGGGCGTCGGCGGCCAGCTCGAAGGGGACGACCCGGGTGACGGCCAGGGCGGCGGCGCCGGCCCCGCCGATGTTGGCGATGACTCCGGGCACCAGCGTGGCACCGGCCGCCCGGGCCTTCTCCCGGGCCTCGGCGTCGGAGGCGATGTTGGCGCCCTCGACGACCAGGGCGGTCCGCAGCCGGTGGACGTTCTCGGCGTTCAGCGCGTGCTTCTGGGCGGCGAGGACGAGCACGTCGGCGTCGATGTCGAGCCAGGCGTCCGGCTCGGCGGAGGTGGTGACGTGCTGCGGCAGCCGGGTGCGGTCGATCCGGCCGAACTCGTCGGTGATGGCGACGAGTTCGTCCACCGGCAGCCGGTCGGCGCTGATCGTGCCCTGGACGTCGGCGACGGCCACGACGACATGGCCGCGCTCTTCCAGGAACCGGGCGACCGCGCGGCCCACGGCACCGAAGCCCTGCACCACGACGCGGGCGGCCTCGCCCCGGCCGCCGGCCTCCAGCGCGGTCAGCGCGGCGACGCCGACGCCGTGCCCGGTGACGTCGATGAGCGGCTCGTAGTAGGTGCGCCAGTCGATGGGCATGTCCGGGGCGCCCGGCCGGTAGCGCGGGTCGTAGCCGGCCTCGGCGAAGAACACGGCCCGGTCGGCGGGGGTGACGCCCATGTCGATGCCGAGGTGGATGCCGCCGTGCAGCAGCGGCTTGACGGTGCGGCCGAAGGTGCGGAAGGTCTCCTCGCGGTCGCCGCCGGCGGAGACGATGCCGCCCTTGGCGCCGCCGATGCGCAGGCCCGCCAGGGTGAACTTGTCGGTCATGTCGCGGGCCAGGCCGCGCACTTCCTCCTCGGTGACGTGCGGGGTCATCCGCACGCCGCCCATGGCCAGGCCGTCGACGAGGGAGTCGACGACCACCCAGCCCTTGATCTCGCCGCCGCTGCCGTTCAGGTGGGTGACGAACGCGGGCTCCTGGCTGTCTTCCGTGAAACTCATGGCAACTGCCAACTCCTCGATGCGTGGGCGGGACTACTGGTAGAGCTGGGTGAAGCCGCGCAGGATCTCCCGGCCGTCGTTGCGGAACTCCAGGTGGGCCTGGGAGCCGTAGACGCGTCCGTCGTCGGAGCGCAGGAACTCCACGGGCGCGTGCTCGGAGCGGCCGATGGAGCGGTAGCCGGCCGGGGCCTGCCGGAGGTACAGGGTGTGCCGGTGGAACACCGTCACGCTCGGCTTGACGTAGGTGAACAGCGGTTCTTCCGTGTCGACCTGGACCTCGTAGCCGCCGACCCGCTGCGGGCCCTCGGCGAGCGTGCCGCCGGCCGCGACGGCGAGGATCTGCATGCCGCCGCAGATGCCGAAGACGGGCACGTCGCTGGTCATGACCAGGTCGATGAGCGGCTTGTAGTGCTCCTGGTCGTAGGCCCGTACCTTCGTGCCGCTCAGCACGATCGCCTGGTAGCGGCCGTCGAGCCGGGCGGGGACGGACACCGCGTCGACCGCGTCGGTGGCCGAGCCCAGCTCCTCGAAGCGGCGGCGCAGCTGGGGCAGGGACAGGGTTCCGTTGTTGACGACCAGGACACGGGGCTGCGCCACGTGCGTCCTCCTCACGTTCGCGTGATGACGGTGCCGGTGCGGGCGGCGAGCAGGTCGGAGACCGGCGCGCTGCCGATGACGACCCGGTCCACCCCGCGTTCCAGGGCCTCGCCGGCCGCCCGCAGCTTCTTGCGCATGCCGCCGGTGGCGCCCTTGTCGCGGAACGCGGCGGCGGCCTCGGCGCCGATCTCGCGCACCGGCTCGCCGTCGATCAGCAGATGGCTGACGTCGGTGACGAGCACCAGGTCGGGCGCGCCGACGGCCCCGGCGAGGGCGGCGGCGGCCCGGTCGGCGTCGGTGTTCACCTCGCGGCCCTCGGGGTTGCGGGCCAGCGGGGTGACGAGCCGGGCCCGGCCGGGCTCCAGATCCTTCAGCTGGGCCGGGTCGGCGTCCGTGACCGGGCCGACCAGGTTCTCCAGCTCGACCAGCTGCTTGTCCCGCCACCACCAGCGCTCGGCCCGGCCCGCGGCGAGCAGTCCGTCGCTGCCGAGGAGCCGTTCGGCGTCCAGGCCGCGCTCGCGCAGCCGCTGGAGCACCTCCTCGCCGAGCCGGGCGCTGACGGTCTTGATGTCCTCGATGACCTCGGGCGTGGTCCAGCGGCTCTGGTTGCCGTACCGGTCGCGCAGGATCGCGGACGGCTCGCGGTAGCGGGCGCTGAGCTTCTTCAGCGGCTTGGACCAGCCGTGCACCAGGACCAGCGGGCGCTCGTGGCCCAGCCGGGCCAGGTCGTCCCACCAGGTCCCGTCGAGGTCGTCGACCGCGCTGCCGCCGAGCTTGACGACGGCCGGGGCGGCCTGGGCGTTCACGGGCTGCTGTGCGGTGCTCATGCGGGCATCACCGGGTGCATCGTCAGGCCCGTCTCCTCGGGCAGTCCGAACCGGAGGTTGACCGCCTGGACGGCCTGTCCGGCCGCGCCCTTGACCAGGTTGTCCAGCGCGGCGAGGACGACGATCCGGCCGGCCTCCTCGTCGTACATGGCCGTCACGTCGCAGTAGTTGGAGCCGAGGACGGCCTGCGGGTCGGGCACCGGGATCAGGGTCTCGGTGTGCCGCCGCACCCGTACGAACCGGTGCTCCTTGTAGAAGCGCAGGTACGCCCGTTGCAGCGTGCGCTGGTCGATCTCGCCGTCGGTGAAGACGTAGCTGCTGGTGAGCAGCCCGCGCACGTGCGAGACGCCGTACGCCGACATGCTCAGCGAGCCGACCGAGCCGGGCTTGCTCCGCTCCAGGAAGTCGCTGACCTCGGCGGCGTGCCGGTGCCCGGTGGGCGCGTACGGGGCGATGGCGCCGTTGCGGAAGGGGTGCAGGTCGGCGGTGCGCAGGTGCAGCCCGCCGCCGCTGGAGCCGCTCTTGCCGTCCACCACCACGGTCTTCAGGTCCAGGCCGAGGCCAAGGGTGAGCGGGGCCAGGCCCAGGGTGATGGCGGTGGCGTAGCAGCCCGGCAGCGAGATCAGTGCCGCGCCGGCCAGCTGGTCGCCGATCAGCTCGGGTACGCCGTAGACGAACCGGTCGGCCAGGTCGGTGCGGCGGTCGACCTTCGGGTACCAGCGGGCGTGCCGCTCGGGGGTGCGGATGCGGAAGGCGCCGCTGAGGTCGACGACGGCCGGGACCCGGTCGGCGAACCGTGCGGCCAGCTCGGCGGAGACCGGGGCGGGCGTGGCCAGCAGCAGCACGTCGACCTGGTCGGCGACGTCGTCGGTGACCGGCCGCACGGTCAGGCCGGTGTCGATGCGCAGGCCGGGGTGGAGTTCGGCGGGGCGCTTGCCGATGTTGGAGGAGCCGCCGAGGAAGGTCAGCTCCAGGTCGGGGTGCTGGGTGATCAGTCGGATGAGATCGCCGCCGGCCAGCCCGGAGGCACCGACGACTCCTGCGCGGATCATGCGAGCAGCTCCTGCACGTAGCGGGCGATGGCCGAGGGGACGTCCGCGCCGGTGGCCGTGGCCACGGCCCGGAAGCCGGGGGCGTGGTTGACCTCGTTGACGACGTAGCCGTCGTCGGTGCGGAACAGGTCGATGCCGTAGATGCCGGGCCCCAGCTCCGCCGACACCGCGTCGGTGATCTTCACGATGTCGGGGTCGTGGGCGAGGGCGCGGCTGTCGTTGCCGAGGGCGGCGTTGTTGCGCCAGTCGGTGCCGCCGCTGGCGAACTCGGCGGCGCCGACCAGCTCGCCCCCGGCGACCAGGCAGCGCACCGAGGTGCCGCCGCCGATGTACGGCTCCACCAGGCAGGCCTGCTCGAAGGCGTGGCCGAGGTCCTCGACGTAGTCGTAGACGGACTGGGCGGTGTCGGTGTGCCGGATCAGGGTGACCCGCTTGCCCATGCCGCCGAAGACCGGCTTGAGGACGACGGGGGTCTCCAGCTCGGCCAGGGCCTGGGTGAAGTCCTTGCGGGACAGCACCAGCCGGAAGTCCGGCACCGGGACGCCCGCGGCGCGCAGTACGGTGCGCAGCGCCGCCTTGTTCTCGCAGGCGTGGATCGCCCGGGCGGTGTTGACGGTGCGGGCCCCGGCGGCCTCGGCGAGGCTCGCGACGAGGCCGCCGCGGGTGTAGCTGCGGCTGCGGACGAGCAGGACGTCGTAGTCCCGCACGGAGGGGGCGGCCGGATCGCCGAGGCACAGGGACTCGTCGTTGACCCAGTCGACCGTGAGCCCGAAGGCCCCGGCCCGCTGGATCAGTTCGCGTTCCTCCCAGGCGATCCGGTCGGCGACGACGGCGACCTTGCTGCCCATCACTGGCCCCAGTCGCGCAGCTGGACCTCGACCGTCTCCAGGGTCAGCCGCCCGTCGGAGACGTCCTCGACCCGCAGCGTGAGCATGCACTCGGGGCAGGACAGGGTCTCGCCCTGGACGACCGGCGGCACGGTCAGGTCGGTCTCGCACTCGGGGCAGGCGCCGGAGAGGGTGGCGGTGGTCATGGTGGACTCCGTTTCCGGGAGAAGGGATGAAGGGGAAGGGGTGGGGATGGTTCAGGCGGCCTGGAAGTCGACCGCGGCCTTGCGGACCGCGTCCCGGTCCAGGACCGGACCGCCCGCGGCCACCTGGCGCTCGGTCAGCCAGGAGGTGAAGGCGTCGATGTCGACCTCGACCCCGGAGTCGGCCAGCGCCCACTTCACGAGGGCCGGGGTCAGCCGGGTGCGCACCCTGAGTTCACGGGTGCCGCCGACGAGTTCGGCCGGCAGGGTCTCGTACGCCTCCGGGTTGCCGAGCTGACCGGGCAGCTCGTAGGCGAAGGCGTGCGGGGTGGTCGGGCCGGACTGGAAGGCGGTGCCGAGCCCGGCGCCCTTCAGGGCGATCCGGGACAGCTCGGTGAGGTGGGTGAGGTCGAAGCGGGTGTCGCCGTGCACCACCCGCAGCGAGGTGAGCAGTTCGGCCAGCGGGGCGTTGCCGCCGCGCTCGCCGATGCCGCCGACGGTCGCCGAGATCCAGCGGGCGCCGGCCCGGACGGCGGCGAGCGAGTTGGCGACCGCCATGCCCAGCATGTTGTGCGAGTGGATCTCGATCTCGGAGCCGTCGATCGCGGTGAGGTCCGCGATCTTCGCCTCCATCTGCCAGGGCGAGAGGTAGGCGACGGTCTCGGCGAGCCGGAACCGGTCGGCCCCGGCCTCGAAACCGTTCGTGACGTACGGGACGAGCCGCTCCCGGGGGGTGCGGGCGCCGTCCTCGCCGCTGAAGGTGACGTGGAAGCCGCGTTCCTTGGCCTGCGAGATCGCCGAGCGGGCCACCGCGTGCAGGAACTTGGCGCTGGGCGTGCCCAGCTTGAGGGCGGCGTGCTGCTCCGAGGTGGGGATGGAGTACATGATGTGGCGCACGCCCAGCCGCTCGGCCTCGTCGAGGGCCCGGGCCACCTGCTGGCGGTCGCGCACCACGAGCAGCGTCATGCTGCGCTCGGGGCCCACGGTCTCGTGCACGGCCTCGATCAGCGGCGCGTCCTTGGAGCCCGGGCCGGAGACCATGCCCACCTCGACCAGCTCGACGCCGGTGCGCACCAGCAGGCCGGCGATGGCCGCCGCGTCCTTCGGCCCGAACTCGACGCCCGCCATGTGCGCGGAGTCGCGCAGGGTGGCGTCGGATATCAGGGGCGGGTCGGGAAGTTTCTCGTGGTTTTCCGCTGCCATTTCGGTTCACTCCTTGTTCCGGAACGGGGTGTACCGCCCGCATTCCGGACGAGTTCGGTGATCCGCAATCCGGGAACGATTGCGGCCGGCGCTGACCAATAGCTTCCGCACCGCAAGGGCCCGGGGCAATGAATTCCGCGTCAGAAGGCCGTGGAAAAGTGTCAGGGAGTGTCAAGAAGTACAGGGTCTGCAAGAAGGCTGTCGGGGTACGCAAGAGACGACGTAATACGGCGCCCGGGCACGCGCGAGGCGCCTACCGTGCGAGGCATGGACCTTTTCTCACTGCCCCGGCTGGGGCTTGTCGTCCCGCCGGAGAACCCGACCGCCGAACCGGAGTTCGCCACGCTGCTCGGCAGCCGGATGAACGTGTACACGGCCCGCTTCCCCACCACGCCCGGGGCCGGCCTGAAGGACATGCTGGAGACCTACAACCGGGTCCTGCCCGAGACCCTCGGCCACTTCGGCGGCATGCGGCTGGACGGGGCCGTGGTGGCGTGCAGCGCCTCCCACTACCTGCTCGGCCCGGACGGCGACCGCGCCTTCTGCGCCGAGCTGTCCGAGCGCACCGGCTACCCCGTCTTCTCCTCCACCCAGGCCATCCTCGCCACCTGCGCGGCCCTGGGCGTGCGCCGGCTGACCCTCGTCTCGCCGTACCAGCCCTGGCTCACCGACACCTCGCGCGCCTTCTGGGAGGAGGCCGGGCTCACCGTCGACGGGATCGTGTCGGTCCCGGCGCGCGAGACCCCGGGCGAGGAGCCGCACTACGACCCGTACCAGGTCACGACCGCGCGCATACGGGAGCGGATCGCCGCGTCCGGCCTGCCCGCGGACACCGCCCTGCTGTTCACCGGCACGGGCATGGGCACCCTCGCGGCGCTCGGCGAGCTGGCCCGGAGCGAGCCCGGCCGCACCCTGCTGACGTCCAACCTGGCCTCGGCGTGGTGGGCCGGGCGGACCCTGGCCGACGGGGACGCCGTCGAGGCGCACCCGCTGCTGCGCCGGCTGGCGCCGGTGACGGTCTGAGCAGGACGGCGGGCCCCGGCACACGCCCTTCGGCGCGCGCCGGGGCCCCGTCCTCGCACGGGCCCGGTGACCGTCCGGGCCCGGTGACCCTCCGGCGCCGCGCGGCCTACGACGCCTCGGACAGCTCGGGCGCCTCCGCACGCTCGGCGGTGCGGCAGTCGCCGTACCCCATGCGGTACCCCACGCCCCGCACCGTGGTGATCCACCGGCTGGAGCCGAGTTTCGACCGCAGACTGCTCACATGGGTGTCGATGGTGCGGCTGGTGCAGGCCCAGTTGCTGCCCCACACCTTCGCCATGAGTTCCTTGCGCGACACCACCGTCTCGGAATTCTGCGCCAGTACGTACAGCAGCTCGAATTCCTTCGACGTGACGGGCACCAGCCGGTCGTGCAGACGTACCTCCCGGGTACGCGGATCGATATGCAGCGGGCGCAGGGAAATCGTTCTCTCAGGGGCGCGATCGCGGTGCGCCCGCCGCATCACGGCCTCTATGCGCGCCCCTATCTCCCGGAAACCCCAGGTCTTGACCACGCAGTCGTCCGCTCCGGCGCGCAGCGCGAGGACCCGTTCCAGTTCGTCGTCGTCGTCGGTCACCGCGATCAGCGGGATGTCGCCGTCGCTGCGCACCGACCGGCACACCTCCAGCCCGTCCATGTCCGACAGTTCCAGCGAGAGCAGCACCAGGTCCGCGTCGTGGTACGTGCGCAGTGCCCGCGCCCCGGTGTGCACGCTCCGCGTGGTGTAGCCCTGTCTGCGCAGATCGCGCTCGGTCGCCTCGGCCGCGGCGGCGTCCCGTTCCACCACGAGTACGTTCGTCACGCCTGCCGTCCCCTCTTCATCGCCTGCCTCCGCTCCCTCGCGCACTCAGCTCGCACCGGCCCTGCCCGGCTCGGCCACGCGGGCGGCCGGCGGCGGGGCCGAGACGGGCTCCGGGGCGTCGTCGAGGTACTGGTAGGCGTACGCGGCCGAGGCCATCGTCATGTGGTGGTGCCAGCCCGGGAAGGAGCGGCCCTCGAAGTCCAGGACGCCGAGACGGTTCTGCAGGACGGAGACGGCCGACAGGGCGGCGGTGCGGCCCCGCACCAGGGACAGCACCTCGTCCACCGGCCGGTCGGTGAGGCTGGTGAGCCAGTACCGGGCGGGCAGCCGGCCGTCCAGGGCGGGCCGCTCCAGGATCCGGTAGGCGCGCGAGCCGCCGTCGGCGCCCGTCAGCTGCGGCAGCCGGACGGTGCCCGTGTAGGTGTGGATCGTCACGGCCTTGGTGCGGCCGTCCGGGGCCTGCCGCATCATCACGTGCGGCTGCCGGGCGTGCCGTACCCCCATCAGCCCGCCGACCGTGCGCACGGTCGGCGTGTGCTGGCCGACGAGCACGATCTGGCCGGGGTCGACCTCGGCCACCACATCCAGCCGCTCCCGGGCCAGGCCGACGAGCACACCGGCCGCGTCGTCGCCCCGGGTCAGGTCCAGCACCCAGGGCAGCCCGGCGCCGTGCGGCAGCGTGACCGCGTCCGCCGCGTAGTCGAGGACGTAGGCGCCGACCGGGCGCTCCTTCTCGCCCTCCGGTATCCGGGCCCGCCGCCGGCGCTCCGGGTCGCCGTCCCAGGGGCCGCTGAGCATCAGGCTCCAGTCGACCGGGAAGGCCCCCTGGGCGCCGGCCAGGAACAGGCCGAGCGCGCGCTGGCAGTTGACGGTGCGCCGGGTCGCCGGGTCCACCCGGCGGTGCACGCCCACCGAGTGCTCGCCGTTCTTCGGGATGACCAGCTCGGCGACCGTCCAGGCGTAGGGCGACGCCGTCGCGGCCACCCGCCGGGCCAGTACGCGGCGCACCGGACGCCAGTCCCAGGAGCTGGCGTTGATGAACTGGTGCAGCCCGCGCACCGCCGCCGTGGGTAAGAAGTCCTCCTGGGCCATGCGCCGCGGTGTCTTCTTACCGGAGCCCTGGAGGAGGGCCCGCAGATAGGCCCGGGCCCAGCGATGCTGCTCCACTCTGTGAAGTGATCTGAATATGTCCTCCACGAACTTCTGGATACGCGGACCGTCGCTCGTTGCCATGCGCGTCTCACTCGACGACATAAACGCTACGTCCCCTCGTATTTCGTAACGCTCAGACTGAGGCCGGCGCATCGTGCATGTGCCCGAGCCACAAAATACCCTCCGGTGCACAATTCTGTCCGTCGCCCGTACAGCACTTCGCTACTTCGCGGGCCGACCTGGGAAAACGTGGTGGAGTGACGGGTGTGGAGGACCGTGGGCAGGGGTCGTAAAACACTGGCTGCACCAATGCCGATACGCCCGTCTACCCAAGATCGAAAACGTGTCAAAATCTTATGAACAAAACCGCGGGCGCGGGCACGCCGATGACCGCCGAAGGCCGGGGGATACCTTCGGCGGTCGGCTCGGAAGGCCGGCGCGGCGGCTGGTCAGTCCTTCTGTGCCGCCAGGGTGTCGAGCCAGTTGCCCAGCAGCCCGTGCACGGTGTCCGGCCGGTCCAGGTGGACGTTGTGACCGGCGCCGTCGACGACCGCGTAGGTGGCGTGCGGATAGTGGTCGAGCAGCTCCAGCTGGTCCCGCCAGCCGACCATGTGGTCCTGGCGCCCGGTCACCACCAGGTGGGTGCCGTCATGCGTGCCGAACCGGGACTCCGGGGACTGCCGGGGCAGGAACGCCTTGAGCAGTGCGGCGGCGTCCTCGCGGTGATGGGCGCGCAGGCCGGGCAGCACATGGTCGCGGAAGGCGTTCCAGCCGGCGTCGTCCTGGTACAGCGCGATGCCTGTGAACGCCTCCCGGTCGGCCGGGTCGAGCGCGGCCAGCAGCGCCTCGTCCCGGGCCGGCACCTCCCGCTCGGGCAGCGTCCGCTCCCCGTCCGCCTTGACCAGCGGCGCGATCAGCGCGGCGCCCAGGACCTGCGGGCCGCGATCGGCGATCAGCTGACGGGCGAGCTGGCCGCCGTAGGAGATGCCCACGACCGCGAACGGCTCGTCGCCGACGACCTTGTCCACGAACCGCAGCACCGCCTCGGCCATGGCCTCCGCCGTGACCGGCCCGGACAGCCGGGGCGAGCGCCCGGAGCCGGGCAGGTCGACGTAGAGCCGCCGCCAGCCGCGGCGCGCGGCGAACACGGGCTCCAGCGGCAGCAGGAGCCGGTGGTCGACGGTGTAGCCGTGCAGCAGCACCACGGGCGTACCGGAGCCTGACTCGACGTGGTACAGCAGCTCCTGTGCCGGCTTCGGCTTCCCGGCGGTCTCGGTCGGTCCAGTCTCTTCGGTCATGGCTCCACGGTCCGGTGATGACAAGGGTGGTGAGGAATCGGGTGGTGAGGAATCGGGTGGTGAGGAATCGGGTGGTGAGAAAGGGGTGGTGGACAACGGGGCGGCGGGGCGGCAGAGGCCGGAAACGGCGGTACGGCGGGGAGAGGTGACCCGTCCCCGCCGCCGTACGCCGCGCCTACGCCACCGGGCGCTTGGCGGGGAAGCCGTGGCCGCGGGCCAGGACGACGACGGCGATCACCGGCAGCATCAGCAGCAGCACGCTCCACGGCAGCGAGTCGCTGCCGTTCAGGTCGAGCAGCACACCGCCGATGACACCGCCGCCCGCCATGGCGACGTTCCACAGCGTCACCAGCATGGCCTGGGCCGCGTCGGCCGCCTTCTCGCCGCCCGCGTCACCGGCCGCGGTCTGCAGCAGGGTCGGCACCCCGCCCCAGCCCAGGCCCCACAGCACGGCCGCGAGGTAGACGAACGCGGTCTGGTCCGCCAGCACCGCCAGCACCGCGGCGGACACCGCCACCAGCAGCGAGCTGGCGACCGTCAGCACCCGCAGCCGGTGGTGGATCTGCGCGCCGACGATCCAGATGCTCGCCAGCGAGGCGGCACCGAAGACCAGCAGCACCAGGTCGGTGTTGCCGCCCATGCCGAGGTCGTCGAGGAAGGTGGCGATGTACGCGTAGATGATGGTGTGCGCCAGGACGAAGACCAGCGTCACGAACAGCACCGGCACGACGCCGGGCACCCGCAGGGCGTGCAGCATCTTCGGCCGCTCGCCGCGCTCCTGGCCCGGGTGATCGGGTACGGCGGCGGCGATCCACGCCAGCAGGACGACGGTCAGCGCGGTCATCGCGAGGAACGCCACGCGCCAGTCGGTCACCTTGCCCAGGAAGGTGCCGGCGGGCACACCGAGGGAGAGCGCGACGGGGATGCCCGCCATCGCCACCGCGATGGCCCGGCCCTGCAGCGGCACCGGGGCCAGCCGGCGCGCGTACCCGGCGAGCAGCGCCCAGGCCAGGCCCGCCGCGACACCGGCGACGAAGCGCGCCACCATCGTCAGCCCATAGATGGACGACAGCGCGGTGACGGTGTTGGCGACGGCGAAGCCGGCCATGGAGGTCAGCAGCAGCCGCTTGCGCCGCCAGCCGGCGGTCGCCGCGGTCAGCGGGATCGCGGTCAGCGCGGTGCCGAGGGCGTAGATCGTGACCGTCTGCCCGGTCGCGGACTCGCTCACGTGCAGGTCGTCGCTCATCGCCGGGAGCAGACCGGCGGGCAGGGTCTCGGTGAGGCTCGTGATGAACACGGCGGTCGCGAGGGCCAGCAGGGCGAACATGGGCAGCTTCTGCTGCTCACCGGCGCCCGCCGAAGTCGCCTCGGTGCCGGTCCGCACGGGCGAACCGGCCGCGGTATCGGGTGTGGTGCTCATGGAATGTGCTCCAGGAGTTCGGGGACGGAGTGGGTGAAAGCTCGGGGCGGGGCCGGGGAGCCGGGTCCGCCGGGAGGCCGGGGGCTCGTCGGCCGGGACCGCCGGCAGGCCGTCATGGCCGGATCTGCCGTCGGCGCGCCCGCCGTCGCCCCGGGCCCGTCGGCCGGGTCCGGTACGCCGGCCGGGTCCGGTACGTCGTCATGGCCGGCTCAGGCCCCCGTCGACCGGCAGGCGGGCCCCGGTGGTGAACGTGGCGTCGGTGGCCAGGAAGAGCGCGGCCCGGGCCACCTCCTCAGCGGCGCCGAGGCGGCCCAGGGGCGGCAGGGGCACCCCGACGCCGCCCGGCGCCTCGATACAGCCCGGCGCCACCGCGTTGACGCGGATGCCCCGGGAGACCAGCTCGTCGGCCAGCGCGTGCACGGCGGCGGGTGAGGGCGCCGGGGTCATCAGCACCACGGCGCCACCGTCCCTGAGCCGCGGCAGCAGCGGCCGGGCGGTGGCCACGACGTCCGCGAACAGCAGGTCGACGACGCCGCCGGGCCCCAGGCAGGCGGTCACGTCGGAAGGCGCGACGACCCGGGCGGCGGAGCCCAGCTCCCCGCCCGCGCGGTCCCGCTCCCGCGTGGTCCGGGCGGTCAGCACGACGTGGGCGCCGCCCTCCACCAGACGCTTGGCCACGGCCAGTCCGACGGCGGTGGCCTCTCCGACGACTACGGCCGTCCGGCCCGCGTACTTGGTCATGCTGCTTCCTCTTCCTTCGCCGCACCTGCCACAACGGCTCGGTGGAAACGACCTTGCGCCCGGGCGCTTCGGGAAACCTTCGGAACGGCTTACGGCCGGCTCACGAGCGCTCCGGACCGGCTGACGTGCGGCTTACGGCCGACGGGCGGAACACCCGGCGACCGGCGAACCCGCTGGTGGGCGGCGCACGGCCGAACGGACCCCCCAACGGATCGGCACCGTGACGTACAGTGACGCACATGCGGTTTGGGGTGCTCGGCCCACTGACGGTGTGGGACGACGAGGGGGTGGCCGTCAGGGTTCCCGAGGCGAAGGTCCGGGCGCTGCTCGCCGACCTGCTCGCCCACGACGGCGGACCGGTCTCCGCGGACCGGCTGATCGACGACCTGTGGGGCGACCGCCCGCCGGGCCGCCCCGCCGGCGCGCTCCAGGCCAAGGTCTCCCAGCTGCGCCGGGTACTGGGCCGGGACCGGGTACAGCTCCAGCCGGCCGGCTACCGGCTGCGGCTGGACGACACCGACGAGGTGGACGCCGTCCGGTTCCGCGACCTGGTGGACCGGGCCCGCGCCGTCGAGGCCCCGGACGACCGGGCCGCGCTGCTCACCGAGGCCCTCGGACTGTGGCGCGGACCGGCCTACGCCGACTTCGCCGACCAGGAGTTCGCGCGCGCGGCGGCGCGGCGCCTGACCGACCAGCGGCTGTCGGTGCTGGAGGAGCAGGCCGAGGCCCGCCTGGCGGCCGGCGAACACGTGCTGCTCGCCGGGGAGCTGGCCGACCTGGTGGCCCGGCACCCGCTGCGGGAACGGCTGCGCGCGCTCCAGATACGGGCGCTGTACGCGGCGGGCCGGCAGAGCGAGGCCCTCGCGGCGTACGAGGACCTGCGCGCCCGGCTCGTGGCCGACCTGGGTGTCGAACCCAGCCCCGAACTCGCCGCGCTGCACCAGGCGGTGCTCCGCCAGGACCCCTCGCTCACGGTCGCGCCGCGCACCGCCGACACCGCTCCCCGGGAACCCGAGGCGCCCGCCCCGCCCCCGAAGGCCGCCACGCCCCCGGCGCCCGCCCCCTCCAACCTGCCCGCCTCCCTCACCCCCCTCATCGGCCGCCGCGACGCGCTCGACCGGGTCACCGGACTCCTCGGCGCCGCCCGCCTGGTGACCCTCACCGGGCCCGGCGGCGTGGGCAAGACCCGGCTGGCGGTGGCCGCGGCCGACGCCCTCCTCTCAGCCGCGTCCGCGGCCGAACTCCCCGACGGTGCCTGGTTCGTGGAGTTCTCCGGCGTCCGCGGCGGGGCCGCCGCCGACCTGGCCCAGGTCGTCGCCGCGTCCCTCGGCATCAGCGACCACGCGCCCTCCGCCGTACCGGTCTCCGGCACCGGCACCCGGTCCCCCGCGCACCACCTCGCCGCCGTCCTGCGCGACCGCCGCACACTGCTCGTCCTGGACAACTGCGAGCACGTCGTGGACGCCGCCGCCGAACTCACCACCCTCCTCCTGCGCACCGCGCCCGGTCTGCGCGTGCTGGCCACCAGCCAGGAGCCGCTGGGCCTGCCGGGCGAGGAGGTGTTCCTGGTCGAGCCGCTGCCCACCGACGACGCGGTACGGCTGTTCACCCAGCGCGCCGCCGCCGCGGCCCCCGGCTTCTCGCTCGCCCCCGACACCTGCGACGACTCCGAGCGCGCCGCCGTCACCGAGATCTGCCGCCGCCTGGACGGCATCCCGCTCGCCCTGGAACTGGCGGCGACCCGGGTCCGCGCGCTCGGTGTGCGCGAGCTGGCGGCCCGGCTCGGCGACCGCTTCCAGCTGCTGACCTCGGGGCGACGCGGCGCGCCCGAGCGCCAGCAGACCCTGCGCGCGGTGATCGACTGGAGCTGGGAGCTGCTCAGCGCGCCGGAGCGCATCGTGCTGCGCCGACTGGCCGCGTTCAGCGACGGCTGCGACCTGAAGGCGGCCGAGGCGGTGTGCGCGGGCGACGGGGTGGCCTCCGCCGAGGTGCCCGACCTGGTGACGCGGCTGGTCGACCGTTCCCTGGTGGTCGTGGTGGCCGGGCCCACCGGCCCGCGCTACCGGCTCCTGGAGTCCGTCACCGCGTACGCCACCGAGCGGCTGCACGACATGGAGGACCTCGCCGCCGTACGCGACCGGCACCTGCGCCACTACCTCGCGCTCGCCGAACGCGCCGAACCCGAGCTGCGCGGTCCCGGGCAGCGGTCCTGGCTGGCCCGGCTCGACGCCGAGGCCGGCAATCTGCGCTCGGCCCTGGACGAGGCCGTGCGCCGGGCCGCCGCCGGGGCCCCGGACCAGGCGGCACGGCTGGCCACCGCGCTGGCCTGGTGGTGGCTGCTGCGCGGCCGGCTCGCCCAGGCCCGTCGCAGCCTGCGCGCGGTGCTGGACACCACGACGGCCGCCGACCGCCGCGAACTCACGCTGCTGCACACCGCGTTCGCCCTGCTCACCGGTGACCGCGACCCGACCACCGCCCTCCCCGACGACACCGCCGCCCCCGACGACACCGCCCTCGCCGACGACACCGGCGTGCCCGATCCGGTACGGCGGGCCCGCTCGCTGTGGCTGTGCGCGTACGGCCTGTTCAGCGCGGGCGCGGTAGCCGACAGCGGGGAGCTGAACGACCGGGCGCTGACGCTGTTCACAGTCGCGGACGACCAGTGGGGCACCGCCGCCGCGCTCGGCCTGCGGGCCACGCTCGCGCTGGTCCGCGGCGACCTCGCCGGGCTGGGCCGCGACGGCCGGCGCAGCGCCGCGCTCTTCCGCGAACTGGGCGACCGCTGGGGCGAGCTCCAGACGGTGTCACCGCTGGCGGCGCTCGCGGAGATCAAGGGCGAGTACGAGGAGGCCGTCAGCCGCCAGTACGAAGGGCTGCGGATCGCCCGCGAACTGGGCCTCGCGGCCGAGGTGTCGGCCCGGCTGTCCGGCCTGGGCCGCCTGGCACTGCTGGCCCACGACTGGGACCGCGCCCGCGACCTGCACGAACAGGCCCGGCGCAGCGCCGCCGAACAGGGCTACAAATACGGCGAGATCCACGCCGAGATGGGCCTCGCGCTCGGCGCCCGCCGCTCCGGCGACCTCGACGCGGCCGAGGCGCACCTGCGGCACCTGCGCGAGGGGTACGCCGACGTGTCCTCGCAGGCGGGCGACCATCTGCTGCTGGCCGAGCTGGGGTTCGTCGCCGAACTGCGCGGCGACGCCGGCACGGCCGCGGCGCACCATCTGCGCGGCCTGGAGGTGGCCCGCGCGATAGACGAGCCGCGGGCGCTCGCGCTGTCCCTGGAGGGCCTGGCCGGCGCGGCGGCCCTGCGGGGCACCCGGGACGGGGCGGCCTGCGCGGCCCTGCTGCTCGGTGCGGCCGACGCGGCCCGCCGCAGCGTGGGCGCGCCGCTGCCGCCGGCCGAGCGCACCGACGTGGACCGCGTCGAGCGGACGGCCCGCGCCGCCCTGGGCGACGCGGCCTTCACCCGGTCCTTCGCCGACGGCACCCGGCTGACCCCCGAGGAGGCCCTGCGCGAGGCGGCCCCGGCACTGGAGGGCGTCCGCCGGTAGCCCCGGGCCGCTCAGACGGTGGCGTCCAGGTCGCGCGCGTACTCCTCGATGGCCCGCCGGTACCGCCGTACCCCGGGGTCCTCGCTGGTGGCGGCGAGCAGGGTGAGCGTCAGGCGCAGGGCCTCCTCGTGCCGGCCCGTGTTGTACAGGGCCATGGCGAGGAAGGCCCGCAGGGCCCCGTCGTCGGGGAACTCCGCCACGGCCCGGCGCAGCGTGGCCACCGCCTCCGGGTACCGGCCGAGCACGCGGTAGGTGCTGCCGAGCCCCAGCAGCGCCCCGCGCCGGTCCTCCGCCGACAGCCCGCCGCCCCGCACCGCACGCTCGTAGAAGGCGACAGCCTCGGCCTCCCTGCCGAGCACGTCATGCGCCCAGGCGGTCTGATAGGCCACCTCGGCATCATCGGGATACCGCTCGGCCAGCTCCAACAGCCGCAACCGGGCCTCCCCGGCGTCCCCTCGCCCCCGCATCCGCACAGCGGCGGCGAGCAGTTCGTCCCTGCCTGATTCATCCATGGACCGGTGATCATAGAGGCGCCCACGCCTCCTCGCCCCCCGGACTGCGGTCAGTCCATCCCGGAAACCTCCACAATCAAAAGACTGCCGCGGCTGCCCGGACCCACGGCGTGCGCCGTCCCGGCCGGAACGCGGTACATCTCCCCCGGCCCGACCACCACCGGGTCGCCCTCGACGATCAGTTCCATCCGTCCGTCGAGCACGATCAGGACCTCGGCCGTGCCGTGCGCCTCCTCCGGCACCGGCGTCCCGTCCATGCGCAGCAGCTTCACCGAAGCGGTGCCGATCTCCCCGAGCAGCCGCGAACTCCACGCCTCGGGCAGCGCCGAGGCCGCGTCGAACAGGTTGACCAAGCTCATGGCATACCTCCGGAGGGCCCGCGCGGGCCCAACGATGATCGGTGGATCCCTCGACGCTACCGCGCCCCTCCCGCGGGGTGGTCGACCGGAGAGTAAAGGGTGCCGGGGACCGTACGCCTCGGCGGCGCACCGGCGCCGGCCGGCGGATCACCGGCGGTGGCTGTCGTCCCGCTGCCCGGTGAAGGAGCCGTCGAAAGCGGGGCCCGGGACCAGGCCCAGGTCCCGCCACAGCGGAGTGCCGTCGAACCAGTGATCACTGGTCAGCATCTCGAGTCCGTGGGCGGAGTGGCTGTCGTCCGCCAGCAGTGACCGGGCTTCCGCCACTGAGAGGTCCCGGTGCGGCCATGGGATCGCGGAATGCGCGGCCACCGCTCGTAGCAGCGTGTCCGCGGTGACGGTGTCCGGATGGGTCGCGTGGTAGACGGGAGCCGTCAGATCCGCCGATGACGCAAGGCCGGCGCTCACTGTCAAGCGCGCCAGGTCGCTCGCCGCGATGACCGACAGCCTCGCCGTCCAGCCTTCCACTGTGGCCGGCAAGGTGCGGAGCAGCCGCACCAGCCCCGGCAGGAGCCAGTTGTCGCCCGCGCCGTGGACGAGGTGCGGACGCAACACCGTGCCCCCTGCGTCAAGGACCATGTCCTCGGCTTTGGCACGCGTCACCGACGTGGGCGATCCGGGGTTCCTCGTGAGCCGGGTCGGCGTCGCGTTCCTGAACGCGCCCCGTCCGTAGACAGCCGCCGTGCTCACGTACACGATGCGGCGGACCCCAGCGCGTCGGGCCTCGTCGAGCAGGTTCCTCGTCCCTTGAGTGTTGACGGCCTCGTTGGCTTCGAGAGTGCCGCCGATATGTGATGCGCAGTGCAGCAGGACGTCGACTCCGTCGCAGACCCCCCGCAGCGCGCTCGGATCGGTGAGGTCGGCCGGGACGACCTGTCGGTGGGCGACCGTATCGGGCACCCGGCGGCTGTGCGCCATGAGCCTGAGCCGCACGTCCCGCCGTGCGGCCTCTTGGACCACATGGCGGCCGATGAAGCCCGCCGCGCCAGTGATCAGGACACGCCGCACGGGCTGTTCCTCGAACACCATGGCACGTTCATCCGTTCACACGGCGGAGCGTCAAGAGAGCGGTGAAGACCTGCTCTCCGTTCTGCTCGGCGTCGACGCGGACGCGGGTCTCACCCGCCGCGCCGGAGGGTTCGACGTGTGCTTCCACCCAGCACGGCTCGTCGAGTTCCGTGTACCGCGTGAACTCGCTCTCCATGCCGACAAGAAGCGCGTCGGGCTGGGCGGTCGCCACACGAGCCGCTTGCCGTGCGGCCTCGATCAACACCATGCCGGGGACGTGGTCGACCGGGTGGTCGAAGAGGATCGGGTGGCCGGTATCGACGCGAAGCTCCCAGCGCATGTCCCGGGCCTCCGCCGGCGCCGCCAGCAGCACGTCCTGCCGGCGCGCGCGTCCCAGTACGGCAGGGTCGACCGGGGCAGGCGGCACACTTCCCGTCGAAGTGGGCCGCTCGCCGCGCAACCGGCGGTGCACCGAAGGGTTGATGCAACTGAAGCTCGCGGTACCACCGGCGACAGTCCGCCCGGCGCGCCGGACGGCGACGGTGTAGCGCATGCGCACGACCGTCCCGCCGCGGCGGACGATGTCGTGGCACACCACGTGCAGTTCGACATCGGTCGGTGTCGCGCCGACAGCGAACGCGGAAGCCTCGGCGGTGAAGGACATGTCCCACATCAGGAACTGATGGCCGAACGGGACACGGTATTCGGCGTGGGCCAGCAGACTTCCGGCCTGCCGGATCGACTCGACCAGGAGCATCGGGTCCTGGTAGCCGCCGAGGGGCGCGAAAAGCGCGTGCCCTCTGGGCCATTGGGCCCGCACCACGAAGGAGTCAGCCGAGTCCGCGGCGGCTTCCCATCCGGTGAGGAAGACCTCCGCCACGGCAGCGCGGTGTACGTATCCCCGCGGAACGGTGCCCATGAACAACGAACCTGCCGTCAAGGCGCTGTCGGCCCTGGGCGCCGGGCTGGCAGCCAGCATCCTCGGCACTCCTGTCTTTCTACGGCCTGAGCAGGTCGAACGTGGGTCTGCTCGCCCCGCCCAGGCTGGTTGGAACACATGCAGCCCAAAAGATAGAGGCAGGCTTGTCTGTTCTTTACTCCAAGCAACGGTAGAACCAGTCACGTTTGCCTGGTTTCTCTTCACTGCCCCACCCTCAGAGACACGCACTCCGACAACAAGAGCTTCCGAAATGTCCCGTAAGCGACACTTCCATGCTGTCGATTACGCCACTTCAACCTTCTTTGCCGCACTTCATTCCACGACTTCTCGGCTACATCACTGTCCGGGCAACCCGCCGGAGAGGCGGTGGCAACCAGACAGGGTTGCCTGTTAATGTCTCGGATCGTGAGCGACGCAACAGCTCTCCGGGAAGCGCCCAGGGAGAGATGGATGAACAGGACGGCTGCCGATCCGGTGGGGACGCGGGTGGATCGGCGCGACCCCCGGCCCCTCACCGATCCGCCCCGGACCACGGCGGGGAGCGGGCGGGCCGAGGCCGCACCCGCGCTCCGGGTCCTCGTCATCGACGGCGAGAGCCACGCGGCCGACGGCCTGGTGCAGGAACTGCGCCGGCACGGCTACCGGGCGGACAGTGTCGGCAGCGGCGCCGAGGCGCTCTCGGAACACCACCAGGCCGACTTCGTGCTCCTCGACCTGGACCTGCCCGATCTGGACGGGCTCGAGGTATGCAGACGCATCCGGCTGGCCGGTGACGTGCCGATCATCACCGTGACCGCACGCGGGTCGGAACTCGATCGCGTGCTCGGACTGCAGGCGGGCTCGGACGACTATGTCGTCAAACCGTTCGGGCTGCGCGAACTGCTGGCCCGCATGGAGGCGGTCCTGCGCCGGTCCCGCCCCCGCCCGGTCGCCACACAGGCCACCGCGTCGCACGTCGTCACGTACGGCCCCTTGCGTCTGGACGCGGCAAGGCGCGAGAGCCTGCTCGACGGCAGGCCGTTGGACCTGACGCCCAAGGAGTTCGACCTGCTCCATCTCCTCGTGTCCCAGCCGGAGACGATCCACTCACGGCGCCGCGTGATGAGCCAGGTGTGGAACGAGGACTCGCCACAGCGCGGGCGCACCATCGACACCCACGTCAGCAGCCTCCGCGGCAAGCTCGGATCGAGCGACTGGATCGTGACGGTTCGGGGGGTCGGCTTCCGTCTCGGGGAACCGTGGCGGATGCCGGACCTGGCGTCGGCCGACAGCCCTTGAGAGGGGCTATAGTGCAGACAAGTCTGTTTGGTTTTCGATACGCGGCACAGGAGTACAGACATGGCTCGACAGGAACGAGGCATCCGGTCGAGACGCCTGATCCTGGAGGCAGCCGCGCACGTATTCGACGAGCGCGGCTACGACGCGGCGAGCACGAATGAGATCCTCGCCAGGGCAGACCTCACCCGCGGCGCCCTGTATCACCACTTCCCGTCCAAAGAGGCAATCGCCACCGCGTTGATCGAGGCACACGGCCAGGCTCTGGTGGTGCCGCACCAAGAGGTGGTCCTGCAGTCCGTAATCGATCTCACCCTGGGATTCGCGCACCAACTCCAGCACGACCCGATCCTGCGGGCCAGTGTGCGGCTCGCAGTCGAGCAGTCCTCTTTCGCGCCCCCCACCAACACCCCGTATCAGCAATCGATCGCAGCGATCGAAGATCTGTTGCGCCAGGCGAGCCGGCAGGGCGAGCTCCTCCCGGGGACGAATCTGCCGGAAGTCGCGCAGACCATCGTGGGGTCGTTCACCGGCCTCCAGGTCATGTCACAGATCTACAGCAGTCGCCAAGACCTTCCCGAGCGGGTCTCCGCCCTATGGCGTCTCATTCTCCCGGGCCTCGCCGCCCCGGGAATACTTCCACGGCTGCGCACGACGTCCCCTCCCGCGTTCAGTAACTCCGAACAGGGCAGTTGACCACTCCAAGCGTTCAGGGTCGAAGAAGAAGTCTCTTCGACCCTGAACGCTTTTGTGTACAACTGCCTGCGGACGCTTCCTGACAGTCCTCTGAACTTCCCTGAAGAACCGCTGAGGTTTCCACTCCGAAGCCTGCAGAGTGATGACACACCCTGTACCTGAACCCATTGAAATTCGGTGAGTACACGGCAAGACTTCTTTTTGCCGCACGACAGGAGACCCGGATCCCTTGATCGGCGTCGGCAATGGACGGGCTTCAGGCCCTCGGTTCGCGCCCCTCGGAAGGCGGTTCAGTCGTGACCACGCCCTTCACTTCCTATCGAGCCGCATTTCTCTCGGGTGAATTGCGGAAGTTCACTCAAGAGATTCTTGCCGACCTGCCTCGCGTGGATCAGCGACGATGGGGCCGTTTCTACATCGAGGGGCTGCTGACCGTCTCGGGGCGCAAGTCGATCCGCCGCCTGGCGGAAGCGATGGGTATGCCCGAAGCCGCGCACGGGCTCCACCAGTTCATCAATGCCAGCCCATGGGACTGGCTGCCCGTCCGCCGCGCGCTCCTGCGCTGGGTGGAAGAGCGGGACAACGCCCGCGCGTGGGTGATCGCCCCGGCAGCGCTTCCCCGACGCGGAGAGCATTGTGCCGGCGTACACCACCGCTTCGTCCCCGCCTTGGGGCGTACCGTCAACTGCCAGGTGGGCGTCGGTGTCTTCCTGGCCGGCACACGGGCAACCGTGCCTGTCGACTGGAAGCTCCTGCTGCCCGGCCGCTGGGACCAGGACGAGCGACTCCGCAGCCGCGCGCGGATCCCCGCCGGTCTCCGCGCCGGCACAGTGGTCGGCCATGCCCTGGACCTCGTCGACTCACTGACGGCCAGGAGCGGTTCGGCCCGTCTTCCCGTCGTCGCCGATCTCAGCAACGAGCGAGGCGCCGGCTGGCTGCTTCGAGCGTTGCAGGCACGCCGTCACGAATTCCTCATAGCCGTCCCGGACGGTCTGCCGACGCGGACTCGGCCCGGGCCTGTGGTGGGCGCCCGCGGTGTCCTGGGGTTCGAGGGGACACAGACAATGCCCCTGGGCGGGGGGCCCGCCCGCATGCTCTCCCGCCCCGTGGGCCTGCCAGGGGCAGATGCCGCCCTTCCCGCCTGTCGGCTGTTCACCCTCTCGGATCCGACGGCACAGCAGCCAGGCCGGCTGTGGATCACCAATATGGTCCGCGAAAGCCATGAGCGGCTGGGCCGCCTGGCGAGCAAGGTGAACGTCACCTCCACCGTCGACGCGCTCGCGGGGGAGTTCGGGATGACCGCGTTCGAGGGCCGCTCCTATCCCGGCTGGCATCACCACATGTCGCTGGTGTCGGCGGCCTTCGCCTTCAACTGTCTGCGAGAAGCGACGGACGAACTGCTCACACCTGTCTCGACAGAAGCGGCATGAAGGACGAGCCCGCGGCGGCAGCGCGGACGACGCAGTGCTCCCGCCCCCAGAGCTGCCGGTACTCGGCCAGGGCCTCGCGCGTCGACGACCACCAGCATCCCCTGACATCGTCTTCCGGGACGGAGGACCTCGGGGACGCAAGGAGGGCGACAGCCCGTTCACAGGCGGCAGACCACTGGTCGGTCAGGGCACGGGCCTGACGCGTCAAGGCCACCGGAATCATCGGGACGACGGCGCCCCGCTCCGGCACCACCAGCGCGCGCACCACGTTGTCCAGTCCGGCGACAAGCACACCGCTGTTCCAAGCGCCCCACCCGCCTCCCGTCAGTGCTTCCCGCACCTGGGTCCGCCGGGCATCCGCCGCATCGGCCATACCTTCCAGCGCCTCATCGAACCCCTCCGGCGCCGCGGCCACCCGCAGGTCGGTACGCAACGCCGCCACCAGCGAGTCGATCAGGACACCCTCGTACAGGACGTAGCGGGCACCGAGCCGCGCGTACGACCGCGTGTCCACGCCCCCGCCGACCGCTCGGCGAGCGGTCGCCCCCGGCTTCGCCGGCTCCTCGAGGAGACAGCCCGAGGGGCTGAAGCGCGAAGCCAGCGAGCGGAGCAGCCCGGCGTCCCGCTCGTGCTGCGCGGCATGGTCGAGCAACACAGATCGCGATGAGCCGGTGGGTGCCGGCACGGCGA
Source organism: Streptomyces sp. SudanB182_2057 (assembly GCF_964272715.1). Lineage (NCBI taxonomy): Bacteria > Bacillati > Actinomycetota > Actinomycetes > Kitasatosporales > Streptomycetaceae > Streptomyces > Streptomyces sp. SudanB182_2057. The sequence continues at coordinate 4,248,408 of NZ_OZ186798.1, forward strand.
GGGAGCGAAGCGAGACAGCCAGCTCCTGTTCATGCCGGATGAGCTCGGCGAACCGGCCTGTCAGTCGCTGACGTGCGTACGGGTGAAGCGCCCGGCCCGGGGTCGGCAAACCTGCAGTGCTCACAGTCCTTGTGGTTCCTCTTCGTACCTCGGGTCCCGCCGGCGCGGCGCGGGTACGGCCGGCCTGCCGGCCCGCGCCGCCGCGTCGCCCGTCAGCTCCAGTAGGTGAGCGGCTGCTCCGTGCCGCGTACCCCGATGAAGAAGCTCACGGCCGCACGGTCGCGCCCGCTCGAAGGCCGCACGGCGTGGATGCGCGAGGCGTGCGAGAGGATCAGCATGCCCGCGGTCGGCTTCAGCGCCACCGTGGGCTCCGGGATCAGGTCGCGGTTGAGTCCGTAGCTGTCAGCCGATACGCGGAGAGCGTCGTACTCGGCGTGTTCGTAACCGCGGGACCAGAGCTCGAGCTCGCCGCCCTCGTCGGCGGTCTGCAGGTACAGGTTGGCGGTCATCTGGGTGAGCAGCTCGGCCTTGCCGTCGGACCGGTCCTCCCGCCGCAGGTCCTCCAGCTCCCAGGACAGGAAGTCCTGGTGGGGGATGGCGCCGTTGCCCGCGGTGAAGACGCGCGCCTGGCCGACGAACAGCGGGTTGCCCTCGAGGTGCTCCATGTTCGCACCGCCCGGCCATGCCTCCTGGAGTTCCAGACGCAGCCGGTCGATAGGCGAGAGGTAGGGGCTCCAGGCATCACGCAGCGACTGCACGGCAGCCACGGCCTCCGAGAAGTAGCGCTGTTCGCGCTCCTTGGTGGAAAGCCCTTCGTACGTGTTCAGACCCCACTTGTGCACGCCGGGGACGTTCGCGTACTCGCCGTACAAGCTGTCGTGAAGCAGCTGCTGCGTGGCGCGTGCGCACAGGTCCAGGGGGCAGTACTCACGGACCACGATCGCGATGGCTTCGCCGTGAGCCAGGGCGAGGAGGTCCTCCCTGGTAATTCGTTCCGCCTCGATCACACGCGGATTATCCAGTTCCCCGAACGGAGAGATCTTCCTGGAGTCCAGTTCCGCAATCATGGGTGTTCCCTTCCGGGCTACTCAGTCACCAATTCGGGCCATGCCTCGAGCAGGCCCTGAAGACTCGTCGACCATAGGCCGTCAAATGTCGGAGCGCACCATGCGACAAGGCGGAAGAAGGTGCGGGTTCACCCTGACTTTGGAGCGGGTTTGGCCGACTTGCCGGCAACTCTCACGCCGCCTCTTCCGACGCATTGGAGACAGCGCCGCGACTTTGTGTGGAGTTGCCAAAGTTGCGGTCGGCATCCAGCCCGCCCGATGGGCTGTTCACCAGTCCACGCAAGGGACGTTCGCCGGCGGAAGCAAGGTGACGGGCACACCCGCCACGCGCAGTGAAGTAAGTTCCTGCCTGCTGAAACGGCAGCCTGATCGAGTTGCCGCGTTCGGTCATACCTGGAGACTGCTGCGCGCCACCCATGCGCACCGGCTCGCTACTCAGGGGACTCGTCTATGGAATTCAAGGTTCTCGGCCACTTCGAGGTAGATTCCGGAGATCTCGGGGTTTGCACTCCCAGTGCTTTCAAGCAGCGTGCACTTCTCGCGCTGCTCGTCACCCACCACGACCAGTGCCTGCCGGCGTCCAGCCTTGCAGAGAACCTCTGGGGCAAGGACGGCCAGCCGTCGACAGCCCGCGCAGCTTTGCAGGTGTACATTTCCAAGATCCGGCGCCACCTGGCCGGTTTCGGTTTCAATCCCGACGGGATTTCCACCAGCCTGCCCGGTTACATTCTTCGGCTGGCCGACCACTCACTCGACCTTGTCGAGTTCCGGCGTCTCACGCATCGGCAGGACACCCCCCGGGTCGAGGACCGCGAGGCGCTGGAAGCGGAGAGCCGGCGCCTCCGGCTGGCGCTCGCGCTGTGGCGCGGCCCCGCGCTGGCCGATCTGCGCGAGGTCTCCGCGCTGAGAGAGCTGGGTACGGTCCTCGACGAGGCCTGGACGTCCACCATGGAACGCAAGCTGGAGATCGACCTGCGCCTGGGCAGAGAGCTCATGGTCCTCAGCGATCTGCGTCAGCTGGCCCTGAGGTACCCGGAGCGGGAGAAGATCCAGGGGCTGTTGATGGCGGCCCTGTACCGCAACGGCCGCACCACCGAAGCCCTTGCCACGTACGGACATCTGCGCTCGACGCTCGTCACGCGGTTCGGTATGGAACCCGGCCGCAGGGTCAGCATGCTGCACCACGCCATTCTCGGCCGTGAGCCGTGGCTCGAAGAGCGCACCGACGGGATTTTCGCGCCGGTCGCCTGACGCGCCTCCCTTTGCATCAATGATCACCACGATGAAACAGAAGGATCCCATGGCAGCCATTCATAAGGCACGAGGTTGAAGTTCCATGCGTGTCAAGTCAGTTGAGCAAGTCCTGTCCTCCGCCGAGGGAGGTGACGGGCAAGGAAGGCTGCGCCGCGACCAGGGGTGGTTCGACCTGGTGGTCACCGGCGTCGGCATGGTCCTGGGCACGGGAATCTTCGTCTTCACCGGACAGGTGGCACGGCAGATGGCAGGCCCCTCCGTCGCCGTGTCCTTCATCCTGGCCGCAGTCGTCTGCGGATGCGCCGCCTTGTGCTACGCGGAACTGGCGTCGGCCCTCCCGGTCGCCGGCTCGGCCTACACCTTCACCTACGCCACGCTCGGCGAACTGGCGGCATGGGTCATCGGCTGGGCGCTGATGCTCGAACTCACCCTGTCCGCATGCGTGGTGGCGGTGGGCTGGTCGGGCTACCTCCAGTCTCTCCTCGATTCCGCGGGTATCCATCTTCCCGCGGCGGTGAGCGGGGGCGACGGATCCTTCGTGAACCTGCCCGCCGTGCTGCTCATCCTGCTCCTCGTCGGGCTGCTGATCCGAGGTGGAACCCTCTCCAAGGGCGCCACGCAGGTTCTGGTCGCCGTCAAGGTGGCGGTGGTCCTGTTCGTCATCGTGGTGGGGGCCTTCTTCGTCAAGGCATCGAACTACAGTCCGTTCGTACCGCCTGCCGCACCCGCCGAGACGGCCTCGGGTGTGCACACTCCGTTGCTCCAGGCCCTCCTTCCGGGCACGCCGTCGGCCTTCGGGGTGACCGGGATCATCACGGCGGCGGCCATGGTGTTCGTCGCGTACATCGGATTCGATGTCGTGGCGACGTCGGCGGAGGAGACGCGGCGACCGCAGCGCGACCTGCCGATCGGCCTTCTGGGCTCCCTGCTGATCGTGACGGTTCTGTACGTCGCGGTGAGTCTGGTTCTCACCGGCATGCAGTCGTACAGCCGGCTGTCGGTGGAAGCGCCCGTCGCCGAGGCGTTCAAGGCCGTGGGGCACCCCGTGGTCGGGGCCGTCATCAGCGTGGGCGTGGTGGTCGGCCTGGTCACCGTCTGCATGGTGAGCATCCGGGGTCAGAGCCGAGTGCTCCTCGCGATGAGCCGCGACCGCCTGCTCCCCCCGGCCTTCGCCACGGTGCATCCGCGCTACGCCACCCCGCACCGCAGTCTGATGGCGCTCGGCGTGGTGATGGCTGTCCTGTCGGGCTTCGTCGACATCGGCGTGCTGGCGGACCTGGTCAACATCGGCACACTCTTCGCGTTCGTCCTCGTGTCCGTCGGAGTGATCGTTCTGCGCCGTACGCGTCCCGACCTGCCGCGGCCCTTCCGCGTTCCGCTGGTCCCGCTGCTGCCGGGGATCTCGTTCGCCGCGTGCCTCTACCTGATGGTCAACCTCTCGCTGCTCACCTGGCTCACCTTCGCCATCTGGCTCGCGGCCGGCCTGCTCCTGTACGTGGCCTACGGCCGGCGCCGCAGCGTCTTCGCCCGTCAGCCCGCGTCACCCGTCCCGAGCACTGCCGACATCCGGACCGATACACCGGTCACCGCTGTGGGCAGTGCGGTGGGCGCGGCAGCGGCAAGGGAGTCGTGATGCGCTTTCCCAAGGCCTTCTGGCTCTTGTGGTGCGGGCAGGCCCTGAACCGTGTCGGCTCCCTGGCGCCGGCGTTCCTGGTGCTGTACCTGGAGCAGGACCATCTGGTCGACTCCCGGACCACCCCGCTCGTCGTCGGACTGTTCGGCGCGGGCGTCCTCGCCTCCAGTCTGGTGGGCGGAGCACTCGCCGACGCGATCGGTCCGCGGCGCACCATCATCGGTGCCCAGCCGGTGGCCGTCGTCACCGCCCTGCTCTACCTGGTGACGTCGAACATGGCCGCGCTGTGCTCGCTGGCTCTGGTCACGGGTTTCCTGTCCGCGGTGGACCGGCCCGCGAGTGCCGGCCTGATCTACGAGATCGTCCCCAGAGCCGATTTCGAGCGCGCCTACAGCCTCTACCTCGTCGGCTTCAACGTCGGGATGTCGCTCAGCCCCGTGCTCTCCGGCTTCCTGCTGGCCTACTCACCGCCCTTGCTGTTCTTCGTCTGGGCCGTCGGCAGCTCTCTCTACGCGGCCCTGCTGATGGGGCTGCCCAAGGACGGGGGCAGCACAGGACGGCAAGGGTCCCGGGGGCCCGTACTGCGCGAGGCCGCCCGCTCCATGGCCGAGCCGTTCCGCTCACCCGTCCTGGCCGGGTTCCTGGGCCTGACCTTCCTCATGGCCTGCATCTACCTTCAGGTCAACTCGACGTTGCCGCTGGGCATGCGCGGTGAGGGGATGAGCCCTGGCGAGGTCGGGGTCGTCCTTGCCGTGAACGCGGTGGCCTCCGTCGTCCTGCTGCCGCTGGCCCCCCGAGTCGCGCGGCACATGCGTGAGGAGGTGCCGCTCGCGCTGTCCGCGCTCGCCATCGCTGTGGGCTTCGGGCTCAACGCCTTCGCCCATTCGGTGCCCGGTTTCATCGTGGCGACGCTGGTGTGGACCCTGGGAGAGGTGCTGTGGGCGCCCACGTCGGCCGGCTTCGTGGCGAACCGCGCGCCCGAGGGAAAGGTGAGCACCTACCAGGGCTCCATGTTCTTCGCGTGGAACACGGCGGCCGTAGCGGGCGGCCCCATAGGCCTCGTCGTGGCCAACACCTTCGGCTACAGCACCCTGTGGCTCTCCGTGCTGGTTCTCGGCCTCGCGGTCACCTGCGGGTTCAAGGCGCTCGTCAAAGTCCCCGGGTTCCGGACCTCCCCGGCCGACACCGCACCCGTCTCCCCCGACCATGTCCAAGTCCCCTGACAGGAACCGAACCATGCCAGTAACCCAGAACACCGGTAACCGTCCCACCGCTGTCGTCGTCGACGGGTACTCCGCCGGCAACTTCTACCCCCGGGCCTTCGCCGAACTGGGTGCCGACGTCCTCCACGTCCAGAGCACCACCGATCTCATGCCGACCCTCAGCCCCCCGCGGCTGTCGGAGTACGCGCTCAACGTGGTGTGTGCCGACGGTGACATGGAGTCGCTGGTACAGCGGCTCAAGCCGTACGCCCCGGTCTGCGTCGTCGCCGGCCAGGACGGCGCGGTCACCATGGCCGATCACCTCGGCGAGGCACTCGGCGTGCCGTCCAACGGCACCCTGCTGACACAGGCCCGCCGCGACAAGTACGAGATGATCGAGGCGTTGCGCCGGGCCGGCGTCCGCTGCGCCGACCAGTTCAAGAGCGCGGATCCGCGGGCCATCGCCGCCTGGGCCGCCGAGCGCGACTCGTACCCCGTGGTCGTCAAGCCGCTGAGCTCGGCGGCGTCGGACGGGGTGTCCATATGCAAGAACGCCGAGGACGTCCGCCGGGCCGCCGAGGACGTCCTGGCGACGCCGGACATCTTCGGGAAGCAGAACCGGGAGATCCTCGTCCAGTCCTACCTGTCGGGTACCGAGTACATCGTCGACACCGTCAGCGCCGACGGGGTGCGGTACACGTGCGACGTCTGGCAGTACGAGAAATCCCTGTTGCCCAACGGGAAGAACATCTACAACCGTGACCTCCTGGTCGACGGAAGCGACGAACTGGTCGCCGAGCTGACCGCGTACGTCGACGAGGTTCTCGCGGCCCTCGACGTCCGGTGGGGCCCGGCCCATGCCGAGGTCATCATGACTCCGGACGGGCCGGCTCTGGTGGAGATCGGCACCCGGCTCAGCGGCCACATCGACGCCGACTTCAACAACGCGTGCCTGGGCCACAACCAGGCCGGGCTGACCGCGCTGGCCTATCTTCAGCCGGAGGCCTTCCAGAAGCAGTACGGCCACAAGACCTACAGCAGGCGCCGCCCCGCCGTCATCTACGAGGCACCCACCACGCTCAACGGCACGGTCACCGCGGTGGACGAGGACATCGTGGCGGAGATCCGCGCCCTGGACAGCGTTCACGACGTCACCGTCAAGCTGAAGCCCGGCGACCGGATCACCCCCACTGTCGGGCTCCTCACCAGCGTCCTGCGCGTCCTCATGAGCGCGCCGGACGAGCACCAGCTCACTGCGGACTACGAGAAGGTGCGTTCTCTCAAGGAGAGCGTGTACCACGTCGCCGAATAGACCCGCGGCGCTCCGGCGACCGCTCCGGTAGGAACTCCCGTCGGCCGTACCCGCCGCGCGCCTGCCGCCCGGTCTCCGGGGGCCGCCTGATCACAGGCGGCCCCCGGAGACGGCAAAAACCCCTCCAGCCAGCGTTTCCGCAGGTCGGAGGGGTTTTGAGAAGTGGAGCCTAGGGGAGTCGAACCCGAAACTGAGACGCTTCCCACCTGCGGTTTTTCCGAGAAACCGGACTTTTCCACCCCCCTCGATCCAACTGAATCCTCTTGGGTCCCGCTCCACCAGCACGCCGTGCCCACTCGTGGGCACGCTCTCTAAACTGATTGCAGGAGCAATGTCGACACCGACGGCAGCCCGTCCGGGACCCAGCCCGGTGTGCCGATGGACGCCCGCCCGAGCAGCATGAACGGGTGTCCGCTCGGCTTCAAGCCGCTTGAGGCGCCGTCAAAGGGCCCCGGCGGTCTGGCGTGCGGCCTCGGCCCCGACCAAGGCGCAGCTCTTCGCGAAGCTGCTGAGGCAGGCGTTCGCAGCCGTGAACGTTCATCACCGAGCCCAGTGTCCGCTCGACCTTCCAGCGGTGGGGCAGTCCGGCGGCGCAAGCCGAACTCCACGTCTGTCCAGACGCCTGCCATGGCTTCGACACCCTCGCCCCACACGCGGCGATCAGCCAAGACGCCCGGACGGCCCGCGTCCACTGGGCGCGCCGCCTCCTCGGCTCGTGGACGGCTCTACGGGTCACGCGCCCACGAGGGGCACCTTCTCCTGTGTTTCTCGAGAGGAGGTCGTCGTCTCAGTGCGGTTGATGGGGCGAAGGTACACCGCACGCCGTCGGAGTCGGACTGCTGGTTCTGGTTCGCCTGGTCCCCGGCCACCTGTACGGCTATCAGCCGGCGCACGGCGTCATTCCGCGCCTCGGCTGGGCAGCGACAGCCCCACCGTGTGCCACACCTGCGACAACCACTCCTGCCGGCAACCGGCCCACCTCCGGCTCGGCACCCCTGCGGAAAACCGAGCCGAGTGGCTCGCCCGGCGCCGCGACCCCGGAAGCCCCCTGGCGGACCTCCGAGGACCGGCCGGCCGCGCCCGCACGATCGGCGCGGCCATACGCACGGGCTGTGCGCGGGGCGAATCCGAGGTGGAGATCGCCCGGCGCATCGAGACCGCAGCAGCTGCGGGACGCCCTCTCAGCCTCTGGTGACCGTCCCTTACAGCACCATCCCAGACGGGCTCCCCGAGGGGCTGGGATATGTCTATACGTCAGGCCGGCTCGAACTCACTTGTTCACCGGTTGATCGACACCGGTCCCGTGTGCCGCCTGACTCCCGTTCCCTCTCCTCGGCATGCGCCCAGATCACGTACAGGAACTAGCGGGTGATCCGGCGAGTGCCCCCGGCAGGATTCGAACCTGCGCACACGGCTCCGGAGGCCGTCGCTGATTGTCTGGAGTGAACCCACTTCGTTCCGGTTCCCAAGGTGGCGGACGCAGCGGGTGGTGGCATTTTTCGGAAATACCAGACCCCGACGGGAGGAGGTTCGCCGGGGCCTGGTGGCACGGTTGCTGACGGGTATGGCTGACCGGGGTTATCGGGTCAGAGGGCGCCGGCGGCGAGGTTGGGCAGGGAGGGCAGTTCGATGTAGTCGATGACGGACCAGTTGGTGGTGTGACGCTTGATCATGGCCTGCTGGCTGTTCTGCCAGTTGTTGCCGGGGCCGGTGCCGGGGGACAGGACGGGGGCGGTGGGGCCGCTGATGTTGGAGGTCTGCTGGTTCTTGTTGGTGTCCGCGGTAGCGGTGCCGACGGCGGTCAGTGCGAGGGCGCCGGTGGTCAGGGCAAGTGTCACGGACCGCGTGATCGTCTTGTTCATGGTGTTTGCCTCTTTGTGTGTCGGTTGGTGTCGGTTGTGTCTGGCAGAGCGAGATCAGCGCCCGAAGTTGTCCTCGTTGACTGCCATCTCGCGATCTCCTGGTCCGCCCTTCCGCCCCATTTCCTGGTGACCCTCGCGTCCGACGTAGTCCAGGACGGCCCAGTTGGTGGTATGGGCCTTGTCGGTGAGCTGTTGGCTGTTCTGGCCGTTGTCCGGGTGGCCGTGCCTGTGGCCGCCTTCCGGGGACAGCAGCGGCAGGGTCGGACCGCTGATGCTGGAGGCCTGCTGGTTCTTGTTGGTATCAGCGCTGGCGGTGCCGGCGGCGGCGAGCGCCGTGGCAGCGGTCAGGAGCGCGGCGGCAGTGACGCGTGTGGGTGCGCGCATGAGTCTCCTCTTGAGCGGGATGAACAGAAGGCAGTGGATGGGCGGTGGCAGCCTGCGCGGCGGACGGGGCGATGAGCCGGCTGTGACCCCGCAGGGGAAATCAAACGGGAGAGGTCAGGGCAGCAGGCTGGTGACCGTCTCGACCTTGGCGTAGTCGATGAGCGTGGTGTTGGCCGTGCCGTTCTTCACCATGTCCTGGCCGGTGACCTGCACGTTCGAACAGCCACCGACGTCTGCGCCGGGCGAGAGGAGCACCACGTTGCAGAGCATGGTGGACTTCTCGGTGGCGGTGTTGGTGTCGGCGACTGCGGCCCCCGCACCCGCCGCGAATACGGCGCCGGTCAGCCCGATGGTCGCAGTGGCGGCCAGAGCGAGCGGCCTTCGGGTGCGTTCCAGGCGCGCGAGCATGCTGAGTCGCCCCATGAGGCACTCCTCGTTTCGTTGTGCTGAACGATCCCCGGGCGTAGTGCCAACCGGGAGGCGGCAGGTCAAGCGTCGATGCCTACCGCTTGACTCCCGCTGTGTCGTCTCGTCAGATGAATGTCAGACGTACTATCCAACGGTTCTACCGGGTCAACGGTCACGGCGCCGAAAGGATCAACCATGCTGTCGCTGTGTTGACTGCTGCGACACTGCTCCCCGGCCCAGGCGCACCGCGGGCCGACGCTGACCAGGTACTTGAGGCCGGTGAGTCTGATGGGAGCACGGGACGGCTTTCAGACCCCACCGGGGGCGAGTACGCCGAGGTGCTGGCGCCTATCGCCCCGTGCCCTGGCCCACATGGCCGCCGGGCGGCCGGGACCGGCCGTGGACCTGCTCGCTCCGCTGGGCGAACAGGCCGAGCGGATCGGTGGCGTCCGTGTGGAACGCGAGATCATCCAGGACACCTACGCCCGCGCGCTCGTGGAGGCCGGCCGGCCGCGGCAGGCCGCGGACCTTCTGCACCACTGCCTCACCCACCGCCGCCACCACATGTATGAGACGTTCCTGCTCGCTCCCGCCCCGGGCGCAGACGGGCCCCGGGCCCGCACGGCTTCGGACCCACTGTGAGGAGGCGCGGCTATGTGCTCGCGGTTCCGGCGCTCGGCGGGCTACCGGCAGAGGACGAGGAGCCGGCCCCTGACCGGGACGGCCGGCGTCGCTGCGGACGCCGGCACCCCCTGCGTGAACCGAACGGACCCCCACACCCGGGTCGGCACACCCGCAGACACCTGCCGTTCACCGCTCCCGGAGGACCGGAGCGCCTACCGTCTACCGCACCCGCTTGGAACGACCGTCCTCAGGCATCAGGATCAGCCTCCAGGACCCGCCGTGCCAGGCGTGTCAATTCTCCCGTTGCCGAGGGCGCCTTGTACGGGGATCCCCTCGGTGGAGCAGGTGATTCCGCTGTTGCCGCACTCGTTGCGCGGCAGGTCAAGCGGCAACCCGATCGCGTTGCCCGACAGGGCCGCCCAGTCCACTGCTGGCGGCGGTTTGTGAGGGCCCGCCGAGTGAGAGCTGGTGATGGTGTTGCCTGTGTGGGTGTGGCAGGGAGCGGGCATCCCGCTTCGGCGGAAGCGGTGAGCGGCTGACCGTATGCCGTGCCGCGTGGGGGCCCGTTTGGTCAGGGCAGGGCGGGCCGGCGTCCGCAGCGATGTCGGCCGTCCCGATCAGAGACCGACTCCTCGTCCTCGAGACATAGCCGAGCCGCCTCACAGCGTGTCCGAAGCTGTGTCGGCCCGGGGCCCATCTGCGGCCGGGACGGAAGCGAGCAGGAACGCCCGTACATGTGGTGGTGGCGGGCGGAAGCTACACCGGCGCCGGCGCCCTGCGGGTGACCTTATGGGCGTAGGAATCCTCCATCGATGGCCTGTGCCTGGCCCTGCGGTGCGGAGCCGTGAAACTGGCCTGCGCACTCGTGGCAGTCCTCGTCCTTCTGAGGCGCGCGCCCATAAAGCCGGAATGACCACCGGCGTCTCCGGTGAGGAGCCGCGGGTCGCCCGTGTCGAGCACGCCTTCTCTCCCCGGACAGAAGGACAAGGTGCTCCGCGAAAGCCGGCAACGCGGATACGGCCTCCATCGACCGACCAGACCATTGCCTGTGCGCACAACCTCGCCCTCACCGCAGGACCGCACAGCCTCGGACACCGTCCCGACGTGCCTGAACACGTCCTCCTGCAACACTTTTCAGAAACCGGGACCAATGCCGGTACCGACAGTACTGCCGACGCCATGGGAGACACAGGTGATTCCGCTGTTGCCGCACTCGTTGCGCGGCAGGTCCAGCGGCAACCCGATCGCGTTACCCGACAGGGTGCCCGTGCCCGCGACCGTGGCACCCGACGCCCGCGCGGCACCGTAGTTGGCGCAGCTGTTGCCGAAAGCGGCGTTGCCCACCCCGACGATGTTCGCGTGCGCCGGTGTCCCCGACAGTGCTACCGCCCCCAGGGCCGTGCCCACCAGGACCGCCTGCCTGCGTGCAGACCGCGCCCGTACCGCCGTTCCCATGTTCCGCCTCCTCACTACACAGGACGACACCCCTCAATGGGGCAGCCGGCCATTCCAGCACTCGTCACATGCCCAACGACCGGCCACTGTCGACAACACGGGTACGCCCGCACTTATCAGGTTCTGTCTTCTTCGTCAGTGTCTTACCCCAGATGGGGATGGCGCTGACCAAAGAGACAGAACCTAGGCACTCACCCTGCCTGGCGGTCTCCTGCACCGCTCAGCTCGCCGCCAGCTCCTGCGCGCGTTGCGCGTCGTCTTCAAGGTCGCTTTCCGACGGTGTTGTCCTGCCTGTCGCCATGTCATGCGCGCGGTCCGACGTGCTCGCGTGAGCGACGTCCGACTCACGCCCGACGTAGTCGATGACGGCCCAGTTTGTGGTGTCGGCCTTGTCCAGGGTCTGTTGGCTGGACTGCCCGTTGTCCGGGCGGGACGGCGTGGCGGGGGACAGCAGCGGGGCGGTGGAGCCGCTGCTGTTGAAGCTCTGCTGACTCTTGTTGGTGTCGGCGACGGCGGAACCAGCCGTGGCCAGGGCCAAGGTGCCGACTACGGCCAGCAGGACCGTGGGGCGTCTGAGCGTGTGCATAGGTTTCTCCTTCTGTCTCAGAAAGGTGGACGGGGGAAAGAGGCCGGCGGCAGTGGAAGCCGGGCCGGGTGCGGAGCCCCGCAGGGGCCAGGGCGGCAGACCGGCGCTCGTCTCGACCTTGATGTATGCGACCAGCGTGGTGTTGGTCGTTGCTTTCTCGGCCATGCGCTAGTTGCCGACCTGGAGGCCGGAGTAGTCGGCGCTGTTCGCGCCGGGCAGCAGGAGCACCACTAGCACGGCGACCGCCGCGCCTGCCCGGCCGCGAACACGGTTGCGGTCACAGCACCGGTCAGCGCCAGAGTCCGGACGGCGGCCGTGCCGGGCCGCCCCTGACGGCGTTTGCCGCGCGCGAACTGACTGAATTGCCCCATGCACCTCTTCCTTCGTCGGGCGGAGCCGGGGCGCGAAGCCGTTCGCAGCGTGCCGCGGACAGGTGGTGTGATGGCCGTTCGTCGCATGGACATCCAGCGGACTGATCAACGGCCGCACCTGTACGAGGGGCACGCAAGCGAAGGGGGCAACGTGAGGCCGCCACATTGACGCCCACCCACCAGACAAATGGCTGGGAGTCTGCTCGTCGATGGCAGCCAGGGTCCGTCTTCAAACGGATCTGGCCCAGAGTAGCCATCTCGGTGACTGGAGTGCAGCACAGCGACGCCCTCTAAAAGCGCGCGTTGAGCTCCAAATCGACGTCGACTTGAAGCTGCCCGGGCCATGAACGACCGGCCCGGGCAGTCGTCAGTTGTCACCCGGCATCCGCGCTGCACCCCCGACGAACTCAGCCAGTCGGTTCTACGGTGGAGTCCAGCGGGCGAAGGTAGGGGTTCTGCGAGCAGACTTCCAGGGCCGTCGCGCGGGCTTCCTCGAAGGCCGTCATCACCGAGCCCTTGTTGATGCCGCGGGCGTGGGCTTCGGTGGTTCCGTTGGGCCGGTACTCAGTGCGGTGCTCGGCGACCGCCTTGGTGAAGGAGTCGTCCTCGAACTCCCATGTCCACCGGCCGGCCAACGGCAGCGGTTCGTACGAGAGGGTTCCGTCGGACTCGTACGCCGCCATCGCGTAGTAGACGAACCGGCGGTCCGGCACGCGCGTCCAGACGCCTCCGCCGCCGTCCCACCGCTCCCGCTCCTCGGGATCGACGGCGCCGTGACGTGTGGCCTTGTCTTTTGGCCACCCGCCGGCGTGCATCGCGTCCATCTCCTCTGCGCGATCGTCGTTCCACTGATCGGCCACTCGCTGAGCGTGGTCCCGGTCGGCGAAAGGAACCTCGCGGCCTCCGAGCGTGACGACGAACACGGGCTCGACGCCGAACGCGGTACCTGGTTGCGCCGTGTCCTTCCCGTCCTTCCACACGTCTTGCACCTGCCCGGCCCGTAGGTGGGGCACGGTGGCAAGCCCCTTGGTCGCGTGGGTGAGCTCGGAGTGCAGGAGGAATCCCGGCAGAGGCGCCATCGGGTCCATGGCCCACTCGACGGCGGCCATGACCTCGTCGTCCAACGCGTCAAGGAGATGGCCGTAGCGGTCCACCGTGGTGGTGATGGACTCGTGGCCCAGCCGGGCCTGGATCGCGGGCAGCGGCACCTTCGCCGCGATCAGCCATGCCGCGTGGGAATGACGGAGGTCATGGATGCGCGGCCTCTTGATCAGGCCGAACTTCTCGGCGGCCAGCTCGATCGCTGGCACCCAGCGAAGACGGCGGAACGTTCCTGCGTCCCATCGGCCGCCCTCGGGCCCGGTGAAAAGCAGGTCGTCCGGGGCCTTGCCCTTGGCCCGGCGGCGGAGCATCTGGTCCAGCTGGTGAGTGATCACGATGGTGCGGCGGCTCTTCTTCGTCTTCGGAGCCCCCAGGTACGGCTTGCCGGCCTCGTCCCGCTTCCAGGCACGCTGGATGCGGAGGGCGGGACGGCCGTTGCGGCGGCGCAGGTCGCGCGGCTGAAGTGCGGTGACCTCACCCCAGCGACCGCCGGTCTCCGCGAAGGTCTCGGCGAGTTCCTTCGCGTCCTCGGCCATGCACGCGTGGATCCACGCCCACTCCTCGCGTTCGAGGAAGACCATCTCCTCCTCGACCTCTTCGCCGTCCAGGCGGGGCAGCCGCGTGTAGCTGCACGGGTTCGTCGCCCGGAGCTGGGGCTCGGCGTCCACGGCGGCCTGGAGGATCGCGTGGAGCAGACCGTGCTGGTTCGCGACCGTCTTCGGCTTGTACTTCGTGCGGGGCCTGCGGTCCTTCTCGTCGTGCGGGGCCGGCGCTCCGGCGGCGAGGTCGTTGACCCACTGCTGGACCATCTCGCGGGTGATCCCGCCCTCTCCGTCCCGAACGGAGTAGCTCTTGAACCACGGCGACATGTTCTGCTCGACCAGCCGCCGGTACTTCGCCTTGGTGTCACCCTGGACACCGGTGAGCAGGCCGATCTGCTTCATGGCGAAGGTCTCGAACATCTCCTCCGGGCTCCGCAGGTGGCTCACGAATCCATGACCGCGTATCCAGCCGGGAGGCCACTGCTGGCCGTGTCCGTTCACCAGGTCCCGGAAGCGCTCGGCAGCTACGGGATCGGTGAAGATCTCGGACTCGTTCTTGCCTGCGCGAGCGCCTCCCGCTCGCCACCGAACGATGTAGGAGATCTCTCCGTCGCTGCGCTTCCGCTCCTGTACGTGTGCCATGCGGCGCACCGTAGGCAGGGGGCCGGGCAGAAGTCCCATCTCAGCCTCGGCGATCCCAGCTCGGCGAGTGGTACCAGCCGAGCAGCACGCTCCCCGGGGCCCGGAGCCATGGGCATCGCCCCCACCTCAGGGCGAGCATCGCGTTCACCCCACCGGGCGGTGCAACGGCCTCACGACACCCGATTCGGCCCCCGTGCGTACACGGTGCGCACACCAGGATGACCAAGACCCCCTCTCGCCAGCGTTTCCGCAGGTCAGAGGGGATCTGAAGAAGTGGAGCCTAGGGGAGTCGAACCCCTGACATCCGCCATGCAAAGACGGCGCTCTACCAACTGAGCTAAGGCCCCGGAAAAGCAGCGGCCGACCGGAAGGATCAGGATCCGGCGGGTGCCGCAGACCAGAGTACCGGGTCACCCCCCGTATCCCGCAAAAAGATTGGGGGTCCCCGCGGATGACCACTCTCCGTAAGATGCTCGACGTGGTTCGCTACAGCGAACCGCGGTTTTCAGGGGAAGCGATGGGGAGACGCAATGGACGCCGCACAGCAGGAAGCCACCGCCAGAGCGCGGGAGCTGCAGCGGAACTGGTACGGGGAGCCGCTGGGGGCGCTCTTCCGTAAGCTCATCGACGATCTCGGGCTGAACCAGGCACGGCTCGCCGCGGTCCTCGGCCTGTCCGCTCCGATGCTCTCCCAGCTGATGAGCGGCCAGCGCGCCAAGATCGGCAACCCCGCCGTCGTCCAGCGCGTCCAGCTGCTCCAGGAGTTGGCCTCCCTGGTCGCGGACGGCAGCGTCAGCGCCGCCGAGGCGACCGACCGCATGGAGGAGATCAAGAAGTCACAGGGGGGCTCCGTGCTCAGCAACACCACCCAGACCACCGGCAGCTCGGGCGCGCCCACGGTGAAGCGCGTGGTCCGGGAGATCCAGTCGCTGCTCCGCTCGGTGGCCGCCGCCGGTGACATCATCGACGCCGCCGACGCCCTCGCGCCGAGCCACCCCGAACTCGCCGAGTTCCTCCGCGTCTACGGCGCCGGCCGCACCGCCGACGCCGTCGCGCACTACCAGTCCCACCAGAGCTGACCCACCGGCCGGCGCACCGGGGGGCGGGCCGACCGGGCACGGTGCACCGGGTACGGGGTACGAGATCACCATCGGGGGCGTACAGGGCCACGAGGGGAGCGGCGGCTGCATGGGTGAGGTCTTCGCCGGCCGGTACGAGCTGGCCGACCCGATCGGACGCGGTGGCGTGGGCGCCGTATGGCGGGCCTGGGACCACCGTCGGCGGCGTTACGTGGCCGCCAAGGTCCTTCAGCAGCGCGACGCCCACTCCCTGCTCCGCTTCGTCCGGGAGCAGGGCATGCGCATCGACCATCCGCACGTCCTCGCCCCGGCCAGCTGGGCCGCCGACGACGACAAGGTGCTGTTCACCATGGACCTGGTCACCGGCGGCTCCCTGGTCCACCTGGTCGGCGACTACGGCCCTCTCCCGCCCGCCTTCGTGTGCACGCTGCTCGACCAGTTGCTGTCCGGGCTCGCCGCCGTGCACGCCGAGGACGTCGTCCACCGGGACATCAAGCCCGCCAACGTGCTCCTCGAGGCCACCGGCACCGGCCGCCCCCGGCTCAGGCTGTCCGACTTCGGCATCGCCATGCGGCTCGGCGAGCCGCGGCTGACGGAGACCAACCTCGTGGTGGGCACGCCCGGTTACCTCGCCCCCGAGCAGATGCTGGGCGCCGAACCCGACTTCCCGGCCGACCTGTTCGCCGTGGGGCTGGTCGCCCTCTACCTCCTCGAAGGCGCCAAGCCGGACACCCAGGCACTCATGCGGTACTTCCTGGAGAACGGCACGCCCGGCCCGCCCAAGGGCATCCCGGGACCGCTCTGGCAGGTCGTCGCCTCGCTGCTCCAGCCCGATCCCGCGGACCGTTTCCGTACGGCCACGGGGGCGCGCAAAGCGCTCGCCGCCGCCGCGGAACTCCTGCCGGAGCCCGGCATCGACGACGAACTCATCGAAATCTTCGACCAGCTCGGCCCCCTGCCCCCCGGTTTCGGCCCCGACGGCCCCCTCCGTCAGGCCCCCGGCATCGCCCTGGAGCTGCTCCCCGACAGCACCCCGTCCCCGGCCTCCGGAACGGCCCCGCAAGACGACCCGCACACCGGCACGGGCACGGGCACGGGTACGGGTACGGGACCAGGCGCGGGTACGGGCGCGCGTACCGATACGGACTCCAGCGCCTCCCCGTCGGACACCGGAAGCTTCCGTCTCCCCCCACCGGACCCGACCCCCAACCCCCGTCCCCTCCCGTCCACCCCCGCACCGGCATTCGCACCCGCACCCCCGCCCCCGCACATCCCCCCGGTCCAGGTGCCGGGACCACTGCCGGACGCCTTACCGGCCCCGCCCGTCGACACCACCACCGCCGCCTACACTCCCCGCGTCCCGCATCCGGCGCCCCCGGCCCCGCCCCTCCCGGCCCCCGCGCCCGCCTCCGGCCGGCGTCACCGTGCGCGGCGGGCGCCCCGGCGTCCGGGCCCGCCCGCGAAGGCCGTGGTCCCCCTCCTGCTGCTGGCGCTGGTCTGCTACGCGGTGGGCTTCTGGGCCCTGGCCCGGCTCTGACCCGGCACCGGTCCCGCCGTCACCGGGCCCGCGCGTGCGCCCGCCGGGCCGCCACCGTCCAGCCGCCGAGCACCAGCAACAGCGCGGTCCCCGAGCCGATCCCGCCGAAGGCGACCAGCCGCGTCATCCCGTCACCGTCACCGGCTCCCCGCCCGCCGGAGGCCCCGGTGTCCGCGCTCCCGAGGCCCCCGGTCAGCGCGGCGGCACGGTCCGCGTCGCTGACCGTGAAGACGTCCTCCGGCACCGGCCCGCCGTCGTACCCGGGACCCGCGTGCGCCCGCCCGTCCACCCGCACCCGCAGCGTGACCTCGTACGGCCCCGGCCCGAACGGCTCGGCCAGCCGGGTGCTGAGGTGCACGACGAGGTAGTAGTCACCGGCGAACCGTACGGAGGTCACCCCGGCCGGTACGGCGTACCGGTTGGCGTACTCCACCGGCGGCAGCGGGGCGAGCGCGGTGGGCTTGGCGGTGCCGGTGTAGCCGGCGGTGGCGTCGTCGACGGCCCCGCGGACGGGGTTGTGGAGGGAGAGGGTCAGGGCACCGCCGACGTAGCCGTGGCCCTGGGCGCCGCCCAGTTCGGCGGAGGCGTGCAGCCGTCGGCCCCAGTCCACCGGGACCTTGTAGAACCGGGTCTGGCCGGGGGCGAGCGCTGTCCGCCAGACGCCCTGGCCCACCGTTCGCGCGGTCGCGAACCCGGTGCCGCCGGAGCGTTCGCGGGGCCGGCCGGCGGGGGGCTCGGGACTGGCCGGGGCCCAGTCGCGCGGCGGGGTCGTGGAGCCGGCCCGGACCAGACCCGGTTCCGTGACGGGCGCGATCTCCAGGTCCCACGGCCCGGCCCCGGCCGTCGCCTCCGGGCGACCGGCGTCGAGCCGCTCGACGAGCAGGTAGTACGTGCCGCCGCCCTGGCACAGCGCCTTGCCGGTCTCGCGCTGCCCCAGAGCCGTGACCGGGCGGGGGCTGATCCCGGCGCCGAAGCGCGCGGAGGCGTAGGAGCAGGAGGTGCCGTTCGCGTTCCGGAGCGAGACGCGGATGCCGTCGGTGGCGGAGACGGCGGCGTCGGGCGGCGGCACGGCGGTGACGGGGACGTACGCCGTCTCCGCCGCGGTGAGCCGGAGGCGGTAGTACAGCCTCGCGGCACGGGGGAGGGAGCTGCGGTAGGTGTGGCGGGCGTCCAGCGGAACGGCGCCCGCGGTGTCCGGCGCGCCCACGACGGTACGGGCACCGGGCGTGAAGGCGTAGCCGTCCCCGGCCGGCGGACCGGCCTCCTCTCCCCGCGCACCCGCCGACATGTCGGCCCCCTCGCCCCGCGCGACGGCCGTCGGGCCGCCGAGGGACCAGAGACCCAGCACCAGCAGCAGCGCCACCGCGCACCGGGCGACGACACCCCCGCGCCCCGTACCCCCTCGGCCCCGCACGTGCCCCACCCCCACTCGTCGGACCACCGCACCGCGTCGCGGGCTCCATCCTTCCCCGGCCGGCCCTGCGCCATCCGGGCAACGGGTACACCCGTCCGAAACGTCCGCGCCCCACGTCACCACGTCCCGCCCCCGCTACCCCGGCCCGCGCGCCCCCGCAACCCGGGACGCCCTGCGGATGCCCCCCGACAACGCAGAACCCCGGCCGCTCGGGCGACCGGGGTCTGTACAGATTCGGTATCGGCTTCGACAGGGGGACTCACGAACCCGTGGGCACGGAGTCAGTCGCCTCCGTCCACAGGTCCTGCTCGGCGCGATCCGCCTGGATCTGGCGGTACACGAGGAGCCCGCCGATGGCGGCCAGTGCGACCAGGAGCAGCTTCTTCACCGCGCGACCTCGTCTTTCCTTGACGTAGGGGACCTCTGGCGCCCGACTATACACACCGCCCGATATCGGTCGGTGACCTGCGTCGGCGCCCAACTCCCGCACCCGGCGGCGCAGTAGGCGGGGCCGGAGGCCGTGCCGACCGGAGCGTGACCACGTCCCCACGGACGGTTACTTTGCTCCCGCTTCGGCCGCATCCATCGCCTTTTAGGGGGTTTTCTCCCTTCTTGCGGCCATCCGAGTGGTGTTCATCGGAACATCGACGCGCCACGGGCGTCGGTCCACCACATCGCGACCCTCATACACATCATGAACAAAGTACGCAAATCGCCCAACCCGAAAGTGAGGGGATCATGGCCCGCACCAAGGTCATGAAGATGTGGACCGCCATCGTCACCGCCTTCCTCGCGCTGTGCACGGCGCTCGGCCTCGTCTCCGCCGGCGCCGCCACCGCCACCGCCGCCCCGGCCGGACCCCGGACCGAGAGCGCCGACACCGGCACCGCGCACCGCACGCTCCCGACGATCCCGGTCGCACATCCCTGGGCCTGGTCCCGCGCCAGGGCCCTGCCCCCCACGATGAAGCAGCGGATCCGGGCCGAGGCCCACGGCAAGTCCCCCAGCTGCCGGCACCGGCCGCAGACCGAGACCCAGCAGAGCGAGGCGGAACTCCAGCAGCAGACCCGGCCCCGGACACGGGCCGAGGCGGAGGCGCAGAGCCCCGACCACGCCCCGGCGGCGCTCGACTGCTGAGCCCCCGCCCCGCCGCAGCACCGCAACGTCTCGACAACAAGGCGACTTGCGTACGCACCAGTCGACACGGAAGACCCCCGGCCGCCCCGGCCGGGGGTCTCGCGCTTTTCCCGGGACCCGCCGGGGTCCCGGACCCGTCGTACGCCATGCTGGCAGCGACAACAGGCTCCGACCGCAGGGAAAGGTGGTGAGCGCTGCCGTGAGCCGGCGCGTCACCGTAGTCACCGCTGTCCACGGCCCGTCCGCCCGATTCCTGCCGGACGCGTACGCGTCCCTGTGCGCGCAGCGGCTGCCCGACGGCTGGGAGTGGGAATGGGTCGTACAGGAGGACGGGACGACGGACCAAATCCGCCCGTACGTCCCCGACGACGCGCGGGTGTCCTTCCGCCAGGGCCGGCCGGGCGGTCCCGGCGTGGCCCGGACGATCGCGCTGTCCCGCGCCCGGGGCGCCTACGTCAAGGTGCTGGACGCCGACGACCGGCTCACCCCGGGCGCGCTCGCCCGCGACCTGGCCGTGCTGGAGGCGCGTCCCGCCGTCGGCTGGACGACCTCCCGCGTGCTGGACCTGCTGCCCGACGGCACCACGGCCGGCTTCCCGGGCGACCCCGACGACGGCCCGCTGGAGCGCGGCACCGTCCTCGCCCATTGGCAGCGGAACGACTTCCGCCTGCCGGTCCATCCGGCGACCCTGTGCGTACGACGCGAGCTGCTGCTCGCGCTGGGCGGCTGGATGGCGCTGCCCGCGTCCGAGGACACCGGGCTGCTGCTGGCGCTGGACGCGGTGAGCCGCGGCTGGTTCTCGGCACGGGCCGGTCTGCTCTACCGCAAGTGGGACGGGCAGGTCACCGGCCAGGCGGCCCACGTCGACCCCGCCGAGCGGGCGGCCCGTACGGCGGTCGCCGAGGCCCGGGCCCGCGCGCTCGCCGACCTCGGCTGGACCTGCCCGCCGACGGCCCCCGAGCCTGCCGCGTCCGCCTAGCGGCCGGCGGCGGCCCGGTCGGTCGGCGCGGCGGCCTGCCCCCTCAGCACGATGGCCTGCGACGGGCACTTCTCGGCCGCCTCCAGGACCGCCTCCCGTATCCGCGGATCCCCGACGGCCCCGGCGCCTCCGGGGCGCACCACGCCGTAGCCGTCCTCGAACGCGAACACGTCCGGCGCCCGGTGCGCGCACTCGGCCGAGCCGTAGCACAGGGCGCGGTCGACGGAGACCTCCATACGTCCTCCAGCCGTCGGCGGTGACCTTCAGGACGTCACTGCCCGCCGGACCGCCCTCCCAACCCGCCGAGGGACCTACGGCCGCCCGCCCGCGGTGGCCAGCCAGTGGGCCACCCGGCGGACGGTGGGCTCGTCGAGCCGGTCGGCCAGGACGCGCACCGCCTCTCCGTCCTCCGGGCCGAGGTCGTACAGCCCCGCCCGGTCCAGCCCGGCCAGCAGCACCTGGTGCCGGCGGTCCGTCATGCGCTCGGCCAGCCGGGCCGGTTCCGGTGCGGCGGGGGGAGCGGACGGCTCCGGCGCGGGGGCGTGCGTCGTGGCGGACGGTGCGTCGAACAGGCGCCAGGCACCGTTCTCGGGCCCCCAGAGCGCGATTGTCACCTCGTCACCCCGGGCGTGCAGGGTCCGGGTCATGTCGCCGACGGCGTACAGCACCGGTTCCCGGTAAGGGGACTGCGCGCCCACCGTCCAGGCGTCCCCGCCGGAGCTCCGGAACATCGCGACCCAGCGCGGCTCACCGGGGGGTCGCGGGCACTGGGGACGCTGCTTCTGCATGGACACTCACCCCTCCGGGAACGAACGGCGAGGCGAAGGTAGCTGACGCTTCGTCAGATTTCCAGGCCGGATGATGGGCGAACGGGAAGCGGCGGCGGCCGGGGGCGGACACGCGGGCGAAGGAGCCGCGCCGGGTCCACGGCGGACGGGCCGCACCGGCCGCGCGGCTGACTGACTGGACCGTACCGACCGGTCCGACCGGTCCGACCGGTCCGACCGGATCGACCGGATCGACCGGATCGACCGGATCGGATCACCGGACGATCGATCCGGATCACCCGGACGAAAGAGAGCCGACCGCGCGCCCCCTCCCGGCCGGACCGAGAGCCGACCGCGCGGCCCGACCGAACGATCGGACCCACCGCACCCGGCCCAGTGACCGTACTCACGAACCCGGCCCAGCGACCGGGCCACCGTACGGAGTGACTGATTCCGATTCCCGCCCGCCCGGCACCGGTCCCTCCCCTCGCGGGGACCGGTGCCGAACGGTGCGGGAACGTCGACCCACGCCATGTCGGCGCGGCGCGGGCCGAAGTGTGAGGACGGTTTCCGGGGCGCTCGCGGACCCGGCCGCCCGGGCGCGGCACGGGGTGGCCGAAATTTGACCGAGAACGTTCGGCGCCATGGGCTGTCTCTCGGAGCACCGGGCCGGTGGCCTGTCCGGACGGTGTGTGACGAGTCCGCTACCGGGTTCGGATCCTGCCATTTGTCATCGCCGACGGGGAGGTTCCGGACCCCGATCCACCCCTTAACCGCAGGTCAGACGTATAGGGTGAGTTTTCCGGTCCGGACATCCGACACGCGGGGGAAGTAAGGGGTGGAACCTTGAGTTCCGACTCAGGGGCACGCACAGCCTTCGCCGAGCGGCTCGCGCTGCTCTACAAGGAGGCCGGAAATCCTCCCCTCAAAAGCGTCGCCCAGGCGGTCGTACGGCTCCAGCGGGTCGACGAGCGCGGCCGGCCCGTACGGGTGTCCGCGCAGCGGATCAGCGACTGGCGGCGGGCCCGGAACGTACCGGCCCAGTTCGCCGCCCTCGCGGCGGTCCTCCACATCCTGATCCCGGAGGCCCGGCGGCTGCGGCCCACCCCCGTCTCGGCCGGCCTGTACGACCTCGCCCACTGGCAGCGGCTGTGGGAGCTGGCCCTGACCGGTCCGGCCGGCGACCGGGCCGCGCCGCCCGCAGAGGAGAACCGGCGGCCACCGGCCCAGGCGCCGCCGGTCCCCGGTGGCGTGTGCCCGTACCGGGGGCTGGCCCCGTACCGGCGCGAGGACGCCCGGTGGTTCTTCGGCCGGGAGCGCAGTACGAAGGCCCTCGTCGCCCAGCTCCGCGCGGCCGAGCGGTCCGGCGGCCTGGTCATGCTGGTCGGCGCCTCGGGCGCGGGGAAGTCGTCCCTGCTGAACGCCGGCCTCGTCCCCGCGATCCGGGACGGCGCCCTGTACGACGGCACGGCCCCCACCCCGCAGGATCCACCGGCCCCCGGCGAATCCACCGCATCCCCCGCATCCAACGCATCCCCCGAACCCTCCGGGCCCGCGGAATGCCCCGAGCCCATCCTCCAGCTCGTGCCCGGCGCCGATCCGCTGGGCGAGCTGGTCCGCCGGATCCCCGAACTGGCCGCCGTCGCCACCGAGGCACGGCGGGCCGAGCGGGAGGCGGCGCGGAACCCGGCGCTGCCGGGCAGCGACGCCCCGCACGTCACCCGGGCCGTACGCGCGGCGGTCGCGGCCTGGGCCCGCCGGGCGTTCGCCCCGGGCACCCGGCCGGTCGTCATCGTGGACCAGTTCGAGGAGGCGTTCACCCTCTGCGCCGACGAGGCGGACCGGCGCTCCTTCATCCAGTTCCTGCACGCCGCCTGCACCCCGCCGGCCGGCGCCGCGGACCCCGCGCCCGTCCGGGTCGTCCTCGGCATACGGGCCGACTTCTACGAGCAGTGCCTCGGCTACCCGGACCTGGCCGACGCGCTCCAGCACCGGCACATGGTGCTCGGCCCGCTGACCAGCACCGAGCTGCGCGAGGCGGTGACCGGGCCGGCCAAGGCGGTGGGCCTGGAGCTGGAGCCGGGGCTCACCGAGCTGATCGTGCGCGAGGTGAGCGCCGACGGCCCGCGCGGGGCGCACGACGCGGGCGTGCTCCCCCTGCTCTCGCACGCCCTGCTGGCCACCTGGCAGCGCCGCAAGGCCGGAAAGCTGACGCTGGCCGGCTACCGCGCGGCCGGCGGCATCCAGGGCGCGGTCGCGGCGACCGCCGAACGGGCCTGGTCCGGCCTGGACCCGGCGGCCCGGACCGCCGCCCGCCTGCTGCTGCTGCGGCTGGTCCGGCTGGGCGAGGACACCCAGGCCACCCGGCGGCGCGGCACCCGGCGGCAGCTGGCCGAGGAGTCGGCGGACCCCGGCAAGACGGAGGAGTCGCTGGAGGCCCTGGTGCGGGCCCGGCTGGTGACGCTGGACGCGGACACCGTGGAGATCACCCACGAGGCGCTGCTGCACGCCTGGCCCCGGCTGCGGCACTGGATCGACGAGGGCCGCGGCGACCATCTGCTGCGCCAGCGGCTGGAGGAGGACGGCCGGGCCTGGGAGGACTCGGGCCGGGACAGCTCGCTGCTGTACCGGGGGTCACGGCTGGAGCAGGCCCGCAGCTGGGCCCGGTCGGCCGGGGACACCTATCTGACCCGCAGCGCGATGGAGTTCCTGGCCGCCTCGGTACGGCTGCGCAAGCGGACGGTGTGGCTGAGCCGGGCCGCGGTGGCGGCGCTGGTGGTGCTGGCCGTGCTGGCCGCCGGTTCCGCCGTGATCGCCTGGAAGCAGCGCGACGACGCCGTGTTCGAGCAGGTCCTTGCCGAGGCCGACCGGGTCCAGCACACCGACCCGTCGCTGGCCGCCCAGCTGGACCTGGTCGCGCACCAGCTGCGCCCCGGTGACGAGGGCACGTACAGCCGCCTGCTGTCGATCGTGAACGCGCCGCTGGCCACCCCGCTGTCCGGGCACACCGGCGCGGTCTACCTCACCTCCTTCAGCCCGGACGGCCGCACCCTGGCCACGGCCAGCTACGACCGCACGGTCCGGCTGTGGAACGTCGCCGACCCGAACCGCCCGGCACCGCTCGGCAAGCCGCTGACCGGCCACACCAGCTGGGTGAGCAGCGCCGTGTTCAGCCCGGACGGGCGCACCCTGGCCTCGGCCGGTGACGACGGCACGATCCGGCTGTGGGACGTCACCGACCGCGCGCACCCGGTGCCGCTCGGCGAGCCGGTCACCGGCCACCGGGGCACGATCTACCTGGTGGCGTTCAGCCCGGACGGCCGCACCCTGGCCTCGGCCGGGGAGGACCACACGGTACGGCTGTGGCAGGTGACCGACCCGCGCCGGCCGAAGCCGCTCGGGACCCTGCGCGGACACACCGCGGCGGTGCGCTGCGTGACCTTCTCCCCGGACGGGCGCGTCCTCGCCGCCGGCGGCGACGACAACTCGATCCGCCTGTGGGACGTGGCCGACCCGCGCCGGCCGGAACCGCTGAAGACCCTGCGCGGACACACGGACCTGGTGCACTCGGTGGCGTTCGGCCCCGACGGGCGCACCCTGGCCAGCGGCAGCGCGGACGACACCGTCCGGCTGTGGGACGTGCGCCAGCCCGGCCGGGCGACACCGCTCGGCTCCCCGCTGACCGGGCACACCGGGCCGATCTGGTCGGTGGCGTTCAGCCCGGACGGGCGCCGGCTGGCCGCCGCGAGCGCGGACAGCACGGCCAGCCTGTGGAACGTCGGCGACCCCGCGTCCCCGTCCCAGGTCGGCGAGCCGCTCGCGGGCAGCAGCGGGGAGATGTACGCCCTGGGGTTCCGCCCCGACGGGCGCACCCTCGCCACCGGCAGCGGGGACGGCAAGGTGCGGCTGTGGTCGGTCCCGACGTCCGACATGGTCGGCCGCAGCGGGGCGTTCCGGCCGGACGGCCGGGTGCTGGCCACCGCCGCCCGGGACGGCCGGCTGCGGCTGTGGAACGTGACCCGGCCCGGCCGGCCGGTCCTGCTGGGCGAGCCGTTCATGCGGGCCGACGGCGACCAGCGCTCCATGGTGTTCTCGCCCGACGGCCGCGTCCTGGCCGTCCTCACCGGTGTCCGCACGGTGCACCTGTGGGACGTCTCCGACCCCGCCCGCCCGGTCGCCGCGGGCCCGCCGCTGGCCCTGCGCACCCGCTTCATGGGACCGGACGCGCTGGCCTACAGCCCGGACGGGCGCACCCTGGCCACCGCCTACGACGACCGCACCATCCAGCTGTGGAACGTCACCGACCCCGCGCACGCCGTACCGCTCGGCAGACCGCTCACCGGCCACCGGGGCTACGTCAACGCGCTCGCCTTCAGCCCGGACGGACACACCCTGGCCAGCGGCAGCGCGGACAGCGAGATCCGGCTGTGGAACGTCACCGACCCCGCGCGCACCGTCCCCCGGGGCGCCCCGCTGGCCGAGCACGCGGGCCCGGTGAACGCGCTCGCCTACAGCGCCGACGGCGCCACCCTGGCCAGCGGCAGCGACGACGACACGGTCCGCCTGTGGAACGTCACCGGCCCCGGGCGCGCCGAACCGCTCGGCAGGCCGCTCACCGGCCACAGCGAGGCGGTGACGTCCCTGACCTTCAGCACGGTCGGCCACACCCTGGCCAGCGGCGGCAACGACAACACGGTCCGCCTGTGGAACGTCACCGACCCGGCCCGGGCGACCCCGATCGGCCGGTCCATGAGCCCCAACGCCAAGACCGGCCACTTCCTCTCCTTCAGCCCCAACAGTCACGTCCTCGGCGTCTCCAGCGGCACCGACACGGTCCGCCTGTGGAGCCTGGACGCGGACACGGCGATCCGCCACATCTGCTCGGTCACCCGGGGCGTCCTGACGAAACAGCGCTGGCAGGAGTACCTCCCGCGCCTCTCCTACGACCCCCCGTGCGACCAGTGACCAGCCAACCCGCCTGATTTCTCCTGGACTTGGCCCCACACGACCGACAACCTTGTTACCCTTGGCCATAGCCCGATCGCTGGTGCATCCCCCGTCGCCAGCGGTCGGGTTTTTCCCGTCCCCGCACCGCCCCCCCCCGGAACAGCAGAAGACCCCCGGCCCATCGGACCGGGGGTCTTCTCGCTGGTGGGGCTAACAGGATTTGAACCTGTGGCCTCATCCTTATCAGGTCGATCATGGGCGGTCGGTGACCTTGCTCCATCGGCCGTGGCCCTCGGCTGACAACCCGCTGGGGTCCGGCGCCGACCGTCGCTGTCCGGTGCTGTTGGTGTCAGGCGTTGGTGTCAACCACCAGGCGCCCTCTTGACAGCTCAGTCCGTCACAAGGCGGCTCTTGGTCTGGCCAGTCCGCATGTAACCGACCGAGGCGGTGGCCAGCCTCGCTTCCGAGGTACCAGCAGCAGTAGGCCATGCCGCTTGCACTGGAAGCCCCTGTAGACACCGAAGCCACACAGTAGGACCCTAGAACCGCACACACGTTCGACCAACACCCCTATGGAATCAGGAGTGGAATATTTGACGGGCATTCTGCAACCTGCCATGCTGTCGCGCGTGGCAAACGGATCGCCCATGGACAGGGCTTCGTGTGTGCGGCTCCTTGAGCCCTACCAGCACCAGTTCGACCAGTGCTTCCGCAGCGCGTGGGACCGGTGGCAGGAGTGGGTCAAGAAGCTCGAAGGATCACCGGCTGACGTTTCCGCTCGCTCGCGAGCTAACGTCCTGTACGACTTCATAGCGGCTGAGGCAACGCAGCAGTTCCTTGGAGTCGAACACGTCAAGGTCCGGAAAGATCGCGGGTTCCTAGTGATTCAGATCAGGGACCAAGTCGCTATCCGCTTCAAGAAGTTCCAAGGTCGTCGACTCAAGACCAGCAGCATCGCAACGGCCCAGGCAATCGCCTACCAAGCGCAAATGCTGGAGTTCTCCGAACAGGTTGAACCGATGACACACCTCGTCGCCGGTTACCTCTTGGATAGCTTTGAGCTTGACTTCGAAAAGCTCGCAATCACGTGTACCATGAATGGCGAGCACCTATGGGCGCCCATTGAAATCATCCCGGACATCGGTCAGGGCGGAATCACCATTCCGATGCCTACGACCTCGGGGGACGGGCCGAGGCCTGTCATTCGCAGCACGCGAAAGACGCCGGCAGAGGAGACAAGCGAGAACAAATGACGATCAATCCGCGCATGCTAGTGCTGGCGCGGGAGGCGCAGGGTCTTACGCAACAAGATCTTGCTAAGGCTACCGGGTTGGCGCAGTCCACTCTCAGTAAAGCTGAGACTGGGGTGCGCCCCTTGCCTGAGGCGGATGTGCCTCAAGTAGCAAAGGTGTTGCGGGTGACGCCTGAACTACTCACTTGGCAAGAGGAAGTTTACGGCTTCGGAAGCGCAAGCTTCTTTCACCGTAAGCAACAGAGCCTTTCCCAAAGGACTCTGCGTAAGATCCAAGCTCGTGTGAACTTGCTTCGCATGAGGCTGGTACGTCTGAGTGATGGCATCGCAGTTGATACATCCCTCAAAATCCCGCACATCGACATTGACGAGGTTGGCACGGCGGCCGAAGCGGCACGCCGTGTTCGTGCTGCCTGGCGCTTGCCAATGGGGCCGGTTCCAAATCTCGTGAACATCGTAGAGGCGGCAGGTGGCACTGTCCTTCTGCGCGACTTCGAAACCCACCGTATCAACGCTATCAGCGTATGGCACCCGGGTTCCGGCCCCCTATTCGTGCTAAACGAAGGGCTGAGCCCAGAGAGGCAACGATTTGTTCTCGCGCATGAGATCGGACATATGGTTATGCACGAAGGAGACCTCCCTCGTGAAACCGCTGAAAAGGAAGCTGATTCCTTCGCAGAAGAACTTCTGATGCCTGCCGCCGAGATCGCTAAAGACCTGAGCGGAATCGATGTTCGGAGAGCTGCCGCCCTAAAGCCGTATTGGCGGGTGCCGATGCAGTCCCTCATCATCAGGGCCGAACATCTGGGAATCATCACTCAGGCACGTTCTCGCAGCCTGCATGCGTACATGAACAAGGCAGGGTATCTAGTCAGTGAACCAGCTCCGATCGAGCGGGAAATTCCCCAGATCTACAAAGAGATGCTCCGGATCCACATCGAAGAGCACGACTACTCGGTACACGAGCTTTCACAGGTCGTAGGAATGCTAGAGGAAGATCTGGAGAACGAGGTTGTGACGCCAAGTCGCAGAAGACTACGGCTTGTTCCGTAGCACCCACGCGAAACCCTGGCCGCTCCGCACGCAAGGTCGGCGGAGCGGCTTTGGGCTGGAGCTGCTTTGGCGCGAGTGATCATGGCCCCGTAAGCTTCCGGCGCGTCGGGCAGGTAGTGGACCTGCCCGGTAAAGCACGACGTTGGGGCCATGATCTGCGAGGCTCGCGCCAAAGTGGCTGCCTAAAGCCGTGGAGCCGACCGCCCCAGCCACGACGTACCCCTTCTCTGACGTCAGGCGGCTGACTGCTCAGCGCGCGGCACGGGCGCCGGCCGGGCTGGAGCGGGGCGGAGACAGGAGCGCAGGCCCGGCCGGGGGCCGGGCCGCGCGCGGTGAGCGGAGCGAGCCGCCTTGAACCAGTAGAGAAAGTTGTAACTCACTCCTCAGGGCGGGGCGTGAAGTCGTGCGCGCATGCCGGGAGTTCGGTCTCTTGGCGGTGTGCGAGGGGCAGGAAGAGCACGGGCTGGATGGTCCAGGTGATGCGGGTGCCGGCGTCGGTCAGGGACACCGTGCAGGGCTCGGCCCGCAGCAGGGCTCGTCGGGTGTCGATCCGGCCGTCATACATCCACTCCCACGCTGCACTGGAGGCGTCCGCGTCCAGTGCCGAGGAGATCGTTTCGAGGGCGATCGCTACCCAACGGTCCGCCTGTGGGGCGGAGTAGGCGTCGAACGATGCCACCAGCGCCGGCGGCCCCTGCTCGGTCAGGCTCTCCGTCCAGCACTCGCACCAGAACCCCCACCGAGGCAGCTGCATCAGCATCGTCGGCCTCCCAGCCGTGCGTCGGCGTACAGCTCGGCGGTGACCGTGTGGCCCTGGTCGGTGTCGTGGACGACCACCCGGTGGGCGATGGCGCTGACCATGCCCAGGCCCCGGCCGCGTTCGGCGTCGTGGTCCTGGTGCTCGACCTTCGGGGCCGTGGCCGCGCCGCCGTCGTCCGTGACTGAGACCGCGACCACCTGAGCCGAGACCGCGACGGCCAGGTGGAAGGTGCCGGGCTCCCAGCCGCTGGCCGTGTGGCGGATCGCGTTGGTGCTCAGCTCGCTCACGATCAGCTCGGCGTCGTCGGCCAGAGGAGAGTCGCGCAGGATGTCCCGGGTCCAGCGGCGGGCCCGGCTCACTTCTTCCGGGAATCCTGGGCAACTCAGCCCCCAGACCCGGGCTGTACTCGTATACTCGTGCATACAAGTTCCTTCGTGCTGGTAGGCCGCCATGTGCAGCGGGTTCGGGCTAGACGAGTTTCACGCCGTCGTGGGCGCGAACGGCCGGCGGGGTCGTAGCGTCGAGTGCGTCGAGCACGCGTATCGCGTACGCCTCGTCGGCAAGCTCGGTGACCTCTTCGCGGGTGGCCCAGCGCAGTGCGCGGGTCTCGTCACCGGTGGTGGGCACACCGTCGGCGGCTTCGCAGCGGAAGACCAGCGAGACGATCAGGCCCTTCATGTTCTTGTAGACGCCGGTCAGGGTCGCCGGAAGGGCGATCTTGATGCCGGTCTCTTCGAGGACTTCCCGCTGGAGGGCTTCCGGGATGGTCTCCTCGCGTTCGAGGACACCGCCCGGCGGCTCCCAGTGACCGTTGTCCCGGCGCTGGATCAGGAGGGCCCGGCCCTGGTCGTCCACGACGACCCCGGCGACGCTCACGGAGTGCGGGCGTTCAGTGCTCACGTTCCTCGGCCCTCTCGGCTGGCTAGGCTCTCCACCGTAGCAACAGCACTCGCCCACTCGTCTAGATACCTAAAGGAGTACTCACGTGAGCCCTCTTTCTTCGGGCCTCCTCGGTGATCTCGACCCCACGAGCGATCGTGCGGTCTTCCGGCAGATCGCCGACCAGCTGCGCGAGGCCATCGACCGTGGGCGATTCCGCGAGGGCGAGAAGCTGCCCTCCGAAGCCGACCTTGTCGACCACTTCGGTGTGTCCCGGATGACGGTCCGCAACGCCTTCTCCATCCTCCAGGGCGAGGGCCTGGTTCACGCCGAGCACGGCCGGGGCGTCTTCGTACGGCCACGACCGCCCGTCAGGCGCCTCGCCTCCGACCGCTTCGCCCGCCGTCACCGGGAACAGGGCAAGTCCGCGTTCATCGTGGAGGCCGACGCGGCCGGCGGCCACCCCCAGGTCGACAGCCTGGAGGTCAAGGAGGAGAAGGCCAGCCAGGACATCTCCACCCGGCTCGGCTCCGTGCGGCGAGTCCTGGCCCGACGGCGCCGGTACCTGCTCGACGGGCGGCCGGTCGAGTTCGCCACCTCATATCTCCCGCTCGACATCGCCCGCGGAACCCCCATCGCCGAACCCAACCCCGGCCCCGGCGGCATCTACGCCCGCCTGGAGGAGCTGGGCCACCGCCTCGACCACTTCGACGAGGAGATCCGCGCCCGGATGCCCTCGCCCGCCGAGGTGAAGACGCTGCGGCTGGCCGCCGGCGTTCCGGTCATCCATCTCGTCCGGACCGCCTTCGACACCGAAGGGCGGGCCGTGGAGGTCTGCGACACGGTGATGGCGGCGGACGCGTACGTCCTCTCGTACCAGCTTCCGGCGACCTGATCGTCACGATTTGCGGTGGTGCGCGGGGACGTTCTCCCGAACTCGTACACTCCAACACGCTTACTCGTATAGACGAGTGGGCGAGTTGTGTGGCAAGGTGATTTCGCGATCCCGATCAAGGGGTTCGCAGGGCCCATCTTGTATAGACGAGTAGATAGGAGTGTGTCTTGCGCACCATCCGCGTGGAGACTTCCGGAGCGACGATCCTGCTCACCGAGGCTCCCGAACCGAAGGTCCGCGACCGGCAGACCGGCGAGATCGCCAAGGACGCCAACAGCGGTGAGGCGCTGATGACCATCGGCGTCGTCTACATCGAGGACGGCGAGTCCTCGCTGATCAAGGTCACCGTCCCGGAGGGCGGCATCTCCGAGGGACTGACCCTGGGCGCACCGGTCTCGCTGCCGGGCCTGGTCGCCCGGCCGTGGGAGTCCGTCTTCAACGGCCAGCAGCGCCACGGCATCGCCTACCGCGCCGCCGCCGTCACCCCCGCTGCCTTCCCGGCCGTCACCGGGGCCGCTGCCTGATGTCCGACCTGACGACGCTTCTGGAAGTGGGTGGTCCTGTCGCCGCGCTCGGCGGCGGGGCCGCCTACGCCCGGGCCAAACACCCGGCGGCGTACTGGTCCACGGTCGGCCTCCCGGTGTCCACGGTCCGGCTGCTCAGCACGTACGGCTCGGTGATGGAGGCATGTGGCCTCGCCGTGGCGCCCTCCCGGCTCCGGGTGCTCGCCGCCAGGGCCATGACCCGGCGTGAGGTGCGGCCCGTACCGCCTCGCCGGGGCCTGCTCCGGCCCACCACGACCGGGCTGCGGATACGCCTCCGCCTGGCTCCTGGCCAGGAACCCGCCGACTTCGCCGCCTCGGCCGAACGGCTGCGGCACGCCTGGGGCGTCCACGCCGTCTACGTCACCCCGGTCAAGCCGGGTGTCATCGAGCTGCGCCTCGTCGGTTACGACGTCTTACGGCGGGTCCGCATGCCGCGCAAGGTCCCGGGTGGCTTCCTCAAAGTGCCGGTCGCCCTGCGCGAAGACGCCACGCCGTTCGTACGCGACTACCGCACCATCCCCCACCAGCTCACCCTCGGCGCCACCCTGTCCGGCAAGTCCATGTACCTGCGCCACCTCCTCGCCGGCTTGGCCCCTCAGCCGGTCGCCCTGGTCGGTATCGACTGCAAGCGGGGCGTCGAACTGGCCCCCTTCGCACCCCGGCTCTCCGCGCTGGCCACCGACCCGGAACAGGCGGCCGAACTGCTGCCCGTACTGGTCAAGGAAATGGAGGACCGATACGACCTGATCAAGGCCCGGCAGGGCATCGCCCCCGGCACTCCGGATGAGGAGATCACCTCTGACATCTGGGGCCTGCCCGAGCACGAGCGCCCCGTACCCGTCGTGCTGTTCGTGGACGAGGTGGCCGAACTCTTCCTCGTCGCCACGAAGAAGGACGAGGAACGCCGGGACGAGATGGTCACCCAGCTCATCCGGCTCGCCCAGCTCGGCCGCGCCGCCGGCATGTACCTGGAGGTCTGCGGGCAGCGCTTCGGCGCCGAACTAGGCAAGGGCGCCACCATGCTCCGCGCCCAGCTCACCGGCCGCGTCTGCCACCGCGTCAATGACGAAGCCTCCGCCAAGATGGCCCTCGGCGACATCGCCCCCGAAGCGGTCATTGCCGCCTGCTCCATCGCCCCTGAACGGCCCGGCCTCGCCGTGGCTGGTGACACCTCCGGCGGCTGGTCCCGCATCCGCACGCCGTACCTCTCCCTCACCGAGGCCGCCGAGACCTGCCGCGCGTCCGCCGGACTGGTGCCCGACCTGCCCGCGCTGGAGCCCTTCCGCCCCGACATGCCCGAGCGACCGGTCGAGCACGCGGCCCCGGTCGTCCTGCCCCACCCGGTAACCGACTGACCTACCCCCGCCCGACTCCGGAAGGAGCCGCATCATGTGCGCCCACCTGGCCCGCGTCGACGCGGTGCTCGTCCAGGCGCTCATCGCCGCCGCGCTGTCCTTCGCCCACCTCCACGATGTCGCCGTGGCGGCCGGACAGGACGGATGGAAAGCGTGGGCCTATCCCGTCTCCGTCGATCTGCTGCTCGTGGCCGCCTGGCGTCGACTGCGCTCCGGCAACGCCAAAGCCGCGGCCTGGTGCTGGTTCGTCATCGCCCTCGCCGCATCCCTCGGCGCCAACGTCGCCACCGCCGGCCTCCTCGACCTCGGCAACGTCCCCGCCTGGCTGCGCATCCTCGTCGCGGGCTGGCCCGCCATCGCCTTCCTCGGCGGGACCCTCCTCGCCCACTCCGCACCCAAGCCGGACACCGACGCGGAAGTCACCGAGGACCAGGTGGACGAGCCCGAAACCGCCCCCGAACAACCCTCCATCGAGACACCGGCGCGACCGGCACCCATCCCCGTCCCGTCCGCCCTGGTCGACCACGCCCGCAAGGTCGCCGCCGAGCACCACGCCCGCACCGGCGCCCCCATCGATACCCCGACCCTCCGCGCCCGCCTCGGCGTCCCCGCACCGATGGCCGAAGCCATCGCCACCCACCTCTGAGAGGAGACCGCGTGTCCGCCAACCGCAGCTTCCGCAACGTCACCCGCATCGGCCCCGTCCAGGTCGGCACCTCCTACGACAACCAGGGTCGCGAGAAGCACACCGCCGCCTGCACCGCCCCGCGCTGCGGCTTCTCCGCCGACTACGACAGCCGCGCCGCCGCCGAACTGGCCGCCCGAACCCACCGCTGCCCCGTCCGCTGAAAGGACCCGGACCACCGTGACCGTCAGCCTGCCGCTCGTCCTCATCCTCGGGTTCTTCACCTGGGGAGCGATCAAGTTCCTCGGCGTCCGCCCCTGGATCGTCGTCCTCATCGCGCTGTTCGGTTTCTGGCTCTCGCACACCTTCCTCGCCCCCGCCATCGAGTCCGGCACACGGTCCGGCGTCGGCGTCGTAAACGGCTCACATGACTAGACGAGTAGATAAGGAAGGCCAAGCCGTGTTCCTGCCCAAGTACCCGGAGAACCCGACCCCGCCGTCCGCCCACACCCAAGCGCCCACCGATCCGGCGCCCGCCCGACGCGGCCTCGCGTCCCTTCCCGTCGATCAGAAGACGGTCGTGGCCCTGCTCGTCGGCGGAGTCGTCCTCACCGCGCTCCTGGCCGCCGTCGCCGTCACGGCCATCTCCGTGGCAGTCGCCACCGTCGTCCTGCGCTCCCTGCTTCGCGAGCAGCACCGGCGCTGACCCGTCCGACCGCACCCGGGACGGCCGCGACACGGCCAAGCATCCGGCCGCCCCGGGCCCATCACCCCTGACCGATCCAGTCAGAAGGAGACCGCCATCTTCACCCGCACCACCCCGCCCCCGCTCCCGGAACTCGCGAGGCTGGCCGAAAACGGCAACCTGCCGGGCATCCTGCGGCAGCTCTCCGGGCTCGGCGGCTGCACCCACCCGATCCGCCTCGACGGCCACCGCACCGAGTACGACATCGACACCACCACCGGAGAGATCGGCCGCGTCCTCCACTACCTCGACTCGACCACCCTCCCGGCCGGCCAACTCCTCGTCCGCTGCAACAACCGCCGCACCACCCGCTGCCCAGCCTGCGCCGAGGTCTACCGCCGCGACACCTTCCACCTCATCACCGCCGGACTGCGCGGCGGCAAAGGCACCCCGGAACACGTCGCCGCACACCCCCGCGTCTTCGCCACCTTCACCGCCCCCGGCTTCGGCCCGGTCCACAACCGCCGCACCGACGGCCGCCCCTGCCGCTGCGGCACCCACCACGACCAGGACGACACCACACTCGGCACCCCACTCGCCCCGGACACCTACGACTACGAAGCGGCCGTGCTCTGGAATGCCCACGCCGGACAGCTCTGGCGCCGCTTCTCCATCCACCTCCGCCGGGAAGTCGCCAAGCGCGCGGGCCTGTCACAGCGCCAGTTCCGCGACCACGCCCGCGTGTCCTTCGCCAAGGTCGCCGAGTACCAGAAGCGTGGAGCCGTCCACTTCCACGCGGTCATCCGCCTCGACGGCCCCGGCGGCGCGGACACCCCGCCCCCGCCCTGGGCAACGGCCGAACTTCTCACCGACGCCATCCAGGCAGCAGCCATCAAAGCCCGGGTCGACGGCCCGATCATCGACGGCCGCGCCCACACCTTCACCTTCGGCCGCCAGCTCGACGTACGCACCATCCGCTCCGCCGACTTCAACGACGGCCAGGAGCTGACCGAGCGGGCCGTGGCGGCGTACATCGCCAAGTACGCCACCAAGGGCGCCGAGACCGCGACGGGCGCCCTCGACCGGCCGCTCAAGTTCGCCGCCGAACTCGCCCAGCTCGACATCAGCGACCACGCCCGCCGCCTCATCCGCACCGCCTGGACCCTCGGCGCCCGCAAGGACCTGGACCACCTCCGCCTGCGCGCCTGGGCCCACATGCTCGGATTCCGCGGCCACTTCTCCACCAAGTCCCGCCGCTACTCCACCACCCTCGGCGCCCTCCGCGACGCCCGCGCCGCATGGCGCCGCGCCCAGGCAGCAACCGACGAACGCCCGGCAGACACGACGTACGTCCTCGCCCACTGGGTCTTCGCCGGCACCGGCCTGACCGACACCGAAGCCTGGCTTGCCGCATCCCTCGAACCCGCTCCCGGAACGGAAGGAGAACCGACTCATGGCTGAACTGCTGACCGTGCCCGAGGTCGCGGCACAGCTGAAAGTCGGTCGTACCAAGGTCTACGACCTCATCCGAACGAACCGGCTGGCCTCGATCAAGGTCGACGGCTGCCGACGCATCCCGCATGACGCCGTCCGCTCCTTCATCCGCCGGCAGATGGGGGAGGCTGCCTGATGGCCAGGAGGCGGCCCAACGGCGGCGGCACGATCTCCAAGCGGGCGGATGGTCGCTACATGGGACGCGCGTACGTCACCGACACCGACGGCAATCGCGTCCGCAAGACCGTCTACGGCGCCACCTGGGACGAAGCGAACGAAAAGCTCGGCAAGCTCCAGGACCAGGAGCGTCACGGCATCCCGGTTCCTTCCCGCGCCTGGTCGGTCGGCGAATGGCTGGACTACTGGATCGAGCACATCGTGCGACCGAATCGGGAGGACAACACCTACGACAAGTACGAGTCCAAGGTTCGTCTCTACATTCGTCCACACCTGGGGAAAAAGCCGCTCGCTCGCCTGTCGGCCGCACAGGTGCGAGCCTTCATGGCCACGCTGACCCGGCAGGAGATTCCCGCGCCCACCCGGTTCGAGGTGCTTCGTACGCTCCGGAACGCCCTGAACCGTGCGATCAAGGAAGAGATCCTGACCAGGAACGTCGCGCTATTGGTCGACATGCCCAAGGTCAGTAAGGACAAGGGCACCGCCTGGAACGCCCCGGAGGCCATCACCTTCCTCCGTTCGGCCCGCGCTCACCGCTTCTACGCGGCCTGGGTCCTGGTGCTCGTCCTGGGTCTTCGGCGGAGTGAGCTGCTGGGTCTGCGCTGGCAGGACATCGACTTCGACGCCCGCCAGTTCACGCCGGTCAAGCAGGTCCAGCGGAAGAAGGGCGTGGGCCTGATCCTGAAGGACCTGAAGACCGAGTCGTCACAGGCCACCCTGCCTCTCCCGGAGTTCTGCGCCCGGGCTCTGGAGGAACGCCGCGAGCTTCAGGAACTGGAACGGAAGATCGCCGGTGATCACTGGCACCAGGAAGCGGACCATGACGTGATCTTCTCGTCCGAGCACGGCGGGCTGACGGATCCGGTCGGCTTCTCCCGCACCTTCGACCGCCTCGTGAAGCGCGCCGGCGTCCGCCGCATCACGGTCCGGCTCGCCCGGCACACCTGCGGCACTCTGCTCGCCTTCCTGAAGGTGCACCCCAAGGTCGCCCAGGCGATCCTTCGGCACAGCCAGATCAGCATGACCATGGACGTCTACACCCACGTGGCCGGCGACAGTGAGCGGGAAGCCGTCGCGATGCTCGCCGAAC
This sequence comes from Streptomyces sp. SudanB182_2057, assembly GCF_964272715.1. Taxonomy (NCBI): domain Bacteria; kingdom Bacillati; phylum Actinomycetota; class Actinomycetes; order Kitasatosporales; family Streptomycetaceae; genus Streptomyces; species Streptomyces sp. SudanB182_2057. The sequence goes on from NZ_OZ186798.1 coordinate 4,285,521, forward strand.
TGCTGGAGGACCCGCTCATCGGCTGAACGCCGCTGTTGGTGTCAAGCATGGGTGTCAAAAGACCCCCGGCCCAATGGACCGGGGGTCTTCTCGCTGGTGGGGCTAACAGGATTTGAACCTGTGGCCTCATCCTTATCAGGGATGCGCTCTAACCAACTGAGCTATAGCCCCGCCGCGCCTTGCGGTGTGTGTCCCGCGCGCTGACTCCTGAAGATTAGCGCACGACACCGTCAGTCCCAAAATCGGTTGTCGGGGGACCGTCAGGACGCCGCTGGTCGGCGCGTCACTCGTCCTCCGCGAGGGTCAGCTCGATGCCGCCCACGAAGCCGGCGGAGAGGTTGTAGATGAACGCGCCGAGGGTCGCCAGCGCGGTCGCCAGGACCACGTCGATGACCGCGATGACCGACGTGAACGTCAGGACGTGCGGAAGGGAAAGGAACGCCTGGAGGTCGAAGCCGTTGGCCTCGTTGGAGCCGGTCGCCTCCGAGATCGTGCCGCCGACCGTCGAGAAGACGCCCATCGCGTCCATCACCATCCACAGCACCGCCGAGGCGACGATCGTGCAGATGCCGAAGGCGATGGAGAGCAGGAAGCTGACCTTCATCACCGACCACGGGTCGGCCTTGGCCACCCGCAGCCGCGCCTTGCGCGTGCGCGGCGCCGTCGGCCGCGTCCCCGTGCGCGGCTTGCGGACCGCGCCCTGCGCCGGGTAGGCCTGCGGCGGGTGGTACGGGCCCGCGGGCTGCTCCGGGTGCCGCTCGCCGGGCAGCGGCGACGCCGTCCGTGCCTCGCCGGCCGGGCCTCGGGTGTCCGTCACCGTTCCCCCCTGGGATCCAGACGTACGGGAGGAGTCCGCCTCGGACCCCTTCACCGGCTTCAGGTTGGTCGTGTGCGGGTCGCTCGCACTTGCCGCACGCGCGGCGGAGCCACGGCCGCCGCCGTCCGTTTCCGTACCCGTGGAGGTACCGGCCGATCCGGCGCCCGTGGCTCCGCTCACGTGACTCACTCCTCGTGCTACTCGGCCGAGGGTGCCTCACCCTCGTCCGTGCCGGTGGTCGCGGCATCCTCGGCGGTCTCGTCCACGGCCACGTCGCCGTCGACTTCCTCCGCCTCGCGCCCGGCCTCGGCGTTACGTGCGATACCGACCACGGCATCGCGCTTGCCCAGGTTGATCAGTTGGACGCCCATGGTGTCACGGCCCGTCTCCCTGACCTCGCTGACTCGCGTACGAATCACACCGCCGGAGAGGGTGATCGCGAGGATCTCGTCGTGCTCCTCGACAATCAGCGCGCCGACGAGCGAACCGCGGTCCTCCACGATCTTGGCGGCCTTGATGCCGAGGCCGCCGCGGCCCTGGACGCGGTACTCGTCGACGGCGGTCCGCTTCGCGTACCCACCGTCGGTGGCAGTGAACACGAACGTACCGGGTCGGACGACATTCATCGAGAGAAGCTCGTCGCCCTCGCGGAAACTCATGCCCTTGACACCGGAGGTGGCGCGGCCCATCGGGCGCAGGGACTCGTCCGAAGCGGTGAACCTGATCGACTGCGCCTTCTTGCTGATCAGCAGCAGATCGTCGTCGGCGGAGACCAGCTCGGCACCGATCAGCTCGTCGTCGCCGCCGTCCTCGCGCTCACGCAGGTTGATCGCGATGACACCGCCGGAGCGGGGCGAATCGTAATCCTTCAGTGGCGTCTTCTTGACCAGACCGGACTTGGTCGCCAGCACCAGGTACGGCGCCGCCTCGTAGTCCCGGATCGCCAGGATCTCCGCGATCGCCTCGTCCGGCTGGAAGGCCAGCAGGTTCGCCACGTGCTGGCCGCGCGCGTCCCGGCCGGCCTCGGGCAGCTCGTACGCCTTCGCCCGGTACACCCGGCCCTTGTTGGTGAAGAACAGCAGCCAGTGGTGCGTGGTGGAGACGAAGAAGTGGTCGACGATGTCGTCTTCCTTCAGCTTCGTGCCGCGCACGCCCTTGCCGCCGCGCTTCTGCGCCCGGTAGTCGTCCGTCTTCGTCCGCTTGACGTAACCGCCGCGCGTGACGGTGACGACGATGTCCTCCTCGGCGATCAGGTCCTCGATGGACATGTCGCCCTCGTACGGGATCAGCTTGGTCTGGCGGTCGTCGCCGAACTTCTCGACGATCGCGGCCAGCTCCTCGCTGACGATCCCGCGCTGGCGGACCGGCGAGGCCAGGATCTCGTTGTACTCGTTGATCTTGGCCTGGAGCTCGTCGTGCTCCTGGACGATCTTCTGCCGCTCCAGGGCCGCCAGGCGCCGCAGCTGCATCTCCAGGATCGCGTTGGCCTGGATCTCGTCGATCTCCAGCAGGTCCATCAGGCCGCCGCGCGCGATCTCGACCGTCTCGCTGCGCCGGATCAGCGCGATGACCTCGTCGATGGCGTCCAGGGCCTTGAGCAGACCGCGCAGGATGTGCGCCCGCTCCTCGGCCTTGCGCAGCCGGAACCTGGTCCGGCGGACGATGACCTCGATCTGGTGCGTCACCCAGTGCCGGATGAACGCGTCCAGCGACAGCGTGCGCGGCACGCCGTCCACCAGTGCCAGCATGTTGGCGCCGAAGTTCGTCTGCAGGTCGGTGTGCTTGTACAGGTTGTTCAGCACGACCTTGGCGACCGCGTCCCGCTTCAGGACGATCACCAGGCGCTGGCCGGTGCGGGACGACGTCTCGTCGCGGACGTCCGCGATGCCGCCGATCTTGCCGTCCTTCACCAGGTCGGCGATCTTCTGCGCGAGGTTGTCCGGGTTCACCTGGTACGGCAGCTCGGTGACCACCAGGCACTGACGGCCCTGGATCTCCTCGACCTCGACCACCGCGCGCATCGTGATGGAGCCGCGCCCGGTGCGGTACGCCTCCTCGATGCCCTTGCGGCCCACGACCAGGGCCCCGGTCGGGAAGTCCGGGCCCTTGATGCGCTCCATGAGCGCGTCCAGCAGCTCCTCGTGGGAGACGTCCGGGTTCTCCAGGTACCACTGGGCGCCGGCCGCGACCTCGCGCAGGTTGTGCGGCGGGATGTTGGTGGCCATGCCGACCGCGATCCCGGCCGAACCGTTGATCAGCAGATTCGGGAAGCGGGCCGGCAGGACGGTCGGCTCCTGGGAGCGGCCGTCGTAGTTGTCCGTGAAGTCGACGGTCTCCTCGTCGATGTCGCGGACCATCTCCATCGACAGCGGCGCCATCTTGCACTCGGTGTAGCGCATGGCCGCCGCCGGGTCGTTGCCCGGGGAGCCGAAGTTGCCGTTGGAGTCCACCAGCGGCATCCGCATCGACCACGGCTGGGCGAGGCGCACCAGGGCGTCGTAGATCGAGGAGTCGCCGTGCGGGTGGTAGTTGCCCATGACGTCGCCGACGACGCGGGCGCACTTGTAGAAGCCGCGCTCGGGGCGGTAGCCGCCGTCGTACATCGCGTACAGCACACGGCGGTGGACGGGCTTGAGACCGTCCCGGACGTCCGGCAGCGCGCGGGAGACGATGACGGACATCGCGTAGTCGAGGTACGAGCGCTGCATCTCCGTCTCGAGCCCGACGGGCTCGACACGCATCGCGAGTTCGCCGCCCTCTTCCGGGGTGACGGGAGTGTTCTCGTCGGCCATTGCTGGTGAAGATCCTTCCTGGTGCGGTCAGCTGAGACCGACTCAGATGTCGAGGAAGCGGACGTCCTTGGCGTTGCGCTGGATGAACTGGCGGCGGGCCTCCACGTCCTCGCCCATGAGGACCGAGAACAGGTCGTCGGCCTGGGCGGCGTCGTCGAGGGTGACCTGGCCGAGGACCCGGTGCTCCTGGTCCATGGTGGTCACGCGCAGCTCCTCGGCGTTCATCTCGCCGAGACCCTTGAAGCGCTGGATGGAGTCCTCGCGGATGCGCTTGCCGCGCTGGCGGCCCATCTCGATCAGCGCGTCGCGCTCGCGGTCCGAGTAGGCGTACTCCACGTCGTCCCGGCCCCACTTGATCTTGTACAGCGGCGGGCGGGACAGGTACACGTGCCCGGCCTCGACCAGCGGCCGCATGAAGCGGAACAGGAAGGTCAGCAGCAGGGTGCTGATGTGCTGGCCGTCGACGTCGGCGTCCGCCATCAGGATGATCTTGTGATAGCGGAGCTTCTCGATGTCGAAGTCCTCGTGCACACCCGTGCCGAAGGCCGAGATCAGCGCCTGGATCTCCTGGTTCTGCAGGATCTTGTCGATCCGCGCCTTCTCCACGTTCAGGATCTTGCCGCGGATCGGGAGGATCGCCTGGTACTGCGGGTTCCGGCCGGACTTGGCCGAGCCGCCGGCGGAGTCACCCTCGACGATGAAGATCTCGCACTTGGCCGGGTCGTTGGACTGGCAGTCGGCCAGCTTGCCCGGCAGCGACGCCGTCTCCAGCAGGCCCTTGCGGCGGGTCAGGTCGCGCGCCTTGCGGGCCGCCACGCGCGCGGTGGCCGCCTGGATGCCCTTGCGGATGATGTCCGCGGCCTCGACCGGGTTGCGGTCCAGCCAGTCGTTGAGGTGTTCGTAGACCGCCTTCTGCACGAAGGTCTTGGCCTCCGTGTTGCCCAGCTTGGTCTTGGTCTGGCCCTCGAACTGCGGCTCGCTCAGCTTGACCGAGATGATCGCGGTCAGGCCCTCGCGGATGTCGTCGCCGGTGAGGTTGTCGTCCTTCTCGCGCAGCAGCTTCTTGTCGCGCGCGTACTTGTTGATCAGGCTGGTCAGCGCCGCGCGGAAGCCCTCTTCGTGGGTGCCGCCCTCGTGGGTGTGGATGATGTTCGCGAAGGAGTACACGCCCTCGCTGTAGCCGCTGTTCCACTGCATGGCGACCTCGAGGGACAGGCTCTTGTCCTTGTCCTCGGCCTCCAGCGAGACGACCGTCGGGTGCACCGCGTCCCCCTTGCGGGAGTTGAGGTACTTCACGAAGTCGACGATGCCGCCCTCGTAGTGGTACGTGACGGTCTTGACCTCGGCCTTCTCGTCGGCGCCCGCCTCGTCCGCGCCGCTGGTGGCCTTGGCCGACTCGCGCTCGTCGGTGAGCCGGATCGTCAGGCCCTTGTTGAGGAACGCCATCTCCTGGAAACGCCGGGACAGCGTCTCGAAGGAGTACTCGGTGGTCTCGAAGATCTCCGGGTCGGCCCAGAAGGTGACCGACGTGCCGGTCGCCTCGATCGCCTCGTGCTTGGCCAGCGGGGCCGTCGGCACGCCCATCTTGTAGTCCTGCGTCCAGCGGTGGCCGTCGGTCCTGACCTCGACGGCGACCTTCGTGGACAGCGCGTTCACCACGGACACGCCCACACCGTGCAGACCGCCGGAGACGGCGTAGCCGCCGCCGCCGAACTTGCCGCCCGCGTGCAGCACGGTCAGCACGACCTCGACGGCCGGCTTGCCCTCGGAGGGCACGATGCCCACGGGGATGCCACGGCCGTTGTCCACGACGCGCACACCGCCGTCGGCGAGGATCGTGACGTCGATGGTGTCCGCGTAGCCGGCCAGCGCCTCGTCGACCGAGTTGTCGACGACCTCGTACACCAGGTGGTGCAGACCGCGCTCGCCCGTGGAGCCGATGTACATGCCGGGCCGCTTGCGGACCGCGTCCAGCCCTTCGAGCACGGTGATGGCGCTGGCGTCGTACGAGGCTGAGGCCGCGCCGGACTCGGTGGCCTCGCCGTTCACGCCGGCGTCGGTGGACGGGATGTTCTCGTTGGGGTTGCCGGAATCGGCCACGAAGCGCCCTTTCTGGCACAGCACGAGCCGGGCTCGTCGGCAGGTTGCCGGAGCGGCTGCGGCATGTTGCGTTGGTAAGCCTTGATCAGCGTTGCTCAGCTTTTCCCGGGCGGTCCCCACGTTGGGGCGGGATTGTCTTCCAGTCTACCGGTAGCACTGACATCGATGGGGGTTTGCGGGCACCTGAGCTCCCATGTGCCGCCCTGAACCGGTCTCGGCCGGGTCCCGATATACGGATGGGGGCTCCAAGGGGCTCACAGCGGCACTCAGCGCTTCGCGTCGTCAACCCGTGGCTACTGGCGGGTCAGAAGGCGGTCGGGCGACGGTCCGGGCCCGGCCGCCGCCGCCTCGTACGGCCACGACGGCCTTCCCCCGCGCCCGCACGGACGTGAGGTACGTCACCCGTACGTATCGCCGGGTCCGGTGCTGCCCGGCGCCCGCAGCGGGCCGTAGCGGCGGGCCGGGCCGCCCGGGTTGAGCACCTTGATCATCCGTACGCTGCCCTGCCCGAGATCCTGGTTCAGCCGGGCCACCAGCGCGGGCGCGAGGTGCCGCAGCTGGGTCGCCCAGGCCGTGGAGTCGCAGGCCACGACCAGCACCCGCTCGTCCTCGTCGTACCGCTGCGGCACGCAGTGCTTGGCCAGGTCCTCGCCGACGATCTGCGGCCAGCGGCCCATCACCCCGCCCACCGCGGCGGGCGTCTCCCAGCCGCGCTCGGTGATCAGCCGGTTGATCGCCGACCCCAGCTTCAGCGGGTCGCGTCCGTCGGCGCGGGCCCCGGAGCGCAGGCCGCCGCCGCGCCGGGCCTGCTTCTTCTGCCGTGCCGCGTCGCCACGCGCGCGTGCCTGCTCCTTCGCGGCGCGCAACGCCACGCGCGCGAGGTCGACACCGGAGGGCTCCTTCGGGCCCGGGGCCCGCGCCGCTCGAGGGGTGCCCGCTGCCGGGTCCTCGGTGCTCATACGCGCTCCACCGTCCCGCCGGCCACCGCGTACCGGGCGCCGGCCAGCACATGGGGTACGTCGTCGTCCACGGCGGCGGTGACCAGCACCTGCTCGCCGGGGGCGACCAGTTCCGCCAGCCGTTCCCGGCGGCGGGCGTCCAGCTCCGCGAAGACGTCGTCCAGGATCAGCACCGGCTCGTTGCCCTCCGCGCGCAGCAGGTCGTAGGAGGCCAGCCGGAGGGCGAGGGCGTAGGACCAGGACTCGCCGTGCGAGGCGTAGCCCTTGGCGGGCAGCTGCCCGAGTTTCAGCAGCAGCTCGTCCCGGTGCGGGCCGACGAGGGTGACGCCCCGCTCGATCTCCTGCTTGCGCGCCTCGGCGAGGGCCGCCATCAGCTGCTCGTACAGTTCCTCGCGGCTGTGGGCCTCGCCCGGCGCCGACGGCTTGTACTCCAGCGCCACCGGACCGCCGCCCGGGGCCAGCTGTTCGTACGCCTTGTCGGCCAGCGGCTGGAGCGCCGCGATCAGGTCGAGCCGCTGGACGAGCACCTCGGCGCCCGCGCGCGCCAGATGCTGGTCCCACACGTCGAGCGTGGACAGATCCATGGAGCGCCCACCGTGCCGGCGCGCGAGGGCGGCCGACTTCAGCAGGGTGTTGCGCTGCTTGAGCACCCGCTCGTAGTCGGAGCGCACGCCCGCCATCCGCGGGGACCGCGCGGTGACCAGTTCGTCGAGGAACCGCCGCCGCTCACCCGGGTCGCCCTTGACGAGGGCGAGGTCCTCGGGCGCGAACAGCACGGTCCGTACGATCCCCAGCATGTCCCGCGGTCTGACCTGCGAGGACCGGTTGACGCGGGCGCGGTTGGCCCTGCCCGGGTTCAGCTCCAGCTCGATCAGCTGCTGCCGGTCGCCCTGGCGGACCTGGGCCCGGACGATCGCTCGCTCGGCGCCCATGCGCACCAGCGGCGCGTCGGAGGCGACCCGGTGGCTGCCGAGCGTGGCCAGGTAGCCGACCGCCTCCACCAGGTTGGTCTTGCCCTGCCCGTTGGGTCCGACGAAGGCGGTGACGCCCGGGTCGAGCGGGACCTCGGCCCGGGCGTACGAGCGGAAGTCGGCCAGCGAAAGATGCGTGACGTGCATGGTCGTCCCGCCGACCTCCCTGCTTGTGCTGCGGCTTACTTCTTCTCTACGGCGTGGCCGCCGAACTGGTTGCGCAGCGCGGCGATCATCTTCATCTGCGGCGAGTCCTCCTGCCGGGAGGCGAACCGCGCGAACAGCGAGGCGGTGATCGCCGGCAGCGGCACGGCGTTGTCGATGGCCGCCTCCACCGTCCAGCGTCCCTCACCGGAGTCCTGTGCGTACCCGCGCAGGGCCTCCAGGTGCTCGTCCTCGTCGAGGGCGTTGACCGCGAGGTCCAGCAGCCAGGACCGGATGACCGTGCCCTCCTGCCAGGAGCGGAAGACCTCGCGGACGTTCTCCACGGAGTCGACCTTCTCCAGCAGTTCCCAGCCCTCGGCGTAGGCCTGCATCATGGCGTACTCGATGCCGTTGTGGACCATCTTCGCGAAGTGGCCCGCGCCGACCTTGCCCGCGTGCACCGAGCCGAAGTCGCCCTCCGGCTTCAGGGCGTCGAAGACCGGCTGCACCTTGGCGACGTTCTCCGCGTCGCCGCCGTACATCAGCGCGTACCCGTTCTCCAGGCCCCACACGCCACCGGAGACACCGCAGTCGACGAAGCCTATGCCCTTGGCGGCCAGCTCCTCGGCGTGCCGCTCGTCGTCGGTCCAGCGGGAGTTCCCGCCGTCCACGACCACGTCACCGGGCTCCAGCAGCTCGGCGAGCCGGTCGATGGTCGACTGGGTGGGCTCGCCCGCCGGGACCATCACCCAGACCACGCGCGGGCCGCTGAGCTTGCCCACAAGCTCTTCCAGGCTGTGGACATCCGCGACGTCCGCGTTGCGGTCGTACCCGATGACGGTGTGGCCCGCGCGGCGGATCCGCTCGCGCATGTTGCCGCCCATCTTGCCGAGGCCGACGAGACCGAGCTCCATCAGTTGTGTTCCTTAGGTCGCTGTGTGCGTGAGAGGCACCGAGGTGCCGAGCCGAGCCTAAACCCGGACGCTCACGCACAGCTGTGGGCATACGCGCTCATGCGAGACCCGCGCTGACCTGCGAAAACGGGACCACGAGCGGTCGTGGTCCGCCCCGCGCGCGGGGCCGCGGCACCCGCCCGGGCGCGGTGCCGGGCATCCACAGGGACGCCCGGCTCCGTGCACACCTGTGGAAAACGTCAGCCGCTGAGCCGGACCGGCATGATCAGGTACTTGTACGCGTCGTCGGCCTCCGCGTCCACCGCCGGCTTCCCGCTGAGCAGCGCCGGCTTCGTGGACGTGGTGAACGACAGCTGCGCCACCGGCGAGTCGATCGCGCTCAGGCCGTCCAGCAGGAACGTCGGGTTGAAGGCGATCGAGATGTCGTCGCCCTCCAGCTGGGCGTCGACCCTTTCCACAGCCTGTGCGTCGTCGCTGGAGCCGGCCTCCAGGATCAGCACGCCCTGCTCGAAGCTCAGCCGCACCGGGGTGTTCCGCTCGGCGACCAGGGCCACGCGCTTGACCGCCTCCACGAACGGCGCGGTCTCGATCACGGCGACGGAGTTGAACTCGGTCGGGAACAGCGTCCGGTACTTGGGCAGGTCGCCCTCCAGCAGACGCGTGGTCGTACGCCGCCCGGCGCCCTCGAAACCGATCAGGCCCTCACCGGCACCGGCCCCGGCCAGCGCCAGCGTGACGCTGTCCCCGGCGCCCAGCGACTTGGCGGTGTCCAGCAGCGTCTTGGCCGGGACCAGGGCGACCGCGGAGGCGTCCGGGTTCTCCGGCTTCCACAGGAACTCGCGGACCGCGAAGCGGTAGCGGTCGGTGGAGGCCAGGGTGACCGTGTCGCCCTCGATCTCGATGCGCACACCGGTGAGCACCGGCAGCGTGTCGTCCCGGCCGGCGGCGATGGCCACCTGGGAGACGGCCGCGGCGAAGACCTCGCCGGGGACGGTGCCGGTCGCGTTCGGCATCTGCGGCAGGGCCGGGTACTCCTCCACGGGCAGGGTGTGGAGGGTGAACCGGGAGGTGCCGCAGACCACGGTCGCCCGTACACCGTCTGTGGAAATCTCCACCGGCCGGTTGGGGAGGGCGCGGGAGATGTCGGCGAGCAGCCGGCCGGACACCAGGACGGTGCCCTCCTCCTCGACCTCCGCCTCGACGTTCACCCGCGCGGAGACCTCGTAGTCGAAGCTCGACAGACTCAGCTGGCCGTCCTCGGCCTTGAGCAGCAGGCCGGCGAGGACAGGCGCCGGCGGACGGGCCGGGAGGCTGCGTGCCGCCCAGGCCACTGCCTCCGCGAGTACGTCGCGTTCCACCCGGATCTTCACCGTAAGCCGCCTCCTGCTGTTGCTACTGAGTCCTCCGACTCGGTGTCACCGCCGCCTGGGACGGGAAGGACACCGGGGACCAGTCTGACGCACGGCACTGACAGTAGGTGCCCGTCGGGGTCAAGTCGGTCCGGGCGGCAGCCGGGCGCGAGAGGGCGAGTTGTGCACAGCCCCCGCTTCAAAACGATTGCCGAGCTCTCTCTAGTCGGGAGTAGTAGTAGGGCCTGTGGATACGGTGGATAACCACGTTTGCCCAGCTCAGCACGGGTTTTTTATCCACCGACCCTGTGGGTGGAGGCAGTGGACAACCTGGGCTCTCTGTGGAGAACGGAAAGTTCTGCACACACCGCCCACAGGCTGAGGGCAGTTCTCCCCAGCTGTGTCCCCAGGAATACCCAGGTTTCCCACAACCCAATCCGGCAGCTTCCTGTGACGCCTTTCACTCGACGCGGTGAGCGGGGGCGTCGGGTTGCCGAACAGTGGACAGCCATGTGGAGAAGCCCGGGTTTGCTGGGGACAACCGCCCCCAGCCTGTGGGGTACCGGTGGAAAACGCGACACCCGGCCTGGGGACAAGGTAGTTATCCACAGTCTGTGGAGATCGTTCGTCCACGAATCCACAGGCCCGTGAGCTGGGCGGATCCCCCAGGGCCAGCCTCCCTGTGGACGGAGTTCGGGACAACTTCGCGGTCCCCAGTCTGTGGACGGAAGAAAGTCGCCGAATCTGTGGAGGAAGGCCGTAACCAGGCAGGTAATCGAACAAGGGATGACGGGGAGGAAACGGCCCGCGGCGCCGTATGCGGCGCCGCGGGCCCCCGCTGAGGGCGTCTGGGGAGTCGCGAGGGGGGTGCCGGAGGCCCCCGCAGGGGCCTGGCTCGTCGTCGGCCGCGTGCGGGAGGCCGTCGGCCTCCCGTGGGCCGTACGGGCCCGGAACGGCGAAGGGCGCCCCGGAGGCAGTGGTGTGCCCCGGGGCGCCCTCCGCGCCCGCGTACGGCCCGCTCAGCCGTTCTTGATGCGGTTGGTCAGCTCGGTGACCTGGTTGTAGATCGAGCGCCGCTCGGCCATCAGCGCGCGGATCTTCCGGTCGGCGTGCATCACGGTGGTGTGGTCCCGGCCGCCGAACTGCGCGCCGATCTTCGGCAGCGACAGGTCCGTCAGCTCGCGGCACAGGTACATCGCGATCTGCCGCGCGGTCACCAGCGCGCGCCCGCGCGAGGTGCCGCACAGGTCCTCCACCGTCAGCCCGAAGTAGTCCGCGGTGGCCCCCATGATCGCCGTCGCGGTGATCTCCGGCGCGCTGTCCTCGCCGCCGGGGATGAGGTCCTTCAGGACGATCTCGGTCAGGCCCAGGTCCACCGGCTGCCGGTTGAGCGACGCGAACGCCGTCACCCGGATCAGCGCGCCCTCCAGCTCACGGATGTTCCGCGAGATCCGGGAGGCGATGAACTCCAGCACCTCCGGCGGCGCGTTCAGCTGCTCCTGGACCGCCTTCTTGCGCAGGATCGCGATCCGCGTCTCCAGCTCGGGCGGCTGGACGTCGGTGATCAGGCCCCACTCGAAGCGGTTGCGCAGCCGGTCCTCCAGCGTGACCAACTGCTTGGGCGGCCGGTCGCTGGAGAGCACGATCTGCTTGTTGGCGTTGTGGAGGGTGTTGAAGGTGTGGAAGAACTCCTCCTGCGTCGACTCCTTGTCCGCGAGGAACTGGATGTCGTCGACGAGCAGGATGTCCATCTCGCGGTAGCGCTTGCGGAAGCTGTCGCCCTTGCCGTCGCGGATGGAGTTGATGAACTCGTTGGTGAACTCCTCCGAGCTGACGTACCGCACGCGTGTGCCCGGGTACAGGCTGCGCGCGTAGTGCCCGATGGCGTGCAGCAGATGGGTTTTGCCGAGCCCGGACTCCCCGTAGATGAACAGCGGGTTGTACGCCTTCGCCGGCGCCTCGGCGACCGCGACCGCCGCCGCGTGCGCGAAGCGGTTGGAGGCGCCGATCACGAACGTGTCGAACAGGTACTTGGGGTTCAGCCGCGCGGTCGGCTCGCCGGGGCCGCTCGCGGGCGCCGGCTGCGCGGCCAGCGGGCCGGGGGCGCCGGTGGAGGGCCCGTCCGGACGGCCGGGGCCGCCGCGGTGCGCGGCCGGATCGGGCAGCTCACGGCGGACCGGGTCGCGCTGGTCGTACTCGGTCCGGGACGGGTCGTACTCGCCCCGCCCGGAGTCGTACTCGCCGCGCTGCTGCTCGTACGGCGGCCGGTCCATGCCCTGTGGACGGTAGTCCTGGGACGGCGCGCCGTACGCGTCCGCACCGGAGCCGTAGCCGTCCTGGGAGGACGGCGAGGCGTACGGGTCCCGCTCGGGGAAGCCGAGCCGGGGCTGCTGCCAGGCGTAGTCGTCCTGCCCGGGACGCGGCCAGGCGCCGGGCTCGGGCCGCTGGTACTCGGACGGGTAGACCGGGCGGACCGTGGGGAGCTGGTCGCGGGCGGGCGGGTGCTGCTCGGAGTGCTGCTCGCCGCCCGGCTGCTCCCCGCCGCGGGACCGGCCGTACCCCTCGTACGGCCCCGAGGGCAGCTCCGGCTCCTCGTAGCGCGGCTTCGCCGGCTGCTGGATAGGAGGCGGCGGGGGTTCGCCCGCGGAGTCGTCCACGGTGATCGCGATCCGGATCGGACGTCCGCACTCCCGGCTCAGGGTCTCGCTGACGACGGGCGCCAGGCGCCCCTCCAGCACGCCCTTCGCGAATTCGTTCGGCACCGCGAGAAGGGCGGTGTCCGCGACCAGCGCGAGCGGCTGGCAGCGCCGGATCCAGTGCTCGTCCTTGGTCTCCACGCCCTGACCGCGGCCCTCGCCGAGCAGCTGTTCCAGTACTCGCGGCCACACTGCGGCAAGATCGGCAGGTACGTCAGCCACAGGGCACGCTCTCTCACAGGTCCCACGAACGTGTGGTTCGGGGACGGGTCGGGATGAAAATCGGGTCGGGCGGGGATAAGGGAACGAATCGGAGTCCAGCCACGGTAGTCAGCGCGGCGGGTACGGTTCAAGTTGTTGTCCCCAGCCTGTGGACAGTGTCCCCCGCCGACCCTCGGTTTGACCGGACGGCTCGGCCCCGCGTACCGTAACCAGGTCGAGTTGTCGATGGCTGCTGCCGCCTGCCTCCGATGGGCACAGGTCACGTCAGGTGATCGGGAAGCGGTGCACTCGGGCGTGACGCGAGCTACTCGTGGGCGCACGGTGACAGCCAGGACGGCACCCCGCCACTACCGATTTTCTGGAGCCCCCGAGTGAGCAAGCGCACCTTCCAGCCGAACAACCGTCGTCGCGCGAAGACCCACGGCTTCCGGCTGCGTATGCGCACCCGTGCCGGCCGCGCGATTCTCGCGTCCCGCCGTAGCAAGGGTCGCGCCCGTCTGTCCGCCTGATCCCGGTCAGGTCATGACATCGTGCTGCCCACCGAGAACCGGCTGAGGCGGCGCGAGGACTTCGCGACCGCGGTACGACGAGGGCGCCGGGCAGGCCGCCCGACGCTCGTCGTCCACCTTCGTAGCGGTGCAACGGACCCGCACGCGCCTGGGGAGAGCGCTCCCCCGACGCGTGCGGGTTTCGTCGTCAGCAAGGCCGTGGGTGGCGCGGTCGTGCGCAACAAAGTGAAGCGCAGACTGCGCCATCTGATGCGTGACCGAGTCGGCCTGTTTCCCCCCGGTAGCCTGGTAGTCGTACGAGCGCTGCCCGGAGCGGGCGACGCAGACCACGCACAGCTGGCCCGAGACCTGGACGCCGCCCTTCAGCGGCTACTGGGAGGGGGCGCGCGATGAAGTACCCGCTGCTGGCTCTGATCAAGCTGTACCAGTGGACGATCAGTCCGCTGCTGGGGCCGGTATGCAAGTACTACCCGTCGTGCTCCCATTACGGCTACACGGCCATCGACCGGCACGGTGCCGTCAAAGGGACCGCACTGACCGCCTGGCGCATCCTGCGGTGCAATCCGTGGTCGCCGGGTGGCGTGGACCATGTTCCGCCGCGTAAGCGTCCGCGGTGGCACGAAATGCTGCGCGACGCCTGGCGCGCACGCAGGGGCGGGTCCTCCGCCGCCGAAACGGCCACCGAAGCGAAGCCACCAACGGAGTCTCCTTCGAGCCCGGCCGCAGAGACCTCGTCCCATGCCCAAGGAGCATGATTAGTGGACACGATTGCCAGCCTTTTCAGTTTCATCACCTGGCCCGTCTCCTGGGTCATCGTCCAGTTCCACAAGGTGTACGGGGCGATCTTCGGACCTGACACCGGGTGGGCCTGGGGCCTGTCCATCGTGTCCCTGGTGATCCTGATCCGCATCTGCCTGATCCCGCTCTTCGTGAAGCAGATCAAGGCGACCCGCGCGATGCAGACGCTCCAGCCGGAGATGAAGAAGATCCAGGAGCGCTACAAGAACGACCGGCAGCGTCAGTCCGAAGAGATGATGAAGCTGTACAAGGAGTCGGGCACCAACCCGCTCTCCTCGTGCCTTCCCATCCTGGCGCAGTCCCCGTTCTTCTTCGCCCTGTACCACGTGCTCGCTGGCATCGCGTCGGGCAAGAAGATCGGCGTCATCGACGCCGATCTGCTCGAGAGCGCCCGGAACGCGCACATCTTCGGCGCCCCGCTGGCCGCCAAGTTCTTCAGCAGCGAGAGCCAGGTCAGCGCCCTGCACGCCTCGCTGACCGACGTCCGCGTCGTGACCGCGATCATGATCGTGCTGATGTCGGCGTCGCAGTTCTACACGCAGCGCCAGCTGATGACGAAGAACGTCGACACCACCGTGAAGACGCCGTTCATGCAGCAGCAGAAGATGCTGATGTACATCTTCCCGGTCATGTTCGCCGTCCTCGGTGTGAACTTCCCGGTCGGTGTCCTCATCTACTGGCTGACCACCAACGTGTGGACCATGGGCCAGCAGATGTACGTCATCCACAACAACCCGACCCCGGGTTCCAAGGCCCAGGCCGCCTACCTGGAGCGCCTGACCAAGCACGTCACGCAGCACGGCAAGATCCGCCGGCGCAGCGAGAAGGCCATCGTGAAGGCGATCGTCGCCAAGGGCCGCGACCGCAACGAGTACGAGCGCAAGTTCGTCAACGCGCTCAGCAAGGCCGGTCTCGCCGCCCAGACCGACGGCACCGTGTCGAAGAGCGTGGCCCAGGCCGCGGCGGAGTCCGAGGACGGCGCCGCCGTCGGTACCGCCACGGCCACCGCCACCCGGCGTCAGCAGCCCAAGCGCCAGAGCAAGTCCCAGCGCCAGTCCGGCGGGACCAAGACGGGCGACTCCCTGTCGCTGGAGAAGTCCGACGCGCCGCAGGACGCCAAGCCCGCGGCTGCCAAGCAGCCCCAGAAGCCCGGCTCCGGCACCCGCAGCAAGGCCCAGTCCGGCCAGCGCAAGGGTGGCCCGCAGCGGCCCAAGTCCCCGTCCAAGAAGTAAGAAGGAGCCCATCCCGTGACGGAAGGCACCACCTCCGCCGCTGCCGAGGGTGCAGACACCCTCACCCGCCTGGAGCAGGAGGGTGAGATCGCGGCGGACTACCTGGAGGGTCTGCTGGACATCGCCGACCTCGACGGCGACATCGACATGGACGTCGAGGCCGACCGCGCCTCCGTGTCGATCATCAGCGACACCGGCAGCCGTGACCTGCAGAAGCTGGTCGGCCGGGACGGCGAGGTGCTGGAGGCCCTGCAGGAGCTGACGCGGCTGGCCGTGCACCGGGAAACCGGTGACCGCAGCCGGCTGATGCTGGACATCGCGGGCTACCGCGCCAAGAAGCGCGCCGAGCTGTCCGAGCTGGGCGCCAAGGCCGCCGCCGAGGCGAAGAACACCGGCGAGCCCGTGAAGCTCAAGCCGATGACCCCGTTCGAGCGCAAGGTCGTGCACGACGCGGTCAAGGCCGCCGGGCTGCGCAGCGAGTCCGAGGGCGAGGAGCCGCAGCGCTTCGTCGTCGTGCTGCCCGCCTGATCGGCCCCCGTTCCACCGGCCCCGTCTGTTGCGCAGGCGGGGCCGAACTTTGTCAGCCTGGTAGTTCTGGTGGCCGGTGCGCGAAGCGCCGGCGCTGTACGGAAGGACGGTCCCCGTGACGGAGGCAGCGGAGCTTCCCCCCGCGCCCGAGCAGGCGCGGGAAGTATTTGGTGAGCGCTTCGCCGATGCGGTCCGCTATGCGGAGCTGCTCGCCGAGGCAGGCGTGCAGCGCGGCCTGATCGGCCCGCGGGAAGTGCCCCGCCTGTGGGAGCGGCACCTGCTGAACTGCGCGGTGCTCTCCGAGGCCGTTCCGGAGGGGGTGACGGTCTGCGACGTCGGCTCCGGCGCGGGGCTGCCGGGCATCCCGCTGGCCCTGGTCCGCGACGATCTCAACATCACCCTGCTGGAACCCCTGCTGCGGCGCACCAACTTCCTCACCGAGGTCGTCGAGCTGCTCGGCCTGGACCATGTCACCGTGGTGCGCGGCCGGGCCGAGGAGGTCATGGGCAAGCTGCCGCCGGTCCATGTGGTGACGGCACGGGCCGTGGCCCCGCTGGACCGCCTGGCCACCTGGGGCATTCCGCTGCTGCGCCCGTACGGCGAGATGCTGGCGCTCAAGGGGGACACCGCCGAGGAGGAGCTGAAGGCGGCGGCCACCGCGCTGAGCAAGCTCGGGGCGGTGGAGACGTCCATCCTGCATGTGGGTGAGGGCGTGGTGGACCCGCTGTCCACCGTGGTACGGGTCGAGGTCGGTGAGAGCCCGGGCGGTGTGCGCTTCGCCGCCAAGCGGGCCAAGGCCGCCCGCACGGGTCGGGCCCGCCGACGCCGCTGAGCCGGAGGACGAGGGGGCGTCGGCGGGCCGGAGGGGCCGGCCGACGCTGACCCGTCCTGACGACGGGACGTACTCCACACAAGCTGCCGAACCCGGGCGAGCCGGAGTGTCGCAAAGGCCGGGTCGCAGCGGCTGTGCATCGTGTTTCACGTGAAACGTCGCTCACTGCTGCACGGCATCATCAGTCGTGGCCGCGCTGCGGCCGAACCGCGCGACCGGAAGCCCCTCGGCGCACTCGGAGAGGATCCCGCTTCCCCGGAGGTCCCGACCCGCTCCCTGGGAGCTTCGCCCCGCCCTCCGGAGCCCTCGCCCCGTGCCCCGGAGATCACGCCCCGCTCCCCGGAGGCTTCGTCCCTCTTCAGGGGCACGGAGTTGTCCACAGAGGTGGATTTCTCCACAGATGGTCAGGCCTCACTGGTTCACGACCCCGAAGACATGGGAGGCTCTGTTCATCGCGAGCCTGAAGTCGAGGAGAGTGAATCCTTGCGGTCCGACGCCAACATCGCGGGACCGATGACCGATCCGGTCCCCGGTCCCCGTACCGAGTCGATGGGAGCGGATGTTTCACGTGAAACACCGCCCCCGATGGACGACACTCCCATCGGTCGAGCGGCCCAACTGGCGGTGGAGGCTCTCGGCCGCGCCGGCGCAGGCCTGCCGCGACCGGAGCAGACCCGAGTCATCGTGGTCGCCAACCAGAAGGGCGGCGTGGGCAAGACGACGACGACCGTCAACCTTGCCGCCTCGCTGGCCCTGCACGGTGGCCGGGTCCTGGTGATCGACCTCGACCCGCAGGGCAACGCGTCCACCGCCCTCGGGATCGACCACCACGCCGAAGTTCCCTCCATCTACGACGTGTTGGTGGAGAGCAAGCCCCTCGCCGAGGTGGTCCAGCCCGTCATCGACGTCGAGGGCCTCTTCTGCGCCCCGGCCACCATCGATCTCGCCGGTGCGGAGATCGAGCTGGTGTCCCTGGTGGCCCGGGAGAGCCGGCTGCAACGGGCCATCCAGGCGTACGAGCAGCCGTTGGACTACATCCTCATCGACTGCCCGCCCTCGCTGGGCCTGTTGACGGTCAACGCGCTCGTCGCGGGCGCCGAGGTGCTGATCCCGATCCAGTGCGAGTACTACGCGCTGGAGGGCCTCGGTCAGCTCCTGCGCAACGTCGACCTGGTGCGGGGGCACCTCAACCCCGCCCTGCATGTGTCGACCATCCTGCTCACCATGTACGACGGCCGGACGCGTCTCGCCTCCCAGGTCGCGGAAGAGGTGCGCAGCCACTTCGGTGACGAGGTGCTGCGGACGAGCATTCCCCGCTCGGTCCGTATCTCCGAGGCGCCGAGTTACGGGCAGACGGTGTTGACCTACGATCCAGGATCGAGCGGCGCCCTCTCCTATCTTGAGGCGGCCCGCGAAATCGCGCTGAGGGGCGTCGGCATCAGCTATGACGCGAGCCAGGCCCACATCGGCGCCCAGAAAGACCAGAGCATGGTGGAGGGGATCCAGTGAGTGAGCGACGGAGGGGGCTGGGCCGTGGTCTCGGCGCACTGATCCCCGCTGCCCCGACCGAGAGGACGCCGGCCTCCGCGGCGCTGGGGGGTGGAGGCTCCACCTCCCCCGCGGCCGTCCCGGTGCTGTCCGGCGACCGCGGAGTGGCCGCGGCCAAGATGGCCACGCTGCCGCCCGCCGCACAGGACATCGACGCGGTGCCGGCGAGCCCCGCCGTCGAGGCGCCGGCACCCCCGTTGGGCGCCCACTTCGCCGAGATCCCCCTGGACGCCATCACCCCGAACCCCCGCCAGCCGCGCGAGATCTTCGACGAGGACGCGCTTCAGGAGCTGGTCACCTCCATCAAGGAGGTCGGCCTGCTGCAGCCCGTCGTGGTGCGGCAGCTGGGCCCCGGCCGGTATGAGCTGATCATGGGCGAGCGCCGCTGGCGCGCGTGCCGTGAGGCCGGCCTGGAGGCCATCCCGGCCATCGTGCGGGCCACGGAGGACGAGAAGCTCCTCTTGGACGCGCTGCTGGAGAACCTCCACCGCGCGCAGCTGAACCCGATCGAAGAGGCCGCTGCCTACGACCAGCTGCTGAAGGACTTCAACTGCACCCACGACCAGCTGGCCGACCGGATCGGGCGCTCCCGCCCGCAGGTCTCCAACACGCTGCGTCTGCTGAAGCTGTCGCCGACCGTGCAGAAGCGGGTGGCCGCCGGGGTGCTCTCGGCCGGCCATGCCCGGGCGCTGCTGGCCGTGGAGGACTCCGAGGAACAGGACCGGCTGGCCCATCGGATCGTCGCCGAGGGCCTGTCGGTGCGGTCGGTGGAAGAGATCGTGACCCTGATGGGCTCACGGTCCCAGAAGGCCTCGCGCTCCCGGGGGCCCCGGGCGGGTTCCGTGCCTTCCCCGGCGCTGAGCGAGCTGGCCACCCGGCTCTCGGACCGGTTCGAGACCCGGGTGAAGGTCGAGCTGGGGCAGAAGAAGGGCAAGATCACCGTCGAGTTCGCCTCCGCCGAGGACCTCGAAAGGATCCTCAGCACGTTCGCCCCGGGCGAGAAGCTGGCCCTTCAGAAGAGCCTTCAGGACGGCGACGGCGACGAGACGCAGGGCTGATTCCCCAGCCTTGATGTCCTTCGGGGACCGTGGAGCGGGCTGTGTCCGGTGTGTACCGGAACACGGCCCGCTCTTTGCTTTGGCACGGTATCTAGTGAATCGGATCGTGGATACGATGCGATCAGTTAGGGCATATCCACCGGTCAGCAGCTGACAGCCGCTCGCGATGCGGCGGGCGAAGGAAGCGAGGATCAGCCTTCATGGGGCGTCGGCTCGTGCCGCTCACGCTGGACAATCTTCAGGATCTTCCCCATCGCTGTCGCTCCTGCGTCTTCTGGGAGCTGGACCCGGTCAGCGGGGAGGCGGCGGTGGCGGCGGGCACCACCGCGCTGGAGAAGGAAGCCTGGATCTCCGCCGTCCTGCTGGACTGGGGATCGTGCGGCCGGGTGGTGTACGTCGACGACGTCCCGGCGGGTTTCGTGCTCTACGCCCCGCCGGCCTACGTCCCGCGTTCGACGGCCTTCCCCACGAGCCCGGTGGCGCCGGACGCCGTGCAGCTGATCACCGGGTTCGTGCTGCCCGGCTATCAGGGGCAGGGTCTGGGCCGGGTGCTGGTGCAGGCGGTCGCCAAGGATCTGCTGCGCCGGGGCTTCAGGGCGGTCGAGGCGTTTGGGGACGCCCGCTGGGAGCAGCCCGCCTGTCTGCTGCCCGCCGACCATCTGCTGGCCGTGGGCTTCAAGACGGTCCGGCAGCACCCCAGCCATCCGCGGCTGCGGCTGGAGCTGCGGTCCACGCTCTCCTGGAAGGAAGACGTGGAGATGGCACTGGACCGGCTCCTGGGAGCTGTTCAGAAGGAACCCGCGCTGAGGCCGCTCTAGAGCGAGGCCGCCATAGCGATGGGGCCGACCCCAGCGGGTCGGCCCCATCGTGTTTCACGTGAAACGTCACTCCGCGATGAACTCGTCCAGGTCGCGCAGGAGCGCCGCCTTCGGCTTGGCGCCCACGATCGTCTTGGCGACATCGCCGCCCTGGTACACGTTCAGGGTGGGGATGGACATGACGCCGTACTTGGCGGCCGTGCCCGGGTTCTCGTCGATGTTGAGCTTGACGATCTGGATCTTGTCACCGTGCTCGGCCGCGATCGCCTCCAGGGACGGGGCGATCATGCGGCACGGACCGCACCACTCGGCCCAGAAGTCCACCAGAACGGGCTTGTCGCTCTTGAGGACCTCCTCCTCGAAGTTCGCGTCGGTCACAGTCTTCACGTTGCCGGCCACAGTGGGCTCCTTACCTCGGTTACGCGGTGGGGCGGGGGAAGGGGAAGGTCAGACAGTCGTCTTCTCGGGCTCCGCCTGGTCCTCGTCCGCGAGGGCGGCGAGGTACCGCTCGGCGTCCAGAGCGGCGGCGCAGCCGGTACCGGCCGCGGTGATCGCCTGGCGGTAGGTGTGGTCGACCACGTCACCGGCGGCGAACACACCGGTCACGTTGGTACGGGTGGACGGCGAGGCGACCTTCAGGTAGCCCTCCTCGTCCAGGTCCAGCTGGCCCTTGAACAGCTCGGTGCGCGGGTCGTGACCGATGGCGATGAACAGGCCCGTCACAGGCAGCTCGGACAGCTCGCCGGTCTTGACGTTGCGCAGCTTCAGACCCGAGAGCTTCTGGTCGCCCTGGATCTCGGCGACCTCGCTGTCCCAGACGAACTTGATCTTCGGGTCGCCGAAGGCACGCTCCTGCATCGCCTTGGAGGCGCGCAGGGTGTCCCGGCGGTGGACGATCGTGACCGACTTGGCGAACCGCGAGAGGAAGGTGGCCTCCTCCATCGCGGTGTCGCCGCCACCGATCACGGCGATGTCGTGCTCCTTGAAGAAGAACCCGTCACAGGTGGCGCACCAGGAGACCCCACGGCCCGAGAGCATGTCCTCGTTCGGCAGGCCCAGCTTGCGGTGCTGGGAGCCGGTCGTGACGATGACGGCCTTCGCCCGGTGGACGGTACCCGCGGTGTCGGTGACGGTCTTGATCTCACCGGTCAGATCGACGGAGACGATGTCGTCCGGGACGAGTTCGGCACCGAAGCGTTCGGCCTGGGCGCGCATGTTGTCCATGAGGTCCGGCCCCATGATGCCGTCGCGGAAGCCCGGGAAGTTCTCGACCTCGGTGGTGTTCATCAGCGCACCGCCCGCGGTGACGGCGCCTTCGAACACCAGGGGCTTCAGCGATGCACGGGCGGTGTACAGCGCCGCCGTGTAGCCTGCGGGCCCGGAGCCGATGATGATCACGTTACGGACATCGCTCACGGCTTGATTCCTCGTCTCTGGTCTGCGTCAGTCGACCGGTGGGAGCCCCTTTCGGGACTCTCACCCCACCCAACGGATCCTACGGGGCGTGCATTCCCGGTGTGTCCGGGCACACGCCTGCCCCGGGGCGCCCGAAGGAGTGGTCCGGCGGCCTACGGACGCGCGAGGGACTGCTTCAGCAGGACCTTGCCGGCCGACGGGGGCTGGTGCTGTACGCAGGCCGCGTCGACCACATAGGCCGTGACCCGCGCGCTGTCACGGGCGTCGGCCACCACGACGAGGTAGGCGGACCTGCCCGCGTACGTTCCGGTCTTCGCCGCGAGCACGTCGGCGCTCTGCCGGAGTGCCTGCCGGACACAGTCGGGGACCGGGACGGCGGTCTGGATCAGGGTGTGCGGCCCCTCGGTGGACCCGAACGACCTCGGACCGTCGTCCGGGCGCTCCTGGGACCTGTCACCACCGTGCGGCAGCGTCTTCTCGGCAGCGAGAAGGGAATGGACCTGGCTCTCCACGCTGTCGCCGGAGAAGGTCCCGGCCGAGGCGGTCGGTGTCCCATGGGCCGACGAGTGGTCGGAGGTGCCGGACAGGGACGTCACGAGCAGGCTTCCGGCGCCCAGGACCGCAGCCGTGAGAACGGCGCCCAGGGCGATCCTGCCGCGTCGCCGGCCGCGCTCGGTACTCTTCCGCCCCGGCCCGGTCGCCGCACGGGGGCGCCCTGCGGGACGGTCGACGGGTTGATCGGCTGGACGGTCGGCACGGTGATCCGCGGCGAGCGATGTTTCACGTGAAACATGACCCGTGGCGTCCTCGTCACCGGCACTGCGCGCGTCCCCGGCACCGGCGCTCCGTGCGGCCTCGGCGGCAAGGGCGGCGTCGAGGCGTACGGCGATGTCGTCCGGCATGCGCTCCGGCTCCGGGAGGGAACCGAGCAGGCCCCGGATCTCTTCCAGCGAGGCACACACGTCCGCACATGAGGCGCACAGGCCCAGGTGGCGCCGCACATCCCTGTCCCGGTCCGGTGCGAGCAGGCCCTCGGTGAGGTCGGAGATCTCCGCGACGTCCGGGTGCCCGGCCGTGTCCGTCGTCGACGTCACGCTCGCCCACCTCCGCCCTTCACTACCGCTGAATCGGTCGGTCCCGCGTCCTCGAAATGTCCGCTCGGTGACCCCGTCGCCGGTGGGACGGATGGCCCTTGCCGCCGGTTCCGTCCCGGGTCGTTTTCCTTCGCGTCCCCGGTGCTGCCCGGCGGTGGGCCTCCGGCTCGCTCGGGCCGTAGATGCGTGAGCAGGGGCAGCAGCCTGGCCCGGCCCCGGGCGCACCGGCTCTTCACCGTCCCCGTCGGTACATCCAGGATCCGCGCGGCCTCGGCCACGGGGTAACCCTGCATGTCCACCAGGACCAGAGCGGCGCGCTGTTCCGGCGGAAGGGTGCCGAGCGCTTCGAGGAGCTGACGGTGCACGTCCTTCCGCTCGGCCGGCGCCGAGGCGGACTCGTGCGGCTCCAGCAGCTGCTCCAGCCGCTCGGTGTCATCCACCGGAGCCGTCTTGCGGGAGGCGGCCTTCCGCGCCCGGTCCAGGCAGGCGTTCACCGTGATCCGGTGCAGCCAGGTCGTGACGGCCGACTGGCCCCGGAAGGTATGGGCGGCCCGGTAGGCCGACACCAGGGCGTCCTGCACGGCGTCCGCCGCTTCCTCACGGTCCCCCAGCGTCCGCAGGGCCACGGCCCAGAGCCGGTCCCGGTGCCGTCGCACGATCTCGCCGAAGGCCTCCGGGTCGCCGTCCACGTGGCGGGCGAGCAGGTCCCGGTCGCCCACTCCGTCGTATCCGGCGCCCTCCGCCATCTGCCCCCTCCGGTCCGGGTGAGACGTCAGCCCGTGAACTTCACTTCGCCGATGGCCTGCTTGTAACCCGCACGGGAGTACAGGGTGGAGTCGTAGCCCGAATTCGGCACAGCCGTCAGCCAGACGAGGACGTACTGCGTCTTGAGCTGCTTGGTCACCTTCACCGTGGCGGTGGTGCCCGTGGTCGTGCCCTCGCCGATCTTCGTCATGGAGTCCAGGGAGGCCGGCGACAGCGAGTCAGCGGCGTACAGCTCGACCGTGGTGTGGTCGCCGCCGTAGCGCAGATCGAGGGTGGCCGTGCTGAGCTTCTTGGCCGAGCCGAGGTCGTACACGATGCCGACACCGGGCTTGAACGGCGCGATCGGCGGGCCCTCGTTGAAGCTCTTGGTCTTCCAGTACGTCGACGCGTCACCGTCGTAGGTGTTGGGGACGTTCCCGGGGCTTTGGAGCTCGCCCTTGGCGACGAACTCCTGGCCGTTCTGGATCTTTATCGGCACCGGCTTCGGCTTCACGGCGTTCTTGCCGCCGCCGTCCGTGGTCTGGCTCTTGTTGGTGTCGTCCGACTTGTCGCCGTGGTCCATCAGGGCGTCCGCCAGCTGCCAGCTGCCCAGGCCCAGCGCGGCGATGAGCAGGGCCGACACCGCCCACTTCAGGGCCTTGCCGGTGCGGCTCTGCAAGGGGGGCGGCGGGGGCACGATGGGCTGGGTGGCACCGGCGTGCGGCGCCGGGCGACCATAGCTGCCCTGCTGGTAGGTCGTGCGCTGGTAGTCCGGAGGCGCCGTGAACGCCGGCTCGGGCGGGCGGATGCGCGGCATCTCGCCGATCGCCTTCACCAGCTCCTCCGGCGTGGTGCACGGTGCCTCGTGCCGGGACGCCGTGGCCCCGTCGTTGACCAAGGCGCGCATGGTCAGCTCGGACAGCCCGCGGTGCACACCGGCCCGCACCTGGTCCGGGGGGATGAGACCGATGTCCTTGGGCAGGCCGGCCAGGCCGTAGGCGTCGTTCTCGTACGGCCAGCGCTGGGTCAGCGCGGCGTACAGCAGGGCTCCGATCGCCTCGGTGTCGGCACGCTGCGGGGTGGTGGAGCTGATGCCGCGCAGCGCCGCGTTCACGGCGAGGCCGCGGATGCGCCACTGGCCGGTGGAGGTGCGCAGGACGGCGTTCGGGTTCAGCCGCAGGTGGGCGAGGCCCTCCCGGTGCGCCGCGGCCATGGCCGCCGCGACCTGACTGACCATCTGGTAGGCGTCGTGCGGCTCCAGCGGGCCGCCGGCGAGGAGGGTGGACAGCTCGATGGCGTCGGGCAGCCACTCGTGGACGACGTAGACGACGTCGTTCTCCTCGACGGCGTCGAGGACCTGGACGAAACGGGGGTCGCCGAGGAGCGCGGAGGAACGGGCGGCGGCGAGGACGGAGCGGGCCCGGGAGTGGTCAGCGGGGAGGACGTGGACGCCGACGGCCCGGCGGAGCTTCTCGTCGACCGCGCGCCAGCTGCTGAACCCGTCCAGACGGGTGACACACTCCTCCAGCCGGTAGCGCCTGGCGAGCTTGTGACCGCTGTGCAACTCCGGTGCGGAGGCCTTCCGTCCGGGACCCTCGGTGCCGCCGCTCCCCTGCGCCTCGTCGCTGTCCGTGTCCCGCTCCGGGTTCTTGGCCACCCCGTCGGCCGTGGCCTGGTCCGCCTTGGCGGTCAGCGGCTGCTCACCGCTGTTGTCTGCCACGTCGACGGCAGCCGTGCTCCGTTCCGCCACCGTCGTCCCTGCCTCCCCATCCGTTGCACGCTGTCCGACGCCGAAACCAATTGTGCCCACAGTCCGCCGCTATGCACGACACACGGCGGCGGACGATGGTTGTGCGCCTACCCTCGCCTCAGCGCCCCAGACGTCCCCGCACCATTCCGACGAGCGAGTTGAGTTCCTCGATGCGCATCCGCCGGGCGGCGACGAAGAAGACGCCGAACAGGACGGCACCACCGGCGATCAGTGCGGCGAAGGAGCCGACGACGCCCAGGCCCAGGGTGTGCCCGACGCCGTAGCAGGCCGCGCCGCTGAGCAGGGCGGCCGGCACCGAGGCGATGCCCAGGCGCGCGTACGTCCGCACCACCCGGGACCCGTCGAGGTCGCCGCCCAGCCGCTTGCGCAGTCGGCGCCAGGCGATGCCCACTCCGATGGCGTAGGAGAGGCCGTAGGCGGCGGCCATGCCCGCGACCGCCCAGCGCGCCGGCAGCACGAAGTAGCACAGGGCCGAGGCGCCGGCGTTGACGGCGGCCACGATGACCGTGTTGTAGAAGGGGGTGCGGGTGTCCTCGTAGGCGTAGAAGGCACGCAGGACGACGTACTGCACGGAGTAGGGGATCAGGCCGAGGCCGAAGGCCATCAGCATGTAGCCCATGTTGGTGGCGGCGCCCGTACCGGCGGAGCCGAAGATCAGGGTGCACATCGGGACGCCGAGCGCGACGAACCCGAACGCGATGGGCACGATGGCGACGGCCGTGGTGCGCAGGCCCTGGGAGATGTCGTCGCGGACGGCACCCGTGTCGTTCTCGGAGGCCGAGCGCGAGATCCGCGGCAGCAGCGCGGCCATCAGGGACACGGTGATGATGGCCTGCGGCAGGCCCCAGATCAGCTGGGCGTTGGCGTAGGCGGCGAAGCCGGTGCCCTTGACGCCGGAGTCCGAGCCGGCGGCGGTCGACAGCTGGGTCACCACCATGGCGCCCGCCTGGTTGGCGAGGACGAACAGGACCGTCCACTTGGCGAGCATGGCGGCCTTGCCCAGGCCGTGGCCCTTCCAGTCGAAGCGCGGCCGGATCCGGAAGCCGGTCTCGCGCAGGTAGGGGATCATCGCCAGGGCCTGGACGACCAGGCCGAGCAGCACACCGACGCCGAGCAGCCGCTGGCCCTCCGGCGGGATGCTGGTGACGTCCATGTGGGAGTTGGCGGCGGTGCCGTAGACCCAGATGAACATGCCGAGCGTCACGATGATGACGATGTTGTTCAGGACCGGGGTCCACATCATCGCGCCGAACTTCCCGCGCGCGTTGAGGATCTGCCCCATCACCACGTGGATGCCCATGAAGAAGATGGAGGGCAGGAAGTAGCGGGTGAAGGTGACCGCGACCTCGTTGGCCGCGGGATCGCTGGCCACGGGGTTGGCCAGCAGCCGCACCAGCAGCGGCGCGGCGAACATCGCGAGCCCGGTGAGCGCGGCCAGCGCGACCATCACCAGGGTCAGCAGCCGGTTGGCGAACGCCTCGCCGCCGTCCTCGTCCTCCTTCATGGAGCGCACGAGCTGGGGCACGAACACGGAGTTCAGGCCGCCGCCGACGGTGAGGATGTAGATCATGGTCGGCAGCTGGTAGGCCACCTGGAAGGAGTCGGCGAGGAAGCCGAGGCCGAGCGCGGCGGCGATCAGCGCGGAGCGGATGAAGCCGGTCAGGCGGGAGACCATCGTGCCCGCCGCCATGACGGCGCTGGACTTCAGCAGCCCGGCGGCCTTCCCGCCCTTCTTCGCGGGAGCCACCGGTGCCACCGGGGCCACGGCACCGGCGGGGGTGTCACCGGACGCGGGGACCTCCGGCTGGACGGAGCCGGAGTCCGCGGCGACGGCCGCCGCGGGGTCCCCGGGCTGCGCCGGATAACCGGGCACCGCGGGTCCGGCCGGGTAGCCACCGGCGTACGCGTGGCCCTGCTGCGGGCTCTGCCCGTACTGCTGCGGGTACTGGCCGGGGGCGGCCGGGGGATCCATCGGCGCGTGCCCGCCGCCGTGCTGCTGGTCCTTGAAGAGATGCGCGAAGGCGTCCGGCTCGTGGTACTCCTCGCCGGAGTGCGTGACCAGATCGTCCACGCCCACGAACTGGGTCGTGCGCGGATCCTCGCCGTACGGCAGGTACTGGGTGGCGGCGGCGCCCGGCTCGGGCGCGGGCGGCTGCGCCCACACGCGGGGGTCGGGCGCGTAGGGCGACTGGGCGGGCGGTGCGTACAGCGGCTGCTGCGCTTCGTACGAGCCCGGGACCGGCGGCGGGTGCGCGGCACGGTCGTAGAGCACCTCGGCGACCGGGTCCTGCGCGGCCAGGTCGTGCGCCCGGTAGGGGTCCTGCTCGTAGGCGTCCTGGAGATACATGTCCGCAGCGGGCTGCGGCGGCACCTGGCCGGGCTCGGGCGGCGGCTCGGGGTAGCCCGAGCCGGCCGCGCCCTGGCCGCGGTCACCGTCGTACGGCGCGTTCATGCTTACCCCACCTCATCGTCCCGGGCCCACCGGCCACGACATCGCTCAACGGTCCACTCTCTCACCCGTCCCGGACGGGTCGGCGTTTTCCGGTGCGGTGTCCGGCGCAGGGTCACTCGGCTGCTCCGGGTCGTCTGCCCCGGAGCCGGAATCGGACTCCTGGGGGAGACGGCCCTCGGGTGCCCCGGGGTTCCCGGGCTCGTCCGGGCCCTCCGCCGCCGTGCCGGGGCCGTCGTCCTCGGGCTGCCGGGCGGCGGCGCGCTTGCGCTGGGTGTACATCCGGAAGCCGGCGAGGACGAGGAGCAGGACGCCGCCGCCGATGACCAGCATCACGGTGGGGGTGACCTCCGTGACCTTCACGTCGAAGGTGACGGGTTCGCCGTACTTGCGGCCGTCCTCGGTGTACAGCTGGGCGGTGACCGCGACGCGGCCGTTGGCGTTGGCCGAGGTGGTGAACTTCACCGACTGGCTGTGCCCGCCGGAGATCTCCACGGGCTGTTCGTCGTAGGCCTTGCCGCCGATCTCCAGGCGGGTCGGCATCGTCGACTCCAGGCGCAGCACCAGGTGGCCGACGGGCTGGACCAGGTTGTTCTGGACCGTGACCGGGATGGTGGCGCTGCGGCCCGAGAGCTTGGTCTCGGACTTGTCGATCAGCTTGACCTGGTCGGCCAGCTCGTCGAGCCATGCCTCCACGCCGTCCCGGTACCCGTCCGCCGCGTCGCGGTGGCCCCGCCAGGACGTGGACATGTCCCGGTTTATGGCCCGGCCGAACGGGGTGACGACGCGGGACTGGTCGCTGAGGATCACGCGGAAGTTGTCGAGCTTGCCCTGGGTCCGGGCGATCTGCTCGAAGGCCGTGCGCGGCAGGTCCTGCCGGCGCAGCGAGGAGGGGTAGGCGGAGGCCGGGGGGATGCGGGTGGTGGCGGCCGGGTCGGGCTTGTCCTTGGCGGTCGCGGTGAGGTTCTGGGGCTGGGACCAGGTGCCGCCCTGGAGCGCCGTCACGGCTGCCGCCATCGCCTGGGCCTGGCTCGCCGTGGGCATGCGCTGCGGAGCGACGAGAATGCTGCGCTGCTTGTCGGTCTGCGAGTTCACTTCCAGGCTCTGGGCCAGGAACCGCTGCACGGCCAGGGTGGCCGCGCCCGCCTTCGTCAGATCGCCCTCGAACGCCGTGGACAGCCGGCTGTCGGCGACCACGGCCGTGGTGCCCCCGCCGACCGGGCGGGCGGCGGACGGCGTGTACGGCAGCCCGGCGGTCTCCTGGAGGCTGTCGCTGCGGGCGATCACCCGGTCGGCCCCGGCGGAGGTCGCGACCTTCATGATCGAGCGGTCCACGGCGCCGTCGACCGGCCAGGCGAAGTCGGTGCTCGGGGTGACGTGGAGCACGGTCTTGACGGTGGTCGCCGCGACGTCGGTGGCGTCCTTGAGGTGGCTGAGCGAGCCGGTGACGCTGGTGCCGTTGTGCGCGAGAGAGGCCAGGTCGGGGTCGGCGAAGGGCAGGGCGACGACCTCCTTGCCGGCCACCGCCTTCTGCAGGGCGGCCAGCCACTGCTTGGCGACCGCCTGATGCTCGCGCGGGCCGGGCGTGCTGGTGCCGTCGGCGGCCTGAAGCCGGTAGTTGCCCACGGCCATCGCGTCGACCGAGGCCAGCAGGTCCGGGTCGATCACCCAGGTGACGTCGAGATCCTTGCCCAGGTCCACCATCTGGGCGAGCCGGCCGCCGGGCGCCAGCTCCTTCGCCAGGTCGTCGTTCAGGAACTCCGGTGTCTGGAGGTCGCCCGCGCCGGTCTTGGCCGTCATGTGGACCGTGGACAGCAGCGGCCACAGGAACGTCGTCCTGGTCTTGGTGCCGGCGTCCGACGGCTGCCACGGCAGGAAGGTCCGCTGGATGCCGAGCACCCGGGGCCAGGGCCGGGCGGAGGTCTCGCCGGAGAGGGCCACCCCGAACTCGTAGACCCCGTCGTCGTCGAGGCCGAGCTTGTCGACGGGGACGGAGATGCTGAAGTGCTGGGCGACGCCCGGGGCGAGCTTGTCGAACTTCTCCTCGTACTTGTCGCCGACCTCGGAGCCGGTGCTGCCCTGCGGATCGTCGGAGTGCCGGGCGACGGAGTCGATGTCCGAGCGGGTGGTCAGCTGGGGACCGACCCGAAGGCCCACATGGGCGTCGGTGACGGCCTGCTTGCCGTTGTTGGTCACCGTGCCGGACACGGTCAGCGTGTCGCCGTCCGTGGGGGCACTGGGGGTGAGGGAGTCCAGGGAGACGGACACCGCGTCGGAGGAGGCGGCCTGCGCGGGCGCGGCGGCGGGCAGCTGGAGCAGACCGGCCAGCAGTGGCGCCCCGGTGAGCAGGGCTCCGGCGCGCCGCAGCCACCGGCGGGCAGGTGAGGCACTGGTCCCCTGGAAGTCAGCCGCCTCGGCCACGCGCTCGCCCGTCCCTCGTCGTCGTCAGTGGTCGTCGGAATGTGCGTCCACGCATGGTAACGATGCGCGCTGAAGGGAAGTGCCGCGGTCTCCTTCACAAGATCGGCGAACAGCCGTGGCACGTCCTCTATATCCAGTATCGGGGGGAGAGCGGCCGTACGCCGCGAGAGCTGTGCTTGCGGTGGGTATGCCGGGAGCTGTCCCGCCTGCCCCGACGGGGTGCTCCGGTGCGGGCGCACGCCGATGACCGTCTCCGGCCGGGCCGCCTCCGGGCGCGCGGGGCACGTACCCTCTTCTGTTGTGCCGAACCCCAACGAAGACACTCCCTCTGCCCTGAGCCAGGCGCAGCAGCGCGCGGTCGCCGAGCTGCTGCGGGTGGCCCCCGTCGCCGACGATCTCGCCCGCCGTTTCCAGGAGGCCGGGTTCTCGCTCGCCCTGGTCGGCGGATCGGTCCGTGACGCGCTGCTCGGCCGGCTCGGCAACGACCTGGACTTCACCACCGACGCCCGCCCCGAGGACGTACTGAAGATCGTCCGGCCATGGGCGGACGCCGTCTGGGAGGTGGGAATCGCCTTCGGCACGGTCGGCGCGCACAAGGGCGGCTACCAGATCGAGATCACCACCTACCGGTCGGAGGCGTACGACCGCACCTCGCGCAAGCCGGAGGTGTCGTACGGCGACTCCATCGAGGAGGACCTGGTCCGCCGCGACTTCACGGTCAACGCGATGGCCGTGGCGCTGCCGGAGAAGACCTTCATCGATCCGCACGGCGGCCTGGAGGATCTCGCGGCCCGAGTGCTGAGGACCCCGGGCACGCCCGAGGAGTCCTTCTCGGACGACCCCCTGCGCATGATGCGGGCCGCCCGGTTCGCCGCCCAGCTGGACTTCACGGTGGCCCCCGAGGTCGTCACCGCGATGACGGAGATGGCCGGGCGGATCGAGATCGTCTCGGCGGAGCGGGTCCGGGACGAGCTCAACAAGCTCCTCCTGTCCGCGCACCCGCGCACGGGCCTGACGCTGCTGGTCGACACCGGGCTCGCCGAGTACGTCCTGCCCGAGCTGCCGGCGCTGCGTCTGGAGAGCGACGAGCACCACCGGCACAAGGACGTCTACGAGCACACGCTGATCGTCCTGGAGCAGGCGATCGCGCTGGAGGAGGACGGCCCCGACCTCACTCTCCGGCTGGCCGCGCTGCTGCACGACATCGGCAAGCCGCGCACCCGCCGCTTCGAGAAGGACGGCCGGGTCTCCTTCCACCACCACGAGGTGGTCGGCGCCAAGATGACCAAGAAGCGCATGACCGCCCTGAAGTACTCCAACGAGCTGGTGAAGGACGTCTCCCGGCTGGTGGAACTCCATCTGCGGTTCCACGGCTACGGCACCGGGGAATGGACGGACTCGGCGGTCCGCCGCTACGTCCGTGACGCGGGCCCGCTGCTGGACCGGCTGCACAAGCTGACCCGCTCCGACTGCACCACGCGCAACAAGCGGAAGGCGGCGGCGCTCTCCCGGGCCTACGACGGCCTGGAGAAGCGGATCGCCCAGCTGAAGGAGCAGGAGGAGCTGGACGCCATCCGCCCCGACCTCGACGGCAACCAGATCATGGAGATCCTCGGCGTCGGTCCGGGCCCCGCCGTCGGCAAGGCGTACAAGCACATGCTGGAGCTGCGCCTGGAGCACGGCCCCCTGGATCGCGATGCCGCGGTGGCGGCCCTCAAGGAGTGGTGGGCCGCGCAGAGCTGAGCCGGGCCTCGGACGTGTTTCACGTGAAACACCCGTCCGGGACGGTGACACCGAGGGCCGATGTTTCACGTGAAACATCGGCCCTCGCTCTGTCCTGCCGGATCCCCGGGCGGCTTACCGGCTCACCGCCGCCCGAAGCGAGCCAGGAGCACGGCGATCACGCCGTAGACGAGGGCGACGAGCGCCACCAGCGGCGCCGAGCGGCCGTCCGGTGGAAGCATCAACGCGGCCACCCCCGCCGCACCGACGAAGGCGACGTTGAAGAGGACGTCGTACACGGAGAAGACACGGCCCCGGAAGCCGTCCTCCACACACGCCTGGACGATCGTGTCCGTGGCGATCTTGGCTCCCTGGGTGATCAGCCCCAGGACGAAGGCGGCGACCATGAGCGGTCCGGTGGCGAACGGAAGCCCCAGCGCGGGCTCCAGCACCATGGCCGCACCGGAGCACACCACGATCCAGCGGCGGGGACCGAGCCGTCCCGCCGCCCAGGGCGTCACCACGGCCGCCGCGAAGAACCCGGCGCCGGACAGCGCCAGCGCCACCCCCAGCAGCCGTAGCCCTTCCTCGGGGGTGTCGGCCAGGGCATAACGGCAGAGCATGAGCAGCAGGACCAGCAGCGCCCCGTAGCAGAAGCGCATCAGCGTCATCGCGGCCAGCGCCCACGCTGCCTCGCGGCGCCGGGGTGCCGCCAGGTGCCGGATGGCCGCCGGCAGCTCCCGCGCGGTCACGGCGAGCGCCGCGCCGAGGCGGGGACGGGCCGGGCGCCGGTCGGGGCCGAGGAGACCGGGGGGCAGGCGCAGGGACGCGAGACTCGCGCTCAGATACGGAAGGGCCCCGCACAGGACCACCGCCGCGTCGGAGTCCGCCGCCACCATCCGGACCGCGAAGGCCAGGCCCCCTCCGGCGGTCGCGGCCAGGGTGCCGGCCGTCGGGGAGAGCGAGTTGGCCAGCACCAGGCGCTCGGCGTCGACGACCCGGGGCAGGGCCGCGGAGAGCCCGGCCAGTACGAAGCGGTTGACGGCCGTGACGCACAGCGCGGAGACGTAGAACAGCCAGTCGGGGGCCCCGCTCGTGATCAGCACGGCGGTGGCCGCCGCGAGCAGGGCCCGCAGCAGATTGCCGTACACGAAGACCTGCCGGCGCCGCCAGCGGTCCAGCAGGACACCGGCGAAGGGGCCGACCAGGGAGTAGGGGAGCAGCAGGACGGCCATGGCCGAGGCGATGGCGGCGGCCGAGGCCTGCCTCTCCGGGGAGAAGACGACGTACGCGGCGAGCGCCACCTGGTAGACCCCGTCGGCTCCCTGGGACAGAAGGCGGACGTACAGCAGGTGCCGGAAACGCCGCAGGCTCCACAGCAGGCGCAGGTCACGTACGACGGGCATGGGCGACAGCCTCACATACGCGGAAGGTCCCCGGGTCACGTGACCCGGGGACCTTCACTGCCCTGGCAGGAGCGTTTCGTGCGAGCGGTCCTCAGCGCCTCAGCGCTCGACCTCGCCGCGGATGAACTTCTCGACGTTCGCGCGGGCCTCGTCGTCGAAGTACTGGACCGGCGGGGACTTCATGAAGTACGAGGAGGCCGACAGGATCGGGCCGCCGATGCCGCGGTCCTTGGCGATCTTCGCGGCGCGCAGGGCGTCGATGATGACACCGGCGGAGTTCGGGGAGTCCCAGACCTCCAGCTTGTACTCCAGGTTCAGCGGGACGTCACCGAAGGCACGGCCCTCCAGGCGGACGTACGCCCACTTGCGGTCGTCCAGCCAGGCCACGTAGTCGGACGGGCCGATGTGGACGTTCTTCTCGCCGAGGTCCCGGTCGGGGATCTGGGAGGTGACGGCCTGCGTCTTGGAGATCTTCTTGGACTCCAGGCGCTCGCGCTCGAGCATGTTCTTGAAGTCCATGTTGCCGCCGACGTTCAGCTGCATCGTGCGGTCGAGGATGACACCGCGGTCCTCGAACAGCTTCGCCATGACGCGGTGCGTGATGGTCGCGCCGACCTGGGACTTGATGTCGTCACCGACGATCGGGACGCCCGCCTCGGTGAACTTGTCCGCCCACTCCTTGGTGCCGGCGATGAAGACCGGGAGGGCGTTGACGAAGGCGACCTTGGCGTCGATGGCGCACTGGGCGTAGAACTTCGCCGCGTCCTCGGAGCCCACGGGCAGGTAGCAGACCAGGACGTCGACCTGCTTGTCCTTCAGGACCTGGACGACGTCGACCGGCTCCTCGGCGGACTCCTCGATGGTGGCGCGGTAGTACTTGCCGAGGCCGTCGAGGGTGTGGCCGCGCTGGACCGTGACACCGGTGCTGGGCACGTCGCAGATCTTGATGGTGTTGTTCTCGGAGGCGCCGATGGCGTCCGCCAGGTCCAGACCGACCTTCTTGGCGTCGACGTCGAACGCCGCGACGAACTCGACGTCGCGCACGTGGTAGTCACCGAACTGCACGTGCATCAGGCCGGGGACCTTGGACGCCGGGTCGGCGTCCTTGTAGTACTCGACTCCCTGCACCAGCGACGCGGCGCAGTTGCCCACGCCGACGATGGCTACGCGAACCGAACCCATTCCGGTTGCTCCCTGTGTGTACGAGTGAGGCCCTGACCGGGTCTCACGTGGCGGTGTCGTCGGGCGTATCCGTGCGGGGGGCCTCCCCGCGACGGGGCAGGCCGCCCGTCGATCCATTGGTGGTGTCCTGCTGAGCGGGCCCCCCGGACGCGGAACCCCTCAGGTCCCGCCCGGCCCGCTCGCTCTCGATGAGCTCGTTCAGCCAGCGCACTTCGCGCTCCACGGACTCCATCCCGTGGCGCTGGAGCTCAAGCGTGTAGTCGTCGAGGCGCTCCCGGGTGCGCGCCAGTGAGGCGCGCATCTTCTCCAGGCGCTCCTCCAGGCGGCTGCGCCGGCCCTCCAGGACGCGCATGCGCACATCGCGCGAGGTCTGCCCGAAGAAGGCGAACCGCGCGGCGAAGTGTTCGTCCTCGTAGGCGTCGGGGCCGGTCTGCGAGAGCAGTTCCTCGAAGTGCTCCTTGCCTTCCGCCGTCAGCCGGTAAACGATCTTGGCGCGGCGTCCGGCGAGGGGAGCGGCGAGGGCGTCGTCCTGGGTGTTCCCGGGCTCCTCGATCAGCCAGCCGTTGGCGACCAGCGTCTTGAGGCAGGGGTAGAGCGTCCCGTAGCTGAACGCACGGAACACACCCAGCGACGTGTTCAGCCGTTTGCGCAGCTCATAGCCGTGCATCGGGGACTCCCGCAGCAGGCCGAGCACGGCGAACTCGAGAATGCCGGAGCGCCGGCTCATCGTCGCCTCCTCCCGGCCCGCGGGGCGGTCCCGCAGGTCTCGCAGTGCCTGTCAGCGCCTTATGTCGCGCTGATGTATCGGTTCGATACATCACGACGATAGAACGGCCCGTCACATGCGACAAGGGGAACGGCGGTGAACGGGATCACATCACCGATTCGTAGGAGGCAAGTTGCCTGTTTTGGGGTGAACTTCGGGGCTCGGTGCGTTTTGGCGCTGCGTAGTCTGTGCGGCATGGACACCACCGGGAACCGCGTGACGCCTGGGGAGCGTCCTCGTCCCCGGTGCAGTACGGGTGAATGCGGAACCGACCACATCCGTACTCCGGGGGGACCGGAAACCAGCCGCCGTTCCAGGCGCGCACGGGTGCGCCTGCCCGAGGAGTAATCGTTCGATGAGCGAGCACCGTCGCAAACCGCCGCAGCCGCAGGGAGGCGGACGTGCCGCGGCCCGACGCGGTCAGTCCGGTTCGTCCTCCGGCCGCCGTGCGGCACCGCGAGGCGCCACCGGGTCTCCTGCCGACTCCTATGGGTTCCGTTCCCATGAGCCGGACTCCGCCGGCGGCGAGGAGCGCCCCTACGGCGGCCGGGCCGAGGCGCGCCGCGCCGCGCAGAGAGGCGGCCGGCGCAGAGGGGCCGACAACACGGGTCCCGGACGCGGCAGGGGCCGCGCGACGACGGCACCCGGCAAGAAGCGGTTCATCGACTATCCCCGGGCCGGCAAGGGCGGCTGGCGGCGCTGGGTGCCCTCCTGGAAGCTGGTCAGCGGGCTGTTCGTCGGCTTCGTCGGCGGCCTGGTGGTGATGGTCGGCGTCGGCTACGCGATGGTCTCGATCCCCAATGAGAACGACGCGGCGAAATCGCAGAACAACGTCTACTACTGGTCCGACGGCACCCAGATGGTGGCCACGGGCACCGGCGTCAACCGGCAGAACGTCAGCGTCGACCAGATCCCCGAGGCGATGCGGTTCGCGGTGATCTCCGCCGAGAACAAGTCCTTCTACCAGGACTCCGGCGTCGACCCCATGGGCATCGCGCGCGCCATGGCCAACATGGCCCGGGGCGGCCAGACGCAGGGTGGCTCGACGATCACCCAGCAGTACGTGAAGAACACGTACCTGAGCCAGGAGCAGACCGTCACCCGCAAGTTCAAAGAGATGTTCATCTCCATAAAGGTGGGCACGAAGCTCAAAAAGGACCAGATCCTCCAGGGCTACCTGAACACCTCGTACTTCGGGCGGGGCGCGTACGGCATCCAGGCCGCGGCGCAGACCTACTACGGCAAGAACGCCGTCGACCTCAAGCCGAGCGAGTGCGCCGTCCTGGCCGCGCTGCTCAAGGGCCCGACGTACTACGACCCCGCGGGCAACCAGGACCTCGACAAGACGGCGACCCCGCAGGCCAACGAGAAGCGCTCCCGGGAACGCTGGGCGTGGATCCTCGACGAGATGCACAAGGACAAGCACCTCAGCGACGCCGAGTACAAGGAAGCCATCGCCCAGTACCCCAAGCCCGACGGTCGCAAGGCGACCAGGGGCATGAACGGCCAGGTCAGCTACCTGGTCGACACGGCGAAGAAGTACGTCCTCGCCCACTCCGACATCACCGAGGCGCAGTTCGACAGGGGCGGCTACCAGATCTACACGACCTTCGAGAAGGACAAGGTCAGCGCGCTGGCCAAGGCCGTGAAGGACGTGCAGAAGGAGAAGCTCGACCCGGAACACCGGGAGCTGGACAAGTACGTCCAGTTCGGCGCGGCCTCGGTGAAGCCCAAGGACGGCGCGATCGTCGCGCTGTACGGCGGTGACGGCTACGAGAACGGGCACTTCACCAACAACGCCGACACCTCCGGCGTCCCCGTGGGCTCGACCTGGAAGCCCTTCGTGCTCGCCGCGGCCATGGAGTACGGCACGTACAAGTCCGGCGGGCAGGGCGTCTCCCCGCTGAGCAAGTACAACGGCGACGACCATCTCAAGGTCCGCAGGCCGGATGGGACGTATTACCTCAACAAGGACAACTCCTACTTCTTCCAGGAGAACGAGAGCGACCATCCCTGGGGTTACATCACCCTGCACAAGGCGATGGAGCAGTCCGTCAACACACCCTTCGTGCAGCTCGGCGTCGATGTGGGGATGTCCAAGGTCCGTGATGTAGCCAAGGCGGCCGGCATCCTTCCCCAGAGCATGTCGCAGGACCTCAACCCGTCCTTCGCCATCGGTACGTCCACGCCCAGCGCGATCCGCATGGCCGACGCCTACGCGACCTTCGCCGCCTCGGGTCAGCAGACGGAGCCGTACTCCGTGACGGCCGTCAAGCTCAACGGCACCGACGCGCCCAGCTTCGTCAAGCCGAAGCCCGCCCCCAAGGAGGCGATGGACCCCAACATCGCCAACAACGTCACGGACGTCCTGGAGAACGTCATCCAGAACGGCACCGCCAAGAAGGCCCTTGCTCTCGGCCGTACGGCGGCGGGCAAGACCGGTACCACCGACGAGAACAAGTCGGCCTGGTTCGTCGGCTACACCCAGCAGCTGTCGACCTCGGTGGCGATGTTCCGCGAGAACCCCAAGGACCACAGGCTGCTGTCCATGAACGGCACCGCGAACACGGACTCCATCCACGGCGGTGACATCCCGACGCAGGTGTGGACCGACTACATGAAGGCGGCGCTCAAGGGGCAGAGCGACCCGGGCTTCCCGAAGGCCACCCCCATCGGCACGGTCCAGAACCAGGCGGGTGCTCCCTCGCCGACCCCGAGCTTCACCCCCACTCCGAGCCGGACCCCGAGCGCCACGCCGACCCCCACTCCCAGCAAGACGACGCCCACGCCGACCCCCTCGGCGAGCGAGACCTGCGGCTTCGGGTGGGGCGACGACTGCGGCGAGAACGGCGTCGGCGGCGGCAACGGTGGCACCGACGGTGGCGGCGACGGCATCGGAGGCACGGACACGGGCGGTACCGACGGAGGCACCTTCCCGACGCCCACCGGCACGGAGACCACCCGGCCCGGGAACAGCCGGGGCGCTGGCAGCAGCAGCGACGGCGGAGGCTGGTTCGCGGGCCAGGAGGGCTAGCCCGGCTCCGTCCGGCCGGCGCGGCAGTGCCCGCCCGGAGCGTTTCACGTGAAACAGGGGCCGTCGCACCCACGAGGTGCGGCGGCCCTTGGCGTGTTCCTGGACGGGTACGGCTTCCCGGACGGGTACGGCAGGATGTGCCCCATGCCCAGTGCAGAGACGACGCCCGCGAGCCAGCAGGAGCCCGAGCCCGTGCGGAAGGCGGTGGCAGAACCGGTGTCACCGACCCGGGAGGACGAGGTCGCCGCCGCCGGCAGTGAGCTGATCGGCGGTCCCCTGGGACGGCGGGCCCTGCCCGGCTCCTCCTGGTGGACCCCGGTGCGGATCGTGGCGCTCGTGGCCATCGGCATGTTCGCCCTCGGCCTGGTCCAGAAGGCGCCCTGCTACCACAACGCCTGGTTCTTCGGTGCGAGCAGCCAGTACACCCACGCCTGCTACTCGGACATCCCGCACCTCTACCAGGGTCGCGGCTTCGCCGACGATCTCGTGCCGTACTTCGACAAGCTCCCCGGCGACATGGACTACCTCGAATACCCGGTGCTCACCGGCGTGTTCATGGAGGTGGCCTCCTGGCTGACCCCGCACAGCGGCTCCCTCCAGCACCAGGAGCGGTGGTACTGGTTCGTCAACGCCGGGATGCTGATGGCGTGCGCCGCCGTCATCGCCGTCAGCGTGGCCCGGACCCACCGCCGGCGCCCCTGGGACGCCCTGCTGGTCGCCCTGGCGCCCGCCTTCGCCCTGACCGCGACCATCAACTGGGACCTGCTCGCCGTGGCGCTGACGGCCGCCGCGATGCTCATGTGGTCGCGGGGCCGGGCCCTCGCCTTCGGCATCCTGCTGGGCCTCGCCACGGCCGCCAAGCTGTATCCCTTCCTGCTGCTCGGCCCTCTGCTGGTGCTGTGCTGGCGGGCCGGGAAGTGGCGCGCGTTCTTCCAGGCACTGGCGGGTGCGGTAGGTGCCTGGCTCGTGGTGAACCTGCCGGTGATGCTCACCCACGACGCGTCGGGCTTCCACATCCGCGAGGGCTGGGCGAAGTTCTACACCTTCAGCAAGGAACGCGGCGTCGACTTCGGCTCCTTCTGGCTGATCTGGGCGCAGAACTCCAGCGACCCGCCCACCACCGGCTTCATCAACAACGCGGCCACCGTGCTGGTGGCGCTGTGCTTCCTCGCCATCGCCGCGCTGACGTTCACCGCCCCGCGCCGGCCGCGCTTCGCCCAGCTCGCCTTCCTGATGGTGGCCGCCTTCGTCCTCACCAACAAGGTCTACTCGCCGCAGTACGTCCTGTGGCTGGTGCCGCTGGCGGTCCTCGCCCGGCCCAAGTGGCGGGACTTCCTGATCTGGCAGGCGTGCGAGGTGGCGTACTTCCTCGGCATCTGGTCGTACCTCGCCTACACGACCAGTGGGGACGCCCACAAGGGGCTGCCGACGCAGGGCTACCACTGGGCGATCGTGGTGCACCTGCTGGGCACGCTGTACCTGTGCGCCGTCGTCGTACGGGACATCCTCATGCCGGAGCGGGACGTGGTGCGCCGGTCCGGGGACGACGATCCCTCGGGCGGGGTGCTCGACGGGGCGCCGGACGTCTACGCGCTCGGCGCCGCGGCGGCCGGCCCGCAGGAGCGGGACACCCGGTTCGGGGCACCGCCGGTGGACTGGGGCCGTCCCGGCGTGCCGTCCCCCGACGACCGCCCGCTCTGAGAGCACCGCGCGCTCCGTCGGCGTGGCGCGGACACACAGAAGGCCGTACCCGGGGCTCCGGGTACGGCCTTCCCGCCGACGTGACCCGCCTCAGCGGTCCACGATGCGGTCGAACTGGGTCGTGGTGTGCCGCAAGTGGGCCACCAGCTCGTCGCCCACCTGCGGCTCGGGGGCGTCCGAGGGCACGAACAGGATCGACACCTGCATGTGCGGCGGCTCGGCGAACCAACGCTGCTTGCCGCCCCAGACGAACGGGGAGAGGTTCCGGTTGACCGTGGCCAGACCGGCCCGGGCGACGCCCTTGGCCCGCGGCATGACGCCGTGCAGGGCCTTCGGGGCCTCCAGGCCCACCCCGTGCGACGTACCGCCCGCCACGACCACCAGGTAGCCGTCGGAAGCCGCCTTCTGCTGCCGGTAGCCGAACCGGTCGCCCTTCGCCACGCGCGTGACGTCCAGGACCGCGCCGCGGTACTCGGTGGCGTCGTGGTCCCCCAGCCACAGCCGCGTGCCGATACGGGCGCGGAACCGGGTCTGCGGGAACTGCTGCTGGAGGCGGATCAGCTCCTCCGCCTTGAGGTGGCTGACGAACATCGTGTGCAGCGGCAGCCGGGCCGCGCGCAGCCGGTCCATCCAGCCGATGACCTCCTCGACGGCGTCCGAGCCGTCGGTGCGGTCCAACGGCAGGTGGATGGCGAAGCCCTCCAGCCGGACGTTCTCTATGGCCTGGTGCAGCTGCGGCAGTTCGTGCTCGCTGACGCCGTGCCGCTTCATCGAGGACATCACCTCGATGACCACACGGGCACCGACGAGGCCGTAGACGCCGTCGACGGACGACACCGAGCGGATCACCCGGTCGGGCAGCGGGACGGGCTCCTCGCCGCGCCGGTACGGCGTCAGCACCAGCAGGTCACCGCCGAAGAAGTCCTTGATGCGCGCGGCCTCGTACGTGGTGCCGACCGCGAGCA
This sequence comes from Streptomyces sp. SudanB182_2057, assembly GCF_964272715.1. NCBI lineage: Bacteria > Bacillati > Actinomycetota > Actinomycetes > Kitasatosporales > Streptomycetaceae > Streptomyces > Streptomyces sp. SudanB182_2057. The sequence goes on from NZ_OZ186798.1 coordinate 4,326,479, forward strand.
GGTCGGAGCCGAGCCGTGTGGCCTCCTCCGACAGCCGTTCGTGCCCGAAGCCGTAGCCGTTGCCCTTGCAGACCGGGACGAGCCCTGGGAACTGCTCCTGCACGTGCTTGTGGTGCGCCCGCCAGCGCGCGGTGTCGACGTAGAGCGTGAGCGCCATGGCCGGACCCGGGACCTTTCTCGTGGCTGGGGTGGATCAGAGAGGGAAAAAGCTGTGAAGGCTATGGAATCAAACGCCGGCGGCTCAGCGGCGCGACATGTAGATGTCGAGCGCCTTGTGGAGCAGCTTGTTCAGCGGGAAGTCCCATTCACCGAGGTACTCGGCGGCCTGACCGCCGGTGCCCACCTTGAACTGGATCAGGCCGAAGAGGTGGTCGGTCTCGTCCAGGGAGTCGGAGATACCGCGCAGGTCGTAGACGGTGGCGCCCATCGCGTAGGCGTCGCGCAGCATCCGCCACTGCATCGCGTTCGACGGCCGGACCTCGCGTCCGATGTTGTCGGAGGCGCCGTAGGAGTACCAGACGTGCCCGCCGACGATCAGCATCGTCGCCGCGGAGAGGTTCACGCCGTTGTGGCGCGCGAAGTACAGCCGCATGCGGTTGGGGTCCTCGGTGTTGAGGGCGGTCCACATGCGCTGGAAGTACGACAGCGGGCGCGGCCGGAACTTGTCACGGACGGCCGTGATCTCGTACAGCCGCTGCCACTCGGGCAGGTCCTGGTAGCCGCCCTGGACGACCTCGACGCCCGCCTTCTCCGCCTTCTTGATGTTGCGGCGCCACAGCTGGTTGAAGTTCTTGTGGACCTCTTCCAGGGAGCGGTTGGCCAGCGGCACCTGGTAGACGTAGCGGGGCTGCACGTCGCCGAAGCCGGCGCCGCCGTCCTCGCCCTGCTGCCAGCCCATGCGGCGCAGCTTGTCGGACACCTCGAAGGCACGCGGCTCGATGTAGTCGGCCTGCAGGTCGCGCAGCCGCTTGACGTCCGGGTCCTGGATGCCCCGCTTGATCGTGTCGGCGTTCCAGCGGCGGATGATCACCGGCGGGCCCATCTTCACGGAGAAGGCACCCTGCTGCTTCAGGTGCGCCAGCATCGGCTGGATCCAGTCGTCCAGGTTCGGGGCGTACCAGTTGATGACCGGGCCCTCGGGCAGGTAGGCGAGGTAACGCTTGATCTTGGGCAACTGGCGGTAGAGGACCAGACCGACGCCGACCAGGTGACCGCTCTTGTCGAACCAGCCGAGGTTCTCCGAGCGCCACTCCGCCTTGACATCGGCCCAGGCCGGGACCTGCATGTGGCTCGCCGCCGGCAGGCTCTGGATGAAGGCCAGATGCTGCTCGCGACTGATGGTCCTCAGGGTCAGGCTCATTCGGGGCGCTCCTCGGGCTGGTGTGTCCCCATGGGTTCAGGGGCTCCGGCTCTCGCGCCGAAGCCTACTGCGCCTCGCGAGCGCCCCGACTGGGCATACGGGCCTCGGGGCCGGGGAGTCAGCCGACGACACCGCCGAACAGACCACCGTGCGCCATGCCGATCAGGAAGCCGACCCCCGCGGCACCGAGGCCCAGGATGAGGCCGAACCGCTCCCGCGTGGTCACCGAGACCCACTGTCCGTAGACGCCGGTGCACAGCGCCACCAGGCCCGCCCATGAGGTCAGCAGGTGGAGGCTGTGGAAGAAGGCGGTGATGAAGGACAGCACGCCCAGGACGAGCGTCACCGCCATCAGGGCGTCCTGCAGCGGATGAGGCTTGCCGTCCGTGGCGAAGAGAGAACCGGCGGTGTTGGGTCGCAATGCCTGTGCCATGGGCACCTCCTGCGGAAGGCGGCGCATCGTAGCGCCGTACACACCCGTTGTGTACAGATTGTCCGGCCCGGCGGCCGGATTTCAACCGGAAGCGGGTGTGCGGGTAGTCTGTACCGTCTGCACTGGTGTCTGCCCAGACCTGTCCAGGTCACACCGACCGGCTCCCCTGAGGGAAAGCCGATTGTCAGTGGCGGCCGATACCGTTGCGTACGCATCACAACCCTCCTGCCACGGAACGACCGTGGCCGCTGAGTCCAAAGGAGGTGGGTTCCACATGCGTCACTACGAGGTGATGGTCATCCTCGACCCCGATCTCGAGGAGCGCGCTGTCTCCCCGCTGATCGAGAACTTCCTGTCCGTCGTCCGTGACGGCGGCGGCAAGGTTGAGAAGGTCGACACCTGGGGCCGTCGTCGTCTCGCCTACGAGATCAAGAAGAAGCCCGAGGGCATCTACTCGGTCGTCGACCTGCAGGCCGAGCCTGCGGTCGTCAAGGAGCTCGACCGCCAGATGAACCTGAACGAGTCGGTCCTCCGGACCAAGGTCCTCCGTCCCGAGACCCACTGAGCCCCGCGCTCAGCTGATCCCGGGATTCGAGTAGCAGCAACCAAGCAGCCAGAGCAGCAAACCCGCCGAGAGGTTCCCCCATGGCAGGCGAGACCGTCATCACGGTCATCGGCAATCTTGTCGACGACCCCGAGCTGCGCTTCACCCCGTCCGGTGCGGCGGTCGCGAAGTTCCGCGTCGCGTCCACTCCCCGTACCTTCGACCGCCAGACGAACGAGTGGAAGGACGGCGAGAGCCTCTTCCTGACCTGCTCGGTCTGGCGCCAGGCGGCGGAGAACGTCGCCGAGTCGCTCCAGCGAGGCATGCGCGTCATCGTGCAGGGCCGGCTGAAGCAGCGGTCGTACGAGGACCGCGAGGGCGTCAAGCGCACGGTCTACGAGCTGGACGTCGACGAGGTCGGCCCCAGCCTGCGCAACGCCACGGCCAAGGTCACCAAGACCGCCGGTGGCGGTGCCCGCGGTGGCCAGGGCGGTTACGGCGGCGGTGGCGGCCAGGGCGGCGGCTGGGGCGGTGGCCCCGGTGGCGGTCAGGGCGGCGCTCCGGCCGACGACCCGTGGGCGACCGGCGCTCCCGCCGGTGGCAACCAGGGTGGCGGCGGCTGGGGCGGCGGCTCCGGCGGCGGTGGCGGCTACTCGGACGAACCCCCCTTCTAAGCCTTCGGGCCAGGCCCTCCGGGCCGGTCCGGGCCGAGGGCGGGTCGTACCCCCACTTCTTGATCACACAGGAGAATCACCATGGCGAAGCCGCCTGTGCGCAAGCCGAAGAAGAAGGTCTGCGCTTTCTGCAAGGACAAGGTCACGTACGTGGACTACAAGGACACGAACATGCTGCGGAAGTTCATTTCCGACCGCGGCAAGATCCGTGCCCGCCGCGTGACCGGCAACTGCACGCAGCACCAGCGTGACGTCGCCACGGCCGTCAAGAACAGCCGTGAGATGGCGCTGCTGCCCTACACCTCCACCGCGCGATAAGGGAAGGGTGACCGACTCATGAAGATCATCCTCACCCACGAGGTCTCCGGCCTCGGTGCCGCGGGCGACGTCGTCGACGTCAAGGACGGTTACGCTCGCAACTACCTGATCCCGCGGAAGTTCGCCATCCGCTGGACCAAGGGTGGCGAGAAGGACGTCGAGCAGATCCGCCGCGCCCGCAAGATCCACGAGATCCAGACCATCGAGCAGGCCAACCAGGTGAAGGCCCAGCTCGAGGGCGTCAAGGTCCGCCTGGCCGTCCGCTCCGGCGACGCCGGTCGTCTCTTCGGTTCCGTCACCCCGGCCGACATCGCGTCCGCGATCAAGGCTTCCGGTGGCCCCGAGGTCGACAAGCGCCGCATCGAGCTCGGCGCTCCGATCAAGACCCTGGGCGCCCACGAGACGTCCGTGCGTCTGCACCCCGAGGTTGCCGCCAAGGTCAGCATCGAGGTCGTCGCGGCCTGATCGCCGCGTGATCGCAACGGTCGCTTGAGCCGTTGAAAGGGGCCGCACCCCGTGAAGGGTGCGGCCCCTTTCGCATGGCCGTACGTCCCGGGTCCGGGACGGTCACCGCTGCATGTTTCACGTGAAACGGACGACGGCCGCCTGCGGCGCGGAACGGTCAGCGGGTCGCGCCCGTCACGATCCAGCGACCCGAGCGGGTGCGCAGCCACAGCGTCAGCATGCGGACCGTCATCATCAGGGCCATCGCCGCCCAGACCGCGGTGAGACCGCCGCCGAGCATGGGCACCAGCAGGGCCACCGGCGCGAACACCGCCAGGGTGAGGACCATGGCCCCGGCCAGATAGGGGCCGTCTCCCGCGCCCATCAGGACTCCGTCCAGGACGAAGACGATCCCGCAGACGGGCTGCGCGAGCGCCACGAGCAGCAGGGCCGGCAGCGCGGCGTCCTTCACCGCGGCGTCGCCGGTGAACAGCGGCAGGAAGAGCGGCCGCGCGACCACCACGAGCACACCCAGGACGACACCGGTCGCGATGCCCCACTGGACCATGCGACGACAGGCCTGGCGAGCTCCCTGGGCGTCCTCCGCGCCCAGATAGCGGCCGATGATGGCCTGTCCCGCGATCGCTATCGCGTCGAGAGCGAAGGACAGCAGGTTCCACAAGGAGAGGATGATCTGGTGCGCGGCGATGTCGGCGTCCCCGAGGCGGGCCGCGACCGCCGTGGCGATCATGGTCATCGCCCGCAGGGACAGCGTACGGACCAGGAGGGGCACGCCGGCCTGGGCCGACGCACGGATTCCTGCGGCGTCGGGCCGCAGGGAGGCACCGTGCCGACGCGCCCCGCGGACGACCACCGTCAGATAGACGGCGGCCATGCCGCACTGCGCGATGACCGTGCCCCAGGCCGAGCCGGCGATGCCGAGTCCGGCGCCATAGACGAGTCCGGCGTTGAGGGCGGCGTTGGTGACGAAGCCGGCGACGGCGACGTAGAGCGGGGTCCGGGTGTCGTGCAGGCCGCGCAGTACCCCGGTCGCGGCCAGGACGATGAGCATCGGGGGGATGCCCAGCGCGGAGATGCGCAGATAGGTTGTGGCGTAGGGGGCCGCGGTGGACGAGGCGCCGAAGAGGTCGACGAGACCGGGGGCCAGCGGCAGGAAGACGGCGATGACGGCGATGCCGAGCAGCAGCGCCAGCCAGATGCCGTCCATGCCCTGCCGGAGCGCCGCCGGGAGATCGCCGGCGCCCACTCGACGGGCCACCGCGGCGGTGGTGGCGTAGGCGAGGAAGACGAACACGCTCACGGCGGTGGTCAGGAGCGCCGAGGCGACGCCGAGACCGGCAAGTTGAGCGGTCCCGAGGTGGCCGACGATCGCACTGTCGGCCATGACGAAAAGAGGCTCGGCGACGAGGGCGCCGAAGGCCGGGAGGGCCAGCGCGACGATTTCTCGGTCGTGCCGCCGCCGGGTGGCCTGGGGTATGTCCGGAGCCTCTGTCATGCGCATCAATCTAATCGTCCACAGGTAAGTGATGCAACTGGCCCGCGCTCCTTACTCCTCATCTCGGGCCGTGTCGTTTCGGGTACCGTTCGAAGCGATCTTGGCCCGACTGGGAAAGTTTTTCTTCTGCACAGCCGGTGGATCGTAAAGACGCAGGTCGGGGGCGTGTTGCCAGGAAGATCGAGGGCTTGTTCACAGGGCTGTCCACCGGGTCGTGCACAGGTTTCGGCGAGTTCTCCACAGCATCGGGCCCGTCGTCCACATGGCCTGTGGATAACCAGATTGGCTGACGGTGCCGACGGGCCTACCGTGGTGCGGCGCCCGCTCCTTCCCACGGCCCGGCGAGTGACCCTCTTCCGGCCCGGGAACCGTCACAAATCCGACGCGCGAGAACCGGAGTCGGGCTTCTCGATTTGTCAGTGTCGTGCCGTACAAAAGAGGCCACGGCGAGGTCCGCCGTGCGGACGGGAGGAGGTGGCTCGGTGAGCATTTCCGAGCCCTTGGACGATCCGTGGGCCGACAGCGGACCCAGCGATCGTCTGCCGGCCTCCCGCCGGCGGGGTGACGGCGGCCGGGGCCGGGACGAGCAGCACGACCGGGGCCGGGAGTCCGGCGCCTGGGACGGCGGAGCCTCCTCCTTCGAGCGGGTGCCGCCGCAGGACCTGGACGCCGAGCAGTCCGTGCTGGGCGGCATGCTGCTGTCCAAGGACGCCATCGCCGACGTCGTGGAGATCCTCAAGGGCCACGACTTCTACAAGCCCGCGCACGAGACGATCTACCAGGCCATCCTGGACGTCTACGCCAAGGGCGAGCCGGCGGACCCGATCACCATCGCCGCCGAGCTGACCAAGCGCGGCGAGATCAACAAGGTCGGCGGCGCCGCCTATCTGCACAGCCTCGTCCAGACCGTGCCGACGGCGGCCAACGCCGAGTACTACGCGGAGATCGTCCACGAGCGGGCCGTCCTGCGCCGCCTGGTCGAAGCCGGTACGCGCATCACACAGATGGGGTACGCGGCCGACGGTGACGTGGACGAGATCGTCAACCGCGCCCAGGCCGAGATCTACGCCGTCACCGAGCAGCGCACCAGCGAGGACTACCTCCCGCTCGGCGACATCATGGAGGGCGCCCTCGACGAGATCGAGGCGATCGGCTCGCGCAGCGGCGAGATGACGGGCGTGCCCACCGGGTTCACCGACTTCGACTCCCTCACGAACGGCCTCCACCCCGGGCAGATGATCGTCATCGCCGCCCGTCCCGCCATGGGCAAGTCGACACTCGCGCTGGACTTCGCCCGGGCCGCGTCCATCAAGCACAACCTGCCGAGCGTGATCTTCTCGCTCGAAATGGGCCGCAACGAGATCGCGATGCGTCTGCTGTCCGCCGAGGCCCGGGTCGCCCTGCACCACATGCGGTCCGGCACGATGACGGACGAGGACTGGACACGGCTCGCCCGCCGGATGCCGGACGTGTCGGCCGCGCCGCTCTACATCGACGACTCCCCGAACCTGTCGATGATGGAGATCCGGGCCAAGTGCCGGCGCCTGAAGCAGCGCAACGACCTGAAGCTCGTCGTCATCGACTACCTCCAGCTGATGCAGTCCGGCGGCTCCAAGCGCGCCGAGAGCCGCCAGCAGGAGGTGTCGGACATGTCCCGTAACCTCAAGCTGCTCGCCAAGGAGCTGGAGATCCCGGTCATCGCGCTCTCCCAGCTCAACCGTGGCCCCGAGCAGCGCACCGACAAGAAGCCGATGGTCTCCGACCTGCGTGAGTCCGGCTCCATCGAGCAGGACGCCGACATGGTCATCCTGCTGCACCGCGAGGACGCCTACGAGAAGGAGTCCCCGCGCGCGGGCGAGGCGGACCTGATCGTCGCCAAGCACCGAAACGGCCCCACGGCCACCATCACGGTCGCCTTCCAGGGGCACTACTCCCGGTTCGTGGACATGGCCCAGACCTGATGCCCTCTTGACGTGCGAAGCCTCGGCCCGGGCGGCGATGACGTTCCAGGGTTCCGGTGCACAGCGCTCGCCACTATGGTGGGCCGATGGTGTCGATCAAGCAGTTCCAGGTCACCTTCGACTGCGCGGAACCGGAGCGCCTCGCTCTTTTCTGGTGCGAGGTGCTGGGGTACGTCGTGCCGCCGCCCCCGGAGGGGTTCACTTCCTGGGACGAATTCAACCGGTCGCTGCCGCCCGAGGTCCAGGGTTCGCGGTACGCCTGCGTCGATCCCTCCGGCGTGGGGCCGCGACTGTTCTTCCAGCGCGTCCCCGAGGGCAAGGTCGTCAAGAACCGGGTGCATCTGTGCGTGCGGGTCGGCACCGGGCTCGTCGGTGAAGAGCGGCTGGCCGCGCTCGAAGCCGAGTGCGCGCGTCTGGTCCCGCTGGGGGCGGTACGCCAGCGACTGCTGTACGACGGCCATGATTCCTGCATCGTGATGCAGGACATCGAGGGCAACGAGTTCTGCCTGGACTGAGGGGTCCGCGAAGGCGACGAGCCGTACGACGGCAGGCGGCGCCACGGCGGCCCGGGCACACGAACAATGGATTCGACGGCCGCCGCCGGCACGGGGTGGACTGTGCGCATGACGACACATCAGGAATCGCTGCTGCCGGGCACCCGGCGCGCGCTGCTGCACCGGATCGCCGTCGCGCAGGCCGAGGGACGGACCCCGTCGCTGGTGGCCGCCGTCGTACGGGACGGGCGGGCCGTGTGGCACGGGGCGCGGACCTCGGTGGACGGGCACGGGCCGGACGAGACGGTGCAGTACCGGATCGGGTCCATCACCAAGACCTTCACCGCCGTGCTGGTGCTGCGGCTGCGCGACGAGGGCCTGCTCGACCTCGGTGATCCGCTGGAGAAGCATCTGCCGGGCACCGGGGTGGGGGAGGTGACCATCGCGGAGCTGCTCGCCCACACGGCGGGGCTGGCGGCCGAATCGCCCGCCCCCTGGTGGGAGCGGACCCCCGGCTCGCTGCGGCCCGAGCTGAGCGATGTGCTCGGCGAGCAGCCCCTGCTGCATCCCGCCGGACGGCGGCACCACTACTCCAATCCGGGCTACGCCCTGCTCGGCGCCCTGGTGGAAGAGGTGCGCGGCGCCCCGTGGGAGGAGGTGCTGCGCGAGGAGGTCCTGGAGCCTCTCGGCCTGCACCGGACGAGTACGCGACCGCAGGCGCCGCACGCGGGCGGCTGGGCCGTGCACCCGTGGGCCGACGCGCTGCTGCCCGAGCCGCTGGAGGACCTGGGCCGGATGGCGCCGGCCGGTCAGCTCTGGTCCACCACCGGGGACCTGGCGCGGTTCGCCGCGTTCCTGGCCCGGGGAGACGACCGGGTGCTGGGCGCGGGGTCGGTGGCGGAGATGAGGACGCCCTCGGCACCGGCCGAGAGCGCGGACGTGGTGGACGGGGTCACGTACGGTCTCGGGCTGCAGATCCAGCACCGGGGCGGCCGCCTGCTCGTCGGGCACTCCGGTTCGCTACCGGGCTTTCTGGCGAGCCTCACCATCAGCGTCGCGGACGACGTCGCCGCGGTGGTGCTCACCAACTGCACCAGCGGTCCGCTGCCGGGTGCCGTGGCGGCGGACCTGGTGCGGATCGTCGCCGAGGCGGAACCTCGCATCCCCGAGCCCTGGCGGCCGCTGCGCGAGGTCGATCCGGCGGTGCTGGAGCTGGTGGGGCAGTGGTACTGGGGCACGCACGCCTTCGGCCTGCGTGCGACCGCCGACGGGCTGCTCCTCCTGGCGCCGCTGACCGGGGGAGGCCGCAGGGCCCGCTTCCGCGCGAACGGGGACGGTACCTGGACGGGGCTGGAGGGCTACTACGCCGGTGAACTGCTGCGGCCCGTGCGGCGCCCGGACGGGGCCGTGAGCCATCTCGACCTCGGCTCGTTTGTGTTCACTCGGCAGCCGTACGACCCCGAGGCCGCGGTGCCCGGAGGCGTGGACGCACAGGGGTGGCGGGGCATCGGCTGATCCCGGGCCGACCAGGGGTGCGTTTCACGTGAAACACACCCTTTGGCCGTCGCGGCACCTTGGAGCACGGTCAGAGCCGCAGTTTGAAGCCCTCGTGCGAGGCCGTGAAGCCCAGCCGCTCGTAGAAGCGGTGGGCGTCGGTTCGGGTCTTGTCGGACGTCAGCTGCACCATCCGGCAGCCGAGATGCCGGGAGGTGTCGATCGCCCACTCGATCAGCTTGCTGCCGAGCCCACTGCCCCGTTCGTCGGCGTGGATGCGTACGGCCTCGATGAGCGCGCGGGTGGCGCCCTGGTGCGAGAGACCGGGGATGATCGTGAGTTGCAGGGTGCCGATGACACGGTCTTCGCGCACGGCGACGACGAGGTGCTGATTCGGGTCGTCGGCGAGGCGTGCCAGCGCGGTCCGGTAGGGCGTCAGGTCGTCCGGTGACTCGCGCTGGGCCCCGAGCGGATCATCGGCGAGCATCGCGACGATCGCCGGAAGATCGTCGGCGGTCGCGGCTCGTATCTCAAGATCTCCCATGCGCGCACCCTATGCGGGCATGCTGAGCGATTCCACCACCCGTACCAGCGGCGCCAGTTCGGCGTGCTTCGCGGCGTCGTCCAGAGCCTCGCGCAGGGCGGCGTCATTGGTGGGCCGCGCTTCTTCCAGCAGGCGCAGGCCCGCCGGGGTGACGTTGGTGTAGATGCCTCGGCGGTCGGTGGGGCAGAGGTAGCGCTCCAGCAGGCCGCGGTCCTCCAGCCGGCTCACCAGGCGGGTGGTGGCGCTCTGGCTGAGTACGACCGCGTCGGCGACCTGCTTCATCTGCAGATGGCCGCCTTCGCCGGCGTGCTGCCTGCTGAGCACGTCCAGCAGTGAGTACTCGCGCACGCTCAGATCGTGCTTGGTCTGCAGGGCGCGCTCGATGTGCGCCTCGATCCTTCCGTGCAGCGCAGAAAGGGCGCACCAGCCCTGGGCGAGGGCGGTGAGCGCGGGGTCCGTCGCTGTCATTGGCGTTTCCTCCGTCCGGAGCGGCTCCCACAAGAGTAGAGCACGGGCGCAATAGTCGGCGCTTGCATTTAGCCAGCGTCTGCAACTATTGTGGACGCAAGCTAAGCGCTCTTGCAATCTTTTGGGAAGGTGTACCCCACATGCCTCTCGCGCTTCTGGCCCTCGCGATCGGGGCCTTCGGAATCGGAACGACCGAGTTCGTGATCATGGGGCTGCTGCCCGAGGTCGCGAGCGACTTCGGGGTCTCCATCCCCACGGCGGGCCTGCTCGTGACCGGCTACGCCCTCGGCGTGGTCATCGGTGCCCCGATCATGACCGTGCTCGGCACCAAGGTCCCGCGCAAGCGCATGCTGATGCTGCTGATGGGCCTCTTCATCGCCGGCAACCTGCTCTCCGCGGTGGCCCCGGCCTTCGCGATCATGCTCATCGGACGGGTGATCGCCTCTCTCGCCCACGGCGCCTTCTTCGGCATCGGCTCGGTCGTCGCGGCGGAGCTGGTCGCACCGGACAAGAAGGCGGGAGCCATCGCCATGATGTTCACCGGCCTGACCGTCGCCAACGTCGTCGGCGTGCCGCTGGGCACGCTCATCGGGCAGAACGTCGGCTGGCGCGTCACCTTCGGCATCGTCGCCGCGCTCGGCGTCGTCGGCCTCGCCGGTATCGCCAAGCTCGTTCCCGAGCTGCCCCGCCCGCAGGGCGTGCGGCTGCGCCACGAACTGGCCGCCTTCAAGAACGCCCAGGTGCTGCTCGCCATGGCGATGACCGTCCTCGGCTTCGGCGGTGTCTTCGCGGCCATCACCTACATCGCGCCGATGATGACCCACATCGCCGGCTTCTCCGACGGATCGGTCACCTGGCTGCTGGTCCTGTTCGGCCTCGGCATGGTCGGCGGCAACCTCGTCGGCGGCAAGTTCGCCGACCGCGCCCTGATGCCGATGCTGTACATCTCCCTGGGCGCCCTGGCCGTCGTTCTGGCGCTCTTCACGCTCACCGCCCACAACAAGATCGCGGCGGCGGTGACCATCGCGCTGATCGGCGCCCTGGGCTTCGCCACCGTGCCGCCGCTGCAGAAGCGCGTCCTCGACCAGGCGCACGGCGCCCCGACGCTCGCGTCCGCCGTGAACATCGGCGCCTTCAACCTGGGCAACGCCCTGTCCGCCTGGCTCGGCGGTGTCGTGATCGCGGCCGGCTTCGGCTACACGTCCCCCAACTGGGTCGGTGCCGTCCTCGCCGCTGCCGCGCTGCTCCTCGCCTTCCTCTCGGCCGCCCTGGAGCGCCGGGACGGTACGCACGGCACCGTGGTCGCCTCCGGGACGCCGGCCGAGCGCCGGGCCGCCGTCCACCACTGAGCCGCCCGCACTCCGGACGCCTCACTTCACGCAATCCCACAGACGTCCGTACCGGGCCTGCGTCCCGGTACGGCGAGCACCGACCCCAAGCACCATCCAAGGAGACAGCTCCATGAGCACCACCGCCGTCGCCCCGCTCACCATCGAGGACGCCGAGCTGCTCGTCGCCACGGCCCGCCGGGCGGCAGAGGAAGCCGGAGTCACCGTCAGCGTCACCGTCCTGGACGCGGGCGGCCACCTGCTCGCCTTCCGCCGGGACGACCGGGCCGTGCTGATCTCCGGTGAGACCAGCACCCGCAAGGCGTACACGGCCCTCCAGCTGAACGCGCCCACCGCCGGCCTCGTCGACGCCGTCCAGCCCGGCGGCCTCTTCCACACCCTGCCCACCGCTCTCGACCGGCCCCTGCTGTTCATCGCGGGCGGTGTCCCCGTCCACCGGGACGGCCGGCTGATCGGCGCCATCGGTGTCGGCGGCGGTGCGCCGGAGCAGGACCACGGGTTCGCCACCGCGGCCGTGGAGGCGCTCGTCTGACCCGGTAGCCGACCGCGTGACACCGGCTCCGCCGCCCCGAGCGGCGGGGCCGGCGCACGTCCGTGCGCGGGTCAGCCCGCGGCGACGGTCAGGGGCGCGAACCGCCGGGTCCAGTCCCCCGGCAGGTCCGGGATGCCGTAGGTCATCACCGCGTTGAAGGCCACCGAGGCCATCCCCCGCTCCTTCGCCCAGGCCAGCAGCTCCTCGTGGCGCACGTCGATGTCGGTGCGCAGCGGGCGCTCGGTACGGGCCGCCAGCGAGGCGATGAGCGCCTTGGCGGTCTCCGTGTCCCGGGCGATCAGCGGGCCGACGACATGGGTGTCCATGTTGGGCCACGCGGCGGTGTAGCCGATGAGCCGGCCAGCCTCCTCGGCGACCCGCAACTGATCGGCGAAGGCGGGCAACCGAGTGATGAGAGGCGTGCGATCGGCGCCGAACACCTCCTCGTCGAGGCGCACGATCGCCGGGAGGTCCTCCGCGGTGGCGGCACGCGTGACGACCGCGGACTCCCGGCCGCCGGGAGTGAAGCGGCCCCTCAGCATCTCGGCCCGGCCCGTCACCTTGAAGCCCAACTCCTCGTAGAGGGGCCGGCCGTAGGGGGTGGCGTGCAGGGTCAGCGGGGTGGTCCCCATGACGGAGACGATGTGCCGCATCAAATGGCGGCCGACCCCTTGACGGGCGTGGCGCTCGGCCACCAGGACCATGCCGATGGCGCCGAGATCCGGCCGCCCCCACCCGCCGTACTCCGTGACGACGCACGCGGCGACCAGACCGCCCTCGGGGTCGTCGATGCCGTATCCCTTCCCGGCGGTGAGGAGGAAGCCCCACTTGTGTTCCTCACGTGGCCACCCCCGGTCTTCGGACAGGTCGGCGCAGGCGGTGAGATCGCGAAGCGTCAGACGGCGGATGGGCAGATGGGCGAGGGAAGGAGTTGGCACGCAGGTCAGGCTGTCCGAACGGCGCCCCCGCCGTCCACCTGTTTCGATGCAGACGCACATGCTTTTGGCCATCTCATGGCCATCCGTACAACCATCGGACAGCTGTGCGGTGTTTCACGTGAAACATCGCGCGGCCTCACTAGCCTCGGCGTCATGACCAGACTTCACCTGTTCGACATGGACGGGACGTTGCTGCACGGGACCACCGCTCCGCTGGAGATATCGCGCCAGTTGGGCCTGGAGAGCGAGACGGTGGCCTTGGAGCGGGCGATCGCGGACGGGCGGATCGGACCGCCGGAGTATGCCGCGCAGGTGTACGACCTGTGGGCGGGCCTGACCGACGCGCATGTGCGGGCCGCGTTCGAGGCGGCTCCCTGGCTGGCCCGGATCCGCGAGGTGTGGGCGCAGATCAGGAACGCGGGCGAATACTGCGCGGTGGTGTCCCTCTCGCCCTCCTTCTTCGTCGAACGCCTCCTGGACTGGGGCGCCCACGCGGCCCATGGCTCGCGTTTCCCGGCCGTACCGTTCACCGAGCCCGTCGATCCGACCGGAGTGCTCAACGCCGCCGCCAAGGTGGTCATCGCGGAACGGCTCTGCGCGGAATTCGGCGTGACCCGCGCGGACTGCGTGGCGTACGGCGACTCGGCGTCGGACAAGGAGCTGTTCGCCGCCGTGCCGGTGTCCGTGGCGGTCAACGCCGACTCCCACGTGTCCGGCCTCGCCACCCACTCCTATTCGGGCCTGGACCTGTGGGAAGCCTATGAACTGGTAGGACCGGCACAGTAGTCCCAAGGGACGCTCTCCGGCGCCCGCAGCCGCGCTCCCGTCCACCGACCCCGCTCACCCGAGGTCGGGGGCGTGCATGGCCCGCACTCCCTCGATGTTGCCGTCCAGGTAGTGGCGCAGGGACAGGGGGACAAGGTGGACGGAGGCGATGCCGACGCGGGTGAACGGGACGCGGACGATCTCGTACTCACCGGCCGGCTCCTCCACCTCGGGGCCGTGCCGCAGGGCCGGGTCCATGGACTCCAGCCGGCAGACGAAGAAGTGCTGCACCTTCACGCCGGTCGCGCCGCCGTCCTCACCGATGTGCTCCACCGTGTCCACGAAACACGGCACCACATCGGTGATCTTGGCGCCGAGCTCCTCGTAGACCTCCCGGTGCAGGGCGTCCACGACGGTCGAGTCCCCGGGCTCGACCCCGCCACCGGGAGTGACCCAGTAGGGATCGACGCCGGGCTTGGTGCGCTTGATCAGGATCAGGTCGTCACCGTCCAGGAGAACGGCACGGGCGGTGCGCTTGACCACGGGTCGGACGGTCATGGGAGAAATGTGGCCCCGCTGGTTCCACGTGAAACATCGCAAAGCGCCACGAGCCGACCGCTGTGCGTGCACCCCGCCCGGGCGGCCTCAGCACCAGGCCGTGGCTGCACGCTGGAGCCACCCGTGGGCCCGCGCGACATGCGGCAGGGCGAGTGTCCCGGTGCGTACCACCAGGAAGTACGTGCGCAACGGCGCCACCACCGGGTCGAGCAGGGTGACGACCGTGCCCTGCTCCAGCGCATGCGCGCACAGATAGCGGGGCAGCACCGCCAGCCCGGCCCCGGCGCTCGCACAGGAGAGCACCGCCCGCAGATCCGGGACGATCACCGTGCCCGTGGCGGCCGGGGCGCAGTCGAACACGGAAGCCCAGTAGCGCGAGACGAACGGCAGCGACTCGTGGACGTCGATCACGGGCAGGTCTTCCAGGGCCGCCGCGCCCTTCAGTCGTACGGTGTCCGCACCGACCCGCTCCGCCCAGCGCGGGGCCGCGACCAGCACATGCTCCTCGTCACACAGCGGAGTGGCGGTCAGCAGGGCCCCGCGCGGCCGGGTCGTGCTGATGGCCAGGTCGTGCCGGCCGCAGGCCAGCCCCTCCAGCGTCTCCTCCGGCGTGCCGAAGGAGACGCGCAACGCGAAGCCCTGCCCGTCCTCGCCGGTCAGCCCGGTGAGGGCGGGCAGCGCACGCTCGGTCGTGAACTCCGGAGGGCCGGCCAGGTACAGCGTCCGGGGCGAGGAGTCGTCGTCCAGCCCGCATTCCGCTATCTCCACCAGGGCGTCGAGATGCGGCGCGACCCGGTGGGCGAGTTCGTCACCGATGGTCGTCGGGGTCACTCCCCGCGCCTGGCGGAGGAAGAGCGGCCTGCCGAGCTGGCGCTCCAGCGTGCGGATCTGCGAGGTGACGGCCGGCTGGGAGAGGCCGAGCAGAGCGGCGGCGCGGGTGAAGGAACCAGCCCTGTGCACGGTGACGAAGGTCCGGAGCAAGGCCAGATCCATGGCGTGCCCTCCCTGTCCCTGCCCTCCTCGCCCTTCCGCCGGCCGCCAGGCAGGCACCAACTATAAATATGTCGATACGTCCCTGTCGCTACCGTGATTGGACACTGACGCAGAGTCAACTAGCCTTGTCCGGGCGGTCTTTCACCCAGGCCGCAGACGGTCCGAGCCACGAGGGGGGGGAGGCTCGGACCGTCCGGGAACCGGCGGCCGGCCACCGCGGAAGGGGCTACTCGGCTGACTCGTCCAGGGCGCGCAGGATGTCGGCCACCAGGTCCTCCGGGTCCTCCGCGCCGACGGACATCCGGATGAAGCCCTCCGGCACGTCGTCCCCGCCCCAGCGGCGGCGGCGCTCGGCCGTGGACCGCACCCCGCCGAAGCTCGTCGCGTCCTCCACCAGGCGCAGGGCCGAGAGAAAACGCTCGGCACGCGCGCGCGTGGGCAGCGTGAAGGACACGACACACCCGTAGCGGCGCATCTGCCGTGCCGCGACCGGGTGCGAGGGGTCGTCGGACAGACCCGGGTAGCGCAGACCGGAGACCTCGGGCCGCTGCCGCAGTGCCTCGGCGACCGCCAGGGCGGTGGCGTTCTGCCGGTCGACGCGCAGCTGGAGGGTGGCGATGGACCGGTGCGCGAGCCAGGCCTCCATGGGCCCGGAGATCGCGCCGACGATCTTGCGCCAGCGGCGCACGGCGGCCATCGCCTCGGCGTCGCGGCCGGCCACGTAGCCCAGCAGGACATCACCGTGCCCGGTGAGCTGCTTGGTGCCGCTGGCCACGGAGAAGTCGGCGCCCAGCTCCAGCGGGCGCTGCCCGAGCGGGGTGGCGAGGGTGTTGTCCACGGCGACCAGCGCGCCACGCGCGTGTGCCGCATCGGCCAGCCGCCGGATGTCGCAGACGTCGAGCCCGGGGTTCGACGGGGTCTCGATCCACAGCAGCCGCGCCCCGTCCAGCAGCTCCAGCTGGGCGTCGCCGCCGGTCGGCGCGGTGCGCACCTCGATGCCGTAGGCCTCCAGCTGGGCGCGGACCAGCGGCAGCACCTGGTAGCCGTCGGAGGGCAGCACGACCGCGTCACCGGCGCGCAGCTGCGAGAACAGCACGGAGGAGATCGCCGCCATGCCGGAGGCGAACACCAGCGTCTCGACGTCCTCCCGCCCCGGCGCCTCCAGCTCGCCTATGGCCCGCTCCAGCAGGGTCCAGGTCGGATTGTCGTCCCGGCCGTACGAGTACGGTCCCGTCACCTCGCCGGGCAGGTGGAAGTGCGCCGCGAACACCGGGCCGGGCAGGGTCGGCTCGTGCTTGACCGGCTCGGGCAGTCCCGCCCGTACCGCGCGCGTGCCGTCGCCCGTGCGGCCCTCGTCCTTCGTGCCCTCGCTCATGCGGCCCGTCCTTCCAGTTCGTCCTGTACGGCGGCGAGCAGCCCGGTGCTCGCCGCCTCCACCATCTCAAGGCACTCCTCGAAGCCTTCCCGGCCCCCGTAGTACGGGTCGGGCACGTCGAGGTCGGGGCCGGCGGCGGGGTCGTAGGACCGCAGCAGGCGGATCTTGCGGGCGTCCTCCTCGGTGGGCGCGAGACGGCGCAGGGCCCGGAGGTGGCCGGTGTCGAGGGCTATCACGAGGTCGAGCCGGGCGAACCACGACGGCAGGAACTGGCGGGCCGTGTGCTCGCTGCCGTAGCCGTGTTCCTCCAGGACCGAGACGGTGCGCGGGTCGGCCGGCTCCCCTTCGTGCCAGCCGCCGGTGCCGGCGCTGTCGACCACCACCAGATCCTCCAGACCGGCCTCCGCCACGCGCGCGTGGAAGACGGATTCGGCCATCGGGGAGCGGCAGATGTTGCCGGTGCACACGAAACAGACGCGGTAGGTCATGGGGCGCTCAGTCCTCGTCGGGCAGGACGACATGCAGCGCCCAGGAGACGACGGAGACGATCAGGCCGCCGAGCACGGCCGTCCAGAAGCCCTCCACATGGAAGCTGAGGTCGAGCTTGCCGCACACCCAGGAGGTCAGCAGCAGCATCAGCGCGTTCACGACCAGGGTGATCAGCCCGAGGGTCAGGATGAACAACGGGAAGGTGAGTACCTTCACGATCGGCTTGACCAGCCAGTTGACCAGGCCGAAGATCAACGCGACGGCGATCAGCGTGCCGGCCTTCTTGGCGGTGCCGTCACCGGTCAGGGTGATCTTGTCGAGCGCCCATACCGCGACCGCCAGGGCGCCCGCGTTGGCGATCGTCTTGACTAGGAAATTCCTCATGTGTCCGATCGTGGCAGACCGGGCGGAACCCGGCCGGGCGGTGGCGGGCGGAGCGCGAGGAGCAGGACAACGGCGAGCAGTGAAGCGAGGACGGCAGCTGCGATGAAGGCATTCCGACTGGATGACCTGGAGGCGGAACGCGCCGCCAACGAGGGCGCCTACCTGCAGTTCCTGCGCGAGCGGAACATGTCGGTCGGCCTCTACGCCCTCGACGCGGGCGACCACGACCCGCAGAAGCCGCACCACCAGGACGAGGTGTACTTCGTGGTCAGCGGCCGGGCCTCGCTCACGGTCGGCCTGGAGACGACGCAGGTGGCGCGGGGCAGCGTCGTGTACGTGCCCGCCGGGGTCCCGCACAAGTTCCACCACATCAGCGAGGACCTCAGGGTGCTCGTCGTGTTCTCTCCGCCCGAGGCGTGAGCCGGGAACCCCGCGTTCCCTAGGGGACGGATCAGGGCAGGACAAGGGATGCCGGGCCCCCGACCAGGGCCTTCGCGGCCCTAGCATCGAGTGCGTACGACAGACAACGCACGAGAGCGCAAAGGACGAGGCGATGCGAGAGATCTTCGCGGGGCTGCCGTGGTGGGTGAAGTGGGTCGCGGTGCCGGTCATCGCCCTGGTCGTGTTCGGCGGCCTGATAGCGAGCGTGGTCGGGTTCGTGATCGGCCTGCTGTTCAAGGTGCTGGTCTTCGTCGCCCTGGTCGGCGGCCTGATCTACATCGTGCGGAAGTTCACCGGCAACTCCTCCTCGCGCAGCGGGTGGTGAGGCACCCGGTCATCGGTCAGCGGTGACGGGGGCGGTTCCCTCGGGGGAGGGAAGTTTCGGTCCGGAGCGGTTCCGGCGCGGTGGCGGACGGTTAAAGTCCGGAACCCCCCACCGGCTCCGGCTCCGTGGGCGGCGCCAACCCCCGTGCACCTCCTCTCGCACGGGCTCCCCCTCGCGCTTCGGGAGTGACCTCCTTGGCCATCGTCGACACCGCACCCGCGGCACCCCCCGCACCCGCCGTCGCACCGCGCCCCTGCGCACCCCCTCTCCAGCGACCGCCGACCCCGCTCGTCCCCGGCCAGGGGTCCGCGTCCAGGGCGGACAGCCCCGGCCCGGCGCCCGCCGCGGACGACTGCGGGCCACCGTCCTCCGCCGGCCGGCCGGCACCGCGGCCCACGACCGCGCCCGCCGCCACGCTCATCGGCTCGGTCCAGCGCGCCATGCGCCTGCTGGAGACCGTCGCCTCGCACCCCTACGGTGCCCCCGCGAAACAACTCGCCCGCGAGACCGGGCTCGCCCTGCCCACCACCTACCACCTGCTGCGCACACTGGTGCACGAGGGCTATCTGTACCGGGACAAGGGGCTGTTCTTCCTCGGTGACGCCGCGGAACGCCTGGCCCGCGGCGGGGCACAGCAGAAACGTCGCAGCATGGTGGCGGACACGCTCGCGCACTGGCGCGATTCCATCGGGGTGCCGGTCTACTACGCGATCTACCGGGACGGTGAGATCGAGGTCATGTGCGTCTCCGCCTCCCGGCAGGCACCGGCGGTCGAGGAATGGGCGGACTTCCGCGAGACCGGCCATGCTCACGCCATCGGGCAGTGTCTGCTCTCCCAGCTGGACGAGGAGGCGCGGCGCGACCATCTCGCGCGCTACCCCGTCCGCCCCCTCACGCCGTACACCGTGCGGGACGACGACGCGCTGCTACGGCGGCTGGCCCGGACCCGCCGGATGGAACCGACGGTGGAGCGCCAGGAGTACGCCGTCGGGACGGTCTGCGCGGCGGTCCCCATCACGGTCGGCGCCACCGCGGCCACGATGGCCATCTCGCTCCCCGCCCACCAGGCCGACCGGCTGCTGCCCGCCGCCCGCCGGCTGCAGACGGAGATCGGGCGTCACCTGGGGTCGCTCACACTCTCTATCAGTATCTGAAAACTCACTCCTTGTAATCCACTGTGTACTTTCAGCAAGATTTGAGCACGGTCAGAGGGATCGATCCCGGCCAGTCGACGTCATATGACGGGGTAGTCAATGCGCGAGTCCGTACAGGCAGAAGTCATGATGAGCTTTCTCGTGTCGGAGGAGCTCTCCTTCCGCATCCCGGTGGAGTTGCGCTACGAGACCAGTGATCCCTATGCCGTGCGGCTCACCTTTCATCTGCCCGGTGACGCGCCGGTGACCTGGGCCTTCGGGCGCGAGCTGCTGGTCGACGGGGTCGGCCGTCCGTGCGGGGAGGGAGACGTGCGCATCTCCCCCGCCGATTCCGAGGTGCTGGGCGAGGTGCTGATCCGCCTTCAGGTCGGCGGCGACCACGCCGTCTTCCGCTCGTCGGCACCCCCGCTCGTGGCCTTCCTCGACCGCACGGACAAGTTGGTGCCGCTCGGCCAGGAGGGCGCCCTGGCCGATTTCGACGCGCATCTGGACGAGGCCCTGGACCGCATCCTGGCCGAGGAGCAGAGCGCCGGCTGAGGCGTTACGGCAAGGGGGCGCCCCGCCGGTCTCGCGCGGTGTGCCGCAGGAACGCTTCTGCACGCCGGGTGCCGGTTCCGGCGACGCTCATCGCCGGAGCCGGAGCCGGAGCCGGGACCGTCGGCGCTCACCGCTTCCGGCGCCGGCCCCGGCCGCCGCGCGCCGGCGCGGGCCGGGCCTCGGCGGATGCCCCGGCCACCCCGGCGCCCGGGGCGGTGCGGTCGGCCGACACCACCAGCGCGGCCAGCGCCGTGGTGACCGGGACCGAGGCGACCAGACCGATGGAGCCCACCAGTGTGCGCACGATCTCCTCGGCCACCAGCTCGCTGTTGGCCACGGTCCCGACGCTGCTCTGCGCGATCGAGAACAGCAGCAGCAATGGCAGCGCGGCACCGGCGTAGGCGAGCACCAGGGTGTTGACCACGGACGCGATGTGGTCACGGCCGATCCGGATGCCCGCCCGGTACAACCCGCGCCAGCCCATCGACGGGTTGGCCTCGTGCAGCTCCCAGACGGCCGAGGTCTGGGTGACCGTCACATCGTCCAGGACGCCGAGCGAACCGATGATGACCCCGGCCAGCAGCAGACCGCTCATGTCGATCGACGGATACAGGCCGTGAATCAGACCGGTGTTGTCGTCCGTGTTGCCGGTCAGCGCGGCCCAGCCGATGAACAGCGAGCCGAGCACACCGATCAGCCCCAGCGATATCAGCGTGCCGAGTACCGCCACCGAGGTACGGGCCGACAGTCCGTGACACAGGTACAGGGCGATCAGCATGATGGCGCTCGACCCGACCACGGCCACCAGCAACGGGTTCGAGCCCTCGAGGATCGCCGGCAGGATGAACAGCGTCAGCACCAGGAAGCTGACGGCCAGTGCGACCAGCGCCATGACACCGCGCAGCCGGCCCACCAGCACCACGGCCACCGCGAACACCCCCGCCAGCAGCGTCATGGGGAACTTCCGGTTCACATCGGTCACCGCGTACTGCAGGTCCTTCGGTGCCGAGGGCTCGTAGGCGACGACGACCTTCTCGTCCTGGTGGAGCTGGCGCGACTGGTCCGGCTGCACGATCTCGGTGAAGGTACGGCCCTTGTCCTTGCCGGTGTCGACCCGGATGGTGGCCTTCTTGCAGGTGCCATCGGCCTGCTGCTGCGCCGAACTGCCCTCGGCCGTGGAGGTGTCCCCGGTCGGGGGCACGCCGGAGGCGTTCGCCGACGCACAGCTCAGCTCCACGACGCGGGTGACCGTGGCCTGCTGGGTCTGCCGGTCGAAGCCGACGCCGGTGCGCTTGTGGGCCGGGGCCTGTCCGGGCCAGAGCACCACGAGGCCGACCAGGACCGCCGCGGTGAAGGGGACCAGGACCGCCGCGATGACCTTGCGCAGGTGCTGGGATACGGGAGCGGCGGGGCCGTGGCTGTGGCTGTGGCCGTGCGCGTGTCCGTGCCCGGAAGCGGCTCCATGGGCGGTCTCGGCGGCCTCGTGACCGTGCCCGGTGCCCTGTTCCGCGCCTTCTCGGCGGTGCGGCTCGGGCGGCTGGTAGGGGTACTGCTCCATGCTGGTCACCGCCCGATCATCCCAAGAACGCAGGGGGGCCCACTGTTCACCGCGCCCTACATGGCGCTAGCGTGGAGGCACCTTTGCACACGCGGGAGCTCGGAGCACCGGGCTGAGAGGGCGCTGACCTCCGTGGATGCGATGTTTCACGTGGAACGAGCGATGTTCCGCAGGAAACGTCGGCCGACGGAAACCGCTGCGTCGACCGCCGAACCTGTTACCGGGTAATGCCGGCGTAGGGAGTAGGTCTCATGACCAACAAGGACGCACGCACGCCTGCCTCCGCCCAGGACGAGAAGTCCACGGAGGCCGGGAAGTCCATCGGCTGGCACAAGGCGTATGTCGAGGGCTCGCGCCCCGACCTCCGGGTGCCGGTCCGTCAGGTGCATCTCACCAACGGGCAGTCGGTCACGCTGTACGACACATCCGGCCCGTACACCGATCCACTCGTCGAAACGGACGTCCGCAGGGGCCTGCCGCCGCTGCGGGAGAACTGGATCATCGCCCGCGGCGACACCGAGGAGTACGCGGGCCGGCCCGTCCGTCCCGAGGACGACGGGATCAAGCACACCTCGCCGCGCGGCGGGCTGCGCAACCTGGACGCGGTCTTTCCCGGCCGCCCGCGCCAGCCGCGGCGGGGGCGCGCCGGTCAGGCGGTGACGCAGCTCGCGTACGCCCGCCGGGGCGAGATCACCCCGGAGATGGAGTTCGTGGCGCTCCGGGAGAACGTGTCGCCCGAGGTGGTCCGCGAGGAGATCGCTGCGGGCCGAGCCGTGCTGCCGGCCAACGTCAACCACCCGGAGATCGAGCCGATGATCATCGGCAAGCGGTTCCTGGTGAAGGTGAACGCCAACATCGGCAACTCGGCGGTGACATCCTCCATCGAGGAGGAGGTCGAGAAGATGACCTGGGCGACCCGCTGGGGCGCCGACACGGTCATGGACCTGTCCACCGGCCGCAACATCCACACCACCCGCGAGTGGGTGCTGCGCAACTCCCCCGTTCCCATCGGCACGGTGCCGCTCTACCAGGCGCTGGAGAAGGTCGACGGCAGGGCCGAGGAACTGACCTGGGAGATCTACAAGGACACCGTCATCGAGCAGGCCGAGCAGGGCGTGGACTACATGACGGTCCACGCGGGCGTCCGGCTGCCGTACGTTCCGCTCACCGCCAACCGCAAGACCGGCATCGTCTCGCGCGGCGGCTCCATCATGGCCGCGTGGTGCCTGGCGCACCACAAGGAATCGTTCCTGTACGAGAACTTCGAGGAACTGTGCGAGATCCTCGCCGCCTACGACGTCACGTACTCGCTGGGTGACGGCCTGCGGCCCGGTTCCATCGCCGACGCCAACGACGAGGCGCAGTTCGCGGAGCTGCGGACGCTCGGGGAACTCAACCGGATCGCCAGGCGTTTCGGTGTACAGACCATGATCGAGGGCCCCGGGCACGTCCCGATGCACAAGATCAAGGAGAACATCGACCTTCAGCAGGAGATCTGTGATGAGGCTCCGTTCTATACGCTCGGCCCGCTGACCACGGACGTCGCTCCGGCGTACGACCACATCACCTCCGGCATCGGCGCCGCGATGATCGCCTGGTGGGGCACGGCGATGCTCTGCTACGTCACGCCCAAGGAGCACCTGGGCCTGCCCAACCGGGACGACGTCAAGACCGGCGTCATCACCTACAAGATCGCCGCACACGCGGCGGACCTCGCCAAGGGGCATCCCGGGGCGCAGGAGTGGGACGACGCGCTGTCCGACGCCCGTTTCGAGTTCCGGTGGGAGGACCAGTTCAACCTCGCGCTGGACCCCGACACGGCACGGGAGTTCCACGACGAGACCCTGCCGGCCGAGCCCGCCAAGACGGCCCACTTCTGTTCCATGTGCGGTCCGAAGTTCTGCAGCATGAAGATCTCGCAGGACATCCGGCGGGAGCACGGAGGCAGCCGGGCCGAGATCGAGGCGGGCATGGCCCAGAAGTCGCAGGAGTTCGCGGCGGCCGGCAACCGGGTGTACCTGCCCATCGCCGACTGAACCGGCCCACGGTGAGCGCACCGCGCCGGCTCAGCCGTGCGCGGTGCGCGATGACGGGGGATTGCCGGACGTCGCCCTCCGGACTGTCCGCACGCGGTCCGGAGGAGGGCTGACCGGGGAACGCTCAGTCGTCCAGCGGGAGTTGCTGTACCAGCAGCTTTCCGGCCATGGTCACTCCGCCGTCCATGGCGATGGCGAGCCCGTCGGCGTACACGTGCGGTCCCTCGACGACCGGGCCGGTGCTCTCCTCGCCGTCCTCGGAGCCGACCTCGCCCAGGAGGTAGGGGATGGGGCTGTGCCCGTGAACGACGCGGGTGCCGCCGTACGTGTCGAGGAGGGTGCGCACGGCGTCGGCGCCGCCCTCGTCCCTGAAGGAGAAGCGCTTGGTGAACTTGCGGAACAGGTCCCAGACCTCGTCGGCGTCGTTACGGGTCAGGGTCTCGCGGACGGTGTCGTTGACCGCCTCGATGGAGTCGCCGTAGTCGAGGTAGGCGGTGGTGTCGGAGTGGACGAGCAGATAGCCGTCGACCACCTCCACGGCATCCAGGCGGGCCATCCACTGCAGATGGTGGTCCTGGAGGCGGTCCATGTCGGTCTTCTGGCCGCCGTTGAGCAGCCAGGCCGCCTGGAAGGTGGCGGTTCCCGCGCCGGAGTTGACGGGGGTGTCGCCGAACCGCTTGGCGCCGAGCAGCAGCAGTTCGTGGTTGCCCATGAGGGCCTTGCAGTAGCCGCCTGCCGCGGCGGCCTCGGCGGACAGCCGCATGACCAGGTCGATGACGCCGATGCCGTCCGGGCCGCGGTCGGTGAAGTCGCCGAGGAACCACAGCCGGGTGGTACCGGCGCACCACTGGCCCGAGGCGTCGATCAGGCCCTGCTCCTGCAGGGCGGCCACCAGCTCGTCCAGGTAGCCGTGCACGTCACCGACGACGTAGAGCGGCCCGGGCCCGGTCGCGGGCTGCGGGGCCGGCGGAGCGGGGACCGGCTCGACGGGGAGCTGAAGGGTGTCACCGCGGTTGATGACCGGCAGGTCGCGCTGGGTGGGGGTGTAGCCCTCGGGGTACGCCTCGTCGCCGGCCGGGACGGCGTTGCCGGGGTGGGCGCCACCGGGGTACGGACCGGTCTCGTGCACGTATGCGGGTACCCGGAAGTCGCGCAGCGTCGCCGTCCGCTCCGCCTCGGGTCCCTGACCGGCCCCCTGAGTCATCAGACCCCTCCACCATCGCGCCGCATCTGCACCGCTTCGGACTGCCTGGTCGCAGCGGTCCGCGGTGTCGTGGGGCCCATCATAGGAATGCGCGTCGCGCCGTGTGATGACCCAGGGGTGGTGAATCGGAACAAGACTCCGGTTCACCGCGGCTTTCGCCCTGTTTGGGCAGATGTTCGATCGGCTGTCGACCGATCGGTCCTCCGGCCGACCGGTTCTCGTGCCGCGCCGGACGCGCCCCGTGCCGCGTCCGCCGGGCCCCGCGGCGCGTCCGCCGCGCCCCGTACCGCGCCGGGTGTCCGGGCCGCTACCGGTCGTCCGGGGTGCGCGGCGGGCTGACCGTCGTGCGCGGGGACCGCCGCTGGGAGGAGGTGCGCACGATCAGCTCGGTCGGTATCACCTGCTCGACCGGCTGCTCGGACTCGACGCCTTCGATCGCGTCGATGAGGAGTTGGACGACGGCGGTGCCGATGCGGCGTGGCTTCAGCGACAGCGTGGTGACGGGCGGCTCGGTGCTGGCGTACATGGCCGACTCGCTGCAGCACACCAGCAGCAGGTCGTCGGGGACGCGCAGGCCGTAACGGCGGGCGGCGGCGAGCAGATCGGTGCCGTTGGGGTCGAACAGCCCGTAGACCGCGTCGGGCCGGTCGGGGCGGGCGAGCAGCCGGTCGGCGGCGACGGCACCCGCGCACGGGTCGTGCGCCGGGTACGCCTCGTAGACCGGGTCCTGGCCGACCCGTTCGCACCAGCGCAGGTAGGCGGTGGTGGACAGATGGGTGTAGGTGTCCGTCGAGGTGCCCGTGAGCAGGCCGATGCGGCGGGCGCCGGCGTCGGCGAGATGGTCGAGGATGCCGAGTACGGCGGCCTCGTGGTCGTTGTCGACCCAGGCGGTGACGGGGAGGGCGCCGGCCGGGCGGCCGTCGGAGACGACCGGCAGCCCTTGCCGGACGAGCTCGCTGACGACGGGGTCCTGGTCGGAGGGGTCGATGACGACCGTGCCGTCCAGGGCCACGTTGGACCAGACGTCGTGGCGGGAGGTCGCGGGCAGGATGACCAGGGCGTAGCCGCGGGCGAGCGCGGCCGAGGTGGCGGCCCGGGCCATCTCCGCGAAGTATGCGAACTCCGTGAAGGTGAAAGGTTCATCCCCGTAGGTCGTCACGGTCAGGCCGATCAGGCCCGACTTGCCCGTACGGAGGGTCCGGGCGGCGGCCGAGGGCCGGTACCCGAGGCGGTCGGCGACCTCGCGGACGTGGCGCCGGGTGGCATCCGGGAGCCGGCCCTTGCCGTTGAGGGCGTCGGACACGGTCGTGATGGAGACCCCGGCGGCGGCGGCGACGTCTCTGATGCCCGCCCGGCCCGGCCGACTGCCTCGACGTGAGGTTTCCGCGCGGCTCACCTGGTGCTTCCCTGCTGCTGTCATGGCGAGCCGATAGTAGGGCTCACGCGGTGGGGTGGTGCGGCCGCATATGCACACCTCGGGAGGCACGTTTCTGCATGGGCGAAGGGCATCAAGTGCCTGAGAAACAAAGGTCGTTCGGCGTTTCCAGGGTAGGACGCGACTTGCCGAGGCGTACGGACCTGCCAAGCGCCCGATGTTTCGAAGAGGTCTCAACTCACCTGCACGGGCGACGCGCGCCAGGGCGCAAGCCACCGGCGCATAGATATATGTCCGGCGCGCCCCCCGAAACGCACGCCTTCGCGTGGTGATGCCCCCGATGCCGACGCCGGCCGCGCGATCCGCGCCTTCCCCGGGCCGGGGGCCACCGGGACCGGCGACGCCGTGCCTGTACTCAGCCGGGCCGAATCCTCTTAAGGTGAGGAGTATTGGAAGCCGGCGGCGTCGACGGTCCGCCGGTGGTCGCGAGGAGGACTGCGGTGAGCGAGACAAGCCCCAAGCTGCGCGCCGAGCTGGAGGGTATCCCCACCTACAAGCCGGGCAAGCCGGCCGCGGCCGACGGTCCGGTCGCCTACAAGCTGTCCTCGAACGAGAATCCCTACCCGCCGCTGCCGGGTGTGCTGGAGACCGTGACCGCCGCGGCCTGCGACTTCAACCGCTACCCGGACATGGCCTGCACCGGGCTGATGAACGAGCTGTCCGACCGCTTCGGTGTGCCGCTGTCCCACCTGGCGACCGGTACCGGCTCGGTGGGGGTCGCCCAGCAGCTGATCCAGGCCACCAGCGGTCCCGGTGACGAGGTGATCTACGCCTGGCGGTCCTTCGAGGCGTACCCGATCATCACGCGGATCAGCGGCGCCCGACCGGTTCAGGTGCCGTTGACGCCGGGTGATGTGCACGACCTGGACGCGATGGCGGACGCGATCACCGACCGGACGCGGCTGATCTTCGTGTGCAACCCCAACAACCCGACCGGCACGGTGGTGCGGCGGGCCGAGCTGGAACGGTTCCTCGACCGGGTGCCCGGGGATGTGCTGGTGGTGCTGGACGAGGCATACCGGGAGTTCATCCGTGACCCCGAGGTGCCCGACGGCGTGGAGCTGTACCGGGATCGGCCCAACGTCTGTGTACTGCGGACCTTCTCCAAGGCCTACGGGCTGGCCGGGCTGCGCATCGGTTTCGCGATCGCCCATGAGCCGGTGGCGGCGGCCCTGCGCAAGACGGCGGTGCCGTTCGGGGTGAGCCAGCTCGCGCAGGAGGCGGCGATCGCCTCGCTGCGGGCCGAGGACGAGTTGCTGGGCCGGGTCGGCTCGCTGGTGTGTGAGCGCACGCGCGTGGTCGACGCGCTGCGGGGCCAGGGCTGGACGGTCCCGGAGACGCAGGCCAACTTCGTGTGGCTGCGGCTGGGGGAGCGAACCGTCGCGTTCGCGCAGGCCTGTGAGGAGCACGGAGTGGTGGTCCGGCCGTTCCCGGGCGAGGGTGTGCGGGTGACGGTCGGCGAGACCGAGGCGAACGACATCTTCCTGAAGGTGGCGGAGGCGTTCCACAAGGAGCGGTGACTCGGCGGTAGCGCCCGGTGCCGTGGGAGCTGTGGCTCCCTGGTGGCGCGGGAGCGCCGCGAGGAACTGTGATCCCGTGGCGGGATCAGTCCTCGATCAGTTCCAGACGGATGGGGTCGCCGGCTCGTACGGTCGCCAGGAGGCCGGCGTCCCCGTCCAGGCTGCCGAGGATGTTGCACGGGCTCGCGAGGCGGCATTCCCCGTCGTGCGAGATCGGCGTGGGTCCGTAGGGGAGGGCGAGGGCGTTGCCCTCCGTCCAGAAGGCCACCGTGCCCGGCTCCACGACCTGACGGGCGTCCGTTTCACGTGAAACGGAGACGCCTGTGTCGAAATACACCTCCTCACCCCATGTGCTCGCGATCGACGCGAGGGGCAGTGCCTTGGCGAGGGCCTGCGCGGTCGGGGTGCTTGCGTCGAGGCTCGCGGTGGTGCTGCCCGCAGGCCAGGAAATGCGTATCTGCATGGCGGGCAATTCAACAAGATGTTGAAGTCACTGCCAAGGTCCTGACGTCACGGCGATGGGGGGACCCCCCTGGTTCGGCTGAAAATCAGTGCGTCATAATGGCTTGTGAATGTGAACGCGTTCACAAGCGCGTCCCGTTTGCTCCTGTATGAGGGCAACAAACAGGGGCAAACCGCCGCTGACCACGCCGTAGTAAGGAGAGTGACGACGTGGACCTGGCTTTGGCGCCGGAAACACTGGCGCGCTGGCAGTTCGGCATCACCACCGTCTACCACTTCCTGTTCGTTCCGTTGACGATCTCCCTGGCCGCTCTCACGGCCGGGCTGCAGACGGCCTGGGTGCGCACGGAGAAGGAGAAGTACCTCAGGGCGACCAAGTTCTGGGGCAAGCTCTTCCTGATCAACATCGCCATGGGCGTGGTCACCGGCATCGTGCAGGAGTTCCAGTTCGGCATGAACTGGTCGGACTACTCGCGCTTCGTCGGTGACATCTTCGGCGCCCCGCTCGCCTTCGAGGCGCTGATCGCGTTCTTCTTCGAGTCCACGTTCATCGGTCTGTGGATCTTCGGCTGGGACAAGCTGCCGAAGAAGATCCACCTGGCCTGCATCTGGATGGTCTCGATCGGCACGATCCTGTCGGCGTACTTCATCCTCGCGGCCAACTCCTGGATGCAGCACCCGGTCGGATACAAGATCGACAAGGCCAGGGGCCGAGCCGAGCTGACCGACTTCTGGGCCGTGCTGACCCAGAACACCGCCCTCACCCAGGCCTTCCACACGCTCTCGGCGGCCTTCCTGACCGGCGGCGCCTTCATGGTGGGCATATCCGCCTACCACCTGGCGCGCAAGAAGCACATCCGCGAGATGAAGACCTCGCTGCGGCTCGGTCTGATCACCGTGGTCATCGCCGGTCTGCTCACCGCGATCAGTGGCGACACCCTCGGCAAGGTGATGTTCAAGCAGCAGCCGATGAAGATGGCCGCCGCCGAGGCCCTGTGGGACGGCCAGAAGCCGGCGCCGTTCTCGATCTTCGCCTACGGCGACGTGGAGAAGGGCCACAACAGCGTGGCCATCGAGATCCCGGGCCTGCTCTCCTTCCTCGCCGACGACAACTTCACCTCGTACGTCCCCGGCATCAACGACGTCAACAAGTCCGAGCAGCAGAAGTTCGGGCCCGGTGACTACCGGCCCAACATCCCGGTGACCTTCTGGGGCTTCCGCTGGATGATCGGCTTCGGCATGGCCTCCTTCGCCATCGGGCTGGCCGGACTGTGGCTGACCCGCAAGAAGTTCATGCTGCCGCAGCACCTCAGGGTCGGCGAGGACGAGGTGCCGCACCTGGTGCTGTTCAAGAACCAGGCGCTCGGTCCGCAGCTCACCCCCTGGTACTGGCGCATCGCGACCTGGACGATGGCCTTCCCGCTGATCGCGAACTCCTGGGGCTGGATCTTCACCGAGATGGGCCGCCAGCCGTGGGTCGTCTACGGCGTCCTCCGGACCCGGGACGCGGTCTCCCCCGGTGTCTCCCAGGGCGAGGTCATCACCTCGATGGCTGTCTTCACCGCGCTGTACGCGATCCTCGCCGTGGTGGAGGTCAAGCTGCTCGCGAAGTACATCAAGGCCGGCCCGCCCGAACTCACCGAGGCCGACCTCAACCCGCCCACGAAGATCGGCGGCGACACCCGTGACGCCGACAAGCCGATGGCCTTCTCGTACTAGGCCGGGGGAACAGTCATGGAACTTCACGACGTCTGGTTCGTCCTGATCGCCGTCCTGTGGACCGGCTACTTCTTCCTGGAGGGCTTCGACTTCGGAGTCGGCGTCCTCACCAAGCTGCTGGCCCGCGACCGAGCCGAGCGCCGGGTGCTGATCAACACCATCGGCCCGGTCTGGGACGGCAACGAGGTGTGGCTGCTCACCGCGGGCGGCGCGACCTTCGCCGCCTTCCCCGAGTGGTACGCCACCCTCTTCTCCGGCTTCTACCTGCCGCTGCTGCTCATCCTGGTCTGCCTGATCGTCCGGGGTGTCGCCTTCGAGTACCGGGTCAAGCGGCCCGAGGAGAAGTGGCAGCGCAACTGGGAGACGGCGATCTTCTGGTGTTCGCTCCTCCCGGCGTTCCTGTGGGGCGTGGCCTTCGGGAACATCGTGCGGGGCGTGAAGATCGACCAGCACTTCGAGTACGTCGGTGACGTCTGGGATCTGCTCAACCCCTACGCCCTGCTCGGCGGCCTGGTGACGCTCACGCTGTTCACCTTCCACGGAGCGGTCTTCACCGCGCTCAAGACCGTCGGCGACATCCGGGTGCGGGCAAGGCGGCTGGCCCGGTGGGTCGGCCTGGTGGCGACCCTCGTGGCGCTGGCCTTCCTGCTGTGGACACAGTCCGACAGCGGTGACGGCAAGAGTCTGGCCGCCGTGATCGTGGCCGTCGCCGCCTTGGTCGCCGCGCTGGTGGCCAACCAGGCCGGACGGGAGGGCTGGGCGTTCGCGCTGTCCGGGGTCACCATCGTGGCCGTCGTGGCAGTGTTCTTCCTCTCGCTCTTCCCGAACGTCATGCCGTCCACCCTGAACGGGGACTGGAGCCTGACGGTCACCAACGCCTCGTCGAGCCCGTACACCCTCAAGATCATGACGTGGCTGGCGGCGATCGCCACCCCGTTCGTCGTGCTCTACCAGGGCTGGACCTATTGGGTGTTCCGCAAGCGGATCGGCACGCAGCACATCGCTCCCGACGCCGCTCACTGAGTCCGCCGAGGGTGTGTTTCACGTGAAACACACCCTCTGGACCGAAGGGCATGTTTCACGTGAAACCAATTGACCCACGCCTTTTGCGGTACGCCCGCGCCACCCGTCTCTTCCTCGTGGCCGTCGTCGGCCTGGGGGCCGTGGGAGCAGGGCTGGTCATCGCGCAGGCGATGCTCGTCGCCGAGATCGTCGTCGGCGCGTTCCAGCACGGTGAGTCGGCCGCCGGCCTGCGCACCCCCTTGCTGCTGTTGGCGGCTGTGGCGGTCGGGCGGTCGTTGGTCGCGTGGCTCACCGAACTCGCGGCGCACCGGGCCGGTGCGGCGGTGAAGTCGGAGCTGCGCGGGCGGCTGCTGGACCGGGCGGCGGCGCTCGGCCCGGGGTGGCTGAGCGGGCAGCGGACCGGCTCGCTGGTCAACCTGGCCACACGTGGGGTCGACGCCCTGGACGACTACTTCTCGCGCTATCTCCCGCAGCTGGGACTGGCCGTGGTCGTGCCGGTGGCGGTGCTGGCGCGGATCGTCACCGAGGACTGGGTGTCGGCCGCGATCATCGTCGGCACCCTGCCGCTGATTCCGCTGTTCATGATGCTGATCGGCTGGGCGACCCAGTCCCGGATGGACCGCCAGTGGCGACTGCTGTCCCGGCTGTCCGGCCACTTCCTGGACGTGGTCGCGGGCCTGCCGACGCTGAAGGTGTTCGGCCGGGCCAAGGCCCAGGCCGCGTCCATCCGGCGGATCACCGGGGAGTACCGGCAGGCCACGCTGCGCACCCTGCGGATCGCCTTTCTCTCCTCCTTCGCGCTGGAGCTGCTGGCCACCCTGTCCGTCGCGCTGGTCGCCGTGACGATCGGGATGCGCCTCGTCCATGGGGACATGGACCTGTACATCGGACTGGTGATCCTGGTGCTGGCGCCCGAGGCGTATCTGCCGCTGCGGCAGGTGGGGGCGCAGTACCACGCGGCGGCGGAGGGCCTTGCCGCCGCGGAGGAGATCTTCTCCGTGCTGGAGACGCCGGTTGCGGCGTCGGGTACGGGCGAGGTGCCCGTGGGCACCGTGGCCTTCGAGGACGTCAGCGTCCGCTATCCCGGGCGCTCGTCGGACGCGGTGACCGGTGTGTCGTTCCGGGTGGAGCCTGGTGAGACCGTGGCGCTCGTCGGGCCGAGCGGGACGGGCAAGTCGACGCTGCTGGGCGTGTTGCTGGGATTCGTACGGCCCACCGGGGGGCGGGTGCGGATCGGGGGCGCCGACCTCGCCGGCCTGGACTTGGAGGAGTGGCGGTCCCGGATCGCCTGGGTGCCGCAGCGGCCGCACCTATACGCCGGGACCATCGCGGAGAACGTGCGGCTGGCCCGGCCCGGGGCCGATGACGATGCCGTGCGGCGGGCGCTGCGGGACGCGGGCGCGTGGGAGTTCGTGGCGGCGCTGCCGGACGGGGTCGACACCGTGCTCGGGGAGGACGGGGCCGGGTTGTCGGCGGGGCAGCGGCAGCGGCTCGCGCTGGCCCGGGCGTTTCTCGCGGACCGGCCCGTGCTCTTGCTGGACGAGCCGACGGCCGCACTGGACGGGGCGACGGAGGGGGAGGTCGTGGCGGCGGTACGGAGGCTGGCCGCCGGGCGGACCGTGCTGCTGGTCGTGCACCGGCCCGCGTTGCTGGGGGTGGCCGACAGGGTCGTACGGCTGGACGGCTCGGATGCCGCGAGGCCCCCGGTGGACGGCCGGACTCCCAGGGGGCTCGGTCCCCTGGACCCCCGTCCCCGCCCGCTCGGTGGCCCCGAGGACGAACCGGAGGGCACCGGCACGCACGAGGAACGGACGCCGGTCCGCACGGGACGCAGTGTGCTGGCGCGGGTGCGCGCGCTGGGCGGCGGAGCCCGGGGGCGGCTGGCCGGGGCCCTGGTGCTCGGCAGTCTGGCGCTGGGGAGTGCCGTCGGGCTGATGGCGACCTCCGGCTGGCTCATCTCGCGGGCCTCGCAACAGCCCCCGGTGCTGTATCTGATGGTGGCCGTGACCGCGACCCGTGCCTTCGGTATCGGGCGGGCCGTCTTCCGCTATGCCGAGCGGCTGGTCTCGCACGACGCCGTCCTGCGGATGCTGGCAGACACCCGGGTGGCGGTGTACCGGCGCCTGGAACGCCTCGCCCCCGCGGGACTGCGCGGCGCCCGGCGCGGCGATCTGCTCACCCGGCTGGTCTCGGACGTGGACACCTTCCAGGACTACTGGCTGCGCTGGCTGCTGCCCGCCGGAGTCGCCGTCGCCGTCTCCGCCGCCTCCGTCGGCTTCACGGCCTGGCTGCTGCCCGAGGCCGGCGCCGTCCTCGCGGCGGGTCTGCTGGCGGCGGGCGCCGGCGTGCCCCTGCTGACCGCGGCCGTGGCCCGGCGGACCGAGCGGCGGCTGGCGCCCGCCCGCGGCAGCCTCGCCACCCGGGTGACCGATCTGCTCACCGGCACCGCGGAACTGACCGTCGCCGGCGCGCTGCCGGCCCGTACGGACGCGGCCCGGCGAGCGGACCGCACCCTCACCGGGATCGCCGCGCGCGCCGCCGCCGTCACCGGACTCGGGGACGGGCTCACCGCGCTGATCTCCGGGCTGACCGTCACGGCCACCGCGGTGTTCGGCGCCCAGGCGGTGGCGGCGGGCCGGCTGGGCGGCGTAGCGATGGCCGTGGTCGTGCTGACCCCGCTGGCCGCCTTCGAGGCCGTCCTGGGGCTGCCGCTCGCCGTGCGGCACCGGCAGCGGGTGCGGCGCAGCGCGGAGCGGGTGCACGAGATCCTGGACGCCGCTGAGCCCGTACGCGAGCCGGAGCAGCCCCGGCCGGCGCCCGTCACGCCGTTCCCGGTGGTCCTCAAGGGCGTGGTCGCGCGGTATGAGGGACAGCGGCGGGACGCGCTCGCCGGGCTGGACCTGACGCTCGAGCGGGGGCGCCGGATCGCGGTGGTGGGGGCCTCCGGGTCCGGTAAGACGACCCTCGCGCAGGTGCTGCTGCGGTTCCTGGACCCGCAGGGGGGCTCGTACACGCTCGCCGGGGTGGACGCGTGCGCGGTGGCGGGGGACGACGTACGGCGGCTCGTCGGGCTGTGCGCCCAGGATGCGCACCTCTTCGACAGCTCGGTGCGCGAGAACCTGCTGCTGGCCAGGAAGGACGCGACCGAGGCGGAGCTGTGCGAAGCGCTGGCCCGGGCCCGGCTGCTGGACTGGGTCCGGACGTTGCCCGACGGTCTGGACACGCTGGTCGGCGAGCACGGGGCCCGGCTGTCCGGCGGGCAGCAGCAGCGGCTGGCGCTGGCCCGGGCGCTGCTGGCCGGCTTCCCGGTGCTGGTCCTGGACGAGCCCGCGGAGCATCTGGACCTGGCGACGGCGGACGCGCTGACCGCCGATCTGCTGGCCGCGACCGAGGGCCGTACCACGCTGCTGATCACCCACCGGCTGGCGGGGCTCGACGCGGTGGACGAGGTGATCGTGCTGGACGCGGGCCGGGTGGTGCAGCGCGGGCCGTACCGCAGGCTGCTGGCCGAGGAGGGCCCGCTGCGGGAGATGGCCGTCCGGGAGTCCGAGGCGGAGGCGTTGGCGGGAGCCCGTTGAGGCGTGCCGCCACGGCTCGCGGAGCCCGCTGAGGCGTGCCGCCATGGATCGCGGGAGGTGGCGGCGAGGCGTGCTGAGGCGGGCCGGGCCTCGTGGGCGCGGCGCGGGCGGTGCTGCCGTCCGCTACCCGCGGTCGGCGAGGAGCCGCTCGATCACCACCGCCACGCCGTCGTCGTTGTTGGCGACGGTACGGCCGGACGCGGCGGCTACGGCGTCCGGGTGGGCGTTGCCCATCGCGTACGACTGCCCGGCCCAGGTCAGCATCTCGACGTCGTTGGGCATGTCCCCGAAGGCCACGACCTCCTCGTGCGAGATGCCGCGCTCGGCGCAGCACAGGGCGAGGGTGCTGGCCTTGGACACGCCGGGGCCGCTCAGTTCCAGCAGGGCGCTGGGGCTGGAGCGGGTGACGTTGGCGTGGCCGTCGACCGTCAGGCGGGCCAGCGTGAGGAAGGCGTCGGGGTCGAGGGAGGGGTGGTAGGCGAGGATCTTGAGGACCGGCTGGTCGGCGGTCGGGCCGTCGGGGGCGAGCAGCTCCTCGGCGGGCAGTACGGTGTCCGGTATCTCCAAGTGCAGCTTGGGATAGTCCGGCTCCTGGTGGAAGCCGTAGGTCCGCTCGACCGCGAACACCGTGCCGGGGGCCGCCTCGCGCAGCAGCCGTACGGCGGCCAGGGCGTTCTCCCGGGCCAGCTCGCGGACCTTCACGAACCGGTGGGCGCCGGGGCCGCCGTGCAGGTCGACCACGGCGGCGCCGTTGCCGCAGATCGCCAGGCCGTGGCCGTGGACGTGGTCGCTGACCACGTCCATCCAGCGGGCGGGCCGGCCGGTGACGAAGAAGACCTCGATCCCGGCCTCCTCGGCGGCGGCCAGTGCGGCGACGGTCCGCGCGGAGACCGACTTGTCGTCGCGCAGCAGAGTGCCGTCGAGGTCGGTGGCGATCAGCCGCGCCGGCAGGGCGGCGGCAGGGGTCCCGGGCTGTCTGGTCGCTGAGGTCACCCGGCCATTCTCGCGCAGGCGTCCGCACGGTCGTGCGGGACCGCGCACGGATGAGACACACGCGACGTGCCGGAAAGGGCCGGAAACACCCGTCTCCCCGGTCAGTCGAGCTGGGCGAGCGCCTCCATGGCGATCCGTTCGAAGACCTTCTCGTCCGCCGCGAAGTCGGAGTCCGGGACGGGCCAGTGGATCACGATCTCGGTGAAGCCCAGCTCGCGGTGGCGGCCGGCGAAGTCCACGAAGGCGTCCAGGGACGACAGCGGGCGGCCGCGGTCCGGGGTGAAGCCGGTGAGCAGGACCTTGTCCAGTCCGGCGACGTCCCGCCCGGCGGCCTCGCACGCCTCGGCCAGCCTGCCGATCTGGCCGCGCAGGGCCTCGACGGACTGCTCCGGCGTGCCGGTCTCGTACAGCTTCGGGTCGCCGGTGGTCACCCACGCCTGGCCGTACCGCGCGGCGAGCCTCACACCGCGCGGGCCGGTGGCCGCCACGGCGAACGGCAGTCGGGGCCGCTGCACACAGCCCGGGATGTTGCGGGCCTCCTGGGCCGAGTAGAAACGCCCCTCGTGGGTCACCGCGTCCTCGGTGAGCAGCCGGTCGAGGAGGGAGACGAACTCGGCGAACCGGTCCGCGCGCTCACGCGGGCTCCAGGGCTCCTGGCCGAGGGCGGTCGCGTCGAAACCGGTGCCGCCCGCGCCGATGCCCAGGGTGATCCGGCCGCCGGAGATGTCGTCCAGGGAGATCAGCTCCTTGGCGAGGGTCACCGGGTGGCGGAAGTTCGGCGAGGTGACGAGTGTGCCCAGGCGCAGCCGGTCGGTGACCGCGGCGGCGGCCGTCAGGGTCGGGACGGCACCGAACCAGGGGCCGTCCCGGAAGCTGCGCCAGGACAGGTGGTCGTAGGTGTACGCCGTGTGGAAGCCGAGCTGCTCGGCGCGCACCCACGCCGAACGGGCGCCTTCGTGCCAGCGGCGGTACGGAAGGATCACGGTGCTCAGACGCAGACTCATGGGTCCGAGCGTAAGCGGGCCCGTCGGCACCGGACGAAGCGGTCGTCGCGCGCGGGCGCACCATGGACCCGCCGCAGGGAGACGCAGATCACGCGGGTTTTCCCGGCCGGAGGTTTGATCCACAGCGAAGTGCGGTTATCCACAGGTGATTTGACGAAACTGTGGACAACCGGAGGGGACGTCACGCCCGCGCGTACCCGCCCCCCGCCCTCACAGCCTCGGTTCCACCCGCGCGATCCTCCGGAGCAGCCCCGGCGCGAACCGGGACAGCAGATGGGTGCCCTTGGCCTCCGGGGTCACCGTAGCCACCGGCTTGTCCCGGGCGACCGCGTCCAGGATCGCGTCGGCCACCTTCTCCGGCGGATAGTTCCGCAGGCCGTACAGGCGGGCGGACCGCTGTTGGCGACGGCGCTGTTCGGCCGCGTCGACGCCGGTGAAGCGGGCCGTGGCGGTGATGTTGGTGTTGACGATGCCCGGGCAGACCGCCGTGACCCCGATCCCCTTCGGGGCCAGCTCCGCGCGCAGGCACTCGGAGAGCATCAGCACCGCCGCCTTGGAGGTGCTGTAGGCCGGCAGCATGCGCGAGGGCTGGTAGGCCGCCGCGGAGGCCGTGTTGACGATGTGGCCGCCCTGGCCGCGCTCGGCCATGCGGGCCCCGAAGAGCCGGCAGCCGTGGATGACGCCCCACAGGTTCACGTCCAGCACCGAGCGCCAGTCGTCGGTCGTCGTGGTGAAGAAGGAGCCCGACAGGCCGATGCCCGCGTTGTTGACCAGCACGTCCAGCACGCCGTAGGAGCGGTGCACCTTCTCGGCGAGCTTCTCCATGGCCTGCTCGTCGGAGACGTCGGCCGGCTCGGCCCACGCCTCGGGCGCGCCGACCAGCCGGCACAGCTCTGCGGTGCGGGCCGCGGACTCGGCGTCGCGGTCGACGGCGATCACCCGCGCGCCGGCCTCCGCGAAGGCGAACGCCGTGGCCCGTCCGATGCCGCTGCCCGCGCCCGTGATCAGCACCAGTTGCCCGGCGAACCGTTCGGCGTGCCGGCCGGTGGGCCGCGGGACGGGCCGGCCGCCTTCCACGGACACGACGAACTCCTCGATCCACGCCGACAGCTGATCGGGGCGGGTGCGCGGCACCCAGTGCCCGGCGGGCAGCGTGCGCCGGGTCAGCCGGGGCACCCACCGGTCCAGGTCGTCGTACAGCCGCTCCGACAGGAACACGTCCCCCTGGGGGGTGATGAGCTGCACGGGCGCGTGGGCGTAGGCGTCCGGGCGGGGCCGGCGCAGCCGGGCGCGGACGTTGTCCCGGTAGAGCCAGGCGCCGTGCGCCGCGTCCGAGGAAAGGGAGGCGGTCGGGTAGTCGCCGGCCGGGACCCGTTCGACCCGCTCCAGGATCCCGGGCCAACGCTTGCCGAGCGGGCCGCGCCAGGCCAGTTCGGGCAGGGCCGGGGTGTGCAGCAGGTAGACGTACCAGGACTTGGCGCCCTGGCCGATGAGCTGGCCCACCCGCCGGGGCGTCGGACGCTTCACCCGCGCGTCGATCCAGTGCCCGAAGTGGTCGAGGGACGGCCCCGAGATCGAGGTGAACGAGGCGATGCGGCCCTCCGTGCGGCCGACGGTGACGAACTCCCAGGACTGCACCGAGCCCCAGTCGTGCCCGACGAGGTGCACCGGCCGGTCCGGGCTGACCGCGTCCACGACGGCCAGGAAGTCGTCGGTGAGCTTGGCGAGGGTGAAGCCGCCGCGCAGGGGCTGCGGCGCGGTGGAGCGGCCGTGGCCCCGTACGTCGTAGAGCACCACGTGGAAGCGGTCGGCGAGCCGTACGGCCACCTCCGACCAGACCTCCTTGCTGTCCGGATAGCCGTGCACCAGCACGACGGTCGGCTGGGCCGGGTCGCCCAGCTCGGCCACGCACAGGTCGACCCCGCCGGTACGCACCCGGCGCTCGCGTGCACCCTTCAAGGTCACTTCTCCTCCGCCCAGCGCCGCACGTGCGGCAGATCGTCGTCCAGCCAGAACGCGCTCTCCTCGGCGTCCCGGGAGTCGGTGACCACCAGGATCTCCTCGAACTTCGCGCCCGTTCCCCGGAAGCCGAGGTGCGGTTCGACCGCCCACAGGCCCGGCCGCGGCGGGTGGTCCGAGAAGCGGTACGGCGACCACAGCGGCGACCAGCCCTCGCGGTGACCGTGCAGCGCGTCGGAGGCCAGGCCCTTCAAAGACTGCGTGCCGAAGCCGAACAGATGGGGTGACCAGCGGCGCGGCCGTACCCGGTCCACCTTGTGGGCGATCACCCCGAAGGGGTAGGCGCGGTGCCGGTTGGCGTAACCCTGGCGGACCATCAGCCGGTCCACGTCCTGGTATATCTCGCGCAGCGGGCGCCGTTCGCGCACCTCGCGCAGGATCAGTTCCCGGTGCGCCTCCAGGTCGGCCATCAGCCGGTCCTGCACCGGGTTCACGCCCAGCGAGCCGGAGTAGCCGACGTCCGCCGGGTAGCCCTCGTACACCGGGGCCAGGTCCAGGATGAACGGCATCCCCGGCTCCAGGGCGCGGTCGGTGGGGAAGAACTGGAGCGGTATGCGGAAGCGCGCGAAGGCCGTGCGGTCGCCGAACCAGGCGAAGGGGAGGTGGAACCAGTCCCGCACGCCGCGCTCGCGCAGCCACTCCCGCTGCATCCGCGCCGCCTCGCGCTCGGTCACCCCCGGTTCGAGCCGGGCCGCGACGGCCTCCGCGCATTCGTAGGCCAGGCGCTGCACCCGTTTGAATCCCCGCAGGTCCACGGAGGGTTCGCTGCTCACTGCCGTCGTCATGCCGCCCCGTCCCGTCGAGCGCGCTACGCGTCCGTAACTTGACACACGCGAATCTGGCACTTGTTAGAGGCGGCGTCAATAGGCGGGATCAAGGGCCGTCGGCCACGGCCGTCCGCCGCGCCCGGGCCACCCCTGGGTGGGTGACCCTTAGGGTCCCGTAATACCTGGGACGGACGAGGAAACGGCTCTGAGGTCTGACGACGAACGTGGTCCGGATCACTACCGTCGAAGGCGTGACTGTGATCGCGACCGAAAGCCTGAGCAAGCGGTTCCCCCGGGTGACCGCGCTCGACCGGCTGTCCGTGGACATCGGACCCGGTGTGACCGGACTCGTCGGGGCCAACGGCGCCGGCAAGTCCACCCTGATCAAGATCCTGCTGGGGCTGTCCCCCGCCACGGAGGGCCGGGCCGAGGTGCTCGGCCTCGACGTCGCCGCCAAGGGCGCCGCCATCCGCGAGCGGGTCGGGTACATGCCGGAGCACGACTGCCTGCCGCCGGACGTCTCGGCCACCGAGTTCGTCGTCCACATGGCCCGCATGTCCGGCCTGCCGCCCACCGCCGCGCGCGAGCGCACCGCCGACACCCTGCGCCACGTGGGGCTGTACGAGGAGCGCTACCGCCCCATCGGCGGCTATTCGACCGGCATGAAGCAGCGCGTGAAGCTCGCCCAGGCCCTGGTGCACGACCCGCAGCTGGTCTTCCTGGACGAGCCGACCAACGGACTCGACCCGGTCGGCCGGGACGAGATGCTCGGCCTGATCCGTCGCATCCACAGCGACTTCGGCATTTCGGTCCTGGTCACCTCGCATCTGCTGGGCGAGCTGGAACGCACCTGTGACCACGTCGTCGTCATCGACGGCGGCAAGCTGCTGCGCTCCAGCTCCACCACCGACTTCACCCAGACCACGACCACCCTCGCGATCGAGGTCACCGACAGCGACGCACACCCCGACGGCACTCGCGCTCTCCGCGAGGCGCTGCACGCGCGCGGTGTCGACACCCACGCCGAGGCCGGCGGACTGCCCGGCGCCGGGCACATCCTGCTGCTGACCGCCACCGGAGAGGACACGTACGACCTGGTCCGCGACACGGTCGCCGACCTCGGCCTCGGCCTGGTGCGCATGGAACAGCGCCGGCACCACATCTCCGAGGTCTTCACCAGCAGCGACGAACAGCGGAAGGAGGCCGCCGGCCATGGCCGTTGAGCATCACCCGGCAACGCCCACCGGCGACCAGAGCCGCATCCACGACATCGGCTACCGCGGCTACGACGGCCCCCGCCTCGGCCGTTCCTACGCCCGCCGCTCGCTGTACTCGCAGTCCCTGCGCGGCGCCTACGGCCTCGGCCGCTCGGTGAAGTCCAAGGTGCTGCCGATGCTGCTGTTCGCGGTGATGTGCGTGCCGGCCGCCATCATGGTGGCCGTCGCCGTCGTCACCAAGGCACACGAACTGCCGGTGGCCTACACCCGGTACGCGATCGTCACGCAGGCCGTGATCAGCCTGTACGTCGCCTCGCAGGCACCCCAGGCGGTCTCCCGCGACCTGCGCTTCAAGACCGTGCCGCTGTACTTCTCGCGGCCCATCGAGACCGCCGACTACGTCCGCGCCAAGTTCGCGGCGCTCGCCTCCGCGCTCTTCATCCTCACCGGCGCCCCGCTGCTGGTGATGTACGTGGGCGCGCTGCTGTCCAAGATGGACTTCGCCCATCAGACCAAGGAATTCGCCCAGGGACTGGTCTCCGTGGCCCTCCTCTCGTTGCTCTTCGCCGGCATCGGCCTGGTCATCGCCGCCTTCACCCCGCGCCGCGGCTTCGGCATCGCCGCCGTGATCGCCGTACTGACCATCTCCTACGGCGCGGTCTCCACCCTCCAGGCCATCGCCGACACCCAGGGCAGCGGCTCCGCCGTGCCGTGGATCGGGCTGTTCTCGCCGATCACGCTGATCGACGGCGTGCAGTCCGCGTTCCTCGGCGGCAGCTCCGCCTATCCGGGCGGCAGCGGTCCCTCCGGCGGCCAGGGCGTGGTCCACGTCCTGTTCGTCCTCGGCCTGATCGCCGCCTGCTACGGCATCCTCGTCCGCCGCTACCGCAAGGTGGGACTGTGACCACCCTGAACATCGACCACGTCTCCCGCTGGTTCGGCAACGTGGTCGCCGTCAACGACATCACCATGACCATCGGCCCCGGTGTCACCGGACTGCTCGGTCCCAACGGCGCCGGCAAGTCCACCCTGATCAACATGATGGGCGGCTTCCTCGCCCCCTCCACCGGCACCGTCACCCTCGACGGCCAGCCGGTGTGGCGCAACGAGGCCATCTACCGGCACATCGGCATCGTCCCCGAACGCGAGGCGATGTACGACTTCCTCACCGGCCGCGAGTTCGTCCTCGCCAACGCCGAGCTGCACGGCCTCGACGCCAAGGCCGCCCAGCGCGCCCTGGCCACGGTGGAGATGGAGTACGCGCAGGACCGGAAGATCGCCACGTACTCCAAGGGCATGCGGCAGCGCGTGAAGATGGCCAGCGCCCTGGTGCACGACCCGTCGCTGCTCCTGCTGGACGAGCCGTTCAACGGCATGGACCCGCGTCAGCGCATGCAGCTGATGGACCTGCTGCGCCGGATGGGCGACGAGGGCCGCACGGTGCTGTTCTCCTCGCACATCCTCGAAGAGGTCGAGCAGCTCGCCCGGCACATCGAGGTCGTCGTCGCCGGACGGCACGCGGCCAGCGGCGACTTCCGCCGGATCCGCCGCCTGATGACCGACCGCCCGCACCGCTACCTGGTGCGCTCCAGCGACGACCGCGCCCTCGCGGCCGCGCTGATCGCCGATCCCTCCACGGCCGGCATCGAGGTCGACCACGCCGAGGGCGCGCTGCGCATCCAGGCCGTCGACTTCGGCCGCTTCACCGCCCTGCTGCCGAAGGTCGCCAGGGACCACGGCATCCGGCTCCTCACGGTCTCGCCGTCCGACGAGTCCCTGGAGTCCGTCTTCTCGTACCTGGTCGCGGCGTAGGAGGCCGAAGATGTACGACCCCACTGTCGCCCGGCTCACCTACCGGGCCCTGCTCGGCCGTCGCCGGGCCCTCATCCTCGGCGCACTGCCGCTGCTGCTGATCGTGATCTCCGT
Source organism: Streptomyces sp. SudanB182_2057 (assembly GCF_964272715.1). Taxonomy (NCBI): domain Bacteria; kingdom Bacillati; phylum Actinomycetota; class Actinomycetes; order Kitasatosporales; family Streptomycetaceae; genus Streptomyces; species Streptomyces sp. SudanB182_2057. The sequence goes on from NZ_OZ186798.1 coordinate 4,369,030, forward strand.
GGCCGTGCGTGCCCTGACCGGGGCCGACGACCAGACGGCCTCCGACGTCCTCGGCGGCTTCGCGCTCGCCACGATGGTGCCGATCATCGGTGTCATCGCGGGCACCGGCGCGATCGGCCCCGAGATCGACGACGGCTCCGTGGTCTATCTGCTGTCCAAGCCGCTGAAGCGGCCCACGATCATCTTCACCAAGCTCATCGTCGCCATCGCCGTGACCATGGTCTTCTCGGCCGTGCCGACGCTGATCGCGGGGCTGATCCTGAACGGTAACGGCCAGCAGGTCGCCGTCGCCTACACGGTCGCCGCGCTGGTCTCCTCCATCGCCTACTCGGCGCTGTTCCTGCTGCTGGGCACGGTCTCCCGGCACGCGGTGGTGTTCGGGCTCGTCTACGCCCTGGTCTGGGAGGCGCTGTTCGGTTCCCTGGTGCCGGGCGCGCGCACCCTGAGCGTCCAGCAGTGGTCGCTGGCCGTCGCCCACAAGATCGCCGACGGGCCGCTGGTGACCTCCGACGTGGGCCTGCCGACGGCCACCGTGCTGCTGGTGGCGGTCACTGTCCTGGCCACCTGGTACGCCGGCCAGAAGCTGCGGTCGCTGACGCTCGCCGGTGAGGAGTGAGCAAGCCGGAGCCGCCTCCGTACGGCCTTTCTCCGCGCGCCTTTTATTCGGTGGCGCCCGTTTCGGCGGCGGGGCACAGTGGTCGTGCACCGTCCGCCGGGACCGTCCCGGCGACATGAACCGGGAGTGGAGGTGGGCGATGTCCATGCACGGCAGTACGCCCGGCTCCCGTCAGGGCGGCCCGAGGCCGGCTCCGGAGTAGTTCGCCATCTCTCCGTAGAGCCAGGGAACCGCCCGGGGCGGCCGCTTCGAGCACGCGAGCGCCACGCTCGCGTGAGGCCGCCCACCCGGAGGATTGGCCGAGTGGCAAGGCACCGGCTTGCTGAGCCGTGGTCGGGTTGGAAAAGCCCGCGCACGTTCGATCCGTGCATCCTCCGCGAGACATCGCCACTGGGGCTTAGCCGCCCCGGCCGGGGTTCGTTGCCCGATGCGGGTGGGGTGCGGCCGAGCGCGCCCACGCGGCGAAGCCGCATGCCGGGCACGGTCCGCGCCCCTTCGGCGCGCCGCTGCCCGGCGGGCTACGCCAGCAGGCGTTCCAGGACCACCGCGATGCCGTCCTCCTCGTGGGAGGCCGTGATCTCGTCGGCCACCGCCTTCAGCTCCGCGTGGGCGTTGGCCATGGCCACGCCCCGGGACGCCCAGGCGAACATCGGGATGTCGTTGGGCATGTCGCCGAAGGCGATCGTGTCGGCCGCCTTCAGGCCCAGGCGGCGGGCCGCCAGCGACAGCCCCGTGGCCTTGGACAGGCCGAGCGGGAGCAGCTCCACGATGCCCGCGCCCGCCATGACCACCGTGACGAAGCCGCCGGCCGCCTGCCGGGCCGCCTCCACCAGCTCGTCGTCGGCCAGCGTCGGATGCTGTATGTAGATCTTGTTCAGCGGCGCCGCCCACAGGTCGGAGGCGTCCGTGAGCGGGGTGCCGGGCAGTTGTCCCGTGATCGCGTAACCCGGGCCGACCAGCACTTCGCCGTCCAGGCCGTCCCGGCTGGCCGCCAGGTACAGCGGCCCCACCTCGGCCTCGATCTTGGCCAGGGCCACGCCCGCCAGCTGCCGGTCCAGGGTGACCGAGGTCAGCAGGCGGTGCGCGCCGGCGTCGTACACCTGGGCGCCCTGGCCGCAGACGGCGAGACCGTCGTAGCCGAGGTCGTCCAGGACGTGCCGGGTCCAGGGGACCGCGCGGCCGGTGACGACGATGTGGGCCGCGCCCGCCGCGGTGGCCGCGGCGAGCGCGTCACGGGTGCGCTGCGAGATCGACTCGTCGGAGCGCAGCAGCGTTCCGTCGAGGTCGGTGGCGATGAGCCCGTACGGGAAGCTCACCGGGACACCGGCTCCAGGACCTCGCGGCCGCCCAGGTACGGGCGCAGCACCTCGGGGACGCGGACGGAGCCGTCGGCCTGCTGGTGGTTCTCCAGGATCGCCACGATGGTGCGCGGGACGGCGCACAGCGTGCCGTTGAGCGTGGCCAGCGGCTTGACCTGCTTGCCGTCGCGGACCCGGATGGACAGCCGGCGGGACTGGAACTCGGTGCAGTCCGAGGTCGAGGTCAGCTCGCGGTACTTGCCCTGGGTCGGGATCCACGCCTCACAGTCGAACTTGCGGGCGGCCGAGGAGCCGAGGTCGGCGGAGGCGACGTCGATGACGCGGAACGGCAGCTCCAGCGAGGTCAGCCACTGCTTCTCCCACTCCAGCAGGCGCTGGTGCTCGGCCTGGGAGTCCTCGGGGGCGACGTACGAGAACATCTCGACCTTGTCGAACTGGTGCACGCGGAAGATGCCCCGGGTGTCCTTGCCGTGCGAGCCGGCCTCGCGGCGGAAGCACGGGGAGAAGCCCGCGTAGCGCAGCGGCAGCCGGTCGGCGTCGATGATCTCGTCCATGTGGTAGGCCGCCAGCGGGACCTCGGAGGTGCCGACCAGGTACAGGTCGTCCTTGTCGAGGTGGTAGACGTCCTGGGCGGCCTGGCCGAGGAAGCCGGTGCCGGCCATGGACTGCGGGCGCACCAGCGCCGGGGTCAGCATCGGGGTGAAGCCGGCCGCGGTCGCCTGCGCGATCGCCGCGTTCACCAGGGCCAGCTCCAGCAGGGCGCCGACGCCGGTGAGGAAGTAGAAGCGGGAGCCGGAGACCTTGGCGCCGCGCTCGACGTCGATCGCGCCGAGCAGCTGGCCCAGCTCCAGGTGGTCCCTGGGCTCGAAGCCCTCGGTGGCGAAGTCGCGGATCGTGCCGTGCGTCTCCAGCGTGACGAAGTCCTCCTCGCCGCCGACGGGCACGTCGGGGTGGACGAGGTTGCCGAGCCGGAGCAGCAGCTCATGGGTCTCGGCGTCGGCCGCGTCGCGCTCGGCGTCGGCGGCCTTGACGTCGGCCTTCAGCTGCTCGGCGCGCTTGAGGAGTTCGGCCTTCTCCTCGCCGGCGGCCTTGGGGATCAGCTTGCCGAGCTGCTTCTGCTCGGCGCGCAGCTCGTCGAAGCGGACGCCGGAGGACCTGCGCCGCTCGTCGGCAGACAGGAGGGAGTCGACGAGCGCGACGTCCTCTCCACGGGCGCGCTGGGACGCGCGCACACGGTCGGGGTCCTCACGAAGCAGGCGAAGGTCAATCACGAGGCCAAGGCTACCGGTGCCGGGTCTCGGCTCACGAATCACTATTACGGTGAGTTCGCATTCGCGGCCTACGTTCCGTTATGCGGTAATTGCCGGAGGTGTTCCCTTCGATGCGCCGCAGGTCAAGGCGAAAGTGTCTCACTCCCTGGGACGGAGCAGACTTTGGGTGTCCGGTTGACCCGAATCCCTTGTGGAGAACGGGATTTGGCGAGCCGGTTGTCCACAGAGATCCACACCCTCCCAAGAGTTATCCACAGGCTGTGTGGAAGATCTGTGGACTCCGGAATTGATCACTGCGGAAAGTCACGGCAGGCCGAAGAATTCCCGGGTCAAACGTCGTCGACGCCCACTTTCGGGTGGAAAACGGTCGCCCTGAAAGATGAACCAACGGAAACGAGTGGACGAAGGGCGGGTCGGGGAGCGGTGGCCTCGGGCGGTCGCCGTAGGCCGATTTGTCGACCCTGTACCCGCCCCCTGTCGACTTGTCCCCAGGTCGAGAAGGGCACCTGTGGATAACTTCTGTGGATAACGTTCGTCAGGCCGTATGACCGGTCAGAAGCGGCCGTCCTGGCAGCGCGCCACCCAGTCCGCCGCCGCCATGAACTCCTCGTCCGACGTCCCCGGCAGGGTCGGCCGGGCCTCGCCCGGTGTCATGTTCGCCCGCGGATAGGAACCCAGGAAACGCACCTGGGGGCAGATCCGCCGCAGCCCCATCAGCGCCTCCGCCACCCTCCGGTCGGCGATGTGGCCCTCGGCGTCGATGCAGAAGCAGTAGTTGCCGATGCCCGCGCCGGTCGGCCGGGACTGGAGCAGCATCAGGTTGATGCCGCGCGAGGCGAACTCGCCGAGCAGGTCGCGCAGCGCGCCGGGGTGGTCGTCCCGCTGCCACAGCACCACCGAGGTCTTGTCGGCACCGGTGGGCGCGGCGGGCCGGGCCGGGCGGCCGACCAGGACGAACCGGGTCTGCGCGTTCTCCGCGTCGTGGATGCCGGTCTCCAGCGCCTCCAGGCCGTACCGGGCGGCGGCGAACTCGCCCGCGAAAGCCGCGTCGTAGCGGCCCTCCTGGACCAGGCGGGCGGCGTCCGCGTTCGAGGCGGCCGACTCCCAGACCGCGTCCGGCAGGTGGGCGCGCATCCAGTTGCGCACCTGCGGCTGGGCCGCCGGGTGGGCGGAGACCGTCTTGATGTCCGCGAGCTTCGTGCCGGGCCGGACCAGCAGCGCGAAGGTGATCGACAGCAGCACTTCGCGGTAGATCATCAGCGGTTCGCCCGCGACCAGCTCGTCCAGGGTGGTGGTGATGCCGCCCTCGACGGAGTTCTCGATCGGCACGAACGCGGCCTCGGCCTCGCCGGCCCGGACCGCGTCCAGCGCCGACTGCACCGACACGTACGGGATCAGCTCCCGGGTGGCCGTCTCCGGAAGCGTGCGCAGGGCGACCTCCGTGAAGGTGCCCTCCGGGCCGAGATAGGCATAGCTCGCTGGCATGGTCCTCACCCTAATGGCCGCGGAGGGACCCGTCGCGAGTGTCTCGGGAATACCACTCGGCCGGGTGGTTTGAACCCGGTTCGTCCCCCAAGCGGCCCCGATTCGCCCTTGAGCGGCCACAGCCGTCCTTCCAGAAGCCGCGGTCGTGCTCCGGCAGCCGCGGTCGTGCTCCGGCGACCGTGGTCGTCCTCCGGCGGCCGGGGACCCACTCCGGCGGCCGTAGTCGTCCTCCGGCGGCCGCGCTCATCCCTCCAGCAGCCGCTGACCCACGTACTCGCCCTTCGCCGCCCCGCCCGGCACCGCGAACAGCCCGCTCGCCTCGTGCCGGATGAACTGCGACAGCGCGTCGCCCCGGTCGAGCTTGCGCTGCACCGGGACGAAGCCGCGCAGCGGATCGGCCTGCCAGCAGATGAAGAGCAGACCGGCGTCCGGGGTGCCGTCCGCGTCGATGCCGTCGTGGTAGGAGAAGGGCCGCCGCAGCATGGCCGCACCGCCGTTGCGGTCGGGCCGGGTGATCCGGGCGTGCGCGTTGAGCGGGACCAGGTAGTCGCCCTTGGCGTCGGCCTTCTCCAGGTCCATCGGGGTCGTCTCGTCACCGCCGGACAGCGGCGCCCCGTCGGCCTTGCGGCGCCCGATGACCTGTTCCTGGGCCGTGGCCGACAGCTTCTCCCAGTCGTCCAGGAGCATGCGGATGCGGCGGACGACGGCGTAGGAGCCGTTCGCCATCCACGCCGGCTCGCCCGACGCGGGCACGAAGACCCGCTTGTCGAAGTCGGCGTCCGACGGCTTCGGATTGCCGGTGCCGTCGAGCTGGCCCATGAGGTTGCGGGCCGTCATGGGGTGCGCGGTGGCCCCCGGGGAGCGGTTGAAGCCGTTCATCTGCCAGCGCACCCGGGCGGCCGCCCCCGCATCCTTCTGGATCGCGCGCAGCGCGTGGAAGGCCACCAGGGCGTCGTCCGCCCCGATCTGCACCCACAGGTCGCCGTCGCTGCGGGCCTTGTCGAGCCGGTCGGAGGAGAAGTCCGGCAGCGGGTCCAGCGCGGCCGGCCGCTGCTTCTCGAGCCCGGTCCGGCCGAAGAAACTGTGCCCGAAGCCGAAGGTGACGGTCAGCGAGGACGGCCCCGCGTCCCGGGCCACGTCGGTGTCGTCGTGCGGGGCGGGCTCGCCCGCCATCAGCCGCTCGGCCGTGGCCGACCAGCGGCGCAGCAGGGCCGCCGCCTCCCTGCGGCCCGCACCCGCCACCAGGTCGAACGCGACGAGATGGCCGCGCGCCTGGAGGCCCTCGGTGATGCCGGGCTGATGTTTCCCGTGAAACATCGCCCGGCCGGCACCGAGCGCGGTCAGCGGGGTGGCCCCAGCGGGCGCGGCGGCATAGCCCACGGCCCCGCCGGCCGCGCCGAGCACGAGCCCGGTGGCGCCGGCGGTGCCGAGCAGGGCGCGCCGGGAGATGCCGCTCGGGCGGGCCCCGGGCTCCGCCGCCGGGGCGTCGGGGGTGCGGACCTGGGAGAGGGACTGGTCGGGCATGGTGCGGTTCAGCCGATCTGCGCGTTCTTGGAGACGGTGGCCTGGTCGATGTCGGAGGTGCGGACCGTGACGGCGATCTTCCAGTCGCCGGCCACGGGGAGCTGGACCCCGTTCGCCGACCAGTGGCCGGTGGTGATGTGGTCCGGGTTCACGGGAAGCGGCCCGATCTTCTGCGCCTCCAGGGTGAAGGAGACCTTCACCTCCGGGACGTCGAAGGCCCGGCCGTTGGGCCGCTGGACGTAGACGTGCATCGTGTTGCCGCCCACCCGCGCGGGGTCCAGGTCGACGCGGACGACGCCCTTGCCGTCGGTGCCGCCGGTGTCGAACGGCATGTCCAGAGTGAGCGCGCCGGAGGCCGCCGAGGTGCCGGAGCCGGCCGAGGACGAGGTGGCCGCCTTGGCCTCCTGCTCGGTGCGGCCCGGCTCGGTCTGGGTCAGCGCGGTGGTGACGGCGAGCAGCACCAGGGCGACACCGGCCTCGGCGAGCACCGAGCGGCGCAGTCCGAAGCGGTTCTCGTCGGCGTCGCGCAGCCGCTTCCGCCGGGCGGTGTCGACGGCCGCGCGCTGCCGGGCGAGCTGGGCGGCCCGCCGGGCGTCACCGGGTTCGCCGGCCTTCCCCTCCACGCCACCGCCACCGGCGTTCCCCTCCGTACGGCCGTCACCGGTGGAGTCGCCGATCGTCCCCTCCGCGCCGCCACCGGTCGTCGTGGCGGCCGGGACCCGGTCCGTGCGCGCCCGCTCCGCGTCCGCGCTCCGGTCGGTGAGCCGTCCCGTCCACCGGCGGGACAGGCCCGCGATGCCGACCAGCACCGCCACCAGGGCGATCTTGGCCAGCAGCAGCTGCCCGTAGCGGGTCTCGGTGAACGCCGACCAGGAGCCGAGCTGTCGCCAGGACTGGTAGACGCCGGTGACGACGAGCGCGAGGACCGAGCCGAAGGCCAGCCGGGAGAAGCGCCGGACGGCGGCGGCCTCGACCGGGTGCTCGGCGGGCGCCCGGTACAGCGCGGTCAGCAGGGCGGTGAGCCCGCCCAGCCAGGCGGCGACGGCCAGCAGATGCACGACGTCCACCGGCATGGCGAGGCCCGGCTGGAGTCCGGTGGACGCGTGCTCGGCCATGGCCCAGCTGGTGGCGAGCCCGGCCGCGACGACGACTCCGCCGACCGCGAGCCCGAAGGTCAGGTCGCGCTTCTCGGTGGCGTCCTCGCGCCGGGTGTAGGTGCCGAAGAGGACGGCGACGAACAGTGCGGCGGCGGCGAGCAGCAGCAGCCGGGCGACCAGCGCGGCCCCGGTCTTGGTCTGGAGCACCTGGCCGAGCAGGCCGAGGTCGAAGATGTCGGCGAACTTTCCGGTGCTGGTGTACGAGCCGCGCAGGAGCAGCAGCCACAGGGTGGCCGCGGTCAGCGCGATCCAGCCGCCGACGACGAGCCGCTGCACGGCCCGTACCCCCGCGCCGCGCTGCCAGCAGGCGAGCACGAAGGCCGCGCCGCCGGCGAGCACGATGAAACCGGCGTACGACACGTACCGGCCGAAGGCGTAGAGCCCGCCCACGGCCCCGCCGCCCGCGGCCGGGGCGGTGCCGGTCACGACGGTGCGCGAGGGCGCGCCGACGGAGAAGGTGTAGGCGCCGGCGACGGGGTGGCTGTCCGCGGAGACGACTTGGTAGGTGACGGTGTAGGTGCCCTTGGCCAGGCCGCTCTTGAGCTTCACGGCGTACGTCGTCCCGCTCACGTTGGCGGGGCTGCCCGTCTGCACCGGCTTGCCCTGGGGGTCGAGGACGCGCACGGAGTCGTCGCCCATGGCCACCTTCTCGGAGAAGGTGAGCGACACCTGGGTGGGTGCCGTGCCGGCCACCACCCCCTGCCCGGGGTCGCTGCCGGTCAGCGCCGCGTGGGCGGAGGCGGGCGAGGCGCCCGCCAGCAGCGCGCCGGTGACGGCGAGCAGGAGCAGCAGCAGGGTCCGCGGACGGGGGGCGGTGGTCCGGTTCACGGTGGTCCCTCCCTCAGTGGCCGGTCGACGGGTTGTAGGTCGCGGACTTCACCGGCATCTCGACGGTGAGCGGTCCGGACTTGGCGAAGGTGAGCTTCACGCTGACCGTCTGGCCCTGCTTCGGCGCACGCTTCAACTGCTCGAACATCAGGTGGTTGCCCCCGCTGCGGAACACCAGCCGGCCGTGCGCCGGTATGCGGAACGAGGACTCCTCCGCCATGGCCCCGCCGGTGGTGCTGTGCATGGTGACCTGCCCGGCGACCTCGCTGCTGACCGAGGTCAGCTCGTCGTCGGACCCGCCCTCGTTGGTGATCGTCAGGAACCCGGCGGCCATGTCGGCGGAGACGGGCTGGGGCATGTAGGGGGAGCTGACGGACAACTTCGCGGCCTTGGAGTCCGAGTCCGCCGCGGAGGCGGAGCAGCCGGTGAGGGCCAGCGCGGCGGCGAGCGCGCCCGCGGTCAGGACGGCCCGGCGGCTCACGGGTTGGCTCCCTTGACGAGCTTGGGCAGGTCCCTGGTGTAGTCGTCGGCCGAGGCGTTCTCGCCGTAGAGGACGTAACCGGCGTCGGTCTTCGGGGAGAAGGCGACGACCTGGGTGCCGTGCATGGAGACGAGCTTGCCGTTCTTGTCCTTCTTCGTCGGCTCCACGGCGATGCCGAGGGACCGGGCGGCGGCCTGCACCTTGGCGAAGTCGCCGGTCAGACCGACGAACGCGGGGTCGATGCCCTTGAGCCACTTGCCCATCTCGGCGGGGGTGTCGCGGTCGGGGTCGGTGGTGACGAACACGACCTGCAGGGCGTCCTGCTCGGCCTTGGGCAGCGCCTTCTTGGCGACGGCGATGTTGCTCATCGTGGCCGGGCAGATGTCCGGGCAGTGGGTGTAGCCGAAGTAGACGAGGGTCGGGTGGCCTTTGGTCTCCTCGCGGAGGTCGTACTTCTTGCCGTGGGTGTCGGTGAGGACCAGGGCCGGCTTGGCGAACGGCTGGTCGAGGACGGTGGCGGGCTTGTTCGACTGGGTGCCGCCCGAGACCACGGCGATCGGTGCGTCGTCGTCCTTCCCGCTGCCGCAGGCGGAGAGGGTCAGGGTGGCGGCGGCGAGCAGCGCCGCCGCGGCGAACGTCTTCTTGCGCATAGGAAAATGTCCCAGATGTGTGAACTCCGGCGCGCACCGGGGTCGCGCGGAGCCGTACGGGGACGGCCCCGCGCGACACCCGGGTACGCGCTGTGGAACGAGGATCAGGCGGCGGTGCGGCGGCGGCCGGCGAAGATGCCGTAGGCCACGCCCGCGATGCCGATGACGATGCCGGCCACGCCGAGCACGCGCGCGGTGGTGTCGGTGCCGTCACCGGAGTCCGCGGCGGCCGTCTTCTCGGTCTTGCCGGTCTTGTCGGTGGCGTTCGAGGCGCTCGCCGAGCCGTGCTCGTCCTCGGCGGCGGCCAGCTTCAGCACCGGGGCGGGGCTCTCCGGCTCGTCCTGGCCCTCCTGCGGGACCTCGATCCAGCGCACCACTTCCTTGTTGGAGTAGGTCTGGAGGGCCTTGAACACCAGCTGGTCGGTGTTCTCGGGCAGGGCGCCCAGGGAGAGCGGGAACTTCTGGAAGAAGCCGGGCTCGATGCCCTTGCCGTCGGCGGTCCAGGTGACCTTGCTGACGGCCTCGTCGATCTTCTCGCCGTGCATGGTCAGCGGCTTGTCCAGCTTGGCCTTGGTGACGGTGGCCTTCCAGCCGGGCACCGGCTGCGGCATGACCGAGGCGATCGGGTGGTCGGCCGGCAGGCTGAGCTCGATCTTGGTGGTCGAGGCGTCGTCGCGCTCGTTCGGGACCTTGACGTTCACGACCGCGTAGCCGCCCTTGGCCGCGGTGCCCTCCGGCTGCACGGTGACGTGCGCGAACGCGGGGACGGACAGGGCGAGGACGGCCGAGCCGGCGGCGACGGCTGCGGCGGCGATACGAGAAGCCTTCATGGCAGGAAGTACTCCACTCCGGGTGAGATGCGTGGGTGATCGGGAGTACGCGTGCGCGGGCCGTGCCGCTCGGGGCGGACGGTACCGGTGTGCGCACGCGCGCGTGCCGCACGACGGCGGCGCCTCCCGCCCGGCTCTCTCGGATCCGGTCGTGGTGGTCGTCGCGTCGTGTCAGGCGGCGAGGAGGAAGGCGGCGGCGGGCGGGCCGCGCCGGATCACCGTGTGCTGGAGTACGGCGGTGTGCGGGGCCGGGGTGTCGTCCCGCTCGGGGCGGTGGCCGCGCGGGCCGGGACCGGCGTCGGGCAGCAGTCCGGCGCACAGGGCGCGCACCAGCGCGAGCGCGGCGCGCAGGGACCGTATGAGCGCGGTCTCCGCGACTCCGTACGCGCCGTGCGCCGACAGTGCGATCAGCCGGAGCACGGCCAGGTCGCCGCGGCGCAGCAGCCAGCCCGCGGCCATGGCCGCGAGCACATGGCCGAGCAGCATCGGCAGCGAGGGGAGCAGACCGGCGGAGGCGCCCGTGGCGTCGTGGGCGTGCTCCAGGGTGCCCAGGGCCGGGGCCGGCCGGCCCGAACGGTCGATCAGCCGGGCGTCGAGCAGCAGCCGGTAGGCGTGCCCGGGGGTGAGGGACGACGGGGTCGACCCGCACAGGAGCCGGGTGGCCTGTTCCACCAGCGCGCGGTCGCTCAGTGCCGAGCCGGTGGACCCGGCGGTCATCGCGGCCGCCGGCGCGGCCATCGCCCCGTGCTGGCCCAGCCCGAAGAGCGTGTGCAGCACGGTCTGGCCGAGGACGAGCAGCGCGGCGATGCCCGGCAGCGAGCGGGCCCGCCCGGCGAGCGGGGCCACGAGCAGCAGACAGCCGAGGAAGCCCGCGCCGAGCGTCCACAGCGGCACGCCCGCGCAGGAGGCCAGGGTGTGCCCGCCCGCGGCCAGCGCGACGCAGGCCGCGGCGAACACCGCGGCCCGCAGGATCCGGAGCCCGGCTCCGGGACGCGCCGTGCGCGGGTGGGGGGCAGTCATGGCGGGCTCATCATCCCACTGCCCTCGCCCACTGCCTACGGCAGGTCGGCCGAGCCGTCCGCGATCACCGGTTCGACCCGCCCATACACCGATTCCGGCCCCGGCGCATCGGCCATATGGGCCCGGTCGCCCCGACGGAGTGCTTATGGTCGCCCGGGCGTGGCAATACGTAACGGTATGTCGAGCCGCGGCCAGGAGGCTGGAGCATGAGCATCTGGTGGTCACTCCATCTGCGGCGCGAGGCCGCGAGCGTGCCGCTCGCGCGACGGCTGCTGATCGGCACGATGGAGACGGCGGGCGTCGACCCGGACATCTCCTACGACCTGTCGCTGGCCCTCACCGAGGCCTGCGCGAACGCGGTCGAGCACGGCGGGGACGCCGCGCCCGGTGACGCGCAGGCCTACCGGGTGACGGCGTACCTCGACGGGGAGAAGTGCCGTATCGAGGTGGCCGATTCCGGGCCCGGTCTGCCCCGCGCCCAGGACTTCCGGCCGGCCCGTGCGGACGCCGAGCACGGGCGCGGCCTGTGCCTGATCCAGGAGCTGACCGACCACGTCCACATCGGGGCGAAGCCCGGTCTGGGCGGGACGGTGGTCAGCTTCGACAAGATCCTCAAATGGACGAAGGACCCCTCGCTGCTCACCGCGTGAGCGCGAGGGATCCTTCGCCGGCGGATCAGCCCTTCAGCGTGGCCATCCACGCCTCGACCTCGGCGGAGCGGCGCGGCAGCCCCGCGGAGAGGTTGCGGTTGCCGTCCTCGGTCACGAGGATGTCGTCCTCGATCCGGACGCCGATGCCCCGGTACTCCTCGGGCACGGTCAGGTCGTCGGCCTGGAAGTACAGACCCGGCTCGACGGTGAGCACCATGCCCGGCTCCAGCGTGCCGTCCACGTAGGTCTCGGTCCGCGCGGCGGCGCAGTCGTGGACGTCCATGCCGAGCATGTGCCCGGTGCCGTGCAGGGTCCAGCGGCGCTGGAGGCCCAGCTCCAGGACCCGCTCGACCGGGCCCTCGACCAGGCCCCACTCGACGAGCCGCTCGGCCAGCACGCGCTGGGCCGCGTCGTGGAAGTCGCGGTACTTGGCGCCCGGCTTGACGGCCGCGATCCCGGCCTCCTGGGCGTCGTACACGGCGTCGTAGATCTTCTTCTGGATCTCGCTGTAGGTGCCGTTGACGGGCAGCGTGCGCGTGACGTCGGCGGTGTACAGGGTGTGCGTCTCCACGCCGGCGTCCAGCAGGAGCAGGTCGCCGGAGCGGACCGGGCCGTCGTTGCGGACCCAGTGCAGGGTGCAGGCGTGCGGGCCGGCCGCGCAGATGGAGCCGTAGCCGACGTCGTTGCCCTCCACGCGCGCGCGGAGGAAGAAGGTGCCCTCGATGTAGCGCTCGGAGGTCGCCTCGGCCTTGTCGAGGACCTTCACGACGTCCTCGAAGCCGCGCACGGTGGAGTCGACGGCCTTCTGCAGCTCGGCGATCTCGAATTCGTCCTTGACCAGGCGCATCTCGGAGAGGAAGACGCGCAGCTCCTCGTCGCGCTCGGCGGTGACCTTGTCGGTCAGGGCCGCCTCGATGCCGGCGTCGTGACCGCGCACCACGCGGACCGGGCCGGTGGCCTCGCGGAGCTGGTCGGCCAGCTCGCGCACATCGGCGGCCGGGATGCCGTAGAGCGCCTCGGACTCGGCGAGGGAGTGCCGGCGGCCGACCCACAGCTCGCCCTGGCCGGAGAGCCAGAACTCGCCGTTCTCCCGGTTCGAGCGGGGCAGGAGGTAGATCGTCGCCTCGTGGCCGTCGCCCTTGGGCTCCAGGACCAGGACGCCGTCCTCGGTCTGGTCGCCGGTGAGGTACGCGTACTCGACGGAGGCGCGGAAGGGGTACTCGGTGTCGTTCGAGCGGGTCTTGAGATTGCCCGCCGGGACGACCAGGCGCTCGCCCGGGAAGCGGGCGGAGAGCGCGGCGCGGCGGCGCGCGGTGTGCGCGGCCTGCTCGACGGGCGCCAGGTCACGCAGCTCCGTGTCGGCCCAGCCGGACTTCATGTTTTCGGCCAGCTCGTCGGAGACGCCCGGGTACAGGCCGTTCTTCCGCTGCTTGACCGGCTCCTCGGGCTCGGTCTCCGGGCCCTCCGCGGTAGCGGAGTCGGGCACAGCCGGGTTGAGCTCGTCGGACACGTGATCCTCCTCGATACGCCAGTGATCTCCCCCGGGGCCCGTGCGCTCCTGCTTGTGGCCGAGCGGGGCCTCCATCATCGTACGGTCGTACCGGGAGCGGGCGGGGGCGGATGACCTGTTATGCCCGGTCATACCGGTCGGCCGGAACCGTCGCCGGGGCCGTCAGTCGAAGCGGGCCGCCAGCAGGACCACGTCCTCCTCGCTGTCGGCCGTGTCCAGGCCGTCCGGCAGGACCGTGCGCAGGACGTGGTCGGCGACGGCCCCCGGGTCGTGCCGCAGCGCGCGCGGGACGCTCGTGGCGGCGGCGTGCAGCCGGGCGAAGGCGCGGTCCATCGGGTCGCCGGTGCGGTGCAGCAGCCCGTCGGTGTAGAGCAGGACCGTCTCGCCGGGCTCCGTCCGCACCTCGGCGCTGGGCGCCTCCCAGCAGGCGAGCATGCCGAGCGGCGCGGAGACGGAGGTCTCGGCGAACTCGGTGCGCCGCTCGCCGATCAGCAGCGGCGGGCTGTGCCCGGCGCCGGCCAGGGTGATCCGGCGCAGCGCGGGCTCGCAATAGGCGAACAGGGCGGTGGCCGAGCGGGCGGGTTCGGTCAGCCGCAGCAGCAGCTCCAGGTCGGACAGGACGGCGACCGGGTCCTCGCCCTCCATCACGGCGTACGCGCGCAAGGAGGCGCGCAGCCGGCCCATGGCGGCCACCGCGCCGGGCCCGGAGCCGGTGACCGAGCCGACGGACAGGCCGAGCGCGGCGTCCGGCAGCGGCAGGGCGTCGTACCAGTCGCCGCCGCCGCGCGCGCTCGTGCGGTGCCGGGCGGCGAGCCGCACGCCGGGCACCCGGGGCAGCCGGGAGGGCAGCAGCCCGTCGGTGAGGGTCGCCACGCACGCGCGCGTGCGTTCGACCTCCAGCAGCCGGGCCAGGTGCTCGGTGGCGTGCCGGACGTACAGCCCGGCGAGATGGCGGCGGCGCTCGTTCGGCTCGGCCGGTTCGTCGTAGAACCACACGGCGGCGCCGAGGGCACCGGCAGAGCCGGTGGCGAGGGGCAGGGCGTAGCTGGCGGCGTAGCCGAGGCGGACGGCCACCTCGCGGTGGCGCGGATCGAGGCCCTCCTCGGCGAGCAGGTCGGGGCGGACCAGCTCGGCGGTGCCGCCGGTGTCGTACGGCAGTGAGCCGCGCGGCACGGTCTCGAGGTGGCCGAGGTCGGCGCGGCCCAGGCCGAGGCCCAGGCTGGTGCGGGGGCCGAGGCCGTCGGCGGGGTCCAGGGCGACCAGGCCGCGGCGGGCGCCGACCAGGGCGGCTCCGGCGCGCAGCAGTTCGTGCAGGGCGGGGTCGAGGGCGCTGGTGCGCGAGAGGCGCTCGGTGAGCTCGTGGAGGGTCGTCAGATCGGAGACCCAGCCGGCCAGCCGGTCCTGGAGCAGGGTGCCGGGGGCGGGCGAGTGGGGCGCGGGAACGGCGGCGGCGCCTGGGACGCAAGGGGCGCCGGGGGCAGGAGGGGCGGGCGTCGCAGTGTGGGCGGGCGTGGGAACTGTTGAATCGATTCCAGCCACTTTCGGAGGGTGCGGGGCGTTCATGGTGTCCGGCTTCCAGACCGGCGCGTACTGCTGGAAAGCATCGCAAACCCCCATGTCATTCTGCGCCGCTAGCAGTGTCTCCACATGTACACGCACTCGTGAGGGGATGTCCAGCATTGTCCTGCTGGGTTTCCTGGTGTCCGAGGGGCGGAAGGGTTTTTGCCCGAACCCCTTGCCTTACCGTCAAGTTGGCTGAAAACTTCCTCGGGTATCGGTCCATTGCGGTCGACTGGCCCTGTTCCACGGAGCGTCACAACGGTCGTGATGGGTACGTACTCGGAGAAGGCCAGGGGTGGTTGGGGGCCACCCGGAACCTGGCGACGGACCCGGGCGTCATAGCCACCGACGACCGAGCCCCATCCTCCCGTGGCGGAGGCGGAGAGAAACACGCGCGACGCAAAACGCCAGACTTCGCCACCCCACGCCGCGACCGTGCTTTTGATAGACGGACTATGGACGCGGACGCGGCCCACGCTCGACCCCCTTGGGGTACCCATGCCGTGCGCGGGGTGTGATGCGCCATCAGGTACGCACAGTGAAGTGATCGACACATGGTGTGATGTAGCCCACGGTGTTGCCAGCGGTGCAACGGAAAGGAACGAGCGCTCATGCGCGAGATCCTCGGAAGGCGACGCAGGCTCCTGTCCAGGCGGAACGGCGGGAAGCCCGAGCTGCTCGGCGCGGCCCTGACCTTCGCGACGGAATGGCAGTGGCCGGTACTCCCCGGTGTGGCGCCGGACCCGCGGGGGCGGGCCCGCTGCGCCTGCCCCGACCCGGAGTGCACGGTGCCCGGTGCCCACCCCTTCGACCCGGGACTGCTCGCCGCCACCACCGACGCGCGCATGGTGCGCTGGTGGTGGACCAACCGGCCGAGCGCTCCCGTCATCCTGGCGACCGGGGGGCAGGCGCCCTGCGCGGTCAGCCTGCCGGCCCTCGCCGCCTCCCGCGCCCTCGCCCTGCTCGACCGGCGCGGCATGCGGCTCGGCCCGGTGGTCGCCTCGCCCACCCGCTGGGCGCTGCTGGTGAAGCCGTACTCCATGGAGCAGCTCGGCGAACTGCTCTACGCCAAGGACTTCGTCCCCGGCTCCCTGCGCTTCCACGGCGAGGGCGGCTATCTCGCCCTGCCCCCGTCCGAGACCGGCCAGGGCGCCGTCCGCTGGGAGCGCGCCCCGCTGCCCGGCTCGGCCGCGCCCTGGGTGCCCGACGTGGAGGCCGTGGTGGACGCCGTGGTCGACGCCCTCACTCGTACGGGTGTGAGCGCGCCGGAGTTGTAGGGGTGTCGGGCGCGGCCGGGGCGGGCGGGGCCCGCCCGCTCGTTATCTTCCGGGCATGCTGCGTCAATCCGGTGGCCACCGCGCCCCACAGCCGCGCCACCGCGGGCAGCGCCCGCACAGGCCGCGGCTGCTGCTTGCCCTCGGGGCCGTCGTGGCGGCCGCGGCCGCGCTGCCGCTGACCGTGGCGTCCGCGGGTCAGGTGGGCGAGGCCGGCCGTGCCGCCGTACCGGCCGCTGCCCGGGCCGACGCCAAGGCCGGCGCGCACGACGCCCGCCGCTCCCCCTCCCCGCTCGGCATCGGGCTCGCCACCGCCGCACGCTGCGGCCCGGCCCTCACCTCGCCGGACGGCATCGAGGCCCAGACCTGTGTGCTGACGCAGGGCGAGGACACCTGGGCGCGCGCCTACTACCGCAATGCCACCGGCGCATCGCTCGATTCGCTGCTGAGCCTGATGGGGCCGGGGAACCGGACGGTCCAGACGCGCTGCGCCACCGGGACCGACGACGAGCCCGCCACCTGTGAGACCCCCCGCGAACGCCTCCGGGGCCGGCCGGACGCCTACACGGCCGTCACCGAGTTCGCCGAACGGGGCGGGAGGGGCGCGCTGCTGCTCCGCTCGGGCAGCAACACCTGAGGATTCCCGGGCAGTTGACGCTCCGCCCGGCTCCGTACACCGGCGCGGATGCGGCCGGGGGCCCTGGTCGCGGGCATGGAAAGGCCCGGTTGCTGGCGACGGGGGATGCACCAGCAACCGGGCTACAGGAACCGTAACAAGAGATCGGCGGTTCGCAAATTCGGTCTTGCCGATTCGGACACCGATTTTCCGGGAGAAGCGTCGAGTTGTGACACGAGTCACCCTCCGCCCGGCCCGGTGGCACGGCCCGTCGGCCGACCGGCCGTACCTCCCCGCGTACGACGGGTCAGCTGAGCGTGACCTGCCGGTTGGTCAGTCCGCCACGGGCCCGGCGCTCCTCCGGAGTGAGCGGTTCCGTCACGGCGAGGGCGGCGGCGAGACGCTCGGCGAACTCGGCGGCCGGCCGCTCCACGTCCTTGGCCGAGATGGCGCTCGGCAGGTCCCAGACCGGCACGGTGAGGCCGTGAGCACGGAAGGAGCCCACAAGCCGGGTGTCCTCGCCGAGGCTGGAGCGGCCCGCCGCGTGCAGTCGCGCGAGAGCGTCCAGAAGCTGCTCCTCCGGGTGCGGCATGACCCAGCGCAGGTGGTTCTTCTCCGGGGTCTCGCACCAGTAGGCGGCGTCCACGCCGGACAGTCGCACGGTCGGGATCGCGGCGGCGTTGGCCCGCTCCAGGGAGGCGGCCACCTCCGGGGTGGCGTTCTCCGCGTCCGGCACCCAGAACTCGAAGCCGCTGTGCACGACCGGCCGGAAAGCGCCCTCCGGGTCCAGCAGGTCCTGGAGCCGGGGGCCTTCGGCGGGGGCGCGGCGGCCCTGCACCGGGGTGCCCGGCTCGGCCTCCAGGGCGCGCAGCAGGGTGTCGGCGAGGTCGCGGCTGATGTCACCGGACGCCGTGTCGTTCTGCAGGCCGAGCAGGACCGAGCCGTCGTCGCGGCGCAGCGCGGGCCAGGCCATCGGCAGCACCGTGGCGAGCGTGACCGACGGGACGCCCTCGGGCAGGCCGTCCCGCAGGGTCAGTTCGGCCGTCGCGGCCGGGACCAGCTCACGCAGCGCGACCCAGTCGCACTCGCCGGGCAGTCCCTCGAACGGGCGGTGCACCAGCTCGGTCGCGGCGTGCGCGGCGGCCCGGCCGTGGCAGGCCTTGTAGCGCCGGCCGCTGCCGCAGGGGCAGGGTTCGCGAGCGCCGACAACCGGGATCTCCCCGTCGATCAGCTGCGGCTTGGCCTTCGTCTGGGGGCGCTTCTTGGCCATGGTGGGTGTCTCCCGGTTACGGCGCTTCTCGTACGTCGGGAGCCTAGCCGTTCGGGCCGTGACCGACGGGAACCTGTGGACAACGTACGGGCGCTCGACGGTTGGGAGGGGGCGGGGGAACGGGGCTGGCGGGGGAAGGGGGAACAGCGGGCCGGGGCACGCTGGTTCCTGCCCGCGCGCTGCCGATGCCTGGCTGGGGACGCGCGCCGGTGTGCGCCCGCGCCCGTCGTCGCGCGCCGGGGCTGCCGACGTGCGCCATGGGTGATCGGCGCCGTGTCGGTGGCGGTCAGTCCAAGTCGTCGAACGCGTCGGCGAAGTCCAGGCCGGACAGGTCCGGCAGGGACAGGCCGGGGGAGGACAGACCGGAGCCGGTCAGGCCGGACAAGGGCACGTCCGGGGTGGTCAGGCCCGTCAGCGCCGTGTCCGACGCGGCCGTCAGGGGCGTATCCGATGCGGCTGCCAGGGTCGTCTCCGATGCGGCCGTCAGCGTCCTGTCCGGTATGCCCGGCAGAGATGCCTCCGATATGCCCGGCAGGGATGCCCCCGATATGCCCGTGCGCGGCGCGTCCGGGCCGGGCGCGTCCCGCGCGCACACGTCCGGCAACGCGCCGTTCGCAGCGGGCAGGTGAGGCAGTGGCACATCGCCGGCCGCCGTGCCCGGCAGGGCCGCTCCGGAGGCCGCCGCCGCGCCCGGCAGAGCGACCTCGGAGGCCGCCGCCACGCTCGGCAGCGCCAGGTCCGGGAGCGATGTCTTCCCTGTCCTGGGCCGGGTGACGCGCGTAGCGAACGCGTCATGGGGGCGGCCCGCATCGGGATCGTGGACGTCCCCGTGGACCAGCACCCAGACCGTCACCTCGCCCTCGACGTCGTCCCGGACGCCCCAGTCGTCGGCGAGGGCCGTGATGATGTTCAGTCCGCGCCCGCCGTGCGCGGTCACCGACGGCGTCGCCGGTGCCGGGCGGGTCGGGCCGCCGCCGTCCGTGACCTCCACGAGGAGCCGCCCGCGCGCGTCGACCCGCCACGCGGCGCGGACGTCGCCGTCCCCGGCCGCCGCGTCCCCCAGGGGCCGCCCGTGCCGGCAGGCATTGCTCAAAAGCTCCGAAAGGATCAGTACGGCGTCGTCGATGACCGACTCCGCCACGCCCCCGCCGCGCAGCTGCGCCCGCATCCGGTGCCGCGCCTCCCCCACGCCCGCAGGGCCATGGGGTACGGCCATGCTCGACGACGTGGGCACTTCCTGTGCCACCACCAACGCCACCCCCGAGACCTCCTTCGCCCCACGCCACGGTGTGGATGCCCTCTTGGCCTGTACCGGAAACCGGCCAGTCCTCTTCCGGTGACGCACTCGGCACGGCCGGACACGCGGCGAACGCGCCGGTGCACTCCCCGTGACGGAGCCCGGCCGCCGCCGTTCACCGGTGCGGTAGGCCGGTCAGCGGCCCAGTCGGCGCAGCACCGCGCGCGGGCGGTTGGTGATGATGGCGTCGACGCCCAGCTCGACGCAGAGGTCGACGTCCTCGGGCTCGTTCACGGT
Organism: Streptomyces sp. SudanB182_2057; assembly: GCF_964272715.1. Classification (NCBI taxonomy): domain Bacteria; kingdom Bacillati; phylum Actinomycetota; class Actinomycetes; order Kitasatosporales; family Streptomycetaceae; genus Streptomyces; species Streptomyces sp. SudanB182_2057. Next base: position 4,388,625 of record NZ_OZ186798.1, read on the forward strand.
CCACACGTGCACCTGGTGGCCGGCCTGCCGCAGCCGCTCCACGTAAGCGGGGTGGTTGCGCACGATGCGGATCGAGGGCCCCGCGATGCCCACGCCCGCGGGGAGCCGGCCGTCACGCAGCCGGGGCGAGACGAACTGCATCAGATAGACCGTCGGCAGGGTCGGAGCCGCCGTGCGCACGCGGTGCAGCGAACGGGCCGAGAAGCTCATGATCCGGACCGGTGACTCGGCGGCGGAGGCGGGCGCGGCGAGACCGAAACGGTTCAGCAGGGTCAGCAGCCGCTCCTCGACCTGGCCCGCCCAGCGCGTGGGGTGCTTGGTCTCGATGGCCAGCTCCACCCGGCGGTCGGCGTCCGCGACCAGCTCCAGCAGCCGCTCCAGGGTGAGTACGGAGGTGGCCTCGCGGTCCTCCGGCCGGTGCTCCCAGTCGGGCTCCTCGTCCCGCCCGTGCCACGCCTCGCGCGTCTTCCAGGAGCCGAAGTCGAGAGCGGCCAGGTCGGCCAGTTCCAGCGCGGAGACCGCGCCGCGGCCGTTGGAGGTACGGTTCACCCGTCGGTCGTGGACGCAGACCAGATGGCCGTCCGCGGTCAGCCGTACATCGCACTCCAGGGCGTCGGCGCCGTCCTCGATGGCCTTCCGGTAGGCGGCGAGGGTGTGCTCGGGGGCGTCTTCGGAGGCACCGCGGTGGGCGACGACCTGGATGGAGCGCTGTGGTGCGTGGGTCACCGCGTCATGGTGCCACCGTCGCCGGGCGGACGGGGCGGGACGGAGACGACCGGGCCGCGAACGAGCGGCACCCTGATCGCTTATATAACTTTTTACGGTGAATGCCCCAACAGATCCTATATAAAGAGGACCGCCGGACCCACAGCCACGGCTTATGGTGCTCTGACGGCCCGTGGGAAAAGCTGACCGCAAGACCAGTGCGACCGACGACAACAGGCGTGGACCGAGGAGAAGAGCTGTGAGCACCGAGAACGAGGGCAACGCGGTACCCCCGGCGCCGTCCGCACCTCCCGTGCCGGTGGCCTCTCCCGACGCTTCCCCGCAGGGCGCCGCGCCCGAGGGGAACGCCCAGGGGGCACCCCGCCCGCCCGTGCCCCAGGAGAACCCGGCGGCCCCGCCCGCCGCCCCCGCGTCCGACCAGCCCCCGGCCGCCCACGGAGCGGCCCCGGCGGGCCATGACGCGACGCCGGCGGGCCATGGCACGGTCCCCGCAGGCCAGGGTGCGGCTCCGGCCGGTCCGGCCCCCGACGGCTCCTGGCCGCCCCCGCCCCCGGCCACCCCCTCCTACGGTTCCTACGGCGACGGTGCCGCGTACGGCGGTGGCGGTCCGTCCTACGGCGGTGACGCCGGGGGTCCGGGCGCCGGCGGTCCGGGCGCCGGCTGGGGAGCCTCCTGGCAGCAGCCCGCGCCCAAGCCGCGCGGCGGACGCGGCGGCCTGGTCGCGGCGGTCCTGGTGGCCGCGCTGGTCGCGGGCGGTCTGGGCGGCGGCCTCGGCTACACCCTGGCCAAGGACCGGGACGACCGCGGCTCCACCACGGTCTCCGCCCCCGACAGCGCCACGCAGGTCAAGCGCGCGCCGGGCACGATCGCCAACGTGGCCGCCAAGGCACTGCCCAGCACGGTGACGATCCAGGCCGAGAGCAGCGACGGCGAGGGCGGCACCGGCACCGGCTTCGTCTTCGACACCCAGGGCCACATCGTCACCAACAACCACGTGGTCGCGGAGGCGGTGGACGGCGGCCGGCTCACGGCCACCTTCCCGAGCGGGAAGAAGTACGACGCCGAGGTCGTCGGCCACGCACAGGGCTACGACGTCGCGGTCATCAAGCTCAAGAACGCGCCTTCCGATCTGCGGCCGCTCGCCCTCGGCGACTCCGACAAGGTGGCCGTCGGTGACGAGACCATCGCCATCGGCGCGCCCTTCGGCCTGTCCAACACGGTGACGACGGGCATCATCAGCGCCAAGGACCGCCCGGTGGCCTCCAGCGACGGCAGCTCCACCAGCAAGGCGTCCTACATGAGCGCCCTGCAGACCGACGCGTCCATCAACCCGGGCAACTCCGGCGGCCCGCTGCTGGACGCCTCCGGGGCGGTCATCGGCATCAACTCCGCGATCCAGTCCTCGGGCAGCGGCGGCTTCGGCTCCGGCCAGTCCGGATCGATCGGCCTGGGCTTCGCCATCCCGATCAACCAGGCGAAGTACGTCGCCCAGCAGCTGATCAAGACCGGCAAGCCGGTGTACGCCAAGATCGGCGCGTCCGTCTCCCTGGAGGACTCCTCCGACGGCGCGAAGATCACCGACCAGGGCACGGGCGGCGCCGCCGCGGTCGAGTCCGGTGGCCCGGCGGACAAGGCCGGCCTGAAGCCCGGCGACGTCATCACCAAGCTCGACGACCACGTGATCGACAGCGGCCCCACCCTGATCGGCGAGATCTGGACCCACCAGCCCGGCGACAAGGTCAAGATCACCTACAAGCGGGGCGGCCAGGAGCACACGGTCGACGTGACGCTGGGCGTGCGCGAGGGCGACAGCTGACGGGGCCGCCCGCCGCGGCCGACGGGCCGGTAATCTGTACCCGCGCCGTCGGTCTCCGCCGGCGCGGGGAGGCGTGCCCGAGCGGCCTAAGGGAACGGTCTTGAAAACCGTCGTGGCAGCGATGTCACCGTGGGTTCAAATCCCACCGCCTCCGCAGAGGTTGTGAATGCGCAGGTCAGAAGGGGTGTCACTCAGCGAGGGGCACCCCTTCCGCATGGGCTGGCCTCGCCTTGAATCGGCCCCGCCCGTCGTGGATCACGGTGGGCGGACCAGGCGTGGACCAAAAACCGATGCATGGAGGTCGTGAAGGATTCCGGCCCGGTATCGGGTGTAGCGATTGCGTCGAAGCGGCTCGTACGGCCTCGCGGCGCCGACGCCCCGAAGCGATCAGCCCGCCCCTGTTCGCGGACCTCACACACCACGGAATCCAGCCAACACCGCCTCCCTTTGCCGGTGGCCTGATAGTGACGACCCAGCCAAGGATGAGATCATCATCACGTGATCACGTATGTTTACTCAATGTGGTCACTAGGATTTGATCTGGTCATCAACCCCATCTTGGCCTACAGGAAGGCTGTTTGATGACCGACTTAACGATGGCCCATGCAGGCAAGCGCGCTGTGATCATTGGTGTGGCGGCAGTAGCAGCTGTCGGATTTCTCGTGGTGTCCGCTCAGGCGTCATCACGGTCCAGCTAGCTCTCCAATGTTCTGCATGACTCCAACTGCTTCGACTCCGGGGCCACATCGACCGGCAACTGGGACGACCACGGCAGTGGCGACTACTACTTCGTCGTCGACTACGGGTCCAACGTATACGCCCCCGTGTCGGTTTCTTCGCTGACTGTCTACTACTGATCGGTAGTTCGCCGGGTCCCGCCGCATACGGTGTCGCGGGGCCCGACGCACAGAAAGGCCCCCCATGACTCTCACCTTCCGCGAGTGCACCTTCCGCTATCGAGGAGGTGATGACGTCATTCAGAGCCTCGATCTGGCTTTCACCTCCGGAGCCACCGTTCTCCTCGGTCCCAATGGAGCAGGCAAGAGCACACTGTTGTCGCTCGGGGCGAGTGCACTGCGCCCACAGTCCGGAAACGTGTCATTCAACGGTCTGAGCCCGTGGAACCGCAAGCAGTCCGCGGCCTATCGCGCGGCAGTGGCATGGCTCCCGCAGAAGCCGGCGTTCCTCCCAGGGATGACATGCCGTCAGCACGTCACCTACGCGGGATGGCTCAAGGGCATGAAACAGCGCGACGCGTCGAACGCGTCCGTCGAGGCACTGGAACGTGTAGGCCTTGCCAGGCAAGCGGACCGGAAGGTCAGCGATCTGTCCGGCGGGCAGCAGCAGCGTGTCGCCATTGCTCAGGCCCTCGTCCACCGCGCCAAGGTCCTCCTCCTCGACGAACCCACCGTAGGACTCGACCCGAAACAGCGCAGATCGTTCCTCCAACTCATCGCATCACTGCGGAACGAAACACATGTGATCGTCTCCACTCATGACATCGCCGACATCAGTGAAGTCTTCAGCGATGTCGTAGTACTTCATGGGGGAAGAGTCCTGTTCAACGGAACGGTTTCTTCGTTCCTCGCCCATTCGGGCACCCAGATCCACTCGGAGCGCGCCGCAGAAGTCGCCTACACCGCTGTCCTCGAAGGAGGATCCAGGTGATCATCTGGCAACAGCTGAGGCGTTCGGCGGCCCCATGGGTCGTTCTGCCGGCAGCCCTGTTCGTATACCTGTACATGCAGAGCGCGGTATCGACCGTCCCATCACACTACGGGGTCGAGTCGGGCGAGAGCACGATCTACGCACTGGCCACCATCGCTCCGGCCGTGGCCGCATGCGCGGCATGGGACTCGGGGCGCATGCGGTCCGTGCGCCACATGCTGACCACGGCCTCGCGGTCACGATGGTCGCTGCTGCTGTTCATCGGCGCTCCCATCGCCGTACTGGAAGCGGCACTTCTCGTGTTGGCCGTCGTCCTGGCACGGATCAACACCGGAGTATTACCCTCCGGTGCCGGGTGGACCGCACTGGTCCACGTGATCATCGTTCCTGCCGAGTGGGCCGTGATTGGCTGGTACGTCGGCGGGCGTCTCCCCAGAAGTATCGCCGCACCAGCAGTAGCAGCCCTGTGCTGGGCCTGGCTGGCGATGCCCCATGCCATGTCCAACGCGTGGCTGAGGCACCTCGGCGGGTTCATCGACGGGACATCCACCATCACTGATGTCCACCAGCCCAAAATCTACTTTGTGCCATGGATCTTCACCGGCTGCCTCATAGCCGTCGCATGGCTCTTCACCCGCACCGGGTCCCGCCGTATCTTCCTCCCCGCCGGCGCAGGTGCCGCCGCCGCAGCGCTCCTCGCCGGACACGCCGTGGTCAGCGGATGGGGCTACGGCAATCCGGCGACCGCCCGTGCCTTTGATTCGGTATGCTCCGGCACCGCTCCGCAGATCTGCGTACCACCGGAGTACCGGTCCTACATTCCGCGGATCCGCCACAGCGCCCAAGGACCGCTCAGCGCCCTGGTCGCCGCCGGCGTGACGCAGCCGAAGCGTATGGAGATCCTGTCGCCGTCAGTGAAACCCGCACCGGGCGTATGGCGACTGCACTGGGCACTCCCTGCCGCTCACCCGCAAGCCGCATATCGCACGGCCGCCGATGTCATGGCAATTTCGGCTGTCGAGGGAACTGCGGCCCAGCATGGAAAGCGGTCATGCGGAGGCCCGTCCGCTCCGGAACTCGTATGGGCCACTGCTGTCGCAGGTGACAGGGACGAGGTACGCAAGGGAACCGATCCGCAGTTGTGGGGATTGGTAGGCCCTGTTCTCGATAGGCCGGTGAAGCAGCAGTCCGCCTGGTTCACGCAGCAGGTCCTCAACCACGCCTGCACAGTGCGGGGGGCGCGGTGAGTCTCTATGTGACAGCGGTGCGGAAGTGGTGGTTCGCGGCTGTAGCCATCATCCTGATGGCAGTGGTATGCCAGCTCTCGGGAACGAGCAGTATCGAGCTGCCCGCTCTCAATGGCAGTGGCGTCGCTCCCTTGGCCTACTTCACTCCTCTGCTGGTGTCTTCCACGGTCCTGTATTGCCTCAACCGACGAGCCGATCACATCGAGCGGACCGCTGCAGTTCCTGTCGCCGTGATCGATGCGGCATTCGTAGCGTCCGTATTCGTCCTGTGTCTGGCAGTCGGTTTCGTGACAGGCTTCGACACCGCCCGCAACGTCATGCTGCTGACCTGCGTCGGTCTTTTGATCGCCCAGGTGGGCAACACCGCATCAGCTATCGCCACGGGCATGATGCTGATGATCGCCAGCATCGTCGCGGGACGCGGTCCGGCAGGAAGCCACGCCTGGTGGGCTGTGGTCCTGTATCCGTCGAGCAGTGTCCCTGCGTGGTCCCTGACCGCGATACTGCTGGCAGCCACAGGCATCCGTTTAGTCAAAGCTTCCGGGAAGCCGTAGCCGTCCCTCCAGGGCCAACCGGAGCCGTAATGGGCCGCGCGCGCCCGCTCCGACTTGGACTTCGTTGCCCAAGCAGCCGTCTCTAGCTTGTTCTCTATCTTCCGTCCGTGCCATAGGGCGGGGAGGGGCGGTTCCAGACGGCGTCTGGCCGGCTGACGATCCTTCGAAGTTCGCGGGCGCTTCCTGGCGATACGGCCTGCATCACGGTGTCAAGGAGGGCTCGGGCTTCGAGCGGGTTGCCGCAGCAGTACCAGTGCACGTTGCCCCACTCGTAGTCGTGCCACAGATCCTGCTCGGGTTGGTGGACGTAGTCCTTCCACAAGAGCACAGCCGCGCTGACGTCGCCTGGCTGCAGATAGTTGCGGGTGTGCTCGAGACGGGTGATCTCGGACAGGGCGCGCGAAGACAGGCCGTCGATGACTGGCCTTGCACCCGTGGTCCGGTGGCTGCCGGGGGCGTCGGCACGGATCCGTCCTGGCCGTCTACGCCTGGGACCGGCGAAGGGGACGCGGTAGCGGTTGCCGGGGTTCGAGGAGTGCTCCGAAGCGGTGGGCGCGGAAGGCACCGCGAAGCAGTGGCTCACCAGGGACACGGTGCTGTGCGTGCGCACCAGCGTCGGCGACATCGCCCGGCTCGAGCTCAGCGCGCTCGGCACCGACGGTGTCGGCAGCGACGACCGCACCATGTTCGACGCCGTCGTATGGGAGGCGAGCTGAGCCGGCCGCCCCCACCGGAGGCACGGGGTGGCTACTCGACGGCCGGGTCCTCCTGGGTCTGGCGTACCGCGCGGCGTACCGCCTGTTCGACCTCGTGGGGGTCGGTGCCGGTCGCCTCGGCCCGGGCGGTGATCGCCTCGTGCACCGCGTCGGAGGCCGCGCAGAAGCGGCGCCGCTGCTCGTCGTACGCCTCGCCGGTCAGGCCCGCCAGGCGGGCGCGCTCGACCTCGGCGGTGCGTTCCAGCCTGATCAGTTCATCCGGTATGTCCGTCACGTTCGGATCGTAAAAGGGATCGCGCCCGCGCGCCTGCCCAGCCGCCCGGCGCGTGCCTGACCAGCGGTTCCGGTCCCGTTCAGGGGCCTTGGTGTCCGGTCATCCGGGCCGCCGACGCGATCGTGGCGCGGGCCTCGTGCTCCGGCAGGCCGGTGGTCCGGGCCGCCTCGGTCAGGGTGTCCGCCAGGGCGGGGCCGAGCCCGCTCTCGTAGGCGCGGCAGGCCGCCCAGAACAGGCGGGTGTTGCGCTGCCCCTCGTGCGCGGAGAGGACGAAGTGGATCAGGCCGTGACCTTGGTCCCCGGGAGCGGTCGGCACCGGGTGGCGGGGTCGGGGTGGGGGCACCAGGAGGCGGAGCAGGGCCGGTGGGCAGGGGGCCGGGGGCAGCTGGGCGGTGCCGGGGGCCACGGTGTAGACGCCGTGGTCGGTGCGGGAGCCGGGGCCCACCAGGTAGCCGCCGGCGCCCCGGATGTCGATGCCGGGGGCGAGCCGGCCGGCCGAGTTGGGGACCACGGTGTCCGGCGGGCCGGTCAGCCACAGGTGGCGGCCTCCGCTCGGGGTGTGTACGACGACCGTCTCCGGGATCGTGAACAGATGGCGCGCGGCCAGTTCGCGCAGGGCGGTGGCCGAGTCCGTGCCGGACTTGGTGTCCAGGTCGACGCCGATCAGGTGGTACGGCGGAAGTCCGCAGGCGATGCCGTAGCCGGTGGCCCAGGGGGCGGCGGCGAACAGGGCGCGGACGCGTCCGGGGTCGGTGGTCGCGTCGTACACGCCGTGGCCGGGCCGGCCGCAGGCGCCGTGGCAGGGCGGTCCGTCCGGTGCCGGTTCGTCGCGGTGGGGGGAGCGCAGGGCCGGGAGCTTCGTCCGGGACAGGGGGATGACGGCCAGGCCGCGCTCGGCGGCGGACAGGGCGTGTGCGAGGGCCAGTGCCGTGGCCTGCCGGTCTGCGGTGGCCATGGCTTCATGGTCGTACATGTGTTCGAGGAAGGGAAGAGTGGATATCGATTACGCGCCAACGGGTGGCGGGGGCCCGGTCCTGCGCCGGAACGATTCATCCCTTCTATCGCTTGATGAACAGAAAGTCGTATCAGCTCCCTCTCGGGTGGGAAGCGGCTAAAAATGCTGATAGGGGTTTATCGACTTGTCATCACGCTTGCGTGCGAATCACGGCTTCCGGAGTGGTTCGGGGGGAGCCGCTGGGCAACTCTGGTGGCGCGACGTCGTCCACGATCGTCAAGGCGGTCGGCCAACTGCCTTGATATGGCCAGCGGTTCACACACTTCCGGCCTTCGGGTCGCCCAGTGCTTGGTTCTGGAGGAACACATGGCAAGCATCCGTACCGCCCGCGTTCTCGCCGCCGTCTCCGCCCTGCCGCTCGCGGCCGTCCTCTTCACCGGTGTCGCGGCGGCGGACAACGGCGTCGTCGCGGACGACGGATCGAACGCCGGGGCAGCGGCGGTGCTCGGCAGCGGTGTCGGCGACGACAACAGCGGGAACTCGGCCACCACGAACCAGAACGCGGTCGGCACCGGTGCCTCGAACCAGAGCAACACCGCGCAGGTCAACCGGTCCGGGTGGACCGGCATCCAGCAGGGCAACGACAACACGTCCGTCAACTTCACCCCCCTGTGGGGATGAGCCAGGGATGAGCCCGCGGGGGGGCGAGCCCGTACGGAAGAGCCCGTGGGGGTGAGCCTCGGCTGAGGTCCTTCGTGGGGAAGGGCCTCGTGGGGTGTGCTTCGGGGTCGTGACGCGGCCGCGCGGCGGTGCTTCGGTGCCGCCGCGCAGTCGTGTCCGGCGACCTTGACAGTCCCGAGTATCTGACGGACAGTCAGAAACCGTCATCGGGAGTCCCGGGGGTGGCGGTGAGCGGCGAACAGGCGCGTGACGGGCTGGGCGAGCGGCCCGGGGAGGACGGACTGGGCGAGCGGCTCAGGAAGTTCGTGGGGCGGCCGGCCGCCGTCGCCGGTGCCGGCAAGGACCCGGTGAACGCGCCGATGATCCGGCACTGGTGCGAGGCGCTGGGCGACACCCACCCCGCCTACACCGGCCCGGACGCCATCGCCCCGCCCACCATGCTTCAGGTCTGGACGATGGGCGGCCTCAGCGGGCACCCGGGCCGCACCGGGGCGTACGAGGAACTCCTCGGCCTGCTGGACGCGGCGGGCTGCACCGCCGTGGTGGCCACCGACTGCGAGCAGGAGTACCCGCGGCCGCTGCGGCCGGGCGACGAGGTCACGTTCGACACGGTGATCGAGGAGGTCTCCGGCCGCAAGACGACCCGGCTCGGCACGGGCTACTTCATCACGACCCGTACGGAGGTCCGGGTGGCCGGGGAACCGGCGGGCGTCCACCGCTTCCGCATCCTCAAGTACGCCCCGGCGCGGCACAGGCCCCGTGAGCCTAACCCCCGGTCCCGCGAACCCCACCGCACCCAGGAGTCCGAGCCCCCGGAGCCCCCTCGTCCCCGCCCGGTGATCAACCGGGACAACGCCGGTTTCTGGCAGGGCGTGGCCGAGGGCCGGCTGCTCATTCAGCGCTGCACGGCCTGCGGCACCCTGCGCCACCCCTGGCTGCCCGGCTGCAACGCGTGCGGTGGCCTCGGCTGGGACACCGTGGAGGCGAGCGGCGAGGGCACGGTCTACTCGTACGTCGTCGTGCACCATCCGCCCGTCCCGGGCTTCGACCCGCCGTACGCGGTCGCCCTGGTCGAACTCGCCGAGGGCGTGCGGATGGTGGGCGACGTGATCGGGGTGCCGTACGACGAGGTGCGCATCGGGATGCCGGTGCGGGCCGGGTTCCGGCGCGTCGACGGGGAGCCGACGCTGCCGGTCTTCCAGGCGGTGACGGCGGAGACCGCGGTGACGGTGGAGACCGGGGTGTCGGTGACGGCGACGGCGGTGGAGCGGTGAGGGCGGGGGAGCGGCTGGAGCCGCTGGAGATCCCGGTGACCCGCACCCTGATCGTGGCCGGGGCGATCGCCTCCCGGGACTACCAGGACGTCCACCACGACCCGGAACTGGCCCGGAGCAAGGGCGCGCCGGACGTCTTCATGAACATCCTGACGACGAACGGCCTGGTCGGCCGGTACGTCACCGACCACTTCGGCCCCACGGCGGTGCTCCGCAAGGTCGCCATCAGGCTGGGGGCGCCCAACTACCCGGGTGACACGATGGTGCTGACCGGAACCGTCGAGGAGGTCGAGGGTGATACCGCCGTCGTACGGGTCGTAGGGGCCAACGGGCTCGGCGACCATGTGACGGGCACGGTGACGGTCACGGTCCCGGGGGCCGGGTCATGAGCCTGCGCACCCGCGACACCCTGGGTGGCCGGGCCGCGATCGCCGGCATCGGGGCCACCGAGTTCTCCAAGGACTCCGGCCGCAGCGAACTGCGCCTGGCGGTGGAGGCGGTGCGGGCCGCGCTCGACGACGCGGGGCTCACCCCGGCGGACGTGGACGGGCTGGTGACCTTCACCATGGACACGAGCCCGGAGATCACCGTGGCCCAGGCATGCGGGATGGGCGAGCTGTCCTTCTTCTCCCGGGTCCACTACGGCGGCGGCGCGGCCTGCGCCACCGTCCAGCAGGCGGCGCTCGCGGTGGCGACGGGCCTGGCGGAGGTGGTGGTCTGCTACCGCGCGTTCAACGAGCGGTCGGGCCGCCGGTTCGGCGCGGGCGTACGGCACCGGGAGCCGTCGGCGGAGGGCGTGGCGCTCGGCTGGACGCTGCCGTTCGGGCTGCTCACCCCCGCCTCCTGGGTGGCGATGACGGCCCGGCGCTACCTGCACGCCCACGGTCTGACCCCGGAGGCGTTCGGGCAGGTGGCCGTGGTGGACCGGGCGTACGCGGCGACGAACCCGGCCGCGTACTTCCACGGCCGCCCGATCACGCTCGCCGACCACGCGGCCTCCCGCTGGATCGCCGAGCCGCTGCGGCTGCTGGACTGCTGTCAGGAGACCGACGGCGGGCAGGCGGTGGTCGTCACCTCCCTGGAGCGGGCCCGGGACCTGCCGCACCCGCCCGCCGTGATCGCGGCGGCGGCCCAGGGCGCGGGCCGGGCGCAGGAGCAGATGACCAGCTTCTACCGGGACGATCTGACCGGCCTGCCGGAGATGAACGCGGTGGCCCGCCAGCTGTGGCGCACCTCGGGGTTCGGCCCGGACGACATCGACGTGGCGATCCTCTACGACCACTTCACCCCTTTCGTGCTGATGCAGCTGGAGGAGTTCGGGTTCTGCGGCCGGGGGCGGGCGGCGGACTTCGTGGCCGAGCGGCGGCTGCCGCTGAACACCCACGGGGGCCAGCTCGGGGAGGCGTACCTGCACGGCATGAACGGCGTCGCGGAGGCGGTGCGGCAGCTGCGGGGCACGGCCGCGAACCAGGTGCCGGCAGCCTCGCGGACCCTGGTGACGGCCGGCACCGGGGTACCGACGTCAGGGCTGGTCCTGACGTCGGAGGGGTGAGTCCTCGGGACTGTCCCCGGTGAACTCCCGGGGCGGTTCCCGGTGACCTCCCGGGGCTGACCCCGGTGACTTCTCAGGGCCGTCGCCGGTGACCCCGTAGGGCCGTCCCCGGTGTCTCCCCGGGACCGTGCCCGGTGATTCCCCGGGGTCGTACCCGGCGGCTCTTCAGGGTCGTACCCGGCGGCTCCTCAGGGTCGTACCCGCAGACGGGGCGGACCCGTGCTCCACCTTCAGGAGGTGCAGGCAGCCCCACCCCTACAACCTGAGGGGGACCCCCCTTCAGGACCTGCGGCCGATACCCGGGCGGGGTCCCCGCTCCTAGCGTGGAGGCATGACCACACCCGTCTGCACCAACGCCTCGGCCGCCGCCGCTCCCGGGCGGCAGACTCCCCTCTACCCGACCTTCGCGGCGTACGTGCGGGCCCGCCAGCCGATCCTGCTGCGTACCGCGCGCTCGCTGACCGCGAACCCGAACGACGCCGAGGACCTGCTGCAGACCGCGCTGGCCAAGACCTATGTCGCGTGGGAGCGGATCGAGGACCACCGGGCGCTGGACGGCTATGTGCGCCGGGCGCTCGTGAACACCCGCACCTCCCAGTGGCGCAAGCGCCGGGTGGACGAGTTCGCCTGCGAGGAACTGCCCGAGCCCGAGCCCCTGCCCCTGGGCGAGGACCCGGCCGAGCGGCAGGCGCTGCGCGACGCGATGTGGCGGGCGGTCCTGCGGCTGCCGTCACGCCAGCGGGCGATGGTCGTCCTCAGGTACTACGAGGACCTGAGCGAGGCACAGACCGCCGAGGTGCTCGGGGTGTCGGTGGGCACGGTGAAGTCGGCGGTCTCCCGCGCCCTGGGCAAGCTGCGCGAGGACCCGGAGCTGGCCCCGGCCCGCTAGAGGGCTCCGCCCGACGGTGACCGTAGCGTGACGCACCCCCTAGTGACATACCGCGTGGTATGCGCGCAGAATCAGCGCAACCTCTACCACCGCGTAGGCAATGTCGCCCGGGAGGACTCCGTGCTGAGCACCATGCAGGACGTACCGCTGCTGATCTCCAGGATCCTGACCCACGGGTCGACGGTCCACGGATCGTCGCGGGTGACCACCTGGACCGGGGAGCCCGAGCCGCACCGGCGCACCTTCGCCGAGATCGGGGCCCGCGCCGCCCGGCTGGCGCACGCCCTGCGGGACGAGCTGGGCGTGACCGGCGACGACCGGGTCGCCACGCTCATGTGGAACAACGCCGAGCACGTCGAGGCGTACTTCGCCGTGCCGTCCATGGGCGCGGTGCTGCACACGCTCAACCTGCGGCTGCCCGCCGAGCAGTTGGTGTGGATCGTCAACCACGCGGCCGACAAGGTCGTCATCGTCAACGGCTCGCTGATCCCCCTGCTCGCGCCGCTGCTTCCGCACCTGCCGACGGTCAAGCACATCGTCGTCTCCGGCCCCGGCGACCGTGCCCCGCTGGCGGGCGCCACCGCCCGGGTGCACGAGTACGAGGAGCTGATCGCCGGCCGGCCCGACCACTACGACTGGCCCGAGCTGGACGAACGCCAGGCCGCCGCCATGTGCTACACCTCCGGCACGACCGGCGACCCCAAGGGCGTGGTCTACAGCCACCGTTCGGTCTACCTGCACTCCATGCAGGTCAACATGGCCCAGTCGATGGGCCTGACCGACCAGGACACCTCCCTGGTGGTGGTCCCGCAGTTCCATGTGAACGCGTGGGGCCTGCCGCACGCCACCTTCATGACCGGCGTGAACCTGCTGATGCCGGACCGCTTCCTCCAGCCGGCCCCGCTCGCCGGGATGATCGAGTCCGAGCGGCCCACCCACGCGGCGGCCGTCCCGACCATCTGGCAGGGCCTGCTCGGTGAACTCACCGCGCGGCCGCGGGACGTCTCCTCCCTCACCCAGGTCACCATCGGCGGCGCCGCCTGCCCGCCGTCCCTGATGGCGGCCTTCGACAAGCTGGGCATGCGGGTCTGCCACGCCTGGGGCATGACGGAGACCTCCCCGCTGGGCACGGTGGCCCGTCCGCCGGCCCACGCGGTCGGCACCGACGAGGAGTTCCGCTACCGCGTCACCCAGGGCCGCTTCCCGGCGGGCGTCGAGGCCCGCCTCACCGGCCCCGACGGCTCGCACCTGCCCTGGGACGGCGAGTCGGCCGGCGAGCTGGAGGTGCGCGGCCCCTGGATCGCGGGCGCCTACTACAACGGGCCCGACGCCGAACCCCTGCGTCCCGGCGACAAGTTCAGCGCCGACGGCTGGCTGAAGACCGGGGACGTCGGCACCATCTCCCCCGACGGCTACCTCACCCTCACCGACCGCGCCAAGGACGTCATCAAGTCCGGCGGCGAATGGATCTCCTCGGTCGAGCTGGAGAACGCGCTGATGTCCCACCCGGACGTCGCCGAGGCCGCCGTGGTCGCCGTACCCGACGACAAGTGGGGCGAGCGCCCGCTGGCCACGGTCGTCCTGCGGCCCGGCGCGAGCGCCGACTTCCAGGCCCTGCGCACCTTCCTCGCGGAGGAGGTCCGGATCGCCCGCTGGCAGCTGCCCGAGCGCTGGACCATCGTGGAGTCGGTGCCGAAGACGAGCGTGGGCAAGTTCGACAAGAAGGTGCTGCGCCGGCAGTACGCGGAGGGGGAACTGGAGGTCACCCGCCTGTGACGGCGGTGGCGGTACGGGCGCTCCGGCCGTGACGACGGCGGCGGTACGAAGCGTCCCCTCCTGAACGAGGCCGGGGCCGGGGCCCGCACGCTCGGTGGGCCCCGGCCCCGGTCGCCGGTCTCGGTCGCCGGTCTCGGCGTCAGCGCCGGCCGGTCCGCATCGTCGTCACCCAGCCCAGCACCAGCCACACGCCCGCCACCGCGCACACCCCGGCCCAGCCCCAGTGCCCGAAGGCGGGACCCGCGGCGGCCGAGGCGAGGGCGCCGCCGGCGAAGCCCGAGACGACGTAGGCCGTGTTGGCGGTGGCCGGTTCGGTGGTCGTGGTCAGGGCCACGGTCTGGTTGGCCACATGGGAGGCGACCAGCGCCGCGTGGATCGCGATCGCGGCGGCGAACAGCGCCGGCAGCACGTGCCCGCCGAGCCAGAACAGCGGTACGGCCACGGCGGCCAGCACGAACGCGGTGCCGACGACCCGCGCCGCGCCGAACCGGTCCACCAGGCCGCCCGCCAGCGGCGCCACCACGCTGGCGGTCAGCCCGAAGAGGCCGAAGAGCCCGGCGATCGCGGTGGACAGGTCGTACGCCGGCCCGGTCAGCAGCAGGGACAGCGAGGTCCACAGGGCGCTCCAGGCGCCGAACATCCCCGCCTGCCGGACGCAGGACCGCCGCAGCTCGGGCGAGCGGCGCAGCAGCCCCGGCAGCTCGGCTATGCCGGAGAACAGCCCGCCCCGCCGCGCCGGCCGGTCCGACGGCAGGGCCAGCGCGGTGGCCAGCCCCAGGGCGAGGGTGAGGACGGCGGACCCGGCGAACACCCAGCGCCAGCCGAGGCCCTGCCCGGCGAGACCGCCGAGCACCCGGGCCGCGACGATGCCGGTGAACAGCCCGGCGATGACGGCGGCGACATGCCGGGCCCGCCGGTCGGCCGGGGCGCGGGCCGCCACCAGCGGGACCAGCAGCTGGGGGATGACGGTCGCCGCGGCGGCGACGAAGACGGCGGCGGCCAGGGCCGCGGTGCCCGGTGCCACGGCAGCGGCGAGCAGCGCGACCGTGGTGGCGACGGAGAGCCAGGCGACGAGCGGGCGGCGGTTGACGCGGTCGCCGAGCGGCGCGAAGAAGAGCAGGCCGGCGGCGTAACCGAGCTGGGCCACCGAGGCGATCCAGGCGACGGCCGACGGGGTGGTGCCGAAGTCGTGGGAGATCAGCGGGAGCAGCGGGGCCGCGAGGTAGATGTTGGCGGCCGTGACGGCGGTGCAGACGGCGATGAGCAGGAGGAAGGCGGTGCCGGAGGCCGGTCGCGCACGGGCGGGGTCCCGGACGGGCGATGCCTGGTGGGTGGTGGTGGCTGACGGCATGAGGGGAGCTTCTCCTTAGAGCCGGCTCGCACAACTAACTGGTTGGTTGACAGACGTCAACAGCGTGCACCGTCGCCCGCATTCCCGTCAACCAAACAGTTGGTTACCGGCTCCCGGCCGCCTACCCTGTCCCCATGGCAACAGTGAGGGACCCCGAGGCCACCAAGGCCCGGATCTTCGAGGCGGCGGTCGCCGAGTTCTCCCGGCACGGCATCGCGGGCGCCCGCATCGACCGCATCGCCGCCGCGGCCAAGGCCAACAAGCAGCTGATCTACGCCTACTTCGGCAACAAGGCGGAGCTGTTCACCCAGGTCCTCGGCAGGTGCATGGTGGACCTGGCCTCGGCCGTGCCCGTCGACCCCGACGACGTCGACGGCTGGGTGGACCGCCTCCTCGACTACCACGCCACCCACCCCGAGCTGCTGCGCCTGCTCTTCTGGGAGGGCATGGAGTACGGCACCGCCGAACTGCCCGACGAGGAGGCCCGCCAGGACCACTACGCCCGCAAGGTCGACCAGATCCGGGACGCCCAGGAACGGGGTGTCATCACGGACGCCATCCCGGCCGGCGACCTGCTGATCCTGCTGATCTCGCTGACGAACTGGTCCTCGGCGCTCCCGCAGATGCGGCGCATCCTGACGGGCAGGGGGGACGGAGACCAGGACCGCCTGCGGGCCTCCATCAAGGAGGCGGCCCGCAGGCTGGTCGCACGCTAGCCCGCGTCCGTCCGGGCGGCGGCCGTTCCCGGTTCGGTGGTCGGCCGCCGGGCCGGGCGGGGCGCGGCGGCCGGTCCGTGGCCGAGCCGGCGCTCGAACGGGTGCCGTTCGGCCCGGCGGACCCCGGTGGCGGCCGTCGGTCCCTAGTTGGTGCCGATCCGGGCCAGCAGGTCGACGATCCTGCTCTGCACCTCGGTGCTGGTGGACCGTTCGGCGAGGAAGAGCACGGTCTCGCCGGAGGCCAGCCGGGGCCGGTCGGCCTGGTCGACGGCGGCGGTGTAGACGACCAGCGGGGTGCGGTTGAGCTGCCCGTTCGCGCGCAGCCAGTCCACGATCCCGGCCCGGCGGCGGTGCACCTGCATCAGGTCCATCACCACCAGGTTGGGCCGGAACTGCGCCGCCAGCGTCACCGCGTCGTTGTCGCTCGCGGCCCGCGCCACCTGCATCCCGCGCCGCTCCAGCGTCGTCGTCAGCGCCAGCGCGATCTCCGGGTGCTCCTCGATGAGCAGCACCCGCGGCGGATGCTGCTCGCTGTCCCGGGGCGCCAGCGCCTTCAGCAGTACGGCGGGATCGGCGCCGTACGCCGCCTCGCGCGACGCCTGCCCGAGCCCGGCCGTGACCAGCACCGGCACCTCGGCCGCCACGGCGGCCTGACGCAGCGACTGCAGGGCCGTGCGGGTGATGGGCCCGGTCAGCGGGTCCACGAAGAGCGCGGCGGGGAAGGCCGCGATCTGCGCGTCGACCTCCTCGCGCGAGTGCACGATGACCGGCCGGTAACCGCGGTCGCTGAGCGCCTGCTGGGTCGTCACGTCCGGCGCGGGCCACACCAGCAGCCGCCGCGGGTTGTCCAGCGGCTCCGGGGGCAGCTCGTCGTCCATCGGCTGCGGGCGCGGGGTGTCCGCCACCTCCACGGCACCGCCCGGACCGTCCAGCGGCTCCGGTCCCTCGGCGGCGTCGGGCTCCGGGGCGCCGATGGCGTACGACCGCCCGGCCCCCTCGGTGCCCGGGGCCGGCCGCCCCGGCACGGGCGGCTGACCGGCCGGTGCGGGCTGCGGCGCCGGGGGCCGGCCTACGGGTGCCGGGTGCCCGGGCACCGGCTCGGACGCCGGGTGCGGCCGGGCGCCCTGGTCCGGCCGGGCCTCCTGGCGGGTGGCCGGGTCCGGGGGCGTGCCCAGCTTGCGCCGGCGGCCGGAACCGCCGGGCGCGTGCGGCGGCGGGGTCGCCGTCGGCTGCTGCGCCTGCGCGGCCTGCCGGGCGAACGGTACGCCCTGACCGAGCGTCCGCACGGAGATCGACCGCCCCTGCGTGGAGTCCGGGTCGACCGGTCCGCCGCCCGCGGCCTCGGCGGGCAACGGCTGTGCGGCCCGCGGCGGTTGGCCGCCCTGGCCGGTGGCGGGAGCGGCGGACGTGCTGGGTCCGGTGGGAAGGGGCGTGCCGGTGGCCGGGGTGCCCTGGGCCGGTGTGGCGGGGGGCGTGGGGCCCTGGACCGGGAGCGGGGTTCCCGCGCCCGCCGTGTCGCCGGCACCCGGCCACTGCGGCGGGGCGCCGGGCGCGGTGCCGCCGACGGGCGGCACCGGCGCGGGCTGCGCCCCCGGCGCCTGACCGGGCGCGGCCTCGGCGGGCAACGGCAGCGGGCCCGGGCCCGCCACCGGGGTACCGGCGGGCGGGGTGCCCGGCTGCGCGGCGGCCGGAGCCTGCGGCGCCCGCGCGGGCGCGGACTGCCCGGCGGCACCCTGGGCGGGTGTGCCTTGGGCGGGCGTGCCCTGGGGCGGCGTGGCCGAGGCCGGTGCCGTCGGGGCGGGTGCCGCTGAAGCGGGCGTGGGCTGTCCGGGCGTGCCCTGGGCGGGTACGGCGGCGCCGGGCTGGGCGCCGGGAGCCACGGGACCGCCCTGGAGGGGGATGCCCTGCCCGATCGTGCCCTGCGCGGCCGCGCCCTGGGCCGGAACGCCGGGCGCGGGGGCGTGCTGACCGGGAACCGGCGGTGCGGCGGCGGTTCCCTGCGGTGCCTGGCCGGGAGCGCCCGGCACCGGCAGGGGCCTGGCCTGGCCCGGTACGGCCCCTGGTGCCACCGCCTGGGCGGCCTCGGCGGGCTGCGCCACGGCCCGGCGCCGACGACCGGTCGGCGCGCTGGTGGGGTGCGGCTGCGGCGGGGTGTGGTCCTCGGCCTGGTCGAGCGGTACGGCGTCGTGCCGCCCGTCGACACCGGACAGCCCCTCGACGGTCACCGGCATCTGGGCGGGCAGCTGCACCTGACCGGGCAACTGGGCCTGACCGGGCAGCGGTCCGGCACCGGGAACGCGCGGCCGACCGCCCTCGGCGTCCCCGGCACCCGGAGCGACGGGCGCACCGGCACCGGGAGCCACCGGTACGGCGGCACTCGCGTCGGCACCCGGAGCCACCGGTACGGCCGTACCCGCGCCCGGAGCCGGAGTCGTACCACTCGCCGGGACCGGAGACTCGTGGGTCCCCTCGTCCTCATGGGCCCCCTGGATCTCGGGGGCCTCGGGGGTCCGGTCGGCGTCGGCCGGGGGCAGGGCGAACACCGTACGCGGGCCGCTCGCCTCCTGCGCCGCCGCGCGCTCCGCCGCGGCGGCCAGCGCCCGCCGGCGCCGCCCGCCCGGCTGCGCGCCCTCGGCGGCGACTGCCTCGCCTCCCTGGGCGCCACCCGCCTGACCACCCTGGGCCGGAACCACCGGGCCGCCCTGGGCGGGAACGGCCCGCGCACCCGGCGCCACCCCGGCACCGGATCCGGCCCCGGCTTCCGCCGCGGGAAGGGCGGGCGGCAGGGCTGCCTGCGGTGCGGCCTCGACCTCGTGGCGGGCCCGTCGGCCCGTACCCGCGGGCACGCCCTGCGGCGGTACGGTGCCGCCCAGCCCCGTACCCGAGGCGGCGGCCCCCGCGCTCTGCTCGGCCGAGGTCACGACGGCTCCTTCGGCCACGCCGCCGCTCTCGCGCCGGCCCTCACCGGCGTCCGTACCGTCGGCCGGGCGGGCACGGCGCCGTCCGGTCCCGCCGGACGCGCTCTCCGCGCCCTCGGCCGGAACCGGGCCGGTCTCCCCGGCGGGCGCGGCGGCCCGCCGCCGGCGTCGGCCGGTCGGGGCCGGCGCCTCGAACTCACCGGTGTCACCGGCACCGGCCAGGTCACTCTCCAGGAAGGCGTCCGTGGAGGACCGCCGGGCCCGCCGCCGACCGCCCCCGACGCCCTGCTCGGCCGCGCCGGGGTCGTCCCCGGCGACCTCACCGGCGTCCGGCAGCGGCGTACCGGCCACGACGTCCGGCAGCGCTCCACCGGGCACGGCGTCCGGCAGCGGCGCACCGGCGACGGCGACCGGCAGCGGCCCACCGGCCACGGCACCCGCGACGCGCGCGCCGGTGACATCCGGGATCCGCGCGCCGGTGGCGTCCGGCACCTGCGGGGCGATCGCGCCCGCACCGCCTCCGAGGGGCACTTCGAGGACGTACGCGCTGCCGCTCATGCCCGGCACCTCGTGCGTCTGGAGCACGCCCCCGTGGGCGCGCACGATCCCGCGCACGATCGGCTCGTGCACCGGGTCTCCCCCGGCGTACGGCCCGCGTACCTCGATCCGCGCGACCTCGCCGCGCTGGGCGGCGGCGACCACGACGGTGTTGTCCAGGTAACCGCCCGCCGACACGGGCGTGTTGCCGGTGGCGTCGACCCCGGCGACGTCCGCGACGAGGTGCGCGAGCGCGACGGCGAGCCGCCGCGGGTCGACCTCGGCCTCGATGGGCGGCGCGTGCACGGCGAACTGCACCCGACCCGGCCCGATCAGCTCCACGGCCCCGTCCACACCGGCGGCGACGACGGCGTCCAGCATCACCTTCGTACGGGTGATGTCCTCGGTGCCCGCGTCCAGCCGCTGGTAGCCGAGGACGTTGTCGATGAGGGTGGTGATCCGGGAGTACCCGGCGGACAGGTGGTGCAGGACCTGGTTGGCCTCGGGCCACAGCTGGCCGGCGTCGTCGGCCGCCAGCGCGGACAGCTCGCGCCGCAGCTCGTCCAGCGGCCCGCGCAGCGACTGCCCGAGCAGGGTCAGCAACTGCTCGTGCCGCCCGGCGAGGGCCTCGTACCGGTCCTTCTCCCGCTCGGCCAGCGCCGCGTACCGCTCCTCGCCGGCCGCCAGTTCCTCCGCGTGCTTCTCGAGCAGCTCCTCGACCTCGGCGACGTGCCGCTGGCGCAGCGCGGTCAGGTCGGAGGCGTGTTCCTCGGAGAGCCGCTCCAGCTCGTCGGCGTGCGCCTTCTCCAGCGCGGCCTTCTCCTCCACCACGGCGTCGTACGGCCGGCGGTCGGTGAAGGTCATCACGGCGCCGACGAGCTGGTCGCCGTCGCGCACCGGCGCGGTGGTCAGGTCGACCGGCACCTGCTGGTCGCCCTTGGACCACAGCACCTGGCCGCGCACCCGGTGCTTGCGGCCGGAGCGCAGGGTGTCGGCGAGCGGCGACTCCTCGTACGGGAAGGGCGAACCGTCGGCACGCGAGTGCAGTACGAGGGTGTGCAGCTCCTTGCCGCCCAGCTCACCGGCCCGGTATCCCAGTATCTGGGCGGCGGCCGGGTTGACCAGCACGATCCGCCCGTCGGTGTCGGTGCCCACGACACCTTCCGCGGCCGCCCGCAGGATCATCTCGGTCTGCCGCTGCGAGCGGGCCAGCTCCGCCTCGGTGTCGACGGTCCCGGACAGATCCCGGACCACGATCATCAGCAGCTCGTCGCCGGTGTAGCCGTAACCGTCGTACGCCTGCTGCCCGTTCTCCAGGTTCGCGCTGGTGACCTCGACCGGGAACTCGGTCCCGTCGGTGCGCCGCGCGACCATCCGGGTGGGCTTGGTCCGCCCCTGCGGGGCCATGTGGTCGGGCCGCCGCATCGAGCCGGGGATGAGCCGCGAGTCGAACTGCGGCAGCAGATCGAGCAGCCCGCGGCCGACGAGGGCCGTGCCGGGCGTCTCGAAGGCCTCCAGCGCGATGGTGTTGGCGTTGACGACGGTTCCGTTGGCGTTGACCAGGACCAACGCGTCCGGCAGCGCGTCGAGTATGGCTGCGAGGCGAGCAGCGCCTCGGGATGGCCTGCTGCTCACGAGACGCCTTCCTCCCTGTTACCGCACCTTGCCGACCGCTCGGGCCATCTTGCCAAGGGGCCCGCGACGTGTCACGCGAGGGAGTCTAGGGGAACGGGTCGTGCTCGCGGCGCCGGACGGTGGCGAGGTCCCACGAGGAAGTGACGGCGAACGCATGACCGATACCCCCGCTCCGCGATACCTGCCCGGGTCCTCCACGGAACCGGCGCGCCCGTAGAACCCGCACGTCACGCCCACCGCCCGGCCCGCCGATCCCTGGCTTGGCCCAGCGGGCGCCACCGGTCTGCTGACCGGCCTGGACGGGACCGCCGGTGTGCGGTCAGGCGTGGACGGAACCGCCGTCTCACGCCGCGCGCGAGGCCGACACGCCGGTGCGTGGTTCGGCCTGGGCGTGGTTGCCGATCCGCGGCTGTCGACCTAGGCGGGACCGCCAGTACGCGGCTCGGCCCGGACGGGACCGCCGGTCCATGGCTCGCTCCGGACCAGGCCGCCGTTGACCGGCCGGGACCAGGCCGATGCGCCGCCCTGTGGCCCGACCTGGGCGGGGGCGCCGACCCGCGGCAGCAGGGGCACCATGTGGTCCCACCGCGCGATCCGGCACCCGTCCTCGCGGTCGTAGGTGGCGTCGACCGGGCGTCCGGCCCAGGTGCCGGTGATCCGGGCGGTGGCCGGGCCGCCGTGGACCATGGTGCAGACGGTGCCGGGGGCGACCGGCGCGAAGGGGTCCCGGCCCCACCGCGTGTTCTCGTCGAGCACCCGGCAGGCCCCGGCGGGGTCCGGGTGCCGGCCGGCCTCGGGGTGGCAGTACAGGTCGTACCTCCCGTCCCGCCCGACACCGGCGTGCCGGACCACGACGGTGAGGTGATCACCCTGGTCCTCGGGCCGGACGGGGGGTGGCATGGCGCCGGACGCGCGGTCCTCGGGCCGGACCGGCGGTGGCATGGCGCCGGCCGCGGCGGCGGGTACGGCGGTGAGGGGGAGGAGGCAGGCGGCGACGGCGAGGGACGCGAGGACGCGGCGGCGACACCGCGCCGTGACCGACGGGACCAACGTGACCGACGTGACCGACGTGACCGACGGGACCGGCAGGACCGGCGAGACAGAGACCATGCCCTGTCAACGCGGGACCGGCCGGGACGTTGCGCCGCGTCGGCCAGGAAGCCCTTTGCCCTGCGGCCCGCCTGCCTAGTACCGTGGGGGGCGATTGGTGACAGGGCACTCGCCTGTGTCATCATCTGCACGCACCACTCGCGCGCTCGCGTGAGCGGTTGTGCTGGAGGCGTCGCCTAGTCCGGTCTATGGCGCCGCACTGCTAATGCGGTTTGGGCCTTAAAGCCCATCGAGGGTTCAAATCCCTCCGCCTCCGCTCCCAACCGAAGCCCCGGTCCCCAGGACCGGGGCTTCGTCGTTCCCGACTTCCCTCCCCGTGGGACGCCCCTGGACGTTTCCGCAGGTCAGAGGGGGTGAGGGGATCGGATTTCACATGACGGCGGCAGTCATGTAATGTTCTTCCTGTCGCCGCGAGCGGGCCGAAAGGACCGGGAGCGAAGGCAAAACAAAAGAACAAGCACTCGTAGCTTAACGGATAGAGCATCTGACTACGGATCAGAAGGTTGCAGGTTCGAATCCTGCCGAGTGCACACAGATGAGAGGCCCCGGAGAAATCCGGGGCCTCTTGCGTTTCAGGGGCGTACAGCAGCGAAGTACAGCAACCGCGTCAGCCGGCGCCGCCCATGGCATCGGACAGCTTGCCGAGTGCGGCTCGCACCTCTTCCTCGCTGGCTTCGGCGTAGACCTCCATCGTCATGGCGATCTGGGAGTGCCGGAGAATCCGCTGGGCGATCTTCGGATGGACCTTGAGCGCGACCAGGAGCGAGCTGCACGTGTGGCGGGTGTTCCGGAGCGGGATGACGCGGACGCCGGCGCGGCGATCCCGCAGCGCGAAGATCCGGGTGAGGTTCCCCGGCTCGATCGGGGTGCCGTACTTCGTGGTGAAGACCAGCCCGCGCGTGTCCTGCCACAGCTCACCGGCCGCCTTCCGGTCACCGCTCTGCTGAGCCCGCCGCATGCGGAGGGCCTTGAGGCACAGCGCCGGGAGGGGAAGGAAGTCGTCCTCCTCGGTCTTGGTTTCCCGGTGGAGGACGGCGAGCCCTTCTGCGGTCAGAGCCGTGCGCGGTGTCCCAGGCCCCGCTCGGCTCACCGCGCGCGGCACGGCCCCCGGCCGGGCCTGCGCTCCTGTCTCCGCCCCGTTCCAGCCCGGCCGGCGCCCGTGCCGCGCGGCACAGCAATTAGCCGCCTGACGTCAGAAAAGGGGTACGTCGTGGCTGGGGCGGTCGGCTCCACGGCTTTAGGCAGCCACTTAGGCGCGAGTCTCACAGATCACGGCCCCAACGTCGTGCTTTACCGGGCAGTTCCACAGACTGCCCGAGGCGCCGGAAGCTTACGGGGCCATGATCACTTGAGCCAAAGCAGCTCCATCGATCTTTCGAAAAAGACTCTCCGGCTCTCGCCACTTGGCTAGTCTCTTCTCATGCCTTGGGACGAACGATACTCCTTCCGAGACTGCCCGTGGTGTGGTCTCACGAATACCCGGCTGACAACCATCAACGTCGACCAGCAAGTGGTTGACAAGTGGGGTGAGCGTAAGTTTTGGGCGACGCTCGGATGCCCAGCATGCGGAAACGCTGTTCTGGTGCGTCACGGCGCCCCCGACAGCGACGACACCAAAGCGTACGAGGTAGTGCCGACCTCCTCTCACGCCAAAACAGACATAAGCCACCTGCCAGAGGACGTAGCACGCTACTACAACGATGCTCTACTCGTGCTTCGCGTTGGCGTGCCAGACGCCGCCGCCGTCCAACTCAGGCGCACGCTGGAAGCCGCTGCGGCTCACTACGAGATCAGAGAGAAGATCCTCATGAAGAGTATCGAAAAGCTGATCGCCGACGGTCATGTCACGCAATCATTCGGGCCACTCCTGCATCACATCAGATCCATCGGAAATGTGGGCGCTCATGCGAGCGATGAACGAGTGGACCAAGAAACGGCAGGGCGGGCACTTCGCTTCACTACTCAGCTTTTGCGAAACCTCTTTGAGGTGCCGGGTGAACTTGACGAGCTAGCCAAGAACGGCACAACAGTCGCAAAGTAAGGCGACTCAGCTATAAGGCGTGGATTGCGGGCTCTGTTGCGCTATGAGACAGCAGGGCCCGACTTATTCCACACAGGGAGACCACTTAACCCTAACGCTACCTCCCTTTTCGCGACGCGAATTCGACGAGCCTCTGACTGAGAGCTACCACGGCCTCAGACATCTCAAGCTCTCGAAGTTGAGGTCGCGAAATCCCCAGCTTGGCAAACTCCGCGAGGTCGAGCAGATACATGCTGTTTCGCACCTCCACACAGCCAATGCTTTGCAGAAAGTCGAGTGCAGTACGCGCCCGCCGATTCTCACCAACAATAAGGTTGTCAACGAATGGCTGAAAGAGGGCGGCTTCCCCCTTTTTTGCGTCTTTGAAGCGCAACACAATGCGCCGCAATTCCAGATACAGGGCTGACGCCTCGCGGGCATTCGAGTGCAGCTTGGAAGGGTTCAGCTTCTTCTGATATTGCGTCCAGGGGTAATACAAGTCATCGCATAGCACGTGAAGTTGCGCTGACTCGACCCGAATCTTCACATTCTCGCTGATGAGATTGGAAACGTTCAGCAGGACCGGCATTTCGGCCTCATTCCCCGTGCCAAACACCTGGACGTCTTTAGCCACGACGAGCAGGTCGCGGCAGGCGACGTAGACGTTCGGCCCGAATTTGAAGGAGCTTCCTTCGCCTCCGAGTACGACCTCCGGCACCTCGTAAATCTCCGCGTTACTCAACTCGCGCGGAAACGTCAGGGTCAGGCTGCCCTCGTACGACGCAAAGCCGAGGGGTCCCATGGTAAGAAGTAGCTCGCCTTGCGGCTTTGACGATACGGCATAAGATGCAAAAAGTCTGTTGCCAGTCCTTCCTGCAGTAAAATGCAGGGTGTCACCTGCAACACACATCGACTTGAAGGATTCGTAGAGGGCCCCGAATAGCTCAGAGTGGCAAGTGCTGATAGAAACGCCCTTAATTTGCGTAAGAGCATGCGTGAAATAAGCAAACATCGGCGAATGCTTCCACTCAGAAGAGAGCAGCCGACTCCGAATTGACGCCCCAGCGTCACCTGCGGTCGTGACACTCGCTAGAGATCGTGCCGTCACGTAATCGCGAAAGATTACGTTGAACCACTCAGAACCGCGCAAAAAGGGGTGGTTTACCAGTTGCGCTGTAACAGCCGCTTCGTAGGGCTCCCGCAGGCGCTCAGGCAGATGAGCTGGCAACTCTACCGATGTTGGAATGTTTTCTACATAGTCAAGGAGGCGTGTGCACTGCTCTTCGGGGGCGTACAGGGCAGCCGACAGTCGAAGATCCCCAAATGATTCGAACTCTATAGTTTCAATGAACTGAGTTACAAACTTATCTTGTTCTCGAACCAGGAGGTGGTCAATCACTTGCGCGACTAGATGCCAATGCGCTGTTCCCTCTGCCGCTCCTGATGACGAGAAGTCTCGATGCAGCGTTGTGAAGTTATCCACCGCTAGGAATTCTGCAGCGACGTCCAAGACCGGTGCATATCCGAGAAAGTCTCGGACAGATGGGTCTGCCCAGATATCTGAGCTTCCGTTAGAGATGACAGAAGCCAAAAGAGAAAACAAGGTATCGCGAGCTTTTTCATAGGGAGCAAGGTAACGCCGGTGTACAGCTTCTTTCCCCGAAGCTGCGTACACCTCGACCATGCGAGCATCCAAGTATGTTTCAGCTTGGGTACGTCCGAAAGGAAGAATCTCGAAGTGAGAGTATTGGAGATTTCGTTCCTTGAATAGTTCGGTCAAGGACCGCGCGCTTTCAGCGCGGGAGAGCATTATCATTGCAGGGCTACCCGACATATCGGATGCGGTTTCGGCCACGTCCCGAAGAAAGGCCTGGAAGTTCGCTTGGCCGGAGCGGATCTCCGCTTCGTCTAGAGCGTCAATGATCAGCGTCGCGCGCCCATCCCTCATTTCCTCGACGAAGTTCCCAGCTCTTGCTGGGCCCATTGATTTCCACAACGCCCCTTCGAGGGCGTTGCTTCCTACGTGAAGTGTCGAAAGGTCGACGATGGGCGCCTTAAGTGTGTTACTCAGGTAGCGTGCTGCTGTTGTTTTTCCTACGGCAGCTGGCGCCGTGATCAAAATAAGAGAGGGAGTCACCGGGCCGCTGTCATACGTAACGCGAACCTCAGGAATGACATAGTTTTCCTTCGGCTTGCGTTCCTCTCGTACGCCTTTTGAGTCTGAGATCAAACCGATCCAGGACTCTTGCATGCCGCAAAGCTTAGCCAGGTCACTAAGAAGCACGTCTTCTCCCCACCCGCAGATCGCGTGAACTCACATACATAACATGCCAAGCCTCCCCCTGTCCTCGGATCCGTTCTTTCGCCTGCTTGGGATCCTGGGCTGACTACGCAGGCGGTATGCGATCGGGGCGTCCTGTAACCAATGGCTGTCACCGGCGTGCCAGACCCGTGCCAGATCGTGCGGGGAACCAGGAGGAACACCGGGTATCAACCCGGAAAGCGGGCAGGTGCTGGCAATGCTTCTGTCCAGGTCAGCTGGGCAACCTTCGTAGATCACCTCAGCTCACCAAGCTGAGGTCTCCGGCGCCGTGGTCACGTACCTGCTGTCGCAGCTTGCCCTGGTCGACAGCATCAGCAGCATGACTGAGCCCGGTGGGGGTGCAGCGAGACATACGCGCGCCTGGGCGATCGCCCCCCCCCGCCGTCGTGGCTGACGTTCGGCGGCTGCGGTTCAGACGTGGGGCCGCCGAACACCGGTGCACGCGATCAGCCTGCTGCCGTCCTCGGTGAGAAACAGCATGAACGTCCATGCGCTATCAGCAGCCCTGATCTGCCCTAGGCGGACCGGGTGCTGATGCCGGCCGAGCAGATCCACGGCGTGTGCCAGGTTCGTGGTCTCGATGCCTCGGCGGCGGGTGTGCCGCAGCCGACGTGCATAGATATGGGCGAGCGACTCAGCAGCCGGAGTCCCGTCCCAGATTACGTAGGAACCACCGCAGCGGAGCGCAGCCAGAGCGGCCACGGATGCCTCGTCGTCGCCAACCAGCAGCCGTTCGAGTAGTTCCCGTTCCACGCGCCACCCCCAGCCCCCGCCAGGATTCTGCTGCACAAGAGCCGGGTACAGCAACCACATCAACCGGCTCCACTCCGTATCGTCTCCGAGCGGCCGATGCGAGACCTGTATGACCGTCCGTGACCGATCTGTGTAGAGCTACGGATCAGAAGGTTGCAGGTTCGAATCCTGCCGAGTGCACACAGATGAGAGGCCCCGGATTACTCCGGGGCCTCTTGCGTTTCAGGGGCGTACAGCAGCGAGAGCCGGCACGGCCGTCGCGAGCGTCAGTGCCGGCACCACGGGCGGTTGGGGTTGATCAGGCCGTGTGGCGCCGGCGAGTGCGAAGCCCGTGGACTCCCTTCACGGCGTAGACGGCGGTCATGAGCACGAAGCCGGCGAAGGTGAGCCAGAACCAGGATTCCGCCACTGCGAGGCTCAGCAGCAGGCCGCCGAGAAATCCCACAGCTGGCCAGGGGCCTGGGGTTGTCCGACCCACCCCTTACCCTCGCCCCTGATGGCACAGGTCTGGAGATGTTCGGGGATTCGGTGGTCGGGGGATGGGGCGGTGTTGGTGTGGGGTGGTGGGCGGGGTAGTGCGCTGACCCGGGGGAAGTGGATCGCCTTCGGTGTGCCGGAGGGGGGTGTGCGGGGGTGTGCCGGGGTGCGGGGGAACGAGTGCGCGGTGCGGGCCGTCGTGTCGGGGCGGAGTACGGGCGGGCGGTGTGAGGAGTGCGCGCGGCTGGCGCGTGCGCACTCGGTGGCCGCCGACACGGTCGCGGACGACCCCCGGCCCTACCGGGTCTACCTGGCCTGGTTCGGGCCGGGCATGGTGAAGGCCGGGATCACCGCCGTGGAGCGGGGACCGGCCCGGCTGCTCGAACAGGGCGCCGTCTGTTTCAGCTGGCTCGGTACCGGGCCGCTGATGGCCGCGCGGCGCGCCGAGGAACTGCTGCGGGCCGCGCTGCACGTGCCGGACCGGGTGCCGTACACCGAGAAGCGGGCGGTGCGGTCGGCGCTGCCGGGCACGGAGGCGGAGCGCGCCGCCGAGCTGCGGGAGCTGCACGCGCGGGCCGTCGCGCTCGCCGGGTGGCCGGAGTCGTTGCGGCCCGAGCCCTGCCACGTCGTGGACCACGTGGAGGCGTTCGGGCTCGCGGGGATTCCGGAGGCGTTCGGCGAGGTGCTGGAGCTGGTGCCGGGCGGGAGCGTGCGCGGGGAGCTGGTCG
The DNA here is from genome assembly GCF_964272715.1 of Streptomyces sp. SudanB182_2057. Taxonomy (NCBI): domain Bacteria; kingdom Bacillati; phylum Actinomycetota; class Actinomycetes; order Kitasatosporales; family Streptomycetaceae; genus Streptomyces; species Streptomyces sp. SudanB182_2057. Next base: position 4,417,321 of record NZ_OZ186798.1, read on the forward strand.
CGGTCGCCGGGCCCGATCTCCATCTGGCCGTCGGCGGGCGCGGGGCCGTCGTCCTGGACACCCGGCTGATGACGGGCTGGGAGCTGGTGCCGGCCGAGCCGGCGGCGGCCGGATGCGCTTTCCCCGTCCGGGAGTTCGGCAGGGAGCCGGACGGGCTGTTCTGACGGCGAGACGCCACTGGATGCGGCCGGCGGACGGCCCCGGGTGTTTCTCAGAGAAATCACAGACTCCGGAAAGCGTGTTCTCAGAGCTCCCCGACAGGGTGGCCGGCATGACCACGACCTCGCCCCAGGGGCGCACCGAACTGCTGAGGCCGGACGGGAGCCCCGTCCGCGTGCTGGTGGTGGACGACGAGCTGTCGATCACCGAACTGCTGAGCATGGCCCTGCGCTACGAGGGCTGGCGGATCAGGAGCGCGGGCGACGGGCAGGGGGCCGTCCAGGCGGCCCGCGAGTTCCGGCCCGACGCCGTCGTGCTCGACATGATGCTCCCGGACATGGACGGCTTGGCCGTGCTCGGCCGGCTGCGGCGTGAATTGCCGGAAGTGCCCGTGCTCTTCCTCACCGCCAAGGACGCGGTGGAGGACCGTATCGCCGGGCTCACCGCCGGCGGCGACGACTACGTCACCAAGCCGTTCAGCCTGGAGGAGGTCGTCGCCCGGCTGCGCGGGCTGATCCGCAGGGCGGGCGCCGCCGACCGGCGGTCCGACTCCGTGCTCGTCGTGGGCGACCTGACCCTGGACGAGGACAGCCACGAGGTCTTCCGCGACGGTGAGTCCATCCACCTCACCGCCACCGAGTTCGAGCTGCTGCGCTTCCTCATGCGCAACCCCCGGCGGGTGCTCAGCAAGGCGCAGATCCTGGACCGCGTGTGGTCGTACGACTTCGGCGGCCAGGCCAACGTCGTGGAGCTGTACATCTCCTACCTGCGGCGGAAGATCGACGCCGGCCGCGAGCCGATGATCCACACGCGGCGGGGAGCCGGTTACCTGATCAAGCCCGCCGCGTCGTGAGCGGGCGGCGGCGGCCCGGTCCCCGACGGCGCCGGGCGGGTCAGCCGCGCACCCTGCGCACACGCCTCGTCGTCGCGTCCGTGACGCTGATCGCGGTGGTGTGCGCGGTGATCGGCACGGTGACCACGCTGGCGCTGCGCTCGCACCTGTACGAGCAACTGGACGGCAAGGTCACCGAGTTCGCCCTGCGCGGGGCCGGGCATCCGGAACCCGGCGGCGGTGCCGTCCCCGGGGTGCCCCGCATGCCGGACGCCGCCTCCACCCCGGACACCAAGGTGGAGAACCTGCTGACGAAGGGGCCGACCCCGTTCGGCGCCGTCGCCGCCTACGTGCGCGGCGCCACGATCGGCAGCGCGGCCGTCGCCCGGCGGCAGAACGACGACAACGGCTTCTTCAAGCGGTCCCGCGCCGACAGCCTGACCAGTGCGCAGAAGACGGCGCTCGGCACGGTGCCGCGGGACGGCGCCGCGCACACCGTACGGATCCCGGGCCTCGGCGACTACCGCGTGCGGTACATGGCGAGCCAGAACGGCACCGACGCCTTCTACGTGGCGCTGCCCACCAAGGACACCGACGACAACATCAACACCCTGATCCTGGTCGAGGTCTGCGTCACCGCCGCCGGGCTCGTCGCCGCCGCCATCGCCGGATACGTCCTCGTCGGCGTCGCCACCCGCCCCCTGCGCAGGGTCGCCGACACCGCCACCCGGGTCTCCGAACTGCCCCTGCACACCGGCGAGGTGAACCTCAGCGAACGGGTGCCGGAGGCGGAGTGCGACCCGCACACGGAGGTCGGCCGGGTCGGCGCCGCGCTCAACCGGATGCTCGACCACGTCCACGGCGCCCTGCACGCCCGGCAGCAGAGCGAGACACGGGTACGCCGGTTCGTGGCCGACGCCAGCCATGAGCTGCGCACCCCGCTCGCCTCCATCCGCGGATACGCCGAACTCACCCGGCGCGGACACGAGGAGATCGGGCCCGACACCCGGCACGCCCTCGGCCGGATCGAGTCCGAGGCCGGGCGGATGACCCTGCTCGTGGAGGACCTGCTGCTGCTCGCCCGGCTCGACGCCGGCCGCCCGCTCCAGTGGGAGCACACCGATCTGGTCCCGCTGGTCGTCGACACCGTCAGCGACTCCCGCGCGGCGGGCCCGGACCACACCTGGCGGCTCGACCTGCCCGACGCCCCGGCCCCGGTCTCGGCGGACCCGGCCCGCATCCAGCAGGTGCTGGTCAACCTGCTGGGCAACGCCCGCAAGCACACCCCGCCCGGTACGACCGTCACCGCACGGGTGCGCCGGCACGGGCCGTGGACGTGCGTGGACGTGGAGGACGACGGGCCGGGCATCCCGGCGCCGCTGCTGCCGCACGTCTTCGAGCGGTTCGCCCGGGGCGACTCCGCGCGCACCCGCGCCACCGGGTCCACGGGCCTCGGGCTCGCCATCGTGCAGGCCGTGGCCGTCGCGCACGGGGGCGCCGTGACCGTGGACAGCGCGCCCGGCCGCACGGTGTTCACCCTGCGCCTGCCCGCCCTGGACACCCTCGTGCTCGAAGCGCACCGCTCCCCCGCCGCACCCTCACCACCGCACTCACAGCCGCAGCACAGCGCCACCACACGGGCGCGACAGGGGGCCTGAGAAGAGTCGGTGCCATGCGAACCGACTCTTCTCCCGGCACCCTGCCGGCGCGGGAGCACCTCCCGGCCGGAGACGCCGGTACGCCTGTCCTGGACGTAGTGATCCCCGTCTACAACGAGGAGAAGGACCTCCCGCCGTGCGTGCGCCGGCTGCACGAGCACCTCGCGCGCACCTTCCCGTACGCCTTCCGCATCACCATCGCGGACAACGCCTCCACGGACACCACCCCCCTGGTGGCGGCGCGGCTGGCGGCCGAGATCCCCGAGGTGGGCACCGTACGGCTGGAGCTGAAGGGCCGGGGACGGGCGCTGCGGACCGTGTGGTCGGCCTCCGACGCCCCGGTCCTCGCCTACATGGACGTCGACCTGTCCACCGACCTCAACGCGCTGCTGCCGCTGGTGGCGCCGCTGATCTCCGGCCACTCGGACCTGGCGATCGGCTCCCGGCTGGCCCGCGCCTCCCGGGTCGTACGCGGCCCCAAGCGGGAGTTCATCAGCCGGGCCTACAACCTGATCCTGCGCGGTTCGCTCCAGGCCCGCTTCTCGGACGCGCAGTGCGGCTTCAAGGCGATCCGCCGGGACGTGGCCCAGGCGCTGCTGCCGCTGGTGGAGGACACCGGCTGGTTCTTCGACACCGAGCTGCTGGTGCTCGCCGAGCGGGCGGGCCTGCGGATCCACGAGGTGCCGGTCGACTGGGTGGACGACCCCGACTCCACCGTGCACATCGTCAGGACGGCCACCGAGGATCTCAAGGGTGTGTGGCGGGTCGGCAAGGCCCTGGCCACCGGTTCGCTGCCGCTGGACCGGCTGGCCCGGCCCTTCGGCGACGATCCGCGCGACCGCGAGCTGACCGGCGTGCCGCACGGACTGGCCCGCCAGCTCGTCGGCTTCTGCGTGGTCGGCGGCCTGTCCACGCTGTTCTACCTGTTGCTGTACAGCGCCTTCCGGCAGGCCGTCGGCCCCCAGACCGCCAACGCGCTCGCGCTGCTGGTCTCCGCCGTCGCCAACACGGCCGCCAACCGCCGGCTCACCTTCGGGGTGCGCGGCCGGGGCGGCGCGGTCCGGCACCAGGCGCAGGGCCTGGTCGTCTTCGGCATCGGCCTCGTCCTGACCAGCGGCTCGCTCGCCGCGCTGAACGCGGCCGGCGACAGCCCGGCGCACTCCACCGAACTGGCGGTGCTCATCGCCGCCAACCTCGCGGCGACCGTGCTGCGGTTCCTGCTCTTCCGCGCCTGGGTCTTCCCGGACCGGACGGAGCCCGGCCCGCTCCCGGCGGCCCCCGCGCCCGCTCCGTCCCCGACGGCCACCGCGTCGGCCCCGTCCCCGACGGCCACCGCGCCGGCCCCGTCCCCGTCCCCGTACACGTGGCCGCACCAGGCCACCGCCCACCCGCACGGCACCGAGGCCACCGCTCACCCGCACAGCACCGAGGCCACCACCCACCTCCACGCCACCGAGGCCACCGCGCACCTCCACGCCACCAAGACCACGGACGCCACCGCGCGCCCGCGGCCGGCGCGTCCGTACTCCACCGACCCGGGGGACACCCGATGACCACCCATGACGCCCCGCCGACGACCGCGCCCGGCGCCACGACCGCGGGGGAACCCGCCGCCGGGCCGGGACTGCCGTTCGTACGGCGGCTGTGGCGCGGCCGGCCCGAGGACCCCCGCTGGGCACGCCCGGCCCTGCTGGTCCTGCTGGCCGCCACCCTCCTGCTCTACCTGTACGGCCTCGGTGCCTCCGGCTACGCCAACTCCTTCTACTCGGCGGCCGTCCAGGCGGGCAGCACGTCCTGGAAGGCGTTCTTCTTCGGCTCGCTGGACGCGGGCAACGCCATCACCGTCGACAAGCCGCCGGCCGCGCTGTGGCCGATGGCGCTGTCCGTGCGCCTGTTCGGCCTGAACTCCTGGGCCATTCTGGCGCCCGAGGTGCTGATGGGCGTGGCGACCGTCGCCGTCGTGTACGCGGCCGTGCGCCGCCGGTCCGGCCCGGTGGCCGGTCTGGTCGCGGGTACGGTGCTGGCGCTCACCCCGGTCGCGGCGCTGATGTTCCGCTTCAACAACCCCGACGCGCTGCTGGCCCTGCTGATGTCGGTGGCCTGCTACCTCGTCGTCCGCGCCCTGGAGGACGGCCGGACCAAGTGGCTGGTGTGGGCCGGGACCGCGGTCGGATTCGCGTTCCTCGCCAAGACGCTCCAGGCGTTCCTGATCCTGCCGGCGCTGGCGGTCGTCTACGCGGTGTGCGCCCCGGTGCCGCTGCGCAAGCGCTTCGCCCAGCTGGCCGCGGCGACGCTCGCGCTGGTCGTCTCGGGCGGCTGGTGGGTCGCGGCCGTCGAGCTGTGGCCGGCCTCCTCCCGCCCGTACATCGGCGGTTCGCAGCACAACAGCTTCCTGGAGCTGACCTTCGGCTACAACGGGCTCGGCCGGCTGAACGGCGAGGAGACCGGCAGTGTCGGCGGCGGTGGCGGGCCGGGCGGCGGCGGAAGGTGGGGCGAGACCGGCTGGGACCGGATGTTCGACTCTGAGATCGGCGGCCAGATCTCCTGGCTGCTGCCCACCGCGCTGATCCTGCTCGCCGCCGGCCTGGTGGCCACGCGCGGGGCCCGCCGGACCTCGGTCACCCGTGCCTCGTTCCTGGTCTGGGGCGGATCGCTGCTGACGACCATGGTGGTGTTCAGCTACATGGCGGGCATCTTCCACCAGTACTACACGGTGGCCCTCGCCCCCTACCTCGCGGCCGTGACCGGCATGGGCGCCGGGCTGCTGTGGGAGCGGCGGCGCGAGGGGTGGGCGGCCGTCACGCTCGCCGCGTCCCTCGTCGCGACGGCGGCCTGGGGGTACGTCCTGCTCCACCGCACCCCCGACTACCTGCCCTGGCTGCGCTGGCTGGTGCTGGTCGGCGGGCTGGCCGCGGCGCTCGGCCTGGTCTTCGCCGGCCGGCTGGACCGGCGGCTCGCCCGCGCGACGGCGGCCGTGGGCCTCGTCGCCGCGCTGGCCGGACCGGCCGCGTACACGCTCAGCACCGTCCGGCAGGGCCACACCGGTTCGATCGTCACGGCCGGCCCGGCGGGCGCGAGCATGATGGGCGGCCGGGGCGGCGGCCCGGGCGGCCCCGGCGGTGACGGCGCGCGCGGCGGCTTCGGCGGCGGCACGCCCGGGCAGGGCCGGCAGAACCAGCAGGGTCAGCAGGGCCAGCAGAACGGCAACGGCTTCCCGGGCGGCGGCGGCTTCCCCGGCGGCATGCCAGGTCAGAACCAGCAGGACGGCACCGGTCAGAACCCGCAGAACGGCGACCCGCGGAACGGCGACGGCTTCCCCGGTGGCGGCCGGACCCGTGAGGGTGGCACGGGCGGCGTCGGCGGCCTGCTGAACGGCGCGAACGTGCCGGCCGAGGCGAAGGAGCTGCTGGAGAAGGACGCCGCTGACTACACCTGGGTGGCCGCCTCCATCGGTTCGCAGAACGCGGCGAGCTACCAGCTGGCCACGGGCGAGGCGGTGATGGCGATCGGCGGCTTCAACGGCACCGACCCGTCCCCGACGCTCGCCCAGTTCAAGAAGTACGTCGCGGACGGCAGGATCCACTACTTCATCGCGGGCGGCGGCATGGGCGGAGGCATGGGCGGCGACGGCACCGCCTCCGGGATCAGCTCCTGGGTGCAGAGCACCTTCACGAAGGTGACGGTGGGCTCGGCGACGTTCTACGACCTGACGCGGAAGGCGGCCGACTGAGTCCGGAGGCCGACCGGAAATTGTGTTGTACACCGTATAGCCACAGCTATACGGTGTACGGCATGCCCACATCCCAAGGCCATCCCCAGCGCTGGCTGATCCTCGGCGTCATCTGTCTGGCGCAGCTCACCGTGCTGCTCGACAACACCGTCCTGAACGTGGCCATCCCCTCGCTCACCCGCGAGCTGCACGCGACGACCTCGGACATCCAGTGGATGATCAATGCGTACTCCCTGGTCCAGTCCGGCCTGCTGCTCACCGCGGGCAGCGCCGCCGACCGCTACGGCCGCAAGAAGATGCTGATCACCGGGCTCGTCCTGTTCGGCGCCGGTTCGCTGGTGGCCGGACTCGCGGGCAGCACCGCCCAGTTGATCGCCGCGCGGGCCGGCATGGGCATAGGCGGCGCGCTGCTGATGACCACCACGCTGGCCGTGGCGATGCAGATCTTCGCGCCCGAGGAGCAGGCGAAGGCGATCGGCATCTGGAGCGCGGTCAACGCGCTCGGGTTCGCCGGCGGCCCGCTGATAGGCGGCTTCGTGCTCGACCACTTCTGGTGGGGCGCCATCTTCCTGATCAACCTGCCGGTCGCGGCGCTGGCCGTGGTCGCGGTGGTGATCCTCGTGCCCGAGTCCAAGAACCCGCGCGGTGACCGCCCGGACCTGATCGGCGCGGTGCTGTCCACCATCGGCATGGCCTCGCTCGTCTACGCGATCATCTCCGGGCCCGGCCACGGGTGGACATCGGCGCGGGTGCTGGTCACGGCGGTCGTCGCGGTGCTGGTGCTGGGCGCCTTCGCCTGGTGGGAGAGCCGGACCGAGGAGCCGATGCTCGACATCCACTTCTTCCGGGACCGGCGGTTCACCGGCGCGGTCGCCGGGGCCGTGCTCATCGTGTTCGGCATGGGCGGCGCGCTGTTCCTGCTGACCCAGCACCTCCAGTTCGTCCTCGGCTACGAGCCGCTGGAGGCCGGTCTGCGGACCGCTCCGCTGGCGCTGACGGTGGTGGCGCTCAACTTCAGCGGGCTGTCCGCGAAGTGGGCGGCGCGGCTGGGCACGCCGGCGTCGATCGCGCTGGGCATGGTGTGCATGTCCGCGGGCCTGGTGTCGATCGCGGAGCTGGACTCCGGTGGCTACGCGGGGACGCTGATCGGGCTGCTGCTGATCGGCGCGGGGTGCGCGGTGGCGAACCCGGCGATGGCGCACGCCATCATGAGCGCCATCCCGCCGGAGAAGGCGGGGGTGGGCGCCGGCATCAACGGCACGCTGGCCGAGTTCGGCAACGGTCTCGGTGTGGCCGTCCTCGGTGCCGTGCTCAGCGCCTCCGTGGCGTCGGGCGAGTCGCTGTCCGTCGGACTGGGCACGGGTCAGCTGGTGGGAGCCGTCGCCGTGCTGGTCGGCGGGTTCGTGGCGGCCGGTCTCCTGCGGCGGGCGGAGCGGGTGTCCGCGTGACGGCCCGGCCCGGGCCGGCGTGCGGTGGCCGCGGTCCTAGCATCTTGGGAAGCGAAGCGAGTGGGAGAAGGGTGCGCCGGTGACGAAGCAGGCAGGCCGGTCGGCGCGGGACAGCGTCTGGCTGGAGGGCAAGCCCCGGCGCGGGGGACGCGGCGGGCAGCCCTCCGGGCTCGACCGCGAGCGGATCACCGGGACGTCGGTGCGGCTGCTGGACGCCGAGGGGCTCGCCAAGTTCTCCATGCGCCGGCTGGCCGCCGAGCTGAACGTCACCGCGATGTCCCTGTACTGGTACGTCGACACCAAGGACGACCTGCTCGAACTCGCCCTGGACGCGGTCTACGCCGAGCTGAGGCTGCCCGACCCGGACGACACCGGCGAGGACTGGCGCGAGCAGCTGCGGAGGCTGGCCACCGCCTACCGGCAGCTGCTGGTCCGCCACCCCTGGCTGTCGCCGCTGGCCGGGCGCTTCCTCAACGTCGGCCCGCACTCGCTCGCGTTCTCCCGCGCGGTGCAGCGGGTCGTCCGCCGGGCGGGGCTGCCCGCGCACGGGGTGACCGGGGCGATCTCGGCCGTCTTCCAGTTCGTCTACGGCTACGGCACGATCGAGAGCCACTTCCTGACCCGGGTGGCGGACACCGGGCTGTCCCCGGAGGAGTACTTCGAGCAGTCCATGGCCCTGGTGGACGAGGTCCCCGGGACCGCCGAGATCATCGGGGAGTCCAAGGACATCATGGCGGCGCGCGGCGGCGACACGGTGGCCGAGATGCTGGACCGCGACTTCACGTTCGCGCTGGACCTGCTGGTCGCCGGCATCGAGGCGATGGTCGCCCGGGGCTGACTAGTCCTCCTGGACGAGCCGCGCCGGGAAACCGCCGGTCGCCACCGGCCCCCACCGCCGCGGGGTCACCCGGATGATGGACTTCCCCTGCTTGATCATGGCCTGCCGGTACTCGTCCCAGTCGGGGTGCTCGCCCGCGATGTTGCGGTAGTACTCGACCAGGGGCTCGACGGAGTCCGGGGCGTCGATGACCTCGGCCGTGCCGTCGATCTGCACCCAGGGGCCGTTCCAGTCGTCGCTGAGGACGACGAGGCTGACCCGCTCGTCCCGCTTGGCGTTGCGCGTCTTGGCCCGCTCCGGGTAGGTGGAGACCACGATCCGCCCGGAGTCGTCCACCCCGCAGGTCAGCGGGGACGCCTGCGGGGAGCCGTCGGACCGGCGGGTGATCAGCAGGGCCCGGTGCCGGGGCCGTACGAAGTCCAGCAGCTCGTCCAGCGGTACACGGGTGTTGGTAGCGATGTTCGGTGCCATGGGGGCAGCCTAGGGGCAGCGGGTGCGCCCTAGGCTGACCCTGCTGTGCCTACGCCTGGGGGAGCGAGTCGCCCTGCACGGCCTGGATGTCCAGCTCCACCTTCAGGGTGGTGCCGATGGCGGCGATGCCCGCCTGGAGGACCTGGTTGTAGTTCATCGCGAAGTCCTCGCGGCGCAGTTCGGCGGTGGCCCGGAACGCGGCGCGGGTGCCGCCCCAGGGGTCGGCGCCGGTGCCCAGGTAGGCGAGGTCCAGGTCCACCGGTCGTACGACGCCGTGCAGGGACAGTTCGCCGTGCACGGTCCAGCGGTCGGAGCCGGCCTGGGTCAGGCCCGTGGAGCGGTAGGTGATCTCCGGGTGCCGTTCGACGTCCAGGAAGTCCGCGGAGCGCAGGTGCGTGTCGCGCATGCCGTTGCCGGTGTCGACGGAGGCCGCCCGGATCACCGCCTCCACCCGGGACTTGGCGATGTCGTCGGGGGCGATCTCGATGGTGCCGCCGAACTCCGTGAACCGGCCGTGCACGCTGGAGATGCCCAGGTGCTGGGCGACCGCGGCGACGGAGGAGTGCGCCGGGTCGATGGTCCAGGGTCCGGGCGGCGGCAGCTCGGTGCCGCCCTGCCGGGCCAGCGTGACCGTGCCGACCTCGGCCCGGCCGCTGGCGGTGACGATCGCGGAGGAGGCCGCGGGCGCGTAGCCGACGGCCGTGACGATCACGGTGTACGCCCCCGGCGCCAGCTCGGTGGTGTCCCGTACGGCTCCCTCGTGATCCGCCTCGGCGCGCAGCACCTGCGTACCGGTCATGTCGGTCACCGTGACGACCGCGTGCGACACGGCCCACCCGTCCCGCGTACGGATCTTCGCGGTCAGTCCCATCCCGTTTCTCCCTGAAAAAGGCTCAAAAATTGCTCGTACGAGACCGGCCCGCGGCGGGCGCGCCCTCCGCTCAGGACGCGCGCCGCCACGGGCCGGGAGGTGCCTACTCGCCGGGGTGGGCGAGCTCGATGTCGTGGCCGTCCACGCCGGGGCCGGTCACGGTCAGCGCGGTGGCCACCGGCGGGTAGCCGGTCGCGATGACGGTGTACTCGCCGCCGTCCAGGTCGGTGAAGGCGTACGCCCCGTCCGCACCGGTGGTGGCGGTGCCGACCACGTTGCCCGCCTGGTCGACCAGGGTGACCCGGGCGTCGGCCAGCGGGCCGTGCGGGGCCCGGACGACACCCTGGAGCCGGGCGCCGGCGTCCAGGTCGATCTCGATCCGGGTGACGCCGGTGGCGCCGACCTCGACCGGCAGGGCCCGCGGCCGGTACCCGCTCGCGTTGACCGCGACGGTCACCGTGCCGGGCACCAGGTCGGTGAGGGCGAAGTCGCCCTGCTCCCCGGTGGCGGCGGTGGCCAGCAGGTCTCCGCGCACATCGGTGACGATCACCATCGCGTCCTTGACCGGCAGCGCGCTCCCGGCGGCCCGGACCACACCGGTCAGCCCGCTGGTGCCGCTGAGCAGGATGTCGTACGCCACCGGCTCCTCACCCACCACGATGGTGGAGGCCTGCGGCTGGTAGCCGTCGGCGGAGGCGATCAGGACGTAGCTGCCGGTGCCCGGGGCGTCCAGCGCGTAGGAGCCGTCGGCCTGGGCGACCGAGCGGCCCAGCTGGCGGCCGGACAGCGAGATCAGGGTGACCGCGGCCTGCGGGACCGGGGCGCTCTCGGCGCCGCGGACGAAGCCGTGCACCGGGGTGCCGCCGTGGCCCGCGCCGGGCTCGGCGACCGTGGCGACGGCTGCCATGGGCCGGGTGTCGGCGGCGGTGCCGTCGGACGCGGCCGGGGCGGTCTGGGCGACCGCGGCCGGGACCGGGGCCTGGGCCGCGGTGGCCGCGGCGGCCGGGGCCTCGGCCTGGGCCGGGGCGGCGGCGTCGGTGGACTGCGCGAGCGCGCCCTTGGTCTTCAGCGGGACCTCCTTGATGAACAGCGTGATCAGGAAGGCGACGGCGGCGAGGCAGCCGGCGATGAGGAAGACGTCGGCGATGCCGTGGCCGTAGGCGCTCTCCATCAGCGTCCGGATGGGCGCCGGGAGCTTGTCCATGTCCGGGATGCTGTCGGACGAGCCGGCGCCGCCGGCCAGCGCGGCCTGGGACTTCGGGTCCAGCGCGGAGACGCCGTCCTGGACGTAGTGGGTGATCCGGCGGGACATCACGGCACCGAGCGCGGAGACGCCGACCGCACCGCCGAGGGAGCGGAAGAAGGTGACCGTGGAGCTGGCCGAGCCGAGGTCGGAGGGGGCCACCTGGTTCTGCGTGGCGAGCACCAGGTTCTGCATCATCATGCCGATGCCGAGACCCAGCAGGGCCATGAAGATGGCCATCTTCCAGTAGTCCGTGTCGTACCGGATGCCACCGAGCAGCAGCAGTCCGGCCGTGACCAGCACGCCACCGCTGACCAGCCACGCCTTCCAGCGGCCGGTGCGGGTGATGAGCTGACCCGAGACGGTCGAGGAGACGAACAGACCGCCGATCATCGGGATGGTCATGACGCCCGACATGGTCGGGGACTTGTCGCGGGCCAGCTGGAAGTACTGGCTGAAGAACACGGTGCCGGAGAACATCGCGATACCGACGAACAGCGAGGCGAGCGACGCCAGCGTGATCGTGCGGTTCTTGAACAGGCGCAGCGGGATGATCGGCTCGCTCGCCTTGGACTCCACGAGCACGAACAGCGCGCCGAGGACGATCGAACCACCGACCATCGCGTAGGTCTGCCAGGACAGCCAGTCGTACTTGTCACCCGCGAAGGTGACCCAGACCAGCAGCAGGGAGACGGCGGCGGCGATCAGGGTCGCGCCGCCCCAGTCGACCTTGACCTGGCGCTTGACCACGGGCAGGTGCAGGGTCTTCTGCAGCACGATCAGCGCGATGATCGCGAAGGGGACGCCGACGTAGAAGCACCAGCGCCAGCCCAGCCAGGAGGTGTCGGTGATGACGCCGCCGAGCAGCGGGCCGCCGACGGTGGCGACGGCGAAGGTGGCGCCGAGGTAGCCGGAGTACCGGCCGCGCTCGCGCGGGGAGATCATCGCCGCCATGACGATCTGCGCCAGGGCGGACAGACCGCCGACGCCGATGCCCTGGAACACCCGGAAGGTGATGAGCATGCCGGGGTTCTGCGACAGGCCGGCCGCCATGGAGGCGACCACGTAGATGACGAGGGCTATCTGGACGAGAGCCTTCTTGCTGTACAGGTCGGCGAGCTTGCCCCACAGGGGAGTGGCCGCGGTCATCGACAGCAGGGCGGCCGTGACCACCCAGGTGTAGGCGGACTGGCCGCCGCCGAGGTCCCCGATGATCTCCGGCAGGGCGTTGGAGACGATCGTGGACGACAGGATCGCCACGAACATGCCGAGCAGCAGCCCGGACAGGGCCTCCATGATCTGCCGGTGCGTCATCGGGGCGTCGCCTTGGCCTCCCCCGTGCTTGGCGTGAGCCCGCACACCGGCTGGTGTGGTCGTTGCCATGGGCTTCCTTTTCTTACGTGCTTGCGGGTGTACGGGTGGTCTCTTCGACTACGGGGGCGGGGATCCGGACCGGGGCGGACCGGCAGTCGCCGAACGAGTCGCGCAGTCGCGTCATCAGCCGGATCAGCTGGCCGACCTCGTCGTCGGTCCAGTCCGCCAGCCGCTCCGCGAGCAGATGCGTGGTCCGCCGGGACAGCTCGTCGAGCTGTTCCAGACCCTCCGGGGTCAGGCGCAGGATGCGCGACCGTTTGTCCGCCGGGTCCGGGAGCCGCTCGATCCAGCCGCGTGCGGCCACGTGCGCGACATGCCGGCTGGTGACCGACATGTCCACGGCGAGCAGTTCCGCGAGCTTGCTCATGCGCATGTCGCCGTGGCGGCCGAGCAGGGTCAGCACGGCGGCCGAGCCTGCCGGGCAGTCGGGCGGCAGGATCCGCCCCATGTCCCGTTTCACGGCTCCGACGGCACTGAGCTGACGCGCCAGCTCTTCAAACTGCGCCTGCTCGGCCATCACACCTCCCGTATTCGTTGCTTGGGGCAACCATAGGACTGTTTGGTTGCTGAAGGCAAACAATCATGGGGGTGGCCGCTGCAAAAACTTGGCAAAGGCAAGTATTGCGAACGTAAATGTGCAGGTGAGTGCGGGTGGGGTGCCCCCGTCTGTCCCGAAGGCCCCGCACTTGGGCCGGTCACCTGGATTCGCTAGGGTCTCGGGGCATGGCTAACACCCAGGGCCCCCAGGGCAATTACGACCCCGCAGGCAGCACCCAGATGTTCCGCGCCTTCGTCGACGAGGCACCCCAGGGGCGGCAGCGGCAGGCGGCGGCCTCCTCCGGCCCCCGGGTCGGTGTGATCGTCGGCGTCATCGTGGCGCTCGTCGTGGTGGCCGGCGTCGCCTGGCTGGCGCTGAAGTAAGGGCCGGCCAGCAAGGGCTCAGCCCCAGTCGACCGAGACCTCGCGCGTCTCGACACGCATACCGAGCGGCACCCTCCAGGCGTCCACGCACACCGTCCACACCGGACTCTTCCGCGCGCCCGGAGCGAGCGGCACCGGCAGCGGAACGGTCGACTCCACCGTCCCCCAGTCCACGCCGAGCGCGCCGATGATGTGCGTCCCGAACGTCACCGAGCCCGAACGCACCGCCGTACCACCGGAGTTGTGAAAGGCGACCGTCACCTCCTGGCACCACCGCCGGTCGGTGCCCTCGGTCACCGGCTCCCCCCAGGACAGCGCGGCGGGCGTCGTGCGCCCGGGCGCCGGGCTGCCGGGCGGGTCGGCCGGCGAAGGCGTGGCGGCCGGAGGCGGTGAGGCGGCCGGTGGCGGCGGTGCCGTCGTACGGCCGTCCTGCCCACCGCTCGTTCCGGGGGCGCCCGAAACCGTGCCGTGCGTGCTCGCCGTGCCGCCCCCGGATGCCGGCGCATCGGTGCCCGCGCGACCGGCCGGGCCTCGCGTGCGCGCCGCCGGACCTTGTGCGCGCGCCGCCGGGCCGCTCGCGTGCGGGGCCTCCCCTCCGCTCGCCCCGCCCGCCGCGGGCCCGTCCAGCGGCACCAGCGTCACCGGCTCCGTCGGCGCCACGGCCGTCGGTCCGCCCCGGCCCGCGCCGACCGCGGTGTAGCCGCCGCCCGGGCCGCCGCCCCCGCACGCGGCCACAACCGCGCCCAGGACGACGACGGCCGCCGTGGCCGCCGTGACGGCGCCCCGGCGGCCGCGTGTCCATGCCGTCGTGTGCGGTACCCCGGAACGAAGCATCCGCACATGGTGACTGACGGAACGTCAGTTGGGAAGCGGATGACGGACCTCAGTCCGAGATCAGTCCCTCGCGCAGCTGGGCCAGCGTCCGCGTCAGCAGCCGGGAGACGTGCATCTGGGAGATGCCGACCTCCTCGCCGATCTGCGACTGCGTCATGTTGGCGAAGAAGCGCAGCATGATGATCCGGCGCTCCCGGGGCGGGAGTTTGGCCAGCAGGGGCTTGAGGGACTCGCGGTACTCCACGCCCTCCAGCGCCGTGTCCTCGTAGCCGAGCCGGTCGGCCAGCGAGCCCTCGCCGCCGTCGTCCTCGGGGGCCGGGGAGTCGAGGGAGGAGGCGGTGTAGGCGTTGCCGACCGCGAGGCCGTCGACCACGTCCTCCTCGGAGACGCCGAGCACGGCGGCCAGTTCGGTGACCGTGGGCGAGCGGTCCAGCTTCTGGGACAATTCGTCGCTGGCCTTGGTCAGGGCCAGGCGCAGCTCCTGGAGGCGCCGCGGCACCCGCACGGACCACGAGGTGTCCCGGAAGAACCGCTTGATCTCGCCGACCACGGTGGGCATCGCGAACGTCGGGAACTCCACGCCCCGCTCGCAGTCGAACCGGTCGATCGCCTTGATCAGGCCGATGGTGCCGACCTGGACGATGTCCTCCATCGGCTCGTTGCGGGAGCGGAAGCGGGCCGCCGCGTACCGGACCAGCGGGAGGTTCAGCTCGATCAGGGTGTCCCGGACGTACGCCCGCTCGGGGCTGTCCTGCTCCAGCGCGGCCAGGCGCAGGAACAGCGACCGGGACAGGGTGCGGGTGTCGAGGTTCGCCGCCGTCTGCGGGGCCGGGAGCGTTTCGGCGGACGGGCCGACGGCCTGGGCCGGCACGGTGTCGAGGGCCGGCACGGCGTCGAGGGCCGTGACACCCTCGAAGCCGTCGAGGACGTCGAGAGCGTCGAGCTCCTTGGGCGCTGCCTCGCTCTTCGTGGGCGTCAGCACCTTCGAGCTGCCCTGGTCTGCGGACATGCCACCCCCTTTGGGTCGCGGGACGGTCGCGGCGGCGCCGTCGTCGAGCAACGCAGCCTTCACCTGAATACCGGAGCCGGAGCCACGGCAAACGCGCTTCCCGCAGAATGTCACATGTCGGCAACGCGCTGTACCGACATGTCGACATGCGAATGGCGAATCGCCCCTGCAGGGAAGGGGTCTGACGGTATTTCTGTCCGTGTCTGTCGGCATCCGCCCTGGTGAGCGATTCGCTCGCGCCGGTTACCGATCGATCGGGTTTGCGATGCAGCGCCGTCGGTGCCGTGCTTCCGTGCGCCCGTCATGCACCAGGCGAACACCCGGCGTGCCCCGGTCCGGTGCGGGAGGAGTTCGCGTACCGTTCGCCGGTCACGCGTCGATGCGGTTGGCGGAGCGCAGCCGCTGGAAGCTGCGCGCGAGCAGCCGGGAGACGTGCATCTGGGAGACGCCGAGTTCGGCGCTGATCTGGGACTGGGTCAGATTGCTGTAGTAGCGCAGCAGCAGGATGCGCTGTTCGCGCTCGGGGAGCTGGACGAGGAGGTGGCGGACCAGGTCGCGGTGTTCGACGCCGTCCAGGGCCGGGTCCTCGTAGCCGATCCGGTCCAGCAGGCCGGGCAGTCCGTCGCCCTCCTGGGCGGCCTCCAGCGAGGTGGCGTGGTAGGAGCGCCCCGCCTCGATGCAGCTGAGCACCTCCTCCTCGCTGATCCGCAGCCGCTCGGCGATCTCGGCGGTGCTCGGGGAGCGGCCGTAGAGCGTGGTCAGGTCCTCGGTCGCGCTGTTGACCTGCACCCACAGCTCGTGCAGCCGGCGCGGGACGTGGACGGTGCGGACGTTGTCGCGGAAGTAGCGCTTGATCTCGCCGACCACGGTGGGCATCGCGAAGGTCGGGAACTGCACGCCCCGGTCCGGGTCGAACCGGTCGATGGCGTTGATCAGGCCGATGGTGCCGACCTGGATGACGTCCTCCATCGGCTCGTTGCGGGAGCGGAAGCGGGCGGCGGCGTAGCGTACGAGCGGGAGGTTCGCCTCGATCAGCGCCCCGCGCACCCGGTTGTGCTCCGGCGTGCCGGGGGTCAGCTGCTTCAGTTCGGTGAAGAGCACCTGGGTCAGGGCGCGGGTGTCCGCGCCACGGCGCTTTCCGGGGGCCGACGGGGTCGGGGACGCCGCCTCGTCCTGAGGGGGCGCAGTACTGGCCGACACGGTCAACGCCACCTCTTCGTCCGTCAATCATCCGTCAAAAGCGGTCATAGCATCACAAGACATGTGCACTGTGTGCAAGCACCCGATAACGCCGTGTTGTCGCCGGACACCGACAAGTTGACGGGTGGGCGCCCATGCGAAAGCCCCCCGCCGGAAACGACCGGCGGGGGGCTTTCGGGGAGCCCGGGG
This sequence comes from Streptomyces sp. SudanB182_2057, assembly GCF_964272715.1. NCBI lineage: Bacteria > Bacillati > Actinomycetota > Actinomycetes > Kitasatosporales > Streptomycetaceae > Streptomyces > Streptomyces sp. SudanB182_2057. The sequence continues at coordinate 4,434,098 of NZ_OZ186798.1, forward strand.
CTCAGAACTCGTAGTCGGCGATCACCCAGGTGGCGAACTCGCGCCACTGCGCGCCGGCCGCCTGGTGGGCCGGGTGCTCCAGGTAGCGCTTGAGGGCGTCGGCGTCGTCGACGGCCGAGTTGATCGCGAAGTCATAGGCGATGGGCCGGTCGCTGATGTTCCAGGCGCACTCCCAGAACCGCACCTCCTCGATCTGCCCGCCGAGGGCGCGGAAGGCCTCGACGCCTGCCGTGACCCGCGGATCGTCGCGCTCGACACCCTCGTTGAGCTTGAAGAGGACCAGATGACGGATCATGGGGGGTACCTCAGCTCTTTCCTCCGTTGGCGGCCCAGGTCATGAAGTCCCCGATGGCCCCGGCCGCGTCCGATATGCCTTCGAACCCTATCTGGACGTAGTCGGCGGCCTTGGCCGGGTCCGTGATGATCACGTACAGCGCGAAGACCACCAGTACGTACACGGCGATCTTCTTGACGTTCACCGCCACCACGGCCTCCCCTGTACCGGGCCCCGAGGCCCCCTGCTGCCGGCCGCGAGTGTAACCTCCGGGCCCCGCGCGCCGGGCCGACGGCCCGGCGGCGCCCCCGCGTTGTGATCCGGAACACGCGAAAGGCCCCGCCGGACGACGGGGCCTTTCGAAGAGCGGTAGCGGAGGGATTTGAACCCTCGGTGACTTGCGCCACACTCGCTTTCGAGGCGAGCTCCTTCGGCCGCTCGGACACGCTACCGAGGGAGACCCTACAGCACGGGGCGGCATGGTTCGAAATCGATATCCCGGCCGCGGCCCGCCGCTCCCGTTCAGCGGTCCCGGAAGAACTCCGTGAGCGGCCGGGCGCACTCGGCCGCGAGGACGCCCTCGATCACCTCCGGGCGGTGGTTGAGCCGCCGGTCGCGGATGACGTCCCACAGGGACCCGGCGGCGCCCGCCTTGTCGTCCCGGGCGCCGTAGACCACCCGGTCCACCCGGGACTGGACGAGCGCGCCGGCGCACATCGTGCACGGTTCCAGGGTCACCACGAGCGTGCAGCCGGTCAGCCGCCACTCGCGTGCCCGCCGCCCGGTGCCCGCCGCCTCGTTCAGGGTGGCGGCGGCCCGCCGGATGGCGAGGATCTCCGCGTGGGCCGTGGGATCGCCGGTGGCCTCACGCTCGTTGTGCCCGGCGCCGAGCACCGTCGTACCGTCCGGGGACAGCACGACGGCGCCGACGGGGACGTCGCCGCCCCGGCCGGCCCGGCCGGCCTGCTCCAGGGCGAGCCGCATCGCCGCCCGCCAGCGGTCCCGAACCGGGTCCGGGGTGCCCTCGGGGCTCCGCACCGGGTCCGGGGTGTCCTGCGGATTCCGTTCCGTGGTCAGCGGACGGTCTCCAGCACCTCCGAGGCGCCCAGCGCCTCGGCGATCGTGTTCAGCGCGTCGTTCGCGTCCAGGGAACGCAGCTCCTTCTCGCTGATGCCCAGGTCGTCGAGGATGCCGCTGTCGCCCACCGGGCTGTGCGTCACCGCGTCGGCGGTGCCGACCACCTCCTCGTCGTCGTCCTCGGACTCGCCGTCCTCGGTGCCGTCGAGGTCGAGGGCGTCCAGGTCCGGGCCGTCGTCGGCGCCGGGCTCCCGGCCGAGCAGTTCGTCGGTGAGCAGCAGCTCCCCGTAAGCGCTGCGGCGGGCGGCGGCGGCGTCCGAGACGTAGATGCGAGGGTCGTCCTCGCCGTCCACGCGGACGACACCGAACCAGGAGTCCTCCTGTTCGATCAGGACGAGCACCGTGTCCTCGTCGGGAGAGGCTTCCCGGGCCAGGTCGGCCAGATCCGACAGGGTCTCCACATCGTCGAGCTCTGTGTCGCTCGCTTCCCACCCGTCTTCGGTGCGCGCGAGCAGTGCGGCGAAGTACACCGTGACTCTCCCACTGGTCATAGGCGTGCCGGTTGGGGGTCCCCCCGGCGGAGGTACGTGGGCGGAGAGAGCTGGGCTCCGAGCCCCACCCACTCGGAATCGTGGCAGAAACAAGGCGTTCAGGGGACGTCTTCGGCTCCCTGTGTCTGGCTGATTCGATCGTGGATCCGTGATCGGCTCAGCAGCGCGCTCATTGCGGCCACCTGCGGATCGTACGCGGCTTTTCCCCGGGCACACGCACGGCCGCCTCCCCAACACCGGTGCGCACGCCGCTGTTCCGCGCCGGTCGCGGCCCCGCGGGACTACCAGCGGAACGTGCGCATGCGCAGCGCCTGGCGCAGCCGGGCGGCCTTGGTGCGCCGGGGCCGCACCCGGGCGCGCAGCTCCCGGGCCTCGGCGAGATCGCGCAGGAACCGGGCGCGCCGTCTGCGGCGTTCGGCGTCGGTCTCGGGTTTCCCGGGCTGGTCAGGCAGGTCGGACACGTCACACCACCCCACTCCGTCTCTCCCACTTTCCCCCGGACGGCCGGTTTGACTCCAGCGTGAGGGCGGCCGGTGGCGCAGGTACCGTTAGGAGCATGCGTCTCCATGTCGTCGACCACCCCCTGGTCGCTCACAAGCTCACCACGCTGCGCGACCGGCGCACCGACTCCGCGACCTTCCGGCGGCTCGCCGACGAGCTGGTCACCCTGCTCGCCTACGAGGCCACGCGGGACGTGCGCACCGAGGCCGTCGACATCCAGACACCGGTCGCCCGCACCACGGGTGTGAAGCTGGCCCGTCCCCGTCCGCTGGTGGTGCCGATCCTGCGGGCCGGTCTCGGCATGCTGGACGGCATGGTCCGGCTGCTGCCGACCGCCGAGGTGGGCTTCCTGGGCATGGTCCGCAACGAGGAGACGCTGGAGGCGTCCACGTACGCCTCGCGCATGCCGGAGGACCTGTCGGGCCGCCAGGTGTACGTCCTGGACCCGATGCTGGCCACGGGCGGCACCCTGGTCGCGGCGATCCAGGAGCTGATCAAGCGCGGTGCGGACGACGTGACGGCCGTGGTGCTGCTGGCCGCTCCCGAGGGGGTCGCCGTGGTGGAGCGCGAGCTGGCGGGCACGCCGGTGACCGTGGTCACCGCGGCCGTCGACGACCACCTCGACGAGCAGGGGTACATCGTGCCGGGGCTCGGGGACGCGGGGGACCGGCTGTACGGGTCCGCCGAGTAGTTCCTCCGGGTGGGCCCACCGGGGAGCGGCCCGGGGCCGATCGCGCCGTTCCCCGCGCCCCTTCCGGGGCGCTGATCAGCAGGTCTTCTTCGCGGGGGCCGTGGCGGTGTCCGGGGCCGTCAGCGTCGTCACGGCCTCGTCGGCCGTCCGCTGGCGGGTCAGGTCCTTGAAGGCGTCGCCGATGATCAGGTCCAGGTCGGCGCCCTCGCGGGCGTCGGCGCGCAGGGACGCGCCGGTCAGCTGGGTGGCGAGCACCCGCAGCGAGGTGTCCTGGGCGGCGGGGGAGCCGAGGAGCAGGCCCGGGCCCTTGACCTTCTTGTCGTACTCCTTGGCGGCGTTGCCCACCTTGCCGATCCGGAAGCCGCGCCGGCGCAGTTCGTCGGCGGTCTTCTTGGCGAGCCCGCTGCGCGGGGTGGCGTTGTAGACGTTCACGGTGATCCGGCCGGGCGCGGGCAGGGACTTCGCCTCGGCCGCGGGGGCCCGGCCGGTCCCGGCGGCGGTCCTGGCAGGGCAGTGCGTCGTACGGCGGGCCGTCGCGGTGCCGTCGCCGCCGCCGGTGAAGACGTCGATGAGCTGCACGGTGCCCCAGCCGAGCAGGCCGAGCACGGCGGCGGAGGCCACCGCCGCGGCCACGAGCCTGCCGCGCCGGCGGGACGGACGCATGCGGGGGTACTTGTCCCCCGTGATCCGGTACTGGCCGCCCATGCCGGGGGGAGTCAGCATGCTCATGAGCGCAGCGTAGTGCGCCCGGGCGACGATGCCTATCAGATGATCAGCAGAGGGTGCCCAGCGGAACCCGAAAGGGCCAACGGCCGTGTCGTGCCGGGTCAGTCGAGTTCGAGCACGCGCGCGTGCAGCACCTGGCGCTGCTGGAGGGCGGCGCGGACCGCGCGGTGCAGCCCGTCCTCCAGGTAGAGGTCGCCCTGCCACTTCACGACGTGCGCGAAGAGGTCGCCGTAGAACGTCGAGTCCTCCGCGAGCAGGGTCTCCAGATCGAGCTGCTGCTTGGTGGTCACGAGCTGATCGAGGCGGACCGGGCGCGGCGCGACGTCCGCCCACTGCCGGGTGCTCTCCCGGCCGTGGTCGGGGTACGGCCGGCCGTTTCCGATGCGCTTGAAGATCACACGGAAAGCCTACCGGCCCAGACGTTCCGGGCGCAGCCATGGCGGCCCGGTGCGACGCTTGAAAAGACGGATCGAAGACAGGTGAAAGACGGACCAAACGGTCATACGGGTCGCCAGGGGAACAGGGGCCGGAGATGAGTGACAGCGAGTCCGTGCCGCCCGCCGGCACCCCGGAGGCCGCCGCACTGCCCGGCCCGGCCGGGCGGATCGCCTCCGGTTACGCCTTCACCGGCCCCGCGCTCGACCTCGGCGCCCTCCTGTGGGACGGGCGGTGCCTGTCCGGCGCGCCGGTCCGCGTCCCGTTGTCCGTGCTCAACCGGCACGGCCTGGTCGCGGGCGCCACCGGCACCGGCAAGACCAAGACCCTCCAGCTGATCGCCGAGCAGCTGTCGGCGCGGGGCGTGCCGGTGTTCCTCGCGGACGTCAAAGGTGACCTGTCCGGCATCGCGCGCCCCGGACAGGGCGACGACCGGGTGCGGCGACGGGCCGGCGAGGTCGGGCAGGAGTGGGCCCCGGCCGGCTTCCCCGCGGAGTTCTACGCGCTCGGCGGCCTCGGCCACGGCATTCCGGTCAGGGCCGCCGTCACCAGCTTCGGCCCGCTGCTGCTGGCCAAGGCGCTCGGGCTGAACCGCACCCAGGAGCAGTCCCTCGCCCTGATCTTCCACTACGCCGACAGCAAGGGCCTGGAGCTGGTCGACCTCAAGGACCTGCGCGCGGTCACCGCCTTCCTCACCTCCGACGCGGGCAGGAGCGAGCTGAAGACCGTCGGCGGGCTGTCCACCGCCACCGCCGGGGTGATCCTGCGCTCGCTGACGGCGTTCGAGGCGCAGGGCATGGCGGACTTCTTCGGCGAGCCGGAGTTCGACACGGCCGATCTGCTGCGCACGGCGCCGGACGGCCGGGGCGTCGTCTCGGTCCTGGAGCTGCCCGCCGTCCAGGACAGGCCGCTGCTGTTCTCCACCTTCCTGATGTGGCTGCTCGCCGACCTCTTCCACGACCTGCCCGAGGTCGGCGACGTGGACCAGCCGAAACTGGTCTTCTTCTTCGACGAGGCGCACCTGCTGTTCGACGACGCCTCCAAGGCGTTCCTGGAGTCCGTCACCCGGACCGTGCGGCTGATCCGCTCCAAGGGCGTCGGCGTCTTCTTCGTCACCCAGACCCCGAAGGACGTGCCCGGTGACGTCCTCGCCCAGCTCGGCAACCGGATCCAGCACGCGCTGCGCGCCTTCACCCCGGACGACCACAAGGCCCTGCGGGCGGCCGTGCGGACCTTCCCGGAATCGGCGTACGACCTGGAGGAACTGCTCACCGGGCTGGGCACCGGCGAGGCCGTGGTGACCGTGCTGGGCGAGTCCGGCGCGCCCACCCCGGTCGCCGCCACCCGGCTGCGCGCCCCGGAGTCCCTGATGGGCCCGGTGGACACCGCCGTACTGGACGAGGCGGTCCGCCGCTCCCCGCTCCACGGACGTTATGCACAGGCTGTGGACCGCGAGTCGGCGTACGAGAGGCTGAGCGCGGCCCGGCCCCCGGAGACGGCACCGGCGCCGCCGCCCCGGCAACGGCCCAGGGCGGAGCCGTCGCTGGTCGAACAGGTGGTGAACAGCGGCGTGTTCCGGTCGCTGGCCCGCTCGGTCGGTACCCAGCTGGGCCGGGAGATCACCCGGTCCCTGTTCGGCACGGCCCGGCGGAGACGCTAGCCCCGGGGCGGGGCCGGGGGTCACAGAGTCCGTGGCACCCGGCGGGCCCGGCCGCGCATGCGCAGCGCGGTGAGGACCTCCACGACGCCCACCGCGACCAGCCAGATCCCGCCGACGAGGGTGAGCACCGCGACCGACTCGAAGGGCGAGTCGATGAGCACGACACCGGCGACGAAGGTGAGGACCCCGAGGAGGATCTGCCAGCCCCGGGCGGGCATCCGGGGATCGTGCACGGCGGCCAGGAACTGGGTGATCCCCCGGAACAGCCAGCCGATGCCGATCCACAGGGCGAGCAGCAGGAGCGACCGCGTGGGCCCGCGGAAGCAGAGCAGGCCGAGCAGGATCGACAGCGCGCCGCTGATGAAGGCCAGCACCCGCAGCGAGGTCGCCTGGTGGGTGCCGAAGGCGGCGACCAGCTGGAGGACACCGGTGTAGAGCAGGTACAGGCCGAAGAGGACGCCGGCGGCGAGCAGGGAGGCGCCCGGCCAGACCAGCACCAGGACGCCGAGCACCAGGGAGCCGATCCCGGTGAGCAGGACGGTCTGCCAGGCGGCCCGGGACAGGGCGTGCAGCGGTCCCTCGAACGGCGGTTCCGGTTCCGGGTGGCCGCGGGCCGGCTCCGCCGCCGGGTGCCCCCGGGGCGGTTCCGCCGCGTGGACGTGCCGGTCGTCGTACTCACGGTCCCCGGCGGGGCCGCCGCTCGGTGCCTCGGTCATGCTCCATGCTGGGAGCGGGCGGCGGGCGGCGGCCAGCGGAGTGGGCCGGACGGGTGAGGCGGGTTCAGTTCTTCCGGGCCGCCTTGGCCGCCTTGGCCGCCGCCTTCATCTCCTGCTTGTGGGCGCGCACCTTGGCCAGCGACTCCGGCCCGGTGATGTCGGCGACGGAGCGGAAGGAATCGGGTTCGCCGTAGGCGCCGGCGGCCTCCCGCCAGCCCTCCGGAGTGACCCCGAGCCGCTTGCCGAGCAGGGCCAGGAAGATCTGCGCCTTCTGCTTGCCGAACCCCGGCAGCTCCTGGAGCCGGCGCAGCAGCTCCGGCCCGCTGCCGGCGTCCCGCCAGACCGCCTCCGCGTCCCCGTCGTAGTGCTCGACGAGGTACTGGCACAGCTGCTGGACGCGCTTGGCCATCGAGCCCGGGTAGCGGTGCACCGCGGGCTTGTCGGCGAGCAGCGCGGCGAAGGCCTCCGGGTCCATCGCCGCAATCTCGTGGGCGTCCAGGTCCTCGGTGCCGAGCCGGTCGGCGATGGTCCGGGGGCCCTTGAACGCCCACTCCATCGGGATCTGCTGGTCCAGCAGCATCCCGGTCAGCGCGGCGAGCGGGGAGCGCCCGAGCAGCGCGTCGGCCGCGGGGTCCTGGGCGAGGTGCAGGGTGACGTCCATGCGTCGATGATCCCGCGCCCCCGCCCGCGCCGCCCGCTCAGTCCGCTCCCCGGGGCGCGGGCTGGTCGCGCCAGTACCCGAGCGCGTGCACCCGCTGTTTCGGCACGCCCAGTTCCTTGCGCACGTAGGCCGCGAGGGTGCGGGTGGTGGCGGTGTCGCAGGCGATCCAGACGTACGGGTGCGGGGTGCCGGCGAGGACGGCGGGCAGCTCGGCGCGGACCCGTTCGACCAGGTGGGCGCCCGCGTCCCGGCGGGGCACCGGCCGGATCTCGTGCCGGCCGGGCTCGGCGCGGCAGGGCAGCCCCGCCGGGTCGCCCTCGAACCAGACGGTCGCCGGAACGGAACCCAGGGCGCCGAGGAGGGAGTTGACGGCGGGCAGCGAGGCCGGGTCGCCGATCGCGACGAGGTGGGAGGGGCCGGGGTCGGGGTGCTGGAAGCCGGTCCCCTGGACGGTGGCCTCGACGGTGTCGCCGGGCCGCGCGGTCCGGGCCCAGTCGGAGGCCACGCCCTCGTGCAGGGCGAATTCGAGGCCGAAGGTGCCGGCGACCGGGTCGGGGTCGACCAGGGTGTAGGCGCGCTGGTGCGGCCGGCCCTGGTCGGAGAACCACAGCCGGACCCACATCGTCGGGTGGACGCCGGTCGCGGCGAGCAGTCCGCCGTCGCCCATCCGGAGCCGCCGGTAGTGAGGGGTCACGTCCTCGGCTTCGAGGACGGTCAGTTCGAAGTCCTTGGCGCGCAGCAGTCGTAGGACCGCGCCTTCCCAGCCCCGCCCCTGTCCCATGCCCCCTCCATCGTTCGCGTACGATTCCGCCACAGAAAATACTTAGGCAAGGCTAACCTAAAAGCACCAAGGGGGTCCCTCGTGGCCATCGAGATACACCGCGACGCCTGGGGCGTCCCCCACCTGCGCGCGTCCGACGCCCGTCAACTCGCCCGCGCCCAGGGCCTGGTCACCGCGCACGACCGGGCCTGGCAACTGGAGGTCGAACGGCACCGGGCGCAGGGCACGTCCGCGTCCTTCCTCGGCGCCGACGCCCTCTCCTGGGACGTCTTCGCCCGCCGGGCCCGGCTGGCGGACACCGCCCGGCGCTGCTTCGCCGCGCTGGAGCGCCGGGACGCCGAGACGGCGGACTGGGTACGCGCGTACGTCGCCGGCGTCAACGAGGGCCTGGCCGAAGGCGCCGGCCGCGCCCCCGAGTTCGCCCGCACCGGGCTGACCCCGGGCCGCTGGCAGCCCTGGACGCCCCTCGCGGTCTGGCTCGGCACGCACATCCTGTTCGCCGGATTCCCCGCCAAGCTCTGGCGCGAGCAGGCGATACGGCACCTCGGGCCGGAGGCCGTCGGCCTGTTCGCCACCGACGGGACGGGCACGGCGGGCAGCAACGGCTGGCTGGTCACCGGCGAACGCACCGCCACCGGACGGGCGCTGCTCGCCGGGGACCCGCACCGGTTCATCGAGGACCCCGGTGTCTACCAGCAGATCCGCCTGGCCTGCCCCGAGTTCGACGTCGTCGGCCTGGCCGTGCCCGGCGTGCCCGGCATCCCGCACTTCGGCCACACCGGCACGGTCGCCTGGGCGATCACCAACGCCATGGCCGACTACCAGGACCTCTACCGCGAGCGGCTCCGCCGCACCGGCGCGGGCATCGAGGCCCTCGGCCCGGACGGCACCTGGCGACGCGCCAGCCGCCACACGGAGACCGTCCGCATCGCGTCCGAACCACCGCTGGAGATAGAGCTCGTCGAGACGCCCCGGGGGCCGGTGATAGCCGGCGGGCCGGAGGGCCTGGACGCGGTCGTCGTACCGGGGGAGGAACCGCCGCACGGACCCGGAGCCGACGGCGAAGCCGAGGCGCTCGCCCTGCGCTACCCGCCCCGCGTCACCGAGGACCTCGGCTTCAGCGCCCTGCTCCCCCTCCTGCGCGCCCGCACCGTCGACGACGTCGACCGCGCCCTGGACGCCTGGACCGAGCCGGTCAACGTCGTCCAGGCCGCCGACACCGCGGGCGGCACCCTGCACCGCGTCGCCGGAAAGGTCCCCCTCCGCGGCGAGGCCAACCGCCACCACCCGGTACCGGCCTGGCTCCCCGGCCACGACTGGCAGGGCACCCACGAGACGCCGTACGCCGACCCGCCCACCACCGACGGCATCGCGGTGATGGCCAACGCCCGCGGCCTCGCCGCCCCCCTCGGCGTCGAGTTCGCCCCGCCCCACCGCGCCGACCGCATCGGCGCCCTGCTCGACGCCCGCCGTACCTGGACGGCCGACGACATGGCCGCCATCCACACCGACACCCACCTCGGCTCCGCCGCCCCGCTGCTGGAGCGCCTCACCGCCCTCACCGGCCTCGGCCCCGCCGCCGCGGCCCTGCGCGACCGCCTGCTCGACTGGGACCGCCGGATGGACGCGGACAGCACCGACGCGGCGGTGTTCGCGGCGCTGCGCCACGCGGTCGTACGCCGGCTCGCCGCGGAACCGGTCTTCGCCCCGCTCGCCGAGCCCCCGGCCTACCCGGAGGTCCTGCTGCCCTGGCTGGCCCTCGTGCCCCGTGTCGGCCTCGCCCTCGAACACCTCCTGGAAGCCAAGGAGTTGTACGACATCGACCGCACGGCGGTCGTCCGCGACGCGCTGGAGGAGGTCGCCGCCGCACCGCCGGGCCGCCCCTGGTCCGCCACCCACCGCCTGGCCCCCTGGCGGGCCCTGCCCGGGCAGCCGGCCGCCGACGCCGCCGAACCCGGACTCGGCGGCGACCACGACTGCGTGCTGTGCACCTCGGCCGTCCCCGGCGTCACCGACCGCGCCGCCCGCGGTCCGGCCGCCCGCTACGTCTGGGACCTCGCCGACCGGGAGGGCAGCCGCTGGGTGGTGCCCTTCGGCGCCGACGGCGTACCCGGCGGCCCCCACCACCACGACCAGCTCCCGCTGTGGCTCGAGGGCGAACTCGCCCCGGTGGTCACCGACTGGGCCCGGCTCACCCACGAGCGAACCATCCCCGACCCCCCGAGGAACCCGATGACCGACCCGCACGTCCAGCACATCGACGGCTTCGGCACCGTCCGTATCCGCCCCGTCGACCCGGAGGGCGACGCGGAGCTGATCCACTCCTGGGTGAGCGACGACCGCGCCGTGTTCTGGGGCATGAACGGCCTCGGCAGGGACCAGGTCGCCGAGATATACGCCCACATGGCCACCCTCGACACCCACCACGCCCACCTGGTCACCAAGGACGGCGAACCGGCCGCCCTCCTCCAGACCTACGAGCCGTCCGCCGACCGGGTCGGCGAGTGCTACGACGTCCGCCCCGGCGACCTCGGCGTCCACCTCCTCCTCGCCCCCGCCGGCCCCGACGGGCCGCACCCCGGCTGGACGTCGGGGCTGGTGAAGGCGATCACGACGTTCGTGATGCGGGTCCTGGACCGGCCGCGGATCGTGATCGACCCGGATGTGCGCAACGCCAAGGCCATCGCCCGCTTCGAACGCCAGGGCTTCACCCGCGGCCCGGCCGTCGTCCTGCCCGAGGTCGACCTGCCCGAGGTGTACCTGCCCGAGAAGCACGCGCAACTCGCCTTCCTGGAGCGGGCGGTAGCCTTCCCCGGGTGACGACGCCCGAAGAGCTGACCGCCCGCTACGGCCTCGAACCCCTGCCCCGCGAAGGCGGCCTGTTCCGGCGCACCTGGGCCGGGCCCGAGCGCCCGGACGGCCGCCCCGAGGGGTCGGCCATCGTGGCCCTGCTCACCGCCGACGACTTCTCCGCCCTGCACCGGCTGCCCTTCGACGAGGTCTGGCACTTCTACCTCGGCGACCCGCTCCGACTGCTGCTCCTCGCCCCCGACGGCACCACCAGCAGCCCCGTCCTCGGTCCGGACCCCGGCTCCGGTCAGCACCTCCAGCTGACCGTGCCGGCCCGCACCTGGATGGGGGCGCGGGTGGTGGCGGGCGGCGCGTGGACGTTCTTCGGCTGCACGATGGCCCCCGGATTCACCTACGCGGACTACGAACACGGGAACCCGGCCGACCTCACGGCGCGTTACCCGGCCGAGGCGCCCCTGATCACGGAACTGTGCCGCCCATGACCCCGCCCCCTCCCACCCGCCTGCTGGACGGACAGACCGCGCTGGTGACCGGCGCGGGCGGCGGCATCGGCCGCGCCATCGCCCTGCGCTTCGCGGAGCACGGCGCGGCGGTCGCCGTGCACTGCCGCACGGCGCTCGCCGCCGCCACCGAGGTGGCCGACCGCATCCGGGCGGCGGGCGGCAGGGCGGTCGTGCTCCGGGCCGACCTGACGGACGAGACCGCCTGCCGCCGCCTGGTCGAGGAGACGACGGCCTGGTCCGACGGGCACCTGACCGCGCTCGTCAACAACGCGGCCGTCCAGCCCGTCCAGCCGCTCCCGGAGTTGACGGCCGAGGACTGGCGCACGGTCGTCGACACCAACCTCACCAGCGTCTTCGCCTGCACCCAGGCCGCCGCCGCCCACATGCGCGCCCACGGCGGCGGCACCATCACCCACATCGCCTCCATCGAGGCCGCCCACCCGGCCCCCGGCCACGCCCACTACGGCGCGGCCAAGGCGGCGGTGGTCATGCACGCCCGCGCGGCGGCCCTGGAGTACGGCCCCGACGGCATCCGCGTCAACACGGTCTCGCCCGGGCTGATCGACCGCCCCGGCCTGACCGAGTCCTGGCCGGACGGCGTACGCCGCTGGCTCGCCGCCGCCCCGGCCGGCCGCCTGGGCCGCGGCGAGGACGTGGCCGACGCCTGCGCCTTCCTCGCCTCCCCGCTCGCCTCCTGGATCACCGGGCACGACCTGGTGGTGGACGGCGGGGTGACATCCCGGCCGACCTGGTGAGCTGCTCCTGGCCCGCATCGGGCTGCTGCTCCTGGCGGCGGCGGGTACGTTCCTGCTGAGCCGGCGCCGCGTCCGCCTGCCGCGCCGCGCCACCCTGGCGGTGGGCGCGGTCCTCGCCGTCGCCCTGGCCCTGACCTGGCCGGCCTCCGGCCACGCGGCGGCCGGCATCCAGGTCCCGGTGGCGCTCGTCTCGGCCACCCTGCACCTGCTGGCGACGGGGGCCTGGCTGGGCGGTCTGGCCGCGCTGCTGTGGACGCTGCGGCGCGCCCCGGAACCGGACGGCCCGCCCGCCTCGCTCCCGGCCCGCTTCTCCCGGCTGGCGACCGCGTCGGTGGCGGTCGTGGTGCTGACCGGCACCTACCAGTCCTGGCGCGGCCTCGGCTCCTGGCAGGCGCTGACCGGCACCCCGTACGGGCGGACCCTGCTGGCCAAACTGGCGGCGGTCGCCGCACTGCTCCTCGCGGCGGCCTGCTCCCGCACCCGGACCGCCCGCGTGGCCAAGACGCCCACCGTCCTCCACGCACGCGCCCTGCGCCGCTCGGTGCTCGCGGAGGCGGCCGTGGCCACCGTCGTCCTGGCCCTCACCACCCTGCTGACCGCCACCGCCCCCGGCCGCGCGGCGACGGAGACCGCCCGGGACGTCGCCTCCCCGGCGCCGGGCATCCCCACCGCCTCCGTCACCACGCTCCCGTTCGACACCGGCGCCCCCGGCGGTCACGGCAGCGTCCAGATCACCCTGGACCCCGGCCGGGTGGGCGAGAACTCCGTCCAGGCGGTGGTCTACGGCCCCGACGGCGGCCTCTGCGCGGTCCCGGAACTCCGCGTCACCCTCACGCTCCCGGACCGGCGCGTGGGCCCCCTGGACACCCGCGTCACGGACCGCGGCGGCTACTGGGCCACCGGCGCCTTCACCCTCCCCCTCCCCGGCACCTGGACCCTGAGGGCGACGGTCCGCGTCTCGGAGGTGGACCAGGCGACGGTGTCGGCGCCGGTGCGGGTGAGGCGGTGAGGATCTCTTGCCGTCCGGGGCCCACACGTCGAAGGGCCCCACCGCGAACGGTGGGGCCCTTCGACAACGTGCCCGGTGAGGCACTGGCGGAGGATACGAGATTCGAACTCGTGAGGGGTTGCCCCCAACACGCTTTCCAAGCGTGCGCCCTAGGCCTCTAGGCGAATCCTCCGCCGAGAACATTACATGACCGAGAGGAGTGCTCGCGAACTCGTTCCCGCAGGCCGTCCCCGGGTGCGGAGGACGGGGCGATCGGGTTCGGTCCGGGCGCCGCCATCGGGTACTGTGGGGCACAGCCCCTCACGCGGCGCTATCTGACTGAACTCCCCCAGGGCCGGAAGGCAGCAAGGGTAGGTCGGCTCTGGCGGGTGCGTGGGGGGCGCTTGCGTTCCCGGGGCCGGGGCAGGACCGGGGCAGGGCAGGACCGGGGCGAGGGTGCGGATCCGCGGGCGGGGCCCGTTGTCAGTGCGCCCCATTAACCTCGTATGCGTGTCGTCTCTCGCGCTGTACCGCCGCTACCGCCCGGAGACCTTTGCGGAGGTCATCGGGCAGGAGCATGTAACCGACCCGCTGCAGCAGGCGCTGCGGAACAACCGGGTCAATCACGCGTACCTGTTCAGCGGCCCCCGCGGATGCGGCAAGACGACCAGCGCGCGCATCCTCGCCCGCTGTCTGAACTGTGAGCAAGGTCCCACGCCGACCCCCTGCGGGGAGTGCCAGTCGTGCCGCGACCTCGCCCGGAACGGACCGGGGTCCATCGACGTCATCGAGATCGACGCGGCCTCTCACGGTGGTGTGGACGACGCCCGTGAGCTGCGCGAGAAGGCATTCTTCGGCCCCGCGAGCAGCCGCTACAAGATCTACATCATCGACGAGGCCCACATGGTCACGTCGGCCGGCTTCAACGCGCTGCTGAAGGTCGTCGAGGAGCCGCCGGAGCACCTGAAGTTCATCTTCGCGACCACCGAGCCCGAGAAGGTCATCGGCACCATCCGGTCGCGGACCCACCACTACCCGTTCCGGCTCGTCCCCCCGGGCACCCTGCGCGAGTACCTGGGCGAGGTGTGCCAGAAGGAGGACATCCCGGTCGATGACGGCGTGCTGCCGCTCGTCGTGCGCGCCGGCGCCGGTTCCGTGCGTGACTCCATGTCCGTCATGGACCAGCTCCTCGCCGGCGCGGGCGAGGACGGTGTGACGTATGCCATGGCGACCTCCCTCCTCGGCTACACCGACGGCTCCCTGCTCGACTCCGTCGTGGAGGCATTCGCCACCGGTGACGGGGCCGCCGCCTTCGAGGTCGTGGACCGGGTCATCGAGGGCGGCAACGACCCGCGCCGCTTCGTCGCCGACCTGCTGGAGCGGCTGCGCGACCTGGTGATCCTCGCCGCCGTGCCGGACGCCGTGGAGAAGGGCCTCATCGACGCCCCGGCCGACGTGCTGGAGCGGATGCGGGCCCAGGCCGAGACGTTCGGCGCCGCCGAGCTGAGCCGCGCCGCCGACCTGGTCAACGAGGGCCTGACCGAGATGCGCGGCGCCACCTCGCCCCGCCTCCAGCTCGAACTGATCTGCGCCCGCGTCCTGCTCCCCGCCGCCTACGGCGACGAGCGGGCCGTCATGGCCCGCCTCGACCGCCTGGAGCGCGGCATCGGCTTCTCGGGCGGGGGCGGCGCGCCCGCCATGGGCTACGTCCCGGGCCCCGAGGCCCACGGCGGCGCCGTGGCGGCAGCGGGCATGGGCGCGGGCGTCGGCGCGGGTGCGGGTGCCTTGTCCGTGCCGCCCGGTGGAGGGCCCGCAGCGGCCCGCGCGGCTGTGCGGGCCGCAGGTGGGGCTCCGGAGGGTGCGGGAGCTCCGGCGGGGCCTGGTGCGGGTGGTGGTCCCGGTGCCCCCGGTGCGCCCGGTGCTACCGGTGCCCCCGGTACTCCCGGTACTCCCGGTGTCCCGGCGGGCACCGCCGCTCCCGTCCCCGTCGAGGCCGTCGCCGCCCCGGCGGCAGCGGCGCCCGTTCCTGCCCCGGCCCCCGCCGCCCCGGAAGCGGAAGCACCCGCGCCCGCGGCCCAGCCCCCGGCCGCTCCCGCCCCCGGCGCCTGGCCCACCGCGGCCCCCGTCGGCGGTGGCCGGCGTCCCGGTGGCTGGCCCACGGCCGCCGCTCCGGCGAGCGGGCGGACAGGCCAGGGCCAGGGACAGGGCGCCGGCCAGCCGCAGCAACCTCAGCAGCAGCCGGGCCGTCCGGCTCCCGCTCCCGCTCCCGCGCCCGCACCGCAGGCCCCGGCGCCCGCCCCCACCGGTGGGCTCGACCCCCGCGCGCTCTGGCCGAACGTCCTGGAGGCTGTCAAGAACCGCCGCCGCTTCACCTGGATCCTGCTCAGCCAGAACGCCCAGGTGACCGGCTTCGACGGCACCACCCTCCAGCTCGGCTTCGTCAACGCCGGCGCCCGTGACAACTTCGCTAGCAGCGGCAGCGAGGACGTCCTGCGCCAGGCGCTGGCCGAGCAGTTCAACGTGCAGTGGAAGATCGAGGCGGTCGTCGACCCGTCCGGCGGCGGCGCCCCGCAGGCCCCGGGCGGCGCGCCCGGCTACGGCGGCTCCCCCGCCGGTGGCTACGGCAGCGCTCCCGCTGGTGGCTACGGCGCACCCGCCGCGCCCCGCCCGGCGGCTCCCCAGGCCGCCGCGCAGGCTCCCGCCGCCACCCGGAACAGCGCTCCGGCCGCGCCCGCGCCCGCACCGGCGCCCCAGCCGGCCGCCGCTCCCGAACCGCCGCCCGTCGCCCCCGAGGACGACATCCCCGAGGACGACGACCCGGATCTGGACGAGTCGGCCCTCTCCGGCCACGAACTGATCGTGCGCGAGCTGGGCGCGACGGTGGTGGAGGAGTTCACCAACGAGTAGCCCACCGACGGCCGGGTCGCCCACCCCCCTTTTGGAGAAACCTCCGAGAAACCCGCCGACCGGCCTTCGGTGACCTTGCCATTAGGCTGAGCCCCGTGAAGGTCCTCGTCATCGGCGGCGGCGCCCGCGAACACGCCCTGTGCCGCTCCCTGTCCCTCGACCCCGACGTCACCGCGCTGTACTGCGCCCCCGGCAACGCCGGCATCGCCGAGGTGGCCGAGCTGCACCAGGTCGACGCGCTCGACGGTGCCGCCGTGGCCGGACTGGCCGCCCGCCTCGGTGCCGAGCTGGTCGTCGTCGGCCCGGAGGCCCCGCTGGTCGCCGGTGTGGCCGACGCCGTCCGCGCGGCCGGCATCCCGGTGTTCGGCCCCTCCGGGGAGGCCGCCCGGATCGAGGGGTCCAAGGCGTTCGCCAAGGACGTCATGGCGGCGGCCGGGGTGCCCACCGCCCGCTCCTACGTCTGCACCGGCGCCGAGGAGGTCGCCGAGGCACTGGACGCCTTCGGTCCCCCCTACGTCGTCAAGGACGACGGACTCGCCGCCGGCAAGGGCGTGGTCGTCACCTCCGACCTCGAGGCAGCCAAGGCGCACGCCGCCGGGTGCGACCGGGTGGTGATCGAGGAGTTCCTGGACGGCCCCGAGGTGTCCCTCTTCGCCATCACCGACGGCGAGACCGTCGTACCGCTCCAGCCCGCCCAGGACTTCAAGCGCGCCCTAGACGGCGACGAGGGCCCCAACACCGGCGGCATGGGCGCGTACTCGCCGCTGCCGTGGGCCGACCCGAAGCTGGTCGACGAGGTGCTGCGGACCGTGCTCCAGCCGACGGTGGACGAGATGCACCGCCGCGGTACGCCGTTCTCCGGGCTGCTCTACGCCGGCCTCGCGATCACCTCGCGCGGGATCCGGGTCATCGAGTTCAACGCCCGCTTCGGCGACCCGGAGACCCAGGTCGTGCTGGCCCGCCTGAAGACGCCGCTGGCCGGCGTGCTGATGGCCGCCGCCACCGGCAACCTGGCCGACCTGGCGCCGCTGCGCTGGAGCGAGGACGCGGCCGTCACCGTCGTCGTCGCCTCGCACAACTACCCCGGCACCCCCCGCACCGGCGACCCGATCACCGGGCTGGACGCGGTGGCCGCCGAGGACGCCCCGCACGCGTACGTACTTCACGCCGGTACGAAGCACCAGGGCGACGCGGTCGTCAGCGCCGGCGGACGCGTGCTGTCCGTCACGGCCACCGGCACGGACCTGTCCGAGGCGCGCGAGCGGGCCTACCGGGCGGTGGACCGGATCGGCCTGGACGGCTCGCAGTACCGCACCGACATCGCGGCGAAGGCGGCACAGACCCCGGGCGCCTGAGCCAGGACAGCCCTTGACCTGCACGTATGCCCTTCAGGCCCCGGATCGACAATCCGGGGCCTGATCTTTGCTGTCTGTCACCCAGCTCTGACCAAAGCCATTCCATCGAGTGAGCAATCAGCTATCCGGCTGACGGGGGACCAGGCCCCAACTAGGGTGCCGCGCAAGCGTTCCGGCACTTGGCCCACCGGCATTGCGATGTCAGTGGCGGGTGCCACAGTGGGGGAGTGACCAACACCAGGGCAGCACGCGAGCGGCAGGGAGGGGGCGAGATCGGCACGTGACCGGAATCGGTGTGGAGGCGGGCGCGCAGGCCGCGCGCTCCCGGGCCCTCGCCGTGCTGCGGGTCCGGAGCCGGGCGCTGGCCGTGGCGGTGCTGCCCGCGGGCGCCGCGGTGATCCTGCTGACCGGCGCCTCCACCGGCCATCTCGTCGGCCGGGGCTGGGACGCCGCCCGCTGGGCCGTGGGCGTCCCGGCGGTGCTGGTGCTGCTGGCAGCGGCCGGTGTCGGCCTGGTCGTGGCCCGGGCCCGCCCCGCCATCAGCCCCACGGTGCCGATCCCGGAGGAATCCGCCCCGGATCTGTACCGGATGGTGCGTGACCTGGCCGACCGCCTGGAGGTACCGGCCCCGTCGGCCATAGCGCTCACCCCGGACTGCGACAGCTGGCTGGAGGACCGGGCGCACTCGGCGCACGGCCCGCCGCGCCCGGCACCCGGCCGGCCGCCGGTCCCGTCCCGTCCCCGCACCCCGACCCCGCCGGTCCTCGTCATCGGCTCGCCCTTCCTGTGGTGGATGCGCGTCGGCGAGCTGCGCGCGGTCCTCGCCCCGGTCATCGCGGGCACGGGACCCTCGGCGCACCCGGACATAGCGGCCGCCCGCCGCTTCGTGCGCGGGCTGGACGCGGCCGTGGCCGTCGCCTCGGCACCCGGCCGCTGTCCACCGGCCCGCGGGCTGTGGGCGGCCGTCGGCTGGGTGGCGCGGCTGCTGCTGCGCGGCTGCCGGGAGCACGCGACGCAGATGGAGCGCGGGGTCGCGGCGGCGGCCGCCGAGCGCGCCCAAGCGGTCGACTACGGCCTGCGGATCGTCGCCCAGGAGCAGGTCGGACTCGCCTACGCCGGCTGGGACCGGCTGCTGACCAGAGTCGCGCTGCCCGCCTGGCGCATGGGCCGGTGGCCGTCCCGGCTGGACGCGGGCGTGGTGGCGGCGCTCACCGAGCTGTCCCGCCGCGACCGGCTGGCCGAGGGCTTCACCTCCCGGCTCGGCGAGCGCCCGGCCTGCGATCTGCTGGAGGAGCCCGGCGCGGTGGACGAGGCCGCGTCCCTGCTCGCCGCCCGCCTCTTCCACGGCGGCCCCGCGAAGCCGTGTTCCGAGTGGGCGCCGGTGGACTGGCAGGCGTATCCGGAGGAGGTCGTGGACCGCACCTGGCGCGTCGACGCGGCCCGCCTGCACCGGGTCCTGGACGCGCTGGGCGTACGCCCCTCCCGCCATCCCGGCACCCCCGACCCGGGCGGCCCCACCCTGGCCCGGGTCCTGGACCACCTCGCCACCGCCGATGCGACCCCGGCCGAGGCCGCCCACCCGCTCGAGCCTCTTCGGCAGGCCCCGGCGATGCCCACTCCGCGCGCCGACGGCGACGGGTACTCCTCGCAGGGGCCACCCCCGTCCGAGGACGTCACTCGCGCGGGTGGTGTGGGTGAACGCGACATGGACGCCGACGGCGAGGCCGAGGCGGAGCCCGGCACCGACCGCAGCGTCGCCCTGGCCGCCCGGCTCACCGCCGAGCTGGCCCGCGAGGAGGCCGGGGCCCAGCGGGCGCGTACCGGCGCCTCCACCGCCCACCAGGGCCCCGACAGCGTGGCCTGGGCCCCCGGCGACCCCGGCCTGCCCCCCTTCCCGCTCCAGCCCCACCGCACCGCCCGTGAGCTGCTCGCCGACCACGTCACGGCGATGGTGTGCTGCGCGGCCGTGGACACCGCCGGCGCGGTCCCCGCCCTGGACTGGCTGGACGGCCCCTCCCTGCTGCTGGGCGGCGAACGGGCCGCCGACCTCGCGCCCAAGGTGCTCACCCTGATCGAGGACGGGGACCCGGGCCCGCTGCGCGACTGGCTGACCGCCTTCGGCATACGCCCCGAGAAGCCCGTACGGCTGGTATGACGCCGCTGCTAAGGCCGTAGCCGGGCGTGCCCGTCAGGCCGTCGGCGCCCGGTCCCGGGGGGCCGGCGCCTTACCCCCGTCGGTCACTCCCGTAACGGAAAGGCGTCTTCCACTTCAGGTCAATTCGCAACGAGTAGTGACCGGCCCCGTGCGTAATGTGATGTGCTGGGACCGACCACGCCTTTGGCAATGGCGCGCGACATACGACAGCGCGGCCGGACGCGGCGGAGCCACCGCACAGCGAGCCCGGACACGGGGGGACGAGGGAGGGGAGCGACCATGGCCTCGGACCGCATTCGCCGCTGGGAGTCCGGAGCACTCGCCCATGGCGTCACGGACCCCTTCGGCCAGGGCCCGGTGCCCTGGCTGCGCGGCAGTGAGCCGTACATCGACGACTTCGGCAAGGTGATGCCCTGGTACGTCGACGCCTGCCCGCAGGCGGTCAAGGGGACCGGCCGCCGCGCCCCGGCCGCCCGCGCCTCCGCCACCGGGCCCCGCTCCGCCGACGACGTGCACCTCCAGATCAAGGGCTTCACCTCCACCGGCGCCGTCGCGCCCGGCGAGGCGATCGACTTCCACATCACGGTCGACCCGCCGCAGGAGTTCGTCGTGGACATCTACCGCATCGGCCACTACGGCGGCGACGGCGCGGCGAAGATCACCACCAGCCCCCGGCTCTCCGGCATCGTCCAGCCCCCGCCGCTGACCGCCGACCGCACGGTCTCCTGCCACCACTGGTGGCTGTCCTGGCGGCTCCAGGTGCCCTCCTACTGGAGCATCGGCGCCTATGTGGCCGTCCTGACCACGCGCGACGGCTACCGCTCCCACGTGCCCTTCACGGTCCGCGACAGCCACCCCGCCGACCTGCTCCTGCTGCTGCCCGACGTCACCTGGCAGGCGTACAACCTCTACCCCGAGGACGGCCACACCGGCGCCAGCCTCTACCACGCCTGGGGCGAGGACGGCCGCCTCCTCGGCGAGGCCGACGCCGCCACCACGGTCTCCTTCGACCGGCCGTACGCGGGCGCGGGCCTGCCCCTGCACGTCGGCCACGCCTACGACTTCATCCGCTGGGCCGAGCGCTACGGCTACGACCTCGCCTACGCCGACGCCCGCGACCTGCACGCCGGCCGGATCGACCCCACCCGCTACCGGGGCCTGGTCTTCCCGGGCCACGACGAGTACTGGTCGGTGCCGATGCGCCGGGCCGTCGAGGACGCCCGGGACCGGGGCACCTCGCTGGTCTTCCTCTCCGCCAACACCATGTACTGGCAGGTCGAGCTGGCGCCCTCCCCGTCCGGCGTCCCGGACCGGCTGCTGACCTGCCGCAAGCGCAAGGGCCCGGGACGGCCGGTGCTCTGGCGGGAGATCGACCGGCCCGAACAGGAACTGATCGGCATCCAGTACGCGGGCCGGGTGCCCGAGCCGCACCCGCTGATCGTGCGCAACGGCGGCCACTGGCTGTGGGAGGCGACCGGCGCGCACGAGGGCGACGAGATCAAGGGCCTGGTCGCCGGCGAGGCGGACCGCTACTTCCCGCGCACCGCGCTGCCCGAGCACGACGGCCGGATCCTGCTGGCCCACTCCCCCTACACCGACGCCGACGGCGTCCGCCGGCACCAGGAGACGTCCCTCTACCGAGCCCCCTCCGGCGCCTGGGTGTTCGCCTCCGGAACCTTCGCCTGGTCCCCGGCCCTGGACCGTCCCGGCCACGTGGACACCCGGATCCAGCGGGCCACGGCGAACCTGCTGGACCGCATCTGCAAACGCGACTGACCCCCGGGCGCGAACGGTCGGCCCCGTACGGGAGAATCGGGGCATTGGACAGAGCCACGGGGAGGAACCGTGTCCGGATTCGTAGAAAAGCCCGAGCCGATCGAGGTTCCGGGCCTGGTGCACCTGCACACCGGAAAGGTGCGGGACCTGTACCAGAACGAGGCGGGCGACCTCGTGATGGTCGCCAGCGACCGTATGTCCGCCTACGACTGGGTGCTGCCCACCGAGATCCCCGACAAGGGCCGGGTCCTCACCCAGCTCTCCCTGTGGTGGTTCGACCAGCTCCGCGACCTCGCCGCGAACCACGTCATCGGCACCGACGTGCCCGAGGGTGCCCCGGCCGACTGGGCGGGCCGGACGCTGGTGTGCAAGTCCCTGAAGATGGTCCCGGTGGAGTGCGTGGCCCGCGGCTACCTCACCGGCTCCGGCCTCGCCGAGTACCAGGAGTCCCGTACGGTCTGCGGCCTCGCCCTCCCCGAAGGCCTCGTCGACGGCTCCGAGCTGCCCGCCCCGATCTTCACCCCGGCCACCAAGGCCGAGGTCGGCGAGCACGACGAGAACGTCTCCTACGAGGAGGTGGCCCGGCAGGTCGGCGCGGAGACCGCCGCCCAGCTGCGCCAGGCCACGCTCGCCGTGTACGCGCGGGCCCGGGACATCGCCCGGGACCGGGGGATCATCCTGGCCGACACCAAGTTCGAGTTCGGCTTCGACGGCGACACCCTCGTCCTCGCCGACGAGGTCCTCACCCCGGACTCCTCCCGCTTCTGGCCGGCCGACACCTGGCAGCCGGGCCGCGCCCAGCCGTCGTACGACAAGCAGTTCGTGCGCGACTGGCTGACCTCGCCGGCGTCCGGCTGGGACCGCCGCAGCGAGCAGCCCCCGCCGCCGCTGCCCGAGGAGGTCGTGACCGCGACCCGGCAGAAGTACGTGGAGGCGTACGAGCGCCTGACCGGCACCGCCTGGTCGTAGCCGGAAACCCCCGGCGGGAGCCGGGGGCATGGGAAAAGCCCCCGGTGGGAACCGGGGGCTTCTTCATGGAGCGGACGACGAGGCTCGAACTCGCGACCTCAACCTTGGCAAGGTTGCGCTCTACCAACTGAGCTACGTCCGCGTTGCGCCGTGGCGCGAGAGCAACTATACCCAACCTCGCTCCCGTGCGAGACGCACCGCCGCATGACGGTTCTCGGCGCCGAGCTTGGTGACGGCCGAGGAGAGGTAGTTCCGCACGGTCCCCGGCGACAGCGCGGCCCGCTCGGCGATCTCCGCGACCGGCGCCCCGTCGGCGGCCAGCTCCAGCACCTCGGCCTCCCGCGCGGTCAGCGGGGAGTCCCCGGCGGAGATCGCGTCGGCGGCCAACTCCGGGTCGACGTACCGGTTTCCCGCGTGCACGGTCCGGATGATCTCGGCGAGCCGCTGGGCGCTGACGGTCTTCGGGACGAACCCGCGCACACCGGCCGCGAGCGCCCGCTTCAGATGCCCGGGCCGGCCGTGCCCGGTGACGATCAGCACCCGGCAGCCGGGCAGTTCGGCGCGCAGGGATGTGGCGACCTTCACACCGTCGGCGCCCGGCATCTGCAGATCCAGCACGGCGACGTCGGGGGCGTGCGCCCGCGCCATGGCCAGCGCCTCGGGCCCGCTCGCCGCCTCCGCGACGACCAGCAGGTCGTCCTCCAGGGACAGCAGCGCGGCCAGGGCGCCCCGGATCAGATGCTCGTCGTCGGCCAGCAACAGCCGTACCGGTGCGCTCACGAGGTGACTCCTCTCACAGTGGTCAGGGGTATGTCCGCGACCAGCCGGAACCGGTCCCGGCCCGAACCGGCGTGGCCCGCCTCCAAGGTCCCGCCCACGGCGGCCAGCCGCTCCCGCAGCCCGGCCAGCCCCGAGCCGCCGCCCCCGCCGCCGCCCGCCGCCCCGGCTCCGTCGTTCTCCACCGTCAGCACCGCCCGCCCCTCACGCACCGTCAGCCCCACCTGACACCGGCGCGCGTCCCCGTGCCGCAGCACGTTGGTGGCCGCCTCGCGCACCACCCAACCGAGCGCGGACCGCACCTCGGCGGGCAGCCCCCCGGTCTCCGCGCGGACCTCGCAGTCGATCCCGGCCGCCGCCAGCACGCCCTGCGCCCCGGCGAGTTCGGCGCCGAGGTCGGCCTCCCGGTAGCCGCGCACGACGGCCCGCACCTCCCGCTGGGTCTCCTGCGCGATCCGCTGCACCTCGATCATCTGCTCCACCGCCTCCGGCCGCCCGCGCCGGGCCAGTTGCACGGCCAGCTCGCTCTTGAGGGAGATCACCGACAGGTTCCGGCCCAGGACATCGTGCAGGTCCCGGCCGAACCGCAGCCGCTCCTCGGCGACGGCGAGCCGGGCCTGAACCTCACGGGCGTGCTCCGTCTCCCACAGCACGGACAGCGTCCAGGCCCCGCACCGGCAGGTCAGCAACGCGAACAGCGCCATGAAGCCGGTGACCAGAGCGGTCGCGAGCAGTCCGGAGGCGGACCGGTCGGCGAGCCCGAGGGCGGCCACGAGCAGTACCGAGAGCACGCCCGCGCCGCGCAGGAAGGCCCGTACCGGGACGGTGAGGCCGTACAGCAGCCCGAACGGCAGCATGACGGCACCGAGCGCCAGCCGGAGCGACCCCCGGTCGGTCCCGTGCACCGCGGCGAGCACCACGATCAGTGCCACCGCGAGGCCCAGCAGGACGGCCGGGACCCGGTGCGCGCCGGCCGGCAGCCGGGAACGCCCCAGGTAGTGGTCGAGGGCGGGCCGGGTGAGCCGGTTCGCGGCGGCGCACTGGAGGGCGGCCACCAGGATCAGCGGGATGCCCAGGAGGAGGGCCGCGGGCCGGCCGCGGACGAGGGGGGCGGTCAGCGGCAGCATCAGCCAGCTCAGGGTGAAGAACCAGGTGGTGACGTACCAGGTGACCACCGTGGACAGCTCCACCCGGTCCGCCTTGCCGCGCTCCCGCCAGTGCCGCTGCTGCCACCGCCGTATCGGCCCCACCACACGCCCCCGTTCCTCAGCGCCGGGGCTCCCACCGGAACCACCGTCGTACCGCGACCACCGCCACCACGGTCCAGGCCAGCGCGGTCGCGAGCGCGCCCAGTGCCTCGTAGGCGCTCAACTGGCCGGTCCAGCCGCCCCGGACGAGCCGGATCGCGGGGGACAGCGGGAGCAGCTCGCAGACGGAGGCGAGCGGTTCCGGCATGACCTCGGTGGGGACCATGATCCCCGAGCCGATCATCGAGCCGAACACCAAGGGCAGCGCGGTGACCTGACCGCTCTCCACGCTCCGGGTGACGGAGGCGGTGAGCGCGGCCAGCGCGGCGCTCAGCACCAGCCCGGCCACCAGGCCCAGCAGGGTCAGGTACGGCGCCTCGGGGGCCCCGGCGTCCAGCAGCGCCGCGCACCCGGCGCACAGCACCAGTGACTGCGCGAGGCCCACGGTCATGGTGGGCAGGGCGGTGCCGGTGAGGATCTCGATGTCGGACAACTCGCCGGTGCGCAGCCGCTTCAGGACGAGTTCCTCGCGGCGGGCCACGTAGGCGTTGACGAGCGCGCTGTAGACGGCGAAGAGGAACGAGAAGCCGATCCCGGCGGTGAGCATGGCCGCGCCGACGCTGATGCCCTGCTTCTCCAGGTCCAGGCGGTCCAGGGCCGGCCGCACGCTGAACGGCAGCGCGAGCGGCACGACGAGCGCGGTGAGCACGACCCCGCGGTTGCGGCCGAGCAGGGTCAGCTCGGCCCGGGTCAGCGCCCGCAGCCGGCGCACGGAGGGCGCGATGAGGGCCGTGCTCATGCGGCGGCCACCTCCTCCCGCTCCCGGGCGATCCCGAGGAAGGCCTCCTCCAGCGAGGCCGAGCGCACGTCCAGCGCGCGCAGTTGGACCCCGGACCGCTCGGCCCAGGCGAGGACGGCGGTGGCAGTCCGCTGGAGTTCGCGGGTGCGCAGCCGGACGGTCCGGCCGTCGTACTCGTGGTCGCAGACGCCGAGGGCGGCGAGCGGCGGCAGATCGCCGGGGAGGTAGCCCGGGGGCAGTTCGAAGGACATCCGGGAGGGACGGTCGGCGGTGACCTCGGCCGGTGTGCCGGAGGCCGCGATCCGGCCCTCGTGCAGGATGGCGAGCCGGTCGGCCAGCTTCTCGGCCTCCTCCAGGTAGTGCGTGGTGAGCAGCACGGTGGTGCCCTGGTCGCGCAGTTCGCGCACCAGTGCCCAGGTGTCCCGGCGGCCCTCGGCGTCGAGTCCGGTGGTCGGCTCGTCGAGGAAGAGCACCTCCGGGTCGCCGAGCAGGGCGAGTGCCAGGTCGAGGCGCCGGCGCTCCCCGCCGGACAGCTGCTTGACCCGTACGCCGTGCTTGTCCGCGAGCCCCACCCGTTCCAGCACCTCGGCCTCGGGCCGGGCCCCGGTGGTGCAGCCGGCCCACATCCGGGCGGTCTCCGCGACGATCAGCTCGGCGGGGAAGCCGCCCTCCTGGAGCATCACGCCGGTGCGGGGCCGTACGGCGGCCAGCTCGCGGTGGGGGTCGTGGCCGAGCACCCGGATCCGGCCGCCGGCCGGTGCGGCCAGCCCCTCCAGCAGTTCGACCGTCGAGGTCTTCCCGGCGCCGTTGGTGCCCAGCAGGGCGAAGATCTCCCCGCGGGCCACGGAGAAGCTGATTCCGCGCACGGCTTCGAACCCGCCCCCGTAGACGCGTCTGAGGTCGGTGACCTCGATCACGTGCTCGTGTCCGTCGATGTCCATGACACCAGCGTCCCGGTGGCGCGTGCCGTCCGGCAGTGCGCGATGTCATCCCGGCACATGACAAATGTCAGCACCGAACCGGAGCACGAAAAGACCCCGGTCCGGTGGACCGGGGTCTCATTCCCGAGCGGACGACGAGGCTCGAACTCGCGACCTCAACCTTGGCAAGGTTGCGCTCTACCAACTGAGCTACGTCCGCAGTGCTCCCGATCGGCTCTCACCGAGCGGTGCGAGCACCAGCCTACCTGATCCACGGCAGTGGTCGTGTCGGCGGTGCGGAGCGGGTGACAGGAATTGCACACTGCGCCTTCCCCCTGGAAGGGGGATGTTCTGCTACTGAACTACACCCGCGTGTCCTCGGGATCCGGCCTGTCGGCCTCGCCCCTCGGCGTGTCCCAGACATTAGCCGATCATCGGGGGGGTAGCGCAAGTCGGCTCCCGCCCGGTCCCGAATGTCCCAAGTGCACGGCTCCCAGGGCCCGCTGACGGACCCTGGGAGCCGCCCCTTCGCGGGCTCACTGCGCGGCGGTGAACGCCTCGTAGACCTTCTTCGGGATGCGTCCCCGGGCCGGGACGTCCATCTTGTTGGCCTGGGCCCAGGCGCGGACGGCCGCCGGGTCGGGGGCGACCTCCGTCTGCTTGTACGCCTTGCCGGACCGCGACCGCTTGCGGCCGGCCTCGACGTAGGGCGCGAGCGCCTTGCGCAGTTTCTTGGCGTTGGTTTCGTTCAGGTCGATCTCGTACGACTTGCCGTCGAGTCCGAAGGCGATCGTTTCCGCCGCTTCCGAGCCGTCGATGTCGTCAAAGAGCGTGACCACGACCTTTTGCGCCACGAATATCGGTCCCTTCGTGCGGCACGTCGTTACAGCTCAGCGCCGATGACGTGCCGAGTATCGGCTATTGCCAATTCATTTGTACAGTGCCCGGCAATGAAATGTGAAGCCCGACTAAATCCGTCCGCGTGTCCGGGCGCAATAGGGGCGGTCGGGCGGACTGTGGAACTTTCCCAGAACTTTTCGCGGGGGCACGGCTTCGACACCCGATCGTGATGCGCCTCACGTACTTTCCTCCAACTCTACCCGCGTAGAAATTTTGTGCGGGTAGTCTGAAGGAACCTGCTCAGCACCACACACCGGGAGTGCCAGTGGCACGCGTCGTAGTCGACGTCATGCTCAAGCCGGAGATCCTCGACCCCCAGGGCCAGGCGGTCCAGCGTGCGCTGCCCCGCCTGGGATTCGAAGGGATCTCGGACGTACGTCAGGGAAAGCGTTTCGAACTGGAAGTTGACGGGCCGGTCGACGAGGCCGCCCTCGCCCGCATCCGCGATCTCGCGGAATCCTTCCTCGCCAACACCGTGATCGAGGACTTCACGGTCCGCGTCGACGAAGTCGCGGAGGCGGCCAAGTGACCGCTCGTATTGGCGTCGTCACTTTCCCGGGCAGCCTGGACGACCGGGACACCCAGCGCGCGATCCGCCTCGCGGGCGCCGAGCCGGTCGCCCTGTGGCACAAGGACAAGGACCTCAAGCAGGTCGACGCCGTGGTCCTGCCCGGCGGCTTCTCCTACGGCGACTATCTGCGGGCCGGGGCCATCTCCCGGTTCTCGCCGGTGATGGACACCGTGATCGAGCAGGCGAAGGCCGGGCTGCCGGTCCTCGGCATCTGCAACGGCTTCCAGGTCCTCACCGAGGCCCACCTCCTCCCGGGCGCGATGCTCGGCAACGACCACCTCCACTTCATCTGCCGCGACCAGAAGCTGCGGGTGGAGAACGCGGAGACGGCCTGGACCGGCGACTACCGCGCCGGGCAGGAGATCCACATCCCGCTGAAGAACATGGACGGCCGGTACGTCGCCGACGAGTACACGCTCGACAAGCTGGAGGCGGAGGGCCGCGTCGTCTTCCGGTATCTCGACTTCAACCCGAACGGCAGCCTCCGGGACATCGCGGGCATCACCAACGAGGCGGGCAACGTCGTCGGCCTCATGCCGCACCCCGAGCACGCCGTCGAGCCGCTGATCGGTACCGGCCGTACCGACGGGCTCCCGTTCTTCACCTCGATCCTCAAGAAGCTGGTCAACGCATGAGCCGGACGCCTCTGGACACGGTCGAGCACGCGGCCGCGACCCCCGACGTCGAGTTGCCCTGGGCCGAACTCGGCCTGAAGAAGGACGAGTACGAGCGGGTGGTGGAGATCCTCGGCCGCCGCCCGACCGGCGCCGAACTCGCCATGTACTCGGTCATGTGGTCCGAGCACTGCTCGTACAAGTCCTCCAAGGTCCACCTGCGCCAGTTCGGCGAGAAGGCGCCGCGGTCCGACGCGCTGCTCGTCGGCATCGGCGAGAACGCGGGCGTGGTCGACGTCGGCCAGGGTTACGCCGTGACCTTCAAGGTCGAGTCGCACAACCACCCGTCGTACGTCGAGCCCTACCAGGGCGCGGCCACCGGTGTCGGCGGCATCGTCCGCGACATCATCGCGATGGGCGCCCGCCCGGTCGCGGTCGTGGACCCGCTGCGCTTCGGCGCCGCCGACCACCCCGACACCAAGCGCGTCCTGCCGGGCGTGGTCGCGGGCATCGGCGGCTACGGCAACTGCCTGGGCCTGCCCAACATCGGCGGCGAGGTCGTCTTCGACGCCTGCTACCAGGGCAACCCGCTGGTCAACGCCGGTGCCATCGGTGTGATGCGGCACGAGGACATCCACCTCGCCAAGGCCTCCGGCGCCGGCAACAAGGTCATCCTCTACGGCGCCCGGACCGGCGGCGACGGCATCGGCGGCGCGTCGATCCTGGCGAGCGAGACCTTCGACGACGCCAAGCCTTCCAAGCGGCCCGCCGTCCAGGTCGGCGACCCCTTCCAGGAGAAGCTCCTCATCGAGTGCACCCTGGAGGCGTTCCAGGAGAAGCTGGTCGTCGGCATCCAGGACCTCGGCGCGGCGGGCCTGTCCTGCGCGACGAGCGAGCTGGCGTCCAACGGCTCCGGCGGCATGCGCGTGACGCTGGACGACGTGCCGCTGCGCGACTCGACGCTGTCTCCTGAGGAGATCCTCATGAGCGAGTCGCAGGAACGCATGTGCGCGGTCGTGGAGCCGGACAAGGTCGACCGCTTCCTGGAGATCTGCGCGAAGTGGGACGTCATCGCCACCGTCATCGGTGAGGTGACCGACGGCGACCGGCTGGAGATCTTCTGGCACGGCGAGAAGATCGTGGACGTCGACCCGCGCACGGTCGCGCACGACGGCCCGGTCTACGAGCGCCCGTACGCCCGTCCCGACTGGCAGGACGCCCTCCAGGCGGACGACGCGAACAAGCTGCCCCGCCCGGAGACGGGCGAGGAGCTGAAGGACCAGGTCCTGAAGCTGGTGGCGTCGCCGAACCAGGCGTCGAAGAAGTGGGTCACGCAGCAGTACGACCACTTCGTGCAGGGCAACACCGTGCTGGCGCAGCCGGAGGACTCCGGCATGATCCGCGTCGACGAGGAGACCGGTCTCGGCGTCGCCATCGCGACGGACGGCAACGGCCGGTACGCCAAGCTCGACCCGTACACGGGCGCGCAGCTGGCCCTCGCCGAGGCCTACCGGAACGTGGCCACCACGGGCGCCAAGCCGCTGGCCGTCTCCGACTGTCTGAACTTCGGCTCGCCCGAGGACCCGGCGGTGATGTGGCAGTTCGCGGAGGCGGTACGCGGCCTCGCCGACGGCTGCCAACAGCTCGGTACGCCCGTGACCGGCGGCAACGTCTCGCTCTACAACCAGACGGGCGAGGCGGCGATCCACCCGACCCCGGTCGTGGCCGTCCTCGGCGTGATCGACGACGTGGCCCGCCGCACCCCGGTCGCCTTCCAGGAGGAGGGCCAGCTGATCTACCTCCTCGGCGACACCCGCGAGGAGTTCGGCGGCTCGGCCTGGTCCCAGGTGGTCCACGACCACCTCGGCGGCCTGCCCCCGGCGGTGGACCTGGAGCGGGAGCGGCTGCTGGCCGAGATCCTGATCTCCGCCTCCCGTGACGGCATGATCGACTCCGCGCACGACCTGTCGGACGGCGGTCTGATCCAGGCGGTCGTGGAGTCCGCGCTGCTCGGCGGCATCGGCGCCCGCCTGGTCGTCCCCGACGGCCTGGACGCCTTCACCTTCCTCCTCTCGGAGTCGGCCGGCCGCGCCATCGTCGCCGTCCCGCGCTCGGAGGAGATCCGCTTCACCGACATGTGCGGCGCACGCGGCCTGCCGGCCACCCGTATCGGCGTGGTGGACGGAGACACGGTGGAGCTCCAGGGCGAGTTCTCCCTCACCCTGGACGAACTCCGCGAGGCCCACGAGGGGACGATCCCGGCGCTGCTGGCGTGAGCGGCCGTACGTCGTGAGGGTCCGGCCCGGACGGTATGTCCGAGCCGGACGCTCCGGGTCAGCGCACGTAGTCCTCGAGGATCTCCGTGTCCAGCTCGATCCCCATCGGTCCGGGCACCTTCTTGACTCCGATCCGTCCGGTGAGGAACTCCAACGTGACGGTCTCGGGAGCGGCTGAGGCGATCGCCTCGAACTCCTGCACTGACATCTGAGACACGGGCCAGTGTCGTCGCGCCCCGGCGCCGTAGCGGCAGGTTTGTCCGTCGATCACTCGTGTGGGCGATCCAAGGGCGTGGGTCCGCATAGGCTCGGCTCATGCCAACAGCCAAGAAGCGTCCGCGTAGTTACGACCCCGCCAAGACCCGGGCCGCCGTGTTCGCTCAGCTCGGGCATGTGCGGGAGGCCGTGCGCGGGATGGACGAGGAGCGGCTCGGGCTGCCCACGCGGCTCGGGGAGTGGACCGTGCGGGAGCTGGTCGCGCACATCGGCATGGCCGTCACCGCCGTGCTGCGGGCCGCCGCCCGGCCGGCGCCGCCGAAGCAGGACGTGCAGGTGGTCGACTGGACCTTCGCCACGGCCGCCAACTCGGCCGCCATCGACGACTTCACGCGCCGGCTCGCCGCGGAGCGCCAGGACCTCGACGGCTTCCTCGCCGAGACCGAGGACGGCCTGCGTGCCCTGTTGGCCGAGCACCCCGCCGGCCGGCTGCTGGAGACCAGCGCGGGCGCCATGCCGCTGGACGACTACCTCGTCACCCGTACCGTCGAACTCGTCGCCCACACCGACGACCTGAACGCCTCCGTCCCGGGCCTCGCCGTGCCCTACGACCGGCAGGCCCTGGCCGCCGCCACCCGGCTGCTCGCCGACGCGCTGGCCGTCAAGGCGCCCGGCGGCTCCACCGAGGTGCGCGTGCCGCCGTACGCCGTCGTGCAGTGCGTGGAAGGGCCCCGGCACACCCGCGGCACCCCGCCCAACGTCGTGGAGACCGACCCGCTGACCTGGATCCGGCTCGCCACCGGCCGTCTGACCTGGGCGGACGCCGTGGCCGGTGCGCAGGTCAGCGCCAGCGGGGAGCGGGCCGACCTCGGCGGGCTGCTGCCGCTGCTCGGGTAGCGGAACCGGCGGCCCGCCGGGTGCGTCGAAACCGTATGAAACGGCACAAGCAGTGGCTCGGCGCGGCGGCGATCCCCCTGGTGGTGGCCTGTGCTGCCGGGAAGGCGGACAGTGGTGCCATGGGCGCGAGCGAACCGGTGACCGGGGTGGACTGGCGGGTCGAACGGGTCACCGTCGGCGATGAGGACCTCGCCGCCCCCGCCGCCGCCTCCCCGCACCTGCGCATCGGCACCGACGGCAGCGCGGCCGGGAACCTCGGCTGCAACCGGTTCAGCGCCCGCGTCGGTGTGGACGGGGACCGGATCACCTTCGGGGCGCTGCGCACCACCAAGATGGCCTGCGACCCCGGCCGGATGAGCTTCGAGCGGGCGCTCGCCAAGGCGCTGGACGGCCAGACGCTCACCGGCGCGGCCGAACGCGGCAGGCTCACCCTCACCACCGGTCACGGGGACCGCGTGCACCTCACCCGCGGCACTCCCGAATGATGTGCGACACCTCACTCATCGCGGCGGCGAATCGTTCGTTATCGCCGGACAGTGGCCGGGCCCGGGTTCCGCCGACTCGCCAGCGCATACCGAGTGACCTGCGGAAACGCGAAAAGCACCAACATGATCGAGGTGGCCGGGCCGGTCGAGGGCACGTATCCCCAATTCGGACCAGTGGACGACCTCGCCTACACTCGGTGGCGTGCCACGTGGTGACGGTCGACTCAATCACGATCTGCTTCCCGGCGAAAAGGGCCCCCAGGACGCTTGCGGCGTCTTCGGCGTCTGGGCTCCGGGTGAAGAGGTCGCAAAGCTCACGTACTTCGGGCTCTACGCCCTCCAGCACCGGGGTCAGGAATCCGCGGGAATCGCGGTCAGCAACGGCTCCCAGATCCTCGTCTTCAAGGACATGGGCCTGGTCTCCCAGGTCTTCGACGAAACCTCGCTCGGTTCGCTCCAGGGTCACATCGCGGTCGGACACGCCCGCTACTCGACCACCGGTGCCT
Source organism: Streptomyces sp. SudanB182_2057 (assembly GCF_964272715.1). Classification (NCBI taxonomy): domain Bacteria; kingdom Bacillati; phylum Actinomycetota; class Actinomycetes; order Kitasatosporales; family Streptomycetaceae; genus Streptomyces; species Streptomyces sp. SudanB182_2057. Next base: position 4,466,598 of record NZ_OZ186798.1, read on the forward strand.
CCGTGTGGGAGAACGCCCAGCCGACGTTCCGGGCCACCGCGCACGGCTCCATCGCGCTCGGCCACAACGGCAACCTGGTCAACACGGCGCAGCTCGCCGAGATGGTCGCCGCCCTGCCCAACGACAACAACAGCCGCTCCACCCGGGTCGCGGCCACCAACGACACCGACCTGCTGACGGCCCTGCTGGCCGCCCAGGTCGACGAGGACGGCAAGCCGCTCACCGTCGAGGAGGCCGCGCACGCGGTGCTCCCGAAGGCGCGCGGTGCCTTCTCGCTCGTCTTCATGGACGAGCACACCCTCTACGCCGCCCGTGACCCGCAGGGCATCCGCCCGCTGGTCCTCGGCCGCCTGGAGCGCGGCTGGGTGGTCGCCTCCGAGTCCGCCGCCCTGGACATCACCGGCGCCAGCTTCGTGCGCGAGATCGAGCCGGGCGAGTTCGTCGCCATCGACGAGAACGGCCTGCGCAGCTCGCGATTCGCGGATGCGAAGCCCAAGGGCTGTGTCTTCGAGTACGTGTACCTGGCCCGCCCGGACACCGACATCGCCGGCCGCAACGTGTACCTCTCCCGGGTGGAGATGGGCCGCCGGCTGGCCAAGGAATCCCCGGTCGAGGCCGACCTGGTCATAGCGACCCCGGAGTCCGGAACCCCGGCCGCCATCGGCTACGCGGAGGCGTCCGGCATCCCCTTCGGCGCCGGCCTGGTCAAGAACGCCTACGTCGGCCGGACCTTCATCCAGCCCTCGCAGACCATCCGCCAGCTGGGCATCCGGCTGAAGCTGAACCCGCTGAAGGAAGTCATCAAGGGCAAGCGCCTGGTCGTCGTCGACGACTCGATCGTGCGCGGCAACACCCAGCGCGCCCTGGTCCGCATGCTCCGCGAGGCGGGCGCCGCCGAGGTGCACATCCGGATCTCCTCGCCGCCCGTGAAGTGGCCCTGCTTCTTCGGCATCGACTTCGCCACCCGCGCGGAGCTGATCGCCAACGGCATGAGCATCGAGGAGATCGGCACCAGCCTCGGCGCCGACTCCCTCGCCTACATCTCCCTCGACGGCATGATCGAGGCGACCACGATCGCCAAGCCGAACCTCTGCCGCGCCTGCTTCGACGGCGAGTACCCGATGGAGCTGCCGGACCCCGAGCTGCTCGGCAAGCAGCTGCTGGAGACCGAGCTGGCCGCCGGTCCCGCCGCCACGGCCGCGGCCGACGCGATCCGCCGCCCGTAACACCCCCCGCAGTACGACACGAAAGCTCTCACAGCCATGTCTGAGACAACTGGTGCCAGCTACGCAGCGGCGGGCGTCGACATCGAGGCGGGCGACCGCGCCGTCGAGCTCATGAAGGAATGGGTGAAGAAGACGCAGCGCCCCGAGGTGCTGGGCGGCCTCGGCGGCTTCGCCGGGCTCTTCGACGCCTCCGCCCTCAAGCGCTACGAACGCCCCCTGCTGGCCTCCGCCACGGACGGCGTCGGCACGAAGGTCGACATCGCCCGCCGCATGGGCGTCTACGACACCATCGGCCACGACCTGGTCGCCATGGTCATGGACGACATCGTGGTGTGCGGCGCCGAGCCGCTGTTCATGACCGACTACATCTGCGTCGGCAAGGTCCACCCCGAGCGGGTCGCGGCCATCGTCAAGGGCATCGCGGAGGGCTGCGTGCTGGCCGGCTGCGCCCTGGTCGGCGGTGAGACGGCCGAACACCCGGGCCTGCTGGGCGAGGACGACTTCGACGTCGCCGGGGCCGGTACGGGCGTCGTGGAGGCCGACCGCCTGCTGGGCGCCGATCGCATCCGCACGGGTGACACGGTGATCGCCATGGCGTCCTCCGGGCTTCACTCGAACGGGTACTCCCTGGTCCGCCACGTCCTGCTGGACCGCGCCGGGCTGTCCCTGGAGGCGGAGATCGCGGAGCTGGGCCGCAGCCTCGGCGAGGAGCTCCTGGAGCCGACGAAGATCTACTCGCTGGACTGCCTGGCCCTCACCCGCACCGCCGAGGTGCACGCCTTCAGCCACATCACCGGCGGCGGGCTCGCGGCGAACCTGGCCCGGGTGATCCCGGACGGCCTGCACGCGGTGGTCGACCGCTCCACCTGGACCCCGGGCGCGATCTTCGACCTGGTCGGGAAGACCGGCGGCGTCGAGCGCCTGGAGCTGGAGAAGACCCTCAACATGGGCGTCGGCATGATGGCGGTCGTCCCGCGGGAGTCGGCCGAGGTGGCCCTCGCGACCCTGGCCGACCGAGGTGTCGACGCCTGGGTGGCCGGCGAGATCACCGAGCGCGGCGAGAAGACCACGGGCGCCGAACTGGTCGGCGACTACGCGTAAGGCCGGGACGCGGGGCCCCGGCCCCGCGACGGCAGCACAAAACCCGGTCCGGTGCTACGGCCCCGGACCGGGAAAGTGCGGTGAAGCCCGCTGCAAGTGTTACGCGCCGCGACGGTGCTGCTGAGGACCTTCGTCCTCCTCGTCGTCGTCCTCATAGAGGTCGGCGTACCGTGCATACAGGTCGTCGTCGTGCTCATCGTCCTCGAAACGGTCGCCGTTCGGCGACTGGTTCGACGTCGATGCGCCCAGCTCCTCGGCCAGGCGTGAGAGGTCCGTCCCACCGCTGTTGTACTTCAGCTGGCGGGCGACCTTCGTCTGCTTGGCCTTGGCCCGGCCGCGCCCCATGGCTCGACCCCCTCAACGACGGGGCTCGACGGCCCCAGAGTCTGACACGCGTTCATGATCTGGAACGGACTCTCCGTGGAGAGGCCGGTCCGTAGGGCTTCCACGGTACCTGAGCCCGCGCCCATACGGTACGTCGCCCGCAGCACGCGCGTGTGCCCAGGACCTTCGAGGCGCCCCGTCCTCGCTGGTCAGTGGCGATTTTAACCACTTATCGGGGAACGACCCGCCGGGGGAAGTGAGAGTTCTCTCGAAGTTCCCGCCGACGGGTACCGCTCATGTGTACGAAACCACTAGCGCGCGGTGCGGCCCGCGCGGGCGTCGGCCATCCGCTGCTCGGCGATCCGGTCGGCCGCGGCGGCCGGCGGAATCCCGTCTTCCTTCGCACGTGCGAATATGGCCAGCGTGGTGTCGAAGATCTTCGACGCCTTCGCCTTGCACCGGTCGAAGTCGAACCCGTGCAGCTCGTCGGCCACCTGGATGACCCCGCCGGCGTTCACCACGTAGTCCGGCGCGTAGAGGATCCCGCGGTCGGCGAGGTCCTTCTCCACGCCCGGGTGGGCGAGCTGGTTGTTGGCCGCGCCGCACACCACCTTCGCGGTGAGCACCGGCACGGTCAGGTCGTTCAGCGCGCCGCCGAGCGCGCAGGGCGCGTAGATGTCGAGGCCCTCGACCCGGATCAGCGCCTCGGTGTCGGCGACGGCCCGCACGCCCTCGGGGTGCTGGTCGAGGATGCGCCGGACGGCGTCGGCGCGCACGTCGGTGATCACGACCTCGGCGCCCTCGTCGCGCAGGTGCCGCACCAGGTGGTGGCCGACCTTGCCGACGCCGGCGATGCCGACCGTGCGGCCGCGCAGCGAGGGGTCGCCCCACAGGTGCTGGGCGGAGGCGCGCATGCCCTGGTAGACACCGAAGGCGGTGAGCACCGAGGAGTCGCCGGCCCCGCCGTTCTCGGGGGAGCGGCCGGTGGTCCAGCGGCACTCGCGGGCCACGACGTCCATGTCCGCGACGTAGGTGCCGACGTCGCAGGCGGTGACGTAGCGCCCGCCGAGGGAGGCGACCATGCGCCCGTAGGCGAGCAGCAGGTCCTCGGTCTTGTCGCGCTCCGGGTCGCCGATGATCACGGCCTTGCCGCCGCCGTGGTCCAGCCCGGCCATGGCGTTCTTGTACGACATCCCGCGCGCGAGGTTCAGGGCGTCAGCGACGGCCTCGGCCTCGGTCGCGTACGGGTAGAAGCGCGTGCCGCCGAGGGCGGGGCCCAGGGCGGTGGAGTGGATGGCGATCACGGCCTTGAGGCCGCTGGCGCGGTCCTGGCAGAGCACGACCTGCTCATGGCCGCCCTGGTCGGAGTGGAACAGGGTGTGCAGGACATCGGCAGGCGCGCCGGTTACGTCGGTCACTGTGGTGACTCCTGTGTACTAGCGGCGAGTGGGGTCGGTCCCCGTACGGGTGGCGGGGAGCCGTGGCATGAGCGTAGAGCCTCGACCCCGTCACCATCCGCTCAGTGTTCAGGATCACTCCCCGGGGCCCGCCGCGCACGCATGTCCGTGGCACGATTCGCAGTGGTTTCGAGCCGGGCCCGATGGGGAGGGAGCAGGCGTGCCCAAGGTGTCCTCCGTGGTCGTCCCCTATGCCGCGTACCTGCGTGTGTACGAGCCGCTGGGCGCCTTCGCGGAGCCGGAGCGCGGCCACTGGGCGCGCTACGCCCGCCGCCCCGACCGTCCGTCCTACCAGGACGAACTGCGGCGTTCCCTGGCCGACTTGGTGGCCACCCCGCCGATCGCGGTGCCGGTGCACGAGAGCGGCGACGCCTTCGTGCTGGAGGTCGACGGGATCGTCTGCGTGTGCCCCTGGCGGACCCGGCTGCGCGGCTGGCAGGCCCTGGACGGCCTCGCGGAGGAACTGCCCCCGCCGGTGCTGGACGCGGTGCTGCCGCCGGTGGTGCGCCGGCAGGCGGCCCAGGACTACGAGCGCTGGCTCGCCCGCAACCCCGACGCCCGCCCGTGGATCCGCACGGCGACCTGGCAGGTGCCGCTGAACTGGTTCGTGCTGGTCTCGGACGAGGAGCGGCGGTACGACAAGGGGACCGCCGACGTGCCCCCGGTGCTGCGCTACCGCACCCCGATGGTGCAGGCCCGGCGCCGGGTGGCACGGGCGCTGCGCACCCTGCGGGACACCGTGGAGGAGGGGCCGCTGATCGACGGCGTGACGGACGTCGGCCGCTGGCTGGAGGAGTTCCACCCGCGCTCGCTGGTGGAGCTGGACTACGGCGGGCTGGTGCACGTGCTGCCGGCGGGCGAGCTGGAGGGCGACCACTCGGCGGCGGACGTGGCGGCGGGCATCGAGGCGCTGCGCCGGGGTGACGGGGTGGCCGCCGGGGAGGCGTACGGGCGGCTGGTGGAGCGCTGGCGGGCGGTCCGGGACCGGCGTTCCGCGAACTGAGTGGCGTGCGTCACAGTCAAACAGGCGCCGGAAGACGTACGTTCTACCTCGCTTGACCACCTGACGGGACGTTGGACACGATCTGGACTTTTGTCCCAAGGGTGATGGACCGCACTTACGAGGCCCTTGCCCTGGATGCCACCCCTCGTGCCAAAATAGGACAAGGAGTCCGGGGAGGGCTCCGTCCGTCCAACTATGCTCCACTATGGCCGGAATCTCAGCATTGCACGCTTTGGGGGGTCCGGTGACTCCTGAACGCCACTGTGACTGATCGTCACAGTGGAGTAACTGTCCGCTATGGCATGGTCCATCGGCTTCCGTCGCTGATGAACACCTGGGAGGGCAATTCCATCGGTTTGGCCGACGCGGCTGGACAGATGGTGTAGTTGTAGTGCCGAGGACAAGCCGTTCGTCCTATAACCGACTCGACTCGCGTCCGCCATTTCGGGCAACGCGGGTCAAGGTGCAGAATTTAGAGGAAAGAACCGAGAAGGTTCGGTTCTCCCGAGGAGGCCGCTCATGACCGCTCGCACCCCTGATGCCGAGCCGCTGCTGACCCCCGCTGAGGTCGCCACCATGTTCCGCGTCGACCCCAAGACGGTCACGCGGTGGGCGAAGGCCGGCAAGCTCACGTCCATCCGCACGCTCGGTGGACACCGCCGCTACCGCGAGGCGGAGGTCCGGGCGCTGCTGGCGGGCATCCCGCAGCAGCGCAGCGAGGCCTGAACAACCGCATAACCGGGCAAGGCGGACGGTCCCCCAACCGTCCGGGGCGCCCGGAACCCTAGCTCCAAACGACGCGGGTCCTGCCCCAACAGGCCCCACGCCCAAGCCGATGAGAACGTCATAGGCATACGGCACAGGGTGCGTCGTCGATCGCGCTGGACTCCGCCGGGTCCAGCGCGATCTTTTTTGTGTGCGGACCGGGGGCGGGGGCGGCGCTTGTGAGCGTCCTTGTCGGACTCTGGGGAGGCCTGTCGGAACACCTGTGCGCGAGGCCGGGCCGGAGTGCAATTGCACATATTGTATTGACCCGTTGTAGGGAGGGGGTAAGTACCCCTGTTTCCCGAAGCCGTGCGGTGACTCCCGTCACACTGTGGGGTGCTTGCCGCTCGCGGTCCGCATGGGTTAAAGGGAAGCTCCGGTTCCAGATCCCCACGCCTGTACGGGTGTTGGGGCCGACGGGGTCATCCGCGTCGGCGGCCCTCGCCCTCGGCGGTCTCCCGGTCGCCCTCCTGGCCCCGCGGGCCGGCGGCCATCGCCAGCCGCAGCAGGTGGTGACAGACGGGACAGTGGCGGGTGAGGTGCCGGTAGGACGAAGCGGCCGCCAGGTGGGCTCTCAGGAGCGCTCGCGTCTCGTGCCTGACCGACGCCGCCATACGCCACCTCCAGGGGCCGCACAGGAGGAACGGGCCCTGCTCCCTGGGTACCGGCGGAAACAGCGGCCGTCAAGGCCGCACGCCGACACGGCGCAAACGAAAGGGCCCCCTTCCGGGGGCCCTTCACTATGCGGTCCTGACGGGATTTGAACCCGCGGCCTCCACCTTGACAGGGTGGCGAGCACTCCAAACTGCTCCACAGGACCTTGCTCGCGGCGCTTGTTCGTGCGTTGCGCTGCGAGAAGGACTGTACAGGAGGGTGAGGCCCCCGGTCGAACTCACCCTCCGTACCGGGGCGGCTACGGCACCGCCGCGTCGATCGCCTTCACGATCCGCTTGTCCGAGACCGGGTACGCCGTGCCCAGCGCGTGGGCGAAGTAGCTGACCCGCAGCTCCTCGATCATCCAGCGGATGTCCAGCACCTGCTGCGGCACCGGGCGGCCCTGGGGGAGCTGTTCCAGCAGCCAGGCGTACTCGTCCTGCATCTCGTGCACCTTCTCCATGCGCGTGGTGTCCCGCTGCACGTTCGTCGGCATCTGCTGCAGGCGCCGGTCGGCGGCCACCAGATAGCGCATCAGGTCGGGCAGGCGCCGTATGCCCGCCCAGGTGACGAAGCCGGGCTTCACGAGGGCGTCCAACTGCTTGCGGACGTCGGTCAGGTTGGCGAGCAGCGCGGGGCTGTTCACGGCCTTCAGGCGCCGTTCACAGGCCTGCCAGGCGGCCAGCACCTGCTGCACCTGGGCGACCGTACGCACCGTGGTGTCCACGATCTCCGCGCGCACCTTGTCGTACAGCTTCCGGTACGACTCCTCGTCCCACACCGGGCCGCCGAAGTCCGCGATCAGCTTGTCCGCCGCCGCCATCGCGCAGTCGTCGAACACGGCCTGGACCGAGCCGTGCGGATTGGCGGACAGGGCCAGCTTCTGCTGGTTCGTCAGCTTGTCGGACGCGAACTTCGCCGGGTTCACCGGGATGTTGCGCAGGATCAGCCGGCGGGTGCCCTTCCACATGGCCTCCGCCTGCTCGGCCTCGGTGTCGAACAGCCGGACCGAGACCGTGTCGCCGTCGTCCACCAGCGCCGGGTAGGCCCGCACCGGCTGCCCGGCCCGGCGCGTCTCGAAGACCCGGTTGAGCGTGCCGATCGTCCAGTCGGTGAGGCCCCGGCGCTCCAGGGACTCGCCGCCCTCACGGGACGCGGTCGCCGCCGCGGCCTGGGACAGGGCCTTGCGCGCCTTCGGCTTCAGCCGGAGCTTCAGCGCCTCGAGGTCCTTGTCCTCGGCCAGCTTGCGGCGCCGCTCGTCGACGATCCGGAACGTGATCCTCAGATGGTCGGGGAGCTTCGACCAGTCGAAGTCGTCCGCCTCGAAGGGCACGCCGACCATCCGCTTCAGCTCGCGGGCCATGGTGACGGTCAGCGGCTCCTGGAGGGGCACCGCCCGCTCCAGGAACGCCTTGGCGTAGTTCGGCGCCGGGACGTAGTTGCGGCGGATCGGCTTGGGCAGCGAGCGGATCAGCTCCGTCACCACCTCCTCGCGCAGGCCCGGGATCTGCCAGTCGAAGCCCTCGTCCGTGACCTGGTTGAGCACCTGGAGCGGGATGTGCACCGTCACGCCGTCGGCGTCCGCGCCCGGCTCGAACTGGTAGGTCACCCGGAACTTCAGGTTGCCCTGGCGCCAGGTGTCCGGGTAGTCGGCCTTGGTGACCGCCTCCGCGGACTCCCGGATGAGCATCTCCCGCTCGAAGTCCAGGAAGTCGGGCTGCTCGTGCCGCTTGTGCTTCCACCAGGAGTCGAAGTGCGCGCCGGACACGACGTGTTCGGGCACCCGCTGGTCGTAGAAGTCGAAGAGGGTGTCGTCGTCGACCACGATGTCCCGGCGCCGGGCGCGGTGTTCGAGCTCCTCCACCTCGCTGAGCAGCTTGCGGTTGTCGGCGAAGAACTTGTGGTGCGTGCGCCAGTCGCCCTCCACCAGCGCGTTGCGGATGAACAGCTCGCGGGAGACCTCGGGGTCGATCCGGCCGTAGTTCACCTTGCGCTGGGCGACGATCGGTACGCCGTACAGCGTGACCTTCTCGTACGCCATCACGGCCGCCTGGTCCTTCTCCCAGTGCGGTTCACTGTACGTCCGCTTCAGCAGGTGCCCGGCGAGGGGTTCGACCCACTCGGGCTCGATCTTCGCGTTGACCCGGGCCCAGAGCCTGGACGTCTCCACCAGTTCGGCGGACATCACGAACTTGGGCTGCTTCCGGAACAGCGCCGAGCCCGGGAAGATCGCGAACTTGGCGTTGCGGGCTCCCAGGTACTCGTTCTTGTTGCCGTCCTTGACGTCCTTCATCCCGATGTGGGACAGCAGGCCGGCCAGGAGGGAGACGTGGACCCGGTCGGCCGGAGCGTCCTCCTCGTTCAGGCGGATGCCCATCTGCTTGGCGACCGTGCGCAGCTGGGTGTAGATGTCCTGCCATTCGCGGATGCGCAGGAAGTTCAGGTACTCCTGCTTGCACATCCGGCGGAAGGAGCTGGAGCCGCGCTCCTTCTGCTGTTCGCGGATGTAACGCCACAGGTTCAGATAGGCGAGGAAGTCGCTGGTCTCGTCCTTGAAGCGGGCGTGCTGCTGGTCGGCCTGGGCCTGCTTGTCGGCCGGGCGCTCGCGCGGGTCCTGGATGGACAGCGCGGCGGCGATCACCATGACCTCGCGGACGCAGCCGTTCTTGTCCGCCTCCAGGACCATCCGGGCCAGCCGCGGGTCGACCGGCAGCTGGGCCAGCTTGCGGCCGGTGTCCGTGAGCCGCTTGCGGGGGTCCTTCTGGGCCGGGTCGAGCGCGCCCAGCTCCTGGAGCAGCTGCACGCCGTCGCGGATGTTGCGGTGGTCCGGCGGGTCGATGAAGGGGAACTTCTCGATGTCGCCGAGGCCGGCCGCGGTCATCTGGAGGATGACGGAGGCGAGGTTCGTCCGCAGGATCTCGGCGTCCGTGAACTCCGGGCGGGCGAGGAAGTCCTCCTCGGAGTACAGCCGGACGCAGATGCCGTCGGACGTACGGCCGCAGCGGCCCTTGCGCTGGTTGGCGCTGGCCTGGGAGACCGGCTCGATGGGCAGCCGCTGGACCTTCGTGCGGTGGCTGTAGCGGCTGATCCGGGCGAAGCCGGGGTCGATGACGTACTTGATGCCCGGGACGGTGAGGGAGGTCTCGGCGACGTTGGTGGCCAGAACGATCCTGCGCCCGGTGTGCTGCTGGAAGACGCGGTGCTGCTCGGCGTGGGACAGCCGGGCGTACAGCGGCAGGACCTCGGTGAATCTGTACTTCTTCTTCTCCAGCGCGTCCGCCGTGTCCCGGATCTCCCGCTCGCCGGAGAGGAAGACCAGGATGTCGCCCGGTCCCTCGGCCATCAATTCTTCGACGGCGTCGGTGATGGCGGTGATCTGGTCGCGGTCGGCGTCCTCGGAGTCCTCCTCCAGCAGCGGCCGGTAGCGCACCTCCACCGGGTACGTCCGCCCGCTCACCTCGATGATCGGGGCGTCGCCGAAGTGCCGGGAGAAGCGCTCGGGGTCGATGGTCGCCGAGGTGATGACGACCTTCAGGTCCGGGCGCCGGGGCAGCAGCTGGGCCAGGTAGCCCAGCAGGAAGTCGATGTTGAGGGACCGCTCGTGGGCCTCGTCGATGATGATCGTGTCGTAGGCGCGCAGCTCGCGGTCGGTCTGGATCTCGGCGAGCAGGATGCCGTCCGTCATCAGCTTGACGAAGGTGGCGTCCGGGTTCACCTGGTCGGTGAAGCGGACCTTCCAGCCGACGGCCTCGCCGAGCGGGGTCCTCAGCTCCTCCGCGACCCGCTCGGCGACCGTCCGGGCGGCGATCCGGCGCGGCTGGGTGTGCCCGATCATGCCGCGCACACCCCGGCCCAGCTCCATGCAGATCTTGGGGATCTGCGTGGTCTTGCCGGAACCGGTCTCACCGGCCACGATCACGACCTGGTGGTCGCGGATGGCGTCCGCGATCGCGTCCTTCTTCTGGCTGACCGGCAACTGCTCAGGGTAGGTGACGGCTGGCACACGCGAGCGGCGTTCGGCCATCCGCTGCGCGGCGCGGTCGATCTCGGTCTCGATCTCGGTGAGCACGGCGGCGCGCGCCTCCGGCTTGCGGATCTTGCGCGCGCCCTCCAGCCGCCGCCCGATCCGGTGCGCGTCGCGCAGCGACAGCTCGGTCAGACGGGGGGCGAGGGTGCCGAGGGCGGGGGCAGGATGCGTAGACATACGCGATCCAGGATCTCACCCGGGGCGAAAAACACGCGAACGATTTGACCGGGGGCGGTGCGCGGTCCGGGGCATCGGGAGGCAGCTCGCACCACGGGATGCCAAAGTAACCGGTATGCCCGATTCGCGACGCTGGGCGGCCTTCCGGGAGTCCCCCTTCCTCCCCGCCACGGTCCTCGTCCTCATCCTCGCCGCCGCGGCCGGCCTCTTCGCCGGTTCGTACACGTACGCCATGGCCAACCCGACCCCGCACGGCATCCCGACGGCGGTCACCGGCCACTACGGCGACCCGGCCGCCCGGCGGTTCATCGACGGCATGGAGGAGGCGCTGGACGCCTCGATGCGGCTGCGCCCGTACGACAGCCGGGACGACGCGGTACGGGCCGTGGACGAGCAGCGGGTGTTCGCGGTGCTGGACGTGCCCGCCGGCGGCCGGACGGTCACCCTGGACGTGTCCGGGGCGTCCGGCGCGACGGTCGCCCAGGTGCTCGGGCAGGCGGCGCAGCAGGTCGGCAAGGCCACCGGGACCACCGTGGCGGTCCGTGACCTCAAGCCGTTGCAGCCGGGCGACCCGCGCGGGCTGGCCATCTTCTACATCACCCTCGCCGCCGTGATCATCGGCTTCGTCGGCGCCATCCAGCTCAGCGTGCACGCGCGGGAGCTGAACCCGCTGGAGCGGATCGCCTACACCGTCGCCTACTCGGTGCTCGGCGGGTTCACCATCGCCGCGGTGGTCGACTGGTGGCTGGGCGCGGTGCGGCTGCCGTTCGTCGAGTCGTGGGCCATCCTCGCCTTCACGATGTTCACGTCCGGCATGGTGTTCACGATGTTCAACACCCTGTTCGGCCGGTGGGCCATGCTGCCGACCTGGGGCCTGATGGTGCTGCTGGGCAACCCGTCGTCCGGCGGGGCCGTCTCCTGGCCGCTGCTGCCGTCCCTGCTCGGCACGATCGGCCGCTGGCTGCCGCCCGGCGCCTCGGTGAACGCCCAGCACACCGCCGTGTACTTCCGGGGCCACCAGCACGCGTTCCCGTTCCTGGTGCTGGCGGGCTGGGCTGCCGTCTCCTGTGCGGTCTTCCTGATCTGGCGCCACCGCCACCCGGGCGGGCGCCCGGTCGGGCCGGTCGCGGAGGAGGGCGGCAGGGCTTAGGAAGCGGGCGGGGCCGCCGGGGTGGTCTCGGGGTGTCTGCGGGCCGCGCCGTCGCCCAGCGCGATCGACTTGGCGGTGTTGGAGACTGCCTTGATGCCCAGGTAGGCCGTGGTCAGGCTGCTCACCGCGGTGAAGGCGGCGGTGAGGATGCCGACGATCACCCCCTTGTCCCCGTCGAGCTGCCAGACGCCGACGATCGCGACCGCGGCGATCGCGAGATTGCTGACGACGACCGCGAACAGCCCGTACCGGGCCCGGACCTTCTCCAGGTCGGTGTCCCGCCCGGCTCTGTCCTCGTTCCGGCTCATGTTCTCTCCCCCCGTGGCCGCGCACCTCGCGCGATGAGGCCGAACGTAGCGCCGGGCGGGCGCGGTGCCAAGGCGGTTACGGCGGGGCGGGACCGGCCCGGGTCAGGGTCCTCCGGGCGCCCGCTGCCCGTCCGCGCCGCTGTCCAGGAGCGCGGCCACGGCCCCGGGCGACCAGTGGCCGTCGGCGCCGGGGCAGGAGGCCACGTAGGAGGCGACCGCCTCGGTGTCCCACGCCCCGGCGGAGAGCAGGCCCGCGGCCAGGAAGCGGACGTAGGCGGCGGAGGGCGCGACCCACGGCACGTCGTTCATCCCCCAGGGCGCGGTGAAGGTGAGCACCGGCAGGCCGTCCACCTGACCGGCGCAGACGAGGGTCTCGTAGCGTCCCTCGCCGAGGACGGCGCGCCCGCGCGTGAGGACCTCCGCCAGGTCCAGGTCCCCGGTCGGCGGCCGGTACATCTCCTGTGCCGCGATGTCGGCGAACTGCCCGCTCGTCACCAGGTGCGCCCTGGCCAGTACCCGCCCGTCCGCCTCCGGGTCGTAGAAGGCGCGCCCGCCGCCCCAGACGGCGGATTCGGTGGCGAAGTACAGCGCACCGGTCAGCTCCACCGGGATCGACCGCGCCGGCATCGCGGGATCGCGGCACCCCGGGTACTCCCTGCGGGCCTCGGGCGGACGCCCGCCCTTGATGTAGGCGGCGAGCCGGTCCAGATGGGTGTTGGAACCGTACGAGGTGTACCAGACCCGCTCGGGATACCGGTCGAGCGGCAGCGTGGCATCGATGCTCGGTAATGCCTTCACCGTGGCGGCTCCGTGGGCGTACCGGGGGCATGGCGGGCAGGGCGGGTACGAAAGAGCCCCTCTCCGCGAACGAAGAGGGGCTCTGCCCTGGTCAGGGCGGCTGTGGCTGGGGCCGGGGTCGAACCGGCGACCTTCCGCTTTTCAGGCGGACGCTCGTACCAACTGAGCTACCCAGCCACGGTGTTTCACGTGAAACACCAGCGGTCCTGACGGGATTTGAACCCGCGGCCTCCACCTTGACAGGGTGGCGAGCACTCCAAACTGCTCCACAGGACCAAGCGTGCATGCAACAGTGTCGCACACGGTAATGCGTGCCCCCAACGGGATTCGAACCCGTGCTACCGCCTTGAAAGGGCGGCGTCCTAGGCCGCTAGACGATGAGGGCTATCGGCCCGCCTGGGCGCTTCTCAGCGCGTCGGGGACGTGAGAAGCATATGGGATGGCGAGGGGTAACGCCAAAACGGGTTTACGGAGAGGCGCTGGGAGGGGTGGCGGAAGGGGAGTTCGAGGGGGCGGTGGCGCCGGGCTGGTTCTCGTCCACCAGATGGCGGCTGACCTCGGCCGTCGTCAGGCCCAGTCCCCCGAGTTCGATCGCGTCCCATGCCTGTAGCCGGCGGCTGTCCCGGTCGAAGTAGAGGATCGATGCCTGGATCGGTGCGGGGTGCTCGCGCTCCACCGCCCGCAGCCCGCTGCCGCCGGTGGAGCCCTCCCGCCGCAGCCGGGTGCCGTACGGCAGCATCTGGGTCCCCTCGTGGTGCAGGTGCCCGCAGAGCACCAGCGGCACCTGGCCGTCGGTCTCCTTGGCGGCCGTCGGCTCGTGCGCCACCGCCACGTCCACCGGGGTCCCGGCCGCCTGCTGGTCGCGCAGGGCGCTGGCCAGCCGGGCGCCCGCCAGCCGCTCGGCCGCCTCACCACCGGGCACCGCGGAGCGGTCGGGGGTGAACTGCGGATCCCCGGTGCCCGCGAACCGCAGGCCCCCCACCGTCACGGCCCGGCCCTCGTCCAGCACGCGCACGTTCCGCATCCGCTCCAGATAGCGCTGGGTGGTCCGGGAGTCGTGGTTGCCGCGCACCCACACGTACGGCACGCCCAGGTCCCGGATCGGGTCCAGGAAGCCGTTCTCCGCCGCCGTGCCGTGATCCATCGTGTCCCCGGAGTCCACGATCACGTTCACCTGGTACTGCTTCACCAGCGAGCCGATGATCTTCCAGCTCGCCGGGTTGAGATGGATGTCCGACACGTGCAGGACCCGGATGGTGGTCGGATCCGGGCGGTAGGCCGGGAGGGTGGACGTGGCGTCGTACAGCTTCGTCACGTTCGTCACCAGGCGCGCCAGCTCGTGCTGGTAGACGTCGAACTCCGTGACGATGCTGCGGGCGTTGCCGACCACGGACGGCGCCGAGGCGAGCAGCCCGGAGAACCTCGGCTCCAGGACCGACTTCGGGTTCCAGGTGGCGTACGCCGACGCGCCCGAGGCGGCCAGCAGCGCCAGGGCCAGCCCGCCGGCCGCCAGGGCCCGGCGCGGGCGGCGGTAGACGGCGAGGCCGAGGGCGGTGGCCCCGAGGACCACGGCGACGCAGGAGCGTACGGCCAGGTCCCGGGTGCCGTGCTCGACGTCCCGGACGATCTCGTCCTGGAGCCCGGAGATCCGCTCCGGGTGGTCGACGAGGGCCTGGGAGCGCGGTGGGTCCAGCCGGTCGACGTCCACGTCCAGGCGGACCGGGGCCGCATGGCTGTCCAGGGAGAGCGAGCCCAGCGGGGACACGTCGATCCTCGTGCCGCCGCCGAGGGAGGGCCGCAGCGCCATCGTGGTGTCCACCGGGCCGACGGGGACCCGGACCGCCCCGACGACGAGCAGGCCGAGCCAGGCACCGGCCAGCACGACGGCGGCCATGCCGAGGGCGCGCGCCCAGGGGCGGGAACGCGCGGCGAGTTCGAGACGGGGGAGCGGGCGGGGGCGGGGCGGGGTCCGGTTCGGCATGCTGCTCGGGGCTGCGAGGGGGACGCGGGCTATTGGTGCCGTATTCCCACGTCAAGGGGTGGATATGCGGCCGGGTTCCCGGACAATGGCCGTGTGCTGGAGATGACGCGCGAGGAGTTCGAGGAACTGGTCGCCGAGGCGCTGGACCGGATCCCGCCGGAGCTGACGCGGCTGATGGACAACGTCGCGGTGTTCGTGGAGGACGAACCGCCCGCCGACGATCCCGAGCTGCTCGGGCTCTACGAGGGGACACCGCTGACCGAGCGCGGCGAGTGGTACGCGGGTGTCCTGCCGGACCGGATCACCGTCTACCGCGGGCCGACGCTCAGGATGTGTGCCAGCCGCGAGGACGTGATCGCGGAGACCGAGGTGACGGTGGTGCACGAGATCGCCCACCACTTCGGCATCGACGACGACCGGCTGCACGCTCTCGGGTACGGCTGAGCCGCGCGCCGCGCCGTGCGGCCGGCGGGAGCGCGGGGCGCCCGGGTGAACGTGGGGCGGCCGGTGCCGCCGTGCGCCCCGGGCGTGCGCGTGTCCTCTTGCGGGCGGCGGGAGTTGGGGAGGTTGACTTCCGTCCCCCGCCCCCGGAGGTGGCCGCCGTGCGCCCCTTGTCCGTACCCGTCCGTCTGGCCGCCACGGCACTGGCCGTCACCGCCGCCGCCGGCTGTGTGAACGTGGGCGACGGCGCGGGCCGGGCCCGCCCCTCCCACTCGGCGGGACAGCCCGCCGGCGAGGTGCCCGACGGCGGCCCGGCACAGGGCGTGGGCGGACCCGTCGACGCGGGCGGGACCGGCGGCGGCGAACACGGTCACGGCGGCAGGGCGAGGCCGGGGGAGCCCGGCCCGGCGTCGCCCACCCCGTCGGGCAGGGGCGGCACCCCGGGCGCACCGGAGAAGCCGGGCGAGCCGGGCGAGCCGGGGAGGCACGGCGAGCCGGAGGAGCCGGACGAGACCGAGGCGCCCGGCGGCCCGGCGCCCACCAAGGCTCCGCCCACGCCCCCGGCCGGCTCCGCCCCGCCCGTACCGCCGGCCACCACGGAGCCGCCGCCCGCCACGGAGCCGCCGTCGGCCGAGCCGTCCTCGTCGGCGCACGAGGAGGCCGGGCCGCAGCTGGTCCAGCGGGAGCCGGCGCCCGCGGCGGGCGTGGCGGTGTGACGCCCTCCGCTCCGCCGGACCCGGTCGGCCACTGTGACGTGCGTCTATGCCGCTCGGTTTGCCTTGAAGGGGGGAGGGTGCGTATGGTGGTAGATCGTTTGATCCCATTTGCCCGGCGCCATCGCAGAGCGCGCCGTGTGGCGCGTACTCTCCTTTGCCGTGGCGGACCGCATCGAGGCGGTCGTGAGCGAATCACGGAGTTGACGGGCGCGTGCCGACGAGACTCCGGAAGGTTTCGCATTCGCATGTCCGTGTCCAGTACCGACCAGATCGTCATGTCCGAGAACGAGAACGAACTCGACGTGACGAACGAGGTCACCGAGGCCCCCGAGGCCGCTGACACCACCCCCCAGACCACCTTCGCCGACCTCGGCCTCCCCGAGGGCATCGTGCGCAAGCTCGCGCAGAACGGCGTGACGACCCCCTTCCCGATCCAGGCCGCGACCATCCCGGACGCCCTGGCCGGCAAGGACATCCTCGGCCGTGGCCGCACCGGCTCCGGCAAGACCCTCTCCTTCGGTCTGCCGACCCTGGCCCTGCTGGCCGAGGGCCGTACCGAGAAGAAGCGGCCCCGCGCCGTCATCCTCACCCCGACCCGCGAGCTGGCCATGCAGGTCGCCGACGCCCTCCAGCCCTACGGCGACGTCCTGGGCCTGAAGATGAAGGTCGTCTGCGGCGGCACGTCCATGGGCAACCAGATCTACGCCCTGGAGCGCGGCGTGGACATCCTGGTCGCCACCCCGGGCCGGCTGCGCGACATCATCAACCGCGGCGCCTGCTCCCTGGAGGACGTGCGGATCGCCGTCCTGGACGAGGCCGACCAGATGTCCGACCTGGGCTTCCTGCCCGAGGTCACCGAGCTGCTCGACCAGGTCCCGGCCGGCGGCCAGCGCATGCTCTTCTCCGCCACGATGGAGAACGAGATCAAGACCCTGGTCGACCGCTACCTGACCGAGCCCGTCCTGCACGAGGTGGACGCGGCCCAGGGCGCGGTGACGACCATGTCGCACCACATCCTCATCGTGAAGCCCAAGGACAAGGCGCCGGTCACCGCCGCGATCGCCTCCCGCAAGGGCCGCACGATCATCTTCGTCCGCACCCAGCTGGGCGCCGACCGCGTCGCCGAGCAGCTGCGCGACGCCGGGGTGAAGGCCGACGCGCTGCACGGCGGCATGACCCAGGGCGCCCGCACCCGGACCCTGGCGGACTTCAAGGACGGGTACGTGAACGTGCTCGTCGCCACCGACGTCGCCGCCCGCGGCATCCACGTCGACGGCATCGACCTGGTCCTGAACGTGGACCCGGCCGGCGACCACAAGGACTACCTGCACCGGGCCGGCCGTACCGCCCGCGCGGGCCGTACCGGCACCGTCGTCTCGCTCTCCCTGCCGCACCAGCGGCGCCAGATCTTCCGCCTCATGGAGGACGCCGGCGTCGACGCGGCCCGCCACATCATCCAGGGCGGTGCCGCCTTCGACCCGGAGGTCGCCGAGATCACCGGCGCCCGCTCGATGACCGAGGTCCAGGCCGAGTCCGCCGCCAACGCCGCCCAGCAGGCCGAGCGCGAGGTCTCCCAGCTCACCAAGCAGCTGGAGCGCGCCCAGCGCCGCGCGACCGAGCTGCGTGAGGAGGCCGACCGGCTGGTGGCCCGGGTCGCCCGCGAGCGCGGTGAGGACCCGGAGACCGCGGTGGCCGAGGCCCAGGCGACGGCGGCGGAGCAGCTCGCCGTGGCCGAGGAGCCGGCGGAGCGCGAGACCGAGCGCGAGGAGCGCCCGGCGGCGGCGCCGTACGAGCGCCGGGAGCGGCGCGGCTTCGAGCGCCGTGACGACCGTCGCGACGACCGCCGTGAGGACCGTGGCGACCGCCGTTCGTTCGACCGCGACCGGGACCGCGACCGTGGTTTCGAGCGTCGTGACGACCGCGGTGGCCGTGGTTTCGAGCGTCGTGACGACCGTGGCGGCCGTGGTTTCGAGCGTCGTGACGACCGCGGTGGCCGCGGGTTCGAGCGTCGTGACGACCGTGGCGGCCGTGGCTTCGAGCGCCGTGACGACCGGGGCGACCGGGGCGACCGGGGCGACCGCCGTCCCTTCGACCGCGACCGGGACCGTGGTTTCGAGCGTCGTGACGACCGTGGCGGCCGTGGCTTCGAGCGCCGTGACGACCGTCGTGACGAGCGGAGCGGCTTCCGCCGCGACGACCGCCCGGGCTTCCGCCGTGACGACCGTGGCGGGCACCGGGGCAGCGACCGTCCGTTCAACCGCGACCGCCGTGACGACCGCCCGGGCTTCCGCTCCGGCGGCCACGACCGCCCCTACGGCCGTCGTGACGACCACCGCGGCACCGGCGGCTCCTTCGGCCGCCGCGAGGACAAGCCGCGCTGGAAGCGCAACGGCTGACGCCGAGTGAGCTGACGCGAAGGGCCCGTACGACACCGGTCGTACGGGCCCTTCCGCATGTGCGCCGAGTGGCGCATATCACACCGGCGGGCGGGGAATCGCTGGGTACATGGCAGACGACGCGCGGGTGACCGGGCAGCGGGCGGCGCCCGGCTTGTCGGACGAGGAGCGGCTGGCCCAGCTCGGCTACACCCAGGTCCTCGCCCGCCGGATGTCGGCGTTCTCGAACTACGCCGTCTCCTTCACGATCATCTCGGTCCTCTCCGGCTGTCTGACCCTGTACCTCTTCGGCATGACCACGGGCGGCCCCGCGGTGATCACCTGGGGCTGGGTCGCGGTCGGCCTGATGACGCTGTTCGTGGGCCTGTCGATGGCCGAGATCTGCTCGGCGTACCCGACCTCGGCGGGCCTGTACTTCTGGGCGCACCGGCTGGCGCCCGCGCGGTCGGCGGCGGCCTGGGCGTGGTTCACGGGCTGGTTCAACGTGCTGGGCCAGGTGGCGGTGACCGCGGGCATCGACTTCGGCGCGGCCTCCTTCCTGGGCGCCTGGCTGAACCTCCAGACCGGGTTCGAGGTGACCCCGGGCCGCACGGTGGCGCTGTTCGCGGCGATCCTCGTCCTGCACGGCCTGCTGAACACCTTCGGCGTCCGGATCGTGGCGTTCCTGAACGCCGTGAGCGTGTGGTGGCACGTCCTCGGGGTCGCGCTGATCACCGGGGCGCTGGCGCTCGTCCCCGACCACCACCAGCCGGCGTCCTTCGTCTTCGCGCACTTCGTCAACGAGACGGGCTGGGGCAGCGGCCCGTACGTGGTCCTGCTGGGGCTGCTGATGGCCCAGTACACCTTCACGGGCTACGACGCCTCCGCCCATATGACCGAGGAGACCCGGGACGCCGCCACGGCGGGCCCGAAGGGCATCGTCCGCTCGATCTGGACGTCCTGGATCGCCGGCTTCGTGCTCCTGCTCGGCTTCACCTTCGCCATCCAGTCCTACGACGCGGCACTCGCCTCCCCCACCGGCGCGCCGCCCGCCCAGATCCTGCTGGACGCCCTCGGGGCCACCGCGGGCAAGCTGCTCCTGCTGGTGGTGATCGGCGCCCAGCTGTTCTGCGGCATGGCCTCCGTCACCGCCAACAGCCGTATGATCTACGCCTTTTCCCGGGACGGCGCGCTGCCCTTCTCCCGCGTCTGGCGCACGGTCGGCCCGCGTACCCGCACGCCCGTGGCGGCGGTCTGGCTGGCCGCGCTCGGCGCGCTGGCCCTCGGGCTGCCCTACCTGATCAACACGACGGCCTACGCGGCGGTGACGTCGATCGCGGTCATCGGCCTGTACATCGCCTACGTCATCCCGACCTTCCTGCGGGTCCGCAAGGGCGCCGCGTTCGAGCGCGGCCCCTGGCACCTGGGCCGCTGGTCCGGGGTGGTCGGGGTGGTCTCGGTGACCTGGGTGCTGGCGATCACGGTGCTGTTCATGCTGCCGCAGGTCTCCCCGGTCACCTGGAGGACCTTCAACTACGCCCCGGTGGCCGTCCTGGCCGTCCTCGGCTTCGCCGCGGCCTGGTGGCTGGTGTCGGCCCGCCATTGGTTCCTGGCCCGTCCGTCCGCTCCCACACCGGCCGAAAAGTGACCATCACACCCGCCCCGCCGGCCCGCGACGCGGCCGTGTCCCCGATACCCGATCGGCGACCCGGTCCCGTCCGGCTATGCTCGGACAAGCAACATCGCCCGGGCCCTTAGCTCAATTGGCAGAGCAGTGGACTTTTAATCCATTGGTTGTGGGTTCGAGTCCCACAGGGCCTACGGTTCGGACCCCAGCTCAGCGCGTGAACGAGCTGGGGTCCTGTCATGTGCTCACGATCTGCCGCCGGCCCGGGGGCAGGCGTTCACCCCGCCCGGTACGCCCGCAGGAACGCCGACACCCCGCCCGTGATCAGGCGGTCCTGTTCCGCGGGGGGCAGGGGCAGTACGCCGTAGTGGGTGAACTGGATGATCATGTGGGAGACCAGGGCCATGAAGTGGTCCGCCGCCAGCCTCGCGTCGTCGTGGAGGTCGAGCAGGCCGGCGTCCTCCAGGCGGGCCAACGCCTCGGTGAGCGCCCGGCCGACCGGTGCCGGTCCGGCCTCGTGCCAGGCCGTGAGGACTTCGGGCGGCACGTGGTCGGCCTCCGCGTGGATGTGCCGGACCAGCGCGAAGTGGTACGCGTAGTCGGTCAGGAGCCGGAGGAGCCCGCGGGCCAGTGAGACCAGGTCGCGTTCGAGGTCCTCGGGGCGTGGCGGGCGCTCGGGGTCCAGCGCGGCGCGCAGGCAGGCCAGTTGGGCGTCCCGGACCTCGCTCGACGTCCAGGTGACGACCGCCTGGAAGAGCTGGGCCTTGCCGCCGGGGAAGTGGTTGTAGAGCGTGCGCGTGGAGACTCCGGCCGCGGCGGCGAGCGCGTCGACCGAGGCGCGCGTGTAACCCTCGCGGCCGAAGACCGCGCAGGCGGCGCTCGCGATGTCCTGCCGCTTGCGCAGCTTGCGCGGCGACACCTCGGCCTCCGCACGCTCCCGCCGGGCCTCGTTCGTTTCGCCCATCCGTGCCTCCCTGGCTCCTGTGACCAGCCAACTCTATCCGGAGTACAACGATCGTTGTATTTCATACAACGATCGTTGTACTTTGTGCCGGGGCGCTCGCCGGACGCGGTCGCCCGCCATCGCACCGCTCAGAGGGGGAACAGCCATGTCCGTCACCGATTCCGTCACCGGGCCCCGCGCCGCCGAGGACTCGCCGCTCCGCGTCGCCGTGATCGTCGGCAGCGTGCGGGAGGGACGTCAGGGCCGCGCGGTCACCGACTGGTTCCTCGCCACCGCCGCCCAGGCCGGCCCGGACCTCGCCTTCGACGTGATCGACCTCGCCGAGGTGGACCTGCCGCTGGTGCTGCCGGGCCGGGGCGGCACACCCGCCCCCGGGGCCGCCGCCGCACTGCGCGAGGTCTCGCCGAGGCTCGCCGCCGCCGACGCGTTCGTGGTCGTCACGCCCGAGTACAACCACAGCTTCCCGGCCGCCCTGAAGAACCTCCTGGACTGGCACCTGCGCGAATGGCAGGCCAAGCCGGTCGGTTTCGTGTCGTACGGCGGTCTCGGCGGCGGCCTGCGCGCGGTCGAGCAGCTCCGGCTGGTCTTCGCCGAACTGCACGCCGTGACCGTGCGCGACTCGGTCAGCCTGCACGGTCCCTGGTCCGGGCTCGGCGAGGACGGCGTCCCGCGCGACGCCGAGGTGTGCGCGGGCGCCGCCAAGGGCATGCTGGGCCAGCTCGCCTGGTGGGGCCGGGCGTTGCGCGCCGCGCGCGCCGAGCACCCCTACGCGGCCTGAGGGGCGGCGGAGATGCGTACCGTGCGCCCCGCGAAGTCCGGTCCGGCCCGCGCCGAGGCGCCCGCCGCGCCGGCCACCGCCCTCTACCGCGTCGTCATCGTCGTGGTCCTCGGCACCGTCATGTCCGTGCTCGACATGACGATCGTCAACGTGGCGCTGCGCCGCCTCTCGGAGTCCTTCGGGGCCCCGCTGGAAACCATCCAGTGGACCGCGACCGCGTACACGCTCGCGCTCGCCGCCGTCATCCCGGTCGCCGCCTGGGCGATGGCCCGGATCGGGGCCAAGCGGACCTACGTGCTCGCGCTCGGCCTGTTCACGCTGGGCTCGCTGCTCGCCGCCTGCGCCTGGGACGCGCCCAGCCTGATCGCGTTCCGCGCGGTGCAGGGGCTGGGCGGCGGACTGCTCCAGCCGGTCGGCATGGCGATGGGCATGCGGGTCGCCGACCGGGCCCGGCTCGGCCGCGCGATGGCCTGGCTGGGACTGCCGATCCTGGTCGGCCCGGTCGCCGGCCCGGTGCTCGGCGGATGGCTGGTCGACGCCGCCTCCTGGCACTGGATCTTCCTGATCAACCTGCCCGTCGGCGCCCTGGCCCTGTTCCTCGCGGCCCGCCTGCTGCCGACGGACGCTCCGCGTGCTCCCGGCCCCGACCGGCCCCGGCTGGACCTGCCCGGACTGCTGATGCTCTCCCCCGGACTGGCCCTGCTCCTGTACGGCCTCTCGCACGGCGGCGAGCGCGGGGACTTCACGGCCCCCGGCGCGCTGGTGCCGACGCTCGCCGGAGCGGTGCTCGCCACGGCCTTCGTGCGCCGGGCGCTCACCGTCCGCGCGCCGCTGCTGGACCTGCGGCTGCTGCGGGACCGTACCTTCGCCGCCGGCGTCGCCACGCTCGCCCCGTTCACCTGCGGCTACTTCGGCTCGATGCTGCTCGGCCCGCTGTACTGGCAGCAGGAGCGGGGCCTGAGCGCCACGGCGGCCGGGCTGCTCGGCGCGCCGGTCGGGCTCGTGGTCGGTACGACGATGCAGATCGCGGCGCGGCGGGTCGACCGGGTCGCCCCACGCCCGCTGATCGCGGCGGGGAGCGCGGTGGGCGCCCTCGGCATGGCCCTGCTGGCCTGGCAGACCGGGACGCCCGGGGTCGCGTCGTGGCGGATCGTCGTCGCGGGCATGGTGATGGGCGTGGGCGCCGGGATGACGCTGATGCCGGCGATGACCACCGCGAGCCGTGATCTGCCCGCGGACCGCCTGGCCGGGGCGAGCACCGCGCTGAGCATCAACGCCCAACTGGCCGCGTCGGTCGGTACGGCCCTGCTGTCCGTGCTGCTCGGGGCGGCCGGCCCGGACGCGGCCGGCTTCCGGCTCGCCTACGCCGTGGCGGCGGCACTGCTCGTCCTCGCGATACCGGCCGCGCTCCGCCTCCCCGGCGGACGGCCGGGCCGAGCCCGACCGCCGGTCAGCCCGCCGTCAGCTCCGTGAGTTCGGCCAGCGGCAGGGTGTGCCGGGTCTGGAGGGCCTTGGCGCGCAGGTAGTGGATGTTGTGGGCGGTGGTGAAGACGCCGGTGGGCACGCGGTCCCGGACGGTGATGCCCAGCGCCCGCAACTGGTCCGCCTTGTCGGGGTTGTTGGACAGCAGATCCAGTTCCGTGACGCCGAGAGCGGCGAGCATCTGGGCGGCGGCCGTGTAGTCGCGGGCGTCCTCCGGCAGGCCGAGGGCGGCGTTCGCCGCGTAGGTGTCGAGCCCCTCGTCCTGGAGGGCGTACGCGTCGAGCTTGTTGTAGAGACCGATGCCCCGGCCCTCCTGACGGAGGTACAGCAGGATCCCGCCGCGGTCGGCGATGCGCTCGACCGCCTCGCGCAGCTGCGGTCCGCAGTCGCAGCGGGCCGAGCCGAAGACGTCCCCGGTCAGGCACTCGGAGTGCAGCCGCACCAGCGGGACGGGGCCCGGGTCGCCCAGGACGGCGGCGAGGTGCTCCCGGCCGTCGGCGAGGCCGTGGAAGGTGACGAGTTCCGCGTCGGCGCCGTAGCCGTCGGCGAACCGCAGCGGTACCCGGACGCGGGCGCGCGGGGTGGCGGTGGGGATGTCGGGCATGCGGATCCCTCCGGAGCATGTGCTTCAGATTTGAAGCAGTGGTACGCGGGGACCCTACCGTATGCTTAAAAGTTGAAGCAATCGACCCGAGGCCAGGAGCAGGCCAGGAGCAGGCCAGGAGCGGGCCAGGAGCGGGCCAGGAGCAGAGCAGAAGCGGGTCAGGAGCAGGACGAACGGCGCCGCCAGGGGACGTCACCCGCGCCCGCCCCGGCCCCCTCGCCCTGCAACCCGCGCACGATCCCCGTGCAGATCTCCTCCAGCTGCCCCACCTGCTCCTCGGTGAGCCGGTCGAACAGCAGCGAGCGGACCGTCTCGACGTGACCGGGCGCCGTACGCTCCAGAACGGCCGTCCCCTCGTCCGTCAGCACCGCGAGCGAGGCCCGCTTGTCGTCGGCGCAGTTCTCCCGGCGCACCAGGCCGTCCCGCTCCAGCCGGTTCACCACGTACGTCAGCCGGCTGCGGGTGATCTTCAGTGCCTCGGCGAGGTCGGTCATGCGCAGCCGCCGGCCGGGGGCGTCGGAGAGGCCGGCCAGCACCGAGTAGAACAGGTGCGGCATGCCGCCCGCCTGCTGGAGCTGCCGGTCGACCGCGTCCTCCAGGAGGCGGGCGGCGGCGATGTAGGCGCGCCAGGCGCGCTGCTCCTCGGGCGTGAGCCAGCGGGTCGTCATGCCGCCAGTGTAGGTTTGTTTAAAACTTGAACCAAGCCGCCCGCGGCCCAGCCCGGTCCGTCCGCCCCACAGGAAAGAGCGCCGATGCCCCTGCCGTACGTGCTGCTGTCCGCCGCCGTCTCCCTCGACGGCTACCTGGACGACACCGGCCCCGAGCGGCTCCTGCTGTCCGGCCCGGCCGACTTCGACCGGGTCGACGGGGTACGGGCCTCGGCCGACGCGCTCCTGGTCGGCGCCGGCACGATCCGCGCCGACAACCCCCGCCTGCTGGTCAACTCGGCCGAGCGGCGCGCGGCCCGGCGCGCGGCGGGCCGCCCGGAGTACCCGCTGAAGGTCACCGTCACCGGCTCCGGCGACCTCGACCCGGCGGCGCGCTTCTGGCACACCGGCGGCGACAAGCTCGTCTACACCACCGACCAGGGCGCCGTACGGGCCACGCGCCTCCTCGGGGACACCGCCGATGTCGTCCCGCTCGGCCCCGTCGTGGACTGGCGGGCGCTGCTGGAGCACCTGCACGACGTGCGCGGTGTGCGGCGGCTGATGGCCGAGGGCGGCGGCACGGTCCACACCCAGCTGCTCCGGCAGGGTCTGGCCGACGAACTCCAGCTGGTCCTCGCCCCGCTGTTCGTCGGCGATCCGGCGGCCCCGCGGCTGTTCGGTCCGGGCCCCTACCAGGGCGGACGCCTGCGCCTGCTGGAGACCCGACGGATCGAGGACGTCGTCCTCATGCGGTACGCGCCCACGGCTCCCGGCTCCGGTGCGGACGCCGTCGCCGCCGACCGCCACTGGCTGCGCACCGCCTGCGAACTGGCGGCCCTGTGCCCGCCCTCCCGGACGGCGTTCAGCGTGGGCGCGGTCGTGGTCGCCGCCGACGGCACGGAACTGGCCCGGGGCCACTCGCGGGAGGGCGGCGACCCGGTGGTGCACGCGGAGGAGGCGGCGCTGGCGAAGACCGACCCGGCCGACCCGCGGCTGTCCGGCGCCACGGTCTACTCCAGCCTGGAGCCGTGTGCCCGCCGTGCGTCCCGGCCGGCGCCCTGCGCCGAGCTGATCCTGCGGGCCGGGGTGCGCCGGGTGGTCACCGCCTGGCGGGAGCCGGACACGTTCGTCGAGGCGGCCGACGGGACGGGCGTGCTGAGGGCGGCGGGGGCGCGGGTCGTCGTACTGCCGGAGCTGGAGGAGCTGGCGAAGGCGCCGAACGCCCATCTGCCGGGCTGAGCACCGCCCTGGGTGCGGATACACCCAGGGCCCGGAATCCTTGGGATTCCGGGCCCTGGGCCTTCAGTAGCGGGGACAGGATTTGAACCTGCGACCTCTGGGTTATGAGCCCAGCGAGCTACCGAGCTGCTCCACCCCGCGTCGTTGTGACTCCAGTGTACGCCATGTGCGGGATGCTTCGCACATCGGTTTCCGTGGGCCCCTCGGCGGGCCTCTCCGGGGGGCTCTCCGAGGGGCCCACCGGAGAGGCTCACCAGAGGGGTCACGCAAGGTGACCGGGTGAGCGCGCACGCATAACAACTGAGACACCATCAAAATCGCGAGTGACTGCTGACCGCGTCTGAGTGCCGGTCAAATTGCCCGATCTGACGGGATAGTTGCTGATAACTCCACCGGTGAAAACGTTAATGATCAAGGGGACCGGCTTGGAAAGTGACTGTCAGGTCTATTAACGTTCGATAACGCAGCGCGGTCGTCCCAGCCGTCACAAGAGGCGGCTCCGTGCGCACGCGCCGAATCCCGCGAGGGAACCGGGGAACCACCACCTTGGGGTGAATCACGCGGATACCGCCGTGCACTCACGCGAGTCCACGACCGGTATACGCGCGTAGGAGACCTTCCTGCTCCGAACCCGTCAGCTAACCCGGTAGGCGGAGGAAGGAAAGGAGTACGCCCGCGTGGCGTCCAACCGGCCTGGCCCCGAAGCCCCGTCCATACCGGCACAGCGCGAGTCCGAACCCGAGACCTTCGGCTACGGCGCCTACCGCGCCGACGAGGGCCCGTGGGAGGAGTGGAACCCCACCGAGGAATCCGTCGCCCCGGTCCGCGGCCGGCACCGGGTCGCCAAGCAGCGCGGCGGCTTCGCGCGCAGCTCCACCGTCCTCGGCGTCGGCGTCATGGCCGCGGTCGGCGCGGGCGGCATGGCCAGCGCCAACACCGGCAAGCCGCCGGTCTCCATCTCCATGCCGGACCTGCCCTCGGTCGGCTCCCTCTTCCAGGACGGCTCCGGCGACGACCGGCCCGCCGAGGCGGCCGCCACCACCGCGCTCGCCACCGTCGCCGTGGCCTCCGACGCGGGCCAGGACAGCGCCGACGCGGGCGAGGTGCTGCGCAACCGGATCATGGCGCAGGCCGAGCAGCAGCAGGGCCAGGCCGACAGCAGGGCCGCCGCGGCCGCGCTCGCCGCCGCCGAGAAGCAGACCGCCGAGGCCGCCGCCCAGGCCGAGCAGGAGGCCGCCGCCAAGGCCGCCGCCGCCAAGGAGAAGGCGGAGGCCGAGGCCGAGAAGGCCGCGGCCGAGGCGAAGCGGGCGGCCGAGGAGAAGCGGCTGGCCGAGCTCGCCAAGCAGTACGCGCTGCCCACCTCCTCGTACACGATCACCTCGACGTTCGGGCAGGCCGGCTCGATGTGGTCCTCCGGCCACCACACCGGTCTGGACTTCGCCGCCCCCACCGGCACCCTGATCAAGGCCGTGCACAGCGGCACGATCACCGAGGCGGGCTGGGCCGGCGCCTACGGCTACCGCACCATCCTGACCCTGGACGACGGCACCGAGCTGTGGTTCTGCCACCAGTCCTCGATCAACGTCACGGCCGGCCAGAAGGTCTCCACCGGCGAGGTCATCGGCCGCGTCGGCGCCACCGGCAACGTGACCGGCCCGCACCTGCACCTGGAGATCCACCCCGGCGGCGCGCCCACCGGCATCGACCCGATGGCGTGGCTGCGCGACAAGGGCCTCACCCCCTGACGGTCCCTTTCCGGAAGCCCGGAGACGAACCCTTCCCCGGAGACCGGGAAAATCGGCGCCGGCGGCGGGATGCGATCGGCCCCCGCCGGCGTTGACATGGCGTATGACGTCACTTCGTAAACTCGGCTCCTCCGACCTCGAGGTCTTCCCGCTCTCCCTGGGCGGCAACGTGTTCGGCTGGACGGCCGACGAGCAGACCTCCTTCGCCGTCCTCGACGCCTACGCCGCGGCGGGCGGCAACTTCATCGACACCGCGGACGTGTACTCGGCCTGGGTCGAGGGCAACAAGGGCGGCGAGTCCGAGACCGTCCTCGGCGCCTGGCTCAAGGCCCGCGGCAACCGCTCGGACGTGGTCATCGCGACGAAGGTCAGCCAGCACCCCGAGTTCCAGGGCCTGTCCGCCGCGAACATCAAGGCCGCCGCCGACGCCTCGCTGCGCCGCCTGGGCACCGACTACATCGACCTCTACTACACCCACTTCGACCAGCCCGAGGTGCCGGTCGAGGAGATCATCGGCGCGCTGGACGAACTGGTGAAGGCCGGCAAGGTCCGGCACATCGCCGCCTCCAACATCGCCGCCGAGCGCCTGCGCGCGTCCCTGGAGTTCTCCGACCGCGAGGGCCTGGCCCGCTACGTCGCCGTCCAGCCGCACTACAACCTGGTCTCCCGCGACACCTACGAGGGCCCGCTCCAGGAACTCGTGGCCGCCGAGGGCCTGGCCGCCGTCCCGTACTTCGCGCTCGCCTCGGGCTTCCTGACCGGCAAGTACCGGCCCGGCGCGACGGTGGACAGCGCCCGCGCCGACCGGGTGCAGGAGTACGTGGCCTCCGAGCGCGGCCGGAAGGTGCTGGCCGCCCTGGACGAGGTCGCCGCCGCCCACGAGGCCCCGGTCGCCACGGTCGCCCTGGCCTGGCTGGCCGCCCAGCCGACGGTCACCGCCCCGATCGCCTCCGCCCGCACGCCCGAGCAGCTTCCGGCGCTGCTCGGCGTGGCGGCGCTGAAGCTGACGGACGCGGAGGTCGCGAAGCTGACGGAGGCCTCGGCCTAGAAGGACGGCCGTACGGCACCCGGCGGTCAGGTCCGGTACGGGTTGTAGGGGGAGTACGTCACCGCCGGGTATCCGTACGCCGCCGCCGGCCGGTACACCGGGGCCGGGGCGGCGGCCCGGCTCGCGTACTCCAGCGCCGGCCGGGCCACGTGCCGGCGCTGCCACAGCTCCGTCAGCAGCTCCCGTTCCCGTGCGGTGAAGTCCGCCCCGGCCTTGCCCGCGCGCCCGCGCCGGCGCAGGAAGGCGAGCGAGGTGGCGTACCCCCCGTAGCGGGCCACCTCCCGGGCGGCCGGGCGGCCGTGGTGGTGCCGGGCGTAGTCCCGGGCCATCCGGCGCGCCCGCATCGACCCGAGCGCGAACGGCTCGCCCGGCCCCAGCCACCCGGCCAGCACGTACGCCGGAAGTTCCGCCCGCACGGCGCGCAGCTCCCGCTGCCGGGTCCAGACCGCGAGCCAGGTCACCAGCCCGAACACGGGCACCATGAAGCCGCCGTAGACGGCGAAGAACCCGTACTGCCCGAAGGTGGCCGAGCCGTTCCAGAAGGCGTGCATGCCCATCGCGAGCAGTAGCCCGCACACCGGCAGCAGGAACCGCCGGACGGGCCGGCGCTCGGCGGACAGCGCGGCGATGCCGAAGCCGATGCCGGTCAGGACGGTGAACAGGGGGTGCGCGAACGGGGACATGACGATGCGCACGAAGAAGGTGGCGGCGGTGACGGAGGCGATGCCCCGGTCGCCGGTGAGCTGGTCGGTCCCGAAGGCCGTACCGAGGTAGAGGATGTTCTCGGTGAACGCGAACCCGGTGGCGGTGGTCCCCGCTATCACCACGCCGTCCACGATCCCGGTGAAGTCGCGTCTGCGGAAGAGGAAGACCAGCAGCACGGCGGCGGCCTTCGCGGACTCCTCCACGACCGGCGCTATCACCGTGGCGCCGAGGGTGTCGGCGCTCGCCGGGTCGGCGGTGGAGGTGGCGATCCACTCGGTGGCGAAGCTGTTGGCCACGATGGCTATCAGCGCCGCCGCGCAGGCGCCCCAGGCGAAGGAGAACAGCAGGTTCCGCCAGGGGCCCGGCTCCACCCGGTCCAGCCACCGGAACGCGGCGATCAGCCAGGGCACCGGCAGCACGGCCAGCCCGAGCCCGACGAGGAACCCGTCCGTGCCGGTCTGCCGCCGCACGAGCGCGAGGATGACCAGACCGGACAGCGCCAGCAGCGTGCTCGGCGCCCCGTACCGCACCCACCTGCGCTGCCACCAGTGCGGGTGGCGGAGCACCCCGTCGCCGGGGCTCGGGGGACGGGTCGGGAACGGGGGACTGGTGGCCACGGCATCGACCCTAACGGTGACAGGACGAGGGGCTGAGCGGATTATCGGCCCGGCCGGTCGAGCGGTCCGGGCCCTCCGGTCGGCTATCCGTCCTGGCGGTGCGGTACGCGTCGGAACAGCAGATCGTTCACGACGTGTCCCTTGTCCAGTCCCTGTCCCTCGAAACGGGTCAGCGGCCGGAACTCCGGGCGCGGCGCGAAACCGCCGTCCGGCTGGGTGTTCTCGAAGTCGGGGTGCGCGGTGAGCACGTCCAGCATCTGCTCGGCGTACGGCTCCCAGTCCGTGGCGCAGTGCAGCAGCGCGCCGGGCGCCAGCCGGGTCGCGGCGAGCGTCAGGAACTCGGGCTGGATGAGCCGCCGCTTGTGGTGCCGCTTCTTGGGCCAGGGGTCGGGGAAGTAGACGCGCAGCCCGGCCAGCGAGTCCGGGCGGAGCATCTCCCGCAGCAGGATGATCGCGTCGCCGTTGCCCACCCGGACGTTGCTGAGGCCGCTCCGGTCGGCGAGGCCCAGCAGGTTGCCCTGGCCCGGGGTGTGCACGTCGACGGCGAGGATGTTGGTGTCCGGGTCACCGGCGGCCATCCGCGCGGTGGCCTCGCCCATCCCGAACCCGATCTCCAGGACCACGGGACGGTCGTTGCCGAACAGCTCGGCCAGGTCGATCACCCGCTGCCCGTCGATGTCCAGGCCCCACTTGGGCCACAGCCGCCGCAAGGCGTCCGCCTGCCCGGCCGTCACCCGGCTGCGCCGTGGCTGGAAGCTCCGGATCCGCCGCTCGAAGTGCGAACCCGCGGGGTCCGCCTTGGGCCCGTCCGGGAAGCGCGGTTCGCCCTTGGCCCGGGCGGGCCGGACGGGGTCACCGGGGGCGGGCGGGGCGGCGGGGGAGTTCAGGGAGTCAGACACAGTGAGCCCAATTTTACGGGTCCGGTCCGTCCGGTCCGTCCGGTCCGGTGGGCCGTTTCCGGGGCCGGTCCCCTGGGGTCGGTGGGCCGGTTCGAGGTCCGGGTCCGTGGGGTCGGTGGGCCGGTTCGAGGTCCGAGTCCATGGGGCTGGGCCTCTGGGTCCAGTGGCCTGGTTCCGGTGGCTGGGCCTCTGGGTCCAGTGGGCTGGTTCCGGTGGCTGGTCCTCGGGGTGTGGTGGGCCGGTTTCCCGGGGCTGGTGGTCGGTTCCGCGTGGCTGGTTCCTGGAGCCCGAGGGTCCGGTTCCGTGTGATTGGTCCCACGGGCCCGGCGGGCCGGTTTCAGGGAGCGGTTCCCCCGGCCCGGCGGTCGGGTTCCGCGCGGTCGGTCGCACGGGGCGGGCGGGTCACTCCGGTGACGCGAGCATGGCCAGTGCCCGGCGCCCGATCTCGCGGCCGATGGGGAGCGAGGCGGTGGCCGCGGGCGACGGCGCGTTCAGCACGTGCACCGCCCGCGCCCCCTCCCGGATCAGGAAGTCGTCCACCAGCGTCCCGTCCCGCAGCACCGCCTGCGCCCGCACCCCGGCCGGCGCCGGCACCAGGTCCCCGGCGTCCACGCCGGGCAGCAGTCTGCGCACCGCCTCCAGGAACGCCCCCTTGGACACCGAGCGGCGCAGCTCGCCCGCTCCGTACCGCCAGTGCCGCCGGGCGATCGCCCACGAGCCGGGCCAGGCCAGGGTGCCGGCCAGCTCCCGGGGCCGTACGACCCCCCAGCCGTACCCCTCGCGGGCCAGCGCCGGCACCGCGTTGGGGCCGATGTGCACGCCGCCGTCGACGCCGCGGGTCAGATGCACCCCGAGGAACGGGAACGCCGGGTCCGGCACCGGATACACCAGGCCCCGCACCAGCTCGGGCCGGGCCAGCTCGTAGTACTCCCCGCGGAACGGCACGATCCGCATCCCGGGGTCGTCACCGGTCAGCCGCGCCACCTCGTCGCAGCGCAGCCCGGCGCAGTTGACCAGCACCCGCGCGCGGACGACGGCTCCGGCCGCGGTGAGCACGGCCACGCCCCGCTCCGGCCGCCGGTCCACCCGTACGACCTTCGCGCCGTACCGAATCTCCGCCCCGGAGGCCCGGGCCAGCTCCCGGGTCACGGCCGCGTAGTCGCACACGCCCGTCGTGCCGACGTGTATCGCGGCCAGGCCGCGCACCTCCGGTTCGTACTCGGTGATCTGCGCCGGTCCCAGCTCCCGCACCGGGATCCCGTTCTCCCGGCCGCGCTGCACGAGCGCGTGCAGCCGGGGCAGCTCGGCGCGCTCGGTGGCGACGATCAGCTTGCCGGTGACGGCGTGCGCGATGCCGTACTCGGCGCAGAACTTCACCATCTCGGCGGCGCCCCGCACCGCGTACCGCGCCTTGAGGGAGCCCGGACGGTAGTAGATGCCGCTGTGGATGACGCCGCTGTTGCGTCCCGTCTGGTGCCGGGCGGGCCCGTCCTCCTTCTCCAGCACCGTCACGCGGGTGCCCGGCGCCGCCCGCGTGATCGCGTACGCCGTCGCAAGCCCGACGATCCCCCCGCCGACCACGAGCACATCACAGTCGTACGCCCCGCCCAGCACCGAGCACCACCTCCACTCCCGATAGTGCACTGCGCCACTGACAGCGGCTTCAAACGCGCGGGCGCACAGCGCCCCGCCCACGCACCCGCCGAAGCGGCGCGGCCCTACGCCGGTGCCATCAGCAGCGGCCGGGCCCGCTCGCGCAGCTCCACCACCCGCGGCTCGTCCCCGTACGGCTCCAGCCGGTGCAGGAGATCCTTCACGTACTCGGTGGTCCGCGCCGACGAGATCCGCCCCGCCACCTCCACGGCCCGCACCCCCTGCTCGCACGCCGCGTCGAGGTTCCCCGACTCCAGCTCGGCGACGGCGGAGACGACCAGCCGCAGCCCGTGGGACCGCACGAACTCCTCCGTGGGCTTCGACAGCGCCTGCTCGGTGAACCTCCGGACCTGACGCGGCGCCTTGAGGTCGCGGTAGCACTCGGCGGCGTCCGCGGCGAACCGGTCGTAGCCGTAGAAACCGAGCCAGGAGGGGTCGTTGTCGCCGGGGCGGGACCGCTCCAGCCAGCCCTCCGCCGCCTTCAGCGCCGCCCCGGCCGCCTGCGCGTCGCCCGCGCGCGCGTGGGCCCGCGCCTCGACCAGCCGGAAGAAGCTCATGGTGCGGGCGGTGGCCAGCCCCCGGTTGCGCTCCAGCGCGGCCTGCGCGAGGTCCACGCCCTCGTCGCCGAAGCCGCGGTAGGTGGCCTGCAAGGACATGGAGGCCAGCACGTACCCCCCGAGGGGGACGTCGGCCGCCGCGCGCGCGAGGCGCAGCGCCTGGATGTAGTACCGCTGCGCGGCCTCCTGTTGCCCGGTGTCGAAGGCCATCCAGCCCGCGAGCCGGGTGAGTTCGGCGGAGGCGCCGAACAGGGCGCGGCCCACCTCGTCGGAGTAGGAGCCGAGCAGGAGCGGTGCCGCCTCCACCCGCAGGCACTCCGGCACCATCGACGAACGCCAGTCCCCGCCGCCGTACTTGGAGTCCCAGCGCCGGGCGTCCTCGGCGGCCTCCCTGAGCTTCCGCACATCGCTGTGGCCGACTTTGAGCGGTGGGCCGGAGCCGTCGGCGGCGCTCGCCTCCCGCGCGACCGAGCTGTCGGCGGGGGTTATCAGCCAGCGCGAGGCGGGCGTTGCGTATGCGCTCACCGCGAACGATCCGGCGAGGGACTGCCAGATGCCGCCGGAGCCGGCCCGGCGGCCGGCCAGGTCGAGGCGGTACAGCTCGGTCGCCGACTTCACGGCCTGTGCCACGTCCCGGGGGAAGGCGAGGCCCACCTCCGGCGCGGGATCCGCGTCCGCCAGGCCGATTTCGTGCAGCGGTACCGGGCGGCCGAGCTTCTGGCCGATGGCGGCGGCGATCAGATGCGGTGCCGCGCCCTGCGGCACCATGCCCTTCGACACCCAGCGCGCCACGGACGTCTTGTCGTAGCGAAGCGTCAGCCCGCGTTGGGCGCCAAGGTCGTTGACGCGCCGGGCGA
Organism: Streptomyces sp. SudanB182_2057; assembly: GCF_964272715.1. NCBI lineage: Bacteria > Bacillati > Actinomycetota > Actinomycetes > Kitasatosporales > Streptomycetaceae > Streptomyces > Streptomyces sp. SudanB182_2057. The sequence goes on from NZ_OZ186798.1 coordinate 4,500,523, forward strand.
GTCCGGCGTTGCTGATTCCCGCGAGGGCGAGAACGGCGCCGAGCTTTTCGTTCGGCCCGCGTTGCTCCCTGGACATGCGCCACCCCTCGACACAGACGGCTGCCGCGCTGGCATAACCGTGCGGCATTCGTAAACCCAGCGTAGTTCGCCGCATCCCAAGCGTTAAGGGGCAATGTTCCGGATGGCGGGATTGTGGTCGGTGGGCGGGCGCGGCCCTGTACGCACCGTGCACGGACTGTCGCGACGTGCCCCCGCCCGTGTGGCCGTGCGCCCGCCCGTGCGCTCTTCTCCGGCCATCCGTGGGGCGATTCCATGGCCGTGCGTGGGTCGGCCCGCTGTACTGGATCCAGTGGGCTGGGGGACACCGCCGCCTTCATCCCCGCGGGTGGCGGACCGGTCCGGGAGGCGTCGTCCGCCTCCCGGACCGTGCGTGCGGGTAAGCCCTCAGGCGCTCCGCAGGCCTGTACGGAGAGTGCTCGATTCCGGCGCCCCGCCACGGATTTGGCTGAAAATAATCCCCCGAACGTGCGATGGATTTCCTTCGTGACCATGCAACTTGGGGGCGCCAAAGGGGATTTGGGGGAGCGCATTAGGGGCGCATTCGCGTCGTACCCGCTGAGGGCCGCCTCCGCCCCGGCAGCCCGCCACCCGTCAACTCCCCTTCTCCGACACCGCGTACATCCCTCGGTCGAAGGCGGCCCCGCCGCGCCTCCCCGGCCTGGTCTTCATGGCAGCATGGGGGCCGGTTCGTACGGTGCACTGGTGGTCCACAGCCTGTGGAGGCGTCGATGCGGTGGTTGGTGGGGTGGAGCAGCACCGCCGCGGGCGCCGCCGGAATCGGATCGGCGGGAGCCGTCGGCTACGACGGCGAAACCCTGCAACCGGTCGGCTCGCAGCTCCTGTGGGGCGATCCGGACCCCCTGTGGGCGGTCGGCGACTGGCGCCCCGACGAGGTGCGCGTGGTGCACGCCGACCCCGAGCACCGGATCGCCGTCCTCGGCATCTGCGGCGCCACCGACGAGGAACTGCGGCGCGGCCTGTTCGCCGCGCGCGGGGGCGCGGTGCGCCATCTGACCACCTGGTCCGGCAGCTACACCGCCGTCGTCCAGGCCGGCCGCCGCATCACCGTCTGCGGCGACCTCGCGGGCGCCCGGCCGGTCTTCCACACCCCCTGGGAGGGCGGCACGGCCTACGCCACCGCCGCCCTGCCCCTCGCCGACCTGATCGAGGCCAACCTCGACTTCACCCACCTCGCCGCCCTGCTCGCCGCCCCGGACGTGCCGGCCGCGCTGCGCGACACCACCCCCTACGACGGCGTACGGCGCGTTCCGCCGGGGCACGCCCTGGTGCTGCGCGCCGGAGCGCGCGAGATCGCCGGGTACGAACCGGTCGCCTCCCTCGCCGTGGCCGCGCCCCCCGCCGACCCCGACCGCGCCGTGGACGCAGTACGGGACGCCCTGGTGGAGGCGGTGCGCACCCGGCTCGCCGCCCCCCGGCACGTACCCGACCTGGACCCCGGGCCGGTGCCCGGCATGGGGCCGGCCGAGCGGCGCGCCGCGCGCGGGATGCCGGTCCCCGGCGTCGGCGCCGACCTCTCCGGCGGGCCCGCCTCCGGCACCCTCGCGCTGCTGGCCGCCGGGCTGCCCGGCCGGCCCGGCACGCTCCTCGGCCACCGCACCGGCGCCGGCGAGCGCCTCCTCGCCGTCACCTTCAACGACCTGGCCGTGCCCGGCCGCGAGGCGGAACTCGAACGGGCGGCGGCCCTGGCCGCCGGCCCCCGCCTGCACCACGTCGTGGTCACCGGCGGCCAGGAGACCCTGCCGTACGCCGACCTGGACGGCCCGCTGACCGACGAACCCGGCCCCTGCCTGGTCCAGGCGGCCCGGCACCGGGCGCGGCTCGCCGCCGGCAGCGCCGACCACTTCACCGGCCACGGCGCCCGCCAGGTCCTGGACGCCCACCCCGCCCGCCTCGCCGACCTCCTGGTGGACCGCCGACGGCGCCACCTGGTCCGGCCGGTGGCCGCGCTGGCCCGTGCCGACGGCTCGGTGTTCGTCCCCGCCCGCGTGTACGGCGCGGCCCGGCGCCTGGCCCGCACCCCCTACCGGGCGGGCCTGGAGGAACTCGCCGAGCGGCTGATGCGGCGCCGCTTCGACGAGCCCCAGGGGGCGGCCGACGCGTCCCTCGCCGCGCTGAGCTGGGCCGGGCCCGGTCCCGCCGCGCGGTGGCTGACGGGGGAGGCGCTGGCCGAAGTATCGGTTCTGCTCCAGGCGGAGGCCGACCGCTCCGGAACCGGCGTCCAGCGGCCCGGCGACTACCGCGCGCGGGCCGCGCTCGCCCGGCACGCCGCCGACCTCCGCGTCCTGGAGCAGGCCGCGGAGATCCGCTCCCAGCGGCTGCACGCGCCGTTCCTCGACAACCAGGTGGTCCGCGCCTGCCGCGACCTTCCCGAGGCCCTGCGCGTTCGGCCCGGCGCCCGCGCCGCCGTCCTGCGCACGGTCCTGGAGGGCGCCGGGGTCACCGGTCTCCCGGCCGGCTGGGGCGCCCCCTCCCACGCCCCCACGGTGGCGGCGGTGCGCGCGGGGCTGCGGGCCGCGGCCGACCCCCTCCTCGACCTGTTCGCCACGCCGCTGCTCGCCGACGCCGGGCTGGTGGAGGCCCGTGTCGTGCGCGCGGCCCTGCGGGGCGGGGCGGCGGGCGAGCCCCTGCCCCTGGACGGCCTCGCCGACCTGGTCTCCCTCGAACTGTGGCTCCGACGTCTCCTCGCCCGCCGCGGCACGTGCTGGACCGGCACCCCGTCCCGCTCCCGCGCGGTCCCTTCGGGAATCCGGCCGAGACGGGGCGCGCTGGCGCCGGGGGCGTGAGCGGCGGGGGTTTAGCGCGGCTGTCGTGCGGTGGCGGCTCCTGGTGGGCTGGTCGTGTCTGCGCGGTGGCGGCTCCTGGTGGGCTGGTCGGGCCTGCGCGGTGGAGCCGCACATCGGATACAGCCCCGCGCCCCCGGGGCGGTGCGGTGGCCGTCGCCCGCATCGGCGCCCCCGCGGGCGCGGCGGCGAGTCCGTCTTCCGGGCGGCCGGCGTACCGGCTCCGGGCCCCGTAACAGGCTCTGCGCCCCGATTCCCCTGCTCCGCCCGGACCCGGTGCGCTGGCGCCGGGGTCCAGCGTGGCTGTCGGGCGGTGGCGGCTCCTGGTGGGCTGGTCGGGCCTGCGCGGTGGAGCCGCGTACCGGGTACGGCGCCGCGTACCGGGTACGGCGCCGCGCCCCTGTCGGTGTCACCCGTATCGGCGCGCCGCAGGCGCGAGGCGGTGAGTCCGCCCAGGACGGGCTCCGCACCGCTTCCGACACCCCCGGCGCCGAACCCCCGTGCCCCGGCCCCGAGCCCCCCGCCACAATGGCCGGATGCGGTACAGAATCCTGGGCGTGACCCAAGCGGCGGACGACCAGGGCGCTGCCGTACCCGTCGGCGGGCGCCGGCTGCGGACGCTGCTCACCGCCCTGGCCCTGCGGCCCGGCCGTACCGCCACCCCCGAGACCCTCATCGACGAGATCTGGGCGGACGACCCGCCGCAGGACGCCCCCGCCGCCCTCCAGGCCCTCGTCGGCCGGCTCCGCCGCACCCTCGGCCGGGACACCGTCACCTCCACGGCGGGCGGCTACCGCCTCGAAGCCGCCCCGGAGGACGTCGACCTGCACGCCTTCGAGCGGCTCGCCCACGCGGGCACCGCCGCCCTCGCCGCCGGCGACCCGGCCACCGCCCACCGCACCCTCACCGAGGCCCTGTCCCTCTGGTACGGCCCCGCCCTCGCCGACCTGCCCGACCGCACCGCCGCCACCCGCCCCGAGGCCCTGCGCCTGGAGGCGGCCCGCGCCCGCGCCGCCGCCGCCCTCGACCTCGGCCGCGCCCAGGAGGTCGTACCGGAGCTGCGCGAACTGACCGCCGCCCACCCCTACGACGAGCCGCTGCGCGTCCTGCTCATCCGCGCCCTGCGCGACACGGGCCGCACCGCCGACGCCCTCGCCGCCTACGAGTCCGCCCGCTGCACCCTCGCCGACACCCTCGGCACCGACCCCGGCCGGGAACTGAAGGACCTGCACGCGGCCCTGCTCAGTCAGGAGCACCCCGCCGCCCCGCAGTCCCCCGCCGCCCCGCGGCACCCCACCGCGGCGCCCGTCACCCGCGCCCACCCGCCCCGCCGCACCGGCAACCTCCGCCCCCGGCTGACCTCCTTCGTCGGCCGGGGGCCGGAGCTGGAGGCCATCCGCTCCGACCTGCGCCGGGCCCGCCTGGTGACGCTCACCGGACCGGGCGGCTCCGGGAAGACCCGCCTCGCCGAGGAGGCCGCCGCGGCCCACCCCTCGGCCTGGCTGGTCGAGCTGGCCCCGCTCGACCGGCTGGAGGCGGTCCCCGGCGCGGTGATCAGCGCGCTCGGCCTGCGCGAGACCGTGCTGCTGACCAACGAGCTGGGCCTCCCGCAGGACCCCACGGCCCTGCTGATCGAGTACTGCGCCCCGCGCGGCCTGCTCCTGGTCCTCGACAACTGCGAACACGTCATCGGCGCGGCCGCCGCCCTCGCCGAGACCCTCCTCACCCGGTGCCCGGGGCTCACCGTCCTCGCCACCAGCCGGGAACCCCTGGGCGTGCCCGGAGAGTCGGTGCGCCCGGTCGAGCCCCTCGTCCCGGAGCAGGCGCACCGCCTCTTCGCCGAGCGCGCGCGGACCGTCCGCCCCGACGCCGACGCGGTCCTCGGCGACACCGAGGCCGTCGCGGAGATCTGCCGCCGCCTCGACGGACTGCCGCTCGCCATCGAGCTGGCCGCCGCCCGGCTCCGGCTGCTGACCCCCCGGCAGATCGCCGACCGCCTGGACGACCGCTTCCGCCTGCTCACCTCCGGAAGCCGCACCGCCCTGCCCCGCCAGCAGACACTGCGCGCGGTCGTCGACTGGTCCTGGGACCTGCTGGACGAGCGGGAGCGGACGGTACTGCGCGAGGTGTCGGTGTTCGCCGGCGGCTGGGACCTCGCGGCGGCCGAGGCCGTGTGCACCGGCCCCGCCGCCGACCTGCTCGGCGCCCTGGTCGACAAGTCCCTGGTGGTCGCCGCCCCCGGCGACCCGGACGGCACCGGCACCGGGATGCGGTACCGCATGCTGGAGACCATCCACGAGTACGCCACCGAGCGCGCGGCCGAGCTCCCCGCGGTGCGCGCGGCGGCCGAGCGACGCCACCGCGCCTGGGTGCGCTCGCTGGTGGAGGAGGCCGGGCCGCAGCTGCGGTCGGCGGCCCAGCTCCCCTGGTTCTCCCGCCTGGAGACCGAGCTGGACAACATCCGCGCGGCCCTGGACCGCGCGGTCCGCGCGGGCGACGAGGCCGAGGCCGGCGCCCTGGTGCTGGCCATCGGCTGGTTCTGGTGGCTGCGCAGCCACCGCCAGGAGGCGGTGTCCTGGGTACGGCTGGTGCTCCGCCTGGGCGCCGCCCTGGACACCCCGCCCACGGGCGCGCCGGCCGCCGGGCTGATGGCGCGGGTGGCGGCCGCCGACCCGGTCGGCGCCTTCCTCGCCGACCCCGACGGCCAGGCCCGGCACCCGCTGAACGAGCTGCGGACCGACCTGCGCATGCTCGACCTGTTCCTGACCGCCGAGTCGAACGCCGACCACCTCGCGGGCGACGAGCGGGCCCCGGAGTACGTCGCGGGCGTGCGGCGCGCCTACGAGCGCGGCGGCCCCCAGGCCGCCCGGTTCCCCGGCATCCTCTGGCCGCTGACCACGTACTACCTGGGCGGCCCGGTCGACGTCCGGCCGAACCTCTCGGCGTCCGTCGCCAACGCCCGCAGGTACGGGGGCGACTGGGAACTCGCCGTCGCCCTGATGTACCGCGCCCACGTCACCGTCGACACCTCGGGCAACCTGGAGGGCGTCGACGAGGACCTGGCCGAACTGCGGCACCTCGGCCGGCGCGTCGGCGACCGCTGGATGCTGGCCCAGGTGTGCGGCGCGGCCGGCGAGGCGGCCATGGCGCGCGGCCGGTACGACGAGGCACGCGCCGAGTACGAGGAGGGGCTGCGCCTCGCCTACGAGGTCGGCGCGGACGCCGAGGCACCGTTCCTGATCGCCCGGCTCGCCGAGATCCACTACCGCTCCGGCGACCGGGACGGCGCGCTGGCCGCCCTGGACGAGGCCGAGTCGGCCGCCGAGCGGTACGCGGTGCCGGAGTCCCGGGCCTTCGTCCTGCTGCTGCGCGCCCACATCGCCCGCACGGACGGGGACCTGGACCGGGCCCGCGAACTGCTCCGGGCGTCCTGCGCGCTGGTCGGGGACGGCAGCACCGCGCCCCCGCAGTTCGTGGCGGCCCAGCGGGTGGTCGAGGGGTTCGTCGTCGCCGACGAGTCGGGCCTGGCCCAGGGCCTGCGGGTGCTGGCGAAGGCCCTGCGCGAGGCCGTGGACCACCGGTGCGCCGAGGCGGTCACCTCCGGTCTGGCGGACGCGGTGGCCTGCCTGCTGGCCCGGTACGGCGATCTGGCGCTCGCCGTACGGCTGTTCACCGCCGCGGACCACTGGCGCGCGGGCGTCCCGCGGCCCGAGCCGGAGCGCACCGAGGCCGCCCGGGTGCACGCCGGCGCCCGCGCGGCCCTCGGCCCCGACCGCTACGCCGCCGAGTGCGCCCGGGGCGCCCGCCTCGACGCGGCGGACGTACTGCGGGAACTGGACGCGGCGACGGAGGCGAGCCGTACGGCAGGCGGGTGAACGGGGCCGCCGGCGGGTGAGCGGGGCCGCCGACGGGTGGACGGGCCTACCGGCAGGTGAACCGGGACTCCGCCCAGTCCGCCAGCGCCACCCGGCCGAGGCCGTGGTCGTGCGGCTCCACCACCAGCCGTACGGTCCTGTGCCCGGTGAGGTCCACATGGACGGGGACGGCCGGGCCACGGCCCTTGACCACGCCGGACCGCCACAGCGGGACCCCGTCGGCGTGGACGGAGAAGGAGACCTTGCCGAGACCGAGGGTCATGTCGTCCACACCGGCCCACGCGTCGTACGCGGTGCACCGCCGGTTGAGGTCGATGGTGACGGAGGACTCGCCGTGGACGGTGACCCCGCGCGCGTACGACGTGCCGCCGATCGACATGCCGTACCGCTGCCACACCCAGCTGCTCCCGCCCAGCCGGATCTCGGGCCCGGTGCCGTCACCGGAGACGTCGAAGCGCAGGGTGTTCAGCTCGTAGACGGTCGGCGCGGGCGCCGGAGTCCGGGTCGGGGTGGGGGTCGGCGTCGGCGTGGGCGTCGGCTTCGGCTTCGGTTTCGGCGGGGGAACGGTCGTCGGCGTGGGCTCGGGTTTCGGCGTCGGGGTCGGAGTGGGGCTGGGAGTGGGAGTCGGAGTCGGAGTCGGTATGGGGGTGGCCGGCAGCGGTGCGGGGGCGACGGCCACCGGCTTCGGGGACGAGGGCCCGGGCCGGGGCTCCGGGGAAGCGGGCACGGGTGCCGGCGGCTCGGGGCGTACGACCGGTGCGGACGGCGACGGCCTGGCGGCGGCCTCCTTCACCGGCCGGTCGTCGTTCACCAGGGCCAGCGCGACGGCGGCGACGGCCACCGCGAGCACGCCCGCGACGATGCCGGCCTTCACCGGCGCACCGAGCCCCTCGGCGGCCGCGGCCCCGCCCGCGCCGCCCGCTCCGGCGGACGAGCCGGTGGCCGCGGCGGCGGCCCCCGCGGCCCCGGCCCCGGCGCCGCCGGCCACGATCCCGAGCGCCTTGGCGTACCCGGCGGCCCCGAACCAGCCGATGACCGCGACCGGGACGACCGCGGGGATGCCGCTCGCGACCTCCTCGATCTGCGCGGCGGCCAGCCGGCACCGGGCGCACTCCGCGAGGTGCTCGCGCAGTCCCCGCTCGGCCCGGACGCGCAGCTTGCGGCGGGCGTAGGTGCCGAGCTGGTCGGCGTAGCGGGCGCACTCCCCGTCGGTGGTGAGGGCGGTGCTGACGTGGGCCTGGAGGTAGGCCTGCTTCAGCCCCTCGCGGGCGCGGCTGGCGAGCACCCGGGTGCCGTTGGCGTCCAGCCCGAACAGGACGGCCACCTCGCTCGGGGACTCGTCCTCCACCTCGGTGTGCCACAGCACGGCCTGCCAGCGCTCGGGCAGGGAGCGGAAGGCCCGCATGGCCAGGGACTGCTCGGCCTCGTGCAGGGCGCGTACGTCGGCGCCCAGTTCGAGTTCGGCGGCGTCGGACGCCTCGGCGGCGCGTGCGGCCTGCTGGGCGAAGACGGCGAAGTCGTCGACGAGCTGCTCGCGCCGGGCGGACTTGGCCCAGTGCGCGGCGACGCGGCGCACGGAGGTCAGCAGATAGGCCCGTACGGCGTGCTCGGGCCCGGCGCCGCCGCGCACCGCCTGGAGCATCCGGGCGAACACCTCGGCGGTGAGGTCGTCGGCGGTGTGGGCGTCCCGGCAGCAGGTCCGCGCGTACCGGCGTACCGGGTCGGCGTGGCGCCGGTACAGCTCCTCGTAGGCGGAGTCGTCACCGGCGCGCATCCGGCCGATCAGCTCACCGTCGGCGGCCGGTGCCTCCCGGGGCGGCGGCAGCACGCTCCCGTCCCGCTGAGCGGGCACGCCGTGGCCGCCCTGGCCGGGTACGTAGGGCGAGGCCGGCCCGCGCGCCTCCGCGCCCCCGTCGTCCCCGCGTGACCCGTCCCACCCGTCAGCCCTCATCGCGGAAAGCCCCCGACACCGACCCAGCCCAACCCGTCACCGGCTCAGACTGCCACACCCCACCCCGCCGAGCGCCCCCGCGCATCCCATCCACTCATCCGAGCGCACTTACCCACGCACCCCCCCGAACACCCGTCGCACACTGCCGAGTTACCCAACCGGCATCAGCTCGACTGGTGCTACGGCGTCCGGGTAGGGCCGTCCGGCGCCGCCGTGCCAGAACTGCTGGGGAGTACTGTCCGGCGGCCCGTCGTGCTACGGCGGCTGGGGCAGCGCCGACCGGTGAACCGCTGCTCCAGGACCACCCGGCAACGACGCGGCGGCTTGCCGCTGCCCCCGATCACCGGCACCGGTCTCCCCGGCGCCCGCCTCTCGGCTCCCGGCGCCCGCCTCTCGGCTCCCGCCCCGCAGCGCCGCCGCCCACCGCCCCCGCATCCGCCGCCCGAACGCCCGCAGCCGCCGACGGCGGACGCGTCCCACAGGGGCCACCCGCACCCGACCGTGCTAGCCGCACGGGTGGTGCGGGCGAGCACCCCGAATCCGCCGAAGGCGAAGCCGAGCCGCGCCTACGCCGACGCGGACGCCGGCCGCGACCGGAGACCCTCCAGCAGAATGTCCAGCAACCGAGCCGAGGCCGCCGCCTGCTGCGCGGCATCCGGCAGGGACGGCGCCGCCGTGGCGATCACCAGCAGCACATCCCCCACCGACACATCCGCCCGCAGCTCACCCGCCGCCCGAGCCCGCTCCACCAACTGCCCGACCACGTCGAGCAGCGCCCCGGCCCCGGCATCGTCGGCCCCCAGCGGGGACTCGTCCGGCACCAGCCGCAGCTCGCCGTTCCCCGGCTGCACCCGCTGCTGAGGCACCCGAGCCTCCTCGCCCGAGATACCGGACGCATCGGAGGCCACGGCCACCCCCGCCCCGTCCGAACCGGCGGAGCCGACCCGCAGCACCTGCGGCGGCAGCAACCGCCCCGCCCCCGACGCCACCGAGGTCCGCAGGAACCGCGACAGCGCCGACCACGGCTCGTCCTCCTGCCCGAGCGCGGCCCGCGCCTGCTCGGTCAGCCGCGCGGTCTCCTCCTCGGCGATCCGCCGGACCAGCACGTCCTTGCTGGGAAAGCGCCGGTACACCGTGCCGACCCCGACCCGGGCGCGCCGCGCCACGTCCTCCATCGGCGCGCCGTACCCCAGCTCGCCGAACACCTCGCGCGCCGCGCGCAGCACGTGCTCCAGATTGCGCTGCGCGTCGACCCGCAGCGGAGTCGTCCGCGCCCCGTCCGCGCGTCCGGCACCCGCCGCCGTACTCATCGTTCTGCCGCCGGGCGCGATGGCGGTAGCCGATGCCCAATGCGTGTCCTGAACATGCATGTTTTTCCCCCGGTAATGACGTCTCCCCCCGGAGACTCCCCGCCACTGGCTGCGAAGCGCGCGGAACGGGCATCGGTTCCGACCGGATCCGCCCGTCGCGGGCCCGTTCGACCACATTCCTTACACCCCGTCGACACACGAACATAGTTGAGAGGCAGTCAATTCAGAAGGGGCAGGTTCCGTACAGTGCGCCCCCCGATCGGAGTACGCGGCGTGTACGTCCCGATTCCCTCCCTTCCCGCCCGCTCGTCCGCACCCGCTGACCTGCCCCGTTTCCTCCCGCCCGGACACCCCGGCCGGTCGCGCGTACACCCGGCCGCCGGTCACACAAATTGCCGGGCCTGTGGACAAACACCAGCGCCGGGTGCGTCATGGGATGGTGAAGGAACGTGCGCGCATTCTGGTTGTCGGCGGCGGCTACGTCGGGATGTACACGGCCCTGCGTCTCCAGCGGAAGCTGAAGGCCGAGCTGAACAGGGGCGAGGCCGAGATCACGGTCGTCACCCCCGACCCCTACATGACGTACCAGCCGTTCCTTCCGGAGGCCGCCGCGGGCTCGATCTCCCCGCGGCACGTCGTCGTACCGCTGCGCCGCGTCCTCGACCGGTGCCACGTCGTCGTCGGCGAGGTGACCTCCATCGACCACGCGGTGCGCACGGCCGCCGTCAGCACGCTCGCCACCGCCGGCCGGGACGGCTCCGCCGAGCTGTTCGGCTACGACGAACTGGTGCTCGCCCCCGGCTCGGTCTCCCGCGCCCTGCCCGTCCCCGGCCTCGCCGAGTACGGCATCGGCTTCAAGACCGTCGAAGAGGCCATCGGCCTGCGCAACCACGTGATCGAGCAGATGGACATCGCCTCCTCCACCCGTGACCCCGCGGTCCGCGACGCCGCCCTCACCTTCGTCTTCGTCGGCGGCGGCTACGCGGGCGTCGAGGCCCTCGGCGAACTGGAGGACATGGCCCGCTACACCGCGCGCTACTACCACAACCTCCGCCCCGAGGACATGAAGTGGATCCTCGTGGAGGCCACCGACCGGATCCTGCCGGAGGTCGGCCCGGAGATGGGCCGCTACACCGTCACCCAGCTGCGCCGCCGCAACATCCAGGTGCTGCTGAACACCCGCCTGGAGTCCTGCGCCGACCGGGTCGCCGTCCTCAGCGACGGCCAGCGCTTCCCGACCCGCACGCTCGTGTGGACGGCCGGCGTCAAACCCCACCCGCTGATCGCCGCCACCGACCTGCCGCGCACCGACCGCGGCCGGCTCCGCTGCACCGCCCAGCTCACCGTCGACGGCGCCGAGCACGCCTGGGCCGCGGGCGACGCCGCCGCCGTCCCCGACGTGACCGCCGCCGAACCCGGCACCGAGACCGCGCCCAACGCCCAGCACGCGGTCCGCCAGGCCAGGGTGCTCGGCGACAACATCGCGCACGCGCTGCGCGGCGAGCCCCTGGAGACGTACGCCCACCGGTACGCCGGCTCCGTCGCCTCCCTCGGCCTGCACAAGGGCGTCGCCCACGTCTACGGCCGGAAGCTGAAGGGCTACCCGGCCTGGTTCATGCACCGCGCGTACCACCTCAGCCGGGTGCCCACCGTCAACCGCAAGGCCCGGGTGCTCGCCGAATGGACCCTCGCCGGACTGTTCAAACGGGAGATCGTCTCGCTCGGCTCGCTCGAACACCCACGCGCCGAGTTCGAACTGGCGGCCGGTGGAAAGCCTCCCCACAGCCCCTCCGACGACCCGAAGGGGTCGTCCTGACCGGACCCGGGAACTCCGCGCACCCCCGAGGCGTCTGACGGTTGTCGCCGTGGTCCGCCCCCCTGCCAGACTGCCCACGTCCCCGGACTGGCCCCCCGCCCGCCCACAGCACCCACGAGGCTTTTCCCACAGTGAACTTCACGCGCTGGAGCGCCCGGCTCCCCGGAACGCAGCGCCGCGCCGCCGCGCGGACCGAGTCGGCGGTCTCCCCGGACCGGCGGGGCGACGGCTCCGTGCCCGCGGCCCGCGCCGAACGGTCCGCCGACGGCTCCCCGGTGCCCGCCGTCGACGTACTGCCCGCGCGTGACGTCCTGGACCGCGTCCCGGCCCTCGTCGCCCTCGTCCACGGCCCCGACCACCGCATCGGTTACGTCAACGACGCCTACACCACGGCCTTCGGCACCCGCCCCACCGGCGTCCCCGCCCGCGACGCCCTGCCCGAACTCGCCGAACTGGGCCTGCTCCCGCTGCTCGACCAGGTGCTGCGCAGCGGCAGACCCCGCACTCTCAAGTCCCGCAAGGCCGTCGACGGCCGCTCGTACACCTTCACCTGCACCCCCGTCGCCGAGGACGGCGACCGGGACGCGGGCGTCCTCGTCTTCGCCACGGACGTCACCGACCACGCCGAGGCCGCCGAACGCCTGCGCGCCAGCGAGCGCCGCCAGCGCGAGACGGCCGTCACCCTCCAGCGCTCCCTGCTCCCGCAGGAACTGGAACAGCCCGACGACCTGCGCATCGCCGCCACCTACCACCCCGGCGGCACCGAGGCCGCGGTCGGCGGCGACTGGTACGACGTGATCACCCTCGGCGGCGGCCGGACCGCCCTCGTCATCGGCGACGTCATGGGCCGAGGGGTGCGGGCCGCCGCCGTCATGGGCCAGCTCCGCACGGCCGTCCGCGCCTACGCCCGCCTCGACCTGCCCCCGCACGAGGTGCTCCAGCTGCTCGACGGCCTCGCCGCCGAGATCGACGCCAACCAGATCGCCACCTGCGTCTACGCCATCCACGACCCGAACGAGGGCCGCCTGCTGTACGCGTCGGCCGGCCATCTGCCGATCCTGGTCCGCGACGAGAACGGCGTGGTCTCCCGCGCCGACGAACCCACCGGCCCGCCGCTCGGCACCGGCGGCTGGATGCACTCCTCCGGCTGCGTCGCCCTCGGCCCCGGCGCCACGGCCGTCCTCTACACCGACGGCCTGGTGGAGCGCCGGGACGCCGACCTGGACGAGGGCATCGCCGCGCTCGCAGGCGCCCTCGCCGGCGCCACCGGCACCCCGCAGGTCGTCTGCGACCGCCTGGTCCGCTCGGCCGGCGTCACCGCCGACCACGACGACGACGTGGCCGTCCTGGTCCTCCAGCACCCGGCGCGTACGGGCCCCGACGGCGACCTCTTCCGCAACGCGGCCCTGGAGCTCCTCGGCGGCGTCGAGGCGGCACCCCGCGCCCGGGCGTTCGCCTCCGGCGTGCTGACCAGCTGGCGCTTCCCCGCCGAACTGCACGACCTCGGCGTCCTCGCCACGAGCGAGCTGGTCACCAACTCCCTCCAGCACGGCACCCCGCCCATGCGGCTGCGCCTGCGCCGCACCGACCGGCGCCTGATCATCGAGGTCACGGACGGCGACGACCACCTGCCGCGGCGACGGCGCGCGGAACCGGGCGACGAGTCCGGCCGGGGCATCGCCATCGTGGCGACGATCGCCTCCAACTGGGGCTGCCGCCGCACACCGGGCGGCGGCAAGGCCGTGTGGTGCGAGTTCGTCCTGCCGAAGGGATGAGCGCCGGGCGGTGCTACGCCTCGGCCGCCACCGGCTCCGTGGCCGACTGGCCCCGGCTCACCACCCGGGTCTCCCGCCCGGTCCACGGCCGGTCCTGCACCGCGGTGAGGCGCCGCCCCAGCCGCAGGGCCAGCACGGTGATCGACAGCGAGAACAGCAGGAAGGTCACGATGTACGGCGCGTGCAGGGAGGCGCCCAAGGGGCCGCCCACCGCCGGACCGACCGCCAGCGCCAGCTGCTTGACCAGCGCGAACGCCGAGTTGTACTGACCGGCCAGCCCCTCCGGCGCCAGATCGGCGACCAGCGGCGCGACCGTCGGCGACAGCATCGCCTCCCCCAGCCCGAACAGCGCGTACGTGGATACGAAGGCGGCCGTGGCCATCTCCTGGCTGCCGTGCCCCAGCCCCGCGTACCCGGCGGCCAGCCAGGCGACGGCCCAGATCAGGCCGACCGCGGCGATGACCCGGGACCGCCGGCGCCGCTCCACCAGCCGCAGCACGGCGAACTGGGCGATCACGATCATCAGCGTGTTCGCGGCCAGCGCGGTGCCCAGCGCGGACGTGGATATGCCGGCCGCCTCCACGCCGTAGGCGCTCAGCCCCGACTCGAACTGGCCGTAGCAGGCGAAGAAGAGCACGAAGCCCAGCACGCACAGCTGCACCATCGCCCGGTTCCCGAGCAACTGCTTCCAGCCGCCCTTGGCCGATCGCGCCGGGGCGTCCGCCATCCGGGGCGAGTGCGGCATGCGCACGGTCGCCATCACCCCGACCAGGAGCAGGAACATCAGCGCCTCGATCGCGAACAGCAGCGTGAACGAGGACACGCGCGTGGTGTCGACCAGGTGGCCACCGATGAGGCCACCGACACCGAGCCCCAGGTTCTGCAGGAAGAACTGCATCGCGAACGCGCGCGAGCGCGTGTCCGCCGAGGAGCAGTCCACGATCATCGTCGCCAGCGCCGGCTGCATCACGGCCTGTCCGGCACCGAGCGCGGCGGCGGACAGCAGCACCGTCGCGGCACCGCCCGCCAGACCGAGGCTCAGCGCGCCCAGAGCGGCGAGGACCAGGGCGGCGAGCAGGACCGGCAGCGGGCCGCGCCGCACGATCGCCCGGCCGGCGAACGGCAGGACGATCAGCGCGGCCACGGCGAAGACGGCGAGCACGAGCCCCGCCGTCATGGCTCCCAGCCCTCGCACCTGCGCCACATAGACGTACAGGTACGGGACGGTGAAACCGAGCCCGAACGCGCTGAGTGCGTTGCCCACGTGGATCCGGCGCATCGCAGCGCCCATCGCCCTGGTCACGTTCACCTCTCTCACTAGTTAGACCTGAAGACTTCAAAGCTAAAGTTCGAAGCTAAAGAGTACACAGTCAAGGACTTCAAGGCAAAGGGGTCGCGTGCGATACTGCGGCCATGGCCGACACCCCCGGCGTCACGGAGCCGACACTCGAAGAACAGATCGCCGCCTACCAGCGCGAGTTCCAGGACCTGGACCCGCAGGTCGAGAAGATCGTGTCGGCGCTGTCCCGGCTGAACCGCCGGATGAACGTCGCGTACGGCCGCCAGACCGCCGCCCTCGGCATCAGCAACGCCGAGTGGGAGGTCCTCAAGGCACTGGTCCTCTCCGGCGCGCCCTACCGCATGGGCCCGAGCGACCTGGCCAAGCGGCTCGGCCTCACCCCGGCCGCGATGACCCACCGGATCGACCGCATGGTGGCCGAGGGACTGGTTACCCGGGAGCGGGACGAGTCCAACCGGGTACGCGTCATCGTGGAGCTGACCCCCGAGGGGAGGGAGAAGTGGCTGGAGGCCATGCGCCTGGCGACGGTCTTCGAGGAGGACCTGCTCCAGGACCTCACCCCCGCCGAGCGCGCGGTGCTCGGCGAGGTCCTGACCCGGCTCCTGCGCCGGGTCGAGCACGCGCAGCCGGACGCCGGCGGCCGGCTCACCGACCTGGACTGAGACCGGGCCCGGGGCCGGAGAAAAGATCTTGACAGAGGGTGTTGACACGCCCCTGGCCGATCCGTAGAGTTCTCCGGGTTGCCGCAGAGCCGTAACGGTTCTCCGACAACACTCCGCCGCCTCGAGCGGCAACCTCACACCACCAGCACGATCTCCCGTACGGGTTGATTTCGGCTTGCCCGAATTCAATTCGAATACGGGCCCGGCGCCCCGATTGGGAATCGCCGGGCGGATCCGCTAAGGTTTGAGACGTCGGAACGGCCCAACAGCCGCGAAGACAAACCCCGCTGACCGGGGATCAGACGCCGAAAGGATCTGATAGAGTCGGAACCGCCGGAAAGGGAAACGCGAGAGCGAGAACCTGGAAAGCACCGAGGAAATCGGATCGAGAAAAGATCTGATAGAGTCGGAAACGCAAGACCGAAGGGAAGCGCCCGGAGGAAAGCCCGAGAGGGTGAGTACAAAGGAAGCGACCGTTCCTTGAGAACTCAACAGCGTGCCAAAAGTCAACGCCAGATATGTTGATACCCCGTCTCCAGCATCCGCTGGGACGAGGTTCCTTTGAAAAAACACAGCGAGGACGCTGTGTGCGAGAGGACTATTCCTCCTCTCGCACCGCTCTCGTGATGTGTTCATCCCGATTACGGGAAAACATTCACGGAGAGTTTGATCCTGGCTCAGGACGAACGCTGGCGGCGTGCTTAACACATGCAAGTCGAACGATGAACCTCCTTCGGGAGGGGATTAGTGGCGAACGGGTGAGTAACACGTGGGCAATCTGCCCTGCACTCTGGGACAAGCCCTGGAAACGGGGTCTAATACCGGATATGAGCCTGGGAGGCATCTCCCGGGTTGTAAAGCTCCGGCGGTGCAGGATGAGCCCGCGGCCTATCAGCTTGTTGGTGAGGTAACGGCTCACCAAGGCGACGACGGGTAGCCGGCCTGAGAGGGCGACCGGCCACACTGGGACTGAGACACGGCCCAGACTCCTACGGGAGGCAGCAGTGGGGAATATTGCACAATGGGCGAAAGCCTGATGCAGCGACGCCGCGTGAGGGATGACGGCCTTCGGGTTGTAAACCTCTTTCAGCAGGGAAGAAGCGAAAGTGACGGTACCTGCAGAAGAAGCGCCGGCTAACTACGTGCCAGCAGCCGCGGTAATACGTAGGGCGCAAGCGTTGTCCGGAATTATTGGGCGTAAAGAGCTCGTAGGCGGCTTGTCACGTCGGTTGTGAAAGCCCGGGGCTTAACCCCGGGTCTGCAGTCGATACGGGCAGGCTAGAGTTCGGTAGGGGAGATCGGAATTCCTGGTGTAGCGGTGAAATGCGCAGATATCAGGAGGAACACCGGTGGCGAAGGCGGATCTCTGGGCCGATACTGACGCTGAGGAGCGAAAGCGTGGGGAGCGAACAGGATTAGATACCCTGGTAGTCCACGCCGTAAACGGTGGGCACTAGGTGTGGGCAACATTCCACGTTGTCCGTGCCGCAGCTAACGCATTAAGTGCCCCGCCTGGGGAGTACGGCCGCAAGGCTAAAACTCAAAGGAATTGACGGGGGCCCGCACAAGCGGCGGAGCATGTGGCTTAATTCGACGCAACGCGAAGAACCTTACCAAGGCTTGACATACACCGGAAAGCATTAGAGATAGTGCCCCCCTTGTGGTCGGTGTACAGGTGGTGCATGGCTGTCGTCAGCTCGTGTCGTGAGATGTTGGGTTAAGTCCCGCAACGAGCGCAACCCTTGTCCCGTGTTGCCAGCAGGCCCTTGTGGTGCTGGGGACTCACGGGAGACCGCCGGGGTCAACTCGGAGGAAGGTGGGGACGACGTCAAGTCATCATGCCCCTTATGTCTTGGGCTGCACACGTGCTACAATGGCCGGTACAAAGAGCTGCGATACCGTGAGGTGGAGCGAATCTCAAAAAGCCGGTCTCAGTTCGGATTGGGGTCTGCAACTCGACCCCATGAAGTCGGAGTCGCTAGTAATCGCAGATCAGCATTGCTGCGGTGAATACGTTCCCGGGCCTTGTACACACCGCCCGTCACGTCACGAAAGTCGGTAACACCCGAAGCCGGTGGCCCAACCCCTTGTGGGAGGGAGCTGTCGAAGGTGGGACTGGCGATTGGGACGAAGTCGTAACAAGGTAGCCGTACCGGAAGGTGCGGCTGGATCACCTCCTTTCTAAGGAGCACTTCTAAGCCGGGCTTGCCTGGTTCAGAGGCCAGTACATCAGCGAATGTCTGATGCTGGTTGCTCATGGGTGGAACGTTGACTACTCGGTCGGGATGCCGGGCTGGTGGCTGCTAGTACTGCTCTTCGGAGCGTGGAACGCACGATCACTGGACGGAGTCTGGCCGGGCACGCTGTTGGGTGTCTGAGGGAATGAACTTTCCTCAGTTGCCGGCCCCAGTGCACTCGAGCTTCTGGTTCGGGGTGATGGGTGGCTGGTCGTTGTTTGAGAACTGCACAGTGGACGCGAGCATCTGTGGCCAAGTTTTTAAGGGCGCACGGTGGATGCCTTGGCACCAGGAACCGATGAAGGACGTGGGAGGCCGCGATAGTCCCCGGGGAGTCGTCAACCAGGCTTTGATCCGGGGGTTTCCGAATGGGGAAACCCGGCAGTCGTCATGGGCTGTCACCCTTGCCTGAACACATAGGGCAAGTGGAGGGAACGCGGGGAAGTGAAACATCTCAGTACCCGCAGGAAGAGAAAACAACCGTGATTCCGGGAGTAGTGGCGAGCGAAACCGGATGAGGCCAAACCTACGACGTGTGAGACCCGGCAGGGGTTGCGTCGTGGGGGTTGTGGGATCTCTCTTCCACGGTCTGCCGGCCGTGGGACGAGTCAGAAACCGTTGATGTAGGCGAAGGACATGCGAAAGGTCCGGCGTAGAGGGTAAGACCCCCGTAGTCGAAACGTCAGCGGCTCGTTTGAGAGACACCCAAGTAGCACGGGGCCCGAGAAATCCCGTGTGAATCTGGCGGGACCACCCGCTAAGCCTAAATATTCCCTGGTGACCGATAGCGGATAGTACCGTGAGGGAATGGTGAAAAGTACCGCGGGAGCGGAGTGAAATAGTACCTGAAACCGTGTGCCTACAAGCCGTGGGAGCGTCGGACATCAGCTTGCTGGTGTCTCGTGACTGCGTGCCTTTTGAAGAATGAGCCTGCGAGTTTGCGGTGTGTTGCGAGGTTAACCCGGGTGGGGAAGCCGTAGCGAAAGCGAGTCCGAATAGGGCGATTTTAGTAGCACGCTCAAGACCCGAAGCGGAGTGATCTAGCCATGGGCAGGTTGAAGCGGAGGTAAGACTTCGTGGAGGACCGAACCCACCAGGGTTGAAAACCTGGGGGATGACCTGTGGTTAGGGGTGAAAGGCCAATCAAACTCCGTGATAGCTGGTTCTCCCCGAAATGCATTTAGGTGCAGCGTCGTGTGTTTCTTGCCGGAGGTAGAGCACTGGATAGGCGATGGGCCCTACCGGGTTACTGACCTTAGCCAAACTCCGAATGCCGGTAAGTGAGAGCGCGGCAGTGAGACTGTGGGGGATAAGCTCCATGGTCGAGAGGGAAACAGCCCAGAGCATCGACTAAGGCCCCTAAGCGTACGCTAAGTGGGAAAGGATGTGGAGTCGCAGAGACAACCAGGAGGTTGGCTTAGAAGCAGCCACCCTTGAAAGAGTGCGTAATAGCTCACTGGTCTAGTGATTCCGCGCCGACAATGTAGCGGGGCTCAAGCGTACCGCCGAAGTCGTGTCATTGCAGCATGTACTCCCAACGGAGGCTGTGATGGGTAGGGGAGCGTCGTCTGCCGGGTGAAGCGGCACTGGAAGGTAGTCGTGGACGGTTGACGAGTGAGAATGCAGGCATGAGTAGCGATACAAACGTGAGAAACGTTTGCGCCGATTGACTAAGGGTTCCTGGGTCAAGCTGATCTGCCCAGGGTAAGTCGGGACCTAAGGCGAGGCCGACAGGCGTAGTCGATGGATAACCGGTTGATATTCCGGTACCCGCTGTGAAGCGTCAAACATCGAATCCAGTGATGCTAAGGCCGTGAAGCCGTTCCGGACCCTTCGGGGAATGGAAAGTGGTGGAGCCGCTGACCCAAGTTGGTAGTAGGTGAGTGATGGGGTGACGCAGGAAGGTAGTCCATCCCGGGCGGTGGTTGTCCCGGGGTAAGGGTGTAGGCCGCAAGGTAGGTAAATCCGCCTTGCATACGGCTGAGACCTGATGCCGAGCCGATTGTGGTGAAGTGGATGATCCTATGCTGTCGAGAAAAGCCTCTAGCGAGTTTCATGGCGGCCCGTACCCTAAACCGACTCAGGTGGTCAGGTAGAGAATACCGAGGCGTTCGGGTGAACTATGGTTAAGGAACTCGGCAAAATGCCCCCGTAACTTCGGGAGAAGGGGGGCCACGCCTGGTGATGAGCTTTGCGCTCTGAGCTGGGGGTGGCCGCAGAGACCAGCGAGAAGCGACTGTTTACTAAAAACACAGGTCCGTGCGAAGCCGTAAGGCGATGTATACGGACTGACGCCTGCCCGGTGCTGGAACGTTAAGGGGACCGGTTAGCTCACTTTCGGGTGGGCGAAGCTGAGAACTTAAGCGCCAGTAAACGGCGGTGGTAACTATAACCATCCTAAGGTAGCGAAATTCCTTGTCGGGTAAGTTCCGACCTGCACGAATGGCGTAACGACTTCTCGACTGTCTCAACCATAGGCCCGGTGAAATTGCACTACGAGTAAAGATGCTCGTTTCGCGCAGCAGGACGGAAAGACCCCGGGACCTTTACTACAGTTTGATATTGGTGTTCGGTTCGGCTTGTGTAGGATAGCTGGGAGACTGTGAAGCTCGCACGCCAGTGTGGGTGGAGTCGTCGTTGAAATACCAGTCTGGTCGTGCTGGATGTCTAACCTGGGTCCGTGATCCGGATCAGGGACAGTGTCTGATGGGTAGTTTAACTGGGGCGGTTGCCTCCTAAAGGGTAACGGAGGCGCCCAAAGGTTCCCTCAGCCTGGTTGGCAATCAGGTGTTGAGTGTAAGTGCACAAGGGAGCTTGACTGTGAGACCGACGGGTCGAGCAGGGACGAAAGTCGGGACTAGTGATCCGGCGGTGGCTTGTGGAAGCGCCGTCGCTCAACGGATAAAAGGTACCCCGGGGATAACAGGCTGATCTTCCCCAAGAGTCCATATCGACGGGATGGTTTGGCACCTCGATGTCGGCTCGTCGCATCCTGGGGCTGGAGTCGGTCCCAAGGGTTGGGCTGTTCGCCCATTAAAGCGGTACGCGAGCTGGGTTTAGAACGTCGTGAGACAGTTCGGTCCCTATCCGCTGTGCGCGTAGGAGTCTTGAGAAGGGCTGTCCCTAGTACGAGAGGACCGGGACGGACGAACCTCTGGTGTGCCAGTTGTTCTGCCAAGGGCATGGCTGGTTGGCTACGTTCGGGAGGGATAACCGCTGAAAGCATCTAAGCGGGAAGCCTGCTTCGAGATGAGGACTCCCACCCACTTGATGGGGTAAGGCTCCCAGTAGACGACTGGGTTGATAGGCCGGATCTGGAAGCACGGTAACGTGTGGAGGTGACCGGTACTAATAGGCCGAGGGCTTGTCCTCAGTTGCTCGCGTCCACTGTGTTGGTTCTGAAACCACGAACGGCCCCGTATGGCCACATGCGGTGCGGCATTGTTCGACAGTTTCATAGTGTTTCGGTGGTCATAGCGTGAGGGAAACGCCCGGTTACATTCCGAACCCGGAAGCTAAGCCTCACAGCGCCGATGGTACTGCAGGGGGGACCCTGTGGGAGAGTAGGACGCCGCCGAACAAATTTTGAGGGAAACCCCCGCACCTTACGGTGCGGGGGTTTTTCTGTTTTCCGGGCCGGGGGCTCTGGCTTACGGTGGCGGCATGACCACTGTCACCAGGAACGACTATGTAGTTCGCGCCATACGACCCGACGACTGGGAGCGGGTGAGGGAGCTGCGGCTCGACGCGCTGCGGGATCCGGTCGCGCACCTCGCCTTCCTGGAGACCTACGAGGACGCCGCGAGCAAGCCCGACTCCTTCTGGCGGGACCGGGCCGTCGGCTCCGGAGCGGGCTCCACCACCGCCCAGCAGTTCATCGCCGAGGCTCCGGACGGGACATGGGCCGGCTCGGTCACCCTGCTCATGGAGGAGCCCGGCACCCAGGACTGGGCCGGGAACCCGGTCGAGCGGCGGCAGGGACACGCGGTCGGCGTCTTCGTACGGCCGGAACACCGGGGCAACGGGCTCGTCCAGGCACTGTTCACGGCCGGCCTGACGTGGGCCTGGCAGCAGGACGCCGAACGGGTGCGGCTGTTCGTCCACGAGGACAACCTCCCGGCCCGGACGGCCTACCGGAGGATCGGGTTCGCGCCCAGCGGCCTCGTCGTGGCCTTCTCCAAGGACGAGACCGCCAACGAGCTGGAGCTCGTCATGGAGCGGCCGTCCTAGACGGGCAGTTCCTGGTGCGGCCAGCGGGTGCGGGCCTGCTCCCGGGAGCGGAGCAGGGCGAGCGTCGGCAGGCCCTGGTCGGTGCCGGTGGCCAGCAGGTCCGGCAGCTCGGGGAACGGGGCCACGGCCGCGATGTCGTCCAGGACCAGGGTGAGTGGTGGGTCGAGCCGACCGGAGGATGACCGTTCGGCCATGCGCCGGCCGCGCTCGACCACGCTGGAGACGAGGGCCGTCAGGAGCGGCATCGCGCCCGGCTTGCTCCGCGGGTCCTCGATGGATTCACCGACCATATAAAGCGTGCCCTCTTCATGGACGAAGGAATCCAGGGCGAGGGCATCGGTTCGGTTGGGGGTGCACGCCTCCCGGATGTTCACCGTGAACAGCGCCGAAAGGGCCCTGCTGGTCAGCTCTTGGGCGATGTCCCGGCGGTCCGGGTGCGCGGTCAGCGCCGCCTCCAGCTCGCCGGCGGCGCCGGGCGCGGCCTTGGGGTGCGTGCGCAGGGTGCGGACGGCGTCCTGGACCTGGGTGCCCTGCGCCCAGCGGTGCACATGCCGGATGGTGCGGTTCTCCAGAGCGGCGGCGTGCAGATAGCTGCGCAGCAGCGTGGTCGCGGTGTCGGCCACCGCCTGGTCGATCCGCGCGGTGGGCCGCACGGGGGCGAGCAGGGCCGTCGCCCGGTGCAGTGCCGTCTGCCTGTCCTCGCAGCCTGCCGTGGGGGACCAGTGCAGCCGGGCCGGGGTGTCGCACAGGTGCGTGGGGTCGTAGAGCAGGGTGGGGCCCAGCTTGGCCCGGGTGTCCTTGGTCTCCGCCCACAGGGCCGGGTTGGAGGTGACCAGGACGACAGGGCCCTCGGCGTCCCGCACGGCCTGGGCCGCGGCCGGCTGCCGGGCCTCCCGGGGCGCGAGGAGGACCTTCTCCCAGCCGCCCGACCGGTCGCCTTCGGCGGGGAGGGCGATCACGGGCGCCGGTGTCGCCGTTCCGCTCAGGGGCTCCGCCGGCCGCGGCTGCGGGCGCGGCACAGGTACCTCGTGGCGCGGCTCGGGGACGTCGTGGCGGGGGGCGGGGGCCTCGTGGTGCGGGGCCGGGGTCTCGTACCGCGGCTCGGTCCGCGGGGGGCTCGGCGGGGTGTCCCGGGCCGCCGTGACCCGTCGCAGCCTGGTCGCCCGCCACCGGGCCACCGTGCTCAGCGCGAACACGGTGAGGACGAGGAGGATCATCAGCTGGCCGAGGAACAGACCCCAGAACAGGCCCCAGCCGGACAGCTGGCCCGGCGGGGTGTCGGGCCAGGCGCCGGGGAGGTCGTGGGGCCTGCTGACCAGGTGGCGCATGGCCAGGGGGGTGCGGGTGAAGGTGACGCCCTCCGGCCAGGCGCCGTGGGCGAACCGGGCCGCCAGGCCGGTGGCCGTCCACACCAGGACGGTGAGGCCGATGAGGAACGCGAGGATGCCGATCAGCAGTCCGTCGGGGATGCCGCCCTGGCGCTCCCGGCGGAGGTCACGGTGATCGTCCGGTCTCACGCTGTACTCCCTCTAGGCCACCGTCGACTCGGAGTCGCCCAGGTGCTGTTCCACGAAGGCCGCCGCCCGCTGCTCGGCCTCCAGCTCGGCCGCGCGCAGGGCGTCGTCGGCCGCCAGTTCGCTGGCCGACTCGGTCATGGCGCGGTCGGTGAAGACCAGCGGCCGTTCCGTCTCCGTGACCAGGTGTTTGACCACCTGGACATTGCCGTTGACGTCCCAGACCGCGATGCCGGGCGTCAGCGTGGGGATGATCTCGACCGCCCAGCGGGGCAGGCCGAGGACCCGGCCGGTGGCTCTGGCCTCGTCCGCCTTCTGGGCGTAGATCGTCCTGGTCGAGGCCATCTTCAGGATGGCCGCCGCCTCCTTCGCGGCCGCCCCGTCGACCACGTCGGACAGATGGTGGACGACCGCCACGAAGGACAGGCCGAGCCGGCGTCCGAACTTCAGCAGCCGCTGGAACAGCTGGGCCACGAACGGGCTGTTGATGATGTGCCAGGCCTCCTCGACCAGGAAGATGCGCTTCTTCCGGTCGGGGCGGATCCAGGTGTGCTCCAGCCACACGCCGACGATCGCCATGAGGATCGGCATGGCGATGGAGTTGCGGTCGATGTGGGACAGGTCGAAGACGATCAGGGGCGCGTCGAGGTCGATGCCGACCGTGGTCGGGCCGTCGAACATGCCGCGCAGGTCGCCGTCGACCAGGCGGTCCAGGACGAGGGCGACGTCCAGGCCCCACGCCCGTACGTCGTCTATGGCGACGTTCATCGCCTCCGCCGACTCCGGCTCGGGGTGCCGCAGCTGCTCCACGATGTCGGAGAGGACCGGCTGGCGGTCGGTGATCGTCTCGTTGACGTAGGAGTGCGCGACCTTCAGGGCGAAGCCTGCCCGCTCGTCGAGGCCGTGGCCCATGGCGACCTCGATGATGGTCCGCAGCAGCGCGAGCTGCCCGGTCGTGGTGATCGCCGGGTCCAGGGGGTTGAGCCGGATGCCGTGGTCGAGGGCGGCCGTCGGGTCGAGCCGGATGGGGGTTATCCCCAGCTCCTCGGCGATCAGGTTCCACTCGCCGACGCCGTCCTCGCCCTGCGCGTCCAGGACGACGACCTGGCGGTCCTTGAACCGGAGCTGGCGCAGGACGTACGTCTTCTCCAGCGCCGACTTGCCGTTGCCGGACTCGCCGAGGACCAGCCAGTGCGGTGCCGGCAGCTGCTGGCCGTACAGCTGGAAGGGGTCGTAGATGTAGCCCTTCCCGGAGTACACCTCGCGGCCGATGATGACGCCGGAGTCGCCGAGGCCGGGCGCGGCCGTGGGCAGGTAGACCGCCTGGGCCTGGCCCGTGGAGGTGCGCACCGGCGGCCGGGTCGTCTCCACCTTCCCGAAGAGGAAGGAGGTGAAGGCCTCGGTGAGGACGGACAGCGGATCCCGCATCGGAGAATCAGCCCCTACCTTCGGATGCCGGTGGCGAACGGAAGTGTGTTCACGAAGGCGCGGTGGTGCTCTCGGTCGCACCACTCCAGCTTGAGGTACGACTTGCCGGCGGAGGCCCTTATCGTGCGCTTGTCGCGGTTGAGGGCCTCCGGGGAGCGGGCGGAGACGGTGATGTAGCCGACCAGGTTGACGCCGGCGGCGCCGCTGGCGAGGTCCTCGCCGCGCTGGTCGAGCCGGTTGTGCGCGGCGATGTCCCGGGGGTCGACGGTCCGGTTCATCTTGGCGGCGCGGGACGCCTCGGCCTCGTCGTTGGTCTTCTCGGTCAGCATCCGCTCGATGGCGACCTCGGTGGGTTCCAGGTCCATGGTCACGGCGACCGTGCGGATGACGTCCGGGGTGTGGACGAGGAGCGGGGCGAGGAAGTTGACGCCGACGGGGGTCATCGGCCACTCCTTCACCCAGGCGGTGGCGTGGCACCAGGGGGCGCGGGTGCTGGACTCGCGGGTCTTGGCCTGGAGGTAGGTGGGCTCCACGGCGTCCAGCTCGGCCGGCCAGGCGTTGCGCTGGGTCATCGCCTGGATGTGGTCGATGGGGTGGTCCGGGTCGTACATGGAGTGGATCAGGGAGGCCAGCCGGCCCTGGCCGAGCGGCTGGCGGACCCGGATGTCGGCCTCCTGGAGCCGGGAGCAGATGTCGGTCAGCTCGCGGGCCATGACGACGGCGAGTCCGGCGTCCCGGTCCACCTTGCCGCGGGTGCGGGCGGCGCGGGCCATGGCGTGGGCCTCGGCGGCCAGTTCCCGGCTGTAGTGCATGCAGGCGACGAGGTAGGCGCGGTGCTGCTCGCTGCTGGTGGAGACCATGGACTGGAGCTGGTCGTAGGAGTTCTGGAGCCAGTCCGGGGAGCGGTCGTCGCCGCGCACGGCGACGTCCTTGGCGTGCGCGTCCGGGTCGGCGGGCAGGGTGCGGGCGAGCATCTGCAGCCGGGTGACGAAGCCGTCGCCGTTGGCGACGTGCTTGAGCAGCGTGCCGAAGCGGTCTACCAGGGCCTCCTGGTCCTCGGAGTCGCGCAGGCCGACGCCGGGGCCCTCGATCTCGATGGCGGCGGTGACCGTCTTGCGGTCGGCGTGCAGGAGGACGGCGATCTCGTCCGGGCCGAAGGGCGCGGCGAGCCAGGTGATGCGGCCGATGCCGGGCGGCGGGCCGACCTCGATCTCGCGGCCGTCGAGGCGGGTGCCGGCCTCCATCGCGCCGGACCGGTAGACGGCCGCGCTCTTGACGGTCCGCTTGTACGAGCGGTTGATCTCGAACCACTTGTAGAACGTGCGGTGCTTGTACGGCACGTAGACCGCGGCGAGCGCGAGCAGGGGGAAGCCCATGAGCAGCGCGATCCGCAGGGGCAGGACCGGTACGAGGAGGCCGCACATCATGCCGAGGAACGCGCCGGCGATGATCAGGGCGATCTCGCCGGATTCACGGTTGCGGCCGATGATCGCGTTCGGCCGGGCGCGGCCGATGAGATACGTACGGCGGGGCGTGACCGGATGGGACAGGTGGGACTCGGTCGTCAACGCCCTTCACCTCCCGAGCGGTTGTTGCGGGTGTTGCTGGCGTGCGGGGTGTTGACCGGGCTGGACGCGCGGGGCGCGGGCGTGGCGGAGGGGACGGTTCCGCCGCCGTTCCCGCCCGGGGTGCGGCTGCTGTGGGCGGTGACGCCGCCGGAGGCGGGGTTGGCCTGGCGCGGGGCGCTGCCCGACTGGCCGGCGCCGGCGTTGCTGTCGGCGCGGGTGCTGTGGGTCTTGATGCCCTGGGCGACGAGGGTGGCGGGGGAGCTGATGACGGCGGCGGCCTTGCCCTCCGCGCCCCGCATGATGCGGTTGTTGCGGCCGCTGGCGATCTCGTCGCCGAAGCCGGGGACGAAGCGGTAGATCATCGCGCTGGCGAAGATGGCGAGCAGGATGATGGCGAGGCCGGAGACGACGGCGGAGAAGGCGTCGGGGCCGTTGTCGCCGGACAGGGCGCCGGCCAGGCCGAGGACGATCACGATGACGGGTTTCACGAGGATGACGGCGATCATGATGCCGGCCCAGCGGCGGACGTGGCCCCACAGGTTCTTGTCGACGAGTCCGGCGTAGACGACGGTGCCGAGGAGGGCGCCGACGTAGAGGAGGGCGGCGCGGATGACCAGTTCCAGCCAGAGGACGCCGGCGGCGAGGATGCTGACCAGGGAGACGACGATCAGCATGATGGGGCCGCCGCCGATGTCGTTGCCCTTCTTCAGGGCGCCGGAGAAGGTGCTGAAGAACGTGTCGGCCTGGTCGCCGGTGGCTTTCGCGAGGACGTCGGTGACGCTGTCCGTGGCCGAGACGACGGTGTACAGGATCAGCGGGGTGAAGGCGGAGGCCAGCACGGTCAGCCAGAGGAAGCCGACGGCTTCGGTGATCGCGGTGGTCAGCGGCACGCCGCGCACCGCGCGCTTGGCCACGGCGAGCAGCCACAGCAGAAGCGTCAGGATGGTCGAGGCCGCGAAGACGATCGCGTACTGCTTCAGGAACGCCTGATTGGTGAAGTCGACGGTGGCCGTCTCCTTGACGGCCTGACTGAGCTTGTCGACGGTCCAGGAGGCGGCCTCGGCGCAGCCCTTGGCCAGCGACGACAGCGGGTCGAGAGTGGAGTTGTCCGGGGCGAGGTCGCTGGTCTTCCCGGGAGTGTTGCCGCGCTCGCAGTACTCCTTGGCCTCGCCGGAAATGGGTCCGCAGTTGACCCCGCCGTTCGACGGCGAGGGGGACGGGCTGCCGGACGGGGTGGGCGTGGGCGAGGGTTCCGCGAAGGCGCGCGTGGCCAGCAGTACGGCCGTGGTCTGTACGGCTGTCACGACTCCGGCGAGCTTGAGCGCACGCTGCGGGCTACCGGGCATAGGTGAACCCTCCGTACTCTTCGATGGCTTTGCTGATCTCGTCGGAGGTGGCGGCTCTGTCGTCACCGGGTACCGGTGCGGGGCCGTCCTGCTGCGTCTCGGAGCTGATCTTCCAGTCACCGTCCGACCAGCGCAGGTCGAACGTCCAGGTCTTCCAGGACGAGGTGACGGGGTCGGTCGAGGTGCTGCTGGCCATGCCGATGAGGCCCGCGTACCAGACCGCGACCTTCGCGGTGTCGCCCTTGTACTCCCGCACAGTGGTGCCGATCGGAATCACACGGGAGACGAACGTGCTGTCCTTGGGCGGGTTGCCGGCCGCGTCGAGGCCCATCTTGGCGAGGAACTCGGCCGAGTAGGCCTGGTCCATGGGGCCTCTGAGGCGGGCCGCCGCCTCCTGGGTGTAGAGCAGATCCAGGAGACGGTGACGGCTGTCCTTGTTGAACATGCCCGTCGAACCCAGGGCCACGGCGTAGTTCGAGGCCGCCGACTGGGCTCCCTGTTCGGTGTGGGCGAACCCCGTCGGGACACCCCCGGACTTGGTCTCCACCGGACGCGTGCCGCTCGCCGCCGTCGCGGAGGTCGCGGGCTGGTCGCTCTTCGTCGTCGCCCCCGTCGTCTCCTCCCCGCCCCCCCGGTTCGCGAAGGCGATGGCGGCGATGAGGAGGACCACCACGCCGACCACCGTGATCAGGCTTCGGGAGGAGGAGCGCTGGGGGCGGCGGGGGGCGCCGCCGTAGGGGTCGGGGTCGGGGAGGCGGGTCCGGGTCTGGCCGGGCTCCGGGTGGTCGCCGTAGCCCTGGTAGTCGCGGTACCCCTGCTCGTCTCCGGGACTCATGCCGCGTACGCCCCCTCCACCTCGTAGACATACGACGGTAGCCGTGCTGGTTCCCGCGCGGGCGCGGTGTGGTGACTCGACATCAGGGAAACGCAACCTCAGCCGGTGGGCACGACGGATGGGTGGGGTGGAGGGGACAGCCGTGGCCGGGCGTGCCCGGGGCGGGTGGGGTTACACCGCCATGCCGTACACGATGGTGAACAGTGTGCCGAGGGAGCCGATGATGAAGACCCCGGTGAGGCCGGCGATGATCAGGCCCTTGCCCTGCTCCGCGCTGAACGTGTCCCGCAGGGCCGTGGCGCCGATACGCTGCTTGGCCGCCCCCCATACCGCGATGCCGAGGCACAGCAGGATCGCGACGGCCATGACCACCTCGATCATCACCTTGGCTTCGTTGCCCAGGCTGCCGAAGGGGCCCCAGTCCGGAGCGATCCCGCCGATGATGGTGTTGATGTCTCCCTTTTCGGCCGCAAAGAGCATGTAAGTCACCGCCCCTGGTGGGTAGTTCCGCGAGCCCCTGCGGGCGCAGAGGTCAGGCCTCATTGTCGCCGACAACGTCGCCAACGTATGTCGACTTGGCGTCATTCACCGGCGGGTTTCGTCTAAGTGGCGCCTACCGTCACTCTGTGTATCACGGCAGGTCACCCCGGGCAATGAGGTCGGAGCGGAACCTGGTGTGCGGTTCCGTCGTTGACCCCCTTTACGACCTGCGCGGCTTCGTCGGCCGGCCGGGTGAGCCGTCGCGTCGATGTTCTCACGGGCGGGGCGGCGGGCGGGCTCGTCCCGGTGTGCGGAATCACAGGGAAATCTCAGGGAACTCGGGGTTTCCCGCTCACCTTTGACGGTGAGACTCGGTCCCGATGAAGCGCATCTCACGCGGCTCGGCCACCTCGCGGCCCGCGCTGCTCGGCGCGGTGGTGCTGCTGGCGCTGACCTCGGCCTCCGTGGCCGCCGCCGACGACGGGCCGGGGCCGTTCGGGGTCACCGTGGACGCCGTCGCGAACCGGTGGAGCGCGCGGGTGGGCGCGCTGTTCGCCGCGGACGGGGCGGGCCGTCCGGCCGGCGGTCACTTCTGCACCGCGTCGGTGGCGCACAGCCCCGGCGGTGACCTGATCGTCACCGCCGCGCACTGTCTGGACGATCCCGGCCGCGACCTGGTGTTCGTGCCGGGCTACCGGGCCGGGCGGGCGCCGTACGGGGTGTGGAAGGTGACGCGGCGGTACCTGCCCGACGGGTGGACCCGGGACCGGGACGAGGACAGCGACCTCGCCTTCGCCACCGTCGCGGGGCGGGGCGGTGGCCGGGTGGAGGACGCGGTGGGCGGATACCGGTTCACGCCCGGCGTGGCCACCGGCGCGACCGGGGTGACCGTCACCGGGTACCCGGCCTCCCGCGAGGTCCCCATCACCTGCACCGACAAGCCGGCCCGGCACGGCCGTACCCAACAGCGCGTCGACTGCCCCGACTTCACCGGAGGCACCAGCGGCAGCCCCTGGGTCAACGGGGACCACGAGATCGTCGGGGTCCTCGGCGGTCACGAGGAGGGCGGCAGCACGGCCGGGACCTCGTACAGCGTGGCGCTGGGACGCGGGGCGGCGGAGCTGTACGAGGAGGCGGCGGGGCCCTCCTGACCCGGGCCGGGAGCAGGCCGCCGCGGAGCCCCATGTGCGCGCGTCCCAGCGCGAAATGACGCCACATCATGAGAAAGGACTCTTGGATCCGCCCGGGATGGGGGAAAGTTGAACCGTGCGGAAGTCATGGGTGATCGGTGGGGCGGCGGGCGCGCTCGGCGTGAGCTTCGTGATGCTGCTGGTCGTCGGTGTGTACATGGTGGCCGGAAGCCTGGTCAACGGGGTGACCTCGGGGAGCCGGGGGCTGGCGAAGGGGGCGGTGCCGGCCGCCTACAAGTCGTTGGTGCAGCGGTGGGGCAATCTGTGCCCGGCGATCACGCCCGCGCTGCTCGCCGCGCAGCTGTACCAGGAGAGCGGGTGGAACCCGACCGTCGTCAGCCCGGCCGACGCGCGCGGTATCGCGCAGTTCATCCCCAGCACCTGGGCGACGCACGGCATCGACGGCGACGGTGACGGAAAGCGGGACATCTGGGACCCGGACGACGCGATCCCGTCGGCGGCCTCGTACGACTGCGAACTGGCCAAGTACGTCAAGGACGTGCCCGGTGACGTCTCCGACAACATGCTCGCCGCCTACAACGCGGGCGCCTACCGGGTGATCCGGGCGGGCGGGGTGCCGGCCATCAGCGAGACGCAGAACTACGTCAAGCGGATCCGCAGCCTGGAGAAGAGCTTCGCCGCGCCGGTCAGCCGGCTCGACCCCACCCGGCAGGCCGCCGGTGCCATCGCCTTCGCGCAGAGCCGGCTCGGCACGCCGTACCTGTGGGGCGGCAACGGCACCCCCGAGCAGGGCGGGCGCTTCGACTGCTCGGGGCTGACCAAGGCGTCGTACGAGAAGGTCGGGATCAGGCTGCCGCGCGTGGCCAACGACCAGTACAACGCCGGGCCGCACCCCTCGCGGGACGAGCTGCTCCCCGGTGACCTGGTCTTCTTCTCCGACGACCTCACCGACTCGCGGGCCATCCGGCACGTGGGGATCTACGTCGGCGGTGGGTACATGATCGACGCCCCGCGCACCGGCGCCGTGATCCGCTTCGACCCGATCGACACCCCCGACTACTTCGGCGCGACACGGGTGACGGAGGAGGGCGCGCAGGCACTTCCCACGGCCGTGTGAACGATGCGTGAAGCTGCCCCCTGAGCTGCGCCGACGAGTCTCTCTTCGATAACGTCTGCGTGATCATTCAGTGGAGAGTGGAACGTATTCATGGTGCCCGTGCGTTCCTGTTGACGTAGCCCGGCGGACGTCAGTACGGCAGTGCAGCGGAAGCGGATCTACGAACCACGGGGGGCTGGAGCGACGCACACCCGGTGCGTCCGGACGAACGACGAAGGGGCCGCAGCACCATGGCTGTACTCGCCGAATCCGGATCGAACCCCGACGTCGACCTGCTCTACGACATCAACGGCCTGGCCAAGGACGCGCCGCACTGGTTCGACCGGGTCATGGAGTTCGTCGGCGAGTACGGGCTGCTGCTCGCCATGGTGCTGCTGGTCCTGTGGTGCTGGTGGGGCGTGCGGCGCCGGGGCGGCGAGGAGGCGGCGCCGTCGGTGGCCGCGCTGGTGTGGGCGCCGCTCGCGGCGGGCCTCGCGGTCCTCGTGAACGTCCCGATACGGGGCTTCGTGGAGCGCCCCCGCCCGTTCCGGGACCACCAGGGCCTGGACGTCCTGGTCTCCGGCAAGGACGACTTCTCCTTCGTCAGCGATCACGCGACGCTCACGATGGCGCTCGGTGTGGGCCTCTTCGTCGCCAACCGCCGCCTGGGCCTGGTGGGCATCGGCCTGGCCCTGCTGGAGGGCTTCTGCCGGGTCTACATGGGCGTGCACTACCCGACGGACGTCGTGGGCGGTTTCGCGCTGGGTACGGCCGTCGTGCTGCTGCTGTCCCCGATCGCCACGGCGCTGCTCACCCCGCTGATGCGGGCGGTGGAGCGTTCGCCGCGGGTGGGCTGGCTCGTACGGCGGCGGACGGCGGCGGACGTCCCGGTGCTGCCGGGCGCGCGCCGCTCGGCGGAGACCGGCGAGCGGGACCTGGCGGCGTAAGCGGGAAAGCGGGAACGGGCCGGCTCCTCCTCGGCGGGGGCCGGCCCGTTCCCGTTCTCGAACCCTGTCGGGTTCTACAGCCCCTGCGGGTGCGAGAAGAACCGCTTGGGGTCGTACTGCTTCTTCACCTTGTCCAGCCGCGCCGCCGCGTCCCCGTAGTACGCCTTCTTCCAGTTCTTCAGCGTGGGGTCGGTGTAGTTCTGGTAGGCAGCGCCGGAGGCGTACGGGGCCATCGCCTTGTGCGCCGACGTCAGCCAGGACTGGGCCGTGGTGCCGGCGGTCCCCGCGCCCCAGGAGGCGATGTACTGGGCCAGCATCCGCGAGCGGCGGTGGACGAAGGCGGTCGCGGTCGGGGAGACCCGGTTGACCGCGCCGCCGAGCGCCGTGAAGGCGATGCTGCCGGCGCCGCCGCGCACCGCGGCGATCTGCCGGAGGGCGGTCTGGATGCCGGCCGCGGACAGCGAGCGGTCGAAGAAGTCGGAGCGGGCCGCGTACGTCTCCCGGCCGAGCCGGCCCTGCGGGGAGCGGCCCGGGGTGGAGCCCGGCAGATGGCACTGGGCGTCGGTGGCGAAGGAGGAGCAGCCGGCGTAGACCTCCATGGCCTCCTCGTAGCCGCGGCGGCGCAGCGAGACCGAGCGGGCACTGGCGCCGGCCAGATGGGCCAGGCGGTCCACGGCGTTCTGCAGCTCGCGGTAGGTGCCGAGGGAGAAGCAGGAGACGGAGACGGTCGGGGTGCGGCCCGGCGAGCAGGCCAGGTGCAGGGCGGACCAGATCTCGTCGGGCTGCGACGGGCCCCACTCCTGCCAGGCCTTCAGCACCTTGGCGGCCTTGGACCAGGGCCAGGTCAGATGGGCGGTGACGGCCTGCGGCGCGGCGTGGGTGCGGAAGTGCAGCTCGGTGACGACGCCGAAGTTGCCGTTGCCGGCGCCGCGCAGCGCCCAGAACAGGTCGGCGTGGTGGCCGGTGTCGGCGGTGAGCTGGGTGCCGTCGGCGGTGATCAGGGTGGCCTGGGTGAGGCTGTCGCAGGTCAGGCCGTAGGCGCGGGAGGCGACGCCGTGGCCGCCGCCGAGCACCAGGCCGGAGACGCCGACGCTGGGGCAGGAGCCGGCGGGTATGGTCACGCCCTTCGCGGCGAGCGCGCGGTAGACGTCGATCAGCTTGGCACCGGCGCCGACGACGGCCTGGCCGCCGCCGACCCGGATCCGGTTCAGCCGGGACACGTCGACGATCAGCCGCTGGTCGCCGGAGGAGTAGCCGGCGTAGGAGTGGCCGCCGTTGCGGATGGCGACCTTGACGCCGTGCGCGCGGGCGTACGCAAGGGTGGTGCGGATGTCGGCGGCGTGCGCCACGTAGGCGACCGCGGCCGGTTTCAGGCCGTCGAAGCGGGTGTTGTAGAGCTGGTGGGCGGTCTTCCAGGAGGCGTCGCCGGGGCGGACGAGGGTGCCGTCCAGGTCCCGGGCGAGGGCCGTCCAGTTCGCGGCGGCCCTGGTCGGGCCGGTGGTCCGCAGGGCGGCGAGGGAGGTCGTGCCGGTGAGGGTCGCGGGGGGCGCGGAGGAGTCCCCGCCCGCCGTGCACGCGGTGAGCGCGGTCGTCGCCAGGGCGGCCGCGCCGCCCGAGATGAACGTACGCCGTTCCATGTCGTCGCCCTTTCCTCGGCTCCTGTGGAACGAGACGGCGCCCCGCGCCGCGGGGTTCCGCCGAACGGGTGAGGAACGGCGTACGGGGGTTCGAGTGGCCGGCTCGTCGGAACCTCCATGTGCTCTCCCCGTGAGCATTCCGTGACCTAACCGGGCTGACGGCAGGGGTTCACTCTGCGTTCATTTCTGGCCATCGGCGGCTTCACCTGTTCTGCCTAATTTCGGCCGTACCCGGTGCGGAGTGCGGCATGGATTGCGCTCGCGCGCACCGCACTCACTCACCTCGCGCGCCGCCGATCGCGGCGGCTCCTGGAAGGACTCCCGAAAGTGAAGCTTCAGCGCAAGAACCGGCTGCGCGCCCTCTCTCTCGGTGCTGTCGCCGTCTCCAGTGCCCTGGCCCTGACGGCGTGCGGCTCCGACGACAACGGCGAGGGCAAGGGCTCCGGGGGCTCGTCCGCCGCCGCGAGCGCGGGCTCCGTGAAGTGCGACGACGCCAAGGGCCAGCTGCTCGCGGACGGTTCCTCGGCGCAGAAGAACGCGATCGACGCCTGGACCAAGGTCTTCTCCCCGGCCTGCCAGGTGCAGATCAACTACAAGGGCGCCGGCTCCGGCGCCGGTGTCACCTCCTTCACCCAGGGCCAGATCGCGTTCGCCGGTTCCGACTCCGCGCTGAAGCCCGAGGAGGTCGCCGCCTCCAAGAAGGTCTGCGAGGGCGGCCAGGGCATCGACCTGCCGATGGTCGGCGGCCCGATCGCCCTCGGCTACAACGTCCCCGGCGTGGACAACCTCGTCCTGGACGCCCCGACCATCGCCAAGATCTTCGACAGCAAGATCAAGAACTGGAACGACGAGGCGATCAAGAAGCTCAACCCCGGCGCGAAGCTCCCCGACCTGAAGATCCAGGCCTTCCACCGCTCCGAGGACTCCGGCACCACGGACAACTTCACCAAGTACCTGCTCGCCACCACGCCCGAGAACTGGAAGTACTCCGGTGGCAAGGCCTGGCAGGCGCAGGGCGGCCAGGCGGCCTCCGGCTCCTCCGGCGTGGCCCAGGGCGTCAAGCAGAACTCCGGCGCGATCGGCTACTTCGAGCTGTCCTACGCCAAGGGGCTCGACACCGTCGCCATCGCCACCGGCGCCAAGGCCCCGGTGAAGCCGTCCACCGAGTCGGCCACCGCGGGCATCGCCGCCGCCAAGGTCGTCGGCACCGGCAAGGACCTGGCGCTCCAGCTCGACTACAAGACCAAGGCCGAGGGCGCCTACCCGATCACCCTGGTCACCTACGAGATCGTCTGCGACAAGGGCAACAAGGCCGACACGCTGCCCGCCACGAAGGCGTTCCTGCGCTACGTCGCCAGCGAGGACGGCCAGAAGGTGCTGGCGCAGAACGACTACGCCCCGATCCCCGCCGAGATCATCGCCAAGGTCCGCACCACCATCGAGGGCCTGAGCTGACCTGATCCGTGAGTGTGCGGCCCGGCGCCCGCCCGGGCCGGGCCGCACCCGTCCGGTGCACCGCCGCCACGAGCCGCGCCCCCCTGGCAGGGGGCCGCGGCTTAGCAGACCGGAGAACCCGATGGACATATCGACGACAACCGACGTTCCCCCTCCCGCCTCCCCGCCCTCGCCCGTCGAACGCAAGCGCGCGGCCCGCGGCGCCTCCCGGCCCGGCGACCGCGTCTTCCTCGGCCTGTCGCGCGGCTCCGGCATCCTGCTGCTGGTGATCATGGCCGCGATCGCGGTCTTCCTCACCTACCGCGCCTCCCTCGCGATCAGCAGGGACCACGGGAACTTCCTGACCACCTTCGAGTGGAACACCAACCTCAACCCGCCGGTCTTCGGCATCGCGGTGCTGGCCTTCGGCACGGTCGTGTCCTCGGTGATCGCCATGGTCATCGCGGTCCCGATCGCCGTCGCGATCGCGCTGTTCCTCACCCACTACGCCCCGCGCCGGGTGAGCGGCCCGATCGCCTACGTGATCGACCTGCTCGCTGCCGTGCCGTCCATCGTCTACGGCCTGTGGGGCGCCCTGGTCCTCGTGCCGCACCTGCGCGGCCTGTACGGCTGGCTGGACACCTACCTCGGCTGGACCGGGATCTTCGCCTGGGAGGAAGGCGCTCCGCGCACCATGCTCGCCGTCGGCATCCTGCTGGCGATCATGATCCTGCCGATCATCACCAACGTCAGCCGCGAGGTGTTCCGGCAGGTCCCGCGGATGCACGAGGAGGCCGCCCTGGCCCTCGGCGCCACCCGCTGGGAGGTCATCCGGATGTCCGTGCTGCCCTTCGGCCGCTCCGGTGTGATCTCCGCGTCCATGCTCGGCCTCGGCCGCGCCCTCGGCGAGACGATGGCCGTGGCCACCGTGCTCTCCCCGGACTACGACATCCACGCCAGCCTGCTGAACCCCGGCGGCGGCACCTTCGCCCAGAACATCGCCAGCAAGTTCGGCGAGGCCTCCGAGCAGGGCCGGGACGCGCTGATCGCCTCCGGCCTGGTCCTCTTCGTCATCACCCTGCTGGTCAACGGCGCGGCCCGCGCGATCATCGCCCGCCGCAAGGAGTACTCGGGGGCCAACGCATGAGCACCGCAGCCGTCACCGACAAGCGCCCCGGTTCGCTGAGCGGCGCCCGCCTGCCCAAGTGGTCCCCCTGGGCGATCGCCGCCGGGTCCGTCGCCGTCGCCGTGGGCATCGGCCTGGGCGCGGACCTGCACAGCGAGATCCAGTGGGGGCTGATCGCCGCGATCCTGTTCGTCCTCGGCACCTACGGCATCGCCGCCCGGGTGGAGGGCCGCCGGCAGGCCAAGGACCGGGTCGCCACCTCGCTGGTCTGGGTCGCCTTCCTGCTCGCCGTCGTCCCGCTGGTCTCCCTGGCGTGGACGACCGTCTCGCGCGGCGTGAAGGTGCTCGACGTCTACTTCCTCACCCACTCCATGGGCATCGTCGCCGACACCGAGACCGGCGGCGGCATCTACCACGCCCTCATCGGCAGCCTGGAGCAGGTTGGCCTCGCCACCCTCATGGGCGCCCCGGTCGGCGTGCTCACCGCCATCTACCTGGTGGAGTACGGGCGCGGCCGGCTCGCCCGGTCGGTGACCTTCTTCGTCGACGTCATGACGGGCATCCCGTCGATCGTCGCGGGCCTGTTCATCCTCAGCCTGATGCTCATCCTGGAGCTGGAGCCGTTCGGCTTCGCCGGTTCGCTGGCCCTGGCCATCCTGATGATGCCGGTCGTCGTCCGCTCCACCGAGGAGATGCTCAAGCTCGTCCCGAACGAGCTGCGCGAGGCGTCCCTGGCGCTCGGCGTGCCCAAGTGGCGGACCATCCTGAAGGTGGTCCTGCCGACCGCCATCGGCGGCATCACCACGGGCGTCATGCTCGCCATCGCCCGGATCGCGGGCGAGACCGCGCCGGTGCTGCTGCTGGTGTTCGGCAACCCCTTCATCAACAACGACCCGTTCGAGGGCGCGCAGGCCTCGCTGCCGCTGTACATCTACCAGCAGTACGCCGCCGGTGGTGACCCGGCGTACGACCGCGCGTGGGCGGCGTCCCTCACGCTGATCGCCTTCGTGATGATCCTCAACCTGGTGGCCCGCGGAATCGCCCGCTGGAAGTCCCCGCGCTGACCC
The DNA here is from genome assembly GCF_964272715.1 of Streptomyces sp. SudanB182_2057. NCBI lineage: Bacteria > Bacillati > Actinomycetota > Actinomycetes > Kitasatosporales > Streptomycetaceae > Streptomyces > Streptomyces sp. SudanB182_2057. The sequence continues at coordinate 4,538,169 of NZ_OZ186798.1, forward strand.
GCCGCGGCCACCGCCGCCTGGCCGGCCGCCGACGCGGCCCCACAGCGACCGAGCTTGAATTTCCTGGAAGTGAAGCAGACATGGCCAAGCGAATCGACGTAAGCGGGCTCACCGCCTACTACGGCTCCCACAAGGCGATCGAGGACATCTCGATGACCGTCGAGCCGCGCTCGGTGACGGCGTTCATCGGCCCCTCCGGCTGCGGCAAGTCGACGTTCCTGCGCACCCTGAACCGGATGCACGAGGTGACCCCGGGCGGGCGCGTCGAGGGCAAGGTGCTCCTGGACGCCGAGGACCTGTACGGCGCCGGGGTCGACCCGGTGTCCGTGCGCCGCGAGGTGGGCATGGTCTTCCAGCGCCCGAACCCGTTCCCCACGATGTCGATCTTCGACAACGTGGCGGCGGGTCTGCGGCTGAACGGCAACTACAAGAAGAGCGAGCTCAACGACATCGTCGAGAAGTCGCTCAAGGGCGCGAACCTCTGGAACGAGGTCAAGGACCGGCTGAACAAGCCCGGCTCCGGGCTCTCCGGCGGCCAGCAGCAGCGCCTGTGCATCGCGCGGGCCATCGCGGTCGAGCCGAAGGTGCTGCTCATGGACGAGCCGTGCTCGGCCCTGGACCCGATCTCCACGCTCGCCATCGAGGACCTGATCGGCGAGCTGAAGGACCGGTTCACGATCGTCATCGTGACCCACAACATGCAGCAGGCGGCGCGGGTCTCGGACCGTACGGCGTTCTTCAACCTGGCCGCGGTGGGCCAGCCGGGCCGGCTGGTGGAGATCGACGAGACCGAGCGGATCTTCTCCAACCCGTCGGTCCAGGCCACGGAGGACTACATCTCCGGCCGCTTCGGCTGACCGGCGACTCCGCCCCGGCCTCGCCGGGACGGGACGGACCCTCGCGGTGCTGCATGGCGGTGCCACCGCGAGGACGCAGAAGGGCCCGCCCCCAGCTCCCGGGGGCGGGCCCGTCGCGTCGTTCCGGTGGGGTCCTACAGGGCGACCAGCTTCACGATGCCGAAGGCCAGGGCCGCGACCAGGGCGGCGGCCGGCATGGTGATGAACCAGCCCAGGACGATGTTCTTGGCCACGCCCCAGCGGACCGCGTTGACCCGCTTGGTCGCGCCCACGCCCATGATCGCCGAGGTGATGACATGGGTGGTGGAGATCGGCGCCTTGAAGATGAACGCGGTGGTGAACATGATCGACGCGCCGGTGGCCTCGGCCGCGAACCCCTGCGGCGGGTCCAGCTCGATGATCTTGCGGCCCAGGGTGCGCATGATCCGCCAGCCGCCGGCGTACGTGCCCAGGGACAGCATCACCGCGCAGACGATCTTCACCCAGACCGGGATCGGGTCGCCGAACGTCTCGTGGCCGGAGATCACCAGGGCCAGCACCACGACACCCATCGTCTTCTGGGCGTCCTGGAGACCGTGGCCGAGCGCCATGCCGGCGGCCGAGACGGTCTGGGCGATGCGGAAGCCCCGCTTGGCCTTGTGCGGGTTGGACCGCCGGAACAGCCACATGATCGCCGTCATGACCAGGTAGCCGACGATCAGGCCGACGAACGGGGAGACGAACATCGGGATGACGATCTTCTCGACCACCCCGCCCCACAGCACGTCCGTGCCGCCCGCCAGCGCCGCTCCCACCATGCCGCCGAACAGGGCGTGCGAGGAGGACGAGGGCAGGCCGAAGTACCAGGTGACCAGGTTCCAGACGATCGCGCCGACCAGGGCCGAGAAGAGGATGCCCATCCCCGTCGAGCCCTGGGGGGTCTCGATCAGGCCCTCGCTGACCGTCTTGGCGACGCCGGAGCCCAGGAAGGCGCCGGCCAGGTTCATCACGGCCGCCATGGCGAGCGCCGCCCGCGGGGTCAGCGCCCGCGTCGACACCGAGGTGGCGATGGCGTTCGCGGAGTCGTGGAAGCCGTTCGTGTACGTGAAGAAGAGCGCGACGCCTACGGTCGCGATCAGGGCGAAGGTGTCCATCGACGCCTCAGGACTCCTTGACGGCGATGGTCTCCACCGTGTTCGCCACGTGCTCGAACGCGTCCGCCGCCTCTTCCAGGACGTCCACGATCTGCTTGAGCTTCAGCACCTCGATGGCGTCGTACTTGCCGTTGAAGAGGTGGGCGAGCAGCTTGCGGTGGATCTGGTCGGCCTGGTTCTCCAGCCGGTTGACCTCGATCCAGTACTCGGTGAGGTTGTCCATGGTCCGCAGGTTCGGCATGGCCTCGGCCGTCAGCTCGGCCGCGCGGGCCAGGACCTCGATCTGCTGCTCGACGCCCTTGGGCAGTTCCTCGACGTTGTAGAGGACGACCAGGTCGACGGCTTCCTCCATGAAGTCCATGATGTCGTCCAGGGAACCGGCGAGGGCGTAGATGTCCTCCCGGTCGAACGGCGTGATGAACGAGGAGTTCAGCTGGTGGAAGATCGCGTGCGTGGCGTCGTCACCTGCGTGTTCCGCGGCCCGCATACGCTCTGCGATCTCGGCCCGGGCGGAGGAGTCCGCCCCGAGCAGTTCCATCAGGAGTTTCGAGCCCGTGACGATGTTGTCCGCGGACGCGGCGAACATGTCGTAGAAGCTCGTCTCCCTGGGGGTCAGACGAAAGCGCACGTGGGGTCCTCGGGGTGCTTCGGTTTCGGTCAGGCTGATGCTAGGCGCATCATCCGGCCACGGCTAACGGGCCGCATCCCAGTGTCGCCCATCAGCCGCGGTGATGAGCACAGGGGCGTACGAAGGCCCCCTTACCCCGCAAAGTTCGTTACCATATACCCAGTAGGGGTATCTATCCCTTTTGTCCGCAACTCGTCCCGAGACGGAGGCCCGCGATGACGACGACGACCGAGGCCGGCGCCACGCACGGCTACCACAAGCAGAAGGACGAGCACCTCAAGCGGCTGCGCCGCATCGAGGGGCAGATCCGCGGTCTGCAGCGGATGGTGGACGAGGACACCTACTGCATCGACATACTCACGCAGGTCTCCGCCTCCACCAAGGCCCTGCAGTCCTTCGCGCTCCAGCTGCTGGAGGAGCACCTGCGGCACTGTGTGGCGGATGCGGCCCTCAAGGGCGGCGACGAGATCGACACGAAGGTCGACGAGGCGACGAAGGCGATCGCCCGCCTGCTGCGCACCTGAGCGAGGTGGCCGTGCGGGCCGGGCTCAGCCCGGATTCCGTTCCTCGGCGACGCGCAGCACCTCGTCGATGCTCTCCAGGCTGAGCCGGTCCTCGGCGGCCGAGGCCGCGATGATCAGCTCTCCGCAGAGTTCGATCTCGGCGAGGGCCACGTGGTCCTGAACCGCCGTGCCGCCGACCGGAGCCACCCGCCTCACCTCTTCCCTGCCGTCACCGCCTCCTAGGGTAGGCAGTGGTCCGCGCCCCGCGCATGGCACGGACGGGCTACTTACAAAGGGACGTCTGGTACTAGTGCCTGGCCGGAATCAGCCGCTCTCGCCGGGCTCGTCCCCGGCGACCCGGCCCGTGTAGATGTCCGCCGGGGCCGGCAGCCGGACGTCCGCCGCCGTGCCGAAGCCGTACAGCAGCAGGGTGGAGGCGACCGCGACGGTGGCCTTGGCGTGGCCGTTGGAGAAGCTGAAGCGCTGCCGGAGCTTGCGGATGCGACCCTGGTCGTCCAGGTAGGCGTCGAACGGCACCCGGGCCGTGGCGAACCCTTTCGCCGCCGCGGCCAGCGCCGCCCGGTTACCGGCCGAGGCGTACCGGGCCGCGTGGCCGAGATCGGCGGTGCCCCGGTAGTGGCGTACGGCCGTCCCGGCGACCTCCGTGCGGCCCACGAGGGTCGCCTCGCGGGTCCCGCGCAGCAGCTCGGCCGCCAGGTACGGGTCGGTGGCGCCGCCGGTGACCAGATTGCCGTCGGACAGCGTCGCGGTCTCCACCCGCACCCACTTGTCGGCGGGCACGCCCGCGCCCCGGTTCTTCATGTACAGCGCGCCCGGGGTGAGGAGTTCGGTGATGGGCCGGTGCCCGGCGGCGCCGGTGGGGTCCGCGGGGAGCATCACGGTGAGCCGGCCGAGGCGGCGGCGGTAGTCGTAGACGCCCCGGCCGCGGATGGTGACGCGGGTGCCGCCGGTGGCCATCTCCATGGAGGTGCCGGCCTTGGAGCTGCCCGCGTCCCGCAGCGCCCGCGCGGCCCGGTGCAGCGCGCCCAGGGGGTCGCCCGCGCCCTTGACGTCCTCGGCGGCGGCCCCGCTGCCGGAACAGCCGCAGACGCCCGTCGTGAGGCCGAGGAGGATGACCGTCGCGGCGGCCGTCCTGCCCGCCCGCCTGTGCTGCCGCCGATCCATCGCCTGCCTACCCCCAGCCGGAGTGTCCGTCACGGGCCCCCTGTCGTCCGGATAACGACGGCTGGGGAGTGCCGTCACGCGCCGCCGCGCGCGCTGGATACGGTGGCCCTGTGGCACTCACCTCGGCGCGGCAGGACGGGCAGGAACACCGCACCACGACGACCGAACAGGGCCGCTTCTGCGTGGCCCGCTGCACCTGCGGCTGGCGCGGCCCCGCCCGCCGCGCCCGCAGCCAGGCCCGCACGGACGCGGAAGCTCACGCGACGGACGGCTGACGGGCCGGGCCCCGGTGTCTTGCTGGGCCCCGGTGTCTTTCGGTGCCGGGCGCCCGGGCCGCACCTCCAGGCCGTACCCGGAGCTGTTCTCCACGCCGTACCGCAACGGCGTGCGCGGTGGCACGGCGGTAGTGCGCGGCCGACTGGTCCGGTGGCGGAAACGCTGCCGGTTCACCGGCGGGAGCGGTTTGCAGTTTCACGTTGTCAAAGCGCGGACAAGCCAGGGTTGGGGAACGAGCACTGACCGCCCCGCAGCTTCCGGAGTGGATCAGCGCTCATCGGCCGCCGGGCACCCGCTGCTACCCGGCCACCGCGTCAGGGTGCCGCCGCGGTCGTCCGACCACCGCTGAGACTTCCGCCCGACCGGAGCGCAGGGGCTCCTGCGCTCTCCGCCGCGCTGTGCGGCGGTCCCGACGCCCGGGGGCGCCCGTCCGCCAAGGGCGGCCCGCCACCGGGGCGAACAAACCATCCCGTCCACCGAAGGAGAACAGCAATGCCCGAAACCATGCAACTGACCGACCTCGACGCCCTCATCGGTGACCTGGAGACGCGTATCACCGAGGACACCCTGCTGCCGTCCGGCGCCTACACCGAGGGATGCAGCGGCGTCTGCACGGTCATCGTCTGTGACACGGTGGTGATTTGTAGCGGCATCGGCTGCTGACCGTCTCCCAGTCCCATCTCCGCGGCAGCGGTGCTCCGAGGCCGCCGTACCGGCGTTCCGTCCGGGCTCGCCCGGGAGGGACGCCGGTCGACCTCGCCCTGGAGGGACGCCGTCGGCCCGGAGACCGTCGCTCCCCGCTCGGCGCGAGCGCCCCGGGCACCGGTCACTGGCCGGCGTCGATCGCGGCGAGCGCCGGGGGAAGGAGTTCCCTGTCCCCCTCGTAGGTCAGCCGTGCGCGAGCGGCGTCCGGCGGCAGCCAGAGGAGAGCGCTTATCTCGTCGGTGGGGGTGAAACTCCCACCGGTCGACTCGGCGACCCAGTAGGTGACCTCCTTCTCCCGGCCCGCGCGGTCGACGTAACGCCGGGAGGGCAGGGACGCCCCGAGCCGGCACGTGTGGCCGGTCTCTTCCCGCACTTCGCGCAGTGCGGCGGCGCGGGCCGTCTCCCCCCGCTCCAGCTTGCCCTTGGGCCAGGACCAGTCGGACCACTTCGGCCTGTGGACCAAGGCCACCTCGATGCCGCCCGAGGCGGCGCGGCGCCACAGCACGCAGCCGGCCGCCTGGACCACGGTGTCGGGCACGCCGTCTCCTCCTGGCTCAGGGCGCGTCGACCGTCTGCTTCTGCCACGCCTGCTGGAACGCGAACCGGGCCGCCTCCACCTCGTGCCGCTGGTCGGCGTGGAGCACGCCGAGGGCGTAGGCGGTGGCCGGGGTGATCCGGGGCGTACGGGCCGCCTGGGCCGCCGCCGCTGCCGCCTCCGAGGCGTCCCGGTGCCGGTTCAGCGCCTGCCCGGCCGACAGCAGCCGTACGTCCAGCGGGGCGTCGCCGCCGTGCAGCACCTCACGGGCGTACCGGTACAGCCGCAGCAGCAGCCGGACCTGGTGCCAGGGGCCGTCCTGGGGGTGTGGGGACGGCTCCGGGGACAGGCCGTGGACCAGCGCCTCCGCGTTGTAGGGATGGCCGGCGGTGACCAGGGGCAGCGCGGTCACGGCGTCCGTGAGGCGTTCCTCGGCGGCGGCGGCCAGCGGTCCCAGCTCGGTGCCGGGCGCGGCCGGGGCGAGGGGGACCTCGCTGGCCAGCACGGCGACCTTGTCGGCCACCGCGTGGAAGCGGGCGGAGCCGAGGGCCTGGAGCGCCGTGGAGTGGGCCCTGGTCCGGGCCAGGGTGAGCTGGCGCTCCAGCAGGGCACCGGCCTTGGCCGCGCCGACGGTGAGGGTGCCGCGTTCCGGCGGTGCCGTGGCGTACGCCGGCCCGCCGGGGTTCACCGTCTTGCCGGGCAGGGCACGGCCGCCGGCCACCATCGCGTCGACCGTCTGCACGGGCAGCGCCGTCACCCCGGACAGCCGGTGCAGCGCCAGCAACAGCCGTTCCAGGCGCGCCTGGTAGGCGTGCTCCAGGCCCAGCGTGCCGGACAGCCAGGCCAGTTCGGGGCGGATCTCCTCGGACCAGTCGGGGTCGAGGAGCGGGCGGAAGGTGTGCAGGCTGCCGCTGATGCGGCGGGCCGAGCGGCGCAGGGCGCGCGCCGCGTCGACGGACTCCCGCGTGCCGTCGCCCGCCCCGCTCGCCCCCGCGCGCGGGGGAGCGCTCCCGCCGTTGCCCCCGGTCTCCCGGTGCAGGCGCAGGGCGCGGAGGAACTCCGTGGCCTGGGCGCGCAGGTAGTCCGCGAGGGCGTCACCCGCCACCGCCTCGGCCGTGGGGTCCGTCTGGTCAAGGTGTCGCTGTGCCACGCCGGCGCCTCCGGGCGTCTATGAGCATCTCCTGGACGTTGCGCAGGGGCCCGCCGTCCCCGTCGGTCGCGTGCCGCGTCCACTCGCCGTCCGGGCCGAGGTGCCAGGAGGCGGTGGTGTCGGACATGCCGGTGTCCAGCAGCCGGTTGAGGGCTGCGCGGTGGCCGGGGTCGACGACGCGGACCAGGGCCTCTATCCGGCGGTCGAGATTGCGGTGCATCATGTCGGCGCTGCCGATCCACACCTCGGGCTCGCCGCCGTTGCCGAAGGCGAACACCCGGGAGTGTTCCAGGAAGCGGCCGAGGACCGAGCGGACCCGGACGTTCTCCGACAGGCCGGTGACACCGGGCCGTATCGCGCAGATGCCGCGCACCCACACGTCCACCGGCACGCCCGCCTGGGACGCGCGGTAGAGGGCGTCGATGAGTGCCTCGTCCACGATCGAGTTGACCTTGATCCGGATGAAGGCCGGCCGGCCCGCGCGGTGATGCTGGATCTCCTTGTTGACGCGGGAGATCAGGCCGTCACGCAGCGACTTGGGCGCCACCAGCAGCCGGCGGTAGGTCTCCCGGCGGGAGTAGCCGGACAGCCGGTTGAACAGGTCGGAGAGGTCCGCGCCGACCTGGGGGTCCGCGGTGAGCAGGCCGAGGTCCTCGTACAGGCGGGCCGTCTTCGGGTGGTAGTTGCCGGTGCCGACGTGGCTGTAGCGACGCAGGACCTCGCCCTCCTGGCGGACCACCAGGGACAGCTTGCAGTGGGTCTTCAGCCCGACCAGGCCGTAGACGACGTGACAGCCGGCCTCCTCCAGCTTGCGCGCCCACTTGATGTTGGCGTGCTCGTCGAAGCGGGCCTTGATCTCCACCAGGACGAGGACCTGCTTGCCGGACTCGGCGGCGTCGATGAGCGCGTCGACTATGGGCGAGTCGCCGGAGGTCCGGTACAGGGTCTGCTTGATCGCGAGGACGTCCGGGTCGGCGGCGGCCTGCTCCAGGAAGGCCTGCACAGAGGTGGAGAAGCTGTCGTAGGGGTGGTGCAGGAGCACGTCCCGGGCGCGCAGGGCGGCGAAGATGTCGGGCGGGGACGCCGACTCCACCTCGGCGAGGTCGCGGTGGGTGCCGGCGACGAACTTCGGGTACTTCAGCTCGGGCCGGTCCAGCGAGTGGATCCGGAACAGGCCGGTGAGGTCCAGCGGGCCGGGCAGCGGATACACCTCGGCCTCGGAGATCTTCAGCTCGCGCACCAGCAGGTCCAGCACCTCGCGGTCGATGGACTCCTCGACCTCCAGACGCACCGGCGGGCCGAAGCGGCGCCGCATGAGTTCCTTCTCCAGGGCCTGGAGCAGGTTCTCGGCGTCGTCCTCCTCGACCTCCAGGTCCTCGTTGCGGGTGACCCGGAAGGCGTGGTGCTCCAGGATCTCCATGCCCGGGAACAGTTCTTCCAGGTGGTTGGGGGCGGCGATGACGTCCTCGAGGGGGACGTAGCGGCCCGGGGATGCCTCCAGGAAGCGGGACAGCAGCGGCGGCACCTTCACCCGGGCGAAGTGCTTGTGGCCGCTGACCGGGTTGCGCACGACGACGGCCAGGTTCAGCGAGAGGCCGGAGATGTACGGGAAGGGGTGCGCGGGGTCGACGGCCAGCGGGGTGAGGACGGGGAAGATCTGGTTCCGGAAGAGCGTGAAGAGGCGGGCCTGCTCCTTCTCCGTCAGCTCCTGCCAGCGGACCAGGTGGATGCCCTCCTCGGCGAGCGCGGGGGCGACGTCCTCGTGGTAGCAGGCGGCGTGCCGGGCCATCAGCTCGCGGGAGCGGCCCCAGATCATCTCCAGCACCTCGCGCGGCTGGAGCCCGGAGGCGGACCTTGTCGCGACGCCGGTGGCGATGCGGCGCTTCAGCCCGGCCACCCGGACCATGAAGAACTCGTCCAGGTTGCTGGCGAAGATGGCGAGGAAGTTCGCGCGCTCCAGCAGCGGGGTGGCCGGGTCCTCGGCCAGCTCCAGGACCCGCTCGTTGAAGGCCAGCCAGCTGCGCTCGCGGTCGAGGAAACGTCCCTGGGGCAGGTGAGCGCCGACGGCCTGGGCCTCCTCGTACGCGTCGAGGTCCGAGTCGAGGTCCGCGTCGAGGTCGGGCGCCAGGCCCGAGACGGTGCCGGACACGGCGTGCTGCCGGTGCGCGGCGATGGAGCCCACGGGGGGCTGGGGCGTGTGCGGGGCCTCGGCCTGGGTCTCGTGCTGCCTCATGAACCCATTCTTCCCCGCCTCGGGTGACACGGGCGCGTCGGAACGCGCGGGCGGGAGCCGTACGGTTCCGCTGCCCGCGGCGGGCCCCTCGGGGGGCGGCGAAGGCTCTGGCACGACGGGTGTCATTGGCCGAGCGTCGCAAGCCAGGCTGAATCAATGGTTACGGCGACATGACGTGTGGGATAGCGGGGGGCGGCCCGAAGGGGGCTCGAGCGATGCCGCGACGAGATCAGACGGCGGCCGGCGGGGTGTGGGCGCGGGCCGGGCGGCGGCCGGTGGTGCGGCGGAGCAGCAGGCGGAAGGCCACCACGGTCAGCACGGCGGTGAGGGCGAGCACGGCGGCGGCCCCCACCAGGTGCAGGGGCCAGTAGTGGGCGTAGGGGTGGTAGTCGACGTAGAAACCGGTGGCGTGCCGCCGGTCGTTGAGGGCCTGGCACGCCGGGACGGCGTCGGAGGCACAGGACGAGGCGGGTGTCCGGGTGCCGTCCGGGGTGATGATGCCCTCCCCGGTCTTGATGCCGGGGTAATAGGTGAATCGGCCGCGGCCGAAGGTGCCGGTGACGGTCGGCCACAGGTGGGGCAGGGTCAGGTGGACGGCGGTCCACAGCGCGGCCGTGGCGAGCACGGAGCCGCACAGCGCGGCCAGTGAGCGGCCGAGCACCAGCCCTAGGAAGGCACCGGTGACCAGGCCCGCCAGCGCCAGGGCGACGGTCAGCGGGCCGCCCGCGTAGAAGGTGGTCAGGTCGTACCAGTCCTCGGCGCTGTCGATCCGGCCCCGGCCCGCGGACCACGCCAGGTGGTGCAGCCACACCAGCGGGACGGTGCCGGCGGTGACCAGCCCCGCCGGGACGGCGAGCCGCGCGGCCAGCCAGCGCAGCGGCGAGGTGCCCTGGGTCCAGGCGAGGCGTGCCGTGCCGGTCTCCATCTCACGGCCGGTCAGCGCGGCGCCCGACCAGGCGGCCACCAGGAACGGGAGTGCGAGGACGGCGAGGGTCGTGTACCGGTAGACGTCCTTGTACCGCAGGATGGCGTCCTGGTCGTACGCGCACGGGGCGGGCCCCTGGCAGTCGGGGTCGGTGTCGTACTGGTGCCAGGCCGTCGCCGCGGCGTCGGTGAGCGGCCCCGACAGCCACACCAGCGCGGCGGCCAGGCCCACGACCAGGACTGTCCAGGTGTACACGGCGGGTCGGTGCAGCCGCAGCAGCCAGCGGATCTGGCGCGGGGTGGCGGTGGGCGGGGCGGTCGCGGTCGGGAAGGCGGTCACGCGGCGTTCTCCTGGTGCTCGGCCGGGTGCAGGGCGGGCGCCGCCGGGTTGCGCAGATGGGCCAGGACCAGTTGTTCCAGCGTGGGCGCGGCGGTGCGGCAGCCGCCGGGGACGGGGCCGGCCGGGCGGATCAGGGCGGACAGCCGCCGTCCCGTGGCCCGGGACTCGACCACGGTGTGGCCGTCGAGGTCGGCGGGGTCCGTGACGCCGGAGATCCGCAGGTGGGCGGCGAGCAGGTCGTCGATCTCGCCGGCCAGCCGGATCCGTCCGGAGCCGACCAGCAGCAGGTGGTCGCAGGAGTCCTCCAGCTCGGCGACGACGTGCGAGGACATCACGATGGTGGTGCCGTACTGGGCGGCCTGGTTCATCAGCGCGCCCATCAGGTCGTGCCGGGCCAGGGGGTCGAGGTCGGCCATCGGCTCGTCCAGGAGCAGCAGCTCGGGCCGTTTGCCGAGAGCGAGGGCGAGCGCGACGCGGGTGCGCTGGCCGCCGGACAGGGAGCGGACGCGGGCCCCGGGATCCAGTTCCCCGGCGGCCACGACCCGTTCGGCGCCGGCCGCGTCCCAGCGGGCGGGGTTGAGGTCGGCCCCCATGCGCAGCGTCTCGGCGACGGTGAGCTGCGGGTACAGGGGCTTGTCCTGGGCGACGTAACCGACCCTGGGCCGGGCGGCGGCCGGGGTGGTGCCGAGCACGGTCACCGTGCCCTCGGTGGGGGCGGTGAGCCCGGCGGCCAGGGCGAGCAGGGTGGACTTGCCCGCGCCGTTGGGGCCGACGACCGCGCACACACGTCCGGTGGGCAACCGGAACGAGCAGTCCCGCAGGGCCCAGCCCGCCCGGCGGCCGAACCGTTTCCCCAGAGCGTCGGCCCTCAAGGCCGTGCCGCTGCTCATGTCGGGTCTCCCTGGAAGTGCGTGTCGAGTACGGCGGTGAAGAGCGCGGCCACGTCGTCCCGCTCCAGCCCCGCAGCGCGGGCCCGCGCGGCCCACTCCTCCAGCTCGCCCCGGAGCGGGGAGCCGGCCGGGGCGGTGCCGAGGGCGTGCCGGACGAAGGTGCCGAGCCCGCGCCGCGCCTCCACCAGGCCCTCGCGTTCCAGTTCGCGGTAGGCCTTCAGGACGGTGTTGGGGTTGACGGCCGTGGCCTCCACCACCTCGCGTGCGGTGGGCAGCCGGTCCCCGGGGACCAGCAGGCCGAGGCGCAGGGCCTGTTTGGTCTGCTGGACGATCTGGACGTAGGTGGCCACACCGCTGCGCCGGTCGATGCGGTACTGGACCACCGGGCCACCACGCTTTCACTAATTGAGTAGTGAAAGCGTGGTGGAGGGGGCTTCCGTAAGTCAAACGCGGCTTCCGGAAAACGAACGCACCGGCCGTGAACCGTTCGGCGGGTCCCTTCCGATGAGGAGATGTGAGCGAGACGAGAAGCGACGCGGAGCTGCTGCGGGCCATCGCGGCGGACCGCGACCGGCACGCCTTCGAGGAGCTGTTCCGGCGGTACGCGCCGTGGCTGACCGCGCGGCTGCGCGGGCGCTGCGCCGACGCCGGGGTCGTGGACGACATCGTCCAGGAGACGTTCCTCGCGATCTGGCGGGGCAAGGCCCGCTACCGCCAGGAGGGCGAGGTGGCCGGCTGGCTGTGGCGCATCGGCTCCCGTCGCCTCGTGGACGCCCAGCGCGGCGACGGCGCGCGCGGCCGGCTGCGGCAGGCGCTGGCCCGGTTGCGCCACCGGGACGAGGTGTCCGCCGAGGACCGGGTGCTGGCGGGCGTGGAGCACGGGGACCTGGCGGGCGCACTGGTCCGGCTCTCCCCGGAGCTGCGGGCGGTGCTCCAGGCGACGGTCATCGACGGGCTGACCACCCGGGAGGCGGCGGACCTGCTCGGGATTCCGCCCGGCACGGTCAAGACACGGGCGATGCGGGCCCGGAAGCAACTGCGGGAGGCACTGGCATGACGGACCGAGGACCGGCGGAGGTGTCGGCATGAGCTGGCACGTCGCCGAGGAGGACCTGCGGGCCTACGCGCGCGGGGAGCTTCAGCCGCCGCTGCTGTGGTCCGCCGACACGCACCTGGCCGGCTGCGCCGAGTGCCGCGCGGTGCTGGCCTCGGCCTGGGACGCCGGGGCGCTGGACGCGGCCTGGACGCGGCTGGACGCCGAGCTGGACGCGCCCCGGCCCCGCCCGCTCGAGCGGCTGCTGCTGCGGCTCGGCGTGGCCGAGCACACGGCACGGCTGCTGGCCGCGACGCCGGTGCTGCGCCGCTCGTGGCTGACGGCCGTGGCACTGGTGCTGGTGATGTCCGTGCTGACCGCGCGAGCGGGCCACTCGACCACCCTGTTCCTGGCGCTCACCCCGCTGCTGCCGCTCGCCGGGGTCGCCCTGTCGTACGGTCCGGTGGTCGACCCGACGTACGAGATGACGGTCGTCTCCCCGCTGCACGGCTTTCGCCTGCTGATGATCCGCACGGTCGCCGTGCTGACCGCCGCCCTCGCCCTGACCGGTCTGGCGGGCCTCGCCCTGCCGGGGTTCGGGCTGAGCGCGTTCGCGTGGCTGCTGCCCGCGCTGGCGCTCACCGCGACCGGGCTGGCGCTGACCCCCCGGCTCGGGCCGGTCACCGCGCCCGCCCTGGCCGGCGGCGGCTGGGTCGTGCTGCTGCTCGTCGCCGAGGCGGCCCGGAACGGCGGCGACCGCGTGCTCGCGCCGTTCACCGCCACCGGGCAGGGCGTGGCAGCCGGGGTCGCCGCCTTCGCGGCCGGCCTGCTCTTCCTCACCCGGGACCGCTTCGACCAGTCCACCGGGGGCGTCCGATGAGCGCCGTTCCACCGGAGGCGTCCGATGCGCTCCGTGTCCACCGGAGGCGTCCGATGAGCGCCGTTCCACCGGAGGCGTCCGATGACCCACCTGTCCGGGTGCCCGATGAACCCCCCGATCCCCACCTCCCGCAGGAGCCCCGCATGACCACCACCGTCTCCGCCTCCGGACTCACCCTCCGCTACGGCGGCACCCGCGCCCTGGACGACGTGTCGCTGCGGCTCGGCCGGGGCGTGACCGGGCTCCTCGGGCCGAACGGCGCGGGCAAGACCACGCTGCTGCGGGTGCTGGCCACCGCCGTCCCGGCCGACCGGGGCGCCTTCACGGTGCTCGGGCACGACCCGGCCACCGCGCGGGGCCGCCAGGAGCTGCGCCGGAACCTGGGCTACCTCCCGCAGACCCCCGGCTTCCACCCCGACTTCACGCCGTTCGAGTTCGTGGACTACGTCGCGATCCTCAAGGAGCTGACCGACCGCGCCGCCCGGCACCGGGAGGTGCGCCGTGTCCTCGCCGAGGCCGACCTGGACGACGTGCGCGGCAAGCGCATCAAGAAGCTGTCCGGCGGCATGCGGCAACGTGTCGCGCTGGCCGCCGCCCTCGTCGGCGACCCCGGCTTCCTGGTGCTGGACGAGCCGACCGTCGGCCTCGACCCCGAACAGCGCATGCGCTTCCGGGAGGTGATCGCCCGCGCCGGCGAGGACCGCACGGTGCTGCTGTCCACCCACCAGACCGAGGACGTGGCGATGCTCTGCAACCGGGTCGTGGTGATGGCGGGCGGCCGGATCCGGTTCGCCGGCACCCCCGCCGAGCTGACCGCGCGGGCCGCCGGCCGGGTGTGGAGCAGCGGGGGGCGCGATCCCGGGGCGAAGGCGGGCTGGCGCACCGGTACGGGCACCTTCCGCAACGTGGGCGATCCACCACCCGGCGCCGAACTGCTCGAACCCACCCTGGAGGACGGCTACCTGCTCACCCTCGACGGCGAGCTGGCGGAGGTGACCGCGTGACCGCGCCCGTGCTGGAGAAGGAGGCGCAGGCCGCCCCGGCCGCGCCCGGCACCCCCGCGGCGGCCGTGCTCGCGCTCGCCCTCTTCGAGGCCCGCAGGCTGCTGCTGCGCCTGCCCGTCCTGATCGCCCTCGCCGTCTACACGGCCTGGCTGGTGTGGCACAACCTCCAGCCCTGGGACGAGTTCCCGGCGCTCCAGGACGCCGACCGCGCCACCCAGGGCGGCCCGCTGTTCGTGGGCCTCGCCGCGCTGCTGTGCGCCAACCAGGCCGTGCTGCGCTCGCGCCGCCGGGACACCGAGCGCCACTTCGCGGTGCTGGCGCTGTCCCGGGGGCAGCGGACGGCCGCGCACGCGCTGTCCGTCGTACCGCTCGCGCTGCTGGTCGCCGTGGGCGTGATCGTCCAGTTCACCTGGGAGGCGGTCAAGCCCGGCGCGATCGGGCACGGCTCGCCGGCCGAGCTGCTGGTCGGGCCGCTGACGGTGCTGCTGTTCGGGGCGATCGGGGTACTGCTGGCCCGGCTGGTGCCGTCGGGCGTCGCGGCGCCGCTGCTGCTCGTGGTGTTCTTCCTGATGTTCGTCGGGGCCGCGTTCCCGTTCGCCGGGGAGACCGGTGCCGCCTGGCTGGCCCCGGTGGCCGGCACGGCCAACAAGTACCCCTTCCCGTCCGTCCTGCTGGGCCGCCCCGCCGCCTGGCACGCCCTCTACCTCGCCGGGTTCGCCGTGACGGTCGCGCTGCTCGCCGTCCTGCTCTCCGGCTCCCGCGGCCGGGCCGTCCAGGGGGCCGTCGCCGCCGCGCTGGCCGTGACCGTGCTGGGCGGTGTCGTACAGACCCGCGATGTCCCGGAGGCGACGGCGGCGGCCCGGCAGCGTGCCTCGCTCACCCCGGAGAAGGAGCAGATGTGCTTGCGGCGGGGCACCTCGGAGTACTGCGCGTTCCCCGAGTGGGCACCGCGCACCGCCGAATGGGAGCGGGTCGTGCGCGGGGTGCAGTCGCTCGCGGGCGGTCCCGCGCAGGGTCAGCGGTTGCTGGTCCGGCAGCGGCTGGACGCCCGCTACGGCCTCGACACCGACTCGGCGCTGCCCCCGTCCGCCACTCCCCACCAGGTCACCGTGGGCACCGCCTGGGGCGGCAACCGGGTTCCGGAGTTCTCCACGGCCGTGGCCGCCGTGCTGGTCGCGGGCGACGAGAAGGCGGCGGCCGAGCTGTGCGACGGCCGGATGGTGACCGTCATGTGGCTGTCCCTCGCCTGGCAGGACGACCCCGAGTCGCAGCTCAGGCACGTCCGGCTCGACGACAGCCTCAGCGGTGAGGCGGTCGTCCTCTCCCCGACCGACCCGCTCACCATGACGGCCGGTCAGACCGACGTCGTCCGTGCCCTGCTGGACCGGCCGCTGCCCTCGGTCGTCGGCCGGGTCAAGGCCCACTGGGCGGAGCTGACCTCTCCGAAGATCACCACCGCCCGCGCCGCCGAACTGCTGGGCGTGCGGGCCAAGGTGGGGCCGGACCGGTGTGGGGCGTGATCCGGGCGCTGGCCGTCCCGGTGTGGCGCACGCTGCCGTGGCGGACGCTGGGCGCGGCCGGGGCGGTCGGCCTGCTGATCCCCGGGCTGCCCCGGCTGGCCGGCGCCGAGCCGGCCGAGTGGGTCACGCTGTTACTGCTGCGCGCCGCCGCCCTGGTCCTCGCGCTGGGCCTGGCCTTCCTGCTGGACGACCCCGCCCGGCACGGCACCACGCCGGTGCCGACCGGGCGGGCGGTGCGGACCGCGCTGAGGGTGGCGCTGGTGGCGCCGTTCGCCGCCGCGTGGTGGACGGCCGTCCTGCTGCTGGCACCCGGCGCGCACCGGCCGCCGGCCGGGGACGTCACCCTGGAGGCGGGGGCCGCCTGCGCGCTGGCCCTGGCCCTGGCCGGGCTCGCCGTGCGCCACTCGGACGACCCGCACCCGAGCCGGCCGGCGGCCACGACCCTGCTGGCCGCCGCCCTGCTCGCTCCGCTGCTGCTGCCGGACGACTGGCCCCTGTTCGTGCCCGCCGGGGACCCCCGCTGGGACACGGCCCACGACCATTGGGCCTGGCTGCTGGCGGCGTCGGGCGCGGTGTGGCTGGCAACCCTCCGCGAGCCGATACGACGCCCGTTCCGGAGCCCCTTCCGCCGCCGGTCGCCCGGGCCCCGGCGCTCCGGCTGACGCGCCCGGGCGCCCGGCTTCAGGGCCGAACCGTCCCTCAGGTCTCCGTGCGGTACATCAGGTCGGTCTCGTGGACGGTGAAGCCCAGCCGCTCGTAGACCGTCACGGCCGCTTTGTTGTCGGCGTCGACGTAGAGCATCGCGGTGGGGAGTTGCTGGGCGGCCAGGTGGCGCAGACCGATCGTGGTGAGGGCCTTGCCGAGGCCGCCGCCCTGCTCGCCGGGGCGCACCCCGAGGACGTACACCTCGCCGAGGCCCTCCTCGGCGTGCGTCTTGGTCCAGTGGAAGCCGATCAGCTCCCCGCGCCGCTCGGCGAGGAAGAACCCGGCGGGGTCGAACCACGGTTCGGCCTTGCGGTCGTCCAGGTCACGCTGGGTGAGGGAGCCCTGTTCCGGGTGGTGGGCGAAGGCGGCGGCGTTGACCGCGAGCCAGGCCGCGTCGTCCTTGCCGGACACGAAGGTCCGCACGCTCACGCCCTCCGGCAGCACCGGCTCGGCCAGTTCCAGGTCGGTCAACGGCCGCCGCATCTGGCGCAGTTCCCGGAACAGCGTGAGGCCCAGCACCTGGGCGAGGTGCCGGGCGGCGGGGTGCCCGCCGTGCGCCCAGACCCGCAGCCGCTTGCCAGAGGCGGCGAGCAGGGCCGAGCCGAGGGCCCGCCCGTGTCCGTGCCCGCGCTGCGCGGGGTGCACGACGAGTTCGGCGGCCGGCGGCTCCACCGGGTCGGTGTCCTCCAGCTGGGCGTAGCCGACGAGTTCGCCGCCGACCGTCAGCAGCAGATGCGAGACGCCCTCGCGGGAGCCGCCGCGCAGGTGCAGCCGGCCCTGCTCGGACACCGGCTGCTGCCCGTCGGCCCGGGCGGCCTCGCCGAGCAGGCGGAGCACGGCCTCGCCCTGGTCCGGGGTGAGCGCGGAGTAGGTCTCGATGGAGCGGGCGGAAAAGCCCCGTACGGTGTCGTCGCTGCTCATGCGTACGAGAGTACGGGGCGCCCGGGGTGAAGTCCCGGCATACCGGCGGTGAAGGCACCGGGCGCGAGCGGCGCCCAAGGGAAACCAGGTTGTGACCTGAACCCCCTGTCGCTCTACGCGCGTTGACTCTAGGCTGCGCCGAGCACCACAGCCGACCCACAGGGGGGTTCCATGTCACCCGTACCCCGGCGCGTCAGACGCCGTACCTACGCCTTCCTCGCGTCCGCGGCCGGTCTCGCCACGGCGGCGGCGCTGGCCACCGCGCTCCCGGCGGACGCGCGTGAGGAACACCACCCCCACCACCCGGGCCGCTACCAGGACGTCCAGCTGCTGTCGTTCAACGACCTGCACGGCAACCTGGAGCCGCCGTCCGGTTCCTCGGGCCGGGTCAGCGAACTCCAGCCGGACGGCACGACGAAGACGATCGACGCGGGCGGGGTCGAGTACCTGGCGACCCACCTCCGGCAGGCCCGCGAGGGCCACCCGTACTCGGTGACGGCGGCCGGCGGCGACCTGATCGGCGCCTCCCCGCTGCTGTCGGGTCTGTTCCACGACGAGCCCACCGTCGAGGCGCTGAACAAGCTGGACCTGGACGTCACCTCGGTCGGCAACCACGAGTTCGACGAGGGCGCGCGGGAACTGGCCCGCATCCAGAACGGCGGCTGCCACCCGAAGGACGGCTGCTACACGGACCAGGAGTTCGAGGGCGCGGACTTCCCATATCTGGCGGCGAACGTCCAGGACGACAAGACCGGCAAGCCGGTGCTGAGCCCCTACTGGGTCTGGGAGAAGAACGGCGTCAAGATCGGTTTCATCGGCGTCACGCTGGAGGGCACCCCGGGCGTCGTTTCCGCCGAGGGCGTCAAGGGCCTGTCCTTCAAGGACGAGACCGAGACCATCAACAAGTACGCCAAGGTGCTCCAGCGGCAGGGCGTGCAGTCCATCGTGGCCCTGATCCACGAGGGCGGTTACCCGGCCTCCGGCTCCTACAACTACGACTGCGACTCGCCGGGCGCGGGCGACGGCATCTCCGGCCCCATCGTGGACATCGCCAAGAATGTGACCCCGGCGGTGGACGCGCTGGTCACCGGGCACACCCACCAGGCGTACGTCTGCACGGTCCCCGACCCGTCGGGGCGCCCGCGCATGGTCACGTCGGCGTCCTCCTTCGGCCGCCTGTACACCGACACCACGCTGACGTACGACCGCCGGACGGGCGACATCGTGCGGACGGCGGTGAACTCCGCCAACCACGTGGTGACGCGGGACGTCCCCAAGGCGCGCGACATCACCGACCTGATCGGCAAGTGGAACACCCTGGCCGCGCCGATCGGCAACCGTCCCATCGGCTACATCTCCGGCGACATCGGCAACACCGGCACCGAGTCCCCGATGGGCGACCTGGTCGCCGACGCGCAGCTCGCCCACGGCCGTGAGCTGGACCCGAGGACCAGCCTGGCGCTGATGAACCCCGGCGGCGTCCGGGCGGGCCTGACCTACGCGGCCAAGGGCGCGGAGGGCGACGGCGTGGTCACCTACGCCGAGGGCTTCACGGTCCAGCCGTTCGCCAACACGGTCAACCTCGTGGACCTCACCGGCGCGCAGCTCGTCCAGGCCCTCAAGGAGCAGGTCAGCGGCCCCAATGAGGCGTCCCCGCGCATTCTCCAGCCCTCGGCCGGCCTCACCTACACCCTGGACCTCACCAAGTCCGGCGCGGACCGCGTGGTCACCGACTCCATCCGCCTCGACGGCGCGCCCATCGACCCGGCGGCCACCTACCGCGTCGCGATGAACGCCTTCCTCGCGGGCGGCGGCGACGGCTTCCCGTCCCTGGGCCAGGGCAAGAACCCCCTGGTCGGCACGGACGATCTGGCGGCCCTGGTGAAGTACCTGACGGCGAACTCGACGCCGGCCTCCCCGCTCGCGCCTCCGGCGGCGAACCGGATCACGATCATCAAGTAGGCCGTGCTTTGCCTTCCTCTGACCTTGTCCACAGCTGTGGACAAGGTCAGAGGGCGACCAGATCGATCACGTTGATCACCACGTGCCGGTTCGACACGATGTAGGTGATGAAGCCGCCCGCGAACGCGGCTGACCAGCTGTTGTCGCGGTTGCTGGCCGCGGGCGGACCGAACGGGTTGAGGACGAGCCGCTTCTCCAGGCTCTCCAAGGACTCCCGCTGGGGACCCGGAAGCGCGGCTTTGCGCCGGGCCGCACGCTCCACGTACCTGATCGAGTACGCGCTCACCTGGACCCGCTCGTGTCGACGGGGCGGTTGTCGGCGTCGTAGGCGTTGCCGTCCGCGTCGTAGAAGACCAGGCCCTCCGTGTCGCCCTCCGCCATGCGCTTGATGGTCTGCTCGACCTCGTCGAGGTATCCGGGAGTGGCGCAGGCGCAGGCGAACGGGAACCACTTGTCGATCACGGCGTCGAGCCCCGGCTGATCGAACTCCGCCGCCGCGCTCAGCCAGTCCCGCTCGAAGGCCTTCAGCCAGTCGGGGCGCCGCTGCAGAGCCGCACGGATCGCGTCCGGGGTCCTCTCGCAGGAGTTCGGATCCACCTCGTGGGCCATGATCGCGCTCTCTTCTCCGGCTGGGGCAGTGGGGGTGCCTGGGAGTCCACGGTAGACCGTGGCGGGGGTGCCGGGCCGGTCGTACACGACACGTCAGCGCTCGTACGCGGCGGGGATGCGGGCGCCCCTGCTGTGGGCGATGCGGAGGACTTCCTCCAGGGACTCGCCGGCCCGCGTCAGCGCGAAGCGCACGGCGCGTTCGCCCGCCGCCCGGTCGGCGAGCACGGCCCTCGCGCCGGCCAGCACCTGCTCACCCGACCGCAGTTGCGCCGCCTCCACGTCGTCCGCGAGCCGGGACAGCCGGCTGCCGTCGTCGTCGGTACTCAGATAGCAAGGCTTGCCCTCGGGGCTCGTCCAAGGCAGCAGGCGCAACTCGGCCATGCGGAGTCTCCGTTGTGGCTCGTGATGATTACGGTTCGTGCCCCGATCGTCACGTACGGCGAGTACGCTGCGGAAGAGCCGCTGTGTTGTCCGTGAGCGGGGACAACAGGGAGGGGTTACGTGGGCGAGAACGTCGACCCGGGACCGGTGTCCGGACGGGCCATCCTCGGGCAGACCCTCAAGGTACTGCGCGACAAGGCCGGCAAGTCCCTGGGCCAACTGGCCGAGGACACCGGCTACGACAAGAGCTACCTGAGCCGCCTGGAGTCCGGCGAGCGCCTGTCCAAGGTCACGGTGATGGAGGACCTGGACAGCTATTACGGCACGGGTTCCTTGCTGGTCGGCCACTGGAAGGCCGCGCGCCTGGACGCCTTCAAGGACCAGTACAAGGAGTTCATGAAGCTGGAGGCTACGGCGCGGATCATGTGGAAGTTCTCGCCGGGCATCCCAGGACTTCTGCAGACCGAGGAGTTTGCTCGCTCGCTGTTGACCGGGGCCCAGACAGCGGCCGATGCTGACGAGTGGGTCGAGGAGCAGGTGGCGGCACGGATGGGTCGGCAGTACCTGTTGCGGCAAGATCCGCAGCCCGACGTCCGCATCATCCTGGACGAGACGGCACTTCGGCGTCCCGTCGCCGACGCCCGAACCTGGAATGACCAGTTGCTCCGCCTGGAGGCCGCTGCGATGTGGCCCAACGTGACCATGCAAGTACTGCCGTTTGCCGCTGGCGCCCATCACCACATGACCGGATCGCTGACCTTGCTGTGGCAGCAAGATGGAAGCGCGGTTGCCTACAAGGAAGGCAATGAATGCAGTCGGCTGGAAGAGGAGCAACACCACGTCTTGAGGTGCCGGTTGTCCTACGATCGGCTTCGTGACCTGGCGTTGCCGCCGTCGGAATCGCTGAAGTTCATCAGGGCCGTACTGAAGGAGCACAGAGACCATGAAGCGCACCCTTGATCTCACCGCCGCAGTGTGGCGCAAGTCGAGCTACAGCGGAGGGGGAGACAACGACTGTGTCGAGGTCGCCGACGGCTATCCCGGCATCGTCCCCGTCCGCGACAGCAAGGTCCCCGCAGGCACCGCCCTGATCTTCGGCACCGCATCGTGGTCCGCGTTCGTAGCCGGCGTGAAGGAGTCCTTGTGACCCCAGACCTGTCCACTGTCTCCTGGCGCAAGTCGAGTTATAGCGATGGTGGAGACAACAACTGCGTGGAGGTCGCGGACGGCTGCCCGGAGCTGGTTCCCGTCCGTGACAGCAAGATCCCGGCGGGCCGCGTACTGATCTTCGGGAAGTCGTCGTGGTCCGCGTTCGTACGTGGCGTGAAGGAGACCGCGTGATGCTCGACCTCACCGCCGCAGTGTGGCGCAAGTCCAGCTATAGCGAGGGTGGGGACAACGACTGCGTAGAAGTGGCCGACGATCACCCCGGCGTCGTCCCGGTCCGCGACAGCAAGGTCCCCGCAGGCACCGCCCTGATCTTCGGCACCGCGTCCTGGTCCGCGTTCGTAGCCGGTGTGAAGGAGTCCCTGTGACCCCCGACCTGTCCACCGCGTCTTGGCGCAAGTCGAGCTACAGCGAGGGCGGCGCCAACGACTGCGTAGAAGTCGCGGACGGTTACCCCCACCTGGTCCCCGTCCGCGACAGCAAAACCCCCGCCTCCCGGCCCTTGGTCCTCTCGGCCGCTTCCTGGGCCGGATTCGTGGACGGGATCAAGCGTGGGAGGGGCGTGCGCACGTTCGGGTGACGTGAGGCGGAAGCTCTGCGTGTTGGGTCGCGAGTCCCCGCATGGTTGGTCTCCCGATCGAATGGACGACCGGCACGAACTACCGATGCGGAGGTGCCCCGATCATCCCTCCCATGCCCGAGCGGACTCCCAAGGCGCTCCGCCAGGCCATCGCCCAGCACGCGCCCCAGCTTCTCCCCGACTTCGACGCGCACTGGAAGCGGGCGATCGCTGACGCGTATGACGTAGGCCCTGTACCTGCATTCATGGCCTTGTGGTGGGGCGAGTACGCCCTGGCCCGGGACCCCGAGCTGGACGCACATGTGCAGGATCTTGAGCTGCGGGCCTCGGAGGCCACCGACAGTGCCGAGGCGAAGGCGCTCCTCGAAGAGGCATCGAGGATTCGTCACCGGGTACAGCAGATGGAGCCCGGGGAGTGACCACAGGGAGAGCCCCGTCAGCCGCCCCGTGACGGAGCCGGCTGACGGAGTGTCCCGCCTCAGGACGCCGAAGGAGTCCAGTCACCCAACCAGTCGGTGATCTCCTGCCCGGAGGCCTGGGTGTCGGTCAGTTGGGGGCGGTCCGTGCTTGCCGAACCCGCGCCCGCGCCCGTGTTCTTGTACTCGGCGAAGCGGTCGTCCTTCCAGGAGAAGCCGCTCATGTCGGTCCAGGGGGTTGTCTTGATCGCCGCGCTCAGAGTCGTGTTGCGGACCGTGGTCTGCGGGTCCAGGGTCGCGTCGCCGCCGGCGTGCCAGGGGCGGCCCAGGTAGAACGTGCGGTCGGATACGTCACCGGACACCGTGGAGTTGGCTATCAGGATGCCCTTGCGGTTCGCCGCCGTGGAGGGGGCCGTCACGTAACCCGCCGACGTGCCGTTCCAGCGCTTCTTCAGGGTGATGACCGACTTGTCGATCACCGCGGTCGCCCGGCCGAAGATGAAGTCGACGTTGCCGATCACATACGAGTTGGTCATGTAGACCCGGCCGAGGCGGTCCTTCGACGCCGTGTCCAGGAGCAGGGTGTCCTGGTCGCCGGAGACGATCACCCCGTCCAGGAAGACCTTGTCGGACGCCGTGCGCAGCGCCACCGCCTGCTGGGCGATGTCCTGGTGGGCCGCCTCGTCGAAGTCGTTCGTGATGCTGAGGTTGCGTGCCTGGAAGTCGTCGGCCTCCACCGCCACGGTCGCGCTGCCCCCGGTGCCGTACGTGCCCGAGCCGTCCGGCTTGGGTGTGCCGGAGGCGTTGTTGTAGACGATCACCGTGTCCTTGCGGCTGGCGCCCGTGCCCTGGATGGTGACGTGCGGCTTGTTCGACGGGACCTTGACCGTCTCCCGGTACGTGCCGGGCTTGACCGCGATGACCACCCGCGAGGCGTTGTTCGCCGGGACCGCGTTCACCGCCGCCTGGACGGTCGTGTACTGGCCCGTGCCGTCCTTGGCCACGGTCAGCGTGGTCGCCGCCGCTGCCTTGGCGGCCGTCGTGGTCGTACCCAGCGAACTCCTCGGGCCCGCCCCCGACTTCACCACCGACGGCACGTCCGCCGCCTTGTCCGGCGTGTACGCGTAGTAGCTCCTCGGGTCCCACGACCCGCCCGTGCCCCCGCTCTCGTTGCGGCCGCTCGTGCCCGAGAAGACGTTGCCGCGCTGGACGAGGGTGGCGGTCGAGTCCCTGATCACCGGGTTGGCCAGGCCCTGGAAGTACGAGTTCTCCAGCAGCATGTTCGTCCCGCCGCGCGCGTAGTTGCCGTAGGACGCCGTGATCGTCGTACCCGGCTCGTCCACCAGGTAGTTGTTGTACAGGTGGGCGTGGGCGACGTTGTCCGTGGACGGGTTGCGCTGCTCGGTCTCGCGGATCCAGTTGTGGTGGATCGTGATGTCCGCCGTGGTGTTCTCGGTCCAGCCGATGCCGAACGCCTTGTTCTCCTGGCCGAGCCGGTTCCAGGACACGGTCAGGTACGTGGTGTCCTTGCGGCTGTCGATCAGCCCGTCCGCCATGTGCCGGATGTCGTTGTGGTCGATCCAGACGTGGTGGGCGCCGTCCATCTGGATGCCGTCGTAGTCGTGCTCCTTGTCGTTCCAGACGCCCTGGTACGCGTCCCGGATGGTCAGGTTCCGGATGATCACGTTGTGGACGCCCTGGCCGAGGAAGAAGCCGCCGCCGACGATCTGGCCCGAGGTACCGGCGCCGATGATGGTCTTGTCCGACTGGACCTTGATCTCCTTGCCGACCGGGTCCATCGTGATCGCGGCGGCCACGACGATGATGTACGGCTTGTCGGCGGTGGCGTACTTCTCCAGGTCGGCGAGGGTCTTCACGGTGACGATCTCGCCGCCGCGCCCGCCGTACGTACCGTTCTGCCCGAGCGCGTTCACCGAGGCGAACCCGTCGGCGGCCTGCGTGGCCCACGCCGGTACGGCGGTCGCGGCCGAGGCGCGCGACGAACCGCCGGGGCCCAGCAGGCCGTAGCCGAGTCCGCCCGCCGCCGCGAGCGCGAGCGGCAGCCCGACCGCGAACGCGGCACGGCTCCTGCGGTGACGGGGAGTGCGAGTGCTCATGAGCGACTCCAGGTGTGGTTCGTGTGGGGGTGCCGCACCGGAGTCGCCGCGGGACGCGGAAAGGTTGCCGGGCGGTCAGCCCGCTGTGTGGAGGCCGAAACCCGTGCGGCCCGGCAGCTCCAGACCCTCGCGCAGGCGCATCGACGGCATCTCGTAGTCCCCGTGGTTCTGGGGGCGGTACGGGATCGGGTCGGTGTCCTCCAGGGTCAGCAGCCGCTTCCTCCACTGCTCGGCCGCGTCCGCGAAGTCCTCGGCCGGCATCCGTACCGTCCGGTGCAGGACGAACGGCGGCAGCACGTCCATGCCGGGGTGGAAGAGGATGCCGTGCTGGATCGGGAACAGCAGGTCGTCGATGGGGCCGTTGATGCCCCGGTCGGAGTACTGGGACTCGGGGCCGCCGACCGTCACCGACAGCATGGCGCGCCTGCCCTTGAGGGTGCCGTCGCCGAAGCGGTCGCCGTACCGGGTCTCGTTGTGCTCGCCGACGCCGTACCCGAAGCCGTAGGTGTACACCCGGTCCACCCAGCCCTTGAGGATCGCCGGCATCGAGTACCACCACAGCGGGAACTGGAGGATCACGGTGTCCGCCCACAGCAGCTTCTCCTGCTCGGCCCGGATGTCGGCGGACAGCGCGCCGGAGGCGAAGGCGCGGCCCGAGTCGTGGACCACGTCCAGCGGGCTGGAGGCGGCGCCGCCGAAGTCGTCCGCGTCGACGGTGGGCTTCCAGCCCATCGCGTACAGGTCGCTGACCCGCACCTCGTGCCCCGCGCCGGTCAGCGTCTCCACCGCGATGTCGGTGAGCGCGCCGTTCAGCGACCGCCGCTCGGGGTGGGCGTGCACGATGAAGACCTTCATGTCTGCTCCTGCTCCTCGGATCGGGATGCCCTCGATCCTGGCGGGACCGGCGCCCGCGATTCAGGGGCGCTTCCTCCGTAGGCCCGGACTTCCTGGTACTGGCGGGGCCACCCAGCCGGGCCGGCGCGCGCGGATACTGGAGCGATGGACGATCTGGCTGACTTCCTGCGCACCCGGCGGGCCCGGGTCCGCCCCGAGAGCGTCGGCATCCGCGCCGACTCGCGGCGCCGCGTGACCGGGCTGCGGCGCGAGGAGGTCGCGCACCTGTCGGGCGTGAGCGTCGACTACTACGTGCGGCTGGAGCAGGGCCGGGCCCGGCAGCCGTCGACGCAGGTGCTCGACGCGCTCGCGCGGGTCCTCGGCCTGGACGACGTGGAACGCGAGCACCTGCACCGGCTCGCCCGCAGGGTGGTGGGCGAGCCCCGGCGGGCCACCTCGGCGCGTCCGCGCCCCGAGCTGCTGCGCGTGCTGGAGCTGATCGGCGACGCCCCCGCGTTCCTCATCGACCACCGGATGACCGTGCTGGCCGCGAACCGGCTCGGCGACATGATCTACAGCCGGCCGGCCGAGGGCCTGAACATCGCCCGGCACCTCTTCCTGACCGAGGAGGGGCGGGCGCTGTTCGCCGACTGGGAGGACTGCGCCCTCGACGTCGTCGGCCATCTGCGGCTGGCGGCCGGCCGCTGCCCCGGCGACCGGGAGCTGGCCTCCCTCATCGGCGAACTCGCCATGCACAGCGAGCGCTTCCGGCAGCTGTGGGCGCGCGCCGACGTCCGCACCCGAACCCACGGCCGCAAGGCGTACCACCACCCGGCGGTCGGTCACCTGGAACTGCACCAGGAGAACTTCGCCCTCCCGGACGTCACCGGCGCGGAGCTGATCATCCAGTCGGCCGCCCCCGGCACCGCCGCCCACGACAGCCTGCGCCTGCTGGCCAGCCTCGGCGCGACGGGCCGGCAGGCCCCGGCCGCCGGCCGGCCCGAGCGGGCGGCGGACGGGGCCTGACTCAGCCGGCCGCCGTCTCGGGGGCCTCCGGCGGCGGGGTCGGCGCGCCCGGCAGGCGGACCGTGACCACCGTGCCGGTGCCCTCGGCGCGGGCCAGGGTGACCTTGCCGCCCGCCTGCTGGACCGTACGGGCCACGATGGACAGGCCGAGACCCGAGCCGGGCAGGGCGCGGGCGCTGGGCGAGCGCCAGAACCGGTCGAAGACGTGCGGGAGTTCCTGCTCGGGGATGCCGGGGCCGTGGTCGCGGACGGTCAGCACGCCCTCGTGCAGCGCCACCTCGATCGTGCCGCCCTCGGGGCTGAACTTCACCGCGTTGTCCAGGATGTTGACCACGGCCCGCTCCAGCGCGGACGGCTCCGCCCGCACGTACCAGGGCTCCAGGTCGGCGGTGATCGACAGCTCCGGGCCGCGCAGCCGGGCCCGGCGCAGCGCCGCCTCCACGGTGTCCCGGAACGAGACGACCTGCACCCGCTCGCCGCGCTGCCCCTCCGAGCGGGACAGCTCCTGGAGGTCACCGATCAGCGCGGCCAGCTCCGTCATCTGCGCCTTCACCGAGGCGAGCAGCGCCTTGCGGTCCTGCGGCGGCAGCGGGCGGCCCGTCTCCTCGCTGCGGGTCAGCAGCTCGATGTTGGTGCGCAACGACGTCAGGGGCGTACGCAGCTCATGGCCGGCGTCGGCGATCAGCTGCTGCTGGAGGTCGCGGGAGCTGGCCAGCGAGGCGGTCATCGAGTTGAACGACCGGGACAGCCGGGCCACCTCGTCCTCGCTGTCCTCCTCCACCGGGATGCGCACGCTGAGATCCTCGGTGCGGGCCACGTGCTCCACGGCCTCCGTGAGCCGGTCCACCGGCCGCAGCCCGACCCGTGCCACCGCGAGGCCCGCCGCTCCCGCGCCGAGGACCCCGATGGCCGACACCAGCAGCAGGATCAGCGCGAGGTCGTTGAGGTTCTGCTGGGTGCTCTTGAGCGGCATGGCGATGAGCACGCCGACGTTGGGCCCGCGCTCGCCGGTCGAGGACGCGGTGGCCAGCAGCGGCCGGGTGAGTACCCGTACGTCGTTGCCCTCGCTGTCGGTGCCGTTGCGGAAGTAGAGCGTGCCGACGTCCAGGTTGCGGATCTCCGACTTGTCGGCCTCCGTGACGTCGATCTTCACCGAGGCGCCCCCGAACAGGCAGACCTTGCCGTCCTCCGTGACCACCTGCGAGTACCGGTCCCGGAATGGGTTGTCGGAGGGAGGGGTGTCCGTGCAGCGGGCGAGGGCCAGCAGCACCTGGTCGGGCTGGGTGTTGTTCTTCAGCGACTTGCGCAGGTCGTCGTCCACCTGGTCGTACAGCTTGCGCTCCACGATGAACCAGCAGGTCATCGACACCGCGGCCACCGCGAACGCCACCGCGGCCGCGACCAGCATCGCCAGCCGTGCCCGGATCGGCAGCGCCCGGTACCGGCGCAGCACACGCCTCACTCGGCGCCGCCCTGCCTCAGGACGTAGCCGACGCCCCGCACCGTGTGCACCAGGCGCGGCTCGCCGCCCGCCTCGGTCTTGCGGCGCAGGTACATCACGTACACGTCCAGCGAGTTGGAGGACGGCTCGAAGTCGAAGCCCCACACCGCCTTCAGGATCTGCTCCCGGGTGAGCACCTGGCGCGGATGGGCCATGAACATCTCCAGCAGGGTGAACTCGGTGCGGGTCAGCTCCACCGGCCGCTCGCCCCGGGTCACCTCCCGGGTGGCCAGGTTCATCCGCAGGTCGGCGAAGGTGAGCGCCTCGTCCTGCCGGGCCTCGGCGGACACGCCCGCCGCGTAGGAGCTGCGGCGCAGCAGCGCCCGGATCCGGGCGAACAGCTCGTCCAGCTCGAACGGCTTGACCAGGTAGTCGTCGGCGCCCGCGTCCAGGCCGGTCACCCGGTCGCCGACGGTGTCGCGGGCGGTGAGCATCAGGATCGGGGTGGTGTCCCCCGCGCCCCGGATGCGGCGGGCCGCCGTCAGACCGTCCATGCGGGGCATCTGGATGTCCAGCACGACCAGGTCCGGCCGGTAGGCGCCCGCCTTCTCCAGGGCGTCCGCCCCGTCGACGGCGACCTCGGTGTCGTACCCCTCGAAGGCGAGGCTGCGCTGCAGGGCCTCGCGCACGGCCGGCTCGTCGTCGACGATCAGGATGCGCTGGGGGTCACGGTCGCCTTCGGCGGGGCTCATCGCTCGCGGTTCCTCGGGGTGCGGTGGGACGGAAGCGGACGTCTCTCAGCGTGCCACGTCAGGCGGGCCGGTGAGGGACGCGCGGGCCGGTCAGGTCCGGACCGTGCTCAGCCGGTGCAGCGGGACCTTGCGGCGGTGCCGGCGGACGGCGGAGGTGCGCAGCCCCATCAGCTGCGGGACCGGGGTAACGGCCCGGGTCGCCACCTCGGGGGCGCGGGGCGCCGGAACGGGGACATGCAGCTCGGACACGATGGACAGGGCCAGGGTGAGGCCGGCGGGGCCGCGTTCGGCCATGCGGTGCGGAACGTGCTTGATCATGACCTGCTCCTTGCTGACTCGTGCGCCGGCTGGGCGCGTGAGTGGTCTAGCTGGTGCCGCCCGACCGCAGCGCGGCCAGGTCGGACTTGACGGTGTTGACCGGGATGGCGAAGCCGAGGCCGATGCTGCCCGCCGCCGAGGACGACGCCTGCGAACCGGACGAGTACATCGCGGAGTTGATGCCGATGACCCGGCCGTTCGCGTCGAACAGCGCGCCGCCGGAGTTGCCGGGGTTCAGGGACGCGTCGGTCTGTATCGCCTTGTAGGTGGTGGTGGACGAGCCGGTGTCGCCGTTGAACTCGCGGCCGCCGAACCGGAACGGCCAGTCGCCGTCCGGGTCCTGGCCCTGGTTGTCGTCGGTGGAGACGGTGACGTCCCGGTCCAGGGCGGAGACGATGCCGCTGGTCACCGTGCCGGTCAGGCCCTCGGGGGAGCCGATGGCCACGACCGGGTCGCCGACCCGCACGGCGTCGGAGTCGCCGAGCGCCGCCGCCTTCAGTCCCGTGGCGCCCCGCAGCTTGATCAGTGCGAGGTCCTTGGAGCTGTCGGTGCCCAGCACCTCGGCGGTGTAGCGCTTTCCGTCGCTGGTGCGCACCGTCACCGAGGAGGCCCCGGAGACGACGTGGTTGTTGGTGACGATCTCGCCGTCCGAGCTGATGATCACGCCGGAGCCGGTGGAGGAGCCGCCCGCGAGGGTCGCGTTGATCTCCACCACGCTCGGGCCGACCGCGGCGGCGATGGCGGCGACGTCACCCCGCTGGCTGGTCGGTACCGCGGGGGCGCCGACGGCGGTGGTGGCGTCCTGGCCGGTCAGCTCCCGCACGGTGTAGGCCGTGCCGCCGCCGACCGCCGCCGCCACGATCGCGACGGCCGCGAGCAGGGCCACCGGACCGCGCCTGCGCCTCTTCCCCGGCTCCGGCGGCTGCCCCGGCCGGTACGGCGGCGGGGGCGGCCACTCGGCGTGCGCGGGGGAGGCGGGGGAGGAAGGGTACGGCTGTTCGTAAGTGCCCTGGCTCTCGGTCATGACAAAAGAGTCCCCCGTGACCATGAGAGCTTCCTGAGTGCACGCTGAGAAGCCCGGCAGAACCGTGTTTGCCCGATATAAAGACGGGGACCGGCGCCCTGAAGAGGGGCCCGGCGCGGCGGCGGGGCGCTACACGCACCCGCAGCTCGTACGGACCACCAGCCGTGACGGGAACGTCTTCAGCCGCTCCCGGCGCGACCCCGCCACCCGCAGCCCGTCGTCCAGCACCAGGTCGACCGCCGCCCGGGCCATCGCCGACCGGTCGGAGGCCACCGTGGTCAGCGGCGGGTCGGCGAGCGCCGCCTCCTTGATGTCGTCGAACCCGGCCACCCCCAGCTCCCCGGGCACGTCGATGCGCAGCTCGCGGGCGGCCCGCAGCAGGCCGATCGCCTGGTCGTCGGTGGAGCAGAAGATCGCCGGGGGGCGCCGGGGCCCGGAGAGGATGTCCAGGGCCACGCGATAGGCGTCGTAGCGGTTGTACGGCGCCTCGAACAGCCGGCCCTCGACGGGCAGCCCGGCCTCCGACATGGCCCGCTTCCAGCCCTCGACGTGGTCGGAGACCGGGTCGCCGACGGCCGGGGTCTCGGCCGTGCCGCCCATGCAGGCCACGTACTCGTAGCCGTGCTCCAGCAGGTGGCGGACCGCGAGCTGGGCGCCGCCGAGGTCGTCCGTCACCACGGCCACGTCGTCGATGGCCTCCGGCCGCTCGTGCATCAGCACCACCCGGGCGTCCCAGGCGTCGATCTCGGCGGCGGCGAGGTCGTTCAGCGCGTGCGAGACGAGGATCAGGCCCGAGACGCGCATCCCGAGGAAGGCGCGCAGATAGTGCACCTCGCGCTCGCCGATGTAGTCGGTGTTGCCGACCAGCACCATCTTCCCGCGCTCGGACGCCGCCTGTTCCACGGCGTGCGCCATCTCGCCGAAGAACGGCTGCCGGGCGTCCGGGATGATCAGCCCTATGAGGTCGGTGCGCCGGGACGCCATGGCCTGCGCCACCCGGTCGGGCCGGTACCCCAGTTCCTTGATCGCGGCGAGGACGCGCTCGCGCGTGGCCGGGGCGACCGGCCGGGGTCCGTTGTTGATGACATAACTGACGACGGCGGTGGAGGTCCCAGCCAGCCGTGCCACGTCATCCCGAGTCACCTTGGCCACGCGCGGAGTCTACGCGGATGGACCCCTTCTGGGCAGGGCGTATCACCGGGCGGCCCGGGCCGGACCGGGCGCTGCCGTGGGCGGTCAGGCGTCGGCGTGCACCTCGGCGCCGGCCGGCACGGCGGTTGCGTCCGCATCTTCCGCCTTTGCCCGGGCGGACTTGCCCTTGGCCTCGTCGGCGGAGCGGTCGGCCTTCTCGGGGGTAACGAATCGATAACCCACGTTGCGGACGGTGCCGATCAGCGACTCGTGCTCCGGGCCGAGCTTGGCCCGCAGCCGCCGTACGTGCACGTCGACGGTCCGGGTGCCGCCGAAGTAGTCGTAGCCCCACACCTCCTGGAGCAGCTGGGCGCGGGTGAAGACCCGGCCGGGGTGCTGCGCGAGGTATTTGAGCAGCTCGAACTCCTTGAAGGTCAGGTCCAGGACCCGGCCCTTGAGCTTGGCGGAGTAGGTGGCCTCGTCCACGGACAGGTCGCCGTTGCGGATCTCCATCGGCGAGTCGTCGTTGACGAGCTGCTGGCGGCCCATGGCGAGGCGCAGCCGGGCCTCGACCTCCGCGGGGCCGGCGGTGTCGAGCAGCACGTCGTCGATGCCCCAGTCCGCGGTGACGGCGGCGAGACCGCCCTCGGTGACGACCAGGATCAGCGGACAGCCGGGGCCGGTGGAGCGCAGCAGCTGACACAGGCTGCGCACCTGGGGCAGGTCGCGGCGGCCGTCGACGAGGATGACGTCGGCACCCGGCGTGTCGACCAGCGCCGGACCTTCCGCCGGGGCCACCCGCACGTTGTGCAGGAGCAGGCCGAGGGCGGGCAGTACTTCTGTCGACGGTTGGAGGGCGTTGGTCAGGAGCAGCAGAGAACTCATATGTCTGGTTCCTCCTCGGTCCCTGCGAGGACGCTGTGCGGACGGGCACTGCTCTGCGATCCCGAAGGCCCCGTACACCTGCGGTCACCTGAGGTTTCCCGCTTCGTATACAACGCTTCCGAAAGCACAAAAGGACCCGGGGGCTACGCTGCCCGAGTCCTCTGCCCAGCAGAATAGCCCACATGAGCAACCGACCGGCAGGTGATGTGGCGCGTTGCGCCGTACGTCCGTATGGCGAGACGGGCGGAGACGGCCCTATGCGGACTTTTCTGCGCACGGCCGACGGCATTCCGGTCGAATCCGTATACGATCCGGGCGCCGCCGTATACGAAGGCTTTGCCGAGCCTTTGGCAGCCTCTTCTTCGCCCTCCCGTGACCTGGTGTTCGTGATCGCGCACGGCTTCACCGGGGACGTGGACCGGCCGCACGTCCGCCGGGTGGCCGGCGTGCTGCGCGGCCACGGCGCGGTCCTCACCTTCTCCTTCCGCGGCCACGGACGCTCCGGCGGCCGGTCCACCGTCGGCGACAAAGAAGTGCTGGACCTCGCCGCCGCCGTGGAACGGGCCCGCCGCCTCGGGCACACGCGCGTGGTCACCGTCGGCTTCTCCATGGGCGGCTCGGTGGTCCTGCGGCACGCGGCGCTGTACCCCGGCACGGTGGACGCCGTGGTCTCGGTGAGCGCGCCCGCCCGCTGGTACTACCGGGGCACGGCCCCGATGCGCCGGCTGCACTGGCTGGTCACCCGCCCCGAAGGCCGCCTGGTCGGCCGCTACGGCCTGCGCACCCGCATCCACCACCGCGACTGGGACCCCGTCCCGCTCTCCCCGGTGCAAGCCGTCGCGCGGATCGCCCCGACCCCGCTGCTCATCGTGCACGGCGACCACGACGCCTACTTCCCGCTCGACCACCCCCGGATGCTCGCCGAGGCGGCCGGCGGCCACGGCGAGCTGTGGATCGAGGCGGGCATGGGCCACGCCGAGCACGCGGCGGACGACGCCCTGGTGGCGCGGATCGCACACTGGGCGGTGTCCGCGGCGGGCTAGCCTGACTCACACTGTCTTTGACTTTTTCTTGTTCTTGCCGTCGATTGAGGATTCAGATGCCCAAGGTCACGGTGCGCTACTGGGCCGCCGCCAAGGCCGCGGCCGGGGTCGCCGAGGAGCCGTACGCGGCGGACACGCTGGCCGGCGCGCTGGCCGCCGTCCGCGAGCGCCACCCCGGCGAACTCACCCGCGTGCTCCAGCGTTGCTCCTTCCTCGTCGACGGCGACCCCGTCGGGACCCGCGCGCATGAGACGGTACGGCTGGCCGAGGGCGGCACGGTCGAGGTGCTCCCGCCGTTCGCAGGAGGGTGAGCATGACCGAGCAGCCGTACCAGGGCGGCCCCCACCAGGGCTACGACCCCTATCAGCAGCCCCAGCAGCAGTGGCCCGGACACGAGCAGCAGTACGGCCACGACCCCGAGCTGACCCAGCAGTGGCAGGGCCAGACCTGGGAGACCCAGACGCATCCGGCGGTGCCGGCGGAGGAGACGTCGTACCTGCCGCGGCAGGAGCAGCAGCAGGCGTATCAGCAGCAGGGGTACCAGCAGCAGGGGTATTACGAGGACCCTGGCTATCAGCAGCCGCAGCAGCCGCAGCAGCCGCAGCAGCCCCAGGCGTACCCCGACCCGTACGCGGGAGCGTATGAAGGGGCGCACACCGGGGCGCATCCGGGCTCGTACGGCAGTGGCTCGTACGAGGCGTACGCGCCGGTGCGGGAACCCGAGCCGGCCCCCGTCCCGGCACCGGCGACGACCCCGGCCGCCTCCGCACCCGCTGCTCCTCCCGCCGCCGACTCCGCCGGCCCCTCCGACGAGCCCGCCTACGGCCCCGCCACCCTCGCCGGGAACGCGCGGATCACCGACGCCCAGCGGGCCCGGCTGGAGGGCCGGTCCCCGATCATCGAGCCCGGCATGCAGCCGGCGGCGCTCACCGCGCTGCTGGGCCTGCTGCTGGCCGCGGCGGCGCCCATCGCGTCGTACGCGCTGGTGGTCCCGCTGGTGGTGCTCCAGGCGGTGACGGCCGCGGGCTGGTTCCGGCTGAACGGCATGTGGCCCGCCCGGCAGGGCATCGCGCTGGCCTTCGCGGGCGCGCTGACGGCCGACGTGGCGGTCCTCGCGGCCGGCCGCGACCACGCCCTGGTGGCCATCCTCGGCCCGCTCGGCCTGTGGGTCCTGCTCTCCCTCGTGCTCCAGCTGCGCTCGCACGCCTCGCCGGACGAGCGGATGTACGGCCTGATGGCGACGGTGGTCTCGGCGGCCCTCGCGGTGCTGGCCACCGGCTATCTCGCCGCCGGCGCCCACGAGGTGTCGGTGGGCGCCGCGGCCGTCGCGGCGGCGATCGTGGCCCGCGCCCTGCCGCTGCCGGGCCCGGCCCGGGTCGTGGCCGCGCTCCTCGCGGCGGCGGGCGCGGGCCTCGTGGTCGGCGGCATGACCGGCTTCGGCACCAGGGGCGCCGTCCTCGGCGCGGCGGCCGGGGTGTGCGCGCTGATCGGCCACCGGGCGGCGAGCTACGACTACCCGTCCCGCTTCGTGCACTTCACCGCGGGTGTCGCCCTGCCGCTGTCGGCGGCGGCCCCGGTGGTGTGGGTGCTGGGCCGCGCGCTCGGCTAGCCCGGCCCGCCCGGCGGCGCGCGCCCGGCCGGTCCGGTCCGTCCGGGGCCGGGCCCGTGCCCTGGGCATATGAGGTCATGCCCTCGGCATATGGGCCGGTGTCCTGGGCTTATGGGGCCGGACGCATCGGGCCAATCAACCCGGTCACACCGGCCCCTTCCACCTCACGCGGTGCCGACTGTGCGGAGCGGCCGGCGGTCCGGGTGAATTCCCCCGGTGATCCACATCGCCGCCGTCGGTCCGCCGGCCTGCGCTTTTCCCTGATCGCCCCGGATCGCGCGGATGCTCTTGGCCGTAAATCGCGCCTTACGGATCAGCACCTGTTGATCAGGCTCTGGGGCCTATCTAGCCTCTTCAGGAGTCTTCGCCGGGCCCAGACGTACGTCGTCTTCGCCGAGCACGAAAATCCCCAGCCGAGCATGGGAGATCACCGTGAGCAGCAATGGGCAGGAAAGCACCGTCATCAATCCCCTGGAGCAGGGCGCACTGCGCGGTTTTGCGCAGCACTACCACCGGTACGGCATCGTCACCGTCACCGATCTGATTCGGGAAGACGTCCGCAAAAGCGTGCGGGCGGAGGCGGACCGACTGCTGGAGAAATACGCCGAGCGGCGTGACCTCCGCCTCCAGACCACCGGGTACACCCGCCGCTCGATGTCCGTGGTGCAGAGCGAGACGATCGCGGGCAACAGCGAGCTGGTCACCTCGATCTACGCGAATCCGGAACTCCTCGGCGCGCTGGAGCGCATAGCCGGCGAGAAACTGCACCCCTGCCCCAAGGACGACGAGGAATTCCTCATCACCCGGCAGGAACGGAGCGGGGACACGCACGGCTGGCACTGGGGCGATTTCAGCTTCGCCCTCATCTGGGTGCTCCAGGCCCCGCCCCTCGACATCGGCGGCATGCTCCAGTGCGTACCGCACACGGAGTGGGACAAGTCCGATCCGCGGATCCACCAGTATCTGGTCGACAATCCCATCCACACGTACCACTTCCAGTCGGGTGACGTGTATTTCCTGCGCACCGACACCACGCTCCACCGCACGGTTCCGCTGCGCGAGGACACCACCCGCATCATCCTGAACATGACCTGGGCGGGCGACCGTGACCTGCGGCGCGAGCTGCAGGGCGACGACCGCTGGTGGGAGGACGCCGACGTGTCGGCGGCCGCCGCCCTGGACGACTGACCGGCCACCGCACCCGCGGCCCTGGACACGACCGGCCGGCCACCGCTCCCGCGGCCCGGCAAGGGCCCGGCACAGAGCCTTTCCCCCGCTTTCCCCCGCGACGAGGGATCACCATGACCGATCTGAACACCCCCGAGACCAAGCCGCTGACGGACCACTTCGACCACGTGGAGCCGGGAATCCGCCGACGGATCGCCGTACAGGACCCGGAGATCAAGGACTATCTGGACGGCGTGCTCGCGAAAATCGCCTCGCACCGGGGCGTCGAGCACCCGTACCTGAACGCCTACCGCACCACGGCGCTCACCCCCGAGCAGGAGCGCCTGATGTACAGCGAGTGCTATTACTTCTTCCGCTACCTCCCGTTCTACATCACGGGAATGGCGGTCAAGACGCGGGACGAGATGATCCTGCGGGAGATCATCCTGAACGTCGCCGACGAGGTCGGCGGCGAGGTCACGCACTCCACGCTCTTCGCCGACTTCCTCGCCCGGATCGGCATCGACAAGGAGCACCTGGAGGCGTACGAACCGCTGGAGGTCACCAAGCGGCTCAACGACGGCATCCGGGTGCTGTACACCGAGTCGCCGATCCACAAGGCCCTCGGCGCGCTGTACGCCGACGAGACCATGTCGTCCATCATGGTCTCGAAGATCAACGACGGGCTGCGCAACCAGGGGTACGACGACGACCTGCGCCACTTCTGGCAGCTGCACATCGACGTCGAGGTCGGACACAGCAACTCCGTCTTCAACGCCATCGCGCCCTACGTCCACTCGCCCGCCACCCGCGCCGAGTTCGAGGCGGGCGCCTACGAGTTCCTCGGGCTGGTGGAGGACTACTGGGACGGTGTGCAGCGGCTCGTGGGCCTCGACGCATGAGCCAAGCGGTATCCGGCACCACCGGGTCGGCCGACGGCCTGCGGCACATCGCCGCCGGCCGGCCCGTCCCCGGCTCCGTGCACTCGGTGTCCGTCTCGATCCCCGACGTGGCGTCGGTCATCGGGTACGAGTCGAACGACGCGGCCACCCTGAGCCGCATCTCCTGGGGATACCCGCGCTTCCGCCCGCACCCGTACGTGGTCCGGGTGGCGGAGCTGGCCGCCCGGGAGGACCCGGGCGGGGAACTGCTGCTCACCCGCTCGGCGCGGGCCGCGCGGGCCGCCGCGGCCTACGCCGGCCTGCCGCCCGACGCGGCGCGCGACCTCACCCTCGGCGGACACGTGCTGTCCGGGGTGCGGCTGCCCGCCGGGGGGCCGCCGGCCGCGCGGGCGCGGGCCCACGTCACGCACACCGGCGGCCACCTGTCCTCGCGGCAGGCGGAGGACGTGCTGTGGGACGCGGGCCTGATCGACGGCCGGCAGCCCGAGGAGACGGCGGACGCCTCGCCCGCGCGCGCCGTCGCGGAGACCCTCGCCGGGGCCTACGGGGTGCCCGGACCGGAGTACGTGGCGCTGCGCAACAGCGGCATGAACGCGGTGGCGGCGGCCATCGAGGCGGTCACGGAGATCCAGCGGGACGGCGGCCGGCGCTGCTGGCTCCAGCTCGGCTGGATCTTCTTCGACACCATGCACCTGTTCGAGAAGCAGGTCGTGGACGCCGAGCACACCACCGTGCCCGACCCCTTCGACCTGGCGGAGGTCGCCCGGGTGGCCGCCGCGCACGCGGGTGAACTGGCCGGCATCGTCGCGGAGATCCCGAGCAACCCGGGGATGGGCGTCCCCGACCTGCCGGCGCTGCGCGAGATCGCCGACCGGGCCGGCTGTGCGCTGGTCGTCGACGCCACGATCGCCACCCCGCACAACGTCGACGTGGTGCCGTACGCCGACGTGGTCTGCGAGAGCCTGACCAAGTACGCCACCGGATCGGCGGACGTGCTGGCGGGCGCGGTGGTGGTCGCTCCCGGTTCGCCGTTCGCGGCGGACCTGCTGACCGTGCTGCCGCGCCACGGCGACGAGCCCTACCGCCGGGACACGGCCCGGGTGGCCGCCCGGATCCGCGGCTACGCGGAGCGGATGGCGCGGGTCAACGCGAACGCCCTGGCCCTCGCCGAGAGCCTGCGGCGCCGCCCGGACGTGGTCCGGGGCATCGGCTGGGCGCTGGACGGCCGGTCCGCCGCCAACTACCGCAAGGTGGCACGGGACTCCGGCGGCCCCGGCGGGCTGCTGATGCTGGATCTCAAGGTCCCCCTGGAGCGGGTCTACGACCGGCTCGCGGTGGCCAAGGGGCCGAGTTTCGGCGCGGAGTTCACCATGGCGTCCCCGCAGGTCTTCATCGCGCACTACGACCTGCTCGCCACCCCCGGGGGGCGGGCCGCGCTGCGCGAGCGGGGGCTGCACCGGGACATGCTGCGGGTCTCCGTCGGCACCGAGCCGCCGGAGCTGATCGCGGAGACCTTCGAGCGGGCCCTGCGCACCGACTGACCGGCGCAGGGGGGAGAGCGGTGCGCGGGTCCCCGGCCGTCCCGGGGACCCGCCCCGCCGTCATGCGGCGGCGGGCCGCAGCAGCGCCGCCCGGGCGGCCTCGGTGTAGTGCTCGGCCGCCCCGAACGTCGGCGCCAGCGCGGTCAGTTCCACGAAGCCGCAGGTCTTCAGCGCGCCCAGGACGTGCAGCGCGACGCCCTCGCCCCGGTCCCGGCGGTAGAGCAGGTCCTCGGCGCGCAGCCGCGCCACCGCGGTCCGCGGGTCGAGCCGGCCCAGCGCCTCGGGGTCGAGGATGCGTCCGTGCACGTAGCACATGGTCTGCCCGTCGGGGCGGCGCAGCCGTCCGTCGGCGGCGACGTCCCGGCCGATCAGGGCCTCGGCGTAGCGCAGCACATGGCTGGGGCCGACCTTGCGCAGGTTGATCTCCACGGCGAGCGGTCCCCGGTCCCCGGCGATCACGAAGTCCACGCCGAAGCTGCCCCGGTGGCCGAGCGAGGCGAGCACCGCGCCCGTGCGGGCCACCGCGTCCATGAGGGCGGGCCGCCACCGCTCCTCGGCCGGGTACCGGCAGCCCCAGTACTGGCCCCCGGAGAGCACCTGGTCGTGGCAGGCGAGCACCTTCACCGTGCCGTCGGCGGTGACGTACCCCTGGCCGCTGGGGGAGGAGGTGACCCCCTCCAGGAACTCCTCCACGATCACGCCCTCGCCGGCCAGCTCCCGGTGGAACTCCTCGGCGGACATCCGCAGGACCTCGGCCGAGCCGAGCAGGTCTCCGGTCCGGGCGTACTCCGCGCAGTCGATCAGCACGTTGCCGACCGAGGCCGCCCAGGTGCTCGCGCTGACCTTCACCAGCACGTGCCGGGGCCGGTCCGGGCCGTCGGCCAGCCGGCGGATCGCGGCGGCCACCTCCCGCTCGCCGCGCAGCGCCTCGGCCCCGCCGCCGGGCACCGGCACACCGGCCCGCAGCAGGATCTCCTTGCTGCCCGCCTTGCTGCCCCAGCGGGCGGCCAGGGAGGCGTGCCCCTCGTCCAGCCCGGCCCCGATCCGGCGGGCCAGTTCGTCCAGCGCCTCGGACGCCATGAAGTGCACGATGTCGGCCCGCGCGGTCTTGCCGACGGCGTCCCGCAGCGTGGCCACGAGACCGTCGTCGCCGAGGACCAGGTCGTCCAGCGGACGCGGCCGGCGGGTGCCGGGGGTGAGCAGGGTCAGCCGGTCGCGCACGCTTTCGATCATTCGGTCGTCAAAACCGAAAACATCCCGGAAATGATATTCGAGGGTGTAGGGGTCGACGGGTTCCGAGGTGACGACGACCGCCCTTTCGTCCGGATCGCGAAGGCTCCACAGAAAACCCAGGCTCCGCTCGGCGGAGTAACGCAGATACGGCACCTCTTCCAGCATGCGATCGGCGTAGTTGAGCGCGTAGATCAGGATCTGCGTGTAACCGGAATCTGCCATACGGGGAGGTTAGGGGGGACGTCCGGGAAATGGTAGCGGAACCGCCCGTTCCGGTGACGGCTGGAAAATGACCCTGTCATCGCATAATCAATTTCGAGCATTTCTCGGCACATGCCGAAGGGCCGCATCCCCGTTGGCGTCCAACCCCGGGAATGCGGCCCTTCAGCCGTCACAGTGAGTCTGCCGGTCCGAGCCCGGCACGAGCCGGTACGAGACCGGGCCCGCTCGCTCAGACCGCGATGGCGACCTCCGCGAGCCCGCCCTTCTGGGCGACGACCGTACGGTCCGCGGTCGCGCCCGGCACCAGGGCGCGCACGGTCCACGTGCCCTCGGCCGCGTAGAAGCGGAACTGGCCGGTCGCGGAGGTGGGCACCTCCGCGGTGAACTCGCCGGTCGAGTCCAGCAGTCGGACGTAACCGGTCACCGGCTCGCCGTCGCGGGTCACCTGGCCCTGGATCGTGGTCTCACCGGGCTTGATCGCCGAGGCGTCCGGGCCGCCGGCCTTCGCTCCGCACATGTCGTACTCCTGAGGGGTTGAGAGGGGGGCGGACTTACTTGCCGGCGCCGAGCTCGATCGGCACGCCGACGAGGGAGCCGTACTCGGTCCAGGAGCCGTCGTAGTTCTTGACGTTCTCCACGCCCAGCAGCTCGTGCAGCACGAACCAGGTCAGGGCCGAGCGCTCACCGATGCGGCAGTAGGCGATCGTGTCCTTGGCGAGGTCGACGTCCTCCTCGGCGTAGAGGGCCTTCAGCTCCTCGTCCGACTTGAAGGTGCCGTCGTCGTTGGCGTTCTTCGACCACGGGATGTTCTTCGCGGTCGGCACGTGGCCCGGCCGCTGCGACTGCTCCTGCGGCAGGTGGGCCGGGGCGAGCAGCTTGCCGGAGAACTCGTCGGGCGAGCGGACGTCGACCAGGTTCTGGGCGCCGATGGCCGACACGACGTCGTCGCGGAAGGCGCGGATCGAGGTGTCCTGCGGCTTGGCCTTGTACTCGGTCCGCGCGCGCTGCGGCACCTCGTCGCCGGCCACCAGCTCGCGGGCGTCCAGCTCCCACTTCTTGCGGCCGCCGTCGAGGAGCTTGACGCTCTCGTGGCCGTAGAGCTTGAAGTACCAGTAGGCGTACGACGCGAACCAGTTGTTGTTGCCGCCGTAGAGGACCACCGTGTGGTCGTTGGCGATGCCCTTCTCCGACAGGAGCTTCTCGAAGCCCTCCTGGTCGATGAAGTCACGGCGGACCGGGTCCTGGAGGTCCTTGGTCCAGTCGATGCGGATCGCGTTCTTGATGTGGTTCTTCTCGTAGGCGGACGTGTCCTCGTCCACTTCCACGATGGCGATGGTCGGGTCGTCCAGGTGCTCCTGGAGCCAGTCGGCGTCGACCAGGACGTCGCTGCGGCTCATGCTCTTCTCCTCCGGGGCAGTCGCGGCGGGGCGTGCGGGTGGAAAGGCGTGCGCTCGGTGCCCGAGCGGCACACGGATGCCCTGACGGCAGGGCGGTGAGGGACGCGGCAGCCGGGGGCTTCCGCTCAGAAGGGGCGACAGAGCATGGCGGCCACGCGGCACAGGTCCACTGCCCGCCGCTTGGTGAGATCCGCCTGTCCCCGCGGCCGGAGGACGCTCGTCGAGTACCGCATGGGCCCGATCGTAGGGACGACGGGGCGGGCGTGTCACCGGTGTGTCATATGGCGAGACGCGATCGTCCGGATAGTGATACGAAGGCCCAGTCAGATGGGTCCTCCGAGGCCGGCCGGACGCCCGCGCGCTCGGCCGTGGCTGCGCTGCGGACGCACTCGTCTCGCCTGTCGGACGGTCCCTGTCCGTCCCCGGAATCCGGGCGGTGGGGTGCCTACCCCGCCAGCCGGACGCCCGAACCCTTCACGCTGATCTCGACGCCCTCCGGCGCCGCCTGCACCTTGTCCAGCCTGATCCCGCCGGGCAGCCGGTCGATGGCCTGCTGGAAGTCGGTGATCGCGCGGATGCGCTCCTCGGCGATCGCGGCGCCGGCCAGGCTGGGCAGCGAGTCCGCGTGCACCTCGACCTTGCCGTCCACCACGCTCACCGAACTGAGCACGTTCACCGTCTGCTTGATCCCGAGAGCGGGCGCGGTCAGCTCCACCGCCACCTTGATCTTCCCGTTGCCGCCGTCGGAGAGCCCGGTGACCCGGGCGCTGGCCCCCGGGGCGACCTCGGTCGGCTCCGGCTTGGCGGTCTTCAGCAGCTCGGCGTACGAGACCGTCCCGGTGCCGGTCGCGGTGGCCGCGGTGGCGGAGCCGAAGTCGCTGGAGAACTCCACGCCCTTCATGTGGGCCTTCAGGTCCTCGACCCGGATCGTCCGGCCGGCCTCGCCGGTGGCCGCGTCGTACTCGTCGATCCCGACCTCGACGTCGTCCAGGGAGCCCCCGGCGAGCTGGGTCAGGAAGGGGA
The DNA here is from genome assembly GCF_964272715.1 of Streptomyces sp. SudanB182_2057. Taxonomy (NCBI): domain Bacteria; kingdom Bacillati; phylum Actinomycetota; class Actinomycetes; order Kitasatosporales; family Streptomycetaceae; genus Streptomyces; species Streptomyces sp. SudanB182_2057. The sequence continues at coordinate 4,580,371 of NZ_OZ186798.1, forward strand.
AGCCCTTGATGTCCACGTCCGGGGTGGTGGCCAGTTGCTCACTGGTCTTCAGCTTGTCCGCGGCCTCGCCCTCGGCGAAGTGCACGGCGACCCGGTCCGCGATCACGAACAGCACGCCCAGGATCACGACGACGATCAGCAGTATGCGCAGGCCTCGCATTGGGGTTCCCCCGGGTCGGTGGTGGCGGTGGTGACGGGCGTCCGGTACGGATACGCCACGGTAACCCCGCCGGGTCCGGCCGCCGGGGAATTGTGGATCAGTTGTGACAGGGCCGGCCGGTCCTACTCTGGAGCTATGTACGCCCGGCGACGGCACATCTATTTCGCCATGATGGGGACGTGTATCGGCCTCTTCGTCCTGGCCTGGGGAGTCGTACGCATCTGGTCGGTGCCCGCGGCCGTCGGCCTGTGCGTCGTGGCCATGGTCATCCCGCCGGTCGCCGCGATGGTCGCCAACCGGCGGGGCCCGGAGGACCGTTGGTGGGACGACCCCTCGGGCGACCCGGAGTCGGACGAGTGGTGGGACGAACTGGACGGCAGGAAGCGCCCGCGCCCCTGACGGAGGCCCGGTCTCAGTAGACGAGCGCCTGCGTGTCCTCGCCCAGGGCCTCCTGCACGAACACCTGCGCGCCCGCGATCCGTACGCCCTCGATGACGTCCTTCTCGGTGATCTCCCGGCGCGCGGCGCACTGCGTGCACAGCGTGATCCGCCCGGCCGCGAGGATCGACTCCAGCAGATCGGGCAGCGGCGCGGCGTGCGGCAGCTCGAATTCGGCCGCCCGCCCCGGCAGCGCGAACCACGACGACTCCCCGGTCAGCCACAGCGACACGTCGACCCCGCTGGCCACGGCCACGGCGGCGACCGTGAACGCCTGAGAGCACCGCTCGGGGGCGTCCGCCCCGGCCGTCACCTTGATAACGAGCTTTTTCGCCATGCCCGAATCGTAATCCGCTTGCCCGCAACTCCATGTGCATGCCATGAGTCTTGCTGTGACGGCGCGGCCACGGAAGCCGCGCTTCCTTATCCCTTGGGGGGAGTCCTTTGGACGTGTACGCGAGACCCGGCGCGGAGCCGGCGGACACCGGCGCGGTGCCGGCGGACACCGGTGCCCCGGACGGTCCGGCCGGCCCGGACGGGTCCGGTTCAGAGCCGGTACGGCGGCGGGGGCGGATGCCGTCGCTCCTGCTCGGCGCCGCCGTGCTCGGCCTGATCTCCGGTCTCTGCGCCGGTTACCAGATCCAGGCCGGCCGGGAGCCCACCAAGCTGCCCCCGCTGTCCCAGCCGAGGCTGGAGCAGGCCGCGGGAGAGGCTTCGGCGCCCCTGCCCGCCGCGCGGGACCGCAAGGTCAAGACCGACGGGGACCTGCGCCGGCTGCTGCTGAAGAAACCTGACGGGGCGCGCGCGGCGGGGTCCATGGCCGAGAGCGGCTGGATGAGCCTGGCCCAGTTGGCGGAGACGTACAACAACCCGGCCGGGGGCTACGGTTGGCTGCTCGAAGAGGAGTTCCGCCGTGCCGCCGCCGTCGCCTGGATCGAGGGCGGCACCCGCTACGTCGAGGTCCGGCTGCTGCAGTTCCGGCAGGAGGAGGTGCTCGGCGCCCGGGACGAGGCGGAGGACAGCTACGGCTGGGCCGGGCGCGACAGCGACGCCGAGAGCTGGGAGATACCCGGCACGGGCGACGGAAAGGCGTACACGTACCGCATGCCCCAGCCCCGCGACGGGGTGAAGGTGTACCAGGCGCGGGCGCACGCATGGCGCGGTGACGTCTCCGTGCAGGTCTGGATCAACGACACCAAGCCGATCCCGAAGAAGGCGATCATGGACCTGGCGAAGCGGCAGATGGAGCGGCTGTGACGACGGAAACTCCCGAGAACCCCGTTCCCGAGCCGGCCGGGCCGGCCCCCGGGCGCCCTCGGCGCCGTATCGGCCCCGTGCTGGGTGGTGCCGCGGTGGCGCTCGCCGTCGTCGCGGGGGTGAGCTGGACCGCGGTCGTCGTCCACGGTGCCGACCGCGACCCGGGCGCCGCGACCTGGCAGTTGCCCAAGGCATCGGTGGGCAAGCCCGCCAAGGACACCGGGATGAGCACGCTGCTGCTGCCCTACGAGGAGGGGCGGTACGCGCCCGGCCCGGACATGGACGAATTCGGTTCCGACGCCGAACTGACCGGCGCCCAGGCGACCGCCCAGCTCAAACGGTCGCTGGCCGGGCTGCCCCGGTCCCAGCGGCTGCTGATGGAGCGCCGGCTGGGCCGAGAACCGGTCAAGGGCATCGCGATGCGCAGCTACGCGAGCCCCGCCGGGGCCTCCTCCGAGTCCGGCGAGGAGTTCACGGCGCAGGTCGTACTGGTGCGGATGGCGGACCGGTCGGCAGCGGACTCCGAAGCCGCTCTCCGGCGACGGCTCCTGGGATCCGTTGAGTCCCTGCGCGAGGGCCCGGCCGTGAAGGGACACGAGGACGACGCCGCGTGTTTCCTGCCGCCGGCCGACCCGGATGAGGAGCTCGGCGCGATGGTGTGCTCCGGATCGGTCGGAGACGTCCTGGTCCTCACCACCGCGACCGCGGCCGGGCCGCTGGACCGGCAGGAGGAGGCGGCGGACATGATCACCGCCCAGTTCGACCGCATCGAGGACCCGGGGAAGGCCGTATGACCGAGCAGACACAGCGACCGGCCCCGCAGCACCCGGCTCCGCAGCACCCGGCCCCGCAGGACGCGGTCGCGTCCGAGGCGGTGGTGCCCGAGGAGATGGTGCCTGAGGCGGTCGCGCACGAGGCGGTGCCCGGCCGGTCGCCGCTGCCCGCCGTGCCGCCGCCGCCCGCCGCCGTGCGGAAGGACCGCCGGGTGCTGCGGGCGGCGCTGCGGTGGACCGCCGTCGCTGCCGTGTTCTGCCTGGTCGGGGCCGGTACGGCGTACGGGGTCAGCCGGATGGAGCGGACGGACCTGCCGGGGCTGGCCACCGCCTCCGACGGCCGATGGGACTACCCGGAACTGGTCCGGCCGCCACTGCCGCCCGGCAGCCCCGGGCCCCTTGAAGCCGGCAACCACGCCGGCACGCACCACGCCGACCTGCGCGCGCTGGTGCTGCCCGCGCCCCGCGGGGCGACGGTGGAACCGGGACCGCGCGGCACGGACGGGTGGGTGCCGATGAAGGACTTCCTCGCCGACTACGCGGATGCGGAGAAGCGCCGGGAGCTGGCCCAGAAGCTCACCGACCACGGTCTGCGGCACATCGCGGGCCGCGGCTGGACCACCCCGGACGGCACCCGCACCAGGATCCGGCTGCTGCGGTTCGGCACCGCCGCCGTCTCCGAGACCCTGCTGACCGGCGACCTCGCCAACACCGGGGCGCCCGCCTACCCGGTGCACGGTGCCGAGTACTACGCACTGGACGAGACGTTCCCGCCGGGCGCCCATATGAAGGGCGTGACGCTCTTCCCGTACACGGAGACCGAGCCGTACGGCGCCGAGCAGGTGCGGCAGGCGTACTTCTCGGCCGGGGACACCATCGCGGTGATCACCCAGACCCGCGAGGGCGGGGTGAACGCCGTTCCGTTCCGGCAGACGGTCACCCTGCAGACCGAGCTGCTCAGCTGAGCGGACCTCGTCAGGAGGGCCGGGGCCCGGCCGCGTAAGCTGGGCTCCGGCTCTGTCGTATGCCCACCCTCGCTCAAGGAGCACCCGTGGAGATCTTCTTCGAAATTCTGCTGGTCCTGGTCTGCGTCGGCGTTCTCGCCTTCGCCGGTCTGACCGTGAAGAAGCTGTACCAGGGCCAGCGCTGACCCCCCTCTAGGAAGCCTCCGCTCATGATCGAGATCCCGTCCGACCTGCACAAGGACCTTGTCCCGCTCGCCTTCCTGCTCGGCAACTGGGCCGGCGCGGGCGTGCACGACTTCCCTGGCTCGGAGAAGTGCAACTTCGGTCAGGAGGTCAGCTTCACCCACGACGGCCGGGACTTCCTGGAGTACCACTCCCACACCTGGGTGCTGGACAAGGACGGCAACAAGGTCCGCCCGCTGGAGTCGGAGTCCGGTTTCTGGCGGATCGACGCGGACCGCAAGGTCGAGGTAACGATGACCCGCGACGACGGTGTCATCGAGATCTGGTACGGCGAGATGGCCGACAAGAAGCCGCAGATCGACCTGGTGACGGACGCCGTCGCCCGCACCCCCGCGTCCGCCCCGTACAGCGGTGGCAAGCGGCTGTACGGCTATGTGAAGAGCGACCTGATGTGGGTGGGCGAGAAGCAGACCCCCGAGGTTCCGCTGCGCCCCTACATGTCGGCCCAGCTGAAGAAGGTCGTCACCCCCGAGGACGTCGAACGCTGGGCCAAGGCCCTTCCGGACGACATGCCGGACGACGGCATCGCTTTCTTCAAGTAGTCCTAGACTCGTCGTGTGGTGACCACCGACTGGAAGAGCGATCTCAGGCAGCGCGGCTATCGGCTGACGCCGCAGCGGCAGCTCGTACTCGAAGCCGTCGACACCCTCGAGCACGCGACCCCCGACGACATCCTCGTGGAAGTGAGGAAGACGGCGTCGGGGGTCAACATTTCCACCGTCTACCGGACGCTGGAGCTGCTGGAGGAGCTGGGCCTGGTCAGCCACGCCCATCTGGGGCACGGCGCGCCCACCTACCACCTCGCCGACCGGCACCACCACCTGCACCTGGTGTGCCGGGACTGCGACGACGTCATCGAGGCGGACGTGGAGGTGGCCGCCGAGTTCACGGACAAGCTGCGGCAGCAGTTCGGGTTCGACACCGACATGAAGCACTTCGCGATCTTCGGCCGGTGCCGGGACTGCTCCCTGAAGGGTTCAAGTCCCACGTCGTAGGCTTGCGTTATGAAGAGCCCCCTGCTGTCCCTGCCCGGCGCGGTCTCCGCCGAGGGTGTGGACGAAGGTGTCGCCGCCCATTACGGCGACCTGTTCCGCGAGCAGCGCGCCCTCGCCGACGGCACCGGTTTCGTCGACCTGTCGCATCGCGGCGTCGTCACCGTCAGCGGTGACGACCGGCTGAGCTGGCTGCATCTGCTGCTCACCCAGCACGTCAGCGACCTGCCCGCGGGCGAGGCCACCGAGGCCCTGATCCTGTCCGCGCACGGGCACATCGAACACGCCCTGTACCTGGTGGACGACGGTACGACCGTCTGGGCGCACGTCGAGCCCGGCACCCAGGACGCGCTGATCGCGTACCTGGAGTCGATGAAGTTCTTCTACCGGGTGGAGGTCGCCGACCGCACCGCCGACATCGCCGTGGTCCACCTGCCCGCCGGCTCCATCGCCGACGTGCCGGACGGGGTCGTCGTACGCGAGACGGCGTACGGCCGTGATCTGTTCCTGCCGCGCGCCGAGCTGGAGTCCTTCGCCGCGTCGCACGGCCCCGCCGCCGGGCTGCTCGCCTACGAGGCGCTGCGGGTCGAGCAGCACCGGCCCCGGCTCGGCTTCGAGACCGACCACCGGACCATCCCGCACGAGCTGGGCTGGATCGGTACGGCCGTGCACCTCCAGAAGGGCTGCTACCGGGGGCAGGAGACGGTCGCCCGCGTGCAGAACCTGGGCAAGCCGCCACGCCGGCTGGTCTTCCTGCACCTGGACGGCAGCGAGGTGCACCTGCCGGTGCCGGGGACCGGGATCCGGGTCGCGGACGAGGGGCCCGACGGCCGCAAGGTCGGGTTCGTGACGACGTCCGTACGCCATCACGAGCTGGGGCCGGTGGCGCTGGCGCTGGTGAAGCGGAACGTACCCGTCGACGCCAGGCTCCTGGCCGGAGAGACAGCGGCTGCTCAGGAGGTTGTGGTCGAGCCGTAGCCTTGCGGGCCGGCTTGGCGCCGTTGGGGGTTGCGTTCGTTGCCGGGTGCGGCGCCGTTGTGGTTGCTCGCGCAGTTCCCCGCGCCCCTTCGGGGCGCTTACATCTCCAGCAGCACCGTGAACGGTCCGTCGTTCGTCAGGTTCACCCTCATCTGGGCGCCGAAGCGGCCCGTCGCCACCGTCGCGCCGAGGGCGCGCAGTCGGGCCACGACCTCGTCGACCAGGGGCTCGGCGACGTCGCCGGGGGCCGCCGCGTTCCAGGTGGGGCGGCGGCCCTTGCGGGCGTCGCCGTAGAGGGTGAACTGGCTGATCACCAGCAGCGGCGCCCCGGTGTCGCCGCACGACCGCTCGCCCTGGAGCATCCGGATCGTCCACAGCTTGCGCGCGAGCTGGGCCGCCTTCTCCTTGGTGTCGTCGTGGGTCACCCCCACCAGGACGCACAGCCCCTCGCCCTCGATCGCGCCGACCGTCTCGCCGTCCACGACGACGCTCGCGCCGTCCACCCTCTGCACCACCGCACGCATGCCGACCATCATGCCCGGTGTCCGGCCGCCGCCCGCGCGGGGACCAATATGGAACTGTTACCGCCCATCTGGGGCCGTTCGGGGGCTCTCGGTCACATAGCGGTCGGTTGGGGTGGCACGATGCTTCCACACGCCGGTCGAGGGGACGGTCACGCAGATGAGCACACCGAGCACGAGCGGGCGGCTGGGGATCCAGGGGACGCACCGGCCGCCCGCGCAGCGCGCCGACGGCCCCCCGGAGCCAGGGTCCGGCGGGCCCGACCTGGCCCGGCTGAGCCTGCCCGAGCTGCGCGCCCTGCGCCGGGACGCCCAGCGGGACGAGGCGGACCTCAGCTATGTGCGGCGGCTGCTCCAGGGCCGTATCGACATCCTGCGCGCCGAGCTGGGGCGGCGCGGCCGGGTGTCCGTGCCGGCGCCGGCCGACGGCTCCGTGGTCGACCGGCTCGCGGAGATCCTGAAGGACGCCCCGGCCCCGCAGCGGTCCTCGGCCCGCCATGTAACGCTCGGCACCCCGCACAACGAGGAGTACGGGCGGCTGGCCGCGGAGATGCTCGCCGAGGTGGAGCTGTCGGACCTGACGGCGCGCACCGACCCGGAGCTGACCGCGGCCATGGGCCGTCTGGTCCGCTACGAGCAGGAGGTCTCCCGCTGCCGCCAGCGGCTCCAGCGCACCGCCGACGACTGCAGCGGGGAGATCGCCCGCCGGTACCGGGAGGGCGAGGCCCAGGTGGACGACCTGCTGCTCTGAGCGCGGCCCGGGCCGGTCTGCGTAGGCTCCCCACCATGGGTGAGATGGGTCTGCGCGAGCGCAAGAAGCAGCGGATGTACCAGGACGTGTCGGACATCGCCGTACGGCTGTTCCTGGAGCGGGGCTTCGACGCGGTGCCGGTGGCGGAGGTGGCCGCCGCGGCCGGGATCTCCAAACCGACCCTCTTCCGGTACTTCCCGGCCAAGGAGGACCTGGTCCTGCACCGGATCGCGGACCACGAGACGGAGGCCGCCCGGGTGGTGGCCGGGGCGGCCGATCCGGTGGCCGCGCTGGGCCGGCACTTCCTGGCCGGGCTGGACCGGCGGGACCCGGTGACCGGCCTGAACGACCATCCCGAGGTGCTCGCCTTCCACCGCCTGCTCTACGGCACCCCCTCCCTGGCGGCGCGCGCCTACGCCCATCAGGAGCGCTCGGAGGCGGCGCTCGCCGAGGCGCTCGGCGGCGATCTGGACGCGCGGCTGGCCGCCGGGCAGATCGTCGCCGTCCAGCGGGTCCTCGCCCTGGAGAACTGGCGGCGGATCGCGGCGGGGGAGTCGGTCGAGGATGTCGCGCCGGATGCCGTACGGGCGGCCGAGCGGGCGTTCGGGCGGCTGGCCGAGGCGTTGCCGGAGCTGCGGTCCGCACACTGAGACTCGGTAAGAAATTTAACTCGGTAACGTTTTGTCGTACGCTGGCGGCATGACGTCGACCGACCCCGCCCTCACGGAAGCCCTGCACACCGAGCGCGCCTACCACGAGACCTGCCGTGCCGCCCTCGCCGCGATGGTCGACGGCGCCGCCGAACAGGTCGTCATCGGCGAGGACGTCTCCGCCTCCGGCGCGGACGCCGAAGTCCTCGGATACCGGCTGCGCAGCCAGGCCAAGGCCCTGCGCGAACTGCCGCCCGGCCCGCTGTTCTTCGGCCGGCTGGACTTCGCCGACGGTCACCCCGGGCACGGCGGGCAGAGCTACCACGTGGGCCGGGTCCGCATCACCGAGGACCCGGCCGCCCCGCCGCTCGTCGTCGACTGGCGGGCCCCCGTCTCCCGCGCCTTCTACCAGGCCGACGCCGGCGACCCGCAGGGCGTCGAGGTGCGCCGCCGGTTCGGCTGGGCCCCGGGCAGCCGGGGCGACGCCACCGACCTCACCGCGCTGGAGGACGAGCACCTGGGCCGCGGCGAGGCGCGGACCAGCGACATCGTGGCCCGCGAGATCGAGCGGCCCCGCGTCGGACCCATGCGGGACATCGCCGCCACCATCCAGCCCGAGCAGGACGACCTGGTCCGCGCCGCCCTCACCGACTCGGTGTGCGTGCAGGGCGCCCCCGGCACCGGCAAGACGGCCGTCGGCCTGCACCGGGCCGCGTACCTGCTCTACACCCACCCCAAGCGGCTCCAGCGCGCCGGCCTGCTGATCCTCGGCCCCAACCCGACCTTCCTGCGGTACATCGCCGAGGTGCTGCCCTCGCTCGGCGAGACCGCCCGGCGCGGCACCGCCGACAAGGGCTACCGCCAGAGCACCCTGCTGGACGAGATCGCCCGCCACCCGGTCACCGGCACCGACCCGCTGCCCACGGCCGCCGTCAAACACGACCCGCGCATGGCCGAGGTGCTGCGCCGGGCGCTGTACGCGCGGGTCACCACCGACGGCGCTGACGACCTCGCCGTCCCGGACGGCTCCTACCGCTGGCGGGTGTCCGCCGGCGAACTGGCCGCATCGTGGCCGAGGTCCGCGCCGAGGAACCCCCGTACGCCATCGGGCGGGAACGGGTGCGCACCCGGGTGGTACGACGGCTGCGCGAGCAGGCCGAACGGCGCGCCGGGGTGCTGCCCGCCGCCTGGGTCCGCCGCGTCGAACGCTGCCGGCCGCTGACCGCGCGGCTCGACGCGGTGTGGCCGAAGGCCCGCCCCGAGGAGGTCCTCGCCGGGCTCCTCACCGACGCCGACGCGCTGGCGCGCGCCGCCGACGGCCTGCTGGACCCCGGGGAGCAGGCGGCGCTGCTGTGGCCGCGCCCGCCCCGCTCGTACAAGTCCGCCCGCTGGTCGGCCGCCGACCTGGTCCTGCTGGACGAGCTGGCCGGGCTGATCGAACACCCCGAGGGCTACGGCCACATCGTCGTGGACGAGGCGCAGGACCTCTCCCCGATGGAGTGCCGGGCCATCGCCCGCCGGGCCGCCTTCGGCTCGCTCACCGTCCTCGGCGACCTCGCCCAGGGCACCACCCCGTGGGCCGCCCGCGACTGGTCCGTCCAGCTGCGCCACCTGGGCCGGCCCGACGCGGCCGTGGTGCCGCTGACCACCGGGTTCCGGGTGCCGGCCGCCGTGCTGGAACTCGCCAACCGGCTGCTCGCCCGTCTGGACGTCGCCGTCCCCCCGGCCACCTCGCTGCGCACCGACGGCGAGCTGACCCTGCGGCCGGCGCAGGACGTGCTCGCCGCCACCGTGACCGCCGTCCGCGCCGCCCTGGCCCGGGAGGGCTCGGTCGGCGTGATCACGGCGGACGCGGACACCGACCGGGTACGGGCGGCCCTGACCGGGGCCGGCCTGGACGCGGCCGGTCCCGAGGCGCTCGGCGCCCGGCTGGCCGTCGTCCCCGCGAGCCTGGTCAAGGGCCTGGAGTACGACCACGTCATCGCCGTGGAACCGGCCGCCGTGGCGGAGGCGGAGGAGCGGGGCGCGCACCGGCTGTACGTGGTGCTGACCCGGGCGGTGTCCCGCCTGGACGTGGTGCACGCCCGCCCGCTGCCGTTCTGAGACCCCTGACGGGCCTCAGCGGCCGACGTACGCCGTTCTGAGGCCCCGGCGGGATCAGCGGCCAACGTACGCCGTTCTGAGACCCCGGCGGGATCAGCGGCCGACGTACTCCGCCAGGTGCTCGCCGGTGATCGTGGAGCGGGCCGCGACCAGCTCGGCCGGGGTGCCCTCGAAGACGATCCGGCCGCCGTCGTGCCCGGCACCCGGACCCAGGTCGATGATCCAGTCCGCGTGCGCCATGACCGCCTGGTGGTGCTCGATGACGATCACCGACTTGCCCGCGTCGACCAGCCGGTCCAGCAGACCGAGCAACTGCTCCACATCGGCCAGGTGCAGCCCGGTGGTCGGCTCGTCCAGGACGTAGATCCCGCCCTTGTCGGTCATGTGCGTGGCCAGCTTCAGCCGCTGCCGCTCGCCGCCGGACAGCGTGGTGAGCGGCTGGCCGAGGGTGAGGTAGCCGAGGCCCACGTCGGCCAGATTCCGCAGGATCCGGTGCGCGGCCGGGGTACGGGCGTCCCCGCCGCCGAAGAACTCCTCGGCCTGCTCCACCGTCATCGCCAGCACCTCGCTGATGTCCCGGCCGCCGAGCCGGTACTCCAGCACCGAGGCGTCGAACCGCCGGCCCTCGCACTCCTCGCAGGTCGTGGCCACCCCGGCCATGATCGCCAGGTCGGTGTAGACGACCCCGGCGCCGTTGCAGGCCGGGCAGGCGCCCTCGGAGTTCGCGCTGAACAGCGCCGGCTTCACCCCGTTGGCCTTGGCGAACGCCTTGCGGACCGGCTCCAGCAGCCCCGTGTACGTCGCCGGGTTGCTGCGCCGCGAGCCGCGGATCGGGGTCTGGTCGACGAAGACCACGCCCGCGCCGGCCGGCACCGACCCGTGTACCAGCGAACTCTTGCCGGACCCGGCCACCCCGGTCACCACGGTCAGCACCCCGAGCGGGATGTCGACGTCGACGCCCTTCAGGTTGTGGGTGGCGGCGCCGCGGATCTCCAGCGCCCCGGACGGCTCGCGCACCGTGTCCTTCAGCGCGGCCCGGTCGTCCAGGTGACGGCCGGTGAGCGTACGGGCCGCGCGCAGCCCGGCGACGGTGCCCTCGAAGCAGACGGTGCCGCCGGCCGTACCGGCGCCCGGGCCGAGGTCCACCACGTGGTCGGCGATCGCGATGACCTCGGGCTTGTGCTCCACGACGAGCACCGTGTTGCCCTTGTCGCGCAGCCGCAGCAGCAGGTCGTTCATCCGCCGGATGTCGTGCGGGTGCAGACCGGCGGTCGGCTCGTCGAAGACGTACGTGACGTCGGTCAGCGAGGAGCCGAGGTGGCGGATCATCTTCGTACGCTGCGCCTCGCCGCCCGAGAGGGTGCCCGCGGGCCGGTCCAGGGAGAGGTAGCCGAGGCCGATCTCCACGAACGAGTCGAGGGTGTCGCGCAGTGAGGCGAGCAGCGGCGCCACGGACGGCTCGTCCAGCTCCCGCACCCACGCGGCCAGGTCGCTGATCTGCATCGCGCAGGCGTCGGCGATGCTGATCCCCTTGATCTTCGAGGAGCGGGCGGCCTCGCCGAGCCGGGTGCCGGCGCAGTCCGGGCAGGTGGTGAAGGTGACGGCGCGGTCCACGAACTCCCGGATGTGCGGCTGCATCGCCTCCCGGTCCTTGGCGAGCATGGACTTCTGGATGCGCGGGACGAGACCCTCGTACGTCATGTTGATGCCCGCGATCTTCATGCGGGTCGGCTCGCGGTACAGGAAGTCGTCGAGCTGCTGCTTGCTGAAGGTGCGGACCGGTTTGTCCGGGTCGTAGAGGCCGGACTCGGTGTAGAGGCGGTGGTTCCAGCCGCCGGGCTTGTAGCCGGGGATGGTGAGCGCGCCCTCGTTGAGGGACTTGTCCGCGTCGTAGAGCTGGGTCAGGTCGATGTCGGTGACCGTGCCGCGGCCCTCGCAGCGCGGGCACATGCCGCCGGTGATGCTGAACTCGCGGCGCTCCTTCACCTGCTTCCCGCCGCGCTCCAGGGTGACCGCGCCGGCCCCGCTGATGGAGGCGACGTTGAAGGAGAACGCCTTGGGCGAGCCGATGTGCGGGGTGCCGAGCCGGCTGAACAGGATGCGCAGCATCGCGTTGGCGTCGGTGGCGGTGCCGACCGTGGAGCGCGGGTCGGCGCCCATCCGCTGCTGGTCCACGATGATCGCGGTGGTCAGCCCGTCGAGCACGTCCACGTCCGGGCGCGCCAGGGTGGGCATGAACCCCTGGACGAACGCGCTGTACGTCTCGTTGATCAGCCGCTGCGACTCCGCGGCGATGGTGTCGAACACCAGGGAGCTCTTGCCCGAGCCGGAGACCCCCGTGAACACCGTCAGCCGGCGCTTGGGTATCTCCACGGTGACGTTCCTGAGGTTGTTCTCCCGCGCGCCGTGCACCCGGATCAGCTCGTGGCTGTCGGCGGCGTGCGGCGCCGACACCGGCGCGTCGTCCGTCCTCGTGGTCATGCTCATCGCCTCTCCGTCTGTGAAACCCCCGCCACGCTAGCGGCGCACCCCGCCCGACCGCTTCTCCATTCCTGACCTCATCTCCTGACCTCATCGCGGACCGGTTCCGACGACCGCTCCCTCCGGCCGTCGGGCCCCGATACCGCCGCGGGCCGAGGCGGTCTCCTCGGTCTCCTCCGGCGGCTCCGGCGGCTCCGGCGCGACGATGACGCCCCGGTCCGGCCCGGCCCGGCGGGGAGCGGCTCGGCGGGTTTCGGGCGGGGCTCGCGGCGGAAGTCTCCGGCATGCGACCGGATGACTGGCACCTCACCGAAGACGTCGACGCCTTCCTCGCCCGGGCCGGGGACTTCCTGCGCTCGCGCCCGGATCTGCACACCATGGCGCTGACGGTGACCGAGACCCTGCGCGCCGACGGCCCGGGGGCGTACGGCGCCGAGGCCCCGCTCCTCGGATACCTGGAGGAGTCGGGCGAGGTCCGCGCCGCCTTCCACCGCCGGGCCCGGGGTCTGCTGAGCCCCACCGTCCTCACCCCGGAGCGGGCCGACGCCCTCGCCGCCCGGCTGGCCGGCCTCGGCCACGTGCTCCCCGGGGTCAGCGCCGAGCAGCACACCGCCGCCGCGTTCGCCGAGGCGTGGCGGCGGCGCACGGGCGCCACGCCGGTCCTGCGCACGCAGCGCGTCCGCCTGTACCGGCTCGGCACCCCGGCCGCGCCGGACCCGCACGCGGAGGGCCGGGCCCGGGAGGCCGGCGAGCGGGACCACGAGCACCTCGTGCGCTGGTGCCGCGCGTTCACGGCGGACGTCGGGGAGGACTTCCCCGCGGACGACGCGGGCTGGCCCGGCACCCGCTTCGCCGCCAAGCGCTTCACCTTCTGGGAGACCCCGGACGGCACGCCCGTCTCCATGGCCGGCGCGACCCCGGTGGTCTCCGGCCACGTCCGGGTGGACCCCGTCTACACCCCGGCCCCCCTGCGCGGCCGCGGGTACGCGGGTGCGGTGACGACGGCGGTGGGACGGGCCGCGCTGGCCGCGGGCGCGCGCACGGTCGTCCTGTTCGCGGACCCGGCGAACCCCACCAGCACCGCGCTCTACCAGCGCATCGGGTACGACCCGGTCGCCGAGTTCACGGTGTACGACTTCGAGTGAGGCCGGACGTGAGCCGGGCCGCGCTGCTACAGCCGCCTCCCCGGCGCCCCCTCAACCGGTGTGCAGGACCCGGAAGCGGTCGAGGTCCGTCGGGTCCCGGTCGACGATCCGGACCGGCGGCCAGGCCCACTGCCGGACGCTGATGCCCGGTGCGCGGGAGAGACGGATCCGGCCGCGGGTGCCCTCGGTGTCGACACGCGCCCAGGACGCGGTGATGTCCGCCCGGTCCGTGCCGTGGGCGCGCAGGACGTCGGCGAGGACGGCGATCGTGTCGTAGCCCTCGAAGGCGACGAAGGAGGGGGGTCCGGCCAGCCGCGCGCGCAGGGCCGCCTCGACGCGGGTGCCGAGCGGGGTGAGGCGTTCGGGCAGGTAGCGCAGGAACGGGATCCCCGCGCCGTCGCCGCCCAGCAGCGTCGCCCACTCGGCGAACTCCGGCTGTCCGGCCGGGGCGCCGATCAGGACGCCGGTGAGACGCGGGTCGCGGCGCACGGACCTGACGACGGACGCGGCCGGCTCCGGGTGGCCGACCAGCAGGAGCAGGGCCGTCGCACCGTGGGCGGCGAGCGCGTCGCACAGGGCGGCGGGCCCGAGCACGCTCATGTCGAACTCCACGACGCTGCCGCCGCGCGGCGCGAGGCGCTCGCGCAGGATGCCGGTCCCGGACGCCCAGTAGACGCTCGGCTGGGTCGCCACGGCGATGCGGCGGTGGCCCGCGCCGAGCAGGAAGTCGGCGTAGACGCGCCAGCCGTGGGACTGCGCCGGGGCGATCCGGGCGACCCGTTCCGTCGGCTGGTCGGTGAGCGCGTCGAGGACCGCGGACGAGCACAGGAAGGGCAGGCCGAGGGCGTCCGCCCGGGCTGCGGCGGCGCGGGCGACGACGCTGTGGTACTCGCCCGTCACGGCGGCCACGCCCAGCCCGGCCAGTTCGTCCACGGCCGCCGCGGCCCGCCGCGGATCGGCCGCGGTGTCCCGCACCACCAGCTCCAGCGGCCGTCCGCCGACCCCGCCGGCGTCATTGACGTCACGCACGCCCAGTTCGAGCCCGGCGACCAGCTGCCGCCCCGCCTCGACCCAGCCGGGCGGCGACAACGGAGCGAGGGCCCCGACCCGGACCACCCCGCCGGCCCGGTCCACCCCGAGCGACGTACTCATACGGCGCCGCCCCCACCCGTCTCGCCCCGCCCCGGCGGGCCCACCCGATCGATCATGCGGGCCATTCCAACCACGGCCTCGACCGACGGGCAACCGATTATGCGCCGCCTCGCACTCCGGGGAGGCTCAGCCGGTGATCTCCCGGAGCAGGCGATGGCCCTCGTCGTACAGCTCCAGGACGAAGTCCGTCCCGGACCGGGAGAGCAGCGCGGCGAGGACATCGAGCTTGCCGGGGTCGACGACACCGTTCAGCAGGGTCTCCGTCCGGTCGAGCGGATCGAGCTCGACCCGGCACCAGTGCGTCTGGACCTCGTACCCCTCCCAGGACGACGACTGCGACATCCAGCCCGCCCCGACGAACAGCTCGGCCACGGCCGAGGTGGGGCGCCCGCGCAGGATCCCGCACAGATTGTTGGCGGCCTCCCGCCACCCGGGGTCCAGCTCCGGGCCGTCGTCCGAGATGTCCACGCAGGGATCCTTCCGGTTCAGGGGCGGGCGGGTCGCCGGCCGTGCGGCCAGGTCCGCGGCGACCATCCTGGCGGGCCGTCGCCACCATGGTCCTCCCGGCACAACTCCTGAGGCGAGGCACCCCAGTTGTCAGTGAGCTCGTAAGGTGGAGGCATGTGGACCCAGCACACCCAGGCTCTGTGATCGCGAGGCGTTGAGGGCGGTGCCGTGGGGCGTCGCCCTCCTTGGTGTGCCTGTCACGTGATCCGTCTTCCGTGCGCCGCCCACGCTGTGGCGGCTCGTTCTTCCGGAGACAGCGGCTTCTGAGCGCGCGCGTACAGGCACGGTCCTTCCCCTTCACCGTCGCCAGGAGTGCCTCGTGCCCGTCTCGCTTCCCCCTGCCCTGGAACCGTTCCTCGACGTGCTGCGCTGCCCGGTGTGCCGCGCCCGTCTCCGCCCCGCCCACGGCTCACTGCGCTGCCCGGCGGGCCACACCTTCGACATCGCAAGTCAGGGCTACGTCAGCCTCCTGACGGGGGGCCGCGCCACCAGCGGTGACGACGCGGCCATGGTCCAGGCCCGGCACCGGTTCCTGTCCACCGGCAGGTACGCCCCTGTCCACCAGACCCTGGCTCGTATGACAGCCGACGCCCTGCCGGGCCAAGGCAAGGTCCTAGACGTCGGATGCGGCACCGGCTACTACCTGGCCGGCGTGCTCGATCGACTGCCCGGCACCCGCGGCCTGGGGCTGGACACGTCGGCACGCGCCCTGCGCTCAGCGGCCCGGGCCCATCCGCGAGCCGCCGCGGCGAGCTGGGACGTCTTCCGCCCCTTCCCCCTGGCCGACCACGGGGTCGACGTCGTGCTGGACGTGTTCGCCCCGCGCAACCCGGCCGAGTTCCACCGAGTACTGCGTCCGACCGGCCGGTTGATCGTGGTGCGCCCCGTAGAGCGGCACCTGGCCGAGCTACGGGGCCGGATCCCCGGGATGGTCACGATCGACCCGGACAAGGAGCAGCGCCTGCGACAGGCGCTGGACCCCTACTTCCGGTCCGCCGGCACCCGGCACGTGGCCTACACCATGCCCCTGACCAGGCAGGAAGCCATCGACCTGGTGGGGATGACACCGAGCGCACGCCACCTGTCCCCCGCGGCCCTGACCGATCGCGGCCCCCTCCCCGCCCGGGCCACCGTCTCCGTACTGGCCACCTCCTACCGGCCTCGGTGACCTCGTGCCCACCCCGCGCGACACACTTTTGCAAGCGGGTGCTTGCAAAAGTTAGCGAGGGTGGGCAAGGTGGAGGCATGGCATCGCTGAACGTCGGCAATCTCGGTGAGTACCTGCGCGAGCAGCGGCGCAACGCCCAGCTGTCGTTGCGGCAGCTCGCCGACGCCGCCGGGGTGTCCAACCCGTACCTGAGCCAGATCGAGCGCGGACTGCGCAAGCCCAGCGCGGAGGTGCTCCAGCAGGTCGCCAAGGCCCTGCGCATCTCCGCCGAGACGCTGTACGTCCGGGCCGGCATCCTCGACGCCGAGCGGGACCGGGACGAGGTCGAGACGCGCGCCGTCATCCTCGCCGACCCCTCGCTCAACGAGCGGCAGAAGCAGGTGCTGCTCCAGATCTACGAGTCCTTCCGCAAGGAGAACGGATTCGGGACCGGCGAGGCGGCCGGGCCGGCGCGGGACGGGGACGGCGCCTCGGACCAGGGAACCGGCGGCGGCAGCAGTACGGCCGGCGGAGGCGATGCCGCCGGAAGCGACACCGACGCAGGCCGGCGGCGGACGGCCGGATAAGCCGGACCAGGGCTCGGACGCCCGCCGCGGACCTCGTCAACCCAGCCGAACGCGAATTCGATCCGGGAGGATCCCCACCATGGCCATCACCGACGACCTGCGCAAGACCCTCAGCGACCCGACCCCGCTCTACTTCGCCGCCGGCACCGCCGATCTGGCGCTCCAGCAGGCCAAGAAGGTGCCGGCCCTGGTCGAGCAGCTGCGCGCCGAGGCCCCGGCCCGCATCGACGCCGTACGCAACACCGACCCCAAGGCCGTGCAGGAGAAGGCCGCCGCCCGTGCCAAGGAGGCGCAGGCGACCCTGCAGACCAAGGTCGGCGAGTTCATCGGCGCCCTCGACGTGAAGAAGCTGGGCGAGACCGCCCAGGACCTCGCCCTGCGCGGGGTCGGCGTCGCCGCCGAGTACGCCGTCAAGGCCCGCGAGACCTACGAGAAGGTCGCCGAGCACGGCGAACAGGCGGTGAAGACCTGGCGCGGCGAGGCCGCCGAGGAGATCGAGGACCTGGCGATCGCCGTCGAGGGCAAGCCCGAGCCGGTCGAGGTCCACGACGACGAGCCGAAGCCGGCCGGGGCGAAGACCGGGCCCGCCGAGGAGAAGCCCGCGGCGAAGAAGGCCCCGGCCGCCCGCAAGGCCCCCGCCGCGAAGAAGACCACGCCGTCGGCCAAGGGAGAGTGACCGGCCGTACGGTCACGGGCCGGGCACCTTTGGGGTGTCCGGCCCGTTCTGTGGGTACGGTGGCGGCGTAGCAGGGGTTCGCGAATCAACGGACGGTGGGCGACATGCTGATGCTGGGCTTCGCGGGGTTCATGGGCATCTTGAAGATCATCCTCATGGCCCTGGCCGCGATCGGGCTGTTCGACGCCGCGTTCCGGCGGGAGGACGCCTTCCGCGCCGCGGACAAGCAGAACAAGGTCTTCTGGCTGATCATCCTCGGCATCGCGCTCGTGGTCAGCTATCTGTTCTCGATCCTGTCCATCCTGCCGATCGCCGGCGCGGTCGCCAGCATCGTGTACCTCGTCGACGTCCGCCCCGCCCTCCAGCAGGTGGGCGGCGGCCGGGGCTGGGGCCGCCGAGGCCGGGGGAGCAGCAGCGACGGTCCGTACGGGCCGTGGAACGGCGGCCGGTAGCGGCAGCCCGCGGAGGGGGCCCTGCCGAGCGCCGGGTACGGGTCGCCCGTGGCCGAGCCACGCGGCTGCGCCGCGTGCACGCGAACGGCCCCTACGCACCCGCACCCGCACTCGGCGACGGCGCGCCGGCCCTAGGACGGAACCTCTAGGCCGTCCGGCCCGCCCGCATCCGGTGACGGCGCGCCGGCGCTGCGGCGGGGCCCCCGCGCCGCCCGGTCCGGCAGACCACGGCCACGTCGGCGTCGGCGGCCACGGCGGAACCTCTACGCCGTCCGGCCTGCCCGCACCCGGTGACGGCGCGTCGGCGCTGCGGCGGGGCCCCCGCGCCGCCCGGTCCGGCAGGCCACGGCCACGTCGGCGTCGGCGGCCACGGCGGAGCCTCTACGCCGCTCGGTCCGGCAGGCCACGGCCACGTCGGCGTCGGCGGCCACGGCCGAGCCCCTACGCCGCCCGGTCCAGCAGCACCACGGCCACGTCGTCCGTCAGCTCGCCCCCGTTCAGCTCCCGGACCTCGTGCACCGCGGCCCGCAGCAGCTCCTCGCCGCGCAGTCCCTCGGCCAGCTGCCGGCGGATCATCTCCACCATGCCGTCCTGCCCCAGCCGCTCCCCGTCCACGCCGACCTTGCCCTCGATGAGCCCGTCGGTGTAGAGCATCAGGCTCCACTCGGAGCCCAGCTCCACCTGCATCCGGGGCCAGCGGGCGCCGGGCAGCAGGCCCAGGGCGGGGCCGTTGTTGTCGTAGGGCAGCAGCCGTGGCGCCCGGCCGGGGCGGGCTATCAGCGGGGCCGGGTGGCCCGCCAGGCACAGGCCCGCGCGGCGGCCGTCGGGGGCGATGTCCACCGTGCACAGCGTCGCGAAGATCTCCTCGTCGGCGCGCTCGTGCTCCAGCACCTGCTGGAGGGTGTTCAGCAGCTCGTCCCCGCACAGCCCGGCCAGGGTCAGCGCCCGCCAGGCGATGCGCAGCTCCACGCCCAGCGCGGCCTCGTCCGGGCCGTGCCCGCAGACGTCGCCGATCATGGCGTGCACGGTGCCGTCCGGGGTGCGCACGGCGTCGTAGAAGTCGCCGCCGAGCAGGGCCCGGGAGCGGCCCGGCCGGTAGCGGGCGGCGAACCGCAGCGAGGAGCCGTCCAGCAGCGGGGTGGGCAGCAGGCCGCGCTCCAGGCGGCGGTTCTCCTGCGCGCGCAGCCGGCCCTCGGCGAGGCGCCGCTCGGCAGTGTCGGAACGCTTGCGCTCCACGGCGTAGCGGATGGCGCGGCTGAGCAGCCTGCCGTCCAGCTCGTCCCGGAACAGATAGTCCTGGGCGCCCACGCGCACGGCCTCGGCGCCGCGCTCGGCGTCGCCGGAGGCGGTCAGCGCGAGCACGGCGTGCCGGGGCGCGAGCCGCAGCACGTGCCGGAGCACGGCCAGCTCGTCGTCGGTGTCGTCGCCGCCCGGCGCCGGGAGCGCCAGGTCCAGCAGGATGCAGTGGACGTCGTCGGTGAGCAGCCGCTCGGCCTCGGTGAGGTTGCGGGCGGTGCGCACGCGGATCGGCTTGCCGGCCGAGTCCAGCAGGTCGGGCACGATCGGCGAGCCGGCCGGATCGTCCTCGATCAGCAGCAGGGTGAGAGTGGCGCCGGTGCCGTGCGCGGGCGTGGCGTCGCGGTGCGCCTCTTCCTTGAGGGGGCCGCCGACGGCCTGCGGGGCCTGCGCCTGACCACTCTCCACGGCCGGGATCGCTCGCTGCCGCGGTACGGGTACGGGCATCGTCTTGGGTTCCTTCCCTCCCCCCGAGGGCACGGCGGCATCGAGGGTCTCGACCCACCGACGGGTGACCATAGCGGCTGGGACCGCCCCGGCGGAATGGTGTGAGCCGGGTCGCTCCGTCGTCCGCCGCCGTCATATGCCGCGTTCCGTACCGCAGTTGGACACGTCGGCGGGGCCTCGGGGATGACGAAGCTCACGTCCGGCGGGAGTTGGCCGTGCGGTCGGTCACGTGATCCAGGTCACCGGGGCGGACGCGGGTGCGGCGCCCGTCACGCGTCCGGTCGTACGACGCCCAGGATCGGCATCGAACCGGCGCCCGCCTCCGTCACCGTACGGCCGGGGCGCGGGGCGTGGATGACCGTGCCGTCGCCGATGTACAGCGCGACATGGCTGGCGTCGTCGAAGTAGATGACGAGGTCGCCGGGGCGCATGTCCTCCACGGCCACGTGCGGCAGCCGCCGCCACTGCTCCTGCGAGGTGCGCGGGACGGGGTGCCCGGCCGCGGCCCAGGCCTGGGAGGTCAGGCCGGAGCAGTCGAAGGAGTCCGGGCCCTCGGCGCCCCACACGTACGGCTTGCCGAGCTGCTCGGCGGCGTACTTCACGGCCTTCTCGCCCGGCGCGGACGCCTGGTCGTGGGCGTCCTCGAGGACGCCGGTGTCCAGCCAGGCGGTCTGCGCCTTCCGCGCGGCCTCCCGCTCCAGTTCGGCGAGGCGCTCCTTCTCCTTCTTCTCCAGCCGGGACTGGAGCTCCTCCGCCGCGTCGATCTGCTGCTCGATCTTCTTTTTGGCGGCGGCCTTGGCCTTGCGGTTGCCCTCCAGCCGCTTCCACTGCGCCGAGGCGTCGTCGGCGTAGGCCCGCAACTCCCGCTGGGTGCGGGACATCTCGGCCATCACCCCGGTCGCCGCGCGCTGGCCCTGGAGCACCCGGCCGGCGCCGTCGAGGAACCGTGCGGGGTCGTCGGTGAGCAGGAACCGGGCGGTGGAGGACAGGCCGTTGGTGCGGTACTGGTCCCGGGCCGCCGCGCCCGCCTGGTCCTTCAGCTCGTCCAGCCGCTGCTGCCCCTGGTCGATCTTCCGGGCCAGCGCCACGATCTCGGCGGACTGCTTCTCCGCCTTCTCCTCGGCCGCGTTGTAGGCGTCGGTGGCCACGGACGCGTCGTGGTACAGCTTGTCGAGCTTGCGGCGGACCTCCTCAAGGTCCTTGTCCGGCAGGGGAGTCGGCGCGGGTGTGGGCGTGGGTACGGGTGCGGGGGCCGCGAACGCCGTGCCGGGTGCCGCGAGGACGGTCACCGCGCAGACCACGGTCAGGGCGGCCGTGAGCAGGCCGCGCTTTCCCGAACCCATACCTGTTTCCCCCAAACTGATTTACCGTCAGTAACTTACGGTCGTCTGAGGGATCGTGCCACGGTCGCGCGCAAAGCGACAGAGGCCGTCGGGCACCGGATGCTCCCCGGCGGGCCGCCGGGTGCGGCGATCACCTCGCCGGTGTGACGAACGGGACGCGGGAAGCGTTCCCCCGCACGTGTGTCCGGCTCGGCCGGCGGACAACCCACCGGCGCCAACGCCGCCTAGCCCACCGGCGCCAACGCCGCCCAGGCCACGGTGACTTCGCCCTGCCGCCAGCGGGCCGGGGCGTCCGTCACCGGCCAGTCGGCGGTCAGGTCCCGCACCGCGCGCATCCAGCGCTGGCGGGCGCCGTAGGAGGCGTAGGGCGCGGCGGCGGCCCAGGCGCGGTCGAAGTCGCGCAGGAAGGCGTGCACAGGCTCGCCCGGGACGTTGCGATGGATCAGCGCCTTCGGCAGCCGCTCGGCGAGATCGGAGGGGCGCTCCAGGGAGCCCAGCCGGGTGGCGAAGGTGACCGTGCGGGGCCCCTCGGGGCCGAGTGCCACCCACACGTGGCGGCGGCCGATCTCGTCGCAGGTGCCCTCGACCAGCAGCCCGTCCGGGGCGAGCCGCGCGCACAGCTGCCGCCACACCGGGGCGACCTCGGCCTCGTCGTACTGGCGCAGCACGTTCGCGGCCCGGATCAGCACCGGCCGCCCGGGCACCGGCACCTCGAAGCCGCCGTGCCGGAAGGTCAGGCCCTCGCGCTCGTACGGCCGTGCCCCCGCGACCCGGACGGGATCGATCTCGACGCCGACCACGCGGGTGCGGGGCGCCGTCGTGCGCAGTCGGGACAGCAGTTCCACGGCGGTCCAGGGCGCGGCGCCGTAGCCCAGGTCGACGGCCACGGGGTCGTTCGCGCGGCGCAGCGCGGCGCCGTGTGCGGCCGCGATCCAGCGGTCCATGCGGCGCAGCCGGTTGGGGTTGGTCGTCCCGCGCGTCACCGTGCCCAGCGGCCGGGACGGTGCGGGGGTTCTCATGGATACGAGGGTAAGGGGCGGCCACCCTTCGGTGAGCCTCGGCCGAAGCCGCCCGTAATCGAACGGTTGTACGTAAATAGGTAATGATTCGGCAAAGCCGCTTGATCGGGAAATGGCAGGGCACCCGCCCGCTGTTGGAGTCCTCGGGAGGGCGCCGGTGGGCCCTCCTGACGGCATGCCCGCACCAAGGAGGTCCGCCACGTGAGCCAGTACGTCAGCAGGCTCGGGCGACGCTCCCCGTCGGCCTCCCGGCTCCGGCTGTACCGCAGACCCCGGCGGGTCGCCATGCTCTCCGTGCACACCTCCCCGCTCCACCAGCCCGGCACCGGCGACGCGGGCGGCATGAACGTCTACATCGTGGAGCTGGCCCAGCGGCTCGCCGAGATCGACATCGAGGTCGAGATCTTCACCCGGGCCACGACCGGCGGCCTGCCCCCCGCCGTCGAGCTGGCCCCCGGCGTCCTCGTCCGGCACGTCGACGCGGGCCCCTACGAGGGCCTGGCCAAGGAGGACCTCCCCGCCCAGCTGTGCGCCTTCACCCACGGCGTGATGCAGGCGTGGGCAGGGCACCGCCCCGGCCACTACGACCTCGTCCACTCCCACTACTGGCTCTCCGGGCACGTCGGCTGGCTCGCCGCCCAGCGCTGGGGCGTGCCCCTGGTGCACGCCATGCACACCATGGCCAAGGTCAAGAACGCCAACCTGGCCGAGGGTGACACCCCCGAGCCCGCCGCCCGCGTGATCGGCGAGACCCAGATCGTGGGCGCCGCCGACCGGCTCATAGCCAACACCGACGAGGAGGCCGGCGAACTGGTCCGGCACTACGCGGCCGACCCCGCGAAGGTCGCCGTGGTCCACCCCGGCGTCAACCTCGGCCGCTTCCGCGCCGCCGACGGCCGCGCCGCCGCCCGCGCCCGCCTCGGACTGCCCCAGGACGCCCTGATCCCGCTCTTCGCGGGCCGCATCCAGCCGCTGAAGGCACCGGACGTACTGCTGCGCGCCGTGGCCGTGCTGCTGGAGCGCCGCCCCGAGCTGCGCTCCCGGCTGGTCGTCCCGGTCGTCGGCGGCCCCAGCGGCAGCGGGCTCGCCAAACCGGAGGGGCTGCAGAAGCTCGCGGCCCGGCTGGGCATCGCGGACGTGGTGCGGTTCCGGCCGCCGGTCGGGCAGGAACAGCTGGCCGACTGGTTCCGGGCCGCGTCCGTGCTGGTCATGCCGTCGCACAGCGAGTCCTTCGGCCTGGTCGCCATCGAGGCGCAGGCCACCGGCACGCCGGTGCTCGCGGCCGCGGTCGGCGGACTGCCGGTGGCCGTGCGCGACGGCGAGACCGGCTTCCTCGTCCAGGGCCACGACCCGGCCGACTACGCGCGGGTGCTGGGCCGCTTCGCCGACCACCCCGACCTCACCGAGCGCATGGGCCGGGCCGCCGCCCGGCACGCCCAGTCCTTCGGCTGGGACACGGCCGCCGCCGCCACCGCCGACGTCTACACGGCCGCGACCCAGTCCCACCGCCGTCGCGTACGCTCCCACCATGGCTGATGTCGAGAAGGCCGGGCAGATCCTGGAGGGCGTCTTCCGGGACGCGGAGCTGGAGTGGGAGAGCCCCGGGCCCGGGAACTACGTCGTCCGGCTCCCCGGCACCCGCAAGCTGTCCACGACGGTCTCCTTCCTCGTCGGCCGGCACTCCCTGTCGCTGAACGCCTTCGTCATCCGCCACCCCGACGAGAACGAGCCCGGCGTCCACCGCTGGCTGCTGGAGCGCAACCTCAAGCTCTACGGCGTGAGTTACGCCGTGGACCGCCTCGGCGACATCTACGTCACCGCCCGCCTCCCGCTCGCCTCCGTCACCCCGGACGAGGTCGACCGCCTCCTCGGCCAGGTCCTGGAAGCGGCCGACGGCGCCTTCAACACCCTGCTGGAGCTGGGCTTCGCCTCCTCGATCCGCAAGGAGTACGCCTGGCGGGTGTCCCGCGGCGAGTCCACCGGGAACCTGGCGGCGTTCGCGCACCTGATCGAACGCCCGCAGGACTGACGAGGGCGGCCCGGGGGCTCAGGACGGGTCGGGCGCGGGGGTCGGGGTCCCGGCGCCGTGGTCGAGCTCGTCGGCGAACGCCCGCAGGGCATCGGCCAGTTCCCTCTTGGTCGGCAGCTGGTCGACCTTCTTGTCCAGCTCCGTGATGCGCCGGTTCAGCTCCTCCAGGCTCGCCGTCCCGGTGGGTTCGTCCGTGGGGTCCGGGCCCGGTCCGGTACCGCCGTCGACGCCCGTGTCGCCGCTTCCTTCGCTGCTGCCCCCGTCGACGACACCGCCGGTGGTGCCGGAGCCGCTACCGGAGCCGTCCTCCGGGTCACCCCCGGTGGCGCTCCCGCCGTCGGACGCGCCGCCGTAGAACATGCCGCCGCCGGTGGACGTGCCGTCGGACGTGTCCCCGGACGTACTGCCGGAGGACATGCCGCCGTCGGACGTGCCCCCGGTGTCCGCGTCCGGCGGAACGGTGGCCGCGACGCCGCGCCCCTGACGGGGGGACTCCTCCGAAGGGGCCGCGAGCGCCGCGCCGACGCCGACGGCGACCAGGGCCGCGGCACCCGCCACGGCGAGCGAGACGCGTCTGAGCCGCAACCCGCCCCCGGAGGCCGGGGATTCGCCGGAGGTCTGTGTGTCCTGTGCTTCTGGTGTGTCGGTCATGCGGGGAGGCTAACCAGCGGTGATCGGCGGACGGGAGGCTTCCGCCGAACCCCGCGCACACCGCCGCACGTCTCCACGGCTCAGCGGGCGCTGTTCCGGTAGCGCCCCGGGGTGACGCCGACCAACTTCCTGAAGTGCCGGGTGAGATGGGACTGGTCGTAGAAGCCGGCGGCCGACGCGACCTCGCCCGGCGGCACCCCGTCGAGCAGCAGCCGCCGGGCCCGCCCGACCCGCAGGGACATCAGGTACTGGTGCGGTGCGATGCCGTACGCACCGCTGAACGCCCGTACCAGATGGGCCGGATGGGCGTGCAGCGACCGAGCGGCCTCCTCCAGGGAGACGCCGGGGACGACCCGGGCGTCCAGCAACTCCCGCAGCCGGCGGGCGAGTACCGGGTCCCGGAACCGGCGCGGCGCACCGGCGCGCGGGCGCAGATGGAGCCGCAGCCGCTCCGCGACCAGCGTCAGCCTGCTCTCCGCCTCCAGTTCGTCACCGGGCCGGGCGAGGGCGGAGTGCAGCCGGGCGACCCGCACCCGGAGCAGGGGGTCCCGCAGATCGGGGGAGTCCACGGCCGGACCGATCAGCTCCTCCCCGAGCCGGCCGGCGTCGAGGTACACGACCCGCTTGCGGAAACCCCCCGGTGTGGCGGGGGAGCCGTTGTGCGGCACGTGCGGCGGCAGCAGCGACACGGTGTCGTGCGGGGTGCCGTGCTCGTGCCGGTCGAGGTCGTACCGTACGGCTCCGTCGTCCACGATCAGCAGCGTCCAGGCGTCGTGGACGTGCATCGGATAGGCGTACTCGGTGAAGCGGGCGTGGAAGACCTCGGTGACGCCCGGCACCACGGGGCGCCACGCGGTGACGAGTTCCTGCCCGGCGGCCATGCAAAAAACGTACAAGACCCGGCAGCGCTCCGGAGGCGACGCTCGGTCCATGGACACCGAACCCCTCCGCTTCGACACGAAGATCGCCGTACTGCTGCGCGCGGACCTGGAGCCCTGGCAGCGCCTGAACGTCACCGCCTTCCTGGTCAGCGGCCTGGGCACCGCGTCCCCCGAGGTGATCGGGGAGCCCTACGAGGACGCGGACGCCGTGCCGTACCTGCCGATGTTCCGCCAGCCCGTGCTGGTCTTCGAGGGCACGAAGGAGACCCTGAAGGCGGCCCACGGCAGAGCGCTGAGCCGCGCCCTGCCGCGCGCGGTGTTCACCTCGGACCTGTTCGCCACGGGCAACGACCGCGACAACCGCGCGGCGGTCCGGGCCGTCCCGACGGACGACCTGGACCTGGTGGGACTGGCGGTGTACGGCCCGAAGAATGCGGTGGACAAGGTCCTGAAGGGCGCGCGGATGCATCCGTGAGGGTGCCCCGGCCGAGTGATGCGTGGGCGCACGAACCCGTGGGCGCACGCACCCGTGAGCGTGCTCAGCCGAACATGCCGGGCACGTAGTCGCCGGCGGGCTGCTGGACGATGACGTTCGCGCGGTTGTAGGCGTTGATCAGGGCGATGAGCGCGATCAGGGCGCCGAGCTGCTCCTCGTCGTAGTGCCGGGCGGCGTTCGCCCACACCTCGTCCGGGACACCGCCGGAGCCGTCGGCGATCCGGGTGCCCTGCTCGGCCAGCTCCAGCGCGGCCCGCTCGGCCTCGGTGAAGACGGTGGCCTCCCGCCAGGCCGCGACCAGGTGCAACCGGGTCGCGCTCTCCCCGGCCGCCGTCGCCTCCTTAGTGTGCATGTCGGTGCAGAACCCGCAGCCGTTGATCTGGCTGGCGCGGATCTTCACCAGCTCCTGAGTGGCGGCCGGCAGCGAGGACTCCGCGAGCGCCTGCCCGGCGGCGTTGAAGTGCCGGATGACCTTGCCGATGACCGGGTTGGCGAAGAGGTTGAGGCGAGCGTCCATGGTGTCCTCCTGGTGGGTAGTGGCTGCTTCCACCTCACTGACGGACGCGGGCGCGGGGATGTGACATGGGCGGGTGTGACGTGGGTCTCGCGGGGGGTGAGGTCGGGGGGGGCCGGGCGGTAGGACCCTCCGCCCCCACCCCTCTCCCCTCCCCGGCGGGGACGGGTCGGCTCAGGCGGCAGAAACCTCAGTCCCCGCACCCGCCCCCGCACCCGTACCTGCCCCCTTGTCGGCCGCTGCCGGGGCCGCGGCCGTAGCTCCGACGGGCTCCTCCGGCGGCAGCCGGCGCATCAGCACGGCGTACCCCAGACCGGCGGCCGTCCCCACCACCGCGCACAGGCCCCACAGCCAGCCCGCGCCGAGCCGGTCGATGACCGCGCCCGACATCAGCGGGGCGACCAGCGCGGCGAGGGACCAGGACAGGGTGTACACGCCCTGGTAGCGGCCCCGGCCGTGCACCGGTGAGAGCCGGACCACCAGGCCGGTCTGGGTCGGGGCGTTGACGATCTCGGCCAGGGTCCACACGCAGACGGTGAGCATGAAGACGCCGACCGATCCGGCGAAGGCGGTCAGCCCGAAGCCGTACCCGGCGAGGACCGAGGAGACGACGAGCAGGGTGCGCGGGTCCCGGTGTTCGATGAACCGGGTGACGGGGATCTGCAGGACGACGATCAGGATGCCGTTGACGGCGACGGCCAGGCCGTAGTCGGCGGGGGAGAACCCGGCCCGTCCCATGGCCACGGGGAGCCCGACCGAGCCCTGCTGGAAGACGAGGGCGACGAGGAAGGACAGTCCGACGACGGCCATGTACCGCCCGTCGCGCAGCACCGTGCCGAGACCGACCTCCGCCTCCGCCTGCCGGGCCGTGGGCGCGGGCCGCGACTCGGGGACCTTCGCGAAGACGACGACCGCGCAGGCCAGGGTCATCCCGGCCTCGATCAGGAACCCGGCGAGATAGCTGAACTCGGCGATGAACCCGGCCGCCATGGAGGAGACGGCGAACCCGAGGTTGATCGCCCAGTAGTTGAGGGAGAACGCGCGCACCCGGTCCTCGGGGCGCACGATGTCGGCCATCATCGCCTGCACGGCGGGCCGGGAGGCGTTGGAGGCCATGCCGACGAGGAAGGCGACACCGGCGATGGCCACCGGATCGGTCATGAACCCGAGCAGCGCGACGGAGACGGCGGTGGCGCTCTGCGCGATCAGCAGCGTGGGCCGCCGGCCGAGCCGGTCCGCCATCACCCCGCCGGCCAGCGAGGAGACGACCCCGCCGAGCCCGTGGAGGGAGGCGACGAGACCGGCGTACGAGGCGGAGTAGCCGCGGTCGAGGGTGAGGTAGAGCGCCATGAAGGTGGCGACGAAGGCGCCGAGCCGGTTGACGAGCGTGCTCGTCCACAGCCACCAGAACTCGCGCGGCAGCCCGGAGACGGACTCCCGGACGGCACGTCTGACACGGGCTGGTGACATCGAGGTTCCCCCACGGCGGTAAGCGGCTCAAGTGGCGAGGACACCTTACGAACGCGGAGAGGGGGCCCGCCACTCAATTAGCGGAACATGTCAATCGAGCGCCGGGGGCGAGGGGCGGCCGACGGCCGTCCGCATCCCATCCCGGATTTCCCTTAGGTAGGCTCAGGACCATGGCCGACGCACCGTACAAGCTGATCCTCCTCCGCCACGGCGAGAGCGAGTGGAACGCGAAGAACCTGTTCACCGGCTGGGTGGACGTGAACCTGAACGAGAAGGGCGAGAAGGAGGCAGTCCGCGGTGGCGAGCTTCTGAAGGACGCCGGTCTCCTGCCCGACGTGGTCCACACGTCCCTCCAGAAGCGCGCGATCCGCACGGCCCAGCTGGCGCTGGAGGCCGCGGACCGCCACTGGATCCCGGTCCACCGCTCCTGGCGCCTGAACGAGCGCCACTACGGCGCCCTCCAGGGCAAGGACAAGGCGGCGACGCTCGCCGAGTTCGGCGAGGAGCAGTTCATGCTCTGGCGCCGCTCCTACGACACCCCGCCCCCGCCGCTGTCGGACGACTCCGAGTTCTCCCAGGCCCACGACGCGCGCTACGCGACGATCCCGCCGGAGCTGCGCCCGCGCACGGAGTGCCTGAAGGACGTCGTCATCCGGATGCTCCCCTACTGGTACGACGCCATCGTCCCCGACCTCCTGACCGGCCGCACGGTCCTGGTCGCCGCCCACGGCAACAGCCTGCGCGCCCTGGTCAAGCACCTGGACGGCATCTCCGACGCCGACATCGCGGGCCTCAACATCCCGACGGGCATCCCCCTGGCCTACGACCTGGACTCCGACTTCAAGCCGGTCACCCCCGGCGGCAAGTACCTGGACCCCGAGGCAGCGGCAGCAGCCATCGAGGCGGTCAAGAACCAGGGCAAGAAGAAGTAAGCCCGACCGATCAAGCCCCCTGCCTGCGCTTTCTCCGTGCAGGTAGGGGGTTTGTTGCTGTGGGGGTGGCCGTACACCAGGATGGGGCGCTTCTTTCCGCCGGACAGCGCCGCTGTCCGGCCTGTCCTGGGGGGCCTCTGTGATCACCGCTGTTTCGGACGGGCACGACCCAGCCAACCAGCTCCGGACGAGCGTGCTCACGCTGGTCTTCGGCATAGCGCTGATCAGTGCCGGGCGGATGCTGTGGCGTTCCGGACGGCTGCCTGCGTATCTGGACCTCAAGCAGAAGGCGCTGGGCACGCTGGTGCCCCAAGAAGGACGCAGCACCGGCGTCCGGGCACTCGGGGCGGCCATGATCGGCATGGGCGGATTCTTCCTCTTCGGTACCGCCTGCCTCGCACTCGCCGGGTTGGGCATGCTCGGTCCCTGAGAGGGCGACGCATGCGGGAGCCCACTGTTGCCCACGGTGTACGGGTACACCCCGAGCTGGGCACGGGGTGTCGCATGGAGCCTCCTCCAGGATCGGCGGAAGGAGCCTCAGGCCGAGGACCGCGGACCTCGCAACGACCTCGCGCTCCATGACCCTCTGTCGGCCGGCAAGGAAGCAGCTGCGGGATCCAAGCCATTGACACTAGCGACCCTTCAGGGCCGTCTCATCTCGAAGTCGGCCCTGAAGACGTGCTGACGTACTCGACGGCTCAGAGCGATGCCTCTACTCCGAGGCTTCCCGCGGTGATGGCTCCCCGCAGGACGTGGGCGATCTCCTCGGGCTTGAGGTCGATGCCGTCGAGCCCCTCCGTGGTCAGCGGGATCTCCTCCAGCGCGTACTCGCCGCGTCCCTCGGCGCTGAACTCGGGCCCGGTGCGATCCTCGAAGGACCATGCCGCGATCCGGGCGAGGTAGAAGAGCTGACGCTCGTCGTCGGACTCCATCGTGTGGAGCAGGCGGACGATGTCGGCCTTCCCCGCGATCTCCTCTGGAGGGCGGCCTCGCGGGACTCGTCGCCGGGTTCCACACCGCCGCCGGGTAGAACCCAGTACTCGGGGATGCCGGGCCTGGTGCGGCGGATGACCAGCATCGTGTCGTCGGCGGTGATGAGGACGGCACGGACTCGTTCGATCATTTCGGTTCGTCTCCTTGCTTGTCGTCGGTCTCAGTGGAGCAGCCAGCCGCCGTCGACGTGGACGGACTGCCCGGTGATGAACGAGGCGGAGGGGCCCACGAGAAACGCCACCAGGGCCGCGACGTCCTCCGGTCGGCCACGGCGCGGGACGCACTGGCGCTTGATCTGGTCCTCCGGCCGCGCACGGTGCTGCGCGGGAAGGGCGTTCTCGGCCTCGACCTGGATGGCTCCGGGCATCACCGTGTTGACGCAGATCCCGTACGGGCCCAGTTCACGGGCGAGGGAGCGGGTCAGGCCCAGCAGTCCGGCCTTCGCGGTGCTGTACGCGACGAGGTTCGTCCGGCCGGCGCGGGCGTTGACGCTGCCGATGTTCACGATCCGGCCCCAGCGGCGCTCGATCATGTCGGGGGTGAGTGCGTGGCAGGTGCGGTAGTGGGCGGTGAGGTTCACGTCGAGGGAGTGGTTCCAGGCGGTCTCGTCGGTGTTCTGCCAGGCGACACGGGGGTAGGCGCCGGCGTTGTTCACCAGGATGTCGACGGGGCCGATCTCGGCGCGGACGAGGCCGGCCATGGTACGGACGGAGCCCGGGTCGGTCAGGTCGGCGTTGACCGCGATCCCGGGGCTGCCCGCGCGTTCGAAGGCGGCGAGAAGGGCGTGGGCGTCGGGGTCCCGGCCGAGGTGGTTGACCGCGACGGTCGCCCCGGCGGCGGCGAGCGCCCGCGCGATCTCGGCGCCGATGCCGGTGGCGCCGCCGGTGACGAGGGCGTTGCGGCCCTGGAGCGGCCGGGTCCGGAGAGGGGCCTCAAGCAGGTGCTGGGACATTGCTGCTCCGTCCGCCGGGGCCGGGGTGAGGGGCCGGTGTGGTGGTGAAGAAGGTGCCGAGCGTTGTGTGGGGGTGCTGGCTCTCGGCAAGTTTGATCAGGATGAGCAGAAGGTCGTGTCCGGTCAGCCGGGAGGGCGGGATGACGCCGAGGATGCGCAGGGCGAGGAAGGCACGGACCTCCTCCAAGCCGCTGCCGTTCACCCTGAGAAGGCCGTCCAGGGCGCGGGCGAGGGCCGCGGTACGGCCGGGGCCGGTGTACCAGGAGTACCGGACGTCGATGTGCCGAATGCCCCGGTGCAGTTCCAGGTGCTCGATGCGCGGGCCGGACAGGGGAGACAGGGCGAGTCGGAGGGTGCGGGCGTACACGTCGGGCCGGTAGCGGGGGACGAGCCAGCCGCCCAACCCCATCAGGTACCAGAGCAGGTTCGCGGCCTCACCCGCGACGGTGTTGCGGCCGGCGAAGTCGAAGTCGAGCCAGCACAGCGGGTCGGCGATGTTCGGTTCCGTCGGGTCGCCCTGCGTCAGGCCGGCGCGCAGGCGACGGTCGGGCGCCAGGGCGGCACGGAGGCGCTCGATGGTGTCAGCGACGTCCAGCGTCAACGGCCTGCCGTTGGCGGTGAGCGTGAAGTCGGCCAGTTCCCGCAGGGTGAGGACCGTACCGGTGTAGGGCAGGGCGAACGGCAGATCCCGGAGCAGGTACCAGCGGTCCAGGCGGCCACCGTGGCGAATGCGGTCGAGGTAGAGGTCCGGGACACACTCGGCCAGCGGCACGATCTCTCCGGTCTCCTCGGCCGCCGCCCGCAGATCGGCGCAGACGCCGTCCACGAGGCGGTTCAGGCGGGGCTGCGCGGCCGGATCGCGGTCGGCGAGCGCGATCACGTCGCCCATGAGCAGCTCGCACCGACCGGTAGCGAAGACGTCCTCGTAGGCGACGAGCTGCCTGTCCGGTAACGCGATCTGCCCGTGAAGAGCCGGGACCGCGATACGGGAGGCAAGCCGTGCCCATCCCTTCGTCTCGGCTTCGGCCTGTTCCCGGGTCGCCACCGGCTTGTGGAAGACGCCCGCTGTCGTCGAGAACCGTCGAGTGCTCACCGCCTCTCCTCGGGGAGGGTGTCCAGCCAAGCCTGGAGAACGAGACGGGCGAGCGCTTCGGCGGCGGGCCGGTCGGTACGGGCGGTGCCGACCAGGCTCGTGTCCTGCCGCGTGGCGTCGAGGAGGACGGTGAGGGCGTCGCCGTCGGAGGGGCATTCGATTCCGCTGAACCGAAGCTGGATCTTCGCAAGAAGCGCGGCGACCTTGTAGAGGGCGCGGAGGTCGGGTGTTCCCTTGAGGAGCTGGCGGCGGATCTCGACGGCGGCCTGGATGCCGTCGCGCAGGCTGGTGGCGATGTCGGTGGCGGCATCCGGAGCGGGCAGGGCCAGGCCGGGGGTGGCCCACAGGGGTACCAGCGCTCCGCTGCCGAGGAGAGCAAGGACGTGGAGGAGCCGGGAGGTGACAGCACCGGCACGGCACTCGCCGCGCGTCAGCACGGTCATGCCCAGCTTGACCCCGCCGAGTTCCGCCTCCAGGCCCGCGAGGATCTGGCGCAGCTCGTCGAGGGAGGAGGTGTCGGCCACGACCAGAACGTCGAGGTCGCTCCAGCCATGCTGGTATTTGCCCCGGGCGCCGCTTCCGGTGACGACCAGCAGGTCGATCAGCGGGCGCAGCCCGGTGGTGCGGTCGAGGAACTCGGCCAGGTACGACTCCAGGTTGACGGGGAGCCCGAGCGCGTTGACCGGCATGGTGGAGGGTTGGTATTCAGGCCAGCGGCGGTCGAGCACGATGCGGTCCAGCCGCCGCTCCAGCTTCAAGCGCGGACCGTCGTTGGCGATGACCTCGTGGGCGAGGGAGACGATCTTGTCCGCACCCCGTGCGGCCTTGACGAGGTCGCGGCCGACGACATCCAAGGCCCCGGCAGTGCCCCGACGCGTGCGCGTGGCCTCGGCGGCGTCCAGGTAGACCATGGTGAGCTGGGGCCCGAGCATCCGGGCGAGTTCGGCGGTCGAGTCGAAGTCGTGCAACGACTCGATGCTGACGGAGTCGAGGAAGTGGTGGGCCTGGCAGTAGCGGTCCAGGGCGTCCACGATCAGCTCGGCCTGCACGACCGGCCCGAGCCGGTACGGGTCGTGATTCCCGGCCCGGCCGGCCGCGTCCTCGATGAGGTACCCGATCTTGAGCCGGGCGTGACCGTGCTGGGTGCGCAGGTACTCGCCGGCCGTGCTCTTGCCGCTCTCCGACATGCCGCCCAGCGCGGTGACGTGCACTCCGGCCAGGGCCCTGCCGGGCACCTTCGGGTGCAGGGGCGCCAGAAGCCGACGCACCTCGTCCTGGACGGCGACGGTGGGCCGGTCGCCGATACGGATCGCCATCGGAAAGCGACCGTCGTCGACGAGCCGGTTGATCTGCTCGTGGAGTCGGCGCTGGTACGCCGCGTAGATCTCGGTGACGGTGACCTCGTGGGCCAGGCTCCGACGGGTGCCTTCCTCCGGGTCGTCGCAGTGCAGGAGGACGAGGGCATGCTCGTCCTCTTCGGCGGCCCGCAGGTCGGTCTCGTACGAGGACAGCAGGTACCGGGTCCGGTCCGCGGCCTGTTCGGCACTCAGGTCCTCCCGTACGGCGACCGTCGCGGCGACGGACGCCTCCAGCATCGGGATGCCCCGGTCCAGCAGGCGCACCGGCGCGGAGAAGGGGTGCCGGGAGCGTTCGAGGTAGGAGGTGGCGAGGACGTCGGCCACCTCCTCGACGGGTCCGGTCTCGAACCACCAGCGGGCCATGCCGCCGGCCTTGATGGCGGCCCAGCGCGGGTCGTAGTGGTCGAGCGGGCCTGCGGAGGTCGCGGCCGGGCCCATGCGTCGGGCGAGGATTCCGATCTGCTTGGTCTTCCCGGTGTTGTCGGGGCCGCTGAACGCGACCGACACGGGGAGGGGATACGTGTCGCTGTCGGACGGAGTGGACATCGGCTTCCCTTCACTGTGATGCGCGGCGGGTACGCCGGCGAAGTGCCGGTGACGACCTGCGGCGAGATGGGGGTTGGAGCTGCGGCCCGGTCGGGTCGGGCAGAGCGGCGGGCCGGCGATCGGACAACGGGTAACGGCTCACCGGGCCGGCTCCAGGACAGCGCGGTGCTGTTCTGCACCGGGCCGTCGGGGGAGCGAAATCACGCGTGTCCGTGCGCTGTCCGAGGGCATTGCCACCGTCGGTTCCTCTCACGTGTCCGGGCAGGCGCCAACACCGACCTGAACGGGACCTGTTCGAGCCATTCGGAGGCCTGCGGGTGATGTTCAGTGAACGGCGGTCCGTGCTCCCGGGACAGGGCCCAGGATGTAGTCCTGCGTAATCCCGCGTAATCCAGGTGGGGAGGGTGACGGGGTGCCGAGGAACCCGGCCGTCGCGGAACTGATCAAGCGGGCCTGTCAGGAACGTGGCTGGGGGCCTTCGGAGTTGGCACGCGCACTCGGTCTCGCCGAGTGCGGTGACCCGCGCCGCTTGCAGCGTCAGCACGCGCGGCGGTGGATGGAGGGCGAACGGACTCCTGGCCACTGGTGGCCGTATATCGCGCAGGTGTTAGGGCTGGACCCCGAGGCGATCATCCTTCCGGAGCCCGCGCCTGCGGCCCTTCACACGGATACCGTGGCATCAGTCCTGCATCTGGGAAGGAGCGACGTGGAACGTCGGGAGTTCATCCTCGCCTCCAGCGGATACGCGCTTTCCGCACTCGGGCTGCCCGACATGGACAGCATCACGCGCCGGACCAAGACCGCTCTTCCCGGAGCCGTCCGCGTCGGCCAGGGCGAAGTGGCTGCCGTACGCCACATGGTCAAGGCCCTCGGCGACTCCGCCTCCGAGCTCGGCGGTGGCCACGCCCGCCACCTGGCCGTCCGTTACCTCACCCAGGACGTCGCCCCCTGGCTGGAGGGCCGCTTCACCGAAGCCACCGGCCGCGACCTGTTCGCCGCCACCTCCCAGCTCGTCCACCTCGCCGGCTGGATGACCCAGGACGAAGGCGACACCCCCGAACTCCGCGGACTCGCCCAGCGCTACTACGCCCACTCCTACCGCTTGGCCGCCGAAGCCGGAGACCCGGAACTGTCGGCGACGGTCCTCCGCGGCCTCGCCGTACAGTGCGTCGACCTCGGCTACCGGGCCGAAGCCGTCCAGCTCGGCGAAGCCTGCGTCGACTACGGTCGCAACCTGGACAACCCGCGCGCCGTCGCCTACTACGAGGCCACCCTCGCCAACGCAGCCGCCCAGGACGACGACCGCCGCACGGCCACCAAACACCTCGCCCTGTCCGAGACCGCCATCGGCAAGCAGGCCGCCGCACCCGGCGACTCGTGGGCCGCCCACTACTCACCCGGCCGCTGGGCCCACGAATCCGGCATGATCCTCGCTCGCCTCGGCGACCTCGCCGCCGCCGAGGAAAACCTCCACCTCGCCCTCGACATCCACGGCCTCGACCGCCGCCGCACCCGCGCCATCGTCCTCGCCGACCTCGGCGGCGTCCGCCTCCGCCAAGGCGACGTCGACGGTGCCCTGGCCACCTGGCGCGACTTCCTCGACTGCGCCGACGGCATCCGGTCCGTGAAGGTCCAGGCCGCACTCCAGGACATGCGCGTACGCCTGCGCCGGTACAGCGGAGTCCCAGAAGCCGAGGAGCTTCGTGAGCGGGCGGCCCGCATCACCAGCTGAGAGAGACGACCGCAACGCCTTCCGCCAGGAGCCGTCGTAGCCGTTGCTCCAACGGCACGCGGCGTCATTACCTCCTTGGTAATCGACCATCCCACTCCACCCCTGGCAAGGTCGAGCCCATCGGCAAGCCCCCCGTCGGGAGCCGGTCCCGCAGTCGTGAGGAGAGCTTCATGTCCGACAAGTCCAGTGTGACCAGGGTGAGTACAGACTCCGTCGCCGAGGCCACCCGTTCCGTCGTGCAGGAGTTTCTCGCCGCCCGGCTCGCCGGGGACACCGAGCGGCTCGTGGAGATCTTCGCGGACGAAGTGGACTGGCTGCTCGCCGAGAACCCGGTCGTTCCCTGGATCCGGCCGCGGTCCACGGGTGCCGAATGCGCCGCCCAGTTCACGGAGTTGGCGGAGCACACCGTGCCCGAGGACGCGCGTGCCTCCGTGGACGCCTTCCTCGTCGACGGTGCCGACGCCGTGCTGATGGGGCATGTGTCGGGGACCGTACGCGCGACCGGGAAGTCCTTCGCGGGGCCGTTCGCGTTGCGGCTCACCGTCGAGGACGGCCGGATCACGCGGCACCACCTC
The DNA here is from genome assembly GCF_964272715.1 of Streptomyces sp. SudanB182_2057. NCBI lineage: Bacteria > Bacillati > Actinomycetota > Actinomycetes > Kitasatosporales > Streptomycetaceae > Streptomyces > Streptomyces sp. SudanB182_2057. The sequence goes on from NZ_OZ186798.1 coordinate 4,616,676, forward strand.
TACGAGAACAGTCTGTCGATCGCCGAGGCGTGCACACCCTGAGGGCACCGTCCGGCCGGGCCGGGAGCGGCGGAGGGCCGGCGCGAAGCGTCTTCGCGCCGGCCCCGGTCGTCGTTCAGCCGCACTGGCAGGGGTTGCCCGACTGGCACCCACAGCCGCAGCCAGAGCCGCAGCCGCACGCGGCGACCAGCGGAAGGGTCCTGATCTCGGCGGGCTGCTCGGTCTCGCGCTCCTGCGTGGGGTCGGGCGTGGTGCTGCCAAGGGATTCGGCCATGGGTCCCCTCCTAATACCTCGGGGCAGGGATGCCCTCACCCATTTCATGCCCATTCGGCCGGGCGCATCAACGGCGCACGGAGGCGTCCGGCCACCGGCCACCCAGGCGTCCGGCCGAATGGGCACCCAGGCGTGCGGCCCCTGTGAGGCGTCCGGCCCCCCGGCCCGTCGGCCGCCCATCCCGCCGGCCACCTTGGCTTGTTGGCCACCCCAGCCCGCCGACCGCCCCAGCCTGCTGGCCCCCCTCCAGCCCGCCGACCGCCAGGGGCCGGCGGCACGCGCACCACCGAAGCACCGGAAAAACCCGAAGAACCCGAAGCCCCCGCAGCCGGCAAACCCCCGCGGAACCCCCGGAGGGCTACGCTCCCTCCACCCCCGTAACCGCCTGAATGTCCGCCTGCAGCTCGTCCGCGTGCTCGCCCGTCACCAGGTACACCACCCGCTTGGCCACGGCCACCGCGTGGTCGGCGTACCGCTCGTAGTAGCGGCCCAGGAGCGTGACGTCGACCGCCGTCTCGATGCCGTGCTTCCAGCGGTCGTCGATGAGGTGCTGGAAGAGGGTGCGGTGCAGCAGGTCCATCTCGTCGTCGTCCTGCTCCAGCTGGAGGGCGAGGTCGACGTCCTTCGTCACGATCACCTCCGCCGCCTTCGCCATCAGGCGCTGCGCGAGCTGGCCCATCTCCAGGATGGTGGCGTGCAGGTCGTGCGGGACCGCCCGGTCGGGGAACCGCAGCCGCGCCAGCTTCGCCACATGCTGGGCGAGGTCGCCGGAGCGTTCCAGGTCGGCGGACATCCGCAGCGACGTGACGACTATCCGCAGGTCCGTGGCCACCGGCTGCTGCCGGGCCAGCAGGGCTATCGCCCGGGCCTCCAGGTCGTGCTGGAGCTCGTCCACCTTCTGGTCGCCCTCGATCACGCTCTCGGCCAGCTTCAGATCCGCGTCGAGCATCGCGGTCGTGGCGCGCCCGATGGCCGACCCGACCAGCCGGGCCATCTCCACCAGTCCGTCGCCGATCGAGTCCAGTTCCTCGTGGTACGCGTCCCGCATTGTGGGTTCCCTCTCGTGCGTGGTCGTCCGGGGATCTCGGGGGCCGTCACATCACACGTGCGCCCCCTGGCGAAACCGGCGGTACGTGCCCCACGTTCCACGCTGTGCCCCGTACGCGTCCTTTTCCGCCACCCCAAATGAACCAATGCTGGCTCCAAGGTGAACTCTGGGCGACGAGTGTTCGAGGTCGCACCCGGACGGCTGTGGGCATGTCGTACCCCATGCCTAACCTTGAGCCATGGACGTGAACGCGGCGGTCGCCGCAGCGGCAGCGATCGCCGGGGTACTCACCGGCGTCATCGCCATGCTGGCGTTCCGCTGGAGCGAACGCGACCAGAAGCGACCGACCAGGACTTCCTTGCACACCGATCCCGTACTCCCGCCCGGCGTGGACACCGTGCTGTCGGTGCTGCGCTCCTCCGCCGTGGTCCTCGACGAGGCCGACGCCGTCGTCAAGGCCAGCTCCGCCGCCTACGCCCTCGGGCTGGTGCGCGGGGGCAAGCTCTCGGTGGAGCCCATGCTCCAGATGGCCCGGGACACCCGCAGGGACGGGGAGATACGCCAGGTCGAACTGGATCTCCCCCGGCGCGGCACCGGACGCGGTGAGGCCCTCGCGGTCTCCGCGCGCGTGGCCCCGCTCGGCTCCCGCCTGGTCCTGCTGCTGGTCGAGGACCTGACGGAGGCCCGCAGGATCGAGGCGGTACGACGCGACTTCGTGGCGAACGTCAGCCATGAGCTGAAGACGCCCGTCGGCGCGCTCTCCCTCCTCTCCGAGGCCGTCATGGACGCCTCCGACGACCCCGAGGCCGTACAGCGCTTCGCCGGCCGGATGCAGATCGAGGCGACCCGCCTGACCAACCTGGTCCAGGAGCTGATCGACCTCTCCCGGGTGCAGAACGACGACCCGCTGGAGGACGCCGAGCCGGTGCGCGTGGACGAGCTGGTCGCCGAGGCCATCGACCGCTGCCGCCACCAGGCGGGCACCAAGCAGATCACCATGGCGTCGAACGTGTGGTCGCCCGAAGGGGCCGATCAGGACGGCCGACGCGAGGGCGGCACCGCCGACCTGCACGTGTGGGGCAACCGCGGACAGCTGGCCGCCGCCCTCGGCAACCTGGTCGAGAACGCCGTCAACTACTCCCCGGCCCGCACCCGCGTCGGCATAGCCGCCCGCAGGGTGCCCGCGCCCGGCGGCGACATGATCGAGCTGGCCGTCACCGACCAGGGCATCGGCATCTCCGACAAGGACAAGGAGCGCATCTTCGAGCGCTTCTACCGGGTCGACCCGGCCCGCTCCCGCGCCACCGGGGGCACCGGTCTCGGTCTCGCGATCGTCAAGCACGTGGTCGCCTCGCACGGCGGGGAGGTCACGGTCTGGAGCGCCGAGGGCCAGGGCTCCACCTTCACCCTCAGGCTGCCGGAGGCGGGCGCGGCCCGCGACCGCGCACAGCAGCACCCCGGCTTCGACGACGAGGCCGGACCCACCGACTCATCCCCGTACGCTTCGCTTCCCGCCCCGGAGGTCCTTCCGTGACCCGTGTGCTCGTCGTCGAGGACGAGGAGTCCTTCTCCGACGCCCTGTCGTACATGCTCCGCAAGGAGGGCTTCGAGGTCGCCGTCGCGGCGACCGGTCCCGACGGTCTGGACGAGTTCGAGCGCAACGGCGCCGATCTGGTCCTCCTCGACCTGATGCTGCCGGGCCTGCCCGGCACCGAGGTCTGCCGCCAGCTGCGCGGCCGTTCCAACGTCCCCGTGATCATGGTGACCGCGAAGGACAGCGAGATCGACAAGGTCGTCGGTCTCGAAATAGGAGCCGACGACTACGTCACCAAGCCGTTCTCCTCCCGTGAGCTGGTCGCCCGCATCCGCGCGGTGCTGCGCCGGCGCGGCGAGCCGGAGGAGGTCGCCCCGGCCGCGCTGGAGGCGGGCCCGGTCCGCATGGACGTCGACCGCCACGTGGTCACCGTCGCCGGCTCCAAGGTCGACCTTCCGCTGAAGGAGTTCGACCTGCTGGAGATGCTGCTGCGCAACGCGGGCCGGGTGCTCACCCGCATGCAGCTCATCGACCGCGTCTGGGGCGCCGACTACGTGGGTGACACCAAGACCCTGGACGTCCACGTCAAGCGCCTGCGCGCCAAGATCGAGCCGGACCCGGGCGCGCCGCGCTACCTGGTGACGGTGCGCGGGCTGGGCTACAAGTTCGAGCCGTAGGCCGCGCCGGACCCAGACGTACGCCGAAGGGCGGCACCCGGATACGGGGTGCCGCCCTTCGGCGTGACGAGGACCGGCTGGTGACCCGCGGTCGTCAGTGACCGGCGGCCGACTGCGAGGCCGAGTCGCTCGGGGCGACGGCCTCGCCGGAGGCGCTGCCCGACGGGGTCGCCTCGCCGCTCTGCTCCGGCTTGCCGCTCTCGGAGCCGTGCGCGCCCGGGGCGCCGGTCTTGGTCGCCGTCGCCGACGCCGTGGCGGACGGGATGGCCGTCGGGCCCCACTTGTCGAAGTAGCTGGTGGCCGGGACCACGAAGGCGCTCAGGGTCACCTTGCCGGTCTTGCTGAGGGTGAAGGTGACCTTCTGGGCGTCGCCGTCCTTGACGGCCTCGCGGCCGCTGGGCAGCGTCGCGGTGGCGTTGCCCTTGCCTCCGATGACCAGCGTGCCGCCCGCGGGGACGGTCACGTTCTTGCCCTTGGCGGGCTTCAGGTCGGCGGACTTGCCGCCCTGAAGGGTCACGGACTCCAGGGTCTCGGCGGTGTCGCCCGAGTTGAACAGGGTCGCGGAGATCACCGCGGGACCCGTCGACTTCAGGTCGGGCTGGGTGATGACCAGGGCGTTCTGGATCTTGATGGCACCGACGCTGGTCGCCGCGTTGTCCGGCTTGATCTCCAGGGTCTGCGAGTCGTTGCCGGCGCCGCAGGCGGCGAGCGAGGCGATCGAGAAGACGATGGCGGAGGCGGCGAGGGCGCCGCGTCGAAGGCTGCTGCTCACGGCGGCGGCAACTCCTTGAACGCGCGGGCGGCTCCTCTTATAAAGCCGCCCTAAGTGTCTGTCAGCGGCCTTAGGCTACCGAGCCGTTCCCGGGCCGCCGCACCCGACCCTCCCCCAAGCACCGTCCATCCCTCCAGGTGGGGGTACCTCGGCGGGCGCAGGTGGCCTGCCGGTCACATTGCGAAGGCGCTCGTCTGCCATTCGTATAACGCGACGGTGTGCGCCTCTCGGTGACCGTCGCGAAATTTCCGTGATGGAATGCGCGGGCTCCCCGAAATTGATCACGGCACGCCCGTCCGGGGGCCCGTGATCAATTTCGGATTCGGCTCACATCCGCCCGTGGGCGCCGAACGGAGTAGCGGAAGTCGCACTCCCGGAGCCGGACAAAACGGGATGTTCCGCCACTTGGAGCGGCCTCCCGGGGCGTGTAACGTACGCGTTTCACCTCGCCCGAAGAGCCCCTCCCACCTGCGAATACCCGCTTCCGCGAGGCCCTCGCAGCACGTCCCGGTTGCTGTTGTCAAGCCCTGAGATATGCCCTGACCTGCGAAAACGCCATTCAGAAGACGCCGTATCCGTGTTACCCTGGATAGCCACGGAAGGGGTACCTGTCACATGACGTTCAAGGTTGGCGACACCGTGGTCTATCCCCATCACGGGGCCGCGCTGATCGAGGCTATCGAAACTCGCCAGATCAAAGGCGTGGACAAGACCTACTTGGTGCTGAAGGTCGCCCAGGGTGACCTGACGGTACGTGTGCCAGCGGACAATGCGGAGTTCGTCGGCGTGCGTGATGTGGTCGGTCAGGACGGACTGGACCGGGTCTTCGAGGTGCTGCGCGCGCCGTATGCCGAGGAGCCCACGAACTGGTCCCGCCGCTACAAGGCAAACCTGGAGAAGCTCGCCTCCGGCGATGTCATCAAGGTCGCGGAAGTCGTGCGTGACCTGTGGCGACGCGAGCGCGAGCGCGGACTGTCCGCCGGTGAGAAGCGCATGCTCGCCAAGGCCCGCCAGATCCTGGTGAGCGAGCTGGCGCTCGCGGAGAACACGAACGAGGACAAGGCCGAGGCCCTGCTCGACGAGGTGCTCGCCTCCTGACGCGCAGAGGCAGCGAACCATCGCTTCCGGCACGCCCAGCACAGCAGTGAAATGCCGCGGTGCCCGTTGACACTGACCCTGTCGCCGGGCGCTGCGGCATGTTCGTCCCTGCGGACTGTGCTGCCCCGGGAAGCCCGCGGTGCAACCCCCCGATACCCGGCGTGCCGGGCCCGGGCGGACGGCTCGACCAGGGTCACGGAAAGGGTCCGGTCAAGGCGCCGCGCCCGGCACTCCTGAAGGCCATACCCACGTAGGTCGAGCACACAAACCTGACAGGAACCGATGTCTGACGAATCGCGCCCCACGCCCGCGCAGACCCCCGTCGCCGCCGTGATTCCCGCCGCCGGCCGGGGCGTGCGCCTCGGTCCGGGCGCCCCCAAGGCGCTCCGCGCGCTGAGCGGCACGCCCATGCTCATCCACGCGGTCCGCGCCCTCGCCGCGTCCCGCCATGTCTCCCTCGTGATCGTCGTGGCCCCGCCGGACGGCGCCGCCGAGGTCAAGTCCCTGCTGGACGCGCACGCACTGCCCGAGAGGACGGACTTCCTGGTCGTCCCCGGCGGCGAGTCCCGGCAGGAGTCGGTCCGGCTCGGCCTGGACGCCCTGCCGCCGCAGTACGAAATCGTGCTGGTCCACGACGCGGCCCGCCCGCTGGTCCCGGTCGAGGCGGTCGACGCGGTCGTGGAGGCCGTACGCGACGGCGCCCCCGCCGTGGTGCCCGTGCTGCCGCTGGCCGACACGGTCAAGGAGGTCGAGCCCGCCGCCGCGGCCGGCGACCCCGAGCCGGTCGTCGCCACCCCCGAGCGGGCCCGGCTGCGCGCCGTCCAGACCCCGCAGGGCTTCGACCGCGCGACCCTGGTCCGCGCCCACGAGACCGTCACCGAGAACGTCACCGACGACGCGAGCATGGTCGAGCAGCTGGGGCTCACCGTCGTGGCCGTCCCCGGTCACGAGGAGGCGTTCAAGGTCACCCGCCCGCTGGACCTGGTCCTCGCCGAGGCCGTACTCGCCCGCAGGAGGCTCACCGATGGCTTCTGAGGCACCGCCGCTTCCCCAGGTCGGCATCGGCACCGACATCCACGCCTTCGAGGAGGGCCGCGAGCTGTGGTGCGCCGGCCTGAAGTGGGAGGACGAGGGCCCCGGGCTGGCCGGCCACTCCGACGCCGACGTGGTCGCCCACGCGGCCTGCAACGCGCTGTTCTCCGCCGCCGGGCTCGGTGACCTGGGACAGCACTTCGGTACCGGCCGGCCCGAGTGGTCCGGCGCCTCCGGCGTCACGCTGCTCACCGAGGCCGCCCGGATCGTACGCGCGGCCGGCTTCGCCATCGGCAACGTCGCCGTCCAGGTGATCGGGCCCCGCCCGAAGATCGGCAAGCGCCGCGACGAGGCCCAGAAGATCCTCTCCGAGGCGGCCGGCGCCCCCGTGTCGGTCTCCGGCGCCACCACCGACGGCCTGGGCTTCCCCGGCCGCGAGGAGGGACTGATGGCGGTGGCGACGGCCCTGGTGGTGCGGGTGCGCTGAGGCGTGCGAGGGTACTCTCACGACCGTCAGTGACCGCTGGAAACCGGAGGGTACCCATGTCCGCCGCACTGTCCGACGAGCTCAAGTCCCTGCTCGACACCCCGGTGTTCGTCACCATCGCCACCATCCAGCCCGACGGCAGCCCGCAGCTTTCCCCCGTCTGGGTGGCGCGGGACGGCGACGACCTCCTCATCTCTACGACGGTCGGCCGTCAGAAGGAGCGGAACCTGCGCCGCGACCCCCGTGTGACGGTTCTGCTCCAGCCCTTCGACGCGCCGTACACGTATGCCGAGATCCGCGGCACCGCGGAGATCACGACCGAGGGCGGCCAGGAACTCATCGACGAACTGAGCCGCAAGTACACCGGCAAGGACTACGCGGACTTCAACCCGGCGTCGAAGGAGGACGCTCAGCGGGTCGTCGTACGGATCACGCCACGGAAGGTCGTCGGCCGCCTCTGAGATCGCGCATCCCGGAGAAGGGCGTGAGGCACTCTCTCACGCCCACTACTCTGGAGTGGTGACGATTCGCCTGTACGACACCAGCGCCCGGCAGATCCGTGACTTCACCCCGCTCAAGCCGGGCTGTGTCTCGATCTACCTGTGTGGCGCCACCGTGCAGGCGGCCCCGCACATCGGCCACATCCGCTCGGGCCTCAACTTCGACATCATGCGCCGCTGGTTCGCCTACCGCGGCTACGAGGTGACGTTCATCCGCAACGTCACCGACATCGACGACAAGATCATCACCAAGAGCCACGAGCAGAACCGGCCCTGGTGGTCGATCGGGTACGAGAACGAGCGCGCGTTCAACGAGGGCTACACCGCCCTCGGCTGCCTCCCGCCGACCTACGAGCCCCGCGCCACCGGCCACATCACCGAGATGACCGAGATGATGCGGGGCCTCATCGACCGCGGGCACGCCTACGCGGCCGACGGCAACGTCTACTTCGACGTCCGTTCCTTCCCCCGCTACCTGGAGCTGTCCCGGCAGGAGCTGGACAACCTGCTCCAGCCGTCCGGCGAGGGCGAGACCGGCAAGCGGGACCCGCGCGACTTCGCCCTGTGGAAGGCGGTCAAGCCCGGCGAGCCGAGCTGGCCGACCCCGTGGGGACCGGGCCGCCCCGGCTGGCACCTGGAGTGCTCGGCGATGGCCCACAAGTACCTGGGCAGCGCCTTCGACATCCACGGCGGCGGCCTGGACCTGATCTTCCCGCACCACGAGAACGAGATCGCCCAGGCCAAGGCCTACGGCGACGAGTTCGCCCGGTACTGGGTGCACAACGCCTGGGTCACCATGGCCGGCGACAAGATGTCCAAGTCGCTCGGCAACAGCGTCCTGGTCGGCGAGATGGTCAAGCGGTGGCGCCCGATCGTGCTGCGCTACTACCTGGGCACCCCGCACTACCGCTCGATGATCGAGTACAGCGAGGAGTCCCTGCGCGAGGCCGAGTCCGCGTTCGCGCGGATCGAGGGCTTCGTCCAGCGGGTCACCGAGCTGGCCGGCAAGACCGTCGAGCCGGCCGCCGAGGTCCCGCCCGCCTTCGCCGAGGCGATGGACGACGACCTGGGCGTCCCGCAGGCCCTCGCCGTCGTGCACACCACCGTCCGGCAGGGCAACAGCGCCCTCGCCGCCGACGACAAGGACGCCGCCGTCGCCCGGCTCGCCGAGGTCCGGGCCATGCTCGGCGTCCTCGGGCTCGACCCGCTCGACGCCCACTGGGCCGGCGAGAGCGGCGACCGGGGCGAGGACCTCCAGGACGTGGTCGACAGCCTCGTCCGCCTGGTCCTCGACCAGCGCGAGGCCGCCCGCGCCCGCAAGGACTGGGCCACCGCCGATGCCATCCGCGACCAGCTCAAGGAGTCCGGACTGGTCATCGAGGACAGCCCGCAGGGCCCGCGCTGGAGCCTCGGCGCGCGTTGACCCGCGACTGATCGACTGTGCCGCCCGGCCCTCCGGGCGGCACACTGCATAAGACGTACGTACGACGCCTCACGGAGACAGGTAACTCATGGCCGCGAACAACCGCCGCATGTCCGGCAAGAAGGGCGCGCAGGTCGGCAGCGGCGGCAAGCGGCGCCGGGGCCTGGAAGGGAAGGGCCCGACCCCGCCCGCCGAGATGCGCAAGGGACACGCCAAGCAGCGCGCCGCCGCGGCCAAGGCCCGCCGCGCGCAGGGCCGCACGCCGCAGCGCCGGGGCGCCGGCCGGTCGACCTCCGAGCTGGTCGTCGGCCGCAACCCGGTGGTGGAGGCGCTCCGCGAGGGCGTCCCCGCCTCCACGCTCTACGTCCAGCAGTTCATCGACAGCGACGAGCGCGTCCGCGAGGCCCTCCAGCTCGCCGCCGAGCGCGGCGGCATCAACCTCATGGAGGCGCCGCGCCCCGAGCTGGACCGCATGACCAACGGCCTCAACCACCAGGGCCTGGTCCTCCAGGTCCCGCCGTACGAGTACGCGCACCCGGAGGACCTGCTCGACGCCGCCGCCGAGGAGGGCGAGGACCCGCTGGTCGTCGCCCTGGACGGGGTCACCGACCCGCGCAACCTCGGTGCCGTCGTGCGCTCGGTCTCCGCCTTCGGCGGCCACGGCGTGGTCGTCCCCGAGCGCCGCTCGGCCGGCATGACCGCGGGCGCCTGGAAGACCTCCGCCGGTGCGGCGGCCCGGACGCCGGTCGCCCGCGCCACCAACCTCACCCGGACCCTGGAGGCCTACAAGAAGGCCGGCCTCACGGTGGTCGGCCTGGCGGCGGACGGCGAGGCCGAACTCGGCGATCTGGAGGCCCTCCAGGGCCCGGTGGTCATCGTGGTCGGCAGTGAGGGCAAGGGCCTGTCCCGCCTGGTCGGCGAGACCTGCGACTTCCGGGTGCGCATCCCGATGCCGGGCGGCGCGGAGTCGCTCAACGCGGGCGTGGCGGCCGGCATCGTGCTCTACGAGGCCGCGCGCAGGCGGAGCTGACCGACGGCCCGGGCGGGCTGAACACCCGTCCAGGGCCTCACCCTCGCGGGGTGATTCGGGTGGCCGTACGGCGTGGGGCACGGCCTTGACGGGGTCCGGACACATCCGGGCGGTCAAAGCAGTGTCCTAACACCACGTCACTCGGTTAGATGAGTGTGGACACCAGAACACCCCGCACACCCACGGGGGACCGCTCGTCGGGCTTCGACGACGCTCCCGCGCTGAGCATGGTGAAGGTGCCGAGCGATCCGGCGCAGGTCATCGTCAATCACGCCAGCTTCCGCGTGCAGTTGGGCGCGTCGGCGAAGGGCACCCAGTCCCCCCGGATCACCCGGCACCTGCACGCCACCGGCCAGGAGACCGCCCGCAAGCCGGTCCTGGGCACGGCGGGCCGGGCGGCCGACGCCGCCGGCCGCCGCCGCCCCGTCGTCTGGAGCGGCCGGTCGGCCCCCGACGACACCGGCGCCCACCGGCTCCTCCAGGCCGTGCGGGGCAGCAGCGTCCGCCACGCCGACGAGCCCGAGGCCGGCGCCACCCAGGTCATCCCGCGCGTCCAGACCGGCTACGCCGACACCTACACCGAGCTCGACCAGACCGTCGAGACCCCGGTCGTGGGCCACCAGCGCACCGCTCCCGACGCGGCCGGCGCCACCCGTCTGCTGCCGCACATGCGCACGGTCACCGGCGCCTACGACCCCCCGGACGACCCCGAGGCCGACACCGGGGCGTACGAGACGTACCCGGCGGACCCCGGCTACGACGAGGACGCGGACGATCCGCGCCGCTCCCGCCGCCAGGGCGACGACCCGTCCCGGCACGCCTACTACCCCGGCCGCCGGATGAACCTGGGCGTGGTCCTGCTCCCGCTGCGGATCTTCCTGGGCTTCATCTCCATCTACGCCGGCATGGGCAAGCTGTGCGACCCCGTCTACTTCGACGGCGGCGAGCGCGGCTCCATGGTGAAGTGGCTCAACACCCTGCACCCGTGGGACGTGGCCGAGCCGCTGCGCCAGTTCGCCCTCCAGCACCCGGTCGGCTCCGGCCTGGTCATCGCCTTCCTCCAGGTCGTCGTCGGCGTCCTGACCATCCTGGGCTGCTGGCAGCGCGTGGCCGCGGTGGTCGGCGCGCTGCTCTCGGCCGCCCTGATCGTCACCGTCAGCTGGAAGACGGTCCCGGCCTACGACGCGCCGGACATCATCTACCTGGCCGCCTGGTCCCCGCTGATCATCGCCGGTGCCCCGGTGTACTCCGTGGACGGGCGGCTCGCGGGCAGCGCCTGGCGGCGGCTCGGCCCGCGCTCCGACATCTGGGAGCTGCGCCGCTATGTGCTGCGCCGGGGCGCGCTGATCACGGCCGTCACCGTCGGACTGACCCTGCTGATCGGCTCCCTGCTGGGCGGCGCGGTCCGCGACTCCGGGCGCGTGGTCGTCCCCGGCCCCGGCGAGGCCCCCCGCAACCACCTGCCCGGCTCCCCGCTCCCGCAGGAGCCCGGCAAGCGGCACAAGAAGACGGTGGCGCCCTCCGCCGCGCCGACGGGGGGCGCCACGGCCGGCACGAGCCCGTCCGGAGCGGCGACCCCGCCCGGCACCGGCCGCGCCACCGCCGGCGCCACCACCGCGGCCCCGACCCAGACCACGGGCACCACGGGCCAGGTCCCGCCCCGCCGGTCCGTGCCGACGGGCGGCGTGCCCAGCACCACGGCGGGCCCGACCAGCACGGGCGGTACGACCGGCACCGGCGGCACGACGTCGACCGGCGGCGGCACCACCGGCAGCACGTCGGACGGCGGCGGCAGCACGGCCACCGGCCAGCCGGGCCTGGTGGGCGGCCTGCTGGGCTGACGAAGACGGCGAAGGGGCCCCGCACCGGTGAGGTGCGGGGCCCCTTCGCGTACGGGACCGCCCGTTTCGTCGTACGAGGGTCTGCCGGTTCGTCGTACGGGGTCGCTACCGGCTCAGCGCCGCCAGCTCCTTGGCCGCCTCGGTCAGGTCCTTCGCCGTGTCGATGGCCCGCCAGTACGCCCCCTGGGGGAGGGGGAACCCGGCCAGCTTGTGCTCCCGGGCCAGGCGGGGGAACGTCGTGCGCTCGTGGTCCCCGCGCTCCGGCAGCAGGCCGGCGAACTCCGGGGAGAACACGTACACGCCCGCGTTGATCTCGAACGTGGACGGCGGTGCCTCGATGAAGTCGGTGATGTGCCCGAACCCGTCGGTCTGGACCGCGCCCCAGGGAATGCGCGGCCGGGCCAGCGCGAGGGTGGCGACGGCGTCCCGCTCGGTGTGGAAGTCGGCCATGTCCCGCAGCGAGAACCGGGTCCAGATGTCACCGTTGGTGGCGTACCAGGGCCGGTCGGGGTGGGGCAGGTGCGCGGCGGCGTAGCGCAGGCCGCCGCCGCGGCCGAGGGGCTCGCTCTCCACGACGGTGGTGACGGAGACGGGCAGGTCGGCCGAGTCCAGCCACTTCTGGAGGACGTCGGCGAGGTGGCCGCACGAGACGACCACGTCCGTGACACCCTCCTCGGCGAGCCAGGTGAGCTGGTGGCCGATGATCGGCGTGCCCGTGCCGGGGATCTCGACCATCGGCTTGGGCCGGTCGTCGGTGTACGGACGCAGCCGCGAGCCCTGGCCACCGGCCAGGACCACGGCTTGAGTGGGGCGCGACGCGGCGCTCGGATGGGTCATGACCGCACTGTACGTGGCGCCCCGGCGCGGTGCGGCGGCGGCAGCGACTGGCGCGGAGCCGCCGCCGGCCGGTCGCGTCGGCGGGGTGGGTCCGGTCGTGTGCGCGGGTACGCGCGGTGGTCCGCGTCAGCTGTGTGCCGCCAGGACGCCCGTGGCGAAGGACGTGTCGCACACGGGGCGGGCGTAGGACTGGGCGCGCGAGGCGCCGTAGATGCGCACCGCGGCCGTGCCGAGGGCGCGGGCGATGGAGGAGCAGTGCCGGGCGAGCGCGGGGCGTCCGTTGACGGCCCGCTGGAGGTGGGTGAGCACCGCTCCGGGGTCCTTGTGCTGGAGTTCGCCCATGAGTTGCTCGCGGAGCACGTCCTCGGGCGCGCGGGCGGCCGTCCGCGCGGGGATCGCCGCCGATGTCACGTCGGAGGCGGCCAGCACCGAGTCGGTGGGGCTGCCCGTCCAGTTGACCCGGGTGACCGCGAGGGTCCCGGACAGCACCATGAAGACGGGCAGGACGAGGGCGAGGGTGCGGCCGATCCGGCGGGCAGGGCCGCCCCGGTGGCCGCGTCGCGTCTGTGGGGTGGTGGAGTGCTTCACGCGTGTGAGGGTAGCGCCCGGTAATGACAAGGAGACACTGCGTCACCCTTTTGGGGGATGAGAAGGCGGGGATTTCCGGGTAACGGGTTGACGATCCACCCGTCGGAGACCGCCCGGGCCGCCCACGGGAAGAGCCCCGCACGCTCTCGGCGTACGGGGCTCTTCCCGGTGTCGCGGGCCGTCAGTCGGACAGCCGCTCGCCGGTGGACGTGGAGAACACGTGGATCTCGCCCGGCCGCGGCACGACGTGCAGCGTGGAGCCCTTGTCCGGGATCTGCCGGCCGTTGACGCGGACGACCAGGTCCTTGACCTCGCCGCCGACCTCGGCGGAGCCGTACACATAGCCGTCGGCGCCGAGTTCCTCGACGACGTTGACCGACACGGCGAGGCCGGCCGGGGCGTCGGCGGTGTCCTTCGACAGGGACGCGGCGGCGCCGCCGTTCAGCTCGACCACGTCGAAGTGCTCGGGACGGACGCCGACGGTGACGGTGCGGTCGCCCTTGTCGGCGGCGGCCTTCAGGGCCTCCCGGTTGACCGGGACGACGCTGTTGCCGAACTTCACGCCGCCGTCGGTGATCGGGACCTCGACCAGGTTCATGGCGGGGGAGCCGATGAAGCCGGCGACGAAGAGGTTCGCGGGCTTGTCGTACATGTTCCGCGGCGAGTCGACCTGCTGGAGCAGACCGTCCTTGAGGACCGCCACGCGGTCGCCCATCGTCATGGCCTCGACCTGGTCGTGGGTGACGTAGACGGTGGTGATGCCGAGCCGGCGCTGGAGCGAGGCGATCTGCGTACGGGTGGAGACGCGGAGCTTGGCGTCCAGGTTGGACAGCGGCTCGTCCATGAGGAAGACCTGGGGTTCGCGCACGATCGCGCGGCCCATGGCGACACGCTGGCGCTGACCGCCGGAGAGCGCCTTCGGCTTGCGGTCCAGGTACTGGGTCAGGTCGAGGATCTTCGCGGCCTCCTCGACCTTCTGCCGGATCTCCGCCTTCGGCACACCGGCGATCTTGAGCGCGAAGCCCATGTTGTCGGCGACCGTCATGTGCGGGTAGAGGGCGTAGTTCTGGAACACCATGGCGATGTCCCGGTCCTTGGGCGGCAGGTGCGTGACGTCGCGGTCACCGATGCGGATGGCGCCGCCGTTGACGTCCTCCAGGCCCGCGAGCATCCGCAGGGAGGTGGACTTGCCGCAACCGGACGGGCCGACCAGGACGAGGAACTCGCCGTCCTCGATCGCGATCTCGAGCGCGTCGACGGCGGGTTTGTCGGCACCCGGGTAGATCCGGGTCGCCTTGTCGAACGTGACTGTGGCCATGGTGAATGGGCCCCCTTCTACCGGCAGGAACGTGCCGGACGATCCGTTGTAGGAAGGTGGTTGGCGTAGTCCACCGGGGTGAACTGGACCGAGACGCTACCTGGCGATCACCGGCCCTGTCAGTACCCCGGCCCCGGTGAACTTCGCGGAAATTTTCGACAGGCCCACCGCCAGACCTGGGTACACTGCACGAGCACCCAGGTGCGTGCCTCCTTAGCTCAGCTGGTCAGAGCGCCGCTCTTGTAAAGCGAAGGTCGTCGGTTCGAATCCGACAGGGGGCTCTTCGAACACCGTCTTCACCTGGGGTTTCTCCCTCGGGGAGGCGGTTCACCCGGCCTCGGACTCCTTGTCCGGGGCCGTTTCGCGTGGTGGCCTACTTGGACTCGACGCGTCCTACCGGGTCGGGGCCGGTCGTCAGTGCCTCGCACGCGGTGGCCCACGCGGGGGTGCCGGGGTGGAGCCGGGTGCTGAGGTAGGCCGCGGTGAGCCGGGCGAGGGCGGCGACGCGTTCGGGGTTCTCGTCCGTGGTCTCGGCGGCGTCGTATCCGGCGATCCCGCCGAGTCCGTGCTCCGCGTCGAACAGGGTGAGCAGGGTCTTGGGGCCGGGGGCGAGGGTGTAGGGGTCGGCGTGCCAGTCCGGCCCCATGTCCGTGAAGTGCCGGGAATCGTCCTTGTCGCCGGCGACGACCAGCGCGGGTGCGGTCATGGTGGAGAAGTCGACGGCTCCGATGACCGGCCACTGCTCGGCCATCGGTCCGTTGAGGACGTCGCCGCCCCTGCCGGGCGCGGCGAGCAGTACGCCCGCCTTGATCCGGGGGTCGGCGAGGTGCACCACGCTGCCGGTCTCGGGGTCGGCGAGCCCGGCGCCCAGCAGAAGGGCGGCGGTGAAGCCGCCGAGCGAGTGTCCGGCGACGGCGATCTTGGCGGGGTCGATCCGCCCCGCGAGCCGCGGCACGGTGCGCTCTATCGCGTCGAGCCGGTCGAGGATGTGGGTCATGTCCTCGGCGCGGGAGCGCCAGAAGTCGGGTGCGCCGGGCGCGTCGGCGACCAGGTGGCTCAGGGTCCGGGAGGTGAGGTGGGTGGGCTGGATGACGACGAATCCGTGAGCGGCCCAGAAATTGGCGAGCGGCGCGTAGCCGTTGAGCGAGGAGAGGTTGTTCGAGGGGCCGTGACCGTGGGACAGGAGGATGACGGGGAGGTCGGTTCCGGTCGCGGGCGCGGAGACGCGCACTTCGAGGTCCACGGGACGTCCGGGCACGGGGAGGACTACGGGGCTGAAGGACAGGACCGGGACGGGTGCGCCCAGGTCGACGGTGCTGGTGGCGGTGGCCGTGCTCACGATATGGGTTCCCTTCGGTGGCACATGCCGCCCGCCGGTCTCCTGCGACCGGCGGCGGGGCATGGCGGTCGGGAGCGGCCCGCTTCGGCTAACCTGAAACGGAACATCGCTCCGTTTAATATTCGGAGCGGTGCTCCGCTTTGTCAATCGGTGTCGAAGGGATACGTGATGGCCACCGAGAGCCCGGCAGGGGATTCACCGTCCCGAGGCAAGCGGGCCGACGCCCGGCGCAACCGGCAGACGGTGCTCGACGCCGCGGCCGAGGAGTTCGTCGCCTCCGGCGTCGACGCGCCGATCCGCCGGATCGCGGCACGGGCGGGCGTCGGGATGGCCACGATCTACCGCCACTTCCCGACCCGGGCGGATCTCGTCACAGCCGTCTACCACCACCAGATCGAGGCGTGCGCCGAGGCCGGCCCGGACCTGCTGGCCCGTGCCGGCTCACCGCTCGAGGCACTGCGCCAGTGGATCGACCTCTTCGTCGACTTCTTGGTCACCAAGCACGGCCTCGCCGACGCCCTGCAGTCCGACAACGACCGCTTCGCCGCGCTGCACGCCTACTTCCTCGACCGCCTGCTGCCCGTCTGCGCCCGACTGCTCGACGCCGCGGTCGAGTCCGGCGAGATCAGGCCCGGCACACAGCCGTACGAGCTGATGCGCGGCATCGGCAACCTCTGCGTCGGACGCGACGACGACCCCCGCTACGACCCCCGGCGCCTGATCGCCCTCCTCCTCCAGGGACTTGAGCGGCCTCATGCGTCCTGATGCGCGGGGCGGCGCCGGTTTGAGGTGTCCGGGCCTCCGCCGGGAGCTCCGGTACGCCCGGGCGGGACGCGCTCCCGCCCGGGCCTTCTCAGGCCAGCAGGCGGGCGATCTCCAACTGGCGGGGCTCGATGGGGCGGCCGTCCTCCACGTCCCACAGGGCGTTCTGCAGCAGCCGGCCGTAGGTCCAGGCGCGGGCCCGGTCCCGGTCCAGTCCGAGGACGTCGGTCATCGCGTCGAAACGCCAGCGGACCTCCGTCGCCTCGAACCGGTTGTCCAGGGCGGGCCACAGCTCGAAGCCGGGGTCGCCGGCCAGCGGCTTGGGGTCGATGGCGAGCCAGTCGGCGCGCTCGGCGGCCAGCACGTTCTCGTCGTGCAGGTCCCAGTGCAGCAGCCGGTCGCCGGGCTCGCCGGCGACCTCGCGGACCGCGGCGGCGCAGTCGGCGACGATCCGGCGGACCTCCGGGTCGGGGATGCGGCCCAGCGCCCAGCGGGTCCGCTCCAGCATGCCCGCGGCGATGTCACCGAGGCGGCGCAGGCCGGGCGGGGCCGGGAAGGACGTCAGATGGGCCAGCAGCCGGGCGATGACCAGGACCGCCTCGCGGGTGTCGGCGAGCCCCGCCAGCATCCGGTTCTCGTCCAGGCGCTCCAGCAGCATGGTGCCGGTGGCCGGGTCGTGGTCGAGGAGCCGTACGGCCCCGTCGCCGTCCCAGGCGCGCAGCGCGACCGGCTCGCCCTCGCTCTCCTCGTCGAGCAACTGGAGCTTGAGCACCGCGCGGACGCCGTCGGCGCGGACCACCGGCAGCACCAGGGCGCTGACGCCGTTCATCGAGGGCCCGTCGAGCCGGAGCCCCCAGCGGTCCAGGAACTCCGTCGCGAGGTCCGGCAGCGCGGCGATGAACGCCTTGCCCGCCGCCCCGTTGTACATCTCCTGTGCCTCGGCCAGTTCCCCGGGGATGTCGATCACGAGCCGGACCATACCCGCGTGCGTCAATCGGTTCATGCGAATTAACCGGGGCCTGAACGGGGTGCGGGCGTACCTCCGTAGTGCTCCCGGCACCCATGTGTGGCTGGCGGTCCTCTTCGTCACGACCGTCGCGCTGCACTCCATGCCGCCGGAGTTCGAGGAGAACTTCCTGCGGCACCGGTCGACCAACCTGCACGAACTGTCGCGCGACCCCGTGCGGGTGCTGGTGGCGAGCGCGATGTGGATCGAGAGCGGGCACTGGCTGCCGTACGCCTTCCTGTACACGGTGTTCCACGCGCCGGCCGAGCGCTGGCTGGGCACGGCCCGCTGGCTGGCGGTGTGCGCGCTGGCCCATGTGCCGGCGTCGCTGGCGAGCGAGGCCCTGCTGCTGGCGGCGATCCGCACGGGCCGGGCCCCGCCCTCGGCCGTCGACACCCTGGACATCGGGGTGAGTTACGCGCTGGCCGGGGTGATCGCGGTGCTCGGGTACCGGATCGCGGCGCCCTGGCGGTACGGGTATCTGGCGGCGGTGCTCGCCGTGTTCACGCTGCCGCTGGCCGCCGGGCCGACCGTCACGGACGTCGGCCACCTTCTCGCGGCGCTGTCCGGCCTGGCCTGCCATCCGCTGGTCGTAGGGCGCGGAAAAGCATGGAATCCGAAGGAGACACCGGCCGTGCCCAGGGGTTAACGTCCCGGCCATGAACAGCTCGGCGAGCAGTGCCGTCAACGGCGGCGTCTCCTTCTGGTACGCGGACGACGGGCTCCCGGCGGTGCGCGAGCCGCTGACCGGGGACGCCGCCGCGGACGTCGTCATCGTCGGCGGCGGGTACACCGGCCTGTGGACGGCGTACTACCTGAAGAAGGCGGCGCCCTTCCTCCGGATCACCGTGCTGGAACAGAAGTTCTGCGGGTACGGGGCCTCCGGCCGCAACGGCGGCTGGCTGTACAACGGCATCGCGGGCCGGGACCGGTACGCCCGGCTGCACGGCCACGAGGCCGCCGTACGGTTGCAGAAGGCGATGAACGACACGGTCGCCGAGGTGGTCGCGGTCGCCCGCGCGGAGGGCATCGACGCCGACATCCATCCCGGTGGCGTCCTCGAAGTGGCCACCACTCCGGCGCAGTTGGCGCGGCTGAAGTCGTTCCACGCGCACGAGCTGGCCCACGGCGAGACGGACCGGGAGCTGTACGGCGCCCGCCAGACCGCCGAGCGGATCCGGGTCGCGGACGCGGTCGGCTCCACCTGGACCCCGCACGGCGCCCGGCTGCACCCGGTGAAGCTGGTGAAGGGGCTCGCGGCGGTCGTGGAAGCGCTCGGGGTGACCATCCACGAGTCGACACCGGTGACGGAGATCCGCCCCAAGCACGCGGTCACCCCCTACGGCACGGTCCGCGCGCCCTACGTCCTGCGCTGCACCGAGGGCTTCACCGCCGCCCTCAAGGGCCAGCGGCGGACCTGGCTGCCGATGAACTCCTCGATGATCGCGACCGAGCCGCTGACCGGGGAGCAGTGGGCGGCGATCGGCTGGGCGGGCCGCGAGACCCTCGGCGACATGGCGCACGCCTACATGTACGCGCAGCGCACCGCCGACGGCCGGATCGCGCTCGGCGGGCGCGGGGTGCCGTACCGCTTCGGCTCGCGCACCGACAACGACGGCCGTACCCAGGAGGCGACCGTCGCTGCGCTGCGCGAGATCCTGACCCGCTTCTTCCCGTCCCTGGCGGGCGTGCGGATCGAGCACGCCTGGTCGGGGGTGCTCGGCGTGCCGCGCGACTGGTGCGCCACCGTGACGCTGGACCGCTCGACCGGGCTCGGCTGGGCGGGCGGCTACGTCGGCTCCGGCGTCGCTACCGCCAACCTGGCCGCCCGCACCCTGCGCGACCTGGTCCGGCAGGACTCCGGCCAGGGCGGGCGGACCGAGCTGACGGAGCTGCCGTGGGTGGGCCACCGGGTCCGCAAGTGGGAGCCGGAACCTTTCCGCTGGCTGGGCGTGCAGGGCATGTACGCCACCTACCGCGCGGCCGACCGGCGCGAACGCCGCTACCCGGACACCCGGTCCTCACGGCTGGCCCGCCTGGCGGACCGGGTGGCGGGCCGCCACTGACCCGGGCCGGTGACCGGGTCGCCGGCGGACCGCCGGGGTGCGGCGCGGACGACGGTGACGAGACCGGTGACGCTCCTTGCGTCCGGCGGCTCCTGGCGGCTTCGGCCCGGTGGCTTCGGCCCGTGGGTCAGGCCCGCATACGGCCGAGGGCGGGGCGGCCCAGGATCAGTGACACGGCGGTGACCGCGCTGGTGAAGGACACCTCCGCGAGCACGCCCGGGGCCGCCACCTGGTCGCCCACGAGGTACACCCCGTCGCCGCGGTCCACGGCCGGCCGGTCCCGCCAGCTGCGGCCCGGCAGGTCCACGGCCCCGGTACGGCCGTCCGCCACGGCCTCCCGCCGCCAGGTCAACCGCTCACGCCAGCCCGGGAACCCCAGGTCGAGCAGGTGCTCGGCGCGAGCCACACCGACGGCCCGCGACTCGTCCGGCCCGACCGGGAACTGACCCTGGACCAGCTGCTCCCCGGCCGGGGCGAGGGACGGGTCCTGCGCGGTGAACCGCTCGATCCAGCCCGGCGCGTCCAGGTCGGAGACGACGAAGGCGTCCCCGCGCCGGGTGCGTACGGCGAGGTCGACGAGGACGGTACGGCCGCCCGGCCAGGTCAGCGAGTCGTCGTGGAGCAGCCGCCGGGCGGCGGGCAGGGCGGTGGCGACGACGACCGGAGTGTGCTCGGGCAGGGTGTCCACACGGGCCCCCGTCTCGATCCGCACGCCCATGTTCCACGCCCGCGCGGCCATCCGGTCGATCACCGCGCCCCAGCCGCCGCGCGGATAGTGCGCCTCCGGCGGCAGCTTGGCGGCCCGGCGCAGCCGCTCCTGCACGAAGGCGGCGGACAGGCTGCCCGGGGAGTGGTGGAAGAGGGCCACGGCCGCGTAATGGGCCGCCGCGCGGGCGCCCTCCTCGCCGGCGATCCCGGTCGCCCAGCTCAGGAAGTCGGTGTCGACGGGGGCCGGGCCGAGCCGGGGCCGCAGGAGCTTGAGCATGGCGAAGGGCGGGGTGCGGCGCAGCACGCCGTGGTGGCGCAGCCGCAGCCGGGCGGCCTCCAGGGGCGGCAGCGGGGCGAGCGGGCCGAGCAGGTCCCGCTGCCGCAGCCAGGTCCAGTGCGGGCCGCCGGAGTAGACCGCGTGCGGCCCCTCGTTGGTGCGGTACGGCCCTGGTGCCGTCCGGGCCCGCCCGCCCAGGGTGCGGTGGGCCTCGTACACGGTGACCTTGGCCCCGGCCTCGGCGGCGGTGATCGCGGCGGTGAGCCCGGCGAAGCCGCCGCCGATGACGGTGATGTGACGCATGGAGTCTCCTGAGGTCGGTCCGTCTCCTCCGGGGATACGACGTCCGGTGCCCCTCCGCGTGTGACATCCCGGAGATTTCGCAGGTCAGGCGGATTGTCAGTGGCAAGGTGCAGCATGGGTGCATGGTGAGGCGAGCGACGGAGGGCCGGCCCGGGGGCCGGGCGGCGGTACGGGGCGCGCGGCGGCCGGAGCCGCGACTGCCGGCCCTGGACCCCTGGGACGGCGGCGCCCTGGAGCCGGACGGGGACTACGACGGGCTGGAGTTCCGGGACCTGGACCTGGCCGGGCAGGACGCGCGGGGCGCCCGGTTCATGGACTGCGCGCTGACGGGCTGCGCGCTGGACGAGACGGCGCTGGGCAGAGCCCGGGTGCTGGACTCGGTCCTGACCGGCCTGCGCGGGGTCGGCACCGGGTTCGCGGAGGCCACGTTCCGCGATGTCGAGCTGGTCGACGCGCGGTTGGGCGGCACCCAGATGCACGGGGCGGTGCTGGAGCGGGTCGTGGTCCGGGGCGGGAAGATCGACTTCCTGAATCTGCGCGAGGCCCGGCTGAAGGACGTCGTGTTCGAGTCCTGCGTGCTGGTCGAGCCGGACTTCGCGGGGGCGCGGCTGGAGCGGGTGGAGTTCACCGACTGCGCCCTGAAGGGGGCTGACTTCGGCAACGCGACGCTGGCGGACGTCGATCTGCGCGGCGCCGCGCCGCTGGAGATCGCCCGGGGCCTGGACCGCCTGTCCGGCGCGGTGATCGGGACGGGCCAGCTGCTGGACCTGGCCCCGCTGCTGGCGGCGGAGCTGGGCATACGGGTGACGGACTGAGCCGCGGCGGCGGGGCCGGGGGCAGGCCGGTCGGTGGTGGGTCCGGCGGTAGGCGCGGGTGCCGGGCTCAGGCGTGGTCGGGCTTGCCGTCCCCGTACAGCCAGTCCTTCCAGAGGGTGCGGAAGTCCTTCCCCGGGGCCTTCTTCTCCACGTAGCGGACGAAGTCGGCGGTGTCGGCGGTGCCGTGGCGGTGGGCGGCGGCCCAGCCCTGGACGATGTCGTAGAAGGCGTCGTCGCCGACGGTCCGGCGGATCTTGTGGATGATCATCGCGCCGCGCTGGTAGACGGGGGCGTCGGAGATCCGCTCGGCGCTCGTGGGCCTGGCCGGCGGGAAGGCCCAGATGTCGTCGGGGCCGTCCTCGTAGAGGCTGGTGAAGGTCTCCTGGGCGGTGGGCCCGTCGTGGTCCTCGTCGTAGAGCCACTCCGCGTAGGTCGCGAAGCCCTCGTTGAGCCACATGTCCCGCCAGGACGCCGGGCCGACCGAGTCGCCGTACCACTGGTGGACAAGCTCGTGCACCAGGGTGGAGACGTCGGGCGGGCCGGGGAAGACGGGGCGGGTCTGGGTCTCCAGGGCGTAACCGGCATCACCCGGGCGGGCCACGATCGCGCCGGCGGAGGAGAAGGGGTACGGGCCGAAGTTGTACTCCGCCCAGTCCAGGATCTCCGGGATCTTCGCGAGCACGTCGGCGCTCGCCGCTGTCTGGCCGGGGTCGACGGCTGTGACGACCGGCAGGCCGTGCGGGCCGGTGGTGCGGGTGATCTCGTAGCGGCCGATGGCGACGGTGGCGAGGTAGCTCGCCATGGGCTGGGCCGACTGCCAGCGGTAGGTCGTGCGGCCGCCCTTCGTGGTCTGGTCCACCTGCTCGCCGACCGAGACGGCCTTGAGGCCCTGGGGGACGGTGACCGCGATGTCGTAGGTCGCCTTGTCGGAAGGGTGGTGGTTGCCGGGGAACCAGGCCATCGAGCCGACGGGTTCGCCGAGGGCCAGGGCGCCGTCGGCGGTGGGCAGCCAGCCCTCCTTCGAGCCGTCGGGGTCGGTGAGGGTGCGCGGGGTGCCCGAGTAGCGGACGGTCGTGCGGAAGGTCTCGCCCTTGCTGAGGTCGGTGTGCGGGCGGACGGTGAGTTCCTGCCCGGTGCGGTTCCAGCGGGCCTGCTCGCCCTCCACGCGGACCGAGTCGACGTGCAGTCCGGCGAGGTCGAGGTCGAACGCGGAGAGGTCCCGGGTGGCCCGTGCCGTGATGATCGCGGTGCCGGTGAGCCGGCGGGTGGCCGGGGTGTAGTCCAGGGCGAGGCTGTAGTGCCCGACGTCGTAGCCGCCGTTGCCGGCCTTCGGGAAATACGGGTCGCCCACGCCGGAGCCGCCCGGGGCGCCCCGGACCCCGGCGTCGCACGCGGTGCCGGTCAGGGCGAGGGCCAGCAGCGCCGCGACGGCCGGGACAAGGCGTACCGATCTGGACATGTCAGTGATCTTAGGCGGGCGGGGGGTACGACGGTGGGGCGTACGGCGGGTGGGGGCGTGCCGCCGCTGAACGTGTCGGCGTGTCGGCGCCTCAGAAGATCTGAATGGACGTGATGTTCGGCGGCCGGGTGGGGTAGGTCACGATGTTCCAGCGGCTGATCTTGACGGTGGAGCCGTTGGCGTCGTTCATCTGGATGTCGTTGTTCCCGGTGGAGATCTTGTCCACCCAGGCGCCGGCTCCGAGACTCATGGTTCCCGCGTTGGCGGCGCAGTATTCGAAGGGCCCGTTGGGGCCGACGATGATCGGACGGCTGTAGTGGCCCCAGATGTGCAACAAGTCGTCACTGGTGCAAGGCGTCTGGTTCATGGCGTGCGCGGCGTTCACCGGAGTCGCGACGGCGAGGCCCGCGGTCAGTAACGCTACGGCCAACAGGTTCCGGGTGGTCTTCCTGGCGGTGGGCACGATGTGACATCTCCCTGAGGGGTCGGGCGCGCTGCGTGAGCCGGGGTTCGTCCCGAACGGTGAGGCAACTGCCCCGCCGGGCGGGACGGTCGGCCCTTGTGCGCCTCAATCCTGGCTCAGCGCTGTGTCGGCCAGGAACGGCACGTGATGTTCTTTGCCTTCCCTTTGTACGGGCCCGGTGGAGCGGGGCCGTGGGGTGTACGGCGGGTGGTCCCGGGTGGGCGTGGGGGTGTCCGGGAGGGCCGACAGCGGTTCCGGGCGGACCGGCGTGACACCATCTCCCCGTGCTCGACATCGGCTATGCCCTCTCCAACCGGTTCCCGGATCCGCCGCAGACCGACTACCGGCGCGCGGACGCGCACGCGCTGCGGCACGACCTGTTCTGCGGGGACGTCTATCTCGCGGACACCGAGACCGACCGGGAGCTGTCCACAGCCTGGGGATGGGTGCCGGTGCTCGACTTCGCGTGGGCGCTGTGCGACATCGTCGAGCTGCTGGACCGGGACCCGATGGGCTCCCGGGCCGCCCGGCCGCAGCGGGCCGAGCTGGACTTCACCGAGTCCACCGACCGGATGCTGTTCGAGCGCCGCTTCGGCTGGGTCGACATCACCTCCGACTGGACCCCGGCCGAGGAGTCCCCGCTCTCCTTCTCCCACGCCGAACTGCGCCGGGAGGCCCGGGACTTCCTGCACGACCTGCTGGCGGACCTCACCGACATGCACGAGGACCTGGCGGAGAACCCGGTGATCTGGACCCTCCAGGCCCGCTTCCCGCGGGTGTCGTAGGGGGCCGGACAGGAGAGCGCCCCCTCCGGCGCACGGCATCCGGAGGGGGCGCGTCGGAACACGCCGCTACTTGTCTCCGTACTCCTTGCCGGAGTCGCCGTAGCCGTCCGGGGCTCCGCAGCCTGTGCCGGAGTCGCCGTAGCCACCGGAGTGTCCGGAGCCGTCGCCGTAGCCGTGGTCGCCGGACTTGCAGGGCCTGTTGCTGAGCCGGACGACGATGCCGTCCTCGGCGTTGTCCTCGGTCAGCTCGTGCGGACCGCTGACCGGGTTGTCAGGCAGCTCGTAGCCCTCGGGCACGGCGACCTCGCGCACGTAGTACTCGCCGAGCGGGAGGTCGTCGAAGGTGCAGTCGCCCCGGGCGTCGGTGGAGCAGCTCTGGCCGATGCGGGTGTCGGGATGCGTGCCGGAGGTCTGCAGCCCGGCCACCGCGTTGGTCTCCTTCCACAGTTCGAAGACCGCGCCCGCGAGGGGCTTGCCGTTCTTGGCGTCGGTCTTCTTGACCTTGAGGGTGCCGTCCGTGTCCGGCTCCTCGGTGCGGGTGTTCTCCGCGGTGATCCGTACGCCGTCGTCGGCGTTGGCCTCGGTCAGGACCAGGGGGCCGAAGACGTTGGGGTTGGGGAGGTCGTAGCCGTTGGGGGCCGCGGTTTCGCGCCAGTAGTAGGTGCCGGGTGCGACGGTGCGGGTGCAGAGGCCGGCTGTGCCGGTGGTGCAGGTGCCGCCGACCTGGGTGTCGGGGTTGGTGCCGGTGGTCTGGAGGCCGGGTGTGCCGTTGGTCTCGCGCCACAGCTGGAAGACGGCGCCGGCGAGGGGGTCGCCGGTCTGGGCGTCGGTCTTTTCGACGCTGACTTCGCCGGTGACGGGCTGGGGTTCGTCGGTGCGGGTGTTCTCCGCGGTGATCTGTACGCCGTCGTCGGCGTTGGCCTCGGTGAGGGTCAGGGGGCCGAAGACGTTGGGGTTGGGGAGGTCGTAGCCGTTGGGGGCCGCGGTTTCGCGCCAGTAGTAGGTGCCGGGTGCGACGGTGCGGGTGCAGAGGCCGGCTGTGCCGGTGGTGCAGGTGCCGCCGACCTGGGTGTCGGGGTTGGTGCCGGTGGTCTGGAGGCCGGGTGTGCCGTTGGTTTCCCGCCAGAGCTGGAAGACGGCGCCGGCGAGGGGGTCGCCGGTCTGGGCGTCGGTCTTTTCGACGCTGACTTCGCCGGTGACGGGCTGGGGTTCGTCGGTGCGGGTGTTCTCCGCGGTGACCCGGACGCCGTCCTCCGCGTTGGCCTCGGTCAGGACCAGGGGGCCGAAGACGTTCGGGCTCGGCAGGTCATAGCCCTCGGGGGCCGCCGTCTCACGCCAGTAGTAGGTGCCCGGTGAGACCGTCCGCGCGCACACGCCGTCCGTGCCGGTGGTGCAGGTGCCGCCGACCTGGGTGTCGGGGTCGGCGCCGGCGGTCTGGAGCCCGGGAGTGCCGTTGGTCTCCTCCCACAGCTCGAATTCCGCGCCCTCCAGCGGTGCTCCGGTGTCGGCGTCGGTCTTGTCGACGTGGACCTCGCCGGTGACGGGCTGGGGTTCCTCGGTGGGGGTGTTCTCGGCGGTGGTCCGGACGCCGTCCTCTGCGTTGGCCTCGGTGAGGGTCAGGGGGCCGAAGACGTTCGGGTCGGGGAGGTCGTAGCCGTCGGGGGCCGCGGTCTCGCGCCAGTAGTACGTGCCGGTCTCCACCGTCCGTACGCACAGGCCGTCCGCGTCGGTGGTGCACACCCCGCCGACCTGGCTGTCGGGGTCGGCGCCGGCGGTCTGGAGCCCGGGTGTCCCGTTGGTCTCCTCCCACAGCTCGAACTTGGCGCCCTCGAGGGGATCACCGGTGTCGGCGTCGGTCTTGACGACGCTGACTTCGCCGGTGACGGGCTGAGGTTCGCCGGTGGGGGTGTTCTCGGCGGTGGTCTGGACGCCGTCCTCGGCGTTGGCCTCGGTGAGGGTCAGGGGGCCGAAGACGTTCGGGCTCGGCAGGTCGTAGCCCTCGGGGGCCGCCGTCTCGCGCCAGTAGTACGTGCCGGTCTCCACCGTCCGCGCGCAGAGGCCGTCCGTGCCGGTGGTGCAGGTGTCACCGACCTGGGTGTCGGGGTCGGCGCCGGCGGTCTGGAGCCCGGGCGTGCCGTTGGTCTCCTCCCACAGCTCGAATTCCGCGCCCGCGAGCGTCTCCCCGGTCTGGGCGTCGGTCTTGACGACGCGGACCTCGCCGGTGACCGGCTGCGGCTCGTCGCCGCAGTCCGGCAGGTCGCCGTCGAACGGGTACGCGTGGAACTCGACGCCCGTCTGCGGGCTGGTGTGGGTGAGCGAACCGGTGGTGAGGAAGCGGCCGTTCATACCGGGCAGCGACACCGTGGTCATGGACGCCTGCTGGCCGACCAGCACACTGCCCTGGAACTGGCCCGTGCCGATCAGGTCCACCGTGGTGGCGTCCGGGAAGTTCCACAGCAGGCGTTCGCGGTAGGCGTTCAGCGGGTCGGTCGCGTCGTCGATGCCGCCGCTGTAGGTGTTGATGATCCGGTTGTCGCCGACGATGTTGACCAGGATGGTCGCGTTGTCCGGGATGTTCGCGAAGGCGATGCCCTGCTGGCCTCCACCGGGTCCGGTGAGGTCGAAGTCGACGTTGAACACCTGGAGCGCGGAGGTGCCGTCACCCGTGAACAGCGTCTGGTAGCCCTGGTTCACCGCCGTACCGGTGGCCGGGCGGGGCGACCCGTCCACACGGGCGTAGCACTGGCTCGCGGCGGTCAGCTGGTCGCGCAGCGGCAGGTACGGCTCCGCGGCGTCCGGGTCGTGGACGAGGGTCCCCACCACCGTGCCGGTCACCGTGCCGCCGTACCGGACGACCCCGCCCTCGGCGAGCAGCCGCTGGCCGGGGGCGACGGTGATGTCGTCGCCGGTGGTCAGGAAGTCCGCGCCGTCGGGCGGTGGCACCCGCGAGCCGACCCCGGCGATCCCGATGTCGTAGACGGCGCTGCCGCCGGTGTCCTTGGCCATGTCGAAGTCGTCCAGGACGACGACCCGGCCCTCCGCCTCCGCGGCCCTGCCCCGGACGAGGAAGTCGTCGCCGACGAAGATGTTGATGCCGTTGTCCCGGCCGGCGAAGGGGCCGTTGTTGATGCCCGGGAAGGGGTCCGGGCAGTCCCCGGGGACGCAGGGGCCGAGCCCGCCCGGCAGCGGGGCGGCCTGGGCCTGGCCGGCTCCCACGCCGAGGAGCAGGGCGGGGGCCATTCCCGCCACGAGTGCGCAGGCCAGCCCGGCCCGGCCCAGTCTGGGCCGGAGAGCCGCCACACGGTTTCCGATGAAATGCATGTCCCACAGGCTTCGCCGCGGGGACCGGCGCGGCGGGGACGACATTCCCGGACCGGACCGCTGTCACGCGGACGGCCCGCACACGTTCGGCCCGTCCGACGCGACATGCGGGCCAGGCGGGTGTATTCAGACGCTCTGGTCGGCGGCGTACGCGATGAAGGAGGACCAGGTGCGGGTGGTGAAGTTCAGTACGGCGCCGTCGGTGTTCTTGGAGTCGCGGACGGGGACCGTGTTGTGAGTGGCGGCGAGGTTGGTGGCGACCTCGATGCACTGACCGCCGTTGCCGCTGTAGGAGGACTTGAACCAGCGGGGGGCCTCGGACGTCATGGGGTGCCCTTTCATGCCGCTTCGGTGGAGAGCGCGCCTCCCCCTACTACAGCGGAAGGAGGAGGCGGTCGCGAGCGTGCTTTCAGACGCTCTGGCCGGCGGCGTACGCGATGAAGGAGGACCAGGTGTCGGCGGCGAAGTTCAGTACGGCGCCGTCGGTGTTCTTGGAGTCGCGTACGGGGACGACGTCGTGGGTGGAGGCGAGGTTGGTGGCGACCTCGATGCACTGGCCGCCGTTGTTGCTGTAGGAGGACTTGAACCAGCGGGGGGACTCGGTCGTCACGGGGTGCCCTTTCATGCCTCTTTGATCACGGCCACCGATGCAGCCTGGGGCAGAGCATCTGCCTGCAACTGATGGTAGCCCGCCAACAGCGGTAATACGGCTGCCGTTTCGCGCTCCAGGTGGCCTCGAGTCTGGGATTCCGCGTACGCGATCACGGACAGGTCCGGCATCGTCAGTAAGGTCATGGGCAGGTCGAACGGGCGACGCTCCCCCATGTCGAAGGGGGCGATCTGGAGCACGGTGTTCGGCAGCTCGGCGAACTGCATCAACCGGTCGAGCTGGGCCCTCATGATCTTCGGGCCGCCGACCTGTCTGCGGATGCAGCTCTCATCCATCACCACCAGCATCGTGGGGAGGCGGGGGTGCTCCAGGGCCGCCTGCCGTTCCGCCAGGAACGAGACTCGTTCCTCCGCTTGTTCGGGCGTGATGGTCCCTCGGTGCACGGCACTGTCCGCCAGGACGCGCGCGTACTCCGGTGTCTGGAGCAGGCCGGGGATGATCCCGATCTCGTACAGCCGGATTTCCGCTGCCCTGCCCTCGTGCTTGACGAACTCGGGGAAGCCTTCCAGCAGGTTGCCGTGCCGGATCTGCCGGTACTCGCGCTCGAACGAGTCCGCGCTCCCCGTGAGGCCGAATGCTCTGTCCGCGCTACGCGAAAAGCGAAGGGTCGGAGGCTTCCGACCAGTTTCCACGGCCGAAATATGCACGCTGGAATATTCCGTCAGGGTAGCCAGGTCCTCCTGCGTCCAGCCGCGGGCTTCCCGCAGGCTGCGCAGACGTGCTCCGTACGCCGCTTGCGGCGACGCGTCGGGGTTCAACTCCTTGCGGTTCAACAGTCGTTCACCAACCTTCCGTTCCTTGCCAACACGTTGAACGGTTCCCAGGCGTGGTCCCATGCTGAACCCGTCCGGTAGTCGCAGTGCTACGGAGAGGAACATTCGTGCCCGAAAGACTGAACGAACCGGCTCTGGTTGACGGCGAGATGGGTCCGCAGAGGCCCACCGACGAAGGCATCCCCGCGCTCGGAATCCGGCAGACGCTGGAGGTCGGGGAGATCACCTTCGCCCTGGACGCGGTGCTGGCGCAGGCCGGTATCCGGCTTCCGCAGTTCCACACCCGGCTGTCACCCGCCGAGAACCGCCGCTGGGTGGTCCGGCTCGGTGACTGCAACGTGATGCAGGCCCGCGACCTCCTCGACCTCCTCAAGGACGGGCTGACCCTCCGCGAGCGGCACCCGGAGGAGGCGATCAATGGAACACCCGCCTAGGACAGTCAGGGCACGGGCCCACCTGGAGAAGGCCATCATGGCGGCCGGCGCCATCGTGGACGTGCTGATCGACCCCGCGGGCGGCTTCCTTGCCGTCCAGTGCATCGGGACCGAGGCGGCCGAGGAACTGGCGCTCACCATCGAGGCCGGTGTGCAGGCGAGGGTGGTCCGGGGATGACCTTCCGCTGCACCAGCACCCGCGAAATCAAGGACCACACCTTCCGGTGGGCTCAACGACTGCCCTGCGCCGACCACGGTGAAGTCGACTGGGCGTTCCTGGACGACCTCCGGTGCGTGCTGGGAGAAGAGGAGCACGAGTTCCACGCCACGTGGCTGCGAAGCGGCTCGGAGCTCGAAAGGGATGTGTACCTGTGCTGGTCCGACGACCCGGACATGCAGTGGGTCGTCGATGCGGAGGTCTGCCTGAGGACCAGAACGCCCCTGGGATCGTCCTGCACGATCTACAAAGGCCATCCCGGGAAGTGCGAGTGGGATCACATGGACCCCGAAGCGCCGGCGCAAACGGCAGGCGGGTACCCCGACGGCGGTCTCGTCCGCCCATGAAGAAGACCCCCCAAAGGCGGCTTGGGGGGTCTTCGGGTGTTTCAGCAGGTCAGCGTCCCGCTGTCACAGGCCGGAGCCTGCTGTCACACGTTGACGCCGAAGTCCTGGGCGATGCCGACCAGGCCCGAGGCGTAGCCCTGGCCGACCGCGCGGAACTTCCACTCCGCGCCGTTGCGGTACAGCTCGCCGAAGATCATGGCCGTCTCGGTGGCCGCGTCCTCGGACAGGTCGTAGCGCGCGATCTCGGCGCCGCCGGCCTGGTTGACGATGCGGATGTAGGCGTTGCGGACCTGGCCGAAGTTCTGGCTGCGGTTCTCGGCGTCGTAGATGGACACCGGGAAGACGATCTTCTCGACGTCGGCCGGGAGCGCGGCCAGGTTGACGTTGATCGCCTCGTCGTCGCCGGCGCCCTCGCCCGTGCGGTTGTCACCCGTGTGGACGATCGAGTTGTCCGGGGTCTGCTTGTTGTTGAAGAACACGAAGTGGGCGTCCGAGTAGACCTTGCCCTGCGTGTTCACCGCGATGGCGGAGGCGTCCAGGTCGAAGTCCGTGCCGGTGGTGGTGCGGACGTCCCAGCCGAGGCCCACGGTGACGGCGGTCAGGCCCGGAGCCTCCTTGGTGAGCGAGACGTTGCCACCCTTGGACAGGCTTACAGCCATGTTGGGAGTCCCTTCCTTGGATACCCGTGCGTATCTGCGCACATCTGTGCCGACGGAGCTATGCGGACGAAGCTACCGTCACCCGGGACAACGACGCGGAGGGCCCCGTGGGTTCCGGAAGGCTTTACCTTTTTTACCGAGCCCGGAGCAGGGCGTTCCCGGCGGGGCGGACCGGGGCCGGAAATCCAGGTGACGTACGCCGGGGCGGGCCGGGAACATGGAGGGCATGTCCGGGCCCTATTTCATCCGTGGTTCGGTCTCGCTGCCCGAGGCCGAGCTGATGTGGCGTTTCTCCAGGTCGTCCGGGCCCGGCGGACAGCACGTCAACACCAGTGACTCCCAGGTGGAGCTGCGCTTCGACCTCGCCCGCACCGAGGCGCTCCCGCCCGTGTGGAAGGAGCGGGCGCTGCACCGGCTGGCCGGCCGCCTTGTGGACGGGGTGGTGACCGTACGGGCCTCCGAGCACCGCTCGCAGTGGCGCAACCGGGAGGCCGCGGCCGTACGCCTCGCCGCGCTCCTCGCGGAGGCCACCGCGCCCCCGCCCAAGCCCCGCAAGCCCACCCGTGTCCCGCGGGGCATCAACGAACGCCGGCTGCGCGAGAAGAAGCAGCGCGCGGAGACGAAGCGGGGGCGGACGGGTCGCGACTGGGGATAGCGGGGTCGGTCGGGCCGCGTCTGGGGGCAGCGGGTCCGGCTGCCGCCGCTTCCGTCCCGTTCACAGCTCCAGTACCCCCACCACCTGGTCCCCGTCGGTCTCGCCGGTCGGGCGGAAGCCCAGGCGGGCGTAGAAGGCGCCGGGGCCGTGCGGGCCGGGGTGCCAGTCGGCGTACAGGCGGGTGCCGCCGCGGCGGCGGATCTCGGTGGCCACCGCGTCCACGGCGAACCGGCCGTAGCCCCGGCCCTGTTCGCCGGCCGCGATGTTCAGCCGCCACAGCCCGGAGCGGTACAGGCTGCCGTCACCGTGCCAGTCGATGTCGAAGAAGGCCATCACGAAGCCGACCGCCCGGCCCTCGTCGGTGATCAGCCGGGGCCAGGCGACGCCGTCCGGGTGGACGTACGCCTCGGCGAGCGAGCGCACCACCGGTGCGACGGCGTGTTCCTGGTCGGGGCGGACGCGCAGGGCGACCGCGGTCTCGAAGTTTTGTGGGGTCACCACTTCCAGGCGAGGTGTCACCGGCGCACCGTAGGCCCGCCGGCCCCGCCGTGGCCACGGATTTTCCCGGCTCAGCCCACCTGCCGGTAGCGGCCGCGGAAGTACAGCAGCGGGCCGCCCTCGGCGCTGGGCACGCGCGCGGTGAGGACGCGGCCGACGACCAGGGTGTGGTCCCCGGCGGCCACCCGCTGCTCGGTGCGGCACTCCAGGGTGGCCAGCGCGCCCCCGACCAGCGGGGCGCCGGTGACCTCGCCGCGGCTGTAGGGGATGTCCTCGAAGAGGAGCCGGTCGCTGATGCGGCCCTTCATGGCGAAGCGGCCCGCGATGTGCCGCTGACTCTCGGCGAGGACCGACACCGCCCACAGCGGCTGTTCGGCGAGCAGGTCGTCCATGCGGGCGCCCTCGCGCAGGCTGACCAGCACCAGCGGGGGATCGAGGGAGACCGACAGGAACGCGGTGGCGGTCATGCCGACGTCCTCCGTCCCCGGTGCCTGGGGGTCGTCCGGGTCCAGCGGCGGTTCCTGCGCGGTGACCAGGACCACGCCCGCGGCCAGCCGGGACATCGCGGCCCGGAACTCGTCGTTGCTCACCCCCTCAGCATGCCCGGAAGCCAGGGGGGTGGTGGGGGAGGGAGTCTTCAGCACGCCGGAAACGCTAGTCTTCGCCCGGCGCGGCGGGCATCGGGCCCTGGCCCGAGCCGGGACCTAGGTCCCGGGGACCAGTGGCGTGTTCGTCGCGTGCGTGCGGTGAACGAGCGCGCACAGTATGTCTCCGGGAGCACGGGGCAAACGGAGAAAGAGCACTCAATTGTTCACGTTTCCTTGTGACTTGAGTCACAAGAGGCGAGAATTGTTGACCCTGTGTACCGAGTGGGCAGCGCGCTGTGATTCAGTGGCGGGGAGCCGCAAGGACAACCGCGTACAGCATGACCAAGAGCCACCGCTGACAACGCGGGAGAAGCGCCGAAGGCAACCCTTGATTCGCTGCGAGGTCTCGGGGGGAGGGCGAGCATGGAGACCGAGTCGGAGCCGTATGTCCGTCTTGCGTCCCTGCGACAGCTGCACCAGGTCATGGCCGACATCAACACGGCACGAAGCCTGGCGGACACACTGCAGACCGTCGCCGACGGCGCCGTCAGCGCCCTCGGCTACGAGATGGCGGCCGTCAACCTCGTCCGCCCCGACGGTGACCTGGTCGTCGCCGCCTTCTCCGGCAACCCCGCCGCCGAGGCCCTGATCACCGGCCGGGTCGGCTCCCGGGCGTCCTGGGAGCGGCGGCTGACCATGGGCGAACGCTGGGGCGACCTGATCTTCATACCGCACACCGAGGGCTGGGTCCTGGACGACGACGACGTCCCCCAGTGGTACACCGACGGTCCCGAGCCGCGCTTCGAGGACGAGTGGCACCCCTCCGACCGGCTCTTCGCGCCCATGTACACGCCCGGCGCGCAGGGCGGCTCCTCCGGCGAACTGCTCGGCGTCATATCCGTCGACCGGCCGCGCAACGGCCGCCGCCCCGGCGCCTGGGGCCGCGAGGCCCTCCAGATGTACGCCTTCCAGGCCGCCATCGCGATCAGCAACGCCCGCCTGCGCTCCAACATGCAGCGCGCCCTGGTCCGCCTGGAGCGCGA
The DNA here is from genome assembly GCF_964272715.1 of Streptomyces sp. SudanB182_2057. Lineage (NCBI taxonomy): Bacteria > Bacillati > Actinomycetota > Actinomycetes > Kitasatosporales > Streptomycetaceae > Streptomyces > Streptomyces sp. SudanB182_2057. The sequence goes on from NZ_OZ186798.1 coordinate 4,650,322, forward strand.
GCAGCAGGCCCTGCGCGCCAGCGAGGAATCCTTCCGCCAGGCGTTCGAATACGCCCCCTCGGGCATGGCCATCGCCGAGATGGGCGGGGACCAGCACGGCCGCATACTGCGCACCAACGACGCGCTGTGCCGGCTGCTGGGCCGCCCCGCCTCCGCGATGCGCCGCTACTCCTTCGCGGACCTCGTCCACCCCGAGGACATCGGCACCCTGCTGCGCACCTCCGCGGAGGGCGGGCGCGCCGAACTCCGCCTGGGCCGCCGCGACGGCAGCTACGTGTGGGTGTCGCTGCGCAACAGCGTGGTCGCGGACGCCGCCGACGGGCCGCGCTTCCTGCTCACCCACGTGGAGGACATAGAGGAGCGCAAGCGGCGCGAACTCCAGCTCGCGCACCGCGCCTCCCACGACTCGCTGACCGGCCTGCCGAACTCCGCCGAGCTGCGCGCGCGCCTCGCGGCCCGGCTGTGCCGGCGCCCCGCCCACGCCGGTGCCCCGGACTCCCTGGACGCGGCCTACGGCCACCCCGCCTACGACATCCCGGCCGGCCACGGCTTCGACTTCGCGCCGGGCGCCGAGGCGTACGACGCCTACGACCACCATGTGCACACCGTGGCGCCCGAGGACGGCCGCGACGACGGCGCCAAGGGCCTCGCGGTCCTCTTCTGCGACCTCGACGGCTTCAAGTCGATCAACGACCGGTTCGGGCACAACGCGGGTGACGCGGTCCTCATCGAGGTCGCCCGGCGGCTGAGCAACGGCGTCCGGGACGGCGACACGGTGGCCCGGCTCGGCGGCGACGAGTTCGTGATCCTCGCCGACGGCCTCGGCCGGGCCGACGCGCAGGACCTCGCCGTACGGCTGCGCAACGAGATCATCCAGCCGATCCGGGCCGAGGGCCGGTCCGTCCGGGTGGGCGCGAGCTTCGGCATCGGGTGGGCGCACTGCGGCATGACGGCGGACGAGGTGCTGAAGTCCGCCGACGAGCGCATGTACGTAGAGAAACGATCTCGTCCCAAACAACATCGCCGAGCCGGCTGAACCGCAGGTCAGCGGGTTGACGCCCTACCAGTCACCCGTTTGGGGGACGGAGAGCGGGTAGGCTCGCCATTCCAACCCGTACCCATCCGCCCGCACCTGTTGAGGAGTACCAAGGGATGACGCCCGGCGACAACGGCGCGAGCACGCCCGAGGACGACGACCCGTTCGGCTACCTGTACGCAGACGGCCAGGCCCGGGGAGCCCAGCCGCCGTCCGGCGGTTACGGCTACCCGAACTCGGTCAGCAGGGTGCGCACGGTCGGGGAGCGCCGGTACGGCCAGCAGCCGGGGCCCCACGGCCAGCCGCCGCAGGGCACGTACGGCCAGGGCGTTCCGCAGCAGGGTGCCTACGGCCAGCCGAACGCCCACTACCAGGCCCCGGAGACGCTGCCGGGCGGCGCGCCCCCGGCCGGCCGCCGGTCCGCGCCGCCCGCGCCGGGCCGCCGCGGGCCGAACACCAAGGGCCTGCTGATCGGTGCGATAGCCGTGGTCGCCGCGGTCGTCATAGGCATCGGCGTCGCGATGATCAACGACAACACCGACGACGACAAGGCCGGCAACCAGGCCACCCCGGCCCCGACCCAGTCCCAGAGCCAGTCCCCGAGCCCGTCGGGCAGCAGCTCGCCCACGGCCGGGGAACTGCCGAAGACCGACGCCGCGAGCGGCTCGGTCCAACTGTCCGGCGGCGCGGCCCCGGCCACGGACGTCAAGGGCGCGCGGGCGGCCGGCGGCACCTACGTGGGCGGCCTGAACACGGCGGGCGCGTCGGTGACCTGGACGGTCGACAACATCCCCGAGGCGGGCGCGTACACCATCTTCACGCAGTACAGCGTGACCGCGGACCAGTCGATGACGGTGTCCGTCAACGGCAAGGAGTTCGGCAGCAAGATCGGGTTCCGCAACTGGCGCAGCGCCGACGACTTCGCCGACGGCTGGACGCACTCCTACGTGTGGCCCACCCTCGACAAGGGCCGCAACACCATCTCGATCTCCTGCCAGCCCGGCGACAAGTGCGACGTCCTGCTGGACCAGATGTGGATCAAGAAGGGCCGCGTCACCAGCTAGGCCCGGACGGGCCCTAAGCCGCGCTGGCCGCTCCCGTGACCCGGACCCGGCCGAGGAGTTCGGTGTACGCGGGGCGGTCGAACTCGCCCGCCGCCGGGGCCCGTACCGTCGCCGCCGACAGGGCCGCCGCGCGGGCCAGGCGGTCCGGCCAGGGGAGGTGCTCCACCAGGCCGGAGAGCAGGCCCGCCACCGCCGAGTCGCCCGCGCCCGTGGGGTTGCCGCGGACGGGGGCGGGCGGGGCGGCGCGCCAGTGGCCCTCCGGGGTGACGGCGAGCAGGCCCTCCGCGCCGAGGGAGGCGACCACCGCGTGGGCCCCGCGCCGACGGGCGTCCTGGGTGGCGCGCAACGGCTCGTGGGAGCCGGTGAGTTCGGCGAGTTCCCCGGCGTTCGGCTTGATGACGTCCGGCCGGGCGGCGACCCCGCGGCGCAGCGCCTCCCCGCTGGTGTCCAGCAGCACCGGCACCCCGGCGGAGCGGGCCGCGCGGACCAGGCCCGCGTACGCCCCCACCGGCACCCCCGGCGGCAGACTCCCGCACAGCGCCACCGCCGAGGCGCCCGGCAGCAGCTCCTGGTACCGGCCGAGGAAGGCCGCCCACTCGGCCGGGGAGATCTGCGGGCCCGGCTCGTTCAGCTGGGTGGTGTCACCGGTGCGTTCGTCCACCACCGCGACGGTGCGCCGGGTCGCCCCGGAGACCGGCACCAGCGCGTCGACCAGGGCACCGGGCGCCCCCGCGCCCCCTTGCTCCGGCGCCACAGGTGCCACCGGCGCCTGCGCCAGCATCGAGCGCAGGACCGTGCCGGTGTGGCCGCCCGCGAAGCCGGTGACCGTCACCTCGTGGCCGAGCGCGGCCAGCACCCGGGCCACGTTCACGCCCTTGCCGCCGGGGCGTTCGGCGACCTGCGAGACGCGGTGGGCGGCGTGCGGCCGCAGCGACCGTACGCGGTAGGTGATGTCGAGAGCGGTGTTCAGTGTGACCGTGAGGATCACCCGGGCCGACCTCCCTCGAAGTCCCTGCGGTGTCTTGGGTGTCCGGGGCCTCGATCATGCCAAAGAGACGGCCACCGGCCCAGTGCGCGGACCGGTCACCGTCTCTTCGACGGGGTTACGGATCAGGGCAGTTGGGGCGCTACCACCCATTCACCCCGCCGCATCACGCCCTTGAGCGCGAAGTCCGCGTCCAGCAGGACCAGGTCCGCGTCCTTGCCGGGCTCCAGCGAGCCGATCCGGTCGTCCAGGCCGAGCAGGCGCGCCGGGTTGGCCGACAGCGCGGTCACCACGTCCTCCACCGGCAGCTTGTCGACCGTCACCGCGCGCCGGAACGCCCGGTCCAGGGTGAGCGTGGAGCCCGCGATCGAGCCGCCCTCCACCAGCCGGGCCACGCCCTCGCTGACCTCGACCTCCAGCGGGCCGAGCAGATAGCGGCCGTCGGCGCTGCCGGCCGCGTCCATCGCGTCGGTGATGAACGCGACCCGGTCCGCGCCCGCGTGCCGGAACGCCAGTTCCAGCGCCGCCGGGTGCAGATGGACGCCGTCGTTGATCAGCTCGACGGTGACCCGCTCGTCCTCGAGCAGCGCGGCGATCGGGCCGGGCGCGCGGTGACCCAGCGCGGGCATCGCGTTGAAGAGGTGGGTGGCGACGGTGGCGCCCGCGTCGATGGCCTCGGCCGTCTGCTCGTAGCTCGCGTCCGTGTGCCCGATCGCCGCGATCACCCCGTGCTCGGCGAGCAGCCGCACCGAGTCGATGCCGCCGGGGAGTTCGGTGGCGAGGGTGACCATCTTCGCGTGGCCGCGCGCCGCGTCGATCAGCTTGCGGACCTCGGCCGGGTCCGGGTCGCGCAGCAGCGACTCGGAGTGCGCGCCCTTGCGGCACGGCGAGATGAACGGGCCCTCGAAGTGGATGCCCGCGATCTCGCCCTGCTCGGCCAGCTCGCTCAGCAGCCCGGCCTGGCGGACCAGCAGGTCCATCTCGTCGGTGACGGTGGAGGCGACCAGTGTGGTGGTGCCGTGCAGCCGGTGGGTGCGGACGGCCGTCATGGCCTGCTCCGCCGTGCCGGCGAAGGAGGCGCCGCCGCCGCCGTGGTTGTGGATGTCCACGAAGCCGGGGACCAGCCAGTGCCCGGTGACGTCGACGACCTCGGCGCCGGCCGGTGCCGAGGCGGCGATGCGGGTGCCGTCGATCGCCAGCCGGCCGCCGCGCACCGTTTGGCCGGGCAGCACCACGTTCGCGCCGGTGAGCACCTGCGGGGCCGCCGTGGCGGGGCGCGCGGTGCCACGCGTCGCTCGTGGGGCGCCGTCCGGGGCCGGAGTTTCCCGCTCGGTTGCCATCAGGTGCTTACCTCCGGAGTCGTAGGGGTGAACGTCAGCAGGTCGCCGGCCAGCAGCCCCGCGCCCAGGCAGCCGGCGCTGTCGCCGAGGGCGGCGGGGACGAGGGCGGGTGCCTTCTGGAAGGTGATCCGGCGCCGGACGGCCTCCCGCAGCGGCCGGAACAGCACGTCCCCCGCCTCGGCCAGCCCGCCACCGATGATCAGCGTGCGCGGGTCCAGCAGGGTGACGGCGGTGAGCAGACCGTCGGCGAGGGCGTCCACCGCCTCCTGCCAGACCCGGACGGCGTTCGGGTCACCGGACGCGACGGCCCGCGCGCAGTCCGCGGCGTCCGCGTCCGGGTCGCCCGAGGCCGCCGCCCAGGCCGCGCCGACGGCGGCGGCGGAGGCGTACCGCTCCAGGCAGCCGCGCTGCCCGCAGGGGCAGTCGGCGCCGCCGGGCCGTACGACGATGTGGCCGATCTCGCCCGCGAAGCCGTGCGCGCCGGCCTCCACCCGGCCGCCGATGCCGATCGCGCCGGCGATCCCGGTGCCCAGCGCCAGGAACAGGAACCGGTCCGTGCCCCGGCCCGCGCCGATCCGGCCCTCGGCGAGGCCGCCGGTGCGCACGTCGTGGCCGAGGGCGACCGGCATCCCGAGCCGGTCGGCGAGCAGCGAGCGCAGGGGTACGTCCCGCCAGCCGAGGTTGGCGGAGTAGACGGCGGTGCCGTCCGCCTCGTCGACGATGCCGGGGACGGCTATGCCGGCCGCGCCGGCCGGTTCGCCGTACTCCCCGACGCCGTGGGCGCGCAGCTCGGCGGCGAAGTCGAGGATGCCCGCCACGACCGCCTCGGGGCCGTCCGCCCGGCCGGTGGAGCGGCGGGCGCGGTGCAGCAGCGTGCCGTCGGCGCCGACGAGGGCGGCCTTCATCCCGGTACCGCCCACGTCCAGGGCGATGACATGTCTCACCACGAGGCTAGTGTGACCCTCCCACCCGCGAGAGGTCTAGTCCACTCACGTGGTGTAGACCTTATGTGTCCATATGTTGAACGGTCAGACGGCAGGGTTGGGGCTTTGAGGGTGCGTCGGGGTACGGCAGGAACGATCGCGGTGGTGTCCGCACTGGGCATGACAGCGGTCCTCGGCGGCTGCGGGGCGACGGGGTCCTCCGACGTCACGCTCAGACTGGTCGCCGCCGACTACGGGGACTCGGCGGCCCACAGCTCCAAGAAGTACTGGGACGAGCTGGTCAAGGACTACGAGTCCACGCACCCGGACGTGAAGGTCGAGGTCAGCGTCTATTCCTGGAACGACGTCGACCGCAAGGTCAAGGAGATGGTGGACGCCGGGGACGCCCCCGACCTCGCCCAGATCGGCGCCTACGCCGACTACGCCGCCGCCGGCAAGCTCTACCCCGCCTCGGAGCTGCTCTCCATCCGCACCCAGGCCGACTTCCTCTCCCAGCTCTCCGACGCCGGCCAGTGGAAGCACACGCAGTACGGCATCCCGTTCGGCGCCTCCACGCGCGTGCTCTTCTACAACAAGACCCTGTTCGACAAGGCCGGCATCACCCCGCCCACCACCTGGGCCGAGCTGGCCGCCGACGCCGCGGCGCTCGAGGCCAAGGGCGTGAAGTACCCCTTCGCGCTGCCGCTCGGCCCGGAGGAGGCGCAGGCCGAGACCATGCAGTGGCTGCTCGTCGGCGGCAACGGCGGCAGCGGCTACACCGACGACATCGGCACCTACACCATCAACTCCGCCACCAACGTCTCCACCTTCACCTGGCTCAAGGACGAGCTCGTCGGCAAGGGGCTCACCGGCCCGGTCGCCCCCGGCAAGCTCAACCGCGCCGCCGCCTTCGCCGCCTTCGCCGACGGCCAGGTCGGCATGCTCAACGGGCACCCCACGCTGATCCAGCAGGCCGCCGCGAAGGGCGTGAAGTTCGGCACCGTGCCGATGCCGGGCCGCACCGGCAAGGCCAGGGCCTCCATGGGCGTCGCCGACTGGATGATGGCCTTCAAGCAGAACGGGCACCGCGACGAGGTCGGCGACTTCCTCGACTTCGTCTACTCCGAGAAGAACGTCCTCGACTTCTCCCGCACCTACGGGCTGCTGCCGGTCACCAGCTCCGCCTCCAACGCCATGAGCACGTCGAACGAGGCGGCCGACAAGGCCCTGCGCCCCTTCCTGGAGGAGCTGCCCAGCACCGAGCTGTACCCGGTCGGCAAGACCTCCTGGGCGGCGGTCAGCGCGGCCGTGAAGCAGAACATCGGCCAGGCCGTCGCCCCGAACGGCAGCCCCTCCGGCGTGCTGACCCGGCTCCAGGCGACCGCCACGGCGGCCGACAGCAGCACCACCGACTGAGCACGGCCCTCATGCCGGCCGCTACGGTGGCCGGCATGGAACTGGGCAGCCGCGAAAAAGCCATCCTCGCGCTGGAGCGCCGGGCCTTCCCCGGGCCCGGCGCGAAGGAACGCGCCATCCGCGAGGAACTGGACCTCTCCCCGGTCCGCTACTACCAGCTGCTCAACGCCCTCCTGGACGACGAGCGCGCCCTGGCCCACGACCCGGTCACGGTCAACCGCCTGCGCCGGATCAGACAGGCCCGGCGGGCGGAGCGCTGACCCCGACTCCGGCTCCGGACCAGGAGTGAGCCCCGCCCGCGCCGGATACTGTCGCCGTATGGATCCTCTGCCCACCCCGCAGACCCAGCCCGGCCGCGACGGGCTCGCCGCGCTGCTCGAGCGGCCCCGCACCGCGCTGATCGGCCTGGACTTCGACGGCACCCTCGCCCCCATCGTCGCCGACCCCGAGCAGGCCCGCGCCCACCCCGGCGCCGTGCCCGCGCTGGCCGCCCTGGCCCCTAAGATCGCCTCCGTCGCCGTGATCACCGGCCGCCCGCCCGAGGTCGCCGTCCGCTACGGCGGCTTCGCCGGCGTCCCCGGCCTGGAGCACCTCACCGTCCTCGGCCACTACGGCGCCGAACGCTGGGACGCCGCCACCGGCACCGTCACCGCACCGCCCCCGCACCCCGGCGTGGCCGCCGCCCGCGCCGAACTGCCCCGCCTGCTGGAGCGGGCCGGCACCGGCGAGGGCGTCTGGATCGAGGAGAAGGGCCGGGCGCTCGCGGTGCACACCCGCCGGGCCGCCGACCCGCAGGGCGCGTTCGACGCCCTGCGCGCCCCCCTCGCCGACCTCGCCGGCCGGCACGGACTGATCGTCGAGCCCGGCCGCCTGGTGCTGGAGCTGCGCCCGCCCGGCATGGACAAGGGCGTGGCCCTCCTCGACCACGCCCGTGCCGTCGGCGCCGGCTGCGTCGTCTACGCCGGCGACGACCTCGGCGACCTGCCCGCCTTCGCCGCGGTCGACACCCTCCGCGCCGACGGCGTCCCCGGCCTGCTGGTGTGCAGCGGCAGCACGGAGGTCACCGAACTGGCGAAGCGGGCCGACCTGGTGGTGGACGGCCCGGAGGGGGTCGTGGGACTGCTGCGGGCGCTCGCCGCTCAGCTCGGCTGAGCGGTCAGGGCCTCAAGCTGGTCCAGGAACCAGCGGGCGGGCGGCAGCGCGGTCGCGGCGGCGGCCAGCCGCTTGGAGCGGGCCGCCCGCTCCTCCGCCGGCAGGGTCAGCGCCTCGTGCAGCGCCCGCGCCGTGCCCGTGATGTCGTACGGGTTCACCGTGAACGCGTCCTCGCCCAGCTCCTCGTGCGCCCCCGCCTCCCGGGACAGCACCAGCGCGCAGCCCTCGTCCGAGACCACCGGGATCTCCTTGGCGACCAGGTTCATGCCGTCCCGGATGGGGTTCACCAACGCCACGTCGGCCATCCGGTAGGCGGCCAGGGAGCGCGCGAAGTCGTCCTTCACGTGCAGCACCGCCGGCGTCCAGCCCGGCGTGCCGTACCGCTCGTTGATCCGGTCCGCCACCCGCCGCACCTCGGCGGTGTAGTCGCGGTACACGGCGAGGTCCTGCCGGGAGGGGTAGGCGAACGCCACGTGGACGACCCTCTCCCGCCACTCGGGGTGGTCGGTGAGCAGCTGCTCGTACGCCAGCAGCCCGCGCACGATGTTCTTGGACAGCTCGGTGCGGTCCACCCGGACGATCGTCCGGCGGCCCGGGCCGATCTCCTCGCGCAGCGCCGCCATCCGCTCGGCCACGTCCGCCCGGTGCGCCCGCTCGCGCAGGAAGTCCGCGTCCGCGCCCAGCCCGTGCACCCCGATGTGGGTGCCGGAGGGGATGGCGGGCCCCAGCACCTCCCGGCAGCAGGCGGTGAAGGCGTCCGCCCAGCGCCGGGTCAGGAAGCCCGCCCGGTCCGCGCCCAGGATGCCGCCGAGCAGCTCGGCCGCGATGTCGTCGGGCAGCAGCCGGAAGTAGTCCGGCGGGGCCCACGGGGTGTGCGAGAAGTGGCCGATGCGCAGGTCCGGCCGCAGCCGGCGGAGCATCCGGGGGGCCAGCGCCAGGTGGTAGTCCTGGATCAGCACCGCCGCGCCCTCGGCCGCCTCCTCGGCCAGCGCCTCGGCGAACGCCTGGTTGTAGGCCCGGTACGACGCCCACTGGCGGCGGAAGTCCGCGTCGAACACCGGTTCCAGCGGTGTCTGGTACAGCAGGTGGTGGACGAACCAGAGCACCGAGTTGGCGATGCCGTTGTACGCCTCGGCGTGCACGGACGCGTCGATGTCGAGCATCCGCACCCGCTGCCCGCCGGTCTCCTCGGCCGGCAGCAGCCCGCCGTCGGCGCGCCGCACCGCCGCCCGGTCGCCGTCGCCCAGCGCGGCGCACACCCACACCGAGTCCGCGTCCGGCCCGATGGCGGACAGTCCCGAGACCAGCCCGCCGCCGCCCCGCCGGGCGTCGAGCGAGCCGTCCTCGCGTACCTGATAGGAGACCGGGCCGCGGTTGGAGGCGACCAGGACCCGAGCTTTGCCGACAGCAGTGCGCGTGGAAGCCATACGCCTCAACCTAGCCCGGCCCGCAAACCCTCAAACGTGCGATCCACCTGCGAAGCAGGCCGTGTACCGGCCGTTCACGCCACCTTCCGCTCCGCGTACTCAGCGACCTCCACCATGGGCGGGCGCTCCTCGGTGTCCACCGAGTAGGTACGCGGCTCGAAGCCGTCCTCGCCCCGCTCGAACTGGGTCAGCGCGGGCCGCACCAGATGACCCCGGGCCAGCCGGAGCTGGGCCGTGCGGTAGATCGCGGCGGCCATCCGGCCGAGGGCCTGGCCGTCCTGGTGGCGGTGCTTGCGCACCCCCACGTCGACCTGGGCCAGCGCGTCCAGGCCGACCAGGTGCAGCGCGTCCACCAGCATGCCCAGCTCCACGCCGTAGCCCACCGGGAACGGCAGCTGCTCCAGCAGCGAGCGGCGGGCCGCGTACTCGCCGCCCAGCGGCTGCACGAAACCGGCCAGCTGGGGCCAGTGCATGTTCAGCAGCGGCCGGGCCATCAGCTCGGTGACCCGCCCGCCCTGCCCGGCGGAGCCCGCGAGCGGACGGTCGTACATCGCCTTGACCAGGTCCACGTCCGCCTCGGTGAGCAGCGGCCCGACGATGCCGAGCACGAAGTCGGAGGAGAACTCCCGCAGGTCGGCGTCGATGAAGCAGACGATGTCCCCGCCGGTCACCAGCAGCGAGCGCCACAGCACCTCGCCCTTGCCGGGGACGGCCGGGACGCGGGGCAGGATCTCGTCGCGGTGGACGACCCGGGCGCCGGCCCGCGCGGCGACCTCGGAGGTGCGGTCGGTGGAGCCGGAGTCGACGACCACGATCTCGTCGACGAGCGGGATCTGCTCCACGAGGTCGTGGCGGATGACGGTGACGATGTCGCCGACCGTCTCCTCCTCGTTGAGGGCGGGCAGTACGACGCTGATCGTCTGGCCCGTGCGCTGCTTGGCGGCCAGCACCCGGTGCGGCGGGCGGTCGGCCACGGACCAGGAGCGGCGGCTCAGCCAGCGCTCGACTTCTTCCAGCACGGTCGGCGGCTCCTCACTGTCACCACCACACGTCGCCGTGTGATGCATCTCGCGGTTCGGACGACTATCTCAACTGTCCTGGCCTTCGGTTACAGTCTTGAACAACGCCGATGACCATCGCATGTCGGGTGGTCAAGCGGCGTTGACAACCACATACAGCTCATCCAGAGGGGCAGAGGGACACGGCCCGATGAAGCCCCGGCAACCCTCCAGCCGATTCTCGTCTTCTTCCAAGCGAGGCTCCCGGCTAGGGAAGGTGCCAAATCCGTCTCACGGCGAGATGCGTCGTGAGGAAGATGAGGAGAAAGGGCCTCGCCTCACATGGCTGTGCAGACAGTTGCAACCACCAGCGACTCCACCGTGGACCTCGGTCCCGCAGCGGCCCTCAGCTGTCGCGAGTGCGGCCACCGGGTGCCCCTCGGACCGGTCTTCGCCTGCGAGGAGTGCTTCGGGCCGCTGGAGATCGCCTACGACTTCTCCGCCTACGACACCGAGGAACTGCGCCGTCGCATCGAGGCCGGCCCCGCCAGCATCTGGCGCTACGCCCCGCTGCTGCCGGTCCCGGCCGACGTCGCCGGCAAGCCCAATCTCAACCCCGGCTGGACCAAGCTCGTCAAGGCCGACAACCTCGCCCGCGAACTGGGCGTGACCGGCGGCCTGTACGTCAAGGACGACTCCGGCAACCCGACCCACTCCTTCAAGGACCGGGTCGTCGCCCAGGCCCTGGAGGCCGCCCGCGCCTTCGGCTTCACCACCCTGTCCTGCTCCTCCACCGGCAACCTCGCCGGAGCCGTCGGCGCCGCCGCCGCCCGGGCCGGCTTCCGCTCCTGCGTGTTCATCCCGCACGACCTGGAGCAGGGCAAGGTCGTCATGGCCGCGGTCTACGGCGGTGAACTCGTCGGCATCGAGGGCAACTACGACGACGTGAACCGCTTCTGCTCCGAGCTGATCGGCGACCCGGCCGGCGAGGGCTGGGGCTTCGTCAACGTCAACCTGCGGCCGTACTACGCCGAGGGCTCCAAGACGCTGGCGTACGAGATCTGCGAGCAGCTCGGCTGGCGGCTGCCCGACCAGATCGTCATCCCGATCGCCTCCGGCTCCCAGCTCACGAAGATCGACAAGGGTCTCCAGGAGCTGATCAAGCTCGGGCTGGTCGAGGACCGGCCGTACAAGATCTTCGGCGCCCAGGCCGAGGGCTGTTCCCCGGTCTCCACCGCCTTCAAGGCCGGCCACGACGTCGTACGGCCGCAGAAGCCGGACACCATCGCCAAGTCCCTGGCGATCGGCAACCCGGCCGACGGCCCCTACGTCCTGGACGTGGCCCGCCGCACCGGCGGTGCCGTGGAGGACGTCACGGACGCGGAGATCGTCGACGCCATCCGGCTGCTGGCGCGCACCGAGGGCATCTTCGCGGAGACGGCGGGCGGCGTGACCGTCGGCGTGACCCGCAAGCTGCTCGCGGAGGGCCTGCTGGACCCGGCGAAGACCACCGTCGTCCTCAACACCGGTGACGGCCTGAAGACCCTGGACGCGGTCGCCGGGACCGGTCTGACCGCCACCATCCGCCCGACCCTGGACTCCTTCCGAGAGGCTGGCCTCGCATGAGCGTGACCGTTCGCATCCCCACCATCCTGCGCACCTACACCGGCGGCCGGGCCGAGGTCCCGGCCGAGGGCGGCACGCTCGGCGAGGTCATCGCGGACCTGGAGAAGAACCACACGGGGATCGCCGCCCGCGTCCTGGACGACCAGGGCAAGCTGCGCCGGTTCGTCAACGTGTACGTCAACGACGACGACGTGCGCTTCGAGCAGGGCCTGGACACGGCGACCCCCGACGGCGCCGGTATCTCGATCATCCCTGCGGTCGCCGGCGGCTGACCATTCACCGACGGTAAGGCCGGTCACTGACCGTCCACTCGATTGCCCCCTCCGTGAGAGAAACGGAGGGGGCAATTCTGCGTGATTGAACGCGGTAGAGTTGGGGAACACGGTCGCGGCCGGGTTGCCGCGAGCCCCGCGATCATGCCGTGCGCCCGATGAGAAACAGCCAAGTTGTGCGGGTTCCGCGCGGCTTTTGTGGCTTTTATGGGGCCCGACTTGCCCTGAAGTCTGGTGAATTCTCGCCATATTCCGGATCTCCGACGTCCAGATTTCTCGTCCGATTGACCTGTTGCAGACGGCAGTTGGACAGATACATTCGGCCGCGGTCGACGCGTTCCGGCGCACGCCCCCGACCAGTTGGGGGGTGAGGTCTGACCCGGGTCCGCGAAGTGTGGATCTGTGCAAGGGCCAGTAATAGGGGAGTTAGGCATGGCTCAGGGCACCGTCAAGTGGTTCAACGCGGAGAAGGGGTACGGCTTCATCGCGGTCGACGGTGGTGCGGACGTCTTCGTCCACTACAGCGCGATTCAGATGGACGGCTACCGCACCCTGGAAGAGGGCCAGCGGGTCGAGTTCGAGATCTCGCAGGGCCAGAAGGGTCCGCAGGCCGACATGGTTCGCGTCACCGCCTGAATGTTTCGTGTGAAGGGCCCGCACCTCGCAGAGGGTGCGGGCCCTTCGCCGTGCCGTCGCCGGGTCCCGGTTCCCGCGTTCGCGGGCGGCTGACGGGGACCTCTCCACCCGGCCGGGCGCTTGCACTCGACCATGCCGAGTGCTAATCATTGCGTTAGCACTCTGAAGGTGAGAGTGACAGTGAAGGACCGGGTCGGTGAGGCCCGCGGGCCGGGTGGGGCAAGGAACCACGAGGCCGGCGAGCCGTCCGTCGCGGGCGCGGGCGCGGTCCGAAGGAATCACCCCCAGTCCTGGAGGGACCACTTCACATGGCCAAGATCATCGCGTTCGACGAGGAGGCGCGGCGCGGCCTCGAGCGCGGCATGAACCAGCTCGCGGACGCCGTGAAGGTGACGCTCGGCCCCAAGGGCCGCAACGTCGTCCTCGAGAAGAAGTGGGGCGCGCCCACGATCACCAACGATGGTGTCTCCATCGCCAAGGAGATCGAGCTCGAGGACCCGTACGAGAAGATCGGCGCCGAGCTGGTCAAGGAAGTCGCCAAGAAGACGGACGACGTCGCCGGTGACGGTACGACCACCGCGACCGTGCTCGCCCAGGCCCTGGTCAAGGAGGGCCTGCGCAACGTCGCCGCCGGCGCCAACCCGATGGCCCTGAAGCGCGGTATCGAGAAGGCCGTCGAGGCCGTCTCCGCCGCCCTGCTGGAGCAGGCGAAGGACGTCGAGACCAAGGAGCAGATCGCCTCCACCGCGTCCATCTCCGCCGCCGACACCCAGATCGGCGAGCTGATCGCCGAGGCCATGGACAAGGTCGGCAAGGAAGGCGTCATCACCGTCGAGGAGTCCAACACCTTCGGTCTGGAGCTCGAGCTCACCGAGGGCATGCGCTTCGACAAGGGCTACATCTCCGCCTACTTCGCGACCGACATGGAGCGCATGGAGGCGGTGCTCGAGGACCCGTACATCCTCATCGCCAACTCCAAGATCTCCGCGGTGAAGGACCTGCTCCCGCTGCTGGAGAAGGTCATGCAGTCGGGCAAGCCGCTGCTGATCATCGCCGAGGACGTCGAGGGCGAGGCCCTGTCGACCCTGGTCGTCAACAAGATCCGCGGCACCTTCAAGTCCGTCGCCGTCAAGGCCCCGGGCTTCGGCGACCGCCGCAAGGCCATGCTCGGCGACATCGCCATCCTCACGGGCGGCGAGGTCATCTCCGAGGAGGTCGGCCTCAAGCTGGAGAACGCGACCCTGGACCTCCTGGGCCGCGCCCGCAAGGTCGTCATCACCAAGGACGAGACCACCATCGTCGACGGTGCCGGCTCCTCCGAGCAGGTCAACGGCCGGGTCAACCAGATCCGCGCCGAGATCGAGAACAGCGACTCCGACTACGACCGCGAGAAGCTCCAGGAGCGCCTGGCCAAGCTCGCGGGCGGCGTGGCCGTCATCAAGGCCGGTGCCGCCACCGAGGTGGAGCTCAAGGAGCGCAAGCACCGCATCGAGGACGCCGTCCGCAACGCGAAGGCCGCCGTCGAGGAGGGCATCGTCGCCGGTGGTGGCGTGGCCCTGCTCCAGGCTTCCCAGGTCTTCGAGAAGCTGGAGCTGGAGGGTGACGAGGCGACCGGCGCCAACGCCGTGCGCATCGCCCTGGAGGCCCCGCTGAAGCAGATCGCCGTGAACGCCGGCCTCGAGGGCGGTGTCGTGGTGGAGAAGGTGCGCAACCTGACCCCGGGCCACGGCCTGAACGCCGCGACCGGCGAGTACGTCGACCTGGTCGGCGAGGGCATCATCGACCCGGCGAAGGTGACGCGCTCCGCGCTGCAGAACGCCGCGTCGATCGCCGCGCTGTTCCTCACCACCGAGGCCGTCATCGCCGACAAGCCGGAGAAGGCCGCGGCCCCGGCCGGCGGCGGCATGCCGGGCGGTGACATGGACTTCTGATCGACCCGAGGGTTGATCACCTGTCCTACGAACGAGGGCGGTACCCCTGGCTTTCGGCCGGGGGTACCGCCCTCGGGCGTTCTCGGGGTTGTCGGGTTGCCGTGGGCCGCCCGCTTCTCGGTGAGTGTCGTGCTTCCGCGAGGTGAGTCAAGGGCGCGTTCCGCGTCGGCTGCGCCGATGGCCCTGCGGGCCACCCTTGACACACCTCGCTCCAGCACGGGGGAGAAGCGAGCGGGCGGCCCGGGGAAAGTGGCCGACTGGACCTGGTCGGGCCCTGCGGTGGGCTGCGTTCGCATCGTGGGCCGGGGATGCGCGTCCGCGCCTCGCCTGCACGCCGGGTGGGCTTAGCGGCTTCCGGCCTGGTGGCGGGTGCGCGTCCTCGCTTCGCATGGCCGCCGGGCCGGTTCGGCGGCCTACGGACCGGCGGGTGGTGTGCGGTGGCGGCGGGCGTGGGGGGTGTTGTTTTGGACTGCTTGTCCATAACTAAGTCCCCCTGCCCCTCGCCTCCTCGGCCCTCGCGGACAGGGGTGCCCTGGCAGTCGCCGTCGTCCCCAGGACCCGCCCACCCGCCCGCAAGCCGCTGTGCCGACCCGGCGTGCTGGCGAGGCGCGAGTGCGTCCCTTGGCTACGGGAGTGTGTAGCTCACCTATGGGTCCGGTGCCGGGCTGGGCCACTGTTCTTTCGGCCGCTCGCTCGCTTCTGCCCCGGGCTGGAGCGAGGTATGTCAAGGGTGGCCCGCAGGGCCATCGCCGAAGGCGACGCGCAGCGCCCTTGACTCACCTCGCGGAAGCCCGACACTGACCGGGAAGCGAGCGGCCCGACGGCCACTGGAAAACTGCGCCGGGTTCAGGGGCTGATGCGCAGCGCGCGGAAGCGGGGCCACGCCGCCTCGTCCGCCTCGTTGCGTACCGCCAGGGACACGCCTCCGCCGGTGCGCGCCGGGTCGGGTTCCTCCGTGGCGCGGGCCACCAGCGCGTGACCGCCGTCCACGGTGACGCGGACGCCGCCGGGGGAGACCTCCAGGTTCAGCCGGTGTTCCGCCGCCGGGGCGAGTCTGCCGGTCGTGACGCGGGCCGTGCCGTCGGCCGGCCGCTCGGTCACCCGCACTCCCGCCTCGGAGACGGTCACCGTGACGGGCACCAGACTGCCGTGCCCGACCTCCACCGACGCGCTGGTCCTGGTCCCGCTCAGCCCGGCGACGGTGGCGCTCACCCGGTAGGTGTTCCAGTCCGCCGTACCCATCGGCAGGTGGACGGCCGAGACGTACGTGCCGTTCGCCACCCCCTTGCCGGTCAGCGCCGCCAGGCCGGTGCCCGACGGGCTGCCCGGGAACTGCCACTGCTCGGGGTTGCGCAGCGGTTCGGGGACCTCGTCCGGCGCGCGGGAGACCCACTCGTTCAGCTGCTTCGCGAAGGTGTTCGTGGACGTCGTCCGCATCACCTCCAGGCGCTGCACCTGCCGTGCGGCGGCCGCGCGCGGCCCGGCGGGCAGGGGGCGCGAGGAGACGTTGGTCAGCGACGCGGTGAACCGCTCCCGCAGCAGCCGTTCCAGCACGGAGGTGTCGCGGGCGGCGAGGTTGGTCGGCCCGGCCGTCTCCGAGAACGGGTAGGCGAACAGCTGGGGCGCCGGCAGGCGGTGGTCGGAGAACGCCCGCAGCGACTCGTCCAGGTCGGCGCGCACCCGGGTGCGGTACTCGCTCTCGGTCTCCAGCCGGTTCTCGTCCGCCAGCCAGAGCCGGTTGGCGAGCACCGAGCCCTGGTGTCCGGCGGCGTCGATCGCCGCCCGCTCGTGGCTGAGGTGCGTGTGGTCCTGGAAGTCCCAGCGCCCGGAGGACTTCATGAGGCCGATCTCGGCCCAGGACAGGTAGTACGGGCGGTGGGTGCCGACGGCGCCGGTGATCAGGAAGGACGCCGCGTGCATGTGGTGCTTGGCGAGGACCTGGTCGGCGTGTGCCCACAGTCCCCGGGTGCCGTCGTCGAAGGTGAGGTAGACGGTGTGCGGCGCCGGTGTCGTGCCCGTGGCCAGGTAGCGGGTGAACTCCTCGGTGGTCAGGGAGCGGTAGCCCGCCGCCGCCAGCTTGGCGAGCTGGGTGTCCAGCTGCCGCGGGGTGAGCGTGTAGTCGTTGGTGGGCTCGGGGTTGACGTCGTGGTAGGCGAGCACGATCGGCGCGCTCGCGCGGGTCCTGACGATCTCCCCGGGCAGCGCGTCCTGCCCGGCGCGGGGCGCGGCGGCCTGCGCGGACACCGCGCGCCGCGCGTTCTCGTAGCTCCACGCGCCGAGGAACGGCGTCGCCACCACGACGGCGGCGAGGGCGGCGGACGCGCTGCGCACCGCGGCGCCGGACAGCCGGCGGCCCGTCCCGCGGCCGGCGGTGGTCGTACGGGTGCCGCCGCGTGTCCTCACCGGGAGCCTCCCCGGGTGAGGACGACGTAGTAGAGGGCGAGCACGGTGGCGGCGGAGAGCACGGTGACGGTCAGCCGGAACAGGTGGCCGATGCCCTTGCGGACCCGGCCCCGCCGGGGCGGGCGCGGTGTCGACGGGGTGGCGGTGATGATCATGCGGGGGTCCTCGTCCAGATTCCACGGCGGAGGGTGAGGGCGGCGTACGGCAGCAGCCACGCCAGGACACAGCAGGACAGCAGGCTCATCAGGGGCCGGTAGCGCCAGCGCCTGTCGCCCGGGTTGTCGAACCGGAACGCCAGGCCCCAGATGCTGCCCTTGAGCAGCATCCCGGCCACGTAGAGCGCGGTGAGCCCGGCCGTCCAGTGCAGCGGGGCCCACACCAGGTGCAGGAAGACCAGGGCGGGCGCGGCCAGCACCCACAGGGCGTGGCCGTAGTAGAGCAGGGCCGGGACCGGCCCCCGGCGCCACATGAAGCCGCCGGTGAAGAAGAGGTTGCGGATGAAGCTCTTCTTCCAGCGGACCTGCTGGTGGAGGAAGGGGCGCCAGTGGGCGGGCACGTTGGTCCACACCCGGGCGGACTTGGTGTAGCCCACCAGCCAGCGCCGCTCGGGGTGGTCGTGTCCGGCGACGAACGGGGAGCCGGCGTGCCGCTGTTTGAGGGCGCGTCCGCGCCAGGCCTGGCCGAGCACGTACCCGGTCAGCTGCCGGTCGGTGGCGAACCGGAACGGGGCGCCCGCGAACCGGTCCTCCGCCCAGGCGGGCAGGTAGTTGTAGACGGCCTCGCGCCGGAACGCGGCCAGCGGACCGGAGACGCAGGTGACCGCCCCGTACGCCGCCTCGGCCGCCTTGGCGATCCGGAACTGTCCCTCGTACCAGACGTCCTGGACGCGGGTCAGCGTGCTCTGGTGCGGGTTGAGGGCGCGGCAGTGCCCGCTGACCGCGCCGAGGTCGGGATGGCGGACCATGGCCCGTACGCACTGCCGGACCGCGTCCGGGGCGAGGACGCAGTCGGAGTCGGTGAACATCAGGATGTCGCCGTCGGCCAGCGCGCAGGCGCGCACCAGGGCGGCCTTCTTGCCGATGTTGCGCTCCAGCCGGACGACGGTGATGCCGAGTTCGTCCGCGAGGCCGTCGAGGACCGCGCCGGTGCCGTCCCGGGAGCCGTCGTCGACGACGATGATCTGGAGGCCGGGGTAGTCGGAGGCGGCCATCGAGCGGACGCAGGCCTCGACGTTGCCGACCTCGTCCTTGACCGCGAGCAGGAAACTGACCTTGGGCCGGTCCGGCAGCGCCGGGAACGTCCCGTGGTCCGGGGCCCGGCGGCGCAGGGTGCGTACGGCCGGGTCGTCGTACTGGGTGTAGGCGAGGTAGAGCAGGCCGGCGGTGCCGGTGAGCACCGCCAGGCCGTAGCAGGTGATGAGGCTGGGCTCGTACGGCAGCCGGACCGAGCGGCGGGCGATCAGCAGCAGTACCGGCAGCAGCGCGATCAGGCCGAGCAGCCGTACCAGGGCGGCCCGTTCGCGCGGGGCCATCGTCTCCAGTGCCCCGCCCAGGCGGGCCCGCAGCCGGCGGCGGAGGAGGGAACCGGCCGCGGCGGACGCCGGGGGCAGGGCGTCGGGTACGGAGCTCACCGGACCGCGGCGGGGGCGGCGGGCCGGATGCGGTACCGGGTGTCCAGCACCCGCGGCACGGCGTCCAGCCAGCCGAGGTCGGTGCCGGGGTGCACGGTGTGCACGATCACCAGGTCCCAGGGCTCCTTGTGCGGGTCCGCCACGGACCGCAGCTCCCGGCCGCGCACGGTCAGGCGCGGCACGTGGCAGTCGCTGTAGCGGGCGTCGGCGCCCTGCTCGGCGAGCAGGGCGAGCAGCCGCAGCGCCGGGCTCTCCCGCATGTCGGACACGCCCGGCTTGTAGGCGGCCCCGAGGACCAGGACGCGGGCGCCGTCGAGCGGGCGGCCGTCGGCGCGCAGCCGCTCGGCGGCCTGCGCGGCGATCCGCGCAGGGCGCTCGCGCAGGGCGGTCATGGCGCGGCTCAGCACGGGGGCGGACGGTCCGCCGGGCGGCAGCTGGTGCAGCAGGTAGTACGGGTCGCAGGGGATGCAGTGGCCGCCGGCCCCGGGGCCCGGGTAGAACGGCATGAAGCCGTACGGCTTGGTGGCGGCGGCGTCGATGACCTCGACGGGCGCGAGGCCGAGGTGCGCGCAGGCCTCCGACAGTTCGTTGGCGAGGGCGATGTTGACCGCGCGGAAGATGTTCTCCCAGAGCTTGGCCATCTCGGCGGTCTCCGGGTCGGGCACCTGGTGGATGCGCGAGGCGGTGGGCCGCAGCACGAACGCGGCGGCCCGGGAGCTGACCGGTCCGGCGCCGCCGACGATCCGCGGGGTGGTCTCGGGGGTGTGGCGTTCGTTGCCCGGGTCGATGCGCTCGGGGGCGAAGGCGACGAGGACGTCCTGCTCGGCGGCCAGGCCGCGGGCGGCGAGCGGGGTCAGCAGCAGGTCCCGGGTGGTGCCGACGTGGCTGGTGGAGGTCAGCACGATCAGCTGGCCCGGTACGGCCCGTTCGACCACGGTGGCGCAGGCGGCGCGCAGGGCGCGCAGGTCGGGCCGGTGGTCCTCGGTGACCGGGGTGGGTACGCAGACGATGACGGCGTCCGCGCGGGGCAGGGTGCCGGCGTCCGTGGTGAGCAGGAAGTCGCCGGTGTTCTGGGTGCAGGCCAGGGCGGCGTGCTGGGCCGGGAGCAGGTCGACGTCGCCGGTGCGGATGTCCGCCAGCCGCTGTTCGCTGATGTCGATGCCGAGGACGGTGGCGCCGGCGTCCAGCAGGCCGAGGGCGGTGGGCAGGCCGACGTAGCCGAGGCCGACGACGGCGACGGTCAGTCCCCGCAGGGGGGTGGGGGTGTGTGCGCCGGCCGCGTCGAGGCGGTCGGTCCACCGCGTGACTCCGGGACCGGCGCCGGGCGCCCAGGTCACTCCGCTGCTCGCGTTGTGTTGCGTAATAGTCACCCTGTGTTATTTAAGGCTCGTAGCTCGATCCTCCCGGCGGCGCGACAGGGAAGTGCGGGCAATTCACCCGGTTGTCGCCGGACGAGGGGTATGGCGGGGTTCACACGGCCGCGTGGCGCCGCCCGGGAATGGGGGCCCGGGGTCCCGGCATTACTTAAAGTACTGCAACAATGCAGCCGCACATACCAGCTGGTCGCCCCTGGATAGCTAGGAGCTCCCCCATGACCACTTCCGCGCCCGCCGCCTCCCGCGCGGCCCGCGTCCTCTCCCGCCCGGTCCGGCTGAACGGCCTCACCGTCCCGAACCGGATCGTGATGGCCCCGATGACCCGGAAGTTCTCCCCGGGCGGCATCCCCGGCGCGGACGTGCGCTCGTACTACGCGCGCCGGGCCGCCGCCGGTGTCGGCCTCATCGTCACCGAGGGCACCTACATCGGCCACGAGTCGGCCGGCGAGAGCGGCCGCGTCCCGCTGTTCCACGGCGAGGAGCAGCTGGCGGGCTGGGCGAAGGTCGCCGAGGAGGTGCACGCGGCGGGCGGCGCCATCGTCCCGCAGCTGTGGCACATCGGCATGGTCCGCAAGCAGGGCCAGCGGCCCTACCCGGACGCCCCCGCCATCGGCCCCTCCGGCCTGGTCACCGCGGGCGCGGAGCCCACGGGCGTGACGATGACGCAGAAGGACGTCGACGATGTCATCGGCGCCTTCGCGCGGGCCGCGGCCGACGCCGAGCGCATCGGCTTCGACGGCGTGGAGATCCACGGCGCCCACGGCTACCTGCTCGACCAGTTCCTGTGGGCGGGCACCAACCGCCGCACCGACGCCTACGGCGGCGACGCGGTGGCCCGCACCCGGTTCGCGGCCGAGGTCGTCGCCGCGGTCCGCGAGGCGGTCTCCCCCGAGTTCCCGGTCATCTTCCGCTACTCGCAGTGGAAGCAGCAGGACTACACCGCCCGCCTCGCCGAGACCCCCGGCGAGCTGGAGGCCGTCCTCGCCCCGCTCGCCGAGGCCGGTGTCGACGTCTTCCACGCCTCCACCCGCCGCTACTGGCAGCCCGAGTTCGACGGCTCCGACCTGAACCTGGCCGGCTGGACCAAGAAGCTCACCGGCAAGCAGGTCATCACGGTCGGCTCGGTCGGCCTCGACGGCGACTTCATCAACGCCTTCCAGGGCGAGAGCTCCTCGGTCAAGGGCATCGACAACCTCCTGGACCGCCTGGAGGCCGACGAGTTCGACCTGGTGGCCGTCGGCCGCGCGCTGCTCCAGGACCCCGAGTGGGCGGCCAAGGTCCTCACCGACCGCTTCGACGAGCTGAAGCCCTACGACGCGTCGGCCCTGGCCACCCTCAGCTGAGCCACCCGAGCCGGACCGCCGCTACAGATTGCCCAGCGGCTCGATGTCGACCCGCATCGGCGTCCCCCACACCCGCAGCACCTCGTAGTCGGTGAACTCGTGGACGAGCCGGTACGCCATGGCGGGCCGGGAGCCGCGCCGCTGGGCCGCGAGATAGGCCTCCGCCTCCCGCCGGTCCCGGCGGGGCGTGCCGCACAGCTGCCACTCCTGCCCGTTCCACAGCTCCGGCAGCCACCGCTGCTGGGCCTGCGGGCGGTCCCCGCGCACGCCGTACCGGGAGGGCGCGGTGGGAGCGGGCTCCGCCGGGCGCGGCCGGGCGCCCTGGTACTCCGAGCGGCGCGCGGCCCGGCGCCGGGTCTCGCACAGCAGGCACAGGTCGGGGGCGCTCTCGTCCACGGGGCCCTGCGGATGCTCGGGACACCGGGTGGCGGGCGCCCCCGTGGTCACGCTGTCCTCCAGCAGGTCCAGGGCGCGCCGCAGGTCGTCCTTGATCTCGTGCAGCCGGGCGTCCGGCGTGTCGGCGGTCAGGGTCTCGCCGTGCTCCCCGAGTAGCCGGAGAGCCCGTCCGAGGGCGGTGAGCTGGGCGTGGTTCATATCGGTCGGTCGCCTCCTTGCCTCCATGGTGCCCTGGCCCGTGGCGGGGGCGCGGACCGTGGTGGAGTGGGCGCCATGACGACGCGCCGTGCGGGCCGCCTGGCGGAGGCCCTCCATCGCTTCAACGCGGCCCACCCCTGGGACCACAACGCCCACTACCACCCCTGGCTGCTACGGCGGTTGCCCCGCCGCTTCGGCACCGCCCTGGACGTGGGCTGCGGCAGCGGGGAGCTGGCCCGGCTGCTCGCCCGGCGCGCCCGGCAGGTGCACGCCGTGGACTCCGACGCCGAAATCCTGGACCGGGCCCGGGAGTCGACACCCGGCGACGCACCCGTCGCCTACCGCCTCGCCGACGCCTCCCGGCACCTTCCCGACGGGCCCTACGACGTGATCACCTGCGTCGCCGTGCTCCACCACCTCCCCCTCGCCGGGACCCTCACCCGCCTCCGGGACCGGCTCGCGCCCGGCGGCACCCTCGTCGTCGTCGGCTGCGCCCGCGCGGCGGGCCCGCTGGACCACGCGCTCGGGCTGGTCGCCGTACCGCTCAACGCGCTGACGGGCTGGGCGAAGAACCGCGGCCGGCCGGCCCCGCGACGGCCCCTGGCCATGACGGCCCCCACCCGGGACCCGCGGGAGACCTACGCCGAGATCTCCCGCACGGCCCGCCGCCTCCTGCCCGGCGCCCGGCTGCGGCGCCGGCTGTTCTGGCGCTACACGCTGGTGTGGCGGGCGCCTTCGGGCCGCCGGCCCTGAGGGCGGGGGCGCGTCAGCCGGACGCGTGGGCCAGGGCGGCGCGCAGGTGGCCGCCCGACTCCTCGAGCAGCCGGGCCGCCGTGGGGCCGTCGACCCCGGCGAGCAGGGCCAGGATCGCGTGCTTCACCTCGCCGCCGGTCTCCGTGAGGGCCCGGTCGATCTCGGTGTCCCCGGCGCCCGTGGCCAGGGCGACGATCCGGTGCGAGCGGGCCCGCAGCTTGGCGTTGGAGGCGCGCACGTCGACCATCAGGTTCCCGTACGTCTTGCCGAGCCGGATCATCGTGATCGTCGACAGCATGTTCAGCACCAGCTTCTGGGCCGTGCCCGCCTTCAGCCGGGTGGAGCCGGTGATCAGCTCCGGGCCGACGACCACCTCGATGCGGTGCTCGGCGGCGGCGCCCAGCGCGCTGTGCGCGTTGCAGGCCAGGCCGACGGTCAGCGCGCCGAGTGCGCGGGCGTGCTCGACGGCGCCGACGGCGTACGGGGTGCGGCCGGAGGCGGAGACGCCCACCACGCTGTCGTCGGGGGTGATCTTCAGCGCGTCCAGGTCCCGGCGGGCCAGTTCGGCGGAGTCCTCCGCGCCCTCCACGGAGGTCACCATCGCCGCCGGGCCGCCCGCGATCAGGCCCACCACCTGGTCCGGGTCGGTGTTGAAGGTGGGCGGGCACTCGGAGGCGTCCAGCACGCCCAGCCGCCCGGCGGTGCCGGCCCCGGCGTAGACGAGCCGGCCGCCGCGCGCCATGCGCGCGGCCACGGCGTCGACGACGGAGGCGATCCGGGGCAGCTGTCCGGCCACGGCGCCGGGCACGCCCGCGTCCTCGCCGTTCATCAGCCGGGCGATCTCCAGGGTGGGCAGCTGATCGATGCCGGCCAGCTCGGGCCGGAAGGCCTCGGTGGTCAGGGAGGCCAGCTGACTGCGCAGGTCGTGAGAGGTCATAAGGGGGGTGGCTCTCTCCGGTACGGGGACGTGCTGTCCCTACGGTCTATCGCGAAGCGCTCCGGTGCCGGTGCGCCAGCGCCTCGTAGGACGCGGCCAGCGCCGGTGCCGCCGTCTCGTACGTCCGCTGCGCCACCCCGACGAACAGACAGTCCACCACCAGCAACTGACTGGTCCGGGAGGACATCGCGGCGGGCCGCAGCTCGGTCTCCCGCGAGGTCGACGTGGTCAGCACGAGATCGGCGTACTGGGTGACCGGCGCGTCCGGCCGGCCGGTGACGGCCACCGTCGTCGCCCCGTGCTCGAAGGCGACCCGCAGCGGCTCGATGACGTCCCCCGTCGTCCCGGAATGCGTGATCGCTATCGCCACATCACCCGGACGCAGCTGCACGGCGTTGGTCACCGCCAGATGCGGATCGCTGTGCGCGTGGGCTATGAGGCCTATGCGCAGCAGCTTCTGGGTGAGGTCCTGGGCGACCAGCCCGGACGCGCCCACGCCGTACACATCGGTGCGCCGGGCCGCGACCAGGGCGGTGACGGCCGCGCCGAGCTGCCCGGTGTCGAGTCCGGCGGCCGTGTCGGCGAGGGTCTGCTGCTCCTCGTAGGCCAGCTTGGCGACGACGTCGTCCAGGGAGTCGTCCACCGCGATGTCGGTGGTGATCGCGGGCGCGCGGCCGGACTGCTGCTGGGCGGCGAGGCCGGCCAGGGCGAGCCGCAGGTCCCGGTAGCCGGGGTAGCCCAGCAGCCGGGCGGTGCGCACGACGGTCGCCTCGCTGGTGCCGGTGAGTTCGGCGAGGCCGGTGACCGTGAGGGCGGCACAGCCGGCCGGGTCGTCGGCGACGGCCTCGGCGACCCGCTGCATGGACCGGGTCATGGAGGGGGCGAGCGTGCGCACCTTCGCGGCGAGGGAGCCGACCGGACTGCCGAAAGTTTCCTTCACGTCCTGGGTCACACATGAAAGATATTTTCGGTTCGGTGTCCCGGTCAAGACTGCGCACAATGGGTGCATGGACCCCATCAGCCCCCTGGAACAGGCGTTGCACGCGGCCCGCGCCCTGGTGCTCGCGGATCTGGTCGCGCGCGAGGTCGCCGAGGCGGACGTGGTCTCGCTGGTGGAGGAGTCCATCGCCCAGCGGCGCTGGTGGGTCGAGCAGTGGCCGGACGGTGCCGCCTTCGTCGCCGGGCTGGTCGCCCAGGACGTGCAGGACGCGCTGCTGGAGCGGTACGGCCGCTGGCCGTTGTGCCCGGTGTGCGGCTCCGGCGACCCGCACGCACTGGACGTGGAACCGGAACTGGGCCCCGACCCGCACTGGGTGTGCCACAAGGCGGGCGTGAAGGTCGCGTCGGTGGGCTCGCTGGGCTCGGCCGCCGGCGGAGCGGCCTCGTCGTGACCCTGTACGTCGACCCGCCCGCCTGGCCCGGGCACGGCCGCCTCTGGTCGCACCTGGTCAGCGATGTGTCGTACGACGAACTGCACGCCTTCGCCGACCGGTTGGGCCTGTCACGGCGGGCCTTCGACGGCGACCACTACGACCTCCCGGAGCACCGGTACGCGGACGCGGTGGCGGCGGGGGCGGTCGAGGTCCGCAGCCGCGAAGTGGTCCGCCTGCTGCGGGAGTCCGGGCTGCGCCGGCCCAAGGGAGCGCGGGCGCGGGGCAGGTAGCCGCGGCGGGAGCCGTGCGCGGCCCGGTGCGGTGTGGCGCGGTCCGGTGTGGTGCGGGCGGGCGCGGCGGCAGTCAGGAGCGGCGCACGTACAGCCCGAGACCGGGCTCCATGTCGTGCTCGTCGTGGGCCGTGCGTTCCTCCTCCACGGTCGCCCGGACGAAGCCCGCGCGGGCCGCGACCCGTTGGGAGGCGGTGTTGCCGTGCTCGATGGCCAGCAGCACCAGTTCGACGTCCTCGCGGGCCAGTGCCCACTCGGTCAGCGCGCGCAGCGCCTCGGTCGCGTAGCCCTGGCCGCGGGCCTCCTCGACCAGGTCGTAGCCGATCTCCACCCGGCCCTCCTCGTCGGGGGCACCGTGGAAGCCGATGCCGCCGAGGGCGCGGCCGTCCTCGTTCCGGACGACGGCGAAGACCCCGAACTCCGGGCGGTGCACGCCCGCTTGGTACGCCTTCACCAGCAGACCGGCGGCCTGCTGGGTGCCGGTGTACGGCTCGCCGCCGAGCCAGTCGAAGCCGCCGGTGCCGCCGAGGCGCAGATCGTGGGCGACGGCCGGGCGGATGCCGGTGAGGGTGCACCGCTCGGCGGGGATGACCAGATTGTTGCGCCAGCGCCATGCGGTGACCCGGGCGCGGCCGGGCAGCTCGCCGCGGCCGGTGGCCCACAGCAGGGTCGGCCAGGGCTCGGGGCCCGGCTGGACGTGCGGGAAGAGCCAGGTCAGCACGGATTCGGCGAGGTCCGCGGAGGGCTCGTAGGGCAGGCCGAGGCCCTGGGTCATGTCGTGGGTGTGCAGCAGCACCTCGGCGACGCCCATCGCCGCGAAGCCCGCGCGGTCGGCGCTGCCGTACGGGTAGTTGTGGTGGGCGCGCACCCCGGGCGGCGCGGTGTTCACGGCCGCCGCCAGCAGACCGCCGGTCGCCTCGATGATCTGGAGCAGGCCCGCGTTGCCGGTGCCCTCGTCGGGGGTCAGCAGGAAGGGGACGTAGTCGTCCTGGGCGCGCGCGACCAGGTTGGAGGCGTAGGCCACCAGGTCGTCGGCGACGTGCACGGCCGTGGTGCGGCAGTCCCAGTCCAGGCTTCCGGCCGGGACGGCCGTCCAGTCGC
This sequence comes from Streptomyces sp. SudanB182_2057, assembly GCF_964272715.1. Taxonomy (NCBI): domain Bacteria; kingdom Bacillati; phylum Actinomycetota; class Actinomycetes; order Kitasatosporales; family Streptomycetaceae; genus Streptomyces; species Streptomyces sp. SudanB182_2057. The sequence continues at coordinate 4,676,928 of NZ_OZ186798.1, forward strand.
GGTCCACCGCCGGGCGCAGGGCCGCGAGACAGCCCGCCACGGCTTCGGTCACGGCATCGCCGTTCATCGATCGCATGGGCGAACCCTAGGCGGCGGCTTCCCTCAGGTCGACAGCATTTCCAGCTCGGCGGAGAGGTTGTGGCGGGCGGTGGCCTCCCAGCGCTCCCGGCCGTAGGGGGTGCGGAACAGGCGGGGCAGGCCCAGGAGTTGACGCAGAACCGTCGAACGCCCGGTGCGGAAGGCGTCGTTGGGCACGAAGTGGTACTCCTCGCGGATCGCGGCGGTGTACACGGCGTACGCGGACGGGGGCGCGGCCAGGATCGCGAGGTCGGCGTCGCACAGCACCTGGCCGTCGAGGTCGTCGCCGGCCGGGTCGTGGCCGACGGTGAGCCGGACCAGCCGGGCCACCTCGGCCGTCTTCGCGTCCGGCAGGCCGGCCTCCGGCAGGGCGCGCTCGGCCAGGCGCGCGGACCGCTCCTCGTTCTCGGACCGCTCCGGGAGGTAGACGGCGTCGTGGAACCAGGCGGCCAGCCGGACCACGTCCGGGTCGGCCGCGTACCGCTCCAGGGTGTCGACGTGGTCGAGCACGGCGGTGAGGTGCGCCACGGTGTGGTAGCGGCGCTGCGGCTCCTGCCAGCGGGCGAGCAGGTTGTCGGCGTACGGGGCGGGGTCGGGGCCGCCGCCGGGGGCGCGGGCGGCCTCCAGGGCGCGGGTGAAGCGGAGTCGCAGGGCGTCGAGGTCGGCCATGGTGCCCATTCTTCCGTGCCGCCCGGCGCCTCCCGCGTGCCGGCGGCCCGCCGCCCGTCCCGTTCGTACGGCTGGGCCGTGTTCGTACGGCTGGCCCCCGTTCGTACGGCTGGCGCTCGGGGACGGGCATACTCTTGAATTGGACTAGACCTGTAGTCGCCCGACGAATGCCGATGAATGGGGTGCCATGAGCAAGCGTGCAGTCCTGGAGGTGATCGCCCTCGACATCGAGGACGCGGTCGCCGCCCAGGCCGGAGGCGCGGACCGGCTGGAGCTGGTCACCGAGATGGCGGCCGACGGGCTGACCCCCGCGCCCGCCACCGTCGCCGCGATCCGCGCCGCCGTCGACGTCGACCTGCGCGTGATGCTCCGCGTCGCGGACGGCTTCGCGGCCGGGGACCTGGACCGGCTGGTCGGTCTCGCCGGCGAGCTGCGGGAGGCCGGCGCCGACCAGTTCGTGCTCGGGTTCCTCGCCGAGGACGGCGGCGCCGACGTGGCCGCCGTGGAGCGGGTCGTCGACGCGCTCGACGGCTGCCCGTGGACCTTCCACCGGGCGATCGACCGGGCCGCCGACCGGGACGCCCTGCGCAAGCAGCTCGCCGACCTGCCCGGCCTGGACACCTACCTCACCGCGGGCGCGGCCTCCGGCGTGGACGACGGCCTGCCCACGCTGCTCGCCGAGGCGGCGCAGGGCGGTGGCCCGGGCTACGAGCAGCAGATCATGGTCGGCGGCGGTCTGCGCCTGGACCATGTGCCCCGGCTCCGCGAGGGCGGGATCGAGGCGTTCCACATCGGCGGCGCGGCCCGCCCCGCCGGCTGGCAGGGGCCGGTCTCGGCGCAGGTGGTCGCCCAGTGGCGCACCGCGCTGGACGGGGTCGCCGGCTAGTCCCGCACCGGCCGGGGGCGTCGGCTAGTCCCGCACCGCGCCGGCCGGGGGCGTCGGTTCCTTCCGCACCGGGTGCAGGCACAGCGGGGTCACGCCGTTCGCGCTGTACTGGAGGTGGGCGTAGTAGTCGCCGTCCGCGCAGTACCCGTTGTGCTGCTCGGTGATCAGGTACTGCGCGTCCGGCGAGTCGCAGGGCACGTTCCTGAGGTCCTGGTGGGGCCACTCGCGGTCGTTGTGCGCGCACGCCCCGACCGAGAGCGGCTCCGTGTTCTTCCGGGGCTGGAAGCGCACCCGGGACGGCTCGTCGGAGCCGCCGGCCGCGAGCAGGACGGGCACGGCGATCACCAGCGCGGCCAGGACGGCGAGCGGGAGCAGCACGGCCGGCCGCCGCAGCAGCGGGCGGCCGGGGTCCAGCGGCGGGCGCCAGGCGGCCGTGACCGGTGCCGGCAGCTTCCGGATCCGGGCCAGCGCCCCGAGGTTGACCAGCAGGGTGACCGGGGTGAGGACCACCGACAGCGGCCCCCACCAGCCCCGTATCAGCGTGTCCCGCTGCATCTGCCGGAACACGGCCAGCGCGCACGGGCGGCACAGCGTCCCCCGCCGCCGCAGGAACCGCATGAGCACCACCATGCCCTGGTGCCCGCGCACGGTGACCGGCGCGGCGGGCAGCGCCCCGCACACCTCGCACCCCGGCCCGGCCACGGGCGGGTACGGCGCCCCGAACTGCTGGTACGGGTACGCGGGATACGGGGACTGCGGGTACGGCGAGCTCAACGGGGGCCTCTCCAGGGGGACATGCCGGAACGGATCAGCACCCTACTCGGCGGGCGGCGGGGGCGGCGTCGTACGTGTCACGCGTCCCGCTCGGCGAGCTGCGGGGGCAGCGGGGCCGCGTGCGTCACGATCAGGCCCGACACCGCCCGGGTCAGCGCCACGTACAGCCGCCGCAGGCCGGTGCGTTCGTCCGGCTCGCCGTCCACCACGGCCCGCGGCTCGTCCAGCACCACGTAGTCGTACTCCAGACCCTTGGCGAGCGAGGCCGGGACCAGGGTCAGCCGGGTGTCGGGAGTGGTCTCCTCACCGGGCGCCAGGCAGGAGATCCCGGCGGCCTTCAGGGCCTCGGCCAGCTCCGGGATCCGGACGTCGGCGGCGATCAGACCCGTCGAGCCCTCGTTGCGCAGCAGCCGCAGGCAGGCGTCGACCACATCGGCCGTCCCGGTGACCGTACGCACCTCGAAGAAGCCGGGGTTCTCCCGGACCGAGGCGACCGGGGTGAGCCCGGGCGCGATGTGCGGCAGCAGCCGGGAGGCGTACGCGATGACGTCCGTCGGCACGCGGAAACCGGCCGTCAGTTCCTCCACCGCGCCCTCCGGTTTGCCCAGGTGCGCGAGCGCCTCCGCCCAGCCGCGGGTCGCCCACGGGGTCGTGCCCTGCGCCAGGTCGCCCAGCACGGTGGCGCTGCCGGTGGTGCAGCGGCGGCCGACGGCCCGGTACTGCATGGGGGACAGGTCCTGCGCCTCGTCCAGCACCACGTGCCCCAGGGAGTGCGTGCGCTGGATCAGGTCGGCCGCCTCGTCGATGAGCACGGCGTCGGCCGCCGACCACCTGGCCGACTTCACGCTGCGCGCCGGCCTGGTCCACAGGATCGTCTTCTGCTCGTCCTCGTCCAGGATCCCCGCGGCGTGCTCGGCGAGGAACTCCGCGTCCGACAGCAGCCGCAGCACCAGCTTCGCCGGGTCCACGGCCGGCCAGATCGCCTTCACGGCCGCCTTCACTGCGCTGTTGCGGGCCACCGCGTCCTGCACCCGGTCGTCCGGGGCCTCCCCGGCCTGCTCCATCCGCACCAGCACCGCGTGCGCGATGCGCTGCGGCAGCGCCTCCCGGGCCGCGCCGTACCGGATGTCCCGGTCCAGCAACTCGGCGACGATCTCCTCCAGTTCGTACGCCGGGATCCGCCAGCGCCGGGAGCCGCGCACGACCACGACCGGCTCGGCGGGCGGGGTCACGTGCGCGTACAGGGCCCGCCGGAGCACCTCGGCCATCCGGGCGTCGCCCTTGACGATCGCGGCGGCGGCCTCGTCCGTGCCGCGCACCTCCACGTGGGCGACCAGGTCGTCCACCGTCGCCTGCCGCACCGACAGCTCGCCCAGCGCGGGCAGCACCTGCTCGATGTAGTGCAGGAAGGACCGGTTCGGCCCGATGACCAGGGTGCCGGTGCGGGCCAGCCGCTCCCGGTGGGCGTACAGCAGATACGCGACCCGGTGCAGGCCGACGGCGGTCTTCCCGGTGCCCGGACCGCCCTGCACACAGACCGTCCCGGACAGGCCGGACCGGACGATCTCGTCCTGCTCCGGCTGGATGGTGGCGACGATGTCCCGCATCGGGCCCACGCGCGGCCGTTCGATCTCCTGCTGGAGCAGCTTGCCGGCGGTGGCGGGCTCCGCCGGGTCGGACAGGTGCTCGTCCTCGTACGCGGTCAGGTCGCCGCCGGTGTAGCCGAAGCGGCGGCGCAGCCCCACGTCCATGGGGTTCTTCTTCGACGCCCGGTAGAACGGCTGCGACACCGGTGCGCGCCAGTCGATGACCATGGGGTCGCCGTCGGCGTCGTGCACATGCCGCCGCCCGATGTAGAACCGCTCGCCCCCGGCGCCCTCGGCCCGCTCGGCGCCCGGCGCGTGCAGGTAGTCCAGGCGGCCGAAGAACAGGGGGGTGTCGCTGAGGTCGGCCAGCGCCTTGACGCGCTCGTCGATCTGGCGGGTGAGGACCTGGGCGTTGACCCAGTTGGCGGCGACGTCGCGGATGTCGAGCGCCTCCACGTCCTCGCGCATGGCGCGCAGGGCGGCACGGGACGCGGCGAGGTGGGCGCGCTCCCGGGCCAGGGGGTCGTCGAGCGGGTCGTGGGCGGGCGTGGACAAGGGGGTGCCTCCGGTGGGCCTGCTGCATGGGCTACGACGATGCCGTCCGGTTTCCGGCCGGGCGGCGGCACTCCGTGAGGGAGGCGGGCAAGGGCGGAGATGTTAGGCGGGGCGCCGGGAAACGTCCAACGAATTTCCGGCTCCGGCCGTTCCCCGGTGCGTGCGCCGCCCGGCTGCGGCTCGTGCGTCGCCGGTCCTCGCCCGGCCGCGGCTCGTGCGTCGCCGGTCCTTGGCCGGTCGCGGCTCGTGCGTCGTCGGTGCTCGGCCGTCCCTGGCTCGTGCGTCGCCGGTCCTCGGCCGTCCCTGGCCCGTGCGCCGTCGGTGCTCGGCCGTCCCCGGCCCGTGCGTCCCCCGTTCCCCGTTCTCCGGCTGTTCCCGGTGTGCCTGTCCTGCCCGTCCCCTAGGGGATGCGGGCCGTGCGGTCTCAGGGATGGCGTCCACCCGGGGGCCTACGCGAGGCGGCCGGAAACTGGACCCGGGGGCCGATGCGCCGGTGGTGCCCGGCGATCCACCATGGGGGCATGAGTGCAGCGACCATCACTCCCGCCCCCTTCCGGCCGCCGTCCGGCGTCACCGCCCTGGACGGCACCCACCACCACCCGCTCGGCGACGCCCTGCGCGCCGTCAAGGTGTTCGCCGAGGCCGCGTTCAGCGTCGTCATCCTCGGCGAACACGGCGAGTACGGCGAGGAAGCGGGCATACGCCGCAGGTGACGACATAGGGTCGGCTCCGTGCGGAAACGGACGGCCCTGCTCCTGCTCGCCCTCTCCCTCGCCTCCTTCGGCACGCTCTGCGCCCTGCGCGGCGCGCCCATGGCCGACCTCCTCGTCTACCGGGCCGAGGGCGCCGCCGTGACCCACGGCGCCGACCTGTACGGCTTCACCGTCACCGAGTGGCGGCTCCCCGCGACCTACCCGCCCTTCGCCGCGATCCTGTTCGTCCCGGCGGCCTGGCTCCCCGTTCCCGTCCTGAAGACGGCGTTCCTCGCGGCCAACGTGCTCCTGCTCGCCGTCCTCGTCGTCCTGTCCGCCCGCCTGGCCCGGCGCACCCCGGCCCCGCCCGTGGTCTGCGCCGCCACCGCCCTCGCCCTGTGGCTCGAACCGGTCTTCCAGACCCTCCTGTTCGGCCAGGTCAACCTGGCCGTCGCCTGCCTGACCCTGTGGGACCTGACCCGGCCCCCGGGCGCCCGGTGGGCGGGAGCGGCCCTCGGGATCGCGGCCGGGATCAAACTCACCCCGGCCGTGTTCCTGGCCTGGCTGCTGCTGCGCGGCCGGATGCGGGAGGCGGCGACCGCGCTCGCGGCCTTCGCGGGGACGGTCGCGGTCGGGGCCGTGCTGCTGCCCTCGGCGACCGTCTCCTTCTGGTCCCGGCGGCTGTGGGAGACCGGCCGGGTCGGCAAGGCATGGATCGTGGACAACCAGTCCCTCCAGGGGCTGATCGCGCGGGTGCTCGGCGATCCCGCGCCGGGTCTCGGCTGGGTGCTGCCGGCGCTGGTCACCGGTGCCGCCGGCCTGTGGCTGGCGGCCCGCGCCCGGCAGGAGCGGCACGGCGTCCTGCTCACCGCGTGCACGGCCCTGCTGGTCTGCCCGATCAGCTGGTCCCACCACTGGGTGTGGTGCGTGCCGCTGCTCGCGGTGCTGCTCGGCGACGGCCACCGGTGGGCGGCCGCCGCCACGGCGGTGGTCTTCACCGCCCGCACCCTGTGGCTCGTCCCGCACGCGGGCGACCGGGACCTGCACCTGCCGTGGTGGCAGCAGCCGGCGGCGTCCCCGTACCCGCTGCTGGTGCTCGTGCTGCTGGCGGGGGCGGCGGCGGCCCGCCGCCCGGGGCGTCAGGCCGCGCCCTCCGCCAGGATCTCGTCGGCGTCCATGATCCGGTAGGCGTAGCCCTGCTCGGCCAGGAACCGCTGCCGGTGCGCGGCGAAGTCCTGGTCGATGGTGTCGCGGGCGACCACCGAGTAGAAGTGCGCCTGGTGGCCGTCGGCCTTGGGGCGCAGCACCCGGCCGAGCCGCTGGGCCTCCTCCTGCCGGGAGCCGAAGGTGCCGGACACCTGGATGGCGACCGTGGCCTCGGGCAGGTCGATGGAGAAGTTCGCGACCTTGGACACCACCAGCACGCTGATCTCGCCCTCACGGAAGGCGTCGAAGAGCTTCTCGCGCTGGGCGTTGGAGGTCTCCCCCTTGATGACAGGAGCGTTCAGATGCTCACCCAGCTCGTCCAGCTGGTCGATGTACTGGCCGATGACCAGGACCTGCTGTCCCGCGAACCGGCGGACGATCGCCTCGGTGACCTTCCGCTTGGTCGCGGTGGTCGCGCAGAAGCGGTACTTCTCCTCCGCCTCGGCCGTCGCGTACGCCAGCCGCTCGGAGTCGGTCAGGTTCACCCGGACCTCGACACAGTCGGCGGGCGCGATGTAGCCCTGCGCCTCGATCTCCTTCCACGGCGCGTCGAACCGCTTGGGCCCGATGAGGGAGAACACGTCCGACTCCCGGCCGTCCTCGCGCACCAGGGTGGCCGTGAGCCCCAGCCGGCGGCGCGCCTGGAGGTCGGCGGTGAACTTGAAGACGGGCGCGGGCAGCAGATGCACCTCGTCGTAGAGGATCAGCCCCCAGTCCCGGGAGTCGAACAGCTCCAGGTGCGGGTAGACGCCCTTCCGCCTGGTCGTCAGCACCTGGTAGGTGGCGATGGTGACGGGCCGGATCTCCTTCTTGGTGCCGCTGTACTCGCCGATCTCGTCCTCGGTCAGCGAGGTCCGCTTCACCAGCTCGTGCTTCCACTGCCGGGCGGAGACGGTGTTGGTGACGAGGATCAGCGTGGTCGACTTCGCCTGGGCCATCGCCCCGGCGCCGACCAGCGTCTTTCCGGCGCCGCAGGGAAGGACGACCACACCGCTGCCTCCGTGCCAGAAGTTCTCCACGGCCTGCTTCTGGTAGGGGCGCAGCGCCCAGCCGTCCTCCAGCAGCTCGATGGGGTGCGCCTCGCCGTCGACGTAGCCGGCGAGGTCCTCGGCCGGCCAGCCCAGCTTCAGCAGGGTCTGCTTGATCTGCCCGCGCTCGGAGGGGTGCACGGCGACCGTGTCCGGGTCGATCCGGGCGCCGACCAGCGGGGCGATCCGCTTGGACTTCAGTACCTCCTCCAGCACCGGCCGGTCGGTGGTGGTCAGGACGAGGCCGTGCGCGGGGTGCTTGGTGAGGGTGAGCCGGCCGTAGCGGTCCATCGTCTCGGCGATGTCCACGAGCAGCGCGTGCGGTACGGGATAGCGGCTGTACTCCACCAGGGCGTCCACGACCTGCTCGGCGTCGTGCCCGGCGGCGCGCGCGTTCCACAGGCCGAGCGGGGTGACCCGGTAGGTGTGGATGTGCTCGGGCGCCCGCTCCAGCTCGGCGAAGGGGGCGATGGCCCGACGGCAGTCGTCGGCCCGTTCGTGGTCGACTTCCAGCAGCAGGGTCTTGTCGGACTGGACGATCAGTGGACCATTCACGCGCGGCACACCCTTTCCACAACGGCCAAACGTCCAGTGTGCCTCATCGAGCGGGTTTGTCCGGAGGCCGCGCACTGTGCAACCCCGCCCCGCCCCCACGGGTCTACGCCTGCGACGGGGGCCGAGGGGAGGGCGTGGAATGGCAGCGGTCAGATGGGCGACCGGCGCGGGGGCCGTGGTGGTGCTGGTGGGCAGCGGCGTCTGGGCCATGCGGCCGGGGCAGGTCGATGCCCGGCTGTGGGAGGAGGTCCGGCCGGTGATCGAGGCCCGGCTGGCGGCGGAGCAGCGGGGCACCGGGTACGGCGAGGAGGTGCCCGCGCTGGACGCGCACTGGTTCTGCCGGGCCGAGCCGGTCGGCCTGGAGCGGCACGGGGACGAGGTGCGGGCGGGCGTCGACACGCTGTGCGTCGAGTACGGGGTGCGCGACGGTGGCCTGGTGGAGTGCGGCGGCGGGCGGGTCCCGCAGGTGCTGCGGCTGGCGCGGTCCGCCGACGGCCGCTACCGGGTGGTCTCGCGCGAGCAGGCGCCCGACGGCGCGGGCGGCGCGGACTGGACCGAGTCCCACTTCGGCCGCCGCACGCTCGCCCTGCGCGACGACCTGTCGTCCACCCCCCTGGAAACCGCGGCCCGCACCCGCTACGGCCTGCGGGAGGACGCTCCGGTCGGGAACTGCTGAGGGGGGCGGGCGCGGCCGGGGCCCAGGTGCCGCCCGTACGGGGCGGGGTGTGGACGGCGTAGTCGCCGGGTTCGGCGTCTGCGACGGGGGTTGCCGGGCCGGAAACGTCGATCACGTGCCGCCGGGCTGCCGGGCCGGATGCGTCGAACACCCTCACCGGGCTGCCGGAGCCGCCGAAGGTGCTGGAGCTGCCGGACGGCCGGGCGGGACGCCGGGTGCCGGGGCGGGTCTGTGGCCGGGCGGGGGCCCGGCGGGGCGTGTCGTCGCTGGGGAGCGGCGGCTCAGTCCTCCGCCAGTTCGGCCACCCCCGTGATCCGGTGCAGGGGGTACGTCCGGATCTCGTCCGCCGTGTGGTCGTAGGCCGTGACGAAGCCGCCCTCCACCCGGACCGGCGAGATGACCCGCTGGCTGGCGGCGCCCTCGGCGTTGACGTAGCCGATCCACAGCGAGTCGCCGGTCAGGACGGCGGCCTGCACGGTGGCCAGGGTCTCGGCGGAGGAGGTGCGGGGCAGCTCGCCGCCCGCCAGGGGCTCGCCGACGGGCTTGCGCGGAGTGGTGGCGGCCAGATCACCGGCCCGGATCGCGCGGACCGCCGCCGCGAGCAGCGTGCCGTCGGGCGTCGGCGGCCCGTCCGGCACCGGCTCGGGCGCGGTGCGCGGCGGGGTCCGGTGCGCGTGGGCGCGGGCGATCAGCACATCGCCCTCGGCGGACTCGGCGGCGGGCGCGTACCCCATCGCGCGCAGCCCCTCCAGCAGCGACGCCGGGTCGGTCGGCGCGGCCAGCACGGTCGGGGCGAGGCGGCGCAGCCGCAGGGCGGCGGCGCGCTTGTCGGCGAGGATCTCGTTCAGCAGGGCGTCGTCGTCGCAGCGGACGTACGCCGAGGCGGCGCCGACCCGCAGATGGCCGTGCCTGCGGGCCACGTCGTCGATCAGATAGGCGAGCGGCTGCGGCACCGGGGTGCGGGAGTGCTCGGTGAGGAAGGCGTGCAGGTCGGCGGCGGTCCGGCCGGCGTCCAGGGCCCGGCGGACGGACGCCGGGGTGAACCGGTACACGGTCGCCCCGCCCTTGGACTCCACGTCCGCCAGCACGCCCAGCGTGTCCGCGAGCGGCCGTCGCAGCGGGCCGGGGGCGACCGCCGTCAGGTCGGCCTGGAGCAGCACGTGGTCCAGGGGCTCGGGCAGCAAGGGCGCGAGCAGCCGCGCGGCCGCGGCCGCCGCGACGGCCTGCTCGGGCCCGGACAGCGGCACGAGCCGGTCGGGCACCCGGTGGCGGTGCACGGGGAGCTTGTCCCCGGGACCGCCGGAGGCGGGAAGACCGGGCGTGTCGGATGCGGGAAGACCGGGAGTGCCGAAGGTGGCAGGGTCGGGCGTGTCGGAGGCGGGGGACCCGGGGGCGCCGGCTCCGGACGGGTCGGCCTGAGCGGCTTCGGCGGCACCGTGCCCGCCGGCCGGAGAGGATCCCGCGCCCGCGGCCCCGGCCGTCGAGGAGCCGGAGTCGGCCGCGGGGGGCGCTCCCAGCAGGGCGCGCCCGTGGGAGGAGAGGGCGCCCCGCCCGGTCATGCCCAGCAGTTCGGCCTCCGACAGGGTCCAGCGGGCCAGCCGGGACCGCAGGTCCTCCTCGCCGTCCCGCCGGCCGCCCCGCAGCGGACGTTCCCAGCGCAGCCGGGCCAGCACCGACTCGGCGTCCGGGGCGGCGCCCGGCCCCAGCCCGGCCAGCAGGGCCAGCACCCGGTGCCGTACCTCGGGCGCGGCGGACCGGTCGAGCCCCGGGCCGAGCGCCGACAGCGCCCGGTCCTTGGCGTCCCGGCCGCCGACGACTCCCGGGGTCCGGGTGGCCGCCAGCCACGCCTGGGCGAGCCGAACCCAGCGCTCGGCCGGCGGCTGCTCCAGCCACTCGTCGTAGGCGGGGGTGGCCGCGTACCGCTCGTCGGCCTCGCCGTCGGAGGCGATCAGGCCGGCCGCGTACGCCAGTTCCACCCAGAAGGCGGCGACCGGCTCGGAGACGTCCAGGGCCACGGCCGTCCGCTTCAGGTCGCGGACGCTCAGGCCGCCCGCCCGCAGCACGGCCGGGCCGCCCTCGTCCCACTCCTTCAGCAGCTCCTCCACCGTGGCCAGCGCGGTGTACGCCTGCCCGGCCGCGGTGGCGTCCACCACCCGCGGGCTGTGCGTCGCGGCCGGTACCACGGCGGGCGGCAGCGGCTCGGGGGCCCGGTGGGCGCGGCCGGCGCGCAGGTGCAGCGCGACCTCGCGGGGGAGCACGACCGTGCCGGGCGCGGTCGGCAGCAGCAGGCCGCGGTCCAGCAGCCAGCGCAGATGGGCCGCCGGATCCGCGGTGACCTGCCCGTACGGTGGCCCCCACACCAGCCGGGACAGCACCTCGCGGGCGGCCTCCGGGGCCTTGGCGAGCAGCCTGTCCAGCTTCTTGCGGTGGGTGAACAGGGCGGTGAGCGCGGCCACGGCGGACACCGGGTCGTGCGTCGACGGCAGCCCGGCCGCCGTCAGGAGCTCCTGGATCCGCCCCGGGGACATGCCCGAGGTGGCCTCCTGCACGGTCGGCCCGAGCCCGGTGGGAGACGGGTGCTGCGGCGAGGGGGCCAGCACCTCGCGGGCGGTCCGCACCAGCCGCAGCCGGTCGTCCCCGCCCCACACCAGCGCCTGTTCGCGCAGGGTGCCGAGGGCCCGCGGCAGCGCGCCGGCCACGGCGGGGTCGCCCGCGTCCCCGGCCATCAGCCCGAGCAGGGTGTCGTACGACGCCGGGTCCGGGGCGACGGCCAGCGCCTCGGCCGTCTGGAGTGCGAACCGGTCCAGCCGCTCCAGGGCGCGCAGCACCGACGCACGGGTGCCGGCGCGCGTGGCGAGCTGGGTGAGATCGGTGGGTACGGGGGTGACGAGGTCCGGGCGGCTGCGCAGCAGCGCGGCGAGGGAGGAGTCGTCCCGCGCGCGCAGTGCCTCCGCGAGGGACCGAGGGGCTGAGTGGGCCTCGGGGCTCATCCGGTCAACGTTAGCGGACAACCATATGCCGAGGGCATCCACCGGGAAGCGGTACCGTCCCTCCCGGGGTTTCCAGTCGGCGCACCCCGGAGGGGTTCCGTGGGGATCGAGAGCGATCAGGTCGTCTACGAGTATCTGAGCCGCGTCGGTGACATCGCCCAGCAGCGGCAGCTGCCGTCGGCGACGCGCATGCGGCTCGTGTCGGAGCTGCGCAACGAGATCGACCGGCATCGGTCGAAGGCGACGGTGGACTCGCCCGCCGCCGTCCGCCGCATCCTGGACCGGCTGGGCAGCCCGGACGAGGTGGTCACGGCGGCGGGCACGCCCGGCGGCGCCCCGCAGCCGCCCGCCACCGCCGTACCGGCCCAGCCCTCCGCCGAGGAGCGGGTGTCCCGGCCGGAGCGGCCCAAGGGGCTGCGCCGGGCCGTGCCGCGCCCGCGCCCCGCCGAGCCCGAGCCGCCCGCGGCCCCGGTCGGGCCGGCCCCGCCGCACCTCGCCCCCGCGCACGAACTCGGCGACGGCACGGCACCGCCCGACTGGTGGCGCGTACGCGGTCCGGTGGCGGATGTCGACCCGGTGCCGGGGTTCGTCGGCGGGGTGGAGATCCCGGAGCTGCTCAAACGGCCCCCGCGGGAGGCCGGGACGAAGACCCCGCCGGGCACCGAGGCCGCGTCGGGTGCCGCGACCGCGCCGGAGGCCGGGGCCCCGTCGGCGGCCGGGCCGGCGACCGCCCCGCGCCGCCGGCTGCGCGGGCTGCTGCCGGCCCGCGGCAAGGCCGCTGCCCCGGCCGAGGCGGCCCCGGCCGGGGCCGCCGGGGCTCCCGCCCGCGGCCCGCTGTCGGGCTGGTCCAACCCCCTGCTGCTGCTGGCCGCCGCCGCGCTGGTCGCGGGCGCCGTCCTCGGCAACTGGTTCGCCCTGCTGCTCGGCTGGGCCATCGCCTACGGCTCCCGGCGGCTGACCCCCGCGGAGACCAAGTGGGCCGTGATGGTCCTGCCCGGCGCGGCGGTCGCGGCCGGTCTGCTCTGGCTGTGGGGCCGCACCGAGGGCCGCTGGGGCACCCCGATCCCGCAGGGCCGGATGAGCGACGCGATCGGTGACACCTGGCCGTGGGTGGTCCGGGGCGCGGCGACGGCCTCGGCGCTGTACCTGGTGTGGCGCTCACAGCGGAAGGGGTAGCGGCCTCGGCGGCGGCGACCGAGCCACGCCGTGGCCGCGTACAGGGCGCGCCGGGTCACCTCCCCACCGGCACTCGGCCCCCGACAGCCGCCGCATGGCGCGGACCCGCCCGGTTGCTCCTGTCCGCACCCGGCAGAATGTCCCCCATGGCCTCCACCCTGACCGTCGGTTTCGACCTGGACATGACCCTCATCGACTCCCGCCCGGGCATCCGCGCCTGTTACCTGGCCCTGGCGGAGCGCACCGGCACGTTCATCGACGCCGACCTGGCGGTGTCCCGGCTCGGTCCGCCGCTCGTGGAGGAGCTGGCCCACTGGTTCCCGGCGGAGCGGGTGCCCGAGGTGGCCGACCTGTACCGGGCGATGTACCCCTCCATGGCCATCACCGCGACGCTCGCGATGCCCGGTGCCCGGGAGGCGGTGGACGCGGTGCGCGCGGCCGGCGGGCGGACGATGGTGGTGACGGCGAAGTACGAGCCGAACGCCAAGCTGCACCTCGCCCACCTCGGCATCGAGCCGGACGTGGTCGTCGGCGACCTGTGGGCCGAGCGGAAGGCGGAGGCGCTGCGCGAGCACGGCGCGTCCGTGTACGTCGGCGATCACGTCGGAGACGTACGCGGGGCCCGCGCCGCGGGTGCGTTCTCGGTCGCCGTCGCGACCGGGCCGTGCCCGGCCGAGGAGCTGACGGCGGCCGGCGCGGACGTCGTCCTGGCCGGTCTGTCCGCCTTCCCGGAATGGCTGGACGGCTACCGCGAGGCGCCCGGGGCGGCCTCCCGCGCCTGACGCCGTCCGGCGGCGACCGAGCGCAGCACACCGGCACCGGCGACGAGGAATCCGACGGCCATGAGCATGCTCAGGCCGAACATGTAGGTCGGAAAAGGCTTCGCGCCGAGGAAGAGCGGGGCCACCGTGACCAGGGTGGCCACGGCCCCGAGGAAGAAGACGACGGCACCGGCCCGGATCAGTCGGTCACCGGGCGCGGCGGAATTCGCTTGGGTTTTGTCACGCACCGGACCAGGGTAGTTCCCTGCGCGAGAGAACAACCGGGGGACGTCTTGTCACCCGCCCGAAGACCATTAGCCTTGGTATCGGCGGGTCATGGTCGACCCGCTCTAGTGCTATCAAGAGCCGTTTCCGAAGTAGTTTTCCCAACGAGTACGAGGACGAGGACAGACGTGCCTACCGGCAAGGTCAAGTGGTTCAACAGCGAGAAGGGCTTCGGCTTTCTCTCCCGCGACGACGGCGGTGACGTCTTCGTCCATTCCTCGGTTCTCCCCGCCGGAGTCGATGTACTCAAGCCGGGACAGCGTGTGGAGTTCGGCGTCGTCGCCGGTCAGCGCGGTGACCAGGCGCTGTCGGTGAACGTGCTCGACCCGACGCCGTCGGTCGCCGCCGCCCAGCGCAAGAAACCGGACGAGCTGGCGTCGATCGTGCAGGATTTGACGACCCTTCTCGAGAACATCACCCCGATGCTGGAGAAGGGCCGTTATCCGGACAAGGCCTCCGGCAAGAAGATCGCCGGTCTGCTCCGCGCGGTCGCCGACCAACTGGACGTCTGACCCGGCCCGGGCTTCCTCAGGGGAAGTCCAGCGCCTTCGGGCCGAGGGGCGGCAGCAGCCCCTCGGCCGCCGCACGGGTGAGCAGCCCCCGGACCGCCGCGTAGCCGTCCTCGCCGAGGTCGGCCGTGAACTCGTTGACGTACAGCCCGATGTGCTGGTCGGCGACGGCCGGGTCCATCTCCTGGGCGTGCGCCATGACGTACGGCCGGGAGGCATCCGGGTCGTCCCAGGCCATGCGCACGGACGTGCGGATCGATTCGGCCAGCCGGGTGAGGGTGTCCGCGCCCAGCGAGCGCCGGGCGATGATCGCGCCGAGCGGGATCGGCAGCCCGGTGGTCCGCTCCCAGTGCTCGCCCATGTCGGCGATCTTGTGCAGCCCGTAGTCCTGGTAGGTGAACCGGGCCTCGTGGATGACCAGGCCCGCGTCCACCTTGCCGTCGCGCACGGCCGGCATGATCTCGTGGAACGGCATGACCACGATCTCGCCGACCCCACCGGGCAGGGTGTCCGCCGCCCAGAGCCGGAACAGCAGGTAGGCGGTCGACTTCTCGCTCGGCACCGCGACGGTACGGCCCGTCAGATCGGCTTGTGGTTCCCGGGTGAGCACCAGCGGCCCGCAGCCCCGCCCCAGCGCGCCGCCGCACGGCAGCAGCGCGTACTCGTCGAGGACGTACGGCAGCACGGCGTACGACACCTTCAGCACGTCCAGCTCGCCGCGCTCGGCCATGCCGTTGGTGATGTCGATGTCGGCGAACGTCACGTCCAGCGCGGGCGCGCCGGGCACCCGGCCGTGGGCGAGGGCGTCGAAGACGAAGGTGTCGTTCGGGCAGGGGGAGTACGCGATCGGCAGGGACCGCTGCTCACTGGTGGTCATGTGGGTTCCAACTCTCCAAAGCGGGCGCGAGCTTCCCGAAGCCCTCGGTGAGGGCGGCGAGGGCGTCGCCGATGCGCCAGGCGGCGCGGTCCCGGGGCCCCACCGGGTTGGAGACGGCGCGGATCTCCAGCACGGGCACTCCCTGCGCGGCGGCGGCCTCCGCCACCCCGAACCCCTCCATGCCCTCGGCGAGCGCGCCGGGGTGCCGGGCCCGCAGGGCGGCGGCGCGGGCCGCGGTGCCGGTCACCGTGGAGACGGTCAGGACCGTGCCGGTACGGGCGCCGAGGGCCTCGGCGGCGACTCGTACGGCTGATTCCGGCGGTCGGTGCGTGACGGTCCCGAAGCCGAGTTCGGTGACCGCGAGGAAGCCGTCGGCGGTCTCGGCGCCCAGGTCGGCCGCCGTGATCGCGTCGGCGACGACGAGCGAGCCGACGGGCGCGTCCGGCTGGAAACCGCCGCCGATCCCGGCCGAGACGACCAGGCCGTAGGGCCGGCCGGCCAGCGCGGCGGCGGTCAGCGCGGCGGCGGTGGAGGCGGCGGCGAGCGCCGGTCCGACACCGGCGGCGAGCAGGTCCCAGCCGGCACCGGTACGGCACAGGACCGCGCCCGGCAGCCGTACCTCCTCGGCCGGCGCGGGCAGCGCCCCCGCCACCGCGTCCCGCTCGACGGGGACCGCGGTGGCGACGAGCACGGGAACGGGGGGCGTGATCAGCCCTCCGCCTTCTTCACCTTGTTGCCGTCCTTCAGCTTGAAGGACCACATGCCCTTGTTCTCCTTCTCGCCCATCTGGATGGCGACCGTGTTGGTCTCGCCCTGGGTTCCGTACTGGGCGCTGAAGAAGGCGGCGCTCGGGATCGTGAGGTACGTGTTCTTGCTGACGTCCGTGAACTGACGGCCGTTGACCAGCACGACCCAGCCCTCGTCGGCGATCTTCGGGTCGACGCCGATGCGGACGCGTTCGTCCTGGGGGACCTCGATCGACTTCACGTCGTCGGAGTTCTTGACGCAGTCCTTCAGCGAGTCGGCGGTCAGCTTGTCGCCGTCGTTGTAGCACAGGGCCTCGGAGTTGACCGAGTTCCCGCCGACGGTGACCGTCGCGACAGGGGTCGGCTTGTCACAGGCCGACAGGACGAGCAGTCCGGCGGAAACGGCGCCGGCAACGGCGACGGCGCGGCGGCGTCGCACAGCGGATTGCAGCGTGGTCATGGCCGAAGGCTATCGGGCGCCCGGAGCCGTCCGCCCACGTGGGGTACGGCGTGCCCGGTTCGTTACGCCACGTGTGCCGGCGGCCGGTTCGTCAGGTCGCGCGTGCCGGGCAGCCGCCGCCCCGGGCCGAGGCGAGCAGCCCGCGCAGGGTGGTCAGCCAGCCGGCGGCCACGAAGACGGCGCCGACCAGCAGCCCCACCGTCCCGTCCAGCGGCATCACGATGCCGACCGCGCCGCCGAACACCCACGCCATCTGCAACAGCGTCTCCGAGCGGGCGAACGCCGAGGTGCGCACCGCCTCCGGCACGTCCCGCTGGATCAGCGCGTCCAGCGCCAGCTTGCCCAGCGCCTGCGCGCACCCGGCGACCGCCGCCAGGAAGGCCACCGGGAACACGCCGAAGAACAGGCCGGCGAGCAGCGCCACGCCGAGCACCACCGCGACCACGGTCACGATGATGATCTCCGGGGCGCGGGACCGGAGCCAGGCGCCCACGGCCGTCCCCAGGGCGTTGCCCGCGCCCGCCGCGACGCCCACGATGCCGAGCGAGACCGCCGCGCTCTGCCCGGCCAGCGGATGCTCGCGCAGCAGGAAGGCCAGGAAGAAGATCAGGAAACCGGACAGGCAGCGCAAGGAGGCGTTGGCGCCGAGCGCGTAGGTGACGGCGGGCCCGACCGAGCGCAGCCCCGGCCGTCTGGCGCGCTCCCCGGGCGGATGCCGGGTGCCGGACGCGAGCAGCGCCACGTCCTCGCCCTTGGCCGAGTCCACCTTGGGCGGCAGGGAGAACGAGAGAAACGTCCCGGCAGCGAAGATCACGAAGGCGCCGTACAGCGGCCAGGGGTCGCCGAGGGCGTGCAGCCCGGCCGCCACCGGCGCGGCGGCCCCGGTGGCCAGCAGACCGGCGAGGGTGACCCGGGAGTTGGCCTTCACGAGGGAGAACCCCCGTGGCAGCAGCCTGGGCACGACGGCGCTGCGGATGACGCCGTACGCCTTGGAGGCCACCAGCACGCCCAGCGCGGCCGGATACAGCTCCAGCGCGCCGCTCGCCACGGCCCCCGAGATGACCAGCGCGAGCAGCGCCCGCGCCAGCATCGCGCCCGCCATCGCGGCCCGCCGCCCGTGCGGCAACCGGTCCAGGAGCGGTCCGATGACGGGGGCGAGCACGGTGAACGGGGCCATGGTGATGGCGAGATACAGCGCGACCCGGCCGCGCGCCTCGTCGGTGGGCACGGAGAAGAACACGGTCGACGCCAGTGCCACGGTGACCATGACGTCCCCGGCGCCGTTCACGGCGTGCAGCTCGATCAGTTTGCCGAGGCCCGACTCGCCCGCGCCGTGCGCGTGGGTGGCCCTGCGGATGCCGCGTGCCGTGCCGGTGACCGGAAGGCGCAGGGCACGGCCGATCGCGCGGACGGCGCCGCCCACCCGGCCCGAACCGCCGCCCCGACCACTCGCCTTGCCCGTGGCTGCCACGACGTTCATAGTGCCCCGGGACCGGGCCGGATAGTGCGGTACGGCACGGACGGCGGCGTACGGCGGGCAGGACCGGTGGACGTCGTGGGGGCCGGGTACGGCCCGGGTGGGAAAATGCACGAATCCCGCCCGGTGTAGCGTGCCTGTCTCAGCCATAACGCAGAATGGATGGCAGAGGTGCGCCCGGGCGCGCGGATGCAGACGTCGATGCGGTCCCCAGGTCCGCTCCGTAGGCGAAACCGCCGGTGGCAGCCGCACTCGACGAGACGGCGTAGGAGAGAAGCGATACCTGTGAGCGCAGCGACAACGCGAAGCCGCACCCCCGACCGCCTGTGCGCCGAGGCCGTCGACCTCGCCCGCGCCGCCGCCGAGGAGGCCGCCGCGCCCGGGGTGATCGGCGAGCACACGGGCCTGGTCTCGGAGGGTGACCGCGTTGTCACGCACTTCTTCGAGTGCAAGGAACTGGGCTACCGGGGCTGGCGCTGGGCGGTGACGGTCGCCCGCGCCTCCCGCGCCAGGATCGTCACGCTCGACGAGGTCGTCCTGCTGCCCGGCCCCGACGCCCTCCTCGCCCCCGAGTGGGTCCCGTGGAGCGAGCGCCTGCGCCCCGGCGACCTCGGCCCCGGCGATCTGCTCCCCACCGACCAGGACGATCTGCGCCTGGAGCCCGGTTACGCCGGCGAGGAGGAGCCGCCGCGGAACTCGGCGGTCTCCGAGGAGATGCGGGAACTGGCCGAGGCGGAGGACGCCGACGTCACCCCCGGCACCCCCGCCGTGCAGCCGACGGTGCCCACCCGCGGCTCGATCGCGGCGGTCGCCGAGGAACTGGGCATGCGCCGGGCCCGCGTGCTCTCCCGCTACGGCCTGCACATCGCGGCCGACCGCTGGGAGGAGGCGTACGGCCCGAAGACCCCGATGGCCCAGGCGGCCCCCGCCACCTGCGTCAGCTGTGGCTTCCTCGCCCCCATCGGCGGCTCCCTCGGCCAGGCCTTCGGCGTCTGCGCCAACGAGTTCTCTCCGGCGGACGGCCGGGTGGTGTCCCTGGCCTACGGCTGTGGCGGCCACTCGGAGGCGGCGGTCATGCCCAAGCCCCCGCAGCCCGCCGCGCCGGTCGTCGACGAGACCCGGGTCGACCCCTTCCCGCTCCGCCCGGCCCGTGACTCCGGCTCGGTGCCGGAGACCGGTGACGACGAGACGGCGGAGCTGGGCCACTCCTGAACGGCGGCCTCCGCTGCCAGACTGCACCGGTGATCATCAGAACGGCGCGGGAACAGGACCTTCCGGGCTTCCTCGGGCTGGCGGCCCAGGTGGAGCACTGGTTCGGGCCCATGGTGGCGGACCCCGGCTTCACCCGGGCGGTACGGCGGAGCATCGGCGCGGGTACGGCGCTGGTGGCGTCGGAGGAGTCCTCGTCCGGCCTCCTGGGTGCCGTCCTGTTCGGCGCCGCCCCGCCGGTCCACCACGTGCACTGGCTGGTCGTCTCGGACGGGGCGCGGGGGCGGGGCGTCGGGAGCGCGCTGCTGTCGGACGCGTTCCGCAGATGGGTCAGGGGCCCGGCCACCGTCGAGGTGGTCACGTTCGGCGCGGACCACCCCGGTGCGGTGGCCAGTGGGGCGCGCGTGTTCTACGAGCGCCTCGGCTTCACCCCGGCCGAGCCGGCGGCCCCCGGTCCGGAGGGCGGCTCCCGGCAGGTCTACCGCCGCCACGTCGCCTGAGCCGATCCGCACCTCGGCCCACACGGTCTTGCGGGGCGCGGGCCCGGGCGCGGCACCCCAGCGGTCCGCGAACGCGTCCACGAGCAGCAGCCCGCGTCCGGAGTCGGCGTCCGGCGC
The DNA here is from genome assembly GCF_964272715.1 of Streptomyces sp. SudanB182_2057. Lineage (NCBI taxonomy): Bacteria > Bacillati > Actinomycetota > Actinomycetes > Kitasatosporales > Streptomycetaceae > Streptomyces > Streptomyces sp. SudanB182_2057. The sequence continues at coordinate 4,696,740 of NZ_OZ186798.1, forward strand.
GGGGCTGACCCGCTCCGGCAGCCGGTCACCCCGCGTGTCGGTCACCTCGATCCGTAACACGTCCCCTACGGGGTACAGCGTCAGCCGGAAGTCCCGCCCGGCCGCGCGGCCGTGGACGACTGCGTTGGCGGCCAGCTCCGCGACGATCAGGGCGGCGGGGTCCATGGGCAGTCCCCAGGAGCGGAGTTGCTCGGTGGCGAGGAGACGGGCGAGCCGGGCCCCTCGCGGGGTGGGGGACAGTTGTATCGAGAAGTTCGGGGCGGGAGTGGGGGATTCGCGGTTCACGTACTCAGCGTGTCCGTTTCCGGCGCTTCTGAAGAGTGACGGAGTGGTTGCGTAGAGTCACTGTCCGCGCATGTCCGGTGGTGTCCGGGAGTTGGAGTCGTATACGGCCCGGGGTTGCCATGGTTGCCGTGGGGCCGCCCGCTTCTCGGTGAGTGTCGTGCTTCCGTGAGGTGAGTCAAGGGCGCGTTCCGCGTCGGCTGCGCCGATGGCCCTGCGGGCCACCCTTGACACACCTCGCTCCAGCACGGGGGAGAAGCGAGCGGGCAGCCCGGGGAAAGTGGCCCACTCAGGTCCCTTGGCCCCTGCGGTGGGCTGCGTTCGCATCGTGGGTCGGGGATGCGCGCCCGCGCCTCGCCAGCACGCCGGGCCGGTCAAGCGGCTTGCGGGTGGGTGGTCGGGCGGTGGATCCGGTGGGTGGGTGGGTGGCTTGTTTTGGAACGGGTGTCCATAACTAGGTCCCCCCGCCCCTCCCGGGCCGGGGCTGCCCACTCGCCCGGAGGACCCGCCACCGGGCCGCAGGCCGCTGTGCCGACCCGGCGTGCGGGTGAGGGGTGATCGCGTATCCCTGCCTACGGGAGTGTGTAGCTCACCTATGGGTCTGGTACCGGGCTGGGCCACTGTTCTTTCGGCCGCTCGCTCGCTTCTGCCCCGGGCTGGAGCGGGCCGGGTCAAGGGTGGGCCGCAGGCCCATCGGCGCAGCCGACGCGCAGCGCCCTTGAGGCGGGCCGTGGAAGCCCGACACTGACCGGGAAGCGAGCGGCCCGACGGCCACGTCACCACACCGCCCGCTCCGACTCCCCCGAGCACCCCGACCCACCCCACCTCTCGAGCGCCGCGCGCCGACCCGGACCAGACCCCTCCGCTCACACCCCTTCGGCCCCCAACCCCTCCGCGCTGTACCTTCGTCCTCACGCGGAGGATGGAGAGTGATCGTGAGCAAGTTCGTGCGGCCGGCGGTGGAGGGGGCCGATCCGTTCGGGACGGCCCGGCTGCGACGCGGGGTCCTCGACGCCTGGGCGACCAGTCCCGCCCGGTTCCGGGAGGACGCCAACGCCGAGGAGGATCTCGTCCTCGGCGGTTACCGGGACCGGCTCGTCGTCGAGTTGGCGCAGAACGCCGCCGACGCCGCCGCGCGGGCCGGGACGGCCGGACGGCTCCGGCTCACCCTCCGCGACGGCGTACTCGTGGCCGCGAACACCGGCGCCCCGCTGGACGCGGCCGGCGTCGAGTCCCTGTCCACGCTGCGCGCCTCCGCGAAACGGGGCGCCGAGGACACGCACGCCGCCGTCGGCCGGTTCGGGGTCGGTTTCGCCGCCGTACTCGCCGTCACCGACGAACCGGCGATCGTCGGCCGGCACGGAGGCGTGCGCTGGTCCCTCGCCGAGGCCCGGGAACTGGCCGCCGAGGTCGCCCGGCACAGCCCCGGCCTGGGCGACGAGGTGCGCCGCCGGGAGGGCCACGTGCCCCTGCTGCGGCTGCCCTTCGCCGCCGAGGGCACCGCCCCCGAGCCGTACGACACCGCCGTCATCCTGCCCCTGCGCGACGCCGCCGCCGCCGATCTCGCCGAGCGGCTGCTCGCCGGTGTGGACGACGCCCTGCTGCTCGCCCTGCCCGGGCTGACGGAGGTCGTCGTGGAGATCGAGGGGCGGGAACCGCGCACCCTCGGCCGCCGTACCGACGGTGCCTTCACGGTCGTGGAGGACTCCCGGGACGGCGTCACCCACTGGCGTACCGCGTCCGCGCACGGGCCGCTCACCCCCGACCTGCTCGCCGACCGGCCCGTGGAGGAGCGGCTGCGCCCCCACTGGTCGGTGACCTGGGCCGTACCCGTCGACACGTACGGCGCCCCGGCCCGGCCCCGTACCAGCCCGGTCGTGCACGCGCCGACCCCGAGCGACGAGCCGCTGGGCGTGCCCGCGCTGCTCATCGCCTCCTTCCCGCTGGACACCACCCGCCGGCACGCGGCGCCCGGACCGCTCACCGACTTCCTGGTGCAGCGCGCGGCCGACGCCTACGCCGCCCTGCTCGCCGAGTGGCGGCCGGTCGGGGAGGGGATCATCGACCTCGTGCCCGGGCCGCTCGGCAAGGGCGCGCTGGACGGGGCGTTGCGGCAGGCCGTGCTGGAGCGGCTGCCGCGTACCGCCTTCCTGCCGCCGGCCGTCGCGCCGAAGGGCGACGAGGAGCTGCCGGAGGCGCTGCGCCCCCGGGACGCCGAGGTCGTGGAGGGCGCCGGCGCCGACACCGTACGGGTGCTGGCCGAGGTGCTGCCCACCCTGCTGCCGGCGGGGCTGGAGCGCCGCGCCGAGCTGCGCACCCTCGGTGTCGCCCGGCTGCCGCTCGCCGACGCCGTCGACCGGCTCGCCGGGCTGGAGAAGGAGCCGCAGTGGTGGCGGCGGCTGTACGACAGCCTCGCCGGGGTCGACCCGGAGCGGCTGTCCGGGCTGCCGGTGCCGCTGGCCGACAACAGGACCACCATCGGGCCCCGGCAGGTGCTGCTGCCCACCCCGGACGCCGCCCGGATCGACCCGGACGTGCTCGGGCGGCTGGGGCTGAAGGTCGCCCACCCGGACGCCGCGCACCCGCTGCTGGAGAAGCTGGGCGCGCTGCCCGCGACCCCGCGCGCGGTGCTGACCACCCCGCAGGTGCGGGCCGCCGTGGCGGGCTCCCTGGAGGAGGGCGGCGGTCCGCTCTGGGAGGACGACGCGCCGGACGCCGAGGAGCTGGCCGAGACCGTGCTCGCCCTGGTCCGCGACGCGCGGCTGGAGCCGGGTGACGAGCCCTGGCTGGGCGCGCTCGCGCTGCCCGACGAGGACGGCGAACTCGCGCCCGCCGGTGAACTGGTGTTTCCCGGCAGCCCCTTCGCCCGGGTCATCCGGGAGGGAGAACTCGCCGCCGTGGACGCCGAGCTGGCCGAGCGCTGGGGCGAGCAGCCGCTCACCGCGTGCGGCGTGCTGGCGGACTTCGCGCTGGTCCGCGCCACCGACGTGGTCCTGGACCCGGACGAACTGGAGCCCCGGGACAGTGACTTCGCCGAGCCCGACGACGCCGGGCTGCTGGACGCCGTGGACGTGTGGTGCGAGGACATCCTCGACCGGTTCCCGGACAGCCCGGTGCCGCCCGTCGCCACCGAACTCGTCGCCGTACGCGACCTGGAGCTGGTGGACGACGACCACTGGCCGGAGGCGCTCGCCCTGCTGGCCCGGCCGCCGCTGCGGGACGCCCTGACCCAGCCCGTGCGCATCCTGCTGCCCGACGGCACCCACGAGACCGTACGGCCGTACACCGCGTGGTGGCTGCGCGGGCACCCGGTGCTTGACGGGCGGCGCCCGGCCGGGCTGCTCGCGGCCGGCGGGGACCCGCTGCTGCGCGGCCTGTACGACGAGGCGGACGCGACCGGGTTCGAGGACGAGCAGGTGCTGCGGGCGCTCGGGGTGCGCACCTCCGTCGGCGCGCTGCTGGACGAGCCCGGCGGCGCGGCCGAGCTGCTGGACCGGCTCGCCGACCCGGAGCGCCCGGTCACGCCCGCCCAACTGCACGGTCTGTACAGCGCGTTGGCGGAGCTGGAGCCCGAGCGGGTGACCCTGCCGGACGAGCTGCGGGCCGTGGTCGACGGGCGGGTGGAGGTCGTGGACGCCACCTCGGCCGTGGTGGTCGACTCCCCGGACCTGCTGCCGTTCACCGCCGGGGTGCCGCTGCTGCCGGTGCGGCCCGCGCGCGCCGCCGAGCTGGCCGAGCTGTTCCAGGTGCGCCGGCTGAGCGAGTCCGTCACCGGCGAGGTGCACTCCGAGGGGACCGGGCACGACGTGCCGGAGTCGGTGCGGGTGCTGCTCGGGCCGCGCACGCCCTCGGTCTACGTCGAGCACGAGGAACTCGTTGTGGACGGCGTGGAGATCGACTGGCGGCTGACCGACGACGGTGTGCTGCACGCGGCCACCCTGGAGGGGGTCGCGGCGGGGCTGGCCTGGGCGGCGGGGCAGTGGCCGCGCCGGTTCGAGGTGGCCGCGCTGCTGGAGGACCCGTCGCGGACGGAGGAACTGGCCCGGGATCGGTGGTTCGACTGACCCCGGCAGCGGCCCGGTCCATCGGGTCCACGAAAAATTCACATCACTAGTACAACCTTTCACATCAACCCCGGGTCAGATCAGCGGAGTCATCCCGACTCCCTGATCTGAACGTGGGGAAACACATGCGCATCCGTGCCTCTGTCGCCGTCGTGAGCGGCGCTCTGGCCCTTTCCGCCCTCGCCGTGCCGGCCGCCCAGGCCGACGCCGTCGACGGCAACGTCAAGATCACCAAGGTGGTCGTGGACGGCGACAACAAGGTGCAGATCGGTACCTCCGGCGCGGTGACCGTCAAGGTCAGCGTGACCGCGACGGACAACTCGGGCATCAAGGGCGCCGATGACGACTTCTCCCTCTACGGCCCGGACCACGGCTTCGCCATGACCGGCAAGCCCACCTGCGCCAAGGTCAACGCCACCACCTCCACCTGCACCGCCTCGGTGAAGATCGACCCGAGGACGGACTACCTCACCAACAAGAGCGCCGGTACCTGGTACGTGGACGCGTGGATCGACGCCAAGGACGGCGACTACGTCTGGAAGGAGAAGGCCGGTGCCTTCTCCTTCCAGCGCGCCGCCAAGCTGACCGCCAACGCCACCCCGGAGCCGGTGAAGAAGGGCAAGACGATCACCGTCACCGGTGCCCTCACCCGCGCCGACTGGGAGTCGCTGAAGTACGCCGGTTACGGCTCGCAGTCCGTGAAGCTCCAGTACAGCAAGAAGAGCACCACCGGTTACACCACCGTCAAGACCATCAAGGCCGACTCCAAGGGCAACCTGAAGACGACGGTCAAGGCCTCGGCCGACGGCTACTACCGCTTCTCCTTCGCGGGCAACTCCGGCACCGCCGCGGTCAACTCCGCCGCCGACTTCATCGACGTGAAGTAAGCCGCCCGGCTCCCGGGCCCGGACACCGTTTTCCGGGCCCGGGACCCCGGCCCGTACCCCCGGATTGCGCCACCCGGGGGTATTCGGTGGGCCGAACCCGGCCGTGAAGAGCCCGAACCGTGGAGACCGGGGCGTGGGGCGGGGATCTGATCGCGTGAGTCGACCGACTCCCCGATCCGCTTCTCCCTCCAAGGGAACACCCATGCGCATCCGTGCCACCGCGGCCGCCGTCTCCGGCGCCCTGGCCCTCTCCGCCCTCGCCGTGCCCGCCGCCCACCCGGCCCCCGCGGCGCCGGACGTCACCTTCTCGCACCTGAAGGTCAACGGCGGCAGGGCGATCACCCTGGGCGCCACCTCCATCGTGAAGGTCGAGGCGACCTACACCGTGACGCACCCCGCGACCGTGTCGATGTCCGGCGTCCTCACCGGCCCGGTGCTCTACCGCGGCAGCTCGGCCGAGCGCGCCGACGCCCAGATCGCCGCCGACGGCCCGGGCACCTGCGCCACGGTGGACGCCACCACCGCGAACTGCCGGGCCACGATCACGATCCCCGCCCGCGAGCTGTACGACTCCGACGCCGGCACCTGGAAGCAGGGCGGGGTCGCGGTCGACAAGAAGACCGGCGCCGACACCTGGCGGAGCGGCCTCGGCACCGTCCCGGTCCGCCGCGCCGCGAGGCTCACCGCCGACGCCGCCCCGGAGCCGGTGCGCAAGGGCGGGACGATCACCGTCACCGGCAGGCTGACCCGCGCCGACTGGCGGCACGGCACCTGGGTCGCCTTCGGCGGCCGGTCCGTCAAACTCCAGTTCCGCGCGGCGGGCGGCGGCGCCTACACCACCGTCAAGACCCTCACCTCCTCCGCCAACGGCGCCCTGCGGGCGACGGTGAGGGCCCGCTCCGACGGCTCCTACCGCTTCGGCTTCGCCGGCACGTCCACCACCTCGGCCGTCAGCGGCCCGGGCGACCACGTCGACGTGCGCTGAGAGCCGCGCACACGGGTGCCCCGGCGGCGGCCGGGGCACCCCTGCCCGTGCGCTAGACGGTGCTGGCGATCCAGCCGACCGTCTCCGTGACGTGCCGGCCGTCGCTGCGGGTGGTGGCGTTGAGGTTCAGCTCGTTGAAGCGGATCAGGAACCCCTCGCGGTTGACGTCGTGCAGCCGGATGCCGGGCGTCTCGGGGCCGTTGAAGGTCTGGGTCTGGGCCACCACGACCACCGTCGACCCGGCCGGGAAGGGGGTCGGGAAGGTCACCCGGGTGAAGGTGGAGGTGTCCCCGCCCTGGGTCTCGATGGGCTGGTTGGAGGACAGCTGGAGCGAGCCGGTCTGGATCATCGACATGATGACTCCTCACTGCTGGTCGGGGGATGCCGGACGTGCGTGGCACCAGTCGCTCTGCCCGGCCCGCCGCGTCACCCATACGGCCGTCACCCTGATAGGTGATTCCGGTGAGGGGATTTCCGGCCACGCGGGTCGATGGATCCCGGCTAGACCGGGAAACGGCGGCCGACCCATCTCCACAGGTACTCCAGCGCCCCGGACGCCACCGCCGCCACGCCGACCGCCGCCCACGGCATCGTCACGCCGACCAGCCTCAGCGCGAAGAAGTCCTGGAGCGCGGGGACGGCGAGGACCAGCAGGAAGGCCGCGCCCATCGACGCCACCAGGGTCACCCGCCACCAGGTGTAGGGGCGGGCGATGATCACCAGGACCCACATGGAGACCAGGAACAGGGTCAGGGTGGCCACGCTGGTCTCCGCGTCCAGCGCGCCCGGGCCGGAGTAGTGGTGCCGGGCGAGCAGATAGGTCAGGAAGGTCGCCGCCGCGGCCACCACCCCGCCGGGGACCGCGTACCGCATCACCCGGCGCACGAACTGCGGTCGGGCCCGTTCCGTGTTGGGCGCGAGGGCCAGGAAGAAGGCCGGGACGCCGATGGTGAGCGTGGACAGCAGGGTCAGGTGCCGGGGCAGGAAGGGGTACTCCACCCGCGCGCACACCACCAGCACCGCCAGCAGCACCGAGTAGACGGTCTTCACCAGGAACAGCGTCGCCACCCGCGTGATGTTGCCGATCACCCGGCGGCCCTCGGCGACCACCGAGGGCAGGCTCGCGAAGCTGTTGTCCAGCAGGACGATCTGCGCGACCGCCCGGGTGGCCTCGGAACCGGAGCCCATGGCGACCCCGATGTCCGCGCTCTTGAGGGCCAGCACGTCGTTCACGCCGTCCCCGGTCATCGCGACCGTACGGCCGCGGAACTGGAGCGCGTCCACCATGTCCCGTTTCTGCTGCGGGGTGACCCGGCCGAACACCGTGCCCGAGTCCAGCGCCTCGGCCATCGCCGGCGGGTCGGCGGGCAGCCGCCGCGCGTCCACCGCCGTACCCTCCAGGCCGAGCTTCGCGGCGACGGCGCCGACCGACACCGCGTTGTCCCCGGAGAGGACCTTGGCCCGCACGTTCTGCTCGGCGAAGTAGCGCAGGGTGTCGGCGGCGTCCGGCCGCAGCCGCTGTTCCAGGACGACCAGGGCGGTGGGGCGGGCGTCCCGGGCCGGCTCGGGGTCGTCCAGGTCCCGGTGCGCGCGGGCCAGCAGCAGCACCCGCAGCCCCCGCTCGTTGAGCCGCTCGGTCTCGGCCAGGGCCGGGTCGCCGGGGGCGAGCAGCACGTCCGGGGCGCCCAGCAGCCAGGTGCTGGTCTCGCCGTCGCCCTCGCTGAACGCGGCCCCGCTGTACTTGCGGGCGGAGGAGAACGGCAGCGACTCCACGCAGCGCCACTCCTCGCTGTCCGGGCAGGCGTCGATGATCGCCTGGAGGGAGGCGTTGGGCCGCGGGTCGGACTCGCCGAGCGCGCCGAGCACCTTGCGGATGTACGTCTCGTCCGCCCCGTTCAGCGGCCGCAGCTCGGTGACGTCCATGCCCCCCTCGGTGAGGGTGCCGGTCTTGTCCAGGCAGACGGTGTCGACGCGGGCCAGGCCCTCGATGGCCGGCAGCTCCTGCACCAGGCACTGCCGGCGGCCCAGCCGGATGACGCCGATCGCGAAGGCCACGGAGGTGAGCAGCACCAGCCCCTCGGGGACCATCGGCACGATCCCGCCGACAGTGCGCGCCACGGCGTCCTTGAGGTCGTTGTTCTCGATGACGAGCTGGGTGACGACGAGCCCGACGGCCGCCGGGATCATCATCCAGGTGACGTACTTGAGGATGGTGGAGATGCCGCTGCGCAGCTCGGAGTGGACCAGCGTGAAGCGGGACGCCTCCTCGGCGAGCCGGGCGGCGTACGCCTCGCGGCCGACCTTGGTGGCCTGGAAGGCGCCGCTGCCCGCGACCACGAAGCTGCCGGACATGACCTGGTCGCCGGGGCGTTTGACGACGGGGTCGGCCTCGCCGGTGAGCAGGGACTCGTCGATCTCCAGCCCGTCCGCCTCCGCGCACACCCCGTCGACCACGGCCTTGTCGCCGGGGCCGATCTCGATCAGGTCGTCCAGGACGATCTCACCGGTGGCCACCTGGACCGCCACGCCGTCCCGCCGTACCGTCGGCCGGGCCTCCCCGATCACCGCGAGCGAGTCCAGGGTCTGCTTGGCCCGCCACTCCTGGACGATCCCGATGGCGGTGTTGGCGAGGATCACGAAGCCGAACAGGCTGTCCTGGATCGGCGCGACGACCAGCATGATCAGCCAGAGCACGCCGATGATCGCGTTGAACCGGGTGAGGACGTTCGCCCGGACGATCTCCCCCAGCGAGCGGCTGCTGCGCACCGGCACGTCGTTGACCTGGCCGCGCGCGACGCGTTCCGCGACCTCGGCGGGGGTGAGCCCGGCCGGGCGGGTCCTCGACGACGGCACCGGACGCGCCGGATCGAGTTCCGCGCCCGCGCGTATGTGGCTCATGCATTCGACGGTACGTGCGGACGCGCCCGTCCGCCCACCGGCGCCGGCCGTTACCGGGCGGCCGGATCCGGCGCGGCGGCCCGCTTGATCGCCGCGTCCCGCTTGCGGACGTACCAGACGCCGATCAGCCCCAGCCCGCCCCCGGCCAGGCAGGTCCACAGCCACCAGGTGTGGCCGCGGTCGTCGAACCAGCCGTAGAACGGCAGCTGGACCAGGAAGAGGACGAACCACACGATCGTGCCGCCGGTGATGGTGGCGACCACGGGCCCCTCCAGGGGCTCCGGCGCCTCGTGCTTGGGGGTCCACTTAGCCATGCGCACAGCTTATGCGCCGCCGCTGTCTACGCGCGGAGATAGCGATCTATGACTCATACGTTCATACTGGAGCCGTTTGTCTTTGGCCGCTTCCGCTCGTATGAAACTCCAACAGGGCTCGGGGGAACCCCGTTGGTGATGAGGTCACGCATGTCCACCTCGGCACCTGCCAAGGTCCCCACCCCCGAGAGGCCGGGCGGTGCTCCCGCCTTCGGCTTCCTCGACCGCTACTTCCGGATCTCCGAGCGCGGCAGCTCCGTCGCCCGTGAGGTCCGGGGCGGTCTCGCCACCTTCTTCGCGATGGCGTACATCATCGTGCTGAACCCGATCATCCTCGGCAGCGCGAAGGACATGTACGGCCACCAGCTGGACAACGGTCAGCTGGTGACGGCCACGACGCTGTCGGCCGCGTTCACCACCCTGCTGATGGGCGTCATCGGCAACGTGCCGATCGCGCTCGCCGCCGGCCTCGGCGTGAACTCGGTCGTCGCGCTCCAGCTCGCGCCGCGCATGTCCTGGCCGGACGCCATGGGCATGGTCGTGCTGGCCGGTTTCGTGGTCATGCTGCTGGTCGCCACGGGGTTGCGCGAGCGGGTGATGAACGCCGTGCCGTTCGGCCTGCGCAAGGCGATCTCGATCGGTATCGGCCTGTTCATCATGCTGATCGGCCTGGTCGACTCCGGCTTCGTCACCCGGATGCCGGACGCCGCCCAGACCACCGTCCCGCTCCAACTGGGCGTCGGCGGTCACCTCACCGGCTGGCCGGTGCTCATCTTCGTCCTCGGTGTGCTGCTCACCTTCGCGCTGATCGTCCGCAAGGTGCCGGGCGCGATCCTGCTCTCCATCGTCGGCATGACCGTGGTCGCGGTGATCATCAACGCGGTGGCCACCGTCCCGTCGTGGGGCCTGACCGTCCCGAAGTGGCCGGGCAACCCGGTCTCCACCCCCGACCTCGGCCTGGTCGGCGAGGTCAGCCTGTTCGGCGGCTTCCACAAGGTCGGCATCCTGACCGGCATCCTGTTCGTCTTCACGGTCCTGCTGTCGTGCTTCTTCGACGCGATGGGCACGATCATGGGCATCAGCGACGAGGCCAAGCTGACCGACGCCGAGGGCTACATGCCGGGCATCAACAAGGTCCTCTTCGTGGACGGCCTCGCGGTCGCGGCCGGCGGCGCCAGCTCCGCCTCGGCCACCACCGCCTTCGTGGAGTCCACGGCGGGCGTCGGCGAGGGCGCGCGCACCGGCCTCGCGAACGTCGTCACGGGCGGCCTCTTCGCCGTCGCGCTGTTCCTCACGCCGATCGCCACGATGGTCCCGTCCCAGGCGGCCACCCCGGCGCTGCTCGCGGTGGGCTTCCTGATCCTGTCGAACTCCATCAAGGAGATCGACTGGGCGGACTACACCATCGCCATGCCGGCCTTCGTCACGATGCTGATGATGCCGTTCACCTACTCGATCACCAACGGCATCGGCATGGGCTTCATCACCTTCACGGTGCTGCGCCTGGCCGCCGGGCGGGCCCGGGAGATCCCGCCGGCGATGTACGTCGTCTCGGCCGTCTTCGCCTTCTACTACCTGATGCCGGCCCTGGGTCTCACGTGACCCCGTAGCGGCCCCTTCCGCACGAGCGCCCGGACCACGGTCCGGGCGCTCATTGCTTTTGCGCGCCTTCCGCCGGGCGGGCGCGGGGTCCAGTGGCGGGCGTCACGGGCGGCACGGGACCGCCCGAGTGGTCTTTAGTAAGAGTAATGAGTTACGCTAAAGAACATGCCGGACCTTACCCATGGCGACGACGCTGCCGCCGTGAACGCTCTCCGCTCCGCCGTGATGCGGCTGTCCCGTCGGCTCAAGCACCAGCGGGTCGACGAGTCGCTGAGCCCCACCGAGATGTCGGTGCTCGGCACCCTCGCCCGCTGCGGCTCGGCCACCCCGGGTGAACTGGCCCGCAAGGAGCACGTCCAGCCGCCGTCGATGACCCGCATCGTCGCGCTGCTCGAAGCCAAGGGACTGGTCCGGCTGGAGCCGCACCCCGAGGACCGGCGCCAGAAGGTGGTCACCCAGACCGAACAGGCCGAGGCGATGCTCGAAGAGAGCCGCCGCAAGCGCAACGCCTTCCTGGCCGGCCTGGCCGAGGGCCTGGACGAGGACGAGTGGGCCGCCCTGCGCGCCGCCGCCCCCGTGCTGGAGAAACTCGCACACCTGTAAGCGCACCGACCGAGGAGGCGAATCCTGTTGAGTACGGGATCCGGAATACCTTCCGCCCCCGCACCGACCCCTACCACCACCGCGCCCGCTTCCCGCAAGTCCTCGATGTTCAGCTCGCTGAGGATCCGGAACTACCGCCTCTTCTTCGCCGGCCAGGTCGTCTCCAACACCGGCACCTGGATGCAGCGCATCGCCCAGGACTGGCTGGTCCTCAGCCTCACCGGCTCCTCGGCCGCCGTCGGCGTCACCACGGCCCTGCAGTTCCTGCCGATGCTGCTGTTCGGCCTGTACGGCGGGGTCCTCGTGGACCGCCTGCCCAAGCGGCCCACCCTGCTGGTCACCCAGTCCGCGATGGGCGCCACCGGGCTCGCGCTCGCCGCGCTGACCCTCTCCGGACAGGTCCAGGTCTGGCACGTCTACGTCGCCGCCTTCGCCGTCGGCCTCGCCACGGTGGTGGACAACCCGGCCCGCCAGTCCTTCGTCTCCGAGATGGTCGGCCCCGACCAGCTCCAGAACGCGGTCAGCCTGAACTCGGCGAACTTCCAGTCCGCCCGGCTCGTCGGCCCCGCCGTGGCCGGCCTGATGATCACCGGCGTGGGCACCGGCTGGGCGTTCCTCGTCAACGGTCTGTCCTTCGCCGCGCCCATCACCGGCCTGCTGCTGATGCGCGCCCGCGAACTGCACGTGGTCGAGCGCGCGCCGCGCGGCAAGGGCCAGCTGCGCGAGGGCCTGAGCTACGTGGCCAAGCGGCCGGAGCTGATCTGGCCCATCGTCCTGGTCGGCTTCATCGGCACCTTCGGCTTCAACTTCCCGGTGTGGCTGACCGCCTACGCGGACGACGTCTTCCACGCGGGCGCCGGCGCCTACAGCCTCTTCAACACCCTGATGGCCGTCGGTTCCCTGATCGGCGCCCTGCTGGCCGCCCGGCGCGGCACGGCCCGGCTGCGCGTGCTGATCGCCGCCGCGCTGGCCTTCGGCACGCTGGAGATCGTCGCCGCTGCCGCCCCGTCGTACTGGCTGTTCGCGCTGCTCATGGTGCCGATCGGGGTGTTCGGCCTGACGGTGAACGTCACCGCGAACACGGCCGTGCAGATGGGCACCGACCCGGCCATGCGCGGCCGGGTGATGGCCCTGTTCATGATGGTGTTCATGGGCGGTACGCCGCTGGGCGCGCCGGTGGTCGGCTGGATCACCGACACCTACGGCGCCCGGGCCGGCTTCGCCGCCGGCGGTGTGGTCTCCGCGCTCGCGGCCGGCGCCGTCGGCCTGGTCCTGGCCCGCATCGGCGGCCTGCGGCTGGCGGTGGGCTGGCACCACGGCCACCCGAGCGTCCGCTTCGTCCCGCGTGAGCGGGAGCGGCTGGCCACGGCCGCGTAGGCATGAGCCCCGCGCCGGCCCGGAGGGTCTAGCCGACCCTCCGGGCCAGCACCTGCCCCGGCCAGGCGTCCGGGCCGTGGGTGTAGGCGTGCGTCGGGGTGAAGCCGTGGGCCTCGTAGTAGGCCACCAGCTTGCGGTCGCCACCGGCGTAGCAGTCCACCCGCAGCAGGCCCACGCCCGCCCGCCGGGTCACCTCGGCGGCGTGCGCCAGCAGCGCGCTGCCCGCGCCCAGGCCCTTGAAGCGGCGGTCGGAGGCGAGCCAGTGGATGTACCGCTCGGGCTCGCCGGGCGCCGGCAGGTGCGACAGATAGGCGCCGGGCCCGTCGGTGAGGGTGAGGGTGGCCGCCGGCTCGCCGCCGATCTCGGCGATGTACGTCGTGCCCCGGGCCATGGCCCGCCCGACGGCCTCGACGGTCCTGGTCCCCGACAGCGGCTCGGTGCCCCACTGGCGGGTGCGGCCCTGTGAGACCAGCCACTCCACACTGCTGTCGAGCATGCGGAGTATCGCGGGCAGATCGTCGGGGCCACCCTCCCGGATGGTGATCGTCATCGCCCCATCATGCCCGCCCGGTTCTGCGATCGTGAGGGCCATGAGACTCTTCGCCGCCGTCCTGCCCCCGGAGCACATCGCGGACGAGCTCGCCGTCGAGGTGGACCGGCTGCGGGAGCTGCCGGGGGCCGGCCGGCTGCGCTGGACGGGCCGTCCCGGCTGGCACTTCACGCTCGCCTTCTACGGCGAGGTCCCCGACGACGTCGTACCCGCCCTGTCGGACCGGCTGGCCGGTGCGGCCCGCCGGGCGGCGCCGTTCACCCTCGCCCTCGCGGGCGGCGGCCAGTTCGGCCAGGGCCGCGCGCTGTGGGTGGGCGCCCGGGGCGACGTGGCGGAACTGCGGCTGCTGGCCGGGCGGGCGGAGGCGGCGGCGCGGAAGGCGGGGCTGCCGGGCGGGGAGCACCGGCGGTACCAGGCCCACCTCACGCTGGCCCGCAGCCGGCACGCGGTGGACGTACGGCCGTACGTCGCCGCGCTCGCGGAGTTCGCCGGTGGCGGCTGGTCCGTGGCCGACCTGGTGCTGATGCGCAGCCGGCTGCCGGCGTCCGGGGTGCCGGGGGAGCAGCCCCGGTACGAGGTGGTCGGGCGGTGGGCGCTGGGCGGGGGCGGTTAGTCTCGAATACGTGGACCCGAAAACCCGGAACCGGATCATGGCCGGTGCGCTTGTGTTGATGTTCGTGGTGGTGGCTGTGGCGTCGGCCATGCGGTAGGAGTACGCCGACGGAGGCTGCGGGCCGTTCTTCGGCTGCGGGCCGGCTGTGGCTTGTCGCGCGGTTCCCCGCGGGCCCCTGCGGGGTGCCTTTGCCGGGTGTGGGTGCCTGTTTCTTCGGCTGCGGGCCGTCCGTGGCTTGTCGCGCAGTTCCCCGCGCCCCTGACGGGGCGCTTTTGGTGGGCGTGGGGGAGAGGGACGGGGAACCGCGGGCCTGTTCTTCGGGTGCGGGCCCGTTGTCGCTGGTCGCGCAGTTCCCCGCGCCCCTATCGGGGCGCGGGTCCCTCTGTGGTTACCAGGCGAAGGCCTCCGGGGACGGGCCCGGGCCCGGGAAGATTTCGTCGAGGGCGGTCAGCAGGTCCTCGCTCAGTTCCAGTTCCACGGCGCGCAGGGCGGACTCCAGCTGTCCGGCGGTGCGCGGGCCGACGATCGGGCCGGTGACGCCGGGGCGGCTGAGCAGCCAGGCCAGGGCCACCTCGCCGGGCTCCAGACCGTGCTTGTCGAGCAGGTCCTCGTAGGCCTGGATCCGCGCGCGGGCCGCCGGGTCCTTGAGGGTCTCGGCGGCCCGGCCGGAGGCACGGCGACCGCCCTGGACCTCCTTCTTGATGATCCCGCCGAGCAGACCGCCGTGCAGCGGCGACCACGGGATGACCCCGAGGCCGTAGTCCCGCGCGGCCGGGATGACCTCCATCTCGGCGCGCCGCTCGGCCAGGTTGTAGAGGCACTGCTCGCTGACCAGCCCGATGGTGCCGGCACGGCGGGCGGCGGCCTCGTTGGCCTGGGCGATCTTGTAGCCGGGGAAGTTGCTGGAGCCGACGTAGAGGATCTTGCCCTGCTGGACCAGGACGTCGATCGCCTGCCAGATCTCCTCGAACGGCGTGTCCCGGTCGATGTGGTGGAACTGGTAGAGGTCGATGTAGTCGGTCTTGAGCCGCTTCAGGCTGGCGTCCACCGCGCGCCGGATGTTCAGCGCGGAGAGCTTGTCGTGGTTGGGCCACACCGGGGCGCCGTCCGTGCCCATGTCGGCGTACACCTTGGTGGCGATGACCGTCTTCTCGCGCCGGCCGCCGCCCTTGGCGAACCAGTTGCCGATGATGGACTCGGTCCGGCCCTTGTTCTCGCCCCAGCCGTAGACGTTGGCGGTGTCGAAGAAGTTGATGCCCGCGTCCAGCGCCGCGTCCATGATCGCGTGGCTGTCGGCTTCGTCGGTCTCCGGACCGAAGTTCATCGTCCCGAGGACGAGCCGGCTGACCTTGAGTCCCGTGCGTCCGAGTTGCGTGTACTCCATGGTCCACCAGCCAACGGCCTGGAGTGCGCTCTAGGCAAGGGCTTGCCGTCGCGCGCGCCCGGCACCGGGCGCGCGCGAGGAGCCGGTCAGCTCTGCATCTGGGTGAGCATGCCGGGTTCGTAGGAGCCGCCCTGATGGTGCGCGATCACGCCGAGCCGGTTGGCCGCGTTGATCACGGCGACGAGGTAGACCAGCGCCGTGGTCTGCTCCTCGTCGTAGTGCTCGCGGACCTCCTGCCAGGTCGCGTCGGACACGCCCTGGTGGGCGTCGGCGAGCCGGGTGCCCTCCTCGGCGAGCGCCAGCGCGGCCCGCTCGGCCTCGGTGAACACGGTGGAGTGGCGCCAGGCGGCCACCAGGTGCAGCCGCGTCGCGGTCTCGCCGGCGCCGTCGCCTCCTTGGTGTGCAGGTCGGCGCAGTAACCGCAGCCGTTGATCTGGCTGGCGCGCAGCATCACCAGTTCCTGGGTGCGCCGGGGCAGCGCCGACTGCGTGACGCCGAGACCGAGGGCGGCGAACCGCTTGCCGAGCCTGGCACCGAGGCCGTCGGCGGTCAGGTCGATACGGGGGGCCGTGGTCGTGGAGCCGGTCATGGTGTCGTCCTCACGGGGGAGCGGGTGCCGCGCGGACACGGGGCGCGGCGTTCTGTCACCCACGAGATGCCGACGGGGCCGCCGGTGTGACAGGGCGGCACATGTGACCCGCGTCACCGCGGCGGCTCACGACCCTGCTCGAGAGCGGGACTAGTCGCGGGGGAAGCCGTCGGTCTTGAGCACGAGGTCGATCACGGTGCCGGTCAGGTCGATGTCCTCGCCGAAGGCGACCTTCGTCCGCGTGATGTAGTCGTTCTCCTTGGGCTGCGTGTAGACGTAGCACATGCCCTTATAGGGATCGACGACGAGATACAAGGGGACTTCGGCGGCGGCGTAGGCGGCCTTCTTCGGGCCGTAGTCGTTCGCCGCGGTGCCCTTGGAAATGACCTCGGCGACGAACTCGACGTCCTGGTGCTGCCAGTGGCCCGCGTCGTCCATGTGCGCCGAGTCCTTGAGCAGGGCGACGTCCGGGCAGAAGCCGTTCTCGTTACCTGGGAAGTCGATGCGGACGTCGGAGAACACCTGGACGTCCATACCGAACCTGTCCTCCAGCGCCCGCACGATCCGGCGGATGATGATCCAGTGTGTGCCCCGCTGTGGCGTCATGTGGACGTTGCCCCCGACGATCTCGACCCTGTATCCCTCGGGGACGGGCATGCGCTCGAGCAGCTCGAACCACTCGTCAAGACGCTCGGTGTTGGCGTCGGCCATGTCGATCCTGTCGTCCAGGACGGTCACTTGGCGCTCCTCCCCGGCTGCCTCACGGACCGGGCAGCCGCGCAGTACAACGATAGGCACCACGCCTACGTAACGCCGGATTTCATCCGACCTGATCAGTCCTCGTACGGCTGTCCGACCCCCCACGCCTCCCACATCGCCCCCGCGAACGCCCCCGCGATCCGGTGCTCCCCGCTCGCGTTGGGATGGGTGCCGTCGTAGGTGTCGGTGTGGATGTCCCACTCCTCGGGCAGCGAGGCCAGCAGCAGCGGCGACCGTGCCTCGTCCAGGTCGGCGACCGTCTTGGCGAGCAGGTCGTTGAACCGGTCCACCTGCTCGGCGAAGGGCGCGTCGGACGCCGCCCGGACGTTGGGTATGACCGGCAGCAGCACCATCCGTATGCGCGGGGACGCCTCCCGCGCGCCCACGACGAACGCCCGTACGTTCTCGTCCGTCTGCTCGGCGTTGGTGTAGAAGCCCAGGTCGATCAGGCCGAGGGAGACCAGCAGCACGTCGGCCCGGTGGGCGCGCACCGCCTCGCCGATCAGCGGGGCCATGTGCATCCAGCCCTCGCCCCAGCCCGCCAGATGACCGCGGGGGAAGCCGGGTTCGGCGTAGGCGAGGGACGTCGGGGCGCCGGCCCGCTGGTCGTAGAGCGTCTCGCGCGGGCCGACGAAGGTGAACGGGCCGCCGTACGTCTCGCACAGGTGCCGCCACAGCCGGTAACGCCACGTGTGTTCGCCCGCGCTCCCGATCGTCATGGAGTCGCCCACGGGCATGAACCTAAGCATCGGCTCATCATGGACGATGTCCGGGGCCCGCGGCCCGCCGGGGGGTGTGAGGCCGACCACCTCCCCCGGACCCCCTCCGGGGATGGCAGGCTTGGCTCATGCGTCGATCGTTCGCCGTACTCGCCGGGGTGCTGCTCGCCGGTGCCTGCGCGCTGCCCGCCTCCGCCACCGGGACCGCCGAGGGCGCGGGGAACAAGGAGAACAAGGGGAACAAGGGGTTCACCATCAAGGACCCGCGGATAACCGAGTCCAGCGGGCTCGCCGCCTCCCGGCAGCACCCGGGCATCTACTGGACGCACAACGACAGCGACGACGGGCCGTACCTGTACGCCGTGGACAGCGCCACCGGCCGGACCGTCGCCCGGATCACCCTGCGCGGGATCGGCTCGCCGCGCGATGTGGAGGCCGTCTCCATCGGGCCGGACAACCAGATCTACGTCGGCGACATCGGCGACAACTTCGGCGGGAAGTGGCCGTACGTGTGGATCTACAAGCTGCCCGAGCCGGAGCGGCTGACGGACCAGACGGTCACGGCCGCGCAGTACGTGGTGAAGTACGCGGACGGTCCGCGCGACGCGGAGTCGCTGCTCGTCCACCCGAAGACCGGGCGGGTGTACATCATCGACAAGAACGAGGAGGGCGGGCACCTGTACGAGGGGCCGGCCGCCCTCTCCACGTCCGGCGCGAACGTCTTCCGCCAGGTCGCGCCCGTCGACCTGTGGGCCACGGACGCCGCGTTCTCCCCGGACGGCAGGCAGTTCGCCGTGCGCGGCTACTTCGGGGGCGTCTACTACGACTGGAACGACGGCCGGATCAAGCGGCGCGGGCGGCTGGACGTGCCGTTCCAGGGGCAGGGCGAGTCCGTGTCGTACTCCGCCGACGGTACGAAGCTGATGTACGGCAGCGAGGGCGCGGACAGCTCCGTCCAGGCGGCCGACGCGCCCGCACGGTCCGCTGCCGAGTCGCCGTCGGGGGAGGGGAGTTCCGACGGGTCGGGGGACAAGGGCGGCACTCCGAGCCTGAAGGTGGGCGCCGTGATCCTGGCCGTCGGGGTGGCGGCGTTCCTGGGCCTGCGCCGGCTGCGGCGGAGCTGACCGGCCGGGCGGTGTGCGGCACCGGGCGCCCTCGTCATGCGCCGAGCGGGCAGGGCAGGTCCGGGCGGGCGCGATGGGGAGCGCAGCCCACCAGGGCCACGGAGAGGAACACGGGCCGTTCGAGGTAGAACCCGAGCGAGATGTCACCGCCCGCCGCCAGCCGTTCGGCGGCCGAGGCGAGGAGGGCGGCCAGACGGCCGGGGGAGCGGTGCGCTTCGGCGGCGAACCGGGGCGCGTACTCGGTGAGCCGCTCCCCGAGCCAGGCGGCGGCGGCCGACGGCTCGGACCAGGTTCCCTTGACGATCGAGCGGGGCTTGACCAGCCAGTACGCGGTCTCCAGCGGGGGCAGGTCGCAGGTGGTGAACTCGGCGGTGGCCAGCCGGTACCGCTGGATCAGTTCAGGATTACTGCTGGGCGGGGGCGGCTCGGGGTGGGGCGGGCGCCGGAAGGCTTCCTCGTCGAAGCGGGATTTGGGGCCGGTCCAGAGGTAGGCGTGATGGTGCACCTGGTCCTCTCCAGTGGGCTGGGCTGTGCTGTGCTGGCCGGTCCCGGGACGACGCCGCCCCGGAACCGGCTGGGTCTCCTGGATCGATCGAGGCTCAGTGGGCCAGACCGAAGCGGGCCGGGTCGATCCCGGCGGCGCTCAACTCGTTCGTGGTGAACCGCAGCGGTTCCAGGTCGGGCCGCTTGCTGTCACCGAGGGCCCAGGCGTCCTCGCCGATGCGGGCGAGGGTCACGCAGGACTCGCCGTCCGGGTGGGTGTTCCCGCCGCACGCCTTGAGGAACGAGGCGCCGCCGAGGTCGAGCGCGTACAGGTCACTTCCGTTCACCATCGCTGTACCTTCCTGCTCCGCTGTCACGGCCGTACCCGACCGCCGCCGCCCGGGGTGGGCGGGAGTCCTTGGGGGAAGAGGGGCGGATGTGCACGCCCGAGGGGTGGTCCCGGATCTCGGTGGCGTGGCGCATGGCCTGGGTGACGTTCCCGGCCTGCTTGCAGGCGAGCAACTGCCGCCAGTTCGCTCCGCAGACGTCACAGCCGGCGACGGGGGCGCAGTCGAGCAGCCACGCGTCGAAGCCGGGGGGAAGCTGGGCCGGGGAGCGGGGTCGGGCATTGGTCGTGGGGGTCACCGGGTCTCCCGAGGTGGGGGTGGGTGGCTTCGGCGACGACCGTAGGGGGCGGGTGAGGAGAAAGGGGGCGAATATTCTTCGTTATTCTCGCGCGGTCACTCTGGATGCATGGACATTCACTCAGAGGCACCGAGATGCTGTGCGCACCAGCTTCATCGACACCCAGAGGGTGGTTGTGCGTGGCGCGCAGGTTGCGGTTCAACGGGACGGGGAGCAGCAGCGGTGGATGTCCCTCCGTACATGAGGACTTGGACAGTGGGGAGGTCGTCGTGCACGGTCCTCCGCTCACGGACCCGGAAGACATCGCACAGCTCCAGCACCTCTCGGAGGGAGAGGTCGCGATCGTGGTCCCGAGGGACCTGCTGGTCGACTGGACCCCGAAGGAGCGGACGCGACAGGTGCGGACGATCGATCTGGACGAGTTCGGCGGCCTGTTCGAGAAGTTCGAGCACACGGCGTGGCGACTGGAGACGCGACGCCGATACGCCAGTGACGAGACCAACGACAACTGGCAGCAGTTCGTGGAGACGGGGCGAGCGGACTGGACGTTCGACAACCGGTACTGTCAAGCGATCCGTAAGCAGACCGACCAGGGCAAACGCGTCGAACGCGTGCGGATTGTGGACCAGCCGCCGACCATTGGGCAGCTCTACCTGCTCGACAACGCCAAGCGGAACAGCGTCATGGGCGAGGACATCCGCAACCTGTGGCGTGCCGACGCGGACCGGCTCCGGCTCCCCGCCGAGGACTTCTGGCTGTTCGACAGCCGGCTCATCGCGCTTCTGCGATTCGATGACGACGATCAGCTCACGCACGTCGACTTGATCACCGAGCCCGCAGAGGTGGTGCGCTGCTGCATGGTGCGGGATGCTGCTTGGCACCACGCCGTACCGTGGAAGCAGTTCACGGCGGAGATGGGCAGCGACACGTAAGGGCTGGCACGGGTGACCGGTGAGTACGGACTATCAGAGGGCGCGTGAGGAACTAGGCCGTCGGCTCAGGGAGTTGCGCCTGGAAGGCCCCGAAGGCCGGCTCACCGGTGTCCAGCTCGCGCAGCGGCTGGGATGGCGGCAGTCGAAGGTCAGCAAGCTGGAGAACGGCAGGCAGACCCCCACGGACGACGACCTGCGAGCATGGGCCGAGGCCGTCGGGCAGCCTGCCGTGTTCCCGGAACTGCGGTCCCGGCTACGGGGCTTCGAGAGCCACATCCGATCGTGGCGACGTCAGCTCGCGGCAGGGCACGCTCCGGTCCAGGAAACCTGGAACACCCTCGTGTCCAACAGCACGACACAGCATGCGCTGAGCACCGCCGCCGTCAGCGGCATTCTCCAGACGGCCGACTACGCCAGGCACGTCTTCGAGCGGCACGCCACACTCCAGCAGTCGCCGAGGGACACGGAAGCCGCGGTGCGGGCCCGTATGAAACGGCAGGAGTGGCTGTACCGGCCGGGCAAGCGGTTGAACCTGCTCATGCCTGAAAGCGTGCTGTGGGGCCGTATCTGTCCGCCGGACGTCTTGGCGGCCCAACTCGACCGACTGCTGGGCGTGGTGGGCATGGACACCGTCAACCTGGGGATCGTCCCGTTGGACGGCACGCTGCCCCTGACGATGGGGAACTCGTTCGATGTGCTGGACGAACGTCTGGTCGTGGTCGAGGACTGGCACGCCGAACTCTGGCTGGACGACGCCGAAACGATCTCCCTGTACCGCCGCGTGTGGGACACCTTCGCGGAGTCGGCGGTGTTCGGCGCGGAGGCGCAGCAGGTGATCGCTCGGGTGCGGCGGAGCATCAAGGTCTGAGGACCCCCCTGTTGTGTTACGGGTGGTCCAAAACGTGGGGGGCCTCTGAGGGCGGGAGGGTGAAGCGGGCCCAGACGGTCTTGGTGTAGGGCCCCTGCCGGTGCCCCCACGCGTCGGCCAACGCGTCCACCAGCGCCAGCCCGCGCCCACCCTCCTCGTCCGGGCTGGGGCAGCGAGGCAGGGGCAGCCGGTCCCGGTCCGGGTCGGATACCTCCAGGACCAATTCGCAGCGGCAGAGAGCGAGCGTGACCCGGACCCGGGCGTCGGAAACCCGGCAGTGGCTCACGGCGTTCGTGACGAGTTCGTTGGCCGACAGGGTGGCCCGGTCGGCGAGTTCCTCGGTGATTCCCCAGTCGGCGAGGGCCTTGCGGACGTAGTCCCGAGCGGTCGGCACGTGCCGCCGGTGCGTGGGGATGTGGAACGTCTCGGTTGAGGGCATGCGCAGAACCTAGAAATACATGCGGAACCGATGCAATGGGAATCGAGAAATACATGCAGCGGTTTCACTCGATCGAGTTATGTCCGCGTCTCTTGGTGAATAGGTGTGGCAGGGTTTCCGGGAGAAGAGGGGAGATCCCATGCCCGCAGGTGGACGACCGACCGTACGCAGCAGGCGACTTGGCACGGCACTCAGGCAGTACCGGCAGGCCGCGAAGCTCGACCAGCCGCAGGCCGCCGAGGTGATCGCCACGAGTCAGGCAAGGATCAGCCGCATTGAGAGCGGGCATGCCACACCGCGCGTGATCGAAGTACGGCTGCTGCTGGAGGCGTACGGGATCACTGAGCCAGAAGTTCGGATCAAGCTGGAGGAGTTGGCCAAGCACCCCAAGAAGCGTGGCTGGTGGCTCCAGTATGCGACGCACATACGGTCTGGCTACCTCGATCACATCGCGTTGGAGGACGACGCGCGCTATATCCGCCAATGGCAACCTGTGCTGATCCCGGGGCTCTTGCAATCCGACGCTTACAGCGAGGCGGTCATCAAGGGCGGACCCACCACCCTGTCCCCTGATTACATCGCGCAGCTGATCGAGGTGAGGAGACGACGACAGGAGAGGATCGCGGAGGGCGGCGCCAAGTACTCTGCCGTCATCTGGGAGGCGGTCATCGAACACCCTCTGTCGACCATCGAGACGCATCGGGAGCAGCTGCGGGCGCTTCTTGAGGCCGGCGAGCGGGAGAACGTCACCGTACGGGTGCTGCCGTTCAGCGCGGGCTCGCTGGTGGCCGCCGCCAACGCGTTCGCGGCCTTCAGCTTCGACTCGGAGTCGGCAATCGAGGCAGTGACCATGGACGACCTGATGAGCACGTCGATCGTCGAATCCCCGGCTGACCTGGCGGTGTACGCCGGTTCGTTCGACCTGCTCTGTTCCTCCGCGTTGACGCCCGAGGAAAGCGCGAAGCTCATCCTGAACAAGCTACAAGCCATCGAGGAAGGCATGTCGTGGCAGCAGTCGTGAGCCCGTTCCGTAGGTCCTCCTACTCTTCGCAGCTAGGTGAATGCGTCGAGGTCGCCGACACCGCCCCCGGAGGCCGAGCCGTCCGTGACAGCAAGCAACACGACGGCCCCCTTCTCACCGTCTCCCGCGACACCTGGCAGGCGTTCATCCGCCAGTTCGCATGACGCCTCGTACACACGAAGGGCGCCCGGCAAGCACCGGGCGCCCTTCGTCGTCGTAGGACGAGAAGTCAGAGCTTCTCGATCACGTAGTCCACGCACTTCGTCAGCGCTTCGACGTCCGCCGGGTCGATCGCCGGGAACATCGCGATACGCAGCTGGTTGCGGCCGAGCTTGCGGTACGGCTCGGTGTCCACGATGCCGTTCGCGCGCAGCACCTTGGCGACGGCGGCGGCGTCGATCTCGTCGGCGAAGTCGATCGTGCCGATGACCTGGGAGCGCTTGGCCGGGTCGGAGACGAACGGGGTGGCGTACTTGGACTCTTCGGCCCAGGTGTACAGGCGGGTCGAGGAGTCCTTCGTGCGGGCCGTGGACCAGGCGAGGCCGCCCTGGCCGTTGAGCCACTCCAGCTGCTCGTTGAGGAGGAAGAGGGTGGCGAGGGCCGGGGTGTTGTACGTCTGGTTCTTGCGGGAGTTGTCGATCGCCGTCGGGAGCGAGAAGAACTCCGGGACGTGGCGGCCGGAGGCGTGGACGCGCTCGGCGCGCT
This sequence comes from Streptomyces sp. SudanB182_2057, assembly GCF_964272715.1. NCBI lineage: Bacteria > Bacillati > Actinomycetota > Actinomycetes > Kitasatosporales > Streptomycetaceae > Streptomyces > Streptomyces sp. SudanB182_2057. Next base: position 4,720,583 of record NZ_OZ186798.1, read on the forward strand.
CGATCGCGGCGGGGGAGAACACGCCGATCCACAGGCCGCCGTCGGAGGCGAAGGACTTCTGCGGCGCGAAGTAGTAGACGTCGGTCTCGGCGATGTCGACCGGCAGGCCGCCCGCGCCGGAGGTGGCGTCCACGAGGACGAGCGCGCCCTCGTCGGCGCCGGCCACCCGCTTGATCGGCATGGCGACACCGGTGGACGTCTCGTTGTGGGTGAAGGCGTAGACGTCGACGCCCGCCTCGGCCTTCGGCTCCGGGTGGGTGCCGGGGTCGGCGGCGATGACGGTCGGCTCGGCCAGCCAGGGCGCGAGCTTGGCGGCCTTGGCGAACTTGGAGGAGAACTCGCCGAAGTTCAGGTGCTGGGACTTGGACTCGATCAGGCCGTGCGTCGCGATGTCCCAGAAGGCGGTGGAGCCGCCGTTGCCGAGGATGACCTCGTAGCCCTCGGGCAGGGAGAACAGCTCGGAGATGCCCTCGCGGACCTTGCCGACCAGGTTCTTGACCGGCGCCTGACGGTGGGAGGTGCCCAGCAGGGACGTGCCGGTGGCGGCGAGGGCGTCCAGCGCCTCGGTCCGCACCTTGGAGGGGCCCGCGCCGAAACGTCCGTCGGCGGGCTTGATGTCAGCGGGAATCTGGATGTCGGCCACGGGAGGAGGTTAGCCGCTGGAAGAAGCCCGGGTGGAGTTCTGTCCGTTCGATGAGACGAGATCACCAGGTCGTGGACTTGTGATGTCGTACGACTATTAGTGCGCACCTGTGGAAAACTTTCGGTGACTGTGCGTGGCCGGATGCATCCTGGACGCATGACGGATCGTGGGGAAGAAGTCGCAGGGGACGTCGGGGAAACGGATGTCGCCGCGCTCGCGAGGGCGTTGCGCAAGGCCGTCCGGGGCGAGGTCGGGTTCGACGCGACCTCACGGGCGCTGGTCACCATGGACGCGTCCAACTACCGGCGGGTCCCGCTGGGCGTCGTGGCCCCGAAAGACGCCGACGACGTGGCCGCCGTGCTGGAGGTGTGCCGGGAGCGCGGGGTGCCGGTGGTGGCGCGCGGCGGCGGCACGTCCATCGCCGGGCAGGCGACGGGTACGGGCGTGGTGCTGGACTTCACCCGGCACATGACCGCTCTGCTGGAGCTGGACCCGGGCAGCCGCACGGCCGTCGTGCAGCCGGGGCTCGTCCTGGACCGGCTCCAGGAGGCCGCCGCCCCGCACGGACTGCGGTTCGGCCCCGACCCCTCCACGCACAGCAGGTGCACGCTCGGCGGAATGATCGGCAACAACTCCTGCGGCTCCCACTCGGTCGCCTGGGGCACCACCGCGGACAGCGTGCGGGAGCTGTCCGTGATCACCGCGCGCGGGCGCCGGCTGCGGCTCGGGCAGGGGTGGGCGGGCGCCCCGGACGGGCTGCGCGAGCTGGCCGAGGGAGAACTGGCCCGGCTGCGGACGGGGTTCCCGGACCTGCCCCGCCGGATCTCCGGGTACGCGCTGGACGCGCTGCTGCCCGAGAAGGGCGCGGATGTCGCCCGCTCCTTCTGCGGCTCCGAGGGCACCCTCGGCATCCTCACCGAGGCCGTGGTCCGCCTGGTCGACCACCCCCGCGCGCGGGCGCTGGCCGTGCTGGCGTACGCCGACGAGAGCGCCGCCGCCGAGGCCGCCGCGGGTCTGCTGCCGCTCGGCCCGCTCACGGTGGAGGGCATGGCCGCCGACCTGGTGCCGGCCGGGGCCGGGCTGCCCCGGGGAGGCGCCTGGCTGTTCGTGGAGACCGGCGGGGCGACGGCGGCCGAGGCCCGCGCGCGTGCGGAGCGGGTCGTGCGCGCGGCCGACGTCGTGGACTCCCTGGTGGTGACCGACCCGGCCGCCCAGCGGAGTCTGTGGCGCATCCGCGAGGACGCGGCCGGCACCGCCACCCGCATGCCCGACGGCTCCGAAGCGTGGCCCGGCTGGGAGGACTGCGCGGTCCCGCCCGCCCGCCTCGGCGGGTACCTCCGCGAGTTCCGAGCACTGCTGGCCGCCCACGGACTGCGCGGCACGCCGTACGGCCACTTCGGTGACGGCTGCATCCACGTCCGCGTCGACTTCGACCTGCTCACCGAGGCGGGCGTCGGCCGCTTCCGCCGCTTCTCCGAGGAGCTGGCCGACCTGGTCGTGGCCCACGGCGGCTCCCTGTCCGGGGAGCACGGCGACGGGCAGGCCCGCGCGGAACTGCTGCCGCGGATGTACGGCGCCGACATGGTCGCTCTGTTCGAGCGGGCCAAGGCGGTGTGGGACCCGGACGACCTCCTCAACCCCGGCATGCTGGTCCGCCCGGCCCGGCTGGACGAGAACCTGCGCTTCTCGGTGCTGCCCCGCCGGCCGGTCGACGTGGCCTTCGCCTACCCGGCCGACGGCGGCGACTTCCGCGCTGCCGTCCGCCGCTGTGTCGGCGTGGCCAAGTGCCGTACGACGACCGTCTCCGGCCCGGCCGTCATGTGCCCCTCCTTCCGGGCGACCGGCGAGGAGGAGCACTCCACCCGGGGGCGGGCCCGGCTGCTGCACGAGATGCTCGCGGGCGACCTGGTCGCCGACGGCTGGCAGTCACCGGAAGTCCTGGGCGCCCTCGACCTCTGCCTGTCCTGCAAGGGCTGCCGCTCCGACTGTCCCGTCGGCGTGGACATGGCCACGTACAAGGCCGAGTTCCTGCACCACCACTACGCCGGCCGCCGCCGCCCGGCCGCCCACCACAGCATGGGCCGCCTCCCGGAATGGCTCCGCTGGGCGTCCCGCGCTCACCTGGCCCCGCTGCTCAACACCCTGGCGGCCGTCCGCCCCCTGGCCGGCCTCGGCAAACACCTGGCCGGGATAGCCCCGGAACGGGACATCCCCCGCCTGGCGCCCCGGACGTTCACCGCGTGGTGGCGCAGCCGGAAGCCCACTCCCACTGCCACGCCCGCCCCCACTGCCCTCCCCGTCCCCACCCCCGGCACCCTCGTCGTCCTCTGGCCCGACACCTTCACCGAGCACCTCGCACCGTCCGTCGGGCAGGCCGCCGTCCGCGTGCTGGAGGCGGCCGGGCTGCGGGTGGCGCTCCCGCCGACGCTGCTGCCGCGCGAGGGGGCGATCGGCGACGGCAGGACCCGGTCGGCCGCCGCGCTGCTCACCGCCCGCCGGGCCCGGGTCTGCTGCGGCCTGACCTACGTCTCCACGGGCCAGCTCGACCGCGCCCGTACGGTGCTGCGCCGCACCCTGGACCTGATGGAACCGGTGCTGCGGGCAGGGGTGCCGGTCGTCGTGCTGGAACCGAGCTGCGCCGCCGCCCTCCGCACCGACCTCCCGGAACTCCTGCCCGACGACCCGCGGGCCGCCCGGCTGTCCGCCGCGGTCCTCACCTTCGCCGAGACCCTGGAGCGGCACGTCCCGCACTGGACCCCGCCCGCCGTCGACAGGCCGGTGGCCGGCCAGACCCACTGCCACCAGCACGCGGTGCTCGGCGACGGTCCGGACCGCCGGCTGCGCGCCGCCGCCGGCCTCACCGGCGAACTGAGCGGAGGCTGCTGCGGCCTGGCGGGAAACTTCGGCTTCGAGAAGGGCCACTTCGACGTCTCCCGGGCCTGCGCGGAGGAGCAGCTCCTGCCCTCGGTGCGGGAGGCGTCCGAGGACACGGTGGTCCTGGCCGACGGTTTCTCCTGCCGTACCCAGCTGGACCAGCTCGCCGACGTCCGGGGCCGCCACCTGGCGGAGGTACTGGCTCAGGCTCTGGACCGGACGGACGGCACCCGGTGACCGGGGCCCGGCTCCCCCTCGGCCCAGGGGCTCACCGTCCAGGTCAGTTCCATAAAGGGTTCACACCCCTGACGAAGTCCATTACCCTGGACTCGGTAGTACATGGAGATGTACATGATCTGATCCGACCCAGCACCGGGACCGCCGTGAGCACCGTCAACACCCCCAGCGCCGCGAACTCGACGTCACCGGCGTCCTCCCCGTCACCAGGGGCGTCCGGCCCGCGCACTCCCGGCCGGTTCGCTTCCCTCGGCCCGGTCGGGCTGGTGCTGGCCGGCGGCATCTCGGTGCAGTTCGGCGGCGCGCTGGCGGTCACCCTGATGCCCCGGGCGGGCGCGCTGGGCGTGGTGACCCTGCGCCTCGTCGCGGCGGCGGTCGTCCTCCTCCTGGTCTGCCGCCCCCGGCTGCGCGGCCACTCGCGCGCCGACTGGGGCACGGTGATCGTCTTCGGCATCACCATGGGCGCGATGAACGGCCTGTTCTACGAGGCGGTCGACCGTATCCCGCTGGGCCCGGCGGTCACCCTCGAAGTCCTCGGCCCGCTGGCCCTGTCCGTCCTGGCCTCCCGCCGCGCGCTCAACGCGCTCTGGGCCGGCCTCGCCCTCGCGGGCGTGTTCCTGCTCGGCGGCGGGGGTTTCGGCAATCTGGATCCCATAGGTGTCGCCTTCGCGCTGGGCGCCGGCGCCATGTGGGCGGCCTACATCGTCTTCAGCGCCCGCACGGGCCGCCGCTTCCCCCAGGCCGACGGCCTGGCCCTGGCCATGGCCGTGGCCGCCCTGCTCTTCCTCCCCCTCGGCATCGCCGAGGCCGGCACCCGTCTGCTGAACCCCACCACCGTCGCCCTCGGCTCGGCGGTGGCCCTGCTCTCCTCGGTGCTGCCCTACACCCTCGAACTCCTGGCCCTGCGCCGCCTGCCGGCCTCCACCTTCGCCGTCCTGATGAGCCTGGAACCCGCCATCGCCGCCACGGCCGGTTTCCTCATCCTGGGCCAGTCCCTCAACCCCACCGAGGCGGCGGCCATCGCCCTGGTCATCGCCGCGAGTATCGGCGCGGTCCGCACCCAGATAGGCCGGGGCAAGGCCGCGCTGCCGGCCGAGGGCCAGTAGCCTCGGCCGTCACCGCAAGTGGTCGTCCGGCGGCCTGCCCCTGCCCGAGCACGGGATCGTCGTCTCCGGCGCGGGTACCGCCGCCACCGGCATCGCTGACCAACTGCGGGACGCCCTGATCGCCGAGGGCCTGTCCGGGTCCGAGGCGCTCGCCGCTTCTGGTGCGTCGACCGGTACGGCCTGCTCATCCACGACCAGGGCGACCGGCTCGGTGACGCCCAGAACCCGTACGCCCGCCCAGCCGCCGAGACCGACGGCTGGCACCGGGAAGCGGACCTGCCCGGCATCCCGCTGACGGAAGTGGTCCGCCGGGTCCGCCAGGCCCGCTGGGAGCCGGTCCACCCGCCGCTGGAAGCGGTGTGACGGCGGCCTGAATCATGCAAGCACGCTTGATTGTTTCCGGTGGCGCTGCCATGCTCCCCCCATGGCCGACCCGACGCCCGTCATCGACGACCTGTGTGCCGAGAGCGGTGAACTCGACCTGTTAGCGGCCGAGTTGAGGCTGGAGCAGTGGGAGTTGCCGACTCCTGCGGCCGGCTGGACCGTCGCCCACCAGATCGCGCACCTCGCCTGGACCGACCGCTCGGCACTGCTCGCCGTCACCGACCCCGATGCCTTCCGGGAGCTGGTGGAGAAGGCGCTCGCCGCCCCCGGCACGTTCGTGGACGAGGGGGCCGAGGAGGGCGCCGCGCTCCCGCCCGCCGACCTGCTGGCCGCCTGGCGCGCCGGGCGGACCGCCCTCCGCGAGGCCCTGCTCGCCGCCCCGCCCGGCGCCCGCTTCCCCTGGTACGGCCCGCCCATGTCGGCAGCCTCCATGGCGACGGCCCGGCTCATGGAGACCTGGGCCCATGGCCTGGACATCGCCGACGCCCTGGGTGTGGTGCGCCCACCCACCGACCGGCTCCGGCATGTGGCCCGGCTCGGGGTACGCACCCGCGACTTCGCCTACGGGGTGCGCGGACTGACCCCGCCGACCGAGGAGTTCCGGGTCGAACTGCTCGCGCCCTCGGGCGAGGTGTGGACGTACGGCCCGGAGGGTGCCGCGCAGCGCGTCACCGGCCCCGCCCTCGACTTCTGCCTCCTGGTCACCCAGCGCGCCCACCGCGCCGACCTCGCCCTGACGGCCACGGGCCCGGACGCCGACCGCTGGCTCGGCATCGCCCAGGCCTTCGCGGGCCCGCCGGGCACCGGCCGCCCGCGCACGGCGGCCGACGGGGCGACGCGGGGCGCCGGCCGCCCGGCACAGGGAGCCGCCCGGTGAAACCGCTGCGCATAGGAAACTTCTCCGGCTTCTACGGCGATCGCTCCGACGCCCTGCGCGAGATGCTCACTGGCGGCGAGGTCGACGTCCTCACCGGTGACTACCTCGCCGAGCTCACCATGCTCATCCTCGCCCGCGACCGGCTGAAGGACCCGTCCGCCGGATACGCCCGCACCTTCCCGCGCCGGCTGGAGGACTGCCTGGGCCTCGCCCACGAACGCGGCGTACGGATCGTCACCAACGCGGGCGGCCTCAACCCCGCTGGTCTCGCCGGGGAGATACGGCACCTGGCCGACCGGCTCGGCATCCCGGTGCGGGTCGCGCACGTCGAGGGCGACGACCTGACCGCCGCCTACCCCGGCACCCTCGCCGCCCACGCCTACCTCGGGGGCTTCGGCATCGCCGAGTGCCTGCGGGCGGGCGCCGACGTGGTGGTCACCGGCCGGGTGACCGACGCGGCGCTGGTCACCGGGCCGGCCGCCGCGCACTTCGGCTGGCGGCCGGACGACCACGACCGGCTCGCCGGCGCCGTCGCCGCCGGACACGTGCTGGAGTGCGGTACCCAGGCGACCGGTGGGAACTACGCCTTCTTCGGCGAGGGGGACGTGCGCCGGCCCGGCTTCCCGCTCGCCGAGATCCACGCCGACGGCAGCAGCGTGATCACCAAGCACCCCGGCACCGGTGGCTTCGTGGACGTGGGCACGGTCACCGCCCAGCTGCTGTACGAGACCGGCGGCGCCCGGTACGCCGGACCCGACGTCACGGCCCGGCTGGACACCGTACGGCTCGTCCAGGAGGGGCCGGACCGGGTGCGGATCGAGGGGGTGCGCGGGGAGGCACCACCGCCCACGCTCAAGGTCGGGCTCAACCGGCTCGGCGGCTTCCGCAACGAAGTCGTCTTCGTCCTCACCGGGCTCGACATCGAGGCCAAGGCGGCGCTGGTGCGCGAGCAGCTCGCGGACGCGCTCGCCAAGTCGCCGCCCGGCGAGGTGCGCTGGGAGCTGGTACGCACCGACCGGGCCGACGCGGACACCGAGGAGACGGCCAGCGCGCTGCTGCGGCTCGTCGTACGCGACCCCGACCAGCAGGTCGTGGGGCGCGCGCTGAGCGGGGCCGCGGTGGAGTTGGCACTGGCCAGTTACCCCGGCTTCCATGTGCTGGCCCCACCCGGGAAGGGCTCACCTTATGGGGTCTTCGAGGATGTGTACGTGCCCCATGTGGGCACCCCACATGGGGCCGCAACACACGAATCCGCTCCCGGCGTGGACACCGTACCCACCGCCCCCGTGCCCACCGCCCCCGTGCCCACCGCCCCCGTGTCCGTCTCCCACGTCGCCGTCCTCCACGACGGCCGCCGCGTCCCCGTACCCCCGCCCCGGGAGACGCGCCCCCTGGCCGTCGTACCGGATCCGCCCCTCCCGGAGCCGCTCCCGCCCGGACCGACCCGGCGGGCGCCGCTCGGCCTGGTCATCGGCGCCCGCAGCGGGGACAAGGGCGGCAACGCCAACGTCGGGGTGTGGGCCCGGTCCGAGGACGCCTGGCGGTGGCTCGCCCACACGCTGACGGCCGACGCCTTCCGGCGGCTGATCCCCGAGAGCCGGGACCTGCCCGTCACCCGGCACCTGCTCCCGAACCTGCGCGCCGTCAACTTCGTGGTCGAGGGCATCCTCGGCGCCGGCGTCGCCGCGCAAGCCCGCTTCGACCCGCAGGCCAAGGCCCTCGGCGAATGGCTGCGCTCCCGCCACCTGGACATCCCGGAGGCCCTGCTGTGACCGTCCTGCGGACCGCTGTCGACCCCGCCGCCCCCGAGCACCGGGCCCACCGCGAGGCGATGCTCGCCAAGCTCGCCGGCCTGGAGGCCGAGCACGCCAAGGCGCTCGCGGGCGGCGGCGAGAAGTACGTCGCCCGGCACCGGAAACGCGGCAAGCTGCTCGCCCGCGAACGGATCGAGCTGCTGCTCGACCCCGACACCCCGTTCCTGGAGCTGTCCCCGCTGGCCGCCTGGGGCAGCGAGTATCCCGTGGGCGCCTCCCTCGTCACCGGGATCGGGGTGGTCGAGGGCGTGGAGTGCCTGATCACCGCCAACGACCCGACCGTGCGCGGCGGCGCCAGCAATCCCTGGAGCCTGCGCAAGGCGCTGCGCGCGAACGACATCGCCCTGGCCAACCGGCTGCCCTGCGTCAGCCTGGTGGAGTCGGGAGGCGCCGATCTGCCGTCCCAGAAGGAGATCTTCATCCCCGGCGGGGCGATCTTCCGCGACCTCACCCGGCTCTCCGCCGCCGGCATCCCGACCGTCGCCGTCGTCTTCGGCAACTCCACCGCCGGGGGCGCCTACATCCCCGGCATGTCCGACCACGTGATCATGGTCAAGGAGCGGGCGAAGGTGTTCCTCGGCGGGCCGCCGCTGGTGAAGATGGCCACCGGCGAGGAGAGCGACGACGAGTCGCTGGGCGGTGCCGAGATGCACGCGCGCGTGTCCGGGCTCGCCGACTACTTCGCGCTGGACGAGCCGGACGCGCTGCGCCAGGCGCGCCGCGTCGTGGCCCGCCTCAACCACCGCAAGGCCCACCCCGACCCCGGCCCGGCCGAGCCGCCGAAGTACGACCCCGAGGAACTGCTCGGCATCGTCCCGGAGGACCTCAAGACCCCGTTCGATCCGCGCGAGGTGATCGCCCGGATCGTGGACGGCTCCGACTTCGACGAGTTCAAGCCGCTGTACGGCACGAGCCTGGTCACCGGCTGGGCCGCCCTGCACGGCTACCCGGTCGGCATCCTGGCCAATGCCCAGGGCGTGCTGTTCAGCGCCGAGTCGCAGAAGGCCGCCCAGTTCATCCAGCTCGCCAACCAGCGCGACATCCCGCTGCTGTTCCTGCACAACACCACCGGTTACATGGTCGGCAAGGAGTACGAACAGGGCGGGATCATCAAGCACGGCTCGATGATGATCAACGCGGTGAGCAACAGCCGGGTGCCCCATCTGTCGGTGCTCATGGGGGCGTCGTACGGCGCCGGGCACTACGGCATGTGCGGCCGGGCCTACGACCCCCGGTTCCTGTTCGCCTGGCCCAGCGCCAAGTCCGCCGTCATGGGCCCGCAGCAGCTCGCGGGCGTGCTGTCGATCGTCGCCCGGCAGTCGGCGGCGGCCAAGGGGCAGCCGTACGACGAGGAGGCGGACGCGGCCCTGCGCGCGATGGTGGAGCAGCAGATCGAGGCCGAGTCGCTGCCGATGTTCCTGTCCGGGCGGCTGTACGACGACGGCGTCATCGACCCGCGCGACACCCGTACCGTCCTCGGCCTGTGCCTGTCCGCCCTGCACACCGCGCCCTACGAGGGCGCGCGCGGCGGCTTCGGCGTCTTCCGGATGTGAGGGACCCCATGATTTCCAGTGTGCTCGTCGCGAACCGGGGCGAGATCGCCTGCCGTGTCTTCCGCACCTGCCGTGAGCTGGGCATCGGGACGGTCGCGGTGCACTCCGACGCCGACGCGGACGCGCTGCACGCGCGCGTGGCCGACACGGCGGTACGGCTGCCGGGCGCGGCGCCCGCCGACACCTATCTGCGCGGCGACCTGGTGGTGAAGGCGGCCCTGGCGGCCGGGGCCGACGCCGTGCACCCGGGCTACGGCTTCCTCTCCGAGAACGCCGGTTTCGCCCGCGCCGTGCGGGACGCCGGCCTGGTGTGGATCGGCCCGCCGCCGGAGGCCATCGAGGCCATGGCGTCCAAGACCCGCGCCAAACGGCTGATGGGCCTCGCCCCGCTGGACCCGGCCGGGGTGACCGAGGCCGATCTGCCGGTCCTGGTGAAGGCGGCGGCGGGCGGCGGGGGGCGCGGCATGCGGATCGTGCGCCGCCTGGAGGAACTGCGGGCCGCCCTGGAGGGCGCGCGCGCCGAGGCCGCGAGCGCCTTCGGCGACGGCGAGGTGTTCGTGGAGCCGTACCTGGAGCGCGGCCGCCATGTGGAGGTGCAGATCCTCGCCGACGCCCACGGCACCGTCTGGCCGCTCGGCACCCGCGACTGCTCCCTCCAGCGCCGGCACCAGAAGGTCGTCGAGGAGGCCCCGGCGCCCGGGCTCACTCCCGGGCTCGCGGAGGAGTTGCGCACGCTGGCCGTACGCGCCGCCCGCGCCGTGTCGTACACCGGCGCCGGCACGGTCGAGTTCCTGGTCGCGGACGGCCGCGCCCACTTCCTGGAGATGAACACCCGCCTCCAGGTGGAACACCCCGTCACGGAGGCCGTGTTCGGGCTGGACCTGGTCGCCGAGCAGATCCGGATCGCCGAGGGCCACGCCCTGGGGACCGAGCCCCCGCACCCGCGCGGCCACGCCGTCGAGGCCCGCCTCTACGCCGAGGACCCGGCCCGCGACTGGGCCCCCCAGACCGGCACCCTGCACCGGCTCGCCGTGCCGGACGGCGTCCGCCTGGACACCGGTTACACCGACGGCGACACCATCGGCGTCCACTACGACGCCATGCTCGCCAAGGTCGTCGCCCACGCCCCCACCCGCGCCGAGGCGATCCGCCGGCTCGCCGGCGCGCTGGAGTCGGCCGTGATCCACGGCCCGGTCACCAACCGGGACCTGCTGGTGCGCTCGCTGCGGCACGAGGAGTTCACCGCGGCCCGCATGGACACCGGCTTCTACGACCGCCACCTCGGCGCGCTGACCACGCCCGCCCACGACCCGTACGCCCCCCTGGCCGCCGCCCTCGCCGACGCCCACGGCCGCTCCCGGTTCGGCGGCTGGCGCAACGTCCCCTCGCGGCCGCAGGTGAAGCGGTACGCGATGGGCGGCGAGGAGCACGAGGTCCGCTACCGGCACACCCGGGACGGCCTCGCCGCCGACGGGGTGCGGGTCGTGCACGCCGACGCCCGCCTGGTCGTCCTGGACATCGACGGCGTACGGCGGAAGTTCACCGTCGCCCGCTACGGCGACCAGATCCACGTCAACACCACCCGCCTCACCGCCCTGCCCCGCTTCCCCGACCCGGTCGCCCGGCTCGCCCCCGGCTCCCTGGTGGCCCCGATGCCGGGCACGGTCGTCCGGATCGCCGAGGGCCTGGCCGAAGGGGCGGCGGTGCGGGCCGGCCAGGGGCTCATCTGGGTGGAGGCGATGAAGATGCAGCACCTGATCTCGGCACCGGCCGCCGGAACCCTCACCGCCCTGCACGCCAGGCCCGGACAGCAGGTCGAGCCGGGCACGGTCCTGGCAGTAGTGCAGGACATCCCTTCCTAGGAGCCCCATGACCACCGTCATCGAGTCAGAAGAGCACAAGGCCCTGCGCTCCGCGGTAGCCGCCCTCGGCAAGCGCTACGGCCGCGACTACGTCACCCGCACGGTCGCCGCGGGCAAACCCCCCGCCGAACTCTGGTCCGACGCGGGCAAGCTGGGCTATCTCGGCGTCAACCTGCCCGAGGAGTACGGGGGAGGGGGCGGCGGCATAGCCGAACTCTCCATCGTGCTCGAGGAACTGGGCGCCGCGGGCTCCCCCCTCCTCATGCTCGTCGTGTCACCCGCCATCTGCGGCACGGTGATCGCCCGCTTCGGCACCGAGGAGCAGAAGCGGCGGTGGCTGCCCGGGCTCGCCGACGGCACCCGCCTCATGGCCTTCGGCATCACCGAGCCCGACGCCGGCTCCAACAGCCACCGCATCACCACCACGGCCCGCCGGGACGGCACCGACTGGCTGCTCACCGGCCGCAAGGTCTTCATCTCCGGCGTCGACATGGCCGACGCCGTCCTCGTCGTCGGCCGCACCGAGGACGCCCGCACCGGCACCCTCAAGCCCTGCCTGTTCATCGTCCCCACGGACGCCGAGGGCTTCGGGAAGCACCCCATCGACATGGAACTCAACGCCGCCGAGAAGCAGTTCGAGCTGACCCTGGACGACGTCCGGCTGCCCGCGGAGGCGCTCGTGGGCGACGAGGACGCCGGGCTGCTGCAACTGTTCGCCGGGCTGAACCCCGAGCGGATCATGACGGCCGCGTTCGCGATCGGCATGGGCCGCTACGCCCTCGGCAGGGCCGTCGAGTACGCCCGCGAGCGTACGGTCTGGAAGGCCCCCATCGGCGCCCACCAGGCCATCGCCCACCCCCTGGCGCAGGCCCACATCGACCTGGAGCTGGCCCGGCTGATGATGCAGAAGGCGGCGACGCTCTACGACTCGGGGGACGACATCGGCGCGGGCGAGGCCGCCAACATGGCCAAGTACGCGGCGGGCGAGGCATGTGTACGGGCCGTCGACCAGGCGGTGCACACCCTCGGCGGCAACGGCCTCACCCGGGAGTTCGGGCTCGCCTCGCTCATCACCGCCGCCCGCGTGGCACGTATCGCACCGGTGAGCCGGGAAATGATCCTCAACTACGTCTCCCACCAGAGCCTGGGCCTGCCCAAGTCGTACTGAGCGGCCCGGCGCGAGGAGGAACCGTGTTCCGCAGCGAGTACGCAGACGTCCCGCCCGTAGAACTCCCCATCCACGACGCCGTCCTGGGCCACGCCGCCGGCTTCGGCGACCGGCCCGCCCTCGTCGACGGCACGGACGGCACCACGCTCACGTACGCGCAGGTGGACCGGTTCCACCGGCGCCTCGCCGCCGCCCTGGCCGGCACCGGCGTCCGCAAGGGCGACGTCCTCGCCCTGCACAGCCCCAACACCGTCGCCTTCCCGCTCGCGTTCTACGCCGCCACCCGCGCCGGTGCCACCGTCACCACCGCCCACCCGCTCGCCACCGCCGAGGAGTTCGCCCGGCAGCTGCGCGACAGCGCGGCCCGCTGGATCGTCACCGTCTCCCCGCTGCTGGAGACCGCCCGCCGGGCCGCCGGGCTCGCGGGCGGCGTACGGGAGATCCTCGTCTGCGACGGCGCGCCCGGCCACCGCTCGCTGACCGACCTGCTCGCCACCACCGCACCCGAACCCCGGGTCGCCATCGACCCGGCCGAGGACATCGCCGTACTGCCGTACTCCTCCGGCACCACCGGCACCCCCAAGGGCGTCATGCTCACCCACCGGCAGATCGCCACCAACCTCGCCCAACTGGACGCCGCCGTCCCGGCCGGCCCCGGCGACCGCGTCCTCGCCGTCCTGCCGTTCTTCCACATCTACGGCCTCACCGCGCTGATGAACGGGCCGCTGCGCAAGGGAGCCACCGTCGTCGTCCTGCCCCGCTTCGAGCTGGAGACCTTCCTGGCCGCCCTCGACGAGTACCGCATCACGGGCCTGTACGTGGCCCCGCCGATCGTCCTCGCCCTCGCCAAGGACCCGGCGGTCGGCCGCTACGACCTCTCCTCCCTGGAGTACGTCATCAGCGCCGCCGCCCCGCTGGACGCCCGGCTCGCCCGCGCCTGCTCCGAACGGCTCGGCCTGCCCCCGATCGGCCAGGCGTACGGCATGACGGAGCTGTCACCCGGCACCCACGTCGTCCCCCTGGACCGGCTGCGCGACGCCCCCGCCGGCACGGTCGGACGGCTCGTCGCCGGCACCGAGATGCGGATCGTCTCCCTGGACGACCCGCACCGCGACCTCGGCCCCGGCGAGCCCGGCGAGATCCTGATCCGCGGCCCCCAGGTGATGAAGGGCTACCTGGGCCGCCCCGACGCCACCGCCGCCCTGATCGACCCCGACGGCTGGCTGCACACCGGCGACGTCGGACACGCCGACGCGGACGGCTGGCTGTTCGTCGTGGACCGGGTGAAGGAACTCATCAAGTACAAGGGCTACCAGGTGGCCCCGGCCGAACTGGAGGCCCTGCTGCTCACCCACCCCGGCATCGCCGACGCCGCAGTGATCGGCGCCCGCGACGAGGACGGCAACGAGATCCCGCACGCCTTCGTCGTCCGCCGGCCCGGCGCCGACGGCCCGGCCGAGGACGAGGTCCTGAGGTTCGTCGCCGCACGCGTCGCCCCCTACAAACGCGTCCGCCGGGTCACCTTCACCGACACCGTCCCCCGCGCCGCCTCCGGCAAGATCCTGCGCCGGCAGCTCAGGGAGTACCCATGACCGACCCCACCGTGCCCATCGGCCGCACCCGCGCGCGTGCCGTGGAAACGCTCAGCCTCGACGCCACCGGGACCCGCAACGCCCTGTCCGCGGCCCTCGTCACCGGGCTCGCCGACGCCCTGGCCGACTGCGGGGAGGACCCCGGGGTGCGGGCCGTGGTCCTCACCCACACCGGTACGACGTTCTGCGCCGGCGCCGACCTGCGCGACCCGCCCGCCCCGGACGCCCTCGTGGGCCTGTTGCGGCGGATCGTGGAACTGCCCAAACCGGTGGTCGCCCGGGTCACCGGGCATGTCCGCGCCGGCGGCCTCGGCCTGCTCGCCGCCTGTGACATCGCCGCCGCCTCCGCCGCGGCCACCTTCGCCTTCACCGAGGTGCGCATCGGCGTCGCCCCCGCCGTGATCTCCCTGCCGGTGCTCCCGCGCGCCGACCCCCGCGCCCTGGCCCGCTACTACCTCACCGGCGAACGCTTCGGCCCGGCCGAGGCCGTGACGCTGGGCCTGCTGACGGCGGCGGCGGACGACGTGGACGACGCCCTCGCCCCCGTCCTCGACGGCCTGCGCCGGGCCTCCCCCGAGGCCCTGGCCGAGACGAAACGGCTGCTCACGGCTAGGGTGCTGGAGACATTCGACCGGGACGCGGCCGAGCTGACCGCGCTGACGGCCCGGCTGTTCTCCTCCGGCCACGCCCGGGAGGGGATGACGGCCTTCCTGGAAAGACGTGATGCGGCATGGGTGGTGTGAGGACGACCGAACACGAGCGCGTTCCCAAGCAGGACCGCAGCCGGGCCACCCGGCAGCGGCTCCTGGAGGCCGCCGTGGCCTGCCTCGCCGAGCGCGGCTGGGCGGGCTCCACGGTCGCCGTCGTCGCCGAACGCGCCGGAGTCTCCCGGGGCGCCGCCCAGCACCACTTCCGGACCCGGGAGGACCTCTTCACCGCGGCCGTCGAGTACGTCTCCGAGGAGCGCTCGCTGGCACTGCGCGCCCTCTTCCCGGACGGCCCCGCCGACCGCCGGGCCGTCGTGGCGGCCCTCGTCGACCTCTACACCGGCCCGCTCTTCCGCGCCGCCCTGCACCTGTGGGTCGCCGCCTCCGACGAGGAGCAACTGCGCCCGCGGGTGACCGAGCTGGAGGCCCGGGTGGGCCGCGAGACCCACCGCATAGCCGTCGAACTGCTCGGCGCCGACGAGTCCCGCCCCGGCGTCCGCGAGACCGTCCAGGGCCTGCTCGACATGGCCCGCGGCCTGGGCCTGGCCAACCTCCTCACCGACGACACCGCCCGCCGCGAACGGGTCGTCGCCCAGTGGGCGGCCCTGCTGGACGGCGCGCTGGGCTGAGCGGACCGCACGGCGGCACTCCGCACGCGGCGCGTTACCCTTGGCCCATGCTTTTGATGCTCGTCCGCCGCCGCCACGTGGACTACGTGCGCGTCACGAGCACGGGCTGTCGGCGCCTCTCCGCCTGACAGCCCCCCGCATCTCCTTTTCTCTTCTTCACCTTTTTTCCGGCACCGGGGGCCGCCCGTACCCCTCGGCGGCCGGCCGTGCCCCGTACACCCGCGGACGCACCATGACCACGCACACAGCGATGTCGTACGACCAGCTCCCGATCATCGACCTGTCGGCCGCCGGCCGAGGCCCCCAGGCCCGCGCCCTGCTCCACGCCCAGCTGCACAGCGCCGCCCACGACGTCGGCTTCTTCCAGCTCGTCGGGCACGGCGTGACCCGGGCCGAGACGGACGCGCTGCTCACCGCCATGCGCGCCTTCTTCGCCCTGCCCGAGGCCGACCGGCTCGCCCTCGACAACGTCAACTCCCCGCACTTCAGGGGCTACACCCGCACCGGCGACGAGCGCACCGGCGGCGCCCGCGACTGGCGCGACCAGCTCGACATCGGCGCCGAACGCCCGGCCCGGATCCCCGGCCCCGGCGAGCCCCCGTACTGGTGGCTCCAGGGCCCCAACCAGTGGCCCGCCGCCCTGCCCGGGCTGCGCACCGCCGCCCTCGCCTGGATCGACCGGCTCAGCGCGGTCGCCCACCGGCTGCTGCGCGAACTGCTGACCGCCATCAGCGCCCCGGCCGGCTTCTACGACCCGGTCTTCGGCGAGCACGCCCACCCGCACCTCAAGCTCGTCCGCTACCCCGGCAGCGCGGCCGACGGCACCGGCCAGGGCGTGGGCGCCCACAAGGACTACGGGTTCCTGACGCTGCTGCTCCAGGACACCGTCGGCGGTCTCCAGGTCCAGCGCGAGGACGGCCGCTTCCACGACGTGCCGCCCCTGGAGGGCGCCTTCGTCGTCAACCTCGGCGAACTGCTGGAGGTGGCGACCAACGGCTATCTGCTGGCCACCAACCACCGCGTCGTCAGCCCGCCCGGCGCCACCGAGCGCTACTCGGTGCCGTTCTTCTACAACCCCCGTCTGGACGCGCGGATCGACCCCCTGCCCTTCCCGCACGCCGCCCACGCCCCCGGCGTCACCACCGACCCGGCGAACCCCCTGTTCGCCGAGTACGGCTACAACGAACTCAAGGGCAAGCTGAGGGCCCACCCGCTGGTGGCGGAGCGGCACCACCGGGACTTGCTGACACCGGCCTGATCACCTCCCCAGGCTCCCTCTCAGCGGGTCATCTCCTCGTATCCCCGGATGTCCCGAGGGCTGCGCGGCCCCGGCCCACGTACCGGGCGGAGGGCCGCACCAGCCGTCCCGTGCGCTTCTGTTCGAGGATGTGCGCGGACCATCCCGCGGTGCGGGCGCACGTGAACATGGAGGTGAACATGTGCGCCGGCACCTCGGCGAAGTCCAGCATGATCGCCGCCCAGAACTCCACGTTCGTGGCCAGCACCCGGTCCGGCCGCCGGTTGTGCAGCTCCTCCAGCGCGGCCTTCTCCAGCGCCTCGGCCACCTCGAACCGCGGCGCCCCCAGCTCCCGCGCCGTGCGCCGCAGCACCCGGGCGCGCGGGTCCTCGGCCCGGTAGACCCGGTGCCCGAAGCCCATCAGCCGTTCGCCCCGGTCCAGGGCCCCCTTGACGTACGCCTGCGCGTCGCCGGTGCGTTCGATCTCCTCGATCATGCCGAGCACCCGGGAGGGCGCGCCGCCGTGCAGCGGACCGGACATCGCGCCCACCGCGCCCGACAGCGCGGCGGCGACGTCGGCGCCCGTGGAGGCGATGACCCGGGCGGTGAAGGTGGAGGCGTTCATGCCGTGTTCGGCGGCCGAGGTCCAGTAGGCGTCGACGGCCGCGACGTGCTTGGGGTCCGGCTCGCCCCGCCAGCGGATCATGAACCGCTCCACCACCGAGTTCGCCTTGTCGATCTCCCGCTGCGGCACCATCGGCAGGCCCTGCCCGCGCGCGGACTGGGCGACGTAGGACAGGGCCATGACCGCGGCCCGGGCCAGGTCCTCGCGGGCCTGGCGTTCGTCGATGTCGAGCAGCGGCTTGAGGCCCCACACGGGGGCGAGCATGGCGAGGGCCGACTGCACGTCCACCCGGATGTCACCGGAGTGCACCGGGATCGGGAACGGCTCGGCGGGCGGCAGGCCGGGGTTGAAGGCGCCGTCCACCAGCAGTCCCCACACGTTGCCGAACGAGACGTGACCGACCAGGTCCTCGATGTCGACGCCCCGGTAGCGCAGGGCGCCGCCCTCCTTGTCCGGTTCGGCGATCTCCGTCTCGAACGCGACGACTCCTTCGAGCCCGGGTACGAAGTCGGACATCAGGCGGCTCCTCGTGAAGTGTGGCGGCGGTCGTCCCGGTGATGCCTCGGCGCGCCGGCGGTCACCGATGGTCAACCCAACCGCAAAGGGAGCAGCACGATAACGCCCGGTGCCACGGTTGGGGAGACCACACGACACTCGGTGCCATACCCGTTCTATACGGCAAGATGACCGCGTGACCGATCGCGACCCGCTTCCGGACCCCGTTCTCGACCCCGCTGTCATGCGCAAGCAGTACCGGGCCGACGGCCTCGCCGAGGAGGACCTCGCCACACATCCGATGGACCAGTTCGCCCGCTGGTTCGAGGACGCCGCCCGGGCCGCGCCGCACGGCACGCTCACCGAGCCCAACGCCATGGTCGTCTCGACGGTGGACGCGGCCGGCCGCCCCAGCTCCCGCACGGTCCTGCTGAAGCAGTACGGCACCGACGGCTTCGTCTTCTACACCAACTACGGCTCGCGCAAGGCCCTCGACCTCGCCGGGAACCCGCACGTCTCGCTGCTCTTCCCGTGGTACCCGCTGGCCCGCCAGGTCGTCGTCACCGGCACCGCCCGGCGCACCGGCCGCGACGAGACCGCCGCCTACTTCCGCACCCGTCCGCACGGTTCCCAGCTGGGCGCCTGGGCCAGCGCCCAGTCCTCGGTGATCGCCTCCCGCTCGGAACTGGACACGGCCTACGCCGCACTCGAGGCCCGCTACCCGGAGGACGAACAGGTCCCGGTGCCCCCGCACTGGGGCGGCTTCCGGATCATCCCGGAGACGGTCGAGTTCTGGCAGGGCCGCGCCAACCGCCTCCACGACCGGCTGCGTTACACCGCCCGGCCGGACGGCACCTGGACGGTGGAGCGCCTCAGCCCCTGAGCCGGGCGCCTGACCCGGGGGGCGTACACGGAAGGCGTACACGGAAGGCGCGGAAAACGCAGACGACCCGCGGGCTGGGTTCCTCCAGGGAGGAGCCGGCCGGACGTACCGGCAGCCCGCGGGTCGGGTGACTGCTTGGGATTGGGCCGGCTGCGCGCATCTCTCACGCGCTGGTCCGGCACCGCACATGGTGTGGTGTCGGGCCGCTAGCCCGCAGCCACCTCACGCGTCCGGTTGTCATACATCTGCCGAACCACCTCCCTTCTCGTGTACCGACAGCCTAAGAAGCACCCGGGACGCACTCAACTGTTTTTTCTTGCGGGAACAGGGTGTGGGCTGGGTCACGTTCCAGTTGAATGAAGGCCGGTGAGGGAACCGGGCGCCGTGTGTACGAGCGCGCAGGCAGTTTCCAGGGGGTCCAGGTGAGTGCTTCGCGGCGGAGTGGGGCCACGGACGAGCTGGGGCCGGACGAGCCCGGCGCGCCGGGCTCCGACCTGCTGGCCGCACTGCTCGACGGGATGGACGCGGCGCTGTGCGCGTTCGACGCCGACGGGGTCGTCACGCACTGGAACCGCGAGGCCGAGCGGATCCTCGGCTGGACGGCCGCCGAGGCCGTCGGGCGGCACGGGTTCGCCGGATGGGCGGTGCGCAGCGCCGACGCCGAGGAGGTGCAGGCCCGGCTGATGTCGGCGATGCACGCGCCGGGCCGCCAGGTGCACGAGTTCGCGCTGGTGACCAAGGACGGCGGGCGGATCCTCGTGCGCACCCAGTCGGCCGCCGTGCGCGGGCCCGACGGCAAACCCGCGGGGGTGTACTGCGCGTTCAGCGAGGTGCACGCGCAGATCGACCTGGAGCGGTCCATCGCGCTGAGCGAGGCGCTGTTCGAGGACGCCGCCTGGGGGGTCGTCCTCGTCGACGCCGATCTGCGGCCCGCCGTGGTCAACGCCTACGCGGCGCGGGCCCTGGGCGTCGGACGGACCTCGGCGCTGGGCCGGCCGCTCGGCGAGCTGCTCGGACAGGGCGCGCAGGAGCTGGAGGCCGCGCTGACGCACGTCCTGGCCGAAGGCGCGCCGCCCGCCCCCGCCGAGATGTGGGTCGTCGTGCGCACGCCCGAGGGCGAGCGGCGCCGGTGCTGGCGCAACGGATTCCTGCGGCTGGCCTCGCCGCTTGCCGAGGAGCCGGTGCCGCTCGGCGTCGGCTGGCTGTTCCAGGACGTCACCGAGGCCAGGCAGGACCAGCAGGACGCGGCGCTGCTGCGGTTCCGTTCCAACCAGCTGCACCGCGCGGCCCGGGCCGCCGCGGAGTGCGAGGACCCGGCGGAGGCGGCCACCGTCCACCTGGACTTCGCCCTCGCCGGGTTCGCCGACCACGCCCTGGTCGACCGGCTGGCGGACGGCCCGCGCGCGGAGGGCGGGGGCGAGGCGGAGCCGGTCCGGCTGGTCCGGCTCGCCGCCACGCCCGCCGGGGCGCCGGGACCGAGCCTGCTGACGGGCGCGGCCGGACTGCCCGTGCGCTACCCGGAGGACCATCCGGCGCGGCAGTGCGTGCGGCGGGCCGGGACCGTGCGCGCGGAGGCCGGCGAGGTGCCGGCCGAGCGGGCCCGGGAGTGGGCGCTGGAGCGGCAGTGGCCCGGCGACGCGGTGTACGCGCTGTGCGCGGTGCTGCGCAGCCGGGGGCGGACGCTGGGCGTGCTGACCTTCCTGCGCGGCGCCGGCCGCAGCCGCTTCGAGCGCGCCGACACGGCCTACGCCGAGGACGTCGCCGTACGGATCGCGGCGGCCTTGGACCTGGCGGAGGCCGTGCGCGGGCGGTAGGCCCCGGCGGGCGGCGGGCCCCCCGGGGCGCGGTGCGCGGTACGGGGTTCAGCGGCGGTAGAAGATCCGGTCGCCGTACTGCGCCATCACCCGGCCGTTCCACTCGTGTCCGCCGTCGACGTTGCCGGAGCGCAGCAGCGGCGGCTCGATGCCGCGGTCGGCGAGGGCGGCGGCGGTGGTCGCCATGACGGCCTGGAGCAGGGCGGTGGTGACGACCGTGGAGGCCGGGGCGAAGGGCGCCGGGATGGTGTCCAGGGTGAGTTCCGCGTCCCCCACGGCGATCTTGGAGTCCAGGACGAGGTCGCAGTGGTCCTTCAGGAAGGTGCCGGAGGCGTGCCGGGACGTGGTCTCGGCGGCGTACGCCACCGAGGTCACGCCGATGACCTTCAGGCCGCGGGCGCGGGCGCCGAGGGCCATCTCCACGGGCAGGGCGTTGCGGCCGGAGAGGGAGATGATCACCAGGGCGTCCCCGGCGCGCACCGGTGAGGTGTCCAGGACGGCGCCGGCCAGGCCGTCGACCCGTTCGAGCGCGGAGCCGAGGGTGGCCGGGGTGACGTCGACGCCGACGACTCCGGGGACGGCGAGCAGGTTCATCAGGGCCAGGCCGCCCGCGCGGTAGACGACATCCTGGGCGGCCAGCGAGGAGTGTCCGGCGCCGAACGCGAACAGGCGGCCGCCGGCCGCGACGGTGTCGGCGAGCAGGGCGCCGGCCGCGGTGATCGCCTCGGCCTCCTCGTCGCGGACCCGTTGCAGCAGGCCGATGGCGGCGTCGAAGAACAGGTCGGCAGGCGTGCCGTCGCTCATGCGGTGCCCCTTCGCATCGTCTGTGTCGCGGATCACGGTGCGGTCTGGACCATCACGGTGTCAATACGGCCGCGTCCCCGCGTCCGGCGGCGGCTTCGCGTGGCCGGTGTCTCCGGGTGCGTATGCCGCGGCCGGGGCCCGGCGGGCGGGCCGGGGCCGCGCTACGATCGCCCCGTGTGGGCGCGACCGCCCCGCGCGCTCGTCTCCGACAACGGCCCGTACCCCTCTGTGAACAGCCCTGTTCCCCTGCTGCCGCCCGGTTGTCAGTGGGATCCGGCAGAATTGATGTACAGGGGGGCCGCGCACGCGCCGGGCTGCCGGCAGAGGTAATCGAGGGGCACGTATGTCCGGACTGATCGACACCACGGAGATGTATCTCCGCACCATCCTCGAACTCGAAGAGGAAGGCGTCGTCCCCATGCGCGCCCGCATCGCGGAGCGGCTGGACCAGAGCGGGCCGACGGTGAGCCAGACGGTGGCGCGCATGGAGCGCGACGGCCTGGTGTCCGTGGCCAGCGACCGGCACCTGGAGCTCACGGAGGAGGGGCGCCGGCTGGCGACGCGCGTGATGCGCAAGCACCGCCTGGCCGAGTGCCTGCTCGTCGACGTGATCGGGCTGGAGTGGGAGCAGGTGCACGCCGAGGCGTGCCGCTGGGAGCACGTGATGAGCGAGGCCGTGGAGCGGCGGGTGCTGGAGCTGCTGCGCCACCCCACCGAGTCGCCGTACGGCAACCCCATCCCGGGCCTGGAGGAGCTGGGCGAGAAGGACGGCGCGGACCCGTTCCTGGACGAGGGCATGGTCTCCTTGGCCGACCTGGACGCGGGCACGGACGGCAAGACGGTCGTCGTGCGCCGCATCGGGGAGCCGATCCAGACGGACGCGCAGCTGATGTACACGCTGCGGCGGGCGGGCGTGCAGCCCGGCTCGGTGGTGAGCGTGACCGAGTCGCCCGGCGGTGTGCTCGTGGGCAGCGGCGGCGAGGCGGCCGAGCTGGAGGCGGACGTCGCCTCCCACGTGTTCGTGGCCAAGCGCTGAACCGGGCACCAGGAAGAGCGGGGTCCCTGGACGAGCAGGGGCCCCGGCGCCGTGTGGCGCCGGGGCCTGTCCTCCCCTGTTGCTGACCCGGAGCCCCGAGCTCTCAGGGTCATCCCCTCGGACCGGCTTTTCCCCGAGCGGTCCGCCTCCTGCCAGGAAGATCCCCTCACACACGGCGATCATTCATCGCTCGGTGTCACTCAAATGAGGGGTGTTGACCGCGAAAACGGAGTTTCGGAGCACGCGTTCGACAGGGGAACGGGTCAGCGATCCCTTCCGCAGGCGTAGGCCAGCGGCGAGATCAGCTCCTCCACGTCCGGCAGCCAGCGGTTCGCCGGGGTCGGGCGGCGGGCCCACTGCACGGCGCCCCGGCATCCGAACCGGGTGGGAGGCGCCGCCACGTACGCGCCCTCGCCCAGCGCCACCAGGTCCAGCGACGGCAGCGACCAGCCCAGCCGCCGCACCAGGTCCGCCACCTTCGCCGCCGCTCCCGGCAGCACGAAGAACTGCATCCGCCGGTCCGGCGTCAGCGTGACCGGACCGAGCGTCAGCTCCATCCGCTCCATCCGGGCGAGCGCCAGGAACCCGGCGCTCTCCGGGACGGACAACGCCTCGAACGTCCGGCCCGTCGGCAGCAGGATCGACGCCGCCGGCTGCTTCTGCCACATCCGGCGCGCGACGGTCGCACTGCCGGTCGCCTGGGTCGCCCAGTCGGGGCGCGCGGGGTGCGCGCCCGGCGCGGGGCAGGCGGCCTCACCACAAGAGCAGCGCTGCGTGCCGCCGACCGTCTCCAGCCAGGTGCCCGGCACCACGTCCCAGTGCCGCTCCTCGGCGTAGCGTACGGCGGTCTCCAGCAGCGATGTCCCGCGCTGCCGCGGAATCTGACCGGCCATCTGCGTGTTCTCGGCGCCCGCGATCGTCTCTTCCACGTTCCTCTCAACTCCCTTGCCCACCTGGAGTTACGGCTCCGGGCGCGCGCGGGGAGGAGCATCGTTTCGACGGTCGGGGCGCATGGAGGCACGGCCGGGGGCGCGCGCGAGGAAGCCCGGCGTGGGCGGGGTAGCCAGGGAGTGGGCCGGCATCCTCCATTACTTCCGGCAAACCGCATATGTCGCGCATTGACGGTATGTCTACTGGGCAGTGATCGTCCCGACCGGACCGACCGGGACGGAGCCGCGGGTTCCGCAGGGTCGGTCGAACACGCTCCAGGGGACCGCAACGCAGGGGGTAAGCACATGGCCGCAAGGCCTCTCGTGGCGAGGCAGCCGAACGAACGGCTGCAGGCACTCATCCAGGAAGCGGGGTGCTCGAACGCCGGGCTGGCCCGGCGGGTCAACATGTGCGGCGCCGAGCACGGCCTCGACCTGCGCTACGACAAGACGTCCGTGGCCCGCTGGCTGCGCGGCCAGCAGCCACGGGGCCGGGCCCCGGCGATCATCGCCGAGGCGCTCGGGCGCAAGCTCGGCCGGACGGTCACGATCGACGAGATCGGCATGGCCAACGGCAAGAACCTCGCCTCGGGGGTCGGCCTCCAGTTCTCACCGACGGTACTGGGAGCCATCGAGCAGGTCTGCGAGCTGTGGCGCAGCGACGTGGGGCGCCGGGACTTCCTGTCCGGGTCCTCCGTCGCCGCCTCCGCGCTGGTCGAGCCCAGCCGGGACTGGCTGATCTCGGCACCGGACACCCAGGTGGCCCGGCAGGCGGGCCCGCGCGTGGGCCAGTCCGACGTGGCCGCCGTGCGGTCCATGACCCAGGCGCTGGTGGACCTCGACCACCAGTACGGCAGCGGGCACGTCCGCCCGGTCGTCGTGCACTACCTCAACAGCGTGGTGTCCGGGCTGCTCGCGGGCTCCTACCGGGAGGCGGTCGGCCGCGAACTCTTCGCCACCGTCGCCCGCCTGACCGAACTGGCCGGGTACATGGCGGTGGACACCGGCCAGCCGGGCCTGGCCCAGCGGTACTACATCCAGTCGCTGCGCCTCGCCCAGGCCGCCGGTGACCGCGGGTACGGCGGTTACGTCCTGGCCGCCTCCATGAGCCACCTCGCCGCGCAGCTCGGGAACCCGCGCGAGATCGCCCAGTTGGCGCGGGCGGCGCAGGAGGGCGCGCGCGGGCATGTACCCCCGCGCGCGGAGGCGATGTTCCACGCCGCCGAGGCGCGCGGGCACGCCCTGCTCGGCGACGCGCGCGCGGCACAGGCGGCCGGCGGACGCGCGGTGGCGGCACTGGAGCGCGCCGACGCCGCCGACGGTGACGACCCGGTGTGGATCGCGCACTTCGACCAGGCGTATCTGGCCGACGAGTTGGCGCACTGCCACCGCGACCTCGGGCAGCCCGAGCAGGCGGCGCGGTACGCCGAGCAGTCGCTGGCCGGGCACCCCGCCTCCCGGGCCCGCCGCCGCGCCATCGGCTATGTGCTGCTGGCCACCGCCCAGGTGCAGCAGCGCGAGGTGGAACAGGCCTGCAACACCGGTATGAGAGCGGTGGAGTTGCTGGAGACGCTGCGCTCCAACCGGGGCGCCGAGTATCTGGACGACCTCCAGCAGCGCCTGGAGCCGTTCCGGGAGGAGGCGGTGGTACGGGAGTTCGGGGCCCGCCTCGAACTCCAGCAGGCCGCGTGAACAACGGCCCCGCGGCACGGTGAACGCACGGGAACGGCGCCCGGTGGGCGCCGGGTGCCGTGCGCGGCGCGCCGCGGGGCCGGCGCTGTTATCGCCGTCACAGCACGGCAGATCACGTCCTGAGCTGCTTGGCACCCGGCTCGGGGGACCCGGTAGCGTGTGCCGACGATTCACAAGGTCCCCCATTAGTAGGAGTCCCGGTGACGCAGAGTGGACAGGGCGAGGAGCCGTCGGCGCGGCCCGCGCGCGAAGGCATCGTGCTGCCCTCGGACGGAGGCGAGCCCCTGCTGCCGGGCACGACCGCGCCGCCCGAGCCCGCCGCCCCGGCCGGCGGACAGTCCTGGGACGGTTCCTGGGACCCCGGGCGGCAGGCGCCCCCGCCGGGCCAGGGCTGGCCCGCGGCAGCGGCTCAGCAGTGGACCGGCCAGGGACAGCAGCCCGCGTCCGCCGCGGGCCCCGGCCCGCTGCCCCCGGAGGGCGCCCCGGCCCCGGCCCCGTCCTACGGCGGCCAGGCACCCGGCTACGGCGACTCCCAGGCCGCCGGCCCCGGCGCCTACGGCACGCCCCCGCAGCCCGGCTACGGCGCGCCCGATCAGTACCAGCAGCCCCAGCAGCCGTATCCGGGACAGCAGCCCCAGCAGCCGTACCAGGCACAGCAGCCGCATCCCGGACAGCAGTCCCAGCAGCCGTACCCGCCTCAGCAGGCGTACCCGGGGCAGCCGGACCAGGGGCAGCCCTATCCGGCGTCGCCCGCCGCGGGCGCCCCGCTGCCCCCGCCGGCCGACGCCGCGACGCAGTACCTGCCGCCGGTCACCGCCGGGGGCGGCGCCGACGAGGGCGCCACCCAGTACATACCGCCCGTGCAGGCCGCGCCGGCCGACGGCGCCACGCAGTACATCCCGCCGGTCGGCGCGGCTCCCGCCGGTCCCGGTGACGAGGCCACCCAGTACATCCCGCCGGTGGCCTCCGGCGCGCTGCCGCCGGAGTCGGGCGCCGAGGAGACCCGCTACCTCGGCCGGACGCCCCGGCAGCCGGGGCCCGCGCCCTCCGACGCCGAGGCCACGCAGTACATCCCGCCCTACGCGGCCGAGACCCAGATCCAGGCGCCGGTGCCGGCCGCGGACCGGCAGCCGCCCGCCGAGTTCGACAACCTCTTCCGCGGCGGCCCCGCGGGCACCGACGGCCCGGCCGGCTCCACCCAGCAGCTCCCGGTCGTCCAGCAGCCGGACGCCTACCCCGGCCCGGGGCCGTCCGCGTACCGCCCGGCGCAGCCGTCGTACGACCACGGGCCGGACGACGGCGGCGGGCGGCGCGGCGGCCGGTCGCGGGTGCCGCTGATCGCCGCCGCCGCGGTGGGCCTGATCGTGGTCGGCGTGGGCGCCGGCGCCCTGCTCAGCACCGGCGGTGGCGGCGACACCAAGGACGCGGGCGGGGACGACACCCCGGTCGTGGCCGCGTCCCCGGCCGGCTCGGAGTCCCCTTCGCCCAGCGCCGACCCCGCACGGCAGCAGGCGGTGGAGCTGGACAAGCTGCTCGCGGACAGCGGCAGCAGCCGGGCCGCGGTGATCCAGGCGGTGGCCGACGTCCGCAAGTGCGACAACCTCGACCAGGCCGCGGCGGATCTGCGGGACGCGGCCCGGCAGCGCGGCGAGCTGGTCACCCGGCTGAACAAGCTGCCCACGGACAAGCTGCACGCCCAGGGCCACCTGCGGGACGCGCTGACCAGGGCCTGGCAGGCGTCCGCCGCGGCCGACAACCACTACGCGGCCTGGGCCGACCAGGTCAAGGGGCGCAAGGGCTGTCACAAGGGGCAGGCGCGCTCCACCGGCGAGACCCAGGCCGGCAACCAGCAGAGCAAGACCGCGACCGAGCAGAAGGGCAAGGCGGCCCCGCTGTGGAACGCGATCGCCCGGCAGTACGGCCTGACCCAGCGCCAGCCCACCCAGCTGTGACGTCCCCGGAGGGTCCCGGCGCCGGGACCCGTCAGGGCACCTCGGCCCGCGCCAGGACCGGCGTCATGTCGGCGACCCCGTTCCTGTCGCCGGAGCGCTCTCCGGCCGAGACCAGCCTGCCGTCGCGGACCACCTGGAGGGTGACGTCGGCGTTGACCAGCCGGGGGAAGCCGACCGCGGCGAGCCTGCCCGCGTAGGGCCAGCTCAGGGTCGGGGTGAGGCCGCCGGTGGAGACCCGCAGCCCGTCGTTGAGGGTGCGCCGTACGGCGTCGGGGCTCACCTCGCCGTCGCCGATCTCCTCCAGGACGGCCCGCAGCACGGTGTAGGCGATCCAGGTGGTCTGCACCCCGGCGTCGGCGGGGTCGATACGGTCGTCGTCGAAGGCGGCCTCGCTGATCACCTTCCTCATCGGGGCCCAGCGCGGATCGGAGGCGGCCGGGTACCAGCCGGTGACGTACGCCCCCTCGTACGGACCGGAGGCCCCGCCCGTGGCGTTGATCACCGTCTGGTCGACGCTGCCGAGCACGGTCGCCGTCCGCACGTCCGGGTGGTTCGCGCGGACCCGCCGGAAGGAGTCCATGAAGGTGTCCGTGCGGTCGCCGAGCGCGGGCACCACACAGCCCTCGCGGGCCGGGTCCGCGGTCGCGTACCGCAGCGCCCGCTCGGCCTGGTCGCCGTACTCGGTGGCGTCCTCGGCGGCGAGCTGGTCGTCGGCGTCCGCGTGCCCGCCGGTCCGCAGCCCCGAGTCGAGCAGCACGGGCAGCTGGTCGCCGGCGATGCTGTCGGGGCGGACCAGGGCGACGTTGCCGCAGTCGGCCGCGAGGGCCTTGCCGAGGCCGGCCAGCAGGGCGGGCTGGCCGCCGTTGACCGGGTAGGACATGGTGCCGGTGAACTCGTCGTTGGTGACGCCGTAGCCGCCGATGTAGGGGATGCCGGCCCCCTCCAGCGGGGCGAGGAAGGAGTCGCCGAACTGGCTGTAGGAGCCGACGACGGCGACCACGTGCTCGGCCGCGGCGCGCTTGGCGCACCTCGCGGCGCCCACGCTGTCGTTGTGGTCGTTGCAGGTCAGCACCTTCAGCTCGCGGCCGTTGATGCCGCCGTGCGCGTTGACCCACTTCGCGTAGGCGAGCGCCATGGCGGGCATGCCGGGCTTGTTGGTCGCGTCGGTGTCCTGCGGGGCCCAGGTCATCACCGTGACCGGCTCGTCCCCGGAGCCCCCCGTGGCACCGGGGACGAGCCCGCACGCGGCGGTGAGCGAGGCGCACAGGGCCACGGCGCACGCGGCGAGGGAGCCGGCCCGGACGGGGCGGGGAGAGCGGGAAGAGGCGGGAACGGGGAGGGAGCGAGTGCGTCGCCTGCCGGTCATGGACACGCACGATTCCCTCACACCGCTAACCCCTGAGTGACCCTTGGTCAATGACGGGTGGCGACGAGGTGAATTACGGGGGCCGGTGGGCGCGGGCGGCCGCGGAACGTACGATCGGTGACCGTGCAAGGTTCGGAGAACTCTTCCCGTCGCGGCCGCCGCTCCTCCACCATGGGCGGCATGCCCCTCAACGACATGCCGTGGTGGCGGTGGCGCAGCAATGTGCGCTCGGCGCTGCACATGCTCTCCGACCCGCTGTTCCAGCGCGAGGTCTGGCTGGCCGGGGTCGACGGCTACGGCGACGTCACGGACGCCGTGTACCGGCTGGTGGAGGACACCTGGCTGGACAACTGGTCGGCGGAGAAGTACGTCGGCACCATATTCCGGGACTCGCAGGAGGCGGCGCTCGTCGACACCGCCGTGCTGCGGCTGCTGCGGATCATGCACCAGGTCGGCCCGGACGCGCCGGTCGCCGCGTACCTGGACCACGCCGGCTGGCCGGACGCGGTGCGGGCGGCGCGGGACGCGCACGTGCGGATGTCGGTGAGCGACGGGGACGACCCGGACACGGCCCCGAAGAGCCTCGAGGTCCTGCGCATCCTCACACGTTCCGCTTAGCGGACGGCGGCACGCGCGGGGTGGCCGGTATGGGACCCTGTAGTGCATGACAGATCAGTCCGTTTCCGCCGCCGCCCCGGCCGACCAGTACGTCCTGACGCTCTCCTGCCCGGACAAGCAGGGCATCGTGCACGCCGTGTCCAGCTACCTGTTCATGACCGGCTGCAACATCGAGGACAGCCAGCAGTTCGGCGACCACGACACGGGACTGTTCTTCATGCGCGTCCACTTCTCGGCCGAGGCCCCGGTGACGGTCGAGAAGCTGCGGGCGAGCTTCGCCGCGGTCGGGGACTCCTTCCACATGGACTGGCAGATCCACCGGGCCGACGAGAAGATGCGCATCCTGCTCATGGTCAGCAAGTTCGGGCACTGCCTGAACGACCTGCTGTTCCGGGCGCGGATCGGCGCGCTTCCGGTGGAGATCGTCGGCGTGGTGTCGAATCACACCGATTTCGAAGAGCTGGTGGGTTCGTACAACATTCCCTTCCACCACATCCCGGTCACCAAGGACACCAAGCCGGAGGCCGAGGCCGAGCTGCTGGAGCTGGTGCGCGAGGAGCGGGTCGAACTGGTCGTCCTCGCCCGCTACATGCAGGTCCTCTCGGACGACCTGTGCAAGCGGCTCAGCGGCCGGATCATCAACATCCACCACTCGTTCCTGCCGAGCTTCAAGGGCGCGAAGCCGTACCACCAGGCGCACGCGCGGGGTGTGAAGCTGATCGGTGCGACGGCGCACTACGTCACCGCGGACCTGGACGAGGGGCCGATCATCGAGCAGGAGGTCGAGCGGGTCGGGCACGGTGTGACGCCGGACCAGCTGGTGGCCATCGGCCGGGACGTGGAGTGCCAGGCGCTGGCGCGGGCCGTCAAGTGGCACGCCGAGCGGCGCATCCTGCTCAACGGCCGCCGGACCGTGGTGTTCGACTGAACCCGGACGCTCCGGGCGGCCCTCACGCCTGCTCGGGCACCGTGAAGTAGCGGGCGAAGGCCGGGACGACGTCCCGCTCGTCGATCCTTCCGTCGCCGTCGGTGTCGAGCGCGGCGGCGGCCGCTCCGGCGGGCCCGGCCGGCACGCGCAGGGCGCGCAGGACGCGGGCGGCGTCGGCGACGGTGATCCGCCCGTCGGCGTCCGTGTCGGCCACCGCCAGCGCCGCGTGCAGGAAGGGGCGGGCGATCTCGGCGAACCGGCCGGGGTTGTCGCGCAGCCGCTTGACCGCGCCGGTGACGAACTCCTGGCGGGTGATGCGCTGGTCGCCGTCCCGGTCGGCGATGCCGGCCATGCCCTGCCAGAACGCCTCGGCGCCGGCGTACAGCGCCTGGCCGGTGGCGGAGCGGGCGGGCACGGCGAACTCGGTGAGCAGTGCCTTGGCCGCCGCGCTGAAGTCCTCGCGGTCGATGTAGCCGTTGCCGTCCTGGTCGAAGCCGGCGAACCGGGCGGCGATGCGGCGTTCGTACTCGGTGCTGACCATGTGGGGGGCCGCCTTACGTGTGCGTCGTACAGGGGGGCCGCGGGCCTGACGGGTCCGTGGGGCCTGGCTGGGAGCGTACGACGCGGGTGGCCGCCGGATGGCGGAAAACCGACGACTGTGCCAAGACCGGGTGAATCCCGCGACAACGCCGTGGCCGGACCGGGACGTTGTCACACCCCTCGGTGCTCAGGCGGACAGCGGCCCCGCCTCGTCCGTGGTGGCGGAGTCGAGGTCGGGGTGGACGTCGAAGAGCCGGCGGACGCCGAGCGCGCCGAGGACGCGGTTGACGTGCGAGCCGTCGACGGCGCCCCGGTCCGGCAGGATCAGCCGCAGCCGGCCCTGGCAGGAGCGGATGAGACGGCGGGCGGCGATGAGGACGCCGACCCCGCTGGAATCGCAGAAGAACACGTCGGAGAGGTCCACGACGAGGCTGTGGTGCCCCTCGGCGACGGCGTCGTGCACATGCTGGCGCAGCACCGGCGAGGTCATCAGGTCCAGTTCCCCGGAGACCCGGAGCACGGCCCACTGGCCTTGTTCGACGCCGGTCACCTTGAATGCCACGGCCATGCCCCTCCGCTCGCGGGATATCCCGGAACCGCCCGGAAACGGAAGCAGTTCCTACGTTTCCTTTCGCGCGGCTGCCCAGCGGCCGTTCCCTGAAACGTGAAGCCGCAAACGGCCGGTGATCAATAAGGGGCTTATTTCAGTCATCAACGATCGTCTTTGATCAAGTGTGTACGTGTCTCGCGTGAAGGTTGTGTGAAGAGGGCACTATCACGGGAGGTGGCTTCGGGGGCGCACATTGGCACAAAGGGGCGTGCGCTGTCGGAGGGGCCGACTACATTCGAGAAGGCGGGGCCGGCCGGCCCGGTGGCCGGCAGACGGTGAGGGGAGGGGACCGCATGGCCAGGAACGACCTGTCGCCCCGGTGGGACCGCAAGATGCAGCAGCGGCTCGCCGGCGGTGAGGCGGCGGCCCTCGGCGAGATGTACGACCGGTTCGCCTCCCTCGTGCACAACCTGGCCCACCGCGTCCTGGACGACGAGCGGGCCGCCGACTCCGTCACCCGAGAGGTCTTCGCCCACGTCTGGGAGCACCCGGAGACCTACGACCCCAGGGAGGGCCCGTTGCGCTCCTGGCTCGCCGAGGTCACCCAGCGGGTCGCCGTGCAGCGGCTGCGGGACCGGGAGGAACTGGAGCAGCCGCTGCCCGAGGCACGGGAGAGCACGCTCCGGCGCGCCTCGGTCGCCGCCCGCGCCGACTACATCGTCCACTCCATGCCCGCCCCGCTGCGGGCCGCCCTCGACCTGGCCTACAACCAGCGCCGCGACTACCGCCAGACCGCGGCCGACCTCGGCGTCACCGAGGACGAGGCCCGCCGCCGGCTCCGCCTCGGCCTCCAGCTCCTGGCCACCGCCCACGACGCCGGCACCCCGCCGGGATACCGGGGTGCGGTGTGAACGGCCCGCACCGCTTCGAGGAGGCGCACGAGAACGCCCACGGCGCGGCGGACGACGGCCGCCGGGACGAGGAAGGACCCGGGGAGCACCGCGAAAGCGGCACCGGAGGTCACCGCGGTCCGGCCGGTTCCGGAGGTCGCCGCGGCCCGGCCGGCTCCGGTGGGCGCTTCGGGCCGCCGGGCGGTGCCGCCGCGGGCGCCGGACGCTCCGGGGCCGGGCCCGCTCCGCGCATACCCACGCCCCGAACCTCCGTGGAGGACGGCGGACTTCCGCCGTCCGGCCGCGCCGACCTGGGGGACCTCGCACCCGTGCCGCCGCTCGACCTGTCGCACGACGTCCTGAAGTCGCTGCTCGGCGCCTGGGCGCTGGCCGCCTGCTCGGCAGCGGAGACGGCGGCCGTGGAGGAACACCTGGGCGACTGCGGCGCCTGCGCCGACGAGGCCCGCCGGCTGCGCGAGGCGGTCGGCCTGCTGCACCAGCCGGAGAGCCTGGACCTGGACCCCGGTCTGCGCACCCGGGTCCTGGAGAGCTGCCTGCGGCGCCGGCCGCCGCGCGTCCCGGTCCCCGACTGGGCCGCGCCGTACGACGCCGAGACCGCCCGACTGGACGCGCTGCTCCAGGACTTCAAGGACGCGGAGTGGCGGGCGCCGGTGGAACTGCGCTGGTTCGAGAACGACGTCCCGGCCGGCCGCCGTACCACCGTCGCCGGGGTCATAGCGCACCTGCTCGCGGTGGACGGGCTGATCGCCGCCGCGCTCGGCCTCGCGGACCCGCTGGGCCGGGCCGCCGGCCCGGTGGGAGCGGAGGCGGCGGGTCCGTCCGGCCGCACGGAGGCCTACTGGCGCTCCGCGCACCTGCCGCCGGCGCACGCGGTGCGCGGAGCCTGGCGGGAGCAGAGCCACGCCCTGGTGCGCACGGTGTCCTTCACCGGCGGCCGCACCGGCGGACTCCCGGTGTCCTACGGCGGGTTCACGCTGCCGCTGCACGACGCGATGCTGGACCGGGCCTTCGAGTGCTGGGTGCACGCCGAGGACATCGCCAAGGCGGTGGACTACCCGTACGCGGCGCCGACGCCCCGGCACCTGCACCGGATGATCGACCTCGCGGCCCGCGTGCTGCCGACGGTGCTCGCCGAGCGCCGCCGCGCGGGCCTGTCCGAGCCGGCCCGCCACACCCCGCACCTGGTGCCGGCCGGCGCGCCCGGCCGCAGCCTGCGGCTGGAGATCGAGGGCGACGCCGGCGGCGAGTGGCTGATCCCGCTGGACTCCCCGGCGGCCCGGGGCTCCGCGGAACTGGAGGTGGCCCGTGTGGTGCTCGACGGCGTCGAGTTCTGCAAGCTCGCGGCCGGTCACGTGTCCCCGGAGGACGCCGCGGCGGGCCAGACGGGCGACCGCCGGGCGATCCGGGACGTGCTGTACGCGGCCGCGAGCCTCAGCCGGATGTGACCGGCGCCGGGACGACCGGCGTCAGAACCGGCTGTCCGGGCCCGGCAGGCCACGGGAGCCCGGGAGCGGCAGCAGGCCGCCGCGCCCGGCCGCCTGGGGAGTGGCCTCGCAGGTGATGTCCTTCGACGGCAGCCTGCCGGTGGTCAGATAGGCGGTGGCCGTCTTGTCGGCGCAGGACTTGGTGCCGTAGACGCCGTGTCCGACACCCCCGGCGACGGTGACCATCTTCGCGCCCTTCATGGCCCGGCGCAGGCCCTGCCCGCTGGTCAGCGGCGTCTGGGAGTCCCACTCGTTCTGCAGGATCAGCGCGCGGACCTTGTTGTCGACCTTGGTGGTGGGCTCGGCGCCGGTCTTCCAGAAGGCGCACGGCTTGATGGAGGAGCCGAAGTCGCCGTAGAGCGGGTACTTCTTCTTGTCGCGGATCGCGTCGGCGCGGTACCGCTCCGGGTCGCGCGGCCAGTCGCGCTGGTCGGCGCAGACGACCGACCAGAAGGCGGCGTCGCCGTTGTCCTCGGGCGTGGCACGGGCGAACGACGGCGGAACGGGCGCCGGCGTCTTCAGGCCCCGGCCGGCGGGCGCGCCCGCGGCGGCCTTCTTCAGCGCGACGACCCACTCGGCGGCGTCCCGCACGCTGAAGAACGTGGCGCGGCCGGTGAGGCGGATGTCGTCGCCGGTCATCCGGGTGCCCTCGACGTCGATCGGCTTGCGGTCGGCCCGGGCGACCAGGTCGTAGAAGGTCTTGCGGACGGCCCCCGGGGTCGTGCCCAGCCCGTAGGCGGAGTTCCGCTCGGCGGTCCACTCGGTCCAGCGGGTGAAGGCGGGTTCGGCGCCCTCCGCCCAGACCTGGATCATGCCGCGCCAGACCCGGGTGGGGTCGACGGCGCTGTCCAGGACGAACCGGTCGGTGCGGTGGGGGAACAGCTGCGTGTAGACCGCGCCGAGGTAGGTGCCGTACGAATAGCCGAGGTAGGAGATCTTCTTCTCGCCGAGCACGGCACGGATCACGTCCATGTCCCGGGCGGTGTCGCGGGTGGTGATGTGGCGGAGCTTGTCGCCCTGCCTGGCGTGGCACTTCTCGGCGACGGTCCGGGCCCACGCCACGTCCTTGGCGAACGTGGCCTTCTTGTACGGGCGTTGCCAGTCCTGCTCCTTGGCGGTCAGGCCGCAGCCGACGGGGGAGCTCTGGCCGACGCCCCGCGGGTCGAAGCCGACGAGGTCGTAGGTGTTCTTCACGGAGGCGGGCAGTTCGGCCCCGACGTACAGGGGCATGTCGAGGCCGGAGCCGCCCGGGCCGCCCGGGTTGATCAGGAGTGCGCCCCGGTGCTGCTTCTTGGTGCTCGTCTTCCACCTCGATATCGCGAGGTCGAGTTTCCCGCCGCCGGGGCGGCTGTAGTCGAGCGGCACCTTGATCGTGGCGCACTGGAAGGAGGCCGGCGTCTCCGGGTCGCAGCGGTGCCAGGCCGGCTTCTGCGCGAGGTACCGGCCGAGGGGGTCGGCGGTGGCGGACGGGGCGGCGGAGGCGGTGGCCGGGAGGAGCACGGGCACCATGGCGGCGGCGGCACCGGCCGCCAGCAGGGAGGCGGTTCTACTGCTTCGCACGAAGGACGTCCTCGGGTCGGTGGACAGGAGTGCCATCCACCCTCGCGCGCAGGGGAGTCGGGCGAATCCTCCCTGAAGTCGCTTTCTGCGCGCCCCGGGTCGGAGACGCGGCGCGGCGAATGGTCCCGGAGGAGGAGAACCGGGACCGGGGTCGAGGCGTCTTCCTCAGGAGCGCGAAAACCGCTCGCGCAGCCGGTACTTGAGCACCTTGCGCAGGGTGTCATTGCGCGGCAGCCCGTCCAGCACCTCCAGCCGTTCCGGGAGCTTGTGCACGGACAGGCCCGCCGCCCGGAGGAAGGACACGATCTCCGCGAGGGTCGGCACCGGGGTGCCCGGCCGGTGTTCGAGGACCGCGCAGACCAGTTCCCCGCGCTCGGGGTCGGGCAGGCCGATCACCGCGGCGTCGGTCACCGCGGGGTGCGCGGCCAGCAGGTCCTCGATCTCCCTGGCGGAGATGTTCTCCCCCTTGCGGATGATCACGTCCTTGCGGCGGCCGGTGAGGACCAGGTGCCCGGAGGCGGTCAGGTGCCCGAGGTCGCCGGTGCGCAGGAAGCCGTCGGAGTCGAAGGCGGCGGCTGTCTGGGCGGGGTCCAGATAGCCCTGGCAGACGGCCTCCCCGCGCAGCCGTATCTCGCCGTCGACGATGCGGATCTCCATGCCCTCGCCGGGCCGTCCCTCGGTCGTGGCCAGGTGCTCCGGGGTGTCCTCGGGGTCGCCCATGGTGATCATCGGGGCCTCGGTCATGCCGTAGCCGTGGGTGAGCCGCACGCCCAGTTCGCGGACCACCGCGTGGTACAGCTCGG
Source organism: Streptomyces sp. SudanB182_2057 (assembly GCF_964272715.1). Lineage (NCBI taxonomy): Bacteria > Bacillati > Actinomycetota > Actinomycetes > Kitasatosporales > Streptomycetaceae > Streptomyces > Streptomyces sp. SudanB182_2057. The sequence goes on from NZ_OZ186798.1 coordinate 4,756,256, forward strand.
GCGGCTTGGGCGCGCCGCCGCCCGCGAGCAGCCGCAGCGAGGGGATCAGCCGCTCGCCCGGCCGCCGGCGCTGCTCGGCCAGGAACATCGAGTAGAAGGCCGTCGAGCCGCCCGCGACCGTCACCCCGTGCCGCCGGTACTCCGCGAGCGCGCCGGGCAGCGCGAACCGCTCGGACAGCACCGCCGGGAAGCCGTACAGCAGGAGCATCACCGTGTAGTCGGGCCCGGCGATGTGGGCGTACGGGAAGGCCATGGAGCCGACGTCGTGCGGGGTCAGGCGCAGCGCGTGGGCCAGGCAGGAGCCGGCGGCGATCAGGGAGCGGTCGGTGTGCAGCACGCCCTTGGGGTCGGAGGTGGTGCCCGAGGTCCAGTAGATCCAGCGGACCGAGGTGCCCTCGGCGGGCGGCGGGGGCAGTACGGACGGATCGCCGTCGGGAAGGGTGTCGTACGCCTCGAACACGCCCGGCGCGCCGAGCCGGCGGGCCATCGCGGTGTGGTCGTGGCCGCGCCAGACGCCCGGTACGGCGAAGAACTCCGCCCCGGCGGCGCGCAGCGCGAAGCCGACCTCCCGGTCCCGGTAGTAGGGGATCACCGGGGTCTGCACGGCGCCCAGGCGGGCCAGCGCCAGGGACAGCAGGACGGTCTCGACGCGGGTGGGCAGCTGCCAGGCGACCACCGTGCCGGGGCGCACCCCCATGCCGTACAGGCCGGCCGCGACGCGCTCGGCGCGGGTGCGCAGGTCGCCGAAGGTGAGCGTCCGGTCCTCCTGGAGCAGCGCCGGGCGGCCGGGTGTGAGCGCGGCGCGGCGGGTGACCAGCTCCCACAGCGTGCGGGCGGAGGAGAGGGTGTGCGGGGTCTCGTTCACGGCTGCCCCCTGCTTGGCTGACGACGCGTCAGCTGCGATGCTAACTGACGGACCATCAGATAAGTACCGTCCGGCGGAGGGGACCATGGCGAGAGAACTGCCCCGCATCATCAGCGTCGACGACCACGTGATCGAACCCGCCCACCTCTTCGAGACCTGGCTGCCCGCCCGCTACCGGGACCGGGGCCCCCGGCCGCTGACCGCCGGGATCGGGGAACTCGCCTACGTGGGCGGGAAGTACCAGATCACCATGGACCCCGAGGGCCCGCCCACCGACTGGTGGATCTACGAGGACCTGAAGTTCCCGTACAAGCGCAACATCGCCGCCGTCGGCTTCGACCGGGACGAGATGACCCTGGAGGGCATCACCCGTGAGCAGATGCGGCGCGGCTGCTGGGACCCCGGGGCGCGGCTGGCGGACATGGACCTCAACCACGTCGAGGCCAGCCTCTGCTTCCCCACCTTCCCGCGCTTCTGCGGGCAGACCTTCGCCGAGGCCCACGACAAGGAGGTCGCCCTCGCCTGTGTCCGCGCCTACAACGACTGGATGGTGGAGGAGTGGTGCGGGGACAGCGGCGGCCGGCTGATCCCGCTGTGCCTGGTCCCGCTGTGGGACGTGGAGCTGGCCGTCGCGGAGATCCGGCGCAACGCCGCGCGCGGGGTGCGGGCCGTCACCTTCTCCGAGATCCCCACCCACCTCGGGCTGCCCTCCATCCACTCCGGCTACTGGGACCCCTTCTTCGCCGCGTGCCAGGACACCGGGACGGTCGTCGCCATGCACATCGGCAGCAGCTCCCAGATGCCCGCCGCCTCCCCGGACGCGCCGCCCGCCGTCCAGGCGTCCCTGAGCTTCAACAACGCGATGGCCTCGATGACGGACTACCTCTTCAGCGGGGTCCTGGTGCGCTTCCCCCGGCTCAAGCTGGCCTACTCGGAAGGCCAGATGGGCTGGATCCCGTACGCCCTGGAACGCGCCGACGACGTGTGGGAGGAGCACCGCGCCTGGGGCGGCGTGCGCGACCTGGTGCCCGAGCCGCCGTCGACGTACTACTACCGGCAGATCTACTGCTGCTTCTTCCGCGACCGGCACGGCGTCGCCTCGCTGGACGCCGTCGGCCGCGACAACGCCACCTTCGAGACCGACTACCCGCACGTCGACTCCACCTTCCCGCACACCAAGGAGGTCGCCCTGGACCACGTGAAGGACCTGGACGACGAGACCGTGCACAAGCTGATGCGGGGCAACGCCATCCGCATGCTCGGTCTGGACCTGGACTGATGGACCTCTCGTACACCCCGCGGGAGGAGGAGTTCCGGGCCCGGCTGCGCGCGTGGCTCGCCACGGCCCTGCCCGGCCTGCCCGCCGAGCCGCCCCGGGACGACTGGCCCGCCCGCCGCGCCTACGACCTGGGCTGGCAGCGGATGCTGTACGACGCCGGGTACGCCGGTGTGCACTGGGACTCCTCGCCCGTCCTGCGGCTGATCTTCCTGGAGGAGACCGAGCGGGCCGGCGCGCCCTACGTGGGCGCCAACTTCGTCGGGCTGCTGCACGCCGGGCCCACGATCGCCGCCGAGGGCACCGCCGAACAGCGGGCGCGCTGGCTGCCGCCGATCCTGCGCGGCGAGCAGGTGTGGTGCCAGGGGTTCAGCGAACCGGACGCGGGCTCCGACCTCGCGTCGCTGCGCACGCGCGCGTGGCGGGACGGCGACTGCTACGTGGTGACCGGGTCCAAGATCTGGACCTCGCACGCCGAGGTCGCCGACTGGTGCGAACTGCTGGTCCGCACCGACCCCGACGCCCCCCGGCACCGGGGCATCAGCTGGCTGGCGATGCCCATGGGCGCCGAGGGGGTCACCGTACGGCCGCTGCGCACGCTCGCCGGGCCGGCGGAGTTCGCCGAGGTGTTCCTGGACGAGGTGCGGGTGCCGGTCGCCCACCGGGTGGGGGAGGAGAACGACGGCTGGCGGGTCACGCAGGTCACCCTCTCCTTCGAGCGCGGCACCGCCTTCGCCGGTGAGGTCGTCGCCTGCCGCCGGGTGCTGGCCTCACTCGCCCGCGCCGCCCGGGAGAACGGCCGCTGGGACGATCCCGTGCGGCGGCGCGCGCTCGTCCGGCTGGAGGCGGAGTTCCGGGCGCTGTGGCGGCTGGTCCAGTGGAACGTGAGCGAGGCGGAGGCGAGCGGCGGGGTCCCGGGCGCGGGCGGCTCGGTGTTCAAGCTCCGCTACTCGCACGCCCGTCAGGAGCTGTACGACACCGCGGCCGACGTCCTCGGCGCCGACGCCCTCGACCTGGACCGGCCCTGGGTGCCGGACCGGCTGTCCGCGCTGGCGTACACCATCGCCGCCGGCACCTCGCAGATCCAGCGCTCCATCGTCGCCGAGCGGATCCTCGGCCTGCCCAGGGGGAGATGACCGTGCGTTTCCGGCTCGACGAGGACCAGCTCGCCCTGCGGGCGGGGGTACGGGAGCTGCTGGGGCGGTGCTTCGGGCGGGAGCGGCTGCGGGCGGCCGTGGACGCGCCGGGCCGGCTGGACCGGGCGCTGTGGCGCACCCTCGGCGCCGCCGGGTTCTTCTCGCTGCGGCTGCCGGAGGCGGACGGCGGGGCCGGAGCGGGCCTGCCGGAGGCCGTCCTGGTCTTCGAGGAGGCGGGCCGGGCCCTGCTGCCCGGCCCCCTCGTGGCCACCCACCTCGCGGCGGACGCCGTACCCGGCGCCGCGCACGGGGAGACGGTCGTGACGGCCGTGGACGGGGAGCTGGTGGAGTGGCTGGACGCGGCGGACACCGTGCGCGGGGACGCCCGGGGCGCCGTGCCCCTGCGGTCCGTTGACCCGCTGACACCGCTGCACCGGCTGCCGGGATCCCGTCCCCCCGCTCCGGACCCCGTCGCCGTTCTCCTCACCGCCGCCGAGCAGTTGGGGACGGCCGGGCGGATGTGCGAGATGGCCGTGGGGTACGCGCGCACCCGGGAGCAGTTCGGGCGGCCGATCGGGTCCTTCCAGGCCGTGCAGCACCTGTGCGCGGAGCTGCTGGTGCGGGCCGAGACCGCCCGGGCCGCCGTCTACGCCGCCGCCGTGACCGCCGACCCCGCCGACATCGCCGCCGCCCGGCTGCTCGCCGACGAGGCCGCCGTGCGGGGGGCCCGGGACTGTCTCCAGGTGCACGGCGGCATGGGGTTCACCTGGGAGGCGGACGTGCACCTGCACCTGAAGCGGGCCTGGGTGCGGGCGCGGCGGGCCGGGGGGACCGCGTGGAGCGAGGAACGCCTGGCCGCCGCGCTGGCGGACTGAGCCGGTGGCTGTTTCCGCCGTCCGCCCACGGTGAAGTGTTGGCCAACGATGTTACGGATCGTGGCACTCATGGGTAACGTTGCGTGACAACCGGTGACGACCTCCGCCGGGCTCGTCACGGTGCGCGATCACTCGGCCGCTCCGGTACGGTGGGGGCGCGGCGCGGGGCCGCGCGGACGGGCCGGGCCGGTGCCGCCCCGGGTCGATTTCGGGCCAAGTGGCGCCCGCCGCTGCTCGCGCGGCGGTTGGGGATGCGGCTCCGGGTTTGTTCGACTCGGCGTCACGAGCGTCGCACAGTATCCCCTATACGTACTCCTTCACGCGGGAATATGCCCGAAGCGCTTGTTGGCGTGACTGTCAGTCAACCATGCTGTGCAGTAAGGGAGTCACAGTCCGTGACTCCCGGCTCTGGTCGTTGTTCCGGCCATGCAGAAAATGGCTACGATCGTGGCTCTCGTCGTGATCGTCGCCGCGGCGGACGCCGTGGCGCGCGGACGGCGCGGGGTCATGTGTCCGCCGGTTCGGATGGTGTGAGCGGTGCAGGTGCTTCGAGTGCAGCTGGAGATCCGGCCCGACCCCGCGGAGGTGGGGCGGGCCAGGCGGTGGGCCCGCTCGCGGCTCGCCGGGTCGGGCATAACGGCGGACGAGCCGCTGGCCGAGACCCTCATCCTGCTCGTCTCCGAGCTGGTGACCAACGCCGTGGTGCACACCGGCCGGCCGGCCGTGCTGCGGCTGTGCCTGCCGGGCGCGGCGGGGAACGGCGCGCCCGCCCCGGTGCGGGTGGAGGTCGCCGACACCAGCGCCCGGGCGCCCCAGCCCCGGTGCGCCGGCGACGACGCCACCGGCGGGCGGGGCCTGGCCCTCGTGGAGTGTCTCGCCGACCGCTGGGGCTGGAGCCCCGAGGGCGCCGGCAAGAGCATCTGGTGCGAACTGGACCGCTGTTCACCGCCCCGGCGGAACGCGGCGCTGGCGTACGGGGGCGGACTGCCCGCGTACGAGGGCTTCGCCTTCGAGGCGGTGTAGCGGCCCGGACACCGCCGTGCGCGGGACGGGGGCCGCGAGCGCGCCGGTGCCGCCGTGCCCGGGACGGCTTCCGGCGCACCGGTGCCGCAGGTCATGGACGGCCGCGGACGCGCCGGTGCCGCAGGCCGTGGACCGCGCGGACGCACCGGTGCCGCCGGTCACAGGATCGCCACCGGTGCCACCGGCGTGCCCGTCGCGCCCACGAACGGCTCGGGCATCGCCGACAGCAGGAACGCGTACCGGCCGGTCTCTCCACAGGCTGTGGACAACTCTTCGAGATTCCAGTTCTGGCCCTGCGGCATGCCCATCTCCACCAGATGCAGCGCGTGCACCGGCAGCCACAGATCCTCGATCTCGGGCGGGAAGACCTCGAACGTGAGCGTGTCGTTCGCGACCGCGGCCACATCGCGCGCGTGGAACCACTCCGGGCAGCGCACCGACAGCCCCGGCGACGGATGGCCGTACCCGTGCCGGTCCCCGGCCAGATACACCCGCACCTGCCCCGTCCGCACCAGCACGACGTCCCCGGCCCGCACCCGGACCCGGCCGAACTCCTCGGCCGCCGCCAGGTCCTCCGGCGTCACCGCGTGGCCCCCGGCCAGCCGCTCCACGCCCCGCGCGCCCGCCACGTCCAGCAACACCCCGCGCGAGACCAGGTGCCGCACCTTGTCGATGCCGCCGAACTCCGCGCCGCCGTGCGCGGTGATCGTCTCCGCCGGACGCCCGTTGTACAGCCTCCCGGAGTGCGAGACATGGGTCAGCGCGTCCCAGTGGGTGCCCGCCTGGAGGCCCATCGTCACGACGTCGTCGCTGCACGCCACCGTCCCCGGGCCGAACAGCTCCTGGTTGAGCTGCACCATCACGTGCAGTGGATTGACCCGGCCCGGGATCACCCCGGTCTGCACCCCGTCCTGCCGCAGCGGCAGGGCCAGCGGGACGCGCCGCCCGGTGCGCACCTCGCCGGCCGCCGCCCGCACCACCTCGTCGGTGATCAGGTTCAGGGTGCCGGTCTCGTCGCCGGCGCCCCAGCGCCCCCAGTTGTTCACGCGCCGGGCGATCTCGTGGAACTCCTTGGGCAGTGCCATCCGGTGCCTCCCCGGGGCTTGTGTCCGCGCGTCCGCCGGGCCAAGAATCTAACGGACCGTCAGAAACCGCGGGAAGGGGCCGGGCGTGGGGAACTTCTTGGCAGGCAAGGTGGTCGCCGTGACCGGTGCCGGGCGCGGGATCGGCCGGGCGGTCGCGCTGGCGGCGGCGGCCGAGGGCGCGAAGGTCGTCGTCAACGACTACGGCGTGGCGGTGGACGGCGCCTCGCCCACCAGTGAGGTCGCCGAGGCCGTCGTCAAGGAGATCGCGGCGGCGGGCGGCGAGGCCGTCGCGGTCGCCGACGACATCTCCACCATGGCCGGCGGACAGCGGGTCGTGGACACGGCCGTGGAGACCTACGGCCGCCTCGACGGGGCCGTGTGCGTGGCGGGCATCCTGCGGGAACGCATGCTGTTCAACATGACCGAGGAGGAGTGGGACCCGGTCCTCGCCACCCATCTGAAGGGCACGTTCACCGTGTTCCGGGCCGCCTGTGCCGTCATGCGCGGACAGCGCTCGGGCACCCTCGTCGGCTTCACCAGCGGCAACCACCAGGGCTCCGTCTCCCAGGCCAACTACAGCGCGGCCAAGGGCGGGATCATCTCGCTCGTGCGCAGCGCCGCGCTCGGCCTGCACAAGTACGGGGTGACCGCCAACGCGGTGGCGCCGGTGGCCCGTACCCGGATGTCGGCGGGCGTGCCCACGCGCCTGGCCGAACTGGGCGAGCCCGAGGACGTGGCCGCGCTGGTGGTGTACCTGCTGTCCGAGCGGGCCGCCGCCCAGGGCGTCACCGGGCAGGTGTACACCGTGGCCGGGCCGAAGATCGCGGTGTGGGCCCAGCCCAGGGAACTGCGCGCCGTCTACGCCGAGGGCGGCGCCTGGACCCCGGAGCGCATCGCGGAGACCCTGCCGGGGACGGTGGGCGTCGACCCGATGCCGCTGCTGCCGGAGGTGGCGGCGATGGAGCGGGCCGCGCGCGGCGGCTCGCGGCCCAACGCCTGAGGCGGCCGGCATGGACTTCGCCTTCGGCGCGCGGGACGAGACGTTCCGGGCCGAGGCCCGCGCCTGGCTGGCGGCCCACCGGGGCGCGGCCACGCGCGGCCGCGACTGGGAGCGGACACTCGGCGCGGCCGGCTGGATCGGGCTCGGCTGGCCCGAGTCCGGGTACGGCAACCGCACCGCCACGCTCACCCAACAGGTCGTCTGGGCCGAGGAGTACGCCCGCTGCGGCGCCCCGCCGCGCTCCGGGCACATCGGCGAGAACCTGCTCGCCCCCACCCTCCTCGCGCACGGCGACACCGGACAGAAGAGGCGCTTCCTGCCGCCCGTCGCCGCCGGCGAGGAACTGTGGTGCCAGGGCTACAGCGAACCCGGCGCCGGGTCGGACCTCGCCGGGGTGCGCACGGCCGCGGTCCGGGACGGGGCGTACTACCGGATCAGCGGGCAGAAGATCTGGACCTCGCTCGCCCACGAGGCCGACTGGTGCTTCGTGCTGGCCCGGACCGACCCGCGCTCGCGCCGGCACCACGGGCTGAGCTTCCTGCTCGTGCCCATGGACCAGCCCGGCCGGATCGAGGTGCGGCCCATCCGCCAGCTGACCGGCACCAGCGACTTCAACGAGGTCTTCTTCGACGGGGCACGCGCGCGCGTGGAGCACGTCGTCGGCGCGGAGGGCGGGGGCTGGCGGGTGGCGATGAGCCTGCTCGGGTACGAGCGCGGGGTGTCCACCCTGGCCCAGCAGATCGGCTTCGCCCGGGAACTGGCGGAGGTGGTGGCGGCGGCCGTCGCGTCCGGGGCCGCGGCGGACCCCGTGCTGCGCGCCCGGCTGGTACGGCAGTGGGCCGAGCTGCGCGCCATGCGGCTGCACGCCCTGCGCACCCTCGGCGGCCCGGGCGACCCGGGCGCGCCCAGCGTCGCCAAGCTGCTGTGGGCGAACTGGCACCAGCGGCTGGGCGAACTGGCCGTCCAGGTCAGGGGGGCGGAGGCGGCCGTCGGGCCCGCCGACTGGTCGGCCGGGGCGCCGTACGAGATCGACGCGGCCCAGCACCTGTTCCTGTTCAGCCGCGCCGACACCGTCTACGGCGGCTCGGACCAGATCCAGCGCACCATCATCGCCGAGCGCGTGCTCGGCCTGCCGGCAGAGGCGAAGGAGGCCGTGTGATGCGCGCGGTGGTGTTCGACGGCAGCCGGACCGAGGTCGTCGGCGATCTCGCGGTCCGGGAGCCCGGGCCGGGCGAGGTGCTGGTCGCGATCGCGGCGGCCGGGCTGTGCCACAGTGACCTGTCGGTGGTGGACGGCACCATTCCGTTCCCGGTGCCGGTGGTGCTCGGGCACGAGGGCGCCGGGATCGTGGAGGCGGTGGGCGCCGGAGTCGGCCATGTCGCCCCCGGTGACCACGTGGCCCTGTCCACGCTCGCCAACTGCGGGACCTGCCCGGACTGCGACCGGGGCCGGCCCACCATGTGCCGGCGGGCGATCGGGCGCCCGGGCACCCCGTTCCGGCGGGACACCGGCCCGGTCCACCAGTTCGCGGCCAGCTCCGCCTTCGCGGAACGTACGGTCGTCAAGGCCGTGCAGGCGGTGCGGATACCGCCGGACATCCCCCTGACGTCCGCCGCGCTGCTCGGGTGCGCGGTGCTCACCGGCGTCGGCGCGGTGCTCAACCGGGCCCGGGTGGAGCACGGGGACACCGTGGTCGTCATCGGCACGGGCGGGATCGGGCTGAACGTCCTGCAGGGCTCCCGGCTCGCGGGCGCCGCCGCCGTCGTGGCCGTGGACGCCAACCCGGCCAAGGAGGCGGCGGCCCGGCGGTTCGGCGCCACCGAGTTCCTGACCTCGGCGGAGGGCGTCCGGGACCTGCTGCCGACCGGCGCCGACCACGTCTTCGAGTGCGTCGGGCGGGTGGAGCTGATCGAGCGGGCCGTCGGCCTGCTCGACCGCCACGGCCAGGCCGTCCTGCTCGGCGTGCCGCCCGCCGGGGCCGAGGCGTCCTTCCCGGTCTCCACCCTCTACCTGGACAAGTCGATCCTCGGCTGCCGCTACGGCTCCGCGCGCCCCCAACGGGACATCGCCCGCTACGCCGACCTGTACCGCCAGGGCCGCCTGCTCCTGGACGAACTCGTGACGGCCGTCTACCCGCTGGAAGCCTTCCCCAAGGCCGCCACGGACACGCAGGAGGGCCGGGTGGCCCGGGCGGTACTCACGTTCTGAGGGGGCTCGGGCGCGGGCGTCAGATCGCGGACGGGCAGTGCGCCTTCTGAGCGCGTGTCAGCGTGCGGACCGGCAACGGCACGGCGAAAGGAGGGAGTTATCCACAGGCGCCGGACATGGGGGAGGCGATTGTCGGTGCCGCCCCCTACCGTCGAGGCATGAGCTACCGCGATGTCGTTTCCCGGCGGGTCCTGGCCTGGGCCCTGGTGGCCGTCGGCGCCCGGATGCCGGTGGCGATGGCCCCGCTGGCGCTGGTCTTCCTGGTCCGCGAGCGCCCCGGCGGCTATGCGTTGGGCGCGGCCCTGGCCGCCGCCTACGTCATCGGCGAGATCGTCGGCGCCCCGGTGCTCGGCATGCGCCTGGACCCCGGTCGGGCCCGCCCGCATCTGGCCGCGGGCCTGGTCGCGGGCGCCGTCGGCTTCGCCGGTCTCGGGGCGTTCGCCACCGCGCCCGCCGCGCTGCTCGCCGCCTTCGCCTTCCTCGCCGGGGCCGGTCCCGCCGCGGTGCCCGGCGGGCTGCGGGCCCTGCTCACCTCCCTGGTTCCCCGGCACGCGGCGGCCCAGGCACTGTCCGTCGAGTCGATGCTCACCTTCGGCGTCTGGGCCGTCTCCCCGGCCGCCGTCACCGGCCTCGCCCTCGGCGTCGGCCCCCGCCTGCCGCTGCTGCTCGAAGCCGCCCTGATGGCGGCCGCCGCGCTGGGCCTGTGGCTGCTGCCGGCGGGCTGGGCGGCGGAGCCGGACGGGCCCGGCGGGCGGGACGCCTCGAAGCTGCGGGTGCTGGCCCGCGCCTGGCCGGTGTACGTCACGGGCGCGGCCGGGCTGTCCCTGCTGTCGCTGGCCGAACTGGTCCTGCCCGCCCTGCTCGAACAGCGCGGCATCGGCGTGGGCTGGGCGGGCCCGCTGCTCACGGTGATGTCGGTGGCCTCCGCCGCGGGCGCCTTCGCGTACGGGCTGCGGTCCTGGCCGGGCCGGCTCGCCACCCGCAGCGTGGTGCTGATGGCGGGCATGTCGGCCGCGGTGTCCCTGGTCGCCCTGATACCGACGGCGCCGGGCATGGCGGTGGCGCTGGCCGTGGCGGGACTGCTCCAGTCCGGGGCGCTGCTCACCCGCAACCTGTCCCTGCGGGAGGCGCTGCCGCCGCACGCCCTGGCGGCCGGCTACTCGGTCATGTACGCCGCCGTCGGTGCCGGATACGCGGCCACCGGTTCGCTCGCCGGCGCCCTGCTGCCGCACACCACGCCCTCGACGGCGATCCTGGCGGGCGTGTCCCTGACCCTGCTGCTGACCGTCGTCGGCTGGTGGGGGGAGAGCCGGGGTGGGCGGTCAGTGCGCGGGGTCGGGGTCGGGGGTAATGGTGGGGCGGTCGGTGCGGAAGGTGCGGCGGTAGGCGGTGGGGGTGACTCCCAGCGCGGTCTGTAGGTGCTGGCGCATCGACTGGGCCGTGCCGAAGCCGGACTCCCGGGCCACCTGGTCCATCGACAGCTCGGTGGACTCCAGCAGTTGCCGGGCCCGCTCCACGCGCTGCTGGGTGAGCCACTGGCCGGGGCTGGTGCCGGCCTCCTCGCGGAAGCGCCGGGTGAAGGTGCGTACCGACATCGCCTCCTGCGCGGCCATGTCCCGCAGCTGGATCGGCTCGTGCAGCCGGGCGAGCGCCCAGGCGCGGGCGGTCGCCGTCGTCGCGAGCTGGGGATCGGGCACCGGCCGCTGGACGTACTGGGCCTGACCGCCGTCGCGGTGGGGCGGTACGACCGTGGAGCGGGCGACCTCGTTGGCGACCGCCGAGCCGAAGTCGCGGCGGACCATGTGCAGGCACAGATCGATCCCGGCGGCCACGCCGGCCGAGGTCAGCACGTCGCCGTCGTCGATGAACAGCACGTTGGCGTCCACCTCGACCTTCGGGAACATCCGCTGGAACCGCTCGGCGTCGGCCCAGTGCGTGGTGGCCCGGCGGCCGTCCAGACAGCCCGCGGCGGCGAGGACGTAGGCGCCGGTGCATATGGAGGCCAGCCGGGTGCCGGGGCGGACATGGGAGAGGGCGATGGCGAGTTCGTCGGTGAGCCGGCCCTCCTCGTAGACCGGGCCCAGCTCGTACGAGGCCGGGATGATCACCGTGTCGGCGGTGGCCAGCGTCTGCGGGCCGTTCGGTACGTGGAGGGTGAAGTCGGCGTCCGTGTCGACCCGGCCGGGTGGGCGGGCGGAGCAGGTGACGACCTCGTACAGGAGGCGCCCGTACGCGTCCCGGGGCCGGCCGAAGATGCGGTGCGGGATGCCCAGTTCGAAGGGCAGCAGGCCGTCCAGGGCGAGGACGGCGACCCGGTGCGGACGGAAATCCCCATCAGCGGTCATGGCCCGATCCTAACGAATGCTGTCCTTCGGGCCACTCGATGTGACAGGTGCGAAAATCGGAGTCTCGTGACGTGACTCAGACAAGCCCAGCCGCCACCCCTGTTCAGACCCCGCCCGCCCCGCGCCGCCGAGTGCACCCCGCCTGGTTCGTCGCCGCCGTCACCTTCGTCACGATCACGGGCGCGGCGGCCTTCCGTTCGCTGCCCGGTCTGCTCATCGACCCGCTGCACCAGGAGTTCGGCTGGTCGCGCGGCACGATCGGCGCGGCCGTCTCCGTCAACCTGGCCCTGTACGGGCTCACCGCGCCGTTCGCCGCCGCTCTGATGGATCGTTTCGGCATCCGCCGGGTGGTCGCCGCCGCGCTCACCGTGATCGCGTTCGGCTCCCTGCTGACCGTGTGGATGACGGCGCCCTGGCAACTGCTCCTGTGCTGGGGCCTGTTGGTTGGGCTGGGCACCGGGTCCATGGCGCTGGCGTTCGCCGCGACGGTCACCAACCGCTGGTTCACCGAGCGGCGCGGCCTGGTCAGCGGCATCCTCACCGCGGCCTCCGCCTCCGGCCAGTTGGTCTTCCTGCCGGTGCTCTCCTGGGTCGTGACGGACCACGGCTGGCGGCCCGCCGCGGTCACGGTCGGGCTGACCGCGCTGGCCGTGGTCCCCCTGGTCTGGCTGCTGCTGCGCGACCACCCGGCCGACCTGGGCGAGAAGCCGTACGGCGCGGTCGAGTTCGTACCCAAGCCGCCGCCGGTCACCGGCGCCGCCCGCCGTACGCTCACCGTACTGTCCCGCTCCGTGCGCACCGGCACCTTCTGGCTGCTGGCCGGCACCTTCGCGATCTGCGGTGCCTCCACCAACGGCCTGGTGCAGACCCACTTCGTGCCCGCCCAGCACGACCACGGCATGCCCGTGACGACGGCGGCCTCGCTGCTCGCGGTCATCGGCGTGTTCGACGTCGCCGGCACGATCGCCTCCGGCTGGTTCACCGACCGGTTCGAACCCCGCCGCCTGCTCGCCGTCTACTACGCCCTGCGCGGACTGTCCCTGCTCTTCCTGCCGATGCTGCTCGGCCCCTCCATAAAGCCGTCGATGATCTTCTTCATCATCTTCTACGGACTGGACTGGGTGGCCACCGTCCCGCCCACCCTCGCCCTGTGCCGCGAGCAGTTCGGCGAGGACAGCGCCATCGTCTTCGGCTGGGTGCTCGCCGCCCACCAGATCGGCGCGGCCGTCGTCGCCTACCTCGGCGGCGTCGCCCGCGACGTCTTCGGCTCCTACGACCTGGTCTGGTACGCCTCCGGCGCCCTGTGCGCGGCGGCCGCCCTGATGTCCCTGGTCATACGGCGCACGGCCCCGGCCGTGACACCCGCCGTATCCTGAATCCACCAGCAGCGAAAGGAAACTCCGATGACACTCGGCATGGTCCTCTTCGACGTGTTCCCCGTGCCCGCCCACGCCGGAACACACCGAGGAGCACACCGTGTCGAGGACCGACCGGAACACCGACGAACCCCTGCCCGCCCGCTGGCACTCTGAGAGCGGACTGCCCGCACCCCGCCGCCTGGTCGTCGCCGACGACCGTATCCGCGCCGCCACCGCCTACCGGCTCGCCTGCGAGGGCACCGCACTGCTGTGGCGGGGCGACTACCCGGGCGCGCGCCGCCTGCTGCGCGCCCTGGAGCGCCGCGTCGACCGGACGGCGCCCGGGCCCGCCGCCGCGCCGGCCGAGACCTTCCGCCTCCAGCGCCGCTTCCGCGCGCACCGCGCCCGGGTGCTGGGCCGGCTCACCGTCCTGCTGGAGCCGGACCACGGCCTGGACCTGCGCCGCGCCCCCGACGTCCGGGCCGCCTGCACCGCCGCCTACGGCCCGCCCGACGGCCCGCGCCTGATCCCGCTGCGCGAACTGCTGGGCGTCCTGGGCGCCCACCAGTGGCGGGAACGGGGCGTCGAGGTCCCCGCGCTGGGCGCCCGGGTCCACCCGCACTACGGCGTCTTCGCGCCGGTGCGCGGCGAGTACGTCGACCTGGTGGCGCGGGCCCCGTTGCCGCCCGTGCGCACCGCCTTCGACCTCGGCACCGGCACCGGTGTCCTCGCGGCCGTCCTGGCCCGGCGCGGGGTCGGCCGGGTGGTGGGCACGGACCTCAGCCCCCGGGCCCGGGCCTGCGCGCGGGACACCGCGCACCGGCTGGGGCTGGCGGACCGCGTCACGGTCACCGGCCCGGCCCTCTACCCGCCCGGCCGGGCCGGACTCGTCGTCTGCAACCCGCCCTGGCTGCCGGGCCGCCCCGTCTCCACGCTGGAACAGGGGGTGTACGACCCGTCGGGCAGGATGCTGAGCGCCTTCCTGGCGGGCCTGCCCGAGCATCTGGAGCCGGCCGGGGAGGGCTGGCTGATCCTCTCCGACCTGGCCGAACACCTCGGTCTGCGCACCCGCGCCGACCTGCTGACGGCGATCGAGGCGGCGGGGCTGCGCGTCGTCGGCCGGATCGGCACCCGCCCGCGCCACCCCCGGGCGGCCGATCCGCGCGACCCGCTGCACGCGGCCCGCGCCGCCGAGGTCACGTCCCTGTGGCGGCTGGTGCCGCGCTGACCGGGGGCTCAGTCGTCGGCGAGCCGGGCGAACCGGCCCCGGTGGAACAGCAGGGGCCGGTCCGTGCCGTCGGTGCCGAGGGCGGTCACCCGGCCGACGACGATGTGGTGGTCGCCCCCGGTGTGCACGGCGTGCACGGCGCAGTCGATCCAGGCGACGGCGCCGGCCAGCCGTGGCGCGCCGGAGACGGGCGCCGGGTCGTGGGCGACCCCGGCGAACTTGTCCGCGCCGCTCACCGCGAACGCCCGGCACAGCTCGTCCTGTCCGGCGCCGAGCACGTTGACGCAGAACACCCCGGCGCGGGCGATGTGCGGCCAGGTCGTGGAGGTGCGGCCGACCATGAAGCAGACCAGGGGCGGGTCGAGGGAGAGGGAGGCGAAGGACTGGCAGGCGAAACCGGCCGGTCCCGGACCGCTCTCCGTCGCCGGGGCCGTGACGACCGTGACACCGCTGGCGAAGTTCCCCAGCACCCGGCGGAACTCCGCCGGGTCCACCGGCGCCCGCTCGCCCTCCGGGACGGACCGCAACCGCGGCCGGGCCGGCGGCTCCGCCGGCCCGGGTCCCAGGTACCGCACGGCGGCCGCCGCCGCTCCCGCGTGACCCATCATTCCCTCATTGAAACTGACGGTCCGTGAGATGGGAAGGTCAGCGGCCGTCGAAGTGCGGCGCCCGGCGCTCCGTGAACGCCCGCAGCCCCTCCTGGGCGTCCCGCGTCGTCATGTTGATCTCCTGGGCCCAGGACTCCGCGGCGAACGCGGCGGCGCGGCCGTCTTCCAGGGAGGCGTTCACCAACTGCTTGGTCAGGGCCAGCGCCCGCGTCGGCCCCGAGGCCAGCCGGGCCGCCCAGGCGCGGGCCGTCGCGGCCAGCTCGGCGTCCGGGACGACCAGGTTGACCAGGCCCAGCCGCTCGGCCCGGGCCGCCTCCACCGCGTCGCCGAAGAACATCAGCTCCTTCGCCCGGTGCGGGCCGGCCAGCCGGGGCAGCAGATAGGCGCCGCCGCCGTCCGGGACCAGGCCGCGCCGCACGAACACCTCGATGAACCGGGCCGACTCGGCGGCCAGCACCAGATCGCAGGCCAGGGCCAGATGCGCGCCGAGCCCGGCCGCCGTGCCGTTCACCGCCGCCAGGACCGGCTTCTCGCAGTCCAGTACGGCCGCGATCAGCCGCTGCGCGCCCAGCCGCAGCACACGGGCCACATCTCCCGCCACCCGCGCCCCGCCACCCGGCACGGGCGCCGCGTCCGTCGCTACCCGTGCCCCGTCTCGCGGGGCCGGCGCCGCACCTTCCTCCGCCCGCGCCGCGTCCCCCGCCACCCGCGCCCCGCCGCCCGGCATGGGCGCCGCGTCCGTTGCTGCCCGTGCCCTGTCTCCCGGAACCGGCGCCGCACCTTCCTCCGCCCGCGCCGCGTCCCCCGCCACCCGTGCCCCGCCGCCCGGCATGGGCGCCGCGTCCGTCGCTGCCCGTGCCCTGTCTCCCGGAACCGGCGCCGCACCTTCCTCCGCCCGCGCCGCGTCCCCCGCCACCCGCACTCCGTCCCCCGGCACGGGCGCCGCGTCCGTCGCTACCCGTGCCCCGTCCCCCGCCCCCGGCGCCGCGTCCCCCCGCACCCGCTCACCCCCACCGGCTCCGCCCCGTAGGTCCGCGCCCGCGCAGAAGCCGCGGCCGGTGCCGGTGAGGACCACCGCCCGTACCGCCGGATCGGCCGACGCCCGGGTCAGGAGCCCGATCAGCCGCTCCCGCATGTCCGGGGTGAGGGCGTTCAGCGCCTCGGGACGGTCCAGGGTGAAATACGAGACCCCGTCGCGCACCTCGTGCCGCACGCCGCCCGTCACCGGCACACCACCAGCGCGTCCAGCGCCACCGCGCCCTGCCCCCGGTCCAGCACCATCAGCGGGTTGATGTCCAGCTCGGCCAGGTGCGGGCCCAGCTCCAGGGCCATTCGCTGGACCCGCAGGACGACCTCCACCAGTGCGTCCACATCGGCCGGCGGGCGGCCCCGCACCCCGTCCAGCAGGGCCCGGCCGCGCAGC
Source organism: Streptomyces sp. SudanB182_2057 (assembly GCF_964272715.1). NCBI lineage: Bacteria > Bacillati > Actinomycetota > Actinomycetes > Kitasatosporales > Streptomycetaceae > Streptomyces > Streptomyces sp. SudanB182_2057. The sequence continues at coordinate 4,772,686 of NZ_OZ186798.1, forward strand.
TCGCCGAGCATCGCGCGGGCCTGCTCCTCGCCGAAGGGCGGGACACGGACCGCGGTGTCGCGCAGCACCTCCACCAGGATGCCGCCGAGCCCGGCCGTCACCGTCGGCCCGAACAGCTCGTCGTGGGTGACGCCGACCATCATCTCCACGCCCCGCTCGATCATTTGGCACACCAGGACGCCGTCCAGCCCGACGTCCTCGTAGCGGGCGATGTCGGTCAGCTCCCGGTAGGCGTCGCGGACCTGGCTCGCCGAGGTGAGGCCGATCTTCACCAGGCCCAGTTCGGTCTTGTGCGCGATCCGCGCGCCGGATGCCTTCATCACCACCGGGTAGCCCACCTGCCCGGCCGCCCGCACGGCCGCCGCCGCGCTGGTCACGAGCTGCTCGCGCGGCACCCGGATGCCGTAGGCCCGCAGCAGTTGCTTGGCGGCGTGCTCGCTGAGCCGGGCGCCGGGCCGCAGCAGCGCCTTCGCCTTGCGGAACGAGGGGGAGGGGGTGCGCGGGGCCGCGTCGAACGGGGAGCGGTAGTCGCCGGTGAAGCGGTGGTGGTCCAGCCAGGCGCGGACGGCGCGCAGACAGTTGCCGACCGTGCGGAAGGTGGCCACGCGGGAGGAGCCGAGCAGCACCTCCCGGTACGCGGGCTCGGTCCCGGCCGGCGACCCCCACACCACGCACACCAGCTTGTCGGTCTGCTCGGCGGCGTCGGCCAGGTCGCGCACCAGCCGGTCGCTGAGCGGCGGGAAGGGGCCGGTGACCGGGCAGATCAGCACCCCGACGGCCGGGTCGGCGAGCAGCGCGTCGATGATCTTCCGGCCCCGCTCGTCGCCCACCGGGTGGCCGCCGTTGTCCACCGGGTTGGCCACGTTCAGGTAGTCCGGTATCCACTGGTGCAGCTCGGCCTGTTTCTCCGCCGACAGCGCCGGCAGCCGCAGCCCCGCCCCGGCGGCCAGGTCGGCGACGTGTGCTCCGGTGCCGCCCGAGATGGAGTAGACGACCACCCCGTCCGACCGCGGCGGCCGGGCCCTGGCCAGCAGCGCCGCGGTGTCCTGGAGTTCGTCCAGGGCGTCGACGCGGATCACGCCGTACTGGCGCAGGGCCGCGTCCACCACGTCGTCGGCGCCGGTGAGCTTGCCGGTGTGCGAGGCGGCGGTGCGGGCGCCGGCCTCGGTCCGGCCCACCTTCACGGCGACCACCGGCACCCCGCGCCGGGCGGCGCGGTCGGCGGCCAGCAGGAAGGCCCGGCCGTCCTTGAGCCCCTCCAGATAGCAGGCGATCGCGCCGACCTCGGGCCGCTCGGCGAACCAGGACAGGAAGTCGGCGGTCTCCAGGTCGGCCTCGTTGCCGGTGGGCGCCCAGTGGGAGAGCCGGATGCCCAGCTCCTGGAGGGCGAAGACGGGCCGGCCCTGGTGCCCGGACTGGGTGATCAGCGCGATGGCCGGACCGGTCAGGTCCTCCCGGAACCGTTCGAAGGCGTTGAGGTTGGTGTTGGGGCCGAGCAGCCGCACCCCCGCGCCCCGCGCCGCCTCGGCGAGCCGCTGCTGCGCCTCGGCGCCGGCCTGCCCGGTCTCGGCGAACCCGGAGGCGAAGACGACCGCGAACCGGGCCTTGGCCTCACCGAGTTCCCCGATCACCGGCAGCGGGTCGGCGACCAGCAGCACGGCCAGGTCGACCGGTTCGGGCAGCCGGGCGACGGAGGGGACGCAGGGCAGCCCGAAGACGGTCCCGCGGGTCGGGTGCACCGGGTGCACCCGGGCGCCGACCCGGCCGGCCCAGTCGAGCAGTTGCCGGGTGATGCCGGTGTTCGGCCGCCCCTCGGTGTCGGAGGCCCCGATCACGGCGACGGACCCGGGCCGGAAGAACCGGGCGAGGTCGGGTACGTCCGCGTGCAGCGGGCGCCCGCTGACGTCGAGGTCCGCCGCCCGGTCGTGGACGGCGGGGCCGGGCCGCCGCTCGCCGCAGGCGATGACCCGGGCCTGGCGGGAGTCGGTGGTGAGGGTGCCGTGGGTCGATCCGAGCATCGTTCCGCCCGCCTCCCTGCGAGACAGCAATAACTGACGCTGTGTCAGATTACTGAACCGGCAGGGAGTCAGGAATGGCCCGGGAGGCAAAGTTACCGGCCGGCTACTTCGGCTCCTCCGCGGTCGGCCGCACGACCGGCTCCACGACCGGCTCCACGATCGCTTCCGTGGCCGGCGCCCCGGCAGACCTCTCCACCGCCTTCGCGGTCGACGTCCCGGCGGACTTCTCCACCGTCTTCGCCACCGCCTTCGCGATCCGCCCCGCGTCGATCGCCAGTTCCCGCAGCATCCCGCTGATCGGATTGGTGAACCCGGTGAAGTACAGGCCGGGCGCCCGCGGGGACGTACGGCCGCCGTGCGCCACCGGCCGGCCGCGCCCGTCCAGCACCCCCAGGTGCCCGACCAGCCCCTCCAGCGCGCGGACATACCCGGTGGCCGCGATCACCGCGTCCGGCGTGATCCGGCTGCCGTCGGCGAGCACCACCGCGCCGTCCTCGAACGCCCGCACGGCGGCCACGACCTCCACCCTGCCGGTGCGGACGGCGTCGACCAGGCCGACGTCCTGCACCGGGATCGCGCCCTGCCGCACCCTGCTGTACAGGCCGGTGTCCGGGCGCGGCAGCCCGTGCGCGGACAGGTCGGGCGTGCTCAGCCGCCCCACCGGCCCCGCGAGCCGGTCCACCAGCCGCACCGGCAGCCGCCGGACGAGGACGCCGGTGTACTGGGCGGGCCAGCCGAGGGTGGAGCGGCGCAGGATGTGCGGGGGCGTGCGCACCGCCAGGCGCACCCGCGCGGCCCCGCCCTCCGCCAGGTCCACGGCGATCTCCGCGCCCGTGTTGCCGGCGCCGACGACGAGCACGTCCCGCCCCCGGTAGGGAGCGGCGTCGCGGTACCCGGCGGCGTGCAGCAGCTCCCCGTCGTACTCCGCGCTCCCCGGCCAGTCGGGCAGCCGCGGGGTGTGGTTGAAGCCGGTGGCGACGACCACCGCGCTGCCGGTCAGTTCCCGCCCCCCGGAGGCGCGCAGCAGCCAGCCGGTGCCGTCCGTGGTCCGCTCCACGCGGTGCACCTCGACCCCGGTGACGATCTCCAGCCGATGGTGTTCGGCGTACTTCTCCAGGTAGCGCACCACGTCGTCCCGGGACACCCAGCGCCCGAACCGGCGGGGCATGGGCAGGCCGGGCAGCGCGGACAGCCGCCGGGTGGTGTGCAGCCGCAGCCGGTCGTAGTGGCCGCGCCAGGAGGCGCCGACCCGGTCGGACTTCTCCAGGACCACGGCCCGTACGCCCCGCTCCCGCAGCTCCCGGGCGACGGCCAGGCCGCCCGGCCCGGCGCCGATCACATAGACCGGGGGGTCGGCGGGGACCGGCGGGCGGGGGGCGTCGGCGGGGCGGGAGGCGGCCATGAGCGGGAGCGTAACCACCCACCCGGTTGATGGGTCTCGGTCAAGACCGGAATTGGTTGCGGATTGATCACGGGTGTACGGGAAGAGTGCGCCGGACGTGAACGAAGCGATCTGGTACGCCCGTTGGAGCGGGCCGACTCGCGGGTTGGCATCCCCACCGGTCTGACGTACCGTCAGATCCATGGACTCGATATGGCTCGACGGCGCGCAGTGGCTCGCGGTGCTGCGGATCGGTCTCGGCCTGTGGTGGCTGGAGAGCTGGCGGCACAAGGACAAGAGGGCCTGGTTCGAGCGGGGCAGCGGCATCGCCTGGGCGGCGGACGTGGCGGCGAGACACCGCTGGGCGCCGGTGCGCGCGGGCTTCGAGACGGTGGTGCGCCCCCGCCCGAAGCTGATGGCCTACGTCGTCGCCTACGCCGAACTGGCCCTGGGGCTCGGCCTGATCGTCGGGTTCCTGACCCCGGCCGCCCTGCTCGGCGGCCTGCTGCTGAACGCCGTCTACTTCGTGCTGATGATCCACGACTGGGCGGAACAGGGCCAGAACTCGATGATGGCCCTGATCTCCGCCGTCGGCCTCTTCGGCATGTCCTGGCAGACCTGGTCGCTCGACGCGGCGCTGGGGTGGCTGTGACGACCGGCCCGCGCCCCGGCCCGCCCGAGCCCGACGCCCTCACCCGCCCCTACTGGGAGGCGGCGGCGCGGGGCCGGCTGCTGATCCGCCGCTGCGGGGCCTGCGGCCGGGCCCACCACTACCCCCGGGAGTTCTGCCCGCACTGCTGGAGCGAGGAGGTGACCTGGGAGGAGGCGGCCGGGCGGGCCACCCTCTACACCTGGTCCGCCGTCCACCACAACGACCTCCCGCCGTTCAGTGCCCGGACCCCCTACCTGGCAGCGGTGGTCGACCTGGCCGAGGGCCCCCGGATGATGACGGAACTGGTGGACTGCCCACCGGGCGCGGTACGGGCCGGGATGCCGCTGACGGTGACCTTCCGGGACGGCATCCCGGTGTTCCGGCCGGAGGAGACACCCCTCTGACCAAGGGCGCGCACAACCGGGGCGGGGGCCCTCACGGTCGCGACGTGGGGCCTTTCACGGCCACAACAGCGTCCGGCTCCAGCCGAACCCGGTGCTGCGGTACTCCAGGCGTACGTGCCGCCGCTCCGGGTCGCCCTGGAAGAACTCCACCGTCTGCGGGCGCAGCCGGTACAGCGTCCAGGTCGGCGACGGCTCGGCCGGGTTCTCCCGGGCCCGTTCCCAGGCCGTCTCCGAGGCCCGGCGCAGCTCCGTGAGCGAGTCCAGTTCCTCGCTCTGCCGGCCGGTCAGCGCGGCGGCCAGCGCGCCCGTGGACCGCGCGTGCAGGTCGGCCTGGCTCTCCTCGGCCGGCGCGGCGGCGACCGGTCCGCGCAGCCGTACCTGGCGGCCCAGCACCGGCCAGTAGAAGGCGAGGGCCGCGTACGGCCGGGCGGCCAGCGCGCGGCCCTTGCGGCTGGTGGCGTGCGTGGCGAACGACCAGCCGTCCGCGTCGGCGCCGTGCAGCATCACGATCCGGACGTCCGGCAGGCCCTCCTCGTCCGAGGTCGCCAGCGACATGGTGTGCGGCTCCGGCTGCCCCGCCGCCACCGCGTCGGCGAACCAGTCCGTGAACAGGGCGAGCGGGGTGGGCGGGGCGGTGTCCGGGTCGAACGGCGGCAGCCGCGTGACCTCGGGGTCCCAGACCCGCAGCGGGCGGAGCAGTGCGTGTAGATCGTGCTGTGCCATGGGGGGAGTATCACCGCCGGTGCCGTGCCCAGTCCCGCAGGCACCGGTGGACCGCCTCACAGTCCCGCGCTCAGTCCCGGCCCGGCGCCACTGTCCCGTACTCACCCCCGGCCCAGCACCACCGTCCCCGAGGAGCAGAACCAGCCGCCGGTGCCCGAGGCCACGCCCAGCCTGGGCAGGGCGCCGTCCCGGGCCCGTACCTGGCGCTCCCCGGCCTCGCCCCGCAGCTGCCGTACCGCCTCCACCAGCAGGAACAGCCCCCGCATCCCGGGGTGCTGGGCCGCCAGGCCGCCGCCGTCGGTGTTCACCGGCAGCTCCCCGCCCCGCACCCGCAGCCGGCCCCCCGCCACGAAGGCCCCGCCCTCGCCCTTGGCGCAGAAGCCCAGGTCCTCCAGGGTCACCAGGGTCATGTAGGTGAAGGCGTCGTAGACCTCCGCGAAGTCGATCTCCGCCGGAGCGACCCCCGCCCGCCCGAAGGCCAGGCGCCCGCTGACCGCCGCGGGGGAGAGGGTGAAGTCCGGCCACTCGGACATGGAGGCGTGGGAGACGTGCTCGCCGGTGCCGAGGACCCACACCGGGGCGGTCCGGCAGTCCCGTACGTACTCCTCGGCCGCCAGCAGCACCGCCGCGCCGCCGTCCGAGCGCAGGCAGCAGTGGAGCCGGGTGAAGGGGTCGGCGATCAGCGGACCGGACAGCACGTCGTCGACCGTGACCGGGTCGCGGAACAGCGCCTCCGGGTTCAGGGCCGCGTTCGCCCGCGCCTGCACCGCCACCTCGGCCAGCTGCTCGATCGTCGTGCCGTACTCGATCATGTGCCGGCGGGCCGCCATCGCGTACTTGGCGATCAGCGTGTGGCCGTACGGCGCCTCGAACTGGAGCGGGCCCCGGGCGCCGAAGGACAGCGTGCCGGTGCGCCGGCCCGCCTTGATGTCCGCCCGCGCCGTCGAGCCGTACACCAGCAGCACCGCCCGGGCGTGGCCCGCCGCGATCGCGTCCGCCGCGTGCGCCGCCATCACCTCCCAGGTGGCGCCGCCGACCGAGGTGGAGTCCACCCAGGTGGGGCGCAGGCCCAGGTACTCGGCGACCTCCACGGGCGCCAGCGTGCCGAGGCCCGCCGAGGCGAAGCCGTCCACCCGGGCGCGGTCCAGACCGGCGTCCGCGAGGGCCCGGCGGGCCGCCTGGGCGTGCAGGGCGTACGGCGTCGCGTCGTCCAGCCGCCCGCAGTCGGCGAGGGCCGCGCCGACCACCGCCACCCTCCGGCTCCCGTGGCTCATGAGCGGACTCCTCCCTCTGGGCTTCTCGCTGCGACCCCCCTAATATGACGCTCCGTCAGTTTGGGAGGGAAGGCCATGGACACGCGCCTCACCGCCGAGCAGCGGGAGATCCGCCGGACCCTGCGGGAGCTGCTGGGCGACCGCTGCGGCCCGGCCGCGGTACGGGCCGCCGTCGACTCCCCGGCCGGCTACGACCCTCGTCTGTGGTCCGCCCTCGCCGACGGCCTCGGCCTGCCCGGCCTCGCCCTCCCGGAGGCGTACGGGGGTGTCGGCTGCTCGGTCACCGAACTGGCCCTGGCCTGCGAGGAGACGGGCCGGGCCCTGGCGCCCACGCCGCTGCTCGCCACCTGCGTCCTCACCGCCCCGCTGATCCTCGCCCTCGGCACCGACGCCCAGCGCGCCGAGCTGCTGCCGCGCCTCGCCGACGGCTCCCTCACCGCCGCCCTCGCCGTCGCCGGGCCCGCCCTCGCCACCGCCCTCGACCTGACCGGCGCCAACGACGCCTACCGCGCGGGCGGCGGCCGGGCCGGCGGGGTCCAGGCGCGGCGCGCGGGGGGCGGCTGGCGGCTGTACGGCGAGGCGGCGCAGGTGCTGGACGGGCACAGCGCGGGCCTGCTGCTCGTCGCCGCACACACCGGGGGTTTCGCCCGCTCGCGCACCCTGCTGTTCCTGGTGCCGGCCGGGACGACGAGCCCGACCCGGATCCGGCAGACCGCGCTGGACGCCACCCGCCCGCAGGGCCGCGTACAACTGCGCGACGTACCGGCCGAGTTGCTGGGCGCGGAGGAGGCCGACGTGCTCCCCGCCCTCGCCGCGACCGGGGACACCGCGGCCGCCGTCCTCGCCGCCGAGGCCGTCGGAGCGGCCGGGCGGGTGCTGGAGATGACCGTCGAATACGCCGGTCAGCGCAGGCAGTTCGGGCGGCCCATCGGCTCCTTCCAGGCCGTCAAGCACCGGCTGGCGGACGTGTACGTGGCCGTGGAGGCGGCGCGGTCCACCGCGTACCACGCCGCGTGGGCGGCGGCCCGCGGCCCGGGCGCGGGCGGCCTCGCCCTCGCCCAGTGCCTGGAGGCCCTGCGGCACGCCGCCGCCGAGGCCGTCCAACTGCACGGCGGCATCGGCTTCACCTGGGAACACGACGCCCACCTCTACTTCAAGCGAGCGGCCGGCGACGAACTCCTCTTCGGCCCACCCCACCGCCTGCGCGCCCGGGCGGCCGAGCGGGAGGGGTTGTTCACGGGGGGAGAGGGGGCGAGCCCGGTCATGGGTGACAGCGGTGGGGCGGCGGGGGCCTGCGGGGGCGGTGGGACGACCGGTGCGCGGACGCGGGGCGCGGGCGGCTCGGCGGCGGGGCCGGGGGCGGGCGGCGCGGCGGTGGGGATGTCTTCGGGCGGTGGGGCGGCGGGGCCGGGGATGGACAGAGCGGCGGGTTTGCCTTCGGGCGGTGGAGCGGCGGGCGCGGGCGTGCGCGGTGAGGCGGCGGGGCCGGGGGCGGGCGGCGCGGCGGCGGGTTCGCCTTCGGGCGGTGGGGCGGCGGGCGCGGGCGTGCGCGGTGAGGCGGCGGGGCCGGGGGAGGGCGGAGCGGCGGGTTCGCCTTCGGGTGGCGGGGCGCTGGGTGCGGGGGCGGGTGCGGGCGGCGCGGTGGCGGGGACGGGGGCGCGCGGCGCGGTGGCGGGTTTGCCTTCGGGTGGCGGCCCGGCGGGTGTGGGCGGGGAGCCGGGGACGCGGCATACGGACGGGTTGCCCTCGGGGTGCCGTGCGGGCGGCGAGGTGGCTGTCTGATGGCCCGGGCCACCGGACCCGAGTCCCTCGGCGGCCGTCCGCTCGGCCTCCGGCTCGTCCAGAAGGTGTCCTCCACCAGGCTCTTCGCCAAGGCGGCCCCCCGGGTGATCCCCGCCCTTGACCGGGCCGTGCACCGGCTCACCGGGGGCCGGGTGCTGCCCAGCGCGCGGATGCTGCCGGGGGTGATCCTCACCTCCACCGGTGCGCGCAGCGGACTGCCCCGCCGCACCCCGCTGGCCTGCGTACCGGAGGAGGACGGCGGCTGGCTGCTGATCGGCTCCAACTTCGGCCGCCCCGACCACCCCGCCTGGACCCGCAACCTCCTGACCCACCCCGACGCGACGGTCAGCTGGCGGGGCCGGGACATCCCGGTCACGGCCCGCCTCCTCACCGGAGCCGACCGCACGGCGGCCTGGCGGGCGGCCCTCGCCCTCTGGCCGCCGTACGCGGTGTACCAGTCCCGGGTGGAGCGCGAGATCCGCCTCTTCCGGCTCATGCGGCGCGAGCCGGAGGCGCGGGAACCCTAGAGCGTCGCCAGCCGTTCCACCAGCAGGAACGCTCCGATGCCCAGCATCGCCGCGCCCGACGTGCGGGTCACCGCGCGGGCCGCCGCCGGGCGGGCCGCGAGGAGGGCGCGGGCGAGGGCGCCGACGGTGAGGTAGACGGCCGCGCAGCACGCCATGTGGAGCAGGCCGAGCGCCGCCGTCTGCGCCGGGACGGGGAGGTGCGCACCGCGCAGGGTGAGGAACTGGGGGAGCACGGAGAGATAGAGGAGCAGGCCCTTGGGGTTCAGGCCGCTGATCGTCGCACCGCGCAGGAAGGGGCGGCCGTCGGCCGCCGGTGCCGAACCCGCGTCCGCGTCCGTCCGGGCGGCCGCCGGCGTCGCCCCCGGTACCGACGGCCGGCGCAGCACCCCCCAGCCCAGCCACAGCAGGTAGCCCGCGCCCGCCACCGTCACCGCCGTCAGCAGGCCGGGGGAGCCGGCCACCAGGACCGCCAGGCCCGCCGTGGCCAGGGCGGTGTGGAGGGCGTAGCCGCAGACCAGGCCCGCCACCGCGCGCGGTATCCGGCCGCCGCGCAGGGCGGTCGTGATGACGTACGCCCAGTCGGCGCCCGGTACGCACACCAGCAGCAGGTCCACGGCGAGGAAGGAGAAGAGCAGTCCCGAGTCCATGTCGGGCACATTAGGCGCGAATTACCCGAAAGTGTTTCCGAAGTTTGCTCATGATCGCGAGTTGTGCGCAAAAATCTCCCTCATGGACGACGTGGACCGGAAAATCCTTGCCGAGCTGCAACAGGACGGGCGGCTGACCGTGACCGAGCTGGCCGCCCGGGTGCGGCTCAGCGTCTCCCCCTGCCACCGGCGGCTGCGCGAGCTGGAGCGGGCCGGTGCCATCCGGGGCTACCGCGCGGTGGTGGACCCGGCCTCGCTCGGCCTGAACTTCGAGGCGCTGGTCTTCGTGTCCATGCGCCAGGAGGACCGGGACACGGTCGCCGAGTTCGAGCGGGCGGTCGGCGAACTGGAGCATGTGCTGGACGCCCAGCGGCTGTTCGGCGAACCGGACTATCTGCTCCGGGTGGCCACCGCCGACCTGGCCGCCTTCCAGAGGCTGTACGACGAGCGGCTGGCGACCCTGCCGGGGGTGCAGCGGCTGACCTCGACGCTGGTGATGAAGCACGTGGTGCGGGACCGTCCGCTGCCCGCATAGACGGCGGGCGGTGGTTCAGGGGATGAACCACCGCCCGCGAGACAGGACTTGGTACTTCAAAAGGGGTACGAAGAGGCGCGGACGCCTACTTGGACGGCTTCTTGCCGGTCACGCCCAGGTGCACCAACAGCGCCAGGTTCGGCTTGAGTTCGGCCTGCTTCACGCCCCAGGAGGTGAACCCCTTCTGGTGGGCCGCCACCGCCGCGAGCATCGCGACCAGCGAACCGGCCACCGCCGCCGGGTTCACGTCCTTGTCCACCCGGCCCTTGGCCTGGAGCTCCGCGATGGAGTCGGCCAGGGAGTTGTTGACCGAGTTCAGGATCTTCATACGGATCTTGTAGAACCGTTTGTCCCCCTCGGCCGCGCCCAGGTCCACCACCCGCAGGATCGCGTCGTTGCGGCGCCAGAAGTCCAGGAACCCGTCCACGAGTTCCTGCGCGGTCTGCCAGCCCGACTTGCCGGTCCAGGTGCGCCCTTCGAGCAGTTCGGTCAGCCCCGCGCCCTCGGCCGCCATCCGCTCGGCGATCTCCAGGACGGCGCCTTCGACGTCGGGGAAGTACTGGTAGAAGGTCGCGGGCGACGTGCCCGCCCTCCGGGCGACATCGATGACCTTGACGTCCCGGTAGGGGGAGGAGCTGAGCATCTCGCTGAGGCAGTCGAGCAGCTTCTGCCGGGTCGCCTGCCCACGCCGGCCGGCCACGCGGCCGTCGACGGTACGCACTTGTCCTGTCATGCCGTCAGCTTACCGAGGGGTGATGGGAGCGCGATTCGGCCGACTGCAAATGGGGTGTGCGGGGGGATCGGGGGTGGTGTGCCTGGTCTGCGGCGTGCGCGCGTCCCGGTTACTTTTGCCGCATGGCCGAAAACAGGGCATCCACGAACGAAGAGACATACGGGGAGGGCGTCCCCTGCTGGGTCGACGCCCAACTGCCCGACGTCGAGGCGGGCAAGCGGTTCTACGGTGAGCTTTTCGGGTGGACCTTCCAGGAGGCGTACGGCTCCGCGGTGTGGGCGCTGCTGGACGGGGACCGGGTCGCCGCGCTGGCCCCGAAGACGGACGGCCGCATGCCCACCGTGTGGACGGTCTCCTTCGCCACCCCGGACGCCGGGGCCCTCGCCCGGCGACTGACGGCGGCCGGTGGCCGGATGATCACGGACCCGTACCCGGTCGGCGACCTCGGCACCGCCGCCCTGGCCACCGACCCCGGGGGCGCGGTGTTCGGCCTCTGGCAGCCCGGCACCCACCGCGGCTTCGGGCGGCGGCGCGCGCCGGGCGCCTTCGTGTGGGCCGAGCTGTACACCCGGGACACGGCCGCCGCCAACGCCTTCTACGGCGACCTCTTCCACGACGCCCTGTTCGGCTCCGGGGCCGCGCCCGACTTCGGCCGCGCGGACGTCACCGAGGTGTTCCCGGCCGAGATGCCCCCGCACTTCGTCGCCCACTTCGGGGTCACGGACCTGGCCGACGCCCTCGGGGCCGTCCAGCGGCTCGGCGGCCGGGTGCAGGCGCCGCCCTTCACGACGTCGTACGGCACGGTGGCCGTCGTCACCGACAATCAGGGGGCGTCGTTCGCGCTGCTCCAGCGGTGATCCATCCGCTTTTGGGATGAATTAATGTGAGACACCCCGACTGTCACCGGGTTCGCAACCAGCCGCCCGGCCAGGAAGAATCGGGGTGCGTGCCGCCATGGCGGTGCGGTGGTGAGACGCTGCACTTCGGTCGCGTACATATGGGGTGGCGCGGCTCGTACGGGGAGGTGGCAGGCAAGTGGTGGATCAGCTGACGCAGCACGATCCGCGGCGGATCGGGCCGTTCGAGGTGCTGGGCCGGCTGGGGGCCGGCGGCATGGGGCTGGTCTATCTCGCGCGCTCGGCGTCCGGCCGGCGCGTGGCGATCAAGACGGTGCGCACCGAGCTGGCCGAGGACCAGCTCTTCCGGGTCCGGTTCACCCGTGAGGTGGAGGCGGCCCGCGCGGTCTCCGGTTTCTACACCGCGGCCGTGGTCGACGCCGACCCGCGCGCCGCCGTGCCCTGGCTGGCCACCGCCTACGTCCCCGCGCCCTCGCTGGAAGAGATAGTGAACGAGTGCGGGCCGCTGCCGGCGCAGGCCGTGCGCTGGCTCGCGGCGGGCGTGGCCGAGGCCCTCCAGTCCATCCACGGCGCCGGGCTGGTCCACCGCGACCTGAAGCCCTCCAATGTGCTCGTGGTCGAGGACGGCCCCCGGGTGATCGACTTCGGCATCGCCTCCGGGGTCTCCAACACCCGGCTGACCATGACGAACGTCGCCGTCGGCACCCCCGCCTACATGTCCCCGGAGCAGGCCAAGGACTCCCGCAGCGTCACCGGCGCCAGCGATGTCTTCTCCCTCGGCTCCACCCTCGTCTTCGCCGCCACCGGACACCCGCCCTTCCACGGCGCCAACCCGGTCGAGACCGTCTTCATGCTGCTGCGCGAGGGCCCCGACCTCACCGGCCTGCCGGACGAGCTGCGCCCGCTGATCGAGGCGTGCATGCAGATGGAGGCCACCGCCCGGCCCACCCCGGCCGACCTCCAGGCCCAGCTCGCCCCGCACCTGTTCGGCTCCGGCTCCGACGACAGCGGCACCGCCTCCGCCTGGTTGCCGGAGAAGGCCGTCGCGCTGATCGAGTCCCGCCGCGGCGGACGCCCCGCCGGCCGGCCCGCCCCGGCCCAGACCGGCGGCCCGCGCGCCGCCGTCCGGCAGACCGTGCCCCCGCCCCCGCCGTACGACCCTCCGGTCCCGGTACCGCCCTCGGCGCCCGTGTCCATGCCGGGCCCCGTGCCCGTGCCGGTGGGCCCCTCGGCCCCCGTGCCGATGCCGGTGGCGCCCTCGGCCCCCGTGCCGGTCCCGGCCGGCGCCTCCGACACCGGCCCGGTCCGGCTGGCCGGCGCCCAGGTGCCCATCGGCCCCGGCCCCCGGGTCGCCGACGCCCGCGCCGCCGCCGTCAAGGCGCCGCCGCCCGAGGCGGGCCTGGTGGCCAGCTGGTCCCGGCCCCGCCCCGGCGCGGCCACCGCCGACCCCGCCGTACCGCCCGCCCCGCCCGTGCCCCCGGAGCCCGCGAGCGGCTGGCGGCCCTGGCGGTTCCGCATGTCGAACGATGTGTGGGGCACCCCGGCCGTGGCCGGCGACCTGGTCTACGTCACCTCCTTCGAGGTGCACGCCCTGGACGTGTCCACCGGCCGCCGCCGCTTCAAGACCCGGGACGTCGCCTGGTCGATGGCGGTGGCGGACGGCCGTGTCCACGCCTCCGACGGCCCCACCCTGTACGCCCTGGACGCCCGCGAGGGCACCGACCTGTGGCGGCTGCCCACGGACGCCTGGGTGTACTGCCTCAAGGCCGACCGGGGCACCGTCGTCACCGGCACCCGCGGCGGCGGCGTCCAGGCGTGGGAGGCGGCCAGCGGGCGGAAGCTGTGGGAGATCACCGGCTGCCAGACCGACTTCGAGTCCCCCGAGGCGGGCCCGGCCGTGCACGACGGCACGGTCTACGTCTGGCAGGACGCCCGGCTGCGCGCGCTCGAGGCCCGTACCGGCGAGGAGCGCTGGTCGTACCCCATCGGCGACGCGGCCTCCTGCGGCGGCGTCCCGGTGCGCGTGGCCCCGGCGCCCGACGGGTGCGTCTACATCAGCGCGGGCACCCGCGTCCTCGCCGTGGAGGCGGTGAGCGGCCGGGTGCGCTGGCACTTCGAGGCCCCGGCGGTCTTCCTCAGCCCGCCCGCCTTCGCCCCCGGCCCGGCCGTCACCGGCGGCGGTGTCTACCTCGCCGACTACCTCGGCACGGTCTACGCCCTCGACGCCGCCGACGGCCGCGACCGCTGGCGCATCGCCACCGAGGCCCGCTCCTCCGTGGAGCCGGTGCTGGTCGCCGCCGGGCACGTGCACGTCGGCAGCGGCAAGGGCCTGTACACCCTGGACGCGGTCACCGGCACCCCCAAGTGGCGCTTCCAGGCGGGCGGCGACGTCGTGGGCGCGCCCGCCGTGGCCGAGGGGCGTATCCACTTCGGCTCCACCGACCACCTCCTGTACACCCTGAAGGCCGATGACGGCCGGCTGCGCTGGAAGCTCGCGACCGGCGGCGAGATCACCGGCTCCCCGGTGGTCAAGGACGGCGTGGTCTACGCGTGCAGCAAGGACCGGTGCGTGTACGCGCTGGACGCGGAGAAGGGCACGGGCACGGCGCGGACCACATGACGCCCCCGGGCACCGGCTAGCGCACCCGGTACTCGCGTCGCCGGCCGGCGAACAGCTCCGCCTGCCGCGCGGCCGGCAGATTGCCCAGCGCGACGAGGTGCGGCGCCTGCGCGAACGCCTGCGCGAGCGCCGCCTCCCGGGCCGCCCACAGCGCCCGCACGGTCCCCTGCACCCCCTCGGGCGGATACCCGGCGAGCACGGCGGCACAGCGCACCGCACCGGCCAGCGCCCCGCCCTCCCCGGTCACTTCGGAGACCAGGCCGATCTCGTGGGCCCGCCGCGCGGAGATCCGCTCGGCCGTCCCCATGAGCATCATCCGCGCGGCCTCCCCGTACGGCATCCGCAGCGCCATCAGCGCGGACTCGTAGGCGCTGACCATGCCGTACGTGGTGTGCGGGTCGAAGAAGACGGCCGTCGGGTCGGCCACCACGAAGTCGCTCTCGCCCAGCAGGTAGAAGGCCCCGCCGCAGGCCAACCCGCGCACGGCGGCCACCACCGGCTTCCACAGCCCGTTCGCCTTCGGCCCGACGTCCAGCAGCGGATCGTCCCACATGTACGGCGACGGGGGCTGCGGCACCACGGCGTCCCGGTCGATCCCCGTGCAGAAGGCCCGCTCGCCGGCCCCGGTGAGCACGACGGCCCGTACCCGCTCGGCGAACCGCAGCGTCCGCCAGCAGTCCCTCAGTCCGTCGGCCATCCCCAGGTCGATGGCGTTGAGCCGGTCCGGCCGGTCCAGGGTGACGACGGCGACCCGGGTGTCCTCGTCGACGTCGAGGCGGACGCCGTTCACGCGAGCACCCACTGCGGCAGCCCGCCGGAGAAGACGGCCCGCACCCGGGCGCCGATCCGCAGCCGGCCGGGATCGACGGAGTCCAGCCGGGCCCCGGCGTGCGCGACCACGTTCCCCACGAGCCGGATCCGCGGGGCCTCCGCCAGCTCCACGACGACCACGTTGTACGGCGCCTGTTCCGCGTAGCCGGGCAGCAGCGGCGGATGCGGCACGACGTACGACCACACCCGCCCGCGCCCCGGCACCGGCCGCCACTCGCTCGCGAAGGACTGGCAGCGCGGGCAGCAGGGGCGGGGAGGGAAACGGGGTTCCCCGCAGTCGGCGCAGGCCTGGACGCGCAGCTCGCCGCGGGCCGCGTACTCCCAGAAGGGCGCGCCGTCGGCGTCGGTGACGGGGGTCAGCATGTCGGTCAGCTCCTCAGCAGCAGGGCGGAGGTGGGCACGTCCTCACCGGCCGTGACCAGGCAGGTGGCGGCGCCGGGCACCTGGGCGGTACTGGTCCCGCGCAGTTGCTTCACGCCCTCGGTGACCAGGTTGAAGCCGTGCACGTAGGCCTCGCTGAGCCCGCCCCCGCCGGTGTTGACGGGCAGCCTGCCGCCGGTCTCCAGGGCGCCCCGCTCGGTGAAGGCGCCGCCCTCGCCGCGCGCGCAGAAGCCGTAGCCCTCCAGGGACAGCGGGACCAGGGGGGTGAAGGCGTCGTAGATCTGTGCCACGTCGACGTCCCGCGGGGTGAGGTCGGCGTGCTTCCACAGGTGCCGGGCGGCGGTCCAGGCGGGGCCGGTGAGCGGGTCGTCGGTCCAGTAGTTGACCATGCCGTGGTGCTGGGCGGGCAGCCCCTGGGCGGCGGCGTGCACGTACACGGGCCGCTGCCGGCAGTCCCGGGCCCGCTCCCGCCCGACGACCACGCAGGCGAGCGCCCCGTCCGTCTCCAGGCAGTTGTCGTACAGGCACAGCGGCTCGCTGATCCACCGGGAGGTCATGTACATCTCGCGGGTCAGCGGCCGGTCGTGCATGACGGCGGCCGGGTTCTGGTTGGCCCGGTTGCGGCAGGCCAGCGCCACGTTGAACAGGTGGTCGCGGGTGACGCCGTACTCGTGCATGTAGCGCCGGGCCAGCATGGCCATCTCGTCGACGGGCCGCAGCAGCCCGAAGGGGCGCGTCCACTGGGCCGGGGTGGGCAGTCGCGCCGTCGTGTCCGTCCACGGCCGGGGCCCGCTGCCCCGTTTCCGCGACCGCCAGGCCACGCCCACGGTGGCCTGCCCGGAGGCGATGGCGGCGGCCAGGTGCGCGACGGTCGCGCAGGAACCGCCGCCCCCGTAGCCCACCTTGCTGAAGAAGGTGAGGTCCCCGAACCCGACGGCCTTCGCCAGCTCCACCTCGTCGGTGTCCTCCATGGTGTACGAGGCGAGCGCGTCGACCTCGCCGGGCGCGATCCCCGCGTCGTCGAGCGCGGCGAGCACGGCCCGGCAGGCGAGCGTCCGCTCGTCCTCGGCGAGGCGCCGGGCGAAGGCGGTCTGCCCGATCCCGACGATGGCGGCGGCGTCCTTGATCCCCGGTGCGGTCCCTGGTGCTGCCATGGGAAACCCCTCTCCTGACAGCCCGTCAGATTACAGCTAACCTGACGGTCTGTCAGCACATGTCTCCGCAACGGGAGGGCGGTCCGTGAGCGAGTGGGAGACCATCCCGGAACTGGTCCGGTCGGCGGCCGAACGGTACGCGGACACGCAGGCCGTGGCCGACGGCCGGACCAGGATCGACTACGCCGAACTGGGCGCCCGGGTGGAGCGCGCGGCGGCGGCCTGCCTGGCGAGCGGGGTACGCACCGGCGACCGGGTGGCCGTCTGGGCCCCCAACTCGGCGGAGTGGATCGTCGCGGCCCTGGGCGCGGTCTCCGCCGGTGCCGTCCTGGTCCCGCTGAACACCCGCTTCAAGGGGGCCGAGGCGGCGGACGTGCTGCGCCGCAGCCGGGCCCGGCTGCTGTTCGTGACGGGCACCTTCCTCGGCACGTCCTACGTGGCGGCCCTGCGCCGGGCGGCCGGCACCGGCCCGGCGACGGACCGGCCCCTGCCGGCCCTGCCCGACCTGGAACAGGTGGTCGTCCTCGCGCCGGACGCGCCCCCGGCCTTCCGCACCTGGAAGGACTTCCTGGCGGCCGGGGAGTCCGTGACCGCGCCGGAGGTCCGCGCCCGCGGCGGGCGGCTGACGGGCGCCACACCGTCGGACATCATCTACACCTCGGGCACGACGGGCCGCCCGAAGGGCGTGGTGATCACCCACGGCCAGACCCTGCGCGCCTACGACATCTGGGCCGGCCTCGCGGGCCTGCGCCGCGGCGACCGCTACCTGATCGCCAACCCCTTCTTCCACACCTTCGGCTACAAGGCCGGGGTGATCGCGTGCCTGACGCGCGGGGCGACGATGATCCCGCAGGCGGTGTCCGGCGCGGAGACGGCGCTGGCGAACATCGCGACGGAAGCGGTCACCGTCCTGCCCGGCCCGCCGGCCCTGCACCAGCGGCTCCTGGACCACCCGGCCCGGCACGCCCACGACCTGTCGTCGCTGCGGCTGGTGGTGACGGGCGCGTCCGTGGTGCCGCTGTCGCTGGTGGAACGCCTGCGTACGGAACTGGGCGTGGCGACGGTCCTGACCGCCTATGGGCTCTCCGAGGCGTCCGGCCTCGTCACGATGTGCCGCCGCGGCGACGACCCGGCCGTGATCGCCGCCACCTCCGGCCGGGCGATCCCCGGTACGGAGGTGCGGGTGGCGGGCCCCGACGGCACCCCGCTGCCGCCCGGCGTTCCCGGCGAGGTCCTGGTCCGCGGCTTCACCGTCATGCGGGGCTACGACGACGATCCCCGGGCCACTGCCGAGGCCGTCTCCCCGGACGGCTGGCTGCGCACGGGCGACGTGGGCGTCCTGGACGACTCGGGCAACCTGCGCATCACCGACCGCCTGAAGGACATGTTCGTCGTCGGCGGCTTCAACGCCTACCCCGCCGAGATAGAACGCCTCCTGCTGACCCACCCCGACGTGACGGAAGCGGCGGTCGTCGGCGTCCCCGACCCCCGCCTCGGCGAGGTCGCCAGGGCCTACGTGGTCCCCCGCGCCGGATCCTCCCTGACCCCCGAGGCCCTGATCGCCTGGTCCCGCCACGAGATGGCGAACTACAAGGTCCCGAGAACGGTGGAATTCCTGCGGTCCCTGCCCCGGAACGCGAGCGGAAAGGTGATGAAGGCGGACCTGCGCTGACATGCCGAGGGGCCGAGCCCCCCCAGGCCCGGCCCCTCGACCCCCCGTTCACACCCGGCCGCGACGACTCCCCCTCCGCGCCGCCGCGACCGATCCCCCGTCGGGTTGGTGGCTTACTTGCCGTTCAGGTCCAAGGCCGGCGGCGGGGCCGGCATGGCGTTGTCCATCGTCTTGATGGTGTCCTTGAGGGGACCCGACGGCATCGCGTTGTCGAGAGTGGTGATGGCGTCATCGGCGGCAGCCGGCGTGGGCATGGCGTTGTCCTGCGGAGTGGCCGCCGCGTCCTTCGTCTGGTCGCTCATGATCTTTGTCCTCCGCTGTTTCGACGAGTAAGGAACGCCCGCCCAGGGGCTCCCCCGAGGGCCGCCGGACGGGCGTTCGGAGCCGCACTCTATTGCTTCGGGCTCCAGCCAGACCGTCTGCCCCCCGACGCGACGGTCCGTCACGTAAGAGACTGCCTGCCGCCGATAAACGAATGCTGAACGCGGACGTGATCGCGCGTCTCAACGGGCGGAGGTCGGTGTGATGAGCGCGCGCACGCTGCCGGCCTCCGGTGCTCCTGTCTGCTCGTACAGGTTGAGCGCCTCACGCCAGCACGCCCTGGCGCGGTCTATCTGACCGAGCTTGGTCAGTGCCCGCCCCAGGAGCATCAGTACGTTGCCGCGCATGCGGTCGCCACCGATGCAGCCCAGTGCCAGAGCCTGCTCCGCGTACTGGGCCGCCTGTGCCGGGCGGAGGGCGGCCAGGTGGACCTCCGCGATACGGAAGTTGGTCGTTCCCTCCCAGAGGCGCTGCCGGTGGTCACCGAAGATCTGCAAGGCGTCCGAGAACTGGCTGAGCGCTTCGCTGTGGCGGCCTGCCTCGATCATGGCGACCCCCAGCGCGTAGTGGCTGTTGGCGAGGCGCACGGTCCGGCCGATCTCGCTGTGTGCGGCGACTCCCCGCTGAGCGATCTCCACCGCTCGGGTGATGTCGCCCATCCCCAGGTAAGCCCGCGACAGATTGCCGAGGCTGGTCGCCTCGAACGGCCGGTTGCCCGCTGCCCGGAGCCCTTCTATCGCCCTCTCGAAGAAGGCTTTGCCCTCCGCGTGCCTTCCTTGGTGAAGGCACAGGAGCCCCCGGTTGTTCGCGACCCAGCTCTCGGCGGTGGAGTCGCCCACCCGCTCCGCCAACTCCAGCGCGACGCGGGCTTCCGCCTCCGCCTGCCGAATGCGCCCGGACACGAGCAGGACGTCGGTCAGTACGGTGCGTGCCCTGCCCTCCGCCCGGGCGTCCCGCGCCGCGTGCGTCGCGTCGCACATCGCCCGTGCCGTCGTCTCGTACTGGTGGGAGTTGGCTCCTGACTCCGTCAGGTCCTTGGCCGCCCACAGCAGGTCGACTCCGCGCCGCAGCCGGTCGGTCCCGGCGGTCTGCCGGACGCAGGCCAGGAGGGGTGCCGCCTCGGTGTACAGCCAGTCGAGCGCCGCCGTCGCCTCGGTGAACCGCAGCCCGGCGTACTCCGTCGGCTCCAGGTCGTCCACCAACCGGTCCCCCGGCCGCTCGACCGCGTACACCCCCGCCGTCGTCGCCAGATAGAAGTCCAGCAACCGCGACATCGCCGCGTCCCGCTCGCTCGGGCGGTCCTCGTCGCGTTCCGCGCAGGCGCGGGCGTAGAGGCGGACGAGGTCGTGGAAGCGGTAGCGGTTGGGGGCCGCGGACTCCAGGAGGGACGTGTCGACCAGGGACTCGAGGAGTTCCTCGGTGTCCTCCGGGGGCAGGTCCAGGACCGCCGCCGCCGCGGCCAGCGAGATGTCGGGGCCGTCGGCCAGGCCGAGCAGGCGGAAGGCGCGGGCCTGGGCCGGCTCCAACTGGCCGTAGCCGAGTTCGAACGTGGCCTTGACCGCGAGGTCGCCCGCCTGGAGCTCGTCCAGCCGGCGCCGCTCGTCGGCGAGCTTGGCCGCCAGCACCGAGACCGTCCAGGTGCGGCGGGACGCCAGGCGGGACGCGGCGATGCGGATCGCCAGGGGCAGGAAGCCGCAGGCCGCCACGACGTCGAGCGCGGCCTCCCGCTCCGCCGCCACCCGCTCCTCGCCCACGATCTTGGTGAACAGGCACAGGGCCTCTTCGGGGGACATCACGTCCAGGTCGACGAGCTGGGCACCCGCGAGGTCCAGCATCCGCACCCGGGAGGTCACCAGGGCCGCACACCCCTCGGTGCCGGGCAGCAGCGGCCGTACCTGGGCCGCGTCCTTGGCGTTGTCCAGCAGGACCAGCACCCGCCGCCCGTCCAGCACCGAGCGGTACAGCGCCGACCGCTCCTCCAGGGAGTCCGGGATCGCCGAGTCCGCCGTGCCCAGTGCCCGCAGGAAGGAGCCGAGGACCGTCTCCGGTTCGGCGGGTCGCGGGCCCGCGCCCTGGAGGTCGACGTACAGCTGCCCGTCGGGGAAGGCGGACCGCGCCCGGTGGGCCACGTGCACCGCCAGGGTGGTCTTGCCGACGCCGCCGATACCGGCCAGCGCGGACACCGCCATCACCCGGCCCTCCGCCTCGGACGCGGAGGCCAGCACGGCGCTCAGGTCCGCGACGAAGGACGCGCGGCCGGTGAAGTCGGGCACCGTCGCGGGCAGCTGGGCCGGCCGGACCGGCGCCGCCGCCTGCTCCGTCACCGGCGCCGAGGGCTCCGCCAGGGCCGGGTCCGCCCGCAGGATGCGCTGCTGGAGGTCGCTGAGGCCGGGGCGCGGGTCGACCCCGAGCTCCTCGGCCAGCAGGCGGCGGGTGTCCGCGTAGACCGCGAGCGCCTCCGCCTGCCGGCCGCTGCGGTACAGCGCCAGCATCAGCAGCTCGCGCAGCCGCTCCCGCAGCGGGTGCGCCGCCGTCAGGGCGGTCAGCTCCGAGACCGCCTCGGCGTGGCCGCCCTGCTCCAGGTCCATGTCCAGGCGGCATTCGAGGAGTTGCAGCCGCCACTCGTCCAGGCGGGCCCGCTGGGTCTCCGCGTACGGGCCGGGCACCCCGGCCAGCGGTTCGCCGTCCCACAGCGCCAGCGCCTGCCGCAGCAGCTTGCGGGCGGTGCCGAGGTCGCCGGCGCCCCGCGCCTTCTCCGCCTCCGCCGCCAGGTCCTGCGCCACCGACATGTCCAGCGCGCCCTCGCCCAGCCCGCGCACCGCGTATCCGCCGGACTCGCTGACCAGGACCCCGGGGTCCAGGATCTTGCGCAGCCGGGACGCGTACGTGCGCACCGCCGCCAGCGCCTGGGGCGGCGGCTCCGACCCCCAGAGCGCGTCGATCAGCTCGGCCGCCGTGGCCGTACGGCCCTCCCGCAGCAGCAGCGCGGCCAGCAGGGCGCGCTGTTGCGGGGAGCCCGTGCCGAGCGCCTTCTCGCCGCGCCAGGCCCGCACCGGACCGAGCACGCCGAAGCGCAGCGTGCCGGTCTCCGCGGTGACCGCGGAACCGGCGCGCCGCTGCTCGGGTACTCGCGGCCCACCGTCCATGCGTTCGTCCCCCTCGGCATCACGAACAACCCCGTCAGTTTGCCTTGTTCCGGGCGGTTGCGTCAGCCGTGCGAGACACCGATCACAAGGGCGCGGCCCCCGGGACACAAGGCCCTCACGCGTTCCACAGGGTTCTCACACCCCTTGGGGCGCCGGGGACGGCCCGTCCACGTAGCTGACGGACCGTCAGATCGGCGCTACCGTGAACCGCATGGAGACCACACAGTTCCCGCCGATCATCTCCGTCGACGACCACACCGTGGAGCCCGCCGGTGTGTGGCAGGAGCGGCTGCCGAGGCGGTACCGGGAGGCCGGGCCCCGGATCGTGCGGGCGCCGCTGAAGGAGATGTCCTTCCTGGGCGGCCGTTTCAAGCCGGTCATGGGCGCCCCGGGCGACGACGGGCCGGTCGGCGACTGGTGGGTCTACGAGGACCTGTGCCGGCCCCTGACCCGGCTGGACACCGCCGTCGGATACGCCAGGGACGAGGTGCGGCTGGAGGTCATCACGTACGAGCGGATGCGCGCCGGGTCGTACGACGTGGCCGCGCGCCTCGCCGACATGGACGTCAACCACGTGCAGTCCGCCCTGTGCTTCCCGACCTTCCCCCGCTTCTGCGGGCAGACCTTCGCCGAGGCCGCCGACAAGGAGCTGGCCCTGCTGTGCGTGCGCGCCTACAACGACTGGACGGTGGAGGAGTGGTGCGGGCCGCGGGCGGACGGGCGGCTGATACCGCTGGCCCTCGTCCCCCTGTGGGACGCGGAGCTGGCCGCCCGGGAGGTGCGCCGCAACGCCGCGCGCGGGGTGCGGGCCGTCGCCTTCTCCGAGATACCCCCGCACCTGGGCCTGCCGTCGGTGCACACCGACGACTGGGACCCATTCCTCGCGGCCTGCGACGAGACCGGCACGGTGATCGCCATGCACATCGGCTCCAGCAGCCGGATGCCCTCCACCTCCGCCGACGCCCCGCCCGCCGTCGGCTCCGTCATCACCTTCGCCAACTGCTGCTTCTCGATGGTCGACTGGCTGATGAGCGGCAAGTTCGAGCGCTTCCCGAACCTGCGGGTGATGTACGCGGAGGGGCAGATCGGCTGGATCCCCTACATCCTCGAGCGCGCGGACGTGGTGTGGGAGGAGAACCGGGGGTGGGGCGGGGTCGCCGGCAAGGTGCGCCGGCCGCCGTCCGAACTGTTCGCCGAGCACGTGTACGGCTGCTTCTTCGACGACGCCTTCGGGCTGCGCAACCTGGACGCCATCGGCGCCGGCAACGTCCTGTACGAGACCGACTACCCGCACTCCGACTCCACCTGGCCCAGGTCCCGCGAGGTCGGTGAGGCGCAGATGGGGCATCTCGCGCCGGACGTGGTCGAGCGGATCGTCCGGGGCAACGCCATCGAGCTGCTGGGACTCACCCCCGGGGGGCTGTGGCGGTGAGCGCCCTGGCGTACGGCATCCAGCTGCCCGTGCAGTCGCAGAGCACCCTGTACGCCGAGCCGTGGGAGGCCGCCGCCGGGCCGGAGGACCTGGTCGCCGTCGCCCGCGCGGCCGAGGCGGCGGGATTCGCCTACGTCGCCTGCTGCGACCACGTGGCGATCCCGCGCCGCCTCGCCGGGGCCATGGGCACGGTCTGGTACGACCCGGTGGCCACCCTCGCCCACCTCGCCGCCGTCACCACGCGGATCCGGCTGCTCAGCCACGTGGCCGTGGTCGGGCTGCGCCATCCGCTGCCGACCGCCAAGCAGTACGCCACCCTGGACCACCTCTCCGGCGGGCGGCTGGTCCTCGGGGTGGGCGCCGGGCACGTCCGGGAGGAGTTCGAGGCGCTCGGGGCGGACTTCGCGCGGCGCGGGGCCGTGCTGGACGAGGCGATGGACGCCCTGCGGGCCGCGCTGGGCCCCGAGGAGTTCCCCGAGCACCACGGGACGTACTACGACTTCGCCGGGCTCGGCCAGCGCCCCCGCCCCGCGCAGCCGCACGTCCCCCTGTGGGTCGGCGGCTCCTCGCCCGCCGCCGTCCGCCGGGCCGCGCTGAAGGGCGACGGCTGGCTGCCGCAGGGGGACCCGCCCGGGCCGCTGGCCGAGCGGGCCGCCCGGATCCGGCGGCTGCGCGAGGAGGCCGGACTGGACGGCCCGTACACGGTCGGCGCCCTCGCCGGGCCGCTGTACGTCGGCCGGCCCGGCTGGGACGTCGGCCGGCGCACCCTCGCCGGGCCCCCGGAGGAGATCGCCGCGTCGCTGCGCGCCTACCGGGCGCTGGGCGCGCACCAGGTGCAGGTGCGGCTGCGCAGCCGGAGCCGGTCCGAACTCATCGACCAGATAGCCGCGTTCGGGGCCGAGGTCGCGCCCCGGCTGGACTGAGGAGACGGTATGGGCAAGCTGGACGGGCGGGTCGTCCTCGTCACCGGGGCGGCGCGCGGGCAGGGCGAGCAGGAGGCCCGGCTGTTCCGCTCGGAGGGCGCCCGGGTGGCCGTGGCCGATGTGCTGGACGAGCGGGGGGCGGCCCTCGCGGAGGAGATCGGCGCGCTCTACGTCCACCTCGACGTGGGCACGGAGGACGGCTGGCGGCGGGCCGTGGCCGAGGTCAAGCGGGCCTACGGGCGCCTCGACGGGCTGGTCAACAACGCGGGCATCCTGCGCTTCAACGCCCTGGTGGACACCCCGCTGGCGGAGTTCATGCGGGTGGTGCAGGTCAACCAGGTCGGCTGCTTCCTCGGGATGAAGACCGTCGCGCCCGAACTCGCGGACGGCGGGACCATCGTCAACACCGCCTCCTACACGGCCCTGACCGGCATGGCGGCCGTGGGCGCGTACGCGGCGACGAAGCACGCCGTGCTCGGGCTGACCCGCGTGGCCGCGCTGGAGCTGGCCCCGCGGCGGATCCGGGTCAACGCCGTCTGCCCGGGCGCGATCGACACCGCGATGTCCAACCCCGCCCGGCTGGACCCGGACGCCGACCCGGAGGAGACGGGCCGGGCGCTGGACGAGCTGTACCGGGGACTCGTCCCGCTCGGCCGGATCGGGCAGCCGGAGGAGGTGGCCCGGCTCGCCCTCTTCCTCACCTCGGACGACTCCTCCTACATCACCGGGCAGCCGTTCGTGATCGACGGGGGATGGCTGGCCGGGGTCAGCGTGATCTGACCGGCCGTCGTGCCTTGACGGTCACGGCGGCCGGTGCGAGAGTCGGCCGACAGCAATATCTGACGGTGTTTCAGGAACTCTGAGGACGGTGAACCGCCGTGGAATTCGGGATCTTTGTACAGGGATACGTGGGCAAGCGCGCCGAGACCGACCCGCTGGCCGAGCACAAGGCGCTGATGGAGGAGACCGAGTACGTCATCCAGGCGGACAAGTCCGGCTTCAAGTACGCCTGGGCCTCCGAGCACCACTTCCTGGAGGAGTACTCGCACCTGTCCGCCAACGACGTCTTCCTCGGCTACCTCGCCCACGCCACCGAGCGGATCCACCTGGGCTCCGGGATCTTCAACCCGCTGGCCCAGGTCAACCACCCGGTCAAGGTGGCCGAGAAGGTCGCCATGCTGGACCACCTCACCGAGGGCCGCTTCGAGTTCGGCAGCGGGCGCGGCGCCGGATCGCACGAGATCCTCGGCTTCCTGCCCGGCATCACCGACATGAACCACACCAAGGAGATCTGGGAGGAGACCATCGCCGAGTTCCCCAAGATGTGGCTCCAGGACGAGTACGCGGGCTTCCAGGGCAAGCACTGGCAGCTGCCGCCGCGCAAGGTCCTGCCGAAGCCGTACGGGAAGTCCCACCCGGCGATGTGGTACGCGGCCGGGTCCCCGCCGTCGTACGCCATGGCCGCGCGCAAGGGGCTCGGGGTGCTCGGCTTCAGCGTCCAGAAGGTCTCCGACATGGAGTGGGTGCTGGAGCAGTACAAGACGGCGATCGTGGACGCCGAGCCGGTGGGGGACTTCGTCAACGACAACGTCATGGTCACGACGACGGCGATCTGCGCGCCCACGCACGCCGAGGCCGTCGAGACCGCGGTCAGCGGCAGGCTGCACTATCTGCCCTCGCTGGTGTTCCGCTACCACGACACCTTCCCCCGGCCGGAGGGGTTCCCGGTGTGGCCGGAGACGCTGCCCGCGTACACGCCCGAGTTCGTGGAGCTGCTGATCGAGGAGGAGCTGCTGATCTGCGGCGACCCCGACGAGGTGCTGCGCCAGTGCGAGCGGTGGGAGCGGGCCGGGGCGGACCAGCTGAGCTTCGGACTGCCGGTGGGGGTGCCGAAGGAGGAGACGCTGCGGACGATACGGCTGATCGGGGAGCACGTGATCCCGAAGATCGACACGGATCCGGTGCACCGGACCTCGCGGTTCCGGGCTGCCGGGTGAGCGCCGTTGCGGGGTGCGGGTCGTCTGTGGCTGGTCGCGCCCACGCGGCGGAGCCGCATATCGGTATGGCCCGCGCCCCTAGGTAGGTGGTCTTACCGGAGTTGAGAAGGGAGCCGCCCATGCTCGATCACGTCATCAAGGACGCCACCGTCGTCGACGGCACCGGTGCCCCCGCCTTCACCGCCGACGTCGGGATCCGGGACGGCCGGATCGCCGCCGTCGGGAAGCTGGACGCGGCCTCCCGGACCACCGAGGACGCCCGGGGACTCGTCCTCGCCCCCGGCTTCGTGGACCCCCACACCCACTACGACGCCCAGCTGTTCTGGGACCCGTACGCCACCCCCTCGCTCAGCCACGGGGTGACCACCGTGGTCGGCGGGAACTGCGGGTTCACCCTCGCGCCCCTGCACCCCGCGCGCCCCGAGGACGCCGACTACACCCGGCGGATGATGGCCAGGGTGGAGGGGATGTCCCTGGTCGCGCTGGAGCAAGGGGCGCCGTGGAGCTGGCACTCCTTCGGGGAGTACCTGGACGCCCTGGAGGGGCGGATCGCCGTGAACGCCGGGTTCATGGTGGGGCACTGCGCGCTGCGCCGGCACGCGATGGGCCCGCGGGCCGTCGGCGGACAGCCCGGCGGGGAGCAGCTGCGCGCGATGCTCCGGCTGCTGCACGAGGCCATGGACGCCGGCGCCTGGGGGCTGTCCACCACGCAGTCCGGGACGCACTCCGACGGGGACGGCCGCCCGGTCGCCTCCCGGTACGCGCGCCCGGCGGAGCTGCTGGCCCTCGCCCGCGCCGTCGGCGAGCACGAGGGCACCCAGATCGAGGCGATCGTCGCCGGCTGCCTGGACCGCTTCGGCGACGACGAGATCGACCTGCTGGCACGGCTCAGCGCGGCGGCCGGCCGGCCCCTGAACTGGAACGTGCTCACCGTCGACGCCGCCGTGCCGGACCGCGTGCCCCGCCAGCTGAGCGCGAGCGAGCGGGCCCGGAGGGCCGGCGGGCGGGTGGTGGCGCTCACCATGCCGATCCTCACCCCGATGAACATGTCCCTGGGCACGTTCTGCGCCCTCAACCTCATCCCCGGCTGGGGGACGGTCCTCGCCCTGCCGGTGCCCGAACGCACCGCCCGGCTGCGCGACCCCGCCGTACGCGGGGAGCTGCTGCGCCGGGCCCGGTCCGAGGAGGCCGGGGTGTTCCGGCGGCTCGCCGACTTCGGGCGGTACGTCATCGGGGACACCTACAGTGCGGCCAACCAGGGGCTCACCGGCCGGGTGGTGCGGGACATCGCCGCCGAACGCGGCC